>CAVVZJ010000028.1:0-63980 GCA_963752755.1 uncultured Planctomycetales bacterium | reverse complement strand
TCCCGGCCTTCCCGGATTTCCTGCTCCAGAATCAGCCGGGGCTTCTTCTTCGGTTCGCGCTCCCGAGGCGCCGTGTTCTCGGTTTCGTCCGTCTGATCGAGCATGGCCGCCTCGTCGGACCTGGGCGTGGAACGGGTCCGCCGCCTCGACCAGTGGGGGCGTCGAGATGGCCGGATAGGTCATCTCCTGCTTTAGCGACGGCCACCGTCGCTTTTGGAACTCGCCCAGCCGGACCGCCTGGCCGGTCTCCGCGGCGCGATGGATCGCGCGGACAATCCGAACGTCGGCCAGGCCCTCGGCCCCCGAGGGCTCCGGGTCGCGGTCTTCCCGGATGCAGCGGGCGAACTCGATCAGCTCCGGCGCAACTGGTCGCGCGCCGGGAACGACTTCTCCGTGGCTTTGCCGTCGAGCGTCAGGTAATACTTCATGCCGCCCTGGTACGGGAAGGCCGGATCGAGGAGCAACTCGCCCTTGGTGCCGACGATCCAGTAGGTCCCGATCGTCGGGTTGCTGAAGCCACAGGTGAACGTCGCCAGCCGCTCGCCGGGGAAGCGAAAGACGGTGGCGATCAGCTCATGAATTTCCGAGAACCGCTCCTCGCCCTTGTTCGCGCTCAGCGAGACGACCACCTCCGGCTCGTCGCCGAAGAGATAGCGGGCGGCGTTGATGCAGTAAATGCCCAGGTCGTAGAGCGGTCCGCCGCGCTCCTTGTCGAGCCGGGCGTTGCCGGGCGCCACCTGCTGCACGTTGACGGCGTGGTAGAACCGTAGCTCGCCGAGCTGGCCCAACTGCGCCGCCTCGATCGCCTGGAGGTTGGCCTCCTCGAAGTGGAGCCGGTCGGCGATCATCAGCTTGACCCCGGCGTCGTCGCAGGCCCGGATCATGGCCTCGCAGTCCTCCGCCGTGATCGCCATCGACTTCTCGCAGAGGACGTGCACGCCGGCGCGGGCGGCTCGTTCGGTGAACTCGCGGTGCATGGGGTTCGGCAAGGCGATGTAAATTGCATCCACGTCATCGCGATTCAGATAATCTTCGTAGTCCTCATAGGAATAGGTGTGCTGGACGCCGTAGCGATTACCGAGCTGTTCGCGCTTGGTCGGATTGCCGGAGACCAAGGCCGTCAGTACGCAGTCGGTAGTCGCATGGTCGAAGGCGGGCAGATCCGTCCCCGTCATCGTCTCGGGCGAACTCGCTGGACGCATGGCAAACGGTATGGTGCGGGTCGCCCCACTGCGACAGCCGGGCCGAGATGGTGTACTCATTGGTATCGGCATCCGTTCCCGGGGTGATCGTCGTCTTGATCAACAGGGCGATGCTCTTCTGTTTGACGTCGGCCAGCATGTGGATGACGATCGGACCGCCCCGCGGGATGATCCCGAAGATCGGCGGCTTCTCCTCGGCCAGCGTCCCTCGACCCGGTGCCCCCTTCCGCCGTCGTCGGCGCCGGTCCGTTCGACGACGGTGCCCACGGCGGCTTCTTCTTGCGTCGGCTGCACGCCTTCGCCCCGATGGCACGCCGCTGGAGACGGTTCAGGCCCAAGCCTGGGTCCGTACCGAGGGCCAGAGGCCGGTCACGCAACACACCCGCGCAGAACGAGCCGCCACCCCGATCAAGGACAAGCAGAGCCATCGTTGGGTCTCTATGAGCTGCTGACGAGGGCCAGGCGGAACCGCGATCAGTGGACGGGATCGTGCGGGTCGAGGTCGGCATGCGGGTTGTTTTTGACACGGTGGCGGCGGTGATCGCGGCCCTGGGTCGGTCGCGCACGGCACGAGTCGCCAGAGAAACGCCCGTTCAACCCCGGCCGACGAAGGGCATCTGTGTGGCCATGACGGTCAGGAACAGCACGTTGGCGTCGAGAGGCAAGCTCGCCATGTACAGCACGGCACGAGCCACGTGCTGCACATCCATCGTCGGCTCAACGGCCATCTCCCCGCTGGCCTGCAACACGCCGCCTTTCATCCGGGCTGTCATCTCGGTCTCGGCGTTGCCGATGTCGATCTGGCCGCAGGCGATGTCGAAGCGCCGGCCGTCCAGGGCCGTGGAGCGGGTTAACCCGGTGATCGCGTGCTTGGTGGCCGTGTAGGGCGCCGAGTGTGGGCGGGGCGTGTGGGCCGAGATCGAGCCGTTGTTGATGATGCGGCCGCCGCGGGGCACTTGCTCCTTCATGAGCCGGAAGGCAGCCCGGGTGCAGAGGAACGCGCCGGTCAGATTGACATCGACGACCTGCCGCCATTGCTCAACCGTCAGCGCCTCCAGGGGGACGGCCGGGGCGCTGGTGCCGGCGTTGTTGAACAACAGGTCGAGCCGCCCGAAGGCGGCCCGCGTGGTGTCGAACAGAGCGTCCACGGATGCCGGATCGGTGATGTCGGTTGGTACGACCATCGCCCGCATGGCGGATGGACCCGCCTCGGCGGCAGCTTGCTCCAGGGCCTCGCGTCGGCGACCGGCCAGCACGACCGAATCGCCCTGGCGCAGCAGGGCGTGGGCGGTGGCCCGGCCGATCCCGGAACCCGCGCCCGTGACAATCACAACCTTGCCATCGACTCCCATCGTTCCTCCGCGACTGTCAGAGGATTTACGCAGTTGGCGTCACCGGGCGGAGTAGGCCCGACTTCAGTCGGGCAGCAAATTCCTGGCTTTCCTGGACTTCCGGCCCGACTGAAGTCGGACCTACGGCTTCCGGCATCGGCCAAAGCTTAGGCGAAAGGGCCAACTGCGTCACTCCGATGTCAAAAGGTGACCCAGTGGCGAGCGGCCGGATCAGTCCGCGGCGAGCGGGTCCCCGACTTGAGCTTGCCAGGTCCGCAACGTGTCACGCAATCGTTCGACCACCTCGGCATGGCGGGGGTCGTTCGACAGGTCCTCTCGTTCCCAGGGGTCCTGCACCAGGTCGAACAACTGGACACGGTGGACCTTCGGGTATGCGATCAGCTTCCAGCGGTCGCCGCGGACCATGCGCTGCACGTCGCCGAAGTAGCCGAAGATCTGCTCATGCACGGCGTCTGTCTCGCCACGGATGATTCCGGCCAGGCTGCGACCCTCGACCGACCCGGGGATCGCGACGCCCGCCAGCTCGCAGACCGTGGGGTACAGTTCCCGCAGGTAAACCTGGGCGTCGCGACGACGGCCGGCCGGGATGCCGGGGCCGCGGAAGATCAGCGGCACGCCGACACTGTGCTCGTACTGGTTCTGCTTGCCCCGCAGACCGTGGCTGCCGATGGCCAGGCCGTGGTCGCTGGAGAAGACGACGATCGTCCGCCCGGCCTGACCGGTCTCCTCGAGCGCTTCCAGGATGCGGCCAACCTGCTCGTCCAGGAAGGCGATGAGCGTGTAGTAGCGGGCCAGCTCGTCGCGCACGATCTCGGGGGTTCGCGGCCAGGGCAGAAGCTGCTCGTCGCGACCGCGGAGGTTGCCGTGATCGAACGGGTGCTCGGGCAGGAAGTTCGCGGGTAGCGGCATCGCGGCCGGATCGTACGCGTTCTCGCGACCCGGAGGTACGAGGAGCGGGTCATGGGGAGCGGTGAAGTTGACGTGGAGGAAGAAAGGACGGTCGTGCGGCTGCCGGATCAAGTCGATGGCGGCGTCGGCGAACCGGGCATCGATGCCGGGCGTCAGGCCGACGCCTGGGTCGAGGTCGAGGTGGCCGTCGTCGTCCTGGAAGACCCAGCCGAGGTAACCGGTGATCTCCCGGCCCCGGGCGTCGCGCCGGACCGGTCCGGCCGGCCCGCCGGACGCGAACAGGCCGCGGCTGGCGTCGAAGCCGCGCGTGGTCGGCCGCCCATTAATGTGCCACTTGCCGACGTGGTAGGTGCGGTAACCCGCGCGTCGCATCGCCTCGGGCCAGGTGACCAGGTCGGAGTCGAGACGGTTGCGGAAGGGGGGCAGCACGCCGTTCTTGAAGCCGGAGCAGCCGGTGAGGATCTCGGCGCGGCTGGGGACGCAGAGCGGGTTGGGCGAGACGGCGCGGGTGAAGGCGGTCCCTTCCCGGACGAGGCGGTCGAGGTTCGGGGTCCGGATGACCGGGTTGCCGAGGGCGTGGATGGTGTCGGGCCGCTGATCATCGGCCAGCAGGAACACGACGTTCGGGTGTCGCGGGCTCGTCGGCTCATCGGCCCAAACCACCTGGCTCGGCAGGCTCAGGAGGAAGATCAGGCCGACCCAGTGCCGCCGGGTGATCGTGACTCGTGGCTGGTCCGATGTCCTCAGGCTCATGGAACACGCCTCTCGACTCGGGTGGCTCGGCTGTCGGATGCCGCGGCCTCTGCTCAACGGCCGGCGTCATCCTACCCGCTCGCGCCAGGCGAGGGTATTCCCCGCCGAGGATGGGATTCCCAGGGTTCATGGCGGGACCGGTCCAACGTTTCCGGCTGAGGCGGACACCCGCCGAGCGGCCGTCGTGGGCAGCCCCGACCGGAGGACAGAGACCGCTTTCTTTGACCTCTTGCAGACGCGCGGGATGGATTCGGAACGCCCAGGCGACGTCTCAGGAACGCCCGCGGGACGACGTGAGGACGCCGGAGGGACGCTTTCGGCCGCCGTCGACTGCTGGGCGTAAAGCATTATGGGACAGAAAACTAGAAGGCCGATATTGCCCATTTTGAAGTTCGTTCGGCGCCTGGGACTGCGCCGAAGCGTCGCGACATCTCGCCAGGATCGGACGGGCCGGAGGACGGCCGGACGACCAAGGGGACAGGGTTAATTATAGCACACAATCGAGGCACCGGCGCACGGCGGCTCGTGGCCAGGGAGTTCCGGAGAGTGTCCCAGCGGGCAGACGCCTTGATCGCGGGGCCGCGGGAAGGGATAATACGACCCTTTCTCGCGTGATCGGGACGTTATCCGGGGGTACGAACGATGAAGTCCAAGAACAAGCACCGCAAGAGCTACAAGTGGCGCAAGAAGGCGGATAGCTCACCCATCGCCAAGGGCCGCCGTCGGAAGATTCACGGGGCTCGCAATCCGCGCAAGCGGAAGAATGCGGGTGGGGCCGGACTCTGACTCTGATCGGAGTGGACAACGTATCGCCAAAGGTCGCGGCGGGCGGAGCCGGTTGGGAGCCGCTCGCTAGCCGACCAGTTCTGGCAGCGGGTGGAACAGCTCGCGGTTGAGCAGGTACATCGGACGGCCGCTCTGGTCGGGCACGGTCGTATCGGGTCCGATACCCAGGTGGTGATAGAGCGTGGCGAAGACCTCCTGGACGTGCACCGGGCGGTCCTTGGCCTCGGCAGCGTCGCGGTCGGTCGCACCGATGACCTGGCCGGTCCGGAATCCGCCGCCGGCGAGCATCGCCATCGAGACGCGGGCCCAGTGATCACGGCCGGCGCCCTTGTTGATCTTCGGCGTGCGGCCAAACTCGCCCCAGACGACGACCGCCACGTCTTGATCCAGGCCGCGGGCGTGCAGATCCTCGATCAGGGCGGAGAGGGCGACATCGAGCTTTGGGATGCGCTCGGCGTTCGACTTGAAGTTGTTGCCGTGGGTGTCCCAACGTCCGAAGCTGATCGAGACGCAGCGGGCGCCGGCCTCGACTAGCCGGCGGGCCATGAGGAAGTGGTCCATGCAGCAGGGCGGGCCATCGGCCTCGTTCTTCATGTCGCCGATGCCGTAGCGAGCCCGGAGCCTCGGGTCCTCGCGGGTCACGTCGAGCGGCGTGCAGCAGGCGGCTTGAGGTGAGGATCTCGAAGGCCGCGCGGTGGAAGGCGTCGGTCCCCTCGAAGGTGTCGGCCAGGCCCTCGAAGCGCCGACGGAGGTCGTCCATCTGATCGAGCAAGGCGCGTCGCCGACCGAGTCGGTCGAGCGTGATGCCTGTCTCGGCCAGATCGACGGTCTCGCCGCGATTCGGGGCGTAGGGGGCGTGGGCGAGGCCGAGGTAGCCGGGGTTGCCGGGATCGCCCCAGCGGGCCTCGCGGGTCTTGGGCGAGAGGCCGACGAACGGCGGGATCGCCGGATCGACCGGGCCGTTCAGGTACGAGACGATCGACCCGAGCGCCGGCCTTCCTTGGCGCTTGAAGGGCGTCTCGGTGTAGCCGGTGAGACACTGATACGCCGTGTGCTCGTCGCGGCAGCCGACGATCGAACGGATCACGGCCATCCTGTCCATCAAGCCGGCGAGTCGGGGCATGTGCTCGCAGAGGTCGATGCCGGGCACGTTCGTCGGAATCGGCTTGAACTCGCCGCGGATCTCGGCGGGGGCGTCAGGCTTGAGGTCCACCATGTCCTGGTGCGGTGGCCCGCCGGCCAGAAAGACCATGATGACCGCCTTGTGCTTCAAGCGACTCCCCGGCGCCGCCTGGGCCTCGGCGGCGAGCAGTTGCGGCAGGCTCAAGCCGCCAAGTGCCAGGCTGCCGATCTTCAGGAAATCGCGCCGCGAGACGCCGTCGCAGTAGCCGCCGTGGGACGGTCCGCCGATGGTCAGCATCAATCCCTCCCGGTCCGTACCGACATCACGGTGGTGTGAGGTCCAACAATCCTCCAACGACAATTATCGTCGATCGGCCACCCGCGCACAAGGCACGACACGCGAGCTTCGGAGCCTGCCAGAATGGCAGGTGGCTTCCTTTGGAAATCGCGCCAGGTCACCCAGGCCGCTCGGTCGCGGGGGAGAGGGTCGCGGGTCGCGGGTCTTCCCGCCGTCAGAGCGTTGGTGCGCGTGCGCCGAACGGGGCCAGAGAGCGGACATTAAGTGCGAGATCCAACAGGATTTAGAACGAATGTGCGGTTGGCTTCGATTGGCGTTCTCGACAGGGTGGGCGCGGGCCCGGGGAGCGGACGACGGTTCCGTGGATCATCGTCGATGGTGGCGGCATTCGGAGGAAAGTTCCCGTCTGGATCGACTTCGGCGCCGGTTCCCTCGGGGCGGACGACGAACGGTGGAGGTGGAAGCCTCGGGAGGAATTTAGGACATGGGCGTGCGACGGTCCACGAAGCGGTCGTTGGGATGGGGAGACGATTTGCGGTCGGTCGCCGCTCCTGGCGAGGTGATCGGGATGAGAGGATGGAACCGTCGGCCGCTGGCGCGACATTACTGAGGAATTCGGAGACAAAACCTTGGGGAGGGCCGACCCTTGGCGAATGGACGAGACGGCACGATCGCGCAACATCTCCGCATGATTTATGAGTCGGGCGCGATCGGACGCTTGACCGACGGCCAGCTTCTGGAGCGTTTCGCGACCGGCCGGGGCGAGGCGGCGGAGCGGGCCTTCGCCCTGCTCGTCGAGCGCCACGGCCCGAGGGTCCTCCGCGTCTGCCGCGGCGTCCTCGACGATCCGAACGACGCCCAGGACGCCTTCCAGGCCACGTTCCTGGTCCTCCTCCGCAAGTCGCGCGGGCTCTGGGTCCGCGACTCGCTCGGCCCGTGGCTCCACCAGGTCGCCCTCCGCACGGCCTCCTGCGCCCGTTCCGTCGCCGCCCGCCGACGTCGCCACGAGCGCCGGGCGGCCGAGTTGGCGGCCTCGGAAGCGGCTCAAGGCGAAACCGCCAAGAGCCGCGATTGGGAGTGGATTCTCCACCAGGAGATCGACCGGCTTCCCGAGCGCTATCGCGTGGCGGTCGTTCTCTGCGACCTGGAGGGTCAGACCCATTCCCAGGTGGCCCGCAACCTCGGCTGGCCCGTCGGCACGGTCAAGAGCCGCCTGGCCCGTGCCCGCGAACGGCTCCGCGCCCGCCTGATCCGTCGCGGTCTGGCCCCGGCGGTTGGACTCGCCGCGTTCTTCACCACCGCCAGCATCCGGGCGGCCGTCCCCGCCGCGCTGGTCCGCTCAACGATCGCCCTCGCCACGACCCTCACGGCCGCCGGGACGGTCCCGGCGACGGTCGCCGCACTCGCGAAAGGAGCGTTGAAGACCATGTTGCTCGCCAAGTTCCGCGCGCTCGCGTTCACCCTGCTCGCGATCACCGCCGCCACGGGCGCCGGGATGGTCGCCTGGGGGGACGGCCCCGCCTCCCCGAAGTCCCCGGAGAACCCGGCCGCCGCCCAGTCGCCGAAGTCCTCGACCGCCCGAGCCGTGGACGTCCCCGTCTTCGAGGCGACGACCGGCAAGTTGACGTTCGACGTGGTCGAGCGGGGGAGGCTGGAGGCGACCCGGGACCCCAGCCTGGTCAACGAGGTCGAGGGGCGGACGACCATCCTCTCGATCCTGCCCGAGGGGACGCGGGTCAAGAAGGGCGACCTGGTCTGCGAACTCGACTCGGCGCCGCTCAAGGATCGAGTCGTTGGTCAGGAGGAAGCCGTCCTGCGTGCCCGGGCCGATTACCTGGACGCCCAGTTGGCCCATAGCGTGGCCGAGGCCTCCAGGAACGAGTATACCAAGGGAATCTATGTCCAAGACGAGTTCGCATTTGAAGGCAAGATCGCTGCGGCTCAGTCGGCCATCGAGGAGGCCGAGGACCGGGCCCAGCGGGCCCGACGCGCCCGGGAGCAGATCGAGGACATCCGGGCCGATCGCCGTCTCGATCCGGCCGACATCCTGGCCGAGTTGGAGATCCTCGATCGCCTCGATACCGCGGAACGGGCGATCCTCCTGGGAAAGAAGTCACTCGAACAGGCCAAGGTGAAGCGCAAAACCTACAGGGATTTCACCCACAAACGACGGGTGCGCGAGCTGGAACGGGCGGAAATCCACACGAAATTCGACGAGTCCTTCAAGAAGCAGGCTTTCGAGCTGGAGGAGTCCAAGCTCAAAAAGCTCCTCAGCCAGATCGACAAGACCAAGCTCTACGCCCCGAACGAAGGTATGATCGTTTATGCGAATGACCCGTCTCATCCCGGCGACTCGAACCGCCCGTCCATCGAGGAAGGCGCGGTGGTCCGCGAGCGTCAGCCGATCCTGAGCGTCGTGAACATCCGCGCCCCGATGCAGGTCAACGCCTGGGTCCGCGAGACCTGGGTCGATCAGATCCAGTACAAACAGCCGGTCCACATCCGCGTGGACGCCTTCCCGACGACAGTCTTCTCCGGTGTCGTCACCGAGGTCGCCCCCGTGCCGAGTTCCACCATCTTCGCGAGACAGAACAAGAAGGTTTACCCCACCCGCATCCGGTTCGAGGAAGGCAATCGGGCCCTCCGGCCAGGCATGTCGGCCGAGGTCCAGATCCACGTCGCCGAACGCGACAACGTCGTCCGCGTCCCGATCCGGGCGATTGTCGGTTATCACCGCAAGGACCAAACGGCACAGGTCGCGGTCAAGACCCGCGAGGGTGGTTTCGAGTGGCGGGTCGTGAACTTGGGCCTGGCGAACGAGGAGATGATCGAGGTCCGCGAGGGGCTCCGGGAGGGGGACCTGGTCGCGGCGGACCCGACCTCCTTGATGAGCGAGGAGCAGCGGCGGGCGCGGTCCGGCGAGCTGGAGAAACCCGCCGAGCCGCCGAAGTGACGTCGGGCTTCGGGGTTCCTGGAGTCCCTGTAGGGTGCGTCGAGTCTTCGACGACGCACTCATTCTTGGCCGCGTGGCAGGCCCACGTCTTCGTGGGCATGTTCGGCCCGGTGAGTCTCCCTGCGGACTTGGACATGCCCACGAAGACATGGGCATGCCACCCCACCCCACAGGAAATCTTGAAAATCTAAAGAGATCTTCGCCTCAGACGAGTTCCCGGATCGGCTCCAGCTCGTCGAGCAGGCGCATGGGGCGGTTGCCGCGGTCGGGGACGGTGGTGGCGGGGTCGATGCCGAGCGTGTGGTAGAGGGTGGCGAAGACTTCCTGGAACGTGACCGGGCGGTCCTTCGGCACCTCGGCGCCCTTGGTGGTCGAGCCGATGACCTGGCCGGTCCGGAGGCCGCCGCCGGCGAGCAGGGCGCAGTTAACGGCGGGCCAGTGGTCGCGGCCGGCCTGGGGATTGATCTTGGGGGTGCGGCCGAACTCGCCCCAGCAGAGGACGGTGACGTCCTTCTCCATTCCTCGCGCGTGCAAATCTTCGATCAGGGCCGAGAGGGCCATGTCGAGCTTGGGCAGGCGTTCGCGGCACTGGCCGAAGTTGTTGCCGTGATAATCCCAGCGCCCGAAGCCGAGCGTGACGCAGCGGGCACCGGCCTCGACCAGTCGGCGGGCCATGAGGAAGTGGTCCATGCAGCAGGGGCCGCCGTCATCGACGGGCTTCATGTCGCCGATGCCGTACCGGGCCCGCAATCGGGGGTCTTCCCGCTCGACGTCCAGCGCCTCGACGAGCTTGCTCGACGCCAGGATGTCGAACGCCTGTCGGGTGAAGGCGTCCATCCCTTCGAGGGTGCCGCTCTGGTCGATGTCGCGACGCAGGTCGTCGAGTTGCGCCTGGAGCCCCTGACGGTCGCCGAGGCGATCGAGGGTGAGCCCTTCGGGACGAAGCGCCTGCATATCGGCGCCGTTCGGGGTGAACGGGGCGTGAGCCAGTCCGAGGTATCCCGGATCGCCGTTGTCGGCCCACGGTCGATGGCCCATCGACGGCGAGAGCCCCACGAACGGCGGCACCGCCGAATCGACCGGACCTTGCAGGTAGGAGAGGATCGACCCCAGCGCCGGCCTCCCGCCCTGAACCTGGCTGACCTGCATCGGGTAGCCGGTCAGGCACTGGACCGCCGCGTGCTCGCCGCGGGCGCCGACGAGGGTGCGGATCACGGCGACCTTGTCCATGATCTGCGCCAGACGGGGCATGTGCTCGCAGATGTCGAGTCCGGGCACGTTCGTCGGGATCGGCTTGAACTCGCCGCGGATCTCGGCGGGGGCGTCGGGCTTGAGGTCCACCATGTCCTGGTGCGGCGGACCGCCCGGCAGGAAGACCATGATGATCGCCTTGTGCGACGACCTCACCCCCGCCTTCGCCTCCGCCGCGAGCAGTTGCGGCAGGCTCAGACCCCCCAGGGCCAGGCCGCCGACCCGCAGGAAGTCGCGCCGAGAGACGCCGTCGCAGAATCGTCCCTGAGTCCGGCCGCGGATGGTCAGCATGGCTTACCCCCCCTCCTGCTTCAGAATCCGACCGGCCCTTGCGCATGCAAAACCGGCCGGCGTTATGCAAGCGTTAAACAAATTGTATCGCAGATCGGCCTTCAACGCAAATCGAGAACGGGGAATCTCACCAGGAAAAGCGTCTCTCGCCAGGGCGCCAGGGACGCGAAGGAGACGGTCGAGAACGCCGGAACCGCCCCTTGCCTGGCCACTCCACCCTGCCGGCTCCCGCTTGTCGTTCTGGCTTCCTCGGCGTACTCCGCGCCTCTGCGAGAGGTCGCACTTTCCGGATATTCTGTATCCATGCCGGTTCTCCGCGCCTCAATCCCGGTAACGAGCCCGTCGAGTTGATCCCCCAGCGAGGATTGGACGCATGGCCACCATCCCCGGGGCCGCCGCGAGCCAGGTCCAGCGCCTCTTCGGCGCGGGGACGGTCGCCGGCCTGACCGAGTCGCAACTGCTCGACCGCTTCCTGACCCGCCGCGACGAGGCCGCCTTCGCCGCGCTGGTCGCCCGACACGGCCCGATGGTCCTGGGTGTCTGCCGCCGCGTGCTTCGCGATCCCCACGACGCCGACGACGCCTTCCAGGCCACGTTCCTGCTCCTCGCCCGCAAGGCCCGTTCGATCCGTGGTCGCGACCTACTCGGCCCCTGGCTCTACCGCGTCGCCTTTCGCGTGGCCGTCCGTGCCAACCGCAAGGCGGCTCGACTCCGCGATCGCGAGACGCCCCACGTCGCGGCCCTGGACGCGACCCCGGCCCCTGAGGTCCCCCTCCACGACCCCGAGCTTTCCCGCGCGATCCACGAGGAGCTGGCCCGCCTGCCCGAGTCGTACCGCGCCGCGGTCGCCCTCTGCTACCTCGAAGGCTTGACCCACGAGCAGGCCGCCGATCGCCTCCGCTGGCCCCTCGGCACCGTCAAGGGGCGCCTCTCGCGCGCCCGTGATCGCCTCCGCGACCGCCTCACCCGCCGCGGCCTGACCCTCTCGACGGCTCTCCTCCTCCGCACCCTCTCCCACGACGCCCGCGCCGTCCGTGCCCCTTTCCCTCGCCGAATCCACCACTCGCGCCGCCGTCGCCCTCGCCACCGGCCGCGCCACCGCCGGCCTCGCTACGGCCGCCGCCCTCTCCCTGATGAAAGGAGTGGCCTCCTCCATGTTCTGGACCCAGTTCAAGACCCTCTCCCTCGCCGTCCTCCTCACCACCTCCCTCCTCGCGGCCGGCCTCGGCGCCTTCACCCGCGACGGCTCGCCGCCCGACGAGCCGGACCCGGCGCCCACCGTCGATCCTCCGGTCTCGACGGCATCCCCGCCCCGCGCCGTCGAGCCTCAGGTCACGCCCGGTGTGGAGAACCCCCTCATCGGTCAATGGGAACTCTTGACACTTGCCAGCGAAATCGATGGCAAGACCGAGTGGCGCAGCCAGACCGGCCTGACGCTCCCGATCAGGCACGATTCGCTCGACCTGCCCGTGCTCACCGGCCAGCCCGGCGAACCGATCCACCTCCGCCCTCGCCGACGCTATCGGATCAATCCCAACGCCGAGCCACCCACCATCGACATCGTCTCGTCCGACGACAACTCGACCTGGATGCCCGGCATCTACCGACTCGAAGGTGACACGCTGACGATCTGTTACGAGCCCGAGACCGGCCAGCGACCCACCACGTTCACCGGCGAGTCCGGCATCGGCGGCTCCTTGCTCATCCTTCGACGGATCAGGCCACCGGTCCCGCCCTCCGAACCGCCTTCCCCCGCCCCCGCGCCGATTGCCGACCTCGCCGAGACGCCCTCCCCCACGGCCGAGGCTACGAAGAACGAACTCACCGGCACCTGGCAACTCCTGAGCAAGCAGGTCGGTGACGAGTCCGCGACGACCCCGGAGGGACAGATCGCCGTCTTCGGGGAAAACGTCATCACGGAAAGCCGGTTTCCCGATCAGCTCACGCAGTTTCGTCTCGACACGACCCATCACCCCGCCTGGATTGACCTCATCCCTCGCTTTGCCCCCTACAATCCTCCGCAAAAGAGGTCGTCATTCGGCGTTAAGTCCTTCCCGGGCGTGTATGAGCGCCGTGGCGACAGACTCACCCTCGTCTTCGCCGAGCCCGGCGCCGACCGGCCGTCGAGCCTCGACGCCCCCCTCGAACCGGGCGTCCGCCGCATCACCTTCCGCTACCTCGGCCCCGCGCTCGACCTCCCCGGCGCCCGCGCCGACATCACCCCGCCCTGGGACGAGGTCATCCAACGCGACGACCAGAAGGCGATCCAGGGTGACTGGACCGTCAGCTTCATCGCCGGTGGCGTCACCGCCCGCCCTCAGATGATTCCCTCACCCTTGATTCTCGTAAACGACGCGTCCGCCCCCGTCCGCACCGTCAAGATCACCGCCGACAGCTTCCCCATCCTCGCCATTACCGAGCCGACCAGCGATCGCGTCGCGCTGACAAACCACGCCCATTACCGGCTCGACACGTCCCAGGCCCCGAAGGCCATCGACCTCCGATTACCCAGCCTCGGTGCCGCACCCCAGTCCACTCTCCACGGCATCTATCACTTCGAAGGCGACACCCTGATGGTCTGCTACGGCAGCATCGGAGTCGCCCGGCCCAAGTCGTTCACCCCCGTTCCGCAGTCGCAGACGCTCGTCGTCCTCCGCCGCTACCACCCGGCCCCTCCCACCCCCGCCACCTCGCCCGCCGCTTCGCCCCCGTCCTCGACAGAACCCTCCCCGCCGGCCCGCTCCCCCTCCCCGACGGAACCCGGCCCAACGCCCACCGCCGCCCCGACCCCGTCCGCCCCCGCGCCGGTCGGCCCGCGTGAGAAAGCCTCCGGTCTCACCCCCGCCATCACCGAGGAGCGGCGCCGTGAGATCACCGCCGACCTGGAGGAAGCCCGACTCAACCAGCAACTCGCCCAGGACGCCCATGGAGGACGCCCGCATCCGGCTCCGCGACCTGCGGCGGAGGCTCCTGAGTCTCGATGAGCAAACCGTGACGAACGGCGACTCCAAGCCGGATCTCGACAGGCTGAACCGGACGATCGACCTTCTCCGACGCCAGATCGAGGAGACCCAGTTGGAGATTCACAAAGGACTCACGGTGGTCCTGCAACACTCGAAGAACATCGCCGACCTGGAACGTCAGCTCGAAGCCCCCAACGCCGAGCCCCGCAAGGTCCGCCCCGGCGACGTCCTCATGATCGAGGTCCTGGAAGCCCTGCCCGGCCGACCCATCACGGGCGAACGCCTCGTGCGTCCCGACGGCACCATCAGCCTCGGCTTCTACGGCAACCTCTTCGTCGCCGGCCTCAACCGCGACCAGATCAAAGTCACGCTGATCGAGCACCTCCGCCAGACCCTCAGCGACGAATCGCTCGGCCTGGTCGAGCAGGACGCGCAAGGTCGGACGATCACCACCGATCCCGTCCGATCCGACCGCGTCTTCGTGGACGACTCCCCCTCCCTCGCCCGCGATCACCCGACCGACCGTCGCGTCGAAGACCTCGAACACAAGCTCGACCGCGTGCTCGACGAGTTGGAGGCTCTGCGTCGCCGCCCGACTCCGGAGGAATGAGCGTACCGCTCGCAAAGGCGCCAGGAATGCGGAAAAGACTGCCGACCAGAATCGACGGCCCGTGGCCTTCCCTCTCCGCGCGCGTCCCTGGCGTCCTCCGCGGCTTTGCGAGAAATCCCTCTTCCTTCTACTCCGACACCTTCGGCTGCGCCTCGAACAGCGCCAGCAAGTCCGCCATCTCCTGCACGCTCAGGGTATCGGCCAGGCCGGCCGGCATCACGGAGACATCGGAAGCTTTTTGCGCCTCGATGTCGTCCTTCGGGATGTTCACCTTCGTGCCGTCGGAGAGCAGGAGGACCAGCGTCTTCGCGTCGCCACCGGCGGGCATGCCGTTGAGGATCTGGCCGTCGGCCGTCGCGATCGTCACCGACTTGTACTGATCGCTGATGACCTTGGACGGCTCGACGATCGACTCCAGCACCTCCTCCGGCCGGAACCGGCTGGAGACGGTGGTCAGGTCGGGGCCGAGGCCGGCGCCCGCGTCGCCGAATTTGTGACAATCGAGGCATTTGGCCCGCTTCAAGACGGCCTGGCCACGCTCCGGCGAGCCGTCCTTCCAGCGCCCCGATTTCACGACGTCGTCTACCAGTTGCGGCAGCGTGTAATGATGCTCCGCCAGGGCCCCGGCATCGGCCAGGGGCGGGCCGGTCGGGTAGCGCTCGGCATAAAGATCCTCCCAGAGTTTCAAGGCCCGATCAAACCCGACCTCCCTCCCCGGCGCCGGCATTCCCGTCCACCGCGACGCCAATCCATTGAGCGCCGGCAAGACCGGCGGCCCGAGCCGCCGGGCCATCCGGATCAGGTTCCGCAACCCCTCCGGCCCCTCCGGCTTCGCCTCGATCTTGCCCAGCGCGTTGAGGACTGCACCCAGCGTGTTCGGGTCGCGCGAGTCCAGGGCCGCGACTAGGACCGGCAGATCCGCGGCCGTCGGCCGAGCCGCCAGGTTCCGCGCGATCAAGCCGAGCCGGTCCGGGTCCGATTTCGCGAGTCTCCGCAGCGCCGCTTTCGCCTCCGGCTGCGCGCTCTGGCCGAGCTTCTCCAGGATCAAGGCCCGTAGCTCGTTCGCGGCCCCGGTGTTCGTGGCCTTTTCGAGCTGGGCAGAAAGCCGCGTCAATTCGCCGATCCGATCGGGCTCCGCGTCCGGGTCGAGCCGGCGGACCAGCACGCGTGTCGGGAACGGGAAGACGGCGCCGTCGGCCAGGTAGCGGCCTCGCTCCTCGGGGGTGAGTCGCGCGACGAGTTCCTGAACCATGAAATCCAGATATCCGAGGAAGCTGAACCCGCCGTCCCAGCGACTCGCCTTCTCGTACCAGGCCCAGAGTTGCCGCCGGTTTTTCGGGTTCCAGCCGTTCTTCATGGCGCGGAGGCAATAGGCAAAGTGAATCTGTGTGGCGTGCTCGCCGTCCGCCGCTTCCTGGGCCTTGAGGATCGTGTCCACCGCCTCGGGCACGTCGAGGAAGGCCAGCAACCGCGCCGACTCCCAGGCGATCGGGCGATTGCCCTCATCGTCGGCCGCCTCGCGGAAGACTCGCAACAACTCGGACGGCAAGGCGCCCGCCGACGGCCTCGCGAGGTCGTCGTGCGGCCCGAGGAGGAATGTCAACGCGATCAGGCGAAGCAGGTCCACCAGGTCGCCATTCGCAACCGGCTTCGCCAGGAGCGACTGCTCCCGACGGAGCAGGTCCTCCTGAGCGACCGCGTCCAGCCTCGTCGCCCGCACCAGCGCCAGCATCCCGAGGATGCGCGCCGATCCGGCTTCGCTCCGAGGATCTCGTCGCGGTATTCCCCCGGGTCGCCGTGCTCGACGGTCACCCGAGCCGCGTAGCGGACCCAGCGGTCCGGATCGCCCAGCAAGGGCAGGACCCGCTCGACCGGGATCGGGTCGCCCGACCGCACCAGGGCCTCGCACGCCCGACGCCGCACGAACGGCTCGGGGTCGTCGAGCGCCCCGGCGATCGCGTCGCGCACGAGCTGGTTCGACCGCATTCCCAGCAGTTGCACCGCCTTCGCCCGCACATCGGCGTCCTTGTCCTTTGCCAGGCCGATCAACAGCTCATCATCCGGCTGGGGACCGAACCGGGTCATCAGATCGAGCGCTCGGACGCGCTCGGCTGCCTCTCCCTCCTCGTCGCGCACGAGCTGATCGAGGGCCAGGTCCCAATCCGCCCCCATCGCGGTTTTGATCGCCGCAAGCCGCTTCCGGCCGAAACTCGACAGAGGCGAGCCGACCCCGATCGCCCCCGCGATCGTTGCCTCCGCCTCGCCCCGTCCTTCCGGCGACGCGACGACGGCCACGCGGTACAGACCTCCGAGCGTCCCCCGACCGCCGGTGCTGAAATAGACCATCCCGTCGGGGCCAACCTCCACATCGGTCGCGTTCAGCGGCTGGCCCGTCACCAGTTCCCACTGCTCGGCGACCTCGTAGCCCCCGCCTGCGCGTCGAAGGCTCGCGGCGAGGATGCGGC
Organism: uncultured Planctomycetales bacterium; assembly: GCA_963752755.1. Taxonomy (GTDB): domain Bacteria; phylum Planctomycetota; class Planctomycetia; order Isosphaerales; family Isosphaeraceae; genus CAVVZJ01. The sequence continues at coordinate 47,025 of CAVVZJ010000028.1, read as the reverse complement.
CCTGCGACCAGTCACAAAAGAGAAAGGCATCCCGATATTTCTCCGGGAACGCGTTCCCTTGATAGAAGCCGACCCCCGTCGGGCTGCCCCGGCCGACGTCGAGGATCGCCGGCAGACTGTCCGGGTCATAGGCGGGCCACTTGGCCGACCCGTTGCGCCAGCCGAACTCCGCGCCCGGCGGGCAGAAGCAGACCCGGACCGGTCGGTACCAGGGCAGGCCGAAGTCCCACTCCATGTCGCTGTCGAAGGTGAAGACCTCGCCGTCGTCGTTGAAGGCAAAATCATATTCGTTGCGGAATCCGGCGACGATCCGCGACCAGGTCCGGCCGTCGTCGTCACTCCGGTAGATCTCGCCCCCGGGCGCCATGATCCCGGCGGCGTGGCCGCGGGCGTCGTTGAAGTGGGGAAGCAACTCGCCCTCATAACGGAATGCGTCGTTGACCGGGCTCTCCGGGTCGATCGGCACCTTGAGGTGAGCGTGGTTGCCATTGTTGTAATACAGAAATCCGTCCGGCCCTCGGAGGATCGCATGCGGGCCATGCTCACCCATGCCGTCGGTCGGGACGTAGTGCAGGACCTTCTCGAAGACGCCGTCCCCGTCCTCGTCCTGGAGCTGGTGAATGCCAGTCCCCCTGGGTCCTTGCCCGACGGCCCAGAGACGGACGGATTCCCCGTCGGTCCCCACGTCGAAATAAAGCCCCTGGCAGTTGCTCATTTGAGGGGTGATGACGACCTTGCCCTCGTACCGGCCGTCGCCGTCGGCATCGACCAGCCGGGTGACCGGCCCGCGCTCCACGCTCACGCAAGGGGCGCCGTCCTGGTCGAACGTGAAGGTCACGACCGATCCGGTCAACCCCGGCGCCGCGACCTGGGCGACGCGGAAGCCCTCCGGCACCCGGAACCGACCGCCAGCGTCGCCGCCGCCGAGGGTCAACGCCGCCCAGGGCTCGGTGCCGACCACGCCGAGGTCCGCGGCGGCGTCCCAGGTCGCGTCGTCGAACCCGGGCCTGGTCCAGGCATCGCCGCCGGGAACGGTCTTCGACGCCTTCCAGGAGGCGTTCGTGTGGATCGGCACGACCTGCCCCAGCGGCAGCACGCCGCCGGCCATCAGGAATCCCGCCGGGCCGGGCTCGGCGTTCGTCACCTCCGCCGCCAGGACGTGCGGGCCGGTCGTCACACGGGCCTCGACCGTCTGCGACGCCTTCCAGTCGGTGCCATGCGCGAGCGGGGTTCCGTCGAGGTAGAGCGTGAAGACATCATCGCCCGACACCTCGATGGCGAGCCGCGAGGGCTCCTTGACGGCGAACGCCTTGCGGAAGTACCGCGTCACCCGACCCGGTGCCTTCTCGCCGGGATACCAGATCCAGTGCGGCGGCGTTGCCCCTTCGGCCGGGATCTGGGCGCCGAGCGGCCGGACCAGCAACATCGCCAGCCCCGCCACCAGTCCCCCCAGGCCGACCGCCCCGAGCCAACCCCATGCCGCCCATGCGCTGCGGCCACGGAGCAGGCTCCGTCCCGCGGCTCTCGGTGTCCGGGAAGACGTCACGGCAGAACCTCCTTGGCTGGGCGTTGCTGTGGATCGTCGGATCAGGATGCCTCGGCGCTATCGGGCCAGGGTTGGTCGAGTCAGGCCGTCCCGCTCCGAAGCCCTTCGCTGGATTCCAACTGTAGCCTGATCCTCACCACTCGCCCAGGGTCGAGACGGTCGAAAACCAGACCGTGAACTCGCCCCGGGAGGGCTGCCCACTTGAAGCGACTGCGTCTTTCCTACCCATGCCGGACAACGCAATCGTCGGGCGAAAGCCAGAGACGTTGCGCCGTTCGGTCGGATCGACCTGGCGGCCGACCCATGCCCCAAGCGATCTGGGGTCGAGGTCGCGCGTTGCCCGCGCCAGCCCGGGGACATCCGGAGTCTGATGGCTCCCGGAAGGGGCCGAGCGAGACCAACGCGCGGGCTGAGGGGGACAGGGCGGTTCATGCCGGGGTCGTCTCCACAGGGTGCCGCGCCGGGCCACGCGGCCACCACCCCCACGCCGCGGCGCAGCCGACCAACGTCCCGGAGGGTGATCGGTTCCTGAACCCGGAAAGGCCGGCCCGACGTGCGAGGTCCGGACCCCACCTTGAAAAACCGGGGCCCCTCGTCGAATGGCCCCTGCTTCTCCCCCACGGGGAAACGACGTGTTATAATGCCGCGGCTTCCGAGGCCCCTGGAAACCTCAGGCCGTGGAGCCGGGGCGTTGATGTGCGGCGACCGGCCCCCTGCGGACGCCATCCGGGACCGGGGAGGGGGGCTCGAACGGCGCTGCGCTCGTCCGGGTCGGTATCGCCCCGGCGATCCTTGGTCCCCCGGGTGGATGAACCTGATGACGTTCTCCGAAGACGAGCCATCACTCGAACGGGCCCTCCGGGCGGCCAGGGATACGAACTTCCTGGCCGTCGGCGCCGGCACCCGCCACGACGTGGCCGGCGTCTTCTCGTCGCAATTCGGCGACGCAGCCCCCGTGATCGTGGCCGACCCGCGGACCTTCGAGGCGGCCGGCCGGGACGTCCGGGAGGCGTTCCGCCGCGCCGGCCGCGACCGGGTCCCCCCGGTCGTGCTGGGCCCCGAGGTTTATGCTGGAATCGAAGACGCCGAGGCACTCCGGGAGGCCCTGGCAACGGTCGAGGCCGTCCCGGTGGCCGTGGGGTCGGGGACGATCAACGACCTGACCAAGCTCGCCTCCCATCGCCTGGACCGGCCGTACATGGTCGTCGCGACCGCGGCGTCGATGGACGGATACACGGCCTTCGGGGCGTCGATCACGGCGAAGGGGTCGAAGCAAACGTTCGACTGCCCCGCGCCCCGGGCCGTGCTGGCCGACCTCGACGTGATCGCCCGTGCCCCCCGGGGGATGAACGCGTCGGGCTACGCGGACCTGCTGGCCAAGAACGTCGCCGGGGCGGACTGGATCCTGGCCGACGCCGCGGGCGAGGAGCCGATCGACGCCGCGGCCTGGGACACCGTCCAGGGCCGGCTCCGGGCCTGGGTCGGCTCGCCCGGCGGGGTTGACCGGGGCGAGCCCGAAAGCCTCCTGGGGCTGGTGTACGGTCTGATGATGAGCGGGTTCGCCATGCAGGCGGTCCGGACCAGCCGGCCAGCCTCGGGCGCCGAGCACCAGTTCAGTCACCTCTGGGACATGCAGCACCACACCCACCACGGGGTCGCCCCGTCCCACGGCTTCAAGGTGGGCATCGGTACTCTGGCGTCCCTGGCCCTCTACGATGATCTGCTCCGCCGCGAGGTGCTCGTGGAGGACGCCGAGGAGGTGGTCAACGCGTGGCCGGGTCTCGAAGACGTGGAGGCGAGGGTCGCGGTGCTGTTCGGCCTCGGGGAGCTGGCCGGTAAGGCCCGGGAGGAGGTCCGCGCCAAGCACCTCTCGCGCAATGCGCTCCGGGACCAGATTGGCCGGGTTGTCGCCGCGTGGCCGGGGGTCCGTGAACGGCTAACGCGTCACCTGATCCCGTTCGCCGAGGCCCGGGCCATGCTCCGCGAGTCCGGTTGCCCCTCCGCGCCGGAGGAGATCGGGATTTCGCCCGATCGTCTGCGAGTCGCCTACGAGCAGGCCTACTCCATCCGGAGGCGGTTCACGGTGCTCGACTTCGCGGTGCGGCTCGGCCTGATGGGCCGGGCGCTCGACAGCTTGTTCGGCCCGCGGGGCGTATGGCCGGCGCGGGAGGAGCTGGCATGAGCCGCTCGGCCCGCGACCTTTCCCCGATCGTCCACGTCGCCCTCGACATGGACGGCACGATCTCCCGGGGCAGGCGGTTGTTCTGCGGGCGGTTCGGCCTGGCGAGGGACCGGGTGGTCCTGGTGGGCGCCCGGGTGGACACCGACGTCATGATGGCCCGAAGGGCGGGCGTCGGCTCGGTGCTGGTGTTCCACGGCGAAGCGACGGTCGAGGACGCCCCCGCGCTCCCTACCCCGCCCGACCTGATCGTCGCGGACGTGGACGAGATGGGCGAACGTCTGGAGTCGGCGAGGGGCGCCGTCTGGTGGGGAGACTACCGATGAAGACGGTCGAGGATGCTGATCCGGGTTTCGAGGCCGGTCCGACCGCCGGGTCGAAGGGGCGGGGCTCGCCGGGGTCGTTCGTCGACCGGATCGGCATCAACCCCCCGCTGGCCTGGGGGTACGTCGGGCTCCTCCTCTTCATGATCGGAGACGGGGTCGAGTCGGGATTCCTCTCGCCGTACCTGACCTCGCTGGGGATCTCCCAGCCGAAGGTCGCCATGATCTTCACCGCGTACGGCGTCACGGCGGCGGTGGCGGCCTGGCTCTCGGGCGCGCTGTCCGACCTCTGGGGTCCGAGGCAAGTGATGTGGGGCGGCCTGGTCATCTGGGTCGTTTTCGAGGTAGCGTTCCTGCAATTCGGGGTGAGGTCGGGTGATGACCGGCTGGTCATGCTGCTGTACGCGCTCCGCGGGTTCGGCTATCCGCTATTTGCCTTCGGGTTCCTGGTCTGGATCACGGCCGGCACGCCCACCGGGCGGCTCGGGACCGCCGTGGGCTGGTTCTGGTTCGCGTTCACGGGTGGGCTGCCGACCCTGGGCTCGCTGCTGGCCAGTGTTACGGTCCCACGGATCGGCGAATACGCCACGCTCTGGTGCTCGCTGGCCCTGGTCGTCGTCGGCGGGTTGGTCGCGCTGCTCGGGGTCCGGGAGCCGACCGGGACGCACCGGCTCGTGCCGCCGGGTGAGCACCCGCTGGCCACCCTCCTGCTGAGCGTGACGATCGCCTGGAAGCGGCCGAAGACCGCGGTCGGCTGTATCGTCCGGGTGATCAACACCGCCCCTCAATTTGGGTTCCTGGTGTTCCTGCCGGTCTACTTCACGGAGACAGTCGGGTTCACTCTGCCCCAGTGGCTCCGCCTGCTGAGCCTGATCTTCCTGAGCAACATCGTCTGGAACCTCCTGTTCGGGATCATCGGCGACCGGATCGGTTGGAGGAGGACGGTCGCGTATTGCGGGGGCATCGGGTCGGCCGTGTCGACGCTGCTGCTCTACTACGCGCCCCACCTGCTGGGTCCGGACTCCCCGCTGATCGCCGCGGCCGGCGTCTTGTACGGCGCGACGCTCGCAGGGTATGTGCCACTCTCGGCGCTCATGCCTTCGCTCGCCCCGGAGAACAAGGGGGCGGCGATGTCGCTCCTGAACCTCGGGGCCGGGGCCAGCGTCTGGGCTGGTCCGGGCATCGTCGCCCTGTTTTTGCCCTCGGTCGGAGTCGCCGGGGTCATGTGGATCTTCGCCGTGCTCTACCTGGTCAGCGCCGCGCTGACGCTCTGCCTGACCCTCCCCGCCGAGGGCGCGAAGGTTCGAACGGCCCCCGAGGTCCCCTGAGCATCGTCGCTGGCGTCGATGCATTCTGAAGCGGCGGACGCTGGACGGTCAGCACCCGACTGACACCGAATTGCTGGGAACCGTCACCTTTGGAAGCCGGAGTCGGTCCGACTTCTCCTGGAAATGGCAACCGATCCAGGCCATTGCGTATCACAGGGCCCTTGGTTGGCTGGATGGCCATACCGACTTCGCAAAGCCCGCGAGGGGATCGTCCGCGAGGGCGGGGCGTCGTCGTACGAGCCGAACAAGGCCGTAAGCCGGGGATCGGTCGCGAAATGGCCCTCGTATGGAAGTCAGAGAACGGGGATGGATCACGACAGCGGACAGGATTCGCAGTACCCGGGCGCCAAGTCGTTGGAGAGGAAGAGCGTCGGCTGGTCGCGTCCCGGCCCGGCCACGGCGATCTGGCGGATCGGCGCCTCGGAGGGGTGTCCCACAAAGCAGGGGCCGAATCGGACAGCCTCAGCGGGATGGTGGATCCGGATGCTCGATGTTCAGCCACGGATGATCTGGGCCATGCTCTCGGCGAGCTTCTCCGGCGTGCAGGAGAGGATGTCCATGCCGACCTTCCGGAGCTTGCCGGCGGTGGCCCGGTTGAAAGCGGGGCGGGCGTCGTATCCGAGGGCACCCAGGCCGATCATCCGGAGGCCGCCGTCGGCCATTAGACGGGTCTGGGCAATGAGGTCGCGTTCGTCGCGGCCCTCGAAGAAGTCGGTGATCAGGACGACGATCGTGCGCTGGGGACGGCGGACGAGGCCGCTGGCATACATCAAAGCCTGGGTGATGTCCGTTCCACCGCCGAGCTGGATCGAGAGCAGGACGTCCACCGGCTCGCCCACCCGATCGGAGAGGTCCACGATCTGAGTGTCGAAGAGGACCAGCGAGGTCTGAACCGCCGGCAGCTCGGCGAAGATCGAGGCCATCACGGCCGAGAAGATGGCACTTTCGAGCATCGAGCCCGACTGGTCCACGACCACGATCACATGCCAGGGCCGCTTCTTGCGCTCGGCCGCGTAGAAGTAGAGACGATCGACGAGAAGCTTGCCAGTGTCGCGGTCAAAGTTGCGGAGGTTGCGGCGGAGGGTCGTCTTGAGGTCGAGGTTGCGGAAGACCCGGCGTGGGGAGTGACGGTCCTTTCGCAAGGCGCCGGTGATCGCCGGCTCGACCTGGACCTGCATCTTGCGCTTCAATTCCTGCACGACTTGAGCAATGATCTTGCGGGCGAGGACTCGGGTCTTGGGGTTCAGCAATTCGCGGTGGGTGAGCAGGGTCTTCACCAGCTCCAGGTTGGGCTCGATCTTCTCCAGTAACTCAGGCTTCTCCATCAGCTCGGCGATGCCGCGACGGCGGACCAGTTCCTTCTGCATCACCTCCTTGGCCTGCCGGGGAAACAGCTCGTTGACGGCGTCCACCCAGTCAGGCACCGTGAGCTGCGACGGCTCGGAGCCGCCGGACCGGCCGGACGAGGATCGGCCGCCCCGCTTCGGGCCGACCCCGTCGCCCGGCTCGAACAGGAAACCGACGAGCCCCTCGATGCGTTCGGCCTCGGCGTCGCCGCGGCAGCCGATGCCGTGGCCCTCGGCGACCTTGCCAAGGACCAGGCGCCAGCGGGCGAGGGTGTGCGGGTCGGTGGACATGGCGGGTGAGGCTCCCGACGGTGAACGAGTGCGGAATGGGCGACAGCCAATGAAGAATTAACCGTTTTTCCATTTGTTTAGGAGTGACGCAGTGGGCGTCACCGGGCGGAGTAGGTCCGACTTCAGTCGGGCCGGAAATTCCTGGCTTTCCTGGATTTCCGGCCCGACTGAAGTCGGACCTACTCCTTCCAGCATCGGCCAAGGCTCGGGCGAAAGAGCCAACTGCGTCACTCCTATTATTGTGCGATGTCATTTTTCGGGATCAAAGGGGGGCCAGTCCTGCAGCACCGCAGCCACGGTGGCGTCGAGGCGGGCGACGAGGGCGGTGGCGAGGAGGCTGCCGGCAAGGGAGCGGACGTCCTCGGCCGAGGCGAGGCCGTGACGGCGGGCGACGGTGGCGGCGAGGGAGTCGCGCTGGGACTCGGCCAGGCGCTCGAAGGCGGCGCGGAGGCGGGGGAGCATCAAGAGGAAACGGTCCCAGTCGGCCGCTTGCAGGAGATCGTCCACGGCGGCGACCAGGGCGTCGGCGCCGAGGAGGATCGAGGTGCGGGAGACGGCGAGCATGCCGTCGAGCAGGTCGCCAGCGGTGACCATCTGGTCGGGAGCGGCGCGGGCCAGGCCGGCCACCTCGGCGGCGAGGGCGTCGGCGGGCAATTCGCGGATCTCGCAGAGAAGGCCGAGGAAGGCGCCACGGAGGAAAGGGGCCGGTGATTCGTCGGCGGCGCGGCGGGCAGCCTCGGCGAAGAGGGCGCGGTCGAAGTGGCCGGGGCCAGTGCGCTGGACCAGGTCGGCCACCGTCACCAGCGCATCGACCACCGCGTTTTGTTCCTCATCGGGGACGGCGGAGGCGTCGGGCAGGGCGAAGCAGGCGCGGTCATAGGCGCGGGTGAGGAGGTCTTCGAGCACGTCGCGGCGAAGGCCGCGGAAGACGGCGTAGCGGTCGAGAAGACTGAGGCTGTGGAGGGCCGAGGCGAGCGAGACGAAGCTGGGGTCGGAGTCGATCGCGCGGGCGCCGGCGTCCTCGGCGACCTGGACCAACTCAGGGAGGTCCATGTCCACGGCTTGCAGGAGACGTTCGCAGGTGAGGCCGGCGTTCATGCCGGCCTCGGCGATCGCCTCGCGGAGTCGGGCGAGGGAGGCCGACTCGACGGTGTCGCCGTAGAGGTTCTGCTCGATCAGGGAGGGCTCGGTTCGCGGGTCCCACTTGAGCGCCCAGTGCTCGCGGAAGATCGTGCCGGAGAAGTCGCCACCGGTGGCGGACATCGCGGCGAAGGGGACTTTGAGGAAGCTCAGGCGGTGGAGGAAGGCGGATCGGCGGGCGTCGAGTGGCTCTCGCTTGTCGAGCCGGAGGTCGTGGCGACGCTCCTGGCCGAGCACGTCGGCGAGTTCGAGGGCGGCGACCTGGACGTGGAAATCATCGACGATCGGCAAGCGGCCGAGGGCGGGCGTGACCTTGCCGACCTTCGTGCCGATGGCCGCGGCGTCGAGGGCCTGGCGGAGCTTGTCGCCTTCCTGGGAGGGGTCGCCCTTGCAACAGCAGGTGATGAGGGCGTCCTCGATGTCGTCGAGCGTGGCGTGGTTTCGGCCACGGAGACGGGCGAGCATGCGGGCGTGGTGGGTGGCGGCGATGGCGTCGGCGGTGGAGTGGGGGTCGCCGCCGCGTCGCAAACGGCGGAGGACGGCGATGGAGTGCTCCATCGCGAGGTCGTGGGTGCGGCCGGCGGCGGTCAGGTCGTGGCAGGTCTGGTAGAACTGGGGGGCGCGGACGCCGGCGCCGTAGCCAGCCATCTCGGAGATGCGGAAGTAGGAATAGGGGACGACGGCCGTGTAAACCGTCCCGGCGGGGGGAGTGGGCGGCGGGGTGGGGTCGTCGCGGTCGAGGAAGAGGTGGAAGCCGCCGCAGACGACGAAGGCGTCGGCGGCCTTGAGCCTGTGGGCGGCGAGGGTTTCGCGGATCACTTTCAGGAAGTGCCGCTCGCGATCGACGGTGGACTCGGCCGCTTCGGTGGCCGGGTCGGCGGTCTGGCGAACGGCGAGGCAGAAGGCGGCCAGCTCGCGGCGGTAGGATTCGGGGTCGGAGGAGGCGGGGTCCTCGAAGAGGGTGTCCCACGCCTCGGGCCAGGACTTGAAACCGGCGGCTTCGGCGAGGTGTTGATAGAAAGAACTGGTGGTGATGAGTCGGTCTTCATCGGAGGCGGAGGGCGAGGGCCTGGGGGGACGCTCGCCGTCGCTTCGCGGCGGGATCTGGGCGTGGTGGGGGAGGTCGATGAAGACGGCCTGGGCGCCGATCGAGGCGGCGGTCTTCAAGGCCACATATTCCGGGGAGTAAACCGTCAACGGATACCAGACGGCGAATCGGGCCGGGATGTCGGGCGCGGGGCTGAGGACGCCGTTGAGGCCGAGGACGTTGTCGTCGTCGCGATAGGAGGAGTAGATCGCGACGGGCGGCTCGGTCTTCCGATCGACGACGTGGCGGATCAGGTCGTTCGCCTCGGACGGTCCTTCGATGAAGACGACCTTCGGCTTGCGGGCCTGCAAGGCGGCGCGGAGGTGGCGGGCGACGGTCGGCGAGTGGTGGCGGACGGGGAACCAGTAGGGCGCGTTGCGCAGGACGGCATCGACCCGTTCGGCGAGGGCGTCGGGGTCGAGGCCGGCATCGGCGGCGATCTGGTTGGTGTGGGTCACGAGACGTCCCGAACCCTCATGTCCAAGGTCAACAAGGTCGAAGGGAAGGTGTTCCGGCGTCCTCATCGACGGCCGCCGCGACGAAGCAATCCGCACCGATCGTCCGCGCCGAGTGGCAGAAGGCCGTGGCGGAATCGGTGTCGGGCAGTTCGAACGACACGCTCTTGCCAGCGAGCAACCGGTCAACGGCCCGCTTCGCTTGCCCCAGAGTGAAGCCGGCCTGCTGGCGCAGAAGGTGGTTCAACTGGACCTTGTTCCGCCCCTCCCTCCAGCCCGCGAGTGTCACCTTGGTCATTGTCCATCTCCAACCGGGATGATGATCGGACTCGGGTATGGCCAGGGTTCGCCCCCGTGGTCCGGACGCCGCCGAAAACGATCACCCGCTCCGCTCCCTGTCGCTTCCCCCAACTCCTGCGCGAGCCTCCGGAGTCCACCCAACCCGATCAAACCAGCTCCGGGACGATCCATGTGGGCTCCTTTCAGGATAAGATCTCATCCTTCCAACGTCATCTCCGCAATCACTTCGATCTCCCCTTCGGCCGTCGTTGCGAGCAACTCCACGACATCGCCGTCGGACTCGACAATCTGGTTCATTGCTCACTGTTCGATGGGAAGCGGTTAGAGTTGGCTCACAAGCGCGTCGTGGAACTCCTTCCACGCCTTCTCCTTCGCCCCGCGCTTCCTGGCGACGAGGGTAGCATACTCCTTGAGCGCGGTCCGGTCCTCCTGGTCCTCCTTCACCACGGCGCCGACCATGTTGCGGCCGATGTCGGCGGGACCGACCTCGCCACTGCCGAAGAAGCGGGCGTGGAGAGCGGCGTCGAGGGCGACGCCGATTGCCTCGGCCGTCGAAAGGGTGGTGCTGGGCTTCTTGAGGCTGACGCCATCGGAGGTCCTACCGTCGCGGATCTCGCGGAAGACGGTCGCCAGCAACTCGATGACCGGCGGGTTGATCCGGGCCGGCAGGTCGTAGCGGAGGAGGAGCTCCTCGGAGCGCTGCTGGACGATCTTCACCTCGGTCTTCTGGTCGCCGACGATCGGGATGAACACGTAATTGAAGCGGCGTTTCAGTGCGGCGGAGAGTTCGTTGACGCCCTGGTCGCGGGTGTTGGCGGTGGCGATGACGTTGAAGCCGGGGCGGGCGAAGACCATGTTGGCGCCGGGAAGCTCGGGGACGGCGGTCGCCTTGTCGGAGAGGATCGAGACGAGGGCGTCCTGCACGTCGGGCACGCAGCGGGTCAGCTCCTCGAACCGGAGCAAGGCCCCGGCCCGCATGGCAAGCATCGTGGGCGAGGGGATCAGGTTCTCGGGGGTGGGACCCTCGGCGATGACGCGGGCGATGTTCCAGGAATACTTGATGTGTTCCTCGGTCGTGCCGGCGGTCCCCTGGATGGTGAGGGTCGAGGTGCCGCTGATGGCGGCGGCGAGGTGCTCGGAGAGCCAGCTCTTGCCGGTGCCGGGCTCGCCGACGAGCAGGAGGCGCGCTCGGAGGCGAGGGTGACGATCGAACGCTCGACGATGCCGTCGTCGCCGAAGAACTTGCGGGTGATGGGGACCTCGACGGCCTTGCCGTCGATGGTGGCCCTGAGGGGTTTGCCGCCGGTGATGTAGGTCAGGACGGCGCGGGGGGAGAGTCGCCAGTGGGTCGGCGGGGTCTCGGCGTCGTTCTGGCGGAGGGCTTCGAGCTGGTCGGCATAGCGGACCTCGGCCGGCTCGCGAAGCACGTCGGACGCAGCCGGCTTGGGAGGGTCGGGGGCAGTTGGCTTGACGGAGGCGGTCTTCTTGGCCATGACGGTTGCGAATCCGGGGTTGGGAGCGGGCGACGGTCAGGTGAACGACAGTGCCTTGAGCAAGGCGGCCCTGTCCACGTTCTCTTTCGAGATGGTCAAATAATCGGGGCCGTCGGGTCTGAAGGTCGTGAGCGGCTGGAACACCAGGCGGCAGTGCTCGTAGTGCAGCAGACCGAAGAGTGGCGGGCGACTCGCCTTTGGCTTGCGCAAGGCGTCGAGGGCCTTCACGAGGGCCTTGCCCTCGATGCCCGGCCCGACGACCGCGTGGAAGGCGAGCGGACCGGCCTGGATCGGGTAGGCGACCTGACCCGGCTCGTCACCATCGGCGGGCGGGCCGATCGTGTAGTCGCGGAGGACGACCTCCTCTTGCAACTCGGTCCCCAGGTCGAGCGGTCCGGGCCGGTGGCTGTGGAGACGTTCGAGCGCGGGGGCGGGCGACCAGTCGAGGAACCGGGGCCAGTCGTCGAAACGGGCGCCGAGGGTGACCTTGCTGCCGTCGGTCAAGGCGAGGCGACCGCCGCCCGACTCGTCGGCCGTCACGGTGGCCTGGTCGATGACGAGGGTCGCCCGTTCGAGGAAGACCGTCGCCGTGAACTTCTGCTTCTGCGGCAGGTGGAGGAACCCCTCGGGCGGGATCTCGATGCCGGGTCTGGCGGGGAAGATGGCGGACCAGGTCAAGCGACCGCCGTTGTGGATCGGTCCGGCCTCGGCGGTGGCGCGGAGGCGGAACTCGAACGACACGGCCAGGCCCGCTAATACCTTCTTCACGACGCCCAGGCAGACGGCCTCGACCCGGGGCAAGGGTGTGCTGGACGGGTTCCACGCCAGGCGGTCGTACTCGGCCTCGTCGCCCGTGTGCAGGGCGTGGGCGAGTCCGCGGCTGAGCAGCCAGGAGCGGTTGAGGAAGAAGGTCAGCCGGCGTCGCGAGAAGGCCGGGTCCTGTCGAGCGAACCGGCCCAGCTCCTCGGACGCCACCCGGAGCGACGAGCCGAGCCGCAGCCAGCGCGCCGCGCTGCCTCCTGCATCGCCACCGAGACGGTCTGCCGGGTCGATTCGGAGGCGGTTGTCAAGCCGCTCAGGAGCAGTTCCTCGACCGCGGCGGCGAGGCCATCGAGGGTGGTCGCGAGCTTCGGGCGATCGGCGGCGGGGGGCAACATACGCAGGCGGTTCCCGATGGTGAAATCTCGGTGAGTCGGCGTCAGCCGTCGCCTCTCGGAGCGGTTCCCGGGTGGCCTGATTCCCCGCACGGGACGTCGCAGCGACGCGCCCTGGGCGCCGCGAGGACGCTGGTGGGACGTGTCGAGGACGCCGGGGGGACTGCGCTTTGCGGCCGAAAGTGGCGACCCCCAATCCACGGACTCCACAGAACTTACGAGAGGCAAATTGCCCATTTTGAAGTTCGTTCGGCGACAGGGACGCCGAGCGTCGAACCGTCGCGAGAGACCGGATTGCCCAGGGGACGAGGAGGTGCAGAGCGGCAAAGCGTAACCGTAATTATACAACATGAATGGAGGGCGGGGAGTCGAGTCGAGGAAGAATGTGGTCATGGGGGCGTTCGGTCATCCTCATCACCGACGGCCACGGCGAGAGCCAGTCCGGCGACTTCGAGGGTGAGGATCCGGTCGAACAGTCGCAGGGCGGTCAAGGTTCGCAGGAGTGCGGGGGCGGCGGCTGGGTCGTCGGCGCGGACGCGGTCGGCCAGGTCGGTCAACCGGCCGGCGAGGTGCTCGGCTCCGGCGGTGCGGAACTCGTCGCGGAGGGCAGTCAAGCGGGCGAGGTCCGGCGGTCCGGCGGCGCGGAGGCCGCGCACGACGAGGTCTTCGAGGCCGGCGTGGAGCCGGTCGAGGGCGTCACGGAGTGCGGTGATCTCGTCGTCCAACGGCCAGCCTCGCTCAGAGGGTGTAGAAGTCTTCGGGGATCGTCTCGGTGGGACGCCAGTCGATCTCGCCGGCCTGAACGCCCTTGTATCTCAGCAAGGTATCGCTCACATGGTTCTTCGTCTTTTTGTTCCAGCGATGATTCTTGCTGGCTGCGGCCACGACCCAGCGGTCGATCGTGGCTGGGTCGAGCTCGCCGGCGCGGGCCAGACCGATCAGAAGGACGAGCAGATGCTTGCAGGGTTCGCCGGCCAGGCCCATGCAGAGGGAGAGGTCGGGGGTGCAACAGGCGTAGGTGCCGTCGTCGAGCAGGACACACGCATAAACCAGTTCATCCGTGGTCTGGCTACGGACGATGCCGCGGATGTAGGTCGGCTCGATCTCGGCGAAAAGCTGATTCTTGCCGGCCTTTAGCATGTCGAGCGTGCGCTTCATTCGCCGCGGGTCGATGAGCGTGTAGAGACGGGTCATCAGGCCGTTGATGTCGGCGGCCACCGCGTTCTTGCCCTTGCCGCTGAGTCGGGGGTCGGTTCCCCGGCCAGCGAAGATGGCCTCGGCCGGGATGGTGAATCCGGCGGGCCAGGAGGTCAGACTGTCGAACGTGGCCCCGTCGAGCTTGACGCTGTCGAGCCTGGCACCGTCGAAGTCGGTTTTCCGGAGGATCGCGCCAGAGAGGTCGGCGTCGGTCAGGTCGGCCCGGGCAAACGACGCTCCGTCGAAGCCTCCGCGTCTCATGTCGATCTGCGCGAGCAAGGCATCCTGGAAGAGGGCTCCCGCCGCCTCGACCTCCTTGAGGTCGGCGGCCCGGAGGTCGCACCTGGCGAGGTTGGCCTGATCAAGGCGGGCTCCGCCAAGCAAGGCGTCGCGGAGCGTCGCCCCGGCGAACGACGTCCCCTTCAGCCGGACCCCGCGTAGATTCACCCCGGTCAGGTCCGCGCTGGAGAGGTCCGCGCCGCTCAGGTCCACGGCTCTCCGGTCGGCGGCGCGGCACCGGTTCCACCGGGAAACTCCGGACTTGCCGGATTTCAGGACGGTAACCCAGACGGTGGGGTCGATGTTGACCGGCTTCCGAACTGACGCGGGGACCTTGGGTTCGTGCCCGAACGCCTCGGCGAGGCCGGCAAGCAGAAGCTTCTTGACCGCGGGTGTCGAGAGCGGGGCCCCGCTGCATCGCGTTCGCAAGAGTACGGGCGGGAATCGGGCCTCCGGGAACTGTCGGGCCAGGGAGCGGAACGCGGCCGAGGGCGTCCGGTGCTCGATCGGGTCGGGGACGGACTCCGGCACTCGGCCATCGAGGATGGCAAGGTTCAGGATGCAGCCCTTGGTGCCGTCGAGGCTGGTGGTCGTGATCTCGCCCCGCACGACCAGCCGACGGCCATCGGGCAGGGCAAACTCGGTGTCGAGATCGACGAAGACGCGGGCCTTCGCGGCCAGCCTGTTCAGTTCTTGCAGCGGGCGGGAGGTCTCGGACATGGCACAACCAGGTCAGAATGCGTAGAAATCTTCGGGAATGGTCTCGGTCGGCCGCCAGTCGATCTCGCCGGCCTCGACACCCCGGTAGCGGAGGAGTGTCGAGTTGACGTGGCCGCTAGTCGTCGGGTTCCAGTCGTGGGACTTGCCCGCGGCGGCGGCGAGCCAACGGTCGGCGGTGGCCAGATCGAGTTCGCCGGCACGGGCCAGGCCGATCAGAAGGACGAGCAGGTGCTTGCAAGGCTCACCGCGAAGGCCCAGGCAGGGGGACCGGTCGGGCGTGCAGCAGGCGTAGGTACCGTCTTCGGTCAGGACGCAGAGGTAAACCAGACCTTCCTCGCTCTGGCTGCGGACGGCGCCCCGGACGTAGGCCGTCCCGATGTCGGCGAAGAGTTGATTCTTACCGGCCTTGAGCATGTCGAACGTGCGTTTCATTCGTTTCGGGTCAATCGAGGCCTGGAGCCGGGCGATCAGGCCATTGAGGCCGAGGGCGCCGGGGCGCCGAGGCGAGGGTCGGTGCCCTTGCCGGCCCAGAGGACCTCGGCCGGGATCGTGAACCCGGGAGGCCAGAGTGTGCGCTCGTTGAACGCCGCCCGTTCGAGGCGGGCGCCGGTGAGATTGGCGCCGGTGAAGTCCACCTTGTGGAGGCTCGCCTCCGAGAGATCAGCCCCGGACAGGTCGGCTCCGGCGAACGAGGCGCCGTAGAACCAACCGTGGGCGAGAACGACCCCGGTCAGGTTTGCCCGGCGGAATGTGGCGTCCTGGGCATGCGCCTTCTTCAGGTCGGAACCAGTCAGGTCGGCCGCAGAGAAGTCGGCGCCGTCGAGCATCGATTCGACCAGATCGGCCCGCGCAAGGGTCGCGTTTCCAAACGAGGCTCGTCTGGCTGAGAGCCTGCGGAACTTCAGACCAGTCAGGTTGAGCCCGGCGAGGTCGGCACCGTCGAGGGTGACGGCCTGACGCTCAGCGGCCTTGAGACGATTCCAGCGCTTGACGCCTTCCGGCCCGCCGCGAAGTGTCGCGAGCCAGTCGTGGGCGGCCGACGGTTCGGGGAACGGCTCGGAGGGCGGGTCCGGCGGCAGGTCGCGTCCGAGAACCTGGGCGATCGCCCGCACGACGAGCTTCTGGATCGCCGGCGCCGAGAGCCCGGAGCCGCGGCCGGTGAGGTGGAGCCGGGTCGGTGGCAGCAGGAGGGCCGGGAATTTCCGGCAGAAGGACCGGAGCCCGACCGAGAGCGTCCTGGTCCGCGACCGCCAGAGTTCCGCCGGGCCGTCACCCCGCGGTCCCGGTAGGCAGACGGTCAGGTCGAACCAGAGGGCACCGGCATCCGTCCGGCGTGATTCGATCGTCAAGACGAGACTCGCGCCGGCGTCCGTCGCGAACGTGGCGTGGGCGGAGAGGACCTCGATCCGTGCGTTCTCGGTGTCGAGTTGAGCCAGCGGTCCATCGGACTTCGGCATCGGGAGGGCTCGCGGGAGATGGGTGTCCGAGTCTTGGGAGGCGTGGCCCGAGGGATCGAAGACAGGCCCGGATCATACCCCAGAACACAGGGATATTCGTTAGAATGAAATGCCCCGCAGTTGCGACGATGTTGGGCCCTCGGCGCAAATCTTGTCCGATGCCAGACTCACGATGTCTGACTCCGCCTGGAGAGGCCGGCGGCGTCACTCCTACCCCGATGAGAAATTGGCGATTTCAGTAAAAATCTTCGGGAATGGTCTCGGTCGGCCGCCAGTCGATCTCACCGGCCTCGGCCCCCTTGTACTGGAGAAGGGTTTCGGTCATGGCATCCTTGTCCAGCGCGGGCTTGCGGCCGCGGCTGGCCTGGGTCCAGTCGTGGGCGGTAGCAGGATCGAGCTCGCCGGCCTGGGTCAAGCCGACGATCAGGACGAGCAGGTGCTTGCAAGGCGAGCCGCGCAGGCCGCCGCAGACGTTGAGGTTCTGGGTGCAGCAGGCGTAGTTGCCGTCGGCCGAGAGGCGGCAGGAATAGACCAGGTCGGGGTCGGACTGGCTCTTGACGACGCCGACGAGCCCGTCGTCCTGGACCCTGGCAAAGAGGCGGAAGCGGTCGGCCTGGAGCATCTTCATCGTCTTGTCGAGCTTCGACGGGTCGGCGACCTTCTCCAGCCGCTTGAGGAACCCGGCGAAGTCGGTCGGCCGGGACCGGGCCTTCTCCCTCGGGGTTGGGGCGAGACGGGGGTCGGCTCCGGTGCCTTTCCACTCCAGGTCCGCGGCGATCTTGAAGCCGTTCGGCCAGCGGGTCTGGTCGTCGAAGCGGGCACGGGAGAGTTTGGCTTGAGAAAGGTTTGCCTCGGTGAAGTCGGCTCCGCGGAGGTCGGCACCGGTGAGATCGGCACGGTCGAGGTTCGCTCCGTGAAAGTTCGCCTGCGGAAAGGAGCCGCCCCGGGCATCGGCACCGGTCAGATTGGCACGGCGGAAGTCGGCCTGATTGGCACGGCATGCGGGGAGTTGGGCGCCGGAGAGATTGGCGTCGGCGAGCTTGGCCTTCGAGAGACGGCCGATCTGGCCGATGGTGAGACGGCCCCCGAACTGAGCCTTCACCAGCGAGGCCCCCGAGAGGTCGGCTTCCTCGAGGTTGGCCCCGCCGAAGTGAACGCCGTCGAGTTCGCAACCGGCGAGCCCGGCGCGCCGGAGTTCCATCGCCTCACGATCGGCGGCGGGCCTTTTATTGAAGGCCCGGACACCGGGCTTTCCGGTCGCCAGCAGGGCGGCCGATTCGGCATCAGCGGCGCGCTTGGCGGCCTGCCGCTGCCGCTTCGCCTGGGCCAGCTCGTCGAGCGCTGGGATCGGTAGCCCGAACGCCTCGTGCCACGCCTGCACAACGAGCGGCTCGACCTTCGAGGCGGTCATTGGCCCCTTGTGGATCTTGACCGTCACGGAGTCCGGCCGCACGACGGCCTGGGGCTCCGCGGAGGCGACCAGCCGGATCGCGTCGGCCGGATCGCTGACGGCCTGGTGGACTCTTGGAGTCGGATTTCCCCCCTGAGGCTTGGCGAGGGTCGCCCAACCTTGCCAACCGTGAATGCCCCCGGCGTAGCCGTAACAACGGAACTCCAGGGATTTCCCGTCGGGCAGGTCGAAGGTTGTGGAGAGCTCGAATGAGGAGGCGGCGACGGCGACGGCGGCCAGGTCTCGGATCGGCGACGAAACGGAACCCATCGGCAACCCCCGTGGGTGTCGGGAATCGGTCATCGCTCGGCGAGCGGCGTTCATGGGAAGCAGGGCATCCAGACGGACGACCCTTCCGCTCTCTGGATTATCAAGTGCAGATCGGCGAATCGCAAGAACAGGCCGATGCCGATGCAGCATCTGGCGTTGGAGGTTTCCTGAAAACGACATCGGGAGGTTGGGGCCGATGAGCTTCCGGCCGTGGAACGGGAGGATGACGGAATCGCGAGCCGAAGGCAATGCGGCCCCACCCGATTGACCGCTTCGGGCACCAGGGCGTGGACCCGGCGCCGGTTTGTGATTCCAATGCTGGTCGAGATCGAACGCCGGGAGTGCGGGTTCCCGGCGTGAATCCGGGCGCGTCGAGCGGCACCGAGCGGATTTCCAGAAGGGGGGAAACGAGTGATGACCCGTCGGGTACTACTGGCCTTGGCGATCAGCACAGGCGGTATGCTGATGGAGGCCGCGACGATCCGGGCCGACGACCCGGATCGACCGAACATCCTGTTCGTGATCGCCGACGACTGGGGATACGGCCACGCCGGGGCGTACGGCTGCAACTGGGTGAAAACCCCGGCGTTCGACCGGGTGGCCCAGGAAGGCGTCCTCTTTCACAACGCCTTCACGAACAACCCGAAGTGCAGCCCGTGCCGCGCCAGCATCCTGACCGGCCGCAACACCTGGCAACTGGCGGAGGCTTGTAATCACTTCGGGGTCTTCCCGGCGAAGTGGCCCGTGTATCCCGACCTGCTGGAAAAGGCTGGCTACCACGTCGGCTTCACCGGCAAGGGCTGGGGTCCAGGCGACTTCAAGGCCGGTGGATTCCCAAGAAACCCGGCCGGTCCCGAGTACAACCGCTTCCGGCAGAAACCTCCGTTGCGGGCGATGTCCGCGATCGACTATGCCCGCAATTTCGAGGACTTTTTGACGAAGCGCGAGCCGGGTCAACCCTTCTGCTTCTGGTACGGCGGGCAGGAGCCCCACCGCGCCTACGAGGAAGGGGCAGGGCTCCGCGCCGGCCGCGATCCCTCGGAGGTCACGCTTCCCGCCTACTACCCGAACTCCCCGGCCATCCGGAGCGACTTCCTCGACTACGCGCTCGAAGTGGAATGGTTCGATTCCCATCTTGGCCGGATGCTCAAGCAACTCGAAGAGAGGAGAGAACTCGACAACACCCTCGTGGTTGTCACCTCCGACCACGGCGCTCCCTTTCCGCGAATCAAGGGGCAAATCTACGAGCATGGCGTTCACCTCCCGCTGGCGATTCGCTGGGGGGCCGAGGTCGGGAGCGGTCGCGTGGTGGATGACTTCATCAACGTCCGCGACTTCGCGCCGACGTTCCTCCAGGCCGCCGGGCTAGAACCCCCGGCGTCGATGAGTGGCCGGAGCTTTCTCGACGTGCTGCGATCAAAGAAGTCGGGCCAGGTCGATGCCTCGCGGAACCGGCTGCTTGTCGGCAAGGAACGGCACGATATCGGCCGACCGGACGACGTGGGCTATCCCGTCCGCGGCCTCCGCACGCCGGAATACCTCTACGTCCGCAACTTCGCACCCGACCGCTGGCCCGCCGGCAATCCTGAGACTGGCTACCGCAACTGCGACGATGGACCAACCAAGGAACTCCTCCTCAGCAGCTTCGACGATTTCTACAAGCTCAGCTTCGGCAGGCGACCCGCGGAGGAACTGTATCGGGTGGACAAGGACCCCGATTGCATGAACAACCTGGTCGATGACCCCGCCTTCGCGACGATCAAGGTCCGATTGCGTGAAGAGATGGAAGACCGGCTCCGCAAGGACGAAGACCCTCGTATCCTCGGCCAAGGCGCGGTGTTCGACAGCTACAAGTACACCGGCAACCGGGGACATTCTTATGAGGCCTGGCTGAAGCACCAGTAAGTTTTCAAACAAATGATATATGCACTTTTCTACTGGAGAAGTGAACTCGTGACGAATCCCATCCATCGCATCTACGCGGTCACGCGAGGTACCCTCGCGATTGTTCTCGTCGGGGTGGGTCTCACTGTGGTCGGCGCGCGGGCCTGGGGGGCCGATCCGTCGAGGCCGAACGTCCTGCTCCTGTTCGCCGACGACCAGCGCGCGGACACCATCGGGGCCTGGGGCAACGCACACATCCGGACCCCGAATCTCGACCGTCTCGTCCGACGCGGGACCAGCTTTCGCGGCAACTACTGCTTCGGCTCGAACAGCGGCGCCGTCTGCGTTCCGAGTCGAGCCATGCTCATGAGCGGGCGGACCTGGTTCGACGTGCCGCACGACCTCCACGGTGTGACGGTACTGCCCGAACTGTTGCGCGAGGCCGGTTACACGACGTTCGCCACAGGGAAGTGGCACAACGGCGAGCCGTCGTTCGTGCGGGCCTTCCCGCGTGGCAAGTCGGTCTTCTTCGGTGGGATGGCCGATCACACTCAGGTCGCTGTGGCGGACGTCGAGCAGGGCCACGTCGTCAACCGGCGGACCGCCGAGAAATTCTCCAGTGAGCAGTTCGCCGACGCGGCCGTGGAGTTCCTCGAGTCGCAACGCGGCGAGGGGCCGTTCTTCTGCTACGTCGCCTTCACCGCACCCCACGACCCGCGGAACCCGCCGGAGTCGTATCGGGAGACCTACTACCGGGACCGCCCACCGCTGCCCGAGAATTTTCTGCCGCAACACCCCTTTGACAACGGCATGACCAAGAACATCCGAGACGAGAACCTCGCCCCTTACCCACGAACCCGGGAGGTCATCAGCGACCAGCTCTGCGAGTACTACGGGCTCATCACCCATCTTGACGAGCAGGTGGGCCGGATCCTCGAAGCGCTGGAGAAATCGGGCCAGACCGACAACACCGTGATCATCTACACCGCCGATCACGGCCTGGCGCTGGGCAGCCACGGATTACTCGGCAAGCAGAGCGTTTATGAGCACAGCATGCGGAGCCCCCTGATCATCGCCGGTCCGGGCATCCCCGCCGGTCGGACCACCAGGGCGTTTACGTACCTGTTCGACCTCTTCCCAACGGTTTGCGCCCTCGCCAGGGTCCAGCCGCCGGACAACTTGGCGGGCGCGGACCTCCGGCCGCTCTGGGAAGTTGACGGAGCGAAGGTCCGCGAGTCAGTCTTCCTGCCGTTCAGCGGGTTGATGCGATCGGTGCGCGATGAGCGATGGAAGCTCATCGTGTACCCGCCGATCAATCACCGTCAGCTTTTCGACCTGCAAGAGGACCCGCACGAGATGCGGAACCTCGCCGACGACCCGGTCCAGGCAATGCGGATCGAACGCCTCACGGCCTTGATGAAAGCCTGGCAGGAGAAGGTTGGGGACACACAGCCGCTCACGGTGGACCACCCGAAGCCGAAGGAGGTGCGCTTCGACGACTTCGTGCGGAAGCCGGATCGCTGGCAGCCGGACTGGATCGTGAAGAAATACTTTGGGGCGCCTTGAACTTCTGCTGGCCGCAGGGCCGGCCTCCGCGGATCAGAAGGAATTGCCAAAATCGATCACCCTTGCGGGGGAATCGGTCCGACTTCCGTCGGGTCGACTCTCCCTTGCGAAGGTCACCGTTTCAGGCGACTCCGTATCAGTCCGATGGCCCAGGAGCCGCCTTCTCGCCGGGGCGTACGAGCCGCCCGGGCATCAGGCCGCCCTTGGCCATGCTTGTCAGAACCGCCAGGGCGAAGAGGAGCATCCCGACCGCGATGAAGTCGAGACCCGTGATGCGCTGCCGAAGTAGGGCGTAGCCCCGCCAGGCGAAGGCTGCGAGCCAACTGGTGAGGAGCAAGCTTGAGGCCAGCAGGGAGGTCCGGTGGCGGAGCCAGACGCCGTAACCGGCCAGCAGGGCCGACAGGACCAGCGGGTAGGTCGTCACGGCCCAGGACGGGATTGATCGTGACGGGTCGAGCCGGGTGGTCATCACGACGGCGGATCCCAGCAGGACCAACCCGGCACCGACGCTCCGCAAGACCCGGCCCAGGGCATCGTCGAACGCCGCTCCGAGTCCGAGCACGGCAAGCAAGACGAGGTGAAACGCGACCGGTCCGCGGAGTGACGTCCCTCTCTGGTCCGGCAGGGCGATCATCGCGGCGGCGATTAAGCAGCACGCCCCGATCAGGCAACGCCAGGCCTGGCGTTGCCGGAGTCCCAAGCCCAGTTGCAAGGCGGCGATCGCGAGGACCGGCAGAGGCCGCGGCGCGGTCAACTCGCCCAGGCCGAGCGTTTCTGGAGCGACGAAGGCAAGCAAGGCCAGCACCGCCGTGAGGGCCTCGATCGCCGTGGAGGCGCCCGGGAAGCCGCGTAGGCGAGGAACGCCGACGAGGCGAGCAGGGTCAGATAGAGCGGGGTCCCACCCAGCCGGTGGATGAAGCGACCAAGAAACTCCTGGTAGATCGGGTCAGGGCGATGCCCGACCATCGCGAGGACCACCAGCAACGCGGGCATCCCGATCGCCGTCGTGAGCACGCGTCGATTCCGCTCGACCAGTCCGATCTCCAGTAAGAGCACAGCCACCGCCAGCAGGAACGGGATCAGGAAGTACGGGCCGAAGAGGTAAGGCTCGGCCCCGGAAGTCCCGACGTGGTGCATCGACCAGCAGAGCAAGGCCGAGCGCCCCATTACGCCGAAGCCAAGCACACCGAAAAGTGTCCACGGATACCAGGCCCACCGCCAGGGACTGCCGTTGTCGCGGACGTACCCGCGATTCCTGCGAATCGCGGGTAAGAGTGTGAGAGCCACAAGACCGGCGGACACTGCGAAGCTGAAGAGTGCCCAGGAGAGCGCCTCGCTCCGGGGTCGATCCAGGAGCGGGGTCAGCGCGACCGGGTAGAGATAGAAGAGAGCGAGGACGAGGTAGTAGGGACCCCGGAAGAGTGCCGGCAGCTTCAGATTGATCCCGCGCAGCATCCCTTCACTGACCACGACGGCGAAGATCAGGCCGCCGACGTAACCGGCCATTCCACGGTCGGGGTCGCGGGCGAGGACCTCGTCGAAGGTAACCGAGGTGGCAAGAAACATCAGGACGACCAGGAGCAAGACGGTCCGCACGTCGTCCCAGACACCGACGAATCGCACGAGCAGGCAGGCGGTCACGGCCAGCAGCAGCGTGTAGCCCGACATGCCGATCATCAACGCCCACGTCTCGGCGGCGCGGACCTGAGCCCCGAAGGAGACCCAGAGTCCCACGCAGACGAGCAAGGCGCTCAGGACGTAGAAGGGGTTGCTGGTGCTCACCAGGCGGATCAGGTCGCGCGTGCCCGCGGCGAGCGACGGAGGCGCAGTCGAAGCTCGGGTGTTGGCGAGGTGAGTCATGATGATTGCCCTCGATATGATCAGTTGGGCTTCGGGGACCTCCCGAGACGAGAGGAGCAGGGAGGCGGAATCCCGATCCGGTCCTTGCATCCTAGGCGCCCTGCGACATTTGTCGCAAGGGGGAACCGGCTTCGGGGTGCAGGGTTCCTTTTTCGGTCGTCGGGCCGATCGCCAGCAGGACCGAATGCTCGAGGGCGTTGAAGCCTGGGCTACCCGGCGATAGGCTGCGGGGTTGTCGAGGATCGCGTGGAGATGCGGGAGGCGGCCATGCGGCGATTCCACCACGTCGGCGTCATCACTGATGAGATCCAGCCGGGCGAGATCTTCGTGTCCGAGACGCGAGTCCACGTGACCAACCCCGCTGCGCATCCGTACCGCGTCGAATACCTGCGCTTCGAGGCCGACAGCCCCGTGATCGGTCCGGTCCGCGAGCAGCCCCACATGGCCTTCGCGGTAGACGACCTGGACGCCGAGATCACGGGGCAGACGGTCTTGCTGGGGCCGTTCCGGGCGATGGAGGGACTTCGCGTGGCGTTCATTCTCCGCGATGGTGCGGTCTTCGAGTTCATGGAGTTCGACGCGCCTTCGGCATTCGATCGGGTGTGATCACCGGTTGCCGTCGGCCGGGGTTGGGCATTGGCATGATGCTGGCCCGGCCGTTCGGGGCGTGGTAAGGTCGGGGCATGCTACGGAAGACTTCGGCCCGGGAAGGCGGCAGGGGTTTCCATCCGATATCCGTTCCGAAACGTTGAGGAGTCCTGTGATGTCGCGACGCATCCACCGTCGTCACTTCCTGATGTCCACGTCTGCCGCGGCGGCGGGCTTGCTGGTGTTCCCCGGTCGCGGGTGGGCCGACGACTCGCCGAACGAGCGTATCCGAATCGCCTGCGTCGGCGTCGGCGGCAAGGGGTCGAGCGACACGGACCACGCCGCGAAATGCGGCGAAGTCGTGGCGATCTGCGACATCGACGATCGGCGGCTCGGCAAGAAGGCCGAGACACTGCCGCACGCGAAGACCTACAATGACTTCCGCAAGCTGCTCGACGAGATGGAGAACCAGATCGACGCCGTCGTCGTCAGCACGCCGGACCACACCCACGCGGTCGCGGCGATCGCGGCGATGAAGCGGGGCAAGCACGTTTATTGCCAGAAGCCGCTGGCCCACTCGGTCGGCGAGGCGCGTCGGATGATGGAAGAGGCCCGGAAGAACAAGGTCGCCACCCAGATGGGCAACCAGGGGACGGCCGACGACGGGTTCCGTCGCGGCGTCGAGATCATCCGCTCAGGCGTGATCGGCCCGGTGCGCGAGGTGCACGTCTGGACGAACCGGCCGTTCAAGTACTGGAAGCAGGCACCCGACATCGTCGCCCGGCCGAGTGAGACACCACCGGTGCCCGACCACGTCCACTGGAACCTCTGGCTCGGCCCCGCCCACGAACGACCCTACAATCCGGTCTATCACCCACACGACTGGCGCGGCTGGTGGGCCTTCGGCACCGGCTCGCTCGGCGACATGGCCTGCCACACGGCCAACCTGCCCTTCATGGGTCTTCAGCTCGGCTACCCGAACCGCGTCTCGGCCAAGAGTGGGCCTGTCAACGACGAGACGTATCCGGCCTGGGCGACGATCACCTACGAATTCCCGGCCCGAGGCGACCGGCCGCCCGTGAAGCTCACCTGGTACGAAGGCGCCCGCGACGGCGAGCGGAACCTGCCCGAACCGGAACTCTTCCACGGCCGGACGCCGGTGGACAGCGGCTCCCTGCTGGTCGGCGAGCGGGGCTCGATCTACTCGCCGAGCGACTACGGGATGGAGCAGGTCCTCCTGCCCAGTGGAAAGTTCGCCGACTTCACGCCCCCGGAGCCCACGATCGAGCGACTCGAAGGTAACGACCGCGACCTCAACCAGAAGCGCGAGTGGATCCGCGCCATCAAAGGCGGCCCGGCGCCGACGTCAAACTTCGATTATGCCGCGGTGCTCACCGAGGCCATGCTTCTGGGCAATGTGGCCGTGCGGCTCGGCCAGGCGATCGAGTACGACGCGGAGAAGATGCAGGTCACGAATTGCTCGGACGCGGAGCGTTACCTCCTGCCGAGCTTCCGCGACGGCTGGTCGCTCTGAAGCGGCTCGATGCCGGCATGTTGAAACCCGGAGGACCATCCGATGAAATCGTCGGATCGAGCGAGCCCTACCTTCCGCAGACCACTCGCTGGAATCCGGGCCGTGGCGACAGGGCTGGTGGCGTGGCTCGCACTCTCCTCCTGGCCGGTGACCGATGCCGGCGAGCCCCAGGAATCGGGCGGGGCTCGCCGGCCCAATGTCGTCCTGATCCTTGCCGACGACCTCGGCTGGGCCGACCTGGGCTGCTACGGCGCCGATCTGCACGAGACGCCGAATCTCGACCGGCTCGCCTGCGAAGGCGTCCGCTTCACCGATGCCTACGCCGCTCCCGTCTGCTCGCCGACGCGGGCCGCGCTCATGACGGGCAAGCATCCGGCCCGCCTCCACATGACCACCTGGTACGAGTCCGCGCATCGTCCGGTACGCAACCGCAAGCTCGTCCCGCCGATCACGGTGGCCGACCTGCCGCACCAGGAGATCACGATTGCCGAGGTGCTCCGGCCTGCCGGCTACCAGACCGTGCTCGTCGGCAAATGGCACCTCGGCCAGGCCACTCACTACCCCGAGACCCAGGGATTCGACGTCAACATTGGCGGCACCTTCTGGGGTGCCCCACCCACCCACTTCTTCCCCTATCGCGGCCAGGGTTCCCACGCGGATGAGATCCGGTATGTTCCTCATCTGGAGTGGGGCGAGCCCGGCGAATATCTGACGGATCGCCTGACCGACGAGGCCTTGAAGGTCATCGACCGCGCGGGCGATCAACCCTTCTTCCTCTACCTGGCCCACCACGCCGTCCACACGCCGATCGAGGCGAAAGACCCGCTCATCGCCCATCACCGCGAAAAGCTCCAGCCGGGGTTGAACCACCAGAACGCCACCTACGCCGCGATGGTCCACAGCCTCGATGTGAATGTCGGCCGTGTTCTGAAGCATGTCGAAGCTCGGGGCCTCGCTGACAAGACCGTGGTGATCTTCGCCTCGGACAACGGCGGCTATATCAACCCGTTCCGGGGTGAGCCGGTGACCTCGAATCATCCGCTCCGTTCCGGGAAGGGCTCGCTCTACGAAGGGGGCATCCGGGTCCCCTTGATCGTCCGCTGGCCCGGTCACACCCCGGCGAATGCCGTCGTTCGTGAGCCGGTCGTCACGATGGACCTCTTGCCGACGATCCTCGCGATGGCGAGCCTCCAGAACGACCAGAAGATCGACGGCCAGAGCCTCGTCCCGCTGCTGGAGAACCCGGAATCCCGACTCGATCGGGAGGAGTTGTTCTGGCACTTCCCGCACTACTACCCCACGACGACCCCGGTCAGCGCGATCCGCTCCGGAGACTGGAAGCTGCTGGAATACTTCGAGGACAACCACGTCGAACTCTACCAACTGGCCGACGACCTCGGCGAGCAACACGACCTTGCGAAGCAACATCCCAAGGTAGCTGGGCGGCTCCGGGATCGCCTGCACAACTGGCGAGAGGAGGTGGACGCCCAGTTGCCCACACCCAACGCCGCCAAGTCGAATCGTCGCCCATCGGGCGATTGATCGTCGAGCGACGGGAACGAGAGACGAGAACACCCCGGCAATCTTAAGCCGGACAACGGCCTTGATCGCCAGGACCGATTCGGGCGCCGTGGGCTTTCGGGCCCTTGATCGGCGCGTGATAATGGACGAACAGACATATCTGCGGACCCCATCCCAGGGAGGACGGACCATGCTTCCGCGCTTCGATCGTCGCCGCTTCCTCAAGTCGGCCGCCGCGGGCGGCACGCTGCTCGGTCTGGGCGACCTCGCCTTCCTCTCGCGACTCCGGCCGGTCTCCGCCGAGGAGGCACGGCTCGACCCGAACATTGTCCGACTCCAGCCCGAGATCGAGCCGCTCGTGCGGTTGCTGGAGGAGACGCCCCGCGAGCGTTTGCTGGAGGAGGTCGCCGCAAAGCTCCGCAAGGGGACCGGATACCGCGAGGTCCTCGCGGCCTTGCTGCTGGCCGGCGTGCGGAACGTCGAGCCGAGGCCGAGTGTCGGCTTCAAGTTCCACGCCGTCCTGGTCGTCAACTCGGCCCACCTCGCGAGCCTCAGTTCCCCCGATTCCGACCGCTGGCTGCCAATCTTCTGGGCTCTCGACTACTTCAAGTCGTCGCAGGCCGAGGACGAGAAGGAACGCGGCTGGACGATGGCCCCGGTGGACGAGTCGTCCGTGCCGCCCGCCCGCAAAGCCCGCAAGGCCTTCATCGACGCGATGGAGTCCTGGGACGAGGAGGCTGCCGACGCCGCCGTCGCCGCCCTCGCGCGTACTGACGGCATGAACGATGTCTATGAACTCTTTTTCCGCTTCGGCGCCCGCGACTTTCGCGCGATCGGCCACAAGGCGATTTTCGTCTCCAACAGCTACCGAGCCCTCCAGTGCATCGGCTACCAACACGCCGAGCCGATCCTCCGGTCGCTCGCCTATGCCCTGCTGATGCACGAGGACGGCAACCCCGCCGAGCGCGACGACGCCGCCGACCGCCCATGGCGCCAGAATCAGGAGCGTGCCACACAGATCAAGGAAGGCTGGCTCGGCGGCGAGCCGAATGCCGACGCCACCGCCGAGATGTTGGAGGTGCTCCACGGCGGCGACGAGAAGGAGGCGCCCGAGAAAGTCGTCGAACTGCTCAACCGCGGCGTGGCCCCACAGTCGATCTGGGACGCCTTGCTCGACGGCGCCGGAGAGTTGATCATGCGGCAGCCGGGGATCGTCTCCCTCCACGCCGGCACCACGACCAACGCCATGAACTTCGCCTTCCGCGCCAGCAGCGACGACCTGACGCGTCGGCTCTTGATGCTCCAGAACGCCGCCTTCCTGACCCTGTTCCGCCAGGCGATGGGCGGCCGGGGCAAGGTCCTCGATATGGGCATCCGGGGCCTGGAGCCCGAATCCCCCTCGGAGAGCGGTGCCGGGGCCATCGAGGAAATCTTCGCCGAGGTCAACAGCGACCGGATGAGGGCCTCCCGCAAGGCCCTGGCCTACCTCAAATCCGGCGGCGACCCGAAGGATCTGATCGACGCGGCGCGTCGCCTGGTCTTCCTCAAGGGCAACGACGCGCACGACTACAAGTACAGCTCGGCGGCGCTGGAAGACTACTACCACGCCTCGCCGGAGTGGCGCGACCGCTACCTCGCCACCAGCCTCTTCCTCCTCCCCGGCTCCGGCGATCGCGACAACGGTCTGGTGCAGCGCACGCGAGCGGCGCTGGAGGCCTGAGCCGCTTTCGTCGATCCAGGCTGGCGGAGCGCTGACCGAGGCGCCCCGGGCGTGTATCCTCAGGCCGGGGAACGTTCCCGGGGCGGTTCGGATCGGACCGCCCTGGATCTGGTGAGACCACCAAGCCGGAGAGGATCGCTCATGCGTCTTCGATGTCCGACCGCGTCGCTACTTGCGTTGTCGCTGTTTCTTATCGGTTCGACGGCGATGGCCCAGGTCCGGGTCAAACCCGCTCAGGCCCGTGGCGGCGACGCGGAAGGCGGCCCGTGGGAGGTCGTGCCCGAGTCGTTCCACGACATCAAGCTACCCAACTGGCCCGTTCCCAACGACCTGCAACGCTGGCGGCAGACCGATCGGCCCGCGACCCGTGACCTCCTTCTTCGGCTGCTTGGCGAGATGCCGCCGCGCCCCGACCCGGCCCGCGTCGAGGTCATCTCCCGGGAGGATCACGACGGATACACCCTGGAACGGTTTCAGTTCCATAATGGTGTGGATATGGTCGTGCCGGGCATCCTGCTGATTCCGAAGGGCCTCACGGGGCGGGCGCCAGCGATCGTTGGTTTGCACGGCCACGGCAGCTCGAAGGAGAGCCTCTGCACCCAGCAAGGCCACGGCCAGTACGTCGGGCCGATGCTAGCCCGCAAGGGGTACGTCGTGGCAGCCATCGACGCCTACTTCAACGGCGAGCGGATCGGCAAGGGGCCCGACGGGTCGAACGACCGCGACAAGGCAGCCCAGGAGGCAAGCCTCTTCAAGCTCAACCTCTGGCTCGGCCGGACGCTCTGGGGCATGATGCTCCGCGATGAGCAATGCCTGCTCGACTACCTCCAGACCCGCCCGGAGGTTGATCCCTACCGGATCGGCGCCACCGGCATGAGCATGGGCTGCACCCGCGCCTGGTGGCTGGCGGCGATCGACGATCGGGTCAAGGCGATCGTCGGCGTCGCCTGCTTCACCCGCTACTCCGAGCTGATCGCCCACGGCGACCTTCGACGCCACGGCATCTATTATTTCGTGCCCGCGGTCCTGGCCCACTTCGACACCGAAGCCATCTACGCGCTGGTGGCCCCGCGGCCAATGCTCATGCTCTCGGGCGACGAGGACGGCGGGGCGCCGCTCGACGGCATCGAGGTTCTGGAGCGGAAGCTCGGGGCTCTTTATGCGCTCTACGGTCATCCTGAGCGTTTCCGCAGCGTGGTTTACGAGGGGACCGGCCACGAATACCTGCCCGAGATGAAGGCCGAGATGGTCGCCTGGTTCGAGCGGTTCCTGCCGGTTGCCGGCCCGTCCGAGGGAGATGAGAAAAAGCCATGAAACGCATCCGATCGCTCCTCCAGCATCGGCGGACCTTCCTTCTCTCCCTGCTCGGCGCCGCCGGCGCTTCCGCCGCGACTTACGCGCTCTCGCAGCGTTCCGGGCAGCGCGGCGACTACAGTCCGCCCGACCCGGGCGAAGGCCGCTCGGGCCGGGACAACGCCGCACGGCTCGTCGGTACGGGGGAGCGATTGCGAATCACCAAGGTCGAGACGATCCCCGTCAAGCCACGCTGGCTTTTCCTGAAGGTCCACACCGACGCCGGGATTGTCGGCCTGGGCGAGCCGATCGTCGAGGGGCGGTCGCGGACGGTCGCCACGGCGGTCGAGGAGATGGCCGACTACCTGGTCGGCAAGGACCCGCGGGCGGTCGTCCACCACTGGCAGGCGATGTACCGTCACGCCTTCTATCGCGGCGGCCCGGTGCTCACCAGCGCCCTCAGTGGGATCGATCAGGCGCTCTGGGACATCAAGGGCAAGGCACTCGGCGTCCCGGTCTATGAGCTGCTCGGCGGGCCAACCCGATCGCGGGTTCGAGTCTATGCCCATGCGAATTCGCCCGAGGCGATCCGGCGGCGACTGGGCGAGGGGTTCCGGTCGTTCAAGACGGGCGTCGCCAAGGAACGGCCGGCGCGGATCATCGAGACGCCGGCCTTCGTCGGCCACGCGGCCGAGCGCTTCGCCGCCTTGCGGGAGGCGGGCGGCGACGACGTGGACATCGGCATTGACTTCCACGGCGCCATCAGCCCGCAGACAGCAAAGCTCCTGATCAAGGCGCTGGAGCCATACCAACCGATGTTCATTGAAGAACCGGTGCAGTGCCAGAACGTGGACGTGATGGCTGAGATCGCCCGCGGCACTCACCTACCGATCGCCACCGGCGAGCGGATCTTCACCAAGTGGGGCTTCCGCGAGATCCTGGAGAAAGGTGCCGCGTCGATCCTCCAGCCCGACCTCTGCCACGCCGGCGGGATCACCGAGGTCCGTCTGATCGCCGGCATGGCCGAGTCGTACTACGCCGCGATCGCGCCCCACAACCCCCTCGGTCCGATCTCCCTCGCCGCCGGCCTCCATGTCGCCGCCTCGATTCCCAACTTCCTCTGCCAGGAGCAGGTCAGCCTCGGCGACGGCTACATCAAGTCACCCTTCCGCGTTGTGGACGGCTACATCGACCTCCCGCGTGGACCCGGCCTCGGCATCGAACTGGATGAGGACGCGCTCGCCGACAAGATTGGCCACGACTGGAAGAACCGCGAGACCTACGACCTGGATGACGGCTCCGTGGTGGACTGGTAAGCCGTTGCTCGTCAACCCCGATCGAAGGAGTTCGACCGACATGGACAGGCGTACCTGGCTCAAGGCGGGCACCCTCGGCGCTGGCCTGGCCGGACTCTCGCAGCTCTCCGGTCACAAGGCTGGCGCGGACGACGAGCCCGCGGCGGTGAAGTCACTGCCGAAGCGGAAGATCACCGACGTCCGCACCATCCTCACCGCTCCGGCCGGGATTCGCCTGGTCGTGGTCAAGGTCCTCACCGACGAACCGGGCCTGTACGGTCTCGGCTGCGCCACCTTCACCCAGCGCCCTCGCGTTGTCCAGACGGCCATCGACCAGTACCTCCGACCCTTCCTGATCGGCAAGGACCCGCTCCGAATCGAGGACCTCTGGGCCTCGTCCTACGTCAGCTCCTACTGGCGCAACGGGCCGGTCCTCAACAACGCCTTGAGCGGCGTGGACATCGCCCTCTGGGACATCCTCGGCAAGGTCGCCGGCCTGCCCGTCTATCAACTCCTCGGCGGCAAGTGCCGCGAGGCCGTGGACACCTACCGGCACGCCAGCGGGAAGACGTTCGAGGCGGTCGAGGACCAGGTCCGCCGCTTCCTGGAGCAGGGCTATCGCCATGTCCGCGTTCAGGTCGGCGTGCCCAACTACCATGCCTACAGCCTGGGCGGCCGGGAACAACGCAACGCCGGCTCGACGTGGGAGCCCGCGCCGTACGTGCGCCTGATCCCGCGGCTGTTCGAGCACCTTCGCAAGCAGGTCGGCGACGAGGTGGAGCTGCTGCACGACGTCCACGAACGCGTCCCGCCGATCCTGGCGATCCGGCTAGCGAAGGACCTGGAGCCGTACCGGCCGTTCTTCCTCGAAGACCCGTTCAGCCCCGAAGATCTGGGATATTTCAAACAACTCCGCGAACAGACCACCACGCCGATCGCGATGGGCGAGCTGTTCAACAACCCGAACGAGTGGCTGCCCCTGGTCAAGGACCAGTTGATCGACTTCATCCGCGTCCACATCTCCCAGGCCGGCGGCCTGACCTCCGCCCGCAAGCTGGCCACGCTCTGTGAGTTCTTCGGAGTCCGAACCGCCTGGCACGGGCCGGGCGACGTCTCGCCGGTCGGCCACGCGGCCAACGTCCACCTTGACCTCACCGTGCCCAACTTCGGCATCCAGGAAGCCCGCGCCTTCAATCAGGCCGAACGCGACGTCTTCCCCGGCTGCCCCGAACTGAACGACGGCTACTACCACGCCAACGACCGCCCCGGCCTTGGGATCGACCTCGACGAGTCCCTGGCCGCCAAGTTCCCGATCCAGGATGACCCGCCCTTCGACCTGAACTGGGGCAACGTCCGCCGTCGGGACGGCACGATCGTGAAGCCCTGACGTCCTCACTCCCGCACTGCCGCGGGCGGGGCCTCGGGGGTCGCCTCGCGTCGCTGGCTGGGACGCAGCCGGAGGGCGCCCAGGACAAAGATCGTGAGCCAGAGGCCGACGCAAAGGATCCCCAGCAAGGCCGAGAGGGGACGGTCGAAGAACGCCAGCGGCGAGCCGCCGGCGCCGGTGAGGGTCTGGATGAACCGCTCCTCCAGCGGTCCTCCCAGGATGATCCCCAGCACGACCGGACCGAGCGGCACCCGTCGTCGCTCCAGCAAGAAGCCAACCAGGCCCATGCCCAGCATGACCCAGACGTCGAAGGCGCTGCCGTTGATCGCATACGCTCCCACCACGCACGAGAGCAGGATCACCGGCAAGAGCACCCGCCGCGGCACTCGCACGACGTACCCGCCCACTTTGATCGCCAGCAGGCCGACAGGCAGCAGCACCAGGTTCGCGAGGATGAACAGGAGATAAAGGGCGTAAACCAGGGTCGCCTGCTTCGTGAAGATCTCTGGACCTGGCTTGATGTTCTTCATCAGGAGGACGCCGAGCACGATCGCCGTCACGGAGTCGCCCGGGATGCCGAAGACGAGGGCGGGGATCCAGGCGCCGGCCAGGGCGGAGTTGTTGGCATTGCCGGCGTCGCAGAGTCGCTCGACGGCCGCCGACTCGTCCGACGCGCGGCCCTTCTGGGTGCGGCGGGTGACGGCGAGCGTGACCCAGCTCGCGATGTCAGCCCCCGCCCCCGGCAGGATGCCGATGGCCGTGCCGATCAGGCCGGAGCGGATCGAGGCCCAGGGGCGGGCCAGCATCAGGCGGGCCGGCTCCGCAACCGTCGTTGCGATCCAGCGCCGCCACGGGGCACGAGACGCGGGCACGGGGGGTGCGGTCGTTGCGCTCTCGGGCTCCCCGTCGAGCTTCACCAGGTTCTTGAGAACCTCCGAGAGCCCGAACAGCCCGATCATCGCCGGGATGAAGTTGATCCCCTGGTAAAGCTCCGGCAGTCCGAAGGTGAACCGGGCCTGGGCGTGGACGGCACTCAATCCGACGGTGGAGAGCAGCAGTCCCAGCAACATCCCGAAGAGCCCCTTCGCCAGCGACTCCTGCGCGATGACGACCGCGCAGCTCAGGCCCAGCAGATAGAGCCAGAAGTATTCGACGGTGCTGAACCAGGCCGCGGTCCGGGCGAGCTGGTAGCCGAGCGAGATCAGAATCAAGGCGCCGAAGAGACCGCCGACGACGCTCGACACCAACGCCACGCCCATCGCCCGCTCGGGCTGTCCACGACGAGTCAATCCATACGCATCTTCGGTGTAGGCAGCCGAAGCGGGCGTGCCGGGCATGCGGAGCAGGGCGGACGGGATGTCTCCCGCGAAAATGGCGCAGGCTTCCATCGTAACGATCGCCGCCAACGCCGGAACCGGGTCGAGCCAGTACGTCAAGGGGACCATCAAGGCCATCGCCATCGTGGCGGTCAGGCCCGGCACGGCGCCGATGAAAATCCCGTAGGCCGCCGACGCCAGCACGATCAGCCAGAGCCACGGATCGAGAAAGACCTGCCCGGCGGCGTTGACGAACGCGGGGTCCATGAGCAATCCGCCTCACCAGCCCAGCCAGCCCCAGGGCAACGGCACCCGCAGGCCGACCGCGAAGACCTGATACGACAGCGGCACGATCAGCAGCGACATCGCAACCGCCAGACGTCCATCGTACCCGGAGATACAACAGCATGGCCAGCAACAAGAATGTACCCGTGAGGACATAACCTGCAATCTCCAGCAAGACCATGAAAGCAACGACCCAGCCGACCACCAGTGCGATGCGGACGAAGCCGACCGCCCCCGTCCGCTCCTCACCCTCAGGCCGCCGCCAGCCGCCACGGGCGAGGATCGTCAGGAAAGTCAGGGCCATGCCGATGGCCAGCACGGTCGGGAACACATAAGGACCGTATCGGGCCCGGCGGACCGAGCGGAAGGCGTCACTGGTCAGGATCTCGCGGAACTTCGCGTCGTAATCGGCCAGTGACGCAGTGAACTCGGCTGGGCCGAGGATCGAGGAGTCGAAGCCGTTGGATTCCATGAAACGTCGGTAGGCATCGCTGCGGACCACCCGACCGAGCGCGGCGAGCAGTGACTCGAACCGATCGACCGGCACGTCGGGCGGCAGGGCCAGGCCGCGCCAGCCGCCGATGGACCAGTCGTAGCCTTGCTCGCGGAACGTCGGCACGTCGGGGAAAGACGGCACGCGGTGGTCGGCCATCACGCCGAGGCAGCGGACCTCGCCGGCTTCGAGCAAGGTCTGGGCCTCGGGCAACGAGCAGCAGACCATCCCTACCCCGCCGGAGAGCAACTCCTGAAGCGAGGGGCCGGCCCCGTTGATCGAGATCCAGATGACGTCATCGGCTTGCAGGCCGATCGCGTCGAGCCAGCCGGCCACGCTCACATGCCAGATCCCCCCCTGCGCCGTGCCCGATGCCTTCAACGCTCCGGGCTTGTCGCGGATCGCCCGCTCCAGCTCGGCCAGGGACGACCATGGCGCATCGCCTCGGACGAACAAAGCCGCGTCGTCGCGGTTGAGCTGCATCAACGGTTGAAAATCGTGGTAACTGATGTTGGTCAGGCCCCGCCAGTGGAGCATGTTCAGCTCGACGGTGATCATCGTCAGCGTGTAACCGTCCGGCCGGGCGAGTGCGCCTCGAGTATGGCCCGTCACGCCCGAGCCGCCGGTGGCGTTGATGACGTTGACCGGGACCCCCATTTCCTGTTCCAGCAAGACGGCAACCTGCCGCGAAACCCGGTCCGTGCCGCCACCGGCGGCCCAAGGGCAGATGAGCACGATCGGCCGGCTCGGATATTGCCCACGATCCGAGCAACCCGTCAGCAAGACCAGCGTTGCCAGCAGTCCGACGAAGCGCGGACCGTTGCGAAATCGCCACATCACCGGAACGCCGCTCTGAGGAAGTTTTGCTCGCAAACGCCGAGGAGGGTCCACGGCGACCGTTGCTCGGGAGGGCGGGGCCTCGACACGCTGTCCACGATGGGTCAGCCCGCCCAACCATACCACGGACGATCGGGCCATGTGAGGGGTCGGTCCATCCGAGCGGCGAAAAGGAGTTACCTCGGAGTGTCGGCGGGCGCCCTTCGTTCGACCACGGGCCGGGTGTACAATGGAATAGGAGAGGCGGGCAGCGGGCCCGCGATTTGGAGAGTGGCGGTTCCGAACGGAGGGGCGACCCGTCGCCGACGGACGATGCGCGTCGTGCTCGCCGAGAAGCCGTCGGTCGCCCGCGAGCTGGCCTCGTTCCTCGGCGCCGACAGCCGTCGCGAGGGCTATTTCGAAGGGCGGGGCTACCAGGTAACTTGGGCCCTCGGCCACCTCGTCTCCCTCAAGGAGCCGCAGGATTACGACCCGGCCCTGAAACGGTGGTCGCTGGCAACTTTGCCGTTCGTCCCCGAGCGGTTCGGCCTGAAGGTGCTTGACGAGAGGGGGGCCCGCAAGCAGTTCGAGATCGTCCGCCGCCTTTTCCGCAACGCCGACGAGATTGTCTGTGCCACCGACGCCGGCCGCGAGGGCGAGCTGATCTTCCGCTACATCCTGGAGTTGACCGGATGCATGGGCCTGCCGATGCGCCGCCTCTGGCTCAGCTCCTTGACCCGCGAGGCGATCCGCGACGCCTTCGCCCGACTCCGGCCGCTCTCCGACTACGACGACCTCTACGCCGCTGCCCGCTGCCGGAGCGAGTCCGACTGGATCGTCGGACTGAACGCTACTCGCTACTACACCGTCCGCTACCGCTCCGGCGGCCTGCTCTGGAGCGTCGGCCGGGTCCAGACGCCGGTTCTGTCCTTGATCGTCCGGCGCGACGACGAGATCCGCACATTCAAACCCGAGCCGTTCTGGGAGCTGCTGACCCGCTATCGCGAGGTTACGTTCCGCTTCGCGGGCGACCGGTTCGCGAAGGAGGAGGCGGCGCAGGCGACCTTGCAGCGCGTCCTGGGTCAGCTCTTCAAGATCTTGGGCGTCGAACGCAAGCCGGAGCGTGTCGCGCCGCCGCAACTCTACGACCTGACCGAACTCCAACGCGACATGAACCGCCGGTTCGGCCTCTCGGCCGATGCCACGTTGAAGGCGGCCCAGACGCTCTACGAGTCGAAGCTCATCAGCTACCCCCGGACCGACTCCCGCTACCTCGGCAACGACATGCGGCCCAAGGTGCCTGGCATCCTCGAAGACCTCCGCGCTCTGCGTCCCACTGAGATCGAGCGTCTCGATCTCACCTCGCTCCCGTTCAACGGTCGGATCATCAACGACGCCAAGGTCAGCGACCACCATGCGATCATCCCGACCGGCAAGCATCTCGGATCGCTCTCCCCCGCGGCGGCGAAGGTGTTCGACGCCGTCGTCACCCGCCTCATCGCCGCCTTCTATCCTGTGTGCATCAAGGAGGTGACGACCGTTTCCGCCGTCTCCAATGGTGTCCCCTTCCGGGCTCGCGGCGTCCGCGTGCTGGAGCCGGGGTGGACCGTTCTCTACCCGCGCAAAGACGACGACCGGAAGGAGGACGAGCAAGACCTCCCCGACTTCCAGGCTGGCGAGAGCGGGCCGCATGAGCCGTTCGTTCGACGGGGCGAGACGTCGCCCCCGAGGCCGTACACCGAGGCCACCTTGCTCGGCGCGATGGAGACGGCTGGCAAGCTGGTCGATGACGAGGCGTTGAAGGAGGCCCTCAAGGAACGCGGACTCGGTACGCCCGCCACGCGGGCCGCGATCATCGAGACGTTGCTCAGTCGCGGCTACATCACCCGTGAAAAGAAGACGCTTGCTGCGACCGACCTGGGTCGCTACCTCGTGGCGTTGGTGCAGGACAGGGGTCTCAAGTCGCCCGAGTTGACGGGCGAGTGGGAGGCAAAGCTGCGCGAGGTCGAACGCGGTCAGCTCGACCCACGCCGGTTCATGGAGGAAATTGTTCACTACACGGGCGAGGTCATCCATTCCGGCGACGCGCCGATTGATGCCTCCCGACTCGGCGATTGCCCGCTCTGCGGTCGCCCGGTGATCGAGGGCAAGCGGGACTTCGGCTGCTCTGGCTGGCGGGACGGTTGCCCGTTCGTCCTGCAACGCAAGCACCAGGGCCGTCGGCTCGACGACGACGAGGTCCGGCAACTCCTTCAGCGCCGAGTACTGTTGCCGTCGGGGAAGGGCGAGCCAGGCGGGGTCGTCCTCCAACTGCTGGATAGCGGCGACCTGACGGAGTTCCCGGTTCCGGTCGGAAGGCCGCAAGGAGCGTTGCCAGCACCGGGTCGGCGATCCGGAGGACGGAAGGCACAGACCGGGAAGCGGCGTGGGAGAGTCGCCGCAGAGAAGGGAGGGGACGTCGCGGATGGGTCGGAGGGCGTCGTTACGAACGTCCTCGGCGTCTGCCCGCTCTGTGGCGCGGAGGTGATCGAACAGGCGAAGTCGTTTGGTTGTCGGGGCTGGAAGCAGGGGTGCAAGTTTGCGATCTGGAAGACGATCGCCGGCAAGCGGATCACGGTCCGAACGGCGCGGACGCTGTTGAAGGAGGGCCGGAGCCCATTGCTCAAGGGCTTCGCGTCGAAGTCCGGGAAGACCTTCGACGCCAGGCTCAAGCTGGAGGGGGGCGAGGTCCGCTTCGACTTCGGCCATGGATAAGATGTCATCGAAAGAGAATCACGGTCGCCAGCCGAGAACGCCCCGGCTGATTCCCAGCTTGTCGGCCAGGTCGGCGAAGACCTCAGAGAGACGCTCGTCGAGCGACTCGGAATCCCGAACGCGGAGGTAGGCATCGAGGAGTTGGTTCTGCACGGACCAGAGGTCCATCGAGATCCCGAGTAAGGCGGCGGCATCGAGGAGTCGACTCGCCTTCGCGACCAGGGCCGGCAGATCGGCCGATGTGTCGAGTTCGCCGAGGATGTGGCGCAGGGCCTCGGAGAGACGCTGCTCCAGCAGTTCGGCTTCGGGCTGGTAGCCCCAGGACTCGCCGCGCTCGATCAGGTCACGGATTGCGTCCAGGCGGCCGTCTTCGACCTCCAGGTGGGAAAGCTCCTGGGGTAGCCGGTGATCGAGGAAGGAGGCCGCGGCGGCGCGGATCGGCTTCGGGATCGGGTAGCCGAGGTGGCCGAGACGGTGCAGGACGTCCTCGTCCTGGCGGATCATCCGCTCGAAGGTGCGCTGGTAATCTTCGATGCGATCGTGCAAGGCGATCCCGATAATCCGGCGTCGCTCGTCGGCGAAGAGGTCGTCGAGCCGGTGGGTGCGGCCCTCGAACTCGCGGGTCACGAGGGCGGTGACATCGGCGAGGGAGCCGACGCGGTACGCCTCCAGCATACGTCGCTTGAAGCCCTCATACTCGCGGTGGCTGGCCGGTCGGCGGAGGACCGTGTGGAAGTCGAGGCCTCCATAGTGGATGACGACGAAGGCGGTCTCAGCCTCCTCCCAGGTCCGTCGCGAGCGGGTCCGCAGGCGGCCGATCGCCAGGTGGCCGATACCGCGACTGCGAACCTCGCGGTCGAGGATTTCGAGGTCGAACGGATAGAGGCGCGTCGGTTCTTCGTGGGTCGGGTAGATCAGGCTGATGGCGGAGTGGGCAAGGACGCGATCGAGGTCCACGGTGGCGGGACGGACCTGTTGCTCCCAGACACCGCGGCCGTCGCGGAATCGGGGCAAGTTGCTGGGCGCGGCCTTGAGCGACTGGAGGAACTTCCGCTCCAGGTCGCGGCCAAAGTGATGGGCCAGATGGATCGCGCGGGCGGCGTAGTGGAGGCACTGGGTCGTTTCGAGGCCGCTGATCTCGTCAAAGAACCAGCCGCAACTCGTAAACATCAGCATGCCGCATCGCTGCATTTCCAGGAGCCGGAGGGCGTCGCAGATCTGCTCGTCGTCGAGGTCGGGGTGCCCTTGTTCGCGGAGGAAGTGTCGGACCGATCGGGAGCCACGGTCGAGGACGACGTCGATGTAGGCGTCGCGCGCCTTCCACGGCTCGGGGAAGCACTCCCGGCCTCGGGTGCTGAAGAGATGATCGAGCTGGGATTTGAGGCCGTCGAACGCCTTGCGGAGAGGCTCGCGCCAACGCTGGTGCCAGTCGCCGCGGAACTTGCAGCCGCAGTCGAAGCTCCAGCGACCGAGGCCGTGGGCGCAGCTCCAGGCAGAGTTCTCGTGGATCTCGACTTCCCACTCGGGCGGGTGCAGTTCCAGGAACTCGCCGTAATTGGTGAGCCGGATCTCGGGGTCCTCGGCAAGCCGCTGGAGGACGAAAGCGAGGGCCATGTCGCCGTGAGGGTGGTGGTGGCCGTACGACTCGCCGTCGGTAGCAATGTGCATGAGCTGGGCGTGTTCGCGGCCGTCGTCGAAACCCTGCAGGAGCCGACCGAGGAACCGCTCGCCGCTGTCGAGCAGGCGCTCGAAGGCAACCTGTCGCGAGATGTTGCCATCATAGAAGAACAGGGCGATGGAGCGTCCCGAGGGCAGATTGACCCGGTAGGCTCGCGACGGGTCGATGCCGCCGGGTATCTCGGTCCACTCCTCCTCGCCGATCCGTCGCCAGCGCCGGGCCTGGTAGGGCGAGAGGATCGTGAACCGAATGCCCGACTCGGCCAAGACTTCCAGGGAGGCCGTGTCCACCGCCGTCTCGGCCAGCCACATCCCCTCGGGGTCGCGGCCAAAGCGATGGCGGAAGTCGGCGAGGCCCCAGAGGACCTGTGTCCGCTGGTCGCGCTTGCCGGCCAGGGGCAGGATCATGTGGTTATAGACCTGGGCCAGAGCGTTGCCGTGACCATTGCGACGCTGGCGGCTGAGGCGGTCTGCCTCGACGATCCCACCGAGAACCTCGGGCGCATGGCTGGCCATCCAGGAGAGCAAGGTCGGCCCAAAGTTGAAGCTGATCCAGGCGTAATTATTCAGGAGGTGGATAATCCGCCCCTGCGAATCGACGAGCCGGGAGCGAGCGTTGGGGGCGTAGCATTCGCGGGTGATTCGCTCGTTCCAATCATGGTACGGTGCGGCGGAGTCCTGAACCTCCACGACGTCGAGCCAGGGGTTCTCGCGGGGCGGCTGATAGAAGTGCCCATGGATGCAAATATAGCGTGGAGGTCTCATGCGAAAGCTTATTCCTCGCTGGTCGAATCCCGAGTGGTGAGGCAGAAGATATCCGACACCTCCGAAACGGCCAAACGTAGCAAGGCGAGCGAGTGCCGACAACGCCAGCATTGGCTCTCCGGGGGGCCTCCTCGATCGCCGCGAGGCCGGCCGTCGAGGGAAGTCGGCGAAACTTCCGGATTACCCAGCCAGGATCTGGCGTGGGAAGGTGTGCCAAGCGAGGCAGTTCCGCGGGTAAGATGGGGCGCCCCGGGAAGTGGACGCGCGACGTCGGATTGCGGGGCGGTGTCGAGAAACCACCAAGCTCCGGAGGCACGCCATGACACCCAGGAACCCTTTCACACGACGTTCCTTCCTCGCCGTCTCGTCGGGAGTCGTCGGCGCCAGCAGCCTTCCCGTACAGGAGGCGACGGACGAATCGGGCTCGGACGCACGCCTCGCACTTCACGGCGGTCCAAAGGCGGTCGAGGAGAAGGTGCCGCATCAGCATCGCTGGGGCGAATCCGAGCGCGAGCGACTGGAGACGATGCTCAGCCAGGACTCGCTGTTCTACTGGAAAGGGCCGCAAACATCGCTTCTGATCGAGCGGTTCCGCCAGACTTGCCCGCTCAAACATGTCATGACATGCTCGTCGGGCACCGCGGCCCTGCACATCGCGGTGGCGTCGGCCGGGATCGCGCCGGGGGACGAGGTCATCACGAGCCCGGTCACGGACATCGGCACCGTGATCGGCGTCCTCTACCAGCAGGCCGTCCCCGTCTTCGCCGATCTGGTCGGCGACACTTACAACCTCGATCCCGCCGACGTCGAGCGTCGGATCACCCCGAAAACCAGGGCCATCATCGCCGTCCACCTCGCTGGCAACCCGTGCGACATGGACGCCCTCAAAGCCCTCGCCGACCGCCGCGGCCTGGTCCTGATCGAGGACTGCGCCCAGGCCTGGGGCGCCCGCTATCGCGGTGAGCCGATCGGCACGAGCGGTCACATCGCTTGCTTCTCGCTCCAGAATTCCAAGCACATTACCTGCGGCGACGGCGGCGTCGTGGCCTCGAACGACGAGCGATTCGGCCCGCTCCTTCAGCGCTTCGGCGACAAAGGATACAACCGAATCGGAGGGAACGGCCTGTTCGAGTCGTTCGCCACGAACTACCGGATGAGCGAGCCCCAGGCGGCGGTCGCCGCCGCCCAGCTCGACCGGCTGGAAGGGATCGCGTCGAAGCGAGCGCGACTCGGAAACCTGCTCAACGAGCAGATCGCCGACACGCCGGGCCTCGTGCCCCACGGAGTCCGACCCGACGACCGCTGCACGTACTGGTTCTCGATGATGCGGCTTCGACCCGAAACCTTCCAGTGCGACCGGGCGGAGTTCGTGAAGGCGCTCGTCGCCGAGGGTGTGCCGGCCTCGGCGGGCTACATCCCCGTGCCCTTGTATGGCAACCCGGTCTTCCAGAAGCACGGATTCTTCGCGGGTCGCTGGCCGCTGAAGGAGCAGGGGCTCACCACGATGGACTATGCTCAGGTCTCCTGCCCGGAGGCCGAGGCGATCCTCGAAACGGGCGTCCGCGTGGTCGTCAACGAGGCGATGAGCGAGGGCTACATGCGGAGCGTGGCCGCGGCCATCCGGAAGGTTGCGAGGCACTACGCCACCTGAGTCGTTGCCGGCCGGCGAAGCGGGGCGAAAGAGGGGCTGACCGAAGCGTTCCACGCCGAAGTGCCTGATCAGGCGACGGCCCTCGTCGGAGAGGAGAAACGCAACGAATCGGCGGGCGTCGCGGTCGTGGATGTGGGGGTGTCGGGCCGGGTTCACGACGATGACGCCGTATGGGTTGAGCAACAACGGATCGCCCTCGGAGACGATCGCCAGGTCGAGGCCGTCGCGGAGGGCGAGGAAGGTGGCGCGGTCGCTGAGGGTGTAGGCCCGCTTCTGGTCGGCCAGGCGGAGGACCTCGGACATGCCCGAACCGGCTTCGAGATACCAGTTGCCTTCGGGCTTGATCCCGGCGCGGGACCAGAGCGAACGCTCCTTGCGGTGCGTGCCGCTGTCGTCGCCCCGCGAGACGAACGGCGGTTTCTCGCGGGCGACCCGCTCGAACCCCGAGACGATCCCGGCCGATTCGCGGAGGCCGGCGGGGTCTTCGGGCGGGCCGACGAGGACGAAGTCGTTGACCATCACGTCGCGGCGGAAGGAGCCATAACCCTCGTTGACGAAGCGTTGCTCGGCGGGTCGGTCGTGGACGAGGAGCACGTCGGCGTCGCCGCGACGGCCCAGTTCCAGCGCCTGGCCGGTGCCGACAGCCACGACGCGGATATCGAGACCGGTCCGCTTCTGGAAGGCGGGCAGGAGGACGTCGAGAAGGCCGCTGTCGCGGGTGCTGGTCGTGGTCGCCAGCGTGATAGACCCGGCGGGCTCGTGGCTCGCGCAGCCGGTCGCAAGGACGACCACCGGGGCGAGCAGCAGGCGGAGCAGGGCTCTGGGTTGTGGTTGGTTCACCAGATCATCTCTCCCCGCACGAAGGCGGCGGCTCGCGGGTTGCGGGGCCTATCGAGGAAGTCGGCCGTCGGGGCGTCCTCGGCGAGTTCGCCGCCGAGAAGGAGGGCGACGCGGTCGGCGACACGGCGGAGCTGGAAGAGGTTATGAGTGGCCCAGACGACGGTCGTGCCCCGTCGCTTTGCCAGGTCAGCCACCGCCGATTCGGCGAGGGCGACGTGGGCGGGGTCGAGGTGGGCCGTCGGCTCGTCGAGCAGCAGAACCTCCGGTTCCAGCACGAGAGCACGGGCCAACGCGACTCGCTGGACCTCGCCGCCCGAGAGAGAATGGGCCGATCGCGAGGCCAGGGGGGCGAGCCCGAGGCGTTCCAGAACCTTCCGTACCCGCCGGGGCTGATCGTCGGCACGTCGCAGGCGGAGGCCGTACGCAACATTGTCGCCGACGGTGCCGCCGAGCAAGAGCGGTCGCTGGAAGACCATGGCGATGCGATGCCGGTCCTGGGGGGGCCGGTCGCGACCGTCGAGGGGGCGGCCGTCGAAGAAAAGGTGGCCGGAGGTGGGCGGCTCCAGGCCAGCTAGCAGGCGGAGGAGCGTGCTCTTGCCAGCACCGGTCGGGCCGACGAGTCCGAGCCGCTCGCCGGCTGCGATTCGAACGCGAGCCACGCGGACTGCGGGGCGGCCGTCGTAGGTGCACGACACGTCGTCCAGTTCGTAGAGGGTGGTCCCGCTCATGAGGTGAGTCCGCCGAGCCGGAGCATGAAGAGGTTGGCCAGCACGGCCAAGGCGAGCAGCACGCCGCCCAGCGCGAGGGCCGTGGCGAACTCGCCGCGGCCGGTCTCCAGCACGATCGCCGTGGTCATGACCCGCGTCTGGCCGGCGATGTTGCCGCCGACGATCAGGACCGCGCCGACC
This sequence comes from uncultured Planctomycetales bacterium, assembly GCA_963752755.1. GTDB lineage: Bacteria > Planctomycetota > Planctomycetia > Isosphaerales > Isosphaeraceae > CAVVZJ01. The sequence continues at coordinate 2,857 of CAVVZJ010000028.1, read as the reverse complement.
TCCGAGAGACTCCGACCGAACCCCGCCGCCAGGGCCGCCAGCAAGCCCGGCCTCATCTCGCGCAGAACCTCCCAACGCGCCTGCCGAGGGCTCGCTCCCAGGCCGCGAAGCTGGAGCGGCAGTTCGTCAGGCACGGCGGCGACGGCGGCGGCCGTCAGGCCGGCGACGAGCGGCAGGACGAGGACCGTCTGTGCCAGAACCATCGCCCTTGGCGTGAACAGCCAGCCCAATGCTCCCAGCGGCCCACTCCGCGAGAGCAACAGATAGACGGCCAGGCCCACGACGACCGGCGGCAGTCCCATGCCGGCATAGACGAGGGCCAGGGCGACCGTGCGGCCGCGGAAACGAGTCAGGCCCAGCCAGGTGCCCAGCGGGATGCCCAAGGCGGCGCCGAACAGGGTGGACAGGCCGGAGACGGCGATCGAGAGCCCGATGATCGGCAGGAGCGGCAAGTCGGACCTCCCGTCGGGGGGCGTTGTGGTTCCGGGTCGTTGGGGAGCGAGAGTGCGTGGGGCGGCGACTGCCAGAATGGCAGGTGGCTTTGTTTCGAAATCAAAAAAGTGGCCCCAAATCGCCGGTCGAAGAGTCACAAGTCGGCGAAATCGGGGGACCGGGCACGCGACTTTGTCGATTTCGTTGATTATGCCGATTGCAAGGTGCGGTCGAGAACGCGTGAGGCGCGGCGCCGGGTGCCTCTGAGAATCCCCGCGAGGGGCTCGGCGTGCAAGCACGCATTTTCATGGGGATGCCCTTTCCGATGGGCATGACTGTTCGTTTCGCAAGGGCGATGAAGAAGGGCGCAGGGGCATCGCATCGGTGGCGTCTCAGAGGCGGTCGGGGCGGACGGCGAACGGGAGGGGCGGCAGGGCCGTCCTCAAGAAAGTTTATCGGTAAAGCTTCAGCCGAGTTCAGAGCATTTCGCTGGCAGGGGTGGTAACTGGCCGGTTTGCAGGTGAATCCGAACCGCCTCCAGGACTGCGGAGATGGGGTTGTGACCTCGCCGCTTGAGCGTGTTGCTCTCACGGCCGTGCCAGCAACGCGTCCAGCCGCCGCCGCGACTCGAAACGCTCCGCCGGCAACTCGCGTCGCCACTTGCTCAGCCGCAGGGCGTCCCAGATCAGCCGCTTCAACGGCTTCCGGAAGGCCGGCCAGTCTCCCTCGGGCTTGTGGTAGTGCTGGGTCCGCTTCAGGTCACGCAGCAGGGGGTAGGCGTCACCTTTGTAGGTAGGGATCAGTTCGGCGAGGGGGACCAGTAGGCGTCCCACTGCCGGTCCCCGCTCTTGAACAAGGCCCTCAGGTGGCAGACCGCATCCGCCCCGTCGGCCCCCCAGCGCATCCCCGCCCCCTTCATCCGTTGGCCGACGACCGTCTTGCAGGCCGCCTCGACCGGCCCCGATCCGATCGCCCAGCCCTGGGCCACGTAGCTCGGGTAGTCCATCCGGTGCACCTGGTTGCCGAAATACCGCACCACCTCCGCCAACGCCTCCCGCGCCGCGCCGCCGCGGGCCTCCAGCGTCCGCAGGTCCGCCAGCACCGCGGCGCCGCCCTCGCGTTTCAGCCGGCCGCACCAGGCCTCCAGCCAGGCCCCGCGGGACTCCTCGTCGGCCGGGTGCAGCGCCTTGGCGAGGTCCCCGAGGTACTCGGCCGCGTGGTAGAAGTCCAGGATCACCGCGTCGAGCCGCCCGAAGTTCACGCGCAGCCAGTCCTCCAGGCCGGCGCCGCCATCGGAGAGGCCGATCCACCGCTCGGTGTGGCCCATGCCGACCTGGGCCGCCTGCCGTCGCAGCGGGTCGCCCAGCGAGGCGGCCCCGCCCAGCCCGGCCAGGTACCGCGCCCGGAAGCGGGGCGGCGGGCCGTCGGGGCGAGCCCGGCGGTCGCGGCCCTCGGGCACCGGGTTGTAGACCATCGCCACGGTCGCCATCCGGCCGTCGGCCCGGGCGCCGCCGTCGCCCTGCTGGCCGACCCCGGTGGCGTCGATGGCCACGTAGGGCAGATCGGGCCCTCGGCATCCCGATGCCAGTCCCACGGCCCCGGCATGCCGAAGGTCTCGCCAGCGGACAGACGATCGCCGACCTCCCGGCCGGCGGCCTCGGTGGCCCGCTCGACCGTCGACGCGGCCGGGTGGAGCCCGGCGGAGCCGCTGCGAGGGCTCCCCTTGCAGCCCGGGCCGGATCGGTGCTGATGAAGGGATTGCTGGTTCGCCAGGTTGCGTTCCCAGGTGATGTAGGCCGGCAGGCAGTCACGCTTCAAAACCTTCCACTGCTCCATCGGGACCCAGTTGCCGGCGCGGTGCGGTCCCCGGTGGCCGTCCGGACCCGCTTGTGCGGCCGGCGCCCATAGGCGTAGGCCCCGGCGAAAATCGGGTGCCGCAGGATCTGGAAGACGGTCAGCAGGACCGGCGCCGCCATTCCCGATTGCCGCGATTCGGACCGTGGAACGGGCGAAACCCGAGCTTGATGTTATGGCGGATCAGGTAGTGGAAGACGCCCCAGGCGGTACCGATCTCGTCGTACTTGTCGAAGATCAGGCGGATGACCTCGCGGACCTGCTCGTCGCGATCAAACTCGACCCGCTCGGTGGAGAGCTTGACGTAGCCAGTCGGCACGCGGTGGAACAACTGGCCACGATGGGCCTTGTGCAACCGGCCTCGTTCCAGTCGATTCCGCATCGTGACCAGCTCGAATTCGCTGATGGTCCCCGTGGGACCCTTCTCATGATGCACCAGTTCAACTTTCAGGCCTCGTCCTGCTTGCCGCGCCGGCCGCGTCCGCGGTCCCAGCCGCGCGTACGGGCGACATAGCCCACCGACTTCTCGTCGTACGGCAGGCCCTTGGCCGTACGATACCCCGCCGCGTTG
>CAVVZJ010000027.1:0-33408 GCA_963752755.1 uncultured Planctomycetales bacterium | reverse complement strand
AGCCTCAAGTTTGACGATCATTCGCACTGGCTGGTCCGAGGCTGGGCGGGCTCGCTGCTGGAGCTTCACCACCTGACCGACTGCGACGACCACTTCTCGGTCGGGTTCCTCTTCTCGGAGGAGGCTGAGGCCGAGTTCGAGAGTTCGAGTAACTACGGCCCGGTTTACTTCCTAAACCCGGCGAAGGCCGGCAGGAAGGGCCGGCTGGTGCGCCGGTTCACGAAGTCTGACAGCCACAAGATCGCGGCCCTCGCGGCTCACGAGTTCGTCCACGGGGGCTTGCACCAGACGTACCACGATGAGGACTATGCCAACGCCCTCACCGAGTTGATGGGGGTGGTCCTCGCGCACTGGCGGCGGTTCGCCCGCCACTTCCGTTGAGGAGGGGGCGATGCCGTCGCGATCCTCCGGGGGGTCGTGGTGGATCTACGATCCCGTGCTACTTGACCTGACCGATCCGCCTCTCGGTGCCCGCGCCGGCTTCCTCCGGCCGGGCGATCGGGTGCGGGTCGTTTCGGTCGAGGGGTGCCCACGCCCGGCGGGGCACGCCTTCATCGAGCCGCCGACGGGCGGTTCGCCGGGATGGTCCGGAACGAGTCGCTCAAGCGAGAGGGCAAGCCAACATGAGCACGAGTCCGACGAAGCCGAAGTTCCCGCTCGGGCGTCTGGTCGCCACGCCGGGCGCCCTGGCGGCGCTGGCCGAGGCGAGCAGTCGCCGCTGGAGTTCCTGGCCCGCCACGTCGTGGGCGATTGGGGCGACGTGACGACACGCAAGCGGGCCAACGACTTCGACCTGGCGAACGGGGGCCGTCTCCTGTCCGCCTACACGCTGTCCACCGGGGTGAAGCTCTGGCTGATCACCGAGGCCGATCGTTCCTCAACCTGCTCCTGCTCCCGGAGGAGTATTGAACATGAAGACGGTTGCCTACCTCCGCTCGGCCCGGCCGGGCGAGTCCGCCGGCCTGGACCGCCAGAGGTCGGCCATCCGGGATCGCGCCGATGCGATGGGCCTGGCGATCGACGCCTGGTTCATCGACGAGGCCACGCCGGGGAGCATCGACTTCCGCGATCGGCCGCGCGCGGCGACCTGCGAACCATCATCTCCGTCGCGGCGACGTCCTGATGGTGGCGAGCCCCGACCGCATCGACCGCCTCGCCGAGAAGCTGGTCGAATTCCTGGAGATGGTCCGCGACCGGGGCGTCCGACTCGTCATCGCCTCGGGGACCGAGGTCCGCGAGGAGCGGGAGGGCACCCTCCTCATCCTCATCCTCGTCCTCGTCTTCGGCCCCACGCTCCACGATTTCGTCGCGGTGGGCGACGCGATGGGCCGGCCGTTCCCCGACGGGCCACTGCGGAGGGGCTGCTCGATTCCCTGGACCTGGGCACCGGCCGCGTCGTCGGATCATCCGGGTCGTCACGCCGAAGGAGGTCTGACATGCCGTTTCACAAGGGCCGACGATGGGTGGTTCATCCCATCGAGTCGGCCGAGAACTGGCCGAGAAGCTGATCGGCCACTCCTGGTGCAGTTGCCAGGGCTGGTCGCTTGGGGGCTACCTGTTCCTGAACGACCAGACGAGCCCCGACGGGGCGTTCGAGGTCGCCGTCGTGAAGCCGCCGGCCGTGCCCGACGGCCCATGGTGGCAGATCGAGTCCATAACCTTCGGCTGGTTCCTGGAGTCGCCGCCGGGCGGCTGGCGAACCAGGGAGGAATACGACCGGGATGAAGCTGACGCTCGACGCCGGGCGTCGCAGGTCGTCGAGAAGCTCATCGCCGGGGAGATGGACCCCGACCGGCCGGGTAACGTCGCCCGGAAGATCGAGCCGCCGAAGCTCGACACGCCCGAGCAGCACGGTCGCTGCGGGCATTGCGCTGATCGCGTTGCCGCCGCGATCGAACCCGTTCGGATACCCGGCGCGTCCCCGACTCGGGGCGTTCCCAGGGAGGTACGCGCCATTTCAGAGGAGACCCTTCATGGGTTACACACATTACTGGCGCCGGCCGCGCAACGCCCGCCCGAAGGAGTTCGAGTCCTGGGCGCAGGACGTCACGAGGCTGATCGACTCGGGGCTCTACGACTTCGCCCTCTGCGGCGGGGACGGCAAGGGGTTGCCCGAGGTCGATCACGCCTGCGTCGATTTCAACGGCGACGCCGAGATGGGCCAGGACTGCGAGAACTTCCTGGTGATGCGCAACGTGAAGCCGCATCCCCACCAGGAGATCGACAGTCGGGGCCACTTCCTCGACTTCTGCAAGACGAACCGCGAACCCTACGACCTGCTGGTCTGCGCGGCTCTGATCCGCCTGGCCGTCCACTTCCCGGCGTGGCCGATCGAGTCGGACGGCTCCTCGGCCGAGTGGGGGCCGGCGATCCGGCTCTGCGAACGGGTGTTCGAGGAGGAGACGTTCCTGCCGGACGGCGTCCCGTACCACGGTTGCCAGTTCTGCCCGTCGGGAACCGCGATGCACGCCGGCTCGTACTTGCCCGGCGGGACGTGGACGGAGTTGTGCGACGAGTGCTTCCGGTCGATGGCCCTCGATCCGAGGAGGGCGTGATGCCGCGACGACGCCAGAAGCCACCGCCGGAGACCGTCGCTCCGGTGTGGTCCGAGCACCAGTCCGGTCACGCCCTTTACTGGAAATTCGGCGGGCCGTTCATCCCCATCGCGGCGATCGAACCCGGCGAGGACGATCGCCATCGCAACAAGCCGGACTGGATCGGCCAACATCTCCGGGGCCACGCCCGCTACCTCTACGCGGTGCGAAGCTTGAGCGCTGCGAGAAGGAACTCGCCGAGCACGTCCGGTGGTACACGCTGTACCACGAGCAGGGCATCGACGCCTTGCCCCACGAGTGGCTCAAGCAGGCCGACCGGGACCCGGCCGCACGCCGGGGCGACTGGCAGCACGTCCCATCCAACGTGGACATGCGTCGAGACGCCCACTACCGGCAGATCGGCTACTTCAAGGCCCGCATCGCCGCCTGCGAGGCGGTGATCGAACAGACGGAGCGCGGGGCGTTCCCGCTGTTCCGCCGCCGTGACGAGCGCCTGAGGCTCGTCGTCGAACCCGTAACTCGGCGCACCACCGGACCGGGGTGGTCCCGGTCGGTGTGCGCCCTGTCCGTCGATGGAGTTCCCATCATGGCTCGCAAGAAGTCGGCGAAGGTTGCGTATCGGGGGCCGGGTCCGTTCGTGATCCTGCCCGTGCCCCAACTGGTCGAGCGGCTGGCCCTGCTCAACCGCGTCATCCCCCGGCGGGCGGTCCGCAAGGACTGCGCCTGCTACCACTTTACCGTCCGACCGGACGGCACGGCCACGGTCGCCGGCACGGACCTGGAGGTCCGGGCGGTCGTCAGCCTGGAGGTCCGGCAGGCGTCCGGCTCGGGGCGGTTCCTCATCGACGCCCACTCCCTGAACGCCCTGCTCGGGGCGTATGTGGCTCCCACGATCCGATTCGACCTGGACGTCAAGGACGATGTGATCCAGGCGTCGGGCGACACGGTCCGCCTGGCCCTGCCGTCGCCCGACTGGGCGAAGTCGGTGGGCACGACGATCGAGGGGCCGCTGACGTCGTCGGGCTGGCTCGTGCGCGGCGACGAGTTCGCCCGCGCCCTGGAGCGGTCGATGTTCGCGACCGACCCGTCGTCTACCCGGTACGCCCTCAACGGGATCGCCCTGGTGTTCCCCGAGGAGGGCGACACGCTGGAGATCGTCGCCACGGACGGGCGACGCCTGGTGCGGCTCGGGGTCCGGGTCGCCAGGGTGGGCGAGCCCGAGCGGCTGTGGCGACCCCAGGGCTCCACGGCCTCGGGCCTGCCGATCCTGTCCAGCAAGGCTCTCCCGACGGCGATCAAGATCGCCCGGATGGAGGGGCCGAGGAACCTCGGGCTTGCGGTCATCCCCAGCCAGCCCGAGGACGTCGCGGGCCAGGGCTACGGCCACGGGTTGCTCCAGGTGGTCGGTCGCGAGGCGACGCTCACGGCGGTCATCCCCGACGGCCGGTTCCCGAACTACCAGGACGTCTGGCCCACGGAGACACCCCAGGCGTTGATCGACTTCGAGTCGGCGACGGAACTTCGCGACTTCCTCGCGATGGCGGTGGTGGCGACGGATTCGGAGTCGCGGGCCGTCGAGATCGTGATGGCCGGCGCGATGCTGATGCTCACGGTCAAGTCGGTCACGAAGGGAGAGGTCCGGCTCAGCCTGCCGGTGCCGACGCTGGTGGGCCGGGGGACGAGCGCGCTCGACGCCCTGATGCTGCGGCAGTTCCTCGATCAGGTCGAGGGCGAGCCGCTCAAGCTGTCGTTCTACTCCGAGAAGCTGCCTCTGAGGCTGGACGCTCCGGGGATCGCCTACATCCAGATGCCGATGGGCCGGGACGAACACCAGCCCACGCCGCCGCCCGCCCCGCCGGTAAGCGACGAGACTCCTGGGGACGACCAGGCCGAGGGCGATGAGGGTGACGAGCCCGAGGAGGACGGCGACATCCAGGTTGCCCCGGACGAGCCCGAGCCGGTGGCCCCCGTGGCGGCGACGCCCGAGGCCCACGAGGGCAACGGCCAGGCCAAGCACCACCGCCGGAAGTGACAGGCCGCGAGGCCGGGAGGGGGACATGCTGTCCCCCTCTCTCTTTACCCACAAGAACGAATTCTTTAGGAGAAGCACCATGAGAACCGCCACGAAGGAGCACAAGCCCCTGCTCCAGCGCGGCAACACCCACCTGGGCGACCTGATCCACACCTTCACGCTGCCCGCCATGTCCACCTGTCCGGGCGCGACGTTCGCCTGCCTGCTGGTGTGCTACGCCCTCGGGTTCGCCCGCTACGCCCGGTCGAGCCTGGCCCGGCACGCCGACAACTGGGAGCGGGCGAAGTCACTCGCCGAATTCGAGAAGGCGATGGTCGTGGAGATCCGGTTCCGGGCCGTCCAGGTGCTCCGCATCCACGTGGGCGGCGACTTCCACTCGGTCGCCTACACGAAGGCGTGGACCCGGATTGCCCAGCGATGCCCGACGACCACGTTCCTGTTCTACACGCGGAGTTGGCGCGTGCCAGAGATCGCCACGGCGTTGGTGGAACTGGCCACGCTGCCGAACGTCGCGGCGTGGTGGTCGGAGGACCGCGACTCGGGGCCGGGCCCGCTGCCCGGCGGGCGTCGCTGCTTCCTCTGCGTCGAGGCCGGTGATGAGGCGCTGGTGCCCGAGGGCGTGGACCTTGTGTTCCGGGAGAAGACAAAGTCGCCACGCAAGTGGATCGGTGCGTCCTGGGTCTGCCCGAAGGAGCAAGGCACCGGGGCGCGGATCACCTGCTCGACCTGCCGCCGCTGCTTCCTGCCGGGGCCGATGCCGAGCCGGCGGGATGCGCCCTCGGCGTGAGACTTCAACGGCATAGCCCGCCCTGATCGCGTCGCCGGAGGCCACTCCACGCGGACGGAGAAACGGCACCGACACGCTGACGGACGTTCCTGGAGGGCGGGGGCACATCCCGGATGGCTTCGACGAGGCCCACCCTGGCGAGGGCGGCGTCGCGGTCGCCGTCCGCCCCGTGAGCCGGGAGGGCCACGGGGTCGCTCCTCCGGAGCCACCCGAGCATTGACCACAAGCCGGCGGAGCCTCGGTGGTTCCGCCGGCCGCATCGAGCACATACCCACCAACGAGACGGAGTATGACGATGAGAGACCGAGAACCGCCCCCCGGCCGCACGTTCGGCTACCTGCGGGTCAGCACCGACAAGCAGGCCCTGAGCCCCGAGGCCCAACGCCAGGCCATCACGCAGGCCGTCCGGGCCATCGGGCGGGACGGTGGACGCCTGGTTCCAGGACGCGCCGGTTCAGAACCCGGACGGCTCGTGGAACGACGCCCAGTCCGGCAAGGTCCCCCTGCCCGAGCGCAAGGCGGGCCGCGAGTTGTGCGCCCGCCTGAGGCAGGGGGACCTGGTGGTGATCGCCCGCGTGGATCGCGGCTTCCGCAAGCTCTCCGACTGCGTCCTGATGCTCGACCGCTGGGAGCGGCTGGGCGTGAGCCTGCTGCTCTGCGACTTCCCGATGATCTCGGACCTGGCCAACCCGTTCGGCAAGGCGTTCATCCAACTGGTGGCGGTGTTCGCCGAGATCGAGCGCAAGCTGATCTCGCAGCGGACCCGCGAGGCGCTGGCCCTGCGGAAGCGGAAGGGCCACGCGAACGGCCTGTACGCCGGCTACGGGTTCCGCTGGGAGCGGCGCTGGGATCAGGAGCAGGGCCGGCACGTCAAGGTGCGGGTGGCCGACCCCGAGGAGCGTCGGGTGATGCGCGCGATCGTGACGTGGCGGCTGGAGGGCCGGACCTGGGACGCGATCCGCCAGCAGATCAACTACGGCTTGAAGGTCCTGACGAAGGATGGCAAGCCCTGGAGCGAGTCGCGGATCATCCGGGCGTTCCGGGCCGAGTTGAAGCTCCAGCAGGAAGAAAACCGCCCCTGAGCGGGGAGGTATCTCGACCGAAGCCCATCTCATGCCGTTGTCGGTCGCCCACCGGCGCTTCAACGTCCGATCCCGCGCCGATCGAGTGGCTCAATCGGCGATGGCCTTGAGGAGGGCTTCTTTCGCCTCCCCGTAAAAGAGGATGTTGACCTTCGTCGCCATGTCGTCCGACAGATCGAATAGCTGCTTACGCGCGGAAACCGGCATCAACACGACCGAGGCGCCCTTCTCGACCGCCAGTTCCACCACGTCGATGGCGTTGTGCAGGGGGTCGACCGAGCCGCCGAGATTCAGCCCGCCCACGACGACGAGCCCGCCCCTCAGGCTCTTGCCGAGGAGGGCCGAGCACATGGCGAGCAGGGCGGCAACCCCGAGCGCGGAACCGCTCTTCGTGGCGTCATAGGCTCGGAGTTGGACGGAGAACTCATGCTCGCGGGGGTTGCGGTCCCCCACCAGTTCGCCCGCCCGGGCGTAGAGGTTCTGCTCGGCATACCGGACGCTCTCGGCGAACGCCGGGGGCGCCGGGCGGTTCAGGATGCGGACGCCGCCACCGGGACCCTCCGTGACCTCGATCCGGTACAGCCCGGAGCCCTCGTCCGGCCCGCCGGGGCTGATGCCCCAGACCTGGCCCGGCGGGAGCGGATCGCGGTCGATGTGGTCCTCGCTGTGGAGTTCCGGCGTGACCACGAACTTCTCCACCCCTTCATGCCCCAGGGTGTAGCTGAACTGCGTGTTGCGGAATTCCGCCGTGCCGATCCGCTTCTGCTGCTCCTTGACCCGGCGGCGGCATTCCAGGGCGAGTCGGACGGCCCATTCCAGGTCCTCGTCGGGCACTGGGTCGTCGGGCGACGGGTGGATCAGCTTGAGCAGCCCGTTGATGGTCTTGGTCGCCGCGTTCTGGTCGCGACCGCTCATGGCGCCGCCGAAGGTGAGCCGCCCCTGGAGGGCCGCGACGCGGCTCTGGCTCCGAAGCCGGCTCCAGCACTCGCTCAGGAAGTCGGAGACGAGGCCGAAGTGGTCGGTCTTGGTCGCCTCGTTGATCTTGGGGACGTCCCAGCCCGGCAGGTAGCAGTGGATGCGGTCCATCAGGGCCGTGTCGTTCCGCATCTCGGGGGGCATGGGGCCGAACAGGTGGCCGATCCGCTGCTGGTGCTGGACATCGACGTCGAAGTTGCCCACCATCACGATGCTGCCGTAGGCCCGGATGCTCTCCTTGCCCCGGCTGAACTCGCCCGACTCCATGTAGCCCTTCATGATGTTGACGCCGTCCTTCTGGTCGAAGGAGACGCCCGAGACCTCGTCGAAGCAGACGACGTCGTACTGGCAGACCAGCCCCCGCTGCCCGCTGGCCATTGTTCACGAACATCCGGGCGACGGTCGCCTTGCCGCCGGAGACCAGGTGGGCGTAGGGCGAGATCTGCTGGAACAGGTGGCTCTTGCCCGTGCCCGCGCGGGCCGAGTTCGACCAGGTTGTAGTTGTTCTCGACGAACGGCACCATCCGGAGGATCAGCACGTCCTTGTTGCGCTCCGACAGCCCCGCCGGCTCCAGCCCGATACCTCGGATCAGGAAGTCCTTCCATTCCGACGTGCTGAATCGCCGCCGGCCCTCGTACAGCGCGTCCAGCACGTCCGCGCTTCGAGAGTTGGATCGGGCCGGAGCCCGGCGACGGAGAACGGCCGCCCGTTCTTCTCCTGGGCGATCATCGGCGTCGTAGTTCAGATCGACCTCGGCGTAGAACCCGCCCGTCAGCATCCGCTCGTGGTCGTGGACCAGCTTGTCGTCGATGCCGACGTCCTTCAGTTGGAGGCTGGGCAGTGCCGCCACGTAGGAGTCGGTCTTCGCGTCCAGGCGTGCCGAGATGATGTCGATCAGCTTCACCGACGCCCGTCTCCCGGCGCGGGCCTTGAACAGTTCCTCCTCGCCGCTGCGGACCGTGCCGGTCGCGCAAGCTGGCGCTCGACGATCTGCAAGCCCTCCTGGATCTCCTCCTCGTCCACGCTGGCGCAGTAGCGGCCCAGCAGGAACTCGCAGACGTAGGTGGGCACCGGATACTGGCGGGCGAACTTGCGCACAAGTCCTTGCGGACGATGTACCCGTCGAAGGCCTCGGCGGCGAGTCGGTCCAGATGATCGAGTTCATCACCGCCATTCCCCCACCGTCACCGGCTGTTTATCTATGACCCTCCCCGGCATCGAGGAACACCAGTTCCGTCGCTGTTCCTTCGCGAGCATCGTCCTCGACCACGAGCGAACCGTGCCATCCTTGCCCACCGGCTTCGCCTCGGCAAGCGATGTCGCCGGGTCGCCGGCCTTGTCTCGTAGGTCCACGCGAGCAGCCCCTCGAAGTCGCCGCTCACCGTGATCCGGCACCGGAGCCCGGCCCACTTAGACGACTCGATTTTCGCCGAAGACCTGGCCGAAGTCCCAGCCCGGATCGAGATCTGGGGCACAACGCATTCCTGGAGGCTCAGGCCCCCGTGGTTGTACTCCTCGCCCGGCCATGAAGCAGTCGATGCCGGGCGGGCTGGCGATCCGCACGCCCTCGGACCAGAACCAAGCGAAGCAGGGCAGGTCCACCGTCGGCCGTCTCGGCTTGACCACCGCACACCGCCGCCAGCGGGTCGCCGTCAGGATATTTGGGCAACTCCGACTTCGGCAATCCCTTCGGCATGAGCAGCCAGCCGTGGTCGGTGACGATCCGGACTTCCTTCCAACCGGCGTCCAGCAGCGATTCGACGCGCTGGACCAGGTGGCCAGTAACTCGGGGATGCGGTGGGCCAGCCCGCTGCCCTCGTTGTGCCCCGTCTTGTCCATGTTGCCGAACTCCGTCCACGCGCTTGCCCTGGGGTCGCCAGTCTCGTTCGGCCAGGAATTGGTACGCCGTCCTCGGTCAGCAGCTTGCGGAACCGATCCGGCGTCAGGTCTTTGCCATCAGCGGCCAGGCAGGGCCGGAATTCTTCCCCCGCCGACCGTCCCGTTGATCTTCCCGGCGACCGGCGAGACGGCGGGCTTCGCCGTCGGGGTGACGGACGGCAGGGCGACGAGATGATGGCTCGCCTGGACCTGCGCCGACCTCCCCCAGCATGCCGAGGAGCTTCTGCCCCACGTCGTACCGCAGGCCATCGGCGAAGAGGACGCACGTCGCCGGTCGGCACGGCGTCGAGCCGGGGCTACTCTCGCCGGGGACCGGCTTCGCTCACGGCTCGGTCCTGGAAGAGTTCGGCGGCGTCGCGGAGCCAGGGCTGATAGACGTGGGCGACGGCAACAGCCGACCGCTTCCTGGTCCTGCGGGCTTGACGACGGCCGCCAGGCCCTCCAGCACGGCGGCGTCGGCCCGCCAGCCGCCTTCCGTGTACGCCCGGACCATGTCGCCGAGCTTGCCCCCGGTCAGGGGCGTCGACGTCGCCTCGGCCAGGGTCGGGCGAGGTGCGGATCGCGGCGGCCAGGGGCGACTGGTTCATCTTCGCCCAGGCCCATTCGCGGCGCGGGCCGTGCTCCTTCTCCAGGCGATCAGCCGGTTCCGCGCCTTGGCCAGCGGTAGCCGAGCCGATCGGGCCAGGGCTGCGCGGAGGTCGGCCTCGTCGGCCTCGTTGTCCTGGGGCCAGAATTCGTGCGGCTCGGGAGAAGAGGTCGCCGGGCTTGGGCTGCGGTTTGGCCTTGCGCAGCAGTTCGAGGAGGCCCGGATAGCGGGCCGGGGCGGCGGCGAAGCGTTTCCAGACGGTCTTCCACGCCGCCCTTCGGCTGCAAGCCCAGCTTCTCGGCCCCGACCAGTTCGCCGTCACGGGCGGGGTCGAAGCCGTAGTCGGCACAGGCACCGGCTGCACAGGGTTTCCCAGCGGCCCGGCTCCCAGCGTTCCTCGCGTTCCTCGCGGGTCGCGACATCCAGGACAGCAGATCGTCCATCGGATCGTCGCTGACCAGCGAGTCGAAATAGTGGCCGTTGAGTTCCCCGGCTCGCCGACTTGGCCCGGAGGTCGGCACCGGGGCATCGGCCAGCTTCTCGAGGCAGCGGCGGATCGATGTCGCCGTGGCCTGCTCCCTGGCCACGGTCGAGGTCCAAGCCACCCTTTTCGGTCTGGAGGTAGGCGGCGACGGTCCAGTCCTTGCGCGTTGGCCTGCGACCAGAGCACGCCCCGGTATTGCAACTCGGCCAGCGGCCTGAGTTCGTGCGGGCACTCCTCGGTCGCCCGCAGGGTCGCCCGGCTGACGCCCGGCAGGTAGAGGATCGGAACGGTGCCGGTCGGCAGGCGAGCCGTCGGGGACCTTCCCGGCCAGGACGCACCGCAGCCAGATGGCCGGGCCGGTAGCGGTGGGCGGCGTCGTAGGGGCCGAAGGTCAAGAATTGCGGCAGCGCCACGCGGAGGCGGGGAACGAGCTTCTCCCACTCCCGCTTCTCGTCGGGCCAGAGGACGGCGGCGGGCGGCACGGTGTCGTCCCGGTTGAAGGCGGTCGAGTCGTGGAGGGTGGACAGGAGGGCATCGAAGACGGTCGGGGCCGACATCAGGCGTCCTCCCCCGTGGTCAGGTCGCGGATGCGGATCTTGGACGGGGTGATGACGAGGAACTTGCCGGCCGAGTGGGCCTCGACCGTGGGCCAGGCGTCCTCCAGGCGGGCGAGGCGGTCGGGCAGGCCCAGGGCGCCCAACCGGAGGAGGACCACGCCGTGGCTGGTCAGGCCGTCGCGGAAGATCAGGTCGCCGAAGTCCTTGTCCGAGGTCAGGATCAGCCGACCCTCGGCCTCGGCTCGGGTCAGCCAGTCGGTGTCCGGGGCGCCGGGCTGGGCCTCGGCGGCATACAGGACGTCGTGGCCCCGGGCGCGGAGCTGGGCGACCAGGGAGCGGGCCACGTTCTCGTCGGCGAACAGCTTCATGGACGCCCCGATCCGTCAGGCGAAGATCGTCTCGTCCATCGCCACCACGGCGGCGGCGTAGAGGAGGGCCGCACGGAGATGCTCGGGCCGGAGGGTCGGGTAGTTGTCGAGCAGCTCCACCTCGGTCAGCCCGGCGCCCATCTCGCTCAGGACATGCTCGACGGTCAGCCGTGTCCCCTTGAAGACCGGCTTGCCCATCATCACGTCCTTCCGCTCCTCGATGTAGTCCTGCCAGCGGATTGTCATGAGATCCTCTCCCAATTGAGTCGGGTCGCTTCGATCGGAGGACACGGCCGGGGGCTTGGGCTAACCACAGAGGCACAGAGGGCACAGAGGAATCGGGAAAATGGAGAGGTTTTTCTCATCCTTCCAACTCGGTGTCTCGGTGTCTCGGTCGGCCTTGTTCGCGCGGCGGCTTGGGTTCGTTTCGCGAGGCTTCAGGGGCGTCCTCGGGTTCGTTCTGGATTCGCCGGAATATCTTGATGACTCAAGAGTTTAAGGTGAAAAACCTGGGAGGCTCGGGTCTCGTTTCGCGCGGCGACCTGGGTTCGTTTCGCACGGCGGGCGGGGGAGGAATTGGCGTGCTGCCCCAGAGTCCGAACGACTGCCAAATGGCAGGTGGGTTCGTTTCGTACGGCGGCCTGGGTTCGTTTCGTGCCGGGCGGCGCCGAGGGATGACCTCTCGCGGGGGAGGGGAGACGGGTTGCCAAAGACGGGAGCCGTCGTTCGCGTCCGGCTGGGTACGGACGGAGAACGCGGCTCCTCAAGGGGAGTATAGCATACGATCAGCGAAGAGGGACGAGCCACAGAGGCACAGAGGCACCAGAGGAAGACCAGAATCGAGTTGGCTTCTCATGATCTGCTCCTCTGTGACTCTGTGTCTCTGTGGTTAGTCCGCTCTGGCCCGCGCCGCCTGTTTCTCCGCGTTGGTCAGGTGGACGTCGTTGACCCGGTCGCCGGTGAAGGTATCGCCGTCCCAGAACCAGGGGTACTCGTCCCTGGGGCGGTGGGGCTCCTTGCCGCGATCCTTGGTCCACTTGATGTTGGGGTTCTTGCGGAGGATGCCGGCGGTCGACGAAGGGGCGGATGTTGAGGCGGACGCCGTCGTTGAGGTCGGGGTTCCAGCCGATGGGCTGCTCGGCGAGGGGCTTCCAGCGGACGAAGAGGTCGTAGGGCGGCTCGCCGGCCAGGATGAGCTTCAGCTTCTCCTGCAACGCCTGGGCGGCCGGAGACGGAGGTCGGCGCCGGGCTTGCCGCGCGGGCGTCGGCGGCCTGGGCGTTGATCCAGTCCTGCAGGTAGGCGTAGGTCAGGCTCTCCAGCGCCTTGTGGGTGAGCTTGTGGTAGTTGACCAGGCAGGCGAAGCCGTCGTTGCGGCCGTCCCAGATGTGCCAGAGGAAGGGGCGGTGGTGGAACCGCTTGCAGTGCTGCTCGAAGAAGCTGTCGCGGAGCCAGGCGTCGAGCGTGGTCCCCGGCCGGCGCCGGCGGCGGTCAGGAGATCATTACCACAGAGGCACAGAGGACACGAGATCAGAAGAGAATCTTCAAGTTGATTTTCTCTTCTCTGTGCCTCTGTGCCTCTGTGGTTCGTTTCTTCCGCGCGTAGGGCCAGCAAGACCTCCTGCAACCGCTCGGCGGCGGGCGGCTCGCCCCGGACGGCGGGCAGGGGCACGATCCCGTCGGCGTCGGCCAGGCGGTCGAGGTCGTCGGGCTCCTGCTCCGGCCAGCGGTAGCCGAGCAGCCGGGCCACGGCGACCTGGAGCGGGTCGGTCGAGCCCTTCGGGTGGCCCCGGAAGAGCCACTGGGTCGGGTCGTCGCTGTGCGGCTCGGGCAGGCCGTCCGGGTACTCCTCGGCGGCGACTTGCTGCCAGCGTTCGAGGTCGAAGGGGACTTTGACCAGCGTGGCGTTGGTGACGTTCATCTTCTGGTCGATGCGGCGGACGGCGGCGTTGTATTCGGGGGATTTGCAGAAGCACCAGATGGCGGGAAGATGCGCGGATTGCGGGGTACGATCGGTGAGACGTTGCTGTCGAAATATCCCCTCATACAGCGTCGCCAGCAAAGCACTCATCTGGCTCACGGCGACCCCGCGTTGTCCCAAGCATTCAGCCCCTGGAGGCGTGGCCAGATTCCTCGCAGCGCTCGCGCCGCCTCGCCAGTCGATGACACTGCTCTAGGCCACCATGACCAACAGTTGATTCCACGGTACTTTGATAGGATCTCCAACGATTCCCTGGTTCATCGAACTCCCAAAATCGTCGGCGAAATTGTTCATCATCTCCTGTTTTGATTCCCTGAAATGAGGATGCGAAGGCAGAGAGTAGCGTCTCACGACCCATTTCTTGAAAAACGATTCTAGCGTCTGGATTTCGCTCTTGAGCGGCTTGGCCGACTGTATAGACCTCGGCGACTTGCAACAGCCTTGCCTTATCGGTTGGGATACGAGATTCGGACGCATCCAGCCCCACCAACTCATGTCCCTCATCGGCCTGGGCCGCACTGTGAATAACCAGGGCGACGTTCACGACTTCACCGCTGATGGTCTCGAAAGCGCCCGGCCCGAGCTTTGCCACCACGTTCCACGTCGTTCCCCGCAGCAACCACTCGCGGAGCTTCTTGTACGAGTCGAGGAACAGCCAGTTCTGGGGCGTCACCAGGGCGGTCGAGCCGCCGAGGGCGCAATACTCCAGGCACCGCTCGACGAACGCGGTTGCCAGGTCGGCCCTGGAGGCGGTGTGGATGTCGCCGATGTAGTCCCGCAACTCCTCGGCCTGCTTACCCCTGCGCGAGGTACGGGACGTTTGTGGCGACCAGCGTGAACTCCCGCGCCATCAGCGAGGCCGCGAAGGCGATCCCCTGGGCCGCGACGCCGACGGCCGCGCGATCCGGGTCGGCCTGGGCCTCGGCCTTCTTCAGGGCGCGTTCGACGGTGCCGCGCAGGGTGTCGAACCCGAGGGCGAAGAGGTCCCCGACCTCGCGGCGGGGGTCGATCAGCGAGCCGAGCGTCGGGGCCTTCTGGAACAAATCGTAGAGCCGCTCCATCCCCTCGCGGGTCCGGGCGTCGCCGTTGGCGAACCGCGTCCAGTCCTCCTTCGTGCCGACGACCCCCTGGCCCGAGCAGGCGATGTTCAACGGCGGCAGGTCCCAGTGGCCGAGGGGCTGGCCGTCGTCGCCCGGATGGGTCCACGCCGCCAGGGCCAGGGCGAACGCCGCGATCTGGGTGCAGCGGGGGTCGAGTTCGAGGCCGAAGAGGTTCTCCCGCAGCACGGCGTCGCAGGCGTCGCGGGCCGAGAGCCCCTCGTCGTGCCTGCGCAGCGGCACCAGCAGGCGGAAGCCGGCCACCAGGAAATGCCCGCTCCCGCAGCAGGGGTCGAGCAGGGTGAACTCCGCCAGCGACTTCGGCCAGCCCGCGAACGTGCCGGCGGCGGGGGTGCCGTCGTCGCGCCAACGCAAATAGGGGAAGAAGTTCGAACCACAGAGGCACAGAGGGCACAGAGAAGAGGAATACTGGGAGAAGAGAGAATCGGAATCATCAGATTTTTTCACAAATCGAATTTCTTCCTCTGTGCCCTCTGTGCCTCTGTGGTGAATCCTCCGGATTCCTTCCTTCGCGCACCACCAGGCGCCGAGGGTGTTGTGGAGCAGGAACTCCACCATGTAATGCTCGGTGAAAAGCTGGGTGACGGCCGGGAGCGTGCGGCCGTCGATCTTCTCGCCGCTCTTGTTGACCTCGTCCTTCCGCTTCGCCTGCCAGAACTGGTACACCCACCCCAGGCTGTCGTCGGCCAGGAACGTCTCGCGCGGCAGGCCGGCCAGCAGCTTCTCCAGCGCCAGCCGATGCTCGGGGGCGAACTCGACCTCCAGCAGCACGTCGTCGGTCCGGAAAATCTCCGGCAGCATCCGGCTGGCGTACCGCGCCGCGAGGGCCAGGCCGTTCGGCGCCCCCTCGTCCCTGGCCAGTTCCTCGCAATCTTCGAGGCTGACCGCCACCCCGTCCGGGTGCATCAGCAGGTGGTTCTCGGACAGGAACCGGGCGAAGAGCATCCGGTGCCAGGACTCGTAGGCCAACTCCTGCGTCAACTGGTCGATCGACTGCGTCTTGTTCGCCGCCCGCACGTCGCCCACCTGCCGCCCCCGCGCCCGGAGCCGGTTCCGCAACGCCTTGTCGGCCTCGGTGAAGTGCGCGAACGGCTCCGCCTGATCGACGGCGCGCTTCCGCAACGCCGACCGCGCCGCCGCTTCGGCGACGTCGCGGGCCTGGATGCAGACGGATTCGAGTTGCTTCCGCAGGTTGGTGGGCAGGACGGGCATGGGGAGAATCTCACCACAGAGGCACAGAGGGCACAGAGAAGACAAGAATCGGGATGAGAAAAAAGAATTTAGTTCATGGTTTTTCCCTCTCTGTGTTCTCTGTGCCTCTGTGGTTCGTTTGATCAAAGCCTCATTCGTTTGAGACCGTCGCGGAGTATGGGGACGTTGAAGTTGATCAGGAGGCCGACGGGGACGCGGCTGAGCTTCATGTAGGTTAGGAGTTGGGCTTCGTGGATGGGGAGGAGCTTCTCTACGGACTTCAACTCGACGACCAATTGACCGGGGATGAAGAGGTCCATGATCAGATCGTCACCGATGGTCTCCCCCTTGTAGATCAGTGGGAGACGTGCCTGAGGTTGGACGGCGATGCCCTGCCGGCTCAACTCGCTCTCCATGCAGCGCTGATACACCGATTCGAGCAGCCCCGGCCCCATCTCTCGATGGACCTCGATGGCCGCGCCGATCACACGATGCGTCAACGGATCGCGCTGATCTCTGACATGGGAAATACACCCTGGGGGAAGCGGACTCACCACAGAGGCACAGAGGGCACAGAGAAGAAAGGAATTCAAATATTCTTCGGACTTTTCTTCTCTGTGCCCTCTGTGCCTCTGTGGTTAATCATAAAATCACCGGGCCGGTTTTCAGCTTCTCCCGGATCGCCTCTTCCGCCGAGGCCAACCAGGACTTGAGGTCGTCCTCGGTCTTGATCGTGCCGCCCGGCAGGCTGACCTCCTGGGCCTTCGGCTCCAGGAGCTTCGTCGCCGCCGCCTGGGCCTGGGCGAATCGGGTCGGCATCGCGTCGCAGATCGCCCTGAGTTCGCTCAGCTTCGTCTTCCTGAGGGTGTTCAGGACGTCGTCCGTCGTCCCCACGGCGACCGCAGGGACCTCGCGGACGCCGAACTGGGAGCGCAGGTCGTGACGCTCCTCCGGGCTCAGCTTCTCCCACGAGGCGGAGGCTTCGAGCTTCACCAGGCCGGTCTCGAGGCCGGTGGCGCAGGCGGCGTGCGCCTCGTTGAGCGCCTTCCGGAGCGCCTCGGTGAGCTTGGTGATCATGCCGGGCACCGGGTCGGGGTCGTTCAGGAGGCTCCGATGTTCTTGGATCGCGTCGACCTCGCGCTGGACGTCCGCCGCCACCTTAAAACCTTCGGCGTGCGCCAGGAGCGACTGGAGTTTGTCCCAGGCGGGCTTGCGCTGCTCGATCTTCTCCTTCCGCTGTCGCCATTCCTCGATCTGGCTGGAGAGCTTGTCCTTGAGGTCGAAGATGGCCTTGAGTTGGTCGTTGCCGACCCGGTTGGAGAGGTCGTCCAGGTGGCCCGTCTCGGGCCGCTTGGGGAGCGGGGCGTCGCCGCCCGCGTCGTCGGCCAGGTTCAACGCGCGATCGAGGAACTTGGCGGCGTCGGCGGACTCGTTGTTCGGCTGGGTGTTCAGCCCGACGAGCTTGAACAGGCCCCGCAGCCCGAACAACTGCGCCTTGGAGAGCGTGACCGACTCGACCCGGAACTCGATCGACTGGATGTTCTTCTGGTCGAGCTTGCCCCTGGCGATGACCTCGGTGCCGCTGCGGGCCTGGAGGATGCCGGTGTTGAAGAGCACCAGGAGGGCCGCGTCGATGGCGTCCTGCGGCCAGCCGTAGGGCGGAGCCGTCAGGTGCTTGCGGACGTCCGTCCCCCGCTTGCCGCTGCCGACGAAGTCGATGACCGCCTTGCAGACCGGATGCGACTCCGGGTCGCCCTTGTGGCCGACAGCGGCCAGCGCGTCGCCGTCGCCCGTCTTGGCCCGGCCGATGACCTTGTGCCAGTCCGGCGAGTCGGCCAGGTGGAATTGCGGGAAGAGGCGATCGAGGCAGGAGTTCGCCGCGTCCTGGACCTTCTCCTCCAGCAGGATGGAGCCTTTGACCTCGTCGCCCCCGGCCAGGTAGATCGACGTCTCGTTGAGGATGTCGGTGAGGAGGTTGTTGCGCGTCCGCTCGGCGAGGG
The DNA here is from genome assembly GCA_963752755.1 of uncultured Planctomycetales bacterium. Classification (GTDB taxonomy): domain Bacteria; phylum Planctomycetota; class Planctomycetia; order Isosphaerales; family Isosphaeraceae; genus CAVVZJ01. The sequence goes on along the minus strand of CAVVZJ010000027.1, from coordinate 15,794 downwards.
ACTTCCGGGTCTCCATCGCCTTGCGGGCCTCGTCACCCTCCCTCGTGTTCTGGGCCCCCTTGGCGTCGATGGTCGTGGTCGCCGCGTAGTCGTTGGCGATCGCCTGATGGAGTTCCTCGGCGCGGGATTTCGGGATGAAGCCATAGACCATCGCGGCCGAGTCCCCGGCGGCTCGGGCGTCGCTCAGGATCGTTTTCTCCTCGAACTCCCAGCCGTCGCGAATCCAGACCGGGATCGTCGAGCCGGTGGTCTCCGGCGCGGTGCTCCCGAAGTGAAGCTCGAACTTGCGGGACTCCTTGCTGACGCCGTGGGTCAGCTTCGACTTCTTGAGGATGTCGCTGCAATGCGTCTTCAATAGCTGGGACCGCTCGCCGCCCAGCTTCCCGGTTTCGCCCAGCAGCTTGTTCCGGGCCAGGTCGAACGCCTGGCTCCACTCGCTCCCCTCGCGGGTCTGCATCCGGTACTCGCCCTCGACGAGCATTACGGCGCCCGACTCCTCCAGCTTCGCCAGCAACTCCGGGACTTTCTTGCGGAGTTCCGTGTTGTTCGCGTTCAGGTCGGTGACGAGCAAGTCCGCGAGCGTCTCGGCGTCGGCGCGGATGCCCGCGTCGGCCGGCCCCTCGTGGGGCAACCGGCCGATCAGGAACACGAGGGCGCAGAGTTGATACCGGAGTTCGCCGTCCTCCTCCTTCTTCTGATTCTCGATGTTCGAGGCGATCTCCTGGAGCAGGACGCCCGTCTGGAGAACCTTGCTCTTGACCGTCGAGTCGTAGATGAACGCCCCGCTGACGACGTTGCCCAGCGGCAGGTTCGCCGTCTGCTGCGCCGCGTCGAAGACGACCCAGAGTTGGTTGCGAAGCTGGGCTCCGGTCCCAGCCGGGTCCACGGCCCGGAGGACGCGCTCCCAGAACCGGCGGCGCGTCGGGAGGATCGGGTAGTCCTGGACGAGGAACTTGCGGTCGCGGGCCATGAGCCCGATGTTGGTGCCCGACAGGTGCCGCTGGATTTCCCCCATGTGGGTTTCCAGGAACGACGCGAGGGCCGGCTCGGCGGACGGCTTCTTTTTCAGCACGACCTCGCGCGTGACCTGCTCGACATCGGTGTCTTGCAGTTCGATCGGGATCGGGAACCGACCCTGGAGCCGCGACAGCAGGGGCGTCCCCGAGAGGGCGTTCTGGCCGGTGGCGACGAACATCACGTTCGCCCCCAGCCGGGCGCAGCATTGCTCCTGGACGTCCTGGACGTTCTTGGAGCGCTCGACCGACGTCGCCGATGTACTGCTGGACCTCGTCGAGGACGATCAGGGTGCAGGGCAGCTTCCCCTTCTTCCCGATCGCCTGCTTGATCTTGGTGATCATCTCGTCGATCGAGACGTCGGTCTTCTCCGGGAACTGCTTCTCCAGCAGCAGCTTGACCTCGCCCACCGAAGGGGCGAAGTCCGGGCGGACCGCGAGGATCGCCCTGGCCATCGCGTCGGAGACGTACAGGTTTTCGACCTCGAAATCGAAGTCGCGACCGGCCTTCGTCAGGTGGTCCCGCACCTGCGTTTTCTAGCCCTTCATGACGCAACCACATCACGAAGCTGGCGCTGGCGTATTGCTCGGGCAGGTTCGCCGACTTGAAGATGATGCCGAGCAATTCCAGCCGGACGCTCCCCCCAGCCCCCGACCCGAGCGTGCCCGCCGCCGCGTGGAGTCCCCCCGCCCGCCGGGCCGCTGTGGAAAGCTCCTTGAACTGGTCCTTGATCTTGTCCGGGATTTTCTTCGGCAGGCCGCGCGCCTTCGCCCCGTCCGGGAACTCGTAGTCGATCCAGAAGTGTTGCAGCATCTTGACCAGGTGGCTCTTGCCCGACCCGTAGAAGCCGCTCACCCAGATGCCCGGCTGTTCCGTCTTGTCGAGGTTCCCGAGATAGGCGGACAGGATGCGGTTCAGGCCGTCCGCGTACTGGCCGTCGCAGACGAAATTGCTGATCTCGTAGCGGAGCGTCTCGATCTCCGGGTCCGACTGGCCCGTCGTCACCTTGGCGACGCCGTTGTTCAGCAGGCGATTCGTGAGGGGGTCTTTCTCGTAGAATTCTCGGTTCAGCATCATCGGGGTTCCCCCTCGCTGCTGGTGATCGGGACGGCGAGGTAATTCCAGCCATCGCGGGCGTCCAGGAGCCGATAGTTGTTCTGCTCATAGACGCCGGGGAAGAAGACAAGCAATCGGCCACGGATGTGGGCCTCGACCAGGGGCAAGACCTCGGAGATTCTCGCGAACCCGAACAGCGAGGCGACGCCATAGACGGCGACGACCGTGTTCTCGGGCGACTCGGCCGAGTCGAGGGCCTCGTTGATCCGCCGGGCCACGAACTGCCGAAACGCCGCCAGCGGGGCCTTCCCCAATCGGCTGGGGGCCTCGAAATAGCTCTGGGCGTAGTCGGAATAGGGAGGGCTGCACAACCAGTCGGCGAAGGCGTCCGTCAGGTCGAGGACGCCCCAGCGGTGTCCGGTCTGGTGCGTCGCCTCCTCGAAGAGCCCGAGCCGGAACCTCAGCTTGCGCTCGTCCTCCTTGTCATAGACGGCGACCCAGACGCGCTGGGGGCCGGCGAGCTTGTCGTCCCACGGCAGGCCGCAGAGCCGCTGGTAGTTTTTCCGAAGCTGGTCGATCCGGCTCATGGTCGCCCCTCGCCGACGGGCTCCGATACCTGGGGCACGGTGATCTCGACGACATCACCAGAGGCTTTATAGTTCATCCACCCCTGGCTTGATGCCTCGAAGGCCAGTTCCTGCAACTCAACAGGTGTCCGATCCAGAAGTTCCGTCCAGGGCGACTGGATAAGCAGCTTCCCCCTGAGCCCGCACATCAGGCCCAACGTGATGGCGAAGGTCAGGACCACCGGCGTCACGCGAGGTCGCGTTCGCTTCTTCTGGACCTTGCCCTGGAGGAACCCCGCCTGGGTCCACGTCGAGGCGAGCCTCTGGGCCGTGGCGATCGCCGTACTCGCCCCGAACCGCTGGGGGTACTTCTCGCCGAGGTAGGTCGCGATCCGCTCCGGCGGCACCACGTCGCCGATCGGCACCCCGAGGACGAACGGCGTCGCCTCGCGGAGGATCGGGTCCCGAGCCGCCGCCAACAGGAACGCGAGCATGGCCCGCCCGACCTGCTCCGCGTCCCAGTAACGCCGAAAGATTCGGAAAAGGGGGCAAGCCGGGTCGAGGGCGTAGAGTTCGGTCAATCGTTTCGCCGTCCGCTGCCGGGTTGTGCGGGTCGGCTTGCCCAGGATGTTCTGCTCCGCGATCGCGTCGCGATACGCCGCGCTCCCGGCGTCCGTCGGCACCTTGGCCAGCACGAGGCTCAAATCCTCCAGCATCATCGTCCGGCTGGTATGGACGCTCGTCGTCCCGGAGCGGAACCCCAGGGATGCCGGCAGCGAATCTGGGCGAATTCGTTCCAAGGCGGACCTCGGCGACGAGGAGCGACCACGATTGACCCGAAGGGCCACCTTCCAGAAGGGCTCGTCGTTGTTCGGGGCGCGACGTCTCGCTGGAAGCCATTACAGCATAACCCACTCAACGAGGAGGACGAGAACCGCCACAGCGACATGGACCCGCTCGCCCCGTCGCCGATCGGGCAAACCGGAGGAGAAATCGTTTATGACGATTCGTTGGAGACGGCCATCATGCCACAGGAGCGTGGCGAGGTCCAGGCCCAGCCAGCATTCACTCAATCGTCGTGACTCGGCCTCCCGTGGCGGCGGTCGTGAGCCGACCCGGCGCCACGACTCATAGTATGAAGAAATTAGAATTCTGATGGTGACGAACTGGCCTTCTCCGAGATCGTTCGGTCCCTACTCCGATCATCCCTCCCTCGCCGGGATTCCGACCGCACGATGAGCGCCACGGAAGCCGGATCGGAGGTCGTTCCCGCGTAATGTTTTCCGGTAATGCCGGGCCGTCGAAAGTAACGCTTTTCGCCGCGTTTTCCGGCTCTCGCCCGCAACCCCTTGCAAATCGTGGCGGAGGCCGTAACATAGCGGCGGGCAACAGCTTCAGCGGCATACTGGCGGAGGGGACTCGGCTCTTCGGGTCCGTGAGGTCGGAGGTTCAAATCCTCTCGCCCCGACTAGTTACCCGGTAAGCACTTACGGCAAACGCAAGGAGGCGGCTCAGGCGGTCTTTCAGAGAACTTTTCAGAGTTCTGAAGGACCTACCCTATGCCTCACTACCCCAAGCCGTTTTACCGCGAGCCCTTGGGCCGCTGGTACGTCCAGATTGGCGAAGAAGCAAATCCCGCTCGGGGCTGACCCGAAGCCCAAGCGGGACAAGACGGGCAAGCCCGTCCCACCCAAGGAAGTCATCGACCGCTACCACGAACTGATGGCGCAGCGCGACGACGACAACCCGACCGCTACCCCGGCCCTGTCCAAGAACCCTGCGGTTGCGGCCATCTTGGATGAGTTCCTGGAGTGGACCTACCGGCACAAGGCTGCACGCACCTATGCGTGGTACCGGGAGAACATCCAGCGGTTCCTCGACGGCCTGCCCAAGGGCCTGACCCTCCGCCGACCTGAAGCCCTACCACCTGACCAAGGCGATGGAGCCCTTCCCGCACTGGTCGAACAACACGAAGCACGACTTCATCGGGGCGGTGAAGCGGGCGTTCAACTGGGCCGTGGATGAGGAGCTGATCGAGCGAAACCCGCTGGCCCGGGTGAAGAAACCCGCGCGCGAGGCCCGGGAGATGGCCGTCTCGCCCGGCCGAGTATGCCACGGTCATCGAGGCCATCCGGGAGCCGAACTTCCGCGACCTCATCGAGCTGTGCTGGGAGACCGGGAGCCGGCCGCAGGAGCTGCGGAAGATTCAGTCCGAGTACTACGAGCCGGAGAGCGGCCCGCATCGTCTTCCCGCCGAAGCAGGCCAAGGGGAAGAAGTACCATCGGGTCGTCTACCTGACCCCGCGAGCCCAAGAAATCGTCGCCCGGCTGGTTTCAGAGCGGCCGGAGGGTACGATGCTGCTCAACTCCGAGGGCAACCCCTGGAAGAAGGACGCCATCAACTGTGCGTTCTGCCGGCTGGAGAAGCACATCGGCAAGAAGTACCACCTGGGGGCGTTCCGTAAGGGCTACGCCACCGAGGCGCTCAAGGCCGGCGTGGACACCATGACGGTCGCTCACCTGATGGGCCACCGAGACCCGTCGATGCTGTCCCGGGTCTATGGCCAGGTCCAGCAGGACCCTGAGCACATGGCCAGTGCCGCCATCCGGGCCAAGAAGCCTAACGGCTCTTCAGGTGCCGGAGCCGGGGGGTAAGCGGGATAGGCTGAGAGTCTGTCCCATAAGGGGAACATCAGGGCGTCGAGCGGCGTAGGAGGGGTATGCGAGTACACCACTACCCCAGCGACCTCACCGACGAGCAGTGGACCCTGATCGAGCCGCACCTCCCGCCCGAGCCCGGCGGCGGGCGGCCTCGCAAGACCCGGATGCGGGACGTCCTCGACGCCATCCTCTACATCCTCCGCACCGGATGCCAGTGGCGTTACCTACCCGGCGACCTGCCCCCCAGGAGCACCACCTGGCGCTACTTCGACCAGTGGCGGCGTGACGGCACCCTCGACCGGCTCCACGATCTGCTCCGCAAGAAGGTCCGCACCCGGGAGAAGCCGTACCACCCCCGAACCTCGGCGAGCGTCGATAGCCAGTCGGTCGACACGACCTCCGGCGGCGAGCAGAGGGGGCGGGATAACCACAAGAACGTCGACGGGCGGAAGCGGCATATCGTCATCGACAGCATGGGTTTGCTGCTGGCCGTGCTGGTCGGCGCCGCCTCGGCCGATGATGCGGCGGCCGCCCCGGCGTTGTTCGCCCGGCTGGCGGGCCAGCCGATGGGCAAGGTGCGGCGGATGTACGCCGACAACAAGTACCACAACTTCGCCCTCTACGAGTGGGTCGAGGCGAACGCCGGCTGGGGCCTGGAGATCATCCGCCGCCCCGAGGGGAAGCGGGGTTGGGTGCGGCTGCCGATCCGGTGGACGGTGGAGCGCACCTTCGCCTGGCTGGGGCGGTGCCGGCGGCTGAGCCAGGACCGGGAGAAGAGCGTGTTGTCGTCGGAGTCGTTCATCAAGCTGGCGATGATCCAGTTGATGCTCCACCGCCTTGAGCCCTCGGACGAGGACCCCGAGTTCCGTTACCCCAGGCCGGTAGCCGCCTGACGCCCCTTATGGGACAGACTCTCAGTTTCAACCGGGCGCTGGAGACGCCCCCCTGGGAACCCCCGCCGCTGGTGGCCTATCGGCTCAACGGCCGGGAGATCCCCCTGGAACGCGGCGGGCCGGTCCGCATGATCGTGCCCTGGGCGCACGGGTTCAAGTCGATCAAGTGGCTGCAGCGGATCGTGCTGACGAACGACTACCGGGCGAACGACACCTACGCCCTGCAGAACAACGACCCCGACTCCTATCTGAAGACGGCGGCCTACCTGGACCGGGGTGCGCTCGACGTTCCGGGCCGGTAAGCCGGTCGTCGTCGAGGGGGTGGCGGTCGCCGGCTGTTCGGGGCTCCGGCGGGTCGAGTCCTGGCTGCGGGAGGCGAGCGGGACGGACCCGGACCTGCCCGACAACGACCCGGCCTGGAAGACGGCCGTCTGGCGTCCCTGCGAACTGATGGCGCCGCCCGACGACTGGACCACCATCCTTCTCGAGGGGACGTCGCCGAAGCAGATCTGGGGCTTCGAGCCGGCAACCGGCCGGCCGAAAACCTGGCCGCTGATCTACGGCGCGGTCTCGTGGACGGCTCGACTCGAGGGCCTGGCACCCGGCACCTACGAGTTCCGCGCCCGCACCGTGGATCTCAACGGCTGCGCCCAGCCGGAGCCGCGTCCCTATCCGAAGTCGGGCCGGAACCAGATCCCCTGCCAGACGTTGAACGTGACGGCCTGAACGCGACCCTCCAGCCGCCCACGGACCGGACTTCGAGACTTCCGTAAGATCCACGTTCCCAGGGCAAGGTCGCGAACCGCGAAACCGACACGCATCACAGGCCGGTGGTCTTCCGCTCGACCCGCTCGTCCCCCAACTGCTCGACGAGCCGCTGGACGGCTCGCAGCGTGTCCGGCCTGGCAGTGGGAGCGGCTTGGCCGGCATCGCATGGAGTCCGGGGAGTCGTTCGGAGAGTCGTCGGTGGGTGCCTTCCGGCTCGACTTCGACCTCCTGATGGGGTCGGCGCGCGCTCCGTCACCTGCACCCCCCTCGTGATCCTCGCCGAAGCCGATCGGTCGATCGGTCGAGCCGCGAAGATTATCGGCTGCAGTGAGGTCGCTCGTGTGGTAGAGAGCCCCTATGGATCGTGGATTCGACTCCTCATCGAAGCGTTTCGTCGCCCTGCTCCCGGGCTGGATGGGCTTCTGGCTCCTCGGCTGGTTGGGCTCCTGACCGATCTGGTGGTCTGGATTGGGGCTCGCGTTCTTGCTGATCACCGGACTCGTCGTCGCCCGGGAGTTTTTGCGGGAGGACGACGAGCGCCGGGAGCCGACGGAGCCGGGACGAATCCGCGCCGCATGACCGGAGAACGCCGCGGCGGCTTGCCGGGGGACCGACGGCTCATCGCGCCCGCCGATGGACTCCGCCCGCTCGCCGGGCATGGCAACGGCCACATCGCGCCCGGGGGGGACGCCGGAGGGGCCGTGGTGCCACGGGAACGTGGTCGGCCCGGGTGTCGGCGTCCCCGAGGCGGTGCGGGCGAGGATGCGCCTGGTAGAATGCGGTTGAGCGTCCTGTCCGGGCTCGCCTCCCGTGCATCTCCTGAACCACGTTCCCCGCGGGAGCATCCCTCCGATGCGTATCCTCCGCGTTCGCCGGGGCTTCCAGGCCGACCACAGCTCCTCGTCGTACCTGTTCTACGCCGTGGACCACCCCGTCTCGGCCCAGGGCCGGGCTGTCGCCCATCGCTACTCCAGTCGCGCCGAGGTCGATGACCGGACCGTGCGGTATCAGAAGTGGGGCGAGAGCGATCTGAACCCCCAGGCGTACAAGGCCCTGCTGGGCGCACATTACGACGTCATGGCCTCGGAGAGCTATGACTGGTGGACCCTCATGATCGCCCTGCCGAAGACCGCCGAGACGCAGGCGCTGCTGGCCCTGTTCGCCGACGCCCGCGGCTACGACGACCAGGGGGTCGAGGTCGAGGATTACGGCCAGCGGCTGGTGGTGATCGTCTACTGTGCCTTCGAGGGGAACGGCGTGGAATTCGCCGGTGACCACTACGACGAGGACGTGATGGACGTGCTGGTGGACCTGCTGGTCCGGGTGCGTGCGGAGTTGTTGCGCGGCGATGCCTCGTTCCTCCGGGCGGTCGCCGCCTTCTACGGGGGGATGAGGCGGACGAGGAGGACGTCGAGGAAGATCCTTCGACGTCCCCGCCGACCGCCGCACTCGAGGGCCTGAGCAAGGCCGAGCTGCAGCAGCGATGCGCGGAGAGGGGGATCGCCTACCGCAAGTCCTGGACGAAGGCCCAGCTGAGCGACGCCCTGGCCGCGACGACGCCCGCCCCGCGCCCGCCGGGCCGAAGGGGCGCACGCCGCGGCTCTCCCACGCCGCCCGGACGATCGTCGAGCAACTGGTGCGCGTATGAGCGAGCGTCGCGAGCCCCGGCTGCGGTTCCGGCGTCACCCGGCCGTGCGGCTGCGGCGCGAGTCGTGGGGCGGCCTGGCCTTCCACCGCGACCGGGGCGACCTGCTGGAGCTGGACGCCGAGGGCTTCGACGCGGTCGCCGCGCTGGCCAGGGCGCGGACGCTGGCCGACCTGCGCGAGCACCTGCGTGCCCGCGGCCATCCGGCGCGCGGCCCGGGCTGGCGACTTCTTCCCTACCCTCTCTCCTCCATCCTCACATCGCCCACCTGCCTCCCGATCCCTTGCCTTGAGGCGCACCCCGCACCGCACGGCCTGCGGGCCCCCATCTTATGCACTGGGCGGTGACTATCGCTGCAACCTCCGCTGCGCCTTCTGCTACGCCGGGAGCAGCCCGAACGCGAGCGGGGCCGGGCCGCGTCCCCGCCGGATCGTCGAACGCTCGCCTGGGGCGTGCTCGAACTCGCGCTGGGCGGTGGGGAGCCGACCACGATCCCCGACTTCGCCGCCCTGCTGGGGGCGATCCGGGCCGCGGGCCTGGTCGCCAACGTCACGACCAACGGCACGAACCATCGCCCCGACGTCGTCCGCGCCCTGGCCGAGCACGCCGGGGTGGTCCACCTGTCGGCCGACCGTGCCGGGCACCTCGACGCGGCGCGCGGTGCCGGGGTGTTCGCGAAGCTGCGGCAGACCGCCGCCGCCCTGGCCGGCGCCGGCGCCCGGCTGGGCGTGAACCTGCTGCTGACGCCGGAGAACGTCCGCGACCTCCGCCGCAGCCTGGAGGCGGCCGTCGATCTGGGGGCGCACGGCATCACGCTCCTGCGGCCCAAGGGCGGCTGGGCCGCCGCCCACTGGCCGGGCTTCCCCGGCCCGGGCGACCTGGAGGCCGCGGCCGAGGGCGTGCGCCGCTTCACCGCGGACCGCCCGCCCGTACGACTGCATGTCGATACGGCCCTGCGCGGGGAATGGGCCGCCCTGGGGCTGCTCGACGATCCGGAGCCGGATGTGCTCGGCTGCGGGGGCGGTCAGCGGCACGTCGCCATCACTCCCGAGGGCGACGTCTATCCCTGCTCGCACGCGCGATCCGCCGCGTACCGCATGGGCAGCCTCCTGACCGACGACCCGGACCACCTCTGGTCGATCGGCACCGGCCGGGCGGCCCGGAGCCGCTACCTCCGGGACTGCCGCGGAACGCGGTGCGTCTGCCGGGCTCCCTGACGAGGAGGCGTTGCGATGCCGGAAGAGGCGATCCTGCTCAAGCGGTTCTTCGAGGCGGTCGAGGAGCGGCTTTCCGCCTGCTCGGCCGAGCAGCTGCGCTCGATCCTCCGCAACCTGGCCGCGGAGGTCGCCCCGAAAGACCGGCCGGGATTCCTGGAGGCCCTCGTGCCGAGCGAGGACGCCAGCGACCTCGTCCAGGACGCGCTGCGGCAGGACGCCCTGCTCGCGGACATCGACGACCTGGTCGCCGAGCTCCGCGAGGAGATGGACAGCGCCGAGGATGCCTACGATCGCTACGGCTACGGCTACGGCGACTCTTGGGACGACGAGGACAGCCTCGGCCCTTACGAGTCGTTCGTGGCCCCGCTGGTCGGGCTGTTCGACCGGACGGCCGGCGTGTTCGATTGCGGCCAAGTCTCCCTGGCGCGGGACGCCTATCACAGGCTCTTCGACGCCCTCACCCTGGAGGACGATTACGGTCGCGAGGTCCGGGCGAGCGATCTGCCGGAGACCGACATCCAGGGCTCCCGCAGCCGCTACCTGCGAGCCCTCTACGAGACCGAAGACCCCGCCCGTCGGCCGGAGCGGCTGTTCGCCCAGATGCTGGAGCTGGGCAACCGCCTGGGGATGGGGAGCGAGCCGATCCTGCTGGAGGACCTGATCCGGGCCTCGGATCGGCCGCTGCCCGACCGGAAGCCGTTCCTGCGGGCCTGGATCGCCTTCCTTCGGCAGCAGAAGGGGCCCGCGGCCGATCGCTGGCTCCGAGAGGCGATCCGCCTGCTGGAGGGGACCAAGGGGCTCGAAGCCTTCGCCCGCCAGGAGGGCAAGGCCCACCCGCGGGCCTACCTCGACTGGCTTGCGGCCCTGAAGGCCCAGGGGAAGCCTGCTCAGGTCGTCGCGGCGGCGCGCGAGTCGCTCCGCACGCTGCCGGCCGATCGGCCGATCCGTGCCGCGGTGGCCGACCATCTGTGTGAGGCGGCCGGCACGCTCGGCGATTCCCGGACCGTGCAGGAGGGGCGGTGGGAGGCCTTCCGCGCCCGGCCGAGCCTCGGCCGCCTGCTTGACCTCCGGGAGGCCACCCCGGAACTCAAACGACGGGCCCGGATGCGCAGGCCGATCGCCACCTGGAGCATTGGCTCCGGCGACCGGGCCGCCGATCGGTCGGGGCACTCGACGCCCTGGAGGAGGACGACCTGGAGGCCCCGGCCTGGGTCGATCGGTCGTTGCGGGCGCATGCCCTGCTGTTCGCCGGCGACTGGGAGGCCGCCCAGAACCTGGCGGCCGAGGCCGAGGTGCTGGGCTGGCGGTCCCCGGACAACCCCCAGGGCGTGGTCGTCCCCGCCGCCCTGGTGCTGCTCTCGGGCCGGGCGACCGCGCTTCCCGCCAACCTGGCCCGGCTGTGGGACTGGGCCCTGGAGCGCGGCACGTCCCTGTCCGACTTCGAGGCGCGCACCGAGGACCAGCAGCGTCTGAAGTCGGCCTATCAGGAAGTCCTGGCGGGGATCCGGCTGACGAAGGCCCAGGCTGGGGCGCTCCTGACCTGGTGCGTCGCGGTCGGCGAACGGAGGGCCTGTGCGATCGTCGAGAAGCTCCGTCGCCAGAGTTACGACCGCGCGGCCGTGCTGGTGGCGGCCTGCGCGGAGGTTCTCCGCCTCCACGGCCAGCCCGGTCCGGCCGACGAGCTCCTCGAACGGCTGCGCAGCCGGTTTCCCCGCCACCGGGCCTTCCAGGACGAGCTGAAGCGGGCCGCGGGGCGGGTGGATCGCGGCGCTTCCTGACCGGGGCCGGGTGGCCGATCGAGGCGAGAATCAGCGCGCCTGCGTGGGATGTCCTCGCTCCCGTCGTGACCACTCAGGACGCGGGCGGCCCGGTCGATCTCCGGACCGCCGCCGCGGCCATCGCCTCGATGACGTCCCGCAGCAACGCGAAGCATGCGAGCAGATACGGTTCGTCGATCTGAATGGCGTCGCCCGCGGCATACCGTGCGGCGACGCCGGCCTTGTCGAGGTAGTCCTGGCCGACCACCCCGCGATTGTGCTCCAGGGTATCCCGGGCTGCCTTCATTTCGCGGAGAGCACTCTGCTGAGCTTCGTCCGGACATCCGAGTTGGACCCGGTTGTCGAGGAACCGGAGCCATTGGTCCGGCCGACGGTAGGCCAGATCGCGGACGACCCGTTCGACCACGCCGGCGAGGACCGTGTCCCGATCGGGTGCGGCCAGGATCTCGGACAGAGGGACCTGGAGCTCCTCGCGACGCTGTGCTCGGGACCGGCCCGCAGCCTCATTGGAGGCGGCGTCCAGCTGCACGGGGTAGGCCGTCAGCCAGAGTCGGGCCAGACCGAGGATCCAGTCCTCCAGGAGACCGGAGAGGCCCCGGAAGGTCGACTCGGCGAGGTGGACGGTCACGTACCGCTGGGCCAGCGGTTCCAGGTCCGGGGCCGGCACCTCCTGGCCGCTGGCCGTATCGACGATGCCGACCGGGCGTCCCTCGTGGGCGATCTGCTGGACCACGCGCCAGGCTTGCCGGGTGTGCAGGTAGAAATCGCGGGACTCGTCCAGACGCTCCAGGATCCGGGCGGCCAGGTCGCGGACCTCGTCGGGCAGGGGCAAGATGTCGCGCCCGGCCGTCAGCCGGCCTCGTCGAGGAGGGCCTGGACCCGGGTCGCGTCGCCGGCGCGGCCGAAATTGATCACGGCGATCGCCGGCTTTCCGTCCAGCGAGATCGCGTCGGTATCGGTCCAGTAGCGGATCGCGTGGCGTTCGAGCAGCGCGCGGAGGCGTGCGAGCTGGGTCATGGGCACCATCAGGTAAGGGCCGGCGACGCCGTCCGTCGAGACACGGAGCCGATCCCGGGCCATCTCATCGATCATGGTGAACCTCCTCAACGCCTGCGACGGAACAGCAGGTTCATTCTAATTGGACTGTCACCGTTTAAGCAGCCAAGCCACTGTTCAACTCGTGTCCGATCGCGAACGGCGGGGTGGGAACCTCCCCGTGGCCTTGTACCACTTGTAGATCCGCGCCGCCTCCTTCCGCTTCAGGACCCGCGTCCCGACCGCCGCAATCCGCTCGGGACTCGGGGCCGGCTCCCGCAGCCGACGCGTGAAGATCTCCCGCACCTGCGACACCGTCACCGCCGGGGTTTTCCCCCCCGAGATGCCGCCGCTCCAGGATCAGGAACCACAGCGCCAGCAGCGACAGCGTGAGGTGATGATGCCAACCCACCCAGCTCCGCACCTCGTAGTGGTCCAGCCCGGCTTCCCCCTTGCCGGCCTCGAAGACCTCCTCGATCCGATGCCGCGTGAACCGGACCCGGACCAACTCGGCCAGCGATACGTCCGCACCGGCGTTGCTCAGCGCGTAGTGGACCTGCGGCTTGTCCTCTACGGTCCGCATCACCACCAGCCGCTCCTCCGGGCCGACCCGCCGCCCCTCCTTGCTCCGCACCCGCACCGTCAGGGCATCCACCTGGAGCGGACCGCGCCTCCCCGTCCCGGACCGTCAGCCGGGTCCAGCGCTGCTCCGGTCGCCGCGTCGCCCAGGTGTCGGCACGGCGGAACGGCGTCTCCCGCTTCCGGCCCCGGCCCGCCCGCTGACGGCGGGGGCGGCGGCACTCCAGATCCCGGATGCTCGTGTTGCAGGGCACGTCGAGGAGGTCGCGTTCGCCGTGCCGACGCAACCAGGCCCGGAACGCCGACGGGCGGCCCAGTTCGGCATCCCCGGTGACCCGGGCCTGGGGCAACTGCTGGCGGCACCGCCGAAGCCGGTCCACGGCGATCCGCCACGACTCCTGGAAGGTGACGTCCGGGGGGACTTGGGTCTGGACGCGGCGGGCCGGGTCGTTGGCCCACTCCTTGGGCAGGTAGAGCCTCCGGTCCAAGGGCGCGTACCCGCCGGGGGCGGCGTAGATGAGGAAGACGCCGAGCTGGCAGTTGTCCTGCTGGCCGAGCCGGCCGCACCATTGCCGGGCCACGCCGCACGACTCGGTCCCCGACTTGGGGAAGCCGCTGGGATCGAGCACCAGGATGGCCTGCTCATCGCCGAGCGTCTCGCGGACGTGGTGGCGCAACTCGGCCATGACCGCCTCGTCGTCCCACTTGCCGGAGCCGACGAAGAACTGGATGGGCTTGCGGTGGACGCCGGCCTCGACGGCGATCGGCTCGCAGGTCTTGCGTTCCAGGCCGCTGATCAGGCCGCGAATGACGAGGGCGGCGTGGGCCCGCTGTTCGAGGCGGTAGAAGCGGGGCAGGTAGCGTTGCAGGAAGGCGGTGAGCCGGTCCTGGCAGCCGCGGACCTGGTCGGGAGTCACGACGGCGTCGGCCAGGAGGGCCCGGGCTTCGGGGTGGTCCAGAAGTGACATGGTCGTCCCTCCCCTCGGGCTTCTTCACCCATCATCGTAACTCCGGCCACATCAAAGCAATAGTGGAAACGGTGACAGTCCAACTAGTTGGACTGTCACCGTTTCGAGACCTGGTCAAAAGCTAACTTGTATCGGGCGTTTCGCGGCATGGCGGGAACGTGCCGGTGGCCTTGTACCACTTGTAGATCCGTGCCGCCTCATTGCGCCACAGCACCCGCGTGACCTGCTCGGCGATCCGTTCCGGGCTCGGCGCCGGCACCCGCAGCAACCGCGTGATGATCTCCCGCACCTGCGACACCGTCACGGCCGGCGTTTTCCCCCCCGAGACGACGCCGCTCCCGGATCAAGAACCACAACGCCAGAAGCGACAGCGTCATGTGGTGGTGCCAGCCCACCCAGCTCCGGACCTCGTAGTGCGCCAGCCCGGCTTCTCCCTTGCCGGCCTCCAACGCCTCCTCGATCCGGTGGCGGGTAAAGCGGACGCGCACCAACTCCGCCAGCGACACCTCCGCCTCGGCGTTGCTCAACGCATAGTGAGCCTGCGGTTGGTCCTCCACCGTCCGCATCACTACCAACCGCTCCTCCGGGCCGAGCCGTCGATCCTGCTTGGTCCGCACCCGCACGGTCAGGGCCTCGACCTGCAGGGGACCCCGCTCGCCGGGCCGCACCGTCAACCGGACCCAGCGGCTCGCCGGCTGCCGCGCCGCCCAGGCATCCGCCCGGCAGAACGGCGTCTGACGCTTCGGACCCCGACCCGCACGCCGACGTCGCGGACGCCGGCACTCCAGGTCCCGGATGCTGGTGTTGCAGGGCACGTCCAGGATGTACCGCTCCCCGTGACGCCGCAACCAGGACCGGAACTGAACCGGGCGGCCCAACTCATCATCGCCGACGACCCAGGCATGGGGCAGATCCCGGCGGCACCGCCGCAACAGAGCGATGGCGATCCGCCACGACTCCTGGAACGGGACCTCCGGGGGGACGTGGGTCGTCTTCCGGCGGTCCGGATCGTGGGCCCAGTCCTCGGGCAGATAGAGCCGCCGGTCCAGCGGAGCGTACCCACCGGGGGCGGCATAGATCAGGAAGACCCCCACCTGACAGTTGTCTTGCTTGCCGAGCCGGCCACACCACTGGCGCGCGACGCCGCAGGACTCGGTCCCACTCTTGGGGAAGGCGCTGGGGTCGAGGACCAGGATGGCCCGCTCGTCGCCCAGGGCCTCGCGGACGTCACGACGCATCTCCGCCATGACGGCCTCGTCGTCCCACTTGCCGGCGCCGACGAAGAACTGGATCGGCTTGCGGTGGACGCCGGCCTCGACCGCGATCGGCTCGCAGGTCTTGCGTTGCAGACCGCTGACGAGGCCGCGGATGACCAGAGTGGCGTTGGTCCGCTGTTCGACACGGTAGAAGCAGGGTAGGTAGCGTTGGAGGAAGGCGGTGAGCCGGTCCTGACAGTCGCGGACCTGTTCGGGTGTCACGACGGCGTCAGCCAGCAGAGCCTGGGCCTCGGGATGGTCCAAGAGCGACATGGCAGCTCCTCCCGCGGGATTCCTACGCCGCCGATCGTAACCTCTTTCGAATCAAAGCAATAGTGGAATCCGTGACAGTCCAACT
>CAVVZJ010000026.1:0-17986 GCA_963752755.1 uncultured Planctomycetales bacterium | reverse complement strand
CACCACGTATTGCTGGACGATTCGTGCGGTCGTAACACTTCCACGACGCTCCTAACCCGGATATTTCATCCGCCCCTCAGCCTGAAACGAGATGTCATTCGTTGATATGTTTCTGGGCCGCAAGGGGCACTCCGGACGCTTCTTCGGCCTCTCGACACGCACTTTCCCCCTGACCCCCAGCCGGAAGCCCGTCCTTCACCCAGATTTTTCTCGCTCATCCCCTCGCCGGACTCGAAGGATTTCCCACGACCCTCACTCTCTCAACACCTCCCGAAACAACGCTTGATACGGGTAGCTACTCGACAGGTGGAACACGACCCGACGCACACTCATCACCACGCGGGCGGCCACCTTGAACAACTTCAGCCGGATCGTACCCACCTGAGCCCGCGCCAACTCCGTCCCCGCCAGGGCCGTCCGACGCAACGCCTGCACCAGCACGTACGCCGCCGAACTCAAGAGCAACCGGAACTGATTGGCCAGCCACCGATGGCAACTCGTCCGGTCGGCGAAAAGACCCAATTGCTGCTCCTTGATCCGGTTCTCCATCTCGCCCCTCTGGCAGTAGACCTCCTCGTAGAGTTCCTGAGGATCACCCGGCACGTTCACCACCACGAACCGCGGGTTCGGGCCCTGCGTCGTGTGCTCGGCCTTGGCGATGACCCGCCGAGATCCGGTCCCAACTCCCCGCCGCGTACGAGAACGACCCGAAGATGCGTTGCGGGCGGCCGGTCTGCTGAAATTGCCGCTGGGCCCGCTCGATCTCATCCCGGGCGGCCCGCTCCAGGACCTTGTTCCTGGCCAGGCCGATCACGTAGCCGATCCCGCGGAGTCGCACCAACGCATCAGCCTCCAGCGGCAGAAGCCGCTGTCGCCCCGGAACGTGATCTTGACCTCCGGCCAGGCTGCGCGGAGCTTCTCGACCAGGAGCTTCAACACGGCGCGGCTGTGCTTGCTGGCGTCGATGTTGCTGGGACGGAGGTAAGCGGTGAGCAGTTCGTCGCCGCAGAAGACGTAGAGCGGCAGGAAGCAGTGATGATCATAGTATCCATGGAAGAAAGGGTGTGGCAAAACTTCCTGGCGGCCTTAACCTGCTTCGTGGAGCCGGGTTTCCCAGTATTTGTCCCACCGGCCACTCTGGGTCAGCGCTTCCAGCGCCATGATGGCCTCGGCATTCTCGCTGTCCCAGCGCATGCCCGAACCCTTCAGACGCGCCGTGAGCGTCTTGCACGTCGCCTCCGTCGGACCACTGCCGATCTGCCAGTTTCGCAACTGAAACTCCGGATAAAGAATCATCTCACGACGCTCGCTCACGTAGTTCACGAGCCGATCGGCGGCACTCTTGCCCTTCTTCAACTCCACTCGCCACTGCAACAACTTCGTCCACGCCGCCTCGTACCCCTCGTGCTTGAAAATGTGGAGCAGATCACCCGCCCACTCCTTGCCCGCCGCGTCCTCCTCGCCGTAAATCTCCCGTTGAGCCTTATGGACGTTCTCCGCCAGGTGGTAGAAGTCCAGACCCAACGCATCCAAAGGCAAGCTCTGGCCCTGGATCTGGTTGCGAATCCAGGGCGAGTCATCGACATTGCCCACCTTCTCCTGCGCCAGGTCCAGGCGAATCCGCTGGGCCTCACGACGCATCAGTCGACCCGCCTCCACACATTCGCCTCGTGTGCCACAAACCTGCCGATGTTCCTGGGTCTCATCATAGAAGGCGATGATCTTGAACTCCTTGTAACGCTGGTCGGCTCCCGGTTTCTTGCGAGCCAACGGCCGGGCCTTGCGGCCTCGACGACTCCGCTTCTGTTTCACCTGCTTGCGCCGCTTCGTCTTCTCAACCTCGGTGACCATCGGCACCATCACCCCATCGCTGCCGAGATAGATCCGCGTCGTCTTCTCCGGGGTTTTGCAGTCGGCCGCCGTCCAGTCCAGTAGCAGTTTTCCCGAACGCTGGGCCTGCAAGACCCGCTTGCCCTCGGTCTCGACCAGAACCCGAAGCGTCTCGCCGCTGAGCGAGATCTGCGCCGTGCGACTGAGGTTGGCCGCGGCCTTGTCAAAGTTCTTGCCGTCGCCGTTGAGCCGGCAGGCCATCTCACACACGCCCAGGCTGATCGTACTCTCGGCGGCGTCGAGCCAGGCATCCAGAGGCGTACTCGTACCTTCATCGGGAGAGTGCCAGCGTCGTCGCCAGAGCCGAACCCGTCCGTTGATCGTGAGCACGGTGAAGTCCTGGCGTCCCTTATTGCGTTTGGTCTTGCCGGTGTTTTGGTCCTTCGGAGGGGGGAAAAGCGGCTTCCGCCGCGTCGAGTCTCATCTGCAGGGCTTTCTCGAAGGCGTGTTCTCGGAACTCGGCGAAGAGGTCGCGGACCTGTTCTTCGCTGCCGGCGATGATGCGTCCTGGGGGTGCATTGTTGACGGTGTCGGCGACTTTCGCAAGCATCGTCTCCATCTCGGCACGCATTTGAGCGATGAACTCCTCACGCGACAGCTTGGGATCGGCGGACATGGCAAAGACCTCCTGGGGAAAAGGGCCTCTGCCTATCTTGCCCAACCCGCAAGCCTGGCGCCAGGATTATTTGCCACACCCTGGAAGAAACGATGCTCCTGCCGGCCGTGGATCGCATCATCGGTGGCGTCGAAGTCGAGGATCAGCGAATCCGGCGGCTCACGATGGGAGGCGATGAATTGGTCGACCAGGACCCCGGCGACCCGGATCAAGGCCGCGCGGTCGATGCGGTTCTCCAGCCGGCAGAGCGTCGGGGGCGAGGCCAGGGGCATCTCCGGGTCGGGGACCTTGCCGGCGGCGAGCGGGAGGGCCGGGTCGGTGCGAAGCGTCTGATGGTCGTTGAGGTCCTCGTCGCCCAGGGCGATGGCGATGATCCGCTGGGCAAGCATCGCCCTCTGGTCGTGGACGAGATCGGCAACCATTGCGGATCGGGGATGGCGTGGTCGAGAGCCTCGAACAGGCCGAGCTGCTCACCGATTCGCGGAGCAGGAGGGCTCCGGCGTCGGTGGTGAGCCGTCCGCCCTTGAAGTCGGCGACGACGGCTTTGGACCGAGCCTGGAAAAGTGGAGCGGATCGCCATTACACTCTGTCATAGCGGTGGCCTTGCAGTTTGAGGCTTGGGCTTGTTGCTAACCCAAAGCCTACAAGGAGTAAGGCCATCGCGCAATTCATCGGCCGCGACGAGGATGAAATATCCGGGCTAACGCAATTTGCTGGAGAGGTGGTCACCAGCCAGGTCCGAGTACAAGCAAATTCTAATACCAATCCGCACTTACCCACCACCACTGCATTGGAGTATTCATGACCTCCTTCGACTCGACGAAAACCGAATTGGGGAGGCTACTCGACGAAATCATCATTGGCAAACTCCAATTACCAGATTTCCAGAGAGGCTGGGTCTGGGACGATGAGCATATCAGATCGCTCCTGGTGAGCATCGCGCGTTCGTTCCCTATCGGCGCGGTGATGCTGCTTGAGTCGGGCGGGGAGGCACGCTTCCAGGTGCGCCCGGTGGAGGGCGTGTCCCTGCCCGATGGCAATCGAGCGGAACGGTTGATCCTGGACGGTCAGCAGCGGCTTACATCGCTCACCCAAGTGCTCAAGCTGCGGGAACCGGTCTCGACCCGCGACGAGAATAAGTGTGAAATCAAACGGTACTATTACTTTAACATCGAGAAGGCTTTGGGCGGGACGGATTCCCTGGAAGAGTCAGTCCTGGCGGTGGGCGAGGACCGAATTCAAAGAACGAACTTTGGGCGTGATATCGTGCTGGACCTCAGCACCACGGCGAAGGAATACGACGCCTTTTGCTTCCCGTGCAATCAAGTCTTTGACGCCAACCCCTGGACGTACGGCCTGATGCAGCATCGCCAGGATCGAGTGCAGCAGTTCATGACGTTCTCGCAGGAGATCCTGGAGCCGTTCCGCCGCTATCTCGTCCCGGTCATCGAATTGAAGAAGGAAACCACGAAGGAGGCCGTCTGCCTGGTATTCGAGAAGGTGAATACCGGGGGCGTGCAGCTATCCGTCTTCGAACTGGTCACCGCGTCTTACGCGGCGGACGGCTTCAACCTGCGGAGGGATTGGTTCGGGGAGGGCGGCAGCAAGGGACGTCGCGCCGAACTGGCCGGGAAGCCGCTGCTGAAGGACACCGCCGAGACCGACTTCCTCCAGGGCATCAGCCTCCTGCACACTTACGAGCGACAGCGGGAGGATCTGAAAGCGGGCAGGACCGGGAAGGAAGTCGGCGGCCGTCAGCGCCAAGCGCGAGCACATCCTGGCGATGCCGCTGGACGCCTATCGGAAGTGGGCAGACCCGCTCAGAGAGGTTTCCTGGAGGCGGATCAGTTCCTCCGGCATCTCGGGTTCCACCACCCGAATTTCCTGCCCTATCGTGCCCAGTTGATCCCGCTCGCGGCGACCTTGACGCTGATCGGCGACCGCTGGCTGGAACCGCAGGTGCAGGACAAGCTCGCCCGCTGGTACTGGTGCGGGGTCTTCGGCGAACTCTACGG
The DNA here is from genome assembly GCA_963752755.1 of uncultured Planctomycetales bacterium. Taxonomy (GTDB): domain Bacteria; phylum Planctomycetota; class Planctomycetia; order Isosphaerales; family Isosphaeraceae; genus CAVVZJ01. Next base: position 13,465 of record CAVVZJ010000026.1, on the reverse strand, counting down.
GAGCGCGTCCGAGACCCGTATCGCGCTCGACTTGCAGCAACTCCTGAGGTGGATCGATGACCCGGCGGCGTCCGATCCCGATCACCGTCGATGCGGCGGGCTTCCAGCCGACGCGCCTGGAAACCATGCGGAGCCGGACATCCGCCGCCTATCGCGGCCTGTACGTGCTCCTCCAGCAGCAAGGCGCGGAGGACTTCTTCTGGAAGGCGCGGATGATCGATATCGACCGCAACGACAAGGGGATCGATATCCACCACATCTTCCCGCGCAAGTGGTGCGAGGCGAATGGCATCCCGCCGGGCGTTTACAATTCCATCATTAATAAGACCGCGATCTCGTACAAGGCGAACCGCAAGATCGGAGGCAACGCCCCTTCGGATTATCTGGCGCAGATCCAACGAGACAAGGCGGTCCAGCTCGACACGGACGGCGATGGATGCGATACTGCGGACACACAACATCAACCCCAGCCTCTTACGTGCCGACGATTTCGTAGGGTTTCTTCCGGGATCGCAAGGCTGCCTTGCTCGGCCTCATCGAGCGGGCGATGGGAAAGCAGGCCATCCTGACGGACGACCCGGCGCCCGAAGACGCTTTCGATTCGGAAGATGAGCATTGAGGAAGCTCATCGCATCGATGGAATCCGGTCTTATCTGAGGATAGACCGGGCTCTCTGAGGGGTCGGGGTGACCCCGCTGGGCGGGTCGACCTAGGCCACGTGGACGTCGGGTGGCCGAACTCCTGGAAACTCTCGTCTCCCTCGGTCAAGCCCGCCCCCTCCCCAACGGCCGCTTCGTCCGGTCCTGATTTGAGGGGCGTGACGAAACGAGGGTCGGTTCCGGTCGGACGGCTCTGGCCGGGTCGGTCGTCGGGTTGACGACGGCGGCCGTGTGGCTCGGGCGGTCGCCACGTCCGCGCGGCGACTTGAGGTGGATCGTGTGGGGATCGTAGAATGAGCACAAGGCCGGCGGGCGCGGCCCGGCTCGTCCGGCGGGTTGAAACAATCAGGAAGGGGTCCTCATGGCCACCATCACCGAAGTCGCGCCGAAGGTATCGACCGCCGACGCGCCGTTTGACCTGACGATCGACGTGTTCTCCCAGATGGTCGAGGCGGGCCTGATCCCGCACGATCGCCGGGTCTTTCTCCGCGACGGGAGGCTCTACGAGAAGATGGCCAAGACCAAGAGCGCATGGTTCGATCGGCGCCGGGATCAACATGAGCCTGGTGCCGCGAATGCCGCCCGGCTGGAGCCTCTGGCCCGAGAGCACGATCGTCCTGGGCCCCACCGACGCCCCGCTTGCCGGATTTCGCGGTGATTCGCTCCGGCGACCTGGTGGGTCTTCGCCGCCCCCGAGCGCTACCCCGAGGCCGGGCGATATCGGCCTCCTGATCGAGATCGGCGTGACCAGCCTCCGCGACGACCTGACCACGCGCATGGAGCAGTACGCGCGGGCCTTGATCCCGGCCTACTGGGTCATCGACGTGCTCGGCCGTCGCATCGTCGTCCACACCGAGCCGCGCGTCGTGGAGGGCCGCGGCGTCTATGAGCGGGTGGAAACCTTCGGGCCGGGCCAGTCCCTGCCGCTGGTGCTCGACGGCCGGGAGGTCGCCCGCATCCCCTTCGACGAGCTGCTCCGATAACCGGCGCGACGCCGCATCATCCCGGCCCGGCGACCCTTTTTCCGCCTCGGATGCCCTCTCAGACTATCGCCGCGGCCCCGCCGATGGTATGGTCGTTGAATGGTTGTTCGACAAATTCGATTCGTCCCCCGGCATGGCGCGGAGGTGCGCGATATGAACCGGACGATCCTCGGCCTGGTCCTGACGATGGTTTTCCTGAGCGGCGGGGGGAAGACCCGCGCCGGGCGCCCGATGCGGCGTCGGAGGGCTTTTTTGAACTCAAGGTGCGGCCGGTCCTCGCCGGTACGTGCGTGAAGTGCCACGGCGACAAGAAGCAACAGCGGCGGCCTCCGGCTCGATTCGCGCGAGGCGATGCTCACCGGCGGCGACAGCGGCCCGGCCGTCGTCCCGGGCGACCCGGAAGGCAGCCTGCTGATCCAGGCGATCCGTCACGACGGACGACTGCTCAAGATGCCCCCCACGGAGCCACTGCCCCGACGCCGCCCAGGCCGACCTGGCCGCCTGGATCGCCGCGGGCGCGCCCTGGCCCGAGGCGCCGCGACCCGGCCGATCGAGGGCCAGGCCCACTGGGCCTTCGAGCCGCTCCGGCCCATCACGCCCCCCGACGACCCGACCGGCTGGGCCGTCCGGAGCCGATCGACCGGCTCATCGCCGCCGGAGCAGCGGGCGCAGGGGCTTCACCCCGTCGGGCCGGGCCGACCGCCGGACCTTGATCCGTCGGGCCACCTTCGACCTGATCGGCCTGCCCCCCGAGCCGGAGCGGATCGAGGCGTTCGTGGCCGACGAGCGGCCCGACGCCTACGAGCGACTCGTCGATGAGCTGCTCGCCTCGCCCCGATTACGGCGAGCGCTGGGGACGCTACTGGCTCGACCTGGCCCGCTATGCCGACACGGCCGGGGACAACTCCGACTACCCGATCCCGCGAGGCGTACCTCTACCGCGACTACGTGATCGACGCCTTCAACGCCGACGTCCCCTACGACCGCTTCCTCCACGAGCAGCTTGCCGGCGACATCCTGGCCGCCGACGGCCCGGAGGAGGATTACGCCCGCCGGGTGATCGCCACCGGCTTCCTCGCCCAGGCGAAGCGGTTCGGCACGCGGAAGCTCGAAGACATGCACCAGATCATCGAGGACACCCTGAACACGACCGGCCAGGTCGTGCTCGGGCCTGTCGCTCCGCTGCGCCCGCTGCCACGACCACAAGTACGACCCGATCACCGCGCGCGACTACTACGCCCTCTACGGCTTCTTCGCCGGCACCCGATATCCGTTCGCCGGGGCGGAGGAGGATCACTCGCCGAGCGAGTTCGCGCCGCTGGTGCCGCCCGATCGGCTGGCGGAGTTCGAGGCGAAGCTCGCCGAGGAGCTCGCCCGGCTCAGAAGCGATGCTCGCCGAGGCGGAGGCGCGAGGTCGGAATCGACGCTGAACGACCTGGGGCTGGCCGCCGCCGTGGAGGCGTTCGTCGCCGGCCGCGGCCAGGCCGGAGATCGGGCCTCGGCGGCCGAGCGGGCCGAGACGCGCGAAGGTCGAACTCGCCAAGGCCACGCGGGGGCTGGATCGGCCGGCTCCGACAGCTCCGCGACGAGCATCGAGCAACTCGAGAAGGCCGGCCCGATGGCCCTGGCCCCGAGGGCCTACGCCGTCCGCGACGGCGAGCCGACCGACGTGAAACTCCAGATCGGCGGCGATCCTCGCAAGCTCGGCGACCTGGTCCCGCGCGGCGTGCCCAGGGTGCTCGAGCCCGACGGGGACGATCGACCTGCCCGATGACCGGGCAGCGGCCGGCTCGCCCTGGCCCGCTGGCTGACCGAGGGCCGCCGCGCGCACCTGGTCGCCCGGGTGATGGTCAACCGGATCTGGCAGCACCACTTCGGCAAGCCGATCGTGCGCGACCCCCTCGGACTTCGGCCTCCGGGGCATCCCGCCGACCCATCCCGAGCTGCTCGAATGGCTGGCCGCCGACTTCATCGCCTCGGGCTGGTCGATCAAGGCGATGCACCGGCGGATCATGCTCTCGGAGACCTACCAGCTCGCGTCCGAGTTCGACTCGGCCAACGCGGTCGAGCGACACCGGCAACGCCTGGTACTGGCGGTTCGACCGCCGGCCGCTCGACGCCGAGGCCCTGCGCGACAGCCTGCTCGCCCTGGGCGGCAACCTCGGCTCGACCGCCCCGGCCCCCACCCGTTCCCGGAGGTCGGAACCTGGACGTTCACCGCGCACCGACCAGTTCAAGGCGCTCTATCCGTCGGAGCACCGGAGCGTCTACCTGATGGTGCAGCGGCTCCACCCGCACCCGTACCTTGCCCTGTTCAACGGGCCCGACACGAGCGTGACGACCGCCACGCGCGACAGCTCCACCGTGGCCCTCCAGGCCCTCTACCTGCTGAACAACCCGTTCGTCCACGAGCAGGCGTCGCGGTTCGCCGACCGTCTGGTCGCGGACGAGTCCGACCCGTCGGACCGGCTCCGCCTGGCCTACCTGCGGGCGTTCGGCCGAGAGCCGACGGAGGCCGAGCAGGCGCGGGCCGTGGCGTTCCTCTCGCGGTACGAGCGGAGCCTCGCCGAAGGGGGCTGCGACCGCCGACGGCACGAGCGGTCGAGGCCTGGGCCGCGCCTGGCCCGGCGCTCTTCGCCTCGAACGAATTCCTCTACGTGGATTGACGGACGACCCGACGGAGGGCTCCGCCATGGCCGCTCTGGACCGATGAACCGCCGGGCCCTGCTCCGCCGCGCCTCGGCCTTCGCCACGGCGGGCGGGCTGGGCCTCTACCGCCAGCTCTCGATCGCCGCCGCGGCCAACGCCGGCCACCCGCTCGCCCCCAGGCCGGGCCACTTCCCGGCGAAGGCGAAGCACCTGATCGTCTTCTTCATGACGGGCGGGTTCTCGCACCTCGACACCTTCGACTACAAGCCGAAGCTCCAGGCCGACCACGATAAGGCGGTCGGCAAGCAGAAGGTGCTGGCCTCGCCGTATCGGTTCCGCCCGCGGGGCGAGTGCGGCAAGATGGTCAGCGAGCTGTTCGAGCACGTCGGCGGGGTCGTCGACGACTTCTGCTTCCTGCACACCGTCCACGGCGACTCGGCCGGGCACTCGGCCGCGACCCTGGGCATGCACACCGGCTCGGTGACGATCCCGATGCCGAGCCTCGGCTCGTGGGTCAGCTACGGCCTGGGCACGCGGAACACGAACCTGCCCTCGTTCGTCGTGCTCGCGGCCAAGGAGCCGTACAACGGCTACCAGGTCTGGGACTCGAACTTCCTGCCCGCCTACCACAAGGGGGTGCGGGTCGTCCCCGGCCCCGACCCGCTGCCCGACGTGCGAGAGCCCGGTGGAGTCGGTCTCGCGCCGGGAGCTGGAAGGCCTGATGCTCCGCGACCTGAACGCGGCCCACCTCTCCGCCCGCGACGGCGACGCCGCCCTGGCCTCGCGCATGGCCACGTTCGACACCGCCTACGGCCTGATGCGCGAGGCCCCCGAGGCGTTCGACCTCGGCCGGGAGCCGCGCGAGACGCTCGACCTCTACGGCGCCGAGGCCGACGAGCCCGGCTCATTCGCCGCCCAGTGCCTGACCGCCCGCCGACTGATCGAGCGCGGCGTGCGGGTCGTCGAGCTGTTCGACGTCGGCTCGAACTCGAACTGGGACAGCCACAACGATATCGAGGACCACCGGGCCCTGTCGCGCAACATCGACCAGCCGATCGCCGCGCTGGTGGCCGACCTGAAGCGAACGCGGGCTGCTGGACGAGACGCTGATCGTCGGCTGCTCGGAGTTCGGCCGCACGCCCTGGCAGGACCTCACCCCGCGCGGTCGCGGGCATCACAGCCGCTGCTTCACCTGCTTCCTCGCCGGCGGGGGCGTCAAGGGGGGCTTCAGCCATGGCATCGTCCGACGAGTACGGCGACGCGCCCGCCGAGAACCCGGTGCACGTCCACGACTTCCACGCCACCATCCTCCACCTGATGGGGCTGGACCACACCCGCCTGACCTATCGCTACTCGGGCCGCGACTTCCGGCTCACCGACGTCCACGGCGAGGTGGTCCGCGACGTGATCGCGTGAGAGGCCCCTTTTGACGCTTCACCCTTTGACGACCGGGAACCGACGCCGATGGCTTTCTTCTCTCCACGATCCGGTCTCACGTGCGTGTTGATCGCCACGTCCGGGCTCATTGCTGGCCTGGCCGCCCAGGACGTCCGCAACGAGGGGTCCCCGGCGCGCTGGCGGCAGCACGACATCCGTCGCCCGAAGCCGCCGGAGGTCGAGCCGGCGGAGGGGCCGATCGCGTCGAAGCCGCCGAAGAACGCGGTCGTCCTGTTTGATGGAGAGAACCTCGACGCCTGGCAGTCGCCCGGCGGCGGTCCCGCGAAGTGGAAGGTGGCGGACGGTCAGATGGAGACGGTGCCGGGGGCCGGGCCGATCGAGACGAAGGCGAGCTTCGGCGACATCCAGCTCCACGTCGAGTGGTCCGCGCCGAGCCCGCCGAGAGGAAAGGGGCAGGACCGGGGCAACAGCGGCGTTTTCCTGATGGGCCAGTTCGAGATCCAGGTGCTCGACTCCTATCAGGCCGAAACCTACGCCGACGGCCAGGCGGGGGCGATCTACGGCCAGTATCCGCCCCTGTTCAACGCCTCGCGGCCGCCGGGGGAGTGGCAGTCCTACGACATCGCCTTCCGTCGTCCTCGGTTCGACGCTTCGGGCAACCTGCAGGAGCCGGCGCGGATCACCGTCTTCCACAACGGCATTCTCGTGCAGAACAACGAGGAACCGTTCGGGCCGACCTCCTGGCTCAAGTGGCTCCCGTACGCAGGATCGGGGCGGCCGCGGCCCGATCTCCCTCCAGGATCACGACCACCCGGTACGGTATCGCAACATCTGGCTCGATCGAGCTTCCCGAACGCCCCGCGCCGACGGCCGAGGACCTCGCCCGGCCGCCAGTCGTGAAACTTCCGGCCGAGATCCTGGACCAGTACGCGGGAGAGTACCTCCTCGGCAACAACCCCAACGCCCCGAAGGTCACGATCGCCCGCGAGGGGGACCACCTGACCGTCCTGTTCCCCTTCCGGCCCCAGCCGCTCGCGCTTGAGCCGATCTCCGAGACGGAGTTCGACATGCCGTTCACCGACGGCCGCTTCACCTTCCGCAAGGACGACCAGGGCCGGGTGACCGGCGTGCATTTCCGGATCGGCGACGGCGAGCACGACCTGACGCGGTTCCATCCCTGAGCGGAGCCCTCGGCACCGCCGGGATGCGATCGGCCGCGCACCGTCAGGCGACGATGTCGCGCAGGACCCTTCCGTGAACGTCGGTGAGGCGGAAGTCCCGCCCGGCGTAGCGATAGGTCAGCCGCTCGTGGTCGAAGCCGAGGAGGTGCAGGATCGTGGCGTGCAGGTCGTGGACGCTGACCGGGTCTCTCCTGGGCACGGAAGCCGAACTCGTCGGTCGAGCCGTACACGGTGCCCCCCTTGATCCCCCCGCCGGCCATCCAGACGCTGAAGCCGTAGTGGTTGTGGTCGCGCCCGTTCATCGGCTTGCCGTCGCCGCCCAGCTCGACCGTCGGCGTCCGGCCGAACTCGCCGCCCCAGAGCACCAGCGTCTCGTCCAGCAGGCCTCGGGCTTTGAGGTCGGTCAGGAGGGCGGCGATCGGCCGGTCGATCTCGGCGGCGAGCTTGCGGTGGTTGGCCTCGATCTGGTTGTGATTGTCCCAGGGCTGTCCGGCGCCGTGCCAGAGTTGAACGTAGCGGACCCCCCGCTCGACGAGCCGGCGGGCGATCAGAGTCTGCCGCCCGTGGACCCCGGGGCCGTATAACTCGCGGATATTTGCCGGTTCCCGCGAGACGTCGAACGCCTCCGCCGCCTCCATCTGCATGCGGAAGGCCAGCTCGAACGACTGGATGCGAGCTTCGAGCCGATCGTCGGGCCGGCCCTGGCGGTGATCGGCGTTGAGCGTGGCGAGCAGGTCGAGTTGCCGACGCTGCGCGGCGGTGGTGGCGTGCGGGTGGTCGATGTTCTCGACAAGCCGGTCGGGCCGCTCGTGCCGGGAGTCGATGTAGGTGCCCTGGTAGGCCCCCGGGAGGAACCCGGCCTGCCAGTTCTCGATCCCCTTGATCGGATAGCCGCCCGGGCACATCGCGATGAAGCCGGGCAGGTTCTGGTTCTCGGTCCCCAGCCCGTACAAGGCCCACGACCCCACGCTCGGCCGCGACTGGACCGAGTTGCCGCAGTTCATCAGCATGAGCGACGGCTCGTGGTTGGGAACCTGGGCGTACATCGAGCGGATGACGGCGATGTCGTCGATATGCCGCGCCGTCTCGGCGAACAGCTCGCTGACCTCGATCCCGCTCTGGCCATACTTCTGGAACTGGAACGGCGAAGGGAAGGCCGCGCCGGTCTTGCGCTCGGTGATCAGGGTCTCCGGCAGCGGCTGGCCGGCATACGTCGCGAGCGCGGGCTTGGGGTCGAACGTATCCACGTGCGACGGCCCGCCGTTGAGGAAGATGTGGATGACCCGCTTCGCCTTGCCCGGGAAGTGCGGCCGCTTCGGCTTCAGAGCTTCCCCCGCTCCCGGTCGGCGGCGCGGCGGCCAGGTCGCCGGCGTCGGCCAGCACGCTCAAGGCCCCCAGCGCCCCCAGGCCCAGGCCCGATCGCGTGAGGAAAGCCCGACGCGTCGTCGGCGGTTGGTTCACGTGCGGACGTTCCATCGCACCCTCCCGGTCGTATCTTCAGTCGATGAAGTTAAATTCGTTCGCCATGAGGAGCACCTGCGCGAGTTGCTCCCAGGGGCCGAGCCTCGGGGTTGTCTCGCCGCCGAAGTCGGCCTGAGCGTCCCAGGTCGTCGGCTGGGCGGGGCCGACCTCGGAGAGGACCGGCGCCCAGAGGAACTGGTCGCTGTTCAGCCCGTCCCGGATATCCACCACGAAGTCGATCGTGTCGCCGGCCCGGACCTTCAGGGCCTCAGCCTCGAACTCGAGCGCGACTGTTGTGGACCTCGGCCGTCTGGATCGTCCCGAGCCGGCTGCCGCACAGGAAAGCCCGGATGCCGTCGCCCTGGGCGACCTCGTGGACCAGTTGGGAGCGGACGCGGATCGTGGCATCGCGTGGAGCAACCCATCGTCGCACGACGGCATGATCCCGGTCGTTGCCCGGATGGCCCCCCTCGGGGGTCAACCTGGCCCAGCCCAGGGTGGGATCGGGCCACGACGGCCCCCCTTGCCACGAGTCGCCCGTGAAGTGGGGCAAAGGGCGGAACTCGACAACCCGGCCCTGATCCGGATCGTAGCGGCCGACGCCATACTGCCAGTCGTCCACCGTCGGCGATCGCTCGACGGCCGGCTCGGCCTCGGCCGCCCGCACGAGCGCGAGGGACGCGGCGAGCTGACGCGGTGTCGGCTCGCGCTGATACGCCCGGCGGTACAGGATACGGACCTTCTCCTCTGGGGTCGCCGCGGCGGCGAACTCCTCAAGGCCCACCAGGGCGCGGGCTCGATCAAGCAGGAACGGATGGTTCAGGAAGAAGAGGGCCTGCTGCGGGACCGTCGTCTCGTTGCGGCTGGGGATGAGCAGGTCGGGGTTCGCGAAGTCGAACGTGCGGAAGACGCTGGGCAGGTCCTCTCGATCGACGAGCCCGTAAAGCGTCCGACGGGTCGGGAATGGGGGCTTGAACAGCGTGGCCGGCTTGCCGCCGAGCCGGGGGTCGAGTTCCCCGGTCGCGGCCAGCAGCGCATCGCGCAGCTCCTCGAACGAGAGTCGGTGAGCCGGCATGTGCCAGAGCCAGCGGTTCTCCGGGTCGAGTTGCATGGCCCGCTCGAACCGCGACGACTCGGACGGACCGGCCGCCGACTGACGGAAGGTCGCCGAGAGCAGGATTTCCCGGTGCAGCCGCTTGAGGCTCCAGCCCTCGGCCATGAAGCGCGCCGCGAGCCAGTCGAGTAGTTCGGGGTGGCTGGGACGCTCCGCCCTCCGGCCGAAATCCCCCGGGGAGCGGACCAGGCCCGCGCCGAAATGGTGCATCCAGACGCGGTTGACCAGGACGCGGGCCGTCAGGGGGTTGGTCGGGTCGATGATCGCCCCTCGCCAGTTCCAGACGCCCGCTCCCTTGCTGGAACGGCGGCGCGTCCGGCCCGGCCAGCACCTGAAGGAACCGGCGTGGGACCACGTCGCCGAGGTTCGCCGGGTTGCCTCGCCGCAAGACGCGGGTCTCGGTCGTCGTGGGCCGATCCTCCAGGATCACCGCGAAGGGGGGCGCCTCGGGGGAACGAATCAGCCAGCGATCGACCTCGCCCTGATCCTTCCACAGATCCACCGTCGTCGCCGTCGGGAAGAACGCCTCAATGTTGACGATCGGCTCATCCGGCACCTCGCAAGGGGAAGCCGGCCCATAGAGCACGCGGCGGATCGACTCGGCGTCGGGGTCGGGCAATCCTTCGGGAGGGGGCATGCCGTCGCGCCGGGCGCATTCCAGGGCCTCCTCCCAACGGTCGATCACCTCCCGGAACAACGCGCCGTAACGCTCCGCGACCTCCTTCGGGCGTTCCGGCGGCTCGGCGAAGGCGCGGGCCACCAGCGGATTGAGCGATTCTGGCGAGAGATCGCCCAGTGCCCGGCTCACCTCCTCCGCCCGGTCCGCGAAGGTCTCACCCGGCAAGCGAGTGAACGCGTGCCACGCCCGAAAAACAGGATCATCTCTCTGCCCGGCGCGGGCCAGGGCGTCGCGCCAGCGGCGGACCGACGCGGGGATCAGGTCCGTCTCGGTGAGGATCTGATTGAACGCCTCCTCGGGGTACTTCTGCAACTCGAACTGGGCCAGGAGGTACTCCGTCACCCGCTCGCGCACGCGGCCCGCGGCGGCGGCCCGCGCCTCGGCCATCTTCTCATGCAGGGTGGCCTGTCGTTCGCGCAAGCCCACCTCGAACGCACTCTCCGCATCAGGTCGATTCTGGTCGGAGACCGCGGGGACGAGCCGCTCGGCGCAGTTGCGGAAGACGCCGTAGAGAGCGTAGTAATCGGTCGTGGGGATCGGGTCGTATTTATGATCGTGGCAGCGGGCGCACGCGACCGTCAGCCCGAGCGTGCCGCGCGTGACCACGTCAATCCGATCGTCGATGATGTCGTGCGTCACCCCGAGGAACCGCCGACCGAGGGTCAGGAACCCCATCGCGGCCAGATCGGCCGGGTCGTCGGACGCCTGGTCGGCCGCGATCTGCAAGAGCAGGAACCGGTCGTACGGCATGTCCTCGTTGAGCGCGCCACCACCCAGTCACGGTAGGACCAGGCGTGGACCCACGAGGACTCCTCGCGGGCGTAAACATAACCCTTCGTGTCCGAATACCGGGCCACGTCGAGCCAGTGGCGCGCCCACTGCTCGCCGTAGTGGGGCGAGGCGAGGAGCCGATCGACCAGTCGCTCGTAGGCGTCCGGCCTCTCGTCGGCGACGAACGCTTCGACCTCCTCGCGGCGTCGGCGGCAGGCCGGTCAGCTTGAGGCTGAGCCGACGGATCAAGGTCCGGCGATCCGCCTCGGGGGCAGGGCTCAGGCCCGCGCTTTCGAGCCTCGCGAGGATGAATCGGTCGATCGGCGAGCGAACCCAGTCCCGGTCGCGGACCTCAGGGGGTGTCACGTCCCGGACCGGCTGAAAGGCCCAGTGCGGTTCCTCGGCCTCGCTTTCCGATGGGTGGGCTTCGGCCGGATCCCCCGGGGCGTTCTCGGGCGAGCCGGGCCAGGCGTGCGCCCAGCGCGATCCAACGGGTCAACGCGGCGATCTCCGGATCGGAAAGCTTCCCCTTCGGCGGCATCCTCGGCTCGAAATCGTAACTGATCGCGTCAACGAGCAGGCTCTCCTCCGGCTTGCCCGGCACGATGGCCTCTCCCGACATACCTCCGGCCAGCACCCCCGCCCGCGTTGACAGGTCGAGTTCGCCTTCCGGGTCGTCGCCGCCGTGGCACTTGACACATTTCGCGGTCAGCAGCGGCCGGATGCTCGTCTCGAAGAAATCCTCGGGCGATCGGTCGTCGCCCCGGGCCTTGGGGTGGAGCAGCAACAGCGACAACACAGCCGCGAGGATCGAGCCTCCCGTCATGAGTCGTGAGCCCAGAATCAACATGCGAGGCTTCCTCCTCTCGAACAGCTTCATCCGATCAGCTCGCGCACCACGTGGCCGTGGACGTCAGTCAGCCGGTGGTCGCGCCCGCCATGGCGGAAGGTCAGACGCTCGTGGTCGAGGCCGAGCTGGTGCAGGATCGTTGCGTGAATGTCGTGGATCGTCAGCGGGTTCTCGGCGACGGTGTTGCCGAAGTCATCGGTCGCGCCGAAGGCGAAGCCTCCGCGGAAGCCGCCCCCGGCAAGGAAGAGGGAGTAGCCGTCCACATGATGATCTCGCCCTGCCGTCTCGCTCACGGCGGGCGTGTGCGGAGTGCGGCCCATCTCCCCGGCCCAGACAACGATCGTCGAGTCGAGGAGCCCGCGTTGCTTGAGGTCCATGATGAGCGCCGCGATCGGCTGGTCGCTGATGAGGGCGTTCTCGGTGTGATATTTCTTGAGCTCGCCGTGCTGGTCCCAAGGCGAATTGTTCGCGTGGGTCAGCGGACAGGTGATCTCCACGAACCGCACCCCCCGCTCCACCAGGCGTCGGGCGCGCAGGCATTGCAGCGCGTAGTGCTTCTGGTAATCGTCGGGCCGGTCGAGCCCGTAGAGCCGACGCGTGGCCTCCGATTCCCCCGAGACGTCGGCCACCTCGGGGACGGCCGACTGCATGCGGAAGGCTGTCTCGTAATTCGCGATGGCCGACTCGATCGCGTCGCCGTCGGTCGTCCGGAAGGCGAAGCCGCGGTCCTGTGCGGCGAGCAGGTCGAGCTTGCGGCGCTGGATGGCCGGCGGGTCGGCGGGCTTAATGTCGTCGACCGGCACCCCTCGCGAGCGGATCATCGTTGCGCCGTGAGACGCGGGCAGGAAGGCGGGGGCGAAATTCTCGAAGCCGCCGTTGGGGATCCAGTCGTTATTCAGCAACACATAGCCGGGCAAGTTCGCGCTGCCCGAGGCCAGGCCATACGACACCCAGGACCCGAAGCTCGGCGCCTGGCCCGTCACCCGGCCCGTGTGCAGCAGGAGGCTCTGTTGCCCGTGCAGTGGCTGCTCGCCGATGATCGAGCGCACGACGCAGAGTTCATCGGCGCAATCGGCGATGTACGGCAAGAGGTCGCTCACCCAGAGCCCGCTCTCCCCTCGTTGCGCGAACGTCCAGGGGCTCCCCATCCAGACCCGACCGGCCGCCGACTGCGACTTTTTCGAGACGGCCCCCTCGCCGATCGGCTGGCCCTGATGCTTCGCCAGAGCGGGCTTCGGGTCGAACGTATCGACGTGGCTCGGCCCGCCGTCCATGAAGCAGAAGATGACGCTTCGCGCACGGGCCGAGGGGGGCGGTCCTTCCCCGGCCGCCCTGGCTTCTTCGGAGAGAAGCCCGGCCAGCGCGAGCATCCCGAATCCGCACGACGCCGAACCCAGGAATTCGCGGCGGGAGTGACGGCCTCGGGGGCGTCGATCGACATATTCCGGACATCTCGGTTCGGTCATCGCTTGTCCCCGGATCGTTCCCCCGCCGAGATCAGCGGATATAGAGAAATTCCTTGGTGTTGAACAGCGCGTGCGCCACGTCCGCCCAGACCGGCGCCGAGGTCGGGATGCCCGCCTGCTCCACCCCCCGCTCCCGCGTCAGATCGTCCACGAACGCCGCCCAGCGTTCCTTCTCGGCGGGCTCCGGCGGGCGGCCGAGGGCCTTGAGGAACATCGCCGAGAGCCGAGCCTCGATCGCCTCCGGCGGGCCGGAG
>CAVVZJ010000025.1:0-23191 GCA_963752755.1 uncultured Planctomycetales bacterium | reverse complement strand
CTCTCAATTCCCGAGCACCGAGGTCCGATAGGTTCCCGAGCGGGACGGCCGGCCGGACGGGCTTCCAGCTGTTCGAGGATTTCGAGGAAGTCCTGAAGCTGGCGCTCGGTGCGGTCGCGGAGGCCGCGGAGCCGGGCCTGGATGTCGTTGGCGAGCATCATCAACGGCGTGGCGATGATCAGGCCGGCGGCGGTCGTCCAGAGGCCCAGGCTGATCGCGCCGGCCAGGGCGGCGGGGTCGGCCCTCTGGCCCCCGCCCATGCGGCCGAACGCGGCGATCATACGATGACCGTGCCCAGCAGCCCCAGCAGCGGCCCGAGCTTCGCGGCCGTCGCGATCGACGCCAGCCGGTTCTCCATGCCCGCGACGACCTCGGTGTGGAACTCGGTGACGAGCACCTGCTTGACCTTCGGCAGCCCCTTGTCGCGATTCTTCAACGCCACGCCGACCAGTTGCGCGAGGGCCGCGTGCCAGTACGGCGGGTTCTGGCAGAGGTCGAGCGCCGCCGGGACGTTCGGCCCGGCCTTGCCCAGGCAAAGCTCGCGCATTGGTCGATCAACGCTCGGCCTGCGTGGCGGTCAGGCCCTTCTTCTTCAGGTTGCGGTAGAGCAGCATGGCGTTGTAGACCCCCCAGACCGCCAGCAGGGCGAGGCGAGATAGATGACGTCGCCGAACTGCTCGATGACGGCGGAATGTTGATTCCGCCCCCCTCTGCCGCGGCCTCGGCGGCCGTTTCGGTCGTCTCCATGCGAGAACCCCGGGGACGTCCGATCCCGGAACGGATCGGAGAGACGCGGAAGAGAGCGGGCCGAGGCAAAGGCCCGGCGCGGGAACTCGACCCGCTCCAGCGGGGGCGAGACGCCCGCCGGCACATCCATCATTGTGTCGTGACGGGGCCTCGGCTCGCAAGGCGTGGCGCCGGAAGTCTTCGTGCCAATGCCTTGCCAGCCGACGCCCCGCGCGCGACAATGCCCATGAGACCAGTCCCGATTCCCTTCTTCTTCAGGGCCGCCGCCGATGCCGGGCACCGTGCTGATCGTCGACGATGAGCGCGACACCAACGACCTGCTCGCCAGCCTGGTCGAGGCGCACGGGTTCGACCCGGTCCAGCTCTACACCGGGGGCGAGGTTCTCCCGTCCGTCCACGAGCACGAGCCCGACCTCATCCTGCTCGACCTGATGCTGCCCGACGTCGACGGTTTCGCCGTCTGCGAGCAACTGAAGCGCAACCGCGAGACGAACCTGATCCCGGTCCTGATGGTCACCGCCCTGAACGACGCCAACAACCGCACGAGGGGCGTCCGCGTCGGCGCCAATGGCTACGTGACCAAGCCGTTCACGCCCGCCGAGCTCTTCGAGGCGATCGACGGCGCCCTGGCCTGGCGTCGCCAGCACGAGGAGCACGGCACCACCGGCGAGATCCACTTCGACATCCGCAGCGAATCGACCCACCTCCAGGAGGTCAACGACCTGCTGGCCGACCTTTACGCCCACACCCCGCTGACCGAGCGGCAGATCAAGGACCTGCGCCAGGCCGTCATGGAGATGGGGGGCAACGCCATCGAGTGGGGCCACCGCAAGAACGCCGACCTGCCGCTGCACATCACCTACCGGATCGACGCCGAGAGCGTCACCCTGGTCATCCAGGATCAAGGGCCGGGCTTCGACCCGAAGGACGTTCCCCACGCCGCGCAGGAAGACGACCCGATCGGCCACCTCGACGTCCGCAATGAGATGGGCATCCGCGAGGGGGGCTTCGGCATCATGCTGGCCAAGGGCCTCGTCGATGAGTTCCGCTACAACGACAAGGGCAACGAAGTCACCCTGGTCAAGCGGTTCATGAATCACACTCAGGACAAGCCGCGAGCGAATTAGCACCCGGACCGACGGTTTTCCGCGACGGTCAAGGGCCACGGACGACCGGAGGGCGGCCCCGACGCATCCGGCACCGCACTTGCTCCCATCTCTCGTCATTCCCGCGCCGACGCAACCACGTCGGGCCGCGTGCGGAACAACGAACGAGACGAGAAGAAGGGGGGAGGCATGAACCGTTCCATCAGACTCTGGCTGCGCATTGCGCTGGCCATGACCGTTCTCGGCCTGCCGCTGATCGCCGGCTGTAGCCAGACCGACTCGGGCGGCGACGCCGGCCTGCCGACCGGCACCGGCACGACCGGCCCCGACCCCGGCGACACCAACGCCCCCGGCCAGCGTAGCCCCGGCTCCGGCGCTGACGCCACGCTCCGCTGAGCCAGGAACGTTTGATCGGGATTGACCCGCGGGACGCCCCGGCGTATCGTGCGAAGCTCAATCACTGGCGGTCGGTTCGAACCGTCTCACGTCCACGGTCCGGCCCCACGCGGAAAAACCGTGTCGGTTTCACGTCGTCCGGCTCGATTGAACAAAAGGAGCGGCCAGGGAAGGCCGATCACCCGGCTCGTGCCCCTGTTTTGAGGCCGGGAGACCCCAAGGGAGAGGGGAAGCATGCGGCGACGCGCCGTGATCGCCGGGGCCTTGTCCGCGCTGCTGGCCGTGAGCGGCTGCGCCGGGCTGAGCTTCCGGCGCGGCGATCCCGCCGAAACCTCTCCCGACCGGCTGGCCCTGTGCCGGCAGTTGAGCCAGCAGGCGCAAGCGGCCATCGACACGGAAGACTGGGAAACCGCGCGTATCGTGCTTGACCGTCTGGTCAACGAGTCGCCGACCTCGGCCGAGGCACAGCACCGGCTCGGAAGGGTCTTGCAGGCCCAGGGGCGGTTCGACGGCGCGGAGGTGGCCTACCGCAAGGCGCTGGAGCTTGACCCGGAATACGCCGACGCCCTGATCGGCCTGAGCCAGGTCGAGGCGTCGATGCACCGCTTCCCGGAGGCCCTGGACCACATCGCCACGGCCATCGAGATGTCTCCCAGCCGTTCCGAGGCCCACCTGACGCGTGGGCAGATTCTCCAGGCGTTGGGTCGGACCGACGACGCCCTGGCCGCCTACTTCCGCCCCTGGGGACCGACCCCTCCTCCGCCCCCGCCCTCATGCGGGTCGCGGTCATCCAGCTCGGACGGGCGCAGAACGACCAGGCGCTCGCCCGGTTGACGCACGTCCTGGAGTTGACCCCCGACGACTCCGAGGCTCATTTTCAGCGCGGCCGCGCCATCTGGCCCTGGGGCACGTCTCCGAGTCGATCGACGACCTCCGTTTCGCCGCGGAGCGGATGCCGGACCGGGCCGACATCTTCTACACGCTGGCCCTCGCCCTGGAGCGCAACCAGGCCCGCGCCGACGCCCTCCAGGCCGCCGAGCGCGCTGTCCGTCTCGCCCCCGACTTCGCCGCCGCGAAGGACCTCACCCAGCGGCTCCGTCGGTAGCGGCCCGTGCCGTGACTGGAGGAAGTCGGGTGCGTCTCGCCTGGACGCACCCCCCTCAATTGGTGCTGTTCCCTGTCCCTCACCTCAGCAGCGCTTTGATCGGCGTGCCCGTCGTCAGGGCGAGGGGGCGGTCGAGTGGGTCTTTGAGGAACGTGTCGACGGGGATGCCCATGATCTGGTAGATCGTCGCGGCGATGTCCTCGGGGGTGACGGGATCGCTGGCGGGGTAGGCGGCGTGCCTGTCGCTGGAGCCGAAGATCGTGCCGGCGGGCAGGCCGCCGCCGGCGAACATCACGCTGTAGCAATGCGGCCAGTGGTCGCGGCCGTTCCTGTCCGCGCCGGCGCTGGAGGTGATCTGGCCGACCTTCGGTGTGCGGCCGAACTCTCCCATCGCCACGACGAGCGTCTCGTCGAGCAGGCCGCGATCGGCCATGTCGTCCAGCAGGGCCGAGAAGCCCCGGTCGAACATCGGCAGGATCGAGTCCTTGAGCAACGGGTAGTGCTGGCGGTGCGTGTCCCACGTCTGGTCGTAGCGGGCGCCGGTGCAGACGGTGACGACCCGCACGCCCGACTCGATCAGCCGGCGCGCAGGAGCAGGCACTGGCCGAGCTGCGGCAGGCCGCCGAACTCGCGCACCCCTTTCCTGCGGGGATTGTCCGGGTCCAGGCCGTAACGCTCGCGGACGTGCTCCGGCTCCCGGGAGAGATCGAACGCGCGGCGGGCCTCGGCGCTGGAGATCAGGGTGAAGGCCTTGCGGTAGTGGGTATCGAGGTCCTCGACCGCGCGGCCGTCTCCGAGGGAGTGATCGACGGCGTCGAGCAGGCCGCGGCGGCGCTGGACGCGGTCCAGCGACAGCTCCCGGGGCAGGGTCAGGCCGGGTACTTCGTAGCGGGGCAGGCTCGGGTCGCCGCTGACGAACGGGTCGAACTCCGCGCCGAGGAACCCGGCATCCTGACCGGGGAGGAACGAGCCGTTGTTGCTCATCCAGTCGGGTGTGTGGACGAAGTCGGGCAGGGGGCGGCCGGTGGGACGCAGCCGGGCCAGGACCGAGCCGATCGGCGGGAAATTATCGGGGGCGGGGGTGGTAATCAAGCGCCCGCCGGTGCTCGGGTTGTGGCCGGTCAGGGCGTAGTAGGCCCCGGCGTTGTGGTCGCCGATGCTGTGATGGACCGAGCGGACGAATGTCAGATGATGCGCCTGACGCGCGAGCAACGGCAGGTGCTCGCAGAACTGCAAGCCGGGGACCGTCGTATCGATCGGCCGGAAGTCGCTACGGATTCCCTCGGGGGCGTCCGGTTTCATGTCCCAGAGGTCCTGATGCGCCGGCCCGCCTTCGAGCATGAACAGGATCAGGTTTTTGGCCCGTGGCCGAACGTTCCCGGCGGCGTGGAGCAATCCCGGCAGGGCGAGGTTCAGCCCGAGGAAACCCGTCGCGCCGACGCGCAGGAATTCCCGGCGGCTCGGCCCCTGACAGACCCGTCGTGACCCGGCCGAGAGACGCAGCATCAGGCAGTGTCCTCCAGGATGAGAGCTTCGGGGAGATCCGAATCCGGCGTGGAATTCCCACTATAACACGTCGGGCCGGTTTGATCCAAGGAGTTGTTGTGCCTGTTGATGGGTGTTGGCCGTGGCAGTGGCGCGGCTGGCACGGATCTCCGTTCGCCCCGTCTTGGCCTGACGTTTGCTCTGTTTTTGTTGCTCTGTTTTTGAAGGATTTCCGCAAAAAGGCCCGGGCACTGGGTGGTCCTGCGCGTTATTGGATCGTCCCGAGAGGAGACCGCAAACGGATGCGATGCCTGACGGTGGTTCTGATCGGCTGGTTGCTGGTGATCGTCCCTGATTTCCCGGCGGCGCGAGGGCAAACCCTGGGGGACGCCAAGAAGCTTTCGGACGTGATCGGTGGTTCGACCGCGCCGGAGACCGAGGCCACCAGGACGGAAACCGCCGCGCCGACGGCCGATAACCCCGAGGCAACCGTTGCCGAGGCCGCGGGCACGATTGATGTCGAGAAGCCGGTGAACGAGGACAAGATCCGGGAATTTCTCGAAGCGACCCTGCCGAAGTATCCCGGCGTCTATGAGATTCAGGCCGAGGTGGAGAACAGCGTCGTGACGTTGACCGGGCACGTCGAGGATGACGTGGTGCGCGACAAGATGCGGGACGTCGCGCTGAAGGTCGAGGGGGTCGTCTGGGTCATCAACCAGGTCAAGACCGATGCGCAAGTTCTGTCGGCCGGACAGCTTGTGATGAAGCGGGTAAATAGTTTCCTGGGGCTGATCCGGCAAAAGTGGCTGCTGGCGATCCTGGCCCTGGTGGTCATCATCGGCTCGGTGCTGCTGGCGCGGGTGGTCTTCGCCTATGGCGAGATCCTCCTGGCCCCGTTAACGTCGAACCTGCTCCTGCGCTCGGTGCTCTCGTCCTTGCTGGGGGCGGCCATCGTCATCGGCGGCCTGTTCGCGGGCCTGACCCTGCTGGGCCTGGCGCAGGCGGTGCTGTCGGTGCTGGGGCTGGCCGGCGTGGTGGCCCTGGCCGTCGGCTTCGCCTTCCGCGACATTACCGAGAACTTCATCTCGTCGGTCCTGCTGGGCTTCCGCCGGCCGTTCCGCGTGGGGGACTTCATCCGGATCAAGGAGTTCGGCGGGGTGGTCAAGTCGTTGAATACCCGCGCGACCGTGCTGGTGACGCTGGAGGGGAACCAGGTCCGCATCCCCAACGCCACGATCTTCAAGGAAGTGATGGTCAACGCGACGGCCTCGGCCAGCGTGCGCGAGACGTTCGACGTGCTGATCCCGTACGAGGTCTCGACGACCGCCGCGCAGGAGGCGATCACCCACGCCCTGCGCGGTCACGATGGGATCGCCACCGACCCACCGGCCCGGACGCTCGTTGAGATGCTGGAGCCGGGCGGGGTGCGCCTGCGTTCGTATTACTGGTTCCCGCCCCGAGGGGTGGACCGGTTCAAGCTCAAGAGCGACCTGCAACTGAAGGCGAAGGTCGCCCTGCAGAAGGCCGGGATCAGCCCGCCGCCGACCGGCGTGACCGTAACCCTGGCCGGGCGCGTGCCGGTCGAGATGTCGCCGGGCGACGGCGAGCCCCGGGCGGAGCTTGCGCCGGCCGCCCTGCCGGGCGCGTCGGTGACGCCCGAGCAGGCCCGTGCCAACCTCCTGCAAGATACCCGCGTCGCCGATCGGGCCTCGGTCGAGGACAGCGATGCGCAGGACAACGCGCTGGAGCACGTCCTGAGCGTGGCTCAGGACAACGTCAGCGACGAGGGAGAAAACCTGCTCGATTGCGACACGCCCGAAGACACCGAGTGCGCCAAGGCCCCTCCCGCACGCTGAGCCGGACGAGCGGTCGGTCCGCTGGTTTGGGTGGGCGATGGACCCATGACTGTTTGCAGCCGCGGTTTCGGTCGTTACAATCGTTGAAATTCGCGGCGTCCGGGTTCTCGTGCGCGAGAGCCTGGCCGCCCGACGTTCCACGATTGACATCAGGGCAGACAGCCGGAAAAGGGGCGGGGCATGAATGTCGCGGACTTCGCGCTCAGGCTCGGCGGCGGGCGGCGCCTGGTGCTGGCCGGGATCGAGTGGGGCTGGCTCTGGCTGCTCGCCGGGCTGGTCGCGCTGGGTCTGGTGCTGGCCCTGTACCGCTACGAGCGCCGGTTGGTCTCGCGACGGACGGGCCTGACGCTGCTGGTCTTGCGCGTGCTGGCGGCCCTGGCGCTGGTGGCCGCCCTGTTCGAGCCGATCGCCGAGCGGACCTATCGCGAGCGGATCAAGGGGCGGGTGCTCGTCGGCGTCGATCTCTCCGAGAGCATGGCGACGGTCGATCCCGGCCGCCCGGCCGAGAGCCGCGAACGCCTGCGAGAGACGCTCGACCTGAGCCCGACGGAGACGCCCGAGAGCCTCCCGAGGCGGGAGATCGCCCGCCGCCTGCTCCTGGGAGACTGGCTGCGGCAGACTCCAGGACGGAGCATCAGGTCGAGACGCTCGGCTTCGCCCGAGAGTCGGTGGCCGGGACGCCCGAGAGCCTGGCCGCGTTGCTCGAAAAGGCTCCGAAAGCGGACGATTTCTCCAGCCGGACGACCGACTGGGAGCCGGTGCTCCGGCACGCCCTGGAAGAGCAGGGGGGGGCACCCGTGCTGGGGGTCGTGCTGTTGACCGACGGCCGCACCAACGCCCCTCCCGCCGCCGATCCGGCCGTCGAGCGGTTGCGGGAGCGCGGCATTCCGGTCTATCCGGTCCTGATCGGATCGACGGTTCCCCCTCGCGACGCGGCGGTGGCCTCGGTCCAGGCCCCGGTGACGGTGGACAAGGGGCAGGTCGCCAAGGTGGACGTGCTGGTCAAGGCCGACGGCCTGCCCGCCGGGTCCGAGGTCCCCGTCACCCTGGAACGCCCCGGCGCCTCGCCCCTACGGCAGACCGTCCGCGCCCAGGAGGACGGCGGCCGTCCGGTCGTGACCTTCCGCGTGCCGATGGACGAGCCGGGCGAGCAGCCCCTGGCCGTTGCCGTCGGGCCGGTCGAGGGGGATACCCGCGCCGACAACGACCGGCGGGCCTTCAAGATCATCGTGGCCGACGATCAGGCCCGCGTCCTGCTCGTCGATGGCGAGCCGCGCTGGGAGTTCCAGTACCTGCGCAATGCCCTCGTGCGCGACCCTCGCGTCGAGCTTCAGGCCGTCGTCTTCCACCAGCCGCCGACCCCCGGCGCGGCCGAGAGCACGTACCAGACGGCCCTGCCGCCGTTACCCGCGCCGCCGTCCGACCCGAAGGCCCCCGCGCCGCCCGACCCGCTCGGGGCGTTCGACGCGATCATCGTCGGCGATGTGGCTCCCGCCGACCTCCCGCCGGACGCCTGGGCGCGGCTCGATAACTACGTGGCCGAGCGGGGCGGGACCTTGATCCTGAGCGCGGGGCCGCGGTCGTGGGCGTCGCTCCTGGAGCAGGAGACGACCCGGGCGCTCCTGCCGTTGCGGGACGTGCGGCTCGTACCCGTTGATCCCGGCGCGGTGGACCCGTCGCGGCCGAGCCTGCCGGCCGGGGAGGCGGTCTTGCCCGACGACGCGGCGGCGCGCGGCCCCTGGCCGATGCTCCAGTTCGCGGACGACCCGGAGCGGAGCCTGGTCGTCTGGCAGAACCTGCCGAGGCTTCCCTGGGTCCTCACCGGCGCGGCCAAGCCGACGGCCACGGTGTTGGTGTCGGCGGCGGAGGATCGGGAAAGCGCCGTGATCGCCGCGATGCCGTATGGCCTGGGCAAGGTGCTCTGGGTCGGCACTGACGGCACGTGGCGCTGGCGGTTCCGTGTCGGTGATGCGTACCACCACCGTTTCTGGGGCCAGGCGGTGCAGTGGGCCACGCGCGGCAAGCTGACGGCCGGCAACCGCCTGGTCCAGTTCGGCCCGGTCCCGCCCCGGGTCGAGGACGGCGAGGCGCCGATCATCCGCGCCCGGTTCGCCGACGACGCCCCGCACGTCGATCCCGACCTGCTCGTCGCCGCCCGGATCTTCAAGGCGAAGCCGAAACCGGAGGGGGAAACCAACCCGACCGAACCGATCGGCACGGAAGGGGAGCCGGTGTCGGTGATCCCCCTGCGTCCCAAGCCGGACCAGCCGCGCGTGTTCGAGGCGGCGGCCCCGGTCCTCGCGCCGGGTGCGTACATCGTTCGGCTCGACGTGCCGAAGCTGGCCGAGGCCATTCAGGAGGAGGGGGGCGATCCCGAGGCCTCGCTGGAGGTCGTCCCGCGCGAGACCTCCGAGCGGGTCGAGCTGGCCGCCGCGCGCGACCCCCTGGACCGTCTCGCCACCGCCACCGGCGGCCAGGTCATCCCCGACGACCGCGCCGGTCGCGTCCCCGAGCTTCTCGGCTCCCGCACCGTGGTCAAGACCCACGTCGACCCCACCCGCCTCGGCGAGCGCCCCGAGGCGCTGGCCCTGTTCTTCGCCTTGCTGAGCGTCGAGTGGGTGCTGCGCAAGCGGTCGGGATTGCCGTGATTTGTTGTTTGAATATTATAAAAGTTGAATTATTATGATACGAAAAGACAATGCGATATATCCTGGCCGTGCCGCCTTCCGCCACCTACTTCATTCCAGGCCATGCACTTTCCGCCGCATGCCATGTCCTGGTTTTTCGCCCCGACGGGGCAGCATCTGATAGCCAGGGGCAACGCCCCTGGAATAAGCCGGAAAGAAGAACACATTCACATTCATTCCGCCCTGAAGGGGCGGGTTTCGGGGTCAGGGGCAACGCCCCTGGAAGGCGATGCCGCAATCCCTGTCGAGTATTTTGCTGCATCTGATCTTCAGTACCAAACAACGGGAGCCTCTGATCACGCCGGCGGTCGAACCGGAATTGCATGCGTATCTCATCGCGATCTTCCGAGACCTGGAGTGTCCGTCATTGCAGATCAATGGAACGAGCAATCATATTCACACTCTGTTTCGACTTTCGCGGACGGCCACGGTCTGTCACGTGGTGGAACGGTGCAAGAAAGATTCTTCGCGCTGGATCAAAACCAAGGGAGCCGAGTTCCAGAATTTCGCGTGGCAACAGGGTTATGGAATCTTCTCGGTCAGTGAGTCGAATGCGGAAAAAGTGAAGCAATATATCCATGAGCAGAAGGAGCATCATAAAATTCGGTCGTTTCAGGAGGAGTATCGGGCCTTCCTTCGAAAATACCGGATTCAGTTTGACGAGCGTTATCTCTGGGATTGAAGGCGATTCCAGGGGCGTTGCCCCTGACTTCGAAACCCGCCCCTTCAGGGCGGTATGAATCGGATTGGCTTCTCGGGCGGTTCCAGGGGCGTTGCCCCTGGCTATCGGATGCTGCCCCTTTGGGGCGGAGATGGGAGAGGATTCCGCGTGAGCCTCATAATCAATTACACTTGGATAAATAAGTGATGCGGTACGTCCTGGCCATTCTCCTGCCGCCGCTTGCCATGTTCTTTTGCGGCAAGGTCATTCAGGCGATCTTCTGCCTGATCCTGATGCTCACGCTGATCGGTTGGCCGGTCGCGTCGATCTGGGCGCTGCTGGTCGTGCACGATCACAACGAGAAGAAGCGCAATGAGGAACTCATGCGGGCGATCGAGCGGGGTGAGGTCCGAGATCCTCGGGCATTTCCTCGCTGATCGAACCGACCCCCGACGTTGACCGTTCATCATCCGGGACGCGTTCCACAAACGTTCTTGTCTGGAGAGGGAGCCCTCACGATGGCCATCGCGACGACCGAGGCATGGACCTTGCCCGACGCACTTCGGCGCGGCCTGCGGCGGGTGGATCGGCGAATCCGCACAATCTCCACGATGCGAGGGCTTGGCACGCTCGCCCTGGTGCTGGCGCTCGGGGCCGTCCTTGGCATGGCGGCCGATCTGGCGTTCGTGTTGCCGACGCCGGTGCGCTGGGGGCTCTGGGCGCTCTGGCTGGCGGCGGGCGTGCTGACGATCGGGGCGCTGGTGATCGGGCCGCTCGTGCGACGGATTGGCTGGACGGACCTTGCGGCGGTGGCCGAGAAAGGGCATCCCGACCTGGAGGAACGCCTGACAGGTTCCGTGGCGCTCCTGGAAGAACAACAGCACGCGCATGGATCGCGGTCCTTGATCGCCGCGCTGGCCGCGCAGGCGACCGACCGCACGCGCGGGATCGACCTGGCCAACGGGCTCTCCGCGCGGCGGGCCGCGCGCCGGCTCGGGCTCGGGCTGGCGGTCGCGGCGCTGGTGGTCGCGCCGGCGGTGATCTGGCCGGACCCCTTCGGTGCCCTCGCGCGGCGGTTCGCCATGCCCTGGGCCGACATCGACCGCGTTGGCCGCTATCTCGTCCACGTGCGGCCGGGGGATTGCGTCGTGGCGATCGGCGATGAGCTGGCCGTCACCGCCGACGTCCGCCCGCGGTTTGGCGACACCCCCACGACCGACGACGCATGGCTCGAATGGACCGATGCCGACGGCCAGAGCCACCGCGCCCGCATGGCCGCCGAGCCGATCGACGAGAACCGGACGTCTCCCGGTCAACGCACGTGGCGATTGACCTTGCCGCGCGTGGACGAATCGCTCGACTATCGCATTGTCAGCGGCGCGGCGCAGAGCCGCCCGTACCATGTCCGGGCGGTCGAGCCGCCGGCTGTCGCATCGCTCGGCGCTCGTCCAGCCGCCATCCTACACGAAGCTTCCGGGCTCGACCGCCCGCGACGCCGCCCGCATCGAAGCGTGGCAAGACAGCACCATCACCCTGACCCTCAAGTCCACCAAGCCGATCCAGAAAGCGGCCGTCGCGTGGCCTCAGCCCGCTTCCGAAGAGGTGTCGTCGTCGGCCGAGGAACCCGAGCCTCGCATCGTTTCGGCCAAGCCCCGGGATCGGGACGGCACGACCTGGACCGTGACCGTTCCGGCCGAGGTCTCCGGGACGTTCGCCGTTCACCTGACCGATGAATTCGGCATCAAGAGCCGCCCGGAGCCGACCCGTCGCCTCGTTGTTCACCCGGATCAGCCGCCGACCGTCGCCCTGGGGGGCAGCGATGAACCGAAGGACGCGACGGCTGACGATATGCTGTTCCTGGGCGTCGCCGCGAAGGACGACCTGGCCGTCGTCTCGGCCGAGATCCATTACGAGATCCAGCGCGGCGGCGCGTCCGACAGCGACGCCCCGGCCGAGACGGGTCACGAGGCGGCGGCCTTGCCGGGATTGGGGACGCCCCGCGTTCGGGGTGAGGCGACGCTGGACCTGAAACCCTTGAAACTGCGCACGGGGGACGCGATCGCGTACCGGGTGCGCGTCACCGACAGCTTGCCTCCGCCGAGAGGGCCGAACGAGGCGTGGACCTCGTCGCGCGTGCTGACGATCGTCGAGAAGGCGGAGCCGCTCCTGGCCCGACGCTCCGCCGCCGAGCGGGCAAGGCTTCAGGAGATGCTCGACGCCCTGAAGAAATCGGCCGCCGAGAACCGCCAGGCCACCGAGCAACTGCGCTACGCCGCCGACGCCGCCCGTCGCGACAACGGCTCGTGGGACGACCTGCGGCAGCAGGAACTGGATCGCCGCGAGACCGCCGCCCGCGAGGTCGTGGACCGGCTCCACCTGTTCGCCAACGCCCTGGAGGAGCACCCGCAGTTCGCCCCGCTGGCCCGCCCCGCGCGACAGGTGGCGGACGTCGAGGCCGAGGCGGGACGCGAGAGCCTCGACCAGGCCCGCCGCGCACCCGATCCGACCCGCCGCCTGGAGGACCTGAAGCAGGCCGACGAGCGATTGGGGGCCGTGCAGACCCGGCTCAACGAGCTTCAGAACCGGTTCAATGCGCTGGCGAAGCTCGACGACGACCGCCGACAGCTTCGGGGGCTGGCCGAGCGCCAGAACGAGCTGGCGAACCAGGCCGCGGAGCTGGCCGAGCACGCGCAAGGCCCTGCCGACCGCGCCCGGCTCGATCAGATCCAGGCCGAGCAGGATCGGATGAACCGCGAACTTCAGGACCTCCTGCGCAAGTCGCCCGAACTGAAGGGGGACGTGCTGGCCACCCAGGCGGAGCAGGCCGCCGCGATGGCCGAGCGCGTCCGCGACCTGGCTGACCGCCAGCGCGAGGAAGCCCGCCGTACCGGCGACCTGAACCCGAACCGCGCGATCCTTCGCGCCCTGGCCGAGGAGCAGCGGGAGGTCGAGAACGCCGCCCGACGGCTTGCCCTGGACGTGGACAACACCCTGACCGAGAACGAGCGCGCACGGTTGAACACCGACGCCCTGGCCCGCGCTGTCGATCCGCTGGAGCAGGGGAATATCGAGCAGAGCCGCCAGCAGCTAGAGAACGCCGAGAACGAGCTGCGCCGGCTCGCCCGCGACCTGGACGCCATCCCCGACGACCCCCGCGAGCTGGCCCGCCGGCTCACGCGGCGGCAGGAGGAGCTGCGCGAGGAGGTCAAGCAGGCCGTGCGCGAGACGGTCAAGGACCGCAACAAGCCGACGCCCGAGGAGGGTCAGGCACTCGACGAGCGGCTCCGGCCCCTGACGGATCGGCAGGAGGAGATCGCCCGGCTCGCCGCCGCGATTCCCGTTCCCCACGCGCAGCAGGACGCCGCCCGCCAGGCCGCCGAACGTACCGAGCAGGCCGCCGAGAGCCTGCGGGAACCGAAACCGAACGAGCTGGAAAACCGCCAGAACGAGGCCCGCGAGGCCCTGAACCGCCTGGCGAACGCCTTGCCCGACGCGAACAAACAGCAGAACCAGGTCCGGCCGGTCCTCGACGACGCCCAGCGCAAGACGGCGGAGGTCCTCCGCGACCTGGAGCGGCACCTGCGCGAGACCGCGCCTCAGCCGAACAAGCCGTTCGACCCGGCCAAGGCCGCCGCTGATCTGGCCGATCGGCTCGCCCCCCTGGCGCAGAAGGAGGCGGAGGTCGCCGCCAACCTGGCGTCCGTGCCGGTGGAAGATCATCTGGAGCCACAGCGTGCCCGCGCCGCCCGGCGTGCCCGCGCCCTGGCCGACGCCCTGGCGCGCGCCGAACGCGACGCGTTGCCCCCCCTGGCCGACGACGCCCGCGCGGCCACCGAGCGGCTCCAGCAGAAGTTCCAGGGGCGCATGCCCGCCGATGACCTGGCCGAGGAACTGGCTCAGGAGATGGCCGATCTCCAGGCCCCGCGCGATCGGCCGGACGCGGGCCCCGAGCAGACCGAGGCCGCCGCGCACCGCCTGGCGAACACCTTGCGGAGCATGGATGTCCCCGACGCGCGGCTCTTGCAGGCGGAGGCCGCCCGCGCGGCGGAAGAGGCGGCCCAGGCGCTGGCCGACCCGGATCACCGCGACGAGGCCGCCGCGCCGGCGCTGGCCGAAGCGGCGGAGGCCGCGGATGCCCTGGCCCGCCGCCTGACGGACCGTCTCGCGCCGGGGGAGGAGGTCGCCGCCCTGGCCGACGCCGAGCGGCACCTGAACAGGCCGGATGCGCCGCACGATCCCGCCGCGATGGCCGAGACCCAGCACGCCATCGACAACGCTCTGGCCCGTGTCGAGGCCAACGCCGAAGCTCCGGCCGAGGCCGCCGAACCGGCGCGTGCCGCGGCCGAAGCGGTCGATCACGCGACCGAATTGACCGACCACGCCGCCGATCCGCGCCGCAACCCGTCGCGGGAGCCGCCCACCCCCGAGGCCCTGGCCGAGGCCCGCGCCCGGGCCGCCGAGCGGCTCGATGCGCTGGCGCAGGCCCTGCCGGGCGAACCGCCCGCCGCCGCGCCGGACCAGGGCGAGCCGGCGGACAACCCGCGAGGCCGGGCGCAAGAACTGGCCCGCCAGCAACGGGAACTCGCCGAGCAGATTGGCCAGGTCCACGAGCAGGTCCAGCAGAACCCCGATAAGAACGCCGCGCTCGCCCATCTGCCCGAGCAGCTGGCGCCGTTGAGGGCACGTCAGGAGGCGCTGGCCGAGGCGACCCGGCGGCTCGACGACCCCTTGCCCGTGGCCGACCCGTCGCATCGTGAGGTCGAGCGTCGCCGAGGCGCGGCCGAGGTGTCGCAGAACCGCGCCGAGGCGGCGATGGACCGCCGCGACCCGAACCGCGCGGCGGAACTCGCCCGCGAGGCCGCCGCGAACCTCGACCGGCTCGCCGAGGCCCTGCCGGAGTCTCCCCCGCGCCCGACCCGGCCCTGGCCGAGATGCCGGCCGATCCCGCCCTGGACCTGCCCCCCGAGCGGGCCGCCCAGGCGCAGGCTCTGGCCCGTCGCGAGCGGCAGATCCGCGAGGAGGTGCAGGCGATCCTTGGCGAGCGCGTGCCCGACCAGGAGGCCCTGCGCGATGAGACCGCCGCCCTCGGCCGTGAGGTGGCCGAGCTGCGCGACGAGGCGGCGGAACTCAGCAATCGTTCCCGAAACCCGGCCAACCAGGCCGCCAACATGCTGGGCAACCAGGCCCCTCAGCAGATGCGGCAAGGGGCCGATCAGCTCGCCCAGGGGCGTCCCGACCCGGCCCGCGACCTCCAGCACCGCGCGGCTGAGACGGTCGAGCGCGCCGCCCAGCAGCTTGACGACCTCGCCACCGCGCTCCGCGCCGAACTGCCTCCCGACGCCCCCGCCGACGGCGCGCAACCTGGCGAGCTGGCCAGCGCCCGGGAGGCCCAGCGTCAGGCGAGCCAGCAGCTTGCCCAGGCCCGCGACCCCGGTCGCGGCCAGCAAGCCACCGGGGCCGCCGCCGACGCGATGCGACAGGCCGCCCAGGACCTCCGCGCCGCGTCCATGCCCGCCCAGGGCCAGCCCCAGCCATCGGCCGAATCGATGGCCCAGGTCGGTGATCCCCAGGCGGCCACGCTCGATCCACAGAGCCAGGCGGCCGGCGAGACCGCGCCCGACCTCGCCCAGCTTCAGGAACTCGTTCGCGCGAAGACCGGACGCAACTGGGGCGAGCTTCCCGGCCACTTGCGGACCGAGATCCTCCAGATGTCGCAAGGCCGCTACCGGGACGATTACGCGCGCCTGATCCAGTTGTATTTCCGCGAAATCGCCGCCGGCCGCCCCGCCGCCGAGCCGGTGGACGCGCCGTTGACGGATGACGCGAAGAAGGAACGTGAACCATGATGCGGAAACGTTGGCTTGCTTGCCTGGCGATGGTCCTCGTGCTCGGGACCGCCCCGTTGCGGGCGCAGGACCTGCCCGATCCCGGCGCGCTGGCACCTCCGAACCCGAGGGCCGAGGAGGCGACGCAACGGGCCCTGGAGTACATGAAAGCGAGCCAGAAACCGGACGGGGCGTGGGAGGCGCAGTTCGGACCGGCGACCTCGGTCACGTCCCTGGCCGTGATGGCCTTCCTGGCCTGCGGGCACGTTCCGGGGGAGCCGGGGCCGTACCGCGAGACGATCGAGAAGGGCATCCGGTTCGTGCTGGCGCACCAGCAGCCCAACGGCCTGATCGTCGCCAACACCAGCCACGGGCCGATGTATTGCCACGGCATCAGCACCTTGATGCTGGCCGAGGTCGTCGGCATGACGCCCGACCCGGCCCTGGCCTCCGAGTGCCGTGAGACGCTGGCCAAGGGGATCGAGCTGATCCTCCAGGCCCAGGCCATCGCCAAGAACGAGGCGAACGAGGGGGGGTGGCGGTATCAGCCGACCAGCCACGACAGCGACATCAGCGTCACGGGCTGGCAGGTCATGGCCCTGCGCGCGGCCAAGAGCGCCGGCTGCGCCGTGCCGGCCGAGAACATCGACCAGGCCGTCGATTACCTCAAGCGCTGCTCCAACCCCAACGGCGGTTTCGGCTATCAGCCCGGCGGCGGCCCGAACAACCCGAGGACCGGCACGGGAATGCTCGCCCTGGAAATCTGCGGCGCCCACCACACCGACGAGGCCCTCGCCGGCGCGGAGTATCTGCTCAAGCACCCGCCGAAGTGGTCCAGCCAGTATTTCTTTTACGAGGTCTATTACTGCCCGCAGGCGATGTTCCAGGTCGGCGAGCGCTACTTTCAGGAGTATTACCCGAAGCTCGTCGAGATCCTGCTCGAACATCAGGACAAGGACGGGAGCTGGCTCTCCGGCGACGGCAACGACCGCTCCGGCGGCCGTGTCTATTGCACGGCCATGGCCGTGCTGGCGCTGGCGGTCGAGTACCGCTATCTGCCGATCTATCAGAGATAGCTGATCCCCCAGCGCCGGGCTGGGGCCGGTCAGATCAGATCAGATCGGGTCAGGCCCGGTCCCTGTCGCGGGCTCCCCGGCGGGACAGGCCACCGTCTCGACGGTCTCGGTCTGGGCTTCCGGCGTGTCGTCCTCGATCCCCTCAGGTTCCAGCGGCAACGGGGCCACGGCCTCGATCCGATCCTGGAACGAGAGGCGCGTCGGCGCGTTGCAGACCGAGCAGTTTTGACAGTGCCCGCGATCCTCCAGGCAAGTGGTCTGCTCCGGCCGCGGCGAGGGGCGCAGGACCACGGCCGCGACGATCACCGCCGGCACCGCCAGGATCGCCGCGACGTTGGACATCATGTCTCGCAACCAGTTCGACCGATTCCGCATCACGACCTCCGGTGATGAGCCATTTCCACCGTTCCTCATGGGCGCGGCAAGACCACGAATGGATTCGGAGCTTTTTCGAAATTATTGCGTGACGCTCACGGCCTCCGTCGCGGTTCCTGGTGAGGGGGAATCCATCATGTCGCGCTTTTCTCGGGTTTGGTGGTGGTCGGCTCGATCTCATCTTCCTTCCACTTCATGGCCCGGACGTGGCGCATGGGCGCGATGCGGAGGATCTGCTCCCCCTTCTGGAAGAGGCGCACGGTGCCGGTGGACTGGCTGACGGCGACGGCCAGGGCGCCGGTGACGTTGGTGATGGCGGCGGCGGCCCAGTGCCGGGTGCCCAGCCCTTTGGTCAGGGTCAAGCCGGTGGTGGGGGCGTCGATGTACTGGCAGGAGGCCTCGACCGTGCCGTCCCGCGAGACGACGAAGGCGCCGTCAAGCTGGGCAATTTCCTTGATCGCTTCGCGGACGCGGGGGTCGCGCAGGTTCCGTTCCTTGCGGCGGTAGCCCTTGAAGGGGTCGAAGCCGAGGGTGCGGGTGCGGGAGAGCACGTCGCGGATATCGCCGACAACGATCAGGGTGCCGACGGCCTTCCCCTCGCGCCCTTCGCGGCCGATCTCGACGGCGACATCGACCACCGCCTTGAGCGTGTCGAACGGCACGCTGGTCTCCAGCGCCCGCAGGTCTCGGGAGGTGAGCCGTTCGAGGTGCTCCCCCAGGCGGATGACGGCGATCGAGTCGAGTGTCTCGGCCTCGAAGCCGGAGTACACGACGACGACGCGGGCGCCGGCCTTGAGCTTGTCGTCGGCGACGGCCTGGATCAGGGCCAGGGTGATCCGCTCGGTGATGGCGGCGTCAGTCGGCTCGATGTCGAGGGTGGTCAGGCCGCATTCCTGGGCGGCCTCGCGGTGCTTGGACGAGGCCAGGGCGACGAGGAGCAGGTGTTCGGGGCAGGTCTCGCGGACGGCCTTCCAGTCCATCGCTCCTTCGGGCAGGATCAAGACCCCGGCGGTCCCCAGGCGTGGAACGGCCTCGCACGCCAGGGTGAGCAGGCTTGTCGTGGCCTTGTTCATCGCGTCGTGACCGGCGTCAATGGCCGCCTCAATCGGGAACGGAACGGGGAGCGGTATCTCAGGCCGAAGCGCCCCGTGAGCCGACGGTCAATCCGCCTCGATCGATCGTCGCTCCGACCCGGCGAAAAGGCGAACGGGCTTGGGCCTGGGCCAGAAGGGTAACAGGCAAGTCCCCATCCGCCAAGCCTTTCCGGGCGAAATCGCAATGAATTCCCGCAAATACGGGGTTGGCGGGGATGGCTGACCCCGCCAGATTCCTACGCGCGCTCCGGTTGTGCCCGTCACCACACGCCCCGATCCCAACCGATCCACAACCGTCACGGACAGGCGCTTGAGGGCGGGTCCGATGACGATTTCCGCCGGCTCAACGGCACACAGCCACCATCAAACCGGCGGATGCTCGTCGCTTACTTCGGCTCTTCGTCCGTGGGTTCTTCGCTGTCGGACTCCTCAGCCTTGGGTTCGTCCTTCTTGTCTTCGCTGTCGGACTCCTCGGCCTTTGGCTCGTCCTTAGGCTCATCCTTGTTCTCTTCAGCCTTTGGCTCGTCCTTGGGCTCATCCTTCTTTTCCTCGGCCTTTGGCTCGTCCTTGGCTCTTCCTTTTTTCTCGCCTTTGCTCGTCCTTGGGTTCCCTTCTTCGCCTTGGCTCGTCCTTTGGCTCGTCCTTGTTCTCTTCAGCCTTTGGCTCGTCTTTGTTTCCCTCTTCGGCCTTTGGCTCGTCCTTGGGTTCTTCCTTCTTTTCCTCGGCCTTTGGCTCGTCCTTGGGTTCTTCCTTCTTTTCCTCGGCCTTGGGCTGTTCCTTCTTCTCCTCGTCCTTCTTCATCTCCTCCTTGGGCTTGGCGGGCTCGGAGGGGGTGGCGGGTTCGGGCGTAACCTCGACCTTTGGCTCGTCCTTGGGTTCTTCCTTGGGCTGGGCGGATTCGCCCTTGGCCTGGCGAGCCTCGGTGATGTAGCGGTTCAGGATCTCCGCTCGGGTGTCGTAGAAATCCTTGAGGCCCTTCGACGGCGGGACGATCCGGACGTTCTTCTGGGCGGTGATGCCCTCCATCTTGCCGTAGCCTGTGTACCAGGCGCCGAAGACTTCCACGCTCACGCCCGCCTCGGGGGAGGCCTTCTCGTCCTTCTTCAGCTCATCGAGCTTCTGCTGGAGGACGGTGGCGTCGTTGGCGCGTCCGAGGACGAGGATGTCGAGGATCGGGGGCGGGCTGACGGTGGTCTTGACCAGCCCGGCCTCCTCGGCGGCGACGATTGCCTCGGCCACGGCGCGGCGGGCGGCCTCCAGTTTGGCCTCAACCTCCGGCGGAATGCTTGCGGGCTCCTCGGTCTTGGTCTCCGGGGCCTTGGCCTCGGCGGCCTCCGGCTTGGCTTCGTCCGGAGCGGTTTCGGTCTGGGTCTTCTTCTGCGGTTCATCCTGGGCGACCAGGCGTCCGGCGATAGTCAGGCCGAGCACCAGGGACAGGGATAGAACGGTCGTGACGAAGCGTCGCACCAGCGCGTCTCCTTACTGCTAAAGATTTCGTTGTGTGGGAGGAACAGATCGTTCCCTTGGAATCGTTGCCCCGTTCCCCATAGCGAAAAGGGATGGGTGTCCGCCGCCGAGTGTAACGGTCGTCTGTCCGGCTTGCTAGAGTGCACCGGCTTTCCGGTTCCCATGCCGTTGCTGGCGGACGGGTGGCCGGAACCGCGCAAAGGGTTCCCTTGCAAGCCGCTCCGGCAGATCCAAGGCGGAACGTGACAGCGAGTTTGTCGTTCTCGTAGCAGAGGTCGTGCCAGATTGTCTTGGGAATCGGGTTATGTCGTCTGGT
This sequence comes from uncultured Planctomycetales bacterium, assembly GCA_963752755.1. Lineage (GTDB taxonomy): Bacteria > Planctomycetota > Planctomycetia > Isosphaerales > Isosphaeraceae > CAVVZJ01. The sequence continues at coordinate 2,995 of CAVVZJ010000025.1, read as the reverse complement.
CGGGATTGCCGATCTGTAGGCCAAGGAGATCGGCCGGGCCGAGGATGGTGCCGGGTACGGCCACTTGCCATCGCAGGGAGGCACGCGAAATGGCGCGAAAGAAGCGGCGGACCCAGCCCATGCTGGAGAGTCTTGAGGAGCGAAAGCTTCTGAGCGGTTCGCACAAGGAACCCAATGACAAGGACATCGCCCGGATTGCCCTGCAATTGCAGAATGATACTCCGGTCGCGGACCGGCGGTTCATTTACAGCACGCCGGAGGGCGGGCGCGTCGTGCTGACGCTCTTCGGGCTGGGCACGATGGCCGGGACGACCGTCGATGCCAACGGTGTGCTGCACATCGTGTACGACAACACGGGGCCGAATAGCCGTATCCTGGGCCACGTCGCCGGGGGCAACGGCCGCGCGAAGCTGGGCAGCATCGTCGATGCCGACGTGCCCACCCTGGGCTTCAGCGGCATCGGGAGCAACGAGGTCGGCGCGGTCAAACTGCTCGGCTTCGATCTGATTGATGGCGGCCTCATCAACCTGGCCGGTGGTGTCGGCACGCTCCAGCTCAACTCGATCGGCAGCAATACGCTGGTCGATGTCCGGTCCTTGCCGCTCTCGACCGGGACCACGAACCCCAGCCCGACCTCGCCGGTCGAGACGCTACAATTCGTCACGACGTCGAACGGCGGCACCGAACTGGCCGGTTTCGGCGGCTACACAGTCCCCGGGTCCGGTAGTGGGATCAGTGCCCAGGTCAATCCGAACAACGTCACAACGGTCGTCGGCGCCGGCGGTCAGGTCCAGGTTCTCTCCAGCGGAGGATCGACGACCACCGCGAAGGTCCCGCCACCGGGCGTCAACGTCCTGGTCAATCAGATCAACGGCGCACCGAAGAACGCCCCGTTGCTCGGCCCGGCACAGCTTTACGCCTACGACCCCACGGCCAACCTGCTGATCCGGTTCGACGTCAACAGCGGCGATCCGCTCCAGGCGATCGGGGTGCCCGGCACCGGCTCACCGCAGGCGGCGGTCGGCCTGTCCCGCCTGAATGGACGGCAGATCGTCCTGGCGTCGGTCGGCCCGACCGTCTATGCGTACGATGTCGTCACCGGCGTCCCGGTCGGCTCGTTCACCACGACGAACCTGGCCGATCAAGGGGTGACCAGCATCGACGGCCTCGGCGAGACCGAACAGCCGGACCATCGTCGTCGATGCCGAGCCGAACATCCTGGCACGGCCCTGGTCCTCGACGTGTCGGCCAGTCTCGCCTCGGGAGAGGCCGTCACTACGGGCAAGGCGTTCGAGCCGGGTCGTCTTCTTCCGACGGGCGGGCGACCGGCGTCGCCGGCCTGGCGCGGCCTTTCTGACCGGCGCGGCCCATTTCGACTGGTTCCAGCCCAACCAGTTCAGTTCGGCAGCCTTACCGTGAACACCACCAACGGTCGGCTCTCGGAGACGAAGCGCACCAGGTCACCAGTCCCTCGTCTCTCTCGCCCGTCGATCTGAACGACCCTCAGTGCGAGGCGTTTGGCAGTCTCGATCGTCGCTCGCCCTGGTCACCGGCGTCAGCGATGGCAAGAGCGTGGTCACGCTCTAGACCCCACCACGCTCTCTCACCAGGGAGGCGCACGCTAAACTACGGCAATCGACTGGCCGGTCGGAGCGAGTGTTCCGTCCGGATCTTGGCGGCTCGGCCGTGATCAACGTGCGGCGATTACCAACCTGATCCGCTCGCAGTCGTTAATGGGCTGGTGTACAACGACATCGGTACCTGAACCAGATCGGCATTAAAACCGCGGTGGACTCCACGTTCATCGGCCTCCCGGTCGGCCACGTCAATATCAACCGTGGTCAGGAACATCGAGATCCTCTCCACCGCCGCCCCCACAACGACCGGGGCGGCGTAACCGTCGTGCCCGAACTCGAGCCGGTCAGACCGCTATATGCCGACGGTGGGAAAGCCCCATGAGCGATAGACCCGGCCGGACCTCTTGACCGGCGTGCGGTCTCCCCGTGCGTGTGCGATCGTTGGGAATGTCCAGACGAATCGCACCGCTTTTTTGGATTCCGGGGAGTCTGGCCGATGCTAGCACTTGCTCTGGCGCTGTCCATGACCCCCTTCGTCGATGATGCGCCCCCCTCGGGCACGGACCTTGTACCCCGCGAGGCCAAGCTCGAGAAGCTCTGGGGCGAGGGGGAATTCACCGAAGGGGGCGCCTGGCCGCCGACGGCTCGATCCTGTTCTCCGACATCGGCAACCGGATCATGCGGTATGACCCGAGCGAAGACGGTCACCGTCTTCCGCGAGCCGAGCGGCCGGGCCAACGGCCTGATCTTCGACCCGAAGGGCCGGCTGATCGCCGCCGAGGGGGCCAACACCGGCGGCAACCGCCGCGTCTCGATCACCGAGCCGGCCGGCACGGTCCGCACCTCGCCGACGGCTTCGAGGGGAAGCGGTTCAACAGCCCGAACGACGTGGCCGTCGACGCCAAGGGTCGCGTGTATGTCTCCGACCCCCGCTATGTCGGCGACGAGCCCCGCGAGCTGGACGAGGAGGCCGTCTATCCGGATCGACCCCGACGGCTCCGTCCACCGCCTGAAACCACGGCGAAGAAGCCCAACGGCCTGGCCGTCAGCCCCGACGGCACGACCCTGTACGTCTCGGACAACGGCCCCGAGCGGCAAGGCCTGCTCGCGCTGACCTCGACGCGACCGGCGAGGTGTCGCAACCCGAAGGTCCTGAAGAACTTCGGCAACGGCCGAGGCATCGACGGCATGACCGTCACCGCCGACGGCCGCATCGTCGCCGCCGCCGGCAGGGCCGTCGGCGGCGTCTACGTCTACGCCCCCGACGGCACCCCGCTCGACTTCATCCCCGTCCCCGAGACCCCCACCAACGTCGAGTTCGGCGGCCCCGACCGCAGACGCTCTACATCACCGCCGGCAAGGGCCTCTACCGCATCCAGACGACCATGACCGGGTACCACCTCTGGCCGCCGCGGTCG
>CAVVZJ010000024.1:0-27992 GCA_963752755.1 uncultured Planctomycetales bacterium | reverse complement strand
CACTGGATCGGGCGAGGGTGAAGCGGCCGAAGTTGATGATCGTGAACTATGAGGATGGGTTGCGGGTCTTCCTCTTCGAGCTGAACGGGGCGATCGCCAACTGGACGGCCGCCTGGCGGTACGAGGAGGATGGGAGGGTCGAGTCGACTCTGTTCTGGACGCAGGAGGCGCGGCCCGCCGCACATTTTTCGCTGCTGCTCCAGGGAATCGAGTCGATGATGCTCACGGGCAAGCCCGCGTGGCCCGTTGAGCGCACCTTGCTGACAAGCGGCGTTCTGGATGCCCTGCTTCAGTCTTACACGGAGGGGGGCTCTCTGCGAGAGACGCCACACCTGAGCGTGCGTATCAGCCGACCTGGCGCTGGCGAGAGCCCCCGCCTCCGCCGCCGGGCCGGCCGTGGAGCGAGCAGTGATCGGCGCCTGGGATGCGGCTCGTTGAGCGGGCGGGACGGCCGCGCTCCCATCAGAGGGCCTGGATCATCGCTCCGACTCCGGGATGTGGAGCACGACCAGCGAGGGGAGCCCGAAGGTGGGCTGTTTCTTCGAACCGGCGGCAGCCAGAGGGGCGCCGTTGAAGGTGAAGAAGAGGCGGTCGCCGGAGGGGCTGACGGCCAGGTTGTAGGTGCCGCCGATGTGGTATTCGAGGCGGTCGCGGAGGGGCTGGTTGAGGAAGGCGAGGACCTTGCGACGGCCCGAGGCGATCTCGTACTGCACGATGGGTGTGCCGGACTGGGCTCCGCTGCCGTGGGAGCCCGGGGCGAAGTACAGGAAACGGCCGTCAGGGCTCAGCTCCAGAGTGGCGGTGTAGTCGCCGTCGAGGAAGTTGGGGCCGAGGTCCCGGATCGAACGGGTTTCGGGATCGAAGGAGAACAGACCGCCGTGGTCTGTCAGCCCGTAAACGAGGCCATCGGGCGCGGGCCGAGAGGCCGCGCGGAGCACGGCCGCGCGATCGGGGCCGGGCAGCCGGGCGTCGGTGGTGTGGATGCGGTTGGTTTCGGGGTCGTAATACCTCAGCGTGCCGTCGGAGGCGCTGAAGTAGACCCGGCCCCGGTTGTCGCTCAGGAAGGCGCGGTCGCCGGCCTTGTGTTCCTGGCCGCCGAGGAACTTGAGGGCCTGTTGACCGATATCGTAGACGGCGATGCCGCCGTCGTAGACGACATGGAAGTAAAGCAGGCCGCGCTCGGGGTCGAAGTGGGAGGCGGGGAGACCGTGTTCCGGGACGATGGCGCCGAGGTTTTCGAGCTGGTCACGTTTGGGGAGGTAGCGCAGAAGGAGCGAACCCCGGTAGTCGGGGCCGAAGGCGTCGGCGACCTCTCGGTGCTTGCCCCAGTAGGTTGAGAAGTAGAGCCAGCCGTCTCGGGCCTCGTGGATGCCGGAGTGGATCTTGCCGTGGCCGTACTGGCCGGGCTTCAGCGCCAGGTCCCTGGCGACATCAACCACCCGACGAAGCTCTCGCGTTTGTGGATTGTACGCGTAGAGATAACTCGTTGCGTCGCGCCCGAGGTGATCGCCGATGGAGGTGTAATAGAGGCCGTCGCTGGCGAGGCAGCCGTCGCCCCAGCTTGACCAGAGGGTCTGGGGGCCCTTTTGGGGCAGGTCGGAGAAAATCGTAACCTCGACCTTCGGAGGGTGCTCGGCAACCACGAACGCACGTGAGCCGGTGAGGGATTCGGGCACCTTCAGGAGAGCGTCGGACTCGATCGAGAGAACCTTCGGCCCGTCCTGCGCCCGGACTGGTGGCGCAGGAGGGTCAGGAGGGTTCCAAGGCTCACAAGGGCATATCTCATGGTCAAGGCTCCTCCTTCAGAACCAGAACCTGGTCGGCCTGGATGCTCCGGCGTTCGAGGGTCTGTCCATCGGGCAAGGTCGCCCTCAGATCGACCTGGGTGTTGTCTCCGAGGCCGAAATGCGCGACGGCCGGCTGGCCGCTGGCGTAGCCGTAGCCGGTGGCGATCTCCCGCAGGCCCAGGAGGTGGGCCTTCTGGTCGAGATGACCCTGGCGGTAGATTTCGATGCGCGTGCCGATCCCCATGCGGTTGATGGAAAGACCGAGGACGCGGACATCGAGCCAGTGGCGGATGGGGCTGGTGTTGCGGAGGAGGTGCGAATGGTCGTCCGAAAACCAGTTGGTGAGGAAGAGGTCCAGACGGCCGTCGCGATCGAAGTCGGCGGAGGGGGCGGCGGGGTAGTAGACCATCGGCGGCTGGATCGGACGGGGAGGCCGGAAGCGGGGTAGACCGTCGCGCAGACCGTCGTTGCGGAAGATCAGGGGCATGGTCGAGCCATCTGGCTGGCGCCAGCCCGCCGAGAAAAAGATGTCGGGCCAGCCGTCGTTGTCGAAGTCCTGGACCTCGACGTGGGGGCACTTGACCGGAACCTCGTCGCCCAGGCCCACGGCGGCGGTGACGTCCCGGAAGCGGGGAATTCCAGCCTCCAGGCCGTCGTTGAGGTAGGCGTGGTTGCGGGCCGGGGCGTGATGGGTGGAGACCACGAGGTCGAGGTCTCCGTCGAGGTCGAGGTCCGCGAAGGCGGCGCCGCAGGGCCAGTCCTCGGCGTCCGTCGGGTGGTGGTCAAAGACGTCGGAAAGTTCGACGGCCTCCCGATAGGTTGAACCCGGATCGCTCAGGAAAAGGCGATTGGAGTGGCCGACGAAGAAGTCGGGGTGGCGGTCGCCGTTGAGGTCGGCGATGGCGAGGCCCAGGCCATGCAGGTCGTCGGGCAGGTGAGCGGAACGGTTGGCGTCGTCGAACGTGAGGTCGCCCCGGTTGCGCAGAAGGACGGAACGGGGCGATTGACCCCGGCCGACGAACCGATCTTCGAGAACCAAAAGATCGAGAAATCCATCGTTGTCGAAGTCGAGGACGCCGATGTTGCGGGCGGAGTGGAGAGACGAGGGACAGGCTCGGCTGGAGTCGGTGATATCGGAGAAGGCGCCGCGATCATTGCGGAAAAGCCGGCTCTGGAGCAACTGGGCGGAGCGCTGAGGGGCCTCGGTGCGGGTGGATCGGGAGCGAGCGTTGTTGGCGACGTAGAGGTCGAGATCGCCGTCGTTGTCGAGGTCCACGAAGACGGCCCCGCTGGTTCGGCCGAAGAACTCGGCGGCGGACGGCTGCACGGGCTCGAACCGGCCTTCCCCTGTCTGGCGCAGGAGCCGGGAGGGCACGGGACCGGAGGCGGGCCGGTACTCGGCATCGGGTCGGTCGCAGAACCCGCCGACGAAGAGGTCGAGATGACCGTCGGCGTCGAAGTCGCCCCAGGCGGCTCCGTGGCCCATCAGACCGGCGAGGGGTTCCAGGAGTCCGGCGGACCGGGTGACGTCGAGGAACGAGAGGGATCGGGCAGGGTCCTCGGCCAGACCGATGACCGGGTGCAAGCTCAGGAGGAAAGCGATGGCGATCGGAACCGCCGAGGAGCGAGCCTGGGATTCGAGCCCAGGGGGACGATTCCGAGTCGTCCCTGGCTCCGGTATCGAGGCTGGCATCGGGGACTCCTCGCAAAGAGTGGTCCGGGCTCGACCTTGAGACCAAGGTTAGAGGGGGAATTCGCGTGTGTCAATCAGGGAGGATGGCCGGTTGAGGGCCTGACCGGTTGAAAGCCGGCCGGGGGCATAAGGGAACCCGCTCCTGAGCCTGGTGGAGTCTCCTGCGTGTTGATGGAATGCTGGAGACGGTTGCGGGGGCTGGGTAGAATCCACGCACGGATCTCAAGGGTGGAGGGCGATGCGATGATGGTTGAGGAAGGACAGGCACGAGGGTGGATCGAGCGGCTGGCGGGGCTCTATACGCCGGTTGTGGCGGACGTGCTCGATCGGCTGGGATACCGGGATCAGGCCATGCGGGCCGAGATCCGGCCGTTGTTTTCGGGGGCTCGGTGTGCCGGGGTGGCCAGGACGGTGCGGACGATACCGGCTCCGGAGGTTGCGCCGACTGAGCCTTATCAAGGAGAGATGGCGGCGGTGGATGATCTGCGGGCGGGGGACGTGATGGTCGTCTCGGAGTGCCACGCAAGCTTCTGGGGGGAACTGCTCTCGACCGCGGCTCGGTATCGGGGGTGTCGGGGGGTGGTGATTGATGGCTACACGAGAGATACGCAGGCGATTCAGGCGATGGGCTTTCCCGTTTTCTGCCGGGGCGTGCATCCGGCCGACAGCCTGGGTCGGATCGATGTCGCGGAGCATGACGTGCCGATCGTCTGCGGAGGTGTGCAGGTCCGCTCGGGGGACCTGGTGCTTGCGGATGATGATGGGATCGTGACGATCCCCCAGGCGGTGGTGGAGGAGACGCTGGCGCGGGCGGAGGAGAAGGTTCGGGGCGAAAACCTGGTGCGTCGGGCACTGGCGGAGGGAATGACGGTGACGGAGGCATTCCGGCGATATGGAGTGCTGTAACGGAGCCATCCGTCGAGAGCTTTCTTCACCGCCACGGCGGAAATACTCATCTCTGATCGTCTCGACTGGCGCCGAGACCTTACCGGCGTGCTCGCCGCGATCATCCTTGTGGGCATAACAGACGAGGAGTTCGTAAGAGTCCGACGCGGCATCCTGGGACATGGGCCACCTCGTGGGGGATGATCGGGGTGTTGCCACGGGTGCGGTAACCGCGTAAGAATAAGAATAGCGGCGACAGATCAGGAAATCGGTCCCGATCCAGGAGGCGACTCGTGTCTCGACTCATCGGATGCCTGGCCATGGCCTTGCTGGCCGCGGCGCCCGTCGCGGCGGGTGAACTGGACAAGGAGTTTGGGCCGAAGGCCCCCACCAGGCCGGCGGTCGCTACGGACGACCTCCATACAACCGTTCCCGCGTCGTCCTCAGACGCCGGCAGGCCGTCAGGTGAACTGGACGCCGAGACGCCCACCCAGGCCTGCGGCTGGAGGCGTGGCTTCGGGTTCGGAGGCTTTGGTCGCGGCTTCGGCGGGCTCGGCTATGGCGGTCTCGGCTATGGCGGGCTTGGAGGCTTTGGTCTCGGCTACGGCGGGCTCGGCTATGGCGGACTCGGCTACGGCGGTTTCGGCTACAGCGGGCTTGGCTATGGCGGTTTCGGCTACAGCGGGCTCGGCTATGGCGGACTCGGCTATGGCGGTTTCGGCTACGGCGGACTCGGCTACGGCCTGGGCGGGTTCTACGGCGGGTATCGCACCTGCGGCTACGGCGGCTGGGGCTACTGGTGACCTTCCGGTCCTGTCGATGCCTGCTCGAACACGGTCGACCGTGCGTCTCAGCCGTAGCCCCGGCGCCCTCGTGCGCGGGGCGGCTCGCGTGCCGGGGAGACCCATGCGCCGAATCGCGACGGTCGGGCTGCTCGCACTCCTGGCGTTGGCGTCGGCCGGCACACCGGCGGCGCCTCAGGAATTCTCTCGTGGTCCGATAGCCCCGGCACACCTGGCCGACGTCCGGCAGCGGAGGGCTCGGCTCGGGCTGGTCGCGGAGTATCGGGACGTCTCGGGGGTCCAGGCGCTGAAGGTCGCCGTGCTGGACTACGGCTTCGCGGGCGCGGGCCTCGGCCGGGGCTATTTGCCCGCGAACGCGGTGATTGTCGAGCATTATGACCCCGCCTTTGTGGCCCGACACGCCGACCTGGGCGACCCCGACTACCGGAAGCCGTTCGAGCCGGGCAACAGCCACGGCCGGGCGATGGCCCAGATCGTCTGGGCGGTCACCGGCTCTTACCCGGGTGGGCCGCGGTTTTACCTGCTCAACGCGAATGGCCCGACGATGCTCCGGCGGGCCGTGCGGTACGCCGTCGAGCAGGATATCGACATCATCCTGTTCAGCGGCTCCTTCGAGGGTGGCGGGAACGGCGACGGTCGGGGGTTTATCAATCGGATCGTCGACGAGGCGCTCGCCGCGGGCATCCTCTGGATCAACGCCGCCGGCAACTTCGGCGGCAAGGTCCACAACGCCCCGGTGCGCATCCTGAGCGACGGCTATCTTCGCCTCGGCAAGGGGGGTGACATCGCCGCCCTGCGATTCCACAACCACCTGGACGAGAACACGGTCACTGTCACGCTCACCTGGAACGACTATCGAGAGGCGGAGGACGCCGGCACGACGAAGGATCTCGACCTCTACGTCGAGGACTGGGCGGGCCGTCGCGTCGGCGCTGGCGAGTTGGTTCAGGTCTCCGGCGATCGCGTCGCGGGCCCGGGTGAGAGCCGCAACCCTCGCGAGCGCGTGGTCCTTTCGGACCTCCCGGCCGACCCCATCATCATCCCCCCCGACCCCGATCGCGCCTATCGGATCCGCGTCCTTGCCAAAGGAGGCGCGTTCCGCGAGGGGGATCGTGTTCGTGTCCTGGTGACGGCCGCTCGTGAGTCGTACGTTCGGCCCGGCACCCGAGAGCCGGTCGAGGCGGTCGAGTTCGTGGACGCCTCGCACGAGGGCGAGCTGTTCCCGCCGGCCGATCACCCGCTTGTCCTGACGGTTGGCGCGGCGGATCCGACCTCCTCGGTCGGGCCGACCGAGGACCGCCGGGTCAAGCCTGACGTCCTGCTCGAGCATGCCGAGGCCTTTTTCAGCAACGGCACCCTGCTGGCCGGCTCCTCGGTCGCCGCGGCCGACTTCGCCGGCATCGTCGCGGTCCTCAAGGCCGCCGAGCCGGACCTCGCCCCCGGCCACCTGCTCGACCTCGCCCGACGCGGAGGGGGGCGAACCCGGTCTCCGGTCGCCACCGCGACCCGCTATCCCTCAGGGGACCGCGTCACGCGCCTCATGATCCCTGTCTCGCCGTCGCAGGCCGGACGCGGGTTAACCGCCCCGCCGCGGCCCGGGACATCTCCCGCCGCTGGCGAGCCGATCCCGCCGACGAGCTTGCCGCCGTACCTGGAGCGTCGACTCTGGACCACCCCGACCCGAGCCGAGCTGGCGGAGGCCGTGCGTCGCGGGCACTGAAGCCTACCCCGCGCCCTCGGTGGCCGTTGAGGGTTCGGCGTCAACATCCGAGTAATCGCGAGGGGACCGAATTGATTGCGTCGTGACCGTACAACACGCTTCCGTCTGTCGGCGACGAGGTGGACACGATCGATGATATCGGCCCGCTGGACGCCGCGCTGCTCCGGCGATGCGTGTCGGTGGCGCCTCATCACGATGATCCCCTCGGCGCCGAGATCGAGGACCTTCTTGATCGGGGTCTCCTCGGCGTCCGGGACCCGCACCAGGCACGCCACGCGATCCCCGACGGCCTGGAGGATCGCCAGGATCTCTCGCGTCTCCAGCGGTCCGTGCTCGCCGTCGAGGAAGAGCCAGTTGAAGCCGAGGTCGGCGAGGATCTCGGCGACGGACCGAACGCGGATGGCAAGCCACTTCGGCACCGATCGCGATCGGACCCGGGGCCCCCGTCCCGAGGGATGAAACGAGGCGCCTCGGCGATCAACGGCTCAGACGGCGGTCGAGCTCGTAGACCTTCTCGATGATTTTCTCCTCCAGCGTGGGCGCCCAGGGGGCGGGGTGAGTTCGGCTGTAGCGCATCGCCTCGGTGGCCTCGTAGCCCCCCTCCTCGCGGACCCGACGACTCGGGATGTAACCCATCACGTCGTTACTGTAGCCGGCGACCCAGACGGCGGCCTGGCCCGCGAGTTCCTGCTTGAGCCGGAGCGAATAGTCCACGCACGTCTCGCCGCCGAGGGCGACCAGCACGAGGTCGTCTCCGAGGCGGGCGACCTGCACGGGACACGGGTAGCTCGTGGGGAGTTCTTCGCCGGCCTCGAGCCGGGCGAGAAAGCGCTTCGCGTGGTCGGCCTCGACCTTGTTCCGGGAATCGAGGCGTCGCCGGAACTCCTCGCGTGTCGGGATGGCGTCGTAGTCGAGGTCCACTTCCCCGTACGCCGATCGCAAGGGACCGTTCACCTCGCGGGGCGCGACCGAGAGTGCGGTCTCGACGGCATTGGCGAGGGCGCGGCCGTGCTGCTGAGCCAGCTCGACCGTCTTGCGCGGATAGGGGTTCTGGTCGCCGCCGCATCCCATCAGGAACAACGCGACCGTGCCCGGGTGTTCGGCCTGTACGAACTCCTGCGCGTAGCCGGCGTAGTCGGCGTTCCACTGGTAAAGCGACAGTGAGGTGTTGTGACACGCATAGCCGAACAGGACGGCGCGGAGCTTCCCGTCTTCACCCTCAACGCGGAGCACCGGCACGGACTGGTCCACGGGGCCGTCGGGATTCGGACTGTTCTGATAGCCACTGGGCGTGGGCAGGCGGCGGTTCATGGCGAAGCCGGCTCGCGCGTGCGTGTACCCGAGTTTGGCGGGGCTCAGGCGGTCGAGGGCCTCGCCGATCAGCTGGAAGAGTTGCTCCTCCAGCCGCTCGCCGTAGGCTTGGCTGTCCCGGGACGGCTTCAGGTTGCCGTCGTCCCAGGGGATGCGGCCGACCCGGAATTCCGGACCGCTGTGCGTATGCGAGGCGTTCAGCAAGAGGCCTTCCGGCGGCAGCTTGTAGGCCTCGCCGCAGCGCTTCTCCAGATTCTTTCGCAGGCTGCGCGGCACGCCGATGAGGTCGAGCGTGACGACAACGAGGCGCGACCCATCAACGTCCTCAATCGCCAGCGCCTTGGCATACAGGTCGGTCTCCTTCCCCTCGGCCGGCCGGTTCCGCGAGGCGTAGCCGGCCATCCAGAGTCCCTTCTCCGGCGTGATTGCGACGCTGGCGACCCCGGCCTTCCAGGCTGGTGCGTCCGGCGCCGCGCACCGCCCCACGGCTGCGAGGGCCGTCAAGCAAACCGCCGTACCGAGCACCGGGCCAAGATGGCGATTCATGGAAATCCCCCCGGGGAAAGAGTTGTCATGTTCTCGGTTTTCAATCCGGCATCAGACAAGGCATGTCGAGAGTCTTCGCGGTCGAGGGCGTATCTCGAAGGGAGAGGCTCACTGTCCGTCCTTCGAGAAGCGGAGGGCATACAGGTCGGCGTCCCGCATCACGAACCGAAGCCTGACAGGCTTGCCGGCCAGAGAGCCAACGTCGGCGCGACCCTTCCACGTCACCTCGCGGTCGAGGGAATCGCCGAACAGATCGTCGCAGTCGGCCAAGGTGAAGCCGGGGAATGGCTTGCCGTCGGGGTCCTGGACCTCGACGCGGACCGTACCGGCGGCCGACGTTGAGACGTTCAGGAGAAGTCGGCTCCCTTCGAAGGTCAGGGGCTTCGTCACCAACTCTCCCCCGCGCATCGGGGCGCTGACCGAGACGAAACCGTCCGGGCGGAGCGTGTAGCGGCGGAGGGCGCTGCTCGTGCCGGTCCAGTAACTCTCGCTGGCGTAGAGCGACAGTTCCGGGGGAGCGCCATCGAGGTTCGCGGGCGTCTCAACGAGATGCCAGGCGAGATACTGCTGCCCATAGTTCCATGACCCCGGGCGCTCGATCCCCGGTCGCAGAAACGCCTCGTTCCATCGCGTGAAAGTGACGCCGTCCCGGCTGGCCATCACGAGCCCCTCGGTCAGCGCCGTCCCGTAGCGGGGGCTGCCCGAGGACCGCATTTCTCGGTGTTCGCGTTCCGGCAGGGCCCTCATGGAAGGGGACCAACCGCGGTCGATGTACCGCGTCGGGAAGCCGATCAGAATGTGCGGGGCCCGGTGATACGGCTTCACCTGGTTGGTGTACAACTCCTCGGGGGGCGAGTCGACGTACGACAGATCGGTCGGGTGGCTCCAGTGGAGAAAGTCGGTGGAGGTCGCGGTCCGGATCGCGCGGATACTGCGGCGCTTTCCGGCGTTGGTGAAGAATCGCCAGTAAGCGCGATACGTCCCGCGCTCCGCGTCCCAAAAGGCGAGGTTCTGCGAGTCGAACGCCCCATCCGTGATGACCGGACCATCGCTCATGGGCGTCCAGTGCAGGCCGTCGGGCGATTGGAACGGGAGCAGCCCGTTCGGCTCCGCCGAGCGGACGAACGCCTTGTAGCGGGCGTCGGCGGGGGCGGCCGGGTTATCGTCCCGGAACACGGCGGGGTGGCCGGCGTCGACGTGGAGCGGTCCCCGGGTTCCGCTGGCGAGGACGATGTTGTTGTCCTTCGAGCCCCGGAACTCGACCAGGCCGAGCGTGGGCTTCCGCCAATGGATCCCGTCCTCGCTCTCGGCGTAACAACAGTAGAGCGGATGAGCGTCGGTTCGGACCTTCCCCGGCGAGACTTCGAGGTGCCAGGCCTTGTAATACATCCGGTAGAGGCGTCCGTCCTGGAAAACGCTGTGGTAGCCGCTGCCACTCCCTTCCCACGGCTCATCATGGACGAGCACAACCTCTCGGGGCTGAGGGTGATGCAACCGAAGGTCGGCCTTCCCCGCGAAGCCGTCGATCAGAAGGTCGTCGAGGAACAGCTCGCGGCGGGTGCCGATCGCCAGGGGAGATATCGCGTCGGCGGCCAGGAGCTTCCTCGAAGGATCCCATCCCCCGAATGCTCCGGCGAGCGCGGCTCCCGCCGCGCGGGACAGGAGCGAACGACGGGTGAACGGCCGGTTTTCTGGGAGCGTCATCGCGTCGATCTCCGCTGGTTTTCTCGGCATTATGGAGGAAGTGCCACAGCGGATCAGGCCTGCTGTTCCGCGGGTCCGGCCTCGGAGGTCTTCAGCGTGCACCATGTCAACCCGTCGATCTGACCCTGGGGAGGCGTGGGTTCGAGTCGGCTCTCGAGGGAACTCACGGTCATGGTCGTCACACGGCCGATCATGGCCGACCACAGGAAGGAGGTCGAGGTCGAGGTCGCAAAGCAGGCCTGGATCAGGACCACCATGACCGCGACCCAGCCAGCGAAGACCGCGCGGTTGCCAGGGCGCCAGAATAACGATCAAAAACTACCCGAGCAACGGCCCACAGGCGAGGCTCCTGCAGCGTGGACTTCGACCCGACCTCCGGCCGGCTCGTCCGAATCAACCTGGACTCAATCGAAATCGGTCTTGTCGCCCGAGGGTACTTCCGATCAACCAATCTCGGCTTGTCGGACCGAAGCGCGCCAGGCCGTTGCCAATCCCGAGTGTCAACCGGGTTGCTCCACGGCCCATTCGCGCGTGAGACGGTACGGACGCTTAGAAGCTATCTCAGAACCGGGGCATGAGGGAAAAGGGGACTGGCTCCGAGTCTTCGAGGTGCCTGTCCCCTTTTCCGGCGCAGGTCCAACCGAGCCCGCTTCGGCGGAAAAGGGGACAGGCACCTGCGCTACGCTTCGCTCGCTCCGGAGCCAGTCCCCTTTTCCACCTTCGCTCTTCTTGCCCAATGTAGGTTCTGAGATAGTTTCTTAAGGGCGAGGACTCGTGGCAGATCGTGGGCAGTGCGGCTCGGCATCCCATCTCGCCAGTGTGCTTTTCGAACCAGTCGGTTCCTTCCGAAGGGTTCTATCTGCCGATGCTCGGGCGGCCGATGTCGCTCGATTCGGCGGACCGATCTCACGCGAGGATCGCGTCGATGGGCCTGCCATGATCGATGTCCAGGCGCTTGCGGCCCGGGATCTCCAGCCGGCGTGAGTCGAGCCCGAGTTGCTTCAGGATCGTGGCATGGATGTCGGTCACGTAATGGCGGTCCGCGACCGCATGGAAGCCGATCTCGTCGGTCGCGCCGTGGACCACGCCCCCCTTGATCCCGCCGCCGGCCATCCAGACGCTGAAGCCGAAGATGTGGTGGTCTCGGCCGTCAGAGCCCTGAGTACCCGGAGTGCGGCCGAACTCGGTGGCGAAGATCACGAGCGTCTCGTCCAGGAGGCCGCGCCGGCGGAGGTCCTCCAGGAGGGCGCCGATCGGCCGATCGACCGCGCGGGCGTTCGCCTCGTGGTTCGCCTTCAGGCCGCCGTGGGCGTCCCATGCGCCGGCACCGCCGCCGCCGTGCTGGACCTGGATGAACCTCACGCCCCGCTCGACCAGCCGACGCGCCGCCAGCATCTGCATGCCGAACTCGCGGCAATGCGGCAGGTCGAGCCCGTAGAGCGACTTCGTCTCGTCGCTCTCCCGGCGGATGTCGATGGCCTCGGGCACCGACCGCTGCATGCGGAACGCCAGCTCGTACGAGGCGACGCGCACCGCTAGCATGTCATCACGCGGCGACGAGGACGCTCGAAGTTGATTGAGCTCCTCGATCAGCCCGACGCCGGTCTCCCTCGCGCGTGCGGAGACGGCCCGTTCGGGGGCGCCGAAATCGAGGGGTCGATCCGGGTCGATGCGCAACGGCACCGCGTCGTGGGCCGGCCCGAGGTAATGGCCATCCCGCCTGTTCCAGTACTCGCGCGTCCCGAACGAGATGAACTGGGGCAAGTCCTCGTTCAGCGACCCCAGCCCGTAATGGACCCAGGCGCCCAGGGTGGGGAATTCGCCGTCGTTCCGATGCCGGCCCGAGTGGAACTGCGTCTGGGCACCGTGGTTGCTGTCGGTGGTCCACATCGAGCGCACGATCGCCAGTCGGTCGGCGTGGCGAGCGATATGGGGGAACCAGTCGCTGATCTCGATGCCGCTCTCGCCGTGCTTCCGGAACCCGACCTGGAGCGGGTAGAGCGTGTTGCGCTGATTGCCGTTTCCGTCCGGCACGACGAGCCGCTCGAGCGCCAGCCGCTTGGGGTCCTGGACGTCGGCGAAGGGCGTCTCCGCGATCGTCTTGCCGGCGTACTTCGTGAGCATCGGTTTCGGGTCGAAGCTCTCCACGTGGCTCACGCCACCGTTCATGAATAGCCAGATGACGCTCCTGGCCCTGGGCGGGAAGTGCGGCCGGCCGTCGGGCGGCGTCCAGGCGCCGTCGCTCGCGAAGCCGTCGCGGTGCAGCATGGCCCCGACCGCCAGCGAAGCGAAGCCGGACAGGAATGCGCGACGCGTCGGGGACGGGACCTGGCGGTCCTGCTCGTTTCACGGACATCAGAGGCTCCGTCGGGTCGAGTGCGCCGGGTGGCCCGGCCGATTCACCGGAGTGTCACGAAGTCATTGTGGTTCAACAGGGCCCAGATCAGGTTCGCCCGCCCAGAATCGGCTCGCCTCGGGTCCCTGCCCCGCTTCCGGCAGTTCCTCCCACGCCGCGAGGGCACGCGTCATAGCGACGACCTCCGCCTCGTCGGGCTCGAGGCCCAGGAGCGCCAGGAACGCCAGCCGCGCGAACGCCTGGTCGTCGGCCGGGCCGGCGTTGGAATCGAGCTGCCGCGTGAGCCGTTCTGCGATCGGCCGGGTCGCGTCGAGCACGAGTCGGCTGTTGATCAAAGCCAGCGCCTGCTGGGGCACGATGCTCTGCTCGCGACGGTAGCACTCCGTGACGGCCGCCTCGTCGAACGCCGTCAAGAACGGGTTCCTCTCGTTGTTCGAGTGGAAGAAGTAGAGGCTACGCCTCGTGGATTCGGCCTGGGCCGATGGCGGGACGGGCGGGCCGCCCATGGAGGCATCCAGCGTCCCGGCGAGCGAGAGGATGGCGTCGCGGACGACCTGCGATTCGAGCCGCCCGGCCGTGCGCCGCCAGTACGCCGCATTGTCGGGGTCTCTCGCAAGGGCCACGTCCGCCCCTTTGGCCGCGGACGACAGCCGGTAGGTCGCCGACTCGACGATCAGGCGGTGGAGATGTTTCATGCTCCAGCCGCTCTCGATGAGTTCCGCCGCGAGCCAGTCGAGCAGTTCGGGATGCGACGGTGGTCGGCCCTTACGGCCGAAGTCGGTGGCCGTCGCCACGAGGGGGACGCCCATGTGCCGCATCCAGATCTGGTTCACGGCCACGCGGGCCGTCAGCGGATTCCTCCGGTCGGTGATCCACTCGGCCAGGGCCCGGCGTCGGCCGCTGCTGATCGGCGGGAACGTGACCTCCGGGTCGTCCTTCCCCGAGTTCAGGAACCGCGTCGGGCTCCACCGCGCGCCGACCAGCTTCGCGTACTGCTCGCCCGGGTCCTCGATCGCCTCAAGCGCCTTATCGAGCGCCGCGCGGGTCGAGGCCACCTCCTTCTCAACCGCCTCCTTCCGATCGGCCCCCTCGCGGTGGAGCCGAAGCTCCGCCTCGGCGTTCGCGACACGCGCCAGGGCGGCCGCGTGTTCGCGTTCCGCCCGCGCCGCGGCGAGCACCGCGCATTTCGCGGCCTCGGCTACCTCGGCCCCCTCAGGCGAGGATTTCCATACCGCCAGCATGGCCTCGGCGCGTCGCTCGACGCTTTTCAACTCGGCCTGTGCCGCCGACATCTTGAGCTCGGCAACCGTCAACTCAAGCCGGGCCTCGATCACGGCAGGGGTCGTCGCCTCGACGGACTGTTCGTCCGAGCCCGGTTCGCATCGCCCTGCGTCGGCGTGGCCGCGTTCGGCCGCGGCGAGTTTCGCGCGAGCCGGGGCGATCCTCGCCGCCGCGTCAGAGAGCTTCCGGGTCGCGGCGGCGCGGTAGGACTCGAAGACCCATGTGCGTCGCTCGGGTTGCCACGCTTCGACGGGAAGCGGGACCGGCTCGACTCGGAGCGGCTCGAAGGCGAGCATCGGCGGGACGGCCGGCGCGAGCGAGGTGGACTTATCCGGATTGCTCTCCTCGCCCCGGATGAATCGGTAGGTCGGTGCGTCAATCTGACCGTCAAAAGCGCGGGGAATCCCGTCTCGCTCCAGATCGGGCTCGCCGGGCACCATGTCGAGCCGCACATGATACGGCTCGAAGAAGGCCCGCATCCGGTAATAATCCCGCTGCGAGATCGGGTCGAATTTGTGGTCGTGGCACTTCGCGCAGTTCAGCGTGAGCCCCAGGAAGCCCTTCCCCACGTGTTCGACGACTTCGTCCATCCACTGGTTGCGGTTGAACAGGAAGTAATTCCGGGCCAGGTAGCCGGTCGCTCGTTGAGAATCCAGGTCGTCGGGGCGGAGCTCGTCGGCCGCGAGCATGAGCCGCACCATCTCGTCATACGGCAAGTCGGCATTCAGAGACTCGACGATCCAGTCGCGCCAGTGCCAGATGTGCTTCTGACTGTTTCGCAACTGATTGCCCAGGCCCCACCAGTCGCTGTATCGCCAGACGTCCATCCAGTGCCTCGCCCATCGCTCCCCGTGGCGAGGGTCGTCCAGCAGGCGGTCCACAGCACGCCCATACCAGCCCGGGTCGCCATTGCTCCGGATCTCCGCGAGGTGCTCAGCCTCGGGTGGTAGTCCGATCAGGTCGATCGACAGGCGCCGCAGCAATTCCGGGCGCGATGCCTCGGGCTGCGGCGAGATGCCGAGTTGCTCATGCCGACGCGCGATGAACGCATCGATCGGATTCCTCACCCAATCGGCCCGCTCCACGCGCGGTACCGAAGGGCGAACGATCGGGCGAAACGCCCAGTGGTCCCGGGGATCCGCCTCGGCCTGCTCGTCCTCGGGCGCCACCGCCCCGGCCACGACCCAGTCCCGCAAGAGAGCGATCTCGTCGGCGGAGAGGGGCTCTCCCTCGTGCTCCGGCGGCATCCGCCACTCGGGGTCGTCCGCCGACACTCGCTCGATGAGCGGGCTCTCCTCCGCGTTGCCCCTCACGATCGCCGGCCCGGAGTCCCCGCCCCGCAGCATCAGCTCCGCCGTGTCGAGCCGCAGTCCGGCGCGCTGCTTCAGGCTCCCATGACAGGCATAGCAGCGAGCCTGGAGAATCGGCTTGATCTTCGTGCGATAGTCCGACGGGCCTGGCGTCGCGACCCGGTCGTCGGCCGGCGGCTCCTGGGCCACAACCGCATTCGGGATGATCCCGCTCGCCAGCGAGCCCGCGATTACCGCGAGGATCGTCCGGACCGCAAGCGACCTCGTTCGTAATTTCATGGCGTCTTCGATGGCCGATGGACTCGTTGGGCAGGTTGGTGAGACAGCCCGGCTTCACTCCTCGACAATTCGCCTCCCTGGAGCTTACCACGTTGCCGCGATCCGATCGAGAAGCCTGATCCCATGTCAGGCTCTGCAGCAGGCCCGCCGGATCCTCAGATTTTCTGTGGTATGATGCCCAAATGTTGTTTAACCTGAAAGGGCGAAAAGGTGGCGAACAGGCCGTCGTGGGTCGGTTGGAATCTTTTTGGAGGGTGGCAGTGGGTCGGGACGCAAGTACGATGAGACCCCACCGGAAGCGCCTCAGCATCGGTTGGTTTATGGGGATTCCGGGGTGCTGTGCGGGCCGCTGGCTCGCGATTGCCCTGCTGTCGGTCGCCGCGGTCCCGCCGGCCGAAGCCCAGGAGGTGGTCGGATCGTCGGCCGCCGGTGCGGACTTCTTCGAGAAGGAGATCCGGCCCATCCTGGCCGAGCACTGCTACAGCTGCCACTCCGCCCAGAGCAAGCGGCTCCGGGGCCACCTCCGCCTGGACACCCGGGAGGGCTGGCTCCAGGGGGGCGACCTCGGACCGGCGGTCACGCCTGGAGATCCGGAGAACAGTCTCCTGATCTCGGCCGTCCGCCACGAGGACGAGTTCCTCAAGATGCCGCCCAGGGGCAAGCTGGACGATCGCCAGATCGCCTTGCTGAACCGCTGGGTCGTGATGGGAGCCCCCAGCCCGCGCGAGGTCGCGGACGCGGGCCGGCCGATCGACCCGCGGCAATCGACCGAGGTCGAGCCGGATCAGGTCCCCTGGTCCTTCCGGCCGCCGGTGGACCCGCCCGTCCCCGAGGTCGCCGATGCCGCCTGGCCCCGCAACGACCTGGATCGGTTCATCCTCGCCCGTCTGGAAGCGAAGGGACTCACGCCAGCACCTCCGGCCGACCGAAGGGCCTTGATCCGACGGGCGACGTTCGACCTGACCGGCCTCCCGCCCGCCCCCGAGGAGATCGACGCCTTCCTCGACGACGAGTCCCCCGACGCCTTCGCCCGGGTCGTGGACCGGCTTCTCGAATCGCCCCACTACGGCGAGCGCTGGGGCCGTCACTGGCTCGACCTGGCCCGCTACGCCGACTCCAACGGTCTCGATGAGAACGTCGCCCACGGCAACGCCTGGCGCTATCGCGACTACGTCGTCGCCGCGTTCAATGCCGACAAGCCTTACGACCGGTTCGTCCTCGAACAGCTCGCCGGCGACCTGCTCTCGCCGTCCGATTCGCCGGTCGTCGAGCACGAGCGGCTGATCGCGACCGGCTTCCTCTCCCTCGGGCCGAAGGTGCTGGCCGAAGTGGATGAGAAGAAGATGGAGATGGACATCGTCGATGAGCAGATCGACACCGTCGGCCGCACCTTCCTGGGCCTGACCCTCGGCTGCGCCCGATGCCACGACCACAAGTTCGACCCGATCCGCCAGGCCGACTACTACGCCCTCGCCGGGATCTTCAAGAGCACCCGGACCATGGAGACCTTCACGAAGGTCGCCCGCTGGCATGAGAATTCGCTCGCCAGCGAGGAGGAACGCTCGCTCCATGCCGAGTACGACGCGAAGGTGGCCGCGAAGAAGAAGGAGATCGCCCAGCTCGTCGAGCGGCAGAAGCAGCAAAAGGAGGCCGCGGCGGCTGAAGGCTCCGCCGCGGCGGCCCTGGCCGGGGAGACGGCGGCCACGCTCAAGAGGTTGCGCGAGGAGCTGGCCACCCTGGAGAAGGAAGCGCCAGAACTACCGACGGCGATGGGCGTTACCGAGGGCAACGTCGCCGATACCCACATCCACATCCGCGGCAGTCACCTAACCCTGGGCGAGCTTGCCCCTCGGCGCGTCCCGGCGGTCTTCGCCACTCCCGAGCCGCCGACCTTCAGCGACTCGCAGAGCGGCCGTCTGGAGCTGGCCCACTGGCTGGTGGAAGAAGACCACCCGTTGACGGCGCGCGTGATGGTCAACCGCCTCTGGCGCTGGCACTTCGGGCGGGGCCTGGTCGGCACGCCCGACAACTTCGGCCGGCTCGGCGAATCGCCCACCCATCCGGAGCTTCTCGACTGGATGGCCCACCGCTTCGTGGAAAAGGGCTGGTCGATCAAGGCGATGCACCGGCTCATCCTGCTCTCCGGCACCTACCAGATGAGCAGCGACTTCGATGCGAATGCGGCTCGGGTTGACCCCGAGAACCGGCTCCTCTGGCGGATGAACGTCCGCCGGCTCGAAGCCGAGCCGATCCGGGATGCCTTGCTGGCCGTCAGCGGCCGGCTCGACCGTCGCATGGGCGGATCGCTGCTCGAGGTCAAGAACCGGGCCTACTTCTTCGACCATACCTCGAAGGACGCGACCAGCTACGACAGCCCGCGACGTTCGGTTTACCTGCCGATCGTCCGCAATCACCTGTACGACATGTTCCAGCTCTTCGACGCCACCGACGCGAGCGTCCCCGACGGCGACCGGGCCACCACGACCGTCGCCCCGCAGGCGCTGTTCCTGATGAACAGCGAGTTGGTTTTGCGGTCGGCCCTCGCCCTGGCCACCCAACTGCTCGACCGCCGCGACCTCGACGACGCCGATCGGATTCGCCGCCTGTACGTGCGGGCTTACGGGCGCCCCCCGTCGCCGGCCGAGCTGCGACGGGCGGAGGCGTTCCTCGCCCGGTTTGAAAGTGCCTTGCAGGACGGGGAAGCCCCGGAGGATTCCCGACTCGGCGCCTGGCAGGCGCTCTGCCAGGCGGTGCTGGCGTCGAACGAGTTCGTCACGATTCGGTAAGAGAAGGCGCCTGTCATGGATCAACGTTCCACTCGATTGACCACCCGTCGCCGGATGCTCCGCGAGGCCGCCGTGGGTTTCGGCTCGATCGCAATGGCCGCCTTGCTGGCCGAGGAGGCGAAGGCCGGCCAGCCTTCCGCCGCCGCGTCGCCGAACCCGCTCGCGCCCCGACCGCCGCACTTCGCGGCGCGAGCGAAGCGTGTCATCTTCCTGTTCATGAAGGGCGGCCCATCGCACATCGACACCTTCGACGACAAGCCGCGGCTCCGTCGCGACGACGGCAAGCCCTTGCCCTTCGAGAAGCCCCGCGTCCAGTTCGCCGAGACCGGCAAGCTGCTGGCCTCGCCCTGGAAGTTCCGCCAGTACGGCGAGAGCGGGATCGAGGTCAGCGAGCTGTTCCCGGAGGTGGCCCGTCGCGTGGACGATCTCTGCATCCTCAGCGGGCTTTACGGCACCAACGCCGCCCACGGCGGCGCCTTGCTGAAGCTGCACACCGGCAGCGACAACTTCGTCCGTCCGAGCATGGGTTCCTGGATCACCTACGGCCTGGGCACCGAGAACCAGGACCTTCCAGGTTTCCTCACGATATGCCCGACCCTCGCCCACGGAGGCGTGCTCAACTGGGGCTCGGCCTTCCTCCCGGCCGCCTACCAGGGGACGCCACTGGGTAACGCCAGCGTCCCTGCCGAACAGGCCCGGGTCCGCCACATCAGCAACGCCCGGTTCTCGCCCCGGGTCCAGCGTGCCCAGCTCGACCTGCTCGCCGAGATGAACCGCGACCACCTGGAGCAGGCCGGCCCCGACCAGATGCTGGAGGGCCGTCTCGAATCGTTCGAGCTGGCCTTCCGCATGCAGACCGCGATGCCCGAGATCGAGGACCTCTCCGGCGAGTCGCCCGCGACGCGCAAGCTCTACGGGCTGGATGATCCGGTCACGGCCAACTTCGGCCGCCAGTGTCTCCTGGCCCGCCGGTTCGCTGAGCGGGGCGTGCGGTTCGTGCAGGTCACGCACAGCAACGCGGACGTCCAGTGGGACCAGCACAGCAAGCTCAAGGAAGGTCACGAGCGGAACGCTCGCGAGGTGGACCGGCCGATCGCGGCGTTGCTGACCGACCTCAAGGCGCGGGGCTTGCTCGACGACACGCTCGTCCTCTGGGGCGGCGAGTTCGGCCGCACGCCAACCGCGCAGGGCAAGGACGGTCGCGACCACAACCCCGAAGGCTTCACCATGTGGCTCGCCGGCGGCGGGGTCAAGCCGGGCTTCCGCTACGGCGCCACCGATGATTATGGCTACTACGCCGTCGAGGGGAAGGTCCACATCCACGACCTGCACGCGACCATTCTGCACCTGCTCGGGCTCGACCACGAGCGGCTGACCTACCGGTACGCGGGCCGGGAGTTCCGCCTCACCGACGTCGCCGGCCAGGTCGCCCACGAGATCATCGCGTGAACCGGCTGTCTCGATCCCGCGCCGTCATGATTCGACAGCTCCGGATTCCGGAATTCCCCCCTCGCGGCCCCAAAGGCGTCTGCCATGTCCGATACGACGGTCACGGTCGATGACATCCGCGCCGCGGAGCGAGTGATCCGCGAGCACGTCTCCCCCGCGCCGCTGATCCGATCGTACGCCCTGGAGCGCGAGCTGGCGCTGCCGGGGGACCGGCGGGTCTGGCTCAAGGATTACGGCTGGACGCCTTCGGGTTCCTTCAAGCTGCTGGGCGCCCTGAACTGGATGGCGAACAACCTGGGGCGGATCGGGGACCGACCGGTCGCGGCCCATTCGTCGGGCAATTTCGCCTCGGGGATCGCGTTCGCCGGGATGCGGTTGCACCGGCGCGTGATCGTCGTCATGCCGGACACCGCGCCGCGGGTGAAGTTCGAACGGACGCGGTCCTTCGGCGCGGAAGTCCGCACCTACGACATCGCCCGCGACCACGAGACCGGCGAACGGGACCGGTTGACGCGGGAGATCACCGAGCGGGAGGGGGCCGTCCAGGCGTCCCCGTATGACGACCTCCACGTGATCGCCGGCAACGGCGTCGGTGCCCTGGAGGTCGTCCGCGACTTGCAACGGGAGGGGCGCGGCGTCTCCCACTTCGTCTGCCCGGTCAGCGGCGGCGGGCTGATGGCCGGCCAGGCGATCGCGATCACCGACGGGTTCCCACAGGCCCGGATCGTCGGGGTCGAACCCGCCGGGGCGGACGACTTTTGCCAGTCGCTCGCCGCCGGAAGACGGGTCCGCATCGAACGGCCGGCCAGCATCTGCGACGGCCTCCTGTCGTACGACGTCGGGGAACTCAACTGGCCGATACTGAAGCGTCTCGTGAACCGGGCGGTCGCGTTGCCCGACGCCGCCACGCGAGACGCGATGCGGTGGCTGTACGAGCGGCACGGCCTGAGGACCGAGCCGTCGGGCGCCATCGCCGTCGCGGCCTTGCTCAGCGGCCAGGTGGATCCGACCGGGGACGGCGATCTTGTAGCCGTGATCAGCGGCCGGAACGTCGATGAAAGCGCGTTCCAGGCCTGGGTCGGCGTGGAGTGACCCACAGGGAACGGGGCCGAGACCGGGGGGAGGGGGTTTCCCGGACGGGGGCGACGGGACCGCTGGCCCCGTCCGGCCTCACCCCAGAACCGCCGCGATCGGCTTGCCGCTGGGGAGGCCGGTCAACGGCCGGCCGAGCTGGTTGTGCAGCTCGTCCCCCAGCGCGACGCCCAGGCCGTGGTCGATCGTGGCACGGCCCCGGCGGGGGATACCGGGTCGCGATCGGGCCGGGGCAGACGCCGTTCACGCGAACGTTAGCCGCCGAAAGGGTCAGTGAAGGCTTGTCGCAGAAGAACGGGAGAGGTTTCGACAGACAGCCGAGCGGCCGGAAAGATGCGGCGATTGAACCCGTCGAACTTCCACCGTAGCTCGCGTCGGTGTGGTCGACCGGATTTCCCTCGGATCCAGAAGCGTCGGTTTGGCGGACCGACGCAGGTTAAAGCCAGGTATTCTCGCCGCATTCATCGTCCTAGCTCTGGATCGCATCAAGTTCGTGTTCGTCTTTGATGTTGGTGACGATTCCAGCATCCGCGCACATGCCCAGTTGACAAGACTCTTGCATCATTGTCGCGCCGCCGATAGAGTCGATTGGGTAGGTTAGGAAGATACTGTCGACCTGTCACTTGTAGATAAGGATTAGTCTTGCCGCTTCACATATGAATCGGCCATTATTCTACGAATCGAGTCCCCCGGAGGACATCCCCCCATGAGCAACCACCTCCTACGGCGTCGGCACCACACGAATGAAGGGAATCGAACAAACCCTGAGCAAACAACCGGACAGGTCGAGGCGGAGATCGCGACGGCCGTGGTCCTGTTTTACCGGGTACGCCTGGGACGAGGCCCCGACGAGGTCCGCGACCTTCCTGCTCGATGATATGGTGCTCGTGCGTCAGCACGGCACGCTGACCCCGGCCGAGCGGCATCTGGTCGATACACCGGGCGGTTGGGACCTTGTCCGCCAGATGAGGCGGAAGCTCGTCGATTCTGCCCGCGCCAGACCTCGCCGACCTGATCGGCCGCCTCACCGGCCAGCACGTCGTGGGGCTGTTCAGCGACACCTCCCGCGACGGCGACTCGATCGACGTGTTCACCCTCGCCCCCTCCCGCGCGGCAAGCTGACCCGATACCCCGGCGCGATCCTTGTCGGCTCGCGCCCACGCCTGCGGATTCTCTCCGATTCCGGTAGATCCGACGGGGGACCGGCACTAAACCGGTCAGCCGTCGCGTGGACCGGCCCGAGACGCAACACGACGCCCCACGGCGTCGGCGCACCTCCGGCCGGTCTTTTTTTGTTTCCGCATCCCCTGAGTCTTCATCCAGGAGCCCCCCCCATGAGCCAGCCGAAACCGAGGAACCGTCGGGACCGTCGATCCGCTCATCCGCGACGCGTGGTCTGGTCGATCCGGGGCCTCGAAATCCTGGAGGATCGTACGCTCCTGACCCAGTACGCGGGTCTGGGCAGTTTCCTCGGCCACGAGGTCCTGCAACTCCAGAGTGGGCCGCTCGCCCAGCACGCGTCTGACCAACGCCCTGCCGGTGCTCGGCGACGCTCTGAAGACGTTCGCCGGGACAAACGGCAGCATCGTCGGCGTAGCGGCCTCGAAGGCCGCCTCGCTCTCGACTTCGGGCGACGAC
Source organism: uncultured Planctomycetales bacterium (assembly GCA_963752755.1). Classification (GTDB taxonomy): domain Bacteria; phylum Planctomycetota; class Planctomycetia; order Isosphaerales; family Isosphaeraceae; genus CAVVZJ01. Next base: position 5,352 of record CAVVZJ010000024.1, on the reverse strand, counting down.
AACACCGCCGACCCCGCCGTGGTCGTCGCGAAGCTCAAATCCCTCCTGGCCGAGATCGACCCGAATGCGGACGTCGTCAACGTCGCGACCGATACGTTCGAGGTGACCGTCTAAGGGGCACGCGACGTTCAACTCGAAGACGTTCGACGCGGCGCTGGGGCGCCCTTGGCTTCGACGGCACCACCGCGAACGCGTACACGGTCAACCTGGACTACACACTCGACGTGGCCCTCGGCAAGCACCCAGCGGGTTCTATCTCGACGGCGGCGCGTCGGACGAGGAGTTGCAGCTCGACGTCCAACTCCCCGAGTCGAATCTCTCGACGGTCGACGCGACGCTCGGCCCATTCACCGTGACGGCCACCCCGACGGGCGCGGCCGACCTGCTCGACGTGAACTATGCCGTCGATCTCCAGGACGGGAAGTACCACTCCGGCGATCCCTTGTCGACGGCCTCGACGATTGCCGGCGCGGCCGACGTGACGCTCGGCCTGGCGGTCCTGTTGAACCTGACCGGATCGGGCAGCTTCGACCCGAAGCTCTCAGCCGACTTCCACCTGGGGTGGACCTTCGGCGACGCCGACGGCAAGCCGACAAATGCCGAGGCCCCGGCCTCGCAGTTCGGCCAGGCCCCGACCGTGGGCTTCTCCGACGTGACGTTGGACGTCGGCTCCGTCGCAAAGGCCTTGGGCGGCGACGCGAGTCAACTCCGTGCTCCAGAAGATCCGACCGGTGGTGCAGCTCGCGAAGACCTTCAGCGATCCCCTGCCCGGCCTGGACGTCGTCGGCAAGCAAATCGAGGGGCTGATCGGGGGGAACCCCGACACCGGCTTCCCGGTCGTGGACGACCTGATCAAGGCCCTGGAAGATCCGTCGCTGATCAATCTCCTCAACACCGGCTCAAACTTCCTCAGCGGCGACGAGGCCGACGCGGTCAAGGGGGTCGTTGAGGCGATCAACTCGGTGAGCCAGGTCCTCCTGCTCGTCGATCGCCTCGACGCCCTGTCGGCGGTCACGGTCGGCTTCGGCGACTTCTCGATCGGCGGCGGCACGACGGACCTGAGGTCCGTCGGCGGCTGGCTCGACAGCGTGCCGCTGAATTCCACCCTCCCAAGGAGGAGGCCGCGACCCCGGCCCCCTCGACACGCTCAAGGCCCTTCTCGCCGACTCCTCGAACAATCACCTCACCTCCGATCTCCTGGACCCGAACAAGATCTTCCAGCTCCTGCTCGGGAGCGATCACGTCAAGTTCCTCGAGTACCACGACTCGATCAACGCCCTGAAGACGGACAGTAACGGCAATCCCATCCCGTTGACCTTCGACATCGTGAACCAGAACTTCGCGGTGGGGATCGTCCCGCGAACTTCCAGATCACCTTCAACGTCAACGACGTCGGGTTCCACCTGACCTTCGGGTACGACCGCGGGGCCTCCTCCCCGATTCCGGCGGCAAGACCGACCTCACGCGGGGGATCTACGTCGGCAAGGGGCGCGACGAACCCCATCTTCACCGCGAACGCGGACCTCTCGGTGGACCTGGCAGTCGGGGCCGACGCCAACGTAGATCGACGCCCGCACCGGGTATCGAGGGGTCGCTGGTCGCCGACGCCAAGGCCTATTTCCCCGGCAACGGAGCAAGGTCCACCTCGACCAGTTCAACACCGACTGCCCCCTCGAGGGCGACGCAACCTTGACGGCGAAGGTCAGTCTCTTCGCCGTGGCGAGTCTGAATCTCGACCTGGATTCGATCAAGAAGACCCTTCAGCAGCTCGTCGAGTTCGCCATCGCCAACAACCCCTACGTCTTCGCGGCCAAGAAGCTGCTTGACATCCCCGCCGTCAAGAACAGCCTGAACTACCTCAAGGACAAGGGCGTCATCAGCCAGGCCGACATCGACCACCTCTACACGTATGCCAACGACCCCAACAAGGCCCTCCAGGCGATTTCCGACGCCTTCAACAAGACCGGGCACACGTGTCGGAGCAGTTCAAGAACTTCGCGAAGAACCCAGAGCAGACGATCAAGGACGGACTGGACTCGATCATCAAGGCCGACCCGACGGGGGTGCTCAAGACGGGCTCGGACACCCTCGGCTGCAGGCGGGCGATGCACTGGGCATTCCAAAGAAGATTAATATCTCGTTTGGTCTCATCGGGGGTGAGAGTACGAAGGTGATCTACAAGTCGATGCCCCCGATCCTCGCATGGCACGGCGGGTGCAACGCGGCCATCGGCGGCGGCGGGGCGTCGGGCGGCGTGAGGATCGACGAGGAGATCAACCCGGCCCTGGCGGTGCTGAACGACGAGTCGACGCTCAACGTCGGCGATCGGGCGAACTTGCGCAACGTCTCGGAGGACCAGACGGCCGAGGTGTTCCTGTCCGCCCCGTCGATCCCGACCAACCCGACAACGGCTCGGTCTTCGTCACGGCGTTCGGCTACACCCAGCGGTTCGACGGGGTCGGTCTGGTCGTGGGCGACGCCGGCTCGGACGACGACGTGCTCGACGCCGCCGGCACGGGAGTGCTCGTCGATTTCACGGGCGGCGACGGCGACGATTCCTCGTAGCCGGCACGAAGTCGGCCAGCCTTTCCGGCGGGGTCGGCAAGGATACGCTGACCGGAGGCGCGGCCGACGACACGCTGTTCGGCGGCGATGACAACGACACGCTAACCGGCGGCGGCGGTGATGATTATCTCGACGGCGGCGCCGGTGCCGACACGCTTGACGGCGACTTCGCCTCCGGCTCGCCGCCAGACTCATCGGGCGATCCCGCCGACCGCGGCAACGATACGATCTACGGCGGCGCGGGTGATGACGACCTCTACGGCGGCCCCGGCCTCGACGACCTCTACGGCGAAGCCAGCGACGACGTAATCCAGGGCGGCGCCGACGCCGACCGCATCTCCGGAAGCGACGGCAACGACTTCCTCTACGGCGGCTCCGGCAATGACACCGTCCACGGCGACGCCGGCCTCGACGTCCTCTACGGCGAGGCGGGCAACGATGTCCTGGTCGCGGGCCTCACCGACGGCACGGACGACATCGCCTTCGGTGGCGACGACAACGACACGGTCTACGGCACCGCGGGCAATAACTTCCTGACCGGCGACGGCGGCACCGATGTCCTTTACGGATACGCCGGCTGGGACTATCTCGACGGCGGCGACGGCAACGATCAGCTCGACGGCGGGACCGGCAACGACTCGCTTGTCGGCGGCGCCGGCGATGACCTGATCGACTCGGGCGACGGTTCCGACGAGGTCGGGTACCAGCACGGCGACGGCAACGACACGATCGAAGGCGGCGACGGCCAGGACCAGCTTAGCGTCACCGGCGCCGACGGCGTCAGCGACCAGTTCACGCTGTCCGCCGACGGCACCCGCCTGGCGTTGACCCTCGGCGACGGAGGAGGCGTCAGTGCGGCCGACTTCGAGCACATCGTCCTCCGCTCGGGCGGCGGGGCCGACTCGTACAAGGTCGGCGACCTCGCGACCACCGCCGCCCGGCTCGTGGACATCCGGCTCTCCGACCAGGGGGCCAGCTCCGTCACACTCGACGGCACTGAGCAGGCCGACGACGTGGTCGTCACCCCTGGCAACGCCTCGGGCGTGGTGAACGTCGCCGGGCTCAGCACGCCCGTGACCATCTCGAATGCCTCGAAGACGAACGGCCAAGTCGGCGACCAGTTGACGATCCTCGGCATCGGCGGCGACGACCATCTGACCGGCCGAAGCGGGGCCGAGTCGTCGATCCGCCTCCTGCTCAACGGCGGTGACGGCGACGACGTGCTCTCGGCCGACGCCACCTTGATCGGCGGCGCGGGCGACGACCTGTTCTATCCGCTGGCCGGGACCAACACGATCGACGGCGGCACCGGGTTCGACCAGATTGTCGTCAATGGTAACGACGCCGACAATTCGATCACCCTCGGCCAGACCCTTTCGACCGTCACGATCGGCGTCGATGGCCAGACCAGCGTGAACGACACGTCGAACGTCGAGCGCATCCAGATTAACGCGATGGGAGGCGGCGCACCGTCAACCTCGACACGCTGGCGATCCCCACGATCGTCGAGGCCGGGGATGGCGACGACACGGTTAACGCCGCCACGGTCTCGTCCATGGCCGTGACGGTCAACGGAGGCGCCGGCGACGACACCATCACCGGCGGGGCGATGGGCGATAATCTGGACGGCGGCGCTGGCGACGACCAGATCAGGGGCGGCGCCGGCGACGACAAGCTGTACGGCGGGGACGACTCCGACACGTTCCTCTGGGTCGCGGGCGACGGCAACGACACGGTCGAGGGCGGCGCCGGGCCAGAACGCGCCTGGTGATGACCGGCCTGGAGGTCGGCCACGAACCGCTTCACCCTTGCCCCCTCTGATGTCCAGTCCAACCGGGTCTCAGCGTCGTGGGACAACGCCGACATCCTCCACGCGGCGCTCGACCTGGCGGCGGCGTCGAGCACGTCCGCCCCTCGTCGGCGGCTCGGCACCCGACCTGTTCACGGTCGCGTCGCTCCTCGGTACCGACGTCAACCTCGTCGATCTCAACCTCGGACCCGACTCGGGCCAGGACATCGCGCAGGGTCATCGGCACCGATTCGGATGACTCGGTGACGATCACCAAGCCCGCCAGCGGCACATTGAACGTCAACGGCCTAGCGGCGCAGGTCCGACTGACCCAGATGGCCGCCGCCGACCTCCTCAATCTCGTCCTAGGCCGCTGGCAACGACGCCGCCCGTGCCTACGTCCCGGCGGACGACGCCGCGATTACAACTGGCGGCGCTGCCTCCCAGCTCCAGGGCGGCCTGGGCGACGACCGGCTGGAGATCATCGGCGCTTCGGCCGTCCCCGCCACGCTGCTCGGCGGCCAGGGGGACGACACGCTGATCAGCGGCGACGGCGATGACCTGATCCTCGGCGACAGGCAGGGGAGCGACTCGATCTCCGGCGGTTCGGGCGCGGACCTTTTGCAAGGCGACTCGGACGCGGTCGGGGTCGGCTCCAGCCCGACCCTTATTGCAGCCTTCGCGATGCTCGCCAGCGACCCGGCCGACGGCGGCGCCGACTCGATTGACGGCGGCACGGCAATGACTCCCTCAACGGCGGGGCCGGGACTGACACCCTCCTCGGCGGCGACGGCGACGACCTCATCGGAATCCTGGGCTCCTATGCCGAGCCGGGCAACGACGTGATCGACGCCGGCACCGGCACCATCGACACGGTCCACGCCGACTCGGGGAATGACTCCATCCTCGGTGGCGACGGCGAAGACCGGATCACCGGCGACGATGGCGACGACATGATCGACGCTGGTATCAGCGACGACATGGTGGAGGGCAATGCC
>CAVVZJ010000023.1:0-63547 GCA_963752755.1 uncultured Planctomycetales bacterium | reverse complement strand
GGTGTTCGTGAGTGTTAGCCGCGATCACCGTCGGCAAGGGAAATAGTACCACGACCGAAGCCGATGTCAAACATTCGGTCGGAAGTTTTTCCGGCTGGCGTGGAATTGATTGCCATAAACTTTTCCAGACCAATGATTTCCCTTTGATTATCGAATTGAAATCTTGTGGGTTGCCAAGCCACTCCCTGGAGTTTTGACGGGTTGAGCGTCTTTGAAGTAGGTGGGGTGAGCTACCCGGCCTTTTGGTACGTGGCCCAGAACGCATCCCACTGGCCGCGCTCGCTCAGGAACAGGGCACGGCGATGACAGACTCCATCCGAGCCCGGCTCGCCCCAACGCATCCCGGCGCACTTCAACCGTTGGCCGACGACCGTCTTGCACGCCGACTCCATTGGCCCCGAGCCGATCTGCCAGCCCCGGGCGCGATAGCTCGGATAGTCCATCCGATGGACCTGGTTCTCGAAGCAGGTGACCGTCTCGCGCAGCACCTCGCGGGCCGACGGCCGCGAGGCGCCGTCCAGCGTGTGCAACTCGGCCAGCACTGCCACGCCCCCCCTCGTGCTTCAGCCGATACGACCACGCCTCGGGCTGCGTCGCGGCCGCCTCCGTGCCGACGCCATGCCAGGCCTTGGCCAGGTCCCCGAGGTGTTCGGCGGCGTGGTAGAAATCCTGGATCACCGCCTCCAGCCGGCCGAAGTTCGTCGCCAGCCAGTCATCCAGGCCGTCGCCGCCGTCCGATCAACGCGATCCAGCGCTCCGCACGCTGCATCCCGACCTGAGCCGCCTGCCGTCGCAACGGTTCGCCCAAGGTCGCCTGCCCCTCCAGGCTGGCCAGGTAGCGGGCCTGCCACGGTGGCCGCTTCCCCGTGGGATGGGCCCAGCGGCCGCGGTCCTCGGGGATCGGGCTATAGACCATCGCGACCGTGGCCATCCGGCCGTCGGCCTTGGCGGCGCCGGGGCCTTGCTGCGGCACGGCCGTGGCATCGAGCGAGACATAATCGCAGGTCTTGCCCTCGGCGTCGCGGTGCCAGACCCAGTCCCGCGGCGTGGCGAAGGTCGCCCCGCGGCCAGACGCCGGCCCAACTCCCGCCGGCCGCCTCGGTGGTGCGTTGCGTGGTGGCCTCCGAGACGTGCAACCCGGCCAACCGGGTAAGGACCTCCTCGGCGGCCTCGGCGAAACTGACGATCACCCCGGCCAGGCTCACCGCCTGGGCGGCGCCCGGCGTCAGGTCGTCGGCCCCCAGACCGAGTACGGCATCGCCGGGGCAATGCCCCCGATGGCAATGCGCGCAGTGGTAGTAGGCTCGCTCGGGGCGGATCGGCCCCAGCAAGCAGAGCGTGCCCTTGGGGCGGTAGCCGACGAAGCGGGCGGCCTCGCGGCAGTTCGGGCAACTCAGGCTCGCCCCCTGGTAGCCCCTTTTTTCGAGACTCCTCGCTGATCCCCACCAAGGAGCCGGCCCGCGCTAAGCCGTTCCGGGCTTGAAAGATAGGGCTTGCGCCCCGGTGAATGAGGTTGAACACGAGGCCTCACCACCAGAGACACAAGCCATGGGCACCGAAGCACCCACTCCGATCGTTATACCCGTCCGCTGCGCCCCAAGGAGGCCCCCTGCCCGAAGTGCGGCCGACGAGGCCGTCGCAAGTGGACCTTGACCCGGACCGTGCGGACCGTCGCCTCCAAGGCCATCGCCGTCCTGCGGATCATCTACGGCGAGTACACGGCCCGATGCGACTGCTGCACGACCTTCCGCAACTGCCCGGAGAGCGTCCTGCCCAAGGCCCGCTACGACAACAAGGTCCGGGATCTGGTGCTCGACCGCCTGCTCAAGGATGGCATGAGCATCGAGCGGGCGTTGGTGTCGATCCGCCGCGAGTTCCTCCTGGACCTCTCCGCGGGGTTCGTCTACGACGTGCTCCGCGACCACGCCGCGTCCCTCGACATGGCGGCGCACCGCCGCCGGGTCCTGGAGCACTTCCGCGGCACGCTCTGCGTCGACGAGCTGCACCTGGGTCGCTGCACGCTGCTCCTGGCTACCGACCCGCTGGCCGACGTGCCCGTGGCCTTCGCCCTGGTCGATAAGAACGACACCGATCACATGCGCCGGTTCCTGGGCAACCTCAAGTCCTGGGGGTTGATGCCCCGGGCGGTGGTCACCGACGGCTCGAACCTCTACCCCGAGTTGCTGGGCCGGCTGTGGCCGGCGGCCGCCCACCAGCGGTGTGTCTTCCATGTCATCAAGTCGATCAACGGGCTGATCCTGGACGCCGTGCGGAGGCTCAAGGCGGCGATGGCCCGTCGGGGCAAGGCCGGACGCAAGAAGAGGCGGGGCCGCAAGAGCCGGCGTGCCAGGGCCGCGGCCGCTCGCCGCGGGCCGACGCTCAAGGAGAAGGCCCACTTCGTCTTCAGGCGTCGTCACCTGATCGTCAAGCGTCGGGAGAAGCTGACCGAGGCCGAGCGTTCCGATCTGGCGCCGATGCTGGAGTACCTGCCGGCGTTGGCGACGTTGCGGCGGTTCGCCGATCGGGTCTACTGGCTGTTCGACACGCCCAAGGACCTCCACCAGGCGGGCTGCCGTCGCTCGGCGATCGTGCACGACCCGGCGTTCCGGGCGGTGCCCGAGCTGGCCAAGGCGATGGAGCAGTTTGACGAGCAGAGGTTCCCGAGGCTGATGGCCGACTTGGAGGGCCCGGCGCACCGCCGGGTGCGGACGAACAACCGTGTCGAGCGGACCAACCGGCTGTTCCGGTTCCTGGAGAAGGTGCGGTACAAGTGGCGGCGTCGCGGGACGCTGGTCCGGTTCGTGGTCGTGAAGCTCGATGCGGTTTGGAGTGCTTGGTCGCCGCCGAGGTCTGTGGAGTTCAAGCCCGAGGGATCGGAGACGGGCTGTACGCTACAACCTGGCACAAGCCGACGATCACAGCGAGCCGCGTGAAATGCTGGTGGAGATCAGCGAGGAGTCTCCTTTTTTCTAAATAGCTCCCAGCAATACGGAAAGTGAATCACGCGGCGATGCGGTAGACCTCGTCCTCGACCTTGAAGGGATTCCGACTCCCGAGCCAGGTGCACGTGAGGTCCAACAACTCCTGCATCGACTGGCACCGATGATTGCGAGTGATCTGGTCATGAAGGTTCCACCACACCCGCTCGATCGGGTTGCAGTCCGGGCTGGACTTCGGCAGGAAGTGCAGCTCGATCCGCTCCCGGTGCTCCCAGAGGTACACCGCCACCGCCTCGCTGGTGTGGCACTTGGCGCTGTCGCACAGGACATGGATCTTGCGGTCGCGGCGGAGCCGACTGCGTAACGCGTCGAGGTAGGCCAGGAACAGCGGCGTGTCCCGGCCCTGCTTCGCAGCCCCCTGGGTGACGAACACCTGGCCGGTCCGCCCGTGGATCGAACCGGAGAGGTAGCGTTTCGCGTTGTTGCCCGGCGTCTCGACGAGGGCCTGCGGCCCCTTGAGCATCCACATCGAGCCGATCTTGGGGTTGGTGTTGATGTCCACCTCGTCCGGGAAGATGGCCGTCTCATCCTCGGGCAGGCCCGCCAGCAGCGTCCGCAGGGCGTCGAGCTTGGCCTGGCGGTCGGGGTCCTTCGGGCCGACCACCGGACGCGGGCGGCGGTAGACCAGGTTCCCGCGATGGAGCCAGTTCCGGACGGTCTCGCGGCCGACCGCGACATGGTGCAGTTCGAGCCTCAGGAGGGCCACCACCTCGCAGCACCAGCGGCTGCGGAGGAAGCCGAAGTCGCGGGGGGTCTTGGTGGTGACCCACTTGACGACGACGTTGACCCAGGCGGCGGCGAGGCGAAAGGGTCGGCCGGGCTTGTGCCCGGCCACCCCCTGGACGCCCTCGGCGTGGAACCGCTTGACCCAGCGGTCGATGGTCCGGCTGCTGCAGAAGGGCATCGTGGCGACGGTCATCCAGGTGTGGCCGTCGTCCAACAGCAGGAGGATATGGGAGCGGAAGCGGACCTCGGGGTCGGGGTCGTGGCGGTAGCGGTCGAGCAAAGTCGACCGCTGCTCGGTACTCAAGTCGATGCTGCGCGTCATGGGTGTGCCGGGATGAGGAGGGGCGAGACGTTCCAACCGTTTCTACGCCCCAAGGCACTTTCCGGTTTGCTGGGAGCTATAGGGTGGCAAAGCCTGTTTGATGAGAGACTCCTCAAGCGATTGGAGGTAAGCCCGCGGGTCGCGTCGGAAGCGGCGGCCCAGCGTCCGTATCGCCTGGCGGTGCTCCAACGTGCCGCGGAGATCGTGCCAGGCCTTCAGGTCGGTGGGCACCAGATCCGACGCCGCGATCGAGCGCAAGCGGGTCGCCGCGGCCGCCACCAGGCGCACCGAGCCGCGCACCACCGGCCCCGGGCAGGCCGCCTTCCGGCCGCTGCATCGCCGCTCGTGGTAGCGGTACGACCCGAAGAACGGCTCCAGGTCGTTGTTCGTGCGCGGCAGTCCCTCCACCTCCGAGCACCCGAACAGCCCCGGCCCGTAGCTCCGCCTCACCTTCAGGAAACGAATGAACACCTCGGCCAGCCGGCCCGCGGCCCGGCGGTGGCGTGCGATCGCCGCGATCAGCCCGCGGTAGCGACGCCTGACCCCGGCGGCGTCGAGCCCCGCCTTGTTGCGGCGGACGGCCGCCGCCCGATGGACCCAGCCGAAGGCCGGCCGCACGTCGGGCCAAAGCGCCGCGGTCGCCTCCAGGCCCTGGCCCAGGATCGCCCGCAGCCGTGTCAGCTCCTGCGGGAGCCCCTTTTGGCGGCGACCCGGTCCAGGCGCCCGGCGACCGCGGCCAGGCGCCCCTTCAGCTTCCACCCCGAGGCCTCCAGGGGTGGACGCCCGTCGTCGGTCAACGCCGACCGCACCGCCGCGCAGTAACCTCGGATGTCCCGCGCCTCCGGGGCGTCACGGCCCTCGACCTTCCGCTCGATCGGCCGGATGCCGCGGACCTGCTTCTTCAGCCGGACCTTGATGCGCCGGTCGGCCTCGGAGACCGGAGTGGCCGCCTCGCGGAGGTAATGGAACGGGCACCGTTGATGGGGCACCCCGCCCAGGGCCGCCTTCACCGCGTTGCGGATCGAGGCCTGGCCGTCGGAGACCACCCCGGCGATCGGCACCGGCAGCGCCGCCTTCACCGCGTGCAGGAGCTTCGCCAGGTCGTCCTGAGTCGACGACAGCAGGCTCCTAGCCAGCAGCACCTCGCCGCTGAGGACGTCGCGCAGCACCCAGAGGACCTCGTGGCCGACGTCCGGTTGTCTCGCAGACGCACATGCTGCAGGCCGTCGACGGCCAGGACCACCCGCCCCGCCCCGACGGTGATCCCGCGCAGCCGGGCGGCATCGGAGCCGGACAGGGCCAGGAGTTCGTCAGACCGGTCCAGGAGGTTGCCGACGCTGCGGACACAGATCGGCACCCCGCGGCGGGCCCGCTCGGCGTGGACCTCCGGCACGCTGCGGTGCTCGGCGTGGCGGAGCCGGCCGATCCGTGCGATGACGTCGAGGCCGAACTCGTGCTGCGGCAGAGCGAAGCGGCCCTCCTGCTCGGGGCGGAAGCCGACCCGGTGTCGGGGGCAGGCGGGATTGCGGCCGCTGCGGACCTGGAGCCGCAGCCGCACGAGACCCTCCAGGGTGACGACGGTCCGCCAGGCCGTGGCGGCCGACCCCAGCAGCCCGGAGCACGCCGGACAGGTCCTCGTGTGGGCGGGTAGGTCAAGGGTCCGGTCGGGGCGGAGTCGCGCACTCCGTCGCGGCATGGGGCGTCTCCTCGAAGCGATGACCGCCCAAGGAGTAACGCATCGGTCGCCGCCCGTCAAACAGGCATTGTCACCCCAGGTTTTTTCCGCCCGTTGACGGCGGCCTCGATCGCCTTGGCTCCGATCGTGTGCACGCGATCGCGGACCTCGAACTCGATTGGCCCGAGCAGTTGGCTGGCCTCCTTGCAGGCGAGCAACTCGGCGAGGCCACGAAGATTGTCCTCGGTGGCCTGACGCAGGGGATGAACGATCTGCTCGGCGCGTGCGGCCTTCTCGGGGCTGAGATGGAACCAGGACATGGCAACCCTCCGTGAACGGATGACGACGAATTCCCGGGGGACGCATCAGAGGGCTCCGTTGTACGCGATTTCCCACCTACTTTCGAGATGCCCACCCGTTTTGACGGGGTGGGCGTCATTAAAGTTGGCATAGTGTTTGTTCACCATAGATTCGGCAAGAATCGACGCAAGTAGGCTATTGACTTTCTTTTCGGACTCGCGCCCACCCGATTGGACTGGAAGCCCCTTCTCTGGTCGAAGGCGAAGGCTTGAATACCCGGTTTACCCATACTTCCTGCTTTGTGGGATAATTCGGGAGGGGAATGGGGCGGACTCGCCTCTTGACAGTTAAGAACCGTTCGGGGCGTCGAATTACCTACCTACTTTTGAGACGCCCACCCGTTTTGACGGTGTCTGACGACTGTTGCTTGACGCTTGCACGAACTGGGCAGTAAGATTGGCCAGCCCGTCTCCCTATCTTCTCATCGTTTCGAGGTTTATCCCGTGGAAAGACCCCTCCATTGTCTTCCGCCGTGGATCTTGTGGGCTATCCTGGGTCTGGTTGGTTGTGGCGAGACACCGCGGCAGGAGGGTGGCCCTAACACGGCTGCGAAGGTTGATGGATCGGTCGAGAAGGTGGTGTTTGTCGGGTTCGACGCGAGCCCGCCACTTGTGGCGGCGCTGGAGGAGGGGCAGATTCAGGGACTGGTGCTCCAGAATCCGGTGAGGATGGGAGAACTGGGAGTTAAGACACTGGTGGAGCATCTGGAGGGTACGCGGGTCGAAAGGCGAGCCTCGACGGGTGAGCTTGTGGCGACGCCGGAGAACATCGGCGAGCCGGAGGTGTCGGAGAGACTGGATCCGCCAGCGGTGCCGAACACGGTGGACTCGACGCTCAGTGGTCCGAAGCAGAAGGCCTATCGGGTGATGGTCATCCCCAAGGGGACAACACATGTCTTCTGGCAGGCGGTCCATGCGGGAGCGAAGCGGGCCGCCGACGAGTTGCGAAACGTGGAGATCGTCTGGCTTGGTCCGACGAAGGAAGACGATCGCGCGGCTCAGATCGCCCTTGTCGAGCAGGCAATTGCGGCGAAGGTCGATGGGATCGTGCTGGCGCCTCTGGACTCGCAAGCCCTGGTGAGGCCAGTCGAGGATGCAGTCGAGGCAGGAATCCCCGTGGTCGTCATTGACTCAGGCCTGGAGTCGGACAGGCCGGTCAGCTTCGTCGCGACCGACAACTATCGCGGGGGAGTCCTGGCGGCTGAGCGAATGATTACGTTACTCAAAGGCAAAGGACAGATCATCCTGCTTCGCTACGCCCCCAATTCTGACTCCACCATGCAACGCGAGAAGGGGTTCACTGACACCATCGCGAAACAACCAGGAATCATTCTCCTTTCGGAAAACCGGTATGCGGGGGCGACGGCCGATACGGCTCAGCAAGAAGCGCAACGACTGGTCCTCCAGTTCCAGGGAAAGGTGGACGGGGTCTTCTGCCCGAACGAGTCGAGCACGGCCGGCATGCTAAGGGCCTTGAACGATGCAGGGATGCTGGCGGGCAGACCTTGAGCGAGGATGATGGATGCCAGCCGTTCGCCCCCGACTCTCGATGCGGGAGGTAGGCAAATCGTTCGGGCCGATCCGAGCGCTGGCGGGTGTGTCGATCGACCTGTTCGCGGGAGAGGTCCACGCTCTGGTCGGAGAGAACGGGGCCGGCAAGAGCACCTTGATGAAAGTGCTCAGTGGTGCTCATCGGCCCGACGCCGGCGCGATGGTCCTCGATGGGGAGCCGTATACTCCGAGCGGTCCGCGCGAGGCGAGGCGGCTGGGCGTGGCCATGATCTACCAGGAGCTGACCATCGCGCCGCATCTGACGGTCGAGGCTAACGTCCTGCTCGGTCGCGAGCAGACGGTCCTCGGCTTGGTTCGCAGGCTGGAGCATCGGCGGATCGTGTCCGAGGCGCTCGGCTTGCTCGACCATACGGAGATCCGGCCCGAGGCCGTGGCGGGACGGCTGAGCGTGGGAGCGCAGCAACTCGTGGAGGTGGCGCGGGCCCTGGTATCGGAGGCGCGGGTGATCGTCTTCGACGAACCGACCAGCTCGCTAACCGAGCAGGACGCGAAGCGGCTGTTTGCGGTGATCGACCGGCTGAGGGAGCGAGGGCTGGCAGTCATTTACATCACTCATTTCCTCGAAGAAGTGCAGCGGCTGGCGGATCGTTACACGGTTTTGCGCGACGGCCGCTCGGTGGCGACGGGCCGTATGGAGGGGACGGACCTCGCGACAATCATCGCGGCGATGGTCGGTCGGGACCTGACGGAGATGTTTCCCCGCGTGCCGCACGAGCCGGGGAGACCGGTGTTAGAGCTGGCGTCCCTGGCGGGTCAGACGTTGCCGAGGCAGGTCGATCTGGTGCTCAGGCGGGGCGAGATCCTGGGGCTCGCGGGCCTGGTCGGCGCGGGGAGGACAGAGCTTTTGCGTGCGGTCTTCGGTCTGGATCCGGTGAAGTCGGGGCAAGTGAAAGTCGCGGGAATGATCGACGATGGCTCCACCGCCCGGCGGCGCATCGGTCAAGGGCTCGGTTTTCTGAGCGAGGATCGCAAGGGTGAAGGGCTGGCGCTGGGGCAGTCGATTGAAGACAATTTGACTTATTCGGCCCTCGATCGATATGCCCGATTCGGCTGGCTCGATCGGTGGCGGCGGCGATCCGAGGTGGCAGCCTGGATGGGTCGGCTGCACGTGCGGGCGGCGGGACCAGGGCAGGCGGTCGAAACGCTCTCGGGGGGCAACCAGCAGAAGGTGGCGCTGGGAAGACTGCTGCACCAGGAGGCGGACGTTCTTTTGCTGGATGAGCCGACGCGCGGCATCGACGTGGGCAGCAAGGCCGAGATCTACCGATTGATCAGCGAGCTGGCCGCACAGGGCAAGGCGGTGCTCATGGTCAGCTCCTACCTGCCTGAGTTGCTGGGCGTCTGCGACCGGATCGCTGTGATGAGCCGCGGGATCTTGAGCGAGCCGAGACCCACCGCAGACTGGAGCGAACACGAGATCATGCGGGTCGCGACCGGGGGTTGAGCCGCAACCGTGCCTGTGTGGTAGGATTCCGTGGTGTCATAAGAATTTGCCCCCGGCGCGCGTCGATTCGCTACAAGGCGGGACCCCATGACCGGTGTCCGGTATCCCTCGCTGTATCAGACCAACACCCGAATCCTCATCGGCGAGCTGACCACGTCTCTGGGCCATCCTGCGACGCTCGACCACGTGTCCGACGCGACGCTCGACCGGCTCCGCGACCTCGGCTTCGACTGGGTCTGGCTCCTCGGCGTCTGGGCCACCGGCCCCTCAGGCCGGGCCGTCTCGCGGTCTCAGTCTCACTGGCGCAATGGCTACCTTGCCGACCTACCCGATTGCCGAGAAAGCGATATCTGCGGCTCACCATTCGCCATCATCGAGTACGCACCCAACCCCGATTTCGGCGACGCCGCAGCACTGACTCGGCTGCGCCGTCGCCTGCATGATCGCGGCCTGCGGCTGATGCTCGACTTTGTGCCGAACCACACCGGGCTCGATCACCCCTGGGTCGCCATGTGCCCGCAGTATTACATCCAGGGAACGGATGACGACCTCGTTCGCGAGCCGCAGAATTACCAGCGCGTCGAGACGCGGCACGGCCCGGTCATCCTCGCACACGGACGCGACCCATACTTTCCTGGCTGGCCTGACACGTTCCAGCTCAACTACCGCCATCCCGGCCTCCGCGCCATGATGCTTGGTGAGTTGCTCAAGATCGCGGCGGCATGCGACGGCGTGCGTTGCGACATGGCGATGCTCATCCTGCCCGATGTCTTCCTCCAGACCTGGGGCGAGCGATCGAATCCGGCCGATGGCACCCGGCCCATCGATGAGCCGTTCTGGCCCGAGGCAATCCAGCAGGTCAAAAACCGGCATCCCGACTTCCTCTTCCTGGCCGAAGCCTACTGGGATCTAGAATGGACCCTCCAACAGCAGGGGTTTGAATTCTGCTACGACAAGCGTCTCTACGATCGCCTCCGCGAGGGCCACGCCGGACCCGTGCGTGACCACCTCCGCGCTGGACTCGATTACCAGGATCACCTCTGCCGCTTTCTTGAGAACCACGATGAGCCCCGCGCTGCCAACGTCTTCCCACACGCAAGCCACAGGGCGGCGGCGGTCGCGACCTTTTTCACGCCAGGAATGCGGTTTTTTCAGGAGGGCCAGCTCGAAGGTCGTCGCGCGAAGGTCTCAATGCACCTCGGCCGCCGACCGATCGAGACGCCCGATGCCGAACTGGCCGCCTTCTACGACCAGTTACTCGCCGCTCTTCGTCGCGATGAGCCCCGCCGCGGCTCCTGGCGACTGCTCGAGGTCCGCCCGGCCTGGGACGGCAATCCCACTTCAGACCAGTTCCTCGGATTCCTCTGGGAAATCGAAGCGAACAACCCGCGCCGGCTTCTCGTGACGATTAACTTCGGCCCGACGCACGGCCAGTGCTATGTCAACCTCCCTATCGCCGACCTGTGCGGCCAAACCTTCCGACTTTATGACCTGCTTGGGCCCGACCACTTCGATCGCGACGGCGGCGACCTTGCCGAGCGCGGGCTTTACCTGGACATGCCAGCCTGGGGCCATCATATCTTCTTAATGGACCCATCCTGACGAGAGGCCGGCAGCTCACCTTCCAGTATGTTCGATTCTGAAGACCGGAAATGGCAGAGGCCCCGCTGTGCCTCGGGTTGAAGGAGGCACAACGGGGCATCGCAACCATCAGTTCAAAATGCGGTTCGCGTCAGCGCGTCATCATTGAGGGCGGCGGGGCGTCGCCGGGGTGGCGGGATTGACGCGAGCGCCCGGAGTCGGGGCGACCTCATCGGGCCGGCGGCCGGTCTCGATCAGCCGCTCGGGGGAGTTCTCCGCGATGGGGATTGTGAACATCTGGAGCTGATTCGCGATCACCCGGCCGGCACGGTCGAGCTCCTGGACGGTCAACTGGCCGTCGAGGTTGGCGTCGAGGATGTCGAAGACGGAGTGGGCGGGTTCGGTGAGAGCCTTGTCAAACTCCGCCTTGCTGAGCGCGCCGTTGTTGTCAGCGTCGGCCTGCTGGAAGCTCGCCTGCACGGCGGCGCGGGCCAGCCCATAGACGGCGGCGTTCATCTCGGTGGGGCTAAGCTGGTTGTCGCGGTTGGTGTCGGCCACCGCAAACATGCCCTGCACGGCCGAGGTCACGGCCTGGCGAACCTCGCTAGCCTGGAGCTTCTGGTCGTTGTTGGAGTCGAGCAGGTTGGCGACGTTGCGGAATGCCTCGGTGCCGCCGAGCGTATTCGGGTCGTTCGGGCGCCTTGGCCCGCTGCAGGGCGAACCGCAGGATTGGGTTCTGCCGCAGGAGCTTCTCGCGGGCGCTCTGGACCTCGTCCTTGCTCACGGTGCCATCACCGTTGGTGTCAGCCGCGAAGAAGAATCCGCCGACCAGCAGGTTGCCGGCGTCGGTAGCCTCGGGCTGGGAGATCAGGCCATCATGGTTCTGATCGGCCATCATGAAAGCCATGCGGGCCGAGTCCTGAACATCATGCAGTGAGTCGATCGGACCGGGAATGTCGCCGGGCATGCGGTTGATCTCGATGCCCTGCGGGCGCTCGGTGCGAGCGGGAGCGGCGGGCGGGTTCTGGGCACGGGCCACGCCAGCCGACGCGATCAGGCCAAGGCCCAGCGCGGCGAGACCCTTCATCCAATGCCTCATCATATTCATCCTCCTCAAACTTTCACTGGATCGACCTCGGGGTTCCACGGTCCTCCCATCAGGTCGATCTCGCGGCCGACAGTGAGCAGACCGTTCCACAACGGTCTCCGCCGGCCACCAGACACGCCCCTCTCGCCTTGCAACGCCAGTGCCGACCGCCAGACGGGAGCGGGGATGCACGGCCTGCAATCGCCACATCTCTTGACGTACTATCTGCCTCTTGCATTCTTAGTGATTTCCTGCCGGGCCCGGGATTCGCAGCCGCGCAACGCCAGGGAATCGCCCGCGCAAGCTCGTTCGCAGTCACGCTCCTTGCGACCAATCCGGAAAAAAGTTGTATTGGTTCCCGCCGACTCGGGGCACTACCTGGAGAACGGACATCGAGAACATTGACAATCACGCAGGGGAGACCACGGATGGCCAGTACTCAGTCCCGCCTGATCGCTCGGGAAGTCCACGCCCTCTACCACTTCGGGACCGCGGCGGCCTTGACTGACGAAGAATTGCTGATGCGGTTCTCCGACCGCGGCGACGAGGTCGCCTTCGAGGCCCTGGTCATCCGGCACGGACCGATGGTCCTTCGGGTCTGCCGCGACGTGCTGGCCGATCCCCACGAGGCGCAGGACGCGTTCCAGGCGACCTTCCTGGTCCTGCTCCGGCGGGCCGGGTCGATTCGAAGGGGCGCCTCGGTAGGTCCCTGGTTGCACGGGGTCGCCCGCCGGGTCGCAGCCAGGACCCGCGCCCGAGTCGCTCGCCATCGCGACCGCGAGCGTCAGGCCCCGGCCGCGCGCCGGCCCGAAGCATTCGAGCCGGACTTGGCCGCCGACCTGGATCGGGCCGCCTTGCACACCGAGATCGACCGGCTGCCGGCCAGCTATCGGGCCCCGATCGTGCTCTGCTACCTGGAGGGCCTGACGCACGAGCAGGCCGCCGCGCGGCTGAACTGGCCCGTCGGGACCGTGCGCGGTCGCCTCGCCCGCGCCCGCGACCGCCTCCGCGACCGGCTCCGTCGCCGCGGCCTGACGCTCGCCGCCGGTCCGTGGCTTCCCCCTCACGCCTTGCCGCCGTCTCTCGTCCGTGTCGCCCTGGCGACAAAGGCCGCGCCTGGGATGGTCCCGGCATCGGTCGCCGCCCTCGCGGAAGGAGCCTTGAGAGCAATGTTCTGGCACAAGACGCGAATGCTCGCGCTGAGCGTAGCGGCCGTCGGAATGCTGGCGACCGGGGGACTCTTGATTCCTCAACCGGGCGGGGCAGGGGAAGAGGGACCGCCGGTCCCAAATGACGCACCACGAACGGCGACGCCGAGATCAGCCGACCCGGTCAATCCGATCGAAATCTCTCGACCTCAATCTCGACCAACCCGGGAGCAGACCTCCCCCGCTCTCGAAGAAATCCTGAACCGCCCGATCAGTCTACCCGCATCCGATCGCCGGACACTGGGAGAGGCCATCCACTCCATCAGCGAGGTCAACGGGCTGAATATCGTCTCCGATCCATCTTTCTTGGCCGATGCCAGTGTGACGCTCGACACACCGATCGACCCAACGGCTGTTCACCACGTCAAGCTCAAGAATGTTCTGAAAAGGCTACTTCAACCGTTGCAGCTAACCTACGTCGCCGATGGAGAAACGTTGATCATCACGAAAATTATCAACCTGAGCACGAGGGTCTATCACGTGGCCGATCTCGTGGCGCAGTCGCCAGGTTCGCCGCTCCCCGAGGGTCACGCCCCGGACCGTCCTGGAGCGGCAAGACCGGACTTTTCGCCTCTGATCGATCTCCTCAAGGATTCCGTCGCCCCCGGCTCCTGGCTCGAAGACGAAGTCTCTGCGACCGAAAAGCCAACGGACCGCTCGAAGGGTTCGATCACTCCGTTCTACTTGAATCTGAGCCTGATTATCCGTCAGACACCCGAGGTCCACGATCAAATCGTCCAGCGACTTCGTCAGCTTCGACGCCTGCGTGGCCTTCACGAACCTGAGGAGAATCGAGAGATCCGCCGAGATGATGACGGCATCAAGCGAGAGAGGCTCGGCAACCCCACCCTGGGCAAACCAAAGCCCAAACCCGCTCAGGCAGCCGGTGACTCGGCCGACCTGTATGTCATCGAGCCGCCGGACCTGCTCCGCGTCGAGGTCGAATCACCGTTGCCCGGCCATCCGATCAACGGCGAACGGCTCGTCCGGCCGGATGGCACCATCACGCTCGGCTTCTATGGCGATCTGTTCGTGAATGGCCTGACGGTCCGCGAGGCCAAGGAGAAACTCGTTGCTCACCTGCGACAATGGCTCTCGGACGAGCAGCTCGGGATTGGCGACGGGGTCGCCCCGTCGCAGACCGAGCGGGTCCGGGTTGAGGTTGCGGGTTACAACAGCAAGCAATACTACGTCCTCGGCGCAGTCCGGTCCCCGGGCCGGTTCCCGCTGACGGGTTCGGAGACGGTCATCGACGCGATCAACGCCGCTGGCGGGATCGACGATCGGAAAGCCATGCCGACCGTCGAGGTGGTCCGCGATGCCTTGCTGGGCCCGAGACTCCGGCAAATCCTCCCGGTCGATCTCGCCGGGATCATCCGGCGCCACGATCCGACCACCAACTACCAGCTCCGCGAGCATGACCGCGTCCTCGTGTACGCCCCGGGCGAGGTCGCCGATCCGGATGCGCTGCTGGCGTCGGAGAACGTGCCGAAGCGCGTGAGAGTTGAAGGGATCGCTTCGCCGAATTCCGAGCCCGTCGCCTCACCGGCCGTGGATGTCAGTCGTCGCCTCGACGACCAGGACCGTCGGCTCCGGGAGATGGATCGCAAGCTCGATCGCCTGATCGAGGCCCTGGGAGGTGCGGACGACACACCACGCGAGTAAACTGCGAGGCGGAAGGTCGATCCTCGCCCGAGAATGGGGATCGACCGTGCTTTCCCCATCACATCGGAGGATGCCGCCATGTCGAGGAAGCTCGCAATCGGAGGGGCCGCGTTTGCGCTGGCCGTGTGGGGGCTTGCCACGGCGTCGATCGCCGGGGACAACGGGAAAAACTCGGGCGAGACGCGGATCTACGAGAACCGCCTGACTCCCGTCGCCAACCCCGAGCCGATCCTGGCTGATCACCCCGAGTTCGTCGAGCCGATCCGCTCGACCAACCGGTTCGTGTCGCCAGTGCTGGTGGACGACCCCGACGCCGACATCACAGTGCGGGCCTGGCGATGGTCGTACAATGCCCGCGGGATCGTCGAGGTGCCGAACCGTCTGAGGGCCGACCGGACGGCCATCATCGTGGTCCATCCCTGGGGAATCGACGACGGCCAGGGGTGGAACACGCCCGAGCCGGCCGGCGCGGCGTTTCAGTGCACTCCGGAGAAGAACCGGATCGTCCTCGACCATGCCGCCACCGTGATCGACCCGTTCCTGAAAGCATGGCGTGGCAAGGTGGCCCTCGTCGCCTACAGCCTTCCCGGCACCGAAGACCCGATCCGCAAGAAGCTTTACCGCTCCTACCGCAGCACACCCGCCGCCTCCGATCGCGAGCAGGGACAACGGGAACTGAGGAGCAAACTGGAGAGCTTCGTCTATCGCGGCGAGCCCTTGTCACCGGCCTTCGCGGTGTCGTCGGAGACGCCGACGGTCGATTACTTCAAGAACTTCTCCGGTCTGGATGCCGGTCCGAAGTACGATCCGAAGGGCTTCTGGGAGCTGCCGATTCCCGTGATGCGGCCGATCGAGGTCGCCCCCGATGACCTGGTGATCTACGACGGCGAGGGCTATCCTGCGTTGCGCGATTACCTGAAGTCTCAGGGCATCCGGCATATTCTCCTGGCCGGCTACAACACCGACATGTGCGTCTGCGAGACAACGGCGGGTTACAAGAACCTTCGGCAAGACTTCGACGTCTTCCTCGTCGGCGACGCCACCATCGCCACCTTCCCCGCCCACCCGACGCCTCGGTTCGCAACAACAGCGGCCGTCTCGTTCGCCTCCTTGAACCTGTTCATCACGCAGACTTCGTGGGTCCGGCCCCTGGCGAAGCGTTGATCCGTTCTCCTCAACCCAAAACGCGCCAACGCCCCGCGGCCTCGGATCAAGGTGCGGGGCGTCGTCGGATCGGTTTTCTCAACCTCGATGGAGATCAGGGCTGATCGCCTCCATCCCGGGAATTGCTGGTTTGATGGACACCGTCTTCGACCTTCCCACTGTTGCGATTGGAGGACGAGTCCTCGCTGCCCTGGTTGTTCGAACGGGACGTGACGGAATTGAGTCGCCCTTTGCTGCTCTCGCGCTCGATCTGAATCGTCTGATCGCCGCAGCGGATCGCGTCGGCAACGAAGGCGGAGTTGCCGTTGAGCCGGCCGGGGTGGACCAGCAGTGAAAGGCGGGAGCCCTCTTCCAGGTCCACGTCGGAAAGCTGGGACTTTGGACCGAGGATCACGTCGGCGGTCCGACCGCTCCGGAGCCGCATCTGGGCCACGACGTGCTCACCGTCGCGGTTGCGGAACTTGGAGGTCCGGGTGCGGAGGATCTCGCCGCGGACGCGGGTGAAGTTGCGGTCGTGCGGCCATTTAAGAGTCACCGACTGGTCGCCCTTCTCCACCTTGGCGGCCATCAGCACGCCACGGTCGTTGATCGTGCCACGCGTGCCGGTGACGGTGATCTTGTCGCCGTCCTTCAGGTTGAGCTCGGAGACCTGCGACTTCGGACCGAGGTCCACCTTGGCGGTCCGGCCGCTCTCGGTCTCGACGCGGGCAAACTGGTGATCCTCGCCCATGCCGGCCAGGCGGTGGGTCATCATGTCGCGGACCTTGCCCTCAATGTGGACATTCTGCGACTGCCCCTGATCCTGGCCACCCTGGCGACGGCTGGCACTACGGGCGCGCGCCTCTTCGAGATCGAAGACGTAGATCGTCTCGACCCGGTCAAACCGGCCGTCGCCGTCGGTGTCCGTGCCGACACGGACCCAGCCCTCGGGCACGAGTCGCACGTCGGTTTGGCCGGACTGGCCGCGCTGGCGGCCCTGGCCTCGGTTCTGGGCAGAGCGTCCCGGCTGTCGACCTTGCGACCGCGTCGTGGGCTGGTCCGCGTCGCCCTGGTCTCCCTGGTCTCGGTCCTGGGCTGAAGCGGGTGTGGTGAGCCCGGCCGTCAGCAGCAGAGCCGCCACGCCGAGCCCGTATCGATGTAGGTTGAGAAACATGAATGTCTATCTCCTGGTTCCATTCTTGCGCGAGCAACGGAAGCGTCCTCTGGATCGCGCCGATCACTTCCCTTTCCTTTGAGGGTGCCGGGGGATCGCGGACGACCCCATGAGACCGGCATCCGAGCGATCCGGGGATCGGGGACGGGATCAGTCTTCGAGACGACGCCCTTCGTACCAGTCGTCGAAGTCGGCTCCGTTGTGCCAGTCGTTGCTGTAATAGCCGTAACCCGGCCTGCCGGCGCCGTAGCCCCAGGCGCCGAGGCCATTGCCCCAGCCGGTGGGACCATAGCCCCAGGCGCCGCCGTAGGGGTTGGTCATGCCGAGGCCCGCTGGACCGGCGCGGTAAGGACCGAACGCTCGGGCTTCGTCGTAGTCGTCGTAGTAGTCGTTGTCGAGACTGCCCCAATTCGCGTTTCCGTACCGGCCGGCAGAGCCGTTCCAGTACGGGGACATGCCGGCATTAGACCAACCTCCGCCATACGGGGCGTACGGGCTGCCGTAATTGTTGTAGGGGTGATTGCCGTAGAAGTACTGGGCCTCGGCCGAGGTGGTGCCGGTCAGCATCGCCGCCAAGGCCACGACGATCGCGCCGGGCTCCAACCCAGCGAGCGCATGATGGCTCCTGTGCTCCTTCTCATGGGGTCTCCTCGTGTCGTAGATAATCGGGAACGTTCGAGTGGACACGTTCGATCTGGGCGACGGCTAGCATCGCTGGGGACCATCCGGAAATGATCCCAACATACAAGCGCGGCAAACCCCATGCCGTACCAGCGGACGTGCCTCGATCGGCCCGTCAGGGCCGCGTCTCTTGCCACGAGCGACCACAACAACGACCCAGGTTGCCCCTTCCATCGCCCTGCGTCGGGAAGGATGGTGCGCGGTCGTCAATCGCTCAGTCGCGGCTTGCGGCGAGCAGGGCGTCGAGGACCTTCATCTGCTCCAGACCATCCTCCGCAGGCTCGGCGAGTCGGCCCGAAGCGACAGCCGCGCCGAAGGCATCGACCATCGCGGCGTACTGGTCGCGACCGTCGAACTTGAGCTTGCGCAGCTTGTCGTCGGAGACCGTGCGGAGGAAAGCTCGCGGTCGCTTCGGGGGCAGATACGCGTCCGGTACCTCGATCACACCTTGGGAACCAACGAGTTCATAGGTACAGCGAAACGGTTGTTCGAAGCTGCAATCAATGAGAGCAAGCACATTGCCAGGGAATCGGAGAGCAGCGACGAGCGACAGATCCACGCCCGAGGGGCCAAAATGGGCCTCGGCCCGGACCACCTCCGGCTTCGAGGCGGCGAACAGCCGCGCCGTGCTGACGCCGTAGCAACCCACATCCCACAGGGCCCCGCCGCCGCGCGTGGCATCGAGCCGCCAGTCGCCCGGAGCGATCGGGAAGGAGAACGACGAATGGATCAGGCGAAGTTCCCCGATGGCCCCTTCGACGACGAGGCGGCGGATCGCTTGCGTGCGCGGCTGGTGCCGCCACATGAACGCTTCCATGAGCAAGACGCCACGCGACCGACAATGATCGACCATCGCTTGGGCCTCGGCGACGTCAAGGGACAGTGGCTTCTCGCAGAGGACGTGCTTGCCGGCATTCGCCGCCGCAAAGGTCCAGGGGCGATGAAGCTCGTTCGGCAAGGGGATATAGACCGCCTCGACTTCAGGATCGGCGACCAGTTCCTCATAGGAACCGTGAGCCTTCGGCACGTCGAATTCCTGGGCCCAGGCCCGCGCGGTGGTTGCGTCGCGACTGGCAAGGGCCACGAGCCGGCCGGTCTCGGAACGGCGGATGCCAGGGATCAGGCCACGTCGGCTGATCCGGGCACAGCCGAGAATGCCCCAGCGGAGGGTGGTTCGGGTCATCAGCGAGACGAGTCCTTCATCCGTGGCGTCGGCGGGTCAATCGCGGTCGTGGTCGCGATTGTTCCCGCTTGCGGACCGTCCCGCAAGGGGGCTTGGGCGAGGATCGTGTCGAGCGGCAGGTCCGCTTCCCAGACCTCGTAAGGCCCCACCCGGCGATCTAGCCGGACACGTCCGGGATGTTGTTGCTTCAGCCAGCGCATCATCCGGCCGAAGTTTTCAGCGGCCAAACGTCGGTGGATCGGATCGACGACGCAGACGATCGGTCGGCCAGCGGGGAAGCGATCGCGGTAGCGGTCGCGGAGCCGCGGCCAGTAGGACTGATATTCCATGGCGCCGATCTGACCGTGGGTCAGATCCGCGACCAGCAAGGCAACGGGCGTTGGTGCCACGATGCCAGGCACGCCCCCGCGCTGGAGATCCTCGGCGAGCGGTCGGACGGGGCTTGGAACGTTCATGTCGGCCCAGAGGTTGACCTGCGCAGCCCCCCAGAAAATCACCAAGGACATCGCCCCGATGATCCGTACCGGAGTTCGCCAGGCAAGCAAGCCGCTGGCGATCAGTCCAGGGAGGAAGATCCAGACAGGAACCAGATAGCGGATCGAGGAGCGATTGGGACTGCACGACTGGAGGAGATACAGCCCGACCGCAACCGACAGGCCGGTCAGAACGAGAACCGTCGGCGGTGTCGGGCGATCGCCCCGCAAGGCCGCGACCGATCGCCAGGCCCGCCGGTCCTTCCAGGCGACCGTAACCACCAGAGCCAGGACAAGCGCCACGACGAACGGGCTCAACCACGCCAGCCAGGCCGCCAGCGTCGGACACGTGGAGGGGGGCAGGTCGAGCCTCTGGCCAACGAGAGAGGTATCGAGCGATCGGGGATCGCAACCCAGCAAAGGCACGATCGCCGCACGGCCGTCGCGAATGTTGTCACCGATGGTCCAGGGGCGCGAATCCACATCGGAAGAGAGAAATCGGGCGGGCTGTAACCGAGCCGGACCCTCAGGTTGTGGAGTGGAAACGGCACCAGCGCAACCAACACGCCCAGCATGAAGGCGACGTGACCCGACAGTAAGCGTGCCACCCGTGATCCCGCGCCCGTCCACCAGGCCAGGCACCCTGCGAGCCCGCCCAGAATCGCCAGGCCGAGGGCCAGGTCCCCCGGCCAGGGAACCAGTCCGAGAGCATAAATGAAGTGAACCTTCATCGTGCTCATACTGAGATCGACATGGAACCCGATCGCCGCCGTCGTCACGACCAACCCCGCCAGACCCACCCACACCGCGCCGACCCACGGCGAGTCCAGTACGCTTACCCAGCCCGGATGGGCTTCGCGGATCGCCCGACCGTGGCGGCCGAAGGTCCAGTCGAGGGCGAGCGTGGCATAGACGACCAGCGAGAGGGGATTGAGGAAATAGCCGAAGGCGAAGAGGAAGCCCCAGCCGAATTGAGCAGGGAACGCCAGTGGCGTCGCGTCGCGACGGGTCAAATGGCGATAGACGCCCAGGGTCGGAATCGCCCAGGCGAGCACCTCGACGTAACCGCCACGGGGGATGATCGTCCAGAAGGCCGCCATCGGGGCACAGACAATGCTAAGAATCGCCGCCAGATGACCGACGGAGCGGCCCGCCCAGCGGCTCCAGAGCAGGTATTGACCGGCCACGAACAGCCCGAAGAACAGCAAAGGTGCCAGCGCGACCGTCGTCGGCGTGTGTCCGAACAGCTTCACGAAGAGGGCTGCGGTATAGGCTTCCAGCGCCCCCATGTAGCGCTGACCGTCGAAGAAGATCGGCCAGCGTCGTCCCTCGGCGATGTCCAGCGCCATCAGGCCGACGACCGCCTGGTCGTGGTCGAGCAGCCCCTCGATCCGTGCCGCCAGAACCCCCCTTGCAGGCGATGGCGACAAGCATCCACCCCAGAGTCCGGACGACCTCGCCCCGCAACGGCGAGGACAGCGAGCCGGACGTCGTCAGACCCTCGGGCGCCCAGCCTGGACCGCTCAAGGTCTCAGCGACGGTCATGACTGCTCCCCCACAACGGCCCGGGCCGGCTGCACGCGGAGAATCCGTCGAGCCGACCGTCTAGGCCCCTCAGGCGAGTCTAGAACATGACCGCGGAGAAGAAAAACCGCCCCGATCGTCGTCCTCGATCATGAGAACATCTGTCCTGTCCCGACGGCTTCAAAGGCGTTGCGGATGTGCTCGATGATGGGGTTGCGAGAGTCATCGGGCCAGACGATTGCGACGACGTCGAAGCGGCAGGGGACGCTGAGCAGACGGTGTTGCTTGAGGAACTGAAGCGTCGCCCGGGTCAGTCGGCGCTGCTTCTCCAGGGTCACGGCCTCGGCAGGCTGGCCCTGTCGGCGGGTTTTCACCTCGACAAAGACGAGGGTATCGCCGTCGCGGGCGATCAGGTCGATCTCGCCCTGAGCGGTGCGGTAGCCACGCAGGATGACGCGCAAACCCTGCCGGCGGAGATGCCGCGCGGCGAGCCGCTCACCACGGTCACCGAGAAGACGGTTGAGCCAGGCGCGAAGGACCGGAGTCATCGCCGAACCTCCGTGTGGAGGCGACCTGGGCACACTCGAAGTAATGCCCTTCCTCCACCAACAATCAGGGAATGGCTCCGAGGTTGCGCTCGATCTCGCGGGCCTCGCTGCTCCAGGCGCCGGAGGTGCGGTTGGCCTTGAAGAAGCGGCGAAGTTCCTCGGGACGTTGAAGGCTTGGGTCCTCGGCCGGCTCGTCGCCGTAAGCGAGGGGCTCGTCGTTCGAGCGGACTTCGTGGCGGTGCCAGGTGTCGCAACCCACCAGCATCCCACACAGGCCCACAACCGCGACGAATCGAAAATAGCGGCGATCCATCACCACACCTCAGGCCGAAGGGCCCTGGACGGGTCGGAAAATGTCGGGGGATTGGATTGCGGGCGAATGCCCATTGACGGAGTTGCGGTCGCGAGCGGGCCGGAATCATGCCAGAATCCTCCGGGCCCGTCTAGGCCGACTCGATCGCGACGTCCCCTCGACGCGCTTCCCAACCCAGGGCGATCATCCCCAGGCCCAGAAACGGCATCAGGCCGATGATGACAAACACCGGGCCGAAACTGCCCGTCACATCCTTGATCCGGCCGGCGATCGGAAAGAAGCCCGAGGCCAGCAGGTTGCCCAGGCCGCCAAGATAGCCGACGATCAGGCCCGTGTGCGCCACCGAGACCTCCTGGCAGTACGCGAAGTAATTCGCCATGAAAGCCGCCGTGCCCAGGGCCATCACGCCCAGCAAGGCCACGATCAGGATGTCCCACGACCCGCCGCCCGGCACGAACCCGACCAGCACCCCCATCGCGATCAGCACTGCGCAAGCCGTGATGACCCGTCCCCGCGCCCGCGCTGGCGCCAGACCACGGTCGGCCAGGCCCCGCGACGCCGCCCCGCCGGCCAGGTTGCCGGCGTCGGCCGCGAGGAAGACGACCGCCGTGAGAATGCTCCCCAGCAGGTACGACATCTTGCGGTCCGTCTGAAGGTACGACGGGACCCAGTTGACCAGAAAATGCCAGCAGACGTTGATCGACCCCGAAACCACCACCAGAACCCAGAACTGCCGCATCCTCGCGATCTCACCCAGCCGACGCGACCAGCTTCGTTCCCCGAGGTCGTCCAGCCTCACCAGCCGGGGCGCCAGCAGCGAGCCGAACATCAGGATGGCAATCCCCCACCAGACCCCCGGCAGGCCATGGGCCGCCTGATCGAAACCGTGAACGTGCAGAACAGCCAGCGCCTCGTTCGGGTCAATGGTGGTCTGCTCGGAGACGGTGTACCGAGCGACCACGGCGTCGTGGGACGACCGAAGCTGCATCGGGACGCCACCGAGTTCCAGCTCGGCCAGCAGCTCGCCGCGGTGGACCGGCTCGCTCGGCTCGGCCACCCAGCGGACCAGCCGCGCGGGGTCACGCGGCTGAAGCGTCGTGAGCGGGACCGTGAACTCGCTCGCCGTGTCGTCGAGCACCAGTAATCCCTCGCCCCGAGCGACCCGCGTTCCTGGCTCGACAAGCAAGCGGACGACCCGGCCCTCATCCGGCGCGATCAGGGCCGCGGTGGCGTCGCCGACACGGAACTCGGCCAGCACGGTCTTGTGCCGTTCGAGCTTGTCGCCAACCTTGACCTTCCAGTCGGCCAGTGTGGCCCCGTCCAGGGGCTCCAGCCGGTCGATCGTCACCGGTACCGCAGCGACCCACAAATAGCCGGCCAGCATCGTCAAGGCCGCCACCACCCCAACCGCTCCGAAGGCCAGCCAGCCCCGCCGCGACGGCCCCCGCTTCGGCGCGGCATCGGCCGTCTCGGGCGCAGGGTCACCGATCCCGGCCAGTCGCCAGGGTCGCGTGGCGACCCACCAGGCGCTGACCCAGGCGAACCCGAGCACGCCGATCATCACGAACGCAACCCGCCAGCCGAACCAGGCCGTGAGGAATGGCACGGTCAACGGCGTCAGCACCGCGCCGACGGCAGCACCCGAGTTAAAGATGCCGTTGCCCAGGGTTCGATCCTTGGGTGGCAGGATGACCCCAGTGACCCGCAGCGCACACGGCCAGTTGAACGACTCGCCCACCCCCAGCAAGGCCCGCATCACAATCAACGCCCCCAGCACCGGCGCGAACGCGATCGCCATGCCCGCCAGCGACCACAAGGCCACCGCACCCGCATAGACCCGCCAGATGTTCCGCCGATCGACCACGAACCCCGCCGGCACCTGGAAGAGGGCGTAAGAGAGGTAGAAGGCCGTCAGGACCCAGCCGAATCCCTCGAAATCGATCCGGAACTCGCGCCGAATCTGCGGGCTGACCAGCGCGATCGCCTGCCGGTCCATGTAGTTCAGCACGGTCGAGAGGAACATCAGCCAGCAGATGCCCCACGCCCAGCGCCGGGTGGTCTCGCCAATGTTCGCGGCGGCCGGGTCTTGGGGCGTCGGGGACGGCGTCGTCGTCTTCGTCACGTCGGGACCTCCGGGCGGCGAGTGCGTTCGGCCCTAGACTGCCAGAACCGACTCCGCCTCGCAACCGACGGCCGGGCCAACGACCCGCTCGCGTGCCTCACCCTCCCCTCCCGACGCCGTCTCGCCGATGCCAGAGCGACTCCCCCTCTGCCAGATCAATCCCGGAATCCGCCGAATTCTCTGGCAATCTCTCGCAATCCCACCCATCCTGACGTGACTTCGCGCCTGCCCCCCCTGCCGCCGTGACCTGGCTCTCCAGGCCAGTGTCGAGGAATCACCAAACGCGAAACACCTCCGGATCACCCCGACCCAACCGGACCGTCGAGGCCAACCTCGCTGGAACTCCAAACTTATGCTGACACAATCGCGTTTTCCTTCAATTGGACTCCCAATGCTTGGCTTCTTGCTCAGCGTCGCCACGCTCCGAGGTGCGGAACCAGAGCCGTCAGACCAGGCGCTCGACCTGACCCGTACCGTTTTGGTCGCGCCGGAGAATCTCTCAAAACCCGAGCATAAGGCGCTGACAATGCTTGTCGAGGAAGTTGAGCGCCGGAGCGGCGTCCGCTGGGAAACCTCGACAACCTGGCCCGCTCAGGCCGACACCCTCATCGCCGTCGGCCGCGAGGCTGATCTGCGAGCAATCAACCCGCAACTCGGCGCCTGGCTCGACCGCGCTGCCGCTCCCAAAGGGGCCGAAGGCTACCGGATCGGGACCGACGACTCCACTGTCTTCGTCGTCGGCAACGACTCCCGCGGCGTCCTCTTCGGCGTCGGCCGCCTGCTCCGCGAGTTGCGGATGTCGCCCGGCCGCGTCCTCCTGCCGGCAGACTTCCAGCTCGCCACCGCGCCCCGTTTCCCCCTCCGCGGCCACCAGCTTGGCTACCGTCCCAAGACCAACTCCTACGACGCCTGGGACCTCGACCAGTGGGAGCAGTACTTCCGCGACCTCGCCGTCTTCGGCACCAACGCCGTCGAGCTGATCCCCCCGCGCTCCGACGACGACGCCGACAGCCCCCACTTCCCCCGCCCCCCGATCGCCATGATGGCCGGCATGTCCCGCCTCGCCGACGACTACGGCCTCGACGTCTGGATCTGGTATCCCGCGATGGACGAGGACTATTCCGACCCGGAGACCGTCGCCTTCGCCCTCCGCGAGTGGGGCGAGGTCTTCGCGAAGCTGCCGCGCATTGACGCCGTCTTCGTCCCCGGCGGCGACCCCGGCCACACCCAGCCGAAACACCTGATGGCCCTGCTTGAGAAGCAGGCCGCCGTCCTCCACCGCCACCACCCCGAAGCCGAGATGTGGGTCTCGCCCCAGAGCTTCGACCGCGCCTGGCTCGACGAGTTCCTCGCCATCCTCCGCGACCAGCCCGACTGGCTCGACGGCGTCGTCTTCGGTCCCCAGGTCCGCATCAGCCTTCCCGAGCTTCGCGCGGCCGTGCCGTCAAAATACCCAATCCGCCGCTACCCCGACATCACCCACAGCACCTCCTGCCAGTACCCCGTCCCCGACTGGGACCTCGCCTTCGCCCTCACCGAGGGCCGCGAGGTCATCAACCCCCGCCCCCGCGACGAGGCCGCCATCTTCCGCGCCTACCAGGACCACGCGATCGGCTTCCTCACCTACTCCGAAGGCTGCAATGACGACGTCAACAAGATCGTCTGGAGCGGCCTCGGCTGGGACCCCGACGCCGACGTGGTCGAGATCCTCCGCCAGTACAGCCGCTACTTCCTCGGCGAACGCTACACCGATTCGTTTGCGCAAGGGCTACTGGCCCTCGAACGCAACTGGCGCGGACCGCTCCTGACGAACGCCTCCGTCGAAACCACCCTCCGCCAGTTCCAGGATCTCGAACGCTCCGCCACGCCCCGCGACCTCCTCAACTGGCGATTCCAGCAAGCCCTCTACCGCGCCTACTACGACGCCTTCCTCCGCGACCGCCTCCTCCACGAGACCGCCCTCGAATCCGAGTCCCTCGCCGTCCTCCGCCGCGCCGATCACCTCGGCTCCCTCGCCGCGATCCGGCAGGCCGAATCGATCCTCGCCCGCGCCTCCAACCACCCCGCCTCCCCCGACCGCCGCGCCCGCGTCCACGAACTCGCCGAAGCCCTCTTCCAGAGCATCCACATGCAACTGAGCGTCCCGAAATACCGAGCGATCGCCGTCTGGCGCGGGGCCAATCTCGATTCGATCGACGTCCCCCTCAACGACCGCCTTTATCTGGAAAGCCAGTTCTCCTCGATCCGCCGCCTCGACGCCGAACCCGCCCGCCTCCGCGCCCTCGACGCCCTCCTCGACCGCACCGACCCCGGCCCCGGCGGCTTCTACGACGACCTCGGCGACCCGTCCCGCCAGCCCCACCTCGTCCCCGGCCCCGGCTACCCCTCCGACCCCGACTTCCGCCGCTCCCCCTTCGTCGGCTTCGAGTGGGAACCCGACTGGCCCCACGCCTGGTATCGCTACGCCCAGAGCCTCCTCGACGCCCCCCTCCAGCTCCACTACGACGGCCTCGACCCCTTGGCCACTTACCTCGTCCGTGTCTCCTATGCCGGCGACGTCCTCTCCACCCGCATCCGCCTCGACGCCGACGGCCACGAGGTCCACCCCCTGATCCCCAAGCCTGACCCCGTCCGCCCCCTCGAATTCCCCCTCCCGCCCGCCGCCACCGCCGACGGCTCCCTCACCCTCCGCTGGACCCAGGAGCCCGGCCGCGGCCGCAACGGCCGCGGCTGCCAGGTGGCCGAGGCCTGGCTGATCCGCCAGTCCCCCGAATAACTGACGGCTACCAACGAGTTCCCGTCTCGATGGAGGTATCGCCCACTCCACAACCGTCGATGTCAAGACTTGAGGATTCAGTGCGATCATGGTATGACATCGAAGGCTGTGGAATCATGCGTCATCCACGAATATAGCCCTCAAAACCTACGATGCGTCGCGGCCTTCAGGGCGGATTGATTCCAGGGCCAACAGAACGCCCACGACGTAGCCAGCCGATTCGATCATTCGAATCGGATCAGGCCCCGATGAAGCGAAGCGAGGTTGCGCCTTGGACTCGATCACCACCTTCGATAGCACCAAGGAAAGCCTGCTCGATCTCCTCCAGAGCATCCGGTCCGGGAAGACCCAGCTCCCGGATTTCCAGCGTGGCTGGGTCTGGGATGATGCTCATGTGCGAAGCCTCCTGGCGAGCATCTCGCTGTCGTTTCCGATCGGCGCCGTGATGATGCTCCAGACAGGCAACCCGGACGTTCGCCTCAAGCCCCGGCTGGTCGAGGGCGTCAGGCTATCGAGCCCGCCCGAGCCCGAGCGGCTCATCCTGGATGGACAGCAGCGGCTCACTTCGCTGTTCCAGGCACTCCTCTCCGGTCAACCCGTGGAAACGCGGGACGCGCGTGGCAAGCCCATCAAGAGATGGTATTACATTGACATCGCCAAAGCCCTTCACCCCAGCGAGGACCGGGAGGAAGCGATCATCGGCCTGCCCGAAGATCGCCAGGTCCGTAACTTTCGCAACGAGGTCATTGCCGACTACTCGACGACCGAGCAGGAATGTGCCGCCGGACTGCTGCCGCTGCCGCTGGTCTTCGACAACGCCGGCTTGACCGCCTGGCAGATGGTGTATTTGCAGGTCGATCCCGAGCAGATCCCGGCGCGCTCGGTCGCTGGAACCAGTTGCTCGGGTCCGTGGTCCAGCGGTTCCAGCAATACCAGGTGCCAATGATCCTCCTGAGGAAGCAAACTCCCAAGGAGGCCGTCTGCCAGGTCTTCGAGAAGGTCAACACCGGTGGCGTCGCCCTGACGGTGTTCGAACTACTCACCGCCACCTACGCCGCCGACGACTTTAATCTCCGCGATGACTGGGATGCCCGCCTGCGCCGGCTCAAGCGGCATCGCGTCCTGGAAGGGATCGAAAGCACCGATTTCCTCCAGGCCGTGACCCTGCTGGCCACCCGTGCACGCCGGAATCAGGGCATGGAGGAGGGCCTCGCGCCGGAGAACGCACCCGGCATCAGTTGCAAGCGCAAGGAAATCCTTCGGCTGATGCTGGATGATTACCGCTCGTGGGCCGAGGCCGCGACGCAGGGTTTCCAGCGAGCGGCCAAATTGCTTTTCGGACAGCGGATCTTTGCAACCCGCGACCTGCCCTACCGCACCCAGATCACCCCGCTGGCCGCGATCCTCGCCGTCCTCGGTGATCGCGCCGAGGCCGACGGTGTGCGGACGAGGCTGGCACGATGGTACTGGTGCGGTGTCTTCGGTGAACTCTACGGAGGCGCCATCGAGACCCGATTCGCCCGGGACCTGCCCGAAGTCCTCGAATGGATCGACGGCGGGGCCGAACCCTCGACGATCTCTGACGCCAACTTCGCCCCCGATCGCCTGCTGACCCTCCGGACCCGCAACAGCGCCGCCTACAAGGGTCTCCATGCCCTGCTGTTGAAGGAGGGCGGGCTCGACTTCCGCACCGGAGCAACGGTTGACGAGCAAACCTACTTCGATGATAAAATCGATATCCACCATGTCTTCCCGCAGGATTGGTGCAAGTCCCACGGGATTGAGCCGCGACGCTGCGACAGCATCGTGAACAAGACGCCTCTCTCCGCCCGCACCAATCGCATGATCGGCGGCAACGCGCCGAGCACCTACCTCGGCCGGATCGGCACAGCGCCGGATCGGTCCGGAGCGGATGGACGAGATCCTCCGCTCGCACCTGATCGACCCGAAGGGCCTCCGCGCCGATGATTTCGACGCGGCCTTCCGAACCCGCGAGGCCGCCCTTCTCGATCGGATCCAGGCCGCGATGGGCAAACCGATCGCCCGCGACCTCGCCAGGAGCGAGCCCGAAACGCTCGACGAGTACGAATCCGAGGCCGAGGCCGAGGCCTCCTGAACCCCTCGCAACGGTGGACGGAGCGTGCCTCTCCGGAATGTTGTTCGCTGTCCTCCATGGTCGGCCCACACCGTCACCCTCGGTTCCTCCCGAACCCGAAGCGACCCGCGCCCGCGTTCCGATCGTGTGCTATAATTGACACTAACCCCTTGGCAATCCGGTTAACTTCCGATCCACCCTTTCCCGCTGCGGCGTCGCGACGCCGCAGCGCGTCCCCGGCGCCGAACGAACTTCAAAATAGGCAATTTCTCATTCTAAACTTTTACAATTCAAGGAATTGTGATCTGCCATCTACCATGTCTCGAACCGTCCCTCCGGCGTCCTCACACCGTCTCGCAGGCGTCCCGGGCGCGTCGCCGGGGCGTTCCCACGTCGTTCCGAGCGTCGGTGGACGGTCAAAGAAAGCGCTTCTGGCCGTCCGGCCGTAGCCGTTTCGCGGCAACGCCGGCCTTGGGGTATCACCGCACCTTCCGGATAACCTCTGAGGCGTTCTCTCGGGATTCACAGGGGTCTCGTCCCTATTCGCTTCCCTCGATGCGGCCGAGCTCATACCCATGCGACACCGGCTTCCGGAGCCGCGCGATCTCTTCTTCCTTCTCGGCCACGAGCGGATCGAACTCCGGGATCTCGGCCGCGTTCTGACCTTGCTCGTGCTTGCGGAAGCCGTAGAGGTACGTCTCGTTCTCGGGACGCCAGCGGTAATCGAGCAAGCGGTTCTTGGCCACGACCGCCCGCCGCATCGCCTCGGCCTGGCGGCGCTCGGGACAATCGCCGATCGGCACGCCCCTGGCCCATTCCTCGTGCGTGGCGGTCGCGTACGGCTCGCCGTCGATGTGGAGGGTGTAGCGGCCCGGCGCCAGGACCTCCACCCGCAGCCGACGGGCCCCGGGGTCGAGCACCTTGGGCACGCCCGCCGGGATGGGCGGGTCGGGCAGGCGCTTCTCCTGCGAGCGGAACCGCAGGCCGCTCGCCGTCCGCTCGATGTCCGAGATGGGGGCCATGTTGAACGTCTCCGGCCTCGGGTCGCCGCGGCCGACGATGTGTCGCCGCCCAGAGCGGATAGCCGTCCTTCCGGAACGCCCGGCTCAGCACCCCGGCGGCCTCCCAGTAACCGAAAGCGTTGAGGTGGATGCCGTCGAGTGTTTCGGGGCAGGGCACCACGCGCTCGGGCCGCGTCCCATCGCCGATGAGCGACTTCATCAAATCCACGAACCCCAGCCCCCGCTCGCGCGCCACCTTCGCCATCGCGTCGCGATAAAGCCGCAGCGCCTTGTTATGCTCGGCCGGGTCGGGCAGGGGAGGGGGCAACTTCTCATGGACGATCGGCGAGACGAGCACCACCCGCGCCTTCGCCGGTTCCAGGCTGTCGAGCAAGGCATTCAAACCCTCGACGAACCCCGGCAAGCCCGCCTCGCCCGCGAACGACTCGTTCATCCCGTAGGCGAGAATGACCACCGTCGGCTTGAGCTTGAGCACCAGATCCCGACGCCGCTGGAACCCCTCCTTCGCCGTCTCGAAGCCGGCCCAGGCGTCGCCCCAGACCGTATCGCCGGTGCGGCCGAGGTTGCGGAAGGTGATGTTGCGGTCGGGCCAGAGCGAGGTCAGCGCGGTTTCGAGGTAGCCGAATTCGTGGTCCCGCTCGAAGAAAGCATCGCCGACGAGGACGACCCGGTCGCCGTCCTTCAGCTCGAACCCCTTCGCTCCCGGCTCGTCGGCTCGCGACAATCCCCCGACCGCCAGCAACAAACCGGCCAGCGCGACCGTCCCCAGATTGCGATTCACGACGCCATGCCCTCCCCCAGCGACCCGTCAAACCCGGACATCCACAATGATCTGCACTCTATCGGCCCCGTGCCATCGCGTCGAGGGCCGAGCCGGTTGCCACCTGGGCCGATTGTCAGAGGCTCGCCGTTCCGATAACATCGATCCAAGAATGGCCGATTCCCTCGCGACGGTGCGACCCCGATGAGCGAACTCTGGCAGATCCGGGTTTACGACAATCAGCAGCCGATCTACTCCGGCCAGTTCAACGGCCGGGTCGAGCTGGGCCGTCAGAGCGACCCGACCGAGCGGCTCTGCTCACGGAAGTTCCTTGATAAGGAAGACTGCTGGCGCCTGGTCGTCGCCGGCCGCGACGAGGACAGCGTCTCCCGACGCCACGCCATGCTGACTCCCGTCACCGAGGGCCGCGCCCGCATCGAGAACCTCAGCGCCAAGGTGGCCATCGTCCTGCCCGACGGCCGGCTCGAACCTGGCCAGGCACGCGAGGTGGTCCTCCCTCTGGTCCTGCTGCTCGGCCGCAAGACGGTCCGCATCCAGGAAGGTCCGGACGAGCCGCAACTGCCCCTGCAAGGTCTGAAGGAAGCCACCGCCCCGCCGATGCCCTCAACCTCGGGCTTTGCCACGATCGCCCTGCCGCAGCGGGTCGAGAAGGGTGGTGGCGTCGAAATCGAGGAGATCATCGAGTGGCTCCAGGCCACGATGGTCGTGCTCCAGGCTGCCGCCGGTTCCTCGGAGTTCTTTGCCAAGGCCGCGCAGGCGGTCGTCGAGGCCGTCGGGCTCGACTCGGGTTGCGTGCTCCTTCTGGAAAACAGCGAATGGACGCCCGTCGCCCAGCACTTCGCCCCCGGCCAGGAAGCGGCGGGCCGTAGCCCCAGCCGCCAGGTCTTGACCAAGGTCGAACGCGACCGCCGCACCTTCTTTCTCACCCCCCAGCAAGACGTCGAGGAGGGCATCGAGGGGGCGAGCCTCGTCGGCCTGGCGGCCGTCGTGGCGGCGCCGATCCTCAATGAGCGAGGCAAGACCATCGGCGCCCTCTACGGCGATCGCCGGATCTCGCCCCAGCCTGGCGTGCCGCCGCAGATCACCAAGATCGACGCCATGCTCGTCGAGCTCCTGGCGACCGGCGTCGCCACCGGCCTGGCTCGCCAGGAACAGGAGCGCGCCGCTGCCTCCGCCCGCGTCCAGCTCGAGCAGTTCTTCACCCCCGAGCTGGCCCACGTCATCGCCAACCGCCCCGAGCTGCTCGAAGGCCAGGACGCCGAGATCAGCGTCCTGTTCTGCGACATCCGCGGCTTCTCCCGCGTCGCCGAGCGGCTCGGACCAGCCTGGACCGTCAAGTGGATCAACAAC
The DNA here is from genome assembly GCA_963752755.1 of uncultured Planctomycetales bacterium. Classification (GTDB taxonomy): domain Bacteria; phylum Planctomycetota; class Planctomycetia; order Isosphaerales; family Isosphaeraceae; genus CAVVZJ01. Next base: position 31,724 of record CAVVZJ010000023.1, on the reverse strand, counting down.
GTCATGGGCACGCTCTCCGACTGCGTGCTCGCCCACAACGGCGTGCTCGTCGATTACATCGGCGACATGATCATGGCCATGTGGGGCGCCCCCGAGGCCCGCGCCGACCATTCCCAGCTCGCCTGCCGCGCCGCGCTGGAGATGATCCACCGCCTGCCCGAGCTGAACGCCGTCTGGGAGCCCACCCTCGGCGAGTCGATGGACCTCGGCATCGGCATCAACACCGGCGTCGCCCGCGTCGGCAACACTGGCTCCTACCGTAAGTTCAAGTACGGCCCCCTGGGCAACACCGTCAACCTCGCCAGCCGCATCGAGGGCCTGACCAAGCACCTCAAGGCCCGCCTGCTCGTCACCGCAGACAGCCACAAGCTCCTCGGACCCGACTTCCCCTCCCGTCGTATCGGACTCGTCCGCGTCGTCAACATCGCCGAGCCCGTCGAGCTTTACGAGCTGTTCGACCCCGAGCTGCGCGCCTGGAGCGACCTGAAGCGCGAGTACGAGCTGGCCCTTGAACAGTTCGAGCACCAGGAGTTCCGCCAGGCCGCCCGCACCCTCGGCGCCCTCATGCCCGTCCACCCCGACGACGGCCCTTCTCTCGTGCTCATGTCCCGCGTCGTCAACTGCATGGTCGATCCCGACGCCTTCAATCCCGTCTTCGAGCCCAAGTCGAAGTAACACCCTGGCCCGACAGCCCAGGTCGCCCAGTCCGCATTTCTTCCCCCAACAATTTGAAATCGGCCCGATCTCATGTCAGAGTGAAGATGGAACAGTGCAGGTTGCCGGCCGATCGACCGGCGTTCCGGGCCGACGGTGGCCGCCCGCTGTTTCGGAGCCCCACCGGCGACCACCCGCCGGTTCGAACCGGGCCGAGGGGAGTTGCGCCGTGAAGATCAAGCTCCTGCCCTCCTGCGTCTCCCACAACGGCCTGGCCCTGCCCGACCAGTACCTGACCTCGCTCCTGATCAACGAGACCATCGCCATCGACGCCGGCAGCCTCGGCTTCTATGGCACCCCGTTCGAGCAGGAAAAGGTCCGCCACGTCCTGATCACTCACACTCACACCGACCACATCGCCAGCCTGCCCCTGTTCGTCGAGAACGTCTATTCCGGCCAGCCCGACTGCGTGACCATCTACGGTAGCGACTCCGTCCTTGACTGCCTCCGCCGCGACGTCTTCAACGACCGCGTCTGGCCCGACTTCCTCCGCCTCTCCGAACAGAACCCCGCCGCCCCCTTCCTCCACCTCCAGCGCATCGAGGCGGGTCAGCCCCTCTTGCTCGACGGCCTCCGCTTCATCCCGGTCCCCGTCGATCACCTCGTCCCGACCCTCGGCTTCATCATCGAGGAGCCCGGCTCCACCGTCGTCATCCCGAGCGACACCGGCCCCACCCAGACCATCTGGGAACTCGCCGACCGCGAGGCCAACCTCAAGGCCGTCTTCCTCGAAGCCGCCTTCCCCGACGAACTGACCTGGCTCGCCGAGTCGTCCCGACACCTCACCCCCGCCATGTTCGCCCGCGAGGTCGCCAAGCTCCACGAACGCGTCCGCGTCCTGGTCGTCCACATCAAGCCCCGCTTCCGCGATCAGGTCCTCGCCCAGCTCCAGGCCCTCGGCCTGCCCAACGTCGAGGTCTGCCTCCCCGGCCACGAATACCAGTTCTGAGGCGCGGGCGATCTTCCTTCCTGGACATTTCGCCGGCTTTTTCATTTGCCTCACATTGGCCATTGTCATAACATGGCAGATGTCGGCTCGAAGAAACCGGCATGATGTTCTGGATCGCATCAGGAGGGTCCCCATGTTGCGCCCCAGGAAATGCCGCAGGCTCGGCCTCGCGGCCGGCTTCCTCATCACGCTGTCCCTCGGCAAGGGAGCCATCGCGGGACCCGACCCCCGGACCGCCAACAACCTCGTCTATCAGATCTTCGTCCGCTCCTGGGCCGACACCCCCACCGATCCTGACGAGGTCGGCGACCTGAAGGCGATCCGCGAGAAGCTCGACTACCTCAACGACGGCAAGCCCGAGACCGACACCGACCTCGAAGTCGGCATCCTCTGGCTCTTGCCCGTCTTCCCCTCCCCCAGCTACCACGGCTACGACGTCACCGACTATCGCCAGATCCACCCCGAATACGGCACCTTGCAGGACATGAAGGATCTCGTCGAGGCCGCCCACCAGCGCGGCGTCCGGATCATCCTCGACATCCCGTTCAACCACACCTCCGACGACCACCCCTGGTTCCGCGAGGCCGTCAACAATCCTTCTTCCCGCTTCCGCAAGTTCTACCACTTCGCCGACATCAACCAGCCCGCCCCTCCCGGCGCCTGGTACGTCGCGACCGCCGACAACGGCCAGCAGATCCGCTATTTCGGCCTGTTCAGCCCCCGGATGCCCGACCTCGACTTCAACAACCCTGAGGTCCACCGCGAGGTCCACGACATCGCCCGCTTCTGGCTCGACCGCGGCATCGACGGCTTCCGGCTTGATGCCGCCAAGCACATCTTCGGCGACACCTTCGACGTCCTCCCCGAGCCCGACATCCTCCACAATAACGACTGGTGGCGCGAGTTCTCCGACACCATCGACCGCAGCCATCCCGACGCCATCCTCGTCGGCGAGGTGCTCGGCGACCGCGAAGCCCTCCGCCGCCACGCCTACGGCCTCGACGCTCTCCTCGATGCGCCCTTCGCCGAGGCCGCCCGCTCCCGGATCGCCTTCCCCGGCTCCAACTTCCTCACCGCCTGGCGCGACGCCACCAACCGCGACCGCGACGTCAACCGCCTCGCCCACCAGGGGCCCGGCCTGCTCCCCCGCGCCGAGCCCTTCCAGCCGTTCCTCTTCCTCGCCAGCCACGACCTCTCCCCACGCCTCGCCTCCCACCTTCAGGAGATGAAGCGCCACGGCATGCAGCCCAGCGTTGACGAAGCCTACCGCGTCGGCATGTACATCCTCACCTCCCTCGGCAAGTTTTCGATCCTCTACTACGGCGACGAACTGATGCAGCGCGGTTTCAAGTGGAACGGCAATCCCTCCAACGGCGATCCCCCCGGCGACGGCTCCGGCCTCTTCGACGAGACCCTCCGCGAACCCTTCCCCTGGCTCAAGGCCGGCGACGACCCCGCCCCCGGCGACTCCGACACGCAGACCCACTGGTCCGATCTCCTCCCCCGCTTCGACGGCCCCAACGACGGCGTCTCCGTCGAGGAGGAGACCGGCCCCGGCGGGATGCTGAACCTCGTCCGCGGCCTGACCAACCTCCGCACCGCCCACCCTGGTTATGCCAATGGCACCGTCGGCGAGATCCTTACCGACTCCCCCGACTGGCTCGTCTTCGAGAAGCTCAGCGACCGCGACCGCTACCTCGTTCTGATCAACCCCACCGCCAACGGCCGCAACTACCGCTTCCACTCCGGCTGGTTCCCCCGCTTCCTCGGCGCCCAGTTGATCTTCTGGAGCGATGGCGAGCAGAAGCAATGGAAGGACGAAACCAGCGCCGGCAAGCACATCGACGACTCCGTCTTCGTCGCCCCCTACGGCATGGTTCTCCTCCGCCAGAAGCCGAATTGACCCCCGACTCCCGCGAATACCCGCCGCGCCGGACCCGATCGCCACGGCCGCGCGGCGGTCTGACCGCGCCTCAACGTCACGGGGAATCCGGGCCTGAATTCGCCACAAAATCCACCAAATATTCACAAAAAGCATATTCTTAGAAGTGACGCAATTGGCCTCTTTGTCTGAGATTTCTCCGATGAGGGAAGGAGTAGGCCCGACTGAAGTCGGGCCTACTCCTTCTACTATCGCCAACTGCGTAACTCCTAATTCTTCTTCCTACGCGACCTCCGCGCCTCGGCGAGAGACCTCTTCTGATCCGGTCCTCCGCGCAATACGCAGCCCGGCTCTGTCAGATTCGCCGTCGCCGGAACGATCCCGCGGCCCCGAGCACGATCCCGGCCCCGAGCAGGACGAGGGCCGCCGGCTCGGGGACCGTCCGGACATCCAGGCGGTTGATCGCGAACGACTTCGACGGCCCGGACGGCGGCGAGAAGATCGCCCACAGCTCGACCCGCACATCCCCACCCCGTCGCTCTCCAGCCCCAGCAACGGCGGCGACAGCCCCGGCCCACGCTGCGAGACGCCCGCGACGCTCACTTCGCCGAGGCTCGTGCCCGCGGCGTCGAACGCCTGCATGTGGGCCTCGAAGTCCCCGAGCCAATTGGTCTGCACCTGCGTGCCGACCGCGAAGACCGGTCGCGAGAACATTAGGTCCAGCCGGCCGTCATTCAGGTAGGTATAGAGCAGCGCGTCGCCGTCGTCGAACGTCCCGACCCAACCCGAACCCTGGTCGTAGCGGCGGAAGTCGAGCCCGGCGTTGGAGGCCGTCACATCGAGCGACCCGCCGTCGGAGGCCACAACGAGAGGGCTCGCGTACAGGCCTTCTGAGCCGACCCGTGCCCAGTCGAAGCCGTCGTCGGCGTGAAGGTCCGCCCGGCCGGCGACCGGGAGGATGTCGGCGTAAGCGATCGGAGCGGTGAACGCGGACACCACCAGGATGAGCGCGGCACAGCGAACGTCGTGACGGGGACATGGTCGGTCCTCAGGGGGAATCTCTCGCGGACGGGCCTTATCGACCCCGCTCGGAACCTATCACACCGAACGACCGGCCTCCAGGATCCGGCACGGTCGCGTTGCGTCTGGGCATCACGCCCGCCACCTTTTTTGGGCCGTCAACTTGTCCCTCAAAGATCGGCGAAATTTGTTTGCGTTGACTCGTATAGACTGTCATACTTGCCGCCCGCCGTCACCTTGGGCCCGAACGGATCGCCGAGGAGACGACGCCCCCCGTTGACGAGGATTCTCCTGGCGCGGGCGCCGTGATGCGGTTCGCTCGCGGCGAGGTCGCCACTCGACGACGGCGTTGTGGGGTCAACCAGGTCCAATCGGACAGATGTCCTGCGAGTATTCCGGTATCCAGCCCCCCGGGCGCCGCGGGTCGTTCCCGGTCCGCGCGCGCCCACGGCCCGAGGTCGATCGTCCGATCCGGCCGGGGGGACGCCACACCTTGGAGAATGCATCATGAGTCGTCGACATCCCCGGATCTCCGGGCTTCGCAAGCTGCGTCGGGACGCGAGGCGATCCCCCCGCATTGAGCAACTCGAAGAGCGTATCGTACTGAGCCTGAGCGGGGCTTACCCCGGGAATATCGCCCAGGTCGAATACCAGGGCACGAGCTATGAGGCCGTGGCCGGCCAGTGGATCGTGCGGTTCGACGGCCTCTCCGGTACCGCCAACGAGCAGATGCAGGCCCTCCGGGATCGCCTCGGGGCAGCGGGCGTGGCGGGGGTCTCGATCGACCAGGCGCTCGGGCTGCCGGGGATGTTTACGATCGAGGCCCCGCCGGCGATCTCCTACGATCAACTGGCCGGGTCCCTCTCGGGGGTGGGCGGCTACGACTACATGACGCCGGACGTCATCGTCTCCGGGTCGGATCTGATCCCGAACGACCCGCTCTTCGGCCAGCAGTACGGCCTGAACAACACCGGCCAGACGATCGGGTCCACGCCCGGTGTCGCGAACGCCGACATCGACGCGCCGGCGGCCTGGGACCTGACGACCGGCTCCTCGTCAGTGGTCGTCGGCGTGGTGGACAGCGGCATCGACTTCACGCACCCCGACCTCGTCAGCAACATCTGGACCAACCCCGGCGAGGTCCCCGGCAACGGCCTCGACGACGACGGCAACGGCTTCGTCGATGACGTCCACGGCTGGGACTTCTACCAGAACGACAACAACCCGACCGACGAGAACGGACACGGCACTCACGTCTCCGGCACGATCGGCGCCCAGGGCAACAACGGCCTCGGCGTGACGGGCGTCAACTGGGACGTCACGGTCATGCCCCTCCGGTTCCTCGGCCCCGGCAACTCTGGGCCGCTCTCGGCGGCCGTCGCGGCGCTCAACTACGCCACGATGATGCGGAAATCGGGCGTCAACCTGAAGCTGACCAACAACAGCTGGGGCGGTCCGGCGTTCCAGCCACTGGCTGACGCCTTCGCCGCCGAGCGGGACGCCGGCATCCTGGCCGTCGTCGCCGCCGGCAACAGTGGGCAGAACATCGACGCCTCCCCCACCTTCCCGGCCAGCTACACCTTCGACAACATCATCACGGTGGCGGCCACCGACAACCGCGACCTCCTCGCCAGCTTCTCGAACTACGGCGCCACCGGCGTCGATCTGGGCGCCGGGGTGAACGTCCTCAGCACCGTGCCGACGTTCGTCAGCCCCACGGGCTACGCCTACTTCAGCGGGACCTCGATGGCCACGCCGCACGTCACCGGCGTGGCCGCGCTCGCCTGGAGCCTTGCGCCCGACGCCAGCTACCAGGACGTCAAGGCAGCGATCCTCGACTCGGTCGATTCGATCCCGTCGCTGGCCGGCATCACCGCGACCGGCGGCCGGCTCAACGCCTACAACACCCTCCAGCAATTCGCCGATTTCGACGTGACTGCCTTCCCCCGTCCGCTGGACCCTGTGTCGCCGGACGGCTCGCTGATCCACACCGGCTCCGCCCGCTCGCTGGTCAACCAGCCAGGTGACACCGACGGCTTCACCCTCCCGCTCGACCCCGGGCAGGCCATCAGCCTGGCCGTCGATCCGACCACACCCGGTCTCCAGCCGACCCTGGCCGTGTACGGTCCCGACGGCTCGCTCCTGGCCTCCAACGCCGCCCCGGCCCCCGGCCTGGGGGCGCTGCTCCAGGCCATCGCCCTGCCGGCCGGCGGCACCATCACCATCGTCGTCGGCGGCGCCGGCGGCACCACCGGCGGCTACGCCGTCCAGGCCCTGCTCAACGCCGCCTTCGAGCAGGAAGGCCGCGGCGGCCCCACCAACGACGACCCGGCGGGCGCCCAGCCCCTCGACGGCACGTTCGTGCCGCTGATCGATGCGACTGGCGGGGCCCGCGTCGATCGCGGTGCCGTGGTCGGACGGATCGATCAGGGGGCCACCGCGACCGTCCCCGGCGCCTACGAGAACGCCACCACCTTTAGCGGAAACGCCTACCCGTTCTGGCTCTCGCCCTTCGGCGTCCAGAGCATGCGCTACCAGCAGATCTACTCCGCCTCGGAGTTCGCCGGGGGCGGCACCATCGACGAGTTGCGGTTCCGCCGGGCCGACGGCACGAACGCCTTCACCGGCTCGCCGATCGACGTCCAGATCCGGCTGGCCTACGCCGCGACGACGGTGGCGACCGCCTCCGCCACCTTCGCCCAGAACATCGGGGCCGGCCTGACCACCGTGTACGACGGCCCGCTGACCCTCACAAGCTCGGGCTCCGGCTCACCCAACCCGTTCGACATCGTGATCAACGTCGCCGACCTCTTCCACTACGACCCCTCGCTCGGCAACCTGCTGGTCGATATCACCGTCCGCAATTCACCCGCCGTCGGCCAGTACCTGGCGACCACACCCCTGGGCCAGCAGTCGAGCACGACCCGAATCTTCAGCTTCGACGCCACGGCCACAACCGGCAACGTCGGCGTCTTCGGCACCAATACCGCGCCCTACGGGCTCATCACCCAGTTCGGCTTCGCGTCCAAGTCGGATACCTACAGCGTCAACCTCCGCGCCGGCGAGACCCTGACAGCGGTCGCCACGGCGCTGAACCCGGGCAAGCAACTGACGCTCGACATGCTCGACACCAACGGCCAGGTCGTCGCCAGCGGCATCCAGTCTCAGGAGCTGATCACCAACGGCAGTTTCGAGACCGGCGACTTCACCGGCTGGCAGGTGGCGACCACCGGCTCGCCCTTCGTGCCGTGGCAGGTCGTGGGCGCCGGGCAGACCACCATCACCGGCTATGGCCTCCAGCCGACCCAGCCACAGGACGGGAGTCTCGTCGCCTGGAACGGCTTCGACGGCGCCGGGCCGATGCAGTACACCATGTCCCAGGACGTCTCCCTGCCAGCGGGCGCGGACCTGACGCTCTCCTGGAAGGACCGTCTCCAGTGGAACTTCCTCAGCACGTCGCCGCAGGCCCGGCTGCTGGAGGTTCAGGTGACCGACCCCGCCACAAATGCCGTGCTGGCGACCGTGTACGCCTTCGACACGGGGACCACGCCCGGCTACCACGACGCCGGCTGGCAGACCCACACCGCCGACCTGTCGGCCTTCGCCGGCCGGGCGGTCCGCCTCGTCTTCGTCGAGTCGATCCCCCAGCAGTTCACCGGCCCCGGCCAGGTCGAGTTCGACGCGATCAGCCTCCGGACCGGCGGCCGACCCCTGACCAACGTCACCGACGCCATCGAGCACTTCGTCGCGCCCGCCTCGGGCACCTACTACCTCCGTGTCCGCGGCAACTCCGACACCGAGTACAGCCTGGTCGCCACCCGCAACGCGACCTTCGACCTGGAGCCGAACAATTCCCCCGACTCGGCCCAGAACCTCACCGGCACCCATGGCGCCCTCGGCGCGATCAGTGCGACGCCGGTCGTCGACAACACGATCACCTTCGACGAGCTCCCGGCCCAGCCGGTCGACGGGCTCACCGTCAAGGGTGTCACCTTCGACTTCAAGGTCAACGGCGTGGACTCGACGGCGGCGTTCTTCGGCGGCAACGGGCCAGGCACCACGACCTACACCCAGGACCCGAGCCTGGAGGGACCCACGTCCGGTGTGCTGACCCTCGACTTCGCCGCCCCCGTCTCGACCCTGAAGTTTGGGTTCGCGCTCAGCACCACCGTCACCGTGCCCGACGCGACTACCGTCCACCTCTTCGACGCCTCCTCCCACGAGATCGGCGTCTTCACCGTCTCCGCCACCCCCGGCAGCAACATCTTCACCTCGGGCCTCTTCGACTACTCCGGCGCCACCCCGGTCGCACGCGCGGTGGTGAACTTCAACAGCAGTCTCGCGGGCGCGTTCGTGGTGGACAACCTCCAGTTCACGACCAGCGGTCAGGTTGACGAGGACTGGTACGAGATCGACGTGGCCGGCACCGGCAACGTGCTGAACCTCTCCACGACCACGCCGGCCGACGGCCTGGGTGAGTTCGCCAATGGCCTCGATCCGGCGATCGCGCTGTTCGACCCGGATGGCAACCTCGTCGCCACCGGGACCCCCGGCGCCGACGGCCGCAACGAGTCGATCTCCTACTCGCCGACGGTGGCCGGGCGCGTACCGCGTCCACGTCACCGGCCAGGGCAGCACCTCCGGGACGTATTTCCTGGCGACGAACTTCAGCCCGGTCGCGACCAACGTGGCCGTCACCTCGCCGATCGCCGAGGGGGACGTCGCGACGCTCACCGGCACGATCCGCGACCCCGACGCCGCCGACGCCTTCTCGATCCTCGTCGCCTGGGGCGACGGCAGCGAGGAGACCTTCCACTTCCCGGCCGGGACCACCGACTTCACCCTCTCCCACCGCTACCTCGACGACGACCCCTCGGGCACGCCGTTCGACAGCGACACCATCACCCTCACCGTCACGGATTCGCTCGGGGCCACCACGACGACCGACACCAGCGTCACCGTCATGAACGTCGCCCCGTCGATCGGGTCGGCCGCGACAAACGCCGGGACCGTCGGCGCGGTCGGCGAGGGGGAGACCGTCACCGTCTCCGCCACCTTCAGCGACCCGGGCGTCCTCGACACCCACTCGGCCGTCGTCAACTGGGGCGATGGCACGTCCGGGCCCGCCTCCGTCGCCTCCTCCGGCGGCTCCGGCACCCTCGACGCCAGCCACCGCTATGCCGAGGGCGGCATCTACACCGTGACCGTCACCCTTAGCGACGACGACCTCGGAACCACCACCCGAACGCTGACCGTCTTCGTCACCGGGTCGAGCCTGCGCGACGGCGTGCTCCAGATCGTCGGCACCGCTAGCAACGACGACGTCCAGCTCAACCAGCAAGGTCAGCGGTCGCTCAAGGTCCACTCCAGCTTCTTCCCAACGCCCTTCCGGACCTACGACCTCGACGCTGTCTCGCAGATTGTCATCGTCCTGGGCGGCGGCGACGACTCGGCCCAGCTCGCCGGCAACATCACGATCCCGACCCTGATCGACGGCGGCGACGGCCGCGACAACCTCAAGGCCGGCGCCGGCCCCGCCGTCCTGCTCGGCGGCGACGGCGACGACCATCTCACCGGCGGCAGCGGCAACGACATCCTCATCGGTGGCGCCGGCGCCGACGTGCTCGTCGGCGGGCCCGGCGACGACATCCTGATCGCCGGCACAACCGCCTTCGACGCCACCTATGCAGCCCTCCTCGACCTGCTCCAGGAGTGGGACCACAACCGAACCGCCGGCGGCCTGACCGCCGACACGGTCTTCGACGATGACAGCCACGATCAACTGACCGGATGCCGGCACCGACTGGTTCTTCCTCAATCCGGACGCCGACAGCTCCAACGACCGCAAGCCGTCCGAACGGCTGACCGCCACCCTCCGCCCACGCCCCTGACCGCGGCTTCCCCCGGGATCGTCGCCCGACGACCATCCCCACCCCCCTGCGCCGGGCGGGACGCAAGTCCCGCCCGGCCGTGTCACGCGCAGATCCTCGGATCGGTCGTCGCCGCAGATCCATTCCTCCGCCCCCCCGGACATTCCCGCGGCCGGGAGCCAACGCGCGAGCGGGCCGGCGGCGACCGCCCGGTCGCCGGGCGGGGAATCGCGGCAGGTTCGGGGTATCTCCGCCGTCCGGCCGGGCACCCGGCGCGTCTTGAGGAGAGACCTCTTCCCCCATCCCGTCGTGCCCGTTGGGCCCTTGTGGTGAATCCGACCCCCGCATCCGCCGCCCCCTGCTATAATACTCCCTCCCCCGGTCCCTCCCCCGCTCACCCGCGACCCGCCATGCCCGACACGATCCTCGACCAGATCGTCCAGACCAAACTCCGCGAGGTCGCCCACGCCCGGACCCGCATGCCCCTGGAGGAGCTGGAGGCCCAGGCCGCCGAGGCCCCGCCCGTCCGCGACTTCCGCGCCGCGCTGGCCGGACCCGGCCCAATCCGACTGATCGCCGAGGTCAAGAAGGCCAGCCCCTCCGCCGGCGTCATCCGCCCCGACTTCGACCCCATCGCCATCGCCCGCGCCTACCAGGCCCACGGCGCCGCCTGCCTGAGCGTCCTCACCGACGCCCCCTACTTCCAGGGCCACCTTTCCTACCTCGCCCGCATCCGAGCCTCCGTCGCCATCCCGCTCTTGCGCAAGGACTTCCTCATCGACGAATATCAGGTCGTCGAGGCCCGCATGGCCGGCGCCGACGCCGTCCTCCTGATCGCCGAGATCCTCTACGACTCCCAGCTCTCCTCCCTCCTCGCCCGTGCCCGCTCCCTCGGCATGTCCGCCCTCGTCGAGTTCTACGACGAGGCCAACCTCCCCCGCGTCCTCGCCTCCGGCGCCGACCTCGTCGGCATCAACAACCGCGACCTCCGCCGCTTCGTCACCGACCTCGACCACACCCTCCGCCTCCGCGACCGCATCCCCCCCGACGTCCGTCCTCGTCAGCGAGAGCGGCATCGCCTCCCGCCGCGACGTCGAGCGCCTCGAGTCCGCCGGCGTCTCCGCCATCCTCGTCGGCGAATCCCTCATGCGCCAGCCCGACATCGGCCTCGCCGTCGAGCGCCTCCTCGGCCTGGCTCCGGAAGCCTGAGCGACGACCATCCACCGCTGGCCAGTTCGTCTCGGTCCGATGAGCCCCTCGCTCTCTCCCGACACTCTCATGGCTTCGCGTCCCGCCCTCCATTCCCGATCGGAACCGCGTCCCCTTCGGACTTCGATCCGCGTTTGCCGCGGAGATATCGGAGAATGGCCTCTGGTCCCTGCGACAACAACAGCATCAGGAGGATCGACCAATGGATTAGAATCAAGGTAGAGGGTGGTCAGGTACTTCAGCTCGCCGACCTGCGGGGGCAAGACCGTCAGCTTGTTGCCGGAGAGGTTGAGGTAGGTCAGGCTCGTCAGCTTGACGACCTCCGGGGGCAGGCTCTCCAGGCGGTTGCCGGAGAGGTCGAGGGAGGTCAGGCTCGTCAGCTTGACGACCTCCGGGGGCAGGCTCTCCAGGCGGTTGCCGGAGAGGTCGAGGGAGGTCAGGCTCGTCAGCTTGACGACCTCCGGGGCAGGCTCTCCAGGCGGTTGCCGGAGAGGTTGAGGGAGGTCAGGCTCTTCAGCTTGACGACCTCCGGGGGCAGGCCCGTCAGCCCGTTGCCGGAGAGGTTGAGGGAGGTCAGGCTCTTCAGCTTGACGACCTCCGGGGGCAGGCCCGTCAGCCCGTTGCCGGAGAGGTCGAGGTGGATCAGGTTCTTCAGCTCGCCGACCTCCGGGGGCAGGCTCGTCAGCTTGTTGCCGGAGAGGTCGAGGGAGGGCAGTTTCTTCAGCTCGCCGACCCCCGGGGGCAGGCCCGTCAGCCCGTTGCCGGAGAGGTTGAGGTGGATCAGGTTCTTCAGCTCGCCGACCTCCGGGGGCAGGCTCGTCAGCTTGTTGCCGGAGAGGTCGAGGGAGGGCAGTTTCTTCAGCTCGCCGACCTGTGGGGGCAGGCTCGTCAGCTCGTTGCGGGAGAGCTCGAGGTGGATCAGGTTCTTCAGCTCGCCGACCTCCGGGGGCAGGCCCGTCAGCTTGTTGCCGGTGAGGTTGAGGTGGATCAGGTTCTTCAGCTCGCCGACCTCCGGGGGCAGGCTCGTCAGCTTGTTGCCGGAGAGGTCGAGGGCGATCAAGTTTTTCAGCTCGCCGACCTCCGGGGGCAGGCTCGTCAGCCCGTTGTCAGAGAGGTCGAGCGCTTTGATGAGATACTTGAACTGCGATAGACGCTCGGAACCTATCGCGGTGGCGAAATTCATTGGCGACTTGAACGCAACGACGAAGGCCACACCATCTTCTGCCAGCCGGCTCGCCCTAGCGTCATTCCGAGTGGCCCACGCCGTCAATTCATCGACTGCGGCCAATCGCTCGCGCTCCGTGTTCTGCTGCCAGAGCGTGGGGGCAAAGAGGACCGCGATCCCAGCGACCATCAGCGCCGGTCCGAGCAGGCGTCGCATCCGGACCCAGGCGGAGGGCTTCCATCCGGGCAGCACGAGGCTCAGGAGTCGGGCCACGAAGTCGTGGGAGACCTCCCAGAGAGGTGCTCGGGGTGAGCCGGGCTGACCGTCGTCGAAGGGCGCACGAAGCCGCGGAGCTGGAGATGGGCCAGGCATCCCTGGATCAACGGCGCGGAGAGCATCGTCTGTTGGGCGAGGTCGTCGGCCGAGCAGGGTGGCTCCTTGCGACCTTCGGGAGTGATCATCTTCCCGAGGACCGTCGGCGCGGTATCGCGGGCGAGGGGGTCGCGGAGGCAGTCGCGGACGTGGTCGAACATCAGGCGCTGGGCAGCACGAGGGTCGAGCATCCGATCGGCCTGTCCGGTCCGCGCTTCGAGGGCCTTTCCGAGCATGTTCAGGACGACGGGCCGCACCTTGCCGGGCGTCTCGTCCAGGTCCGAGGCATGCCGCACCACCGTGGCGACCAGCTCCGCACCGAACGCCGGGTCCCTGGAAGCCCCGGCTCAGGAACTCCCGCGCCTCGGCCTCGCGGAAGGCATCGATCTGCTTCCAGTTCCGATCCTGATGGAGCCGTGGCAAATCGCAACGTTCGATGTCGCCGAGGTAGTCGGATCGCAGGGCGAGCAAGAACCAGACGCAATCCAGCGACTTCCGATCCAGCTCGGCGAGCAGCCCTCCCAGGTGGTCCGGCCGTTCCGGGTCGCGGTCGCGAGCGACGAGGTACTCCTCGAATTGATCGAACACCACGAGCAGTCGCCGGCCCTTGGACTTGAGATACCGGTCCACCGAGCGGAGGAGGGCCAGGGGCTCATCCGGCAGGTCCTTCGGCGGCAGCTTGTAGATCACGTCCGGCCGTCGGAGCGCCGACGTCAGCCCCGCGACGGCGTCGCCGAAGCTGCGGACCGGCAGCGTGACGTAGGGCGGTTCGCCCGCCTCCAGCTCCGGGCGCACGTACGCCTCCAGCAGCGACGACTTCCCCGACCCCGAGTAGCCGGTCAGGTACAGGACCCGCGGCTCGGCCTCGCGGAGCCACCGCAGGACCTCGACGTGCGCTGATCGGCGCGTCGATAGCGTTCCCGGTCCTTCCGCTCATACGGCGTCAGGCGGAAGTAACCATACTCCGCCTGTCCCTGCACGCCCCAATCGATCAGCCTCCGCTCCCGACGCTTCCGGAGCCAGGTGGGCAGCCCCTCGGTCAGCAGGATGACGACCGTCGGCACCCCGAGACCGACCATCACCGCGAGCAGGTTCCTGAGCCATTCCCTGTCTTTCGGGAAGGATGGTAGGAACGGATCGATGGCCTTGGGGATCGCGACGAGCGTCGTCCAGAACCCGGCGATCAGGGCGATGTAAACCCCGACCCTGGCCTTGTTCCTCCTGGCACGCGCGACGAGCCAATCCAGCATGATGATTCCCGGTTCGTGTCGTTCTTCCCGACCCGCAACATCGCCCCCGCTCAGATCGCCTTCGCTCTCAACATGATGAGCCCACCGGCCGCATCCGGCTCGGAGAGGGTCACTCGACTCAGATGCCATCCTACACGCCCGACGGGTCCGATCAATTGATCATCAATCCGTTTCCGTCAGATGGCACCGGTCCAGGTTTCTGGATGCCCGTGGTCATCACGCATCCTGAACGGCCTCTTCCCGATTCGTGTGCTAGACTTCCCTCAGACTGATCCCGGTTCTTCGTCCGTACCCACCCGGCGATCTCCCGCCCGTGGCGACCTGCTCCCTGGCAATCCGCCACTCCTTCCCATCGCGGACGACGACGCGACGTCCGGGCGCATCCCCGGCGCCAAACGAACTTCAAAATATTCCGGCGAGGCCCAAAAAGACGCGACACGGCAAGGACTTGCGAACGCGGCAATCCACGACCGGGGCGCGTCCCCTGGGCGTCGGGAACGCATCCCGGGGGCGTCGCGGGCGCGTCGTCGGGGGGCGCGGTCGGGTCCCGCGGCGACCGCAGGGCACACGTCGGCCGGGTGAGTTTGGGGTTGGGGGCTTGTCATTCGTGAGCCATCCTTTCTATCATCAATCCGACTCTTCCCGACTCGCCCGCGTCCCCCCGGCGTATCCCGGCGAGTTTCACGCCCGCGCAGCCCCGTGCGGGACACCCTGGAACCGACAACCCGGTCGCTCCCATCCATGATCCGGAAGAATCGTCGCGCATCGATCTCGCTCCGTCTCGACGTGCTCGAAGCCCGCACCCTTTTGAGCCTCACCGGCGCCGAGATCTCGGCCCTGGATAAGCTGACACCGACCAACAGCTTGCTCGTCCGCTTCCTCGACGGCGTGCCGGCCGAGCGACAGGCCGCCGACCTCGCCGCCCTCGGCGTCGGGGCGAGCGTCGTCGCCCGGTTCGCCAGCGGACCGGCCGCCGTCCAGGTGGCCAATGTCGCCGGACTGGCCGGCGTCATCACGCGGCTCCAGAAGAACCCGGATGTCGCCTACGCCCAGCCCAATGGCGCGATCCAGCTTGCCAGCACACCCAACGACCCCACGTATCCCTCCCAGTGGGGCCTGAACCAGTCCAACAACGTTGATATCAACGCTCCCCAGGCCTGGGACATCACCACCGGGACTCCCACCACGCTCGTCGCCGACATCGACACGGGCGTCGACTACACCCACCGCGACCTCTACCTGAACGTCGCGATCAACCAGGGCGAGATCCCCCCGGCGATGAAGGCCCGGGTCGTGGACACCAACGGCGATGGCCTGGTGGACTTCTACGACCTCAACTCCCTGGACGCCTCCGGCAAGGTCGTCTTCGGAACCGACGGCAAGACGCCGGTCAACGCCGGCCTCGCCACCGACCGCAACGGCGACGGCTACATCGACGCTGGCGACCTGCTCCCCGACCCGGCCTGGGTCGATGGCGTCGATCACGACGGCGACGGCCAGGTCGGCGACCTCGTCGGCTGGAACTTCGTGGCGACCACCAACAACCCGATGGACGACCACGGTCACGGCACCCACACCTCCGGCACCGTCGCGGCCGTCACGAACAACGCCACCGGCGTCGCTGGCGTGGACTGGAACGCCCGCATCCTCCCGCTCAAATTCCTCGACGCCAGCGGCTCGGGCTCCGACACCAACGCCATCGCCGCCATCGAATACGCCGCCGACCACGGCGCCCGCGTCATCAACGCCAGCTGGGGCGGCGGCGACTCCAACCCGGCCCTCTCCGACGCGATTACCTACGCCGGTAGCAAGGGCGCGGTCTTCGTCACCGCCGCCGGCAACGCGGGGACGAACAACGACACGACCCCGTTCTACCCGGCCTCCTTCCAACTCCCCAGCGAGCTGACCGTCGCGGCGGTTGATTCGAGCGGCGCCCTGGCCTCCTTCTCCAACTACGGCGCCACGACCGTCGATCTCGCCGCGCCCGGCGTGGGGATCTGGAGCACCTTGCCGGGCAACTCGTATGGGTCGTGGTCGGGCACCTCGATGGCCACGCCGCACGTCACCGGCGTGGTCGCCCTGCTGGCCGGTCTTCACCCCGACTGGACCGCCCAGCAGCTTGTTGCCGCGGTGAAGTCCTCGGTCAAGCCGCTGCCCAGCCTCACCAGCAAGACCATCACCGGCGGCATGGTCGATGCCGCCGCCGCCCTCGCCTCCTCCGGCGACGTGACCCTCTTCTCGGATAACTTCTCGGGTTCGTCGGTCAACCCCGCCTGGACGTTCGTCGGCGGCACCTGGACCCAGCACGACGGCATCCTCAGCCAGACCGCCAGCGTCAACGACCCCGTCAAGGCCATCCTCAACGACCGCACCTACCCCGCCGCCGTCGAGATCTCCGCCATGGTCCGCGTCGAGAGCTGGACCAATGGCGACATGGCCCGCGCCGGCGTCAGCCTCCTGACCGACCCCAACACCGGTCAGGGCTACGGCCTGCTCTTCCACAACGACACCAACACCGTGCAGTTCCTCGACGACAAGGTGCACTGGGGCAACAGCTACAGCTTCGCCTGGCAGGTCGGAACCTGGTACCACTTCAAGCTCCGCGAGCAAGACGGCGTGCTCTCCGGCAAGATCTGGGCCGACGGCACCGCCGAGCCGAGCACCTGGATGTTCACCCAGACCGGCTGGACCGACCGCACCGCCGGCGCCCCCGCGCTCGTCGGCGGCAGCGGCAAAGGCACCGGCAACGGCACCGGCAACGCCACCACCTCCTTCGACAACGTCACCGTCTCGGGCCGCGCCGCCGCCTCGACCCCGGCCGCGCCCACGAACCTGGCGGCGTCAGCGCCGTCTCCGTCCCAGGTCAACCTCTCCTGGACCGGCTCGGCCGGCACCCTCAGCTACAAGGTCGAGCGTAGCCCCGATGGCTCGACCGGCTGGTCGCAGCTCGCCGTGGTTCCCGCCGGCACCACCACCTTCTCCGACATCACCGTTACCGGCAACACCGCGTATTTCTACCGTGTCCTCGCCTCCAACACGGTCGGGGACTCTCCCTCCAGCAACGTCGCCAGCATCACCACCCCGGCCTCCACCACCCTCTTCTCGGACGACTTCTCGGGTTCGTCGGTCAACCCGGCCTGGACGTTCGTCGGCGGCACCTGGACCCAGCACGACGGCATCCTCAGCCAGACCGCCAGCGTCAACGACCCCGTCAAGGCCATCCTCAACGACCGCACCTACCCCGCCGCCGTCGAGATCTCCGCCATGGTCCGCGTCGAGAGCTGGACCAATGGCGACATGGCCCGCGCCGGCGTCAGCCTCCTGACCGACCCCAACACCGGTCAGGGCTACGGCCTGCTCTTCCACAACGACACCAACACCGTGCAGTTCCTCGACGACAAGGTGCACTGGGGCAACAGCTACAGCTTCGCCTGGCAGGTCGGAACCTGGTACCACTTCAAGCTCCGCGAGCAAGACGGCGTGCTCTCCGGCAAGATCTGGGCCGACGGCACCGCCGAGCCGAGCACCTGGATGTTCACCCAGACCGGCTGGACCGACCGCACCGCCGGCGCCCCGCGCTCGTCGGCGGCAGCGGCAAAGGCACCGGCAATGGCACCGGCAACGCCACCACCTCCTTCGACAACGTCACCGTCTCGGGCCTCTGACCCAAAGCCGGCGCCATTCCCCGATCGCCCCCTGTGGCTTGCGTTCTACGGGTTTCACCGTTGACACGTACGGCGAAACCCGTAGAATCCCACCCGTCACGCAGCCACCTCCCTCCACCCCAGCGAGGCGATCGGCCGATGGCCCGACCCCGGCACGAGCAGCCGACCCCGGCTGAGCTCGAAATCCTCAAGATTCTCTGGGAACGCGAGGAGCCCGCCGCCGTGCGCGACGTGCTCGACGCGGTCAACCGCGAGGCCTCGCCACCGCGTGCTTACACCTCGGTCATGAGCCTGCTGAACGTCATGACCGACAAGGGCCTCTTGACCCGCTCGCCGCGCGGTCGGGCCTTCGTCTATGAGCCAACGAGGCCCCGCGAGCAGACCCTCCGCGCCCTGCTCGACGAGACGCTCCGCCGCGTCTTCGACGGCTCGGCCAGCCTGCTCGTCGCCCACCTGCTCGACCAGTCCGAGCCCTCGGGCGCCGAGCTGGACCAGATCCGTACCCTGATCGACGCCTACCAGATCCGCCAGTCGCTGACGTCCCCGAAAGGAGGTCCGGGATGCCGACCCTCGCGCTCGAAGCGCTCCGCGGACTGACCGGACGCCTCCTCACGCTCGGCCTCGTGCACGCTCTCTGGATCGGCCTCCTGTCGGCCTCGACCGCGGCCGTCGCCCTGCGCCTCCTGCCTCCCCGGGCTCGGCAGGCACGCCATCGCCTTCTTCTGGCCCTGCTCACGATCACCGCCCTCGGTCCGATCGCCGCCACCACGACCCAGCGTTCCCTCAAAACGTCCACACCTCCCCGTCCTCCCGCTTCGCTCTCGCGATCCCTCGTCGTCCTCTCCGGCCGCGTCCTCGACGCTCTCGCCACCCCGACGACTCCGCCCACTTCACACCCCGTCCCTGCTCTCTCCCTCGCCCATCGATCCTCTGTCATCGATCCTCGCTTCTTCTCCGCCCTCCAGCCCTTCCTTCTCGCCGCCTGGCTCACCGTCTTCGTGACCCTCGCCGCGATCCTGTCCCTGGGCGTCGTCTCCTCCGGCCGGTTGCGACGGAGTTCCCGACCCGCCCCGCCGACGATCCAGGCCCGATCGGACCGGCTCGCCCGCCGGCTTGGGCTGCGACGTTGCCCGCCGGTCCTCGTACAAAGGCATCTCGTCGAGCCCGGCCTGGTCGGCCTCTTCACCCCGGCAATCCGCGTCCTCCGCGAACGCCTCATCCTCATCAGACCCCGCCGCATCATCCTGGAGCCAGAGGAAGAACGCCTCGGGAGCCCCGCGATCACCCTCCCCCAAACCCAACCCGCGCCCCGTTGACCTCGCCCCGACCCGGCCGCCCCCGACCCGCATGGCCCTGGTCATGGAGTGTCCTGACGACCTCTTTCTGCGGGAGCCCCGCGCTCCCGGCCAGGCCGATTCCGATTCGTGGACGAGAATTCTCCGGGCAAACCCTCGTTCTTCGTCCGTACCCGCCCGGCGAACTTTCCCCCGCGGTGGCGTGGCGTGCTCTCTGGCAATCCGCCGTTCGATCCCGCTCTCGGACCAAGCAACGCCGAGGCCGAGGAATTCCCTGCACGACAAGGACTTGCGAACACCGCGATCCGCGACCACGGCGCGTCTCCGGGACGTCGCGAGGGCGTCCCGGAGACGTTTCGCGGGCGTTCTCGTCGGGGCGTCGCTCTCAACGACGCGAGCCGGCCTCCTGGTCGAGCCGCTCGGGGTTGGTGACGCCAATCAGGCGGTTCCAGAGCGGGTAATCGATCATGCTCTTGGGCACGTACCAGTTCTCCGGCCCGGACTCCATGTCCGCCCGCGCCGTGAACTCGTGGGGGTTCGACTCGCGGAGGTCGATGTAGGTCGCCCCTTGCTCCAGCCGCCGGCCTTCCGGCAGCACGACGATTCGCCTCAGCTCATCGTCGCTGAAGTCCGTCAGCCGGTTGTGAGCCTCCTTGATGTCAAACGCCGTGCGGGTCGTCTCCTTGCCCGGCTGCGGGGCCCGACCGTCGTTCTGACCGACGTTGGCCTCGGGATTGAGATCCTTCTGATACGGTTCCGGGTGCTTGTCCTCGGGGTGGTACATCTTGCTTGTCATGGCTCACCTCTTCGACACAGCGAAGGAATCCCCGCGCGTTCCGAACGCTCGGGGTCAACCTCTTCTCCAACCGGAAAATCGCCGCACAAGACGTGCCGCCCGCGGCCCGTCCTGATCCGTGGAGCGCCGGCCCGGTCGGTGGTATCCTCGGCGCATCACCGACCCGTCTCGACCCATCCGTTCGAGGAGGCCCCGATGAGCGCCCCAACCCGTCCCACCCGCCGCGTCCTCGCCGCCCTCGGCCTCGCCGCCATCCTGCTCGCGCCATCCCTGGGCGCCGACGAGCCCGAAAAGCGCGTCCTCTTCGACGGCAAAAGCCTCGACGGCTGGACCAGGACCGACTTCTACAAGGCCGGCGACGTCGCGGTCCGCGACGGCACAATTGTCCTGAACGCCAGCCCCGCCTCCGGCGGCATGACCGGCATCACCACCACCCGCCGCGACCTTCCCAGGACCAACTACGAGCTGACCTACGACGCCATGCGCCTGAAGGGTGAAGACTTCTTCGCCGCCGCCACCTTCCCCGTCGGCGACTCCTTCCTCACCCTCGTCAACGGCGGCTGGGGCGGCCACATCACCGGCCTCTCCAGCCTCGACGGCATGGACGCCTCCGAAAACGAGACGAGCCACTTCGTCAAATACCGCGACAACACCTGGTACCGCTTCCGCGTCCGCGTCACCCCCGAGGTGATCCGCTGCTGGCTCGACGACGAGCCGATCATCACCGTCCGCCACCGCGACCGCCAGCTCGGCACCCGCATCGAGACCCGCGCCAGCCAGCCCCTCGGCTTCGCCACCTGGGAAACCTCCGGCGCCCTCCGCCACATTACCGTCCGCAAGCTCACCCCCGACGAGGTCGCCTCCACCAACAAGGACGACTGATCCCGTCCCCAGGTTGGACCGGTCCGTCCTCCCGGTCCTGGCGACCAGGCCCACTCCGAGCACTCCCGGATGAAGCGCTTCCTGAACCGAGATCGTCAGCTCCATTTCTCCTTCATCAATCGTGCGATGCGGCTGGAGCGGGCCTTCAAGCGTGCGATCATCGCGGGGACGGTCGTCGTCACGGTCGCCCTCCTCGCAGGACTGCCGGCGGGACGATATGCCGCGGGCTGGCTGACTTCCAAAACCTGGGGGCTCGCGTTACGGTCGGTCGGCCGATCTCCTGGTCGCGCCGCGATCGATGCCGAATGGCATCGTCGGCGGCAGTTCGACATCGCCAGTGCCCGCCGGGAGTACCGCAAGACCTTCGCCGCGATGAAGCCCTCATCGCAACGGCTCTTCCGTCTCAGCGGCCTCGACCCGGATCACGTCGTCCTCCGCTGGGGAAACTTCGACCGCATCCTGGTCCTTCCGTTGACAGCCTTCGAACCCGACGAATCGGGCCGGTCGTACCGGATGAGGCCCTTCGTGCGGTCGATCTGGGTCCGCACCTACTGGTCCGACCTCGGGCCTCCCTTCGTTTTACCTCTTGCCCGACACGCCGAAGATCCGCGAGGCCCTCCGTTCCCCCGACTTCGACGTGATCGAGAGGTCGAGCCAGACCACCAACTCCTGGGGACTCCGTGGCGCCGAGCCCGACCTCTCGGCCCCCCTGCGAGGCATCGTCCTGGGCGACTCCTACATGCAGGGAATCTTCGTCGCCGACGACGAGACGCCCCCCGAGTGCCTCCGACGCGACCTGGAAGACCGGCTCAAGACGCGCGTGGAGGTGCTCAACACCGGACACCTCGGCTACTCGCCCGAACAGTGCTATTTCACCCTCCTGGAGTACGCCGACCGCGTGGCCCCCCAGTTCGTCGTGCTCAGCCTCTTCGCCAACGACTTCGGCGAACTCTTCAGCGTGATCCAGGGAGGCCAGGCCGATTGGGACGAAGGTCGGTACTGGGTGCGACAGATTCAGGCGTATTGCCGGGCCCACGGCCTCATCTGCCTGGTCGTGCCCGCGCCGTTCGTGAACCAGGTCAAGGGGGCCCGTCAGGCCGGTTGGTATCCGGGCCAGGTCTCGAACATCGCGGGAGAGCACAGCAAGGACTACCTTGACCCGATCGAGGCCTTCGTCGACGAACAGATCGTCTGGCTCATCGACGCCAAGCAGCGAGGCATCGCGGACCACCCCAGCCCCCTGTTCAACGGTCAGATCGCTGACGGCCACTTCTCGCCCCTCGGTGCGAAGGTCTGGGCCCGGACCGTGGGCCGTCGGCTCTCTCTCTTGTTCGAGCTGAACGACGTCGCGGTGCCCCCGGCTGATCCTGGCCGATCTGGCGAGCACGCCTCCTTGCTGCTTCGCTGATTCGCTCCCTCGGAATCGTCGGCGCCTGGCCTGGACGGCAGGCCCACGACTTCGTGGGCCGGTGGCCGCTTCACTCGTGACCCTGTGGATCACGTCGTCCCCGACCGCCCCTCCGGACTCTTCGCCTCTTCCCGCATCCCCCCCGAGTCCGTCGCCGAGCTTTCCCGGCTTCCACGGAGTTCTTCCAGTCGGGCCGAGGCGAACCGAACGATCCGTGGGTCCTGAATCTCCTGCCCGATCTGCAACGCCCGCTCCAGCAAACTCACCGCCCGCTCGGTCTGGCCGAGGGCGGCGTAGGCGATGCCCAGGTTGCCGAGGACGATGCCCTCGCCCCGGCGGTCGCCGATCTCGCGGGCGATGGCCAATCGCTGCTCGTAGAGTTCGATGGCTCGCCCCATCTGGCCGAGGATCGGCGTAGGCAAGGCCCAGGTTGCCGACCGCGTTGCCCTCGCCTCGGCGATCCCGATCTCGCGCACGATCACCAGTGCTTGCTCGTAGAATTCGACTGGCCCGCTCGGTCTGGCCGAGGGCGGCGTAGGCGATTGCCCAGGTTGCCGAGGTCGACGCCCTCGCCCCGGCGGTCCCCGATCTCACGGATCGATCACCAGCGCTTGCTTGTAGAGTTCGATGGCCCGCTCGGTCTGGCCGAGGGCGGCGTAGGCGCGACCCAGGTTGCCGACCGCGTTGCCCTCGCCCGCACGGTCCCCGATTCGCGGGCGATGGCCAATCGCTGCTCGTAGAGTTCGATGGCCCGCTCGGTCTGGCCGAGGTCGGCGTAGGCATTGCCCAGGTTGCCGACGGCGTTGCCCTCGCCCAGTCGGTCCCCGATCTCATGAAAGAGATCACGGGCTTGCTCGAAGTAGTCGATGGCTCCTCGTGGATCGGATAGACCATGAAGGATCCGGCCGATCTCGTGCAGGATACCAGCCCGCCGGGCCTTGTTCCCGGTTCCCGCCCGATCGTCGGCATTCTCCAGCTCGGAGAGCAGGTCGCGAAGGATGCCGATCCGCTCGCGCTTGCGCTCGCGGGGCAGTCCATCCGTCTCGATGAGGGGTGTTGCCATCAAGAGCGCGTTCGAGCTTCCGGCGCCCCTCCGGCGAGCCGGCGAAGGTGAAGGAGCCGGTGCGCCAGTGCCAGAGGTCGGGGGCGGACTGGGCGAAGGCGGTGGTCGCCCAGGGGTTCAGCCAGAGGACGACGGGGACCGGGCAGCAGCGGGGGAAGGCGTCGCGCTGGAGGTTGGCGTTGTGGAGCAGCGGGCCGCCGAGGAAGACGTCGCCGGAGAGGTCGGGCTTGAGGTGGAAGTCGATCGCCGACTCCAGGCCGACGACCATCACCGCCGGATGCGTCCCCTCGGGCGCGGGGTGGTCGCGGAGGTGTTGCTGGAGCCGGTCGAGGAGGGCGGTCTCGTCCGGCGTGCGGGTCAGGTCGAGGCGGGTCAGGTGGATCGGGCGGTCGGCGACCATCCCGGCCAGCCGTTCGAGGATCGCCTCGCGGGTCTCGGGGTGGTCGTAGGTCGCCAGGCCGAGCCGGAAGCCGGGGGCGTCTTCGAGGAAGACGACCAGCTCGCGGAGGTTGAGCGTGTTCTCGTCGGGGGCGGTCGGTCCGGCGTCGCCTCGTCGGGTGCGGGTGCGGGCCATTGGTTCGGCTCAACTCAACTGGTCGCGGGGGGCGACACGGCGTCGCGGAAGGCGCGGATGTCGCGGATCACGGGGTGGACGTCGTACCAGGTCTCGTCGCCGTTGTATTCGAGGACCGAGCCGTTGGTCAGGAGCTGGCCGAAGAACGTGCGATAGCCGTCGATCTTCCCCGGGTCCAACTCCGCGCTCCGCGGGGCCCCGTCCGTCTTCGTCTCATGAATCCGGGCCATGAGGGGGAAGTAACTGCCGGCGGGTACAAGCAGCTTCTCGAAGTCGCCCCGCAGCTTCTGGATCGCCCGGTCCGCCGCTTTGCTGTCGATCTTCGGCCGCTCGTAGGCCCCGCGCCGCCAGATAGGCGTAGTTGAGCAGCCGCATCAGGTCGCGGACGCTCCCGCCCGACGCCTCCGCCAGCTTGCGAACCACCGCGCGACTGGCGAAGACATCTCCAAGTTCGATCCGCGCCGCGACCACGTCCACCAGCGCATCGAGCCCGGCCCTGTACGGCTTCCCCTCCCGCGTGCGGACCTTCACCATCGGCAAGGTGAAATACTGCTCGAAGACCGTGCCGATGTTCCTCGGCGAGAGGGCCGTCGCGATCGGGACCGTGTAGATGAAGTGCGCCTTCGGCAGCTTGAGGAACTCTCCGCTGTCGAAGAACAAGTGCCGGCTGACCTCCGGCGTCAGGCGGTCGAGGTTGTCCACGACGATCAGCAGGTCCGCCGGCTTGCCGTGCTTCCTCAGGACGGTCTGCGCGTTGTCCAGCAGGAGGTTGAACCGCCGGACCAGCTCGCCGGGGTCTTGCTGGAGCTTCCGCCGGATCTCCCGGCGCTTCTCGTGACTCCCCGCGATCGCCGACTTGAGCTTCGCCAGCAAGCCCAGGCTGATCCCCAACAGGCCGACCTTGCCGCCGGTCTGCGCCTCGGTGCTCAGCTCGATCTCCTTCTTGACCGCCTCCGCCTCGCCCAGCGTGACCTCGGCGAACCAGGTTGCCACGTCCTCCGCGAGCCGGGCGTCGATCGGCGTCCCCCACTCCGCGAACGAGCGGACCACGGCGTCGGTCAGCCAGAGGAACAGCTCGGCGTAGTCGTAGTCGGCCAGCACCTCCTCCTCGGTCGCGAAGAAGTGCAGCGTCGTGAACCGCCCATCCAGCTCCCGTTCGAGCCGGAAAAGCTCCGTGGACTTGCCGCAGCCGCGATGCCCCGTGAACGCCACCTTCGCGAAGCGGTTCTGACCGGCGTCGAACCCCTCCAGGCAGACCCGCATCATCTTCAGGTCATCGGTCCGGCGTCCCCTGGAGATGTCCACATAGCGCTCGTCGTCCGGCCTCAGCGGGCTCGGATCGACCACCGCCGCCACCTCGCCCAGCCGGGTCGCCCGCCGGAACTCTGGCATCGTCGCTCCACCTTCCTCTCGACTCCTCCGCTCCCCGCCCTCAACTCTCCCAAGTATAAAGCCCTCCCCTCCCGCCAGCCCGAGAAAGTTCCCGGCAGCCGGGCGGCCGACCGAGAGGGTCGCGGCGAGATTCCCATTATGGCACTTGACCGGCCGATTTTGGCTGCAACAATGTGACGATCATGGCAGAGGGGACGCCGTCCGTCCCCGAGTCCCATGACCGCGGGCGACGACCGGCCCGCGCGGCGTGGAAAGGCCCCGCAACGACGATGATGCCACCGGAGACCCCAGCATGGCTCTCAGCGAAGCCCGCCTCCTGGCCAATCGGGAAAACGCCAGGAAAAGCACCGGACCAAGGACCGAGGAAGGCAAGGCCCGGTCGCGCCGCAATGCCCTGCGCCACGGCCTGGCCGGCGAGGGGGCCGTCCTGCATCCGGAAGACGAGGCCCGCCTCCGCGAGCGCGTCGCCGCCTGGAGCGAGTGCCTCGGACCGCGCGACGCGCTCGAAGAGTACCTGATCAGCCGGGCGGCCTGGCATTCGGTGAAGCTCGACCGCGCCGGCCGCGTCGATGCGGCCCGGGTCGCGGCCAACGTCCGGCAGGCCGAGGCCGACTTCGCGCCCCGGCGGCTCGAAGAGGTCGCGCGGATCGCCTCGGCCATACGGCTCTTGCAACGCCTGGCCGCCGTCGTCGAGTCGCGCGGCTGGCTCGACTCCCAGGGGCTGGACGACCTCATCCGCCTGCTCGGGCCGTTCGAGCCGGGCGACCCGCGACCCGCCGAGCTGACCCTCTTCAACCGCGAGGCCCTGCCGCCCCCGTCGCCCGACCAGCCGCGTCCCTCGACCCTCCCGCCCCAGTTGCTCGCCCTCCACCCCGCCCCGCCGAACCCGCCCCCACCGCCCGAGTCGGAGTCCGACCGCTCCCGCCGCGCCTATGCCCGCGCCGCCCTGGCGAAGCTGATCGCCCTGCGCCTCGAGCGCCTGGAGGAACAGCGCCGCCGCCTCCACGACGAGATCGCCTCCCCCGACGCCCTCCACGTCGCCCTGGAAGGCGCCGCCTTCGACGACTCCGCGCCGGGCCACCTCCGCCGCCGTTACGAGACCGCCGGCGAGCTGGGCCTCTTCCGCATCCTCAACTACCTCGAACGCCGTCGCCGACGCCCCGACGTCGAGGAACCGGACGACGGCGCCTTCTCGGGTTGCGTGCCCGCGCCCTCGCCCGCACCCTGGACCACCGAGCCCGAACCCTCGCCCGATCTCGGCGCGGCGGTCCTCCCCCCGCAGGGGAGGGAACCGATCGTGACCCCTCTCCCCCCGGAAGCGGACCGCGTTGAGGGCCCGACCGATCGCCCCTCCGCCGCGTCATCATCCCCGGCCGAGCCCTCCCTGGCAACCCACCCGGCATCCGACACGCCCCCGTCTCCTCCCGTCAACCTGGAGGAGCCCGGCAAACCTTGCCGATTTCTGAACGAAGCCAACTCACCGATCCCCCGACCGGTCACGCCGCCGGCGTATCAATCCGCGACCTTCCCTCCGCCACATGCGGCCGGGGAATCGTCGAGGGAACCGGGGGAACCGCCTCCCCCGGCGTTTGGCCGCTGCGGCCCTCCTCCCGAACCCGGCCCTGCCGGCGAACCGCCCGGCGCTTTCCCTTGGCCACGAGCATCAGGTTCCTCACGTAGATGAACACCCCCATGCTCTGTCCAACAACGATCACCGGGTCTCGCCGATGGATCGCGTACGAGAGCAAGGTCAAGCCCCCGAAGAGGCTCAGCCACCAGAAGACGACCGGCACGACCGAATCTCGCCGCCGCTCCGACGCAATCCACTGCGCCAGGAACCTCGCCGTGAAAATCGCCTGCCCCAGGAACCCGATGGCCAGCCAGTACAGCGGCGAGACCGCCTGTTCGTGGCCGCACGTCGGACAGACGACGATCTCCGCCGGTCCGAGCAGGACCAGAACCATCCCAAGCTTGCCGACCATGACTCAGGCCCCCCGGACGTCCGCCTTCGCGACCGATCGAGCCGCGCCTGCGTGGGGCGGCGGCACCGGGACCTCGTCCCGTAGCGCACGCAACTGGTAACGCACCGGCCTCCTCATCAGCCAGGCCACCCCGAACAGATCGACGATCACCTTGATCGACCGGTTCCAGATGTTGTAGTGCGACTGCCCGTGCGGCCTCGGCCGGTGCCCCACCGGGATCTGCACGATCCGGCACCCCTCTCGAATTAAGAGCGGCCCATAGAACCGATGCGCTCCGTGGAACATCGGGAACCGCAACGCCACTTCCCGAGGGAAGATGCGCACCGCGCAGCCCGTATCCCGGACCGACTGTCCCAGGGCCCAGTTGCGGACCCGGTTGGCCCACTTGCTGATGATCCGCTTGGACCAGACGTCCTCCCGCTTGACCCGCCAGCCCAGGCCAGCGTCGTAACCGGGCAAGGCGTCCCAGAGTCGGGCCAGATCGGCCGGGTCGTTCTGGAGGTCGGCATCCAGGATCGCCACCCACGCTCCCCGCGCCGCCTGGAATCCGGCCAGGGTCGCCGCCGACTGCCCGTAGTTCTCCCGGAACCGGATCGGCCGCAGTTCGGGATACTCGTCCACCAGCCGGGCCAGGACCGCCGGAGTGGCGTCGGTCGAGCCGTCATCGACGACCAGGATCTCGAACCCCTCCAGGGGATGACCCTCGCCCCGCCGAGCCGCCAAGGGTCGGAAGGCCGCCACGATCTCCGCAACCAGTTGCGGCAGGCTCGGGCCTTCGTTCTTCGACGGAACAATGATCGAGAGGAAGCTTGGTTTCCCCCCGGAGCCTACAGTCTCCCACCCGTCCGGCAGGTTGGCCCCCACCGTCCCTTCGACCGATGACGGCCGGTGGGACCCATCGTGCCTCAACGACGACATGGCGCTGGCCTCCTTGCCTTGCCTGCCCGTCGGTTCCAGACTCGGCGACGTCTCGCCGGAGACCTTCCCGGTCCCCGACGCATTGTCTGTCGGAACTCCTACGACGTCCAGACCAATGCAGCCGGCAATATCGGCCCCATCCCAACCTCCACTCCAGAATCGTTCTGGACAGCCATGAGCGTCCTCGGCTTAATGATCGCCCGAACCAACCCCGTTTTTTTCTCCGCCGCGGACAAGGACGTTCCGGCCATGAGCACCGCCAGCACCCTCGACGCCCCCGCCCCGATCCTCCCCCTGCCGGTCGAGGCGATCCACAATAATCCTTTCAGCCTCAAAGTTTATGGCGACCCAGCCACCGAGATCGACGACCTCCTCGCCAGTATCCGCGAGCGTGGCGTGCTCGTCCCCCTCGTCGTGACCCCCGACAAACACGGCTGGGAGGTGGTCTCCGGCCACCGCCGCCTCGCCTGTGCCCGGACGCTCGGCCTCCTTGCGATCCCGTGCCAGGTCCGCTCGATCCCGCGCGGACTCCCCCGACAGCGGGCAGTCCTGGAATACAACCGCCAGCGTCGCAAGACTTTCAGCCAGCTCATGCGGGAGGCCGACGCCCTCGAATCCCACCATGCAGCGGCCGCCGACCAGCGCCGCCGCGCCAATCTCCGCCAGTCGCATCCCGAATCTGCCGAGCGTCGGAATTCCGACGCTCGGGCCGGTCGCACCGAT
Organism: uncultured Planctomycetales bacterium; assembly: GCA_963752755.1. GTDB lineage: Bacteria > Planctomycetota > Planctomycetia > Isosphaerales > Isosphaeraceae > CAVVZJ01. The sequence continues at coordinate 2,595 of CAVVZJ010000023.1, read as the reverse complement.
ACCACTGTCGCCCGCATCCTCAGCCTCGGCGGCAAGGACCTCTACCGCCAAGCCCGCGCCATCTGGCTCGCCGCCCGCGATGACGATCCCCGCGCCCTGGCCGCAATCTCCCAACTCGACGCCGGCACCAAGACCATCCATGCCGCTTATAAAGACCTCCGCCGTCGGGACCGCTTCACCGCCGGCTTCCGTCCGACCCCTTACGATGTCTGGCCCTTCCGCCACGACCGCGCCTACGGCCTCCCACATCCGGGATCAATTCCGGCGGCCATCGTCGCTCACACCCTTCACTATTTCACTGCCCCCGGCGACCTCGTCGTCGATCCGATGGCCGGCGGCGGCACCACGCTGGACGTCTGCCAGGCCATGGGACGCCGATGCCTGGCTTATGACATCCATCCGACCCGCCCAGACATCTGCCGCCATGATGTAAAATCTGGATTTACACCAGAATCTCAGGGTTGCTCACTGATTTTCTGCGATCCGCCCTACCACACGATGCTCGCACGACGCTACCAGACCCAGACCGTGGCCGAGGCGCCCTTGGGTGAGTGGATTGCATTTTTGCAAGAATTGGCGCGGGGCTCCTACGCCACGCTCCACCCGGGAGGACGTGTCGCGCTTTTACTGGCGAATCAAACCGAAAAGGACTTGCCGGCCGGATCAGGCTACATCGACCACGTCTTCCTCGGCTACGACGCCCTGCGGGACGCCGGTTTCCTGCCCGAACGTCGGATCCATTGCCCAATGTCCGGCGACTACCTGCCGCAGCACGTCCAGCGCGCCCGTCAGGAGGGCCGCATGCTCGGTCAGGTTCGTGACCTGCTCGTCATGCGTAAACCAAGCCATTGAAAGAAGTTCAATCCTCAGGATCGCCGCCGGCCAGTTCGTAAACCTTGGCCCTCACGAACGGATTCGTGAGTGAAGGATTGCGCCGGACGAGCGGTGCGGGAAGAGATTGAACTGCCTGCTCCACCAAGGTTTGCAGCGCATCGGGTTCGAGTTGCTCGAACAGCAGCTCGATCGCTTCCTCTTCCGAGGCTCGCGACGCTTCCTCCTGTCTCCGACGCTGCCTGGTTGCCAGGGATCGGAGACGTTCCTGAAGCTCTCGCTTCTGCGACTCAAGCCGTTTGGCAACTTGGGGTAGCAGCTCGTACTCGTCTTCGATCCCCGCCCGGATGTAGCCCGGTCCATTTTGCAGTCGGCCCTGGCTTTGAAGATACAGTGCGTTGAGCAAAACTTTGGCCACGGCTTCGGGGTTTCTCTGCGACGCGAGTTTGGCAGCGATTTGCCGAGGTAATCCTTGTTCCGTTAATAGCTTTTGCAAATCCACAGCAACAAGGAGACGGCCTTCTGCCGTGAGTCGGAAGGGGGTTCCGGGGATCGGGATGCTCGTGTTGTCTTCTTCTCTCGTTCCTGTCTCTTGTTTGGGCCCAGAGGTGGGGCCTCCCGGGCCGAAGAACTGGGCCAGGACCTCTAAAGATTTTGGGCCGGCCGGGAAGCTGTTCACTAAAGTTTTTGGACCAGCTTCCGGCTCCTCCTCGAAAAGATTTGGACCGGTGGCTGTCTCTCTTTGTTCCTTGTTCCGCCGGACACTCGGTCTGTCGGGAGCTTGTCGAAGAATCTTGTAGGCGTTCGACTTGCCTGCGGCTTTGTTTGTCGTGAGTATGCCCGCCTTGACCAGCTCCTCGATAGCCGTGAGCACTGTCTGCCGGCTCAGGCCCGCCTGCCGGGCGATTGTGCGAACGCTGGGATAAGCCCATCCCGTGCCGAAGTTAGAATGCAAGCCGATGACGAGATAAACCTTGATCGCCGAACCGCCCAGAGATTGAAACTCTTTTGAGCGGAGCAGGTCGTGATCGACGCGGAAGAAATAGGCGTCCATGGCCGCTGCTTGCCCTCCCTGGGAGCAGACGCTCTCGTCGTTTCAGGCGGACAGGCAGGCGGGTGGGTCGGGAACGTAGTAAGTCTTCGCCTTCCCACGCTCACGCGTGGTCGGGACAACCAGACCCAAATCCTCCAATCGGGCCAGGCTCTCGATGACTGTCGGGCAAGAAAGCTGTGTCCGCGTCATGATCTGGTTGAGGCTCAGGCGCACGCTTCGGTCGGGTTGGCCGCCACAGGACTGGACCATCACCAGGTACACTTTGATGGACTCGCCCTTGATCCGGGCTAGGTAGCCCCGGTCGAACAGGACGCTTTTGAGCCAATCGGTCTGGACAGGCATGGCGACGGCCACCGTGGACCCCCTCCCTGATGTGGGCACCACAATACGGTATAAAAGTACAGAATGGCCCCAGACTGCTCTGTATTGAAGAAGCGAACCCCCGGTCGATCCGGCCACCATGCCGGCGATGTCCATCGCCTCAACCAGGGCCATTCGAGATACCGAACTTGTCAACCTTGCCTATCGGCCTCGATCGCCGACGGTTTGGAGTCAATCAGCCTGCTCAGTCCATGCAGAAGAGCGGTTATAAGGGATCTTCTGGAGAATTTCGGACCAGGGTGTTGACCTGAACGCTCGCCGCGTTATGATGACTCTCGCCGCTGGTGATGACGCGAACGCGATTTGAAACGCCATAACGAAAATCACCG
>CAVVZJ010000022.1:0-516034 GCA_963752755.1 uncultured Planctomycetales bacterium | reverse complement strand
CCATGGAGAAGCCGCGGGCGGCGATGCGGTCGTCGTCGATCCGGTAGCGGTCGCGGACGGAGTCCATCGCCTCGTAAACATCCGTCTCACCAGCGAACTTGAAGGCGTTGGAGTAGCGACCGTAGGGGTGGAGGACGATCGTGTCGCGGGGGGTGAAGGTGCCGGGGTTGTGCGATCGGTCGTGGAGGAAGTTGACCTCGCTGAGCGTCTCGCCGCGGCCGTGGAACCAGATGTCGAGGCGATAGTGGGCCGGACCCTCGGTGGAGTAGGAGTCGGGGACGACGAGGCCGTAGGGCTGGACGGAGCCGTCGATCCGGGAGCGATAGCCGCGGACGACCAGCCCTTTCTGGGTGGTCCAGGGAGCGGAGCCGGCGAGGAGCTGATCGGCCGTCGGTGGCCCTCGGCGAGAAGGGCACGGGCCTTGCCGATCTCGGCGGGGGCGAAGAATTCGCCGTAGGTGAGGGCGTCGTGGACGGCCTTGTCGAAGATCTCGACGTCGGGCCGGAGGGCCTCGGCCTGGGGAGCCTCCGACATGCTCAGGCGGTCGAGCTTGGCGCGGAGGGAGGGCGAGACCTTGCTCCAGCTCGGCGCGGTCGGCCTCGGGGACCGCGATGCCTGCCCTGATGCGGCGGACCTGGTCGGCGCGGTTGTCGGAGGGGCCGTCGGCCTGGGCGAGCGGGGTCAGGGCGAGGGCGAGCAGGAAGGCGAGGAAAGAGGCATCGTCTGGGATTCCTCCGGCGAGTCGGCGACCGAGGAAGGATCGGAAAGGGAGGCCGGGAACGGGATGATAACCGAGCGATCGGAGGAGTTCGAGTGGGCGGATCGGAAGTCCCGGACAATCCGCTCCGGGAGAGAGGGAGCCCGATGAGAAACCACGAAAGACAAGCACAACAACATTTAATCGTGGCTCAAGATGGATTGCAGGGTGGTGCCAGCAATTGTCCGATCAGGGCTCCGAGGAGCGTCTTGCCGCGAGCCCGGACGTTGTGGACGAACTCGAAGAATCCCAGGTACAGCGGCAGGCTCTCCTGGGGGATTCCCCGGTGGGGGCGGAGCCACGACCGCAGCAGCGACCAGAACCCTTCGAGGGTGTTGACATGCACCTCGCAGAAGCCGTCGCCGTCGTCATCCCGGGCGTACTCCCCCGCCGCGTGGCAGACCGTCTCGTGGCCGTAACCCCACTCCTCCAGGCGACTGTAGATGTCGTATTCGTCGGTGTAGACGAGCGTCCCCTTGGCGATGGTCCGGTCGATCAACGGCCCGATCGTCACCTGCTTGACGTTCTCCAGCATCCGGATCACGACCTCGCCCCCACGCTGCAGCATCCCGAAGATCGGCGGCTTCTCCTTGGCCAAGGTCCCCCGGCCACGCTCCCCCTTCAGGCGCCTTCGTCGGGGAGGTCGGCCTTTTTTTTGACGGCCTCCGGATGGCCCTTATGTCCCGCCACGACATAGACTTCGTCGCACTCGACCTCCCCGGAGAGGGCGGCCGGAGGCCGGCGGTCGACGATCCCCTGGCGCAGCTCCTGGATCATCGCCCGGGCGTCGTCCTTGTTGAGGTCGAGTTCCTTGGCGATCTGCAATCCGGAGAGGTTCAAGCCCATGAGATACAAGCATGTCACCCAGGTCCGGAGGGGCTGACGGTGGTCGGCGAAGATGGTCCCGGTCAGGTCGTCGAACCGCCGCCGACAGGAGTGACATTCGTACCGCTGGCGGTGGGCCTGGGTGTCATCCCGGCCGTTCTTGATGACCGAATCGGACGAGCAGTGGGGGCAGGTCACGCCGTCGGGCCAGCGCATCGCCCGGACCGTCTCGTAGCACTTGGCGTCGTCGATGAGGTCCTGGATGTTCACCACCGGTCAACGCCTCGTGGTCGGATGGGCGGGGCAAAGTCGAGGAGCAGGTCGCTCAACGATCAGAGCCGATTGTAGCGGCTGTGAGGCCGGTCCGAACCTACCACCCTGCAATCCATCTTGAGCCTTAATCGTTTTCAGGAACGGGGCCGGAGCCTGTCGATTCGGCGTGAGATCGTCTAACATGGGCCCCACGGAGTTGGGCCCCACGGTGCTATCCCCGACGGGAGGACGTGATGTCGCACGAAAGAAGCCATCTGATTCCCTGCAACGCCGCGAGTTCCTGGGGCGAGTCGGCCGCGGGCGCGGCCGGCGCGGCCTGGCTGGCCACGATGGGAAATTCAATCCGCGTCCGCAGGACCGTGACGGATCAAGGTGGCGGCGATCGTCACCGAGTTTACGCACCGGAGTCATGCTCACGTCATCATCGAAAACTTCCTCGGGCCTTACCTGTTCAATGGCAAGGTGATCGACCCGACGAAGGACTTCGAGATCGTGTCGCTGTACCTCGACCAGACGCCCCGCCGCGACATGGGCCGGGCGGTGGCCAAGGAGGCCGTCGATCCCGATCTTCCCGACGATCGGCGAGGCGCTGACGCTCGGCAGTGACCGGCTGGTCGCCGACGCCGTGCTGGCCATCGGCGAGCACGGCAATTATCCGGTCAACGAGAAAGGCCAGCGCGAGTACCCGAGGAAGCGGTTCTTCGACGCGATCGTCGAGGTCTTCCGCAAGACCGGGAAGACGGCGCCGGTGTTCAACGACAAGCACCTGTCCTATCGCTGGGACTGGGCGAAGGCGATGTACGACACGTCCAAACAGATGGGCTTCGGCCTGATGGCGAGCAGCTCGGTCCCCCTGGCCCAGCGACGGCCGCCGCTGGAGATCCCGCCGGGAACGACGATCACCGAGGCGATCTCGATCCACGGTGGCGGGTGGAGTCGTACGATTTCCACGGGCTCGAAGTGCTCCAGGCGATGGTCGAGTCGCGGAAGGGCGGAGAGAAGGGTGTCGAGTCGGTGCAGTTCCTCAAGGGCGAGGAAGCTCTGGAACGCGGCGGAGCAGGGGGCCTGGTCGCCGAGTCTGGCCGACGCGGCGCTGGCGACCGAGCTGGGGTCCGACAAGCCACCGCTCCGGGAACTGCTGAAGCAGCCATCGTTCCGGGGCCAGGCACCGCACGTGATCCTGCTGACGTACCGCGACGGCCTGAAAGGCACCGTGCTCCGCGCCGGGTCGAGCGGGACGCACTGGTATTTCGCGTGCAAGGCGGCGGGCAGGAAAAGCCGCTGGCGACGAGTTTTTATGTGGGCCCGTGGGATAATCGGAATCTGTTCAAGGCCCTCTCCCACGCGATCCAGTGGCACTTCCAGCACGGCCACCCGCCGTACCCGGTGGAGCGGACACTCCTGACCACCGGCGTCCTCGACGCGGCGATGGACTCGCGGCTCGCGGACGGCAAGGTGGTCGAGACTCCGCAACTCGCGATCGCGTATGAGCCGGTCGATTACCGGGCGTTCCGCGAGATGGGAGCGCTCCTGGAAGATCGTGCCCGAGGGCACGCCGGAGCCGAGAGGGCTTGACCCGACGGGAAGGAATCAATTGAACCGTTGATTAGAACGTGGGACAGGGTGAAGTAAGGTGGAGGGATCGGGCTCTCGATCCCTCCACCCTCCAGCCCCCGCGGGCTTTGAAGGAGCGACGGGATGGCGAATCCAGGTCCCGTTCCCGCGGCGACGGGGCAGGCCCACGACGTCTTGCGGGCCAGGCGGCAACCGCTGGATGCGATCTTCGAGCCGAGGAGCGTGGCGGTCGTTGGGGCGTCGGAGCAGCCGGGGAGCGTCGGGAGGACGCTGCTCTGGAACCTGCTGAGCAGCCCGTTCGGGGGCACGGTCTATCCGGTCAACCCGAACCGGCTCGAACGTGCTGGGGGTGCGGGCGTACCGGGACGTCGGCGAGCTGCCCGAGGTGCCCGACCTGGCCGTGATCGCCACGCCGGCGACGACGGTGCCGGGGATCGTGGGCCAGTGCGCCGAGGTCGCGGGTGAGGGGGGCGATCGTCATCTCGGCCGGCTTCAAGGAGGTCGGACCCGGAAGGGCGTGGAGCTGGAGCGTCGGGTTCTTGAAGCGGCGAGGCGGGGACGGATGCGGGTCATCGGGCCGAACTGCCTGGGCGTGATGAACCCGCTTAACGGGCTCAACGCCACGTTCGCCGGCGCGATGGCCACGGCCGGGAACGTGGGCCTGGTCAGCCAGAGCGGGGCGCTTGCTCACGGCGATCCTCGACTGGAGCCTGCGGGCGAACGTCGGCTTCAGCCGGTTCGTCTCGATCGGCTCGATGCTCGATGTGAACTGGGGCGACCTGATCGACCACCTCGGGGGCGACCCGCAGACCAAGAGCATCCTGCTCTACATGGAGTCGATCGGCGACGCCCGCTCGTTCCTCTCGGCGGCGCGCGAGGTGGCGTTGACGAAGCCGATCATCGTCATCAAGGCGGGCCGATCGGCCCAGGCGGCGCGGGCGGCGGCGTCGCACACCGGGGCCTTGACGGGAAGCGACGAGGTGCTCGACGCGGCCTTCCGGCGGTCGGGGGTCCTGCGGGTCAGCCGGATCAGCGAGCTGTTCTACCTGGCGGAGGCGCTGGCGAAGCAACCGAGGCCGCGGGGCCGCGGCTGGCGATCCTGACCAATGCCGGCGGACCGGGCGTGCTGGCGACAGACACGCTCGTCACCCACGGCGGCCAGCTCGCGGAGCTGTCCGCGGAGACCCTCTGCCGCCCTCGACGGGGTCTTGCCCGGCCACTGGAGCCACGCCAACCCGATCGACGTGCTCGGCGACGCCGACCCCGAACGATATGCCCAAAGCCTGGAACTCGCGGCGAAGGACCCGGGCAGTGATGGCCTGCTCGTCATCCTGACGCCCCAGGCGATGACCGACCCGACGCAGACGGCCGAGCGGCTGAAGCGTCAGGCACGGCTGGGGAACAAGCCGATCCTCGCAAGCTGGATGGGCGGTGCGGAGGTCGCGGCGGGCGAGGCGATTCTCGATCGCGCGGGCATCCCGACGTTCCCGTTCCCGGATACCGCGGCGCAGGTCTTCTGCTCGATGTGGCGGTACAGCGACAACCTCCGTGCCCTCTACGAGACGCCGACGCTGGCCGAGGACCTGGCGGTCGGCGACGAGGGACCGGGGAAGGCAACGGCGATCGTGGAAGTCGGCGCGAGCGGCGGGGCGGACGCTGTTGACGGAGCTGGAATCGAAGCAGTTGCTCGCGGCGTACGGGATCGCGACTGTGCCGACGCAACTGCGACAGGAGAGGACGCGGCCGCGCGAATCGCCGGGGAAATCGGCTTTCCGGTCGTGCTCAAGCTGCACTCGGAGACGGTCACGCACAAGACCGATGTCGGCGGAGTGAGGCTCAACCTGGCGGACGAAGCCGCGGTGCGCGACGGCCTTCCGGGCGATCGAGGCGGCGGTGCGGGAGCGTGTCGGCGAGGGGCACTTTCAGGGGGTGACGGTGCAGCCGATGGTCCGCGTCGAGGGGTATGAGCTGATCCTGGGGAGCAGCATCGATGCGCAGTTCGGGCCGGTGCTGCTGTTCGGGACGGGCGGGCAGCTCGTCGAGGTCTTCCAGGACCGGGCGCTCGGGTTGCCGCCGCTCGAATACGACGCTGGCGCGGCGGTTGATGGAACGGACGCGGATCTTCACGGCATTGAACGGTGTCCGAGGTCGCAAGCCGCTGGACCTCGCGGCGCTGGCGAGGATGCTCGTGCAGTTCAGCCGGCTGGTGGTTGAACAGCGCTGGGTTGCCGAGATCGACATCAACCCGCTGCTCGCCTCACCCGAGCAACTGCTGGCACTCGACGCTCGCGTGGTACTGCATCCGCCGGGGACGACGGAGGAGCAACTCCCCCGGCCGGCGATCCGGCCCTATCCGCTGCGGTATGTCGGGCCGTGGACGCTCACCGACGGCACGCCCGTGACGATCCGGCCCATCCGGCCGGAGGATGAGCCGTTGATCGTTGATTTTCATGAAGACGTTTCGGAAGACAGTGTCTATCTGCGATACTTCCACGCCATGAAGCTCAGCCAGCGGATTTCCCATGAACGCCTGACGCGGATCTGCTTCATCGATTACGACCGCGAGATGGCTCTGGTGGCCGAGGGACGACGGGCGGACGGGCGGACGGCGATACTGGGAGTGGGCCGATTGAGCAAGAAGCGCGGGCGGAACGAGGCCGAATTCGCGACGCTGATTGCCGACAAGTACCAGGGTCGCGGACTCGGCTCGGAGCTTCTCGCGCGGCTCATCCGGGTGGGCCGCGACGAGAAACTTGATCGGATCACCGCCGAGATCCTCACGCAGAACCTCCCGATGCAGAAGCTCTGCTCGCGGCTCGGTTTCCGGCTGGTGCCGTCGGACGAGGCGGGGGTCGTTCGGGCGGAGATGGACCTGGCGTGAATCTGAGGATACGGGGCAAGGCTCCAGCAGGACGGGCTTCGCCCACCGAGCTTTCGGACGTTGTGGAAGCACGGTGGGCGGGCCCCATCCGACAAGCGGATCACGCGTGCGAGATGGTCTATTGGTTCTTCCGTGCCTCGTCGAGTGACCGGAAGAGATCGAGGACCTTGTCGGTGATCTTGCGAGCGGCGTTTACTTCGAGGTAGCTGGAGCGGGCGCGCCAGGTCTCGTAACCGCCGAGGGCGTGCTGGTCTTTGGTGGGGAGATAGCCGTTGTAGCCGTTGGCCAGCTCGATGGTGAAGGTGGGCTTGAACGGGCTCTCGCGCTTGATCTCCAGGCCGATCTCGGCGAAGACCTCGCATGGGATGGCGGCGATACCGAGGTCGCCGACGCGGACGGCCTGGACGGTGACGGGGACCGTGTCGGGGTACTTCGCGATCAGGGTCGTTTCGCGGGCATAGAATTCCTCGATCTTCGAAAGCTCGGAACCCTGGGCCTCGGCGAGAATCGACTGGGCGCGGGCCAGTTCGTCGGCGTCGGGCTTGCGGACGGCGAGCGTGAGGATGGCGGTGCGGGCGTCGAGGCGAGCGTGGTCGCGGTAGGAGAGCGAGCGGGCGACGCGGACGGCCTCGGTGGCGACGTCGTCGGCGACCTTGCGGATCTGGCCGTAGGCGGGCTGGCGGGGCCGGGGCTGGCGGAAATTGATGTTGTTGATGTCGCCGCTGGTGCCGTTGGACATCAAGGCGACGAAGGGGGGGTCGAGGCGGTCGGCCTGGAGGAGCTGCTGGACGCGGTCGGCAAAGGCGCCGTAGTAGTCGGCGGAGATGTGGCCGGAGCCGACGCCGCCGACGTAGTGGAGCGAGTAGTTGGCGAGCAGGGCGATCGGGCGGCCGTCCGGTGAGCGGACCGCGAGGATGGAGACGTCGGGGTCGGTCGGGCCGGTGGGCTCGATGAGGTTGTCACTGCCCACGGGCGGGTTCATCTTGACGCGGTCGGTGGTGCGACTGAACGGGTCGGGCGGGATCGTGCCGGGCTTCATCCGCCAGCGACGGTTGAAGACCTGATCGGGGACCGAGCCGACACCCCAGCCGATTTGCGCGGGGGCGAGGTTGTTGATCGAGCGCTGGACGCCGTCGGCGATGCGGCGGGCAAGGAAGTGTTGATATTCCGGGGTGGCTTCGCTCTGGAAGACGGAGGTGGACGACGGCGCGGAGTGGGTGTGGGTGGCGGAGATCAGGACGTGGTCGGGCTCCAGCTTGCTCTGCTGGCGAATCAGGGCCTTGGCCTCGGTGACGACCTCCAGCGGCACGGCGCAGCTATCGACGACCACGAAGGCGAGGCGGCTGGAGCCGTCGTCGAGGACGAGGCAGCGGGCGTGCAGCTCGTCGTGGATCTGCGTGGCCTTGCCGTCGCGCATGTTGCCGTTGATCGAATGGCCGAGCGGGGGAGTGACGTTGCTCGTGGCGGCCCCGGCGCGGAAGACGGGGTCGTCGGCGCGGGCCAGCGTGGCGAGGGCCAGCGTGAGGATCAGGGGAGAAAACCAATGGGTCTTCATGACAATGGCCTCGTAAGGTTATTTCTCTCGGGAAGAAGGTTTCGGATCCAGGTGCTTGGCCCGCTGCTCGGTGAGGGTCTTGCGGAACGCCTCCTCCTTTTGAGCGACGTAAGCCCGGTAGCCCTCGGGATCGACGAACGGATTCGAATTGGCTCTCGTTTTGAGGCGATCGTACTTGGCGATCATGCCGTAATAGCCGCCGTGGGCGCCGAGGAAGACGTCGCAGGGGAGGGCCTTGAGGACCTGGAAGGTCCGGGCGAAGTCGTCGGCGATCTCGGGGTAAGCCTTGTTGGCGACGAGCTGGTAGCCCGGGTTGACGTTGGGGCTGCCGATGACGACGACATCATCGGTCTTGCCGCCGTCCATGACCTTGCAGGTCCAGGTGGTGCAGCCGCGGGTGTGGCCGGGCGTGAGGTGGGCGACCAGGGTCACGCCGCCGAGTGAGACCTCGTCGCCGTCCTTGAGCACGCGATCGACGGGGCAAGGCTTCCAGCGGCTGGTCTCGTAGAGATACTGGCCCTCGCCGCCCGAGGCGATGACCGCGTCGTCGCCCTTCATAACGGCCACCTTGGCCCCGGTCAGCTCGCGCATCAGGGCATGGCCGGCGACGTGGTCGGAGTGGGCGTGGCTCGCCAGGAGGATCTTGATATCAGCCATCCGGAAGCCGAGCGATTCGACCGACTTCCGGATCAAAGGCACGGTCTGCTCAAAACCGGTGTTGATGAGGATGTGTCCCTCCGGGGAGGTGATCAGGTAGCAGGCCAGGTCCTTCGAGCCGACGTAGTAAACATTGCCGATCACATGATGAGCGGGGAACGGCTCGAACCAGTCGGCCTGGCCGAGCGAGGCCAGGGTCAGGGCGAGCACGCAGGTCGTTGCGGTCATGGGAGATCACCTCTGCGGAGTTGGTCGGGACCGTTCGTCGGTTATTCGAGCGGATCGCGCGGACCGGTTCAAGCGTCTCGCGACGAGAATCCGCGGCCGGACGCATTGGCCCCGATCGTCTCAATGATGGCCCAGGACCCGGTGCGGCCGGTAGGGCTCGGCCAGCGCCTTGAGTTCCGAGTCGTCAAGCTTCAGGTTGAGGGCCGCGAGGGCGTCGTCCAGGTGGTGCGGCTTCGAGGCGCCGATGATCGGGGCGACCACGTCCGGCTGGTTCAGGAGCCAGGCGAGGGCGACCTGGGCGTGAGAGACGTCGCGAGCCTTCGCGATCTCGCCGACGCGGTCCACCACGGCGAAGTCGCCGTCGTCGTAGTACATCTGGTGGGCGAAGTCGTCGGTCTTGGCCCGGCTGGTCTCGCCGTGGTCGCCGCGACGCCGATTGCCGGCGAGGAAGCCGCGGGCCAGCGGACTCCAGGGCAAGAGGCCGACCCCCTCGGCGTGGCAGAGCGGGTTCATCTCCCGCTCCTCCTCGCGGTACACGAGGTTGTAGTGGTTCTGCATCGTCACGAACCGGGCCAGGCCGAGTCGGTCGGAGGTGTGCAGCATGCTGGCGAACTGCCATGCGAACATCGAGGAGGCGCCGATGTAGAGAGCCTTGCCGGCGCGAACGACGGCATCGAGGGCACCCAGCGTCTCCTCGATCGGCGTGGTCGGGTCGAAGCGGTGGATCTGGTAGAGGTCCACGTAGTCGAGCTGGAGGCGACGGAGGCTGGCATCGATGGCGTGGCGGATGTGCTTGCGCGAGAGCCCGCGCTCGTTGGCGGTCGGACCCATCGGGTTGAAGACCTTGGTGGCGACGACGACCTGCTCGCGAGGGATCGCCAGGTCGCGCAAGGCCCGGCCGAGGACCTCCTCGCTGACGCCAACCGAATAAATGTCGGCGGTATCGAAGAAGTTGATGCCGGCTTCCCAGGCGCGGCGGTAGAAGGGGCGGCTGGCCTCCTCGTCGAGGACCCAGGGGCGCCAGCGGCTACTGCCGTAGGTCATGCAGCCGAGGCAGATCCGCGAGACCTTCAATCCGGCTCGGCCGAGGTTCACCAGTTCCATCGTTTTGCTCGCAAGAACCTGTGCGTTTCGTGGATGAGGAAGGCCCGGCGGTGGCCGACCCGTCATGACAGCGGGATGTCACCGTCCTGGCTCGCCCCGGGCCTGGCCGGGACGCTCGGGCCGATTCCCGTTGTACCACAGACAACGCCGCGCGGGCACACCGCGCGAGAGATTCCGAACACGTCGTCGGCCCGGACGCGATCGTGACTCCGGAGAAGCGAATTGGAGGAAATCGCGGAAGCCTTGCTCACTGCGACCGAGCGACGCCCGGTGGACGTGCCGATTGCGATCGCGCAATATCACTCTCTCATGGAAGGGCGAATTGCCGAGATTCAACGTCTTCTTGAGGGATTGAAGAACACGGCCTCGCCGGGACAGGCTGGCGAGGATCAGGGGCCAGCCTTCACGAAAACCTTGTGGGAACTTGATCGTTCTATCAAGGCTCTGGAGACCGACAACGCGATGCTCCGGCGGAGGACCGAGGCAGTCATTCCTTGATCACAAGGGTTGCCTGCAACCTCGACGGTCCCAGCGTCCCTCACCCCGGGAGCGAACCGGGGCTCAGCGACAGCCCAGTCCACCGCCGATCGTCAAGGCGCGGTGCAACTCGGGTGGACAGCGGTCCTGGAACGTCAGGCCGACGCGTTCCGGTCCATCGGCGCGGACGACCGTCGCCCGGACGACGCCGGAGGGCAGGGGCTGGACCAGTTGCAGCCAGACCGGCATGCCCGCTTGCGGTTGCTCGCGCGTTTCGACGAGGACGCCGGTCTCGCTCAGATTGATCAGCCGGGCCTCGGCCCGGTGAAAGCCCCGCTCGTCGAGCCACTCCAGGATGGCGCGGTTCTCCGAAGCCGGGCAACGGATCGAGCGGCGGCGTTCGATCGGACAGGGGCGCCTCAAGGCGATGAACATCGGTGTTGATCCGATCGGTTATCCCGGATCGCGCCTGGCGAGCCAGGGGAGTGATCCCGTCCGGGGAGATCAATCGGGGTTGGAGTGGACGAGCTTGCGGTATCCGAGTTCCCGGAGGATTTCCAGGATTTCGCTCCAGGTCGGGAAGAGCCGACCGCGACGTTGCCTGAAGGCTGTCCACGCTCGTGCCAGTTCCTGCTCGGGCGTCTCGACCTCCGCGTTGAGTGGCATCATGGAAGCGGACCAGATCGCGGGTGAAGGATCGGGAGTGTGGGGCTGACCTGGGTTGCACGCCGTGGGATCGTGAGGAGGTCGCGAGGTCCTGGACACCACGGGCCAGCTCCTCCTCTACGAGGCCGTGGTACGGGTTCGGCTGAAGCCGGATGGCGGTCGGCATCAACGGGAATCGACGTACCGCTCGGGACAGAAGGTGACGACACCAGCCCAATCGGCATGATCCGGTCATCTCTTACCTAGGTCGCAGTCCGCGGATTGTCGAAGGAGGAAAACCGTGAGCCATCCTGGAATTGCCCAGGGCTTCCTGGATTCGTCCGGTGAAGCCTCAGTTCAGGCAGACGACCGGGACGGCACCGATCCAGCCCAGCCCCTCGACGCGCAGTCCCTTCAGCGGTCGGTGCGCCGGAGCGAGCGCGTCCCACTGGGCATCGGACCAGACCACCAGATGACAGAGGAAGTGCGCAACACGAATCAGGTCGCTGCCAATGAGCACACCCGAGTTGATGAAGCGGGTGGTCGGACGCCAGCGGCGTGGGGGAAGTCGCATTTGCGGTCCTGGATCGCGTGTCGCTCTTGGTTTGCGGCCCGCCCTCGTCCCGTCCTTCCGTCCGGGATCGCGGACCAATCGGGATCGGGCGAACCTGCCGCGAGAACTCTAGGTCGGGAGAAGCGATTGATCACTCAACGGTTGCGCCGCTCGGCGAGGTCCGCCTCGGACAGGCTGGAGGGCCCGCGAAGGGTCGTCCGAACGGGGCGTCCGGCGTGACCTAGAGTGCTGACGACCACCCACCTGATTTGGCTCGAATGCCCATAACAGAATGATTCCCTGATTGCGTGGAGGAACCCGGGTATGCTTTATCACCTCCGGATCTTCGAGGAGATCGTCGAGACGGTTGCACGCGAGCATGAGAACGCGAGCATCCCGCCATCGCGGTCGGCGGCGGGACTCCGGCATGCCGCCCCGCCCTTCGAGCGTTGGTTCGGCTCGACCCATCCCGTGCTCTCCGAGGTCGCCTCCCGGTGCCTTGACCGGTATCTCGAGGCCGAGTTCGACACGGCTACACCTGGCGTCCGGGGGCTCGGGCGGCTGAGCGAGGAGTTGCCCCGGCTGGCGGCCCTGCATCGGAAGGAGTTCCAGAACGCGACCCGTCGGGGACTACCGAACCTGCGAAAGCTGGTCAAGGACCACACCCTTTGCGGTTACCTCTTCGCGCTCTACGTGGCGGACTTGCCGACGACCGCGCCAGTTGAGGACGATTGCTTATTCCGCCGCTGGATTCCCCAGATCTATTGCCCGGCGGCCCTGGCGACGATCGAGGCGACCATCGGAGAGAACCCACGGGCCGGCGAGCGCGCGACCTGGGAGCTGGCGACGGAGCGTCGCGTCCTTGAGCTGCTTCCGACTCTGGCCATCAGGCCGGCCGGCTTGGATCGCCTGGTGCTGGCGAAGTACTTCGAGGCGGGGATGCTGCTGGCGATCCTGGAATCGAGCGGCGAGCCCGAGGAGGCGGCCCAGTTGGTCGATGCCGACCCGGAGGCCTTGCTCCGCTATGGTGAGTCAACGGCGAGCAAGCTTTATGTCGCCCTCAACGGCTCGCTGATGGCTTACGTGGCGCTGACGTTCTACCACCAGACGCTGGCGACGCTCTGATCCTGATGCCGAAGGTGCCGGTCCCAACCCTCGCCTCGGCGGGAAAGGGGGGGCGATCGCCGGAATCGTACAGCTGGACGGCACGCAAATCCAGGACGCCCGTGGATCAGTCTCAACGACGCGGCGAATGCATCAAATTCAGTCCACCTGATTCCATGCCCCAGTTGCTTTTTTTGTTTGCGACGATTTCTATGGCTAGTTAACATGGGCGAACTGTGCAAGTTGAAGCACTGTGTGATTCTGGCGATGTCACGAAAACTGTAAGGGGGGAGCCATGGAACGAGCGAGACGTTTCCGGACGCTGCTGATGCTCTGGGGTCTGGGGACGGCGCTGTTACATCCGACAGCCCGCGGAGCCGACCATCTGGACTCGCCGAGTGTCCGGATGAGGCCAGGCCTGGACATCAATGACGTTTATGTCTTTCCTTCCCACCTCGAGTCGGGGTAACACCGTCCTGATCATGACACTCAGCCCCGCGGCGGGTGTGTTCGGACCGACGGTCTTCCAGCCGGGCGGACTCTACGAGCTGAAGATTGACAACACGGGCGACGCGGTGGAGGACGTCACTTACACGCTCGCCTTCTCGGAGCCGAATGCCCATGGTGTGCAAGGATTCATGCTGGTCGAGACCCGCAACGGAAAGTTGACGTTGCTGGCTCAGGGCATGACGGGTCACAACGTCCAGATCCGCGGGGGCGGACTGGTCCGGGCCGACATCTTCGACGACCCGTTCTTCTTCGACTCGCTCCACACGAATGAATTCTTCCGGCGGGTCGACAACAACCTGCCGAACCCGGTTGGGCCGTTCCTGCCGGTCGATCCTGGGACGACCGACCGTCCGGCCACCAATCCGAATATCCCCAACGATTTCTTCGCCGGCCTGAACACGCTGGCCATCGTCCTGGATCTGCCCACCTCCCGGCTCGTGCAGAGTCGCACGAATCCGAAGTTCGGCGTCTGGGCGCGGACGATCCTCAACGGCGAGCAGGTTGACCGCATGGGCATCCCGGCGGTCAACACGGCGGTCATTCCACGACTCCAGGTCGTGCCAGGCGTCGTTCTGAAGGACGCCTTCAACGCGATCTCGCCAGTCCAGGACCGCTACTACTTCCGCCAGATCGTCATCAACGAAATCACACGCGTCTTCCGTTTCGGCAACCCCGCGGGCGTTCCCAGCCTTGTGGACCTGCTCCTGCCGGATATCCTCCCTTATAACACGACGGCCGCGGCCGGCTTCCCGAACGGTCGCCAGTTGAGCGACGACGTGATCGACACCGAGCTGGACCTGCTGACGAATGGTGCGCTTGACGAGCGATCGCGTGCCGAACGACTCGGTGTTCCGGGTCCGGTTCCCCTACCTCGGAATCGCCAACCCGCCACCGCCGCGCAAAACTGAGCGGGAATACTGACAGCCCGTTGGGGGCCACTTTCGGCGGGCTTCCGGGATCCTCCGGCGTCCCTTCGTCGTGGGGGGTGCCGGCCTGAGGTCGCGAGACCGCGCCGATCGCGAGAGACGGCATCGCCGCCATCCGGACCGAGATTCTCCTCCTGATCGATCGACGCTGACAATAGCAGCGAATATCATCGGCCAAATCCCCCGGAGTCAGTCATGCGCTGCCTCGTTTACAAAACCAGCCTGGCGTCGGCCCTGATCCTCGTGCTCGCCGCTCCCGCATGGTCGGACGATCCCGGAACCGCGAGGCAACAGAAACGGCCCGCGAGCGACCCCTTCGCGGCGCTCCGCGTTCCCGCCGACGACGTGACCCGTGACGACGGCAAGTCGTTCAAGGACTTCGCCTTCACCACCGAGCAATCCCTCGCGATGTTTCGTGACCGGCTGGAGCACAACTCCCAGGACTACCTGAGCCTCTCGATGATGGGCCAGCTCCACGAGCGACAGGCCCGGGAGACGGGGGATCTCGCGGGCTTTGAGCGGGCGGAGGAGGCGTATCGATCGGCGCTGAAGATCCGGCCCGATCATGTCCGCTCCCGGATTGGCCTGGCGGGTGTGCTCTGCGATCGCCACAAGTTCGCGGAAGGTCTGGCGATCGCCGAGGCCATCCTTCGCGACGATCCGAAGCTGGTGGACGCGCTGGCCATCCAGGGTGATGCCAACCTCGAGCTCGGGCGTTATGCCGAGGCCGAGGCCCTCTATACCGAGCTTCGACGCACCAATCCGTGGCCCGAGATCCTGGCTCGCGTCGCTCACCTGGCCGAGTTGAAGGGGCAGATCCCGGAAGCGATCCAGATCCTTGACCGCGCGGAGGCCGCAGCCCGGCGACTTGGTGAGCCGGCCGCCGGAATCGCCTGGTATCACGTCCGCCTCGGTGACCTTCACTTCAACGCCGGCCAACTCGACCACGCTGAGCGACATTACCAGGCGGTTCGACCGGGCGTGGACCCGTACCACGACGCGACCTTCGGCCTTGGTCAGGTTCAGGAGGCCCGCGGACAGCTCGACGACGCCCTGGCTCTCTACAAGCAGGCCGTGGCGATTGGCCCTGACCCCCGGATGCTCGCCGCGCTCGGGGACCTTGCACTTGACCTCGGCCACACGGCGGAAGCCGAGGCGGCTTACACGCGGCTGGAGAGCGTGACCCGCTCTCGTCCCGAGTATTCCCGAGCCCTCGCCAACTACTACGCCGACCACGACCGCCAGCTTGCCGAATCCCTTCGCCTGGCCGAGTCGGACCTTTCCTCGCGCAAGGACATCTACGGCTACGACACCCTGGCCTGGGCCTTGCTGAAGAACGACCGCCCTCGCGAGGCCCGAGCGGCGATCGAGCAGGCTCTGAAGCTCGGAACGCGCGACGCCCGGCTCCACTTCCACGCCGGTTTGATCGATCACCGCCTCGGTCGCGAGGCGGAGGCCCGCCGTCATCTGCGCCTCGCCCTGGATCTCAACCCCCACTTTTCCCGACGCGACGCCGCCCGGGCTCGCTCGATCCTGAGCGAACTCGGAGCCACACTCCCCCGCTGAGTCCGCGAGGTTGTCGGGAGGGTCGGTCCAGAGAGGACTCCTGCGACCGACCCCGAACATCCACCGACGCGACGTCTCGGTCGAAGACGCTCCCGGTTGCCTACACCCGGAGCCCTAGGAGACCGTGTCGTTGCCGCTTAGAGCGTCTAACAAAACCTCCAGCGTTGCCGGTCTTCGGCATGCCGATCGCTCGTTGTCTCCTCGATCCGAGTGACCGGGAGATTTCGACCATGGCCAAGCCCATCCTGCCCGACGAACTCTGGGAAGTCGTCGGCCCGCTCTTGCCGCCCCGGCCGCCGCCGAGCCCCAAGGGGGGACGCCCCCCCGTCGGCAACCGCGACGCCCTGACGGGCATCCTCTTCGTCCTGAAAACTGGCATCCCCTGGGAGGACCTGCCGTGCGAGATGGGCTGCGGCTCGGGCATGACCTGCTGGCGACGCCTGCGCGACTGGCAGGCCGACGGCACCTGGGACCGGATCCACCGAGTCCTGCTGGCCCGGCTCCGCGGGGCCGACAAGATCGATGGGTCGCGGGCGCTGATCGATAGCTCCTCGGTCCGCGCGGCCTACGGCGGCGGGGCCACTGGCCCCAGCCCCGTGGATCGGGGCAAGCCGGGCAGCAAGCACCACGTCCTGACCGACGCCTCGGGCATCCCCATGGCCGTGAGCGGGACGGCGGCCAACCGTAATGACATCTCCGAGTTCGCGCCGCTGTTCCACAAGATCCCGGCGGTGTCGGGCAAGGTCGGCCGCCCGCGGAAGCGGCCCGACGCCCTCCAGGGGGACCTGGCGTACGACTCGGAGCCACACCGGCAGGGGCTGCGGGAATTGGGGATCGAGCCGATCTTGCCGGAGAAGGGCATCGACGACGAATCGGGCCTGGGGGAGACGCGGTGGCCCGTGGAGCGGACGCTGGCCTGGGTCCCAATAGTGTCCGGGATTCCTGTTTCGGAGGGGGTCCCCTTGTTGGGTCATCCGCAAGCACGACGAATTGAAGGGGCTGGTGGTCGTCTCCTGTCGTTTCGTGGGCGAGCGCGGCGCATGCAGCGGCGCGACCTCGGCCGCAGAGCGCGGACTGGCCTGGATCGCTCACTTCGGTCTTTCGGTACGCTTCCGCGCGACACGATCACGCTGCATCTTGCACTGTCGTTCCCGTTCCCGAAGGATCGGCATGACCTCCTCCAGCGTCGCCGATCCGTTCGCCACCATCCCCATCATGAGGAACAGATATTTGCTGGGACGATGGCCCATGTGAAGATACATCAGCGTCACGCCGATCACGGTCACGTAGAAGTTCAGCAGCACACCCTTGCGGTTGTGGCTGATCAGGTGGTCGAACCGGGCGTACGACTTCAACCAGCGGAAGAACAGCTCGATCTGCCAGCGATGCCGGTACAAGAGCCCGATGATCGACGCGTCGAGGTCGAGCAACGTCGTCAGCAGATAGACCGGATTCTCAGGGTCGTCCGCGGGGATGATCACCACCGCGCGCAGGACCAGATCCGGCGGTCTGCGATGGTCCGAGCCCACCAGGCGCACCAGGCGATCGCTCGTGACGCCCGCGCCCCGGGCTTCTGGAGTGAGTTCGCGCGTTTCGGCGGTTTCGAGTTTCGGGCAGCGCGGCCCCGGCTCGCGGATTCGCATCACGAAATCGGCCGTCTTGGGGGCATGCGCCGCGATCAGATCGAAGCTGAAGATGCCCCGATCGTAGAGATGAATGGCCCCGGCCGTGATCGTATCTTGAGCGGTCTTCGCCGCGCCCTCGCGGTCATTGGGGATGACCAGCAGTTCCGGCAGCCAGGTCTCGACGTCGAGATGAAAGTCGAGTCGTGCGCCGGTTTTACTCCCTCGACGGCGGATCGCCCAAACGACAGCGGCGGCCGCTTTGAGGAAGGTGCCGTCGACGGCCAGGACCCGGCGGTGCAGCGCGACCAGCGGCTCGGCGGCCTGGGCCGGCCCCGGTCTCAGCACTTCACGCCGGAGATGATCGAGGATCGGCTGCAGGAGGGTGGGGTCGGCCAGCTTGTTGAAGTCGGAGAAGGTGCTCTTACAGAGCTTTCTGATGGTGAGATGTCGCTGGGCCTGCCGGGTCTGGCTGAAGTCCTCGATGGTCCGCAAGGTCCTCAGCGCGGGGTTGAAGAAGGCCAAGAGGTAGGCGACAAAGACGTCATCCAGGAAGAGTTCTCGGTTGCCGTGAGGTGTCTCTGGGCGAAGCCCTTCGATGAGCCGTTCCAAAGAGCGGATATGTTTGGCTCCGACAACCTGTTCGGGCCAGATCGGCAAGTCGCGCAGCCGCGCCTCCTCCGACCCCATGTGTTCGGGTCGTTGAGACGGTGGCACCCCTCTCGGAGATCGCTTCTTCGCCGCCATGAAGAGACAGCTTGGCCAAACCTCTCAAAAAAGCGCAAGTGAAGATTCTGTGAAGACGGATTCCCGGACACTATTGCTGGGTCCACCAGAACCGTCGGCTGCGCGTCCGCTACGAGAAACGGCCGGATATCCATCAGGCGTTCCTGACCTTAGCATGCATCAAGATCTGTGCGAGTGCGCTATTCTCTGGGTTTTGTTAGACGCTCTTAATCGAGGACGCGGCGGACGAAAACTTCGGGGTCTCCATCGCCCCGTTGTCGCGGATCTCCCGCAGCCATGCTGGCTTGACTTTCAGGGTACGCGGCCGCCCTGGAGGCCCGGGACCGTGGCTTCGACCGACTCCTCGGGGCGGAGAGCTGGGGCGCACGGATCGGCCCCGAGTTCGTCGACGTCGGCATCGAGGATCGCCGCGCAGGCCCGGCGGAGGTATTCTTCATACTCCCAGACGCCGCTGCCGCCGGTCTGGCGGGTGACGACCAGGTCGAGGCTGGGCACGAAGGTGATCAACTGGCCTCCGGAGCCGGGCTTGGACCGGGCATCGGCCGGGATGCCCCGCCCGCTCCGGCCCCCCTCGCCGGTGAGGCGTGCGGGCAGCTCCCAGCCGTGGGAGAAGATCTGGGCATTGACCTTGAAGCGAAGCTCCTGGCCGTGGACGTCGTGGGTCGGTGCGGCGGTCTGCTCGACGAACCACCTGGGGATCACCTGGCGGTCGTTCCAGCGGCCGTCATGGGCCATGCAGTAGGCAATCCGGGCCATGTCCCGGGCCGGCATGCCCAGACCGTGCGATGGATGGCGGCCGATCTTCGGACCACCCTCGTAGTACTGGAACCACCAGTGCTCGATCCCGAGCGGCTTGAATAATGCCTCGATGGCAAACTTGTCGTAGGGCTTGCCGGTGACCGTCTCGCACACGAGGGCGGCGTGGGCTAGCGCGTGGGTGGAGTAGCCGCAGGCGGTGCCGGGATCGAAAGCCAGGTTCGCGGTCTGAGGATCGCCGCTGAGCTCGACTGGTGCACTTCCTCGGCCCTACGCCGCCGAAGCGAGGGCCGAGTAGAGGGCCTCTCGAAGCGAGGCGGGGAGTTTCTCGATCTCCGACCCGTTTCCAAGCCGTGCAAAAACCCCTTCGGACCAGATCCACCGCCGTACGGCCGTCAGGGCGTCGGAGAACGTCACACCCGCCTTGCCCGGCCACTCGATTCGCCCCATCCGGTGATCCTCGGGCAAGTCGTGGTAGAGCATGGCGACGATCGAGTACAGCCCGAACAGGCACGAGGTTTCACGCAGCACCGAGGCCCGGCACCACGGGCGTACGCTCTCGACGTGCAAGCACGAACGGGCTTCCTGGAATGTGGTCTCGATGTTTCATCGCCCTGTGTAAGATCTGATCACGTGTGCGGTACTGAGACGCGCAGCGGTGGTGTAGAAGTATTCGTCGCGATGGGTGCCTTCGCGGTCACGCACGAACGCCCAGAAGATCGGGACCAGGCCCTCGCCCGATTTGTACCAATGACCCCGGCCGCAACACGTCTCGACCCGGCGTGTGCCTCCGCCGTACCAGCCGACGGTCCGCCGCTTGAATCGTCGGGCGGCCGAGACCGCCTCACGCGGCTTGGGGAGCCGCTGTCCCTTGACCCGTGGACGGCCGTGGCCGTTGTAAGGCGGAGGGGGCTCGAACAGGTTCGCCGCGGGATGAAGTTTGCTGACCAGCGCCAGCCGGGTGCGGTGGCGATGACAGAACCGCGCCACCTCATGAGTGCCATAGGCCGAGTCGCCCACGAACACGAATCGGCGGTCGGGGAACCAGCGGAGCATCAGCCGGAGCAATTGGATCATGTGCTGGGCCGGCGTCCGGTGCCGACGCCGCTGGCGACGATCGTTCTCCTCGGACTGATCGAGGGCGACCAGGACAGGCAACGCCCAGGGACGGTTGGCGAAGGGGAAGCGGATGAGGACGGCGAGCCCGACCCACTTGTGACCGTACCTCCAGGCGGTGAAGGCGTGTGAGGAACGAACCGGATCGCGAGGCCGAGCCTTGCCCTAGACATGAGGTCCGGGATGTCCGAAGACCGTGTCATCGCCGACCAGGACAACCGGGAGGTCTTCCGGGAGCCGGGTGAGGACCTGTCGGGTCAGGACGCAAGACAGGCGGAGCATGGACCACCGAGCTTTGGAGAAGACGCGGCGGTAGCTCGAGATATGACCGGCGGCCAGTGTCCCGACGGTTCGGAGCAGATTGGAGACGGTTCGTGGCCCGCGCGTGAGGATCGCAGATCCGAGGAGCACCAGGAACCGCTGAAAAGTGGGCTGCGAGAAGACGGGGGAGAAGGACAGCAGTAACGGCAGGGCCTGATTCGGTAGAATTGACATGGCATCCGTCCTCGGTCGGTATCCTGAGAAGTCGGTTCAACTCCCCAGAGTACCGCCGAGGCGGAGCCAAATCAGAGTCAGAAAAAGTGCACCAGTCGAGCTAAGAAGGCGTCCAAGAACGACTTCGGAGTTTCGACTCCCGTGTGGGACCGCCGCCCCCGGCTGTCCGGCGTCGCGACAGCCGGGGGCGGCGGTCCCACACGAAGTGGTTCCTGGATGGCCCCTAACCATCGGTTGCAGCGGACACGTTGTGCGGGGCGATGAACCGGGTCGTTCGACGGCAGAGGCGTGATGGTTGTCAACATCCTGGCGGGAGCCTCGGTGCTCGCCTTCGCCTTATTCGCTGCACTGACAGCCTGGGTCCTGATAGGCTTTGATCCCACTCAGGGCCTACAGGGCCGGTCAGCAATCGTGTTGTTATATCTCGGCTTTCTGGTTCTATGCCTCGGTCTGCACGTTGTGTTGGCGATCTACGCCGCCGGGTTGGTCATCGTCCGCTTCGGCGAATTCGAGATTGGGACGCGTCTGATCGGTCTCACTCCCCTGCTCCTGATGTTGGCCTGGCTCATCGGCTGGTGGCGTCTCCTCCATCCTCGCAAACGGTGAGTTTCCCCACGAATCGTGGGCGGTGGAGGGCGTTGGCAGTGGTTGAGCCGGCACAGGTCGGAAGGTCGAGGAAGTCGGTTGAGTCGGCGAACGCCGCCTAACCGGACGCTGCAGCGGACCCGGCCCGCCGCGGCGGCTTCTGGTCCCATTAAGGCGTCTCTTGGCGGGCCAGTTTGCGGAGTTTTGGGGTTCGACGGCTCCTTCCCTGTTTCGTGACGAGGCCGATCGTGGTGGCGTCCCGCGACCAAATCGTGCGCGTCCTCTCGATCGCCCGCGAGCATTCGGCCACTCGGGGCGGCCGGGGCCTCTCCCTCCGTGCCCTCATCGAGGAGTCGAATTATCGCGCCTTGCGGTCCCGAATCGGGGTGTCGCAGTTGGCGGCCGTCCTTCAATCGGAACCGGAGATGGTCGATGACTGGCTCGCCTACAGCGAGGACAAGAGGACGAGTTCCGGCTGGGGCTTCGGGCCGTCCCGGGCCGGGGATTGGACGGTCGATGGTCCCGATGGAGTCCGCGAGCGGTTCGACTCGCGGTATGAGGGTTGCGCCGATTTCGTCCTCCGCGAGCTGGACTTCTGGGTGGCCATCGAAGACGCCGCGGGGTGACCGGGACAACGTTCGCGTGGTCCGGGCGGGGAAGCCGCGAGCGGCGGGAGTTTGGGCGTGCCTTGAGGGTCCGGCGCAGCTGACCCAACGGCCGCTCGTTGCTTCGCGAGCTGGATGCCGGACGGCGTCTGGGCGAGCCCGCCGGCCCGCCGTTGTGGAGAATCCGGGATCGTCCAGCCTCTACCCGGCGTCCTCTCGGCCGGGCGCGGAGTCGGGCATGCGGCCGAGGCGGAGGCAGTCGCTGAGGAGGGACTTGGCGCGGTCGGGCAGGGGGGAGGCCTGGACGCGACGGATGGCCTCGTCGACAGGATAAGCCACGCGCTTCAGCTCGATCTTGCCGTCATCGATGATGGCATAGGCGGCACGGGGGTCGCCGTCGCGGGGCTGGCCGACGCTGCCGGGATTGAGGACGATCCGGGAGCCGGCGCGGATGTTGAATTGCATGTGCGTGTGGCCGACGCAGATGATGTCGGCGTCGCTCTTCTCGACGCGTTTGGCCCAGGCCCCCGGGTCGCGCATCAGGTACTCGTCGAGCGGGTCGCGGGGCGTGCCGTGGACGAGGAGGAACCGCTTGCCGTCGAGGATCAGGCGTTTGGTCAAGGGGAGTTGCAGCAGGTAGCGACGCTCCTCGGGTCCGAGGGCTTCCCACTGGAAGGGGCGGCTGGCCTGGGTCAGGTAGCGGAAGCCGGCCAGGCCATTGATGGGCACGCCCTGAGCGACGCCGTGGTCGTGGTTGCCGCGGATGGCGTGGTCGGCATGGGCCATCGCCCATCGCACGCACTCGGCGGGGTCGGGGCCGTAATCGACGAGGTCGCCCAGGCAAAGGCAGACGTCGTACGGCTCGTCGATGGCCGCGAGGGCGGCCCAGTTGGAGTGAATGTCGGAGACAATCAAAATGCGCATCGGTCAGTCGATGGGGGGGTCAGGGTGAGCCGCTCCGGCTTCACGCCGGCTCGAGCCAGCGGTCGGCCCAGAGCTGGAACATCAGGAGCGTCCAGAGCGGCTTGCGGTGGTCGCGGACGCCGTCGCGGTGCTCGGCGATCCGGCGGGCGACGTCGTCGGGGCGGAAGAGTCCCTGGCGGCGGAGGCGGTCGGGACCGAGGAGATCGTCGAGCAGGGAGGCGAGCGGGCCGCGGAGCCAGCTGGCCACCGGGATGCCGAAGCCTTTCTTCGGGCGGTTCAGGACGGAAGAGGGCAGCCTACTCGCCGCGGCCCGCTTGAGCAACCGCTTCGTCTGGCCGCGGCCGTACTTGAAGACCGGAGGCAACATTTCGACGAAATCGACCAATTCCGTGTCGAGAAAGGGGCGCCGGACTTCCAGGCTGCATCGCCATGCTGGCACGATCCACCTTGTAAAGAATGTCTTCGGGTAAATAGGTGTCCTGGTAGAGCAGGAGGGAACGCGTCAGACGGTCGGCGCCGGGGGCGATCCGGTCGGCGCGGGCGAGGTGCTCGGCTTCCACGTCGATCGGCGGGGGATCGACCAGAAGGGCGGCGATCTCGGGTCCGGAGAACGAGCCGAGCCAGCGCTGATGGGCGAGAGCCAGGGGCTCGGAGGCGCCGCGGAGGAACTGCTTGAGCTTGAAGTCGAGACTGAAGTTGCGGTGATCCACGGGCAGCTTCCCGACCGCCGCGCCGGCGAGCTTGCGGGCTGGGGCGGGAAGGCGTCGGAAGAAGCGGGCGGCGCGCTCGGCGGCGAACGTCGGATAGCCGGCGAGCAATTCATCGGCGCCGTCGCCGCCGAGGACGACCTTGACCTGCTCGCGGGCGAACCGGCTCAGGAGGTGCGTGGGCAGGACCGAGGCGTCGCCGAACGGCTCGTCGAGCCAGGAGGCGACTTCGGGCAGGAGTTCGAGGACTGTCCCGGCGGAGAAGACTGCGCTCGTGGTGGTCGGTGCCGAGGTGTCGGGCGACGGCGCGGGCGTGGGGGCTCTCGTCGAAGCTGGGGTCCTCGAAACCGATGGAGAAGGTGCGGACGTTCCGAGCCGGTTCCAGCTCGCAGAGCGCCGCGGCGACGCTCGACGAATCGACCCCGCCGGAGAGGAAGACGCCCAGGGGCACGTCGGAGCGTCGGTGGCGGGCGACGGAGTCGCGGAGGCGGTTCCCAGAACCGCTCGGCGGTGGCGTCGAAGTCGGAATCGGCGGGCGAGGGCAGGGGGGGGGCCCAGTAGCGGCGGACGTCCACGCGACCGTCTTCCCAGATCAGAAGTGGGCCGGGGGGAGTTTGCGGACGTTGGCCCAGATGGAGGACGGCGCGGGCAGGTATTCATAAAAGAGGTAGCGGGCCAGACTGGCGTGGTCGAGCGTGCGGCCGACTCGGGATGGGCGAGCAGCGCCTTCGGCTCGGAGGCGAAGGCGAGGCCGCCGCCGGGTAGCTCGGCGTGGTAGAGGGGTTTCTGGCCCATCCGGTCGCGGGCCAGGACGAGACGACGGCGGTTCGCGTCCCAGAGGGCGAGGGCGAACATGCCGTTGAGGTCGCGGGCGAAGTCGGGTCCGCGCTCCTCGTAGAGATGGACGAGGCTCTCGGTATCGCAGGTGGTCCGGTAGTGATGGCCGCGGCGCTGAAGCTCGTCGCGGAGGGCGAACTCGTTGTAAAGCTCGCCGTTGTAGGTGACCCAGACCGTGCTCGTCCTCGTTGGCCATCGGCTGGGCGCCGCCCTGCACGTCGATGATCGCGAGTCGGCGGTGGCCGAGGGCGAGGGGGCCGTCGAGGTGGAAGCCGTCGCCGTCGGGTCCGCGGTGGGCCAGGGTGCCGGTCATACGCTCGACGACGGCGCGGTCGGCCGCGCGGCCGTCGCGGTTCACGAATCCGGCGATGCCGCACATGGGGGCAAGAAGACTCCGGTGAGGAGGAGGGGTCAGGCTTCGGGCTCGATGCCGCGCTTGCGCCGTTGTTCGGTCCGAGGATCGGCGCGGGGGCTCCTCGGGGGGAGTCCTCGCGTCGGGCTGCCGGTTCGCCAGGCTTCCAGCCTACCCGATGCCGGGCCGGGACGGGTAGGTTGGGGACGGTTGGCATCGGATTCGCCGCGAATGGGTTCGAGACGGGTGGCCCCGATGGTTGATTTGCAGCAGGCGGCTGCCTAGTCTGGAACTGTGCCGGCCCCTCCCCGCTCGGCCTCCATCCATCTTGCTTCTCCCCGCCGGAAAAGCCCGGAGACGACCGATCATGGCGTCCTTCGACCCGATCGACCCGTTCGACCCGCATGCCGACGAGCCGCCGCCGAGGCCGACCACGCCGCCGGTCCGCCTCGGGTTCCTGATCGTGCTGGGTGGCCTGCTGCTGGCCGCGGCTCTGGTGTATGGCATCCCCTACGTCGCCTTCCGGACCGGCTACGCCTACGAGGCGGGTCGGGCCCGCGCGGCGAGCGAGATGCTGGCGAAGATGGACGAGGCGGGGGTCATCAACAAGGCCTCGGCCCTGTTCCGGGCCGCCTCGACGGCCGTGGCGCCGGCGGTCGTGAACATCCAATGTCTGCGCGACGTTAACCTTGCCCACCAGGGAATCAAGTTGCCGCCGGGTGCCCCCGAGCGTGGACTCTTCCCGGTGAGCGCCGGCTCGGGCGTCGTGATCGATAAGGCCCGCGGCTTCATCGTCACCAACGGCCACGTTGTCGAGGGGGCCGACGAGATCTCGATCCGGCTCGGGCAGGGCGCGGAGTATCCGGCGAAGCTGGTCGGGGCCGACTCCAAGACCGACCTGGCCGTCCTGAAGGTGGACGCCTCGCTCGACGTCGAGGCCCGCTGGGGCGACGTCTCGAAGCTCGACATCGGCGACTGGGTCCTGGCCATCGGCAGCCCGTTCCAGCTCGAACGCTCGGTGACCGTCGGCATCGTCTCGGCGATCGGGCGGCGGAACCTCCGGATCGTTGGCGACGGCGGCGGCTACGAGGACTTCATCCAGACCGACGCCGCCATCAACCCCGGCAACTCCGGCGGCCCCTTGATCGACCTTCGCGGCCAGATCGTCGGGATCAACACCGCCATCTACTCTCCCCAGAACGGCGCCGATTTCGAGGGCCGGGGCGGCAACATCGGCATTGGCTTCGCCATCTCGGCCGAGCTGGCCCAGAACGTCGTGGAGCAGATCATCGAGAAGGGTCGGGTCTCCCGCGGCTATCTCGGCGTCACCCTCAGCGACCTCAACCCCGCCATCGCCCGCAAGCTCGGTCTGCCGACCGCGCAGGGGGCCGTGGTCGTGGAGGTGGACCCCGATAGTCCGGCCGCCGAGGGCGGTTTGAAGTCGGGTGACGTCATCGTCGGCCTGAACAACCAGCCGGTCGCCGACCTGGCCGACCTTCGCAACCGGACGGCCACCTTGCCCGTCGGCACCGAGGTTCCCTTGACCTACTACCGCAAGGGCCAGAAGAACCGTCTCGCGGTCAAGATCGCCGAGCTTCCCACCTTGCGTTCGATGGGCATGCGTCTTCAGGAGATCCCGCCCCAGGGTCCGGAAGGGAAGCCGGCCCTGGTCGTCGATCAGGTGCTTCCGGGCAGCCCCGCCCACCGCGCCGGGGTCCGCGAGGGGATGCGGATTCTGGCCATCGGCAACCGGAAGGTCGGTAGCCGCGACGAGGCCGAGTCCGTCGCCGGTCGGCTCAACCCGACCGAGGGCATCCCCCTGCACGTCCAGACCCCCGCCGGTCCGGCGGAGATCGTCCTCGGACGTCCGCGCAAGCGGTGATGAGTTGATGCCTGGATTCGGATCTCGTTGGCAGGGAAGGGAAGCGGTCGCCACTTCAACGAGGCGTTCAACCGAAGTGATTCCCCGTTCCATGGCCGACGGATCGATCGGCCCATCCTTCACGTTTCGCCCGATCCCCACGGCCCCGCAACGCGGCGGCGGCGAAGCAGAAACGTCCGACCCGCTCGCCATTCGCAAGGTAAAGTTGCCTGGGGACCGGACTGGCCCGGCTCCTCCCCCGGGTCGATCGTGCGGAGCAGGCCGACCGGGTGACGGCAACTTTGCCCCGAGCACTTGACTTGGACATCTGGTATGCGGGACAACTTTGGCGCGATCGGGCGGATGAAACCACGATGAAGGATTCACGATGATCCCCAGCTTGCCGCATCGGAATGGGAGAGCTGGGAACAGGACGATGTCCGTTGTCAAGACCCTAGTGGCCGATCCGCTTCCCTCCGGTGGCGCAGGCCCGCGGCGACCTGTTGTAAGTGTTAGCAACACGGGAGTTTAGAACCAGGTCTCGGGCTGTCGGCGGGTCCGCGGAAAACTTGACCAAAAATTGGCCAGGGTTATAATTTCCGTGAAACCGCCGAGCAAACAGGGCACGGTGTGTGATCCGCTGGGGACGATCGCCCGATCGTTGCCGGCGGGTCGCGAAACCATGGACCCGGGCCTGAGACCTCGATCCAGGAGCCCCCGGTGCCCCGACACTCCGAAGCGACCCGCGACGCCATTAAGCAGGCGGTCGATCTCGTGGCCCTCGCGGGCGAATACGGCCTGCAACTCCACCGATCGGGGAGCAAGTACAAGGCCCTCTGCCCGTTCCACGACGATCACGACCCCTCCCTCACCCTCGATCCCGACCGGCAAACTTATCGGTGCTGGGCCTGCGGCGCCAGCGGCGACATCTTCACCTTTGTTCAGGCTTTCGAACGAGTGGATTTCCCCGAGGCGCTGCGCATGTTGGCCGAACGGGCCGGAATCGCCCTGGAGACCGCTGCCGGTCGAGCGACGCCCGTTGGGCCGTCGAAGGCCGACCTGCTGGCCGGCGTGCGCCTGGGCCGAGCAGCACTTCGCCGGAGGCACTGGCGCGTTCGGAAGCGGCCCGGGATTACGTCGCGAGCCGCGGCCTCACAGCGTCGAGCGTCGCGCGGTTCGGGCTCGGTTTCGCCCCCGACGACCGCGACTGGCTCTCGAACCAGGCGCGTCGCGAGGGGTTCGATCGGAAGCTGCTGGAGACGACCGGCCTGGTCGCCCGATCCGAGGGATCGGGCCTGACCTACGATCGCTTCCGGGGCCGCGTGATCTTCCCGATCCACGACCTGAACGGTCGGACGATCGCCTTCGGGGGCCGGATCTTGCCCGCATTGGAGAAAAGCTGGGCCGAGTCGGGCCGAAAAGTCGCCAAATACGTGAACTCGCCCGAGACGCCGCTGTTCCAGAAGCGTCGCCAACTCTACGCCGCCGACCTCGCCAGGGCCGCGGCCCGCCAGGAAGGCTGGGTTGCCGTCGTCGAGGGCTACACCGACGTGATCGCCGCACACCAGGTCGGCTTCGAGAACGTCGTCGGCACCCTGGGCACCGCCCTGGGCGACGACCACATCGCCACCCTCCGCCGGCTGGCCGACCGCGTCGTGCTCGTCTTCGACGGCGACGAGGCCGGCCAGAAGGCGGCCGACCGGGCGCTGGAGCTGTTCCTCGGGCATGAGGTGGACGTCCGCATCCTGACGCTTCCCGAGGGGCTCGACCCCTGCGACTACTTGC
This sequence comes from uncultured Planctomycetales bacterium, assembly GCA_963752755.1. Taxonomy (GTDB): domain Bacteria; phylum Planctomycetota; class Planctomycetia; order Isosphaerales; family Isosphaeraceae; genus CAVVZJ01. Next base: position 488,006 of record CAVVZJ010000022.1, on the reverse strand, counting down.
TCCGCGAAGGGGCCGGGCCGTTCCGGTCGATGGTCGAGCGGGCCGTCGATCCCCTCGATTTCGTGATCGACCGCGCCGGGCGGAAGTTCGACCTCGACGACCTGGAGGAGGCGCGTCAGGCGGCCGAGTGGGTCCTGGCGATCCTCGCCGCAAGCCCGCGACTGAGCCAGGTGGGCGTCACGATCAAGGTGGGTCAGGCCCTGAATAACCTGGCCGCCCGTCTGCACTTGCCACCCCGCGACCAGACCCTCGCGGAGCGTCTCCGCCAACTTTTGCGGAAAAAGGCCCAACAAAACACCCAGGCGTCGCGTAGGAATAGTGCCGAGGCCGAGGTCGGCGCGCCCGCGCCGGCCGATCAGGAGTCTCTCCGGCCCACCCCGATCGCGGTGGCCGACCTCGACCCGCTCGATCGCGAGATCGTGCGGATCGTCCTGAACGAGCCGCGGCTCCTCCCCCATGTGGTCACGCGGGTCACGCCCGCGGGCCTGCGAGACGCCCCGCTGCGAACCATCCTTCAGACCTGCTACGACCTGTACGCCGAAGCCCCCGAGGCCCTCTTCGAGGAGGTCTGCGCCCGGCTCGACGAGCCCGAGCGGTCCCTGGCCGCCCGCTTGCTCGGGCCATTCGAGCCGCAGCCCCTCTCCCCAAGGGCACAACCGGCCTCCTGGGACGAGCGGCTCGCCCGCACGCTCGACACCTTCGACGTCCGCCGCTGGCAGGATCGCAAGCGCGACCTGGAGATGGCCCTGGAGGAGATCGATGCCTCCGCCCACCCCGAAGACCACCAAGCGCTGAGAGTGGAACTGTATCGACTCAAACAACAGGGGCCGGAGGTGCGACGAGCACCGCGTCCTGACCCGTCGTCGGTATGAGCCGAGGGAGATTGATTCGATGGAAAAGATGGACGAGGGCCTCAAGACGCTCCTCGACCTGGGGAAGCGCCGCGGCTTCCTGACGTTCGACCAGGTCAACGATCTGCTGCCCGACGACGCCTCCGACCCCGGCAAGATCCAGGGGCTCCTGGAGATGCTCGACGAGCTCAGCATCGAGCTGGTCAACGAGGAAGAAGCCGAGTCGCGCCTGCTCGCCTCCGGCGACCTCGACGACGAGCCCGAGGACGAGCTGGTCGACGAGGAGGACGACTCGCGACGACGATGAGGGCTTCACACCCGAGGATCTCGACGAGATCTCCCGGCGGATCGACGACCCGGTCCGCATGTACCTGACCCAGATGGGCGAGATCCCCCTCCTGACCCGCGACCAGGAGATCAACCTCGCCAAGAAGATCGAGATCACCCGCAAGCGGTTCCGCCGCCGGGTGCTGGAGTGCGACTACGCGCTTCGCCTGGTGGTGGACGTGCTCAAGAAGGTCAACAGCGGCGAGCTGCCCTTCGACCGGACCGTCAAGGTCTCCGTCACCGAGAACCTCGAAAAAGACCAGATCCTCGGCCGGATGCCCCTGAACCTGGTCACGCTCGACCACCTGATGGGCTGCAACATCCAGGACTACCGCGCCTACGTCCGCGCCCGCGGCGACAAGGAAACACGCGGACAGCTCCGCCAGCAGCTCGCCGTTCGCCGCCGCAAGGCCGTCACGCTGGTCGAGGAGCTCTCGATCCGGACCCAGAAGGTCCAGCCCTTGATGAAGCGGCTGGAGCAGATCTCGGCCCGGATGCAGGAGCTGGTCCACCAGATCCGCGACCACAAGGCCGGTCGCGGCGGCAAGGAGGACCTCGCCAACCTCCAGAAAGAGCTGAAGGACCTGATGCTCATGACCCTGGAGACGCCGCTGACCCTGCGGCGTCGCTGCGAGCAGATGATCGCTCGCTACAAGGAGTATGAGCAGGCCAAGCGCGAGCTTTCCGGCGGCAACCTCCGGCTGGTCGTCTCGATCGCCAAGAAGTACCGCAACCGCGGCCTCTCCTTCCTCGACCTGATCCAGGAAGGCAACACCGGCCTGATGCGGGCCGTGGACAAGTACGAGTACCGCCGCGGCTACAAGTTCAGCACCTACGCCACCTGGTGGATTCGCCAGGCGATCACCCGCGCCATCGCCGACCAGGCCCGCACGATCCGCATCCCGGTCCACATGATCGAGACGATGTCGAAGCTTCGCAACGTCTCGAAGAAGCTCCTCCAGGAGAAGGGCCGCGAGCCGACGATCGAGGAGACCGCCCGCGCCGCCAATATCTCCGTCGAGGAGACCCGGCGGGTGATGAAGATCAGCCGGCACCCGATCTCGCTCGACCGCCCGGTCGGCGAGAGCGAGGACAGCTACTTCGGCGACTTCATCGAGGACGAGGCCGCCGAGAGCCCGATCAACGCCGCCACCCAGGAGATGCTCAAGGAGAAGATCGACGCGGTCCTCAAGACCCTGACCTACCGCGAGCGCGAGATCATCAAGCTCCGTTACGGCCTGGGCGACGGCTACACCTACACCCTGGAGGAGGTGGGCCGGATCTTCAAGGTCACCCGCGAGCGCGTCCGCCAGATCGAGGCCAAGGCGGTGCGCAAGCTCCAGCACCCGGTCCGCAGCCGGCAGCTCGAGGGATTCCTGGAAAGCACAGGTTGATGAGATCGACCGGTCCCCAACGCCTTCTTGCCTGCACCGCGACCCCACTCGCCTCGCGCGATCGGGGTCGCGGTCGCGCACCCGGACGACGATCCCCAGCACCCACGATCGGCCGCCCGCCCGCGGGTCGCCGCGACGCGGACCGTCGCCGACGCGATCCGCCGGCGCCTCGCTCCCTCCGACGCCAAACCGACCGCCGGCCGCCCTCGGGTGGCCGGCGGTTTTTCGTTGATCGGCCTCAAGGTTTGCCCTGGGCTCTTCGCACTCTGCCCCCAGTTCCCTGCCTCGACCCTTCTCAGGAGGCCGACCCCATGCCGACGACGGCTGACAACCTCCGCGAACTCCATCATCTCCACCAGCGAGCCAAGGCGATCCGCGACCGGCTCGGCTCCGGTCCGAAGACTGTCGCCTCCCGGCGGACCGTGCTGGAGAAACGCCAGGCCGACCTCGATGCCGCCCTCGCGGCCTTGAAGAAGACCAAGGCCGACGCCAAGAACCGGGAGGTTCAGGCCCAGTCGATCCGCAACCGTGTCGACGACCTGCGCGCCAAGCTCAACGTCACCAAGAAGCAAGGGGAGTACGACGCGATCCGTAACCAGATCGCCCAGGACAACAAGGTCGCCGATAAGCTCGAAGATGAGGCCCTGGAGCTTCTGAGTCAGGCCGAGTCGAAGGAGGCGGAGTTGAAGATGCAGGAGGCGGATGTCAAGCAGTTTCGCCAGGATCTCGAGGCCCTGGCCCACGAGGTCGAGTCCAAGGCCGAGAGCTATCAGGCCCAGCTCGGTGAGCTGGAGACCGCGATTATCGAGGCTGAGAACATCATCCCGGGCGACGTCCGCGACCAGTACCGCCGCGTCGTCAAGGGCCGTGGCGCTGACGGCATGGCCCCGGTCGAGAACAGCGCCTGCTCCGGCTGCTACGTTTCAGTGACCGCCCAGATGCTCAACGACTTGATCAACGACGATGTCCTCGTCTTCTGCAAGAGCTGCGGCCGCATCCTCTACCTCCCCGAGGAGGAGTCCAACGCCCTCCGCCGCAACGGCGCCTGACCGGCCGGGGCGTCGAGAGGCCCGACCCCGATCGAACGTACCAGGAACCCTGGATGCCATCCCTCTGATGCCCCGATCCGCCACCCCGCCGCCAACCCGACGGACTGTCGCCGACCTGCTCGCCGCACTCGGCGACATCCCGCCCGACCGCGTCCGCCTCGTGCCCACGCCCGGCACCGCCACCGAGCGCGACGTGCTCGCAGTTCACGACCGCGAGGGCCGTCTCTGCGAGCTGATCGACGGCATCCTGGTGGAGAAGGCGATGGGCTTCGAGGAATCACGACTCGCGTTCATCCTGATCACGTTTCTCGGCGACTTCCTCAGCACGCACAACCTCGGCGTCGCGGCCGGCCCGGATGGCATCCTCCGGCTCACGTCGGGCCTGGTTCGCATCCCCGACCTCTGTTTCGTCTCCTGGGACCGCCTCCCCGGCCGGAAGTTGCCGAGGTCGCCGGTGCCCCGGCTCCCGATCGACCTGGCGGTCGAGATCGTCAGCAAAGGGAACACCAAGGCCGAGATGGAGCGGAAGCTCGGTGAGTATTTCGACGCCGGCGTTCGGCTCGTCTGGATCATCGAGCCCCGCCGTCGCACGATCCGAGTCCACAACGCTCCCGACCGCCCGACCCTGCTCCGCGACGGCGACACGCTCGACGGCGGCAACGTGCTCCCCGGCTTCATCCTGGCCGTCTCCACCCTCTTCGACCAGGCGAGCCGTGGGCCGGACGCCTGAGTGAACCGGCTCGTCAGCCTCACTCCCGCGACGGCTTCGCGTGACCGGCGGGCGCCGAGGCGGCCGGATTTCCCGACGACTCCGAATCCGTTCGCGGCGACAACTGCGATCCTTCCGGCAGGAAGAAGAACGCCAGGGCGAGAATGGCGTAGGTCGTCAGGAGCATGGCCCCTTCGAGCCAGTTCGATTCACCGTCCTCGGCGACCATCCGCGCGATGATGCACGCCAGGATCACCGCCACGACCTCCAGTGTCGTGAAGAGCAGGTCCATCGGATGGTCCCGGAGGTAGCTGGTGAAGACCAGTACCGGCGCCACGAACAGGGCGATCTGCAAGGCGGAGCCCATCGCGATGCCGAGCGCCAGGTCAAGCTGATTCTTCAAGGAAACGAGCACGGCTGTCGAGTGCTCGGCGGCATTGCCGACGATCGCCACCACGATCACGCCGACGAAGACCTCCGTCAGGCCGAGCTGGTGGCTCGCCTGCTCGACGGCGCCGACGAGGATCTCGCTCATCCAGGCGACGAGGGCCGTCGATCCGAGCAGCAGGGCGGTCGCCTTCGTCGGGCTCCACCCCGGGCCGTCGTGATCGTCCGGGTCCTCGCCGTCGCTGTTGGGGTTGAACAGGTTCCGATGCGTCACCAGGCTGAAGAGGAGGTGCAAGCCATAGGAGGCAATCAACAGGATGCTGACGCCGACGCTCAGCTCGTGCTCAAGGTTGATGGCTCTGGCATCCACGCCGGGCAAGGAGTGGAAGATGGCCGGCACGACCATGCCCATCGCCGCCAGGCAGAGCATGGTGGCGCCGACGCCGGCCGCCGTCTTGTTGAAGCGGAGCGTCCGGTGCTTGATCCCACCGGCCAGCAGGCTCGCGCCCAGGACCAGCAGGAGGTTGCCGATGATACTGCCGGTGATCGACGCCTTGACGACGCCGTCGAGCCCGCGGAAGAGGGCGAACATCGCGATGATCAGTTCGGCGGCGTTGCCGAAAGTGGCGTTGAGGAGGCCGCCGATGCCCGGCCCGAGCCGCGCGCGACTTGCTCCGTGGCATGACCGAGTAGACCCGCCAGCGGCACGATCGCGGCACCCGAGACGGCGAACAGCCAGACCGGCCCCGCGCCGGCGTACCGCATGATCACTGCTGCGGGCACGAAAACTAGCAGAAATCGCAGCCAGTGACCGCCTCTCGGGTCGAGCCAGTCGAACCAGGGGGACCACCCCGACGCCCCGTTTCCCGCCTCGTCCGCTTGGTTGACTCGGTTCGATGCCACCTTATAATGACTCCAACGGTCGGACGCCCCCTGCTGGGGGCTTGATGTAAGTTCTTCGATTCCTTCAACTTTCGCTTGCCGAGGCCCCTGCCATGGCCGGAAACGTGATGGAGTTTACTGACTCGGCCTTCCAGTCGGAAGTGCTCGACTCGCCGATCCCGGTGGTGGTTGATTTCTGGGCGCCCTGGTGCGGCCCCTGCCGGATGCTGGCGCCGACGATCGAGAAGCTCGCCGGCCAGTTTCAGGGCAAGGTCAAGGTCGGCAAGATGGATACCGACCAGAACCCCGAGACGCCCGGCAGCCTTGGGATTTCCTCGATCCCGACGGTCATCATCTTCCAGGGAGGCAAGCCGGTCGAGCGGCTCGTCGGCGTCAACCCCGAGGCGAAATACCGCGACGCCCTCTCCCGACTCGGTGTGGGCGCCTGAGACACGAACCCGCTGATGTTGTCCGGTTGGGACTTGTGGGACAGCCGCCCCCGGCTGTCGTTCGGCCCGGACCGCCGGGGGCGGCTGTCCCCCAGGAGTCGGGCTCGAATCGGATAGCATCAGCGGGTTCGTGTAGGAGTGGACCAGAAGGCGCGTGCACGACGCCTTCCGAGCTGGTTCGCAGGGCGTGTGCAGCACGCCGTCGTTCCCGAATCGAAGACGGCGTGCTGCACACGCCCGACAAGACGATGGCGCTGATGAGACCGTCACACACCCCCCTCGTCAAAATCTGCGGCCTCACCAGCCCGGTCGACGCCCTTGCGGCGGCCGAGGCCGGGGCCGATTGGATTGGCCTGAACTTCCATCCGGCCTCCCCGCGCCAGGTGACGCTGGAACGGGCCTCGGAGATTGTGCGGGCCTTGCCCGCAACGGTCGTGCCGGTCGGAGTCTTCGTGGACCGGCCGCCGGCGGAGGTCGCGGAGGTCGCCGAGCGCGTCGGGTTGCGGGTCGTGCAATTGCACGGTGAGGAGCCGCCCTCAACGCTCGCCGCTCTCGGCCACTTGCTGCAGGTCGTTCGCGCCTTCCGTCTCGCCGACGCTTCGAGCCTCGACCGGATGCTCGCCTACCTCGACGACACCGATCGCCTCAGCCGCTCGCCCGACGCGATCCTGATCGACGCGCACGTCCCCGGGCGACCCGGTGGCACCGGTCGGACGATCGACGCCGAGCTTCTCGACCGCCTGCCCCGGGACCGCTTCGAACGTCTGATCCTCGCTGGCGGCCTGACCCCACAGAACGTTGGCGAGCGGGTCGCCCGCTATCGGCCCTGGATGGTCGATGTGGCCGGTGGCGTGGAGTCATCGCCCGGGCGGAAGGATGCGCGACTCCTGGCCGCCTTCATCCGCGCCGCTCGCGAAGGCGACGTCGCGCCGATTCCCGGCAACGTGCGTTGACACACACGTGCGCGTGTCTTATCATCCCTTCCGTTCGCCGCGTCGAGGCGTCCGCAGCCGGGGATGAGGGGAGAGGCACGCCGATGGACCGTGATCGCCTGGGACGTCGCCGTACTCAGGGCCAGGAACGCGGCCTTCGCCCCTTGCATCCCCACTTGCCCGAGCACTGGACGAGCCGGGCCTTGCGGGTCGCGATGTCGGAATCGGACTGGGCCCGCTTCGAAGCCTTGATCCGTGAGGGGGCCATCGAGGCACCGACGCAGGCTCGGGCCTGCGGTGAGGCGATCGTCCGCTTGATGAACCAGGCGTCCGCCCGCCCGCGAACCGAGCCTGGCCCCCTCGACTGGATGGACTGGGAGCGTTGCAAGACGCTCCGCCTGCTCCACCATCCTCTCGGCAACTGAGTCAAACCGACCCGACCCGCCGCGACGTCGGCCCATGCCGCCCGGTCGCCCCGCCGATCCACCAGACGACACCTCGCGACTGTCCACCCCAACGCTCTCTCGCCGACGGGAGGGGTTGGGGTGTAAGCCCGCCGACCGGCCCGAGGGGCGACAGCGTGACCCTCAACCGGCTCCTTCGAGGCCCCCCTCTCCAGGCGTGGAGAGGGCCAGGTTTGAAGATGCCGGAATCGACCGACCCCGAAACCCTTGGCCCCTCTTCGAGGAGGAACACCTTTGTCCACCATCACTTCGGCCGACGTCAAGGACCTCGGCCTGGCCGGAGTCGGCTACAAGCGGATCTTGTGGGCCGAGCGCGACATGCCCGTCTTGCGGGCGATCCGCGAGCGGTTCGAGAAGGAAAAGCCCCTGAAGGGCTTGAAGATGTCGGCGTGCTTGCACGTGACGGCCGAGACCGCCAACCTTGCCCGCACGCTCGTTGCCGGGGGCGCGGACCTGTTGCTCTGCGCCTCCAACCCGCTTTCGACACAGGACGACGTGGCCGCCAGCCTCGTTCAGGACTTCAACATCCCGGTCTTCGCCATCAAGGGCGAGAACGAGACCAGCTACTACCGCCACATCGCCGCCGCCTTGCAGCACCGCCCGAACGTCACGATGGACGACGGCGCCGACCTCGTCAGCGCCATGATCTTCCTCACGCTCGGCCGGCTCGACGACGTCCATTCCGAGGTCCGCGTCTGGGCTCAGACGCTCTCGGCCGCCGAGCGGCAGCAGGTCGCGGCGGGCATCATCGCGAGCATGGAGGAGACGACCACCGGAGTCATCCGGCTCCGGGCCATGGAGAAGGACGGCGTCCTGAAGTTGCCGGTCATCGCCGTTAACGATGCCCAGACGAAGCACTTCTTCGACAACCGCTACGGCACCGGTCAGAGCACCCTCGATGGCGTCATCCGCGCCACGGACATGCTCATCGCCGGCAAGAAGATCGTCGTCTGCGGCTACGGCTGGTGCGGCAAGGGCGTCGCCCTGCGGGCGCGGGGACTCGGCGGCCACGTGATTGTCACCGAGGTCGATCCGATCCGAGCCCTGGAGGCCGCGATGGACGGCTTCGAGGTCATGCCGATCGCCAAGGCGGCCCCGATCGGCGATCTGTTCATCACCGTCACCGGCGACATCCACGTCATCCGCCAGGAGCACTTCCAGGCGATGAAGGACGGAGCCATGATTTGCAACTCCGGCCACTTCAACGTCGAGCTGGCTCTCGACGACCTCGCCAAGATCGCCAGCGAGGTCAACAAGGACGTCCGCGAGTTCGTCGCTGAGTACACCCTCTCCAACGGCAACCGCCTCTACGTCCTCGGCGAAGGGCGCCTCATCAACCTCGCCGCCGCCCACGGCCACCCGGCGAGCGTCATGGACATGAGCTTCGCCGCCCAGGCCCTGGCGACCGAGTGGTCGGTCAAGAACCAGGGCAAGCTGGAGCACCGCGTCTATCAGGTGCCCCAGGAAGTCGATCAGTGGGTCGCCACGCTCAAGCTCCAGACCATGGGTATCGCGATCGACCAGCTCACCGACGAGCAGAAGAAGTACCTGGCGAGCTGGGAGATGGGCACCTGAGCCCGTCCCGGTCTTGAAGTCGCCGAGACCCTTCCGCAAGGCGGCCCGACCGTGGTGAGTTCGGGCCGCTTCGCATTCGCCTCGGGTCGAAATGGCGACGTCCCGGAGATTCTCGACGATTGTCGGTCGGCCGAACGTCCGCGGCACCTCCTCACGCAACCTGCATTGACGTATTCACGCGGGCCTTGTATCCCTGTTCGACAACCGTCGCGACAGGGCTGTCGCCGGCATCAACCCGTCAGGAAGTCGGGGCTTCAGTACGAAGTCCTCTCCCAGGGAAGGGGGACCGGTGATGAATTGGCGGCGCGTGGTCGCGGTCTTGCTGGTGTTGCAGGTGGTCTTGCTCCTGGCCGGGGCCTGCTGGCACCGGGCGAGTCACCTGGCGTCGCTCCCGAGACACTGGGCCGACGAGTCCTATTATGGCCTGATGGCGCAAGCCCTGATCCGGGGTGAGCCGGTCTTCACCCGGACCTCGTCGGGGAACTTACCGGACCCCTTCTTCGTCACCTTGCTCGTGCCGATGCATCTGGCCTTCGGGGCGTCGCTGACGGTGCTCCGAGCGACCGCGGTGCTCTGTAGTCTGGTCGCCCTCGCCTTGCTCTGGCGACTGGGCCGCAAGGTGCTCGACCCAACCACGGCGATGGCAGCCACGCTGCTGCTCGCCGTCACGCCGGTGGCGATCGTCTATTCACGGATGGCCTGTGAATTCTGTCAGACGCCCTTGATTGGGGTCCTGGCGGCCTACTGGTCCCTGCGAGGCCGCGGTCGCGCCTTGCTGCTGACCCTGCTGGCCGGCTTGCTGGTGCACCCGACCAATATCTTCCTGATCCCGTTCTGGTTGCCGGTCTATCTGGTCCAGGCGTGCCGGTCTCGCGCCGGCAATCGACCGGCGCAGGTGGGGGCTGTGCTCGCGGGGCTGGTTTCGGTCGCGGCGGTGGCCGGGCCGTTCGCACTCTGGGCGCGGTCGAACGCGAATGTCGTGAAGTTCGCCGACGACACGCGGAATCCCCTCCCTTTCCTCGAAAACTTCGCCCGGTTCCTGGTCTGGCATTACTGGCCGGGACCTCCGCCCCGCGGGATGATCTGGTCGGCGCTGGGTCTGGTCGGGTTGCTGGCATGCCTGGGCGTGCGACGGCTCGTGCGGCGTCGCCAGTGGGAACGCCTGGCCCTTCTGGTCGGCTGGGCCGCAGGCCTGGCCGCCTTCGACATCCAGGCCGGTGCCGAGGTGTTGATGCAACTGAGCCGCTACGGAATCGTCCTGCTTGTGCCGACGGCCCTGGCCGCCAGCGTGCTGATCCGGGCCTTGTTGCCGGATGGCCTCGATGCGCCGAGGGCGGGCTGGCTCGACTGGCGATTCTCCCCGGTGCTGTTGGCTTCCTGGGCCCTCCTGATCGTCGCCCACGTCAATTTCGTACACCCGACCTGTGTGGTCTGGGACTGCCCGTTCCTTCGAAAGCCGCGAGGTCATGACACCTACGATCAACTCCTCGACCGGGTCCTCATCGAGGCGCGTCTTCGGGAACAGGCGGGACCGGGAACGTCCGAGGGACCGCCGATCTCTCGGATCTGGGCGCAAGAGTATTTTCTCAACGGCTTGATTCTCGAATACCTGGCAAGCGACCGGCCCGGTTTGGAGGTCTACTCGCTGCTCGATCAGCGGACGGGCTACGGGGCTCGGCTGGATCAACCGGACGCCCTCGCCCGGGAATCGGAGGCCCTGCGCACGGTCCTGGAAGCAGGCGACTACGTGGTCACGGAGGACTCGCCCCCGGAACTGGGCGGCAATCTGCTGCCCACCGTGGCGGGCCGCTCAATCCCGATCTCACGCTTCCGCCACTGGCAATTGACGATGCCCGTCGGTCCCATCATCCATGTCTTCCGTCTCCACGATATCCCCCCACCCCCCTCCCTTGCCCGCCAGCCGACCGAGGCGCCTCGTCGTTGAACCGGGGCCTGACGCCGCCGAGGTGTCTTTCTTATACACGAACCTGCTGCTGCTGTCCGGTTTGGCCTTGTGGGACAGCCGCTCCCGGCTGTCGTCTGGTCCGGACAGCCGGGGGCGGCGGTCCCACAGGAGCCGGCTCGAATCGGACTACATCAGCGGGTTCGTGTATCAGGCCGCAATGTCCGGCATGGAGCTTGCACTTTCTTCCGGTGCGGGTCGTGGACGCAAGACGCCGGCGCGGACCGTTGGCCGCAAGGCCCGGGCGCGACCATCCGCCCTGACTCCGTCGCGGCTCGCCATCGAAGCGAAAGGAGAAGCACCATGCCGAGCACCGTGGAAAAATCCGTGGTGGTCGATCAGCCGGTCGGCACCGTTTACAACCAGTGGACGCAGTTCGAGACCTTTCCTCAATTCATGGAGGGGATCGAGGAAGTCCGGCAGACGGACGACAAGCACCTGCACTGGGTCGCGAAGGTCGCCGGTCAGCGGAAGGAGTGGGACGCCGAGATTGTCGAGCAGACCCCGGATCGCCGGATCTCCTGGCGGAATACCGACGGCGCCTACAACGAGGGGGTCGTCGATTTCCTCCCGACCGACGGCGGCCAGACCCAGGTGACGGCCCGCATCACCTACGAGCCCGAGGGCCTGATCGAAGGTGCCGGCGACGCCCTGGGCTTTGTCTCGCGACGGGTCCAGAATGACCTGGACCGCTTCAAGCAGTTCCTCGAATCCCGGGGCGACGCCACCGGCGCCTGGCGCGGCGAGATCCATCAGGGCCAGGTGGAGACCGAGCACAGCGACAAGAATATCAATCAAGTGATGTCTGCGTCCACAACGCATTGAGGCGGGCGAGTCCGGGAGGGAGTCCCTCCCCGCCAGATCCGGAAGCGACCCCGCGACCGACGGCCCCGGCCGTTCCGTCGCGGGGTCGTTTCGCTCCGGGGCGTGGCCTCGGGAACTTCGGGTGCCGATCACGGGCCGGAGTCGCTATCCTGTTAGGATCGCGCCCCGACCCGCGGCCAGGCCGGCCGCAGACGACTGCCGGAAGTCGTCCCGGGCGCTGCTTTGCCTCGCATCCCCAGCGCCGGATTTGGACTCTCCCGAGATGCCCGAGATTCGCCCATTCCGCGGAATTCGCTATGACCTGGCCCAGGTGGGTGCGCTCTCCGACGTCGTCGCCCCGCCCTACGACGTCATCGGCCCCGACCTGCAAGGCCGGCTCTACGACGCCAGCCCTTACAACGCGATTCGCCTGGAGCTGAACCGCGAGGAGCCCGGCGACGACGCCAGCACGAACCGCTACACCCGCGCCGCCCGCTTCCTCCGCGACTGGCGCCGGAGCGGCGTCCTCCGCGAGGACGACCAGCCGGCCCTGTACGTCTATCACCAGACCTTCACGGTCGAGGGCCAGACGTGTACCCGCAAGGGCTTCTTCGCCCGCGTCCGGCTCGAGCCGTTCGGTCAAGGGAAGATCTACCCGCATGAGCAGACCCTTTCGGGCCCCAAGGCCGACCGCCTGGCCCTCTACCAGGCCACCGGCATGAACCTCAGCCCGATCTTCGGCCTGTATCCTGACTCGGCCAACGAGGTTCTCGCCGCCGTCGAGGCCGGGATCAAGGACCGCACGCCCCTGGAGGCCGTCGATCACCTTGGCGTCGTCAACCGCCTCTGGCCTGTCTCCGACGCCCAGGCGCATACGACCGTGCAGGGTCTGATGGGTCCGAAGCCCATCTTCATCGCCGACGGTCACCACCGCTACGAGACCGGCCTCAGGTACCGCGACGATCTCGCCGCCACCGGCCAGATCTCCGGTCCCGACGACCCGGCCAACTTCGTGTTGATGATGCTCGTCAGCATGAGCGATCCCGGTTTGCAGATCCTTCCGACCCACCGGCTCGTCTCCGGCCTGCCGGGTCTGACCTCCGCCACCCTGGCCGAGCGCCTCGCCCCCGAGTTCGAGGTTGAGCCGACCGGCCAGGGCGATGCCGGCTGCCGCGCCGCCTGGGAGGCAATCGAGCTGGCAGGCGACCAGGACATCCTCGGCTTCGGCACCGTCGCCGACGGCCAGTGGCTCGTCGCCAGACTCCGCTCGTACGACACGATGGACGCGCTCGTCCCCGACCAGAGCGCCGAGTGGCGGGCCCTCGGCGTGAGCATCCTCCGCGAACTGGTCATGAAGAAGCTCCTCGGCGACCTCGGCACGCCCGAGATCCGTTACGTGCACCTCATTGACGAGGTGCTCCAGTCGGCCTCCTCCCGCGACTGCGACCTCGCCTGCCTCGTCCCCCCCGCCGGCATGGGAGACGTCGAGTCGATCGCATCGAAACTGGAAAAAATGCCTCCTAAAAGCACCTATTTTTATCCAAAGCTCCTTACAGGACTGGTCTTCAATCCCTTGCGATGAGCCGGCCAGCGGGGACCGAGGGAAGGCCGATGAGCGATACGGGCGACGACGCCTCGCGACTGACGCGCTGGCAAGGCTTGACCGTCGGCCTCCTGCTCGTCGGCTACACCGGCTATTACCTCTGCCGCTCGCACCTGGCCGTCTGCCTCCCCTTGATCCGCGCGGAGCTGGTTGCGGGTGGCCTGGGCGAGCATGCGGCCCTGGAGCGGCTCGGCTGGATCGTCTCGCTGGGGACGGTCGCCTACTCGCTGGGCAAGTTCTTCAGCGGCAGCCTGACCGACTTCCTGGGCGGCCGGACGAACTACCTCGCCGGGATGGCGGGGGCCGTCGTGTTCACCTTGGCATTCGCGATGGGCGGCACGTTGCCGGTCTTCACGATGGCCTGGTTCGGCAACCGCCTGATCCAGTCGATCGGCTGGCCGGGGATGGTCAAGATCACGTCGCGCTGGTTCTCGTACTCGACCTACGGGACCGTGATGGGGATCATCAGCCTCAGCTACCTCTTCGGCGACGCCGGCGCGAAGTGGCTGATGGGCCGCTGGCTGGCATCGGGCCTCGGCTGGCGCGGGGTCTTCTTCCGCGCCGCGGCCACGCTCGGCGCGATCTTCGTGGTGAACCTGCTGCTCGTCCGCGAGTCGCCCCGACGCCTGGGCCTTTCCGAGCCGGCCACGAACCCGGCCAACCTCTTCGGCGAGGCGGGGCAGGAGGCGCGTCCGCCGGGCCTGGGTGCGTTGCTCCGGCCCTTGCTGAGGAGCCCGGCCTTCTGGCTCGTCTGCGGGCTCTCGATGGGCCTGACCTTATTGCGCGAGTCGATGAACAACTGGACGAACACCTATCTCGTCGATCGCGTGCGGATGAGCGCCTCGGAGGCGGCCGACGCCAGCGCCCTGTTCCCCTTGCTGGGCGGGGTCTCGGTGATCCTGGCAGGCGTGTTGAGCGACCGGCTCGGACGTGGCGGGCGGGCGGCGATCATCCTCGTGGGACTGATCCTGGCGGGCGGGGTCCTGGCATTGCTGGGCCTGGCCGATCCGACCGGGTCGCGAACCTGGCCGGTCGTGCTGATCGCGGCGGTCGGGTTCCTGCTCATCGGCCCGTATTCCTTTCTCGCCGGCGCGATCTCGCTCGACTTCGGCGGCAAGCGCGGCAGCGCCACGGCGTCCGGCCTGATCGACGGCTTCGGCTATCTCGGTGGAGTGGCGGCCGGGATCGGGGTGTCGCGGGTCGAGCGGACCTTTGGCTGGTCGGGGGTCTTCGTGGCGCTGGCGATCGTGGCGGCGGCCTCGGCCGCGGTCGCCGCCGTGTACCTGGTCGAACAGTTGCTGGGCAGACGCGAGTCGCGAGGAGATGAGCCGGTGCATCCGATCGAGGAGATCGTCCGCCTTTTCGAGCGACGGGGCCGCGAAGCCTACTTCGGCGAGCCGGTTTCCCAGGCCGAGCACGCCCTCCAGGCCGCCCGCCTGGCCGAGATCGAGGGGGCCCACGACGCCTTGATCGCGGCGGCCTTGCTCCACGACGTCGGCCACCTGCTCCACGACCTCGGCGAGGACGTGGCCGACCGCGGCCACGACGCCCGCCACGAAGAACTCGGCTCCGACTGGCTCGCCGCCCGCTTCGGCCCCGAGGTGGTCGAGCCGGTCCGCCTCCACGTCGCGGCCAAGCGCTACCTCTGCACCGTCGATCCCGCCTACTACGACGGCCTCTCCCCCGCCTCGAAGCAGAGCCTCGCCCTTCAGGGCGGACCCGCTCGGCCCCGAGGAACAGGCCGACTTCGAGGCGAACCCCTTCCACGCCGACGCCCTCCGCCTCCGCCGCTGGGACGACGCCGCCAAGGTCCCCGGCCTCGACCGTACCCGGCCTCGACGCACTACCGCTCTCGCCTGGAATCGGCCTTGCGCCGGGACTTGCCGACATGAGCGAACGCTTCGACGACGCGTCGCCGGCGCCGGCATCCTCGGCCTTGCCCACGCCTACCACCTCGCCCGCCGCGGCCGTCGTGTGATCGTCTTCGAGCGATCGGAGCGGGCCCAGGGCGCCTCCGTCCGCAACTTCGGCATGCTCTGGCCGATCGGCCAGCCCCCGGGTAACCTGCACCGACTGGCCCTCCGCAGCCTCGACCACTGGCACACGATCCTCCGCGAGTCCGGCCTCTGGCACGACCGCTGCGGCTCCCTCCACCTCGCCTACCGCGACGACGAGGCCGCCGTCCTCCACGAGTTCGCCTCAGGCCGCCCCGGAACATGGCTACAATTGCGAGATTCTCGACCCACGAACAAGTCGGCAAACGCTCCCCGATGGTCCGACCGCGACGGCCTGATCGCCGGCCTCTGGAGCCCGACCGAGACGTGCGTTGATCCCCGCGAGGTCGTCGCTCGTCTGGCCGGCTGGCTAGCCGAGCGGTTCGGAGTCCGCTTCGAATTCGGCCGCGCCGTCGTCGGCTACGATCATCCGAAGTTGTTGGCGGGCGGTCACGACCTGGCAGGCCGACCGCCTCCTCGTCTGCTCCGGCGACGACCTGGCCACCCTCTACCCGGAAGCCCTCGGCTCGCTGGGCATCGTCCGTTGCAAGCTCCAGATGATGCGCACCGAACCCCTGGATGCCCACCGTCGGATCGGACCGATGCTCGCTGCGGGCCTGACGCTCCGCCACTACCGCTCATTTGCCCATTGCCCGTCTCTGGAAGCCCTCCGCGAGCGGATCACCGTGGAGTCGCCCGGCGTTCGACCGCTTCGGAATCCACGTCATGGCCTCGCAGAACGGCCGCGGCGAGGTGGTCCTGGGCGACTCGCACGAGTACGGCGAGGCGATCGAGCCCTTCGACAAGTCCGAGATTGAAGACCTGATCCTTGTCGTACCTATCCACCTTCCTCGACACGACCGGCCTCCGCATCGCCGCCCGCTGGCACGGGACCTACGCGAAACACCTGAGCGAGCCGTATCGCGTGCTCCGCCCGGCTCCCGGCGCGACGGCCATCACCGCCCTCGGAGGCGCGGGGATGACGCTCTCGTTTGGCCTGGCCGAGCGGGTGGTCGAGGAATTGCAGCAGGAGGAGTGACCATGCCGATCGAACTCGTCGTTTTCGACATGGCGGGGACCACCGTTGAGGACCGCGGTGCCGTCAACCGATTCCTCCGCGACGCTCTCGCGGCGAACGGTCTGGACGTCGAACCGGCGTGGGTCGATGCCGTGATGGGTCTACCCAAGCCCGAAGCCATCCGCCTCCTCATCGAACGCTCGGGTCAGGCCGATCGGCTCGGTGGCCGGCGTCGACGCCATCCACGCCGATTTCGTCACCCGCATGCTCGACTTTTACCGTCACGATCCGTCGATCCGCGAGGTCCCCGGCGCCGGGGCGACGTTCGCCGCCTTGAAGCAGCGCAACATCAAGGTCGCCCTCGACACCGGCTTCAGCCGCGAGATCACCGCCGCCATCCTCGACCGCCTCGGCTGGCTCCGCGACGGCCTCATCGACGCCCGCATCAGCAGCGACGAAGTTCCCCGCGGCCGTCCTCATCCCGACATGATCCGCGCCCTCATGGAACGCCTCGGCGTCACCGATCCCACGGCGGTCGCCAAGGTCGGCGACGCCCCGGCCGACCTGGAGGAGGGGACCAACGCCGGTTGCCGTCATGTCGTCGGTGTCACCTGGGGATCACACACCCGCGAGCAACTGGCAACCCACCCCCATACCCATCTCATCGAATCCCTCGACGAGCTTCTCCCCATTCTCGGTTGAACTATCGGTCCCGAAGTTGCATGTGGCGACGGCCACGGCCCAGAGCAAGGTCGCTCGCATCCGTCGGATCCAGATAGACTAATAAATACATAGTTTTTGACGCGGCACTATATGATGTATTTCTTGCTTCGCCTCTGGATTGCTCCGGGTCTACTGGACTACCTCTAGCATCGCAAGACCCGGATCGAGGAGACGAGCGGAGCGGAGGAGCCGAGTGTTCGCATTCTGATGTTGCTTGTGGTTGGTGTGCCGATCCAGAGGGGTCGGTTTCTGGATATTAATGCGATGGTGATTGTGCTGATGATCGTCGCATTCCTCGTTCACGAAGGACTGGCGTTCTGGAATGTCGCGTACGCGGTCGGCCGTCGCGAGGCCTTGCTGAACGAGCAGCACGTACACGGTTTCCTGGAGGTGCTGCCGTTCATGGCCGTCTCGTTCGTCATCTGCCTCCACTGGAACCAGTTCCTCGCCCTTTTCGGGGCTGGCCCCGAGTCGGCTCGCTGGACCCTCGGGCTCAAGCGGCCGATGCTGCCCGCGGGCTACCTAATTGCGATACTCGCGGCGGTGCTCCTGTTTCTGGCCGTGCCCTATGCCGAGGAACTCTGGCGCTGCCTCCGGGCAAAGCCGGCCACCTGACCGCGATCTCCGACCTCACGCAGCGCGGCCGGCCGGTTCCGGCTGACGGGCCGTCGCCACCGGAGCCGGGACCGGATCGTCGAGCGACTCGCGACGATCGAAGAATCCGAGCCCGTGGAGCTTCCGCCAGCGACGCTTCTGCACAGCGAAATAGATTACAGGCAAAAAAACGTCAATAACTTCGTCGGCCACGAGCAGGCCGCCGAGCACCGGCGCGGCCATCGGTCGGACCACCTCGGAGCCGACGCCGGTCGCCCAGAGCATGGGGGCGATCCCGAGAATCGTTGTCCCCTCGGTGAGCAGCTTCGGCCGGAGGCGGTGGACGGCCCCTTCGAGGATCGCCTCGCGAAGAACCGCCACGGACGGAATGTTGTCCAGGCCCCCACGCTCGGCGATCGCCTCCCGGAGATAGACGAGCATCACGATCCCCGTCTCCGTCGCCATCCCGAAGCAAGCGATGTATCCGACCCAGACCGCCACGCTAAAGTGAAATCCGAAAAGCCACTGGAAGATCGCCCCGCCCGCCAGGGCTCCGAGCACGCTCGGGAGGATCAGAACGGCATCGGTCCAGCTCTTGTAAGTCATGTAGAGGATCAAAACAATGATCAGGATGACGGCCGGGAACACGACCGTCAACGTCTTCCTCGCCCGCTCCTGGTGCTCGAACTGCCCCGCCCACTCGATATACATTCCCGGCGGCAGTGTCACCCCCTCGGCGACCACCCGGCGCGCCTCGTCCACGAAGCCGACGAGATCGCGCCCGTTGACGCTGAGTTGGACATAAGCGCGCAGAAGCCCGTTCTCGCTCTTGATCATTGATGGACCCTCGACGATTCGCACGTCGGCGACGAGCGAGAGTGGCACCTGCGACGTCCCGCCTTCCGCGTTGCCCCGGACGGCGATGAGTGTCTGCTTGAGCGATTCCTCGTCCACTCGGAAATCGCGGGCGTAGCGCACGCGGATCGGAAACCGCTCGCGGCCCTCGACCGTCATCGAGATCACCTTGCCGCCCATCGCGACCTCGACCACGTCCTGGATGTCGCCGACCTGCACGCCGTAACGCGCGGCTTTCTCTCGATTGATATCGATCTCGATATAGCCTTTGCCGACGATCTGATCCGGCACGACGCCCGAGGCTCCTCGCACGCCGCGGACGACGTCCGCCACCCGTTGCGTCACCTGCTGGATCTTGCCGAGGTCATCGCCGTAGATCTTGATGCCGACGGGCGTGCGGATTCCGGTTGCGAGCATATCGATCCGGTTAATGATTGGCTGCGTGAAGATGTTGCCCCAGCCAGGGACCTGGAGAGCGGAATCCATCTCGTTGACGAGGTCTGGCTTCGTCTTCCGCCAGAGCATCAGGCGTTCGCCGAAGGGTTTCTCCAGCTCGGATCGGAGATTCTTCAGGTCCTCGCTGGCGGGCTTCCGGACGACGAGCTTCGGGTCAGATTGCTTGACGATTTCGGTCAATGCGGCGAAGGTGGATCCGGGAATGGCGGCGTCGAAGAGTTCCCAGTTGAGCGTCTTGATGTGATCCATCAGCTTCGCGTCGTGGGTGGCAATGAGATGCTCATTCAATCGCGTGAATAGAGTCGGCCTCCCGGCGCCGAGCAGCTCGCTGGCCGACTCACGGACGCGATCCAGGGTCGAGATGGGAGGAGCCAGGAGATCCGGGCCGGCTCGAAGAACGCCGAGCTGGACGAGGCGACGGGAGGCGTCTCGGATGAGGGAGGCGACGTCGTCATGCCTCGGCTGGAGCGCAAGGCGATCGCCGTAGATGGAGGATAACTCCGCGATCAAGGCCGACAACTCGGCCTCGGTGGGCGGACGTCGCTTCGACCGGGCGGGGAGCCGCTCTTGATAGGCTCCGATTGCCTCCGCGACGAGGGCTTTGCCGAGGACCGGGCGGAACTCCGTGATCCGCCGCCGCGCCAGCTCGCGGAGCATTGTGTCCACTTCGCCTACCACGGACATCGCGGCGTCGTTGATGAGGCCGTCGCGGACGTCGGTGTCGGAGGCGGCCTCAAGGAAACCGCGGCGGACGAGGGCGTTGTATGCAGCCCGGGTCTGAAGTAAAGCGTCATCGAAGAGGAGCTTGCGCTTGGGCCAGAGTTCGCGAGGGCGGAGGTTGACGATCGTCTCGATCATGTCCAGCGGCGCCGGGTCGGTCGGAGTCTCGGCTCGCCCGGCCTTGCCGACGACCGTGAGCACCTCGGGGAAGGTCCGCAGGATGAGATCCCGCGCTTTCAGATCTTGTGACGCTTGCGTTACCGACATGCGCGGCACGCTCGTCGGCATGTCGAGAATCGAGCCCTCGTCCAGTGGCGGCATGAACTCGTGACCGAGCTTCATCGAGGCGACGTAGCCGAGGCCAATCAGGACCACGAAAAACCAGCTCACGAGGATCGGTCGGTCCATCAGCCAGGAGAGCATCGGCCGGAAGATGCCGATCATCGTGCGGACGAGCCAGCTCTCTTCCTCGGACTTGATCCGGCCCCGCAGGAAGATCGGCACAAGGGCCGGCACCAGCGTCACCGCGAAGATCGCCACCCCGATCAAGGCAAACGTCTTCGTCCACGCCAGTGGGTGAAACATCTTCCCTTCCATGCCCGAGAGCGCGAAAACGGGTAAGAAGGAAAGAATGGTGATCAACACCGAGAAGAAGATCGGTCGGCCGACGGTCTGGCAGGCGGGGATGATCACGTCAAGGTTGTCGCCGCGGACGCGGTTGCGGCCGAAGCGGCGCGTGAGATGGTGCGCGGCGTTGTCGGTCATCACGACGGCCTGATCGACGAGGATGCCCACGCTGATTGCGATCCCCGAGAGGCTCATGATGTTCGACGGGATGCCGAGGATCTGCATCATCAGGAAGCTGAACGCGATCGCCAGCGGCAAGGAGATGGCGACCACGAACGCCCCGCCGAGGTGGCCCATCACGATCACGATCAGGATCGTGCAGACGACGATCTCCTCGCGGACCGTGTGCGAAACGGTCTCCAGCGCCTTCTCGATCAAGGGGGTCCGGTCGTAGAAAGGCACGATGCGGACGCCCTGCGATTCCAGGCCCGGCTGCATCGCCGTGATCTTCTGCTTGATCCGCTCGGTGACGGCCAGTGGGTTCTCGCCGTAGCGCATCAACGCCACGCCGCCCACGGACTCGCGGCCGTTCTTTTCCAGCACACTCCGGCGGAAGCCCGGCCCGAACTGCACCGCGCCCAGCATCTCGACGAAGATCGGCACACCGTCGCGCTGGGTCACGACCGTCTTGCGGAGGTCATCGAGATTCTCGATCCAGCCGACCGAACGGATCAAATATTCGGCATTTCCCTTGTGGATCACCCGGCCGCCGACGGACGAGTTCGACCGCGACACGGCGTCGTACACCTCGCCGAGCGTGATCCGGTAGGCGCGGAGCTTATTCGGGTCGAGATCAACCTGATACTCGCGCGGCGCCGCCGACGCTGGCCACCTCGGCCACTCCCGGCACGCTGTTGAGCTGGTAGCGGACGAACCAGTCTTGGATGGCCCTCAGATCATCCAGAGTCTTGCCGTCGCCCTCGACGGTGTACCAGAAGATCTGCCCGAGCGCGGTGGCGTCCGGCGCCATGTAGGGGGTCACGCCGGGCGGAAGGAACGTCGAGGAGATCGAGAGGCGTTCGAGGACGCGTTCTCGCGCGAAGTAATAATTGGTCTTCTCGTCGAAAATAATGTTGATCATCGAGAAGTTGAATTCGCTCGACGACCGCACCACCTTCACGCCCGCCAGCCCTTGCAGGTTCACCGAGAGCGGATAGGTGATCTGGTCCTCGATTTCCTGGGGGCTGCGGCCCATCCAGTCGGTGAAGACAATCACCTGGTTCTCGGAGAGGTCGGGGATCGCGTCCACCGGCATCGTCAGCAACGCCCGCGCGCCGGCCAGGCCGACGAAGAGCGCGGCGACGATCACGAGGAAGCGATTGCGGATCGACCATTCGATCAGTTTTTCGATCATCGCCGTGTTCGGGGTGAGGGGACGCCGGGCGATCGCGGCCCGATGCGGCGTTAGGGAGGAGAGGACGCGGCGTTCTTCCGGTGCCCGGCGTCAGCGGACCCGAGCGGACCCGGACGAGGCAGAACGGGTCGGGGCGTCCGACTGGGTCCTGGAAGGGGAGTCGCTGCCCCCGAAGTAGGCGGCGCCGGCGGCGGGGTTGAGTCGAGTTTCGGCGTCGATCAGGAAGGCGCCGGCGGCGGCCACCACCTCGCCGGGCTGGAGCCCTTCGAGGATTGGGTAGCGGTCGCCGGTCCTCGGGCCGAGCACGACCTCGCGTCCTTCGAAAACGCCGGGCTCGCTCTCGACATAGACGACTTGACTTGTCCCCGTGTCGATCACGGCCGACTCCGGCACGCTGAGCACCTGATCCTTCGGCGGCGGCTCCATCCGGGCGAGGTACTTTGACGGGCTCTTCTGGAACTTCGGCGGACAGGCCGGGCAGCACGTCCAGACCTTGCGACCGTCGTGCTCGACCGGCACGGGGTCGCCCATCGAGCCAAGCTTGAGCGTCGTCACAGGACAGGTCTTCTGCTGCTCGGGCGTCAGGCTCGCGAGGTGGGTCGAGGCGGCCGGGTGCGCGGGCGATCTTGTCGCGGAAGGCGGGCAGCTCGGTGATGGGCGTCCTGAGCGTCACCGTGGCGAACATCCCGGGACGGAGCTTGTGGCCGGGATTCTTCAAATCGTAGCGGACGTCGATGGTGCGCGTGGCCGGATCGAGGTGCGGGAAGATGAAGGCCACCTCGCCCCGGAAGTCCTCGCCCGGCAACGCCTCGACCGTCGCTTCGACTTTCTGACCGACCTTCAGGAGCGAGATCTGATGCTCATAAACCTTGGCGTGGACCCAGACCCGGTGCAGGTCGGCCACGACGAACATCGGCTCGCCCTCGCGGACGTACTGCCCTTCGACGACGTGCTTCTCCACGACGTGCCCCTCGATCGGCGCGGTGATCGGCACGCTGGCGTCCACCTTCCGCGTGCGAAGGACGGTGTCGATTTGCTGCTTCGTGATTCCCCAGTGCTGGAGTTTCTCGACCGAAAGGCGGACGAGGTCGCGAGCCTCTTCGGCGGACTGTCGCGCGTAGGACGATCGGGAGGCGGCGGCCTGGTCGACCCGTTTCTGGCTGAGCAGCAGCTCGCGGAAGGCCGAATCCAGCTCGGGGCGTAGATCTCGGCCAGCACCTGGCCCGACCTCACGTTCATGCCGTTGAAGTTGACGAGCAGCGTCTCGATCCGCGACTGCCCCGGGATCTTCGAGTCGATCCGACGGACGAGCCGCTCGTCGTGCTCCACGAAGCCGACCGTCGTCAAGGTCTCTGTCAAGGGCGCGTAACTGACATCCACGGTTTTGATGCCCGCCTGCGCGATCCGGAACGGGGCGAGCTGCACGCGGGCCGTCACCCCTTCGGGCAAGACCGCCTTCTCGCCCTTCTTCCGCTTCGAGAGCGGCATGCCGCAGACCGGGCAGGAGCCGGGCTGCTCCTGAACGACGGTCGGGTGCATTGGGCAGTAGAACTCGAGGTCTGACGAGGCCGCGACGTGTTCGCGAGGGGGCCGGGTCCACTTGGCATACAGGTTCCAGATCGTGTCCCAGTAGCCGAAAACGAGGCCGGTCGCCGCCATCAGGGCGATGAACCGGAGCCGCATTTCGACCACCTTCACGACCAGTCGGAACTTCTTCCAGCGCGACAAAGGCTGCGGCATTGCCGCCTCGGTCGGCGCTCCGGCCGCACGGGTCGGATCGTTGTTAATGGCACACCTCCGCCAGCGGGTTTTCCACCCGCATCGTCCGGCATTCGTTACGGTAAAGGGAGTTCAGGAATCGACGACGTGCCGGCAGATCTGACGCGCAAGTTCAACTCGGCGCACAGGGCCGCATCGGCGATCGCTCAGAACCGGAGATGTGCGTTGCGGAGATAGAGGGGGCGACCCGGCGGCGAGGGATCCGTCGCCGCGAGAGCGGGGGGTGCCGGGGTCGGGAGGCGGGGAATCAGGCCCGTCGAGCCGGCGGAGCCCCGTTCAAGGCGATCCTGGCCCGCGTTGGTCGGGCGATCGGGAAAGCGGGCCGGGTCGGCAGGGGGGCTCGGGTGGCACCAGCAATCCACCAACATCGCAGCCGATGCGACCTCGACCGTCACCGGAGAACCTGTCCGGTCCCCGGAATTCTCACAGCAGCATCGACCGCTCCTGGCCGCCGCGCAACAGGACGTCCTTGAAACGTCCGGCTGGCGTTCCTGGACGCTCGCGGCAGGAGCCCCGTCCCCGAGCAGCAAGAAGCCCGCGACCGCCACGAGGGCGATCGGAACCCGGCCGATCTGGGGACGGTTACGCTTCATCGAATCAATCAACCTTGGGATAAGCGAGCAACTTGTGTCTGAATTCTAGTCTACGATCGGAAAACCGGCAAGTCCGGATGGAGCTTGACGTGGCGCCTGTCCGTATTTACGGACGGGGAAGCCCGAGGGTTCATTCGACTCGGGGCCGTTGGGACACCTGGATCGTCTGCCGGCTCAGTGCGGCTGGCTCTCCAGGTTCCCGGACGTGGACGAGTCGCGCAACCGGTCGTGCTCGCTCGCCGCGTCCGTCAACACGTTCCCCGAGAACAGGACCCGGCGGCTCGGTTCGCCCTCCACGGCCAATGCCTTCGGGCCGACGCCCGAGAAGAGGTTGCCGGAGACGGCCACGTCGGATGTGCCTTCAAGCACCAGGCCGCTGGCTTGCTGGTCGTCGGGCAGGCGCTTCTCGGTGCGGGGGCCAATCGTGCTGTCGGCGAAGGCGTTGCCCGCGACGGTGATCCGGCCGCTCTCGGGGCCGATGCGGAGGGCGTTCTGCTTGACGATCGGGAAGGCGTTGCCGGTCACGGCGCAGCCGTGGGCGTCGATCAGGTCGATGCCACCGCCGGTCTCATGCGCGATCACGTTGGCACTCAGGGCGATCCCGTAGCAGTCCCGCTCCAGCACGATTGCCCGGCCGGCGCACTCCTCGATCATGTTGCCCGAGACGACCGAACCATAAGTGTTTGCGATCACGACGCCGTCGCGGAGGTGGTCGTCCAGGTTGTTGCCGGTCATGCAGAGATTGTAGCTATCTTCACAGCGCAGGGCGTCGCGGTTCTCCTCGAACTGGTTGCCGACAACCACGATGTCGTGACAGGCGGTCAGTTGAACGCCTGATTTTTTGTTGTAAGTGATGAGGCAATCGCAGATCCTCGGGTCCTCATAGCAATCGTTCATGTGGACGCCGTCGCCGCCGTTCTCGCTGATGGTGACCCCGTCGAGGAAGAGTTCATTGACGCCGTTGGCCTCGATGCCGTGACCGCTCATGGCGTTGCCGGTGATCCGCAGGTCGGCGAGCTTGACTCGCCAGATCCGCGACCGGGCGTTGGTCGCGTGGTCGGCTGGCTCGATCACCAGGGCGGAGCGGCCGTTGGTGCTGGTGTTCTTGATCTGCGTGGCCGTGCCGGCGCCGACAAGGGCGACGTCGCCTCGCGTGAGTCTCAACGGTTCCTGGATCTCAAACCTACCGGCGGGAAGTCGGACGAGCCCGCCCTCGGGCGGCAAGGCGTCGAGTGCGGCCTGGAGGCTTGGGTAGTCGATCGCCTCGATCGTCGCCTTCGCTCCCGGCAGGGCTGGGCGGGCCCTCTGCGGGTTGGGGCCGCCGCGGAGGTCAAGGGCGGTGAGGGCGAGCAGAACGAGGGCGGACGCGATCAGGAGCCGGGGCATTGGTCGCATCGGGGTTCTCCAGGTTGCGGGATGTTTCGGCGGTCGGACTCGGCCGTCGCGCAGGCTGGCGTGGCCTGTTTGTCGATAACACAACGGCGGGCACGCTGCCACCCGGTCCTATCCGGAGTGCGGGGCTCCTCCGGGCCTTGCGGCTCGATCCCCGCCGAGTGCGCAGCTCGCTTGAGCCCGGGGTGCGGAATAAACTACACTGGGGACTTGATCTCCGCTGCACTCTCTCCTCCGAGTCGCCCGATTCCCCATGAGCACCAGCCCGACGCCTCACGAGCCTCCGCCGCCGCCGCTCGGCGACCTGCCGCCGGTCGAGCCGCCGTCGGCGCGGTTCATCATGCAATTGTTTGTGATCCCGTTCATCGTGGTGGTGATCCTGGTCTGCTTCCTGATGCTCGTTTACGTGATGTTTGGCCGGCTCGCCAGCGGCGGCGACGCCTCCGACTACGTCCGCGCGATCCGCTCGAACAATCCCAACCGCCGCTGGCGTGCCGCGTATGAGCTGGCCAGCCTGATTCACAACGACAGCCGACTCGCCAGCGATCCCCGCCTGCTCGGTGAGCTGACCGCCTTGCTCGACGAGGAACTGTCGCGGCCGAGGGGACGGGGCCAGGTCGAGGTTCCGCAATACCTGGCGCTCGCGATCGGCTCGTTCGAGACCCTGGAGGCCCGCCCCGCCGCCGGCTCGGCCGACCCGATCGCGACCCTCGCGCGGGCCCTGGCGGAAGGCCAGCCGCGCGAGGTCCGCGTCGCTGCCGCGACCAGCCTCTCACGCCAGGCCGACCGGCTCGCCGGCAAGCTCGAAGCCCCCAGGGCCGTCGAGGCCCTCGTCGCCGCCAGCCGGACCGACGACTCCGAGGTCCGCCAGCGCGCCGCCTATGCGCTGGGCTACTTCGAGACCCCCGACGCACTTCCGGCCCTCCGCGAACGCATCATGGAGGACGAGGACCGGATCGTCCGCTACAACGCCGCCGTCGCCCTCGCCCGCCAGGACGACCCGGCCGCCATCCCGGTCCTCCGCGAGATGCTCTCGCCGCCCGATCTCGAAGCCGTCTTCGCTTCCGACCTTCGCGAACGCCCTGAGGAAACTCGGAGCCGGATCGAGGCCATCCAGCTCGAAGCCTTGCTGACCTTGCAAAACGCCGTCGCGGCCGGCAAGACCGAGGTCGCCCGCCAGGTCCGTCCCGATCTGCTCCGCCTCGCCGATTCCGCCCCGAAGGCCGTGAAGGTCGAGGTGATGAACCTCTTGAAAACTTTACCAGCACCCGGCTGACCCACCCGGCACCCGAGTGCCATTCGCGAGATCAGCCCAACCCCCGGCCAGCCGGGCGGTTGGGCTGATTTTGCGCCTGCAAGATCGGTCGTTGGATGCGTCTTTGGTACGGTTCTTGCGGAAACTGGGGGAAGTCGTGCGGGTTTCCGAAATGCGGGGTAACTGGACAAGATCGGTCATCATTCCGGCCCGCTTGCGAGAAACTTGGCCTTTTCCCGATTGACGCACCTTGCCCATGTTATATTGTAGAGAACACGGAACAACGTGATCGCGGACCCGAATGCGCCGGGGCTTCCGGTGGTTCGGGGAAAGCAAGTAGTTCAGGGGAGGATTCTCAGGGACGAGGCGTGGTTCTCCTCGAAGCATCCTTGATTTGACACCTTTCGGCAATCGCACCATGGATGACCGTCATTGCTGGATGAGGAGCAACACATGTCCACGTGCTGGAGAGCCTCGGTGAAGGCCGGGCTGACGCTGCTGGTCCTGGTGGCTGCGTCGGCGCCGGCGCGGGCGACCTATTGCGGGGCGGCGAGCCTGCGCTGCTGCCCGACGGCGGCCGTCGCCGTGGAGTGTCAGACCGTCGCGCTGGCGCCGCAGTGCGAGACCGTGATGCAGCCGGTCGTCGAGACGGTGTATGAGAACCAACCGTACACCGTGATGCAGACCCGCTACCACACCGCGTTTCGCACCGAGCACGTGCAGGTGATGCGGCCGGTCGTCGAGACGTCGATGGTCCAGCGCCCCTACACGGTGATGCGGCCGCAGTACCAGACGAGCTACCGCGAATGCCGCTACACGGTGATGCGGCCCGTTTACCAGACGCAGAAGCTCGAACGCCGCTACACGGTGATGCGGCCGCAGTATCAGACGAGCTACCGCGAGTGCCGCTATACGGTGATGCGACCCGTCGTCCGCACCCAGCGCGTCGAGCGCCGCTACACCGTGATGCGGCCCGTCACCCGCACCTCGTACCAGCAACGGCAATACACGGTGATGCGTCCCCAGTACGAGACGCAGTACGTTCAGCGCCGTTACACGGTGATGCGTCCCCAGTACGAGACGCAGTACGTTCAGCGCCGCTACCGGGTAATGCGACCGGTCGTGCAGACGACAATGGTCTCTCAACCTTACACCGTCTGCCGGCCGGTGACGACCTATCGCAACGAGGTGCAGGAGTGCGGCTACTACGAGACGCAGGCCGTCGAGGTCCCCGGGCCGATCGTCGAGCGGCGGGTGCCGGTCGGCAACGCCTGCGGTTGTAAGTCGCGCGGATTGCTTGGCTGGCTGCACCACAAGCGGGAGTGCTACACGACGGTCGCCGTCCAGTGTGCTCCGCGTGTTGATTGCCGTCGCGTCTTCGTCTCACGGCCGGTCGTGCGCCAGGTCGCCGAGACTCGGTACGTCAGCGAGACGATGACCCGCCAGGTCCCGGTTCAGACCTGCACCTACACCTGCGAGGAGAAGGTCGAACAGATTCCGGTCACGACCTGCCGCTACGTCTGCCAGGAGCAGGTCGAGAACGTCCCGGTCCAGACCTGCCGGATGGTCGCCGAGACGAAGGTCGAGCAGGTCCCGGTCCAAACCTGCGAGATGGTGGCCCAGGAGGTCGTCCAACCCTGCGAGGTGCGCACCTGCGAAATGGTCTCGCAGGAGGTCGTCAAGCAGGTCCCGGTCACGACCTGCCAGATGATCGCCCAGGAGGTTGTTCAGCCGTATGAAGTGCGCACTTGTCAGATGGTCCCGCAGGAAATCGTCAAGCGCGTGCCGGTGACGACCTGCCAGATGGTCGCCGAGCAGCACGTCGAGCAGATCCCGGTTCGGACCTGCCGGATGGTCGCCCAGACGGTCGCCCGCCAGGTCCCCGAGACGGTCTGCGAGCAGGTCCCCGTCACCCTCAACCGCTGCGTGGCCCGCCAGGTGGTCCGCTATGTCCCCACCCATCGCTGCACGCTCGTGCCGGTGGTGATTCCATCCACCCAGATCGTCCCCGCCGCCCAGGCCGTGCCGACCTTGCAGGCGGTTCCCGTCGGCCTGAAGGGCCGAGACGCCGAGGAGCATCGCCTCAAGAAGTGAACCGGCCTCGGCCATTGACCATTTTTTCTTGGACGCCCCGCCGGGATCCATCTTCATCCCGGCGGGGCGTTTGTCTTGGTGCGCTCACTGCTTCGGGCCGGGCATCACCCGGATGTGATACGTGATGCTCAAGGAGAAAAGCGCGGGATCGCCGTTCTCGTCGAGCGTGTTGGTGGTGCCCCCGAAGACGATCGTGTGCCAACCCGGCGGTAGGGGGGTGAGCAAGACGTAATACCCATCGGCCACCGCTGGCGCAACTTCCCCCGAGATGTCGAGTCCGAAGAACTGGAAGAGGTTATCTTCCTCGGGCAGCACGAAGCGGAAGACGGGCGAAATTGTCCGATAGGACGTCAGGTCGGACGCCGGCTTGCCGTCGATCGTGAGGAAGAGACTCTGGACCTGCGTCGTGAAGAACGCCGCCTCGTCGCGCAGCTCATCGACCGTTGTGGAACTTCTCGGGCTGGAGGGGATATCCGCCTCGCTGTTAAGGATCGGAAAGAACAGCCGCTTCCCGGTGGGGATCGCGATCGTCCGCTCGACGCTGGCCTCCAGACCGGAATTGAGCGAGATCAGGCCCGCCAGGTAGAAGAGGTTCCCCTTCTCCGGCTGACCGTTCGCCGCATCCGCCCCGGTGAGGTCGAACAGGGGATTGCTGCTGGCAGACTGCGACATCACCCATTGCCACCATTCGGCGCTCAGATCCCCGTACTGCCCGTTCGGCGGGATGATCCCCGGATTAGGATTACCCCCAGCCCACGCCACCGATACGCCGGACAGAGCTATGGCGAGGATGCCGCAAGCCACGGCGACATTCCCAGGGAACAGACGATCTCTCATCGTCATCCTCTCATTTCCGCAGGCTTCAGGAGGGCGGGTGATGGAACGTCTCGGCGAGCGGCCCTGACGATGGTCACCGGACACTCGCTTTCCCTGTGCCGCCACCACGCCGCCCCCGCCGACGTGGCGGGACACCGAAGGCCGTGGCCCAAAAATCGCAGCACCCGTCGGATGAAGCAAGCAAAATCCAAACTTTTTGGAATCGCCTCTGCGATGGGGGAGGCCGCCGTGGCCGCTCCCGAGCGCGACGCGATCACTCTAGCCGCGTCACGGTCAAGCGGACCGTCCCGTGATTGTTCCAGTAAGCCAGGCTCACGTCGTTGGCAAAGCCGAAGAGCTCACCCGAGGACCGCGGCGAATACGTCGTCTCCGTCCCGATCCGGAAGACCTCCCCGTCCTCGCGGCCGATCGACCCGATCAGGACAAACCAGCGCTCGCTCGGGACGCGTCGGAGTGGCTCACTGTGCCTCTGCACGAAGTTAATGCTGTCGTAACCGTCGGCGTCGCAGGTCACGGTCCAGTCGATCCACTCCCCCTCGGCGCGGAAGTGATACTGCTCGCCCGCGTTCAGGCGGATACCCGTCGCGTTCCACTCCTCCCGGGAATCCACCTCGGCGGTTCGGGTCTCTCCGGCCTCCATGTCTCAGCTCCTTCGAGAAAGCTTGTGGCTCACGATGCCGGCGGGGCGGTCCCGACCAACCGCTGCCATTCGCATTATAGAAGAAATCGTATTATTTTTATTTTAATTTGATAGTTCATGTGACCAAAAATGTATCGTCAAGCGAAAGGGCTCTCAACGTTGCTCACTGACGGGTCCTCGGATATCCGAGGAACTTTCCCCCCAGGCCAGCCACTTGCAGGCGCTGGGCTTTCCTTGCCTCATCTCTTCGAGGACCTGGCGGCAGGCCAGGGTCTGCGGCAGTTCGCGCAGCAAACGCTCCACACCGCCGGCCTCCAGGCAGGTCGCCATGGGCCCCGATCCGCCGTCCTGCTTCGCGCCGTCCGGCGCGAATTCGATCCAGCAGACGGTGCGTGTGTGCGACGCAGCATGGTCCTTCGATTTCCGCCCTGAGCGGACGTGGTTGCCGTTGAGCCGGAGCCGGCCCTTGCCCTCGAAGGTGACGGCAACGAGGTACGTGTCGGCTCGCCTACCGAAGCCCAGAAATCCCATGATCGCTCCCCCCCGAAATGCTTCTCACACTCGCCCCACTCGCCATTATACGGCCGTTGGTTTGATCAAGATGCCGAGAATCTGGCAAATCCACACATTCTGGCGGGGCGGCGCCGGCCGGGCCCGGTGGCACTCGAAGAAGGGAAACCATCATCGTGTGCGACTGGCTCGGCCAGGGCCGCCCCGCCGGAAACGACTCGGAAGGTGGGACGCCGCCCAGGACGGCTAGATCGTGACCACCTCATGCTGGATCGAGAACCGTCGGCCGCGGGGCGACTTCATATCGAAGATGCCGAGGCCGAGGTTGGCGGCGAGGGGGATGTGCTGGGGCTGGCGGACGTCGAAGCCCTCGCGCTGGAAGGGGTCGGCGGCACGCTGGCCGACGGCGGCGACGCCCGGAACGCCCTCCTTCGCCCGCTTGGCATCGACGATATCCCACTCGACGTGGTCAAGGGCGACCGGGTCGGTCGCGACCATCAGGGCGTTGTATTCCCAGGTCCATTTCAGGTTCTGGTTCGGGCCGAAGGGGCCGCCCTGCCAGACGCCCCGGATGCCGTCGAGGATCTGGAGGACGAACTTCTGGCGGAGGATCGGGTGGGCGACCACCTCCGGGATGAACTGGTTGCAGGCGTTCGTCTGCGGCGTGCTGTGGGAGCGGGCCACGTTGTTGACCGAGCCGTGGCTCATGTTCTTCAAGGCCCCCGTGACGCCCGCCGAGCCGTGATCCTTCAGGCAGGGGATCGCCACGATCTTGTTGACCCGGCGGGTCACGAGCATGCCGAGGTGCGAGCGGAAGTTGCGGTCGTCCTTCGGGTCGTGGCCGTAGTGGACCAGGGACATCTGCACGAACTGGTCCGGGTCGTAGCCGGCGACCGGGTCCTTCGACTTGCCGAAGAGTTCGAGCTGCGTCGGGTCGTCCTCGGGCGTCAGGCCGCCCCAGAGCACGCCCGCCGGCAGGGCGTCCTGATACTTCGCGTTCATAAACTCGGATTTGTACCGGTCATAAACGATCATGTCCTTCTTCTTAACGCCCGCCGACTCCAGGCCGGCGATGACCTCCAGGACCAGCTCGACCGAGCTGTGGGCGAGCGGGTAGCCGTTGGGCACGACCTTGATGCCGACGACGTCGCCCGGCTCGAAGAAGCGTCGCCAGGCGGAGACGGCGTCGTCGGCGCCGGTGAGGGTGGCGAGACCGCGATCGAGGCTGGTCTTGATCGCGTCGCGGTTCTTCACGCCGTTGCGGATCATCGCTGGGTTGCGGACCTCGACCACCCGACCCGGATACGGTCCAGGGACGCCGAGCGCCCCAGTCCCCGCCCCCGCAACGACGGGTCGGGCCGCCCCGGCCTTCCGCTGCTGTGCCTGGGCAAACTGTGTCCCCAGCAAGGGCACGGCCGCCGCCCCGGCCAGGAACGCTCGACGTCGAAGACCACCGCAAGGCGTATCGTGTCGCATGATCGCGACTCCTCGAAGCGAAGTAGGAGAAGTGATGCCGCTGGCATGGGTGATTGAGGATGTGTTAAGCCCATGCTCCCGCGATCGTCCACGATAACGCCGGCGCCCGGCCCTGTCACGATGGCACCGTCGGCCCGGTCCTGGAATCTCGCGGCCCCCCTTGCCGGCCAGCCGGAAAACCGCGATGCTCGAATCATGTCACCCGAGCCCCCCGACCCGACGATTGCTACCCAGTCGCCGCCCGGTCCTGACGCCCCGCGCCGCCGGCAACGTCGGATCAGGGCCGCCGTTCTGGTCGCCCTGGGTGTGCTGGCGACCCTGGCCGCACTGGCACGGCTCGCCGACCGGCCGGCCCGTCGCCAGGCCCGTGAGGCGCGGGAGGCGATCGCGAGCGGCCGGCCGGCCGAGGCGTTGAGCCAGGTCGATCTCTGGCTTCGCGAGCGTCCCGACTCGGCCGAGGCCCATTTCCTCCGGGGGGAAGCCCTGTTCCACCTGGAGCGGTACGCCGAGTCGCTCGACGCCCTCGACCGGGCCCGCCAGCTCGGCGACTCGGAGGACCGGGTGGAGCGGCTCGCCGGGATCATCCTGATGCGCGTCGGCAAGCGGAAGGAAGCCGAGCCGTTGCTCCGGCGGGCGCACGAGCGGCGTTCCGGCCCCGACCCCCAGCTCGACGAGGCCATGGCCCGGCTCGATCTGGAGTCGTACCGCCTCCGACCCGCCCTCGAAGCCCTGGAGCGCTGGGCCAAGGCCGAGCCCGACAACCCCCGTCCCTACCTCTGGATGGCCGAGGCCCACTCCCGCCTCGACGCCCCCGAGGCCCTGATCGCCGACTACCGCGCGGCCCTCCGTCGCGACCCGGATCTCGACGACGCCCGCCTCCAGCTCGCCCAGGCCCTTCACGCTCACGGTCGCTTCGACGAGGCCGCCGCCGAGTTCCAGGCGTACCTCGACCGCCACCCGGACGACCCGGTCGGGCTCGCCGGCGCCGGCCGGGTCGCCCGGGCCTCCGGCCGCGACGACCAGGCCATCGCCCTCTTCGATCAGGCCCTGACCCTCGACCCGAAGAACGAGGTCGCCCTCGAGAACCGCGCCGCCCTCGCGCTGCAACGCGGCCAGTATGCCGACGCCTTGCCTCTACTCGAACGGGCCCAGGCTCTCGACCCCAGCAACCCCGAGATCCGCTACCGCCTGAGCCTGGCCCTCGACCGCCTCGGCCGCCCCGACGACGCCCGGCTTGAGCGGCAGGCCGCCGATCGACTCCGTCGCGAGGTCGCCGCGATGGACCAGATCCGCAAGGACCTGATCGCTTCCCCCCGCGACCCCGACCTGATGTATCGCGCCGCCCGCTGGCTCTATGACCATGGCCACCCGGACGAGGCCCTCTCCTGGGCCCGCCGCGCCGTCGAGTTGCCCGCCGGTCATGCCCCCTCCGCCCGCCTGCTCGCCGACCACTACGCCCGACACGGCGACCCCGGCCTCGCCAACTTCTACCGCCTCCAGGCCGACCGTGCCAACTCCCCTTGAGAAGCTCTCCTGGAAGGTCGCTGGCTCCGAAATCAGGGCTGGCTCCGAATCTCCAAGGAGCCTCTGACCGCTTTCCGGCCACTTGCGTCAACCGCAGACCTCTTTGCCATCAGGACTTCGGCAAGGTGCCGGTCCCTCCTGCGCTCCCCCAAGACCGACCCTTCGGGCCTTCCACTCGCTCTCCTCAGCCTCTCCAGGTTCCGCGCCTCGGGGTTCTCTGCTAGTTATTTAGGCGTCGGTGCTGCAATATCGAGCTTTAAGAGGCCTTGATTGTATAATGAGAAAACGAATTGTATCGAATGCTAATTTCGATTAACCTCCATTTTTCGGACGTATCCGGACGATTTTCCTTGAAGTTGCGGTTAAGTTGTGTTACAGGCAAATGGACCGGCGCGGCCTCGATGTGGATGAGGCGAATGTGTCGGTCGGGCAGGTCGCGACCCCTTCTCGGGGAGTTCTCTTCCCCAAAGAAGCGACCTGGGAGATGCTTTCGCAAGCACGCATCCAGGCAGACGTCCATCCGTTCTCGTCGGCCTGGAATTCTCTTGCGTGCAGGTCCGCACGTTTTCATTTCTCTGGGGGACCGAGTCGATGAGGTCACGACAACTTGGTTGGCGAATGCGAAGCGGATTCACCCTGATCGAGCTGCTGGTGGTCATCGCGATCATCGGCGTCTTGATCGCATTGCTGCTGCCGGCGGTGCAAGCGGCGCGCGAGGCGGCGCGTCGAGCCCAGTGCACCAACAACCTCAAGCAGATCGGCATTGCCCTGCACAACTACCACGATCAGGTCGGGGCGTTCCCGCCTGGCGGCATGACGCAGAACGGCAATCCGTGGGGAGCCACCTCCACGTACCTGAGCTGGCGTGCCATGATCCTGCCGCAGATGGAGGGCACGACCACCTACAACGCCATCAACTTCAACGTGCCCACCTGGGCCGCTGGTGCCAGTCCCGGTCAAATGTACACAGCCTGGATGACCGTCAACAACACGTGGCTCTGCCCATCCGACCCGAA
Source organism: uncultured Planctomycetales bacterium (assembly GCA_963752755.1). Classification (GTDB taxonomy): domain Bacteria; phylum Planctomycetota; class Planctomycetia; order Isosphaerales; family Isosphaeraceae; genus CAVVZJ01. The sequence goes on along the minus strand of CAVVZJ010000022.1, from coordinate 453,160 downwards.
CAACATGGGAGGCAAGCGACCAGCTACCGGCCCGGACGGCCAGTATCCCGCCGGTAGCCCGCCGATCAACCCGTCCACCGGCCAGCCCGCCACTGTCGTGCCCGTCGCCAACTACGCCGGCAGCTTCGGCGACAACTACTGCGGCGGCCCGCTCAACGGTGGCCTGCCCTGGGAGACCTACGGCTGCCCCTCGCCCGCCCTCGCCGCTGGCCAGTGGCGCATCGGCTGGGATGGCTTCTGGGGCACCGACTTTAGCTGCACCTTCGCTCGCGGCGGCGGTCGGCTCCGCGGCTTCTTTGACTACCGGACCCTCCAGTACACTCGCATGGCCGACATCACCGACGGCACCAGCAACACCATCATGGTTGGCGAGATGCTCCCTGACCGCGCCGCCGATAGCAACTTCTACCACGGCAACGGCGCGACCGCGGGCGTCACCGTGCCCCTGGGCTGGAACTCCAACAGCTACCCCTCCAGCGCCGCCAACTGCAACGGCGCCTGGCAGAGCAGCAGCGCCCCGCTCGGCTGCCGCTACTCGGCTGCCGCCAAGGGCTTCGTGAGCTGGCACCCTGGCGGCGCCAACATGCTCTTCGGCGATGGCTCGGTGAAGTTCCTCAAGCAGAGCATCAACCGGTACTCCTACGCCGCCATCGGCAGCAAGAACGGCGGCGAGGTGGTCAGCTCCGACTCCTATCAGTGATCGACCTTCCACCACGCTTTTGCGCCCCCACTCGCGGGCGCCCCGGCCGACTGGTCGCTCGGGGCGCCCGCGTGATTCAATCCTGTGGAGAATCCAAGAATGAAACCGCTTACCATGAGGCTTGCCCAGTCTGGACTGGCCGTTCTCGTGGCCTCGGGGGTCTTGATCGTGGCAGGCTGCGGAGGCGATGATTCCGGTCTCCCCCAGCGCCACCCGGTCAGCGGTACCGTGACCTACAAGGGTGAGCCGGTCGAGTCGGGCACGATCGTCTTTGAGCCGAGCGACTTCAACAAGGGTCGCGTGGCCTCGGGCACCATCAAGGACGGATATTACCAGCTCTCGACCTCCGGCGAGGGGCCCGATGGCGCCCTGGCAGGTGACTACAAAATTGCGATCATCAGCAAGGTCGTCGATCTCTCCAATGTCGAGGCCAACCGCGCCGGTGGCGCGGGCCGGCAGGACGACATTTACAAGGCCGAGCAGAAGGCCGTCCGCAAGATCCCCAAGAAGTACGAGCTGAGTTCTTCGTCCGGCTTGACCGCCAAGGTCGAGCCCAAGACGAACACCATCGACTTCCCGCTGACGGACTGACCCGCCCGACTCTCTCCCCCCCTCCTCAATCTTGATCGTCCAATCGACCGCGGGGCGGGCCTACGCCCCGCGGCCGATCGGCGTTGGTCAGAGCCGGACGCCCGGGCCGATGTAACGGCCCTGGTCGTACGAGGAACTGAGGATGTACTGGTACGACAACAGCATGCTCGCCAGCACGTCCTCCTGCCTCGCCCCGGCGTTCAGCAGGTAGTCATAATAGCTCACCAGCGACGGATTCGGGTTGATCGGCGGGCCGGTAATCCCGAGCGGCAGCCGGAGCACACCGCGGGTCAGATCGGGCATGTAGCGGAAAAGCGCGTTCACGACGAAGTCGTCGCGGTACGTCGAGCCGTTGACCAGCGCGACCGCCAGGTCGGACGCGCTCGATCGACCGCGCTGGATCTGGTTGTCCCAGAACGACACGTCGCTCGCCGGAGCCGGGTCGAGCTTCGCGACGTCGCGGTAGATGGCGCGAACGAGGCCGTCGACCGTGCCGCCGTTGTGCTGGAGGTATTCCCCGCTGGTGACGATCGCAACGACCACGTCCTCGCGTCGCTGGTAGAAGAGGTAACTATTCACGTCGGCGTTCGTCAGGTCGCGGCCGAGAAGCTTCTGGACCTCGCCGCGGATGTAGTAGATCCGGGCCTCGGGGGTATTGAGCAGGTAATAGACCATCTGGTCGGGGGTGACGGCGTTGCTGTCCAGCACGCGGAACCAGGCGGCGACCTCGTCCGGACCGGCGTTGCGGCCGAGGATGTCGCGGTAGAGCGAGCGAATCCAGCCGCCGAGCAGTTGCGTCGAGGCATAGTTGCCGCCGCTGGAGACGACCTGGGCCGCGATCAGGTCGGCCGTCCGGCCGCGGTGCGTGTCGAACGCGATGGCCGCCAGCGAGTCGGCCGGGATCTGGTCTGGAGCCGGTGATCGCCTGGTACACCGGCGCCAGCCGCTCGCGATGGCCGACTCCGACCCGGGAGCAGGCCCGACCACCGCCCTTGCCCTCCGGGCTGGTGGTCAGGCCCAGCGCGAACCCGTAGAGATCGACCCGCCCCGAGTTCAGCAGCTTGTAGCCGGAGACCGACTCGGCGAACGTCGGCGAGCGGCCGAGCAAGCCGCGATAGGAATTCGCGATGTAGCCAAGCAGAAAGTTCTTGTTGAACGCGATCGCCTGGTTGCTGGCGTTCTTGCGAAGCATCGGCCAGGCGGGATCGACGGGGCTGACCGGCAGGTGGTAGATCGACACCGACCTTGGCGGGCCGGGCGCGATCGAGCTGTTGCGAGACGAAGGCCAGCTCCAGCCCGGGCTTGCCGTCGAACTGTCCGACGGCGCCCGCGTTGCCGATCCCCTCGGGGACGCCTGTCCCCGGCGGCACCGGCGTGTAGGTCGAGAACAGCACGTTGCCGGACGAGTCGTAAGCCTTGATCATGAAGGCATGGGCGACGATGATGTCCTGCCGCCCGTCGCCGTTGACGTCCGCGACGATCGGCGAGGTGAACGCGTCGTTGCCGGCCATCCCCTGAACCTGCGGGTTGATGACGATGCCGCCCTCGAAGCCGGGCACGGCCTTGCCGTCGGGACCGATGACGTGCAGGCGTCCGGAGCGGTCCACGTCGAGGATCTCGATCCGGCCGTCGTTGAAGAGGTCGGCCGCCACCGGCTCCTTCCAGGTCTGGCGGTCGAGCGTGTCGTTGGTGGTCGTGTGGTAGGGCCAGCCGGGAACGGGGTTGGCCGAGGTAATCGAACGCATAGACCCGATTGCCCGCGGCGCGGGCGGCGGCCTGGCTGGCCGGGTCGGGGGCGACGGTGTTGAAGTGCGGGCCGGTCGCCGCGATGATTTCGAGCTTGCCGTCGCCGTTGAGGTCGGCCACCACCGGCGCGCCGAAGAAGACCTCGCCGGTGAAGATCCGCCGCTGGATCGAGCCGTTGTTGCCGTTGAGGATCGTGATCATACCGCCGGCCGGGTAATACGGGCTGGGGCTGATCCCGCTGGTGTAGATGACCTCGTTCTTGCCGTCGCGGTTCAGATCGGCGATCACGGCGCCCGGCTCGACCGTCTCGTCGTTGGCGAACTGCCAGAGCTTGGTGCCGTCGAGCTTGAAGGCGGTGACCATCGTGCTGAACGAGGTGACGACGATCTCGGGGATGCCGTCGCCGTTGAGGTCGCCGGTGGCGATCGCGCCGGTGACGCCCGAGCTACGCTGGGCATCGGGCGGCGGTCGGTCGGTGTTCTGGGGCCAGCCGGGCAGGATGGCCCCGGTCAAGGCGTTGAACGCGAAGACCCGGCCATCTTCCAACGAATTCGGATTGCTCTCGTCACGACCGAGGGCCGCCACGATGATCTTCCCGGTGGGCGTGTCGATCACGGCGGGCGTGGACTTGAAGTTGGCCTGGGAGCCGGTGTTATACGACTGGAAGAGCCGGATGGCGCCCGTCTTCGGGTCCGCGGTGTAGGCGAGCAAACGGCCGCCGGCGGCCGGCGTGATCAGTTCCTGGGTGCCGTTGCCATCAAGGTCGGCGAAGATCGGCGAGCCCAGGAACGGCGTTTGCCGCCAGGCGCCATCGGTCGGCAGGGCAAACGGGGTGCCCGCGTACGGGGTCGGTCCCGCCATGCAGAGACGCGGCTCCAGACCCTCGACGTGAGGGCCGTCGCCTTCGCATCCGTCGCGTCATGGATGTCAGCTCGTTGTGAATGGGGATCGAAGGGTGGCTGGCGCCGGAGTTCCGGCACTCTACCGAAATTAATATAGTTGACGATCTGCAAACGTGCAACCCGCCTCCCGGATCCGGGTCGGCCGCTCAGCGCCGGAACCGCCGCCAGCCGGATCCGCAGGTCGTCGAGCGGGCCGAAGTCGAGCCAGTCGCCGTCCGCTTCGGCCAGGCAACGCAGCCCCTCGGCTCGACGATCGCCGGGCCAGTCGAGCATCACAGCCGCGACGCCCGCCGCATTTTCGCTGAAGGCCGGCAAGACGATCATCGTCGGCCCCACGAGAAAGCAAGGCCGGGCCTGGCCCGCCCGCCCTCAGGACCGGGTGGAAGTGGCCCGATCACGACCCGCCTTCCCCCGATCGGCTGGTGTCCATGCCCGACCTCCCAGCCGCCCACGTCGATTGTCGATGGCCCCAACCCGACCGGTCATGATTGCCCGGCAGGGCAGACCAATCCACACCCCGACCCGCCAGCCACGACTCCAGCCGCCGGACGTCCCGCGCCGTCCTCGGGCAAGGCGTCGAGCGACTCGGTCAGGTCACCCGCCACGATCAATCGCGCGATGGCGACCCTGGACAGCAATGCGTTCCAGCTTCGCCAGGGTCTCGACCAGCGAGTGCGGCGGCACCATGTCACCCTTCGACCCCCGCGACCACTCGTAGCCCAGGTGGAGATCGGCGATGACCGCCGTCTTCTCCCCGAGATGCACAGCCGCGCCCTCGGGCGCGAGGTGCCAGCCGTCCGGCTCGGTCGATGGCAGAGAACAAAGACCAGAATCATGTTTCAATTTAAAAGAAATTAATTGAAAATTTCTAAAGCAAAAGATTATTCTATCTCGTGAGCGTCGTGCCGATCAGCCTTGCATGGAGCCGCTTGAGCGCCTCGGCGGGCGACTCGAACCGGAGCGGCTCAGCAGTGCCGGGCTCGATCCACGCAGCCGCGAAGGGCGAGGGGCCGTCGAGCCTTCGGAGATCGCGTGGCAGGCCGCGACTCCAGCCAGTCGAGGGCGGCGGGCGTGTCCAGCAAATCTTCGAGGACCTCGCGGCGGGCCTCGCGGAGCAAGGGGTGTTGCGGGCAAGCGGCCTGAACGAGCGGGAAGAGTCGCCGGCTCACCCAGAGCAGGCCGCCCACCCGCGTTCGGCCCCCCTCGGGGTTGCGGAGGACCATCAGGCCGGTCGCCGCCACGTGGCGGAACCGCCGCGCGACCAGCTCCCCACGGTCCAGCCCTTCGAGAACGTCTTCGGCCAGGCCCGATCGGGGCCGAGCAAGTCGGACAGGTCGGCCTCATCGAGGCGGCCCTCACCCGGCAGGTAGATGGACCAGCCCAGGTCAGCGACGGCCAGCGCGAGGTCACGTCCAAACCGCCTCCCCAGCCGCGACGCCACGGCGCGCCCCAGGGCCTCGCAGGCCGAGCGGGCCAGTGGGGCATGAAACGTGTAGTTCCAGCCGTCTCTCCTGCGGCCACTCCTCCACCAGCAAGCCCGTCCGGGACGGAATCTCGCTGATTTGAGTCTGAAAATTAAATAATTCTTCAATAAAATACTGCGTCTTCGGGCTCCAGGTCGAACGCCTCCACGAGCCAGGCCCGCAAGGCCTCGGGGCCATCGAGGACCAGGCGTCGGGCGGCCTCGTCGCGGAAGGCGGCGAGGTCGCGGGCGAGATCGGCCGAGAGCGACTGGCGGTCGCTGGTCCAGCGGGGCAGGTCCGCCTCACCCGCCCGTACCACGGCCCGGAGCGTGTGCCCCTCCAGGCCGCGGAACTCCAGGGCGCGGCCGTCGAGCAGGAACCGGTCTCCCTGCTGGAGCCGCTCTGCATACGCCGCTTCCAGCGTGCCCACCTCGACACCCTCGACCACGACCCGGACCGACTCCTCGGAGTGGATCGTGCCGACATTCCGCCAGAGCCAGCCCATCACCCGGCGGCTCCGCACGCCGAAGGCCCCCCGCGCCTTCCAGATCCGCGGCGATGTGAATTGCGGATCCGCACCCGGCTCGGGCTCGAAAGCCCCCGCCGGTGCCGACAGTTCGCCCGCGAGGAACGAGAGACAGGCATCGAAGTCCGCACGCGAGAGATTTTCAAAGGATGCCGATCTGCGGACAAGTTTGAAGATGGCTTCCACGTCGCCTTCGCCCGCGCAGGCGAGTCCGACGAGCTGCTGGGAGAGAACGTCCAGGGGGTTTTTGATAGGATCGACCGGCTCGATGCGTTCCTCACGGGCGGCCTTCGCGGTGATGGCGGCTCCGGCCAGCTCGGCGAGCGTGGCGGCGAGGATCAGGCCGCGGCGGACGGCGCCGCGTCGGTGGCCGCTCCGGCCGACTCTCTGGAGGCAGCGGCCGGCACCACCCGGCAGGCCGACGAGCACGGCCACGTCGATCGCACCGACGTCCACGCCCAGCTCCAGGCTCGTGCTCGTGACGACCGCCCGCAAGGCCCCCGACTTCAAGGCCGACTCGACGGCACGTCGCCGACCGGCGTCGAGCGCCGAGTGATGCGCCGCGACCGCGGCCTCGCCGTCGGCCACCGTCCGACGCAGGTCGTGGGTGATCTTCTCCGCGAAGGCCCGCGTGTTGGCGAAGACGATCGTCGTGCGACGGCGCTCGATCTCTTCACGAAGCCGCTTGAGCAGACGACGATACGACAGCTCCCGGTGCGGGCCCTCGTCGCGACCCAGGAGCGACTCGACTTCCAGGACGAGCCGCCCGTCAGCCTCGGGTCGGGGCGCCTCGACAATCCGGCAAACCCGCTCCGGCCCGACGAGGAAGCGTGCCACACGCTCCGCCGGCCGACAGGTGGCGGAAAGACCGATCCGGACCGGATCGCCACCGGCGCCGGCCGCCAGGCGTTCCAGGGAGACCGTCAGGTCGGCGCCGCGCTTCGTGGGGACAAGGGCGTGAATCTCATCAACAATGATATGATCGACCGTCTCCCAGATCGGATTCCCAGCCCGGCTGCGAGAGCAGCAGGGCCAGACTTTCGGGCGTGGTGAGGAGCAGGTGCGGCGGTTCTTGCCGCAAGCGTCGGCGCTCACGGGCCGGGGTGTCGCCGGTCCGGACGGCGATCGAGACCGGGCTCTGCGGGAGGCCGAGCGACGACCGGACCGCCTCCAGAGGCTGGCGCAAGTTGGTTTCGATGTCGTAGCCGAGGCTTCGTAAGGGCGAGACGTACACGCAGCGCAGGCCGGGGTTCAGGCGGCCCTCGGCGTGCTCGCGGTGCAGGCGGTCGAGCAGGGCGAGGAAGGCGGCCAGGGTCTTGCCCGTGCCGGTCGCCGAGGTGAGCAGGAGGTGTTCTCCGGCTGCGATCGCGGGCCAGGCCAGGGCCTGCGCCGGGGTCGGTCCGCCCGGAAAAGCGTTGGCGAACCAGTCGCGGACCGGGCCGTCATTCAGGCCCGCGATCTCTCGGACCGGGTCGTTCGGTTCGCAGATCGTCCCGCGATCCGGCCCGACGTTCCGTCGTCGTGAAGGCTCCATGCTCCGCTGGCGCTCCTCAGGGCGGCTCTGTCACTGCTCCTGGCGGGCACGATTATAACCACCTCCGGTCGCTCGTGGCAGACCGGAGGCGGCTCGCGGAGCTTGCGTCCCTCGAAATGTTCTTCAATTCATCAATTGAAGAAATAGTTTTAAAATTTCATTCATTGCGACTTCTCGCGTTCGAAGACCATCAGGCGGTTTCCGGATCCGGCTTCAGCCTGGAAGGAGGAAGGGCGGCTGTCCTGGTTCCAGCAGATGGAGAGCTTGTCGCCCTCGATCTTGTAGATGCACTCGACGCGCCCGGTCTCGCCGCTGTCGGTGGCGTAGGAGGCGTCCATGTGAGCGGGGTTCTGATCGGGATCGAGTTCCAGTTCTCCCTTGGAAGAGTGCTCAGGGTGCTTGAGGGTGTACTTGTTTCCGCTGATGATGATGCGCTGGTCTTTGAGCTGCTCGGTGTCGCCTTCTTGGCCGTCGTTGACGATCTTGACCACCTTCCAGGTGCCTTCGAGCTTCTTCAACTCCGCCTTCTCGTCGGCAGGGGCGGCGGTGGGGAGGAGGGCGATCAACAGGGAAGCCGTCGGAAGCAGAAACGCATGCAAGTTCATGGTGGTTCTCCGGAGTTGCGGGCGAATCGACCGGTCAACGTGCCGGCCTGTGGGACAAGTTACGACAAGAATCGGCGGAATCAAGGCCACGGTGTCACATCGGTCCTTGCCAGCGCGACTCGGGGACGGCGAACGTGTAAGTCTCGCCCCGATCGAGGTAGTGGACCCGGTCTTCCAGACCGGCGGCGGCCACGGCGCGGCGAAAGTCTTCAAGGGAAAACTTGAACAAATCGTAATCATCCATGTGGATCGGGATCGCCTCGCGCGGGTTGACGATCCGGATCGCCTCGACCCCCTGGCGGGCGTCCATCGTGACCATGACGAGGCCGAGGATCGTGGTGGCGCCGAGGTGAAAGAGGCCGAGGTCGAGGTCGGGGAAATGGCGAGGAATCTCGTGGAGGCGGTTGAAGACGAGGGTGTCGCCGCTGATGTAAAGGCGAAACGCCGTGCGGCCGTCGGTGGTGGGGAACTCCAGCACGCTGCCCATCGTCTCCGGCAGCAGGGAGGCGACCACGGGCGGGCCGTGGCGGGCCGGGGTGGCCGTGATCTTGAGGTGGGCCGGCCCCTTGGTCACGTCAACGGTTTCCCAGGTCTTGACGCTTCGCGTGGCGAGGAAGCCCTTGTCGGCAAGGCGGCGGGCGGCGTCCGGCGTGGTGATGATCGGCAGGTCGCGGTCAAGCCGCTCCTCGACGAGCGGGTCGAAGTGATCGCCTTGCAGGTGCGAGAGCACGACGAGGTCGATCTCGGGCAACTCGTCCAGTTCCATCGCCGGATCCTTGAGACGCTCGGCCGTCAGGCCGTAGCCGAGATGGACGTGGTCGCCCTTGTGGAGGAAGTTGGGGTCGGTCATCACGGTGAAGCCGCCATAGCGGAGCAGGACCGTGGCGTTGCCGATGAAGGTCAAGGCGCCCGTGGCATACTCCGGGCTGGTCTCGACCTGGGAGAGAGCCAGGGTTTGCGTCGGCATGTCGGACATGAGTTACCTCCCGGTTGCCGCGTCCGGCCCGATCGGGCCACGGCGGTTCCGGGTGTGCGATCGCGATGCCAAACGGCCGCGATCAGGCCGGTTTGCCCAGGGCGGGAACGTCGCCGGGGATTTCCTCGAAGCTGTCGAGGCACTTGCGGATCGTCGGGAGCAGGGTATCGAGACGCTTGGATTCGAGGGTATACTTGACCTCGTAATCAAACCGCTGGCCGCGGAAGCGTCGCTCAACGACCGTCATCGAGAACGGTCCGCGCTGGGTGCGCACGACGGTTTCCAGCGCCTTGCCGTCGCCCTGGGGCACGACCTCGCAGCGGAGCACCTCGCAGCCCGGTTCGACGGCGCGGAGTTGGTCGGGAAGGGTGCGGGCCAGGTCGTCGAGGGAGGGCGACTTGGGGTCGTGAGGGCGGGCGATGACCAGACAGTTGTCGGACCAGATACCGTGGGCCGGGCCGTTGGCGTAGAAGAGGGCGACCTCCGCAGGCGCCAGGGCCGGCTTCCAGCCATCGGGCAGGTTGAGGGCGAACTTGAACTCGCGCTGGGCCCAGCGATTGCGAGCGGCATCGAGAGGCTCGGAGCCGGTATCGGGCGGGCGGAAGGCGGCGGAGTCGATCAAGGCGTCAAAATGCGGCTCGGCGCGGGCGTAGGTCTTCTCGTCGGCGTTGATCAGGAATGTGTACATTTGGCGATTGGCGATCAGGCGGACGCTCCGCTCGATCCAGGGCTCGTCGGGCTTCGGGCGGAACTCCCAGACGGTTTCGAGACGCGGGCCCTGGGGGGTCTTGACCACCTCGTTGCGCACGAGCTTTCCCGGCCCGTTGCCGCGGCGGGCATTGCCGTCGATGCGGGTCCGGTACTCGTCGAGGTTCTCGGGCGCCAGGGCCAGCTCGCAGGCGACCACGCCGGGCCGCTCGGGGTCGTCGCGGGGGATCAAGGCGGCGAAGACCGTGTCCTCCCGCTCGCGGACGACGACCGGCCACGACTCGGGCAGGGCCAGCGTCACTCCGAACTTGGGTGCCCTCAAGGGTCGCGTCGTCGGCTCATCGGCCGGAACCGGGTGGCCGGTGGCGAGCCAGGCCGCCAGGAAGACACACCAGGAAAGCAGCCAATTTTGAAAAATGCGCATGTGTGATTCTCCGTGGTTGAAGGCCGTTGCCCCAGTGTAGCGGCGACGTCCGGCGGCGGCGAGTGCGGGGGTGGGAATTGTCTGGCGGCGAGGCGATGGTATAACGGGAGCGTTGATGCCCGAGCCCGATCGCCGAACCGGAGCGCCCCGCGTGGAACACTCGCCGAACCCCTCCCCGACGACCAACCCGCCGCCGACGCTCGCCAACGAGTCGGACCTGCCCCCACGAAGCCCGAGGAGTTCCTTCCCCTGGCTGGCGGCCGTGCGGAGGCGGATCATCAGCGGGCTCGTCTTTGCCTTGCCGATCGCAATCACGTTCTGGATCGTTTACTGGATCATTTCCACTTTTCAGAATGTGCTTTTGGATCCGGGGGCGCGTCTGGTCAAGACGATGATGGGCCAGGAGTTGCGGGCGGCACTGCCGCCGTGGTGGCAGGAGTATGTGTCGCCCTTGATTGCGCTGGTGCTGGCCCTCGTGTCGTTTTACTTCCTCGGACTCTTCGGCCGGTCGCGGCTGCACCGGGTGCTCGACTGGATCTTGCTGCGGCTGCCGATCGTCTCGGTCATCTTCAAGGCGGTCCGGAACGTCTTCCTGTCGCTGGAGGACCGGCAGGGAGGGGCCAGGTTCAAGCGGGTCGTGCTGGTGCCGTTCCCCAGCCGGGAGGTTCGCTCGCCCGCGTTCGTGACGCGGACCATGCACGATGAGACGACGGGTCGGGTGATCCTTTGCGTGTATGTTCCCTATTGTCCGATCCCGACCACGGGGCTGATCCTGGCCGTGTCGGAGGAGGACGTCATCGAGCTGGACTGGGACGTGAATGAGGCGATGCAGGCGGTGATCTCGTTCGGGATCTCGAGCCCGGCGACGATCGCCTTTGATCGCCCCGGAATGGACCGGGCGGGCGTCGCCGGGGAGTCTTCGGCCGACCGGGTCGGGGACGGCTGAGAGGAGCGGTTGGGGATTCTGATTCGAGCGGGTTGGCACGGGGCGTGCGTCGGGCCTCGGCGTCGAGGTGCTGACGCGAGGGACTTGCCTGGAGACGTTTATGCCCGCTGGACACTCCCCGATCGCGGTTTATGCGGCCATCGCTGGTAACCTGGCGATTGCGGTCACGAAGTTCGTGGCGGCCGGATTCACCGGCAGCTCGGCGATGCTGGCCGAGGGGATCCACTCGCTTGTGGATACAGGTAACGGTGGCCTTCTGCTCTGGGGCCTTTACCGGAGCGAGAAGCCGCCCGACGAGGGTCATCCGTTCGGGCATGGCAAGGAGCTTTACTTCTGGACCCTGATCGTCGCCATCCTGATCTTCGCCATCGGTGGCGGGATGTCGATTTACGAGGGGATCATCCACCTGCTCGACCCCCATCCGATCGAGAATCCAGCCTGGAACTACGCCGTGATTGCCCTGGCGGCCGTCTTCGAGGGTACGGCCTTGACGGTGGCGGTCCGGGAGTTCCTGAAGACCAAGAGGCCGGGCTCCGGCCTGCTCCGGGCCGTGCACCGGAGCAAGGACCCCACGACCTTCACCGTGATGTTCGAGGACACGGCCGCCCTGGCGGGCCTGGCGGTGGCGCTCGTCGGGGTCCTGGGCTCGCATCTGCTGGACAACCCGTACTTCGATGGAGGAGCCTCGGTGATCATTGGCCTGATCCTGGGGATAGTGGCCGTGATGCTGGCCTACGAGAGCCGGGGCTTGCTGGTGGGCGAGTCGGCCGATGCGGAACTGGTCGAGGCGATCCAGCGACTGGCCGAGTCGGACCCGACCCTCGCCCGCGCGGCGAAGCCGTTGACGATGCATCTGGGACCGCACGAGATCCTGCTGAACCTGGACCTCCAGTTTCGCCCGGACGCCTCGGCCTCGGAGGTCGAGACCGCCGTCGATCGCCTCGAAACGTCGATCCGCGATCAATACCCCGACGTCCGCCGGATCTTCCTCGAAGCGCGCTCGCTGGCCGGCGACCGTACGGATCGCCCGGCGCGAGCGCAGGCCAGGATCGAGCCTTGATTGCCCAGGGTTCCTGGATTGTCACCGCCGGTTCGCTGACTGTGATCCGTCGTGAGACGGAGCGAGACGAGTCGGACCGACTTCGACATCAGGGCCAACAGCCTCATTGTTATTGGCTTGTCGTCTTGTGTGGTCAGCCCGGCGATCGTGACGGTTCCGGGGGCCGGACCTGGAAACCAGGGATACCAGGGCGTTCGGGGCCGATGACGGCGCCGTGGTAAAGTGGAGGGGGAGACGGGGGAAGGAACGACCGGTCGGGGGTGACGAGTTCGCGAGGGGGATCGGGCACGAAGGACGGGGTGGGGGTGGGCCGAGCGGGCGGGTTTCGCGAGGGTTCCGTGGTGGCGACGGGGGGCGGCGTGGTTGCGCGTCTCGGGAGGTTCTCGGGAGTTGTGGAGGGCGTCGCGACGGGTGCTGGTTCGATGGAAGGCAACGGTCGGGACGAGGCCGCGGGTTCTGGCCGCGATTGCGAGCGGGAACCGGCGCGGGTGGGAAGCCTGCGCTGGCGGTTCCAGTCGGCGAGGGCGCGGGACCAGTCGCGCTGGGCCTGGGCGTGGTCGCGGGACCAGAAACGGTCGCCGGGTCGGTCGTCGATCTCGCGGAGGACTGAGCGACGGACTCGCCAGGCGGCCATCAGGAGTTGTTCGACGAGCGCTTCCTCGATCAAGCCGTCCGGTTGCAACTCCGCGCGGAAGGCTCGCGCCCAGGCGAGGAACGACTCGTCCCACGAGTCGGCGGCGACGTCGAGGAGAAAGCGCGGGATGTCGGTGTTTTCGCGTTCGGTCTCGGAGACGGCAGCGTTGCAGGACATGGTGAGACGCACTCTCATGGGCCGATCGTGGGTGGGTCGGGGCGCCTGGCGTGGCGCCCTGGGTCCGCAAACCGCGACGTTTGCGGGTACAACACCTTTACTATCGGAAACGGCGGCGTCGATTATCGCGTTTTCTTGAAGTTTTTCCGGTGTCGGGCCGATGGAGTGGTCGCGCTGGTGGGTTTTCGGTGCTTGGGCTCGGGGACGACCGACCGCGGGGAATTATTCCGGGAGGGTCGAAGATTCCGGGGCGGGTGGCTCGGGATCGGAAGGTTGATCCTTGGGTGTGTCGGATTCGAGTCGTGGGCCGAGTTCAGCCTTCACGTCCTGAATCTCGCGGAGGATCTTGGCCCGGCGGACCCGGAGATCGTCGCGCTGGGCCTCGATTTGACGCGTGGCCAATTCCAGATTTCGGAGTGAGATCTCCGCGTTTTCACGGCTCATTTCCAGTTGGTGCAGCACCGCGCGGAGGGAACGTTCCCGGTCTTGCCGGGTGAGGGGAATGCCGTCGGGGATGGGGAAGGGGGACGTGGTCGGCTTCGACGAGGCAGCGGCCGGAGGGGGGAACGGTTCGTCGGCGGGGGCGGAGGGGAGGCCGGCGAAGAGGTCGTCCTGCCGCGCGAGGAGGTTGTTGAGTTCGTCGAGGAGGTCCGCGTGTCGCCGCTTGAGATGCGTGACGGCGGGATCACTGTCGGGCTTCCTGGCAAGTTTGCTGGCCTGCTCAAGCTTGTCACGAATCGATTCGATCTCGGAGCGAAGTATCTTGATCCGGGCGAACTTGTCGCCCTGGACCTCAGTGATAAGACGTGAGTCGCGGGGCGCGATGCCCTGGGCTTTGACACCCGCCTGGATTTGTTTGAGGCCGGTCGAGCCCCAGCGGACCTTGATCGTGAAATCGGAGGACTGGCCGGGGTCAAGGGCGTCTCGATGCCAGTAAATCGTGTCCGACTTGCGCGCCAGATCGGCCCGGGGTTCGCGGCCACGGGGTGCCCGTCTTCGGGCAAGCGGAACGCGACGAAGATGGACTTCGCGGGGGCATCACCGGAGTTGGTGATCCGAATGAGGTACGAAACCTCCTAATCCGTCCCGGCTGTGCGCGGCCCTTTCAGCAAGGGGTCGCTGAATTCGGGCCTTGGCGCGTTCGCAGGCGACGACAGTTTGGACTCGTCCGCCGCCGCCGGTGCGTCCGTTCGCGGACCGGCGATCGGGTCGGCCTCGCGGTCGGATGAGGGCTTGGTGTCGTCGGTCGTCGTGCCCTGGGTCGAGTCGGAGCCGACGAGGGCATAGGCGCCTCCGCCGGAGGCGAGGGCGAGGGGGAGGAGGACGAGGGCGGAGAATTTGCTGAGTTGGGCGAGCATCATCGTCTTGAGGGCTCCATCCGCAAGCGCGGAGACCGGGGCCGGGACCGTCCCGGTGGTGGTCAACGCGAGAAGGGTCCGAGGAGCGAGGGAGAAAAGGGCGCGGGCGGTGGCGTCGGCGAGGGAAGGGGGGAGGGGGGAGGCGAGGGAGGAGGATTCGCGGGCGAGGAGGACGGAGACGACGGCGAGGGAAGGGGCCAGGCCGCGGCGGGCGAGGCGGTCGCGGAGGCGAGAGCGGGCGCGGACGAGGCGCCCCTTGACGGTGCCGAGGGGCCAGCCGAGACGCCGGGCGGCCTGGTCGTGGGTGAGACCCTGGAGGTGGCAGAGGACGAGGGGGAGACGGTACTTGTCGGTCAGGCGGCCGAGTTCCTCGTGGAGGACGGCGAGGCGCTCGGAGCGGTCGAGGGCGGCGAGGTCGGGGTCGGTGAAGGGCTCGGGGGCGTCGGAGGAGGGGAGTTCACGGCGGCGGAGCCGAGTCGGCGCGGCGGGCGATGCGGTAGGTGACGCCGTGGAGCCAGGGGCCGAGGGAGCCGTCGGAGGTGAGCCGGATCGAACCGGCCTTGCGGAGCAGGACGAGGAAGGTGGCCTGGAAGACGTCATCGGCGGCGTGAGCGTCGCGGAGCAGGCGGCGGCCGACGCCGAGGACCATCGGGCCGTGTCGGGCGACCAGCGCGGCAAAGGCGTGCTCGGCCTCCGCGTCGCGACGGCCGGCGCAGCGGTCGAGGAGCTGGCGGTCGGAGAGGCCGGCGTGGGTGCCGAAGCGGAAGAGGCGGTCGAGCTGGCGAAGGACGGTGCCGTTGGCGCCGGGGGGCATCGGGGGCCTCCGTTGGGGTCGGGGGACACCCTGATAATGCGCGGGGAGGGCGGGAAGGGTACAACTTTCCTGGAATTCAGGGATAGGGGGAACGGTGGACGGAGGCCACGTTTGGGGAGACGAGAGAGGGGCTTCGGGATGCGGGCGGCTCATTCACCACAAAGGCCTCGCAATGAAAAAAATTATTTTTTTGCGAGGCCTTTGTGGTGCTTATCCGTTTATGTTTAAGGCCACGTCCGAAGACGGTCAGGGCTTGCAAGGTCTCCGTCCTGGCCTGGCCCTGGTGCCGGAACAAGGGAGTTGTTGTGCGAGCGGAGCGTGGCTGTGGCGGAGTCTTCGACGCCATGGCTTCGGGGCGTTCGGCCGTGGCGTCGAAGACTCCGCCACAGCCACCCGGACAGTCGCTTCGCACATCGACTCTCTCGACTCCACACTAAGGGTGGGTCGGCGATTTCGCCGCGCGCCGTCGCCCGCCGAAGCCGAGCAGGCCGATGACACCCAGGGAGAGCATGAACCAACTCGACGGCTCGGGAACCGGGGCGAACGTCGCGATGACGACCGACGCGCCGTTGTTCAGGCGGATCTCCGTGCTCCCGTTGTGGGTGAAGAAGGGCGCATTTGTGCTGATGTGATAGCCGCGGGAATCCTGACCGGAGAGGATCGGCTCGGCGGTGAAGTTGAACGTGATCGACGCGCCGGTGGCGGTCCGACTGGCACTGTCGGGTGCGCGGGTGCCCGCCGACGTGGTGGAGTAGTTCACGTCGGTCAGGAACCCGGTGAAGTCGTCACGAACAACCGAGGTGACGGACCCGTTCAGGCCCGGCTCGGTATCCCGGATGAATTGCACAAAGGCCAGCTCTCCCGTGGAGTCGAGGCGCACCACCTGATCCTCGAGCGTCCCCTGGAACAGCGGGGCGCCCGTGACACCGCGGATCACGAAGGGGATCAGATCATCGGCCAGGACCGTCCCGGCCCCCGGTCCGCCGGCCACCCCGCCGAGCGTGACCATCCCTCCGGGCGGCAGCAAGTCGGCGTGCCCTGGTGCCGCCCCTCCGAGCAGCGCCAGGACCATGCCCACACCAAGCAACCACGTCCGGGAGACCTTCCTCTGCGTTCTCATCGACGACCTCGTTTCTGAGGGGGAATCGTGATGGTACCGTGGCTGTCCGCCACCGATCAGGCCCGCGCTCCTTCGGAGTCCGGCACGGGTGATCCCGAAGACTCCCGAGTCGTTCGGTGGCTGGGCTCTCATCGGATTGCTAAGAGTATCAGTTGTGCATTATCACGACGTCAAGGGCGCAATGCCCTCTGTTTCCCGGAATCAACACCCGGCCCGTCCGCGGACACCCGCGCGGTGAACGGGGATCCTCCCCTGACCGGCCACCCCTCCGCCTTGCACAGGCGCTGTCGTGACCCTGCTCTAGCGGGAGCCGCTGTTGCCCGACTTGGCGGGCTCAGGCTTCTCGGATTGGGAGTCGTTGGCTTCGGTGGAGGACTGGGATTCGGCGACCGACTCCACCTTGAGCTTCTTCGGGGCCTCGGGGGCCTGGGCGACGCGCCAGCCGAGGCGGTAGGCGGCGCGGGCGATGTGGGCGGCCTTGGAGAAGTCGGCCTTGGCGACGTCGTCGGTGGGCTGGTGGTAGTCGTCGTGGATGCCGGAGAAGAAGAAGATGATGGGGATGCCCTTGCGGGCGAAGTTGTAGCTGTCGGTGCGGGCGTAGAAGGAGTCGGCGTCGAACTTGCCTTCGAGCTGTTCTTCCTTCAAGGCGGCGAGGGCGGCGGGGATGAGGGTCGAGTAGTCGGCGTGCTTGGCGGAGGGGGTGATGCCGACGGCCTTCGAATCATTGCGGCTGACCATGTCGAGGTTGAGGTCGGCGACGATCTTCATGCCGTCGGGCAGGGGAACGTGGTCGGCGAAGTAGGCGCTGCCGAGAAGTCCCTTTTCCTCGCCGGAGACCCAGAGGAAGGCAACGCTGCGGGCGGGCCGGGGGCCTTCGCCGAAGGCCTCGGCGATTTCGAGCAAAGCGCTGGTGCCGGAGGCGTTGTCGTCGGAGCCGTTGAAGATCTCGCCGCGGTCGTTGACGCCGACGTGGTCGTAGTGGGCGCTGAAGATGACGATCTCGTTCTGCTTCTCGGGGTCGGAGCCGGGGAAGAGACCGACAACGTTGCGGTCGTGCTTGATCTCGCGGTCGGCGGCGAAGGTGAAGCGGAGGCGGAGGCCGTCGAGGGGGCGGGGTTTGAGGTCGTCGTCGGCGAGGTCGAGATCGGCGTCGCGGGTGAGGACGTCGCGGGCGTGGTCTTCGAGGGTGAGGACGGGGATCGAGGAGGAGCCGCCGCCGAGGTTCATGCGGGGGCGGTCGAAGGAGCGGCGGCGGTCGTCGGGATTGATCGAGGGTCGAGTCGCCTCACCCGGTTTGTGGACGACGATCAGGCCGAGGGCGCCGCGCTTCTGGGCCTCGGCTCGCTTGGCCGACGAGCCGACGCGTCGTCGCGAGGACGGGGACGCGTCGCCCGGGCCGTCGAGGACGAGGACGAAGCGATCCTTCACATCGAGGTCGGCGTAATCGTCGTGGCCGTGCTCCTCATCCACCACGCCATGCCCAGCAAAGACGATCGGGGCCTCGATCTCTCCGGGAGCGAGGCCGAAGGGGAAGGTGGAGAAGTCGGCGAAGAGGCTCCAGGGCACGATCCGTCGGGAGTCGCCGCGCTCGACGATCAAGGCCATCGTCGTGCCCTTCGCCTTCGGGGTGACGTATTCGAGCGGGAACCGCTGGAAGTAGGTCTTGCCGCCGCGGCCGGGGTCGCCGGACGGCTCGGCGCCGGCGGCCTGGAGGCGGGTGGCAAGATACTCAGCGGCGACGCGGATCTCGGGCGAGGCGGTGTCGCGGCCACGCATCAGGTCGGAGGCGAGGAACGTCATGTGAGCGCCCAGCTCGCGGTCAGTGATGCCGTTCACGGCGTCGGGGACCGTGGCGCAACAGCAATCGTCGCAGCACGTTGCCTCCTGGGCCGGAAGGGCCGACGGGGCGTTGAGGAGGGCGAGGGCAAGAACGGGCAGGAACGGCTTCATGTGCGAAACCTGAGGTGGGGCGAGCCCGGAAACCGCGGCGCGAAGGCGCCGGGGAGGGCATGCGGGTTTGATTCAGGATACGCCCTCCGCCGAGCGACCGGAAGCGGCGGGTGGCTGGGATCTCGTCTTCGAGACCACGGTCGGATCAGCAACCATTGTGGCTTCGAGGACGCGACCAGAGCCTCCAGGGAGTCCAGAGAGGCGCCATTGTCCGTCCGTCCGTCGCGGGCGTCTGCCGAAATGGCAGGTCGCCGGGCGGTCGGGCGCGGGAACGGCAGTCGGCGGCGGGTTCGGCGTGAGGTCGATTCGCTGTAACTACTTTGCGAATTGGACGTTGTGGGTTGATTTGGACGAGAGGCACGGGTCTTGCATGGGGAGGGGGCCGAGCGACGCTATGCCCACGGCAAAGGTCGGGCATCGTCGGAAGTTTCCAGGCGGGCCCCCGAGTGAATCGGGGGCCGATCAGGAGAGAATCATCGATGAAGATCCAGCCACTGGGCGATCGGGTGGTGGTCGAGCGTGAGGAGGCCAAGCAGACGACCGCCGGCGGGATCGTGCTGCCGGACACCGCCAAGGACCGGCCCCAGCAGGGCAAGATCCTGGCCGTCGGCGAGGGCCGCATCACCAAGGACGGCAAGCGTCGCGAGCTTCAGGTGAAGGTCGGCGACCGTGTCCTGTTCACGTCGTATGCCGGCGACCCGGTCCAGTTGCCGGGCGTTGACGAAAAAAAGGTCATGCTGATGCGTGAGGATGACATCCTCGCCGTCATCGAGGGCTGAGTCGGTTCGACCATCCGACCATCCGACCATCGGGCATCGACCATCCCCAACATCGAGACACTCGGGAGAAATCCGGCCATGGCCGCCAAGATGATTGCGTTCGACCAGGAGGCCCGCCAGGCGATGCAGCGGGGCATCGCGAAACTGGCGCGTGCCGTCAAGGTGACGCTCGGCCCGAAGGGCCGCAACGTCATCATCCAGAAGTCGTTCGGCTCGCCGACCGTGACCAAGGACGGCGTCACGGTCGCCAAGGAGATCGAGCTGGAGGACAAGTACGAGGACATGGGCGCCAAGATGGTCAAGGAGGTCGCCTCGAAGACCTCCGACGTGGCCGGCGACGGCACGACCACGGCGACCGTGATGGCCGAGGCCATCTACAACGAGGGGCTCAAGGCCGTCGTCGCCGGTGTCAACCCGATGCTGATGAAGCGCGGGATGGACAAGGCCGTCGAGGACATCGTGGCCGTCCTGCACAAGATGAGCACCAAGGTCTCCAGCAAGAAGGAGACCGAGCAGGTGGCGACCGTGGCGTCGAACTTCGACACCGAGGTCGGCAAGATGATCGCCGAGGCGACCGAGAAGGTCGGCAAGGACGGCGTGATCACCGTCGAGGAGGGCAAGAGCCTCAAGACGGAGGTCGAGTGGGTCGAGGGCATGCAGTTCGACCGCGGCTACCTCTCACCCTACTTCGTCACCGACCCGCAGACGATGGAGGCCGTCCTTGAGGACGCCTACGTCCTGATCCACGAGAAGAAGATCAGCTCGGTCAAGGACCTGGTCCCGGTGCTGGAGAAGGTCGCCCAGACGGGCAAGCCGCTGCTGATCATTGCCGAGGACATCGAGGGCGAGGCGCTGGCGACCCTGGTCATCAACAAGCTCCGCGGCACCTTCCGCTGCGCGGCCGTGAAGGCCCCGGGCTACGGCGACCGTCGCAAGGCGATGCTCGAAGACATCGCGATCCTGACCGGCGGCAAGGCGATCTTCGAGGCGCTGGGCATCGAGCTGGAGAACGTCGGTCTGAATGACCTGGGCCGGGCCAAGAAGGTCATCATCGACAAGGACAACACGACGATCATCGAGGGCTCCGGCACGACCGACGCCATCAAGGGTCGGATCGAGGCGATCCGCCGCGAGATCGGCGAGACCAAGAGCGACTACGACCGCGAGAAGCTCGAAGAGCGGCTCGCCAAGCTCGCCGGCGGCGTGGCCAAGATCAACGTCGGCGCCGCGACCGAGAGCGAGATGAAGGAGAAGAAGGCCCGCGTCGAGGACGCCCTGCACGCCACTCGCGCCGCTCTGGAAGAAGGCATCCTGCCGGGCGGCGGCGTCGCCCTGATGCGGGCGGCCGGTCAGGTCAAGAGCGAGGGGCTCAGCCACGACGAGCGGACCGGCTACGAGATCATCATCCGCGCCTGTACCGCCCCGATCGAGCAGATCGCCGACAACGCCGGCCAGGACGGCGGCGTCGTCGCCAGCAAGGTCAGCGAGGGCAAGGGTAACTTCGGCTACGACGCCCTCAATGACAAGTACGGCGACCTCGTCGAGGCCGGCATCATCGACCCCACGAAGGTCACCCGCTCGGCCTTGCAGAACGCCGCGTCCGTCGCGACGCTCCTCCTGACCAGCGATGCCCTGATCGCCGACATGCCCAAGGACGAGGAGAAGAAGGCCGGCACCGGCGGATATGACGACATGTATTGATCCAAGGCGGCTCAACGCCTCACCACGCGGGGGACCGGGCTCGACCGGTCCCCCGCGTTGCTTTTGGGGGCGGCATCGGAATTACCACTCCGTCGCGAAGAGACGGAGCTTGTAGTTACCGTTGGTGGAGAGATAGTCCTTGCCGATCCGCTCGAAATCGTGGTTCTCCAGGATCCCCTGCATGCCGACGTTGTTAACCCGCGTCGTCGCAAAGACAGGCTCGCCCTCGACTTTGGCCATCAGCAGCCTCGTGAGCATGTCACAGATTCCCTTTTTCCGGTGTCTGGGCCTGGTGTAAGCCCAGCCGAATTCCAGCTCGTAGTAGGACGCCCATTTATATTCGCCTGCCGCCTTGAAGACATCGTTCCTGTAACTTGATTCGGGCTTTTTGATAGCTGCGATGCCGACGAGTGTTCCCGCGTCCCTGCAGAATCCCAGCCACCGGGCCTCGCCCACGTGGCGACGAAGCCTGTCTTGATCCTCCTGCGTCTTGGCTCTGACTTGACCTCCAGTGATGACCAGGCGGACGAACTCAGGACGTTCTTTTTCGCTGCAATCGTGAGGCCCCTTGATCTCGAAGCACAGGATGCCCATGAGATCCTCCCCGGCGAGCGGACGACTCGCTTCGAGTGATAGATTCAACACATCGGATAGGTTGGCTCCGAGTCCTGCGCCGGGCAAGCGGAAAGCTGGTCGGAACGAGAGAAGCGGCGAGACGGATTTCCCGGGGGCCCATTTCGACGCTCACGCACGCGTTGGTAGTGGACGCGGCCGCGGACCTGGCCTATGGTCCCATTGGTGAAGCGATTCGCCCGATCGCCAGCGCCCGCGCCTCGGCCGAGGCCGCGACGGTCCCGCTCAGGAGCTTCCCCCGGTGCCAGAGCCCTATCCGACCTTCCCGACGCCCCCGCCCGGTGACTCCGCCCAGGGGGAGACCCGTGTGCTCGAAGCCACCGCGATGACGGCGGTGCAAGCCGTCGGTGAGCGACTGGGCAACCACCTGATCACGGGCGTCCTCGGCCGGGGCGGCATGGGGATTGTGTACGAGGCGATCGACACCCAGCTCGCCCGCAAGGTGGCCGTGAAGATGCTGGGCGAGGGACTCGCCGGCTCCACCTCGGCCGACCGCTTCTTCCAGGAAGCCCGCGCGGCGGCCCGATTGACGCATCCGAACGTGGTCTCGATCTACGAGATGGGCCAGCGCGACGGCGAGTGCTACCTCGTACTGGAGTACGTCGAGGGCGGTAGCCTCTCCGAGGCGCTCAAGGACGGACCCTTGCGCTGGGATGAGGCGACGCGGTTCGTCGCCGACGCCTGCCGGGGCCTGGCCGCGGCGCATGCGGCCGGGATGATCCACCGGGACATCAAGCCGGCCAACATCCTCCGCAGCCGCGACGGCCAGGCCAAGATCACCGACTTCGGCCTGGCCAAGCTTGTCGAGAGCCTCGGGGCCTCGCTCACGGCCGCCGGCCGGGTCGTGGGCACGCCGGCTTATATGAGCCCGGAACAGTGCCAGTCGTCGCCCGTGGACCACCGGACGGACATCTACTCGCTGGGCGCCACCTACTATTCCCTGCTGACCGGCGAAGGGCCCTACGGCGGCTCGACCAGCACGCCGCAATTGATGTTCGCGCATTGCTACAAGCCGGTGCCCGACCCTCGCGAGGTGGCGCCGGCCCTTCCGGAGGGTTGCGCCGGGGTCGTGCGGCGAGCCATGGCGAAGGCCCCGGAAGATCGGTATCAGAACGCTCTGGGAGATGCTCGCCGACCTGGAGGCGCTACTGGCCGAGATCGTGCCGGCCCCCGGGAGCCGGCTCTCGCCAGCAACGGCGAGCCGGCTGGCCCCGGCGAAGGCGCGGTCCGCCCCAGCGAAGTCGCGGCCCGCCTCGACCGAACGTCGCCCCGGAGCCGACAGCGACGGGTGGGTCGCGGATGAGTCGGCGGGCCTGGATCGCGGCGGCGGGCGGCAGCCTCGCCTTTGCCTCGGGAGGGTTCGCGATCCTGCTCGATCGCCGCTCGCCGAGGCTGCCGCGCAGCGGGGCGAGCCGATCCGGGTGGGCCTGCTTCATTCGCTGACCGGCTACATGGCCCAGAGCGAGTCCACCACGCTGGACGGCGCCATGCTCGCCATTGACGAGATCAACCAGGCCGGCGGCCTGCTCGGCCGGATTGTCGAGCCGGTCATCGCCGACGGCCAGTCGGACCCCGAGACCTTCTCGCTCGAGGCCGAGCGTCTGATCCGCGATGAGCAGGTCTGCGTCCTCTTCGGCTGCTGGACCTCCGCGAGCCGCAAGGTCGTCCGGCCGGTGGTCGAGCAATATCGGCCTTGCTGGTCTATCCGCTCCAGCATGAGGGGCTCGAGAAGCTCGCCCAACATCATCTACACCGGCGCCACCCCCAACCAGCAGATCCTTCCGGCCGTGAAGTGGAGTTTCACCGACCTGGGCCGGGCGTTCTTCCTCGTCGGGTCCGACTACATCTTCCCCCGCGTCGCCCACGAGATCATCAAGGACGAGGTCAAGCGGCTCGGTGGCGAGATCGTCGGCGAGCGGTTCCTGCCGCTCGGCACGACGGTCGTGGCCGACGTCGTGGACGAGATTCGCAAGGCCGGGCCAACCGTCATCCTGAACACGATCAACGGCGACACGAATCTGCCCTTCTTCCGCGAGCTCCGCGACGGCGGAATCACGCCCGCCAACGATCCCGACGATGTCGTTCAGCCTGGCCGAGAACGAGATCCGCGCCCTCGGCCCGCGGCGGTTGGCCGGCGACTACGCCGCCTGGAACTACTTTGAGAGCCTCGACAACCCGGCCAACGCCGCGTTCGTCCAGCGTTTCCACGCCAAGTTCGGCCCCCAGCGCCAGACGAGCGACCCGACCGAGGCGGCCTACCTGGGCGTCCACCTCTGGGCGCTCGCCGTGAAGGCCGCCGGTCGACGAAGACCCCGCCGCTGTCCGCGGGGCCCTGGCCGGTCGCCGGATCGAGGCGCCGGAAGGACTGGTCCGGATCGATCCAGAGAACGGCCACGCCTGGAAGACCGCCCGGATCGGTCGAATCCAGAATGATGGCTCGTTCGACCTGATCTGGAGCTCGACCCGCCCGATCCGTCCCGAACCCTTCCCCCACGGACGGTCCGAGGACGACTGGTCCCGCCTTCTCGACGACATGCGACGCCACTGGGGCGGACGCTGGCAGGCCCCCACCGCCGACTAAACCGCGCCGGCGACCTTCCGCGTCCTCGAAATCGAGAGCCTCGGTCCGCGGCACCCTCGTGGTCTCCGCTCCTCGCGTGTTGCTTTTGAGAACGGTCTTGCGGCCCGCCGCTCTGGCGGGCCGTCGGCGCGCGCCGGATGGCGCCGCGATCCGGAGAGTCAGTGTCCCGGCACCTCGGGGAAACTTTGGCGGTCAGTCGGGAAATTCCTTGGCTGGACACAGGATGTGGTAATATTGACTCGATTCAGGCAAGTCTCAATGCAACGTCTCGGACCCGGCCCGCCGCGGGAGGATTGGGGCGTTCCTCTCCGGCCAAGTGATGATCGCGAGAGCTTTCCGCGCATCTGCGTTTATCATCATAGTCCGACTAGCTGGTTGACTTGAGGTGTGGAATGATTACTATGGTGCCCGCACGAATTCATTCGCGCTATCGGACGGAAGCTTCCGACCATACCTCCTCCAGCGAGTCTTGAGCCAGCGCCGTGATTCCGGCGCGATCCCATCATCAGCCGTCGGGTTTGGCGGTGGGCACGGGCCGGAGCAGGCGGGATCGGTTACGGTCTCGTCGTTGTCCGAAACCGGACGGCCGCGACAATGAGGTCGCGGCCCGACCCACAGAGGATGGACACCATGAACGGTCTCGAACGAGTTGCCGAGCCACCGGGCTGTTGAGAGTCCCGGCCGCGTTGATGCCTCACCGGTCGCCGGCCCTGCCAGCTACTTCTGGATCTTCGGTGCTCGCGCCGACCGTCGTGGCGAGGATGGTCTGCGCCTGGCGAGTTGCGAAAGTGAACCAGATAGGTTTTTAAGTTATCAATACAATTGTTTCGTTTCGGTGCTCGATCGCCGGCTCTCGGACCGACCTCGATGGCGGCCGTTTGCAAGAGCCAGGGCGACGGCGTACCTGGGAGCGATCGCGATGATCGTGGATCTTAGCCAAGTCCTGCGGAAGCTCGGGCCCCACTCCAGCCGCGTTCCGGCCGCGGACCGCGCGGCGGTCCGGCGGCGGTTACGGCGGAAGATGGCGATGGAGATGCTGGAGGAACGGGTGGTTCTCTCCACCTCGATCCCGATATCCACGTCGAGCTGGACGCCGGTCGGGCCGGCGGCCATCTCGAGCACCGTTGTGCCGGGTACGCAGTCGCAGATCCCGTCGTCCGGTCGGACCGTGGGCGTGGCGGCCAACCCCGCCGATCCGAACAATCTCTCTATCGCCGCGGCCGGTGGCGGCGTCTGGCGCACGAATGACGGCGGCAAGAACTGGACGCCGCTGACCGACAACCAGGCCGTCGGGTTCATGGGCTCGCTGGCCATGGCGCCGAGCGACCCGAACACGCTCTATGCCGGCACCGGCGAGGCGCACAACTCAGGCGATTCGTTCTACGGCCGCGGCATCCTCGTCAGCCACGACGGCGGCAATACCTGGACGCTTACCGGCCAGAACGTCTTCGATCGCCGCACGATCGCCGAGATCGCCGTTAGCCCGACGAGTGCCAACACCGCCTACGCCGCCGTCAGCTCCTTCGGTGTCAATGGCGTCAATGGCGGCACCGGCATCTTCAAGACGACCGATGGCGGTCAAACCTGGACGAACACCACGGCGAGCATCAGCACCAGCCAGCAGTTCAGCTCCGTCGTGATCGACCCGAAGAACCCGCAGACGGTTTATGCGGCCGTCGGCACCCTCTTCGGATCGAGCCAGAACGGTGTGTACAAATCGACCGACGGCGGCAACACCTGGGTGGCCGCCGGCAATTTCCCGGGCGGCACCGCCACCGGTCGGATCCAGCTCGCCATCGCCAAGGCCAACCCCAGCGTCCTCTACGCCGCCGTGCCCGACCCGAGCACGGGCAATAGCAGCAATATCTACAAATCCACGGACGCCGGCACGACCTGGACCGCCACCAGCAAGCCGCCCGAGTACTTCGGCACCCAGGGGTGGTACAACAACTTCATCACGGTCAGCCCGACCGACCCGAACATCGTCTTCGCTGGCGGTTCAAGCAACTACGGCGCGGGTGGGATCATCGAGAGCCGCGACGGCGGCAATAGCTGGACCTCGATCAAGAACGGCATCAACGGCGTCTCGCCCCACACCGACTACCACAGCGCCACCTTCGATGCTCAGGGACGCTTGCTTGTCACCAACGACGGCGGCATCTGGCGGCTCGAGATCGCCATTCCGGGCAGCGTTCGCTGGACCGACCTCAACGGCAACCTTCAAATCACCCAATTCACCGGCATCGCGCTCGACCCGACCGATCCGAACATCGCCTACGGCGGCAGCCAGGACAACGGCACCGAGAAGTTCAACGATGCCCTCGGCTGGACCCAGATCCGCGGCGGCGACGGCGGCTACGTCCGGGTCGATCCAACCAGCCCGAACACCGTCTATCACACCTACACCGGCACCTCGCTGGAACGATCCAACGACGGCGGCCTGACCTGGGTGGATGCGAGCAGCGGCATTCAGGGCAACGGCAACTTCTACTCCTTTTATCAGGTTGATAAGAACGGTCGCGTGCTTTTCGGCACTGATCGGATCAACGCCAGCTCCAACAAGGGCCAGTCCTGGACGCAGCTCAGCAGCCCCGGCCAGGGCGGCTGGCCCTCCTCGGGCACGGTCAACGCCATCGCCATTGCGCAGACCGACACGAATGTCATCTACGCCGCAGTCAACGGTGCCCTCTACGTCACGACGAACAACGGCAGCTCCTGGACCCGTTCGAACGTCCCCGGCGACAAAGTCGCCGAGGTGGACGTGGACCCGACCAATAGCAAGGTCGCCTTTGCGGTGCGCAACGCCTTCGGCGGCGGCCATGTGTTCAAGACGACCGACGGCGGCCAGACCTGGACGGACGTGAGCGGCACCTTGCCGGACATCCCGACGAACACGTTTGCCCTGGTCAAGCAAGCGAGCAGTGACGTGCTGGTGGCTGGCAACGACATCGGGGTTTTTGCCTCGTTCGACGGCGGTCTGACCTGGTCGAAGTTCAAGAAGGACTTCCCCTCGGTGCAGGTCGTCGAGCTGGAGTGGAACCCGACGACCCAGATCCTCGCGGCCGGCACGCACGGTCGCGGCATGTTTGAGACGTTCGGCGTCACGCCGCTCCAGATCAACACGATCAACATCAACACCACGGAGAATACGTCGTTCTCCGGCACTGTCGCGACCCTGGTGCCCTTCAAGGCCAACCAGACCGTCAACGACTTCACCGCCAAGATCGACTGGGGCGACGGCACGCCCCCGACGACGGGTAGCCTCAGCGATGACGGCAACGGCAGCTTCCACGTCGATGGGGCCCACACCTATCAGGAGGGCGGCTCGTACACCTTCCACGTCATCATCACACTCTCCACCGGCGGCACCGGCGACCAGACCGGCACGGTGGCGGTGGCGAACCTGCCGATCAACGCCAGCGGCACGACCATCAACTTGAATGAAGGCGATAGCTTCAACGGCGTGATCGCCAGCTTCGTGGATACCGACGTGGACCCGATGACGGCCGACCTCTACACGGCCAAGATCACCTGGGGCGACGACGGCACGGTCACCACGGGTCAGATCGTGGCCGACACGTCGGGCCAGTTCAACGCCTTCGTCATCAAGGGCACGCACGTCTTTGGCGGCGGCACGTCGAACGTGGTCATCGACATCGTCGGGCCGGGCAACAACAAGGTTCAGGCGATCACGACCGCGGACGTGACCGATTCGGTCCTGACTTCGTCGGGCTTCAGTCTGACACCCTCGGAGGGAACGCCGTTCACCTCGCCGCTGGCCCACTTCACCGACGCCGATCCGCGTCGGCCGTCCGCCGATAACTACTTCGCCACGATCGACTGGGGCGACAACACGACGACCGCCGGGACCATCGTGCCGGACTTCGTCAACGGCGGTTTCTTTGTCACGGGCGATCATACTTATGACGTGGGTGACTTTTCCGTCAAGATCAAGATTGGCAACTACAGCGGCAACAACAAGACCGTCGCCACGTCGGACGCCAGCGTCGCGGATGCCCCGATCACGGCGAGTGGCCTCGACTTCACGGCCATCGAGGGCCAGACGTTCAACCAGTTCCTCGCGACGTTCGTGGACGCCGACCCGCGGGTCCAGCCGCCGAGCCGGTACGTCACCTCGATCGACTGGGGCGATGGCACGAATGCCGATTCCGGCGAGGTGATGACAAACGTCGATGGCGGCTACCTGCTCCGGAGCCCGCACGCCTACCGATTGCCCGGTACCTACGAGTTCCACGCGACGATCTCGGACGGCGTGGGCGGCGCCAGCGACGTCGCCAAGGGTACGATCACCGTCCCACCCGCCCCGATCTCGGCGCAGATCGAGACGAAGGCTCAGCCCCAGGAGGGCCAGAACTTCCAGGGCCTCGTCGGCTCGTTCATCAGCCTGAACCCCATCGCTCAGGCCAGCGATTTCCAGGCCAGGATTCAATGGGGCGACGGCACGACAACCCAGAACGCCAAGATCAGCTTCAACGCCAAGTCCCAGCGCTTCGAGATTCGCGGTAGCAAGGCTTACGACGACGTCGGCACCTACGGCGTGTCGGTGATCGTCAGCGGTCCCGGCGGTCAGCAGTCGTCGGCCAATGGCCAGATCGATGTCACTGACGCGCCGCTGACGGCTCAGGGGAAGGTGGTCGACGTGGTCTCGAAGACGAACGTTGATCACCTCGTCGTGGCGACGTTCCAGGACGCCGATCCGACGCCGCGCATCGGCGAGTTCTCGGCGGTCATTCGCTGGGGCGATGGCACCACGTCGGATGGCCAGGTCGTGGCCAACGGCCAGGGCGGCTTCAACGTGGTCGGCTCGCACCGTTACGACCGTTCGGGTCAGTTCCCGCTGGGCGTGATCGTGACCAGTTCGGCCGGGAGCACCACCGCCACCGGCGCTGGCGCGAACGTCACGCCCCGCCTCTTCACCCTGACCGGCAGCCTGATGGGCGGTTCGGCGAGCCCCCTGGCCGCGAACGTGTCCAGCACCAGCACGCCGACCTTCGGCGGTCAGGCTGAGCCGGGGGCCCGGGTGATGCTGATGGCGGTGCCAACCGGAACCAGCACGTTCGTTCCCCTGGCCCTGACCACGGCCGACGCCAGTGGCCACTGGCAGTCCAAGACCTTGCCACTCGGCGATGGCACGTTCGCAGTGGCCGCACAGGCCATCGACGCCAACGGTCAGTTGAGCAGCACGCTGACCACGCTTCAGCCGACCTCCACGTCCGGCCCGCTGATCATCGACACCCAGGGACCGAAGGTCCAGCAAGTGGTGGTCGATCCCTCGACCGGGCAGATCCAGGTCACCCTGGCCGACGCCGCCAGCGGTCTTTCGACCGCCGGACTGGCCAACGTTGGCAACTTCTCGCTCTCGATTGCTGGCCCCGGCCAGAACCGGACGCTGTCGGTCAGCGGCCTGAGCCTCTCGCCGCCCGCGCTCAACACCCAGCAGACGGCCACGCTGACGTTTGCCGGCCTGTCCCGCATGCAACGCGGCACCTACGTTTTCCAGATCTCGGCGCCGGGCGTGACCGACCTGGCTGGCAACCCGCTGGACGAGCGGTATTACATCCCGTTCCCCGGCCTGTACACCCGCTCGGGCCAGAATTTCGTGGCCCAGTTCACCAGCGACGGCCGGATGGTCACGCCCCTGGCGCAGTACGTCCCGCCTCCGGAGATCCAGGCGGCCCGGCAGTACAGCCAGTTCCTCCTTCGCAACCGCCGACAACGGGGTTGAGCACAGCCCGGACGATGCTGTGGGAGGGTCGTTCCGTCAAAGTCCGGAAATGGGGAGTCGGTCCGACGAAAGTGCGGTCGGACCGACTCCCCTCCGGATTGACCTGAGCAGGGCCGGGGGCTACTGACCCGACAGACGGAGGCCGACTCGGACTCCGTGGAGTTGGTACCCATGGCTCGCCGCCGGAGAGCGTCAAGGTGGCGGTTGCCCGCCGGCTGCTTCGGGACGACGGCCCGGGCTTCGATCCGGCATCGGGCCCCCCGCCCGCTGGCGGAGGCCTGGGAGAGAGGGTCCGACCGAGGTCGCACCGGAGCGGGCAATCGTCCGGCCGGCTGCTTCCGGGTTCTTGACATTGGCATGAGCCACTTTTTACGATACGTACTGGAGCACGCCTCGGCCAGGGCATTCTCACGACGCCCCGGACCGAGGCGATCGTCATTCCCTCCCGGAGCCCCTGGCCGATCGACCGGCACAGACGCGGCCAGGTCCGCGTCGGTCGGTGGCCGAGCCGAATGCGAGCCCGCCTTTCCCGGAGACGCTCAGCGATGCGGATTGCC
Source organism: uncultured Planctomycetales bacterium (assembly GCA_963752755.1). Classification (GTDB taxonomy): domain Bacteria; phylum Planctomycetota; class Planctomycetia; order Isosphaerales; family Isosphaeraceae; genus CAVVZJ01. The sequence goes on along the minus strand of CAVVZJ010000022.1, from coordinate 422,929 downwards.
CTGGACGCCATGGGGGGCGACTATGCCCCCGGACCGATCGTGGAGGGAGCCGTTCAAGCTGTCCAGGCCGATCCCGCGATGACGGTCGTGCTCGTCGGCGATCAGGATCGCGTCGCCGCCGAGCTGGACCGTTTTCCGGACGCACCCCGCGACCGCCTGCCAATCGTCCACGCCAGCCAGGTTGTCGGCATGGACGAGAAGCCGGTCGAGGCGCTTGCGCCGCAAGCGAGATAACTCGATTTCGAAGTGCTGGGGCCTGATGGCCGCTGGCGAGGCCAAAGCGGTCGTCTCGGCGGGCAACACCGGCGCGATGGTCGGCGCCGGCCTGTTCAACGCCAAGATGTTCCTTCCGGGCGTCCGCCGGCCTGGCATTGCCGCGATCTACCCGACCCACCAGGGGCCCGCCGTCGTCATCGACGTCGGCGCCAACATGCACGCCAGGCCCGAAGATCTTTACCAGTATGGCGTCATGGGGGCCGTCTACGCCGAGCACGTTCTGAACGTGCCCGAGCCGACGATCGGCCTGCTCAATGTCGGTGCTGAGGAGGACAAGGGGAACGAACTGGTCCGCGCCGCGCGCGCTGATGTTCAAGTCCGGCCCGTTCGCCTCCCGGTTCGTCGGCAACGTCGAGGGTCGCGACATCCACGACGGCCGCGCCCGGGTGATCGTCTGCGAGGGGTTCACCGGCAATATCCTGCTGAAGTCAGGCGAGGGGGCCGTCGAATTCCTCTTCACGGAGTTGAAGAAGGAGCTGGCCTCGCTCCTGCCGCGGCTCTCGCCCGAGGATGGCCAGACTGTCGTCTCCGGTCTGAAGGAGTTGAAGCAGCGTTTCGAGTACCACGAGTTCGGCGGCGCCCCGTTGCTCGGGATCAAGGGGGCCTGCATCATCTGTCACGGCTCTAGCGACCAGCGTGCCATCAAGAACGCATTGCGCGTCGCCGCGATCATGGCCGAGGACCGCATTAGCGCCCAGATCGTCGCCGCGCTCGCCTCCGCCCCCGAGGCCCCACCGGTCGCCGACGAGGGGCAGGGGTCCTTGGTCTAGAAGCGACGGCGACGGGGGTTGACCACTCCGTTGGTTGGCCCTCGGACCCGGGCGAGGAGCCGTAGATCCGACTTCCTCGGGCCGGAAGTCGGTACTGCTCGTCCGATTGCTCCTGTGGCAGCATGCCCATGACCAGTGATTCGTGACCCATGACCAGTGACTTATAACCATGCCCAAGATCGCCTTTCTCTTTCCCGGCCAGGGTGCTCAGGCCGTTGGCATGGGTCGCGAGCTGGATCGCGAGGTGCCGGCCGCTCGGGTCTTGTTTGACCGTGCCAACGAGATTCTCGGCTTCGACCTCCGTGCCGTCTGTTTCGACGGACCCGCTGAGCGGTTGAACGCCACCGACATCAGCCAGCCGGCGATCTTCGTCGCGAGCCTTGCGGCGCTTGAGGGATTGAAGTCGGAACAACCCGAGCTCGTCGAGCAGGCCGCCGGGGCTGCGGGATTGAGCCTGGGTGAGTACACGGCTCTGGTCTTCGCCGGGTCGATGGACTTCGCCACCGGCCTGGAGATTGTCCGCCGTCGTGGTCAGGCCATGCAGGAGGCCGCCGAGGCCACGCCGAGCGGCATGGTGAGCCTCCTCGGGCTCGATGACGAGAAGGTGGACCAACTCTGCCGTCAGGTCTCCGAGCACGGCCGGATCTGGAAGGCCAACATGCTCTGTCCCGGCAACGTCGCCGTCTCCGGCGACCGGGCCGCGCTCGGGCAGGTCGAGGCGAGCGCGACCGCGTTGGGGGCGATGAAGGCCGTGCCTCTGGCCGTTGCCGGCGCCTTCCATACCCCCTTGATGCAGCCCGCCGACAAGCGACTGGCCGAGGCTCTGGCGGCCGTCGAGGTCCGCAGTCCGCGGATTCCCGTCTATTCCAACGTCAGCGCCGTCGCTCATCCCGACGACCCCGACGCGATCCGCCGCGCCCTGGCCGAGCAGGTCACCACGGGCGTCCGCTGGGAGGAGTCGATCCGCCGAATGCTCGCCGACGGCTTCGACACCTTCTACGAGATCGGCCCCGGCCGGGTCCTGACCGGATTGCTCAAGCGGATCAACCGCAAGGTGCCTTGCACGAGCGTGCCGGCGCGGTGAGGGTGAGGGCCGGGAAGGCGAGCCCTCACCCGGCCCTGGCCTCAGCGGCGCGCGATCGTCACCAGTAGCGACGAGTCTTCCATCGCCACCAGGGCATGCGGCTCACCCTTGCGGAGGTGGATCAACTGGCCGGGGATCAGCCGGTGAGTCGTGCCGCCGACGTGGAAATCAACCTTGCCTTCGAGGCACTGCACGGTGGTTTCGCCGGGTGCCTGGTGGGTCGGGATCTCCTTGTCCTGGCGGACGACCATGCGGATGACCTCCATGGCGTCGGTCTTGATGAGCGGCGCGGAGCGGGCCTCGACCAGGGCTGCGCCCAGCGGCCGGACGTCGAAGGCCAGGGCCGACTCGGGATGCAACGGTGCCGTGTCGGTCGTCGCCTCGGCGAGTCCAGTTGGCGGGTTCTGATCGATGAACTCGCGCACATCATCGATCGCCTGCTCCACCTTCTCGCGATGATGATGACTGGAGGCGCTGTCGAGAACGCTCGTCAAGCGATCGACCAGATGCGTCGCCGCGTCGCCGGGCGTCAGCCCTTCGACGTGAACCTCGGGGAAGTCGCGATGGTGGACATGGTGGGTATGCACGGCGTGGCAGGCACACATCCGGTCGGTGACGATCACCTTCTCGTGGGTCGTGGACATCGGACACGCTCCTTCGAGGCTGCGTCGGTGGAAGATAAACCCCCACGGCGCGGCACGAGCAGCGCCGCGCGGCGGGGGCTCTCATAGCCGGCTCCCCAGCCCGTCGCGAGCAGGTTGACCGCGAGATTGGGAGGTCGCCCGATTCTCGATAGGAGCGGAACCCCCTCGTGAGGCCGGTCGTTATCGATGAGACGACATCCCAGATTTCATGATCCAACGTCCAGGGCGAAAGTCAAGCGAAATCGCATTCGACATCCGACGGAACGGCCCCTCGCCGATTGACTTCTTCCCCGAGCCAGGCTCCGCGGCCCTTGGGAATTGGGGTTGATCGGTTGCGATCGCCCCGACGATAATGCCCGCGCCCTGCCCAGTCGGCGACGAGGCCGGCCTCTCCACGCCACCCCAAGGAATGCCCCGATCATGGCCGAACCCCAGGAACCGAAACCGGGTTGCCGGGTCGATTTGAGCGGACAGGTCGCGCTGGTCACCGGCGCCTCGCGGGGCATCGGCCGCGCCATCGCGGAGCGACTGGCGGCCTGCGGCGCGTCGGTCGCCGGGGTCGCGCGCAGCGTCGAGGGCCTGGCCGGAACGCTGGAGGCGATCCGCGAGGCTGGCGGCACCGCCGAGGGCTTCGCTGGGAATGTCGGCGAGTCGGCGGACGTGGCGCGGATTGTCGAGCAAGTGGAGGCGAGATTCGAGAAGGTTCATGTCCTGGTCAATAACGCCGGGATCACCCGCGACGGTCTGTTATTGCGGATGGAAGACGCGGCTTGGGCGGACGTCATCAAGACGAACCTGGATAGCGTCTTCTACTTCACCCGCGCGCTCGGTACGCTGATGATGCGGCAGCGTTACGGCCGGATCATCAACGTCTCCAGCGTCTCGGGCCTGATGGGAAACCCCGGCCAGGCAAACTACTCGGCGAGCAAGGCGGGCGTGATCGGGTTCACCCGCACCGTCGCCCGCGAACTGGCCAGCCGGAATATCACCGTCAACGCCGTGGCCCCGGGCTTCATCGAGACCGATATGACCGACGTGCTGCCGGAGAAGGTCAAGGCCGAGGTCAAGGAGCGCGTCCCGGTCCGCCGGCTCGGCCGGCCCGAGGACATCGCCGATCTGGTCTGCTACCTAGCTGGCCCCGGCGCCGGTTATCTGACCGGCCAGGTCATTGCCGTGGATGGAGGCATGACCGCCTGAGCCTCTGGGGCGGCCGTAGATCGGCAGTAAGTCGCCACACCGCCGTTGCTTAACCGGGGACCGTTCTGGACTTTTCGGGCCGGGATTGCTAAGTTGTGACGCTCTGGGGCTGCCGCGCCAGATCGTCTCATCCTCAAGGGCCGAACAACCGATCAACCAGCAGGAATCGTCGCCGCCGCGCCGAGGCCGGACGCGGGCCGACCGAGTTGAGATAAGCTTAGGAGGTCTCCCCGTGTCTGTGGAAGAACGCGTCATCGAGATCGTCAGCGAGCAGATGGGTGTCGCCAAGGACCAGATCACCCGCGAAACCTCGTTCGTCAATGATCTGGGTGCCGACTCGCTCGATACCGTCGAGCTCGTCATGGAGTTCGAGGAGGAGTTCGACATCACGATCCCGGACGAGGAGGCCGAGAAGATCCAGACGGTCGGCCAGGCGATCCAGTACATCGAGGAACACGCAAACAAGTGAGCATTTATGAGCACCAAGGCGGCTCCGGGGCCGCTCCGTGGTGCCAGGCGGCGGGTCTGGCCACTCCGGGTTCGGAGGTGGCCCGATCTCGCCGGTGGTGTTCCCATCCCAGCCGATCTCGTCGCCTCGCCGCCATCCAAACCAGATCCCGATCCGGGAAGATCCGAAGGACCGCACGAAAGTCATGTCGCGCCGCGTCGTCATCACGGGCATGGGGGTGGTCACCGCCCTGGGACGGGCACTCGACCCGTTCTGGTCGGGCCTCTGCGAGGGCCGGAGCGGAGTCAGCAATCTGACGCTCTTCGACACCACCGAGTTCAAGGTCCACTTCGGCGGCCAGGTCCACGACTGGGACGAGGACGCCCTGTTCGGCCACAAGGAGGCCCGGCGGCTCGACCGCTTCGCCCAGTTTGCCTTGCTGGCCAGCGACGGCGCCGTGAAGGATTCGGGCGTGGAGTTCGCCTCCATGCCGCCCCACCGCGCCGGCGTCCTGATCGGCTCGGGCATCGGCGGCTTGAACGAGTTCGAGGCCCAGCACCGCACCTTGATGGAGAAGGGCCCGTCGCGGATCAGCCCGTTCACGATCCCGAAGCTGATGGTCAACGCCGGCAGCGGCCAGGTCTCGATCCGCTACGGCCTGCGCGGCCCCTGCTCGGCCGTCGCCACCGCCTGTGCCAGCGCCGCCAACGCCATCGGCGACGCCTTCCGGTTGATCCAGGACGGCTGGGCCGACGCCATGATCACCGGCGGTAGCGAGGCCGCGATCACCCATATGGGCCTCGGCGGCTTCGCCTCGATGCGGGCGCTCTCGACCCGCAACGATGAGCCGACGAAGGCCAGCCGGCCGTTCGATCGCGACCGCGACGGCTTCGTCCTCGCGGAAGGGGCCGGCATCCTGATCCTCGAAGAAGAGTCGTTTGCTCGAGCCCGCGGCGCCCGGATCTATGCCGAGCTTCTCGGCTACGGCATGTCGGCCGACGGTACCCACATCACCGCCCCCGACGAGGAAGGCCGCGGCGCCGCCCGCGCCATGCGCAACTGCCTGGAAGACGCTCGCTGCCCGATCGACGCCGTTGGCTACATCAACGCCCACGGCACCAGCACCGGCCTGGGCGACATCGCCGAGACGAAGGCCATGAAGGCCGTCTTCGGCCCACAGGCCAGGAGCCTGATGGTCTCGAGTACCAAGAGCCAGCTCGGCCATCTCCTCGGCGCCTCCGGTGGTGTCGAGCTGGTCGCCTCGGCCCTGGCGATCCATACCGGGGTCCTGCCCCCGACGATCAACCTGGACCACCCTGACTTCGATTGCGACCTCGACTACATCCCGCACCACGCCCGCGAGGTGAAGGTCGATCGGGTCATGTCCAACAGCTTCGGCTTCGGCGGCCACAACGCCAGCCTCCTGATCGGCCGCTACGTGGGCTGAGCGGTTAGTCGAGTGTGCAAGCACACACCTTACGGCCGAACCGGCCTTGAGGGATTCCAGCCACTCTGCTAAGGTCCGGCCCGTCGGCCCTTCATCGTGCGGGGAGTTCCATACCCAGTCGAGGGTGTCGTGGTGGTAGAACGGCACGGGCGTCGGCTTCGCTGGACGATCGGTTCGCTGATGATCCTGGTGGCGGCGAGCGCGATCGGGCTCGTGCTGGTCCGGCCGTTCGCGAAGTCGGCTCCGAGATTGGGAGAGGTGATCGGCATCGATTTCACGGTTCAGGAAGCGCGGTTGCCGGACGGCCGATCGGTCGCGGGATATGCCCCGAAGATCGTCGTCACCCGCGCGGCGGAGGCCGGCGCCCGCTCGCCGAAGCCCTGAGCCAGCGCCGGCGCGGTGGCGGAAAAGGGCCGACGTGGTGTTTATGGGGAATTGTTAATCAGGCCGATGTGACGGTCCGCAGAGCCTGGATGCTCGATCCCGGACCGTTTCCTTCGCAAGCCAGAACGCCAGCAAGGCAGGGAGGCCCCTGGCATGAATCGGCGCAAAGCCCTATGGCTCAGCCTCTTGACGGGCGGCTTGCTCCCCGCAACGCTTCGCGCTCAGGAGCCCCTCGATCGCGGGTTCGAAGAGGCCCCGCGCCGACGCCCCGTCTCCCCGCCGCGACCGGCCGAGCGGTTCGGCGACGAGACCGACTTGCCGCCGGAGGGCGAAGGCTTCCGCCAAGTTCCCGAGGCCGCCCCCGAGCCCGACGTACCCCCCGCCAACTTCCGCGAGGAGGCCGGCCAGGTCTGGCGAAGCTACGACATCGCGCATTACACCAGCCTCGCCTACAGTCCGGAGAACCCCGAGCCCCAGAACGCCATCATCGAGTGGATCTTCCGACGGACCGGCTCGGCCATCTGGCACGGCGAGAAGATCGCCGTCCTGAGCGCCGGACGCGCCCAGCTCCGGGCTTATCATAGCCCGCGCTGGCTCCGGCAAGTGGAAGAGATGGTCAAGCGATTCATTGACTCGACGGCCAATCTGCTCCAGGTCCGCGTCCGCTTCTTCGCCGCGCAGGACCCCCGCTGGCGCTACGCCGTCCACTCGCGGCTCAATCGCGTCGGTACCGGACCGCACGGCCAGCAACTCTGGACACTCGGGCCGGACGACCTGAAGCTCGTCGAGATGCAGTTGCTCAGCTACACCGGCTTCCGGGCCCTGGCCGATCGGACGGTCAAGCTGGTCAACGGCCAGACCTTGACCGTCGATACGACCAAGCCGCTCGAATACTTCGCCCATCCCCAGCGCGACAGTGCCATCGGACTGGGGTTCCAGCCGAGCGTTCAGAAGCTCAACGAGGGGATTATCCTCCGCTTCAGCCCCTTGCTGAACTATGACGGCGACATGCTCGACGCCGCGATCGACCTGAAGGCGACGACCGTCAAGCGGCTCTACCGCTCACGAATCCTCGTCCGCCGCGAGATCGGGCCGAACGAGATGGCTCTCGACGTGCCCGAGGTTGCCGAGACGCGGCTGAACCAGACCGTGCCCAACTGGCCGCTCGGCCAGACGCTCCTGATTTCCGGCGGGATCACGCCCGGCATCCTCCAGTCGAAGACCGGCTTCCTCAATCTGCGCATCCCGGGCACGATGCCCACCGACACCGAGTTGCTCGTCTTGATCGACGTCGAGCCCCTCCGCGACGCCCCCCGCACGAGTCGGGGAGGCCGATCGGTGGACGATCGCAGCCGCGAATAGCCCGAGTGCTGCCGTTCCTCATTTGAGGAAATCGGGACCCGGGATCTCGGGCCGGGGATCGACGAGGCCGGGCGCCTCGCGGAGAGGTTCCACCGCGGGGCTGTCCGGCCTGGGTGATTCAGGGGCCTCACCTTTCTGGGTGTGCTCCGGTTCCTGCTTCTCGTCGGGCGACGGAGCAGGGGGGCGGGGCGGTCTCTGGGGTCCGGCATGGTTCAGCGTCCTCGATAGGTGGAGCGGCGTTCCCAACCGTGGCGGACGAGCGGTTCCGCCTCGTCCCAGGACGTGCCCTCGCGCCAGGCGCTGCGGAGCGCGGGGCGGGCGTCGTCCCAGGTCCGGCGACCATGTTCGGGATGCTGGGCACTCTCCCAGCCGTAGCGGTAAGCCGGGTTGGCCCGTTCCCAGGCGGGACGGTCGCGGTCGGCGGTTGATTCCCATTCGCGGCGGAACTCGGGCTCGACGTGGGAATAATCGATCGCCTCGGCGACCGTCGTTCCCGCCAGGCCGCCGACCGCCGCCCCGGCCACGGCGCCGATCGGCCCGGCTGCCAGGCCGCCGATCAAGGCCCCTCCGGCGCCTCCGAGCACCGCGCCGCCCGCGGCGTCACTGGTCCGGCCCGATCCCGGCAACGCGGGCGGGCTCGGGATGCTGGACGGTCTCGATCCCGTCGTGTTCCACCTCGTAGCGGTAGTCGGGGTCGGCTTCCCAGCGGGTCCGGTGCTCGGCCAGCGGACGCCCCCCGACCCCTTCGAGCAGCCCGAGGGCCTGGGGTTCGCTGCCGTCCGGTACGCGGGCGAGCAGGAGGATGCCGCCTCGCTCGACACCCGATGGTAGTCGCGGGCCTCCTCCTCGGGGATGCCCAGATCGACGAGCGCCCCGATCACGCCGCCGATGCCCAGGCCGACGGCCCCGCCCGCGAGCAGGCCCGCGATCGGCCCGGCCACGAGTGCCGGCCCGATGCCCGGAATCGCCAGCATTCCTACACCCGCGAGCAGACCCGCGATACCACCGAGGAGGCCGCCGCTGGCGGCGCCGATCGTGGTGGCGTCGGTACCCGAGCTCGGTGTCCACGGGCTCGGCATGGACCGTCTCCCTGGAGGTCGCGAAGCACCAGGCTGATGTCCTCGGCCGGGACGCCCGACCGCCTCAGGGTCTCGATCGCGCGGCCGGCCTTGGCTCGCGATTCTCGAAAAGTTGTGCGACGGTCGCCATCGGGCTTCCTCCTTGGCTTCTCTGGGGGCGGGCTCGAATCGGCCAGACCGCTTCGGGCCGCCGACGTCGTTTGGCATGAGCGGATGTTCTCGACGACCGGCTCGCGTCCGACATGCGCGTGTGTTCGTCATGACAGACCAGCAATCGTCATCGGGGCCGCCGGATCGTTGTTGCGGAAGACGCCTGGCATCGATATTGCAGCTCGATAGCGGGCGCGGAAGAGGGTTCCGGGCCGCGAACTCCGCGGTCGTCGGGAGACCGTCGAACGGTCCCCGCGCCCGCGAAAGGGAGCCGGGTCGTGTGCCCTCGACATCGCAGCCCCCCCAGCGTCTGTGGGCGGCCGGTCGGTCGGCAGGACCGCTCGTGATCCCGCTGTTTGTCCTCGGAAGCGAGCACGCCGATATGGCGTCGAAAACCCGAAAAGCTCCCGGCCGGCCCGGCGACCCCTCCCGCTGGTTCTTTGCCGATAAGTGCGGCGTCGGCACGGCCCTGACGCCCTCGACAAGCTCTACGAGCCTCGTCTGGTTTACCCTGGCCCGAGGTGTCGTCAGCGAGATCTTCTACCCCCGGATCGACTGACCGGCGACCCGCGACCTGACCCTGATCGTGGCCGACGGCAAGGGGTTCGTCGCCGACGAGCAGGAGGACTGCGAGCATACGATCGCCTCCCTCGACGGACGGCGTGCCAGCGTATCGCATGGTGAACAAATGCAAGCAAGACCGATTCCGGATCGAGAAGACGGTTCTGGCGCATCCGTATCAGGATGCGGTCCTCATGAGGGTGCGGGTCGAAGGGGAGTTGCTAGGCCGATCCATGCGTGCTTCACCCCCGTCTGAAAGGCCGAGGGGAGGAACAATACCGGCTGGCTAGGCGAGCACAATGGCGTGCCGATGCTGTGGCCTCCCACGACGGCAACGCCCTGGCCCTGGCCTGCTCGGCTCCCTGGCGGGCGTTCGGTCGGCTTCGTCGGCAGTCTCGGATGGTCCGACCGACCTGGCGAAGCACGGCCGGATGACCTGGCAGTACGACCGTGCCGAGGAGGGAAACGTCGCCTTGACGGGGCGGGTCGATCGGGCACTGCGCCGACGAGTTCCTCCTGGCGATCGGCTTCGGTCCCGATGCGTTCGAGGCGGCGCACCGGGCGCGGTCCTGCCTGCTCGAGGATTTGCGACAACTTGTGGAGATCGTATCAATCGGGCTGGGACGACTGGCAGGATCGGCTCCGCCCGCTGGCTCCGAATCCGGCTTCTGGACCGGACCTGTACCGGACGAGCACGATGGTGCTCCGGGCGCACCAGGGCAAGACGGTTCCCGGCTGCGCGATCGCCAGCTTCGCGATCCCCTGGGGGTTCGCCAAGGGAGAGGAAGCGCTCGAGGCGATGCGGCGGCTATCACCTGGTCTGGCCACGCGACCTGGCCATGTCCGCCGTGCGGCCTGCTCGCCGCCGGGGCCGTTGAAGAGGCGCGCCGCTCGCTCGATTATCTCCGCGACACCCAGGACGACGATGGCCACTGGCCGCAGAATATGTGGGTCAGCGGTGCCCCGTTCTGGGGCGGGCATCAGCTCGGTGAGACGGCGATCCCCATCCTGCTTCTTGACCTGCTCGCCCGGGAGGGCGCCTTGAGCGGTTCGGAGTGGGCCTCCTACTGGCCGATGGTCCGGCAAGCCGCCCGCTATATCGTCGCGCTTCGGCCCGGCCACGCAGGAAGACCGGTGGGAGAACGAGCGCGGTTATACGCCGTTCACGCTCGGCTGACCATTGCTGCCTTGCTCGTCGCCGCCGAACAAGCCGAGGCGCACGGCGAGCCCGACTCGCCGCCTTCCTCCGCGAGACCGCCGACGCCTGGAACGACGACATCGAACGCTGGCTCTACGTTACGGGCACCGAGCTGGCGAACCGGGTGGGCGTCGAGGGTTATTACGTGCGGATCGTGCCGACCGATGTGGAAGACGATCGCTCGCCCGTGATCGACGAGCTGGCACGGACTCGGCAACCCGCCCCGCTCCCGCGACAAGAATCTGCCGATCACCGAGGTCGTGAGCCCCGATGCACTCGCCCTGGTCCGCTTCGGTCTGCGGGCGGCGGACGACCCGAGGATCGTCAACACGTTGCGGGTCCTCGACGCAGCTGACGAAGGTCGAGACCCCCTTCGGGCCGAGCTGGCACCGCTACAACGGCGACGGCTACGGCGAGTACGAGGACGGTTCCCCGTTGTCGGACATCGGCAATCGCGGCGATGGCCGGGCCTGGCCGCTCCTGACCGGCGAGCGGGCCCACTACGAGCTGGCTGCGGGCCGTCGTGACGAGGCCGAGCGGCTGCTCGGCGTGATGGCGGCCTTCGCCGGGCCGGGCGGGATGATCCCGGAGCAGGTCTGGGACACCGAGCCGGTCCCCGATCGAGGGCTTTTCCCCGGCCAACCCACGGGCTCGGCCATGCCGCTGGCCTGGGCGCATGCCGAGTACGTGAAGCTCCGCCGCTCGATGGCGGATGGCTGCGTCTTCGACACCCCGCCGCAGACCATGCGCCGCTACCTCGTCGAGCGGACGCGGTCCCGCTTCACTCCCTGGCGGACCAACTGCCAGCGCCGGCAATCCCGTCGGGCACCATCCTCCGCCTGATCTTGCCGCGATCGGTCGTGGTTCGCTGGTCGGCTCGCGGCTTTGAGGAGGCCGGAGACGACGACCGGCAGGCGGAATCGCGCCACGACGGGCCTGGGTTTGCATGTCCTCGACCTTCCGACGGCCGGACCTGGATGTGGACCAGGCTCGTGCGGTTCCGGGTGGTCGAGCCGGGGGATGAGGACTGGTCCGGCCGCGACTTCGAGGTGAGCATCGAGGAGAATCGGCGATGAGCGCGAGCGCCACGGCAACCCATCGGACGAAGGCCGCCCCCCCCGGGCCGGAGGTCCCGCCCGGCTGGTCGTACAACCCCGCCTCATGGTCGGAACGGCTCCCGATCGTCGGCCTGGCACTCGTCGGATTCGCGATCGCAACGTACCTGACGCTCTACCAGTACCGCGTCGTGAAGACCGTCTGGGACCCCTTTTTCGGCGAGGGCAGCGTCAAGATCCTGAACTCGTGGGTCTCGAAGGTCCTGCCCGTTTCCGACGCCGCGCTGGGGGCTTTTGGCTACCTGATCGACGCCGTAACCGGCCTAATCGGCGGCCGGGCTCGCTGGCGGACGATGCCCTGGATTGTGGTGCTCTTCGGGATCGCCGTCGGGCCGCTGGGAGCGGTCAGCATCTTGCTGGTGATCCTCCAGCCGGTCGTCTTCAACGCCTGGTGCTCGCTCTGTCTGGCCTCGGCCGCCATCTCGATCGCCATGATCGGCCCGGCGATGGATGAGGTCCTCGCCAGCTCGCAGTACCTCGTTCGCGTCCATCGCCGTGGCGGCTCGGTCTGGCGGGCCTTCTGGGGGCTCGATGGCGGCGAGGAAGCGTCAAGCTGAATCACGACCTTGAATTTTGATTCGATTGGTTCTGGCTTACTTGTTTCCGGGGGTTTCCGGTATGTGGGCACGGTTCGCGAATATCGCTCTGGGCGTCTGGCTGATGGCGGCGCCTGCGGTGCTCGGTGATGCGGAGCGATCGGCGGTGAACGACCGGATCGTGGGGCCGCTGGCGGTGACGTTCGCGACAGTCGCGATCTGGGAGGTCGTGCGGCCGGTCCGTCGGGTGAACATCGTGCTGGGGCTCTGGCTCCTGCTAGCCCCCTGGATGCTCGGTTTCGGCTGGGCGGCGACGTTCAACAGCACGGCCGTTGGCGGGCTCCTCATCGCCTTCGCGACCGTGCCGGGCTCGCGATCCGCCAAGCTCGGCGGCGGCTGGTCGGCACTTTGGGGGCCGGGTGATGCCTGGCTGGAGCAGCGACCGGGCGACGGCGAGCCGGAGCCCGTCGAGGCCGCAGGTCGTGGTCATCACGGGAGCCTCGGCCGGCGTCGGACGGGCCACGGTCCGCGGCTTCGCCAAACGGGGAGCGAAGATCGGTCTGATCGCCAGGGGACGCGCTGGACTGGAAGCGGCGAAGCGCGAGGTCGAGGAACTGGGCGGACAGGCCATCGTGATCCCGGCGGATGTCTCCGACCCCGACGCCGTCGAGGCCGCCGCCGAGACGGTCGAACGCGAGCTGGGACCGATCGACGTCTGGGTCAACGTCGCCATGCTCTCGGTCTTCTCGCCGATCAAGGAGATGAAGCCCGAAGAATACCGGCGTGTGACCGAGGTGACTTACCTGGGTTATGTTCATGGAACGCTCGCTGCCCTCAAGCGGATGCTGCCGCGCGACCGAGGCGTGATCCTCCAGGTCGGATCGGCCCTGGCCTATCGGGGCATCCCGCTCCAGTCGGCCTACTGCGCCAGCAAGCACGCGATGCAGGGGTTCTGCGACTCGCTTGCGGGCGGAACTGTACCATGACGGTAGCCGGGTCCGGGTCACGACCGTTCATATGCCCGCGCTGAACACGCCGCAGTTCCGCTGGGTCAAGAGCCGATTGCCGAACAAGGGGCAGCCCGTACCGCCGATCTTCCAGCCGGAGGTGGCCGCCGAGGCGATCCTCTTCGGCGTCGATCACGACCGTCGCGAGATTCTCGTCGGCTGGCCGACGATGAAGGCTGTCTGGGGCAACCAGTTCTTCCCCGCCTATGCCGACCGCCGGCTCGGTCGCAACGGCTACAAGGCCCAGCAGACCAGCGAGCCCCGCAACCCGGAACGCCCCGACAACCTCTGGCATCCCGTGGACGAGGCCGAGGACCACGGCGCCCACGGCGCCTTCGACGGTCGGGCGACCGACTTCAGCATGGGGCTCTGGCTCGACCTGCACCGCGGTCTGGTCGGTCGGACGGCGGCGGCTGTCGTGGCCGCCGCCTGCTGGCTCGCCCTGGTCGTCTGGAAGATCTCCTGATCCCTCCCCCAGCGCGAATGGCCCGGTTCGTGCGGGCAGGAGTCGGCGATCGGGGCCGTGGTTGCGGTCCCCGCGTCGATTCCGAACGTCGAGGGACCGCCATGACCGCCGTGCTGATCTTTGCTGTCACCCTTTTGCTGGCCGTCCTGATCTCGGAACTGGCTCGAGCGCAGCGTGATCTCGACGGCCGTACTCTTCCTGTTCGTTGGCTTCCTCTTCGGCCAGGGCCAGTTCGGCCTGATTGACCTCGACCCGTCCAATCCCGTCGTCTCGACCTTCGCCGAGCTGGCGCTCTTCAGCGTGCTCTTTACCGACGGCATGCGTCTTAGCCTCCACGACCTGATCTATGCCTGGAAGCTTCCCGGTCGGGCCTTGCTTTTCGGTATGCCGCTGACCCTGCTCGGTACAGCCGTGCTGGCCCACTGGGTCGCCGGCTTGCCCTGGGATGAGGCGTTCTTGCTGGGCGCCGTGCTACTCCCGACCGACCCGGTCTTCGCCTCGGCGATCATCGGCCGCGAGGAGGTTCCGTACCGGATTCGTTATCTGCTGAACGTCGAGAGTGGTGTCAACGACGGCATGGCCCTGCCGGTGGTCGTCGCCATGCTCGCGATGGTCGAGTCCCAGTCGTTTCCGGCCGCGTCGGTGGCGGGCGAGGTGGTCAAGGGCGTGGCCCTGGGCGTGGCACTTCCCTGGGCCGTGGTTCGTTTGGAAAGGCTGCGGGTCTTTTCGGCCCACGCGGACTATCGGCCTCTGTTCGGATTCGCCATCGGTCTGGCCGTGTACGCCCTCGCCAAGTTGATCCACGCCAACACGTACCTGGCCGCCTTCTCGGCCGGGGTCTGCATCGCCACGGTCGGGCCGGAGGTCAAGAACGAGTTCCACCGTTTCGGTGACTTGCTGGCCGAGTTGCTGAAACTCTCGGCGCTGCTGGTCTTCGGCGCCTTGATCTCGCTGTCGATGCTCGGTGAGATCCCGTTCCGCGGTTACGTCTTCGTGGTCCTGACGCTCCTGCTGGTGCGACCCCTGGCGATCCAGCTTTCCCTGATCCGCAGTCCGATGGACCGGCGCGAGCGGCTGGTCGTCGGCTGGTTCGGGCCCAAGGGGTTCGCCTCGGTCGTCTTCTCCTTAATCGTGCTGATGGAGGGCTACCGCGACAAGGTCGATTGGGAGCACGCCGACCGCCTCTTCACCCTGGCCGCGCTCTGCATTGCCGGCTCGATCCTGGCGCATTCCTCAACCGATGTGCTCGTCGCACGCTGGTTTCATGAATCGGAGGACGACGAGGCCGAGGATGCCGGCTCGGAGTCCGCCGACGGTCGCGAAGCGCCTCGCGACCAGGCGGAGCCCGCGAGCCGGGAGTCGCGGTAGGGCCGGTGGGACGTTTCTCCAAACGGCTCAATTCGTCCAGACTGGCTCATCAAAGAGCAGGCCGTACTTCTTCATCTTCTTGTAGAGAGTGGTACGGTTGATGTCAAGCATCCGAGCCGTTTCCTGGCGGTTCCAGTTGAGGGCCTGGAGTGCCTCCAGGATGAGCTGCTTTTCAGGACCTTCGAGGGCCTCCTTCAACGGCAGGATGCCCCGCGAGGTCGAGTCGCGACCCGGGCCGGACAGGCGGGCGACGGCTGATGACTCACGAGGAGCGAGCACCAGGTGGCCCGGCTCGATCTGACTGCCGCGGCAGAGGACCACCGCACGCTCGACCGTCGCCTTTAATTCCAGCACGTTGCCCGGCCAGTCATGCGATTCGAGAAGCTTCACAGCCTCGACGCTGAAGCCGGACACCGGCTTGCCGCTCTCGCGGGCGAAACGCTCGCGGAACCAGTCGGCCAGGCCGAGTAGGTCGCCGTCGCGGTGCCGCAAGGGAGGCAGCTTCATCGTGACGACGCTCACCGCATAAAAGAGGTCGGAGCGGAAGCGGTCCTCGTCCACCAGTGGGTTGAGGTCCTCGCGCGAGCCGACCACGATCCGGCAGTCGGTGTGGATCGTGTGCGTCGAGCCGACGGGCTCGTATTCGCCGTCGCGGATCAGACGGAGCAGCTTGAATTGAAGATTCGGCGAGAGGGCGGCGACCTCGTCGAGATAGAGTGTGCCGCCATCAGCCTGGGAGACCTTGCCCTGTCGGTCGGACTCGCCGAGGCCGTGGCTGCGACGGCCGAACAGTTCCGCTTCCAGCGCCGGCTCCTTAAGGGTCGAGCAGGAGACCTCGACGAACGGCGAGGCGTGCCTCGGGCTGAGGCGGTGAAGCCGACGCGCCAGGAGCGTCTTGCCGGTGCCCCGTTCGCCCACGATCAGCACGGGGGCCCGCGTGGGGGCGATCGCCTCGGTCAGTTCGAGGGCCTGGAGCAGCATCGGGTTCTCACCGAGGATCTCCTCGCCGGGCGGACAAGGCCGCGGCAACGAGACTGCGTGACCGGCCGCGGCGTGCCCGTTGGCGGGCTCCCTGGACGTGGGGTGAAGGCCGTTGCTGTGACCATTGCCATGACCATTGCCGTTGGACTCGACCTGAGAAGCCGCCTCGGCGGACTCATCGGTGGCCGGGCCGGCAGGCCGGGGGCTCGTATCCAGGGCCTGGGCGACAGCGGCGCGGAGTTGTGTGGCCGGCATCGGGAACCGCAAGACCGAGTTGGCGCCGCGGACCATCGCCTCGCGGGTTCGCTCGGGCCGGACCTCATGACAGAGCATCAAAACGGGGAGTCCGTGGTACTTGCGTCGCAAGTAGGTGAGGAACTCCATCGCGTCGGCGTCGGTCTCGGTGCCGCAGGGCTCACGACCGGCCAGCACGAGGTCGGCGGGATGGTGTTCGAGCATGCGGACGGCGGCCCGCTCGTTGGGTGCCTCGTCGATGCGGTGCCCCATCGTCTTCAGCATCGAACCGAGCAGGGAACGGACCGACGGGTCGGGATGGACGATCAGCAAGCGTTGTAGGCTCATGGAGTCGCTCTCTCGCCAGGGCCACCACGTCGCGGCGACGCGGGCGGTCGTTCATCCCTGAAGGAACAGAACGGGGATGGACCCGGCCGGGAGGACTCCTCCGGCCGGGGGGAGAGGCGGACGGGTCGCGAGCCGTCCTGGTTCTCGGCGACGCATGCCGACATGCGGAAAAGCCGGCAAGCGCCGCGGGCGTTCTTGCAAGGGATATAAGTCACGACCGGGCCGTCGTCAAAACCCCTCTCGTCCGGAGAAGAGGGCCCTGAACGGGGCAGGTCCGACCGGCCTTCCGGGCCGGCTCAGGCGCGGGGATGGGAACCTTTGTACGCATCGATCAATCGTTCCCGGGTCACATGGGTGTAAATCTGAGTCGTGGTGAGCCGGCGGTGTCCCAGCAGTTCCTGCACGCTCCGCAAGTCGGCGCCGCCGTCCAGCAGATGCGTGGCGAAGCTGTGGCGGAGGGTGTGGGGGCTGGCACCCCAGTCGAGACCGAGGGCCGTGAGGTGGCCCTGGAGCAAGCGGCCGACGCTCCGGGTCGTCAGGCGGCGGCCGAAGCGGTTGAGGAAGACGGCCGGATCGTCGGGATGCTGCGGCTGGCGGAGCCGCAGCCAAATTTCGAGCCAGTGAACAGCTTCCGGGCCGACCGGACAGAGCCGTTCCCGACGCCCTTTGCCACGGGCTCGCACCAGGCCGCTGTCGAGATCCAGGTCAGGCCGGTCCAGTGCCACCAGCTCGCTGACGCGCAGGCCACCGCCGTAGAGGGTCTCGAACATCGCCCGGTCGCGCACGCTGGCTGGCTCGGCTGTCGGGATGCCGTCGAGCAGACGGACCACCTCCTCGACGCGGAGCAAGCGCGGCAAACGCTTGGGTTGTTTTGGGTTGCGGAGTGTGCCCGCTGGGTCGGTTGAGACGGAGCCCCGACGCCGCAGGAACTTGTAGAAGGCACGCAGGCTGGCCAGCCGACGCGCCACCGTGCTCAGGCGCGTAGCCGCGACCGCTGAGCCAGGCCGAATAGGCTCGCAGGCGTCGCGTGTCCAGACCGGTCGGGTCGGCTCCCTCGCCGAGCTTTTCCGTCAGGAAGGCTCCAAAGACCCCCAGGTCGTCAGTGTACGAGCGAACGGTATGTGGGGAGGCGCGCCGCTCGTCGCGAAGGTGATCCAGGAATGCCGTCATGGCGGGATGCATAGCGAGCCCTCGCAGGGACTTCCATCCGAGCCACACCCCGAGCCATTCGCCGGGCGCAGCCCGAAACCTCGGAAACGCGGGGGCCATGCCCCCAACACATCGTTGTTGTCGAGACCTCCTCGGTGCCTTCTTTACTTATCGGCTCATCATCGAGAATGGGTCTCCCGCGATCCGGGGGAGCGAAGCGAGATCCTCGAACATTCTGAACCCGCGACCGACGGTCGAGGGATCGCAATCAGGAAGCGGGGGAATGCTGGATGACTGTCAGGGCCAGGCGCGGGGGCCGGCGGGTTCGCGTCGATCGTCTGGCCGCATGAAACAATTCAGGGGAGCCTGTCGAAATGCAAGCAATCGCGATCGGCTCCAGAAACCCTACGGATTGGACCGGCCCTTGTGACACTCATCTTGGTGGCCGGCATCGTGGAGGCGACGAAAAACGTGCTTGTATTCGAGGAACCTAGGATGAAGCTGCGAGTGTGACGCGGAAGCGACACGATGGAACCGGCGGGATTGGGGAAGCCCGGTTCGTGAGGTGCGTTCAGCATTGCCTGACGGCAACAACTTGTCAAGCGTCAAGTTTTGCTGTCCTTCGAACGGGATCACACCAACCGAACCCTCGCTCGAAAGGGCCGACGCTGGCAAAGGCGTTGCGAACCTCAAGGTGCGTCCGAACCGTTGCGAGCCTTGGCGTCCGAAGCCCACGGAGCATGAAGCGTTGCCGAAGCGGAAGCGGCGCGGTAGGCTCCCCGCGAATCGAGGACCTCAAGCGTTCTGCCGATCGGCGGATGGACTCACCCATGTTCGACGAGACGCTGACGCACCGGTTGGTCTTGCCGCGTGATGCCAACCATCATGGCACGCTTTACGCGGGCACGTTGCTCGCCCTGGCGCTGGAGGCTGGTTATGCCACCGCCTACCGGGCGGCGGGCGCCTCGGCGAACCTGGTCTTGAAGCGGGTGCTGGATCTTCGCTGCTACGTACCGGTGCCAATCGGCCGGGTCGTCGAGATCCGGGGAGCAGAGGTCCATCGAGCCCGGGCGCAAGTCGTCGTCGCGCTCCACGGCAGCCCGCTACCGGGACAGATTGGGCCCTGGATGGATGCCCTCATGCAATTTGTCCAGGTGGACGCATCTGGACGTCCGGAACCGCTGGGGGACGAACCCACCGAGGCGCCGAGGTCGCTCGAACCGCCGTGGGAAGGGCTCCGGGAGCGGTCGCGGCGGTTGCGGTCGGTGCGGAGCTGAGGGGGCAAAAAGGCCGGCGTTCCGGTCGGTTCAGGACAAGGTTCCCGAGGCGTCGTCCGGGTGCTTGCCGTCGGCTCGATGCTGGGGCAGTTCGAGGATGAGGCGGGTGCCGCGGCCGACCTCGGAGGCGACGCGGATCTGGCCGCCGTGCTCGCGGACGATCTTCTGGGAGACGGGCAAACCGAGGCCGGTGCCCCGGGAGCCCTTCGTCGAGGCGAAGACCTGGAAGACGGAGGCCAGGTCTTCCTCGGCGATCCCAACGCCGTTGTCGGCCACGATCAGGCGGGCGGTGGCGGCCGGCTCGTCCCACTCGGTCGCGACCGTGACCCGTCCGCTCTCGACCTCCTCACAGGCGTCGATGGCGTTCGTCACGACGTTCAGAACGGCGCGGTGGATGCCGTCGGGGTCGATCAGGACAGCGGGCAAGTTGGCCGCGGGGGTCCAGGCGAGCGTCACACCTAGCTCGCTGGCACGCGACTGCATCAGCTCAACCACATCGGCAGCGGTCTCGTTCAGGTCGGCTTCTTCGAGGGCCGGCTCGCGGTCCTTGGAGAACGAAAGCATGTCCATGACGAGGTTGTAGATTTTCGTCTGGTTCTTCTCAACGATCCCCCACCCGCGTCGGACGATCGTGTCGTCCTTCTCCTTGAGTCCGAGGTCGATCAGGGAGCTGCCGCCACGGAGACCCTGGAGGATGTTCTTGATGTGGTGGGAGAGGGTGGCGATCGTCTGGCCGACCGCCGCCAGCCGCTCGGCCTGGATCTTGGCCTGGTAGAACTCGGAGTTCTCGATCGCGAGTCCGGCCTGGTGGCCGATGGCGATCATGAGGGTCAGATGTTCCTGGGTGAACCGGCTCTTGGGCCGGACGTCGCCGGCCGCGTCGCGGGCCATCTCGCCGCCCGAGCGGGTGTCGGCGTAGAGGACCCCCAGGGTCGTGTGCCGGCCGCGGATCGGCACGCAGATCGCCTCGCGGATGGCGTAATCGACGATCGACTCGCTGGGACCGAACCGCTGGTCGGCCGGGGCGTCGGTGGTGATGACGCCCTGGCCGGTCTCGCGGACGTGCTCGATAATGGTGCTGGAGATCGTCAGGCGCTCGTCGGGGTCGGGCTCGGCCTCGCCTCGCCAGCGGACGGCCTTGGGCTCCAGCCGGCCCCGCTCGTCGGTCAGCAGGATCGCGCCCCGGTCGGCGACGATCGACTCGAAAACGAGCTGCAAGATCCGCGGCAAGAGCTCATCGACGTCGAGGATATGGCTGATTGCCTGGGTCGCCTGGTACATCACCCCCAGGTTCGCCAGGCGGACTTTCAGCCACTCGCCGGCCGATTCGGGGGCCACGAGCACACGCGACCCCTCGCCGGCCGAGATGCTCCGGATGATTGCCGAGCGGTCCTGGGGACTAGCTCGACTGAGCAGATCCACGCGCTCGGTCAGGTCACGCTCGCGGCCACCCTCGCTATAGACGAGCACGGTCTGACCGATCCGGATGCGGTCGCCAGGGTGGAGGCGGGCTTGATCGACGGGCTGGTTGTTGACGAACGTCCCGTTGGCCGAGCCGAGATCCACCAGGCGGAATCCGGGACCGTCGGCGGGCCGGAGTTCGGCATGGCGACGGGAGACCTCGTTATCATGGAGGCGGATCGGGTTCGAGAGGTCGCGCCCGAGGGCCGTTGCGGCGGCCTTCAGCTCGAACCGCTTGCCCTGATCGGCCCCCTGGATGACGAACAACGAGGCCACGGCCGCGATCCCTCGATGGGTCCGCCCGGGCACCGACGCCCGGGCCCTCGACGCCCTTCACCGTTGAGCCTAATCGACCCGCGGCGGGCCCGTCAACGGTCGCGCGGAGCCGGGCGAGCCCTGGCACGTTCCCGGCACGAGGGTTATGATAAACTTTGGAGTGTCGTGTTTCGAGAGCCGGAGGTGACGGGAGTTTCCCGGGGGGAGCCGGAGGATGGCGCGGTTCGTCAAGATGGCGACGATCGACGATTTGCCCGCGGGCTCGGCCCGCGAGGTCGAGCACGACGGCCGGATCTTCGCGCTGTTCAACATCAACGGCGAGATCTCGGCCATCGACGGCATCTGCCCCCACCAGGGCGGTCCGCTCGCCGAGGGCCAGGTCGCTGGCACGATCGTCACCTGCCCCTGGCACGGCTGGCAGTTCGATGTCTGCAACGGCCGTTCCACCCTCGGCACCCGGCTAACCCAACAGGTCTTCCCGGTGAGGATCGAGGGCCGGGACGTCCTGGTCAGCGTTCCCGACTGAGCCCCACTGGCTCCGGGAAGGCTGGCCCCGGCCACCGTTGTCGCCTCAATGAGACCTCTCGCCCCGTAACTCCCGCGAAGGCCGCCCCGACCCTCCCCCTTGGAGTGGACCGAACCCCCCGGTGATACGCTTCCGCCCCTTCCGCAACGGCGATACCCCCGCCCTCGTGGACCTCTGGAATCGGGCCTTGCCCGACCGGAACGTGGTGCGACCCTTGAGCGTCCACGAATTCGACGCTCTGGTCATGAACAAGTTGAACTTCGACCGCGCGGGTCTGATCGTCGCCGAGCGCGAGGGCCGGCTTGTCGGCTTCGTCCATGCCGGCTTCGGACCGGTCGAGCCTCAAGGGCCATCGCAACGGCTCGACACCGCGATGGGGACCATCGCGATGCACGTCATCGAGCCAGGCACCGACGATCCGGAACTGGAGCGGGGTCTCTTCGTCGAGGCCGAGCGCTACCTCCGTCACCGCGGAGCGGCGGTCTTCTACTGCGGCGGACAGTATCCGCTCAACCCGTTCTACTGGGGACTCTATGGCGGCAGCGAGTTCGCCGGGGTGCTCGATTCCCACGCCGCCTTCCGCGACGCCGCCCGTCGCGCCGGCTATGAGCCCTCGGCCACGACCGCTCTGCTGGAAGCCGACCTGACCGTCGCCGAGCGCCGCGACCCGAAGCTCACCATGCTCCGACGGATGGTCCGCGTCGAGGTCGAGAACGACGCCGTGACCGACGGCTGGTGGGAGGCCCTGGCCATCGGCTTTTTCAATCCATCACGATTCCTGCTCGTGGATCGGTCCGACAGTCGAATCGTCGCCCACGCCTGGACCTGGGACATCGCCTCCGGGTTCGCCATTGGCGACGGTCGCTCCCGCATCGGCCTGATCCAGCTCGAAGTTCACCCCACCTACCGCCGCCGGGGTCTCGGACGCCTGGTCGTGAGCGAGTGCATGAAGCACGCCCGGAGCCAGCTCGCCGACCGGCTTTGCGTTCAGACCTCCTCGACCAACGTCCCCGCGCTCGGGCTCTACGCCTCGCTCGGCTTCGAGGCGACCGAGCAGGCGACGCTCTACCGCCTGCCGGCCTGCGCTCTCCGAGCGTTCGTTGAGTTGATGGCCTCCGATCGGTTCGCGACTTCCCTTGGTCGCGGTGGACTTCGTGGATACAATGCCACGCCGACCGGGGGTGGAGACCCCCGTGCCCCGGCCAAGGCCCCAGCCCCTCCGAGGATTCCGAATACGTCATGGCACGCCGAACCCGCACCATCCGCGAGATGCGCGAGATGTACGAGGCCGCCGAGGCCCGCGGCCTGGTCAACGCCGAGGAGAAGCCGAGGAAGCCCCGCGAGGAGTCGCCCCGCGACCGTCGACCCAAGGCCGCACCCCAGGCTCGCCTGAAGGTCGTCTGGGCCGTCTGCGACATGGGCGGCCGGACCGTCGCCACCTTCGACTATCCCCAGAAGGCCGACGCCGAGGCTCTCGTCGCCCAGCTCAAGGCCCGCGGCAAGGGGAACCACTTCGTCCGCTCCGAGAAGGTGCCGATGGACTGACGCCCCTTCCCGCCCAACTTCAGGCGATTCGCCGATCTTGCATTGGCCCCGGCCTCCCGGTTCGAGGCGCGAACCGTGCCGCCATGCCCGGCCTCCGTACTCGATGAGGCCCGCACGGGGCGTTGTCGGCCCGGGGGGTATTCCCCTACAATATCAGACTTGACCCGAACTCCAGGCGAGGCTCCGCCCCGGGATCTCGCAACCGGCCCGATTTTCACGACTCGACCCAACGAAACGCAACCGCTCCGGAGGGGGAACGACGTGGCCACTATCGACGAACGCACGACCGAGACGACCGCCCAGAAGCCAAGGACCGGGGCCGACGTCCTGGTCGAGGGGCTGGTGCGCCAGGGCGTCGAGGTTGTCTTCGCCTACCCCGGCGGGGCGAGTATGCCGATGCACCAGGCACTCACCCGGGTCCGGGAGAAGATCCGCACGATCCTCCCCCGCCACGAGCAAGGCGGCATCTTCGCCGCCGAGGGCTACGCCCGCGTCACCGGCAAGCCGGGCGTCTGCATGGCCACGTCCGGGCCGGGCGCCTTGAACCTCGTCACCGGCCTGGCCGACGCCAAGATGGACAGCCTGCCGATCGTCGCCATCACCGGCCAGGTCCCCACCAAGGTCATCGGCACCGACGCCTTTCAGGAGACCCCGATGGTCGAGGTCTGCCGGGCGATCACCAAGCACCATTACCTCGTCACCGACGCCCGCGACATCACCCGCGTGGTCAAGGAGGCCTTCCACATCGCCTCCACCGGCCGACCCGGACCCGTCCTGATCGACATGCCGAAGGACATCCAGAACACGCTGGTTCCCCAGGCCGACTTCGACCCGCCGATGGACCTGCCCGGCTACCGCCTCCCCGCGCCGCCGGACGCCGAGTCCGTCCAGATCGCACTCGACGCCATCAAGCAGAGCCGCCGCCCGATCATTTACTGCGGCGGCGGCGTGGTCGCCTCGGGCGCCTCGGCCGAGCTGCTGGAATTCGCCGAGAAGACCGGCATCCCAGTCGCGATGACCCTCCAGGGGCTCGGCTCGATCCCGAGCGACCACTACCTCTCCCTCGGCATGCTCGGCATGCACGGCACGGTCTATTCCAACTACGCCATCAACGAGGCCGACCTCCTGCTCGCCCTCGGCGTTCGCTTCGACGACCGCGTGACCGGCAAGCTCAGCGAGTTCGCCAAGCACGGCCGGATCATTCACGTCGATATCGACGCCTCCGAGATCAACAAGAACAAGGCCGCCCACGTCCCGATCCACACCGACGCCAAGCACTTCCTCCAGGCCGTCAACCCGTCCGTCGTCCCCGGCGACTACTCCGAGTGGCACCGCCAGATCGACGCCTGGCGCGAGGCCGACCCGATGATTTACGACCAGCGAGATGACGTGATCATCCCGCAGTACATCCTCGACAAGTTCTCCGAGTTGATGCAGGGCCGCGAGTTCATCATGACCACCGGCGTCGGCCAGCACCAGATGTGGGCCGCCCAGTGGACCCGCTTCAGCCGCCCCCGCTGCCTGGGTCACGTCCGGCGGCCTCGGCTCGATGGGCTTTGGCCTCCCCGCCGCCCTCGGCGCCGCCGCCGCCCGGCCCGACGTGCTCGTCGTGGACGTGGACGGCGACGGCTCGTTCGTCATGAACATCCAGGAGCTGGCGACGGCCTATTGCGAGAACCTCCCCGTCAAGGTGCTGCTGCTCAACAACCAGCACCTCGGCATGGTCGTGCAGTGGGAAGACCGCTTCCACGCCGGTAACCGCGCCCACACCTACCTCGGCCCCGTCGATCACCCCGAGGCCGTCGGCCAGGGCTCCGGCGAGCTTCCGGAGACGACCTACCCCGACTTCATCACTCTCGCCCGCGGCTTCGGCGTGAAGGCCCGCCAGATCCGCCGCAAGGAAGACGTCGTGGAGGCCCTCCAGGAGATGATCGCCTACCCCGGCCCCTACGTCCTCGACGTGCTCGTCCCCTACCAGGAGCACGTCCTCCCGATGATCCCCGCCGGTGGCACGGTCAAGGACATCATCAAGAGCTGAGGCATGCCCAACCCGCCGTTGCCCACGAACCCCGATCTCCCAGCCGGCTCGCTCTCGTCCCTCTACGAGCAGGACGAGACGGCCTGGCTGGAGGTCATGTCCCGCCTGGCGGCCGAGCGGCGCGGCGACGAGCTGGATTATGAACACCTCAGCGAATACCTGGCTGACATGGCGAAGCGCGACCGCCGCGAGGTCCTGAGCCGCCTGACCGTCCTGCTCGTCCACCTGCTCAAGTGGCAGCACCAGCCCGAGCGCCGTTCCGGCAGTTGGCGATCGACGATCCGCGAGCAGCGGCACGAGTTGACGGACCTCCTCGAAAGCGGCACGCTCCGCAACCACGCCCTCGACGTCCTGCCCACGGCCTACGAGCGTGCCATCCGCCGCGCCGCCGACGAAACGGGCCTGGACCCGAGCACGTTCCCGACGTCTTGCCCCTTCAGCCTGGAGGCGATTCTCGCAGAGGAGGATTCCTCGGATGCGTGATCCCGCGCGGACTGATCCGGGCCTGGACACGATCCGCCGCATCGGGATGCCAGAAGCAGCGATCCCTGACTCCGCCGAGAAGCCCCTGATGTCTTATGTTGAGGGTATCTTCTGGAACTCTCGCAGTCGGCTGTCAGGACGTTAGACGGCGAGGCCCGTACACCTCTGGGCAAGCGCGATGGAAACAGAGCCTCGACGAGAACTCCTCATCGGCCAGCAGTTGGTCGGCATCGCCCATTCGCCCTACTCCGAGCCCGTGTTCATCCTCGAAGGTATCGGACCGGCCCGCTTCCGCTTTCACTACCTGTCTCTCGCGAACGGCATCGTGCTCAACCTGTTCACCGCCGAGTTGTTCGCCACTTCGCTGCCCGTTGATGTGATGCCGGGAGAGACGATGGGGCTGGCGCCCGGCGAGGTACTGGGGCGCCGTGTGGTTGCCGCCGCCCGCGATGATTGGTACTCCACGATCCTCATCTTCGAGGGCGGTCTCTTCCTGAAGGACAATAACGATGGTTGCTACGGCAACCCTCTCCTCGCGGGGCGGCTCAGCGAATGCTACACCGAGGAGGAGCTTGGGGAATTCCTCGATTACTGGAATGAGCAGCCGTTGAGACTGGACTCAAGGGAAGACGCCGAACCCCCCGCCACGGTGGACCTCGGCCGCCGTAGGGAGGTTTGACGCCCTCCGATGATCTCCGAATCGTCCCCGTTCCCGGCCCACGACCCCTACGCCGCCCTCCGCCATCGCGACGTCCGCCGCCTGCTGGGCGGGTCGATGCTGGCGACGGTCGGCCACGAGATGCAGGCCGTCGCCGTCGGCTGGGAACTCTACGAGCGGACCGACTCGGCCCTGGCTTTGGGGCTGGTCGGCCTGGTCCTGGTCGTGCCGGTGGTCGTGCTGGCCTTGCCGGCGGGGCAGGCGGCGGATCGGTGGTCGAGGAAGGGGATCGTGCTCGGGTCGCAGGTGGCGATGGGCCTGGCGTCGGTCGGATTGGCTCTGACGTCGGCCTGGCGGGCGCCGGTGGTATTGGTTTATGCGTGCCTGGCATTGGCGGGAGGGGCGACGGCGTTCGCAAGGCCGGCCCGGTGGGCCCTCCTGCCGCAGTTGCTACCGCCGGCCGAGTTCGCGAACGCCGTCACCTGGCGATCGAGCACCATGCAGATTGCCACGGTGCTCGGGCCGGCGATCGGGGGTTTGGGGATCGGCTGGTGGAAGGGAGCGTTTCCGGTTTATGTGGCCGATGCATTGCTGGGCGTCCTGGTCCTGACGATCCTCGCCCCGATCCACCCGGGGCCGAAGCGGAAGGCGATCACGCCGGTCACGCTCGACTCGCTTCTGGCCGGAATCCGGTTCGTCCGCTCGACGCGGTTGATCCTGGCGACGATCACCCTGGACATGTTCGCCGTCCTGCTCGGCGGGGCGACGGCCCTCCTGCCGATCTTCGCGAAGGACATCCTGCACGTTGGCCCCGTCGGCCTCGGCTGGCTCCGGGCGGCACCGTCGATCGGGGCTTTGGCGATGGCGGTCACACTGGCGCATCGGCCCCCTTTGCGGAAGGCGGGTCGGGCGATGATGCTGTCGGTCGCCGGGTTCGGCCTGGTGACGCTCGTCTTCGGCCTCTCGCGACTGCCGGTCCTGTCGTTCCTGATGCTCCTGCTGGCCGGGGCGATGGATAATATCAGCGTCGTCGTGCGCGGGACACTCGTTCAGGTGCTCACGCCCGACGCCATGCGAGGCCGCGTCTCGGCGGTCAACGGCGTCTTCATCGGCCTCTCGAACGAGCTGGGCGGGTTTGAGTCGGGGATCACGGCGGCCTGGCTGGGGCCGGTGGGGTCGGTCGTGCTGGGGGGGGTTGGCTGTATCCTGGTGGTGATCGGCGTGGCGGCGCGCTGGCCGGAGGTCTGGCGGCTGGGTCCGATCGCGCTGGTGAGGGACCACGCCCCGGAGCCAGCGACGGCGGAACCGGCGGGCGTCGCGGCGACGGTCGCGTTGGAGGGAAGCCCATGAGTCTCTGGATCGGCGAGCTGCGAGCCACCTTGCGTTCCGAGTTTGAGGGTCGGCCCTGGGTGGCCGTGATGGCGACCGTCGATCGCGATGGCTTGCCTCATGGTCGCTCGGTCGTCTGTCGCCGGCTGGAGGACGACGGCACACTCTGGGTCGCCACCGACGCCCGAAGCGCCAAGAACGGGCATGTTCGCCACACGTCTTACGCCGAGCTGGTCTTCTGGTTCGCGGCTCGTCGTGAGCAGTTCCGCCTCTCGGGACCGGTCCAGGTCTTGACGATCACGGACGACGATCCTCGCCGGCTGGCCCTCTGGCGCGAGCTTTCCGACGCCACCCGGGCCATGTTCTTCTGGCCCCCACCCGGGCGCCCGCTGGAGGAGGAACCGGGATCCTTCCCCGAGGTGGTCGCCGCTGACGTCGAGCCGCCCGAGGACTTCGAGTTGCTCGTGATCGATCCCGAGCGGGTCGAGCATCTCGACCTCAAGCCACACCCCCACCGCCGCCGTCGCTGGCACGCCGAAGGACGGTGGGAAGAAGAAGTGTTGAATCCCTGAAGCAAGTCAAGCCGTTGGGATCGGTTGCTGTCTCATCCACGAACCCGCGGATGCTGTCCGGTCCGGACAGCCGGCCCCCAGGAGTCGGGCTTGAATCGGACAGCATCCGCGGGTTCGTGGATCAGGAGGAGTCGGCCCGACTTCAGTCGGGCCGACTCGATCGTCGAGCGGCCATGTTTCCGGGCAATACGGTGTGAGCCGCGCCTTGTTCATTTCACAGCCGGCCAGACCGGCTGTGTGATCGCCCCCTCGGAAGCGGAGGTGACGAGCGAGGCGTACTTGGCGAAGACGCCCGTGGAATACTTCGGCGGTGGGGGCGTCCAGGCGTCGAGACGCTGCTTCAGCTCCTCGACGGAGATCAACACATCGAGCCGGCGGGCCGGGATGTCCAGCGCGATCGTGTCACCCTCGCGAACGGCGGCGATCGGGCCGCCGCGGGCGGCCTCGGGGGCGACGTGACCGACCATCAGGCCGCGGGTGGCGCCGCTGAACCGGCCGTCGGTCAGCAGGGCGACCGTCTCGCCCAGGCCGGCGCCGACGATCGCCGCCGTCACACCCAGCATCTCCCGCATGCCGGGGCCACCGGCCGGGCCTTCGTAGCGGATCACGATCGTGTCGCCCGCCTGGATCGAGCCGGAGGTCACGGCCTCCATCGCGGCTTCCTCGCATTCGAAGACGCGGGCCGGGCCTTGATGCTTGAGGCGTTCGTGGCCAGCGAGCTTGACGACGCAGCCTTCGGGGGCGAGGTTGCCGCGGAGGATCGCCAGGCCGCCGGTGGCCTTGAGGGGATGCTCCATCGTGTGGACGACCTCCTGGCCCGGTTCCTCGACGGCCGTCGCCGACTCCTCGGCGAGCGTGTGGCCGCTGACGGTCATCTGGGCGCCGTCCATCTTGCCGGCCGCGATCAGGCGCTGGGCGACGAGCTTGGTGCCGCCGGCGCGGTCGAGGTCGGTGGCGACAAAACGGCCGCCGGGCTTGAGGTCGGCGAGGGTAGGCGTGCGTGCGGAGACGGTGTCGAAGTCGTCGATCGTCAACGGCACACCCGCCTCGCGGGCGATCGCGAGCAGGTGAAGCACAGCGTTCGTCGAGCCGCCCGTGGCGGCGACGCCGGCGATCGCGTTCTCGAAGGCGAGGCGCGTGAGGATCTGCTTCGGGAGGAGTCCGCGACGGAGCTGATCGACGACGAGCTTTCCGGCCTCGTAGGACGCTTGCTCCTTGCGCTTGTCCACCGCGGGCGGGCTGGCCGAGCCGACCGGCGAGAGCCCGAGGAACTCCAGCGCCAGCGCCATCGTGTTCGCCGTGAACTGTCCACCGCAGGCGCCGGGGCCGGGGCAGGCGACGTTCTCCAGCTCCTTGAGGTCCTCGTCGGACATCAGGCCGCGGGCGTTGGCGCCGACGGCCTCGAAGACGTCCATGACGGTGACGTCGTGCCCTTTGAACTTGCCCGGCGCGATCGAGCCGCCGTAGAGGACCAGGCCGGGCACGTCGAGCCGGATCAGGCCCATGGCGGAGCCGGGGATGGTCTTGTCGCAGGCGGACAGGCAGACGACGGCGTCGAAGAAGTAGGCGCGGCCGGTCAGCTCGATCGAGTCGGCGATCAGCTCGCGACTGATGAGGCTGGCCTTCATTCCCTCGGTGCCCATCGTGATGCCGTCGCTGATGGCCGTGGAGTTGAACTCCATCGGCGTGCCGCCCGCCTCGCGGACCCCGCGCTTGACGTGCTCCGCCAGCTCGCGGAGGTGGTAGTTGCAGGGCATCGTCTCGATCCAGGTATTGGCGATGCCGATGATCGGCTTCGAAAGGGCTTCATCATCGAAGCCGATCGCCTTGAAGTACGAGCGAGCCGGGGCGCGGTCGCGGCCATCGATCAGGTGACGGCTGCGGTGTCGAACGTCGAAGGCCATGGGCGGAGAGGTCCTTTTACGAATCGGCGGTCAGGGCGGGTTCGCTGGGAAAGGACGGAATAGGCCGGCGCAGGCGGTTCTTCGGTCGCCTGGAAATCGTCTTTGATCGTACCCAACGGGCTGCCAGTTCGCCAGTTCGCGGCCGAATGTCGATGAGGATGGCCCGATTTGCGAGAATTGACCCACGATTGCGGGCGCACTATCGTAGAAATTCCCGGGATTCTGAATGACTTCTGTTTCTCAACCGTCGACACCGAGACCCACGCGATGAAGACCACTCTGCGATCTTTCCTGACCTTGCCCGCTCTGCTTCTGGCCGCCGGCCTCCTCACGGGTTGTGGGGCCGAGGCGCCGCCTGCCAACCTGCCAGAGTCGAAGCCCGCGACGCTCGAAGACATCAAGGCGACGAACGCCAAGGTCGAGGCCGGCCGCGCCGGCATGAGGTCGCCGGGCGTTCCGAACGCCCCGAGCGCCAAGTAGCCGATGCCGTGGCCGGTCTGTCCGGCACGGGCCTTACCAACGACGCGGCCCCCGACGCGCAGAATCGCGGTCGGCGGGCCGTTGATCGTTCAGGAGCGGGCTCCCGGCTCTCACCGGCCGGGGCCGCTTGACGGGCTCATTGATAGGCGTCGCTGCTGACGACTTCCTTGCCCGACCGGGTTCCCAGAGAGTACCAGGTGTACGGGTTGATTGTGTCCTTGATGAAGTGGACCGAGCCGTCGGCCATGACCACGTTGACGCCGCCGGAGTGATAGCTGCGGGGCGTCTGGAAGCCGTAGCCGGTGGCGACGCCGCCCCACGGCGAGCAGTCGGGCGTCTTGTTGTTGGGCGTCAGGACGAAGTTGAAGACCGCCTGGTTGTAGTCGCCCGCGGCCCAGTAAAAGCCCGAGTAACTCCAGTGCGAGGTCGGGTTCGACTGGACAAAGCTCGTGCAAGCCGGGATCGCGGTGCCCTTCAGATACTGCTGGTCGGCCGGGTTCTGCACCACATAGGTCGGGAAGCCGGCGATGCTGACCGCATTGAAGACGTCGCCTGGGGTCCGGAATCCGTTGTCGCCGTCGCCGCGCATGCGCTCAGCCATGGCGATGGTGTTGGATGTGCCGTCGCGGATCGCCGAGATCCGGGCCGGGCCGAGGCCGCCGGTCTCGTTGCGGGTCAGGGCGCCGGCGCCGCTGCGACGCGACCACCAGTCGTAGTTCGTGCCGTTGGAGATCATGTAGTTATTCAGGCCGACGCCGTCGCCGTCGCTGGGGCAGAGCAACGAGCCGATGGCAGTCGTGATCCCCGTCCGCTGGATCGGATCATGCGAGCCGGGCAACAGATACCAGTTGCCGCCGAAGTAAAAGTTCAGCGAACTGTGGACGTTGGTCTGCTCGAGGAACGGCAGCATCAGGGCAATGCCACTCCAGCCGTTGTACTCGGCCACGCCACCACCGAAAGCCGCGGCCTGGGCCTGCGTCCAGGGAAGGGCGCCGTTGGCCGACTCGTAGTTGGCCAGGGCCAACCCCAGTTGCTTGAGGTTGTTCGAGCACTGGGCACGACGGGCGGCCTCCCGGGCCGACTGCACAGCCGGCAGCAGGAGCGCGATCAGCACGCCAATGATCGCGATGACGACCAGCAGCTCGATGAGCGTGAAGGCTCGTCGAACTGAGAACGAAGCGGAACGCATGCCACGACCCCTTGTATGAATGAAACAGGCGGAATGCCGTCGTGCGAACTGCGGAGAGGACGACGGTTCACCTCCATCGAATCACGCTTCGGCGTTTGATGCAACGAAATAATCCCGAACTCTTCTGGAAAACTGCACGCAGGAGAACACTCCTTTTGGTCGCCGCGATGCAATCGACATGGTCCGCAGGTCGGCTATAATCAAAAGCGTCAATCCCGCCTTTCCCTTTCCGAAAAACCCGCGATCTACGCCCTTCCCGGGAAACCTCGGGAAGGTTGATGGTTGCTTGGGATAGGTCATGCATCGCGGCCCTTCCATTCTCGTTCCGGAGTTGTTCGCCCGACCGGGCAGGCCGGGCAACCCAGCCAGGAGTCGTTGGGAGGGGCCGCGATGACCGGCGTTGACCGCCCCGTCGGGAGAACTTTCGGACGAGTGGCGCTGATGTTGGTGGTTGCCTGCACCCTCGGCTACGGTGGCTGGAGGCTCTGGGTCGTCCGCCGGGGCTCGATCCTTCACGCGAGGGCGGAGTCGGCCATTCAGGAGGCTCGCTGGGGCGAGGCCCACGCCTTGCTGGATCGTCTGGCGTGGTACTGGCCGGAGGACCCTGAGGTACTCCGCCTCCGCATCGTGACCGCCTCAGGCCGCGGCGATCGGGAGACGATGCTCCGGCTGCTGGCCGCCCTGCCGGCCGACGCCCCCGACGCCGCTGGCGCCCGCCTGTCGCTGGCCCGGTTTTTGATGCAGGCGTTCCGGCTCCGCGAGGCCGAGAAGGCGCTCCGCGACGCCCTTCGGATCGACCCGGATCGGATCGACGCGCACAGGCAGCTCATCACGATCTATGGCATCGAGCGTCGGGCTGACGACTTCGAACGCCAGCTCTGGGAGCTCTCCAAACACGGCGGACAGCCCCTCGAAGTGCTGCGGATGCTCGGCCAGTCGGCCCCGGCGATCCCGCACGGCTCGATCCAGGACACGGTTGACGAGGGCCTGATCCTCGAAGGCTGCCTGAAGGCCGACCCGTCCGACCCGAACGTCCGACCCGCCCTCGCCCGTTTCTACCGCGAGCGTGGCCGGATCGACGACGCCCGCCGCCTGCTCGAACCTTGGCTCCGCAGCCACCCCGACGACCCGGCTGCGATCAACGAGTGGCTCGCATGCGCTCTCGAAGAGGGCGATGTGGAGTTGGCCCGTCCCCGATTTGAGCGGCCGAGCGAAGCGGTCCGGGGCTCGTCGGATTACTGGCGGCTTCACGGCGCGTGGTTCCATCAACAAGGGCAGGACGCTTCCGCACTCGACTCTTATCGCCGAGCTGTGCACCTCGACCCCGACGACGCCGAGGCCCAGCAACGGCTCGGCCTCGCCCTCCGGGCCGCCGGTCGGACCGACGAGGCTGAGGCTGCCTTGACGCGGGTCGATCGGCTCAACACCTTGAAGGCGCTCGTGGGACAGATTCCGGACCGCCAGCCCGACCCGAAGCTGATCCTCCGCGCCGGCCGGCTCTGCGACGACCTCGGTCGCGACCGCGAGGCCCGCGCCTGGTATGCTCTGGTGATCCGGCTCGACCCGAAGAACGACGAGGCCCGGACCCTCTATGCCCGCGTTCCTGATCGTCGTGGGCCGGCCCGGGGCTCCAACCCCTCGATTCCCCCGTCCTCCCCTTGATTCGAAGTCGCTCCGCGGCCACGATCCGACGGCAGCTCGCGTCCCGGAGCGCGGTGGCCCGAATCCGATGACCCGCTCCGTCCTCGCCATCCTACTCCTTGTGGTGTCGGTCCTGGCGACCTTCTGGCTCTGGGAATCCGGGACGAGCGCGCCGTTTCGCCCGCGACGGCTCCATCGAAGCCGTCGGCGCCGAAGGTCGTCACCCCGATCCCGATTCCGGCCCCATCCCCGAATCCCCCGGCATCGACCGAGGAATCGCCGATCCGCCTGAGCGACGTTGCCGCCTCGGCCGGTCTGACCGTGCCGCACTTCAATGCCGCCGACGGCCGGTTCCGCCTGATCGAGACAATGGGCAGCGGCGTCGGCCTGATCGACTTCGACCGCGACGGCTGGCTGGACGTCTTCGTCGCCCAGGGCGCCCCGATCCCGCGCGATCCGTCGCAGGACCGCGACACGTCCCGCCTTTACCGCAACAACCGCGATGGCACGTTCGCCGACGTCACCGCGCGGGCTGGCGTCGCTTTCCACGGCTTCGGACAGGGCGTGGCCGTGGGCGACTACGATGGCGATGGCGACGACGACCTCTTCCAGGCCGGTTTCGGCGGTTCGGTCCTTTACCGCAATCAAGGTGACGGCACCTTCGCCGACGCCACGGCCGAGGCGGGCGTCGCCGGCTCCGGCTGGCCTTCGAGTGCCGCGTTCGCCGATCTGGACGGCGACGGCGACCTCGACCTCTACGTTGTCCACTACCTTGCCGACACCGTGGATGCCGACGGCCAGCCGACGGTCCGTTGCAGCAACGCCACTCAGGGGCTCGGCTACTGCCCGCCCCAGGCGTTCCGCCCCGAAGCCGACGTGCTCTACCGCAACAACGGCGACGGCACGTTCACCGACGTCAGCGCCGCCTCCGGCATCGCCTCCGTTGCCGGCAACGGACTCGGCCTCGCGATCGCCGACCTCGACGACGACGGCCAGCCAGACGTCTTCGTGGCCGACGACCAGGTGCCCAACCTCCTCTGGCACAACCTCGGCTCCTTGAAGTTCGAGGACGCCGCGACTCCCTGGGGGCTCGCCCTCGCCGAGACGGGCGAACCCCGCGCGGGCATGGGCGTCGCCCTCGGCGACTATGACGGCGACGGCCGCGACGATCTTCTTGTTACCAATTTCTATGAAGAACCGAACACCCTTTATCGCAACGTCTCGCCCGGCCTCTTCCAGGTGATGACCGCCCCCGCCCGCCTCTCCGCCCCCACCCGCGGCATGCTCGGCTTCGGAGCCGGTTTCTTCGACTTCGACAACGATGGTCGGCTCGACCTCTTCGTCACGAACGGCCACATCAACGACGTCCGCGTGATCCGGATTCCTTACCAGATGTCCCCCCAGATCTTTCGCAATCGGGGCACGGGCCGTTTTTCCGACGTCTCCTCCACCGCCGGCCCCTACTTCCGCGATGCCTGGCTCGGCCGATCCGCAGCCTTCGGCGACCTGGACAACGACGGCGACATCGACGCGGTCGTCACCCATCTCGGCCGCCCGCCTGCCTTGCTTCGCAACGACACCGTGCCCCGTGGTCATTTCCTCTCGCTCCGCCTGATCGGCTCGCGCACCTCGCGGAGCCCGATCGGAGCCCGGGTCAATGCCCGCGTCGGCGACCACACCTTGACCCGCACCGTCGCCGCTGGCACGAGCTACCTCGCCGCCAACGACCTGCGCATCCTCCTCGGCCTCGGCGACGCCGCGTGGGTCGATCGTCTGCAAGTGCGCTGGCCGTCGGGAACCTCGCAGTCCTGGGACGACCTGGAGGCTGACCGCCACCTGACGATCGTCGAGGGCGGCGAGCCGGAGCTGGAGCCGATCGCGCCGCGCTGAAGGCGAACGGTCCCATAATCCCATCCATTGTCCCATGCGCTCCCGGAATGTCTTTGACGGACGCTGCCGGAAGGGATAACGTCGAAGGAGACACCCTCTTCGCTCGCGAATCCGGCTATTGGTCCGCCCAAGCCGACCCGCCAGTCGATTCCTTCCCCGGTCGGAGGCGATTGCTCATGCCTCACGCCGCCCTCGTGGCGTTGCTCGCGCTGCTCGGCCTGTCCGGAGACGACCCGAAGTCCGACCCCGGTCTGGAGGTCTTCCGCCGCGAGATCCGGCCCGTCCTGACCGGGCAATGCCTGACCTGTCACAACCCCGAGGCGAAGAAGGGCGGCCTCGACCTCTCCCGACGCGACCACGCCCTGGCCGGCGGCGACACCGGCCCCGCCGTCGTGCCCGGCAAGCCGGACGAGAGCTGGGTTCTCGACATGGTGGGCGACGGCCTCATGCCCCCCAAGCACCCGCTCTCGACCGCCCAGGTGGACGCCTTCCGCGCCTGGATCGCCGCCGGTGCTCCTTACGATGCCCAATCCCTTGCCGCCCGCCGCGCCGGCCCCGACTGGTGGTCCCTCCAGCCGATCGGGCATCCCGTGCCGCCGGCGGTGAAGGACGCCACCTGGCCCCGAAACCCGATCGACGCCTTCCTTCTCGCGAAGCTCGAAGCGAACGGCCTTCGCCAAGCCCCCGAGGCCGATCGCGCCACCTTGATCCGCCGCGCAGCGTTCGACCTCACCGGCCTGCCGCCCTCGCCCGCCGAGATCGATGCCTTCGTGAACGACCCGGCACCCGACGCTTACGAACACCTGATCGACCGCCTCCTCGAATCGCCCCGCTACGGCGAGCGCTGGGGACGCCACTGGCTCGACGTCGCCCGCTTCGGCGAGAGCCACGGCTACGAGACGAACCAGCTCCGGCCCAACGCCTGGCCCTATCGCGACTGGGTCATCCGCGCCTTCAACGAGGATCTCCCGTTCGCCCGCTTCGTCACCGCGCAGTTCGCAGGCGATACCCTCACCGATGCCGACTGGCTCACGAGGTCCGCCACCGGCTTCCTCGTCGGCGGCGGCCACGACGTCGTCGGCAACCAGACCGTCGAGGGCATGCGCCAGCAACGGGCCGACGACCTCGACGACATGATCACGGCCGTCAGCACCGCTTTCCTCGGCCTGACCGTCCAGTGTGCCCGCTGCCACGACCACAAGTTCGACCCCATCAAGCAGGCCGACTACTACGGCCTCAAGGCCGTCCTCGCCGGTGTCCAGCACGCCGATCGAGAGTTCCCCGCTCCCGACGTCGAGCGCCGGCGGGCCGAGCGTTCCGCCGTCGCTTCCGAGCTGGCCCAGCTCGACCGCCAGCTCGACGACTCCGAGCCGTTCGCCCGTCCCGACCTCGGCGCCCCCGGCCGTCCCGCCGTGAACGCTCGCCGCAACGTCGAGCGCTTCGCCCCCGTTCCGGCCCGCTTCGTTCGCTTCACCGTCCAGGCGACGAACAACGGCACCGAACCTTGCCTCGACGAGCTGGAAGCCTGGACCGCCGAGGCCGTCCCCCGCAATGTCGCCCTCGCCTCCACCGGCGCCCGTCCAACCGCCTCCTCCGTCTATCCGAACTCCGAGATCCACCGACTTGAGCACATCAACGACGGCCGCGTCGGCAACTCCCGGAGCTGGATCTCCGCCGTGCCGGGCCAGGGGTGGATTCAGGTCGAGTTCGCCGAGGTTGCCCCGATCGACCGCATCGTCTGGGGACGCGACCGCGAGCAGAAGTACCGCGACCGCCTTCCGACCGAGTATGACATTGAGGTCGCCGTCGAGCCCGGCGACTGGCACCTCGTCGCCTCGTCGGCCGACCGATGGCCCTATAAGGAAGGCGCCGAATCGGCCGAGCCGTCCGGCCTGACCCCCGAGCAGGTCGCGAGCCGTCGCGACCTGCTCGCTCGCCAGAAGGAACTACGTGACCATCTCGCTTCTCTCTCCGACACGATCCGCGTCTACGCCGGCACCTTCGCCGACCCTGGCCCGACCCACCTCCTCCGCCGCGGCGACGTGATGCAGGAAGGCCCCGAGGTCCCGCCCTCGGTCGTCCGCGCCGTGAACCCGCCCCTGGAGTTGAGCCCCGGCCTGCCCGAGTCGGAACGCCGCCGCGCCCTCGCCCGCTGGATCGCCGACCCGGCGAACCCGTTGCCGGCCCGGGTGGCGGTCAACCGCGTCTGGCAGCACCACTTCGGCCGCGGGCTCGTCCCCACCCCCGGCGACTTCGGGTTCCAGGGCCAGCCGCCTTCCCACCCCGAACTCCTCGACTGGCTCGCCCGCTCCTTCCTCGACAACGGCGGCCGTCTCAAGCCGCTCCACCGCCTGATCCTGCTCTCGTCCGCCTACCGCCAGTCGTCCCGCCCCGACCCGCAAGCGCTCGCCCGCGATGCCCAGAACCGCCTCCTCTGGCGCGTCCCTCCCCGCCGCCTCGAAGCCGAGGCGATCCGCGACGCCATCCTTGCCGTCAGCGGCCGGCTCGACGACCGCATGGGCGGTCCCGGCTACACGCTCTGGGAGCCGAACACGAATTATGTCACCGTATTCAACCCCTTGCGCGACCTCGGCCCCGCCGCCTTCCGTCGGATGATCTACCAGTTCAAGCCCCGCAGCCAGCAAGACCCCACCTTCGGCGCCTTCGATTGCCCCGACGCCGCCCTCGTTGCCCCGAAGCGCAACGTCTCCACGACCGCCCTCCAGTCGCTCAACCTGCTCAACAGCCGCTTCCTCCTCCAGCAGTCCCGGGCCTTCGCCGACCGGCTCCGACGCGAGGCCGGCGACGACCCCGGGGCGCAGGCCGTTCGCGGCTTCCGACTGGCGTTCGGACGGCAACCGGATGAGGTCGAACTGCCGGCGGCCGTCGCCTTGATCCGCGAGCACGGAGCGGAGTCGTTCGGCCGGGCGCTCTTCAACGCCAGCGAGTTCCTCTATGCCCCCTGAGCATTCCGGCTCCTGGCTCGACCCGTTTTCGGGTGGCATGCCCACGTCCTCGTGGGCATGTCCGCGGTTCGGAGGGCGTCCGCCATGCCCACGAGGACGTGGGCATGTCACCCGGGACCATGCCCCGGCCCCTCACGCCGCGGGCCGGGACCGACCCTCGTGGCCGCCCCGTTCGGCGAGTTCCAGCCGGACCGCCTCCTCGGCGAAGACCTCCGAGGTCGCCCGTCCCGCTCCGGTCGCGGACCCGCAACCGCGCCAGGAAGCCGCGACGGGCCGTGCGGAAGGGCTGGGCGAACTTCCGATGCAGGCGAATCCACCAGGGTCGGCGGGCGTCGAGCCCGTCGGGACCGACCTCGCAGAGATCGGGCCGGCTCCGGGCGACGTGCTTCAAATAATGGTAGTCGTCGCTCCGCTGGAAGATGCGACGCAAGATGCGCACCGTGATCATGTGCCGGAGCCAGGATCGCGGCGGGATGAAGCTGATCTGGAAGTCGATCAGGTGCGGCCGGCCATCTTCACCCACGAGAATATTTTCGCGCTTGTGGAGATCGACGTAAGCCAGTCCGCGATGATGCATCGTGTCGAGCAAGCGTCGAAGCTCGGGGAAGAAGTCATCGCCGACCTGAGTATCTTTCCCCAGCGGCCGGCCCGGCACGAAGGCATGCGCCACGGCGTTTCGCAGCTCTCTGCCGTTGACGAGAACCGGCCCCGACCAGCCCGGTACGCTCGGCAGGTCGTCGAGTCGCCGCAAGGCCTCCCGCTCGTTCCTCGCCAGCAAGCGACCGAGCCAGCCCATCGGCAACGGGCCGATCGGTTGCTTGCGGTTGAATTTGCAGACGACAGGGCGGCCGTCACTATCGTAGAGCGCTGTGGCGGCCCAGGAGTCATGCTTGAAGACCCGGACGAGTCGGTACGTCGCGCCGCCGATCTGAACCTCGGCAGGCGGCTCCTCGCTACCAAGGGCGCGGAGGAAGGCCGGCCTCGGACGGGCCGTGGGGACCGAACTCGGCCGGGGTTGGCGGGACGGGCGGCTTGCTCGCGTCTCGGTGGGGGGAGCGGACATCGCCTCTCCTCGCGGCTTCTTGGGAAGGGTCCGGGTCATCGCTTCTGTATCGTCGTCCGCACTCCGGGCAGACTTCGGCAAAACCCCAAATTGCGCCGCGGATCGTCACCGGCTGGCGGCAAGGCTTTCTCGATCGTTATGACCGGAAACCGACCATGACTCGACCCGTCGCGCCCCTGGGCCACCACCTGCTCGACCGCCGCCGCTTCCTCTCCGGCTTCGCCGCCGGCCTCGGCGGAATCGCGTTGAGCAGCCTGCTAGCGAACGAGGGCTTGCTGGCATCGGAAGGACCCTCCCCCGCCGACGATCCCCTCGCCCCCCGACCGCCGCACTTCCCGCCGAAGGCCCGGCGCGTCATCCACATCTTCTGCACGGGAGCCGTCAGCCACCTCGACACCTGGGATTACAAGCCCGAGCTGGTCAAACGCCACGGCCAGCCGATGCCCGGCGTCGAGAAGCTGGTCACGTTCCAGGGCGAGAACGGCAACCTCGCCCGCAGCCCCTGGGCCTTCAAGCCGCGCGGCGAGTCGGGCAAGATGCTCTCCGACCTCCTCCCGAACCTCGCCAACCTCGCCGACCGCATGTGCTTCGTCCACTCCTTGACCTCGAAGACGAACACGCACGGACCCGGCGAGATGTTCATGAGTACGGGGTTCACGCTGGAAGGTTTCCCGAGCATCGGATCGTGGGTGTCTTACGCGCTGGGCACCGAGAACCAGGACCTGCCGGCCTACGTCGCGATCCCCGACCCCCGCGGCGTCCCCCAGCAAGGCCCCGCCAACTGGACCTCCGGCTTCCTCCCCGCCGCCTTCCAGGGAACCGCCTTCAACGCCGACCGGCCGATCCCCAACCTCCAGCGCCCCGAGGAGATCCCCGCCCCCGCCGACATCGCCTCCCGCGACTTCCTCCGCCTGCTCAACGACCGCCACCTTGCCCGCCACCCCGGCGACACCGAGCTTTCCGCCCGCATCGCCGCGTATGAGCTGGCCGCCCGGATGCAGCTCAGCGCCCCCGAGGTCTCCGACCTCACCGGCGAATCCCCCGCCACCCGCAAGCTCTACGCCCTCGACGACCCCAACCCGATCAAGGCCGGTTTCGGCCGCAACTGCCTGCTCGCCCGCCGCCTGATCGAGCGTGGGGTCCGCTTCGTCACCCTCTTCAACGGCGCCTTCGCCATGGGCGAGGGCAACCTCAACTGGGACGGCCACCGCCGCATCAAATCCGACTACGACCGCCACGGCCCGATCCTCGACCAGCCCGCCGCCGCCCTCCTGATCGACCTCCAGTCCCGCGGCCTGCTGGATGACACGCTCGTCCTCTGGACGACCGAGTTCGGCCGCATGCCCACCTTCCAGAAAGGCGCCGAGGGTCGCGACCACAACCCCAAAGGCTTCACCGCCTGGCTCGCCGGCGCCGGCGTCAAGGCCCCCTTCAGCTTCGGCGCCACCGACGAATTCGGCCACCAGGCCGCCGAGGACGTCGTGGACGTCCACGACTTCCACGCCACCGTCCTCCACCTCCTCGGCCTCGACCACGAGGAGCTGACATTCTATCATAATGGCGCCAACCGGCGATTGACGGACGTCGCCGGCCGGGTGATCCGGGAGGTGCTCGCCTCGTGAATGACTTTTCCGACGCCATCGATCTCGAAATCGCGGGGATTGTCGGGCTCCTCGGAGAAGAGGACGATCCGGGGTTCTGGACCTCCGCCTTGACGTTCATCCTCGGTGAGTTCGCAACCCTCGCCGCCCCGGCGATTCACGGGGAGATCCGGGCCGAGGTCGGACGCTGCTCGCACTGGCTACGACCGCATCAGACTCGCTGGACCGCCGATGGCGGGTTCGCCTGGCCGGACGGGTATGGGTTCGGAGGTTGGCAATCACGATCCTGGCCGCAGTTCGACTGGTCGGTCATCCTGAAGTGGGAACGTGGCCGATGGGAGCCCGCCCCGGGTCGGTCGATCAAGCCGCTCCTGCGAGTGGCCCTCCCATCCCGGACGAGGCGGCACCCACAGGCCGCCATCCACACCGTTTGGATGCACGAGAACGAGAATTGCATCATACGATACGGCTTCCGGTGTCAGCAGGATGCCTGGCGTTGCACGGCGGCCGAGAACCCGGATATCCGGTTCATGGCAAAACAACATGAATAATTTACAAATACCGAAAATGCCGATGGTGGGTTCGGCGTCGTTCCTCGTTTGGCTCGCTCTGGCCCACCTGGTCTCGGCCGCGGCAATGGCTTCGGAGGATTCCTTCCGTGACTCTGTCGCCCCGATCCTCGAAGCGAAGTGCCTCCGCTGCCACGGCGGCACGTCCACCAAGGGCGACCTCTCCCTCGCCACCCTCGCCGACGCCACCAAGGGCGGTTTGAGCGGCCCCGCGGTCGTCCCCGGCAAGCCCGACGAGAGCTGGCTCCTCGACATGATCTCCGGCGACGAGCCCGCCATGCCCAAGGACGGCGACCCGCTCTCGACCGAGGAAGTCGCCGCCCTCCGCCGCTGGATCGAGCAGGGCGCCCCCTGGCCGGATGGCCTCGCCCTCAAGGAACGCAAGGCCGACGCCGGCCCCTGGTGGGCGATCCAGCCGTTGAAGCGTCCCGAGATCCCCCGCCCGAAGCAGGCCGACCGCGCCCGCAACCCGATCGACGCCTTCCTCCTCGCCCGCCTCGAATCCGAAGGGCTCACCTACCGCCCCGAGGCCGACCGCCGCACCTTGATCCGCCGCCTCACGTTCGACCTCCACGGCCTGCCGCCCACGCCCGCCGAGGTCGATGCTTTTATCAACGACCCCCGACCCGACGCCTACGACCACCTCGTCTCCCGACTGCTCGCCTCGCCCCGCTACGGCGAGCGCTGGGGGCGTCACTGGCTCGACGTGGTCCACTACGGCGACACCCACGGCTACGACAAGGACAAGCGCCGCGATCACGCCTGGCCGTATCGCGACTACGTCATCCGCTCCCTCAACGCCGACAAGCCCTATTCCGAATTCATCCGCGAGCAACTGGCCGGCGACGTCCTCCGGCCCGACGACCCCGACGCCGTCATCGCCACCGGCTTCATCGCCGCCGGGCCGTGGGACTTCGTCGGCCACGTCGAATTGCGCGAGGGCACCGTTGAGAAGATGAAGACCCGACTGGTGGACCGCGACGACATGCTCGCCAACGCCATGTCCACCTTCGTCAGCCTCACCGTCCACTGCGCCCGCTGCCACGACCACAAGTTCGACCCGATCCCCCAGCGC
Source organism: uncultured Planctomycetales bacterium (assembly GCA_963752755.1). GTDB lineage: Bacteria > Planctomycetota > Planctomycetia > Isosphaerales > Isosphaeraceae > CAVVZJ01. The sequence goes on along the minus strand of CAVVZJ010000022.1, from coordinate 380,582 downwards.
GACTACTACCGCCTCCAGGCGGTCTTCGCTGGCGTCGATCGCGGCGACCGGCCGACCCTGAGCCCCGCCGCGATCGAGCGGCGAGAGAAGCTGAAGCGCAAACGAGAATACGCCCGCTCCTATCTCAACATGCTCGAACCTGCCCTCCAGGGCCGCGCCGCGGAGAAGCTGACCGAGTACGAGAAGGAAGTCCGCAGCCTCTATCTGGAGCTGGGCCAACTGAAGGACGACCAGCCGACCGTCCCCAGCCCCTCCAACGGCTACCACAGCGCCATCGAGCCCCGGCCCGACGTCACCAAGTGGGTCCAAATCGACCTCGGCCGAACCACCTTCATCGACGCGATCCGCCTCCACCCCGCCCGACCCACCGACTTCCCCGACACCCCCGGCTTCGGCTTCCCAGTCGCCTTCCGTCTCGAACTGGCCGACGACGACCGGTTCCAGGAGAACCTCTGGACGGCCGATTCCCCCGAGGGCCACGGGCCCTTCCCAGGCGATTCGCCCGTCACGTGGAACCCGCAGCGCCGTGCCCGCTTCCTCCGGATCACGGCCACGAAGCTCCGCGAACGCACCCAGGATTACATCTTCGCCCTCGCCGAGCTGGAGGTCTTCTCCGACGGCCGCAACGTCGCCGCCGGCGAGAAGGTCACGGCTCATGACTCCATCGAGGCCGGCCGCTGGAGCACGCGTTTTCTCGTCGATGGCTACAACAGCCGCGCCCAGCTCCCCACGCCGGAGATCACCCGCCGACAGATCCACGAGCGCATCGCCGCCCTTGATTACCGCCGACGCCGTCTGAAGGAAGCCACGGAGGACCTCCCCTCCACCCGCGAACAGGTCCAGGGATACCGCGACGACCTGGCCCGGATCGAACGGGCTCTGGCCTCCCTCCCGACCCCGCCGCCTTCTGTCTATGCCGCCGTGCCTCACGAGCCCCGACCGATCCACCTCCTCAACCGCGGCGAGGTCGAGCAACCCGGCGAACCCGTTGGCCCCGGCGCTCTGTCGTGCGTCCCTGGATTGAATCCCGCCTTCGATGCCACTGACGACGAGGGCGCCCGCCGCGCCGCACTGGCAAACTGGATCGCCTCAAGCGAGAACAGGCTCACCTGGCGTTCCATCGTCAACCGCGTCTGGCAATACCACTTCGGCCACGGCCTCGTCGCCACGCCCAACGACTTCGGCCAGAACGGCTCGACCCCCACCCACCCCGAATTGCTCGACTGGCTCGCCGTCGAGTTCCGCGACGGAGGCCAGTCGCTCAAGGCGTTGCACCGGCTGATCGTCACCAGCGCCGCCTATCGGCAATCGTCCGACCACGACCCCGCCGCCGCCCGCCTCGACGGCGGCAACGCCTTGCTCTGGCGGATGGACCGCCGCCGCCTCGAGGCCGAGGAGATCCGCGACGCGGTCCTCGCCGTCTCCGGCCAGCTCGACAACACGATGGGCGGACCCGGCTTCGAGGTCTTCCGCTTCAAGGATGATCACTCCCCGATCTACGACCACCTCGACCCCAAGGCCATCCTCCACCCCGAGGGCCACCGCCGCTGCGTCTATCGGTTCATCGTCCGCAGCGTGCCCAACCCCTTCCTCGAATGCCTCGACGGCGCCGACCCGAACACGAACACGCCCGTCCGCAACGAGACGATCACGGCATTACAGGCTCTCACGCTCTTGAATGACCCATTCTTGATTGAACAAGCCGAGGCGTTCGCCGACCGACTTCGTCGGGACGAACCCGACTCGTCCCGTCAGATCAACCTCGCCTTCCACCTCGCCTTCGGCCGCGCTCCGAGCGACGCCGAACGCGCCGCCGTCTCCGCCTTCGCCTCCGAGCACGGCCTGGCCGCCGCCTGCCGTCTCCTGTTCAACGCGAACGAATTCGTCTTCGTCGATTGATGTGGGGCGTGTGCAGCACGCCGTCTTCCAGAATTATGAGAAGATGGCGTGCTGCACACGCCCTACCAGAAGGATCCCACCCGATGACGCCGACCCCCCTCAACCGACGCTCCTTCCTCTGGCAATCCGGCGGCGGCCTCGGCGGCATCGCCCTGGCGCACCTGCTTGGCGTCGAAGGATTGCTCGCCGCTGATGGGACCGGCGATTCGATCCCGAGGCCGAAACCCGAGCTGAACGGCGGAATCCACCACCGCGCCCGCGCCGCCGGGTCGTCCAGCTCTTCATGTCCGGAGCCGCCAGCCAGTGCGACACGTTCGATTACAAGCCCTTGCTCATCAAGAAGCATGGCGAATCGTTCGACCCCGGCGGCAAGGTGGAGCTTTTCCAGAGCACGCCCGGCGCCGTCATGAAAAGCCCCTGGAAGTGGCGGCAACACGGCGAATCGGGCAAGTGGATCAGCGACCTCCTGCCGCACCTGGCCTCCTGCGTCGATGACATCGCCTTCCTGCCAGCGATGATCTCCAAATCGAATGTGCATGGGCCAGCCACGTTCCTCCAGACGATCGGCTTCACCCGGCCCGGCTTCCCGAGCTTCGGCTCGTGGGTCAGCTACGGCCTCGGCACGCTCAACGACGACCTGCCCACCTTCGTCGTCCTGCCCGACTCCCGCGGCTTCGCCCCCAACGGCCCCGCCAACTGGGGCGCCGCCTTCCTGCCCGCACAACACCAGGGCACCCTCGTCCGCGCCTCCTCCCCCAACCCGATACACGACCTCTTCCCGCCCGAAACCGACTTCCTTAGCCCCGAATCCGAAATCGATGGTCTCGCACTTCTGAACACGCTCAACCGCGAGCATGCCTCGACCCGCGCCGGCGACTCCCGCCTCGAGGCCCGCATCGCCTCCTACGAGCTGGCCGCCAGGCTCCAGGTCAGCGCCCCGGAGGTGCTCGACATCTCGGCGGAGTCCGACGCCACCAAACGCCTCTACGGCCTCGACGACCCAGCCACCGAGGACTTCGGCCGCAACTGCCTGATCGCCCGCCGACTCCTCGAACGCGGCGTCCGCTTCGTCCAGCTCTGGAGCGGCGCGGACAACGGCTTCCCCCGACGCAACTGGGATTCCCACGAAGACCTCGCCCGCGACCACGGCGACATGGGCCTCGGCATGGACCGCCCCGCCGCCGCCCTGCTCAAAGATCTAAAATCCCGTGGATTGCTGGATGACACCGTCGTCCTCTGGACGACCGAGTTCGGCCGGATGCCTTGCAGCCAGGGCGGCAAAGGGCGCGACCACAACCCCGACACCTTCACCTCCTGGCTCTCCGGCGGCGGCATCCGCGGCGGCGTCACCCACGGCGCCAGCGACGACTGGTCCTTCCGCGCCGCCGAGAATCCGACTTACGGCTACGACGTCCACGCCACGATCCTCCACCTCCTCGGCATCGACCACGAACGCCTCACCTTCCGCCACGACGGCATCGACCGCCGCCTCACCGACGTCCACGGCCGCGTCATCCGCGAGATCCTGGCCTGAAGCCCGCGCCGTTGACGACCGGCTCAGCGGAAGAGATCCTGCACGATGGACCATTCATGCGACCGCAACCCGCGCTCATCGAGCCGGATTTCCTCCCGGACCCGCCCCGGGCCGACCCTCCCGCCGGTCTGGCCGGAGGAAAGATTGACGGACCGGCCTTCCTTCCCCTGCCGGTAACGGAGCAGAGCCGGTCCCGACCGTGAGGAATCGACGCGGAGGACCACCTCCGCCATCTCCCCCGGGCGGATCGTCCCGAACGACCATCGCGCCCCGTCGCGAACCAGCTCCACATCCTCCAGGGCCGTCGCCGACTCGTTCACGACCCGGACGGTCCACCGGCTCGAACGGTACACAACCCCCCGGAAGATGACCGCCGAGAACGCGATCAGGCCGAGCAAGGTCGCGAGCTTCCATCGGTAGCGGGAGGGCGGTCGGGGGGATCGTCGCATCGGGCAGACCTCGTCGAGATCGGTCCCGGGCAGGGACCGGTGACTCTCCCAATCCTCGCCGATCCAACTCTGCGCACGAATAAGCCGGCCCTCCGGACCGTCCATGGCCCTGAACCATGTTGAATCATCCCCCTCCCGGATGCGAACAATCCGGGACACGGAGCGGGGTACGTCACGCGATCAGCAATCCCGGCGAAGGCCGGGGGGAGAGACGCGATGCGCGCAGGGCAAGGGTGGTTGGCGTTGGCGATCGGACTCGGATTGACCGGATTCGGAACGGTGGCGGGCGACGAGGGCCGGGATTCCAGGGCCGCCCTGACGAAGGAAGCCCCCTGGCTCGCGGCCTATCGCGCCCGGCACGGCGACCGCACCGCGACCCTGGCTGTCGGCCGCGAGCTGTTCCTCCGCGAGTGGCAGCCCGGCGACCCCCGTTCCCGGGGCGGCGACGGCCTCGGGCCGGTGTACAACGCCGCGTCCTGCGTCGCCTGCCACCGTCTCGGCGGCGTCGGCGGCGCAGGGCGCAACGATGTCAACGTGGAGATTGCCGCCGTCGTCATTCCCCCCAATCCGGACGACCCGGCCGCCCTCAAGAAGACCCCGCTCGATGCCCTCTTCCCGATCCACCCCGGATTCCGCTCGGCCAGGGCGCTGGTGTTGCACCATCACGGCGTCGATCCCGCTTATGCGAAGTGGCGACGCAACGTTCCGGGCGGCTACGAGCCGGGCCTCCGCGTCACGATCGTCAAGCGGAACACCCCGCGCTCTTCGGCACCGGCCAGATCGACGCCATCCCCGACGCCGTGCTCGAAGCCACCGCCCGGCGGTCGTTCCCGGGCTATCCCGAGATCCGGGGCCGCGTCGGTCGGACGGCCGACGGTCGCATCGGCCGCTTCGGCTGGAAGGCGCAGACGGCCAGCCTCGGCGACTTCGTCCGCACGGCCTGCGCCGTCGAACTCGGGCTGGAAACGCCAGGCCACCCGCAGTCGATCAACCCGACCACGCCCGACCAGCCGTCCCCCGGCCCGGATCTCTCCGAGGCCGAGTGTGACGCCCTCACGAGGTTCGTCGCCAGCCTCCCACGACCGATCCAGCGGCCGTCGTTCAGCCGGGCCCAGGAGGCATCCGTCTCGGCCGGCTCGCGGGTCTTCCTCGGGACCGGCTGCGCCGTCTGCCACGCCCCTCAGCTCGGCCACGTCCAGGACCTTTACTCCGACCTTCTCCTTCACGACCTCGGCGATTCCCTCGCCGACGGCGCCGGCTATTACGGTTCCCCCGCTCCGTCCGCCCCGACCGAGATCGCCGTCAACACCGACCCGCCGGCCCGCCCCTCCGAGTGGCGCACGCCTCCCCTCTGGGGCCTCCGCCACAGTGGACCCTACCTCCACGACGGACGCGCCCGCACCCTCGATGAGGCCATCCGCCTGCACGGTGGCGAGGCCCAGAAGGTCGTCAAGACCTACCGATCCTTGCCCCAGCTGGAACAAAAACAGCTCGCCGCCTTCCTCCTGTCCCTCGCGGCGCCAATCGCCTCGCAGTATTGACGTCCCTTCCGGTTGGTCCCGTCCCCCCGGCCGGTTACACTGGCCCTCGACGCCACCCGGCCCGAGGGGAGGGGACCCCGCCATGAGCCGTCACGACTGGGACGACGAGCCCGACGACTGGGACGACGACCACGACCCCGACGACCCGGACGACGACGACACGTCCCTGACCGTCGCCTGCCCCGTCTGCGGGGCCGACGTCTACGAGGACGCCGAGCATTGCCCCTCCTGCGGCGACTTCATCGTCCTTTCCACCAGCCCCTGGACCGGCAAGCCCCTCTGGTGGGTCCTTCTCGGCCTGGCCGGCATCTTCGCGGTGATGTGGGTCCTCTTCTGATCCACGACTCCGCGGAGGCGGTCCGGTGTGTCCTGGTGGGCCAGCCGCCCCCGGTTGTCGATTTGTCCTGGTGGGACCGCCGCCCCCGGCAGTCGTCCGGTCAGGCCAGCCGGGGGCGGCTGGCCCCCAGGTGCGGTTTCTCGACATGGTGGCATCAAAGCAATGTTGCTTTGATGCCACTAAGGTTCGACCTCATCGGGACCGAGTTACCGAAGATGGCGGCAACGGAAGACGCGGACGACGTCGACCAGCAGGCGGCCGACACCGGGGAATTTCAGATCGAGCGAGATCTTTGCCGTCCTTTCCTCCACCTCCACCGACGGAACTTCGCAGGGAACAGGCAACAGCGGGGCCGATTCCGGCTGCAGAATTACGGCCTGAGGTGGAGGCGTCGCATTGCGGCGGCGCACCCCGGAACTCCGCCCCTTGGAGGGGTTGTTCTTTCTCTGGGGCATCGGGCAACGATCCTTTCTCAGCAGTCGGCAGGGCTGATTCGTCCGGGCTCGGATTATCCCCGAACTCCACGTTCGGCATGACGGGGTCCGCTAAAACCCCCGCCGCCGAGTCGAGCGCCATCAGGAGTACCGGCATGGGGAGGAATCGCTAAAATCCTCCGTGGCGCTCACCCGCAGGCAGGCCATGCCTCACCGTCATTATAGATGCGATCGCGGCCGAGAGACTGATTTGCCAGTCGTCAAGGGGTCGGCGGGGCCTGCCGGTGGTTGAGCAGGCGCGTCGAACATCCCACCGCAGTCTCGAACGAACTAGTTGACAACCCTGGCTTTGTGATCTCGACTTGTGGGGGGCCGCACAATCGCTAGACCTTGGTAGGCCAAGATTTATGGGTATTCGTCCTGGGGTTGGGGATATAATGGAAACACGCGGCCGGTCCTGGCAGGGCTGACCCGTCCGGGCTCGGAGGTGCGCTAACGCCCCCGAGCCTTTTTCTCATTCCGATCGGGACGACGTTGGTGATGAAGAGCTTCTCGCCGTTGACGACGATGTTGTTAAAGGCTCGATAGACGGGACTTACAGATCAGCGTCCGACTCGGCGCAGGGCTCGATGAGGATGAAGGCGGCGAATCGCTCGCTACTGGTAAGTCGCGGCGGGAGACGGCTTTTCTGCTCGGGTTTGCCGAACATCCGCAACGGATGCACCACGCCGATACAGCCGTGCAACCGTCGCGGCGGTTGTCGCCATGCGCCTCAAAAACGGAGCGAGGGCTGAGAACGGCGCGCCTTGCCCACCGTACTCCGGATCGACCTGCAGACCCCAGTAACCGACCTTCGCATGCGTGATCGGCCCTTAGAGGGAAAAACAAAAAGAGCCTCTGCCAGCCAAAAACAAGGGGTTCCGCCTCTTTTTGTTTTGCCCTCTTAACCATCAATCCTCCGCCCCCGGAGTCGGGCTCGAATCGGACCGCCTCCGCGGGTTCGTGGATGAAGACGACGCCGTCTCGTCCTTCCGGAAAAAAACCCGGAAAACCCAATAATCCCTCGGCCCGATTTCGATGATGGGGAATGAGGCTTCGCCGAAAGCCTCGGTGATCCCCCGCGCCGGCTGACGCTGTGAGATGGCAACGATGAGAGCGCCCCGCGTCACGAACCGAAGTCGATCCCTCCGCCTCGACGGCCGCGTCCCCGGCGCCGAACGAACTTCAAAATGGAACGGCAAGGCCCAAAAAATCCTTGCGACGTCAGGACTTCAGGAATACCCTGCGCGGCGATGGGGCGCGTCCCCCGCCGTCCCTCGCACGTCAGCGAGGCGTCCTCACGCCGTCGCCGGGGCGTCGCGGGTCCGTCGCCCGAACGGCTCCGGGACGACAACGACGAATTTGCCCCGTGATCCCCGACCCAGGGCGACAGGCGCGCTCGACGGGCGCGTCCCCCGGCGCCGAACGAACTTCAAAATGGAGCGGCGAGGCCAAAAAACTCCTTGCCATGACAGGGTTTACGGGATGTCCAGTGCCGGAATGCAGAGCGTCCCCCCGGCGTCTCGGCCCCGTCACCGAAGCGTTCCCGCGCCGTCGTTGGGCGCCGGAGACCGCGCCCGGCGGGGGCTTGTCTCGCGGGGAGCCAGGGCATCGACGATCGAAATGACGGCGGAGATTGGTCTTGCGGCCAGGAGGGTCGTCGGGGAGCATACATTTGTAAAGGTGGGAGCGATCGCATGGGGGGAACGGGTCGATCCGCAGGGTCGGCATTTCCCCATCCCCTCATCCGATGGTAAACTTTGCGAGGGCGGACCGCTCCGGGTCTGCCCGCGGCACGTCGCCGGTCCTCGGGAACGGCGAGGCGCCTCCGACAACCCGGTACGAAAGGGGCACGCCATGGCCCGTCGCTTGACCGCCCGCCCGTTGCCGGCCTGGGTGGGCGACCTCCCGGTCTTCGAGCGGACCCTGGCCAACGGCCTCAAGGCCCTGGTGCTGCCGCGACCGAAGGCGCCCGTCGTCGTCTGCGACCTGTACTATCCGGTCGGCTCGGTCGATGAGCCGCCCGGGCAGACCGGCCTGGCGCACTTCGTCGAGCACATGCTCTTCAAGGGGACCGAGCGGTTCCCCAAGGGGCAGATCGACCGCCTCGCCTTCCTCGCCGCCGGCCAGTCCAACGCCGAGACCGGCGAGGACTGCACCCACTACTGGTTCGCCTTCCCCGCCGACCGCTGGGATCTCGCCCTCGCCGTCGAGGCCGACCGCATCCGCGGCGCGATCTTCGACCCGGCCGAGGTCGAGGCCGAGCGGCATGTGATCGTCGAGGAGCGGGCCCGCGAGATGGACAGCCCGCTCGGACGGCTCGACCAGGACCACCTCGCCCAGAGCTACCTCGTCCACCCCTACCGCAACCCGATCCTCGGCTGGCCCGACGACTTGCGCCGCCTCTCCGCCGACGACCTCCGCGCCTTCTACGACACCCACTACCGACCCGACGGCGCCGTGCTCGTGCTCGTCGGCGACCTGGACCCCGAGCGGGCCCTCGACCGCGTCGAGGCCCACTTCGGCGCGATCCCCCGCGGCCTGGTCCCGCGACCCGGCCCGCCGCCGGCCGAGCCGCCGCAGGTGGGGCGTCGCGAGTTCGCCTTGATCGAGTCGGAGGGCCTGGCCCGCGGCCTCTTCGGCTGGCACTCGGTCCCCAACGGACACGCCGACAACCCCGCCCTGGCCGTGCTGTCCGACCTCCTGACCTGCGGCCGGCGGTCGCGGCTCTGGGACCGCCTGGTCGAGTCGAAGCGCATCGCGACCTGGGTCGATGCCTCGCAGGAAGACGCCCACCTGGCCGGCCAGTTCCTCGTCCAGGTCGAGGCCGCGCCCGGCGTCGAGCCTGCCCGGATCGAGGCCGAGATCGCCGACGAGATCGACCGCCTTGCCCGCGAAGGGCCGACGCCCGAGGAGCTGGCCCGCTCGCGTCACCGGCTCGAAGCCGCCTGGCGCTGGGAGCAGGAAGACCTCGGCGGCCTCGCCTCCGGGCTCGGCCAGGTCGCCCTCTGGGACGACTGGCGCGCCTGGCAGGCCGAGCACCGCGCCGCCCTGGCCGTCCAGGCCGACGACATCCGGCGGGTCGCCTCCTCCTACCTTCAGCGAGAACGCCTTGACCGTCGGCTGGTCCCTGCCGCGCCCGACGCGCGGGCGGCGCCGTCCTGCTGCCGTTCGGCGTGCCGGATGAGCTGGACTCGCCCAGACCCGCCACCCCGCCCGCGACCGACCGGCCGATCGCCCTGGCGATCCCGACGTCCGCCTCGCGGCTGGCCGATTACCGACCCCGACGCTCCGTGCTCCCGAACGGCCTCCGCGTGCTCACCGAGCGACGGCCCGACACGGGCACCGTCGCCCTGGACCTCTACGTCGATGCCGGCCTCCTCCGCGAGTCGAAGCCCGGCCTCGCCAGCCTCGTCGGCCGGCTTCGCGAGGAAGGGACGCAAGCCTACTCCGCCGAGGCGCTGGCCGAGGCCGATCGAGGACGTCGGCGGCAGCTCGAAGTGCATCCGACGGGCGTCTCGCTCCGGGTCCGCTCGGAAGACCTGCCGCTGGCCGTCGAGATCCTGGCCGAGCTGACCCTCCGCCCCGCCTTCCCGGCCGACGCCTTGCCCTGGGTCCGTCGCCGGACGGTCGCCGAGATCCGGGCCGACCGCGACGACCCGGCCTTCCGCGCCGGCATGCTCTTCCGGAACCTCGTCTATGGCGACCACCCCTTCGGCCGCGACCCCCGCGGCACTGCCCGCCAGGTCGCCGCGCTGGACCTCGACGACATCCGCGACCACCACGCCCGTTTCTTCACGCCCGACAACGCCTTCCTCGTCGCCGTGGGCGACTTCGAGCCGCGCGCGCCTGCGGTCGCTGCTCAAGACCCAGCTCGGCGGCTGGTCGTCCCGTCGTCGCCGGCGACCCGCCGTAGCCCGGCTTGCCGACCCGCACTGAGCGGCCCAGGGTCCGCCGGGTCGCCCAGGCCGGCGAGCAGGTCCACGTCCTGATCGGACACCTCGGGATCACCCGGCACGACCCCGACTACGACGCCCTGGTCGTCCTCGACCACATCCTCGGCAGCGGCCCCGGCTTCACCGACCGCCTCAGCCGGGTCCTCCGCGACGAGATGGGCCTGGCCTACTCCGTCAGCGGCGGCATCGCCGACTCGGCCGACCTGGTCCCCGGCACCTTCCGGATCTACGTCGGCACCGGCCCCGGCGAGGTCGACCGGGCCGTCGCGGCGGCCCTGGAGCAGCTCGGCGCCATGCACCGCGGCGCGTTCTCCGACGCCGAGGTCGAGGAAGCCCGCCGCTACCTGGCCGGCTCCTGGGTCTTCGACTACCAGACCGTCGGCCAGCGCGCCGAGCGCCTGCTGGAGCTGGAACGCTGGGCCTTGCCGCTCGACGAGCCGCTGAAGTGGCCCGAGCGGATCGCCCGCGTCACCCCGAGCCAGGTCCGCCGCGCCGCGGCGCGGCACCTCGACCCATCCTCCTTGATCCGCGTGGAGTACGGCCCGGTCCGCCGCCGTGGCCGTCGTCGTTGTTGATGCGGCGGAGCGGGCCGGCCCGGCCCTCAATCAGCGTGAGAGGCCGACCATCGGATAGCCCCTCGGAGGACTGTACGACGCCCCATATCCATAGCGCATCGAGGGATAGGTCCGCGTGCCGTAGTACGGGCTCGTCGCGTACGACCCCCTCGTGTAGCGATATGCGTTCGAGGTTGCATAACCCGAGTTGGAGCCGTAGCTGTAGCCGTACCCGGACGGTCGGTAGCTGCTGTAGGAGGGAGACGACGCCGTTCCTCCGTACGCCGACCCGGCGTAATTGACCTGAGGGCCGACGTAGCCGTGGCCGAAGTAATACCCGTCGTAAGTGCCGCCATAGTAGTAAGATGGGCCGCGGCTGATCGTGCCCGAGGGCCGGCCCCATCGCGTGCTCGAATTCGACGAGCCGAAGAAGCTGTTGGTCCACTGAGCCGTCGCCGATTCCGCCGGGGCGAACGCCCCGACCAGCATGGCCAGGAGCACCCAGGACGCCCGTCGCCGCCAGGTTGCCGCCGTGCTCATTGATGTCCCCCCGACGCCTGAGGCGTCTTCTTGGTGTCCTCTCGGGACGGTCGCGCCGGTTGGGGGGAGGGCTGACAGGTCGTTTCCGACCCGCGAGACGTTCCTGGTCCGGCGATCGTGCAACCGCCTCAGGAATCCCGGCGGTCCGACCCCGGAAGGAGATCGCTCGTCCGCCGTATCCATTTCCCATTGTACGCCAATCGGCCAGGAAGGCACGCGTGGACCGTCCCGTCGTGCCGAAATGAGCACCTATCTAGTTGACATATCAGGCGGAGTCGATTATCTATGAAGTGAGATAAGATCCGATCGCCCCGATGGGGCTCCTCGAACTGGCCGGGATCTTCCTCGGAGCCACTCCGTGCTCTGAGGGGCCTCGGCCCTCCTTGCCCGTCCCCACGATGAGGGACGATCGCCTCGGAGAGAGTGTCCGTCCCGCGGCACTCCTCACAGTTTCCTCGGAACCGGGAGCCGGTCGCCGTCGCCCAGAGAGCGACGTCGTCCCGGCGGCCCTGGCCGGACGCCACGAGGCTCCTGGGCTGTTAGCGTCCTCGACGATCGCCACCCGAGCCGCTCCAGAGGTCCCATGCCGATCCCCTCCCCCCGCCCCCGAACTCGCCGACGCCCTCGCCGAGCCCGCCTGTGCCTCGAACCCCTGGAGGGCCGGTCGCTCCTCTCAGGCCAGGTCACCGAGTTCCCCGTGCCCGACCCGTCCGGCGACCTCGGCTGGATCGTCGGCACGCCCGACGGCTCCTTCTGGTTCCGCGAGGGCTCCGGGTGGTCTGTCGAAGACTCCACCATCGGTCGGTTCAACCCGGCCTCCGGCGACTTCTCCCGCCAGGGCTTCAACCCCATGAGAGGCGACATCCGGGCCGTCTCCATCGGCCCGGCCACGATCGGCTCGGATGGGAACCTGGATGTGGTCACGATTCGCAAGCATATCTACGACGACTTTCTCCAGATAGGCGGTGACTCTTCCCCGTGGTCTCCTGGAAGAAGTCACTGGATTCAGTATCGCGTTCAAAAGGACCAGGTCCAGATCTTCCATGTCACACCGGACGGGCATTCCTCCTTCGACCAGATCGGCCAGAGTGTGTTCGGGGAATCGGTCGACACGAGCAAGTCCGCCGTCCCATACCCCAACCGTCGCAGCGGCCTTTTCCCCAACGACATCACGACCGGGCCACTCGGCTCCTTCTGGTTCGTCGATGCCGACCAGAGCCTCATCGGCCTCGACGGTCCCGGCGCCCACCAGACCGCGACCTTCCGCCTCCCGGAAGGCTCCCGGCCGCAAGGCATTTCCCCCGGTCCCGACGGCGCTCTCTGGTTCACCGAGGCTGGCTCTAACAAGATCGGCCGGATCACGACCGACGGTAACATCACCCAGTTCGCCCTGCCGACCGCCAACGCCTCACCCGATGCCATCACGACCGGCCCCGACGGCGCCCTCTGGTTCACCGAGACGGCCGCCGGCCAGGTCGGCCGGATCACGACCGACGGCACTGTCACCGAATTCGCCCTCCCGACGGCCGACACGAAACCGACGGCGATCGTCGCGGCCCCCGACGGCAACCTCTACGTCCTCGAATCGGGGCCCGATCGGCTCGCCCGGGTCACGACCTCGGGGCAGGTCGCGGAGGTCCCCTTGCCGACGGACCACCCCGGCCTGGCCGGCCTGACCATCGGGGCCGACGGCGACCTCTGGTTCACCGAGGCCGGCCCCCAGCGGATCGCCCGCCTCGAGCTCGCCGCCATGCCGCCGAGTGGAGGCCTCGACCCGTCCAGCGATAGCGGCCTCTCCGACGCTGACGGCGTGACCTCCGACCGGACACCCACCTTCTCCGGCCAGGCCGGGCCGGGAGACCTCGTCCGCGTCTTCGCCCAGCACGCCGGGGCAATGACCCTGACCCCGATCGCCGGGACCGTCGCCGACGCCAGCGGCCACTGGCAGGCAACCTCTGGCGTCACTCTGCCCGACGCCGCCTACTTCGTCTATGCCCTGGCCAACCGCACCTCCGACGGCGCAGCCATCGCACGACCGCTGCCGGTCGGTCAGGACGGCCTGCTCCACGTCGATACCCACGGCCCCCGGGTCGTCGATGCCGCCCTCTTGCCCCGCGCCGGCCTGGCGCGGATCACCTACCTCGACGCCCAGGGCAACCTCGCGACGTCGTCCCTGCCCCGACGTGGCTATCACGCCACGGTCCGGGATCGCCCGCGGATGGCCGGGCCCGTCCGGAACTCGGGCAACGGCACGGCCGCGACCGCGTTGATCCCGCTCACCATCTCGCCCTTCTCGCGCGGCTTACTCCGGCTCTCCATCGACTCGACGACGATCACCGACCGGGCCGGCAACACGCTCCAGTCGGCCGGCTCCGGACCGCTCGAAGTCGATTTCGCCTTCGATGGAGAACGGGCCTGGCTCGCCCATCGCACCCGTCGCGGCCGGGCGGTCCAGCCTTAATGGGTGCGGTCCGGTGACTCGACCGGGCGAACCGAGACATCGGCCCCGCTCGCTCGCTCGATCAGGGTCTGGGCGTTTCCCCGAATCAGGGCCGTCGCCGTCTCCGCGTCGAACGACCGCGCCAGCCAGCTGACGACCGCCTCGGCGTCCTCCAGGCCGGGGAGGGTGGACGCGACCCCGAGGAAGTCGGTGCCGATGGCGAGCCCTTCGAACCCGGCCCGGCCGAGGAAGGGAACCTCGGCGGCCGACCGGATCGCGTCCCGGAGCCGTGCCGGCGTGTCGAAGAACCGGGGCGTCACGCCGAAGCCGATCCCACCACCGATCGCCCGCAGGCGGGCCAGGTTCTGCCGGCTGATCGCCCGGGGCGAATCGAAGGCTTCGTGAGCAGGCGACCCGTGGCTCGCGACCGGGACGAGTCGCCTCGAACGGTCGGAGTCGGCCTCGAACCAGTCGAGCACGTCGGCCATGGCTAGGGGGTTCATGTGGGCCAGATCGAGGATTGGGCGGGGACCGTTGGGACGCGTGCCGAGCTCGGCCAGAACGCGGAGGAAGTCCCGCCCGAGGTCGGTCAGCCCGCGGTCGTCACCCTGGGCCGACGAGCCACCCAGCCGGCTCGATGGCCCAGAGACCGGCTGAAAGAGCCGGACGCCGCGCTCGAACAAAGCCGGGAGCCGGTCGAGGTCGGCCGGCTCCCGGACCAGGGCATCGAACCCCTCGACGCCGACGACCGCCCAGGTCAGGCTATCGGGCTCCTGGCGCCAGCGGGCCAGGTCGTCGGACGTGAGAAGCAATCGGCCCGAGAACTCGGCCTCGACACGTGTGACCAGCGTGCCCAGGGCCCTCCAAGGATCGGACTGACGCGCCCAGTCGTCGGCCCTCCGGAAGAGGGCGACGACGGCCGCCGAGGTGGCGCCGAGGTAGCCCTCGATCTGCGGCAGCCGGTCGGGTAGGTCAGCGTAGAAGGTCGGTTCAAAGAGCGTCGTCTCGGCCGCGTACTGAAGTGGCCAATCGACGTGGAGATCGATCAAACGTGGCAGAGCTTGTGGCATGGGTCGGGCTTGAAGAACGCCGGCTTGGTTCTCAAGTCAGTCCTGTCGTGGTGCGTCGATTGTCGAATGGATTGGGAATGACTCTCAGGGGGCTCTGTGAGCACCACCTGCCTCCGGGATCTCAGATTGGTGCTGATGGCATCCGACCAGGAAAAACCCACCCCGGGAATCAGGAGTCCAGGGCGTTTCTCGGACACCCTCTCAATCGGACTGGGGGGCCTGGAGCGGCAGTTGGTCGAGCAAGCGGCGGACCGTGTCGTGGAGGCCGTTCCAGCGGATCCGGTCGTGGGCATCGGAGCCGGGTGCGGACGGCTCAGCCCACCAGACGACCGGTGGTGCTCCGGCGAGCGCGGCTTGCCAGAAGGAACCCGCGGGCAGTTGCCAGCGGGGCAAAGGGGGACGGGCGGGCCAGACGGCACCGCAACGGGCCACCGGTCGATCGGCCCAGGTGGCCCGGAGGCGGGGGCCGGCGGATAGGTCGGGATGAGCGATCGCCTCAGCGGCTCGGGCCAGCACGGCTTCGCCCCAGCCGATCCAGACCGAGGAGCCGCGACGTTCCACGAAGAGCCGGCGGCCCGCCACTGCCGCGATCGGCCCTGCGTTCACCGCCCGACCGTCTCCGACCCCGAGCGCCCAGGCGAGCCGGGGGAGCAGGCGATCCTTCCAGCGAATCGCATGGGGCTCGTCGGTCGCATGCAAGGCGACGAAGGCGCCGTCGAGTTCGCCGTCGGGGGCCACCGTCGCAAACCCCGAGACGCCTCGCAGGTGAGGCCAGAAGTCCCGCTCGGGCCGGAGGCCGGCGGCGTTGGCCAGCAGGTTCAGCCGGGCGCGGAGGGGGCCGGTCCGGGCTCGATCGGGGTCGGACTTCTCGATCCGGTCGGCCGCATCGAAGAGGCGGTTCCAGGTCGCGGGCGCCGGGTCGAAGGCCACAGCGAAGGCGACCGAGGTCTCGGACGGGATCGCGTCCAGCCAGGCCGGGTCGATCGCGGTGGCACACAGGACGGGATCGGGACGGGTCGCGACCTTGACGGTCAGGGCATCCCGTTCCAGGTTCACCTCGGCCCGCAGCGTCTCGATACCCAGGCCGCTCAGGGCCGACCCGATCTGACGGGCGGCTGGCCGGCCAGAGTCGGCCAGCGACTCGGCATCGAGGTGGACAAGCCAGCCGGTCGCGAGGGTGGCCGGCTCGCGAGGCCCGGCCTCCAGGCGTGCCAGACCGTCGGCGAGGTCGTCGCGGTTGCCGGCGACGACCACGCCCGTGCCGCGTCGGGCCATCAGGGGCGAGCCGGACGGGCCGAGTCGATCGACGGCCGCCTCGCCCAGCGGCGGCTCGGAGGCGCCGTCGGTCAAGGCGAGCGCGGCGCCCAGGGCGGCGAGGGTACCGTCGTCTCGGGGAACGGCCAGGCTCCAGCCGACCCGGCCTCGGGCGTCGATGTCGAGGGTGAGCGTGGCCCCGTCGAGCGTGCGAAGCTCACGGACCATCTCCGGGTTCAAGGTCGCGATCAGGGCTTGCCGCGTCTTGTTCAGGACGTCCGGATCGCCCGTCGCGCGTCGCCAGGCGGCGAGGGCGGCCGCCGGATGCGGCGCGGCCGAACCGTCGAAGAGGGCCAGCAGCCGCTCCAGTTGCCTGTCGGGATGGAGGAACTGGACGCTCAAGGCCGTCGTCGGTTCCCCGGCCCGCGTCAGGCTCGGGATCGCGAGAACCAGGGCCAGGAGGAGCGGACTTTGCCTGGGCAAACTCCGGGACATGCGTTTATTCCTTGGTCTGGGTTCCGGCACGCTCCCCGGCTGGCTCGCTCACCCGCTTCCAGAGGGTCCACGACGTGTTGCGGGCCGAGACCGCCCAGGGTCCGCCACGGGTCGGCTCGGGTCGGTCGGCGGGGAGGAGGAGGTAGCGGGGTCGGTAGCGTCGGAGCAAGGGCCCGGCGCCGCCGTCGAGAATCCGGCGGAAGATCCGGCGGCGGCGGGGCCAGATCTCCTCGTGCGGGTAGTGGGAATGGGTCCAGCGCTCGGTGTCCTGCTCGACGAGTCTGGCATAACCTGCGAGGTCGTAACCCTGGAGCCAGGCGTTCAGGGCGTGCCGCTCGTCCAGGGTGGCGTCGGGGATCATCGACGACCAGGTGTAGGGGCTGAAGTAGAGTGGGGTGGCCGGGGTCAGCACGGACATGATCCGGGCGTGTCGAGGGAAGGAGATCGTGACGTCCGATTCCAGCTTCGCGAAGTCCGGCCTCAGCGATTCGAGGTCGCGGAGGCTCTGGCGAAGCTCGACCGTCTTGGGCGTCTCGATCGCCTCGTCGGCCCGGATCGCGATTGCCGAGGCCAGCATCAACGCGGCGGCCAGGCCGAGCGCCACCAGGCCAGTCTGCTCCAGTTTCAGCCGGTGGGCCAGCCGGACCGCGATCGCCAGCAGGAGGATCTCACCAAACGGCGAATAGACGTAGTGGAAGTGCGGGTTCTCGAAGTCCACGCCCAGCACCAGTACGCTGTTGCCCATGGCGAATCCGCTCAGGAGCAGCAGCCAGAGCAGGCCCAGTCGCGGCAGCTTCAGGGTCAGCATCGCCAGGGCGCCGACCGTGAGCTTGGCCCAGACCCACGAATTCGGCAGATACCGCCAGCGCAGAGGGTCCGACCAGTCAAAGCGACCGAACTTGGCGGTCCGGATCATGATCTCGCGGTATTGCGGCTCGGCGAAGGTCCACGAGTAGAGGAGGAGCTGTGGTGCGCCGATCGCCAGCCCTCCCAGCAAGACAACCGCATACGGCCGCCACGCGTTCCGCTTGTTCTGCTCCTCCGGACCTGGACCGGCGCGTCGGCCCCGCACCAGCAGGGCGAGACCCTGGATCGCCAACGCCAGGGCGGCCGAGGTCCACATGTAAAAGTTGATCAAAACCAATAGGCCCATCGCGACCACCCCGAGCGCGAGCAGCCCCCAGCCTGGGGAACGCCCCGGCCCCAGCACGCCGACAATCACCAGGAGTAGTGGCAGGCAGAGCAAAGGGTTGAACACGCGATACTGGCCCACCAGGTTCGGCCGCGCCGCTGGTATGCCCTCGCGGGTTAGGTAATGAAAGTCGGAGCCCTCGACGTGACCGGTCACGATTAGACCATTCTCGATGAACGACCGGCCGTCGTCGAATCCGGCGTCGCCGAGGCAGACCAGGGCCGCGCCGAGTGCCCAGACCCGCGGTCGCGCCAGGTCGGAGAAGAGACGGCGGAACAAGAAATACAAGGCCCCGCCGAACATCAAGCCGCCCAGCACCCGCCAGACCAGGCCCATCAAGAGCGGTGAGAGGGTCAGCCATCGCGTCAGGTGGGCCAGGGGCGCAAAGAGCGCCGAGGGATAGATCGTCGGCGCCCGCTCCGGTCCGCTGAACGGGTCGGTCAACCTCCAGGTGTGGGGCTCGTAATAGGGAGCCTTGGCAACACTCAGGTAGAGGATCTCGTCCCAGTCCCCGACGAACTCCGCCGTGCCGAAGCGTGCGAGCCAGGCCAGGTGCGGCACGATCGCCACCACCAGCCCAAGCAGCGCGCAGGCCAGACCCGCGCCCAGGTCGGCGAAGTGGCAATGGGTTGGGGCTTCCGTCGGGTCACTCATCGGTCAGCGAGTCCTCGCGCTGCACGCTCCCTGGCGCGGCGACCGCGAGGACGCGGGCCTGGGCGGGCCCGGATCGATCCGCGATCTTCGGAAATGGCGGCCGAACCCGCGCAATTCCCACCCGCGGCACGACCAGCGACGTGGCACTTCATGCTAACAGGCCGCGGCCTTGCCCGTCGAGAGACCTCGCCATGCCAGCGGCCGGCGCGTTGGCTCGTTTGAAATGCAATGCCCATATGAACCCAAAAGACGACATGATCTCCAGCCAGGGCAGCGCGGATTCCCGAACCGGTCCAGGACCGCGACCCGGATTCCTCCCCGCCGCCGCGCGGTCAGGCCCACAAAAGATCGAAAAACGAGTACCTCGCCCCGCCTTCGGTTTCCTTGGCCACGGGCCGCTTTCTGGAAAATCTGCCAGAAACCGGCCCGGAAGCGATCGCAACGTGGGCTGGCGGTCGTCACCGGCAGGGTCTTGCATTGGTTGGGGGCCTGTGCCATATTCCACGAACTCCGCGATCGCCCGGCGTCTCGCGAGTCCCGCGCCCTCCTTTTGAGGAGGCCGGGCCGAACCGGCGCCGAGGTCCTTCTCCGACAGCCGTTGATGAGAAGCATGCCATGATGAGCCACTGGCAGGGCTGGCTGTACGTGGCCGCCGTCCTGATTCCGCTTGGTGCCTTCACCGTCGAGGCGCTCTTCGGCCGCTGGCTGAAGCGGCTGAACGCTTACCTCGCCACTGGCGCCATCGGCACCTGCTGTGTGCTCAGCCTGATCGGCCTGGCCACGGCACTGCCGACCTTGCTCAGCGGGTCGCACCATGCCGCAGCCGGCGCGGAGTCCGAGGCCGCCGCACACGCCAGCATCGCCGAGTCCGAAGTGGAGTCGGAGGGCGACCACGCCACCGGCCACGCCGGCTTCGCCTGGACCGGACAATTCGACTGGGTCGTCCTCGGCGAGGGGATTACTGTCAACGCGCCGACTCCCGAACAACCCGCGGCGATCCTCCCCGGCCTGGCGATCCCCCTGGCCATCCACATCGATGGCCTCGCCGTGATCATGTTCACCATGGTGACGTTTATCGCCACGCTTATTCATATTTATTCGATGGGCTACATGGCCGATGACCCGCGCTACCCGCGGTTCTTCACCTACCTGTCGCTCTTCTGCTTCTCGATGCTCGGCCTGGTCGCCTCGGCCAACGTCTTCATGGTCTTCATGTTCTGGGAACTGGTCGGCGTCTGCTCTTACCTGCTGATCGGCTTCTGGTACGAGGAGAAGAAGAACGCCGACGCGGCCAACAAGGCGTTCATCGTCAATCGCGTCGGCGACATTGGCATGCTCATCGGCCTGGGCCTGCTCTGGTCGTACTTCGGCACGTTCACGATTGCCGACATCAACGCCGGCCTTTCCGACCCGGCCCTCCGCGAGCCCGTTCTGCACCGGATGACCTACGAGACGGCCACCGCCTCGTCGAACGCGATCACCGACCTCGTGACGGTCCACTTGCCCGACTCGGCTGCGGGCGAGGGTGGGGCCGGTCTGACCGAGACCCGGACGATCCCCTACAACCTCCTCGTGCTCGCCGGGCTCGGAATCTTCGCCGGCTGCGTTGGCAAGAGCGCCCAGTTCCCACTGCACGTCTGGCTCCCCGACGCCATGGCCGGGCCGACGCCCGTCTCGGCCCTGATCCACGCGGCGACGATGGTTGCCGCCGGGGTCTACCTCGTCGGCCGGTTCTTCCCGCTGTTCACCCATGAAGTCCTGCTGACGATCGCCTACGCGGGTGGCATCACGCTCTTCATCGCGGCGACGATCGCGATGGTGCAGGTCGATTACAAGAAGGTGCTGGCCTACTCGACCGTCAGTCAGCTCGGATACATGATGCTCGCCCTCGGCGTCGGCGGCTGGGCGGCGGGCCTGTTCCACCTGCTGACGCACGCCTTCTTCAAGGCGCTTCTGTTCCTCGGCGCCGGCAGCGTGTATCACTCGGTCCACACCTACGAGATGCCCGTCCTGGGCGGGCTCTACAAGAAGATGCCGCGGACGGCCCTCACGATGCTCGCCGGCACCCTGGCCATCTCGGGCGTCCCCCTGTTCAGCGGCTTCTACTCCAAGGACGCGATCCTCGCCAGTGCTCTGCACTTCACCCGGCATCACCCGGGCCAGTTCCTGCTGTTTGTGCTGCCGGCGGTCGGGGCCTTGATCACGGCGTTCTACATGTTCCGGATGTGGTTCCTGCTCTTCGACGGCGAGCCCCGCGGTTATCCCGTGCGACAGGACTCGGCGGTCGAGGTCGAGCACGGCCACTTCGAGGCGGAAGACGACCACGGCCACGCGTCGGCCGCGGCTCACGGTCACGGTCACGACCACGGCAACCCGGTCGAGCATGCTCACGAGAGCCCGGGGCTCATGACCTGGCCGTTGATCCTGCTGGCAATCCCGGCGGTCGTGATCGGCTATCCCTGGTGGATCTTGCCGATCAGCACGCCGGTGCTGGAGCAGATGCTCGAGACGGCCGAGCCGTTCCCGGCCTACGACGTCGGCGGCGTGAAGTGGCTGGCGATGGGCGGCTCGGTCCTGATCGCGGCGTCCGGGATCGCGGCGGCGGCCGGCTACTACTCGCGCTGGAAGATCCTCAACCCGAAACTCATGGCCGACCGCTTCGGCGGCCTTTACAGGATTTTTGTGAACAAGTGGTACTTCGACGAGCTGTACAACGCCGTCTTCGTCCGCCCGACGCTCTGGCTCTCGCGACGGGTGCTCGGGTTCGACCAGCAGATCGTGGACGGCGTGGTCAACGGCACGGCGAACGTGACCCGCGAGACCAGCCGGTTCGAGGGATTCTTCGATAATTTCGCCGTCGATGGGCTGGTCAAGCTGACGGCCCTGGTGGTCTATGGCCTGGGCGATTGGGGCCGCGGGCTCCAGACGGGTCGTCTGCGCAGCTACCTCGGCGTGCTCGCCGTCGCCGTTGTCGCGTTGTTCCTCGGCATGTTCCTCTGGATCCAACCGAGATAGCCCGTAACCCGGCGGTGCCCGCCCTTCGCCTCTGCGTCGGCGCGGCCCGCGGTTCTCCCGAGCGGAAGCACCATCCATGTCCGGCCTCAACCTGTCGTATGACGCCGCGCTGCTGACCATGCTCTGGGCCGTCCCGCTCCTTGGGGCCGTGGTCGTGCTCTGCCTGCCACGCTCGCAGGCCGGGGCGATCAAGGCGACGAGCCTTGGCTTCACGATCCTGACGTTCGCGCTGACACTCGTCGCCTTTGGCAAGTTCGTCTCGCTCACCGGCGATTCCGCCTCCCTCGCCGCGCGGGCTGAGGCCAACGCGATCAACCTCAACGCGGGCACCGGCGAGCAATCCGTATCCGCCGACGCCCCGGCGGCCGACCTGCTCGTCCGCCTCCCCTGGATTTCGGCCTTCAACATCCAGTATTATCTGGGCCTCGACGGCATCAGCCTTAGCCTCGTCGTCCTGACTGGCCTAGTGAGCGTGCTCGCCTGTTTGGCGTCGTGGAATATCGACAAACAGTTGAAAGGATACTTCTCACTCTTCCTGCTGCTCACGGCCAGCATGATGGGCGTCTTCCTGGCGCTCGACCTGTTCCTCTTCTACATCTTCTTCGAGGTCATGCTCCTGCCGATGTATTTCCTCATCGGCATCTGGGGCGGCGAGAACCGCGAGTATGCCGCGATCAAGTTCCTGCTCTACACCCTCTTCGGCTCGGTCTTCATCCTGGTCGCCATCCTCATTCTCTACTTCTGGAACGGCGACAGCGGCGCGACCATCTGGGGCGAGGCGTTCAACGCCCACTCGTTCGACGCCGTGCGGCTCTCGCTCGTGGCCGCCAACTCGTCGTACTACGGCACGGGTGTGCAGATCACCATCTTCTCGCTGTTCCTGGTCGGCTTCCTCGTCAAGCTGCCGAGCTTTCCGTTCCACACCTGGCTGCCGGACGCCCACGTCCAGGCCCCGACGCCGATCAGCATGATCCTGGCCGGCATCCTCCTGAAGATCGGCGGCTACGGCCTCGTCCGCCTGGCCTGGCCGCTGGCGCCGGCCGGGGCGCAGCAGATGGCGGGGTTCGTGGCCGCGCTGGGCGTCTTCAGCATCATCTATGGCGCCCTCGCCGCGATGGCCCAGACCGACTTCAAGAAGCTGGTTGCGTACAGCTCGGTCAGCCACATGGGTTACGTCACCCTGGGCATGGCCGTGATGGCGGGCCTCTCGACCGATCCCCGCATCTACGCCTACGGCGTCAACGGCGCCATGTACATGATGCTCGCCCACGGGATCACTTCGACCGGCATGTTCTTCCTCGTCGGCGTGATCTACGACCGGGCCCACACCCGAGACCTTCGCAAGCTCGGCGGCCTGATGAACGTCATGCCGGTCTACGGCGCCGTGGCCCTGATCATCTTCTTCGGCTCAATGGGCCTGCCTGGCCTCTGCGGCTTCATCGCCGAGGTCTTCGTGGTGCTCGCGGCCTTCAATTACAGCATCCCGCTCGCCGTGCTCGCAGCCGTGGCCGTGGTGTTCACGGCTGGCTACATCCTCTGGACGATCCAGCGCGTCTTCCTCGGCAAGAACGAATCCTGGCGAGGATTGCCGGATATGAACGCCCGTGAGATCGTGATCGCAGCGCCGCTGGTGGCCTTGACGGTGATCCTCGGAGTCTTCCCGCAGTCGATCCTCAGCTGGATGAGCCCCTCGATCGACCAGTCGGTCCAGAGCGTCGCCAACGCGCCCACCCGCCGCGCCGTCGAGCAGGAGATGGACCGCGCCAGCACCGACCTCGAGCAGGCGATGGCCCCGCCGCCGGTCCGGGTTCGTTGACCGGATGAACCGATGACAGAATGACAGATTCCTGGCTTTGCTTCTCTGTCATTCTGTCATTCTTTCACGGCCCCGCGGAGACTCCCGATGCCCGAACGTCTTGTCGCCCTGGTGACGGGCTCCGCCACCGGCATCGGCCGTTCGACAGCCTGGGCGCTGGCCGAGCGGGGTTATGCGGTCACGGTGAACTATTCTCGCTCTCGCGCCGAGGCCGAGGAGACGGCCGAGGGCGTCCGCCAGCGCGGCGGCGAGGCGTTGCTCGTCCAGGCCGACGTGGCCGACGATGTGGCCGTTCGGGACATGGTCGGCCGCACGGTCGAGGCGTTCGGCGGGCTCGACCTCTTGGTCAACAACGCGGCGACGACGCACTTCATCCCCCACAAGGACCTGGAGGCGCTCACCGAGGCGATCTGGGACGAGATCCTCGCCGTGAACCTCAACGGAACCTTCTTCGCCTGCCGCGCCGCGATGCCACACCTGGCCGCCCGGCAGGGCAACATCGTGAACATCGCCAGCGTGGCCGGGATTGCTGGCTCGGGCAGCTCGATCGCCTATTCGGCCAGCAAGGGGGCCGTGATCACGATGACCAAGAGCCTGGCGCGGGCGTTCGCCCCCGAGGTCCGGGTCAACGCCGTCGCCCCCGGCCCGGTGCAGACCCGATGGCTGGCCGATCATCAGGATCTGGTCGCCCAGTCGATGACGATCACCCCGCTGAAGCGCCCCGCCACGCCCGAGGACATTGCCGACGCCGTCCTCTTCCTGGCCGACGTGGCGACCTTGATGACGGGTCAGGTGATCGTCCTTGATGGTGGCCGGACGATGTGAGTGTTCCCGGACTCGTCCGCGGCGACTGACCTTGCCACGGAAAGCTCGGGCCGCTACTCTGCCACCCGCCCCGTCACCGACGTTTCCCCAACGCCCTGCACCTTGCCGCCCGTCGGGCTTCGGGAATTGTCTGGCCGGACCCTCGACGCATCAGGGATGGTGCCTCGCGTGGCCCGCCACGGATCTCGGAAGGAACCGAACCGGCACGGACCCGGTCGCCCCGGCGATCGACCGGCCTCGGGTCAGGAGACCTCGATGATGCGAAGCAGGTCAGGGATGGCCGCTTTGGCGCTTGCCGCGAGCCTGGGCTTGAGCCTCGGCGCACAGGCCGGTGACGTGCGCGGTGTGGAGAACAAGGTCAATCTCGTGCTCCAGATCAGCGGCCTCGGACCCGAAGGGGCTAAGATCGAGATCAAGCCTGGCCACAAGGGTTGCCAGTTCAAGCCGTTCGTCGGCACGATCCCGAAGGGCGGCGTCCTCAACGGCTCTGTCGCTCGGCTCGATCCGATCAAGATCGAGGCCCGGAGCACGACCGCCGACCGTGA
This sequence comes from uncultured Planctomycetales bacterium, assembly GCA_963752755.1. GTDB lineage: Bacteria > Planctomycetota > Planctomycetia > Isosphaerales > Isosphaeraceae > CAVVZJ01. The sequence goes on along the minus strand of CAVVZJ010000022.1, from coordinate 355,993 downwards.
CTGCTCGTTTGCCATCACGGTCAAGGAGCCGGGCCAGCCGCCCAAGACCTACCTCCGTGGTTTGAGGCTCGCTCAGCAGGAGGCGGGCAAGCCCTTGCCCGAGAAGATGCTCAAGTGCTACCTCAGCTCCCCCTCGATCGCTTCCCGAGAGACGACGACGCCGAAGCGTAAGTGATCGGGCCGGGAACTCCCTCTGTTCCCGTTATCCGCATCGAGGCGCGAAGCGAAGGCCCGCCACCCGGTAAAAGGGGAGCGGGCCTTCGCGGTTTTCAAGCCGTCAGCAAACCGGCGAGGCTCACTGGTACTCATCGCTGCCGACGACCTCGCCACCGCTCAGGGTGACGATCTTGCGGAGGACGACGATGTTCGTCGAGTCCTTAAGGAAGTGGACGGAGCCGTCGCCGAAGAGGGCGTTGCAACCGCCGGGGTGGTAGGAGAACAGCTCGTCGTTGGCGCCGGCGTTGTTGCCGGCGACGGCCCGGCCGGAGGCGTCCGAGCACGGAGTGTAGGCCGGCTGGCAGTACATCGGGCGATACTTGTTGTTGACCTGGCCGGAGACGCCGTAGGAGCTATCCGGCTCGCCCCAGCGCCAGTAGCGGCGGTAGCCCTGCGGGTAGCCGTACGGGTCGAGCGTGGGCCGGGTGGCGATCACGCCGTTGTAGAAGCTTTCGACGTAGGGACTGAGGAAGCGGGCGTCGCGGCCGGCGTCCTCCCCGATGGCGATCGTGTTGGAAGTGCCGTCGGTGATCTCGCTGATACGGGTCATGCCCGCCTTGAGCAAGCCGTCGGCCCGCATCGCCTTGTTACGGTAGGGGGTCACGGGAGAAGAGCCCGGCATGCCCGTGCGACCCATCGGGTCGATGTCGGTGTAGCAGGTCGGACCGTAGTCCTGCACGCCATAGCCGCCAAAAGCCTTCTCCAGCGCCGTAGCATTCGGATCGCCCGCGACCGTGTCCTTGCCGCCGGACGGCGAGCGGACGGCGCTGGGGCAGAGGAACACGTTGATGACACTCGTGTAAGCGGTCAGGTTGCCGCCGCCGAGACTGTTGTATTCGAGGCTAAAGTTGATCGCGTTGAAGATCGGCTGTCCCTCGATGTAGCCGAGGAGCCGCGGAAAGACGGCGACGCCGTCCACGAACTGCGTGGAGGCCAGGCCGCCGGTGTTGAAGTTGGTGGACTCACCCGAGGGCGGGAAGGCCCCGTTGGAGTTCTCGTAGTTGTGTAGGGCGATGCCCATCTGCTTCAGGTTGTTGGTGCACTGGGCACGCCGAGCGGCTTCCCGGGCGGCCTGCACCGCCGGCAAAAGCAGGGCGATCAGGACGCCGATGATCGCGATGACCACCAGCAGCTCGATGAGCGTGAAGCCGCGGCGGTGTGAGGGAGAGGCAGGACCGGTCATGAACAGGAAGTCCTCTTCGAAAGTCTTGGGGCAGGGGACGAGCACGGTGGGAATGTTGCAGAGTTCAAGGCGGACCGACAGGCGACCGCCGGTCCTCATCTCAGTACGAACGGCTTGAGGTCGCTCGGCTCCGGCCGGATCGTGGCCGTGAGGCCGGAGGCGTCCTCATCCTGGTATTTTGGCGGGATGGCGACGATCGCCAGGCCCGGCTTTGAGCCCGATTTGGTCAGTTCGGTCTCGACCTTGATCTTGTAGTCGCCCACCGCGGCGCCGGTGCCCGAGCCAGCCGTTTCCAGCTCGAAGGAGCCATCGGACTGGATCTGGCCCGTGGCGACCTGGCCATTCTCATCGACCGGGATGAACGTGACGGTGCCCTGCGTCAGCGGCTTGCCAGCGGAGAGCATCACCTTGCCCCGGCCGGATAGGTCTCGACCTTCCGCAAGGCGCCGCCGCTGTTGGGATCACGAATGCAACCCGCCAGTGCAGCGAGGGCGATCACGCCGAGGCGGAAAGCCTGCCGGCGCGTTGCAAGCCGGGGGGTAAGCGTGTTCATGAGCGTCGATTCTGGTGAGGGTGATTCGAGAGGGAGGATCGAGGCTTTGTCGGCCGTCGGCCGAGCCGTGACGCTGAGCCTCTCCAGGGAGGGGACGCCAGGTGTGGGATGTTTGGGCAATCGACGTGGCAACGATCGGAGCGAGGAACACCGCAAGATCGTCAGACCATTCCCACGTCGGTCGGCTGCCCGCGAGGTGCCGAAGCGCCTCTCGCAGAACGGAACCAACTTTATCCGCCTTGTGTGAAGGCTGGGTTAAGGATTGCCCAATCTTGCGTGAAACCCGCGCAACCCCGGCCGTTCCAGGAACGGCGGCGGGTTCCGTGACGTGCTGGCGACCGCTGAGGTCGGGTCGCGTCAGTCGTCGTCCGGCTCCTCCAGCTCGTCGTCGGCGAACTCGGGGGCAACCGGCCGCGTCACTGCCACAGGTTCGATCCGAGCGGTGGCACCGCGGGAGCCGAGCAGGCGGACGTTGCCTGTGCCGACGACCGTTTCGAGCGTCGAGAAGAGTTCCTTGTCATGGCGCACCTTCAAGCCCGCGCCGGCCTTGTAGATCGCGCGGCGGACCCGCGCCAACCCCATGATTTCCAGGTAGAGGTCGAGGTGGCCGGGCCGGCTCCGGATCAGGCGGTGGAGCCGCTCGATCTGGTCGGTCTGGTGAACCCCCTTGCGGAGCGTCACGACCATGCCTCGCGCCAGTTGTGCCGCCGCGTCCTCGATCGGGATGACCCGGTTGACGACCAGCTCGGCCGGGTCGCGGCTCCGGTTCATCGAGCCGCGGAGGAAGACGATCGTGTCATCGCGGATCAAGGCTTCGTTCTTGGCGTACTCCTCGGGCCAGAGCATTGCGGCGACGGTGCCGCTGAGGTCTTCAAACGTGAACTTCGCCATCCTCGTCAGGCCGGATCGGCTTTTGGAGACGATTGCGAAGCGTGACCCCCTGGATCATGCCGCCAACCGTCACCTCGGACTTCTCCGGCAGGTCGGCGAGATCGGCCACGCGATGGGTGCTGAAGGCGTTCAGGTCCGACTCGTAGCGGGCGAGCGGGTGGCTCGACATGTAGAAGCCGAGCGCCTTCTTCTCCTCGGCAAGCCGCTCGGCATCGGGCAACTCGGGGACGTCCGGCAAGGGAATCGGAGGCGTCCTCGGGCTCGGCGTCGCCGTTGGAGCCGAAGGCGTCGAAGAGACTCTTCTGGCCGCGCTTGCGGTCCTCCTGCGCCGACTGGCCCGCCTGCACGACCCGCGGCAAGATCGCGAGGAGCTGGCTCCGACGCGCCCCGAGGAAGTCGAATGCGCCGGCCTTGATGAGCGTCTCGGTGCAACCCTGGCCGCAGATCTTCGGCGAGACGCGCTCGTAGAAGTCGTCCAGGCTGGTGAACGGCCCGCCCTCGGAGCGAGCGCGGAGGATCTCCTCGACCGCCTTGAACCCGACCCCCTTGATCGCCCCCAGCCCGAAATGAATCTTCCCGGCGTCCGGACGGCACGAACTCCAGGTCGCCTTCGTTGACGTTCGGAGCCAGAACCTCGATCCCCATTTTTCGACAATCGTCGATATGTTCGACGAAATACTTTTCACGCTCGGCCCCGTCCATCTCTGACGAGAGCAGGGCGGCCATGAACTCCGTCGGGTAGTGAGCCTTGAGGTAGGCCGTCTGATACGCGACGAGGCCGTAGGCGGTCGTGTGGGACTTGTTGAAGCCGTAGCCACCGAAGAACTCGATCAGCTCGAAGATCTTCTCGGCCTTCGGCTGTTCCAGGCCCCGTTCGACGGCACCGGCGAGGAAGTCCTTGCGCCCTTGCGCGATCACGTCGGCCTTCTTCTTCGAGATGGCCTTGATCGTCGCATACGCCCTGGACAGCTCGATGCCGCCCAGGCGGTTCAGGATGCGCATGACCTGTTCCTGATAGACCATCACGCCGTAGGTCTCTTCAAGAACGTCCTTCATCACCGGATGTTCGTACGTCGCCTTCTTGCGGCCGTGCTTCACGTCGACGTACTGATCGACCATGCCGCCGTTGAGCGGGCCGGGCCGGTAGAGGGCGAGGATGGCGATGAGGTCCTGGAAGCGGTCGGGCTTCATCTTGACCAGAAGGTCGCGGATGCCCGCGCCGTCGAGCTGGAAGACCCCCTTGGCGTCGCCTCGCTGGAGGAGGTCGAACGTCGGCTGGTCGTCGAGCGGCAAGGCGAACAGGTCGAACGGGCCGCCGATCTTCTTCTCGATCAGCTTCACGGCCATCGCGAGGCTGGTGAGGTTCCGCAGGCCGAGGAAGTCCATCTTGAGGAGGCCGGCCTTCTCGACGTCGCCCATCTCCCACTGGGTGCTGACGACCTCCTTGTCCTTATCCTTGTTCGGGATCTTCTGGAGCGGCACCATCGCTTCGAGCGGCTTGTCGGCGATCACGACGCCCGCGGCGTGGGTGCTGACGTTGCGGATCGTGCCTTCGAGGCGGCGGGCGAAGTCGAACAGCTTCGCGATCTCGGGGTCTTCCTCGGTGAGCTTGCGGAGTTGGGGCTCCTCCTTCAGGGCGTCTTCGAGGGTGATGTTGAGCTTCTGGGGAACCAGCTTCGTGACCTGATCGACCCGCGCCAGCGGGATGTTCAACGCACGGCCGACGTCCTTCAAGGCCGCCTTGGCGCCCATCGTGCCGAAGGTGCCGATCTGGGCGACGTTGGCGGCGCCGTACTTCTTCTTGACGTACTCGATGACCTCGTAGCGACGCTCCTTGCAGAGGTCGATGTCGATATCGGGCGCCTCGGAGCGGTTCGGGTCGAGGAACCGCTCGAACAGGAGATCATACTGAAGCGGATCGACGTGGCTCAGGTAGAGCAGGTAGCTGACCAGGGCCCCGCACGCCGAGCCGCGGGCCGAGTTGGGGATGCCCTTCTCGCGGGCGAAGCGGACGAAGTCCCAGACGATCAGGAAGTACGACGCGAAGCCCATCCGGCAGATGATGCCCAGCTCGTGCTCCAGGCGCTCGATCGCCTCGGCGGGCGGGTTCATCGCCGTAGCGGTCGCGGAGCCCTTGCTCGCAGAGTTCGCGGAGGTACTGCTCGGGCGACTTGGCTTCGGGCGGCTGGAACGAGGGGAACTGGCGCTGGCCGAGGTTGAGGCTCTTGTAGTTCTCCTCGACCAGGTCGGCGATCCGGAGCGAGGTCTTCAACGCCTCGTCGTGGCCCGGCATCGCGGCGTACATCTCGTCCGGGCTGCGGACGTGGAACTGGTCGTTCTCGAACCGCATCCGGTTCGGGTCGTCGATCGTCTTGCCGGTGTTGATGCAGAGCAAGATGTCGTGGGCGGGGGCGTCGTCCTGGTTCAGATAGTGGGCGTCGCTGGTGGCGACGACCGGCAGGCCCATCCGCTTCGCGATGTCCAGGGCGCCGGCGGCGCAGTCGCGCTGGATCTGGATGCCGTTGTCCTGGATCTCGACGTAAAAGTTCTCCTCGCCGAAGATCCGTTGATACCAGGCGCAGAGGTCCTGGGCCTCGCGGGTCTTGCCGTGGAGGATCAGGTCGGAGAACTCGGCCGAGGCGCAGCCGGAGAGGCAGATGAGGCCCTCGGCGTGCTGTTCGAGGATCTCCTTGTCGATCCGGGGCTTGTAGTAGAACCCTTCCAGGAACGACTTCGACGAGAGCCGCATCAGGTTGCGGACGCCTTCGCCGTTGCGGGCCAGCAGGTGAGGTGGAAGGCGTACTCCTGCCCCGAGCCGCCGCCCGAGCTGCTCCGCTCGGTCCGCTTGCCGGGGGCGACGTACGCTTCCAGGCCGACGATCGGCTTGACGTCGTTGGCCTTCGCTTCCCGGAGGAACTCGACGGCCCCGTAAAGGTTACCGTGGTCCGTGACCGCCAGGGCCGGCATCCCCAGCGCCTTGACCCGCTTGACCAGCGCGGGAATCTTGCTGGCCCCGTCGAGCAGGCTGTAGTGAGTGTGGCAGTGCAGGTGGACGAACGGCCGGTCGGGCATCGATCACCTCGAAAGGGGCGGGCTTGGCCGGCTCGCGGCGCGGGGCGTTGGCGTTCGCCAGGTGAACTGACGAATACCCTATAGTTTACCCCACGTCCGCCGCCGGGGCCAGTCGGCGACGGGCTCATCGAGGTGATCGGTCACGATGCGGCCAGACTCGCAACGAAGTTGGCCGCGAGATGCCTGAGGTCGGGTCGTTCGATCGGCCCGACCGTCAGACCCTGGCGTCGCGTCGCGGACCGAGGACGTCGCGGACCCAGGCGCGGACGCAGTTCGCACTGGTTGTCAGACTCGTCGTCGGCCTCGCCCAGGGCGGCCGTCCCGGGCTCCAGGAACGGGAATGACCGACTGTCTCCGGAGGACGTAACGGCCGGCCGTAGCTCGTGTCGAGGGAATTCGAGCCGACCTTCGTTCCAGTATAACCACACCTCCGGAACCCCATTCGGGCAGATCGCAAGCGACTTCGACGGTCATGTGTGTGGACGACCTCGACCGAGATCGGGGGGCGGAGGACACTGAGATCGATCTCGCCACGATGCCCTCGCAACACCCCGCATGCTGGAGGTAATAGGTCTTGTCGGCCTCAATCCGCTGTCGATCGTGACGTCGGTAGAGGGTCGAGGCGGTGGCCCGGTCGGCGATCCGGAGCACAGCGCAGATCGCCTTGACCACCGCATCGAGCCGATCGGGCCGCGTTCGTGGGCCTGTGAGGGTGATACGAGATTCAGCTCCCCGCATGATACTTGTCCGGGGTCGGACGCGCTCTTCGAGACTCGCCAGGAAACGGTCGAAACCTTCGGTTCGGAAGCGAGGGTGACGACCCTGTCACCGTCATCGACAGTTCGGCCTGGGTTCTCCGTCGCGCGGACGGGCGCCGGCCGGGCTCGGGGTGATTCCGAGGCGGCTCGGGTCATGCTCCCTCCCTCGCCCGCCGGCGGGCCGCGGCTCAGACCCCGGCGGCGACCAGTTCCTCGTCGGCCTCGGGTTCGGTCTCGCGGGAAGCCTCGGCGGAGCTGGCGGCTTCGAGCCCCTGGACGAGGGCGCCGAGCTGGAGGGCCAGCAGGCGGTCGGCCGGGGTGTGGCCGCGGAGCAAGGCGAGGAAGGCTTCGGTGCCGATGAGGACGGCCTTGGGCTTGCTATGGATTGTCAGGACGTACCGTGCCGAGGGATCCTCGAGGTTCTCCAGGACCTTCGGAAGGTCGCGGTGGAGTTCACGGCTCCCGATGAAGCGGACGCGGGGTTGAGGCATGACCATCCTCTAAGGCCGGGATCGGCCAGGCGCGAGTCAAGGAAAAGGGGGATCGGGCGGTCCAGATAAGGACCGCCCTGGTTGATGTGCCGGATAACAGGTTACCCGATGCAACCCGACGCGTCAATTCGCTTGAGCGAAAGCACACCGATTTTTCTCGGAATCACCTGCGGCCGCCGGACCCCGCGAGAGGTCAAGGCTGCCGTCTCGGGTTGCGTCTCGGAGCCCGGCCCGTTGGTCCAGGTGGCGTCGGAGGGCGAGGTGTCGGGGCGAGCTCGGGGCTGTCGACTCTGGATCGGCCGCAGGGTCGCTTGTCAGACCCGAGGACGGGATCCGGTGGGCAAGACGGTCGGGGGGACGAGCGAGCTCAGGTAAGGATACTTCTCGAGCTCCTCCGCCGAGGCGTCGCCGCAGACTGCTCGGCCAGTTGAGTCCTGGCCGTTCAGACTCGGCCGCTCTTGATCTCGGCGATCAGCTTGACGATCTCTTCGCTTGCGGAGTTCAATGGTCGCGTGGATGGAGCGGGCCTTCTCATGTGCGAGGATCTGCCAACCCCGCTCCTTGGGGAAATTCGATGCGATGACCCGCTCCAGCTCCACCCAGGTGCGGGCGGCAACGTCGCTGTTGCCGGTCTTCTCGGCCTCGGTGGCCACGATGTCGTCGCGCTTGTAGAGCGACTCGACGTCGGTCTTCGGCTCGATGAGCCCCTTGGTGATCTGCCGGGCGCGGGCCTGATGTCTTGTTCAGGAGGATCTTGTCGCGGAGTTCGCGGACCTCGGCCTTGTAGGGGTGCTCGGGGTAGCGGCTTTCCAGCTCGGCGAGGTACTTCCGATCGGCGTCGATCCAGTCGGCCGGCTCCTTGGAAGCCATCAAGGGCTGGGCGCGGGCGTAGAGCTGCTCGGCGGTCGGGGGCTGGAGCAGGTAAACGAGCAGGCCGACCAGGCCGACCAAGGCGGCGACGAGGCCGATCGTGCCTAGCGACGGGGCCGACCAGCCGGCCTCGGCCTTCTTCTTCTTGCCCTTGGCGGCCCGGCGGACCCGCGTCGGGGTGGCTGTGGCGACCGAGACGGCCCCGGCCGGGTTCGGACTGAACTCCAGGCTCGGGGACGGCGCGGCCGCCGGGCCGCCGCGACCGCCGACTCGCGCGTGACCATCTCACCGCCGAAGACCATGCGGATCGGCTCGCCACGCGGTCTTTCGCCTGGATCGTCCGCAGCCGATCGGCCACCACCTCGGCGTCGAGCGGGCGGTCGCGCGGCTCCTTGGCCATCAGCTCGACGACCAGGCGGTCGAGGTCGAGCGGCAGGTCGGGGCTCTTGCCGCTCGGACGCGGCGGGTCCTGGGTGAGGTGGCAGTTCATCAGGACGGCGAGCTGGGTCCCCTGGAAGGGGGTCTGGCCGGTGAGCATCTGGTAAAAGAGGCAGCCCAGGGCGTAGAGGTCGGTCTTGTGGCTGACCTCCGGCGTGCCGCGGATCTGCTCGGGGGCCATGTACGCGGCCGTACCGAGGGTTCGGCCGGTGGCCGTGAGCTTGGTGGCGTCGGCATCGAGCAGCTTGGCGATGCCGAAGTCGGTCAACTTCACCCGGCCCTCGGCGGTGACCATGATGTTTGAGGGCTTGAGGTCGCGGTGAACGACGTTGCGCTCGTGCGCGTAGTGCAGCGCCTCGCAGATCTGGAGTCCCAGGTCCACCACCTCGCGCCAGGTCAGCGGCTCCTGGTGCTTCTGGAGCTTCTCATCGAGGATGTCCTCCAGGGTCAAGCCCTCGATGAACTCCATGGCGAAGTAGTCGGTGCCCTTGAAGCGGCCGACGCCCAGCCAGCGAACGATGTTCGGGTGCCGGAGGTTCTTGAGGATCTCGGCCTCGCGCTCGAACCGCTCGGCGGCGTTGCCGCGGCCGGCCTGCTCGCTGGTGATGACCTTCACCGCCGCGGGTCGGCCGGTCTTGGTATGGGTCGCCCGATAGACGACCCCCATCGCCCCGGCGCCGAGTTGGGATTCGATCAGGAAGGACCCGAGTTGCTGGCCGAGCATGTCCCTGGACATAGGTCGATCATCACGCGTCTAGGGGCCTGCGGACGTCGCGGGCAGAAGGAGGGCCGAAGGAGAAACCGTTCCTATTGAACCATGTCGCCGTCGCGCACGCAAAGGGCGTCGCGGTGCGGGCTCCGGTTGACGACGACCGGCCCACGACCCCAGGCGCGGCGGTCTGCGAACGACGCCGACACGGTCAGGAACTACGCCCCGGCATCAGGCACGAGAGCCCACCTGCGGCCGGCAGGTAGCTGCTCATGGCGTAATCGACGACCATGCGGTCGGCGTTGAACCGCCAGCCGAGCGAGCGCATGGCGGCCTTCTGGCTGGCAATCCAGCGGTGAGGCAGACCGGTGGCCGGCTCGCGGTCGTAGTATAACGGGATGACCTGGCGGACGAGCGTTTCGAGCAGGGCCTGGTGGTCGCGCTCGTCCTGAATGGCGGGGGAGGAGTGGGTCTGACCGCGACCGATGGCGAAGCCGTTGCCGCCGTCGTAAGCCTCGGCCCACCAGCCATCGAGCACGGAGAAGTTCAGGCCGCCGTTGAGCAGAACCTTCTCGCCCGAGGTGCCGCTGGCCTCCTGCGGACGCCTCGGGTTGTTCAGCCAGACATCGACGCCCTGCACGAGGTGCCGGGCGACGTTCATGTCGTAGTCCTCCACGAAGACGATCCGGCCGGCGAACCGCGGATCCTTGGTGAGCCGGGCGATGTTCTGGATGAACTCCTTGCCGAATCGGTCCTCCGGGTGCGCCTTGCCGGCGAAGACGAGCTGGACCGGCTTCGCGGAGCTATTGACGATCTCGGCCAGCCGCTCGACGTCGCGCATCACCAGGTTGGCCCGCTTGTAGGTGGCGAACCGGCGGGCGAAGCCGATCGTCAGCACGTCGAGGTCGAGCGCGCTCTGGGCACGGGTCAACGCCTCCTCGCCCTCCTCCCGGCGACGCACCTGGTTCTCCAGACGACGGCGGACGAAGTCGATCAGGCGGGCCTTGAGGACCTGCTGCGTCTCCCAGAGCTCGGCGTCCTGGATGTTCTCGATATTCTTCCAGGTCTCCGGGTGCCGCTGGTGGACCGGCCAGGACGGGCCGAGGTAGCGGTCGTACAGGTCCCGCATCTGGGGGGCAAGCCAGGTCAGGACGTGCACGCCGTTGGTGATGTGACCGATCGGGACTTCTTCCTCGCTCTTGTTCGGGTAGAGCGGGTGCCACATCCGCCGCGAGACCTGGCCGTGCAGGGCCGAGACGCCGTTGGCGTGCTTGGAGAGCTTCAGGGCGAGCACGGTCATGCAGAACGGCTCGTTATGGTCGGTCGGATAGACCCGGCCGAGGCCCATGAAGTCGTCGTAGGAGAGTCCGAGCTTCTCGCGGATCTTGCCGAGGTTCTGCTCGACGAGGTCGGCGGCGAACCGGTCGTGGCCGGCGGCGACGGGCGTGTGGGTGGTGAAGACGGTCATCGCGGACACGTCGCGGACGGCCTCGCCGAAGGCGATCGCCTCGGCCTCCATCTCCGTCCGGATCATCTCCAGCACGGCGAAGGCGCTGTGGCCCTCGTTGAGGTGGATGACCGACGGGTGGATGCCCATCGCGTGCAAGGCCCGCACGCCGCCGACGCCCAGCAGCAGCTCCTGGCGAATCCGGATCGCGGCGTCGCCGCCGTAGAGGCGGGACGTGAGGGCGCGGTCGCTCTCGGAGTTCTCCGACACGTTGGAGTCGAGCAGGTAGAGCGTCGTCCGGCCGACGGCCACCTTCCAGACCCGCGCGTGGAGCGTACCGATGTTCGATTCGACGGCCACCCGCAACGGCTGTCCGTCGGCGGCATGGGCCTCCTGGATCGGGAGGATCTCGGGGTTGGCGTTCAGATAAGCTTCCTGCTGCCATCCCTCGCGGTCGAGAGTCTGGCGGAAGTAGCCCTGGTCCCAGAGCACGCCGATGCCCACCAGCGGGATGCCCAGGTCGCTGGCGCTCTTGAGGTGATCGCCGGCCAGCACGCCGAGGCCGCCCGAGTAGATCGGCAAGCTCTCGTGCAGGCCGAATTCCATCGAGAAGTACGAGACCGGCCGCGACCTCAGGATCGTGGCATGCACGGCGCCCCACGAGTCGTCGTTCTTGACATACTCGTGTAGCCTCCGGAACGCGTTGTCGATCCGCGAGTGCAAGGCCAGCTCGGAGGCCCGCCGCTCGATCTGCTCGACGGGGACCTTCTTGAGGAACTCGACCGGGTTGTGGTCGGTTGTCCGCCAGAGGATCGGGTCGAGATCGCGGAAGATGTTGATGACGTTCGGCTGCCACGTCCACCAGAGGTTCCGCGCCAGCTCCCTCAACCGCTCGACGAGATGTGCCTGACCCACCATGGCCGTCCCCTTCGACGTACTCCCGACCCTCCCGCGTCGCCCAGGGGTCCGACGCGGCCGTTGGCTGGTCGGTCCACGACCGATTTTGCGGACGCGGATCGACCGGCGCGATAGTATGGCGGATTCCGCTTCTGACGCCAACCCCGACCCCCGAGACTCCCCGCGACGTTCCCCCTCGTGATGCCTACACTGAACTTCCGATGGGGCCGGAAGACCACCGGGGGTCCTCTCTTCCATGAGTCGTGCGGGAGCAAGCTTTGACCTGGCGGTCGTCGGCGGGGGCCTGGGAGGTCTGGCGGCGGCCTCGCTGGCGCAGCGGCTCGGGCTCCGGACGACCTTGCTGGAAGCCCACACCAGGCTGGGCGGCTGTGCCGGCTGGTTCTCCCGGGGACCGTACACGTTCGACGCCGGCGCCACCGCCCTGATGGGCCTGGGTCCCGGTCAGCCCGTCGGCGACCTGCTGGCGGCGGTCGGCCTGGAGTTCGAGTCCGTCCAGACGCCGGCTTACCGGGTCCACCTGCCGGATCGGACCGTGGAGATCGTGTCCGATCCGTGCGCCTTCGAGGCGAACATCCTCCGCGCCTTCCCCGGTCGCGAGGCGGCGAAGCGCCGATTCTGGCGGCTCCAGGCGGCCGTCGGCCAGACCCTCTTCGACGCCGCGGCCCGCTCGCCCCGCTTGCCCATCCGCCGCCCCACCGACTTCTGGCACGTCCTCCGATCCCTCGGTGCCCCCGGCCTGGCCGCCGCCTTGACCTCAGCCGCCACGGTGCGCGACGTCCTCCGCTTGCTTGGCCTCGACGGCGACCGGCCGTTCCGCTCGCTGGTCGCCATGCTCCTGCAAGACACCGCGCAGGCCGGGCCGGAGACGGTCCCCTTCGCCAACGGTGCGGCCTGTCTCCAGGCGTATCGTCTCGGGTTGAGCCGTCCCCGAGGCGGGATGCGGTCTCTGGCCGAGGGCCTCGGGCAACGCTTCGCCGCGCTCGGGGGCGACCTCCGGACGGCCGCGATCGTCGATGCCGTCGAGCCCGATCCGGCCGGCGGTTTCCACGTCGCGACCCGTCGCGGGCCGCGGCTCGCAGCCCGACAGGTCGTCTTCAACTTGCCCCTGGACCGCGCCGCCGCGCTGCTGGGTCGTGATCTCGAAGGCCGACTGGCCTGTCACGAGCGCCAGTCCCGCGCCGCCTGGAGCGCCTTCACCGGCTACCTGGCGATCCGTGCCGACGCCCTGCCCGCAGGCGGCCCGCTCTTTCATCAGGTCTTGCAGGATTACGACCGGCCGATCCACGACGGCAACAACGTCCTCATCTCCCTCGCGACCGAGGGCGATCCCGCCTACGGTCCGCCCGACATCCGCGCGGCGACGCTCTCCACCCACGTCCGTCCGGACGACTGGAGCGACCTCGATCGTCCCGCCTACGAGGCCCGCAAGGCCGATCATTCCGACCGGCTCCTCGCGGCTCTGTCGCGAGCCTTGCCCGGCGCGGCGGACGCCCTCGTTCATGCCGAGTTCGCCACGCCCCGGAGCTTCGCCCGCTACACCAGGCGGACCGCCGGCGCCGTCGGCGGACCGCCCGTCTCTCGGCGCAACAGCAACCTCCTCGCCGTCGGCCCCGACGTCCTCGGGCCTGGACTCTGGCTCGTCGGCGATTCGGTCTTCCCCGGTCAGGGCACGATGGCCGTCGTCCTCTCGGCGGTCCGGGTCGTGGAGCGACTGACGGGCGTGACCTGGGCATCGATCCGACACACGTTCGGCCGTCCCACCGGGACAACTTGCGAGCCGGGTTCCCGCGACGCTCGGCCGCAGGGCTGGCAAGCCGGTTAATCGCGTCGTCCGCTTTGCGTCGGCGCGTCCGTCGTTGCCACGATCGGCGCCACCGTTTCGATTCTCCGACGCTCGTCGCCTTTTCGCGACGTTCTTGCCGAGACCACGTCGAGAATCCGCCACGGTCCTCCAGGGAGCGGCCCGCTGACCAATAAAATTGTAAGAGCCTGTCCGTTCTGGTGCATGATTGCGACTACACCCAATCGCGAGCGTAGAACGATGATCCACGATTTCCATGACGAATGCTCTCTCCTGTCGCCGGTTCCACTCCGCAGGGACGACCGGAGGAAGATGCTTCGCTACGGCTCCGTGGTCCGTCGAGCCTGGTTGGGCTGGAAGGGCGAGGAGGCGTTCCGGTCGGCTCCGACGATTCTGCTCGACGTCAGCATGGGAGGCTGCCTGCTCGGCCTGCGGGTTCAGCCACCGTCCGATCAGCCGCTGGTGATTCGTCTCGACGGCGAGCTGCTGCCCGTCTGGTACGAGGCGAAGCTGCTGGCGGCCGAACGCTACCGCCGACGGGCCTGGCTCGCCCGCGTCACCTTCCCGGACGGCTGCCCCTACGCCTTCTTCATGGCGGCGGCCTTCGGCCAGGTGAGCCGGCAGTTCGCCAGCGAACATCCCCGCCTGGAACGCTTCTTCGGGGAGGACGTGGCGCCGCATTGAGTCGTGGCTCGGTCCGCTGACCAGACCGGGACCGTCGGCGGTCGCGACCGCAGCGAGAGCGCCGATCCCGCGTCGCGTGCCGCAGGACGATGGCCAGGTCCCCGCGACTGCGAACGGACCCTCAGCCGGCTCCGGTGCGGCCACCCTCGCTCCGGGGGACCGTTGGCGAGAGGGGTTTCCCCCAGGAGTTCGGGGACCATCGCAATCGTCGAGTCGCTCGCCGTGTGCGCTTGGCCCGAGTGGGCGGGGCTGCCTATACTGGACCGGAGAGCCTGGAGATCCCTCCCTCCAGGCCGGCGGGCCGGTCGCGCCCGTCAGGATTCCGGGAGGCTCTCTCCCGGTTCCGGCCTCCACAAGCCGAACGGTCCCACCGAGCGAAGGAGCCCGCCCATGCGGTCCCCAGCCCCTCGTCTCGCCCTGTTGCTCACGGCCTGCCTGACGCTGGCATCGGCCTGCAGCAACCAGGGCGACCAGCCGCCGTCGCGCGGTGGGGCCGACGCGACCCCCAGGCCGGCCGCCGCGGACCTCACCGGCTTGATCCAGGCCCACATCGCCGGTCTCGGCCACATGGAGCGCTTCGAGTATCGCCAGGCCGTCGCGGCCTTCCGCCGCGCCGTGGCATTGGCCCCGACGTCCGAGTCGGCGCGCGTCAACCTGGCGATCGCCCTGCTCAACGACTCGGGCGTCCGTTCCGAGGAGGAGAAGAAGGCGAACCCGGCGACCGCCTCCCGCTCGAACTTCGACGAGGCCCTCAAGATCCTCGACGGCGTCCTCGCCGAAAACCCCGCCAACCTCCACGCACGTTACAGCCGGGGCGTGATTCTCCAGTACGTCGGCGAGATCCAGCGCGCCCACGAAGACTTCGCCGATGTCATCCAGCGCGATCCGACCGACGCCCACGCCTGGCTCCGCTTCGGCATGACCCTCTCCGACCCGGACCGCCCCCACTACCCCGCTGGCCCCGACCAGGCCGACCAGTTGATCGAAATCTACCGTAACGCCGTCACCCACAACCCCTACCTCGCGACCGCCTGGTTCAAGCTCCAGGAAGCCTACAACATGGCCGCCGCCCGCGCCCGCGGCGCCAGGGATGCCGAGGCGGTCAAGCGGCTCGCCGCCGAGAGCGAACAACTCCGCTCACTCTGGCGGCGCCTCGATCCGAACCAGAACCCCGCCTCCTCGGGCGAGGCGAGCGAAAACTTCTATGGAGATATGGGCAAATATGCCACTATCGTCTCCACCCTGCCCGGCCTCCATCACGGCCGCGCCCCCGAGATCGACCGGCCTCGGTTCGACCCACCCCGGCCCCTGAGCGTGACCCTCGCTCGCGGCGAACGGTGGGCTCAGCGCAAGGACTTCTCCGGCGACCTTGAATGGCTCGGACGCGTCCGCGATCGCTTCGGCGCCGCGGCGGCCCACCTCGATGCCGACGGCGACGGCAAGCTCGACCTCTTCCTCGCCGCCGCCGTGAAAACCCCCAAAACTGTCCGCGACGCCCTCCTGCTCAACCGCGGCGACGGCCGCTTCGAGGAGGCCTCGGCCGATTTCGGTCTCTCCGACCACCGCGCCAGCGTCGGCGTCGCGGCCGGCGACTTCGACGCCGATGGCCACATCGACCTGTTCCTCACCGGTCTCGGCGATCACCGCTTGCTCCGGAACCAGGACGGAAAGCGGTTCGAGGACCTCACCGATTCCCTCGGTCTGACCGGCCCGAAGACGCTCAGCCTCGGAGCCCGCTGGCTCGATCTCGACCAGGACGGCGACCTCGACCTCTACCTCGTCAATTACACCGACCTCGAACACGCCGCCGACGCCTTCCGAGGCGACGCCATCCCGCCGGGCGTGCCCAACCTCGCCTTCCGCAACGACGGCAAGCCGGCCCCGCTCGCCAGCCCCGAGGCGAACTGGGCGCCGAAGGCGGTCGACTTCTCCGGCTCGGCGCAGTCGGGCCTCTCCGTCGCCTGGGGACACTTTGAGCCGGACCAGGCCGCCGCCCTGCAAGGGGGCGACGCGCCCCACACCGGACTCGCCGCCCTCGACCTCGACGGCGACCGCGACCTTGACCTCGTCCTCGCCGCCGACGGCCAGGCGCCAACGGCCGTTCTCAACGACCGGCTCGGCCGCTTCCACAGCGTCGCGCTGCCCGACCTCGACCCCCGCGGTCGTCTCAACGGCCTGCTCGTGCTCGACCTCGACAAGGACGCCCGTTCCGATCTGGTCGCCATCCTGCCCGATCGCCGCTTGCTCGCCTGGCGCAATGCCACCGGCCTGGATCGATCCCAGCCGGCGGATTCCGGCCCGGTCGGACCCGGACAGGCCGCGAAGACACCGGTCCCTCCGGCGTCGTCCGGCGCGATCCCGGAACGCCCCCCGATCGCCTTCGAGTTCTGGCCGATCGACGCCCGGGCCTGGAACGCGGCGCAGGTGGCCGATCTGGATCTCGACGGCTGGACGGACCTGCTCGGCCAGCCGGTGCCCGTCCTGGGCGACGGCGACGTGCCCAACCCCAACGCCATGCTCGGCGATGTGACCGTCCCCCGCTGGGCCCGGAACGAGGGCAATCGAATTGCCTCGATGCCCCTGGCGATCGGACCCGACGCCACATCCGCCCTCCTCGGCCTCGACCTGGCCGACCTGCTCGGCGACCCCTTGCCTGACCTGCTCATCCTCCGCGACGGCGCCGGTCCCCGGGTCGCCAGACACCTGGGCAACGGCAACCACTGGCTCGCCCTCGCCTTCTCGGGTCGCTGGAAGTACGGCAAAGGGCCCGACGGCGGCCCGATGCGCTCCAATCCCCAGGGGCTCGGCACCCGCGTCGAGATCCAGGGGACCCGCCTCGACGTGCCCTTCGCCTACACCACGCTCCACTCCGGCCTCGCCCAGTCGGCCGGCCCGGTCGTGGTCGGCCTCGGCGACGCCAATCAGGCGATGCTCGTCCGCCTGACCTGGCCGGACGGCGTGATGCAGAGCGAGCTGAACGTCGGCGCCGACCAGGTCCTGAAGCTGGCCGAGTTCAACCGCAAGACCGGCAGTTGCCCCGTCCTCTTCACCTTCGACGGACGCCGTTTTGTCTGCATCGGCGACTTCCTCGGCGGCGGCGGCCTCGGCTATCTCGTCGCCCCCGACCTCTACGGCCAGCCCGACCGCGACGAGGCCGTC
Organism: uncultured Planctomycetales bacterium; assembly: GCA_963752755.1. GTDB lineage: Bacteria > Planctomycetota > Planctomycetia > Isosphaerales > Isosphaeraceae > CAVVZJ01. The sequence continues at coordinate 338,803 of CAVVZJ010000022.1, read as the reverse complement.
GCCATCGCCCCCGACCAGCTCCGCGAGGTCGATGGCGTCTATCACCTCGCGATCACCGAGCCGATGGATGAGCTGGCCTATCTCGACCACCTGAACCTCGAAGTTGTCGATCGGCCGGCTGGCCTCGAATCCAGCCCCGACGAGCGCTTCGCCCCCGGCGGCCACCGCCCGACCGGCCGGCTCCTGGCCTGGCGACGTACCATCGAGCCCGTCAAGGCGACCGACCTTTCCGGCCGCGACATGACCGCAACCCTCCACGCCTGGGACCGCCGCACTGTCGATACCTTCCGCAAGCTCCCCCACTGGACCGGATACGCCGAGGAACACGGTATCGTCCTCGACTTCGCCGACCGACTCGCCGCCTTCGGCCCTGACGACCGTCTCGTCCTCGCCCTGGCCGGCTGGGTCGAATATCCCTACTCCCAGACCAACTACGCCGCCTCCACCGCCGGCGTCCCCCTTCAGCCCCCCGTCCTCGAACGCCTCCGCGACGACGGTACCTGGGAGCTGCTCGAACCCGACCCCGGCTATCCCGCCGGCCTTCCCCGGCTCACCACTCTCGAACTGACCGGCAAGCTCAACGGCCCCCGTTGCGTCCTCCGCCTCCGGACCAACATGGAATGCTACTACGACCAGGCATTCCTCGCCGTCATCGAGCCCGACCCCGCCCTCCGCACGACCACGCTCCCCGTCACCCGCGCCGATCTCCACTATCGCGGCTACACCCGCGAGTTCTCCCCCGACGGCCGCCCCCCGCTTCTCTACGACTACGACCACATCGACCCCGCCCCGTTGGCCCGACTTTCCGGCCGGCTCACCCGCTTCGGCGACGTCGCCCCGCTTCTTCAGGCCGACGACGACCAGCTCTGCCTGATCGGACCCGGCGATGAGGTGACGCTCACCTTCGACGCCGCGTCCCTACCGCCCTTGCCCGACGGCTGGACCCGCGCCTTCGTCCTCCGCGCCATCGGCTACTGCAAGGACGCCGATCCCTTCACCGCCGCCAGTGACACCGTCGGCCCGCTCCCCTGGAAAGGGATGCCCGCTTACCCCTTCGGCCCTGAAGGCGAACGCCCGCGCGACCCGGCCTATGAGGAGTATCTCCGCACCTATCAGACGCGGGAGGTCGGCCGCTGACCGCCTGGCCCGCCAGGCCGGTGTCCGGGTACCTGATCATCGACCCTCCCTCATCGACCATCGCCTCCCTCACCGAGGCCCGCGGTCGGACTCCCCGACCTCACCCACCCACGGACCACCCCCACGCAACCCACCCATGCCCGCGAATGACCCCCACCCCCGCCGTCGCGAACGCAGCCACCGCTACCCGGGCGTTCCCCTGGCCGAGGCGATCGAGCTGGCGAGGGTCGTCGATCGGAAGGGGCTGGACGGCCTGCCGGCCGAGCCGATCGCCTCGGCATTGGGGATCAAGAACATCCGGACGCCCTCCTTCTCCGCCCGCCTCAGCGCCGCCCGACAGTTCGGCCTGCTGGACCTTCGCGGCGACGGCTATGCCCTGACCGACCTCGCCCGCGCCATTCTCCACCCCGTCGATCCCGACGCCTTGCCCGCCCTCCATCGCCGTGCCTTGCTCGAACCGCCCCTCTACGCTGAGCTGGCCGTCCGCCTCTCGGGTCGCCAGGTGCCCGACCCTCCGACGCTCGCCAACCTGCTCTATCACCATCACCACATCACCAGCTCCGCCAAGGACGCCGCCGCCTCCGCCTTCCTCGAATCCGCCCGCTTCGCCGGCGCCCTCGGTCCCGACGAGGTCTTCCGCCCCGAGGGCAAAACTCCTCCCTCCACCTCCACCTCCACCGCCTCCTCCCCATCGTCCTGCCCGTCGCGGAGCGTCCTCCGCCTCGGCCGTCCGCCTCGACCTTCGCCTCTGGGGTCCCGACCAGGGGAAGCTCCTCCGCCTCCGCGCCCCCGAGTCGATCACCCGGGCCAGCTTCGAGCGGTTCCTTCAGGCGTTTCGCCTTCATGTCAGGATCGAGGGCGAGGACGAAGGCGGGCCCGACGATGCCTGACCGGTTCCCGAAGCTCTCCCGATGCCGTCAACGGCGTCGCTCGATCTCGCAGCGGCTCTCTTCCCCCTCGTGTTTCTCCCCGCGACAGCCGGACCTCCTCTGGACGCCCCGGACGTGCCGTCGTAGCATCAAGACCCGAACCGGGCCCCGACGAGGCGGCCTGGTTCGACGGGTCCCGACCCGCGATTCCTCCACGCGACGCAGAAGGGCCGCGAGCATGACGATCCCGACCACCCAGGAGTCGGAGCCATCGCCGGAGCCACGACCGGCGAAGGTGGCGGGACCGGTTCCCCCGAGGGTGGCCCTGGCAGCCTTCGGCGTGCTGTTCGCCATGCACCTGCTGGACTTCACCGACCGCAACGTCCTCTCGGCCGTGCTCAAGCCCTTGCGGCAGCCGGCGGAGCAGGGGGGGCTCGGCATCCCGCTCGCGATGGCCGGCTGGCTGGCCACGATCTACCTGATCAGCCACTCGCTCTGCGCCCCGGTCATGGGCTGGGCGGGCGACCGCTGGCGTCGCACCTGGCTGCTGGGCCTGGGCGTCGGGATCTGGAGTCTCGCGACACTCGGCAGCGGTCTGGCCCGCAGCTACGGGCAGCTTGCCATCTCGCGGAGCTTTCTCGGCATCGGCGAGGCGACCTATGGGGTCATCGCCCCGACGCTCCTGGTGGACCTCTTCCCCCGCCGGTTGCGAACCCGCGTCCTCTCCTGGTTCTACCTCGCCATGCCGCTCGGCAGCCGCCCTCGGGATCGCGGTCGGCGGTGCGATCGCAGCAAACTTCGGCTGGCGACCCGCCTTCTTCGTGGTCGGCCTGCCGGGCCTGGCGCTGGCCTTGCTGGCCTTCACGCTGCCCGATCCGCCGCGCGGCCTGGCCGAGGGGATCGACACCGAGCGGCTTCGCGAGCACGAGCGGGCCGGGGCCAGCCGGGAGGATTATCGCGACCTGCTGGTCAACTCGTCGTACACCTACAGCGTCCTCGGCATGGCCTTCTACACGTTCGCGATCGGCGGCCTGGTCTTCTGGATGCCGTACTTCCTCGGCGCCACCCGCGCGATCCCGCTCGACCGGGCGACCCTCATCCTCGGAGCGATCACCGTCGTCGCGGCGGTTCTCGGGATGCTCACCGGCGGCTGGGTCTGCGATCGCCTGGCGCCGACCCATCCCCGCGCCTTGTTCGTCGTGCCGGGCGTGGCGATGCTGGCGGCGGTGCCGTTCGTGCTCCTCGGCTTGCTCGCGAGGCAGGCCGCCTTGATCTATGTCGGGATCTTCTTTGCCGAACTCCTGATGTTCGTCAACACGGCGCCTTGCAACACCATTATCGCCAACGTCATCCCACCGAACATGCGGGCCACGGCCAACGCGATCGCTCTGGCGGGCGTCCACCTGCTCGGCGACCTCTGGTCCCCTCCCTTGATTGGCTGGGTCGCCCACTACTTCGGCCGGACCGACGCGATGTCCACCTCCTTCGGCCAGGCCCTCGCCGCGTTAGGCGCCGTGCCGATGAAGCCGGAGGGTCAGCCGCCGGAAAACGTCGTGGCTGGCCTGCTCGTCGTCGTGCCGGCCATCCTGCTTTCGGGCGTCGTCTTCCTCACCGGGGCGCGTCACCTGCCCCGGGAGATGGCCTTGATGCTTGCCCGGCTCAAGGCGGCCCCGAAGCGTTGATCCAGGCGAGGAACGCTCCCCACGCCTCAGGGGCGTTGCCGACTCCGGGAGGACCACACCCGGCCCATCTCCCCAGTCCGCCTTCCGGAGACGCCGGGCCGGAATGAATCCTCTTACGCTGGGAGAGGGTAGCTGTGCAGCGGCCGGGTGAGGGTCCCGACGCCAGACCTGGGACGTTGCCATCGCCCCGACGCCCGGTGACGATGGGGGCTCGAAGCCGGTGGGCGTGCTGCGTTATGATCGTCCTTTTCCCGGGCTGTGTCCCCCCGGCCTGCGCACTTTTCCACGGGAGACGGACTCATGAATCAGCCGATTCGCATCGCGATCACCGGCGCCGGTGGCCAGATCGGATACGCCTTGATCTTCCGCATCGCCTCGGGCGGCCTCTTCGGACCGGACAACCTCGTCTCGCTCCGCCTGCTGGAGATCCCCCAGGCCCTGCCCTCGCTCAAAGGGACCTTGATGGAGCTGGAAGACGGAGCCTTCCCGCTGCTCACGCAGGTCGTCGCCACCGACAAGCCGGCCGAGGCGTTCGACAGGGCCGACTGGGTCATCCTCGTCGGCGGCCTCCCCCGCAAGGAGGGAATGAGCCGGGCCGACCTGATCCGCGCCAACGGCCCGATCTTCACCGAGCAAGGCCGCGCCATCAACGACGCCGCCGGACCGGGCGCCCGCATCCTGACCGTCGCCAACCCGTGCAACACCAACGGCCTGATCGCCAAGAGCCACGCCCCGGCGATCCCCGCCACGAACTGGTTCGCCATGACTCGCCTCGACGAGAACCGCGCCCGTGCCCAACTCGCCCTCAAGGCCGGCGTGCCCGTCGGCGAAGTCACCAACATGACCATCTGGGGCAACCACAGCGACACCCAGTATCCCGACTACAAGAACGCCCGGATCGCCGGCAAGGCCGCCACCGAGGTCATCAATGACCCCGCCTGGTTCGCCAACGACTTCATCCCGACCGTCGCCAAGCGTGGCTCGGCCGTCATCAAGGCCCGCGGCGCCTCCTCGGCCGCCTCCGCCGCCAACGCCGCCCTCGACTGCGTCCGCTCGCTCAGCTTCCCCACCCCCAAGGGCCAGTGGACCAGCGCCGGCGTCTATTCCGACGGCAGCTACGGCATCCCCGCCGGCCTCATGTACAGCTTCCCCCTCCAGACCGACGGCCATACCTGGTCGATCGTCCAGGGCCTCCCCGTCGACGACGACGCTCGCTCCCGCCTCGACACCTCTGCCCGCGAGCTGGAGCAGGAACGCGAGGCCGTCAAGGACCTCCTCGGCCCGGCCGTCTGATCCCTGGATCGCCCGGCGATCCACCCCGGATGATCCCGGATGGCATGCGACGCCGCCGACCGCCGCGGTGCCTCGGCCCCGCCCCGGTCGGCGGCGTCGTGCGCGCCGGCCGCCGCAGGTGTGGGCCGACGTCGGCCACCGTCGGCGAATATTCTTTGCATGGCCGAAACGGTAACAATAAATGCGGAATACCGATCCTGGTCGATCATTTTTTTTAGAAAATATTTCGGAAAAGTGCATCTGGGACCACTAATACTGATGGTGGAAAGGATAACTCTTATTCGCGAAGGAGGCGAGCCATGCGACCGAATCGAAGAGGCTCTCCCGCGAGGATCACCGGGCGGACCGTCAATCCACAACACCGACGCCGGTCGACGCCGATCGGGGTCGAGCGTCTGGAGCGTCGGCAGCTCCTCGCGCTCTTCGGGGGGACGCCGTCGGCGGTCTTCCTGAACCCCGTCCCGAGCTCGGCGGTGATCACCGGAGTCGGGACGAGCAGCATCGCCTGGGGGGATGCGACCTTCGGGACCCCGCCGAGCAGTCTGAACTTCTCGGCGGCCTCGAACTTCGACGTGGATGAGGACCAGGTGTTCTCCCTCGGGAACCTGACCTTCTTCAACGGGACGATCGCCGTCGATACGGGTATCGACGCGATCGACTTCCGGGTGACGGCGAACGTGGCGACCCCGTCCGGCGTCGGCCCGCAGGACTTCAGCTTCCGATTCGACATCATCAACAGCCCCAATACGGGGGATCCGATCGGCGACTCCGACTCGGTCTTCCTGCCATCGGGCTTCTTCTCCCGGGTCTTCACGACCCCGGACGGGAGTCAGTTCACGCTGGAGCTCGTCGGCTTCGGGTCGGTCTCGGGCAGCGGCTACAGCACCATCAGCCAGTTCTTCGTCCAGGAGTCGGCGTCGGCCTCGGCGCAGCTGCTCGGCCGGTTCGTGCGGGTCCCGGACCTGACGGCGACCTCGTTCAGCTACCGCGTCCCCGCCGACGCCACCGGCGAGCTGAACGGCCCCGTGGCCGCCAACGCGCAATACGTCGTCACGGCCACGGTCAAGAATCAGGGCCAGGGGCGTGCCGGCACCTTCAAGGCGACCGTGTACCTCTCGTCCGACTCGGTGATCGACCCCCGGTTCGACATCCCCCTCCAGTCCACGACCGTCGCCGGCCTGGCCCCAGGGGCCTCGACGACGATCACGCTTAACATGGCGCCCCCCTCGTCCTGGCCGGCGGCGCTGCCCCCCTGGTCGGGGGTCGTGACGATCGGCCTGGTCATCGACCCCGATCGAGTCCTGCCAGACGGGGAGTTCGCCAACAACCAGAACCAGGGCGTGGGGATCGACACCCGGCCGCTCCAGCTCTACGACCCGATCCCGCCGACGTCGGTCCCGGCGACGGGCCTGAGCTACCGCGATGCGCTACTCTGGATGTTCCGCAACGGATTCCACCCGGTGCCGCCCGGCACGGGCAGCGGCTGGTCGAGGGCCCTGTCGTCGAGCCTGAATTTCCGCTCGGCTTTCGATGGCGAGCTCCGGAGCGGCCTGGCGTACCGCCAGAACGCGTTCATCCAGCCGGAGGCCGGCGGGACCTACCGGATCTTCCTGCAAGGCACGGAGTTCATCGCCGAGCCCAACCCCGAGACCGCGATCTTCTACGGGCTGACCTGGTTCAACTACGTCGCCGACTGGCATCCCCGGTATTGACCGGCCGTGCCGGCGCCCACGGGCGGTCGCGGCGACCCAGACGCGGGCCTCGCCGGGTCGCCTGGTGGCGGGGTGCGTGCGCCTCGACGCCCTGCATCACCCGAGCCGAGCCCCTTCCCCACCAAAGAGAGGTACAACATGCGCCTGAACAAGAGCCTCGTCACTTCGCTCGTGCTGCTCGCGGCCACCGCCGGAGGGACCGCCGAAGCTAGCCTCCTGACCACCCTGTCCACCTCGACCTCGACCGACCCGCTCGGGAACACCAACTACGTCTATACGCTCACCAACGAGGCCGCCAGCACCCTGTCCGCTATTGCGCTCCGCATCGACGTCGATCCGGCGGCCGACCTGACCTCGATCGACTCGACGGCCGGCTGGTTCGCGACCTATTCCCCTGGCGACTCCCTGATCTCCTGGGAATCGCCCTCCGTCGCGACGGACATCCAGCCCGGCAACTCGGCCGAATTCCGCTTCACGAGCCCCCTGGCGCCTTCGACCCAGGGTTACGCAATCCTCGGGTTCGATAGCAATACGCTCGATTTCGACTTCATCTCAGGCACGACCGTGGGGCCGTCGTCCATCGCCTCCGTCGTACCGGAACCGAGCACCGCGTCGATGGCAGCGTCCGGGCTTGCCTCCCTGGCGGCCATGTTGTTGTGGGGGCGTCGGAGGGGCGGCCCCAGGCCCGCGTGAGCCGTTGCGGGATGGCATCCCCACGTCGCCGGCCTTCCGCGTGGGTCCGCCTCCCGGCCGGCTCGGACCGGGATCACGGAGAACGGCCCGACCCGGTAGCCCGCGAGCCCACTGCGACGTATATTCCTCCCTGCACCCGGCAGATCGCTGGGCCGTCGTTCCTTGGCAATCCGGTTGCAATCGGCGTCGCGCCCGGGCGCGTCCCGGGCGCCGAACGCGCTCAGGGGCCAAGATTGGTGGTTCGACTGCACGTCGCCTCGGACCGGGGTCGGGGTCCCGGCTCGGTTGAGCCCCAATCTCACTGCCGGTTCCGACTACCAACGTGGGCCACGCTGGCTGGCCCCGCCCTCCTCGGGCGCCGTCCACCACTCTCGGCCCATGAGCAGCCGAACGAACTTCAAAATGGGCAATTTGGTGTCTTAAGTTTCTGTCATCCTGGCATTTGCAATCTGGCATTCCGTCCAATCCGCAGCGTCCCTCCGCTGTCCTTCAAGCGTCCCGGCGCGTCCGCGAGACGTCCCGGGCGCGTTCGTCTCGATCAGGGAGTGCCCCGGATCTTGTGGAGGTAGGGCGGCCGTGGGCCGGGGAACGGGATCGCCGGGAAGCCGCGCGGGAGGTTGCCGCGGGCATACACCGGGCCGACGGTCGTGATGAAGTCGCCGCCCGGCTGTCCGTCCTCGTCGCCGTCGATCAAGGCGCCCGAGGCCGTCCGCACGCCCGAGGGTGGCTGGCCGTTCACGTCCAGAAGGAATTGCGTCTTGAGCGGGATGTGTTTCGCCAGCCGGATCACGACGGCCTGCGTCCGCGCCCGGTAGTTCACCGACGCCACCGGCACCGCCACATCCACCACGTCGCCGATCACCGGGTCGGGCTGGACCACGAAGACCAAATAGTTCGCCGGGTTCTGCGCGCTGATCGGGTCGAGCGGCTTGGTGAACGAGAGCGTGATCTGGGTGGGGAAGTTCCCTGAGCCGAACCGCAACGGGGCGAAGGCCGTCGGCGTGCGGAAGGGGACGGGATGGCTCGAGAAGACCGGGATCGACAGAGCCGAGAGGGCACGCACCGGCTGCGGGTTGACCACGTTCGCCGCCGCGCCGATCGCGTTCAGGAGGGTCCCGAGCCGCGTCGGCTTGACGACCAGCAAGGCCGTCGCCTTCTGACCCGCGGCGAGGTCGCCGAGGTTGAACACCACGGTGCCGTCACTCCCCGACACGTTCCCTCCCCCGACGACCCCGGCCGACACGAAGGCCGCACCCTGCGGCAAATGATCGACGAGCTGAACATTCGGCGCCGTCTGCGGTCCGAAGTTCGTCACGGTTATTGTAATCAGCAAAGGCGACCCCACCAGCGGCGTAACCGGTCCCGTGAACTGCTGCGTCACCAGCCCCGCAACCGGCAAGGCCGACACCTCCGCCGCCCCCGCGACGCCAATCGGCGTCGCGGCCATCAGGCAGCGGCCTTCCATGGACTCGACGCCCGGTCGGGTCGCGCGGCGTCGGGGGGTTCGTCGGGTCATGCGGAGACTCCGTGGCATCAGGTCGGGCCGGACAAAGAGGCCAGTACCGCGGGAGGTCCGGCGGTTCTGCGGTCAAATGTAAACCAGGAAATCGGGGAGTCACGGAGAATTGCGCGAAGTCGGGAAACGACCGTGGAGGAGGCCCTGAGCCTGCCGTGATTGACGGCGGTGACGGCGGCCTCTAAAGTTGGACGGGATCGGCCAACCTCGGCCGGTTCTGGAGACCCCACCCGGTCGGCAACCGCCGCCAAGGCCCGCCATGAACTTCCCGCCCATCGCCCGCGTCCGCCAGTCGATCCCGCAACCCGTCGTGGCCGACATCCCCGGCACCGTCCGTCGCCTGATTCTGGAGAGCCGTCTGCGCGACCGCGTGACGGCCGGCGGTCGGATTGCGGTGGGCGTCGGCAGCCGGGGCATCCACGCCATCCGGCCGGTGGCGAAGGCGGCCGTCGAAACGCTCCAGGCAATGGGCTACAAGCCCTTCATCGTGGCCGCGATGGGCAGCCACGGCGGCGCCACCCGCGAGGGTCAGCGCGAGTTGCTCGCCGGCTACGAGATTACCCCCGAGACGATGGGTGTCGAGGTTCGCACCGAGATGGACACCGTCGTCGTCGGCACGAGCCCGATCGGCCTACCGATCTACTTCGACAAGAACGCCTTCGAAGCGGACGGCGTCGTCCTCCTGAACCGTGTCAAGCCGCACACCGACTTCCGTGCCCCGCACGAATCGGGTGTCCTGAAGATGCTCGTCATCGGCCTGGGCAAGCGCCAGGGGGCCGAGCAGATCCACCGACTGGGACTCCGGGGGGTCAAGGAGGTCCTGCCGGCCGTCGGCAAGATCCTCGTCGAGAAGACGCCCTTCGCCCTCGGCGTGGCGATCCTCGAGAACGCCGAGGACCAGCCCGCCGAGATCGTGGCTCTCGAACCCGACGAGATCTTCGAGGTCGAGCCCCGCTTGCTCGATAAGGCCCGCAACCTCATGGGCCGCTTGCCGTTCGATCAGATCGACGTTCTGATGGTCGGTGAGCTGGGGAAGAACTACTCGGGCGCCGGCATGGACCCGAACGTCATCGGCCGCCTGATGGTCGAGACCCAGTCCGACTTCGACCGTCCCGTCGTCACCCGCCTGGCCGTGCTCGACGCCTCCGAGGAGAGCCACGGCAACATCGTCGGCGTCGGCTTCGCCGACCTGACGACCGAGCGTCTGATCGGACGGATGGACCCCGAGCCGTTCCGGATCAACGTCCTGACCTCCTGCTTCCTCGAACGCGCTCGCATCCCGATCACGTTGCCGACCGATCGCGACGTCTTCCGGGTCAGCCTGGAGACCTGCTGGCGCGTGAGCTTTGACGAGGTCCGGATGGTCTTGATCCCGAACACCCTGGAGCTGAACACCCTCTGGGTCAGCCCCGCCCTGGAGGGCGAGGTCCGGCACCACCCGCACCTGAGTCTCGAAACGGACTTCCAGCCGATCCCGTTCGGCCCTGACGGCACGCTCAACCAGGAATCACTCTTCCCCGAGAGCGTCCGAGGCCGACGCGCCGCGGGACGTCATTGAGCACGAAGCCCAATCAACGCACCGGTTCCTGGCCGAACGCTTCGGTTTCCGGACCCGGGGCGAACCTGGGGAAGTAGCCCTCACGCTCGGGACCGCTGGGACGGTACAGCCGGGTCTCGACGACGATCGTCTCGGGGAGCGACTGGCCCTCGGCAAGCTCCAGCGCGGCATGCAGAGCCCGGGTCGCGAGGGCCTCGACCCGGACCTCCGCCAGAGTGGCGGGGACATTGAAGTTGGTCATCCGGATCGTGTCATACTCGAAGGCGAAGCCGGCCATCACGAACCGCCGCGGCTCGTGATCGAGCTTGTCGCGGGTCGTGGCCGCGGCCTTGATTGCCTGGTCCTCGATGGCGAAGACCATGCCGACGTCCGGGTGCTGCTGGAGGAAGGCGCTGAACGCTTCCTTGGCCTCCTTCTGATAGCCGCGGAACGTGATGTCGGGGAGTGTCGGGACCTTCGCCTCGTCGAGAGCCAGGTGCAAGGCGGCGAGCATCTCGCGGCCGTTGTCGTCGTAGGGCCCATTGACCAGGATTGCAGCCGGGGCCTCGGGGGGGAATCCCGCCTGGCGGGCCGACGCCACGGCGCCCTCGACCAGCTCCCGGGCGGTCTGCTCATAGGGCGTGTACATCACCCTTGGCGACTTGATCCCTTCGGGTCCGGGACGGTTGAGGAAAATGACCGGGATTCCGTCCGCCCGGACCTCCGAGAGCGCCGAGCTGATCTCCTCACCGGGTGCCGGGACCACGATCAACGACGTGATGCCTTGCCTCGCCAGCTCGCGGATGGCCTCCGCCTGCTTGCCAGGCCGCGACTTCTCCCCATCGACCAAGGCTTCGGCACTGGCCGCCTCGTTGCGAACGGTCCGCTCGAAGGCAGCCGCGGCGAGGTTCCCTTCCTCGGGAACGACCAGGCCCACCGTGGGAACTGCCTGCTTCGCCGGTGCCGTCGGCACGACGCCCGTGCCCGACGGACCCGCGGGCACCGACACGTCCGGCTCACAGCCGGCGACCAGCACGACCACCGCCAGCAACGAAGCCGGCCCCCAAGCCCACGTCCCCCGGTCTGTCTTGCCCGATTGCATCGTGATCCTGCCCCTCATGACCGGGGTGCTGTGTTGACGGATACAACGATCCGGGTGGTCGAACGAGACGGTCCCGGACCTTGCGGATGACACTCCTCATCATATCCCCCGGCCACGGACCGCTCCAGGTCCCGTGGTCCCGATCCGTGAGCCGGGGCATCGGTCCTACCGCATTCGCAGAACGATTCGCCTGACCTCAAGACGCCCTCGATCGGGGGAGCAACCCACAGGATATGCTACGCTGGAGGAGCGCGGCCCGGTCGCTCGACCGTTGCTGGTCCTGGTGCCGCCTCTTCCCGATCCCGCGGAACCCTGTCATGAACCTCGGCGTGGTCGGCGTCGTCCTGGTGGTCGTCGCGTTCATCCTGGGATGGGGCTGTTCCTGGCTCGCCCGGCTCGTCGCGCCGAGGATCGACCTGGTGGACCGGCCTGGCGGTCGCAAGGCCCACAAGGCTCCGACCCCGCTCGGCGGCGGCGTCGCGATCTGGATGACGACGATCCTCACCATCGGCCTCGCCGCTCTGATGGCCTGGCTGGCGCGGCCGTACCTCTCGGGCACCCTGGCTGGTTACATCGACGGCGCCTGGTCGAAGTGGCGTCCCCTGGCCCTGATCCTCGCGCTCTCCACCGTCATCATGGCGATGGGGCTGGCCGACGACCGCGTCGGCCTCGGCTGGCGGTTGCGGCTGGCCGTGCAGTTTGGTCTGGCGGCGGTCTTCGTGGGGTTTGGAGAGCAGGTGACGGTCTTTCAACAGCTCCGCTGGCTGACCGCGATCCTCACCGTCATCTGGATCGTCGGGCTGACGAACGCCTTCAACTTCCTCGACAACATGGACGCCCTCGCCGCCAGTGTCGGCCTGATCGCGGCCTTGCTGTTCGCCGGGGCGCAGGTGGCGGTGGACTCGCGGTTCGTGCCGGCGGTCCTGCTGGTTCTGGTCGGGGCCCTGGCCGGTTTTCTGATCCACAACCGCCCGCCGGCGCGGCTGTTCATGGGGGATGCGGGCAGCAACTTCCTGGGTTTCCTGCTGGGCACGCTCACCGTCTCCGGCACCTTCACCCGCGAGGGCTACTCGCCATTCGGCGTGCTGGCGCCCTTGCTGGTGATGGCTGTGCCGCTCTACGATACGGCGTCTGTCATCTTCATTCGTTTGCGTGAGGGCCGGAGCCCGTTTCAAGCTGACCGCTCGCATTTCTCGCACCGCCTGGTCGAACGGGGTTTGACGCCGCCGCGTGCCGTGGCGACGATTGATCTGGTGACGCTCGCCGCCGGGCTCGGCGCCCTGCTGCTGCACCGGCTCCAGTCGCCGGGGGAAGCGGCCGTGGTGGTCGGTCAGGCTCTCTGCTTGCTCGGGGTGGTGGCGTTGCTGGAGGTCTCCACGAGACGGTCGGAGCGACTCGATGCCCAGGCGAAACCCGCGTCCTCACCTCCCCCGTCGCCAGCGGGAACGCACGTCCCCGGCCGATCAGACCGCGACGATCCCGCCTGAGCCCACGCTCGCGAGGCCGGCCGAGGACCCCCTCCTGCGGCTCGGCGAGTGGCTCCGACGCGCCGCGCTCGGCCTGACCGCCGCCCTGGTCGTCGCCCGGGCCTACTGGCCCGGGGAGTACCACGACGAGGCCCGCAGTGGTCTGGGGCTCGGCTGGTCGGCCGCCTTGCTCATCGCGGCCTTGCTCGCGATTCTGGGTGCGTTCTTCGGGCAGCGGGTCCGCTTCCGTTGGTCGTGGACCGACCTGGCCGTCTATGGACTCTTCGCGATGGTCGCCCTCAGTGCCAGACAGGGGGCCGAGGCCCGCGTCGCGATCAACCTGGCCTGGGAGTGGGTCGGGGTGGGTCTCGCCTATGCCTTGATGCGTCATCTTCCGCGACACGACGGGGAGACGTCGGCGCTGGCCGCCTCGCTGGCGGCGACCGCCGTGGCCCTGGCGGCGTTCGGTTTCTATCAGGTGGGCGTGGTCCAGCCGGAGACCCAGCGCCTCTACCGACAGAACCCCGAGGTCGCGCTCCGGCTGGCGGGGGTGGCCAATGATGCGGTCTCCCGCAAGCACTTCGAGGACCGTTTGCTCGGCTCGAAGGAACCGACCGCCACGTTCGCCCTCGCGAACTCGCTGGCCGGTTTCCTCGTTGGCCCGGCGGTTCTCATTCTCGCCCTGGGCGCCGCCCGGCTCGCCGACCGCGAGCGTCGCCAGGGCCGCTGGATCGCCCTGCTCCTGGCGGCGCCGCCGACCTTGCTGGTCCTCGGTTGCCTGCTCCTGACCAAGAGTCGGAGCGCCTGGGTCGGCCTGGCCGTTGCCATCCTCGTGCTCGCCTGGCGAGAGCGACGCCGCGTGTCTCCCCGCCTGGCGATCGGGGCGGGAGTCGGCCTGCTGGCCCTGATAAGCTTGCTGGTCGTCGTGGGCTCCGTCACCGGGCAGCTCGACTGGCTGGTCCTGACCCAATCGACCAAGTCCCTGCGCTACCGCTGGGAATACTGGGTCGGAACCTGGCGCGTCCTCTGGGACGGCCCGACGCGCTGGTGGTTCGGGCTCGGTCCCGGCAACTTCGCGGGGCCCTATCTCCGGAACAAGCTCGTCGAGGCGAGCGAGGGGATCTCCGACCCCCATAACCTCCTCCTCGAAGTCTGGGTGACGGCCGGCCTGCCCGCCTTGCTGGCGCTTCTCGCCGCGATCGGCCTGGGGTTTCGCGACCTGCTCGGTCCGGTCCGAATGCCCGAGGCGACCGACCGCCGTCGCGACCGCCGCAAGCCGGAGTCGGACGGCGAGCCGGATCAGCGGGACGCCGCGCCACCGGCCCGAGCCGGCTGGCTGGTCGTCGTCGCAGGGCTGGGCGGCTGGCTGCTGGCGATGGTGCTGCGGCCCGACCTGAGCCCGTTCGCGCAGTCGTTCAACCCGTTCGAGGGCGACCTGATGCGCTGGCTGGTCCTGGGCGGGGCCTGGGTCTGGGCGGTCATGATGGGCCTGCCCCTCTGGAGTGGCACGCGACTGCCGGCCTGGGCGGCGGGCGCGGGCGTGCTGGCCGTGCTGGTCAACCTGCTCGCCGCGGGCGGGATCGGCTTCGCGCCGGTGGCGCTGGCGTTGTGGGGCCTGGTGGCGATCGGTCTGAATCTCCGGTCGGACCGCCCCTGCGCCCGGCTCCGATCCCTCGACGGCTGGCTCGGCTCGTTCGGCCTGGCGGCGGTCTGGGCGGCGGTCGGGGGAACCTTTCTCGGAACGGTCCGTCCCCACTGGGTCGCCGAGTCGGCCCTCGAACGCGCCGAGGTCGCGATGGGGCACGCCCGCCTGGCGTACGAGCAGGCGTTGAGAACGCAGCCCACCGATGCCCCCGACACGCTCCGCGCCGCGGCGGCGTTCCAGGTGGCCCGGCCCTACTACGAGCAGGCCGAGTCGGCCTACAAGGAGGCCACTGAGGCGGATCGCTACGCCAGCCGTCCCTGGATCGGTCGCGGCTTGCTGGAGATGGAAGCCTGGCAGGCCGAAGGTGAACCGGTCAGTCCCGACCGGATCGTCTGGCACCGGATCAACTCGGCGCTCCAGAAGGCGGCGACCCCGCCCCGCAACCCCGACAACCTGGACGTGCAGAGGCTTCGGGCCGGTCTCGCGGAACACGTCTTGAACAAGTCGGGCTGGCCTGATTTCGAACACCGGACGATCCAGGCCGACCGCCTCGACGCCCTCCGCCGCGCCGTCCGTCTCCATCCGACCGACGCCCGCCTGCGCGCCGAACTGGCCCGCGCCCTCGCCAACGCCGGCCTCGCTTCCGAAGCCGCCGACGCCGCCCAGGCCGCGCTCCGCCTCGACGCCCTCATTCCCCACAAGGAGAAGAACCTCCCCCCCGACGTTCGCCGCTCGCTCCGTTCCCGCTTGAACGCCCCGGCTGCCGGCTCGACCAGACGCTCGCCCCAACACTGACCGTGGCCGGGAGGAATCAGCCCGAATTCCGGCGAGCCGGCTTCCCTGGACGCAACCCACCGCGTCACGCCCCCGTCGCTTGCGGAATCGAACTGGAAGCCGTGCTTCCGAGCGCCTGGGTGGCCGCGCCGATTGGACGACGTGAACAGCTTTCTTTGACCGCTTTCCGATGATCGGGACGACACGGGAACGCGGAGGCGACGCCCCCGGGACGCCTGCGAGACGGCGGCAGGACGCCGGGGGGACGCTACCCGACGCGTTCCTGGCTCGAACTCAAGTTCAGATTTATCCAAGGGTTAGAGTGGAGATCTTGCCCATTTTGAAGTTCGTTCGGCGTCCGGGACGCGCTGCGGCGTCGCGACGCCTGGCCAGGAGTGGGGATTGGGATGGCCGCCGGATCGCCAAGGAGTCAGAGTTAATTATAGCACAAGATTGGGAGGTTGGCGCGTGTCGTTTCGCGGTTGGGACGCGGCGGGGGAGCCTCAAGGAAAGGGTGACGGAGGGCGGAGCCTGGGTTGCCGGAGAGCCCTGGACTCCGGCACCGACGCCTCATCCCGATCGGCACGCGGATCGCATCACCGGAGCCGGGAGGAGACCGCCATGCCTGAGCGCAACGCCGATCTGCACGGGAACGTGCCGGACAAGTCCGACGTGGCCTTACTGTTGATCGATGTCATCAACGACCTGGAATTCCCCGAGGGCCAGGCCATGCTCCGGCAGGCGGAGCCGATGGCCGTACGGCTGGCGGAGTTCAAGAAGAGGGCGAGGGCGGTGGGGGTGCCGGTCGTCTATGTCAACGACAACTTCGGCCGCTGGCGGTCCGACTTTCGCCAGCAGGTCGAGCACTGCCTGGAAGAGGGCGTCTGCGGGCGTCCGCTGGTGGAGAAGCTCCGGCCGGAGGAGGACGATTACTTCGTGCTGAAGCCGAAGAATTCGGGCTTCTACTCGACGACGCTCGATATCCTCCTGCGCTACCTGGGGGTACAGCGGCTGATCCTGACCGGGATCGCCGCCGAGAACTGCGTGCTGTTCACGGCGAGCGACGCCTACATGCGTGATTACCACCTATTCGTGCCGCGGGATGCCGTGGCCTCGGCGAGCGAGCGGGAAGCTGAGCATGCCCTTCGGCAGTTGGAATCGTTGCTGAAGGCCGATACCCGGCCGACGACGGAACTGGACATCGAGCGGCTGGCGAATACAACGAAGGGCCGGGGATCGTGACGGGCGCGGGAAACCCGGCCGTCGGCGATCGGGCACCGCCCGCCCGTCTCCCCGCCGGGAGGATGTCGCCATGCCGGAATCAGTCTGGGATTACCCGAGGCCGCCGCGGGTCGAGCCGACGAGCAAGCTCATCCGCATCGAATGGGGCGGGGAGACGATCGCCGAGTCGCGGCGGGCATGCCGCGTGCTGGAAACCAGTCATCCGCCGGTCTACTACCTGCCGCCGGAGGACGTCCGGATGGACCTCCTGACCCGTTCGGCGCGGTCCTCGTTCTGCGAGTGGAAGGGTCGGGCCGTGTACTACACTCGGAACGTCGGCGGGCGGCGGGTGGCGGACGTCGCCTGGTCGTATCCCGACCCGGCCCCTGGCTTCGAGGCGATCCGGAACTACCTGGCGTTCTACGCAGGCCGGGTGGACGCCTGCTTCGTCGATGGCGAGCGGGTCCGGGTCCAGGAAGGGGATTTTTATGGTGGCTGGATCACCGGAGAGATCGTCGGGCCGTTCAAGGGCGGTCCGGGCACGGCCGGCTGGTGAAGGGTCGGCCTCCCCGCTCCGGCTTGACGGTGAGCCGCCGGGCGGGGATGCTCGGGGCGTCGGGACGCCGCCGTTCGCTGGCCCGTTCGAGGAAAGGACCTGATGAGCCGGACAGCCGAGGATGTCGTACGAGCGGTCGCCGGGGCCTCGACCCCGGGCGAAGTCGCGGGGCGGGACGTCTCCGGGACGATCCACTTCAACCTGGCCCAGGCGCACCTGATCGAGCACGCGCTGAAACGTGGCGAGGGCGTGCTCTCCGACAACGGCTCCATCGTCTTCCGCACCGGCAAGTACACCGGGCGGTCGCCGAAGGACAAGTTCGTCGTCCGCGAGCCTTCAAGCGAGAAGGAGATCGACTGGGGGCCGGTCAACCAGTCGTTCGACCCCGAGAAGTTCGCGGCGCTGGAAGACCGGGTGATGAAGCACCTGGCCGGTCGCGAGGTCTTCGTGCAGGACGCCTTCGGCGGCACGGACCCCTCGCACCGCTTGCCGATCCGGGTCGTCTGCGAGCGGGCCTATCACGCGCTCTTCGCCCACCAGCTTTTCGTGAACCCGACGTCCGAGGAACTGAGCCGGCATCGCCCCGAGTTCACGATCATCGCGGCGCCCGACTTCCATGCCGTCCCCGAGCGCGACGGCACCCGGAGCGAGGTGTTCATCCTGATCCATTTCGGTGAACGGAAGGTCCTGATCGGCGGTACGCTCTACGCGGGCGAGATCAAGAAGTCGGTCTTCAGCATCCTGAATTACCTGCTGCCCTTGCGCGGCATCTTC
The DNA here is from genome assembly GCA_963752755.1 of uncultured Planctomycetales bacterium. Classification (GTDB taxonomy): domain Bacteria; phylum Planctomycetota; class Planctomycetia; order Isosphaerales; family Isosphaeraceae; genus CAVVZJ01. The sequence continues at coordinate 320,826 of CAVVZJ010000022.1, read as the reverse complement.
TCGATGCACTGCTCGGCCAACGTCGGCGAGCGGGGTGACGTGGCCCTCTTCTTCGGGCTGTCCGGCACGGGCAAGACCACGCTCTCGGCCGACCCCCAGCGTCACCTGATCGGCGACGACGAGCACGGCTGGTCGGATGACGGCGTCTTTAACTTCGAGGGCGGTTGTTATGCGAAGTGCATCCGGCTGAACCGCCTGAACGAGCCGGAGATATACCGGGCGATCCGGTTCGGCACGGTGCTGGAGAACGTCGTTCTCGACCCGGAAACCCGCGTGCCGGACTTCGCCGACGCGACCCTGACCGAGAATACGCGCGCGGCCTATCCGATCGAATTCATCCCGAACTTCGTCCCCGGCAGCCGGGGGGGCCATCCGGAGCAGATTCTCTTCCTCACGGCCGACGCCTTCGGCGTTTTGCCGCCGGTGGCTCGGCTCACACCGGAGCAGGCGATGTACCACTTCCTCTCGGGCTACACGGCGAAGGTCGCCGGCACCGAGCGGGGGCTGGGGAGCGGACCGGAGGCGGTCTTCAGCACCTGCTTCGGGGCGCCGTTCATGACCTTGCCGCCCCGCAAGTATGCCGACCTGCTCGGCGCCAAGATGCGACGACACCAGTCGAGCGCCTGGCTGGTCAACACCGGCTGGATCGGCGGACCGTACGGCGTGGGCCACCGGATCAGCCTGAATTACACCCGGGCGATTGTCGACGCGATCCTGTCGGGATCGCTGCGTGAAGTCTCGTTCCGGACGGACCCGATCTTCGGGCTCGATCACCCGCAAAGCTGCCCGGATGTCCCCTCCGAGATCCTCGACCCCCGGGAGTCGTGGAACAGCCACTCGGCCTACGACGCCCAGGCCCGCGACCTGGCGCGGCGGTTCCGCGAGAATTTCGAGCGGTTCCCGCTCGCGGATCGGGCGATCCGGGAGGCGGGACCCGGGGGGGAATAAGCTCGACTGATGCAGATTCCGAGGGGCCGCCTCGGCGGTAGCATGGGGAGTTGCACACGCACCCCAGGCCACCGACCCAGGACGGCCCTCGATGATCATACCTGCCGAAGCCCGACCGTTGCTCGAAGCCCTCGCCCCGGTCTTCACCACCCCCACGTTCTCCCGATTCGTCACCCTCGTCGGCTCGGCCATCCTCTGCACCGGGCGGCGGACCGTCGCCAACCTGCTCCGCACCGCCGAACCTCTGGCCGAAGGGCACCGCACCACCTACCAGCGGGTCCTCTCCTCGGCCGAATGGTCGGCCCTGCGGCTGGCTTGCCAGCTCTGTCGGATCGTCCTGGCCCTGGTTCCCGCCGACCAGCCCGTGATCCTGGTCGGCGACGACACCGTCGACGGGCATCCCGGGCGGCTCGTCTACGGCAAGGCCCGCCATCGGGACCCGGTCCGCTCCAGCCATGGCTATACCGCCTGGCGGTACGGCCACAAGTGGGTCGTCCTGGCCGTGCTCGTCCGCTTCCCCTGGGCCAATCGCCCCTGGGCCTTGCCGGTCCTGGTGGACCTGTACCGCTCCGAGGAGGATGACCGGAAGCGTCGCCGTCCCCACCGCACCCCGGCCCGGATCATGGCCACGCTGCTGCGGGTCATGCTCCTGTGGTTCCCCGAGCGGAGGTTCGTCTTCGTCGGCGACTCGGGCTATGGCACGCATCAGATGGCCCGGTTCGTCCACCGTCACGAGGCTCGGCTGAGGCTGGTCAGCAAGCTCCATCCCGAGGCCAACCTGTTCGAGCCACCGCCGCCGTACTCGGGCAAGGGGCGACCGCCTGTGAAGGGGCCACGCCGCCCCAAGCCGAAGCAGGCGGTGGCCGGGGCCCCGCTGAAGACCGAGGAGGTCGCCTGGTACGGCGGTGGCCGCCGAGAAGTCGGGGTGCTCAGCGGCACGGGGCACTGGTACAAGGCGGGCGAGGGGCTCGTGCCGATCGTGTGGGTGTTCGTCAGGGACCAGACCGGGACGCACCGGGACGAGTACTTCTTCAGCACCGACATCGCCATGACGGCGACGGCGATGATCGAGGCCTATGCGGGTCGCTGGAACCTGGAGACGACATTTCAGGAGGCCCGCTGCCATCTCGGCCTGGAGACGACGAGGGGGTGGTGCCGCCGAACGGTGATGCGGGCCGCCCCGTGCCTGTTCGGGCTGTATACGGTGGTCGCCCTGCTGTACCAGAGCCTGCCCGAGTCGAAGCGTTCGGGGCGGGTGGAGTGGCCCGGCAAGGTGGGCGTGACGTTCTCCGACGCGTTGACCTCGGTCCGTCGCTGGCTGTGGCGGGAGTGGGTTTTTCCACAGGCCGGCGGAGGCATGGCCGGGGAACAACTCCCCGAGTCACTGCACAAGGTCTTGTTCCACGCCCTGGCCCCGGCGGCGTAGGTCCCGACGAATCGCATCAGTCGAGATAAGAGGCCGTCACAAAATGGGGACAGGCACCTCGAAGACGCGGAGCCAGTCCCCATTTTGTGACGGCTTGTAAGAGATTTCCTGGTCGTCGCTCTGCGAGCCCCGATCCCGGGTAGACCGAGGTTGGGACTCGCCGAGCACCCGACGAAGGAGCCGGGAAAAGTTAGCCGACCCGCTCCGTCGGGCCAAACCGCTTCTTCTTGTTGAAGCGGCCCTGGGGTCCGCCCTGCCCACGACGGGGGGGGAAGGGGCGGTTGCCGCGGAAGGGGGCACGGCCGCGGCGGGAACCGCCGGCGTGGGGGTGGCCCTTCGGCGGGGCGACGTGGCGCGGAGGCGAGGGGATGCCCTCGACCTCGTGGCGGTCAATCTGGCGCTGGATCGCCTTCTCGATCAGGTCGAGATGCTTCGACTGGCTCGGCAGGACGAACGTGTAGGCCACGCCGTCCTGGCCCATCCGGCCGGTCCGTCCGATCCGGTGGACGTAGTGCTCGGGGTCCTCAGGCACGTCGAAGTTGACGACGTGGCTGACGCCCGGCACGTCGATGCCGCGGCCGACGACGTCGGTCGCGACCAGGATCGAGACCCGGCCGTTGCGGAAAGCGTGCAGGACGCGGTTCCGCTTCTGCTGCGAGAGGTCGCCGTGCATCGGTTCGGCGCGGTGGCCCTGCTCGCGGAGGTGGTTGCCGAGCTGATCGGCGCCGTGCTTGGTCCGGCAGAAGACCAGGACCCGTTCCGGCTGATCGCGTTTGAGCAGCGAAAGCAGGAGGTCGAGCCGGTGCTCGCCGCGGACCATCACGTAGGACTGCTGGACGGTCGCGACCGTGGCGTCGTCGTTCTCGGCGATGAGTCGGACGTCGGCGGGGTCGTTGAGGTATTTCTTGGTCAGCACACGGACGCCCTTGGGCATCGTGGCCGAGAGGAGCAGTGTCTGGCGCTCGGTCGGGACGGAGGCGAGGATGGTGTCGATATCGGGCTGAAAGCCGATATCGAGCATCTGGTCGGCCTCATCGAGAACGACCATCCGGATGCCGTCGAACCGAACGGCGCCACGGTCCATCAGGTCGAGCAGGCGGCCAGGCGTGGCGATGACGAGCTGGCAAGGGCCGGCGAGCAATCGCATCTGCTGGCCGATCGGCTCGCCGCCGACGACGGCCGCGGCCCGGATGCGATGGCCGCGGGAGAGCCGCTCGAACTCGCGGCCGACCTGGTGCGCCAGCTCGCGCGTTGGCACGAGGATGAGCGCCTGGGGTCGGCGGTCGCGTTCGTCAATCTTCTCGATCAACGGCAGCAGGAAGGCGGCGGTCTTGCCGGTGCCGGTCGGCGCGTTGCCGATGCAATCGCGACCGGCCATCGCCGAGGGAATCAGCTGCGCCTGGATCGGACTGGGGGACTGGTATCCGGCCCCTTCGAGCGCCTTCAAGGACGCGGGGGACAGACCCAGGGTGGGGAACCCGTCGAGGGCCCCTAGGGTAGCACTCTGCACGTTTGAGAATCTCCTTCGCCCCGACCTCTTGCGGCACCTGCATCGTGGGCAACGGACGAGACACAACACGTCTCGTCTCGTCCCGTCTCGGACGCGGCTACATCCTGGTCGGCCCGAACGCGCCTGGATAGGTTTCCGCCGCGGTCGCGGCATGGCGACACGGGAGGCGAGAGAAGTCAGCGCAGAGAGACCAACGCGGAGGGATCAGTCCCGAGGGGAAAAACGGCCCCAAGCCGGCGGGGTGAAACTCGTCGCGGTTACATGACCGCAGTAGTCTAGCACGAAATCGCCGCGGTGCGAAGCCGAGTCAGCCCGGCAAACGCACCGCGGCACACCTGATGATACGCATGGGGTCAAGGCCCGGTTCAGGCGATCTGGCGAAAATTGGCCGGCAAGCTACAATCCGGCCTGGCCGATTCCCGAGGAGTCGCCTGTCCAGCGGAGGGACGCCCGATGCGCCTGGTCATCGACGGTCGCCGCCTCACGGCGGAGCGGACGGGGGTTGGCCGTTACCTGGAAAGTCTGCTGGCCGGCTGGGCGGAGACCGGGCCGCCCTTGCCGCGGATGCTCGTGGTGCTGCACGACCCGTCCGGGCTCGATCGGGTGCCACGGTGCGCGGGAATGCGGGCGGAGGTCGTCGGTGCGGGCTGGCCGGGGCTGGTCTGGGAACGGTTTGGGCTGGGACGACGGCTCCGGTCGGGGGACTTGCTCTTCGCCCCCACGAACCTGATCCCCGACTGCTGGCGCGGGCCGACCGTGCTCGTCCTCTTCGACACCCTGCTCGAAGCCCGACCGGACGACTTCCCCCGGCTGGTCCACTGGCGATTCCGACGCCGCTACCGCCAGGCCGCGCGACGGGCCGATCGTCTGATCGTGCCCTCCGAGGCGACCGGACGGGATGCCGTGCGGTGGCTCGGAGTCGATCCCCGACGGATTCGCCCGATCTATCCAGGCGTCGAACCCGGATTCGCTCCGCTGCCGGCCGACGCGCCCGAGGTCCGCTCGGCGCGCTCGGCGCTGGGGCTCGGGTCGGACCCGTTCTTCCTTTTTGTCGGCAAGCGATCGCGACGGCGGCACGTGCCGTCCCTGCTGGCGGCCTTTGCCCGGCATCGTCGCGAGTTCCCGACGCACCGCCTCGTCTTCGCCGGCCCGGCCGACGGGAGGCTCGATGCGACCGGCGTGGTCGAGGCCGGGCATGTCGCGGAGCCGGTCCTGCGGGCCTTGATGGCGACGGCGCTAGGGCTGCTCTATCCCTCGGAATACGAAGGGTTTGGCCTGCCGGTCGTCGAGGCGATGGCGTGCGGCTGTCCGGTCGTGACCTTGCGGCGCGGCGCCTTGCTCGAATCGGGAGGGGACGCGGCCCTTTTCCTCGATGAGGCCGATCCCGATTCCCTGGAGCGGGCCATGAACCGGCTCGCCTGCGATCCCGAGGCGCGGGCCGAAAACATCGCCCGCGGTCGGGATCAGGCCGCACGGTTCGGTCGCAGGGAATTTGCGGCCAGGGTCGCGAGGGAGATCTGCGCGGTCGCGGCGGGGGTGTCGCCTCCGAATAGGGCTCGGCGCTCGGGCGTCTCTCTCGTAGTCAGGTGTCGTGGGAATCGGTAGAGTCAAGAGGTCTTGAGGAATTGTTTCATGAAGACCCGTCGTCGTCCGCGATTCCGGGTGATCCTGGGCATTACTGCGCTGTTTGCGACCTTGCTCACGGTCGCGATCGGGGCGGAGGTGGTCCGGAACGAGCGACTTCGGTCGTTGTACCGCGAGCAAGCGGCGCGGCATGAGCGGGAGTCGAGGCACCTGGCCGAGGGGTCGGCGGAAGCAGCGCAGGCGGCGGAGAGCCTGCGGAAGATCGCCGAGCGGAACCGGGAGAGCGCCGAGGTGTGCCTCCAGAACGCCGAGACCGCGTCGGTGACCTTCGCCCGCCAGCTCTGGAACGAGCGGGCCGACGAGTTCCGCCGCGAGGCGGCCCGCGTCGCCGTCGAGGCCGACCGATTCGCCCGCCTCGCCTCCGACCGCGGTACCCGCTCTGAGCAGCACCGCCGCGCCCGGGGTCGTTACCTGGCCGTCCTCGAAGGAGACAACGCGGAGTCGCCCTGATGATCCGCCGCCTCGACCTTCAGTTGCGGACCGGCACGCTCCTGGCCCTCACGGCCTGGCTCGCAGTGGCTCTGGGCCTGGCGGTCGAGTCGCATCGGTTGTGGCGGCTCTCTCAGCACTATCGCCGCCTGGCCGCCGAGCATGCTGATCTGGCCAGACGCGACTCCCGGCTCGCAAGCCGGGCAAACGTCTGGGCCGATTACCTCAAGGAGGATGTCCCCGACCTCCTCCATCGCGCGGACGAGACCACCCTCGAAGCGGGCCGCGCGGCCTGGCTCGATCGCTCGCAGCTCGTCGCCCGCGTCGCCGCCATCGACGCCGTCCGGGCCGCGGACCACCGGCGTCGTGCCGCCTATCACGGCTGGCTCGCCGCGAAGTACCGGGAAGCCGCGCGGTGTCCCTGGTTGCCCGTCGCGTCCGATGCCCCCGAGCCGCCTTGATCGGAAGGGCAGGAGACCGGCCTCAAAGTGCCGGGAGCGACGCTGGCTTGCGCCTCGATCCACCAGGGCCGGAAGGTTCGCGTCGGAGCCGGTCGCTTGCGGCTTGCCGTGAAAACCCAGCACTGGCCGAGGTCGTGAAACCGGAGCGAAAGAATCAGGGCCCGCTGGATCGCGACGAGCAGCGGGTTGCTCCGGAACTTGACGCCAGTGGAGCCGATCCGGACCCGCTCGAAGTAGCCGAGCAGGATCGAACGCCACTGGCACAGATCGGCGAGAAAGCGATGGGTCGGGTCGAGGTGCGCCGCGTTCGTGCCGAGTGCCGGGACGCGGACGATCAGTTGACCACCGGGCGCGAGGACGCGGTGCAGTTCGTCGAGCACCTCGCACGGATCGGCGAAGTGCTCCAGCAGCGAGCCGGCGCGGGCTTCGAAGACCGAGTCATCGGCGAAGGGCAGGCGGAGCGCATCGGCCCGGAGTTCGAGCCCAGGAACCGGGCGGACGTCGAGATTGACGAAGCCGGGCAGGACCTCGTGGCCGCAGCCGACATTGATCCGGAAGGGACGACTCACCGGGGCCACTCCGCATCGGAAAAAGACTCGATTTCCCGGAAGGAGCGAGGACCGGCGAGCGGTTGAGCGCGGTCGTTCCGGGCGCGGCGACGGCGGCGGCAGGCGTCGATCAGGGCGAAGTAGCGGTCGAGGTGGGCGGCCTCCGACCAGACGGTCTGGCGGGCTTCAAGGCCGTTCTCGCCGAGGGAGTCGCGGAGTTCGTCGTCGGTTGCGATCCGGTCAAGCGCATCGACCAGGCCGCCTGGCGCGTCGAAGACGAGGCCGCCGTCGCTCTCCGCGACCAGCTCGGGCAAGGCGCCGAGGTCGCGGACGACGACGGGCGTCCCCTCGGCGAAGGCTTCGAGCACGACGTAACCGAACGTCTCGTACACGAGCGACGGCACGACCACTGCCCGCGCCCCCCGGAAGAGGGCCGCGATCCGGGGGCCGTCGAGCAAGCCCTCGAAGTGGACGTTGTCGAGCCCCCGGGCTCGCTCGCGAAGCTCGGCCTCAAACGGACCGATCCCGGCGATCCGGAGGTCCAGATGGGGAAGCTGGCGGACGGCGTCGATGGCGTCCTGAAACCCCTTGATCTTCTCCAGGCGACCGGCCGCGGCGACGTAGGGGCGGTCGGTCGCGGGCAGGTCGAGGATCGGGCCGTTGGGGTGGTCGTCGGGGAGGAAGTAAGGGAGGTGGAACGTCGGCGTGGCGATCCCGCGGCGGGCGTGCTGGCGGCGGGTGGCCTGGCTGGGACAGATCAGGGCGTCGAGCTGCCGGAGGGAGCGGGCCATCAGGTCCGTCTTCCGCCAGAGCTGCGGCGGCTTGCGAGCCTGGAGGCAGCAGGAGACGCACTCCGGAGCCTCGCAGACCTCGCGGTCGAACTTCCAGAGCACATGCAAGGGGCAGACCAGCCAGTGCTCATGCGTCGTCATCAACTTCACCGCGCCGGGGACGGGCCGGGCCAGGAGCCCCGGTCCACCGATCAGAGAAAGATTATGAAAGTGGATGACATCCGGACGGATCCTCCGGAGCAATCTCGCGATCGGACCGGCCTTGAAGGCGGGCTGGCCCGTCTGGTGGGTCGCCAGCGGCGAGAGCGGGCCGGCGGCGCTCGCGAGGGGGTGGACGGTGACGCCCGGTGGCGGCTCATACGCCCGCGGCGATTGATCGCCGCGCACGATGTCGAAGGCGTCGCGGCAGTAGATGACGTGGACCTCGTGCCCGTACCTGGCCAGCGCCCGCGACAGGCGATCGACGAACGCAGCGTCGCCGCCAAAGCTGTGGGGGCCGAAGAAGGTCGTCAGCATGCAGAACTTCATGGGCTCCGTCCCCTGGGGTTCCGGACATCCGGCCTCAACCGGCGTGGGTCGTCGAGTGCGATCGGGATCTCACCTTCCAATGGGGTCCCGCCACGGGGCGAGCCGTCTCCAGCTCCTCGAAACAGGCGAGCAAGGCTCGCGCCGACTCCGACCAGGTGTAGCGTCGCGAACGCTCCAGCGCCCGCGTGGCCAGGGTGTCGCGTGCGGCTGGGTCGGCCAGAAACGAACGGATCAACGCGGCCATGGCCTCGACGTCCGTGGGCTCGAAGTAGCGGCCGGCGTCTCCGAGGACTTCCGGCAGCGACCCGGCCCGACTCGCCAGCACGGGCGTCCCGCAAGCCATCGCCTCGACCAGGGGCAGGCCGAAGCCTTCCATCAAGGATGGCTGGATCAGGGCATACGACCGGCGATAGAGCACCGCCAACTCGTCGTCGGGCACGAAGCCGGTGAAGTTCACCCGCGATTCCAGACCCGACCCCGCGATTACCCGGCGAAGCTCGGGAATGTGGGTGTGGAAGACGTCACCCAGGTCGCCGACGAACACGAGGTCCGTGCTGGCCGGAGCCGCCTGGGCAAAGGCTTCGATCAACCGCGACAGATTCTTGTGCGGGCTCAAGCCTCCCACGTAAAGGAGGAATCGCCGCGCCGGGTCGATGCGATGCCTGCGGAGGACCACCTCCTCAGCGGCGTCCGGCGGCCGCGGCTCGAAGGCATCGGACGGCCCCTCAGGCACCACGCGGACGCGGTCCTCGGGCCATCGAAACCAATCGAGGATGTCGCGCCGGGCGGTCTGGGAGACAGTGACGATTCGGTCGGCCCGGCGCACCGCGGCCTGTTCCTTCAGCCACCAGGCCAGGCGGCCGAGGCGGGTCGGAAAGATCAACTCCGGGTGCGCGAGGGCCATTGTGTCGTGCAAGGTGACCACGACCCGGCCGACGTTCCAGACCGGGAAGAAGCTGTAACTGGCAGGAAAGAACAGGAGGTCCAGCCCCGCCCGAGCCGCGGCGCGTCCCATCGCCAGCAGGTCGCGCAGGCTCCTCCGCCCCCGCGCGAGGCCGCGCGGCTCGGGGCCTCGGCCACCTCGGCGACGATCGGCTCGAACCGTGTCGGGATGCTCACCGCATCCAGCGACGGCCGATCGACAATCACCGCGAACTCGTGCCGCGAAGTCGCCTCGTCCAGCGCCCGCACGATCTGCCGTGCGAACCGGCCGAACCCTCGGCGATTGGAGAGACAGCCGCCGTCGATGCCAATTCGCATGGGGTCCGCTCCACCGGATCGAAGATCGATTTTCAATATTATCTTTTAATCAAGTTAACCATTGTCTTTGGTGGGCCTGGCGGCCAGGGCCATGGTGCTGTGGCCGACTGGCAGGGCGAGGCCGTGCCGGCCGGCGGCGAGGGCCTCGCAGGTGGTGACGCCGGCCATCAGCCGATTGAGCCAGGGCGGCGGGACCCGGAGGCAGAGACCACTCCCCGCCGGATGGGCGGGACGTGAGCGGGAAGGGGTGGGCCGCAACCGGCCGAGTAGTTCTTGAGCGACGGCGGGCAGGCAGTTGGCGTAGGTGGCGTGGACCACGTCCAGGCCCGTCGCCGCCAGCGTGGAGGCCAGTTCCGCGACCCGGTAGAGTCGGACCCCGCCGCGGCGGCCCGGCCAGAGCCCGCGACCGTTGGCACGGATCAAGGCCAGCCCGCCGGGTCGAAGCACGCGCCGCAACTCCGAGGCGGCCAGGGCGACCGACCCGGCCGGGAGATGCTGCCAGACGTCGAAGCAGGTGACGAGGTCGAAGCAACCGTCGGCAAACGGCAAGGCGAACGCATCGCCCTGAACGAGGTGATCGGAGCGTCGGCGGGCCAGGCCGATCGCTGACGCACTCGCGTCGACGCCGATGACCGTGCCGATCTCCGGGCGCTCTCGCAGGCGGATCAGGGTGCCTCCGGTGCCGCAGCCGACGTCGAGTGCTCGGAGTGCCGATCGGCCGCGGAGGGCAAGATCGAGCCAGTGGGAAGCGATCCGCCACATCCCGGCCGGCCACCAGTGGACGAACTCCACCTCGGCCAGCCGGTTGAAATAGCCCGGGTCGTGGAGCGTTGGGGCCAGCAGCGGCGCGTTGGTGGTTGTCATGCTCATGAGCGAATTCTCTCACCGAAGACACGGAGTCGCCAGCGTCGATCGAAGACGACCAGGGCCAGTCCGTACGCCAGGGCTCCGAGCCCGACGAGACTCACCAACGGGACCGATCGCGCCACCATACAGGTCAACGCGAGCAGGCCGCACGCCGCGAGCGGGCCGAGGAGTCCGTGATGCCAGGGCGGGGCGATCCGGAGCCGACGGAGCAGGAGCCAGGCCCCCACCGCGCCCAATGTCTCGATCAACGCGAGGCACCAGCCGACCGCGACCCCGCCACCGCGAAGGGCAGCTAGCGGCAGAAGCGTCGCGGCGAGGACAACCTGGATCATGACCAGTCCCATCGTCGGCGACTCCCGGCGACAGGCGACCAGGGCCGCCTGGTGCAGGTTGCCGACCAGCAGTGGGACCAACCGAGCGGCGTTCGCCACAAGCAAGGGGCCGGCGTGGCGGTAGGCCGTTCCAAACAGCGCTGGCATGAGACGATCCGCCAGCAGGATCATTCCGACCGCCGCCGGCAGGCTCATCGACACGATCGTGAGCATCGCCCGCCCGATCGCCTGGCGGGTTGGCGTCACCCCCGCGGACCACGCCCGCGCCAGGATCGGACCCATCGACGACGGCACGATCAGGCCGACAGTGACGAGCCCGAAGACCAGTCGTCGGCTCGCAGCGAATGCTCCCAGGTCGCTCGACGCCACCGCCCCGAGCGCCAGCACGTCCGCTGCGTAGAGACCGACCCGGCCCAGTCTCGCCAGCCCCGCCACCGCTCCGCGACGGGCCAGCACACGCCAGGCCCGTCGTCGGAACCGCGGCCTCGGCCATCCGAATGCTCGCCAGTGTCGCAGTCCGAAGAGTCCCGCACCGACGCACTCGGCTGCCACGGCGCACCAGGCCGCCCGCAAAACATGGGTGGACGAAGAAATCAAAAGCAACATCAGGCCGGCATATTGGAACGTCCGTGCCGCCTGCACCGCTGCCACCCAGCCGAACCGTCCCCGGGCCCGAGGCGAGACGTCGGCGGCCAGAGCGGAGGGAAAGAGACCCAGGCATGCGACTACGACCACCCCGCCGCGATCCGGTCCGATGAAGGCCGCCACCATCAGTGCCGCCGCGAAACCGGCGGTGGCCCAGGCCAGTCGAAGGCCAATCAGCAGGTCGGTCAGCGGCCGGATCAACCTCGGCCGACGGGCGGCCTCGCGATAGACGACGACGTCCACCCCACCCCGGACGACTACCAGCAGCCAGGCTGCCACTGCCGCCGCGAACTCGAACCGTGCGAACGACGATGGCCCGAGCCGCCTCGCCAGGTACACCGTCGCCGCGAACCCAAGCGCCGGAAAGCAACTCGGCCGCCATCCAGCGCCGGACGCCCGACGGTCGCGACCGTGCGAACCCGTCGCCGATCGAGCGTCCTCGGCGTCTCAACTGGAGAGCCGTTGCCAGGGCCGTCATGACGCCCTCCGCAACGCGGTGAGTTGCCAGAGTGGCCCGAACCGAAGGACCAACCCATGCGAGCACGCCCGCTGCCGCGCGGCGTTGTACAGTCGGATCGAACGCCGTGCCCGCTCGCCGACTCCCATCGCCTCCGTCACGTTGGCCGCCTCGACCCGCACACCACTCCAGCCGGCGTCGGTCGCGAGCCGCGCGGCCTCGCTCGGCGTGAGCGGCCGGACCATCCAGGGAATCCCGCGCCGCCTCTGGACGTAGCCCGGCACCCACGACCGCGGCAACCAGCCTAGCCCCCAGAGGCCGACGTGAGGATCGGTCGCCAGGGATAGGCGGTTGGGTGACCAGATCAGCAAGCGTCCGCCAGGCCGCACGACGCGGAGCCACTCGCGGAGCGCGGTCGAGGGGTCGTCGAGGTGCTCCAGAACGCTGTCGGCAACGACCGCGTCGAAGCTCGCATCCGGCCAGGGGAGACGCTCCGCCTGCGCCCCGATGAGCGGAACGCTCAGGGCCCGATCCGCCAGTCGCCTCCGAGCGACGACGAGCCATCGTGTTGCGATGTCGGCCCCGACGATCGCGAGTCCGGCCCGCGCCGATGCCGCGAGCAAACCCCCCGTTCCGCAGCCGACCTCCAGGATCGTTCCGCTCGTCGGCAGCAGGCTCGCGATCGCCTCACCGCGGGCTTCCGCCCTGGCGATGTGGGCGAGGAAGCGGGCACGGCGGCGATCGTCCACGTCGTCGGTCATCGCGTAGTAGGCCCTGGCCAGGCCGAGCACGTCCGTCGATGCTTCGAACCGCGCCAGGCGCGCGGCCTTGGCACGCTCGGCTTCGCGGTCGAGGTAGCGGTCGGAGTTCAGGCGGAGGTCGGTCAGCCCGACAATATCCGGGAAGCGTCGCCCGCAGCCGTCGCAGGTGAAGGCCGTCGCCCGTCGGTCGAGCGGCGAGCGGCAGGCTGGGCAGCAGAGGCCGCGGGCGATCGTCGAGGGTTCGGCGGCGAGTCGAGCGACGAGCAGGGGGGGCCTCCTTCCGGGTCGGTCAGGCCGCGGATGCGAGACGTCCGAGGGTGGCCCGCCGGGTGGCTCGCATGGCCTGGCGGACGCGGAACCGTGGACCTTCGAGGCCGCGGAGCAGGGCCGCGACAGCCCGAGGCGAGCGAAGCTCGTAGGCGTCGATCCTCGGCAGGGCATGTGGATCGTCGCGAACCGAGGCGCGGCCGAGGTTCGTCCCGAAGGCGGCGGCGAAGTGGTGTGTCGCGACGAGGCGGACGCACGGCGAGTCGACGCCATAAGGGTACGCGAGGAGTCGGCAGGGCTGGCCGAGGCGTTGCTCGATCGCCTTGCGAGAGCCGAGGAGTTCGTCGCGGATTGCGGCCTCGTCGAGCCGGTCGAGTCGGGGATGGGTCCGCGTATGGGCCCCGAAGCGGAAGCCGGCGGCTTGCAATTGGATCGTGTCGGACCACGTCAGCAAGGGCTGCCTCGGGATACCCCACGGCTGGCCGGGCCAGGCGTTGTCGCGGCCCATGCGGTCGGTGACGAGAAAGACGGTCGCCGTGAACCCGAACCGCGCCAGTACGTCCGCGGCCGGGAGGATCGAGCGGAGGCCGTCGTCGAAGCAGATCGCGAACGCCCGATCCAAGTCGGGCCGGCCCTGCGCGATCCAGTCGTCGAGGTCGAGCGTGCGATAGCCGGCCTGGTGGAAGGCGGACATCGTGGCGGCGAACCCGACCGGGTCGGTCGCGATCACGCTGCCCGAGTGGTCGATCGCGTGATAAGTGAGGATCGGGAGCCCGCGGCTCATGCGACCTCCCAGGGTTCGAGCCAGCGGCGGACTCCGGGAAGCCGCGTCGGGAACGGGTCCAGCAGCACCTCCTCGCCCGTTTCGGCGGCGCGATAGACGGCATTGACCATCTCGGTGGCGCGGAAGCCGTCCCAGCCGCTGGCGCCGGGCGAGCCTTGCGGGTCGTCGTTGGCGAACGCCTCCAGCTCGCGGACCAGAGAACGCTCGCAACCATGAAGGCGACGGAAAATCAGCTCCGCGGCCCGCTCGGCAAGGTAGCGTCGATCAATCGTCCGCCCGCCGGCCAGACGTCCCGAGAGTCGCCAGGGAGCGGTCTCGACCCGGAGCTCGCCGCCGAGCCCGCGCAGCTCGATGGTGAGATAGCCGCGAGGCTGCGTCCAGCTCGACCGAAGCTCGGCTGTCAACTCGTCCTGGCAGCGGAAGAGGCCGAACGCCTCCGATTCGCAACCCTCGGGCAGGTCGAGCGCGTCGGCCACGTAACCCTTGGCCGCGACCGACTCGCCGACGAATCGGCGGATCAGGTCGCAGGCGTGGGGCCCGTTGTCCATCAGGGTGCCGCCGCCGGACCGGGTCGTGTCGAGATGCCAGGAGGCCAGAAAATCGGGACCGGCGCGATGGCCGATCTCGGTGCGAATGCTCACCAGCCGTCCCAGCGCGGCGGCGACCAGTTGCAGGGCGTCGGCGACGCACGGATAGAAGCGGTGGTTGAACCCGGTGGCCAGCCGCAAGCCGCGATCCTCGGCGATCTCGGCGAGCCGACGGGCGTCGTGCGGGTCGATCGTGAGCGGCTTCTCACAGAGGACGTGCTTGCCGGCCTCCAGCGCCAGTCGCGCGGGTCGGGCATGCTCGGCATGCGGCGTGGCGATGACCACGGCCTCGACGCCTGGCCAGGCCAGGGCCGAGCCGAAATCTGGGGATTGCGGGCACCCCAAATCGGGCCGACGCGCGACGCGCGGCCGGCTCGTCCGTATCGTACAGGGCGACCAGCCGCGTCCCCTTGGCCGCTCGGACCGCGGCCGCGCGGCGGGTGCCGAGCCAGCCGAGGCCCACGATCAGGATTCCCAGCTCTTGCGTTGCGAGTCCGGCGTCCATGCCGCGGTTCCCCGGAAGTTCATGGGCTTCCTTGATAAACGGTCGATCAGGCCGACTTCCCCTCATCTCCACGGACGGCCTCGCGTCCGGCCCGCGCCGGTCCGAGATGCGGGCCGCGGAGCGTCACGTCGTTCAGGCGGCTCCAGTGGCGCTGAACGGCGTGGTTCGAATGGGGCACAAACCGCTTGCGAACCCGCTCGATCGGCTCGCCGACGACCTGGATCGCGTCGAGGTCGATCATGCCCAGGCCGGCCGAATCGGCGTAAGTGAGGTAGCCGATCCGACGCGGATCGAACCCCATCACGGAGGCCGCCACCGCATCGACGGCCACCGCATTCGTGCCCGCGACGACCACGCCCAGCTTCAAGGGCGTGCCGTGTCGCGGCCCCTCGCGATGCATGCCCACGAAGCCGTCGATGACGCTCAGGTGTGGCCCAACGCGGCGATTCAGCCGGACGAGGTTCCGGTTCATCGCTTCGACCGAGCGGAGGAACGCCAGGTCGGCGACGGAGAGCCGCTCCCAACCCTCTGGCCCATCGAGTCCGCGGAGCCGATTGCGAAGGTTCCGGGCCCGGCCCATCGCGCGGGTCAGCCAGCGGACCGCCGCGTTGTCTTGCTTGAGGAACTCGACGACGTGTCTCTTGAACCCGTGGTAGCCATTACCGCCGCCGCGGTGGCCGTGCATCATCACGCGGTCGGACGGATGAAGACTCGAAAGCATGTTCTTCAGGGAGAGCGTCACCATGGCCGTGACATGCGTCTTCATCAGGGCCAGCGAGACGCGGCAGTCGGCCGAGGCGACGGTTTCCGAGAGCCGGGCGGTCCGGGTCGTGCGGTCGATTGCGACCAGCTCGATCGGTTCCCAGAGCGTCTCGTCGCGGTTGATGTCGAAGAAATCGACCGGCCGTCCCCAGCACTCGCGACGGTAGCCGAATCGCTCGAAGCCGGCCGTCGCGTCGCTCGCCCCTTCCACGACCGTGGCTTGCCTGGCGCCGGCGGCGAGCACGGCGTCGAGGGTGGCCGAAAGGGTGTCGGCGTGGGTCGAGGGGAGCTGGTAACGATGGCTGACGCAATTCGCCTTGATGAGCACATGAGGGGCCATGCGCGTGGCCATGTCGTCGCGGATCAGGGCCAGGGCCTCGGCGACGGCGGCGCGGCGGTTGTCGGAGCGGACGACGGCGACTCTCACGGCTTCCTCCATCGCGACGGACTCCGGGCTTCCCGGGCCCGCGGGTGGGGGAAGGTCGTGACGTCGGCGGCATCTCGTCGGAGCGGGGCGGGCAGCGCCCTGGTCCGGGGCGTCTCGACAGGAGGAGCTTGAGCAGAAGGGCCAGCGCGACCGCGAGCCCGCAGCAGCAGAAGTAGAGGAAATGTAGCGGGAACGACGCGATGGCGAAACCCCAACCACGACGCCGTGCGAGGAATCGGTAGAAGTCGTGATTGAAGGCCGCCTGGACGATCAAGTTCACGCCGAAAAGTGCCGCCGCGGGTGGTGCGATCGGCGCAGCGAGAAGCCCGAGCAAGCCGACGCCCGTCGCCGCGACGCAGGCCCGCTGACCCGGGCTGACGTTCAGGTCGCTCTCGGTGACTTTCGAGCGGAGCATCAGGAGCATCCAGGGTACGCCCCGCTGGAGCAGGTCGGTCCGAAGCATCGATCGCAAAGTCCATCGCTTCAGGTGGGTCGCCTGGACGTCACGCATCAAGGCGATCCGATGCCCGGCCCGAGCGAGTCGGTATCCCAGCTCGATATCCTCGATGGCGGGTCGTCGATAGAGGCGGGGGTCGAAGCCGCCGAGGTCGAGGAAGATCTCCCGACGGATCGCGCCACAGCCGGTCCAGAAGGTGTGGGCGGGGCGGGCGTCGTCGTCGAAGGCGCCCTGCTGGTGAACATAGTGGTGCAAGAGGTTGCGGAACTGGCTCACCAGTCCTGGCGCGGCCGGATGGTCGTCGTAAGAGCCGAACAGGGCGGCCAGGCCGGGATCGGCGTCGAAGCGCCGGAGGGCCTTGCCCAGGGTGTCGGGGTGGACGACGACGTCGGCGTCGAGGAAGAAGACGATCGGGGCCGTGGCCACCAGGGCCCCGGCATTGCGGGCCGCGGCGGGGCCCGTCGGCCGGTCGTGGCGGAGCACGCGCGCGCCCGAACGACGCGGCGCGATCGCCCGAGCCATCGCGGGAGCCGTCATCGACAACGACCAGTTCAAATTTGGTTCGGTCCGAATCACGGAGCCCCCGGAGGCAGCGCTCGAAGTCGCGGCCCCCGTCGCGGACGGGGATCACCACCGAGAGCGGCGGCCTCCGGGGCTCCGGACATGCCGGACCGGCGGGGAAATCATCCATGACCCACCCTCGCCCGTCATCAAGCACCAGCCGGAATGCAACCCCCTCCGTGGGGTCGCCCGAGCCAGCGCAGGGACCATCGCCGACGGGGTCGAAACGCGCTGGGGTCCACTCCCAAGTTGCCTGCCTCGGGCGCTCACCCGCGAGCCTTCGACGGTCGCGACGTGCGGGGGGACTGTAGCCGCAAGGCCCCGACGTGTCAACGCGGGTCGCGGATCGCGTTAGACGTCGCCGCGGAGACGGGCCATCAGAGCCCCCAGGTTCCAGCCGTCCCAGGCTTCCTGGATCTGACCGTCGCGGAATCGCATCCAGGTCAAACCATGAAATCCGATCTCCTCGCCGGTCGCCGGGCAACCGAAGCCCAGGCCGCGGTGCGAGCCCCGCGCGGACCAGCGCACGACGACATCATCTCCATGAGCCAGGGTCTGCTCCACCTCGATTTCGAGGTCCGGCAAGGCCGCGAGGAACTCGGCGTGGAGCGCCTTGAATTCCTCGCGGGTTCGGATCGCCTCGTCGGCGAGGTGGCCGATGCTATCGGGGGCCGACAGGGCGTCGATCGCCTCGACCTTCCGCTGGTTCCAAACCTCCTCGAACCAACGCCGGGCGAGTGCGGCATTCTCCTGGCTCATGAGCAAGTCTCCCCTTGAGAACATCTCCCAGAGCGATCAACCTACGATCACACGGAGGGAATCCTCCGCGGCCTGGACGGTGAGGTCGATGTCCGCCTCGGTGTGTGAAGTCGAGACGAAGGCCGCCTCGAACTGGCTGCAGGGCAGATAGACGCCGCGCGCAGCATCTCCCAGAAGAAGCGGGCGAAGAGCTTCGTGTCCGAGCCCTTGGCGTCCTCATAGTCCCAGACCGGGCCGTCGTGGAAGAAGAGGGTCAGCATGCTCCCGACGCGCTGGACGACGTGCGGCACCTTCGCGTCGGTGGCTGCCTTGCGGAACCCGTTCTCGAGCCTTGCGGAGAGGGCTTCGAGGCGGTCGTAGGGCGACTCGTCGCGGAGGATCTGGAGGGTCGTCAGACCAGCGGCCATCGCGAGCGGATTGCCGGAGAGCGTGCCGGCCTGATAGACCGGCCCGGCGGGCGAGACGAAGTCCATGACCCGCGACGACGCCCCGTAGGCCGCCGCTGGCAGGCCACCGCCGACGATCTTGCCCAGGGCCGTCAGGTCAGGCGTCACGCCGAACCGCTCCTGCGCCCCGCCGAAGGCGACACGGAATCCCGTCATCACTTCATCGAAAAAAAGTAATGAACCGTCCTTTTCGGTGATCTCGCGAAGCCGCTCCAGGTAACCCGGCCTCGGTGGCACGAGTCCCATGTTGCCCGCCACCGGCTCCAGCAGCACGGCCGCGATCTGACCGGGATATTGCAGGAAAGCATCGGCGACGGCCCCGGCGTCGTTGAACGGGACGAGGATCGTGTCGGCCACGGTTCCTCGCGTCACGCCGGGGCTGTTGGGCGTGCCGAGCGTCGTGGCTGCGGAGCCCGCCTGGACGAGCAGGGCATCGACGTGGCCGTGATAATGCCCCTTCATCTTGATGACCTTGTCCCTCCCCGTGACCCCCCGCGCCACCCGCAAGGCCGACATCGCCGCCTCGGTCCCCGACGACACGAATCGGACCTTCTCGATCGACGGCACCGCCGATGCCACGACCTCCGCGATCTCGACCTCCCGCTCCGTCGGCGCCCCGAAACTCGTCCCCCGCTCCAGCGCATCGGCCACGGCCGCCTTCACCCTCGGCTCGCCGTGGCCGAGGATCATCGGTCCCCACGAGCCGATGTAGTCGATGTATTGATGACCGTCGATGTCGTAGAGATACGGCCCCTCCGCCCTGGCCATGAACGGCGGCTCGCCTCCGACGGCACCGAAGGCCCGCGCCGGGCTGTTCACCCCGCCGGGGATGACACGGTTGGCCCGCTCGAAGGCGGCGTGGCTGTTGGGGAGGGCGAAGTCGGGTCGGGAGGTGGCGGGGGTTGTGCTCATGATTTCGTTGGTAAGTGGGCTTGGAGTCCAGCAGCGATCCGGTCTGGGGATGTGGGCAGGGAGGTCGTCGGGGATCTTCGCGAGATGAACGGTTTCAAGTATCGATTTCTCGCGCCGTCAAGCAAATTTGCCCGCTCACCATTTGAATCCCCAAAATGCCAGTAATTCGGCTGTGAGGACCATCGAGAGTAACATTCCGAGGGTGAATAGGGTGTACGCAACGGCCCGGTTCCGCAGGCCGATCCAGTAAGCATATGCCGTGACGATCGGCCCCGCGCAGAAACAGAGATTCGCGCCGAGGGCGCTGGAGATGAGGAATTCCTGGAATCGCGGACGCGACCAGTAGGCCGAAGCGTTGGGCAGCGTCAGGATCA
This sequence comes from uncultured Planctomycetales bacterium, assembly GCA_963752755.1. Taxonomy (GTDB): domain Bacteria; phylum Planctomycetota; class Planctomycetia; order Isosphaerales; family Isosphaeraceae; genus CAVVZJ01. Next base: position 301,378 of record CAVVZJ010000022.1, on the reverse strand, counting down.
AGACCTCGACGGCGAGGAGGCCGTTATAGAGTAACCGAAGCCGTTCCCAGAGCCCGAGGATGCGCAACTCCGCCATCGCAATCGGATCGCCTGCGAGGTCGGTAGTCTCGGGTGCTCGATAGGGGTCGAAGGGTTCGTCATCCCTGACCGGGTACTTCTCCGAGTCCACGGCTTCCAGGTCACCATTCACCGATAATGTCTCCGCCGTCGTTCGAAATCACCGAAGTATTCAACCCTGCTGGAGCCATCGAGCCACGTCGAGCGCGTGATAGGTCAAGATCATATCAATGCCCGCCCGCTTGAAACCGGTGAGCATCTCCAGCACGATCCTTCGTTCGTCGATCCAGCCGCGTTCGGCAGCGGCCTTGACCATTGCGTACTCGCCCGAGACGTTGTAGGCGGCCAGGGGGACGCCGAAGCGGTCCTTGATCTGGCGGACGATGTCGAGGTAGGCCAGGGCGGGTTTGACCATGACCATGTCGGCCCCTTCGGCCAGGTCGAGGGCGACCTCGCGGAGGGCCTCGTCGGAGTTGGCCGGGTCCATCTGGTAGCTGCGGCGGTCGCCGAACGAAGGGGCGCTCTCGGCGGCCTCGCGGAAGGGGCCGTAGAAGGCGCTGGCGAACTTGGCGGCGTAGGAAAGGATTGGGATATGAGTAAAACCGGCCACGTCCAGGCCGCGGCGGATCGCGCCAACCATGCCATCCATCATCCCCGAGGGGGCGATCACGTCGGCCCCGGCTGCGGCGTGGCTGACGGCCTGCTCGGCCAGCAAGGGGAGCGTGGCGTCGTTATCGACATCGACCCGACCGGCCACCTCCACCAGGGGGCCGCAATGCCCGTGATCGGTGTACTCGCAGAAGCAGAGGTCCGTGATGACCAGCGTCTCCGGCGACCGCTTCTTGAACAGCCGGACGGCCTCCTGGACGATCCCGCGCTCCTCGGAGGCGGCGGTGCCGCGGGCGTCCTTATGCTCGGGGATGCCGAACAGGAGCACGGCGGGGATCTTCAGCTCCACCACCTCATCGACGGCCTCGGCCAGCCGGTCGAGCGAGTATTGATACTGGCCCGGCATCGACGCGATCTCGCGGCGGAGGTTGCGGCCGTGATAGACGAAGAGGGGATAAACCAGGTCGTCCAGCGTGAGCCGGTTCTCCCGGACGAGGTCGCGGAGCCGGGGGTGCTGGCGGAGGCGACGGAGACGGAGGCTCGGGAAGCCGGGGGCGGGCGTGGGGTCCATCGGGCGGGTCCGGTCGGCGGGTACGCGGCGGGTCCAGGTTGACCCCAGCTTACTCCGAACCGGGGCGAGGCGTCGAGCAGGAGACGGGCCCGGTTCGCCTTGACGGGACCGCCCCTTCGGGCTATACGCGCCAGGTCGCACGTCGTCCGGTTCGACGGGCTCAACGTCTGCGCGGGACCCTCTGCATGGTTAGCCGACTCCTCGCCTCCTGGCTCTGCGGTCTGCTGACGATGCAGGCCGCCGACGCGCCCCGACGGGCGTGGGTGGCGACCGATACGCTGGTCGTGCTGGAAGAGCCCGACGACGCCGCGTTCGCCACCGGCCGGCTTCGACGGGGCGACCCGGTCGTGATTCGTCGCGAGGACCCGGACGGCTGGCTGGCGATCGAGCCGCCGAAAGGCGCCTTCTCGTGGATCGAGAAGGCCGCCATCGAGGAACTGGGCGACGGCTGGGCTCGCGTAGTGGCCCGCGCGGCGGCCGTCCGGCCGGGGAGTGCGGCGGCCCGGTTGCCAGGAGCGACCTGGACCATTCTCCGGCAGGGGAGCGAGGTCCGTTTGCTCGACCGATCGCCGCTGGTCCTCCGCCAGCCCGAAGCCCGGCGCCGGGTCTGGTATGCGATCGACCCACCACCGGACGAGCTGCGGTACGTCCGGGCCGAGGGAGTCGCCGGCTTCGACGCCGCCGAACTGGCGGACGCGGACGGATCGGATCTCCCGACCCTGACCTTCCCGATCGAGCCCGAGCCGGACCGTCGGACCTTGCTGGCCTCCGAACGGACCGGGCCGATCGACCCGGCCTTTGCGACGGCCGGGCCGGCGGTCGATCCGCGCGCTCTCTCGCCAGCCTTCGCCGCCGAGCTGGCCCGCGACGAGGCGGGGCATCGGGCCGTCCTCGTCCTGCCGATGGAATCATGGCGGCTCGACCAGGTTCGGCAAGACTACCGCCGGCTCCTCGGACTGGCCGCCACGCCCCAGGAGCGAGCCGTGGCGCAGTCGCGGCTGGATCAGGTGGACCGCCAGGAGGCCGCCTCGCAGGCCGCCCGGGAGGTCGCCGCCATCCTCGACCGAAGTCGGAGGCGCGATGCGGAGGTCCAGGCGATCCACAGCCGACTCGCCACCTTCGCCCGCGCCACGGAGTCGCCCTTCAGTGCCCGGGGGTTGCTCCACCGGTCGTCGAAAATCCTTGACGGGCAAAAGGCTTACGTCCTGATCGGTCGCGACGGCACGGCCCAGGCGTACCTCCAGGTCCCGCCTGGCCTGGACGCCGAGGCGTTCGTGGCGCGACGGGTCGGCGTGCGGGGCGACGCTCACTACAGCGAGTCCCTGAGGTCGCGGGTCATCTGGGTTCGCGACCTGGAGGCCCTCGACGAGGCCCCTTGAGGCCGGTCAAGGGCCGACCGCCAGCGGCTCGGGCCGCACCACGCGTCCCGGCCGGGTCCGGATCGGAACCTGAGGCAAGTCCGGGTTTTGCGACGATCCGGTGGTGACCACCAGGCCGCACTCGGCGCCCCAGGCGACGAGCCGGGCGAGGCTTTCCTGGCGGACGGCCCGGGGGTAGTGCTTGGTCGTGCCGATCGAGCCGAGGGAGAAGACCGGCCCGCCCTCGAAGTCATCCCGCCCGCGCTCCGACCAGCCGAGCGGGGCCAGGGCGTCCGCCAGTGGGGTCGTCATGGCGGCCTGGAGATAGAGATGGTGTGTCACCACCCGCCGCACGCCGGCGCGGGCGAGGTCGCGGAACAGGGGATAGACGTTCTCGCGGGTGTCGGTCAGCCCGGCGATCATCGGTTCGACACGAGCCTCGACCTCGACACCCGCGGCCACGAGTCGTGCCAGGTCGCGGAGCCGGCCGCGGGGCGAGGCGGCACGGGGCTCCAGAAGACGGACGAGCGGCTTGTTCAGGCTCAGCAGGCCGACGGCCATCGTCGCCCGGCCAGGGTGCTCTGACAGCCTCTCGATCAGTCGGCGCGGGATCCGGCCACGGGTCATCACGAAGACCTCAACTCCTCGCTCCAGAAGGACTTCCACGACCCGGACGGCCTCCGCCCTCACGGCCCGGTCGGGCGGCAAGGGGTCGCTCGTCGGGCTCAGAACGACGCGCCGCACCGCGTCTCCAAGCTCATCCAGCGCGGCTTCCAGCCGAAGAGCGCTCCGGGGATCGAAGTAGACGCGATCCGGGCCCGGGTAGGTCCTGGAACCGCGGATCTGGCAATACGAACAACCATGCAGACAGCCGGCGGTCAGGTCGAGCCCGAAGGTCCCTTCGAAGGAGGGCGACGGCCGAAGGATCGGACCGCGCCGCGACCGGGCCAACATGTGAGGAAAAGGCTCCGTCCCAACCGCAAACTCCGCGTCCCTCATCGCGAGACCCTCCGCTGATGTGGACTTCCGATCAGTAGGGGATTTTACTGGTCAGAGGTTCACAAGGCAAGGGTGTCGTCGCGGACCGAGGGGGACGGTCGCAGGCGTCGAGCGTGGGCTGATGTTGCAAGGAATCATCATGGTGACTCTTTCCAATTGCGTTTGCGAGTCCTCATCAGGAGAATTAGGGTCGTGAATGTGCGACTTGTCGAGGAGGCCGAGCGCTCGCTGTCAGAGGGGCCCAGGGCCGGCGGAGCCGGTGCTGGCCAGGAGTCGGCCACCAAACCGCGAGATTGAGGGCTGCATGATCCGGACGCCGCGATGGAGAGCCCCCGGAATCGTGATGATCGGGTGCATGATCCTCGGTCCGACCAGCGCGGAGTCCTCGGAAATCCAGGGCCCCGGGCGTGGCTCGGCCTTGCCTTCGGCTCGACTGGGTGACCTCGGCGAGGGGCTCGGTCGCCGGGCGACGGTCGCGGAAGGCGGTCAGCGACTCGGCGACCTGGAATCACTCGGACGTCGACTCGCGGGGCTCGATCCGAGCCAGGTCCTGCTCGATCGGATGACCACGCAGCCCGCCACCGCCGCGGCCTTGATGCCGGACCTCTTGCCGCGTCCCGTGTCGCCCGAGGGCATGCCGGCGGTGGGCGGGTTCGACCGGACGCTGATGGCTCGCGTCCCGGCGATCGATTCTGAAGACGCAAGCCGTCCCACCACACCGCCCGAATTGCCCCGCTTCCCCATCCCCGAACCCGCGTCATTGATGCTCATCACGGCGGGGCTGGTCGGCCTCTGGGTCCGCGGTCACCTCCGGCGCAAGCTGGGGCGTTGAGGCAGAGTCTCCCTCCGGGAATTATTCGATCCGTCGTGGGCCTTCTCAGCGGACCTGGCTCGGAGTCGTGTCTCCGATGGCAACGCGGGAAGGTCCGCATGCGCCCTGGATCAGCCGTCGCGAATCGCCTCGGAGAGTCCACAGCTGGATGACAGAGGCGCCTTCTTTGACGACCAGTTGACGCTCGGGATGGAGCAAGAATGCACGGGAGACGCCCCTGGGACGCCTCCGGACCGGTGTGAGGACGCCCGGGGGACGCTTCCGATACCGACGGGTTCTACGACACAAACTCTTAATCTTGAGAAACTTAGAAGATTATTTTACCTATTTTGAAGTTCGTTCGGCGCCGGGACGCACCGTCGTGTCGCATCGCCTCGACAGAATCGGGCCGGGAGGATGTCCACCGTATTGCCAAGGATCTGGTGTTAATTATAGCACAGAATCGGGAGGCTGGCGCGGGGCCGTCCCGGTACGGGGGACCTCCCACCGTCACCGAAAGGCCGCTGTGCGGATCGGGATCAGACCTCCAGCCCGACGGAGCGCATCAGGGCGAGGGCATTGCTGTGGCGGACGACGCCGGGACGCATCGTGTAGTCGAAGCTCATGACGCCGTCCTGGAGGTGGTCGGCGAAGTGGACGTTGGCGGCGCGGGGGCCGAGGCGATCGGCGATCTCGGCGAGGGCGAGGTCGTGGGTCGTGACCAGGCCGATCGCGCCACGCTCGACCAGGCCGAGTACGATGGCCTCGGCGCCGAGGCGGCGGTCGTGCGAGTTCGTGCCGGCCAGGATCTCGTCGAGCAGGAAGAGCAAGGGGCTGGGGCCGCGGGCGAGGTCGAGGACCTTGCGGAGTCTCAGGATCTCGGCGAAGAACCGCGAGCGGCCTTGCAGCAGGGAGTCCTGGACCCGAAGGCTGGCGCCGACGGCCAGGGGAGTCAGTCGCAGTCGACGGGAGCGGACCGTGCCGCCGGCCATCGCGAGCACGATGCTGGCCCCGACGGCGCGGAGCAAGGTGCTCTTGCCGGACATGTTCGAGCCGCTGACGATCAAGAGTCGCAGGCTGCCACCGAGGTGGAGGTCGTTGCGGACCGCCTGGCCCGCGGGCAGGAGCGGGTGGGCGAGGCCCTCGGCCTCGTAATGGGGGGATTGGCCGTCGGAGTCGGGATCGAGCAGCTCGGGGAAGGGGTCATCGGGAGACTCGTAGGCGAAGCTGGCAAGCGAGGCGAGCGATTCGAACTCGCCGGCGGCCACGAGCCAGCCGCCGATCGACGGCCCCGTGGTCGATCGCCAGGACTCGATCGCGAAGGCGACCTGCGTGCCCCAGAGCAGCCAGGGGGAGAAGGGTCCGAGGAGCATGTTGCGTCGGGCGTCCAGGGTGGCGACCAGTTGACGGAGGTGGTCGATCTGTCGCGAGGCTGGTCGGCCCGAGGTTTCCAGCGCCGAGCGGACTCGTCGCAGGATTGTTGACTCGAAGCGGGCTCGCTCCAGCCGGGCGAGCAATCCCGCCAGGACCGCCAGTTCCTCCGCGCGACGCTCGACGGTCTCCAGCACGCCCTGGATGCGTTTGTGGTGCGGCAGGTAGATGGCCAGCTCCAGGGCCGAGACGATCAGGAAGGGCCAGGCTCCCCAGCCCAGCAGGAGCCAGCCGAAGAGGGTCGGCAAGGCGATGGCGGAGAGCAGGGCCGCCGCCACCCGGACCGGCCACGACTGCAACCGCGTCGGCGCGGCGCCCCATCGCGCCAGCCCCTCGAACGAGGCGACCGACCCGACCTCGCCGCCGAGCAGGGCGACGTCCTCACGCAGATCGACCTGGGGCCGAAGTTCGCCGACGGCCTCCTGGCGGGCCTTCACGACGTCGGGGGTGGCGGGCTGCTTGAGCCAGTCGGCGAGGGTTTCCTGGCCGGCGAGGGTCCGCGCGGCGGAGATCCGCTCGAAGAGGGAGCCGGGGCCGAAGAGGTCGAGGTCCTCGGCGTAGGGATGCTCCGGATCGCGAAACCGGGTGCCCGGCTCGCCCGTGCCGGCCCAGCGGTCGTCGAGGCGGTCGAGTCCGCGTTCGTAGTAGGCGACGCGCTTCGTGGAACGCTGCCGGGCATCGGCCACGCGATTGAACACGACGACCAGGCCCGCGAAGGCGGCCGTCGGGACGAGCAGCCACCCGGGCGCGAGGAGGTCCTGCATCAGCGAGAGCCAGGCGACGAGGGCGCCGGCGGTGAAGGTGAGCAGCCGGGCGTTGGCCAGGCGGGCCTCGCGGGCGTCGAGGGCCTGGAGGTCCTCGCGGGCCGATCGGAGGCGACGCTCGTAGTCTTCGCGGGGATGGGTCGGGGGGAGGTCAGCGGGGTTCAAGGCAAGCGGTCCAGCGGGTTCGGAAGAGCGACCCCGCCGGAGCGGGGGAGGGCGGGGCCGGAGATCAGCCGGGGAAGTCGGAGAAGAGCGTCACCTCGGGACTGCCCTCGGTTCCGGTGCGGACCACCGCGACAACCTGTCCGTCGCGCCAGACGGCCAGGTCCCACTCGTCACAGCCTTCCGGGTAGAACGAATTCCAGCGCATCGACAGGTCGTCGGTCACGTCCCGGGCGGTCGGGTAACGGTCGGGGTCGTAGGACTCGATCAGTTCGCCCTCGAAAAAGACCCGGAAGCGCCGTCGATCGTCGTCGCGGGGCCGGTCCGGGGCCATCGCACGCTCGCGGGCCATCGTCGCCAAGCTCCCTCGACCGGAATCCCGAACGGGGTCCGATCGCCGGCGCTCCGGATCAGGCCGGCCTGGAGGAGATCCACTCCGATTCCGGGACCCTCCATTATGGTTTCCGGTCCCCGACCTTGCCAGGGGCTAGCCGACCGTCCACCCGGGATTTGCCCGAGGCCGGCCGGCTCGGATAGGATGATCCGGTCAAAGGACCCTGGCCTGACCCACGGAGAACGCCTGCCTTGTCCGAACCGATTCCGACGCCGATCCGCTCCCGATTCCGCCTCCTGGCCCTGGATGTGGACGGCACCCTCCTCGACCGTGACGGCGTTCTCCGTCCGAGCACCGCAGAGGCGATCGCCCGCGCCGCGGCTGCGGGCATCCGGCCGGTGCTCTGCACCGGAAGACGCTACCGGCGCGCCTTGCCGGTCGCCGAGCAGCTCGGGCTCGATGCTCCCCTGGTCTGCAACTCGGGGGCTCTGGTCAAGGACCCCGCCGGCCACCAGACTCTCTGGCGGGCTGACTTCGCCCCCGATCTGCTCGCCTTGATCCTCGACCTCTTTCGCCGTCACGACGAGCCGACCATCAGCTTCACCGACCGGGACGCGTCCGGCTTCGATTTCACCATCGCGGCCTCGCCGACCGGTCGGCTGCTGTTTGACGAGTACGTCCGCTTCAATCGCGAGCACGCCGAGGTCGACCCGAGGTGGCTCGATCGCTCGTGTCAGCCGGGCGCCTGTCATTACCACGTCTGCGCCGTCGGCGAGCGGACGACGATGCTCGCGCTCGAAATGGCCGTGAAGGCGGGCCTGGCCGACCGTGTCCGGACGTTCGTCCAGAAGAGTCCCCGCTACACCGGCTGGATGTGCGAGGTGCTCCGCGAGGACGCCAGCAAGTGGTCGGCCGTGCTCCACCTGGCCGAACTCTGGGGCATCGCCCCGTCGGAGATCTGCGCCGTGGGCGACGACATGAACGACATCCCGATGCTCGTCGGCGCCGGCCTCGGCGTGGCGATGGGCCATGCCCCCGAGCCGGTGCTCGCGGCGGCGGATCTCGTCACCGGCGACCATGACCACGACGGCGTTTCGTCCCTGATCAATCGTTACCTCTTAACGTGAGCCGTTCGTCCGGTCATCCTTCATCGATCCCTCGTCTCGCCCCTCCTCCTTTCCCCAGGACTCCCGTGCCCGACCCAACCTGGCACCCACACGGTGAAGCCCACGAGACCCTGGAGGAGAACTGGCTCTTCCAGCTTCGCCGCCAGCGCTACCGATCCCGGATTTCTGGGAAGTTGCATGATTACTACGTCATGCAACTGGCCGATGCGGTGAACGTCGTCGCCCTGACGCCAGCCCGCAAGCTCGTGCTCGTCCGCCAGTTCCGCGCCGGCTCGGGTCATGACAGCCTGGAGACGCCCGGCGGTCTCGTCACGGCTGGTGAGGACCCGCTCGAAGCGGCCGCCCGCGAGCTGCTGGAGGAAACGGGCTATGCGGGTGATCCGCCCCGGTTGCTCGGGCACTGCTGGTCGAACCCGTCGATCCTGACGTCGCGGATCACGACGGTGCTGATCACGAGCGCCCGACACGTGGCCGAGCCGAAGCTGGACGCCGAGGAGGAGGTCCACGTCGAGCTCGTCCCGGCCGGGCAGCTCCCCTGGATGATCCGCGATGGCCGGATCGATCACGCCCTGGCGGTGCAGGGGCTCTTGCTCTGGCTGGCCTCCGAGATCCCCGAGAGCCCGCTGGCGCCGGCCTTTCCGGCCAGACGGGATCGACGCCCCCAGTTTCACATCCGGGCCTTGATGCTCGCCGTGCTCGCGTGCGCCGGGCTTTCGTGGCTGATGACGCTGTTCGCCCGTCGGGTTGCGGGGGGGCTGGTGGTCCTGATGATCCCGCTGGTGATTGTCTCGATCATCCTCGGGCCACTCCTGGCCCTCCGCGTCCTCGATCCCGCGACGCCCGCCGTCCTGCTCCGCAGCTACCGGAGTTCGCCGCGTTACGCCCTCTTCCGCCTGCTGGCAGCCTTCGGCCTGATGATCGTCCTGTTCATGACCAGCATGGTCACCTTCCATCTGCTGCTGTAGGGCAGGCCGCAGACGTCCTACTCGACCACCAATCCCGACTCCGGGTCGTCGCGAATCAACGGCGGCTCCGACGGTCCGAGCCATTCCGCCAGTGACGATCGAACCTGCCTCGGCTCGTGGACCGCCCCGTGCGCCGGCAGGTCGAGCAGGTCGGCGGCGTCATAGACCTTCGGAATCTCCAGTACCCGAACGCGTCCGAACGCCTCGGCGACGGCCGATCGGTCGATACTTTCCCGGCGAGCCAGAACCTCGGCCTGGTCGAGCCGCTCGAGGTCTCGACGCTGCCGCCTGGCGAACTCGGTGGCCAGCAACCGCGAGGCGTTCAATCTTCGGGCGGGAGAGGCCGACGTCCCCAGCGGCTTCAAGGACGAGTCCGGGATGTTCTTGACGAAGAGGGCGTCCACCCTCGGCTGTTGCACGATGACGAGCGCCGCCTGGAAGACCAGGACTCCCAACGCCGCTCCCCGACTCAAGGGCCGCACGCCCCGCGACGGCCGCGGCCCGAGCGTCCGCGCCAGCCAGCCGGTGCCGAGGAGGACGGCACCGACGTGGGGGATCGTGTCGTACCAGGGGACCAGTCCGCGCAGGCTGCTGTAAGGGTGATAGCCGCGGAAGATCCACTCGATGTAATAGGCTCCCAGGATCAGGACGCCGCCGGCCAGCTCGATCGGCGACGGTCGCCCCCAGCGTGCCAGGCTGGCCAGCCAGGCAAGTCCGAGTAAGGCCGTCAGCGCGGCTCCCTGGGAGATGGTCGTCACGGCCTCGAGCCCGAGATTGTGGAAGACGAGGTCTTCCGGGATCGCCTGGACGGTGTGCCCGGCGCCCGCCGCCAGATCGACAGCCTGCTTGACGGTCCGGCCGTGGAAGCTGATCGTCGAGTCGATCTGCCGACCGCCCAGCACCAGGGCCACGACCACTGCCACCGCCGTGGCGGCCAGCGGGACCGCCGCCGCAATCCGGCAGCGCTGGCGTCCATCAGCCCAGAGATAGACGGCGCCGACCGGCCCGGCGGCGTGCCCGATCGTCCAGAAGCCGCCCGCCACCCACGTCGAGAGGGCCGCCGCCAGGAGCCGCCACCAGCCCCGCCGGAACCGCCAGCCCTGGAGATAATGCAGCGTGGCCAGGATGCCGAAGGCCGCCCAGAGGGTCTGGCCGGAGGAATACCAGGTCGCCGACGACTCCAGCACCGAGGTCGTTCCCAGGGCGACCATCGCCACGAACCCGATCCAGGCTCGCCCCGTCTCCCGCGACACCAGGCGGCCGATCAGCAGCATCGCCGCCGCGAGCGTGCCGTACGACACGGCGGCCAGCGTGGCCGGGAGGTTTGCCAGCTTGCCCGCCAGCGCCATGACGACCCAGGTCAGCAGCCGCCAGGACGGGACGATGTGCGTGTTGTGCGGGCGGAAGAGGTTGGCCCAGGCCCGGTCGAAGGTCCGCGAGCCAGCCAGGTAGGCGAAGTCGTCGCTGTAGAGCCGGTACGTGCGGAGCGGGTCGGCAAAGAGCCAGGCCGGCACGAGGACCACCAGCAGGGCCAGCGCGGTGGTCGCGATGCGTCCGAGGGGGTGTTGCATCCAGTTCGCGAGTCGGTTCATGAGTCGGGCGTGGGCTGCACGCGAGCTTCCCGTCCTTAAGAGAGAATAATGTAAGGGGGGGAGAATGAAAAGTCCAGGCATTGGATGGGCCCCCCGGGCCGCACTCGGAGGGCTTTCCATCGATCAATGGGCGACGCCTGGCGAGGCGGGGGTTCCGGCCGGAGGCTCCCGCCACGGCGGCGGCCACGGATCGCCGGGGTCGAGCCAGGTCGGCCGGATCACGGGCTCGGGCGACAGCAGCGTCCCGATCGCGGAACGGGTCACGAACGGGTCCGTCGGCGGCTCCGGCGGTGGGGAAGTCGAAGAGGTCCAGGGCATCGATCCCGGTCAGCGTGTCCGGCCAGCCGGGCACCTCGACGCGCCCGAACGCCTCGCGGATGGCCTCGCGTGAGAGACTCCGCCGCGTCGCGATCCCGGCCGCCCGCTCCAGTCGGGCCAGGGCGCGGCGTTGTGGACCGGCGATCGTGTCACCGATGTAGTAACGGGCCCGCCATCGCTGGAGTTCCGGGATCGGCAAGGCCTTGACCTCCGACGCCAGCAGGGGGGGGCCTTGTGGAGCAGGATCTCCATCGCTCTCGGCAACTGCAGCAGGAGCATCACCCCGGCGACTCCGGCCACCGCCAGGGCGCCGCCCCGACTTAACCGCGACGGCCGGCCCGGCTCGCCGGCTCGATCGCCCGACCACCAGCCCAGCACGAACAGCACCGCGCCGACCTGCGGGATCGTGTTGTACCAGCCCAGCCCCCGCAGGCTGGAGAACGGGAACCGTCCGCGGAAGCTGTACGCCAGCAGGAAGCCCAGCAAGACCATCAAGGCCCCGCTCGCTTCCATCGGGCTCGGCCTGGCATTCCACCGACGCGACCACCCCCAGACCAATCCCAGCGCCACACACAAGACGACGGCCTGCGACGCTGTCGTCACCACGTCCAGCCCCAGGTTCCGGGCGATCAGGGCTTCCGGGATCGCCTGCGCCGTGTGGAAGACGCCCCACAAGGCCCGTGTCCAGCCCGAGCTGTCCGCTGCCTCCGACCGCAGGCTGTCCCGGAGTCCGCGCCAGCCGAAAGCCAGGATGAGGCCGGCGCCGGTGACCGTCGCCCCGAGCGGCCACCACGCGGCCCGCCGCGTTCGCGGATCGGTGGTGGATCGCAGGTACGCCCAGCCGACCGGCCCCGCCACCAGGCCGCCCGACCAGAGCAAGGGCGCCGCCAGGGCCGGCGCGGCGGCCATCGCGAGCCAGAACCGCGAGCCGCGGACCCGCGACCACTGCAAGAGCACCAGCATTCCCACGACCGCCAGCGCGGCCCAGAGCGTCTGACCGGCCGAATACCACGTCAAGGCGGGCTCCATCACGGTCGTCACCCCGATCAGCACCATCGCCGCCAGGCCGAGGCTCATCCGTCGCGTCTCCCAGGCGACGAAGTGCCCCGCGCCGAGCATCACCAGGACGAGGCAAGCATACGTCGCCCAGCCCAGAAGTGACGGCACCATCCCCGCCGAGCCCGCCCCACGCGCCAGGCTGGCGGTCAGCAGTCGGAAGAGCGGCACGACGTGGGCGTTGTGCGGCTCCCAGAGCTTGGCCAGGGGCTCCTCGCCCAGCCGGCAATCGGCGAGATAGGCGAAGTCGTCGCCGTGAAGGTGGAAGTATTCCAGCTCGTCGGAGAGCAGGAAGGCGGGCAATCGCAGGATCAGGACCGCCAGCAAGACCGTGACCACCGGCCAGACGGGCCGCGCCAGCCAACCCGCCTTCGCCGCCCGGGCCCGGTTCATAACAACTCCTGCGCCTCGGCCAGCATCGCCTGCGCCTCCTGTCGGGTGGACTCGGCCGCGGAGTCGCCCCGAAGCATCGCCGCCAGCTCCTCCACCCGCTCGCCGTCGGCCAGGGGGCGGATCGTCGTCCGCGTCCGACCTCTCTCGGTCTGCTTGCGGATCACCCACTGCTGCCGGGCGAAGCTGGCCATCTGAGGCAGGTGCGTGATGCAGACGATCTGCCGGTGCTTGCCCAGCTCCGCCATCATCTTGCCCAGGACGGCCCCCAGCCGGCCGCCGACGCCCGTGTCGATCTCGTCGAAGACCAACGTCGGCACGCGATCGACCTCCGCCAGCACCGTCTTGACCGCCAACGTCACCCGCGAGATCTCGCCACCCGAGGCGATCTTTCGCAAGGGCCTCGGCGCCTCCCCGGGGTTCGGCGTGAAGACGATCTCGACCCGGTCCGCCCCGTCTTCCGGTGGCGTCGCCACGGTTGGGTCGTCACCCAGGGGGAGTGGTTCGATCTCCACACTGAGCCTCGCCTCGGCCAGATTGAGCGCCTTCAACTGTCCCTGTACCGCCTTTGCAAACGTCTTGCAAGCTTTCCGCCGTGCCGCGGTCAACTCCGCCGCGATCCCCTTGAGCTTTGTCCACGCCTCCGCGAGCGGCGCATCGAGCCCGGCCAGGTCGGATTCCTCCTGCTCGATCGTGGCCAGTTGTAACTCGACCTCCCGCCGGCGATCCGCCAGCTCATCCGGGCGCAGCGGAACCGCGTGGCGAGCCTGCGGTAGAGGGCCAGCCGGGACTCGACTTCCTCCAGACGCTGCGGGTCGTCCTCCCAGTCCTGGCTGAACTTCCTCAAACCCCGGGCGACCTCGCGGACCTCTTCCGCCAGCCGCTCCAGCTCGGACGCCGGCGCGGCCAGCTCGGGCACCGAGTCGGAGAGCGGCTCGATCCGGCGGGCCACACGTTCGAGAAGCTCCTGCACCGACCGATCGGCCTCGTACAGGAGTGCGTACCCCTCGGCCGTCGCCTCGCGAAGCTCCTCGGCGTTGGCGAGCCGGTGCGCCTCGCGATTCAGCTCGTCGAACTCGCCCGGCTGCGGGTCGGCCGAGACCAGCTCGTCGCGCTCGAAGGCGAGCAGGTCGCGTTCGCGACGCCTCCGTTCGGCCGATTCGATCAGGTCGAGCCGTCGTTTCCGCAAGCTGTCATGTTCCAGCCGGGTTTTTCGATAGCGATCCAGCAAGGATTCCAGGCCGCCGTGAGCGTCGAGCAAGGCGCGCTGGCGGTCGGGGTCAAGCAAGGCTCGGCCTTCGTGCTGGCCGTGGACGTCGATGAGACGCTCGCCCAGTTGCCGGAGCGTCGCCACGGCGACCGGCAGGCCGTTGGCGTGCGCCTGGCTCCGTCCTTGAGCGGAGATGCGCCGGGTGAGGATGAGCTGATCCTCGTCGAGCGTGCCGCCGAGGATCGCCTCGACGTCCTCTCGCAAGCCGGACTCGGCGAGGTCAAAGACGGCCGCCGCTCGGGCCTCGTCCTTGCCGGAGCGCACCAGGTCGCCCGACGCCCGACCGCCGAGCACCAGGCCGAGCGCCGTGAGCAGGAGGCTCTTGCCCGCACCGGTCTCCCCCGTCCAGGCGCAATAGCCGGACAGTAGTTCGACGCGGGCGTCTTCAATCAGGGCGAGATTCTGCACCGACAGTTCGCGGAGCACGGGTTTTCCTCTCCCGCGGCCCTCAAGGGCCGTCCGCGTCCGGCGGCTCCGGCCGGACGACGTGGCTGACGCCGTGCTCGGCGCCGCCGCCGAGCAGTTTCCAGTTCTCGTGGTTTTTCGGATTGTAGCGTTCGAGGTAGATCGTGCTCTGGCCGTGCGGCACCCCGCGTTCCCCCGCGATGCCGCGGACCGCCACCTTCAGCGACTGGCCGGGCTCGAACTTGCAGCCCGACCGGTTCTTGATCACCGCGAGAATCTTCACCTCATACCACCAGTATTTGCTACCCCCCTGGAACCGCAATCGCTCGACGCGCAGCACCAGCTCCGCCTTGCGGGTTCGCTCCGGGTCAGCCATCGACGGGTGGACGGGTTCCTCCCGGGGGCGGACTTCTGGCGCGTTCGACCCATCACCATCCATGGCCGCGAGAGCCGGGACCAGACCGCACAGCACAATCCCGAGCACCAGCCCGAACCCAGGTCTTCGGCTGCCCATCGTGTCTTCCCCACACGCCCAGCGACCGCGGGCCCGGACGGGGCCGGCCACCCGTTCCATTGTACGACGCCCAGGCCGCTGCGTTCACGACTTCAGGCCCAGGTTCTTCGCATGGAACGCGATCGCCTGCGGAACGTGCTCATCCCAGTACGCCCACTCATGTCCGCCCGGAAACTCCTCGTACTCGTGCGGGATCTGCATTTCTTCCAGTTTCTTGTGGAAGGACCGGTTCTGGTCGAGCAGGAAGTCGGACGTGCCGCAGTCGATCCTCATGGCCGGGATGCGGCCGTGATCGATCTTCTCGACGATTGCGAAGGGGTCTTCCGGCCCGCCCGCGGGGTCGTCGCCGAAGATGCGTCGGAACTCGGGGCTGAGCTGACGGGCACGCTCGGGGTCGTGGAGGAAGCCGACGGCACCCGAGTGGGAGTTGACGCTGGCAAACATGTCGTGATGCTTCAAGCCGAGCTTCACCGCCCCGTAGCCGCCCATCGATAGGCCGCCGATCGCGCGGCCCTCACGCTCGGTCTTCACCGGCAACGTGCCGCTCAACCAGGCCGACGACGTCCTTGATAAGATTGTCTTCATACGCGTACCCTTCCTTGGCGTTCGTGTACCAGCCCCGGCCGCCATCGGGCATCACGACGACCAGGGGCAAGCCGGCGACGTAACGCTCGATGCTTGTGCGTCGCATCCAGATCGTGTGATCGTCGGAGAGCCCGTGCAGGAGGTAGAAGACCGACCAGGGGCGGGGTAGCTTCGGGTCTTCGGGGAAGACGATGTTGAACGACGAGGCCTTGTGGAGCGAGCCGCTGAAGTAGTTGATGGTGGCGAAGGCCATCGCGGGTCCTCGGAAGGTATCGTTGGGAAACGCGGATTCAGGAACTCTCAGTCCCGACCGCCTCGACGATCGGCGGCGCCGCCTCGGGGAAATCTTTGCGGAAATCCTCTCCGAGCAAGGCGGCAACCGTGGCCGCGACCTGCGACTGGGTGACATCGCCGACGCCCGACCGCTCGCCGAGGGGCGGCGTATCGGGTCCGAGCAGGCCGACCCAGATCCGATCGGAACCGGGGACGCTGGCGCCATGGCCTTTCCAGCCGTCGGGCAGGCCACCGCGGCCGTGGTCGGTCGTCAGGACGAGCGAGGTCGTGCCGCGATATTGCGGGTGGCTCTGCAAGGTTTCCCAGAGCCGGCGGATCATCGCGTCGGAGCGATGGGCGGAATCGAGGTAGAAATCATAACGGCCGTCGTGGGCGAAGTCGTCGGTCTCGCCGAGTGCCAGGTAGAGAACGCGGGGTTTGTGCAGGCGGACGTGTTCGAGGGCTGCCTCGAAGGTCAAGGCATCGAGGCGCACGCCTTCCCAGCGATGTGGCAGCTCGGCCATCATCCGGTTGAGAAGTTGCTGGCGATCCGTCAGGTCGTCGCCCGCGATCGGCTCCCAGCCGGAGTTGATCGGAAGGCCGCTCCGCTTTTGGTTGAGGATGAACGGGAAGACGTCCCATGACCCGAAGGCCGCCACCTGTCCCCGGTAATCGGGCTTCCGATTCAGCCATTCGAGGACGCTGACGTTCGGGTTCGGCGTCTTGGCGTTGCTGTCGATCCGGCCGTCGGGGGCGCCGGTCAGGATCTCGTTGTACCCGGGATAGGAGAAGTTCCGTCCGTTCGTGACCCGGACGACGCTCCCCTTCGCCGCGTGGCCGAAGAGTTGCCCCTGTCTCGCCACCGTTCCCCAGACGAACGGCAGCAGCGTTTCGCGGCGGTTCTCCGGCGATTCCCGCCAGAACCGCCTGCGGAATCCCTTCGGGTCAGCGACGCCCGCCTCCTTGCTCAGGAGCTTCACTTCGGCTCCGGTGAACATCTCCTCGGGCCGGAAGCCGTCGAGCGTCACGAGCACGACGTTGCGCGTCGTTCGCGACGCGAGTGAGGGACGTCCCAGCGTCCTACGCGTCAACGCGGCGCCGATCGCCAACGAGCCGAGGGCGAGGAACTCGCGCCGCCTGCTGCGCATCGGGGTCGTCTCCGTCGGTCATCGGGGACCGGGCTTACTTGACCTTCGCGCCGACGAGGCAATCGGGGTCATCCGGCTGGAGCAGGACGACCTTGCTGTCGGTCGAGGTGGCCGCCAGGAGCATGCCCTGCGACGTCTCGCCGCGGAGCATGGCCGGTTCGAGGTTGTTGACCACGATGATCTTGCGGCCGACGAGTTGCTCAGGCGTGTAATGCTGCCGGATGCCCGCGACGATCTGCTTCGTCTCGTCGCCCACCTCGATCTGCAAGAGCAAGAGCTTGTCGGCATTCGGGTGAGGCCGGGCCTCGATCACCTTGGCGACCCGCAGGTCGAGCTTGGCGAAGTCGTCGTACTTGATCGGCTCGGCCATCGTCGCGTCGTGCCTTTGCTTGAGGGGCCTTCGTTCGTTGCGGTCGTACCCGGGGCGCAAGGCCCTGGGCTGCCCTTCGAGGAGGGACCCGTATCCTAGGCAGGCCCGATCGTCCTTGTCAAGGCGGGCTCTGTACGAGCGTTTACGCCTTCCCCGCCAGCCCCATCAAAACCGCGGGCTCGACCACCAGGCCCGGCAGGAGCCGTGTCCGGTACGACTTGCCCGCCGGCACGACGACCTCCTCCCAGACGTCGCCGGCCCGCTTCAGGACGAGTAGCCGCTTGAGATTGGCATCCAGAATCCAGTATTCGCGGACCCCGGCTCGCAAATACTCCTCGCGCTTCTCGACGTAGTCGCGATCCTCTGAGCCGACGCTGACGATCTCCACCACGATCTGCGGTACCCACCGCGACCACGGGTCCTTGCCCGTTGGCGGGTCATCGAGGTAGATCGCCTGGTCGGGGTGGCGGTCCGATTGCATGCCGATCAGTCGGAGCCGACATTCGCCACCGCCGGCCTGGTAATTGATCCGACCCGGATGTTGCTCATCATAGCGGAAGAACAGGCGAGCGACGCGATTTACCGTCCGCCCATGCGGGATTCCGGGCACATCCGTCACGACGACGATCCCCCGGGCCAGCTCGTAGAGCGAACCCTCCTCGAACTCGGCGCGGACGAACTGCGCCAGCGTCAAGCGACGCCCCTGGTCGGCCGGTCCGATCGTGCGCTTGCGGGTGGCGGTGGCCACGCGGAGTTTCTCCGTGGGGTGGAGGCTCCAGCTTACCTGGCCCACGACGGGCTCACCAGCCGCGCGAAGCGTCGTCCGATCTCGCGGATCACGGCCCAGGCGATCACGAAGGGGGTGCTCGGGTGCTTGAAGACCGTCGGCAGGTTCCTCTCGAACAGGAAATGACCGGCCCACATGATCAGATAGCCAGCCACGAACAGGCCGAGCGACCACCAGGGCCGGAACGGCAGCAGGATCACCGCCAGGCGCGCACAGGGGCCAGCCGACGCCGACGTGCAGGACGTGGTTGACCGGATGGCGGTGGTCCTCCCGGTACTTCTCCACGA
The DNA here is from genome assembly GCA_963752755.1 of uncultured Planctomycetales bacterium. Taxonomy (GTDB): domain Bacteria; phylum Planctomycetota; class Planctomycetia; order Isosphaerales; family Isosphaeraceae; genus CAVVZJ01. The sequence continues at coordinate 283,195 of CAVVZJ010000022.1, read as the reverse complement.
ACCGCTCGAACCTCGTGCTCGCCGCCGTGGACGTGGTCGCGGACATTGCGGGCCTCCCTGACCTGACGAGATTCCGGTCGATCGCGCAGTCTAGCAGACGGGCCGGGACGCCCCAAGGCGAACCGCCTGGGGACCCCGGCCCGTTTCTCACTGATCCGGAAATCCGTGCGGATCACTCCGCCTTCGACTGGCCGGGGGAAACGTCGATTCCCTGGTGGACCCTGGGGTCGTCGTAGGAGTCGAGCCCCTTGTGCATGATCTTGGGCCAGTAGGTGGCGAAGTTGAAGTTGGGGTCGTTGTCCTCGTCGTGGCAGCGGACGCAGCCGTAGTTCAGGTTCTTCTCGAAGAACTCAGCCTGGCGGGTGACCGTCTTCAAGATCGAGGGGTCGTCGGGATGGGCGGCGTGGGCGGAGCCGGGTCCGTGGCAGTTCTCGCACTGGTTGCCCTTGAGGTTCGGTGTCAGGTCGGCGCCGAGGAAGCCGCCGTTGTACTCAAAGCCGGTCGTGTGGCAACTGACGCACATGGCGTCATATTCGCGGTTGCGCTTTGGGTCGTGCGGGTCGGAGACGAGGTCCTCGTAGGCGTGGGCGTGCTTCGTTTGGGACCACTTCGCATAGGTCCCCGGATGGCACTTCTTGCAGGTCTCGGCGCCGACGAAGGTGGCATCTGGCGGGGCGTCGAACAGGGCGTAAGGCCGCTTCGGGTAGGACTGGAGCACGCGAGCGGCCTTGAGGGTCGCCTGGAGATCCGCGCCGAGGAGCTGCTTCATCGGCGCGGCGAGGTCGCGGTACTTGTCGTAGCGGTCGTTCAGCTCGATCCGCTGGTAGCGGAACTTCTGCTTGGGGTCGGTGTAGAGGCCGAGCACGCCGAGGTACATGCCCTTCTTGCCGACCGTGATGAGCTGCGTCTGGCCGCCGTTGACCACCTCGGGCTTGGCGGGCGGGTCGGGGACCTGGCTGGTGCCGACCACGACGTCGAAATCGGGGTAGGCGCGGGCCATCTTCAAGGCCATCTCGGGCGGTCCCTGGACCATCAAGACCTGGATGTTCGTATCCTTCTTCAGATCGGCCAGGACCGCTGGCAGCGCCTCTTCGGGAGCCTGGATCGTCAGGAGGGCCGATTTCTCGGGGTCATTCAGGGCGTCGAAGGTCTCGGGGTCAAGCACGGCCGTCACGCCGACCTTGATCGCGCCGACCTGCGTGCGGACGCTCGGCCGCACGCGGGTCTCGAAGTCGAGGCCGGGCGTCGGCTGGACGTTGGCGGCCACGACCTTGAGGGCGTCGGTCCCGTCGGGCAAGGTGTTGAGGTACTGCATCAGGACCTCGGCGGTGCCCAGCCGGAGGTCATCGGCCGAGAGGGCCACGGCGTCGTATCCGAGCCTCATCAGGGCCTTGAGTGTGGTGGCGTACTTGATCTTCGCCTGCTCGGGTCCGCCGCGGGCCTTGTTCGGCTCGCTGACGAGCGTGCCGAGATCGAGCAGGCCGAGTTTCCAGCCTTGCTGGCGGAGCTTCTCGACGAAGACCTCGCGGCGAACCAATCCACCCTTCTGCTTGGCCGAGCAACCGCAGGGTTCGAGGTAGCCGATCATCTGGCCGGTCAGGATCAAGGCGCCTTCGAAGTGGTCGCTCGGGTCCGGTCGGCCAGTGGGCGAGGAGCGGGCCATCCTCGGCCTCGGCGGTCTTCTGGTCGGCGGCTGGGGTGACACCCGCCGCGGCGTCCTGGGCTCCCGGCGAGGCGCCGGGAGGGGCATCCCGTCCGTGATTGCAGCCGACGACGGCCAGGATCGCCGCCGCCAGGGCCAGGGCGACCGGGGCCGTCCACCTGCTTGAGCTGGCTCATCGTTCCCTCCTGGATTGCGCCGAGCACCCCGGACCGCACCTGTTGGAGCCAGGCCGGCCCGGGATCGGGATCGATCGCTCCATTCCCTTGCTCGCATCATTCGGCGCCGCTGAGCACGACGATGTTGACCGGAACCTTGACGATCGAGGCGAACGGGTGGTTGGTCTTGAGCACCAGCTCGCCCTGGACGGTCCCGGGGTTCACGCCGGGGGGCACCTTGGCCGTCAGGCGGTAGCGGCGGGGCTTGCCGCTCTGAGGGTTATCATCGGCCGGCGTGATCTCGACCTGAAGCTTCGAGGGCAGGCTCTCGATCTCGAACTCGGTCGGGCCCTCCTGGTCTCGGACGGTCAGCAGCAGGCTCCGGCTGCCGCCCTCGACGCTGTTGGCGTCGTTGATCCGGATGGCGGCCGGCACGAGGCTGATCGGACCGATCCGGTTGCCGCTGAGGGAGGCCCGGATCTCGGGCTGCTTTGGGTGGTCGGTCTTGAGGATCAACTCCTCGCGGAAGGTGCCCAGTTCCTTCGACGGCTTGAGGGTGATATCGACGCGGTAGCCGCTCTTGTATCCGAGTTCCTTCTTCTCCTCGTTCGTTCAGCGGGCGTGAACTGGTCTCGATCTGCTCGGGACGGCTGGAGGAGATCGAGAGGATCTTGAAATCGGGCTTGTCGGGCGAGGTCAGGGCCCACTTGGCTTGCGAGGGCTCCTTGTTGGAGATGCTGGCGAAGTCGAAGTCGGGCACGGTCGGCTGCATGACGATCGCCGGCTGCACCGCGCCGCATGATGCGGAACCAGAATTCCGGGTGCTCGGGGTCGGAGGACAGGATGCTGGCCGACTTCTCGAATCGACCGTTGCTATCCTTGGTCTTCCAGGTGAGGGTGATCTTCGTCTCCTCGCCGGGCTTCAGGACGATCTTCTCGTGGACCTCGCCGGTTTCCGGGTCAGGCGAGAAGTCGGCGACGGTGCACATGCAGGTGGACGAGCCCTTGTTCAGCTCCAGGTCGCCGGGTCCGACATTCTTGACAACCCACTCGTGCTTGCCCTCGGACTGCTGGGCCATGTCGCCGAAGTCGTACTCCGGCTTGCCCTCGACGAGCAGCTCGCCGACCGGACCGATCCGCTCGCTGACCGGCTGGAAGACCACCGCGCCGTTCGAGTCGGTCGGCAAGGCGCTCAGGACGATCGGGATCGCGGCCGAGATGCCGACGACGAGCACCGCCAGCAAGATCCAGCGAATCATGGGGTGACGCTCCGGTCGAGGAAAAGGAAGGGGGAATGGGTCCGCCGACGGGAGGCCGGAGGAACGGGGTGATGAGGGGATGCCGATCCCGCCGGGGCAAGTATCTGGGATTGTACTGCCGGCTCGGCGAGGGGGTCAAGCGGCCGGTTCAGTTCGGCGGCACAGTGCGATTGACACAAGCGTCGCGGTCGCCACAATAGGCCATGCTCCCTGCAGCCGACCCGCCGAGGCGACGGCCCGGGAGTGTGGGGACCTTGCCGACAGGAAGGTCTGATCCGTATCGCGGCCCAGGGCGCCTCAACAGCGTTTCTCCCCTCCCGATCGATCCGGCCTGACTGATGCCCGTCGCGTTGTCTCGGTCCCCACCGTGATTGCTTGAGTGGAGAGCCTGTCCCAGGCGCGAGTGCGATGGCCAAGCGGCTTTATGTTGGGAACCTGACCTACAGCGTCAGTTCGAGTGACCTCCAGGAAATGTTCGAACAATACGGTCCGGTCCTCAGTGCCCAGGTGCTGAGCGATCGCGAGACCGGCCGGAGTCGGGGCTTCGGATTCGTCGAGATGGAGAACGACGCCGACGCCGACGCGGCGATCTCAAACCTGGACGGGCAGGATTATCAGGGCCGTCGCCTGACGGTCAACGAAGCCAAGCCTCGCTCCGAGGGTGGTGGCGGCGGTGGTCACGGCGGCTACGGCGGTGGTGGTGGTCGCGGCGGTTACGGTGGCGGTGGCGGTCGCGGTGGCTACGGCGGTGGTGGTGGCGGCTACGGCGGTGGGGGTGGCTACGGCGGTGGCGGGTATTGACCCGGACGCGGCCGGCCGCGTGTGACCCACGGTCTCGCTGGTCGTGATTTCCTGCGACCGCGACTCCAGGGGTCGACCGCCCGCCCGGGGAGTTTCCGGCCGCCTCGATGCGGCGTGACGGCCTTCTCCGCTTGCCCAGTTAACCGCTCCCGTGCAGGACCCCGAGTCTTCTCCGATGCCTAACGCTCCCGCTCCGCCCGATGATCGACGACGCGCCTTGCTGGCGCGGATCGAACGAGTCCTTGACGAGCAGGTTCGCGATGGCCTGATCGCCGACGGCGGCCAGATCGAGGTCGTCGGTCTCGACGACGACGCCATCCTCCAGGTTCGCCTTCTCGGCGCCTGCCAGGGGTGTGCCTCGTCGGCCATCACCTTGAGCATGGCCGTCGAGCGCGTCCTCAAGGCGGAGATCCCGGAGATCCGGTTCGTGGAGCCAGTGCCCTGAGAAGGACGCGGGATGCCCACCGCCGCGGCCGGGGCATCCCGGTTCGATCCCTCGCGCGCTTGTGGTGCCTTCGAGGTCAGGGATTCGGAGCCGGAGCCGGCTCGCCGCTCACGCCCGTCGGCGGGGCGGGTTCTCGCCCTACTGCTCGGTCTTCGTCGTGACCGTCTCGGTGGTCGTGCCACCGGGGGTCTCCTTCGTGGATCTCGGTCTCCGTCTTGCTCTCATCGCTGCAACCGACGAGTCCCACCGGGGCCACCAGGCCGATCGCGAGCAACAGGACACAGAATCGCTTCATCTCGTTGCCTCCCATCATGCGGATCTTCGAGGAACAACTAAGGAACATCCCGACGGGATGTCCTTCCGGTTCGGGGGGCCAATTTGGAGCAACTGCCATACCAAGGAGCAATCCGCACCCGGGAATTCCGGTCCATCGTCCGACGCCTCCGTGGCCGCGCAACCGCGGCTCATTTCTCGGCTCGACGATCCCCGGGCGGTCGGGGTTCGTAGGGAAGGACGGGCCATTCCCCCGCACGCTCCTGCAGCAGCCGACCACCATGACCCATCCCCTTCCGCCGCGCCGCCTACGTTCATATCCCCTTCTGTGCCCACAAGTGCGGCTACTGTGACTTCGCCTCCCTCGCCGGCGCCGACGCCCTGGCGGACCGTTACCTCGACGCCCTCGATCGCGAGGTCTCCCTCCGACTCGGCGGCACGCCCTGCCCGGTCCAGACGATCTTCGTCGGCGGTGGCACGCCCACGCGGCTCGATGCCGAGCAACTTGCCAGCCTCCTGGCCTTGATTCGCCGCTGGTTTCCTCTCGAAGCGGGCGGTGAGTGGACCGTCGAGGCGAACCCGGGGACCCTCGACGCCGCGAAGGTGGACGTCCTCGCCTCCGGGGGCGTCAATCGCGTCAGTCTCGGCGCCCAGTCATTCCAGCCACCCTTGCTGGCGGCGCTGGAGCGTCACCACGACCCGGAGGATGTCCCCCGCGCCCTGGACCTGATCCGTCCCCGGTTCGAACGCTGGTCGTTTGACCTGATCTTCGCCGTGCCCGGCTCGACACTCGACGACTGGCAGGCGGATCTGGAGACCGCCCTCGCACTCCAGCCGTCCCACCTTTCCTGCTACGGCCTCGTTTACGAGAAGGGCACTGCACTCTGGAAGCAGTGGGACGCCGGCCAGGTCCGCGCGGTGGATGAGGACGTCGAGCGGGCGATGTACGCTCACACGATCGAGAGACTCGCCAGGGCCGGTCTCGAGCAGTACGAGATCAGCAACTTCGCCCGACCGGGCCACGAGTGTCGCCACAACCTCGTGTACTGGGCCAACGAGCCATACCACGGCGTTGGCCTCGGCGCCGCTCGCTACCTCGAAGGGACCCGGGCCGTGAACACCCGGGACCTGCCCGCCTACCTCCGCCGCGTCGAGTCCGGCGCCGATCCGACCGGCCCGAGCGAGTCGCTCGATCCCGAGGCTCGCGCGCGCGAGACGGCCGTCCTAATGCTCCGCCGGACCCGCCTCGGCATAGAACGGTCCGACTTCCTGGCCCGGACCGGCTACGGCCTCGATGCCCTCGCCTCGGTTGCCCTCCGCCGCCATACCGCTTCCGGCCTTCTGGAGGACGACGCCGGTCGCGTCCGACTGACCCGCGAGGGCCTCTTCCTGGCCGATTCAGTGCTCAGCGACCTGCTGTGAAAGGCTCTCCGGGAAGGTACGAGAGACCGGGGCCGGCAGGAAAAGGCGATCTCTCGGGCCGTTCGCGGTGAGGGGGGACGATGCGAGGACGGTCCGGCGACGCGCCCGGGACGCCTGCCGGACGGTGCGAGGGCGCCGGGGGGACGCTCCGGATTGTGGCGGGCTCGTTGTCGTAACTTCCAAAATCATAAAACTTTAGAGGTGGCATCTTACCTATTGTGAAGTTCGTTCGGCGCCCGCGACGCGTCCCGGTGTCGCAACGTCTCATCTGAATCGGGTGGTCCAGACCTCAACCGGATTGTCAAGGAGCTAACGTCAATTATAGCATAAAATGGCGACGCTGGCGCCGGGGCCCACCGTTTTCTTATGGGAATGACGCCGTTGGCCCTTTCGCCCGAGCGTTGGCCGATGCCGGAAGCCGTAGGTCCGACTTCAGTCGGGCCGGAAGTCCAGGAAAGACGAGAGTTTCCGGCCCGACTGAAGTCGGACCGACTCCGCCTGGTGATGCCAACTGCGTCACTTCTCTCTCAGAAAAGGGAAGTTGGTCAATGCTTGCATCAATTTGGCCATATGGCCAATGGCAGGGTGGCCATCACCGGATTCGGCGGAACGATGACGCATCACGTTGGTTCCGTCGGAGCGGGGGGCCACGAAACGGATTGACCGTTCGCGAGGCGACTGGGCCTCAACCTTTGCGGAGCTGATCGGCCCGAGCGGCGAGCTTGATGACGGCGGTTTGAAAGAGGCTGCGGACGTTGGCGCCGGCAGAAGCGTAGGCGTCGTTGAAGCCGTCGGCCTGGGTCCACTGCACGACCTCCATGACCTGGCGGGTCATGAGGTTGAGCATCTCGTCGATCGTCGGGGCGGCGGCCGAGGCGACGGGGGAGCGGGCCAGGGCGCGGGTGTCGGGAGACTCGTCCTCCCAGGGCGGGACGAGGGCCCCCGATCCGCCCCGGGGCGGCCCTTCGTTGATGACGGGCATGGGGTCGGTCGTGTCATCCCAGCCCGCATCGACGCGTCGGCGTCCGCGAGGCTCGGTCTCGGGCTCGGCGCCGGCCTCGGCATTGGTCCGCGGGAGACGCTCGTTGGGGTCTCGGGGCAAGGTGGCCGGATAGACCTTGCCGTCGGCGCCCAGGCGGGTCGTGCCGTCGGGGATCTGGCCGCCTTCGACGAGCTGCCGGCGGATCTTCGCCACGAGTTCGCGTCCCACGCCGAGATCCTCGGAGAGATGCCGGTCGGAACGGTCGTGGTGTAGCCGCAGCTTCACCTCGATGGCGCGGCGGCGCTCGGCGCGGCTCAGGGGCAACCCATGGTGCAGGTTTGCGCCGGCGACGAAGTCGAGTGCCGCTTCGAACGACCCCTGGCGGATCTCGGCGGGGATGGCCCGCCTTCCGAGCGTGACGGCCGCCGCGTGTCGGTGCACGCCGTCCGTCAGCAGCCAGCGGCCCTCGACCTCGAAGACGGTCACCGGCGGCATGCGGTCCCAGGACTCGATGTAGCGGTCCACCGTCTCCTGGTCGAGCCGGTCACGCAGATTCAAGGCCGGGTCGAGGACGAGGTCCTCCAGCGGCAGGTCCCGAATGTCCATCGCTCCGTCTCCCCACCTCAAGCTGGGACGCCCCGGCCGGGTCCTGGCCCGCTCCTCGGCTGCGAAGTTCGCTCCATTACGAGGCATCGGCCTTCCGGCGTCGCGACTTTGGCCGTTCCCGGGCCAGGACCATTCCGCAATCCGCACGATCGCCCCCTTTCTCCCAACCGGGACTCGCTCCCCGGGCTGCCGACAGGATTGCGGCCCGCGCATCCTCCAGTGGCTTGCCTCCGGCCCGCCGACCCGAGGATGATGGCGGCGGGTCGCCGAGCCAAAGGGGTCGGTGCGTCGTCGAGGACTCGACGCACCCGACAAAAGACAAGCGTGTTATTCTGGGTTCCCGACGCTCCATGCGTATCCTCCTCACCGGCGCCAGTGGCCAGCTTGGCGCGTACCTGATCGAGCACCTACGGGCCGAGGACGGGCATGAGCTGATCGCCTGGAGCGGTCGGGATGGGGGCGAGCGGAATGGGGTGCCGCTGATTCCGGTGGACCTGGCCGACTCGGCCGCGATCCAGGGCCGACTCGACGAGGCCAGGCCCGACGCCGTGCTCCACGCCGCCGCGATCAGCGCGGCCCGTGCTTGCTTCGACAATCTGGAACGGGCGCGGCTCATCAACGTGGAGGCGACGCGGCAGATCGCGGAATGGTGCCGGGAACGCGGCCGTCGCCTGGTCTTCACCTCGACCGACCTCGTCTTCGACGGCCGTCGTCCCTGGAACCTTGAGGATGGACCGGCCGCGCCGATCCTGACCTATGGAAGGACCAAACGGGCGGCGGAGGCATCTGTGCTGGCCGTGCCTCGGGGTCTGGTCGCACGGGTCAGCCTGATGTATGGCCCCTCGCGTTGCGGTCGCGAATCGTACTTTGACCGGGCGCTCGATGCCCTGCGACGCGGCGAGCCGCAGTCGTTCTTCGAGGACGAGTACCGCACGCCGCTGGACCTGCCCACGGCCGCCGACATCCTGGGCCGCCTGGTCGTATCGGAGGCGAGGGGCCTGGTCCACGTCGCCGGCACGGAGCGGGTCAGCCGGTTCGAACTGATGCGGCGGTTGGCCGTTGCGCTGGGAATGGACCCGTCCTTGATCCGTCCCAACAGGCAGGCCGACGTCCCCAGCCCCGAGCCCCGCCCGGCCGATGTTTCCCTCGACACGAGCCGACTTGTCTCCCTCCTCCCGGACCTCGAACGCCCCACCATCGAGGAAGCCACCGCGCGGTTCGGGGACGTCGGTCTGTGAGCCTCTGTTATCACAGCAGGTGTTACGCAGTGGGCGTCAGCCGGCGTAGGCCCGACTTCAGTCGGGCCAGAAATTCTTGGCTTTTTTGGGTTTCCGGCCCGACTGAAGTCGGACCTACGGCTTCCGGCACCAGCCAAAGCTTGGGAGAAAGGGCCCACTGCGTCACTCCCACACAGATTCGAGATTTGTGATTTTGAATCTCGGATTGACGCCCCGTGTTTCCCCAACGACCATGGGCTCAACCCCGCAAGGAGAGCCGCCCCATGAGTTCCGACCCCGCCATCCCCCACGGCGGCACCCGGCCCAAACCGCCGGCCGAGCTGCGCAGTCCGGTGCTCCGACGCCACGGCGTCGCCGCGGCCGAGTCGAGCCTGCGGCGGATCTACGAGACGTGGCCCGAATTGGGGGACCAGTACGGCGAGCGAGGTCGGAGCCTCACGGCTGAGGACAACTACTGGCATCTGAACTTCCTGGATGTCGCCGTCGAGTTGAACTACGCGCCCCACTTCGACCGCTACGCCGACTGGCTGGTGTCCTTCCTCGGGCCCCGTGGCCTCGGCCCCCACCACGTCGCCGGCGCCTTCGGCTTCCTCGCCGACGCCCTCGAATCGGCCGACGTCGTGCCCGACCACGCCGAGCACCGCCGCCGCCTCATCGCCCAGCTCCGCTCCACCGCCTCCCGGATCGCGGGCGGGTCGGCGAGGGGGCCACAATAGGAGGCAGACGGATGGTGCGTCGTCGAAGACTCGACGCACCCTACGATTGCGGCAATCCGCCCTGCGATCGGCAGAATGGTTACCATTATTCCAAGTTGGGTGGCTGCTCGTGCCACGCCGTCGCCCGTTGGAACGCGAGGCCGAGGGCGAGGAGACGGTTTTCGGAGAAGGCACGGCCGTCGAGTTGGAGGGCGGTGGGAAGGCCGTCGTCGGTGAGGCCGGTGGGGAGGACGAGGGCGGGGGTGCCGCAGACGTTGCCGGGGCCGCCGAGGGAGAGGACGGAGAAGCGGCCGCCGTGGGGGCCCTCGGAGGGAGGGGCGGCGCCGGCGGTCGGGACGGTGAGGACGGCGTCGAAGGGGGCGAGGAAGGCGTCCAGCTCGCGGATGAGGCGGGAACGGATGCGGAGGGCGCGGAGGTACTCGGTCGCCAGGATCGCCTGGTCGCCGAAGCCGCCGAGGCGGTCCTCGGGGGCGGTCAACTCGAAGACGGCGCCGGATTCCACCAGCTCCTCGAAGGCGGCGGCGCCCTCGGCGGAGATGATCGTCACGGCGACGTCGGCGAACGGCAGGTCGGGAAGGTCGACCTCCTCGATCGTGCCGAGGGGTTCGAAGACCTCCAACGCGCGTTCGAAGTTCTTGCGTACCTCGGGCTGGGCGTCCTTGACGCCGTCCTTGAGAACCGCGAGGCGGTAGGGGCGGCCGGGCTCGTCGGCGGGGGGATACTGGTAGGGGCGGTCGGTGGCGGAGGGGTCGTCGGGGTCGGGGCCGGCGATGGCGTCGAGGACGAGGCCGCAGTCGTGGGCGGTATGGGTCATCGGGCCGATCTTGTCGTGGGTCCAGGCCAGAGCCATCGCGCCGGCGCGGGAGACGCGGCCATAGGTGGGGCGGAGGCCGGTCAGGCCGCAGTAGCTTGCGGGGGTGGTGATGCTGCCCCAGGTTTCGGTCCCGATGGCGAACGGCACCAGGCCCGCCGCCACGGCCGAGCCCGAGCCGGAGGAGGACCCGCCGGACCACTTGCCGGGGTTCCAGGGGTTGAGGCCGGGACCGGTCAGGCTGGCGTTCGGCTGGCGATAGCCCATGCCGCCGGCCAGCTCGACCATCGACAGCTTCGCCGCCAGGACCGCGCCGGCGTCGCGCAGGCGGGTGATGACCGTGGCGTCCTGATCGATCACGCGGTTGCGGAAGGGCTCGGCGCCCCAGGTCGTCGGGATGCCGCGGGTGGCGAGGAGATCCTTGGCGCCGTAGGGGATGCCGTGCAAGGGGCCGCGGTCGCGACCGGCCTTCAGGTCCGCGTCGGCCTGCGACGCCTGTTCGAGGGCGAGGTCGCGGGTGAGCGTGACGACGCAATGAAATTTCGGGCCGTATTGCTCCAGCCGATCGAGGAAAAACCGTGTCAGCTCGACCGACGAGACCTCCCCGCCCCTCAACCGGGCGCCGAGGACGGGCAGGGGGGCGAACGCCAGTTCCGGGGAGAGGGGCATGAGGAGTCCTTCGGGGATCGTGGAGGACGGGTGGGGGAATTACCACCGAGGCACGGAGGACCGGATGTCGGCTCCGAGGGTCCTTTGCGACGCCGGGTCGCTTGGCTGAACGGCTTCAGAGACGATCACGGTCGATGGCCGCCTCGTCGAGGGGGCCGGCGTGGTATTCCAGGAGCTTGCCGCGGTTGAGCCGGCTGTCGGCCACGGCCGCGACCAGCGCGGCGACCGGCAGCGCGAGCGCAGCATAATACCACCAGGTGAAGCGGATCTGGAGTTGAGGCGGTCCGACCAGACGCGAGTCGGGTTCCCGGTACTGGGGGTCCTGACGGAGTTGCTGGTTCTGCTCGGCGGTCGGCGCGGCGATCGGGTAGCCGTACGCGTGCTGGACGAGGAGCAAGACGATCCCCGCCAGTGCCCCGAAGCCGACGGCACCCAACCGCGCCGGTCGGTTCCGGAGCAGGAATCCGCCGATCGCGCCGAGGGTGAGCGCGGTCCAGGCCGTCGCGACGAGTGGGGAGGCGGCCGGCGACCGGGCGAACGGCTGGTATTCCTTCTGGGGCTCGAACGGGTTGCGAGCCATTCGGTTGGTCGTCGTGCCCAAAGCGGCCTGGAAGCCGGTCTGGGTGGCGATCAACTGCGCGCCTCCGCTCCCGTCTTGCATCCGATACTGGCATTGCACGTTGATCCAGGGCAGGAAAAACAGCAAGGCTCCCAGCATGAGCTTGGCCGGTGGTGCGAACGCCAGCAGCCGGTTGGCCAGGGGGGCGGACCTCGCGATCAGTCCTGCGCGACCGTAGGTCAGCAGGAAGGTCCCCGCGAGCAGAAGCACGAATCCGAGGAGCAGGGGGAGGTTCTCAAAGAACGGTTCAGCCTTCATGATCTCCAGTTGTCGATCGATGCTGAGTTGCCGGAACGCGAACGCATAAATCGGTCCGCGACCCAGCGCGATGCCGGCGCCTCCGAGGACCATGACGAGCCCTGCGATCGAGAACCGGGCGACCCGGCGGTCCTTCTTCTTCATCTTTGCCTCTCCGAACCCGAGCGATGTGGGGGGCCGCCGAATGGGACGGGAGGCCGGCGTCAGCCTCGCGAGCGTCACGGTCGCACGGGGTGGGTTCGGGTCCGAGGCCGGAATATTTCCTGGATTTCAAGAGAACCTCATGCGAGCGGCTTCCGGAACGGCACGAAGATCGGGGCCGGGCCGTCGCCGTTCTCCATCGCGAACTTGCGGAGCCTCTCTCCGCGCTTCACGGTGCTCTGCACGTCGCGGCGGATCGCCGACCGGGCCGGCTCGTCGAGCCGATCTCCGTAGCGGGCGAGGATCAGGGCCATGCGGGCCTCGACCTCGGCCTCGAAGCGTTCGTCAAGCGGGTCCTTCGGCTTCTCGTCTTGCCCCGATGCCGGTCGAGCGAGCCAGCCGGCGGTGGCGCCGAGGGCGAGGGTACGGACGAAGTCGCGGCGGTGGGGTCCATCGGGCATCGGGTTGTCTCCCCGGATCAAGGACGCGGGACGGCCGGCTTTCGCTTGAAGATCAGGTAAACTGGCAAGCCGGCCGCGATGATCCCCAGCCCGGCCAGCGACTCGAAGCGCGCCTCCCGGAGCATGCCGCCCAGCATGCACGAGCGACCCGATGACGAACAGGAACGGCGTCACGGGGTAGCCGAACGTCCGGTACGGCCGGGGCAGGTCGGGCTGTCGGAAGCGGAGGACGAAGACGCTGGCGATCGCCAGCATGTAGAAGATCGTCGCGCCGAAGATGACGTAGGTGTAGAGGACGTCGTACAGGGGGGTTTCGTGGAGCTTCTCCCAGGCTCCGCCCAGCCAGCGACGAATCCAGGCGTTGCGACGGCGGGCGGCGGTCGAGGATCACGGTCGTGCCCGCGACGGTCAAGGCGATCGCCCAGACCGCTCTGGGCGAAGATCGCGTTGGCGGGGGTCCGGAACCTCGGGTGGACGCGGGCGAGCCAGCGGGGGAAGAGGCCGTCGCGGGCCATCGCGAAATAGGCCCGCGGGCCGGCCAGGGCGTTGCCGTTGAGCGAGATGAACGTCGAGGCCATCACGACCAGCGGCGATCGCCACCAGCCCCGGGTCGCCGAGCAAGCGACTGGCAGAAGTCGGCCGCGACGGCCCGCGGCGAGCCGCCCTCGGTGCGCGGCCGAGGCGATCTCGGCCATCGGCAGGACGAGGTGATAGGCCAGCGTCGTCGCCGAGGTAGAGGGCGATCAGGATCAGGATGCCCGCCGATGATCGCCCGCGGGATGTTCCGCTCGGGGTCGCGGATCTCCTCGGCCAGCGCCGTGGAGTTCACCCAGCCGTCGTAGGTCCAGAGGACGCCGACCATCGCCAGCCATGAACGCCGCGGAACAGATCCAGAGTCGACCGACCTCGGCCAGACCGGCGCGAGCCGGTCCGGGTCGGCCACCGCCGAGCACGAACGGCAAGAGCGATCATCGCGCCGATCGCCCCGACCTTCAGCACCGTGCCGACCACCTGGAGCCTGTCCGCCGCGCTGCGGTGCCGATGACGTTGACCGCCGCCACGATGGCCATCGCCGCGCACGGCCACCGCCGCCTGCCAGACCACGGCGCGCAGCGCCGGCCGGCGGCGGGACGATCTGCGAGAAGTAGAGCGCGAAGGCCGCCGCCAGCGTCGCCATCGACCCGGTCCGGATGACCAGGAACTCGGTCCAGCCGAACAGGAACGCCGGCACCGGCCCGTACGCCTCGCGGAGGTAGACATACGGCCCCCGGCGTGCGGCAGCATCGCCCCCAGCTCGGCGAGGGTCAGTGCCCCGGCCAGGCTGAACAGTCCGCCGAGGACCCAGGCCACGCGATCGGCCCGATCGCGGGCACCTCGCGGCCACCGTGGCCGGCACGATGAAGATCCCCGAGCCGATCACCGACCCGACCACCACGCAGAGCGCGGCGACCGGGCCCGAGCACCCGCGGGCAGGTCGGCCGAGCCGACGGCCGTCGGCTCGGCCGAGTCCCCATGAGCGATGCCGACGTTTTCGCACGACGTTCATGCGCATCGGTCAGTCCCTCGCCGCCAGGCTCGGTCGGCCTTCGGCGCATGCGCCGCGGTCGCCGCGTCGATGCCGATCGACGAGGGCCGGTCGACCTGCTCGGCCAGCATGTCGGCTTATCGTTCTCGCTCGATCGCCTGGCGGACGCCCGGCAGCGGCCAGCTGGCGTAGCCGGTCGTCAGCGCCGGGGGCGTAGACCGCGTGCTGGAACCAGGGGCGGCCGGGCAGGCCGTCGGGCAGCAGGAAGCCCGCTCGACCCGCGTCAAGGCGTCGTTGACCCGCGCCAGCCGCGTCGGCGCACGCCGTCGCCGTCCGCGCCAGCGCGGCGCGTCGCCGGTCGAGGCGCCTCGGCCTGCGTCTGGAACCGCTGGACGGCCGCCGCGAGCTCGGGCAGGCCCGTTGAACGTCGGATCGGGGCTTGCCGGCCTGGCTCGCGGGCCTTCGTCGCGCGACCATCCGGCGGAGGTCGTCGACGTGGTCGCGGAGCGCCTCGGCGTAGGGCGTGAACGGAGCGGGACGACCTCGGCCGCGGCCGCCCGCATGAGCGATCAGGGTGTACAGCCGCGCGGCGGTCGCGTGGGTGAGGAACTCGGGGTCGCCGAACTTCTCCATCCAGTAGAAGTCATCATAGATCGAGTGATAGACGCCGTAATGGCCGCCGAAACCGACGTCGAGCGCGGGAATGCCCAGGTGGTCGAGGAAGGCCGTGTAATCCGAGCCCGAGCCGAGCGGGTTCAGCTGCGGCGCGAACGTGCGGGATCGGCGCGGTCGACGATCGGCCGTTGTCGTCGCCAGATCGGTCGGCGAGGTCGAACGGGCTCGGCGCTGGCCCAGGCCGAGCGCTTGCCGCTCGAGCCAGATGCTCGCCGGAGCGCTTGCCGGATGCGGGCGTCGGTCACGGCGGCGGCGGCGTCGAGGAAGAGGTCGCGGAGCGAGGGGACGCCGTCGACGTCGAGGTCGGGGCCGCCGACGGCCGAGTCGACGTTGAGCATCAGCACGGCCTTCTGCGTCCAGCTCGTCGGCGTGCTCCTCGGCCCACTCGGTCGAGCCGACGAGGCCGTACTCCTCGGCGTCCCAGCTCGCGTAGACGATCGTCCGGCGCGGCTTCCAGCCGTCCTTCGACGGCCGCGCCGAGGGCGCGGCAGGCTCTCCAGGGTCGCCGCCGTGCCGCTGCCGGGATCGACGGCGCCGTAGACCCAGGCGTCGCGGTGGTTGCCGATCATGACCCAGCGGTCGGGCTCGACCGACCCCTGGATCGTGGCGATCACGTTCCAGATCGTCCGGATCTGGTAATCCATCCCGATCGAGAACTGGACCTCCGCCGGCCCGGGCCCGACGTGGTAGGCGAACGGCAACCCCCTTGCCAGCCGCCGGGAACGTTCGGACCGGCGAGGCTTCGAGGATCGGCCGGGCGGCGTCGTAGCTGATCGGCAGCGAGGGGATCGTGGCGAAGTAGTCGATCGCGCTTCAGGCCGGTCGTCCTCTCCCAGTCTGCGACGGCCTGCGCCGCCGCGGCGACCTGACGAAGTTCGACGAGCCGGGCTCACGCTGGCCGGTGAGAGTTGGGCACGGGAAGCCGTTGAGCCGGTCGATCGGCAGCCGTTCGGCTCCCGGGACAGACGGCCGTGCCCGGCGTCGAGGGATCGCCGGGGCCGAGCGAGAGGAACTGCACGCTGCCGCGCTGGATCGCCGAGCCGGGGCCGATACGGGCCGTTCGGGTAGACGTCCCCCTTCGCGTAGCCGTCGTCGGCCGGGTCGGAGTAGATCAGGACCCCTTCGCGCCGCGACGCTGGGCGTTGAGCACCTTCAAGCCGCGGAAAAGGCCGCCGTAGCGGGCGAGGACGATCTTGCCCTTGACCGTCACGCCCAGCTGATCCAGGGCCTCGAAATCCTCGGGCCGAGCGTAGTTGGCATAAACCACCTGCCCGGTCGCCTGTCCCGAGACGCCGTAGCCGTGGAAGGCCGGGAAGGCGTCGGGGCTGGCCGAGTCCTTGTCGGCGGCGTCGAGCCTTCTCGGTGACGGGCAAGGACTCGAGGTCGGGTCGGATGAGCTTCAGCTCGACCGATTCCGGCCACGGATAATTCAGCAAGACCTCATATTCGACCAGGTCCGCCGCCCAGCCCCAGTCGCGGAGCTGGTCGCGGACGAACTCGGCCGTGTCGCGGTCGGCGGGGGTGCCGGCGACGTGGGGCTCCTCGGTCAGGGTGCGCAGCCAGGAGCGGGCCTTCTCGGGTGAGGGCACGGCCAGCGCCTTCGACTCGACCCGACGCTCGGCCTCGTGTGACCCGGGGGCGAATCCGAGGAGCGGTTCTGTGGAGACCTCTTGCCCAAACCCCGCCGAGGCGGTCAGAACCCCCAGGATGAAGAACACCGATGGTCGGGCGAGCGGGCATGGATTCATAAACGGCGATCCTACTCAAGCAGGCACTTGACAGAGGCTTGGACCGTGGGCCAAACTCAGCGATGTGGGCCCTCGCGGCGGTCCAGGCCAGACGAGGATAAGCGGCCCCCGGCCGCGAATCCAGACCGTGCTGCCGCGGAGTCCCCCCGACCGCTCGCCCGTCGTCCTCGGCTCTCTCGGATCGAAGGGCCGGGCCGTCCCACGGCGAGACGGTCTCCACGTCTCCCTGTCTGGGTTCGCAACGCACCTGGAATCGGCAACCTGCCCCGGCTTGATGGGCCCGGAGCCCATCCTCTCGCGAGCTGTCCAGTCGCGACCGATGCCCGGGGTCGTTCGGGGATCGAACGGAGGGGAGCATGAGTTTGTCGTGCAAGGTCGGCGGCGCCCGAGGGACGTTTGCGTCGAGCTACGGAGACGAGGTTGCCGGGGTGCTGGATCATGCCTTCGGGGCCGAGTCGGAATGGGAGGGCACCACGCCCGTCGGCTTCGGCGATCTGACCGGTGCATGCTGGTCCGAGTTTCAGGAGCGGGCCGTCGCGGAACTCGGGACCGAAAACCTGCCCAACCTGTTGGCGATGGCCGAGGAAGGCGGCGGGGTCTATCTGCCCGCTCACGTCCAGGCGGTCACGCTCCCGCTGGCCGCTGGCCGTCGCCTCCGGTGCGCCAGCCTGCACGGCCTCCGCCGTGAGCTGATCGCTCTGGCCGAGCGGTGGGAATTACCCCTGAACGACGACAGTTTGAGCGAGATCCTTCACGTGGCTCAGGATTCGTGCGACGGCTTCGTGGCGGACCTGCCGGAAGTGCTGACCTTCGCCCGGCTCGCCCTGGCGGCCAACGAGGCTGTGCGTCGGGATTGCCCGCTCTGGCTCGTCGGGATGTGAGCCAGGGCCGGATGACGAAGAATCGAGGGCCACTCCGGGAAGCCCGACTCCTCGGGTTCTCGGAGCCTGGTCCTCGATCCTCGCGGAACCATTAGCGACCTAACGGCGCCCCTGCGTGGTCCGAACGGTCAGCGTCCCCAGCGTGAACCTCGGCGTCGAGAAGACCCGATGGAGCGCGGGGCTGGCCGGCACATCGCCGCGGAGCGTGATTTTGTATTGTCCCTCGGCGAGGCGCGGGGCCTTGATTTCCCAGGTGCCATCGGCACCCACGACGGCTTGACCGAGGTTGATCCGGCGACCGGCACCCAGGGCGGTTAGCCAGACCTGGGAACCCGGCAAGGCCGTGCCGACGAACCGCGGCTGGGAGGAGTGCGCGACCATGTCCAGCGGTGGCACCTGGTCCGGGGTCGGCGTCCGTCGCCGCACGTTGGGCGGCTGGAGGGCCGTGGTGCCGTCGCGCGGGTCGAGTTGACCCTTGATCAGGCTGCCGCCGGGGAAGGTCTGGCCGTTGCCCAGCGTTGGGACGATGTTGATCTCGTACCAGTCGACCGGGCTGAAGTCGCCGCTGTGGCTGATTCCGGGGCCGGTCAGGTCGGTGTACGTCGCCGTGCCCGGTCCCTTGACCGGGACCTGGCCCCAGAGGTTGTACCACTGGCTGTCGCGGCTCGACCCCTGAGCCTGGGCGAAGTAGGTATGCTGGTAATACACATCGGCCGAATCGACGATGGCCGGCACCGACGCGAACGGGTCCTTCGCCTTCGACTGATACTGATTGATCAACTGGCGGGCGATGTCGCCCATGAAGCTGTTCTTGACGCTGTACTGCTTGCGGGGGAAGCCGTTATTGGCGGCGTGCGGATCGAGCAACGTCTCCTGGATGTAGCCGGCGGCGATTTGTGTCGGCGGGTTTTCCTCCAGCTTCTGAAGGGCCAGGCTGTTGATGACGGTGCCTTCGCTGTGCCCGATGAAGTGCAGGTCCACCGGCTCGTTCGCCGGGAACTGGGAGACGAGATCCTGGATCTGAGCGGCCAGCCGCGGCCCTTGCTTGGCGGCCGAGCCGGCGTCCTTGCTGACGCCGACCCAGTTGAACGGGAAGACCACGTCGAAGCCCTGCCCGGCGAGGTCGCCGTCGAGCCGGTTGACCCAGGCCGGGATGCGGTCGCCGGGGGTAGACTGGAGGCCGCCGTGTGTCACGATCACGATCGAATGCTTGCGGAAGGACGCGAGGTTGTTGGACCGATTCGGGTCGGGCACCTGGCCCGTCGGGTCGGCGATCGCCAGCACGTAGGGATGCTTCGGGTTGATCGTCAGGCCGCCGGGAATCGGGATTGCCACCTCGTGCGAACCGACGGCGGTCGGGCCGGCGACTTGGTAGGTCGTGACGATCGGGTCATCGGCGCTGAGCTGGTTGTCGGCCGAGCGGAGGATGGCGATGTCGAACGGGCCGTTCACCGGAGCGCCCTTGATCTGGTAATCAACGACGACCTGGTGCGAATCCGGCGTCGTCGCACTCAACATGGCGATGTCGGCGGCAACCGGAGCGGCGTCGAGGAGCTGACGCCCTTCCAGGTTATCCAGGGCGGGACGGTGGTCTGGTCGGGGGCGACGGTTGGCCCGCAACGTCTTCCACCGCTTCGGCATGAGCCAGATTCCCCACCGCATACATTCACCTCGACCGGAACGGTCCGGACCCGCCGGCGCATCGACGCAAGACGCCGCGCAGATCGCGCTGATGTTCTTGATCGGCAAGGCCGGACAACCGGCTTGATCGATTCTTTCGGAATCTCCGGCCGGCGTGCCCCGAGGGACGACCGCGGGGAAAGAACCGGAGAAATGTCCTAAGAAACCGGGCGCGGAGCCGTTGACCGGTTAGATGGGCCGAACGGGAGGGTCGGATGACCAGAACCACCCAGCCAGTCGGGGACGGCAGGTCGTCCCCCATGCGGGCCGAGTCGCATCACGATTGGGTCCGCGAGGCCGTCGGCCGGTTCGAGGGGCCGTTGACGCTCTACGCGTCGCGACTCCTCCGCGACGCCGACCGCGCCCGCGACGTGGTGCAGGACACCTTCCTCCGCCTCTGTTCCCAGCGGCGCGAGGCGATCGGCGACCGGCTGGCCGAGTGGCTGTTCACCGTCTGCCGCAACCGGGCCCTCGACGTCTTGAGGAAGGAGGGACGCATGACTCGCCTCGGCGACGAACAGGTTCACGCCTGCCGCAGCCCCGACCCCGACCCGGCCGACGCAATCGAGTTGCGCGACTCGGCGGCCCGGGTGCTCGCCGGGCTCGACGCCTTGCCCGGCAATCAGCGCGAAGTGATCCGCCTGAAGTTCCAGAACGGCTTCTCTTACCGCGAGATCAGCCGGATCAGCGGCCACAGCATCTCCAACGTCGGCTTCCTGATCCACACCGGTCTGAAGACCCTTCGCAAGCGGCTGGCCGACAGCTTGCCGGCGGAGGCCTGACGTCCCCACTCGTCCTTTGACCCCGAAGGAGGTTTTCCCATGACCTTCGATCCTGACGACCCGAGGCTGACCGCCTACGCCCTCGGCGAGCTCGAAGGCGACGAGCGGGCGACCGTCGAGGCCCTCCTGGCCGAGAACCCCGACGCCCGCCGCTTCGTCTCCGAGACCCGCGCCCTCGGCGACCTTCTCTCCGAGCAATTCCGCTCCGAGCCGTCCCCCGGCCTCGCCGACGAGCACAAGGCCGCCATCGAAACCGAGCTTTCCCGACCGGCCCCGACCGAGCCCGCCGGCGCCGTTGTTCCCTTCCGACCATTGTCGTCGCGCGTCCTCCGCTACAGTCTCGCCGCCACCGTCCTGATCGCCTTCGGCGCGGGGACGCTCGCCCTCCTGCGCCAGAGCCAGCATCTCGCGGACCGGATGCCGGCCGACGTGGCCGCCGCGAAGACGGACCCCAAGCCCGAGGCGACCGTCGCCCTGGCCCCGGACCCGGCCGCTGCCGCGGAGACCGCCGAGGCGGCACCGGCCGCCCGGCCCTTCGCCTACGAGTCGCGAGTCGAGGGGTTCGCCCGGAATCCCCGAAACCAGCCGTCCACCAACGATCTGAGGGGTGTCACCACCTTCAACGGAAGCGGTGCCGTCGCGGGCCCGTCCTCGGCTTCCGCGGCCGCAGGCATGCCGGGGCGACCCCCGATGTCCTCCCCGGCCGCCGTCTCGGCAGGCGGAGCGATGGGCGGCATGGGTATGGGCTATATGGGTAGGATGAGTGGTGCCGCCGCAACGTCCCCTCCGCCTCCCGACTCCGCCCGCTCGGCTCTCGCGTTGCGAGACGAGGCTGGAGCGGCTCGGGGTCGTCAGGAAGCGGTCGCGGAGAGGCTCTCCGAGCTGGATTCCTACAACACACAACTCCCTCCGCGCTCAGTTTATCGCAACATCCAGGCCGGTGACGCAAAGCCCCTGCGTGAGGCCGAGCAAGCTCAGGGTCTGGGCGTCCAGCCGAGATCCGGGGCTGGCCAGGCCAGCGGGAAACGCGTCGAACTCGCTGTGACCGAACAAGGCAACCTGGAACAGCAGAAAGGACTCGCCACGCGAGGCGGCCAGCAGCCAGCGGGCGGCCGGCAGCAGAGCGGGGGCCAGCAGGTCGGGAACCAGGGGCAGAAGTCGTCGCAATCCAGACAGCTCTTCGCCTATGCCGTTCCCAAGCCGGGTCAGGCGGGCCAGCAGCAAGCCGCGGCCGGGAAGCCGAACGCAGGTCAGAATGCCGCTGGCGACAAGAAGGCGGGCGAAGCCAAATTCGGCTCGATCGACTTCGCTCTTGACCCCTCGGCGTCGGCTCCGCAAGGACCGGGCCAGCAAGCTCAGGGACAACAGGGCCAGCAAGGCCAACAAGGTGGCCAGCAGAACCAGCAAGGCCGGGGGCAGCAGGGCCAGTCGGGTCCGGATGCGGGTGGGCAAAGCCAGGGTCAGTCCGGCCCGCCGCAGGCTCCGATGCTGGCTCTGAAGCAGGAGTTTGCCATTGACTCCAACGCCCTCGCGAAGGACATCACGGACGGCACCTCGAAGACCATCGTCGTTCCCCCTCCGGCCGCCGAACCGGAAGCGATCGTCCCGGCGCTGGAGCAGGCGCAGCCGATCGGCAACGAGCGGTTCACCCCGATCGTCGAGAACCCGTTCGAGGCCGTCACGCCCGAGAACCCCCTCTCGACCTTCTCGATCGACGTGGACACGGCCGGTTACGCCAACGTCCGCCGCTACCTGACCCAGAACCTCTGGCCGCCGGCCGACGCCGTGCGGATCGAGGAGATGGTCAACTACTTCGACTATGATTACGCACCCCCCAGCGCCACGGACGACGTCCCGTTCGCCGTCCACACCGAGGTCGTCCGCTGCCCCTGGAACCCCGACAACCGGCTCCTCCGAATCGGCCTCAAGGGGCAGGAGATCGACTTCGCCCAGCGCAAGCCGTCGAACCTCGTCTTCCTCGTCGATGTCTCCGGCTCGATGAACCAGCCGAACAAGCTGCCCCTGGTCAAGGCGGGCCTGCGGATGCTCGTCGAGCAGCTCGGCGAGAACGACAAAATCGCCCTCGTCGTCTATGCCGGTAACTCCGGCCTGGCCCTGCCCTCGACGCGGGGCGACCAGAAGGAAACCGTCCTCTCCGCGATCGACCGCCTCACCCCCGGCGGCTCCACCCACGGCAGCGCCGGCCTGGTCCTGGCGTACCAGATCGCCGTGGAGAACTTCGTCCAGGGCGGCATCAATCGCGTGATCCTCGCCACCGACGGCGACTTCAACGTCGGCGTCACCGGCCCCGACGCCGTCTCTGCCCTCGCCGCCGAGAAGGCGAAGACGGGCGTCTTCCTGAACGTCCTCGGCGTCGGCGACGGCAACCTCAAGGACGAGACGATGGAGAAGATCGCCGACAAGGGAAACGGCACCTACAACTATCTCGACACCTTGCTTGAAGCCCGCAAGGTGCTCGTCGAGCAGGTCGGCGGCACGCTCGTGACGATCGCCAAGGACGTCAAGATCCAGGTCGAGTTCAACCCGGCGAAGGTCGCGATGTTCCGCCTGGTCGGCTACGAGAACCGCCTGCTCGCCGATGCCGACTTCGCCGACGACACCAAGGACGCTGGCGAGATCGGCTCCGGCCACACCGTCACCGCCCTGTATGAGCTGGTGCCCCGTATGACCCCCGAGCAAGTCGCCCAGCTCAAGGTGGACGTCCCCGCGCCGGCCGTCGGCCAGCGCTACGTCAAGCCGGCCGAGGTCAAGGACGAGGCGAAGACCTCGCACGAGCTTCTCACCGTCCACCTCCGCTACAAGGCCCCCGAAGGCCACAAGAGCACGCCGATCGACCACCCGGTCCCGGACAACGTGAAGGACCTCGGCCGCGCCTCGGCCGACACCAAGTTCGCCGCCGCGGTCGCCGAGTTCGGGATGCTCCTCCGCGGCTCCCGGTTCGTCGGCCAGGGCAACCTCAACGCCGTCCTCGAACTCGCCCGCGCCAACCTCGGCCCCGACCCTTCCGGCCGCCGGCACGAGTTCGCCGATCTGGTCGAGAAGGCGCGCATCCTCCGCGGTCAGTGACCACGCCCGGTTGAGCGGACTGGCGAGCGGCCTTCGGTGCGGGTTGGACCCGCGCCGGGGGCGCTCGCCTGCGTTTCCGGTTCGGATCGCCTTCCGAGGCGGCCGTTCGTTGCGAGGGCTCCGTCCGCTGATGCCGGTCGGGCGTGGGAGAACGGTGGGCGGAACCCTACGAAGATCGGGCTTCCGGGCGATTCCGGAAGAGCTTGCGCCGGTGTCGGAGCCGGACGAAGGCCAGCCGGAGGCGCAAACGGAGACTCACGAGGGCTTGCCTCGTGGGATGGACCCAGCGGAGCCGGAAGAGGAACCGGGCCCAGGACAGGCGCAAGCCGTGTCGCAGGCGGGCCGACCAGCGATCGAGTCGCGTGCTGGTGGGGTGGCCGGCGGGATCGAGGGCGGGTTCGGGAAAGAGGGCGGCGAGCCGGCGGGTCGAGAGCAGAGCCGTGCGGACCGCGGGCACCGGCGGGGCGGCGGGCTCGCGGGTTGGCTCGGCGGCAATCGGCTCGACGTGGATCATCCGGCGACCTCCAGGGGGTCGGGGTTGGCAACGGCCTGGGCGTCCGACCTCGGCTCGCGGCGAGGCTCTTCTACCAGGGCCAGGCCGTAGGCACGCGAGCGGGCATCGCCGATCACGTACTTGGCCGGGATCGAGACCCGGCGTCCGAAGAGACGCGACCAGAAAGTCCGGCCGAGCGGGACGACCAGGTGGTCGTGTCCGTGCTGGTCTTCCCGGCGTCGGACGCGCGTACCGACCGGCGCGGCGATGACCGCGATGACGCGGTCCTCCCCACTCTGCCGGACCAGCCGGCGTTGCGGAAAGGCGATCTCCGACCCCGTGCGGTCCTTCACCACGCGGCACGATAGATAGACCGGGATGCGAACGGGTCGATCGTCCTTCATCGTCGGGGCGCCTCGCACCTCCCTCTGGGAGTCCAGGTTCAATAGTAACCGTTTTGATTCAGGGCCAGCCGATTGTCAAGCTCGTTTCGAAAGACGTGCGATTCCTGTGGCCTCCAGGCAACAACAATGCGTTCCCGGTCTGGCCGTGGCCCTCAAGGGAGGGGTACGTCCTCGAACTGGAACTGCAGCGGGATGGAGACGACGCGGCTGGGAGTCTCGTAGATCAAGGTATAATTCGTCGGCTTTCCCGGCACATCGACGAACAGATACTCGAACCCGAGTTCGCCGGGCCCGTACGCGGTGTTGGAGAAGCCGCCGTTGTGCTCGAACCGCGAGCCGTCGGGCCGCTGGAGCCAGAGGCGGTTATTGAACAGCCCTTGCTGGTAGCTCTCGAACGCCGGCCCCTGGCCGGGCATCTCCAGCTTCAGGCGAATTTTCCAGACGTTCTCCTCGACCTCGGAGGAGAGCAGCGTGATCTTGATCTCCCCCTGTTTTCGAGTGACGTTCTTTGCGTCGAGCCTGGGGAAGCGGAACTGCTTGAGGCCCGCCGGGATGGTGACGTCGCCCTCGACCTTGAGCGTCTTGAGCGACTTCGCCTCCCGGTCGGGCGCTTCCATGTTCAGGTTGACCTCGACGACCGGGTTCTCGGGCCGGAGTACGACGTCGGAGGACTCGGCCATCACGTCCGGCGGCACGGTCTCGCCGCGATCATCGACGATCGCGACCTTCTCCGACTTCAAGGCGAGCAGCATCGGTCGCAGCCTCGGCTCCCACGCGATCTCGAACTGGGCGTTGGCCTGACCCATCCCGGTCGCCAGGTCCCGGGTGGCCGCGATCCGCTTGAACTCGACCCGGAACGGCCCGGTGTAGCGGATCAACGGTTTCGCCTTCGGCGGCTCGGCGGGCTGGTCGGGCCGCTCGGGAGTGCCCGGCATCAGGCCGACGGAGCCGTCGCCGGTGAAGAAGTTGGGCACGACCTCGGCCTGGCGAGCGATCTCGTCGAGGGCCTCGAAGAAGGGTTTGTCCTGGATGTTCAGGTCGAGCGCGGGGTTAGTCGCCTCGGCGCCATAGATTTCCCGCAGGTCGGTGATCCGGTTGCCCGACTGGCGTTGGAGCTCGCGGAGAACCTCCGTCAACCGCAAGGCCTCTCCCTGGATCGTGACACGGGAGGCGGTCAACGCCTCCTTCTCCTGGACCTCCTCCAGCTTGTTGCGGACGCGTTCGAGCCGGGCCTGGGCGTCCTCGTCGGCCGACTCCGGGGCGGCCGTCGGCAGTAGGGGAAGGGCCCTCGGGCCGAGCTCGATCAGGGACTTCTCGGCCTCGGTGCGCTCCTCGGGCTTGGCGGTGGTGAGTCGTTCGAAGAGGTGGTTGACGCGGTCCTTGAGGGCGGCGTTGTCCTGGGGGGGAGAGAGCAGGAGGCAGAGAAGGAGAGGAAGCATGGGGCGAGTCCTCGGTTTGGGGGAAAGCGGGGGGCGGATTCACCACAAAAAAGGCACAAAGGACGCAACAGGATGAAAGACGTCAAGGAACGAGACGGTGGATGCCTTCCTTGAGGAGGGGAACCTTGAAGTTCAGCAGCAAGCCAATGGAAAGGCCAGAGAGACGGAGGAACGGCAAAAGTTGAGCATCGTGGATGGGTTCGATCGGTTCAACGGACTTCACTTCGACGATCACCGAACCGGCGACGACGCGATCGAGGCGTTAGGCCAATTCCAGGAACCCCGGCCCCAGGCGCCGTTGAAACGGGTCGTTCGATGTGCGCTTTCATCGTGCTTCTCGACCTTTTTGGTCAGTGGCTAATCTGACCTCGGCACTCGCCCCGGGCCTTCACCCGACCCTCCACTTCCCATTCTCCATCACCACCTCCCCGTCTGCCGTGATCCGACCGCCCGACCTCAGATCAACGATCAGGTCCCAGTGCAACGCCGACTCAGTTTTCCCGCCCGTCTCCGGGTAACTTTGCCCAAGGGCCAGGTGGACGGTCCCACCGATCTTCTCGTCGTAGAGGATGCTGCCGGTGAAGCGGTCGATGCCGTAGTTCAGACCGAGCCCCAGCTCGCCGAACCGGCGGGCGCCGGCGTCGAGGTCAAGCATGGAATGCAGGTACGCCTCGCCCGTGTCGGCTCGCGACGAGACGACCTGCCCCCCCTCCAGCTCCAGCGCGATGCCGGCGACCTCCCGACCGCCGCGGCAGACGGGGAACGAGCATCGCAGATGGCCGCGGGCGCTGTCCTCGATCGGGCCGGTGAAGATCTCACCGGAGGGCATGTTGCGACGGCCGTCCGAGTTGATCCAGGTCCGGTCAGCGACCGAGAGCGTCAGGTCTGTCCCCTCGCCCTCGATCCGGATCGTCTTCACCGCGCTCATGAACGCTACCAGGCCCGCTTGCCGGCGTCCCAGCTCGCGCCAGGACTCGACCGGGTCGGGCTGGTCGAGGAACATGGCCTGGGCGACGAACGACTCGTAGGCTTCGAGGCTCATCCTGGCGTCGCCGGCATAACCGGCGGTGGGGTACTGCGTGAGGACCCAGCGCTTCTTGCTGGCGGCCTTGCGGATCGGGTGGCGGGCGCGGTCGTAGATCACCTGGCGGGCGGGGTCGATCCGACTCATCGAACGGGTGTCGGTCTCGGCGGCGATCCGGATGCGGCCGTCGATCGTCTGGGCCTCGAAGAGCCCGACGGGCGGCAGGTGCGCCAGTTGCGAATCCCCGGCGTGTTCGAGGAAAAACTCCGCCAGGCCCGGCAGTTCCAGCCGGATCAGCGGATGCCCCCCGCGGCGGACAACCGCGCGGTAACATGCTTCCACCAGAGGCCGCGCCTCCAGCTCCGAACCGATTAGGATCGTCTCGCCCTCTGCGACCCCGAGACAATACTCGGTCAGCAAGTCCGCCCAACGCTCGATCCGGTCCGTCGCCAGCGCCATCGGACACTCTCCCGGGGACCCCAGTCTTTGGGACCAGGTCCGTAAGAATTCAGAGTACAGGTGTCGCATCCAGTCCGCAAGCCGGGAGCCGGGTCCGTCGCCGCAGGGATGCTTGACGGAGCCCCGGGGGGCATCGACAATGAATCCTTTCGGGCGGCCCGCGGCGCGTGCCGGGCGATTCGGGTGCGTCAATCAGAGTCGCACCGGCGCGAACGGCTGTCAAACCCTCTGGTACGAGGCGCTTTCGATGATCTCCCGCCTGCTGGATTTCCGGCGGTTCTGGTTGGCCGCCCTGACGCTCTGCCTGGTTGCGTCGCGGGGCCTGGCCGACGAATATGTGCGACCGGCCGAGTCGCGACTCCGGGCCGACGTGACCTACCTCGCCGACGACCTCCGCGAAGGACGCGGGCCGGGCACGACCGGCATCGACGCCGCGGCCGACTACATCGCGACCGTCTTCAAGGAGGGCGGCTTGAAGCCTGCGAAGGGGGCGGAGGGCTACTTTCAACCGTTCGAGGTTCGCGGCCAGGCGCGGGTCGTCCCGCCGACGAATCTGGCTGTCGCCTTGCCCGACGGCGGCTCGATCGCCGGTGCGCTCGACGAGACGTTCAACCCGCTCCAGGTCGGTTCCGCCGGTCAGGTGGAGGACCGGCCGGTCGTCTTCGCCGGCTACGGCATCACCGCCGACGACGAGA
This sequence comes from uncultured Planctomycetales bacterium, assembly GCA_963752755.1. Taxonomy (GTDB): domain Bacteria; phylum Planctomycetota; class Planctomycetia; order Isosphaerales; family Isosphaeraceae; genus CAVVZJ01. Next base: position 255,784 of record CAVVZJ010000022.1, on the reverse strand, counting down.
AGCTGGGACTCGATTACAACGACTACGCTGATGTGGATGCCAAGGACAAGGTCGTCCTGATCCTCCGCCGCGAGCCGAACTTCTTCGGCGAGAACCCCGACGTGAAGGTGACGACGCCCACCATCTACGCCCAGTTCACCAGCAAGGTCACCAACGCCGCCCTCCACGGTGCGAAGGCGGTCCTGATGGTCAACGATGCCGAGTCGGCACGGAAGAGTGACGACCTGATCGACTTCCGCGGCACGCCCGGCGGCGGCACGATCCCGTTCCTGATGATCAAGCGGTCGCTCGCCGACAAGATCCTCGCCGCCGCCGATCAGCCGTCGCTGGACGAGCTGGAGAAGCAGATTCACGAGGCGAAGAAGCCTCGATCGGTCGTGCTCCAGGGAGTGAAGGTCAACGCGGAGGTGACGGTCAATCGTGACGACCTGGCGGTCAAGAATGTCATCGGCGTGCTCGAAGGCGCGGGGCCCCTGGCCGACGAGACGATCGTTGTCGGGGCCCATTACGACCATCTAGGCCACGGCGGTCTCGGCTCGCTGGCCTTCGGCTCCCGCGAGATCCACAACGGGGCCGACGACAACGCCTCGGGAACGGCCATGGTGCTCGAACTGGCCCGCCGCCTGGCGCGTCGCGAGGACCCGCTGCCGAGGCGGATCGTCTTCATGCTCTTCTCGGCCGAGGAGCGCGGACTGCTCGGCTCACAGCACTACGTCGAGCACCCGCTTTATCCGATCGAGAAGACCGTCGCCATGCTCAACTTCGACATGGTCGGTCGCCTCAACGACGATCGCGAGATGACCGTTTACGGCGGCGGTTCGAGCGAGGGGTTCGAGAACCTGGTCGAGGCGCTGGCAGACTCGCAAGGTCTGAAGGCGAAACTCTTTCAGGGGACGCGGGGCGAGTTCAATCAGAGCGACCACGCCTCCTTCTACCGCAAGGAGATCCCGGTCCTCTTCTTCTTCACCGGAACCCATCCCGATTACCATCGGCCGAGCGACGACTCCGACAAGATCAACTTCGCGGGCATGGTCCACATCGCCGACCTCGGCGAGTTGATCCTGCTCGATCTCGCCCGACGGCCCGATCGCCCGGCGTTCGTGAAGATGTCGAGCCCCGCGCCGCACGCGACCGCCGGCGCCGTTCGCGGAGGCCACGGCATCTACTTCGGCTCGCGCCCGAACTACGCCTTCGACGGTGAGGGCGTGAAGCTCGACGGCGTCAACGAGGGCAGTCCCGCCGACAAGGCTGGCCTCCGCGGCGGCGACATCGTCGTCAAGTTCGGTGGACTGGATGTCAAGGACGTCGAGAGCTACATGGCCGCCATGAGCACGAGGAAGCCCGGCGAGGAGGTCGAGGTGGTCGTCAAACGGGGCGAGAAGGAGGTGACCCTCAAGGCCAAGCTCGGCGAGCGGCCGTCGCGGTCGTCGGATGAGTGAGGACGAGGGTTGCTCGGGGAGGCGCCCAGGACACTGAGAGAAAAACGCAGAATGGGCCGCCCGGTGGAGTGCTGGCCGACAGGTCGGAAATCCCACCGGACGGTCTGCCTTCCGTTGTGCAACCTTCGTGTCCTTGGTGATCTTCGTGGGCCATCCCGCCGCCGGCATTTCCCCGGACCCGTTCCCCTTGAGCTTACCGCCGTGAGGGAAACCACCCGCCGCGACTGGCTCCGCTCCACGCTCGCTGGCCTCGCCGCCGGCACGCTCAGCGGGCCTGGCTGCCTCCCCGTCGGCGCCGATCTGGTCGTGGCGACCGACTGGTCGGATGCCGAGCTGGCGGATCTGGAATCGGCCCTGGCTCCGTTGCGGGTCTCCTGGGTCCGGCCGACGAACTCCGCTGACCCGACCTGGCTGGTCAGCCGCGGTCTGCCGGCCGACGCGGTCCTCGGAGGGCCCCTGGTCAGCTATCGACGACTTGAGGCCGAGGGGCGACTGGCAGCCAGCGCAACCGGGCAATGGGTGGTCGCCCGGACCGCGCCACTCGGCCTCGCCCTGGCGGAAGGGTCGCGGGGAGGCCAGGCGGACGGGGGAGCCACGAGCTGGCGAGCGCTGGGGGAACCGGAGTGGGCGGGCTGGGTGGCAGTGGACGATCCGAGGACTGACCCGGTCGCCCTGGCGGTCGCCGCCGCAAGGCTGTCACAGGGTCCCTGGCCCGAGGCGTATGCCGAGCTGGTGCGCGCCGTGGCCCAAACCTGGCCGGTCGGAGACGGGGCCGGCTCGGCGCTGGCCCGGATCGAACGCGGCGAGGCGGACGCCGTCCCGACGGCCGCTCACCGCGTCGTGGGTCGGAAAGGCGTGAAGTTCTTCCCCTGGCCGGAGCTGGGCAACTGGCAGGAGGGAGCGGCCGTCCTCCGGGGTGCCCGCAAGTCGGAGGTGGCCGGCCGGCTCGTGCGGGAGGTGGCCCGGAGGCCCAAGGCGGTGGCGCGTTCTTCGCCCTGGCCGACCGATCCCGCGACGGCTTCCCTTCTCTCCGACTTGCTGGGAGCAACGCTCATCGAGGCCCAGCCGGAGCTCCGTGCCGCCGTGGCGACGCTCCGGGCTTCGACTCGCCCCGAGGTCAAGGCCGCCGCGGTCTGGATGGTCCAGGCACCACCCTGGCCGCCGGCCTCCATCGGGGTTTTGCAGGCGAGGCTCGATGCCGACGTCTTGCTCGCGGCTCTGGCCGATCAGATGGCGCCCGACCCTGAGGTCCGGGCCTGGCTGGTCGCGAGCTGGAGGCGTCCGGAGGCTCCGATCGACGGCGCCTGGCTCTCGGAGCTGGCCGGGGCGACGGGCGGCCGGCTGGCGGGCGAGCCGAGGTTTCGCGATTGGCTGCGGGGGGAATGGATCGCCTGGGCCCGGCAGCGTTACCGCCGCGTCGAGCGGCTGGCGGCGGGGAGGGTCCAGCGGCCATGATCCGTGTCGTTCTGGACGGCCTGGTCAAGCGCTACGATCGGGTTGCGGTCCTCGACCTCGATCCCGAGCAGCCGCTGGAGGTGGTTCCGGGCGAGCTTTTGCTGGTGCTCGGGCCGTCCGGCTCGGGCAAGACGACCCTGGCCCGGATCGTCGCCGGTCTGGAGACGCCCGAGTCGGGTGAGGTCCTGTTCGACGACCACGCGATCACGACGCAGCCGCCCGAGAAGCGGCAGGTCGGGATGGTCTTTCAGGACGACGCCCTCTGGCCGCATCTGACGGTGGCCAAGAATGTCGCTTATGGCCTGCGAACCCGGGGGATCGGACGCAAGGAGCGTCGGGCTCGGGTGGAGGAGGTGCTGGCCACGGTGCGGCTTGACGGCCTGGCCGATCGCAAGCCCGACCAGCTCAGTGGCCTCCAGCGCTCGCGGGTTGCGCTGGCACGGGCCTTGATCGTCGAGCCGAAGCTCTTGATCCTCGACGAACCGCTCGACCGGCTGGAGCCGCGCCTCCGCGACGAGTTCCGCGACGAGATCCGCCGACTGCATGCCGAGGCACGGCTCACGACGCTGGTGCTCACCCGCAATCCCGCCGAGGCGCTCGCCCTGGCCGACCGGATCGCCGTGCTCGACCTGGGCCGGATCGTGCAGGTAGGCACGCCCTCCGAGGTTTACAACCGGCCCACCAGCGCATTCACCGCGCAGTTTCTCGGGCCGGTCAACCTGCTCCAGGGTCGTGCCGAGACGATCGACGCTCGCGGCGAGGTCGTCGTCCGGACGCCGCTGGGCCGGCTCGTCGGCCGAACCGACGGTCGCGAGGTGAGTACCGGCACGCCGGTCACGGTGGCGATCCGCCCCGAGTCGCTGGGGCTCGGTCCGACGGTGCCGGCGGGGGCCAACCGGTTCGTCGCCACCCTGGAGCGCCAGGTCTTCCTCGGCGAGGTCCGACGCCTGCATCTCCGCGGTCCGAACGACTGGCCGGTCTCCGCCCTGGCCCTCCAGGGACCCTCGCAGGGGCTCCGCGAAGGTCAAAGCCTCACGATCAGCGTGGCGCCCGAGTTCGTGGTTGTGATGCCCAGCCGGTTCGCTCCCGCGACCTGAAGGGTGGCCTCCGATCCCGACGGGAGCCGTTCTAGACAAAGCGGCTGTGACATGGCGGTCGGCGGGCGTCATCGGGATCGCGGCGGAGGAAGAACCCGCCTTCGGTGCGAGCGAGCCAGAGGGGGTGCAACTGCTCCGGGAGTCGCCATTGCCCCTCGATCTCGCGGCCACAGGGGCTGACCCGGCCGCGGAACTGCACTTCTTGGTCGGTGCCGAGCACGCCGAGCCGCATCTCGCCCACGCGGTAGCCAGCGAAGAACGGACCCTGATACGTCTTGCGGAAGCGGACGGCCGAGCCGTCCACCTCGCCCTCGACGGTCGAGAGCGGCGAGAGTTGGACCTCGGCCAGGACCGGGCCCGGGGGGACTTCCGGGTACGACTCGCGAAGGGAGGCGACGATCCGCTCGTCGGCGCCGGGGGGAAACCCTTCCTCCATCGCCAGCTCGGAGAGTGGCATGCGGAAGGCGGTCTGCTCGTCTTCCATCGTTCCGGCCAGGTGCCGGCCGTGGTGGTCGAATTCGACGGAGATCGGCCGCTCGTGGTCGTGCTGACTGTAATAGCCGGTCCACCGTCCGCTCAAATCGAAGGCAATGCGCATCCCTCCCCAATCCTCCCAAGGTTGCCGCGATCTTCGGCAAGGGTTGCTCACAGAACAGGCCGTCCCGCTCCGCGATCGCGGTGGGTTCTCCTGTGACGATGGGTCTAGCACATTCGGCGCCAATTCCGGTTGACAGGCTCGCGGATCTCTCTCCAGGGGTGGCGAGGCGGATCCGAACCCGGGGACGCAAAGCGAGCGCAAGTCCTGTAAGATGGCCCTTCTTCGGTTCGGTTGACGGGAGTTTCGTGGAGGAACTGCGGGATGGGGCTGGGTCGCGGGATCAGGCGGATCGCAATGACGGTCATGGCGGCGATGGCGGCGTTGCCGGTCGTGGCGTTGGTCGTGGGTACGTTCGTCGATCGTGGGCCGTCGGGAGAGGTTCGCGTCACCGCCTTCTACCTCGCTCTCAACGCCCTCGACCCGGCGGTCTGGGAGGCGACGTGGAACAGCCTGCTGCTGGCCGTGGCCACGACCCTCGTCGCCTGGACGCTTGGCATCGGCCTGGCCAGGCTGGGGAGCCGCCCCTTCCGGGGTCGAGCCTGGCTCCAGACTCCCTCCTGGGCCATGCTGGCCGTCACCCCTCTGTTCGCGGCGCTGGGCTGGAAAGGCCTGCTGGAACGGCTGGGAATCGGGCCGGAATCGTTCGGCGGCTGGGCGGGCTGGCTGGCGGCACTCGCGGCGGAAGCGACGTGGGCCGTGCCTTTGGTCGCCTTGGCGGCGCACCGGGGGCTCACGGCGATTGACCCGACCTGGGAGGACGCCGTCCGACTGGCCGGTGGTGGACGCTGGCGTGCCTGGTGGCGTGTCTTCCGACCGATCATCCGACCCCACGCCGCTCGGGCATTGGCCGTCGTCTTCACGATGACACTCGCTGAGCCGGGCGCTCCGATTATCCTGGGACTGCGGCGGACCCTGGCCTACGAGCTTGTCCAGGACGCAATCAGACCCGACACTCCAAACTGGTCGGCGGCGTTGGCCCTCCTGGTGGTGGTCCTGTCCGCCATCGTGCGGGCCGGGCTGGTCCGGGTGAGCCGGGGCGATCCGGCCTTGCGGCCGGTGAGTCGCCAGCCGCCGCGTCTGGCCCGGCGGCGTCGCATCGTCGCGGCCTGGCTCGGAATCGGGGCCTGGCTGGTCTTCGCGATGGCACCTCTGGTCGGCCTGGTGGGCCTGGTGACGGACGCGGCGAGGGTTGGGGAGTCCCTCCGCAGTCCCCTGGGCTTCTCAAGGCATTACCGGCAAGTCCTCGATGCCCCGGACATCCCGCGCCTGCTCGGACATTCGGCGGCGCTCGGCGCGACGGTCGCCTCGATCGGCCTGCTGGCGGCGTGGTCTCTGGGAGGGCAGGGGGGCGGCGTGGGTTGTCGGGTCATCGGCGTGGTGTCGCGGATGCCTCCGCTGGCCCTGGCGATCGGGGGCCTGATGGTGCCGGGTTTGCTCGTGGCGAGCTTCGGCGACATGGGGTTGGTGGGGGGACTGGCCAGGCGGCTCGACCCGGTCCGGTCGCCGGGGGCATTGCTCGTTCTGATCATTCTCACGTTCCATCTGCCGGCCTGCCTCGCCACGATCGAAACCCTTCGGGAGCGGTCACGACCGCGGCTGTTCGAGGCGGCGCGGACGCTCGGTGCCTCGCGACTCGGGGCCTGGCGAGCCCTCGCTCCGGCGATGGTCGGACCCGGCCTGCTGGTGGCCTGGTTGCGCCTGGCCGTGATCGCAGCACTCGACCTGGCCGCGGTGCTGGTGCTCACACCCTCCTCGACGTTGCGGACACTTGGGCCGGGTGTCCTCGACCTGATTTCCGACCCGGGCGGCCTGAGGCGAGCGGCCTTGCTCGCCCTGATCGGGACGACCGCCGGCCTCGTCAGCCTGGCCCTCGCAGCCGGCCGGGGGCTGGCCGCCCTGGTTGTGGAGCCCCTGCGCTGACGATCCGTTCGACTGCACTGGTCCCGACCCTGGACGGCCCGGTATGCTTATGGGGATGCGCTTCGAGCCCGCGACCACGCCAGAGAACGTCAACCTAGAGGATCGGTTCGCCGATGGACATCGCCAAGCTCGCCCTGGAGGATGGGTCGGTCTTCACGGGACGCGCCTTCGGGGCGCGGGCCGAGGTGGACGGGGAGGTTGTCTTCAACACGAGCATGACCGGCTACCAGGAGATCCTCACCGACCCCTCCTATCATGGTCAGATCGTGGCGATGACGTACCCCTTGATCGGCAACTACGGGGTCAATGCCGAGGATGTCGAGAGTGGCCGCCCCTGGGTCCGTGGGTTCATCGTCCGCGAGCTGAGCCGACTGGCCAGCAACCACCGGTCGAGCGGGTCGCTGGAGGCGTACCTCGACCAGAACGGCATCCCCGGTATCGAGGGGATCGACACCCGCGCTCGTGCGGACGACCCGCATCCAGGGGGCGATGAAGGGCATCCTCTCCTCAATCGACCTCGATGACGAAAGCCTCGTCGCGAAAGCGAAGGCGAGCCCGGGACTCGTCGGGAGGGATCTGGCCAGCGAGGTCATGCCCGAAGGCTCGACCACCTGGACGCCCGGCTTCAACGGCCCGTTCGGCGGCCGGTTGAACTGCGCTGAGTCGTTGCCGAAGACGGGGAACCATCCACACGTTGTCGCGCTCGATTTCGGCATGAAGTGGAACATCCCGCGCTGCCTGGTCGAGAGCGGTTGCCGGGTCACGATCGTGCCAGGCAATGCCCGCGCCGAGGCGATCCTCGACCACGATCCCGACGGCATCTTCGTCTCCAACGGCCCCGGCGATCCCTCCGCTCTCAGTGGGCCGGTCCAGACCCTTCGCGCCTTGATCCACAGGGCCGCCGACGACCGTGGAGTGCCGATCTTCGGCATCTGCCTGGGTCACCAATTGCTCGGCCAGGCGTTCGGGGCGAGGACCTTCAAGCTCAAATTCGGCCACCGCGGCGCCAACCACCCGGTCCGCAATGAGCGCACGGGCAAGGTCGAGATCACGACCCAGAACCACGGCTTCGCCGTCGATCCCGGCTCCCTGCCGCCCGATGTCGAGCCGACGCACGTCAATCTCAACGACGGCACCCTCGAAGGCTTGCGTCACAAACGCCTACCGATCACCGCCGTCCAGTACCATCCCGAGGCCTCCGCCGGGCCGCACGACAGCCATTACCTCTTCGCCGAGTTTCGCAAAAGTCTGCGCTGAACTCGACGCCGTTGACGCCGACCGCCCCACTTCGTTACCTTGTCTCTTTGCAATGCAAAGGGAATCCCGGTCCGACATCCGGAAAGCGAGTCATACGCCGTGCCATCGACCTGCGTCGTGGGCCTCCAGTGGGGGGACGAGGCCAAGGGGAAGATTGTCGATCTCTTGTGCGATCAGCACGACGTGGTGGTCCGCTATCAAGGGGGTGCGAACGCCGGCCACACGGTCGTCTTCGACGGCGTGACGTACAAGCTCTCACTCGTGCCGACGGGCATCCTTCGACGTGGGATCGACTGCGTGATTGGTAACGGCGTGGTGATCCACCCGCCTTCCTTGTTAAAAGAGATCCAGCGCCTTTCCGAGCAGGGCGTGGATTTCGAGGGTCGACTCCACATCAGCGACCGCGCCCACGTCATCCTTCCCTACCACATCGAGGAAGAGCGGCTCACCGAGGAATCCAGTTCCGCCGCCGACCACATCGGCACGACCCGACGCGGCATTGGTCCTTGCTACCGCGACAAGGTGGGCCGCGTCCACGGCATCCGGGTCGCCGACCTGTACCACCCTGAGTCGTTCTGCGAACGGCTGGGCCGCGCCGTGGCGTACAAGAATCGCCTGCTCACGGCCATGCTGCCCGACTTCCAGCCGTTCCACGCCGACGCGGTGGCCGAGGAGTACCTGACCTATGCCGCCATGCTCCGGCCCTTCGTCCGCGACACGACCGCCTGGGTCCATGAGGCGCTGGCGAAGGGCCGGCGCCTGATGTTCGAGGGGGCGCAGGGGTCGTTGCTGGACGTCGATCACGGCAGCTATCCGTATGTCACCAGCTCAAACTCCAGCGCCGCCGGGATCGCGGCCGGCTCGGGCGTGCCGACGCGCCACATCGGCCGCTGGATCGGCGTCGTCAAGGCGTACACGACCCGGGTTGGCGGCGGGCCGTTCCCGACCGAGCAGGACAACGAGACCGGCGAGCGCATCCGACGCGTGGGCAAGGAGTACGGCACCGTCACCGGCCGTCCCCGACGCTGCGGCTGGTTCGACGCTGTAGCGGTTCGCTACTCGGCCCGGATCAGCGGCACGACCGAGATTGCCGTCATGCTGCTCGATGTCCTGAGCGGGATCGAGACGTTGCACGTGGCCGTGTCCTATGAGGATGAGAGTGGGCGCCGCGTTCGCGACTTCCCGGCCCATGCGGAAGATCTGGAGCGGTTCCGGCCGGTCTATGAGACCTTGCCCGGCTGGTCGCAGGACATCACAGGCGCGCGGTCGTGGTCTGACCTGCCTGCCGAGGCTCGACGCTACGTGCAGTTCCTCGCTGCGCAGATCGGTGTGCCGGTAGCGATCGTCTCGGTCGGACCGGACCGGTCGGCGACCCTGCAGGTTGAGGGATGAATCTGATCCGAGGAGGGGTCCTACCCGTGCCAAGCTACCCGATCCCCGAGGAGGGCCTGGAGACGATCGCCGCGCTGGGCCTGAGGCTTGAGCAATTGCCCCGGCACGTCGCCATCATCATGGACGGCAACGGCCGCTGGGCCGAGCGTCGCGGCTTGCCGCGGATCGTCGGCCACCGTAACGGCATCCGCAGCGTCCGCGCCATGGTCGAGGAAGGTTGCCGGCTTGGTCTGGAGCAGTTGACGCTCTATTGCCTCTCGGTCGAGAACTGGAAGCGTCCGCCTCGCGAGCTGAAGTTCCTGATGCGCCTGCTGCGCCACTTCCTCGTTGCCGAGCGAACGGAATTGATGGAGCAGAACGTCCGTCTGACGATGATCGGCCGTCGCGACGGCCTGCCGGCGGAGGTGCTCAAGGAACTCGACCGCACGATCGAGCAAACCGCCGGCAACACGGGCATGGTCCTTGCCTTGGCCGTGAACTACGGTGGTCGGACCGAGATTGCCGACGCGGCCCGCCGTCTGGCCGAGGAGGTCCGCGCCGGCCGGCTCGACCCATCCGACATCGATGAAAGGCGTTTTGAATCTTATCTTTATACCGCCGGCATGGTCGATCCCGACCTCCTGATCCGGACTGCCGGGGAGCTTCGCGTGAGCAATTACCTTCTCTGGCAGATTTCCTACGCCGAGATCTACGTCACCGACGTCCTTTGGCCCGACTTCCGGGCCGGCGACCTCCACGCCGCCTTGCTGGCCTTCGCCCGTCGCCAGCGGAAGTTCGGAGCCTTGCCGGCCGGGGTCCTCACCGCACCCTGAGCCGCGCAACGTGGCGGCCCACCCGCGGATCAAACGCCGACGGGGGGATGGCAGGGTGTCGGCGTGCTGATAAGATACGGAATCCTCGGGGCTCCGGTCGCGATGTTCGACCGTCTCCCTTGACCCGACAGACGCCAACCCCGCACGCGGCACCTTCATGCTCGCCCACCGCCTGGCGACCGGGCTGACCCTGGTCGCGCTGATCCTGGCCGTCCTGTTCGTCGATGAGTTTTGGTTTGCCCCCTGGTATCCGCTCTGGGGATTCTTGACGACGGGGGTCATGGGTTGGGTCGCGCTGGAGATGGTCGGCCTGCTCAACGCGACCAGCGCCCGGCCGTCGGGCAACACGGTCTTCGGCGGCGTGCTGGCGATCGCGCTGGCCAACTGGGCGCCGCACGTTTGCGAGCATCTTTTCTTCGACACTCGCTTGCCGCGCGACTCGTATTATCTCCCCTCGGCACCGATCACCGCCCTGGCCTGGCCGCTCTGGGCCTTCGTGGGGGTGGTGATGTTTGCCTTCCTGGCGCAGAGTCTCCAGTTTGTCAAGCCGGGACGGACCATGGCGACGATCGCCGGCACGGTACTGGCGACGGCGTATGTCGGTGTCCTGGGAAGCTTTGTGATCCAGATGCGCTGGCTTGACGGGCCCTATCATGGCCTGGTGCCGGTGGCGGCCCTGCTCGCCTCGGCCAAGGGGTCTGACACCGGGGCCTATACCCTGGGCCGCCTCGCCGGGCGTCGCAAGCTCTGGCCGGTGCTCAGCCCGAACAAGACGATCGAAGGCTCGGTCGGCGGTCTGTTCTTCGGCATGATTGCCGCCCTGATCGTTTTCGGGATCGCGCGAACCTTTGACATCCCGGCTCCCGGCTGGGTCGCCGGTGCCGGCTTCGGGCTCCTGGTGGCGGCTGCGGCCCAGCTTGGTGACCTGATGGAATCCATGATCAAGCGCGACTGTGCACGCAAGGATGCCTCCGATACGCTCCCCGGCTTCGGAGGAGTGCTTGACGTCATGGACTCGCTTCTGTTCGCCGGACCGGTGGCCTACGGCTACTGGCTCCTCTTCGGAACCTGAGTGTGGCCGGTTCGGGGTCGGGGCCTCGATGAGAACCCACGCTTGGGAATTCACCGCTTGGTGACCGTAGCACACCCCGCGAAGCCCCCATCCTTCCGGGTTCATCACTCCGCGACGCCGAGGCCTCCTCATGGTCGATTGCGGATGACCGAGAGTATCCCGTTGGGTTTCGCAGTATCCTGTTGCGGATTTGCCATTCCCGGAGGCAGGGTGAGGCGTAAAATACCCTTCCAGAGAATGGAGATCGGTCCGACGTCGTGCCGAACGGAACCCGGGGCAATCAACGGAGAATGAAGATCTGTGTCGGCGTCCGGGAGCGTCGCCTCCCGACTCGACGTTGCGTTTTTCTGCGACGGGCGACCATAATGGTCCGACGCCCGCCCCCCAAGGGGGATGGAGGGCCCGTGGGTGATCGGAACTCCACGGGCTCGGGAGGGGTCGGCGAAGGGCATTCGATGCCAGACGTGACGATCAATCTGGATAACCACGACGAGGAGCTCGCGGTCTTCGGCAGTCGCGACCAGCTCTTGAGGCAGGTTCGCGATAGCCTCCGCGTGAAGATCCTTGCCCGTCGAGGTGAGATCCGCCTGGAAGGCGACCCGGATCGGGTCGAGCAGGCACGGCAGGTCTTCGAGGAGATGCGCCGGCTTTATCGCCGACAGCGTACACTGTCCTCGGGTGACGTGGCCGACGTGATCGACAACGTCGTTGGCAAGGATACCGACGACGGGGCGTTCGGTGCGATCGAGATCCGGGGCGACGGCAGCCGTCAGGTGCGCGGTCGGAGCGAGGGTCAGGCCCACTACTTGCGTGCTTTGCACGAGAAGGAACTGGTCTTCTGCATCGGCCCGGCGGGCACCGGCAAGACGTATCTGGCGGTCGCGAGCGCCGTGGCCGCCTTGCGACGTGGTCAGATCAAGAAACTGGTGCTGGTCCGCCCGGCCGTCGAGGCGGGCGAGCGGCTCGGCTTCCTGCCCGGTGACCTCGAGGCCAAGATCAATCCGTATTTGCGGCCCTTGCTGGATGCGTTGCACGACCTGATGGACTTCAATCAGCTCCGCCGGTATATGGGTAACGATCTCATCGAGATCGCCCCGCTGGCCTACATGCGGGGCCGGACGCTCAACGACGCGGTTATCATCCTCGATGAGGGCCAGAACGCCACCGTGCCCCAGATGAAGATGTTCCTGACCCGAATGGGCCAGAACGCGCGCATTGTCGTGACCGGCGACCCGACGCAGGTGGACCTGCCGACCGGGACCGCCAGCGGCCTGGCCGATGCGGTCGAGCGTCTCAAGGAAGTCCCTGGCGTCGGGATCGTGACCCTGGGTCGGGCCGACATCGTGCGGCACCCGCTCGTCCAGGCGATCGTCGATGCCTACGAAGCCTCCGAAGCGGTCGCACCAGCCGCGCCGGCGGCGGACTCGGTACCCGGCCCCAACGTGGTCGTGGCTTCCGAGCCGACACCGGCGACGGTCGAAGGAGCGGCCACCCTGCCCGCCCCGGGTTGAGGCGAGGTCCGGCCGGCTTTCCGGCCGGGCCGAAGCCGCGCCGACGTCGGCGCGGCGCACCCCGACGCGAACCCGGCCGAGCCGGGCGCGTGTCCGCCCGAGACTCCTTCCATGAGCCTTGGTAAACGTCGGTCGAAGCCGACACCCCGTGCCCAGCTCCGTCCCGCCCACCCGATCGATATCCGCCAGGCCCGGCAGGCCCGCCAGCGGTCGCGCCTGACGCGGCTCGGCCTGGTCGCCGCCGCCGTCGTCGCCACCGCCGCGATCGTCCATGGCAACGGGCCGCCGTTCACCTTCCGCCTCGGCCAGCGGCCCGGCCGCCCGGTCCTGGTCAGCGTCGAGGAGTTCCGCCGCAAGGACCCGGTCAAGACCAACGCCGATCGTCGCGCCCGCTACGAATCGGTCGATCCCTTGCTGACCAACGATCCGGCCCCGATCAAGGAACTGGCGGAGCAGTTGCGCGACCTGGTGGACGCCGTCAGCGAGGTCCGCCTGCGCGAGTTGCTCGATGAGAACCTCACGACCACCTGGAGCCTCGACGAGCCGACCTTCCTCGACATTCGCGCTGCCGCCGACAGCCCCGAGCGCAAGGAGGCCCTGCACCAGCAGATCCAGATGGCCTTCGCCCCCTTGATCGCCCACGGCGTGCTCGGGCCGGACGCCCTGCCGCGCGACGAACAGGCCCAGTCGCGGCCGACGGTCCGCATCCGCCAGGTCGGCCAGCGGCCGGTCGAGGCCGTGACTGTCCCCCGGGACCTGATCCTGCCCGAACGCATCAAGAAGTCTGACGGCGCCGTGGCCTCCGAATTCGCCAAGGCGTTCACCGGCCCGAAGCTCGGCCAGAGACTCTTCGCTTTGATCGCCGACCGCCTTGCCAGCACGCCGACCCTCCAGTACGAGGACGGCTTGACCAAGCACGAGCGCGAGGCCGCCGCCAACTCCGTGGCCGAGGCCTTCCGCGACTACCACAAGGGTGAGGTCCTGGTCGAGCAGGGGGAGCGGATCACCGAGGACCATCTCTCCGTGCTCCGGCTGGAACATGACGTCGCCAACACGCAGCTTGGTGTCGTGGACCGGCTCCGTCGGGCTCTGGCCGTGGTCGTGCTGGTGGCGGCGGTCTTCGCCTTGATCGGCTACTACGTCATGCGGCACGAGCCGAAGGTCGCGAGCAGCGACCGTCGGATCACGGTGCTCTGCGCCTTGTTCGTCGTGACGATGGGCGTGGCCCGCTTGCTGGCCGTCCAGCCGTGGGACGCCGAACTGATCCCGGTCGCCTTGACGTCGATGATCCTGGCGATCGCCTTCAACCCGCAGATGGCCCTGATGGTCGCCTTCGGCCTGTCGGTCCTGACGAGTCTGGCGCTCGGCTTTGGCATGGCGCACTTCCTCGTCCTGATCGGCGGCACGGCGGCGGGCGTCCTGCCGTTGCGGGAGGTCCGGACGCGGACCAAGCCGATCCAGGTCGGTCTGTATGCGGCCCTCGGCTACTTCGTTCTGACCTGGGCCTCGGGGATCTTCCAGAACCACTCGTTCGAGCTGGTCGTCAACGACGCTTTCTGGCGGGCCGGCTGGGGCCTCATGGCCGGATTCTTCCTGGGTGGCTGCCTGCCGTTCGTGGAGAAGACGTTCGGGATCGTCACCGGCATCAGCCTGCTGGAACTGGGCGACATCACCCACCCGCTCCTTCAGGAGCTGGTCCGACGCGCCCCGGGCACGCACAACCACTCGGTGACCGTCGGCACGATCGCCGAGGCCGCTGCCGAGCGCATTGGGGCCAATGCCCTCCTGATCCGGATCGGGGCCTACTTTCACGACATCGGCAAGATGGTCAAGCCGCACTACTTCGTCGAGAACCAGGCCGGCGCCGCGAATCGCCACGCCAACCTGGCCCCGGCGATGAGCACGCTCATCATCATCGGCCACGTCAAGGACGGCGTCGAGCTGGCCCGGCAGCACCACCTGCCGCAGCCGATCATCGACCTGATCGAGCAGCACCACGGGACCACGCTGGTCGAGTACTTCTACCGCGAGGCCACTCGCCGCTGCGATGGCAACCCGGACGCCCCGACCGTGCAGGAGAGCGCCTTCCGCTACCCGGGTCCCAAGCCCCAGAGTCGCGAGGCCGGCATCCTCATGATCGCCGACGCGGTCGAGAGCGCCAGCCGGACCCTCACCGAACCAACCCCCGCACGCATCGATAGCCTCGTCGGCGAGCTGATCCAGAAACGACTCGACGACGGCCAGTTCGACGAGTGCGGCCTCACGCTCCGCGAGATCGCCGAGATTCGCGAGAGCCTCATCAAGTCCCTGATCGGCATCTATCACGGTCGGGTCAAGTATCCGGAGCAGCGCACCGCCTGACGGTCAGGCGGCGTGTCGGCCTGGCGAAGTGCTGAGTCAATAGGCAGAGATGGAAAGGGAACAGTCAGACCGAGCGTCTCAGGAGCCTGGTAGTCCCCGGACAATCGGCTCCGATCCGACGGCCTCCGGCCGGCACCAGGTGGAGATCGCCGACACCCAGTCGCATCTCCGCTCCGATCCCGACGCCCTTGCGGGCCTGGCCCGGAGGATGCTCCAGAACGAGGGCGTCGAGCGATCGTCGATCTCGATCGCTCTCGTGGATAACGCGGCGATTCACGAGCTGAACCGCCGACACCTCGGCCATGACTGGCCGACGGACGTCATCAGCTTCGTGCTTTCCGAGCCGGGCGAGTCGGAGCTTTCCGGCGAGCTGATCGTCTCGGCGGAGATGGCCGCCGAGACGGCCAGGGCCGCTGGAATTGATCCCCGGGCGGAACTGGCGCTTTATTTGGTTCACGGTTTGCTTCACCTCTGCGGGTATGATGACCTCAACGAAGGCGACGCCGCCGTGATGCGGCGTCGCGAGGGCAAACACCTGACCCGCGAGGGGATCACCAACACGTTCGCAATGGCCGAGGCCCCTGGGTGTTCCCGGGACTTGGACAACGCGCCGCGGGGAGGCGAGCGGTGGCCGGCTTGACGCTCGGATGGGTCCTCGGACTGGGCCTGTCGCTCCTGGCCCTGCACATGGGCTCGATCTGTCTCTCGCGGGCCTTGCGGACCTACTCGCGAAGCCTTCTCGAAGAGATCTGCGAGTCCCGCGGTCACCCGGACCGGGCCGACGCAATCGCCCATCACGACGAGAAGGTGGAGCGCTCCGCCGAGGCTCTGGCCGTTTTGACCGGCCTGGCACTGGCCGCACTGCTCGGCGCCGCCGCCGCCCGCGCCGTGCCGGGCCTGACCGGCGAGGCGATCGTCGCCATCGCGCTGGGACTCGGAGCCCTGGGACACGTCGTCGCGGCAATCTCCGGTCGCGTCTGGGCCGAGTCGATCCTCGATTCCTCCTGGCCCGTGGCGGTCTGGCTGAGCCGGCTCTTGACCCCGTTGACCTCCCTGGCTCGCGGGCTCGAAGCGATGGCCTATCGACGCAAGGGACGATCCGCCGGCGGTCCTCGACCGCCCAGTCTGGAGGTCGAGATCCACCACTCCAACGGTGAAGACGACGAGGACGACTTCGACGCCGCCGACCTGCCCGAAGCCACCCGCGAGATGATCGAGCGAGCCGTCGAGCTGGCCGACCGCGTCGTCTCCGAGATCATGACGCCGCGCTCGAACCTGACCGCGCTGCCGGTCATCGCCTCCGCCCGTGAGGCCGCGCGGACCTTCATCGACACCGGCCTGAGCCGCATCCCCCTCTACGGCGAACACCGCGACGACATCATCGGCATCCTCTACGCCAAGGACCTCTTCGCCCGCCTGATCGAGGTCGAGCCGGGCAAGTCTGTCTCAATCCGCAAGCTCACCCGCCCCGCCCTGTTCGTGCCGGAGAGCAAGAACGCCACCGAACTGCTGGAAGAACTGCGACGGCAGCGCGTCCAGATGGCGATCGTGCTCGACGAGTACGGCGGTGTCTCCGGCCTCATTACCCTGGAAGACCTGCTCGAAGAGATCGTCGGCCCGATCGACGATGAGCACGACGTCCCGACTCCCGAGGATCCGGTGATCTCCCTCGGCGGCTCGATCTTCGAGGTGGATGGCTCCCTGCCGCTCGAAGACCTCAACGACCGGCTCGACCTGAACCTGCCGACCGACGGCGACTACCAAACTGTCGGCGGCCTGGCCTTCGACGCCCTGGGCCGCGTGCCCGATCCCGGCGCCACGTTCCGCGTCGGCCCGGTCACGTTCACCGTGGTCGAGGTCGTCGATCACTCGATTCGACGCCTTCGCCTCGATCTCGGCGCCAAGACCGCCGCCGTCGGCCCCTGACCACACCCATCCTCCAACGGCCCACTCCACCCGAGGAGGTCGCCGTGCCCGCCATTCGCACGCCGGCCCTGGTGATCCGCTCGGTGGACGTCTTCGAGACGAGTCGTGTCCTGACGCTCTTCAGCCGCGAACTGGGCCAGGTCTCGGCCCTGGCCAAGGGGGCGAGGCGCTTGAAGTCGCCGTTCCAATCCGGACTTGACCTGCTGAGCGTTTGCGATATCGTGCTGCTCCACAAGGCGTCCGAGTCGCTTGACCTCCTGACGGAGGCCGTGCTTCTCGAACGCTTCGACTCCCTTCGCCGCGACCTGGCGGCTCTGTACGCCGGCTTCTATGTCGCCGAACTCCTGCACGAGCTGACCGACCATCACGACCCGCACCCGCGCCTCTTCGACGCGGCGGTCGTGACCCTGCGCCACCTCGGCGACCCGGCGCTCCGGGCTCGCCGGGTGCTCCGGTTCGAGCTGGCCTTGCTGCGGGAACTCGGCCTGATGCCGGCGCTGGAGTCTTGTGTTCACTGCGGGACGACGGTCGAGGCACGGGGCGACTCGGTGGCGTTTGGCCTGGCGACGGGTGGTGTCCTCTGCGTGAGCTGCCGTCCTGGCCAGCCGCACGTGGCCACCCTCTCGGGCCGGACGTTGGAGGCGATCCGTCGGCTGGCGTCCCCGGGCCAGGACTGGCGCGGACCGCGCTCGGCGGCCCGATCCTCGGGCCGGTCCGCGCCACGATCGGGGCGGTCATCAGCCACCACCTCGGCCGACGGCCCCGGATGCTCCCCTTGCTCGGCGCCGAGGGTTGAGAGCCGGGTCGCGGGAGGATCGGACGACAGCCTGTCCCGTTGATCCGGCCCATCCTCCGGGATTTGTGTCGAACGCTCGGATGTCACTTCTTGCACTGGTCATCCGTCATTGACCGGTGAAAAACCCGCAACTCCGATCGATTCAACCCGGCCGAACCGCGCCTCTCTACGACCCGAACCGATCCGTCGGAGCCCGTCCTGATGCCGACGACCCAACCGAACCGACCTCTGCGGCGTCCCCGATGCGCCTGGGCTGCGCTGGTGGTCCTGGCCGCGACCGGCTGCCAGTCGGGGGTCGGACCGCTGGCCCGCTGGAAGATCGCCAACGACGGCGTCCTCGCTCCCCCTCCGACGGAGGCCGAGGTCGGCGATTCGCGCGGGCCGATCGCTCGCCTGCTCCGGCCGGAGAATGCCCCCAGGACGATCGACCCGGAGGTCGCCCGCGCCGGCACCGTCAACGACCCGACAGTCGGCGGCACCGTCTCCAAGCCAGACCCGGCCACCCAGGCCGAGCTGGACTCCGCCATGAAACTCTACAACGAGGGCAAGCTCGCCGAGGCCGAGCGGATCTTCACCAAGCTCGATCGCGAGAAGGTCCACTCCAGCGCACCGGCCTTCAACGGCGACCCGATGAGCGGCGGCTTCTCCGCGAACGGCTTCGCCGGCTTCGGCGGCTCGAGCAGCCGCAACGCCACGCTCCAGCCCGGCCTCTTCTCACCGCGGCGTCGCAGCCACGCTCCCTGGGGCGAGCGGGTGCTGTTCTACCTGGCCGAATCGCAGTACCGGCAGGGCAAGCTCACCGAGGCCAATGACACCTTTGCCAAGCTCGCCACCACGTATCCGGGCACGCAGTTCATGGAGAAGGTCGCCGCTCGCGAATACGCGATCGCGATCGACTGGCTGGAGGCCGCCAATCCCAAGTCTCCTCCCGAGAAACGCGAGCAGTGGGGCGACCGCTTCAACGGTCGACTGCCGATGGTGGACGTCAAGGGCCATGCCCTCCAGATCCTCGAGCACGTCCGCCACCACGACCCCCTCGGCCCGCTCGCCGATGACGCCGTCATGCGGATCGCCGACTACTACTACGACCAGGGCAACTACGAGGAAGCCTCCATCTACTACGATCAGCTCATCTCCGACCACATCAAGAGCCCGCTCCTGCTCCAGGCCCACGTTCGCAGCATCGACGCGAAACTCAAGGGTTACGTCGGTCCCCATTACGACTCCGACGGTCTGGAGAAGGCCCGCGAGCTGATCCGTCGCACGATGGCCGCGTTCCCCGAACGCGACGCAAAGACCAGCGAGTTCCTCTCCCATAGCCTCGACCTGATCAACGACCAGCAGGCCGAGGTCACCTTCCGTCGCGGCGAGTTCTATCGCCAGACCGGCTACCCCGGCGCCGCCGAGATGAACTTTGCCGAGGTCCGCACCCGATGGCCCCAGAGCCAGTGGGCCGCCAAGTCCAAGGCCGAGCTTGATCTGATCGCCAAGGCGCCCCGCAAGGAGGTCTTGCCCAGCAAGATCATGACCACCCCCGGCGCCCGGACCCCTACAACATGGGCTCCAGCATGGGCTCCATGATGAGCTCGGCGCCGGGATGGGCGGCATGGGGATGGGCAGCATGGGCAACGGGTCGTACAACGGACCGTGAGCCTCGTGGCGTTTGCCGTCTGATGCAGCAGGAACCGGCTGACGTGACCCCCTCGGGCGGTCGCCTCGGCCTTCGGAGACCGGGAGTCCCGTCCATGACTCGCCTCTGGCTCAATCGTGTCGCCCTGGCGCTGGCGGTTCTCGTCCTGAGTGGCTGCGGCTACCACCTTCGGCCGCCCTACAACCCCTCGATCAAGACCGTCTATGTCCCGGTCTTCCGCTCCATCGTCTTCCGACGCGACATCAACCTCCAGATCACCCAGCTTCTGATTGACGAGATCAACGAGCGCACGCCCTTCCGCGTCGTCCAGGACCCGGACGAGGCCGATGCCACGCTCCAGGGCGTGATCCTTTTCGACGACAAGAACGTCATGGTCGAGAACCCGTACAACCTCCCTCGCCACCTGATGGCCTCGATGCGGGTCAACGTCACCTTCACCGACAACCGGAGCGGCACAACCACCGACCGCACGATCCCGGCCGCTCAGGTCATGGAGTCGGCCTCGTTCTACCCCGAAATCGGCGAGACGGCGGGTGTCGGCTTCATGAAGCTCATGCAGATCATCGTCCGCGACATCGTCAACATGATGGAAGACCCCTGGGGTCCCGAATACCTCCAGCGCGATCGCGATCGTGCTCGCGAACTGGCCGATAAGCAAGAATATCCCGAGGAAGCCGAGGACGAGGACGCCGCGCGCATCCGTCGCTGAGGCCGCCCTGTCCATTCCGAGACCGTTTTCCCGGGCACTCCCGGAGTCACACCATGAGACCCTGGCAGGCGAACGGCCGCACGGTGGCCGGCGACGGTCGGCCCCGGATCATGGGCGTGGTCAACGTCACGCCCGACAGCTTCTCCGACGGCGGCCGATGGCCCGAACCCGCCTCGGCCGCCGACCACGCCGCTCGACTCGTCGCCGAGGGGGCCGACCTGCTTGACCTCGGCGGCGAATCCAGCCGACCCGGCTCCCGGCCCGTCTCGCTCGACGAGGAACTCCGCCGCGTGCTCCCGGCGCTCGAAGCGATCGCCGAGGCGGTGACGGTGCCGATCTCCGTGGACACGACCAAGCCCCAGGTCGCCCGACGCGCCCTCGACGCCGGCGCCGCGATCATCAACGACATCGGCGGACTCCGCGATCCAGCCCTGGCTCTCGTCGTCGCCGAGTCGACCGCGGGCGTCGTCCTCATGCACATGGCCGGCACGCCGCAGACGATGCAAGCCGACCCGAAGTATGAGAACGTCGTGAACGACGTTTATGATTCCCTGGCCCGCCAGGCCGATGCCGCCGGCCGCTTCGGGATCGCCCGCGAGCGGATCGCCCTCGACCCCGGAATCGGCTTCGGCAAGACGTTCGACCACAACCTGGCGCTCTTGCGGAACCTCCCCCGGTTTGCGAACCTGGGTTGTGCCCTCCTGCTGGGCACCTCGCGCAAGGGGTTTCTCGGCATGATCACCGGGAGGCCCGTCGATCAGCGCGTGACCGCCTCCGTCGTCTCCTCCCTGGCGGCGCTCGCCCAAGGAGCCGACGTGGTGCGGGTCCACGACGTCGGTCCGATGGCCGACGCGGTCAAGGTCTGGAGTGCGGTTCACGGCTGGGAAGCACGACCATGAGTGAAGACGTCCACGCGACCGACCTCCCAACCCTCTGCCGCGACCTCGCCGACCGCGCCCGAGCGGCCTCCCGGCTCCTCGCCATCGCCCGCGGTGACTCCAAGGACCGCTGGCTCACCCGCGCCGCCAGCGCCCTCCGCGAGCGCTCCGAGGAACTGCTCGCTGCCAACGCCCGCGATGTCGAGGCCGCCCCCGGCTTCGGCCTCACCAGGGCCGCCATCGACCGCCTGACCCTCAACCCCCGCCGCCTCGACGACATCGCCCAGGCCCTCCATGATGTCAAGGGGCTCGCCGACCCGATCGGCGAGGTTGTGCGTTCGAGCCATCGGCCGAACGGGCTCGACGTGCAGCAGGTTCGCGTCCCGCTCGGCGTCGTCCTGTTCATCTACGAGAGCCGTCCTAACGTCACCGCCGACGCCGCGGCCCTCTGCGCCAAGAGCGGCAACGCCGTGATCCTCCGCGGCGGCAAGGAGGCGATTCACTCGAACCGGGCCTTGCACCGCGTCCTCGCCGACGAGCTGGAGCCCGCTGGCTTGCCCCGCGACGCCGTTCAACTCGTCCCGACGACCGACCGCGAGGCCGTCGGCCTCCTGCTCGGCATGGCCGATCGCATCGACCTGGCCATCCCCCGCGGCGGCGAAGGGCTGATCCGTCGCGTCGCCGCCGAGGCGACGATGCCCGTGATGAAACATTATCAGGGCAACTGCCATGTATACGTCGATGCGCGCGTCGATGAAGCGATGGCCCTCCGCGTGGTCCTGAACTCCAAGGTCCAGCGCCCGGGCGTCTGCAACGCCGCCGAGACCCTGCTCGTGCATCACGACGTCGCCCCGAGCTTCCTGCCGCTGGCGGCCGAGGCGCTCCGTCAAGCCGGGGTCGAACTTCGCGGCGACGAGGCGGCCCGTGCCCTGGTGCCGTCGATGAAGCCGGTCGGGCCGGCCGACTGGGACACCGAGTTCCTCGACCTGATCCTCGCTGTCGGTGTCGTCGATTCACTCGACGCAGCGATCGCCCACATCGCTCGCCACGGCTCCAGCCACACCGAGGCGATCCTCACCGACGACCTGGCCGCCGCGCGCCGGTTCGTGGCCGAGGTGGACAGCTCGGCCGTGATGGTCAACGCCAGCACCCGCTTCAACGACGGCGGCCAGCTCGGCCTGGGCGCCGAGATCGGTATCAGCACCGACAAGTACCACGCCCGCGGCCCTTGCGGCCTCCGCGAACTGACGAGCACCAAGTGGATCGTCGTCGGCGATGGTCAGGTCCGCTCCTGAGCCCGCGATCTGCCGGTTTCAGAGAGTGTTGGTATGCGGATTGCTCTGATGTCTTGGTCGGGTTGGACAGAACCTGTCCAATCCGAACCGAACCGTTGCTTTCGGTCGATTTCCGGGCGAAAATGATTTCCACCCGGTGGTGGGTCCGCAACGCCCCTGCGCAGCGGCGACCAGCACCGACCCGGCGCCGAAGGCGGGTCGTTGGACGTCCCTCGGCTTGCATGGCACGACGCCCTAACGCATCGACTGCACCCCGCCATCGCACGAACTTGCAATGGAGGATCCTGATCCATGACCCCCCGATGGTCGCCAAGTCTCCCTGCGCGTCAGCCCCGCAGGCAACGCCGCCCGAGCCTCGGCTTTGACCCGCTGGAGGAGCGCCGGCTTCTGGCTGGACCCGACAACACGCCGCCGGTCATCACCCTCGCGGCCGATCCGTCCACGCTCTGGCCACCGAACCACAAGATGATCCGGGTTCACGTCACCGGCAGCGTCACCGACAACGGCACGGACCAGTCGGGCCTGGCTCCTCCCGTGACCTACCGGATCCTGGACGAGTACGCCGAGGTCCCGCCCCATGACCAGATCATCACCGTCGCGCCCGACGGCCACTTCGACTTCTACGTGACGCTTGACGCCAGCCGCCACGGCGACGATCTGGACGGTCGGCAGTACCTCATCCGTGTCAATGCCCAGGACAATGCTGGGAATGCCGCCCAGCAGACGGCCACGGTGGTCGTGCCCCACGACCGCGGCGCCTCGCAAGACAACCAGCCACAGAACCTCGTCGTCTTCCAGCCGACGACCTCGACGTTTAACATCCAGGGCGTCGGCGCGGTTCAATTCGGCCAGGGGACCACTTTCGGCGGCAACCCGGTCCCGCTCTTCGCCGACCTCGACGGCGACGGACTGGACAGCCTCGTCGTCTTCCAGCCCTCGACCTCGACGTTCTACATTCAAGGCGTCGGCGCGGTTCAATTCGGCCAGGGCACTCTCTTCGGGGGCAATCCCAAGCCGATTATCGCCGATTTCAACGGCGACGGCCACGACGACCTGGCCGTCTATCAACCTTCGACCTCCACCTTCTACATCCGGAACATGGGCGCCATCCAGTTTGGCCAGGGCACCAACTTCGGCGGCCAGCCCGTGCCGATCGTGACCGACTACAACGGCGACGGCCGCGCCGACCTGGTCGTCTATCAGCCCACGGATTCCACGTTTTACATCAAGGACGTCGGCGCTATCCAGTTTGGTCAGGGCACCCTCTTCGGCGGTCAGCCGGTTCCTCAGATCGGCGACTTCAACGACGATGGCCAGCCGGATCTGGTCGTCTTCCAGCCGACGACCTCGACGTTCTACATCCGCAACTTCGGCGCGTACCAGTTCGGCCAGGGCACCCTCTTCGGCGGCAATCCTCAGCCGTTCTTCCAGGACATTGACAGCGACGGCCAGAGCGAGATCACGGTCTATCAACCCTCGACCTCGACGCTCTACGTCCGCAACCAGGGCGGCTTCCAGTTTGGCCAGGGCACCCTCTTCGGCGGCCGGCCGATCCTCACTCAATTGCCCGGTCGCGGGCTCGACGACTCCGAGGTTGGCGGACTCAACGACAGTGGAAACACCAACAACGCCGCTCAGCAGGAAACCGGCATCGGGCCCGGGATCTGGGTGGGTCTGTCGGAAACCGCGCTCATCGCTCCGCCCCCGACCGCCTCGACGCTGAGCCTCAGTCCCAGCCTGGTCGATACGGCCCTCGCTCAATTCTCCAGGCCACGTCGCGACGGTGTCCGTCCATGACCTCAACCGGAATCGTGGGTTCGTGGTCGTGGAGCGTTCTGCCCTTGGAATCGTGGCCTGGGGGCGATTCGGGAAGGGATTCCTGGCCGGGAAACGGGGACTGGCGCCGGGACTTCGAGGGCCTGTCCCCCGTTTCCCGGCCCGCGGTTTGAGACGCGTTGCTCCTGTCGGGTGCACCGTGCCGGCTGGGCTCGCCAACGCCTGGCTCGATTTCGTGGTTCAGGATAGCTCGTCCGCAAAGTCGTCAGATGGGTCCGGGGAGAGGATCGACTTGTAGAGGCTCCGGTCGAGTTCGTACTTCTGGAGCTTCTGGGTCACGCTACGTCGCGAGAGGCCGCTGTGACGGGCGCAGCGGGCGACGTTACCCTTGTAGCGTGTGAGCAACAGCGAGAGGTACTCGCGTTCGACGCGGCTGATCAGGTCTTCGGTCATCTCGGGCAAGGGGCGCTCGATGTCGATCAAGGGCGAGGTGGGCCCGGAGGCCGGCCGAGGGGCGACGGTCGGCGGTAGACAGTCGCGACGGATCGCCGGGCCATCCGCCAGCGCGATCGAGGCCCGGATGGCGTTCTCCAGCTCGCGGACGTTGCCCGGCCAGTCGTGCTCGATCAAAGCCTGCATTGCCTCGGGCTCGATCTCGGTGACGGGCGGGGTGCTCATCCCCCGGTTGCGTTCGACGAAGTGAGTTGCGAGCAGCGGGATGTCCTCCTTGCGATCGCGGAGCGGCGGCAGGTCGAGGCGGATCACGTTCAGCCGGTAGAAGAGGTCCGAGCGGAACCGGCGGGCCTTGACCTCGTCTTCCAGCCGTTTGTTGCTGGCGGCGACCAGGCGGACATCAACCGTGAGCGTCTCGGTTCCGCCCAGCCGTTCGAACTGGCCGGACTGGAGCACCCGGAGTAACTTCGCCTGCACGGCCGGCGAGATCTCGGCGATCTCGTCGAGGAAGAGCGTGCCGCCGTGCGCCAGCTCGAACCGGCCTTCCTTGCGGCGATCGGCGCCGGTGTAGGCCCCGCGCTCGTGGCCGAACAGCTCGCTCTCCAGCAAGGACTCACTCAGCGCCGCGCAGTTGACCGCCACGAGCTTGCCCCGCCGACCGCTCGCGGAGTGGATCGCCTGGGCGACCAGCTCCTTGCCCGTCCCGGTCTCGCCGTGGATCAGGACGGTCGAGGGGTGCGGGCCGACCTGGCCGATCAGGTCGAAGACGCGATTCATCTTCGGACTTTTGGCGACCATGTTCTGGAAGCTATAGTCCTCGCGAAGCTGGCGGCGGAGCTGCTGAAGCTCGTCGTGGAGCTGGCGACGTTCGAGAATCCGTCGCACGAGGAAGCGGAAGTGGTCGGGTTCATACGGCTTGGTGACGAAGTCATCAGCGCCCGACTTCATCGCGTCGAGCGCCACGTGGGTATCGCCGTAGCCGGTCAGGACGATCACCCCCATCGGCAGCTTCTCGGTTCGGATTGTCGCCAGCAACTCCAGGCCATCGGTCTCGGGCATTCGCAAGTCGGTGATCAGCAGATGGAACGTCCGATCGTGCAGAGCCTGGAGCGCCGAGTGACCGTCGGCTGCGGTCTCGACCTCGTGGCCGTCCTTGGCCAGAAGGACACGGAGGTGTTCACGGATCAAGGGCGTGTCGTCCACCACGAGGATTCTGCGGGGCATGAGCGTCCTCTCTCAACTCAACCGGATGCGGCGGTCCCCTCCGTGGGAAGGGCAGACTTCTCGTTGTGTTGGCTCGATCTCGGCGCCTCGCGGCACCGGCTCAAGGGCGATCCGCCCCCTTGCTTGGAAGGGGTCTGGCGAGGAGAACCCGGTAGCCGGTCTTCCCCATCATCTGCACCTGGACAACCAGATCGCTCGCGGGGTCGCGTTCTTCCAGGATCTGGATCGCGTCTTGAAGGTTCCGGACCCGGGTGCTCCCCAGTTGCAGGATCACCATGCCCGGCTCGATGCCGTCCCGATCGGCCCGACTTTCGGGATCGACCGAGACGACGAACACGCCCTCGGGGGTCGGGTCGTAACCGAACTGGCGGGCTAGCTCCTCCGTCGGTTCGGCAAGGTGGAGTCCCAGCTTCGGGAGCTTCTCCGTCGCGGCTCCGGCCTCCTCGGCTGGCTGAGGCTGGAGCCTGGGCGGGAGCCGGCGCTCGGCGCGGGGACGCGGCAGGAGGCCGGGTCGGATCGGCTCCTCGGGAATCGTGACCTCACCCGGCATCTCGGCCGGATTGACGTCCAGGGTGCGCTCTGGTCCCCGCGTCGGATCGTCAATTCCAGAGGTTCGCCGATCGGTGCGAACTCGATAACCGCCTGAAGCTCGCCCGGCGACGCGATCGGGCGGTTGCCGACGCGGACGATCAGGTCGCCCACCTGGAGGCCCGCTTCCTCCGCCGGGCTCCCCGACGCCAAGGTGCCAACCTGAACGCCGGCGTTCCGACCCTGCTCCGCGACCTTCTGTGGATCGGGGCCTTCGATCCGGACGCCCAGGTACGACCGTCGGACCCGCCCGGTGGCCGCCAGGTCGTCCGCCACGCGCCTGGCCCGAGAGGCTGGGATCGCGAAGCCGATTCCCTCGTCCGACCTGCCTCGCCTCTGGGTCGCGGTGGCGATGCCGACGACCCGGCCCCGGAGGTCCACTAGCGGGCCGCCCGAGCTGCCGGGGTACATCGCGGCGTCGGTCTGGATCAGGTCTTCATACTGGCTCGGGTTGATCGACCGCCCCTTGCCGCCGACGATCCCACTCGTCACCGTGCCTGTGAGCCCGAACGGCTGGCCAATCGCAAGCACCCAGTCGCCGAGGTCGAGCGCCTCGGAGTCGCCCCACTCGGCGGCCGTCAAGTTCAGGCCGTCGGAGTCGATCGTCAACAAGGCCAGGTCACTCCTCGGGTCGCGGGCGATCCGCTGGACGTTGCGGCTCCGGCCATCAGCCAGGATCACGTCGATGGCCGCGGACTCTCCGATGGCGTGGTTGGTCGTGAGGATCAGGCCCTTCGCGGCGTCGAGGACCACGCCGGAGGCCGCCGACTGCCGCCCGACCGGCGGCAGCCCGGGGAGGAGCGGTCGCGGGAACCCGGGGGGCACGTCCGGCAGGATCAGCTCCGCACCGCCGACCGACCTTACGGTCACGACCGCCGGCAGGATCTTGCGGGCGGCCTCCCGGAAGCGGGCTGAGAGGGCTCCGGCCGGGTCCTCCTGGGCGATCGCCGGAGCGACGCCAAGGAGGAGGAGCATCAGGGCGATCTGGCCGGTCCGTTCCGGTCGTAGTTCTGGTTTCGTGCTGGCTCGCATGGTGGAGGACTCCTCCCCGGCTCCCTGCGCGGGGGCTCCTGCACATTGGGGGAGCGTCGGGTCCGAGGCGGTGAATCTCGGTGCACACGATCCGTGCGGGAGAGGTGCCAGGTCTGTTCCCGACCGCGCTCCGCCTCAAACGGCGGGTCACGGACTTTGCCGACTATACCGCGCCGGCCGGCTCCTTTCCAACCGGTCGCGCCGTCTCCAGGGGTCGACTCAGGGTTTGCCGCCCTTCGTCGTGGACTTCGAGCGGGGCTTGTCGGGCCGGATCGTGGCACCCGAGGAGCGACCGGCAGGCGAGACGCCCTGGCGGAGCAACTGGGCCGCGTCCGCGGCGGTGGGCGGTTGCACGTCCGGCGATTCCGCGTTGGGGGCTGGCTTCGCGGTGGGCGTTTCCTGGCCCTCGGGCACCAGCACGATCCGGGCGGGTGCCGTGTAGGGCAGGACCTTCTTGCGGCGGCCGCCCTGGAGGTGGACCGTTACCGGCTCCTTCAGCGGCAGGGTCAGTTCCTTCGTCTCCCGATGTTCCTGGGGTGTCCCCTCGTGGGTGACGATCTCCAGGGTGACGTTGCGGGCGGGGTCCTTGGGGTTGTCGTAGAGGGTCTCGATGCGGACCTGGTAGTCACCATCGAATCCGAGCGGGCAGGTATAAACGCTCTCCGGGTGCTTGCCCCGGCCGCTCTTGACGATCGCGCCCCCGAAGACGGTCCGCGGCCGGAGCGGCTCGGCCTTCGCGCCCAGGGGTTCCTCGACGGCGAGGTCCAGGCCGGCATCGCCCGACCAGGTCAATCGGAGGAACAGATCGCGGGCCTCGGCCCGGTCCAGGCGATCGAGAAGATCGTGGGCCGGTTCGCTCCGACCTTCCTCGCGGAGCCGCTTGGCCATTTCCTCGACCCTCCGGCGCCCTTCGCGACGCCATGTCTCATCGAGGCCCGGCCAGCCCAGCGAGAGCAGGCGATCCATGGTGTCGGCCATGCGGTCGGCATCGAGCGTCTTCTCGGCCAGGAGGAGCGAGAGGAGGATTGGCTCCGGTCGCTGCGGGGCCTTCTCGGCGGCCATGTCCAGCAACTCACCCGGACCGACCGCCGGCAGACCGTTGGGCAGCGGGATCGCGTGATAGCCGCGGATCAAGAGGACATCCGCCACCTCGATCAAGGTGAACGGGTCGCCCTGGCGACGGGCCAGGTAGCCCGCCCAGCCGAGCGCCGACTTCACGCTCGCCTCGCCCCGGCCGTTGACCTCGAAGGCCACCGCCAGCAGCAGGTACATCCACGACTCGGCCTTCTTGCCGTGATACTTCAAATACGCCTGGATGGCTTGCTCGACGTCGAGGAACCGCTTCTCGCGTCGGAGCCACTGGAGGTCCACCATGAGCTGGGCGGGCGTCGTGTCGTGGGTCCGGTAGTGCTGGTCGTAGTTGAGGATCGGCACCAGGGGTGAGGCGGCGGGCTGACCAGGACGCGTCGCGGCCGGTCGTTGGGGGGGCATCGAAGCGGCCGAGGGGCCGGCGACGCCCTGAGCGTCGCGGCCCCTCGCCGGGAAACTGGAGGAATTGGGAAGGTTAAAGCCGCTCAGTTCCTTTTTTTTTGCAGATAGGTGTTGTCCTGGGGGCCCAGGGGCGTCTGCGGCGGGAGCGGGGGCATCGACATCATGCCACCCATACCACCACCCATCATGCCACCGCCCATACCGCCCATGCCACCGCCCATACCGCCCATGCCACCGCCCATACCGCCACCCATACCGCCCATGCCACCGCCCATACCGCCCATGCCACCGCCCATACCGCCACCCATCATGCCGCCGCCGCCGCCGCCCATCATCAAGGAGAGCGGGATCATCGCCAGGTCGGCCACCGGGTAGACCCGGATCTCGGTCGGCTGATCCTTCGACGAAATGTAGGTGATCGTCATCAGGCCGTCCTTGACCGTGTAGGCCAGGTCCAACTGCTTGAGCAGCAGCTTCAGCGTCTTCTTCAGCGGCACGCCTTCCAGCTCCAGGGTGATCGGCGACTGCAGCGTCTTCTCGGCCTCGTTCAGGCCGGCCGGATCGACGTAGACCGGGATGCCGTCGGGCAGCGCCGGCGTCTGGGTGGCCGTCTTGATGTACTTGATGACGTCTTCCAGCGCCGTTTCGTTGCCGAAGGGCATCGAGACCGGCTTGTCCAGCTCGTTGTAGATGGCCGTGGTGCGTTCGTCGCGTTGCTCCAGCGAGACGCTCTCATACTTGCGGATGCGGCGTTCGCTGATTTCCCGCCAGTGCTCGGCGGGGGGATACTCGATGGTGATGGTGTCGGGGAAGGGCACGGCGGTGCGGTCGACGTCCTGCCAGGTGAGCATGGCGCGGTATTCCTTGAGCTCCTCGAAGGCCAGTTCCTGGGCGAGGAAGCCCTTGAACTGGCTGACCAGGACGCCGGCGCGGGGGGCGGTGGCGCGGGGGTCGAGGGCGCGGGAATGCTGGGAGACGATGCGGGCGTCGTAGAACGGCGCGGTGGCGGCTGGCGATGTCGCCCATGCCGCCGTTGAAGAGGACGTTGTACTGTCCCTTGGCCATGAGCATATCGAACTGGGTCATGAGGGCGTTGACGACCTCGCGGTCGGCATCGAGGTCGGCCAGGGCGCGGGCGCGTTGGGTGGCGGCGGCCTGGAGACGCTGGGCCTCGACGAGGTCCATTTCGAGGTATTCCTGGCGACGGACGGTGGCGAGGATCTGGACGCGGAGTTCGCGTTCGAGCTGGTCGCGGACGGCCTGGGGGACGTCCTCGGCGACCTGCAAGGCGCTGAGGGCCAGACGGAGCTGGTCGATGGCGGCGTCGGGCTGCTGGGCGTTGAGCAGGTCGCGGGCGCGTTGCTGGCGTTCGCGGACGGCGGTGTTCAACTGCTGGATGCGGACCTGTTCGAGCTGATCGGCCGCTTCCAGCGTCGCCTCGGGTGCCACCGCGGCAGGCGGAGCCGGCGGCACTTCGGCCTCGGCCGGCGCCGCGTCGGCGGGCTCTTGCCGGGCGAGACGCATCACGTTGAGGTCGGCCAGGCCCTGGCTGGCTTCGGCGTTCTGGGGATCAAGCTGAAGCACCTTCTGGAGGAAGGTTGCGGCATGGTCGGAGTTGCCCTGGGCGCGGGCCTGGCGGCCCAGAGCCAGGAGCTGCTCCGACAGAGTCGGGGTGTCTTCGGCCAGGGCCAGGCTGCCGGGCAGCGACAGCCACACGCTGGCCGCGACCAGCAACTCGGCGCCCTTCCACGATCGCGCGGTGGGGGACATCAGAGGAATCTCCGAAATGAGGGGGAGACCGACCGAGGGAGCGGCTCGAGCGTGAGACATCCACGAGTCCAGTCTACTGCCACGAACCGAACCGGGACAAGGGTCGGAATGGCTCGGGCAGCTCAGATCAGGGCTCGTCGCGGACTCTCCTGGGGTTGGGCCGCATCGTCTCGTTGAGGTTCATTATGCCACACGGACAACCACCCGGCGAATGCCGCCCGCCCTTGGGGAGCTGCCCCGCAAGGTTGGAAAACCGTCGCCACACGGCCAGCCGTCGCAGTATCCCCGAGGAGCTGGTCGGATCGGGAACGGTCAGGCAGCGCGATCAGAAGGGCGAGAGGTCTGCCCATGTCGGCTCCTGAAAGAGACGAAGCCACCGCGCACGAAATTCGATCCCCCGCCCACGGAACCCCAGGGCGGGCGGCAAGAGCTGCTTTGTTTGACCGCACACAAACGATTTGGGACGGTCCGGGAACGCTCTGGCGACGCGCCCGGGACGCCTCCGAGACGGTGTGAGGACGCCGATGGGACGCTCTCGTTGTCGCCAGGCGTCGGGGAATAACTTCTTTAGTACCAATTGATTAGCGAAGGCATCTTGCCTATTGTGAAGTTCGTTCGGCGCTGGGGGCGCGTCGCAACGTCGCGACGCGAGGCCATGACAGGAAGGGTCCGATGACAGCCGAATTGTCAGGGGGACGGTGTCAATTATAGCACATGGTTGAGCCCAGTAGCGGCCGAGGGGCCGGCGACGCCCTGAGCGTCGCGGCCCCTCGCCGGGAAACTGGGGAATAGGTCAGCTTGGTGTGGCTCAGTTGTCTTCCCGCGGCCGATTGGCGTCGTGAGCGGCCAGCGGCGACTGCGGGGGGAGCGGGGGCATCGACATCATGCCGCCCATGCCACCCATCATGCCACCGCCCATGCCACCGCCCATGCCTCCCATGCCACCGCCCATGCCTCCCATGCCACCGCCCATGCCTCCCATGCCACCGCCCATGCCACCGCCCATACCACCTCGGCCACCCATCATGCCGCCGCCACCGCCGCCCATCATCAGGAGAGCGGGATCATCGCCAGGTCGGCCACCGGGTACACCCGGATCTCGGTCGGCTGATCCTTCGACGAAATGTAGGTGATCGTCATCAGACCGTCCTTGACCGTGTAGGCCAGGTCCAAGCTGCTTGAGCAGCAGCTTCAGCGTCTTCTTCAGCGGCACGCCTTCCAGGTCCAGGGTCATCGGCGACTGCATCGTCTTCTCGGCCTCG
Organism: uncultured Planctomycetales bacterium; assembly: GCA_963752755.1. Lineage (GTDB taxonomy): Bacteria > Planctomycetota > Planctomycetia > Isosphaerales > Isosphaeraceae > CAVVZJ01. The sequence goes on along the minus strand of CAVVZJ010000022.1, from coordinate 224,019 downwards.
TTCAGGCCGGCCGGATCGACGTAGATCGGGATGCCGTCGGGCAGGCCGGCGTCTGGGTCGCCGTCTTGATGTACTTGATGCACGTCTTCCAGCGGCGTTTCGTTGCCGAAGGGCATCGAGATCGGCTTGTCCAGCTCGTTGCAGATCGCCGTGGTCTTCGTCGCGGTTGCTCCAGGTCCAGACGCTCTCGTACTTGCTGGATCCGACGCTCGCTGATTTCCCGCCAGTGCTCGGCGGGGGGATACTCGATGGTGATCGTGTCGGGGAAGGGCACGGCGGTGCGGTCGACGTCCTGCAACGTGAGCATGGAGCGATATTCCTTGAGCTCCTCGAAGGCCAGCTCCTGCGCCAGGAAGCCCTTGAACTGGCGCGACCGAGCACGCCGGCGCGGGGGCGGTGGCGCGGGGGTCGAGGGCGCGGGACTGCTGGGCAGACGATGCGGGCGTCGTAGAACGGCGCGGTGGCGGCGGCGATGTCGCCGCATGCCGCCGTTGAAGAGGACGTTGTACTGTCCCTTGGCCATCAGCATATCGAACTGGGTCATCAGGGCGTTGACGACCTCGCGGTCGGCATCGAGGTCGGCCAGGGCGCGGGCGCGTTGGGTGGCGGCGGCCTGGAGACGCTGGGCCTCGACGAGGTCCATTTCGAGGTATTCCTGGCGACGGACGGTGGCGAGGATCTGGACGCGGAGTTCGCGTTCGAGCTGGTCGCGGACGGCCTGGGGGACGTCCTCGGCGACCTGCAAGGCGCTGAGGGCCAGGCGGAGCTGGTCGATGGCGGCGTCGGGCTGCTGGGCGTTGAGCAGGTCGCGGGCGCGTTGCTGGCGTTCGCGGACGGCGGTGTTCAACTGCTGGATGCGGACCTGTTCGAGCTGATCGGCCGCTTCCAGCGTCGCCTCGGCGGGTGGTGCGGGGGGCAACTCGGTCTCGGCGGGCGCGGCGTCGGCAGGGTCCTGGAGGGCCAGGCGTGTGTCTGTGAGGTCGGCCAGAGCCTGTCGCGCCTCGGCGTTCTGGGGATCGAGCTGGAGGGCCTTCTGGAAGAAGGTCGCGGCATGATCCGCATTGCCCTGGGCGTGGGCCTGGCGGCCCAGATTGAGGAGCTGCTCGGACAGAGCCGGGGAGTCATCGGCCAGGGCGGAGCTGGAGGTCAGCGACAGCCAGAGGCCGACCACGACCAGTGACCCTGCGCCCCGCCACGGTCGCGCGGTTGGGTTCATCATGTGGAATCTCCGAAAAAGAGGAGACCGGCCGCGGGAACGGCTCGGGCGCGAGACGTCCGTGGTTCCAGCGCGCGGCCACGGGCCTGACTGGAGGAAGCACCGGGAAAGTCCGGGCGAGTTGGGGGCGCGCGAGCGCAGCTCGTCGAAGTCTCTCCGGCGCATCGCCGCATCGTCTCGACGAAGTTCATTATGCCACACGGACGACCACCCGGCGACCACCCTCTCGTCCCCGGCCCCTCACGACGATTGACAGCGCGGGGGCGATGTCCTATGCGAACAGTGGGACGAGACCGTGAGGCAACGGCCGCAAAAAGACTGGGGTTCGGCTTCGCCGGTTCCCCAGTCCGCGGGCCTGGACTCGCGGTGTCCCCTAGGAGCCGGTCGGTCCAGGACCGGCACGGCAGCGTCAAGGGAAGCACGGGAGATCAGACCATGTCGGCTCCAGAAGAGACGAAGCCCCCAGGTGAGAAATTCGACCGGCCGTTTGATTTCTCCGCCTATCCCCCCGACTCCTGCTTCCACGACCGCCGCCAGGGCGTCGACCGTCGCACCCCGGATGAGGCTGCCGACCCGACGGCACCACCGACGGGCGTCGAGCGGCGGGCCAAGAAGGAGCGTCGTCGTCGGATTGACCCGACGACCTTCGAGAAGCAGTACACCGGCGATGAGATCGAGTTCATGAACGCCATGCAGCGTTACAAGATTCAAAGCGGCAAGGCGTTTCCCAGTTTCGGCGACGTTCTCAGCGTGGCACGTGCTCTGGGCTATCGCCGCCTCGCCGACGATGAGGCCGCCGAGCCGGAGGGCGCCAGCCCGCAGTAGCCTTTCTGCTCGAAGGCCGCGCGCGAGGTCAACCGAGGCGGCCCGCCGTTGGGTCGGCGAGTCGCCTCGGCAGAGAGGACCCAGGGAAAAACGTCGCGAGCGGGTCATTTCGGTCAACACCGATGTCTCAGTTCACGCTGGGCATGCTCTGCTGGAGCACGCTCATCCAGGCGTGGAACGCTTGCCCTGTCAGGCGGACGGCCACCCCGAGCCGCTCGCCCTGACCGACCGTGCGGTTCCGGGGCTCGGACGGCAACGGAGCGGCTTCCACCTCGCCGGGAAGGGCGTCGTCGATGCCGTCGTACTGCAGGTTCATCGCGAAGGCCATGTCCGGCGCGGGGGTGTCGGCGATCGCCGCCGGGTTCACCGCGGCCACGAATTCCGGGGCCTCCGGAGTCGCAGCCTCGGTCGCGAAGGTCGAGGCCATTTCGCCCACGACCGCCTCGAAGCCGACATCGCTCGCAGCGACCGCCTCTTCCGCCACCTCCTCCACCACCTCGATCGTCGCCGAGTCACCGTGCCGGGTTGTGGCTGCCGCGAACGCGGGCGCGTCGGCTTCTTGCCGGATGACCGCTTCCTGGCTCGGGATCGTCGCGACCGCTTCAACCGTCTCCTCGGCGTCCTCCCCGTCCGTCGCCGTCAAGGCCGCCTCTCCGGCCACAGAGCCTTTCAAATCCTGCCATTGCGTCGTGACCCAGACCTGCCCCGAGCGGGCCAGTCGGGCCATCTCTGCGCCGGTCGGCAACTCGAAACCCAGGCTCGCCACCAGACCCACCAGCATGAATCGAAGTACCATGACGCGTCGCTCCGGGATGATTGGGAAACGAATGATGACAGGCCCGACCTCAACGCCTGGCCCGGCCTGTCCCCTCCGGCGGACCTCCGTGATTTGTTAAACAATATCGTCTTCGAAATCAGGGAGCTTTAGGAGTACTTGTGAGTTTGGAGACTTCGCGTCGAGATCTCCTGGCCCGAAGCGAGAGGGGGCAATTCGCGTTGTCCGGAACGGGAAAAGCCGTAGGATGTCGGCCCATTGAGCGATCCGAGCGAGGTGGGCGGTCAGGGAAGAGGGGGCGGGCCGATGGACGGTTCCAGAACAGTTCTGGTGACGGGCGCGGCGGGTTCATCGGGAGCCACCTGGTCGAGCGGCTCGTACGCGACGGTCATCGCGTCCGCGCGTTCGTCCGCTACAACGGCCGCGACGATCGCGGTCATCTCGACGTCTTGCCGTCCGAGATTCGCCGGGAGGTTGAGGTCACTCGCGGTGACCTGAAGGACCCGGAGGCGGTCCGACGCGCCGTGGCGGGTCGGGAGTGGGTCTTCCACCTGGGGGCCTTGATCGCGATCCCGTACTCGTACCAGAACCCGCTCGACGTGGTGCAGACGAACGTCAACGGCACCGCCCACGTTCTCGACGCCTGCCGCGCCAGCGACGCGCTGGATCGCGTGGTGCTCACTTCCACGTCGGAAGTCTATGGCACAGCGCGATCTGTGCCGATCGACGAGTCTCATCCGCTTCAGGGCCAGTCCCCCTACGCCGCGACCAAGATCGGGGCCGACGCGCTCGGGCTGAGCTATCACCGTTCGTTCGCCCTGCCGGTGACGATCCTCCGGCCGTTCAACACGTTCGGCCCGCGGCAGTCGGCCCGCGCGATCATCCCGACGATCATCAGCCAGGCGTTGAGCCGGCCGACGGTCCGGCTCGGAAGCCTGGAGCCCCGGCGCGACCTGACTTACGTCAAGGACACCGCGACCGGCTTTGCCGCCATCGCCGCCTGCGACGCCGCGATCGGCCAGGTGGTCAACATCGGGCGGGGCGAGGACGTCACGATCGGCGAGTTGGTCGAGCGGATCGCCGACCGGCTCGGCCAGCCGATCCGGGTCGAGACCGACCCGCAACGGGTCCGCCCCCCGGCCAGCGAGGTCGGCCGCCTGCTCGCCGGCACGGAACTGGCGCAGGAGCTCTGGGGTTGGAAGCCGCGCTACTCGCTCGACCAGGGGCTCGACGAGACGATTGCCTGGGTCCGGGAAAACCTCGACCGCTTCCGGGTCGACGAGTACACGACCTGAGTCCTCGCGGTGGTCCCAGCGTGTTGCGGGGGTCGGGAAGGGGTTCTATAATCGTCGAAACTCGAGAACGAACCGCCCCGCCCCCTGAGAAGACCCGCCCCGATGAGCATCGACTGGACCCCGCTGGCCGACCTGATCGACCCGACACGACCGCTTCCTCGTGACCACTCACGTCCGGCCCGACGGCGACGCGCTCGGCTCGGAAGTCGGCATGGCGGGCCTGCTCCGCCAGTGGGGCAAGGACGTCCGGGTCGTCAACTCCAGCCCGACGCCGCCCCGCTACGACTTCCTCGACCCCGACGGCACGCCTCTTCGAGCATTTCGGCGACTCGGTCCGTCCGGCCGATCTGGCCGACCGCCGAGGCGCTGGTGATCCTCGACCTGTCGAGCTGGTGCCAGCTCGGCGACATGGCCGGCTTCGTCCGCGAGTTTCCGGGCGACCGGCTGGTGATCGACCACCACGTCAGCCAGGACGACCTCGGCGCCGTGGTCCTCAAGGACACGACCGCCGAGGCGACCGGCACGCTGGTCCTCCGCGCCGCCGGGCGCTGGGCGTCCCGCTCACGCCCGAGATGGCGACCGGCCTGCTGACCGCGATCGCGATGGACACCGGCTGGTTCCGCCACACTCGAACACCAGCCCGAGCACCCTCCGCGACGCCGCCGACGCTGGTCGAGGCCGGCGCCGAGATCGACCGCGATCTATCGCCTGCTCTTCGAGCGGAACACCCCCGGCCGCCTCGCCGTTGATCGGCCTGGCCCTCGCCCGGCTGAAGACCGACCTCGACGGCCGGATCGCCTATGCCGACGTCACCCGCGACGACTTCGACCGGACCGGGGCGATCCCGCCCGACACCGAGGACCTCGTCGACTACACGGTGAGCCTCCGCGGGGTCGAGGTCGGCCTGCTGTTCATCGAGCAGCGCCGCGGCGGTGTCAAGGTCAGCCTCCGCTCGCGGACCGACTTCGACTGTTCCCGCCTCGCCGCCCGCTTCGGCGGCGGCGGCCACCGCGCCGCCGCCGGCGCCAACCTGCCCGACCCGCTCCCGGAGACCCTCCGTCGCGTCCTCGCCGCGGTCCGCCAGGCCCTCGGTTCGTGACCCGCCAACCTGCCCGACCCGCCCGCGACCAAGCCCGCCGCAGAATCCTTGGAATCCGGAACGCAATCAGGCGATTCGACGAGCAACCTTGACATCCTTGATGACAGATCCTGTCATCGGAAGCATGCCGGGTGATCGCAAGCCGCCCGGTCGGCGGAAGGAGAGCCCATGTCGGAGCATCCCCCCGCCGTGTCGCCCGATGCGACCGTGGAGCCAGGGCCGGATGGCACCCTGGAGCTGGCCAGCGAGGTCAGCCGTCGGCGATTCTTCAGCACCGGCGGCCAACGCCCTCAGCGGCCTGGTCGGCCTGGTGCTCGCCGTGCCGGGCGTCGCGTACCTGCTGACCCCCTCTGCGTCGCAAGGCGAAGGAGAGCGACTTCCGCAGCTTGCCGGTCACGCTCGCCGAGCTGCCGGTCGGCGTGCCGCGCCAGTTCCCGATCATCGACGAGCGCACCGACGCCTGGGTGAAGTACCCGGCCGAGCCGGTCGGCTCGGTCTGGCTGGTCCGGCAGCCGGATGACGCGAAGTCGAAGGTGATCGCCTTCACGGCCGAATGCCCGCACCTGGGCTGCTGCGATCAACCTCGCGGCGGACGGCCAGAGCTTCTTCTGCCCCTGCCACACCAGCGCCTTCAAGCTCGACGGCGAGCGGCTCAACCAGACGCCGCCCCGCCCGATGGACCGCCTCGAGGTCGAGGTCCCCGACGCGAACGCCCCGAGGTCCGGGTGAAGTTCCAGCGGTTCCGGACCCAGAGCGAGGAGAAGATCCCCCTTGCTTAAATTCCTTGGCGACTGGATCGAGAGCCGGACCGGCTACCGCGGCCTGATTCACCACGCGCTCGACGAGCCGATCCCCGGCGGCGCCCGCTGGCGCTACGTCTTCGGCTCGGCCCTGACGGCCGCCTTCCTCATCCAGCTCTTCACCGGCCTCCTGCTGATGACCTCCTACAGCCCCTCGGCCACGACCGCCTGGGGGAGCGTCTATTACATCAGCTACCAGATGACCTCGGCTGGTTCGTCCGCGGCCTGCACCACTTCGGCTCGCAGGCGATGGTCGTCCTGCTGGGGCTGCACCTGATCCAGGTCGCTGCTCGCCGGGGCCTACCGGGCCCCTCGCGAGATGAACTGGTGGTTCGGCATGGGCTTGATGTTCGTCACCCTCGGGCTTCAGCCTCACCGGCTACCTGCTGCCCTGGGACCAGAAGGGCTACTGGGCGACCAAGGTCGCCACCAACATCATGGGCGGCGCCCCGGTGATCGGGCCGTACCTTCAGCAAGCTGCTCGTCGGCGGCAACGAGTACGGCAACCAGACCCTGACGCGGTTCTACGGCCTGCACGTCGGGCTCTTCCCGATCCTGCTGTTCGTCCTGCTGGCGGCCCACGTCGCCCTGTTCCGCAAGCACGGCGTGACCCACCCGCGCCACACCCGCGGTCGCATGGGCCGGTTCTGGCCCGAGCAGGTCTTCATGGACGTGACCGCCAGCGTGGCCGTGCTGCGGCGTGCTGATCTTCCTCGTCTGGCAGGAGCACGGCGCCAACCTCGACGCCCCGGCCGACCCGTCCAGCTCCGACTACCCCGCGCGGCCGGAGTGGTACTTCCTCTCGCTCTTCCAGATGCTCAAGCTCTTCCCCGGCGAACAGGAGATGATCGGCACGATCGTCATCCCCGGCGGCGATCTTCGCCGTCCTGCTTCCTGCTGCCCTTGCTCGACAAGATCCTGCCGGGCCGGCTCGCCCACTTCCTGGCCTGCGCGTTCGTCTTTGCCCTTGTCGGCGGCGCCGGCTATCTGACGTACCAGGCGACGATCGAGGACCTCACCAACCAGAAGTTCCAGACCGACCGTCACCGCGCTGAGGAGGCGGCCGAGCGGGCGAAGCTGCTGGCCGACCAGGAGGGCATCGCTCCCGAGGGCGCCGGCTACTTGCTCCGTCGCGACCCCGGTTACCACGGCCGTCACGCCCTCGAACAGAAATGCCTGAGCTGTCACTATTTCGGCGGTCAGGGTCAGCTCACCCACCTCGAAGCCACCCTCAACGCCGACGACCTCGCCCGCGCCACCGACGTTCCCGAGGTCTCTGGCGTGCCGGCCGAGGTGGTCAAGGTGCTGGCCGTGAAGATCCCCGGCTACAAGCCCGCCACGGGCAAGCCCATCGAGGACGGCGGCCGGGTCGTCGCCTACGCGTTCGAGGGGACGAACCCGCTGGGTGAGTCGGTCGAGGCCCGGGTCGAGCCGGAAACGAACCGCGTGGAGTGGACCGTGCGGACCCGCCAGACCGCCTCCGACCTCCAGCATTACGGCTCCCCCCAGTGGCTCCGCGGCCTGCTCGACAACCCGTCGTCCGACCACTATTTCGGCAAGGTCCCCCAGTGCGGCGGCATGGCACGCTGGAAGAAGAACACCAAGCTCACGGCCTCCGAGCTGGACCAGATCGCCGACTTCTTCGCCAAGCACATGATGACCATCCCCGAGGACCTGCCCCCCTCGGAATGGATCGAACGCGAGGAGGTTTATTCCCATCCCGGCTTCGACCTCTTCCACAAGGACGGCGAGTGCGCCTCCTGCCACGTCACGATCGACTGGGGCTCCGCCAACGAGGAAGCCCCCAACCTCTACGGCTGGGGCTCCCCCTGGTACCTCAAGCGCCTGATCGCCCGGCCCGGCGCCCCCACTTCTACGGCTACCTCGACGAATCCGAACAGATGCCCGCCTTCGGCGACAAGCTCTCCGAGAACGACCTGGAGACGATCGTCCGCTTCCTCAAGGACGACTACCTCGGCGCCCAGCTCCCCGCGACCGGTCCTCGTGGAACCCCTCAGCCCCCGCCAGGCCCCTGAGAGAATCGACGAGGAGCGGTTGTTCGGCTTCTCGTCGGATCGACCCGGCCCACTCTCCGGAATCAAAGACGGGAGCCGCGCCGACCCGACTTGACTCGTCCCAGCCAGGCGAAGGCGCCGACAACCCCCATCAGGAAGAGCGCACCACAACAGGAGGGCCGGGAACTGTCCGTTCGGGTAGGTCGGCGAGCGTCGATCCGTGGCCCAGACCCAGGCCAGGAGCGCGGCGAGGACCGTCACCGGGATGAGTCGAAGGCCGCGACGCCGGGAGGCGGCGGACAGGAGTCGGCCCCCCGTTGCCCAACGCACCATTTCGGGATCACTCCCCCGTCACGTCCTTCAGCATCCCGAAGAACGCCTTCTTCCGCTCCGTGTTGATCCCCCAGTTGACCGGAGGCGACTGGTAGCCGTCGCGATAGTTCGACTCACCCGGGTCGAAGTATCCCCAGGAGGCGTACTCCGAGAGTGCCGACTCGAAGTTGTTCCGCGGCCTGTCGAAATCGAAGTGGTCATCCTCGTTGAAGAGGATCGGCATCGGCCGGTATCCCGGCACCGCGGCGCCTGGCGGACCATGGCGCGGATGCGGTCCGGGTCGCTCACGCCGTTGCCGTGCATCAGGAGGAAATCGGACGATCGGACGATGTTCGCTTTCGGTACGGTTCCGCCGCCGTAGCTGGTGCCGACGAGCAAACGCCGACCATCCCGCTCCCGCCGCTTCACCCGCTCGATCAGCTCGTGGACCCGATCCGGCCGGAGGATCGCGTGGTCATAACGGACGTTGCACTCGTTGTTGACCTCGATCAAGACGTTTCGATACCCATGATCGAGCACCCAGTCGACCGCATGATCGAGAGCGCGAATGACCGCCGAATCATCCTCCAGTCGCTCGTCCTGACCGAAGTAGAAGATGCCGAGGATGGCGACCATCCCCAGCTCGTCGGCCCGGTCGAGGATGCGTTCCAGGCGGCTCAGGTAATCGGGGCGTAACTCTCCCGACGCGGTGATTGCCGAGTTGTGCCAGGGTTGACGGCCCTTCGAGTAGCCTTGCGGGCTGCCGCCCTGGAGGTTGATCGAGAAGGCGAGCAGACCGTGTCGGCGCCATTCGGGCATCGCGGCGACGAACTCGCGCGTATTGCGCTCGGGGTCCCAGCGGCCGGTGTCGGGATAGGCCCACTTCGGGCGCGTCTCGGGGTTCAGGTCGTCGAAGAGGCCCTGGATCATCCGGGAGTTGAGGAGAAGACCCTCGATCTTCCGACCCTTCCAGGTGCGACCCTCGTAGGTCGGCCGTCCATTGATCCGGAAGGCGTCGCGCTGGATGCTCACCTCGGTCTTCCCGGGCGACGGCTCGGAGTCGGCGGCGGGCGTGACGACGAGAGCCAGGACCGAGGCCAATGCGGCGAGTCTCATGAGGAATCTCCCGGATTCGTGGAGACGGTCTCTCGCCCGATCGTCAATTCGAATCCATTACCGACAGGCACCTCGCAGCTCGAAACGCCCGGCAGCGATCGCAGCCGTTCCAGGAACGGGGCCAGTTCCTCGGCGTGCGTGGATGTGTTGTCGGTGACGATCACGAACTCCGTCGCCAGGAGCGGCCGGACCGCGTCGAGGTAATCGGCCGACTCGGCCTTGGCGGCGTCGAGGAAGACGAGGTCGAACGGCCGAACGGGACGGAGCGTGCGGAGGACCTGCCTGGCGTCGCCGAGGTGCTGGGTCACGACACCATCGAGCCCGGCGTCACGAAGGTTGGCCGCGGCGGCGTCCACCTTTTTTGGGTCGATGTCGAAGGTGTGGACGTGGCCGCCGTTTTCACGAGCTGCGGCGGCCAGATGGAGCGTCGAGAAGCCGTAGCTGGTGCCGACCTCGCAGAGCGACCGGCAACGCCCGAGCCGCACGATCTGGGCCAGCACGCGGGCCTCGACGGCCGGGATCTGCCAGTGGTCGTTCACCTCATTCCGGAGCCGGTCCACGCGCTCGATGACCCGCTCAATGCGATCGCTGAACATGGTACGCCTCAGACCTTGACCTCGACCGGCTCGCCACCCGCCGCGCCGCTCTTGTTGGCGGCCTCGATGAAGGCGACAAGTTCGAGGGTTTCGCGGATGTCGATCGGGGCTTCCTTCGTGGTGAACATCTGAACGATCTTCTTGAGAAGCTCGCGGTAGATGTACTGGGTGCCCACGCCTTGCGTCGCGACTCCTTTCTCGCCGAAGACAGTGAACCCGTAAGCTGGCCGTCCCTGCCGGATGCCCCGGATCGAGCCGAGCCGGCCGTCGGCCCACTCGCCGGTGGCGAGGGTGGTGCCCTCGCTGTTCAGGCAGACGACGCGACGGCAACCCGTCCCCATCAGGGTGACCAGGATCTCGACCGGGTGGATGCCGTAGTGGTAGAGCCCCGGATTGCGCGGGTGGGTCGGCGACGGGCCATAGGTCGAGACGCCGACGACCGGCCCGGTGGCGTCGGTGCCGTCCTTCGCGGCGACGACCTCGGGGGCGTACCGCAGGCTCGAACTCGACATGATCGGCGAATGCGTGCGCTGGGCGAGGTCCACCATCGTCCTGGCGTCGGCGAGTGAGCAGGCGAACGGCTTGTCCACGTAGGTCGGCATTCCCCGTTCGAGAAACGGCCGCGCCCGCTCCAGGTGGACGCTCCCATCGACCGACTCGATCATGACGGCGTCGATCTTGCCGAAGAGGTCGGCCGGATCGTCGAACAGGGCCACGCCGTACTCCTTCATCTTCGCCGTGTAACCCGGGATGCTCTCCGGCGCGATCTTCGACGTGCCCGGCACCCCCGCCACGACCTTCGCCCCCTCGACCCACTGGTCCTCGGCGATGTCCACATGGTTGAGCCGCCTGGTGAACTCGACCGCGTGGCTGGTGTCGAAATCGACGATGCCCAATCGGATCATGGAAGGCTCCCGACGTGCGAAGAAAAGACCCGGACCCGTTCCTCATTCCGGCCGACACCGGCGTGATGGGCTCAACGGTTGCCCTGGAGCGCGGCGAGCAAGCCGCCGATGAACGCGAACAGCAAGAGGATTCCTACAAAACCCAGCAAGACCTTCACCAACACGCTCGTTCCCGTCCGGATGTGTGGCGTCTGCGCGATCACGTCCTGATACTCGGCCGAGAAGATCATCGGGCTCTTCGGCGAGAGTAGCAAGCTGAGGACGTATACCGAGAGCAAGATCGCCAGCAATTGACCCACCAGCTCGTCCGGGGAATGGCCGGAGGCGAGCAGCGAAAGACTGCGGATTCCCAGCATGAGCAGACCCAGTGACGTCTGGATCACCGCTCCCCAGCGGGACCAGCTCCTCAGCCGCCGCAGTCCGATACCGATCGCGATGTTGAGCCCGCCGATCAGGCCCACGAAGATTCCCAGTCCGACGAGAAACTGAGAGACGCCTCCCGGACCGATCGGGTTCTCGCGATTGGCCATCCGCGATCCACCCAGGACGAACGCCACGGCCATGAGCACGCAGAAAGCCGCGCTCAGGTAGTAGAGCAATCCGATCGATTTGACATTGATCTCGTGCTTCTGGTACTCCCTCCGGATCTGCTCGGCCTCATCGACCAGTTCCCGTCCCTCCGCCTCCGGAGAGAAGTCGGCCTCGGGTGCAGCATACGGGTTATGCTCATCATCGCGGACATAGCGGGAGCGCCGGATCTCGGACATCACAAATCTCTCGGGATACGAATTATTTTATTCGATTCCGATCCTCGGTTTTTACCACATGCTGGCAACCCTTGCCATGCTCTGACTTCGGAACGACTTACCGCCAGGCCAGGTAGAGAGCGAAGCCGACCACGACCCATTCGACCAGCAGCACCAGGGCCACCGCCCAGTTCCGCTTCGTTTTCAGGCCCGGCGTGCGGGTGACCCAATCGCGATAACCGGGCGAGAAGACGGCGTCGCCCTCCCGTCCCAGGACCACGAACAAGACATAGCCCGGGACCATCAAGCCGACGAACATCACCACCAGAGCCGCCTTCAACGCCTCCGCGCTGCTCACAATCGCCAGCATCATCTCGGCCACCGCCGAGCCGACCAGCATCTCGACCATCAACGTCGCTGTCGCCCAGCGCGACCACTCCTTCAACGCCCGCAGCCCCCCGCCCAGCACGAACCCGGCCCCGATCACCGCCAGCAACGCCGCACCCGTGCCGAGCACCTCGAGGTAAAACCCACGAAGGTCGGACGTCGGTCCCATCGCGTCGAGTCGCCGCAGAATCCGCAAGGCCCAGGCCACCGCGACTCCGAGCGTGAGAAAGGCATTCGCATAAAATAGCAGTCCGATCGACCGCACGGTCCCCTCGTATCCGAGAAAGGGCCGCCTCCTCGCCGCGGGGCTACCTGGCTCCTCGGCCTCCTCGGGACGAACCGGCTCGGGCTCGATGCGTGTCGGGCGATCGTCACGGAGCGACTCGGCTTCGAGATGAAGGTCAATCGGTAGGGCGAGGCCCTCCTCGGCCTCGGCTTCGGTCTCGCGGCTGGCGGCCGGAGCGTCGTCAGGCACGAAACCGAGCGATTGCCAGAGAACGGGTGGAGGCTCGGGGGCGGCGTCGGGCGTGGTGGGTGCGATCGGCTCGGGAGCCGGTTTCGCGGCTTCGGGAGGTGGCGTCGCCGGCTTCCGCAACTCCGTCGTCCGTTCGTTCGTGGACGGCCCGAAAAGCCCGCGCACCTGCGAGGCCGCGACCCACTTGCTCTGGCCCCGGCGGACCGGCAAGCCGGGCTTGATGACCCCTTTGCGGGCCAGCATCCGGAGCTGAGCCGAGGTCATCGGGCCGTGCACGTCGGAACCAAACTTCACGAACCAGTCATCGGCCATCGCCTTCGTCCCGCGGGTCGCCGGACAGGGGAATTCGCCGCCTCCGACTCATGGCGGGCTGCTACAGCAAGTGTCGGGCCTTGATCTGGAGATACTTGTTGACGAGCGGGGCGGTCAGCTCCCCGGGGAAGAGGTCGAGTGTCAAGGCGCCCCGGGCCTCCAGACCGGCGAGCACCTGCTGTCGCCAGTTCAGCACAGCCGCCGCCGCCGCCCCTCGGTAAAGATCGGGGCCGGTTTCCGGGCTCGCGTCGGCCAGGTTGAAGAGGTCGCGGTCGCGCAGGAAGACCGCCAGCGGCAGGTGGCGGCCCACCAGCCGGACGAGATGTCCGGAGACCTGGCCCGCGTTGACGTCGTCCATCACGTTGGTCATCAGCACCACCAGCGACCGCTTCCGGCAGCGCCGTTCCAGCTCGACGAAGGCCCGGTCGTGCCGCGATTCCACCAGCTCCGGGAAGACGTCGTGGACGGCGTGCACCAGCCGGTTGACCCGGCTCGCACCGCCTTTCGGCGGCACGAACGCCCTGAGCCCGTCGGCGTAGGCGAGCAAGCCGACCTGATCCCCGCGCGTCAAGGCGACATGGGCGAGCAGGAGCATCGCATTGAAGGCGTGGTCCAGGGGCGAGAGGCCGCCGCCGGTGTCGCCGGCCATCATCCGGCCGCAGTCGATCAAGAAGAGGATACGCTGGCTCTGGTTGAACTGGAAGTCCCGCACGGTCATCTTCCGCCGACGCGCCGTGGACCGCCAGTCCATGTGACGCGGCTCGTCGCCCCGCACGTAATCCCGGAGCCGCTCGAATTCGTTGTCCGTACCCAGCCGACGCGACCGCCGTACGCCCAGGACGCTCAAGCGGTCGCTCCGCGCCAGCAAGGTGTAACGGGCGATCTGCCGGACGTCCGGATAGACGCGCACCCCCGTCGTGGCCGGTAGACGGACCGTTCTCCTCCAGAATCCCAGCCGGCTCTCGACCAGCACATAAACCCGCCTCAACGCATAAGACCCGCGCCGCTTCGGCACGAACCGGTACTCCAGCACCGCCGATCGCTGCCCCGCAATCGCCAGGAAGAACTCGCCCGGCTCGGCCTCGAACGGCTCCGGCAGGTCGTCCTTGACCCGCACGACCCGCCGCGACGAGCCCGGGTTGGCGATCGTCAAGCTCACCCGCTGCGGCTCCCCGAGCGACGCGACCGTGCCGCACGACCGCGACGCCTTCATCCGCTCCGCGCCCCGGAGCGTGACCAGGTCGCCCAGCGCGATCAGCAAGAAAAACCCATCGAGCCCGAGCAGCCAGGGCTCGATCCAGCCCGTCCCCGGCGCCAGCAAGGCCAGCGACAAGATCCCCGGCACCAGCGCCAGCAGGACCAGGTTTCGACCGGGCCAGATCATCGACGCTCTTCCATGGTGTCAGGCCTGGTATCGTGGAGGAATGGACTTTTTCGGTTGGCTCCCAGTTCGCCGATGTGATAATATCTCGACCAGGCTGTCCGCCGTCTTCCCTCCGGTCGGCGGGCCGGCGCGGTTGCGGGGCCGTTCCCGCTGGGCATCGCTTGCTCCGGAATGTTGGGGGCGTTCCTCATGATCTTCATTTATGGGACCAGGGTGTATGGCCGGGTCGATCGCGTCCCCGGGTTCTTCCATGTCGTCACCCGGTTCGATCATCTCTGGTATCTGCCCTTGATTCCCAGGGGGTCGTTCCTGATCCAGGAGAATCTCGGCAAGGAGTTCGGCCTTCCGCTTCCCTTGAGCTTCAAGTCGATTCTGATGAGCTGGGTTCGGGTGGCGGTCTTCCTCCTGAATATCGTTGCGGTTTGCATCGCGATTGCAATCTGGGACCTCTCATCCGAGCAACGGGCCGTTGCGGTGACCCTGGTGGTCGGGGCGGTCGCGTTGTTCTGGCTCGTGAGCTACTCCCCCTGGTTCATCCGCGCCAGCTATCGCCGCGCCTGCCAGCTTCGCGAACTCGCCGGTCTTCCGGAGGCTGTGCAGGACGAGATCGACGAGCTTTATGGTTATGAGGAGGTCGAGGACGACGAGGACGAGGTTCCCGATAGCGGCTTCTCGACCGTCTGAGCGTTCTCTCAACGCGGCACCTCCACCGACCGCAAGACCTCGGCGAGCAGTTCATCGACCCTGCGTCCCTCGACTTCCGCCTCGGGCGTCAGCGCGACCCGGTGCCGCAAGGCCGGACGCGCGATCTCCTGCACGTCGTCCGGCACGGCATACGCTCGCCCCTCCAGGGCCGCCGACGCCCGCGCTCCCCGAAGGATCGCCACCCCCGCCCGGGGCGAGGCCCCCAGTGCGAACCAGGGCCATTCCCGCGTCTTTCGCACGATCGCCGCGATGTAGCTGAGCACCCGGTCGTCCACCAGGACCTCGCGGCAATGCCCCTGCATCGCCAGCACCTCCTCCGGACCCGTCACCGTCTTCACCTCCTCGCCCAGCAGCGCCTCGGGGCCGAGCCCCCGGGTGTGGAGTCGGAGGATCGACAGCTCCTCGTCCAGACTCGGATAATCGGCGATCAGCTTGAACAGGAAGCGATCCAGTTGCGCCTCCGGGAGGTTGTACGTCCCCTCCGACTCGATCGGGTTCTGCGTCGCCATCACCAGGAACGGCCGCGCGATCGGGTGCATCGTGCCGTCCACCGTGACGCGGTTCTCCTGCATGATCTCCAGCAAGGCCGAGTGCGTCTTGGCCGGCGCCCGGTTGATCTCGTCGGCCAGCAGGAGCTGCGTGAAGATCGGTCCGGGCCGGAACCGGAAGTCCTGGATGCGTTCATCGAAGACCGGCGAGCCGGTCACGTCCGAAGGCATCAGGTCGGGCGTGAACTGGATCCGGTTGAACAAGCAGCCGAGCACCCGCCCGAGGGTTCGAACCAGCAACGTCTTGCCCAGTCCCGGCACGCTCTCGATCAGGACGTGCCCCTCCGACAGCAAGGCGATCAGCACCCCCCGCACCAGTTCGCTTTGCCCGACGAAGACCTTTTCCAGCTCCCCCAGGACCCGCGACGACCAGGCCGCCACCGGTCCGCTCGGCAGGATTTCCAGGTCCGACGCGTCGCCGTTGTCCTGACCCTCCGATGCCACGGGACCCGCGACCGCGACCGGCGACGGCACCTGGAGCACCGCGCCACAGTTCTGGCACTTCACGTGCTTGCCCGCCATCGACGCATCTGCCCGGAGTTCCCGGCCGCACTGATGGCAGGTGAATTCGATCGTCATGAATCCCCTCGATCGCTCCGACGAATCCCCGGCCGCGATCGACGACCCGGGTCGCTCACTCTGGTTGTCACGAGCATAGCGGATCGCGGCCCGCAATCGAAGACTCGGCCTCGGCCCGGCGATGGCCGGGTCGATCCGACTTGCCGAGCGGACCTTCCTGTCGAGTTAGGAATACTCAGGTCTTCATCCCTCTCCACCCAGAAGAAGAGGGCCGCGACGCGGCCGGTGGCGGGTCTCCATGGCCGATCAGCGCGGCTCCGGCGGTTGCCGCCAGCGGCGATAGGATTCGAGGATCGCCATCGCGGCCTTGCGATCGCGCGTCCGGGCCAGCAGGTCCCCCATCGCCTCGGCGTGGGCCACGGGACGGTCGGCACCGGAAGGCGGAGCCGGTCGCGGCCGACCGAGCCGGACCGCCCCCGCCAGCGCCGCCACGAGTCCGAAGAACAGCAGGTGGCCCATGACCCAGCGCATCTCCGGCCACTTCCAGAGCAAGGAGAACCCCGACGGTCGCTCCTCCTCTTCCCCCCCGCCGCTCGCCTCCCAGGGCCTCGCGCCCTCGATGAAGACGACGTTCCTCGGCCCCTTGCCGACCCAGTCCACCACCCGCACCGCCAGGGGCCGACGCGCCGGGTTGAGCAGGCCGCCGTTGAGCAAGAACGAGCCATTCGCCACGATCAGGCCTTTGCCCTCGAAGTGGTCGCTCTCGATCACGAGCGCCGAGTCGTCACCCGAGAGCAGCACCCGCGAGCGGTCCCCATCGCCCGGTTCCAGCCGGTCCCGCCACGGGATCGCGGCCCGTCGGGCGTCGATCCCCCACGCCCAGCGTCCTCCCAGCCTTCGCGCGACCCTCGGCCGGACCGGACCGTCCTCCAGCTCGAACCAGCCCGCCGAATCGAGGGGCGAATCGGTCCAGGGCAGTTTTCCGAGGAGTTCCTCCTCGGTCTGCGCCTGCGCGCCATTCCGTCCGAGCCCGGGAACGCTCCTCGGTCGCCGTGGCGGGCAGTCGGTCGGTCACCGACGTCCAGTATTCGACGCCAGCCTCGTAGTCGCGAGGTACATAGAGCAGCCGGTTGCGTGGGGATTCTTCCAGCCAGTTGAGATACCAGGCTCCCTCGCGGAAGTCGGGCGGACCGGAGTACGGACTGAACCGGATGACCGTGTCGGCCCAGGCTCCCAGCTCCTCGTCCAGCCGGCGCGCCACCCGCACCGTGTCCCCGCGACGGCGGAACAGCTCGGCCAGGGTGGACGTCCCGTTGAGGCTCCGTCCCCGGGCCAGGCCGTAGGTCGTGTCCAGGCCCGGCTCGCAACCCGTCGCGGTGAGGCCGACGATCAGCAAGAGCCAGGTGGCCCGCCTCTTCATGCCGGTGCCCCTTCCGTCCACAAGGGCCGGAGCGCCAGGGCCTCCGACCACGCCGCCTCGAACACCTCGGCGACGGGCTCACGACGCCCGTAATAGACCTCCTCGAAGAGACGGAGCGTCGGCTCGACGCGCCGCCGAACGGTCAGGTCGCCCACACCTCGCACGAGTTGCCGCGCGGTCTTGCCCGGTGCCAGCCGACTCAGGCCGCGACGATCGAGCGTGACGAGCAGGTGCACGAACAGGGCCACCGTCGCCCCGGCCAGTTCGCCCGCCGCACGCAGTCGCTGCGCCTCGGCCCAGGGGTCGGACAGGTCGATCGCCAGTCCGGCCGGCAAGGGCAGGTCTTCGAGCCGGGCCGGCTGATTCCCGACGCGCTCCGGCCTCGCCAGCTCCCGCGGGCTCGGCGTGTAGAGCCGGAAGGCCCACGCCAGCGCCACCACCAACGCCAGCACGCCCAGCGTCATCAACACAAAGACGATCGACTGGCCCGTCGAGGCCCCGGCTGGCACCGGTCGCCGTCGGAACCTCCTCCTGTGACGGCCAGACCGGACGGGCGGCGTCGGTGGGCGCGTCGTACCAGGGGAAGCCCACATCGCCCATCGCCTCCCGCACGCTCTCGCTCCCTGCCGACGACTCGCCCGCATTGGGTGCGGCGGCGAAGGTCGCGAGGACGAGCCAGGAGGCCGCGGTCGCCGTCACCATGGCCGATCACCCTCCATCGCGGCTCCCACTGATCGGAGCCGAAGCTCGACCTCCCAGCCTTCAAACTTGATGCGCTGGTCGATGTAGGCCAGGAACCGCACTACCCCGAAGAAGGCCACCGCCACCCAGGCGCCGAGCTGCACGCCGAGGCTCAGCAGCATCGGGTCCGGCCGCGACGGGCTCCAGCGGTCCGTCATCGCCTCGGCGAACTTCGGCAAGGCCCAGCCGCACATCCCCATCAACAGGCCCGCGAACAGGAGTTGCACCAAGCCCCGGATCAACGCCTCGCCCCCCGTTCCTCGCCCCAGCACCTTGCCCCGGTTGAGCACCTTCCCCCAGCGGCAACGCTCCAGCAGAATCACCTCGTCCACGAACGCCAGCCGGTCCGCCAGGAACGGCAGGAGCACCAGTGACACGATCGCCAGGCCCCGAACCAGCCCCGCGTAGAAGAGCAGGGCCGTTGCCCCCCGGGCCAGGTCCGCCGCCATTTTCCCCGCCCGCGGTCGCTCCCCGAACATCAGGCCCCCCAGCAAGACGGTCAACGGCGCCGTCGCCAGCGGTGCCTCCAGCACCAGCAATACCGCCCAGCCGTTCTCCAACTCCGGCCAGACCATCATCAAGGCCCGATTCAGAACGACGAACGGCAGGACCCCCGCCGCGGCCGTCGCCACGATCGACAGAGGCCTCCGCCTCAGAACCACCAGAGCCAGGTCGAACACCTCCAGCAGCTCCCTCGCCCGGATCTGCACGAACGGTCGATCCAGTTGCATCAAACCACCCCCACCCGCGCCGAGGATTTGCGTCGCATCCTCATTTCCGATCGGTCCCGAAGGTTCGCCGTTGGAGGTCGCCCCTCGACAAGACCAACGACCGGATTGTCAGGATTCCTCAAGCTCGTGCTGTCTGGCGTTCCCCTTCTTCCTTCCCCCCGAACACCAGATAGACCATCAGCAGCCCCGCGCAGCCGGCCGCGATCGCCGCCTTGACCGGGTAGGGCAGGGGGGACGCCGACACGAACCCTTCCAGAAACGCCGCCAGGAGGAACAGGAAGAGGGCCGCCCCGATCGTCGGCAAGGTCGCCACGGCGGCGCGCTGGAGCGAAACGGGTCGGGTGTAGCCTCCCGTCGCCACCAGGCTCCAGCCGAGCCGCAGTCCCGCCGCGCCGGCGAAGACGATCGCCGTCAGCTCGAACGGAGCATGGGATGTCACGAACTGGTAGAAGTTCCCCGCGTTCGGCGACCGCGTCATGTACCCGAAAACCGTGCCGATGATCAGACCGTTGGACGCGAGAATGGCCATCGTTCCCAGGCCGAACGCCAGGCCCCAGATGTAACACTGGAGCCCGATCGAGGCATTGTTCCGGAGGTAGAAGCCGGCCATCATCGCGTCGCTGCGCTGGGCGTTCTCGCCGACCGGGATCGAGAACGACGCCTCCTGAGCGCTCAGTTGTTCCTGGGACATCACATGATAGGTCGTCTCTGCTCCGGCCGAGGCCAGCAGGCCGAAAATCAGCAAGGGTCCGAAGAAGAAGAGGGCCGACAGGGCCAGCATCGGCTCGCCCCGGAGCCGTCGCGGAACCTCGTGGAAGAGTTCTCCCGCCCACCGTGTGAACTTCAAGCCCCGCGAGCGATAGATCACGTTGTGCGCCCGAGCCACCAGGTTGTGCAGGTACGCCACCGTGTCCCGCGGCAGGTCGTGCGTCTCGGCCAGCATCAGGTCGGCGCAGGCCGCCCGGTACAGCTCGCCCAGCCGGATCACCTCCGCGGCCGGCGACTCGTAAACCCGCGGTCCGCGACCCGGCCGCGATCGCCCCGCGACCACGACGCTCCCCCGCGTACCGTCGCTGGACGCGACCTTGCTCGGTCGGAGACCCAGCCGCGACTCCCGCGCTTCGAGTAGCTCGTCCAGCTCGCGCCAGACGACCTCGCGGCGGGCCAGGCGGTCGGCGACGCGCATCGGCTCAACCCTCCAGAAAGACCCGATGATACAGGGCGCAGAGCACCGCGTCGCCCGACGACTCGGCCGCCAGGCCGTACCGGAGCCGGACCGGCCGGGCGAGGTGCGCCGCCATCTCCTCGCGACGCCCCTTGCCGAACCGCCCTCGGTGCTTCACATAGTCGGCCAGCGCCTGGGCCAGCTCCGGGCCCGCCTCGACATGCCTCGGCAACTGCTCCAGCAAGGTCGCGATCTCCCCGTCCATCGGCCTCGGCATCCGCGACGGCGCCGCCCGCTCCTCGACCACCACCATCGTTCCGGCCGCCAGGTCGCCCAGCCGCTGAAACCGCCGTGTCAGCACGGTCGACGCCAGGGCCGGCGTCAGGGCGAACGGCCAGAGTCCCTCGATCGTCCAGGTCAGGTTCCGCAGGAACGCCTGCGCCGCCGTGATCGGAGTCCCTTCCGCCGAGACGACCCGCAACCGCAAGACCTTTTTGCCCGGCGTCCGGCCGTTGAAGACCGCCTCGCACGTCGCCGCGAAGCCCCACTGCAACACGAAGAACGCCACCAGGACCAGCCCGTTGCCCGCCGACTCGTCGCCGAAGGCCAGCAGCCGGGCCGCGAAGACCGCCAGGACCATCAGCATCACGCAAACGAACAGGTCGATCAGGTACGCCAGAGCCCTCCGGAACGGCCCCGCCAGCGGATACGCAAACGTGATCCGCTCCGGCGTCACCAGCCGGACCGTCGTATCCAGCGGCTCAGCCGGCCTGGCTTGCGGAGCTGCTGCCGAAGCGGTTTCCGTCGCCGTCGCCATTTCCCAGCCGCATCCCGCGAGGTTTTCCCTTCTCCCGCCGGGAAAAGGGTGGCCGCGTCGCGGCCAGGTGAGCGTCTTCCCGACTAGCTTGCCGATCCCACGTCGCGAACGCGATTCCCCCGCGTTCATGGACGCATGCCAGGCTAACCCAATCCCGACCCCGTCCGCAACGTGCACGCGGGCTCGGCTTGCCGGAAATGGCTCGATCGGTTAGCGTCGCTCCCCTTAGGGGCCAACCAGGAACCACTTCGTCTGGGACAGCCGCCCCCTGCTGTCCGCCGTCGAGACAGCTGGGGGCGGCTGTCCCACACGGGAGCGACACTCCGAAGTCGTTCTTGGACGCCACCTTTGCGGTCGGCCGGGCCGGGCGGGAGGGACCGGAAGATGCACGGGCGCGGGCCGTCGGCCCTGTTCGCGGGCGATCTGGGCGACCCCTGGGTCGCGGGCATCGCCGCCGCGCTGCCGGCCGGGGCGAGCCGCCTCCATTGCGCCTCCGAGTTGCCCGATAACTGGCCGCCTTCCGCCCTCGAGGCCTCAGCCTTCGTCCTCCACCGCCCCATCCCGACTCTCCCCGATCTCGACCGTCTCCGCCGGTTCCTCGACCGCTTCGCCGAACCGCATCCCCCGGTCATCCTCTGCGTCGGCCCGCACGCCCGCTATCACCATCTCGAGCGCTGGGCTCCCCACGTCGCCGCGATCCTCCCCGAAGCCACCGCCTCGGAGATCGTTGCTCGCTACATCCGCCCGCTCGACGCCCCCGCTCGTCTCCGACCCCCCGAACCGGTCCCGATCGCGATCGTCAGCACCAATTTCGAATTCCGCCTCACTCTCGCCGACGCCTGCCAGCGCTCCGGTTACGCCCCTCAACCCGTCCGCGACTGGCCCGACACGCCACCCAGCGGCCTGGCAGTCTGGGACCTCCCGGTCCTCGATCCCACCTGGCCAGAGACCCTCACTCGCGTCACCTGCAAGCGACGTGTTGTCCTCCTGACCGGATTTGCCGACCGCTCCCTCGTCACCCTGGCCCGCGACTCCGGCGCTTCATCTTGCCTGGACGTCCCTTGTAACCCTGATGACCTAATTTTTGTTCTTGACCGGCTTTCGACTCGCCGCGCTTCTTCTCCAGACTCTTCATTCGACTCGGCCCACCCTTTCCCGCCCGCGCCCGTCGTCTTGACCCGTCGGCTGGCAAGCCGAGTGGTCGGCCGGAGCGGCGAGCCTTACAATCCCTGAGAGTCGTTTTCCGGATGTCAGCCGTTCCCGGTAACGCCGCGTCCAGGCGCCGAACGAACGGGAATCTGGGGCGTTTCGCGAACTTAACTTCTTTGTGCGTCGTAATTTCGGAGAGGAAACTTTGCATCGGCAAGCGCGTCCTTCCGGAGTCTTTCAGGCGCCCCGGGAGCGTCTCCGTTGCGTCGTCAGGATGTCGGTGAGTCGGGATCGGGCGAAGGCCCGGTTCACGACAAGGTCACGAAGGACACGAAGGTGGCACCAGGGATCGGCTGTTCGAGGCGCCGCAACATGGGGTCCTGGCGGCGAATCGTGAGTTCGTCAAGGGGTGGACCTGGAGAACGGAGCCCGGCCAGCCCACGGGACAAGGATCGGTGAGGGATGTCGAAGACGGCCACGAGGAAAGCGGCCCCGGTCCGGGAGTTGAAAGACCTGACGCGGGCGGTCCAGCGCGCTCCGGGTTTTCCCGAAGTGCTGGCGGCCTTGAAGAACGGGCACAGCGCCACGATCGACGGCGCCTGGGGATCGGCCGCACCACTGACCACCGCCGCGCTCGGCTTGCAGGCCCCTGCGACGCTCCTGATCGCCCTGGCGCACGTCGGCGACCTGGACGACTTCGCCGACGACGTGGCGACCTTCGCCGGCGACCGGCCCGAGATCCTGCCGGCCTGGGAACGTCTGCCGCGTGAGGTCGGACCGGGCGATGAGACGTCGGGTCGTCGGGTCCGCGTCGCGAAGCGACTGGCGGGCTCGTCGCCACCGCGGATCGTCGTGGCCCCGATGCAGGCGTTGATGCAGCCGATCCCGAGGGCCGAGGTCCTCGCGAGGTCGTCGCGGACGATTCGCGTGGGTGAGGTCGTCCCGCTTGAAGAGCTGATGGCCTGGCTGGTCGAGCAGGGATTGACTCGGGTCGAGGTGGTCGAGGTCCCCGGCGAGTTCAGCCTGCGAGGCGGCATCCTCGACGTCTTCTCCCCCGACGCCGCCGAGCCCGTCCGCGTCGAGTTCTTTGGCGACGACGTCGAGTCGATCCGCCCGTTCGATGCCGAAACCCAGCGCTCGCTCGACCGCTGGAACGCCTTCACGATCACTGCCTTGCCTCCCCTCGATCCCGCGCGACCGGATGACTTCGGCCATATTGCCGACGTCCTGCCCGAAGGCTCCTGGGTCGCCCTGATCGAGCCGAACGACCTCCGCGAGGAAGGCCGTCTTTACCTCCAGCGGATCGACGACGCCCGCGGGATCTACCCCGTCGAGCCGACCTTCGCGAAGCTCCTGAAGTTCCCCTCGGCCACGATCGCGACGCTGGCCGCCTCCTCGCTGGAGACGACGTGTCATCTGCGCGTCGAGTCGGTCGAACGGTTCTCCGGCGAGCTGGCGCGGGTCAAGGCCGAGCTGGACTCCGCCTCGGCGGGCGACCGCGTGTTGATCGCCTGCCACAACCCGGCCGAGGTCGAGCGTCTTGAGGAAGTCTTCTCGGACACAACGCTCGCCCGTTCCGGACGGCTCGACCTGGTCGTCGGTCGCGTCCGAGCCGGCTTCCGAATGATCGACGCCGAGACGCTGCTGATCAGCGACCACGAGCTTTTCGACCGCCCCGAGGTCCGCCGCGGCTCGACTCGTCGTCGCTACGAGAGCCGCGCGATCGACAGCTTCCTCGACCTCAACGAGGGCGACCTCGTCGTCCACGTCAACCACGGCATCGCCTTCTATCGCGGCCTCCAGCTCGTCGATAAAGGGGGCGAACATGCCGAGGAGCAGCTCGTCCTGCAGTTCGCCGAGGGGGCGAAGCTGTATGTCCCGATCGCGAAGATTGACCTCGTTCAGAAGTACGTCGGCGGTGGCAAGGCGTCGCCGGCCCTTTCCAAGATTGGCTCGTCCTCCTGGGAGAAGCGGAAGAAACGGGTGGCCGAGGCGGTCGTCGATCTGGCCGCCGAGCTGATCGACATCCAGGCGAAGCGCGCCGCCGTCCCCGGTCACGCCTACCCGGCCGACGACTCGCACTGGATGGCCGAGTTTGAGGCCGCCTTTCCCTACAATGAGACGCCCGACCAGCTCCACGCCATCGAGGCGATCAAGGGGGACATGGTCCAGACCAGGCCGATGGACCGTCTGATCTGTGGCGACGTTGGCTACGGCAAGACCGAGGTCGCCATGCGCGCCGCCTTCAAGGCGGTTGATGCCGGCAAGCAGGTCGCCGTGCTCGTGCCGACGACCGTCCTGGCCGAGCAGCATTTCCGCACCTTCACCAAGCGGATGGCCGAGTTCCCGTTCACAATCGAGGTGATCAACCGTTTTCGACCCCGCGGCGAGATCCGGGAGATCCTCAAGCGGACCGCCGCCGGCACCGTCGATATCCTGATCGGCACGCATCGGCTCGTGCAGAAAGACGTCGCCTTCAAGGAACTCGGCGTCGTCATCATCGACGAGGAACAGCGCTTCGGCGTCGAGGACAAGGAGTGGCTCAAGTCCCTCCGCGCCACCGTCGATCTGCTCACCCTCTCCGCCACGCCGATCCCCCGCACGCTCCACATGAGCCTGCTCGGCATCCGCGACATCTCCAACCTCGAAACGCCTCCCCCCGACCGCAAGGCGATCGAGACCCGCATCAACCGCTGGGACGACGACCTGATCCGACGTGCCATCCACCGTGAGCTGAACCGCGACGGCCAGGTCTATTTCGTCCACAACCGCGTCTATGACATCCAGTCGATCGCCGACCGCATCCAGGCGATCGTTCCCGAGGCCCGCATCCTGATCGCCCACGGCCAGATGCCCGGCGAGGCCCTGGAAAGAGCGATGCTCAAGTTCGTTCGACACGAGGCGGACATCCTCGTCGCCACCACGATCATCGAGTCCGGCCTCGACATCCCGAACGTCAACACCATCTTCATCCACGAGGCCGACCGCTACGGCCTCGCCGACCTCCACCAGCTCCGCGGTCGCGTCGGCCGCTACAAGCACCGCGCGTACGCCTACCTCCTGCTCGAATCCGACAAGCCCGTCACGCCGAACGCCGCCCGTCGCCTCAAGGCGATCGAGGAATTCACCGAGCTGGGCGCCGGCTTCAAGATCGCCCTGCGCGACCTCGAAATCCGCGGCGCCGGCAACATCCTCGGCCCCGAGCAGTCCGGCCACATCGAGGCCGTCGGCTATGAGCTGTATTGCTCGCTCCTCGAATCGGCCGTCCGCGCCCTGACCCACAAGCCCGAGCGGAACACCGCCGATTGCTCGATCGAACTCTCCTGGCGGGCGTACCTGCCGAAGGACTACGTCCCCGGCCCGAAGCTCAAGGTCGAGCTTTATCGCCGCCTCGGCCGCATTCGCACGCTCGACCGCCTGGCCGACTTCCGCCAGGAACTGATCGACCGCTTTGGCCCCCTGCCGCAACCCGGCCCTCAACCTGATCGCCGAGGCCGAGCTTCGCGTGCTGGCCGAGCGCTGGCAACTGGCGCGAATTCACGTCGAAGGGGAGTATGTGGTCCTGACCTATCGCTCGGCCCGTCGGATTGCGGACCTGGCGCGGAGGCGGCCGGGGCAGGTGCGGGTCGTCGATGAGCGGACGGCGTACGTGCCCCTGGAGGAGCGCCGACCGGCGGCGGAAGTGGCCGCCGTGGTCAAAGCGCTCTTGCAGGTCTCGTGAGGGCCGGATAGCTTGTCGCGACCCATCGGGCTCCACTTCTCCTGACGCCGGGCGACCCCGTCGGTCGTCCGGATTCCGTCGCAGTTCACGACCGGCGTCAACCCGTCGCAGGCCCTCCGGCCCCGTTACGCTCCCCGGAGTCGGAACCTCGCCGTCGAGACCGGGCGACGACGCACGACCGCCCGCCCGGGCTGGAGGGTTCCGTTGCCTCGTCGCCTCGCCCTTGCCCCGGCCGTCCTGCTCGCCGCGGCCGTCTCCGGCTGCGCCCTCGGCCGACCCGCTCAACCCGGTCATCCGTCGGGGCCGGTCTCTCTCGGTCACTCGCCGCCGATCTACGACTCGATCAACGGCGGCCTCACCCGAAACGACTCGGCCCGTTCGCTCGACGCGTCAATGGGTGCCGAACCGCAACCCGCCAGCCTGGCGGCCCGACCGCCCGATCCCTCACGCTCCCAGCCGACGACCCTGCCACCGGCGACGTCCGGAACATCCGACCTCGTCACCCAGGAAGCCCCCGCCGACCCGCCGGTCCATCCTGCGGCGATCGACCTGCCGGCGCCGCCTGCTGAGCTGGGCTTGCCGCCGGTTTCCGAGGAACTCTCCGCTCCCCCCGCGCCGCTCCCGGCTCCCATGCCGGAGCCGGTCTCCTCGTCCGAGGCCCCGCGCGACCCCGCCGTGATCCGGACCGGCCACATCGCCGAGGAGCCGACAGCCAGCCGACTCGATCCTACCCGGTAAGCCCGCCACCCGCATTGCGGCGCGGGTCGGTGATACCGTCATCACCCTTCACGAGCTGGAGAAGGCCGTCAAGGACCGCGTCCGGGCCCAGCAGCAGCCGCAGCAGCAAAACCCGTCCCTCGGTCGCGAAGAGCTTAACCAGATCGCCCGCGAGGCGCTCGAGTACATGATCGACCGTGCCTTGATGGTCCAGGCCGCCCGTCGCGAGCTGAAGAAGCCGCAACAGTGGGAGATGTTCGAGAAGTACGTCCTGAAGAAGTGGGACGAGGAAGAGCTTCCCATGCCTGGTGAAGCGTGCGGGCGCCAAGGATGCCTACGAGCTTGAAGAAGCGTTCGAGCAGCGCGGCGAGTCGCTGGACGAGCGCCGCGAGTCCTTCCTGCTCGACGCCATCGCCCGCGAGTACGCCGGAATGAAGCTCCACGCCAAGATCACCGAGCCGGGTCTGCCCGAGGTCTATGCTTACTACCGCGAGCACCTCCACTCCTACGACCAGCCTGCCCAGGTCACCTGGCGCGAAATCTTCCTGCCAATCGACGCCCAGAACGATCGCGACAGCTACCCGCCGCCGTGCCCAGGAAATCCTCCAGCGACTCGGCCGCGGCGACGACTTCGCCACGCTCGCCCGCCAGTTCAGCCGGAGTCCCAAGGCCAGCTCCGGCGGCCTCTGGCAGACCGGCTACGACAGCTTCGGCTCAGCGGCCGTCAACCAGGCCCTCAAGCAACTGCGGCCCGGCCAGGTTAGCCCGATTCTCGAAGACTCTCAGGGCCTCTACATCGTCCGCGTCGAGTCGGTCCGCGAGGCGGGACCGAAGCCCTTCCAGGAGGTCCAGCGCTCGATCAAGATGGCGCTGATGAGCTCGGTCTACGAACAGGCGATGCACGGCTTCCTCGACGACCTCTACCACACGATCCCCGTCAGCTCACCGCTGTTCGAGGGGACCGACACCGAGCCCAAGCAGATCCGCAAGAGCCGCGAGGCTCTGGCTCGCGCTCGCTGAATCGGCCGATCGGTGCCGACAAAAGAAGACGGGGACGTTCCCTCGCTCCGGACGAGAGGACGTCCCCGTTCCGTTCGATTGGCCTGTGGTCCGGTCAGCTCGTCGCGCCGGCCGAGGTCGTGGCCAGGGCCTTCTCGCCGGCCTTGGTGACATGGTAAGGGACCTTGCCGGTCGCCTTGTCCTTGGCACCCGTCTTGACCAGCTTCTTTTCCTTGAGCGAATCGACGGTGCGCTGCTCGGGCTTCAGCTCCACGTTGTAGCCGCCGGTGCCGGCCGAGGCGATCTTGGAGAGCACCTCGCGCTGCTTGTCGGAGAGCTTCACGACGGGAGCCTTCTTAGCCGTCGCCTTCTTCGGGGCCGCCGACGTCTTGGTGCTGGCGGCGGTAGTGGTCGCCTTCGGCTTGGTCGCCTTGGCGGTGGTCGCCTTCTTGGCCGTCGTCTGCTTGACGGTCGTCTTCGTCGTCTTGGCTGCGGTGGTGGTGCTCTTCTTCTTCGCCATCGCCTGAAACCCTCAACTGGGGGATACGGCCGCAACCGGCGTCGCGACGCGAGCGACGCGTCCGCCGATCTTGCTGCAACGTCTTAGCGAAATATAACACCGTCGGGAAGACGAAGATGGGAGCATTCTCCACGAATTCCGCCGTATTTGAGCGGAAAACGGCCCTTTGCAGCAATAATATCGACAAAAAAGAAATTGCAATCGGTGAGTTTACATGTCAATTGAATGAGCAATAATATCATGTAATTTCGATGGGAATGCTTCGTTTTTCCCGGATATTCTCGTAGTTTTTTTGCACGCGGCTGCGCACGCGATCCGATGGCGGTCGTGAATCTCGCGCCGCGCGCGGTCCTCAAACGCACATCGCGTCGCGCGGGAAAAAATTTCCCGCGCGACGCGATTTTTTCGACGGACCGAGCCACGATGGACGACGTGGCGCGGTCGGCTCAGTGCTGGAACAGGAACTCCGGATGGTTCAGCAACGACCAGAGGAGGTCCTCGGCGGCGCGTCGTCGCGACTCGGGAGTCGTCGCCTTGGCGAGTGCGGCGCGCGACAGGTCACGCTCGGCGGCATTCGGCGCACGGCCGAGCGTGGCGAGGAAGAGGTCTTCAACGATCGTGTCGTCATTGGCGCCTGACCCGATCAAATGGCCGAGCCGGTTCTCCGGCGCGACGACCTTGGCGTGGACCGTTCGACCGCCGACGATCTGCAAGGCTTGCTCGAGCGTCGAGTCGGACTGACGCTCGCACTCGCAGGCCGTCGAGCGCGGCGGGGCGCCGAAGGTGCGGAGGAAGTCATGCGGCAGCTCGCCGTCGGGAACCTCCGCGGCACGGGTGCCGGTGGGCAGGCCGAAGAGCGACTCGGGCACGTCCGTCACCTGCGAGATCGCGTCGAGCAGCGATTCGGCCGGCAAGCAGCCGGACGCGGGCGTGCGAGAAGTAGCGCTGATCGTCGGCGTTGAAGGCGTTGGGCTTCGAGGAGAGCTGATAGACCCGGCTGTTGCAGATCAAACGGATCGTGTGCTTGGCGTCGAAGCCGTGCTCCACGAAGTCATCGGCCAGGGCCTGGAGCAGCTCGGCCGAGGCCGGCGGATTCGACTCGCGGAGGTCATCGACCGGATCGACGATCCCGCGTCCGAGCAGGTGATACCAGATCCGGTTGACCGACGCCCTGGCGAAGAACGGGTTGTCGCGCGACGTGATCCAATCGGCCAGTGCCACGCGACGATCCTCGCCCGCCGCGACCTCCGGCCTCGCCGCACCCAGCGGCTTCGGAGGCATCACCTGCGCCGGTCCTCGGCTGCACGACCTGCGCCTCCGGCGCGAGGAAGACCGTCTCTTCCTTATTATATTGGGCATAGAACTGCGGCCCGTTCTTGTACCTCACCTGGCTGAAGAACGCCGCGAAACCGTAGTAGTCGTCCTGCGTCCAGCGCTCCTGAGGGTGGTTGTGGCATTTGGCACACTGCACCCGCACGCCGAGGAAAAGCTGGCTGACGCTCTCGGCCGCATCCTCCGGCGTCCGGATGCGGCGATAGAAGCTCGCCGGCGGGCGTCGTGTAGTTTGACCCGCTCGCGGTCACGATCGACTCTCGCGAACCGATCGAGCGGCACATTCGCGGCGACCTGATCGTGAATCCAGCGGTGATAGCTGAAGGCCCCCTTCTTACCCGTGAACCGCTGGTTGCAGCCGAGCAGGTCGGACCACTTCATCGTCCAGTAATCGACGTACTCCGGCCGCTCCAGCAAGGCGTCGATCAGGCGCGACCGCTTGTCCGGCCGGCTCGTCGGCCAGGAACGACTTCAACTCGTCCGGTCTGGGCGGCAAGCCGATCAGGTCGAAGAAGACGCGACGGCAGAAGGTGGCGTCGTCGGCCAGGTCGGACGGCGGGATGCGCAGCAGCTTCAGCTTGGCGAAGACGTGCCGGTCGATCAGGTTCTTCTCGGGCGGGTCCTGCCAGACCAGTCCCTCGACCGGCATCCGAAAGACCAGGTGGCTGGTCGCGACCAGGTGCTCGTATTGCACCAGGACCGTCGCCTCACCTCGCTTGATCCGCGTGACCCGTCCGGTCTCGCTCAACCTTCGCGATCGTCTCGTCCGTCGAGCTGTAACGGGCCAGGTCGGTCACGTCGCGCTCGGAGCCGTCGGCGAACTTCGCCCGCACGACGATCTGCTGCGAAGTCCGCCGGGTCATCGAGGATGCGGTCGCCCGGCGTGACTTCCAGGGCGACGAGCGCGGGCAGCCTCGTCGAGATCGGGCCGGAGCCCCTCGGCGATCCAGTCGCGGAGCAGGCGATACGTCAGGTCGTCGCGCTCGAACCGTCGCCCGCCCTCGTGGGCGATCGTGCCCGTCCCTTTGAGGAGGACGAGGCTCGCTTCGGGCTCCATCGGGTTGGTCCGCCGGGTGCCGACCTCGCGGCGTGAGCGTCAAGCGGTCGAGCTTCGGGTCGTAGCCGCGGAGGCTCAGGCGGAAGCCGTTCTTGCCCGTCGGCGTGCCGTGGCAGGCCCCCTGGTTGCAGCCCGCCTTGCTCAGGGCCGGCAGGACGTCGTGAACGAAGCTCCGCGGTGGCGTCACTCGCGGCCCGCTTCACCTCCACGTCCGCCTGCGCCTCGATCGAGCCCGACCCTCGCCGACGACCTCCGACCTGTCCGTCGGCCTGACCCGGCACGATCCGACCCCCTGGCCCGACCTCGACGATGCGCGTCATCGGCGCTCGACCACTCCGCCTGATCGGTCACGTCCCGCACGGTGCCGTCGGCGAAGTGCGCGGTGACGATCAACTGGGCCGTCGAGCGGCGGCCGTCGAGCACACGTTGTGGCCGGCTCGATGGTCAACTTCTCCGGAATGCGTGGCGCGTCGACCCCGGCGTTCGCGGCGAACGAGCCGCCGAACAGCGCGATGAGGACGACGAGTCGTATCAGGTTGGCCGAGCGGGGGGCCATGCGAGACCTCCTTGGGATTGAGGATCGGCGGAGGAGGGCGGGTGGCTTCTCGGGTCGCGCCACCGCGATGATCTCTGGCGTTCGGAACGCCGATTGTTTACAAAGAGTTTAAACGCCCTCTGCCGCAAATGTCATGACGTTTACGGCCCACCCCGCCCCAATTGATCCGTGGAGGACCCAACCATGAGGCACCAACACGGCTGCTTCGACTTCCAGCGCAACCGCTATTCCCGCCGCCAGGTCCTCCAGATCGGCGCCCTCGGCTGGCTCGGACTCGGCCTCTCCGACGCCCTCCGCGCCGAGGAACAGCGGCGAGCCTCCGGGTTCATCTCGGGCCGTGCGCGAAAGTCGGTGATCTTCCTCCACCAGTTCGGCGGCGCCAGCCATCACGACACCTTCGACATGAAGCCCGACGCCCCCGCCGAGATCCGGGGCGAGTTCAATCCGATCCCGTCGAACCTGCCGGGCCTCCAGGTCTGCGAGCACCTGCCGAAGCTGGCGAAGATGATGGACAAGGTCTGCCTCGTCCGCTCCGTCAATCACGGCACGAGTGCCCACAACTCCGGCGCCTATTACTCGTTGACCGGCCACAAGCCCCTCATCGACATCGTCACCGCCAACGCCACCGCCACCGACTTCCCCGCCTACGGCTCGATCGTGGACAAGCTCGCCCCCAGCCCTTCCCAGGTGCCGACGGCCGTCTCCCTGCCCACCATGATCGCCGACGGACCCTTCCGCACCCCCGGCGAGTTCGCCGGCTTCCTCGGCAAGCAGCACGACCCGCTCTTCATCACCAAGAACCCGAACGACCCCAACTTCCGCGTCGATGAGCTTTCGCTCCCGATGGAAGTTCCCCTCGCCCGCGCTGGCGACCGCCGAGCGATGTTCGAGAGCCTGGCTTCCTACTCCGAGCTGAACGAGTCCCTCGCCGCTGTCCAGGGGATGAAGTCGTACCAGGAGCGTGCCTTCGCCCTCCTCACCAGCCCGCAGACTCAGCACGCCTTTGACATCCACGCCGAAGACCCCAAATTGCGCGACCGCTACGGCCGCACCACCTACGGCCAGAGCGTCCTCCTCGCCCGCCGACTGATCGAGGCCGACGTCCGCTTCGTCACCGTCTATTACTCCCCCGGCATCGGCGGCTGGGACACCCACAAGGACAACTTCAACACCCTCAAGAACTCCCGCCTCCCGATCACCGACCAGACCGTCTCCACCCTCCTCGACGACCTCGACGATCGCGGCCTCCTCGACGACACGATGGTCGTCTGGACCGGCGAGTTCGGCCGCACCCCCAAGATCAACGGCGACGCCGGCCGCGACCACTGGCCCCGCTGCTACACCGTCCTCATGGCCGGCGGCGGCCTCAAGCGCGGCTTCATCCACGGCGCCTCCGACGCCTCCGGCGCCTACCCCAAGGACGCCCCTTGCAAGCCCGACGACCTCTCCGCCACCATGTTCCACTGCCTCGGCATCGACCCCGCCACCGAGCTTCGCGACCAGCTCAACCGCCCGATCCCCGTCTCCTACGGCTCCGTCATCGAGCCTCTCCTGGCCTGACGACCGGGATGGCGCTCCCCTCGGGGACGGTCGGCCTCCCGATCGCCCCGAGGTCACCGCGCCGTCGCGATCTCCCCGCCTCTGCCATCGAACTGGATTCCTCGAAAAAACCCCGATAATCGGACGCCGGAATCCCGATAACAGGGTGATGGCTTCCCGTTCGCCGTCCATCCTCAACGCAACCCGGAGAGGGACGACGACCATCCGACACGCTGCCACGAAACGAACCCGAGCCCCGTCCCCATGCCCGACGAAACGAACCCGACGTCAGTCTGCGCAAGACAACCACGACCTGACCGCTTCAGAAAACGAACCCTGGCCCCGCGCGACCTTGCACGAAACGAACCCATCTGCCATTCTCGCAGTCCCGTAGGGTGCGTCGCGTCTTCGACGACGCACCAATTCGTAGGCCGTCCGATCCGTCGTCGAAGACGCGACGCACCCGATCCAACGGCCCACGACTGCCCCCTCTCGTACGAAACGAACCCGACGATATCCTGGGCAAGCTGCCGACGACCTTGCCGGCCCACCTCGCGAATCCCGGCCCCCGACGAAACGAACCCGACGGCATTCCCGGCCAACTGGACCGGACTTTGACGTTTCCCAAAACGAACCCGAGAACCGACACCTCCTCTTGCGTCGTTGGAACGGTTCGGGCAGAATTGGTGAACAGAATGTCAGTTTCTCCTGGGGCGGATTGGAGGACGGATCGATGATCACCCAGATGCGCGGCATCCTGCGGGCGGTCGGCGAGGAGGAGTTGATCCTCGGGGTCGATCCGTTCGAGCTGGCGATCCTGATCCCCGAGTATGCGCGGAGACAGGCTCCAGCAGAAGGTCGGGGAGTTGGTGACCTTGCACACGGTCTTCGACATCGAGGGCAACCAGATGAGCGGCCGGATGCGGCCGAGGCTGATCGGGTTCCTCACGCCGATCGACCGGGAGTTCTTCGAGATCTTCTGTTCGGTCGATGGCGTAGGCGTTCGCAAGGCGTTGCGGTCGATGGTCCGACCCGTCCGCGAGCTGGCCCGGACGATCCAGGATCAGGACGTGAAGACCCTCGCCACCTTCCCCGGCATCGGCGAGGCGACCGCCGAGCGGATCGTCGCCAAGCTGCGTCGGAAGGTGGGCAAGTTCGCCCTGATCGTCGAGCCGGGCGGGGTCGCCGCGCGTTCGGAAGGAACCCCCGCCGAGGCGAACGGCCACGCCGAGCCGGCCGACCCGGACGTGATCCGCGACACGTTCGCGGCCCTGATGTCGGTCGGCAACTCCGAGAGCCAGGCCCGCCAGTTGATCGACAAGGCCCTCACGGCCAAGCGGAAATACAAGAGCGTCGCCGACATGATCGAGGCGATCTACCAGCAGAACAAGTGAGGCCGTCCGGCTCGGGAGACTCCCACCCAATCGCGCGTGAACCCATCATCACCGGCGGTCCCGAGGGGCCGGACGACACGCCGCACCCTCACCACGAACCGGCCCGCCCGGTCGATCCGTTCGAGGAGAAGCTCCGACCGCAGCGTCTCGGCGAGGTCATCGGCCAGCGGGCCGTGGCCGAGCGGCTGGAGATCGCCCTGGCGGCCGCTCACAAGCGGGGTGAGCCGTTGCCGCACATCCTCTTCGACGGTCCCGCCCGGCCTCGGCAAGACGACCTTCGCCACCGTGCTCCACAACGAGCTGGGCGTCGAGCTGAACATCACCAGCGGCGCCGCGCTCGACAAGAAGGCCGACGTCCTGCCCTACCTCACCAACGCCCCCGAGGGCTCGATCCTCTTCATCGACGAGATCCACCGCCTGCCCCGCACGGTCGAGGAGTTCATCTACCCGGTCATGGAAGACTTCCGGGTCGATATCGTGATCGGCGAGGGGATGGGTGCGCGGACGGTCAACCTCCCGCTCAAGAAGTTCACCATCATCGGCGCCACGACCCGAAGCGGCATGCTCTCCGGCCCGCTCCGCGACCGCTTCCACATGCACGAGCACCTGGAGTTCTACGAGGTCGAGGAGCTGACCCGGATCGTCTCGATCAATGCCTCGAAGCTCAAGACGACCGTCACCCCCGACGCCGCCTTCGAGCTCGCCCAGCGCAGCCGCGGCACCCCCCGCCTCGCCAACGCCCGCCTCCGCTGGGTCCGCGACTACGCCACCGCCCGCGCCGACGGGAACATCACCCTCTCCATCGCCCAGGACGCCCTCGACATGCAGGACGTCGATCCCGAAGGTCTCGACCGCCAGGACCGCCGCTACCTCGAAACCCTGATCCGCGTCTTCCGACGGCGGCCCGACGGGCGTGGAAGCCCTGGCGGCGACGATGTGCGTGGCCGTTGATACCCTGGAGGAAGAGGTCGAGCCTTACCTCCTCCGCCGCGAGTTCATCGTCCGCACCCCCCGCGGTCGCCGCGTCACCCACCGCGCCTACCGCCACCTCGGCCTCGACGTCCCCGAGCCCGACTCCCCGCTCGACCTGTTCGACCAGCAGCGTCTCTTCGAATAAGAGTCTGTTCCAAAAGGGGCGTCGGCTGTAGTTTGGGGGGATGGAACGCAAAGCCTACCCCAGCGACCTGACCGACGCCCAGTGGCGCCTCCTCGCTTCCCTGATCCCCGAGGCCAAGCCCGGCGGCAGGCCCCGCAAGTACGAGATGCGCGAGGTCATCAATGGCCTGCTCTACCTCAACCGCGAGGGCTGTTCCTGGCGGGCGTTGCCCCACGACCTGCCCCACTGGAAGACCTGCTACAACTTCTTCCGCCGGTTCGAGGCCGACGGCACCTGGGACGCCCTGGTCGCCGCGTTGCGGGGGGAGGTGCGGACGAAGCTCGGCGCGCGCCGACGCCCAGCGGCGCCTGCATCGATAGCCAGTCGGCCAAGACGGCGCACGGCGGGGCCGAGGTCGGCGTCGATGGCGGCAAGATGGTGCGGGGCCGCAAGCGACATATCGTCACCGACACGCTGGGGTTGCTGCTGATCGTCGTGGTCACCGCGGCGAACCTCGACGACGGGGCGACGGCGCCGCGGCTGCTGGCCGGTCTGCCCGCCGTGACGTTCCCCCGGCTGGCCGTGGTGTGGGCGGACCGGAAGTACCGCAACTCCCGGCTCGACGCCTGGCTGTCGGGCCAGGACCGGCTCCGCGTGGAGGTGAGCTCGAAGCCCGAGGGCGAGCGGGGGTTCAAGCCGCTGAAGGTGCGGTGGGTGGTCGAGCAGACCTTCGGCTGCCTGCTGCGGTGGCGGCGGCTGGTGCGGGACTTCGAGCGGCTGCCGGAGACGAGCGCGGCGATGGTCAAGCTCAGCTCGATCCATCGGATGGTCCGCCGTGCCCGGCCGCCGCGATGGCGGAAGAAATTCCGCTACAAGCGGCCGCCCAAAGCGGCCGCTTGAGTCTTTTGGAACAGTCTCTAACTCCGCCGGTTTCCCGGCGGAATCACGACTGGCAAGGGCGTGGTGCCGCACGCCCCCGATCCCTGGTGTTGGGAGGGCCCTCAGAGGTACTTCCACTCCCCGCTCGCGACGACGTAGAGCCCGAGCGCCAGGTTGGCCGTCGCATGACTTACGACACACGCCGAGACGCTCCTCGACCACTTCAGCAAGGCCGCCCAGAACAGGCCCGTCAACAAGGCCGGCAGCCACTCGGGATGCTCCAGGGCGAAGAGGACCGAGGTCACACCGGCCGCCAGCGGCGTCACCTTCCCGATCGGCACGCGCCGGAAATCCGGGTCGATGATCCATCGCATCAGGAACGACCGCCAGAACAATTCCTCGATCAAGGGCACCAGCAAGACCAGCCCGAAGAACCTCACCCCGAGAAACGCCAACCGCCCCGCCGCCGGCATTGCCAGCGGGTTAAACTCGGATCGCGTCCCGAGGAAGGCGAACTTCGGATAATACGGGTCGAGTCCCACCCACAACACCGCAACCACGAACCCCAGCCCGATCGCAACTCCCATCCCCTTCGGTCCCGGCCACGGCTTCAGGTCGCTCCAGGCCGATCGGAAAACCCAGGCGACCGCCGCCACGATCGCGACTTTCAACGCGTAGGCGACCGGGTACCACGTCGGATGCGGACCGCCTTCCGACTTCGGCAGGTAGCCCTCAATCGCCGTCAAGGCCAGGAACGCCCCCATCGGGGCGACATACGGCAGCCAGTCCGGCCGATTCAACGCAGGGGGGGACGACGATTCCATCACGGAATGTTCTCACGGGATGATCCGATCACCGCAGGCAACGGCGAACGAGTCTATCCCGCGTCCCGACCCGGCGAAAGGCGGACTGGCCGGAAGGGACGCAGCCGCCGGCCAGCTCCAATCGACTCACGACCCGTCGAAGTCTTCCAGTCGGGGCATGTTCCGCGCGGCGGCGGCCTTGGAACGCTCGGGGCTGGCGGAGGCATCCGGGGTCTTCACGAGCTGGGGAATCAGCTCCGGAATGGGAACCTCCCATTGCATCATGCCGATGGCGACCGTTGCCGTGTTCTTCCGTGGGTCAAGCTTCACCACGCGGCCGGGCCGGTCGTAGCCGAAGCGGGGGACGACCACGCGGTCGCCCGGCTGGAGGCGGCTGCGGGCCTCGGCAATCCGGGCGTCGTGCTCGGCCTGAGACTGGAGGTCGGCCAGGCGTTGCTGGAGGGCATCGCGGGTCCGCTGGGCCTCGGCCTGGGTGGCCAGCGCATCGGAACGGGCCTCCTCGGCCTCCTTGCGGAGCTTCTGGACGAGTTCCCATTCCGGCTGACGGGATTCGCCGCCGCGTTCGAGGTAGCCCTGGGCGCGGTTGACGATGTGCTCCGGCAGGTTCAGCCTGTCGGGCGATCAGGAGGGCGTTCGACTGGCCAATGTCGCCGATGTGCAGGCGATAAAGGGGCCGGAGCGTCTCCAGGTCGAACTCGACGGCGGCGTTCTGGGCGCGGGGGTTGGTGAAGGCATAGGTCTTCAGGTCGCCGATGTGGGTCGTGACCATCGCCCGGCAGCCGATCGAGTCCAGCTCGTCGAGGATCGCCCGGCCGAGCGACGCCCCCTCGGCCGGGTCGGTGCCGGCGCCGGCCTCGTCGAGCAGGACGAGGGACTTCTCCGATGCCCGGCCGAGGATCTCCGAGATCCGCCGGATATGCGAGGAGAAGGTCGAGAGCGACTGCTCGAGGCTTTGCTCGTCGCCGATGTCGGCCAGCACGTTGTCGAAGATTGGCAGTTGCGAACCCTGGTGCGCCGGGATATGCAGGCCCGACTGGGCCATCACCGCCAGCAGGCCGACCGTCTTCAAGGCCACCGTCTTGCCGCCCGTGTTGGGTCCGGTGATGACCAGAAGGTTCGCGCGAAGGCCGAGGTGGACGTCGATTGGGACGACGGTTTGCAGGGATGGCGGCTCGGGAGTCGTTGGCTCCGAAAGCTCGGCCGCGTCGACGTGGGGCGTCGTCGTCGTTCGGAGGCCTGGGGGAAGCGGCTTCCGCCTTCCGCGAGCGGAAGAGGTGTTCGAGGATCGGGTGCCTGGCGCCGCGGAGGACGACGCGGCCGTCCTGGTTGAAGTCGGGTGGCGACATCCGGAAGTCGAGGCTGTACCGGCCACGGGCATGGATCAGGTCCAGCTCGGCGACGGTCTCGATCGAGGCGAGCAACACGTCGCCCACCTGGCCGACCTGGGCGCTGAGCCAGCGGAGGATGCGGCGGATCTCCTTCTGCTCCTTGGCCCGGTGGAAGGAGAGCTGGGCCGACAGTTCGGCGATCGCCTGGGGCTCGATGAAGACGGTCTCGTTGCTGGCGCTGGTTCGGTGGACCGAACCGGGGATCTCGCCGCGATGCTCCTTCGCGATCGGCAGGACGTAGTGATGCCCGACCATCGTGAAGTTCGGATACCGCAAGATCCGTCTCAGCTCGGGCGACCGGAGCATCCGGCGCAACGTCTCCTGGATCCGCTCCTCGACCTGGTGGATCTCGCGACGGATCGCCGAGAGCCGGCGGCTCGCCGTGTCGAGGATCGTGCCGCGGGAGTCGAGGCAGGAGTCGATCGCGTTCGCGACTCCGGAGAACTCGCCGAGGCTCGCCTTCATCCCACCGAGCCGGGGGAACTGGTCGCCGATCCGGCCGAGCCAGCGGTCGATGTTGCCGATGGCGCGGAGAACCTCCACCGCCTCGGCCAGCTCCTCGGCAGCGAGGGTGGCGCCGGTCTGGGCGCGGCGGACCTGGGCGCGGATGTCGTGAAGGCCGCCAAGCGGCGGCGAGAGGCCCGAGGCGAGAGCATCGGACATCTCGGTCGTCAACGCCTGACGGCCCTGGATCTCGACCGGGTCGGGCGTCGGCTCCAGCCGGCGCGCGGCGTCCTTGCCGAGCGAGCAGGCCGCATAACCGGCCACCAGCTCGCGAATCCGGTCGAACTCCAGGATCTCCAGCGTGTGCGTATCCATGACCCCTCGCCAGCCAAGACAGGCCCCGACCCCGGAACGACGGAGACGGTTCCGTTGCGACACCGTTCTTACGCCCCCGGTTCGCCAGTGTTCATTCTGACACGCGGCACCGTTCCCGACCCGTTTGTGGCGGAGCCGCATCAGGGTCGATTACCATGGGGACACTGGCCCTTCTCCCCGCAAACCGACGGACGACTCATGCCCCTGGACTGGTTGACGCGCCTCGACCCGCTCCGGCGGATCGACTGCCCGGTCTGCCTCCGACGCTTCGCTTTGTTCCAGATGCACCTGCGCTGCGACAAGGCGTGCCAGGCCGCCCATCAATATACCAAACCCGACCCGATCCTGACCCGAGCCCTCCAGGGCGTGCACGCCTCGGCCGACCCGTCGGCGGCCTTGCTCAGTGTCTGGTGGACCGATCCGACGGCCGATGCCAGCCGGGGCCTCCGTCGCTTTCTGGACTGGATCGTCCTGCCCAGCTCGCTCCGCTGCGCCGTCTGCAAGCAACCGGCCGAGGCGCGGCTCTGTCCCCACTGTCACGCCCATCTGTCCGACACGATTCTCGACGACGCTGTCGGCCACATCGCGATCTTCGGCCCGCAGTCGGTCGGCAAATCGACGCTCATCACGGTCCTGATCCACGAGCTGGCCGAGTCGATCGGACCGCAGCACGGCTTCGTCTTCGACCCCTTGAACGACGAGACCGCCCGTCGCTACGAGTACGACTACCGCCCCAAGGTCTATGGCGAACGCGAGCGCAGTCTCGCCGAGGCCCACAACCCCGCCTACCTCGCCCACGGCCATCAGGCCACGCCGCCGTCGGCCGAGAACCCGGAGATCCTCCGCCCCCTGGTCTATCAACTGACTAAGGGGTCCGGCTCCCGGCTCCGCACCGCGCTCCTCTCCTTCTTCGACTGCGCCGGCGAGGACTGGGAGACCCGCAACGAGTCGTTCCAGGGCGAGGCCGCCTACATGAACCAGGCCCGCGGCCTCCTCTTCCTGATCGACCCCCTCCGCATCGAGAAGGTCGCTTCCGAGCCGGGGATCACGCTCACCCACAAGGAACTCTCCGCCAAGCCGGCCAGTTACGCCGACGACATCCGCCACCTCGGCTCCTTCTACGAGTCCCGCGGCCAGCGCCTGCCCTCGCGGACGCCCCTCGCCATCTGCCTGAACAAGCTTGACCGCTGGGGCCCCTTGCTCGGCAAGGACACCCTGCTCCGCGAACTGGCCGAAGGCGTCCCCGGCGCGTCGCCTCTGCCGGCGAACCTCGACCAGCTCATCCACGAGGAGGTGCGTGCCGCACTCCGCCAGTGGGTCGGCGACGCCTTCCAGCAGCAGCTTCAGCTCAAGTTCCCCAACCACCGTTTCTTCGCCTGCTCCGCCCTCGGCGACGCCGCCTCGGAGGACGAGGACGAGCCCCTGTCGCTCCCG
Source organism: uncultured Planctomycetales bacterium (assembly GCA_963752755.1). Classification (GTDB taxonomy): domain Bacteria; phylum Planctomycetota; class Planctomycetia; order Isosphaerales; family Isosphaeraceae; genus CAVVZJ01. The sequence continues at coordinate 183,691 of CAVVZJ010000022.1, read as the reverse complement.
ACCCCCTTGCTCGTCGACCGGCCGATCCTCTGGCTCCTCCGCCAGCAAGGGGTCTTGAAGGAAGAGAGACGCCGACCCGACCGCAACGGTCGCGGATAAGCCCCATGCTGGCCCGAAGTCCCTGGTGAGTTCCTGACCACACCGCGCCCGACCCGTCGCGAGACCCGAACCCATGAGCGATGAGACCCCGCCCGACCCGCAGCCCGAAGGTCCGAACGTCCCTGAGAGGATTGCCGTCGCCCCGCCGCCCGAAGCGTCCGAGGCGGAGGTGACCCTGGTCCACCCCGCCCCGGCCTGCGAGGTGATCGACACGGCGCAGGCGATCGCGGACGAGCCAGGCGAGCCCGCCCCGAAGACGTCCGGTGCCGACGACTTCGGGGAGCGGCTCGCGGCGCTGGACCATCGCGTCGAAGCGCTCGTCGAAGCGCTGGGAAAGCGGTTCGATGGCCTCCAGGCCCTCTTCGAACGCGAAGTCCGAGCGGAGTCGTCGCGCGAGAAGGTGGTCGATCGGCTGCACGCGGAACTCCAGGAATACAAGCAAGACCTGTTGCTCTCGGTCCTGCGTCCCGTGTTCATCGACCTCATCCAGCTCCACGACGACCTCGGGAAGATGCTCGACGCTCAGGGAGCCGAGCCGATCGAGCCGGTCCGGCTCCGGCAGATGCTCGCAAATGTGCAGCAAGGCCTCGAAGACGTGCTCTACCGCCAGGGAGTCGAACCGTTCGCCGCCGAAAGCCCCGCCTTCGACCCCCGCCGCCAGCGGGCCGTCGCGACCGTCGCCACCGAGGACCCCGACCAGAACAAGGTCGTCGCCGCCCGTCTCCGCAAAGGGTTCCAGGCTGGCGAGCGGATCATCCGGCCTGAGATCGTCTCCGTGTTTGCCTACAAGACTTCCCGTTAATTGAGCATCCTGCACCATTCCGGGCAGTGAGATCACCAACACGTTCCGAGCATCCATGGACGCGAAAACGAGAATCAGGTCGGATGACGGCTGCTAGTGGAAGACATCAACCTTTTAGGGGGGAAGACTTTGTTGGCAATTCCAGGGCACCGTTCGGGCTGGCTCAAGTGGACCGCATCGCAGGCATCGAGGCGGTTTGACGGGATTGGTCCGCCAGTTGCGTGACTATTGGATGCCCGGCTATCCCCCTCTCGGACGCTGACCGTCCCTTGAACCGGACGATTCCCGCACCCAATCGAGGCATGGTGCGACCGATAGGGCCGACCCGACGTGGCATCGCCATGCGGATCGGAAGCCACGGAACCGCCCGGGCCATCGCCTGTCTCCCTTCGCGCAAGGACACGCTCTATGCTCACCCTGCCGGACATCACCCGTGATCTCGCCGGATTGATTGAACGATGCATCCAGGTGCGGACGCACGGACGGTTGCGGAACCTGCGCGTGGAACTTTCCGATCACGCGGTGGTGCTCCGGGGCGTCGCCCCGACCTACTACACCAAGCAGCTTGCCCTCGACGGGGCCCTCGAAGCCGTCTCCAGCCAGCGGATCATCAACAAGATCGAGGTCCATTGATCCCGGTCCGAGTCGCCCAGGCGACCGGGACGAAGCCAGACCGCCAGGAGGTCCACCGAGGACCTCCTGGCGGTTCACGTTTCGGGAGAATTGGGGGCCATTGATCAATTCTGACGGGGGCGGTCGATCCGGTAAACCTGACCGCCGAGGTTGACGGTGACCGGTCCCTCGAAGGTGAGGTACTGGTTGCTTTCGGCATCCTGCTTGCGGGCGAGGTCGAAGTAGGCGTCGCTGAACTGCTCGATCGTGATCGCCCTCGCCTCCATCTCCGGGGTGACGCTCGCATCGACCCAGCGTTCCCCCTTGCGGAAGAAGGTCTTGCCGCCGACGCGGCGGACGTTGCCGACGACCTGGACGTTGCCCTGAGCGTCGCGGGTGACGACGGGGGCGGCATTGCTGGCCGGCCCGCGCCCGATTCCGCCCATGCCGCCCACGATGCCAAAGCGTCCGTCACTCTGACCGGCCTTCGCAGCGGCGTTCGGACGATTGGCTCCTGGGCCGGTGACCACGGTGCCATCGGCGATGGCGAAGTCGCGGGGGACCCGGTACGCCAGGCGAGACTCGGCTGCGGGGGCGGCCGCATTCTGGGCGTTCTGAAGATCGGCCTTGAAGGCACGCTGCCCGACGCCGCTCGGCCCCTGGACCTCCCGGAGCTGTGCCAGTTCCTCGCCGGCGCGGCGGATGTTCTGGACCCGGGCGTGGAGCTGGACCCCTTCATCAGCCAGGAAGGCGGTGTAGGGAGTGAGGATGCCGTACTTCTTGCTCAGCTCGACCAGCTCGTCGGTCAGCTCGCGGCTGGCGCCGTGCAGGTCGATCTGGTCGATCAGGAAGCCGACGCGGCGGATCGCCCAGAGGGTTTCGACGTACTGGTCGCGGTGGCCGGAATGGGGCGAGGCGAGGTCGGCGTGGAAGTGGAAGTGCTGCCGATCGCGGCCGACCAGACCGCTGAGGCGGACCTTCGTCCGGCCGGAGTCGCGGTACCGTCCGACGACGACGAGCTGGCCGCCTTCGAAGAGGTCGGGCAGGTCGCGGGGAGTAGACCCGGTTGACGTCGGTGCCGTCGAACTCGATCCGGATGTCGGTCAGGACGGGGCTGGTCAGCCTGGATAGAACCGCGCGACGTGGGCCTCGATGTCCTCGTCCGGCTTGACATAAACGCTCGTGCCGCCGTTGCCGCCGCTGAGGCGGTCGAGCAATCGGGCATTGACGTCGTAGCCGACGCCGAAGGCGAACAGGCGGGCATGGGCGTCGTTGGCTTTCTTGGCGTTCTCGGCGATGGCCGCCTCGCCGGTCTGGCCGGCGGTGGGCAGGCCGTCGGTGAGGAAGAGGACGTAGTTGGGCCGAGAGTTGTCGTGGATCAGATCGAGGGCGGTTTCGAGGGCATCGTTGATGTTGGTGCTGCCGCCGGGGAAGATGTTCTCGACGAACCGGAGGGCTTCTTCCCGCGATTGCTTGTCGTAGCGCTGAAGCTCGGGCTTGAAGGTCTCGACGCGGTCGTCGTAGGCGACGATGTTGAAGGTGTCGCCTTCGCGGAGGTTGTCGAGCACGAACTTCAGAGCCTCGCGGGCCTGCTCGATCTTCTTGCCGGACATCGACCCGGATCGGTCGAGGGCGAAGATCACGCACTTCGGCTCGGGCTTCTCGTCGGGCTTCTCGACGTCGGGGCTGGCGAGCAGGAGGAAGTAGCCGTCCTCCCCTTCGCTGGGCCGGTAGCTCAGGACCGACGCCCCGACCGCCCCCTCGGAGAGGGTGTAGACCAGGCGGAAGTCGGACGTCGGGACGGTGTCGTAGGCAACGTACTTGACCGAGGCCCGGTGATCGCCGTCGCGGCGGATCTCGACGTCGTGCGAGGGGCTGTAGATGGCCTTGATCGGCTCCTTCGATTCGAGTCGGGTCGTGAGCGAGAGCTTGCCGATCGGCTTGCTGGTGAACTTCTGGGTCGCGAACGGGTACGCGAACTCAACGACCTCACGATCGCGAGGCAGGAGCTTGGTGTAACGGAGCGTGACCTTGCGGTCGGCCCCCGGCGGGATCGGGAAGACGCTGGTGCGGATCAGGCCGCGGCCCATGTATTCGAGGAGGGCCGGGTCCTTCTTGCGGCGGACGATCTCCTCGTAGATCCGCCGGGCCTCGTCCTTCGACATCAGCTTTCCAGGCAACTCGCGGCCATCCACCATCAAGACGAAGTTCTGGATCGCCCCTTCCTCCGGCAACGGGAAGAGGTATTCCGTTTCGAGCTGGAACGAGCCCGGGTTGTGGAAGACCTGCGAGACCTGCACCTCGGCGACCTGGTCCCTCACCCGCGACTCGACGCTCACCTCGCGGACGTCGAACGAACGCGCGATCGGTACATGCGGCCTGTGATCGACCACAAACCCCTGTCCCCGCGCCAGGCCGCTCGAGCCAACCAATCCCACGGCGCAGACGGCCAGGATGACGCGACACCTGCTCGAAACCATGATCCCCTCCTCTCAGCTCATTCGAATTCCGGACACCCCCGGAGTTTCGACGCCCCCGCGCCTTCCGGAGTTCCCGTGGCTCTTCACTTGTCAATCCGGGTGGTGCGCGGGTTCTGGGATGGGAGGAAACGCTCCTCTCCCTGTTCGACGGGGACACTCCCGCTGGAATCACGATCGAGCCGACCGATCCGTCCCAGAGAAAATGCCAACGCCAGGCTTTCTTCCCGATTCCTTTGTGCCTTTGCGGTGAAACCGACTCCGGCCGTCCTTCACCCAAGATTCGCTCTCCACCACCGAACTACCCGAACAGGGATCAACTTGCGGTCCCTGCCTGCCTTGCCGGCCGCCCGGCAGTACAATGGTTCGAGGACGAACCGCAGAATCGCCAGACGAACCCCTGATCGACCCGGTTGCAAGGAGGGCCGGCCGGCTCGGTCCCGCGGAGTGGAGGCCCTTGACGTGAGCGACGTCCTGAAGCGCGTCTTCGGTATCGACCTCGGCACGACCTATTCGGCGATCGCCTACGTGGACGAGCACGGAAAGCCCGTGATCGTGCCCAACCAGGAGAGCGAGCGGATCACGCCCAGCGTCGTGCTCTTCGACGGCGAGAATGTCATCGTCGGCAACACGGCCAAGGAATCCGCCAAGGTCGAGCCCGATCGGGTCGTCTCGCGGATCAAGCAGCACATGGGCGACCCGAATTACGTCTTCGAGTACGACGGCCAGGCGTACAGCCCCGAGGAGATCAGCTCCTTCATCCTCCGCAAGGTCGTCGGCGACGCCGAGGCGGCCCTCGGCGGCGACAAGATCAGCGACGTCGTCATTACCTGCCCCGCCTATTTCGGCACCGCGGAGCGTGAGGCGACCGCCAACGCCGGCCGCCTCGCCGGCCTGAACGTCCGCGCCATCCTCAACGAGCCAACCGCCGCCGCGATCGCCTACGGCCTGGAGCAGAAGGGGGATCAGACCGTCCTGGTTTACGACCTCGGCGGTGGCACGTTCGATATCACGATGATCGCCATCCGGGACCGTTTGATCCGCGTCATCTGCACCGGCGGCGACCACCGCCTCGGCGGCGCCCTCTGGGACGAGGCGATCGTGATGCACCTGGCCGACCAGTTCAAGCAGCAGACCGGCCTCGATGACGACCCGATGGACGACCCCGAAGTCCTCAACAGCATGTTCCTCGACGCCGAGCGTGGCAAGAAGACGCTCACCCAGCGCGACAAGGTCCCCTTCCGGGTCACCCACGCCGGCCAGCAGGCCCGCGTCGAGCTGACTCGCGAGAAGTTCAACGAGCTGACCTGGCATTTGCTGGAGAGAACGATCCAGCTCACCCACGACATGCTCAGGGAGGCGAAGGAAAAGGGCCACGAGTCGTTCGACAAGATCATCCTCGTCGGCGGTGCCACCCGGATGCCGCAGGTCCGCGAGCGGATCGTCTCCGAGTTCGGCCTGGAGCCCGAAATCTACGACCCGGACGAGGCCGTCGCCAAGGGGGCCGCCCTCTTCGGCCTTCGTGAAAGCCTGCACGACGAGGTCCAGCGGATCACCGCGCCCGAGTCGGCGACCCTGGCGGAAGGCGAGGAGAAGCCGGCGTTTGACCTGGAGGGGATTGACGAGGCCGAGCTGGAAAAGGCCCTCGACGAGATCGAGCGTTCCACCGGCTACACCCTGACCGGCCCGGTCCGGGAGCTGGTCGGTACGCAGATCGTCAACGTGCTCTCAAAGGCCATGGGCGTCATCGCCCGCAACGAGCAAGGGGAATTCGTCGTCGTCTATCTCCTGCCCCGCAACGGCGAGGTCCCGATGGAGCGCACCACCGACTTTGGTACCGACGTGGACAACCAGGAGGGCGTCGAGATCAAGGTGATGGCCGGCGAAGGGTCAAGTCCGGTCCCCGAGGACAGCAGCGAGGTGGGCACGGCCGTGCTCGACCTCCCGGAGAGCCTGCCTGCTCGCAGTCCGATCCGCGTCACCTTCGCCATCAGCCGCGATGGTCGCCTGGTCGTCACCGCCGAGGATCTGACCGGCGGCGGGGCGATCGACGTGGCCTTCGAGACGGAGGCGGTCCTGAGCGCGGATAAGGTGGCGGAGCGTTCGAAGGCGTTGAGTGTGCTGGGCGTGTCGTGAGGACGGGGGCATCGAAACGCATGCCGATCCGTTTTGAATGTGACTCGTGTGGTCAGCCCGTGACGGTCGCCGATACCCTGGCCGGTCGCCGAGGGAAGTGCCGGCAGTGCGGCTATGTCATGACCGTGCCCGTCCCGGGTGTCCCGGAGGACGAATCCGGTTACGCCCTCTCCGAACCCTTGCCGGAACCCGAACCGATCGAGGTCGAGTCCACTTTTTCCCGCCGGCCCGCCAACCCCGATCGGACCGTGCCGGTCCGTCCCGCCCCGGCGAAGACGCGCAAGACGCGACGCCAGCGCGAGGCGGAGCTGAAGGAGATTGCTCGACGGGTCGCCATCGGTCTCGGGGCTCTGGTGGCGGTGCTCGGGCTCGTGGTTTTGCTGGCGCCCCACGGCCTCCTGATCGCGGGCGGGGTGCTGGCCGTGATCGGCATCGCGATCTTCGGCTACGGCTACCTCACGACACTTTACATCGCTTACACTGAGGATTTGATGTATGCGATGTTGTTCTTCCTCTTCCCGCCGTTCGCCCTCTGGTACACCGTCACCCGGATGGAGGATCTCTGGCACCGGCTGGCGATCATGGCCGTCGGGATCGCGTTCTTGACGGTGGCGACATGGCTGTTGAAGGCCAGTCTGCCGGCGAAGGGTGTCGAAGGCGAGGCGAGCGAGGCGCGGGCCGAGGCTACGGAACGTCCTTGGAACGGCGCCTTCGAAGGTCCGGGAGCGCGAGGAGGATGGACCTGATGGCCGCCTTCGTGGGCATCGACCTGGGGACGACGAACTCCGTCGTGGCGTACCGCAACGCCTACGGGCGCCCGGAAGTGATCGCCAACCGGGAAGGGGTCCATGTCACCCCCTCGGTGATCTACTTCGGCGCCGACCCGCCCGCGGTCGGCCAGGAGGCAAAGGAATGGGCTCGACTCGGCGATGCCGAGATCGCCAGCTTCTTCAAGCCCCACATGGGCGACCCCCACTACCGGATGCACTTCCGCGGTCGCGACCACTCCGCGACCGATCTCTCGGCGCTCGTCCTGAAGCGCCTCAAAGAAGACGCTGAGACGAAGCTGGGTCAGCCCATGACCCAGGCCGTCATCACCGTGCCCGCCTACTTCGCCGACCCCCAGCGCAAGGCGACCATCGAGGCCGGCCGACTCGCCGGGCTCGAAGTGCTCCGGATCATCAACGAGCCGACGGCCGCCGCGCTCGCCTACGGGCTCCAGAAGGCCGACGCCGACGAGACGGTCCTGATCTACGACCTTGGCGGCGGCACGTTCGACGTGACCGTCGCCCGGATCACGCCCGAGCAGATCGCCGTACTCGCCACCGCGGGCGACCACGACCTCGGCGGCAAGAACTGGGATGACCGGATCGCCACCTACCTCGGCGAGCGGTTCGCCGCAGAGACGGGCGTCGACCCGCTGGAGGACCCGGTGGCGCTCAACGAGGTGCTTGTCCGCAGCGAACAGGCCAAGTGGACCCTGTCCGAACGCAACGCCACTCGGATCACGCTCCAGATCGGCAACGAGCGGCGATCGTTCGAGCTGTCTCGCGCCGAGTTCGAGGGGATGACCTCGCCCTTGATGGATCGGACTCGTCGGCTCACCGAGGAAGCGCTGGAGGAAGCGAAGCTGGCGTGGGGCGACCTGCGGGGCGTCCTGCTCGTCGGCGGCTCGACACGGATGCCGATGGTCCGGCAGTATGTGACCCGGATGTCGGGACAGCCGCCGAGGGCGGGGGTGAACGTCGATGAGGTCGTCGCCCTCGGGGCCGCGATCCAGGCGGCGCGGGAGGTCGGCGAGGCGATCGGTGAGGCCGGGCCGAGGTTCACGATCGGCGGCGGGTCGAGGCGGATTCAGGACGTGATGTCGCACAGCCTGGGCACGGTCGCCGTGAGCGACGACGGTTCAGCTTATCTCAACGACATCATCATCCGTCGCAACCTCCCGATCCCGGCGCAGAACACCCGCGCCTATCTCTATGCCACCCACGGAGGAGCCAACGATCGGCTCGAAGTGTATTTAACCCAGGGCGAGAGCCGGACGCCGCTCGACTGCTCGATCCTGGGCAAGTATGTCTTCTCGGGAATCCGGCCGACCCAGGCCGAGGTGACGGTGGACGTTGGCCTCTCCTACGATGCCAACGGCGTCGTCCAGGTCGAGGCCCGTCAGCGCGACACGGGACACGCGTTGGGGATGCAGGTGGAGGCGGTGCCGGACGACCTCTCGTGGCTGGGGCGACCGCCGGAGGCATCGAAGACGGTCATTCCGGCGGAGCCGGTACGGGTTTACCTCTTGATCGACGTCTCCTCCAGCATGGCCGGCCCGCCGCTCGACGAGGCGAAAGCCGCGGCGCGGGCATTCCTCGATCGCTGCGACTTCACGACGGCGGAGGTCGGCCTGATTGCTTTCTCCGACCAGGTGACGCTCCAGGCCGAGGCGACGGACAACGCTCGACGACTTCAGGCCGCCATCGCCCGCCTCGAAGCGGACGGCACGACGAACCTCTCCGATGCCTTGAAGCTGGCCCACGAAAAGCTCACATCCCGCGACCGGGCCCGCTACGTCGTGCTTCTGACCGACGGCTACCCCGATGCGCCCGAGGACGCCGTCTGGATGGCTGCCGAGACGCGGGAAGATGGCATCCAGATCGTCGCGATCGGCACGGGCGACGCCGACCGCGACTACCTCCGCCGCCTCTCGAACACGGATGAGGGGGCGATCTTCGCCCGGCAAGGGGAACTGGTGCAGATGTTCGGCCACATCGCTCGGGTGATCGCCGAAGGCGGGCGCGCGTTGCGAATTGTCTGAGTCAACGAGGGTCCGATGGACGCGATCGCCGGATTACGCCGGGGTGCCTCGATGCGGCAAGGGTACGACCTGGCCCTCGCCGGGTCGATGGGGGCGGTCTTCGGGCTTTACCTCTACGTGGAACTGGTCCGGGTCGAGGGCCTGATCGGGCGCGACGCCCTGGCTGGGGCGTTGATCGGGGCGTCCCTCGGGTTCTTCCTCAACGCCATCGAGCCCTTACGCGATGGGGCCTTGCTGAAGCTGGCACGCCACGCCTCCTGGGGCGCGCTCGCGGGCGCAGCGGGGGGAGCGGCGGGTCTGGTGATCGGCGAGCTGGTGCTGGGAGGGTTTCAGGGCGGCCTGATCGGACGGGCGGTCTCGTGGTCGATCCTGGGTCTGGGGATCGGAGTGAGCCAGGGGCTGGCCTATCGGTCGCGCGCAGCGGCTGGTTTACGGGCTCCTCGGCGGCGGCCTGGGCGGGTTCCTCGGCGGCTTCCTGTTCGAAGCCTTGCGCCAGGGGCTTGGCAACCGCTACGACCTGAGCCAGGGTCTCGGCATGGTGATCCTGGGAGCGGGGCTCGGCGTCTGCCTGGCGCTCGTGGAGCAGGTCTTGCGGAGGGCGTGGGTACAGGTCCTCAACGGTCGGCAGGAAGGGCGGGCGTACTTGCTGGGCAGCCGCGTCTCGGCGCTGGGCCTGGATGAACATATCGAGGTCGGCCTTTTCGGCGATCCCGAAGTGGCCCGTCGGCATGCCGAGATCGAGGCGACGACCGACGGCTATGTCCTCCGCAACCGCGATCCCCGGGGTCGAACCCGGCTCAACGGCCAGCCGGTCGGCACGTCGGCACCGCTGAACGACGGCGACCGGATCGAGCTGGGTCGGACCTTGCTGGTCTTCCGGAAGCGTTGACAGATTCCATGACGACGATGAACGCGACAACCATGGCAACAAACGGCTGGTCCCTCGAAGTGGTCCGCGGGCGCGACGTGGGCCGTCGGTTCGCGTTGAGCGGACCGGAGCTGGTCCTCGGCAATGCGCCGGGGAGCGAGCTGGCGATCGACCTGGCCGAGCAGGAGACGGGCTCATTACGCCGGATGGCGGCACGTCAGGCCTTACTGGAATCGCGCGGCGGCGACCTGACAATCCGCGACCTGGACAGCCCCGCCGGGACATTCGTTAATCGCCAGCGCGTCTTGCCCGGCACGTCTCGTCCCATGGCCGAAGGGGACGTGATCCAGCTCGGCGGGGTCCAGCTCCGCGTGGTGGCGGATCGGGGCGCGGGCCCGGCGGCGCCGCGAACGACTTCGACCGGGTCGCCGTTCGCGTTCACGCTCCGGTCGGGTGCAACCTGCCGCAACTGGGATGACTTCCTCGTCGTGGCCGCCCATCGCTGGGGCGAATTGAGGGAAGAACTCACCTCCGGCCGGCTCGCGACCTTCCTCGCCGCGACTGGGCGGGACGACCTGACTCCGCAATCATCGCCCGGCACGCCGGATGACGAGCGGCTCGACGTCTGGCTAGGACAGATCCCTGCAACGCGGCCGGCGCGTCCCGAGCTGGATGTTCACCCGAGCCGCTTGACGATCCGCGCCGCTGGGGGTGGCACGACGCGACGGAGCTTGCGGGTCGCGAACGTCGGACACCGGCTCCTGCGATCGACGGCCCGGGTCGAGCCGGTCGGGACAGCCTGGCTCTGGCTGGCGACGGAGTTCGCGGGGAAGCCATTCGTAACAGTCGAAAGTACGGATCTCGCGATCGAGGTGGAATCGCCCGAGACGTTGACGAAACCCCTGTCGGCCGAGGTCGTGATCGAGAGCAACGGGGGCTCACGACGGGTCGAGGTGGTGCTGGAACGGCCGAAGTCCCGGACGGAGATCGAGGCGGAGCCGGTCCGGGAATCGCCTCGGGAATGGGGGATCGGGGCCTGGCTGGCGTTGCGGGGACCGGCCGCGAGGGTAGTCTGGTTCGTCGGGGTGATGTTGGCGATTCGATTGCTCGTCGCGGTTTGCGAGGGAATGATCCCGTTGCCGGTCGAGGAGGCGAGCCGGACGACTCTGGGCCTGATTCGACCGGCGGCGGGGTTCGCTGTTTTGTGGGGGGTCGCGGGGTTCCTCTTTGCCTGGAGGCGCGGCGAGCCGGCGGACCGGATCGCGGCAGTCTTCGCGGCGGCGTTCCTGGGTTTGATCGCGGCGACGGCAGCGGTGGCGCTGGGGCGGACGATCGAGGTCTGGTTACCCGACGGGACCATTCTCGGTCTGGTATCGGCCCTCGGCGCCTGGGCCGCGATCGGAGCGGGGCTGGCGGGCTTGACCATCCTGGTGGTGCCGACGCGAGCCGGCGGGGGGAGATCGCGATGAGGACGCGAGCCGTGGTCATGCTGGGACTGGTCATCGGATCGGCCTTCGTCGGGAAAGCCGCGGGTCAGGCCCACGAGCCGGCCAAGGAGAACCCACCTGGGGAGGACGTCCGGGTGATTGTCCGCCAGGTCGAGGAGCAGGGGTTTCCGCGGATCACACTCGACTTCGAGGTGAAGCGGGCGGACGACTCGGCGATCCTCGATGCGAAGAAGGAGGAATTCGAGGTTCGCGAGTATGGCGAGCCGGTGGCGATCGAGTCGTTCCGCAGCCCGATTTCGCGGGAGTTTCGACCGACGACGGTCGTGCTCGTGCTCGACCGGAGCGGGAGCATGAATGAGGAACACCGGATGCGTAGCCTCAAACGGGCCGTCACGGCGTTCCTGGAGCAGCAACCGGCCGGCTCGCGGGTGGCCGTGATCGCGTTCGGGTCGGAAGCGGACCTGATCTGCCCGTTCACCGAGGATCGCGGTCGCGTGCAATCGGCCGTGGACGAACTCCGGCCGTTCGGCTCGACGCGGTTCTATGACGCCGTGGTCGCCGCGCTGGAACAAATCGGGGAGGAGAATGGCCGTCGAGCCGTCGTGGCGATGACCGATGGCGCCGATACGTCGAGCAGGCAGGCGGATCTCGACGAGGCCATCCGTGTGGCGCGTCGGGCGGGCTTGCCGGTGCACACCGTCGGGGTCGGCAGTGAGGACCAGATCCGGAGCGATGACCTCCGCCTCCTCGCCGAGGAGACCCGCGGCCAGTACTTCCCGGCCCGCGACGCCGACCAGCTCCGCGGCATCTACGAGGAAATCGTGCGCAGCCTCAAGCAGAGTTACACGCTTACCTATCGATCGAACCGGACGCTGCCCGACGGCACGCTCCGACCCATCACGATCCGCTATCGCACCAGCCCCAGCACTGCGGGCGAGGCGGCGGTCTATATTCCGGGCATGGTGGTGCCGTCGCGGGGGTGGTCGCCGCTCTTTGTGGGCCTGGTCGCATTGCTGGGCGCCTTGATGATCCTGCCGGCTGCCCGACGAAGAGCGGTCGTTGATCCACGCCCGGGGAGACCGTGACGTTGGGTCGTCGATCGCCACACGAGGAATGAATTGAACCCCCCGACCAATCCGCTATCCGCTGCCCACCTTGCTCGGCCTGGTGCTGCTCGGCCTGGTCGCCTGGAGCGGGGCGGGCCTGGCGAGGTCCGCCTGGGAGTCGGTGGCCTCGCGGGTCCGGAGGGTGGTCGAGGGACCGCCAGTGCCCAGCTCGGACGAGCCGCAAATTCTGGCCGGCGGGATCATTCGCCGCGTCCTCCTGCTGCGTGCGGATACGCCGGCCTTGTCGCGGCCCGATGGCCTCGTCGTCGAGACGATCCGGTTCCGGGGCTTCTTCGACGTGTACGACGTCTGGCCCCTGAGCGGTGAGCCAACGCACTATCGCATCGGCAACCGCCGGCCGATCGGCTGGGTCGGCGCATCGAGTGTCTTGCCCTGGAGCACAAGGCTTGTCGCGCAGCCGGCGGACGGAAATCTCACGATCGCGAACGCGCCGGACACATCCGACAGAATCGAGGTCTCGATCGGGCGGTCTCCCGTCCCGGTGTTGGCCTGGGAGGAGGGTTCCGTCCAGCTGGCGATCTGGCGGGACGGCGAGCCCTGGAGCGAGGTCGAGCGGAAGGGCTGGGCGTCGAAGTCCCGATTTTCGAGCGAGAACTGGGGCGTCCTGCTCAGCCGGGACGAGTTGCTTATGCTGATGAGTCGGATGCTCGAGGGCGAGTCCGCCGAGGGGGCGGATACCTTGCGAGTCCGGGCCTTGCTGGGGCGGCTGACAGCGACGCGAAGGCTCAGAGCCGACGAGGTCGCGGCGGTCCGCGACGTCTTGCCCGATTTCGTGTTCGCCCGGGGCGGCGAGACGCTGGCCGAACGGTCGAACCGGCTGGCACGGTTGAACGAGCGCTGGGCCCCGGTGGCGTCGTGGGGCGGACTGGAGTTTGCAATGGTGCCGCTCGGGGATCTGCCGTGAGGGGCGAGCCCTCCGCGACCCTCGCGTGTCAGGCCCGGATGCCCGTCGAGGCGACGGGCTTGGCGACACCCTCGTCATGAGGATGATGCTCCGCCCGGCTCGCCGACACGAGCTTGCGGCCAGCGAGGCTGCTGAGGCAAGCGGTCGGGGCGAGGACGAGGAGGAAGCCGAGAAGGGTCGGCCCGGTCAGGATGCGTTGCCAGAAGAGGATGTCGAAACCCATCGCGAAGACAACCTGGCTCAGACCGACAATCGACATCCGGGCGGGCGTTCCCTCCGTGTAGGCGCGAGTCAGGCAGAACTGGCCGACAGTACCGGTGAGGGCGACGCCGAGCAGGAGCCAGAGCGTCGTCGGCCGGAGGATCTCGGCCGTCACGATCTCGGGGCGCGCGGCCAGCCAGACGAGGGAAACGAGGCTTGCCACGCCAGCGAAGTGGGCGACAATGGCGCGGGTGTCGAGGTGTTGAAGGCGGTGCAGACCGAGCATGGCGACGGCCGTCGCCACCGAGCTGAGCAAGGCCACGCCCGCCGCGAAGTGGTCGCCGCCGAGGTGGGGTTGCTGGATCAGGACGACCCCGACCAGGCCGCAGACGACGCCCAGGATCTCGCGGAAGGTCGGCGGCTGTCGGAGGAGGAACGCCGTCAGCAGGACGATCCAGAGGGGATACGTGTTGCTGAGGGTCAAGGAGTCGGCCACCGGCAAGCGGGTCAGCGCGTAAAAGTTGCAGACCAGGCTGAAGCTGCCCGCGATGCTGCGGACCCAGAGTGTTCTCGGTTTCCAGACCGCCAGCCGAACGCCCGCGGCCCGGGCCAGCGAGGCCGTCACCGCGAACATGAACGCCGCGCGGACGAGGGCGACGATCAGCCAGTCGCAACGCGAGCCGAGCGCGTGGGTGAAGGACCCCATACCGGCGAAGGCAAAGGCCCCGATCAGCATCCAGACCTCGGGGCCGATCCGTCGTCTCCTCATGTTCGCTCGACGCGGTGGCTGGCCAACACCTCGCGACGCTCCTCCCCGATCGAAACGATTCCCGGACGACTTTTCCAACACCCGTGTGATCCCCAACCATCATGGCGATTGACGACGCCATGCGGAAGGTCGGTTCGCTCGATTCCCGAAGCCGGTGGATCAGTGGATCGTCTGCGGAGTTCAAGGCTAGCGTTCTCGGCCGCCGACGGTTATGATTGAAGAACTCTCCAACATCCCTGACGGGAACCGACCTCCTCCACCCTGATACTGGGATCGAGGGACCCCGCCATGAGCACGGTCGGCAACGGCTTCACGAGCCGATTCCACTGGGCGGTTGGCTGGACGGCGCTGGGCTTCGGGCTCCTCGCCAGTTCATTCTCAACCTGCGCCATCGCGGGCGACGTGGACGCCGAGCGCGAGGCCTTCTTCGAGAAGGAGGTCCGGCCGATCCTGGCAGGCAACTGCTTCCAGTGCCACGGACCGGACAAGCAGAAGGGCGGCCTGCGGCTCGACTCGCGGACTTCGATCCTCCACGGTGGCGATAGCGGCCCCGCCGTCACTCCCGGCAAGCTCGACGAGAGCCTCCTCGTCGAAGCCGTCCACCACGACGGCCTCCGCATGCCTCCGAAGGGAAAGCTCGAAGACGGCCAGATCCAGACCCTGGAGCGCTGGATCAAGATCGGAGCCCCTTGGCCCGACCATGGACACGCTGTTCCGAGCACGGCGTCGAAGTCGAAAGAATCGACAATCACCGACGAGGATCGGGCCTGGTGGTCGTTCCAGCCGTTGCAGGGGCCGGAAATCCCGGATGCTGGGAGCGGCTGGGCACGCAACGACATCGACCGGTTCATCCACCGCCTGCTCGATCGGAACGGCCTGACCCCCGCCCCTGAGGCTGACCGCCGCACCTTGATTCGACGCGCCTCGTTCGACCTCACTGGTTTGCCGCCGACGCCCGAGGAGGTCGAGGCGTTCGTGAACGACCCGGCGCCGGACGCGTACGAGCGGCTCGTCGATCGTCTGCTGGAGAGCCCCCGCTACGGCGAGCAATGGGCGCGTCACTGGCTCGACCTCGTCCGGTTCGCCGAGTCGGACGGCTACCGCCAGGACGCCTTCCGCCCGAACGCCTGGCGCTATCGCGATTACGTCGTCCGCTCCTTCAATGAGGACAAGCCTTACGACCGCTTCGTCACCGAGCAACTGTCCGGCGACGAACTGGCCCCCGACGACCCCGAGATGCGGGTCGCCACGCAATTCCTCCGCCTCTGGGCCTACGAGTACAACCAGCGCGACGTGCCCGGTCAGTGGTCCGCGATCCTCAACGACCTGACCGACGTCACCGGCGACGTCTTCCTCGGCCTCGGCATCGGCTGCGCCCGCTGCCACGACCACAAGTTCGACCCGATCCTCCAGAAAGACTACTACCGCCTCCAGGCCTTCTTCACCCCGCTCTTGCCCCGTGATGATTTGGTCGAGGCGACCGACGCCGATCACGCCGACTACCTCGTCCGCAAGGCGGCCTGGGATCTGATGACGGCCGACCTCCGCGCCGAGATCGCCGACTTCGAGCGACCTTTCCGTGAGGAAGGTTCCCGGAGCGTCTATGACAAGTTCACGCCCGAGTTGAAGGCCATCATCGACACGCCCGACCACCGTCGCGACCCGCTCGACCGCCAGTACGGCTACATGATGGAGCGTCAACTCTTCGAGGAAGGCAACTTCGCCGCGAAGATCAAGGGCAAGGACAAGAAACGCTATGACGACCTGAAGGAACAACTCGCCGCCTTCGACCGCTACAAGCCCGAGCCGCCACCCACCGCGTTCACCGCGACCGACGTCGGCCCCGAGTCGCCCCCGACCCTGATCCCCGGCAACCGCAGCGCCGGGCCGATCGAGCCCGGATTCCTCACCCTGCTCGACCCCTCGCCCGCCGCGATCGAGACGCCCGCCAACCCCGCCCAATCGACCGGCCGCCGCCTCACCCTCGCCCGCTGGCTGACCCGTCCCGACCACCCACTGACGACCCGCGTGATCGTCAACCGCGTCTGGCAATACCACTTCGGCCGCGGCCTCGTCGGCACCTCCAGCGACTTCGGCCGCCTCGGCGAGCTTCCCAGCCACCCGGAGTTGCTCGACTGGCTGGCCCTTCGGTTCGTCGAGAATGGCTGGAGCCTCAAGGCCCTCCACCGCCTCATCATGACGTCGGCCACCTACCGCCAGTCCGCCGTCCGCCCCTCCTCCGAGCTCGCCTCCGCCCGCCTGATCGACCCGGAGGCCCGCCTCCTCTGGAAGCGGACGACCTCTCGCCTCGAAGCCGACGCGATCCGCGACGCCATGCTCTTCGTCAGTGGCGAGATTAACCTGCAAGCCGGCGGCCCCTCCGTCGAGGCTTCCGAGCCGCATCGTTCTCTCTACACCAGGATGATCCGCAACACGCACGACCCCCTCCTCGACGCCTTCGACGCCCCCGACGGCTCCGCCAGCGTCGCCCGCCGCAACGTGACCACGACCCCCACTCAATCGCTCCTGATGATCAACGGCCCGTGGACCCTCGCCCGCGCCGAGGCGTTCGCCAGGCGTTTGCAACGCGAGGCGCCGGCCGATCCGGCAAAGGTCGTGGAACGGGCCTACCGGCTGGCGTTCGGACGGCCGCCGTCGGAGGTTGAGAGTTCCGAGGCGGTGGCCTTCCTCCGTCATCAATCGGAGTTGATCCGCGAGCCGGCAGCGGAGTTCGCCGGGTGTTGTGACTTGGGGGATGCGAAGGGCGGAGGGGAGATCGCGACGGAGGCGCTGGTCGATTTCTGTCACGCTCTCTTGAATACAAATGAATTCCTGTACGTCGATTGATCGAAGGTACGGGTCATGCCTCGGCTGCGATGGCGAGTGCGAAGAACCCTGTTGGCCGTGATCCTCTATCTCGCCGCGGACTGCGCCTCGCTCTACAACACGATCTGGCACGACTCGAACTTGTGGCTATTCGTTTTTCTGACGCTGACTCTGTTGGGACCGATGATCGTGGGGCTTTGGTGGGTGCTCAAATGGCTCGACAGGTCGGGTAATACCCTGTACTGACCGATGGTTGAAGTCTTGGAGGGCGGGCCAAGAACCACCCTCCAATAATCAGGATTCAATGCTTCAGGCCATCGAGGACTCAGCCCCATGCCATTGCTCCGTGTGCGGGCATCATCAAGAGCCTGCCTCTATGGTTTGTCGTCTCTGCTCCTTCTCGTGATCGCTCAGCATTGGATGAACGAGTATTCTAAGCCGGGAGGAATAAAGGACTTCGATCGTCGCTACTACGAAGCCGCTACTGCAGAAATCCGGACCTCGCCTGCGAGTCGCCAACATCTTCGAGAAAAGTTTGACTGCGTTATCGAGTCTGGCCCACCCTTGCGGGTGGCCTTTCGGCACCCTGTTGGAGGCGTCATCCCGAGTCCACCCGACAATTGGACGGCTCTTGTGTACGACCCGACCGGCATCGTGATGAAGGCTCGGCAGTTCAAAGCCGACTGGTCGAATTGGGGCGATCCGGCTCTCCGAGAGGTCAGGCAGCTGTTCGGTGGTGACCTGCGATGGACAGAGCCACTGGGAGGACCATGGTACTTGTGTTTCTTTACCTGATGAAAACATTGTTAGAATTGCCAAAGGTGAACTCTTAACATCTTCTTGATTTGGCCGATTGAATCGGTAATCGACCCTCCGCTCATTGAACGAAAGGCCAATCTCATGGTGACACCAATCCCCGGCTCGACCTCTCCCCACCACGTCCAGCCGATGACCCGCCGCGAGCTTCTGCTCCGTGGCGGCGGTGGCTTCGGGGCGCTGGGCCTGGCCTACCTCCTGGGCCTGGGCGAGTCGCGTTCGCGGGCGGATGAGGCGGCGGCCCCGGCCACCGCGAAGGCGTCCTGGCTCCGGCCGGCGAGGGCGAAGAGTTGCATCTTCGTCTTCCTCGAAGGGGGGCCGAGCCAGATCGATACGTTCGACCCGAAGCCGTTGCTCGACGACCTGGCGGGCAAGCCCTTGCCGCCGAGCTTCAAGCCGGTCGTCACGCCGATGGGCGAGTTCCATTCGCCGGTGCTGGCGCCGAAGCGGAAGTGGAAGCAATACGGGCAGAGCGGGCTCTGGGTGTCCGACTGGCTGCCGCACATCGCGGAATGCGTCGATGACATCGCGGTGATCCGGTCGTGCTGGTCGAACGGCTTGAACCACGTCGGCGGTGTCTGCCAGATGAACACCGGCTCGATCCTGGCGGGCCGGCCGTGCCTGGGGTCGTGGGTCAGCTACGGGCTCGGGACGGAGAACCAGGACCTGCCGGCGTTCGTCGTCCTGCACGACAACCCCAAGGCGACCGTCGCCGGCGGCCCGCGCAACTGGGGCGCGGGGTTCATGCCGGCCGGCTATCAGGGGACGCGCTTCGAGCCCGGCCCCGAGCCGATCCCGTACCTCGCCACGCCCGAATCGGTGGGTGATGCCCGCCAGCGCGGCAAGCTCGACTACCTGAACCGCCTCAATGCCCGGTTCGCCGAGCCGCGGGCCGACCAGACCGAGCTGGAAGCCCGCATCCGGAGCTATGAACTCGCCTTCCGCATGCAGGCCGAGGCGCCGGGGGCCGTCGATCTGTCGGGCGAGACCGAGGAAACCAGGCGGCTCTACGGCATGGACGAGGAGCCGACCGCCACCTTCGGCCGCAACTGCCTGCTGGCGCGCCGCCTGGTCGAGCGGGGCGTGCGGTTCGTCCAGCTCTACCACGGCGCCGGCAGCAAGTGGGACGCCCACAGCGGCATCGAGAAGAACCATACCGAGAATTGCCGGTCGTCGGACAAGCCCGTCGCCGGGTTGTTGAAGGATCTGAAGCGTCGTGGATTGCTGGATGAGACCCTGGTCATCTGGGGCGGCGAGTTCGGCCGCACGCCGATGTCGGAGAAAGGCGACGGCCGCGACCACAACCCCTACGGCTTCACCATGTGGATGGCCGGCGGCGGCGTGGTCGGCGGCCGGACGATCGGCAAGACCGATGAGGTCGGCCTGCACGCCATCGAGGACCGATTGCACGTCCACGACCTGCACGCCACCATCCTCTGGCTCCTGGGCGCCGACCATACCAGTTTGACCTATCTTCATAAGGGCCGCCCCGAACGGGCGACGCTCAACGAGGGCGTGATCTTCGACGGGATCGCTGGCGGCTGAGTATCCGCTGCCAAACGTCCTCCTGTCCCCAGGGAGAACCGGCATGTTGAGCGTATTGGGTCTGAGGCCGGGCGGTCGCATGAGCCGGAGGGAACTGCTCCGGGTCGGAGCCGTCGGGCTTGGGGGGCTCTCGCTGCCGGGGCTGTTTCGGCTGGAGCGAGCGGCGGCCGCGCCGTTCGCTGCGGGTCGTGCGAAGTCGGTGATTCTGTTGTTCCTCTCGGGCGGGCCGTCGCAACTGGATCTGTGGGATTTGAAGCCCGAGGCGCCGGTGGAGGTGCGGGGGACGTTCCGGCCAATCGAGACGAATGTCGCGGGCATCCGGATCGGCGAACACCTGCCGAGGATGGCAAGGTTGATGGACCGTTGCGCGATCGTGCGGTCGGTCAGCCACGCGCAGGCGAACCACCCGGCGGCGGCCTACTGGATGATGGTCGGCAGCCCGATCGCACGGCCCGTCCGCGACTCGGGGTTCATGAGCCGCGTGGATCGTCCGCATCCGGGATCGGCCCTGGCGAAGCTCCTGGGCTCGAATCCGACCATGCCGCCGTTCGTGATGGTCCCCGAGGCGATCCAGCCGAACGGCCCAGAGCGTTCCGGCCAGCACGCCGGGTTCCTCGGCGCGGCGTATGACCCGTATCGGATCAACAGCGACCCGAACCTCCCCGACTACTCGCCCGGTGCCGTCGAGCCGCCCGACGGGCTCGACCGGGATCGCCTGATCCATCGCCGGGCCCTTCGTGGAGTGTCGCTCACCGAGGCGTCGTACCTCGATCGGACCGAGGCCGCGGGCGAGGTCGAGGACGACTACGCCCGCGCCTTCGACCTGATTTCCTCGCCAGCGGCCCAGCGGGCCTTCGATATCCGGGCCGAACCGGAATCGGTCCGCGACCGCTACGGCCGACACGTCTTCGGCCAGTCGGTCCTGCTGGCGCGTCGGATGGTGGAGGCGGGGGTGAGGCTGGTTCATGTCAACTGGGTCCGCCACGACGGCGGCAAGGGGGGGCAGGGATACGACTCGCATCGCAACCATCTGGAGTGGTCGAAGTCGGAACTGCTGCCGCCGACGGACGCGGCCTTCGCCTCCTTGATCGAAGACCTCGACGAGCGCGGATTGCTGGAGGAGACGCTCGTCATCATGATGGGCGAGTTCGGCCGCACGCCACGCTTCAACAAGGCCGGCGGTCGCGACCACTGGCCGCACTGCTTCAGCGTTGTCCTGGCGGGCGGCGGCATCCGGGGCGGGCAGGTTTACGGGGCGTCGGACAAGGTCGCCGCCTATCCGGCCTCCGACCCGGTCGCGCCGGCCGACCTGACGGCGACGCTCTACCAGGCGCTCGGAGTTGATCCGCACACCTTCCTTCGCGACCGTCAAGAACGGCCCTTCGTGCTGGCAGACGGTGAGCCGTTGCCGATCCTGGGATGAGCATGGGAGGAGTCGATCGCTTCGACGTGGCCGTGATTGGCGCCGGGGCGGCAGGCCTCTTCGCGGCAATCCGGGCCGCGGAGCTGGGGCAGTCGGTGGTCTTGCTGGAGAAGAACCGGCGGCCAGGCGTGAAGATCCTCATGTCCGGCGGCACGCGCTGCAACCTGACCAACGCACGGGGCCTCCGCCACCTCGGCGTCGTCTCCGGCCCGATCGATCTTGCCTACGATCCGAAGCAAGGCCGCGGGGCCCGCAGCATCCTGCTGGCGTTCGGGCCGAATGGCGGCTTTCTCGGGCCGGCGTTGCGGGCCCTCGGCGTTGAGGAGACGGTCGGCTTCTTCGAGGCGGAGGGCGTGGCCACCAAGATCGAGGCAAGCGGCAAGATCTTCCCGGTCTCCGACCGGGCGGTTGATGTGCTCGATGCGATCCTCCGTCGGCTGGATCGCTCGGGGGCGATGCTCCGGACGAATGCACCGGTGGCCGGCATCGATGCCGTGGAGGAAGGGTTTGCCGTCCGGGGGAAGGATGGGGTTGTCGAAGCCTGTCGGGTGATCCTGGCCGTCGGCGGACAATCGTATCCGGGCAGCGGGACGACCGGCGACGGCTTCGCGATCGCCCGGCACTTCGGCCATACGATCGTGGAGCCGAGGCCCGCGCTGGTGCCGCTTCGGGTGAAGGCGGATTGGGTCGCGGATTTGAGTGGGTTGACCTTGCCAGACGTGATCGCTTCTGTCGTCGATTGGTCGGGGCGGGTCCTGGCCGAACGTCGAGAGGCGGTGCTGTTCGCCCACTTCGGTCTGACGGGGCCGGCGATCCTCGACGTGAGTCGGGCCGTCGCGCGACACGACGAACCGGAGCGGCTTTCCTTGAGGCTCGACCTGGCCCCAGACGTGAAGCCGGAGGCACTCGATCAGAAACTCGCCACATCGAGCCGGAGTGGCCGGCCGCTAGTTGCGAACCTCCTACCGCCGGGCATTCCGCGGCGACTGGCGGAGATCCTGCTCGCGAATGCAGGAATCCCGGCCGGTCGGGTGGGGCCGGAACTGATGCGGGAGGAGCGTCGGCGGCTGGTCGCCGCGATCAAGGGGCTCGCCTTGCCGGTCGTCGGCACGCTCGGCTTCGCCAAGGCGGAGGTCACGAGCGGCGGGGTCCGACTGGAAGGCGTCATCCCGGAGTCGCTGGAGAGCCGGTTCCAGCCGGGGTTCTTCCTCGCGGGCGAGGTGCTCGATCTCGACGGCCTGATCGGTGGATACAACTTCCAGGCGGCCTGGAGCACCGGCTGGCTGGCGGGAGAGTCCGTCTCGGAGAATGTTCATCCGAGCCCCGTTGGTCGTTTGTAGGGAGCTTTACGAGCCCCCTACGAAGAGGGCATCCAGACGATCGGCTCAGGGCGATTCCTCACCGCTCGACTGGCGAGCCTCGGGGTGAATCCACTCGTAGAAGACCCGATCGGAGAGCAGGCCGGAGACGCCGAAATCGCGGCTGAACCAGACGTGCTCGTCGTTGTACTCGAAGGAATCGGCGACGATCTCGCCGGAGTCATCGACGTGAAAGCAGCCGAGGACGTCCTCTGCTGGTGGGTCGGAGTCGCCCGGTGTCTCGTTGCGGGGATCGACGATGTAGAGACGCTGCCCTGGGATCTGGCGGGCCCCTTCGGCCAGGTTGGGTGAGAGGCCGGGGATAATGTTCATGTAGGCGACAACGGCCTCGACAAATTCGGGATTTGGCTCAAAGGAGTCGGGATCGAACTCGCCGTCGGGGCCGGGCTCAAACTCGCCGACCATCGCATGCGAGGCAAGGCCGACGGAGCCAGCCAGGACCGGGTCCTGGAAGCCGACGAGGTGGCGCGTCCCGTTTTCGGTCTCGACCTCGAAGATGTTCAGGAGGGGCAGGTCGGATTCGGACATGAGGGGTTTCTCCCCGGTTCAAATCAGAGGATGTAACGGCTCAGGTCTTCGTCCTTCGACAACTCGTCGAGCCGCTCGCGGACGTAGGCGGCGTCGATGGTGACGCGGCGGTCCTTGCGGTCGGGGGCGTCGAAGCTGATCGGCTCGACGACGCGCTCGAGAATTGTGTGGAGTCGTCGGGCGCCGATGTTCTGGGTCGAGCGATTGACCTGATGGGCAATGTCGGCCATCGCCTCGATGGCGTCGTCGGTGAAGGTGATGTCGAGCTTCTCGGTTTCCAGGAGCGCCTGGTACTGCTTGAGCAAGGAGGCGCGGGGCTCGCGGAGGATGCGGGCGAAGTCGTCGCGGGTGAGGTCCTGAAGCTCGACGCGGATGGGGAAGCGACCCTGAAGTTCGGGCATGAGGTCGGACGGCTTCGAGCGGTGAAAGGCGCCGGCCGCGATGAAGAGGATGTGGTCAGTGCGGACGGGGCCGTACTTGGAGTTGACGGAGGTGCCCTCGACGATCGGGAGCAGGTCGCGCTGAACACCCTGGCGGGAGACGTCGGGACCGCTCCGGCCGCCCTCGTCGCCAGCGATCTTGTCGATCTCGTCGAGGAAGATGAAGCCGGATTCCTCGGCCAGGCTCACGGCGGCCTGCTGAACCTTTTCGGGCTCGATCAGGGCCTCGGTCTCCTGGGCGATCAGCAGGGGGCGGGCGTCGCGCACGGTCATGCGTTGCGAGCGCCTGGGGCTTGGGCATGATCTTCTCGAACATGTTCTGGAGGTCCATCTCCATCTGTTCGAGATTGCCGGCGCCGAGGATCGAGACGGGGGCGACGGAGCGGCCGGGGATCGTGACCTCGACCTCGCGGTCGTCCAGCTCACCGGCGCGGAGGCGAGATCGCATCTTCTCGCGGGTCCGCTTGCTGCGCTCGGCGGCCTCGTCGGCCTCGGGTGAGTTCGGATCGACCCAGGTGGAGGGACTCGGCGGGATGAGCAGATCGAGCAACCGCTCATCCGCCCGCGCAGCGGCTTCCGAGGCGACCTTCTCCCGCTCACGTTCCTTGACGATCTGGATGGCGATCTCGACGAGATCGCGGACCATGCTTTCGACATCGCGGCCGACGTAGCCGACCTCGGTGAACTTCGTGGCCTCGATCTTGATGAACGGGGCGCCGACGAGCATCGCGAGGCGACGGGCGATCTCGGTTTTGCCGACGCCCGTCGGGCCGATCATGAGGATGTTCTTGGGCGTGACCTGGTCTCGCAATTCGTCGGGAAGCTGGCGACGACGCCAGCGATTGCGCAGGGCGATGGCGACCGCGCGCTTGGCGTCGGCCTGGCCGACGATGTCGCGGTCCAGCTCGGCCACGATCTGCCGGGGGGTCAGGTCGCGCACGGGATCTCCTCCACCGTGAGGTTGCCGTTCGTGTAGATGTCGATCCCACCGGCGATCAAAAGCGCCTCGCGGACGACCTCGGAGGCGGAAAGCTCGGTGTGTCGAATCAAGGCCCGCGCCGCGGCGAGGGCGTAGCCGCCGCCGGAGCCGGCGGAGAGGATGCCGTCGGTCGGCTGGATCACGTCGCCGGAGCCGCTCAAAAGAAGGCTGTGGCGGGCGTCGGCGACGACGAGCAATGCCTCCAGGCGTCGCAAGGCGCGGTCGGTCCGCCAGAGCTTGGCCAGCTCGGTGGCGGCGCGGGGGACGTTGCCGGGGAACTCCTTGAGCTTGGACTCGAAACGTTCGAGCAGGGCGAAGCCGTCGGCGGCGCTGCCGGCGAAACCGGTGAGGACCTGGCCGTCGAGGAGCTTGCGGACCTTGACGGCGTCGGCCTTCATGACGGTGTTGCCGAGCGTCACCTGGCCGTCGCCGCCGACGGCGACCTGACCGCCGCGACGGACCGAGAGGATTGTCGTGGCGTGCCAGTCGAGGTGACGAGACTCGCGGTCGTTCAAGTGGGGACCTCCTCGATCCGGTCTTGCCGGCCTTCCCGACCGGCCATCGTCCTTTGAGGGAGCGCTCGCCCCTCCCGCAATTCATGGGACGTCGGAGGCCACTTTCTCGCAAAACCCCCGCATGGGAAGGCCCGATTTCAGGGGATGCGGACCGACTTCCGCAGGAGCGAACCCTGGTCGGGCCGGAGCAGGACGACCTCGATCGCGCTCGCCTTCCGGGCGGGCCGCGATCGCCTTGCGGACCTCGTCAGCCGAGCGAACGAGCCGGCCGGCCGACCGACTCGATCAGGTCGAACGGCTTGAGGAACGGAGCGAGCGGGACTGCCGGGATCGACCTGGGTGACGAGCACGCCGCGGACCGAGTCGGCAAGGCCGTAGCGCCGAGCGGCGGCGGCCTCGTCGATCGCGATGAGACCGAGGCCGCGAGGGCGATCGTCGGGGCGGTTGCTGGGTGTCGGCTCCGGTCGCGACGGTCGTCGGAGGAGGCCGCCGGGCAGGGGTCCGGGGGGCGTCGGGGATTTCGCAATCACGGCGGAACGGTCGGCGATGGTGATCTCTCAATGTCTGGGACTTGCGGTCGCGCCAGACGACCAGGTCGGCCGTCTCGCCGATCGGGCTCATCGAGACGAGGTTGATGAGGTGGTTGTAGTCGATGACCTCCAGACCGTTGTAGCGGAGGATCACGTCACCCTCGCGGAGGCCGGCGCGGGCGGCGGGGGAGTCGTCCTGCACGGCGGCGATCCAGGCGCCTCGGGGACGGTCGAGGCCGATCTTCTGGGCGAGGGCGGCGTCGAGGGCGTCGAGGCGGACGCCGATGGCGCCGCGGCTGACCCGGCCGGTCTTGACGAGCTGGGTCATCGCCCAGCGGGCGAGGTTGATCGGGATGCTGAAGCCGACCCCCTCGCTGCCGCCGCCGTTGGAGGCGATGGCGGTGTTGATGCCGATGACCTCGCCCTTGAGGTTGACGAGCGGGCCGCCGGAGTTGCCGGGGTTGATGGCGGCGTCGGTCTGGAGGAAGTCCTGGTTCTCGACGCCGTCCTCCTCCAGCTCGGCCTCGTAGCGGCTCCGGGCGCTGATGATCCCCTGGCTGACCGAGTGGGTCAGGCCGAATGGGCTGCCGATGGCGAGCACCCACGAGCCGACGGTCGCCTCGTCGCTGTTGCCGAGGCGGGCGACGGGCAGGTCGTCGCGGTCGAGCTTCAGGACGGCGATATCGACCTTGAAGTCGGCCCAGAACAGTTGCGGCTTGAGGACGCGGCCGTCGTGCAGGTAGATCGTGACGTCCTCGGCGCGGGCGCCTTCGACGACGTGGTTGTTCGTCAGGACGTAGCGGTTGGGCGAGTCGTCGGCCCGGACGATCAGGCCAGAGCCGGTCTCCTCGAAGCGGGTCGGGTGGCCGTCCTCGTCCTCGCCGCTCTTGCGGGCGACGATGTGGACGACGGCGGGCGAGACCACGCGGGCGACGCTCTCGAACGTCCGATCGACGTGGCGGAACTGCTCGTACTGGCGGGCGAGCTGGGCGTAGATCGCCTCGTCGGTTCCGGGGGCCGGACCGGGGCGGCGACGGCGGGGGTCGCGGGCGGGACCGCGCCGGTCTGGGCGGTGAGAGGCTCCGGCACGCGGCCGAAGGCGAGGCCCAGCGCGACGCCAAGGGTCAAGGTGGCGACGTGGCCGAGCCAGCGGGAGGTCGGGCGGGACATGGCCGGCGAGGCTCCTCACCAGGGCGGATTATCGCGGACGGAGGGCCGAGGGGCCGCCCCGTATTTCCCAACTATACAACCGGCCCCCGAGGGGAGTCAAAGACGTCGGGCCGAAGTCGTTGGGACATCATAACAAGAGGCCGCCGGTTTGAAACCGGCGGCCTCGATTGGAAGCAGTGTCCGCCGTCGGCGGACTCGGACATTCAGCGGCCCGACTCGCTGAGGTCCATCTCGAAGTCGCTGAGATTGATCTCGCGGTCGCGGTCGGAGTCGTCCATCCGGCGATCGTCGAGCTTGTCCCAGCGGTGTGCGGTGGTGCCGGAGAAGCCGCGGTAGCCCGACCGCTCGCTCTCGCGCTGGCAGTCGATGCAGGTGGTGGTGTAGGGCAAGGCGTTGAGGCGGGCCTCGGCGATCTTGCCGTTGCAGATCTCGCAACGTCCGTAGGCGCCCTTCTCGATCCGCTTCAGGGCGTTCTCGATCTGCTCCAGCTCGCGGCTTTCGAGTTCGGCGAGCTGGGAGTTGATCTCGTCGTTGGCGGTATCGACGGCCGCGTCCGCGCTATCGCCCACCTCGAAGGTGGAGGCGTATTCCCGGAGCGAGTCGAGGTCGCCGGAGAGGGCCTTGCGCAGGGCATCCCGGCGCTTGACCAGTCGGGAGTGAAGTCGAATCAAGGCATCTTTGTTGCGGGCCATCTCGCACCTCCGGGTGTTCGTCGCGGGCGGTCTCTGCGGACCAGCGGGGGCCGGTAGCTCACCGGCAGGTCACACGCGGGGCCGAACCCAGCCGCATTGACTACGAGTTAGACGCGGGAACGTGTCCCTGTGATTCAAAAAACCTGGCGATCCGATCGGTTCTTCACCGTCAGACGCGCCTTCGCTGTTCCGTCTCGACGGCGCGGATCACGCGGTCGCTTCCGTGGGTGTCGGCCGAGCCGAAAGTCTCGCCCAGCACATTATGCGCCACCGTCCAGTCGGTGCGTCTCATTGCGGCTGTCCACTCCCGGAATACGACGCGAAAAATGAAAGGTTTGCGGGAATTCCGAATTTTTTTCGAGGACACCCTCACACCGGCTTAGTCTAGAACATGATGCGGCTCGGAGTCGGAAAAAATGGGATCGGAGGGGTTGCGACCGAGGCATTGGTGGGAGTCGGATTTGTGGCGGTCCGGGGGATGCAGCGGGGGGAGGATCGGATCAGCGGGGGGTGTAGCGCGCGATGACCTGGGGCGGGTAGCCGGGACGCTTCTCGAAATAGATGTACTGGGGCGTATTGCCCACGCCGAGGTAAACCCACTGGATCGTGGCGCGGGCCTGGCTGATCGATTGCGACTTGCGGTCGGGTTTGCCCAGCTGGGCGATGACCTCGGCGGGAGTGAGGCCGAGCAAGGGGTCGTCCTTGTCGGCCGGTTCGTTGTTACGGGCGGGCTCCTGGCCGGGAACGGCCGCAACCCAGTCGTCACCCTCGCGGCGGTAGCCGAGCTTGCGAAAGGCGGCGGAGACGACCTTCGACTCCGGGTCGATGGCGGCCGCCTCGCGGAGCAACTCGACGGCGGATTCGCGGTCCTTGTCCAGCTCGACGAAATCGTCGGCAAGCTGGATTCGCTCGTCGATCACCCGCTTCTGGCCGATCTTCTCGCGACGGTCGAGCAACCAGGCGCGGATCAGGTCACGGCCCTCGTCAGGGCGGCCTATCTTATCGTAACTCTTCGCCAGTTCAAGGACCTCGTTCCGGCGGAGCTTCGAGACGTCCTGCGCGGCGGCCTGAAGTCCTTTCGTGCGGAGATCCTGCGCGACCTGGGGACGGTCCGAGAGCCGCGATCGAGCCTCCTCGGCGATCTGGAGAGCGTTCTGGGGATGGGTGGCGGCCCGTTCGCGAAAGCTGCGTTCGAGGAGATCGGCGAGCAGGTGACGATCGAGCACCTTGCGGGCGGATTCGGGGGCCTGGAGGTAGGCGCCGTAAGGGTCGTTCTCGTAGGCGGCCTGCCAGGCGCCGGCGTCGCCGGCTTGCGACTCGCGGAGGCCGGCAGGAACTCGGAGATCTCGGCGGCGAGGGTATCACGGGCCTGGGCTGTCTGCGCCTCCTTGGCGCGGGCAGCGAAGGCCCGGTGGGCGAGGGCGGAGGCCAGTGGCTCGTCGAGCCCAAGCTGGCGGGCACGGCGGGCGAGCTTCAGGGCGACGTCGGGACGCTGGGCGTCCGGGGACTGGGCCTCGATCTGGATCGCCTCGGCCTGGAGCCGCCGGGCTTTCGCCGCAAGTTCCTTGTCTTTATAGATCTCGGCCCGTCGCGAGGCCCAGCGAGCCCAGGCCCGGCGGGTTTCCATGTCGCGGGGAGCGAGGGCGGTAATGCCGCGGTCGAGACGTTCCTCATCGTCGGGCAGAAGCTGGACGGAATCGACATCGACGACGTAGAAGCTTCCCTCCTTGCGCAGAGTGCCCTCGATCCGGGCGACGCGCTGGCGGGGGGCTTGCCGGTAGATCAGGCGAGGGGGAAGGCGGAAGATCACGTCGGACTCGCGGAGCAGAATCTCGTCGAAGCCGCGACCGGTATGGAGTGGGTAGAGACGTACACGGCCGTCCACGGCCACCTTCCGGCCGATCAGGTCGGGCCGGCGGGTCAGGTCCGGCGGCTCCACCAGGACGGGTTCGCCGTCGGCGAGGGCGAGGGCGAGCAGTCACGGAGCGAGCAGCGGCGGCGATCATGGGCGATCCTCGACGGGTTCCAGGTCGTCATCACGGGCCGAGGAGGCGGTCTCGGAAGGAACCCAATCGGTATGTTCGAGAGCCTTGTATTCGGTCATCAGGACGCCGCTGTCCGGTTCGAGGTGGACGACCCATTCGCCGTTGACGAGAGGTCAATGTGTCGAGCCGGGCGCCGAAGATCTTGGACTCGCCGGCGCGGGGGTGGAGGGTCTCGAAGAGCTGGAATCCCTTCAGATCGATGCGACCCTGACGGCTGGGCAAGGGGCCGCGGCCGGAGAAGATCCGGTAGTCGATCTCGTAGGCACCGCTACCGGAGTCGGCCGGGGTGGCGAGGATCATCGTGTCGAAAATGATCGACTGGCCCTTGTAGATGGTGGCGAAGTGGCTGGGCCACTCCTCGGCGGGTGTGTAGCGGGCGGCCTCCTCGATCAGCTCGTCGAGCTTGAGCGGGCAGCGATCGGCCAGGATGGCGGCCTCGTCGGAGAGCTGACGCGAGTGGGTGGCGCGCTCGTCACGGATGCCGAGACGCTCGAAGGCGGAGGCCGCCCGAGCGAGCTTCTGCTTGGCCTCGTCGAAGTGGCCTAGGTTCGAGGGCTTCCTGGCCTTCGTCCCAGTTCGACTCGGCAATCTGGGGGAGTTTCTCCCAGCGCTGGAGCCAGATCCGATATCCGACCGTGATCCCGACCAGCACCGCGACCCCGAGCAGGACGACGGTCAGCCGGTGCCGGCCTGCCCAGGCGACGAGGCCGCCCGGAGGGCGTCGGAGCCGACTGGGTTCCAGGAGTTCCTCGGGGTCGGGGCGTTGACGACGTGGCCGGGGTTGCGGCTCCCGGGTCGGGGCCGGGCCTGGTCTGGGCCGAGCCGCTTTGCGGGAGCGTGCGGCCGGGGCTGGGCCGCTCGTCTGCGGCATCGTCCTGGGGAGTCTCGCCGTCGTCGGCCGGGGTGCGATACTCCTCGGGGATCTCGTCCTCGGCGGCGGCTCGCCGGTGCTCGACTGGCGGGCTCCTGGACGCTGGCGGTCTCGACGGGGTCGGGATCGAGCCAGATGACGTCCTCGCCCTCGTCCTGGGGCGGAGCGTCGCTCAGGGCGATCGGCGTGTCCTCGGGCGGCGGCGGGGCGGGGCGACGGCGTCGAGCCCGAAGTGTCGAGGGGGCTGGTGGATCTGGCAAGGGGCTCCACGGCAGGACGAAAACTCCCTCACCGCAGGTTGGGCAGCGGATGGCCTGGTAGCCCTCGGTCCTCAAGCCGCGGATGACGTGGCCCTCGGGACAGGGCACATGGTAATACTGGGGCCGGGTCGGTTCATGACCGCCCCCGGCCTTGAGCATCTTCTTCGCGCGGCCCAGTAGATCCAAGGACGAGCCCCCTTTATCACCGGCCTTCCGGGCTTCCGAGAGACGCCCCGACGCCTCGCCGCCACGCCTCATTATCAGGCGTCAACGTGCGGGGGTCAACCGCGGGACGGGCCGTTCGCGGCGAGCCGGGTCGGAAGGGCGCGACTGCGGAACCTCTGCCACTGCGGGAAGTTCCTGGGTGCCGGACTCGCCGGGGACGAGGTCGGCGGAACGTGACGGCGATCGTCGCGATGGTCGGCTACATGAAGGTTGCGCTGCGACTCGCCAGGAGGATCGAGAACTCCACGTCGGGGGCTCTGTGAGCACCAAACGTTGGTGCTGCGCATTTTCGTGCTCACAAACGGCTCTGTGATCCACGAACCTGCTGATGCTGTCCGGTTTGGCCTGGTGGGATCGCCGGGGGCGGCTGTCCCACAGGAGTCGGGCGAACCGAAAAGCATCAGCGGGTTCGTCTATGAGAAGCCCAGGACCGGTGTTGGGAACCGTCTCGAAGGCACCCCGGCCGGACGGTCGAGGTCGCTTTGTTTTACCGTTCTGGGCGGTCGGGATGTTCGGGAAACGCCTGCGCGACGCTGGCGAGACGCCGAGAGGACGCCGGCGAGACGGCGTGAGGATGTCAGGGGGACGCTTCCTGTCGTGATGGGTGCCTGGTTGTAAACTCTGGCGCCCAGAAAGTTGGATGGAAGTTTTACCCATTTTGAAGTTCGTTCGGCTTTGTTGCACAGTCGTCCACCTATCGCCCGGCTGTGCAACAGATTCCAAGGCTGTGCATCACGCCATAAATTAGGCAAAAGTCGGCTTTACGTCGCCGGCAATTTCGGCGGTCCGCTACCCGGACAACTCCCGCATCGACTGCGAGTATTGCCACCATCCCGGCAGGTAGAGCCAGGCCCACCAAGCCAGCACCACGACCGCCACGGCGATCAGCAGCGTGCGGAGGCGTAAGCGGGGCAGCATGGCAGGGACCGCTATTCCGACGGAATCTCAAGGTCTTGAATATCGATTAGGTAGCCGCTTCCACGGGGGGCATCATCCGGTGACTTTGTGGTGAATGCCACCCTAACAAATCTAGGGAAAACTCCCTCGACTTTTCTTCGCAGGGGCTTACCGAATCTCAGAGTCCATGCTTGGCTCTCCGGCGAAATTGCGAATCGGCACCACCCTCTTTTTAGATCAACTCCATACAGCCGACTTTCCGCCCATCTCGTCCGTGATTTCGTCGAATTAGCCCTGGCTCCCTCCCAGTGAAGTCGGGGTGCCCTTGTCGGGGTGAGAGCGTCGCGGTCCGAGTCGATCCTCCACCCGACCGCACCTCTCCCCGGTGCGGCATTCTGCGCCTCGTCCCACGCGGGGGCAATGTCCACCATGCCGGACCGCCGACCTGCCCCGAGACTTACGGCGACGGCCATGAGCGTAAGTCGCGCGTTGCGCGACTTACATCAAGGCGTGCCGATGGAACAATTTTGCGAGGCCCCGCCCCCTTGACGACCCCCCGCCCCGGACAACCATGACGGCACCGGGCGTGGCGGACCGGCCGCCCGCCCCGCGACCACCCGGGACGTCGCGGGACGACACCGTGAGCCCCACCCCCAGCCACCCCGGCGCCGACGCGTCCGCCGCCGGCAACACCCTCACCGCCGCCCGCGTCGCCGCCTGGCCCGTCCTCGACCGCCTCCTCCGGCGGCTCCGCCGCGAGGACTTCCTCCGCGGCCACCTCCCGCGCGAGGGCCGCCACGCCCGCGTCCCGACCGCCACCGCCCTGATGATCCTGCTGCAGCACCTTTGGGTCGCCCGCGAGCCCCTCTACGGCGTCGGTGAGTGGGCCGCACGGCACCACCCGACACCGCTGGGGCTCGCCACCGGAGAGCGGCCCGCGCTGAACGACGACCGCGTCGGCCGCGTCCTCGACCGCCTCTTCGAGGCCGACGTCCCCGCGTTCACTCGGGCCGTCGTGGCCCCCGCCGTCCGGGAGTTCGCCGTCGCGCTGGAGGAGCGGCACAACGCCTCCACGACGATCACCGTCCACGGAGACGACGAGGGCGTCGACCGCGAGCGCACGCTGCGGGGTCGGCTCCGCCTGGCCGTCACCCCCGGCCACAACAAGGACCACCGACCCGACCTCAAGCCGCGGCTCGGCCTCCTCACCGTCGCCCGCGACGGGGCCGTGCCCGTGCAGTGGCGGGTCGAGAGCGGCACCGCCACCGACGACCGCTCCCCTCCGGGCCCCTGGGAGCAGCTCTGCCGGCTGAGCGGCCGCCGCGACTTCCTCTCCGTGGCCGACGGCACGCTCGCCACCGCCGCGAACCTGGCCCCCCTCCATCAGCACGGTGGCCGCTTGCTCCCCGTCTTGCCCCGCACCCGCGGTGAGGACGCCGCCTTCCAGGCGGCGGTCCGGGAGGGCCAGGCCCGCTGGCGTACGGTCCCCGAGCGGCGCGACGAGGGCGAGGTCGTCGACCGGTTCGGTGGGCAGGACCCGGAGGCGCCCCCCGCCGAGGGGGACCGGTGGCTCGGGTCCCCCAGCGTCCGCCCGGCCACGCTGGATGCGCTGACGCGGCCCAAGCGGCGGGAGCGGGCCGCGACCACGCTGGCCGCGCTGCGGGCCCAGCTCCCCTCGCCGCGCACGCGGTCCCGCGAGCGGGCCAAGCTGACGCCGGCCGTCGACGCGATCCTCCGCGACGGCCCGGCCGCGGGCCGCGTCGCGGTCACCGTCGCGGAGCGGACCACCGCGACCTACCGCCAGGCGCAGCGTGGCCGCCCGGGCCCGGACACGAAGTCCGTGCGGCACCAGGCGCCGCGGTTCGCCCTGTCCTGGCCCCTGGACCACGACCGCCTGGCCGCCGAGGCATGGTGCGACGGGGTCTTCCCGCTGGTGACCCACGTGACGGCCCTGTCCGCCCTGGAGCGGCTGCTGGGGTC
Source organism: uncultured Planctomycetales bacterium (assembly GCA_963752755.1). Classification (GTDB taxonomy): domain Bacteria; phylum Planctomycetota; class Planctomycetia; order Isosphaerales; family Isosphaeraceae; genus CAVVZJ01. The sequence goes on along the minus strand of CAVVZJ010000022.1, from coordinate 150,318 downwards.
CCAGCCGCCGCCGCGGATCGAGAAGCGGTTCTCGCCGCTGAAGACGGACTTCGTGGTGGCGTCGGTGTTCCGGAAGGCGGTGAGCCGGGTCCCGGCCCTCTTGGGCGTGTACGGCTTCGCCCTGCTGGTGGAGGCGTTGCTGGAGCGCGCGCGGCGCCGTGCGATGGCACGGGAAGGGGTGGAGAGCCTGCCGTTGTACCCCGAAGGCCGAGCCTGCCGCCGCCCGACGGCGCGGCGGGTGCTCGAGTTGTTCGAGGCCGTGCAACGCCACGAGCTGAAGGCGCAGGGCCAACCGGCTGGGGTCTTCACCACCGAGCTGACGCGCCTGCATCGCCAGGTCCTCCGCCGGCTGGGCGTGCCCGGGGCCGACAGCAGCTGACTCCCAGCCCCCCCGGTAATTCGGCGATATTCACCGCGAGATGTGCGGAAAGTCGGGAGCATTTCGTGGTCAGGACGGATTATGGGCGACCAGGCGAAGGTGGGGAGGGGGGATGGCGTGGTCCGCTCGGCGCTCAGCGACGGGGCAAGGGGTCCGACTGGGCCCGGACGATCAAGGGGGGCTGGCTGCCGCGACCGTCCACCATCGTGACCTTGTGCCAGGCGCGCCAGGCGCGGTCCAGCTCGCGGCAGTTGGCGAGGCCGTAGGTGTGGCGGGCGGCGTCGTCCCAGCCACGGGTCATGCCGTGCTTGACGAACTGGAGGAACTGGGGACGCCCGCCGATCTCGACGAGGAAGCGGGAGACGGAATACCCCTGGCCATAGAAGCCCATGAGATCGGGCGGATACTGTTCCTGTCGGAAAAGCTGAGCGAGGCTCATCTCGGCCTGACGGGATAGGAGGCTCAGGACGATCCTGTCGTGGCGGACCATCTCGCGGAGGTCTTCGCTGAGCAGCGAGGCCCCCTCGTCGGCCCAGCGGGGCATCGGGCCGCCGAAGTAGGCGGCGAAGATGGTGTGGGTGATCTCGTGCGGCAGGGCGGAGGCCAGGATGCGGTCGAGTCGGCCCTCGACGTTGATCTCCTGGTGCGTGACCCCCCCAGCGCCGAAGTCGAAGTTGGTGACCCCGCCGGCCTCGCCACCGGTCAGCTTGACCCGGACGGGGCAGGGGACCCTCCACGCTGGTAACTCGCGACCGAGCCAGGCGCGGGCGATGGCCTTGCGGCAACGCTCGGCGTGGTCGCCAACCGAACGGGCAGCCTGGGTGGTGGGGGCCTCGACGCTGAAGTTCTGGGTCCGGTAAGAGGCCCCGGCGAGGACGGGCAGAAGCGCCAGGGCCCCCAGGGCGGCCAGTCCCTGGGCCGCGCGGGGCGAACGGGCATCCATGCGTTGTGCTCCTCCGTGAGTCCCCCTCCTGGGGAGTCGTCGTCGCGTCGGCCGCGCCATCGGCCGTGACGGTCGCGGACTTTAGCAAAACCGGCGGCCGCTGTCCCCCCGATTTCGCGATGCCTGGTCGGGGCTTTGATCGGCGAACCGTCGGTGTCGGTTTGTTGAGTCGTAAGCGGGGTGGGCCCGAACCGGAAGGCATGCAGGCACCTCACCCAACGCGATCCCGACCGGCCCGTGACCCGCTTCGCCGGCCACCATCGGCTGCGACGGACGTGGATCTCCTGCTTGTGTCTCACGCGGTCGAACCGATCAAGGAATGCGGAACGACCAGGGTCTTGCCCTCAGGAGGGACGACGTCCAGGCCCCGATCCCACGACTCCGCCGGTAGGTCGTCGAGCGTCGCCTCCCAGTCGTGCTGGAAGGGGAAGGTCGCATACGACAAGGAGACGGGGGCGGCCGGGAATGAGGGCCATCACGAGGCCACCCTGACAACCGCCTGTCCCCACGCCGGCCACGCACGGAGCAGTTGGACCTGAAGCGGCTGTACTGGAACCTGCGGCGGTTCCGGTCCGGACCGGCCACCGCAAGGGGAAGACTCCGTATGGCCTACTGGGGCTGAAGTTACCCGAGAGGAGCTTCGGCGAGTTCCTCAAACTGACTCCGGACGAACTACGGGAGCAACTGTCCGCTCAAGACGTTGCGCCGTGAGATATCCCCAACTGCTCGTGAACACGGGGCCTCGTCAAGGTGGCACAGGTGCTTGCCCGACACTCAACAGCGGGCCTAACCCTCGGTTGGTGCGTGCGTGCTGGTATGGCCGATCGGCAGACCGCCCTGGCCGCTCTCCCAAGTCTGATCGACAGGCCGACGGAGCCGGGCGTCGGGTCCACCTCGACACCCCTTGCTGGACCGGCCGCACCCCACGCCTCATGACTGGAGGGAGTGGCGGCGGATGCGGACGCGGGAACTCAAGCAATCGGGCTGGAAGCAGCGCGACATCGCCTCCGCCCTCGGCATCACCGAGGGGGCCGTGAGCCAATGGCTGGCCGCGGCTCGGCGTGGGGGGCGGGACGCGCACGTCTCCCACCTGAGCCGTTGCGGCATGAGCCCCAAGCTGACCCCGGATCAGTTGCGACTGATCCCCGACTTCCTCTGGCACGGTGCCGAAGCCTACGGCTTCCGCGGCGACGTCTGGACCTGCGAGCCGGTCGCCGGTGTGCTTTCCTAGGAGTTCGGCATTTCATACAGCAAGCGCCAGGTGTCCCGGTTGCTGAAGCGGTTGGGATGGACCCCGCAGGTGCCGATCACCCGCGCGATCCAGCGCGACGAGCCGGCCATCGAACGCTGGCGGGTCGAAGTGGGGATAAGGTCAATAGTTGACGGGCCGGCAAAAAGTCTGGCAAATCCCGCCGGGGCGCGATGCTCGTAGCATGCTCACTATTCGCGATCACCAGACCGGCGACCTCTTCGACCCCTGGGCTCACCTCGGCGAGAAACGCCGAAGGCTCCTCGACCGCTCCTGGGCCGCCGTCTTCCGCGAGCATCTCCTCAATCACCTCCCGGTCGCCGAGCTAGCCGCCCGCTTCTCCCGCGAGCTGGGACGCCCCACCAAGGACCGCCACGCCGTCGTCGGCGCCCTGATCCTCCAGCAGCTCCACGACACCACCGACGCCGAGACCGTCGAGGCGGTCGCCCTCAACCTCGCCTGGCAATACGCCCTCGACATCCGCGCCGATACCGATGCCTACCTGTGCGAGCGGACCCTGCGGAACTACCGCCAGCTCCTGATCGAGGGCGGTTTGGACCAGGTCCTCTTCCGCACGCTCACCGACTGACTCATCCAGGCCATCGGCGTCGACACGAGCAGGCAACGACGGGATTCGACCGCGATCCGGTCGGCGATGCGCGGCCTGACCCGGCTCGGCATCATCGTCGAGTCGGTCAGCAAGTTCCTCCGCGAACTCCGGCGCCTCCAGCCGGCCCTCTTCGGCCGGGTCGACCCCGAGACCGTCCGCAAGTACGTCGACCGCGAGGGGACCGGCTGCTTCGCCTCGACCAAGCCGAACGAATCGAGGCGACGCCTGCCCGAGGCCGCCGCCGACCTGCTCGTGCTGGTGACCCAATTCCGCGACTCGGCGGCCTCCGGGCTGGAGAGCTACCGGATCCTGGCCCGGGTCCTGGCCGAGCAATGCGCGGTCGTCGCCGACCCCGCGTCCGGCCCCCGCGTCCGGGTCAAGGAGCCCGAAGAGATCGCCAGCGGCAACGTCCTCAGCCCGGCCGACCCCGACGCGACGTTCCACACGCACCGGGGCGTGGGCGACCTGGTCCAGGTCATGGAGACCTACAGCCCCGATCCGGCCCCCGAGTCGGAGGCTCGGGCGGGCGCCGAAGGAGCGCCGCCCGCCAAGCCGGACCGGATCACGCACGTGGCGGTCGGCCCGATGAACGTCCACGACGGCGGGGCGATCGACCCGGCCCTGACCGACACCGAAGCGCGCGGCATCAAGCCCCGGGTCATGCTCGGCGACTCGCACTACGGCTCCGAGGAGAACCTCAAGGAGGCGGCCTTGCGTGGGGTCGAGGTGATCGCCCCGGCGATGCCGCCGAAGGGGAGCCAGCAAGGCAAGATCACGCTGGAGGACTTCGACCGCGACGATCGCGGCCCCGTGACCCGCTGCCCCGGCGGCCCGGCGCCGCTGTCGACCAGCGAGGGCGCCGACCGGATCCAGGCGTTGTTCGAGTCGTCGGCCCGCGCCGCGTGCCCCCTGCGGGCGTCGTGCCCGGCCTCGGCGGTGGGCCGCAAGGAGGAGCGCTTCCAGTACACACGCGACCGGGTCCGCAATCGCGAGCGCCGCCTGGGCGAGCGGACCAAGGGGTTCCGGGACCGGGACCGCTGGCGGTCGGGGATCGAGGGGACGATGTCGCGGCTGAAGTCCCAGATGCGACTGGCGTCGCTGCGAGTCCGAGGTCGGGCTTCGGTGGGCTACCGGACGTTCCTGCGGGCTTTGGGCCTGAACATCCACCGGGTAGCGGCCTATCGGGCCGCTGTCTGAGGCCGGATCGGCGGGATTTCGCCGTCCGGGAGCGGACCGGAGGACGCGAGCAGGCCATTTTGACCCGCCGGACAGCGACCCGGCCCATTTCCGCCCCGAGACGCAAAGGCGGCCGCTCCGACCGGGCATAATCCGGAGGGCGTTCCCTCGCCGCCTTTTTGCCGGCCCGTCGAGACTTTCGGTCATACCCCTCAAGAGGGTGCCTGGGTACTACAGGTACTACCGATGTCAGACCTACATGGTTCACAAGACCTCGGCGGGCAACACCACCGGCTGCCGCAACCACGGCACCCTGCAAGAGACGGTCATGCCCTTCGTCGAAGAGTTCCTCAAGTCGAGGGGGCAGGTTCTCCAGGATTTGACCAGCTCCTACCGGGACAGACAGAGCCTCACCCGGCTGCTTGCCGAGCATCGAACCACAGACTCGCAGATCTCCAAGATCATCGACCAGATGCGAGACTACCTGCTTGACCAGGCTGGCGGGGTGGTGGGCGTGCCCCATGGCCGGCGCACACTAACATGCTAATGCGGTAATGACATCCATGAGGAACCCCTCGCTCCATCCGCAGCTTCGGCGCTTCCTGACGAGGCTCATGCGACGGTCGGGGTGTGGCTTGAGGATCGAGAGGGTGAAGCGGTCGAGCCAGGGGATGTTCGCCCCGAGCCCCCGCTCGCGGATCCGCGATTCGTCCTCGCGGAACGTCACCTCGAGGGTCCAGTGGCCCGCGTTCTCCACCGACCAGGGGCCGCGCACCGCCCGGGCGAACCGGTCCAAGTCCACCGGCAGGCGGCTGAGATCGTAGCGGACCGCGAGGCTCTGCTCCCCGCCCGCCCGCCGCCGCGACGTCACCACGCCGACCGACTTCCGCCGCTTCCATTCGGCCGGACCCGGCCGGCCCTCGGGAACCGGCAGCGGCAGGGAGGTCCGCTGTTCCTGGCGGCCGGGACCGCGATCGGTCGTCGTGAGTTCCTGGGCCGTCCCGATGGCGCCGATGTGCTCGATGACCGCCGCGTGCAACGACTCGGGATTCCGCTTCAGGGCCAGGACGGAGTCGGCCTGGCCGCCGATGACCGCCGCGGCGATCGCCTTCTGGGCCCCCATGGCGTCGCTCGTGACGATGCCGGCCCGGACGTCGCTGCTCTTCCGCCGCTCGGGGATCGCGGTGATCTCGTGGGACTTCTCGGCACCGACCTCCTGTCCCCGGGCCAACCCGGACTCGCCGGCCCAGGCGGTGACGACGTGCAGGACGCCGCGGTCGTTCTTCGCGTCGTGGCTGCGGCGGGCCGTCTGGCCGTCGAGGGCGATGACCGGGCGATCGACGCCCGTCTCGGCGATGGCCTCGTCGCGGAGGCGGGCGATCCAGGCGTGGAAGGCGGCCGCGACGGCCCCGGGCTTGAGCCGCATCAGGACGCGACGGACGACGTCCTGGCCGGGGATGCCGTGGGGCCGGTCGAGCCGGCCGGTGAGGAGTTCGGCCTGGCCCTCGGCCCAGCGGGCGATGGCGGTGGGCCCGGCGGCGCCGGCGAGGACCGCCAGGACGGCGAGGACCAGGACGCCGGGCCGGGGGTGCCGCCGGTTGCGGGGGGAGCGTGGGTCCTCCAGGGCGGAGAAGGACTCCCCGATCTCGTCCCGCCTGCTGCGGGGGCTCGCCATCGCCGACCTCCGACCCCCGGGTCGGGTTCACGACCCGGTGGTCGGTAGACCCGGTCCGACGAGCGGGCGCAAGACCGCAGAGTTTGCCAAATCGTCATAAAAGTGCGCGCTGACCCTGGTCGGGCAGGGGGGACGGGTCGAGCCCGGCGGTGGCATGCTCCTGGAGCTTGTGGCGGAGTTGGAGCAGCTTCCTCCGGTCGCGGTCCAACTCGCGGGCCAGCCGAGCCGTCGGAGCCCCCTGGGCGATCCCGCGAAGGATCAGGACCAGCGCCGCGGGGCTCCGGCTGGTCTTCTGGAGGGCCGTGCCGGTGAAGGCGTTGAACACCCGCCGGCAATCGCGACAGCGGTAGTCGATGATCGGCTCGCGGTGGCGGCGATGCACGCCGAACCGATCGCCACCGCTTCGGGGGCAGGCCAGGCCGTCGGGGTCGAGGGCCTCGACGATCCGCGCGTAGCAGGCGGCCTGGTCCATCAAGTCAGTCAGCGGGAAGTCCAGCGCCGGTGCCTCTCGGTGTGCGTCACGACCCGCCATGAGGACAGCAATCCAAAGGGCGACCTGCAAGCACCGTCCACCATTCCGGGATCATGAGCCGGTGCATTTCGGTGCACGTAAGTGGATCGGCTCGCCGTAACTTCTTAATGGCACAAGGCTTACTTTAGAACGTCGAGGTCCCGCCAGAGGTACCACATGGCGGCTGTCCGGTGGGGGCGCCAGGGTTCGGTGAGGGTCCGGCATTGTTCCGGGGTAGGCAGGGCTTCGAGACCGAAATAGTGGCGGAGTCCGGAGCGGACGCCGAGATCGCCGACCGGCAGGACGTCCGGGCGGTTCAGGGCGAAAATCAGGAACATTTCGGCCGTCCAGCGTCCGATGCCCTTGACGGCCGTCAGCCGGACCACAACCTCGTCGTCGGGCCAGCGGCCGGCGTGGTGCAAGGGCAGGGCTCCGGAGGCGACGGCCTCGGACAGGTTCAGGACGTAGCGGGCCTTCACGCCCGAGAGGCCAACCCCGCGCAGGCCATCCTCGCCGAGTTCGAGCAACGGAGCGGGCCGGTGGGGCGAACCGGCGCGGTCGCGGAGTCGGGCGTCGATCGAGGCAGCGGCCTTCGTCGAGATCTGCTGGCCGATGATCGCACGCACCAGGGTCCCGAACCGGTCCCGACGTGGCCGGAGCGGGCAGGGGCCGTGCCGTTCGATCCGCTCGGCCCAGCGAGGATCCACGCCTCGGAGGTGCTGCAGCGCGGAGGACCAGGGATCGAATGGTCGTCGTAGTTCGGGCGGCATGGTGATTCTGGCTCGATGGCCATTCTGGGTGAACGACCACCAGCTTACCCGGCCGAACGAGTGCGAGGAAGTCTGGACTATTGCGATCCAATGATCTGGATGGCTCCGAGAGTCTCCGGTCGGATACGGCTGGCGGCAAGCCAGTCGACCCCGGGAGTCTTCATACTTGGCCTGACTTTTGCTAGCATTGCCGCGGCCGGCGGAAGCGGGCACGACGCCCGTCTCTGGACGGCCTCGCCAAGGCGGTGGGCGCCGACGTCGGAGCCGAGGGCCCATTTCACTCTCTCCCTCGATGAGGATGCTATGAGGATGCTGCAATGGATGCCCCGTCCCGGGCGCCGGAAGGCGACTCGGCGCGGGTCGGGCTGGCCACGTTCTGGGCCGGCTCTTGAGTCGCTGGAATCTCGCGAGCTGCTGACCCTCACGCCGCAGACCGCCCTGGGACTCGGCCTGGGCGTGAACCCCAACCTCGCCTTGCCCAGCGTCTCTGTCGCGATTGACGACACCGGCGCCACCTACCTCGCCGGTACCTTCACCTCGCAAGGTCCGAACTCCACCACGACAGCGGTGAACTTCAACCCGAAGGGTACGGCCGTCACGAGGACCAGCCAGGCCAACAGCAACGACATCTTTGTCGCCAAGTACAACGCCTCGGGAGTGCTCGACTGGGTGCAAACGTTCGGAGACACCGGTTCCGATGCCGCGACCGGCGTGGCCATCGCCAACGGCAAGGTCTTCGTCTCGGGAGAGTTCACCGGCAACATCGATTTTGACCCCGGCGCCGGCACCCAGAATCTCACCACAGGCGGCGTTAACCGGTTCGACGGGTTCGTCTTGAGCCTCAACGACAGCGACGGCAGCTTTTCGTACGTTTCCCAGATTGCCGGCGGCATGGCGGCAGGCGTGGAGAACCTGCCGGTGGCGATCGCGGCCGACTCCTCGGGCAATGCCTACGTCACCGGCAGCGCCCTGGGGACCGTCACCTTCGGCAGCCTCAGCCCGTTCACAACCCGGACCTCTCCAAGCGGCACCGGCAACGAGGTGGAGACCTTCGTCGCCAAGCTCAACACGACCGGTACGTTCCTTTGGGCAGACCACTTCACAGGCAGCGGAACAACAAGCGCCTCCGGCCAGGGCAAGGGGATTGCCGTGGACAGCGGCGGCAACGTCGTCACCACTGGACGGTTCTCCGGCTCCGTCAATTTCTACCCGAATGGGGGCACGTCCGTTCTGACCACCGCTGGCGGCTTCCCGGATGTGTTCATCTCCAAGCTTGATTCGGGCGGCCACTTCGTCTGGGCCAAGCAGGTCGGCGGCTCCGACTTCGACGTCGGTGAGGGGGTGGGTGTCGATTCGTCAAATAATGTCTTCGTTACGGGCAAGTACACCAGTCCCAAGGGCCCCAACGGTCGCCCGTTCCCCATCGACTTCGACCCTGGCTCCGGCTCACTGCTGCTGACCAGTCCTCAGGCGGAGGTCAGTGACCTGTTCACCCTGAAGCTTGATGGTAACGGCAACTTCCAGTGGGTCCGTACCCTCAACATCAACAACGACCCGTCCGAGCCCGGCCGCGGCGCCATCGCCGTGATGCCCGACGGTACATCCTACACCACCGGCTCGTTCCTGAATTACGGTCGCGGCAACGACGTCGTGCTCTTCCAGCTCAGTAGCACCGGCACCTTCCTCGGTCTGACCACTGGCGGCTCGACTGCCAACGACGTCTCGCAGGGGATCGCCGTCAACAGCAACGGCCGCGTCGCCATCTCGGGTCAGGCCCTCGGCACGGCCACCATTGCCGGCACCACGCTCCCCAGCACGGCGGACACATTCCTCGCCCTCTACGACAGCAATACCAACCACGTTCAGGTGCAGGGCGACTACGACGGCGACGGCAAGACCGACCCTACCGTCTTCGATCCTCGGACCTCCACGTTCTACATCTCCCGGTCGAGCCTGGGCAACATCCCCGATCAGTTCGGCCAGGGTTCCTACTTCGGTGGCAACCCAATCCCAATTCCGGCCGACTACGACGGCGACGGCCGCACCGACCCGTCCGTCTTCGATCTCCGCACTGCCACGAGCTACCTCTCCCGATCGGCGCTGGGCAACGTCCCGATCCAGTTCGGCCAAGGCACGCTCTTCGGGGGACATCCGATCCCGATTCCGGCCGACTACGACGGCGACGGCAAGACCGACGTGGCCGTCTTCGAGCCCTCGACCTCGACGACCTACATCGCCGGCACCAAGGAGGGCAATGTCGCCGTCCAGTTCGGTCAGGGCACCCTCTTCGGGGGACATCCGATCCCGATTCCGGCCGACTACGACGGCGACGGCAAGACCGACGTGGCCGTCTTCGAGCCCTCGACCTCGACGACCTACATCGCCGGCACCAAGGAGGGCAATGTCGCCGTCCAGTTCGGTCAGGGCACGAACTTCGGCGGCAACCCGACGCCCGTGCCGGCCGACTACGACGGCGACGGCAAGACCGACGTGGCCGTCTTCGAGCCCTCGACCTCGACGACCTACATCGCCGGCACCAAGGAGGGCAATGTCGCCGTCCAGTTCGGTCAGGGCACCCTCTTCGGGGGACATCCGATCCCGATTCCGGCCGACTACGACGGCGACGGCAAGACCGACGTGGCCGTCTTCGAGCCCTCGACCTCGACGACCTACATCGCCGGCACCAAGGAGGGCAATGTCGCCGTCCAGTTCGGTCAGGGCACGAACTTCGGCGGCAACCCGATCGCCCGTGCCGGCCGACTACGACGGCGACGGCCATGTGGATGTGGCAGTCTTCGAGCCGAGCACGGCCACCTTTGCATTGGCCCGCTCGGCAGCCGGCAACATCCTGAAGCAGTTTGGCCAGGGCACCCTCTTCGGTGGCCAGCCGACCCCGCAGCCGCTGCCGCAGGCCCTCCAGTATTCGCGGACGGGCCGCAACGTTATCTGAGAAGCAATTCCCGGAATCGTTCCCTTGCGATCGGTCGAAGGGCTGACTCTCGTCGTACCGATTCCATCCGACAGAGATCGGCCCTACGGCTCAGGCCAACGGTGACCGTTCCGGGCGATCCGGGATGAAAGGACCTGAGTACCGGGCGCCCGGACACGGCCGCGAGGTCGTTCCAGGGCGCCCGGACAGGCGATCCTTTGTGGCCAGTCGAGCAATTCTCGACTGCCAAATCCAGGTCGGGTCGCTCAGCGTGACCCAACCCGTCCTGGACTGCGCCGGGGTTCCGGCCGGAAGCGGCCGATGGAGCCCAAGTCCGACCGCGAGCGGGGTCGGAGTGCCATGCGACGAGGTCGGCTCGCAGGCGGCGCCCGGGGTTCGAAGGTCCGGCGGGTCCGGGCGAGACGACCGGGTGAGCGCCGCGGTCCTCGACTCGGACGGCCCCGGGTCCGCGAGGGGCGTCGGGCCCTCAAGTCGGGCCGACGTCTCCGCGGCAAGGCCGGCCGTCGAGGCCGGTCCGACGGCCACGACCGGCGCAGGCGCCGGAGGCCGCTCGGAGTCGGGGCCGGCTCCGCGCCGGCGGTCGGGGGGATGGCCGGCTCGATCGTGCCGGAGGGAGCGACCTCCTCGCCGAGGGGAAGCTCGTGCTCGACGCGGACCGTCGGCGGCTCCGGCGGCCGGTCGATCGTCGCGGGAACTGGGGGCGACTCACCGTCGAACGCCGTGGGCGGCTCGGGTTCCTCGATGGCCTCTTCGACGGACGAATCCGCCTCCCTGGCCTCGGGTTCGATCCATTCCTCGGCCTGCGGGAGATCGCTGCCGGCGCTCGGCGCGACGGCGGGTTCCACGACGTCTCCGACCTCCGGGCTGACCACCAGCCCACTCGGGACGTCCTCCTCCCCAGCCGGGTCGGTCCCGACCGGTTCCACGATTGGCGGCTCAACCTCGGCGACCATCACGGGTTCCGCCAGGTTGTCGTTGAGGACACCGGGCGAATCCACGTCGGCCGGTCCGGCCTGGCCCGAGGCGATGGCTCCGAAGCCTTCGGCCCAGTCGGGTTGGGGCTCGACCACGACGCCCGGCAACCCGCCAGACTCCACCACCCAGGAATCGAGCGATGGAGCGACCACCGCGGTCCCGGTTGAGAGGTCGGACGTGTTATCGAGGCTTGGCGTGGCCGTGACCTCCGGCGTCACCGAAGGGGCTTCGGTCGGTGCGAGCCAGTCCGTCACGATCTCGGCGGAGACGTGCCCCGACCCCGTAAGGGATGGAGACGGCTCCGATTCGACCCTGACTGACTCGCTGGTCACCGGCTCGGGCTCTTCGACCGGCCGAGTCAGCGAGGTCGACTCGGTCCCGGACGAGGGCTCGAGCACCGGCTCGGGCTCAGGTTCGCCCGGCCTGACGAGTTCCGGCGATGCCCCGGGTCCGGTCGCGTCGTCGGCCTTCGGCTCGCGACACTCGAGCTCGGGACCTTCCGCCTGTTGAGGCGGGGGCTCCGCGGGCTCGGGAGTGGCGGGTCTGTCAGCCTCCGTTGGCGCGGCGGTGTCGGTCGGCAAGGGCGACGGCGTGGATTCCACCGGCGACTCGCCGCCCGTCGGGGCGGGCCTGGGCTCCTCGACACGGACGAACTGGCCCGGCCCGACGCGGACCCACTTCACATCGACAGGATCGGGGGTCGCGGCGGCCGTGGCTTTCTTGCCGCGGCCCCGTCCCCCCCGGCCTCGCCGGGGTTTCGCAGGCGCTTCGGTCACTGAGGCGACCGCGTTGGTCGCCTCGGGTGCCAGACCGGACGGATCGGTCGGGGTCGTCCCTTCTACCGCGGCCGCGCGGGCCTTGGTTCGGGTACGGGCCGTTGGTTTCTCCAGGCCAGCCACAGCCGGGTCCTCAGCCTCGGTGACGGTTTGGGACGTCTCCACCGCTTGATCCGCTGAGGACGTTCTGACCCCCGTCGCCGACGGCGTCGCCGGGGCGAGCAGGAGCCAGGCCATCAGGACCAGATACGGCAGCACGAGCCAGATCGAGACCGAGGCGACAGCCAGGCACGTCGCGACGATCAGTAAGGTTAGGCCGATCGTCCGCACCTGCGGCACAAGCCAAGGTACCGACTCGACCTGACCGTTGGATCGCCGGGACGATTCGAAGCTGGGGAAACTACCTTGAGTCCGCACGCGGGGTCGCTCCCGACCCAACCAGTTGGGCGGGGCCGACACGACGCCGGCCCTCCCTCCAGGTTTTATCGGACACTCCGCGGGTGCACTGGCAGGAATCCCGCGATGCGACCCGAATCAGCCCAGATCAGGCGACTGAATCCACGTCAGGACTGCGACTTGCGTCGCCGGAATCGGGCCAGGGTCGCGAGCAGGAGGACCCCCGAACCGGTGATCACCAGACTGCTCGGCTCGGGAACACTGATGCCGAGAACTCGGCCCAGGAAGGCCGCGTTGGCTCCGAGCCGGGTGGCGTAGCCTTCCACCGGGATGTCTGTTGTCGTGTCGGTAACGAACTCGGAACTCGTGTAGTCCGGCGGGGTGAGTCGCCAAAGGCCCCCCTGATCGAGCATCGAACCGCGCTGGAATGGGCCGGACTGGGAAGTGGCGAAGGAGTCGTAAACGACACCCGCGTTGACTCCGGCAAGCATCCAGGTGCCATGGATGTTGATGAAGAGGCCGCCGCCGGAGTCACCGCCGGAAAGGGCGCCTTCGTTGGGCAGACCGTTACGGTCGAAGGCGAAGGTGAGATACTCGACCTTCGGGTCGGTGTCATCCGGAACGATTCCGTTGACCGTATTCTGCCCCCAACTCAGGCTGTGGTCGAAGTTGGCAGCAGTGTTGTCGCCCCAGAGAAACCCTTTGAGTTGTCCGTTGGCCATCACGGCGGCGCCGGGGTCGGCGCCACGGCCGAAGAGGACGGCGTCCTGTCCGACCGCGTTGCTGCCGCCGTAAATCGGGGCGAAGGAGGAGAAAGCGGGGTGGGTTGCGTCGGTGTGGACGCGGTAGATGGACAGGTCGGAGTCGGCCTCGCCCAGGCTGGTGTCCGGGAAGTAGACCTGATCGAGGTTGTAGATGACCCCGTTGTACTCGAACTTGTCGCCCAGGGTATGCCGGGCGGCGATGATGGTGTCGGGGCCGACGACCGTGGCCGCATAAACATAAGGGGTGGAGAGATTTCCGTTCGAATCGCCGCTGAAGAGCTTGCCCTCGAACTGCCAGCCGCTACCGGCCAGGGTGCCGGTCGGGGCTGTTGTGTTGCGCAAGGCCGTGTCCCCGGTGCCGGGATAGACAATGATCGCATGCGCAGGCGTTGTCAGCGTCGCCGCGAACAGGAGCGCGGCGAGACTTCCGATCCGGGAACTCGTCATGATGTGGCCCTCGATCGGTGCGGTGACAACAAATCGAGGGCGATCATAAGGATCACGCTGGAAACGGGCAAGGCGAATGGTCGCGGGCGCTCAACGAATCTTGGTCGATGTTGCTTTACAACGACGGCCTGGTCGACAAGATCCGATCGGCTCCGAACTCTCGAAGGAGTTCCGCGACCCGGCGCCCGAGCGGCCCGGGTTCGTCGGCTGGCCCGGTCGCGTCCGCCTCGATCCGCTCGCGGCCGTCAGGATCGAGCACGACGGCGTCAAGTCGTAGCCGGTCTTCAGCCTCGTCACGGGCCCAGGCGCCCAGCGGCAATGCGCACCCGCCGCCCAGCACGGCGAGGCAGGCGCGTTCGGCAAGGACAGCCCGGTGGGTAGCCGGGTCGTCGAGCGAGTTGAGCAGGGAACGGGTCGCCTCGTCGTCGGCCCGGCATTCAATCCCCAGCGCCCCCTGGCTGACGGCTGGCAGGAACCTCGGTGGTCCGAGCCGCTCGGTGATCCGGTCAGCAAGCCCCAGCCGCTTCAAGCCTGCCTCGGCCAGCACGACAGCGTCGAGCCGGCCTTCCAGCGCCGCGTTGAGCCGGGTCTCGACGTTGCCCCGCAAGTTCGTCACCATCAGGTCGGGCCGCGCGTGCAGGAGCAAGGCCCGACGCCGAAGGGAACTCGTCCCCACCTTCGCCCCGGGCGGCAGGGCGGCGAGGGTCTGATGGGTGGGAGCGATCAGGGCATCGGCCAGCGCCTCGCGTGGCGGCACGGCCCCGAGGCTGAGGCCGGGTGGTCCCTCGGTGGGCAGGTCCTTCAGGCTATGGACGGCGATCTCCACCATCCCCTCGATCAAGGCCCGCTGGATCTCCTTGGTGAACAGGCCGACGCCGCCGATGGCCGCCAGGGGCGAGTTGCGGTCGCGGTCGCCCTGGGTCTTGATCTCGACCAGTTCGACTGCCAACCCCGGATGCTGTCGCCTCAGGGCGTTGGCGACCCACTCCGACTGCCAGCGTGCCAGCTGGCTCCCGCGGGTCCCGATCCGGACCCGATCCCTTTGCGTTGCCTCGGTCACGCTCACGATCTCCCTTCCGCCCGTCCGACCACGACCGCCAGAACCCGCCGCGCCCCACCTTTCTTCAAGACGCGTGCCGCAGCACCGCAGGTGGCGCCGGTGGTCAGCACATCATCGACGAGAATCAGGTCCCGGCCGTTCCAGAAGCGTTGGCCACGGGCCTCGAACGCCCCACGCATCAACTCCGCCCGCTCGACCCGACCGCGACCCGCCAGGAATGGCGTCGCCTTGACGCGGCGGAGCGGCCGCAAGAGCGGCAGATCGAGTCTCCGGGCGAGTCGCGCCGCGATCTCCTCCGACTGGTTATACCGACGCTTCCACCGTCTCCGCCAGTGCAGCGGCACCGGTGCCAGGCCCGCTGCCGACTCCGCCCAGGCCCGGATCGCCTCACCCCGTGCATCCATCACCAGGTCGGCCATCCAGCGTGCCAGCCAGGCGCCCTGGGCGTGCTTCATGTGGAGGCAGAGGTTGCGGATTGGCCCCTGATATGGTCCCAGGGCCAGCGCCGCGTCAAAGCCGAGCGACCGTTTCCGGCAGGCCGCGCAACCGCCCTCGCGGCTTTGATACGGCCCGAGGCTCCGGGCGCAGCGAACGCAGGCCGATCCCGCAGCGTCGAGCAGTTCCGCTCGGCAGTCGTCGCAGAAGGGCGTGGTGAGATCCCCCGCGCCGCAGATCGCGCACTCGCTCGGGAAGAGCAATGATTCGAACGCCTCCAGGCATACCCTGGTCAATCGCCTGAGGTCTGGAGTTGGGAACACGGCCAAGGTCCTTCATCCTCCTGAGGTCTCGATTTCCTGGGAATGGACGAGGGTTGATGATTGGTTCGCCGGCTTCAAGCCAGTTCAGTAAGCCGGTCGCCTGAAGGACTCCTCCACCTCCTCGGCATCAAACTTGGATCGCAGGCCGATGTTCACATGGTCGATTGGCGAAAAATCCTGGCCGGCTACGCGACCGAGGCCCTTGGCGAAGCCGGGGAACGACAACCGGCCGTAACCCGTGCCGACGGCCGCGAGCGCGACCGATCGTGCTCCGAGTGCTGCCGAACGTCGTAGGCTCTCGGCCAGGACCTCCGCAACGACTTCGGGCGAGGTGTCATAGGCGGCATCGATGGCGACGGCGTGCAGGACGGACCGATAGGGGCTCCCGGAGGGTGGCATCGGGATCACTTGACCGCGGCGGACGAATCGCAGCCCACGCTCGGCCAGGTAGGCGTACAGCGACTCTTGCATGGCGGAGCCGTAACGCAAAGCGAAGGCGCCGCCGACGCCGCCTGAGAGGTTGAGGTAAACGTTGGCCGAGCAAACGAGGACGTCAGCCGGCACGTCGAGGATGTCACCGACGTGGAGCGACCATCGCACGAACTGAGCATCGATTAACGTTCTTCGACCCCTCATCCTTTTCCCATCTCGTCGCCCCGCGCCGGTCCGCGCTGGCCGGTCTTGAGGTAAGGCTCCAGGTGCTCGCGAAGGTTGAATCGGGCGCGGGCGAGGAGCGACTTGATCGCGGCCTCGGAACGGCCCATCACCTCGGCGATCTCGGCGTAGCCCATGCCCTCGAACTTGTTCAGCAGGACGGCCATCCTCTGGTCCTCGCCCAGCATGTCGAGGGCCTCGCGGACGACCTCCGAAAGCTCGACCTTCCGCAACTGCGCCGACGCCGTGCCATCACGGCTCGGGACCAACTCATCGGGACGATGACCGGTGGAACCCGTACCGCCCTCAGGAGCGACCATCGGACTACGACCCTTGCTGCGGAGGTGGTTGAGCGCCAGGTTGTTGGCGATCGTGAACAGCCAGGTCGAAAACTTCGCCCGCGGCCGATATCCCTTGCGGGCCTTGTAAATCCTCAGGAAGACTTCCTGGGTCAAGTCTTCGGCCTCGTCCGCGTGGCCGACCAGATGGAGCAAGACGCCCAGCAGGCGGTGCTGATATCGCTGGACGAGCACCTCGAAGGCCCCCTGGACGTCGTCGCGGACCTGAAGCATCAGCCGGACATCAGGGTCGCGGGCCTCCAGTTGCTGTTCCAGGCTTTCGCCGGTCGCCACAGGCACACCCTCCGTTGCCCCGCTCGCGTTGCCCCGCTCGCTCGGTCAGTCTTCTGGCGCGGCGACCGCGGGCGAGCCGGCCCGTCGCCGAAGCTGGCCGCATGCGGCGTCGATCTGGCGGCCTTTGGTTTTTCGGACCGTCACACTCACCCCCCGACTCCGCACGATCCCCACGAACCGACGGATCGCCTCCTCGGTCGGTCGCCCGAACGGCAGGCCCGGCACTGGGTTGTATGGGATCAGGTTGACGTGCGCCTTCCGCCCAGCGAGCAATCGCCCCAGAGCCACGGCGTCCTCGGGGCGGTCGTTCAGCCCCCGCAGCAGGACATACTCGAAGGTAACTTGCCGGCCCGTCTTTCGGAAGTAGGCATCGGCCGCCTCCATGACGGCATCCAACCCCACCTTCTCGTTGATCGGCACCAGCTCATCCCTGAGTTCCGGCGTCGATGCGTGCAGGGAGACGGCGAGATGATACTGCCGGCCCAACTCGGCCAACTTGTGCATCTTCTCGGGAAGGCCAACCGTCGAAATCGTGACACGTCGCTGCGAAAGTCCCAACCCTTCGGCAGAGCAGATTCGATCGAGCGCCGCGATCAGGTTGTCGAGGTTCGCCAGACTCTCACCCATGCCCATCACAACGAGGTTCGTCAGCGTCTCGCCGACCGGCAGCATGTTCCGCAATCGGAGTACTTGCTCGACGATCTCGCCCCACGTCAGATTCCTCTCGACCCCCTTCAGGCCGCTGGCGCAGAAGACGCACCCCATACCACAGCCGACCTGCGTGCTCAGACAGACCGTCCTGCGGTCAGCCTCCGCCATCAAGACGCACTCGACGCGACGACCGTCCTGCAAGGACAACAATAGCTTATCCGTCCCGTCCGGCGCGACGCTGTGCAAGGCCGGCTCGGTCGTGAAGACGGCCCACTCCCCCTCCAATACCTCCCGCAGCTTTTTCGGCAGGTCGGACATCGTCGTGAAGGACTCGGCCCGGCGGTCGAATACCCAGCGCACGACCTGGCGCGCGTGAAGCCTCGGGAAGCCCCGATCCGCTATCCAGGCGGCGAGGTCGTCGGTGGTGTGGTCGAGCAGGGGGTTTTTCATGGGGACGGTAGGAGACATCAAGGATTTGAACTCGAGCTTCTTCGATTCGATTGATCCGCTTTTCTTGGAGCCAGCCGACGGGGCCTTCAGCGGCTCGATTGCTGTCAAGTACAGGAACAAGCGAATCTTGAACTCGAGAGAAGTCCACAGAAGGTCGGAACGGTCAGGATTCGTGGTGCCTACCACCGTGTGTCTGATCCCTGCGACGGATCATACACTCCAGTTTAATGCCCCGCTCGGAATAATGCGATTCCGGCCGGTCGTTTACCCGCGTCGGGCCATCTGGCATGATCGGGCACGGGTTTGCCTCGCCATTCGAACCGGGAGCCCGACGCCATGAGAACCCAGCCATTCGCTCTTGCTCTCATCTTCTCACTGGCCCCCATCACCTCCGGCCAGGAAATGCCAGCAACGATGCCCGTGCCGGCGACGATCGCCATCGAGGACGTCCCCCCAGTGCCGGCCGACCTAGAGCGGGATTTGAGGCGATATCAGAACATCCGCACGGCCTCGTTTCAGGACTGGTCAATCGGTCCCGGGTCGGACGGCATGCTGATCAGCACCCGGTTCGCCGACATGCACCAGATCCACCGCGTCGCATTTCCCGGCGGAGCGCGGAAACAGTGGAGCTTCCATCCGGAACGCGTCCTCGGCGCCACGAGCCGACCGCATCACCAGCAGTTCCTCTTCATCGCCGACGAAGGCGGCGCCGAGAACTACCAGTTCTTTCTCGACGACCTCGCCAACGGCGACACCTCCCGCCTCACCGACGGCCGCGCCCGTCACACCAGCCCAAAGTGGTCCCGTTCCGGCAAGCTTCTTGCCTACAGCAGCAACGTCCGCAACGGCCGCGACATGGATCTCTTCCTTCTCGACCCCGCCCATCCAGATTCCGCCCGCCGTTTCAAGGACGTCTCCGGCACATGGAGTGTGGTGGACTGGTCGCCCGATGAGTCAAAAGTCATCGCAATCGAATATATTTCAATCAATGAGTCTTACATCCACATCGTCGAGGTCGCCAGTGGCGAGCCGACCACGCTCACCCCGCGCCGCAAGGAGGGCGAGGCGCCAGTGTCATACAAGGAAGCGAAGTGGTCCGCCGACGGCAAAGCTCTCTACTGGACGACCGACAAGGATTCCGAGGTCCTCCGCCTCACCCGTTACGAGCTGGCCTCGGGCCAATCCACTGTCTTGACCAGGGGGCTCGACTGGGACGTCGAGTCGTTTGACCTCTCCGACGATGGTACCCTTATCGCCTTCACGGCCAATGAGGACGGCATCTCCCGGCTCCACGTCCTCGACGCCCGGACAGGTGCCGAGCGGCCCGTGAAGCCGTTGCCAGCGGGCGTCGTCAGCGGGTTGACCTTCCGCACAGATTCGCACGAGATCGGCTTTACTCTCAGCGCCGCTCAGTCGCCCGCAGACACGTATGCTCTCGATCTCGACGAGGGCGGCCAGCTTGTGCGCTGGACCGAGAGTGAGACGGCCGGCTTCGACCGGAGCACGTTCCCCGAACCAGAACTGATCCACTACGAGACATTCGACGGCCGCGAGATTCCTGCATTCGTCTATCGCCCGTCGGCCGACAGGTTTCCCGGCCCGCGCCCTGTCTTGCTCAATATCCACGGCGGGCCCGAAGGACAGTTCCGCCCTGGCTTCCTCGGTCGCGGCAACTACCTGCTTAACGAACTGGGCATCGCCGTGATCTTCCCCAACGTCCGCGGCTCCAGCGGTTACGGCAAGAGTTACTTGAAGCTCGACAACAGCAGGAAGCGCCAGGATTCCGTCCGCGACATCGCCGGCCTGTTCGACTGGATCGCCCGCCGTGACGAGTTCGACTCGAACCGGATCGGCGTCATCGGCGGCTCCTACGGCGGCTTCATGTCCTTGGCCGTTCAAACGACCTACCCCGAGCGGATCAAGGCGGGTATCGACATAGTCGGCATCTCCAATTTCGTCACGTTCTTGCAAAACACCCAAGAATACCGCCGTGACCTCCGCCGCGCCGAATACGGCGACGAGCGCGACCCAACCATGCGCGACTACCTCGAACGCGTCTCGCCTTTGACCAACTCCGGTCGGATCAAGAACCCCTTGCTGGTTGTTCAGGGCAAGAACGACCCCCGAGTGCCGCTGAGCGAGTCCGTGCAGATTGTCAACAAGGTGCGAGGGAATGGTCGGCCGGTTTGGTATGTCGTCGGCCTGAATGAGGGCCACGGTTTCGCCAAAAAGGCGAACCAGGATTATCTCCAGGCAGTCGAGGTGCTGTTCCTGAAGCGGTATCTGATCGGAGAATAAGGAGACTCTCACGAAGGCGCAAAGTACGCGGACAACTCATCCATTCGCTAGCAACCATTTGTGGAGTTCGTTGTTCGAAGGAGAACGGTGATGGGCTGGCGATACCCGATCGACGGCTTCGACCGGCAGTTGGCGGCCGCGCGAGTCGGTCCTGGCCAACCACCACAGATCCCTGGCGAGCCGTCGCGCTTTACGAGCCAATCCTTGAGGGGCTGAAGGACAACCCCTCCATTCGGGAGGAAGGAACAGTTGCCCAGGACTCGCTCGATGGGGCGCGAACTGTTTGCCGAGCTTCGCTCCGTGGTTGGTCCGATCGCGATGGAAGTCCGGCACTTTTGGTGGCACTTGCAGCACCTCGGAGATCGGTATGGCTCCTCCTCCAGCTTGATGGATACGCTGATGACCATGCTGAGGCGATTCGCGCACGACGAAGGACACGAGGTGAATTGTTGCTTCTTTTGTGCCGAGTTCCGGGGAGACATGCCTTTCCAGGGAAGTCCGGGCGACAGGGCCCACTTCGAGAAGTGGCTCAGGCGAAAATACGGCAACGACGAACCAGATGGAATCCCTGGGGGCGATCGTCCGACGAGAAGGCGGGGCAGCCTGGATTGCGTTGCTGTAGAATAACATCGTTCCCAATGAACTCGTGAAACCCGGCGGGCACCGCTCTGTCCGCCCTTGCTCCTTCGAGACACTGCTCCTCCCATGTCCCCCCGCCGGTTCCCAGGCTCGATCCGCGACCGGATCTTGCTGCCGTACCTGCTGCTAACTGTCGCGATGGTCGGCGTGACCGGCTTGGCGTGCGGCCAGTGGGCGGCCGATCGGGCGTGGGAGCAATCGCTGGAACGCGGGCGGGGCATCGCTGAAACCTTGCGGCGTTCGAGCTTCCCACTGACAGAATCCGTTCTCCGCCAGCTCAAGGGGCTCGGCGGGGCCGAGTTCGCCCTGATTGGACCGCGCGGGCAGGTCGAGGCGAGCACGCTCGAACCGACCGGGACCGGCCCCACCCCCACTTCGGCGGACTTGAGCTTCGCGACCCGCTGGTCCCACGCGGGCCACACCTACCGCGTCGCCGCGATCGACCGCCCGCGTGAGCCGAGACTGACCGGCATGCGACGGCTCCTGATCCTCCTGCCCGAATCGGCACTCCGCGCAGCGGCCTGGGAGGCGCGGAGAGCGGCTCTAATTCTCAGCCTCGTCGGCGCGGTTCTGGCTGCGGCCCTGGCGTCGTGGGTTGGGCGAACACTCTCGAACCCACTCTCCGCAATCCTCCGGGCAATCCGCCGCGTCGGCGCCGGTGACCTCCACCCGGAGGGCTTGCCACGCGGCCGCGACGACGAGATCGGCGAACTGGCCGAGGGCGTGGCCCGAATGGCTGCGCGGCTCGGAGACCTGGAGCGTGATCGCCAGCAGACGGAGAGACTCCGACTGATCCGACAGCTCAGCGCCGGTCTCGCCCACGAGCTGCGCAACCCCCTCACCGCGGCCCGGATGACCCTCCAGCTCTATGCCGAACGCAACCGCGACCGCGACATCGAGCCTCTCCACGTCGCCCTCGCCGAACTCGGGCGGATGGAGCGCCAGGTCCGCCGTTTCCTCCAGATCGCCCGGCCAGACCCGCCCCGTTTCGAGCCTGTCGGGATCGGCCCGATCCTCTCCCACGCCGCTGCCGGCCTCGCCGCCACCGCCGAGCATCAGGGGGTACGATTGAGGATCGAGACCGTCGACGGCCTCCCCGCCCTCCGCGCTGATCCCGATCAGCTCGGCCAGGTCGTCTCGAACCTCCTCCTGAACGCCCTCGAAGCCGCTGGCCCCGGTGGGACGGTCCGACTTGCTGCCTCCACCGACGGCCCGGCCCTAGTCGCGATCGATGTCAACGACGACGGCCCGGGCCTGCCGCCCGCTGATGTCGCCCGCCTCTTCCAGCCGTTCTTCACCACCAAGCCCGAAGGCGTTGGCATCGGCCTGGCGCTCTGCGAGGCGCTCGTCCGCGAACACGGCGGGTCGATCCATTACGAGAGGATCGGGGAGCAGACTCGTTTCCGCGTCTCGCTCCCGGTCGCGGAATGGAAGGAACCTGTCTCCACACCATCATTTTCCAGCATTCCCGCCCTCGTCCCCTCCGCCACAGGACCCGACCGCCCATGCCCCACGTGATGATCCTCGACGACGAGCCGGGCATCTGCTGGGCCTTCCGCCAGTTCCTCGGCGACGACGGCCACCGCGTCACCGTCGGCTCGACCGCCGAACAAGGGCTGGCCCGCGCAGCCGAGGATCCTCCCGATGTGCTCTTCCTCGATGTTCGCCTGCCCGGACTCGACGGCCTCTCTGCCCTCGAACGCTTCCGCACCAAATGCCCGGAAACCGCCGTGATCGTGATGACCGCCCACGGCACGATGCAGACCGCCGTGAAGGCCGTGCGAGGCGGCGCGTTCGACTACCTCCCCAAGCCGTTCGACCTCGCCCAGGCTCGCACCCTCATCGCCCGCGCCCTGGAAGTCCGCGACGGAGATCTGGCACGGCCGGAGTCCGGAGAGCCAGTCGGGACGATGGTCGGAGCCGCGTTACCAATGCAACACGTGTTCAAGCAGGTGGCTAGTGCTACATCCGGCGATGAGCCCGTCTTGATCACTGGCGAGAGCGGAACGGGCAAGGAGCTGGTCGCCCGAGCGATCCACCAGCACGGCGACCGTGCCCAATCGCCGTTCGTGCCGGTCCACCTAGCGGCCTTGCCCGAGGCATTGGTCGAGCGCGAGCTGTTCGGACATGTGCGTGGGGCGTTCACCGGTGCCGAGAGTTCCGCCCCAGGGCTGCTGGACCGCGCCGGCGCCGGCACCATCTTCTTCGACGAGGTCGCCGAGGCGCCGCCCGCCGTGCAGGCCAAGCTCCTCCGCGTCCTCGACGGCGGCGAATACCGCCCCGTCGGCGGCGGATCGGAGCGCACGGCTTCGAGCCCGGGTCATCGCCGCCACGAACCGCGACCTGTTGGCCCTCGTCCGCGACGGCACCTTCCGTGCCGACCTGTTCTACCGCCTCGCCGTGCTCCCGATCCATCTGCCCCCTTTGCGCGAGCGGAAGGACGACATCCCCCGCCTCTGGGATCATATCCTCTCTCGCGTCGTCCCCGTCGCCCATTCCCCGCTCGACCCCGCCTCGCCGATCGGCCAGACCCTGCTCGCCCACGACTGGCCAGGCAACGTCCGCGAGCTACGTAACGCCGCCGAGTTCGCCGCCCGCGCCGCAGGCTCGGGACCGATCCACCCCGAGCACCTGCCTCCGACTGTCCGCTCCGCCGTCGCGGAGATGCCTCAAAGGGATGACCTGGCCGACGCCGTCGCCCACTGGGCCCGCACCCGGCTCACTTCCGTGGACGACGACTTGGAATCATGCTTGTACGAAGAACTGATCGAGCTTATCGAGCGTCCTCTGCTCCGCGAGGTAGGCGTCTGGTCCGGCGGCAACCAGGTCCGCATGGCCCGCCGACTCGGCCTGCACCGCTCGACCCTCCGCCAGAAGCTCCGCCGTCACGGCCTCGACCCGGCCGGCGACGACGCTTCGAACCCTTGACCGTGCACCCCCGATGGACATCCCGCCGACAACGCTGGACAACTCGCCGCCACGATCCAGCCCCGGGTCCGATCACCTGCGATGCTCAACTCTCAGTCTGCAAACCACTTCGGGCCATCAGCGCCCCGCGGCCCGCGGATTGCCTTGGGCTGTCCGTCCTGAGTCCAAGGCCCCTGTTTTCGAGGAACCTCGCCCATGCCGTCCCGACGTGGTTTCACCCTGATCGAGTTGCTCGTCGTGATCGCGATCATCGGCGTTTTGATCGCGTTGCTGCTCCCCGCCGTGCAGGCCGCTCGCGAGGCCGCCCGCCGGGCGCAATGCACCAACAACCTGAAGCAACTCGGCCTGGCCTTGCACAACTACCACGACGCGTTCAATGCCCTTCCAATCGCCGCCATCGTCACCTGGAACGCCTCCGGCAGTCCCGTCTTCCAGGGCTGGGGGGCATTGGCCCGCATTCTTTCGTTCATGGAAGGACAGAACAAGTATAACGCCATCAACTTTGCCTTCAACAACGAGACGGTCGTCAACTCCACCGTGACAAGTACCGGCACTTCCACGTTTCTCTGCCCGTCCGACCCGCGCAAGGATGACTCGTTGCTCGAGGACGGCCTCACTCGCAAAAATACGAACTATGGCGTTAACCGCGGCGACTGGTACGTCTGGGGCGGCCGGGTCTCCGCGGTATCTCCGCGCTCGCCGTTCCGGACGAACGTCTCGGTCCGTTTCAGCGAGTTGACCGACGGCCTCTCCAGCACGATCCTTGCCGCCGAGGTCAAGACGCGCTTCCCATTCCTGATGGACTGTGGTGGGCTGAGTTTCGCCCCGATCAACTCCCTGCCAATCCCACCGCCTTCCGCCAGCCCGTCGAGCATCCCGCAATATACGAGTTGTCCCGGCGACCAGGCCGAGTTGCGCCCCGACTACGGCCATGCCGGCTGGGAAGACGGGAACATCCCCGAATCCGGTTTCACAACCGCCTGGACCCCCAACAAGAGCACCCCTGGTCGGTTCAGCGGCGGAATGGCCTTTCCCGATCTGGACCTCGTCTCCCTCCGTGAGGAAGAGGGCGGCCCAAGCTTCGCCGCCGTCACCGCCCGCAGCTACCACCCCGGCGGCGTCAACATCCTCCTCGGCGACGGCTCCGTCCGTTTCGTCAAGGACTCGATCAACGGCTTCACCTGGCGCGGCCTCGGCTCCATCAACGGCGGCGAGGTCATCTCCGCCGACGGCCTATTGACCCTCGTCGGTCCGATGCGTCGACGCGGACGCGATGCACCCGACTCGCTTCATCATCGGTGATCCCACGTCCGCCGGTCCTCACGCCGTCGGCACGCTATCCGTCGAGGACAGTCCGAATTGCGTGACCCCGTGCTCGCGCAAAACGTGCTTGCGGATCTTGCCCGTCACCGTGCGCGGAAGCTGATCGACAATCTCGACAAATTTCGGGATCTTGAAGTGGGCAATCTGGCCCTTGCAATACTCCCGGATTTCGTCGGCGTTGAGGCTCGCGCCATTCTTCGGCACGATCCAGACCGCGACGCACTCGCCATAGACCGGGTCCGGCAACCCGACCACAGCGCACTCCGCCACGGCTGGATGGTGGCAGAGGAACTCTTCCACCTCCGGTGGATAGATATTCTCACCGCCCCGGATGATCAACTCTTTGCTCCGGCCCACGATCCGGTAATTCCCGTCCGCCCGTCGGCGGGCGAGGTCACCGGTAGCGAGCCAGCCATCAGACGAGAGCACCTTCGCCGTTGCCTCGGGATTCTGGTAATAGCCGGCCATCACGCCGTGGCCTCGCACGCAGAGCTCGCCCGTCTCGCCCTCGGGAACATCCTCATGCGTGATCGGGTGCCGTAGTCTCACTTCAACGCCCGGCAACTCGCGGCCGACGGTGCTCGTGCGGACTTCGATCGAATCGTCCACTGATGTCATCGTAATGATTGGAGACGCCTCCGTCAAACCGTAGCCGATGACGATCTGGCTGGCCCCCATCTCGCCGATCACCGACTTCATCAACGGCAAGGGGCAAGGGCTCCCCGCCATGATCCCAGTCCGCAACGAGGAGAGATCATGCTTCGGCCGGTCGGGATGATCGAGCTGCGCCACGAACATCGTCGGCACTCCATAGACGGCCGTGCAATGGTCTTTCTCGATCGCTTCGAGCGTCGCCTTCGGATCGAAGCTGGGGGCGGGCACGACGATCGCAGAACCGTAGATGGAGCAGACCTCCGTCCCGAGCACGCAGCCGAAGCAGTGATAGAACGGAACCGGCACGCAGACACGGTCTTCCTCGTGGTAGCGTGTCCGCTGGCCGATATAAAACGCATTCATCAGCACGTTTCGGTGCGTGAGCATCGCCCCCTTCGGCAGGCCCGTCGTGCCGGAGGTGAACTGGATGTTGAAGACATCACTCGCCTGGATGTTCTTCTGCCGCTCTGCCAGCTCGGGGACAACCTCGGTCGCCTCCAGTTCCGCCCAAGTCAGCCAGCCCGGTCCGGGACAGTCGCCGATTGCAACGAGCCATTGCAGGACCGGCAGCTTCTCCGACCGCCAGCCGCCGACCCGCGCCCCCTTCACCTCGGGAACGAGCGCCTCGACCATCGCGACAAAGTCCGACGTCTTGAACGGCGTGCCCACGACCAGCGTTGCCACATCCGCCGTTCGAATCGCTTCCTCGAGTTCGTGCAGCCGATACGCTGGATTTACATTGACCAGCACCGCTCCCGCTCGGGCCGCTGCGAACTGGATCACGACCCACTCTGGCGCATTCATGGACCAGATCCCGACATGCTCACCCGGCTGCACCCCCCTCGTGATCAAGGCCGAGGCTACCCGATCGACGCGTCTGTCCAGTTCCGCCCACGACCACCGCACGCCCAGCCACGGGAAAACCAGTGCGTCGCGATCCGGGAACTTCCCCGCCGTCTCCCTCAGCACCTCGCCGACGGTCTTCCCATCGACCCACGGCCTCTCGTCGTCACGTCCCGACATGACCCGGTGCTCCAATGCTCCACGCCTCACCACTTCCCCCGCCTTGCGTCCTCTTCTCTGCCGACTGCCTACAGACGACCTAGCTACTTTTCCCCTGTCGGCAGATCGGGATCGATCCCCTCATCACGATCTCCGTACGACGGCAGCGAGGCCGGTGTTAACTTCCACTGCGGCTCGCGCTTCTCGACGAACGCCAGCATTCCCTCGCGGGCCTCGTCCGAGTCGCGGATCGCGGCGCTGATGGCCGCAGCACCGCGAAGGTCACGGGGGCGGTTGGTAGCCTCATCGAGCAAGTGCTTGGTCGTGGCGAGGGCGATCGGGGCACACGCAACGAACTCTCGTGCCAGTGCGATCGCCTCAGCCCGACATCGCTCGGCCGGCTCGACCCGGTTGACCAGACCCCAGGTTAGAGCCTGCTCACAATCGATCGGCCGTCCAGTCAGCAGGATTTCGCGGGCCCGACGGTCACCGACCTGCCGGACCAGGTCATGCATCACCATCGCCGCCACGACCCCCCGCCGTACCTCCGGATAACCGATCCGCGCTGAGTCGGCCATCACGACCAGATCGCACGCCAGCGCCAATCCCGCGCCGCCGCCGAGCGCGTCGCCCTGCACAGCGGCGACCACCGGCCGGGGGAACTTGTGGACCCGGTCGATCAGGTCGGCGATCGCCTGGGTGTCGTCCACCGACGACTTGCTGGACTCCATCGAGGATGCCACCCCCGTCTCGGTGGCCTCCTTCAGGTCCATCCCCGCGCAGAACGCCTTCCCCTCCGCGGCCAGCACGACCGCCCTCACCCGCGACTCGGACCGGATCGCGTCGAGCATGTCGGACAGTTCGGCCATCAAGGCCCGCGAGAGGGCATTTCGCTGGTCCGGCCGATTCATGATCAGCACCGCCACCGGCCCTTGATCCTCGCGACGGACGAGCGGCTCGGGGTTGCTCATGGTTGACCCTCTGCAACGGTTCTCGCCTCCGAGGTCGGCAGGCGAAGCTCCATCAAGGCGGTCCCGAGCACCTTGCCCTGGGAGTCCAGCCGGAGCGAACGACTCGCCCCCCCGGCCAGGGCATGCTCGATGACGAAGTTCAAGGCACAGATGTTCGGCAAGAGGTAGCGATGGACCCGCCCGATCCCCAGCGGCTTCAGGAACTCGGCCACCGCCTCGGCCGTCAGGTGGTCCACCAACCAAGCATACCGCGCCCCGTCGTCGGCGACGACGCCGATGTTCGCCGCGTCGCCCTTGTCGCCGCTCCGGCAGTGGGCGAGGTCGCCGAGGCGGACGTCTCGCGGGTTGCCATCCATTCCCATGAGGGTGCTCCTCAAATGATTCAGGACGTACAATGACGCCGCCAGGCGATGGCCCATCCGCGATGGAGCATGGCGACAAGGAGCCTCGTCCTCTCGCGGAACTCAGGCATCGGCGGCACGGGGCCAGCCGGCCCAGCGGCACGCCAAGCCGGCGGCGAGCATCGCCTGGACGAAGGACTCGCCGGGGGTCATCGTATGAGGCATATGAGCGAGTTCGTGCTTGCAAGAGCAAGCTCGAAGTCGAGGGGAACGGGATCTTCCGCACGATGTGGAAGGACTGCAGCCGAGGACCATACGGGGGACAATGTTGAGGTTCGAGAAGACCGCGAGCGACGCCCAAATCCAGCACCCGATGCCCCAGGTCCCCGGCCCCCGTCGCGTCGCCGATTCCCAGGCCAGCGCCAGCCCGTCCACGACCGCAACTCCCATCAAGGCGGGATTGACCTGATGCAGCACGGAGTACCAGACCTGACCGACAATCACGAACTCGCCTAGGTACAATCGCAACGCGCGAGTACCGAGCCCCCGCCCCGATGACCCATTCCAGCACATCGGACAGTCGGACCCGCGTCCCATTCACGACACCCTCCCCGCCCATTCGCCCGCCTTGCGAACCTCGATCTTCGGCTCCACCAGCGATCCTCGGCACCAGCGTCGGCCAGTACCCGAACGCCGGCCTCACCTCCGGCCGGCCGCTCGCATAACCGGCGATCCCCGGCGGGCCGGCGGTCACCAGGGGGGCGAGTTCCTTGCAGAACCGGGCGACGGCCTCCTTGCGAGGGTCGCGCACCGTGACCCGCAGCACGACCTCGAACGGCGGCCTCTCCGGCCGCACCGCGCCCCGGACCACGTCGCCTGCCCCCAGCACTTCGACCAGCGAATCGGCCAGCTCGTATCCCGCCCGACGGACCCGCTCCAGCACCACCCGACCCGCCGCGCGGGCCTTCGCCTCGGCATCGCGACCGACCACCGCAATCATCCCGCTTGCCGAGTAGCCGTCGCGATACACGGCCGACAGTTTGAGCTTCTCCGATGGCGCCCGACCCTGACAGCCCGTCACCGCCACCCGGTCCGGCCCGACCTGGGAGAGGGCGACGCTCGTCAGATCGACGTCGATGTCGGGTGTCTTGTAGCTTGTCGGGTCGCCAATCTCGTAAACGATCTGCTCCGCGACGTTCGCCACCGTGACCAGGCCGCCGGAGCCGTCGGGCTTGGTGAGGACGGACGACCCGTCGGCCGCAATCTCGGCGATCGGGTAGCCGAGACCGGCGAGGTCGTCGATCTCATCCCAGCGATACCAGAGCCCGCCCGTCGCCTGCGCCCCGCATTCGATCAGGTGCCCGGCCACGCTCGCCCCAGCCAGCCTCGGCCAGTCGTCCCAACCCCAACCAAACGCCGCGACAGCCGGACCGAGCGTCAAGGAGGCATCGGCCACCCGACCTGTCACCACGATTCGCCCCCCGCCCTGGATCGCCTCCGCGATCGGACCTGCTCCAAGATAAGCATTGGCGCAGACGAGCCGGTCGGCCACCTCGGAAATCGGAAGGCCCGTCTCGAAGTGCGGGAGGTCGATTCCATCAGCGATCCAGTCAGGAATCTTCGCGAGGATGTCATCACCCGAAACAACGCCGATCGGCGTCTCTGGCTCGATCCCAGTCGCGGCTGGCCCGGGCGCAGGAGGCCGGGTTGAGACCGCCGGCATTGGTCACGACGCGGAATTCCGGCCGTTCGCGGAGCAGGGGGGCCAACCGCACCAGGAGTTCGGGGAAGTCGGTTACGAACCCGGCGTCCGGGTTCTTCGATCGCAGGTGCGCAGAATCGCCAGGGTCAGTTCGGCCAGGTACTCGAGCGTGAGCACGTCGAGCGCGGCCGACTCCGCCAGGAGGACCGGGGCATCCACGTTGTCGCCCCAGAAGCCGGCACCGTTGCCGATTCGTATGACATCGCGTCGAGTCGGTTCCATCGGGACTGGACCTCTCGAGACCGGATCGCCCTGGCCCATGTCCCCCACTTTACAATAGGTCCAGCCACGGGTCGAACGTCCCCTTCTCCTTCGGCTTCCTCGTGGCGGTCCCCGCCTCGACCAGCAACCGCACGATCGTGACGACCCAGGTTCCGAAGTTCTCAGGCCGCTCGACTCAGCGCGCGGTGTAGGAGGATCGGTAGCCGAGGAAGGGGGGAACACCCCGACCCGCGGTCTCGGTCAACCCGCGGTCGAATTCTTCCTCCAGCCGGATCGCGAACCCCCTGATGTCCCAGCCGTCATCCCAGAACATCAGGGCGTGAAGCCGTTCGGTCTTCTCGCTCGGATGGAGCCGCTCCGCCGGGAGTTCGCACATCGCCGCCACCGCCCGCCGCACGGCCAGCGCCAGAACCGCCTCGGTGGCCTCCAGCCCGATCGCCACCAGGAACCCGGCGTCCGTCAACGACCCTCGCCTGGCCAGAAACGCCGCGTGCCGGACTCGCCAGGTCCGCCGAAACCTGACCATGAGCCCGACCGGTATCGCCAGCAGTCCGATAGCCACGATGACGAACCCGAAGTCTTCGCCCATCCCTCCATCTCCCTCGGGCGTTCGATCCGCATCTCGCTCCGACGATCCCTCGGCGACCGTGTTGACGCAATTCCGGGACCCTTCGCGACACGAAAGGACACCACCGCCGCGGAGGCCCGGACTCAACCGGGCACGACCCCGGATCGGGCTGGCGCCCGGACCTCGACGCGGCGGAGGCAAATCCCAGTCGTATCCCAACCCGCTCGTCACCGCAAGCACCGTGCCCGCAAGACGCACCTTTCGCGACTCAGGATCAACCACCTTCAGACCTGAAAGACCCCCAGTGGGAACCCCTCCATCTCCCGTCGCCGCGTGGCCATGTCGAGCGCCTGGATCAAAACCTCCCGGGTCCGCGATGGATCAATGACCGCATCGACCCAGAGTCGCGCCGCAGCGTAGCGGATATCGGTCTCGCGGTCGTAGCGATCCCGGAGTTCGGCCGCGAGGCGGTTCAATTCCTCCTCGTCAGGTTCCCGCCCCTGGCGCTTCAACGCCCCGAGCTGGATGTCGAGCATCGTGCGCGAAGCCTGGCCCCCCCCATCACCGCATACCGCGCCCCCGGCCAGGCGAATAGGAATCGCGGGTCATACGCCTTGCCGCAGAGTGCGTAATGCCCCGCGCCGAAGGAGTGACCCACCAGGAGCGTGATCTTCGGTACGACGCTGTTGCTCACCGCGTTGACCAGCTTCGCCCCGCAACGGATGATCCCCGACCGCTCGGCGTCGCGGCCGACATCAAATCCGTTCACGTCTTGAAGAAAGAGCAAGGGCACCTTGGCCTGGTTGCACTCCATCACGAACCGCGCCGCCTTGTCGGCGCTGTCGGCGTAGATCACCCCGCCGAACTGGAACGGCCCCCCGCCGGTCGGTCGGAACCGCAATCGCTGCGACGCCACCACGCCGATCGCCATCCCACCGAGCCGACCGAAGCCGCAGACAAGCGTTTGCCCGTACTCGGCGCGGTACTCATCCAGCCGTCCACCGTCGAGGATTGTGGCGAGCAGGTCGCGCACGTCGTACTGCGCCGAGGGGTCCGTCTTCACGATCTGATACACGTCCTCCCCCGGCCGCGACGGCGGTTCGACGTCGGCCGTCGTTGTAGGTGTCGGATCGGGGGGCAAGAGTGCGATCAGGCGACGCAATCGTGCCAGGCACGCCTCGTCGTCCGGCTCGCGGTAATCGACGGTGCCGCTAACCGTCGCGTGCATCGTCGCGCCGCCGAGTTCCTCGTGGGAGACGTCCTGCCCGATCGCCGCCTTCACCAAGGCCGGCCCGGCGAGGTAGAGGCCCGACCCTTCGGTCATCAGCACGGTGTCGCAGAGCACGGGCAGATACGCCCCGCCGGCGACGCAGTTGCCCATGATCGCCGCGAACTGGGGAATCCCGAGAGCCGAGATCACCGCGTTGTTGCGGAAGATCCGGCCGAAGTCGTCCTCGTCGGGGAAGACCTCGTCCTGCATCGGCAGGAAGACGCCCGACGAATCGACGAGGTAGATCAAGGGCAGATGGTTCTCCGCCGCGATCCTCTGCGCCCGGAGGATTTTCTTGATCGTCAAGGGGAAGCACGCGCCGGCCTTCACGGTGGCGTCGTTGGCGACGACCATCACCCGCCGCCCCTCGACCTGCCCCAGCACCGTCACCACTCCCGCCGACGGCGCACCGCCCCACTCGTCATAGACGCCGAAGGCCGCCCAGAGGCCGATTTCGAGGGAGGGAGTGCCCTCGTCGAGCATCCGGGCGATCCGCTCGCGGGCGGTCATGCGACCCTTCTCATGCTGCCGACGGATCGCCTCCGGCCCGCCGCCTTCCTGAATGGTCTCGGCCTCGGCCAGGACGCGAGCGGTTGCCTCGCGGAGGTCGGGCTCGGAGGGGGGGCGTTGCAGTCCGGTCGTCATGCGTCGGGCTCCGGGGCGAGCAGGTCGGCAACGGGGAGGCGGGCAAACTCGCGGCCGTCGAGGATGAGCGGGACTGCCTCATCAGGACCATAGGTTGTGACCTGACCGTAGATCCCGAGTGCGTCCTCCACCCGCGGCTCCGAGCAGGCCATGACCCGCCGCGTGATGAGGTTGACGACCCAGTAGGCCGGCACCATCGCCCGAGCGTAGGCTTCCAGCTTCGCGCCGGTGTCGGTCCTCACGCTCGACTTCGCGATCTCGACCACGAGGCCGACGTCGGCCGGCACGGGATGGCGGCCGCGACGGGCGTAGTCGTTGGGCGTGTCGCGGACTCTCACAACGTCCGGCAGGGGGGCTCTGTCCTCGGCGATTGTGATTGGGTTCTCCGGCCAGAGCGACCAGTCGGGCGGGATTGTGCGGGCGAAGACGGCCAGGATATTGGCGAACGTTGCGGAATGCGGGACCGTCTTGGCCATCGCCTCGTAGATCCTCCCATCCCAGAGGTACACCCGCCGCTCCGGCGGGAAGATCTCGGCCTCGATCATCTGGAAGAATTCATCCGACGAGATCCGGTAGGGCCGATCCGCCACCGGCGTGGCTCGCTCTTTCTCCGGAATCACGATCGACGTTGCCATCGGTCCTCCTCCCTCGCAAGGGCTCAGGCCCACGGGTCCAGCTCAGGATCCCACAGATCCGGATTCGTGGCCGTCTGCTGCGGTTCTCGTCGGCCCCCATTTGTCTCCCCGGAATGCTAGGATCAGGCCCCAGACGGTGTAATAGACGAGAAAAACGCAGCCCAGGATGCAGGTGACGACGAGGCACACGCCAATGGGGAATGCCGCGATCTCATCCCAGAGTGTCCATAGCGCCGCGACCAGGAATGCCGCCAGCAGGAGCCGGAGGGACCCGAGGAACCGCCGAGCGAAATCAAGGTCCCGTCTGACCCGTTCCTCGGGCAAGATACAGAACGGGGCGAGGCCGCCGATGGCGGCACAGACCGGGATGAGATAGGGCGCATCAACCGCCATCGCGCAGCCGATCCCGACCGCCAAGCCAACCCCCGTCATCAGGGCCGATAGAGGGAATATCCCCATCTCACACCGGAAGTCCCACCACTGGCATCCGCGGAAGAATTGCATTCTCACTCCCCGCTCAGGCCCGCTCCACCACCATCGCCACCGCGTTTCCTCCGCCGAGGCAGAGCGCCGCGCAACCGAGGCGCTTGCCGAGACGCTTCAGGGAGTGCAGCAGCGTCACCAGCACCCGCGCCCCACTCGCCCCGATCGGGTGGCCGAGGGCGATCGCGCCACCTTGAATATTGACCCGCGAGGGGTCCAACTCAAGGCCCCGAAGGCAGCCGAGCATCTGGGAGGCGAACGCTTCGTTGATTTCGTACAGGTCGATCTGATCGGGCGTCAGGCCGGCTTTCGCCAGGGAGTTGCGGATGGCGCCGATCGGGGCGAGGAAAAGGTCGCGAGGGTCGAGGCCGGAAGTGGAGGTCGAGACGATCCGGGCGAGGGGGGCCTTGCCAAGCTCCTGTGCCTTCGCGGCGCTCGACACGACAAGCATCGCGGCGCCGTCGCTGAGCGTGGAGGCGTTGCCGGCGGTGACGACCCCTTCTTTCCTGAACGCTGGCGATAGCTTGGCGAGGGCTTCGGCGGTCGCGTCGGCGCGAGGACCTTCGTCGGCGGAGACGACGGTTTCCCCGTTGCGGCCGGGGATCGTCACGGGCACAATCTCGGCGTCGAAATGGCCCGATTGCTGCGCCTCGACCGCTCGCCGCTGGCTCTCCAGGGCGAACGCATCCAGGTCGCCCCGCGAGAGGCCGACAACCTCGGCCGTCCGCTCGGCGGCCATGCCCATTGGCCAACCTTCGGTGGCACACGTCAAGCCATCAAGCATCATGTGGTCAATCAAGGGGGCGTCGCCGAGCTTCCAGCCGGAGCGTCCACCGCGAGAAGATGCGGCGCATTGCTCATGCTTTCCATGCCGCCCGCCAGCACGACCGAGGCGTCGCCGGCGCGGATCGCCGTCGAAGCGAGCATCACGGCACGCAAGCCCGAGCCGCAAACCATGTTGACGGTCAAGGCGCTCGAACCCGTCGGCAACCCAGCCCCCATCGCCACTTGCCGCGCCGGTGCCTGGCCAAGCCCGGCCGAGAGCACGTTGCCGACGATCGTCTCATCCACATCCGCCGGCTTCAGGCCCGACCTCGCCAGGGCCTCCCGCGCCGCGACGATCCCAAGCTCCACGGCCGAGCGGCCCGCCAGGCCCCCCAGGAAACGGCCGACTGGCGTGCGGCAAACCGACAGGATCACGGTGTCCATCGCCATCGCGGATCTCCTTTCACCCGAGGTCACTCCAACCTCAAATGCGCACGCTACCGCTGTAGTATGGTGCCCGCAAGAATGGATCGATCCGGCCAAGAAAAACAAAAAAGTGGAGTCACGGCTTCCTGGCTGGATCGTATCAAATTTGTTCGCTCTGCCTTTGCTCGCGCTTCCTTGCTAAATCGGAGCCGGCTGACGTTTGCACCGGCGGAGCCGAATGTGCTGTCCGCTTAGATGGACGGCCTCTCGATGAGACCAAACGCAACCAGTGCCCGCACATGCTTGCAGCCGGCCGGGTCGAGGCCGTCGCGGCGGAAGATGAAGTCGGGGCAGTCGCAGGACGGACCATGACGGGTCTGGATCACGTCGTAGAGCGCACCATCGTCCTTGAGGAGACGGAACGCCTTGTCCGCGACGCTCGGATCGCAGGCCACCTTGCGGATGGCGTACAGGCGGTCGCGAAT
Organism: uncultured Planctomycetales bacterium; assembly: GCA_963752755.1. Taxonomy (GTDB): domain Bacteria; phylum Planctomycetota; class Planctomycetia; order Isosphaerales; family Isosphaeraceae; genus CAVVZJ01. The sequence goes on along the minus strand of CAVVZJ010000022.1, from coordinate 115,075 downwards.
CGTAAGGATCAGGCGTGAGGGAACCGATGGCGGTTGGCCGTGGTCTGGGGCTTGGGTGGCGGTCATGAGTCGTCGCCTCGCCGATGTCCGAGCCGGGTCGCGACTTGCCCGACCAGGGTGGCGGGCCCGGCCGTGATCGTTCTATTATTCGGGTGTACAGGTCGGTAATCAAGCCGTGTAAGGAGGATGAGCCGAGGGGCTTGGGGCTCGCCGGCTGAGTTCTTGAGCGGGTGGCGTTCCGGGCACGAGGAATGCGTCCATGGAACCTGCTGCATTGTTTTCGGTATGATTCTCTACAGAACTCCGAGAGGCTCCGGCGCTCGAGCCGGCGACACGATGCTGGTCAGCCGGAAAAGGGAGGGCGGAATCGTGTCGGGGCCGCGAGCGATCGATCGGTCGATGCGGGAGGCAAGGGTGGCCGAGTTCGATTTCCACCGGCTCATGGAGACACTGGCTGATGCCGTGCTGGCGTGCGACGCCCAGGGGCGGGTCGTCTATGCCAACGGCGCCGTCGAGCGCTTGCTCGGCTGGTCGGCCGCCGACCTGATCGGCCTGCCGCTGGAGCAGACGATCGTCCCGGCCCGCTTGCGCGCCGGCCACGTCGCCGGGGTGGCGAGGTTCCTTCAGACCGGCGAAACCCACATCTTCGGCCGCGCCGTCCGACTACCGGCGCTGCGCCGCGACGGAAGCGAGGTCGAGGTCGAGCTCACTCTCTCCCACCTTCGCGATGGCGACGGCCACGAATTGTTGATCGGCGCCCTGCGCGACCTGGCCGATCGCGTCGAGTTGGAGCGTCAGGTCACCTTGAGCCGCTACCTCCAGGCGACCGCCCAGGCGGCCTCGCGGCTCGGTGGTCGCATGAATCTGGATGAGGTGCTAGCCACCGCCGTACACACCCTGGTGGACCACTTCGACGCCGCCCTGGCCCGGGTCTGGCTGCTCGAGCCGGCCACAGTCCCGGCGACCAACCGCCCCCGCCTGGTCCTCCGCGCCGAGCGCCGGCCTGACCGGCCGGGTCGAGGACGACCCTCAGAGTCTACTCGATCCGCTGTCGGACGCCTCCGTGATCGGCGAAGCCGCACGCATCGGTCGTCCGGTCCTCCGCCGGCTCCAGGCCGAGGCCCCTAACACTCCCGACCGCCCCGATGCCTCCTGGGTCGCCCGCGGCAACCCGGCCGCCGTCGCCGCGTTGCCGCTGACCACCGGTGGCGAGCTGCGCGGCGTGATGGTCCACGTCGCGAGCGTCCACCTCGCCCCTGAAGTCATCGACGCCCTGGCCGCCTTCGCCGCGATCGTCGCCGCGGCGATCAACAACGTCCAGGTCCTCCGCCGCGAGCAAGCCGCCCGCGTCGAGGCCGAGGACCAGAAACGCAAGCTCGCCACGATCCTCGATACGATCTCCGTCGGCGTGCTCCTGGCCGAGGGTCCCGAGGGTCGCCTGACCCTCGCCAACCCGGCCGCCCGCCAGATGCTCGCCCCCGACGTCGTGCCTGCCCAGCTCGAAGATTTTTACGCCCGATTCGCCCTGCAACGACTCGACGGTGAGTCCGTCACCGATGCCCAGCGCCCTTTGGTACGTTCACTGCACCACGGCGAGACCGTCCGTGGCGTCTTCCGCCAGCGACGGCCCGATGGCTCCGAGATGATCCTCAGCCTCACCACCGTCCCGTTCCCCGGCCCCAATGGCGGTGCCGTCTCCACCTTTGCTGACCTCACCGAGCGGCTTCACCTCGAAGCCGAACTGGCCGACCGCGCCGCGCAGTTCAAGGCCCTGCTCGACCACTTGCCCGTGGGTGTCGCCTACTTTGACCGCATGGGAGTCTGCCGCGCCAGCAACGGCCCGGCCCGACGGATTCTCGGCCGGTCCCGACGTGAGATCACGGGCGCCAGTGCCGACGAGCTTTTCGCCCGTGCCCCCGCCCTGCGGGACGCCCTGCGACGTTGCGTCGTCGACCGCATCTCCTTCGCCGAGTCGGGCGTTCCCTGGGTCGAGGATGCGACTCGCTACCTCGACTGGCGATTCGAGCCTCTCACCGCTCCCGCCCCCTCCAAGGCCCGCGGTGCGCTGGCCTTGATCCTTGACGCCACCGAGCGAACCCTCGGCGAGATCGCTCTCCAGCGCGCCGCCGCCGCCGCCGAGAACGCCTCGAAGCGCAAGACCCAGTTCCTCTCGGCCGTCAGCCACGACCTGCGCACCCCGGTCAATGCCCTGAGCCTTCAGGCCGAGCTACTGGCACGCCTCATCGAGTTCCGCGGCGACCCCGACGCCGAGATGGACCAGCTAGCCAACGACATCCGCAAGGTCGCCGCCAACCTCATCGAGCTCATCAACGACCTGCTCGACCTCTCCCGTTTCGACTCCGGCCTGGTCGATTACCGCCCGACCGAGTTCGCCCTCGATGAGTTCCTCGAGCAGTCCCTCGCTCCCCTGGCCCGCGCCGCGGGCGACAAGTCGCTTGAGTTCGCCTGGCGTGTCGATCGCCCCGGCCGGGTCGTTCGCGGCGACAAGGTGAAGCTCGCCCGCGTCCTCGTCAACCTGGCCAGCAACGCCGTGAAGTTCACCGACACCGGCCGCGTGGACGTTTCCGCCCGCGCCGCGGACGACGGCGGCCTGATCCTCATCGTCCGCGACACCGGCCCCGGCATCCCCGACGACCAGCTCGAACGGATTTTCGACGAGTTCGCCCAGCTCCGCAACCCCGAGCGCGACCGGACCAAGGGCACCGGCCTCGGACTGGCCATCTGCCGTCGCCTCGTCGAGGGGATCGGCGGCCGACTCCAGGTCGAGAGCCGCCTGGGTGCCGGCAGCACCTTCACCGCCATTTATCCCGCCGAACACATGAGCGCCGACGTCGCTCCCGCCCCCGCCAATCCCCCCGCGGCCCAACGTCCCGACGCCCGGCCGACCCCGGACCCGATCCTGATCGTCGAAGATGACCCAAACAGCCGCGAGGCGCTCGCCCGCCTCCTCCGCCACGCCGGCCACCCCGTCGAGTCGGCCCCCGACGGGCCGTCCGCCCTCAAGCTCCTCGGACGCCTCCGCCCCTCGATCATCCTGCTCGACCTGATGATGCCCGGCATGGAAGGCGGCGAGGTCCTCCGCCAGATTCGCGCCAACCCCCGCTGGCGAGACCTCAAGGTCGTCCTGCTCACCGGCGACGTCCTGAGCGGTCGCACTGCCGACCTCGCCGCCCTGAACGTGGACGGAATCCTCGCCAAACCCATCGATTTCCAGCAACTCCTCGACCTCGTGAATCGCCTCAGCCCCACCGCCTCGTAGAGCTCCATTCCGTTTCCAATTCAGGACGGAGAATTACCCCGGAATTCCCCGCCGGGTTTCGATCCCATTCCCAACTGGTGCTTCCGAGGCCGCGCACTCCGTGCGCACCGACATTCCACCACCATCGTCGGACCGTCGCATCGCTCGTCGACAATCCGAACTCCGTTCGATGCAAAACGAACCAGAGGCCGCGACCGACGCTCGCACAAAACGAACCCGGCGCCGGACGCAAGCAGGTACAAAACGAACTCGCGCTCTGGCCGTTCCTGGCGCGAAACGAACCCAGGCCGCCGCTGACGTCAGGTGGCCGCAAAAACAGTGTGGCTCATGGGGCGAAAACGGTGGTGAACCTGGCGATACCCCAGCCGATCGACTGAAATTATGCTGTTTATTGAAGTTGCACGGCGTCAGGCCTGTCCGTTTGACGCCCGCCACCGTTTTCGCCCCATGAGCCACCACCCGTTTGGGCTACCTTCGTATCCCTTGGGCCTCTGCGGCGAAGCTTCTCTCCTGGCTTCCCAGAACGAACTCGTGCCCTCAGCCCTCGGCCTCTGAGTAGAGGGCGATAGTGCGCACGATATCATCCAGGTCATTTGCCACGACAACCGGCCGGTTGGCGAATCCGGCCCGCTTGACCCCCCGGCTGCCGAGGACCTTCTCGAACTGATCCTGATCGGCGCTATGGTAGGCGACGGTAGCGGTTGGGTCCTTGAGCTGGTGGCCAGTCAGGATACAGACGACGCGGTCTCCCGGGGCGATGACCCCTTCCGCGCGGAGCTTCCGCGCCCCGGCCACGCTGGCCGCGCTGGCCGGCTCGCAACCCAGGCCGCCGGAGCCGACGCGGGCCTTGGCGTCCATGATCTCCTGGTCGGTAACGTGGCGGACGAGGCCGTCACAGGCAGACAGAGCACGGAGGCACTTCTTGAGGTTGACCGGACGGTTGATCTCGATGGCCGACGCGATTGTCGAGGCTCGCCGGCCTTCGGCATCCATACGGTCGAAGTAGCCTTTGGTCAGCTGGGCATCGGGCAACCCATCGTTCCAGGCCAGACGATGCTGGCCGACCAGTTCATCAAGCGTCCGCGCGCCGTGGGCATTGATGATCGCCAGGCGAGGGACGCGATCGATCAGACCGAGGTGCTTGAGTTCGAGGAAGGCCTTGCCAAACGCAGAGGAGTTGCCCAGATTGCCGCCGGGAACGACGATCCAGTCGGGAACCTCCCAGCCGAGCCCTTCGAGAACTCGGTACATGATCGCCTTCTGCCCTTCCAGGCGGAACGGGTTGACCGAGTTCATCAGGTAGATGCCCAGACGCCGGGAGACCTGCTGCACGCGCTGCATGGCGTCGTCGAAGTCGCCGGCAATCTGGAGGGTCAATGCCCCGTGGTCGAGGGCCTGGGCCAGCTTGCCGTAAGCGATCTTGCCGGAGCCGATGAAGATGATCGCCTTGAAGCCGAGGTCGGTGGCCGAGCAATAGACCGCCAGTGCGGCCGAGGTGTTGCCCGTGCTCGCGCAGGCGACGCGCTTCGCCCCCACCATCCGGGCGTGGGTGAAGGCGGCCGTCATGCCGTTGTCCTTGAAACTGCCCGACGGGTTCATCCCCTCGTATTGCAGGAACAGCTGGCCGGGCTGGAGACCGACGTAGGCACCGACCTTGTCGGCCTCCTGCAAGAGCGTCTGCCCTTCGCCGATGGTGACGACCTTCTCGGCCGGGGCGAACGGCAGCAGTTCCCGGAACCGCCAAACGCCCGAGAAACAAAGCGGATCGCGGCGACGAGACCACTTCGCCTCGAAGTCCGACAACCGCGCGGGGACGGGCAGGCGTTCCCAGTCATAGACCACGTCGAGCAGGTCGCCGCAGGTAGGACAGGCAAATGCAGCCTGGTCCACCGACAGCGTGGCGCGGCACTCGGGGTTGAGGCACTGCTGATAGGCGAGGTCGGTCGCGGCGGCGGTGGACATGGCGTTCCGGCGGGTCGGGTCGCGGCGGCGGCCGGGAAAAGGCCCGGCGGCTCGGGGTCCACTCTATAAGGGAGGGTACCGGCCAGACAAGCCGGAAGACCGCCCGGAAACTCGACTGCCGACGGCTCAGCCCTCGACGGTGTCGCTCCGCGGGTACGATCCCAGCACCTCCAGCCGGTCGGACCGCCGCTTCAGAGCCTCGATGGCCCGGCGGACAGGCTCGTCCTGGGCGTGGCCGTCGATATCGATGAAGAACAGGTAGGTGGGGTCGCGGCCGGGGGCAACGGCCTCGCCGGTCGGGAACGATTCGATCCAGGTCATGTTCACGGCGTTCTTCTTGAACGGCTCGATCGCCTGGAAAGGGAGCCGCGGTCGTTGGGCAGACGGGCCATCAGGGTCGTCTTGTCGCGGCCGGTGGGGCCCTCGTCCTGCTCCGCGATCACGGCGAAGCGGGTGATGTTGTGGCGGTTGTCCTCGATGTTCTCCACGAGCACTTCCAGCCCAAAGGCGTCGGCCGCCTGGCGACTGGCGACCGCCGCGGCCCCAGGCTGCTGCTGGGCCAACTCGGCGGCGTGGGCTGTGGAGACGACCTCGATGAGCGCCGCCTGAGGCAGGTTCTTGCCGAGCCAGTGGCGGCACTGCGAGAGTGCCTGAGCCTTGGAGTAGACCCGACGAACCTGGCTCCACTCCCCTTTGCCAATCAGGCAATGGCGGACTCGGAGCCGGACCTCCGCCCGGATCTTCAGGCTGGGCAGACGGGCGAACATCTCCAGGGTGTCGGCGATCCGGCCATCTGTCGAGTTCTCCAGCGGCACCAGGCCAAACTGGACGTGCCGGCGGTTGACCTCCTCGAAGACCGTCCCGATCGAGCCGACCGGCACGTGCTCGACCGACTGGCCGAACTTGGCCACCGAGGCAAGATAGCTGTAGCTATACTTCGGACCCAGGCAGGCCACCCTCGGCGTGCGCTGAATAGCCCGGCTGCCGCTCATCAACTCGCGGAAAATCAGGCGAAGTGTCTCGGTCGGCAAGGGGCCGGTGTGGGCGGCCATCGCCTTGGCGAGGACCTCCTCCTCCCGCGCCGGCGACCAAACCTCCAGTCCCTGCGCCCGCTTGATTTGTCCGATCTGGGTGGCGATCTCGGCGCGTCGGTTCAGCAGGCTGACCAGTTCTTTATCGATTCGGTCGATGTCGGCCCGTAGCGATGCCAGCGACGGCGCACGTCGGGAGTCGGAGGAGGCGCGAGACGAACGGCCGGCGGGGGTATCGGAAGTCGTCTTTCGGGCCATGAGAAGGCGCTCGTCGGCGGGTCCAGCCGGTGCAGAGTGGTCATAAGATGGAAGGTATCAACGTGATATTGGAACCGCCCTGGGTTGTCAAGCGGTCCGATCGGGCGAGCGGGAGGCGCGGACCGCCTCGGCCGACTTCCGGTCCCGGCCGGGAGGATGCCGCCGGGAGCCCCGCAGTTTCCGTCACTTTACCAGGCTCAACCATTCCGACAGCCCGACCCGGGCGATACAATACCCGCGCCGCCGGCTTCCCCGGGCGCGTCTCCCTGCCAAATCGGCAGTTGCGACGGACGTCCCCCCCAGCCCCTTGCCGAATTGGCAGCCGGCGAGCCGGTGACCCCGGGACCGGCCTCGAATTGGGAAATGCATCTTACCATGGGCTCTCAACTTTCGTCGAAGCGAACCGGGTTTCCCCGTTTCCTGGCATCGGCCTTGCGTATTCCCGATCCCTCAGCGATTTGCGAGCGTATAGAAGCGAGCGAATCCGGGTCGTCGGACGGCGGACGGCGTTGTGGGCCGGGGCCGGGTCTGGAGTGGCCCGAAAGGAGATGGGATTGTGGCTGAAGGCGAGAAAATCATTGGCATTGACCTCGGGACGACCAACAGCGTCGTCGCCGTGATGGAAGGCGGTGACGTCACGGTCATCGCCAATCAAGAGGGCAGCCGGATCACCCCCTCGGTGGTGGCGTTCACGTCCAAGGGCGAGACGCTCGTCGGCGAGCCAGCCAAACGGCAGGCCGTCACCAACCCCAACGGCACGATCTACTCCATCAAGCGGTTCATGGGCCGTCGTCACAGCGAGGTCCAGGACGAGGAGAAGATGGTCCCCTACGAGGTCGTTGGGGGCGTTAGCGACTACGTGAAGGTCGAGGTCGGCGGCAAGGAGTACACCCCACCGGAAATCTCGGCTTTCATCCTTCGCAAGCTCAAGGAGGCCGCCGAAAGCTATCTCGGGCACAAGATCCGCAAGGCGGTCATCACGGTTCCGGCCTACTTCAACGACAGCCAGCGCCAGGCGACCAAGGACGCCGGCCAGATCGCCGGCCTGGAGGTCGCCCGGATCATCAATGAGCCGACGGCCGCCGCCCTGGCCTACGGTCTCGACAAGAAGAAGAACGAGAAGATCGCCGTCTTCGACCTCGGCGGCGGCACGTTCGACATCTCGATCCTCGACGTCGGCGACGGCGTCTTCGAGGTCCTCTCCACCAACGGCGATACCCACCTTGGTGGCGACGACTGGGACGAGGCCCTCATTAACTACATCGCCGAGGAGTTCAAGAAGGAGCAGGGGGTCGATCTCCGCAAGGACCAGATGGCCCTCCAACGCCTCAAGGAGGCCGCCGAGAAGGCCAAGAAAGATCTCTCGTTCCAGGCGCAGACGGATATCAATCTGCCTTTCGTGACGATGGACGCCTCGGGCACGCCCAAGCACCTGACGATGTCCATTTCGCGGGCCCAGTTCGAGAAGATCACCGACAGCCTCTTCGAGCGCTGCCGCGGCCCCGTCCTCAAGGCACTTGAGGACGCGAAGCTCAAGCCGTCGGACATCGACGAGGTCGTGATGGTCGGCGGCTCCACCCGGATGCCGCGCGTTCAGCAGCTCGTCAAGGAGATTTTCGGCAAGGACCCGCACAAGGGTGTCAACCCGGACGAGGTCGTCGCCGTTGGCGCCGCCATCCAGGGGGCCGTTTTGACCGGCGAGCAGAAGGATATTCTTCTGCTCGACGTCACCCCACTCTCGCTCGGCCTGGAAACCAAGGGCGGCGTGATGACCGTCCTCGTCCCCCGCAACACGACGATCCCGACCGAGAAGAAGGAGACCTTCACGACAGCCGACGACATGCAGACCGCCGTCACGATCAAGGTCTATCAGGGCGAGCGCCCGATGGCCAGCGATAACCGCGAACTGGGCACCTTCAACCTCGAAGGCATCCCGCCGGCCCGGATGGGCGTGCCCCAGATCGAGGTCACGTTCAACATCGACGCCAACGGTATCCTCAACGTCTCCGCCCGCGACAAGGGCACCGGCAAGGAGCAGAAGATCACGATCCAGAGCTCCGGCGGGCTCTCCAAGGACGAGATCGACCGGATGCAGCGTGACGCCGAGGCTCACGCCTCCGAGGACAAGAAGAAGCGCGAGCTGGCCGAGGCCCGCAACACGGCCGAGCAGCGTGTCTATCAGATGGAGAAGATGATCGAGGAGCACAAGGACAAGCTCTCCGAGTCCGACACCTCGGCCATCCAGGCCGCCATCGCCAAGGTCAACGAGGTCAAAACGGGCGACGACACGGCCGCCATCAACCAGGCCGTCGAGGACCTCCAGCGGGCCAGCCAGGCGATGGCCGAGCACCTCTACGCCGCCAGCGCCCAACCTGGCCCTGGGGCCGCCGGTCCGGGCGGTCCCGAAGGACCGCCGCCAGGCGATGGCGCCGCCGGTCAAGCCGGCGAGGGCGGCAAGGGCGAGGACGTCATCGACGTCGAGTTTGAGGAAAAGAAGTAACTCCCAGACAGCCCGCCCCCTTGCCGCGGTGGCCTTCATGCGGTATTTCAGAGGCCGGTGGGCACGCTAGGTCGTGCCCACCGGCCTCGTCGCACCGCGAGCGTGGTCCCTTTCCTCTGGGTGGCAGGACGATTGCAAAACCTGGTGGGAGAATCGACTAACCCCTCATCCCAAACCTTTCCTCGGGGAAGAGATTAGAGTATCCCCTCTCCCCGGGAAGGGGTGGCCGCGAGGCGGCCGGGTGAGGGTCGCCATGCCACCTCACATACTTGGTAATCCTCCTGTTCGTGGTGGCTCCTCGAACTCCGCTGCTGTTTGCGTTACTATCAACTTTGAACCCTCTGGCACGCGCCAAACCGTCCCCTGACACGAGGATTGGCCCGATGTCCGTCGAAAACGCACGCCTGGCCTATCCGCTTCTGGTCCGGGTGGCTCTCGAGCTGGCGCAGGATGTGAAGGATCGCAAGCCGATCGGCTGGATCTCGTACGACGACTTCTGCGCGCGCTGCCGCGATGTCGGTCTGAAGGAGACCCCTCGCACGATCGTCTCCCGCGTACTCAAACCGCTCCAGGTCGCCTGTATCGAAAACGGCAAGCCCGACCTCTCCGCCTTGATCATCCAGAAACCGAAGGCCCGAAGTGATTTCGGCAACCTGCTCCGCCCCTCCGATGCCTGGTGGGAGCCGTATGTCAGCCGCGGCGAGGCCGAGGCTGGCGACGTGGATTTCTGGTTCATCCGCTTCCGTGAGGCCCGGGATTACGAAGAGTGGCCCGAGGCCCCCTTCTTCTGAGTCGGCCCGACCCGGCCCGGACCTCCTCATCGCCTCCTGTTCTCCTCGGCGATTCGCGCCAGGATCGCGGCATGCGACTGCGAGACGTCCTCGACGAACACCCCCGGGCTGTAGTCGCGGAAGTCGGGCAACTCGACCCATCGCTGGCCCTCCGACCCACCCGACAGCCGCCTTCGCAGCACGTCCGCCACAGTGGCACTGAACGCCACCGCACCGCGTCGGTTCAGATGCGAGACGTCCGCCAACGCCGAGGGGTCATAGCCGGCATGGCGGCCGTCGAGCACGACCAAGTTGGGAAACCGTTGCTGGAGCCGACTGACGAACTGCATGTAAGACCCGTCCCGGCCTTCCCGCTCGCGCTGGGCCTGAAACTCGGGATGGATCGGTGGCAGGAGCCAGAAGACGGGGATCTCTTGGTCGAGGGCCAGTTGCAGGAACCGTCGGACGTATTCGGCGTTGATCGGGTCGCATTTCCAGCCGCGCGAGGTTGGTTCCAGCTCCGCGATCCTCGCCGGTCGCCTGTCCTTCTCTGGCGGACAGACCTCGACTTGCATGAGGTCGGCGCCCAGGTTCAACTCCCAGTTGCGGCGGTGGGTGGCATTAGACGTCCAGGTTTCTGGGTCCAGACCCCCGAGCGCGGCCATCAGCTCGTCGCGAAGCTCGAAACGGAGCCGGGCCGAGGGCAGGAACCGGGCGACGGCCAGTTCGGGGAAGAGGCGTGGCAGCTTCGCCGTCCGGGTCAACTCCCAGGTGTCGCACAGGGAGATCATCTCCGGCCAGAGACGTCGGACACCCAGGGGGTGTCCGTCCAGCAATTCACCGTCGATCAGAACCGCTTCTGGCCGGGCCCCGGAATCCAGTGCCTGCTTCAGCAAGTAATAGCTCGACGGCGCCACGCCCATGAACGCCGCCAGGTTGTAGCAACGCCGACCGGTCCGTTCCTCGATGATCCGCGGCACGACCCCATGCTTGACCAGGCTGTCCCCGAAACAGAGGATCTGGCAGAGTGGGGCCTTCCTCGCGGCGGCCCAGCCGCTGAACTTCCAGGCATCCGCCCAGATTGTCGTGAACCGGGGCTCCGCACGGGCCAGGGTCAGCTCCAGCACCGCGACCAGCACGATCATGCCCAGCAGGCCGCCCGGGAGGGTTCGTCTTCGACGCACAGGAACGACGGGCATGATCGGGTCCTCGGGACTTCGGGTCGGCGGTTTCTAAGCCAGGTCCCACCGGGCGTCAAGCCGAACCCTGCGAGGCGATTTCCGGAGGGGAACGTCCATGATCCCTCTCGACGAGCTAATCCGCCGTGCCTGGCCCCTCTTCCGGGAGGCGGTCCGGATGGGACGCACCATCACCTACAGTGAGCTTGCCGGCCGGATCGGTCCGCCGCTGACGCGTCGGCATGTCCATCGGCAACTGTTGATTCCCCTCTCGCTCCGCTGCCGACAGGCCGGCCTCCCCGACCTCGCCGCCCTCGTCGTCCGCAAGGACACCGGCAAACCCGGCATCGGCTGGCACGGTCCCCATCCCGACCCCGATCGTTCCTGGGCCGAGGCCCTGGGCGATTGCCTCGCCTACCCCTGGCCCACTCGGCCCGATCGTCGGCTCCTCCAACCTCGGGAGGCGTTGGAGCCCTGAACGATTCACCCACTTTTTCGTGAACCGAGGCGCGAGGCTTTGCGTAGAGACAACGACAGATTTCCCGATTGAGAACCGACATTCCCAACCATGGTCGGGAGGGGGAGGCCCATTCCGATGGCATTCCGATTTGATAAGCTGACACTCAAGAGTCAGGAAGCCGTGCAACGGGCCCAGGAGATCGCGCGCCAGCGCGACCACCAGAAGCTGGAACCAATGCACCTGCTGGCGGCTCTGCTTGACGAGGACCAAGCGGTCGTCCGCTCCTTGCTCCAGCAGCTCGGGGTTGATCCCGGCCAGATCCGCCGCGCGGCGGAGCAAGGTCTGGAGTCGTTCCCCAAGGTCACGGGCGGCGAGATGACGATGAGCCCGGACCTGGGCAAGGTCTTCGACGCCGCCCAGGCCGAGGCAGACCGGCTCAAGGACCAGTTCGTCTCCGTCGAGCACTTGCTGCTCGGTCTGTCGAAGGTCAAGAGCCGAGCTGCCGAGGTGCTGGCGGCCCTGGGCATCGGCCCGGATGACCTGCTCCGGGCGATGCAGAAGGTCCGCGGCTCGCAACGTGTGACCGATCAGAACGCCGAGGACAAGTACCAGGCTCTGGAGAAGTACGGCCGTGACCTCGTCGAGCTCGCCCGGCAGGGCAAGATCGACCCGGTGATCGGCCGCGATAGCGAGATTCGCCGCGTCGTCCAGGTTCTTTCCCGACGGACGAAGAACAACCCGGTCCTGATCGGCGAGCCGGGGGTCGGCAAGACGGCAATCGTCGAGGGGCTGGCGCAGCGGATCGTCTCGGGCGACGTGCCGGAGAGCCTTCAGAATCGCAAGGTCATCGCCCTCGACATGGGGGCCTTGATCGCCGGCACGAAGTTCCGCGGCGAGTTCGAGGAGCGGCTCAAGGCGGTCTTGAAGGAGGTTACGGCCTCCGAGGGACGGATCATCCTGTTCATCGATGAGCTGCACCTCGTCGTCGGCGCCGGCAAGGCCGAGGGGGCGATGGATGCCGCCAATCTCCTCAAGCCGGCCCTGGCCCGCGGCGAGCTGCGCTGCATCGGAGCGACCACGCTCGACGAGTATCGCGAGAACATCGAGAAGGACCCGGCCCTCGAACGCCGGTTCCAGCCGGTCTTCGTCGGCGAGCCGTCGGTCGAGGATACCGTCGCGATCCTCCGCGGGATCAAGGAGCGTTACGAGGTCCACCACAAGGTCAAGATCAAGGACTCAGCCCTCCTCGCCGCGGCCAAGCTCTCGTCGCGGTACATCACGGACCGGTTCCTGCCCGACAAGGCGATCGACCTCGTCGATGAGGCATCGAGCCGACTGGCGATGGAGCTTCAGTCGGTGCCGACCGAGATCGACGTCATCCAGCGCCGTTTGCTCCAACTCCAGCTCGCCGAGCGGATGCTGGAGGGCGAGACGGAGGAGCACGCTGTCGAGCGCCTGGCCGAAGTCCGCGAGGAGATCGCGAATCTCCAGAAGGAGGAGCAGGACCTCCGCCGCCAGTGGGAACTGGAGAAGTCGGGCCTGGGCGACGTCTCGAACATGCGCGAGCGGCTCGCGACGGTCCAGGTCGAGTTCAAGAATGCACTCGATGAACTCCGGCTCTTGCAACAGCGGAGTGAGCGGCCCGACGAGCGGAAGTTCCAGGAACTCCGCTGCGCTCGACCACGAACGAAAGGATCTGGAGAAGAAGATCGCCGACGCCGAGGCCGCTGGCGACGGCCAGCCGAAGGACGCCCGACGTTTGCTCAAGAAAGAGGTCGATAGCGAGGAGATCGCCGAGGTCGTCAGCCAGTGGACCGGTATCCCGGTGGCCAAGATGCTCACGACCGAGCGGGAGAAGCTGATCCACCTGGAGGACCAAATCCACCTCCGCGTGGTCAACCAGGAAGCCGCCGTGAAGGCCGTCTCCGACGCCGTCCGACGCAGTCGCGCCGGGCTTTCGGACCCGAACCGTCCGATTGGATCATTCTTGTTCCTGGGCCCGACGGGTGTCGGCAAGACCGAACTGGCGAAGGCCCTGGCCGAATTCCTCTTCGATAGCGAAGCGGCGATGGTCCGCCTTGACATGAGCGAGTTCGGCGAGAGGCACAATGTCGCCCGGCTGATCGGGGCACCTCCCGGCTACGTCGGCTATGAGGAAGGAGGCCGGCTCACCGAGGCGATTCGGCGCCGGCCGTACTCGGTCGTCCTGCTCGACGAGATCGAGAAGGCCCACCGCGATGTCTTCAACGTCCTCCTGCAAGTGCTCGACGACGGACGATTGACCGATGGCCAGGGGCGCACGGTCGACTTCCGCAACACCGTCATCATCATGACCAGCAATCTCGGGAGCCCGATCATCGCCCGGATGACCGAGCAAGGAGCCCCGGAGGACGAGATGCGACGCGCCGTGCAGGAAGTGCTTCGACAGGAGTTCCTGCCTGAGTTCCTCAACCGGATCGACGAGACGATCCTTTTCCACCCGCTGACCAAGGCGCAGTTAACCCAGATTATCGGCATCCAACTCCGCCGACTGGAGGCTCAGATGGTCGAGGCTGGCTTGACGGTTCGCGTCAGCGACACGGCCAAGGGACGGCTCGCCGAGGAGGGCTTCGACCCCGCCTTCGGCGCCCGGCCCTTGAAGCGGGTCATCCAGCAGCGGCTGGCCAACCCGCTTGCCACCGCCTTGCTCGAAGGACGCATCGGGACGGAGAAGGGCCACATTGTCGAGATCGACTGGAATGGGTCGGAGTTCACCTTCACGACCGTCGGCTCGGCGCAAGCCGTCGCCGGCCGGAGCCTGAGCCGTTCGATCCTCGAAATGGGAGACTCCCGGCCGCTTCCATCGCGAGGCGGTCGGGAGTCGTTGCGTGTGGGCGGCCGTTCACGCGCGACACCGGATTACTTCTTGATTTTGGACGCTTTGTCCTGGGCGACCGGTGCCTCGGACTTCCCGTCCTTTGCCTTGGCCGGCTCGGCCTCGGCGTTGGCAGTCGTATCGGATTCTTCCTTGGCGATGGAGTCAGTGTTGGCCGGTCTCTTCGACTTCTTCGACTTGCCCTTCTTCGTGGTGCGGTAATGGAGGGGGATCTGCTGGGCTTTCTGCTGCTGCAACATCCACTGTTGCTGCTGTTCCTGCATCTTCTTGTAGGCTTCCGGGTTCTTCTTCTTCCACTGCTCGAAGGCCTTCTGGTTGGCCTGCATCTGCTTCATCCAGAGCTGCTGCTGCTTCATGGCGGCCTTCTGCGCCATGATCTGCTGATACATGTAGATGTTGCCGCCAGCCATCCGCCACTCAGGCGAATTCATGTCGTAGGCCATGCCGTTTGCGGTGTAAACCTTGCCGTTGCGCATCCGCCCGCGCTGGGCGTGGGCGGGCGAGGCGACGAGGGCCGTGGCCGCAAGGACGGTCAGGACGAACCAGATCCGTTTCATCTTCCCCCCCCAGTTCTCTCCAGAGTCCGCAGCCGACAAGCCAGGCCGGCCGCGATCGGACCGTGTCAATGAGTACGAGTTCGCTGCCGAGCCCGCTGCTGTTGCCGGCGATAGCGCTTCCTCAGGATCTGTTGCTGCTTGAGCATGGCCCGTTGCTGGCGAAGCAATGCCTCACGCTGGACGATCTGATAATAAAGCGTGAGATTACCACCAGCCATCCGCCACTCGCGGGAGTTCGTGTTGTAGAGCATCCCGTAAGCGGAGTAGACCGGGCCACCGCGTCGGAAGCGACGCCTTCGACCCGCCTGCGCGTCGTCCGGCAAGGCGATCAGGGCGGTTAGGATGAGGGCCAGGATCAGGAGCCGGCGCCGATTCATCGTTCCCCCCTTTCCGCATTGTCGCGTCGGAACTGTCGGCCCAGCGCTTCGGGGGGGATGGGCGCCGTGGGGAGGCTCTCTCTCCATCATACAACGATGCAACACCGCGGACCAGTGCCGGAATCGGAAAAAAACCGTTCCGCTTGGCATGTGCGGATCGGGCTCCCGATTCGGACGTTCGCGGGAACGGTCGAAGATTCTGGTGCAACCGGCTGGAGTAATGGAAGATGCGGCGATTGATCTGTGCGATGAGCCTAGTCACCAACCGCCAGGCCACGGCGATGGGAGGTGTGGGGCTTGTAAGCGGCCTTGTCGATCCCGTAACGCCGGAGCTTCTCACTGATACTGCGACGGGAAAGCCCGGAATGGGAGGCGCATCGGTCGATCCGGCCGCGGTATTTCTCTAGGACACGGACGAGGTATGCCCGCTCGGCCCGTTCGGTCAGTTCGAGGGTGATCTCGGGCAGCGGACGTTCGAGGTCGAACCTGAGGCGGAACGGCTCGTCGGCGTCGCCCTCGGGGATGATCTGCGGAGGTAGGTCGTCCACATCGATCACCGGACGGGTCGTGGTCACGACGAGCTGTTCGACGAGATGTTCCAGCTCGCGGACGTTTCCCGGCCAGGCGTAGCGGGCCATCCGGGCGAGGGCCTCGCGAGTGAAGCTCTTGGCCGGCAATCCGCGCTTCTGAAGGCGGCGGAGGAAGTGCTCGGTCAAGAGCGTGAGGTTTTCCGGGCTCCGCTCGCGGAGCGGAGGCAGCTCGATGGTCACGACGTTGAGCCGGTAGTACAGATCCTCACGGAACTTACCCGCAGTGACGGCGGCCCTCAGGTCCACGTTTGTCGCCGCCACGACCCGACAGTCCGCCTTGATCGGACACGGTGCCGCCGACCCGTTCGAAACAGCCGTCCTGCAGAACGCGAAGCAGCTTGGCCTGCATACCCTGGGGCATCTCGCCGACCTCGTCGAGAAAGAGCGTGCCACCCGCATGCCATCTCGAACCGCCCCTTCTTCTGGCGGTCGGCACCGGTGAAGGCCCCTTTCTCATGGCCGAACAGCTCGCTCTCCAGCAACGACTCCGGCAAGGCGGCGCAGTTGACCGCCACGAGCGGCCCCTCGACGGGTGGCGTCGGCGTAGTGTAATGCCTGGGCGACCAGCTCCTTGCCCGTGCCGGTCTCGCCCGTGATCAGGACGGGGCAGCGCGACGAGGCGACTCGCGCCACCCGGCCGAAGACCTCGCGCATCCTCGGGCCGCGGCCGAGAAGGTTGTGGAACCCGTACTTCTGGTGCAGGCCGCGACGCAAGGCCTCGACCTCGTCGTTCAGGCGTCGGTCGGCCAACGCCTGCTCGACCAGAACGTTCAAGCGGGTGGCGTCAATCGGCTTGATCAGGTAGTCGTACGCCCCCAGCTTCATCGCCTCGACGGCCGTCGCGATCGAGGCGTGGCCGGTCATCACGATGACCGTCAAGGGCAAGTTTCGCTCTCGGACCTCACGGATCAGGTCAAGCCCGTTGATGCCGGGCATGAGCAGGTCGGTCAGGACGAGCGAGAAGTTCCCCTCGACCAGATACTCCAGTGCGGAAGTGCCATCGTGGGCGATCTTGATCTGACGCTCTGGCCTGGCCAGCAGCCGGGAGAGCTGCTGGCAGACCAGATCGCTGTCGTCCACGACCAGGATACGTCGGTCCATGGGTGTCTCATCCGAGGTTGAGATCCGGACGCCCCGTTTTCCCTCGGGGCATGCGGTTGACTCCTTCAGGGCCGCGGCGTGGGCCTTCATGCAACCCCTCATAAACTACGCAGGCGTGCCGTCCTGTCAAGCCGATGTGATGCCAAGTCTTGGCCGAGAAAGCATGCAATTGATTCGCGAGTGGCGACTTCTGGTCGGTGGAGCTTGCCCGGAAACTCTAATCCGGCCGGCGCTTCCGGGATTCGTTGAGGATCTGGGGATTGTCGCCCGCGAATTCAACGAGAGGTCATGTTCCGCTGCGAGAGGCCCTCCGGTGCGGCTGTGAGCGTGCTTGATCTGGCCGAGACGAGCATGAGGGCTTTTCGGGTGACTCTCCTCGGGAGGCACGGCAGTTGCGACGGGTTAAGACATTCGCCGACGGCGGCGGGCAAACCGTGACGAACGATTATAGCCTATCGCCCGGACGTGCCGATGAGAACGGACAACACGGTCGCGACGCGCATTGTGCCGGTCGTGATGGCCGATTGTTCCGATTTCGCGGTCGGATCCTGTCAAAATGACAATCGGGGAGCATTCCCCGGGTTTGTGGTTCCGCCCGTTACTTTCGGGGGCGGAGGATGGCTGGTCGCGGAGCGGCCGGCGTGGAGTGAGCAGGGAGCCGGGAAATTCCCGGCCTTTGGTAGCAAGGAGACGACGCCGATGCGGGCACTTCGATCCTCTTGGGCCGCGGCCACCGCCGCAGCGCTGGTGGCGCTCGGCCCGGCCCTGGCCGACGCCCAGCCCTCGCAGACGCCGGAGCCGGCGAGCCTCCTCGCCTTCAAGCCCATGCTCCGGGGCGTCGATTACGACGACCCCGCCTCCAAGGACGAGGTCGCCACCTGTAAGGTGGAGATCGTCACGACCCATGACGGAAAGGAAGTCGGCTTCGCCCTCCGCGACGTCCAGGGCAAGCTCCTCCGCAAGTTCGTCGACACCGACCTCCGCAAGACTCGTCGCGGCAAGGAGGCCGAGTCGATCACCCACATCGACCGCTGGAGCTACTTCCGAGACGGCTTCGAAGTCTATCGCGAGAGTGACACCAACGAGGACGGCATCCTCGACGAGGTTCGCTGGCTCAACGTCGGTGGTACCCGCGTCGGCGAGGTCAAGCCCGCGGTCGTCAACGGTCGGTCGGTCTATCGCATCGTGGCCTGGAAGCGGATCTCGGCCGAGGAGGCCAGCAAGGTCCTCGTCCAGGCGCTCATCTCGGGCGACCTCGCCTTGCTCGAAACCGTGATGGCCAAGCCCGAGGAGATCAAGTCGCTCGGCCTGCCCGACGATCTGGCGAAGAAGGTCACCGAGTCGACGGCCTCGCGGCTTGATGCCGTCAAGGCAATCCAGCCTCAGCTCAAGGGCTGGGACGGCGAGACGACCTGGGCTCGCTTCGACGGCATGATGCCCCACGTCATCCCTGCCGATGCTGCCCCCGGGCTCGGCAAGGACGTTCTGCTCTATGAAAACGCCGTGATCTTCGTCAACCCGTCGGGCAAGAACGCCGACCCCCGCAGCCTGGCCTATCTTCATGTGCCTGAGTTGATTCAGCTCGGCGACACCTGGAAGTTCCTCGACCTGCCTCGGGCCGTCGATCCGAACCAGCCGGTCGTCGGCGAGTTGGCCCAGGGCAGCCTCCGCTCGTTCCTCTACAACGCTGACGCCGGAGCGGTTGAGTCCGAGTCGTCGATCTCGCCCGAGATTCTCAAGGAACTGGCTGATCACGACGCCAAGCGGGCTGCGATCGAGGACGAGAAGACACTGGCGCAGTGGCACCTCGACCACATCGCCATCCTGAAGAAGGCGGTCGAGTCGGCCCCTTCCGAGGCGGACAAGTTGAACTTCTACAAGCTGATCGTCCACGACCTCGCCGAGGCCTACCGCACGGGCCTCTATCCGCAAGGGGCCAAGGTCCTCGACGACATGATCGCCCAGGGAGGCAAGATCGGCTCCTTCGCTGCCTACCGCAAGGCCCTCGCCGAGTTCGACATCGAGGCCGACAAGCCCGGCGCCGATCTCCAGAAGGTGCAGGCAACGCTTGTCGAGCGGCTCACGAAGTTCCTCGCCGACTACCCCCAGAGTGACGAGGTGCCCGAGGTTCTCTTCCAGATCGCCACGGTCCACGAGTTCAACGGCGCCGAGGAAGAGGCCCGTGCTTCCTGGACCCGCCTGGCCGAGCAGCACGCCGACTCCCCCGCCGGCAAGAAAGCCGCCGGCGCCTTGCATCGACTTGACCTCGAAGGCAAACCGCTCGACCTCTCCGGCCCCACGATCGACGGCAAGCAGGCCTCCACCACCGATGCCAAGGGTAAGACTTTGCTCGTGCTCTACTGGATGTCGATGACCGAACCTGACCGTCGCGAGATCGAGGAGCTGACGAAGATTTACGAGAAGTTCCACGCCAAGGGGCTCGAAGTCCTCTCCGTCAACCTCGACCCCGATCGCGCCGCGCTCGACGAATACCTCAAGACGGCCAGCCTTCCCTGGCCCGTCATCTTCGAGGAGGGTGGACTTGACAGCCGGCTCGCCAACGAGCTGGGAATCATCTCGACGCCCACGATGATCCTCGTCAATGAGGAGGGACAGGTTGTCAGCTCGAAGATCCGCAAGGCCTCGGAGATCGAAAAGTACCTGGAGAAGCCCCTGGCCGCACGGCCGGTCGGCCTGAATCTCGGGGTCAAGTGATCGAGACGACATCGCGGGCATTTGACTGCGGATCCAGGAAGGACGAGGCCGCCCCGGTGGCCTCGTCCTCGTTGTTCCGACTCGCTCACGGGTCTTGTCGACGGCCGGTCTCGATCGGAAGATGGATCGTGCCGGGTCCACCGAACCATTCTTCCTCGACAAGAGGCCGTCGCGATGTCCGAACCGCCGAAGAACATCCGCGCTCACCAGGGCGAGCAGACCCTGGAATTGACCTGGCCCGACGGCCGGACGGACCGCGTCCCGTATCACCATCTGCGTGCCAACTGCCCCTGCGCCTCCTGCCGCGATGAGTGGACAGGCGAGCGAATCCTCGATCCGTCCACGATCCGCCCTGATCTGAAGCTCGAAGGGATGGAGGGGATCGGCAGCTACGCGGTCCGCCTGGCCTGGAGCGACGGCCACTCCTCCGGCCTCTACACCTGGGAAACGCTGCAACGGCTCGCTTCTCATCCCGACGATCAGTGACTCCGACGCGGCCGTCTCCTCCCAATCTTCAGGAACCTCCCCGTTGCCGGTCCCGGATCAGCCAGACCTGACCGTCGCCATCCCAACCTTCCACGGTTCGCGTCATCTGGCTGCGGCCTTGCGGAGCATCCTCGCGCAAGAGGGGGCGGCGTTCGAACTCCTGATCTGCGACGACCGCTCCGAGGACGACACCGTTTCCCTGGTCCGCGAGGAGGTTGGCGACCGGGCTCGCGCATCGCGGTCAATCCCGAGCGGCTCGGACTCGCCCGCAACTGGAACCGTTGCGTGGCGCTGAGCCGGACGCCCCTGGTGGCGGTCTTCCATCAGGATGACGTGATGCGACCGGGACATCTCGCCCGGCATGTCGAGGCGTTCCGCCGGCCCGAGCCGATCGGCTTTGTCTGCAGCGCCGTGGAAATCCTCGACGACCAGGACAAGCCGGTCCCCCCATCGGTCGTCGAGCGTCCGGACCTCGGTCCTTCCGATCACCTCTTTCCACCTGGGGCGTTTGTGGCAGAACTGGTGGCGTCGAACCCAGTCCGCTGCTCGGCCGTCACGCTTCGCAAGGAGGCGCATGCCGATGTGGGAGGATTTGACCCGGCATTCCGCTACGCCGTGGACTGGGAGTTCTGGCAGCGCATCGCCCGACGCTGGGCCGTTTGCTGGCTGACCCGGCCGACCGTGGGTGTCCGCTGGCACCCGGGAAGCGAGACGCATCGCTTCCGCCGCGGGACGGAGGACATCGAGGAGGTCGATCGCGTCATCGCGACCATCCTGACCCGGGATGGTGCGGCCATCCCGGACGTCGGTCACAAACGCCGCGAATCCAGGAGACGTCTCTCCCTCGCCTACCTGAATCGGGCTTACATCGCCCTCCGAGGGGGCGATACTACGCTGGCCCGACGATGCCTGGGCCGGTCGGTCCAGCTCTGGAAGGGGGTTCTCGCCACGATCGCCCGCGACCCGAAACTGGCCTTGATGTCGGTCACTCTGGCAATCGCGCCCGGGACCGCGGGGCGCTGGATGGCAGAGCGGGCTTCTGACGGCAGCGACTCGGTCTGATAGGGAATCCGGGGCTTGTGCAGGACATCGTGATCCCGGAGAGTGGGGAAGAAGGAGGATTGAGGTTGATGGATGATGTGACCGGTGATTCAAAAGTCCCCCGCTTTCTGCGAATCCCGGCGAGGGAGCCGATCCGGGAACTGGCCCGGCGCGACTGGGACTCGGTCATCGTGGGAGCCGGGCACAACGGCCTGACCTGCGCTGCGTACCTGGCGCGGGAGGGGTGGAAGGTGCTGGTCTTGGAGGCCCGGGAACGGCTCGGCGGAGCCTGCACGCTCGAAGAAACCTGGCCGGGCTTCGTGGTCTCGCCTTGTGCCTATTTGCTCGGGCTGCTTCATCCGAGGGTGATCGCGGACCTCAACTTGCATCGTCTCGGTCTGAAGTGGACGCCCAGCGTCGCCGGCTTATTCGTACCGTTCGAGGATGGGACTTGCGTGCAACTTTGGGACGATGACGCGAAGTGCGAGTCGGAGATCCGTCGCGTTGCGCCCGACGAACTGGAAGGCTGGCGAGCTTTCAGCGACGTCAAGCGACGGCTCCGCGACGCAATCCGGCCGCCTGATGAACGCGACCTGTGGCTTGATCCGGAGCCGTCCCGCGAGAAGATCGACGAGCGATTGAAGGGTGACGTCGAGGCCCGGAAGCTGCTGTTCGAGTGGTCGATGGTCGAGTATGTCGAGCACTTCCTCAACGACGAGCGGCTCCAGCTCGCCATGCTTGGCCAGGGGGTCATCGGCACGAACGCCAGCCCCCACGACCCCGGCACGGCGTCGATCCACTTCCACCACCAGTCCGGTCGGCTGGGAGGTGTGCCGGGCGGTTGGGGCTATGTGCGGGGCGGAATGGGAATGGTCTCGTCCCACCTCGCTCGCGCTGCTGTCGAGGCCGGTGCCGCCCTCACGACGGGACAGCCGGTAGCGCAGATCGAGCCGGGGCGAGGTGTCGTGCTGGAAGGGGGCGAGCGGATCGCGGCCCGCGTGGTCGTCTCCAATGCCGACCCTCGGACGACGCTTGGCCTGCTCGGCTCGCAGGCCGATGCCTCCTGGTCGGTGCGGGTGGAGTCGTGGCCGATGACCGGTTGCACCGTGAAGCTCAATGTGGCCCTCCGCGAGCTGCCCAGCTTCCGGGCCCGACCGGGGACGAGCGAGCCCCATCACGCCGGTCAAGTCAACACCCCTCTTAGCAAGGCGGAATGGCTGGCGTCGCACCGACGAACGCGTGAGGGCCAGCTGCCCGATCGGCTCTGGACGGAGCTGTACTTCCAGACGGTCCACGACCCGAGCCTGGCTCCGGAGGGTTGCCATTCGATGAGCGTCTTCGCCCAGTACGTGCCCCATACCTTCGCCAAGGGTAACTGGGAGAGCCGACGCGCGGAGGTCGAGCGTCTGGCCCTCGACTCGATTGGTCGCTTCTGCACGAATATCCCCGACGCCGTGACTCGCCACCAGCGTCCTCGGCCCGCCCGACATCCAGCGGCAGGTCGGCCTCTGGGGTGGTCACATCTTCCAGGGGGAATGCCTGCCGGACTACCTCTGGGACCGCCGCCTGCCCTACCGGACCCCGATGGACGGCCTCTACCTCTGCGGCGCCTGCACCCACCCCGGCGGCAGCGTCATCGGCGTGAATGGCCGCAACGCCGCCCTGACCATCCTCCGGGACCACCCATGATTGACTTGCGAGCTGTCGACCACCGCGATTCCACCCTCCGTCGGAGGCGATTCCGCCTCGGTCCAGGGCCGATCCGCTTCCTCCTCGGGGCCGTCTTCGGTGGACTGCTGGCGATCTTCCGGGTCTTTCTCGCCGAGCCGACCGGCTCCGAGGGAGGAACTCGCCTGATCGTGTCGGCCACCATCGGCGCGGTGCTCGGCGGAGTGCTCCTCGACCTCATCCACATCCTCGATGAGCGGCGGATTGACCGGCAGAGACGGGAGCGTGCGGTCGCCCCCAGGTCGGAACTCTGGGACCGAGACCTCGACGGCGGGCCTGCCTGAACGCATCGCTGGCTCAATCCTCCTCGACCCCGATCGCCTCGACGGGGCATTCCTCCAGCGCGGCCAGGCAGGCGGCCTCCCCGGCGGGGTCGGTCGGTTGGTGGAAGACGTAGCTGTAGCCCTCGTCGTCGTTGCGGACGAAGTGGCTGGGGGCCGTCTCGCGGCAGAGGTCGCAGTCGATGCAGGTGCGATCGACGTAGTAGCGGCCCGGCACATTCTCGATCACTTTCTGCGTGGGGTCGGCCATAACAGCATTCTAAGGCATGAGGACCGATCGGCAACACCACCGGGGCGACTCGCCGGGCTTACTGAACAGGCGTTGACAGCCTTTCCGATCTCAGGTATATCGCTCACGTGCCCCCGATTTCTGTTCACGCGAACAGCAGGACCAGGCGGGGGCGGGACCTTGGGCGACGGAGGGAACGGTCATGGCGAACCAGGTCGAACAGTCCTTGACGGCGCAACTGGGTGTCAGCGGTGCGGCGAAGGCGATCGATTTCTACAGCCGGGTCTTCGGGGCGACGGAGGTCTCCCGGATGGCAATGCCGGGCAGTGAGATGATCTTGCATGCGGAACTGCGGGCCGCGGGCTCGCGGCTGTTCGTCCGCGACGTCTTCCCCCACGAGGGGGAGCTGAACGGGATGTCGCGGGTGACGATGATGCTGTATGTCGAGGACGTGGATGCAACGTACAACCGGGCGATCGAGGCCGGGGCGACGGCCCTGATGCCGCCGGAGGATGCGTTCTGGGGCGATCGCTACAGCGAGGTGCTCGACCCGTTCGGCCACCGCTGGGGGATCTACAAGCACAACGAGACGCTAAGTCCCGAGCAGATCGCCGAGCGGGCCGCCGCGGCGTTCGCCCAGCAGCCGGGAGCCTGAGCGGCGGCTCGGGCGGCGGGACCGGAGACGGATCGGCTCCGGTCCCGACCGCGATCAGACGGTCTTGGCGTCGATCCAGGTCATCAGCGAGCGGAGCCGCTTGCCGACCTCCTCGACCGGGTGCTGCCGCTCGCGGCGCCTGGTGGCGTGGAACGCCGGGCGGCCGGCCTTGTTCTCCAGGATCCACTCGCGGGCGAACTGGCCGGACTGGATCTCGTGGAGGATCTTCTTCATCTCCACGCGGGTCTGCTCGTTGATGATCCGGGGGCCGCGGGTGTAGTCGCCGTACTCGGCGGTGTTCGAGATGCTGTAGCGCATGTAGTTGAGGCCGCCCTGGTACATCAGGTCGACGATCAGCTTCAGCTCGTGCAGGCACTCGAAGTAGGCGCTCTCCGGCTGGTAGCCGGCCTCGAGCAAGCGTCTCGAAGCCCATCTTGACCAGGGCGCTGACGCCGCCGCAGAGGACGACCTGCTCGCCGAAGAGGTCGGTCTCGGTCTCCTCGGCGAAGGTGGTCTGGAAGACGCCGCCGCGGGTGCCGCCGATCCCCTTGGCGTAGGCGAGGGCGAGCTTCTTGCCTTGCTCGGAGCAGACGTCGCCGAAGGCGATCAGGCAAGGGACGCCGCCGCCTCGCGACGAACTCGCTGCGGACGAGGTGGCCGGGCCCCTTCGGGGCGACGAGGGCGGCGTCCACCCCTTCGGGCGGGACGACCTGGCCGAAGTGGATGTTGAAGCCGTGCGAGCAGAGCAGGAGGTTGCCGGGCTTGAGGTGGGGCTTGATGTCGCGGGCGTAGATGTCGGCCTGGACCTCGTCGGGCAGGAGGATGTTGACCAGGTCCCCCTGCTCGGCGGCCTCGGCGGCGGAGACGGGCTTGAAGCCGTCCTTGACCGCCGCGTCGTAGTTGGCCGAGCCGGGCCGCTGGCCGACGACGACGTTGCAGCCCGAGTCGCGGAGGTTCTGCGCCTGGGCGTGGCCCTGGCTGCCGTAGCCGATGATGGCGATCGTCTTGCCCTTGAGCAAGCCCAGGTCGGCGTCCTGGTCGTAGTACATCGTGGCCGGCATCGACGTCTCCGGAGAGCATTCAAAGACGGGGATCGAGGTTCATCAGAGAGGGAATGTCAGGCCTGCTCGGGACGTGGGGGGGCCTCGGTCAGAGGTTCGAGTGCCCCACGACCTGCGCGTCGGCTTCCTCGGCGGGGGACGCGTCCTCATCGACGCGGGAGTGGCTGCTGCGGACCAGGGCGATGCGGCCGGTGCGGGCCAGCTCGCGGATGCCGTAGGGGCGCATCAGCGTCGATGAAGGCCTCGATCTTCTTCTCCGTGCCGGAGATCTCGATCATCATCTGCTCGGGGCCGACGTCGACGATCCGGCCGCGGAAGTCGTTGACCAGGCCGCGGATCTCCATGCGAAGTTCGGGGGTGGCGTCCACCTTGATGAGCATCAGGTCGCGCTCGACGAAGTCTTCGCGGGAGATGTCGATGACGCGGACGACCGTGACGATCTTCTCGAGCTGCTTGCGGACCTGCTCCAGCACGCGGTCGTCGCCGAGGACGACGAAGGTGATCCGCGAGAGGTGCGGGTCCTCGGTCTCGCCGACGGCGAGGCTGTCGATGTTGAACCCGCGCGAGGCGAGCATCCCGGAGACGTGTGCCAGGACGCCCGGCTGGTTCTGGACCAGGGCTGAGAGCACGTGGCGCATGCGTCCTCCACCCGTCGGGGCGGCCCCTCGGCCGTTCTGCGAACTCATCAGGTGATCGACCCCCGGCATAAACGACGGACCGGCCGAGCCGGGTCTGGCGGGCAGCCCGGTACGGCCGATCGGGTAAAGGCCTACTCTACCGACCGAACGGCCCGACCCGCAAGGGCCTGGGGCCGTCGCGACCCGGACACGAGGCGTCGGTGCCAGGTTCAGTATCCGACGGAGTGCGGCGCACGCCCTACGACGGGAGCCGGTCCAGCTCCTCCCGGATGGCCTGGACGAGGGGGCCAAGTGTCGCCTCGGAGAAGTCAAAGCGGATGCCGGCAGCGTCGAACAGCTCGGGCAGTGGCCGAGAACCGCCGAGGGCCAGGCCGCGGCGATAGGCGGCGACGGCGGAGGCGCGGTCGCGGCGGGCGTTGAGCCAGACCTGGAGGGCGCCGAGCTGGGCGATGCCGTATTCAATGTAGTAGAAAGGATAAAGGAAAATGTGCAACTGACGGTGCCAGGAGTGATCGCGGCGCCTCTTCGAGACCGGACCAGTCGACGATCCCGCCGTAGCGGTTGATCAGGGCCGACCAGGCGGTCCGGCGCTGGTCACGGTCCTGGTCGGGGTGGGCGTAGATCCAGTGCTGGAAGGAATCGACGGTGGCGATCCAGGGAAGGATCAGCACGATGCCTTCGAGGAGCTGGCGGTAGGAGCGGTTGGCGTCGGGGTCCTGATAGAACTTCTCCAGGCGACGAGCGCCGAGCAGCTCCATGCTCATCGAGGCGACCTCGCAGAACTCGATCGGGGCCTCACGGTAGGCGGCCAGCGGCTCGCCGCGGCTGGCGAGGGCGTGGAAGGCGTGGCCGCCTTCGTGGAGCAGGGTGCGGAGGTCGCCGTCGATGCCGACGGCATTCATGAAGATGAACGGCAGGCGGTCATCTTCGAGGGTCGTCTGGTAGCCGCCGGGGGCCTTGCCCTTGCGGTTGGCCAGGTCGAGCAGTCCGCGATGGCGGAGGAAGGCGAACTGGGAGCCGAGTTCCGGGTCCACCTCGCGGAAGATCGACTCGGTCCCCTCGGCGAGCTGGTCGGCGTTCTCGAAGGGCTTCAAGGGGGGGCGGCCGTGCGGGTCGACGGAGAGGTCCCAGGGTCGGAGGGATTCGACCCCCAGTGTCAGCCGGCGCTGCTGCTGGAGATCGACGGCCAGGGGGACGACGACTTTCGCGATCGCCTGCTGGAACGCCTCGGCCTCGGCCAGGCCGTAGTCGAACCGCTCGCGGAGCTTGTAGGCATAGTCGGTGAAGCTGGAGAAGCCGGCCTCCTGGGCGATCGCGACGCGGAGGCGGAGCATCCGGTCGAACAGGTCGTCGAGCCGGTCCCTGTCTTCGAGCCGACGGCGGGCGACCCGCTCCCAGGCATCCTGGCGGAGGGTCCGGTCCGTCTCTTCGAGGAAGGGGGCCATCTGGGCCGGGGTGTACTCCTGGCCGCGGAACGAGACGGTCATCGCCCCGATGATCTTCTGGTACTGCTGCTCCAGCTCGGCCAGCTCGGTCTCGCGGGGGATGTTGGCCTCGCGGTAGAGGGCGCGTCGGTTCGCCTGCGAGCGGTCGAAGACGAAGTAGCGCTCCCGGCGGCAAGCCGGAACGGTGGGGGCTGTCCAGGTACTTGGCGCGGAGGGCGTTAAGAACCGGTTTGAGCCTCGGCTCGATCTCGCGGACCCATGCCAGGTGGGCGGCCTCGCGGCTGGGGTCGTCGGTCTGGCAGGTCATGGCGATGTAGCGCTCGACCCCTTCCTGACCGACGGCGGCGTTCAGCTCGCCGAGGTCGCGGAGCCAGGTCTCCAGGTCGGCGGGCGAGGCGATCGGCCGATCCAGGAGCTTCTGATACCACGGCTCGATCTGCTCCCAGCTCTTCAGCTCCGCGTCCTGCGGGAGCCACTGATGGGGAAAGGTCTCGGGGACGTAGGCGGCTGCGGTCATCCTTGAGCCCTCGGGGAACGGGCGGACGGGCACTCTCGTGCAATCGGAATGACCTCTCCAGATTAACGGACCCTCCCCGGAACATGCCAGGCGGATTCGCGAGCCGGAGAATCCCGAAGTTTGGAGAAACCAGGGTGACATGCGCGGCGAGCTTTCGGGCCGAGTGCCGTAGAAAGCTCTGCAAATCTCCCAGTGTGTCGTCGGGTTCGTTTCGTAATGGCTCAATCTGGCCCTTGGGTTCGTTTGGAAAATTACCCAGTTTACCGTCGGGTTCGTTTCGTCGCGGCGACTGCGGCTCGTCGGGTTCGTTTTGTGCCTCGACCGAGGGTGCAATGCACCACAAAGGGTCAAAGGAGACGAAGAATGCACAAAGCAAGGAATCTGGGCAATTTGCCTCTTTCAAATGGTCGGGTGGAGTTGCGACGAGGAACCCAACGGCCGAGGTGGGCTGTCGTTGGGTTCGTTTTGTCACGGTGAGCTGACTCATGGAAGGCCGGTCGGGGCTTCCCCGGATCTCAGGGGGAGCAAAGCACAATGATCCAGTTTAATCTAGCACACGAGGGCCGGATGGGGAGTGAGCGTGCGGACAAATCGGGGCGAGCGTCGGAAGGACGGTCGAACGGCCCACGTTCCAACCATTTCCACCGTTCCCCAGGCCGGCTTCTGTTGGGGCCGGGGCAGAAGTGGTGCGGATTGGAAAGGAACCCGGGGACGGTAGATGGTGACCCAGCGAGGGTTGATGTCACGTCGGCATCGCCTGGGGGGCGAATGGGCCAGCGTGGGTCGGGGACACGCACCAGGTCAGGCCGTCATCGTCGCGATGACCCGACCCCGGCGCCACCAAGCAAGCTCGGACGCAGGGAACGATGAGAGGCCAGGCGGCCGACCGTCGATCAGATGACCGAGGAGGGCCGCGGCGGTCGGGAGCGCGGAAGCCCACGGGTCAGTTTTGACGGGTTCCGCTCGACGGCTTACGAAGGTACATCCCGATCATCAGCGCCGCGAGCACGACCCAGGCGACCAGAAGGCCCAGGGGCAGATTCTCCGGAACGTTCATATTCTTGTAGTCCCCGACAATTCGGGGTAAATAGGCGTTAACAAAGGAATTCTCCTCCATCGATTTCAGCTTGGCGGCTCCATACTCGTTTTTCAGGAAGGCGTTCCACCATGCGATGGTCTTTCCATTTTGTTCGTATGCGGCCTGGACTCCAAAATACGTGATGCAGGAGGACCAGGCCCCGACGAGACTGATGATCAACGAGAACACGCGGACTAAGCCGGGTAGTCGCTTACTCTCCTGATCGACGTAAACCTTGACCACCACCCCGAGGGCAGCGAACAGGAAACCCTGGAGGGTCAGGAAGGAGCTGAGCCTTCCCGAGATCAGGCTGTCTTCATGAGTAATCATGCTTCGGGCAACGCCCCAGCGCCGATCCATTTCCGAGGACGGCGTTTGTGAATAAGCAGAGGAGCCATACCCGGCCAGGGCGACGAGGATCCAGGCGAATGCGATGAGTGTCCTGCGCATGAGTCTTGTCCCCGAAAAACGAAACAATAATCGCCGGACAGGAAGAAGATTCCATTAAACTCAACCGCGTACGCAATAATTGTCCCAGATTCGGAAAAACCCAACAATGGTGATCCGAAAGGAGACGACCGATCGTGAAGCGGCGAGCCGGGTTGCCAGCCAGGGTGAGACGTACCCGGGAATGATTGTCGATGAGCCATCGCGGCAGGGAATTCCGATCCTCGCCCGTTCCGCTCCCGAGACGCTCTGGCCAAAGTGGTTCGCCGTGGAACGGACCCACGAGGATTGGGCGCGGAGGCTGCGAGGGGCGATGTCGTGTCCAGTCCGAGGAGGGCGTCTCGTGGACCAGCGTGCAGGGTGGAGACACTCCCCGAGCGGGTCGTTCCTGGCGCGATGGCGGGGCCCGGCCGCACTCCTCAACCCTGGGCGATCAAGGTTGGCGGGAAGCCAGCGCGGGCCAGGTGGCGTTGGCGAGGGGGGATCGATCGGGCCTTCACCATCTGTCGGCCGAGGATCGGGAAGCGGGCGCGGAAGGCGGTGAGGGGGCGGCCGTCGCCGGTGGGGAAGCGGCCAGTGAAGGTGCCTTGCAAGGTATTGCCGGCACGGTCGGTGATGTAGGCGGGTGATACCCCCAGTCGAAGCCAGCCGCGACGGAGCGGTGTCGTGGTATCGAGCGTCAGGGCGATCACGCCAAGCGTACCTTCCACGGAGGTCGTGATGTTGGAGACGCCCACCGGGCGACCGAACTGGGAGATCGAATAGGCGGTCGTTGTGCTCAGACCGCGTGGCGAGACGCCACTGATCGGGTCGCGCACGGTGAGCCGGACGATGCCCGCTTGCGGGTTGGCCACGGCGCCGACCACCTGCGGACCGTGCGTGTCGATGGTCAGTATCCCGCTCGGGCCGATCAGGAGCGGCTGCGCGACGAGGTGGCCGTCGGGGGGGCTCTGCACGACGGCGTAGAGGAAGTAGGCGGCATCGGGCAGGGGACCGGGCGCGGTCAGGCTCCAGCGCCCCGTGCTGTCGGCCATGGCCTCACCGAGCGGAGCCAGGCCCATCTGACCGGCTCGCTGCGCGACAATCTTGACCGTCTGGCCTGGCGCGGCATGACCGGTCAAGGTCGGCGTGTTGTCGGTGGTCAGGCCGTCGGACGAGGAGATCCCGGTGTCGCTGAGGGGGGCCAGGGTGCCGTCGAGAACCTGGAGGGCAGTCGGATCGAACCGGCCGATCCGGGTATCGAGGGTTGAGGCGTTCACTTTCAAGGTCTCGGTGAACCAGACGCCCCGTCGGCGCCGAGCGTCAGGCCGCCGAGCCATTCGATGTCGCCGCCGGGTGGCCGGTATTCGGAGAGAGCGCCGTTGACCGCGACTCGGGCGATCTGGTTGCGACCGTATTCGAGAACGTAGATGGCGTTGTCGGGACCGGCGACGATTGCGGTGGGCGCCGAGTTCGATTTCGGGAGTGCATACTCCGTGATCTGTCCATCGGTGGTGATCCGGCCGATCTTGCTGGTGGCCTTTTCCGTGAACCAGAGCGCCCCATCGGGTCCGGCGGTGATGGAGGCTAACAGGGCTCCCGAGGTGGGCAGGGCGAACTCGCGGATCTGTCCGTCGGCGGAGATCCGGCCGATCTGGTCCGTTCTCTGCTCGGTGAACCAGAGGGCGCCATCGGGGCCGACCGTAATGGCGTTCGGCTCGGAGTTGGTCGTCGGTATCGGAAAGAGCTTCTGCGTGTTGGTGGCGAGGTCGAAGCGTCCGACCAGATTGTGCCTGGTATCGACAAACCAGAAGTTGCCGTCTGGTCCGGTCACGAACGCGTTCGGGGCCACGTAGGGAACATTGGATTGGCTACCAATTCTGTTGGAATGATTGTCGTAATAAGAATTCCTCTGCGAGCCTGTCACGCGCAGGGTACCGGCCTTCGTGCCCTGGACCGGCTCGAATCCGTAGGTGTCGGTCTCAACGGTCGGGTAAAACTCCCCCAGGTCGAAGGCGTCTCGCTTCTCCACCGAGAGCCAGTATTTCCCGTCCGGCCCGACCGCCGTGCCGCCGAGGAACAGGTCACCCAGGTTCGATTGCGAGGAGCCCGGGACGTCGACCGGCTTCGCCATGCCGTCAGTCGTCATCGACCCGAGCTGGAAATTGATGCCGTATCCTGGACTCGAGTCGAACAGATGAAAGCCCATCACGAACCAGAGCTGGCCGTCGGGTGTGGCGGTGATCGGGCCGAGGAGCTGGTTGAATCCGGCCGGATATTCGGTGAACAATCCCGAGAGAAGGGTCCGTTCCTCCAGCGGCTCGACGCTTCGGAGTCGACGACGGCGATGCGGCCTCGCGGTTCGCGTGGACGTCATGAAAACCTCCTCGGGTGATCCGTCCCGAACGGACCGGCAACCGTGCCGCCCGTTCGCGACGCCTCGGCGTGGGGGAGTGCGGGCCCTGCCCGGGTGCCGGGGGGGCCGACCTCGCGTCCGACCTGGAGGACCGGTCCTCCAGGGTTGTTCCGCCAGAAGGCGGATGTCCCGCACCACGGGCGGGACGAAGATGCCTCGAACAGCCACGGTCCCGGATGACCGACCACCGGCTTTCGAGGTCAATCTTGAATCGCCATATATGAGTCTAAACGGAACCTTACATCAAGGTCAACAACCTTCCGAATGGAGCCGGACGAGGGCTGCCGGACACGAGGTGGATCGTGGCGGTCGTCGGTGTTGCCGTTTGACAGCGCGGTCCCTGGTCTGCGAAACCCGCCGGGGGGTCGTTGCCTAACGGGAAGTGACCGGCGTCGACTCGTGGGGCCGTCAGGCCGGATCGTGGGCACGGATTGCTGATCCCGCGCGGTTTGAGGAGGTCGATGCGAGTCGAACCGAACTGGTTGGTGAGGTGGATAGTCCAAAAGACAAAAATAATTTCTTGGGTACAACAAATTTCTCAAGAATATGCGTGAATGCAGGAAGAGACATTGCTTCCTCTTGTAGACTTCTCGTCCGGTCAGTGGGTCGAGTCCGTGATGACGCGCCGACCTCAAGAGTGCGCCATCACGGACTCGACCCACCCGACTGGACGGTCTTCCACCCGCAGACCTCTGCCGCGGTGGCCGCCCCGTCGGACTCAGGCCAGGCCGTTCAGCAAGGAGATTGCCGTCTTCGCCCAGAGCTCACCGGTGCCGGGGGCGAAGCGAGCGGAGCGGTAGCCGGATTCGTAGCCGCCTTGCTCGTACGCTTCGGCGGTGGGGATGTAGCCGAGGCCGCCGTTGGTGAGTCCGATGAGGCGGGTGGGGTCGAAGGGGGAGTCGTGCTGGACGAGGCGGGCGAGCTCGACGAAGATCTCGCCGGGCATGCCGACGAGGGCCGTCGGGCCGAGGCGGAGGGCGGAGATCTCCGCGGCTTGCTCGCGCTCCTTCGTGCGACCGAGGACGACCGCGGCGGGTGCGAAGAGGCCATTGAAGGAGCGGGCCTTGGCGGGGTCATCCTTAAGGAGACGCTCGGATTGCTGGACGACCTCCTCGGGGATGGTGCGGAGGCGGCTGGGGACAACGCGGGAGGCGAAGGCGAGGGCGTCGCCCATGAGGGTCTCGGGCCTGGAGAGGGCGCGAATGGCGGCGTCACCGAGCGAGCGGCCGATGCGGGTCGATTCCTCGGTGCCTTTTTTCTGGTCCACGTTGGAGACGTCGATGTGGTTGATGTTCCCGCAGGCGGCGTTGAGGAAGAGGACTCCCCAGTCGCGGCCGAACTGCTCCTGCAAGCGAGCCGTGAGGTGGGCGGGGTAGTCGGCCGAGTACTGAGTGCCGCCGATGACGTCGGGGTGGAGGCCGAAGATGACGATCAGGGTCTTCGAGGCGGGGAACCGATAGACGGTGACGGTCGGATCGACCTCGCCAGCGGGGGCGACGACGTCGGGATTGTTGCGGCCGGGGTTGGTGCGGACGGTGCCGTCCTTCATCTTGAAGCGGCGATAGAAGGCGAGGTCGGGGGCGGGACCCTGGGCCAGCTCGATCTCGGTGGGGCGGCGGGCGTCCAGGGCGTTCTGGACAGCCAGGAGAACCTTGTCGGGCAAGGTGACGTTCCAGACATCATCCACCTCGCCGATGTAGATGTCGGAGACGATCTCGGCGGCATCGGATGTGAAGTGGCGCGGGGTCATCGCGCCGGTGTGGGTGTGGGTGGCGTGGACCCAGACGTGGGCAGGGGGGATCTTCGACGCCCCGGTGCCGGCGCCGCGGATCGTCGCCGAGCGGGCGACGGCCTGGCGACAGCGGGCGACCTGGTCGGAGCCGTAGGCGACGAGGTCAAGGGCCACGAGGGCGCCGGCGACGTCACCGCGGCGGAAGGCGACGGCCTTGGCCTTCAATCGGTCGAGGAAGCCGGTGGCCTTGCGGTCGGTGAAGTAGCCGGGCATCGAGCCACCGAGGGGGGCGTCGAGATCAGCCTCGCCGTAGCCCACTTCGAGACGGGGTCGGTCTTGCCAGCGCATCATGGTCGTCTCCCGTAGCCGAATCCGAAGGGCCGGTTTACCAGTGGAGAATCCGCTGCAACATCGCGGTGCCGCACCAGAGGACGGCGTTCATGCCGATCGTGGCGACCATCAGGACCAGGGCCGTCGCCGCGAGGGCCTCGACGTGAGCGGCGAGGCCGCGAGCGTGGCCGAAGGCGCCGAGGGTCTTGAAGAGATTCATCACGGCGGTGACACCCAGGATCACCTCGGCGAGGCCAGTAAAGAAGACGATCAAGGCAACCCGACCCACCTCACTGCGCCAGATCGCCAGAAGCAGAGCGCTGAAGAAGACCAGGAAGAGGAGGTGCCAGAGACGCATCGGTCCCTCCGTCGGTCGGGGGCGGGTGCCGGTGGGCCGTTGGCAGGGCAGGGCGGCACGGAGGGCCGCACCGCCGGATTGATCAGGTCCAGGCCGGGGGATCGAGGGTGCTGACCGCCCGGTTCCGATCGATTATCTTACTGCGATTGACCCTGGTCCTTCCACCACTCTCTCCCGAACGAACCGTCCGAGGAACCCGCCATGCCGCAGACCGGAGCCTCCCCTGAGTATCGGTTTTCCTTCGGCCCCTGGAACATCAGCACTGGCTCTGATCCGTTCGGCCCAGCCGTCCGCAAGGAGGTCGAATTTGGTCGGAAATTGAAGGCGTACAAGGAACTCGGCTTCGACGCCGTACAGTTTCACGACGACGATATCGTGCCAGCCGACTGGAGCTGGGAGCAGCAGAAGAAGGGGATTGCCGAGGTCAAGAAGGTGCTCGACGGCGAGGGCCTGTTCGTCGAGATCGTGGCGCCGAGGCTCTGGGAGGAGCCGCGAACGATCGACGGGGGGTTCACCTCGAACAGCGAATCCGACCGTCGCTACGCCCTCGACCGGGCACGGCGTTGCGTGGACATCGCGCGCGAGGTCGGCTGCCGGAATTACGTGCTCTGGCTGGCCCGCGAGGGGACCTACATCCGGGAGGCGAAGGACGGGGTGACGGCCATTGGCCGCCTGCTCGACGCCTGGAACGCGATCCTCGAACACGACCAGGAGATCCGGATTCTCGGCGAGGCCAAGCCGAATGAGCCGATGGACCAGGCGTACCTGCCGACCGTCGGCCACATGGTCGGCCTCTGCTACCGGACGATCGACCCGGCGCGTTCGGGCGTCTTGATCGAGAGCGCCCACTCGATCCTCGCGGGACTCGACCCGGCCGACGACATGGCGTATGCCCTCTGGCACGGCAAGCTCTGGAGCGTCCACCTGAACGACCAGAACGGCCTGAAGTACGATCAGGACAAGGTCTTCGGCTCCGTGGACCTGCGGCGGGCGTTCAATCAGATCTGGGCCCTGGAAAAGAACGGTTACGGCAAGGATGGCGAGTGCGTCGGCCTGGACGTCAAGGCGATGCGGACGACGTCGCCCGAGGAGGCCATGTATCACCTGGCGCACTCCAAGACGATGTTCCACCGCCTGCTGGAGATCGTCCGCGGGATCGACGAGGCGAAGGTGGAGGAGCTCCGTAAGAACCGTCAATACGAGCAGCTGGAGATGCTGATCCTGAACGCACTGACGGGGAAGAAGTGAGGCGTGTTCCGGTCCCAAAGACCGGAACCGGAATTGCTCCCTGTCCCGAAGCCGGCGCGTCGTCTCCGGGGCGCCGGCCACCGGGCGAGGGGAGGGGGCCTCGGTGGATGACGTGCGGGCGGCGAACTGGGGCGAGCTTCAGGACTGTCTCTTCGAGGGTGCGTGGCGAGAGTCGATCCGGCGATTTCGCTCGCGGTTCGCGTTCCGGGGGATGGGGCGGTCGTCGTATGGGCTGGAAACGAGCCTGATGCGCCTCGGCGGTGCGTATGCAAAGCACGAGGGTCACCTGCTCCGGAACTTCCGGAAGTATGCCCGGTTGACCACGCCGATCGACGACTCCGCCTGGAACTGGCTCGCCCTCGCCCAGCACCACGGCTTGCCGACGCGCTTGCTGGACTGGACGTTCTCGCCTCTGGTCGCCCTGCATAACGCCACAGAGAACGCGGAGTGCTTCGGGATCGACGGCGTGGTGTGGTGCGTCGATTACGTGAAGGCGCGGGAGTTCCTGCCGAAGCCGCTGAGGACCCTGCTCGACGAGGAAGGTTCGGACGTCTTCACGGCCGAATTGCTGGATCGCTCGGCGCGGACGCTGCGCGACCTGGAGGCGTTGAGCCTCGACGAGCCGTTCCCGGCCTTTCTGGAGCCGCCGTCGCTGGACGAGCGGATCGTCAACCAGTTCGCCCTGTTCTCGCTGATGTCCTCCGCGACGGCCCGGCTCGACGACTGGCTCCGCGACCACCCGGCGCTTTATCGGCGGATCATCCTGCCGGCCGGTCTGAAGTGGGAGGTCCGCGACAAGCTGGACCAGGCCAACATCACCGAGCGGGTGCTCTATCCGGGGCTCGACGGCTTGAGCCGGTGGCTCAGGCGGTATTACAGCCCGGGGCCGGGGCGGATGGAGGATGAGTCGGCCTGTGATCCAGAATCGCCCGGATGAATGGCTGGCTGCGTGGCATGCCCACGACTTCGTGGGCATGTTTGCCGGAGCGTTTCGGACTCGAATCCGAACATGCCCACGTCTTCGTGGGCATGCCACCCGGGACCATCGAGAGGGCGGTGGAGAGGGGGAGAAGTCGGCTAGTTCCTGGCGTCGCGGGGCACCAGGCACCAGTGGATCGCCTCAATCTCGGAGAGACCGTCGGGGACGGATGGCTGACCCTGGCGGGTCTCGACGAGTCGCTCGTAGAGACGGTGCTGGAGGTCCTTGACGACGGGGGCGAGGTCGGCGCGGTCGCTGAGGTCGGTCGTCTCCTCGGAGTCCTCGGCGAGGTCGTAGAGGCGGATGTAAGGACCGGGGAGCGGCCGGCCGGTGGTGTAGCCGTCCTGGCGCTGGCGGCGGCCGGTGCCGACGATGAGCTTGTAGCGGTCGGTCCGGATCATCGCCTCCTCGTTTTCGAGGTATTCGCTGAAAACGGCGTCGCGGCCTTTGGCTTCGGGCTCGCCTTCGAGAAGGCCGACGAGGCTGCGGCCGTGGAGGTCGGGCGGCGCGGGGATCTTGAGGAGGTCCGTCAAGGTCGGGAAGACATCGACCATCTCGACGAGTTCCGAGACGCGCCGGCCCTCGGGGACGTGGCCGGGCCAGCGGACGATCAAGGGGACGCGGACCGCCGGTTCGTAGAGGATATGCTTCTCGAAGCGGCCGTGGTGGCCGAGCGAATAGCCGTTGTCGCCCCAATAGACGACGATCGTGTCGTCGGCGATTCCGGCCTTGTCGAGGGCGTCGAGGACGCGGCCGATCTGGGAATCGACATAGTTTAACGAGGTGTAATAGGCCGCCTGGATGCCGCGGACGTCGTCGGGGGTGAGCGGGGCGAAGATCTCGGGCTGTTCGAGGCGGTCGGCGTTGGAGACGGGGCGGACGGGGAAGTCCTTCGGCGAAAACTTGCCGGCCCACGCGCGGGGGAAGACGAAGGGGGAGTGGGGCTCGTGGAAGCTGACGACGAGGGCGAACGGGTTGTTCGCCTCCTTGTGGGAGCGGAAGTAGTCGGTGGCGCGGTCGGCGAAGAAGGTGGCCTCGCAGGAGGCGAGGGGGAGGCCGACATCGCGGGCGGCGGCGTTGAGCCAGACGGCGGCGGGGTCGCGGAAGGGTCGCCAGGGTCGGCGCTGATCGCCGCCCTCGGGTGGGTGTTGCTGGAGCCAGCGTCGCCAGTCGGGCGTGTCGATCCGGATGTCGAAGCCGTTGGCCGAGGGGCCGTTGAAGTGCATCTTGCCGATGGCGCCGGTGGCGTAGCCGCGGCTGGCGAACCAGTCGCCGAGGGTGACGGCGGTCTCGGGGAGTGGGGTCGTGAGCACAGTAACGCCGACGGAGTGCGGATAGCGTCCGGTGATGAACGACTGGCGGCTCGCCGTGCAGACGGGAGCATTCACATAAGCATGATCGAAGTAGACGCCCTGGCGGCCGAGGCGGTCGAGGTTGGGGGTGGCGTTGTGGGGGTCGCCGTCAAGGCCGAGGGTGTAGGCGGCGTGGTCGTCGGCGATGAGGATCAGGATGTTCGGGCCGTCGGCATGCGGTCGGGCCGGTTGTTCGCGCTGGGCGTGGGCCGGTCGCGGGGGCGAGGCGGCCCGGAAGAGGACGAGGGAGGCGACCGCGAGCAGGAGGATTCCCAGGGAGCGTTTCATGGGGCGGACCTCGGCCGGATGGTGGTTGGCGAAGAGCCGGGATCAATCGTCCTCTCGGTAGATCAGGAACGGCTGGCGGCGCTGGCGGAAGGCGTTCAATTCGGCCTCCCAGGTGGCGCGGATCTCGGACGCGGACTTGCCGTCGAGCAGGGCCTGATAGGCGCCGCGGTCGGCGAGCATCTTGAGGAAGCCATCGGGCTGCCATTCCTCCGGATAGAGACGCTGGAGCACGGCCGCCATCTCGATCCCGAGAGCGAGCGGGTCGAAAGCATCGCGGTCGGTAATCATGATGTAAACACCGCCGCATTCCTCTTCGGCGTACTGCCGCTCGGTGGGTGTGAAGCGGACGGGTGTGAAGCGGACACCGGGCAGGCCGGTCTGATTCAACGCATTCGAGAAGGCGACCGGATTGATCCAGGTCGCGCCGACGCGCTCGAAGGGGGTGTCGGTGCCGCGGCCGGTGGCGAGGTTCGAGGCTTCGAGGAGGCCGACGCCGGGGTAGAGCAAGGCTTCGGTGAGGCTCCGCATGTTGGGCGATGGGTTGACCCAGAGGAGGCCGGTGCGGTCGTAGAGGTCCGACGCGATGCCAGCCTTCGCAGGGGATGACGGTCAGGTCGGCGCCGATCTTGCGATCGGCGTTGAAGAGGCGGGCCAGCTCGCCGACGGTCAGGCCGTGGCGGACGGGCAGGTCGTGGTAGGCGATGAACGATTCGAAACCCTTGTCACGGACTGGGCCCTGCGACGGCGACGCCGCCGATCGGGTTCGGGCGGTCGAGGACGACGAAGGGGATGCCCTTCTCAGAGGCGGCCTCCATCGCGAGGCCGAGGGTGCTGATGTAGGTGTAAAAACGGGCGCCGATGTCCTGGATGTCATAGACGAGCACATCGACGCCTTCGAGGCTCTCGGGAGTCGGCTTGCGGGTCTTGCCGTAGAGGCTGTGGATCGGGCAGGCCGGTCTTGTCGTCGCGGCTGTCGCCGACCGCGCGATCGACGAGGCCGCGGATGCCGTGCTCGGGGCTGAAGAGGGCGACGAGCTTGACGTCGGGGGCCTTGAACAGGACGTCAATCGTCGATTCGCCGGAGCGGGCGCGGCCGGTGTGGTTGGTGATGAGGCCGACGCGCTGGCCCTTCAGACCCTCGAACTCGCGGCGGATGAGCACGTCGATCCCGCAGAGGACGGGACGGAGGGCGGGCTCGTGGGTCCGGGCCGGTTCTTGCGAGACGCGGGGCGGCTCGGGGCGGGGGTCGGCGTCGAGGATGGAGGCCGCGGCGAGGGTCGCGACCTCGCGGCGCAGGGCGATCGGGGAGGGCTTGTCTCCGGCGGGGTGGAGGCGACTGGTCAGCAGGATGACGAACGTCCGGGTCTCCGGGTCGATCCAGACGCTCGTGCCGGTGAAGCCGGTGTGGCCGAAGCTGGTCGGGCCGAAGAGGGCGCCGCGGGGGGAGCTGAAGCCGGTGCCGATGTCCCAGCCGAGGCCGCGACGCTGCCCCTCGGGCTCGATGCCGGGCGAGGTGATCAGGCGGACCGTGAGCGGGGCGAGAAGGCGATGGCCGTTCGGGGCCTGGCCGCCGTCGAGGAGGGTCTGGGCGAAGACGGCGAGGTCGTCGGCACTGCTGAACAGGCCCGCGTGACCGGCGACGCCACCGAGGGCGCGGGAGCGGGGGTCGTGGACGACGCCGCGGAGCATCCGGCCGCCGTCGCGCTCGGTGGGGGCGATCCGGTCGAGGTAGGAGTCGGAGGCTTCCTCATCGGTCGGGAGGAAGCGGGTGGAGGCCATTCCTAGAGGTCTGTAGATATTTTCGAGGGCGAATTCGTCGAGCGCCTTTCCCGAGAGCTTCTCGACGATTCGACCGAGAATCTGGAAATTCACGTCCGAATAGACGAACCTCTCGCCGGGGGGGTGCTGGAGGTCGAGGTTGGCGAGGTTCTTCCAGGCGGCTTCGGGGCCGTCGGCGTAGTCGCCGATCGGGTTGTCGGGGAGGAGGCCGGAGCGGTGGCGGAGTAGCTGCTCGACGGTGATGTGGCCCTTGCCGTGGTTGTCGAACTCGGGGAGGAGGCGGCCGAGGCGGTCGGAGAGGCGGACCTGACCGCGTTCGAGGAGGATCATGACCGAGGTGGCGGTGGCGACGGGCTTGGTCAGCGAGGCCATGTCGAAGACCGTGTCGCGGGTCATTGGCTCGGCCTCGGGCTCGACGGCTCGTCGGCCGACGGCCTTCGCATAGACGATCTTGCCGCCCCGGCCGACGAGGGCGACCGCGCCGGGCACGTTGCCGGCTTCGACGGCCCGATTCAAAGCGTCGTCGATCCGGGCGAGGCGGGAGGCGTCCATCCCGACGGACGCGGGCGGGGCGTCGGGCAAGCCGGCCTGAGCGGAGCTATCCGCGAGGGGCGACAGGAGCCAGGCCAGGACCAGTAGCCCCGAGAGCCTGACCGCGAAGCGCGACAGGGCGGCGGGTGGCATGCCCACGTCTTCGTGGGCATGCTCCGGCGGCGTCGAGCCGACATGCCCACGAAGACGTGGGCATGCCACCCGACGGATCATTGGCCGCATCGAACCATCAAGGAATCTGTGATCTGTCATCGTCCGATCACCTCGGTCTCGATCTCGGTTTGTCGATTCGGTGCGGGGACGGCCAGGCTCGCCAGCAGGCCGACACTGAAGACGGTCAAGGAACCGATCAAAGCATACCAGGGCCAGGCGATCGCCTTGTCCCAGGGGTAGAACCACCAGGCGGACGCGCCCGTCGGCACGACTGCGGCCACCGCCAGGCCGGTCACGCCGACGCCAGCCACGACGCCACCGGACAGCAGGTCCGGGTAGAGAGGTCGGGTCCAGTCGTGAGGCAACCACGGTCCGATCAGGGCAGGGACCTGCGACCCGAGGGCGACGTACGACACCACGATCAGGCCGGCAACCAGGCCGATCAGGGCCGCGCGCTGGCCAACGCGGCGGGTCAGAATGCCGAGCAGGAAGAGGCCAAGCACGATCCCTGTGACGAACGATGCGATCGCCAGCGCAGCCTCGACAACCGTGCTCGCCAGCTGGATGGCCCCGAAGGCCACTCCCATCTGGGCCAGGCCCCAGACGGCCGTCAGCACGCGGGAAACGCGGAGCAGGTGGGCCTCGCTGGCGTCCGGCACCAGGGGTCGATAGAGGTCGTTGACAGTGGCCGAGGCAGAGGCGTTCAGCGAACCGGAGAGCGTGCTCATCGCCGCCGAGAAGATCGCCGCCACGACGAGGCCGACGAGGCCGACGGGGAGGTAGTGGACGATGAAGTAGGCGAACGAGCGGTCGGGACGCATGAGGATCGTCGGCACGCCCGGACCCGGTGGGACCGACCGGTACATCGCGAAGAGTCCGACGCCGATCAGCAGGAAGAGGGCGAACTGGGCGAGGACGACCACGCCACTCGCGATCAAGGCACCGGCGGCCTGGCGTTGCGAACGGGCGGAGAGGTAGCGCTGGACCATCAACTGGTCAGCGCCGTGGGTTGCCGTATTGAGGAAGAGGCCGCCGATCAGACCGGCCCAGAAGGTGAACGGTTTCGAGAGATCGAGCGTGAAATCAAAGAGGCGGAACTTGTGGGCGGATTGCCCCGTCGCCATCAAGCCTGACCAGCCGCCGGGGATATCGCCCAGCATCAAGCCAGAGCGCCACGCAGGCGCCAAGAATGTAGATAAAAAACTGGATGACGTCGGTCCAGATGACAGCGCGTATCCCACCAAGATAGGTATAGACAATCGTGGCAAGGCCCATGGCAACGATCGAGGTGGGGATATCCCAGCCGTGTCAACTCGCGGAGGACAAGGGCAGCGAGGAAGAGGCGGAGGCCGTCGCCGAGGGTGCGGGTGATGAGGAAGAGGATCGAGGCGGTCGTCTTCGTCGTGCCGCCGAAGCGGCGTTGGAGGACCTGGTAGGCGGTGAAGATTTCACCTTTGAAATAGGCGGGAAGGAGCAAGGTCGCGACGACCACGCGGCCGACGAGATAACCGAGGGCGAGTTGGAGATAGGTGAAATCGCCACCCGGTCGGAAGGCGATACCCGGGACGCTCAGGAAGGTGGCCGTGCTCGTCTCGGTGGCTACGATCGAGATCATCACCGCCCAGGCCGGGATGTTGCTCTCGCCGAGGAAGTATCCCTTCAAGCCCTTGACCCCTGAGCCCATCCAGGCGCCCAGGGCCGTGCAGCCGGCCACGTAAAGGACGAGAATCCCGAAGTCGATCGAACTCATGGACGTATTGCGGTCTGGGTGCGAGTCATCGGGGAGGCAGCGCGGAAGGGGAAGCGCGTTACCCAATCTAACGACATGCGACCGCGTTGCCTACGGTGCTCTCGAGGAGCCGGGCGATTGACAGTTTTGAGGTGCGACGTCGTGAGTTTTTCGCCGGCCACTTCGCGGCCACACTCCCACGGGTAGGCGGAGGGGGTGAGGGAACGGCTGCTCACAACACCGGAGCGGTCGATCGTCCTGGCATCAGTGGGGGGCGAGGAACCCGGCGCGGACAGCCTCGTCGGGATCGGAGGGTGGAATGCCGGGCGGTCGCCTGCGGGCCGGGGGTGGGTTGCTGGTTGGAGTGGGAGCAGCCGGGGCAGGGGCCCGGGTCAAGGCCGGGCTGGGATTGGCTGGAGCCGGGGCCGGTGAAGGGGTCGGGTCGGACGAGGGGGTGGCTGGGTCGCGGTCCGGGTTCTGGGCAAGGGCCTCCCAGGCTTTCGGATCGGGACCGAGATCCTGGCCGGTGGTTGTCTGGAGGGCTTCGTAAGCGGCCAGCCGGATCGCGGGATCGGAGTTCTCCATCGCATCGACCAGCACAACGGTAATCCGAGGGTCGGGACTATGGAGGGTCCGGATACCCTCGATCGCGGCGATCCGGCAATCCGGATCCTGATCGGCGACCATCAGGCGGGAGAGAACGACCGCGTCGTCCGGCTTCCCGACCTTGCCC
The DNA here is from genome assembly GCA_963752755.1 of uncultured Planctomycetales bacterium. GTDB lineage: Bacteria > Planctomycetota > Planctomycetia > Isosphaerales > Isosphaeraceae > CAVVZJ01. Next base: position 72,187 of record CAVVZJ010000022.1, on the reverse strand, counting down.
AGGGCCCGGCAGGCGGCGGCGCGGATGACGGGCTCGGGGTCGTCGATCATCCGGAGCAGGGGTTCTCGGGCCTCGGGGCGGCCGATCTCGCCAAGCGTCCGGCAGATCACGGCGCGGGTGATCGCCGGCTCCTTCTTGCTGAGTAGGGCCGAGCCGAGCACCTCGACGGCCTCGATTTTTTGCGGCTCGCCGTCGAAGCAGTTCGGGTTGGCAAGCTTGGTGTAGGCGAGATAGCGGATGTTCGGGTCCCGATCGTCGCGAATCCGGTGGAGAAAACTTGTCGCGGTCGTGCCGATGTAGCTGGCGCATCCCGGACCCGACACGACTGCCAGGGCCAGGGCGAGTGCCAGGACCGGGACTGCGTGCCGGGACGTCTTCGGATGCTTTCCAGCCATGAGCATGAGCCCCGCCGCGCGAGGGCGGCCAATGGTTGGCATCGGGTCGGTTGGGAAAACGACAAGCCGCTGATCCACGAGGTGAGAATCGAAGTGCGGCGCTGACAGGTGACGAGAAGTCGCGGGCGGAATATACCGGCCTGCCCGCGATCAGCCAAGGTCAACCCAACGACCGTAAGAATGCCGGCCCACCGTGGTCCCGACCGCCCGAGATCGTTATGCTCGGGCCTCCGGACGACCGCCACGCTCAATCCGTCCCCGCGATCGCGTTGACAGGAGCCGAACCGATGACCGAGGGTGTCCACCGTCGCGATTTCCTCGTCGCTAGCCTGGCCGGACTGGGCGCCACGGCCCTGATGGGTGCCTCGCCCCAGAAACCGCCCGGCGGCAAGCGCCCCCTGGCGGTCGCCAGTGCCAACGGATTGAAGGCGGTCGCGAAGGCCGTCGAGCTGATGAAGGCCGGCGCCGACCCGCTCGACGCCGCGGTCGCCGGGGTGGGGATCGTCGAGGCTGATCCAGACGACCATTCGGTCGGCTTCGGAGGCATCCCGAACGAGGACGGTGTTGTCGAGTTGGATTCGGCTGTCATGCACGGTCCAACCCACGGCGGCGGCGCGGTGGCCGCCTTGCGCCACATCATGCATCCGGCGGCCGTCGCGAGGTTGGTCATGAAGCGGACGGATCACTGCTTGCTCGTCGGGGAGGGAGCCCTGCGATTCGCCCGGATGCATGGCATTCCCGAGGTGGACCTGCTCACGGAGGATTCGCGGAAAATCTGGCTCTACTGGAAGGAGACGAACAGCAAGATCGACGACCGCATCCCTCCGCCGCCTGATGACGTCGATCCGGTTGTGAGGAAATTCTTCGGCCCGGATTACGTCCGCGAGCACGGCACGATCCACCTGTCCGCGCTCGACACCCACGGCGAACTCGGCTGTGTGACCACGACCTCGGGCCTGTACTTCAAGATTCCCGGACGTGTCGGCGACTCACCCATCCTCGGCGCCGGGCTCTGGCTCGACAACGAGGTCGGCTCGGCCGGCTCAACCGGCCGCGGCGAGGCGAACCTGCTGAACCTGTCCAGCCACACGATCGTCGAGGCGATGCGTCGCGGGCTCACGCCTCAGGATGCAGCGCTCGAAGCTTGCAGGCGGATCGCGGCGACGAACAAGGATCGGCGACTCCAGGATGCGAAGGGGCGGCCGAACTTCAACGTCAAGTTCTACTGCGTCTCCAAGGACGGCCGGTTCGCGGGGGCCAGCCTGTGGGCAGGCAGCAAGATGGCCGTCCATGATGGGGGCGAGGCGAGGCTGGTCGATTGTGCCGCCCTCTACGACGAGGAACCGCCCCAGGAATGAGCGCGGTTGTGGAGAGCGGAGTGGGCGGATGATCAGAGCGAGAATGGAGGCCGGGGGGTGATGGTAGGTGGTGAATCGGCCCTCTGCTTGGAGGACAGGACTCCGGAGACTCAAGGTGCCTTCGGTTCCATGGTTGGCTGTCGGAGGAAGGCGAACAGGTCGGCGAGGTCCTGGGGGCTCAAGGATTGTTCCAGGCCCTCGGGCATGAGGGAGCGGCCGGTGTTGCGGAGTTCCTCGACGTCCGAGCGGAGGACCGTCTCCTCGACCGACTCGCCGCGACGGAGGCGGATGCTGGAAGCGGTCTCGCCCGCGATCAGGCCGTTGAGAAGCTCGCCGCGGCGGGTCAAAAGGACGAAGCTCTGGTAGTCGGGCGATACCTCGCGGTTGGGGTCGAGGATGTCGGTGAGGAGGGAGGCGGCCGGCCGTCCCGCGATGCCGGAGAGGTCGGGGCCGACGCCGTGGCCGCGGCCGCGGAAGACGTGGCAACTGGCGCAGTTGCGCTCGAAGACCGATGCCCCGTGACGGGGATCGCCGGGCCGTTCCAGAGCGCCGGCAAGCTCGCGGATCACGCGCTGTCGATCTGAGGAGTCGGGGCGGCGGAGCAGCGTCTCGACGCGACGGTGGAGTGTCGGGTCGGGCAGTCGGAGCAGGCTCTCCCGGACCGCGGGGTCGATCTCCGCCGGCGCGATCCGATCGGCCTCGACGGCGTCGAGCAGGGAGGCGGCGAGGTTGCTCGTGCGGATCAAGGAGGCAAGGAGCTGGCGGCGGGTCGCGATCGGGAAGCGTCCCCAACCTTCGAGGGCCTTCGCGACGATCGCCCGGTCTCCGACGACCGCCAGTTCCCGCGCGGCGGCGGCCTGAACCTCGACGGGCTGGTCCGGTTCCAGCATGCCGAGCAAAACGTCGCCGACACCCTCCGCCTGCATTTTGGTGAGGACACCGAGGGCGAGCGCCCGGCGGTCGGCCGGCTGCGACGCGTCGCGGGCCAGCTTGCGGGCCAGGTTGAGCCATCTCTCCGGTCGTGGGGTCAGGCGAGCCAGGGAATTGGACAACTCTTTCCTCGATGCCAGGCGATTACGGTCTGTCCGGTCGAGTCCCGTCGCGAGGCCCGCGAGGAACGCGATCGAGCCGGGACCGGGCTCCGGCCGGGAGAGGAGTTGCAGGGTGTCGGCGATCTCTCGCTCATCCCTGCGCGAACCGGCAATGCCGCCGCACTGGGACAGCAATTGTGTTTGATTGGACGAGGGGTCGGCGACCCAGTGTTCGCTGCGATCCTTCAAGGCCTGCAGGAACGGGAGGCAGGTGTGCCCCAGGCCGGAGAGGATCGCGAGGCGGGTCCACGGATCGGCCACGTCTCGCGTGGCGATCCGGGACAGTGCCGAAGCGGCTTCCGGACCGGGGAGATTCCCCAAGGACAGCGCACAGCGGAACCGGACGCGGGGGTCGGGGTCGTCGGCCAATGCCAGGATCGCTGCGGCGAAGCGGCCTTCCCGACCTTCGCAGAGGCGGAGGGCCTGCGCGGACGCCCGGATGGGGGTCGTTCAGGGAGCGGAGGATCAGCGGGTCTCGCAGCGATTCAAGGCCGTCGAGCGTCCAGAGGGCATGGACGCGAGCGAGGGGATACTCGCTCGTTTCGAGGAGGTGTTCCAGCAAGGGGACGGCCGCCCTGTCACGGCGATCGACCAGGAGGCGCTGGGCGGTGTCGCGCCACCAGCCGTTGGATTGGTTCAAGGCCGCGACGAGCTGGGCCAGATCGGCATGACCGAGCTGGGGTCGCTGGTCCGGTCGAGTGTTGTTTCCGTCGCGGCGGCGGACCCGCCAGAGGCGGCCGGTCTGGGAGCCTTCGCGGAAGTCGATCGTGGGGCGCATCGCCTCGGGGACGAAGGCGGGATGCTCGACCAGCGCGGGCCGAAATCGACAACATAGAGAGAGCCGTCGGGGCCGGTGGCCAAGTTGACGGGATGAAACCAGGGATGCGTGGCGGCGAGGAACTCGCGGCCCGGCTCGGCGCGACGGGCCAGGAAGGTGGGGCCGTCGGGTTCGAGGAGGCGGCGATGGACGATGTTCGTCAACGGTTCGCAGACGAAGGCGTTGCCGCGATAGGAGGGACCGAGGGCATCACCGCGGAAGATCGTGGGGCCGCAACTGGCATTGAAGAAGGCAACCGACTCGGCGTTGAAGCGCGGTTGGGGCGGGGCGAGGGAGTAAACCCGGCCGCCGTCGGCGGTGTCAAGGATCGGGGCGACGGTGGAGGGCTCGGCGAGGTACGGGTTGCGGGTCAAGTCGCGGTCTTCGAGGACGACGTGGCGCAGGGGGACGGTGTTCCACGACGGGAAGCGGTTTCCCCAGTCGTCGCGCGGCAGACCGAACTGGCTGAAGCCAGCGACGGCCTCGACCTGACCGGTCCGCGGACGGAAGCGGAAGTCGTGGCGGTCGATCGAGACGGCTTGCTCTGGGGGGACGTTGGGGGGGCGGACGAGGCCGCCGCTGCGGCCGTTGGCGCCGTAGATCCAGTTGTCGAGCCCCCGGGCGAGGCCGTTGACGCGGAGTTGCTGGTTGCCCTCGACGAAGCCGGTGAGGATGACCCGGCGCTCGTCGGCCACGCCGTCGCCGTCGGCATCGCGCAGAAAGAGGATGTCGGGGGCGGCGGTGACGAGCACGCCACCATTCCAGGGCAGGAGGCCGTTGGGGTAGGGCAGACCGCAGGCGAAGGCCGTGACGCGCTCGAAGCGGCCGTCGCCGTCACGGTCTTCCAGCCGCCGGATGCGGCCGGAGCCAGGACCGGCGGGGTAGTCGGCCATCTCGGCCACGAAAAGGACGCCGTTCTCATCCCAGGCGATCGCTACGGGGCTGACCACGTCGGGCTCGGAGGCGACCAGATCGACGATCAAGTCGGGATCGGCCAGCCGCAGGCTCGCGAGAATCGATTGAGGCGAGGGAGGCTCGGACTCGGGGAAAGCCTCGGAGGCCGAACGCCCGAGGCCAACACAGAAGGCGAGTCCGAGCGCGAGAGTCGGGGCGATTTGCCGCATGGAGTCGGTCCATCGAAAGGCGAGCCGGGAGAGTGATCCGGAAAAGCGACTCAGGCCCACTATCCTCGATCGGGGGCCGGCATGCCAGAGTCGGCGTCGGTTCGCATGAGGTGAGGAACGACGTGCTGAGCCGATCGAATTCCGGGTACCACCCTTGCAGTCGGCCGCGCCGGGGCGTATCTCTCATGCCGGAGCATCGAGGTGCGAATCACGATGGAAAACGATCATGAAATACCAGCTTCCTGTTCTATGAGCCGATTCGACAGCTCGACGACCTGGCCCGACGGATGGAGACCCTGGCCTCGCTCGGCTACGACGGGATCGAGCTTGTCGGCCTTCCACCCGCTGCCGTATGCGATCGAGGACGTCGCGAGGCTCGCCGAGCGGTCGGGAATGCCGGTGGTCTCGCTGCTCACGGGCTGGTCGTATCCGAACGAGGGGCTTTGCCTGTCGAGCCCGGACGAGGCGATCCGGGAACGGGCCGTCGCCCGGCTGCGGGACTACGTGGAACAGGCCGCGGTCCTGGGCGCCTTGATCGTGGTCGGCTTGATGCAGGGGTTGCGATCGGATGAACCCGACGAGGCGAAAGCCCTGGAGCGGATCGCCGGTTGCCTCCGTCGGCTGGCGCCGGCGGCCGAGGAACGGGGCGTCGCGGTGGTGCTGGAGCCGGTGAATCACCTCCAGGTCGGGTTCAACAACAGCGCCGCCGAGGCAGCGGCGATGGCGGAACGGGTCGGCTCGACGGCGTTCGGCTACATGCTCGACACGTTTCATCTGAATATCGAGGAAAAGTCCATCCTTGACGCGATCCGGCTGCATGGGCCGAAGGCCCGTCATGTCCACCTCTGCGAGACGACCGGCGGCCCGTTCGGCGGGGGGCACCTGGATTTTCGCGGGGTCCTGTCGGAACTGGAGCAGGCGGGATACGATCGGTTCGTGTCCCTGAAGGTTTACCGCGGCCTGGCCTGGGACGTGGCGGCCCGCGACTCGGCGGACTTCCTGCGTCGCGCTTGGGCTCTGGGACAGTGCCCCCGACAATCCGGAGGGACGATGACGACTCCGAACGAGATCGGGCGAGCGAGGGCGGTGGGACCCAGGCCGGTCGGGGGACTGCCCGAACGCGGCCCGGCGTCGCGCGATGCGTGTTCTCGTGCTGGGTGCGGCCTGCGCCTGGCGGTCATCACCTACATCCACCGCGCGGGGTTTCAGTCGATCTCGACGGAGATGCTCCATGACCTCGGGATGGACGTCCGGCATCTGGGGTACATGACGGTTGCCTTCATGATAGCTTATGGGGTCTTTGAAGTCCCCTGGGGTCGGCTGGGCGATCGGCTTCGGGTCGCGGCACTTGTTGATCGCGGTCGTCATTGGCGGCTCGACGATGACGGCGGGTGTGGCGATGGCGGGTCTGCTGCCGAAAGTGCTGACGGTGCAGCTCGGGTTCCTGCTGGTCCTCCGGTTCCTGTTCGGAATGTTCCAGGCGGGCACATTCCCGTTGCTCTCGCGGGTGATGGCCGACTGGATGCCGACGACAGAGCGGGGCCTGGCACAGGGCTTGGTCTGGATGGCAAGCCGGGTTGGCGGGATGCTGGCACCTCTGCTGATGGTGGAGTTGCTCGAAGATCTGGGCAACTGGCGATATCCACTGGCGGTCGGCGCGGGCCTGGGATTCTTCTGGTGCCTGGCGGTCGGCCCTTGGTTCCGCAACCGGCCGGAGGAGTCGCCTCGTGTCAACGAGGCCGAGCGGACGCTGATCGCCTCGGGACGGGCGGCGCGGAAGCCGGCCACGCACCACGGCGCCCCTGGGGGGCGATGCTGCGGTTCGACGAACGTCTGGCGCTCTGGCTGATGTACGGCTTCCTCGGCTACAGCGGGAACTTCTTCCTGTTCCTGAATGCGAATTACCTCGAAGAGTTTCGCCACTTCGGCAAGGACACGTCGAAGTGGCTCACCGGGGTGCCGTTCGCCTTCGGCGTGCTGGCGTGCATCTCGGGCGGCGTGCTCTCCGACCGACTGCTGTGCCGCTCGCGTCATCGACGCTGGGGACGCCGGCTGGTCGGCGGGTCGGGAATGGCACTGGCGGGGAGCGATGATGCTGCTTCCACCCTGGATCGGGAGCCCGATCTGGCTCGGCGTGGTCTATGCGTTGATCTTCATCGGGAATGACCTCGCGATGGGGCCGGCCTGGGCTGCGGCCAGCGACATCGGTGAGCGACACGCCGGCACGCTCGCCGGCGCCATGAATATGATGGCGAGCCTGATGGCGGCCGTGGCCGCCCTGGTGACGGGTGAGTTGCTGCATCGGGAATCGCTGACGCTGCCGTTCGTGATCTTCTCCGCCAGCTACTTCCTCGGCGCTCTCTGCTGGCTCCGCGTCGATGTTACCGAGACGATCCCGCAGGGGACCGATTGACCTGAGCCGTTGGAGGAACCCGAAGTGCCCTCGTCCCTCTTCGACCTCAGCGGACGGACCGCCCTCGTCACCGGCGCTGCGCGAGGCCTTGGCCGGGCGATTTCGCTGGGACTCGCCCGCCAGGGAGCCGACGTGGCGCTCGTCGATCGCGAGCCGACGGGGGCAGAGGCGTCCGCAGAGGCGATTCGCGGCCTGGGACGCAAGGCGATCGCTCTGGCTGGGGACGTGGCCAGCGAGGAGGACGTCCGTGGTACGGTCGCGGCGGCGATAGAGCACTTCGGACAGATCGACATTCTCGTCAATAATGCCGGGATCACCAGGAGGATCGCGCTCGACGACTGGACGGCCGCAGAGTGGGAGGAGGTCATCCGGATCAACCAGATCGGCACGTTCCTGATGGCCCGTGAGGTCGGCCGACCGATGGTCGCCCGTCGCTCTGGCAGCATCATCAACGTATCAGCATTGGGTGGTGGGCTGGTCGGCCTGGGCCGAGGCAACGCGATCTATTGCAGCACCAAGGGGGCGATCGCCGCTCTCACTCGCGACCTGGCCGCCGAATGGGCCAGGGATGGTGTCCGCGTCAATGCCGTCGCGCCCGGCTGGTTCCGGACGGAAATGAACCGGCCCTTGCTCGCGAACCAGTCGGCCCTCAGTCGCATCCTCGACCGAGTTCCTCTGGGACGGCTTGGGGAGCCAGAGGACGTCGTCGGTCCGGTCGTCTTCCTCGCCTCCGAGGCCGCGGCGATGATCACCGGCCATCTCCTCCCGATCGACGGCGGCGCCTCCGCCATCATCAAGATCAGTGATGAGCCGGTGATCTGCTGAGGATCAGTGCCGGGGGCGGTCAGTCCTTCAGGGGAAGGATCTCCACCTTGCGAAACTCGACCGGATGGCTCTCGGACTGGAGCGAGATCGTGCCTTCCTTGATCAACTTCTCTCCATCCTTGATGAGCTTCTGAGCGTCGGCGTCACGCTCGTCGAGTTGGGGCTTCTCGTACACCAGCACGGTTTCGCCCGCCACGCGATGGATGATCTTGCCATCGCCGTGGACCTCGACCTCGACGGTCACCCACTGGTCGCCGTGGTAGGTCTTCGACCGCGAGTTGGTGCAGTGGCGGGTGATCAGCTCGCCGTTCATGACAACATTGGTGCCCGGAGTACAGAGGTTCGCCGTCGGCCGCTCCTTCTGACCGTCGCCGCCCAGGAGCTGGACCTCGATCGAGACAGGGAAGTCCTGATCCTTCCGCATGCTCTCCGGGGTCTGACCGTGAATCATCAGGCCGCTGTTGCGGAAGGCCCAGGGCGGTCCGCCCGGCGCCTGCTCACCCACGAAGCGGTATTCCGCTCGCAGCTTGTAATGAGAATACTTGTGGTTGGTGAACAGATGGCCGAACTTGCCGTCGAATTTGGGGTACTGGTCATAGGAGACCTTCAAGATTCCGTCCTCGACGCGGAAAGTATTCCCGAAGTTGTCCCCCGGCTCATAACCCTGGACCTTGACCGTCCAGCCGTCCAGGTCCTTGCCGTTGAAAAGGCTGATCCACTTCCCCTCCTCGGGCTTGTCCTGTCCGTTGGCAACGAGTGGGAGGGGCAGCGCTAGCCCGAGGGCGAGGCCGATCGCCCGGAAGGTCCGGTGATTCATGTTGATCCACTCCTCATGGGTGATGCGAGGGTTACGACGTCGACCCGACGTCAGGGAGAGAATCTTCCAAATCCGGGATTTCGGTCTCACGCCTCCGACCCGGGGCTGGCGAGGCTCACCACTGGCGGTCCAGGGAATCGTCGTCTGGCGAACGCGAACCAGGCGATTCCGAGCGCCACACAGACGCCGCCGACCACCCACGCCGCCTTCTCGTTCGGCGGCTGCATCCCGATGGCGATCAAGCCCAGGCAACCCGCCATCGCCAGGGCCGCCAGCGGCCGGTACCAGCGGCCGATGTTCCACGGGCCCATTGCCGTCCAGGCCCGGCCGTAGGCAACGAATCCGAGCCCCGTTGGCACGACATAGGAGATGTACAGGAAGATCGTACAGACCGCCGTGATCGTGGCATAGACTGGGGTATCGAGCGTGAACAGGACTGCTGCGGTTGCGACGGTCCAGACGGCCACCGAGGGGGTGCGACGCCGCGGGCTGACGCGCCGCAGTACCTTCGAGAACGGCATCCCGCCGTCGCGGGCGAAGGCGAAGGCCATCCGTGAAGCCGAGGTCACGGTTGCCAGCCCGCAGAGGTATTGCGCCAACGCGATCCCCGCGGCCAGGGCCACAGTGAGACCGCCGGGCAAGGCCCGGTCAAGTATGAAAAGGAACGCCCCCTCGCCCCGAGCGGCGGCACGGTCAATGTCGTCGATCGCGAGCACGACGGCCGCCAGCATGATCCAGCCGGCGACACCCGAAACCATCACCGAACGTACGATTCCCCGAGGCACCTGCCGCGCCGCGCCCCGGGTTTCCTCCGCAGTGTGGGCTGAGGCGTCGAAGCCGGTGATCGTGTAGGCCGGTAGCAGCAGACCGAGCGCGAAGAGCATTGCCAGGTTGCCCGTCGAGGGCCAGACGCCGCCGCCCCGGGTGCCACTGTAGTTCGCGAAGTGCAGGAGGCGCGACGGGTCGAGCCCGGGTGCAAAGGCGAGCAAGGTCAGTGTAAGCACCAGAGACACCAGCAAGATCCAGTAGCCACTGAAGTCGGTCAACCGCGTCGTCGCCCGGATTCCCAGGTGGTTGATAGCGGCCTGAGAGCCGGTGATGAGGGCCACGCAGGACGCCTGCAACCACCAGTTGACCGTGGGGCTCAGATCTCGCGGGTCGATGCCGAGGTGCGGGCCGAGCGCCTCCAAGCCGAAGCGATACGCCCCGACGTTGATCGCGGCGAGCACCGTGATCAGACCCGCCAGGTTGAACCAGGCGGTGGCCCAGCCCCAGCCGCGACCGCCCAGGATCGCCGCCCAGTGGTAAAGCCCTCCGGCCGTCGGGAACGCGGAGGCGACCTGCGCCATCGTCAAGGCCACGACTAGTGAGAAGATCGCCGCCAGCGGCCATCCCAGCCCGATCGAGGCCCCACCGACACCGCAGAGACCCAGGTGGAACGACGTCACCCCACCCGCCAGGATGCAAATGATCGACAGCGAGATCGCGAAGTTCGAGAACCCGCCCATTCTCCGCGCCAGCTCCTGCGCGTAGCCGAGGCTTCGGAGGGTCTGCTCGTCGTCGTCCTGCGTTCTCCGCTCGTTTGCCCAACCGCCGCTCATCGTCTGTAAGACTCCTGATCCGCGCGGCGGCCCGGTCCATCCCCTGGAAACCGTCACCCTCGCGACTGCTTCAGTCTATCGCGTGTGGCCCGGGCAACGGAAGGAACAGGAGACTCGACGATGGCAGAGGGCTGATCCAGGAACACTCTTCGAGTGGGACGGCCACCCCCCGGCTCTCCCACCGAGAACTCTAGCTCCGACGTTCTTCCGGGATGTCTCCAGAGTCCCTCGTGCGGCGTGAAGCCACTGACCCGGCCGCACCACATCAACTCTCGCTCGCCGGGATGGGCGGTAGTGAGGGGCCGGTGGAAGTCTCCGGCGACTCAATCGCGCCGCGAACCTTCCGGCAATCGTAGTCGGAGCCCCACGCTAAGATTGTACGGATCAGCGATCTGATCGGCATTGAGTCGGAGGAGTTCATCCTCCCATCGCGAGTCGCCGAGTTCCTCGCGTGCGATGCTGCGCAATGTCTCGTACGGCTCGACAATGTGAACCCGCATCCTGGACCGTGCGGCTGGTATGGGCTCAGGTCGGACCGCGGGCTCCGGCGCTCGACGCGGCCGGGCCTGCGATCTCGCCGGGTCGGCTTCCGGCAAGTCGAGTTCAACCTCTCCGGTCGAGACCGCACGCGTGCTGGCGGTCCGCTCGGCTTGGTCATCGCGGGCGGGTCGCGACGTTCGACCCGGGGAAAGCGACGAGGAGGGTGACGAACCGACCACGGGTCGCGGACCAGGTGGGTCGATGAAAGTCTTGTCCAGTTCTTCTAGCGGTGGGACGAGGATCGAGGTGCCGACGTAAAGTTCATCAATCTTCGGCACCCGCTCGGCGTTGGCCTTCCACAAGGCGCGGTAGAACCGGCCCGAGCCGTAGTAATACCGGGCGATTGTGAAGAAGTTCTCGCCACGACGAACAACATGCGTGATCGCCACGTACTGGCTACCCACCACATCGTCGCTCGCCTCCACACGGGTTCTCGGCACCTCGACCAGCGAGAGTGTCGCGGGTTCTCCGGAGGGGGTCGTCGACGAGTTGAACCGGAGCGGCGGATCAGTGTCGAGCGGCGACGCGGATGGCGGCGCGGCGACGGGCGAGGGTGTCGGTGGCGGATTCGGATCTGCGGAGTCGGTCGGCGTGTAGGGTTCCGGCAGGTCGGTACCTGGGGAGACTGGCTCCGACGTCGCGGTGGCCGACGGTTCCAGGATCTTGCCCTCCGGATTTGCTGCGGGGAAACTCGATCCTGGCGTCGCCATCGCTATCGAGACCCCGGGACCTATGGGTAACGCCTCACTAGTAGGCTGCGGATTCCCGGCATGTTCCTCTCGTGTCACGACAGCGGGCGGTTCGGCAGGTTCCGCCGGACTCGCGACCGCAGGCGCCTGAGGCACCGCGGGCGCCTGGGGCGAGTTCGGTTCTGGCAGCCCAGCCTGCGAATCGACGGGGGGTGCCTGCATCACATCGATCGGTGGCTGGCCCGGTGTCGTGATGGGCGGCGAGCCGAGTGATTCCGTCGCGACCGGCGCCGAGGGCGATGCGGCCACCTCCGTATCGGCCGGTCGCAGACTCTCTGCAACTGTCGTCGCCGGAACCGGTAATGAAAGCTCCTGAAGGGGACCCTGCAAGGTGCCCGCCGCAGCAAGGTCGGGGGGGCTCTTGGGCTCGGGGGAATTAACGGAAGGATCGTCGTCCGGCGTGTTGATTGGAGGTGTCTGCACCGTCACGATCGGGTCGGGGGGATGAGTACCCGACAACTCTGGCGGTTCTCCGGGCGGTTGCGGGGTCGCCGGTGCCACGTTTTGGGGGGCCAGATCTTGTGTCACGGGCAAGGGCGGCTGGGTCGCCTCCGGCGATATCGGGCTTGCGGGGTAAGTCTCCTCGGGCAAGGCCGGCTCCGGTGGAGTCACGTCGGAGGCCGAGGTGCGAAACACGCCGTCGCTCATGAGAGGATGTCGCGGCACGGGTGGCCGGGTCTCGGAATCATCGGCGGGTTCGGGTGCCCTGGCGACCGACGGATTCGGCTGGGACGAGTCGGGGTTCGGTGTCACGGGCGGAGGCTCAGGCCGGTGAAGAGGGTCTGGCTCGCGTTGTCCCTTGTCCTGGCCGGCGACCTTGGGTAGCGGGGGCTCGTCGGCCCCCTTGCGAACCCGGTCAGCGACAAGGACCGAGACAAGGATCACGAAGGAGAGGACCACGGCCACCTTGAAGCGGGTGTTCCAACCGAACGCGAGGCTCGTCATCCCGCCAGGATGTAGGGCCGACAGGCTCAGAACGCGACGTCGAACGGGCGATCCCCCCTTGGCCGACTCGGGGACCGGGACCGATTCCGGTTCCTCGTTGGAGCCGGTGCCTGGAAAGTCCACCGCGGCTTCGACCGCGTCCCCGACTTTCAGCGCGGACTCAGAGGCGACGGTGGATGGGGTTCGGGACTGGCCGGTCTGGGTCTCGTGCATCGTTCCGCGACCCTCAGTTTCGCGCTTCGTGCGCGGGGATTTCGCTGGATTTCCTCGGGCGATGCCTCGACTGGCTTCTTCGTCAAGACCGTCAGGTTCGGGTCGTTGCGAAAGGCCCACTTGACCCGCCGGTCCTCGAGCGAGTGGAAGCTGATGATTGCCGCCCGGCCACCCGGCCGGAGCCAGTCGGCCAGATGGGCGAGCGCCGCGTCGAGGTGTTCCAACTCACGGTTGACCGCGATTCGGAGCGCCTGGAAGACGCGAGTTGCCGGGTCGATCGGACCCCACTTGCCGGGGATGCTCCGCCGCACGATCGCCGCCAGACGGCCGGTCGTCCTGATCGGCTCCTTCCGCCGCTCCTCGACGATCCGCCGCGCTACTCGGCGGCTATGTCGTTCCTCGCCGTATTGATAGAAGATATCGGCCAGTTCCGCCTCCTTGAGCCGGTTGACCAGGTCGGCGGCGGTCGTCTCGCCTTCCGGATCGAAACGCATGTCGAGCGGCCCCTCGGCCTGGAAGCTAAACCCGCGCTGGGACCAGGCGAGCTGGTCGGACGACAGGCCCAGGTCGAGCAAGAACCCGTCGGCGGCCTCCAGCCCGAGTTGCTCCAGAACCTCGCCGGTCTGACTGTATGGGTCCTGAACCAAGGTCACCCGCCGCCCTCGGGTCGCCAGTTCGGCGAGTCGAAGCATGTCGGGGTCGCGGTCCAGGCCGATCACCCGACCCGACTCACCGACCCGTTCCGCCAGGGCCGCCGCATGTCCGCCCGCGCCCACGGTTCCGTCGACGATCACCGCGCCCTCGTGAGGGTTGAGCCAGTGGAGCACCTCCGCCAGCAAGACGGGTTGGTGCGTCGAGGCTTCAGTCGGTACTCGGGGCTCAGAGGACACGGCCGGCTCGACGGATCGCGGGACATCTCGGATCGGCGGTTGGCCATCGATCGAGGGGGATTCTTTCCCTGGCGACTCTACCCATCCTGCCGATCCTGTCAACCCCGCCTCCTTGGGCCTCGGGTCGCAAGGCGCCTTTTCGTACATCGGCCCGAGGCCAACCGCGGGTTGAGGTCGAACCGACAGCTTTCCACATGCTATTATGCCCTCATTAACGCAATGAGGTCGAAATCTCAAGACCGAGCAAGCCCGCCCAGAGATGTTCATAGGCGGCCACAACCCGCGCGGGGGTGAACTCGGCCTCGACCCGCGCCCGCCCCGCATTGCCGAACCGATCCAGCCTCGCCGGGTCGCTGGCCGCTTCTTCGAGGGCTTCGGCCAGGGCGATCGGATCGCCCGGCGGGACGATCCAGCCCGTCTGACCCGGCTCGACCAGATCGGAGGTCCCCTCCACATCCGTACCAACGACCGCCCGGCGCACCGCCATCGCCTCCAGCACAACATTTGGCATTCCCTCCCACAACGAGGGCAGGACCAGCACGTCGGCCGCTCGCAGGAGTGACGGGATATCGTCCCGCCGTCCCAGCCATCGCAGACGACCGGCGAGCCTCAGATCGGCTCCGGCGCTCGCCTCCAGGGCCCGGCGTTCTGGGCCGTCGCCCACGATGGCGAGGAACCAGTCTGGTCGGGCGTCGGCTACGCGCCTCGCGGCTTCCATCAGAATCGGCACCCCCTTCTGTTGGGTGAGCCGCCCGATGAAGAGCGCAGGTGTGCCCTCGGTGGTATCCCGATCGTCGCCCGATCGATCGGCTCGGCCCGATCGATCGGGGCGGGATCGACGCCGTTCGGAATCACCGTCAACCTCTGGTCCGGCAGTTTCCCGACCTCCCGGCTGAATCGCCGGACTCCCTCCGAGACGCAGACCGAACCGGCCGCGAGCCGGCAGGTCAGCCGGTCGAATACCCGATGCCAGGCCTTCTCTCGCTCGGCGACCCTCAGACCGCCCACAACCCACGGCCGACCGGCTCGTGTCGCCGCCAGGCGACTGGCCACGTTGGCATGAAACAGGAAGCTCTGGACCAGTTCCGGGGCAAATGCCTTCAAGGCTCCGGCCAGTCGCGACACGGCCTTCCACGGCTGCCATCGGGAGATGCCCAGGAATGTCACCCCGAGGCCGGCCTCCCTCAGCGGCGCCGCCAACGGTCCTTCCGGCCCCAGGGCGATCACGGCGGGCTCCCAACGCGACCGGTCGAGGCCCGTCGCCAGGGCCACGATCGCCCGTTCCGCGCCGCCGACGTCCAGCTCCGTGATGACCAGAGCGATCCGCACCGGCCGTCCCGGCCAGGTCCGTGCGGGGGCGGTCGCTAGTCGCTTCGCGATCGATTGCACAGGGTCGTTACAATGAAGATGGGACCGGACTCGCTGGGTCTGGCGGAGTTAAAAAAGGACCGATTCCTCCGTTGTGAATCGCGAGCATTCTTGATCCTGATTCGTCCGGTCTGGCTACTTCCATTCTGAACCAGACCCGCTATCCGGGGAAGGGCCTTGCAAACCCGCGATTTTGACTTCGAGCTGCCGCCTGAGCTGATCGCCCAGCAGCCCGTCGAGCCACGGGACCGCTCACGCTTGATGGTGCTGAGGGTTGGCGCGAACACCTGGGAGCATCGTGTCTTCGCCGAGTTGCCCGACCTGCTCAACCCTGGCGACGTACTCGTCCGCAACAACTCCCGAGTGGTGCCGGCCCGTCTTCTCGGCCACCGCGTGGCCACCGGCGGCCGTTGGGAGGGGCTTTTCTTGCGCGTTCTCTCGGACGATTGCTGGGAGATACTCGCCACCACCCGAGGCCGTCCCCGCGAGGGTGAGCGGGTTCGCGTTGGCCATGGCCTGGACCTCGTGCTGGTCGAGCGCGGTGAGGCAGGTCGCTGGGTGGTTCGGCCCGAGAGCATTGAGCCGGCACTGACCTTGCTCGAACGTCACGGCACGATTCCGCTGCCGCCTTATATCCGCAAGGGTCGCGAGGGGCCGGGCGACCGCGAGCGCTACCAGACAACGTTCGCCGCCGTGCCTGGCTCCGTTGCCGCACCCACCGCCGGGCTCCACTTCACGCCGGAACTCTTCGCTCGCCTGGCCACTCATGGAATCGAGCGCGTGGACCTGACCCTCCACGTCGGCCTCGGCACCTTCCGCCCGATCGAGACTGAGTCGATCACCGAGCATGTCCTCCATGCCGAGTGGGCCGAGCTGCCGCCGACGGCCGCCGAGGCGCTGAACGCCGTGCGAGGCCGTGGCGGCCGGGTCGTCGCCGTGGGCACGACCTCGTCGCGGACCCTGGAGACCTCGGCGCAGGCCGATGGCACGTTTCGCCCATTTCGCGGCGAGACGGCCCTCTACCTCCAGCCAGGCCATCTCTTCCGGGGTCTCGACGCCCTGATCACCAACTTCCATTTGCCCCGCAGCAGCCTCCTCGTGCTCGTCGCCGCCTTGGCCGGGTACGACCTCACACGCGCCGCCTATGAGGAGGCCATCAGCCGACGCTATCGTTTCTACAGTTACGGCGACGCCATGCTGATCCTCCGCTGATGGCTCCGAAAAAATGGGTAAAAACCTTCCAAAAATGGTGTTGCCAGGAGCGTCCTCGGCCGATATGGTGTGCCGCTGTCACCGGCGGGGCTCCTTGAGCCCACGGACGGGGTGGACGGTAACTGGAATGGATTTCACGAGGAGCTGACATGCTGCACACGCTTTTCCCTCATGCTGCGCGCGCATCGAAGGCGGCTTGCCTGCTGACGGTTCTCTGGGCCCTGACGGGCCAGGCCCGGGCCGGGTTCATCACCTACGGGTCGGACCTCACGATCACGCCGGCGAGCAACGTGGTGGCATCGCCGAGCACCACGTCCCCAAACCAGCTGGTCAACGTCGTGACTGATGGTGGCACAACCATCCAACTCGACACCAGCCCCTACCAATTCAAGCAGGATTTGACCGACCGCGTGAACATCACGCCCGGCGGCACCGACATCACCTTCGGTGACATCTACGTGTTCACCACCGACAACACGCCCCTGGAGAACGACGTCCAGTTCGGCTTCAACTTCAACATCCACCTGCGGAACTTCACCCAGTCGACGGGCGGTGTGGCCGACGGCGCCGCCGACATCTCCGTCTCGGGCATGATCCAGAGTACCCTCGGCCCCGGCCGTAGCTCCAAGATGCGGACGATGAGCTACGCCTTCAATCCGTCGGACACGATCATCAAGATCAGCCCGAACGAAACGTACCAGATCACCGGCTTCAACTTCGTCCCGCCCAGCGCCCGTGGCGACGCCGGAAGGTTCTCGATCACCCTGCGTTCGCTCAGTGCCGTGCCCGAGCCGGGCAGCCTCGTCCTGATGGGTCTCGGCGGTGCCGTCGGCCTCGTCGGCTGGGTTCGCAAGACCCGCCGAGCCCGGAAGGTGACCGTCACGGCTTGACCGTAAAACCAGCCCCTGGCCCACCCGGCAGACGAACCTCATCGCTCACCCCTCGCCGATTGACCACCGACCCGCCTGGCCGTTCGCGGCCTGGCGGGTTTCGTGCTGCGCGTTGACAACACTGATCGCAGCCCAGGGGCCGTCAGGATTGGCTGGGCTTTTTCTGATCCCAGCGTCGATAGTGGAAGTGGTGGCGACCTGGCCCGGGAACCCGCGCGCCGTGACCAAACGATCGTTTCAGGAGTTCGTCCGTGAGCCACACCCATGCTGGCCGCGTCCTGGTGGTCCCGTCAGAGGCCCTGGATCGACTCGGCCGTTTTCAGGGTTTTCATGACGAAGCTGGGCGCTACCTGGACACCCTGCTTGCACCCAGCCAGGCCGAGTTCCGGCCGCGGTTCGAGGTCGAGGACGACCCCGGTTACAAACAGATCATCCCTTACGTCGTCTTTCGCGCCGGCTCGCATGTCTTCTGCTACACGCGTGGTACGGCCCAGGGGGAGTCGCGATTGCACCGCCTGCGTTCGCTGGGCGTGGGGGGCCACGTCGATGAGGCGGACGCCGACGGTCGCGCAACCCGCGATGCCTACGAGATGGCCCTCCGTCGCGAGATCGACGAGGAAGTCACCATCTCGAGCCCCGGCGCGATCCGGCTCGTCGGCCTGATCAACGACGACGCCACGCCCGTCGGCCGCGTCCACCTGGGCGTCGTCCATCTCTTCGAACTGGAGCGCCCGGAGGTCACTCCGCGGGAGACCGGCCTGACCGAGTCGGGTTTCCTGCCGCTCGCCGAGTTGTGGGAGGGTCGCGACCACTTCGAGAGCTGGTCGCGAATCTGCATCGAGTCCTTTCTGATCCCGTCCGCCTCTTGACCTGGCCGTCCTTGCCTCCCGAAATAGAAAGCAACTGCCCGCCAGCGATCCCTCCCTTGTCCCGATTCCCCGCGATCCGCTGGCCATGGCCCAGTGACCAACTTGACAGCGAGGACCACAACCATGAGCCTTTCCGCCTCTCTCCGACCCGGTGCGCTTGCCATCGCGGCCGTGCTGGCCCCTCTGGCCGTCGCCCTGTCGGCCTCCGCCGCAGACTTCCCAGACAAGAACCTGGAGACCGCCGTCCGTGCCGCCTTGCACGTGGACGAAAAGACCGAGCTGAACGACGAGAAGCTCCGCGACCTCTACATCCTCGAAGCCCCCGGCAAGGAGATAACCAACCTCTCCGGTCTCGATCATTGCCCCAACATCGCCCTGCTGAGGCTCTCCAAGAACCAGATCAAGGACCTCAAGCCCCTTGCCGGTCTCAAGAATCTCCAGTCACTCGACCTCGCCTCCAACAAGATCTGCGACATCGCCCCACTCGCCGGTCTGGAAAAGCTCCAGTATCTGGTGGTCGCCGACAACCAGGTCACCTCGCTCGATGCCGTCTCCGGACTCACCGCTCTCTCGGCCCTCGACGCCTCCGGCAACCAGGTTTCCAACCTCTCCCCGCTCACTTCCTTGAAGAAACTCGCTTCGCTCTACCTTTCTCGCAACAAGATCGAGGACCTCGCTCCGCTCGCCGAGGTCAACAAGCTCATGACCCTCAACCTCAGCGACAACCAGGTTTCCGACCTCACTGCCTTGACCAAGCAGACTGATCTGAACCTGCTCGTCCTGGAACGCAACCAGATCCGCGACCTCGCCCCTCTGGTCGATTGGCTCAAGGCCGACGCCTCCGACTCCCAGCGGATCGCCCCGTTCCTTCGCCTCTACCTCAAGGATAACCCGCTTTCCGACTCCGCCAGGGAGGAGCAGGTCCCCTCTTTGAAGGAGGCCGGCGTGAAGGTCCATCTCTGAGCGACACTCTCCGTCGTCGGACGTCGCGGTCGAAGGATCGAAGATCAATCCTGATCACACGCCCGCAAAGGGCCAGGCCCCGTTCGGCACGCGTGCCGGATGGGGCCTGGTTCTTGGTCGTGACGATTGCTGATGGACGCGCCTTCAGGAAACCACCGCCGGGACCGCGGGCTTCTCGACGCTCCTGGTCAGTCGGCTCTGACGCTGGCCCGGCCCCCTGTTATGATGGCGACTCCTCTCCCGGCCAGCCGCGCGAGCGGCGACGGCCCCTGGCATCGAAGCCTCATCGGGACTCCGTGGAGAACTCCCCCATGCGCCTCGACCGCATTCTGCTCGCAGGGCTCGCCATGAGCCTCCTCGCCTCATTCCGGCCCACCCTCGGCGACGAACCCGACGACGACCGCAAGTATCTCCTGGAACGGGTGGACGACGCCGCTGTCGTGCAGGTGTACGTGGACGGCTTCGAGGATTTGCCCCTCAAGCAGAAGCTTCTGACGTGGCATCTCTACCGCGCCGCCATCGCCGGTCGTGACATCTACTACGACCAGCGCTACGCTCACTCGCTGGCGATGCGCGACCTCCTTGAAGCCATCGTCACCCACGATGACGAGGTCGATCCCAAAACGATCAACGAGATTCTTCGCTATACCAAGCTTTTCTGGATCAATAGCGGCCCCTTCAACAACCTGACCGCGCGCAAGTTCGTCCTCCAATGCACGCCCGAGGAGTTATCCCGTGCGGCCCACGCCGCCGCCGGATCGGGGGCGAAGTTCCCCACCAAACCAGGCGAGTCGCTCGACGACCTTTTGAAGCGTCTCCAGCCGATGTTCTTCGACCCGGACTTCGATCCCATCGTCACCAACAAGACCCCTGGCCGGGGCAAGGACATCCTGGCATCAAGCGCGAACAACCTGTATGTCGGCATGACGATGGACGACCTCAAGGGCTTTACCGAGCGGTTCCCACTCAACTCCAGGCTGGTCAAGCGGGATGGCCGGCTCGTCGAGGAGCCATATCGTATCGGCGATCGCTACTCCGAGGAGATCGCACACATCATTCGTCACCTCGAATCCGCCGCCCTCTCGGCGCCCCAGCCGACGGCCAAGGTCTTGAAGGCCCTCATCCGCTTCTATCGCACCGGGGCCACCGAGGACCGCATCGCTTACGATATCGCGTGGGTCGAGGACAAGGAGGCTTCCGTCGATACGATCAATGGATTTATCGAGGTTTACATGGATCCGCGCGGCGTCAAGGGCTCCTGGGAATCGGCCGTTTACTTCGTCAACCGGAAGAAGACCGCGGCCATCAAGAAACTTGCGAGCGAGGCGCAGTGGTTTGAGGATCACATGCCCTGGGATGCGAAATACCGAAAGCCGAACGTCCAGGGGATCACCGCCAACGCCATTGAGGTCGTCATCGAGACGGGTGATTGCGGTCCCATCACGCCCATCGGGATCAACCTCCCGAATGACCAGAAGGTTCGCGAGGAACACGGCAGCAAATCGGTCTCGTTGTCGAACATTATCGAGGCTTACGACAAGTCCACCCCCAACGCCTTCCGCAAGGAATTCGCCTGGAACGATGAAGAGGCCGCCCGCGCCGAGAAGTGGAGCGCCCTCTCATCCGATCTGCTCGTCAACATGCACGAGGTCATCGGCCACGCCTCCGGCCGGCTCTCCGAGAAGCTCGAAGGCCAGCCGCAGGACTCGATCAAGGAGTTCTATTCCGCCCTCGAAGAAGGTCGCGCCGACCTCGTCGCACTGTACTACATGCCCCACCCCAAGCTCGCGGAACTGGGACTGATCGCCGCCGCCGACCAGCCCGAAATGGCCCGCTCGGCGTATGAGGGCTACATCCGCAACGGAGGCCTGGTCCAGCTCCGCCGCGTTCGTGAGGGGGCCCAGCTTGAAGAAGACCACATGCGCAACCGTCAGATGATCGTTCGCTGGCTGATGGACCACTCGAAGGCCATCGAGGAACGCCACCGCGACGGTAAAACCTACCTCGTCCTCGTTGATCCCGACGCCTTCCACGAGGGGGTCGGCCGGCTCCTCGCCGAGGTTCAGCGGATCAAGTCCGAGGGAGACTACGACGCGGCGAAATCGCTTTTCGAGTCCTTCGGCATCCACTTCGATCCGAAGCTTCGCGACGAGGTCGTCGCCCGCGTGGCGACGCTCGACCTGCCCTCCTACACCGGCTTCGTGATGCCCCGGCTCGAACCGGTCCGCGACGAGGGAGGCACGATCACCGACGTGAAAATCTCTTATCCACAAGACCTGGAAAAGCAGATGCTTGAATACTCGTCGTATCGAAGGCCGTGATCGGGCTCCTGGTCGCGAAGCCAGGCCCAGCACGATTTCGTGGGCTCGGAGTCCGCTTGGCAGGACTCCGGGACCCGTACCACGCCCATCCGACTCAGCGGATAACCGGATAGAACCTCGCCAGGAACTCCATCCTCACCCCCACCGCCGCCGCCGCCGTCAGCATCCAGTTCCGGAGGGTCTGGAGGAAAATCCCTTGTTTGCGCCAGCGTCTTGGCGAGACGACGATCTGCTTCGAGAGCAAAGCCAACCTCCCGAGCTTTCGAAGACGCAGCGCCAGGTGCACATCCTCCATCAAGGCGACCTCGGGGAATCCCCGGACGCGCTCGAAAGCCCAGCGTGTTACGAAGATTCCCTGGTCGCCGTAAGGTACACCCAGAACGCCCGCCCGCAGGTGCGCCGTGGCGTCGATGGTACGGAATGTCCACTCCCGCCCGTCCACCCGCATCCGGAAGCACCCCCCCGGCACGCGGGGGTTGCGGCTTACGAAGCGGCGCAAGCAATCGAGGGCACCGTCTTCCAGTTCGCAATCCGCGTGAAGGAAAAGCAGGACATCCCCGTTGGCCAACTCCGCGCCACGGTTCTGTTGCACGCCTCGTCCCCTCGGCGAAGTCACGACCCGTACCCCGCGCTTCGCGGCCAGTGAGGCGGTACCGTCGGGGCTTGCCGCGTCCGCGACGATCACCTCGTCCGCGGCCTGACGGGCCAGACGCTCCAGGCAAGGGCCGATGGCGGCGGCCTCGTTCAGTGTCGGGATGACAACCGAGACGCAGGGGCGCGGGTTCATCGGATGTCTCGTGCTTCCCCGCGGGACACCCTCAGCCCAGCTCATACAGGTCGCGGGGCGTGTCGTGAAGGATCTGTCGGAAGATGCCCGGTAGTTCTTCCTCCTCAAAGAACCCTGACTCGACCAGCCTCGCCATCGCCGCGGCCATCGCCTTCTTTACCACCTGGAGCTTGCCGTAGGTCCATTCGGCATAGTACGCGTCGCAGAGGAAGCCACTGAACTTGGTCATCGGGGCCATCTGGACGCGATAGCCGACGATCTTCTCGATCGTGCCCGGAAAGAAGTTGTGCCACCAGTAGCCCGACGTATAAACATTGGGGAACTGACGGGTCACCACCGTCAACTCGTGGGTGAGCACGTCAGACGCCATCATGACGTCGAACCTGGCTCCGGAGAAATGATGGAAGGCTCGGACCATCTCGGTCGTCCAGATCGGCTGGAACCGCGGGATGCTCTTGCCGTCGCAGATGAAATACTCCGCTCCCACGGCGATCTGGAAGGCCTTGCGGTGATCGTGATGCCACCCGAGCACGGTCCAGGTCACGGCCGACACCAGGGCGTCGACCTCATCGTCGTTCAGGTCGTGACCAGTTGCGGCCCGTTGCAAAATCGTCTCGACGGCCGACGGGTCGGGAGGGTGGAACCGTTGCTCGATCGGGATAAACGTGTTCGAGAAGCGGACGCGTCCTTCCACGGTCCGATCGAGCCAGTCTCGCAGGAGCCGATCGAGTTGTTCGGGCGTGGAAGGCCGCTCGCCGGAGAGGATCGTCGTAAGGGCGTCGTAATACTCGGCCTTCGTGGTCCGACCGGCGAAGAACGGGGTGAGGTCGGTCGCGACGCCGGGGCAAAAGAGGTAGTGGACGTCGAGCATGAAGTCCACAAAGTCCGGGTTCCGGGAGTCATCCGCGCTCTTGTTGCCGAGGCTGGTCACGACCTTCTCGATCTGACAACGCTCCTTGAGGATGCGCTTCGCCCAGTTCGGGTCACGTCCCGTCGTAGCGACTCGATCGAGGACGTCCCGGTAGTTCGCGACGTCGAGGTTCGGGTCGTGGAAGTCGTACAGGTCGCGCAAGATCCGGTAGAAGCACCAGGACATCGCCGTGTTGCGCATCCGACGGAGGAAGGGCAAGGCGCGGCGAACCCGCTCGTCGGGAGGCAGGGCCGGGTCGAGGTCTGCGGGAGGCATCCCGACAGCGCGAACTCGGTCTGGAGCCAGTGATAGTTCATCAAGGCGGCGAGGTCAGGAGCATTCGGCTCGTCGCAGCGCAGGTGTGTGTGGGGATCGACGATCGGCGTCTGTTCGATCAAGCGCTCGATGCGCTGAGTCAACGGCGGCTCGCTGGTGAACATCAACGGTCTCGCGTCGGGGCGCTTCCGGTCGCATCGGGGTCAATCGCGGCCCATCATCGGCCGGCTTCGGTTGCGTGTCAACGGCCGCTTGGGGTCGAGCCTTGGGGTCGGGAAGCAACGGAGGTGCCCGGTCGGCTTGCCTTGCGTTATAATTCCTTTCGAGGGAGAATCGAGAGAACCGGAGGCCCGGCCGTCGGCGGGGGACAGCACGATGCGACGCGACATCGACGATGCCCTTCACGGCTGGCCTTACGAACCCGAGCCCGGCGAGACGATCGCCCGCGAGATCCGCGCCCGCGACGGCCGTACGGTCCTCCAGGTCCGCCAGGAACTCGGCCTGCTCCAGATGGAGATGGATGGGCGTCCTGACGGTGTCCGTCCCCACGGCTTTCGGACCTACCTTGATTACTTGCGCCATCGCGCCGCCGGCCGGGGCCTCAAGCCCACCGGCCGCGGCCGATCCCGTCCGTGGATCATGGCGAACGAGCACTTTGTCGAGGTGGACCGCGAGTTCATCCAGTTCTACCACCGCCGGATGGCCTGGCTGGCCCTCCAGCGCTACGACCGGATGCTCCGTGATGCTGAACACACCCTCGCCTTGATGGACTTCGTCCGTCGCCACAGCGACGATGAAGATTACGTGGCCTCTCACGAGCGGTTTCGCGGTCTCGTGCTCTTTCATCGGACCCAGGCCGCGGCCGCCCTGGCCCTCGAACGCCGCAAGGCGGACGAGGCCGTCGATGCGATCCGCGAGGGCGCCGACCGCCTGACCGAACACCAGCACGCCTGGGAACGTGACTTCGGCGCCGACGAGGTCCCCAACGAGACGCTCATCGAGCAGCTCCGGCTTCTCGAACGCGAGATCCGACGCAACTTCGACGTCGGCCAGACCCTCCGCGAGCAGCTCGACGAGGCGGTTGCGGTTGAGGACTACGAGCGTGCCGCGCAGCTCCGCGATCAGATCCGCGGTCGTGGACGAGCCTGAATCGCAGTCCCGACACCACCCTTTCCGGCAGCAGGGCGGACTTCCCTGTCCACCCGATCGGGACTGTCTGCGGCCGCCATTCCGACTCAATAGCCGGGACCAGAACCACCGTAACCGCCCGGGTATCCGCCGTAGTTGCTATAGCCGAAGCCGCCGAGCCCGGTAGCCTGGTTGAGCATGCTGCTCGACCACGCGCCCACCCCTCGGCCGAAGCCGGAACCGAAGCCGTTGCCGAAGTTGCCAGCGTAGCCACCGTAACCGCCGTAGCCACCGCCATAGGGGTACGCCGAGCCGACGCCGTAGCCTCCCATGCCCATGCCCGAACCCAAGCCCATGTTGCCGGCGTAGTAGCCGCCGGAGTTCATCCAGCCGCCACCGCCGTAGCCGCCGCTGTAGCCGCCGTAGCCGCCGCCGTGGCCGCCGTGGCCGCCGTGGCCGCCGTAACCGCCGCCGTGGCCGCCGTAGCCGCCGCAAGTGGCGACATAGCCGCCACCGCAGCCGCCACAGCCTCGCGTTCGCCGTCGGTGGCCGCACGCCTCGGACGTGCTGTCCGCGACCACCAGGGCCGCAACCGCGAACAGGCTGACAAGGGCCGTCGCTCGCATGGTTTGTCGCATTCGACTGCCTCCTTGGCTGCTGGGCCTGAGCGGGCCGGGACCCCCGAGCGCGCGGGTCGAGCCCTCTGATCCCGTGGCTGTCCCGGGAAGACACATCCCGGGAGGTGCTGGTCCGGCCAGTTGACTCTTCGAAGGTCGAAAGTCGGCAGTCGCAACAAACCGCAAAATCCGCGCCGCTTTCGCAATCGCCGAGGTTCGCCCCGTTGGCCCGGTTCCCCGATTCCTGTGTCGTGTTCTGAAAACTCGCCGAACCAGGAAGAGCCGTGGATCGATGACGAGGGGAAAGGGTCAACGATAGAGCACGCCAACGCGCCGGCGGTATTCATCATACGTCTGTTCGAACAGAGTCGCGGCTCGCTCTGCGCCGAGGTGACAGGCGGCGGTCAGGACGCTCGGGGCTGCGCCGATCTCGGTCAATCGCCGGGCGACCTCGGCCTTCAGCAGGTTGACCATCGTACAACTGGTGACGCTGGAAACCGGCGCCACGGGGGTCTCCAGACCGGCGATCCAGACGACCGCGTCGCCCGCCGGGGCCTGCTGGTCGAGAACCAGGTCGGCCACCTCGTGAAGCCGCTTTCCGCTCGCATGCTTCGACGTCGAGGCACGGCTATGAGCGAGTGCGGTCAGGGCCACGACGAACATCCCGAGCCGCTTCGCCTCAATCGCCACGTCGACCGTCACGGCATTGCAGCCGCTGGTTGAGATCGCGAGCAGGCTATCAACGGGGCTGGTGGCGAAGTTCCTCCAGAGCACCGGGCCAAACCCCTGGACGTTCTCCAGGAACATCGCCTGTCGCTGCCCGTTTGCGCCCACGACCGGGTTGTGATACGTCATCGACAGCTCGACGATCGGGTGGAAGCCCGGGAATGAGCCGTACCGCGGGAAGACCTCCTCGACCGCCATCCGCGAGTGGCCGGTGCCAAAGACGTGCACGA
The DNA here is from genome assembly GCA_963752755.1 of uncultured Planctomycetales bacterium. Classification (GTDB taxonomy): domain Bacteria; phylum Planctomycetota; class Planctomycetia; order Isosphaerales; family Isosphaeraceae; genus CAVVZJ01. The sequence continues at coordinate 46,112 of CAVVZJ010000022.1, read as the reverse complement.
GCCGACCGCGATGGATCGTCGTCGCGAAGCGATCCGCCGCACGGCGGATCGGCTCGAGCTGGCTCGCCTCGATGCCGTCGAGCGCACGCCGGACGGCGGACAGGTAAGTCGTCAGCACGTCCTGAGAAGTGGAGTTCTCGTTCATGGTCGTTGGTTTTTGGCCTTACTCACCCCGTTGCCCCTCGCTCACGGACCAGCCTCCGTCCACGGTCAGCACGGCGCCCGTGACGAATCGTGAGACCGGCTCGACGAGGGCGAGGGCCGCCTCGGCCACGTCGGAGGCCGCGAGGGGGCCGCTCGCGAGCGGTTGCTTGCTGACGATGTAGGGCCTCAGGCCGGTGTCCTGGACGGCCCGCTGAGCCATTGGCGTGTCGATCAGTCCCGGTTCGAGCAGGTTGAACCGGATCGACTCCGTCGCATACCGCGACGCGGCGGCGCGGGTCATCGCTCGGACGGCCCCTTTGCTCGCGGCGTAGGCATACGTCCCGAAGTGCCAGGGCGATGGCGAGCGATCGACCACCGAGCCGACGTTGACCACCGAGCCCCGCAAGCCATTCCGGTCCCGCGGCTGACCGAGCATGATCCTCACGGCCTCGCGGTTGCTCAGGAAGACGCCCCGGGCATTGACCTCCAGCACCCGCTCCCAACCCTCGACGCGGCACTCGTGCAGGGGCCCGTCCCCGAACCGGCGACCACTGATCCCGGCGATGTGAAGAAGGATGTCGAGTCGCCCCCCAGCGCATCGCTAGACGCCGCGAAGAGTTCCATCACGCTCGATTCGCTCGTGAGATCGACGACCCGCTCGTGGATCGGACCCAGGCGGGCCAGGCCCTCGCGATCGACAATCCCGGCGGCGGCCGGCTCACCAGCCACGACGAGCCGGGCTCCTTCAGCGAGGAACCGTCGCGACGCGGCCAGGCCGATCCCGCCGGTCCCGCCCACGATCAGGCATGCGAGGCCCTCCAGGCGACCGGGGCGGGGCGGTTCGGCGGTTTCCAAAGGCGTCAACCTCCCGGAAAGCCGGTCAGGCCCCCACCTCGAAGATCGCCTCAACCTCGACGGCAATGTTCCCCGGCAAGGAGCCCATCCCGACGGCGCTCCGGGCCCCTCTGCCGGCGTCCTCGAAGACCTCGACCATCAGGTCGGAGAAGCCGTTGATGACCTTGGGGTGGTCGGTATAGTCCGTCGTACTGTTGACCATCCCCAGCACCTTGACAAGCCGGACGACCTTGTCGAGCGAGCCCAGGTGTGACCGGAGCGTGGCGAGAATCGCCAGGCCGGTCTGTCGGGCCGCGGCCTGGCCGGCGGCGAGGTCGAGGTCGGCGCCGAGCTTGCCGGTGTGCATCGTGCCGTCGGGACGGAGCGGGCCGTGCCCTGAGACGTACAGCAGATCGCCCAGGCGGACGGCGGTCACATAGGTCGCCACCGGCTTGGGAGCGGGCGGCAGTTCCAGTTTCAGCTCTTTGATGCGGTCTTCGGCGCCCATCGTCGAACATCCTCGGGGGGTTCGCGGAACTCGGTCCAGGGCCGTGGCCCCGGCCCGGAACTTACCGGCCGGACGTCCCGGAATCAACCGCCCAGCGGCCCCGCCGCGCGGGTGATTCCCCTTCCGGCCCGGGTCTTGCACCCGCTATAAGAGATCCTCCGGGAAGGTCCAGCGACCGCCCGAACCAGGCTTCGCGAATCCCGCCCAGGCCGCCCCGCCGGAAGGCGAAGATCGCCTTTTTATGCTGTCCGCGAACGCTCGGGGGGTGTGGTCACGCTCCGGAGACGCCCTGAGGACGCTGGAGGGACGCCTTCGGAACGGCGTGAGGACGCGGGAGGGACGCTCCCGAATACGAGGAACAGGCAGTCGCAAATAACTGGCAGCCAGAAAGTTAACTTGAGATCTTACCCATTTTGAAGTTCGTTCGGCGTCCGGGACGCGTCGAGCCGGCGTGACGCCCTGTGAGCCTCGGGAGTCTGGAGACGCCACCGACGGGCGGGGAGCCAGTGTCAATTATAGCACACATTCCGCGCTGGTGCGGTGGGATTTGCCAGTCCATTGAGTCCGACATCGTCATCGAATTCGCCGTGGGGTCCGCGCCTCCGCGTTCTTTCCGGTTTCTTCAGAGCCCGACCATGCCCCAGAATTCCAAGCCGTTCACTCTCGGCCTGATCCAGATGCGCTGCTCGACCAACCCCGAGGAGAACGTCCAGCGGGCCTGCGACTTCCTCCGCGAGGCTGCGAGTCGGGGGGCGAATGTCGCCTGCTTGCCCGAGCTGTTCCGGACGCAGTATTTCTGCCAGACCGAGGACCATGCCAACTTCGACCTCGCCGAGCCGATCCCCGGACCCACCTCGGAGGCTCTGGCCACGGTCGCTCGGGAAACGGGTATGACGGTCGTTGGGTCGCTTTTCGAGCGAAGGGCGGCCGGGGTCTATCACAACACGGCGGTGGTTCTCGACGCCGACGGGCGGCTCGTCGGCCTCTATCGCAAGATGCACATTCCCGACGATCCGCTCTACCTGGAGAAGTTTTACTTCACCCCCGGTGACCTCGGCTTCCAGGCGTTCGCGACGGAGCACGCGACCGTCGGCACGCTCATCTGCTGGGACCAGTGGTATCCCGAGGCGGCGCGCCTCACTGCCCTCCGCGGCGCCGATGTCCTCTTCTACCCGACGGCCATCGGCTGGCATCCCGCGGAGAAGCTCGAATTTGGCGAGGCCCAGGCCGATGCCTGGCAGACGATGCAGCGGGCCCACGCCATCGCCAACGGCGTCTATGTCGCCGCCGTGAACCGGATCGGTCACGAAGGGCCGTCCGACGGCGGCCTCGAATTCTGGGGCGGCACGTTTGTCGCCGACCCGTTCGGCCGGGTCCTCGCCTGTGCCGGTCGTGACACGGAGGAAGTCCTGATCGTGAAGTGTGACCCCCGTCTCGCCGAGGAGACACGCCGCCACTGGCCCTTCCTCCGCGATCGTCGCATCGACGCGTACGGGCCGATCGTGCAGAGGTTTCTGTCCTGATCCGTAGGTTCCTGAACGGGACGGCCTGAGCCTGGCGGACGTGTGGCGGTGGACCACACGGGAAGCTTTTTCCCCTCTTCGAGACCTTCCTCCGGGATCGCCCATGAATCCGACACCCGCCTCCCTGGGTTATCGCTTGCCCGCCGAGTGGGAGCCGCACGAATCGACCTGGATCGCCTGGCCGCACAACCCGGAGGACTGGCCGGGCAAGTTCGGCCCGATCCCGTGGGTCTATACGGAGATCGTCCGCCTTCTGACGCGGGCGGAGCCGGTCCAGATCGTCGTCGAGGATCGACGGCACGCTCGCAAGGCGCGGCGGGCCCTGGAGACGGCGGGCGTGGGGCTCGACCGGGTCCGATTCTTCGAGGCGCGGACCGATCGTTCGTGGCTCCGGGATACCGCTCCGAGCTTCCTCGTACGCGACGCAAATCCCGGTGAGAGGTCTGTGGGGACCGAGATTTCCCCGGTCGCCGTCCTCGACTGGAAGTTCAACGCCTGGGCCAAGTACGACAACTTCCGCCGCGACGACCGCTTGCCCCGCAAGATGGCCCGAGAACTCGGCCTGACCCGCTGGAAGCCGCGCGTGGAGGTGGACGGCGCGTGGCGCCGCGTTGTGCTCGAAGGCGGGGCGATCGACGTCAATGGCCGTGGGACGATCCTGACGACCGAGGAATGTCTCCTGGATTCCGACGTGCAGGCTCGAAATCCCGGGTTGGCCCGCGCGGATCTCGAACGTGTCTTCGCGGACTTCCTGGGCGCCCGACACACGATCTGGCTGGGTCGCGGGATCGTGGGGGACGATACGCACGGACACGTCGATGACATCGCCCGGTTCGTCGATCCGACGACGGTCGTCGCCGCCGTGGAGGACGACCCGTCCGATCCGAATCACGAACCCCTCTGCGAGAACCTCGCCCGCCTCCGCGAAGCCTCCGACCAGGACGGTCGGCCGCTTCGCATCGTCGAGCTGCCGATGCCCGATCCGGTCGTCTTCGACGGCCAGCGACTGCCTGCCAGCTATGCCAACTTTTCCATCGCGAACGGCCTCGTCCTGGTCCCGACCTTCAACGACCCGGCCGACCGCCACGCCCTGAACACGCTCACCGCGCTCTTTCCGGATCGGGAGGTGGTCGGCCTCCACGCCGTCGATCTGGTGCTCGGCCTGGGTGCGCTCCATTGCCTCTCGCACGAACAGCCCGCATCGCCGAATTCTGGAGGCGACTGACTCCCCGGGGAGGCCCGAGGTGAATCCGAAGACCCAACTCCCGGCCGAGGTTCTCGACCAGTGGACCGACCTCTTGCTTTCCGAGGGGTCCCTGCGTGTCGAGGGTTTCGGCACCTTCAGGCTGAAGCAACGTCGCGAGCGGCTGGCGAGGAACCCACGCACGGGAGACACGATCCGGGTGCCCCGCAAGCTCGCGGTGACGTTCCAACCGTCGCGGCCCTTGCGGCTCCGACTGAAGATGGCATCGGAAGAGATCCGGTCGAGAGCCGGCGACCGACCACCACCGCGTCGCGGCTGGTGGTTCTGGAAGCGTCGATGAACCCTAGCGAGCCCTGGCCCCTCGCGTCTCGCGGAAGGAGTCGGGCACGGGACGTCCGGCGAGGTGATAGACGTAGGCGGCGACGGCGCAGTTCCTCGGGGGTGAAAACGCCCGACCAGGGGGCCATGCCGGTCCCGGGGACGCCGCGGGTGATCACGCCGAGAACCTGCCCGGGACGGTCGCCGTGGACCCAGCGATCGTCGGTCAGGTCGCCGGGCTTCGTCGGGCCGACCATCGCGGCGATCCGACCGTCGCCGCGGCCCTCGGGTCCGTGGCAGCTCTCGCAACGTGAGAAGTAAAGCTCCCGCCCTTGCACCAGCAAGGCATCCCCCGCGATCTCCTTTGGAGGCGGATCGAGCCTTGGACGGAAGACGATCGCCGCCACGACCGCGCAGAGGATCATCGCCACCAGGATGCCAAACGCGACCCGAACGGCCTTCGGCTCGGTCTGATCCGAGTCGGACGCGGTGGGAGGATGCTCGTTCAAGGGAGGACAGCCTTTCGCGATCCAGATTGCGAGGCGGACGGGGAGGACGGCTCACTTCGAGCCCTGAAGAACCCATGACTCATCGAAGTGGGCGTGATTAATCACGGTCCGGCGGTCGGAGGTGAAGACGACGTGGATCTTGCCGTCGCTCGCCTGGAGGGCGATCGGATAGGCGAAGTCGCCGTCCCCCTCGGCGAGGTTGCGGCGTGACGGCCAGGTCTGGCCGTTATCGGGGGAGATGGCGACGGTCAGCGGGGTGCGGCGGTTCATGCTGTCATTGAAGACCAGGAGCAAGTGGCCGTTGTCGAGCGTGATCAGATCGACCGCGGCGTTCGGGTTGGGGAAGATCGCGTCGCGGCCCTCGGTCCAGGAGCGGCCGCCGTCGTGCGACTCGGAACGAACAATGTAGCCCTTTTCCTCGGGGCCATAACCCCCACCGCGCCGGCAAAAGGCGATCAGGTCCGTGTCGTTGAGCGAAACGACTGCGGGCTGGATGTTGCCGTTGGGCGACCGGATGCGGCCGCTCTCGCTCCAGGCCTTGGTCTCGGGGTCGAACCGGAAGAACAGCGAGGTGCTCTCCGGCCCCACGCGCTCCGGGTCGTTTCCGGTCTCCTTGTAGACGGGGAGGAGGTAGTCGCCATCGGCGAGCACGATCGGCCGGTTGCGGACCATCATCCCTTCCTCGGTCGTGAGCACGGAGGCATCCGACCAGGTGTGGGCCTGATCGCGTGAGACCTTGAACTGGATGCGGGATGTGGACCAGGTCTCCCCGTAGCGAACCACGTAAAAGAGCCAGACCAAGGCGTCGGGCGCCTGCCAGATCACGGCGTTTCCGACGGACCGGAACGGGTCGCGGGCGATCGCGACCGGAGGCGACCAGGCCGTCTCGCCCTTCTTCCGTCGCGAGCCGAAGTCGGCGGTCTCGGTGGCGTACTCGCCCGAGCCGCCGTAGTAGACGAGGTAAAAGTCGCCGTTTTGCAGTTCGGTCAGACAGGCCGGATGCTTGTAACGGCCGGTGGGCGTCTCGGGGCCGAAGACCCGCTCGACCTGGAGTTCGCCCGCGTCGAGCCGGGGGATCGCGAGGAGCAAGAGCATCCCGGTCAGTAATGCTGAGAATCTGAGCATTTCGCTGCTCCGCGTGGAGTGCGCCCGCGTTGCGACCGGATCATCGGCCGGCCGGCACCGCCGCCGTGAGCCGCTCACCTTATCACGAACGACCACCGGCGCCGACCTTCCTCCGCCGTCGCCTCAAATCTCGGCACCCATGTTGAATTGTTGCTGGTCCTCGCGGACACCGCCCATGCCCTCACCGACCTTCCGATAGTCGTCGACCAGCTCGATGCTCCGGAGGAACTTGACCATCTTGAAGCCGAGCTGGTTCTCGAACCGGCAGCGCAGCGGCGCCCCATGCTGCACGGGCAACGGCTGGCCGTTCAGCTCGTAGGCGAGGATCGTCTGGGAATGTCGAGCGATCTCCATGTCCACGCATTCATAGTAGACCTTGCCGGTCTTCTCATGCTTCCCGAACGAGCGGAAGACCAGGTACTTCGCCTCGGGCCGGGGCCGGCAACGCGCCAGGATCTCCGCGACTCGCACGCCTCCCCAGCGGCCGATGGAGGTCCAGCCCTGGATGCAGTGGTGGAGCGTCGTCTGTTCCTGTTTGGGCAGGGACCGCAGGTCGTCGAGCGAGAGACTCAGGGGGTTCTCGACCAGGCCAACGACTTCGAGGCTGGTAATCGGCGAAATTCTCCGGAGAGGAGGTTTTCATAGGTGGTGTCGTCGCCACGAGCCTGGGGATAGGCGGCAATGGGCGGGTAGCCATTGATCCGGAAGTGGGGCGAGATCTGGTCTTCCGGGTAGTCCTGTCGCGAGTTGTTGAAGTGCAGCAGGGCACGACGGACCGGGTCCACCAAAGCTGCAATCGTGTGATGAGTGACTCGTTGCCGGCGCTCCGAGACCCAGTTTGCCCCCCAGCAAGCGAGAGGCACCACCGCAATGATGACCAGGCCGAGCGAACCGGCGAGCCAGTGGTTGATCCCATGTTCCTCGCCCAGAACGATGTGGCCCATCTCCTTCGGGAAGCCGTGGACCAGGACCATGAAGATGTGGACCAGGACGAAACCCAGGAAGAGGATCATCCCGACGAAGTGCAGGCTCCGCGCCGCCTGGCGGTTGAGCACCTTCTCCATCCAGGGGAAGCGTCCCAGCAAGCCGGGCGACTGCCAGAGGCCGGTCAGGATCATCCAGGGGGCCAGAAGGAACACCGCGGAGAAGTAGGCGAGTTGTTGCAAGGCGTTGTAGGGCAACGAGGCGTCGTAGGTGTACGGCGGCACCGGCTTGGGTACAGTGAACTGGAGCTTGATGTAGTCGATGGCGACCCGACGCGGCACACGGCAGGATTTCCCAGGAGGTCGGCACGAGCCGTCGCCACTGCGCCGAGGCGAAAAGCAGGACGACGTAGGTCGATCCGCAGAGAATCCAGAGTCCCGGCATTGAGGAAATGCCAGTACCTCGCCAGGCCGAGTCCGTGGCCACCGGGCAGGGCGATCCAGGAGGACCAGGCTTGTTCCTCATCTGTGGAGCACCACATCCGGTCCTTCGGCATCTCGCCGCGAAAGAGCTTCAGCCACTCACTGCCGGGCCGGCAGTGGATATTCCAGTAGAGCCGGGGATGCGCGGCCAGGATGCCGAGTCCGCTCCGCACGAGTAGAGCGATGAACAAGAAGTTGAACCAGTGCGTCAACCGGAGAAAGAGGGGATAGCCATAGGCGTCCATCGGGTTCTCGGGCCTCCCGGAAAGCATTGGCGGGGAAGGCGAGGCGGGCCGGGCAGGGGGAGTGTCCGGAGCCTCGCGAGCCTCCGGCCACGGTGGACCGAGGCTGCAAACTCAGTACCGCCGGAGTCCCTGCCTCGGCTCGCGAGTTGCGGGATCGTCCCTCGGAACCCACGGCCCGAGGTTTCGCGAGCTTGAGACGGAGACCGGACCATGCCGAAATCCACTTCCCAACCCCACCCGTACGATTCTCCGACGGGCGCCCACCCCGAGCCCTTGCCGCTCCTCACGCCGGCCGACCTGGTCAACCCGATGATCACCGTCGGCGAGGCAATGACCCACGATCCCCGGACCTGCTCGCCTCAGAGCAGCCTGGTCGAGGTCTCCCTGATCTTTCGCGACGCCGACTGCGGACTCGTCCCCGTGACCGAGGAGGGGCGGCCCCTGGGTGTCGTCACCGATCGCGACCTGGCACTCGAGGTCGCGCACCGGGATGGACTCCTGACCGACGTTGCGGCCAACGACGTGATGTCATGCGAGGTCGAGACGATCACGCCCGATCAACCTCTGGAGAAAGCTCTGCACCGGCTCGGCCAGGAGGGTATTCGACGCCTGCTCGTCGTCGATTCCGACGACCGACTCGTCGGCGTGCTGAGCTGGGCGGACCTGATCCCGCACGTCTCGGAGCGGGGCCTGGGGCATGTCTTGAGGCAGATCGTCGAGCATCGCTGAGATGGCCACGCGGCAACGATTCGCGACGGCTCGGCTTGACCCATCGAGAGAGAGAACTCGATCATGGGGACCGATGAACCGTCCCCGAGCCCGCCGACGAATGACCCATGAATCCCAGCCGCGCCAGCTTGCAGGCCCTGATCGAACGTTGCGGCCTACGCCTGACCCCGGACCAGTATGACCAGCTCTGGTCGTATCACCGATTGCTCCGTGCCGCCAACCCGGAGTTGAACCTCACTCGCATCCACAACTTCGAGAACATGGTGCTGAAGCACTATGTTGATAGCCTGCTCGTTCTGAAGTTCACCGAGGTTGCCCTCGCCGCTGCTCGACATGGGCTCCGGGCCGGGTCTGCCGGGCATCCCGCTGAAGATCGCGAGGCCGGAGGTCGCGATGATCCTGGCCGAGCCGCGAGGGGCGCGGGCGGAGTTCCTCCGGAGCGTGGTCGAGGCGCTGGGGCTCAAAGACGTCGAGGTCTACGCGGGCAAGATCGGGCCGAAGTTCGACCGGAAGGTCGGGGGGGTGATCACGCGGGCCGTCGCGGCGATCCCGGAGACGCTCGACCTGGTGGCGAACTGCCTCGATCCGGGCGGACGGATGATCTTCATGAAGGGTCCTGATTGCGACGACGAGATCGCCGCGGCGGCCCGATCGCACGCCGGGGCCTTCCGACTCGTCGACGACCACGCCTACACGATCCCCGGCACGACCCACCACCGCCGGCTGGTCCTCTACGAGCGTCTCGAAGGGAGAGCATCGTCGGCTTCCGAATCGACCCTGACCCACGCCGGCCCGGTCCGCGACGTGACGAGCGAGTCGAACCCGACGTTCAGGCTGGCCCGCGACCTGCTCACCGGCAAGGGCATCCGCAAGCACGGCCAGGCCCTCATCGCCGGTCCGAAGCTGGTCGCCGAGGTGCTGGAGCGTCATCGGGACCACGTCCTCGCCTGGTTGACCGACACACACGGCCCGCCGCCTCCCGAGTCCGCCGCGGATGCGACCTGGCTCCGGCTCGCCGACCCCCTCTTCCGCACGCTCGATGTCTCCGGTACGCATGCCCCCTTGCTGCTGGTCCGCGTGCCGACGATCCCACCCTGGTCGGACGAGGCGCCCTGGCCGGAGGGTTGCACCCTGTTCGTCCCGTTCCAGGACCCGGAAAATGTGGGCGCGGTGATCCGATCGGCGGCGGCGTTCGGGGTGGCGCGGGTCGTCTTGCTCCGCGAGGCGTCGCACCCGTTCCATCCGAAATCCGTCCGCGCCGGAGGAACGGCCTTGCTCCAGGTCCCCTTGCTGACGGGCCCTTCGATCCGCGAGCTGGATGTCCGACACGCTCCCTGGATCGCCCTCTCGGCCGGCGGGTGACGATCTGGCCGCCTCGGTCTGGCCCGAGCGGTTCGGCCTGGTCGCCGGCCTGGAAGGGCCAGGACTCCCCGAACACCTGCGAGGCGCCCAGGCCCGCCGCATTCCGATCGAGCCGGGCGTCGAATCGCTCAATGCGGCCACGGCCACGGCGGTTGCGTTGTACGCCTGGAGGTCGGTCACGCCTTCCTCGCCTCGCGGACCAAATGGGGAAGCTCCGGCAGAATGAGCCGTTCCATCGCCAGGCGGACCGCTGCCCGCGAGCCCGGCATGACCAGCACGACCAGACCCCCCATCAATCCCCCGACCGCCCGGCTAAGCATCGCAGCCGGTCCGATCTCCTGGTAACTGAGCATCCGAAACAGCTCGCCATAACCGGGCAGGGGCTGCGTCAAAAGTTTGGAGACCGTCTCGAACGTCTGATCTCGTGGGCTGATTCCGGTCCCGCCGGTCAGGAGAGCGGCATGGATCGCGTCCTGATCGGCCCAGGAACGAAGCCGTGGGCGCATCTGTTCCGGCTCGTCCGGCACGATCGCCCGCTCGACGAGTCGATGACCGGCCGCCTCCAGAAGTTCGACGATCAAGGAACCCGAGGTGTCCGTCTCGATCGTGCGGGTGTCCGAGACGGTCAGGACGGCCACATTCAAGCAGGTCGGCGCGGCGGCGTGGTGCTGGCGGACGGCATCGCTCATGTCTGCCTCATTTCTCCAGGGGGCCTATCTCGTTCTGTCAGAAGTTCTTGCCAAATGAGCCGACGGACCATTTCCGATTGTGACTCAGCTTTTCCATCCTCTAGAATGAATGTGGCGGCGACTCGACCCGTCCTTGATCCAAGAGGGAGGGATCGCCTGATGGCAGCGTTTTCGAGATTCCCGATCGGTCGAGCGACGTGGCGTCTGGCCTGGGTGCTGACGCTCTCGGTTCTTTTTTCGGAGAATGCCGGCGCGGATCGCATTCGGTTGCGGGGTGGTGGCGAGATTCAGGGGGTCGTCCTGCCCGCGACCGCGGAGGCGGAGGAAGCGAAGGTCCTCGTCCTGACGAGGAGTTCGTCGCGACCGCTGGAGTTCCGGCCCGAGCAGGTCGTCAAGGTGATCCATGAACAGGATGAGCTTCGCGAGTACCTTGACCGCCGCGAGCAGGAGCGGACGTCCGGCGAGGAGGAGTTTCAGTTCGGGCTCTGGTGCGAGCAAAATGGGCTGACCGGTCCGGCGGAGATCCATTATCGCAACGCCGTCGAGCTCGACCAGGACCATGCCGGAGCTCACAAGAAGCTCGGCCACGTGCTCTACAACGGCTCCTGGATGACCTACGACGAGCAACGCCAGCGTCAAGGCTTGATCAAGTACAAGGGGCACTGGATCTCGCCGCAGGAAAAGCAGGAACTGGACGAGAAGGAAGCGTTCTCCAGCGAGCAGCAGTCGTGGGTTCGCCGCTTGAAGATCCTCCGACAGAAGTGGCTCTCCGGCGACGAGGGCCAGCGTCAAGAAGCCGAGGAGCAACTGGCTGCCATCCGGGAGCCGGCGGCCGTGCTTCCGTTGATCTACGTTTTCGGCAACGACGCGGAAGCAATCCGCATCCGACTGGGCGAGCTGATCGCGGCAATCCCGGGGCCAAAGTCGATCGATGCCTTGATCCAGTTGATCCTCTCCGAGCCGAACCTCGACGTGCGCGAGGCGACCCTGCAACAACTCCACTCGCGACACGACCTGGAGACCGTGCCCAAGTTGATCCGGGCCCTCAGGCACCAGAACCCGATCGTGGTCGGCCGCGCCGCCTGGACGCTCGGCCTGCTCAATGCGGTGGAGGCCGTGCCGAAGCTGATCCCGGTGCTGGTGAAGGTGGAGGAGCGCGTCGTCTTCGATCCGTGGGCCAATCAGCCGGCGGGCGGGGTGAGCTTCGGCTCGTTCGGGCCCGGTCCGCTGCTGCCGCCGGGCGGTGGCGGGGGCTTCGCTGTGAGCGGCGGGGCCAGCGGCATGGTCGGGTCGGCCTACGTGGGCGGCGGGGCGTCGATCCCGATTGTGACCGGACCGGTCGTTGCGCCGGGTGCGGTCGCCTTCGGAGCCACCTCGATTCCGTTCGGGGCGTACAGCGGCATGACCGTCGGCGGTGGTGCAAACCCCCACCGGCCCGCGATGAAGATCCAGACGGATATCTACCGGAATGAGGAAGTTCTCCTCGCGTTGAAACGATTGACCGGCCAGAATTTCGGTTACGACATCCCCACCTGGCGACAGTGGATGCGACTGGCCTTCCGCCCTCAGACGGCCCCCACGCGGTCGGTCCCCCAGCCCTAGGGAAACGACTTCTCGAAAAGCGTGTGCCTCTCGTCGAGTTCTTACAGCGTAACCAAGGAGAGGCTCACGATTTCCGAGTTGCCGCTTGACTAGACTTTCTCGAAGACCACATCCCGCGCCGGGAAGATCGGGCCCTCAACACAGACCCGCCGCAGATCGACCGTGCCGTCGGTCTGGCGGATCGGCGCGACGCAACTGAAGCAGGCGCCGAACCCGCAGGCCATGTGGTTCTCCAGGGAGAGGTCGGCGGCGAGCCCGTGACGCTCGATCAAGGCGGTGAGCGCTCGAAGCATGGGCGGCGGGCCGCAACCGACGACCTTCGACGGCCGCCAGCCGCGATCGAGGTCGGCGGCGAGCAGGTCGGTGACAAACCCGCGATGGCCAGCCGAGCCGTCGTCGGTGGCGAGACGGAGATCGACCCCGACTTCGCGGAAGTCGTCTAGACCGGCGAACAGGTCGGCGGAGCGGACGCCGTAGTACAGGACGGCCCCGGCCGCGTCCGGGCCGGGGCGGGCCGACACGCCGTAAGCCACCCTGCCGAGCCACCAACGGGCGAGGGCCAGGAAGGGTGTCTGGCCGATCCCTCCCGCGACGAAGGCCACTGGCCCGGCCGGAGAAGGGGGGGCTGTGAAACCATTGCCGAGAGGTCCCCAGACCGTGACGAGGTCGTCCGGTTTCATCCGGGCCAGGGCCGCCGTCCCGCGGCCAAGGACGAGGTAAACCACCTCGACGGCCACCGGCTCCCCGCTCGCATTGCGGGTCACATCGTAGAGCGCAAAGGGCCTTCCCAGCAGGGGATCGGACGATCCTCCGGGTTCCGATCCGGCTCGGATCATGAGGAACTGGCCGGGTCGGATTACGCGGGCCATCCCGGGATCGTCGAGGCGGATGAGGTATGTCTCGCGAGCGATCCGGCGATTCTCCAGGATGCGGACGGTCCTTTGCGCGGCTGCGCTTGGGGTGACATGGTCCAAGGGAAGGACTCTCCAGATCGGGACCAACAGGGGAGGAATCGGTCGGGACTTCCGTTATCTTATCCGACGCGACCGCCAGGCGACTCCCAACAACTCCACCGAGACGAGGACCGCCCCATGTTCCAAGCGACCGTCTCCCGACGGGTTCTGACCCTGTCCTTGCTCTGCGCGAGCTTCGCGAACGCCCGAGGCGAGGACTTTCCGCGCTGGATCGTCCAGTGGGCCCCCCTTCCGGCCAATCCCGTCTTCCAGGGGGCCGGAGACGACGCCTGGGATCGAAAGATCCGCGAGCGGGGCTGGGTGCTGGTCGAGGATGGGCTCTACCACCTCTGGTACACCGGCTACAACGACGATCGCTCGCCGCTCCGGATGCTCGGCCACGCCACCTCTCGCGACGGCCTCCACTGGAACCGCGACCCCCATAACCCGATCCACGAGACGTCCTGGGTCGAGGATATGTGCGTGGTCCGCGACGGCGCAACCTATCTGATGTTCGCCGAGGGTCGGGAGGACATCGCCCACCTCCTGACCTCGAAGGACGGCGTCCACTGGAACGAGCAAGGACCGCTCGACATCCGTCTGACCGACGGCTCGCCCATCCCGCCCGGTCCCCGGGGCACACCGACCGTCTGGGTCGAGGACGGCACCTGGTATCTCTTCTACGAGCGCGGTGATCGGGGCGTCTGGCTGGCCACCTCGAAGGACCGCAAGGTCTGGACCAACGTGCAGGACGACCCCGTCCTGAAGATGGGTCCGGAGCCGTACGACCGCGAGGCCGTCGCGATGAACCAGGTCGTCAAGCGCGACGGGGTGTATTACGCCTTCTACCACGCCAATGCCCACCGCCCCTGGAAGGACTGGACGAGCTGCGTGGCCCGATCGAAGGACCTGGTCCACTGGGAGAAATACCCGGGCAACCCGATCGTCGAGAACAACGCCTCCAGCGGCCTGCTCGTCGATCCGGACGGAGACGGGCCCGCCGAGGCCCGGCTGTTCACGATGCATCCCGACGTCCGGGTTTACCTTCACCCGTGAGACTGCAAAAGCGGCCGTCTCCGACGTCCCGGGCAACACAGCGACGACGCCCGGGACATCCGAGGAGCGAGCTGGAGACGACGTGGAACGCGAGGGAGACGCGTCTCGAACTGCTTCACGGTGACTCGCATTCTGCCTCACTCGGCGGGCAGAATACCACGGCAGATGAATTTACCAGTTGGTCGGTATGTCGCCGTAAATTAGTGGAGCGGAAGGGGATCGAACCCTCAACCTCAGCCGACTTTCCGCACATCTCGCGGTGAATATCGCCGAATTACCGGGGGGGCTGGGAGTCAGCTGCTGTCGGCCCCGGGCACGCCCAGCCGGCGGAGGACCTGGCGTTGCAGGCGCGTCAGCTCGGTGGTGAAGACCCCAGCCGGTTGGCCCTGCGCCTTCAGCTCGTGGCGTTGCACGGCCTCGAACAACTCGAGCACCCGCCGCGCTGTCGGGCGGTGGCAGGCTCGGCCTTCGGGGTACAACGGCAGGCTCTCCACCCCTTCCCGTGCCATCGCACGGCGCCGCGCGCGCTCCAGCAACGCCTCCACCAGCAGGGCGAAGCCGTACACGCCCACGAGGGCCGGGACCCGGCTCACCGCCTTCCGGAACACCGGCGCCACCACGCAGTCCGTCTTCAGCGGCGAGAACCGCTTCTCGATCCGCGGCGGCGGCTGGGACCCCAGCAGCCGCTCCAGGGCGGACAGGGCCGTCACGTGGGTCACCAGCGGGAAGACCCCGTCGCACCACGCCTCGGCGGCCAGGCGGTCGTGGTCCAGGGGCCAGGACAGGGCGAACCGCGGCGCCTGGTGCCGCACGGACTTCGTGTCCGGGCCCGGGCGGCCACGCTGCGCCTGGCGGTAGGTCGCGGTGGTCCGCTCCGCGACGGTGACCGCGACGCGGCCCGCGGCCGGGCCGTCGCGGAGGACCGCGTCGACGGCCGGCGTCAGCTTGGCCCGCTCGCGGGACCGCGTGCGCGGCGAGGGGAGCTGGGCCCGCAGCGCGGCCAGCGTGGTCGCGGCCCGCTCCCGCCGCTTGGGCCGCGTCAGCGCATCCAGCGTGGCCGGGCGGACGCTGGGGGACCCGAGCCACCGGTCCCCCTCGGCGGGGGGCGCCTCCGGGTCCTGCCCACCGAACCGGTCGACGACCTCGCCCTCGTCGCGCCGCTCGGGGACCGTACGCCAGCGGGCTTGGCCCTCCCGGACCGCCGCCTGGAAGGCGGCGTCCTCACCGCGGGTGCGGGGCAAGACGGGGAGCAAGCGGCCACCGTGCTGATGGAGGGGGGCCAGGTTCGCGGCGGTGGCGAGCGTGCCGTCGGCCACGGAGAGGAAGTCGCGGCGGCCGCTCAGCCGGCAGAGCTGCTCCCAGGGGCCCGGAGGGGAGCGGTCGTCGGTGGCGGTGCCGCTCTCGACCCGCCACTGCACGGGCACGGCCCCGTCGCGGGCGACGGTGAGGAGGCCGAGCCGCGGCTTGAGGTCGGGTCGGTGGTCCTTGTTGTGGCCGGGGGTGACGGCCAGGCGGAGCCGACCCCGCAGCGTGCGCTCGCGGTCGACGCCCTCGTCGTCTCCGTGGACGGTGATCGTCGTGGAGGCGTTGTGCCGCTCCTCCAGCGCGACGGCGAACTCCCGGACGGCGGGGGCCACGACGGCCCGAGTGAACGCGGGGACGTCGGCCTCGAAGAGGCGGTCGAGGACGCGGCCGACGCGGTCGTCGTTCAGCGCGGGCCGCTCTCCGGTGGCGAGCCCCAGCGGTGTCGGGTGGTGCCGTGCGGCCCACTCACCGACGCCGTAGAGGGGCTCGCGGGCGACCCAAAGGTGCTGCAGCAGGATCATCAGGGCGGTGGCGGTCGGGACGCGGGCGTGGCGGCCCTCGCGCGGGAGGTGGCCGCGGAGGAAGTCCTCGCGGCGGAGCCGCCGGAGGAGGCGGTCGAGGACGGGCCAGGCGGCGACGCGGGCGGCGGTGAGGGTGTTGCCGGCGGCGGACGCGTCGGCGCCGGGGTGGCTGGGGGTGGGGCTCACGGTGTCGTCCCGCGACGTCCCGGGTGGTCGCGGGGCGGGCGGCCGGTCCGCCACGCCCGGTGCCGTCATGGTTGTCCGGGGCGGGGGGTCGTCAAGGGGGCGGGGCCTCGCAAAATTGTTCCATCGGCACGCCTTGATGTAAGTCGCGCGACGCGCGACTTACGCTCATGGCCGTCGCCGTAAGTCTCGGGGCAGGTCGGCGGTCCGGCATGGTGGACATTGCCCCCGCGTGGGACGAGGCGCAGAATGCCGCACCGGGGAGAGGTGCGGTCGGGTGGAGGATCGACTCGGACCGCGACGCTCTCACCCCGACAAGGGCACCCCGACTTCACTGGGAGGGAGCCAGGGCTAATTCGACGAAATCACGGACGAGATGGGCGGAAAGTCGGCCTCAGCATTGCGAACGCTGTGCGCGAGAATAGTATAAAGCATTGAGGCGCAAGGCTTTAGGTGCAGCGCGACACCCTCGGGCTGCTTCCGGTTTTTCGCAGGATTTTCCGGATTTTTTCGGGGCTTCGGATGCTATCTCTGCCGTGGCAGAGATTGTTCTGGTGGTGTCCTGCCACGTTGCCACGGGCAGACGAGGCATCGGAGGGATTCGAATTACGGATCGGCGTGGGACTTGGCGGCCTCCTGCCGTTGCTGCTCCAGGTATGCGTCAACCCCGGGTGCGTGAGGATCGGGGGCAATGGGCAGCCAGGGACGCCACATGGCCCGGCGATATTTTCCGGCCAACTGGGCGAAGTAGTCGGTACACTCGGAACAGAAGTCTCGCGGCAAGCGACCTCTGGCGACGCTCTGTCTCCATCCGCGCTCTTGTGCGCTGTATTCGCGGGCACGTCGGTAATAGTCGTACGACCGCGACCCCATCATTGCGGCCCAAAGGAGTATAGCCACGAGGCTCACAGCCGCGATCAGCGTGCGTACACGGAATCGGAGCGCTCGCATGGACGCCCTCCCCCGAGTTGAGACGCGGCTCGCGACGGGCCCTCCGCCGGTGGCAGCCAACTATATCGTACTGCGCAAGCCCACTTGCAGCCGCGTCTCGCCGCAAGGGCGTCTTCTCTTGCGTTTGCATCGCCTTGGTCCGCCGAGGGCAAGTGCCCCGCTAGGACTCGAATCTACAACTTGCTTATTAAGAGTCAGTCGGCCAACAACCATAAACCCTTACTTAGGATGGGGTTCGGGTTTCCGGCTTCGACCCTTGCACCAGATTTGCACCAAGGAGCGGTGGATCACTGCTTCGACCATGATTTGGACCTGGTGTGCAGATCTTGGTCGGATCTCCCATCGCTTGTCAGGGCCGGGATCATGGCGATGGTCCGGGCGAGCTTGAATCGCCCGGGCGCCGATGTTTAGAATTGTTTGGTAATTTATTAGACGGCCCACCCTGCTCGCGATTCTATAGGCTTTGAAATTACTACCTGATCGTCTTGCTAAGCTGAACGGCTTGATCTAGGGTTCCTTCGCGTTGCGGGAGGTTGCCGCAGTCGTTCGCGGAGCAAACACCAGGAGCACATTCAAATGGCGTCGAAGCATCAGAACAGGTTGCGCAAGCCTTCATCCAGACCCAGAGCCACCACATCGACAAAGACAGATGCGAAGCGGGGAGGAAAGCAGGGACTTGGCCAAGAGGGGGCCTTGGACGGCAAGTCCTCAAGCTCAGAAAAGGCCCGGCGCGGCAAGAAGCCTGAGCGGTAATCGAAAAGAAACCCAACCGAGGCTCGTGAATCCAACTCTCATTCGAGCCCCAACGAGCGTGGATCTGCCGGTCATCAGCATCATCCTCTGGCGGAGCCAGAGAGCTTCGCCAACCTCGTGGCCGCCGCCGGCATGAACCACAAACAGGCCATGCGGCACGTCTGGCTGGCCAGGACGTTCACCGCCGAGCAACTGGAGGTGCTCGAACAGATGCAGGTGTGCCAGACCGACATGCTCACCATCGCCGAGATCAAGAACGCTGGCGTCCGAGACGCGGTCGTCACACTCATCCGGGCGGGCGTGGAGCCGGCCGTTGCGATTCAACGGATGAGACTCATTCACGGGCCGGGTTTGGCCGGTGACAGCACATCTAATTCGAGCATGAACAATATAAGATTTTTGGAAGAATCGCATGCCCTGGCTCAGCGAGCGTGGTTCGAATTGAGCAAGCAGTATTACGACGAAGTGCTCGACCAGTTGAAGCGGATCAGCCTGCAGCTCAAGTCGATCGACAAGAAGCTCGGGGCCCGATGAAGCCCGTCTCTTATCCAAGGGGCACCAGTTCCCCTTGGACTATTGAGGTCGCTCGCCCCAGGGGACGCTGGCGACGACGTCGAGGGTGACGTCGCCACGGGCGTCTCTCGGGCTCCTGAGCCTGAGGTTTTCTCTGGACACTCTTCTGGTCGATATAGACCCTGAAAGGAGTGTCCGAGATGACCACGAACTCCAAGACTGCCGGCAACGAGCGAGGCCGGTTCTCGGCCAAGCGGAAGACCGAGGCCGTCCTCCGCCTCTTGCGGGGCGAGGACCTGGAGACCACCTCCCGGCAACTCGGCGTCACCGCCGCCCCCCTCTCCTCCTGGCGGGATGCCTTCCTCGACGGCGGCACGGCGGCCCTGAAGAGCCGACCGACCGATGACCGGGACGAGGTCATCGCCCGGCTGCAGGCCAAGGTCGGCCAGCTCACGATGGATAACGAGCGGCTCGACCAGAAGTGCCAGCACCTGGAGGCCGGTCGCCCTTTTGCGTCGAGGAGGCGGAGCGGTTGAGTCACTCCGCCTCCCCCGGCACCGGCACGCCCTGCGGGATGCAGCGGGTCTGCCGGATCTTCGGCATGCTCCGGTCCACCGCCTATTACCTCAAGGCCTGGGAGGCCATCGCTCCGGAGCAGCGGCCCGCGCCCAGGAAGCGGGGCCCGCTGGGGCCGTGCTCCGATGACGAGCTGGTCGGCCACATCCGGCGGGTGCTGACCGAGAGCACGTTCCACGGCGAGGGCTATCGCAAGGTCTGGGCCCGGCTGCGGCACCAGGGCATCCGCACGGCACAGGAACGGGTCCAGCGGCTGATGCGGGAGCACGGCCTGCCCCCGACCGAGACCGGCTTCGGTAGCTTGCCCACGAGGTCCAGCCGCCGATGGGTGTAGGACGACGCAACGAGATGGCGGACACGCCCTCGGCCTCGATGAGTCGTACTCCCCTCCGCTATCCTGCCTCTTGCAATCCAACCGAGGAGAGTGTTCAGCGCCACGCGGCCGCTCGCGCGGTTCGTCTCTGTGCGGGCCTCAAGTCAACCTTGCGATCTCACGCTGGACGATCGCGATGACCCGCTCCTGGGAGTAGGGGTCAGCCGGATCAATCCCTTCGTCGTTGAGGACCAAGCGCAGGATACCTCCGGCTGGGATCATCAACTCGGAGGGAGTACAGTCAGCCGGGATTGACTTGGCGATTGAACTCATTGACGTACCCTTCTATTTCTTCGGGTCGGATGAGAACGCATCCCAGGGCTTTGAAGGTGGAGTTATGTACTCCCCTTCCTCTCCTCCAACAGCTTCGCCGTGGAGACGTGCTTGACCTTCGCTCCGCTCTCCCGCTTCGGCTGCGCCCGCTTCGGCCCACGAACCTGCTTGCGGTAGGCCGCCAGGCGGACCCCGGCGGCAAGCTCCAGAAGGAGCCTCCCGAACGCCGCCGCCGTCAGGCCGTGGAACACCGCCCACTCGTCCTCCGGGATGGCGATCATCATCCCCCGATGCGTCCCGCTCACCTCGTCCGCCAGGTAGGAGAACGACACCCCCTCCACGGCGGCCTCGCCGTGGACCGAACGCAACGCCGCCTTGACCACGCTCATCACGTTCTACGAGACCAACGCCACGCAGAAGGCGAGCAGGGCCGCCTTCGGATAGCCCAGCGTGGCGATCTCGCCGTTGAGGCAGGTCGCCAACTCGCCGAAGGCGGCCTCCACACTCCAGCGGCGGCGGTACAGGTTGGCAATGGCAAGGGCATCGGCGACCTCGGTGGGGAGGTTCGTTAGGATGTGGACCTCGGTCTCGCCGTCACGGGTCGGCGTGTCCAACTCGACGGTGATCCGACGCACCGTCATCGTCCCGCCCTCGCCGTCACCGAGCCGCAACTCCTGCTCGAACACGGCCCCGGTCTCGGACCGCCCGCAGGACCGCCGCTGGTCCATCCCCTCGATGAAGAGGGTGGCCCCGTGCTGGCGGATCACGAAGGAGCCGTCCCGGCGGGCGATCCCGAAGAGGAACCCGGTCGTGCAGAAGTTGCGGTCGGCGATCCCCACCTCTGCGGGTCGGATCGTCTCCAGGACCTGATCCAGCAGCGACCGTTCCTGGGCGTGTCCGTCCTCGCAGCAGAACACGTCGGTGACGAGCATCGCCTGCGGGTCGAGCACCACCAGGGTCTTCCCCGGCAGGGCGCCCGCTCCGGTGGTGCGGAGCTCCTTGAGCCGGTGCTGGGTCCCGGCCAGGTGATTGCCGTCGAGGACCTTGACCCGGTAGCCCGGCAGCCAGGCCGCCCGTTCGCCGCCCATGGCGGCGATGACCGGCCCGAGGGTCCGGGCCGTGTGCCGGACGAGTTCCGCCGAGACGCCCGGCTCGGTGCGGTCGAGCTTGTCGTAGACGGCCTTGATCGAGACGCCGAGCGTCTCGGCCCTGGCCCGGTAGGCGGCGTTCACGGCGGGCTGGATCTGGGCGACGACGGGGGCCATCAGGTCCACGACCGAGGAGAACAGGAGGGTGCGGGTGTATTGCCGCTGTGCGGTGTGCTCGAAGAGGGCGTCGATGGCCTCGGGTGCGAGGGCGTGCTCCAGGGCGGCACGGGCCATGACGGTGATGGGGCTCTGCCGGGCGAACCGCTCGAAGATCTCGCCGAGGACCATGGTGCCGCCTCCCTGGAATTGCACTATCTCCCGGTGTGACAGCACCTTAACAGACCGATCGCTCCACCTTCAAAGCCCTGCAACCGGAGCGGAGTTGCGTTCTACTCCCGTGATTGAATCAGGCGAGATTGAATCCCGAATCCGCGCCGACCCGAAGGGCGTTGTTCTCCGTCCTGCTGATCTTCTGCCGATTGACGAGTCGTTCGACACATGCTGCGATCCGAGCCCGGATCTTGGCCCCCGTGCGTTGGAAGCCCAACTGCCGCGCCACGGCCACGGTCAGATCCGCCTCTTCCGTGACGCCGAAGTTCCCCAGCGTGGAGATGATGAATCCCTCGATCACCGAGTCCGGCGCGTCCTCGATCCTCTGATACTGTATCGAAGGAACCTCGGGGCTCTGGGACCCATTCCGGGTCGTGTTAATGGGGAGTTCGTCCGGAGGCGGCTCCGACCCGACGGTGTCCCGGACCGAGTCGAAAGCGTCGGGCTGTCGCGCGAGGCACTGCTCGTAGGCAGCGACGACCCGATCCATTTGGGATCGAGGGTCCCTCACCCAATCCGTTGACCAGATGCGGACGAACTGCCATCCCAGCGATTCGAGGACCTCCTGCCGCAGCCGATCGCGGTCCCGCGCCGTCGCCGAGCTGTGGTAGGTCGCCCCGTCGCATTCGATCCCCAGCACGAATCGGCCGGGGTTCCTCGGGTCCACCAGGGCGAGGTCGATCCGAAACCCGCTGCATCCGACCTGCCCGCGCACCTCCAGACCGCGTTCCTGGAGGGCCGCCGCGACCTCCTTCTCGAATGGGGAGTCGAAGTCGTGCTCATCGACCTGAGTCACCTCCGAGCCCAGGGCGGACACGCCGCGTTCCGCGAAGTCGAGGTAGGCTCGCAGGAGCTTGGGCCCGACGGCGCTCGTCCGCGACAGGTCGATGTCGTGCGACCGCGAGGAGCTGACCACCGTCATCGAAGAGCGTGCCCGCGTGACCGCGACGTTGAGCCGCCGCTGGCCCCCCTGGCGGTTCAGCGGGCCGAATCGCATGGCCACCCGCCCGTTCTCATCGGGGCCGTAGCCGATGCTCAGAAAGATCACGTCGCGCTCGTCGCCCTGGACGTTCTCCAGGTTCTTGACGAAGAACGGCTCTTCCCGATCCTCGCCGAAGAACTCCTCCATCGCGGAGTCCGCGCGCCTCAGCCGTTCCAGCTCGTCGAGGATCGCCATCTGCTGTCGCTGGCTGAATGCGATGACTCCCAGGCTCTGGTCGGGATTGGACCGGAAATGCTCCATCACTAGCTCGGCCGTCCCGCGAGCCTCGACCGCGTTGAACCCGCCGCTCGTGCCCGACTTCCACCGGCCGTCGGCGAGATACTCGAACCGGACGGCCGGCGTCTCCCCGGTGTCGAGCACGCTGGGGAACGTGACCAGATCGTTGTCGTAGAAGTGCCGGTTGGAGAACGCGATCAACGGCTCGCGGCGGCTCCGGTAGTGCCAGCGGAGGCGGCGCCGGGCCAGCCCCAACGTGCAACAGACATCGAGGATGCTCTCGAAATCCTCCAGGGTCTCTTCGACCTCATCGCCGTCGCTTGAGGTGCCGTCGTCCGACGCCGTCCGGTCGAAGAAGGTCGTCGGCGGCAACTGCTTCTGGTCGCCAGCGACGATGAGCTGCTTGCCCCGATAGATCGCGCTGATCGCGTCGTAGGGCCGGACCTGCGAGGCTTCGTCGAAGATCACGACATCGAACCGGATCTCCCGCGTGTTCAGGTACGTGCTCACGGCCAGCGGGCTCATCATCAGGCAGGGCTTGAGCCGGAGCAGGACCGTCGGGATACGCGAGAAGAGCAGGCGCAACGCGAGATGCCGCTTCTTCTTGTTGACCTCGCGCAGGAGCGTGCCCAGTTCCGAGGTGCTGGGCGCGTCGAGCGACATGGCCCGAGGGCGTGCGGGGTCGCTCAGCAGCGTCTCCCGAATCCTCGTGTAGGACCGGCGGATCGCATCCTGATCCAGCTTGCGGAAGTCCGCGATCTGCCGCTCATGGGGATCGGCCGCGAAGCGTCGCAGGGTCGGATCTTGCTCGTAAACCCAGTCGAGCCAGGAGCGATAGAACCGAGCCTGGAATGCGCCCTTCGCGTCCTCCACGCCGAGCTTGCCCTCCAGCAACTCGGCCAGGAGCGGGGTGAGCCCGGCCTGGACGATCGGCTCGCGGATCTCGCAGAACCTGACCCACTCCTGGACCCAGTTGGCATCGCCCCGCCTTGCCTCGGCCCATCCGAGGACGGAGGGGATCGGGTCACGCCCGATTCGGACGCCCGTCGAGACAGGTTGGTCGGGGTCGAAGAGAAGGGTCAGATCGTCCCAGCTCTGGAGGAAATCATCGGAACAGGCCGAAACATTCCGACGGACTGCCTCAACGAGCGCGTCGCGGATCTCCGGTTGCGTCGCCGCGCGGATCAGGGATGCGGCCGGCCTATCGGCGTGCTTGTCGAGGAAGCCTCGTGTCCACTCGGCCTTCTGCCGCAAGTCCGACCAATCGCGGTCGCGAGCCTCTCGTCCCCCCGGAGGTAGCCCCAGGATGGCGGAGACCCGATCCACCTCGGCAGACTGCCGCCGGAGCGTCTTGATCGCAGCCAACCGGGAGGGGAGTTCGGCAATCGCGACATCCTCGGCCGGCTTGATGAGCCCGGCGACCTCATCAAGAATCGCGAGTTGGTCGGCCAAGGCTTGCGACCGTCCGCCCAGCCACTCGGCGAAGTCGGTCGCGGTCATCTTCGAACGCTTGCCCTCCTTGTTGAGCACGCTCGCCAGGTCGAACTGCCGCGAGACGGGCTCGGCGGCCTCGCGGAAGGCCCGATAGCGTCCCGTCATCTCGTCCAGGGCAGACCGCAGCGCGTCACGATCGATCCGATTCGGATCGAGCATCACATCCTTCAGCTCCGGGAAGACGCGCAAGAGCGGATCGAATTGCTCGCACACCTTCAGTGCCTCGGAGGTCTGATCCCAGGCGGGCTCGCCATCGACCCGAAAGACGAGCTGATCGGCGTACTGCCTCCTCACCTCGCGGACGTAGGAGAGCCTCCCGTGGTACTCGTTCAACTCCTGCATGTCCGCGAGGAGTTGCGTGGTCTGAGGGGCGCCCTTCGCGTAGAGGCCGGCGATCTGGCCTCGCAGCTTCCACCAGCCCGGCAGCAGTCGCTTCCAGCCAACTCGGTAGGCATTGCATCGACGGGCGAGGGGCTCATACTCCGCGTCGAACGCCCTCGGCGAGAGCCTATCGATGAGCGCCAGGCGGACCTCGCCTTTGCGGCCCTCTTCCTCGCGGCACCGATCGATGACCTTCTGGATCTCCTGGCGCTTCTGCGCGTCGAGCCACGCACGGCGGATCGGGGCGACCTGGCCGACCAAGCCCAGCAGCTCCTGGACCTTGCCGAGACCCCGCACCAGGAGCGGCCGAGGCTTCACGCCCAGGACGTTCAGGACCCGATCCAATGCCTCGTTCGTCGCCTGGGACAGCTCAGCCAGCCGCCGAAGCTCTGGGACGATCCCCTGGAGATGGGCCCGGAGGGTGCGGACGGCGGTGCGATCGTGCGGCAGGAGGCCCGACTCGCCGTCAAAGGACGAGGGATCAAGCCGCTTCAGCGTCCCGCTGTCGAGCCGGTGGACCGCCTCTTCGGAGAACTCGGGCAGCGATTCGCGAGCCTGCCGGTACGCCCGTGTCACCTCATCCAGGCGGATGTATCCCTCCGCGATCTGGCGGGTCGGCCCTTCGAACCACTCCGCCGGGATGAGAGGGAAGCCCGGCGTTTCCCTGGCCACCTCCACGGCATCGATCCAGTCCGGCACGCTCGCCTCGTCCCCGAGGAACCCGAGTTCGGCCAGCAGCGGGGCGGAGTCCCGGATCTGGGTCAGGACCTGCGCGAGCCGGCCGAAGAGGTTCTCGATGTCGGCCACGAGGTTCAGCGTGTTGCCCGTGCGCCGGATGCCTCGCCAGGGGTGTGTGGCGTGGTCGCGGATCACATCACGACAGTCCGCCAGCTTGTCCAGCAGGTCTTCGAGCCGGCGGAGCCGATCTCGGGTCATCCCCGCCACGTCCGGCACGGGGCAATTCGTCGTCTCGGCCGTCGCGAGGGCGGCCAATCGCCCGTGGGCCTGGAACGCGGTCAGCCCGAGCGGAGGGCGTGGGGCGTGCAACGCCCGTACATAGGCGTTCAACGCCTCGCGGCCCTCGAAGAGCCGCTCCAAGTCCTCGGACTGGTCGCGGTAGCTCTCGGCCGGGAGGTTCAGGCAACGCCCCAACTCATCGATCACCTGCTTCTTGTTCGCCTTGTAACTGTGGCACTCCAGGCAGAAGTCGCCGAGGCGCTTCTTGTCGAGGCGCCGCTTGACGACCTCCAGCGCGGCCGACTTCTCGCTCACGAAGAGGACGGTCTGGCCCGCCGCCAGGAACTCGGCGATCAGGTTGGCGATCGTCTGCGACTTCCCCGTCCCCGGCGGACCGTCGATGACGAGATTCGCCCCCCGCTTGGCCGCCTCGATCGCCTCGTGCTGGCTGCTGTCCGAGTCGAGGATGTGATACGTCGTCGCGGGATGCGTCGCCGTATCCAGCTCCTCGGCCTTCGGCAGTCCCTCGGGCATGCTCAGGCGGACGGCCTGATCGCCCGCGACCGCCCGGCAGATGTCGTGTTCGAGGACCTGATCCTGGTTCTTCCCCAGGTCGTCCCACATCGCGATCTTCTGGAAGCTGAACGTGCCCAGCGTGCAATCGTCCAGGATCTCCCAGGTTTTCTGGTTGCGGATGGCGTTCTGGACGGCGGCGAAGTACCGCAGGCGCCAGCGGGCCGAGTCCTCCTCCTTGTCGGGCTCGGGGGGCTCGGGGAAGCGGATCGCGAAGTCCTGGCCCATCAACTGGACGAGGGAGTGGTTGAGCATCATCTCCTCGTCCTGGAGCTTGATCTCCCAGGGCGACTCGATATCCTCCCGCTCCAGCTCGACGGGGAAGAGGATCAGCGGCGAGTAGATCTCGACCCGGCTGTCGGGCGACTCGAACCACTTGAGCAGACCGAAGCTCAGGTAGAGCGTCGGGACGCCCTGCTCGGTCATCGAGGTCCTGGCGTTCAGTGCCATGCGACCCAGGCGAGCCTTGAGCGTCTTGTCCGCCAGGTCTGTCAGGATGTGGCCGTCCTCAAGGCGTGGCGACTCCAGGCACTGCCGGAGGTCGATCCGCTCGACCGCCCCTTTCGGCTCGTCCTCCGCATCGAGCAGGGAGAATTCCAGCCCGCCGGCCGCCTCTCCGTTCTCCGTGGGGAACCCGACCAGGTCGCGCTTGTAGGGGAAGCTCATCCCCAGCCCCTCGCCCACGAGCCGGGACCAGAGCCGATCCGCGCCGGGATGGACGAGCTTGACCGCGCCGGTGCGGCCCAGGTTCAGGCTAATCAGCCGATTGCGCTTGGAGGTGTCGAGCAGTTGACCGCGCCACTCTTCGATGCGGTCGGCTAGAGAGATCGCCATGCAGATACCTAATTACGCTTCCCTAGAGGTCGTCAGCGACGCTCTATCATGCATTTTAACTCACACTCGTTCAAGCCTCTGGGCGTGACACTCGGATTTCTTCCTCTCCCCCGGCCTCACCTACTCGCCGACCAGCCTCAACGCCTCGTCCGCGAACTCCGGCGGCAGGTACATCCCGACGCGGAGCAGTTCCTCCAGGACGGGCCGGGCGGCGGGGATCGCGCCGGCGGCCTTCCCGGCGAGGACGAGCCCGACCGTGCCGCGAGCGGGGAGGCCGAGGACGGCGGCACACCGCCGAGCGCCCCGATCGTCGAGGAACGACTCGCAATCGAGCGTCTCCAGCGCGACCGCCAGCACGGCCGACTCGCCGGCCCCGAGGCTCCAGGCCCCGACCCGCTCGGGGATCGTCGGCGTCGGCACGATCTGGAGCCAGGTGGCCGCGCGGACGGCGGCGGCGGCCGGATCGTCAGACCCGTGGCCCTCCACCTCGGCAATCACCGCGTCGGGCACCCAGACCTCGAACCCGCCAACCCGCAGCAGTTCAAGGTGCCCCACCTTGGCCAGGAGGATCAGCGGCGAGGCGTTCACGACGCGCCTGGAGATCACGCTCGACTTCCTCCTTCAGCTCCTCGATCGTCACCTGGCAGGCCGGCACCTCGGCCCGGTGGAGGGCCTCCAGGAACTCGCGACGGCTCAGCCCCGCAATTTCCGCCCCCCGGCCCTGCGAGATCTCGCCGCGACTGTACCAGTGGATCGCCGCCGCGAGCCGCATCTCCTTCGCGAATTCCTCGGGCGTGCGGTGCAGCGCCGAGAAAACCCCCTCCGGCATCTCGATGGACACGCTCGCCATCGTCACTCCTCCCCATGCCTCGATGTCCCGTTCCTCCCATCATCCGCGATTTCTCGGGCCCGTTCAAATCGAGAGGATTCACCACAGAGGACACAGGGGACGCAGAGGAAGATTCTCGTGGATTTTCTTCTCTGCGTCCCCTGTGTCCTCTGTGGTGAATCGTCCCCCTCAATTCACCATCCTCTCGATCCCATCCCGCAGGTGGACAACGTGGAAGTTGATCAACAGTCCGACCTTCAACCCGCTCAGCTTGAGATACCAGAGGAGTTGGGCCTGGTGGATCGGGGCGATGGCCTCCACCGCCTTGAGTTCCACGATCACCCGCCCCTCGACCACCAGGTCCAGCCGGTATCCCGCATCGAGCCGCACATCCTCATAGACCACCGGCAGCGGCACTTGCGCCTCGACCCGAAACCCAGCCTTCCGCAACTCATAGACGAGGCACGCTTCATACGCGCTTTCCAGCAAACCCGGCCCCAGCGCCGAATGCACCCTCATGGCCGCCTCGATGATCCGCCCCGTCAACGGATCTCTCCCGTCCATCTCTTCTCCTCTGTGTCCCCTGTGGTGAGTCCCTCCTAAAATCCTAGCCCCTTCTTCCGTGCGAGCACCCCATCGACCCAACGCTTCTCCTCGGTGCCCGTCGGGTAGAGGGCCGAGAGCGACTGCGCCAGCCGCCAGAACCGGGGGTCGGCCCCGGCGCCGTCCTCCTGGAGGAACCGGGCCAGCGACTCGGAGCGGCCCCGGCCGAACATCAGCATCGCCTGGTGGACCCGGTCGAGCGTCGTCGCGCCGGGCCGGGTGGCCAGCTCGCCGCCGAGGTCGCCGGCTGTCGCCCGGTCGGGAACGGCCTCCGCGCCGGGCTGGGTGGTGAACCCCCCGTCCTCGGTCTCGCCGAACCCCTTCTGACCCCGCGCCGGCTTGCGTCCCTTCTTCCCCTGGCCCTTCTTCGCGGCGGACGTTGCGGCACCGGCCGATCCCCCGGCGCCGGCCCCGACATTCGCCCCATCGAACAGGAACCGCGCCCGCTCGGCGACCGGCAGCAACCGGGCCGTCTGCCCCTTGACCTCGACCACCGACCCCAGCGCCTCCAGGTGCGCCCCCAGCCCCTGCGCGATCTTCCTCGCCGCGTCGAACTCCAGGCTGAATCCCCCCTTCGCCGCCTTCCCCGCCGGTGCCTCCTCCTCTTCCGTCTCGTCTTCCTCCTCTGTGTCCCCTGTGCCCTCTGTGGTTGGTTTCCCCGCCCTCAGTGTCCACAACCACATCGCCGTCAGCCTCGCATCCGCCTCCAGCCCGCTCGCGTCGCCCCCCTCGAAGACCAGCCCGAGCGCCTCCCTGGCGACGGCCGCCCAAACCTGCTCCAGGTACTCGCGGAGCGTGACCGGCGTCCCGTCGGCCCGCTCGACCCGGCTGTACCGCGAGAAGATCTCCAGCGCCGGCCCTAGTTTTACAGCAGCAGCAAATCCGCGGTGTTTCTGGTAACATCGAATCATAGGGAACTGAACACGCGAGGACCGGCCGGCCCGTCGCCCCAACACCTCATGTCGGGAGGGAGCCTCCATGACACCGGACGACGTGCGCGCCGCGGCCGAGCGACTGGTCGACTTCCACGAGCGGTTCGCCCCGCTCTTCGGTAAGGAGCAGGCTCAGGACCATGCCTATGACTACGTCAAGGGCCTGATGGTCTGCCCCGACCGCAAGAGCGTCGAGCCGATCGCCCTCCTGGTCGGCCACGGCGATGTCTCGGGCCTCCAGAAGTTCATCAACAGCGCCCCCTGGCAGTACGACGACGTCCAGGCTGAACTCCAGGCCGTCTTCGACGGCGAGCTGGTCCCCTCGGCGGCCGGGTCGCCCGCCGGCGTCGTCGGTGTCATCGACGAGTCGGCCTTCGCCAAGCAGGGCGTACACTCCGCGGGCGTGGCCCGGCAGCACAACGGCCGGCTCGGCAAGGAAGACAACTGCCAGGTCGGCGTCTTCCTCGTCGGCGTTACCCCCGCGGGGGCCGCGCTGTTGGACCACCGGCTCTACCTGCCCAAGCCCTGGTGCGAGGACACGCCTGAGGCCCGGGCGCAGCGGCAAGGCGCACATCCCCGAGGACGTGACCTTCCGGCCCAAGGCCCGGATCGCTGCCGAACTGGTCCGCGGGGTCGTCGTGCTCGGTCAGACGCGACTGGACTGGGTGGTCGCCGACGAGGAGTACGGCAAGGCCGGGCACTTCCACGAGGCGATGGACGAGTTGGAGCAGCGGTACGTGGTCGAGGTGCCGGTGACGACGACCGTCTGGACCGAGGACCCGGCCGGGTGCGTGCCGGCGTACGGCGGCCGGGGCCAGCCGCCGAAGCGCCCGACACGGGAGGGTGTGAAGTCCGTGGCCGCGGTAGCCGCGGGGCTGCCCGCCGAAGCCTGGCAGACCCTGAAGGTGCGCGAAGGGGCGTGCGGGCCGCTGGTGTTCGAGTTCGCGGCGGTGCGGGTGTGGGCGATGCGCGACCAGAAGCCGGGGCCACCGGTGTGGCTGCTGATCCGCCGGTCGCTGGAGGCGATCCCCGAGGTCAAGTACTACATCTCCAACGGCGGGGCCGAGACGCCCTTGAAGGTCCTGGCGTTGGTCGCCTGCACGCGCCACCGAGTGGAGGAATACTTCGGCGAGGCCAAGACGTACCTGGGGATGGCGCAGTACGAGACGCGGGCGTACGTGGGGTGGCACCATCACATGGCGCTGGTGGCGGTGGCGCACCTGTTCGTGACGTTGACGCGTCTGCGTCTGAAAAAAAGTCGAAGGGCCTGACGCTGGACCGGGCGGTGCGGCTGTTGAGGTCGGCGTTCTCCGAGGCGGAACTGACCGTGGAGAAGGCGATCGCCCTGATGGACTACCACGAGGGGCGGAACAGGATCGCCAAGGCCTCACATGACAAGGCCTGGCACGCCAGGCACGAGGGCGTGAAATACCTGCTGCTGTAAAACTAGTGTCCTGAGTCAGAAATCCGCCAATTAACCTTGCACCCGTCCAGTTTCCTTGTATGATCCTCGAAGGGAGACATATGATGAAAAAAGGTGGACGCCCCAAGGCCGAACTGGTCCTCACCGACGACGAGCGGCAGACCTTGGAAACCTGGGCCGCGCGGCCCAAGAGCACCCAGCGGCTCGCCACCCGGGCCCGAATCATCCTGGCTTGTGCTCAGGGACTCGACAACAAGGACGTCGCCGCTCGGCTCGGCGTCCATGTCATCACCGTGGGTAAGTGGCGAAGGCGTTTCCTCGAACTGCGTCTGGATGGCCTCGCCGACGGACCCCGACCCGACGCCCCTCGAAAGATCACCGACGCGATGGTCGAGCAGGTCGTCACCCAGACCCTGGAGACCAAGCCCAGGGCCGCCACCCAATGGAGCACCCGCGGCATGGCCCGCAAGCTGGGGATGTCTCAGAGCGCCATCGCCCGGATCTGGAAGGCCTTCGAGTTGAAGCCTCACAAGAGCGAGACCTTCAAGCTTTCCACCGATCCGTTCTTCGTCGAGAAGGTCCGCGAAATCGTTGGGCTGTCCATGAGCCCGCCGGAGAACGCCATCGTGCTGTCGGTCGACGAGAAGAGTCAGGTCCAGGCATTGGACCGCACCCAGCCCTTGCTGCCGATGACGCCGGGACAGGCCGAGCGTCGAACCCCTGACTCCGTCCGCAACGGCACAACCTCGCTGTTCGCCGCGCTGAATGTGGCCACGGGTGCGGTGATCGGCAAGTGCTATCGCCGCCACCGCCAGCAGGAGTTCCTCAAGTTCCTCAACGAGATCGATGCTCAGGTCGAGCGCGAGCCTGGCGTGGAGATCCACATCATTCTGGACAACTACGGCACGCATAAGACGGCGGCGGTGAAGCGGTGGTTGGCTCGGCATCCGGAGTATCACCTGCATTTCACACCGACGAGCGGATCGTGGCTGAACCAGGTGGAGCGGTTCTTCGCCGAGATCACCGAGAAGCAGATCCGACGCGGAGTCTTCCGGAGCGTGGCGGCTTTGGAGAAGGCGATCCTGGAGTATCTGGCCACGCATAACGAGAATCCCCGACCGTTCGTGTGGACGGCCAACGCGGATCTGATTCTGGAACGGGTCAAGAAGGTTTGTGAGCGGATTTCTGACTCAGGACACTAGTTTTACAGCAGCAGGTATTTCACGCCCTCGTGCCTGGCGTGCCAGGCCTTGTCATGTGAGGCCTTGGCGATCCTGTTCCGCCCCTCGTGGTAGTCCATCAGGGCGATCGCCTTCTCCACGGTCAGTTCCGCCTCGGAGAACGCCGACCTCAACAGCCGCACCGCCCGGTCCAGCGTCAGGCCCTTCGACTTTTTTTCAGACGCAGACGCGTCAACGTCACGAACAGGTGCGCCACCGCCACCAGCGCCATGTGATGGTGCCACCCCACGTACGCCCGCGTCTCGTACTGCGCCATCCCCAGGTACGTCTTGGCCTCGCCGAAGTATTCCTCCACTCGGTGGCGCGTGCAGGCGACCAACGCCAGGACCTTCAAGGGCGTCTCGGCCCCGCCGTTGGAGATGTAGTACTTGACCTCGGGGATCGCCTCCAGCGACCGGCGGATCAGCAGCCACACCGGTGGCCCCGGCTTCTGGTCGCGCATCGCCCACACCCGCACCGCCGCGAACTCGAACACCAGCGGCCCGCACGCCCCTTCGCGCACCTTCAGGGTCTGCCAGGCTTCGGCGGGCAGCCCCGCGGCTACCGCGGCCACGGACTTCACACCCTCCCGTGTCGGGCGCTTCGGCGGCTGGCCCCGGCCGCCGTACGCCGGCACGCACCCGGCCGGGTCCTCGGTCCAGACGGTCGTCGTCACCGGCACCTCGACCACGTACCGCTGCTCCAACTCGTCCATCGCCTCGTGGAAGTGCCCGGCCTTGCCGTACTCCTCGTCGGCGACCACCCAGTCCAGTCGCGTCTGACCGAGCACGACGACCCCGCGGACCAGTTCGGCAGCGATCCGGGCCTTGGGCCGGAAGGTCACGTCCTCGGGGATGTGCGCCTTGCCGCGCCGCGCCCGGGCCTCAGGCGTGTCCTCGCACCAGGGCTTGGGCAGGTAGAGCCGGTGGTCCAACAGCGCGGCCCCCGCGGGGGTAACGCCGACGAGGAAGACGCCGACCTGGCAGTTGTCTTCCTTGCCGAGCCGGCCGTTGTGCTGCCGGGCCACGCCCGCGGAGTGTACGCCCTGCTTGGCGAAGGCCGACTCGTCGATGACACCGACGACGCCGGCGGGCGACCCGGCCGCCGAGGGGACCAGCTCGCCGTCGAAGACGGCCTGGAGTTCAGCCTGGACGTCGTCGTACTGCCAGGGGGCGCTGTTGATGAACTTCTGGAGGCCCGAGACATCGCCGTGGCCGACCAGGAGGGCGATCGGCTCGACGCTCTTGCGGTCGGGGCAGACCATCAGGCCCTTGACGTAGTCATAGGCATGGTCCTGAGCCTGCTCCTTACCGAAGAGCGGGGCGAACCGCTCGTGGAAGTCGACCAGTCGCTCGGCCGCGGCGCGCACGTCGTCCGGTGTCATGGAGGCTCCCTCCCGACATGAGGTGTTGGGGCGACGGGCCGGCCGGTCCTCGCGTGTTCAGTTCCCTATGATTCGATGTTACCAGAAACACCGCGGATTTGCTGCTGCTGTAAAACTAGCCGGTGAGCGACGTTGTGTTGCGGGGAGTCTGCTGAGTTGACGCTCTTGACGGGTCGCTGCGCCGATCGCTGGAAGCGAGGGGCGAGGGCGGGATTGGTTGGGAGCCTTGGGAAGTGCCGTTGACAATCGCCCCCGAATCTTTTAGCGAGTCGGCTTGATTTTGCGCCGTGCTTATGGATCACCTCTTGTCTCGACGCGAGGCGCGTCCGGGATGGGGTCTGGAGGGCCGTCCTCATGATGGGTCACGCCCGCATCCCGACCGAGGAGCCGGATTTGCCTCCCCCACGATGGCCGGGCTGGGTGACGCTGGCGGGGGTCGGCTTGCTCTACGTGGTGGGACTCGTCATCGCCACCTATCCGGCCGCCTGGACCTTCGGGTCGAGGCTGGCGGTTTCCGACCTGACCGACCCGATCCAGCACCTATGGATTCTGCGATGGTATCGGTCGTGTCTGGAGAGTGGCAGGTCGCCCCTGTTCTGCCCGGATCTCCAGTACCCGGTCGGCTCGCCGCTCGGGCTGTACTCGCCACTTCAGTTGCAGACCTTGATTTTCCTGGTGTGCTCGGTTTTCACGAGCAACGACGTCCTCATCTACAATCTGATCCTGGCCTTCGAGTTCTTGTTCACGGGTCTGGCGACGTTCGCCCTGGCCTGGTTTCTGGTCCGTCACCGGGCTGGGGCGATGCTGGCGGGTCTACTGGCGATGTTGAGCGGCCCAATGTTGTTCAACGCCGCGGGCGGCGGAACGGAACTGATGGCCCTCGGCGGCTTCCCGCTGTTCCTGATCGGCTGGATGCGGTTCGTGGACCGGCCAACGAGGGGCCGACTGGCGGCCGCGGTCGGCCTTTTCCTGCTGCTGGCGTCCTGCGCAGCCTACTATGGAGTGCTCGGGATCTTCCCCGCGGTGCTGTACGTTGTCGTCCGGGCGTGGAAGATGGGCTGGAGGGGTGTCGGGGATTGGGTCCGGAGACGGATCCGCTGGGGGCTGGCGTTCGCGGGCTTGACGGCCATGGCGATCCCTCTGCTGTTCCCGGCGCAGGTCTGGTCGGCCGCGCACGGCTACTCGCTGGCGCGGTCGAAGGCTCACTTTCTCCAGTTTGGCACGACCCTCTGGCATTATGTGGTCCCTGGACCGAGCTATCGATTCGCCGCCTTGTGGATGCCGCCATTCTGGCAGGCGCAAGGGTTTGCGGCGAAGTGTCCGGTTTACCTGGGCGTCGTGACGCTCGGCTTGCTCGGCTACGCGGCCGCCATGAGAGTTCGGTTCCGAAGGAGTCAGTTTCTCTGGCTGAGCCTGGGGATGCTGGTGGTGCTCTCGATGGGGGCATACGGGTCAATCGGTCCGAAACAGATCCCGCTGCCGGCGCTCTGGCTCTGGGAATGGTTTCCACCGTTCCGGTCGTTGCGAGTGCCGGCCCGCTTTGGCTATCTTGGGGTGGTCTGCGCGGCAGTGCTGGCCTCTGGGCGCTGAAGCATTGGCTCGAACGAACCGAGCGGCGGGGGCGTCGCCTGGTGATCGTGGCGGGTCTGGTCGCGCTGGCGGTCGCCGACCTCTCGACCGCTCCTTGGGGCACGCAGAAGATCCCGGAATTGCCTGGTTGCTACGCCGCCTTGCTGGCAAGGCGTCCGGGCGCGTCATTCTGCGAGGTTCACGGGGGGAACGGCTGGGATTACCTGCGCTATCAGTCCACGCTCGCGTACTGGCAATCGCTGCACGGCGGCCGGACGTCGGCCGGGAACCCGGGGGTGACGAACCGTCGGCTTCAGAACCGAATCCTGGACGGATCGCCGTTCCGGCACGATCGGATCGAGGATCCGGCCTATCTGGTCGGTTCGGGACCCTGGGCGTTCGGCCTGGTCCACGACGCGCGATTCGAGGATTACGCCTGGCTCTACCTGACAGCCAACGACTTCGATTACCTGATCCTCCACAAGTGGACCTGGGACGGCCGACCGGCCCCGCCCGCGCTCGCGCGGACTCGGGAACGGCTGGCGGGGGCCATTGTGTTCGAGGACGAGCGGACCGTCGCCATCGACCGGAGACGGCTGGCGGCACCCCGCCAACCCGTCCTGATCTGTGCCGACGGCTGGCGGGATCAGATCGTGCGGCGGGGGCGATCCGAGGCGATCGTGTCGGAAGACGCGGAGCTAATCGTGTACAACCCATCCCCGGATCGGCCGCTACGGCTGCGAGTCCACGCCTCGTCCTATCTCCGGCCACGAACCGTTCGCCTCGTTACCGACCGCGGCGAGTTGGCGAGTTGGCGGGTCAGTCCGACGGAGGAATCCTGGTTGCTCAGTCCGCGCGTCCGCCTGCCGAACGGCTTGCAGGTGATCGCACTCCGGAGCGACGGCGCCGAACGTCCGAGGAAGCCGAAGTACGCCCCGGTCGAGGGCGACATGACGCCGTTCAGCCTCTGGGTGTCCGCCGTTCAGATCGTCGGGGAGGAATCGTTGGCGGGAAAGCCGGAGGCGCGGAGACGCTGACTTCCGTTCTCAGTCGAGTCCTCGGACCTGCCGGGAGTTCGCCGTTGCCGGGCTCTTGTTCGACGTCCTTGCGGCTCGAGTCGAGACGAGCCTCCGGGGGGACGGCACCGGATCGCAAATCGCCTGCAAAGAAGTTCCCTGGCTCGGGGCGCGGGCCGTCTTCCCGGGCTCGGCGGGGTTCGAACGATGGTGAACGGGTCGGGGAAAGAGATCGGCAGAAGCCAGCTGTTCAAGCAGTTTCTGGGCGACGTAGGCCTGCCCCGCGGCGTTCCAGTGTCCGTCCACCTGGTAATAGAGGTCCGGGCGCTCGGAGCGAAGGGGGACGGGGAGCAGGGGAACACCGCGACGCTCGCAAAGACGCTTCAGCTCCGACAGTCGCTCCCCGCCAAACTTCTCCGTGAGCAGGACGACCGGCCAGCCGCGATCCTGACAGATCTCCAGGGAACGTTCGATCAGGGCATAAGTCAGGGCGTCGCTCTCGGTCGATCGTGTCGAGTCCACCCTGGTCGTCATGGCCTGGGGCTGTTGCGCCGCTTTCTCGTGGAGGTTGGCAGCCACCTCGCGGAGCAGGCCCACCATGTGCGAATTGGCCAGGCCCGGCACCGCCTCGATGACGCTCTGGACGAGCGATTCCTTGCCAGGCGGTGGGACCGGCAGTTCCACCAGCTCGCCCGATCGGGACAGGCAGAACAGCGCCTCGAGCTGGTTGTCACTGAAGTCATTGCCACAGGCTTGCAGCACGACCAGTTGCGGCGCGAATTGCCCGGCCTCTTCCCGGAGGAACTTGACCCATCGCCCATTGCCCTGCCCACCGACGCTCGCGTTGATCACGGGGGGCGCATCGCTGCCGTAACGGTCGTTCAGGGGCGCGGCGGATCAGGCTGGGATACTCCTGACCGTCGCTGACTCCATAGCCCATCGTGAACGAGTCGCCCAGGAACAGCACGGCGTCTCGCACCTTCGGGCCCGGCTCCGGACCGCGGAAGCCGAGCGAGTTGGTGGTCAAGCGCATCGTGAATTCGGGAGTGATGCGTAAGCAATGAAAGTTCTTTTTCAATCGCCGCCCGTAAATCGGATCATAGCGCGTGACGAGCGGCCCGACATCGCGGACCGTGACGAAAAGTCGAATTGCGATTTCTCCCAGCAGCAAGGAGACCGTGAGACTCAGGACCAGAAGCATCACCTTCCGAGCCTGATCCCATCCCCAGCTTCTCCATGTCGCCATGAACCCAAGTCCTTCCGGGAGAAGTGGTGTTGTGATCGGAACCACGAACTTCGCTCACGACGTGCGCTGTATCATCGCCGGCCACGATCGGCGTTGGGTCCGACTGTTAGCATTATTCGTGCCAGTTCGGCGACTCTCGGCTCATGGGCGGGAGAGCCGCGTTACCCCCCGGCGCACTCAGACCCGCGTGGCGCCGACTTCGGGATGGCGGAGGCGGAAGGGAGGGAGATTGTCGGGGTTGGCGCGGGGATCGGGGAAGAGTCGGCGCGGGCGGCGTCGAGGCCCGGTGGCAGGCGGAAGCGGTGGCGCTGGCCGTCGTGGCCGGCGGGGAAGTGGGCGAGAAGCTGGCCGTCATCAGGCGAGAGGGGCACAGTGCGGGGATGGGCGACGAGGGCCGTCGGCGGGATCGCGGAGCCAGGTGGATCGGTGTGGAAGATGATCTCCCACCGTCGGCCGAGCAAAGGCGGCTTGAGCACGTAGGAGACAGACAGCTCAGGGTGGGGGCCGGGGACGACGGCGCGCGAGGACGGGTCGAGCCCGGGGGAGATGAGGCGTCGGCCTTCCACGTTGACGACCGTATACACGCCCAGGTGCCAGGGGGCGTCGCCACTCGTCGGCAGCTCGATCGAGAACGAGCGGAGACGTGCGTACTCGTCTTCCTGCACGGGAAAAATAAGGGCCGCGGGGTCGTCGGGGCCTTCGGGAAACCGGCCGCGTCGGGCGGCGACAAGGCATTGCGAACCGTGCGGGTCCCACCGCCAGCGGAGGAAGACCCGGCCGGGCTCATGGGCAGCGCGGGCGACGCGGAGGTCGGTCGGGTCGGGGACGTGGGAAAAGAGTACGGCGCGGCCGACCGTCGCCAATCCAGCGGCGAAGGTGACGGGTGTGTAGTAGCCGACCCCAAGACCCCCGGGCGCGGCGTCGAAGGTGTGGTCGGGAGCGGCCTCGTCGAGCCAGGCGCCGTCGGAGTCGAGCCGCTCGACCTCGGCCGCGCTGCGACGTTCCCCAGCGGGCAACGGGAAGGGATGCTCGCTGCGGAAGATGCGGACGTGGCCGTCGGGCGGGCGGGTCCAGCTCAGACGGAGACGCTCGTTGGGCTCGACGGCGAGCCGCAGGTCGTTTACCGGCCTCGCTGGCTTCTGCGGTACAGCCGAGACGAACTCGCCGCGGGACGTCTGCGACTGGCCGCCCGGAGCCGGCCATAGGGTGAAGATGCCGTAGTGATAGACCCGGCCGTCGTCCAGGCCACGGTCGAGGGCACCGTCGTCGAGCGTCTCGATCGGGATGCCGTCGCGAGGCCCTTCGACGGGTGCTCCCGGCTTGCGGACGACCCGGACTCCCAGCGCCCCCGGCGGCGGTGTCCAGCTCAGGCGTACCTCACCGCTACGGGCCTCGACGCGGACGTCTCGCACGTCGTCGGCCACGAGGAACGGGCCGGCCGAGACCCCGAGAACGGAGGAAACCGCCTGCCGCTGTGCGAAAACGGCGTAGCCGAAGATGTCTCCAGGCTTCGGGGTCGTGTCCATCCACTCGGTCGTCGCGACCTCGGCGACGACCAAGCCATCCTCGGCGTGGGTGGGTGCCTGCTGGCGTTTGCGAAGGATGCGATAACCGACGGGTCCGAGCCCGTCCGGCTTCGGGGCGCTCCAGCGGAGCCGGACCCGGCCGGAGGTGACCTCGGCGCGGAGGTCGGTCGGGCCGTCGGGTGGGGTGAGTCGGATGCCCTCGTTGGCCTCGGGCAGATCCACGGCGATCGCCATGGCCTGTCGGAAGAGGGCCCGGGAGCCGTCGGGGTCGTCCGGCAGGAGCGAGCGGGCCTTCGCCACCAGAGCCCCGGCGCGGCTCAGGTCGTGCTGGATGTCGGCCAGGGCCGCGCGCACCTCCGGATCGTTCGCTTCGACCAGTCGCGACCACGCCTCGGCTGCCGTCCGGGCCGCGATCAGGCGACGACGGGCCTTCTCGGTCTCATAGATGCCTTTCAACTTCTGGACTTGCGCGATCTGCTGAAGAACTTTTTCCACACCCTTTCGGGCACCGACGTGGTGGGGGGCAAATTCCTGCACACGTTTCAGATGAGCCAGCGCGACCTCGAAGCGGCGGAGCTTGTGGGCATGTTGGGCGGCCTCGAAGTGGCGGATCAATGGATCGCGGTTGGCCAGTGGGAACCGGCAATGATGACAGCGCGGCTCATCGACCCAGGCCGTGTGTCGGCAGACCGGGCAGTCCCATCTCAAATGGGCGTGGCAATGCCGGCACTGGCCCGAGCCGTGGATCTCGGACCAGGCGTATTCCGTCAGGCCGCCGCACTCGCGGCAACGGATCCATCGGCGATCGGCATGGTTGTTCGTCGGGGCGGGACCGCCCCGTTTGTCGAGCCCCTGCCGGCGGCAGATCCGTGCGATCAGGCGGTCGGCCCGTTCAGGACCGATGCCGAGGGCGGCGGCTTCCTGGATCAAGGCGTTGCGGCTGCCATCGTCGATGGCGTTCAGGCCCTTGATCGTGAAGGCGACCGTGTCCGCAAAGCCCTCCTCGGCTTCGAGCGCGAGCGTGCGGTCGTAGCGGGCGCGGGCCTCGGGGGTCGTCAGGTGGGACTGTGCGAGCGAGACGGCGTTCAGCCAGGCGGTCTTCTCGGCGGTAACCTGGGCCTTCTGCATCCATCGCTGGCGCTCGGTCGCCGCGCGGGCAGCGATTTCCGAGGCAGGGGCGTCGTGGTGGAGGTCCAGGAGGTCGTAGAGGTCGCGACGGTGAAGGTGTTCGAGCGCGATCCGGATCTGCCGGCGGGTGGCCGGCTCGATGACGTCGGCGACGGGGTCATGGTCGTCGTCCTCGGGAGCGGGCGGCGACTCGGGCAGCGGAGGGAAGGGCTGCGCCAGGCGGTCGAGATCATCCTTGGCGAGCCCGAGGCGATCGGCCTCCTGGCGGAGGAGGTTCCGGTCGCTAACGGTCAGGCCACCCTTCGCGGCGCGGAGGCGGACGAGGCGTTGCAACGCATCGAGCTTCGCGGCCCGCTCGCCCTGCCGCGAGGCAGCCAGCTCGGCGTCATAGACGGCTCGCTCCGAGGCGTCGCCGAGCAGTCGGCGGCGAATCTCGGGAACCTGGTCGAGGTAGGACTGGTAAAGTGTGCCTTTGCTCGGATGGCGCGTCTTCGACGACCATTGCGGCTGGGCTTTGCGGAGAGCCTGCTCGATGTCGGCGCGGTCGGCCCGGGAATCAACGCCCAGCAACGCGTAATAGTCGGCGATCATCTCGGGCCGCACACCTCCGACGTTCCCAGCAAGAATCTTGGTTCATTCTTGCCGGCAGGAGGGCGGGAGTCCAGGGCAGCGACGCGGGGGTGCAGGGAATCGTGCGGCGCGACGTACCCGGCCCCGCGTGGAGCGGAGGCCGGCGGATCGCCGAACGGCCGACATGGACGCCCGTCGATCGACGACCCGGCCGATCACTCGACAATGTCTCTCCTCGCAATCCGTGACGTCCGCTGCGCTCAATGCTTACTGGATCGCCAGCAACTCGACCTCGAAATGCAGAGTGGCGTTCGGAGGGATGGGGCCGCCGGGTGTGCCACGGGCTCCGTAGCCCTCCTCGGGCGGGATGGTCAACTTGCGGATGCCGCCAACCTGCATCCCCGAGACGCCATGGTCCCAGCCCCGGATCACCCGGCCGGCGCCCAGAGGGAACAGGAATGGCTGGCCGCGATCGCGACTGCTGTCGAACTGCGTACCGTCGTCGAGCGTGCCCACGTAATGCACCGAGACCTGGTCTCCGGCTTTCGCCTCTGCACCGGAGCCCTGGCGGATGTCCTCGATTTTGGTTTGCGAATCAGCCACGAATCCTGCCTTTCTCCGGCCTGAGGCCGGCTTTGAGAGTCGTCGCTCCCCGGTGGGATGGTGGCGCGACGTGGCCTTATCTTAGGAATTGCGGCAAAAAACGCAAATGGTCGAATGGCCCGAGATCCCCGAGCCCGTGTCTTTGGCATTCGACCCGCCGGCTGGAAAAGCTGGATTCCATCCTCTACGATAGAGCGTCTGGCGCTGATTCCGTCCGCATCCGCAACAAGGACCCTTCGCATCATGGCCCGCCGCCTCCCCCCGCGCCCCCACGGGCCGAAGTCGAAGTCCAAGCCGAAGGGCAAGCCGAGGCCGCCAGGCCGAGGCGTCTCGAAGGCGGACGTGCGCCGTCGCCGTGAGATCCACGACGCGCCGGCACGCGGGACCCGCGGTGCTTCGAACGCTCCGGTCCCGGCCGGCGGTTCCGGCCCGCAGGAGCGACTGAACAAGTTCCTCGCTCACGCCGGCGTCGATTCGCGGTGCGCCTGCGAGGAGCTGATCCTCCAGGGTCGTGTGACCGTGGATAACGCGGTGGTCCGCGAGCTAGGCACGAAGGTCGATCCCCGGACTCAGCGGATCGAGGTCGACGGCCAGCGCGTCCGTTCCGAGCGGCCGGTTTACTTCGCGGTGAACAAGCCCAAGGGCTACGTCTCGACCAACGCCGACCCCGCCGGCCGTCCGAGGGTGGTGGATCTGGTGGCCGAGGTCCCCGAGCGCGTCTACTCCGTCGGCCGTCTCGACGAGGACAGTACCGGCCTGATGATCCTAACCAACGACGGTGAGCTGGCCAACAAGCTGGCCCACCCGAAATTTGGCGTGGAGAAGGTCTATCGCGCGCTCGTCGCCGGATTCCCGGCGCGTGAGACGCTCGACAAGCTCGTCGAAGGTGTCTGGCTCTCCGACGGCAAGGCCCGCGCCAAGCGTGTCCGGCCGGTCGGCAAGAAGGGCGAGGCGACCCTCCTGGAGATGGTCCTGGCCGAAGGCAAGAACCGCGAGGTGCGCCGGATGCTTGCGAAGCTGGGCCACAAGGTGATGAGCCTTCAGCGGGTCGCCGTCGGCCCGATCTCGTTGAAAGGACTGCCGATCGGCCAGTATCGCCATCTCAACGCCCGCGAGGTAGACCTCCTGCGACGGCTCGCCGCTGGCGAGTCGGTGCCGACCGCTCAGTTTGGCGAACGCGAGGAGTTCCGCTCCTCCCGACCCTCCACTCCCCGTCGTGGCGCCGCACGCCACCAGGCTCCGACCCGGCCCGGCAGAGAGCCTGCGACTGAAGCTCAGCCCACGTCGAAGACTCCGTCCTCCCGACCGACCGGCCCACGAGCCTCGACTCCTCGACCCGCCGGCCCACGAGCCTCGACTCCTCGACCCGCCGGCCCACGAACACCGGCTCCTCGACCTGCCGGCCCACGAACACCGGCTCCTCGACCTGCCGGCCCGCCCCCTCGGGTGCCGATGCGAGGTGGACCGAAGCGTCGTCGTGATCGCGACGAGATCGAGGTCAGTCCCGAGATCGAGGCCCCGATCTCTTCTCCACCGCCTCGCCGCCGACCCGGCCCCGCGCCCCATGGCCGTCGGAGTGCCAGCGGCTCGAAGCCGGTTGAGAACGTTCCAAACCGTCGGATCATCGGCCTCGACCTCGGCGGTCCCCCCGCCTCACGCGGGTCGGATCGCCCCCGACGCCCCCGACCCGGTGGCGCCGGACCCCGTTCCGAGTCCACCGCTCCTCCCCCGAAGCCTCGCCCCCGGCCGCTCCGCAAACCTCGCCGTGGCCGACCCTCCGGAGGCGACCCAGGTCCCGATGAGTCGTGACACGACCTTTCCGATCCGCCCCCCGGAACCGCGACCAATCCGCGTGCCCCCTTGCCTCCCGACCTCCTCGCGGATATGATAATTTCCGTTCCCGACGATGGGGCGGTAGCTCAATTGGGAGAGCGCAGCGTTCGCAATGCTGAGGTTGAGGGTTCGATCCCCTTCCGCTCCACTCGCCCGGGAAATCCCGGGCGATCCGGCCCCGAGGGCTCTTGACACGGGGGTATCTCCTGTGTACAAGTGTTTAAGGGGCTGATGCCTCAGCGAGCCGGGCGGCGGGGGATGTTTGGCGACACGTCCCGCCGCCCGGTGCCTTTTGACGGCGGATCACGGCGAGGGCCTGGCAAACGGACTTCCGGAACCAGCGGATCGGGTCGCCGGCGTCCTCGGCCTTGCCGACGAGGTAGGCCAGCCGGTCGGGGTCCATCAGGGCCGCGGCGTCCTCCAGCTCCGCCCGGACATCCGGGCGGTCGTCGCGGTAGCGGACCATCAGCAGCTCGGCGAACTTCGGCGGGTCGCACAGGCTGGCCAGGATCGACTCAACCTTGACGGCCTCGTCGCGCGGCACGAAGCCGGCCCGGCCGCCGGCCAGGCTGGCGAGGATCTCAGCCTTGAGCGTCCGGGCCGCGGCGAGGAGATCGGGATCG
This sequence comes from uncultured Planctomycetales bacterium, assembly GCA_963752755.1. GTDB lineage: Bacteria > Planctomycetota > Planctomycetia > Isosphaerales > Isosphaeraceae > CAVVZJ01. The sequence continues at coordinate 3,016 of CAVVZJ010000022.1, read as the reverse complement.
GGGGCGTCGGGGAAGCCCTCCCGCGGGATGCCGGGGATCGCCTCGATGCGGATGTTCAGGCCGCCGTCGATCGGGACGAACCGGAACCCGCAGCGGTCCATCATCCGCTTGTGGACCAGGCGGGCGGCGTCGATCCGGGCCGGATCGAGGCGGACGTCCCGGTTGACCGGGGGCAGGGTCCGGGCGTTCCTGGCTTCTTTCCGGATCGGGATCGAATCCCCTCCGCTCCCCGAACCGGCCGGCGTCGCCGGCGTCTCGGGCGTGGGCTCTGGGGTGGGGCTCTGGGGAGGGGAGTGGTCTTCCGGATCTCTCTTCTCTTCTTCCTCTATAAAGACGGCGCAGCCCCGGCGCGCCCCCTTGCGCCCCGGCGCGCCGCGCGCGGGCCGGCGCGCCCCGGCGCCCGGCCGCGCCGGCAGAGGCATGTTTCGATGCTCGCCGGCCGCTCCTCAGCCGGACAGTCGGGATCAGGTGGCGGCCGGAGACCGTGTCGGGGTCGGGCTCAAGCGCAGCTCGCCGCGGCGATGCCAGTTGGAGAGCGCGTGGGAGACGACGTCCTTGGTCTTGCCGGTCAGTTCGGCCAGCCGCCGGCGGGTCGGCGCCGTCTCGCCGCACATGTCCCGCAGGAACCATACGGCCCCGAGGATCAGCTTGTGGGAATCGGGGACGTCAGCCAGCGGCGCGACGTGGGCCGGGATGCGGAGGTACAGCTCCTGAAGGTCGTTCAGGTCGAGGCGGCTAGCCATGTCGCCCTCCGCCGGTTTTTTGCCGCGGCAGAAGACTTTTCGGTGGTCGCTGACCCGGATACAATCGTCCACGGCACGGACGAAGAACGGGCCGCTTCCCGCCGCGGGGAAACGCGGTCTTCATCGAACGCTCCTCAGCGTTACCAGCCGGCCGGGGGATGTTAGGCGACACGTCCCGGAACGGTGGAGGTCCTCAAAGCACGGAAGTCAACACGATTCGAACCGAGGCGTGGCCTCCTTTCACGAGGCCGGCCCCTCGGGCGGGGCTTGGTCTCACCCGCCGTCGAGGCCGGTCCGCCGCGCCCGCAGGGGTCGCGAGACAAACGCACGCGGACCAAGGCGCGCGCATGCAGTCCTGAAACGTAACGCGCCGGCGATCCCGTTGCGAGGGGAACGTGCGCCCATGTAGTTTAATTGGGCCAGGTGGTCGGATCCGACCACCTGGGTGTCCGGGTCGCGGTCGGCCGCCTTCAATCCGCCGGCCCGCCGATCTTGGTGGGGAGCTCGGGCGGCAGGTCGCCGAAGAGGAGGACCAACCCGGTGTGCGGGTCGGCGGCGGCGGTGACCGACCAGTGGGGGCGATCGGGCAGCGCGGCCCGGTCGTCGGGGAAGACCGCCTGGCGGTCGGCGTCGAAGCGGACCGCGTAGGGCATTGCCCGCCAGGACCCCTCGGCCGGCAGCGCGTGCCGGGCGAGGGCGTGGGCCATCACCTCGCGGGGATAGAGCACGCGCGGGGGCGGGTCGGTGGCCGGGTCGAAGTCGAGGGGGACGAGGGACCAGAGCATGGGTCAATCCTTCCAGAATCCCTTGAAGCGTTCGGGGGCCAGCTCGGTGTACCTCACCGTGTGCTGGATGTTGCGGTGGCCGAGGTAGTGCTGGATGGCCCGGGTGTCCCGGCCGTCGTTGGCCAGCTTGAAGCCGGCGGCATGCCGGAGCATGTGCGGGTGGACCGGCAGCGGCAAGCCGGCCGCCCGCCCGGCCGCGGCCACGATCTTGTGGAACATCGAGGTGCTCAGGGGGTCGCCGCGGTCGGACGTGAACAGGAAGGGGCTGTCGCGCGCCCGCATGGTCCGGCGGATCTCGCGGATCTCCCAGCCGGCCAGGGTGTGCGTCGAGGGCGTGCCCCCCTTGAGCCGCGCACATGATAGAGGCCGGCCTCGAGGTCGAGCTGGTCGCGCCTCAGGCCGACGACCTCCCCGGCCCGCAACCCGTGCCGGAAGGCCATGCGGATCATCAGCGCGTTGCGCCGCCCTGCGCCCCATCCTGGCGGCCGCCTTCGCCAGCTCCTGGACCTCGGCCGGGGTCAGGTGCTCGCGACCCCGGACGTCGGCATTCCGGGGCTTCCGAGGGGGTCCGGGGGGGTCCGTTGGGGGGTCCATGTCGCGATTCCCGAAAATGATGGTTGGGGACCCCGACCCCAGTGGCCGGGGTCCCCGGAAAACCCGAGTGTGCCGCGGCGGTCGTTCCCGAAAAAGGCCCATTTCGGGAATGATGCCGAAAATCGACGTCAGAACTCCTCGTCCTCGTCGGCCAGCGGGTCGAGGGAGCCCGCCAGTGGAAGCCGAAAGGGCCGTGTTGATTTTTTGCAACATTCACCTCACGGCTTATGGATGGGGGCGCGAACGGTCCGGGTGGCCGGATTCCGGCCACCTGATTGCATGGGGTCAGGACTCGTCGTCCTCGTCGGCCAGCGGGTCGAGGGAGAACGCCTCGTCGTCGAGCGGGTCGCGCTGAAGGGGGCCGTCGGCGACCGCCGCGATAGTCGGGCCGCCGATCGGCCTCGGCGCCGCGGACACCAGCTTCGGCTCCAGGCCCGGGGTCAGGCCCGCGAACAGCAGGGTGACGGTCCGCGTCGGCGGGTCGCCGGACTGGCCGATCGCGGCCGTGACGACCAGGTCGAGGTTGAGGAAGTACCGGCCGATCTTCACGAAGTTCATGGGTGATCCACTCCACCAGGCCAGGGAGCCCACGCCCCGGGACGTCCCGGGGCAGCCCGTTGCTTGATGGAAGACGCTCACGCCGCGTCGGGGTGGTGGCCGTGCTGCTGCCACCAGGGCGCGAGTCCTCGTACCAGGGGCCGGACGACCCGTCCGGCTCCGAGAAGTCGTCCGGCTCCGAGAAGTCGGGCGGCTCGAACTCCTCCCCGGGGCATTCTAGGAATCGGTGCCCACGAACGGCGGGATGGCGTCGGGGTCGGGGCCGAGGTCGTCGGCCGGGTCATTCGGGTCATTCGGCTCGTCGTCCCAGTCGTCGATCGGGTCGCAGGGGCCGAG
>CAVVZJ010000021.1:0-5818 GCA_963752755.1 uncultured Planctomycetales bacterium | reverse complement strand
CTGAGGGCGCGGGGCGTTCGCGCACTCGACCTCGTTGTTGGCCGAGTCAAGGAGACGTTGATGCATCGACTCTGGATCGCGGCCTGGGTGGGTCTCTTCCTGGGCGTGCCGGTCTGCGCCCAGGACAATCGGCCGGAAAACGGCGGCGGGAACTCCCGTGCCGAGGACGCCCGCAGAGAAGCTCCGGCGCTCGTCGAAGAACAATCCCGGGCCACGAATGCCTTCGAGGAGGTCATGCGCAAGGCCAGGAACGCCGCGGAACGGGAGCAGTTGTTCGCCGAGAGGTGCCCCCGCTTCGACCTCTTCGCGGTACGGTTCTTCGCGATCGCCGACGAAGCCCCGGAAGACCCCGCTGCCGTGGACGCCTTGATCTGGGCCGCGACCGACCTGGGGTGGCCGAATGGGCCGGTGGGGAAGAAAGTCTTCGGGCGGCTCTTCCCGGACCACATCACGAGTGACAGGATGTGGCTCTATTGCAGCCGCTTCACCTACGCCGGCCCCGAAAGTGAGAGTACGCTCCGCGCTATCCTGGAAAAGAACCCCCACCGCGAGGTCAAGGGCCATGCCTGTCTCGCCCTTGCGCCACCCTGGAGCTCTTCCCGCTCGGCGAAGCCGCCAGGGAGAAGGAGGCCGAAGCGTTGTTCGACCGCGTGGTGAAGGAGTTCGGCGACGTGAAGTCCTTGTGGGACATGGAGCAGGGACACGCCGGCCGACGTCACCAGGGGCATCACGCTCGCCGCCCTCGCGAAGGAGGAATTGAACACGACCCCGTCGCGTGGGCGTCGGCAAGCCCTCCGCCTCCGATCGAGGGCGAGGACATCGAAGGCAAACCCATGAAGCTCAGCGACTTCAAGGGGAAGGTCGTCGTCCTCGACTTTGGGATGGAGGGGGATGGGCTTTGCCGGGTTCTGTACCCATACGAGCGGTCGCTCGTGAAGCGTCTGGAAAGCAAGCCGTTTGTCCTCCTGGGCATCAACGTTTTCCTGAGCCCCAACGAAGACACGGATCGGGAGGGAATCCAAGAAAGCAAGGAAGGAGCAGGAGGTCACCTGGTGCTTCCTGGTGGATGGGAGCGATACGGGTGGCCCGATATCCACGGCCTGGAACGTCCATTCGCGGCCGACCCTTGTCATCCTCGACCACGAGGGGATCATCCGTCACAGGTTCCTCGATTTGCCCGGTGAACAGAAGTTCGATGCCGCGATCGACGGGCGCACTGGTCGAGGCGGCGGAAAAAGCCCGGAAGCCAGAAGCGAACTGAGGGACATTCCGAAGATCGACGTTTGCCGTAGGCTGGCGGGCGTCGGACCGCCGAATCTCGGCGGGTGGCACCCGACCGGTGCCCTGCTGCCTAACCTCGCCCCCGGGTGGCACTGGCGTACAAAGCGTGCTAATGTCTGGGTGCCACTGGCTCTGCCAGTGCTCCGGGGGGCATGGAGAAGTGGCTCAGGAGCCGATCGCCGCCTAACCTTCGGTTGCAGCGGACCCGGCCCGCAGGTAGGTTTCTGGTAGTGCGAGGCCGTCCCGTCGCGGGCCGGTCCGCTGAACCTGCTCGTTAGGCGGCGGAGGGGCGAATGCGGAGACCTGCCGTTGGGTGCTGACCGTCGTCGGGCTTGGTCGGCTTCTGCTCTCGGCCCTCTGGTTCGAGGGGAGTGGCGGGCGTCGGGGCTCGGAGTTCCGCGTGGGCTACCCGGACGCCTGGGTGGAGGTGGAGCGGGTGAGCACTCCTTCCTCGTCAGTGACGGGCGCGATTAATACTCCAGATCCGAGAGCCAAGTCTATTTCCTGCGATGGCCTCTTTGTATCCTCGTCGCCAGCATCTTGCGTCGTCCTACGCGGTGCGGCTCGGCCGGCGGAAGATGCCAGACGCCTAACCGCTCTCATGGCCTCTTCTGTCAAGAGCGCACCGTCCACGGGCCGTGACAGGGGTGAGGGGTCCTGACAGGGTTCCGGGTGTAGTTCGGCGCGACGGATCGACGCGAGACGCAGGCGGCGCGGGGACGGTCGGGTGGAGGAGTCGCGATGCGCTCGGGCATCGGCTCGCAAACCGCTCTCGGGGGTCGGCACCCCGGCGGCGATCGGCGTCGCCGCCGGGGTGGCGGGCCGCCGGGGGATCGTCGTCCCGGCGGCGGCCCACGCCCCAGACACTCCTCCGCAGCCCGCCGGCCGGCCTCTCATCGCGATTGGCTCACGTCAAGACGTGTCCCGTTAGGTGGCGGCTCGGCGGCGGGGCCGATGGTCTCGGGCCGATCGGCGTGCGGCCGATCGGAGTTCGGTCGGGGCGATGTCCCGCCGGGGCCGGGGCGTGCCGGCCCATCTTCGCGGCGAGGTCGGGGCGGTGGCGCAAGCGGGCGGCGGTCGCGGGGTACGTCGCCAGGACGCCCCCAGGGGTCGGCCGCCCGGCTCGGGACGCTCGGCCCCACGGTGCCGGCCTCCGTCAGGCTCACGGCTCGACACGCCCCGGCCCCGGCGGGACATCGCATCGGACTATTGCTTCATGAATGCCTCCGCATCAAACGGGACGCCCCGGCGGAGCATCACGTAGACCGCCCGGCCGAGCTTCGCCGCCAGGATCGCCTGCGCCTTGCCCTTGCCGTGCGTCCTGGCCTTCTTCGCCGCCCACGCCTTGACCGCCGGCTCGTGCCGGGTCATCAGCGCCGCGGCCTCGCGGAAAGCCCACTTCAGGTGTGCGTTGCCCATCTTCGCGTTCGACGAGCCGACCCGCTTGCCGGCCGACTCCTTCGCCGGCCGCACCAGCCGGGCGTACGAGAGGAACTGGCCGACCTTGTCGAAGCGGCGGATGTCGCCGATCTCATACAGGAGTGTCAGCGCCAGCACTTTTCCCACCCCAGGGATCGATCGCAGCCGGTAGAAGGTCGGCAGGTCGTGCCCCTTCGCCTGCGCCGCGAGGAACGTCTCCAGCGCGGCGATCTGGCGGTCGAGGTGCTCGGCCAGATCCAGGTCCACCGCCAGGGTCCGGCGGACACACTCGTCGTCGACGCGGTCGAGGAGGCCGGCGCGGTTGGCCGCGTAGCGGAGCTTGCCGGTGGGGGCGGCGTGGTTGTACTGCCAGCCGATGAGTTGCACATGTGTCAGGGCCTCGGCCCGGCGTCGGACGAGGTAGGCGCGGCGTCGGAGCAGGTCGCGGGTGGCCCGCATCGCGGCCGGGTAGACGTACGCCTGGGGCAGCAGCCCGGCGCGGAGCAGGTGGGCGATCTTCTGGCTGTCGATGCGGTCGTTCTTGGTCTTGGTCCCGTGGATGGCGCGCATCTCCAGGGCGTGTCCCAGGACGAAGGGGATGCCGTGCTCGTGGCAGGTGTCGGCGAGCCAGTACCAGGAGAAGGTGCACTCGCAGGCGACGACCAGGCCGTCGCGGTGCGGGGCGATGGCGTCGAGGAAGGCGTCGGGGTCCGCGGGGATGTCGCGGTGCAGGAGCGTCTGGCCGCGGTGGTCGAGGATGCAGAGGAACATCGTCCTGGCGTGGAGGTCGACGCCGCAGTAGGCTGGATGCTCGGCCTGGTAGAGTCTCATCGTGGTGCTCCTCCGATTGGGGATGCCCGGTACGGGGGCACTCAAGTCTGCAGCCTGAATCGGTCGCAGGCGTGACGGAGGCCATGATGAGTATCCTCGCGCTGCAGCGGACCCGGCCCGCCGCGGCGGCTTTCTGGTATCTTCGAACGGTGTTCTCGGCGGGCCGGTCCGCTGAGCTTGGTCGACTATGAAGCCGTGGGGGTCGTCAAGGGGTGGCGGTCGCGATCCGTCTGGTTGGTGCGGTTCGCTCGATAGGCTCTTCCTCCTTTCAAGGCGCTTGCGTTTCGATCTTGCCCCACGGTTCGCCGTCGGATTCCTTCGACTATCCGAGGTCACGACCCGGCCCTCGCGGGCCGCTGACGGGTCGGCCTCACTCATCCGAATGCGGCCCGTCGCTCCTTCGTTAGGACGTCCTCCTCGGGGAGTTCCTCCCCGCGCCGGACACACCAAGCTACGAGCTGACGGGCGCTGATCCTCAGGACGAATCCCGCTGGGGCGGACTTCCCTGCTCGTAAATATCGAAACATCATGTTCTCGCATGCTTAGATGAACATGTGTTCATGCGATTGCCGGCTCCGCACGCCAGGGCTCGCCGCTGCGGAGCATCGCCCAGCACCGCACCAGGAGCTTGCGGGCCACCGCCACCAACGCCGGCTTGCGTCGGGTCTTCTGGCCCCGGCTGATCCGGGCGAACAGCCGGGCGGCCCACGGGTTGTACCGCAGCAACAGCCAGGCGGCCTCGACCAGCACCTTGCGCAACAGCCGTGGCCCGCGCTTGGTGATCCGGCCCTTGCGGTCGATCTGCCCGGACTGGAACTGACGTGGCACCAGCCCGGCGTAGGCGGCGACCTCGCCGGCGGTGGCGAAGCGGTCCGGCTCGTCGAGGTAAGCGGCGATGACCTCGGCGGTGCGCCGGCCGACGCCGGGGATCGTCTCCAGGAGCCGGACCTTCGGGTCGGCGGCGCCGAGGGCGTCGAGGGTCCGTTCGAGGCGGTCCAGGCGGGTCATCACGTCCTCCAGGGCGTGAGCCTCCAGGGCCAGTTCGTGCCGCCAGAGGTCCGTCGGTTCGATCGACCGGCTCGTCGCGGGCGAGTTCGGCCAGCAACCGGCGGCCGGCGGCCGTCCAGGCGCGGTGGCCGCCCGGCAGGAGCACGGCCGTGCGCCTGGCAGAGCGCGCGGATGTGGTTCTGGATGGCGGTGCGGCGGCCGACCAACCGGGCGCGGTAGGCGACCAGGCCGCGTCGCTGGCGGGCCTCGGGGCCGGGCACGTGCGCCGTGGGCAGTTCGCCCAGGGCCGCCATGCGGGCCAGCTTCAAGGCGTCGTCGCGGTCGGTCTTGCGTTTGACCTTGCTCCAGCGCCAGGCGTCGTTGTTCGGGTCGGCGACGCGGCGTTCCAGGCCGAGTTCGTCGCAGGTGTCGGCGACCCAGCCGGCGATGGTGCAGGTCTCGAAGACGACCAGCTCGGGGCGGTGCTGTTGCAGGACGACACGGAGAGTGTCGGGGTCGGTGGTGATGGTGCTGTAGCGGGCCTCCTGGGTCTGCGGGTCGTAAAGGCACGCGACGCTCTTGAACTTGCCGAGGTCGAGGCCGAGGATGGTGGACATGCCGTGTGGCTCCGCAAGGTGAGTGTCGTGGAGATGTCACACCTCAAGGATACCCGCCTTGACGGGGCCATGCGGCTTACATGGATTCTTTAGGCGGCTCCAGCCCTCCCCTCTCCGTGAGTTTCGGGTATAATCGCAGCTACGCGAGTCCTCACGGAAGGAGCATACCCATGAGTACGTCCGCCAAGTCCTTGGGAATCGATCGATTGAGCGTCGCCGACCGTCTCCGCCTCGTGGAGGAGATCTGGGATAGCATCGCCGATTCCGTGGATTCGATGGACATCCCGCAATCCCACAAGGATGAGCTTGATCGCAGGCTCGCGGCTATGAGGGATGATCCCCACGCCGGCTCGACGTGGGAGGAGGTGAAGGTCCGCTTCCAACGGAAGGCGGAGGATGCGTCGTGATCATCCGCCCAGAGGCGGAGGCCGACCTCGGCGATGCCCAAGCCTGGTACGAGAGGCAGCGGGAGGGGCTCGGTGACGAGTTCCTGGAATGCGTGGGGGAGGTCCTCGAAAAGATCGAATTGATGCCGGAGTTGCATCGGATCATCGACCATGGAGTCCGGCGAGCTCAGACTCGCCGCTTCCCCTTCACCGTCTACTATCGCATCGAGGCCGATCAGGTGGTCGTCATCGGCGGAATCCACAGTCGGGCGATCCCCGGGTCTGGGAGTCCCGTGC
>CAVVZJ010000020.1:0-21170 GCA_963752755.1 uncultured Planctomycetales bacterium | reverse complement strand
CCCCTTGAAGGGATTCTTCGAGAGCCGCCCGACGGCGACACACCAGTTGCAGAATGAGACGATGGCGGTGCGGTGGGCGTTGCGGGATCGGGCCGAGCGCTTTCCGTCGGTCGCGTCGGCGAGCCAGCGCTCCAGGCCCTCACGCTTCAGGTCGGCGAGCCGGACGAAGCCGGCGTGCTCGATGATCGTTTCCAGGTGCCGGGCGAGTATTTGCCCGGTGCATCTCGACGACGTCCCGCGATTGCATCGACTCGATATAGGCGTCAACGTGCGTCTTGATGGGGGTCGTCAGGTGCTCGGCCATGAGGTCTTCGGATTGCGTCAGCAAGCCCGATCGCACCCGTTCGGCCCGACGCTCCAGGTCGGCGAGCACCTGGCGGGCGGCGTCTTCGTCTCGGCACCCGGTCGGCGTCTCGACGACCACGCCGCTACCGTTCCGGTGCCGGGCGAAGTAGGTCTTTGACTCTTCCCGAATGCGGTCGGTCCCGTCGCGGCCGGTCGTCACGGGGGCCGTCCTGAGCTTCCCCTTCGCGTCGCGCCATCGAGCGAGCCGCACCCCCTGGCGCACGATGAACTCGGAACCGGGCGGTAACGGGCGAGTGACGGCTTTCTTGAAGACGCTTCCCATCGTCGGCTCCCTTATTTGATCGATAAGATGTTTCCAACCTCCCTTATGCGTCGTGGCTTCAACCACGTTGCCACGTCGTCGAAGTCAGTCGCTACCTATTGCTCCCGGAGCTCAAGCCGCATGTCGCGATCTCGCCCTTCTTGATGCGGCCAGCGAGTTCTCTTGCGAGGTACGTGGTCAAGGCGTAGGGGCCGTTGCCATCCCCTCCCAACGCGATTCCTAGGATCGAAATCGTTCGGACTGATGCTTGAAGTCGATGGCGATTGAACGCGGCGAGACGGTCGCCAGCATCGGATGGTGCTCTGATTGGTCTGAGCGTCGAGGATCTGACGTACTTTGTTTCGAGCCCGAATCTGCCCAGGCGACATCGAACGATCTCCCGTTTTTTGAAGTGTGTAACGAGAAGACGCACGCGATGTCGAGATGAAGCGAGTTCTTCCCATCGACGAATCGCTGGATACTCGCTCGGGTGACTCCGGTTTCACGGCTCAGGGACTTGTAGCTCATCCCACTCTCGACGATGGCGCGTTGAAGGGGCTCGCTCATCGGGGCCGGGGGCTTGATCGGGTCGTCGCTCATGGTGAAGGAATTATCTCATGGGCGAATCAACCGATCAAGCGGAATCATGGATTGATCGTTCCGGGGCCGCGCCCCGTCAGGGGGTTGCGGCCCTCTTCTGGTCGCACCCGAAGGGTGCTTCTGGGATGGTAGGCACCCATGCCTACAGTGGCGGTAGCGAAATGCCTACAGTGCTGTAGGCACCGGTGCCTACAGTCGCATGAGCATCATTCCATCGGGTAGGGGAAGACGCGGTAGCTCGACGGCCCCCGGTTCAAGCCGCCTCGCCTGAGCACCTGGAGCATCTTCCGGCGCTCCAGAGAGCCGACCGCTCGGGACGCGGTCTGGCGGTCGAAGCCGCCACGGCGGGCGAGGTCGTCGAGCGAGGCGCGGGCCGTGCCGTCGGGCTTCGTGTCGCGGAAGAGGATGAGCCAGACGGCAAGCTCGGATCGGCTCAGGCCCGCCATCCCGCCATCGACGAAGGCGTTCAGCACCTCGAAGCGAAGGCGCGACTGTCGCTTCGTCGTCGTCGCGCTGCCGGCGTCGGGGCCGGGCCGCTCAATTTCGTTCCCCTCCGTCGTCGGGCGCCGGCGAGGTCGAATCCCAGAGCGAGCGCAGGGCGTTCTGGAGCTTGCCACGGTCGGGCCGTTCGGCGGGTTGGGGCGCGGGATCGGCCGGCGTGAACCGCTGGTGCGGCCGGTCGAAGTCGAGCGAGATGTCCCGCGTCTCGCCGTGCCGGCTCTTCAGGTGCTTCAGGACGACGCGGGAAGGGGCGGCGGCTTCGCCCTCTTCGTCGGCGGCGAGGATGAAGGCGTCGTCGGCCCCGAATTCGAGTTCGGAGCTTTCGCGGAAGCTCGCCAGGTTCAGCCCCTCGCCGTAGCTCGACCGCCCCTTGCTGTCCTTCGACCGCGACACGGCGGCGACGACCACGATGGCCGCGCCCGCGTCGGCGAATTGCCGTAGGTAGCTCATCGACGCATCGACCGCCCCGCGACGGTCCCCATGATCGCCGGGGGGGCCGATCCGCTGGATATAGTCGAGCACGATGAGCCCCGCGTCGAAGGCGTCGGCCGACGCGGCGACGTTCGCCAGGTCGAACGGGGGCCGGACGAAGGCGAGCCGGTCGCTCAGGCTCTCCAGGGCGCTCAGCCCCGCTTCGAGCCGGTCGGCGTGCTCGGCCCCGATCCGCCGGTGCCGGATGAGGCTCAGGTCGATGTCGGCGAGCCGGGCAAGCTGGCGGTCGAGCAGCACGCCCGGCGACATCTCGACGCTACAGATCGAGCGCCCGCAAGCTCGGGGTGAGGGCGAGGGCGTCGAACGTCAGTTGCGACGTGAAGGCGGTCTTCCCCGCTCCAGGTGCCCCGCCGAAGAGCGACACCAGCCCCGGCCCGATTTCGATTCGGGCCAGTTCGCCCGATCCGACCGGATAGAGGGTCGGCGGCGTGCCGTGCAAGATGTCGTCGCGCCAGTCGTCGAGCACGTCGGCGGCGGCTCGAAATCGTGCCTCGCTCATGCGGCACCCCCTTCCCGCTGGCGTCGGGCATGGAGCAAGCCGCCGTCGATGGCGTGCTTCACCTCGGAGGGGGCGAGCCCGCTATCGAGCGCGGGCTCTTCGAGCAAGGCGTGGAGCAGCCGATCGAAGCCGCTGCTCAGGTAGACTTCGGACAACTCGGCCGCGATGCGGAAGGTCGAGACTTCCCGCGATTGCTCGTCTAGCTCGCCGTCGCGAAGGAAGCGTCGGGCGAAGGCCGAGAGCTTCGCCTCGCCGTCGCGCCGCACGGTCTGGCGTCCGGCCGCTTGCTCGACGGCTCGCCGGGCCTTGCCCCAATCGTCGGCCGCCTGGAGACACAGGGCCGGGCCGGTCGGCACCTCGAAGGGCTCGGGATGCCGGGCCAGCTCGACCACGGCTTCGGTCTTCAGGTGCATCAGTTCGCCGTACCTGAGCCGCCGCTTGTAGAGCCCGCTGGGGTGCCGAGAATTCGGGGCTCGGAAGAGCCGGGTCTTCGAGTAGATCGTCCCATCGACGACCACGCCCGCCGCGCTCGCCACGTCGAGAGCGAAGGCTTTCGCCACGGCGTTGAAGGTCGGCGAGGGCTCGGGATTCCAGACGGCCGGAAGGCCGATATGGCACCCCTTCCCGCCGCTCAGGAAGACGAGCAAGTCGTCTTCGTCGAAGTCGGTGTAGCGATCCAGGACGTTCGCGCAGAGCCGCCTGGAATCGCTCAGGGCGGCGTCAAGGTCGTCGGGCCGGTCAACGTCCCACCAGAGCCAGGGGGCCGCGCAGGGGCCGCTGTAGGCGGCTTCCGTCCCTTCCCGCTCCAGGTATTCGACGAAGGGCTCGATCGAACGTGAAATGACTCAGGTAGGCTTCGCGGTCGATTTCCGCTCGGGGGTCGCATTCGGCATAGGCGGCGAAGGCGGCGGCGTGCCGGATGGGCCGCCGCCTCGCCGTCTTGTGCCCGACGACTCGGAAGCCGTAGGGCAGGGTCTTCATGGGGTCGGCACCTCCGATTCGGTGCCGTTCCGCCAGTCGAAGCCGTCGTCGTCGCACGTCTCGGAACCGTGCCCATCGACGGCGGGGGCGAAGGGCTCGGGGGCCGGGGGCTCGACCGCGACGACATCGAACCGGACGACGCGGTTGAACTCGGCCCCGTCGTCGGTCCGACGGAGGGCGACCCTCGCCGCGATGATGATGCCATCGGGAAGGGGCCGCTCCAGTTGCGAGGGGTGCTCGATGCCGAGCTTCGCCAGGTCGCGCTTCGCCATCGCCAGCGCGGCTTCCGAGAGCCAGACATCGTGCCAGACGCGCCGGCCGGCGTGCTCGCCGTCGAGCACTTCGAGCGTGATCTTGAAGCCGGGCGTCCCGGACTTCGACGTGAACAGCTCGCCGCTCACGACGCGACAACGGTACTCGCCGCTCGGGATCGGCTTCAGGTCGTCGGCCGGCTTGACGACGCTCCAGGACCGCTCTAGACGGTCCTTCTCCGAATTCATTAGAATGTCGCTCAGGCGCTTACGGGCCATTGGACGATAACTCCGGTGGTTTGGGGTGAAGCCCATCGGTCTGAACCCGATGGGCCTTGCCTTCAGAAGAGGCGAGGTTGATTCGTGACGGACGGGGCGAGGGGGGCCGGAGTCGGCGGTTTCGGGGGTGCCGTGCAAGCCGCCCCGAAGTCGTCGTCCGGCCCTTCTCCATCCCGTAGCTCGGCATGGGTGGCGAGCCATTGGCGGGCTCGTTCGTGATCGACGGCGAGCGTCCATTCCCCGATCCAGCATCCGTGCCGTTCGGGCCGACTCGACACCACGAACCCGACGCGGCGGATGATCCGGTCGAGCGCCGAGTCCCAGCACCGCCGCCCCCCAGAAGGCCGTGCCCGCGCTATCGGGGATGGCGAGCACGTCACGGATGGCGTCGGTGGTCCCCTCCGAGTGCTTCATCAGGTAACGGACGAAGCCCCGCTGGACCCGCCGCACCAGAACGCGGTGCCGACGCTCGACGCGGGAAGTCGCCCGACGCTTTCGGAGCGTCCCCTTCCGCTTGCCCGGTCTTGTTGGTCGTCGGGGTTGCTCATGCGTCGAGCCCCCTGCCCCTTGGGCGGCTTGCATCCGCTGGCGATGAAGCCTTCCAGTTCGGCGGCGTCCCATCGTCGAAGCGATCCCCGAGTTTCATCCCGAACGGGATGCGGCCCATGTCGGCGTGGCGATAGACCGTTCGCCAGGAGCACCCGAGCAGGCGGGCGACTTCGCGGGCGTCAATCAGACGGCGAGTTGATTGATACGTTTCGAGAGCCGATGTTGTCATTTGAGCCTCCGGGATCATGTTCACGGGCTAACGCTTACCGTTCCTATCCCGGATTCTCAGCGACGGAATGGAAACTCTGAGAAATCTGTCCATAAGGGGAACATCAGAGTGTTGAGTGGCGTAGGAGGGGTATGCGAGTACACCACTACCCCAGCGACCTCACCGACGAGCAGTGGCTCCTGATCGAACCATATCCCCCCGCCGCCCGACCCGGCGGGCGGCCCCGCAAGACTGACCTGCGCCACGTCGTCGATGCCATCTTCTACATCCTCCGCACCGGCTGCCAGTGGCGCTGCTTCCCGGGGATTTCCCGCCCAAGAGCACCGTCTGGCGATACTTCGACCGGTGGCGGTCCGACGGCACCCTCGAAAAGATCCACGACCGGCTCCGCACGAAGGTCCGCGCCGCGGAGAAGCCCTACCACCCCCGCACCACCGCCAGCGTCGACAGCCAGTCGGTCGACGCCTCCTGGCGGCGAGCGGCGGGGCCGCGACAATGCCAAGGTCGACGGGGAAAGCGACCCGTCGTCGATCGCATGGGGTTGCTGCTGGCGGTCGTGGTGACGGCCGCCTCCGTCGACGACGCCGCGGCGGCCCCGACGCTGTTCTCCCGGCTGGTGGACCAGCCGATGGGTAGGGTCCGGCGGATGTTCGCCGACGCGAAGTATCGCAACTTCAAGCTCTACGAGTGGGTCGATGAGCACGCGAAGTGGGACCTGCGATCATCCGCCGCCCCGAGGGCAGCGGGGTTGGGTGAAGCTGCCGATCCGCTGGACGGTCGAGCGGACGTTGGCCTGGTTGAGGCGCCGCCGGCGGCTGAGCGTGGACCGGGAGAGGAGCACGCTGTCTAAGTCGTTCGTGAAGCTGGCGATGATCCAATTGATGCTCCACCGCCTGCGGCCCTCCGGGGCGGACCCCGAGTTCCGCTACCGAGAGGCGGCCTGATTCCACTTCTGGGACAGTCACTCAGTTTTTCCGTCGAGTATTTCCAGCCTTTTGTCGCGGAAGTCCTACGAATGAAAGGGGATGCCGGAGGTGCATTTCCGGTGACGGAAAAACCTCAGTCCCCTTCGTCGGCCTCGGGCGACGAGTTTTTCCGCGCGTTTCCGATGGCGGTCGATCGCCCGCTTGACTTCGTGCATCTTTTTATTCAAAGCCCTGGCAAGATCAGCGTAATCGGTATGCATGCCGGTCTGCAGGCTTCGGCGATGCGTCGGTCCTCATTCCAGTCCGGATTCTCGGTCGTCCGCCCTTCCGTCGTTGTTGACTCCACCGAGAGGACGACGATGGCGCTATTGCCACGGCTCCAGGCGAGGACGGGGGGTTGGTGGGCCCCAAGGATCTGTTGAGCGTCTCCCGGATCGCATCGACTGCCAAAGCTGAGCAGAGGAAGACGTTATTTCTACTGTCTGAGCCGCTCGTGCGAACTGATCTTCAACGGTGCCAGTTGCTTACGTGCCTTGTAGTGATAGAATTCGCTTGCCGACCTCGTTTCGCTCCAGCCGTCGCGTCCTCTCCCGCGCCACACGGGACGGGACGTCGCAGCGGCTGGCCCGGTGCAGGATCAACGCCAGGCCCGCTCGCACCTGCGACACCGTCACGGCCGGCGTTTTTTCCCCCCGACCCGCCTCCAGGATCAGGAACCACAGCGCCAAGAGTGACAACGTCATGTGGTGGTGCCACGAGAGACCAACACAATCCCTATGAAGTAACATCTCGTCGGTTCCCTCCAGATCTGCCCATAATCGGGCTGTCGGCGCTCTTGAGCCTCGCCCGGTGGTGCGACGCGCGCCGGCAACCGTCTCCACAAGGAGGACTCCCATGCGACTTCCCAACATCGAGCTCGTCCCCCCGCGCCGATCCCGGCCAGTACCCCAGCTCCTCCTGACACAGCTCTGGCGAGCCCTGCCCGTCGAAGATCGCCAGCAGTTGCTCCGGACCCTCGGCCGTGTCGTCGCCCAGCAACTCGCCTCGACACCGGGCATGAGGGAGGTGGCCAATGAGCGGCCTTGAAGCCACGCCGGCAAGACCCCAGCCCGCGGCGGGGACGTCCGCGGCGATCCCGGCCGCCAGCGGCTTGCGATCGATTAAGATCCGGGATCGGCACCTCGACCGCCTGGCCATCGTCTATGTCCGGCAGTCCAGCCCGCACCAGGTGCTGGAGCACCAGGAGTCGCGGGAGCGGCAGTACGCCCTCGCCGGCCACGCCCGGGCGCTGGGGTGGCCCGAGGAGCGGGTCCTGATCATCGACGAGGATCAGGGGCAGAGCGGCAAGTCCGCCGAGCATCGGTCCGGCTATCAACGCCTCGTGGCCGAGTTGACCATGGACCACGTCGGGCTGATCCTGGGCCTGGAGATGAGCCGCCTGTCCCGCTCGTCGAAGGATTGGCATCATCTGCTGGAGGTGTGCGCCCTGTTCGGGACGCTGCTGGCCGATCAGGACGGTGTCTACGACCCGACCGATTCCAACGACAGGCTCTTGCTCGGGCTGAAGGGGACCATGAGCGAATATGAGCTCTGGACGATGCGGAATCGCCTCGACCGCGGCCGGATCCACAAGGCCGAACGCGGTGAGCTGTTCCCCAACGTCCCGCTCGGGTACGTCAAGTTGCCCTCCGGCGAGGTGGCCCTGGACCCGGACGAGCAGGCCCGTGAGGTCGTGCAGCTGATCTTCGACAAGTTCGACGAACTGGGCACCCTCTGGGCCCTGTTCCACTACCTGGTGCGTCACGGCATCCGCCTGGGCATCCGGCCGCACCACGGGCCGCGGCGCGGCCAGCTGGAATGGCGGCGGCCGTCGCTGCCCACGCTGAGGGATGTGCTCCACAACCCAATTTACGCGGGCGCGTATGCGTACGGGCGCCGCCCCTGCGACCCGCGGAGGACGACCTCGGGGCGAGGTCGCCCCGTACAGCGGTTCGTCCCGATGTCGGAGTGGAAGGTGCTGATTCCGGACCGGATCCCCCGCTACATCAGCTGGGAGCGTTACCTCGCCAACCTGGAGCGGCTCCGGCAGAACCGCTCCCGGCCCGATGCCACGGGGTCACCCCGCACCGGGGCGGCGTTGCTGACGGGCCTGCTGATCTGCGGGACGTGCGGGCGACGGCTGTCCGTCTCCTACCAGGGCCGGGGCCGGGCGCGATATAGCTGCGTGCGCCACCTGCACGAGGCGAAGGAGCAGGTCTGCTACGGGCTGAAGGCGGAGGCGATCGACGAACTGGTGAGCCAGCAGGTCCTCCGGGCCCTGGAGCCCGCGACCCTGGAGCTGAGCCTGCAGGCGATCGACGCCATCGAGCAGGAACGCGGGCGACTCCATCGCCATTGGGAGCAGCAGCTGGAACGGGCGCGATACGAATCCGAGCGGGCCGAGCGGCAATACCAGGCCGTCGAGCCGGAGAATCGCCTGGTCGCCCGCACCCTGGAACGGCGCTGGGAGGAGGCCCTCCGCCATCAACGCGAACTGGAGGACGAGTATGACCGCTTCCTGCGGTCCCAGCCGACGCGGCTGAGCGAGGGCGAGCGTGCCCGGATCCTGGCCCTGTCCGACGACATCCCGGCGCTGTGGGCGGCCCCCGGGACGTCCGCCTCGGACCGCAAGGAGATCATCCGGCTGCTGGTGGAACGCGTCGTGGTGCACGTCAAGAGTGACAGCGAATATGTGGACGCGATCATTCACTGGAAGGGTGGCTTCACGAGCCGCCATGAGGTCGTCCGCCCCGTCCGCGTCTACGCGCAACTGCGGGATCTCGACCGGCTCGTGAGCCGACTCGCCGAAGGCCGCCGTGCGGGCCGGACGGCGCCCCAGATCGCGGAGGACCTCAACCGGGAGGGGTTCCGCACCCCGAGGGGACGCGGCGACTACACCCCGGAGCTGGTGCGGCGGCTCCTGTCCCGCTACGGCCTGACCGGCGCCGCGATCGCCGCGGCGCAACTCGGCCCAGACGAGTGGTGGCTCCCGGACCTGGCCAGCGAGCTGCAAGTGCCCGAGATCAAGCTCCGTGAATGGGTCGTGAAGGGCTGGGTCCGGCGCGGAAGACGCCGGGGCCGAGCCGATGGATCCTCTGGGCTGATGCCGGGGAGCGGAGGCGATTGGCCAGGCTGAAGGCCCGGTCGCATCGAGGCATCGTCGCGCATCCGGTCGCGCTGACCACTCCCAATCGCCAGGACGCAGAATCGGGGCCGTCCTCGATCGGTTCGAGACTCCAGCCCCAGTCGAAGGGTCGATGAGCTGTGACAATGGAGGCGTTATGAGTGGCAATCCCACCCCACCCAGCTCCGCACCTCGTACTGCCCCAGCCCGACTTCCCCCTTCGCCGCGCCGAACACCTCCTCGATCCGGTGCCGCGTGAACCGGACCCGGACCAACTCGGACAGCGGCACTTCAGGGCCGGCGTTGCTCAGCGAGTAATCGATCCGGGGCTTTGCCTCGACCGTCCGCGTCACCACCAGGCGCTCCTCCGGCCCGACCCGCCGGTCTTCCTTGGTCCGCACTCGCACGGCCATGGCGTCGACCTGGAGCGGCCCCCGCTCGCCGTCGCGGACCGTCAGCCGGGTCCACCGCGCGTCCGGTTGTCGCGCCGCCCAGGCGTCGGCGCGACAGAACGGCACCTCCCGCTTGCGGCCCCGGCCGGCGCGGCGCCGCGGGGGGCGCCGGCGTTCCAGGTCGCGGACGTTCGTGTTGCACGGCACGTCGAGGACGTAGCGCTCGCCGTTGTGCCGCAGCCAGGCGCGGAAATCCGCCGGGCGGCCCATCTCGTCGTCGCCGGTGACCCAGGCGTGGGGCAGGTCCTTGCGGCACCGCTTCAGGAGATCGACGGCGATCCGCCACGACTCCTTGAAGGTCACGGCCTCGGGGACGTGGCACTGGGCGCGGCGGGCCGGGTCGTCCGCCCAGTCTTTGGGCAGGTAGAGCCGACGGTCCAGGGGGGCATACCCGCCGGGGGCGGCGTAGGCGAGGAAGACGCCGAGTTGGCAGTTGTCCTGCTTGCCGAGCCGGCCGCACCACTGCCGGGCCACCCCGCACGACTCGGTCCCGGCCTTGGGGAAGCCGCTGGGGTCGAGGATCAGGATCGCGTCGGGGTGGCCGAGCATCTCGCGGGCGTGGCCGCGGAGTTCGGCCATGACGGCCTCGTCGTCCCACTTGCCGGCGCCGACGAAGTTCTGGACCGGCTTGCGGTGGACGCCGGCCTCGACCGCGATCGGCTCGCAGGTCTTTCGCTGCAGGCCGCTGAGCAGGCCGCGGATGACGAGGGTGGCGTGGGTCCGCTGCTCGGCGCGGTAGAAGCGGGGCAGGTAGCGCTGCAGGAAGCCAGCGATCCGGTCCCGGCAGCCGCGGACCTGCTCGGGGGTCACGACGGCGTCGGCCAGCAGGGCCTGGGCGTCGGGGTGTTCCAAGAGCGACATGGCGGTCCCTCCCGTCGGATCTCCTCCGCTCCGATCATAACCCCTGTCGGATCAATGCAATAGTGGAATCGGTGACAGTCCAAGTAGGGTGTTCCCCATCCCGGGCGACGTTGCTTCGGGACCGCAACTTGATTGACCTGCGATGGATGCAGCCGTGTTCTTCGAATCCGCCGAGTTTGCCGACGCCCTCAAGGCCCACCTCGCCCACCTGGAAGACCCCGACCGCGACGACGGGTTCGCCGAGTCCTGGCACCGCGTCACGGAGACGAGGGTCCTGGGCAATGGCGAGGCCCTCTCGATCATCCGTGATTTCGAGAACTCTCCCTTCTCCGACCACTCCGTCTGGTGTCCGACCGTATGGCGGTTGGAGGCGCGCCGCTACTGCGGTGGTCAGGTGGTGGAGAAGGTCCTGTTCGCCGTGACGAACGGCCCCGACGAGCTTCCCGACACCAGGGCGATCACCCTGATCCCCATGGAGTCGCTCGGGGAAGAGTTCAACGCGGTGAGCGTGACACGGGCTCACCGCCACGACCTCGCCGCGTTCTTCGCCGACATCGATCCCGTCGAGAACCCGCCGGTCGTCTTCTGGCAAATCCCCTGGAGGCTGACCACGAGCATGGCCGGCATGGACCGCTCGGGTTTGGCCGCCTACGGCCTCTGAAGCAACCGGAAGCGATTCCAACCATGAGGCCAGCCCCGGCGATACCGGGGCTGGCCTCAGCCGCTTGCGGACGCCGTGCCTTCTGTACGCCGGGACGTTCACGACCTGGGGACTGAAGAAAGCCGAGAAATCGGCTCCTACCACTCTATATAAAAGCAGTAATGAAAAAGGGCGAGCGGCCCGCCAGCCAACTCGCCCTGAAGGCAATCAACAACGTGGTAATATAGTGGACTCATCGTCGAAAAATCAGAAGAAAGCCGCCGCGATCCTCAACAAACTGCTCTGCTCCTGGGATTACGGCTTCTCAACCCCCACGGAGAAGTGTACCCGTCGCAAGGACCACAAGGCCCGGGTCCTCTCCCACCGCCGCCATCACGGCCACTTCCCCGGCCTGTGGCGGAACGAGATGATCTTCGATCATTTCGACCGCAACGCCACCCTGTTCGGCTGCTCCTCCGAGATCGCCGAGTACTGGTGGCTGGCCGCCGACGTGGACATGCGGCCCGGCGCCGATCCCCAGGAGGCCCAGGACATCCTCAAGGCCATCGAGCGGGAGTTCACGGCGGATACCGACGAGCGTCTCTTCTGCGAACCGTCCACCTCCGGCGTCGGCGGCCACGGGTACTTCCTGGTCCGGAACCCCGATCGAGGGGCGGGACCAAATCCGACCCTTGCTCGACCGTTGGGCTCGCGGATTCACGGCCCGCTGGCTCGCCGAGCACCCGGACAGCAAGCTCAAGCAGGTCGAGATCAAGGGCTACCCCGCCACCGTGAATTGGGGTGCCGCAACGGGCGAGGTCCGGGACATCACCTGCGGCGCCCTCCTGAAGCTGCCCCGTACCCTGCCGGACCGGCTCGACGAATGGGACAACATCGCCGTCCTCGATCTCCACACCATCCGGCAACTGGCGGCCCGGGTCCGGGATTTACCGGTAAAAAGCCCGAGACCAGGCCGATGGAGGTCCTCGGGTCCATCCAGGGCCACCCCATCACGCCCTCGGACCTGGCGACCTTGCCGCCGCTGCGATTGCTGGCGGCCGGCCTGTTCCAGGATAAGGTCACGACCAAGACCCAGGTCAAGGTCACAACGGAAGACGGCGCCATGAGCCTGCTCCTGCTGTATTTCGCCCACAGGAACCCGCTGGAGAACCACGCCCAGCCGATCGCCCGGTACAAGGCGACTGTGGGACCCGTTGTACAAGAACCGGGAACTGACCGGCGTCCACCGCGCCTGGGACCACCACCGGTTCGCGGCCATCCGCAACCACCTCACCGCCGCCGGGCTGCTGGTCTGGCACCGGGACCTCTACGTCATCGGCACCGAGGGCGAGAAGGGCCGGGCCTGCTGCTTCTCCCTGGCGCCCGAACTGGTGGACATGATCGAGCAGATCCATCCGCGAGTGGGAAGCACTGTCCTTGCGGACAACTACCATGCTGGGGGAAGCTGCGGGGGCTGAAGCCCCCTCGCCTCCCCCAGATAGCGTCACCCCGGAAGAGGTCGTTGTACCGCAGGATCGAGCAGGCTTCCACGGAGAAGGAGGCAGGGAGCCGGTCTATCTCTCTCCTCTTCCCCTACCCATCAACGTGGGAAGTGGAGAATGACCAGGAAATGCAACCACCCTGGCAACTGCTCCTTTCTCTCCCCGAACCCCTCTACCGGATGGCGATCGAGGGTTGCACCCGGCCAAGGCTGTGGAAGAAGTCGAGTCTGGCGGGCAACAAGAGCCGGCATCGTGCCTGGGACCTCCAGGAGGCCGCTTGAACCAGCCGAACGAGCCCATGACACCTTCGAGACGAGCCTCGCCTCGTGGAAGTGCCCCACACCGGACCAGCAGGAGGACAGCCCATGGAGCCCATACCCGACTTCGACGAATACGCCGCCTATCGAGCGGCCAAGAGGGCCAAGAAGCCCCGACGACCGCCGCGACCACCGCAGCCCCCGTCCCAGATTCGGGACAAATACTGGGTCTCGGCGACGGCCCGCAAGAACCGCGTCCCGTCTGCGGAGCGATCCGGCAAGTGGCTGATCTTCGTCCCCCTGGACGAACTGGACGACGCATGGGCGAAGATCAAGCAGGCCACCCAGGAGGGGCTGCTCGGCAACTCCTGCAAGGCGGCGACCGGACTGTCCAATCCCAATGCGATCGACCCGAATACCAAGGTCATCTGCATCTACACCTACGATGCCGCCGATCGGGAGGATGTCCTGCGCGTCCGCCAGGCCCTCCGGGACCTCGGGTTCACCGGGCCGATCCCCTACAAGACCGATCAGGCGACCCGGGAGGGAAGGTA
This sequence comes from uncultured Planctomycetales bacterium, assembly GCA_963752755.1. Lineage (GTDB taxonomy): Bacteria > Planctomycetota > Planctomycetia > Isosphaerales > Isosphaeraceae > CAVVZJ01. The sequence goes on along the minus strand of CAVVZJ010000020.1, from coordinate 7,827 downwards.
TCAGGTCGATGGCCACACGCGGATCAGCCTCTACTACGAATGACCCGGGCCGGCAGCGACGGCCCTCGCCGACCGTCGCCACCGCCGCCGGTACCGTCCCGGAGCTGACGAAGAGGTCGGCGATCAGGTCGCCCGGTTCGGAGAGAGTCTTGACGAACTGAACCGCCTCCTCGATCGGCTGCTGCCAGGGGTGGCTGGACTTCTCCCGCGCACCCGACTCGATCAGATCGCGGAGGATTCTCGGTGCCTTCGTTCGCCCTCCGGGCTTCTGGAACAGCAGGACGGGCCGCCAGAGGGTCAGGATCGAGCCGCCGGAGCGGACCGCGCCCATACTGTCCTCATTGGTACAGGCAATCAGCCAGCGGTACGTCAGCCCCGCCCCGCAGAGCACGTCCAGGAACTCCTTGAGGTGGAAGTGCCCGCAGTACACACAGGCGAACCCGCCCGGCTTGAGGATGCGATAGACCGTCTCGGCGAAGGGAACCCGCAACCCTTCGTACTCTCCCAGCCAGGGCGGGTCCGAGACCACCAACCGGACCGACTCGGGGGCGACCCGGCTGCCCAGCTTGCGGAAGTCGAGGGCGTGAATCCTGAAGTCGCCAGGCAGCGCGGGGCGGTCCGGCCCAGGAGTTCTTGTCGTTCCAACTCGAAGCGTTTCTTGTTGAGCGTCCGGAGCGAAGCCCCGCCCTCCGGGGCGTCGTCGCCCAGTTCGGCCAGCAGCCGCCCGGCGATCCGGGCCACGTTCGGGTTCTCGACGCTCGTGGCCGGGTAGTGATACGTCTTGCCGTCCCGCCCGCTGACCACGAGAGGTGATGCGTTTGCATCACCTGTACGGAGCTTCTGGCGGGTACGGCTGACCGTGCTCTGGTTGACCCGGAACAGGTCGGCCACCTCGCGGGTGGACCTGTCCGGGGCCTCGGTCAGGACCATCTCCAGGAGCCGCTGCCGCTCGGCCCGGGAAAGATGGCGACGTTCGACGTTCAGCCGGATCGCCAGTTCCTTGCGCTCTGTGTCGGAGAGGTTGCCCAGGACCCGGAGGGGATACCTGGTCAGGCCGAGTTCTCGGATCGCTTTCCAGCGCTCGTGCCCGTCGATCAGGACGTGATTGGCGGTGATCAACAAGGGCTGGAGGACGCCCCGGTCGCGGATCGATCGCGTAGTTGTTCGTACTCCTGGGCCGGCAACGGCGGCAGGACCGGGGCCTCGGTCAACTTCATGGGGTCGGCTCCTGGTTCGGTGTCCATTCCCAACATAGGACGTGGGACGGGTCGTACCAGGGGTAGCCGATGCACGCTCAGACCGTCGCCAGTTCCAGTTCCGCCCCTTCCTCCCGCCCGGCGATGGCCTCGGCGACCCGGGCCTTCGCCAGCCGACCAGCTTCGGGTCGATCTCGCAGCCGGCGAAGCGGCGGTTCTCTCCGGCCAGGGCCGTGGCGACGGCGGTGCTGCCCGAGCCCAGGCAGAGGTCCACCACCAGCCCCCGGGCAGGCAGAGGGACCGGATCAGGGCCACCGCGGTCCGTACGTCCTGTTGCCAGGCGTGCAGGCTCTTGTCGCACTCCTCCGAGCGGAACACGTCCTCCAGGACCCCGTTGAGCCGCAGCCGCCCCGCGTGCCCGTTGCGGAGGACCAGGACCGGCGTCCACTGGTTCTTGACCTGACCGGCGTTGCGGATCGCCCGGAACCTGTGGACCTCGGCCACCGTCCACTCGTACCGCAATCCGGCCTGCTGGAAGTGACCGAGGAAGTACGGCATGTAGTAGACCCCGGTGGAGCAGGCCAGAATCCCGTCGGGCTTCAGGAGCCGGACTGCGGCCTGGGCCAACTCGGGGCCGAGCTTCGCCTCCCACGGCGGGTCGGTGAGGATCAGGTCGGCGGTACCCGGGGCGATCCGCTCCCCGAGCTTGCGGAGGTCGCAGGCCCAGATCAGGAAATCGTCCCCGAGCCTCGTCGAGCCCTTCGCCTGGCTGATCCGAGCCTCTCGTTCCTTCTGCCACTTCAGGGTACGCAGGTCCCGGACGTTGATCGGCTCGTCCGGAGCGTCGTCGCCGAGTTCCTCCAGGAGGCGGGCGACCTCCCGGGCCTGGGCCTCGCCCGAGGTGTACACGACCGGCTTGCGGGCGGGGTATCGCTTGCCGTCCGCGTCGTTGCGGACCTCCAGTTGGGAATTTCCCCATCTGACTCCAGCCGCCGCCGGACGGCCCCCGACCGTCTTGTGGTCCACCCCGGTCCGCCCGGCGATCACGTTATCCGAGGCGTGTTGGTCCCTTCTCAATTCCCAGGCGATCAGTTCGCGCATCTGGGCCTGGCTGAGGTGCCTCCGGTACACGTTGACCCGGAGCCGCAGGTCCTCCCGCTCGGCCTCGGAGAGCTTGCCGACGACGATCTTGGGTATGAAGTCCAGGCCGATCTCGCGGGCGATCTCCATGCGGATTCTGCCGTCGAGGACCTCACCGTCGGGCGTGACGATGACCGGTACCAGGATGCCCCGCTCCTGGATGTCTGCTTGAAGTTGGGCTCTCGAACCCGGCGTCGATCGGCGGCAGTTCGGGCGGGCTCACGGCGGGGCTCCGGGGTACGAGGGTCGGGACCGCTCCGGTGTCAATCCATCATAGGACGGCCAGATAAGCAGGCGCCCGGAGCGTGGCCAGAAGTCACCGACGGGATCGCCCCGGGGCGTTGATGGCAGGAATCCAGGGTGATCCATCTTCGCCCCCCCTTGAGCCATGGCGGAATTACCCACGGCTGGAAGCCTTCACGGGCGACGATCGTGGGTTCCGGAGCAAGTCCACGATCTGGGCGCCGGTCAGCCTCCGTTTGTCCAACAGGGCGTCGGACAGGGCCAGGAGCCGGTCCCAGTGGACGCTCAGGAGGAGGACCGTCTTGGATATGAGCGTCTGCAAGTGGGCTTCGGCGTCTTCGCCTGCGGCGATTGCCAGGGCGGCGGCGTGGACGACCGCATCGAGGTCGGAGTCGGTCGGTTCCTTCAGCAGCGGCGTACCCCTGTACAATCTCACGGCGAGGTCACCGGCAAGGCTGACCATCGCTTCGCGATCGGCGAGGCTTCGGCGATGACGGCCCTGAGAGATCGAGGCGGGCGGGCCGGGGAAGTATGTCCGCCCCCACGAGGTCCCGGGGCGGGACCGGCGGGCGAAGCGGTAGTACTCCGCGTCGGAGACCATCGTCAGGCCGAGAACCCGAATCCCGGTCGCCCAGGCCACGACCGCGTGGGCGGCCTCGTGGAGGGCGATCTCTCCGGGTCATCGGAAGTCGCCTGGTCCCGGAGGTGGTATGCCGACGTTCGTTGGCGCGTGCTCGGTTGCCCATGCCGTATGTATGCCCGCCGTGCGAAGAACCGGCCCATTGCCTCTCCGAGGGGCAGAAAACGGCAACCGCCGGGGTGGCGAATTTCGCCACCCTCGGTGCCCAGGACTTCCTCATCGGGGAACCTCGATCGCCGTCCCGGAGGCCGTTCCACCCCCCCGCCGGAGGGGACCCGTCGCAGCTTTTTAACCCCGAATTCTTTAGTTTTCGGAAGCCAAACACGGTCTGGCGGTAGATCGCCCACGTCCCGACTCAGCCGGACAGAAGGGCGCGGAGCGACTCGGCGTTGCGGACCGCGTGTCCGTGGCCGTCGTTGTTGAAGTAGGCGTACACGTCCCGGCCCTGGGCCGCCCACTCGCGAATCCGGTCGGCCCACTAGCGGAGGTCGGCCTCGGAGTAGGAGCCGCCGTAGAGCCGGCCCGGGTCGGGGCCGTGCAGCCGGACGTAGACGAACGGGGCGGTGGCCCGGAGCACGCACACTATGTTCGCCCCGCTCATGACGCAGTAGGCCACGCCCCGCCGCTCCGGCAACGCAAAGGTCTCCTCGCGGTGCCAACTCGGGTGGCGGAACTCGATCGCCAGCCGGGGCCAAGAGGTGCGCGACCTCCAGGAACGCCGCCAGTCGCTCCGGGTTGAAACGGAAAGTGGGGCGGCAGTTGCAGGACCAGCACGCCCATCTTGTCGCCCAGTTGCCGCAATCCGGCGTCCATCCGCTCCAGCCAGGGGGCCGGATCGTTGAGCTTGCGGAACTGGGTCAGGCCGCGCGATGCCTTGGCGCTGAAGAGGAAGCCGTCGGGGGCGCGGTTGCGCCAGGTGGCGAAGACCTCGGGTTTGGGCCAGCGGTAGAACGTGTTGTTGACCTCGACGGTGACGAACCGCCGGGCGTAGGCGTCCAGGCGGGGAAGGCTGGGGGTGCCGGGCGGGTAGACGATCCCCTCCCAGTGGTCGTAGCTCCAGCCGGAGGTGCCGATGTGGATCGCCATGGCGGGTCGTAGTGGTCGGTGGGAGTTCGCAGTAACGGCCCGAGGTTGTCTTGAGGATCAGGGAGCTTGAGCAGCCGGCGTTTCTTCTTCGGCACCAGATCGGGCAAATTCGGGACCTGCCGCCGGTCGTTCCACTCACCCCGAAGGCCGGACCCGTGGTTCAGCCTTCCATGCCGACATCCAGACTGAACACCCTTTCCTCACGGCCCCGCTTCCCGTAGACTAGGCCCCTCAGCCACAAAAGATGTTGTGTCGATGCCGATCGAGGCGTCGTGCCCCTTGCGCCCGGAGGGGAGTGCTTCGTGGAAGACACCGCCGCCGCGACCGCGAGCGGAGCCCGGATCGAGGGCTCCGACGCGGGGCCGCCCGGATCGGCGCCGACCCTGGATTTCGCCGCCGAGCCCGAGGTCGTCCGGGTCGTCGTCGAGGCCGAGCGCCTCGCCTACGGGCACCTCTTCAACCCCGCCTTCGCCACCGAGATCTCCCTCATCGACCCGCTGCCCCACCAGCGCATCGCCGTCTACGAGCAGATGCTCCCCCAGCCGCGCCTGCGCTTCCTCCTGGCCGACGAGCCGGCGCCGGCAAGACGATCATGGCCGGCCTCTACATCCGCGAGATGCTCGCCCGCCGCCTCCTCCGCCGCGTGCTGATCGTCCCGCCGGCCGGCCTGGTCGGCAACTGGGAGCGCGAGCTGCGCGACCTCTTCGGCCTCGACTTCCGCATCGTCACCGGCGCGGACTGCGGGCCGGCAACCCCTTCGCGGGCGACGAAGGCGACCTGGCGATCGTCAGCGTCGATACGCTCGCCGGCGAGCGCGCCTTCGGGCGGCTGCGGGAGCCGGAGGTCGAGCCCTACGACCTGGTGGTCTTCGACGAGGCCCACAAGCTCTCGGCCGACCGCGAGCCGGACTTCAGCATTCGCAAGACCGACCGCTACCGCCTGGCCGAGGCGCTGGCGGGCTGCGCGCCGACGAGCCGCTGGGCGCTGGCCTGGGCCTGCAGGCACCTGCTGCTGCTTACCGCCACGCCGCACATGGGCAAGGACTTCCCCTACTACAGCCTCTGGCGGCTGCTGGAGCCGGAGGCGCTCTCCACCTTCGACGCCTTCAACGCCTACCCCGAGGACGCGCGCCGGCGCCACTTCATCCGCCGCACCAAGGAGGAGATGGTCCGCTTCGACGGCTAGCGCTCTACCCGAGCCGCGTCTCCGACACGCTCAGCTACGACCTCACCCAGGGGGCGATCAGCGAGCAGACCCTCTACGACGAGACCACGGCCTACATCAAGACCTACTACAACCGCGCCAAGATCCTCAACCGCTCGGCGGCGCGCCTGGCGATGAGCGTCTTTCAGCGGCGCCTGGCCTCCTCGACCTACGCCCTGCTGCGCTCGCTCGAGCGCCGGGCCGAGAGCTCACGATGGGTCGAACCTATCGAGCGGGCAGGTGACCGCCGAGGCACTGGCGGCCGCAGCGCCGGCTGGACGACTCGCGCGACGTGTTGGAAGAGAAGACGGCCGACGAGGAGGAGGCCAAGGGGGGCAAGGAGGAGAACGAGCGCGCAGAGGAGGCCCAGGGCGGCGTCTTCGCATCTCGCTGGCCGACCTCGACGACGAACGCGACCGGTCGAGGCGCTGCTGGCCTGGCCAGGCGGGTCCACGCCAGGGGGGACGAGTCCAAGTTCGAGAAGCTGCGCGAGATCCTGCGCGACCCCGAGTACCGGGGCGAGAAGCTCATCGTCTTCACCGAGCACAGGGACACCCTCGACTTCCTCGTGCGCCGGCTGGAGGGGCTCGGCTTCACGGGCAGGTCGCCCAGATCCACGGCGGCATGGACTTCCGCGAGCGCGAGGAGCAGATCGAGATCTTCCGCAGGCCGGGCGGACGAGGGCGGCGCCCTACCTGGTCGCACCGACGCCGCGGGCGAGGGCATCAACCTCCAGTTCTGCTGGCTGATGGTCAACTACGATTCCCCTGGAACCCGGCCCGGCTGGAGCAGCGGATGGGCCGCATCCACCGCTACGGGCAGAAGCACGACCCCGTCGTCATCATCAACCTGGTCGCCGGCAAGACGCGCGAGGGGCGCGTGCTCAAGACGCTGCTGGAGAAGCTCGAGCGCATCCGGAGGGAGATGCGTTCGGACAAGGTCTTCGACGTGGTCGGCCGGCTCTTCGAGGAGGTCATCCCGGACTACCTGGAGCAGACGCTGACCGACGAGGAGGCCGAGGCCGCCGCCGAGGCTGGAGGGCAGGCTGACGCGCGAGCAGGTGGAGGCCCTCGCCGCCCGGGAGCGGTCATCTACGGCGACGGCGGCGACGTGGCGTCTCGCGCCGAGCGGGCGACCACCTGGAGCGTGAGCGCCGGCGCCGGCTGCTCCCGGGCTACGTGCGCCGCTTCGTCGAACGCGGCGCCGCTGCTTGGCCTGGGCTCGAGGGCGACCTGGACGGCCTCTTCGCCTTCGCGCCCACGGCGGGGGCGCTCGACGCCCTCTGGCCCTCCTGGAGGCCTACCCGGCCGACCTACGGAGCGGCTGAGCGTCGAGAAGCCCGCGGGCGGCGAGAAGGCGATCTTCCTGCACCCGGGCGAGCCGCTCTTCGACGCGCTGCGGGTCCGTCTGGCTCGTCTGGACGAGGACGCTCGCGGGGGCGCGTCTTCGTCGATCCCCAGGCGAGCGGGCCGTACCTCTTCCACCTGGCGCGCCTCACCATCCGCCGGCAGGCCGAGCCGAGCTGCCGGCGCTGGCACGTCGAGGACACTGGAGTACCGGCTGGTGGGCTTGCGCCAGGAGGAAGGCGGGCCGATCGAGACCTGCCCCGTGGAGCGGCTGCTCCTGCTCAAGGGCGCCGAGCCCGCCGTCGGCGGCCGACCGGCCTGGCGCCGGCGGCGGCCAGCCTGCGGCGGCCCGCGCCTATGCTCGGAGCAGTCGCCGGCCCCCTGGCCGAGTCACATCGCCAGGCGCTGCTGGCCACCCTGCCCGAGCGGCTGGAGTTCCTTGCCCGCGGCTACACCTACCAGGACGCCGACCTGGCCGCCGCGCGCAGCCGCCTGAGAAGGCGCGGCCGGCGACCCGCGGGCCAAGGGGGAGCTGACCCGGATCAAGGCCCGCCAGAAGGCCTGGCGGCGCGGCGGGAAGCGGCGCTGACGGCCTCGCGCGAGCCGGAGCTGATGGCGGCGGGCGAGGTCGAGTTCATCGCCCACGCCCTGGTCGTCCCGCCGAGGACCCCGAGGCCAAGCGGCTACGACGCCGAGGTGGAGGCCATCGCCATGCGCGTCGCCCGCGCCTACGAGGAGGCCGCCGGCGCCGTCGTCCGGACGTCTCTAGCCCGGCCTGGCCCTCGCCGCGGGACTGGAGGACACCCCGGATTCGACCTCCTGTCGAGGCGCGGCGAGGCGGGAGGATCGAGGTGAAGGGTCGAGCCGGCGTGGGGGAGATCGAGTTGACGGAGAACGAGTGGTCGCGGCGTGCAATCAGGCGACGTACTGGCTCTACGTCGTCTACAATTGCGCTACGCCCCACCCCCGGCTC
>CAVVZJ010000019.1:0-13982 GCA_963752755.1 uncultured Planctomycetales bacterium | reverse complement strand
CTTCACAGCGAGCATCGGGAACTCGGATGCAGGGATCAACGAGTGGAGGCCGAGCCGTCCCCGGTAGAGACGGTCTCCGCCCCGGATGGTTTCAATCAAGACCGGCGGGATTCGGAGAGCACCGTCAGTGTCTTGCCATAGCTACCCAGGCCGACCACATCCTCCCGACATGCAAGGTCTTGCGCCGTCAAACCAGAAGTCCAGTCTCGCCAATTCGTTCATCCGCCGACATGACCTCACGTTCTGCGAGTTACGGTTGAACTCGAAGGTCGCGGTCCCAGAAGGCACTGGCTCACCCCTCGGGAGCCAGCCGGTGCCCCCGATGTGACGCATCGACTCGGACAGCAGGCTATAGTTCACCAGGCCCCGCGTGCTCACGATGACGGCGATCGGGTCCCGCGTGAGGGTCGCGTACTGGATCGCCGTGGACGTGAGCGAGGTCCCGAATTGAGCGGCCAGGCACTCGATCGCGGCGAGCCCCCGACCGGCGAAGGAGAGGGCCGGGAAGAAGAGGCCGCGCGGCATGAGCAGCGAGGCGGCGAAGCAGTCGGCCTCGACCTCGGTGGGACACTTTGATGCATGTAGGCTATTAGATATGTGGACGCCGGACCCAAGCGGGAAGAGGTACTCGGGGTGCCCCGGCAGGAAATAGTGGCCGAGTTCATGGGCGACGGTGAAGCGGATCAGGCCCTCGCTCCTGATGCGCGTGGAATAGCTGATCCCGAATGTGTCCCCGACCCGCAGCAAGCAGCCGAGCGCCCGTTGTTCCGGTGCGGGCTCGACCACGATCTCGTGGCGTTTGGCGATCTCGAAAGGGTCGATCGGGCGGTCGGCGATCCCCAACCGCCACAGCAGTTCCTCAGCCGCTCGCGCCGCCTCCGGGCTCCTTACCTTGACCGCCATCCGCCACCTCCCGGCGATTCCTCCTGGCGAGCACCTCGGCGAAGTCGGCGAGTGTCTCCAGGTCCTCCTGGGAAATCTCGCTGGCATGGCGGAAGAGGCGGTCCACCGTCGGCCCCAGGGCCTCCCACCCCGGGCGACCGACCTCCTCCGTCCGCCCCAGCAGGTAATCCGTCGTGACATCCAGGGCATTCGCCAGCCGCTTCAGGTTATCAAACGACGGCGCCCGGCGCCCCGCCTCGAAATGCGACACCGCCGAGGGCTGAAGCCCGGTGCGTTGAGCAAGCTCGACCTGGCTCAACTTCCGCCGTTCTCGGGCGGTACGGAGCCTCGATGGGAACTGTTCCAGTGCCATGAGCTTGACTTCTCTGTGACGTTTCCGTAGAGTCGTCCGTGACGAAGTCGTCCATGCCGGGCGACTTCTCTTTGGCCCCATTCTTGACGATTTCGTCACAGAATACATGACGATTCCTGCGGTCACAAGCCGCCAGCGGCGACAGCAAGGGAGAACCGGGCCTTGGAGAGCAAGTTCGACTACTACGACGTGCTGGGCAATCTCGTCCCTGGCACCTTGCTGGTCTGCTGGGCCTGCGTCTGCTTCCCGTCGGCTGCGGCTCTCCTCGCCGACGTGCCGCTCCCGGATGCCTTCCAATTCGTCGCCCTGACGGCGCTGGCCATCTTCACCGGCCACATGATCCAGGCAGTCGGGAGCCTGGTCGAACCGCTCCTTCACCGGACCTGGGGCGGGCAGCCGTCGGGTCGGGCGTTGGGGGAGGGGCTGGGCAGGTACCTGCCCCCGGAAAAGGCGGCCCTGGTCGCGGCTAGGCTGGCCGATCGCTTCGGGATCGACCAAGGTTCCATGCCCTTTTCCTCTCGGCGATGCATTTGACCGACGCCTCCAACGTCGGGCGGGCCGCACGCTTCAATGCCCTCTACGCCTACCATCGCGGGCTCGTGGTGGTCGTCGCCCTGGCGATGGCGATCCTCCTCGGCTCCGTCGGTGGAGGTGCCGCCTCGGCATGGCACTGGACGCGGATCGCGACCCTACTGATCTCAATGCTCTTTGCCTTGGCCCTGCTGTGGCACCGCACGCGACAACGGGCCTACTACTACGTCCGGGAGGTCCTGCTCGCTGCTGACCTCCTGCTGATCAAGGACAGCCCCCCGCCCGGATCGCGGGCGCCGAAGGAGTGAACCGATGGGAAATGTCGCCCGCGATGTCATCTGGCTCAAGGACCCGTCGATCCTGCTCCGGGTCGTGTTCCTGCACGTCGGCCAGGGGTCGAGTACCATCATCCTCGCGGCGGACGGCGGGACATACAGAGTCCTGCTCGTGGACATCAACATGGACGGCGGGCGCGGGGGCCTGGATGTCCCGCGCCTCGTGAAGGACTTGGTCGGGAACGCTGGGCTCGATGTCTTCGTCAACTCGCACCCGCACAACGATCACCTGTGCGGCGTGAGGCTCCTCGCCGACGCGGTACCGATCGAAGAGGTCCGGCATTCGGGGCACGTCCCGGGCCGGGAGAACGAGGCCGCCTACAAGGACTTGTTGAAGGTCATCGCCAAGGTCAAGGAGGGCGGCGGGTCCGAGGAGGAACTGCGCGGCAGCCAGGAGCCGAGGTCGATTGGCGAGGCGCAATGCTACGTCCTGGCACCGGCCCAACATGTAAAGGACTCCATCGAGGACGAGTCGCCCGAGGAGCGACGACGACGCATCCATGAGCAATGCGTCGTCCTCAAGTTCGGCCTCGGCGACTCCTGGATCATGCTGCCCGGCGATGCGGACCGGGATGCTTGGGAGAAATGGATCACCAAGTATCACCAAGAGCGGCTCCAGGCGGCGGTGTTCGCCGGGAGCCATCACGGTTCCCGCACCTTCTTCCTCTACGACGAGGAGAAGGACGAGCCCTATTTGGACGCGTTGCGGGGCATTGACCCCCAGTACGTCGTCCTCTCCGCTCCGAAGCGGAAAGAGAGCAAGCATGGGCATCCCCACGAGGTCGCCGTGAAGCTCTACGCCGAACACGTCGGCGAGGCCAACGTCCTGCACACCGGGGCGTTGCGTCACTGCTTCGTCTGCGACATCTTCCGCGACGGGCAGTTCCACCTCTACTCGGATAAGGGCGAACTGGTCGAGGCATACCCCATCGACAGCGGCGAGGTCGATGGCGGCGGTGGGAAAGCGCTTCGCGGCTCCTTCGGTCGTGGTTTCTCGGGTGGACCACAGACCGATGGGAGGCCGGTAGGGATGGCGATGTCCTGGATCACGCTGCATCCGCAGTGGTACATCGACGAGCGGCATCGGCTCGCCCGTCATTACCCGAACTTCCGGGTCCACGAACCGGCGTCTCCGGGACGGCGTCTTGGTGCTCTACGGAGAACTGGAGGTCCGACCCCCGGGCGGCACGGTCAAGTACCCGGTGCTCCTCCAATACCCGCCGGGGACTCCGTTCGAGAAGCCGATCGTCCTCCCTCTGAAGGCCATGCCCGTGCTCGATCGCGGCGGGAACTTCGAGGAGAAGCCGGAGCCCCGCCACTTCGACCACCGGCACCAGATGCCCAGCGGCGTCCTCTGCCTGTTCCAACATGAACCCCGCGCGACCCCGGGCGGCGACGTGGTGGCAGGGGTCCAGGCACTCGACCGGGCCGAGCGCTGGTTCCTCGGGCACCACACGGGACACTGGCCGCCCGATTCCGCCGAGAGTGAACTCGAAAGCCACTTCTCCTACGCGACCGATGCCCTCATGGCGGACGCGTACTTCGCGGATGATCTGGACGGCTTCGGGCGGTTCTACATGGTGCCGGACCTGCGGCGCCGGATCGACTCCGACTCCGACGGCATCTGCCCCATGATCATCACGACGCTGACGGAGGAGAGCGGGGTCGTCCGGCTGATCGACGCCCGGGAGGAACTCTCCCGCATCTACCCCTGGATCGAGGCGGACTACTGGGACCCCGTCAAGATCGAGGCCCTCGAAGATTCGGGCGCCGACGTGGGAAAACGAGCCCTTCGCGGCCACTGGTGGTCGCTCCCCGCCGAGCCGAAGCCGTTCCGCGACGGGGCCGGGCTTCTGAAGACGCTCGGTGCGGTTGCCGAGGGCGGGGACGCCTGGACTCTGCTGAACGACTCTCTCAAGGGAGGCCTTCAGACTGAATCCAAACACGTCCTCGCCTTCCGCTACCCCGCCCGGCACGGCGGCTTCGCCTGGCTGATGGTCCTGGTCGTGATGCCCGAACGGGGAGACATCCGCATGCTGCGTACCGACGCCGAGAAGCGACGGGATTTCGAGAGGGCGAGCGTCCATGGCATCCGCGTCCATTCGGTCCGCCCCTCGGAATTGCGGCTGCGCAATCGCGGAGTGATCAACGACGCAGTGACCGGCAAGACGGTCGATCTAATCGGCCTCGGCGCCCTCGGGTCGGAGGTCGCGGAACTCCTCGTGAAGGCGGGGGTCGGGAGGTTCCGCCTCTGCGACCTGGACCGGCTCTCGACGGGGAACGTCGCACGGCACGTCGGCGGGCTCAATGAGTTCGGGGCCACGAAAGTCCGGGTGGTCGCGTCCCGCCTCCTGGAGATCAACCCCGGCTTGAAATTCGAGGACGGCGACCTGATCTTCGGCTCGGCGGTCGGGTCGCTCGACCGGCTGTCCGCATTCCTCTCCCCCGCCGACCTAGCGATCGTCACGACCGCCGACGAGGGCGTCGAGTCGGTCATCAATCAGGTCGCGGTGCTCGGTCGCAAGGCGGTGCTGTATGGCCGGGCTCTCAGGCGGGGCAGCATGGGGCGGGTGTTCCTCGTGAGGCCGGGGCGAGATGCCTGCAAGGCATGCCTCGCGGGATATGCCCGCTCGGGGCGCAGCGACGGTGCACCACCCGACTGGCGCGAGGTCGTCGAAGACCCGGACGAAGTGATCGTCCACGAGTGCGGTCGCCCGGTGATCCCCGCGAGCGCCATCGACCTTTCATTCGTGGCCGGGTTGATCGCCCGGGTCGCGTTGGACGTGCTGGAAGGGGTGGACGACGGACGGAACCACTGGTTATGGTCCCGATCCCCGGCACCGGAGGTGGACCCGAGGCTCGCCGATGGCCTTGCCACGGCGACGGGACGCCTGGAACCCCGACCCGGCTGCCACGCTTGCCAGGAGCCGGAGGTGACCGGTGTGATCATCTCCGAGGAGGCGAGGGCTTCCATCGTGGCCCAGACCGAGGCTTCACCGAAGGACGAGACCGGGGGCGTGCTCATCGGCTACCTGGATGAGCGACGTAGGGCGGTCGTCACGAGGGCGACGGGACACGGTCCCCAGGCCGAGAAGTCCCCGTCGCGGTTTTCGCGCGACCCGGAATTCATCCAGGCGGAACTCGATCGGGCCGACTCGGAGTTGGGCGATCGGGGCCGGTATCTTGGCGAGTGGCATTCGCACATCGAGCCACACCCGAGTCCGAGCCCGACCGACATTGAATGCTTGTTCGGGATCGCCGCTTCCCCGAACTACCTCACGAGATGCCCGGTGATGATCATCGCCGGGTTCGACGCGAAAACGGCGAAGGTCGTCGAGTTGGGCACATGGGTATTCCCCCTGAACGGAGCCGTCTACCGGATGGCCGCCGAGGTCCAACCGATCCGAGCATGACGCTACCGGACGGCACGCCGCCCCCCCTGACGCGGCAACCGACGCCGTTCCAGGCATTGAGCGTCCCCCAGTAGGGGCTGCCGTAACCCTTCTTTAGGGATGCAGACCAGAGGAACAGGGTATTGATGCCCTGGTAGTGCTTGTTGCTGGAGATGGAGACTGGCAGGATCGGGCGACCGATCAGGACGAGCTTGGGCTCGCTGGTCCGCCCCTTCCACGGGCGAATCGGCGACCAAAGGGACCGCCAGGGCAGTCTCCCCGCTTCGAGCATCTCGATGAGCGTCTCTGTCAGCGTGGCGAACGAACCGGTACGTCCCTTCGACTTGCTGGGCTTTCTCGTTCGCTTATTGCTCCTGTTCGTTGCCATCACAAGATGGGCGACGACCTCGTGGACCGCATACTGATACAGCTACGCCCGCTGGGAGACCTTTCCATGAGGTCGATGTTCGGCGGGCACGGCCTCTACTGGAAGGACGTGATCTTCGGCATCCTGTACCAGGGCAGCCTCTACCTGAAGGTGGACGAATTGTCGAAGTCGGACTACCTGGCCAGGGGCATCGAGCCGTTCCGCCCGAACGAGCGGCAGACGCTCAAGTCCTACTACGAGGTACCCCCGGACGTACTGGGCGACCCCGAGGCGCTGCTGTCGTGGGCCGGAGAGGCGATCCGGGCGGCGCAGGCCACCGAAAACCCCCCGCGATGAGTACCTGCGATAAGACTCCAGTCGTATCGCCGACCCCCGGCAACCCCTCACGAGATCGGAGGGACAGAAGAAGGCCGAGAAGCGGGTCACCAAGTCGGACTTCCTCCGCAAGGCTCTGGGCCGCAACCCCGACCTCGACCTCCGTCAGATCAACCGCCGTTGGCAGAAGGCCGGGCACCCCGGGGAGATCAGCAGCCCCCTCTACTACAAGGTCCGGCGCGACCTGGGCATCCGGACCGAGTGGGTTTGGGTCCGCGAGGGCGAGGAGGCCACCGGCAGGCCGGCGCCCGCCGTGGCCACCGGCGAGGTCTACCAGTTCAAGGTCACGCTCCGGGACGCCCCCCGCCCGATCTGGCGCCGCATCCGGGTCAGGGACGACACCCTCGACCGGCTCCACGAGCACATCCAGACGGCCATGGGCTGGACCAACTCGCATCTACACCACTTCCGGATCGGCGGCACGCTCTACGGCGACCCGATGCTGATGGCCGAGAACTTCGGCGAGATGGGCTACCGGGACTCCACCACGACCCTGCTGAGCGCCATCCTGCCCCGCGACGAGAAGCCGTTGTCGCTCGAATACGAGTACGACTTCGGCGACGGCTGGCAGCACGAGGTCCTCTTCGAGGGTCGCCCCTCCGCCGAGCCGGGGGAGCGGTATCCGCGTTGCGTGGAGGGCGAGGGGGCGTGCCCGCCGGAGGACGTGGGAGGGGTCTGGGGCTACGCGGACTTCCTCCAGGCCATCGCCGACCCCGACCACGAGGAGCATGACGAGCTATTGGAGTGGGCCGGCGGCAGGTTCGACCCCGAGACGTTCAGCCCGACGGCGGCGACCCGGCGGATGAAGCAAGGGCTGCCGGACTGGCGGTCGATGCGGTAGACAGTCGGTCGCGCTTACGACCCTTCTCCATGATCCTCGCCAAGGTCTCGGACGGGATCATCTTGGACAGGTCCTCGTCCCGAATGTCGAGCAGGGTCTCGACCGGTTCGATGCTGTCCCTGACCTTGAAGAGAAGGATACAGCGCCGGATGCCGTGTTCTTCCGCCAGACTCAGTAACCTGAGCGGTTGCCAATCTGATCTCCGCGTCTCCTGTTGTGCTTCGCTTGAGAGACCTCGCCCCCCGCGAACCCAAGGGGGCCACCGAGGCGTCTTAACCTTCGACGCTTCTTTGGTCGGTGGGGCAAGCCGGACATCCCGCTTCACGGAACGATCGCCTGCTCGCCGACCCGACCGTGGAATTGCCCGACGCCTTCGTCCTCGACGCCGGGGTCATCCGGGGCCGGGGCGCGGTGATCGTGGAGGCGAACGAGGCGTCGGGGGCCGGCATCTACGGGTGCGACCCTCTGAATGTCCTGGAGGTGCTGCGGGCGGCCACCATCGCGGTGGCTCCGGGAAGGTAACCCGCCATGATGCCCCGGCTCTACCGCTACGTCGGCCCCGAGGAGTTTCGCATCCGGGCGCGATCGAGGCCGGCGGGCCGACGCATCGGTTCCCCCGACGACGTGAGGCGTTGGATCGCCGACACGAGCCCGGAGACGGTCGCCGGCCTGGTGGCCGCCACGTTTGTCATCGACCTTGAGGGCTGGCTCCTGCTGGCCGACAGGCGCTCGGAGCACGTCGCCTGCGCCGGGGGAGAGCCGGTCCTCGCCGCCGGGGAGATATTCTTCAGCCCCGAAGAGGACCTGTGCGTCGAGGAGGCCAGCAATCTCTCGACCGGGTACTGCCCCGAGCCCGGATCATGGGGGGCCGTGCGGGAGGCCCTGGAACGCCTCGGCTTGGTCCACCCCGGCGGGTTCACGACCGAGGTGATCTTCCGTCTCTGCGAGGCGTGCGGGCAGAGGAACGCGGTCAAGGACGGCTGGTACCGCTGTCAGGTCTGCGGCGCCGAATTATCTCGGCGCTGGAACTTCGGATGACCGGGGCGGCCCCGGTCCACCGTCACCGATCCGTACCCGCCCCGGGTTCGTCCGGGTCGGGCAACGGCACCCCCTGGCATCGGCAGTGGAACTCCGGGTCCTCGGAGAAGCTGTGCGGCCCCCAGCCCTCGTTGACGTGCGCCGGACCGGGCCAGCCCGCCTCGTAGCGGGCGCGCGACTCGTCGTCCGACCAGCCGCCCGTCACGATCGCGTTGCGGCTCATCGCGTTCCTCTGGCGTGGACTGGCACATCATTAACCAACGCGCTCATGGGTACCTCCGGCTCTCCGGAACCATTTCCTTCCCGAGGGAGACGCGCTGGCACGGCCTTGGGTTCGGCCCGGTCTCCAGGAGTCCCTATTCGAGAGACCGAGATCGGGATGGTACCAGGATTTCAGCGGACTTATTCCCAGCGGGAAGTTTCCGACTTCGCAACGAGAGTCGGAATATGAACGCCGGCCTATGTTTGATCCTCCCCGCCGGCTGGAGCCTCAAGCCTTTATTAGGTGAGCACGCAATTGTTCGATTTTGGACAATGCGGCGAGGCTTCCGCTGCTGGAGCGACCTGGAGGAAGACCTTCCCAGGCACCGCTTGTCCAAACGGACAACGCCGCGACCACCACCGTTATTAACTGGTGACGCTACGCTCCCTTAGCGGGCGAACCGCGATCAATGTTATGTTCACCCGCTTGAGAATGCCGGTCGGCCCAAGGCCGCTACTTGTCAGCGTGCGTTATCATGATAACATCTCGGTGGATGTCAAGGAGGGCATCGAGGTTATGAACGGCGTCCTGAAGATAACCCGCATCCGGCTCCGTTACCCGATCAAGGCCCAGGCGGGCGACCGGGAGGCGATGAGCGGCTGCTGGAGCATTCAGCGAAGTCGTGCCCGACGTACCAGGGATTCAAGGGCTGCATCGACTGCTCCTGGACCGCCGGATCGAGTAGGACTGAGGGTGACGAGGGCGGGGGCGTCCCCGGATCACCGGAGGCTCAGTCCCGCTCGCCCCGGCCCTCGACACTCACGAGGCCATCCTCCGGCTCCGGGGGCCTCGATTCCGGGCCGTTCGTCCCGACGCTCGCGGGACTCCTCGGACCGGTGGGATTCGGGGGTCGCGTCCTTCGTACGGGACGCAGGTGCGAGGCGATGGACCGAAGCGACGGAAATCTTCAAACTCTTGGCGATCTCCTTCGGCGGTACTCCCGCCTCCCGGAGTTCCCGCAGTTTCTTCACCTTGGCGACTCCCATGTGAATCCGCTCGGGCTTCGTCGCCCATGGGTCCGGGGCGCCGGCCTCCAGCACGGGTGCAAGCTGCTCCCCCAGGCGCCGCTGGGCCGCAAAGAGTTTCTCCCAGGGCAGCAGGGCGTAGTGGTGCAGCAGTTCGTCCTCGCCGATCGTCTTGTGGGCCAGGATCATCGAGGCCGTCTCGGCGTCGGCGATCTCCAGGATGCGGGTCGCCGAGGTCTTCCGCAGCTTGTTGAAGCTGTACGAGGGGAACTCGGGCCGATCCTTGCGCACCCGGCGGATCAGGCGGTACCAGACGTTGCTCACCCCGTCGGAGACGTTCCCCTTCTTGGTGTAGTGCCAGAGCGGCTTGCCCCGCTCGGTGACGAACACGATGTCCCGATCCTCGGGGCGGGCTCGCCTTGACGTGCCGCCGCTGGGCGAGCATCCACTCCAGCCCGGCCCGGGTCTGGTCCCAGAGCCAGTGCTTGGAGTCGTTGCCCGACTTGAACCGGATGCCCTCGATGATCGACCGGTCCAGCTTCAGGAACCCCTTGCGTAGCTGACCGATCTCCGAGGCGGCGAAGGCGCAATTGAGCCCCAGCAGCAAGAGCAGCCGCTCGATCGGCAGGGCGTACTCGAACAGCACCTTGAGGTGCTCGTCCGGGATCACCAGCTTCTCCCGGGCCAGGCGGCGGTCGTACGTGCTCGGGGGCCGTCAGGTCGTCCGGAGTCTTCTTGATCGAGCGGAAGCGGCGGGGGAGGGTCCAGTCGAACTCCTCGGCCCCGTCCAGCCAGTCGAAGAAGTTGCCGAGTTCCTTGATGAGGTTCTTGGCCGAGGAGGGGGCCATCCGCTTCTGGAGCTTGCTGCGGAGGGTCAGGGGGCGCCGCCGGAAGACCCCGTACACCTCGTCGCACCGCCCGTAGGACAGTTCGGCGAGGTCGAGCTTGAGGAAATCCCGGCCCCCGAACCGCTCGTCGGCGAGGTAGAGCCGGATCGAGTCCAGTTGGTCGAGCTTGGTACGGCCCCAGGGCCGGAGGTAGCCGTCGGGGCCGGTGAATGACCGCCGGACGTGGGCCTCGTAGGCGCCCACCGCCTTCCCGAGCGTCGTCCCGGTCGCCTCCTTGACCTCCTGGGAGGACGAGAGGGCCTGGCGAGACTGGGCGATCTCGTCCTGGAGCGAGTCGAGACCGAACTGGTAGTCGGCGGGACGGGCGGGCTCGAAGCGGACGCCGGTCGCCTGGCTGACCTCGGCGACCCGCCGGACGTACTGGTCGGGAAATTCGTACCGGTGCTTCGGCAGCTTCGGGGGCTCGCCCTTGGCGATCGCCTTGGCAGAGGCCAGGCTCTCGGCGTCCCAGGACGGCTTGTGTCCGGGCGGGGCGTGCTTCTCGATCTCGGTCCAGAGGGCGGCGATGAGCCGGACTTTCTGCTCGGCGGCCTCCTGGTCGTATCCCAGGCGGAACTTCTCGGCCACGCCCCGGCTGTTCTGCCCGATGTAGCGGGTGAACAGGCCGTCCTTGCCCCGCTTGAGCTTCTTGTCGTACATCAGCGCCCCCGAGGCCGGAGTCGGCTGTCTGTTTTCTGTCTAGTTTCGGGTCTGTTTTCGGGGATAGTACCTCCGTCCCGACACTTCGGCAAGGAGGAAACTAGACAGAAAACCGCCCGAAACTAGACAGAAAACGGGCCTCCGGAGCCATTTCGGGGCGTGCAGGCTCTCAGCTTGATCGACGTAAGCCAAAAGAAAAAGCCCACTTGCGACGAATCGCAAGTGGGCTTGAAAGTGGAGGCGGCGGGAATTGCACCCGCGTCCCGAGACGCATCAGTGAGGGCATCTACGTGCGTAGTCCTGCTATTTGGTTGTCGGCCTAGAGCCCTCGACCGGCAGGGTTCTCTTCGGCTTATCCCATCATGAATTTAACCCGGGCCGCAATGGGCGGTTTGGCTCAGGCGATCCCGCATTGGCGATCCCCGGCCGAGTCTAGCGGGAGAAGACTCGTCGCGAGGCCGTTCAACTGCTGTCAGGCAGCGAGACGGAGAGAGGGTGTCCTCTTGGCAGTTATGGTTTGGTCGGCTTTTAACGAGGCCTGCTGACCAACCTCGGCACGCCACCTTTCACCTCAGATATCCGGTCGATCCTAGTTCGCCCCCGTTTTGTCAAAGAAGTTTGGGTTGGGACCCGAACGATTTCATTATTGATCTTACGACACTTTCGTCAAGAAGGTTCGCGACATTTGGCGTATGTTGTTGGATTATTACCGGCGTCGCAAGGCTCGGTCGATGTCGCGTTTGGCGTCCTGCTTCTTGAGGGATTCTCTCTTATCGTAGCTTTTCTTGCCTCGGGCAATGCAGATTTCGACCTTCGCGATGCCGTTCTTGAAATAGATCTGGAGCGGGACGATGGTCAGGCCGCGTTCGGTGGCCTTGGCTGCCAGCCGATCGATCTCACGGCGGTGGAGGAGAAGTTTACGAGGTCGTTTGGGTTTATGGTTCATGCGGTTGGCCTGGAGGTATTCCGGGATATCGCAACCGTAGAGCCAGACTTCGCTCACGGTCGATGCTGGCAAACGCTTCCTCTAGGCTGGCCTTGCCGTTACGAAGGCTCTTGACCTCGGTTCCGCTCAGGACGATTCCCGCCTCGATCTTCTCGAGCAGTTCGTACTCGTAACGGGCTCGGCGATTGGCGCAACTACCTTGAAACCAACCTCTTCGGTCTTGCCTTTGCTTTTTCCGCTATCCTTCTTGGCCATCGTCGCCGCCTGTCGGTTCGGACCCACTCGGTTCGTCCGCGTCGTGAACGAATTATAAAGACGCGGGGCTGTCGTCGGCAATCGTCGGTCAGGCAACCCCGGGAACAGGGCGCACGACATGGTTTGCAGCACCAAGCGGACCCATGCTATCTTGCCGATCGGAGTTCGGGGCTTTCGGTCAGTTCCTGCGCTACTTTGGAGAGGGCGGCGAGAATGGGTAAGGACGTTGCCGAGATTCGGAAGGAATTTCACCCACGCTTGAGCCAGGTCGCCCGAGAACTGGCCAGAGAACTTTACCCCGACGGCCTGCCGCGGGGCACCAAGTTCTCGGAACTGGAAGCCGTCGCCGCGGCGCTGGGCGACGAGATGGCCAGGCAACTCATCGAGGTCAATGTCCAGGAGCAGGCGGACGACTGGCCCGAGGAGCAACTGGGCGAATGTCCCGTCTGCGGCGGGGCGGCCCGAAAGGCACCCGACGAGCCCCGCGTGCTCACCACCACGCGGGGCGAGGTCGCCTGGAAGGAACGCGTCGCCAACTGCCCCCGCTGCCGGCGGGCTTTTTCCCCCTCAAAATCAGGCGCTGGGCCTTGACCATTCCGGGTTCAGCCCACGCGTCCAGCAGAAGGTCGTCCATGCCGGCGTCAACAGCCTTTCCTATTCGCAGGCGTCCCGCGATCTCGCCGAACTCTCGGACCTGGACATCAAGCCCAAGCCGGTTGAGCGGCTCGTCAGGAAGATCGGCCGGGAGCGGATCGACCAACGTGACGCCGCCGTCGCGGCACACCAGCGGCTTCCCCTCATGGCCAAGGACGTCGTTGCCGACCCGAAGCGGCCCTCTCCGCAGGTGGCGATGGCCTCGGTCGACGGCGGCCGGATGCAGATCCGCACGGACCCGTCGGGGCCGCATCAGGAAAGTCACTGGCGGGAGTCGAAAGTCGCGGTCCTGGAGACCTACCACAGCGTGGTCCATGCCGCCGATCCCGACCCCGACGTGCCGCGGTGTTTCCTCGACCTGACGCGGACCAAGGAGATGGTGCGTGGCCTGGGCCACGACCTGCCGGTCGGGCTGGAGTTCGGGGCCAAAGACACGGGCCAAGAACGGGACGAGGTATCCCCGCAGGGGCGGGATCGCCCGCCTCGTCCGGGCCGTCCCAAGCGACTGGTCCGTAGCGTCCTGGCGAGCCGAAAGAGCAGCGACGAATTCGGCCCGATGATGCATCAGGCGGCCTGGGAGCGGAACTTCTTCGGGGCCACTCGCAAGGCATTCCTGGGCGACGGTCTGGCGGTGAACTGGACGATCCAGCGGCGGCATTTCGCGTCCTTCACGCCGATCCTCGACTTCGTGCATGCCCTGAGCTACGTGTTCGCGGCGGCGTTCGCGGGACGTCCGCAGGACGAGGGGGAGGCGTTCTACACGCGTTGGATCCAGGCCGTCTGGTCGGGGCAGGTGACGACGATCTTGAGCCAGTTGGAGACGCGTTCCGCGGAATTGGGGCCGCCGCCCCAGGGGTGCGCCGACAGCGACCCTCGGAAGCTGGTCTTCGAGTCGTTGCGTTACCTGAAGAACAACGCCGACCGCATGCGTTATGACGCCTACCGCCGCCAGGGTCTGCCGATCATGACCAGCGCCGTGGAGTCGGTGATCAAGATGATGAACAAACGGGTCAAGGGGAGTGAGAAGTTCTGGTCGGAGCCCGGCGCAGAGGCGATCCTCCAGTTGCGGGCGGACTCGCTGGGCGAGACCGAGACCATGAGCCGATTCTGGCTCGGGGCGAGGCCCAAGCCAGCGGCCATCGCTCTTACCGGCACGCCGCCTGAACATTCGTTACTTCAAACCACGTCGTGCGCCCGG
>CAVVZJ010000018.1:0-98401 GCA_963752755.1 uncultured Planctomycetales bacterium | reverse complement strand
AGGACATTATTCGGCATGAACGGAATCAGGGCAGGGGGGTGTCATGGACGAGAATCAGGGCGAGATCGAGGTTTGTCGAGGCCGTGCGCAGGCCGGATGGCGATGGGCATGAGCTGGTCGTCCACGCCGACCTGGAGCGGCTCCGTCGCGCCGTCGCCGCGCCCGAGATCGTCAAAAATGCCGGTCCCAACGCCGAGTACGCCTATGCCGATTTCTTCAAGGCGAAGATCTCCAACCCCAATACCCGGAAGGCCTACAAGCGCGCCGTCGACCGGTTCCTCGGGTTCTGCCAGGAGCGCGGGATCGAACTCCGCCAGGTCACGTCCTTCCTGATCGGCGACTACCTCGAACATCACCTGATCGACCAGGCCGGCCATCCGCTGTCGGCCCCGAGCAAGAAGCAGCACCTCGCCGCCCTGCGGCACTTCTTCGACAACCAGCAGATGTACCACGGCGTCGTCCTCAACCCGGCCGCCTCGGTCCGCGGGCCCAAACACGTCGCCCACGAGGGCCAGACGCCCGCCTTCGACGACAAGCAGGTCCGGGCACTCTTCAAATCGATCAAGACCGACGACATCCTCGGCCTCCGCGACAAGACGATCCTCATGGTGCTCGCCTACACGGCCGCCCGCGCCGGGGCCGTCGCCAAGCTCCGCATCGAGGACTACTACTCCGACGGCACCCAGTGGTGGTTCCATTTCGGCGAGAAAGGCGGCAAGGTCCACCTCGTCCCCGCCCGACACGACCTCCAGCAGCAGATGGAGACCTACCTCAAGGCCGCGAACCTCGTCGGCGGCCCCGGCAAGGCCCCCCTGTTCCGCTCGGCCCGCGGCCGCGCCCGCAGGCTCTCCCCCGACCGGGGCCTGACCGGCAACGACCTGCTCCGGATCGTCAAGCGGCGGCTCAAGGCCGCCGGGCTGCCCGAGGGGACCTTCTGCTGCCACAGCTTCCGGGCCACCACGGCGACGAACCTGCTCCGGCAGGACGTCGCCCGCGAGCAGGTCCAGTACCTGCTCGGCCACGCCGACGCCCGCACGACCGACCTCTACAACCGGACCGACAAGGAGGTCAGCCGCAATATCGTCGAACGGATCTCGCTGTGAATCCGGCGTCACGCCGCGCCGATGACCAGGACCTCGCGCGCCGCCTCGACCACCTCGCGCGTCACCGTCGTCCAGCCCGTTGATCTCCAGGATCCGCGCCGACCTGCGTCAGCAGCCGATCCAGCAGCCGGAAGTTCCCGCCGGTGATCCGGATGATCGTCGCCACCGCCTCGGCGTCGGCCAGCAGGTCGTCGGGCAGCGTCGCCCCGGGCGGTCGCCAGCCCGCCAGCAGCGTCGCGCACCTCCGCCGCCCCCAGCGGGCGGAACTCGTGGATGAACCCGATCCGCGAGTACAGCTGGGCATACCGCGCCAGCCGACGTTCCAGCCCCGGCATGCCGATCAGCACCAGGCCGATCCCCCCGTCGTCGAAGATCGCGCGGAGCTGCTCCAGGCCCGCCATCCGGATCCGGTCCACCTCGTCGACGAGCAGCAGGTCGGTCGGATCAGCGGCCCGCTCGGTCCCGCTCGGCGCGGTCGAGGATCGCCCTGGCGACCGCGGCCTCGGCCCGCTCCAGGCGGGCCGGTTTGCCCGTGAACCAGTCGTGCTTCACGAGATAGTCGTCGCGAGCCTTCTCCAGCCTCCGCTGGGCCGCGGCGATCACCGGGGCCGACTCCGTGCGGATGGCCTGGCGGACCAGCTCGCGCATCCGCTGCCGCAACTGGAACACGTCGCCCTGGATCTGCCCCGGGGAATTCACGACCGTCGCGGTGTAGAAGACGCACCCGTTGCCCGGCACGTCGTCGCACCGGAAGTCGCCGGAATCGGCATACGGCTCGGTCGCCTCGACCCGGTCCCAGTCGGCGTAGCGGCGGGCCGAGAGCGTCTTGCCCACCCCGGGCGGCCCGTGGCAGAGCCCGATGTAGCGATAGCGGCGACAGGCGTCGCAGAACTCGCGGAACCGGCGGTATTCCCTCGTCTCGACGAAGGCGGCGCCCGTCGCGTCAGTCATCGGCGTACCGCTTGAGCGTCCTCCCCGGCCGTTGCGGTGCCGGGGTGTCCTCGGGGGCGTCGCCGGTCGTCTGCTCGGTCGCGCAGCCACGGCGGACCTCCAGCAAGGAATCCACCACCTTCCGTCGATCCTGGATCGTCTGGCGCAGCTCGCGACGACGGCGGTCCCGCGCCCGGATGACCTCGCGCAGCGGCACCGTCTCCCCGGCCAGCTCCTGGCAGACCGCCCGGCAGACGAACCGGCCCTCGTGGAAGACCCGGACCTCCGCCACGTCGCGCGGGTCGTACCGCAGCAGGACCTCCTCCCCCACGTAGGCCGCCAGCGTCGGGTCGATGTACCGCAGCCCCGAGAACCGGATGCCGTCGCGGTGGACCCGCCGCGTCTTCGGGACCGTCAGCAGCAGCAGGTCGAGCTGCTCCAGCGACTCGGGCATCCGCGGCAGGAACCCGCCGGAGGCCCATCGCTCGTGCGGCTTGCAGCCCGTCGTCGTGTGGGGTTCGTTGTGGTACTCGTCGACCAGGAACCGCTCCAGCTCGGCGGCCAGCTCGGCCAGCGTCAGCCCGGCCTTCGGAGAGGCCCCGGCGGGCGCATAGCCGGGCAGCCGCGGGAGGAGCACCTGGGAGACGCTCTCGAAGAACCGCTCGATCTTCCCCCGGCCGCGGGGCCGCCCGACCATCGAGTTGATCAGGCGGATCTTCAGGTCGGCGGCCACCTGCTCGAGGTGCCGGGACGTGAAGTCGCTGCCGTGGTCGGAATAGAGGACCTCGGGGATGCCGCAGACCTGCCAGCCGGGTCGGCCCTTGCGCCAGATCGCCTGCCGCAGGGCCAGGGCCGTCTGGATCGCCGAGGGGCTGCCGAAGAACAGCGCGTAGCCCGCCACGGCGCGGCTGTAGTCGTCGAGGATGACGGTCAGCCACGGCTTCTCGGGCCCCCCCTGCCCGTCTTTCAGCAGGATGTCGAGTTCCGTATGATCGGCCTGCCAGACGGCGTTGGGGCCGGTCGCCTCGTGGCGGTGGACCAGGTCGAAGGCGTCGGCATAGGCCTTCGTCCCCTCGTGGGCCAGGGTCACCAGGGCCGGGTCCAGGTCGCGGACCAGGTCGATAGACGGCGTCGTAGCTCGGCGGGGTCTCGCCGAGCCGCTCGGCGAGGGCGACGGCCTGGCGATGGATGGACGCCGCGGACAGCGGCGGCTTCTTCAGGGCCAGGCCCTCGATGGCCTGGCGCAGCGTGTCGGAGAGACGCCGCTTGCCCCGGTCGCTCCGCCCCTTGCGGGCCAGCCCGGCGAGCCCCTCGCGGCGATACTGGCCGGCCCAGCGGCGGGCGGTCCGCAGGGCGAGGCCCCGCTCGCGGGCCACGCGGGCCAGGGGGACCCCCTCTTCCAGATGCGGGCGGAGGAGTTCAAAACGCTCGAAGGCCAGGGTACGCTCGGCCTCCGAGAGACCGCTGAGCGGAGGCTGCGACATGACCGGAAACGATCCCTGCGGCTCCCCGGCCCGGGGAGCCAAGTGTATTGTCGGATACTGGAATCGTTTATCGGACGATCACGCCGAATAGCTCCAAAAGAACCGCGCCATTTACTTCTACTGTCTGGAGTCGCTTGATCGGGCACAAGGTTCTTTGTATCAATGCCTTCCGGAGGACAACGTCTGACCGAAGGAGACCGCCGATGGAGCCCCGCTTCCAGCGCCACAAGGAACAGCTGCTCGCCGGCTGCCAGGTCCCTCCCACCCTCTTCCGCGGGGTGATGGGCCGGCTGGAGGACTTCGCCGTGCCGTTCGCCGCCTCGCTGCCCAGCCCCGAGAGCCGCAGCCACACCC
Source organism: uncultured Planctomycetales bacterium (assembly GCA_963752755.1). GTDB lineage: Bacteria > Planctomycetota > Planctomycetia > Isosphaerales > Isosphaeraceae > CAVVZJ01. Next base: position 94,530 of record CAVVZJ010000018.1, on the reverse strand, counting down.
GCACCTATCTCGCCGGGTTGCTCTCCGACGTCGAACGCAAGAATGCCGAGTCGATCGCCTACCGCCACGACCTCGACCGTCAGACCATCCAGCGGTTCGTCGGCGAAGTCGACTGGGACCATGACCCGCTGATCGGCGAACTATCCCGCCAGGTCGCCGGCGCCATCGGCCGGCCCGACGCCGTGCTCGTGATCGACCCCTCGGCCTTCGCCAAGAAGGGGACGGCCTCCGTCGGCGTGCAGCGGCAGTGGTGCGGCCGGCTCGGCAAGGTCGACAACTGCCAGGTCGGCGTCTTCCTCGGCTATGTCAGCGACACCGAGCATGCCCTGGTCGACTTCCGGCTGTACCTGCCCCGGGGATGGGCCGGGGACCGCAAGCGGCGTCGCAAGGCCGGCGTTCCCAGGGACGTCCAGTATCGGACGCGGCACGAGCTGGCCCTGGAGATGCTCGGGCGGCGCGGCGGCACGCTGCCGCACGGCTGGGTCGCCGGCGATGACGAGATGGGCCGGCCGGCCTGGTTCCGTCGGCGGCTGGCCCACGACGGCGAACGCTACCTGCTGGCCGTGCCCGCGAACACGACCGTCCGCGCCCTGGAGGAGCCACCGCCGGAGTACGGCGGTCACGGCCGTCGGCCCAAGGCCCCCTTCCGCGGCGTGCGGGCCTGGTGTGAGGCGTTGCCGGCGGCGGCCTGGACGAAGCTCGCCGTGCGCGACGGCGCCAAGGGCCCGCTGGAGGTGGAGATCGTCGCCCGGCCGGTGGAGTCGAGGGTCGAGCGGCATGTCGTCGGTTTCGAGGAGATGCTGGTGGTGGTCCGGTCCACTGACGGCAGCGTGCTCAAGCATGATTACCACCTCTCCAACGCCGCCCGCGACACACCGCTGGCGGAGTTCGCCCGGGTGGCCAAGGCGGAGCACCGGATCGAGGAGTGCCTGCAGCGGTCCAAGAGCGAGGCGGGGCTGGGGGCGTACCAGGTGCGGAACTGGCGTGGGTGGCACCACCACATCGCGTTATCACTGATCGCGACCTGGTTCCTCGTGGTCGAGGCCGATCGGGGGAAAAAAGGCGGTCCCGGCACTGACGGTGCCGCAGGTGCGGATGGGTCTGGCGCTGATCCTGCACCGGACCAGCCGGTGCGGCACGCCGGTCCGAGTGGCGCGGGAGCGGACCCGCCGGCTGGAGCGGAACGAGTCGGCGCGGTTCTATCGCTACAAGGCACGTAATCAATTGGCACCACTGAAGATCAGTCCGCACGAGCGGCCAAGACAGTAGAATTACCGTCAAACTTAACAGGCAAGGGGCCCGGCCGACCGCAGGAATGAAGTCGCGGAACGTCCCCTCGTCGTGACAAACCCGGGTTCCCTTTCCCCCCGCCTCTCCTCAGCAACGTGGGACGGGGTGCTGACCATTGATCCCTTCCGAGGACTGGAGACGTTCGAGGAACGGTCGATCGAGACGGTCTTTCACGACGCGCCAGTCCACGTTCAGGTGCCGGCCGGCGGCCCGGAAGTTGCCACCCGATCGGAGATAGGTCAGCGCGTAATAGCGTCCAAGGAGTTCGTTCCTCGTGAGGGAGGCGGCGCGAACCGTGTCGAGATACTCCTCGACGGGGCCGCCCGAGAGTTCGAGGCCGGCACGGGAAGGCGGTCGGTAGGTGCCGCGAATCATGACGTTGCGGACGCAACGGCTGAGCTCCCGGAAGTTGCCGGGCCACGGGTAGTCCTCCAGGTTCCCTTCGATCCAGGCGACGACCTCGCCGGTCAGCGCGTCGGCTTCCCGGGCGATTTGCTCGGTCGTCGACGGGCCCGCCGTGTCCGGGCGTCAGCTCGCCGAGGAGCTGGCTGGCGAGGAACCGCACCAGCTCCGGGATTTCCTGTCGCTTCCGCTCGGGATCGGCAAGTTGCTCGGCCAGCGAGGGGGTCGCGATGTGGTCGTCGCAGAGCCGGTGATAGAAGTCCTCGCGGAACCGCCCCGCACGCATCGCGGCGGCAAGGTCCCGGTTCGTCGCGGTGATGATCTTGCCCTGGAACTCGCCGCGGTTGGTCCGTCGTCTCGCCCACCCGGACGAAGCGCGTTCCTGGAGGACGCGAAGCAACTTGACCTGGATCGCCTCGTCAAGCTCGCCGATCTCGTCGAGGAAGACCGTGTCGTCGGGGCCGCTGCACTGCTCCAGCCAGCCCTTGCGCTCCAGCGCCCCGACGAACGCACCCTTCATGTGGCCGAACAGCTCCGACTCGATCAGCGTCGGCACGAAGGCGGACAGGTTCAGCGGCGTGTAGTTGGAGACGGCGAATCGCCTCGCCCGAGCGTCGAACGCCAGGTAGCGGGACCGGCCGATCGCCTGGGCCACCAGCTCCTTGCCCGTGCCCGAGGGGCCGGTGATCAGCGTGGTGACCGGCGCCATCCGGTCGAAGAGGACCCGCGTATAACGTCGCATGTCCCGCGTGAAGATCGATTCCCAGACCGCCGCCCGCAACCGCGCCGCCGGCATCGATCCGCCGACGATCTTCTGGAAGATCTGCGAGAAGGCCCGCTCGATCTGGTAGAAGCCGGCGAAGATCACCGCCGGGTCGTGGTCCGAAGGGAGTCGCACCCCGGGGACGCGGAGGAGGCGGTCGAACTCCTTGCGGAAGCCGTCCCAGAACTCGACCGGCTCGCATGGCTCGCGAAGCCTGGCCCGCATCACCAGGCCGTCGAAGGCGCTCATGTGGGTGCTATAGAGCAGGTAAAGGGCGAGGTCCTCGTAGAGACAGCAACTCCTCCGGCGACGCCGGCCGGCCCTGTTCCAGCCGGCGCCGCATCGTCTCGACGAGCTTCCCGGCTCGCTCCCGCAGTGCGAGGACGTTCGGGAACAGCCGCTCGATCGGCACCCCCGGCCGGGCCCAGATGACCGGCCCGACCTCGACGAAGGCGTCCCCGAGTGCCTGGCGCTCCAGCTCGACGCGCTCGGGCAGAAACGGGTTGCAGTAGCCGATCCCGGCGATCGCCTCGGCGACTCGCCGCTCAGCGGCGCTCAGGAGAGGCCATCGGTTCCGCTCCTCGATATGAAAGACGTCATCGAGCATTTGATGTCGCCACAGTACAGAAAATGTCGCGCGTCCACAACGCCCGGACGAACATCGGGTTTGTGATCCAACCCCGTTCTTATTGTTAAGTATAGACTTACGCGATTTATGGTTATGCGGCACAGGGTTTGTATTCGCATCGGCTCGTCCGAACGGGAGTGGGACGAACCTCGGCCCGCCAGGCGACACAGGGGGCTACGTGATGAAATACCGGAGACGGTGGTGGGCCTGGGCTGGAGGGACGGCCATCGTCATTGTTGCGGCGACCGCCGCGGTCGGGCTCTGGTTCGACGGCCTCTTCGAGGAGGCAATGGCCCATGATGTCGACTCCCTGGCGGGCGAATTGGGGGCCGGCTCCGTCCTCGCGATTCTCGCCCATCCCGACGACGAGGTCCTCTTCGCCGGGGCGCTGGCCGACGCGGCCCGTCGGCCGGGAGTCGTTGTGCGGACGCTCACCCTGACCCGGGGCGAGAAGGGTTACACCGAACCGCCCATCTGCCGACGAGAAGACCTTCCCGCGATTCGGGTTGCCGAGGCCCTGAAGTATGGCTTCGTCCTGGGCCTCGACGACCAGGAGATCTGGGGGTACCCCGACGGCGGACTGGCTGACGCCGACCGCAAAGAACTGGTCGGTCGCATCGTCGCGGCGATCCGATCCTGGGAACCCGACCTGATCCTGACGTTCGACCCCGAGGGCGGCTACTCGGGACACGAAGATCACAAGGCTGCGGGCTCCCTCGCAACGGAAGCCTTCCGGGCGTCGGGGGGACGGCGGCCGGCCTCGATCCCGAAGCGTCGGGGCGGCTGCCGGCGCCTCGTTTATGTTGTCTCTCCTCGGCGGATGCTTCGCTTCGCCAGTGATCCAACGATGGAGCATGTCGCTCGCGCCCAGCCTGTCCCAGACCTCGCGTCTCCCGCCGATCGTCGTCTCAGGGAGGCGGGATGGGAAATCCATGCGTCCCAGAACCTGCGAGGTGCGTACGGTTTGCCCGCCTGGCTCCTTTACCGGTTCTACGACAAGGAGCACTTCGTACTGGCAGATAGCGAATGCACCGGCGCGGCGACATGGGTGTCGGCTGGCCAAACGGTTGGGCGTTCTGGCGGAAGGACCGATCGGCCCTGATGGCCACCCACACCGGCCCCTTCCGCGACCACCGCGCGGACATGCCCTAAGCGACGCCCGAGACGCTCGGCGTCGACCGTATGGCCCGTAGGATTGTTGACCTCGACGGGTTCCGTCTATGACACCGTAAAAGTATTTTAACACGTGAGCGATTCCATGGAACATGAACGTCAATACCGAGCGAATCGTGGGCGCATCCGGACTTGGCTCGTCCGCGGGGCGGCCCTCGCGGGCGTCGTGCTCCTCTCGCTGATGATCGTCATCGCGGTCAGGACATACATGTTCCGGTCGAGGCAGGTCACGGTGCCTCGGGCCGACGCGATCGAGCTGCGGGACGGCTTCGAAGGCCGCCTGGCGGAGGCCATCCGGCTTCGCACGACCGCTCTGGGAGACGGTCAGGAATTCGACCCGGCGCCGTACGAGGCCCTGCACGCGCTCCTGGTCGACTCGTTTCCGAACACTCATCAACAGCTCGATCGCGAGGTCATCGGCGGCCACAGCCTCCTCTACCGTTGGCGGGGAACGACTCCGACACGGCGGCCGATCCTGCTGATGTCCCACCTCGACGTGGTCCCGGTCGAGGCCGGCACGGAAGGCGACTGGACCCACCCGCCGTTCTCGGGGGCCATCGCCGACGGCTTCATCTGGGGCCGCGGGGCCCTCGACGTGAAGTGCGGCGCGCTCGGGTCTGCTGGAGGCCGTCGAGCGGTTGCTGGCCGACGGCTTCCGGCCGGGTTGCGACGTCTACCTCGCGTTCGGGCACGATGAGGAGATCGGCGGGCAGGACGGCAACCGACGGATCGCCGAGGCCCTGCGGAGTCGCGGCATCCGCTTCCGCTTCGTCCTGGACGAGGGCGGCGGGCTGACCGATGGGGATCATCGGCGGGATCGACGCGCCGGTGGCCTTCGTCGGGATCGCCGAGAAGGGGTACGCCACGATCGACCTGGACGCGATCGGCCCGGAGGGGCACTCGTCGATGCCGCCGCCTCACACGGCCGTCGGCCGCGTCTGCTCGGCGATCGCCCGGCTGGAGGCCCACCCGTCGCCGGCCCGGCTCGACGGCGCGACGGCGGCGATGCTCGACTACCTCGGGCCGGAGATGCCCTGGCCCCGTCGCGTGGTCCTGGCCAACCGCTGGCTGACCGGCGGCCTGATCGCCCGCCAGTTCTCGGCCAAGCCGTCGCTGAACGCCCTGATCCGCACGACCAGCGGCGGCGACCGTCGTCCACGGCGGCCAGACCCCGCAACGTCCTGCCCGCCCGAGCGGACGCGACGGTCAACGTCCGGCTCCTGCCCGGCGAGACTGCCGAGACGGCCTTCGACCGCATCCTGGCCCTGCCTCGACGACGAGGACGTCACGCTGTCGGCTCCGGGAAGCCCTCTCAGAGCCTTCGAGCGGTCTCGTCGGTCGAATCCGGCGGGTTCCGGGCGCTGCACCGGACGATCGCCGAGGTCTACCCCGATGCGGTCGTCGCCCCGGGCCTCTCGATGGTCGCGACCGACTCGCGGCACTACGCGGCGATCGCCGACGACATCTACCGCTTCCTCCCCCTGCGGGTCACCGCCGAGGACCTGGAGCGGATCCACGGCATCGACGAGCGGATCGCCGTCGAGGACTACGCCGACCTCATCGGCTTCCTCGCCCGGCTGATCCGAAAACGCCTCCGGTCCTGGAAGCGCCGGGCGGCGCCGGGCGATCGGACGAAGAAAGGGAAGGGCGACCGATGATCCGGATTACCCGAGACGAACACCGCGAGCGGCTCGGTCGTCTCCGGGAGGCGGTCGCGGAGGCCGGACTCGACCTGTTCCTGGTCTCCTCCTTCGACAGCATCTACTACCTGACCGGGGCGGGCTTCGAGCCGCTCGAGCGGCCGTTCTTCCTGCTGGTCGGCCCGCCTGGAGGACAGGAGCCGGTGCTGCTCGTCCCCCGGCTCGACGAGCAGCACATGGGCAAGGCCCGGCACGTCATCGGCGACGATCCGCACCTACCGGGAATGCCCCGCGCCGGAGGGCCGGCGGTGGGTCGACGTGCTTCGAGAGCTGATCGGCCCGGCGCGGCGGGTCGGCGTCGAGCCGACGCTGCCCCTGGGTATCTCCGGACGAGATGACCGACCAGGCCGTGATCGTCGCGCCCGCTCGTCGAGCGGCTTCGCCTGGTCAAGTCGCCCGCCGAGGTCGCGATGATCCGTCGGGCGGCCCGTTATGCCGACCTCGGCGTCGAGCAGCTTCTGGCCGCCTCGTACCGGGGCGCGACGGCCGCGGAGTGCTTTGCCCGAACCGGCGCCCTGACGCGGGCGATCCTCCGCGACCTCGACGACTTGGAGCCGCTGACGACCCGGGTCCTGATGGCGACCTGGGCCGCGCCGAGGAGCGCGCAGCCGCACTCGATCCCGGACCTGAACGACCGGCTCGGTCCGGGGCCGCACGTCGCCCTGGCCTTCCTCCGGGTCAACGGTTATGCCGCCGAGTGCGAGCGGACCTACTTCACCGTCCCGCCCGACGCCGACGATGCGGCGGGCCTTCCGGGCGATGAACGAGGCGCGGCAGCTCGCCTTCCGGATGATCCGCCCCGGCGTCTCCTGCGGCGAGCTGGACGCCACGGTCAACGAGTTCCTCCGGACCGAGGGCTTCGAGGGGGAACCATGCCGGCTCCACCGCCTCGGGCACGGGATCGGCCTCGGCAACCACGAGGCCCCCTGGATCGCCGAGGGCAGCGGCGACGTCCTCGCCGAGGGCATGGTCATCAGCGTCGAGCCGGGCATCTATCTCCCGGACGGAGACAAGCCCGTGGGCGGTTACCGCCACTCCGACACCGTCCTGGTGACGGCCGACGGTTGCGAGCGCCTGACGCGGTTCCCCGACGACAGCGACGCGCTGACCATCCGGGGATGGAGGCCCTGGGCCCGACTGCACGGCGCGATCCTCCGCGTCTTCATGCGCCTCGACCGCAAGGCTGATCACGTCGGCGACCTCGGCCCTGAATTCAACCAGGGAGAAGAACCATGAGAGATTGTGCCGAGATCGTTGTCACGCTGACCGGCCTCGGCGTGCTCCTATTCGTCGGGACGCTCCTGGGGACCATCATCCTGCGGGACGCGGTCAGCCTCTACAACACGTTGGCCGGCGGTGCCGCCTCAGGCAAGGTTGTCCCGGAACCGTCGGTCGGCAAGGCGATGGGCATCACCTTCGTCGCCACACTCGTCAACGTCGCTGTCAGGTTCATCGTCGGATTGTTCATGGTGGGCCTGGCGAACACCTCGAGCGGCGTCGAGAGCGAATGGAGCGTGATTTCTCAACTCGTCTCTCTCCATCGGTTTGCTCGTCATGGCGGGCATGCTGGGCTTCCGATAGCAACGGAGAAAAAAACAACGATCTTTACCGGGACTGGCGTTCAGGTATCTGGCTGGAGTCTCATCACGGCCCGATGTCGGGTCCCTTCCCTCGGCGGAACTCCAGATGAGGTGGTCCCATTCTCTAGACCAGAATCCGGCGATCCTTTGCTACTCCCTGGCCGAGCCCTGAACGGGGCGAACAGCGGCCCGGATGGAAATGAAAGCGGCGTCCGTCCCATCCAAGGTCAAGCTGCGGACGCCGTCGAGTGGAGAAGGTACGGCAAACCGGGCGGACTTCCTCCGCGATCACGCCTGGGGTTAGCCGGCAGTTCCCGAGAATCACGGGCCGTTGATGAAGTCGAGGTCATCAGCGAACTCGACGGCCGACAGGTCGGTGACCTTGTCCTTCCGGGTCCCGTTTGCGCCGTCGGCGTTGAACAGGAACCAGTCCTGACCCGCTGAGCCGGTGAGCACGTCGACCGCGTCGTCGTCGTAGAGCGTCGTCACGCGGCCGTGGGTGCCGTCCACGGCCAGGAACACCTCGGCATTGGCCCGCTCGGCGAAGGCGGCCTCGCGGCCGGTCTGCTCTCCTCGGAGGTTCTTGACCCGATCGGCATAGCCGCGGGTCGAGGTCCACTCGGCCATGATGGCCGCCAGGGCCGCGTCCATCGCGTCGAACGCGGTGGAGCCGGCGATGAGGATGTCGTCGTCCGCGTTGCCCACCAGGCGATCGGCGCCGGTGCCCCCGATCATGAGATCCCGGCCGCTGCCGCCGACGACCAGGTCGTCGCCCTCGCCGCCGAGCAGGACATCGTCGCCGTCCCCTCCCTTCAGGCGGTCGTTGCCGTCGCCGCCGTAGAGCCAGGCGGAGATGCCGATGCTGCCGACGACCTGGATGTCGTCATCTCCTCCCAGTCCGTAGGCAATCAAGCGTTTGGGAGAATGGAACGTCGCCACGACGACGCCGTTGAGCGTGGCAACCACGCGACCGCCGCTGGTGGGGCTGAACCTGATTTGATCGTCGCCGGCGGTCCCGAAGACGACCATGTCGCCAACGCCCTGCACGGTGACCGCAACAGGCGGGGTGCCCTGGTTGTCGAAGGTGTCGCCGCTGCCACCACCGCCATCCAGGGTCGCCGACTCCAGGCCGGAACCCACATGGATCACGGCGCCGTTGACGATGAAGCCGCTGGTGGTCTGGACCAGGGTATCGTCGCCCGGCGTGCCGACGATCGTGAGGGTGTCGGTGCCGCCGGTGCCGGTGTCGTTAATGGTGACCGGGCCTTGCAGGTTTCCGGCCCGGATGATGTAGGTGTCCGAGCCGTCGCCGCCGTCCACGATCACGGGGCCAGTCGTGTCGGCGATGATGATGGTGTCGTTGCCGGGGCCGCCGAGGATGAGGAGGTTACCGCTATTCGGGTCGATGATCGTGTCATTCCCGGCTCCGGCGTTCAGCGTTACCGCTTCCATGCCGTCGAAGGCCACCGCATGGCGATAGACGGTGTCGCCCGACGGCCGCCACACGATAAAGCCCGCGTCCTTGGACAGGGTGTCATTCTGCGCCGTGCCATTGACCGTCAGCGTATCGTTGCCGCCGGTCCCCGTATCGGTGATGGTCACCGTCACGGCCGGTGCGCCGAGGTTGACGGTATAAGAGTCCGAACCGTTCAAACCATCGATGAAGACGGGTCCGTCGAGGTTGTCGGACATCACGCCGTTGATCGTGACCTTCACCGTGCCGAGCTGGGTGCCCGGGCCGACGGTGATGGTGTCGTCACCTCCCGTGCCCTCGACAAAGATCGAATCGTAGCCATCCAGGCGGACGACCGCGAAAGTGGATCCACTCGGGTCGGACCTGAAGCCGGCCACGAGGATCTTGCCATCCAGGCCCAGAGCGACGTCATCGACTCTTCCGACGAGGTTCACCGTCGCAAGGCCACCGTTACCGAAAGTCGTATCGATCTCACCGTCGACCGTCAACCGCGTCACGGCGAAATGGCCGGCCACCACGATCTTGCCGTCCGGCTGCACCGCTACCCCGGCCTCTCCGTCCAAATGGAAGTCGGCGGTGGCCAAGCCGTCACCGCCCCCGAAGGAGGTGTCGAGCACGCCCGCGGTGGTGTAACGGGCCACGAAGAATTCACCCGATGAGTTGCCGGCAACCAAGATTTTGCCGTCGGCCTGCAACGCTACGTCATAGGCGGAATCGTCAAAGTAGCCGGCGCCGTAGGTGGCAAGGCCGCCGCTGGCGAAGAAATTGTCCAGGACGCCGTTGGACGTGAACCGAGCTAAGGCCATGAGCTGAACGCCAGAGCTATCGTCATAGGAGACGCCGGTCACCAGGATTTTGCCATCGGCCTGCATCGCTGCCCGACGACCCACGTCCCAGGCGCCGAAGTTCGCGGTGGCGAGGCCGTCACTCCCGAAGGTCGTGTCGAGCACACCGCTGTCGGAGAACCGGGCCACGGCGAAGTCGATCTCAATGCCGACACCGGTATCGCCGGCCACCAGGATCTTGCCATCAGCCTGCAAGACCACCGCATTGCCGAGTTCATAGGAGCCGAAGTCGGCGGTGGCCCAGCCGTCGCCGCCCCCGAAGGAGGTGTCCAGCGTTCCGTCGATGTTGAGCCGCCCCACGGCGAAGTCGTCCGATTGGTTTCCGCCGCCCACTCGAGTCCCGGCGACCACAATCTTGCCATCCGGCTGCAAGGCGACGGCCTGCGCTTGAGAATTGTTCTCACCGAATACGACACGTCCGTTGCTCCCGAAACTGTCGTCAGGACTACCATTCGCCTTGAAGCGCACCACCGCAAAGCCCTGCCCGAGGTTCTCGCCGATGTTTACCACCTGGCCGACGACCACGGTCTTGCCGTCGGGCTGCACGACGAGGGCGTTGGCCCTGTCGAAGGTGGAGGCGGGGAAGTCGGTGAACGCCAAGCCGCCCGAACCGAAGGTCGGGTCCAGGAAGCCTGCGGTGAGCACCACCCGGGCTTCGAGCCGCTCCAGGCCTGGTTGGCTGCGAGGAGCCTGGCGCGTCCGATTGGACCGCTGCTTCGAGGTCTGCTGGTTCGATCGAAGGTCGAAATGGCGTCGTGAGCCCGAGGTGAACAACATGGTTCTGTCCTATATCCTGTGCGTTGGGAAGGTCCGGTTCGAAGTTCGGCGGGTCGCCCGATCGACCAGGTGCGCAGACCGATCGCCTGGGCCGGCCAGGGCCTGTGCACATGGCGTTACTGAGTGCGGCATTACGTGCCTGCGGCATCGGAAGAACTCTTCCGCAGGCACCTGTCCGGGTCATCCAAAGTCTTGGGCTGATATTGGCGAGATGACCCTATCCGAACGGGCCGATCACCATGTCCAGCTGTACGGAACGGTGACCAACGGAGTGTCGGTCACGGTGGTGATCGTGCCGCCGGTGAACGGCACTTTGGAGATCCCTCGGTAGCCCTTATTCTTGACCCAGCGAGTTGCGCCAAAAGCGACGAGAGAACCGTCCGGGGAAAAGCAGGGACTGTTCATATTGGTGAAAGTCTTGTTGTTCTCGGTGGCGATCAATCCTGAGGCATAAGTGACGAGATTCACCGAGAGAATCCCCTTCCCGATGGCGAGGGCCACGAGCTGCTCGTTGACCGGGGAGACCCGAATCTGGACGAGTAAGCCCCCTCCGTCAAAGACGATTGGGTCGTCGTCCATGGTGGCGCCGATCCCCACGGTCTTGACCCGGATCTTTTGATTGCTTGATCGCTTGGTGACCCGTGGGTCGATGTAGTAATATTTCGTATTGGATGGGTGCCAATCATAGAAGACGCTCACCCCAGGGGGGAATTCCGCCACGAACTCCAAACGGGAGTCGTTGAGAGTGACAGGCTCGAAGTCAACGGATGCGATCTCGGCAGCCGTGACGTGGGCTCGGTAGATGGAGTACAGACCGGTGCTAGGGTCGTACAGGCGGAACGAGAGGAAGCTATCCAGGTCGTCGTTCGACCATCTGACGCCGTTGGCCTCCGAAGGGTGATAGAGCGGACCGTCGATCTCGGTAACTGCCTTGCTCTCCCCAGCTTCGTTCCAGACCATGAGGTTTCCATAGCTAGTGGTTGTCCCGGGGATCTGACCGTCTTCTCGGGCGTACACATACTGGCGGCCACCCGGATAGTCGCTTCGCGCACTCGCATAGGTCGTGTTCGAGGGTGCCGCGATCGACTGGAGGTTCGTCCCATCTCCGTTGACCAGGTAGTGGGTGAAGTCGGTCGTCCGGAAGTAGATCACTCCCTGGTTGCCCTGTGCATAAGCCGGTGCTGGAGCGGCGAAGAGCACGGTGAGCATGCCGCTCGCGGCCAGCAGGAAGGTTCGCCGGAGGCTTCGAGCCGTGGTCCCGGGGTCTCTGTTCGACGGAGTCATGTGTTTGGTCCTTTCTGAGTGAAGATGAGAGAGAATCACTGGCGCACACGCCGACCGCACGGGCCCGACGGTAGCTTCCGACTGGCCTAATCAGGCGGATCGGGTTTCTCGATCGTCCCCGGCTCACTCCCGGAAGGCGGGCTTCAGTCGCCCTTCGTCTCGGCAGGCTTCGGGGACTTCGTCAGGGGCTGTTTCGCACGCCATTCGTCGGCCTCGTGCTTCCGGCCCCATTCCTCGTACAACTGCACCAGCCGTTCGATGGCTTCTGTCAGGCGGACCTTGGCGTCTGGAGGAATCGTCTCCTCCCGCCGCATCAGCCCCTCGTAGCCGGACAGGAGCAGAGGTTCGGCCTCGGCATACTTTTGCTGGCCGAGCAGACTGCCGCCTAGCATCGACGCGGCGTTGGCAGTGGACCAGGCGTCAGGCTCGGTCTTCTCGCGGATCGCGAGGCACTCGCGCAAGATCGGCTCGGCCTCCACCGGCTTGTGTTGTTCGAGGAGGGACAGGCCGAGCGGAGCCAGCCGCTGGGCATATCCCGACGAGTCAGCCCCGGCTTTCGCTTTCCAGAAGGCGGCCAGCTCACGCAAGAGCGGCTCGGCCTTCTCGGGCTGCCCCAAGGCTCCGTAGCAGCCGGCCAACCCATTCATGTAACTGATCGGCTTCGCCTCGGGATCCGCAGCTCGTGCTCGCTCCATCAACTGTTCGAACAGGGCGACGGCTTCTCGCGATCGTCCCATCTGGTAGTAGGCATAGGCCAGGCTTTCCGTGGCGGTGCGCGTGGTGAGGTGGTCTGGCCCAAGCCTGGCCCCGCACTGCTCCAGCGTTTGTTCAGACAAGGCGATCGCGTCCTGGATCCGGCTTTCCTCGGCGACGTAGGCACTCGAAAGCGCTGCCATCGCGTCGAGAGCCATGAGGCTGTCAGGTCCATGCTCTCTCTGTTGAGTCTCGACCAGTTCTTCTAATACCCGGATGACTTGGAGATTATCCGCCCGAGCTTTTTCCGATTGACCTGTGAGGGAGTACAGGTCACATCGCTCTCGATAAGCCTTGAGCCGTTGCATCGCGGTGTCGGCAACCGCAATGGCGGCCGAGTAGTCGGCTTCCGCCGCATCGAACTGTCCGAGATTCTGATGGCACTCGGCTCGATTGCTGATGGCAAAAAAGTGGCGAGGTCGCAGCGCGATGCAAGCGGTGAAATAAGCGATCGCCTCGGCTTCACGGTGGCGATTACCTTGGGCCAACCGCATGGCGAGAAAGAAGAGCGAATTGAAATGGTCGGGCTGTATCGCCAGGGCCGCGAGATACGAGCGGATGGCCTCGTCGAGATCGCCGTCCCAGCCGGCCGTGTGACCTGGCAAGAAATGATCCCAGGCTGTGCGTGCCGGGGCGTCCTTCGACCGCTCGATGTCCGCCTCGGCCGAGACGGCGTCACCCTGGATCCGGTGACACCGGCTACGCACGAAGTAGAAGGCCCGTGTCGGCTCATGGAAGGCCCGGGCGCGCCGTAGGAGATCGTGGCTTTGTCTCACAGATTCAGGGTCCTCGAGCCGGCCACGCCAGCGGACTCCAAAATCGGCAAGCGAGACCAGGGTGACGTAAGTCGTCTCGCGAACTTGTTCCTTCTGGTTCTTGGTCAGATAGGAACTCTCTAGACGCGAAATCCAATGATCATCGGTCGATGCACCGTAGAGTCTTAGAGCCTCCTCGGCCATGCTCTCTCCGCCCAAGCCTTCGGTATATGCCATCTTGTCCTGGGCGTCGCTGGCCAGCTTGAGGAACTGCTTGAAGCGTGTTTCATCGGCTTGACGCGTCTCGATCTCCCGCCGGATCCGGTCCACCTCCTCGGCCAGATCGGACATCGCCACTCGATCAGTTTGCAGGCGCCCTTGCGCCTCGGCCACACGCTGGCGGGCAAGTGCCAAATCGCCGGCCTCGATCGCCGTCCGGGCACCCACAATCGCCTGCCGCACGTCCTGACTGACCTGGCGGATCCGGCTGGCCGACTGAAGCTGGAACGCACCCAGAATAAGGACGACGATCAGGGCCGACGCCGTGGCTAGGGCCCGATAACCAGGCGCGTCTGGTTTCTGCGGGCGAATTTTCCGAGCCGATACCATGCCGACGGCGGACACGCCTCGACCGGCCGGTCAGTGAGGTGGCGCATCACGTCGGCGGCAAAGTCGTTGGCCGTCTCGTAGCGGCGGCGACGATCCTTCTCCAGCGCCTTCATCACGATCCAATCGAGCTCGCCTCGCACCGCTCGATCCAAACGCCTCGGGTCGGACGACCGCTTCGCCGAGGTTGTCGTCACGGCCTCACCCAGCGTGCTCAGCCGCGTGCTCGGCTTCGGCGGCTCGTCCTCGCGGATGATCCGCCGCATCTCGTCGAACGCGGCCTTCCCCAGCGTCTCGGAATCGAAGGGGGTCGTCCCGGTCAACAGCTCGTAGAGCAGCACGCCCAGCGAGTAGATGTCGCTGCGGGTGTCCACGTCGAGGCCCGAGAGCTCGACCTGCTCGGGGCTCATGTACAGTGGCGTGCCGATCAGTTGCGTGAACGCGGTATAGACGGTCTTCTCGGTGAGGCTCTGGCCGGTGGCCTTGGCGACACCGAAGTCGATGACCTTCGGCACGGGCACGCCATCGTGCAGCGTCACCAGGATGTTCGACGGCTTCAGGTCGCGGTGGATGATCCCCTTCTGGTGCGCGTGCTGCACAGCGCGGCAGACCAGGACGAACAGGTCCAGGCGTTCGCGGATCGAGAGTTGTTCCCGGTCGCAGTACTCGGTGATGGGTAGGCCCCGGACGAGCTCCATCACGAAGTAGGGCCGTCCCGACTCGGTGGTTCCGCCGTCGTGGACCTTGGCGATGTTGGGATGGTCCATCATCGCCAGGGCCTGGCGCTCGGCCTCGAAGCGGGCGATGACCTGCCTGGTGTCCATCCCCGGCTTGATGATCTTCAGCGCCACCTTGCGGCGCACGGGATGGTGCTGCTCGGCGACGTACACGATGCCCATGCCCCCCTCGCCGATCTGCTCCATCGGCTTGTAGGGGCCGACCATCTCGCCCGGCCGCTCGACGACCGGCCGGGCGACCGTCTCCTCGGCCCGGGAAGCCGCGGGAATGTGGAGGTTCTTCTGCCCGCTATGGGCGCCGAGCAGTCGCTCCACCCGCTCCCGCAACTCGCCGTCCTCGCCGCAGGCTCCATCGAGGTAGGCGGGCCACTGCTCGGCCGGGTAGCGCTCGACGGCGGCGAGGAAGATCGACTTAACCCTGACAGCGTCGTGGACCATAACCTTCTCCTCGCGGACCGGCTCCGATCGACAATGCGACGAATCCGGCCGGCGATTCTCACGCGGCGAGGAAAAAATCTTGCGGGGGCGTCAGCCGCGGTCGTCGAGGAGGTCGGAAGCCAGCCAGGCACGAGCATAGGCCCAGTGGCGGTAAGCCGTTGCGGTCGAGATCCTGAGCGAGGCCCCGGCCTCCTCGACCGACAGGCCGGCGTAGTAGCGCAGCCGCACCAGGGCCGCGGCGGCGGGGTCCTCGGCCTCGAGCCCCGCGATGGCCTCGTCCAGGGTCAGGAGCAGATCCGGGGGAGCCGAGACCGCCAGGGCGAGATCCTCCAAGTCGACGCGCCGCCACTGGCCCCCCCGCTTGATCCGCCCCCTGGAGCGGGCCCGCTCGACGAGGATGCGACGCATGGCCTCGGCCGCCGCGGCGAAGAAGTGCCCGCGATTGTCCCAGCCCCGGCCCTCCTCCTCACCGACCAGCCGGACGTAGGCCTCGTGTACCAGGACCGTGGCCTGGAGGGTCTGACCGGGCTTCTCCAGCGCGAGACGCTGGGCGGCGAGCTTGCGGAGCTCGTCGTAGACCAGCGGCAAGAGTTGCCCGGCCGCCCGTGCGTCGCCCTGCTCGATGGCCGAGAGGATGCGTGTGACGTCGTTCATCCCTTTGAGCCCAACGGTCCCCGAATGGTTGTCGTAGGACGACTCGTCCCCGGCCGCTGAACGGTTCACCGGCTCGACGCGGGCACCCAGCGATAGAGCGTCGGGACCGAGATGCCGAGGTTCCGGGCCACGTCCCGCGGCGGCATGCCGCCCCCGAGCAGCTTGCGGGCGGATTCCACCTTGCCCGGCGTCATCCGCCGCTTGCGGCCGCCGACCCGGCCCCGCCGCCGCGCCGCGTCCAGCCCCGCCCGGGTGCGCTCGGCCAGCAGCTCCCGCTCCATCTGCGCCAGCGACGCCATGACGTGGAAGAAGAACCGGCCCGCCGGCGTCGTGGTGTCGATGCCGTCGGTGAGACTACGGAACTGGATGCCTCGCCCTTGCAGGTCGGATACGAACTCGACCAGCCCCTTCACGGTGCGCCCCAGGCGGTCCAGCTTCCAGACCACGAGCATGTCGCCGGACCGGAGGTGGGACACGGCGTCCGCCAGGCCGGGCCGGTCTCCCTTCTCGGCCGACGTCTTGTCGGTGAAGACCCGCTTGCAACCGGCCTTCTTCAGGGCATCGAGCTGGAGGTCGAGCGACTGCTCGTCGGTGGAGACCCGGGCATAGCCGATCCGCATGTGATCCCTCCCACCGGCTTTCTCGAAACTCATCGTACTCGTACACTGGCGAGAAAGCGATTCCGAGAACCGGGTTGTGGCGATTTCGCGTCGTCAGGCCATTCACATCGGTCCTTCTCGAAACTCTTCTTTTTCGAGAACCCGCGACGAGCGACCCCGGAGGAGACCACCATGCCCACCGGTTTCCTCAGTGACGCGGAACGCGAGCGGCTCGACCGCTTCCCCGGCCAGGTCCTCCCCGGCGACATCGACAGGTACTTCACCCTCTCCCGCGCCGACCGCAGGCAGCTCCCCCGCACGGCCTCGCCGGCCAACCGCCTCGGGTTCGCCCTCCAGCTCGGTGCGCTCCGCTTTCTCGGCTTCTGCCCCGACGACCTGGGCACCGCCCCCGAGGCAGTCGTCGTCTTCGTCGCGCGGCAACTCGACGTCGCCCCGGGCGAGCTGGCGCGGTACGGCCGACGGGGACAGACGCGGACCGAGCACCTCCGGCAGATCCGGCAGCACCTCGGCTTCCGCAAGGCCACGCCCGATGATTTGGCCCAGGTCGAGGACTGGCTCGTGGAGCGTGCCCTGGAGCACGACCGACCGACCTTGCTCCTGCGCCTGGCCTGCGAGCACCTCCTCGGCCTCCGGGTCGAGCGTCCGGGAGTCACCCACCTCGAGAAACTCATCGCCGCGGCCCGACAGCGGGCGCAGCGGGAGACCTGGCGACGGCTGGCCCCGATCTTGACCAGGGACTGCAAGGCCCGGCTCGACGGCCTGCTGACCGTCGACCCCACCATCGGACGCTCCCGCCTGGCCTGGCTCCAGCAGCCCGTCGCGTCATCTACGCCGCCGACGGTCCTCGTCACCCTGGAGAAGCGTGCCTTCTGCCGGGGCTGGGGGGTCGACCGCTGGGACGTGTCGTCGCTGAGCCCGAACCGCCTGAAGTTCCTCGCCCAAGTCGCACGCCGATCCACGAACCAGGCCCTCCAGCGGATGCCCGAGCAGCGGCGTTACCCGATCCTCGTCGCCTTCCTCTATCAGACCCTGGTCGACCTGACCGACGACGCCGTCGACCTCTTCGACCACTGCCTCGCCGAGGCTTACCACCGCGCCCGCCGCGACCTGGAGGACTTCCGGCTCTCCGTCGCCTCGGCGACCAACGAGCAGGTCCGGCTCTTCCGCGAGATCGGCCGGGTGGTCCTCGACCCCGCGGTCCGGGACGCGGACCTGCGGCGGGCCATCTACCGCCGCGTCCCCCCGGCCGAACTCCGGCACGCCGTCGACAAATCCGACCGGATCATCCGGCCCCCCGACGACCACTATTTCGACTTCCTCGAGAGCCGCTATACCTACCTCCGCCAGTTCACCCCCGAGTTCATCGACGCCCTCGCGTTCCACTCCACGGGGAACTCGCCCCTGCTGCGGGCCGTGGACCAGCTCCGCCGGCTCAACGCCGAGCGTCGCCGGATCTTGCCCGACGGGGCGTCGTTCGACTTCGTCCCCGCCCGATGGCGGCCGTACGTCAACGACAACCCCGACCCGACCGGACGCCGCCACTACTTCGAGCTGTGCGTCCTGTGGGAGCTCCGAGGGCGCTCTGCGCGGGTGACGTCTGGCTGGAGGGAAGCCGGCGCTACGCTGATCCCGAGACGTACCTGATCCCCCGGGAGGACTGGCCCGTCCTACGGACCGAGGCGTGTCGGGAGTTCCAGGCCCCGGAAGACGGAAGAGATCGCCTGTGCGAGCGCGAGCAGGAGTTGAGCGGGCTCCTGGATCGGGTCGAGGCCTCGCTCGCCAAGGGCGAAGACGTCCGCATGGAGGGCGACAAGCTGGTGGTCTCGCCCCTGGAGGCGGAAGAGAGGCCGGAGAGTACGTTGGAACTGGAGCGGCTCATTGACGAGCGGCTGCCGCTGGTCGAGCTGAGCGAACTGCTCATCGAGGTCGACGGCTGGACGCACTTCAGCGACGACTTCGGGCACGCGGGCGGGACGGAGCCGCGGAGCCGTGAGTTGCGAACCCATCTCTATGCGTCGGTCATGGCCCAGGCGTGCAACCTCGGCCCGGTCCGCATGGCGCGGATCTCCGACCTGACCTACCAGAGGCTCGCCTGGTGCACGAACTGGTACATCCGCGACGAGACCCTGAAGGCCGCGACGACGCGCCTCGTCAACTTCCAGTATCGCCAGCCGCTGAGCCGCTTCTGGGGCACCGGCACGCTCTCCTCGTCCGACGGCCAGCGGTTCCCCGTCTCCGGCAAGGTGCGGATGGCCACGGCCCTGCCACGCTACTTCGGCTACGGGAAGGGGGTGACCTTCTACACCTGGACCGCGGACCAGTTCTCCCAGTACGGCACCAAGGTGATCCCGGCCACGATCCGCGACGCGACCTACGTGCTCGACGAGATCCTCGACAACGAGACCGAGCTGCCGATCCTCGAGCACACGACGGATACGGCGGGATACACCGAGATTGTCTTCGCCCTGTTCGACCTGCTGGGCATGCAGTTCTCCCCGCGCATCCGCGACCTTGCCGACCAGAGATTGTTCCGCCTGGACCGCCAGAAGCGGCATCACCACCTCGCACCTCTGCTACGTGGGCGGATCAACCGCGACCGCATCCTGCGCAACTGGGACGACCTGTTGCGCCTGGCCGGGTCGCTGAAGCGCGGCTGGGTCACCGCGTCACTGCTGATCGGCAAGCTCCAGTCGTACCCCCGCAAGAATCGCCTGACGCGGGCGCTGCAGGAGTACGGCCGCCTGGTCAAGACGGTCTTCATCATCCGCTACCTGGAGAGCGGGGACTACCGGCGGCGGATCCTCGGCCAGCTCAACAAGGGCGAGGCCTTGCACAGCCTGCGGGATTTCCTGTTCTTCGCCAACAAGAGCGTGCTGCGAAAGAAGCAAGAGGAGCAGCTACAGAATCAGGCGGCGTGTCTGAATCTGGTGACCAACGCGGTGGTGACGTGGAACACGGTCTACATGACCGCGGTGATCGAGCAGCTCCGTGCCGAAGGCAAGACGGTAAACGAGGAGGACATCGCACGGCTCTGGCCTTCCCGGTACGAGCACCTCAACCCGTATGGCAAGTGCCGCTTCGAGGTCGAGGCGGGACTGAGCCGCAACCGTCTTCGCCCGCTCCGGGCACCCGGTGAACACCCGTAACGGTGAAGTTCGTTGTTTTTTTCTCCGTTGCTATCGGATCCGGCCTTGCGATAGCAGACGGACAAAAACCAACGCTCCGCATGGTTGGATAGCTCACACCTTGATGGGTCTCAGGGGCTTCTTCCCGGCCCAGCGGTCGACCCGGAACTGGTAACGCCCGTACGGGTTGATGTGGTCGTACCGGGCCGGCGAGAGGTGCACGAGGTCCTCGGGGGCGATCCGCTCCCCCTTGGCCTTCAGACGGTCGATTACCGCGGCCATGTAGACCGTGTTCCAGACGATCACGGCGTTGGTCACCAGGTTTAGGCAGCTCGCCTGGTTGGCCTGGTCCTCGGGCTGGCCCCGGCGCACCTGCCCTTGGTGGGCGAAGAACAGGAACCGCCGCAGGGCGTGCAACGCCTCCCCCTTGTTCAGCTGCACGCCGATCCGGCGGCGGTACGCCTCGCTCCCGAGGTACCGCAGGACGAACAGCGTCTTGGCCACCCGGCCGTACTCCTGCAGGGCCCCCGTCAGGGCGTTGCGCCGCGGACTCGCCTGGAGCTTGCCGATCAGCAGCGAGGCGGTCACATGGCCCCGCTTCAGCGACCCGGCCAACCGTAGCAGGTCGTCCCAGTGGTCGACGACCCGGCGCTCGCGGATCTTCCCCTTGAGCAGTGGCCCCAGGTGGCGATAGGTCGCCCCGGAGTCGAAGCGGTAGAGCCGCTGGTCGCCGAGGTCGCGGATGCGGGCGCGAACTGCATGCCCAGCAGATCGAACAGGGCGAAGACCAGCTCGGTGTAGCCGGCCGTGTCGGTGGTGTGCTCCAGGATCGTCAGCTCGGTCTCGTTGTCGAGGATCGCGTCGAGCACGTAGGTCGCGTCGCGGACGGTGGCCGGGATGACCTTCGTGCCGTACTGCGTGAACTGGTCCGAGGTCCAGGAGTAGAACGTCAGCCCCTGGCCGTAGCCGAAGTAGCGGGGCAGCGCGGTCGCGGTGCGGCTCCGGACGGGGACGGGGAAGCGCTGGCCGTCAGAGGAGGACAGCGTGCCGCCACCCCAGGACTGGCTCAGCGGCTGGCGGTGCTGGAAGTCGACGACCGTAGCGATGGCCGGGCGCAGGGTCTCTTCCCGCAGGTACCAGTTGGTGCACCAGGCCAGGCGGCGGTAGGTCAGCTCGGCGACCTCGGCCATCGTGGTCGGGCCGAAGTTGCACGCTTGCGCCAGGACCGCGGCGTGCAGGTGCACCAGCACGTCCCTGGTGCGGGGCTCGCGGCCGCCGGCGTGCTCGAAGTGGCGGGTGAAGCCGGTCCAGCCGTCGACCTCGATGAGCAGGTCGGCCAGGTCGACCCGGGGAAGGTGCCGGGTGATCTTCTCCTGCAGCGCGACGCTCCCCTCGGGCGGCTCCTCGGCCGACAGCGGGGTGAGCACGAGCCGGCTCGCCTCGATCCGCACCGAGTGGTTCTGCGGCCAGTCCCGGTCGAGCCGGGCCAGTTCCGCCTCCAGCTCGGCCCGGCGCTGCTTCAACCGGGCCGCCCCGTTCTCGGGGAGCTGGAGCAGGCGGCAGATGTCCTGACGGTCCCGTGGCCACCGCTCGCGTGAGATCAGGTAGGTCTCGGGGTCGGCGAACCGTCGGCTGGTCTCCAGCCAGACGTTGCCGGCCCGCAGCGCGGCCCGGAGCTCCCAGAGCACGCACAGCTCGTAGTAATGGCGGTCGATCTCGCCGTCCCGGCCGACGACGTGGGGGCGCCATCGGGCTGGCACGAACTGGACGGGGGCGTCCGGCGGCACCTTCCTCTGCCGCCGAGCGTTCAGGTCCCGGAGCCTATCGACGGCTTCCAGGATGTGTACCCCGGCCCGGTTGGACCGGAACGCGAAGGCGTCGAGGAACTGGGGGGTGAACTGGCGGAGGTAGTTGTAGCGATCGGCCAGGAAGTCGAACTCGTGGCCGTCCCCGCATCGGGACAGGGCCTCGGTCCGCTCCACGGCCTCGCGGAGCGTCTCCCGGGCGACCCGGCGGTAGATCGCTGCCCGCACCTGCCGGTCGTCGACCGTCGGGTCGAGCACGACGCGGCCGATCTGGCCGAACAGCCGGACCGCCTCGTCGGTCGTCCGGGCGCCGGCCAGTCGGTACTCCTCCAGCTTCCGTTCGGCCCGTGCCGATGTCCGGGCCAGGCAGCGGTCGAACAGGTCGATGACCTCGTCAGTGGTCTCCTCCAGCGCCTGGCGGAGGAAGGCGACAAGGATGGGATACCGCCGCTCGTCCGGGGCCCGCTGCAGGGCCTGGTTGGTCGAGCGCTTGCCCAGCCGGGCCAGGAACTTGAGCCGGTTGGGGTGCAGCGCCTGGAGGTCCCAGCGGTCGACGCCCCAGCCGAGGAGGGTGGCCCGCCGCTCCAGGGCGGCGAGGATCGCGGTGGGCGTGGTGGTGACCTCCCCCTGCCGGAGCCAGGTCAAGGGAGTTTGGTCCGTCTCCTCGTCGGGGACGAGCAGGCTGTCGAAGAGCGAACGCCCCGGTTCGTCGAGCACGGCGGCGAGCCGCTTCATCGTCTCGCGGCCGGCGCCGCGGCGGGCGGCGACGACCATCCGCTCCAGGACAGTGACCCCGGGCCGCACGACTTTCTCGGCGGCGAGCTTCTCGCAGGCCAGTTGCCAGAGCAGCAAGGGGCGGTCGTGCTCCAAGGCCCGGTCGAGCAGCCAGCGGGCCAGCCACGTCCGCTCCTCGGGGCCGGCCTTGCGGTATCCCAGATGGTCCTGGACGGCGAGGAAGTGATCGGTGCGGGTCTGCGCCCGGCGGCCATAGGCGAGCAGCCCCTCGGGTGGGACCTTCAACTGGTCGGCCAGGAACCGGACGATCTCGCCGGGGGCCGCGGCCAGGTCGTCCGGGCAGAACCCCAGGTAACGGAGCGTCCCGAGCTGGAGGGCGAAGCCGAGCCGGCCGACGTCATCGGCACACTGGTCGACCGCGGCCCGGTCCGACCTGGTGAGCGTGTAGTACGTCACCAGGTCCTCGTGGGAGACCTGGGCGGGGAATCCGCCGAGCCGTCTCCGCTCGGCGTCGGTGAAGAGCTGTCCCGGCATGAGCAGGCACCCCCGGCCGTCACCACTTCCGCTCGAACTCCTCCTGGATGTGGGTGTCGGTGAAGTTGAGGTAGATGACGGTGGTCTGGAGCCGGTCGTGGCCGAGGATCTTCTGCACGGTGGCCAGGCTGATGCCCTTCTGCAGGGCGGTCGCGGCGAAGGTGTGTCGGAGGACGTGCGGGGTCACGTCCTTGGTGAGGCCCGCGCGGTTGGCGACCTCCTTGACCAGCCCCTGGGCCCGCCGCGGCCGGACGGGGAACTCCTTGGTTAGGGCGTAGTGGTGCTCCAGCAGGGCCCGCACGCGGCGCGACATGGGCACGACGCGGACCTTGGACTTCTTGCCGTAGGGTCCGCCCTTGCCCCGGACGCGGAGCTGGCGCTGCTGCCAGAGGATGTCCTTGGAGGTGAGATCGCACAGCTCACCGATGCGGAGCCCGGTATCGAGCAGGGTCCAGATGATGAGCTGCTCGGTGGGGGTCTCGCACGCGTTGGCGAGGCGGTCGGCCTCCTCGGCGGTGAGGGGCTCGCGGACGTACTGGTAGGGCATCGCACCCCCTGGCGCTTGCGCCTTCGGTCACGGGACCCGCAATCGTTGCGCTTTCCGTGATTCAGGCTACCCCGACGGTCTGGGGCACGGAAGGGGCAAACGCCCGGTAAATCCTGGGTCCAAGCGTGTCGAAGCCTGTGGGGCGCGTGAGGCCGGGTTGCGCTTTTGCACGCGGATCACGCACTCGACGATGACCGGTCGGGGACTACCACAACGGCGAAGCCCCGGCCCCGGGGCGATGCCTCGGCCCTACACCCCCTCGGCTCGAGGGCCTCGGCATATCATCGCAGACAGGGGAGACGTCTCGTAAGATGAACGTAAAGCCCCGGTAACAGGGGCTATCCAGCTCCCCTGCGCCGTGCGTACGGTCCTGCCCTCTGGAGGTCCTCATGATCGACTACGTATTCCGGTACGACCCCTCGCGACCCGGCGTCAAGCGCATGCCGGCCAACGCGGAGGAGGCACGACAGGCGCTGATCGAAGGAAACCGCGTCTTCTCCCGATGGATGGAGACGTGCCGCCGCGGCGATCCCCCCGCGGGGGACTCTCAGTACGTCATCCCTAGCAGCGGCCTGGATCCCTCGGCCTTGAACCCGTCCGACGGCTATCCGGTGCAGAAGCCCTTCGCGGTCGTCCTCGGTTGCTCCGATGCCCGCGTCCCGACCGAGATGCTCTTCGGACAGGGCTTCAACGACCTCTTCGTCGTCCGGGTGGCGGGCAACGTGCTCGGCGACGAGGTCCAGGGGAGCATCGACTTTTCGACCGTCGCCCTGAGGGACAGCGTCCGCGTCCTGGTCGTCCTCGGTCATACCAACTGCGGCGCCGTCAAGGGGGCGGTGGACGCCTACCTGGATCCGAAGAAGTTCTGGTCGCGGTCCTATTCGCCGAACCTGAGGTTGATCTTCCAGGAGATCTTCGTGGCCGTCCGGGAGTCGGACAACGCCCTCCGGGCGACCTGGGGCGCCGATGCCCCGACACAGCCGAGATACCGCGAGACCCTCATCGACATGGCGGTCTGCCTCAACGCCGCCCACACGGCCTTCTCCCTCCGCCAGCAGGTCGAGGCGGCGGGGATATGGGACATCGAGGTGATCTTCGGGGCCTACGACGTCCTGACCTATCAGGTCTGCATGCCGCTCTACCCGGACGAGGACCTGGATGCCCTGAAGCCCGAGCTCGTCAACCTCGCCCACGCCCCCTCGCACCCCCGGGAGTTTGCGGACCTCGCCACCCGGCTGGCCACCACGCTCCGACGGCCAGGCGGCCCCGTGTCCGCGTCGGTGGAGGGGGGCGACGATTCGGATCAATAACCGGGGCCTCGCGGCTTACGGCCGGCCGGACATCCCCTCAGTCCGCCGGCCGTCCCGCCGCGGCCGCTCGGGGGCACGGGCGGCGTGATGTTCGGCCGATGGCCGATGGCCGGGGCGATCGGCGTCCGGTGCCGCGGGGGCATGGGACGGGGGCGGCGATTCGCCGATGACCCGACGGGCCCGCTCCTCGGAAAGGCCGACGGCGGCGTGATAGCGGCTCACGACGCCGGGCTGCGGGTACAGGCCGCCGCCCAGGATCAAGGCGGTCAGGATGAGGACGGCGATCCGCTCCGGCGGGCGGATGCGCAGGTCGATCGTGGCCTCGCGGGGCCTCCCGGTGAAGATGCGGAAGTAGGCCTGCATCACCGCGAGGCCGTTGAGGGCGGCGACGACCACCACGGCCGCCCCCGACAGGGGGGAGGCCCGGGCCGCCCCCTCGACGAGCAGCTCGAGGCCGACGAACCCGAACGTCCCGGGGAAGCCGATGCTCGCCAGCCCGGTGAGCAGGAACAGGGCGGCCAGCATCGGGACGTGCGTGTCCAGGCCGTGGTGATCCGCCAGCGAGACGCGCCCCATGCGCGACTCGACGCAGCGCAACGCCAGGCCGAAGCCCGTCAGGGACAGCGCCACCGCGGGCCAGAGGCTCAGCGCCCCCGTCAGGCCGACCGGGTTGGCGGTCTCGAGCCCGACCAGGACGAGCGACGAGTGGCTGAGGAACAGGTAGCAGAAGAAGCGGCGGGCCTCCCGCTGCACGAGCGCCATGCCGGCGGCGTAGAGCGCCGTGAAGAGCGAGGCCAGGGAGATGGCCTGGAGGATCCAGGGCGGGGCGACCGGCAGGACCAGCCGCGTCACCCCGTAGGCCCCCACCATCGGCGTGACGGTCAGCAGGGCGGTCCCGAAGGTGGCGTGCTCGAACAGGTCGGCCATCCAGCAGTGGACGGGGACGATCCCGTCCCGGAGGAGGACGGCGAAGGTCAGCAGCGAGATGGCCATCGCCGAGTAGGGCGAGGCGCCTCCCCGGCCGGCGAGCAGGGACTGTCCCAGGCAGAGCAGGGCGACGAACACGCCCATGTGGACCGCGTAGACCCGCGTCGACCGGCGTCGCGCCCGCAGCTCCAGGTAGGGCGGCACCGTCCCGGCGGCCAGCAGGGCGACGATCCCCCAGGGCTGCTTGCAGGCCAACGTCGCCAGCAGGATCGCCTCGGTGGTCAGGGCGCGGGCGAAGGAGAACTCGCGGACCTTGGTCCGCAGGGTTGCCAGGTTGGTCAGGAAGCAGATCAGGGCGGCCATCGGCAGCAGGGCGCACTCAGCTCGTCGAGGACCAGCAGGTCCCCCTGGAGGAGTCCTGCCGGCGAGGCCCAGCGGTCCCGGACCTCCGGGGCGCCCAGGCTCCCGAAGTCGAGCCACGCCGCGGCGGCACAGATCAGAGCCAGGCCGGAGGCGACGAGGCCATGCCGCCGGGCGGAATTCGGATCCTTGGAGGCCGCGACCCAGAACGCCACGAGCGCGGGGATGAGGACGCAGAGCTTCAGCCACGGCAAGTGCAGTTCGGGCATCACGCCTCCTCGCCGATCGGTGCGGAGGGGGGGACCAGGTCCGACTCGCGGGACGCAGAGCCGGCCAGGAGGTCGGTCCAGCGGCGTTCCATCCGGTCGCACCAGCCGAAGACGCTTACGAAGGGCCGGACGGCGAACCGATCGAGCGCCGCGTCGAACTGGCCCCGATCGAAGCCCACCCGGTAGAGGCGTCGGCGGATCCCCCGGGGGAGCCGATTCCCCGCCGGCCCATGCTCGCGGCGGAGGTGGCCGCCCACGGCGTCTTCGAGCGCGTGATAGTCGTGGAGCAGCGACGGCGCCCGGAGGAGTTGGAGCGTCCGCAGGCAGGCGTGGCCGATGATGTGGACCAGCGGGATGTACCGCAGGCCGAGCCCGATCTCGGCCGTGATGATGCCGACCTGCGTCAGGGAGGCGAAGGCCAGGGCCCCCTTGGCGTCCGCCTGGACGCGGCCCGCGATCGCCGCGAAGACGGCCGAGCCCAGGCCGAGGGCCACCACCGCCGCGCTGAGCCAGGCCGAGCGATCGAGGATGGGGCTGACGCGGAGCAGCAGGAAGGCGCCCAGGTGCACCGAGAGCGCCCCGTAGAAGACGGCGCTCGACGGCGTGGGCCCCTCCATCGCCCGCGGCAGCCATCCCGAGAACGGGATGAGGGCCGACTTCCCGGCGGCCGCGACGAGCAGCAGGGTCCCCACGCCCAGGGCCTGCCCGGGGGTGAGGGCCGCCTCCCCCTCCGGCCACGGCCCCGCGCCCATCAGCCCCGCGAAGTCGCCCGCCCCCGAGACGTGGTGCAGGGCGACGGCCGCCAGCAGGAAGGCGGCGTCGGAGATGCGGTACACCGACCACACCCGCTGGCGCGTTCAGGACCGGCGCCGCCCGCTCGTGGAAGAAGGCCACGAGCAGGGCCGAAGAGAGCCCGACCAGCTCCCAGCCGAGGAACAGGGTCTCGATCGTCCCGGCCAGCGAGGCGACGACCATCCCGAGCAGGAACACGGCGAAGGAGCGGAAGAACCGGCCGTATCCCGGCTCGCGGTGCAGGTAGCGGTTGGCGAAGGCGCCGATCGTCCCGACGAGGACGAGCGTGAGGAGGGCGAAGGGGACCGAGAGCCGGTCGAAGACGAACTTCAGGTGGAAGTGGAAATCCTCCGCCGGGATCGCCACCCAGTCGCCGAGCTCGACGGGCACGGACCGGGCGCCCGTGCCGAGCATCAGGCCGAGGACCCCCAAGGCCGCGAGGAGCCCGGCGATGACACACGAGGCGGTCCAGCGGGCCATCGCGCCCTCGCCCAACGGCCGTCCAAGCAGGGAGGCGAGCCCCAGGACGGCCAGCAGCAGCGCCGGCGCCGCGATCACCCCGATGCCGAGCACGGTGAAGAGCGGCTCGATGTTCATCGGAGGGCCTCCTCCGCGACCGGGCCAGGGCCGCCGACGCCGGGGACGATGGAGGCGAACCCCAGGTGGTCCCGCCAGCCCCGGTACCACGCCACGGAGGAAGAGGCGGCGGGCAGGTCGGCGGACCCTGGCCGGTAGGGCTCGAATTCGCCGCCCCGGAAGACGTGGAGCGTCGCCGTCCGGGGATCGAGGGTCGCCAGCTGCACCCAGCCGTTGCGGGCGAGGCGGCCGAGCGACTCCTCCCGGGCCAGGATGGCCGAGAGGACCTCCGGCGTGGCCTCGACGACGAACATGATCCGCATCGGCTCGTGGATCTCCACCATCTGCCAGGGGAGCCCGGGCCGCAGGTCGCTGGCCGCCCCGTCCATCACGCCCAGCAGCGACGTGATGTTGTGGGGCAGCTTGGTTCCGCAGCCGTACCCGGCGGGATCGACGGCCGAGAAGTAATATTCGAGGTTGATCCCGGCGCAGACCGGGATGACGGCCCTCAGCAGCGCCGCCAGGGTCGAGCCCGTATCGTCGTCCCGGGTCGGGTCGTACGATGCGAGGAACGACCGCCGGTCGAGGAACAGGCCGCGCGTCCGCGACCGCCGGCCGACGATGCAGACCGCGTTGGTGGCATGGCCGTATTCCGGGCGCGTCTGGGAGAGGTCCGCCGCGCGGGCCTCGACGTGGCGCAGGGCCTCGTCGGCCGTCAGCAGGGGCCCGGCGGACTCGAAGCGCCGGCAGCGCTCGTGCGCGTTCCGCCGGCGTGCCTCCTCCGACGCCGTCCTCGCCCGCTCGAAGAGCCCCCGGTGGGAGGCCGGCAGGCGGTCGAGGTCGTAGAACGTCAGCCCGTCGTCGCAGGTGTTGTGGTAGGCCCCGACGAAGAGGACGTCGTCGGGGATCGGCAGCCCCTCCTCGGCCAGGAGGCGGCGCACCCGGGGGTCGTTGGCCATCTGGGCGAAGGCCCGGGCATTGGGACCGCCTCGGGCGCCGCCGCAGGCCCCGCAGTCGTGGGCGGCCTCCTGGGGGTTGTTGAGGCTCGACGAGCCGTGCCCCACGACGACGACCAGCGGGGAATACGGCCCGGTCAGCCCGATGGACCGGAGCAGCCCCCCGACGACGCCCGCCATCTCGGCCCTCGAGTAGCCGAGCTGGCCGTCGTCGGGCCCAGGTTCCGGGCTCGTGCGCTCGAGGCGGAGCTGAGTGACGGGCGGGGTCACGATCCGGCCGAGGAGGCGCCGGAACCGGGCGGTCCGCCTCGGCAGCAGGACCCGCATGAGCAGCGGGATGCTCGCCACCGATCCCAGCAGGCCGGTCAGCAGGCCGCCGACGAAGGTTCGCGTCCCAAGGTGCAGCCGATGCGAGAGCCGGCCGAGCCTGCGCCGCGCCGCCGCCTGGAGCCGGCTGGCATCCTCGAAGGAGGGGGTCGGCTCCTCCTGCACGTAGTGCCGGGGCGTGATGTTGACCGGGCAGAGCGGCCGGAAGTGGGCCTCGGCGACGCCGCGATAGTACATCGCCACGCCGAAGTACCCGGCGACGCCGAACGTCTCGCAGGTCGGGTCCACCTCCTCGAGGTGGCGGCGGAACGACTCCTCACGCTCGTCGAGGCAGCAGACGACCTGGAAGGTCGCGCGGCCTGCGCGACCGGCCACGGCCCCCGGGGCAGCCCGGTCCTCGACCCGGCCTGTCCTCAGGGCGTGGGCCGCAGCGCGTCGAGGGCCTGGTTTCGATAGTGCCGCTCGTAGGCGAGGTGGTAGATCCGCCGCCGTTCGAGGTTGCCGAAGGACTCGATCTCGCCGACCAGCCGCGCCCATTCGGCCTTCGAGAGCCGGTGCAGCTCGGCGGGATTCCACCCGCGGACCTGGGCGAGCTGGAAGATGAGGTAGGCCCGCTGGTCGACGCTGACCCGCGGCGGGTGCGGGAGCCGACGGCGGAGGGCGGCCCGGAGGTCGCGGAGCTCGACCGCCTCGGGCAGCTCCTCGCGGGCGACGTGACGCAGGGCGATCCGCTCGAGCATCAAGCGGACGGCCAGGTACTCCTGGAGCGTCCCGGACGGCGCCGGGTGCGCGGCCCATAACGCGTTCGTCTCCATCTGCCGGAGCATCCCGGCCCAGCCGCGAAGCGCCAGCAGGGTCTCCGAGAGGTATCCCTCTCGCTCGGCCTCGGCGACGCCGAGCAGGTGGAGCGACTCGGCGATCGATTCGAGCGGCGACAGGCCCGCCCGCTCGATCCTCCTCAGCTCGTCCGGCAGCCCGCGCAGCCAGGATTCGACGGGCCTGGCGTCGCGGTACAGGCCCGCGAAGCAGCCGGAGAATCCGGACTCGCGGCCGGGGAGCGACCAGCCCGCGAACCCCTGGTCGAGGAAGGCGGCGCAGAACCGGATGAGCACCTCGTGGACCAGCAGGTCGGTGTCTCGGCCGGTGGCCAGCAGGAGCAGATCGCGATGGCGGGCGGGGGCGCGGCGGCATCGCCGGACCGCTCCACACCGTGGACGCCGCCGTGGCAGATGCGCCAGAGCAGGTGCAGGGTGAAGGACTCCCACGTCCGATCGGGCCATTGCTCGATCGTCGCCGCGCCGAAGCGCTCGAGAAGCGACGCGACGCCGTCAGCCCCGCGGCCGTCGCCACCCGCCCGGTCGCCGAGGTGATCCCTCAGGATCCAGCGGCGGGTCTGGTCGACCATCCGCCGTCGGGCCTCGGGGGGGGCCTCGTCCCGGAATCGCTCCAGCGCGTCGGTCTCGGCGACCAGCCAACGCAACTCCGCGTCGGTGCCGAGGCGGAGCGGGTGCTCGAGCATGGCCAGGCGCAGGTGGTACCTCGTCCCCATGAAGCCGATCAGGACGTCGGCCTCCTCGCCGAGGTCGTCGATCAGGGCGGCGGCCACGTCGTCCCCGGTGATCCGCCCCCGGGCGGCCTCGCCGCGGTAGGAGCCCTCGAGCAGGTAGGGATGGCAGCCGTAGGTGGCCGCGCCCCGCCTCACCGCCTCGTCGAACGGCAGATCCTCGAAGGCGTGCAGCGTGTTGTGATGCACGAAGACGGTAATCGGTCCCTGCGACGGCAGCAGGTGTGCCGCATGCTCGATCAGGTGGTCGAGGCCGTGCGCCGGCCCGTGCCCGGTGCGGCCTGCCCGGGGGATCGGCTCGGAAGTCGATGCGTCTCGCACGTCGGGGTGGTCCGTTTCTCGAGGGCGTCACGCGTCACGTCCGGTGTCGGAGAGCGAAGGCCGGGGGCCGATCACGCGCCGATCATCGGTTTTCGGATGCCGGGTCGGGACTCAGGGCAGGCTCGGCGCCGACCAGCTTCTCCTCGGCTCGCCGCACGTACGCGAGGATGTTCGGCCGCGAATCCTGGTCGCGCAGGGCGCGACGGACCTCGGAGTCTCTCAGGACGAACGACAGCTCGGCCAGCAGGTGCAGGTGGGACCGCGTCGTCGGGCTGATGATCGTGAACAGGGTATGCACCGGCTCGCCGTCCAGGGCCCCGTACTCGATCGGCTGGTCCAGGAAGCACAGCGCGATGGTCGGGCGGTCGATGTGGAGCACGACGGGGTTGCGCACGTGCGGGATGGCGATGCCGTCGCCGATGGCCGTCGGGGCCATCGCCTCGCGGGCCAGCAGGACCCGAAGCAGGAACTCGCGGTCGACCTCCTCCGGCAACCTCAGGAGCTGGACGACCTCGCGCAACGCCGACCCCTTGTCGAAGCCGGAGACGCGGTAATGCACCCCGCCGGCCTCCAGCGCCTCGACCAGCGACGGGACCGGCTGCCCGGCCGCCTCCGGCTCGGCGAAGATCTCGCTCGAGACGTTCAGCCGCCGGGAGGTGGCCCACTCGAGGATCTCGGCCCGGTTGAAGCGGTACTGGTCCTGGATCCGGTAGGCGGGGATCGACTGCTGCTTGATCCAGCGGTAGATCGTCTTCTCGGAGACGCTCAGGATGCGGGCGGCGTCGCGCACGGAGAGGTTCACGGGATCGTCCTCCACGCCCCGGGATCCGCCCGGCCCGGGCCCCGGGACCGGGTGCCCGGCCCGGCGTCCCGCTCAGCCGGCCGGGGTCGCCACCGGGGACGCCGTCGTCCCGGCCGCCTCGCGCCGCCCCTCGACGTCCCGGAGGATGGTGACGATCAGGGCATTGAGCGAGGTCCTCTCCTCCCGCGCGCGGCTCGCCAGATGCTCATGGAGGTGTGGGGGCATCCGGATCTGGAAGTGGACGACGGTCTCGGGCATTTCAAGCCTCGGGCGGGAGCTGCGATCGGGCAGGAGTGGCGACCGATGGACATCCGGGACGCCACGTGACATCCCAGGACATTGTCAATAAAGTGGCTCCAGTTGTCAATGACGGTATAATGTTGTCGTGGCAGGAGTCGGGATTTCGGGACGCGCCAACTTGGCCGTGCAGCCTCGGGCCGCGGGCTTGGTTCCATCCCGGGGAGGGGGTGAAATGACGCCGCTCGTCACTGGGATCCATCGCTTTCGGGCGACAGACTTCCTCACGTCTCACCGGCTGTTCGAGCTCGGCGGCCCGGCCGCCCGGCAACGGGGGGTCCTCCTGATCGTGTGCCCCGAACTGGATGCCGACCCCTATCGCCTCATCCCGACGAACCTAGCCGCCCTCTACGTCCTCCAGAACCTCGGCAACATCGTGGTACCTGGCGACGGTGACTCATCGTCCGGCTCCGAGCCCGTCGAGTCGGCCCTCACGCTGTACCGGCCCACCGACATCGTCATCTGCGGCCATGCCCCATGCGGCGTCCTCGATCGGCTCGGGAGCCCGTCCCTGGAGGAGATGCCGAGCGTCGCCGCATGGCTCCGTCACGCCCTCAGGGCCCGGACGATCGTCGAGCAACACTACCCGGAGGTCGAGGACGTCGAGGAGCGACGGGATGTCCTGGCGCGGGAGAATGTGCTGGTCCAGCTCGAAAACCTGAGGACCATCCCCGCTGTCGCCCGTCAGCTCGATCGCGGGGGGCTCCACCTGCACGGATGGTTGTATCGCGACGGGGTGGTCGATGCCTACGACGTCCATCGGGGGCAATTCACCCCGTTGGCCCAGTGAGTGGCGGATACGCCCACAAGCAGGACCCATAAGCTCCCATTTAATATTAGACCTGCGCCTTTGGGGGCAGAAAGCGCATACCTGAACCAACGCTCAGAGTCGAGCGTTGGTTTTGGTCCGTTTGCTATCCCTACCCCGATCCCCATGCTCTCCGCTCTGTTGCCGACCCCGTTCGGCCGGGCATTCCTCGTGACACTCTGCCTCGTGCTGATTTTGGCGGTCATCGGTGGGGCCCTCGCGCGATCTTCGCCATATCTCCGATGAGCCGAACCAATTCAGGGCCAACCTGGTGGTCCGTCGAGCTCTCAGAGAAGAGAGGGCTGATTCGTGGTCTCGCGAAACCCCGATCGGACAGCGGCAGCGGCTGGCGAGTTCTTTGGTTCCTCAGGAGATCGATAGGGGGAGAGACGGGCCTGATGCGATGTCTTGGTGAGATCCTGGGTGGGCAGACCGTTTTGGATAGTGGAAGTGAATGGGTCGCGACGCCTGCGATTTGGCACGGCGAGGGCTCGACCACGATGGCTTGAGGATCGATGTCGAAGGCATCCCATTTGCTCATAGGCGATTCGTGGCCATTCCGGCCTGAGTTCCGCCCGTGGAAAAGCTGGTCCCGTTCGTCTTCGAATCGAGTGTCCGCATGCCGACGCGCAAAAAGCCAGGCCCGACTCAACGCGATGAACACGAGGAGCCCATCGAGGAACGGCTGGACACGCAAACCATCGCGTTGCGCGTCATCGCGGGGCTGCTTCTGGTGGGCGCAGCCTATCTTCTCGCGGGCCTGTTTGTTCCGTTCGTCCTGGCTCTGTTTCTGACGATTGCTCTGTCCCCGGTCGCATCGTGGTTGGAGCGTCGCGCGCGATTTCCGAGGCCCATCGCGGCGCTCGCCTGTGCCCTGTCCGTCGCGCTGGCGTTCGCCGTCGTCGTGGGAATGATCCTCTACGAAGCGGGCACGATCGTTCAGAACACGGACAAGTATCTCAACGCCTTTGGTTCGTTGCTGGCCGATGTTTCCGAACAGGTGGATGGATCGAAAACCCTGAAAACCCTGGGGCTCGTCGATCTGCCAAAAACGAACGATCGAACGTCCACCGAGCCCGTTGAATCGGACCCGGGATTGACGGACATCGCTTTGAACAGCGGCCTCAAGCCCCCGATCACGGGAGACGAGGCCCCTTTGTCGGTTTCCCGGCAAAGAGGAGAGTCTCATGGCCGATCCGGGCAGGATGCCGAGCTGTCGCAATCAAAGGTACGGGCTCAGTACACCGACTTTCTGCGCCGCAACGTCCAGACAGCGGGGCGATGGGTCATGACGGGCCTGGGCGGACTGCTTGGCTTTCTGGGCGGTCTCGTCATCTTTCTCGCCTACGTCTTCTACATGCTGAATACCCGCGACGAATGGATGATCCGGGTTCGGCGATCTCTGGGCCAGCTGGGCGTTCAGGTCCAGTCGAGGCACATGCTCCACCTTCGCCAGCTGATGGTGACTTATATCGGGTATCTGTTTCTGGTCTCGCTCTGTTATGCGGCCGTCTTGTCGGTCGCTTTGTGGCTAATCGGTGTCCCCCAGCCGTTGCTGTGGGGGGTCATCACCGGCGTGCTCGAAGTCGTCCCCTACTTCGGGCCGATCCTGGCGGCCACGTTGCCGACAATTGTCGCCCTGAGCCTGGGGACCTGGTGGCAACCGCTGGCGGTCCTGGGCGTCTACGTCGCTCTCCAGACGATCGAAGGCTATGTGATCACCCCTCTTCTCTATGGGAGTGCGGTTCGGCTGAATCCCGTCACGATCATCTTCGGCCTGCTCTTCTTCGGCTGGTTATGGGGCCCGCTCGGCCTGATGACCGCCATGCCGATGATGATCCTGCTTCGAGGGCTCGTGACGATGAGCCCCGACACGCCGGCCCTTGACGCCTTCGTCGAGGAAGACCCGGAAAACTCGACGAGCCCGGCGGCCAGTGTCGAGTAGACGCACTCACCGGTGGGCGCCCACCCTTTCGGAATTCGGAACGGGCCGCCGGGTTCTTGATCCGTCCATCATGGGCCGTAGACTCCGAGTAGATCAGCGCCTTACGCTTCATGCTTGGGGGCCGATCGGCTCGGCTTCACGACTCACAACCCCGATGGGACTGCCCATGGCCTGGATCACGCGTCGACTCGCTCTCCTGCTTGCCCTCCCGGTCATGCTTGCCCCGGCCTGGTCCATCGCCGGGGAGGACACCCCGGTCTCGCTGACCGTCGAGGGCTACACCGACCATCTCAGCTACCGACCGGGAGAGATCGTCGCCTTCCACGTCTCGACGACCGCGGAAAAATACAACATGGAGGTCAGCCGTCTCGGGGCCGAATCGACGGTCGTGTACACGGCGAACGATCTGCCCGGGGCGTCCCACCCGATCCCCGAGGATGCCTCATCGCACGGTTGCCACTGGCCGGTGTCGCATCAATTGACGATCCCCGACGACTGGACATCGGGCTATTACAATGTCCGCCTTCGCGTCCAGGATAGTGGAGGCGCGTACGTCGGCCGCAATCATCGGACAGCCGAGGTTGATCTGTTCTTCATCGTCCGCCCGGCCGAACCCGGTCAACGCACGCCGATCCTGATTCAGCTCACGACCAACACCTACAACGCCTACAACAACTGGGGCGGGGGGAGCCTCTACGGCTACCACGGTCGGGCGGGCCTTCAGGGACACCGCGTCTCGTTCGACCGTCCCCTGGCGGGACAGTACCGCCGCTGGGAGCTGCCGTTCGTCTCCTGGGCCGAGCGTAACGGGTACGTCCTCGACTACTGCGCCAACAGCGACCTGGAGTTTCATCCCGAACTGCTTGATCACTACAGGCTCGTCCTGAGCGTCGGGCACGACGAATACTGGTCCGCCCCGATGCGCGACCATCTGGAGGCGTTCATCGCTCGGGGCGGCAATGTCGCCTTCTTCAGCGGCAACACCTGTTGCTGGCAGGTTCGTAGCGAGGACGATGGCCGCGCCCTGACCAGTTGGAAGCAGTGGTTCAACATGGACCCGGTCTTCCCGGGCGACGATCACCAAACCCTGTCCACGCTCTGGAGCCACCATCTCGTCGACCGTCCCGAGAACGAACTGACCGGGGTCGGGTTCCTCCACGGAGGCTACCATCTCAGCCACGGGCAGTTCATGGACGGTTCGGGGGCGTTCACCCTTCATCGCCCCGACCACTGGGCCTTCGAGGGGACCGACCTCGACGCCGGCGCGGAGTTCGGCGGGATGCATACGGTCGTGGGCTACGAGTGCGACGGATGCGAGTTCGCGCTCGAGGACGGCCTTCCGGTCCCGACCGGACGCGACGGCACGCCCGAGAGCTTCGTGATCCTCGCCACCTGCCCGGCTCGCTGGCACCCCGACGACGCCCTCTGGTACGACCGCTTCCCCCGCGACCCGACAGGCGCCGCGGCCCTCGGCGCCGCCGTCTTCGGGACCTATACCCGCGGTGGCACGGTCGTGACCACCGGCTCGACCGACTGGGCGCATGGCCTCCAGGGAGGCGACGAAACCGTCGAGCGGATCACCCGGAACATCCTGGAGCGTCTCTCGAAATGAGCATGCGATCGCATGCAATTTCAGGGATGGTACGTTGCAAGGCCGGGAGTCCGTTCTTCGGCCTCGGCGACCCGACGACCTGTCGGCGACGCTCCGGACCATTCAAATCGGCTGGAGACCGTTTTGGGGCCCACGGTACGATGGGCGTACAGTCGTCCTTTCGCAAGATTGACCATCGCGGATGATAACCGTGGTCGGTTCGGGTCGGACTGGTCCGGTCGTGGTTCGATCGTTTTCGCGTGTTCCTGGCTATTCCACTCATGCCGATTCTTCCCGCCGAACCGCAGAAGTATCCCCCCGACCTCTGGGACGGGGCCCTCGGGAGCGTCGACCCGGAACGCCCCTGGTGGTGCCTGCACACCAAGCCCCGACAGGAGAAATCCGCCGCCCGGCACTTCCATGCGCGTCGGCTGACGTATTATCTCCCGCAGGTCGTCCAGGAGACGCGGACCCCGGCCGGCCGTAAAATCCGCTCGGTCCTGCCCCTGTTCACGGGCTACATCTTCATTCAGGGAAACGACTACGAGCGCGTCGAGCGCTTCGAACAAACTGCTTGACGACCAGCCTGGAGGTTCACGACCAGGACGAGCTGGTCCGGGACCTTCGCCAGATCGACCGGATGGTCGGCTCCGGCCTGGACATCCAGCCCGAGCCGTCCTACCCCGTCGGCACCCGCGTGCGCATCCAGAGCGGCCCCCTCAAGGGCCTGGTCGGGACCGTCATCCGTCGCGACGGCCAGGACCGCTTCGCCGCCACGGTCAACTACATCAGCCGAGGCGCCACCGTCGAACTTCGAGACTGGGAGGTCGAACCGGAGGATTGAGCCTTCGGCAAGGCGACCGGGCATGCCGGATCGCCGTTGCGGAACGCCCCCGGTTCCGTCGCCCGTCCCGCGACCGCAACTCGCCGCCGGAGCGGCCTGGCAAACGGCACGACCCATCGGAGGACATCCGCCATGACCCTCCCCCCCGAGGACGCGCTCCGCTTCTACCGGCTTCACAAGGGCCTGATGCTTTACGTCAACCGGCGGCTGGCGCTGGTGGAGGAACCCGAGGACAACGGCGATGAGCTGCCCGCCTTCCCGCTGGAGGATCGGTTCGAGGTTCGGAACGCGCTGCGGGAGCACATGGACCTGATCGACGCCTTCGCCGCCGAGAACCCGTTCGGCTTTCCCGAGGAGGACCTGGAGGTCATCCGCTCCTGGAAGCATCTCATCGCCGGGCAGTTCACCGTGTTCCGCTACCTGAAGTCGCACACGATCTTTTTGTCGATGGAGGAGCCGATGGTTGCCTACGGGGTGCTGGCCCTGGGCGACCCGTTCGAGGAGGTCATCGGGCCGTACCTGCCGGTGTTGTGCGAGACAGTCCTGCTACCGTTCGAGGGCCGGATCGTCTATGACGGGTTGATGCGGGGCTATAACGTGGCGTTCGGCGCCGGTTATCGCCGGAGCTTCAAGGAGACTTATGACGAAGCCAAGGCGCGGTTCGGGATCGTGACCACATTGCCGTTCGACCCCGAGGGAACCCCGAAGCCGTCAGCGAGATCGAAGGCCGGGTCGAAGAAGCGGGGGCCGAAATCGGGGAAATCCGGCGGGAAGCCCACAGCTGCGGAGAAGGCGCGCCGGGCGCATGACGAGATCGTGGAGCGGACCGACGCTTTCTGCCGGGAGCATCTCGACGCCGAGTACGCGGCCTTGTGCCAAAAACTGGCGGGCGTACTGTCCCGCAAACGACCCTCGCCGCTGGCCCGGGGCAAGCCCGAGTCCTGGGCCAGCGGGATCGTGCGGGTCGTCGGCTGGGTGAACTTTCTCGGCGACCCCAGCCAGCCGCACCACATGAAGATGTCCGACATCGACGAGATGATTGGGGTCTCGGAGGCCACCGGGTCGGCGAAGTCGATGGCAATCCGGGACCTCCTGAAGATCCATCGCCTCGATCCCGAATGGGCCTTGCCCAGCCGGATGGACGACAACCCGTTGGTCTGGATGCTTGAGGTCGATGGTCTGATCGTCGATGCCCGCCAGATGCCCCGGGAGTTCCAGGAGGCGGTCTACCAACAGGGTTTGATCCCCTACATCCCGAGCACTCATCAAAAGGAATCGGTCGAGGAGTGACGCACCTCGTGCGACCGGAACTGAAAGGGAACGCTCATGGCGAAGAAAAAGGCGTCGAAGCCGGAAACCAAATCCGATTTCCTCCGCAAAGCCCTGAGCAGGAACCCGGACCTCGATTACCCGCAGATCAATCGGCGGTGGGCCAAGGCAGGCCATCCCGGAGAGATCAGCAACGCTCTGTACTACAAGGTCCGGGGTGAGCTGGGGATCAAGACGGAGTGGGTCTGGGTCAAGACGTCGGAGCCCGACGCACGGCCCACGCCCACCAAGGTCTATCAGTTCAAGGTCACGCTCCTGGACACCCAGCCCCCGATCTGGCGACGCATCCAGGTGAGCGAC
The DNA here is from genome assembly GCA_963752755.1 of uncultured Planctomycetales bacterium. GTDB lineage: Bacteria > Planctomycetota > Planctomycetia > Isosphaerales > Isosphaeraceae > CAVVZJ01. The sequence continues at coordinate 55,987 of CAVVZJ010000018.1, read as the reverse complement.
TGCACGCTGGATAGGCTCAACGAGTTCATCCAGATCGCGATGGGCTGGACGAACTCGCACATGCACCACTTCAGGATTGGTGGGACGCTCTACGGCGTCCCCATGCTGTCGGAGGGAACCTTCGGGGAACTCCAGTACGAGGATTCCACCACAACCCGCCTGAGCGACATCCTCCCCGTGAAGAGGGGACAGTTCCGGTTCGAGTACGAGTACGACTTCGGAGACGGCTGGCTGCACGATGTTCTCTTCGAGGCCCGATTGCCGGCCGACCCGAAGACGCGGTATCCGCGCTGCCTGGAAGGTGAGCGGGCCTGTCCGCCCGAGGACGTGGGCGGCGTCTGGGGCTATGCCGACTTCCTGGAGGCCATCAAGAACCCGAGGCACGAGGCCCACAAGGACATGAAGGAGTGGATCGGTGGCCGGTTCGACCCGGAAAAGTTCTCAGTGGAAAAGGTGCACAAACAACTGAAGATACCCTTCTGAATCGTGTCCTGCCGTCCTTGCCGCTGCCTGGTTCGTCAACATCCTGGTCGCGGCCGATCGGGACGTCCTTCGAGATTGCATGAGTTATCGGTACGTTGTAAGCTCCCACGGCAATTCCCGACCCGCGCACCCAACAGGTGATTTCCCAGCAAGGCGAACCTCGTGGCGATCACCTTCCTGCATGCCGCCGACATCCACCTGGACAGCCCGCTACGGGGCCTGGAGCGTTACGAGAATGCGCCCGTGGATCGAATCCGGGGCGCGACTCGCAAGGCGTTTGAGCGTTTGATCGATCTGGCCCTGGAACGCCGGGTCGATTTCGTTCTCATCGCCGGCGACCTCTACGACGGCGACTGGCGCGACTACAACACAGGGCTCTATCTCGCCGGGCAACTCGGCCGCCTGAGAGACGCCACGATCCCGACGTTCGTGATTGCCGGTAATCACGACGCGGCGAACAAGATGACGCGGACGTTGCGCCTCCCCGACAACGTCCATGTGCTCGATCACGAGAAGCCGCAGACGGTTGTGCTCGATGACCTCGGGGTGGCGATCCACGGCCAGAGCTTCGCGAAGGCGGCCACGACCGAGAACCTGGCGACAGCCTATCCCGCCGCCGTGCCCGGTTGCGTGAACATCGGGCTGCTTCACACGGGGCTGACGGGCCTCGAAGGCCACGAGCGTTATGCCCCCTGCACGCTGGAGGACCTGCGGGCACGAGGCTACGACTACTGGGCCCTGGGCCACATCCACACGAGGGGAAACCCGTGTGCCGACCCGCCGATCGTCTTCCCGGGAAACCCGCAAGGCCGCCACATCCGCGAGGCCGGCGCGAAGGGTTGCTTGCTGGTAAGCTGTTCGCCGGGCGGGGGCGTCGAGCAGGAGTTTCAACGGCTCGACCTGGTGCGCTGGGAGCGGGGCCGCGTTGATGCCACGGACCTGACCACCGAGCCCGAGTTGCTCGACCGGGTGGCCGAGGTGCTCGATCAACTCCTCCACGACGAGCCGGACACCGAACGACTCCAGGCCGCGCGGGTGATCGTCCACGGCGTGACCTCGCTCCACGACCGCCTGCATGGCGACACCGACCGTTACGTCGCGGAGGTTCGCAACCTGGTTCAGGACCGGGGGCCGGAACGGCTCTGGATCGAGAAGGTCGAGTTCCAGACCCGCCCGGCGCGGGTCGCCGTCGTCCCCGAAGGACCGATCGAGGAACTCCAGGACGTCCTCGACCACCTTCGGACGGATGACGAGGTGCTCGCGTCCCTGAGCGAGGAGCTGAACGACCTGAGGCGCCGCCTGCCCGCCGAACTGGCCTTCGATCCGGACGCCCCACGATTGAACGACCTCGACTGGCTGCGGACCGCACTCGATCAGGTCCAGCCCCTTTTGCTCGACGTGCTCCTGCGCCCCGATCACGCGAAGGCCCCATGAAACTGCTCCGTCTGAACCTGAAAGCCGTCGGGCCGTTCACCGAACTCGAACTCGACCTCTCGGCCGGCAATCACGGGTTGCACCTGATTCACGGTGAGAACGAGGCTGGCAAGACCTCGGCGTTGCGGGCGGTGTCGTACCTGCTGTTCGGTTTTCCGCACACCTCGGGCGATAATTTCGTCCATCCCTACGGCCAGCTGCGCGTCGGCGGCACCCTGCGTCACAGTGACGGCGATGTGCTCGAGGCGCTGCGCCGCAAGGGGATCAAGAACACGCTTCGAGACGCCGACGATGCGACCGTTGTACCGGCCGAACGGCTCGATCGGTTCCTGGGGGGCGTGGATCGGGAGACCTTCGAGTCTCTCTTCGGGATCAGCCATTCCGAGTTGATCCGTGCCGGTGAAGAGATTCGCACGGGGCAGGGGCACCTCGGAGAGCTGCTGTTCGCGGCAGGCACTGGTCTGTCCGGCCTGCGACAGGCCCAGGGGCTGCTCCAGGAACGGCTCGATACCCTGTTCCGGGCTCGCGGCCAGCTTCCCAGGATCAATCAGGCCCTGACTGAACTGCGCGACGCCCGGGACGAGCTCAAGACGCAACAGCTCTCCAGCGACACCTGGCAACAACACGATCAGGCCCTTCGCGCGGCCAAGGAACGTGCCCGGGAACTGACCGAAACGATCCGGCGGAACCGCGCGGAGCGAACGCGGCTGGAGCGAATTCGGGCGCCATCCCGGTCGTCGCGAAGCGGCGGCAACTCCGGGAGGAACTGGGCCGCCTGGGGAATGTCGTTCGGCTTCGCGAGGCCTTCGGCGCCGAATGGCGCACGGCTCACGATACCTGCCGGCAAAGCGAGCGGCTCATCGACCAGGCCCGATCCGTCCTTGACGACCTGGACGCCCGGCTTGATGGCCTCGAGCCATCGCGAGAGGTTCTCGACGCGAAGGACGAGATCGAAGCCATTCAGGAGCGACTTGGGGCCGTCGAGAAGGGCCTCGACGATCGACCGCGGCTCGATGGTTGGCGGGCGGAACGCGAGCACCAGGCCCGCGACATCCTCCAGCGCCTCGGCAAACCGCGCGAGCTGATCGAAGCGGAGCCCCTTCGACTTCGCGCCGACGAGCCCCAGATCATCCGGGCCCTGGGGCAGCGTGACGTGAACCTCCGCATGCGGCTCGACGAGGCCCGACGATCGATCGACCGGAATGAGGAACAGATCGCCGAATGGGATCGAGAACTGGCCGGCCTGGCCACGGCGCCCGACCTCGATGCCCTGCGGCACGCGATCCGCGAGGCCCGAAAGGCCGGCGACCTGGACGCGCAACGGGACGAGGCCCACGAGGCGCGCGATCGCCTTGATCGGGAATCGGCGCGGTGCAAAGCCAGTTACCCGGATGGTCGGGCCTCGCCGAGAACCTGGAACGCCTGGCCATTCCGCTCGATGCGACCCTGGACCGATTCGAGGCCGAGTTTCAGAAGCTCGAACGCCGACGCGGCACCGCCCGCGATCGCCTGGAGGCCGAGGACGGTTCCATTCGTCAGTTCGAGGACCAGTTACGCGCCCTTGAGCACGAGCACGACGTCCCCTCCGAGGAGGACCTCCAGTCCGTCCGACGCCGACGGGATGACGGTTGGGCACTGGTCCGGGCCGCCTGGCTCGACGGTGTGGCCGACGATGTGACGATCCATGAGTTCCTCGCCGAACACCCTACGACAAGCCATCTGGCCGGAGCTTACGAGCTCAGCATCCGCCATTCCGACACACTAGCCGATCGTCTGCGACGCGAGACCGACCGGGTTGCGCAAGGCCGAGTGGGTGTCGCAACTCGAACGTCACCAGGCCACGCGCGCGACGCGTGCCGCCGAACTTCAGGCGATCGAAGACCGTCTCACCGCCCTCCAGGACGAGTGGAACGAGCTTGTCCAACCGCTCGGCGTCTCGGTTCGCACTCCGCCCGAACTGAGGGCCTGGCTGCGACGTCGCGCCGAGGTCGTCCAGATCATGGAAAAATTCCGGGAGGCGTGCCGGTCACTCGAACAGATTGAACGGTCGCGTACCGAGAACCTGAAGGCGCTGAATCGCGCTCTCGGCGAGCTGGGCGAGCCAACCCTGCCGTCCGGATCGTCGTTGGGCCACGGCCTCGAACGGGCCGAATCCGTGGTGACTCGCTTCGATGAGGTTCTCCAACGTCGCCGGCTGCTGGAAGGGAAGCGGGCCGATGCGCGGTCTCAGCTGGGCCGCTACCGGCAGGACCTCCAGGCGGCCGAGGCCGAGCGAACCGCCTGGCGTTCCGACTGGGCACCGAAGATGGCCCGCATCGGCCTTGAGCCAGACGCCCTGCCGGAACAGGCCGAGGTCTTCCTCAATGGGATCCAGGACTTGCGGGAGACCATGGACAAGCACCGGGAGTTTCAGAGCCGGGTTCGCGGCATTGATCGCGATGCCGAGGAGTTCGGCAAAATCGTCGCCGACCTTTGCCGCCGGGTCGCTCCCGACCTTCTCGATCCCAACCTTCCCGACCAGGCGCCGGAACACCGGGCACGTATTCTGTCGCGACGGCTCCAGGACGCTCGATCGATCGAGGACCGCCGCGCTACGCTCATCCAGCAGCGGGAACACGAGCGCGAGCGACTCCAAACGGCGGAGTCGCACCGGGACGACGCCAACACGTGTCTCGATCGGCTCTGCCAGGAAGCGGGATGTGCCACGACCGAGGAGGTCCCGGAGGTCGAACGGCGCTCCATCGAGCGAGCGCGGGTCGAGGATGCTCTCCGACAGTGTGACGACCAGTTGCTCGCGGCCGGGGCCGGCGCCACCGCCGAGGACTTCGCCGCCGCGGTGCAACGGGAGAACGCCGACAGCCTGGGCCTCGCGATTGATCAACTTGAGTGCGCGCTGACGAACCTGCAAACAGAGCTGGAAGCGACCAACCAGACGATCGGGCTGGAGCGCGGCGAGCTGGAACGGATGAACGGCAGTGATCGCGCCGCGGAGGCGTCCGAGAAGGCGCAAACGGTCCTCGCCCGGCTTCAAACCGACGTGGCCCGGTTCGCGACGCTCAAGATGGCATCCTCCGTGCTCAGACAGGCGATCGAAAGCTATCGCGAGAAGCAGCAGGGCCCTGTCCTGGAACGGGCCAGTAGGCTGTTTGCTGACCTGACCGCCGGTTCCTTCGCCCGCCTCCAGATCGACGACGATGGCGAGGGCCACGCCGTCCTGAAAGGCGTTCGCCCCGACGGCCGGCTCGTCGGCGTCGAGGGCATGAGCGATGGCTCCCACGACCAACTCTATCTCGCCCTACGACTGGCGAGCCTCGAGTCCTGGCTGGCGATCCACGAGCCGATCCCGTTCATCGTTGACGACATCCTCCTGAACTTCGACGATCGGTGCGCGCTGGCGGCCTTGCAATCTCTGGCCGAGTTTTCGAGCAAGACCCAGGTGCTCCTCTTCACCCACCACCGCCACCTTGTCGAGCTGGCCCGGGCGAACCTTCCCGGCGACGTCGTCTTCCTCCATGAACTGAGCGCCCTCCACGATACAGCCAGGCGATGAGCCCTCAGAGGCCAGGTCTCATCGAACTCACCATTCAGGAATTCCCGGCCAAACCGGGACGATCACGTCCCCCCTGCTCTACCTGACGCGTGGTTGCTCCTGAGTTCGCGATGATCCACCTCGTCGAGGCCGGTCGCGAGCGCAAGACCGCGGTCCGCCGATTCAACGGTTCGGCTCGACGCACGCAGCGGGTGGAACGTGACCTCGATCTGCGCGCGAGGGCCGGCGATCAGGGCCGACGATCGCGCAGGAATTCACGCCCCGAGAGGCGTCGCGACGCCGTCCCGCGGAACAGCGACACCGGATGGCTCGCCTCGGCCCACGGCGTTACGAGACGGTCGGCGAGTCGGCCGCGCAGGCGATCACTCCGAACGGCATGCTGCCCTTGTCGTGGTAGACCGACGGCCAGCGACACCACAGGTGTCGTCTCTCCGATCATGACCCGGCCGTCGATGGGGTCGTCTGCCGCGTTGGTCGGTGCCGGGACCAGACTCAGGGTGCCCCCATTGAGACCCGTGAACACCGGGCCTCGCGGCGTCGACGTCACCGCAAGGAGGTTCAGAGACGAGACGCCGGAGCAGGCATCAGGCCGCACCACCAGTTCCAGCTCCGCCAGTGTCCCCACCGTCCCTGGGGCCAGCGACAAGGGCGTCGACCGGAGGCCGTGAATCCGAACCACTCCCGCCGTTGCGTCGATGACCACTGGCAACAACGTGAACCCCGCGGACAACCCGCCCAGACGCGCCCCCGACACCGTGAAGACCGACGGATCAAAGGCGATCACCAGATCAAAACTGGTCAACGCGATCGTCGTCGGGTCGGTCTGCTCCAGCGTCAACGGCACCGACAATGTGTCGCCAGGAGCGGCGGACAGGTCGCGCGGCAGCGACAGCTTCGGGTCGGGGCCGCCCGACAAGGGGGCAAGGCCCGACGGTCGCGGCGGCACGCGGCTCAGGCCGGGATCGACGTTGGTGACGTATTGCAGGATGAACAGCGAATCGACCGAGTTGATCGACCCGCCGCCGTCGACGTCGCCGAGGATCGCCGGGTCGGCCGTCGGGTACGCGGTGAAGCCGTCCCGGACGTTGGTGACGTATTGCAGGATGAACAGCGAATCGACCGAGTTGATGGTCGTGCTGCCATCGACGTCACCGGCGAACGCGGCCACCTGGACCGCGTCGTCGGCGACCGCGGCGATGGTCCCGCCGTTGACGACGACGTCGCCGAGGTCGAGGACCTGCTTGGCCCCATACGGGGCCGAGGTGGGCACCGTCGCGAGGAGCCGGGCGAGTTCGATGGGGCCAGCGGCCAACGCGGTCGGGGTGGTGACGGTGATCCGGGCGAGTCCGGGCGTGCTTGTGTCCACGGTCGCGGAGGCCCCTGGCAGATCGGTCGTGATGCCGTTGATGGTGAGCAGGGCCGGGTCGTAGTCGAGTGTGGCCGTCAGGGAGGTGAGGCCGTCGCCGTCGTTGAGCCGCAGAGGGATGCCGGTAGTGGGGTGCGGGATGTTGACGTCCTGGCCGGCGCCGCGGGCGAAGTCGGGCAAACGGAGAACACGGGCCGAGGACGAGGCGACGGTGAAGGTGTGTGACGTCGCTGAACTTTCGAGCGGGGCCGCGTCATCGGCCGCGTGAAAGGAGTCGATCCCGGTGCGGAGGGACACACCATAGACGCCGGGGGCCAGCGGCCCGCCAGTGGCAACGAACGTCAGGGCCTGATTGTCGGCGGCGACGACCAGGGTGCCGCGGACCGGGATGCCATCGCGGGTGACGGTCAGATCGGTTGGGCCAAGTGTACCGGCCGCGTAGAGGTTCAGCGAGGATGGGTCGAAAGGTCGGTCGAAGGTGGCCGTGAAACCGGACGCTATCGCGTCGAACGAGGCGATCTGAAGCGGGGTCGGCACGCCGTCGGAGACGACGGTGATGTTTACCGTGGCCGGGGTGGAGTCGATGGCGCCATCGTTGGCCTTGTAGGTGAAGTTGTCGGAACCATGGAAGTACGCGTTCGGTGTGTAGGTGAAGCCCCCATCAGGATTCAGCATCAGCGTGCCGTGTGCTGGCGGGGACACGAGGAGTGCGCTGAGGGGGTCGCCCTCGGGGTCGGTGTCGTTGGCCAGTAGGCTCGGCAACGTCAAGGCTTCCATCCTCGTGCGGAATTTCAGGTCATAACCGTCACTGCCCGAGCCGGGCTGGATCACGCCATCACGCCAGAGCTGACCACCGGGATAGGAATCGCCGACGTGATCGGTCGACGAGCCGATCAGGAATGCGTTTCCGCCCGAACCGTTTCGTGCGCCGAAGGTGAACGTCTCCCCTGGTTCCAGGAAGAAGTGACCCGACGACAGATCGACCGTCACCCACTGGTCGATCCTCCCGGAGGCAACCGTGACTCGAGTGGTGTAGTCGGCCAGGTCGGACTGCCAGGCCGGGCCACGGTTGACATAGAAGTCGAACGAGGCCCCTGGTGTGCTGTTCGGGCCGATCCAGATGTCGATCGACGTCAGCACGCCTCCCATCCCCGCAGCCACCTGTTGCTGCCAGTCGATATTGAGCCCGGCGTTGAACTGGTAGCCACCCAGCAGGCTCTGCTGGTCGCTCGCCGGAGTGCCCGACGCCTGCGGGACGGTCAGCGTGGTGCCCTCAGCGACGATGTAGGTGTCGTCCTGGGCGGTCGGACCATCGGGCGAGGAGTTGATCATCAAACTTACGGACACGGTGTTGCCGACGTTCGTGCCGTCGCTGGCCTTGTAGGTGAAGCGATCTGGGCCGTTGTAATTCAGGTCCGGGACGTAGGTGAACGAACCGTTGGAGTTGAGCCGGAGCGTGCCGTGCGACGGATCGGTGACGAGAACGGCTGTCAGGGAATCGTTCTGCGGGTCGCTGTCGTTGGCCAGTACACCAGGGGTCGGGACGGTCAGGGGGGCGTCTTCTTCGAGAGTGTAGGTGTCGTCGGTGGCGGTCGGGGCGCCGCTGGAACCGGACGGAGTGACGGTGATGTTCACCGTGGCCAGGTTCGACTGGGCCGCGCCGTCGCTGGCCCGGTACGTGAACGAGTCGATGCCGGTGTAGCCCGGGGTAGGCGTGTAGGTGAAGCCTCCGCCGGAGCCGAGGCTGAGCGTGCCGTGCGACGGGCCCGAGACGAGGACGGCGGAGAGTGGGTCGCCGTCCGCATCCGTGTCGTTAGCAAGCACGTTGGCTGACAGGTTCTCCCGCCGCACCTGGTCGAGCTGTTCCGGTGTGAGGGCCTGGTCATACACCCGCAGGTCGTCGAGCCAGGCGGGAAGGGTGTGATCGATCGTGCCGGATGTACCGCCGACTTCCAGAGGCGCGGAGTTCTGCTTGATCGGATCGTCCAGGATCGACAGGCCACCCAGTTGCGCGACCGTCGTCGTCTCGTCGCCGAGATAGTACGTGATCACGTTGCCGGCGGATCGTGTCATCGCAACGAAGACCCATTGCCCGTCGGCGTCGATCGCCTGAGAGCTGATGCTCGTCGTGTTGACGTAGGTCCCGAACGACTCCGAGATGCCGAACGCCAGGGCGAAGTTGCTCGCGGACAGCGGATCGGAGTTGTTGAACGGCGCGCGGATGCCCCACGTCCAGCCGCCGGTGCCGGCCGGAGGTATCGGTGATGTCGCGGGCGTGTCGTTGAGGATCACGTCGCCCTCGGCCGGGGCGGCGCAGGTTGATCCAGCCGGAGAGGGTCAGGGTCGTGAGCGTGTCGACCTTGTCGGTGTCCGTGCCCGTCGTCACGTAGTTCTTGCCGGAGAGGCCCAGGTCGAGGGCACTTGAGCTTGCACCGCCGGGGGTGCTGGCGGTGCGGGTGGCCTGGCCGACCAGCGTACCGGGGGCCGCGGGAGTCGTGCCGGTGTCCTGGGCGGCAACGGTGCCGCCGGTCACCTCGTCGAAGCCGTAGCGGAGCACCGGCGGCACCCCGACGCCGCCCACGACCAGCGTGCCGTCCTGGGTGGTCGAATAACTGTCGTCCAACGCCACCGGCGGGTCGTTGACCTGGTTGACGGTGATCGACACTGTGGCCGGTTTGGAAGGAACCCCGTCGATCTCCAGGCGATAGGTGAACGAGTCATTGCCGACGTAGCCCGAGTCCGGGACATAGACGAACGAGCCGTCGGCGTTCAGCGTCACGTCGCCGTGACCGGGGTCGCCCCAGAGCACGGCGGTTCGTGTGCCGCCGTTGTCGTCGTTGGCCAGCACGCCGGGCGCGGCGACCGTCAACGTCGTGTTGTCCTCCGCCGCGTAGGAGTCGTTGCGAGCGATCGGCCCGTCGTCGTTGAGGAGTGTAATGACCCCCTGATCGTCGGCAATCCGGGCGTTGACCGCGCCCCAGAGGTTGATGAGGATCGTCTCGTCGGGCTCGGGCCGGGTGTCGGGGGTGGTGCGGACGGTGATCCGCTTGGTCGTCTCGCCCGGCTGGAACACGAGACGCCCGGATTGCGCCTCGTAGTCCTGCCCGGCCGTGGCGTTGCCGTCGGCCGTGGCGTAGTAGACATTCACCGGAAGCGTGTTCGCCGAGGACAGTCGCACGTCGACGGAAAGGGAATACGTGCCGCCGTTGGCCTCGTTGTTCTCGTAGTCGGTAATCGTCAGATCAGGAGTCGCCATCGCGGCCGAGCCCAGATCGATCCCAATGGCGCCGAGGCCCCCCCCGGCATCAACCCGGACGTCGTCGAACTGGTGGGCGTTGTACGAGTCGTTGGTGAACCAGTCCACCGAGACGACGTCGTCGAACCCGCTGAACGTGAACGTCTGGAATGCGTTCGTATTGTTGAATACGTTATCGAGCGTGAATGATTGCTGGACGACCCGGCCGTCGGCCTTCGTGCCGTGGAAGATCACCGTGGGTGTGTAGACGCTCGACCAGGTCTCGGCCAGGTCCATTTGCGACAGGTCGAAGGGGGCGCCGTCGTCGCGACGCAGCGAGATCCACGCCGGCCAGAACGAGATCTTCAGCGCGGCGGAGCCGCCGTAACGCCCCGAGTCGGTCGAGCCGGTCACGCGGAACTTCGAGATGCCGTTGTTGACCGAGCTGTCGATCGTGTAGCCGTCCCGATGGTAGGCCATCATCTCGTAGCTGGTCGAGCTGGCAAGTTCCTGGAAGTCGAACGTGTGCGTCTCGACGGCCTCCTGGAGCAGCACGCCGCGGGTCGGAAACTCGCCGGGGGAGGTCTGCTGCCAGCCGTCGGGCAACACCTGCGACACGTGGTAGGCCCCCGGCTGCAGTCCGTTGAAGGCATACGACCCGTCGCCGGCTGTCATTGTGGAGGGCTCGCCGCCGTCAAGCCGGCCGTCGCGGTCCAGGTCGAGGTAGACGGTCCGCCCAGCCAGCGCCGGCTCGCCGGGGTCGCGCACCTTGTCGGCGTTCAAATCGTTCCAGAGCGCCCCCTGGATCGAGCCGACCGCCGGGGCCAGTCGGGCCTCGAGGTTGTCGAAGCTCGCGGTTCTCCGCCTCCGGCGCGGATGGATATTGCCTGTCTTTCGGTTGCGACGTTCCATCGTGGGTGTTCCTTCCGGAGAGGGGGACACGGGCGACGCCGCTCCGGCCCAACGCCCGATCCCGCGGCCGACGGGAGGTCCGCCGGATGGAATTCCGGTCGCTGAGGCGAGGACGTCGAGTTGAGTTGGTTCGAAGGTCGTTGTCGCGAGGAAACACATCAGTCGGGGCCAGGCCGATCATCCGATCTGGCCCACCGACTGACGATCGGCCCGGGTCGCGACACGGCGATGGCAGGATCACAAGGTGATCGCCCCGATGGCTCGCAAGACGATGCGGCGGAAGGCGGCAAGGGCCTCGCGCATGGTCCCGCGGGCCGGGAGGCACGTCGAGCCCATCTTGCCTGGATGTGTGTCACACGTCAACAACGTGTCGAATCAGGTGAATTCTTGCAACGATCGACGTGTGAGGCGTCGGCGTTCGCGATGGCCGCGAACCCTGGCATGGTCCTCCTGGGACGAGTCGTTGCCGACACTGTTGTGAGGGGATTACCCTTGAAGGACCGTCGCGGGCGGGATGAGGTGTCGGCCAGCCGGGGAGACGGGTTTTGTGGGTGTCGCGTACCGGACGGGGGCCCTGGTGGGTCGCTCGATCGCCTGGCTTCGCCGTCGTCGACGCGGGTTCGTGGCCGGCATCCTCGTGGCCCTGCCATTCCTCATCCTGCTGACCCCCCTGCTCCGCGACCTGTTCTTCGTCCTGCCCTGGTCCGTGCGCAAGGGCCTCGGCTGGGGGATGGTGCTGGCCGCCGCGACGTTCGGGATGTGGCGGATCGTCACCCTGCGTCCTGGGGATGTGTGGCTGGAAGAAGCCCCGAGCCGCCCCGAGGGAACGGACGCCCGCGTGTTGCCGTGGGCCCTCCAACTGGCGACGGCCTCGCTGGCGTTGCCGATGTTGCGGCACCCCGAGGCGACGTCCCTGGGCGACTGGGACCTGTACCTCGCCCACTTCGAGGCCGCCCGGCGCACCCTGATGATCTGGGGCGAGTTCCCTTGGTGGAACCCGTATGTCTGCGGCGGGTTCCCGCTCGCGGCCAACCCCCAGGTGGGAATCTTCAGCCCCGGCATGGCGCTGGTGCTGGCCTTCGGCACGTCGATCGGGCTCCGGCTCGCGACGATCGGCTGGATGATGCTGGCCGTCGAGGGGGCGCGTCGGCTCGCGATGGCCTGGTTGCGCGATCCCTGGGCGTCGGCGCTGGTCGGGCTGGTCTACGGGCTGAACGGCGGCGCGATGATCTACGCCGTGGCGGGATATTACATCCCCATGAGTTACTGGATCGTCCCCTGGCTGCTGCTGGCGGTGCGTCGCCTGGGAGGCCGCGGCCAGGGTGGCCTGGTGCTGGGGGCCTGGCTGGCGCTGGCGATCTTGAACTCGATTCACTATCTGCTCATCTACGGCGTCGTGCTGGCCGCGCTGTTCTTCGCGAGGGACCTTCGCGTTCGAGGTCGGTCGGAGGGCGGGCGCATCCTGCGGCAAGCCGTCCTGGCTGTCGGCATGGTGCTGGCCCTCTGCGGCTGGCGGCTGGCGACGACGGGGGAGGTGGTGCGCGACTACACGCGGGAGCACGCGCCGTCGATGTCCCAGACGCTCGACTACGCCCTTCTCTGCTGGGTCGGCCGGCCCGACCGGCTCGAACTGGCCCGCACCGAGGCGCCGGTCTTCTGGGAATCGAACGTGTACGTCGGCTGGACCGTGGTGATTCTGGCGGCGCTGAGTTTGCGTTGGGGGCTGCGGTGGTGGCACATCCTGGCGGGGCTGGGGTTCTGGCTCGCCTTCGGTGCCGACGGCGTGGCGTTGCCGAGCTACTGGTTGAACCAGTTGCCGATCTTCCGCACCTTGCACGTCGTCTCGCGATGGCGGCTGCTGGCGGCCCTCGGGGTGGGGCTGGCCGCGGGCTCGACCGTGGTCCACCTGAGACAGGACGACCGCCGCGTGGTGCGCCGGTTCGCGGCGGCGCTGGTGTTGCTCGTCGGGGCCGACCTGGTGGCCTACGGTCATGAGGTCCTGCCGCTGGCCTTCGCGGTCCCGATACGATCGGTGCCCGACCCAGGCCCGCCGGTCGACGCCGTGGTGCAAACCTTGCAGCAGTCCCGAGGCCCTGCCCGTCGCGCGCGGCTATGGCGTCATCCAGGGCCACGAGACCCAGCTCGGCTACGACCTTCAGCGCCCGACCGCCCGCCTCGCCCGTGAAGATCCCGCGTACCGTGGCGAGTCCTGGACGAGCGACGGCCCGGTGAAACCGTCATCCTGGAGCCCGAACCGCCTGGTGTTCCACGTCGAGCCCGGCCAGCGGGTCTGGGTCAATCAGAACCCGGGGTCCTGGTGGGTCATCAACGGCCGTCGGCCCTATGCCTCGTCCCGCTGCGCGGAGCTGTTGATGGACCTCTCGGGGGTCGCCGACGCGAGCGGGCGGCTCGAGTTCCGGATCGTGCCCCCCCGGCTGAACCTCGGCTGGTGGTTGCATGGGGCTGGACTGACGCTGCTGGCGGCGGCCTTTCTGGCGGGGCGACTCGCGAATCGAACGCGGGGCCCGACAATCATGGGAACATCGCTCCGGGGAAACGATCCGGCGCCTCGTCCTCTGGAGGAGGCACGAGGCGCCGGGGAGGATCGACGTTTCAACTGATATGATCCGGGACCTTGGTTGGGTGGCCGGTCCTCGGCGGGCGGGCCCCGAGGGGGGTGAGGCCCAGGTGCCATGCTCCTGGCGCCATCGGTCGGCCGAGGCGGGGCCCGGCCGACCGAACGGCACTGGGGGGATCAACTCACCCGTCGACGCCGGGTGCGAAGGAGATCGGGGAGGACCGCGGCCGGCCCGGCCTCCGCAGGCCCGCGCCCGAGTGTATCGAGGGCCTGGTCGAAGCCCGCCAGGGACACGGGCGGCACGGCCGATGGGGTCGGTGCCGGATTGAGGGGGCCAAGCCGGCCGCGGGCGGTCGTTGGAGGCGGCAGGTGCGGGGTCGTCGCCGAAGCGGACGGGATGGGAACACCGGCCGGTGGGTCGGCGATGCCCTGGGGGTTGGTGTTGCCCGCGGCCAGGGCGAAGCTCATCGAGGGCGCCTGCGACCCGGAGGTGCGGCCCGCGGCGGCATCGAACTGGTAGACGCGGTCCGTCCCGCTGTCGACGACCCAGAGGTGACTCACGTCCGAGGGGTCGAGCGTGATGCCCGTCGGGCTCTCGCTCGCGTATCCGAGCGACCAGCTACCGACGAGTGAGCCCGAGACGGTGTACTTGAACACCTTGTCGGTCCACAGGCCGAGGTCGACGACCCAGAGGTACGTCCCGTCGGTCACGACGTCCATCGGGTTCGAGTTGCCGCTGTTGAGCTTGAAGCTGCTGGCGGCGTTCTGGCTGCCCGAAAGGCGGCCGGCGCCGGCCGTGTAGCGGAAGATTTTGTCCTGACGGGCGTCGACAATCCAGACGTCGGTGCCGTTGGTGGCGATGCCCTCGACCGTGGCGTTCGAGGCGAGGCTGCCGGCCGTCCACGAGCCGAGCAGGCCACCGCTGGTGTTGTAGACGTAGACTTTCTTGTTGGCGTCGACGACCCAGACCTTGTTGCCCGCGGCGGTGCTGGCGGCGCCCGCGGCGCGGTGTTGCCGCTGTTCAGGGCATAGTTCTCGATGGAGTTGCTGGGCGAGCCGTACTCGTAGGTCCGGTTGGTGGAGGCGTCGTTGACGACGTAGAACTTGGTCGCGTCGTCGTCGAGGATCGTGCCCACCCCCTGGCCGTCGGCGATGGTGGCACCGACCGGGTTGGACAGATTGAGCACGAAGGATTCCGTCGGCTCGGCGACGGCGTCGTTGGCGATCGCCACGGCGACGATTTTGGTCGTCTCGCCCGGGGCGAACGTCAGTGTGCCTGAAGTCGAGGTGAAATCGCCCCCGGCCACCGCCGTCCCGTTCGCCGTGGAGTAATTGACCGTGACGGTCGCGGCGACGGGCCGCTGAGGCTCACGGTGAAGTAGGCCGGGGACGGCGACGTATAGCGGATCACTCCCGCGAAGCCGCCCACCAACAGGTTCTGATTGGCGTCGAGCATGAGGCCGATCGGCCGGTCGAGGCCGCCACTCCCGGCCGGCACGGCGTCGTCGATGAACTCCCCGTTGGCGGCGTCGTACCGCAGCACCTGGTTGGTGTTCTGGCTTGCGACATACAATCGCCCGTCGGCGAAGAGGAGGTCGCCCGGGTTGATCAGGCCGCCGGAGTTCGCGGGGATGAATGTGCCGAGGAAAGTCCCCGTCGTGCCGCTGTACTTCAGTACGGAATTGGTCGCGCCGCTCGACACGTAGAGGTTCCCGTCCGGGCCGAACGCTAGCGATCGGGGATCTGTCAAACCACCGCTTCCCGCCGCGACGAACGGACCAAGGAACGCGCCGGTTGTGCCGCTGTACCGGAGCACCTCGTTGGTGCCGCTGCTGACGAGGAGACTGCCGTCTGGCGCAAAGGTCATCCCTTTCGGCTCCAGGAGCCCGCCGCTGCCCGTCGGGACAAAGGCATCGAGGAACGCGCCCGTCGTGGCGTCGTACCGCAGCACGCTGTTGCTGTTTTTCGAGCCCACATACAGCCGACCGTCGGGCCGGAAAATTAGGCCGTCCACGGACGGGCCATTCAGACCACCGCTCCCCGCGGTCACAAACGGCCCGAGGAAGGCCCCCGTGGCGGCGTCGTAGCGCAGCACCTCGTCGGTATTTTGGCTCCCGACGTACAGGTTTCCGTCGGGCCCGTAAACCATCCCCGTCGAGCGGTTGAGCCCGCCGTTGCCGGACGGTTCCACGAACGGTCCCAGGCGGCCGAAGCGTGGGTCGCCTTCGTTGACCTGGGCATCATTGACGGAGACGGACGCATCGTCGTTCCGGATCGTCGCCAGCCCACCGCCGGTTGCGTAGCCGGGCGTGGACGTGGAGAGGACCAGCCAGAAGGTCTCGTCGGTCTCGATCGCGCCGTCGCCGTTGACGGTCACCTGGACGGTCTTCTGAGACTCGCCGTCCTGGAAAACGACCTGTCCCGACGCGGCGACGTAGTCCGTGCCGGCCGTCGCCGTGGCGTTGGCGGTTGACCAGTTGACGACGGCCTGGCCGGCGAGGCTGCCGACGCGACTGATCGTGAAT
Source organism: uncultured Planctomycetales bacterium (assembly GCA_963752755.1). GTDB lineage: Bacteria > Planctomycetota > Planctomycetia > Isosphaerales > Isosphaeraceae > CAVVZJ01. The sequence continues at coordinate 39,904 of CAVVZJ010000018.1, read as the reverse complement.
GTCGCCGTCGACGAGGCCGCGGCCGGCCCCTCCACGACGCTCGGGAAGTCGGCCGCGAAGTAGTTCGCGGCGCGGACCTTGCCGCCGGCGCCGGCGCTGGAGATGCCCAGGACCTCGCCGCGGGTCAGGGCTCGGTCGTACACCGACAGTTCGTCGATCAGCCCGTTGAACGGGATGTTGTATCCTGAGCCGGTGGCGTTGCCGTTGGCGTTGCCGATCCCGATGCCGGGATTGTAGGCCGGGTCGAGGGCCCCGAACGGTCGGGCCGAGGTCACGGTCTGTGCGACAACGCCGCCATTCACGTAGAGCGTCATCTCGCCGGTCGCGTCGTCGAGCGTCGCGGCGACGTGCATGAGCTGACCGGTGGCGACCGGGGCGGAAACCCTCGCCGACTCGCCCGCGGCGCTGACGACCTGGAACCAGAGTGCGCCGGTCGAGTCCAGGGTGAGCTGATAGGGGTCGAGCCCCCCGCGGTCGTCGCCCCGGAAAAGGACCGTGGCGAGGCCCTGACTGGCCGAGGGCAAGGCGTTCACCTTGATCCATCCCTCGATCGACAGCGAGCCCGTCAGCGCCAGGCTGGGCGAGTCGGCGACCTCGACGCGGTCGTTGACTCCGTCGAACTTGAACGCCTGGCCGACCTTGCCCGCGGTGTAGGTGGTGCCATTGAACAGGTTGGCGTTGTTCAGGCCCTTCAGGTCGGCCGCGGTGCCGTCGGCCGTCCACCAGCTCACCAGCCCGCCAGGCACGCCGACCGACGTGAGCAACTGGCGACCCTCGAGGTGTTCCAGTTCCAGGTGCGGATTGCGTGCGCGGGTGCCTCGCGGCCGCCTGGGGAGGAATCGGGTGGAGGGGAAGGGGTGGCTCATCGGTCGGCTCCTTGGGTGGGGGCCCCGTCCCGCGACGTCGGACGTCGGCGCGAGCGGGGTGCCCGTGGTGAGTCTCGGCGTTCGAGTGACCGCGTCCCGTCGGTCCGCGGGTGGGTGACACAAGACAGTGCGGATTCCCCGACCGGTTCGTCTCAGGGGCCGGGCAAGTTTCTCGGGAGGCCCTGGGGGTCCCCGCCCCGCGTGGGGCGCGGGGCGTGAGGACCGGACCGTGTGCCGTCGGTCATGGGTCGTCGCCCGCGCGGCGTCGAGGCCCGGTCTACGGGCGAGGTCCAGCCGGGGCGTCGGCCACGCGCGGTTCGGGGGCCCGATCGCCGCGCCGGCCTCGACGCGCAGGACCTGGCCTAGTGTCCGCGGACGCCATTCCCATTCCGTCAGCAGGGTGAACCGGTTGGGCATGTCCGGCACCGCGGCGAGTGCGCGGTCGGCATCCGCCAGGGCGCGGTGGGCTTCCTCGGACCGGCCGAGTCGATGGTAGGCGAGCGCCAGGAACAGGTGGGCCTGGGCCAGGAGCGGTGGGTCCGGGACCCGTGCCACCGACCGAGTAAGCGTCTCGACGGCCGCCTGGTCCTCACCGGCGCGGTGCTCGGCGGCCCCGAGGGCCATCAGGTACTGGGGGTTCTTGTCGTCGGACGCCACGGCGCGACGGGCCAACTCCAGTGCTCGACCCGGGTCGTCCACCGCCCGCGGGACCACGGAACAGAGCACGGCGACCTTGAAGGCGACGTCCGGGATCGTCGCGCGTTCGTACCGCCCGAGGATCTCGGCGACGCGGGCGCGGTAGGCCTCCGCGTCAGCCTTGCGGAGCGTCAGTACGGCGCGCGCGTGCCAGGGGTTAAAGCCAATCGCGCCGGGCGTGTTTCGGGAGGAATTGATCCGGCATGACTCCTCGAAGAGATCTTCGGCCTCTTCGTAACGGCCGAGCGCGGCGAGCTGGTCGGCGAGCCACACCTGGACCTTGCTGGTGGTCGGATCGTCCGGCCCTCGGTCGCGGCGGGACGTTTCCACCTCGTGTTCCAGGAGGGCGCGGAGGCCCTCCGGGTCGGTGGGAAGGAGGCGCGAAGCCGGGGCTCGCCCTCACGGGCAAGGCGGACGTAGTCGGGTTCCCCACCGGTCAGGGCGCCCGGGGCCACTCCTCGGAGAAGCCGCAAGGCCCAGCTCCGAGCCTGATCACGGTCGCCGTGTTCCAGGTGGATCAAACCGAGCAGGAGCCAGTCGTAGCTGTAGCCGTCGCTCTTCCGAAGCTCGAGTGCCCTGGTTTCAGCCTCCAGGGCGGCGTCGAGATTGCCGGCGCGGTACTCGGCCAGGGCCAGGCCCTTCCAGAAGCCCGGTTCCCCGGGTTCAAGCTCGACCGACTCGCGGGCCAGTTCGCAGGCGCGGACGGCGTCGCGGTCATCGGGATTGGCGAACGTGGCGTAGTTGACGGCCGCGAGGTAGCAGAGCGAGGCGAGACTGTGCCTCTGGTCGTTGAGGCTGGGGTAAGCGATGCCGAACTTCTTCAAGATGTCATAAGACCTCTCGAACATTTCCCGGGCCTCGTGGTCCCGGCCGCGAATGATGAGGACCTGGCCCAGTTCGGACAGACCAAAGGCGAGGCGGCTGTGATAATCGATGACGTCGGGGGACTCGGCGACGAGCCGCTCAAGGATCTCTCGCGACCGTCGCAGGTTCCGCTCGGCCTCGTCGAACCGCTCAAGCGTGGCGAGGTTCTCGCCAAGGCGTTGGAGCGATGCAGCCAGAAGCAACAGGTAACTGGGACGGTCGGTGAATTCCTTCGCGAGCGCGTCCTCGATCGGCAGGGCGCGCTGGTATTCCGCGACGGCCTCGGCGGGCTGGGAGCTCATTTTGAAATAGCCCGCCAGGTTGTGATGGGCCCTTGCCAGTTCGTACCGTCGCCTGGGGTCCGCGGGCCTGGCATCCGCGAGTCGCTGGAAGGTTTCGAGGGAGTGACGGTAGAGCGATTCGGCATCCATCTTCCGATCGAGAACGTCGAGATAGATCCCGGCGAGGTTGTTCTCGGCCTGGGCGAGGTCATACTGATAGCCCGCCTCCTCGGGGGATTCGGTGACCAGATCGGAGAGCAGGGCGATGCCCCGAAGGGAGGCCATCACCCCCTCTTCGGCTCGGCCTGTCTCGCTGAGCAATCCCCCGAATTGACCCAGGACATGGGCCAGGTCGGCTCGATCTTGGGGCGCGCCAGGTGCCTCGACCAGTGGTTCCATCAGAGCCAGTGATTCGCGGTACGCCGACTCCGCGTCACGGGCTCGGCCGGTCTCTAAATGCACGAGGCCGATGTGTCGCAGGTAAAGGGCGAGGTACTGTCGGTACTCGGGACGCTCGGGGAACGCCACGGCGAGGCGGCGGCATGCGTCCGCGGCCTGGCGGTACGATTCAATGGCCTTGGCGGACAGGCCAAGCGACGACCGGATGTCGCCCACGCGGCCGGCGGCCCGGGCCGCCTCGAACTGCGCCTCCGGGTCGTCGGCCTGCTCGCGGGCGAACTCCTCGTAGAAGGCCAGCGCCTTCTCCAGGAATTCGCGCTGGAGCTCGGTCAGGTCGCCTTTCGAGCCGAGCCAGTCCTGGGCCACCTTGGTGTACATCTCGTCGACGGCCCGGCGGGCGAGGCTTGAGCGCTGCTCGGCCGTCGCCTGCGCCGCCTCGGCCCGCCGTTCGGACTCGATCGCCCGAACCGCCTGCCAGGCGCTCACCGCCGTGCCCGCCACCAGGGCCGCCACCACGATGGCCGCCGTCGCCAGGGCCGCCCGGTGACGCCTCGCCAGCTTCTTCAGCCTGTACCCCGCCGACGGCGGGCACGCCTGCACCGGCTCGTCGTCCAGGTGACGACGGACGTCGGCCGCGAACCCGCTGGCCGTCTCATACCGCCGTCTCCGGTCCTTCTCCAGCGCCTTCATGACGATCCAGTCGAGCTCGCCCCGTACCAGCATGCCGATCCGCCGCGGCTCGACGCCCCGGCTGGCCGCGATCGAGGGTAGCTCCTCGGTCGTGCCCAGTCGCACGCTCGGCCTGGGCGGCTCCTCCTCGCGGACCCGCCGCAGGACCTCCAGCAACGCTGCCTGCTCAAGGCGCCGGCGCGTCAACGGCGTCGAGCCGGTCAGCAACTCGTACAGCAGCACCCCGAGGCTGTAGACGTCGCTGCGGGTGTCGATGTCGAGCTGGTTCAACTCCGCCTGCTCGGGGCTCATGTAATCCGGCGTGCCGACGATGGCGCCGAACTCGGTGAACAGCGTCTGCTCGGTCAACCGCGGGCCGGCCGCCTTGGCCACGCCGAAGTCGATCACCTTGGGCACCGGCACCCCGTCGTAGGGGGCGATCAGGATGTTGGACGGCTTCAGGTCGCGGTGGATGATCCCCTTCTGGTGCGCGTGCTGGACCGCCTGGCAGACGGGCACGAACAGCTCCAGCCGCTGGCGGATCGTCAACTGGTGCTCGTCGCAGTAGCGGGTTATCGGGATGCCCTTGACCAGCTCCATGACGAAGTAGGGCCGGCCGGTGTCGGTGGTGCCGGCGTCGAAGACCCTGGCGATGTTGGGGTGGTCCATCAGGGCCAGGGCCTGGCGCTCGGCCTCGAACCGGGCGACGACCCGTCGGGAGTCGTGGCCGGACCTGATCAGCTTCAGGGCGACCCGGCGGCGAACCGGGTGCATCTGCTCGGCCATGAAGACGGTCCCCATGCCCCCCTCGCCGATCGACTGGAGGAGCTTGTACGGGCCGATCACCGTGCCCACGCCCTCGTCGACCTCAACGCCCGGGGCGCCGTGGGCCGGCTCGGTGGAGGTCGTCGTGTCCGGTGCCGAGGTCGACAGGCTGCCGCCCGCCTCGTGGGCCTTCAAAAGCAAGGCCGCCTGCCGGCGCAGCTCCGCGTCGTCGCCGCAGGCTTCGTCCAGGTAGGCCTCCCACTCGCCCGGCGGGTGACCCTCCACAGCCGCATTGAAGATTTCCCGGAGTTGCTCGAAGTTCGTGCTCACGGCCATCGGCTCCCGTTCCCGCCATTCCTGACCTTCAATCTCAGTGCGGAAAATGTCCGGTGGTCGTCTCAGGAAATCGGGAATGACCTTCAGCGGTCGGCATCCTGACCCTCGTTGGCAAGCCGGCAGCGGAGCCAGGCCCGTGCGAACGTCCACTGCCGGTAGGCACTCGCGCGAGAGAGGCCCAGGACCTCGGCGGCCTCCTCGACCGACAGCCCGGCGAAGACGCGGAGCTTGACGAGCTGCCCGGCCTCGGGGTCGCGCCGGCCCAGGTCTTCCAGGGCCTCGTCGAGGTCGAACAGGTCGTCGGGCGGGGCGTCGGCGACGGCGTCGACCCGGTCGAGGTCCACCCGCCTCCGCCCGCTGGACCGCTTCCCGGCCCGCTTGCGGCGCGCCTCATCGACGAGGATGCGGCGCATCGCCTCGGCCGCGGCGGCGAAAAAGTGCCCCCGGCTGTTCCACGGCACGTCCGGCCCCGGGGCGACGAGCCGCAGGTATGCCTCATGAACCAGGGCCGTCGCCTGGAGCGTGATGCCGGGGGCCTCTCGGGCGATTCGCCGGGCCGCCAGCTTGCGCAATTCGTCGTAGACCAGCGGCAGCAATTGCCCGGCCGCCTGGGGATCGCCCAGCTCGATGGCCGAGAGGATGCGGGTGATGTCGTTCATTACCACCGATTACCGTCTGGAACAAACTCGCCACCGGACTCTGGTTCGCTTCCGAGCCCCGTCGCTCGGATCGCCTCGTGACCTGGACCGGGTGGACATGTCACCCTTTTAGATTAATCACGAGTCATGCGGTGAGATAGTTCCATCCAGAAGGTGTGGAGAACCCGCTCTCGAACATCCACACACGAGACGACGCACACAACTTTCGACGCATGACCTAGGTTTCCTCGGGAGGACAGGAATCTTGACCCGGGGAGTGTGAAACGATGTCGAAATTCCTCCGACTGCGAACCATCACAACGATCCTCTACGTCGCGATCGCTCTGGCGGCGCTGGTGGGGCTGGGACAGGCCGCGTGGGACCACGTCCGGGTGCCTTTCGAGCCTTTCCCCGACATGGACACCGAGATTCGTCGCTCTGAGCGGCTTGATGAGCAACTGAAGTCAATCTTCGAGCGCCAGGACATCGGCGGCTACCTGGGCCCTCATCATCAGCGCGTTCACGACCGCTGGTGGCTCGACGAGGAACCCGAGGGCCCGGCCGATCCATGGCCGATTTCAGGCTGAACCCCGCCCTCGGAAGACGGCAAAATGCGAGGGGGGGCCATGTTGCCGACGCCTCCTCGGGTTCTGCCGGCGCGTCGTCCCCGTCCCCGGTACGAACCGTCAAGGCGCGGACGCTCGACAGGGGGCTCGTATCGTCGTGACCGAATCCGCGATCAGGCCCACTCCGGAGGGGGCCAGGCTGATCCCCCGGCCGTTCTCGTGAACCCGGAGGGGAGTCGGTCCCGAGATCGCGGACGACGTCCACGGCCAGGTTGAACGACCTCCGGCCCGTTATGCCATGCAGCGCCCGTCGCCACATCAGGCGAGTTGTCGGAGCCATGAGACCGCGGGGCCCACCGTCGGCCTCCGGGTTCGGTTGCCCGTCGCGTTCGCGTCACGGACGGACGGAGGCCCCCCCTGCTCCGCCGTCCATATCTTGAGCCCAAACGGGACATCGGGCATCGGTCCTGAGGGATTGGGCATGCGAGGCCAGGTGGATGGCCAGTTCCGGCGGGACCGCGCCCGGAACAACACAAAGGAAACCGTCATGGATTTCCAACGTGTTGATCGAACCCGTCCGTCGAAGCATAATTGAACTCAAGGGGCGCCGGGGTTCCTCAAATCGATGGGGCCGCAATCGAACATCGCACGCCAACGGCTGACGGAACCTCGACGGGAAGGACCATCCGATGCTCCGCGACCTGACGGCAGGTGCCCCGCTCGCATCGGCACGGATCGTTCCGGGAGTGTTCTTGCTCGCGCTTTTGTATGTCGCCGCGGGGAGCCTGGGCCAGTTGCTGGCCATAACGCCGGGGATCGTGACGGTCGTCTGGCCGTCGTCGGGGATCGCCCTGGCCGCGTTGCTGATCTGGGGGGACTGGCTGTGGCCGGGCCTCTGGATCGGGGCGTTCCTGGTCAACGCCCGAACCGTCTTCGATCCATCATTGGCCTCAACGCCGGTGATCGCAACGGCCGTTTGCGCCGCAATCGCGACGGGCGCGACGGTTCAGTCACTGATCGGCCGACGGCTGATCGAACGCCTGGCCGGAGGACGCGATCTTCTGAACCACGGCGCGGCGGATCGTCGCGTTTGCCGCCATCGTGGCCATGTTGTGCCTGGTCAGCGCCACGGTGGGCTCGCTCAGCCTGGTTCTGGGGGGACTTGTCCCTTCCTCGGCGATGGGCGCTACCTGGTGGACCTGGTGGCTGGGGGATGCCGGGGGCGTGATCGTCGTCACGCCGACGGTCCTGGCCTGGTTGGGCCCGTCGCGAGCCTCCTGGGGCGCCCGGCGGTTCGTCGAGGGCGGGGCCTGCCTGGTCGTCCTGGTGCTTGTGGGCCAGCTCATCTTCGGGAGCACCTGGCTGGTCGGCCGCGCCGAGGTGCCGATGGCCTATCTGGCGTTCCCTCCCTTGATCTGGGCGGCGCTGCGGTTCGGTCCGCGCGGGGCGACGCTGTCGGTGTTGTTGATGATCGCGATGGCGATCCTGGGCACGAGCCGACGGCTCGGCCCGTTCCGCGCGGCCACCCTGCAACAAAGTCTCTGGTGGCTGCAAGCCTATGGGTCCATGCTGTCGCTCTCGACGCTGGGCCTGTCGGTGTTGATCGCGGAACGCTCTCGGGCCGAGGAGGGGCTCCGCCACCGCAACCAGGACCTCGAGCGCGAGGCCGTGGAACGGGCCCACGACGCCGTGCTGCGGGCCCTGCGCGTTGTTGAGTTCCGAGAAGGCGTATCGGGACCAGGCCGGCACCTTGCAGTCGATCGTCGAGAACATCCTTGAGGGCGTCGTCGTGGCGAACCACGAGGGGAGGTTCGTCCTCTGGAACCCCGCGGCCCGACGGCTCGTCGGGATCGGCCGTGAGGAGATCGACCCGGCAACCTGGCCCGTGCGATACGGGTGCTTCCGTCCCGACCGCGTGACCCCCTACCCCGCCGAGGAGCTCCCGCTGGCCCGCGCCCTGCGTGGTGAGGTCATTGATGGTGAGGAGATGTACCTCTGCAACCCTGCCCGACCGGAGGGGGCGTGGCTCTGCCTGAGTGCCGTGCCGCTCCGCGACGAGGCGGGGGGGCCGAATGGCGGCGTCATGGTCCTCCGCGACATCTCCGAGACGAGGCTGGCGGAGGAGCGGCTCCGGCTCGTGATCGAATCGGTGCTCGCCGGCATCCTGCTGCTGGATGCCGGCGGTCGCATCACGATGGTGAACCAGCCGGCCGAGGTCATCTTCGGCTACGGCCGCGACGAGCTGAACGGCCGGCCGTTCGAGGTCCTGGCGCCGGAGGACCAGCGCGACCATCCGGACTGGCGGCTCGACGAACTGCTGCACGACCCGGGACCGCGCCCGGAGACCGAGACGCGGAGCCTACGCGGACGGCACAAGAACGGGCGGCCCCTCGATATTCAGATCACCCTGAGGCTCATTCTCCTGGAAGGCCAGACGTTCATCCTGGCGTCCATCCTCGACGTCACCGAACAGAAGCGTGCTTCCGACCTCGTCAAGTCGGTCGTCGAGCTCTCGCCGGACGGAACCGTCATGGTGGACCACGAGGGGCGAATCGTCCTGGTGAACCAGGAAACCGAGCGGATCTTCGGCTACGGCCGGGATGAGCTGCTCGGCCTACCCGTGGGGCGGCTCGTCCCCGAAGGCGCCCGCGCCTCGCATCACGAGCAGGTCCACGGCTTCCTGACAGAGCGCGGAGGCCGCCCGATGAGCGAGGGGCGCGACCTGATGGCCCGTCGCAAGGACGGCAGCGAGTTCCCGGCCGACATCGCGCTGCACACGTATCAGCTCGACGGCCGAAACTACGCCATCGCCAGCGTCCGCGACATGACCGAGCGCCGACGGCTCATCGACGCGATCGAGACCAGCCTCTTGATCCAGGACGTGGTCGGCAAGATCCTCCGGACCTCGCTCGAACCGATCGGGGTGGAGGAGCACCTGAGCCGCACCCTCGACCTGATCCTGTCGGTCCCCTGGTTCTCGACCGACGCGCGAGCCGGGATCTACCTGGTCGAGGGGGGCCCGGAACGCTCCGCTTGAAAGCCGAACGCGGCTTGTCGAACGAGTCGAAGGCATCGAGCGAGGGCGTGCCTCTCGGCTATTGCCTCTGCGGGCAGGCCGCCGGACACCGTGAGATCGTCTTCAACGGCCGTCTCGACGCGCGGCACGACGATGACAACCCGGTCGTGCCCGCTAACGGCCATTACTGCGTGCCGATCCTGGGCGAGGACCGGCTCTATGGGGTCATCAACGTTTACCTGAACGATGCCTACCGCGTCGAACGGCCCGAGGAAGTGACCTTCCTGTCCTCCGTGGCCGGGGTGCTCGCCGGCACCATCGAACGGAAGAAGGCCGAGGAGGCACTCCGTCAGAGCGAGGAACGCTTCGACCTGGCCGTGCGCGGCAGCGACGCCGGCATCTGGGACTGGAACCTGCGCACCGACACCGTGTACTTCTCCCCGCGCTGGAAAAGCATGCTGGGCCATGCCGACGACGAGATCATCGGTCACTACTCCGAATGGGAGGGTCGGCTGCACCCCGGCGACCGCGAGCGTGCCTTGAGGACGATCCGGGCCTACATGGAGGGCCGTACCACGGACTACGAGCTTGAGCATCGGCTCCGCCACAAGGACGGTTCCTATCGCTGGATCCTCGCCCGAGGGGCCGCCGTGCGCGACGAGGACGGGCGGCTGACCCGGATGGTCGGCTCGCACATCGACATCACGCTCCACAAGCAGACGCTGGAGCAGCTCAACGACAAGCTCATCCAGCTTCAGGCCGCCCAGCGGATCCAGCAATCGCTCCTGCCCCACCACGCGCCCCGCCTGCCCGGGGCGGACATCGCCGGGTTCTCCTGCCCCGCCGCCTATGCCGGCGGTGATATGTACGATTACCTGCCGATGATCGGCGGCGACCTCGGGATCGTCATCGGCGACGTCAGCGGCCACGGGATCGCCGCGGCGCTCCACATGGCCTCGACCCACGCCTTCCTCCGCAGCCTGGCCCAGACCTGCGCGACCATCGGCGAGATCATGACCCGGGCCAACCATTTCGTCCACGAGGAGATCGACCCGGAGAACTTCGTCACCCTGATGCTTGTCCGGTTCGACCCCACCAGCCGGACGCTCACCTACGCCAACGCCGGCCACCCCCCCGGCCTCGTGCTCGATGCCCACGGCCAGGTGAAAGCCGAGCTGAAAAGCTCCCGGATCGCGCTGGGGATCCAGGACCATCTCGATTTCTCGGTCGGCGACCCGATCACGCTCCAGACGGGCGACCTGGTGGTCCTGATCACCGATGGCATCCTCGATGTCGAATCCCCCGGCGGCGACCTCTTCGGCAGCGAGCGCGTTCTCGACACGATCCGCGCCGCGCAAGCCGGCACCTGCCAGGAGATCCTGGACGATCTCCGCCGCGCCCTCGATCGCCACGCCGACACCCAGCAACCCCGCGACGACCTGACCGCCCTGGTCCTCAAGATCACCGAGTGAGCAACGCCGGAGGGCCGGCTCACCCCCATCGGCAGGGCCTCCCGAGCCCTGGCCAAACCCCCGTCTGCAATTTGCAGACGGCCTCACGGGAACCCTCTCACGACCGCCCGTCTGCAAATTGCAGACGGCCTGCCGACGAACCCTCCCGAGTCCCGGCCAAACCCCGTCTGCAATTTGCAGACGGCCTACCGACGAGCCTCCTGAACCTCGACCACAGCAACTGTCTGCAATTTGCAGACGGCCTGCCAACGGGCCTCCCGAGCCTCGGCTAAACCTCCGTCTGCAAATTGCAGTCGGGGGCATGGGAGCCCTCCCAGGGCCGAGCCTCGCCCCACTGCTACGCACATCTTTCAGAGACATCACCGAAACAACTCGTTCCCACGCTCCGCGTGGGAATGCCGTCCGGGCCGCTCCGCGGCCTCTTCCGCGGATGCGCCCCGGACGACGCGGAGCGTCGAAGAATGCATTCCCACGCGGAGCGTGGGAACGAGTTAACACGAGTTTGGGGAGAGATTTACGTCAGCCTTTGAGATGTGCGCAGCAGTGGCTTCGCCCTCCTGGAAATTGTCCGTCTGCAATTTGCAGACGCGCATTCACGACGTCCCCGATCGTCACATCCGGCCGTCAAGAGAGGCAAGAGAAATCGGCCCTGGAAAGCATGGAGAGGAGGCCCTGCAATCGGGCGTCTGCAATTTGCAGACGGGAGCGCCGGCGCGCCGATAGACGATGCTAGGCGATGAGGATTGTCGGTATCTCTCAGGAAGGGGGCCTCGGCATGGACGGGTTCGTGCTCACGGCCTGCCAGCGGAAGGGGGGCGTCGGGCGGTCGACGCTTCTGTACAACCTGGCGGGCGCCCTGGCGCAGCGGGGGCAGAAGGTCCTGATGGTGGACCTCGACCCGCAGGCGAGCATCTCGCAGATTTTCCTCGGGCCGGAGGTCGTGGACACGATGCCCCCGGCGCGGACGGTCGTCGCGCTGCTGGACGAGGATTCGCTGGCGTCGACCGCCGGGATCGTCATGCCGACCGACATCACCGGCATCGACCTGCTGCCCGGCTCCAACGCGCTGTCGCGATTCAACCACCCGGAGCCGGAAAAGACCGGCTGGTTGCAGGACGCCCTGCGTGACGCGCTGAAGGACGTCCGCGGGAGCTACGACGCGATCCTCTGCGACACGCCGCCGAGCCTGGAAACGCTCGCCTGGCTGCCGGCCGTCGCCGCCGACGTGGCCTTAACACCGACACCGGCCGAGGCGCTGGCGGTGCAGGAGCTGACCCACGCCGCCCGGTTCCTGGAGCGGGTCCGCTGGGCGCGGAACCCGCGGCTGGTGTGGCTCGGCGTGGCGCTGACGATGTTCTCGCCGAAGCTGGCGATCCACGCCACCTACGCCCAGGTGCTCCGCGAGACCTACGGCGACCTGGTGCTGTCCAACCCGGTGCCGTACAACGTCGCGTTCAAGGAGTGCGTGGTCGCCCGCAAGCCGCTCTCGCACTGGAAGCCGAAGACGGCCGCCGCGAAGGCGATCGCCGCCCTGGCTGGCGAGATCGTCGACCGGGTCGGCGCCCTGCGAGGTTCCGGCCAGGGCCTCTCCCGGGAGGACGCGGCATGAGCAAGAAATCCGAAGCCCTCATGAAGAACTTCGGCGGCACGATCGCCTCGACGGTCGGCCGTCGCCCCCAGGCCACGCCCGAGGGGGCAGGGGGGGGACAACACCGACACCCGACAGGTATGCCGGCGCGACCCGCAGCCGGGGCTTCGCCGAGATGCCCGTCTCGGCGATCACCTGCGGTGACCAACCCCGTACCGAGTTTGACGACGACGAGCTCCGGCGTCTCGCCGAGAGCATCCAGCGGTTCGGCCAGCTCGCGCCGATCCGGGTCCGTTACGACGAGCCGACCGACCGCTGGGTCGTGCTGGTCGGCGAGCGCCGCCTGCGGGCATGCCGGCTCGCCGGGCTGGAGACGATCCGGGTCGAGCTGGTCGAGCGGGCGATGACCGACGCCGACATCCTCGCCGAGCAGATCGTCGAGAACGCCGTCCGGGCCGACCTCCAGCCGGTCGAGCAGGCCCACGCCTACCGACGGTTGATGGACCTGAACGACTGGAACGCCCAGGACGTGGCCGCCACGCTCGGCATCGAGTCGACGAAGGTCTACCGCGCCCTGGCCCTGTTGAAGCTGCCGGAGGAGGTCGCCGAGCAGGTCGACGCCGGCACCATCAAGGCGACCGCCGGCTACGAACTGACCAAGCTGACCGAGCCCGAGGCGCAGAAGGCCGTGGCGGCGAAGATCGTCGCCGAGAAGCTCGACCACGGCCAGACCGTCGCCGAGGTTCGCCGACGGCAGGAGTCCGCCGCCGCCCGAGTCGGCAAGAAGAAGACGGTCAAATCCCGCGGTCCTTCGGAGCAGAAGCACCGCGGCCCGCTCGGCGTCAAGGTGACGATCCAGTTCACCAGCAAGCACGCCCCGGCCGACATCGCCGGCGACCTCCGAGCCATCGCCGATCGCATCGAGGCCGACGCTGGTCCTGAGATCATCGAGGCGGCCTGACTCGCCGCGATCCCGTGACGACAGAGCAGGGCAGGGGGGGCGTCTGCAATTTGCAGACGGCCTCCTCGCGTGTCGGGTTCTCGTTCCCCACCGATCGACCGAGCGGGCGGGCGGCGACGGTGGCGATCCCGCCCGACCTGGGCTCAGGACACCGCCGCGTCGCGGCGACGGGCGAGCTCCTCGAGGCAGAAGCTCTCGGCGATGCTCGGCATCCGTTCGAGAAACGGGTTCTGGCCGACGACGGCGCGGCGGATGGCGTCGCGTTCGGGCTCGGGGAGATCGTCCCAGACGGGTCGCCAGGTGGCCTCGAAGCGGCCCTGTCGGGCACGCTGACGCTCGGCCTCCTCACGCTCCTTCTGACGTCGTGCCTGTTCCTTCTTCTCCGCGTCGAGCCGCTTCTGGTCCTGGTCGTAGAGGGCAGCGGCCTCGTCGAGGTAACGGCGGACGCTGCCGAAGGTCTTCGCGTCGGGCCACTTCACCTTCATCCGCTTGACGGCGACCTGGATCATCGCCTTGAGCTTCACCGGACCATGCACACTGAGCAGTTCGCGCGCAGCTCCAGTTCTCCCCTGGTCGGCCGTCGAGGTTCCTGGCCGGTCCAGAGCCGATGAAAGTCGACGACCACGGTCCACTCCGGCGGCTTCAGGGTTCGCACCTCCTCGACGGCCACCGACCCCACGAACTCCTCGAGCTGAGGCAAGCCCGAGGCGCGATCGGGCGGCGCGTTCAAATGCTTGCCCCGATGGAAGTGGAGCTGGGCCAGACCGTCGCGGCTGGAGGCCCAGGCCACGTCGTCGATGACCTCCATCGCCACCAGATGTTTCAGCGCCGGGCCAAGCTGCTGCCGGGCCTGCGAGGGGTGCTGCTCCGGCTTGATCGGCAAGAACTGCACGAGCGTCTCGTAGTTGATCCGCAGGACCGGCACCCCGCTGTAGAAATTGATCAGCAGGAACTCGTAGAGCCGGCTGGCGATCGGGCTGCGGTCTTCCAGGCGGAGCCAGAGATCATAGTCCAGCGGCGCGGTGAACAGCGCGTTCAGGTTGGCCAGATACCAGTCACTGAGCCAGAGATGGTTCGTATCGGCGGTGCGGCCGTCGGGAAGCTCCGAGCCCAGAAAGCAGACGCGCTCGTAAAGCCGCAACCCTTCCTCTCGGGTGCTGATTCGCTTGTTGTCCGGCTTGGAGAACAGGGCATGCGTGCTCAGGATGTACAGACCGGCGGTGGAGTGGATCGCCCCCTTGAGCCGCTCGACGGTGCGCCCGGAGCAGGTGATCCTCATCCGTCGGCAGAGATCGCGCCAGCTCCAGGTGATCGGGTTTTCCAGGGGCAACCCGCGCTCCGTCAACAAGCTCAGAAACGCCAGATGCGCCGAACGGGCCAGGGGGCCCGGGTACGAGGTCGCCGTGCTGCGAAAGGCTCGGAAGGTGAACTCGTGCGTGACCTCCTTGCGGGTCAACTGGCCGCGGCACTCGATCGCATCGAGCGACCGCAGCCCCTTGGTGTGCAGGGCGAACAGCGGCAGTCGCAGGAGGTTCGCCTCGACCTTCACGAACCGGGGAACGGTCGCGCCGCCGGGTGCCACGTCGTTGAGGGAGTCGACCCGTTCGGGAAGCATGAACACACACAACTCAGTCCAGTGTGGAGAAGTTAAAACAATATAAAGAAGGTACAACGAATTTTTCGACATAAACCCAGAAAATTTCCGGATTTATAATTTCGGGGCTTACTTTCAGGCACACGGATCCTTACTTTCAGGCACACGCGCCCTTACTTTCAGGCACACGCGCCCTTACTTTCAGGCACACGCGCCCTTACTTTCAGGCACACGCCGGATCAACCTGGTCGCACGGCGTGTTACTTTCAGGCACACGGACTTTCGTTGCTCCGGGCTTACTTTCAGGCACACGGGTTGGAAAAAAATCGCTTCGTTTCAGGCACACGGTGACGGGTGGGGCCTCGAAATCAGATGGTTTCGGGTTTTCCCTTAGTGGAACTTGAGCATGGATTTGCGTCCCTGGAATATTTCAGGCTTCCAGGGAGCCTTTCCAGCGTGTCTTACTTTCAAGCACACGCCCCGGGCGGAAACATTTCGATCTTTCCGGTGCTCTGTCCGTAAAACCGGACAGGCCGTCACGATCGTCGGTAGAGGCGTCTCCCGACCCGCATTCCTCCCTGGCCCGCTTGCCGAACTGGGGCTTACTTTCGGGCACACGCCCGACCAACAGGGGGGTTCGGTTCGCAACAAGCCGGTCCCGAGCCGACCAGGTGATCCCAGGATGGCCGGTCCCCGCCACCTGGCTGCCCAGGGGGAACCCCGTGACGGGGCGATGGCTGCGTGGCCCGCAAGGACCCAGTCGAGGCGTCGGGGGGCCAAACGGGTACGTCCTGGTAACGCACCACGGGGGCACGATGGGAAGAACCCATCGCGCCCCCGTGGTGGTGGACGGTCGCGCGGTCGTTGCGGCGGTTCGCCAGCCATCGGTTGACGTGTTCAGACGGTCGCCCGGCGGAGGCGACGGCGCCCCAGGCCCATCAGGGCCACCACGCCGCCAAGTCCCACCAGCGCGATCGAGCTCGGCTCGGGGACGACGTTGACCGGGGCGTCGATGAGCGAATCAATCCCGTCGGTCGGGGGGGAGTCAGCGTGATCGGGGCGCCCGTAACCGAATTGACACCGGTCGTCGTGTTCCCGAAGCCAACGATGATGTTCAGGCTCGTAGATCCTATCCCCAACGCCGTGGCGTCGAAGGTGAGTAGCGGAGAGACGCTGGAGGCCGCGATGCTGCTGGAGCCTACGTAGGCAACCGTCGCGACCCCCGCGGCCGGGAGCCCCACGGAGAACGTGCCGCTGAACGCGGCCACGGGGTTGCTTAACGCGAGGATCGCCGGGTCGGTCATGAGGGCGATCTCGTAGGTGCCGAGGGTGAACCCCTCCCCGGCCCCCGTCACGAGCTCGACGGTGAAGTTTCGGGTGTCCCCCACGTTCGCGATGGTCGTGAGCGGAACGGGGTCGTTCGGGGCCACGGTGGGAGGGGACGTCGGGACAACCCGCAGGTACGCCGCCGAGGCGGGCCGCATCGGGCCGACGAGCAGCGCCGCGAGCGCAACGCTCAGAAACAGGGAGTTGCGTAAAATCCTCATCAAATCGTTTCCTCCCGAAGATATCGTGGTTGGTGGCACGCTCCCTGTCCACGTTAACGCGTACCTATCCGACAGGGGGTGGTATGTCCCATGGGGGACTCGATATGTGGCCGATCATAGACCATCAACCTTGTGTTGAAAAGTCCGCAATCGAGATGTTGCCGGAATTCCTCCCGGAGCGGAACGGGCCCTCGGAGGAGCCTCAACCTTGCAGGGGACGGGGTTCCGTGAGGGAATTCGAGGACGAGCGGAGTGCGCTCGAAGAGGGCTCAAGGTCCACTCGCGACACCGGCTCGTGGCCCAGGACGCGGGACCAGAGGTTTTCGTAATCCCGCACGATGCGATCCATGCGGAACTGGCTTTCGACTCGTGCCCGGCCGGCCGCGCCGCGCCGCCGCGTCTGTAACGGGTTCGCGGCGGCCTGGAGCAGGGCCTCGGCCAGGGCCTCGACATCGCGAGGCGGCACCAGCCAGCCGGTTCGGCCGGGCAGGACCAGGTCCTCGGTCCCCTCGACGTCCGTGGCGACCACCGCGAGGCGGGCGGCCATCGCCTCGAGCACGACATTCGGCATGCCCTCCCAGAGCGAGGGCAGAACGAGAATGTCCGCGGCGCGCAACAGGCCCGGCACGTCGTCACGACGACCCAGCCGGTGGATTCGCCCGACGAGGGCCATCCGGGAGGCCAACGCCATGTCAAACCGGTCGCGCTGGCCCGTCGCCAACAATAACCAGATGCCAGTCGGGCCGAGCCGCCGCCACCTTTACGGCGGCTTCCAGCAGGATCGGCAACCCCTTCTGTTCGTCCAGCCGACCGACGAACAGGGCCAGGTGGGCCTGTTTCGGGACACCGATCGTGCGACGGTCCACCGGCTCGGCACGGTCGAACACGGTCGGGTCGATCCCGTTGGGGATCACGACCAGACGATCCGGGTCGATGCGGCCGACGTCCCGGCTGAACCGTCGGACCCCTTCCGAGACGCAAACCGATCCGGTCCCCAGCCCCGCCGTGAGCCGGTCCAGGGCCCGGTGCCAGCGCTTCTGGTGTTCGGCGACCCGGAGCCCACTCAGAACCCAGGGCGCCCGGCCAGTGGCGCGGCCAGACGCGTCGCCACGTTGGCGTGAAACAGGAAGCTCTGGACCAGAACGGGCCGAATGGCCCTCAATTCGCTGGCCAGCCGTCGCACCGCCCCGACCGGGCGATCCCGGCGGACGCCCAGGCAGCGAACCGGCACGTCGGCGGGCGCAGAGGGCCGGTCAGCACCCCCTGGCCCCAGGGAAACGACCGTCGGCGCCCAGCGACGGCGGTCGAGGCCGGTCGCCAGCGCCACCAGGGCGCGCTCCGCCCCGCCGAGGTCCAGCTCGGTGATGACCAGGGCGATCGGGACGGGCCGATCGGGCCAGGGCCGTCGGGGCACGGTCTCGAGGTGTCGGGCGAGGGCCTGCGGCACGGGACGGCTCGCGAGCGGGGGCGACGAAAACGGCGGGCCCCGGGCACATCACCAACAAGGCCCGCAGTCTCTCCATGATGAGCACAAAACCGTCCGTCCGGGTGGCGATGCCCTCAGCATCCGCCGGAGAGCCATCGCCCCATCGTATCCCCGGCCCGTGGCCCGTACAGGTCTCGGACAGGCTGTTGTTGCTGGCCCTAGGGGTTGGCATGGCCACGTTCGTTTCTTGCCGGAAACCGAATGGCGGTCGTCCCGTTATTTATTGAAGCGAGGAATTCCAATTTGTGTTCTCGGGCGAAACGTCCCGGATCAATCTCCGCCCACGCCGCCCGGCGCGATGCCCGAGCCGCCGAGGATCGACCTGAATGCGGCCACGGCGGAGGAACTGCGGGGCCTGCCGAGGATCGGGCCGGTGCTGGCGGCGCGGATCATCGCCGGGCGGCCGTACCGCACGGTGGACGACCTGCTGGAGGTCAACGGGATCGGCTCGGTGAAGCTGGAGCAGCTCCGGCCGCTCGTGACGGTACGGTAGAAGGTCACCCCCTGGGTGCCAGAACGCTGCCTGGTAAGGTTCGCATCGGTGGGGAACGCCGAGCGGGCCGGGTATCGGCCGGGGACGGACTACTGCTCCTGCGGTCTGTATGGGTTGTTCGCCCTGATATCATCATTGCCCGGCTGTAACCAGATTACTTCCCGTATCATCGCCCATATGATGGGGTTGTAGGGCCTGTATCGGATCTCGGCTTCGAGGAGTCCCGAGGTCTTCGTCATTCAAAGCGCGTTTCCGAGTTGGGACATCAACAACCGGATCGGGTAGGGCAGGGGTATTCCTGGATTTCTTCCTCGACATTCGGGAACGCGGTAAAGATGCGGACCTTAGCGGCGACTTAGGTCATTGGTTCCTCATCCGGAAACCCAATAACAGCAAGGGAAACCGCCGCAAGTACGGCCATACCAGTGCAGGGCCGGAGTGCTTCAAGCATGTCGAACTCCGTGACGGTCGGAATTTTTTTCCAATCTGTCAACGCCTTGGCGAGACCGAAATCGGGAAATCTACTGGACTTCTGGTCAATCGAGGGTTCTGATCTCCCATAAACCGTTAACAGGTTCCGCAGCCTTTTAGGGAGTTCTAGAGTAGTGCTTAGTTAACAGGGGCCGCTTCGACCGTCCGCACCCCTGCAAAATAAAAGCGGCCCGGGGGGTGATTCAGACCCCCCGGGCCGCGATGGACGGTCCCAAAACTGGCTCTCACACCATTCGAGGACCCTTCAGTGAGTAGCATCCGCCGCGGCAAGCCCCGAGTCAAGGGGCAAGATCATGTTGCGCCGCCTGCGTCGATGGGCCACCGAGCACCCCGACCTGGCCGTTGTCCTCCTGGCTGTCATCCTCCTGGCTGTCGTCCTCCTGGCGGGCCGTATCCCCGTGGTCGTCTATGCCCCTGGCAGCGACATCCACGTGACAAAATAGCTCTGCCAGCATCCGTCCGGACGGGGCGACGATCGTCGGAACTCCCGGCGGCCGTCGCCCCTTATTCGCGAGTGGACGGACCAGTCACTCGAGACCCATTTGGACCCGTGGAAACATAATGCGATTATCGGACGGTGCAGGCGCATCTGACTTCCGGTAGCGGGCGGTCTCCGAAAACGTCCGATAAACGAGGCGCTCGGGCCCGGTTCCAGCGGGTTCGCTTTCTGCTCCGAAATGCGTCGCCATCAGATCCGCCCGGTTCCTGGCGAAGCTCCCACGACACGGCAACGTTGCCCGGGAGGCGAACGCCCAAGAGAATAGACTACGATGCCGGCGTGGTGTCGGCACGAATCGGCCCGATGCGCGAGGGGCTCGTCCGCGACGAATCGGGGCGGTCCCTCGCCGTCGCGACCACCTCACCTCGCCTCGCCGCTCATCCCAACCCCGGAGACATCATGGACCACGACATCGGCCGCAGAGACTTCGGAAAACGGACGGCGGTGGTCCTCGGCGGCCTGCTGACGGGCCTTCCGGCCGTCGGTGCGACGACGCCCCGTCAGGACCGCGACCTCTCGGACACCCGGCTGGTGAGGCTCGGCCTCAACGCCCTGGCCAGGGCCCCCCAGTTCGACTACTTCGCCGACGGACATCGCGGCGCCAGCATGGTGGCCGCCCACTTGCTGTGCGTCGAGAACGACCTGGACGAACGGGCGACGGCCAGGATCATCGAGCTGTTCGACCGGAACTGGGCCTCGACCCCGCTGTGCGAGTCCTTCCCGGACGCCGATCCCCGACCGGAGCGGATCGATGAGATCGGAATCGCCCTGGCAGAGGGGGGCGGTGTGCTCCGGCAGGTCGGCCACGACGCGATCTTCGCCATGCTGGCGACCAAGGCGTTCCGCCTGCACCCCGAAGCGGCCACGCCCAAGCGGATCGACGGGGTCTGTCGCCTGATCCGCTCCTTCACGCCCTGGCACGACGTGGAACCGGACCCCGACGTCGATCCGCCGCCGTTCGCGGACTCGGCGGCCGCCTCGAAGTTCATCCTGCGCGAGGCGATGGCGGCGATCGATCGGTTCGTCGGGTTCGGCCAGGGGTTCGCCGGTCACATGCTGACCTTCGGCCAGGCGCTGGTGGAGCTGGCGGACATGGGGGACGTCGAATGGGCGGAGAGTTGCCGCACCGCCTTCCGCAAGTATGTGACCGTGACCCGCCAGGGGCCGGACGCCGATTCGAGGCGGATCCCGGACCACCGGCCGAGCGACCTGCGGCCCACCGACACGGCCTACTGGGAGAAGCGCGATGAGCACTCCCTGGGCATCGGGCACGTGTTCAAGTACCCCTACAGCTGCTACGAGCTGCTTCGACGGGCCGACGACCCGGAGCTGGCCCGCGCCTGGAATGCGAAGGCGTATCACCTGTTCTAAAGCCGGACGAAAGCCCGGGGGGCCGGGGCCTCAGCAGCGACAAATTGCGAGGTCATCGCTGCGTCCTCTGCCCCCGAGGACGCATGATTTCGGCCTCGCATCGGACTTCTCCGAGGCATTGGCCCCTGGCTCAGAATCGGCCTTTGGGTAAGACATGCCGGACTCTGCCGTGGGTCCGCTCGAAGCCGGGCCAGAACCGTCTCGACAACTCGTCTCGCAATTCAAAGTCTCAGAGGTGACCGCACGCCGGGGATTCTTGAGACAGGGCCGTCTCTCTGGACAGTCGATACACCTTCTGCAGTGTGCCAAATAGCTTCGAAGAAACCGCGCCAAATACCGGCTCTCCCGCACTTTTGATGATGCCGGCTGCTCGACTTCCGACAGCGTTGCCGCCGTAGGCTTCCTGTCAGGCCGCGCTGAGCACCCGCGCCCGCAGGAGCACGAACCCCGCCCGGCCATACATCTGCCGCTTGATCGTCTTCAGGCGGTTCACATGACCCTCCACCGGGCCGTTGCTCCACCGCTCGGTCACCGCCGCGAGCACGGACGCCTCGTCACGACGGATGCCTTCGGCGAACCGGCGCAGCTCCGGGTCGGACGAGGCCTCACCTCGCCCCATCCACTCGCTCAAGGTCTCGGTCGACTTCTTACGGATCAGGTCCGCGAACCCGTCGGCCAGGTCCAGCGCCGCGGCCAACTCGACGCTGCAGCCGCGGATGGCGTCGAGCCGTGCCTGTTCGGGAGGCGTGCGGTTCTCTGGTCGTCGGGCCCACGCGAAGGAGAGCTGCCTTGCCGACGGCGGCCTCGGGGCCGGCGGAGTGGCCGCGTTGAGGCGCTCTCGCTTCTTGCCGGCCGCTCCGAGCCGCTTCGAGACGAACGCGTAGACGCTGCCGTAGGACCCTTTGAAGCCGCGTTCCGTCAACTGCCGGTGCAAGGCGGCGACGTTGATGAAGCCCTCGGCGATCCGGGCGTCGATCCACTCCCGGTACCCGTCCAGCCGCGACCGGCGTGACCCGCGGAGGTCCCAGGCGGGGCACGTCTCGCGCCGCAGGTACCGGAACACGGACCGCCGCGACAGGCCCAGTTCCCGGGCGATCCGGGCGGCCGGGTAGCCCCGCTTGTGGAGTTCGTGGACGCGTTCGAACCGCTCGACCAGCTCCCGACGTCTCGCCCGCTCGGCCCGGAGTCGTGGCGACTCCGGGGCCGGCTCGACCGGCGGTCCCGGCGGGGGCGGTTCGGCAGCCGGTACGGCTGCGTCGGTCTGGGGGGCTGTCGGATCGCGGTCCGGCCCCGGAGGGGCTTCCAGGGCCATGAGGGCCGCGTTGATGGCCGCAGAGTGTTGTTCGAGCACTCGCTCGACGGCTTCGCGCAGGTTCTTCAGCAGGTGCCAGCGGTCGGCGACCTGCTCGGCCTGGGAGGCGCCCTGCGTTGCGGCCTCGGCGTAGGTCCCCGAACGGTCCCGGCTGACCACTTCGATGCCGGGACGGGCCTTGAGCCAGGCCGCGACGGTGTCCGCCTCGCGGTCGGGGAGCAGGTCGATGACGTCGCTGCGTTCCAGGTCCACGACGATGGTGCCGTAGCACTGCCCCTTGCGCCACGCCCAGTCATCAATCCCCACGACCCGAGGCGTCCCGGTCGGCTCGTTCTTGAGCCCCTTGACCCGTCGCAGCAGTGTATCGGGGCTTGTGGTTACCGCCATACGTGCGGCGAGGCGAGCACCGGCCTCCCCGCCCAGCGACGAGCCGATGTCCGTCTGGGTCTGCCGAAGCCGGTCGGTGGTCCGTGCCCACGGTGCGGCGAACCCCGGGAGTCGCTCGGTGAAGATGCGTCGTGGGCAGTCGGGCTGTGGGCACACGAAGCGGCGGACGGCGAACTGAAGTCGCACGCGCCGGCCGAGACAGGGCAGGTCGTCGAGCCGGCGGGTGTAGCGGCTGTGAACGCGGGGTGAGTCGGAGCCGCACAAGGGGCAAGCCGCCGTGGGGGCGGTGGTCGCCAGATGGACGGTCAGGTTCTCGACGTCAAGACAGGCGTGGATGAGGCGGCTCCCGTCGGGAGGCCCAGCAGATCGAGCGGAAGCAACCCACGGCTCCGGGGACGCGGTTCGAGATGGGTTGAGATGGTGAGGGGATGCTTCTTCTACGACCGCAGATCATCAAAAGTGCGGGAGAGCCGGTAATTGGCGCGGTTTCTTTGACGCTCTCTGGCACCGCATCGATCCTGGTTCCGCTTCTCGGCTTCCTCCCGCGATGACGGGGCAGGGGGAGTAGGATCGTCAGATCGAGATCTGCTCCCAAACCACTTTTCAAACGTCGACGACGAGGACATCGGCCCCGGTGGTCTTCGCGAGCACGGCCTCCAGGAGCGATCCTCGCAGGAGGCGCCTCCACCAGGCTTGCCGCGACTTCCCGAGCACGATGACCCTGATCTCGTACTCGCGGGCGAACGAGGCGATCGTGCTGGCCACGTCCGGGCCCTTGAAGGTCATCGGGATGCCCCCGAGCTGCTGGGCCAGCTCCAGGTTCTTGCCGATCTGCCGCTGCGTCGCCGCGTCGATCCGGGTGAGGTCCTCGTCGGGAGTCTGGATGTAGACGGCGTACCAGGGGGCATCGAGCCGGTCGGCCAGGCGGGCGGCCTTCCGCAGCAGGCCCGGGGCGTTGGGGCTGCGGCTGGAGAGGCCGACCATCACGCGGTCGGTCGCCGAGGCCGGGGCGCGGTCGGCCTCGGCCCGGCGGGTGCGGCGGTCGACCAGGTGGGCCAGCTCCGAGAGCGTCAGCTCGCGGAGCCGGGTGAGGTTGGCCTCGGTGAAGAAGTGGGCCATCGCCCGCTCGACCCGCTCCGGCGGGTAGACCTTGCCGGCCTGAAGCCGCTCCAGCAGGTCCTCGGCGGAGAGGTCGACGTTGACGACCTGATCGGCCTCGGCCAGCACCGAGTCGGGCAGCCGTTCCTTGACCTTCACGCCGGTGGCCCGCTCGACCTCGTCGTAGAGGCTCTCCAGGTGCTGGACGTTGACGGTCGTGATGACGTGGATGCCGGCCCGGAGCAGCTCCTCGACGTCCTGATGACGCTTCGGGTTGCGGCTGCCGGGGGCGTTGGTGTGGGCCAGCTCGTCGACGAGGCAGACCGTCGGCCGCCGGGCGAGCACGGCGTCGAGGTCCATCTCGCGGAGCGTCACGCCGCGGTACTCGATCTCCCTCGGGGGGATGACCTCCAGGTCGCCGAGCTGCTCGGCGGTCTCGGGACGGCCGTGGGTCTCGACGAGGCCGACGGCCACGTCGACGCCCTGGCCCTTCAGGCGGTGCCCCTCGCGGAGCATGGCGTAGGTCTTGCCCACGCCGGCGGCCGAGCCGAGGTAGACCTTCAGCCGCCCGCGCCGCTGCTTGCGGATGAGCTGGAGGAACTGCTCGGGGTTCGGGCGGGTCGCTTCGGCGTCGGCGGCCATGATCGGGGCTCCGGCTCGGATCATTCGAGGGCGTCGAGGGCCAGGTTCAGCCGCAGGACGTTGACGCGCGGCGGGGCACCGATGACGTAGCCCGACCGATCGACGTGCACGTCGATCAGCTCCAGCACGCGTCCCGTTCGCCAGGCCCCGCGCCCCGGCCACCCGGCCCGCCTGGTAGCGGGCCGACTCGGGGCTGATGTCCGGGTCGATCCCCGAGCCGGAGGCGGTGACGAGGTCCGGCGGCGCGGGCCGGTCCTCGGTGGCGCCGAGTGCCTCGGCCCGCTCGGCGATCTGCTCGCGCAGCACGGGGCTCTTCGGCCCGAGGTTCGAGCCGCCGGTGGCGTCGGCCGCGTAGTCGACGGCCGACGGCCGAGGGTGGAAGTAGCGGTCGGACTTGAAGGGCTGGGCGACCAGGGCCGACCCGAGGACCGTGCGGTCTCGGCTGTAGAGCAGGCTGCCGTCGGCGTTCGTGGGGAAGAGGAGCTGGCCGACACCCCAGACCGCCGCCGGGTAGGCGACGGCGCACAGGGCGAAGGTCACGACGCTGGCGATCAGGGCGTTGACGAGCTGGCGGATCATCGGAATTTGTCCCTTGTCTTTGGTTCATGGCGGCTCAGGCGAACGGCAGCAGGGCGAGCAGCGGGTCGATGGCCAGGTCGATCAGCTTGATGCCGACGAACGGGGCGATCATGCCGCCGAGGCCGTAGTACAGCAGGTTCCGCCGCAGCAGGGCGTCGGCCCCGACGGGGCGGTATTTCACGCCCTTCAGCGCGATCGGGATCAGCAGCGGGATGATGATCGCGTTGAAGATCACCGCCGCGAGGATCGCCGAGTAGGCCCCGCCGGTCGTCGCCAGGCCCATCAGGTCGAGCACCGCGAAGCTCGGGCAGGGTGACGATGAACATGGCCGGGATGACGGCGAAGTACTTGGCCAGGTCGTTGGCGATCGAGAAGGTCGTCAGGGCGCCTCGGGTCATCAGCAGGCCCTTGCCGATCTCGACGACCTCGATGAGCTTGGTCGGGTCGCTGTCGAGGTCGACCATGTTGCCGGCCTCCTTGGCGGCCTGGGTGCCGCTGTTCATGGCGACGCCGATGTCGGCCTGGGCCAGCGCCGGGGCGTCGTTGGTGCCGTCGCCCATCATGGCGACGAGCTTGCCGCCCTCCTGCTCCTTGCGGATGTAGTCGAGCTTCGCCTCGGGGCGTGGCCTGGGCGATGAAGTCGTCGACGCCGGCCTGCTCGGCGATGGCGCGGGCCGTCAGCGGGTTGTCGCCCGTGACCATCACCACGCGCAGGCCCATCTGGCGGAGCCGGGCGAAGCGGTCGCGGATGCCGGGCTTGAGGATGTCCTCCAGCTTGACGACGCCGACGAGGCGGCCGCCCTCGGCCACGGAGATCGGCGTGGCGCCGTCCGAGGCGATGCCGTCGACCGTCGCCTGGTAGCCGTCGGGCACGGCGCCGCCGAGGCCCTCGACGTGGCGGGCGATCGTGTCGGGGGCCCCCTTGCGGATCCGGGTGCCGTCGGGCAGGTCGACGCCGCTCATGCGGGTCTGGGCCGTGAACTCGACGAACGAGGCTCCCTCGGGCGCCTGGCCGTCGAGGGCGGCCTGCTGCCGGGCGAGGTCGAGGATGCTCTTGCCCTCGGGCGTCTGGTCGGCCAGCGAGGCGAGCCCGGCCAGGCGGGCGAGCTCGCGCTCGGTCACGTCGCCGAGCGGGACGAACCGCGTCGCGCGGCGGTTGCCCATCGTGATCGTGCCGGTCTTGTCCAGCAGCAGCGTGTCGATGTCGCCGGCCACCTCGACGGCCTTGCCGCTCTTGGCCAGGATGTTCGCCCGCAGGGCCCGGTCCATGCCGGCGATGCCGATGGCCGCCAGCAGCGCCCCGATCGTCGTCGGGATCAGGCAGACGAGCAGGGCGATCAGGGTCGGGATGTCCAGCGTCAGGCCGAAGTAGAGGCCCATCGGGTAGAGCGTGGCGGTGACGATCAGGAAGACCAGCGAGAAGGCGGCCAGGACGATCGTCAGGGCGATCTCGTTGGGCGTCTTCTGGCGGATCGCGCCCTCGACCAGGCCGATCATGCGGTCGAGGAAGCTCTCGCCCGGCTCGGCGGTGACCCGAACGACGATGTGGTCGGAGAGGACCCGCGTGCCGCCCGTGACGCCGGAGCGGTCGCCGCCGGCCTCGCGGATGACCGGGGCGCTCTCGCCGGTGATGGCCGACTCGTCGACCGAGGCGACCCCCTCGACGACCTCGCCGTCGGCCGGGATCACCCGGCCGGCCTCGACGCGCACGAGGTCGCCGGAGTGCAGGCGGGTCGAGGGGACCGTCTCCCCCTCGGTGTCGCCGGCGTGGGCGACCCGCAGGGCGGGCGTGTCCTGGCGGGTCGCCCGCAGGCTGTCGGCCTGGGCCTTGCCGCGGGCCTCGGCCAGGGCCTCGGCGAAGTTGGCGAACAGGACGGTCAGCAGCAGCAGCACGGCCAGGCACGCCTGGTAGACGATCAGGCCGATCGACGCGCCGGCGACGATCGACTGGATCGTCACCAGGGCCGTGAGCACCGTCCCCACCTCGACGAGGAACATGACCGGGTTGCGGGCCATGATCCTCGGGTCGAGCATCGCGAGCGACCGCGCGGCGGCCTGGCGGAGGAGGGTCGGCTCGAACAGCCCCTGCCGGCGGGTGTGCCGCCTCTGGAGCTTGCGGGCCTGGGCGTCGACGGGCGAGCGTTGCGCGCCGACATCGGTATCGAGGCTCATGGTCGACGATCTCTCGTGGATAAAGGATGAGTGGAAACGGCGACGGGCACGTGCATTCGCCCCGGTCGACGATGACCGAATCGGTCGGCCTTCCGCCCGCGTCGGGCTCGGCTCAGGGCGCCGGGACCGTCGCCAGGTGGTCGGCCACCGGCCCGAGGACGAGCGTCGGCAGGAACGCCAGGGCGCCGACGAGGATGACCGTGCCCAGCAGCATCACGGCGAAGGTCAGGTTGCCGGTGCGGAGCGTGCCGGTCGTCTCCGGCACGCGGCGTTTCCGGGACAGGAAGCCGGCGATGGCCAGCGGGAAGATCATGGCCGGGAACCGCCCCAGCAGCAGGACGATGCCCGTGGCGATGTTCCACGGCGGGGTGTTGTCGCCCAGGCCCTCGAAGCCCGAGCCGTTGTTCGCGGCGGCCGAGGAGAACTCGTAGACGATCTCGCTGAAGCCGTGCGGGCCGGGGTTGTTGACGGTGTCCTGTCCCCACGACGTCGCCGCGAACAGCGCCGAGCCGCCGCAGATGAGCAGCGGGTGGAAGAGGATCGCCAGCATCGCCAGCTTCACCTCGCGTGGCCTCGACCTTCTTGCCGAGGTACTCCGGCGTCCGGCCCACCATCAGGCCGGCCAGGAAGACGGCGACGATGATGTAGGACACCATGTTCAGGAAGCCGGCCCCGATGCCGCTGAAGACGACGTTGAGCATCATCATGCTCATGGGCATCATCCCGGCCAGCGGGTTGAGGCTGTCGTGCATGCTGTCGACCGAGCCGTTGGAGGTCGCCGTGGTGAAGACGGCCCAGGTGGCGCCGGAGACCGGGCCGAGCCGGACCTCCTTGCCCTCCATGTTCGGCCCCGGCTCGACCGCCAGGCCGGTCGTCGCGGCGTTCGGCTCGACCTCGTTTAGGATGGCGAACGAGGCCCCGGCGACGCAGATCGCCAGCATCACCCCGAAGACGACCGCGGCGTGCCGGCCGTCGCGGAGCATGAACCCGAACATGGCGATCGTCCCCATCGGGATCAGGAGGATCGCCACCAGCTCGATCATGTTGCTCCAGGGCGAGGGGTTCTCGAACGGGTGCGTCGAGTTGGGGCCGAAGTAGCCGCCGCCGTTGGTGCCGAGCTGCTTGATCGACACCTCGGCGGCCACGGGCCCGCGGGCGATCACCTGCTCGCCGCCCTCCAGCGTCGTCGCCACCGCGGCGCCGTCGAAGGTCATCGGCATGCCGCAGGCGACGAGCGAGCACGGCGACGACCAGGGCGATCGGCACGAGGACGAAGCAGAGGACGCGCATCAGGTCGAGGTAGAAGTCGCCCAGGTGCTCGTCGCCGCGCAGGCCGCGGATGGCCGCCAGCATCACGCACAGGCCGGCGGCCGGCGTGACGAACTGCAGCCAGGCGATGACGCCGAGCTGGCTGAAATAGGACAGCGACACCTCGCCCGAGTAGTGCTGCAGGTTCGTGTTGGTGACGAACGAGCAGATGGTGTTGAAGACGAGGTCGCCGGTCATCGGCCCCCTGGCGTCGGGGTTCAGCGGCAGGTGCTGCTGGAGGCTCAGCAGCAGGAACGTCAGGGCGAACAGCATCGCGTTGAACGCGAGCATGGCGAAGGCGTACGCCTTCCAGTCCGCGCGGGCCGGCTCGCGGCCGATGAGGGCGCGACGCATCGCCAAGGGGATGGCGTCGAGGCCGCGGCCGGCACGCTCGTGCGGCACGTCGAGCATGCGCCGCATCCACCAGCCGATCGGGACGGCCGCCGCGATCGGCAGGGCGAAGGCCCAGGTCGGCAGCAGCCAGGCATTGGACGGGTCCACGGGTCAACTCTCCGATCGATTCGGTCGCGGTTCGTCAGAAGGACTCGGGCCGGATCATGGCGTACCCGAGGTAGAACAACGCGGCGAGGGCCAGGGCGGCGCTAGGTAGAGCACGGCGGTTCTCCTCCGTCGGCGGGTCAGAGCCGGTCGCACGCGGCGACCAGGCCGAATAACAGTGCGAAGACCCCCATGCCGAGGGCGAACGTGGCGAGCGACATCGGTTCCGCTCTCCGGGGCGGGTCAGGACGAGTAGCGGGCTTGCAGATGCTTCAGGTTGTGCTTGGCGGGCGCGTAGTCGGGGTCGGCCTCCAGGGCGTGCTCGAACTCCTCGCGGGCGGTATGAGGCTCGTCCTTGGCCAGCAGCAGGATGCCGAGCAGCGTGTGGGCCTCGGCCGAGCGGTCGTCCAGGTCGAGGGCACGCCGGAGGAACAGCTCGGCCTCGGTGGGGCGGAGCCGGCTCATGGCCCGCTTGGCCCGCGCGAGGACCTCGTCGAAGCGGTACGATTCGATGGCCGAGGCGGTCGGCGCCCGCCCCCCGTCCGTGTCGGGCGCCGCGGCGTGGCGGCGGATCACCTCGGCGGCGACCTCGCGCAGCTCCTCGGGGCGGACCGGCTTCTGGATGAAGTCGATGGCCCCCAGCTTCATCGCCTCGACGGCGTCGGGGACGCTGCCGTGCGCGGTGACGATCACCACGGGCACGAGCAGGCCCTCGTCGCGCATCCGCCGCAGGGTGGCCATGCCGTCGACCAGCGGCATGCGGAGGTCGAGGAACACCAGGTCGAACGGCCCGGACCCGCGGAGCGCGGCCAGGGCGGCCTCGCCGTCCTCGGCCTCGGCCACGTCGTGGCCGACGGCGACGAGCGTGGTGCGGAACATGAGCCGGACGTTCGGCTCGTCGTCGACGATCAGGATGCGTGCCGTCTTGTTCATCGGATCGACTCCCCACCGGGGCGATTCGCCTCCCGGAGTGTGCCTTGACGTGAAGGGCTCAGCGGTCGGGCTCCCCGGCCGTCGCGGAGGTGGTCGGGAGGGTGAACGAGAAGGTCGCTCCCCGGCCCGGATCGCTCTCGGCCCGGATTTCGCCCCCATGCGCGGCGACGATCTCCCGGGCGATCGCCAGGCCCAGGCCGGCGCCGTGGGACGTCGTGCCGGGGACGCGGTAGAACTTCTCGAAGAGGTGCGGCAGGTGCTCAGGCGGGATGCCCTCGCCGGTGTCGGTGACGGTGAATCGGACGGCATCGCCCGCGGCCTCGGCGGCCAGCCGCACCGAGCCGCCGGCCGGGGTGTGGGCCAGGGCGTTGCCGACGAGGTTGTCGAAGACGTGGGCGATCCGGTCGGGATCGATCGGCACGGGAGGCAGGCCGTTGGCCGTCGACCGCTCCAATTCGACCCCGGCATCGCGGGCCCGCGCCTCGAACCGCTCGATGGCGGCGGCGATCAGGTCCTTCGGGGCCGTCGGCCGGAGGTCGAGCCGGACGCGCCCTGCTCGATGCGGGTCAGGTCGAGCAGGTCGTTGACCATCGCCAGCAGGCGGTCCGAGTCCTGCCGGGCCGCCAGCAGCAGCTCGACCTGCTTGGGCGCCAGCGGGCCGACGACCTCCTCCAGCAGCAGGTGGACGGCCATCTGGAGGCTCGTCAGCGGCGTCTTCAGCTCGTGGCTGACCGTCGAGACGAGGTCGCTCTTGAGCTGGTCGAGGCGTCGGAATCGGGTGATGTCCAGGAGCACGACCGCGGCGCCGAGCGGCTCGCCGTGCTCGTCGCGGATCGCCAGCACGCGCGGCAGGAGGGCCCGCTCCTGGCCGTCGTCGCGGAGCGTGACCGCCTGCTCGAAGCTGCTCGGCAGGTAGTCGCCGTCGCCCCGCAGCGCGGCAGCCGAGGGGCTCGCGGATCGGAGACGGCGGCGTCCAGGGGACGGCCGATGCCGTCGCCGACGGTGACGCCCAGCATCCGGCAGGCGGCCGGGTTGGCACGCTCGGCGGCGCCGGAGGGGTCGACGATCACGACCGGGTCGGGGAACGAGTCGATCGTCGCCTGGGCCGTCCGCTGGGCCCGGAGCAGGCGGGCGGCGCCGGCCGCCTGAAGCTCGCGGATGCGGCGGGCCATCGTGTTGAACGCCCCGGCCTGCTCGCCCAGCTCGTCGCGGCTGACGACGGGGACGACCTGGTCGTAGTCGCCGCGGGCCATGGCGCGGGCCCCGGCGGTGACGGCCCGGATGGGCCGCAGGATCGAGCGGCTCAGGCCCAACGCCAGGAGGGTGCCGATGGCAATCGCCGCCAGCAGGGCCAGTGCCATCAGGCGGATCGACACGGACGCGGCGCGGCGGGCGTTGCGGTCCATCGCCTCCATGTTCTCCTGGTTGATCCGCAGGACGTCGTCGGCGCGGCCCTTGAGCGTCAGGAACGTCGGCAGAAGGCGATCGAAGTAGAGCCTCCGTCGCTCCTCGACCTGTCCGGGGCCCAGCTCGAAGTAGCGGTCGGCCAGGGCGACGAACTCCGAGAAGGATCCGCTCCAGGTCGGCGGCCATCTCGGGCTCCCCCTCGGCGATCAGCGTCAGGTTGCCCAGCTCGGCGGCGAGGTTGCTCCTCGAAGACGGGCCGGTTCTCGGCGAACTGCTCGCGGGCCCGGCGCTCCTCGCCGCCGAGGGCGAAGAGCAGCGCCGAGTCCATCCGCTCCAGCGCCTCCTTCATCCGCTCGGCGTAGAGGACGCTGCGGTAGTTCTCGCGCAGGATGACGTCGATGTTGCCGCCCAGCCGGGCGAACATGACGATGGCCCACACCCCCAGCGCCACCACGAGGGCGAGCAAGGGGGCCAGGCCGATCAGCAACCTCATCCGCAGCGTCGTGAACATCGGGCTCCTCCATCGCGACGACTCCCCAAAGCAGGGGGCATGCCACCGTCGATGGGGATCGCCGAAGTGATTTGCTGCCAATGATTACGGGTGAATGATCCGGTCGCGGGTCGGCTCGAACCGCGACCCGGGTCCGTGCAGATTGCACGGGCGATCGTGCAAGATGCACGACGAGGCGGGGGCTCAGAGCCCGTACTTCCGCCGCTTGCGGAACAAGGTGCTCGGGTCGACGCCCAGCGTCCGCGCCGCCT
Organism: uncultured Planctomycetales bacterium; assembly: GCA_963752755.1. GTDB lineage: Bacteria > Planctomycetota > Planctomycetia > Isosphaerales > Isosphaeraceae > CAVVZJ01. The sequence goes on along the minus strand of CAVVZJ010000018.1, from coordinate 8,207 downwards.
CGTCCAGGTTCGGCGCCGCGGCGAGCACCCGCCGAAGATGCTCGACCTCCAACGCCTCCAGCGTCACCGGCCCGCCGACCTCGACGGCGTCGGCCCGCCCGTCCACGAGCGGCCCGCGGGCGACCCGCTCCGGCAGGTCGGCCAGGCCGACCTCGGGCCCCGCGGCCAGGATGGCGGACCGCTCGACGGCGTTCCGCAGCTCGCGGAGGTTGCCCGGCCAGGGGTGCCGCTCGATGGCGGCGCGGGCCTCGCTCGTGAAGCCGGTCCAGGCGCCGGCCGGTCTGCCGGGCGAAGAAGGCGAGCAGGTGGTCGGCCAGCTCCAGGCGATCGGCGCGATCCCGGAGCGGCGGCAGGGCGACCTCCAGCACGTTGAGCCGATAGAGCAGGTCCTCGCGGAACGTGCCGTCGGCGACCATCGCCTCCAGGTCGCGGTTGGTCGCCGCGACCAGCCGCACGTCGGCCGACCGCTCGGCCGCCTCGCCGACCCGCTCGTACCGCCTCTCCTGGAGGAACCGCAGCAGCTTCGGCTGCAACGGGAGCGGCAGGTCGCCGACCTCGTCGAGGAAGAGCGTGCCGCCCTCGGCCGCGGCCACCTTGCCGCCCGCGTCGCGGACGGCGCCGGTGAAGGCGCCCTTCACGTGGCCGAACAGCTCGCTCTCCAGCAACTCGGAGCCGAGGCTCGGGCAACTGACCGTCACGAACGGCCCGGCGGCCCGGCCGCTCCAGCCGTGCAGTGCCCTCGCGAGCACGCCCTTGCCCGTGCCGCTCTCGCCGCGGATCAGCACGGCGGCCTCGGTCGGGGCGATCCGGCGGGTCAGCTCCAGCACCCGGCCCATCGCCGGGTCGCGCGCGTCCAGGTCCGCCTCGGGGACCTCGTTGCGGACCCGGTCCTCGAGTGCCTCGACCCGGTCGCGCAGGCCGCGCTGCCGGGCGACGCGCTCGAGCACGGCGCGGACCTCGGCCGGGGTGAACGGCTTGGGCAGGTAGTCGTCGGCCCCGCGGCGCATGGCCTCGACGGCCGAGTCGATCGAGGCGTGCGCCGTGATGACGACCACGATCAGCCGCGGCGCCTGCTCGCGCAGCGGTCCGATGAGATCCAAGCCCGACTCGCCCCCGAGCCGCAGGTCGACCAGGGCGGCGTCGCACGGCCGACGGCTGATGCTGGCCAGCGCCTCGGCCCCCGACGCCGCCTCGCGGACCTCATGGCCGGCGGCCTCCAGCGCGAAGCGGAGCGTTCGACGGATATTGGCCTCATCGTCGACAACCGTAATTTTCATGAAACTCATTGTCCCCGGTCTTGATTTAGCTCAGAAGGGTTGTCTGGAGGTCATGGCAGACAGGGATCTCACACGCCTTGACGCCTTTCTCGGAGATCCGCAGGGGGTAATGGGTGCCGTCGTGCTGGAGATTCTTGAAGATCAACTTGGCCACGGTGCCGACCTGGGCGATGGGACGGCATCAGGTCCAGGCCCGACTCGCCGACGAGCCGCAGGTCGATCAGGGCGGCGTCGCAGGGCCGGCGGCCGAGTTCCGCCAGCGCGTCGGCCCCCGTGGCGGCCCCGCGGACCCGGTGGCCGGCGGCCTCCAAGGCGACGCGGAGGGTGCGGCGGATGTTGGCCTCGTCGTCGATGACGATGATGTCCATGGGAGCGCCCGCCCACACCGATCGACCTCGTCGTACCCGGCCACCCGGCCCTCGGCTATTGTGCCCTCGGAAGCCACCAATAGTAACCACCTTCATCGATCCGACACCGCCCGGGACATCGGCCGCCGAGCTGCCCTGGCAACGATCGGCGGCGCCATCCGCCGACAAAGGTGCAGTCGCCCCCGGGGGCCGGACCTCATTAGCTTAGAGTCTGTTCCGGAAGGTTTTTTCTTCGCCCCGAAGGGGCGGCGGCATGGAGCCCGGGGCGCCAGCCCTCGTTGTTCTACACAAGTCTCGGCCTGACTTGGAGGGCTGGACCGAACTGGGCAAAATGGTAGCCCTGTGATTTGTAGTGCGCCCTGAGATCGGACCAGGTGCATAATGAAAGCCTGGCTCCGACCGGAGGCACACCACGATGCGGAAGCGACGCCGATTTACGCCCGAGTTCAAGGCCCAGGTCGTCCTCGACGTTCTGACCGGCCGCCAGTCCCCGGCCGAGGCGTGCCGCAAGCACGCCCTCAGCCCCAACCTGCTCTCGCTCTGGAAGGCCCACTTCCTCCAGCGAGCGCATACCCTGTTCCAGCCCGACGAGCAGCGTGAGGGCGACCAGGCCCGCATCGCCGAGCTGGAGCGGATGCTCGGCCGGGCGACCCTCCAGATCGAGATCCAAAAAAAAGCCTCGACGCTGCTGGCCTCGGACTCGATCGGAGGCGGGCGGTGATCGAGCAGCTCCGGGGCGGCGACTCCGACCGGCTGCTCTGCGAGGCGTTGGACGTCCACCGCAGCAGCCTCTACCATGAGCCCCGGCCGGAGGAGGACCGGCCGTTGCGGGAGGCGCTGGTGGGTCTGGCGGGCGAATGGCCGACCTACGGCTACCGACGCTTGACGGTCATGCTCCGGCGGCAGGGGCACACCGTCAACGCCAAGCGGGTCCGCCGCCTGATGGGGGAGATGGGCCTCAGCGGCGAACCGCCGCCGAGGCGACCCCGGACGACCGACAGCGTCCACGGCTTTCCCCGCTTCCCGAACCTGGTCGAGTCCCTGGAGGTCGTGCGTCCCGATCAGGTCTGGGTCTCGGACATCACGTACATTCGACTCAAGAAGGAGTTCATTTATCTTGCAGTCCTGATGGACGTCTTCGGCCGCTCGATCCGGGGCTGGAACCTCGGGCGGAGCCTGGAGCTGGAGCTGACGCTCGTGGCCCTGATGCGGGCGTTGGAGCGTGCCAGGCCGGAGATCCACCACTCGGACCAGGGGGTGCAGTATGCGGCGACGGCCTACGTCGAGGCGTTGACGGCCGTCGGAGCGTCGATCAGCATGGCGGCCGTGGGCGAGCCGAGGGAGAATGGCTACGCCGAGCGGCTGATGCGGACCATCAAAGAGGAGGAGGTGGACCTGACGGAGTACGAGGACTTCGCCGACGCCCTGCGGCAGCTCGGCCGATTCCTGGATGAAGTGTACAACCGAAAGCGCATTCACTCCTCGCTGGGCTACCTGACCCCGAGCGAGTTCGAGCAGCAATGGATCGCCATGCGACGATCGCAGTGATCGGTCGCACCAAAAGCCACCACAAGCGGGTGGTCCGATTTCAGGGCGCACTACAGCCCGGGACACGACGAAAGGGGGCAGGTGTTGTGGGGACCGAAGATCAACCTCGATCAGGAGTGCTGCGAATGCAGCTTATCCATAAGTTGATCGAAGTCCTCTCCGACAGAGGACGACGGGGGCTCTGTCTGGAGCGGGTGTATCGACACCTCAGTCGTGAAGACCTCCTGGTCGAGGCGTACGCCAAGATCGGGAAGAACGATGGTGCCCTGACCGGCACTATCTCACGGCGTATCCTCCTGTGCGGACAGTTTTTCCCGCAATTCCTCCGGCGTCAGCTTGAGGAACTCCCAGAAGCTCAGGTCGGGCAGCTTCAGGCCCAGCAGGCCGTACGGCGTCTGATCCTTGCGGCGGCCGATCCGGAACCGGCGCAGGTTCCAGTACAACCGCTTCAGGTCCAGTAACTCCTGCGTCATCTTCCGGTGCCGCGCTTGCTGCATCCGCGCCACGCTGTTGACGCATTCCACCAGGCTGCTCGCACGCCAGACACCGCGAAGCACCGCGCGGACCCGCCGCGCCTGGTCATGCCAGTCCGGACACGCCTTCGTCAACTGGACGGTGCGGACCAACGCCCAGGCGCGTGTGGCGGCCGACAGCCGCCAGGGCTGGCGGCGCAGACCTTCCAGGTCCAGCAACGCCGACAAGACGTCGGGGTCCAAACCCAACCCGGCCAACCGTTCGTTGCACCTGATCCAGGAACGTGAAGCTCTCCCGTCGGAGCAACAACCGCCGGGTCTTGGCCCACGCCGCGCCGCCCAGGTGCGGCAGCGCCGCCGCCACGACCGCCGCCGCCTGCGCCCGGTCGTTGAGGCGACCTTCGGGGGTGAAGAACTCGAACGCCGACTTGGCCTGTTGCCAGGCCGTCTCGGCGGCCGTGGCCTGATCCCAGAGTCGCTCGGCCTGACGCCAGAGCCGGTTCAAAGGCGCGCCATGACCCTGGCACGATTGTCCCTGACGACCACGCCGATCGAACTCCTTCTGAGCCGCGTCGGCACGCTCCAGGGCGCGCGCGGCCGCGCCCCAGGTCTTCCGCAACGCACGCCCCCCTTCGCGGAGCGTATGGAAGACGTCGAGCGAGTCGTCGAGGTCGGGCAGACCGGCGTCGCGTCGGCGGGCACGCTCGAGTTTCACCCCTTTGCCCAGCCCCGAACCGTCGTCCCGGACCACCGCCTCGAGTGCCGGGAATCGGGCGAATTCCTCGGCCCATGTGACCCCGTCACGCGCCTCGACCATCCGACCCGTCAGCCAGCAGAGGCTTTCGGGCTCGACGACCATCAGGACGGGTTTGCGGCCAAAAAAATCTCGTCGGCGGTGCCCTGTTTGACCTCGGGCCGGGCCGCTTCGTCGAGCACCTCCGAGGAGCGGGCCGGCTTTCTTGCCGGCCTCCAGGGTCGCCCGCCCCAGCGTCGCGACGCCCCGACTGGCGTTTCGGCCCCGTCATGACCCGCAACAGCCGCCGGGCCACGCTCAGGCTGACCCCCTCGGCCTGGGCGACGGTGGCGAACTCGTGCTGCGTGTCGGGGGTGATCTCGACGGCGTGCTTCAGCCTCTCTTCGAGGGCTTTAACCTCGGCCTGCCGCTCGGCGAGTTGCCGCTGAAGGTCTTCGATTTGGGCCTGCGCCGCGGCGCCGTCCACGGCCTCGGCGACCTGTTCGGCCTCGCGATAAAGCGACTGCCGTGATTGCTCACGGTCCTTGGCCATCTCGGTGACGTCGCCGTATTGACCACAGAGGACGGCGAAAGCGCTGGCGATGCGTTGCGGGATCGTGGGCATGGGGACTCGCTCCGTCGAGGCCGATCAAGGGATCACGTCCACGATTGCACACGCCCCGACGGGAATTGTCCACGGACTACCCCCGAGAAACGCCGGTCTTGAGAAAGTCCCTTCGAGGCGATCGTAGCATGGCCATCAAGCGGTGATTCGCACAACGCTTGCGAAGGGCAACCGGGCAATGAATTATTGATCCACATCAAATTTAAATATTTATAATTGTAAATTATTATTATATTTATAGAATTTCAATACATCGCATTCACAGGCCCGCTGATGCTTTCTGGTTTGCGGGGCGGGTGTCGCACTTGGCGACCAGGCCCCGGACCTCGGCCCCGGACCGTCTGGAAGTAGCACAGGCTGGCCCGGATCGACCGCTTCAGATCCGCCAGGCTCTCGAACAGGCGGTTGTGCGTCGCCCGGCGACGCAGCAGCTTCCAGAACCGCTCGATGACGTTGAGCTGCGGGCTGTAGCTCGGCAATCGCTTGAACTCCAGGTGCGGATAGTCGGCCAGGGCCTCGTCGATCGGCTTGCCCCGGTGCCACGGGGCGTTGTCGATGATCAGCACCACCCGCGTGTGCTCGTCGGCCGGGTACAGCCGGCCGACGTGCCGCAGGTGGGCGGCGAACGCCTCCTGCATCCGCCGGACCTTGCTCTTGCCGGTCGCCTGCTTGGCCCTGGCCGGGCTCTCCAGGAGTGTTGCTGTGCACGGCCGCCGTGACCACGTTGACCACGGCGAAGACGTAGAGCAGGTCCTTGCAGTCCCGGGTGCCGACGGTCGGCCGATGCCCCTTGACGCCCAGGGTCGCGGCCGAGCGTCGGGACCATCGGGAAGCGGGCCTCGTCCTGGCTCAGCAGCACCGAGCTCGCCCGCCTCGGCCTTGCCCGCAGCCGGCGAGCTCCTCCCGGGCCTCGGCCTGCTTCGACCGGGTCGCCCCGCAGGAAGCGGTAGGTCGGGCGATACAGCCGGATGCCCGCCTTGCGGCAGAACCGCTGCATGGCCGAGCGGCTGGCCGGATGCCCTGGGTCTTGCTCAGGTGGTCGGCCAGCTCGGCGTGGGTCCAGTTGGCCCGGTCGAGCCCCTGGTTGGCCGGGCCGTCGATGACCCAGCGGCGGACCTCCTCGGCCAGGTCGGCCGGGATCGCCGGGCGCGTGCCCCTTGGCCTTCCGGGGCTCCAGGCCGTCGAGGCCGCCTTCGAGGTAGGCGTTGAGCCACCGCTGGACGGTGCGGGGGGTGATCCCGAGGTCGGCGGCGATGTCCTGGTGCTTGCGGCCGCGGTGGGCCAGCCGGACGATCTGGAGCCGGTCGAGGAGCTTGCGGTCGGTGGCCCGGCGGAAGGCCCGTTCGAGGCTCTGGCCTCGGCGTCGGTCAGTTGGATGCGGATCACGGCCGTAGGGAGTATGGAGGAGATTGATTCGCCTCCTCTTCTACGAACCGGACAGCATCAGCGGGCTTGTGTATCAGGAACAGCTCCTCGCGCGTGGCGAAGAGGATGTTGCCGTTCCCCAGGATGCAGCTGAAGGTGATGTTCTCGGCGTCGGGGAACGCCGCCGTGGGACCAGGTCCCGCCATTTTCCTCGGACAGGAGGATCTGGCCGTCGCCGAACCCGAAGGCCGTGTGGTCGCTGCGAGTCCATGTAGGGTCCCGCCGGCGCCAGTCGATACCAGAAGTGGTCGGTCTCGCCGGTCGTGGCGGTGCGGGCCCTGGAGCGGCCGGGGCCCACAGGCCGCCGACCGTGGCCGCCGCGGCGGTCCCGAGGAAGCCTCGGCGATGGAGGAATGGCCGTGGGTTCATGGGTCTGATGAGCCGACGGGGTCAAGGGGATGGGGAGATCGGGGGCCTCTAAACATGCATTGGACTCGGGCCGGATGCCCCTGTCCGGGGGGGGCGTCCCGGCGGCCGGAGTCGCGGTGTTCCCCGATCCAGTTCCCCCGGCCTCCGGAGTGCCCTTGAGCCCTTCGGGCCCGGTCGCGACAATCTCGTCGGAGCCGAGGGAGATCGACGGAGTGGCGTAGTTCATGCCGGGTCCCTGCCCCCCTGCCGACGACCGCTCGGAGGCACCGGCCTCGATGACGGCGGACTCCGGGGCCATGGGGGCCGGCTCGGTCGCTTCGAGTTGCTGGCCCTGCTGGAGCGCTCCGCCTTCGGCCGGACGCGCTACCTGGCGCGCGACCCCTGGCTCGATCGCCCCGTCGTCCTGATCCTGCTCTCTGGGCCGACGACCGCAGGGGATGGACCTGGCGGCAAGCATCCTCGCAGTCGAGTTCACGGCGGCGACGTGGTCCTGGATCGCCTGCTGCGCGAGGCCCGAGTTCCTGGCCCGGCTGCACCACGCGGCCATCGTGCCAGTGCACGAGGCCGGCCACTCGACGGCCGGCCCTATCTCGTCACCGGCCACGTCGAGGGCGTCACCCTCGCCGAGCGACTCCAAGGCGGTCCGCTGCCCCCGACCGGGTGGCAGGGATGGTGGCGATGCTGGCCGGGGCGGTGCAGCACGGGCACGACCAGGGCCTGTCCCACGGCCATCTCCGGCCCGCGACGATCCTGGTCGACGCGGCCGGGAGGCCCTTCCTGGTCGATTTCGGCACAGCCTGGCGTCTCGGCGGCCCGGCCCCGGCGCTGGCCGGACGGGCGATTGCGGAGGCTGCTGCCTGCACGTCGCCGGAGCTGGCACGGGGCACGGCCCGCACGGTCGAGGCGCATGCCGACGTCTATGGCCTCGGTGCCCTGCTCCGGGAGGCGCTGACGGGGAAACCGCCCGTGCCGGCGATCCCGGCGGACGAAGCCGAGGCGGATCGCGGATCCCCAGGATCGACTCCGGGGGCCCACGAGACGGACGATTGGCGGCTGGGGAGGATCGGCCGGCGGGCGCTGTCGACCGACCCCGCCGACCGGCAGCCGACGGCGGCGGCGCTGGCCGCGGACCTGCGATCGTACCTGGCCCGACGTCGGGGCCGGTTCGCCGGGCTTCGGGGATGGACCTGGCCCCGATGAGACGGGACGCCGTTGGGTCGCGGCCGAGATGACCGAGGCCCCCTCCGGCATTGGGCGGACGACCGCCGACGGGATGGATGGGGGCGGGGGCGAGCCCCGTTCGCGATGGTCGTGCCACCGACAATTCCACCCGACAAACCCGACATTCGGCCATGTTTTCGATAAATCCTTCTTGAGAATAAGGTTGCG
>CAVVZJ010000017.1:0-399121 GCA_963752755.1 uncultured Planctomycetales bacterium | reverse complement strand
AGGACGAGCACGAGCGGCTGCTAACCGAGTGCCTCCACGCGGCCGGCAACGCCGTCGAGTGGGAGACCGAGCTGGTCGGGTTCACGCCGCGGGACGACGGCGTCTCGGCCGCGCTCCGCACGCCCGGCGGCGAGGCGACCTGGGACGGGGCGTACCTCTGCGGGTGCGACGGTGCGCACACGCGCCGTGCGGCACGGCCTGGGCGTGGGATCCCCGGGCGGGACGTACGACCAGCCCTTCTACGTCGCCGACGCCGAGGCGGACGGGCCCTGGTCCGACCGGGACATCACCGCGTACATCGCCGAGCGGACCTTCTGCCTGGCCTTCCCGGTCCGGGAGCGGGGCATGTTCCGGTTCATCGGCGTCGTGCCGGAGGCCCTCCGGGGCCGCAGAGACCTGACGTTCGACGACCTCCGCGGCGAGGTCGAGGCGGTGACGGGCACGCGGGTGTCGCGGGTGAACTGGTTCTCGGAGTACCGCGTCCACCACCGGGTCGCCGACCGCTTCGGCGTGGGGCGGGTGTTCCTCGCGGGGGACGCGGGGCACGTGCACAGCCCGGCCGGCGGGCAGGGGATGAACACAGGCATCGGCGACGCGGTGAAACTGGCGTGGAAGCTCGCCGCCGTGCTGGGAGGGCGCGCGGCCCCCGGACTGCTCGCGTCCTACGAGGCCGAGCGGATCCCGTTCGCCCGGTCTCTGGTGCGGACGACCGACCGCGTCTTCGAAGCCGTGGTGGGCCGCGGGCTGTTCTCCCGGCTGGTCCGATCGGTCTTCGCCCCCGTCATCCTGCCGCTTGCGTTGCGGTTCGCGGCCGCCCGCCGGGCGCAGTTCCGGCTCGTCTCGCAGGTCCGGATCACCTACCGCGAGGGCCCGCTGAGCGACGGCTCAGCGGGCGCGGTCCACGCGGGCGACCGGCTGCCCTGGGTCGAGGGGGCGGGTAACTTTGCCCCGCTCGCCTCGCTCGAATGGCAGGTCCATCTCTACGGCACGGCACCCGCCCCGATCCGCGCGTTCGCGGCGAGCGTCGACCTGCCCCTCCACGAGTGGCCCTGGACCCGGGCCGCCCGCCGCGCCGGCCTGGAACGGGACGCGATCTACCTGGTGCGCCCGGACGGCCACGTCGGGCTCGCCCGCCAAGGGCCGGACGTCGAAGGATTGTGGGCGTATCTGGGCCGGTTCGGGATCGCGACCTCACGGGGTGAGCTGCCGAGGAAGCCGGATCACGCCTCATGACCGCTTGATCGCCCCCGACCCTGGCCCCGCTGGCGGACCTGCCGTCCCGAGGAAGCCGGCCGGTCGTGTCCAGGCCGTTGCCCGGCCCAGGGCGACTTCCGCACCGCATCGGCCCGCCCTATCGTCGGACGGCCACGACCCGGAACCCGATGTGGTCGTCTCGTCGATCGGGCTCGAACCGCAGCCGGAAGGCCGAGCGGCAGGGCCAGCCCTCGTCGGCCCAGCACCCGCCCCGGCGCACCCGCGAGGTCGCCTTCCGACCCGAGAGGTCGGGATCGACCCCGCCGGGCAGCCTGGGGTGGTACCAGTCCCGGCACCACTCGAAGGTGTTGCCGTGCATGTCGTGCAGGCCCCAGGCGTTCGCCGGGTAGCTGCCCACCCGGGCCGCCGTCCCGAGGGACGGCCCCGGCTCGCCCCCGTTGTAGGGTTTGCCCTTGAAGTTCGCCTGCCTGCTGCTCAGGCTCTCGCCGAACGCGGTGGCGGTCGAGGTCCCTGCCCGGCAGGCGTACTCCCACTGCGCCTCGGTGGGGAGTCGGAACTCCCAGCCCCCGGGAAGCTCGCCTGACCGGTGCGCCGCTTCGGTGAGCTCGCGGCAGAACGCCTCCGCCTCGGCGAAGTTGACGTTGCCGACGGGGTAGTCGTCCCCCTCGGGCAGCTCCTCCGTCGTCGGGCCGGGCAGCGTCCCGACGACCCGCTTCCAGTCGCCCTGCGTGACCTCGAACTTCCCGGCCCAGAAGCCCCGGCTGAGCGCCACCTCGACCTGGTCCTCGCCCAGCCGCCGCTCCGGCTCGTCCGGCGGGCTGCCCATCGTGAACGTCCCCGGGGGGCACCAGTACAGCGTGATGCCCTCGACGGACCGCCCCTGGCCGGCGGCCTCGCCGTCGAACCCGTCCCGTTCGACGGCAAGGCCCGCGGCGGCAACGAGCAGGATGGCCGGTCCGATGCTCACCATGTCCACCTCCTCGAGTCGGTCTTTTCGCCCGGACATGAAGATCATACGCGACCACCTGGGCGTCTGGCAGGGCGGGACGCTCGCGGACGGTCGCGTCGCTCGGATGTGGCTCGGCGAGCCGCTCCGGCCGGAAGCTGGTGGCGAAATCGAAGGCTCGGTCGTCGAACGGGCAAGCCGGAGACGAGGAGGGCCGACCACCTGGATGCGGTCGCGGTGCCCATGCTCTTCCTCGGCGGGACGCGCGACGAGTTCGCGGACCTGGATCTGCTCCGGCCGGCCTGCGGACGGCTCGGCGGCCGCGCGGCGTCTCTACGCCGTGGAGATGGCCGACCACGGCTCCAAGATCATCGGACGCTCCCGCACCGGCGGCGAAGACGTGATCGCCGAGATGGCCCGCGTCGTCCTCGCGTGGGCGTCGGGGCTGGAGTGATGGGGGTCGGCGTCCGGCATCATCGTCGACCTGCACGATGAGTCGTGCCCGCGCCGGGAGATCACTTTCCGACGCTCGAGGCCCTCACGGGCCCGGGGGGGTGGTACCCACTTTCGTGGTGTTTCGTTGGCGGGCAGAATGGGCCTAGCGGCGAGACCCCTCGGCGAGACGGCCGCGGTCCTCCGAACGTCCCGGCAATGACTTCGTGCCGGGCCTGATCGTGATCCAGGCTGCCCGGTGCGGTCCCGACGGGGTGGTCACGAGGAGTCGGACCGCCGCCGGGAGCCGCCTCGTGATCAAGCCGGAGGAGGACTCGGATGCCACCCGCCGCAGACGACCCGATCGCCCGCAGGCGCCCCGCCCCGCCGGAGCTGCTCCGGAGCCTCGGCGACCGCTTCCGGGAGCGGTGCAGCACCGGCCAGGCGGTCCGGGAGCGGCACGGCCGGGATGAGAGACTGTTCCAAAAGACTCAAGCGGCCGCTTTGGGCGGCCGCTTGTAGCGGAATTTCTTCCGCCATCGCGGCGGCCGGGCACGGCGGACCATCCGATGGATCGAGCTGAGCTTGACCATCGCCGCGCTCGTCTCCGGCAGCCGCTCGAAGTCCCGCACCAGCCGCCGCCACCGCAGCAGGCAGCCGAAGGTCTGCTCGACCACCCACCGCACCTTCAGCGGCTTGAACCCCCGCTCGCCCTCGGGCTTCGAGCTCACCTCCACGCGGAGCCGGTCCTGGCCCGACAGCCAGGCGTCGAGCCGGGAGTTGCGGTACTTCCGGTCCGCCCACACCACGGCCAGCCGGGGGAACGTCACGGCGGGCAGACCGGCCAGCAGCCGCGGCGCCGTCGCCCCGTCGTCGAGGTTCGCCGCGGTGACCACGACGATCAGCAGCAACCCCAGCGTGTCGGTGACGATATGTCGCTTGCGGCCCCGCACCATCTTGCCGCCATCGACGCCGACCTCGGCCCCGCCGTGCGCCGTCTTGGCCGACTGGCTATCGATGCAGGCGCCGCTGGGCGTCGGCGCGCGCCGAGCTTCGTCCGCACCTCCCCCCGCAACGCGGCGACCAGGGCGTCCCAGGTGCCGTCGGCCTCGAACCGGCGGAAGAAGTTGTAGCAGGTCTTCCAGTGGGGCAGGTCGTGGGGCAACGCCCGCCAGGAACAGCCCTCGCGGTTGAGGTAGAGCAGGCCATTGATGACCTCGCGCATCTCGTACTTGCGGGGCCTGCCGCCGGGCTTGGCCTCGGGGATCAGGGAAGCGAGGAGGCGCCACTGGGCGTCGGTCAGGTCGCTGGGGTAGGCTTTGCGTTCCATCCCCCCAAACTACAGCCGACGCCCCTTTTGGAACAGACTCTGAGTCTCCCTACGACACCACGCCCCCGGACTGCGTGGTCTTCCCGACGACCGGCGCGGAGGTGGCCGAGGTGGTCCGGATGCTGCGCCCGATACCGGGTCCCGGTCATCGCCTACGGCGCCGGGACCTCGATCGAGGGGCACATCATGGCCGTCGAGGGGGGCGTCACCGTCGACCTGTCCCGGATGAACCGGGTCCTGGCGGTCCACGGAGACGACCTCACCGCGACCGTGGAAGCCGGGGTGACCCGCAAGCAGCTGAATGCGGCGATCGAGGACACCGGGCTCTTCTTCCCCGTCGACCCGGGCGCCGACGCCACGCTCGGGGGCATGGCGGCCACCCGCGCCTCGGGCTCCAATGCCGTCCGCTACGGCACGATGCGCGAGAACGTCCTCGGCCTGCGGGTCGTCACGGCGGACGGCGCGGTCATCCCGACGGCTCACCGCGCGAAGAAGTCCTCGGCGGGCTACGACCTCACGCGGATCTTCGTGGGGAGCGAGGGGACGCTCGGCATCATCACCGAGGTTACGGTCCGGCTCTACCCCCGGCCCGAGGCCGTGTCGGCCGCGGTCTGCCCCTTCCCGGACGTCGCCGGCGCGGTCCAGACGGTCATCCGGACGATCCAGCGGGGCGTCCCGATCGCGCGGGCCGAGCTGCTCGATGCGCTGACGGTCGCCGCGGTCAACCGGTACAGCGAGACGGAGCTGAGGGAGCAGCCGACGCTGTTCCTGGAGTTCCACGGCACCGCCTCGGGCGTCGAGGAGCAGGCCCAGACGGTCCAGGAGATCGCGCGCGGGCACGGCGGGCACGACTTCGAGTGGGCGGTCGATCCTGGGGCCCGGGTGCGCCTGTGGGACGCCCGGCACTCGGCGTTCCTGGCGTGCCTCGAGCTCCGGCCGGGCGCGCGGGCCTTCGTGACGGACGCCTGCGTGCCGATCTCCCGGCTCGCCGAGTGCATCGCCGCGACGATCGAGGACACCCGCAGCTCGTCGCTGCCGTGCCCGATCCTCGGCCACGTGGGGGACGGTAACTTCCACTGCATCATCCTCGCCGACCCGGGCAATCCGTCCGAGATGGAAGAGGCCGAGAGGCTCAACCTGCGGGTCATGCGCCGTGCGCTCGCCCTGGACGGGACGTGCACCGGCGAGCACGGCGTCGGCCGGCACAAGGTCGCGCTGCTCGACGAGGAGTTCGGCGCGGCCGCCGTCGACCTGATGCGCCGGCTCAAGGCGGCGTGGGACCCGCTGAACATCCTGAATCCCGGGAAGATCGTGACGATGACGTGAACCGCCCCCACGAGTGTCGCGCATGCGACGAATAAATTGATTCAAAAATCACCGAATCTTGAGAATCTGGCCCTCTCCGGGAGCTTCCTGATGAATCGACTCCAACGACGCCGGGCCGCCGGATCGATCGTCCTCGCCCTTTCGACGTTTCTCCTTTCCGCCGCCTACGCCGACGAGCCGGGCTTCACGCCCCTCTTCAACGGCAAGGACCTGGCCGGCTGGCGCCTGGGCTATGCCGACCTGGCCGGCAAGACGGCCACCGACGACGGCCGGTTCGCGGTCAAGGACGGTGTGCTCGTCATCACCGTCTCGAAGGACACGCCCCCCAGGATGGAGGAGATCGACACGGTCCAGTCGTATGACGGCGACTTCACCCTCCGCCTGGATTTTCGCGCCTCGCGGGACGCGAACAGCGGCCTCCACCTGCGGGACAAGGCCTTCGCGCACCAGCTCCAGATCCGCGACTACCCGCGGGTCGGACCGTACAAGGCGCTCGAGAACTACAAGGACGGCGACTGGAACGCGATCGAGGTGGTCGTCACCGGCACGCAAGCCCGCTGCACCTGCAACGGCGAGCGGCTCGAAGCGGCCCTCGACATCCCCGCCCACGGACCGCTCTCCCTGCAATCCGAGATCAACGTGGTGGAGTACCGGAACATCCGCGTCAAGCGGCAGGACCCCGGGCAGGAGGTCCGCCGCGACATCCCCTATGCCGACCCGGCGCACGAACTCCAGGTGCTCGATGTCTATGCGCCGCCCGGCGCCAGGGACCGGCCGGTGGTCTTCTGGATCCATGGCGGCGGCTGGCAGACCGGCGACAAGTCGGAGATCCAGCGCAAGCCGCGGTCCTTCACCGACAAGGGCTTCGTCTTCGTCTCGACCAACTACCGGCTCCTGCCGGAGGTTGACATGGAGACGATCGTGCGCGACGTCGCCCGGTCGATCCGCTGGGTGCATGACCACATCGCGGAGTATGGAGGCGATCCCGACCGGCTCCTCGTCATGGGCCATTCCGCCGGGCGCAGCTCGTTGCGCTGATCTGCACCGACGACCTCTATCTGAAGGACGAGGGGCTGTCGCTGGCGATCCTCCAGGGTTGCGTGCCCGTCGATGGGGACACCTACGACGTGCCGGCGATCATCGAGACGGCCGAGACCCGCCGCCGCGTCCACGTCCTGCCGCAGGCGACGTACGGCCACCGCGAGAAGTTTGGCAATGACCCGGCGAAGCACCGCGACTTCTCCGCCGTGACGCATGTGGCCCGGGACAAGGGCATCCCGCCGTTTCTCATCATGCATGTCGCCGGACATCCCGACACCAGCGCGCAGGCCCGGCGTCTCGCCAACGTGCTGGAGGGTGCGGGCGTCCCAGTCCGGATCTACGGCGCCCGGGAATCGACCCACAACAAGCTAAACGCGGACATCGGCCTGCCTGACGATCCCGGCACGAACGCGCTGTTCGAGTTCGTCGACGAGGCGCTGAAGGAGTGACCGCCGGCCTGAGGTCGCCGCGGCCGCGGGACGTCCGGGGAGTGCCCGGCCGCGCGTCGGGCCGACGGCGTCTCCTGCACGAACCTGCTGATGCTTTCCCATCGGGGTGGCTGTGTCGAATCGCCTCGGGGGCTCGACCCGCTGCCAAGGCGCCGCGCCGCCGCTCCTTCCGTATCGCAGGGGCGATGGTCGTCATCTCGCGGTTCATTCCCGGTCCGCCTCGGGCCCCGTCCCGGCGAAGACCCGCCCATAGGCTGCGTCTGCCGGCCCGCCCAATCGCTCCGCCATCCGCCGATAGGCGGCCCGGCGATAATCCCACTTCTGCGAACGGGGCACCTGCTCCAGCCAGTCGAAGAGGTGCACGCGGCACAGATCGTCGAAGTCGTGTTCCGAGAGCGCCAAGTCTTCGCCAGTCAGGCGGTCCCGGATCCGATAGGATTCGGCCGCCTGTTCCAGGGCCCGGTCGAGCGACGCGCGGTCCATCGCACAGTTCAGGTAGGCGAGGCGTTCCGCCCGGTCGCCGATCAGGGCCCGGACCTCGTCGCGGCGACCCAGCGGCAGGGTGAACCCCTGGAACCGCTCGGTGCCGTAGATCGAGTGGAACAGACCGGCCCGGCAGACGTCCTGCGAATAGCCCTGGGATTCCAGGGAACGAGACACGGCGATCAGGTGGGCCAGATAGGTCTTGTGGGTGTGCGGAACCTGATCGATGCCCATCCCGACCAGGAAGTCAGCCATCCGCTTGAAGTTCGAATCCATTGTCCGCATCCTGGTAAAAACCTGGGTTCCTGCCGGCGCCGGCCATCGGCGGTCATGCTCGCCGGATCAAGACCGATCCTGTAAGCTGATCAAAGGTCTGGCGCGAGTTCAAGACACCGCTCCCGAGAACCGCGAGGAACGGCCGAATTGGAAACCGCTGACTCTACCGCTGTACTTTCCGGGACTTCATTCATGCTGTGCGGCCAGACTGAGCAGCCGTTCGGCGGTAGCCTGAATATCCTCTTCAGTGATCCCGGCGCGTAGAACCGCACGAATCGGTAGTGGCGCAGGGTAGTTGAACGACGTAGCCGATGTCGAACGCAGCCAAGGGATTACGGCGATCTTCGACCAACTCCTGCCGGGCGCGTCGTAAGCGTTGACACCACATCAGATTACGCCTGGGCATTCAACTACCCTGCGCCACCACCCACGAATCCAGGGAAACGGCATCTTATCTCATGTCGTGAACAGGACTTTCACCTGGTACTCTTCACTCAAGGCACACTTCAGCCGCTTGGTCTCGATCCCGCGTCGGCACTCGGTCTCTCGCTTCAGTAACCCCAGGGCGAACCGTCGAACCACGCTCAGGTTCGCTGCCGCGTGGCCCGTCCGGACCCGAGACTCATCCTCCCGGAAGCTCACATCCAGTTGCCAATGCAGTTGATTCTCGATCCCCCAATGGCCCCGGACGGCATCGGCGAACTCCTTCGCTGAGAGTTGCCGGCTCAGGATGTAGTATCGCCCCTCCAGACTGGTTCGCCCACGGGAATCCGTTCGCTCCGAGAACGTCACTCCCACCGCACTCAGTTCCTGCCACAGGCCCTCCGGATCGACTCCCTCCGGAGCCGGGAAGACCGCATAGGTGCGGACTTCCCGACGACCATGCCCCTTCTCATCCGTGCCATGCTCGTCGATCTGCTCGGCGTCCTGCTCCAGCCCCTCGTCGATGGCCTCACGGACCTGCTGATACAGCGTCGGCTGATTCTGCTTGACGGCCAGTACGTAGTCGCCGCCGCGTTCGCGGATCGTCGCGGCGATCTCCTTCTGGCACCCCATCGCGTCGATCGTCACCACAGCCTCGGAGAGTTTCAGCACCTCCAGCAACTCGGGGATCGCCGTGATCTCGTTGGACTTCTCGTCCACGACCACCTGCCCCAGCGACAGCTTGTTCTCGGTCGACTAAGCCGAGACCATGTGGATGGCGGCCTTGCCGCTCCGCCGGTTGTAGGAGCCCCGTAAGAGCGTCTAACAAAACCTCCAAGGTTGCTGGTCTTCGGCACGCCGATCGCTCATCATCTCCTCGGTCTGAGTGACCGGGAGATTTCCACCATGGCCAAGCCCATCCTGCCCGACGAACTCTGGGAAGTCGTCGGCCCGCTCTTGCCGCCGCTGCCGCCGCCGAACCCCAAGGGGGGACGCCCCCAGGGCCGGCGCGCACTTTTATGACGATTTAGCAAACTCTGCGGTCTTGCGCCCGCTCGTCGGACCGGGTCTACCGACCACCGGGTCGTGAACCCGACCCGGGGGTCGGAGGTCGGCGATGGCGAGCCCCCGCAGCAGGCGGGACGAGATCGGGGAGTCCTTCTCCGCCCTGGAGGACCCACGCTCCCCCCGCAACCGGCGGCACCCCCGGCCCGGCGTCCTGGTCCTCGCCGTCCTGGCGGTCCTCGCCGGCGCCGCCGGGCCCACCGCCATCGCCCGCTGGGCCGAGGGCCAGGCCGAACTCCTCACCGGCCGGCTCGACCGGCCCCACGGCATCCCCGGCCAGGACGTCGTCCGTCGCGTCCTGATGCGGCTCAAGCCCGGGGCCGTCGCGGCCGCCTTCCACGCCTGGATCGCCCGCCTCCGCGACGAGGCCATCGCCGAGACGGGCGTCGATCGCCCGGTCATCGCCCTCGACGGCCAGACGGCCCGCCGCAGCCACGACGCGAAGAACGACCGCGGCGTCCTGCACGTCGTCACCGCCTGGGCCGGCGAGTCCGGGTTGGCCCGGGGACAGGAGGTCGGTGCCGAGAAGTCCCACGAGATCACCGCGATCCCCGAGCGGCGGAAGAGCAGCGACGTCCGGGCCGGCATCGTCACGAGCGACGCCATGGGGGCCCAGAAGGCGATCGCCGCGGCGGTCATCGGCGGCCAGGCCGACTCCGTCCTGGCCCTGAAGCGGAATCCCGAGTCGTTGCCCGCGGCGGTCATCGAGCCCATCGACGAGCGACTCGACGACGCCATCGGGACGGCCCAGGAACTCACGACGACCGATCGCGGTCCCGGCCGCCAGGAACAGCGGACCTCCCTGCCGCTGCCGGTTCCCGAGGGCCGGCCGGGTCCGGCCGAATGGAAGCGGCGGAAGTCGGTCGGCGTGGTGACGTCGCGGCGGCGGGCGGGCGGGGAGCAGAGCCTCGCGGTCCGCTACGATCTCAGCCGCCTGCCGGTGGACTTGGACCGGTTCGCCCGGGCGGTGCGCGGCCCCTGGTCGGTGGAGAACGCGGGCCACTGGACCCTCGAGGTGACGTTCCGCGAGGACGAATCGCGGATCCGCGAGCGGGGGCTCGGGGCGAACATCCCCTGGCTCGACCGCTTCACCCTCTCGATCCTCAAGCCACACCCCGACCGTCGCATGAGCCTCGTCAGGAAGCGCCGAAGCTGCGGATGGAGCGAGGGGTTCCTCATGGATGTCATTACCGCATTAACATGTTAGTGTGCGCCAGCCCTGAAGGAGGCCCTGATGGATCACGCACCGCGGGGAGGTCACGACATTGCCCAGGACCCGCTGCCCTACGTCCGCGGCTTGGTAACTGATTAGCGTCCTGGCGGGCGGTTCAGGCGTGCCGGGGTTCGGCGGGATGAACGAGATGGACGACGGCGTCGATCAGGGCGGGGCCGGTCGTGGTCCGCGATCGTGTCCGAAGGACGCGCGACCACGCCTCGAAGGCCCGCGTGCCGCGCGCGGTCTTCGTGCACTGCGACACCTTCCACGCGATCACCGCCGGCCGGAGCGCACGCTCCGCCCGGTTGTTCGTCGGCTCGATCCCCGGTTCGTCCAGGAACCGCACCAGCGAGCCCGCGTCGTGGCACCGGCCCAGCTCGTTCAGGAGTCGCTGGTTGTCGCGGTCCGACAGCGCCCGGTCGCGCAGGTGGTCCGTGATCGCCCACTTCAGCCGTCCCAGACGGGCCGCGAAGTCCGGCCCCGGCCCGACGCCGGCGCGGCGCTCAGGCCACAGCGCCAGCGCCTGCTTCGAGCCGGTCCTTCCGCCGCTTCGCGAACCGCCACGCCCCGCGGGACTTCGTCTCCAGCACCTCCGACAGCGACCGCAGGACGTGGGCCAGGCACTTCGGCTTCTGCACACCGGCCAGTTCGGCCGCGTCCTAGCTGGTCCCGCGGTCGGTGCTCATCACCCCGGCGGAGTCGGCCGGCACCCGCTCGCCGACCTCCTCGTTGCGGTGCCGCGGCCGGACCTGGTAGACCGTCGCGGCGTCGGTCACGAAGGCCATCCGCCAGGCCGGCGAGCCCCCCGGCGCCAGCCCGTGTCGTCGGTGTGGACGAAGGGGGCCTCGCGGACCGAGTCGCCCAGGGTTCGATATGTCGTCCCGATCGCGCCGGCCGCCTTCTTGAGGGCGTCACGCGTGACGACCCCCTGCGTGAGCCGCACGCCGGTCAGGATCGCGATCACCGCCGGCCCCTTGCGGACCGGCCCGCCCAGGCCGTCGTGGAGGTGGTGGGCGGCGGCCAGCAGCCGCGGGCCGAGGCGATGGGCGGTCGCCCCACGCGGGTCGGCGGCGCGGTCGGGAGGCCGCCCGCGCGCCGTCGCGCCGCACCGCCGGCAGCGGCGGACGCCGACCCGGAAGAGCCGGGCACGCGGTCGGACGACCTGGGGGAGATCGGGGATCGAGGCCTCCTCGACTCGGGCTTCGTCGAACTCGCCGCCGCATTTCGGGCCGGCCGTCTCGCCGACCGGGACGTCGATCGGCGGTTCGCCGACCTGCTCGGACGCTTCGCGGCGCTGGAAGACCCCCCGGCCGGGCTTTCGCCCGGGTCTCTTGGGGTCCTTGACGCGGGTCCCCTTCGAGAACGGCGCCGCCTGCCGCTTGCCGCCGCGCTTGAGGGCCTCGACCTCGGCCTGGAGCGTGAGCACCAAGGCGATCAAGGCTTCGCGATCCAGTCCGGCCAGGTCCGTTCCGCTCATGGCGACCACCGTAAAAGCCGCATGGGGCCGGGGCAAGAGGGTGGCGAATCAGTTACGCGGCTTGGATCCGTTGATCCCCGAGCAACGCCTCGCCGCCATCCTCTCACGGACCGCTCGGTCGTCGGAACGGCGACGGTGCCTGCCCGCCGATTCCGTCATTGGGCGGGTCCTCGCCATGGCCCTGTGCGCCGCCGACTCGATCCCCAAGGTCTGGCGTCGGCGGCCTCCGACCCGCGACCGTCCCGAGCCGACCGCCTCGGCGTTTTCCCAGGCCCGCCGCCGACTCGGCGTCGCGTCGTGGCGGCCCCTGTTCCTGGAAACCGCTCGCCCCATGGCCACCCACCAGACCCCGGGAGGTGACGCCCGGGGCGGGCACCGGATGGGCCTCGACGGCACCACGCTCGACCGGCCCGATACCCCGGAGAACGCGCGCCCCTTCGGTCGCCCCACCACCGGCCGGGCCGCGGGGGCGTTCCCCCAGGTCCGATGGTTGGCCCTCTGGGAGTTGGGCACGCCCGCCGTCTGCGGCCTGACGATCACGCCGCGGTGTCACGGTGAGCCGTCGATGGTCGGGCCGCTGCTGGAGGACCTCAGGCCCGGTAGGCGGTTGATCTGGGATCGCGGGTTCTTCCGCTAGGAGGGGAGCTCCGCCGTCGTCCGGCGGGGGGCTCAGCTCCTGGCTCGGGTCAAGAGCCACACCGTGTTGCGACCGCTCCGCCGGCTGGCCGACGGCTCCGACCGGGCCAAGATCTCCCCGCGGGCCGCCGACCGCCGCCGGGACTTTCGTGGTCTGGGGGTCCGGGTCATCGAGTCCACCCACGACGACCCGAATCGCCCCGGTGCCGGCGAACGCCACCGGCGGATCACCGACCTGATCCATCCTCGACCGACCGGCCAGCGTGCGCAGCGTCCCTGGTCGACCACGAACGCGGGGAGGAGGAACTCGCCTTCGATGCAATCAAGACCCCCTTGAGTAATCGAGCGATCCCGATCCGGAGCAAGACGCCCGCGGGGGTGGTGCCAGAGAGCGACGGCTTGATGCTGGCGCACTCCGTGGTCCGGCGGGTGATGCCCGACGCCGCGGTCGGGACCGGCCCGGACCCGGACCGGCTCTCGTTCCTCGACTGCCTGCGGGTGCTGCCGTGCCCGTGGCCCGAGTCGCCGCAGGTGGACACCGAGACGTGGGATCGACGGCTTCTGCGGGAGGTCGGTGATCAGCGACTGCGACCGCGGCGGAACCGAGGGTATCCTGGGGTCATCAAGCGAAAAAGGTCGAATGGGAAGAAGAGACGACCCGAGCCTCGGAATCCGCCACAGCCGACGAAAACCTTTCGCGATGCAGTAGTTATGGTTATCGAACGGGCATTGCGGCTAGCCAGGTCCGGCGGTCGGTGCCGAACTCATGGATGGCAGCGAAGGAGTTGGCCCCGGAGAGGACGGCGCAGACGGCGATGAAGGCGATGTTGATCAGGGGGTAGAGGCGGGTGCGTTCGACGCGGGGATCCCTGAGGTCGCGGAAGTGGTGGTGGAAGGTGGCGGGTCCGTGGCAGGGCATGAGCGCGTCCATCGGGGTCCGGGAGTTGAGCCTCGTGATGACACCCCGTTGTACGCCGGCTCGCTTCCCCCAGGCTACGTCAGGTCGCTATCTTGATGCGGCGGCCCTGCCCGGTCTGCCAACCAACGTAGTGGACCTGAGCATCAATCGTGTGATCGCCAGTAATCGCATCCCAGTAGAAGGTGAAGTTCACCAGGGTCGTTCCAGGATTGGGGCCGGGCTCCCCGAAGGGGTTCGGCAAGGGGGTCGTTTCTCCCTTCTCCCAGGTGTAGGTCTGTGGCTTGATCGCGTCGTCGATCTTCCAGGTCACACTTTGGATTGTCGCGCCGGCTCCTGGCCGGACGGTCATCATCACCATGCCGCCGACGACACCGACGTAGCCGCCGTTGCCATCCGAGACTGCTCCTCCTCCGCTGGTGATCGACATGATCGCGTCCGGGCCGGGACCGGGATCGCCACCGCCGGACATGTAATCCAGGGTGGCCAGGTCCCCTCCCGCCGCCGCGGTCGAATTCGTCGCGTCTCGCTGTGTGACGGCCGAAGGAGCGAGCCTCATGGGGCGGATACCGTCATCCGTCATTCCCTGCGAAGGCAGGGGCCGAGTGATGTCCTGCGCCGTGTGGGCCGGCATCGCGGCGGGAGACGGACCGGGCGCGAGGCCGGCGTAAACCCGGGAGGGCTGCCCTCCGGAATTGACCTGACCCGCGGGCGCGGTGACGGTGAGGGTGATGATCGTGCTTGCAAACGGATCACTGGCGGGCGTCGGGAGATCCCGGCGACCCTGGATCGGCCCGGTGCGGCGCTCGTTCAAGGGCGTGATGGGGAGTGCCGAGTTGCGCGGGAGAGGGGAAGGGTTTCTTCCTGCGAGGAGCGCCGAGCGGGTGCGGTCAGCGAGCTTGTTGGCCGGGAGAGCGAGAATGATTCGGAGGCGATCCCCGGCTTAAGAGAGCGAGCAGGGCCATTCCCCGAGGATATCGAAGCGGCGACCGCCGTCGTCGCCGGAATGGCCTTCGGGGAGAACAGCAGGCTGGAGATCAGGCTGCGCCCCTCCAGGGCATCCGTCACAAGGTGAGCCGCGCGCCGTGGTCGGGGGGGGAGTACGCATGGTGGTGAACCCATCCTCGAAGAGGCCATCCTTCGGGCGAGCGCCCGCCGTGAACCGCGGCGAGATCGGCCGGCGGGTCAAGGGGCCAACGGGCAAACAGCAGAAATCATGAATCCATCGAGATTCGAGCTGATCCAAGGGGGGGATCGTAGCGAAGGTTGGAAGAGGCCGCAAGAGTTTTTACTCACTTTTCTGTGCCCGGTGTGCCCACCTTTCCGGCCGCCGGTCTCTTGCCTCCGATGCCTCCGGGAAGATAGGGTTTCTAGGGGAGCCTGCGCAAGCGCCAGCCCTTCGATTGGCCTCGACCCTATGACCAATGACTCATGACCAATGACCTTTATTCCCACACGTTTCCCAACGGCCTCGTGCTCGTCGCCGAGCGGATGCCCGCGGTGCAGTCGGCGGCGTTCACGATGATGGTGCCGGCCGGCGCGGCGTTCGAGCCGGCCGAGCGATCGGGTACGGCGTCGATGCTGGCCGAATGGGTCATGCGCGGGGCGGGTAAGCGAGACAGCCGCGAACTGTTGACGGCCCTGGACAACCTGGGCGTCAGCCACGGCATCGGCGCTCAGACGATCCACACCGGACTCTCCGCCGCCACTCTCGGCCGTAACCTGATTCCCGCGCTGGAAATCTTCGCCGACGTTCTGCGCCGTCCTCACCTCGACGATGAGGAAGTGGAGCCGATCCGCGCCTTGAGCTTGCAAGGCCTGCAGAGCCTCGAAGACGACCCGGGCTCGAAGGTGATTTATGAGTTACGACGCCGGCATTTCCCCGACCCGTGGGGCCGTCCCTCGCCGGGTACGCCCGACGGCGTCGCGGCCGCCACGCCGGACGACCTCCGCCGCTTCTTCGCCACCAGCTACCGGCCCAATGGCGCGATCCTGGCCGTCGCCGGTGCACTCGAATGGGAGCCCTTGCGTGAGGCCGTCGCCCGCCTCTTCGCCGACTGGCAGCCCCGCCCCGAGCCACGGGTGACGCTCCACGAGGCTGGCCCGCGTCGCGACCACCTGCTCAAGGACACGCAGCAGATCCAGATCGCCCTGGCGTATCCGACCGCCCTCGTCTCCGACCCCGAGTATTACCTCGCCCGCGCGGCCACGGCGATTCTCGGCGGTTACTCGTCGGCCCGGCTGTTCACCGAGGTCCGCGAGAAGCGGGGGCTTTGTTACTCGGTTTATGCCGGCTACGAAGGGCTCAAGGACCGCGCCGCCGTGCTCTGCTACGCCGGCACCTCCGCCGACCGGGCCCAGCAAACGCTCGACGTCACCCTTGACGAGATCCGCCGCCTGGCCCGCTCCGGGATCGAGTCTGAGGAGCTGGAGACGATGCGGGCGGGCTTGAAGTCGTCGCTCATCATGCAGCAGGAGTCGAGCATGGGCCGCTCCGGCTCGCTCGCCTCCGACTGGTACTACCTCGGCCGCATCCGGACCCTCGAAGAGATCGCCGCGGCGCTCGATGCCCTCACCGTCGAATCCGTCAACGCCTTCGCCGCCCGCCAGCGGCTCGATGATCTGACCGTCCTGACGCTCGGCCCCAAGGCGCTGGAGATGCCGGCATGAGCACCGACTCAGCGCGAGCCCATCACAGCCAAGGCCCCGACTCCGACTTCGCCATCGCGTCGGGATCGTCCCTATCGGCTCACGGTCGAGCAGTACGAGCAAATCGGCCGCGCCGGGATCATCCACGACAAGGCACCGGTCTTCCTCTGGAAAGGGCAACTGGTCGAGAAGATGACTCAGGGACGTCCGCACACGATTGCTCAGGGCAATCTCTTCAATCGGATGACCGCGGTCGTGCCGGCGGGCTGGTACGCGTCCCAGGAACAACCGATCCGGTTCGGCGATGATTCGATACCCGAGCCCGATCTCACGGTCGTCCGCGGCGCGGCCCGCGACTCTCCGACCGAGGCCCCGCGAGCCGGCGACGTCTCGCTGCTCATCGAGGTCTCCGACTCCACCCTCGCCGAGGATCAAGACGAGGCCCTCCAGGCTTACGCCGCCGAGTCGATCCCCATCTACTGGATCATCAACCTCCCCGACCGCCGGATCGAGGTCCACACCGATCCCACCGGCACGGCCGCAACGCCCTTGTACCGTTCGATCCGATACTACGTCCCCGGCGACGAGGTCCCCGTCCTCCTCGACGGCCGCGAGGTCGGCCGAATCGCCGTGAACGACATCCTGCCCTGAGCATCTGTCGAAGTGCCGAACCGGAGCCCCTCCGTGCGATTCCAACAGACGACCCTCGACAACGGCCTCCAGGTCATCGCCGAGCTGAACGACCGCGCCACTCAGTCGCCGCCGGCTTCTTCGTCAAGACGGGAAGCCGCGACGAGTCGGCCGAGGTGGCCGGCGTCTCACACTTTCTTGAACACATGGTCTTCAAAGGGACCGAGCATCGCGACGCCCTGGCCGTTAACCGGGACCTCGACCGGATCGGCGCCAAGCACAACGCGCAGACGTCCGAGGAAGACACCGTCTATCACTTCGCCTGCCTGCCAGAGTATCTGCCGAAAGCCTTCGACGTCCTCGCCGATATCCTCCGCCCCAGCCTACGCGACGAGGACTTCGAGACCGAGAAGAAGGTCATCATCGAAGAGATTCGCATGTATCTGGACAACCCGATGTCGGTCGCGTACGAGGCCGCCAAGGCGGCCCACTTCGGGCCGCACCCGCTCGGGCAGAGCATCCTCGGTACCGTCGAGTCGATCGGTGGCTTGCATGTCGATCGGATGCGCGACTACTACCGACGTCGTTACGGCGCCGAGAACGTAGTGCTGGCCGTCGCCGGCAACACGAACTGGAAGCAGGTCGTGGACCTCGCCCGCAGCCGTTGTGGCTCCTGGCTGGGCGGCGAGGCCCCTCGCGAGGCCGTCGCCCCGCGTGGCACTGGCGCCTTCCGGGCCATCCTCCGCGACGAGGACCGCCAGCAGACGATCATCGCCGTCGCCGATGCCCCGCCCCTGGAAAGTGACGACCGCTACGCCGCCGCCTTGCTCGCCACGATCCTCGGCGACCACACCGGCTCCCGCCTCTACTGGGCCCTCATCGACCCCGGCCACGCCGACGGTGCCGAGATTTCCTACCAGGATTACAACGGCGCGGGCGCCTTCTACACCTTTCTCAGCTGCGAACCCGACGCGGCACAGGCCAACCTCGGCCGCGTCGCCGAGGTCTATCGCCGCCTGATGACCGACGGCCCGACCGCCGATGAGCTGGCCCAGGCTCAGAACAAGGTCCTGGCCCGCACCGTAGTCCGCTCCGAGCGTCCGATGGGCCGTCTCATGTCGCTCGGCTTCCACTGGACCTACCGACGCGAATACATGTCCGTCGAGCGCGAGCTAGACGCCTACCAGGCCGTGACCCTCGTCGACCTCCGCCGCGTTCTTGACCGCTGGCCCCTGTTGCCGATGACGACCGTCTCCGTCGGCCCGACCACCGAGCTTCATGCGCCGTGAGTGGCTCGCCAGACATCCCCTAGTACTACAGCGCTAAGTTGAACCCCAGCGGCAGCGAGGGACTTCGGTGAGCTTGATGCCCAGGGCGTGCAATCGGCGACGCGTCCGCTTGGTGTGGCAACGCCGCGCCAGGGGTAACTGATTCGCCACCCTCTTGCCCCGGCCCCATGCGGCTTTTACGGTGGTCGCCATGAGCGGAACGGACCTGGCCGGACTGGATCGCGAAGCCTTGATCGCCTTGGTGCTCACGCTCCAGGCCGAGGTCGAGGCCCTCAAGCGCGGCGGCAAGCGGCAGGCGGCGCCGTTCTCGAAGGGGACCCGCGTCAAGGACCCCAAGAGACCCGGGCGAAAGCCCGGCCGGGGGGTCTTCCAGCGCCGCGAAGCGTCCGAGCAGGTCGGCGAACCGCCGATCGACGTCCCGGTCGGCGAGACGGCCGGCCCGAAATGCGGCGGCGAGTTCGACGAAGCCCGAGTCGAGGAGGCCTCGATCCCCGATCTCCCCCAGGTCGTCCGACCGCGTGCCCGGCTCTTCCGGGTCGGCGTCCGCCGCTGCCGGCGGTGCGGCGCGACGGTGCGCGGGCGGCCTCCCGACCGCGCCGCCGACCCGCGTGGGGCGACCGCCCATCGCCTCGGCCCGCGGCTGCTGGCCGCCGCCCACCACCTCCACGACGGCCTGGGCGGGCCGGTCCGCAAGGGGCCGGCGGTGATCGCGATCCTGACCGGCGTGCGGCTCACGCAGGGGGCCGTCACGCGTGACGCCCTCAAGAAGGCGGCCGGCGCGATCGGGACGACATATCGAACCCTGGGCGACTCGGTCCGCGAGGCCCCCTTCGTCCACACCGACGACACGGGCTGGCGCGGGGGGCTCGCCGGCCTGGCGGATGGCCTTCGTGACCGACGCCGCGACGGTCTACCAGGTCCGGCCGCGGCACCGCAACGAGGAGGTCGGCGAGCGGGTGCCGGCCGACTCCGCCGGGGTGATGAGCACCGACCGCGGGACCAGCTAGGACGCGGCCGAACTGGCCGGTGTGCAGAAGCCGAAGTGCCTGGCCCACGTCCTGCGGTCGCTGTCGGAGGTGCTGGAGACGAAGTCCCGCGGGGCGTGGCGGTTCGCGAAGCGGCGGAAGGACCGGCTCAAGCAGGCGCTGGCGCTGTGGCCTGAGCGCCGCGCCGGCGTCGGGCCGGGGCCGGACTTCGCGGCCCGTCTGGGACGGCTGAAGTGGGCGATCACGGACCACCTGCGCGACCGGGCGCTGTCGGACCGCGACAACCAGCGACTCCTGAACGAGCTGGGCCGGTGCCACGACGCGGGCTCGCTGGTGCGGTTCCTGGACGAACCGGGGATCGAGCCGACGAACAACCGGGCGGAGCGTGCGCTCCGGCCGGCGGTGATCGCGTGGAAGGTGTCGCAGTGCACGAAGACCGCGCGCGGCACGCGGGCCTTCGAGGCGTGGTCGCGCGTCCTTCGGACACGATCGCGGACCACGACCGGCCCCGCCCTGATCGACGCCGTCGTCCATCTCGTTCATCCCGCCGAACCCCGGCACGCCTGAACCGCCCGCCAGGACGCTAATCAGTTACAGCCAGGGCGTTGCGACGCTGCGCCCGCCGGATCTCCTCCGACGTCCGCTCCAACAGCTTCCGCGGCGGGCTCAGGCCCAGCCACCAGAACGGGATCAAGGCCGCCACCGCCGTGTGCACCTGGCATTCCGTCAGCCCCGGGGTTTTCCCCCCCGAACTCCTGCCGAACCCGCGACAGGAACAGGGAGCTGACGCAACTCAGGATCAGGTGGCGTTTCCGCCCCCGGTACCGCCTGCCTTCGTACTGATCCAGCCCGATCTCGGACTTCTGGTCCTCGAAGCAACGCTCGATGTTCCAGCCATAATGCCCTCCAAGAGCGCGGTGGGGTGGCCCGGCTCGGGGTGAACCGGGCCACCGACACTCTACCGCCCCGGGCATGGCTTCGGCTTCTTCAATTCGGCGAGCCGACCCCTGTTCGCCCAGGTTCGCGGCAGCCGGTGGAGTGCACGCAGCCGCCGCAGCTCGGAGGCGTCGGCCCAGATCACGGGGTGGCCGTCGGCGTCCCGGCGCACCGACAGCCAGCCGGCTCGCAGCCAGTGTCCGGATCGCCGCCTCGTCGTCGGGCGAGAGGCGGCCCGGGGCCGACCGCTGCCACCGCTCGTAGTCGTCCTCGACCGGCCGCTGGGCCTTCCAGGCCTCCTCCCACCGCCGCTCCCGCTCGCGGCCCACGAGACGGTTCTCCGGCTCGCACGCCTGGTCCTGCCGCGCCGCCCGTTCGGCCTCGAACCACGCCCGTTCCCGGCGCCGTTGCCAGTGCCGGGACCGCTCGGCCCGCTCCCGTTCGACCTCGGCCACCGCCGCCAGGCTCGCCGCCAGCGCCGCCGGCTCGACCGCCCCCAGGATCTGCTCACGAACCAGGCCATCGACCACCGGGCCGGACAGGCACTGGCACAGCGGCTCGGCGTAGTCGGCCGAGCCGCGGGTGCCGCTGTAGCAGTGGCGACCGTTCGTCCCCGAGTCCCGCACGATCATCCGCCGCCCGCACCGGACCAGCCCGGCCAGCAGCGACGGGCCCTGCCGCGGCGCCCCCGGGCTGTCGCACCACGCCCGGTTGGCTTCGAGGCGGTCCTGATTCGCCCGGAAGCGGTCCCACGTGATGGACGCGGGGAGGCGCCCCCCGGATCAGCACCAGGCCGTCCTCCGGCCGGCGGATCAGCTTGCCGGTGTTCGGCCGGCCCGGCCGCTTCCGCCGCGGGTCGACCGACCGGTGGCCGAACCGGGAGGCGCCGGCGTACGACGGGGGGTGCAGGAGGTTCGGCAAGGTCGCCCGGTTCGGACGCCGCCACTCCAACTCCCCGCGGTTCGCCCCGGATGGCGGCCGGACCGCGATGAGGACCTTGGGGTCGACCAGGTAGCGGAGCAGGCCAGCAAGGGTGGTCTCCCGGTCGAACTGATCGAAGAGCAATCGCACCGTCGCCTGGACCTGCTCGTCCGGGTCGATCGCCCACTCCCCCGAGGGGAGCCGGACGAAGCCGATCGGCGGCATCCCCATCAGCTCGCCGCGGCGGGCCTTGTTGAGTTTGCCCTGGGACAGCCGTTCTTTGAGGATAGGAAGCTCGGCCTCGCTCATCATCCCGGGCCGGCCGAGCAGGAGGCGGTCGTTGTGGTCGGTCGGGTCGTCCAGGCCGTCGGCGTCGGCCAGCAGCGTGCGGAAGCGGGCCCACCGCTCCAACAGTTGATGCCAATCGCGGCCCGAGCGGGCCCGACGGCTCGTCTCCCGCCCGAGGATCAGCCCGACGTGATCCCGCGCCACCGCGGCCAGGAGCCGCTGGAACCCGGGACGCCCTTCGACCGACGGCCCGCTCGGGCCCCGGTCGTCGTCGATGACCGTGCCCTGCCCGCGGGGCCAGCCGAGTTCGACCGCCCGGTCGGCCAGGGCGTACTGGCGTGCGGTCGACTCCTGATGATCAATCCCTTGTTGCGGCGTGGATTGTCGGACGTAGACGATGGCCGCACGGTCGAGGGGCCCGACCTTGAGCTTGGGGGACTGGAAGGCGTCATTCATGGCCGGCCTCCCCGAGGCGTCTGGCCTCGTGGAGTCGGGCGAGCCGCCTGCCGAGCCTGTCGCGGAGTTGTTGCCGTCTGTCGGCGGGGAGGCGAGTCCCCAGTCCCGGGCCCGGGTGCGGGTCCGGCGGCGTCGGGGTGGTCAGGCGCGGGGGGGAGCGGTGCGTCGTGAGGTGATGGGCCTGTGATCCCTCCGGGTGCTTCAGTCAAGCGATCTCGGCACCACGCAGCCAGCTCAAGCAGCGCGGCGACAGCGATCGTAACGGGCGCCGGGGGGGCCGCACCACCTGTCGCTTGAGGTGGAGTCTGCTTGGCACGTCTCCACCCGGCACCGCGTGCAAGCCACCAGCGCCAGCGTCGACAGCGGCGTGTCGGCGTCGGCGTTGGAGACGTAGTACTTCAGCTCGGGCTCGGGCCCCAGCGACCGGCGGATCAGCAGCCAGGACGGCGGCCCCGGCTGGCGGTGCCGGAGGCCCCAGACCCGCACCGCCGCGAACGCGAAGACCAGCGGCCCCAGCGCGCCCTCACGGACCTGCAGCGCCGTCCACGCCGAGACGGGCAACGCGTGGGCGATCTCGACTACGGTACGGGCCGCGTCCCGCCGGGGGGCGGTCGGCTTGCGACCCCGCCCCGAGTCGGCCGGGACGCTCTCCGCCGGCTCGGACGTCCAGAACACCCACGTCTTCGGGACCGCGAGGACGTACCGCTGCTCGAGGAGTTCCAGCTCGTCGAGGAGATGACCCGCCCGGCCGTACTCCGAGTCGCCGACCACCCCGTCCAGCGCGACCTGGTCGAGCACCGCAACGTTGCGGATCAACTCGGCGGCGATCTGCGGCTTGGTGCGGAAGGTCACGTCCTCCGGGATGTGGGCCGCCTCCCGCTGCTGCTTGGCCTCAGGCGTGTCCGCGCACCACACCTCGGGCAGGAACAGCCGGTGGTCGAGCAGGGCCGGCCCGGCCGGGGTCACCCCGATCAGGAAGACACCGACCTGGCAGTTGTCCTCCTTGCCCAGCCGGCCGTTGTGCTGGCGGGCCACCCCGGCGGAGTGCGCCCCCTTCTTGGTGAAGGCCGACTCGTCGATCACACCGACGACGCCGACCGGACTGCCGGCGGCCGAGGGGGCCAGCTCGTCGGCGAACAGCCCCTGGGCTTCAGCCAGGACGTCGTCGTACGCCAGGGTCCGGCGCCGACGAACTTCTGCAAGCCCGAGACGTCGCCGTGGCCGACCAGCAAGGCGATCGGCTCGATGCTCTTGCGTTCGGGGCAGACCATCAACGATGGTCTTCAAGCTGCTGGATTCGGCATCCAGGAGTTGGCGATCGTTGAACGGTTCGCCGCGGCTGGCCGCGGTCATCCAGGGGGTGGTTTTCATCGACGGCATCAAGGAGAAACCCGCCGCCTGAACAATCCCCGGCCACAACTATTGACCTTATCCCGATGCGCGATCAGCCGGGCCACTGCGGCGCGGCACGACTGGTCAGCGCTGAGCACTTGGCCGAGGAAGACCCAGATGGTGATCAAGGGAGTGAAGATGCAATCTTTCAGCGGGAGGGGATCTCCCGGAGTGCCTCTGCGAGCCCCGCCGATGAGAGGACGTCGGCGAAGGGG
This sequence comes from uncultured Planctomycetales bacterium, assembly GCA_963752755.1. Classification (GTDB taxonomy): domain Bacteria; phylum Planctomycetota; class Planctomycetia; order Isosphaerales; family Isosphaeraceae; genus CAVVZJ01. The sequence goes on along the minus strand of CAVVZJ010000017.1, from coordinate 376,128 downwards.
AAGTCCGCCTGCTGGAGGAACTGCCGGCGAAGCAAGTTGACCTGCCGGAAGACGTCCGTGCGCGGGGTGTCGCATCGGTCTGGCTCCGTAGGGGCGACGGGAAGTGGGCCCGCTCCCCCATCAGAGCCGGGCACTGTCTCATTCGGCTGGACCAGCGTTTTCACCGGGTCCGACGCCGTCGACCGGCGGTGTCGCAGCCACCAACGCCAGGCCATCGCCTCGCGCCAATCACTTCTCGGCTCGGCCGACTCCAGGAGGCGGTGCATCCGGTCCAGGAACGCCAGGCTCCGATCATCTCGCAGGAAGTTGAGGACCTTGACCTCGTCGGCGCCGGGCAAGCCGGGCAACGCCGCCGCGATCTCGGCTTCCGCGATGGCGTGGTCGTTGAATCGGCCGTCGGGGCGGAACAACTCCAAGGCGGCCTGGGCCCGTCGCCAGACCCCTTCCAGGTCCTCGACCCGCTTCAACGCCACGGCCGCCTTCCGCCAGGCGGCGCGGGCCGGACCCGCCGGGCCCCGCGCCTCGAGGCCCTGCTGGCGGGCTCGGGTGACGCGGGCGTCGGCTGCCTCCGCCGCATCCCAGGCGGCCTCGGCGTGACGCCAGTGGCAGGCCAGGACGCGTCGCGCCTCCCGCTTCGTATGGAAGACGTCCAGGCCGTGTTCCCGCGTCGGCTCGGATGCGGCATCGGCCCCGCCGTGACGTGCCGTGGCCACCCGCTCCACAGCCGCGGCGATCCCCTTGGCGGCGTCGGAGAAGGCGAACTCCGGGCGGGAGAACGGGACCAATTCCGCCTTCCAGGTCTCGGCCTTGCGGTCGGCCGTGTTGCAACCGAAGACGGCCGTCAGGCCGGATTGCAGGTTTGGGGTTTCTGAAGCCCATCAGTGAGGTCGTTGCCATCAAGTTGTGGAGCCAGTGCTCATGGTAACGCTTGCCATTGAGCCGATGAGCCGGGCTCTCAAAGACCTGAGGGCTCTTTCCACGCGGCGCGTAGGGCCGGAAGTTCTGCAGCAGCGCCCAGCCCCACAGCCGCAACTCCGACGAGCCCTGATGGTCGTGCAGGCCCCGGCCCGCGTACATTAATGGAACCCAGGAGCGGAGTAGCAATTCGCGATCCGTCGTCGAGGCGGGAGAGCAGGAGGCTATGTAACGTCCGATTGAGGCGAACCGGCGATGCCCGCTGCATCAAGATCGCCGCTGGCCGTTTTCTCCCAAAGCTGCTCCCCTGAGCCCCCGACTCCCGGACGGCACCACCTCCCGCCCGATTCCGCGAAATACAAGACATCAGGTGGCGATCGGGCTTCCGACCAGCGGGCTGACAGCCTGGGATGGAGGCCGGTCAATTGTCGCGCCGGATCTCGATAACGAGGCGGAAGCCAACCCGGCGATTAGCCTCGGGAGGGAGAGCTCGGTCCTCCGCCAACTCGTCGAGGGTCAGAGGGAGTGTCTCGATGAAGTCCTGACCGCGAAGATGGACCATCTCCTGAGGGGTGCTGGGATCGGCCGGCCAGGAGCGGCCGTCGGTCCAGTCCCTGGTCCATTCCAGGCCGTTGCCGGCCATGTCGCGGCATCCGAAGAGGCTCCTGTCGCCGGGGGCGGAGCCGACGGGTAGCGGCGTGGTCCAGGTTGATGGCCACCGATCCGGGCTGCTGCGGGTCCCAGTCGGGGGCGATCGGCCCGGTCCGGATTTTCCAGTGATCGTCGTAGAGGCCGGCGGCCTTGTCCCATTGTTCGCGGGACGGGAGGTGGGCGTTCGGGCCGCCGAGCCAGTGGGCGAACTCGTGGGCATCCCGCACGGACATGTTCGTGGCGGGGAGCCGCTCCCAATCCTCGCCGGACTCCGGGCCGGGGACGGGCTGACAGGAAGAGTCGCCCCTGGCCTGGACCAACTTCCGGTAGAGCCCGTTCCAGACCTTGTTTTCCATGATGTAATACGAGCTCGGTCCGAGCTCGTCGGTCCGACGAGGGATCAGGAGGAAGGCCACGCGGGTCCCGTCCTCCAGCACGCGGTCGATCCGCTCGGGACAGATCTTGCCCTCGACGAGGCGAAGCCTGGCGCCGGCCGGGCGGGCGAAGACGCCGTCGGGTGGGGGCAGGTGGGCAGTGAGGTTCGGCGACGTCAGCGGCGGGAGATCGACCCGCGCCGGCTCGATCGTCACGGGGAGCGTCTTCGCCTCGTTCCGGCCGTCCGCGCGGTTGCGGAACGTGAGGGGCCGCGGGCCGGGCGGGGTATTCGGGTCGGGGTCGGCGGACACCTGGAATTGCCAGAAGCCGTTGCCCATCGAGACGGGGGCCTTGGCGACCCTCAAGCCGTCCGGCACCTCGACCGAGGGGGCGGCTGTCCCAGGGAGGGACACGGTCACGCCGACGCTGGCGTCGTCGCCGGCCCGGAACGTCAGAGACGGGCGAGGACGCGGAGGCCCGGCCGGGCGGGCCAGAGCGTCCAGGCCGACACCCCACCCAGGATCGCCGCCACGACCAGGGCCGGAACGAGGACGTACCGCCCCGTTCCGGGCGGGCGGCGGCGCCGGCGCGGGCCAGGCGGCGGAACTCCTTGGCCAGCTCCCGGGCCGACTGGGGCCGCTGCTCGGGGTCCTTCTCCAGGCAGCGCAGGACCAGCCGCTCCACCCCGGCCGAGACCTTCACCTTCGGGTTCCGCGCCGCGAACGGCGGCGGGACGCCGTTCAATTGCTCGGCGCGGAGGCGGTAGCACCCCCCCTCGAACGGCCGGTGGCCGGTCAACAACTCGTAGAGGATGAGGCCGACGGCGTAGATGTCGCTGCGGGCGTCGATCCCCGCCGGGTCGCCCACGACCTGCTCGGGGCTCATGTACTGGGGCGTGCCCAGCAGGTAGCCCTGCTGGGTCAGGTTCTCGTCGCCGTCGCCCCCCTCGACCTCCAGGAACTTGGCGATGCCGAAGTCGAGGACCTTCAGCACCTCCTGACCGGGCGGCCGGCCGTCGATGAGCATCAGGTTGGCCGGCTTGAGGTCGCGGTGGACGATCCGGTGCTCGTGGGCCACCTGGAGGACGTCGCAGAGCTGGTCGAGGATCCGCGCCGTCCAGTCGAGCGGCATCGGGACGCCGGGCTCCAGGATCGCCTTGAGGCTCCGGCCCCGGACGTAATCCATCTCGATGAAGGCGACGGCGCTGTTCGGCCGGGCGTCGGCGTCGTGGACCGCGACGGAGTTGGGATGGGAGAAGCGGGCCATGGCCCGCGCCTCGCGGCGGAACCGGGCCCGCATCTCCGGGTCGAACGCGACGCCGGAGACGATCAGCTTCAGCGCCCGCTCCACGTCCAGCTCGGTATGCCGGACCCTCCAGACCGTCCCCATGCCCCCCTGGCCTAGCTGATCGACGACCTGATACTTGCCGAAGAGGACCTGGCCGGGCGTGAGCGGGCCGTCCGCCAGGCCGGGCCCCCAATCGCGCTCCGCGGAGTCCGAGCCGTCCGGATCTCGGGGGGTGTCCTGCGTCCCGGACCGCGGATCTGGGCGGCGTGATCCTGTCCGGATTGAGGGGGATGGGCGCCGTCGGGTCACGCCCCGCTCGGAATGAGGTGATGTACCCCACCGTCCCCGAGCGGTCAACGTGACGGTCGGGCGCGTCGTCGGCGTGCTTTTCCCCGTGGGCCATCGTCCGAGTCCCCGCGTGGTCGGCCGCTCCTCGACGCAGGACCGACCACCCGAGGCCCGCTCGCGCGGTTCGGCCCTCGTCCCAACAGACCCATCCTAACAGAGAACGGCCGCGCGGGGAGCGGAGAGGCCCGGAAATCCGGCCTCGGGTCGGTCAGAACCAGAAGTTGTATTCCAATCGGAAAATATCGCGATACCAATGATCGCCCGTCAAGTTGGTGCCGTAGCCGATGTAGATGCTGTGGCGGTCGTTGAGGCCGCTGCCGCCACCGGCGCGGCTGTAGTCGCCGAGGCCGAAGCGGAGGCCGATCTTGTAGTTGACGATCGTATCCCCCACGGCGCTGGCCGTGCCGGCGCCGGCGGCCATGCCCGCGGCCGAGGCCGGGTCGCCAGGGTTCGACTTCTTCCCGCTCAGGATCGTCCAGCCGACGAACTCGTTGACCGGGGCGACGCGGAACGTGTCGGTCAGGACGATGTTGTACGTCAGGCCCATGCCGTAGGTGAGGATGTTGCCCGCGTAGTTCGACCCCCGGATCGGGATCCAGTCGAGGAACTCGCCGCTGAAGTACAGGCGATCCGTGAGCCGTTGGAAGACCAGCAGGCCCGGCTCGACGCTCGGGTGCCCGGTGCCCAGGCCGCGGTCGGCATCGCCGGTCGGGACGTACGTGCGGAACTGGAAGGTGTAGAACTGGTCCGGGTTGGCGATGAAGGCGTACTTGAAGCCCAGGTTCATGTCGGAGAACCCGTTGGCGTTGGCGTTGAGCGTCGGGTTGAGGAAGCGGACGGGCAGTTCCATGAAGGCGGAGAAGTTGCGCGTCGGTGCGTACTCCAGGTAGGGGCTGACGCTCTGGTAATCCACGTTGGACTCGAACGGCGTGGTGATCGGCCGACCGCCGGGAGTCAGGATCGTCGGGACGGCATGCTTCGGACCACGGGCCTTGGGGTCGAACATCGAGGGATTGGTCATCAGGACGGGTAGGCTGTTGAAGCAGCCGCACTTGGCATAGAAGTACTCGGCGCGGTCGGGCCGGTTGTTGCCGTACGCGTCGTCGTAGCGGAACCGGAAGCGGCTCCGGATGATGGCCGAATCGATGTAGCCGACGTTGTCGGCGATAGCGACGTTCTGCCCGCCCCCGCGCCGAACTGCTCGGGACCGAAAACTGAGGCTAGGTCCGTGGGCGACGGGGTCAACGACGGAGGCGCAGCCGCCGCGTACGGCGAGGGCGGCTGACCTATCCCGGCCCCCGGCGCGGTCGGCATCGCGTAAGGCGCGGACATGCCCAGGGGAGCCGGCTCCAACGCGCCGAACGGGCTCGGTGGGGCGATCGACGGCCCTCCGGGCCGGATCGGGATCTGGGGCGACTGGGCGATGCGGATCGGCTCGCCTCCCAGATCGAACTCCTGTCCCCGCGCGGCCGACCCGCCCGCCGCCGCGAGGGCGAGCGAGACGCCAGCGAGCATCGTCTTCAGGTTCGGGACGACCCGACCTCGTCTCACCATCACACCCTCCCGGTCCGTCGAGAACCGCGCACCGACCGGAACGACGCGTGGCCGGCCGTGGTCGCCTTCTTCCTCGTGAAGGAATCGAGCCTCGGAGTAAAACTCCGTCTTGACGGCACCCTTATCGACGCGGGACGGGCGCCTGATGCAGCGATTCTGGCGCTTTTGCCGGTTCGCCAGGTCCGGCCGGCTGGCCAATGATGAGCTGGGAGAGGCTGAGGGGCAGCATGGTGTCGAGCCGGAGGTCGGGGTGGCTGTCCTTGACCATGCCGTAGCTGCTCTCGATCGCCGAGGCGACGGCGTCCAGCGTCCGGAAGCGGGAGGTGGCCTCCTCCAGCGAGGAGATGAGCCAGGTGTCGCCGGCCGGCTCGGCCGTGTCGCCGGTCGGCCGCAACCAGGCGGTGCGGAGCAGGCCGACGTGGGGGTCGAGCGGCACCGGCTGAGCGTCGGCGGGACGGGTCACGTCCAGCAAGAAGACCTTCGCCGCGGGGGTGTCGCGGAAGATCGCGACCAGCGACTTGATCGGGATCGTGTCGAAGGCGGACGTCCCCTGGCCCTTCCGAAGCCGCAGATGGGTGGCGCGGTCATTGGTTATCCATTCACCGCCCTGGTAGTAGATCAGGACCACCTCATTGGGCGCATCGGGCGCCGGGTGCCGAAGACGGATGGCGTTGCGAATCCGGTAAAGCTCGCCATAGACCCGATGCTCGCGGACATCGCCGCAGAGGGGCCCGTAGATGACGCCGTCGAGGAACGCCGGCGTCTTGAACCGACTGCTCGACCCCTCCACGAGCTGGCCGTGCAGGGCCTGGATCACACTGTCCCGCAGCCGGGACTCGGAGGTCGCCCCGACGCCGATGATCAGCAGGTGCAGCCGCTGGCGGGTATCGGGCTGCAGGCAGGCCAGGTCGAATGTCGGCCGGGCCTCGGACACCTGCGGCAGGTCGGGTACGTCGATCTCGACGCGGTTCTCCTTGCCATTGAGCACGATCGGCGCCCGGAAGGTCCGCTCCCGAGGCTGCTTGAGGTCTTTCCGGAGCGCAACGGGGCCCTGCGGGAAGCCGTTGACCCAGATCAACACCTGCGGCACTTCGGCCACCGACTGCGACGCTTCATCCGGCCAGACGACCCGACCCTCCAGCCACGCCTGGCCCTCCGGGATCGGTTCGGGGAACGCGAAGCGGTTATCTGACATCACCGTCGGCTGGATCGCGGGATCCCGGCCCGACTTCGGCTTGACCCGGTCAATCACAACGCGGACCGGCGGCGGGACATAGCTGATCACGAGCGACGCGACGGCCTCGCCCCCCTCGATTGACGGCGACCACCCGAAGGTGATTCTCGCCCGGGTTCGAGCACCACGACCGGTTCCTTCCGACACCTCGAACCCGTTCCTGGCATTCTTCACCAGGTCGCCGACCGTCAACGGCTTGCAGCACCGTCCGCTCGCCGGCCAGGCCTCGCGAACCAGCTCGACGCGTCGGAGTGGGCTGGTCGAGTGCACCCGGTAGCGGACGGTCCGTTCGGCCTGTTCGACCTGGGCATCCCGAGCCGGGTCGAGGAACTCGACCACCGGCTTCGGAGGCAGGGGCTTCCGGTACATCAGCCCCGCCACGGTGCCCGGCTCCCGGCATCGGCCGTCGCCGTTCCAGGCCCAGACCATCAGGCTGTTCGTCCCCTCGAACAACGGCACGCCGTCGGCCGACACAACCCAGGATTCCCCCTCCCGCCGGATCTCGACGTCGTCGAGGATCGTCGGCGGAGTTCCTTCTGCTCCCTCGACTTCCACCTGCGCCCGGGTTGGCGGCAGGTCGTCCCACGACGCGACCACGGCGCGGACGTCCGCCGACGGCCGATCGCCTGACCTCCGGACGCTCGACGCTCAGCACCTTCGGGAGCCGACGGTAGGTCACGTGGACCGGCTCGGTCGTGTACGACACACCCCACTCGTTTTCCAGGCGGACCCGGATCGGATTGTCGCCCGGCTGGAGGGGAATCGTCGCCTCCAGCGTACCGGCCGGTTCCTCGAACCGGGCGCGGTACCGGCCGCTCCTGCTCGTGGACCAGGACCACAGCCCGGAAGGGCTGCGGATCGCTCGGTGGGACCAGGTCGGCCGTCAGCCGAACCGCCGGGGTCGGGCCTCCGGGCTCACCGTCGAGGACCGCCTCGGAAGGGTCGAGGGCCAGATTCCTCACCTCGGGCAAGCGGGGCCGATACAGGATCGTCAGGCGGCCCTCGGCCGCCTCGCTGTCACCAGCCCGAGTGCGGAGGCGGTAGGACTGAACGCCCGGTTTGAGGTCCAGCGCCTCCGACACCTCGAAGGACTTGCCCTGCCCCGCCACGAACCCCACAAGTGGCCGACTCTCGGCCCCCTCGCCGTCGAGCCGCTCCGCGCTCGACAGGGGTTCCTCGCCCACGATCCGGCCCTCTAGCCGGACCCGCGGCGAAGACACGACAATCGGCCCGGATGGATCGGCCGGAATCGGCTCCCCGCTACCCTCCAGAGGCCTCAATGTGGCCAGTTCGATCCTCGGCGGCGGGACCGGCTTGCGGCTGTAGGTGATCGTCCAGGACCGGCGGGCCGTTTCTTCTTCCTCGAAGCCGCGCAAGGCGTCGGCATTGACGGCGATCAGTTCCAGAACGTTCGACCCCTCGCCCAGAGTCACCTGCTCGTCGATCGACGTCGGTCCACTGACCCTCTCCCAGCGCTTCTCCAGCCGCTCCGTCTCGCCGATGCGGCGAATCAAGCGGATGTCGGCCGGCCCACCGAGCGGCCGGATCAAGGCGCGGAAGCGATAGACCGGCTCCTCCACGACCGGAGGACGATCCTGCAGCCGGCCCTCGTCGATCTCGGGCGGCGGCGGCTGGAGCCGGACGAGCCGCTCGTCGTGGAATTCTTGCGGCGTCGCCTCCCTGGTGCGAAGCGTCGCGCGAACGCGATGGATGCCCCGGCCCCAGGGCGGATCGGAGGCGTCGGCCGTCCAGATGCCATCCTCGGCCCTCGACAGGGGCCTTGCCGGCGCGTCATCGATTTGCCAGCGGACGGCCTCGATCCCATCCTCCGGCGGGCGATTGTCGGTGATCATCAGGCCGATCGAGTCGGGCGGGCGCCGCAACTCGATCATCCCCCGGTCGTCGGGCTGACCAGACGGGTCGAGCAGCAGCGACAGCCCCGGCCGGGGAAACGGCGGTGGCGGCTTCGGAGGGAGAAGGGCGCCTTGCTCGACCAAGTCCCGGAGCAAGCCTTCGCGGTAGAACTGGTCCCGGTACTGGTCCGCCGTGGCAAATCGCGCGGGCGATTCCGGCTGGCCGGTGTTGACATGCCATCCGAGCAGCCGCTCGACGTCGCGATCGCTCGTCTCGTACGGGCCGAGCGGGCTCCACCCGATCCAGGATCGCCCCCCCGCGCCGTCGTCGCCGGTCAAGAACAGGGAGAACAGCGGCTTCCGCTCGTCGGCCCCTTGCTCCGCGCGGACGGCCACGTATCCCGGCCGCTCCTGCCCGCGCGACCGCAGCAGCGTCACGGCCTGCCCCGGCGCGAGCCCGGAGAGCGCGTCCCGCAGGTCCGCGAACGAGCCCAGGGGGCGCAGCCGGCGGCCGTCGGACTCCACGATATTCCTCAGGACGTCCCCCTCCCGGAGATCCACGCCAGGCGCCTTGCCGGCATCGACTCCCCCCACGACGAGTTGGCCGTCGCGGTTGAGCGCCGAGACGCCGCGGAGCATCCGGAGGCTGTTCCAGTTCGCGTCGAGATCCGTGAGGCTCCAGACCTTGACCGTCCGGTCCTCGGCGGTGGAGGCGAGCAGGCGGCCGTCACCCGAGAAGGCCAGGGCGACGATCCGCTCGGCGTGCCCGGTGAGCCGTCGGACGAGTGCGCCGCTCTCCCCGTCGTAGAGCCCCAGACCCGGCTCGCCGTTCTCCTCGTGCGCGATCGCGACCAACGGACGACGCCCCGGACCGCTCGGGGGCCGCAGCGCAGTCGCAGTCACGCTCTGGGACGGCTCCAGCGAGACCCGGCCTCCCTGGCCACCCTGGACGACGACCGACCACGGAACCGGCCGCCCATTCCGATCCCGACCGGCCCTCTGAACCGACGATCGCCAGGGGCCGAGCGAGGGCGCCGAGACCGTCCAGCCGGCCTGGTCGTTGGTCAGCCGCCGGGCTTCGATGTCGAAGACGAGGCCATCATCAAGCCGCAAGCCCCAGTCGTCGCCTTTCCGGAGGAAGGCCACGCTCCGGGACGTCGAGCCGGCTCCTCGGAGCCGCTGCGGGACATCCCGACCGGCGAGGAGGTCGTCGACCGCGTAAACCCGCACTTCATGAGCCCGGTTCCCCGCGACGGCCAGGGTCCGGCCGTCGGGCGAGGCGGCCAGCGCCGGCATGATCCCGTCATCGGGCCAGAGGGCCCGTCGCGGGCCGATCGTTTCGAAGCGGTCCGGGCCGAGCCCGACCAGGACGAGGCTATAGCCGCCCTGCGCCCCCGACTGCGGCAGAGGAGCACCACGCAGGATCACGGCGGCGCGATCGAGCGGCCCACCTTCCTTCGACGGGAAGGCGACCAGCGCCCTCGGCGCCTCGATCAGGCCCGCCGGCGCCGCGAAGCGAAGGACGCGCCGATCGTCGGGGCGCGGGGGCTCCGCTTCCCGGATGATCCATCCCCGAAGGATCGCCCGTCGGGTCTCTGGTTCGAAGCTGGCGGTCAACAAGAGGTTTCGATCGGGCAGAAAGACCGACGTGTTGTTCCCGAGGCCGTCCTCGGCTCCCCGCTCGGCGGCCCGGGCGCCGACGTCCCAGAGTCGCAGCCGCCGGTCCTGCCATGCGACCGCCGCGCGGATGTCCGTGCGGCCGTCGCCGTCGTGCCATACCGCCAGGCCGGGCCGGGTCGCGACGAAGCTCGGCCAGGACAGCGAGCCCAGTTCCTCGCCGGCCTCGACGTCCCAGAGCTTCACCGCGCTTCCCCGCTCCCGCTCACGACCGGCCGAGAGCAGCAGCGGCGGCTTGCCCCTCCGCGACGGAGCGAAGGCCAGTCCGAAAACCGGCCCGAGGTGCCCGCGTAAAACCCGGGCATTCCGGGGCTCGACCCGCGTGTTGAAGACGTAAATCGTCCCCTGGTCCTTCCGCATCGAGTCGGAGATCGCCTGCATCGGGACGACCAGGCCGGTTTGCCGGAACCCCGCCCCCTCGACGATGACGCCGTAGCCGGCGACCGCCAGCCAGTTCCCGTCGGGCGAGACTGCCAGGGCATTGATCGCGCCGTCGAGTCCCGGGCCGATCGGCACCCGATAAGTCGCAGGGCCGTCGAGGGTAAAGGGCTGCCCATCCTCGCGGGTCCAGACCCGAACGACCTTGTCCCAACCGGCCTCGTACAAGGTCCTACCGCCGGGTCCGAAGGCCAGCGCCGTCACGAGCGTCGTCGGTCCATGGGTCTCCAGACGCAACGCGGGTTCGTCCGGGACGGCCTGCGACAGCATCAGGCAACAGAGGTACGAGCACGCTTGAAGCAACGGGATCTCCCTGCAACGAGTTCGATCGGAGGTCGCCCACCCATTCAACCCGACGTCAACCACACCAACAAGGGTCCGTAGGCTCGATTCCTACTCGGATTCAATCCGGAAGCCAGAGGATGGCGTTCCTCTGGCGTTGCAGCCGGTAACATTTGGAGTAACTAATACTACTCCGTTACGTCGTACAACTTATTGCAAAACAATAAGGCTCATGATGGATTCCGGGGTGGTGGCTCGGCGATCTCGTCGTAACTTCCGTTGAGGACGCGATTTACGGCTCGGGGGCGAGACTCTTGCCTTCTGGGTGATTAAACGCCTTTCCTGCAACGACTTACGGCCAACATCAGGGGGCCACCACCCCGGAATCCATCCTGAGCCAACAATAATTTACGGCATCGTTCGAATGATCGATTCTTGGCAATTGCATCCATGCAACCCGACGCGAATCAAGAGAGATCAGAGAGTTGCAAAATCCGATGTCACGCATCAATGCAAATCCGGCAGGAGATCGTAACGGAGTAGTACTAATAGGGAATACGGAATTCCCTGGATCGGTGACCCTGCTGAGCGGCACTTCCAATCCCATTGACCGGCACTCTGCTCAGGAAAGGCCCCACTTTCATGCATCCGGTAACACCGAGGATGCGGAAGGCGGAGCCGGCGAGTTGACCTCCGGCCGCTCCATCGTCTCTCCACTCAAGCCGGTCGCGGCGGCAAACCGATCCGGTCCGAGCCCGGGTCATCGCCCTCCGCAAACAGAACCTCATCGATCCACGACATCAGCCGGGCCCTGGCTCAGGACGCGATCACCCTCAGCCCCATCGCCATCGACAAGATGCTCAAGGACGAAGGCTTTGTACGCTTGCCACAACGGCCCGACGAAGACCGACCACCGGGCACGCGACCGCCCCCCGCCGCCCCCGCCGCCGATGCGACCCGACCGCACCGGACGTACCTGGATCGACGACCGCAAATGCCTGACCGGTATCCTCTTCGTGCTCAAGACTGGTATCAACCGGGAGGACCTTCCCTGCGAGATGGGCTGTAGCTGCGGCATGACCTGCTGGCGACGCCTGGCCGAGTGCACCGAAGCCGGCGTCTGGGCGAAGCTCCACGCCTTGCTCTTGGCCGAGCTGGAGTATGTCGGGAAGATTGATTGGTCGCGGGCCACGATCGACAGTTCCCACGTCCGCGTCCGCGTCCGCGGCATCGGCGAGGCGAGCGAACCGGTCCCAGCCCCGTGAACCGGGGCAAGAAGGGGAGCAAGCACTTCGTCTTGACCGACGGCGACGGAACCCCGCTGGCGACGACCCACACCGCGGCCAACGGCCCCGACGTCAAGGAGCTGGAACACGCTTGGACGCGATCCCGCCGGTGCGGGGCAAGCCAGGCCGGCCGAGACGCCGACCGCGGGGGCTGTACGGCGACGGGGGCTTCGATTCGGACCCGCACCGCCGGCGGCTGCGGCGGCGTGAGATCCGGCTGTGGATCGCACGGCGAGGGACTCCGCACGGCAGCGGCCTGGGGGTGGTCCGCTGGGTCAGCGAGCGGACGCTGGGCTGCCTGCACGGCTTCGGCCGGCTGTGGGAACACAAGGATAGGTCGTCGGCGATCTATCAGGCATTCCTGACGTTGGGCAGTTCGATCATCTGCCTCAAGCGGTTATTGCAGGGTCCATTCTGTTAGGATTTCTGTAACCATTCCGCCGATCGCAGGACAGATGGTCCCAAGTGTAGGGTGCGTCGTCGAAGACTCGACGCACCCTACACTTGGGACCATCACCGGATTCGGCTGAACGATTACGGATTTCTTAGTACTACTCCGTTACGTCGTACAACTTATTGCAAGACAATGGTTTACGGCATCGCTCGAATGATCGATTCTTGGCAATTGCGTCCATGTAACCCGACGCAAATCAAGAGAGGTCAGAGAGTTGCGGAATCCGATGTCACGCATCAATGCAAATCCGGCAGGAGATCGTAACGGAGTAGTATTAGAGGCTATCCGGTAATCCTCAGAGTTTGTAAACTCTTACCAAGTCAGGAGGTCCGCGAGTTACACCAACGATGGAGCACACCCCGATGCGAAAGCCCTATCCCTCCGACCTCACCGACGAGCAGTGGCAGATCATCGAGCCGCTGATCCCCGTCAGCCGCGTGGGACGACCCCGGGAGGTCGAGATCCGGGAGGTGCTCAACGCCATCTTCTACCTCAACCGCAGCGGCTGCCAGTGGAACATGCTGCCCCATGACCTGCCGGCCCGGAGCACCGTCCACGACTACTTCCAGCAGTGGCGGGCCGACGGCACCTGGCAGCGGATCAACGATGCCCTGCGACAAGAGGTGCGTCAGGCCGCCGGGCGTGATCCGAACCCCAGTGCCGGGAGCATCGACAGCCAGACCGTCAAGGGGACGGAGATCGGGGGCGTGCGGGGGTACGACGGCGGCCAGAAGATCCGGGGGACGAAGCGTCACATCATCGTGGACACGTTGGGTTTGCTGCTGGTCGTGATGGTCACGGCGGCCTCGGCCGACGACGGCACGGCGGCCCCGGAGGTCTTGGGCCGACTGACCACCGAGCACCGCACTCGGTTGGCGAAGTTGTGGGCCGACCAGAAGTACCACAATCATGCGCCTGGAGTCCTGGTTGAAGAAGACGGGAGCCGGCTACGTGATTGAGGTGGTGGAGCGACCTGTCGGTGCGCAGGGGTTCGTGCTGTTGCACCGTCGCTGGGTGGTGGAGCGGAGCTTCGCCTGGCTGGGGCGGTATCGCCGACACAGCCGGGACTACGAAAGGTCGCCCGAATCGAGCGCGGCAATGATCCAGGTCAGTTCGATTCATCGAATGCTTAGAATTTTGAAACCTGATCAAACGAAGAAGCCGGTTCCCTTCAAGTATCCCAGGGAAAAACGGAAATCAATTACCGGATAGCCTCTTAGTCCTCCGCCCCGGAAGGTGCAAGCGGTCTCGTAGTTGGCAGACACCCGCGAACGCGCGGGAAGCCCCTAATCCCGCTACACCTGGATCAATTGCGTCTCCTCTTCCTCTCGAACCGGCTCGCCGGTTTCGGCTCCTCGGAACAGGCCGCTGAGATCATCCAGGTAGGAATAGATCACTGGGACGGCCAGGAGTGTCAGCAAGAGCGACATGACCTGCCCTCCGACCGTAAGCACGGCGATCGACCGACGTTCCTCGGCACCAGGGCCGGTCGCGATGAGCAGCGGCAGCAAGCCGGCTACGAATGCGACCGTCGTCATCAGGATCGGCCGCAGGCGGTCGCGATTCGCCCGGATGATCGCGTCGTAGCGGTCGTGCCCGTCCGAACGCAGCACGTTCATGTGATCGACCTGCAGGATTGCCGCCTTCTTCACGACGCCGAACAGGACCAGGATGCCGAGCGCCGAGTAGACGTTCAGCGTCTCGCCCCCCCAGTACAGGCTGAGCAAGGCCGAACGGGATGGCCAGCGGCAGCGAGAGGAGGATCGTGAACGGGTGGACGAGGTGCTCGTACTGCGCGGCGAGCACGATGTACATGAAGATGAACGACAGCACGAACGTCCAGCGGAAGTCCTCGAGCGTCCGCTCCAGTTCGCGGCCCCCGCCCAGGACTGCGCACCTCCATCTCCGCGGGGATCCCCATCTCGGCGGCCGCGCGCTGGAGGGCCTCGATCCGACCGCCGAGCGAGTACCCCGGCGCGACGTTCGCGCGGACGGCGACCATGCGCTGTCGATCGAGGCGGTCGATGCGGGCCGCGGCGTCCCCGAACCGGAAACCGACGACGTTGTCGATCCGCGTGAGCACCGGTTCGGTGGGGGCCTCGCGGGCGGCGGCCGCCACGCCGCGCCCGTCAATGCTGGGCGAGGCCCGCACGAAGAGCTGGGAGATCGACTGGATGTCGCCCCGGTCGACGCCGACCAGCCGCAGCTCCACGTCATAGGCATCGTCGACCGTCTCGTCCCGGTAGCGCGAGACCCGGTCGTCGCCGCCGACGGCCACGCGGAGCGTGTCGGCGATCTCGCGGACATCGACCCCGAGGATGGCCGCCCGCTCGCGGTTGATGTCCACGAGCAGCTCCGGCTTGTCGAGGTTGCAAGGTCGTCGTGAGGTCCACGATGCCGGGGATCTCCTCGGCCCTCTCCTTCAGCGCGTCGGCGAATTGCGCCAGCCGCAGGAGGTCCGGGCCGGTGATCGCGAAGTCGATGTCGACGGGCGCACCCTGCCGCAGTGAGGTCAGGTTGCGCACCGACAGCCGCATCCCCGGGAGCGACCCGAGCCGCTTCCGGACCGCCACCATCTTCTCCTGCTGGCTGAAGTTGCCGCGGAAGGCCTCGCCCGGGTCGCCGTCGAGGAGGCCCCGGAACAGCCGCCCGAGGGAGAACGTCCGCGTCTCGATGTCGGCCAGGCGCACGAACATCTCGCCCCGGTTGACCGTCCCTCGCCCGCCGACCGTGGTCAGCACCGTCTCGACGCCCGGTTCCTCGAGGAGGAACTTCTCCGCGACGCGCATCGCCTCGTCGGTGGAGACCATGCTCGCGCCCTCCTCCGTCTCGACGCGGATCTCGAACTCGGACTCATCCACGTTCGTGGGGATGTAATCCCGCTGAACGAGGTCGTAGAGCCACACGTTCGACGCGATCACCAGCGCCGAGACGACCAGCACCAGCCAGCGGTACCGCATCGCGACCCGGAGGCACCAGAGATAGACCGCTCGATGACGCCGTAGAATCCGCCCCGGGAGGCGGGGCACTCGGGGTCGGGCATCCCGGCCTTGAGCATCTTGCTGCACATCATCGGCGTCAGGCTGAAGCTCACCAGCATCGACACCAGGATCGCCACCGACGCGGTGATGCCGAACTCGTAGAGCATCCGGCCGGTCACGCTGGAGAGGAACGAGACGGGCAGGAATACGATGACCAGCGAGAGCGTCGTCGCCAGCACCGCCGGCCCGATCTCGCGCGTCCCCCGGATCGCCGCCTCGTAGGGGTCCATCCCCTTCTCCTCGATGCAGTGGAAGACGTTCTCCAGCACGACGATCGCGTCGTCGATCACCACCCCCACCATCAGCACCAGGGCCAGCATCGTCATGTTGTTCAGCGTGAAGCCGAACATCTTCATGAAGGCGAACGTGGCGATGATCGAGGCGGGGATCGCGACCGAGGCGATGAGGGTCGAGCGCCACGACCGCATGAACACCAGCACGGTCAGGCAGGCCAGGATGCTGCCCGAGACGAGGTGCGACTCGATCTCGTGCAGGGCCGCGACGATGTACCGCGACTGGTCCTGGATCAGCTCCAGCTTCACGTCCGGCGGCAAGAGCTCGGCGCGGCCGCTTCATCCGCTCCTTGACGCCCTCGACCACGCGGACCGTGTTCTCCCCCGCCTGCCGCTGCACCTGGACGATCACCGCCGGCTCCCCGTTGAGCCGCGCGGCCGTGCGAACCTCCTTGGTCCCGTCGGTCGCGGTCCCCAGGTCGCGCAGCCGGATCGGGCGGCCCTTGACGGTCGAGATGACCAGCCCGGAGAACTCCTCGGCGCTGTCCACGCGGCCCAGGGTCCGCAGGCTCCGCTCGCGGCGGCCCTCGTCCACCAGCCCGCCGGGCACCTCGGCGTTCTGGCGGGCGATGGCATCCCGGACCTGCAGGATCGACAGCTGATGCGCGGCGAGGCGGCTGGCGTCGATCTCCACCTCGATCGCGCGCTCGGCGGCGCCGGCGATCGTCACCTCCCCGACGCCCGGCGCCGACTCGATCACGTTCTTGACCGAGCGGTCCGCGAGGAGATACAGCTCCTTCGCGGGGCGAGGCGCCGAGACCGCCATCGAGAGGATCGGCGAGGAATCCAGGTCCTGCTTCTGGACGACCGGCGGATCGATGCCCGGCGGTAGGAGGTTCAGCACGCTCGACACCGCATCCCGGACGTCCTGCGCCGCCGCGTCGGAGTCGCGATCGAGGCTGAACGTGACGATCACGAACGACTGGCCGTCCCGCGAGATCGAGCGGAGCTCATCGATCCCCGCGACCGTCGCCACGGCGTCCTCGATGACCTGCGAGACCTCCGACTCGACCTCCGCCGACGCGGCGCCGGGATAGGTCGTCCGCACGTAGACCGTCGGCAGGTCCATGTTCGGGAAGCGGTCCACCCCCAGCTGAGGGAAGGCCGCGATGCCCGCGACGACGAACGCCAGGATCAGCATCATCGCGAACACAGGTCGACGGACGCAGAGTTCGGCGAGCCAGTACATGGGACCTCATCCGGGCGGGGTGGGAGTCGCGGGCCGAGGCGCGGGGGGTTGATCGGTCAGGGCGTGGACAACGGGGCGGAGACGCCGCCGGCGACGGCCGGGAGGGCGGCGACGAGCTCCTGGATCTCGACCTTCGCGGATCGGCCTTCCGAGCCGTCGAGCAGGACCCGGTCGCCGGGTTCGAGCCCGCGGACGATCTCGACGAGGTCGCCACGCTTGACCCCCATCTCGATCGGCTGCTCGACGGCTCGGCCATCGACCACCTTCCAGACCTTCTGCGTCCCGGCGAACTCCACGATCGCCGACCTCGGCACCGCGATCGCCCGCCGAGATTGGTCGAGGACCACCTCGCCCTGGGCGAACTGGCCCGCCTGGATCGCGTGGCCCGGGTTCGGGAGGAGGGCCTCGAACAGCAGCGAGCGGCTGAAGGGATCGATCGCGGGGCTGATCCGCGTGATTGTCAACTCCGGCAATTCCGGCCCCGTTTCCACCCGGAGCCGCACCCGCTGGCCAAGTTCGAGGCTCGGCGCGTAGGGCTCTGGGACCGTTCCCCGGTATCGCAGCGGATCATCCCGGATGAGTGTGACGACGCGATCCCCGAGCTGAACGTACGTACCGGGAGAGACGTGCCGATCCTGGATCCGCCCGTCGAACGGGGCGCGAATCACCGCGTCCTCCAGCTCCCGTTTCTCGAGCTCGAGTTGCGCGGTGCGGACGCGCGCCAGGGCGATCATTTCGTGCACCGAATTGATGGCCGAGGCGTGGCGGGCCCTGGCCGCCTGCTCGGCGGTGACGGCCGCCACGTATTCGGCATCACTCGCCACCTCCCGGCCGCGCAAGGCGAAGGCGCGGTCGCGATCGCTCCGCGCCTGATCCCAGAGCGCCTTCTGCTCGACGACGATCGGGGAGGCGTGGACATCGAGCTCGATATCGGTCTCATAGCGATCGATCCCGACGGCTGGCGCGCCCTGGGCGAGCTCCGCCTCGGCCTGCCGCACCCGTTCCTCGAACTCCCGGCGATCCAGGGACGCCAGAACCGTGCCTGCCTCCACATAATCTCCCAGGTCGACGGCCACCTCTTCGATGCGTCCGGCCACCTTCGCGCCGACAACGGCCGTCTCGTCCGCCACAAGATTGCCTTGCGTGGCCACCTCCCGAGGCCATTCCCGCTCCGCGACCTCGATCACCCGAGCCCGAAAGGTCTCGGCGGTCGACCTGGGCGGCGCCGCGATCCCCTCAGTCTCCGAGCAGCCGGCCGTACTCCCGAGTAACAGGCCGATCAACAACAACGAAGCAAGTCCGCATGGAGATTCCGTCGTCGCGTGGCCAGGCATGATGGAGATCCTCGGGGGTGGGAACGGCGTGCGAGAGACGGTCCTCTCGGGCTCTCGACAGATCGAGGCCATCTGCGGAAGCGGAGATCCCCGATTTCCCGGGAATCGGCGGGGCAAAGGACAGTGGCCTGGCTTCAGCGAGTATGCGGGAGGACTCGCGAAACGCGGCGACTGGAGCTTTCAGATTACTTGTCCTTCGGCGACGTGTCGACCATCGCGTGCCCAAACAATTCGGCGCCCCGCGGGGATGCCGCGGCATGGGTGCTCCGATCCCGCAACTCGATGGAGGTACGATGGGCGGATGCCGCAATCATCCGGGCCGATGCCAGCGTCATTGTGCGCTTCGGTCCGAAACATCGGCGTCTCCGGGGACACCTTTGGCCTCATGTCGGCTGAATCGGCTCTCACCTTGCGGCACCATCGAATGTTGCTGAACGACTGTCACCCTCGGTCTGTGAACGCGTATGTAGACGACCCAGGGCCCTCCCACGTCGATCTTGCCGTCCAGCTGGACGGCGATGTCGAACGCCGCGTCATCGCCAGCGGTGGGGTTCGTCGCAACGCATCCCCGGGATACAACAATCCCGGCGAACCGAGCTGGTCACCCGAGAGCGATGGATCTCGAATCTGCTCGGCACCTTTCGGCACCCCTGGTTCAACCGGGACGGCGAATTCAACACCGCCTTCCACAGGGCACGGCCGGGGATGGAACCCGAGACGGTCGAGGCCGTACTGGCGGACTGGTGGCGCAGGCTTGGGAGGATGCCGGTACGCTTCGCCGTGCGGGACCGCCGAGCGGTCGCCAGGTGGGCCAGCGGCCCTCCGAAGTGGCACTTCAAAAGTGGATCTCCCGGAATGGCATCCGGTTAAGCCGGAAGTTGTTGGCCGAGAAGTCGTTGCCGAAGGACGCGCCTTGGGCGATTCATGTAAGGATACTTCTTTGCCCGCCGCTACTTGCAGCGCGGCTCCACTCGACCCGGCCGGTGCAAGTTTACCACCGGCTCGGGTAATTCCGCGCTGGCCGGCGGGGAGGACAACCAGCGCAGCGCGTCATCGAAGCTGCTCCGCTCCACCGACACGCCCTGCCGTCGGCTGGCCTCGAACATCACAAGCCGGACCAGATTGTAAACGATCGCAAACACGTGGATCTCCTTGAGAACGCCTGCCTCCGTCTCGCACCGGAGCACGTCCATGCCGAGCGTCGGCTTCAGGTGCGCCAGGTCGGTCTCCACTCTCCACCTTTGGAAGTACAGAGTGGCGAGAGCTTCTGACGGATAGTCGACCGGGTCCAGCAGGGTCGTCACGAGGGTGACCGTCCGCACCCGGAAGCCCGAGCGAGTGACCTCGTAGCGACACTCCCGCACGGTCAAAGTCAGCGGCCGCGCGGCGAACGCCTTGGCCGTCATCCACACCGGCCTCACGTACGGCCTGTACCCCTCCACGACCTGGTCGGTCAGGGCCAGCGACCGCATCCATCGCGACCGCGCTCGGACACTCAGCCGCGGTGTGTTCTACCGCGGCGGCTGGGGGCGATCCGGCGCGAAGTCCACGACCCGCCGCTGGCTCATGCGGAAGACGCCGTGGATGCCCCGCCCGGCGAGCAACGCCAGGTGGGAGAATGTGCCGAAGGCCCGGTCCCCCACAAGGACGTCACCAGCGTGGAGTTCCGGGTGTAACAGCGCGACGCGCAACATCTCGTGCAAGAGTAGCGGCGCGGTGATGAGGTTCTGGAGTAGGCCGGTGCCGGCGTGAAACCGGGCCCGCACCTGGGCAACCGGGAAGTCGCAGCCGGGGGCCCGGTTGGTCGGCTGCCCGAAGGCTCGCTGCAACTCGGGAGTGTCCTGCATACTAACTCCGGTGCCGTCGACCAGCCAGGTGCGGTGGCCGCGCCACAGCCCGGTCGAGTCGGTCAACGGTCGGCACGTCTGGACCCGGGCGCCGCAGCAGGGCTTGGAGGACGGCCAGGGTAGCCGGGCTCGGGCGTCGCAGTAGGCCGAGTCGGTGAACGCGATCCCCAAGAAATGAGGCAGATGAGCGCAGGAGGTGTTGCCGTGCAGGACCTGGAGAACGAACAGGTGGATCGTCGTCACCGGCCCGAGAACCCGGTCTCGCCAGCGGTGGCCGCAGTCACGGCAGAATTGGCGTAATGGTTCGGGCTCGAGGAGCGTGGGGCCAGGAGCCGGGCGTCGCTCGGGAGCTGTGTGGAGTCGCGGCGGGCCCGAAGCAGGACGAGGCGGCGGTGAAAGCCGCGTTGTCGCTGGCGTGGAGCAATGGTCAAGTCAAGGGTCGGGTTATATTCCTCACGGCCCAAGGTTGAGGGTTGTTCAGACCGAGGGGGCCGCGTAATCTGACCGGGTCTCGTACCCACGGAGCACGGCGACCCCGACTTGACCCGGTCACAACGATGATCGCCATCGACTTCACACCCGAGGACATCGACGCCCTCCACCACGAGCGGTTCCACCACCCCCTCCCCCGGCTGCAAGAGAAGATGGAGGCGGTCTCCCTCAAGAGCCAGGGACTGCTCCCCAAGGAGATCTGCCGGCTCTCGCAGATCTCCGAGAACACCCTGCGCAGCTACCTCCGTCCGTTCCAGGAGGGCGGCCTCGAGCGGCTCAAGCGACTCAACTTCGCCAAGCCGGTCCGCGCGTTGGCCGACCACCGTGAGGCGGTGGAGGACTACTTCCGCAAGAACCCGCCCCGGTCCACTGCCCAGGCCGCCGCCGACGCGGTTCAACGTCCTCGGGGCAGTCGACGCGGTCACCCACGAGCTGACGACCGTCTGCAACGACACGGTGATCAACGCCGAGGCGGTCCGCGCGCTGGCGGGGCGGAATGTAGGCCTGCCGTTGACGCTGGTGCTGGACAACGCCCGCCATCAGCGGTGCGCCGGAGTGCAGTAGCTTGCCAAGGAGCTACGGATCGAGTTGCTGTTCCTGCCCGCCTATTCGCCGAACCTGAACCTGATCGAGCGGTTGTGGAAGTTTGTCAAGAAGGAGTGCCTGTCCTGCCGCTATCACGAAGACTTCAGCCGGTTCAAGGCGGCGATCACGGAGTGCCTGGAGGGAGTTGAAGGCAAGCATAAGCCGGTGATCCCATCGCTGTTGGCGCTCAGGTTCCAGACCTTTGAGAAACCGCAGCTCCTGGCCGGGTGAAGTAGAAACGACGCGGCCGTTGGGTATCACAAGGACTTGCCCGGACGGGCGATGGAGACGAGAGGACAAGATTCGATGGTTCGCCACGGGTGCGGCCATCCGATCCAGTCGGTACCGGATCGTCCGGGGCATCGGGCCGCACCGTGAAAGCAAGGTGGGTAAGACGAAATCGAGCCTTCGGCTAAGGTTAAGGAAACTCCCCGACTAGGGCTCGAACCTAGAACCTAGCGGTTAACAGCCGCTCGCTCTACCAATTGAGCTATCGGGGAATTGGTTTCTCAAGGTTAACCGGCGACGGGATCGGACTCAAGGGCAATTCGGAGAGGGTTGTCGCTCGATTGACCTGAGTCGCGCGAGCAAGAGGACATGGGCACCTCGTTGCCGGTGGAGAGAGAAACCAGGGAGGATGGCGAGCGAGGGAGCGGTGCAGGGTCAACTGGAGAGGGTCCGCTCCTTCGGAGAGGCCTTGGACTCATGCTGCTCAACGGCCTTTTCGAGGAGGCCGACGATCAAGGCGTTGAGGGAAGCCTTGTCCTCCTTGGCCCAGCTGGCCAACTGCTCGTGGAGGGCCGGCGGCATCCGAATCTGGAAATGCACAACGGTTTCTGGCATGGGAACACCTCAACTTTTCACAGCGATCGGAAACGATCGAAAGAGCCGGTCTAGAGAGGCGTCGGGATGGCGATGAGGCGACCACCCGCGACGCGGCGTGTGTGGGCATGCACTGCCATTGTATCCCGAATCTGGGTGGAACGCTCCAAGAATTTCCCGAAGCACCGGATTGCTGGTCAATCCAGCTTGTCGGGCCGAACGAAACGGCATAAAAGGGTTGGGTTTGCCAGAGGTCCGCCTTGTCCCAGAATTGCGGGGACGAGACGAAGTTTGACCGACTCAAGGCCCGGTGGCCGTTTCCCGGCATCTTCATTCTAGCACCTAGGCGGAGCGGGGCCGAGCCAACCCATGACCGAAGCTGAACGTCCCCAACCAGACGACCGACCGGACATCGCCGAGGATGTGGTACGGCAGTTCGTCGAGCACTGGGGCGTGATGGCACGCTCCTGGGGCATCAATGCGACGATGGGCGAGCTCTTTGCCCTGCTCTATATCACGGGCCGAGACTGGTCGGCCGACGAACTGCGGGCGCATCTGAAGGTCTCCCGGGGCAACGTGAGCATGAACCTTCGTGAGCTGATCACCTGGGGGGTTGTTCACAAGGTCCATCGCAGGGGCGAACGGCGGGAGTTCTATCGGGCAGAATCGGATGTCTGGATGCTCTTCCGCCGCATCTTGATGGAGCGCAAGCGGCGCGAACTGGACCCGACGCTGGCCGTGCTTGACCAGACGGCCCACCGGATCGAGACCAACCCCGAACTCCGGCCCGTGAGGGATCGCGTGGTCGCGTTGCAGCGGTTTTTTGGCCTGGTGCACGCTCTGGCCGGTCGGGCTGTGGCCCTGCAGGCCACCGATCTGGAAGAGTTGCTGGAGCTCTTCGAGCCACACGACGGTCGGAACCAGGATCAAGATCCGGCCTGAGCGGACCCGTGCCGCCGGCCGTCGAAGTTGACGCGGAAAAAATTTCACCTCGACCCTTTTCAGTGGGGTCGGGAACGACTAAAACCCCGATGTGGGCCAGCGAAGGCCACCAAGCCAGTGAGCAGACGACTCCAGACGACCGCCTGCGCAATCTGGGCGGAAGGCGTGGGCAACTCACCTTGGGGGTGGGAGTCGGATGGAGGCGTAACGGGTCTGGGGGCCCGGTCCGTCCCGCCAAGGGACGGATCGAGGTCCCCGATTCGTTTTCTGGGGATGAGACGCCGCGAGAGTCTGGATGCCGGACTGCGATTCGTCTAGACTGAACTGGGTTTAAGGCGAAGAACGGCCTCGTCGGCTCGACCGGCCGAGGCCGTGGACCTTTGACGGCGGGGGGATCATCCGATAGGTTTGCGGGGAAAGCCGCTCGCCACCCCGCCGATCGATGGCCCGGGTCCGCATTCCCCCCGACGGCGTCCATTCCGATACCCAACGACCTGGAGCGTAGCATTCCATGAGCACCGCGCCGGTGGACCAGTATTATCCCGGCCTCGAGGGTGTGATCGCCAGCGAGACATCCATCAGCAGTGTCGAGGGCCGTGAGGGGGCCGGCGGGCTGGAATACCGCGGCTACAACATTGAGGACCTGGCCGAAAAGGTCTCGTACGAGGAAACCGCGTTCCTCTTGCTCCACGGCGATCTCCCCACCGCCTCGCAACTCCGCGACTTCCGGGACAGGCTCCGCGCGGCGAGGAATGTGCCCGAGCCGCTGGTGGCCCTGTTCCGGCAGATCCCGGCGAGCGTGCATCCGATGGATGTGCTGCGGACCTCCGTCAGCGTCCTCTCCCATTTCGATCCCGACGTGGCGGCCGAACCGACCGATCACGCGGCCAACGTCCGCAAGGCCGAACGCCTGATTGCGCAGATGGCCACGGCCGTGGCCTACCGGGAGCGGATCGTGCGCGGGCAGGATCTCGTCGCGCCGCGCGACGATCTCGACCACGCCGCCAATTTCCTCCACATGACGACCGGCAAGATCCCGTCGAACGTCATGCGGGAAGCCTTCGACCTCTCGCTGGTCCTTTACACCGAGCATGAGCTGAACGCCTCGACCTTCGCCGCACGCGTCACGGTCTCCACGCTCTCGGACCTCCACTCCGGGATCGTCTCGGCGATCGGCACGCTGAAGGGCCCCTTGCACGGAGGGGCGAATGAGGAGGCGTGGAAGGTACTCGAACAGGTCGGCTCGCCCGAGAAGGCCGCCGACTGGATACGCGACGCGCTGGCCCGCAAGGAGCGGGTCATGGGCTTCGGCCACCGCGTCTACAAGACCGGCGACCCCCGAGCCCGCATCCTCAAGCGGCACTGCCAGGCCCTCGCCGAGGAGATCGGCAACGACAAGTGGGAGCGGATCGCCGAGCCGATCGAGAAGGCCGTGACCGAGCAGAAGGGCCTGCCGCCGAACGTCGACTGGCCGAGCGCCCGGCTCTATCACTACATGGGCCTCGACATCACGCTCTACACGCCGATCTTCGCCCTGGCTCGCGTGGCCGGCTGGTCGGCCCACATCATTGAACAGCTTGACCACAACCGCCTGATGCGTCCCCGCGCCCGCTACGTCGGCCCACCGAGCCGCGAGGTCAAGCCGATCGACGGCCGAGGCTGAGGCATCGTTTCGCCTCCGACTTCTCCGCGACGCCCCGATGCGGACCCCTCGCGTCGGGGCGTCGGCCTGCGCGGACGGTCGCTGGCTGCGGCGGACCGCGAGCGAGGAGGCCACCTTGTCCCTGCGACGTCCCATTCCTCGTCTCGTTCCACAAGTACCTTTTCCGACGTACAGTTACGTCCCGCGGAGTGGTTTTCCTCACCCGACGACGGACCCGGGGGGGCACAGCTTCGGTCGCGAGCCGTCAACGCCACCCGCGATCGAGCCGGAAGGCTGGCGAGGCCACCAGACGTACCTCCGGGGCTTCGATCTCTTCAATCACCTCTTCTTCTGGGAAGCCCACGAAAGCTGGGAGTCCCTCTGGCATGTCCACGGGCGACGGGGCGAAGTGGCCGATTTCCTGAAGGGGCTCATCAAGCTGGCCGCCGCGGGGGTGAAGCAACGGGAAGGCGTTCCCGCTGGAGTCCGGACCCACGCAAGTCGGGCCGCCGAACTCTGGCGACGGTGGGGCGGGTTTGTGGGGAGGATCGGGAGTTTCTCGGGTTCCGGAGGCATGACCTGTTCCTTCTGGCCGACGCGATCGCCCGGAACGGCTGGCCGGACGAGCCGGTCATCCTTTTGCCGACGGACCGAGAAACGACGCCGTGACAGGGTCTCCGGCGGGTCTGAGACCCACCCGACGCGGTGTTGCGAGTGATCTTGGCACATCGTCTTGTTTGGCTGCCTGAAGCCATCCGGGACGTACCAGGGATGCCCACGCGACGCACCGGAGACGCGTCGGAGACGCTGGCAAGACGGTGGGAGGACGCCGGAGGGACGCTCTTCAAGGCGCCCAGACCATGAACGTAAACCCAGAGCCTTTCAGGGATTCGAAACGCCATTTTGCCTATTGTGAAGTTCGTTCGGCGACGGGGACGCTTCGTGGCGTCGCGTCGCCATGTCGAGAACCGGCGCGTCGATCAGCGTTGGGATCGACAGGGAGACAGCGTTAATTATAGCATACAATCGGTAGGATGGCGCGGGATGATCCGTGGTCGGAGGGCCGCGCGGAGCTGACCGGCGCGGGGAAAAGAAACGCCCTCCCGGGGCTCCGGCTGGAACCTGGGGAGGGCGAGTTGGAGTCGAACGGCGATCGTCTCCGAGGGATGTCTGATGCGGACGATTCCGGATCAGGCGAAGAGGGAACGATCGCGTTTGCCCAGGTAGCGTCGCCAGGCGGTGGCGCCGACGATGCCGAGCGTGGCGACGACGCAGACGCCGACGACACCCTGGCCGCCGCCGTCGGTGAAGCCGTAGCTGTGCAGGCCGACGCCGAGCACGAAGTTCACGCCGTACCAGGCCATCAGGACCGACATGTAGCAGACGACCGAGGCACAGACGAGCCCGAACATGCTGACCCAGCCGGCGAACCGGCCGTGCAAGGGAACGAGATAGACAAGCAGGGTGATCAGAGGCCCAGACTTCCTTGGCGTCCCAGCCCCAGAAGCGGCCCCAGGAGACGTCGGCCCAGACGCCGCCGAGGATCGTGCCGGCGGCGACCAGCAGGACGCCCACCTGCATGGCGCGATAGACGAAGTTGGACAGCGGCTTGACCTGGGCGGCCACCGACTGCATCGCCAGGCCGCGGGCGTCGAGCTTCGGTCGGCTGGAAGCCGATCGGGAGCGAATCTCGGCGACCGAGGGGCGGTTGAGCGTCGCGACCGAGCCAGCCGCGGCCGTCGCCGCGCCGGCGGATTCGGCTCCACGGCGAGCATCTCTTCGTCGGAGTCCGACTCGCCGGCCAGGGAGGCCTCGTCGAGCGACTGGGCCTCCGCCTCGGCCGAGGCGAGCACCTCGCGGCTCCGGCCGCCGAGCTGGGTCATCATCGCGAGGGCACAGCCGCTCAGGGCGACGAAGCCGGGGACGAAGTACATCGGCAACTGCGCGGGCCACCAGGTCGGCGCATCGCGATCGGCGACGGCCGAAACCCCCACGGCTCCGAGGGCCAGAACAGGGCCAGGCCCAGGCCGAGGGCGGGACGTGGTCGGCGGTTGGCGAACTCGCCCATCAGGCCGTAGAAGCCCGGTCACGGTCAGGAAGAGGCCGGGGATGCCGCAGAGGCCGACGAGGGCGTATCCGAGCGGCCCGGACATCGCCCCTCCGAACCAGCCCATCGCGCTCGGCGCCGACGCCCAGCAGGCCCAGACCGAGGAGAGGCAGGCCTGGCAGCAAGGGCGAGCCGACCTCGGCGTAGCTCACGTCGCGGCGATAGGTCGCCGAGAGGTAGTAGCCGATCGCGAGCAGACCGAGCCCCAGCGCCAGAGTGAAGGCGGCGTAGCTGGAGACGATCGTCAGGACGTGGATCGTGAGCCAGTAGTTGTCCCGGAGGACGGGCGTCAAGCGACTTGATGTTCGAGTCGAGCAAGGGCACGTTCGCCGCCAGGAGTGTGGCGAGCAGGGCCATGCCCGTCGCCGCGATGGCCGAGTACTTGTTGCGGAAGATCCCTTCGAGGACCAGGCCGAGGACCGCCGCGACCGCCGCGACCCAGATGACCGTCTCGTACATGTTCGTCACCGGGGCCCAGCCCGAGATCGAGACCCGGAGGTAGAACCCGTACACCTCCAGGCCGATTCCGGCCATGAAGGCGAGCATGCCGAGGGTGTAGAGGCCCAGGTCGAGCTTGCTGTCGGCATTGACGCGACGGCCGGCGCTCAGACCGAGGCTGATCAGAAGGAGCACGAGCCCGGCACCGTAGGCGATCGGGGCGCGGGCAAATGGCGCGAAGCGGTTGAAGTGCGTCTCCCGGGCCATCGCGACCGGCTCGGGATAGAGCTTGGGATTGTTCGCCTCGCCCAGAGCCCGCGCCGACACCAGCAGGGCCGCGGCCGGGGCCGCGTCCGCCTGGCCGGGCTCCGAGCGCTCGGCCGAGACCAGCGACTCGAAGTTGGCCCGGAACGCTTCGACCTGCTTGCGGTCAAAGCCGGCCTTGGCCAGTTCGTCGAGGTCGGCCGTGAGCATGATCCGGATGGGCACCCAGCGAGACTTCTCGCGGAGCCAGTTGGTGAAGTTGCGGTCGAACGCCGGGTTCTGGCCGGGAAGCTTCTGCTCGCCGCGAGCGACCTCGGCGAGGTAACCGTCCAGCGAGAGGATATCGTTCAGATAGGCCTGGAGGGTCGCCAGCACGTCACGATCCCAGGCACTCAGGTCGAGTTCCCGCTTCACCTTGCCATCGAGGATGTTCTGGATGAGTGAGGCGGTATAGGCTAGGTAGGCCGGGCCGAAGGGCCGCGGCGTCACCGAGGATGTCGAGGGCCGACGCTTCCTGGGGATTGCGGTCGCGGAACCCCTGGTACATCAGGAGCCGCTGCCCGAGCTGGGAGATGCGCCGCTCCTGAGGAGAGAGGGCGGCCGTCTCGCCACGGTCCTCCGCCGATCGGACGCGGGCGCCGATCTCGTGATACCAGTCGAGGAAGTTGACCGGCTTGCCGTCGACGATCACGTTGGCGTCTTCGAGGTCCGTCGGCGCGATCCACTTGCGCCCCTCGGCGAGCTTCTCGCCCCAGGCGGTGAGGGTCGCGACGTCGGGCCTTGGAGAGCTGGGTCTGGTCGAGCAGGCCCTTGATGTCCTTCTCGGAGATCGTCTCCAACGCGGCGATTGCCTGGATCGCCCGGCGGTCGGCGGCGGAGGTGGTGGTCTGGCCGGCGATCGACTCCAGGTCGGCCTTGATCGACTCGGCCAGCAGCCACTGCTTGAAGCCGCGGTAGTCGAACAGGTCGATCAGGAGGATCTCGCGACTGTCCCAGTAAGCGGGGTTGACCGGCCAGTCGAAGAGGGCACCGAGGGCCGTCCAGGTCGTCGCGATTCCTCGCCGTCGGGCGTGGTGAGCTTGATCGACTCGCGGCCGTAGATCTCCTTGACCACGAGCCGGGAGAAGGTATCGAGCGGCTTGATGCGTGACCCCTCGGGCTCGACGTGCAGGACGGGCAGGTCCGCGAGGGTGCGGAAGGCGGGGCTATCGCCGGCCTTCTCGGGGACATTCGTCGCCTCGTTGCCGGCGGGCTTCGCCGACGCGGCGGCGTGGGCCTCCTCGGCGCGGGCCGACGGTCCGGCGATCAGGGCCAGGGCCGCGGCGAGGCCGAGCGTGAGCCGATCGATGGGTCGCATAGGGTCGTCCTCACGGATATTTCTTCGGGCGTGGGGTGAGGTCGTCGGTCCGGGGGCCGTCCTGGCCTCAGAGCGCGGCGGATGGTGACTCGGCCTCGGGGGAGCGGGAGGATATCTTCTCTTCCTGGCGGCGAGCTCGGGCTTCGAGCCGCTCACGCTCCTTCTTGCCGCCGTCGGTGAAGACGCCCGCTCGCATGTAGAACTGGAGGAACGTGCCGAAGACCACCAGCAGGCAGCCGCCATAGACGACCGGCCAGGCCGGATCGTAGCGGACCGAGAGGATCGAGATGTACGTACCGGTCGGCTTGAAGTCGCGGCCGCGCACAGGCTCGAAGGCGGTCTGGTAGACCGTCCAGTGGCCGTGCGTCATCGGGTAGTTCATCGTGATCTTCGTCGGCGGCGGGATCGGCTGGACGACCGTGTTGGCCGCGGCCAGGCTCAGTGTTTGGCCGCCGTCGAAGGGGACGTAACGGTCCGAGCCGGTCTTGCGGAAGGTCTCGCGGGGGCGGTCGAGGAAGTGGAAGTGCTGGCCGTCGGCGAGGTCTTCAAAGGGCTTCTGGTCCAGAGCCCCGGACTCCAGCTCGCGGAGATACACGTCGCTCCGGAAGGCCGCGCGGGCGGAGGAGCCGGGGTCGTTGCTGGGGTTGAAATCGACGAGGGTGACATCAAAGGGCAGCTCTCGGGCGTCGAAGTCGTAGGAGATCCGCCAGGGACCCGACTCGAATCTCTCGGTCTGGAAGTCAGGATCGAGCGATCGGGTCCGCCGGAGCCAGAACTCGCGGGTCTGGTCGTCCACCGTCATTGCCACGAGGGCGGCGGGCCGGGCCATTTCGCGCTGTTCCTTGGGTAGATCCAGGGGCCGGCAGATCACCTTCGCCACGGCCGAGGGCAAGTATTCGTCGAGCCGGAGCGAGACCTGCATCGGCATCCGGTCGCCGCCGAAGACCTTCACGGGTTCGCCGCGACGGATCGGGCCGGGGGTGCCGCGGAGTCCGTCGCGTCCGAAGGCGCGGAGATAGAACTTGCGGTCGGGGGTGGCGACGACCTGGATCACGCCGAAGGTCCCCTGCATCATCGCGCCGCCGCCCAGCTCGGGCGGGTGGAAGTAGTCGATCCAAACGAGCGGCTCGTCCGGCTCCTTTTCCGCGAGCATCGGTGGCACCGAAGGGGCCATCGGCAGGCCCGCCCAGCCGACGTGCGGCACCTGCTCCTGATCCCCCTTCTTGACGTAGAAGAGCGCGGCGGGGACCGACCCGTTGTCTGTGGCCCGGCCCATCTCAGCCAGCAGGCGGAGCATCCTGGGGTCGAACCGCTCATGAAGGGAGATGAGGTCTTCCCGGCTCGTCGGCCAGGGGGTGACGCCGTAAAAATCGACCTTCAGGTCGCTTTCGGGCAGCGTGATCGAGTCGCCGCGTTTGGCGTCGTTGAGCTTCCATTCGTGCTGGCGGATCTGGCCCGAGCGGTCCTTGTACGAGAACCAGGCGACGCGGTCCTCCAGCGGCTTTGCTGGGGGTTGGAGGAAGTGGCCGAGGGCCTCGGCGGCGTGGGGACCGTCAAGGTACTGGAACTCGATCCGGGCGGGACCGGCTTCGAGCGTGCCGTGTCCGAGTTCCCCGCTCGTGGCTGGAATCCAGCCCTGACCGGCCAGGGCGTCGTGGGCCCGCTTCTGGCCTGGCGGCTGCGTGAGCAGTCCGACGCGGACGGCCGGCACGCCGTCCTCGCCGGCCTGATATTCCGTCTGCAACTCGCTGGACGAGGGGAGGTAGTCCTTCACGACGATCCGGAACGGGTCGCTCGGGTCGGTCAGGACCTCGTCACGCGGGCCGACCCGGGTGGTGTAGGCGGAATAGCTCAGGCCGATCGCCAGCAAGGTCGCGAGCATCGCGAGGGTCGCCCCCAGCGGCTTGCCGATCCAGCCGGGATGGCGGAATGCGACCCAGAACAGCCCCGCGAGGAGGGTCAAGGCGAGCAGACCCAGGGCGCCCCGCATCACGTTCGTCCAGAGTCGGAAGCTCGGGTTCGCCGCCTCGGCTGCCAGCTTCTGCGACTCCCAGGCGAAGGCCCCGCCCGAGAACGGGACCACGAACTGACGGTCCACCTGGCCGGTCTGCGGGTCCACCTTCTGAACCCGCAAGACCTCGTGGTCGATCCGGACGTACTGATGCCCCGAGTCGCCCTCGACCAGCCCGACCCGGCCGTCGTCGGTCGTCTTGAGGCTGATGAACGACCCGATCAGGACGGTGATCAGACCGGCGTGCGTGACGACGAAGCCCGTCTGGCGACGCTTCCAGGGAAACCGGACCAGCGCGGCGCAGAGGATGTTGACCCCCAGCATCGCCAGCAGGAGGGCGAACCCCTTGCTCCGGTAGATGTATTTCTGCACGGCGTCGGTGCCGTACCACGATTCGAAGAACGTGGCGTAGCCGAGGGTGAACGCCAGCAAGGTCAGCAGCATCACTGCCAGCTTCAGCGAGGCGAGGAAGCGGTAAATGCCGTCGATGCCCCGCAAGATCCAGTGCTCTTGCTTCGGCTCGGGCGGTGGGGCGGGAGTCGTCTTGGGAGGCTTCTTGCTGACGGTCGCCATGAGCGGCTCACCTGGGGAGTGCGCCCGCATCTGGACCACGGGCGGGGGAGTCGGAGGGCGGGTCGAGGCGTTGCGACGGCGAGGACGGCGCGGAACCCGCATTCTAGCAAAAATGTCGCGGACCTGCCAGATCTTCGTGCGGACCCGCAACTGCTCTACGGTTTCCAGCTCGACTTCGTTCGGCTTGCACGTCCTTCTTATTGTTGCTCGACCTACCCGCCTCGGCAACGCGAAATCGGCCCGATTGTTTGATGTTTGTTAAACATCCCCTTCGCTTGACATGCGGGTGGGGTTGGCCAGTGGGTTATGGTAGGGGAAGAAGTTGTCCCAGCGGGCGTCGAGGATCTGGAGGGCGAAATCGATGGGGACGGCGACCAGGCGATCGCGGAGATCGCCCTGGATGAGGCCGAGGCGAAGGAGCTTGCGGAGGGCGTCGCCGACCTCGAAATCGACGTTCAGGCCGGTCGTCTCGCGGAGGTAAGCTTCGATCCGGGCATCGAGACGGTTGCGGTCCCAGGGCTCGGGGTCGTCACGGTGGCGCCAGAGGAAGAAGTAGGCAAGCAGGGCCTCCTTGTATTCCTCTTCCTCGGCGGCGTCCATGACGCTCTGGATGACGCTGGCGTTGTTGGCGAGCGTGAGGTAGTAGAGGTTGCGGATCATGTGGTGCAGGTGGCGCTGCTTCGCACGCTGGAAACCGAAGAAGGAGTTCAGTCCGGCCGTGATCGGCGCCATCATCACCGCACCGAAGGCCATCGGCCCCATCATGGAGGCACTCAGGAGCTTGAGGGCGAACGACGGCAGGCCGACGACCAGCGGCGAGGCGATCTGGGCCTTGTCGATGGTGCGCATGACGACCTTCGTCCCCTGCTCGGGAAGGTGCATCTCCATATCGACGTGCGGCACGTCTTTGAAGAGCCGCAGGTAGAGCACGTCGGTCCGCACGAATGGCCCGAGTTCCTTGCCCGGCTTGAACTTCAGGGCGATCACGAGGCGCTGGTAGGCGTTGTGGATGACCTGGCGCTTGCGGAAGACCGATCTGGACGTTGCGGACCGTGCGGGCGACCTCGGTCTGGCCGCGGACGAAGATACTTCATGTGCTCGAACAGGTCGAAGTTCGGCACGTAGTTGAGGCCCAGCTCGTTGGGGGCCTCGATCGCCTCCTCGATGACGGCCAGATCGAGTCGCCGGTAGTTGGCCCGGATCATGGCCATTTCGAACATCTTGAGAAAGGTCTCGTCGATCTCCTCGGTGTGCTCGAAGGTCCCTGCCCGGACGCAGACGCAGTCGGAATCGGGGTCGAGCGGGGCGTAAAGATCCTTCAACTCCTGGAGCCAGGAGTGATACTCGTGGTGAAAGACGGCCGCGATCAGCCGCCCGAAGCGTTCGAGCTGGGCACTCTCGTCGGGGGCGAGGCCCGGCTCGGCGGTGAGCTGTCGGGTCAGATCGCCGGGTCGGATCGGGATGACGTGGTCGCAGGGAGCGGCGTCCACCGGCACGACTCTGGTGCCCTGCCCCTCTGTGCTGACGATCAGGGCTTCTTGTGCGATCGCGTCCGATTCCATGAGAAGCCCCGTCAGCCTCGGCGCACCCGGGCCCGGCACCCCGGACCGTTCCGATCACGCGACCCGACTTGCATTGTACACGACGCGGGCCCGGTCGGAAGGATTCCCTGTGGAGCGGCCCCGGCTCGGGCCGCCCCACGGGGTCGCAAGAGGGCGGGACGGGTCGCGTCGATCAGGCCGGGCTGGGGAGGATCTGATCCATGCGGCGGACGACGTCCTTGAGGTTGGCCAGGTCGCCCATCGGGACCTCGGCGGTGATCCAGCCTTTGTAACCGATGTCGACGAACGCCTGGCGGACGGCCTGCCAGTCGATCTCCGAGCCTTCGCCGAGCTTGTAGCTGAACCGCTTCGCCTTGGCATACTCCTTGATGTGGACCTTGGCGATCCGTTCACCCAGCTCGCGAATCCACTCCTGGGGATAACCGAACTCGACGACGTTGCCGACGTCGAAGTACGCCTTGACCCAGGGGCTCTGGAACGCGTCGATGTAGCGGGCGAACTCCGGCGGGCTCAGGAGGAACTTGTTCCAGACCTCCTCGATTGCGAGGATCATCTGATGTTCCTCGGCCATCGGGATCAGCTTGCGGATATTCTCCTGAGAACGCTTGTAGGCATCCCGATAGGAGACCTCCGGCGTGACGACGGCCGGCACGACGAGCACGGTCGTGCCGCCGTAGGCCTTGCACTCGACGATCTCCTGGCGGATCGCCTCCAGCCCTTCGGAGACGGTCGCGTCGTCGGGCGAGGAAAGCGGCTTGGCCCAGTGCTTCGAGCCGGAGACGCCGTGGATGACCAGTCCGGTCTTGTCGCGGGCGCGGAGGACCTCATCGCGATCGAGGTCGCTGGGTGAGGCCAGCTCGACCCCTTCGAAGCCGGCTTCCTTGAGCATCTCGAACGTGGGCAGGATCGGCCCTTTGCGCTGGCCGAGCATGAACGCCTTCCGCCATCGCGGCGGGTCGGCGGCCCCGGCGCGGCCGGCGATTGTGCCGGCGACGAGGGTCGTGCCGGCGGCTTTGAGGAACGAGCGTCGGTCGATCGGGAGCATCGTTAGTATCCTCTCTGGCTGGGAACGGACCTGGATTCCGGACGACCGGGCCCGTTGCCCGGTCGCCCGCTGCGGTGGGTCGCTTCAGAACTGGTCGCCGCCGATCACCTCGCCCCCGGCCCGCGTGATAAGGGCGCGGAGGACATTCAGGTTGACCGAATTTGAGATGAACCGCACCGAGCCGTCACCGAAGAGGGCATTAAATCCGCCCGGGTGCGGCGAGCCGGCGCCGAACTGGGCGCCCGGCTGCTGGGGATCGAACGGCAGGTCGTCGGGTCTGGTCCAGGGCACGGCCTCCTGGCCCTCGGCGACCATGATCGTGTTCGAGGAGCCGTCGGTGATGTCCTGCAACCGCGTGGC
Organism: uncultured Planctomycetales bacterium; assembly: GCA_963752755.1. Classification (GTDB taxonomy): domain Bacteria; phylum Planctomycetota; class Planctomycetia; order Isosphaerales; family Isosphaeraceae; genus CAVVZJ01. Next base: position 341,870 of record CAVVZJ010000017.1, on the reverse strand, counting down.
TTTGTCCTTCTCGAACAACGCGCCGTTGCCGACGAACCGGAAGTAAGACGTCGTGCCCGGTTCGGGGGAAGACCGGCTCGGGCATTGATAGAACGAAGGCATGCTCTTCGCGACCCGGAGATTATGGGGGCTATCCCATGGCTCATCCAGGTGGAACTGGTTGTAGAGCGGCTGCTGCTCCAGGTAGGGCAGTATCGCCACGCGCCAGCTCAGCAGGGCCTTGCCGTTCTTGTCCTTGATGTCCGTCGGGAAGGCGCCGTTGACATCAAGATAATTGTGGTACGCGAGGCCGATCTGCTTGAGGTTGTTGGTGCATTGCGCCCGCCTCGCCGCCTCGCGGGCCGACTGCACGGCCGGCAAGTAGCAAGGCGATCAGGACCGGCGTGCTGCCGCCGACGCTCATGTTCATGTCGGGACCGGGGAATGCCTCGCGGATCGTGATGAGGGCGCCCTGGTCGTCCACCGTCATGGCGAGGTAGCGGGGGAAGAGGTACGGCCGCAGCTCATCCGGCATCGGGATCTTGGCCGGGTCGATCAGCAGGCTGAACGAACCGGGCCGCGGGACCGCCGGGACCGGGCTGAGAGGTCGCCATCGCGCCGACGAACTGCACGATCGACGGCAGGTTCGCCAGCAACTCCGGCTGACTGCCCCGCGGGTCGCTCTGGTTCAGCACGACCAGCTTGCCCGGCAGGCGGTCGAGCCCCTGCGGCAAGGTGGCGGGCGCCCCCCGACCCTCGGCGGCGAGGGTCACGCGGGCCACCTCCGGCGAGACGGCGATGGCGACGTGCGACTTGCCGAGCAGGATCGTCGGCCGGAGATCCGGCGGGCGTCGGCAAGACGGCCGGCGGAATCGGCGAGCACATAGCCGGGCACATTCCCCGGCAACTTGCGGAACTCGGCCCGATCCGTCCCCGGCGGGATCTCGCGCTGCCCGGCCGGCGGCAGGAAGACCCCGCCGAGCCGGTCGAACTCCTCGTTGGCGACCGTCACGAGTTGGTCGAGCGTCTTGCGGAAGGCGTCCATGTCGCGGACCTCGGCCACCAGCACGCCGCGCGGGATGTGGAACCAGAAGTCGAGCATCCCGCCGCCGTGCGGCATTGGGTCCGGCAGGACGTAGGCGCTCATCCGCGGCCCGAGCTGGCCGAGCACGTCGCGGAGCTTCAACTTCGTCCGCGCCGCGAAGGCCCGCTCGATCGCCATCATCGGCTGCGCGGCCCTGCGGCCCGGCCTGTCGGAGCATCGCGAGGAACTGGTCGTACGCCTGGCCCGCGTCGAGCGAGAAGGCCGTGTAGCTGACCACCCCCTGCGGGATCGGCGGGATCGACTTCGGGTCGATCGCCGGCTGATCGAGCATCGCCAGAAATCCGCGCCGCGGCTTCGGCGCATGGATGCCGATCTTGCTGACGAGGGCATCCCCTTCCAGCCCCCAGCTCGCCTCGATCCGCTGGATGCCGTCGAGGCCGAGCGCGCCGCCTGCGGCGGCAGGGCCGGCAGCTTCGTGACGTCGAGGAAGGCCAGGCCGATCGGGATCACACCACCGACCGACTCCGCCAGAGCCGCCCGCGTCGGCTCCTCGACCGCGTTCGGCGACCGCCCCGTCAACGCCTCCAGCGCCGCGATCTTGTTCGCGGGCGAGCGAGATGACGAGAGTCGTTCCCCTCGTACCAGCGTGCCACGCCCATCCCGGCGTTGACCAGCATTTGACGACCGTCCCGGTTGACCATCTGCGCCCCGCCTGCCTCGTTCAGCGGCGGAATGCGACCGAGCAACCTGATCAAAGACCGGGTTCGTCTTCGCGTCCCTCACGACCATCACCACCGACGACGGCTCGGCGCCCGGCCCCCGGAACGTCCCGCCGATGGCCGCGACGAACCCCTGATCGAACAGGTGCCCGATCACGTCCATCATCTCGGCGCTCGACACCGGCGCCCCTTGACCGAGCGCCCGGTCGGCCGACTGCGCGATGACCTGCCGGAGCATCTCGCCGAGGCTCGTCTCGGTGAGCATCCGGTAGGCGGCCGTCTTCTTCCAGGAGGGCCGGTGGATGCTCAGGCCGTCGAATTCGAGATAAAACGCCAGATCCTCGCGAGGTACGTAACGAGCCAGCGAATTGGCGCCGGGCGGCCGTAGGGCGGCCGTCGGCTCCTGCGCCCTGGCCGGCAGCACCGCTAGTGCCGTCAGCACGGCCGCCAGCATCAGGGGTCGTTTCCATTCATGTCCGAATATCATGGGATGTTCCTTTCTATGATGGGAAACAGAGAGTCCGCCAATCTCCGCCTTTCCTCAGCGGGACGACCTGAGCCGGACATCCCCAAAGCCCGCCTCGCGGAGTCGATCGAGCAGATCCGCCACGCGACGATACGGGCGTCTCCGGCGCGGCCCGGACGACCACCGCCGCCCCCGGCTCGCCCCCGTTCGCCGCCTTCAACGCCTCCGCCAGTCCTCCCTCGTCCACCTCCTTCCCGGCCACGACATACGGCCCTTCTGGCCCGACCTCGACGACCGCCCCCGCCTCTCCCGCCTCTCCCACGACCGCCACCCCCTCCGGCGCGATTGTCCCCCCCTCGCGGATCGCGAAGAAGCCGTAGGGCCGTTCGAGCAGCGACGATCGTCCCGGCGATCGCCCCCTTGCCCTCGGTGAAGAGTCGGCCCTCGTACTCCTGCCGCGACCTCGGGAAGATCACCGAGAACCGCACGAAGTTCGCCGACTCCTCCCCCGCCTGACCCGTGACCCGGTACGACGAGCCGGTCTGGTCCGACCGGAACCGACCGTTGACGACCCCGTCCGGCCCGACCTCCAGCTCCAGGGTTCCGGTCCACTGGCCGTTGGCGACCAGCCGGTACCGCCCGGCGAAGTCGGTCGGGACGACGTTCCGTCCCCGCGACGGCTGGCCCGGCCCGGCCTGATCGCCCAAAGGAGACGCCTTCAAGGTGAACAGCTTCGCCCCGCCGGTTGCGATGAGCTTCTGATCGCTCGGCTTCTCCGCACCCTGGAACTGGAGGTCGCCCCCCTGCCCCTCCGGCACGACCTGGCCGGTGTCGAGGTCGAACCGGAAGCCGTCGAAAAGCACGAGGTCACGTCCCCGGGCGAGGATCGACGTCGCCGGACCGGCCTCGAACGTGTCGAACCGCTCCAGCACGAGGATGGGAACGACCGAGTCGGACCCGTCGGCCGCCTTGCGGAACGCCGGGGTCAGCAGCAGGCGAGCGAGGTTGCCCTGGTCCGTCTTGACCACCACGAGTGCCGCGCGGGTGTCGCTCAGGACGTTCGGCAAGAGCACCAGATCCTCCCCGGAAAGCGACTCATGAGCCGATACGTCGTCTCCCCTGGGGATCTCCGCCAGAACCCGGCCTTCGAGCCGGTCGAACTCGTCGGCCGCCGCGGTGGTCGCGAGGGCGAGGGTCAGAAGCGAAGCCAGCATTCGCGTGAACATCATCGAGATTCCTCGAACGAGGTCGGGACGCGGTTCGTCGGTCCGTCTTCATGAATGACCATCCCGAACCGGAAGGCGGCGCGGCCCGCGACGATTACCTTGACGGAAGCCCATCGCGGCCGCAAGACCCGACTCCGAATGCGTTCACGGCATGGTTTTTGTTGTCTCCGGAAGTCCGGGTGAAGATGACAGCGGCTCGCCGTCGCCCCCTTGACCGGCCGTTGCTAGCCGGCCGACAATCGCGCCGAACTGCGCCCGATTGCAACCGCGAACCCGACACCGGAGCCCTTTGCGATGCTGCTCAACTATAGCGACGACGGTCCCGGTCCCGTGGTGGTCCTGCTCCACGGCTTCCCGCTCGACCACACGATGTGGGACGCCCAGCGCACCTCGATCGGCTCCGTCTATCGCGTCATCGCGCCCGACCTCCGCGGCCACGGCAAGACCGCCGCACCCGAGGGCATCTACACGATCGACGGCATGGCCGACGACGTCATCGAGACACTCGACGCACTCGGCCTCCGCGAGCCGCTCGTCATTGGCGGGCTCTCGATGGGCGGCTATGTCGCCCTCTCGATCGCGGCCCGTTACCCCGAGCGGCTGCGAGCCTTGATGCTCCTCAACACCCGCGCCGGCGCCGATTCGGCAACCGCCGCCCGCGGTCGCGAGGACACGGCCCGCGAGGTCGAGACGGCCGACTCGGTCGCCAAGGTCGTCGATGCGATGCTGCCGAAGCTCACGGCCCCGACGACCCCGGAACGCCGCCCCGACCTCGTCGCCAGGGTCCAGGCAATGATGGAGCAGACCACCCCCCGAGCCGTCGCCGGCGCCCTCCGCGGGATGGCCGTCCGGCCCGACCGTACGGCCGAGCTGGCCCGGATCGCCGTCCCGACCCTCGTCGTTGCCGGCGCCGAGGATCAGGTGATCCCGCTCGACGAGTCCCGCCAGATGGCCGGGTCGATCCCGAACGCCCGACTCGTCGTGATCCCCGAGGCCGGCCACCTCGCCCCCCTCGAAAACCCGGCGGCGACCGACGAGGCGATCATTCAGTTCCTCGAATCGTTGAGTTGACGAGTTTGGCGAAAGGGGAAGCATGCGCAAGGTCGGCAGGCATTCCATTGCTCCCGGGCCGGTCATGTGACATGCTTGGGCAGACCGAGCCGGACGCCCGCGTCGGGTCATCCCCCTCCGGCCGGAGGTCCGTGCGTCACGTCCTGCGATGCTGCCGATGAACCCCGCGCAATCACCCGCCACGACGCCACGGGCCCGTTCCTTCTTCTCGTGTCTCGCCCAGGGGTTCCGGCGATCCGACCGGAAGCCGGTCCGCTCGGTGGGTGCGAGACCGTCGATCGAGTCGCTGGAGGGACGAGCCTTGATGGCGACCGCCTGGCCGTCTTCCCCGGGATTCATCCAGCTCGGCCGGCGACCGGAGCCCACCTTTTCCTTCCGGCAAGTTTACGGGCCAAGGCTCCGGCTCCGTCAGACCGCACCGGCGACCCCCTTCGCCGGCAACGTCCAGACAAACCTGAGCTACTTCTCCGACGCGGGCGGCTCCCACCTTCTGGACGTCTATGAACCCTCCGGCACGCCGCCGCCGGGCGGCTGGCCGGTCGTGATGGCCATTCACGGCGGGGGCTGGCACCGGTACAACAAGAACGACTACGGCCCGGTCGTCGCGGAACTGACGGCTTACGGGTTCGCCGTGGTGGCCCCCGATTACACCCTCGCGCCCCCGGTGTTCCCTCCTGGCCGACTGCCCTTCAGGACCTCCGGGGCGCCGTGCGCTGGGTCCGTGCCAATGCCGCCGGCTTCGGCTTCGACCCGAACCGGATCGCGGCGATGGGCGAATCGTCGGGCGCGCATCTGGCGTTGCTGCTGGGCACCATGACCGACCCGGCGCGCGTCTCCGGCCTGGAGTCGTCGACGGTGCAGGCGGTCATCGACTTTTATGGGCCAACCGACCTCCTCGCGCTCGCCTCCGAGAGTCGCGGCGGCGGCGCGGCCGTCCGCCTCCTGCTCGGAGCCTCGCCCTTCGCCGCACCGGGGCTATCTGCCAACGCCTCGCCCGTGACCTTCGTCTCTCCCGGCGACGCGCCCACCCTGATCGTCCACGGCGCCGCGGACGGACTGGTGCCGCTCAACCAGTCCACCGAGCTGGCGAACCGGCTCGCCCTGGTCGGGGTGCCAAACCGCCTGATCGTCGTGCCCGGAGTGGGGCATGGTTTCGAACTCGCCGTCGATGGGTTGAACCTGGCGTCCGAGATCGCGACCTTCCTCAACAGCAACATGCCGGCGTCCAGCCGCTGATCCGACCCACCCGACATTCGAAAAGGCCCGGGCTCTTGCCAAGGCCGTGTGACTCCCCCGATAATCCGGCTCGGGACGTGCCCCGGACGCCTCATCGCTGCACGGCGGCCGGGACCTCGGGGACTCCCCCCAGCCGCGAACGATCGACGACCGAAGCCAGACCGAGGCCGATGCCGGATAACTCGCAACCCCTGATCACCCAACGTGCCGGGCTCGATGCGCTGATCGACCATCTCCGCCAGGCCCGCCGCTTCGCCCTCGACACCGAGTTCGTCTCCGAGGAGACGTTCGAGCCGGTTCTCGGCTTGATCCAGGTGGCGACTGCCGACCGCCTGGCGGCGATCGATCCGCTGGCCGTTCGCGACCTGGACGCCTTCTGGGACGTGGTCACTGACCCGTCTATGGAGATCGTGATGCATGCGGCCGGCGAGGATCTGCGAATCTGCCGGTTGCAAACCGGCCGACTTCCCGCGCGGGTGGTCGATGTGCAGATCGCCGCGGGCTTCGTCGGCTTCGGCTACCCGATCTCGCTGGGGAACCTGGTCAACCAGTGCCTCCGCGTTAGCGTCCAGGGCGGCGAGACCCGTACCGACTGGCGAAAGCGACCCCTGAGCGAGGCGCAGGTTCGGTATGCGCTGGACGACGTCCGCTACCTGCTCGACATCGCCGACTTGCTCGGCGGCAAGCTCGACGACTTGGGCCGTTCCGAATGGGTCGAGGAGGAATACCGCGACTTGCTGGCCTCCATCGCGGCTCGCGAGGAGGCCGAACGCTGGCGACGATTGCCCACCCTGCACCAGTTGAGCCGTCGCGGCCTGGAGATGGCCCGCCGACTCTGGTCCTGGCGGCAGGACGAGGCCCGTCGCTCGAACCGGCCGCTCCGTCAGGTCATGCGGGACGACTTGCTGATCGCCATCGCCAAGCGTCAGCCATCGAGCCGCAAGGATCTGGAAGCGCTCCGCGACTTCAACCGCCCCCACCTGCTTGGCAAATCGTCCGAGGTGCTCGACATCATCGCCGAGGCCCGCCTCGTGCCCGAGTCCGATCTGCCCGAGCACGCCGCCCGTCGCGATGAGGGACCGGGTCTGAACATGGTCGTGAGCATGCTGGCGGCGACGCTCAACCAGTGCTGCGCCCAGCAGAAGGTCGCCGCCGGACTCGTTGGCTCCAGCAACGACCTCAAGGCCCTCGTCCGCTGGCATCTCGCCGGCCGACCCGCGGAGCACGCCCCCGAGCTGACCCTCGGCTGGCGCGGCGAGGTCTGCGGCAACGACCTGCTCGACGTCCTTGCCGGCCGACGCGCCCTCCGGATCGTCGATCCCGACTCCGAGATCCCGGTCCAGGTCGTGCCGATCCCGCCGCAAGACATTTCTTGAATCCAGGACCAGTCGCCCACCGGCGACACGTCCCCAGGTTTCCCGAAGGGTGCGCTCCAGGCACGGTCTACCAACCTTCAACTTCCAACGACGCGCCGCTCTCAGATCCCACGACGCCCGGTGAGCCCTCCCCATGAAACGTATCGTCAGTTGCTTCACAAACTCCTATGGCGCCTCCGGCGTCCGCACCGCCGTCGAGCAGATCCGCGACGCCGGCATCGACCACCTCGAACTGGCCCTCCGCGGCCACAACTTCGGCGGCCTGGTGATCCCCGAAGAGGCCGTCATCACTGAGAAGGCCGACGACGCCACCGCCCAGGCCTTCTGCGAACTGCTCCATCAGCACGGCGTCGGCGTCAGCGGCTGCAACGTCGGCGGCGCCGACCTCCGGACCGAGGAGGGCGTCGCCCTCACCGAGCGCCGCATCCGGTTCGCCAGCCGCTGGTTCGACGTCGATGTCGTCGTCTCCGGCGCCGGCCAGCCCGCCAACGAGGAGGAGCGTCAGCTCATCCTCCGGCACCTCCGCCGGATCGGCGAGACCGCCGCCGATCAGGGCATCACCGTCGCCTTCGAGACCCACAAAGGGCCCACCCAGAACGCCGACGCCATGCTCCGCCTGATGTCCGATCTCGACCACCCGAACCTCCGCCTCAACTTCGACACCGGCAACATCATCTATTACAACCAAGGGTTTGATCCCGCTTCCGAGCTGGAAAAGGTCGCTCCCCTCGTCCGCAACGTCCACCTCAAGGACTCTCGCGGCGGCTTCGAGGACTGGTACTTCCCCGCCCTCGGCGAAGGGGGCGCCGTCGATTTCGTCCGCATCCGGGAAATCCTCGACGGCGTCGGCTTCGCCGGGCCGTACACCGTCGAGATCGAGGGTATCCAGGGCGAGCCTGAGCCGGGGCTGGAAGGGCGTCAGGAACGCATTCGCAAGAGTGCGGAGCATCTGAAAGCCTGCGGCTACTTCGATTGAACCGCTCGGAGGATGACCCCGATGGACCTCCTCGAAATCCTGGCGATCCCCGGCCCCAGGCTCGGCGAAGGGACCGGCGTGCGCGTCCGGTTCGGAGGCGACTCCCCGTCCGTCTGCCGAGCGATGGCCGACGAGATGGCCGACGTGATCCGTAGCAACAACGCCGCCGGTCGCCCCACCTGTTTTATCGTTCCCGTCGGCCCCGTCGATCAGTATGAGCCGCTCGCCGCAACCATCGAGCGCGAGGCGCTCGACTGTTCGAATGTGACATTTATTAACATGGACGAATTTCTTGGTGACGACGGCGGCTGGATCGATCCGCGTCATCCGTTGAGTTTCCGGGGCTTCATGGAGCGCGTCTTCTACGACCAACTGCCCATCTCGGCGAACTTCCGGCGCGAGAATCAGGTCTTCCCCGATCCACGCGATCTCGACCATCTCACCACCATCATTGCCGACCGCGGCGGGGTCGATGTGGCCTTCGGAGGCATCGGTCTCAACGGGCATCTGGCGTTCAATGAGCCTGAGTCGGTCCCGGTCGAGGTCTTCGCCGCCCGATCGTCGCGGACGCTCGACATTGCCCCCGAGTCGCGGGCCCACATGGCGATCAACATCGGTTGCGTGCCGGAGGTGATTCCCCGACGCGCCGTGACGGTCGGCATGAAGGAAATCCTTGCCGCCCGACGGATCAGCCTCTACGCCAACCGTCCGTGGCAACGCGGTGTGGTCCGACTGGCGCTGCACGGCCCGATTGCGCCGTCGTGCCCGGCCTCGTACCTCCGTCGCCACCCGGACGCCCGGCTCACGCTGCTTGACTTGCACGCCGAACCCGTGGAGGTCCGCCTGCGATGAGCGGAGCCCTGCCCCGCCGCGTCCTGGCGATCGGGGCCCACCCGGATGACCTGGAGCTGGCCTGCTCCGGCACGCTCGCGAAGTTCGTCGCGGCCGGCTGTGCGGTGCACCTCGCCGTCGCCACCCGCGGCAACCGCGGCGGATCGGGGACGGACGAGGAGCTGACCGAGCGCCGTCGCTCCGAATCGCTCCGCGCCGCGGCGGAGATCGGCGTCCCGGTGACGTTTCTCGGCTTCGGGGACTCGGAACTGACCGATTCGACCGAATCCCGAGAGGCCGTTTTGAGCCTGCTCCGGACGGTTCGTCCCGAACTGGTCATCACCCACGCGACCGACGACTACCACGACGATCACGTCGGCCTGGGCGACCTCGTCGCCAAGTGCACCTGGTACGCCGCCTCGGCCGGTCATCGCGCTGACCACCCAGCCCTCGATCGTCCCCCGGCCCTGGCCTGGATGGAGAACACCGCGGGCGTTGGCCCGTTTCCGACGCATTTCGTCGACATCACGGGCATGATGGACCTCAAGCGTCGGATGCTCGCTCACCACACCAGCCAGGTCTCCCGCTCCGACGGCGGGATCTCCGAACTGGCGGAACTGGCCGAGACCCTGTCCCGCCTCCGCGGCTTCCAGTGCGGCGTGCGCTTCGCCGAGGGCTTCCGCCTGCCCGAACTGTGGGGCCGTCGCCGTCCCGAGCCGATCTTCCCCTGAACCTGGAGCCCACCATCATGGCCACCACCGAGCGACCCGCACCCTGGTACAGGGGCATCACGGGCTATCAGTGGCTGGTCCTCGTCATCGCCTCGGCGGGCTGGGTCTTCGACGTCTATGAGGGCCAGCTCTGGACGATCTTCAAGACGCCGGCCCTCAGCGATGTGCTCCACTTCACGACCACGCAGTTGAAGGACGACCCTCAGGCTCGCGCCGCGATCGACTGGCACGGCAACTTCGCCATGGCCTGCTTCCTCGTCGGCGGCGCGATCGGCGGCCTCGGCTTCGGCGTCCTGGGCGACCGCTACGGCCGGGTCCGGGTCATGTCCTTGACGATCCTCCTGTATTCGATGTTCTCGGCCCTGACAGCGTTCGCGACCTCCGCCTGGCAGATCCACAGCCTACGGCTCTTCGTGGCCCTCGGCACCGGCGGTGAGTGGGCGATCGCAGCGGCTCTGGTGGCGGAGACCTTCCCGCCGCGGGGTCGGCCGTTCGCCTCGGGGATCTTCCATGCGTCGAGTGTGCTGGGCGGGGCCCTGGCGTCGTGGACGGGAATGATCCTGGTCGGCCAGGGAGCCTGGCGCTGGGGTTTTCTGGTCGGCCTGGCGCCCGCCTTGTTGATCTTGTGGATCCGGATGAGCCTGCGCGAGCCGCCCGAATGGTTCGAGGCCCGCGCCAAGGCCGCCACCCCGAGCGGCCAGGCTCTCGGAAGCGTCCGCGAGCTGCTGAGCCACCCCGTCTGGAGCCGACGCGCCTGGATCGGACTCGGTCTCGCCGCGATCGGTCTGGGCACCTACTGGGGGATCTTCGCCTGGGGACCCGAATTGATGCGCGACGTCCTCCGCAATGCCACCGAGGCGCGCAAGCAATCGGCATCGAGTTTCGCTTACCTGCTGATGAACTTCACCGGTGGCCTGCTCGGCCTGCTCGGATTCGCCCCGCTCGCGGCCCGGTTCGGTCGTCGTGGGGCATTCGGCTTCTATCACATCGGCGCCCTCGTGCTCGCTCCGACGACATTCCTCCTCGCCCGGACCGAGTTGCAGACGCTCCTGCTTCTGCCGGTGATGGCCTTCTTCGTCGTCGGGATGCACGCCGGCTATGCGATCTACTTCCCCGAGCTGTTCCCGACCCGTCTCCGGGCCACGGGGGCGAGCTTCTGCTTCAACGTCGGCCGCCTGCTCGGCGCCGTAATTTTGATCGTACGGGGAGAGTTAGGGGCCGCGATCGGACTGCGATGGGCGGTCGTGGTGTTGTCGAGCCTCTTCCTCGTCGGCCTGGCGCTGCTGGTCTTCGCCCCCGAGACCCGTGGCGAACCGCTGCCGGAGTGACCCGGGATCGCGACCCTCGTGGGGCTCTGCCCACCGTCGGCTAATATCAGCAAAAGCTTGGTAGGCAAGGCCCCCGACGAGGAGCGTGACCGCGTCACGCGGACGGCGCGGGCTGATAGGCCAGCCAGAGGGCGCGGAAGTAGCTCAAGACGCGCATCGGGTCCGAGCTATCCGGGATCTCGGCGAGGGTGAACCCCTGGAAGCCGATGCCGGTCAAGAGGGCGAACAACTCGCGCCAGGGGTAGTGGGGATCGGTCAGGTCGCGGAGATGCACCTCGCGAATCCGGGAGGAGACGAGGGCGAAGTTCTTCCGGATGGAGCCGTCGACCACGTCCGTCGGATTCGAGTTCCAGCAGACGAAGACGTTCGGCTGGTCCGCGTAGGCGAGGATCTTCGCCATGTTCGGAACTTCCTGGGTGACGGCGCCATGCACCTCGACGCGGATCTCGACGCCGAAGTCCTCGGCGAACGCCCCGACCTCGTGCAAGCCCGCGCCGATCCGTCGGAGCGTGACCTCCAGGTCCTCCCCCTTGACGATGCCGTTCGGCCGGACCTTGATGCCCGGGTGCCGAGATCGTGGGCGAGCTTGACGTATTCCTTCGTCCCCTCGATGTTCTTCTTCACGACGGCCGGGTCGGGCGACTGGTACTCGAAGGCGCTTCCCAGGCCGGCGAGTGACACCGGCGAATCCTCGAACCTTTTGCGGACCTCGCGCCTCTGTTCGGGCGAGAGCGTGACCTCGACGCCGTGCTGGTGGGTCGTCCGCAATTCGACCCCAGCGAACTTGAGCGCCTCCAGGCGCTGAAGGATCGTCGGAAGGTCCCAGTCCTTGGCGATGTTATAGGTGACGATGCCCAGTTGCAGCGGCGAGAGCATTGGCGGCCTCCGTTGGTCGGGTGAGCTTGAGGACCGGACGTTGCGACGTAATGTCGCCCAGCGGCCCGCCCGACACAAGCGGTCAGGCCGGGAGAGGAGCGGTCTGGACGCCGCGGCGGTGGGTGCGTAAGCTAGAAACCTGGACGTGGGGAAGCCCGCGTCGCCCTACCCTGGCCGGGTAGCTCAGTCGGTAGAGCAACGGACTTCAAGGAGACCTGGAGCCTCGCGCGGGAAGAACCAAGAACCGCGCGAGTGGATGCCGCAGTTTGCTGGGACCCCCTGAGAGCCCCCACGCCACAACGCAGCCGGTAACGGCCAACGTGACGGCCTGAAAAGTCGGGGGATTGGGCAATCAGCAGGCAAGGGACCGTCGGATCGTCGGCCCCGGCCTCAGAGACTCGACGCGGCACGCCTGCGATGGCGAAGGGAGAGTCCAGACCTCAACGCCCCTCCCGGGCGGTCGGTGAAAGCCGATGGGGCAGGTTAATCCGTTGGTCGTGGGTTCGAGTCCCACCCCGGTCACTTCTTCGACTTCGAACGCTTCGAGCCGGAAGCCCCCCGCTTGACGGCGGCCTTCCGGCCCCGCGCCGTTGGCCCCGAGGACTCGGAGGTTTGCGATACGACGCTGGCCAGCAGACCGGCCAGCCGTCGGCCCGCGTCACAATCGCAGCGCGCCAGGTCGGCCATTTCCGCGAAGCTCAGTTGCGGGTCTGGAAACGGCAACCGCCCCTCCGCCTCGGCCGACGAGGTGAGCAAGGTATAAGCACGGCCCACAAGACGGACCTTCACTCCCACCCGCTTGAGAAGCTCCAGCTCGCGGTAGAAGGTCCGCAGGCCGATGCCCAGCGCCGCCAGGACCGACTCCCGGGTCCGCGACCCCTGGGCCAGGATCGTCACCATCTGATGCAGCCGCGCAGCCCGCCCGAGCGTGATGTGGATGGCGGTTCGGCGGCGGAGATTGCCGCGTTTCATCGCTCCCTCTCCCTGCTTGGCCTTCGGAATCCCACCCGAGGCAAATGTCCCTCCCGGCCCCGACCCGCCGGTCTCCTAGAAATCTCGCCAATTGGACTCGCTTGGTTGATTGCACTCAATCATCATGGTATCGATTCTGACGATTTTTCCGAATTGTTCAAGGAGGCGGTTCCGGCGGGTCGATGACAAGGGGGCGAGACCTCGTCGGTTCGGACCGGCGCGCCTGGAAGGCGAGGGACCGGACCGGCACCGCCGGACGGGGTCTGGCGAGCGAATTGACGGCGCGGGCGAGGGCCCGCGTCCAGGGGAGGGGAGAGCCGATCCATGACGACGCGCCGCCACCGTTCGCGGGCCCTGCGGCCCCAACCCGAGGGCCTCGAGTCTCGCCGGCTGCTCGCCAGCTCGATCAGCGGCGTCGATATCGACGGTGACCTCTGGACCCTCCGCGTGGTCGGCCCAGGCGACCTGAGCGTGGTCCAGCAACCGGATTCGACCGGCCAGCCCGTACCGCTCGGTCAGGCCGGCTCGATTGCCACGATCGCCGTGGCCGGCGGCAACCCGCTGACCACCCGGCTCATCGGCACGGTCACCAAGGCCGCCACCGGCGACGGCAAGGTCTTCTTTGAAAACCTGAACGAACTGGGTGGCCAGGCGGAGGGCTCGAACACCAGCCTGGGCCTTCTGGCCGTCGATATGCCCAACTTCTGGCTCGGCCAGACCACAACCTCGACCTCGACCACCTCCACCGCACCGACGATCAACATCCCCGACGGTGTGATCACCCTCCGCTTCGGTGGCGCCGACGTGACGTATGCTCCGCCGGGAGGTACGGCCCCCAACGCCAATACCACCGCCGACACCTTCGCCGTCAACCTGGGCCTGCCACGAACGCAGGGCACGAGCATCATCGTGGACCGGGTCATCACCGACGCCCAGGCCTCGACCAGCAGTAGCTCGACAACGCCCGTGCAAGACAGCGTCGTGTTCACTGTCGCCGGTCGCCTCAACCAGTTCCAGGCGAATGAGATCGACGGCAACGCCAGCTTCCCGCCGACCGGCTTCTCCACCGGCGGTGGCACGGTCGTGCAGTCGATTCCCGACCCGAACACCGGCATCACCGGCCAGATCGGCTACATCCGCGTCGGCGGCAATGCCACCAACTTCTCGGTGCAGACCAACACCCAGATCAGCAACTTCTACATCGGAGGCGAGACCAACCACATCAACGTCCTGGCCCCGGTCGGCACGCGCAACGTCCTCTTCGGTAAGGGGATGGACAATGTCAGGATGCTCACGCACTTCATCGAGACCCTCCAGGCCAACCGGGGCGCCGTCGGGTCGAACGTGACGGTCGATCGCAACATCGACCGGATCACGATCGGCGGCGACGTGGTCAACACGAACATCCTCGCGGGCTACGGCCAGGGCCTGGCGCGGATCTTCTCCACCCAGCAAGCGCCACCACGCCCCCGCACGCCCAGGCCGGCGGCGTGCTGGGTTCGGTCCTGATCGCCGGTGACATCGTCGATTCGATCTTTGCCGCCTCCGTCGAGCCGTTCAATGGCCAGTACGACGTGCCGGAGGCCCTGCTCTTCCCCCACTCCCACATCGAGGCCAAGGTCGAGGGCACGATCAACGACAGCACAGCGGCGCCCACGCAGCCCAACCAGGCCTTCTTCGCCAAGACGGTGAAGCTGGTCCATGGACCGGTGATCCCGCCGGCCGTGCCCGAGTTGCCGTTCCCGCACCCGAATGCTCCCCCTCACGGGCCTCGGATCGTGACGAACCTTCTGCCGGTCAACCGTCCGACCGGGACAACCGGCTCCGGTTCCACGACCACGAGCGCCCAATCCAATCGCGCCGCTCTTCTGGCGGCCCGTGCCGCCCGCTTGGCCGCGGCGAAGGCGGCCCGTTCGGGGTCCTCGGGCTCCACCACAACGAACGGCCAGGGTTGACCGCAAGTCGGTCGGCGTTCGACGCGCGGACGGCCCCTCAGCGGGCCGTCCGGATGGCCTTCTCGGCGATGTCCCTCCGATACCAACCTCCGGCGTACCGGATCGCTCGCACCCCCTCGTAGGCACGCGACTGAGCCTCGACCAGTGTGGCGCCGAGGGCCGTCACTCCCAGCACGCGGCCCCCGTCGGTCACCACTCGGGGCTCCCGACCTGCGTGCGGGTCGGTCCGCAGGGCGGTCCCGGCGTGGAAAACTTTCACGTCGGGCATTCGGTCGGCTTCCTCCAGGTTGTTGATGACCCGACCGCGCTCGTAGTGGCCCGGATAGCCCTCAGAGGCCATCACGACCGTCACCGACGGCCGCGGGTCCCACTCCAGCGCGACGGTTTCCAGCCGCTCCTCGACGACCGCTTCCAGGGCGTCGAGAAGGTCCGACTTCAGCCGCATCAAGACCGCCTGGCATTCCGGATCGCCGAAGCGGACGTTGAACTCCAGCACCTTCGGGCCTTGATTCGTCAGCATCAGGCCCGCGTACAGCACCCCCCGGAACGCCCGCCGCGCTCGCTTCAAGGCGTGGACGACCGGCACGAGGATCTCCGACTCGACCTGCTCCATCAGCTCCCGGCCGATCACCGGCGTCGGCGAGTAGGCGCCCATGCCGCCTGTGTTCGGGCCTTCGTCTTGGTCGAACGCCCGCTTGTGGTCCTGGCTCGATTCCAGCGGCACGATCGTCCGGCCGTCGGTCAAAGCCAGGATGCTCGCCTCCTGGCCGTCGAGCTTCTCCTCGATCAGGATCCGATCGCCCGCCTTGCCGAAGACCCGGCGGACCATGATCTCGTCGATCGCTGCGAGCGCCTCGCGCAAGTTCCCGGCGACCGTGACCCCCTTGCCCGCGGCCAGGCCATCGGCCTTGATCACAAGGGCAACCGGCCGCGTCAGGATATACTCGCGCCCTCGGCCATCGTGCCGAACGCCCGCTTCTGCCCCCGCTCCTCGATCTCGACCTGAACGTCCGGTTCCATCATCTCGCGGGGGTCGAGGATGTGCGCCGAAGCTTCCAGGGCCTCGGTGGCCGTGCGACACATCGCCGCCCGGATGATCGACCGACCTCGCGGCCGGACCATCAGCGAGACCTCCCGTGAAAGCACGAACCGTTCGGCATCCGGCGCGGAGCGGAAGACGCGGTAATCGGCCGTCGGGATGCCCGCCTGCCGCATCAGGTCCTTGGCGAAGACCTTCGAGCCCTCCAGCTCGGCCGCGTCGCGCCTCGGCCCGAAGATCCTCAGGCCCTCGCGCTGGAAGGCATCAACGATGCCGCTAACCAGCGGCTCCTCCGGCCCGACCACCGTCAGTCCAATCCCTTCCCTCTTGGCAAACTGGACCAGGGCCCGGATGTCATGCGACTCGATCGGCACATTCTGCGCATCCAGAGCCGTTCCCGCGTTCCCCGGGGCGCAATAGACCCCGCTGACCCGCGGCGACTGCATCAGCTTCCAGCAGAGGACGTGCTCCCGCCCCCCCTTGCCAACCACCAGGACCTTCAAGAGCTTCTCCCCTCTCTCCCTGCATTCCACGACTGGACCCTAACCATGATACGCCCGCGACCTCGCAACCGGACAGTCCAAAGCCTCCTGCCCCGCCTTTGTCGTTCAAGGGCCCTCTTCGGAATGGCCGGTGTGATCGTGCGGCACATCTCCTGCCATCCCAAACGAGGTGTTGGCTCGCGGCCCATCCAGGGCGTATCATGGTACGACTTTCCGCCTCCACGCGCCGAGTGACGAACCGCCCGGCTCCCGACCGTGTCGGACCGTCTCGGCGGCGGACTCTGCGCGGACCAATCCTCACCAGCGAAGATCGTACCCTGCTCCAGGGGATTTCAGATCAGAGAGGTTCCTGCCGTGAAGAATGTTGCTGTCGTCGGGGCCAGCGGGGCGGTCGGCCAGGTGATGATCCAACTGCTCGAGGAACGAAAGTTCCCGGTCGGTTCGATCAAGTTCCTTGCCTCCGAGCGCAGCGCAGGCAAATCGACGACCTTCCGCGGCCAGGACTACCCGATCGCGCCGATCGCACCCGAGGCGTTCGCGGGGGTGGACATCGTCCTCTCCAGCACTCCTGCCTCCATCTCGAAGCAGTGGAGCCCGATCGCCGCCCGCGCCGGTGCGGTCGTCGTCGATAACTCGTCGGCCTGGCGCATGGACCCTGAGGTTCCCCTGGTCGTCCCCGAGGTTAACCCGCAGGACGTCGCAAAGCACAAGGGGATCATCGCCAACCCCAACTGCTCGACGATCCAGATGGTGGTCGCTCTCAAGCCCTTGCACGACGCGTTCCGGATCCGCCGCGTGGTCGTGAGCACCTACCAATCCGTCTCCGGCGCCGGCCAGAAGGGTATCTCGGAGCTGGACGCCCAGTGGCGTGCCCGTGCCGAGGGACGCGAAGCCCCCGCCCCTTCCAAATTCGCCCACCCGATCGCCTTCAACCTCATCCCCCAGATCGACGACTTCCTCCCCTCCGGCTACACCAAGGAGGAGATGAAGATGGTCCACGAGACCCGCAAGATCCTGGGCGACGCCTCGATCGACGTCTGCCCGACCTGCGTCCGCGTCCCGGTGGTCAACAGCCACAGCGAGTCGATCCTGGTCGAGACCGAACGCCCGATCACCGTCGAGGCCGCCCGCACCCTCTGGTCGAGGGCCCCCGGCGTGGTCGTCGTGGACGACCCCTCCAATCGCGAATACCCCCTCCCCCTCGCCGCCGACGGCCGCGACGAGGTCTTCGTCGGCCGCATCCGCGCGGACCTCAACCGCGACAACGCGTTACTCTTCTGGTGCGTCAGCGACAACCTCCGTAAAGGCGCCGCCACCAACGCCGTCCAGATCGCCGAGGAGCTTCTCAAGCTCGACCCGGTCAACGCCTGATCCACGAGCCCTCGGATGCTGTCCGGTCCTGTGCGGGGAGTGGCTGGGGCGGGGTCTTCGACGCCCCGGTCGGGAGTCCTGGAGCGCCGGGGCGTCGAAGACTCCGCCCCAGCCACCCAGAAAGCAGACAGTCTCAGTGGGATTGTGTATGAGCCCGGCTCCTCCGATTCCGACTCCCGACGAACTTCGATCGCACCTCACCCCTTCACGAATTCGTCCGAGGCGTCTCGGGGCGTTGCGAACCCGGGACGCCCCGCGTTGTCGCCTCCATTCGTGTGCTAGAATTATCCCTGGCTCCTTGGCAATTCGGTTGTCCCCCGGCTCCCCGCGAGTGGGCGCGACGTCGCGATGCCCCGGCGCCGAACGAACTTCAAAATGGGCAAGATTGATTCTTAAATTTCTGTCATTTCCCCACTTGTAATCTGTCACTGCCTCCTTCGTCCGGCGTCCCCCGCCGTCTTCTGACGTCTTGCGAGCGTCCCAGACATGTCGCCACCGCGTCCCCTCACGCTCCCCGATCCTCGCAAGTTGAAAAAGAAAGCGACGATCGTGGACGCACCGAGAGCCGGCCCCATCGTCTTACGCTCGTCCCGCGCAACGCTTATCCCCGTCCCGCTCCAGCCGAGACGTGGCGAAACCACGAGGCACCCCGGGCGCCGAACGAACTTCACAATAGGTAAAATCGCTTTCTAAATCTCTGTCATTCTGGCATTTGTGATCGGGTCTCTGCGAGGCTCGAGAGCGTCCTCCCGCCCTCCACCCGGGCGCATCGTCGGCACGTTCCCGGGTCGTCCTGGGCATCTTCGGCCGTCAAGGAGTCCCCCTTCGCGTCCTTTGTGGTGAACTTTCCTCCCTGCCTCCGAATCCTAACCGTCCGCCATTACGAAAGGAACCCGACGCCCCCCAACTCGTTATCTACAAAGGGGTAGCGTTCCGTTTTCCGCCTCTCCTCTCATGCGGAACCTCAAGCTCACCCTCTCCTACGACGGCACCGACTTCCACGGCTGGCAGCGTCAGTCCGGCCTCCGCACGGTCCAGCAGACCCTCGAAGACGCCCTCGGCCAACTCACCGGCACTGTCCCCAACTGCCACGCCAGTGGCCGGACTGACGCCGGCGTCCACGCCCTCGGCCAGGTCGTCCATTTCCTCACAGATTCCCGACATTCTCCAGAAACCTTCGTCCGGCCCTCAACGCACTCACTCCATCCGATGTCCGCATCCTCACCGCCGAGGAGGTCCCGCAAGCCTTCCACGCCACCCTGGATGCACGATCCAAGCGCTACCGCTACACGATCGACAACAGCCGCTTCGGCGACCCCTTCCTCCGCCGCTACGCCTGGCACGTCTTCCAGCCCCTCGACGCCGACGCCATGCACGTTCCGGGCGGGCCCTCTCGGCCGCCACGACTTTCGCTCGTTCGAGACGAACTGGCCCAACCGGACCAGCAGCGTGCGGACGATCTTCGACGTGGCGGTCCGTCGCGACGGCGAGACGGTGACGGTCGAGGTCGAGGCCGACGGCTTCCTGTACAATATGGTCCGGGCGATCGCCGGCACGCTCGCCCTCGTCGGCCAGGGCAAGCGGCCCGAGTCGTGGGTCGGCGACGTCCTCCCGCCGAGACCCGCACCGAGGCCGGCCCGACCGCCCCGCCGCAGGGGCTTTTCCTGCTCTACGTCCGCTACGACAGGCGCCCCGACGACTTATGAAGATCGTCCACGTCATCACCCGCCTGATCCTCGGTGGCGCCCAGGAGAATACGCTCCTGACCGTCGAAGGTCTCCACCACCGCCACGGCGACGACGTGACCCTCATCACCGGTCCCGCCGAGGGGCCCGAGGGGGATCTCTTCGAGCGGGCGAATCGCCACGGCTTGAAGGTCGAGGTCCTGCCCGAGCTCGTTCGCGCCATCCGACCGGCGACCGACGTACGGGCCTACCGCCGACTCCGCCAGGCGTTCCGCCGCCTGAAGCCGGAGGTCGTCCACACCCACAGCTCCAAGGCCGGTATCCTCGGGCGGGCCGCCGCCTGGAAGGAACGGGTCCCGGCCGTCGTCCACACGATCCACGGCTTGCCGTTCGGACCGAGCGAGTCGCCGGGGAAGAACCGCGTCTACATCGCCCTCGAACGCTGGGCCGCCCGACGCTGCCACGCCATCGTCAGCGTCTGCGATGCCATGACCGAGCAGGCTCTCGCCGCCGGGGTCGGTCGGCCCGAGCAGTACCTCACCGTTTACAGCGGCATGGACGTCGATGCGTTCCTTCAACCCAGTCGCCCCCGCGACGTGGTCCGTCGCGAGCTTGGCCTGGCCGACGACGAGGTCGCCTTCGCCACCGTCGCCCGACTCTTCGAGCGCAAGGGGCACGACGACATCCTCGCCGCCGCCCCCGAGATCCTCCGGGCCAACCCGAAGGTCCGCTTCGTCTGGATTGGCAGCGGGATCCTGGCGCGAACGGCTCGAAGACGAGGCTGAGCGGCTGGGCGTCCGCCAGGCGATCCACTTCACCGGGCTCGTACCGACCGACCGCATCCCCGAGCTTCTGAACGCCGTCGATGCCGTCGTCCACCCGAGCCTCCGCGAAGGGCTGGCGCGGGTCCTGCCGCAGTCGCTCCTGGTCGGCCGCCCAGCGATCAGCTACGACATCGACGGCGCCCGCGAGGTCGTGATCACCGACGCAACCGGCATCCTCCTCCCGCCTCGCGACATCTCCGGTCTTTGCGACGCCGTCCTCCGCCTCGCCACCGATCCGGCCCTCCGCGACCGGCTCGGCCTGGAAGGACGTCGGCGTTTTGCGCACCAGTTCCGCCACGAGACGATGACCGACCAGCTCCGCTCACTCTACCTTCGTCTTCTCGCGACCCCGCGCCAGCCCTGAGTCCGCCGGCCGGATCACCACCAGACGCAGTGTCCGCAACGCCGCCCGTTCCACGTCGAGCCCGCGGATCGAGTCCCGAACCTCGATCTTCCAGCTTGGATCACGCGCGAGGAGTTTGATCTCTTGATCCGTCAACGCCGACGCGACCGCCCCGTCCTTCCTCAAGACCTGGGCCAGCCAGGCCCGCGTTTCGAGCACGGAGACCGGCGCGCCGTAGTTGTACACGATCCCGGCGCCTGGTAGGCCGCCATGACCGGCCGGGCGTGGTCCGTCTCGTGGGCCTCACGGAACCATCGGGCGACCTTCGGCGTCAGGCGATACGGCTCGACGGCCGGCAGCAGCCAGGCCCCGATCAGGAGCAACGCGACCGCCCAGACTCCCGCCAATGCGTACGCCGCCCGCTCGGTCGCCCCGATATGGAACCGCTCCAGGGCGAACAGCGTTCCCCCTCCGATCAGGACCGCGAGCACCAGGCAAGGCCCCAGCAAGTTCCCCCCGACCACCACCGCCCCGGCCAGCAAGCCAACCGCAATCGCGATCCCGAGCCCCACCATCAGGCCGAGTGCCACTCGACCGAGAGGCCATCGCCGCAGGTTGATCTCGGCGTTGGCGATCGTTGCGATCCCCCAGGCCGTGAGGAGAGCCGAACCGGCATAAGCCGGCAGGTAATAGTGGATCAACTTGGTCCGGACGAGCTCCAGCATGATCAGCGGTCCGAGCATCCAGCCGGCCGCGAACCCCAGCGCCGGGTTCGATCGACGTCGGACCCACGAGCCCAGCAAGGCCGTCGGCAGCAGGGCCGACCAGGGGTAGAACGTGAGCAGTGTGCCCACGACGTAATAGCCGGGAAAGCCGCCGTGAGTCTCCATGCCGGTCGTCATCCGATGGATGACGTGCTTTCCCATCGACACCACATAGAATTCCCCCTTGCTGATGATCCCGATGGCGACGTACCAGGGGGCCGTGATCAGGACGAACGCCAGCAAGCCCCACTTCCATTGCAGCCGTCCCCACCACGCCCTCGGCCCGCCCCAGACGGTCGAGACCAGGGCCGCCATCCCGAGGAAGGCCGGTCCGACCGGTCCCTTGGTCAAGGTCGCCAGGGAAAGCGCCACCCAGAAGACCCCCGCCCAAGCCTTCGACGGCCTCTGCGAAAGCTCCCACAGGGCGAGCTGGCAAGCGGTGAGGAAAAACATCAAGGTCGCGTCGGTCGTGGCCATCTTCGACTCGACGACCATGATCGGCGCCGTTGCCAGCACCAGGGCCGCCAGCCGGCCGATCCGCGGCCCGAACATCCGACGGCCGAGGTACCAGACGAGCAGGACCGTCCCCATGCCCATGACCGACGAGACGAGCCGGGCGCCAAACGGGTTGTCGCCGCCGAGCTTCGTGCCCAGGAGCATGAGCCAGTAGATCAGGATTGGCTTATGATAACGGGGTTCCGCGTTGAAGGTGGGGTGAACGTAGTCGCCGCTGGCCCGCATCTCACGGGTGCAACCGGCGTAGCGGGGCTCGTCGCGGTCCCAGAGGCTCGCCCGGCCGTTGCCGGCGAGGTTGAGGGTCAAGGCCAGCAGGCCGATCAAGGCCGCCTCGATCCACAGAGACCTGGGCCGCTCCGGGCCGGTCGCGGTCGCGTCGTTGCCTTGCACGGTTCCCTCCGTGACGTGCCAGAGCGGCCCCGTCGCCCTTCCCTGGGCGGCGGCTTCGCGCCCGCGGTCGTCGGGAATGACGCCGACTCCGCAGGGGCGAGGCAGTATAATCGAGTCAGCCCCGACTGTTGAGTCGAATTCCCGACTCCCGACCTGGAGGGCGTGGGCAGCACGCCATCCTCTGAATTTCCCAGGACTTGCGGCGTGCTGCCCACGTCCGACCGATCGAGATTCTGATGGCCGAGACCACGGAAGCCGCCTGCCTGCTCCAGTCTGGCACCGCTTACCGCCGCCGCCTCGGCCTGCGCGGCCTCGGGTGCCCTGGTCTTCGCCGGCTTCAAGCCCGGGGGCTTCTCGCTCTACTTCGACGACGCCCCCTATTTCCACTTCGACCTCGAAGGCCGCTGGCAGCGTGCCCTGATCGACGGCATCCACTCCCTGAAGTCCCTCGATAGCACCGTGGAGTCGATCGAACGCATCCGCGAAGGCTCAAACCTCGTCCTCCAACGCCGCCGCCTCCCCTTCGCCGAGGCGAACCTGCTCGATGACCGGATTCGCTCGACCGCCCTCGACCTGATCGAGAGCCTCGAAGCCAGCCGTCTCGAACCGGTCGGCCCCGCCCCGCCCGCCGTGCCGATTGACCGCGACGATCTGCGATCCATGCTCGACCGGATCGCCTCCTGGGACTCCGCGGCCTGGTTTCGCCAGCGAGAGACTTTCCTCGGCACCTACGGCCCCTTGCCCTTCCTGCCGCCGAGCTGCCCGAGTCCGATCGTGCTTCAGGCGACGCTCGGCCATGCCACCGGCTGGGGCTTCGGGGGCGGCGAGACGGCCGAGCCTTATGTTCGCTCGCTGGACGAGTTTGAGGAGCACGCCCGGACCGTCGCCGCCTTGCTCGGCCGACGCGCGGCCCTGGCTCGCGGCATCGTGATCGCTGGGAGTGACCTGCTCCGACGTTCCGCCTCGTCGATCGCTCCCTATTTCGAGATCGCCGCCAGCGTCTTTCCGGTCACCTCAGCCGGTTTGCGTCCTCGCCTCAGCGACCGGCCCGATGACGAAGCCTGGCTCGACGGCATCTATACCTTCCTCGATGACTTCGCTCCGCCCCGTCCCAACCGCGATGGTTTTGCCCTCCTGCGCGACTGGCACCTCCGCCGGGTGGACCTCGGCGTCGAGTCGGGCGACCTGGACGTCCGTGCCCTCTACGGCAAGACCTGGACCGACGACGACCTCCGCATTGTCATCACCGACCTGAAGGCCGCCGGGGTCGCCGTGAGCCTCGTGCTGCTCGTGGGCGCCGGCGGCGAGGAGAATGCCGCGGTTCATGCGGCGTCCACCACGCGACTGATCGATTCCCTGCCCCTCGGCCGCGAGGACCTCGTCTTCCTGCTCGACGCCCTCGAAGCCGGCGGTGAGTCGGGCCTGGATCTGCTCCGACACAAAAACCTGACGCCACTTGTCGGCGAGGCTTACCCCCTCGCGCTCACGGACCTCCGGTCGAGCCTGACCCCGATCGCGAAGGCGAAGGGGTTCAAGGTCGTGCCGTACAGTCTCCAGAAGCAGTGATCATGCCCGCCAACTCGTTCGGTCTGGACAGCCCCGCCCGATCGCCTATACTCCCCGCCGCGAGCCGGGGCGGATTCCGGGACGAGGCCGGGTGGGACAGACATGAGCATGAAACGGATCGGCCGCACCTTGGCGGCGACGGGGCTCGCCGTGGCCCTGGCGGCTCTCCTGGGCGAGGCGCTCTGGCTGCGGGCCTGCGCCCTCGGGGCGATGCCGGAGGTCAATGGCGACGAAGCCTTTTACGGCCTCGTGGCGGGCCGGGCGGTACTGGGCCGGAAGGTCCCGCTCCTGACTCACAGCGGCAATGTCCCCGATCCGTTCTACGCCCTGATGCTCGCCCCCTTGATTGCGGTCTTCGGACCGAAGTTCTGGGTCCTGCGGTTGCCGGCCTTGATCTCGGGCGTGCTGGCGGTTGTCGTGGCCTGGACCCTCGGGCGCCGGGTCTTCGGACGTCCGGTGGCTCTGGCCCTGGCGGTCCTGATGGCGGTCCTGCCACCCTGCGTCCTTGTCGGCGGAATCGGTTTCGAGCACACGCAAAGCCCCCTCTTTGGACTCCTCGCGATCTCCTACGCCTTCCAGGCGAGACCGCTCCGAGTGTTGCTGGCCTTTCTTGCCTGCTTCCTGGTGCATCCGACGAATATCTTCCTCCTGCCCGCGCTGGCTGGCGTCTTCGTGGCGAGTGCCTGGAAGCGTTGCGAGAGTGTGGAGGCTCGGCGACGATTGCTGCTGGGAGTCGCCGGGCTGACGCTGCTCGCGGTGGGGACGGTCGGCGTGTATGCCGGCTGGCGTGGCGTGCTTGCCGCGGGTCGGGAAGGTGGTGCGCTCGGGCGGGACCTGGACTGGGGTCGCTACCTCGACGGGTTCACGCGACTCCTCACAGGAGTCACTTACCTCGTCGATAAGCCATCAGCCGATTTCATTCTGCAACGCAAGCTGGGGTTCTGGGCACTCGTCGCCCTGGTCCTGGTCGCCGTTCCAAGGTGGATGTTCGATCGCTCATGGGACCGACTTGGCCTGGTCCTGGGTCTGCTCGTCGGGATGGCGGGGCTGCATTTCCTCGCCGGTCCGAGCGTTTTTGGCGTGGACACGATGCGCTATGGCTTCGTCTTCCTCGCGCCGACGGCTGTCGCAATCGCGCTGGGGCTTGAGCCACTGCTCCGCAGGCGAACGGTCGAGGGAGCCCCCCGACTCCGTCTCCTGGGGACCCTTCTCTTGATCGCTCTGGCCTTCGTTCCTCTGGCGGATATGCGGGACCACATGCTGATCTACCATGCCCGCCTGGGCGGTGGTTCGCTCCTGGAGCCGTGGACCGTCCGCGGCCCACTCGAATGCGCCTTTGAACAGATCGCGGACGACCTCGATTCCGGCTCCGAATCGGGATCTCTGGAACGCCGGTCGAGCAAGCGGGTCGTCGTGGCGCAGAACTGGTGGTTCCATAAGCCGCTGGAGTACCTCGCCCTGGCCCGCCCCGAGCTGCGAGTCGTGGCCTACGACCGACTCGGCGACACTGAGGAGGCACGACGTCGGCGGCTCCGGCAACTCATCGAGCAAGGGGCCTTCACCGTTGGCTACATCGATCAGGAGCTGGACCGCTCGGTGTTGTCGGCGACCGACGTCGACCGGACCCACCGCTGGGAGATCGACCACGGAGGCCAACCGGTCGTGTCGGTCACCCGTCTTGATCCGGCCAGCGGACCGGCCATCGCGGCCGGGAGCGGGACCGAGCGAAAATGAAGACCATCCCGAGTCAGAAAACCTCAGATTCCTGGCCACTCAATGGCCCATACGGCGCTGGCGACGGCCGCCGATGAAACTGTCGAAGACGTATTTGCCCAGGTCGTCGGCCGAGCAGTAAGCGGCGACGCCCTGGGTCACCTTGGCCATCTCCTCGACGAAGTTGACCAGGCCGAAATAGAAGTAATCCTCGATCAAGGCGAAGCTCGACACCCGGATGCCGGCCGCCGCGCACTTCTTCGCCTCGGCGAGCGTGTGGCGGGCGGTCTTGTCCGAAGGGGGATAGTTCAAGACCGCCTCACGCCCCTCGATGTGGGCGGTCGGCTCGCCGTCGGTGATGACGATGATTTGCTTGTTCGCCGCACCAGAACGGCTGAGAATACCGCGGGCGAGCTTCAGGCCGGCGTGGATGTTGGTGAAGTGCTGCACCTGCCTCGGCAAGGGGGCATCGAGGCTCAGCCGGAGGTGGACCCGGCTGTCATAGATCCCGACCGGCTTTGGAGCCGAGCCGACGAGCTGGCGCTCGGTCAATTCGTTGGCCAGGGTGTAGAATCCGACCATCTTCAACGTGTCCTGCGGGTATTGTCCGCGGACCATCGCCTGGAGCGAGAGGGCGACCTTCTTCGTCGTGGCATACTTGCCGTAACGGGCCATCGACCCGCTCATATCAATGAGCACGACTGTGGCGCAGCTCGTCTGATACTCCGTCTCATGGACGACATAGTCGTCCTGCTGGAGCCGGATCGGTACGCCTCCGCCCTGGCGGCCGTAGGCATTCTTCAGCGTCTCGTGCAGGTTAAGGTTCGCCAGGGAGTCCCCATAAACATACGGCTTCGAGTCCTCAAGACGGACCGTGCCGCCGCCTTTCTGCTGGGAATCGTGCTTGCCGATCGTGCCACGCTGAAACGTCTGAAAGAGTTCTGAAAGGGCGTTGTCCTGAATCCGCCGCAGACCGCGCGGGGCAACACGCCAGCGACCTTCGCCGTCCTGCTCGATGTAGCCTTCCTTCTGGAGCAGTTCGAGGATGTCCTGCTGATCCTCGTCGAGGTCGTCGAACTGCCGGAGCACCTGCTCGCCGTACTGAAGCACGTATTCCGAGATCTGGTCGAACAGCTTGTCCGCCGACTGGGGCTGGAACTGCTGCGAGCCGTCCCACTTGGTGTATTCGAACAGGGACATGGCGATCTCCCCGAGGCGGACCTGTTTAGCGACGATAAGCGGAGGAACCCGACTTCACGTTCTTGTTCAACTTGTTGTTGACGTGCAAACCCTCCAGGATGAACTCCGCCGCCGCGGCCACGGCCGCTTCTTTCGCGGACGGCTCCTCCATCTCGGGCTGCACCTTGCGAGCAAGCTCCTCGGCCCGCTTCCGGAGCTGGGGCACCTTCTCAATCCGGTCGAGCACCTGGCGGACCGGCATCGTGTCGCCGATCTCGATCCCCTTACCGGCCTCGAAGAAGTCGATCGCGGCGCGGAACTCCTTCGCATCAAAATACTGGGAGAACACATTCTTGACCGCCTCGGCGACGATCCGGCCGATGAGCGTGTCCTCCTCGCCGTCGTCCTCGCTCATCGTCAGTTCGAGCTTGCCGCGCGAGCTGGGCACGACATGGATCAGGTCGCTCACGCGAGGTACGACCCAGCTTTCCCCGTTGACCAGGGCTCGCCGCTCCGCGTTCGAGACGACGTTCTCCAGGTTGGCGATCGACATGCGGACCGAGACGCCGGAGAGTTGGTTGACGTGCGGGCTGGACCGGGCCAGTCGGGACGTCTCCTCGACGATCTCCTTGACATAGAAGGGGATCGCCAGGCGCGAGCCATCGCGGGTGAGCCAGGCGTTGGCGTCGCTGATCTCGATGCCGAGCTCGCGGGTGAGCGGGTAGTGGGTCCGCACGACGGAACCGATTCGGTCCTTGAGCGGGGTGACAATCCGTCCGCGGTTGGTATAGTCCTCGGGGTTGGCCGAGAAGACCATGCAGAGGTCGAGGTTCAGGCGGATCGGGTAGCCGCGGATCTGGACGTCGCGCTCTTCCAGCACGTTGAACAGGCCGACCTGGATCTTCGGCGAGAGGTCGGGCAGCTCGTTGATGCAGAAGATTCCGCGGTTGGTCCGCGGGATGAGGCCGAAGTGCATGGTCAGCTCGCTGGAGAGGTAGCGACCCTCGGCGTGCTTGATCATGTCGATCTCGCCGATCAGGTCGGCGATGGTCACGTCGGGCGTGGCGAGCTTCTCGTGGTAGCGATCCTCGCGACCGACCCAGGCGATCGGAGTGGAGTCGCCCATCGCGGCGACCCTGTCGCGGGCCTCCTTCGAGACGGGGGCGTACGGATGGTCATGGACCTCCGAGCCTTCGATGACCGGCATTGCGTCGTCGAGCAGATAGACGAGTTGACGGAGCATCCGGGTCTTGGCCTGGCCGCGGAGGCCGAGGAAGAGGATGTCGTGCTTTGAGAGGACGGCGTTCTGGATCTGGGGGATCACCGTCTCTTCGTAGCCGACGATGTCGGGGAACAGCGGCTCACCGGCGCGAACCTTGGCGATGAGGTTGCGCCTCATCTCGTCCTTGACCGACTCCATCGGGTAGCCACAGGCTTTCAACTCGCCGAGGGTGCGGGGTCGATCCGTCGCCATCGAATACTGTCTCCGGTTGCAGGCGCGAGGGGCATTGGGACGGACCGTTCCCGCATGCGGTCGATGCGGAACGGCCCGCAACCTTATGCTAATCCGGGCGTCAAGGCGGGGCCACCCCGCTCCTGGGTCGTACCGTTCTTCCCTTCGGGGAGTTCTTAAGTGCGACGCCCACGTTTTCGTGCGCAGGCCGGTCGCCCTCGAACCGCGGGCCTGCTCACGAAGACGTGGGCGTCGCACCCGGGGACCGACCTCCGTCCCGAAGTCCTCAACTCCTCAGTCGATGCCGTCGAAAAGCCGGCTGACACTCTCGCGTCGATGGATCGAGAGGATCGCCTGGGCGAACAAGGGAGCGACGCTGATGACCGTGCAATTGGGGGCCAGCGGCTCGGAGCGGATACCGATGGTGTCGGTGAGCACCAGTTCCTTGATCGGACTGCGGGCGATTCGGTCGGCAGAGCCCCTGGAGAAGACGCCGTGGGAGACGCAGGCATAGACGTCCCGCGCCCCGCGTTCCTTGCAGGCAACGGCCATCTCAATCAAGGTTCCACCAGAGATCGTGAAGTCGTCCACGATCAGGACGTTCTTGCCCTTCACGTCGCCGATGACCTCCTGGATCTCGGCCCGCTCGTCGTGACCATGCCGCATCTTGTTGCCGATGACCAGGGGGGCTCGCATTGCCTTGGCGTAGCGGTTGGCCTGCTTGGAGAAGCCGACATCGGGCGCGGCGACCACGAGGTCGGGGATCTCCTTCTTCTTGAAGTATTCCACGTGGGTGGGCAGGGCGTAGAGATGGTCCACCGGGACCTTGAAGAACCCCTGGATCTGGGGACTATGCAAGTCCATCGTCAGCACTCGGTCCACGCCCACGGCTTCCAGCATGTCGGAGCACTGCGCGGGCCCGAATCGAGACGCGGGGCTCGTCCTTCTTGTCGCCCTTCGCGTAGGAGAAATAGGGAATCACCGCCGTCACCTGCATGGCACTGGCCCGCTTCAGGGCATCGACGTAGAAGGCCAGCTCCATGAAGTTATCATTGACCGGGAACTCGGTGCCCTGGACGATGAAGCAGTCCCGGCCGCGGACATTCTCCAGCACGCGGACGAAGATCGTGCCCTCGCTGAAGATGTGCGATTCGCAGCGGGCCAGCTCGGTGTTACAGTATCGGCCGATGTTGCGGGCCAGATCCTGGCTGGCGGAACCAGCGAGGATCTTCAGCTCGCCGAAGGGGTCGAGCTGCTTCGAGGAGCAGATGAGCGACTTGTCCATGCCCGGCCCTCGCATCCTCGAACCGATCGACCTGCTGGGGGAAATCGCGGCGCGGGAGGTCAGGGGACGGTCCGCCGTCCCGGCCCGGCAATCGTGACGTAATCTTAACATCTCGGACGGTGTCGGGACAGGCTTGAGACCCGGTTGCGACATCACCGGGAAAAACCGTTCGCCCCGATGGCGGTCGTCGGAGTACAATGGGGGAGTTATCACGGGCCCTTTTCGCGCCCAACTCGTTGCGGAGTCATGCGCATGCGTCAAACCAGCTCTCGACCTCTCAGGGACTTGGCGGCGATGCTGGCCCTCGTGGCCACAGCAGCGATCGGCTTCGGCCTCTCTCGCGGCGACCGTCGGCCGACACAACCGGATCGGCCGAGCCTCCAGCCCATCGCCTTCCAGCAAGGGGCCGCCGTCTCCCTGGAAGGTGGAGTGGACTGGATCAACGTCGCCGGGCCGATCCGCATTCAGGACCTTCGCGGCAAGTTGATCCTGCTTGACTTCTGGACCTACTGCTGCATCAACTGCCACCACATCCTGCCCGACCTCGAATACCTCGAAAAGAAGTATCCCAACGAGCTGGTCGTCATCGGAGTCCACACCGGCAAGTTCGACGCCGAGAAGGACACCGAGAACATCCGCCAGAAAGTCGCCGAGTACCGGATCAAGCATCCAGTTATCAACGATGCCAACCAGGTCTTATGGAACCGCTTCGGTGTCCAGAGCTGGCCGACGCTCGTCTTGATCGACGCCAACGGCCGCTACGTCGGCCAGGCGGCCGGCGAGGGGCACCGCGAGACGCTGGACAAGGTCATCGGCAAGTTGGTTTCCCAGCACAAGGCCCGCAACGAGCTCGACACCACCCCCCTGCACTTCCCCGCCGAGGTGTACCGGACCCCTGAGGGTCCCCTTCTCTACCCCGGCAAGGTCCTGGCGGACGGCGGCTCCAAGCGCCTGTTCATCACCGACACGGGCCACAACCGGATCGTCGTCACCGACCTCCACGGCCAGCACCAGGCCACCGTCGGGAACGGTGGCACCGGCCTCCAGGACGGTCCGTTTGACAAGGCCCAGTTCAACCGGCCTCAGGGCCTTTGCCTGGTGGGTGACGTGCTCTACGTGGCTGACGTGGAGAACCACGCCATTCGCGCCTGCGACCTGAAGTCTCAAACCGTCAAGACGGTGGCCGGCGACGGCAAGCAGTCCTATCGCCGATCGGGCGGCGGACCGGCCTCGAAGACCGGCCTGAGCAGTCCATGGGACCTCGTCCTCGTGCCCGAGACCCAGACGCTCCTGATCGCGATGGCCGGCACGCATCAGATCTGGAAGCTTGACCTCGCCCAGAACTACGTCGGCGTCTGGGCCGGCACCGGCAAGGAAGACATCAACGACGGCTCGATCGCTGAGGCCGCGTTCGCCCAGCCGAGCGGTCTCGCGACCGACGGAAAGTACCTTTACGTCGCCGACTCCGAGGGTTCGGCCATCCGCGCCATCAACCTCGATCGGCCCCACGAAGTCGTCACTGTCGCGGGCACGCACGACCTGCCGCTCGGTCAGAGCCTGTTCGCCTTCGGTGACCAGGAAGGACGTGGCAACAAGGCCCGCCTCCAGCACTGCCTCGGGGTTTCGTACTCCGACGGCAAGCTTTACGTGGCCGACACTTACAACAATAAGGTCAAGGCCATCGATCTGGCCAGCCGCGAGGTGAAGACCCTCGCCGGGACTCGCCAGGCGGGTCAGCTCGACAACCCACCCCAGTTCAACGAGCCGGGCGGCCTCAGCGCCCTCGGCAACAGCCTCTTCATCGCGGACTCGAACAATCACGAAATCCGCGTCCTGAGCCTCAGCGCCAAGACCGTTCAGACCTTGAAGCTCGAAGGCGTCGCGGCCCCGAAGCCGCCCGCGAGCAAGCCGAGGTTCCCCAACCCGGTCGTCATCGACGTGCCGCCAGTTCAGGTTACCCCCGGCCGCGACTTCAAGCTCGATGTGACCGTCTCCCTGCCCGAAGGCTTCAAGATCAACCCCGAGGCCCCGATGCCCGTCCTGCTCGAGACCCCCGAGGACCCGGCGGCCCTCGGCCCCGACGTCTCCTCGACCGGCCTCCGGCTCGACCCGCCCCGGGAGAAGTTCGAGGTCGACGTGCCGCTGGCCAAGGCTCTCGCGGCGGGGAACAAACTGGCCGTCCGGCTCTCCGTTTCCACCTTCGAGTGCAAGGAAGGCGGCGCCGGGTTCTGTCGGGTGAAGAACTACGTCTGGAAGGTGCCAGTCACCTTCGCCCCCGGCGGCGATCCCGTCGTCTCCCTGACAACCCCTGCCGCCCAGCCCAAGGACGCCGAAAAGTAGTCCCGCCACTCCCCGGCTCGTAGGGTGCTCTCCCAGCATTATGACGTCCGCGTCATGATCCGTGCTTGCCAAGCACCCTACGAGCTGGAAACGTCCTCCACGAGCCGCAAACCCACAGGCAGGGCGTCGCCGAGCGCCACCCCTTCCTGCGACGCCTCCAGTTCGCGATACTCGCGCACCGGTCCCATCGCCGCCTCATCGGCCCCCAGCTCCACCAGGCGGGCGAGCACGCGTTCCCGCAACGTCGCTATTAGATCCCGGGCCCGATCTCCTGAGACCCGGGCCATCTGCGACAGTGCGAAGATCGCATCCGTCACTTCGCGATCGTTCGCATAAGTGCCACCCAAAACCGCTTCTACCCAGCGACCGGCCACGTCCGGATGCACCACCGTATTGGCCGGCCCGTAAAGTGGCACCCGCGCTCCGAGCCGGCCGAGGCACCAGAGGACGTGCTTCCCCGCATTCGGCCGCGACAGCTCCCTTCCCAGCGCATCACCGAGCGTCTGCTTGTGGCTCGCGTCCAGACGTTCCAGGCTGGCCGCACACCGCCAGATCTCCCGGAGTTCGTGCGCCTCGGGTTTGGGCCGGCTCGCCTTCTTGCCCGTTCCTCCCTTCGGCGGCAGCAGCCAGGAAAGTAGCCGTCGATAGATCTCCTCGTGATGCGAGCGGTTCAAGCCCGCCGCCACCCTTCGCCACAAGACCCACCACTCCACCCAGCACTGCGTATCCTTGACGTGTTTGACCCCCGCATGGAAGACCGGCCAGAGTGCTTTCATCCGGGTCTCATCCAGCGGGTAGCCGGTGCCGGGCCGGAGGCAGTAGCCCGCCAGATTCAGCCAGCGTGACTCGTGCCTCGGCGACCGGTTCCGCTCGTCGGCCACTTCACGGAGCGGTTCCCACAAGGCCCGCAACGCCGAGGGCGGCCACTGGTCCTTCGTCGCTTCCAGCAGATCCTCCAGCCGCTTGACCAGCCTCGGCGGCCCCGCATCTTCCGGCGGGTTCGGCCCGAACGCCGCGCGGATCGCTTCGATCGCCGCATCGAGCTGCGATTGCTCGACCACGATCCGATCCGCCTCGCCTCCCGTGATCGCGGCGGAGGTGGTCGCCGCGGTCCGACCCTCCGGCCCGCGAAGCTGAATCTGGAGCCTCCATCGCCGGTCGTCCGACCGCGACCGTAGACCTAGCTCGACCGTCCCGACCTCCGTGACCCGCGCCTCCAAACTCACCGGAACCTGTTCCGCCTTCGCCTTCCGTCCCACCCGCATCACGCCCACCAGCGGCGGCAACTCCCGCATGGCATCCGGGTGAAACGGCACCAGGTCGCCCGGCAGATCCTTCGCCCGCACCGAACTGGACGCCAGCGGAAACGCCACCGGCCGATCCAGCAAGAGGTTAAAGTCCCGGTCTGCGACCTCGATCTCGTCCCCCTCCTGGGCGTCACGCGGCACGACGCAGAGCCAGGGAGTCTCCGTCGCCGACTGGTCGGGTGCCTCGAAACCGACATAAAACGCTCGCGCCGTGCCCCCACCGATCCGGATGCCGCCCCCCCGTCGGACCACCCCGTAATACGCCGCGCCATGCGCCACGGCCAGATCCAGCGAGTCATTCGTCAGCACGCGCGGCCGGTAGGTCCCATCCGGCTCATCGGGGAACCACGAACCGACCACGTCCACGACCCGTTCCCGGAGCAGGGCTGGGGTCATGGCCCCACCATTGAAGAGGATCGCATCCGGCCGCGCCGGCCGCGACTCGTCGATATCGCCGTCGCCACCGATCGGCGACGCCTTGTGCTTGCGCAGAAAGGCCGCCAGGTGTCGCGGGATGGCCGGATCGGCGACAAACGGCAAGCCGAACTCCTGGAGCCCGAGCTTGCTCGATTTCTGCGGCTCCTCGTCCGGCCGGGTCTTCGGGAAGAACCCGTCGAGCACGATCGGCAGAACTTCCTCCCTCGTCAGCTCCGATTGCAGGCTGCCCCCGATAATCCGCGAGCCCCGACCCGCGATCGTTACCGGCCAACGCTCGGCCGGCGCCCGGTCGTCGAACAGTTTCTCCTTCGCGGTCCGACACGCGAACCGCAAGGCCGACCACTGCTCCGCGTCGAGCCGCACGCCCCCCAGCTTCGCCTCAACCTTGTGCGCCAAGGCCAAGTCGATGTTGTCACCCCCGAGCATCAGGTGGTCGCCCACCGCCACTCTCCGGAAGCCCGGCCCGGTCGGCGTCTCGACGACGGTGATCAGGCTGAAATCGGTCGTCCCGCCGCCGATGTCACAGACGAGGATCAACTCCCCGCCTCGAACCTCCTTCTGCCAGCCTTCCTGGTGCGACACGATCCAGCAGTAAAACGCGGCCTGCGGTTCTTCCAGCAGCGTCAAGATCTCGAACCCAGCCTGCCGCGCCGCCTCGACGGTCAGCTCGCGAGCCGCCTCGTCGAACGAGGCCGGCACGGTGAGCACAACCTCCTGCACTTCCAGCCGATGATTCGGGTCCTTCCGGGCAAACCGCCAGTTCCAGGCATCCCGGATGTGTTTCAGATACTCGGCCGAGGCCTCGACCGGCGAGACCTTCCGCGCATCGGGCGGAGCCCCCCATGGCAAGATCGCCGCCTCGCGATCGACGCCACCGTGGCAGAGCCAGCTCTTGGCACTAGCGACCAGATGTCCCGGCACCCTCGCCCCTTGAATCCTCGCAAACTCGCCGACAATC
Source organism: uncultured Planctomycetales bacterium (assembly GCA_963752755.1). GTDB lineage: Bacteria > Planctomycetota > Planctomycetia > Isosphaerales > Isosphaeraceae > CAVVZJ01. The sequence continues at coordinate 307,409 of CAVVZJ010000017.1, read as the reverse complement.
CGGTCGCCTTGCTCCCGCCATGGCAACCTCGCGGCGTCGGCCGGTAACTCGTGCGGCCCCGGCAGGTACAGAAACGACGGCAGCATCTCTCTCGGCGCCGTCTCCCCCGCGGCAACGAGTTGCGGGACCTCGAAGAGTCGGATATCCGCCGACGGCCTCTCCCGCCCCTTCGTATCGACATACGCGGCGGCGCAGTTGGTCGTTCCCAGGTCGATACCGACAATGTAACGCGATCGTGCCGCCATGCGCCTCGGATTCTCCGGCCTTGGGGATCGTGCGGTGTCGAGTGGTCTTCCTCATTATAGACGGAGGCCCGCCCGCCCGTCGCTCGCCCCTGGCCCGACCGGCGATTGGGCCTTCCTGGCTGATTACCCCCCTCGAGCGATCAGACTCGACGGCCCCGTCGTCGGTGTGATCGCTCGCTCCAGCGTCATCCGCACCAGATAATTCACCGGCAAACCGGAATTGACACCTTCGAGTGTCAGGAAATAGGTCGCTCCGGCAGCCACCGGGAACACGGTCGGGACCGAGGGCGTCGGCGTCAGGGCACCCGTCGGCACGGTCGCAGTCGGACTCACGACATTCAGCGTGACCGCCGTATTCGTGTCGAGCGGCGCCAGGCTCAGAACTCCGCCCGTCTGGGGGGTGAAAGCGTAAACGTCCGGGTCACCAAGCTGCGAGATGCCGCTGATCGTGGCAATGCCCGTTGTGGGCAAGAGAATGGGGTTGGCCTGGGCAATCGTGTCGTTGGGTTCAGCTTCCTGCACGAGACCGGTCGCCGTGGCGCCCGTCGGCGGAGTCCGGTTAAAGGGCGTCTCCGCCAGGTCAATCGCATACGACCCGATGCCCCGGCCGCGGGTCGTCACCTCGATGTCGTAAGTCTCACCGAGCTGTACGGGAAAGCTCCCCGCCACCGTGTCGCCGAGGGGCCGGCTATGGAAGAGCAAGTGTCCCTCGGCATCCCGCACCGCGACAGCCGGGCGGCAGCCGTTCGGAGTCAACTGGAGCTGCAACTTGCCGGATTGCTCGGCTGTGAACTGGTAATAATCCCGGTCATTGAGCCGATTGACAGCCCCGAGCACCTGAGCTTGCCCATCAGTCCCAAGGGCAATCCGATTTGCCTGCTGGTAGGTGTCGTTCGGCTCGATCTCGTTGAAGACGTTCGGCGGCTCCGGCCCGACCGGCCCGCCGCCTTGCCCGGGTCGAACGATCGGCGTCAGGTGCAGATCGATGGTGTAATTGCCCAGTCCCAGCCCCCGCGAGGACACCTGGATGAGGACCCGGTCGCCTTGGTGCACGACGAAGCTTCCCCCGGCCGACTCGACTCCGTCCGCACCGCCCGTCCGGAAGAGGACCCGTCCGGTCGCATCACGCGCCACCAGTCCCACGCGCAATCCGGCCGTACCAGCGAGCGCCGCAAGTTCTACATGGCCCGGTGTTTCCGGCACGAAGGCGAAGTCATCCACATTGCAACGGCAGGAGAACTGGCCCTGAATCTGCGCGTTACCGTCGGCCGGGTCGAATGCCACCACGTTGGCCTGGACGGGCCGGTCGTTCGGTTCCTGCTCGACGATCAAGGTGGAGAGAAGTTGCCGCGTCTCCAGTCCTTCGATGCTCGGCCGATGCCGTTTCGCGCCCATGTCTGATCTCCGATTCGATCCGTCGGGAGGAGACCCAGGGTCCGCGCGGGGACTCCGCGGGCCATCCGGGGCCGATTGCTCGGCTTAAACATACCACATCCTCGCCGGGCCGCCGGTCGCATCCGGACTGGCCGCGAGCGACGATCCCGGCTCGCCTTGCGTCGTGGCCCTCCTTCCTGCTACGATCCGGGCCGCCCGCGGCGGTTTTTCGGGACGAGGCGTCCAGCCAGGCGGGGTCGGGGAACCGCGATGGGACGAGACGGGACGAAGCTCTGCGACGCGACCGGCCTGGAGCACCTGCTCGCCGACTTGGCCGGCCGGATCGCCTCTGGCCGTCGCCCCGAGGCTCCCCTGGCGCTGGTCGGTGTTCGGACGCGCGGCGTCCCGATCGCCGAGCGGCTGGCTGCTCAGCTCCAGAAGAAGCTCGGCGTCGAGGTGCCCGTCGGTGCTGTCGAGATCACCCTCTATCGCGACGACCTCGGTCGCGGCGATCGCTGGCCGGTGCTCCGCGGCACGGAGATCCCGTTCGTCGTCGAGGGGACCGAGGTCGTCCTGGTGGACGATGTGCTCTTCACCGGCCGGACGGTCCGGGCCGCCCTGAATGCCGTCTGTGACCTGGGCCGGCCGGCGTGCGTCCGACTGGCCGTCGTCGCCGACCGTGGCGGGCGGGAGTTTCCGATCCGCGCCGATTACGTCGGCCTCCGCTGCGAGGCCGGGGCCGATGAGCGGGTCGAGGTCCGCCTCAGTCCGATTGATCCGACCGACGAGGTCGTCCGGGTCGGCCCGCCGTCGGCGTGATCCGTCCGATCGTTCCAGCCGTCCTGACCCGCCTGGCCTGCCCCAACCCCGCCCTGAGGGATCGTCACGCGCCTCCGACCATCGGAGGGGAGCCGAACGCCCATGACCCGCAGCCCCACGGCCGCCAACCCGCCCGCCCCCGCTCCCTCGGCAGCCTCCGCCCACGCCCAGCAGGCCTGGAACCGAAAGCACCTGCTCGGCCTCGAGGAGCTTTCCCGAGACGAGATCCTCGCGATCCTCGACACCGCGGATAGCTTCGCCGAGGTCTCCCAGCGCGACCGCAAGAAGGTCCCCGCCCTTCTCGGCCGTGTCGTCTTCAACCTCTTCTTCGAGAACTCCACCCGGACCCGAACCAGCTTCAGTCTCGCTGCCAAGCGCCTCTCGGCCGATGTGCAGGACTTCACCGCCAGCACGTCCAGCCTCACCAAGGGCGAGTCCTTCATCGACACGGCCCGCAACATCGAGGCGATGGGCGCCGATATCCTGGTCGTCCGTCACCCGACTCCCGGCGCTCCCCACCTGCTCTCCCAGCACGTCGGCTGCTCGGTGATCAATGCCGGCGACGGCCCCCACGAGCACCCCACGCAGGCCTTGCTCGACCTCCTGACGATCCGCCGCCGTCTCGGCCGCCTCGAGGGCCTGACAGTTGGCCTTGTCGGCGACATCCTCCACAGCCGCGTCGCCCGCTCCAACATCTGGGGCCTCACCCGGCTCGGCGCCCGCGTGATCCTCTGCGGCCCGCCCACGCTCGTTCCCTCCCGCTTCGAGCAGCTCGGCTGCGAGCTGGCCTACAAGCTTGACGACGTCCTGCCCCGTCTCGACGTGGTGAACGTCCTCCGCATCCAGTTCGAGCGCGATCAGCGCTCGGTCTTCCCCTCCGTCTCCGAGTATTTCCGCCTTTACGGCATGACCCAGGACCGCCTCCGCCTCGCCCGCCCGGAACTCCTCCTTCTCGCCCCCGGCCCGATCAACCGCGGCGTCGAGCTCACTCCTGAGGTCGCTGACGGCCCCCATTCGGCCATCCTCGACCAGGTGACCAACGGCCTGGCTGTCCGGATGGCGGTGCTTTACCTCGTCAACAGCAAGGCATGACCGGCGGCGGGTCCATCCCCGTCCCTCAAGGGCGATCCCAACCCCCATGCGCACCATCCAGATCACCGGCGGCCGCGTCATCGACCCGAGCCAGGACCTCGACCGAATCACCGACGTCTGGCTGAGCCGCGGACGGGTGATGGCCGTCGGGGAAGAGGGCCTGATCGAGCCCGAGGTCGTCATCGACGCTAGGGGCCTGATCGTCTGCCCCGGCCTGATCGACGTCCACGTCCACCTCCGCGAGCCGGGCAACGAGGAGGACGAGACGATTGACACCGGCGCCGCCGCCGCGCTGGCCGGTGGTGTCACCACCGTCGCCTGCATGCCCAACACGCTGCCGCCGCTCGACACTCGCGATGCCGCTGAGTTCATCGTGCTCCAGGCCAAGCGGGCGCGCAAGGCCAACGTCTATCCCGTCGGCTGCGTGAGCAAGGGGCGCAAGGGCGAGGAACTCGCCGAACTCGGCCAGCTCGTCGATGGCGGCGCCGTGGCCTTCACCGACGACGGTGCCCCGGTCGCCAACCCGGCCTTGATGCGCCAGGCGTTGCAATATGCGAAGATGTTCGACCGCGTCGTGATGCAGCATTGCCAGGTCCCCGAGCTGACGGCCGGCGGCGTGATGAACGAGGGTTTCGAATCCTTGCGACTCGGCCTCAAGGGGATGCCCGCTTCGGGCGAAGACATCATGGTCGCCCGCGACATTCGCCTCGCGGAAACGACCGGGGGGCGTCTGCACATCCAGCACATCTCCACGGCCCGATCCGTCGAGCTGGTCCGCGAAGGCAAGCGCCGGGGGGTCCGCGTCACCGCCGAGGCGTGCCCGCACCACTTCGCGCTCACGGACGAATGCCTCCGCACGTTCGACTCGAACTTCAAGATGAACCCCCCCTTGCGGACCTGGACCGACGTCGAGGCCGTGATCGAGGGCCTGATCGACGGCACAATCGACACGATCGCCACCGACCACGCCCCCCACGCCCCCGAAAAGAAGATGCGGGAGATCGACCTCGCCCCGTTCGGCATCGTCGGCCTGGAGACCTTGATCCCAATCACCGTCAAATGCCTGGTCGAGCCCGGCCACCTCACCTGGCCTCAGGTCATCCACAAGCTGACCGTCGCCCCGGCCCATCTGCTCGGCCTGACAAAAGGCACCCTGAAACCCGGCTCCGACGCCGATGTCACCCTGATCGACCCCGAGGCCCGCTGGTCGATCGACCCCCAGCAGTTTCGCAGCAAGAGCCGCAACACCCCCTTCGGCTCCTGGGATGTCCGTGGTCGCGCCCACACGGTCATCGTCGCGGGCGAGGTTCGCTACTCGCTCGGCGGCATCGTCCAGTCGTCCGGCGACGAGGCGGCCTGACCTTTCGAAGCGACTCCATGCGCAAGTGTCGCGGATGAAGAGCGATGAATTGCGATCCGGGATGAAGGTTCCGTCCCGATCGCTCCGGGTCTCGCGGGAGGGCCGACGGCCACGATCCAGCCTGGCGATTTTTTTTCGGCCAGCCGAGCGCGGATTCTCGCCTAAAGGGATTAAGGGCCTCTGCATCGGGCTGAGAAGAACCAGGCCTTAACACGCGGCGCCGGCTGTTCAAGCGGCCAGAGCGCCGGAGTTTCCCCCTTCCTCGAGGGAAGGGCAGGGAGCAAGCTATGTCGTCGCGCATCCCCCTCGCGCGGCCGATTGATTCGGCCGACGGGCCGGCTCGGTCCTCCTGCGTCTCCGAGATCGAGTCCGACCCCGCCCTCACCGACGCCGAGCGGCGACTCGAGGACTGGCTCGTCAGCCACCTGGACGACAAGGACCGGCCGAACGATCCCCGGAGCACTCTGGAAAGCCTGCTCACGACCGGGCCGGTTCACCGAAAAACGGACCCCGGGTCGTTGCGGACCCCCGCTCGGGGCCCGTCTCGGGGGTCGGGGACGGGCTGGGCGAAGCTGCGGGTCTCCAAGAGCCGCGGAATCACCCTGGTCCGCTTCCCCGACTCTCGATTGCTCCGCGAGGACGATCTGCGGACCGTCGCCGAGGAGCTGACGGCTCTGGTCCGGGCGGGGCATCACCGCCTGGTCCTGAACTTCGCCGGAGTCGAGCGGATGTCGAGTCAGATCGTAGGTGCCGTGGCTGTGGCCCATCGCCGCTGTGCCGCGGTCGAGGGCGGTCAGCTCCGACTCTGCGGCCTGCTAGCGGACCTGTCCGAGCTGTTCGCGCTCACCGGACTGGCCGGTCCCATCGCCATTTTCCCCGACGAACGTGCCGCCCTCGACGCGCCCTGGCCTCCCCGTCCGGGCTTGCGACCCCTGCCGATTTCCCTGCTGGCGGCCCTCTCCCGGCGGGTCGCAGCGAGCGAGGAGGACGGCGACGCGACGTCCGAGGCCCCGCTCGTTACGACCGACGACGCGACGGAAACGCCGCGGCTCCGCCTGGTGGCACTCACGCCGAGGTCGCGGGGCCGTTCGGTCGCGGTCGGGTCGAGCCCGTTCGTGATCGGCCGTGATCGGTCGTGCCAGCTGCATGCCGATTGGCCGGCGATCAGCCGCCGCCACGCTGCGATCGAGCAGGTTGAGGGTGGATGGCAGATCCGCGACCTGGCCTCCACCAACGGCTCGTTCCTCAACGGCACTCTGCTCCGTGATGGCGGCCAGTTGCTATCCGAGGGTGACGAGATCCGCGTCGGACCGCTCCGCTTTGCCGTCCTCCTCGGCGACAACCCCGCGCCGCGCAACTTGCCCGACGACGTGGTCGCCTCCTGGCTCCGCGACGAGGAAACGGACGACCCGACCGACGCCCTCACCGCCGAGGGCGATGTGAAATCCGAGAGGTCGGCCACGGATCAGGACACGACCTCCGGGCTCAAGGTGGATGTCATCGAGGGCGTCCTCGTCCTGACGCCCCGACTGACCTATCTGGAGACCGATCCCTCGCTGGAGGTCCTTCGCTCCGGTCTCTCCGCCGCCCTGCCAGGGCCGACCGCCCGGCAAGTTGTCATCAATCTCGAATACGTCGCGGCGCTCTCCAGCCGGGCGGTTGGGCTCCTGATGGCGACATTCCTCCGCCTGGACCGTGAAGGCGGCTCACTCCGGCTTTGCCAGCCGACGGCGCCGGTCCATGCCCTGCTTGATCAACTTCGGCTTCCGATGCTCGTGCCGGTCTTCTCCTCACTCGATGAGGCCGTCTTGAATGTCTGGGCCTGAGCCCCGTACCCGCGGATGCTGTCGGATTCGAGCCCGACTCCGGGGGGACAGCCGACCCCGGCTGGCCCAACCGGATGTCAGCCGGGGGCGGCTGTCTCACCAGGCCAAACCGGACCGCATCCACGGGTTCGTGGATGAGAGGCATTCCCTTCCCAAAGAGGCCTCCGTGCCCGCTCAAGGTCCGCGACGGTCCGGATCAACGAGGGCGAAGACGAGGTCGGAGCCGTGCCCGACGTCGGCCTGGCTCGACGGCCGGCGGCCGCCGTCGTCCTTGCGGTCAAGGTCGAGGGAATAAACCACGAAACCGCCTTCGACCCGATGGCCCCGGACCGGCCCACCGGCGAACGGATCGATCGGCAATCGATCGAGATACGCGGGCACCAGCGATTCCAGGGTGCTGGGCCAGGTGCCCCGATCTCGGCGGAACCGCTCGCAGGCCAGCGCCGTCTCGGCTATCACCAGTTCGGCACGACTGCGGAGGAAGGCCCGGGGTGTGGCGAGGACCGCGGCGATAAGACGCTGAGAAGGTTCCCAGCGCCAGTGGGAGAATGTTCCCGACTCATCGCGATGGAGCGATTGGAGGAGGCCGGTATAGCCCTCGTCCTGACGTTCCAGGGGTCCTTCGGCGATCGCGATGGCCCGGGTAAGGACCTCCAGCATCCGCGCGTGGTTCTCCATCCACCAGCCGATCTTGAGCGCCCAGTTGAGCTGACCCAGCGAGGAGTCGGCCGCTTGCGACCAGGCCGGATCGCCCAGTCCGTCAGGCAAACGCAAGGGGTCGTTCTCCTCGAGGGCGACGAAATACTCGTCAAGAACGGTGCGCTCCGCAAAGAGAGCGAGGCGGAGGGTCGGATGACGCGACTCGTCGGCCAGCTCGCGTTGCAGGGTGGCCAGCGTCTCCGGATCGGTTTCGAACCGAGCCAGTGCAAACTCGAGAGCGCGGCGGACATGGCTGCGGAGTTCCATCCGGATCGACTGGGACGGAAGACTCGGCTCGTCGCCGACGGAACGCCCCAGGTTGAGCAAGGCCCGAACCGACTTCATCGCCTCCGCCGTCCGCCCTTTCTCGATCATCAGGATCACGTCGGCATCGAGCAGCTCGGCCACCGACCGGATGGCCTCGACGTGAGACGGTTTGACCACTGGCCGGCCGTTGGCCATCGAATCGGCGTACCGTCCCTGCGGAAGCTCGGCGAGTCGCCGGGCCTCACCCACGACATCTTCCGGGATCGCGTCATGTTCGTTGCGGAGTGCCTCGGCGAGCGCAGGATCGAGATGTCCGGGAGGTGAGCGGAAGTCGAGCGCCTCGACGGATTCCTGTGGCTTCGGTTCGGGACGCCCCTGCGGCAGCATGGCCCGGACCGTCATCACCTGGACGGCCGCATTGGTCGCTCGTTGGGGGACGGGGAACGTGGACATCATCAGGGAGAACCGCCAGTCCGGCGACTCCGCGTTGAGCCGGTCGAGAATTGTGTCCAGCCGTCCACTGGCCGAGGCCGCGTGGTAGCCCCAGGAGGCGAGGAGGAGGAGGATCAAACCGAGAAGCAAGATTCCAGCCCAGAACCGGAGTCGTCGTCGCGGCTGGCTGGGAATGCGACTCGGGTTCTCAATCTCGTCGGGGTTCCTTACCGTCTGCGCCGTCGTGAGACTCGACTCGCCGGCCGTACTCATGGTCCGACCCTCCCGGTTGCGTGAAGTTGCAGGATGTGTCAGGTGCGGCGAGACGTGTTCTGAGAGAATATCACCGCCCCCTGGCAGCCGCCATGCCCTCCCCGCACGGATTGTCCTCGGGCCTGGTAGGGCGTATGGTTCCAGAGGGGAACGGGTTCTTCGCTCAGATCGGTCCGTGCAATGCCTTACCTGATCGACGGCTACAACTTGATGCATACCCTGGGCCTGATGACTCGCCGCTTCGGTCCCGATGGTCTACGTCGCACGCGCCACCGATTTCTGAACGACCTGGCCCACGCCCTCGGTCCGACCGACTCGGCCGTCACGACCGTCGTTTTCGACGCCAACCGGGCCCCCCAGCACGTCGAAGCCGCGACTCATCATAAGGGCCTCAGCATCGTTTTCGCCGTCGAAGATCCCGATGCCGACTCCCGGATCGAGCAACTCATCACTCACCACTCCGCCCCGAAGTCCCTCACCGTCGTCTCCTCCGATCGCCGCCTCCGCGTCGCCGCCCGGCGCCGAGGCGCCCACTCGATGACCGCCGACGCCTTCGCCTCCCTGCTCGATAACCGCAAGGCGTCCCGTCCTCGCCCCGCTTCCTCCAAGCCCCCCGACTCCGAAACCTCCCTTCGGCTCCACGGTCCCTCCCCGTCCGAGTCTCGCGCCTGGCTCGACATCTTCGGCGAACTTGACTCCGAACTCGCCTCCGACTCCTCCCCCGGCGGCCCCGCCAGCCTCGGCCTCAATGACGCCGACATCCGCCGCATCGAGCGCGAGGTTGAAGACGAGTTTCGCCGCGACGGCCCACGCCGCAAGAAGCCCTGAAGGTCGGCTGGTGATGACCCGAACCGAGCTGGACGCCTACCTCGAAGCCAACCGCTCCAACATCCTCGGCTGCGCCTGCCTGAGCGGCATCCCGCTAGATCGCGTCGAATTCATCGCCCCATTCGTCGAGTCCAGCCCCCGCCTCACCGTCTGGTTCTTCTTCGAGACCGACGATCCGCTTCGAGACGGACCCGCCAACCGCTGGTCACAGCGGCTCATGAAGACTTTCACCAGCATTCTCCGATTGCACGGCTACGACGAGTCGCGGCTCTCTCCGATCCAGTTTTCCCTGGATTCGCACGAGAACGTCGTTCGTGAATACGAGGGTCGCGATATCTACCGCCTCCGTTGATCGCCGCCGATCCTCGACCGGCTCCCGACGCTTGGCGTCACCTGTCGTCCGAACGACCGCGCTCGCGAGGGCGTGTCCGGCACACCCCCTTTCGTGCTGCTTTCCGACCACGTGCGGCACACGCCCCGCAGACCCATCGCGTCACTGGTTCAGGAGAGCCCCGCCGGGTCTGGGGTCTGGCCCCGGGCCGCTGAATCTGGTAGGAATCAGATTCTGGAAGAGCCCGGTCCAGCGTCCGTCCCGAACCCGGCGCAAGGCCGTCGCTGTGAGTCTGCGCCCGGTAAGGCCCCCGACAAGTCCGGACAACGGCGCGGCCTTGACCGTTGGAGCCCCCCCCTTTCAGCCCCCAAACCACCAGCTTGCCCCTACGAACCGCGAAGGCGACGACCGACGATGAATGTACACGAATACCAGGCCAAGGAGTTGCTCAGGTCTGCTGGCGTCGCCGTGCCCGAGGGAATCGTGGCCCGCACCCCGGACGAGGCCGTCGCCGCCTTCGATCGCCTGGCGGCCCCGCTTGCCGCGGTCAAGGCCCAGGTCCATGCCGGCGGTCGCGGCAAGGGCGTCGCCATCAGCCCCGACGCCAACCGCGCCGACGCCCTGGCGATCGCCAGTGGTCGCAAGCCCCGACCCGAGGGGATGCCCCGCGGCGTGCAGCTCGTCCGCTCGAAGGACGAGTGCCGCCAGGCCGCCGAGAGCCTACTGGGCAAGACTCTGGTGACTTACCAGACCGGTGAGGACGGTCAGCCGATCCGCCAGGTCCTCATCACCGTCGGCCACGACATCGCCCGCGAGCTTTACCTCGGCCTCGCGATCGACCGCGCCCTCCAGTGCCCCGTCCTCATGGCCAGCACCGAGGGCGGTGTCGAGATCGAGGAAGTCGCCCACAAGAGCCCGGAGAAGATCCACCGCGAGCCGATCGACGTCAATACCGGCATGCTCGACTTCCAGGCCCGCAAGGTCTGCAAGCTCCTCGGATTCGAGGGCGAGACCGCGAAGAAAGGCGCCGCATTCCTGAAGGCATTCGTGAGGATGTTCCTCAAGTTCGACGCCTCCCTCGCCGAGATCAACCCCTTGATCGTCACCGCTTCCGGCGACGTCCTGGCCCTCGACTGCAAGATCAACTTCGACGACAACGCGCTTTACCGTCAGCGCGAGGTCGCCGCCTTCCGCGATCCCCACGAGGAAGACCCCAACGAGCTTCGCGCCGCTCAGTCCGGCCTCAGTTACGTCCAGCTCGACGGTGACATCGCCTGCCTCGTCAACGGCGCCGGCCTCGCGATGAGCACGATGGACCTCATCAAGTACCACGGCGGCGAGCCCGCCAACTTCCTCGACGTCGGCGGCGGCGCCAACAAGGACCAGGTTCTCGAAGGCTTCCGCATCCTCCTCTCCTCCCCGAAGGTCAAGGCCGTCCTGGTCAACATCTTCGGCGGGATCATGAAGTGCGACATCATTGCCTCCGCCCTCCTCGCCGCCTACGACGAGCTGGACTTCCGCGTCCCTCTGGTCGTCCGCCTCGAAGGCACCAACGTCGAGCAAGGCATGAAGCTCCTCGAAGAGAGCGGCAAGAAGATTATCGTCGCCAAGGGCCTCACCGACGCCGCTCAGAAGGTCGTAACAGCCGCCCAGGGCGCGTCTTGACCGCGTGGGGCGTCGTGCGGTGCGGCGTCCCCGATGAACCCCGCACCGACTCGATCCAGGACGAGTCTCATGGCCATCGCCACCGACACGCTCGCCGCAGGCCCCTCCGGCGACCCGCCCTTCGACCTGACGACCGACGTCTTCCTCGGCATGATCGAGACCGGCCTGCTCCCGCGCGACCGGCCGATCTACCTCCACGAGGGGAGGCTCTTCGAGAAGATGGCCAAGACCAAGGCCCACGCCGCCGTGGCCGCCGCCTTCAATGGCTCCCTCGGGCGCCGACTGCCCCCCGACTGGTGCCTCTGGCCCGAGGGCGTGCTCGCCCTCGATCCCCGAAACAGCCCGCTGCCCGACCTGATGGTCGTCCGCGGCCCGAACCCGCTGGCCTACCTCGACGAAGACCGCCACCCCGGACCCGGCGACGTCGGCCTCCTCGTCGAGATCGCCGTCACCAGCCTGCCCGAAGACCTCGGCGCTCGCCTCGAACAGTATGCCCGCGCCGGCATCCCCGCCTACTGGGTCGCCGACGTCCGCGGCCGTCGCGTCCTCGTCCACGCCGAACCCCGCGTCACTAACGGCCTCGGCGAATATGCCCGGGTGGACTTCTTCGTTCCTGGCTCGAACATCCCATTCGTGCTCGACGGCCGTGAAATCGCGATGATCCCCTATGAGGAAGTCATGCGATAATGATACCATCACTTTAGGGCGTTCACAGCACGTCGCCTTCATTTTGGTTCCAGCGTGCAGCGCATACCTCACGCCCTGCCAGTTTTGCATTATCACCAGAGTTATGGGTCATCTCATGGAAGTTGTCGAGTGCAGTTACACAACGCTCAAGGCCATCGATAAGGACGAGGGCTGGCTCGAGAAATGGATTCTTGAGAGACCCTCTCGGCTCGGTCTGGGCAGCATGAAGATCATAAAGAATCAGGTGATCCATTATAAGAACCAGGGCGGTAGGCTCGACCTCCTCGGTCATCGGGCTGATCTCGATACCTATTATGAGATCGAGATCATGCTCGGCGAATGCGATTCCGATCATGGTTTCCGAACCCTCGACTATTGGGCCAGGGAGCGGCTCGCGCGACCCAACTCCAGGCACGTCGCGGTCTTGGTGGCTGAAGAACTCTCAGGACGGTATAAGACCCTGATCGAGACGCTCCCGCAGTTCCTCCCATTTATTGGAATGGAGATCAAGGTCCTCAAAATGCCGTTCCAGGGCGGCGTAGCGACAATCCACACGACGATCGTGGCCCAGCCGGATGAGTTAATCATCGATGCCGGAGACGAGCCCGCGGATGAGAAGCAGGAGGGGGAAGTCCTCCGTGATCGCCGATGGTGGGAGGCAAACTCGAATCCGGTTTTTCTATCTACAGTGGACGAGTTAGTGAAATACTGTCAGGAAAAAGTTGGTCCCTCGAAGATCGACTATTCGGCACAGAGCTACATCTCGCTCAAGAAGGGTCGTCGTTGCTGGCTCCCCATGTGGCCGAGGACGAATGGTGTGTACATCTATCTCCCTGCTGGACCGGAGGGGGCGGCCGATGCCCCGTCGGACTTCTTCAATTTTGTGAAGTCAAAGCTCGAAGAGCTTCAGATGGAATCCCCCAGCTGGAACTACAAGTATAATGGCGGCGCCAATCCGATCGCTTTCCCAATCCCATCGGATCGCGTTAGTCATTCCGCTGTCAGGGAGATTATCGCTCAAGCGTATCAGCTCGCGTGACATTCCCCTCAGTATCCGGCCGTGCCTCCGTGACCAGCACCGAACCAAAGATCCACCCCCGGCTCCGCGACGAGGCCCTCCTCCTGATGGACGGACGCGGCTCCCTCCTCGACACCGCCCGCGACCTCTCCCGCCTCCTCCGCGATGCCGGACTTTCGGGGGCGGTGATTGGCGGCATCGCCGTTGTGCTCCACGGCCACCTGAGAACAACCAGAGACATTGACATTTATTCTAACGAACCCCTCGACATCCTCGCCGACCTGCTCACCTCTCAGGGATTCACCCTGGATGCGGCCCGCCGCGAGTTCGTCCGCGAGGGCATCCCGGTCCACCTCGTCCGGCCCGATCAGGTCCCGACGCCGCCCCGCGAGTTGCTGGAGATCGACGGCATCACCACCGTCTCCCTCGCCGACCTGATCGCCATGAAGCTCCGCAGCGGCACCCGGAACCTCCTCCGCGCCCAGGACCTCGCCGACGTCATCGGCCTGATCCGCCGCCACGACCTCGACGCTGTCTTCGCCCGAGACCTGCCGAAGGACCTCCGCCCCGAGTTCCGCAAGCTCGTCCGCGCGATCCGACAGGAGGGATAACCCGATGCTCCGCCTCAGCCTCTCCCTGCTCCTTCTCCTCCCGACCCTCGCCCCCGCCGCCGACATCGCCGCGGCCAATCGCGCCCTCGGTCGCGGCATCAATCTGGGCAACGCCCTGGAAGCCCCCCGCGAGGGCGAATGGGGTCTGACCCTTCAGCCCGAATACTTTGAAGCGATCCGGTCGGCTGGCTTCGACTCCGTCCGCATCCCGATCCGCTGGTCGTCCCACGCGAAGCTGGAGCCGCCTTACACGATCGACCCGAGGTTCTTCGAGCGGATCGACTGGGCCATCGATCAGGCGCGCTCTCAAGGTCTCGTCGCTGTGATCAATATCCACCACTTCGAAGAATTGGACAAGAATCCCGACCGTTTCGAGGCGATGATTCTGGCCCTCTGGCACCAGATCGCCGCACGCTACCGCGATCGTCCCGGGACGCTTTACTTCGAGCTTCTCAACGAGCCCCACGACGAACTCACGCCCGACCGATGGAACGCGATGATCCCGCCCCTCCTCGCGGTCATCCGCAAGGCGAATCCCGATCGCCCCGTGATCGTCGGCCCCGGCCAGTGGAACGGCTTCCGCTCGCTGTCCACGCTTCGCCTCCCCGAATCCGACAAGAACCTGATCGTCACCTTCCACTACTACGAGCCCTTCGAGTTCACCCACCAGGGGGCCGAGTGGGCCGGCCCCCAGGCCCAAAAGTGGCTCGGCCGCACCTGGACCGGCACCCCGGAACAGTTGAAGAAGTTGACCGACGACCTCGACTCCGTCGCCCGCTGGTCGAAGGAGCACCGCCGCCCGATCTACCTCGGCGAGTACGGCGCCTACTCGAAGGCCCCGATCGACTCCCGCGTCCAGTGGACGGCCGCCGTCTCCCGCGAGGCCGATCGCCGCGCCTTCTCCCGCTCCTACTGGGAATTCGGCTCCGGCTTCGGCGCCTACAACCCCGCCTCCCACTCCTGGCGCAACACCTTGAAGAACGCCCTCCTCTCCCCCGAATAAACTCATCGACTTTCCCTCATCGACCATTCTCAGAGGAACCCATGAGCATCCTCGTCGATAAGAACACCCGACTCCTCTGCCAGGGCATCACCGGCAAGGCTGGCACCTTCCACGCCGAACAGTGCAAAGCTTACGGCACCAACCTCGTCGCCGGCATGACCCCCGGCAAGGGGGGCACCACGGCCGTCGGCGTGCCGGTCTTCGACACCTGTCACGAGGCGGTCAAGCAGACCGGCGCCAACGCCACGATGATCTTCGTCCCTCCGCCCGGCGCCGCTGACGCCATCCTCGAAGCCGCCGATGCCGGCATCACGCTCATCGTCGCGATCACCGAGGGCATCCCTGTCCTCGACATGGCCCGCACCGTCGCCTACCTCCGGGCCCATCATCCCGACGTCCGCCTCATCGGCCCCAACTGCCCCGGCGTCATCACCCCCGGCCAGTGCAAGATCGGGATCATGCCCGGTTATATTCATAAGCCCGGTCGCGTCGGCGTCGTCAGCCGCTCGGGCACCTTGACGTATGAAGCCGTCTGGCAGCTCACCAACCTGGGCATCGGCCAGAGTACCTGCGTCGGCATCGGCGGCGACCCCGTCAACGGCACCAGCTTCGTCGATACCCTGAAGATGTTCCAGGCCGACCCCGATACCGACGCCGTCCTGATGATGGGCGAGATCGGCGGCAACGCCGAGGAGCAGGCCGCCTCCTTGAAGAAGTCGGGCGCCTTCACCAAGCCCCTGGCCGCCTTCATCGCCGGCCAGACCGCGCCCCCCGGCAAGCGGATGGGACACGCCGGCGCCATCATCTCCGGCGGCTCCGGCAAGGCTTCCGACAAGATCGCCGCCCTCGAAGACGCCGGCATCCTCGTCGCCAAGAGCCCGGCGGACATGGGGGTCTCGCTCCAGAAAGCGATCGGCTGAGGACCGTTTGCGGATTGCGGATTCACGGAGTCCTGGATTCGACCTGCGACCGAGGCCTGCTTCATGCCCCCCGACCCCGACCCTTCTCCCAGGCCGCAATCCCCAATCCGCAATCCGCAATCGGTCGGCCCCTGGACGACGCTCGCCAGCCGCCTCCTCTACGACAACCCCTGGATCGCCGTCCGCGAGGACCGCGTCCTTCGGCCCGACGGCCAGCCGGGAATCTACGGCGTCGTCCACTTCAAGAACCGCGCCGTCGGCGTGCTACCCGTCGAGGACGACGGCAGCGTCTGGCTCGTCGGCCAGCACCGCTACCCGCTCGACCGCTATTCCTGGGAGATTCCCGAGGGCGGTGCCCCCGAGGGCGAATCGCCCGAGGACTGCGCCGATCGCGAACTCCGCGAGGAGACCGGCCTCGTCGCCGCCCACCTCCAATTCCTGGCCGACGTCCACCTCTCCAACTCCGTGAGCGACGAGCACGGCCTCCTCTTCCGCGCCACCGGCCTCACTCCCGGCCCGAGCCAGCCCGAGGGCTCCGAGCGGCTTGATGTCCGCCGCGTGGCCTGGCCCGAGGCCCTGGCCCGGCTCCGCCGCGGCGAGATCACCGACTCGCTCAGCATGATCGCTCTCCTCCACGAAGCCCTCCACCGGGCGACTTCGTAGTTCGTGTCCTTCCGGCAGGCGTGTAAAAAGTGATTCCCGCGGCTGACGGCCTGGGAGATCGGATGCTGGCGTGGCAGGATTCTCGGCGGCCTTCGGTGAATTCTGGGCGAGAGCGGGAGGCAGCGCTCCCCGTTGGCGGGCGTTGACCGGCCGGCCGGCTATCGTGCTCCGGTCTCCTGGAAGCGCTTTCGCAACGATTCAAGGGCCTCACAGGCGATGAAGCCTACGCGGTCCTTCTCGAGCATCGCCGAGCACCAAGCGATCACCTCGGCCGCAGGCAGGTCGCTCTTTTCGAGAGCCTTGAGGACCACGTTCAAGCAGTCTTCAATGTCCCCGGTCATCAGGCCTTCGTCGCTCATCTCGACCTGATAGCTTCCTTCCTTCATCAACTCCAACGAGAGCTCCATGGCCAGCCGCAGTTGGCCCGAATCGATCAGGCGGCCCAGGTTCCTCTTCACCTCGCCGTAGGCATCGTCGTCGTAGTCGAAGTTGCGGTTGATCTGGCGCTCATCGAAGTCAGTCGCGTCGGCGATGGCCAGCCGCGTCGCGGTGACCAACTCGTCGGCTGTCGTCGCCACCTCAAACCGAGCGGTGAGCTGCCGGAGGATCCCCCGGTCCGCCTGGGCCAGTTCCACCAGGACTTCCACCAGCTCCGCTTTGGTTCGCCTGGCCAGCGCCTGGCGTAGCGTGGCCATAGGGCCGAGTGGCTTCCGGGATGGGACCGCTTTCCTGGGCTTGGAGGGGCGCTTCGGCATGGCCTCGATTCCGCGTGTCGTTACGTTCGGCAATGGCGGCTCGACTCGTCCGGCACAGCCCGATTCATCAACGATCAGCCCGGCGCGTCGCGGTAGTTCCACGGCATCCAGAACTGAGGATCGTTTGCCACCGCGTCGGCGTGCCGCTGCAACTCGGTCAGGTAGTCGAACGGGTTGGCCTGGTTCAGCTGGCAGGTGTAGATCAGGCTCATGTACAGGTCGCCGACACGCGCGCCGTTCTGGGTCCTGTAGAACAGCGCGTTCTTGCGGTGCAAAATCGCCTTCTTCAGGGCCCGCTCGCACACGTTGTTGTCCAGCGGAGCACCGGCCTGACGCAGGAACAGCGTCAGCTCCTCCCAGTGTTTGAGCATGTAGCCGATCGCGTCGCCGAGGGCCGAATTGGGCTCGACCCGCTTCTCCTCCAGTTGCTCCGTCAGCCAATCGTGCAGCGCCTCCATTGTCGGCCCGCTCGCTTCCTGATGAAACTGCAGACGGGCCTCGGGCGAGAGTCCACGCTGCCGCGCCGCGGCGTCGTTGCGATAGACCACCGCCAGCGTTTCGAGGAGGTGGCCGCACGGCTCGGGAAAGCGATCGTAGACATCGACGAACCGCCGCCGGGCATGGGCCAGGCAGTTCGCCAGGATCGTCTGCAGCTCGCCCGGCAGGTTGCGCGAAAGGGCATCGCACATCTGGATCGGCGGCGGCAACTGCGCGGCGCGATGCTTGAGGACCAGGGCCAGATTCTCGCCCGCGTGCCGGCGGCCGCTGAAGAACAGCGCCACCTTCCGGCCGTCGCTCAGCGCAACCACGCCCGAGGTGTACAGGCCGGTGCGCTCCTCGGAGCCGCTGGCGTCTCCCGCGGCGCCGGCCAGGGCCTCTTGCCGGGCGCGTTCTCCCATCAGCTCCAGGATCTTGACCGTGGTGTCGTCGTTGTACAGAACCTCCCCCTGCGCCGCCTGCCGGATCAACTCCGCAAACGCCGGAGCCAGGCTCACCGCCATCGCCTGGACGATGTCCCACTGGGTCGAGGCCGGCAGCGGGACGCCCAGATCCCCCTGCAGGCCATCGAGGCGGTTGAACGGGAGTCCGCTGCCGTATTTCAGCAGTCCGATCATGCTCCCGGCCGTGGCCTCGTACTTCTGATCGCCGGCCTCCTCGGGCGCCGCCGCGGTGAAGATCTGGCCGCACAGATGGCAGCGCAGCTTTTGCAACTGGTAGACCTTCGCGGCCAGGGGGGGCTGCCCGGTGATCCGCACCAGCACGCCCGGAGCCTTCTCGTAGACGGTGCCCTGACCGCAGGCTGGACACGCGTCGCCCGCGCGGAGTGACGGGTGCCGAACGTCGATCCGGTTGGCACCCCGGTAAGCCTCGGCGCCGTTGCGCCCGTGACCCTTGGAGGCCGCCGCGTCCACTTCGCCAGCGTTCCCGTCGTCGCCAGCCAAGGCGGTCTCCGCCACGGCGTCCGCCAGCGCCAGCGGGCTTCCTGGCCTTCTGCCCCACCACGGCTTCGGTCTTCTCCGTGCGCGACCCGAAGAACAGCTGGCGGAGCCGGCGGATCGACGTATTCTTGTCTTCCACCAGATCGGACACATAGGCGTACGACTCGAAGACCGCTCGGACCAGCGCGGCGTCCTTCTCGTCGAGCGACTGCTCGACGCGGCGCAGCACCTCCTCCAGGCGCGTGCTGTCCACTTCGACGAACTCCGGTGCGTTTCGCATCCCGGCTACCGGCAGAAAGGACCGGCATCACCGGCCGATTCCCCGCGACCGGCGTGGCCTCGCATCCGGGCTCCAGTGGAGCAAGGCCGCCGCCATTCCGCAAGAGAGCATCACGACCGGGTCACGCCAGCGGACCGACCGGCCGCCAGTCGGCCGCCGCGCCGGTTCGCGTCGGGTTGCCGGCCGAAAGCAAGACCGCCAGCTGATGCGCGGCCAGGCGCTGCGCCCCCCCTTCCGCATCGGCGGCCGAGGGCCACCACGGGAAGCGGCCCTGGGAGAGCCGCTTGTGGCAAAGCCAGAACCCCTGGCCATCGTACATGAGCAGCTTCAGCGCCGTCGCCTTGCGATTGCGGAAGACGAAGACCGCGCCGACGAACGGGTCGTGCTCGAGGGTCTCCTGGCAGAGCCGCGCCAGGCCGTCGATCCCCCGCCGAAAATCGGCCGGCTCGACCGCGACCAGGATCTTCATCTGGGGCGTGATCTGGAGCATCACGGAGCGTTCCAGAAGCTGCGCGACAGCGCCTCGACCTCGGCCGCGTCGTAGCCGACCAGTTGCACGCGCATGGTGGCGCCGGCCCCGTTGTCCAGCTCGAAGTGACACTGCTTGCCGACCAGGACCGGCGGGGGCAGTTCGACGAAGGCAGTGCCGCTCGACTGCGTTGGGGCGGCGGCTGCCTCAGCCCGCTTCTTCAAGCTGTAGTAGTCGAGGCCGAGCGCCGCGGACGTGCCACTGATCCCATGGGTCTTGGCCAGCCGGACGGCCATCGCCCAAAGCGGCAGCGGGATCCGGGCGCCCGGCTTCCGCTGCGTCCGCCACGCCTGAAACCGACTCCGCCCACGCACCAGATCGGGCGGTAGCTGCTCACGCTTCTTCGTGCCCATCGCGGTCCTCCAGTACGAGGACCGCCAGCGTAGCGGATCAGCCAAACGGATTCATGCAGCCTTGCCGGAAGGACACCGTAGTTCCGGGGCGTTCGCTCCGCCCGCGCACGAACGAAGGGACTCGACGACGAGCCCACGCGTTGCGGATGTGCCGGGTTGTTTCTTCGGGAATGGCGAGCAGAGGGGAGGTCAGCCAGACGCAAACCGGGCTCAGCGAGCGGCGAGGCTGCGGTCGAGGTCAGCGAGAATGGCCTGGGTCGGGAAGTGGCGGCCGGGGCAAGACGTCGCAGTCCGGGCAAGATGAGAATGAATCTGGACATTCGGGGCCGGGATGGCATAGCGGTCCTGAAGATAGGCCACCAACGCCCTCGCCGCGGCGACCTGCCGATCGGTCGGCGGGGCATCGTCGAGGTTGCCGACGAGGCAGATGCCGATTCCGTAGTCGTTGGCCTCGGGCGCCTGGCTATCGCGACAGTGTGCCCCGGCTTTCTGCTCCGACCATCGCTGGGCCACCTCGACCGTCCCGTCGGGGCTCTCGCTGCCGTTGCCGACGACGAAGTGATAGCCGCAGCCGGCCGTGCCCAGCCGCTCGCGATGGTCGCGATCGAGCTGGGCGAGGCTGCCCTCGGCATGGGCGCTGTGGTGGATCACGATGTACCGCCAGGGCCGGTCGGCCCTGGGCGGTGTGAACAGGTCTTGCGTGTCATTGACATACGCTTGCACGTTGCGACGGAGCATCGCCCGGCGTCCCCCGACCGCCCGGCGCGTCGGCCGGCCGCTGTCGGTCTCCTCGCGTCTCGTCGATTGCGGCGGCTCCAGTTTCGGGCGATACCGTGTGCCCATCCCGGCACCCTCCAGGCCCGGCTCCGCCGCCCCGCCGCCGACCGGCGAGATCGGCTCCAGCGATTCCGGGCCGAGCGGCGAGGCCGGCGGCGTGATCGTCGCCGGACCGCTGAAGCCCGGCTCCGGCGCCAGGACCGACGCCCCTCCGCCACAATCTCCCGAGGGGCACGGCGCCCCGACCTCGACCGCCACCGGCGAGCGCCCGTACACCGGCCGGTACGCCGACCGATGATGACGGCAACCGGCCACCATTCCCAGTACCAGCAACGGCATCAAACCCATCGACAGACGGCGAGCGCGGACGGCGAACTGAGACCGATCTGGCCCCTTCATCGAACACCTCCCTAGACGGTTCCGAAAACCTGGTTGCGATCCTCGCGGACGTGTCGGGCCGCCTCAGTGCGACCGGCTTACCCCTGAAGCAACCCCGATGCCAGGGACCGGTGCGACGACTCGACGACGGAACCTCGGATTTCGTCTCAAGTCTACACGCCGTTTAGCCGAATGGCGGACCCGAACGCTCAGTTTCTGGTTTTTTTCTCAAGTCCGCGACGCCTTGCAACGACGCCCCTTTGTAGAAACCGACGCGCCCCCATGTCGAATCGTCAAAGCCGGTAAAGACCCCGGGCGACCCGGTCGAGAATGCGGGTTCAGACACTCTCGCGACCCTTGCCAGGAATATCGATTCTTTGGATTTCCGGGGTCAATCCTTGATCCTTGGCCCTCGAACCTCGCCTTCGATTCCCACCGCACCCCGGCATCGACTTCTTCTGCTTCCGAACCCCGCTGCCTCCGCTGGCGTCCAGACCCTCAGACTCGTTATCCTGAGACGTTCCCGCAGACTTATCAGAACCGTCCGAGGTCGGAGAGCATCGCAACATGCCGGCGTACCATTTCCAGCGGATCGAGACCAGGTGGCAGCGCTTCTGGGAGGAGCACAAGACCTTCCGCGCGGAGGATTTCGCACCCGGCAAGCCCAAGCTCTACGTCCTCGACATGTTCCCCTATCCCTCCGGCGCCGGACTCCACGTCGGCCACCCCGAGGGCTACACGGCCACCGACATCATCTGCCGCTACAAGCGAATGCGCGGCTTCAACGTCCTCCACCCGATGGGCTGGGACGCCTTCGGCCTGCCCGCCGAGCAATACGCCATCGAACACAACGTCCACCCCCGCGAAACGACTCAGAAAAATATCAACACCTTTCGCCGTCAGATCAAGTCCCTTGGCTTCTCCTACGACTGGGACCGCGAGGTCGATACCACCGACCCGGACTACTACCGCTGGACCCAGTGGATCTTCCTTTTGATCTTCGACACCTGGTACGACCCCGATTACGAGTGGGTCGATCCCCAGGGCCAGACCCGCCGCGGCAAGGGACGTCCGATCTCCGAGCTTCCCATCCCGACCGGAACCTCCGACCCGGACGCGTACCGCAACAGCCACCGCCTCGCCTACCGCGCCGAGGTTCCGGTCAACTGGTGCCCGGCCCTCGGCACCGTGCTCGCCAACGAGGAAGTCGTGGACGGCAAGTCCGAGCGCGGCGGTCACCCGGTCGTCCGTCTGCCCTTGAAACAGTGGATGCTCCGCATCACTGCCTACGCCGAGCGCCTGATCGACGACCTCGAAACCCTCGACTGGTCCCGCGCCATCAAGGACATGCAGCGCAACTGGGTCGGCCGCTCCGAAGGGGCCGAGGTCGATTTCCCGATCGCCGGCCTGGGCAACCCTGACAACGAGACCATCGAGCCCGACGCCGGCCTCGTCGGCCCCGGTCCCGACGCCTTCCCCGACGAGCCCGACGACGACGTGATCCGTGTCTTCACCACCCGCCCCGACACCCTCTTCGGCGCGACCTACATGGTCCTCGCCCCCGAGCACCCGCTCGTCGATCGGATCACCACCCCCGACCAGCGCACCGCCGTCGCCGCCTACCGCGAGGAAGCCGCCCGCAAGAGCGATCTCGACCGCACCGACCTCGCCAAGTCCAAGACCGGCGTCTTCACCGGCGCCCACGCCATCAACCCGGTCAACGGCCACCGCATCCCCATCTGGATCGCCGACTACGTTTTGATGGGCTACGGCACCGGCGCCATCATGGCCGTCCCCGGCCACGACCAGCGCGACTTCGCCTTCGCCCGGCAGTTCAACCTGCCGATCGTCGCCGTGGTCCTGCCTGATGACGACTGGCTCTCCAAGAACCGTCCCGATGACATTCCCCCGCCTGAGCAGGAACGGACCCCGTTCCGCCACGTCTACACCCGACACCCGGACCGCTTCCGCGACGCCTTCGCCGAGACCGGGACCGCCATCAACTCCCGCAACGCCACCATCACCCTCGACGGCCTCCACACCGAGGGAGCCAAGGCCGAGATCACCCGCTGGCTCGACCAGCGCGGACTCGGCCGCAAGACCGTCAACTACAAGCTCCGCGACTGGCTGTTCAGCCGTCAGCGCTACTGGGGCGAACCCTTCCCCATCGTCTTCGACGAGCACGACCGCCCCCGCGCCTTGCCCGTCTCCGAGCTGCCCGTCCGACTCCCCGAACTGGAAGACTTCCGCCCCACCGGCAACCCCGAGCCCCCCTTGAGCAAGGCCACTGACTGGGTCAATTACGCCAACGGCCTCCGCCGCGAGACCAACACCATGCCCCAGTGGGCCGGCTCCTGCTGGTATTACCTCCGTTACATCGACCCGAAGAACCAGAACGCCCCCTTCGACCCCGAGAAGCAACGCTACTGGATGCCCGTCGATCTCTACATCGGCGGCGCCGAGCACGCCGTCCTCCACCTCCTCTACAGCCGCTTCTGGCACAAGGTCCTCTTCGATCGCGGCCATGTCAGTACCCCGGAACCTTTCAAGCGTCTCGTCAATCAGGGCATGATCCTGGGCGAGATGGAATACACCGGCTACCAGGAGTCCTCCGGCTCCGTGGGTCTCCTCCTACCCAGATCCAGGATGACCCCCAAGGTCCCATTCTGAAGGGCAGCCAACCACGCGTGCTGGCGCATTACCCAGTCCGGCTCTCCGAGGAGCAGGTCCGTCAATGGAGGGCGACCAGCTATCTTGGAGAACGTGCGTCGCGCAGACCAGCCGGAGGCGTCCGCATCGATGCGCGAGCCCACAAGATGTCCAAGTCCCGCGGCAACGTCATCAACCCCGACGAGGTCGTCTCCGACTACGGCGCCGATTCCTTGCGTCTTTATGAAATGTTCATGGGACCGCTCGAAGCCACGAAGCCCTGGAGCATGAAGGGTGTCGAGGGGGTCTATCGCTTCCTCGGCCGCGCCTGGCGGATGATCGTCGATGCCGACGCCGACGACTTGCAGCTCGACCGCCGCGTGGTCGAGATCGCCCCCACCAAGGACCAGGCCCGCCTCGTCGCCCGCACCGTCGCCGGCGTCACCGACGACCTCGAAGGCCACCGGTTCAACACCGCCATCAGCAAGCTCATGGAGTTCACCAACGCCTTCACCGCGATGGAGACCCGCCCGAAGTCGTCGATGGAAACGTTCGTCCTCCTCCTGGCCCCGCTCGCCCCTCACATCGCCGAGGAGTTGTGGCAGATCCTCGGCCACACCGAGACGCTCGCCTACCATCCCTGGCCCAGCTACGATGCCGCCTTGCTCCAGGCCGACGAGTTCGAGATCCCGGTCCAGGTCAACGGCAAGGTCCGCTCCGTCGTCGTTGTTTCCGCCGGCGCCGACCGCGGCGACCTGGAGAAGGCCGCACTCGACGACGAGAAGATCCAGGCCCAGATTGCCGGCAAGAAGATCAAGAAGGTGATCGTCGTCCCCGGAAAGCTCGTCAACCTCGTCGTCGCTGGCTGATGTTCCCACCGGACCTGAGCGGTCCGCCCGACCTTTTTTCAGGAGTGCTCGCGATGTCTCGCGTCGTTCCGAAGCGACTTCGATCGTCGCTGATCCCCATCGCGACCGCCCTTCTACTTTCCGCCGGCTGTGGCGATCAGGAGGGTGAGACCACCTTTCGCCGCACCCAGCCGGGTGGCGTGCCCGACCTCTCCCAGGGCCTCACCGCGCCCGTTCGCCCCGGCGCCACCGACGCCGCCGACACCGACGCCGACCTCTACGGCGATCAGGGCCGCGAGCCCGTCCAAACCGCCGACACCACGATCCCCGGTGCACTGATGCGAGCGAGGAAGGACGACGCTTTCTACCGGATCAGCGGTGCCCGAATCGAGACGAACCGCCCCGGTTTGCCCGCCTTGCTCGTCGATTATGAGCTGACCCGCGACGGCGCCCACCACGGCGTCGCCCTCGTGATGAAGCCCGATCGCGGACCCAGCCGCACCGTCCTGATCCTCGGCCGGATGGACCAGCGCGGCACGCTCACGATCGAGCAGCATTTCCCCAACTTCAATGGTCCCCCCTTCCCCGACAACCTCGAACTCTTCTTCACCCGCTCCGATCCCCGCTACGGTCCGCAATCCCCCGTCTTCAAGGTCTCCAACTCCTTCGTCCGCGGCCAGGTGCCGTCCCTCACCCCGGCCCGCAACTGGACCGCCGCCGAGGTGGCCCTCCTGAAATCGCCGCCTCCGAACTACACCAACGCCAACGCCCACCCCGGCGTCGGCACCGACACCGTGTTCGTCGGCGACACCACCGGCGGCGCCGAGTTTCGCTACGTCGAACCCGGTGGCGCCTTGCTCGGCGTCGAGTACTGGACCGGCGAGTGGGACGGCGAACCTTGCCTCGCCCGTTTGATCCCCGTCTTCTCCCGCGACCAGCCCGCCTCCGGTCCGAAGCGCGTCCTCGCCCGCGAAGGCTACGCCATCGGCGGCCTGAACGTCCAGACCGACCGATTCGTCGATGCCGTCCAGCCTGTCTTCTTCAAGCTCCAGGCCGACGGCCGCCTCGATCCCTCCGACTCCTACACCGGCGACTGGCTCGGCCACCCCGCCCCCGACGCCCAGCCGGTCAAGCTCGGCCAGGACGGCCGCAAGGTCCTCGGCCTCAACTGCCGTCAGGGCGCGATCCTCAACGCACTCGCCCTGATCCTGGAGTAAGTCCCGCCCGTGGAGTGCCCTGCGAGCAACGTCTTCCTTCCGAACCACGGTTTGCTGCTCGCAGAGCACCCTTCGGGGGATCTTCGCGTGAACAAGTCTCAGCGCGGGAGGGGGCGGACGCTGACCTCCTTGAAATAAACCACGTCCCCTGGATCGTGGTTCTGGAGCCCGATCCAGCCGGCGCGGGGACGCTTGGGCTCGCGCTTCGGCTCGTACCACTGCTTCCGCTCGGGGAGGTCCTTGCTGTTCGGGTCGAAATCGGTGACGCGACGGCCGTCGATGGCGACAAGGACCCGGTCGCCGTCCAGGGTGATCATCATGGTCTTCCAGGCGCTGGCGGGCTTCGCGGGCGGGTCGTCCGATTTCGCGAGCGAGTACACCGCGCCGGTCCGGTGGTACGGGTTGCCGGTATCGCAGATCTGCACCTCGTAGCCATGATGGACGGCCCACCAGGCGCCTTGCTCCTTGTCGGGATCGGAGGGGGCCTTCAGCTTGTCGAGTTTCGGGTCGATCCGGACGTGCACTCCAGCGTTGTCTCTGGGTTCGTCGGACTTGTAAACCACGCGGATCTGGCAGTCGCCGAGTTTCTCCTTGGTGTAGAGGAGGACGCCCAGGCCCTCTTCGGAGCATTCGGTCCGGAGCACGCCGTCTTCGAGCACGAATCGACCACCGCCGATGTGGACCCAGGCGTCCTCGTCCAGCGGCGAGCCATCGAACAGCGGACGCCATCCTTCCTCATCGGCCGACATGGCGGAAGGAGCGAGAGCGGACACGAGAAGGAAGATCGGAACGAGCGGGAACAGTCGGGACATTGTTCAACTCTCCAGAGTGCGGAAACCAGGCCGGTCAGGACCGGACCACCCAGGCCCCCATCCTACGCCCCCCGGTCGCTCCCGCAAGCGAGGACATCCCGGGTCGCCTCTCACAGTCGATCGTCCGGAACGGTATGATCTTCGCAATGCGACGCCTTCCCCTCCTGGTCCTGATCGCCCAGACGGCCGTGGTCGTCCTGTTCGTCGTCGGTCTGCGCCGGGAATGGTTTCCCCTGGGAGTGCCGGGCGACTGGACGTGGTCCCGGCTGCCTGTGGAGATCACGACGACGGCCCTCGACTGGCTCATCGGATTGGTGACGATCGCCACCTTCGCCGGTTTCGTGGGGCTCGGTTCGCGGATGCTCTCGGGCGCCTCAGGACGACTCCGCGAGGCCGTCTGGCTGACCTTGCTCGCCCTGGCTTCCATCGCGGTTCAACTCGGCCTCCAGTCGGCGGCACCGACGGGTTACGGGCTGACGAAATGGGCCATCGCCCTCCACTCCTCGGGCTCGAACGGCTATTACACCGTCGCCCGCCAGCAGAAGGACGACCCCTGGCGGTTCTGGGCCGACTATCCAGACTGGATCATCCGGCAGGATGCCCTTCACATCGGCACACACCCGCCCGGCCTCCTCCTGGGGTGGCGAGCTGTGATCGGGCTCTTCCGGACTCATCCCGCCTGGGCCCAGGCGGTCGTGGCGACCTTACCCCGCTCGGTCCTGGACGGCTTCGACGTGATCAGCGGCTACGACCTCCTGCCCCTGCCCGACCGCGCCGCATTGGGCCTGGTGGGTGCCCTGACCCTCCTCGCCTGCGCCCTGACGGTCGTTCCCCTCTACCTGCTCGCCCGCTGCCACTTTCCCGCCCCGACGGCCTGGGCCGCCTCGGCGTTTTGGCCGCTCGTCCCCTCCGCGATCCTCTTCCAGCCGACGGCCGATACGGCGTTCCCCTTGCTGGCAACCTCAGCCCTGGCCCTGGCGGTCCGCGAGCGCCGGTGGTCGGCCGCTCTGGCGGGCGTCGTGCTCGCGGTCGGCATGACGTTCACGCTCGCCTTCCTCGCCGTGGGCCTGATCGTCGCCTTGATCCTGGCGACGACGCGCGGAGACCGGATCGGGCGGCGGGTCGAGCGGATCGCCTGGACCGGTGCCGGCTTCCTGCTGCCAACACTCGCCCTCTGGGCCTACTCCTCGGCCAATCCATTCGTGATCTGGTGGTGGAATAGCCGGCACCACGCGCGCTTCTACGTCGAATACCCGCGCCGCTATGCCGCCTGGATGATCGCCAACCCGATCGAGCTGGCCGTGGCTCTCGGCCTGCCCGTCACGACCTGGCTCCTGATCGGCTTGACACGAGCCGGTCGGGCCACCTGGGCCACGCTGGCCGTGCTCGCCTTGCTCCAGATCTCGGGTCGGAATCTGAGCGAGGTGGCGCGAATCTGGCTGCTCTTCCTGCCCCCCTTGCTGCTCGCCGCCGCCGCGGGGCTCACGCGCTGCGGGGGCCGGGCCGCCACCTTGAGCACAACCGTCAGCCTCCTCGGTCTCCAGACCCTGGCGCTCCAGGCCACCATCCAGGTAGTCTATGCGGTCCCTTAGAGCGCTCGGAAATAATGAGCCGAACGGCACACTGACTGCTCCTTCGTGAATCGGAGAGTGAGCCCCGGGACCGAAGGAGCACAGGCCATGAAACCGCTCGTCAGCGATGCCCTCTGGGAACGCCTCCAACCGCTGCTGCCGCCCCCGCCCCCACGCCGCTTCCGCTTCCCCGGCCGCAAGCCCCTGGATTACCGCAAGATCCTCACCGGCATCCTCTTCGTGCTCAAGACCGGCATCGCCTGGGACGACCTGCCCGCCGAGTGGGGCTGCGGCTGCGGCAAGACCTGTAGTCACTACCTGCGACTCTGGCACCAGGCGGGCGTCTGGCTCAAGTTGCACGCCGTGTTGCTGGCCGAACTCAACGGCGCCGACCAGATCGACTGGGAGCGGGCGCTGATCGACGCCTCCTTTGCCGAGGCTCCCGAAGGGGGCGAGGACACGGGCCCAAATCCCACCGACCGCGGCAGATCGGGCAGCAAGCACCACGTGATGACCGATGCGCACGGTATCCCCTTGTCCGCGACCGTGACCGCGGCCAACGTCAACGAGGTCACGCAAGTCTTCGCGGTCCTGGACGACATGCCGCCGGTCGGCGGCAAGCCCGGGCCGAAGCGGCAGAAGCCCGAGCGCCTGCAAGGCGACCGCGGCTATGACTCCGAACCGGTGCGGCAGGAGTTGCGCCGGCGGGGGATCACCCCGATCCTGGCCGCCCGCAACACCGAGCACGGGAGCGGGCTGGGGGTCTTCCGCTGGTTCGTGGAGCGGACCATCTCCTGGCTGCATTCGTTCGGCCGCCTGCGGCGCCGTCTGGATCGGCTCACGGAGCTTCAGGAGGCGTTCCTCCATCTGGCCTGTGCCCTGATCTGTTTGAGGTTCCTGGGACCATAACCTCATTTTTTCCGAGCGCTCTTAGTACTACTCCGTTACGATCTCCTGCCGGATTTGCATTGATGCGTGACATCGGATTCCGCAACTCTCTGACCTCTCTTGATTTGCGTCGGGTTACATGGACGCAATTGCCAAGAATCGATCATTCGAGCGATGCCGTAAACCATTGTCTTGCAATAAGTTGTACGACGTAACGGAGTAGTATTAGGGCCCGGGCAAAAATAAAGTCGTCAACTTTTCCTTTACCGCAGGGCCGTGATTGCTATGCTGTCGAGTCATGCAGGATGCAACTGTCATAGAACGGATCCGCCTCAAGTATCCCGCGCTGGACGCCGTGCTCGATGAGCGCTCGAGACGACAGTGGGCGGCGGCGGAAGCGCGGGACTACGGGTACGGAGGCGTGACGGCGGTCGCTACGGCCACGGGACTGGCGCGGGACACCATCCAGGCCGGGCTTCGAGAGCTGGAGTACCGCGGGAGCCACCCGGACGAACCCGTAACCGAGAGCTTGCGACGTGGTGGGGCGGGGCGAAGCGCCTGACGGAATCGGACCCGACGTTGGTCGCCACCTTGGAGGGGCTGCTGGAGCCGCGGACGCGGGGCGATCCGATGTCGCCCTTGCGTTGGACGTGCAAGAGCACGCGGCGGTTGGCGACGGAGTTGACCGGGCAGGGACACCGGGCCGGCTATCGCACGGTGGCGTGGCTGCTCCACGAGGCCGGCTAGAGCCTGCAAGCCAACCGTAAGACGCGCGAGGGCAACCAACACCCCGACCGTAACGCCCAGTTCGAGTTCATCAACGCGCAGGCGGCGCGGTTCCAGAAGCGGCATCAGCCGGTGATCTCGGTGGACACGAAGAAGAAGGAGTTGGTGGGGGATTTCAAGAACGGCGGCCGTGAGTGGTGCCCCGAGGGCCAACCGGAGCCGGTGGGCGTCCACGACTTTCAGGACAAGGAACTGGGCAAGGCGATCCCCTACGGCGTCTACGACGTGACCAACAACCAGGGCTGGGTCAGCGTGGGGATCGACCATGACACCGCCTACTTCGCGGCCGCGAGCATTCGCCGGTGGTGGCAAGAGATGGGGACCTCCCGCTTTCCCCACGCCACCGAGTTGTTCATCACCGCGGACGGCGGGGGGAGCAACGGGTACCGCACCCGCTTGTGGAAGGTCGCGTTGCAGGGTCTGGCCGACGCGATCGGCATGAAGCTGACGGTGAGCCACTTCCCGCCGGGCACGAGCCAGTGGAACAAGGTGGAGCACCGGCGGTTCAGCTTCATCACCCAGAACTGGCGCGGCAAGCCGTTGGTGAGTGTCCAGGTGATCGTCAACTTGATCGCCGCCACGCGAACCAAGAAGGGGCTCATCGTGAGAGCCGCGCTCGACGAAGGCAAGTACGAGACCGGCATCACTGTCACGGACGAGCACCTGGCCAAGGTGAACCTCAAGCCGGCTCAGTTCCACGGCGAATGGAACTACACCATCACTCCCCACTGCACAAAAAGTTGACGACTTTATTTTTGCCCGGACACTTAGGCTCGATCGTCCCGGTGGATTCCAGCCGATCGGCCCGGCTCCCGCCTCTCCGGACACCCCGAAAGGGAACACACAAACGCTCGTATCGAAAAACGATTCCGCCGCCCGATTTTTTTCTTGATTTCTCATCCCGGTGTGATCTGATATGTAGCACGGTTCCCCGCTCTCGCGACGACGATGCCCCCTGGGTGGGGCCTAGTGCCTGGCCAAACACGTCCTTGGCCCATCGCTCGTCACGATCCCCCCGAGTGTCGGAACCGAACACTCCCGCTCCCCCCCTGGCGGGCGCTTTTCCTGTCCTCGTTCCCATATCATCACCCCTGGAGTTTCAGAGTCTGTTCCAAAAGGGGCGTCGGCTGTAGTTTGGGGGGATGGAACGCAAAGCCTACCCCAGCGACCTGACCGACGCCCAGTGGCGCCTCCTCGCTTCCCTGATCCCCGAGGCCAAGCCCGGCGGCAGGCCCCGCAAGTACGAGATGCGCGAGGTCATCAATGGCCTGCTCTACCTCAACCGCGAGGGCTGTTCCTGGCGGGCGTTGCCCCACGACCTGCCCCACTGGAAGACCTGCTACAACTTCTTCCGCCGGTTCGAGGCCGACGGCACCTGGGACGCCCTGGTCGCCGCGTTGCGGGGGGAGGTGCGGACGAAGCTCGGCGCGCGCGCGACGCCCAGCGGCGCCTGCATCGATAGCCAGTCGGCCAAGACGGCGCACGGCGGGGCCGAGGTCGGCGTCGATGGCGGCAAGATGGTGCGGGGCCGCAAGCGACATATCGTCACCGACACGCTGGGGTTGCTGCTGATCGTCGTGGTCACCGCGGCGAACCTCGACGACGGGGCGACGGCGCCGCGGCTGCTGGCCGGTCTGCCCGCCGTGACGTTCCCCCGGCTGGCCGTGGTGTGGGCGGACCGGAAGTACCGCAACTCCCGGCTCGACGCCTGGCTGTCGGGCCAGGACCGGCTCCGCGTGGAGGTGAGCTCGAAGCCCGAGGGCGAGCGGGGGTTCAAGCCGCTGAAGGTGCGGTGGGTGGTCGAGCAGACCTTCGGCTGCCTGCTGCGGTGGCGGCGGCTGGTGCGGGACTTCGAGCGGCTGCCGGAGACGAGCGCGGCGATGGTCAAGCTCAGCTCGATCCATCGGATGGTCCGCCGTGCCCGGCCGCCGCGATGGCGGAAGAAATTCCGCTACAAGCGGCCGCCCAAAGCGGCCGCTTGAGTCTTTTGGAACAGTCTCTCAGTGCGTTCGTCGTGCGCGCTGACTCGATCCTGACGAACCACGTGCTCCTGCGCCTTGGTGTGGGATCGGGGGGATTCCCTCCCTTTTCTGCAAGGAGTTTCCCTCTCATGAAGCCGCGTCGTGCCTTCACTCTGATCGAGCTGCTGGTTGTTATTGCCATCATTGGTGTTCTTATCGCACTGCTCCTGCCGGCCGTGCAGGCGGCCCGCGAGGCCGCCCGACGCGCCCAGTGCACCAACAACCTCAAGCAGATCGGCCTGGCGATTCACAACTACCATGACCAGAACAACTGCTTCCCCATGGGTTGTAGCAGCGGTCTCTGGAGTGGAGTGGGTGTGTACAACATCAAGCAGAACCTCAGCGCCCACGTCGCGATGCTGCCCGCCCTCGGTGAGCAACCGATCTACAACGCCTTCAACTTCTACTGGGGTTGCGAGGACAGCGTCAGCGTCATGGCCTACACGATCAACAGCACGGCTCAGAACGCCCAGATCAAGACCTTCGTCTGCCCGTCCGATCCCAACGGCGGTGTGCCCGACCACAACGGAACGTCCAACACCAACAATTACTACGCCAGCGTCGGCACCACGATGAACTTCCCGTTGATCAACAATAGCTCGCTCAACGTGAGAACGATCAACTGGCCGACCACCGGCCTGTTCACCCTGCAGCGCCCGTATGCCGTTCGTGACTGCATCGATGGCACGTCCAATACCATCGCCTTCGGCGAGGCGGTCGTCGGCAATCAGTCCGAGCAGTTCCGCCAGAAGTTCATCGGGTTCAACTCCGTCAGCGCCCTCTCGAACTCCCTGATGTTCGACGCCCGTGCCAACCCCCAGCTCGCGATCGCCGGCCTCCAGGCCTGCAATCAGGTCTGGACCAACGGCAGCGGCGGCGGCATTGACAAGCAGCGCGGTGAGAACTGGGCGCACGGCTGCATGGCGATGACCCTGTTCAATACCATCGCCACCCCCAACGCCTACAACGAGGAATGGACCCACTGCAGCAGCATCGGCTCGGGCGCCCTCTCCGCGCTCAGCAACGCCGACAGCTACCACCCCGGCGGCGTCAACACTCTGATGGGTGACGGCAGCGTCAAGTTCATCAAGGACTCGGTCTCCATCCAGACCTGGTGGTCGCTCGGCACCCGTCAGGGCGGTGAGGTGATCAGCGCCGACAGCTACCTGTGACCCACCCGTTTCCGACAGTCGCCTTCGCAACAACGGCTGCCCGATCCTGCGGCCGCGGGTTCCCTGGGGAACCCGCGGCAACGGGTCCGTCTCGTTTCCCGGCTTCCTGCCAGCGGAACCAGGGTTCGCCTTGTGCGCCGATCCGCGCGACCAGGGCGATACGTTCTCCATCTCCGTGCTCCTCCCGATTATCATCACGGCAGGCCCAGCTGATCCGTCACGAGAACTCGGGGGATTGCGATGACGAGCGTCGGACGAAGTTGCCTGGTCGCGCTGGCGGTTGGACTCGGGTCGATGACCACACTCGCCCCGGCGGCCAATGAGCCGTCAGAGCCGAAATCCTGGGCCTGGGACACGGCCTCGCCGGGCAGTCAAGGGATGGATGCCGACGCACTCGAAGCCGCCTGGAAGGGACTCCAGCAACGCCACACGACCGCCTTGCTCGTCATCCGCCACGACCGGATCGTCTTCGAGCGCTACGCTCCGGGCTATCGACCGGCACAAGCCCCACTACACCGCCTCGCTGGCCAAGGCCCTCGTCGGCGGCCTCAGCCTGATGCTGGCGATGGACGACGGATCGCATCCGCCCCGACGACCCGGCCGGCAAGTACGTGCCGCACTGGCGTGACGACCCGAAGCGACGGCACGATCACCGTCCGGCACCTCGCCACCCACACCTCCGGGATCGAGGATGCCGAGGCAGGATGACCTGCCGCACGACCGCCTGACCGGCTGGAAGGGCGACTTCTGGAAGCGCCTGCCGCCCGCCACGCGACCCGTTCACGCTCGCCAGGGATCGGCGCCCCGGTGCTCGAAGCGCCCGGCACGAGGGAGCGCTACAGCAATCCCGGCATGGCGATGCTCGGCTACTGCATCACGGCCAGCCTGCGGGGCACACGACGACGCGGACCTCCGCTCCCTCCTGAAGCACCGGATCATGGAGCCGCTGGACGTCCCCGATCAGGGCTGGTCGGTCGGCTACGGCACGACGACCACCGTGGACGGTCTGCCCCTGGTGGCGACCTGGGGCGGCGGCTCGTACAGCCCGGACGCCGTCGCCAGGGTCGGGCGGCTCCTCCTGCATCAAGGGAGACTGGGAGGATCGAGCGTCTGATCGAACCCGAGCGTCGTGGAGGCGGCCCTCCAGCCACAGCGGTCTGCCGGGCCATTCGGGGCTGGGCTGGTGGGTGAACCAGGGTCCGGACGGAACACCGGCTCTGGAAGTCCGCCCCCGAGGATGCCTTCGGCGGCGCCGGGGCCGGGCAACAGTTCCTCCTGGTCGTCCCCAGCCTGGACCTGATCGTCGTCCGCAACGGCGATCAGCTCGACCCGGCGATCTGGCCTTCGAGGAGGGGCTGGATCGCTACGTGGTCGCCCCGGTCCTGGGGCGATCTCGAAGAGCCGCCAGGCCCCCTATCCGCCCAGCCCAGTGATCAAGGACGTCCGCTGGGCTCCCGAGGCGATCGATCCTCCGCAAGGCCAGGGGCAGCGACAACTGGCCGCTGACCTGGGCCGACGACGACGCCCTCTACACCGCCTACGGCGACGGCCACGGCTTCGAGCCGTTCGTCCCCGAGAAGCTCAGCCTCGGCTTCGCCAGGGTGATCGGCTCGCCCGAGGACTTCCAGGGGCATCAACATCCGCTCGGCGACCGGCGAGCAGACGGGGGACGGCGCCGCGGGCAAGAAGGCCAGCGGGATGCTGATGGTCGATGGCGTCCTCTACCTGTGGGCCCGCAACGCCGGCAACTGCGCAACTCGCCTGGTCGTCCGACCACGCCAGGACCTGGACGTGGTGCGACTGGCGGTTCGAGACGAGCTTCGGCTGCCCGACGTTCCTCAACTTCGGCCAGAACTACGCCGGGGCCAGGGACGACTTCGTTTACGTCTACTCCCCGGACGGCGACAGCGCCTATCAGGCCGCCGACCGCATGGTCCTGGCCAGGGTGCCGAAGGATCGGATCACCGAACGGGACGCCTACGAGTTCTTCGCTGGGCATGAGCCCGGACGGCGCTCCCGCTCTGGACCCGCGACATCGCCGGCCGCGCAGTGCGGTCTTCGATCATCCCGGGGATGCGGCCGCTCGGCGATCAGCTACGATGCCGGGCTGGAGCGCTATCTCTGGTGCCAGACCTTGCCAGGCGGCGACGCCCGGTTCCGGGGCGGATTCGGGATCTACGACGCCCCCGAGCCCTGGGGGCCGTGGACGACCGTCGTACTTCACCGACGACTGGGACGTCGGGCCGGGCGAGACGTGCAGCCTCCCCACGAAGTGGATGAGCGCCGACGGCCGAACCGCTCCACCTCGTCTTCTCCGGCGACGATGCTTTCTCGGTCCGCAAAGCCTCCCTGATCCCGCAGGAATAGTCCCCACCCGCCCGGGTCCACCTCGAGACTCCTGATCGGGGAGCGAGCCGCGCCAGCGCTCCGATTTTGTGCTATAATTAACGCTGTCGTCCTGGCTTCCGGGTGTCGATCCGGCCCCCTTGACCGGGCGGAAGCGTCGCGACGTTGCGGCGCGTCTCCGGCTCCGAACGAAATTCAAGATAGGCAAGTTTCGATTTTAAAGCTCGAAAAGACAATGAGTTGCACGCGACTCCTGGAACCGTTCAAGAGCGTCCCCCGAGCGTCCTCACGCCGTCCCGCTGGCGCCCCGGAGGCGTCTCCTGAGCGTTCCTGTGGCGTTCTGAACCGCAAAAGAAAGCTGTCTTCGCCGTCGAGACCACCCCACGTCACGGCACGCCGCGATTTGGCGACCGCGACGAGATCGGCTGCTCCGGAGATCGCGGCCTGACGAGTCGGGCCGGCGGACGCGTTCCACCGAGATCACCTAAGGTCGGTCGCTTCCGCCCGTTGAAGTCATCGGGTCCGCTGAACATCATGAGGGAGGGAAGAATGCGACGTTTCGCAACCGGTGTCCTCGTCATCGTTCTGGGTGCAGCAGCTCACGCGGAAGGGCCCGCTATGGTCGATCTCGTGCCGGGGAACAATCAGTTTGCCCTCGACCTCGCGGCCCGGCTCCGGGCGCAGCCAGGCAACCTCTTCGTCTCGCCTTACAGCCTCTCGGCGGCTCTGGCCATGACGTATGTCGGCGCAGGCGGTGAGACCGCCGCCCAGATGGCGAAGACACTCCATTTTTCCCTGCCGCCCGACCGCCTCCACCCAGCCTTCGCCACGCTGAACGCGGCGCTCGTCGATGACGCCGGGACGCGCCGCTTTACGCTGCACGTCGCGAACGCCCTCTGGGGCCAGGAGGGCGAGCCGTTCCTCCCCGCCTTCCTCGAACAGACACGCGACTGCTTCGGGGCCGGGCTCCACACCGTCGATTTCCGCGCCGCCGGGTCGGCCCGCCGCACGATCAACGCCTGGGTTGAGTCACAGACTCGTGAGAAGATCCGCGACCTGATCAGCCCGGAAGCGCTCGGACCCGACACGAAACTTGTGCTGACCAACGCGATTTATTTCAAGGCGGCCTGGGCCCGACCCTTTCCTGAGGATGCCACGCGAGAGGAACGCTTTCGGGTCGCGGGCGAACCGGGCATCCCGGTGCCCATGATGCATCTGACCGACGACTTCGCCTACTTCGATGGAGGCCGCTTCGCGGCCCTGGAACTACCCTACGAGGGCCACGAACTCGGGATGGTGGTGATTCTGCCCAAGGCCGCCGAGGGTCTGGATTCGCTGGAGTCCTCGCTACGGGTCGACTGGCTGACCCGGATGCAACGTCGTAAGGTCTCGGTCTCTCTGCCACGATTCCGGATCGAGCGGGCCGTCGCCTTGCAGGCGGTTCTGGCGTCCCTCGGGATGCCGGACGCTTTCGGAGCCGGGGCCGATTTTTCGGGGATCAACGGCAAGCGGGACCTCTTCCTGTCCGCAGTCCTGCACAAGGCATTCGTGGACGTCAACGAGGCCGGCACGGAAGCCGCCGCCGCGACCGCGGTCATGATGGCCCGCTCTCAGGCACTGCGACCGACCCCACCCGTCGTCTTCCGGGCCGATCATCCCTTCCTTTTCCTCATCCGCCACAACAAGACGGGCCAGATCCTGTTCTTCGGCCGCGTGGTCAACCCGTTGGAATGAGGCGATGAGTCGGTTGCCGCCGCGCTCCGAATCCTGTGTTGCCTCTCAGTTCATCCGAAAGTGCGGTGAACCCAGGATCAGGTCGCGGAGTCGCTGGTAAGTGGCGTCGGTGATCTGCCCCGCCTCGACCTTGCATTGAAGGTCTTCGAGCACCCCCTCCATGAGCTGGGCGCTGCCGGCGAAGACGGGATGCCGAGCGAAGGTCTCGACACGCTCGATGATGGTGGCTTCGAGAATCATGGTCGTGAGGGCTCTGGGAATCGTGACGTTCTGCTCGCTGTTGATCTGTTCTACGACCCACGTCTCGCGGCGGTTCGCCCGAGTGCGGGCCATGGCTCCGTGCATTGATTACGCATGCCGAGCGGACTCGTGACCGAAGGCGAGGCGGACGTTGCGACAGGACAACAGGTTCATCCCGTCGGAATTCGGGTCGATCGCCGGGAGAGACCCGTCAGGCACGCCCTGGGAAACCGGCAACGAGGTCCGCAGCACGAACCGCGCCGACAAGCCTCGCCATCCCACGCTTCGCGACTTCCCTGGGCGTGAGTGTGTGCCGCACGCCTCCTGGGTCGCCGGTCGAGCCGCCTTCCCCGACTCATCAGGTCTCCGTGACCGGGGATGCGGTCACGCGCCGGATCGTCGCCTCGAGCTTGGCGAAGTCGATTGGCTTGGTCAGGTGAGCGGAGAATCCCGATGCCAGGGCCTTCTGCACGTCGTCCTCCATGCCGAAGCCGCTCAGGGCGATCGACGGGGTCGGCCCGAAATGACGGATCAGCTCCAGGCCGCTACCGTCCGGCAAGCCGAGGTCGCTGATGAGCAGGTCAAATGGAGTCGAGGCTGCCTCGATCGCCGCGGCGATGGTGTCGGCCCAGATGACCTCGTGCCCCGATCGGGCGAGCATCCGCGAGATGATTCGAACCGTGTCGGCGTGGTCCTCCACGAGCAGGATTCGCAGGGGACCTCGTTCCTGATCCGCGGGCTCGTACGGCTCAACGCACTCCTGGATGAGCGGCATGGGGTCGGACAGAACCACCGACATGGTGGCACCTCGTCCCCGGCCCTCGCTCTCGGCCGTGATCGTGCCACCGTGAGCTTCGACGATCGCCTTGGAGATCGCCAGTCCGAGCCCGAGGCCGCCGAACTGCCGGGTGACATCCCGGCTCACCTGCTCGAAGGCGTCGAAGATCTTGGGCAACGCCTCCGCATCGATTCCGATTCCCGAGTCGCGGACGGTGATCCGCAGGAAGCCGTCGAGGTCGGCGGTCGTCACCGCGATTTCGCCACCCTCAGGCGTGAACTTGACGGCGTTCTTGATCAGGTTCCAGAGGACCTGCTGGAGGCGGGCCCCGTCACCCTCGACACAAAACCGCTCGGCCTTGAGGTCGAGTCTCAGGGAAAGGCGCTTCTCGCGGAGGTCGGGTCGGCAGGCGTCGGCCGCATGCCGGATGGCGTCGTGGAGGTCCACCGGGCCGAGCCGCAGCTCCAGCTTCCCCTGGATGACCCGCGAAAGGTCCAGCATGTCATCGATCAGGCGGCTTTCCAGCTCGGCGTTCCGGAGGATGACGGCGAGATCGTCGCGGAGCGCCGGGGGGAGTCGGGGGTCGGCGACGAGCGAGCCCACGCCCATGAGAACCGGCGTCAGGGGCGTCCGCAGCTCGTGGCTGAGGGTCGCGAAGAAGGCGTCCTTGGCCCGGTTCGCCGACTCGGCGGCCTCCTTGGCCGCTTTCAGTTCCGCATCGACCTGTTTCTGTACGGTGATGTCCCGGGCGATCTTCGAGGCCCCGATGATCTGGCCCTCAGAGTCCCGGATCGGGGAGACCGTCAGCGAGACGTCGATGATCCGGCCATCCTTTCGCCGACGCCGCGTCTGGTAATGGTCCACGCGCTCGCCGCGCCGGATGTGTCCCAGGATGCGGGCCAGATCCTCCGCATGATCCGGCGGCATGAGCAACGCGATCGATTGCCCGATCATCTCATCAGCCGCGTAGCCGAAGATCCGCTCCGCCGCTCGGTTCCAGCTCGTGATTCGGCCCTCCAGGGACTTGCCGATGATGGCGTCGTCCGACGATTCGACGATCGCCGCCAGATGTTGCAGCGCCTCCTCGCCCCGCCTCCTCCCACCGATGTCCCGGAAGACGAGGACGACACCGGCGACTCGACCCTCCGCATCCCGGATCGGGGCGGCCCTCTCGGCGATTGGCCTCAACGTACCATCTCTGGCAATCAACAACGTGTTGTCCACCGGACCGACATCCTGTCGTTCGCGAAGCACCTGACCAACGGGGCTCTCGACACGCTGGCGGGACTCCGCGTGGACGAGCTGAAAGACGGTTTCGAGAGGCTGGCCGGCGGCTTCCTCGCGGGTCCATCCGGTCAGAGCCTCGGCCTCGGCGTTGAGCAAGATCACCCGACTCTCCCCGTTCGTGGCGATCACGGCGTCCCCGATGCTGGAGAGCGTGACGCGAAACCACTCACTCTGCCCGTCGGCTCGAGACTCGGCGCGTCGGAGAGACTCGACCAGCAACACGATGGCCGTGCCCAGCACCAGGTAGGTCAACAGGCTCACGATTTCGCCGGTTTCGGCCAGCGTGAACGAACCGCGTGGCGGCATGAAGAGGTAGTTCGCGACCGCCGCACCGAGGACGAGCGAGCACAGGCCAGGCCCGAACCCCCCGAGCCACGAGGTGAGGGCGACCGCCGCAAAGTAGGTGATCCAGGGGACCGTCTCGCCGAAGAACGGGTCGAGGAGCCACCGGGCTACCGTGGCGAGAACCACGATCACCAG
This sequence comes from uncultured Planctomycetales bacterium, assembly GCA_963752755.1. Classification (GTDB taxonomy): domain Bacteria; phylum Planctomycetota; class Planctomycetia; order Isosphaerales; family Isosphaeraceae; genus CAVVZJ01. The sequence continues at coordinate 267,956 of CAVVZJ010000017.1, read as the reverse complement.
GGCGGCCCCATAACGAGCCACGACACGAGTACCTGCAGCCATCTGATACATCGGTTTGGAAACTCGGCCAGTCTGTCCCGGCGTCTCAAGGAGCAATGCCCGCAACCATCTTAGCGGCCCAACCCCTGCCGAGACCAGAAGATCAACACCGCATCGATGAGCTAAAAAACCATGGATTGCTTGTCTCCCCGGTTGGGCCAGGAGCGACCCGCCAGTCCGCGGACCGGACGTCCCTCCAGGTTCTCGGCGAGAGAAGTCGTCCGATGGACCAGGGATCTCCCCAAGGCGTCAGGGCCCTGCCCCGAGGTGTCGACTCGATAGCGATGGCACGGCCTTTGCCCTTGTCCTCACATGAAGGGTATCAAAATCCAGGAGACGCATCATGAGGTTACCGACCCAACTCGCCGTCCTTCTGACCGTTCTGTCAGGTCTGTCCACGGCCCAGGCCCAGGTCCGGTATGGTGATCCCTACCAATCGCTACCCCCGACCCCGTACCCGAGCCGATACAGCGATCCGGTCATTCCCGACGCCGTCCCTTACCAGGGACTACCCCCTCAACATTCGGCATCCGGTACTCACCCACGTCGTCCGTCATTCCCCTGGCGGACAACCTGATCTCCCAGGCCAACGCCTTCCTCGGCGCCTTTCGCCACAACGCCCGCAAGGTTCCCCAGGGTGGCCGGTTCCTGGCCGACGCCACGGTCCTCCGGAATGCGGCCATCCGCTTCCGCCAGCTCGCGACGAGCGGTGCCAGTCCGGCCCAGCTCTCAGCCGAGTTTCGCAGCGTCGCCGGTGCCTGGCAACGTCTGGAATCCCGGATGGCGTTCGTCTCGCGAGGCTTCATCGGGCCGAACATCGCGACGGCCCTGCAGATGGGCGAAACCGTCGATCAGATCGGCCGAGTCATGGCCACCGCCTGGTGAGGGGCCAAGAACGCCACGTTGACGCGGTCCCGGTCGTCTCGGTCCGCGATGCCGGGGCCACTCGGCTCGCCGCCGGGAGCCGTCAATCCGCTGCCTACTCAATCGTGTAAACACAGAATGGGGGGTTCCTGGCTTGCGCGGCTTCAGGCCGATGAAGTGGGCCGAGCCAGGATCACCCCCACTGTCCGTCAGTCCGGTCCCGAAAGGGATGGCCAATCGATCTTGATCGGCCCGGATCGCCCCCCTCACTCCGACATCCGACTCGAACCGCCGCGCCTCCCGTAACGCTCCCCCTCCCCTGTCAAGAGCCAGTGCGGACTCACACCCGTGACAACGAGGAACCGGAGGATGACCGGAGCGGGTATCCTGGTGCCCGACTCGTAACGACGCCAGGATCGAACAGAGATGCCCAGCGCGCTCGCGAGCACCCGGACGCCTTCACCGAACAATTCCCGCCTGACCGTCTGGACCCGCTCGGCCAGTTCGGATCGCTCATCCATATCAAGGACCGCACGGATTCGGATCGCTTGCCCCCTCCAAGTAGAGGGCCGATCCACGCGAAGCGACGTTCCGATGCTCGGAATCAACAGGTCGGATTCCTCCCCGCCTCGCCTTGGCTCACCTCATGGAAGATGGGACGAATTCGTGGTTCTGGTCTTCAGCGTTCAGCCGACTTGCGAACCGACCGACTTCCAGCTGGTATAACGTCCGTCGGACCACCGGTTGACCCGAGAACCGTGCGAACTGCCCAATTTCGTGAGGCGATCGCGGAACGGTTCCATCAAGTTCCCTGAGGAGGACAGCATGCCAAAAGCGATCCGGATCACCGCCACCGGCGGCCCCGAGGTCCTGCGATGGGAGGATGTCGAGGTCGGCGAACCGGGCGAGGGGCAGGCCCGCATCCGGCATACCGCCGTCGGGGTGAACTTCATTGATACATACCACCGCTCCGGCCTCTACCCGATCCCCCTGCCAGGCGGGCTCGGCAGCGAGGCCGCCGGGGTGGTCGAGTCCGTCGGGACGGGCGTCGCGGTCGTCAAGCCAGGCGACCGCGTTGCCTATGCGGGCGGGCCGCCCGGCTCCTACGCGGAAACCCGGCTCGTGCCAGCCCACATCCTGGTCCCCATCCCCGACGACGTGCCGGACGAGACGGCGGCGGCGGTGATGCTCAAGGGGATGACCGCCCAGTACCTGATCCGCCGCACCTACCCGGTCAAGGCGGGGGAGACAGTGCTCTTCCACGCGGCCGCCGGCGGGGTCGGGCTGATCGCCTGCCAGTGGCTCCACGCGCTCGGGGCGACGGTCATCGGCACCGTCGGATCGGACGAGAAGGCGGAGATCGCCAGAACCCACGGCTGCGCGCCACGTCATCATCTCGACCCGCGAGGACATCGCCCGGCGCGTGCGCGAGATCACGAGTGGCGAGGGCGTCCCGGTGGTGTACGACTCGGTCGGCAAGGACACGTTCCTGTCGTCGCTCGACTGCCTGCGGCCACGAGGATTGATGGTTAGTTTCGGAAACGCGTCCGGGAAAGTCGTGCCCTTCGACATCGGCATTCTCTCCCAGAAGGGCTCGCTGTACCTGACCCGCCCGACGCTTGCGACATACACGGCCACCCGGGCGGACCTCGAAGCCACCGCCCGGGACGTGTTCGACGTGCTCCGCGACGGTACGGTCAGGGTCGAGATCCGACACCGCTACCCACTCACCGAGGCGGCCCAGGTCCACCGCGACCTCGAGGGCCGACGAACCGTCGGGCCGATCGTGATGACGCCGTAGCGCCCAGCGGCCCGGCCGCTCCTCCCGCCCACCGGCCGTCGCCAGACTGGTGGCCCCGACCGCCCGGTTCACCAGGGCAACGGCTCGCCGAGATGGAAGAAGCCGCCCGTCGGACCGTCGTTGGACAGGGTCGCCAGTTGCACGCTCGTCTTGCCGCCCTCGGAGACATCCATCGGGGCCGACGGTCCGCCCATGTCCGTCTTCACCCAGCCGGGATGCGCGGAGTTCACCTTGATCGGCGTCCCCCTCAGTTCGTGCGCCAGGTGGACGGTGAAGGCGTTGAGCGCCGTCTTGGAAGCGTCGTAGGCGAACGTCTTCATGCCGTAGATGGGGGACGTCGGCTCGGAGTGGATCGTCAGCGAGGCGAGGATGCTCGACAGGTTGACGATCCGACCGGCCGGGGACTGGCGGATCAGGGGCAGGAGGGCCTGTGTGAGGGCAATCACGGCGAAGAAGTTCGTCTCGAAGGTCGCGTGGAGGATCTCCTGCGTCACCGTTGAGGTGGTATTCACACCCCCAGGGCGCCGAAGTCCGCCTCGTCGAGCGCGACCCCCGCGTTGTTCACCAGGATGTCGAGCTTGCCGTGGCGGCTTTCCAGGTGATGGGCGACGGCCCGGTGGTCGTCGGGTCGGGTGACGTCGAACCGGATGGATTCGACATCCTTGATCCCTTCCTGGCGAAGCTCGTCGGCGGCGGCGCGTCCCTTCGCCTCGTCGCGGCTGCCGATGAGGACGGCGATCCCCAACTGGCCGAGTCCCCGGGCCGTCTCCAGACCGATCCCCTTGTTCGCCCCGGTGATGAACGCGACCCTGTCCTGAGTTGCCATGATCTCGCTTCCTTTTGGTGACACGAGCCCGAACCGGCGTCGATCCTCTCGACCGGCCGCCGTTGCCTGCCTATGCAAGAAATAGAGGGCACGTCAAGCGGTCCCCCGTCGCGGATCGTCCCCGGGGATGGTCCCGGGGCCTCACCTCGTCGCGTCCGTCGTGCGGAGGGGACGAGGGCGCCGCGGACCTCCTCGTCGAGCCTCCTCGCCGTTGCGCCGGCCGTTCGCAAACCCGAGGATGCAGGCGAGAAGTCCGGGGAACCGGTCCTCCAGGTCGCGACGCAGGGAGACGAAGCAGCGCGTCCCTTCCTTTCGGTGGACGATCACGCCGGCGAGCCGCAGGGCCTTCATGTGGTGGCTCAAGGTCGAGGCCCCGACCTCGACGTCGAAGTCTCCCCAGGCCCGCTCCCCCGCCGTCTCGGCCAGGGTCGCGACGATCCGGAGGCGGACCGGGTCGCTCAGCGCCGCCAGCACCCCTTCGAGGGTGATCGCGCCGGCCTCGGGATGCCGGAGTTGCCTCATGGACCTCGCCTCCCTAGAATGTTCGATGTTCGTCGATCATCGAAAAAAGCAGGGACGACCCGTCCCAACCCCGAATGGCGGCCTTCCGCTACATTGTACCCCGGACGGTCGGGAACGCGCCCTCGGGGCGCCAGCGACGAGGAGCGAGACGGATGGAGTTCAGGCAACTCGGTGGGTCGGGGCTGAAGGTTCCGGCCCTGAGCCTCGGCACCGGCACCTTCGGCGGCGGCGGCGAGCTGTTCAAGGCCTGGGGCCAGACCGACGTGGCGGAGGCCACGCGGCTGGTCGACATTTGCCTTGAGGCGGGTCTGACCCTGTTCGACTCGGCCGACATCTACTCCGGCGGGGCGGCCGAGGAGATCCTGGGGCAGGCGATCAAGGGCCGACGCGACCAGGTCCTCATCTCCACCAAGGGGACCTTCCGCGCCGGTCCGGAGCCGAACGACGTCGGCTCCTCGCGGCATCACCTGATCCGAGCAGTGGAGGGGAGCCTGAGGCGGCTCGGACCGACTACATCGACCTCTACCAGCTCCACGGCTTCGACGCCGTGACGCCCGTCGAGGAGGTGCTCTCGACGCTCGACGACCTGGTGCGCGCCGGGAAGATCCGCTACATCGGCGGCTCGAACTTCTCCGGCTGGCACCTGATGAAGTCGCTGGCCGTCTCGGACCGTTACGGCTACCCCCGCTACGTGGCGCATCAGGCGTACTACTCGCTCGTCGGCCGCGACTTCGAATGGGAGCTGATGCCGCTGGCCCTTGACCAGAAGGTCGGCACGGTCGTCTGGAGCCCCCTGGGCTGGGGCCGGCTCACCGGCAAGATCCGTCGCGGCCAACCCCTGCCCGAGACGAGCCGACTCCGGAGCCAGGTCGCCCGGGACGTCGGCCCGCAGGTCCCGGAGGAGTCCCTCTACCGCGTCGTCGACGCCCTCGACGCCGTGGCCGCGGAGTCGGGCAAGACCGTCCCCCAGGTCGCCCTGAACTGGCTCCTGCAGCGGCCGACGGTGTCCACCGTCATCATCGGCGCCCGTAATGAGGATCAGTTGCGGCAGAACCTTGGGGCGACCGGTTGGGCCCTGAGCCCCGAGCAGGTGGCCCGGCTCGACGCCGCGAGCGACACGCCGCTGGCCTACCCGTACTGGCACCAGCGGGGCTTCGCCGAGCGAAACCCGGCCCCCGTGTGAACGGGCAGACGCGCGCCGCGACGCGACGGAGTGAACGCCGTGGATCACGCCCTGGATCTCCCGCTTTCGATCCTCGATCTCGCGCCAATCCGCATCGGTGGCTCGGCCGCCGAGGCGTTCCGCAACACCCTGGACCTCGCCCGCCATGCCGAGCGGTGGGGCTATCGTCGCTTCTGGCTGGCGGAGCACCACGGCATCCCGGGCGTGGCCAGCGCCGCGACGGCCGTGCTCATCGCTCACGTGGCCGGTGGCACCGCGACGATCCGGGTCGGCTCGGGCGGAATCATGTTGCCCAACCACGCGCCACTGGTGATCGCCGAGCAGTTCGGGACCCTGGAGTCGCTCTTTCCGGGGCGGATCGACCTCGGCCTGGGGCGCGCCCCGGGCGGTGACCCGCGGACAGCCCGGGCGCTCCGGAGGCACCCCGGGGGCGGCGACACGTTCCCCGAAGACCTCGCGGAGCTCCGGGCCTACTTCCAACCCGGGGGGCCGGGCGGCGGGGTGCATGCCGTCCCCGGCGAGGGGCTCAACGTCCCCATCTGGCTGCTCGGTTCGAGCGACTTCGGCGCCCGGCTGGCCGCCCGCCTCGGGCTCCCTTTCGCGTTCGCCTCGCATTTCGCGCCCGATTTCCTGCTCGGAGCATTGGACCTCTACCGCCGGAACTTCGAGCCATCGGACGTGCTCTTGGAGCCGTACGCGATGGTCGGCGTGAATGTCTTCACCGCCGACACCGACGAGGAAGGACGGCGGCTCTTCACCTCGCTCCAGCAGGCGTTCCTGAACCTCGTGCGCGGTAGCCCCCGCGAGATCCCTCCACCGGTCGATTCGATGGACGGCCTGTGGACGGCGACGGAACGCAAGCACGTCGACCGGATGACCCGCTGCTCGGCGGTCGGCTCGGCGGAGTCCCTGCGGCGCGGCCTTCAGGAAATCGCCCGCGTGACCGGCGCGGACGAGCTCATCCTCGCCTCGCAGATCCCTGACCACGTTGCGCGGCTCCGGTCGTACGAGATCACGGCCGGAGTCTGTCAGCCGGACCGCGATGTGCAGGTGCAACACGAGTCGCGCGGGATCGCCCGTTAGAGCGGTTCCCGGATGTCGGGCGGGCCGCTCACGCCTCCGGAGTAATCTCCTCGACCCGTTCGCACGGCACTCCCTCGTGTCGTATCTTCCTCGATGCGATCCGCCGCCCGGTGCGCCGGACTCTTTGGCAATTCGGTCTCGGTGGCGACGCCGACGCGGCGCGTCCAGGGTGCCGAACGAACTTCAAGATGGGCAATTTCCCCTTGGTAAATGATCTAGGGATAACGAATTGCGGATTGAGACTTTCTACCGCAAAGCGCGTCCTCACGGCGTCCCCGGCGCGTCTTCACGGCGTCCTCCTGGCGTCCCTGGCGCGTCGCCGAGACGCTCCGCGCGGGTCCTCGGCCGGGGGCACGCCCACGGTCCGCGCGAGCGGGAGCCGCTCGAGAGCGATTCCCGCATGCGTGTAGAGCCGACCAGCCGGGGCGGGCTGGACCACAAATCTTGTGGCACTGCCGCCCCCGGCTGTGTTCCTCGACGACCGAACGAAATCCGCTCTAGATCGCCGCTTCGAGGATCTCGCACAGTTCCTCATCGGACAGCTTCAGGGGGTTGCCCTGCATGCTGCTGGCATGCTTGGCCAGCGGGATCAGCCGGCCGCAATCGGCGCTGGAGAGACCCGCCTTCCGCAGCGGCGGGATCTCCATGTCGTGGCAGAGCGCGCGCACCCAGGAGACTCCGTCTTGGGCGTCGGCCCCGGGGTTGCCCGTCAAGATCCGCGCGATCTCGGTGTACCGCCCGAGGATCGCCGGGCGCCCCGTTCGTCGGCCGCGCGGAGGTTGACCTCCATGACGTGAGGGAGCAGTCGGGCGCAGAGGGCGCCGTGAGCCTGGCCGGTGGCACCGCCCAGGACGCCAGCGAACCCGTGCACCGCACCGAGCTTCGCATTGGCCAGGGCCATCCCGCCGCAGAGCGCGGCGAGCGCCATCTCCTCGCGTGCCGTGAGATCGGACCCGTCGCGGTAGACCGCTGCCAGCGATCGCGCCGCCCGCGCGAGCCCCTCGCGGCAGATACCGTCGGTGAGCGGGTTCGCGGCGTGGCTGACGAATGGCTCGATGAGCTGCGTCAGCGCATCCATGCCCGTGTACGCCGTGACCTCGGGCGGCATCGACAGGGTCAGCTCGGGATCGACGATGGCCAGGCGGGGGAGCAGGTGGTGACTCCGCAGGCTCGCCTTGGCCTTGTGCTCGGGGACGTCCAGCACGGCGTTTCGGGTCACCTCGGCGCCCGTGCCCGCCGTGGTGGGGATGGCGACAAACGGCACGCCGGGGTTGGCCAGCGACTTCCCCCCGCCCACCAGTTCCAGGTAATCCAGGGCCACTCCCGGATTGCCGAGCAGGCCCGCCACGGCCTTGCCGGCGTCGATCACGCTCCCTCCGCCCAGGGCGATCACCAAATCGCAGCCCTCGGCGCGGGCCATCCGGGTCGCCTCGTCCACGAGGTGGGTGGTCGGCTCGCCGCCCACGTTGAAGCTCACCGGGCGGATGCCGGCCTCGCCCAGTGCCTGCGTCAACCCCTCGCGTCCGCGATTGGAGGCCCCCAGGACCAAGAGCGCCCGCCGGCCGAGTCCCCGGGCCAGTGCGGGGACCTGCCGCAACTGGCCGCACCCGAAGAGGATGCGGCCGGCGGTGGCGAACTCGAACGTCATGAAATTCCCGCCTCGGGATAGACCCTTTCGAACTTCACGCTCGAACGCGGCACCGCCATCATGTCGGCCACGGCCTCGGCCCATCGCTTGTAGTGCCCCGTCTGCTTGTGGGCCGCCGGGGCCTCGGCAGTGCGGTAGACCTCGACCAGCAGGAATCGCGTGGGGTCGTCCTGCTGCTGGAGCACGTCGAACCGCGCGATCCCTGACTCCTGCAGGCTGTTCCGCGAGTTCTCGATGCTGGCGGCCTTGAAGGCTTCGACCTGGTCGGGCTTCACCTGGATGTGGACGTGGACGATCAACATGGCGGCTTCCGGAACGAACTGGGTGGCGACTGCGTTCATTCTACGCGGCCGGTGAGATCGAGAGTATCGTGGATCGAAGAAGGCGAGAGCTGACGGTGGACTTTCTGGAATCCCGAGCGTTCAATCGATGCTCCGGGCCCGCGCGACGCCGGCCCCAAACAGGCGAAACCACGGACATTGAGGAGGACGTGTCGGATGCGGCGTATGAGAGACTGTTCCAAAAGACTCAAGCGGCCGCTTTGGGCGGCCGCTTGTAGCGGAATTTCTTCCGCCATCGCGGCGGCCGGGCACGGCGGACCATCCGATGGATCGAGCTGAGCTTGACCATCGCCTCGCTCGTCTCCGGCAGCCGCTCGAAGTCCCGCACCAGCCGCCGCCACCGCAGCAGGCAGCCGAAGGTCTGCTCGACCACCCACCGCACCTTCAGCGGCTTGAACCCCCGCTCGCCCTCGGGCTTCGAGCTCACCTCCACGCGGAGCCGGTCCTGGCCCGACAGCCAGGCGTCGAGCCGGGAGTTGCGGTACTTCCGGTCCGCCCACACCACGGCCAGCCGGGGGAACGTCACGGCGGGCAGACCGGCCAGCAGCCGCGGTGCCGTCGCCCCGTCGTCGAGGTTCGCCGCGGTGACCACGACGATCAGCAGCAACCCCAGCGTGTCGGTGACGATATGTCGCTTGCGGCCCCGCACCATCTTGCCGCCATCGACGCCGACCTCGGCCCCGCCGTGCGCCGTCTTGGCCGACTGGCTATCCATGCAGGCGCCGCTGGGCGTCGGTGTGCCGAGCTTCGTCCGCACCTCCCCCCGCAACGCGGCGACCAGGGCGTCCCAGGTGCCGTCGGCCTCGAACCGGCGGAAGAAGTTGTAGCAGGTCTTCCAGTGGGGCAGGTCGTGGGGCAACGCCCGCCAGGAACAGCCCTCGCGGTTGAGGTAGAGCAGGCCATTGATGACCTCGCGCATCTCGTACTTGCGGGGCCTGCCGCCGGGCTTGGCCTCGGGGATCAGGGAAGCGAGGAGGCGCCACTGGGCGTCGGTCAGGTCGCTGGGGTAGGCTTTGCGTTCCATCCCCCCAAACTACAGCCGACGCCCCTTTTGGAACAGACTCTGAGTTCCTTGCGGTCCTGGTGCCTCGTCGCATGGCTCCTGTTGCCGGTCCAGGCCCCGGCGGATGAGCCGACGACCCTCGGGCTCCTCGTCGGCGACCGCACCAACATCGGAGGCGTCTGCCGGCAGGCCGATCCCGACAGCCCCGCGCCATCCCCTGGGACCGGGCTCGAGTACATCGACACCGGTTTCGAGAACGCCTCGCCGCTCTGGTACGAGGCCGCGCCCGACGGCGCCATCCTCGTGCACCTGCTCTACGACCACGAGCGGTCCTCGCCGAACCGCGCCGCGGGCCACTTCCACTTCCGGGTCCACGCGAAGGCGGGCACCGCGCTCACCCTGGAGTTCCGGAACCTGGACAACGTCTGGAACGGCCGCGAGGCGTCGGTCGCGAACGAGTTGAAGGTCGCCGTCGTCTCCCCGGATGGGAAGACGTGGAAGCCGGTCCCGCTGGAGCGGCTCCCCGGCAACCGCGTGCGGCTGGCTGTCACGATGCCCGGCCCCGAGCTTTACGTCGCCCGCGTCGAGCCCTATCGCCTCTCCGACCTGAAGCATTGGCTGGATTCGATCGCGAAAAGCCCACTCGTGGAGATCAGACCCATCGGCGAGACGGCCGAGGGACGCGGTCTGGAGATCGTCCGGGTCGGCCATCCCGACGCGCCCTACCGGGTCTTCCTCCGGGCGCGGCGCACCCCTGGGAGCCGGGCGGCAACTGGGTCGTGCAGGGCCTGGTCAACCGGCTGCTCCGGGACGACGACGAGGCGAAGCGGTATCTCGAGCACTACTGCGTCTACGTGCTGCCGATGGCCAACAAGGACGGCGTCGCGCACGGCCGGACGCGGTTCAACCTGCGCGGCAAGGATCTGAACCGCAACTGGGACCAGCCCGCCGACCCGGAGCTTTCGCCGGAGAATCACGCCCTGGAAACCTGGCTGGAGGACATGATCCGGCAGGAGCACCGGCCACACCTGGCGGCTCGAGTTGCACAACGACGGGAACGGCCGGCTTCACGTTAGCCGACCGCCGGTCGCAGGGCTGGAACGTCACCTGGAGCGCATGAAGACGCTGGAGTCATTGCTCCGCGAGCACACCTGGTTCACCGAGGGGAGCACGTCGGGGGAATTCCGCAATGCCGGGACGCTCGGCGAGGGCTGGCTCCAGCGCCTACGGCATCGACGCGGCCGTGCACGAGCTGAATGTCAACTGGATCGCCGGCCTGGATGACTACCCCTCGGGCGCGCACTGGGAGCGCTACGGCGGGCAACTGGCTCGCGTCTTCGATGAGTACTTCGACGCCGTCAAGCCTTGAACCGGGGTGCATGATCTCATCGCCAGCCCCGATCACGGGGTGCGCTTGGTTGTCCGGGCGAGGGTGTCTCGAAGTTCCACTTCTGACCGATGATGGGCCTATCCCGCGAGGTAACGACATGACAGGCAACGATCGGCGTAATTTTCTGAGCGCGGCCGTCCTCGGGGCCGCCGTGGGAACCCTGGCGGGTCCCGGGGAGGGCGCGGCCTCGGCGGCCGAGGAGGAGCCGCGAGCCAAGGTTCGGAGCCTCTTCCCCGAGGGCGCGCCGGCGGCCGCGTCCGGGTATTCTCCCGGTATCGTTGCCGAGGGGCGGCGGGTCGTGTTCGTCTCCGGGCAGGGGCCGGAGGACGTGGGAGCGGACATGGAGACGCAGCTTCGCCAGACGTTCGACCGCATCGGCCTGGTCCTGAAAGCGGCGGACGCCTCGTTCGCCGACGTGGTCATGCTCCGCGCGTACTTCGTGCACCTCCAGCGCGACCTCGCGGCCTACCGCAAGGTCCGCCTGGAGTACCTGAAGGAGCCCTTTCCCGCATCCACCGCCGTGGGTGTCACGGAACTCGCGATCGAGGGACTTGAGATTGAGATCGAGGCCATCGCGATCGTGTGACCGCAGACCATCCGGGTCCGGGGCACTCCGGTGGGGAGCGGTTATGGAGCGGGGTCGGCCCAGGCGCGGCCCTCGGGCTACTCGCGGACCCGTTTCACGAGCCGGTCCAGCGTCGCGGCAATCCGGTCCTCGACGTCGCCCGCCCAGCGGAACGCGGGCCGGCCGTACTCGTAGAGGTTCGAGCCGCCCTCGTAACCGCCTTCCTCCCAGACCCGTCGGGAGGGGATGTAAGCGATCATGTCGTCCACATATCCGCAGACCCACGTGCCAGGCCCGTACGCGCGCTTGAACCGGAGAGCGTAGTCGACGACCGCCTCGGCGCCGAGTCCGATGATGATCGTGTCGCTCCCGAGCCTCCAGGCGTGGACCGGATACGGGTACGTCGGCGCGAAGGATTCGCCAGCGTCCAGCTTGCTCAACATGCGTGCGGCCCAGCGGGCGAGGATCGGGTTGTCGTCGTTCACCCGCACCGCCAGCTCTTCGCGGGCGACGACCTTCAGGTACGGCAACTCGACGTGGTCGAAGGCGGTCCGCAGCTCCGGCCGGATCGGCCGCAAGGGGGCTCGCATCGCGTCCTCGACGGCCGAAGCGAGCCGGTGGCCGTAGCTGCGACAGAGCTCGACTGTGCGGCGTGGCAGTGGGTTCTGGTCGCCCCCGCAGGTGTTCACGAACATCGCCGTGGCCCCCGGATGGGCCTGTTCCAGTTCGAGCTGGGCGAAGCCCGGATAATCGCCACACCAGGTGTTGAAGCTGAGCGTCGTCGGGTGGCAGGCGTAACCGAAGAGCACGGCCGCCAGACGGCCATCGGGCCGCGTGACGGTGAGCACCGGCACGACATGGTCCACCGGTCCGGCCAGCGGCTTGCCCTGCTCGATAAGCACGGGGACCTCGGCCTCCCGGTTGTTTCGGCGGTTCACGGCGAAGGTCGCCCGCCCCTCGCCGGTCTGGAGGCTGGCCGGGGCGAGCGCCGCGAGCGACTCGCCGACGAGCCGGACCAGCTTCTCCACCACGAGGTCGGTGTACTCGTCCACCAGTGCGACCTGCTCGTCCTCGACCGGATAGTAATCGACCAGGTCGTCCCCCAGCCGGGGCCCGCAGTGATTGTGCGAGAAGGTCAACATGACCTGGCGTCGCTCAAGCCCGAACTCAGCCCGGAGTCGCTCGAAGACCCGGTCGCTCACCAGCTTGGGGACGCCCTGGAAATCGCTCGTGATGAGCACCGCGCGGCGACCGTCCGCGTCCTCCAAAGTGAGGGCCTTCGCCCAGAGGTCGTGCAGCTTGCCGTCGGGGGCGCGCTTGGTGCCGTAGCCGGCGAGCCAGACGTCCGTCTCCGGAGTGATCACGACCCGCGCAGACCGGCCTTCCACTTCTCATCAGCGGCGTTGGCCCGCCCTGGCGTCATCCCGGCTGCGAATACCGCGACGGCGAGGAACGAGCAGGCGGCTGACGCCTCCCAACGATTCGGCCGCGGGGTCGAGCGGCTCCGGGTTATCTGGCTTGGCATGGACGAAGGCTCCGGTTCCGGACGGGAAGCACCACCGCCCAATCTACCAGAGCGATCGCTCGATCCGAAGCGCCCATCGATCACACACCCGGGCTCGCGGATCGACTCCCTGGACGCCAGCGACCCGTCGACCGGGACCGAGGAGACGCACGATCGCCCGAGGATTACCGCCGTCCAGCCGCGGTCCCAAGCCGCTCGATTACCTCGCCGGTTCCGGTTATTCTCTCCACGGCATGAGGCGGCAGTAACGCCCATTGCCCTTCGGAGTGTCCCGGACGGACCGAACCTCACCCGGAATCGTGGGGACCTTCCATGCGGTGGACCTTGTTACTGGCCCTGTCCTTCGCCGCCCTTCCCGCCTGCGCGGACGACGGCAGCCTGATCGGCCACTGGAAGTTCGCCGGTGACACGAACGACGCCTCGGGCCAAGGCCACCACGGCCGGGCCATCGCCGTCGAACTGTCCGCGCCCGGCTTCGGTGGCGCAGCCCGCGGCGCGGCAAGGTTCGACGGGAAGTCCTCTTACGTCGAGGCTGATCCGAGCCTCGGGCTCGAACTGGGCCGGGGCCAATTCACGCTCGCCGTCTGGGTCCACACGGAGGAGTCGCTCGACGAGGTCCTCGACGACCTGGTGAGCCAGTACGACCCCGTCGCCCGGCGAGGGTTGAACGGGTGCATCAAGAGCCCCGCCCGGGGCGAAGGGTGCCGTGTTCACGGCACGAGCCTTCGGGAAGAGCTGGTGTCGGATCCAGAGGAGTGACCGAGGTCGTTGATCGCGACTCCCGAGAGAATCCGCCGTCTTCAGGAATCGAACCGAGAGGAAACCAGTCATGCCGTCAGCAAGAACGATGAGGCCGTCAAGGACCTTCTGGATCGTCGCCGCCCTATCGACATTCGTCGCGATCGCCGAATGCCCGGCCGCCAAGCTGCACGTCGGCGGGGCCACCGTGAGCATCACCCCCGACCGGCCCGTCGCGCTTGCGGGGCAGATGCATACCCGGATCTCCCGGGACGTTGAGACCCCGGTGATGGCCACGGCCCTCGCCCTGGAATCGCGCGAGAGAGACCAGACTGTCGATCAGGCGATTTTGGTTTCGTGCGACCTCGTCGTGATCGAGGCCCCGGTCCTCGAACGGGTCCGGCAACTGGTCGGCGACCGGATTCCCGGCCTCGATCGTCGCAAGGTGGTGCTCAACGCCACCCACACCCACACCGCGCCCGTCATGGCGGAGGGGGACTACGAGATTCCGAAGGACGGCGTCATGCAGCCGTCCGAGTACGTGGAGTTCCTCGCGACGCGCGTCGCCGAGGCGGCCGTCCGGGCCTGGGAATCCCGCAAGCCGGGTCGGGTCGGCTGGGGGCTCGGGCACGCCGTGCTGGGCCAGAATCGCCGCTCGGTGTACGCCGACGGCCGGGCGCAGATGTACGGCCCCACAGATCGGCCCGACTTCCGCGGCATCGAGGGCCCCGAGGACCACGGGGTCGAGGTGCTCGTCTTCTGGGACGACGACGGCAACCTGCTCGCCACGGCGATCAACGTCGCATGCCCCTCGCAGGAGGTCGAAGGGGAATCGTTCATCAATGCCGACTTCTGGCACGACGTCCGCGAGACCCTCCGATCGCGGCACGGCCAGGACCTGCTCGTCCTGGCCTGGACCGGCACGGCCGGCGACCAGTCGCCCCACCTGATGTACCGCAAACGCGCCGAGGAACGCATGCGGGCGCTCCGCGGACTGACCCGGCTGCAAGAGCTGTCGCGTCGGGTCGTCGCCGCCTGGGACGAGGCGTACGAGGGGGCTCGCCAGGAACAGCACTCCGACGTGGTCCTTGCCCACAAGGTCGCGACGATCGAGTTGCCCGTCCGCGAGGTCACCGAGGCCGAGGCCGCCGAGGCCAGCGTCGAAGGTCGAGACGCTCTCGAAGGACCCCCGCAACCGCAGGCTGGTGGTCTGGCACGGGGACGTCGTGAAGCGGTTCGAGCGCCAGCAGTCCGGCGACGTCGAGCCGTATTCCGATGGAACTGCACGCGATCCGGCTGGGCGACGTCGCGATCGCCACCAACGACTTCGAGTTGTTCACCGAGTTCGGCATCCAGATGAAGTCCCGCAGCCGCGCACTTCAGACGTTTCTTATCCAGCTCGCCGGCCCAGGATCGTACGTCCCGACCGCCCGCGCCGCCCGTGGCGGGGGCTACAGCGCGATCGCGGAGAGCAACCTTGTCGGCTCGGAAGGTGGTCAGGTTCTCGTCGAGCGGACCGTGGAACTCCTCAACTCTCTCTGGCCGGAGCCGTGATTCGCGGCGGGTCGCGCCCGAAGTTCGACGGGCCTGGGAACCGCTCGCCCACGCCCGCCGAGGACTCCGGGCGTGCCACCCGAAATGAGGAATCCTCCGAGCCATTCCCGACGCGTTCAGGCGAACGGAGGCAACAGCGATTACAAGTTCTTCGCGAAAGAGCCCGACGTCACCGACTCCGCCGTCGTCGGTGGCGCCGGGTTTCATCGCCACGTGGCCCGGTCCCCTAAGTCCGGAAGTCCGGAGGGACGACGCCCGGGAGGAGGATCTCATGGAACGACGGAGTGACGCCTTGGACAACCCGATCATCGACGTAAAGATCCATCTATGAACAAGTTATAACTATCTCTTGATCCCTTTCAGTGCCGCCATTGCGATCGTCGAGGGCCGATGGTGTAGTTCCAGTCTGGGCAGATCGCATGGTGCTCCAGGTCCAGCCGCTCCATCACCGCATCCGGCACCTTGACCTTGGTCGGATACTCCGCACGGTCCAGGCTCGCCGTCACCCCCGTCCCGCCAACCTCCGTCCCCCGGACCCAGCCCAGCATCGCCTCCAGGCTCCGCAGTGGTTGCCCCGCCCAGTTGATGCTCACCGGGCCGAACAGCCGGTGCTCCACCGGGTACCACTTCGACGCCCCGGTCGGGTAGTGGCAGACCGTCACATGCAGCCCGTAGCGGTCGGCGATCCGCTCCTGGAACCGGGCCTTCCAGAGTCGGGGGCGATGGCCGTTGCTGCCGCCGCCGTCGGCCAGGATCAGCAACTCCTTGACCCCTCGGTAGCGGTCGCATCCGAAGCGAGCCCACCAGGAACCGATCGCCTCGACGGCAAAGGCGGGGGTGTCCGCCGAGGTGCCGACGCCGATGTGGCCCGTGCCCGAGAGCACGTCGTAGATGCCGTACGGTGTGGCCCGACCATCGGCGTCGCTGTGGAAGTCGTAGACGTTGACCTCCTCGGGCTGGAGGCACCAGGACGCCCCGGCGTTCTTGAAGTCGCCGATCAGTTCCGTCTTCTTGCTGTGCACGCTGAGGATCGGCGGGCCCAGGTTCTCGAAGATAGCGATCCCCTCGTCGATCTTGCGGAACGGCCGGTCCCGATCGGGGTGATCCGACCCGGTGAATCGCTTGCGGTTGACCCGCAACGAATAGTCCTGGTCCCGCAGCAGCCGGGCGACGGTGGTGGGGCAGAGGTCGTGGCCGAGCCGCTCCAGGTCGGCCCCGATGGCCGGGAGGCTGCGGCGGACGAACCTGGTCGGCCCCATCGGGTCGCCGCCGGTCGTCGGCTCGACGACCTCGATCAAGGCCGGGACGATCTTAGGGGTCGGGCAAAAATAAAGTCGTCAACTTTTTGTGCAGTGGGGAGTGATGGTGTAGTTCCATTCGCCGTGGAACTGAGCCGGCTTGAGGTTCACCTTGGCCAGGTGCTCGTCCGTGACAGTGATGCCGGTCTCGTACTTGCCTTCGTCGAGCGCGGCTCTCACGATGAGCCCCTTCTTGGTTCGCGTGGCGGCGATCAAGTTGACGATCACCTGGACACTCACCAACGGCTTGCCGCGCCAGTTCTGGGTGATGAAGCTGAACCGCCGGTGCTCCACCTTGTTCCACTGGCTCGTGCCCGGCGGGAAGTGGCTCACCGTCAGCTTCATGCCGATCGCGTCGGCCAGACCCTGCAACGCGACCTTCCACAAGCGGGTGCGGTACCCGTTGCTCCCCCCGCCGTCCGCGGTGATGAACAACTCGGTGGCGTGGGGAAAGCGGGAGGTCCCCATCTCTTGCCACCACCGGCGAATGCTCGCGGCCGCGAAGTAGGCGGTGTCATGGTCGATCCCCACGCTGACCCAGCCCTGGTTGTTGGTCACGTCGTAGACGCCGTAGGGGATCGCCTTGCCCAGTTCCTTGTCCTGAAAGTCGTGGACGCGCACCGGCTCCGGTTGGCCCTCGGGGCACCACTCACGGCCGCCGTTCTTGAAATCCCCCACCAACTCCTTCTTCTTCGTGTCCACCGAGATCACCGGCTGATGCCGCTTCTGGAACCGCGCCGCCTGCGCGTTGATGAACTCGAACTGGGCGTTACGGTCGGGGTGTTGGTTGCCCTCGCGCGTCTTACGGTTGGCTTGCAGGCTCTAGCCGGCCTCGTGGAGCAGCCACGCCACCGTGCGATAGCCGGCCCGGTGTCCCTGCCCGGTCAACTCCGTCGCCAACCGCCGCGTGCTCTTGCACGTCCAACGCAAGGGCGACATCGGATCGCCCCGCGTCCGCGGCTCCAGCAGCCCCTCCAAGGTGGCGACCAACGTCGGGTCCGATTCCGTCAGGCGCTTGCGCCCCGCCCCACCACGTCGCAAGCTCTCGGTTACGGGTTCGTCCGGGTGGCTCCCGCGGTACTCCAGCTCTCGAAGCCCGGCCTGGATGGTGTCCCGCGCCAGTCCCGTGGCCGTAGCGACCGCCGTCACGCCTCCGTACCCGTAGTCCCGCGCTTCCGCCGCCGCCCACTGTCGTCTCGAGCGCTCATCGAGCACGGCGTCCAGCGCGGGATACTTGAGGCGGATCCGTTCTATGACAGTTGCATCCTGCATGACTCGACAGCATAGCAATCCCGGCCCTGCGGTAAAGGAAAAGTTGACGACTTTATTTTTGCCCGGGCCCTTAGTGGTTCATCCGGCAGGTGATTTGCAGATGGATGGAGGCATCACCAGGAGGTGCCCCATGGCCGCCCGAGTCACGCTCCGCCCGATGACCCCCGAGGAACAGCAGGCCATCGCCGACCTGCTCCACTCGCGCACCGCCCCGGTCCGCCTGGTCGAGCGCCACCCGCATCGTCCGGGCCGACGCCGACGGCCGATCCGCGCCCGTCATCGCCGCCGAGTTGGGCTGCTCACGCCCCACGGTCTATGCCTGGGTCCGCCGCTTCAACGACCAGGGGGTCGCCGGCCTCCAGGAGCGGCCCCGCGCCGGCCGGCCCCCGACCTACACCGCGGCACAGCGGGCCGAGGGCGTCGCCGCGGCGCTGACCGACCCCAAGGCCCTCGGCCTGCCGTTCGGCTGCTGGACGCTGGACCGCCTCCAGGCCTACCTCAGCGAGCAGAAGGGCCTGGCCATCAAGCGGAGCCGCATCGACGAGGTCCTCACGGAGGAGGGCCTCCGCTGGCGGAAGCAGGAGACGTGGTTCGGCGAGCGGGTCGACCCCGACTTCGCCGAAAAAAGGGGGCGATCGAGCGGCTCTACACGGACCCGCCGGCGGGCTCGGTTGTCGTCTGCCTCGACGAGATGGGGCCGGAGTCGGCCAAGAGCTTCCCGGGCCGACAGCTCGTCCGCGTCGAGCCCCGAGGCGACGCCGATGGCCGAGGCCGGCCGGCCGGACGCGCCAAGCAAGAGATCGACTACGGGCGGCGCGGCAAGGGATACCTCTTCGGCGCCTTCCGCCCGGCCACCGGCGAGGCGTTGACGCGCCCGTATCCCAGCCGCAGCGCCGCCAACTGGGCCGACTTCCTGGCCCACGCCGAGTCCTGGGTGCCGGCGGAGGTCGGGCGGGTCTACGCGATCGTCGACAACCTCAGCGCCCACCGGGCGACCGACGTGCTGCTGTTCGCGTTGGCCCACCCGCGCTGGGAATTCGTGTTCCAGCCGAAGTACGCGGCGTACCTGAACCTGATCGAGCCCTGGTGGAAGGGGCTGCGGAGCCTGGCCCTGAAGGGGCGTCGGTTCGAGACGTGGGAGGAGGTCTGCCGGGCGATCGAGGAGGCGACGGCCTACTGGAACTGGCACCGCCACCCGTTCGTCTGGGGCCGGCGCCGGAGACACCGGCCGCGACGCCGCCCCGGCATCGCGGCCGTACCCGGAGTCAGGGGACTTGCCGGATGAACCACTAAGTCGCGCGCCGCGCGACTTACGTCAAGGCGTGCCGATGGGAAAAAATTTTCTGCTTATCACGGATTTTGGGGAGGGCACCGGATGTCCATGTCACCCCGTCCGATGGCGGCTATGCTGAGGGTCACGGATCTCCGCCTCGTGAGCCATCAGCAGGGACGACGCCATGCCGGCCGCCGACCCCACGTTCCCGCCCGTCCGGGGACAGAAGACCCTCTGGATCCCCTGCTCCCAGCAGCAGTATGAGCCGATCGCAGGCGATCCCGAGCGGTTCCGGGAGTCTCTGGACCAGCAGATCGAGGCTCATCCGGAGCTGTTCCCAGCCGAGATCCGGCGGGGCTACCGCATGAAGGATACCTACACCTCCCGCAAGACCGGCTGGAGGCTCCGGCGGATCGACCTCCGCAACAGCCAGAGCTCCCTGGTCCGTCCCTCGTTCCTGATGCCCTCCTTGACCGGGCGGACCGAGGACGTGCAGGCCCCCCTTTTCTCCGCAAGTTCGCCGGGCCCGACTGGGCCCTGACCGAGGTCTTCGGGCGGGACCCGAGGTCCTGGCCTCGCCTGGAACGCTCCCTGGGGCGATCCAGCCTGGTCGGGACCACCGTCAAGGCCCCCGAGCGGTGGCCCGGTCATCTGGTCGCCGACGAGAAGCACACGACCCTCGGCAGCGAGAAGGTCTAGCTGGCGGCCACCGCCGGCGGCGGGTGCTGCCTGGGCCTGGCGTTGGCCGAGAGGGCCGACCAGGACGAGTTGACGAGGGCCTACGGCGTGTTCCGGGATGCGGCCCGGGACCTGGACCCGGCGTACCGGCCCCGGACCGTCAACACCGACGGCTGGGCCGCCACGCAGGCGGCCTGGCCGGCGTTCTTCCAGGGGGTCACGATCATCCTCGGCTTCCTGCATGCGTTCCTGAAGATCCGGGAGCGGGCCCAGCCCTTGAAGGAGACCTTCGATGCGCTGCGGGAGCGGGTCTGGGAGGCGTATCACGCCCCGGATGCCCGCACCGTCTCGCAGCGGCTCCGCCGGCGGCGGGAGTGGGCCGTGAAGCATCTCGACAAGCCGATCGTGCGAGAAAAGGTCCGGTCGTTGTGCGAGAAGCGTGGGGCGTTTGTCGTGGCCTACGCCCATCCCGGCTGCCGTCGGACGAGTAACCCGGTGGACCGGTTATTGCGACGGCTCGACTACCGCCTGTCCTGCACGCAGCACCGGCACGGCAAGACGGCGGCGGCTGAGCAGGGGTGGCGAGGTTGGGCGTTGCTCCACAACTTCGCCCCGATGTGCCCAGGGACGGTCCGGGAGACTCCCGAGTTGAGGAGCCCGGCGGAACGGCTCAATGGGAAGCGGTATCACCCCGAGTGGCTCCAGAACCTGCTGATCTCGGCCTCACTCGGAGGATACCGCAGGGCTCCCCGAAATCCGTGATAAGCAGCAAAATTCGCCGACCCGGCCGCGATCTTCGTCATCGACGACACCACCTTCCCCAAACGGGGCCAGCACTCCGTCGGGGTGCCGCGGCAGTACTGCGGCGCTTGGGGCAAGAAGGCCAACTGCCAGTGCGCCGTCAGCGTCCACTAGGTCGCCCCGAAGGGCCACTACCCGCTCGACATGCGGCTATACCTGCCGGAGAGCGGGCGGGAGGATCCAGCTCAGCTGGACAAGGCCAGGGTGCCCGAGGATCAGCGGCGATCGCTGACCAAGGGCCAGATCGCGTTGGAGTTGCTGGACCGCGTCCGCGCCGAGGGGCTGCCGGGCGGGCTCGTGGTGGCTGACAGCGGCGACGGCGTCTCGGGGCCGTTCCGCGACGGCCTGGCCGAACGCGGGCTGCACGACATCGTCGGGGTCACCGATGAGATGGTCGTCTTCACCGCGGAGCCGAAGTGGGAGGAGCCGAGGGTCGGGACGGACGGCCGGCCGCAGAAGCGTCGCCGGCTGGCCGATGGCTCGCCCCGGCCGGTGAGCCTCAAGGAGCTGGCGGCACGGACGCCGCGGCGGAAGGTGACCGCACCATGGGGCCGATGTGGGGCCGCTTCGCCTGGTTGCGAGTCTGGCCGGGTCAGGGCTGGGCGACCGGAGACTGTGCCGGCCGGGGGCCGATCTTGCTGCTGATCGAACAGCAGGCCGACGGCAAGCTGAAGTACGCCTTCAGCAACCTGCCGGCGGACACCAGCCGCATTCGAGCCGTCCGCCTCGGGCGGAGCCGCTGGCCGGTGGAGACGTGCCAAGCAGACTCCACCTCAAGCGACAGGTGGTGCGGCCCCCCCGGCGCCCGTTACGATCGCTGTCGCCGCGCTGCTTGAGCTGGCTGCGTGGTGCCGAGATCGCTTGACTGAAGCACCCGGAGGGATCACAGGCCCATCACCTCACGACGCACCGCTCCCCCCCGCGCCTGACCACCCCGACGCCGCCGGACCCGCACCCGGGCCCGGGACTGGGGACTCGCCTCCCCGCCGACAGACGGCAACAACTCCGCGACAGGCTCGGCAGGCGGCTCGCCCGACTCCACGAGGCCAGACGCCTCGGGGAGGCCGGCCATGAATGACGCCTTCCAGTCCCCCAAGCTCAAGGTCGGGCCCCTCGACCGTGCGGCCATCGTCTACGTCCGACAATCCACGCCGCAACAAGGGATTGATCATCAGGAGTCGACCGCACGCCAGTACGCCCTGGCCGACCGGGCGGTCGAACTCGGCTGGCCCCGCGGGCAGGGCACGGTCATCGACGACGACCGGGGCCCGAGCGGGCCGTCGGTCGAAGGGCGTCCCGGGTTCCAGCGGCTCCTGGCCGCGGTGGCGCGGGATCACGTCGGGCTGATCCTCGGGCGGGAGACGAGCCGTCGGGCCCGCTCGGGCCGCGATTGGCATCAACTGTTGGAGCGGTGGGCCCGCTTCCGCACGCTGCTGGCCGACGCCGACGGCCTGGACGACCCGACCGACCACAACGACCGCCTCCTGCTCGGCCGGCCCGGGATGATGAGCGAGGCCGAGCTTCCTATCCTCAAAGAACGGCTGTCCCAGGGCAAACTCAACAAGGCCCGCCGCGGCGAGCTGATGGGGATGCCGCCGATCGGCTTCGTCCGGCTCCCCTCGGGGGAGTGGGCGATCGACCCGGACGAGCAGGTCCAGGCGACGGTGCGATTGCTCTTCGATCAGTTCGACCGGGAGACCACCCTTGCTGGCCTGCTCCGCTACCTGGTCGACCCCAAGGTCCTCATCGCGGTCCGGCCGCCATCCGGGGCGAACCGCGGGGAGTTGGAGTGGCGGCGTCCGAACCGGGCGACCTTGCCGAACCTCCTGCACCCCCCGTCGTACGCCGGCGCCTCCCGGTTCGGCCACCGGTCGGTCGACCCGCGGCGGAAGCGGCCGGGCCGGCCGAACACCGGCAAGCTGATCCGCCGGCCGGAGGACGGCCTGGTGCTGATCCGGGGGCCGCCTCCCCGCGTCCATCACGTGGGACCGCTTCCGGGCGAATCAGGACCGCCTCGAAGCCAACCGGGCGTGGTGCGACAGCCCGGGGGCGCCGCGGCAGGGCCCGTCGCTGCTGGCCGGGCTGGTCCGGTGCGGGCGGTGCGGGCGGCGGATGATCGTGCGGGACTCGGGGACGAACGGTCGCCACTGCTACAGCGGCACCCGCGGCTCGGCCGACTACGCCGAGCCGCTGTGCCAGTGCCTGTCCGGCCCGGTGGTCGATGGCCTGGTTCGTGAGCAGATCCTGGGGGCGGTCGAGCCGGCGGCGCTGGCGGCGAGCCTGGCGGCGGTGGCCGAGGTCGAACGGGAGCGGGCCGAGCGGTCCCGGCACTGGCAACGGCGCCGGGAACGGGCGTGGTTCGAGGCCGAACGGGCGGCGCGGCAGGACCAGGCGTGCGAGCCGGAGAACCGTCTCGTGGGCCGCGAGCGGGAGCGGCGGTGGGAGGAGGCCTGGAAGGCCCAGCGGCCGGTCGAGGACGACTACGAGCGGTGGCAGCGGTCGGCCCCGGGCCGCCTCTCGCCCGACGACGAGGCGGCGATCCGGACACTGGCCGCCGACCTGCCGACGGTGTGGGGGGCGGCGACGACCTCGCCCGCCGAGCGGCAACAGATTGCTAGACTCTTGAGCGAACATGTGGGCGTTACGGTGGACAAGGCCCGCGAGCGGGTCGACGTGGAGCTTCACTGGGTCGGGGGGTTGGTCCAGTCGCACACCCTGGGCCGGCCGGTGACGCGGTATGACCTGCCGAGCGACTCCCCGCGGCTGGTCGAGCGGCTGCGGGCGCTGTGCGGCGAGCGTCTCAGCTCGGCGGGGATCGCCGAACGGCTGAACGCCGAGGGTTTCCGGCCGCCGAAGCGGACGAATCGGTTCACCGGGGAGATGGTGCTGCGGTTGACGTCACGCCTGGGGTTGAAGCGGCGGGAACGCCACGGCAGCCCCGCGGGCCTGGGCCGGGATGAGTATCGGCCGATGGGCCTGGCACGGCGGCTGGGGATGTCACGGGACACGGTGCGGCGGTGGCTGCGAGCCGGCTGGCTGTCGGTGCGCCGGGACGCCGACGGCCACCCCGTGATCTGGGCCGACGCCTCCGAGCTGCGGCGGCTGCGTGCACTCCACCGGCTGCCGCGAACCTGGGCGAACAGGGGTCGGCTCGCCGAATTGAAGAAGCCGAAGCCATGCCCGGGGCGGTAGAGTGTCGGTGGCCCGGTTCACCCCGAGCCGGGCCACCCCACCGCGCTCTTGGAGGGCATTATGGCTGGAACATCGAGGTCACTTTCCGGGAGTGCAAGCAGGTCGTGGGGGCAGGTCAGCAGCAGGTACGGTTCGTGTGGGCGAGCATCGGCGCGTTCCACGTCTGCCTGTGGTCGTTCACGCAGACCGAGGCGTGGGCGTGGTCCCGACCGGCGGCGGAGCGGGTGGACCCGTCGGCCTCGCCGTGGGACTCGCCGCTGTGCCGCCCGAGCCACGCTGACAAGCGGCGGGCCTGGCGGCGTGCGCTGCTGGGCGAGGAGATTCGTGCGGCTCTACGCCCCGGGGTCACGGAGGAAGAAATCCAGGCCACGGCAGAACGGCTGATCAGCCTGGCTGCATAGCGTGTATGGAGTCCCGGAAAGGACAGCCTAGAGGGAAACTTGGGGGGAGATTGCCGGTTGCGCGGTCTTGGGGAACCGCGAGCCGGCAGAGCCACCGATGAGACTCGAACTCATAACCCCCGCTTTACGAAAGCGGTGCTCTGCCGATTGAGCTACGGTGGCCTGATGTCCGCCGACGTTCGAAACTATCCTGTTGCTGGGGTTTGGAAAACCGCTGCCTTTCCGCCCCTGTCTGCCCGGATCCGCCGCCGTCCGTCTCATAGTAGGTAGATCGTGGGTGCGCCACGCTCACCCGAACAACAACTGGCCCTGGGCCGCGAGGATTTCGTCGGCGTACGAAAGTAGATGGTAATAAACCCTGAGCGTGAGTTCAACGGTCGAGTGACCGATCCGCTAGCTAACCGCCTTGATCGCGGCGTGGTTATGGAGCGGCGCGGACGCCGCCGTGTGCCGCAGGTCTTGGAACCCCCCAGAGGTCGGTCAGCGCCAGAGGGCGGACGCTCCCGACCATGGTGAAGCCGGTCCCGGCGAGTTGGATCTCAGGCCGTCGATCTGCGAGATGCCCTGCTGATCGGGGTCCAGATCCACGATCCGGGCTCAGGGAGGCCCTGGATCGTCGCCCCGACGTACGGTTCGGCGGCGCTGGTCGCGGACTCGGTGCCGTCCGGCCCGACCGCAAGGCCGACGGTGCTCGAGAGAATCTTGAAGAAGTGCGTCCCGTTCGGGTTCCAGAACACTGAGATCGGATTTGAGGCAGAAGGGGTGGTGGCGCAGGGTAGTTGAATGCCCAGGCGTAATTCGATGTGGTGTCAACGCTTACGACGCGCCCGGCAGGAGTTAGCCGAAGATCGCCGTAATCCCTTGGCTGCGTTCGACATCGCCTACGTCGTTCAACTACCCTGCGCCACCACCCGCTGATCTCCACCGCCGTTTCGAGACTCCTCGCCGATCTCCACCTCGCCTGGCCGGCGATAAGTCGTTTTGCTCTTGAACGATAGGGCTCGTGCCCTGGTGAATGGGGTTGATCACGACACCTCATCACCAGGGTCACGAGCCTGGGCACCGAAGCACCCACCCCGATCGTTATACCCGTCCGCTGTGCCCCCAAGAAGGCCCCGTGCCCCACGTGCGGCAAGCGAGGCCGCCACAAGCGGACCTTGACCCGCACCATCCGCACCGTCGCCTACAAGGCCGTCGCCGTCCTGGAGGTCACCTCCGGCGAGTACGCCGCCCGCTGCGGCTGCCGCACGACCTTCCGCAACTGCCCCGAGGGCGTCCTCCCCAAGGCTCGCTACGACAACAAGGTCCGCGACCTGGTGCTCGACCGGCTCCTGAAGGATGGCATGAGCATCGAGCGGGCGTTGGTGTCGATCCGCCGCGAGTTCCTCCTGGACCTCTCCCCGGGGTTCGTCTACGACGTGCTCCGCGACCACGCCGCGTCCCTCGACATGGCGGCGCACCGCCGCCGGGTCCTGGAGCACTTCCGCGGCACGCTCTGCGTCGACGAGCTGCACCTGGGTCGCTGCACGCTGCTGCTGGTCACCGACCCGCTGGCCGACCTGCCGGTGGCCTTCGCCCTGGTCGACACGAACGACGCCGATCACATGCGGCGGTTCCTGGGGAACCTCAAGACCTGGGGGCTGATGCCACGCGTCGTGGTCACCGACGGCTCGAACCTCTATCCCGAACTGCTGGCGAACCTCTGGCCCGACGCCGACCACCAGCGGTGCGTCTTCCACGTCCTCAAGACGATCAACGGCCTGATCCTGGACGCCGTGCGGCGGCTCAAGGCGGCGATGGCCCGCCGGGGCAAGGCCGGACGCAAGAAGAAGCGGGGCCGCAAGAGCCGGAAGGCCAGGGCCGCGGCCAATCGTCGCGGGCCGACGCTCAAGCAGAAGGCCCACTTCGCCTTCAAGCATCGTCCTCTGAAGGTCAAGCGGCGTGAGCTCACCGAGGCCGAGCGTGCCGACCTGACCCGGATGGTCGAGTACCTGCCGGAGCTGGCGACACTGCGGCGGTTCGCGGATCGGGTCTACTGGCTCTTCGACACGCCCAAGGACTTCCACCAGGCGAGCTGCCGTCGGTCGGCGATCGTCCGTGACCCGGCGTTCCGGGCGGTGCCCGAGCTGGTCAAGGCCATGGAGCAACTCGACCAGGGGAAGTTCCCGAAGCTGCTGGCGTACCTGGATGGCCCGGCGAGCCGTCGGGTGCGGACGAACAACCATGCGGAGCGGACCAATCGACGGTTCCGGTTCCTGGAGAAGGTGCGGTACAAGTGGCGGCGGCGGACGCTGGTGTGGTTCGTGGTCCTGAAGCTGGACGAGGTCTGGAGCCATCGGTCGTCGCCCCAAGCCGCGAAGTTCAAGGCCGAGCGATCGAGCGGGGACCGCAAGACACAAGCGGATGCAGGCCAACGATCACGGCGAGCCGCATGAGGATCAGGTGGAGATCAGCGAGGAGTCTCGCCGTTTCGATGATTCTGGGTGGCCTGCCCACGTCCTCGTGGGCCTGTTGAGCGGGCTCGACACTCCCGAAGCCGGACATGCCCACGAGGACGTGGGCAGGCCACCCAACTTCCTGGGCAGATTCCACTGTGGTGAACTTCAGTGGCTTTCGTGGTGGAGATCAGCGGGTGGTGTCCGGTAGTGGTTGCAGGGGATTCTACCGATGGGTAAGCTGGTCGTCCAGGAACCGACTCGCCAAGACGGATCGCTCCAGGACGACTCATTCCCACGGACGACCTCAGCCGCTTTTGCTGCCAGAACCCCGACTGCCCGCGATACGGTGAGCGTGGCGCCGGCAATCTCTCGGTCTGCGACCGCTTCGCCAAGGCCAACCACCGCCTCCTCGATTGTAGTGCCTGCAAGGCCCGCTTCTCCGAGTTCAAGGGCACCCCGCTGTTCAACTCCAAACTGCCTCACGACAAGGTCCTCGCGATCTTGGAGCACCTGGCCGAGGGGTGTGGCGTCCGACAGACCGCCCGGTTGGTCGGGGTCAACAAGGACACAGTCACGCGGCTGGCCCTGCTCGCCGGTCAGCACGCCAAAGCCACCCACGACGAGTTGGTGGCCTTTTCCCCCCTGCACCCGCGAAGTCCAGTTCGATGAGAAGTGGGCCTTCGTGTACAAGAAGCAGAAGAACTGCGACCCCACCAACCCCGACGACGACCACTGCGGCGACTCCTGGGACCACGTCGCCTTCGACCCCGAGCACAAGCTGGTCCTGGCGGTGGTCCCCGGGGCACGGACGGAGGAGAATGCCCGCGCGATCGTCGCCGAGGTGGAGCAACGGGTGGGTTGCGATCCGCCGCCGTCGATGACCAGCGACGAGTACCCCGCCTACGCAACGGCGATCGAGGAGGTCTTCAGCGAGCCGGTACCGGCCCCGCTGCAACGCAAGCCGGGTCGGCCGCGGGTCGTGCCTGAGCGGCGGTTGCCCGATGACGTGATCTACGCGACGGTGCACAAGCACCGGGAGAATGGCCGCGTCATCGCCGTGGAGCCGAGGCAGGTCTTCGGCTCGCCGAAGGCGCTGGAAGACGTGCTGGGCGAGTCCGCGGCGAGCCACCGCGTGAACACCTCATTCGTGGAGCGTCAGAACGGGACCGACCGGGGCCGCAACGCGCGGAAGACGCGGAAGACCTACTGGTTCAGCAAGGACTGGCAGGTTCATGAGGCGATGACCTACCTGACGATGTACAGCTACAACTTCTGCTGGTGCGTCCGGACGCTGCGAATCAAGGACGAGCACGGGCGCTGGCAGGAGCGATCACCGGCCCTGGCGGCCGGGCTGACCGACCACGTATGGACATGGGCGGAATGGTTCAACCGTCCGGCCGTTCAGTCAGCGTAGGACACCACCCTGCGGCATCGACGGGGGACTGGAGATAGGTCTCCATGGAAACGTTCGTGCAGCCGGAGACCGGGAACCGCTGACCGAAATCCTGCGGGTAAATCCCACCCGCCTCGACGGTCGCGAACCGGCCGGGGTTAGGGGCTTGAAAGAAGGAAAGTCGCCCGTATCCTGGGGCCTCTACACCAGGAGGCCCAGGAGCTTACGGAGATGCGACCCTCCCCCGAGATGATCCCCGTCCTGATCGATGCCGCCAAGGCCCTCCAGGGCGGTCAGCGACGGCGCTTCATGGCCCAGACGGTCCAGGCGATGGGCCGGGGCGGGCCGCGCTGGGCCATGGAGCACCTCGGCTGGTGCCGGGACACCATCCGCAAGGGCCCGCACGAACTCCGCTCCGGCATGACCTGCGTCGATGCCTTCTCGGCCCGCCGCCGCAAGCCCGCCGCGGAGCACCTCCCCCGGCTGCTCGACGACATCCGGGAGGTCGTCGATGGCCAGTGCCAGGCCGACCCGAGGTTCCAGACCGACCGGCTCGTCGTCCGCATCAGTGCCGCCGAGGTCCGACGCCGGTTGATCTCCGAGAAGGGCTACACCGACGAGGAGCTGCCCACCCCGCAGACGATCAACACGAAGCTCAACATGCTGGGCTACCGGCTCACCAAGGTGGCCAAGTGCCGCCCCCAATACGAGTCCCGGAGGCCGACGCCATCTTCGCGCAGGTGAAGCCGGTCAACGAGCAGGCGGACGCCGCCGGGGACACGCTGCGGCTCTCGCTCGACGCCAAGGCCATGGTCAACGTCGGGCCGTTCTCCCGCCGGAGCCGGAGCCGCACCGGGACCAAGGCGGCGGACCACGACTTCAAGCCCGAGGCCACGCTGACGCCCTTCGGGATCTTCCTGCCCGAGCACGACGACCGGACGCTCTACATGGCCCGCTCGAAGGTCACCAGCGACTTCATCGTAGATCGGCTGGAGGATTGGTGGGAGTCCCACCGGGGCCGCTTCCCCGGGGTCACCAAGCTGGTGCTGAACCTGGACAACGGCCCGGAGAACCACAGCCGCCGCACGCAGTTCCTCAAGCGGATGGTCGCCTTCGCCCGGGAGTATCGGCTCGACATCGAGTTGACGTACTACCCGCCGTATCACAGCAAGTACAACCCGATCGAGCGGTGCTGGGGCATCCTGGAGTTGCACTGGAACGGGGCGTTGCTGGACTCGGTGGAGGCGGTGCTCGGCTACGCCGAGTCGATGACCTGGAAGGGCGGGCATCCCGAGGTCGTGCTGGTCGAGGCGGAGTACAGCAAGGGGGTGAGGCTGGGCCGAGAGGAGATGGAGGCGTTGGAGTCGGGAATCACCCGCCTGCCCACCCTGGAGAAGTGGTTCGTCTCGATCCTGGGGAGGCCGGAGAAGAGACGGACGGCTTAGGTTCTTTCAAACCCCTAAGAGCGTCTAACAAAACCCAGAGAATAGCGCACTCGCACAGATCTTGATGCAGGCTAAGGTCAGGAACGCCTGATGGATATCCGGCCGTTTCTCGTAGCGGACGCGCAGCCGACGGTTCTGGTGGACCCAGGCCAGCGTCCGCTCTACTGGCCACCGCGTCTCTCCCAGACCCGATTCGTCATCGATACCCTTCTCCGGCAAGATCGGCTCGATCCCCAATTCCCGCAGCCCCTGACGGTGTGGCTCCGAGTCGTAGGCCAGGTCCCCCTGCAGGGCGTCGGGACGCTTCCGCGGGCGGCCGACCTTGCCCGCCACCGCCGGGATCTTGCGGAACAGCGGCGCGAATTCGGAGATGTCGTTGCGGTTGGCGGCCGTCCCGCTCACGGCCATCGGGATGCCCGAGGCGTCGGTGAGGACGTGATGCTTGCTGCCCGGCTTGCCCCGGTCCACCGGGCTGGGGCCGGTGGCCCCGCCACCATAGGCGGCGCGGACCGAGGAGCTATCGATCAGGGCCCGCGACCCATCGATCTTGTCGGCCCCGCGGAGCCGGGCCAGCAGGACCCGGTAGATCCGGTCCCAGGTGCCGTCGGCCTGCCAGTCGCGCAGGCGTCGCCAGCAGGTCATCCCCGAGCCGCAGCCCATCTCACACGGCAGGTCCTCCCAGGGGATGCCGGTCTTCAGCACGAAGAGAATCCCGGTCAAGGCCTCGCGATTGCCGACGGGGGGGCGTCCCCCCTTGGGGCTCGGCGGCGGCAGCGGCGGTAAGAGCGGGCCGACGACTTCCCAGAGTTCATCGGGCAGGATGGGCTTGGCCATGGTGGAAATCTCCTGGTCACTCGGACCGAGAAGACAACGAGCGATCGGCATGCCGAAGACCAGCAACCCTGGAGGTTTTGTTAGACGCTCTAAGGCATCTCGCCACAATATATTGTCCGTTTACTATCTCGGCCTAATTGTGTAGTTCCACTCGCCGTGGAACTTCTCTCGTTTGATCGAAAGGCTTTCCATCTGCTGCTCAGTCACCTCCCGGCCCACCGGATAGCTGCCCCCGTCCAACTCGGCCTTGATCTCCAAGCCGGTCCTGGTCTTCGTGCTGCCGATCAGGTTGACCACAACCTCACGGCTCACCAGCGGGCGGCCCCGCCAGTTCTCGGTGATGTGGCAGAACATCCGGTGCTCGATCGTGTTCCACTGGCTCGTGCCCGGCGGGAAGTGGCACACGGCGATCCGCAGGCCGATCGCGTCGGCGAGCCCTTGCAAGGCGACCTTCCCCAGCCGGGAGCGGCGGCCGTTGCTCCCGCCCCCGTCCGCAGTCACCAGCAGGTCGGTCGCCCGGGGGTAGACCCGTCGTCCCATGTTGGACCACCATCGACGCAGCGTCGCGGCGGCGAACCGGGCGGTGTCGTGGTCGATCCCGACGCTGACCCAGCCCTCGTTGGGCGTCTGGTCGTAGACGCCGGAGGGGGCGACCTTGCCCAGGGCCTTGTCGATGAAGTCCTGGCACCGGACCTCCTCCGGCGACCCCTCGGGCTGCCATTCCCGCCCGGCGTTCTTGAAGTCCCCGACCCGTTCCTTCTTCTTCGTGTCCACCGAGACCACAGGCTGGCCTCGCCTCTGGAAGGAGCGGACCTGCTTGGCGATGTACTCGAACTGGGCGTCCCGGTCGGGGGGGGAGGCCCCCTCCCGGGTCTTGCGGTTAACCTGGAGGTTGGAGCCCATCGCCCGGAGCAACCGGGCTACCGTCGGGTGGCTGACCTGATGACCTTGGCCGATCAGGGCCTCCGCCAGATTCCGGGGGCTCTTGCAGGTCCAGAGCAACGGCGACTGGGGGTCTCCTCGGGTCGAGGGGTTGACGAGAGTCTCCAGGTCCTCGAGGAGCGTCCGGTCCTCCTGGGCGAGCCGCTTCCTCCCCTCACCCGGGCTGCGGACATGAGGCTCGGGGGCGGGGTTGGTCGAAGGAGCCTCGGGGGACTGGCACTCGGCGATACCCGCCCGGATCGTGGTCTGCGACAGCCCCGTGGCCTCGGCGACGGCCGTGATCCCGCCCCAGCCGAGGGCGAGTGCTTCACTGGCCGCCCAACGCCGCCGCATCCGCTCGTCCATGATCCGGGACAGAGCTTGATACTTCCTTCGCACTGTAGGGATCGCTTCGTCGGTGACCATCCCGACATCCTATGCCTGGTGCGGCAAATTCACCAACTTATTTTGGAACGGCTCCTGGTAGACCGTTCGGCGTCGCCGTGGGACAGCCCGACTCGCCGCCCGAGCCACGCGGACAAGCGCCGCGCTTGGCGGCGGGCGCTGCGGGGCGAGGAAATCCGAGCGGTTCTCCGCCCCGGGGTGACCGAGTTGGAGATTCAGGCGACGGCCGATAGGCTGCTCAGCCTGGCCGCGTGACATACATGATCTCCCGGAAAGTGCAGTCTTAACTGGTCCTTTGCAAACTGCCCCCGCGCCCTGTAAAAACAGGGAGGATGGAAGCGTTTTTGTCGCTTTTTCGCCTGGCGCAAATGGAGTCAGTAGCACCTGCTCATGCCAGGAATCATCGAGTTTCCCCAGGGCGTGCAGGACGCCGTGGCCACGTACGGCGACCTCTTCCACAACGAATGCCAGCGGCGGCACTTCGCCGAGTATCTCACCGGTTTGATGGTCGCCGAGCGGAAGACCGTGCTCGGCATCAACCATGAGTTCGCCGTGACCACGGACCAATCCTGCCTCAACCGGTACCTCACCGAAGCGGAGTGGGACGTCCAGGCCCTCAACCGGCGTCGCCTGGACGAGCTCCAGAAAGACTCCTCGACTCGCTCCAGCGACCACGGGGTCCTCCCCATCGACAACACCTTGGTCGACCGTGACGGCCTCCTGATCCCCGACGCCGGGTGGTTCTGGGACCACGCCGAGGAGCGGAACAAGATCGCCCAGGACTACCTCTTCGCCGACTACGTCGGCACCAGCGGCAAGCACTATCCTCTGGAGTTCCGGCTGTTCCGCAAGCCGGAGATCTGCGAGGCGATGGGGGAGCCGTTTCGGAACCCCACCGTCTTGTGCTGCGAGTTGGTCGACTGGGTGTGCGAACAGAAGATCCCCGGCGACGTTCGCCATCGACTCGTACTTCACCAAGGCCCCGGTCCTGAACCACATCGATGAGAAGAAGGACCACTTCGGGCAGCCCCGGGGCTACGTCGGTGACCTGAAATTCAACCGCAAGCTGGAGTGGAAGGGGAAGATCATCAAGGCCAGCGAGTTGGCGGCCTCGATCGCCGCGAGCGACCGCAAGGAGATGCGGATCGGCGACAAGCGGCAATGGTACTTCACAGCGACGATGCGTATCCCGGATGTGAAGCACAAGGTCCGGATCGTGCTCATCTGGCGGTACAGGAACGATGCGGAACCCTGCAAGATCCTCGTGACCAATCGGATCACCTGGGAAGTGAGTCGGATCGTGCGGGCGTACCGGCATCGCTGGACGGGTACGGAGACCGTTCATCGGGACGGCAAGCAACAACTCGGACTGGGCGACTGTCAGCTGCGTGATGTCCAGGGCCAGACCCGGCACATGGACCTGGTGATGCTGGCGTACAGTCTCCGGATGAGCCAGTTGCGACAGGGCCGTGCGTGTGAATGGGCGCTCCATCGGCTGACGACCATCGGCGAAGCCTGGCGGGCGATGCTCCGGGAGAACCTGCGCACCACACTGGCCTGGGTGATCGAGCAGGTGACGGAGAAGGAGCGGCCGTTTGATCATGTGGTAGCCCAATTGGGCCTATCCTGACTTTGCAAAACTCCATGGCTTAACCCAACTTGGTGCCGGTGTAACCTGGGCTGGGCGTTCCTCCAGCGGGCGAATCTCCGGGTCGTCGCAGTCGCTTCCGCCTCCCTCTCCAGGCCATCGAGCCGCTGAGGGGCATCACAGATCCTCAAGGCGACCGCTGGAGTCTCCAAAGCGATCCAGCCCCTTGACCCCGAATCGATCTGCGAGACCGAGGAACAGGTTCGTCGCCGGTCGGGAGCCGAAATGGATGTGGCGGCCGGGCGAGAGTATCGAGCCTCCGGCTCCGGCCAGGAGCAAGGGGAGGTTCGTGTGCGAGTGTGTGTTGCCATCGGCGCAGCCGCTGCCGTACAGGATCATCGAGTTGAACAGCAGGGAACGACCGTCGGCATCCTTCGCGGCGTCGAGCTTCTCCAGGAACCTGGCGAATTGCTCGATGTACCACATGTCGATCCTGGCCACTTTTTCGACCCGATCCGGCAGGTTCTTGTGGTGCGACAGGTCGTGGTGGCCCTCGGGAATCCCGATGTGGTTGAAGGAGCGATTGCTGCCTTCGTGAGTGACCAGGAACGATGCCACGCGGGCGGAGTCGGTCTGAAACGCGAGGAAGAGCATGTCGAACATGAGCTGGACGTACTCTGCAAAGTCCGAGGGGATGCCCGGGGGCGACTCGATACCCGGGTCCGTAGGCTCCCCGAGGTGTTCGGCCTGCTCGATACCCATCTCGACCTCGCGCACGCTCGAGAAGTATTCGTCCAGCTTGCCCCGATCCTCTGGGTTGAGCTGGCGTTGCAGGGAGCGAGCGTCGTCGAGGAGGAAGTCGAGGAGGGAGCGCTGCTCCTGCCGGCGCCTCTGGAGGTTCAGCCGTCGTTCGTTGGGGGTCCCGGCCCCGAAAAGTCGCTCGAAAAGCAGACGTGGGTTGTTCTCCGGTGGCACGGGCGTGGTGGGCGAGCTCCAGGACAGGTTGTACTGGTAGGCGCACGAGTAGCCGGAATCGCAGGCGCCGGTCTTGCGTTCGGAGTCGCAGCCGAGCTCCAGGGAGGCAAACCGGGTGCGCGAGCCGACGTGACGCGCGAGCACCTGGTCGATGGAGATCCCGGCGTGGATGTCAGTCGGGCTCTTTCGGAGCCGCACGCCGGTCAGGAACGTGCCGTTGGCGTGCGCATGGTGGCCGGAGCCGTCGATACCGCCCGGCCCGGCGTCGGCGGTCTGATGGTCGAGGCCGCCGAGGACTTGGATCATCCCCTTGACCCGCTCCAGGGGCCGGAGCGTGCGGCTGAGCGCGAAGTTCGTTCCCCGACTTGATGGCCACCAGGCGTCGGGGATGGTGCCGTTGGGGACATAGACGAAGGCTGCGCGGAGCGGCGCGCCCGTCGGGGTGGCACCCACGTCTCCGGAGACGGAGGCCGGGCCGCGCGGGGTCGAGGCAAGCCAGCGTGTCGGGCGCAGTGACGCCAGAACCGGCAACGCGACGGCGACGCCCGCCCCGCGCAGGAAGAGGCGGCGGCTGAGGCCCCCACGCCTGCGGTTCGGGCCCATTCCCGCCGGGTCCGTTGCGCTCATGGCTGCGTCCTCGGTTCGAGGCTGGGTCTGACGTGGGCCGTTGCCTGGGTGGACGGATCCCTCGGACTCTCCTCCGACGGCCTCCGGCATCTCTGGAACGGCGCCGATTCGACGATTCCGAGGATCAACGCGCCCGCGCGACCGTCCTCGCGCTCGAGGCGCTCAAGGATCGTATCCATTGTCGCCACGTCTTGATAGGTGAGGCCACGCCCAATGGCATAGACAAACATCTTCTCGCTAAGACAACGATAGAACTCGCGACGATGCCCCTCGGCCAGGATGCGCTTCAACTTCCGGACGTCCGAGAACGACTCGCCGCTGAGGAGAGTTCCCGACGCATCGATGGGCTGGTCTCGCTCGCGATCCCGCCACTGCCCGAGCGCGTTGAAGTTCTCCAGGGCCAGTCCGAGGGGGTCCATCCGGTCGTGGCAGGAGCGGCACGAAGGGTTTTCGCGATGCCTCCGGAGGGCCTCGCGTAGCGTCGCGGGGCGGCCTCCGGGATGATGATTGGCGTTTTCCAGCGGTGGGATGTTCGGCGGCGGTGGAGGTGGGGGCATCCCCAGGATGTTCTCCAGGATGAACAGTCCGCGCTTCACGGGCGAGGTCCGGTTCGGGTTCGAAGTCACCGCCAGAACGGTCCCCTGAGTGAGGATTCCGCCGCGAGGGCTCCCGGGGGGGAGAGCAACCAGGCGCATCTCGTCGCCCTCGACGCCGTCGATTCTGTAATGCCTGGCCAGGCGCTCGTTCAGGAACGCGTAATCGGCGTCCAGGAGCTCCCGGATATCCCGGTTTTCCCGTACGACGAGGCCGAAGAGCATCTCCGTCTCGCGCCTCATGGCCAGGCGCAGTGCTTCCGTGAGCTCCGACTCTCGGAAGGTGCGAAAGGACTGGAAATAGGCAGCCCGGACGCGTCTCCATTCTGTCTTCTCGTCGTCCGAGAGCGTCTGCGGGTCCCTCCGGCCCAGCTCTCGCCAGCGGGCGCCGGCCCGCTCCGCGTCGGCGGTGCGCGGCCGATCGCGCCGGATTACGTCGAAGGCGTGGATCTGGACCGTCTCTAGGTCGCGTGCCTGAAGCCATTGTCCCACGAAGTTCCGGACGAACTCCTCGGAGCGCGGGTCGTCGAGCATGCGCCGGACCTGGGCGTGCAGGTTTTTCCTGAGTTCGTGCCGTTCGGCGAGCCGGAATAGCTCCTCATCGGGCATGGACGACCAGAGGAAGTACGACAGTCGCGAGGCCAGCGCGTACTCGTCGATGAGGGGATAAGTTTCCGACGATCCCTCCTCGAACCCTTCCAGGCGGAAGAGGAATCTCGGGGACGCCAGCACGGCCGCCATCGCCTGAGCGAGGCCCGCCTCGAAGGTGCTCCTCGGCCGGGAGTATTCGCGCTCGGCGAACGCCACGAGGCGGTCGAGCGTGTCCTCATCCGGAGGGCGGCGGAACGCCTTGAGGGTGAAGTCCCTCAGCAGGGAGCGTGCGTGGAGTCTGCGTTCCGAGGCCCCCTCAGGCACATTACCCGGAAAGAAGCGCTCGTAATTTGCCGGCCGAACCCAGAACTGCTCCTGCAGAGGCCCGCGCACGGTCAGCGAGTCGAACCGGACCTCCAGGCCTCGGCGTCTCTTCTCGTTCGGCGTCAACGGCCGGAGGGCGAGGGTCAGCTCATGTTCCCCCTCGCCCCAATCGACGTTGAATCGATACCGGAACGGCATGTCCTCCTCCCGGCCGAGATCACGCCGGAATAGCTCACGGCCGTCGCCGCGGAGTAGGACCCGGCACTTGTTAAAATCAGGGCCGAATGCCTCCGTCTCGCCGGCCGAAAAGTCGAGGACCAGTTGGTATCGACCCGGGTGCTTTGCGATAAAGGGCTTCGTCACCGAGGCCGGCTCGTAGTACGAGAGTGACCGGGGGCCCTGTTCCGCGCCCTCAACGCTGCCCCCGGCTGACTGGAAGGAGCGGCCGTCGAGCTTCGCCTCCTCGATGACCCACGGCGCCGTCGGTACCGCCTGAGCGACGATGGACTTCGCGGCGGCAAGGTACTTCTCCATCAGCAGAGGCGACACGGTGAGGACATCCGCCATGTTGTCAAAACCATGGCCGGTGTCGTCGGGAGGGAACTCCGTGTTCGTCTCGTAGTCCACGCCCATGAGGTCGCGGACCGTGTTCCGGTACTCCACCCG
Organism: uncultured Planctomycetales bacterium; assembly: GCA_963752755.1. Lineage (GTDB taxonomy): Bacteria > Planctomycetota > Planctomycetia > Isosphaerales > Isosphaeraceae > CAVVZJ01. The sequence continues at coordinate 231,159 of CAVVZJ010000017.1, read as the reverse complement.
GTTGAGCCGGCGGAGGGTGAGATGGCCAGGATCCGGGTTCTCGGGATCGAGGCCGAACGCCCTGGTCTTGATCCAGCCTTCGAGGACCTGCTGATCGAACTCCGACAGACGGGGTGCGCCGGCCGGTGGCATGAGGCCGGCCCGCACGTTCCGGAACACGGCCCACCAGCGTTCCGCGTCGGCTGGTCGGCCCTGGCCGGGGCCGTCGAGGGAGAGGCCACCCTTCTTGATGCCGTAGCCGTGGCAGGAATAGCAGTAGTCTTCCAGGATCGGCCGGATCTGCTCGTCAAAGGTCCGCCTGGCCCCGTCCATGTCCCCCGCGTTCGCACCCGCGATCGTCGCAACCACGAGGGCCAAGGCGAGGATGATACCCCTGAGACGGGGGCGAGCTAGGTCCCACTCCCGTCGGGGTGAAGGAGCGGACCGCTCCTTGGTCACATCGAAGAGGACATTCATCAGTCAAGTTTCTGCCTGGAGATGGAATCGTCCCTCGAAGGAAGACCTGGTTCCGCGCGATGAGAATCCTCTGTTTAGTATTACCAAAGAGCCGCTGCTTTTCAAGCGATGTTACGGTTTAACCAGGAAAGGTTCAATTGGATTCCGAAATCTGTGAACGCGACCGGAGCCAGGCTGCGGAACCGATGATCCCAAGCAGGGCGAGGGCACAGGCCGTCACGAGTTCCGGATTCCCCCCCTCGGTGAAACCGTAGGGATGCAGGCCGACGCGGCACTTGAAGTTCAGGACGTACCACGACATCAGTACGGGCAGGAAGCCAACGACGGACGCAGCCACGAGCCCAGAGGCGCCCAGCCGGCCGGCGAACCACGCGATCAAGGGCACGAGATAAACCAGGATCGTGATCAGAGCCCAGGATGCTTTCGGGTCCCAGCCCCAGGGCCGCCCCCAGGCGTCGCGAGCCCAAACGGCTCCGACGATCGTGCCGGCCGTCAGGAGCACGACGCCAGCCAGCATGGCGTCATCAATGATTCGGGCCAGGCGGTCGATCCGCTCGTGGGCTTCCCGAGCCGAGGTCGCGAGCACACCCAGCAACGCCAGGCCCCCGCCAACCAGGCCGACGAACCACGCCTCTTGCCCGGCGAGCAGGCCCGCGAGCCGCGCCGACGTACTGGCCACCACCAGGAACACGCCCAGTGCGCTCACTCGCCTGGGAGATCGATTCGCGAATTTGCCCAGCACGCTAAAGCCGGCCACGACGCTCACCAGTCCACCCACGGCGGCGAGGCAGGCACTCACGCCATGCTGCCACCCGGCACCAAGGATCGCCGAGAGCCAGCGCGGAGGCGACGAACCAACCCCAAGCCGGCCGAGCAGATAGAGCGGAATCCCGATCAGGAGCGGCCAGGCGAGTTCCCAGTAAGTTGGCCTCCGGGGATAAGTCGCGGTCAGGGCATGGCCGATCGCCAGCAGTCCAAGCCCCAACACAAGCGCGAAGGCCCCGTAACCTGTGACGGTCGCGAGGACGTGCCCCACGAGCCAGCGGTTCATTCGCAGCACCGGGGGGATGGGGCGGAGCATCGGATCAAGGGACGGCGAGTTTTGGGCCAGCGAGGTCGCAAGGAAGGCGACGCCGGCGGCTGCCAGCGCGATCAACCGCCTCCGTCGGAACAGCTCCGACGCCAGGCCCAACCCCGAGGCCGTCAGGGCGGCCCAGACGACTGTCTCGTACAGGTGCGAGACCGGTCCCCAACGGGTGATGCGCCACCGGACGAAGAAGCCCCCGACCCCGACGACGGTCCCGATCGCCAGCCCCACCATCCCCAGCCAATAGAACAAAACGCCCCATCTCGCCGATGCCGGAACCCGACCCGCCGAGAACAGAAGGCTCGCGAGCAAAAGCCCGAGGCTGACGCCGAAGATCAGGGGTAATCTCGACAACGGCGCCCAGCGGTTCAGCCACGTCTCCCGAGCGATCGAGTCCGGATCGGGCTTGGTCCCGAGCATCGCGCCGAGTTCGCGGGCGGCGGCGAGCAGGGCGACCGCCGGGCCCTGGGGGATCCGACCGGGCTCTGAGCGTTCCGCGGTCTCCAGGGCCCGGTAGCTCGCTATCAGCGCTCGGACTTCCTGCTCCGGCAACCCTAAGCGCGACAGCTCGGGAAGGTCGCTCTCCAGCAGGAGGCCCAGGGGCAACCAGGAACTGTGGGGCAGCCAGCTCGCGTAATTGTGGTCGAACACAGGATCTTCACCCGGCAACGCCCAGTCCTGGCTCGGGAGTCCCTGGTAGAATTGCACGAGGGTGTTCGCGGCATCAGTCTCCAGCGCCGAGAGCCTCCGGTCGGGCTCCATTCCCTTCTCGAACGCCTTGGCGGAATACGCGAAATAGCGGGCGCCGTGGGGGCGGGGGACCACCAGAAGATCGAGCGAACGAATGGGGGGACCCTCGTGGTCTCGCAAAGCTCGGTAGTGGGACAGGTTCTCGGCGAGATCAATCGCGGCCTTCTCCAGCGGTGTCCGACCAGGCAAGGCCTCCTGGCCAGGTCGACGGTCTCCTTCCCCCTCCGTCCGGAGCATCTTGGCCCAACGAGGGAACCGGAGCATCTGCCCTCCGAGGGGGAGTCGGACCTCTTCGAGCAGGCGCGGAGAGACCCACGTGCGGTCCTCCCGGAACTCGGAAGCAAGGGCCAGGAGGCATCTCCCAGCGCGGCTAGCCTCGCCCAGTTCCCGAGCCAGGGTTCTCAGGTCGGACTCATGCAGGACGGGCCGTTCGGCAAGCGCCTGCAGCGCCTCCCGGACCGTAAGCTCTTCGCCCTCGGCCAGCGATCGGACCCGAAGGCGAGCCGGCGCCTCACGAAGTCGACGTCGCAACAACGAATCTTCGACGAGGAGGAAGTCCTGATTGTCCCAGAACTCGGGCCTGGCCGACCAGTCCAGGACCGCCGCCACGGGCTCCCAGGTCGAGGACGCCCGCCCGTCAGGGTCGAGAAGCGTGATGGTGGAGCGGCCATGAATCTGCCGGATCTCTTCAAGTGCCATGCTTTCGAGGGGCTTGACACGGCCCTGATGCTGGACGAGAAGCTCTCCAAGGATCGCATAGGCTCGCCCGCTCCCGACTCGCCGGCCGGCGCCCTCACCGATGCCCGCGAGTACCGCCGCCAGGGTGAGGGTCGAGCCGATGCCGATCCAGAGCCACACGATTCGCTGCATGGTCGTCCTCGACGACAATCTACTTGAGGCTGTAGGTGCTGATGTTCAGCGGGCTGACGACTCCCCAGCAGACAGGTGCATGCGGCGGTGACGGGAGCACTCCGAAGCCAGACGCCACGATCGATATTCACAGAAAACCTGCATCCCCGGAGCTGGGTGCCACCGACGGCATGGCAGCCGATGAGACGCTACGCAGTCCATCCCCTGATGGCCTCAATGTATTGAGGTGCCGACTGGTCAAAACCTTTGAACCTCCAATACACTTCGGTTCTTACCTCAGGACCGACTCGTCACACCGAGGCTCGAAGCTGGTCCAATCTTATCTCCAGCAACTCGCACAGGCCATCCGACTTGGCCATCACCTTTCGTCCCTGGCTCGATAGCAGGTCTCCAGGCGCACCGATCTTCAGCATCCTGACCTGGAAGACCGCCGAGATGATGCGGAAGGACTGGGCTGCGCCTCATTTAGTGCTACTCCGTAAGCTTCGTTTTGCTGTGGGCGAGCCAGGGCCGGCAGTACGCGCAGTCGGGCCGGCTGACCGGCGCCAGCAGGCGCTGCAACGCTCGCCGGATGGCCGGCAGCGTCATCACCGGACCTTGGGCTCCCCCTTTTTGCCCGGCCGGGATCGACCCCAGCGGGCTCGTCGTTGCTCCAGAGTCAGGAACCCCTAGTGCAGGGGCACGACTGATCCTGTGCAAGGTGACGGTCGTACAGAGGGTATGAAACCACCCCTCTTCGTCCGACCGTTGACCCCCGAGGAGCACCAGACGATTCGAGCCGGCCTCCGCTCGCCCTCGGCCTTCACCCTCCGTCGCTGCCAGATCCTCTCGGCTAGTGCCCAGGGGCGGCGCCCCGCCCGCATCGCCTCGGCCCTCGGATGTGCCGTGCAGACCGTCCGCGACGCCATCCACGCCTTCCACGCCGCGGGCCTCGACTGCCTCGATCGCAAGTCCACGCGCCCCCGTACGACGCGCCTGGTCCTGGACCCCGCCGCTGATGAGCGACTCCGCGACCTGTTGCACCGCAGCCCACGCGACCTCGGCAAGCCCACCGGCCTCTGGACCCTGGCCCTGGCCGCCGAAGTCTGCCACGAACAGGGCCTGACCGACCGGCCCATCAGCACCGAGGCGGTCCGCCGGGCCCTGAGACGCCTGGGCGTCGGCTGGCGGCGGGCCAAGCACTGGATCACCAGCCCCGACCCGGCCTACGCCCGCAAGGCTTACGCCCGCGACCGGCTGATCCGGCTGGCCGAGGCCCATCCCGACTGGGTGCTCGGCTTCCAGGACGAGACCTGGTGGAGCCGGCTGGCGCGGCCTGATCTGCACGCCTGGGCGGGCGCGGAGCCGTTGCGGCTGAAGCGGCTGGAGGCCGCCAAGGATGACCCCGACCCGAAGGCGTTGTGCTGCTACGGGCTGCTGCGGGCCGACACCGGCGGCGTGCTGGTGCGGTTCGTCGACGGCCGCCCGGTCAGCCAGGTGACCGAGGAGTTCCTGGAGTGGGTCTGCGGTCGGCTGGCGGCCGAGGGGAAGCGGGCGTTGCTGCTGGTCTGGGACAACGCCAGCTGGCACGTCAGCCGGCGGGTGCAAGCCTGGATCAAGGGGCATAACCGTCGGGCCAAGCGTGAGGGCGGGGTGCGGATCCTTGCCTGCGGCCTGCCGATCAAGGCGCCGTGGCTCAACCCGATTGAGCCGTGCTGGCTCCATGGCAAGCGGGCGATCCTGGAGCCGGACCGGAAGCTGACGGCGGCCGAGGTCCGGGAGCGGGTCTGCGAGCACTTCGAGTGCGAACACGTCGAGCCCCTCACACAGAAGGTCGCGTGATCCTGCACTAGGCCCAATGCCCCGTAGTTAGCCGTCAGTTCAGAGCCTCCTTGGTATTCTGGGGTTGCTTACCCGTCCCCGGAACTCCAGGAGGCCCTGATGGATCACGCACCGCGGGGAGGTCACGACATTGCCCAGGACCCGCGGCCCTCCGTCCGCGGCTTGGATCCCTTGATCCCCGAGCAACGCCTCGCCGCCATCCTCTCACGGACCGCTCGGTCGTCGGAACGGCGACGGTGCCTGCCCGCCGATTCCGTCCTCGGGCGGGTCCTCGCCATGGCCCTGTTCACCGCCGACTCGATCCCCAAGGTCTGGCGTCGGCGGCCTCCGACCCGCGACCGTCCCGAGCCGACCGCCTCGGCGTTTTCCCGGGCCCGCCGCCGACTCGGCGTCGCGTCGTGGCGGCCCCTGTTCCTGTTCCTGGAAACCGCTCGCCCCATGGCCACCCACCAGACCCCGGGAGGTGACGCCCGGGGCGGGCACCGGATGGGCCTCGACGGCACCACGCTCGACCGGCCCGATACCCCGGAGAACGCGCGCCCCTTCGGTCGCCCCACCACCGGCCGGGCCGCGGGGGCGTTCCCCCAGGTCCGATGGTTGGCCCTCTGGGAGTTGGGCACGCCCGCCGTCTGCGGCCTGACGATCACGCCGCGGTGTCACGGTGAGCCGTCGATGGTCGGGCCGCTGCTGGAGGACCTCAGGCCCGGTAGGCGGTTGATCTGGGATCGCGGGTTCTTCCGCTAGGAGGGGAGCTCCGCCGTCGTCCGGCGGGGGGCTCAGCTCCTGGCTCGGGTCAAGAGCCACACCGTGTTGCGACCGCTCCGCCGGCTGGCCGACGGCTCCGACCGGGCCAAGATCTCCCCGCGGGCCGCCGACCGCCGCCGGGACTTTCGTGGTCTGGGGGTCCGGGTCATCGAGTCCACCCACGACGACCCGAATCGCCCCGGTGCCGGCGAACGCCACCGGCGGATCACCGACCTGATCCATCCGACCGACCGGCCAGCGTGCGCAGCGTCCCTGGTCGACCACGAACGCGGGGAGGAGGACCTCGCCTTCGATGCAATCAAGACCCCCTTGAGTAATCGAGCGATCCCGATCCGGAGCAAGACGCCCGCGGGGGTGGTGCCAGAGAGCGACGGCTTGATGCTGGCGCACTCCGTGGTCCGGCGGGTGATGCCCGACGCCGCGGTCGGGACCGGCCCGGACCCGGACCGGCTCTCGTTCCTCGACTGCCTGCGGGTGCTGCCGTGCCCGTGGCCCGAGTCGTCGCAGGTGGACACCGAGACGTGGGATCGACGGCTTCTGCGGGAGGTCGGTGATCAGCGACTGCGACCGCGGCGGAACCGAGGGTATCCTGGGGTCATCAAGCGAAAAAGGTCGAATGGGAAGAAGAGACGACCCGAGCCTCGGAATCCGCCACAGCCGACGAAAACCTTTCGCGATGCAGTAGTTCTGGTGAGGTGGACCCCATTTCCTGGACAGCTCGGGATGTTATACTGATCGAACATCTCTGATTCATCCCGAGGTGCCTCATGGCCGGTACACGCAAACGCCATTCGGCCGCCTTCAAGGCCAAGGTCGCCCTGGAGGCCGCCAAGCAGACCCGGACCGTCGCCGAAACTCGCCAAGGTCTATCAACTCCACCCCGTCCAGATCAGCCAGTGGAAGAAGCAACTCCTCGACGGCGCCGAGGCCCTCTTCCGCGACGGCCGACGCCGGGACCACGACGAGAGCCAGGCGATCCAGGCCGAACTCTACGAGCGGATCGGCCGGCTGAACATGGAAGTCGAGTGGTTGAAGAAAAGGGTTGCCCGCTTCGGTTGACGCCAAGCGGGTGCTCGTCACGCCGGACGACCCCGGCGTGAGCATCGCTCGTCAGTGCGAGTTGATCGGCCTGAACCGCTCGACGTTCTACCTCATGCCCGCGACTGCCTCAAAGGAGAACTTGCACCTGATGCGGTGGATCGACGAGCAGTACCTCAAGACCCCGTTCTACGGCAGCCGGCGGAGGACGGCGGTCCTCCAGCGGAGCGGCGAAGTGGTCAACCGCAAGCGTGTCCAGCGGCTGATGAGGTTGATGGGCCTGGAGGGGCTCCATCCCCAGCCGCGAACCACCGTGGGCGAGCCCGGCGTGCGGGCCTATCCCTACCTGCTCCGCGACCGGGTGCTAACCCGCGTCGATGAAGTCTGGAGTTCGGACATTACGTATGTGCCGCTGCGACACGGGTTTATGTACCTGACTGCGGTGATCGACTGGTACAGTCGGTACGTGCTGTCGTGGCGGCTGTCGAACACGCGGGAGGTGCGGTTCTGCCTGGAGGCATTGGAGGAGGCGTTGGGTCGGGGACGACCGGAGATCTTCAACACCGATCAGGGCTCGCAGTTCACGTCGCGGGAGTACACTGGCCGGCTGGAGGCGGCCGGGATCGCGGTGAGCCGGGACGGTCGGGGGCGTGCGTTGGACAACGTGTTCGTGGAACGGCTTTGGAGGAGCGTGAAATACGAGGATATTAACATTAAGGACTATGAGAGAGTTTCGGAGCTGGAGTCGGGCCTGGAGGCCTACTTCCAGTTCTACGACGAGGAGCGTCCCCACCAATCGCTGGACTACCAGACTCCGGGCGAGGTCTATCGGGCCGGGCTCGGTCAGGCGAAACGTGGGGAAGGACCATAACAAATCCAGGCCCCCGAACTGTCCAGTTTTCGGGGGCCACCTCACATTGGGGCTAGTTTTACAGCAGCAGGTATTTCACGCCCTCGTGCCTGGCGTGCCAGGCCTTGTCATGTGAGGCCTTGGCGATCCTGTTCCGCCCCTCGTGGTAGTCCATCAGGGCGATCGCCTTCTCCACGGTCAGTTCCGCCTCGGAGAACGCCGACCTCAACAGCCGCACCGCCCGGTCCAGCGTCAGGCCCTTCGACTTTTTTTCAGACGCAGACGCGTCAACGTCACGAACAGGTGCGCCACCGCCACCAGCGCCATGTGATGGTGCCACCCCACGTACGACCGCGTCTCGTACTGCGCCATCCCCAGGTACGTCTTGGCCTCGCCGAAGTATTCCTCCACTCGGTGGCGCGTGCAGGCGACCAACGCCAGGACCTTCAAGGGCGTCTCGGCCCCGCCGTTGGAGATGTAGTACTTGACCTCGGGGATCGCCTCCAGCGACCGGCGGATCAGCAGCCACACCGGTGGCCCCGGCTTCTGGTCGCGCATCGCCCACACCCGCACCGCCGCGAACTCGAACACCAGCGGCCCGCACGCCCCTTCGCGCACCTTCAGGGTCTGCCAGGCTTCGGCGGGCAGCCCCGCGGCTACCGCGGCCACGGACTTCACACCCTCCCGTGTCGGGCGCTTCGGCGGCTGGCCCCGGCCGCCGTACGCCGGCACGCACCCGGCCGGGTCCTCGGTCCAGACGGTCGTCGTCACCGGCACCTCGACCACGTACCGCTGCTCCAACTCGTCCATCGCCTCGTGGAAGTGCCCGGCCTTGCCGTACTCCTCGTCGGCGACCACCCAGTCCAGTCGCGTCTGACCGAGCACGACGACCCCGCGGACCAGTTCGGCAGCGATCCGGGCCTTGGGCCGGAAGGTCACGTCCTCGGGGATGTGCGCCTTGCCGCGCCGCGCCGGGCCTCAGGCGTGTCCTCGCACCAGGGCTTGGGCAGGTAGAGCCGGTGGTCCAACAGCGCGGCCCCCGCGGGGGTAACGCCGACGAGGAAGACGCCGACCTGGCAGTTGTCTTCCTTGCCGAGCCGGCCGTTGTGCTGCCGGGCCACGCCCGCGGAGTGTACGCCCTGCTTGGCGAAGGCCGACTCGTCGATGACACCGACGACGCCGGCGGGCGACCCGGCCGCCGAGGGGACCAGCTCGCCGTCGAAGACGGCCTGGAGTTCAGCCTGGACGTCGTCGTACTGCCAGGGGCGCTGTTGATGAACTTCTGGAGGCCCGAGACATCGCCGTGGCCGACCAGGAGGGCGATCGGCTCGACGCTCTTGCGGTCGGGGCAGACCATCAGGCCCTTGACGTAGTCATAGGCATGGTCCTGAGCCTGCTCCTTACCGAAGAGCGGGGCGAACCGCTCGTGGAAGTCGACCAGTCGCTCGGCCGCGGCGCGCACGTCGTCCGGTGTCATGGAGGCTCCCTCCCGACATGAGGTGTTGGGGCGACGGGCCGGCCGGTCCTCGCGTGTTCAGTTCCCTATGATTCGATGTTACCAGAAACACCGCGGATTTGCTGCTGCTGTAAAACTAGTGTCCTGAGTCAGAAGTTCGCTCACAAACCTTCTTGACCCGTTCCAGAATCAGATCCGCGTTGGCCGTCCACACGAACGGTCGGGGATTCTCGTTATGCGTGGCCAGATACTCCAGGATCGCCTTCTCCAAAGCCGCCACGCTCCGGAAGACTCCGCGTCGGATCTGCTTCTCGGTGATCTCGGCGAAGAACCGCTCCACCTGGTTCAGCCACGATCCGCTCGTCGGTGTGAAATGCAGGTGATACTCCGGATGCCGAGCCAACCACCGCTTCACCGCCGCCGTCTTATGCGTGCCGTAGTTGTCCAGAATGATGTGGATCTCCACGCCAGGCTCGCGCTCGACCTGAGCATCGATCTCGTTGAGGAACTTGAGGAACTCCTGCTGGCGGTGGCGGCGATAGCACTTGCCGATCACCGCACCCGTGGCCACATTCAGCGCGGCGAACAGCGAGGTTGTGCCGTTGCGGACGGAGTCAGGGGTTCGACGCTCGGCCTGTCCCGGCGTCATCGGCAGCAAGGGCTGGGTGCGGTCCAATGCCTGGACCTGACTCTTCTCGTCGACCGACAGCACGATGGCGTTCTCCGGCGGGCTCATGGACAGCCCAACGATTTCGCGGACCTTCTCGACGAAGAACGGATCGGTGGAAAGCTTGAAGGTCTCGCTCTTGTGAGGCTTCAACTCGAAGGCCTTCCAGATCCGGGCGATGGCGCTCTGAGACATCCCCAGCTTGCGGGCCATGCCGCGGGTGCTCCATTGGGTGGCGGCCCTGGGCTTGGTCTCCAGGGTCTGGGTGACGACCTGCTCGACCATCGCGTCGGTGATCTTTCGAGGGGCGTCGGGTCGGGGTCCGTCGGCGAGGCCATCCAGACGCAGTTCGAGGAAACGCCTTCGCCACTTACCCACGGTGATGACATGGACGCCGAGCCGAGCGGCGACGTCCTTGTTGTCGAGTCCCTGAGCACAAGCCAGGATGATTCGGGCCCGGGTGGCGAGCCGCTGGGTGCTCTTGGGCCGCGCGGCCCAGGTTTCCAAGGTCTGCCGCTCGTCGTCGGTGAGGACCAGTTCGGCCTTGGGGCGTCCACCTTTTTTCATCATATGTCTCCCTTCGAGGATCATACAAGGAAACTGGACAGGGCGCAAGGTTAATTGGCGGATTTCTGACTCAGGACATTAGGATCGAGACAACCGCGTTACAACCCGCCCCGGCTTGTGGCGCATCGGGCGACGGCTAGGATGGGGGTATTCCCACGGCCCCTCTACGGGTTCACGATGGCGATTCCGACCCATTGCTCACACGGGGGAACCGACAATGTTCCGCAGGCCGTTCGTCCTCCTGCTGCCCCTGATCCTCGCGCCTTTTGTCCCGGCTTCAGGCGGGGAGCATGCCGCGAAGAATCGGATCACCTTCGAAACCCTGCTGAGAGGACCACGCCCGGACCTCTCCGGCTCACCCATCTCCGCGCGCTGGCTCGATGACGAGCACTGGCTCGAAGACCGGGATGGAAGGCTCTTGAAGGTGGACGCCCGCTCCGGCATGGCGGAGCCGTTCCACGACCCGGAGGCATTGGCGAAAGCGCTGGCGGCCTTACCGACGATTGACGAGGACGCGGCGCGGTCACTGGCGCGGCTGTCATCGTTCCGCCTCGACATGAAACACGCTACGCTTCATGGCCGGCGTGGGGGCGGCCCGCTACTTGATCCCAATCGAAAAGGTATGGTCTTCTCGTTCGAGGATGATCTCTACTACGCGACGCTCGACGGCCACGAGGCACGGCGGTTGACCAGCACACCAGGAGAGGAGGAGTTCGCCGAGTTTAGCCCGGATGGGGCATACATTGCTTACGTACGAGGCTACGATCTTTACGTCGTCGATCTCGCCACAATGGCGGAGCGGGCTCTGACGACCAACGGCTCGGACCTCGTGCGGCACGGCAAGGCAGATTGGGTCTATTACGAAGAGATTTTTAACCGAAACTGGAAGGCATTTTGGTGGTCGCCCAATTCGAAGCACCTCGCCTTGCTCGAATGTGACGACCGGCCGGTCGGGACACACACGGTGCTCAACGACGTCGGCTCGAAGCGGATCGTGGAAGAGACGCGCTACCCCAGAGCCGGAGACCCGAACCCTCGGGTTCGGGTCGGAATCGTGGCCGCAGCGGGCGGCGATGTGTCGTGGGCAGATCTGTCGGAGTACTCGCCTGATTCTTTTGTCATCAGTGGCATCGGCTGGCTTGGCGACGACGCAGCGTATGCCTACGCCCAGAACCGGACGCAGACCTGGCTCGATCTCCTGAAGATCGATCTCGACGACGGCGCTACGATCCGCCTCTTCCGCGAAACGACGGGCGCCTGGGTTGAGAACCCTGGCGAAGTCGTTGTTCTGAAGGACGGTGGGTTCCTTTTCCCCAGCGAGCGGACAGGCTGGAAGCAGATCTACAAGTACTCGGAGGATGGCTCGAATTGCGATGCGCTCACCTCGGGTGATTACGAAGTCCGGTCGATCGAGCACGTTGATGAGAAGGGTGGCTGGGTCTTCTTCACGGCGACGAAGGATGATCCGCTGGCGACGAATCTCTATCGTGTGAAGTTCGATGGCGGCGAGATCGAGAGGCTGACCAAGAAGCCAGGGGATCATAAGGTGAAGGTGAGTCCCGATGGCGACTTGTTCCTCGATACATGGTCGGCCCCTCAGACGCCGCCGAAGGTGGCGCTGGTTGAGGCGATTGGGGACGAGGTGCGGATTGTCGATGAGAACGAGGTCGCGGCTCTCGACGAGTATGAGCTGGCACCGCGAGAGCGGGTACAAATCCCAACGCGGGACGGCTTCGCCCTCGAAGCTGAGATTCTCACGCCGCACCAGATCAAAGCCGGCCAAGTCTATCCCGTCTGGCTGATGACCTACGGTGGGCCGCACACGCCGACGATCAGCGGCGGATGGGGCGGTGGCAACCTGATGCCTGAGGCGCTTGCCACAGAGGGGTTCGTCGTCTTCCGCGTCGATCCACGGAGCGCCAGCGGCAAGGGGGCCGTCTCGGCGCAGGTAGCCTACAGGAAACTCGGTGTGCAAGAGTTGGAGGACATCAAGGACGCGGTGGCCTGGCTCAAGAAGGAGAAGGCTTTCGTTGATGGCTCACGGATCGGGATGGCCGGACACAGCTACGGCGGGTTCCTCACGGCCTTCTGCATGACCCATAGCGACCTCTTCGCCGCCGGGATCGCCGGGGCGCCCGTCACCGACTGGCACGATTATGATTCAATCTACACCGAGCGTTACATGCTCACGCCTCAAGAGAACCCCGAGGGGTACGAGGCGAGTTCGGTCGTGAAAGCGGCGAAGGATCTTCACGGCCGGCTCTTGATCCTGCACGGAGCAATTGACGATAACGTGTCTGTTCGAAACACGATGCGGCTTGTCCAGGCGCTCCAGCGGGCGGACAAGGACTTCGAGCTGATGATCTACCCATCCTCACGGCACGGGATCATTGGGCCACATTACAGCCGGTTGCAGGTGGAATTTATCAAGAAGACGCTTGGGGGACCGAGGGTGACGGACAAGGCGGCTGGCGGGAGGTGATACGGGATGGCTTCATTGAGTTATACTCCTCACGGCCCAAGGTTGAGGGTTGTTCAGACCGAGGGGGCCGCGTAATCTGACCGGGTCTCGTACCCACGGAGCACGGCGACCCCGACTTGACCCGGTCACAACGATGATCGCCATCGACTTCACACCCGAGGACATCGACGCCCTCCCCCGGCTGCAAGAGAAGATGGAGGCGGTCTCCCTCAAGAGCCAGGGACTGCTCCCCAAGGAGATCTGCCGGCTCTCGCGGATCTCCGAGAACACCCTGCGCAGCTACCTCCGTTCGTTCCAGGAGGGCGGCCTCGAGCGGCTCAAGCGACTCAACTTCGCCAAGCCGGTCCGCGCGTTGGCCGACCACCGTGAGGCGGTGGAGGACTACTTCCGCAAGAACCCGCCCCGGTCCACTGCCCAGGCCGCCGCCGACACGGTTCAACGTCCTCGGGGCAGTCGACGCGGTCACCCACGAGCTGACGACCGTCTGCAACGACACGGTGATCAACGCCGAGGCGGTCCGCGCGCTGGCGGGGCGGAATGTAGGCCTGCCGTTGACGCTGGTGCTGGACAACGCCCGCCATCAGCGGTGCGCCGGAGTGCAGTAGCTTGCCAAGGAGCTACGGATCGAGTTGCTGTTCCTGCCCGCCTATTCGCCGAACCTGAACCTGATCGAGCGGTTGTGGAAGTTTGTCAAGAAGGAGTGCCTGTCCTGCCGCTATCACGAAGACTTCAGCCGGTTCAAGGCGGCGATCACGGAGTGCCTGGAGGGAGTTGAAGGCAAGCATAAGCCGGTGATCCCATCGCTGTTGGCGCTCAGGTTCCAGACCTTTGAGAAACCGCAGCTCCTGGCCGGGTGAAGTATAGAGGCTATCCGGTAAGGCTCATGATGGATTCCGGGGTGGTGGCTCGGCGATCTCGTCGTAACTTCCCTTGAGGACGCGATTTACGGCTCGGGGGCGAGGCTCTTGCCTTCTGGGTGATTAAACGCCTTTCCTGCAACGGCTTACGGCCAACATCAGGGGGCCACCACCCCGGAATCCATCATGAGCCTCCGGTAATTGCTTTTCGCATTTCCTTGGGATATTTGAAGGGGACCGGCTTCTTCCCTTGATCAGGTTTCAAGAGCCTGAGCATCCGATGAATCGAACTGACCGGGATCATCGCCTCGCTCGATTCGGGCGACCCCTCGTAGTCCCGGCGGTGACGGCGATATCGCCCCAGCCAGGCGAAGCTCCGCTCCACCACCCAGCGGCGGTGCGGCAGCACGAAACCCTTGGCATCGGCGGGTCGTGCCACCACCTCAATCTCGTAGCCGGCCTCCGTCTCCTTCAACCACGCCTCCAGCACATGATTGTGGTCCTGCTGGTCGGCCCACAACTTCGCCAACCGCGTGCCGGGCTCAGCGGTCAGTCGGCCCAGGACCTCGGGGGCGACCGTGCCATCGTCGGCCGCGGCCGCCGTGACCATCAACCACCAGCAGCAAGCCCAACGTGTCCACGCTGATGTGACGCCGTCACCCGGATCTTCTTACCGCCGTCGTACCCCCGCACGCCCCCGATCTCCGTGCCCTTGACGATCTGGCTGTCGATACTCCCGGCGCTGGGGTTCGGATCACGTCCGGCGGCCTGACGCCCCTGTTGTCGCAGGGCATCGTTGATCCGTTGCCAGGTGCCGTCATTCTTCCCCTGGGTGAAGGAGTCGTTGACGGTGCTCCGGGCCGGCAGGTCATGGGGCAGCATGTCCCACTGGCAGCCGCTATGGTTGATGTAGAAGCTGGCGTTGAGCACCTCCCGGAGCTCGACCTCACGGGGCCGTCCCACCCGGCGGACAGGGATCAACGGCTCGATGATCTGCCACGGCTCGTCGGTCAGGTCGGAGGGATAGGGCTTACGCATCGGGGCGTGCTCCATCGTCGGTGTATCTTGTGCACCTCCTGGCTTGGCAAGAGTTTACGAACTCTGAGGATTACCGGATAGCCTCTCACTACTCCGTTATGTTCCGCAACTTCTTGCACAAAAAGAAGTGGCTCATGATGGATTCCGGGGTGGTGTCAGCAACAGGCCGATCAGCGACCCCAAGAGCCTCTTTCCCCGGGCCCGGACGTTGTGAACGAACTCGAAGAAGCCCAGGTACAGCGGCAGGCTCTCCTGCGGGATACCCCGGTGTGGCCGCAGCCAACTCCGGAGCAACGACCAGAATCCTTCCAGCGTGTTGACGTGAACCTCGCAGAAGCCGTCACCGTCATCATCCCGGGCGTACGCGCCCGCCGCATGACAGACCGTCTCGTGGCCGTAGCCCCACGCCACCAGCCGGCTGTAGATGTCGTATTCATCGGTGTAGAGCCGGGTACCCTTGGCGATCGTCCGCGCGATCAGCGGGCCGATCGTCGCTTGCTGGACGTTGGACAGCATCCGGATCACCACCTCGCCACCCCGCTGCAACATCCCGAAGATCGGCGGCTTCTCCTTGGCCAGGGTCCCCCGCCCCCGCTCCCCCTTCAGCCGTCGCCGTCGAGGGGGCCGGCCTTTTTTTTGACCGCCTCGGGATGGCCCTTATGTCCGGCCACCACATAGACTTCGTGGCACTCGACCTCGCCCTCCAGCACGACCGGGGGCGACGGGCGACGATCCCCGGTCGCAACTGCAGGGTACGCGCCCGGCGGATCACGTAATTGACGCGTGTGATAGCCTCGGGGACGGCTACTTTTCCCGAGGAGGTATCTCTCGTGTCCGCTGCGCGTCCTATCGCCCAATCCCGCCGGGATTCGGCGGCCACTCGTCAACTTTGGGCGGACCGACTCAAGCGGTTCCGCACCGCTGACCTGACCGTCGCCGCGTTCTGCGCCGCCGAGGGCGTTTCGGTCCCGGCCTTCTACCAGTGGAGGCGGCGGCTCACTCGGAAGGCCCCGACTGCCGGCACCCCGACGGTCGTCCCCGTCCGCATCACCACTCCGGACCCGATCGCTTCGGGAGTCGAGGCCGTCCTCCCGTCCGGCACACTCGTCCGGTTCGCCCCGGCCTGCGACCCGGCGATGATCGCCGCCGTCCTCCGGCAACTCGGGGTGGCCGGATGCTGACCGTCCCCCCGGCCGTCAAGCTCTGGTACGCGCCCCAGCCGGTCGATTTCCGGCTCGGGTTCGACGGCCTGTTCGCCCTGGTCCGGACCCGGCTGGCGGCCGACCCCTTGAGCGGCCACCTGTTCATCTTCCGGAACCGGGCCGCGAACCGCGTCAAGGTCCTGTACTGGGGCGGTCACGGGCTGTGCCTCTGGTGCCAGCGACTCGAAGCCGGCCGCTATCACTTCCCCGACCCGACGGACGCCGCCACCGGCATCGAACTGAGCCCCGGCCAGTTCCAGATGATCCTCGACGGCATCGACCTGTCCCGGGTCCGACGCTTCAAGCGCTTTGCACCCGGCTGAGCGGGAAAGACTCGCTACCAGACCGTTCCGGCGGTGTTGGATCTGGCATGGATGCCGCTTCCCTGACCCCCGACGCACCACTACCCAACGATGTCGCCACGTTGCAGGAGATGGTGCGAGCATTGCTCGCGGAGGTCGCTCGGCTACGGGCCGAGAACGGCGAGCTGCAGGGAAAGCTGGATGCCGCCTTGAGACATCGGTTCGGCCGCCGGTCCGAGCGCCGCACGCCGAAGCCGGCTTCACCCGCCGATCCGCCCGCTCGTCGGCGCGACCCACACGGCCGTGCCGCGTTGTCCGAGCACCTGGCGCGTCGTGAGGTTGTCCACGACCTGACCGAGGCCGAGCGGCTCTGTCCGGCCTGCGGCCGGCCTCGCGCCTACATCGGCACGCAGACCGCCGAGCAGCTCGATCTGGAGCCGGCCCGCTTCTTCGTGCTCCGCACGGTCAGAAAGAGCTATGCCTGTCGGCACTGCGATCCGACGGCCGTGCCGGCGGATCAACGCCTGCGGACTGCCGGTCCGGAGCAGGTCGGCCCGATCCCCAAGGGGTTGTGCGGTCCCGGGCTGTTGGCGCATGCGATCACGGCCAAGTTCGCCGACCATACCCCCTTGCATCGGCTCTCCGGGCAACTGTCCCGATCGGGTGTCACCATCGCGCGGTCCACCCTGGGTGACTGGCTGGCGCGGGCCGCCGACCTGCTCATGCCGCTGTATCGGCTGATGCACCGGCGTCTGTTGCTGTCGCGAGTGATCCACGGCGATGACACCTCGGTGAAATTGCGAGTGCCGGGGGCCGACCGCACCCGGAAGGCCCACCTTTGGGTCAGCATCGGGGATGCCGACTATCCTTATGTGGTGTTCGATTTCACGGCGGATTACACGGCGGAAGGCCCGGAGCGCTTCCTGGGCGGCTACACAGGCTACCTCCAGGCGGATGCGTTAGCCCAGTACGAAGGACTCTATGATGAGGGCCGGGTCCAGCACGTCTGCTGCTGGGCGCACGCCCGCCGCAAGTTCCTCGCCGCTGCCGACGGCGGAGATGAGCGTGCCAACGGGGCACTGGAGCTGATCCGGAGGCTGTACGCCATCGAACGCGACTTGCCGCCGCTGCTGCCACCGGCGGACAACCCGGCGGCGACGGCACAGCGTCGGCAACGGGAAGAACAACGACGTCTGTCGCGGCAGCGGGAAGCCGAACCGATCTTGATCGAGCTGACGAATTGGCTGGACGAGTATCGACCGATGGCCTTGCCCAAATCGCTGTTGGGAGCCGCGATCAAGTATGCGTTGAACAATCAGGCGGCGTTGGGACGCTACCTGGAGCAGGGCTTCCTGGCGATCGACAACAACCTGAGCGAGCGGACGTTGCGGGCGGTCGCCCTGGGGCGGAACAACTGGGGCGTCCTCGGGAGCGAGGCGGGCGGCCGGACGGCGGCCGTGCTGTATTCCGTCGTCGGGACGTGCAAGCATCTGGGGCTCGACCCGCAGGCGTATCTCCGAGACGCCCTCCCGCGGTTGTTCGCGTTGGGTGAGATGCCGACGGCCGAGCGATTGCTGGATTGGCTGCCGGATCGGTGGCTACTGCGAAGGGGGCGGGACGCGCCGGTCCGGGATCTGGCCGCCGGGTAAGCGATCGCGGAACGACACGGTCGCGGGATCGGCGGGCTGCTCGCGGCGGACCAGCGGGAGAATTCAGAGTCGCGCGCCGTGGTCCTCGGAAGGATCACCCCACAGGTCGCCCATCAGCGGCTCCTGGCGGTGAACGCGGCGATGTCGGTCTCACCGGACAGCAGGAACTTCCAGAAGCCGAACCCCCGGTAGCGGAGCGTCTGATAGAGGCTCAACAGCACCAGGTAGTCCCGGAGCCCCTGCTCGCAGAAGGAGCCTGTCCCCCCCATCCCCTTCCGGCGGGACACGAACCGCTTGACCGCGTTCTCGGCGTTGTTGTTGTTCCAGGGTACTCCGTCGTGGTCCAGGAACGTGAATAACTTGTCCTGGTATTTCAGGAGCCGCTGGCGGTAGTGGCGGGCCAGCTCCGACCTGTAGCTCGCAGCCGCCTCGCGGGAATAAAACTCGTCCACGTCTCGCTTGTGCCTGCCGAGGTGGTGCTTCTTCAGGCCGTAGCGGTCGATCGTCGCGACCACGGCCTGCATCAGGGCCCCGAACCGGGCGGCCAGTTGCTTCAGCTCCTCGTCGAAGGGGTTCTTGGCGAGATCGTCGTTGAGGTCGCGGACCAGGTGGACGATGCATTTCTGCTGCGGGCAATCCATCGTATCGTAAGCGGTGTAGAAGTCCGAGACGAGCACGCCCCGGAACCCCGACAGCGCACCCTGGACCGTTTCCCCATCGCGATTCGGAGAGTAGGCGTACACGGCGACCTCCGGGCTGGCGAAGGTCCACACGTAGCCCTTGCTGCTGCACCCCTTGACTCGCGCCCACGTCTCATCGGCGTGGACCACGGGGCCGGCTCGCAGTTCAGCCAGCAAGGACGCGTAGGTCTCGCGGTAGCGGTCGGCCGCCTGCCCCCGGAGTTTCGACACCCCGGCAGAGGTGATGCGAACCCCGAACATGTCGGCGAGGGCGTCGGCCGTGGCCTGGGTGGTCTGCCGCAGGGCGACGGCGGCGTACGCCACCCAGCCGCACAGAGCCCAGCCGTACTTGCGCGAGCGGATCGCGAGGAAGTCATTGGGCAGGCAGACATGCTCACACTTGCGGCAGCGACATCGCCTGGCCTTGTGCCGCGTCACCCACCGCCTCAACCCGCCCGGAGTCCGTTTCAGGTCGACCACCAGCCGCTGGTTGCTCTCCCGGCTGTCGAGGTCCTCCGAGCCGCACTGCGGGCAGCGGTCCGGTCGGACATACTCGACGACCCGATCGACCTTGAAGGCAGCCCGCGCCTCGCGCTTCTTGCGGCGGTTCGCCCGCCTGACCGCCGGGCTGGTCCGGAAGAGCACTCGGTCCCGCTGATAGTCGAAATAGGCGCACTTCGTGATCCGGGCGAATTCCGGGAGCACATAGTCGGGATCGCAATACTTGTGGCGGCGGGGGGCCTTGATGTCCTCGACCCCGGCGATACTGGGGCAGGAGCCACCATCAACCGGCACCGCATCGTGCGAGAGCGCGCGGAGGACCTCCACGATTCGTGCGAGGGCCGTGCAGTCCTCCTGGTTGTAGATGAGAAGCCGCTGCTTGTCGGCGTCCATCCCGGTGGCTTCCCATGCGGCCCGCCAGACGATCGACTGGAGCCCCAAAGCATCCGTGGCTGACCACCGGAAGCCCAGGCAGTCGGCCACGCTCTTGAGGTCGTTGGAGTAGACCGGGAAGTAGACCTGGGCGTGAATCGCGGAGAGGACGTTCACGGCGCGGGCCTTGATCCGGGCGATCAACCCGGGGTCGCCGCCGTGCCGTTGCTCCATCCGTTTCAGGAATCGAGCCTCGTAACTCCCGTAGTGGAAGAGGGCGAAGTCTTCGCCGACTCCCCGGATCGCTTGCAGAAAGGCCCCCCAAACGGCCGCCTCGTCTTCCTCCCGATCGGCCCAGAAGCTCACCCGCCGGGCTTCGGTGCCGTCGTCCCAGGACAACCCGATCAGGTAGTAGAAGTCCCGATCCGGGAGCCCCTCCACATCCAGGTAGATGCGGATCGGGGCGTCGGGCAGTTGCGGCCGCCGCGCAACATAGACCTTCTTCTCCCGGAGGGCCAGCGCCTGCAGAGAGAGTTCGTGCTTCCCGCCCTGCATGGCGGCCACGAGCCTCATCCGACCCGGGCGGAACGCATGGGAGTATTGGGTGACGGTGAAGATCCCCCGCCGGTTCAGCCCTGCGATCGCCTTCGGTGACAGCCCGCGGAGCAGGCTCAGGTCGTCCTTCTCGACGGCCGCCGCCCGGCACGATCGCAAAAACTCACACTCGGCGCAGTGCCGGTTCAGCAGCAGCGTCGGGGGGGAGTCGGACGTTTGGATCACCTGGATTTCACCGACCGCGTCGTGGACCTTCGCAACGAGCTTCGGCAGACTTACCTTCGACGGCTTGAACTGCCGTCCGTGGATGATCCTCCCGACAGCCGTCTGACCCGCCTGGAGGCGGGCCAGGACGGAGGCCGCGAACGCGAGCCGTATCCGGTCTTCGGCCGTGATCCGTTCATGTGGTGTGAACAGGATGGGGATATACGCGTCCCCCGAATCGGGCCGTGGACCGCCGGCCCGCTCCAGGCCGTCGAGGCGACAGGACTCGTCGGCGTCCTGGGCTGTTGCCTCCAGGATGAGGGGAACCCCGCTCCGAATCGCCTCCAGAAGAGAGGCTGGGTCCTGGATGACGGTAGACCCCTCGTGCAGCTGCAGGAGTTTCGACCGGACGGCGGCCCGATACTCGGCCGCGAGCCGCACCTGCAGTGACTCGTAGTCGGACCGCTCTCCGACGGCCCCGCGGAGTTTCAGGTAGGCCTTGTACCGGCACTTCAGATACGCCGCGACGATGTCGTCGGTCAAGGATGGTGGGGGGATCACCGGACGCTGCCTTCCCGCCGTGGGTGGAACGGATGGCCACCGCATGAGATGCCCCGACCCGAACAATTCTACGGCCCATGTGATGTCGAGCGTAGCGTGCGGATCCCGTCCAGTTCCGTTTGATGGACAGACTGACAGCGACGCCAGGTGATGGAGCCATGCCGAGGTACCACTGAGCAAAAAAATCCTCGGCGATATGTCCCCGAGACGATTCGTTGTGAGACCGCTGCCCAGTGGGCAGGGCGTTCGCTCCACCCGCCCAACCCGTGATCCGCCGGGCGCGTACACTGCTGGATCATCGCCCGGGCGTCGTCCTTGTTGATGTCCAACTCGCTGGCGATCTGCAATCCTGAGCGGTTCAGGCCCATCCGGTACAGGCAGGCGATCCAGGTCCGCAGCGGCAGGTGATGGCCGGCGAAGACGGTGTCGGTCAGGTCGTCGAAGCGTTGGCGGCAGCCCCGGCACTCGTAGCGTTGGCGATGCATCTCGGTGTCATCGCGGCCGTTCTTGATGACCGAATCCGAGGAGCAACGAGGGCAGGTCACGCCGTCCGGCCATCGCATCTCCCGGATGGTCTGGTAGCACTTGGCGTCGTCGAAGAGGTCCTGGATGTTCACCATCGATCGACGCCTCGGGTACCGGGCCAGGGGGTGGGTCGAGCCGCTCCGAAGCTCGACGGATAAGGCCGATTGTAACGACTCGGGCGCCCCTTCGGACCACCACCCCGGAATCCATCATGAGCCAAAAACTAAAGCCGGTCGGCTCGTAGAATGGGGCATGGACCGGCCGCACCCCACGCCTCATGACTGGAGGGAGTGGCGGTGGATGCGGGCGGGGGAACTCAAGCAATCGGGATGGAAGCAGCGCGACATCGCCGCCGCCGTCGGGATCACCGAGGGGGCCGTGAGCCGATGGCTGGCCGCGGATCGGCGTGGGGGGCGGGACGCGGGGCGAGGGAGCGGTCGGAGGCGAGCCACTCGGCGACGAGGCGGACATTCTCGGCCCGGCTCTCGGGGGAGCCGTGCTCGACGAGGTAGTAGTCGCGGCCGCTGAGGGTGACGACGGCCAGGCCGGTGGGCCTGTGGAGGCGGTAGGACGGGGTACGCGGGGCACGGGCGGGCATGGTGCGGCCTCCAATCCGGTAGTGTACCGGCTTTCTGGAGTCATTGAGCCGCACTGCCGCACACGAGGCAGGTGCGCAAGTCTTGCGTTCGGAAGGGTTTCGGACAGCACGCCCGGCAGGATTCGAACCTGCGACCGACCGCTTAGAAGGCGGTTGCTCTATCCATCTGAGCTACGGGCGCTCGGGGAGCAAGGGATGACAGAGGCATCTTAGCGGTGGAGGCCGGGCTTGCAAGGTGCAAGGGCAGGGAACGGGGTCAGGAATCAAAGGGACTCCGGGGGTCGGGGGTTCGGGGGGAAGAGGGAGGTGAGGGAGCGGAGGAGGTCGGTGGGGGAGACGGGCTTCTGGAGGAAGAGGTCGAACTGGGAGGTGAGGCCGAGGCGGACAGCGTCGGAGGGGGAGTGGCCGGAGAGGGCGATGAGGGGCAAGGGACCGAGGAGGTCGTGGAGGGAGGAGGCGAGCGAGGAGCCGTCGGAGTCGGGGAGACTCAGGTCGAGGATCGCAAGCTCGGGACGGTGGGTGCGGGCCTGGTCGAGGGCGGAGGCGGCGGTGTCGGCGAGGGCGATGTCGTGGCCGGCGGAGCGGAGGAGGCGGCCGAGCAGGCGGGCGGTGTCGGCGTGGTCTTCCACGACGAGAATGCGGCGGGGATGGGACGAGTCGTCAGTCGCGGGAGTGGGGGTCGGCGTCGGGGTCGAGGATCGGGTCGCAAGCCGGGAGGTAAACGGCAAACTCGCTGCCCTGGCCGGGACCGGGACTGCTGGCCACGACGCGGCCACCCTGGCGCTCGACCAGCTCGCGGACCAGGGCCAGGCCGAGGCCGAGGCCCGATTGCGAGGCGCCGGCACGCGGATGGACCTGAGAGAAGGGCATGAAGAGGCGGGACGCGTCCTCGGGCGCGAAGCCGACGCCGTTGTCGCGGATGCGGAGGGCGACCTGATCGCCCTCGCAAGCTGCCGTGAAGGTGATCCGGCCGCCGGGCGACTCGGTGTAGCGGATCGCGTTGCTCAGCAGGTTGACGAGGATCTGCTCCAGGCGGGCGGGGTCGGCCTGGACGCCGGGGCAGTTGGGGGCGATCTCGACGCTCAGGGTGTGGCCCTTGGATGCGGCGGTGGGGCGGACGGTGGCGGCGGCCGAGTGGATGGCGGTGGGCAGGTCGAGCGGGCGGGGCGAGAGCTGGACCTGGCCGCGGGCGACCCGGACCGAGTCGAGGAGGTCGCCGACGAGGTGCGTGAGCTGTCCGACCTGGCGATCGATGATGTCGAGCGCCTCGTCGCGGTCGGCGGGCTCGGCGGTGGAGTCGCGGAGCGACGCGGTGGCGGCGGCGACAGCGGCCAGGGGATTGCGAAGCTCGTGGGAGAGCGTGGCGAGGGCGCGCTCCTTGTTCTGGTCGGACTCGCGGAGGGCCTCGAAGCGGCGGGAGTTGGCGATCGCGTCGGAGGCGAGGTCCGCGTAGCGAGCGACGAGGGCGACCTGCCGATCGGGGGGCTGGTGCGGCGCGTCGAAGTAGCTGACCAGGGTGCCGAGGATCGCTCCCTCGCGGTCGTGCAAGGGGTGGCTGAAAACGGCCCGGATGCCCTCGTCGCGGTAGACGGGCGAGTACGGGTCGCGGGCGGACTCGGCCAGGACGTCCTCGACGATCAGCGGTTCGCCCGTCGCCAGGACCCGGCCGCAGATGCCCTCGCCGCGCTGGACGCGACCGACTCGTCGGGCGAACGCCTCGGAGCACCCCACACACGCGCCGATTGTCAGGTCGTCGGTCTCCGGGTGGTAGAGCAACAGGGCCCCCTTGTGGGCGCCCTGGATGGCGACGGCGGATTCGAGGATCTCGCGGAGGACGGCGTCGAGTTCGAGGGTGGAGGTGAGCCGGGCAGTGAGGGTCTGCAGGTGCCTGAGGTCGCGGAGGTCGTCGGCCAGCTCCTTGCGGGCGTGGTAGAGCTGGCGCTCGGTCTTCTTGCGGCGGCTGATGTCCACGCTCAGGCCGCGCAGCTCGCGGGGTCGGCCGTCGGCGTCGTCCACCACGCGGACACTCTCGCGGAACCACAAGGCGCGGCCGTCGGCGGCGATCAGGCGATACTCAAGCTCGGTGGCCTTGCCGGATCGGGCGGCGCGAGCCCGGTTCTCAACGACGTAGGCGCGGTCGTCGGGATGGACCCGATCGAGCCAGGTCGCGGGGTCGTCGAGCCAGGTCTGGGGCGGCAGCCCGAGGAGGGATTCGACCCGGCCTCCGATGAAGGTCAAGCGGCCGGTGAGACGTCGGCCGTCCAGAGGATCGCGTCGAGCTCGTGGACCAGTTCATTGAGCCACGACGGACGAGCCGGACTCGGCCAGGGAGGCGTGAGCGCGGATGACCAGCTTCTCCTGGGCCCGAAGCTGGGCACGGAGCTGTTCGGTCCGCTCGGCGACCCGACGCTCCAGCTCGACGTTCTGGTTACGGAGGGACTCGTGAGCCCGATGGATGGGGGTGTCGTCGCGGATTGACCAGAGCAGCGAGACCGCCTCGCCGGTGGGGTTGCGCAGGGTCGAGACAACCGCCGTGGCCGGGAAGGGCGGTTGCTTGCGCGGGCGGAGCCGGAGATGGTAGGTGCTCCGGCTCAGATCCGCCAGCCGGGACAGTTCGCTCCGGAAGGCCGGGCGGCCCTCCTCGGGAACAAACGTGATGAGCGGCTTGCCCTTCAGGAATTCCGGGCGGATCGCCAGCATCGCGGCGGCGGCGAAATTGGCCTCGCGGATCATGCCGAACTGGTCGGTGACAACGTAGGCGATCGGCGCCTCCTCGAAGAGGGAGTGATATCGCTCGCGCTCCAGTTTCACGTTCTGCAAACCGGAATGGACGGCGTCCGTCCGCTGCTGCAATTCCTCCCTGGCGATGCGCAGTTCCTTCGATCGCCTCGACCAGGGCCTCCACGGCCGGGTCCTCATCGATCGAGTCGCTGTCGGAGAGCAGGCCGGCCAGGGCACCCTGGCGGATCGAGTCGAGGTGGCTCTGGAGTCGGCGAATGCGGGCGTCGAATTCGGTGAAACTCATGGATGTCTCGCTCCCGGCATGAACCCAGAATGTCACCTGCAAATCCTTTGCCCTCGTTTACGTCGGAGGCGGGAACGGCGATGCGACAGCCCATCGCCAGGAACCTCTTCGGCGATCGAATCCGAACGTTCAGGGACACGAGCCTCGGGCCCTTTCCAGGGAGGCACGACGATCGGGACAGCCGGAGTCAGAACGACTTGCCTACGCCGCGACGATGCGCAGGGACGCCGATGGGTCGTGAGAGAGACGCGGGGAGTGAGCGAGAAGTGCTGTTACATAAATCCTGGGAAATTCCACGTTTAGGATTGGGATATTGCCTATCTTGAAGTTCGTTCGGTCGGTGGAACGGTTCCTCACCGGAAAGCCATTCATCGCGAGCGAGAACCGAGGCCAATCCTGCGTCGGCGAAGTCCACGATGGATCGTTATCGCACTCATTATTGACCATGACGGGCCCGGTTATCACCCAAAAAATTCTTGTGGAGCCTCGATTTTTTTGGTCCCTCCTGCGACCCGCCGCAAACGGGCCCAAACGGCATGGGAACGGCCAGGCGACGCGCCCGGGACGGCTTCGGGACGTTGTGAGGACGATGGGGGGACGCTTACCAACGGGAGAAACGTCAGATTGTAAATCCGGTAGCAGAAGAGAGATAAGTTTGACATTTTGCCCATTTTGAAGTTCGTTCGGCGACCGTGACGCGGTGCGGCGTCGCGACAACGCGCGGGGAGACGGAGGCGAGAGGGAATCCGGATTCTCCACGAACTGGGAATAATTATAGCACAGGTTTGGGAGTGCGGCTCGGATCGATTCGTCGACCCGAGGAGGCGAATCAAGGAGTTTCTGGATCGGGGAAGCGGGCGAGGCCCGGGAATGCCCGACCGACGCCGTCGGAAGCGAGCCGGCAGGCCGGTCGCTCGTCCCGAGGTCACGGCAAATGGGCCTGGGGCGATCGGGCTCGAGCGCCGCATCGACACGGGAGGGGAAGGCGGCCCGAACCGGGGGAGCGGGGATCATCCATGAACCGGCGGATGCGGTCCGGCCTGGCCTCGCCTGGTGGGACAGCCGCCCCTGCTGTCGTCGCGCCTGTTGGGACAGCCGCCCCCGGCGGTCCAGACCGGACGACAGCCGGGGGCGGCTGTCCCACAAGGCCAAACCGGACAGCATCAGTGGGTTCGTGAATGAGGGACAGCCGCCCTCGGCTGGCCCGACCGGACGACAGTCGGGGGCGGCTGTCCCACAAGGCGAGGCCAGGCCGGATCGGGTCCGCGGGTTCGGGGATCAGGAGGGAACGTCGAGGTAGGGGGCGGAGATGTTCCTCGTCCTCGATCATGAGGATCACGCCGGTGATCACCTCGCCGTCCTTCATCGGGGTGCAGGAGATCGTGCAGTGAATCGGCTTGCCTCGGCGGTTGGTGGCTTCGAGGGAGAGGGACTGGAAGGGAGACTCGCCCTGGATGGTGGCCCGGATGGCGGGGCGGAGCTGATCGACGGGCAGGTTGACGTCGAGGCTCAGGAAGTTCTTGCCACGGACCTCGTCGGCGCGGAGGCCCCAGAGGTCGGCCGCCTTGGAGTTCCAGATCTGGACGAGCAGATCGGTGTCGAGAACGATCACGGCCGCTGCGGAGGCTGCCGAGGATCGACTCGAGGAAGACGTTGACCTGGTTGAGCTCCACGCCGCGCTGGCGTAGCTCCTCATTGACCGTCTCGAGTTCCTCGTTGGTCGATTGGAGCTCCTCGTTCATGGTCTCGAGTTCTTCGTTGGTCGATTGGAGCTCCTCGTTGGTGGTCTCCAGTTCCTCGACGGTCGATTGGAGTTCTTCGTTGGTGGTCTCCAGTTCCTCGTTGGTGGATTGGAGTTCCTCGTAGGCGGTCTCCAGCTCGCGGTGGGATTGCTGGAGGTTGTCCTTGAGCCGCTTGTTGTCGGTGACGTCGAGGAAGGTGATGGCGGCGCCGAGGAGGCTGCCGGCGGGATCGAGCAGGGGGACGAAGCCGGATGTCGAAGTAGGAGGAGTCGCCATCGGAGTGCGGCCACTCGACCTCGTCGAGGATGACGGGCCGCCGCTCCTTGTAAACGCGATCGATGCAGGAGCGGAGCTCGGCGGGTCGGTAGGAGATCTGATGGTCCTGGAAGGGCCGGCCGAGGTCGCTGGGAGCGAGGTTGAAGAGAGTGCGGGCGCGCTCGTTGGCCAGGGCGAGCATGCCGCTGAAGTCGACCACGATCTGGGCGACGGCGGCGGTCTCGAAGGCGGCCTCGCGGAGCCGGACGTGGCTGACCAGGTGGTTGGCCTGCCTCGGGTCCGTGGCCGTTGCGAGCCAGGCCGATGAGCCGTTCACGGTCGTTGCCGCGGGCAACCTTGGCGAAGATCCGCCGCTTGAGGTCCACGGCGGCGAAGGTGTTGTTGTAGGTCAGCAGGGTCTCGGCCTTGCCAAGGAAGAGAATGGCCGCGGTCGTTCAGGGCGAAGTGGAAGCGGTCGAGGATGCGGGCCTGGGTCTCCTGGTTGAAGTACATCAAGGTGTTGCGGCAGACCAGCAGGTCGATCCGCGAGATCGGGGCGTCCTGGATCAGGTCGTGACGGCCGAAGATCACCGAGCGGCGAAGGTCCTTGGAGATGGCGTAGCGGCCGTTGATCGGCTCGAAGTACCTGGCGCAGGAGCTCGTGGGGGACGCCCTCGATCTGGCGCTCGTCGTAGGTGGCCTGGCGGGCGAGGGTCAGGGCCTTCTCGTCCACGTCGGTGGCGTAGATCTTGACCTGTTCGCGGAGCTGGTCGAGGCCCAGGACCTCGGCCATGACCATGGCGATGGTGTAGGCCTCCTCGCCCGAGGCGCAGCCGGCACTCCAGACGCGGATCGGCTCGTCGGGCTGCCTGGCCGCGACGAGTCTGGGCACGATCTCGGCCTGGAGGACACTCCCAGGCGGAGGGGTCGCGGAAGAAGGCGGTGACGTTGATCAGGATCGTGTCGAAGAGGTGGTCGAACTCCTCGGGGTGGACCTCCAGGTAGTCCACGTAGGGGTCGTAGCCCCGATGCCGACCAGGGCCATCCGCTTGTTGATCGCGGCGCCTCAGGCTGGCTCGCTTGTAGCCGGTGAAGTCGAAGCCGCGGTTGCGTCGGAGATAGTCCAGCAGGGCTTCGAACGGACCTCATGGCTGTCCTCGCGGTTCTGGTCGTCCGGTTCCTGGCTCATGCGGCGTCGTCTCCGGATCGCGTCAAGTGCGATCAGCTTGGGGGCGATCTCCGGGAGCGGCAGGACGAAGTCCACGCACCCGGTCCGGATGGCGGCCTGGGGCATCCCGAAGTGCTCGGAGGAGCCCTCGTCCTGGGCGATCGTGATGCCGCCAGCGGCCTTGACGGCCGCGAGACCGCTGGCGCCGTCGGTGCCTGTGCCGGTCAGGACGACCGCGACGGCGCGGTCACGCTGGCTGCGGCGACGGATTCGAAGAGACAGGTCGGCCGAAGGGCGGACGAAGTGTACCAGGGCCGTGCGGGTCAGGGACAGTGTACCGTCGGGATTGACGAGCAGGTGGCGGTCGGGCGGGGCGACGTACACGACGCCGGCCTGGAGCCGCTCGCCGTCCTCGGCCTGCCTGGACCGCAGGCGGATGCGACGGCCGAGGATCTCGGCCATGAGGCTTGCGTGGTTGGGGTCGAGGTGCTGGACCAGGACGATGGCCGCGGGGAAGTCGGCGGGCAGGGCCGCGAGCAGCTTGAGGTAGGCGCTGAGGCCACCGGCCGAGGCTGCGAGGGCGACGACGCGAGGTGTGCCGGCCGTGGGCAGCTCGGGCTCAGCCATTGGGAGCCGTACCTTCCCCGGTGCCGGGGCTCGCCTCGGCGCCGGTGCCCGGATCGTCGTCTCCGGCCGTCTCGGCGTCGATGTCCGGTGCCTGCGAGAGGAGCTGTCGGACCAGCTCGGCCCGCCGCCAGGCGTCGATGGCCTGGCGATCGAATCGCTGGGCCGAGCGGTTCTCGGCCGCGCTGGCGGAGCCGCTCCGCCACCCGCTCGGCCAGGGCGGCCCGCTCCTCCAGGGCCCGCAGGGCGGTCCAGATGGCCGACTCGAGCGACTCGGCCTGCTCGGCCAGGAGGCTCTGAGACGGTCCAGGCGTGTCCGACCCGGCAGCGGAAGCGGATCAGCTCCCCCTCGTTGAGCTCGAACAGGGAGCCGCCGCAGTCGGGGCAGCCGAAGCCGGAGGGCTTGCCGGGGCGGTCGGGGTTCTGGAACTGGGAGCGGCTCGAATTCGGCCATCTCGTCCTCACGGACCATCGTCGTCGGGCATGGGCGGGTCTCCGGATTCGTCCTCGACGGCATCGTGGGCCAGGTGGTCCAGCAGGACCGCCAGCTCGCTGATCGGGGCGACGTGATCGACGGCGACGGTCTCCACAGCGCTGCGGGGCATGCCGGGATAGAGCGCCTCGTTGGGGTCCTGCACCATCGCGAGTCCCCCGCGCTGCTTGATCGCCTCGAGCCCGGCGGTGCCATCGTCGAGAGATCCGGAGAGGACGACGCCGACGACGCGGGGGCCATAAGCGACGGCAGCC
The DNA here is from genome assembly GCA_963752755.1 of uncultured Planctomycetales bacterium. Classification (GTDB taxonomy): domain Bacteria; phylum Planctomycetota; class Planctomycetia; order Isosphaerales; family Isosphaeraceae; genus CAVVZJ01. The sequence goes on along the minus strand of CAVVZJ010000017.1, from coordinate 201,745 downwards.
GATCGGAAGAGCGGATCGAGGGCCGGCCGGTGGCCGTTCTCCCGAGGGCCGCGGGAAAGGTGAATCACGCCGCGGCGGATCAGCAGGTGGTGGTCGGGCGGGGCGACATAGACCCGGCCGGGCAAGATCGGCTCGCCGTGGCTGGCGTGGACGACCGGGAGCTGGGACTTGCGGCCGAGGATTCGCGGCAGCACGCTCGAACCGTGCGGCGGCACGTGCAGGACGATGAACAGCGAGGCCGGCAATTCTCCGGGCAGGAGGCTGACCAGGTTCGTCAACGCCTCGACCCCTCCAGCCGAGGCTCCGATGACGATGATATCGTGGCCGGGCATCGCATCCTCGATCCTGACTAAGAGTCCTGCAGGTTCCCGCTCCACGCCGGCTCGGGGTCGTCGCAGACGTTTCGCCCAAACAACGCCGGGGGCTTCGGGTCGGTCCGGGGATGGCCACCGGAACGGCGGGTCCAGGTTGCTCGACCGAAGGGGGCCCACGGAGTACCGCGGAAGTTCTCATTGTAAAGCAAAGATGGTTCCCTTCACCAGCTTGGGGGAATCGGCAGGCCGGATGACCTTCAAACTCTCTGATATAAATGAGTTGCGCTGGCCGCGAGGTCGGTGGCCGTCCCCGGAACCGGAGTTCGACGGACCGCCTGTCCGGATTGGAGCTAGGTTGCTTTAGAGACCGGGCAATCGATGGGCACGCCGCGGGAGTCGTCGCCCTGGGCCTGGTCCGGCCGCCGGCGGAAGAGACCGATGGAGACGAGTTCGCGCGAGGCGATCGGAAGCCGGGCGATGCCGAGATCTGCCAGCGGAACGCCCCGCGAGGTGCAGGAGCGGGTGACGACCGCCGGTCAATTGCTGCGGATCGCCGAGACACTGGCCGTTTCAAGTCGCCGGCCTCCGCTGGCGATCCTCGACGCAGACCTCCGCATCCGTCGGGCGAACCGGGCATTCGGCCGCGCAGTGGGCGTGGAGCCGGATCGCCTGGCAGGCCGGTCGCTGGCCGACCTGGGCGCGACCTGGGCGGAGTCGGGACTCGGTTCGCGGCTGGAGCGGCTGATCCGGGGTCGGGCCACCGTTGCCGTGATTCCGCTGGGAGCGGGTCACGGCCCGCCGGGCGCCGGCCCGTGCGACTGGTGGCCCGCCGGATCGCGATGGCCGTCGATTCCGAGTCGCGCATCCTGGTGACGTTGCGCCGGCCGGCGCGAAGTCGCGTCGGCGTCGGTCGGCCGAGAATTCGGTGCCGAGCGAGCGGGTGGCGAGCCGGCCACGTTGCCCCCGGGGCCGGTTCCGGGCCGTCGCGGATGCGACCTTCGACTGGGAAATCTGGGTCGGTCCCGAGGGTCGGCTCCGCTGGGTCAACCTGGCGGTCGAGCGGCACACCGGCTACTCGGTCGCCGACTGCCTCGCGATGCCGGATTTCCCCCGGCCGCTGGTCCACCCCGAGGACGCCGAGCGGGTCGCCCGGCTCTTTGAGGAGGCCCGTGGCGGCTCGCGAGGCGAGCGGTGTGAGTTTCGCGTCAAGCACAAGGACGGCTCGACGCTCTGGATGGAGATTGCCTGGCACCCGTTCGCCGACGCCGACAACCAGTCGCTCGGCTTCCGCGCCAGTATCCGGGACATCACCGCCCGCAAGTCTGCCGACGAGGCGTTGCAGGAGTCGCGCAACCTGCTCGAGATCCGCGTTGCCGAGCGGACCATGGCGCTGGCGGTTTCCAACGCCGCTCTGCTAGAAAGTGAGTCGGTCCTGCGGAGCCTCTACGACAGCTCGCCGATGATGATGGGCGTGGTGGATCTGATCGGCGACGACGATCCGGTTCGTCTCGGCCAACCCGGCGACGGCCCGGCACTTCGGCGAGTCCGCCGAGGCGTTGCGTGGACGTTTGCTTCGCGAGACGGCCAGGCGACCGGACAACCTGGCGTTCTGGCCCGCCCGCTACCGCGAGAGCGAGCGGACCGGCCAGCCGGTCCGCTTCGAGTATGCCGACACGATCGGCGACCGGCCGGTCTGGTACTCGGCGACCGTCTGCCACGTCGGGACGCCGATGGGTGGGCCACCGCGATTCTCCTACGTCGTCGAGGACGCCACCGAGCGCAAGCAGGCCGAGGAACAGCTCCGCGCCAGCGAACGGCGGTTCCAGATGGCGACCCAGGCCACGCGGGATGTGATCTGGGACTGGGACCTGAAGACCGGCCACCTCTGGCTCAATGAGGGCTTCTCCATCTGCTACGGCTACCCACCGGAGTCGGTGCGGCCCGCAAATGACTGGTGGGCCGATCAGATCCACCCGGACGACCGCAACACCGTCATCCAGACGCTCCAGCAGGCCCTTGATGGCGAGGGCCTGAACTGGACGAGCGAGTATCGCTTCCGCCGCTTCGACGGCACCTACGCTCCAACCTTCGACCGCGGCCTGATCGAGCGCGACGAGCAGGGCGAGCCGGTTCGGATGATCGGATCGATGATGGACGTGACCGAGCGCCGGCATGCCGAGGAGGAGATCCGGGCTCTGAATGGGCACCTGCGGCGCCGGCTGGAGCAGATCGCGGCCCTGCGATGGATCGATGCGGCGATTTCGTCCGGGGAAGATCTGCCGCGGGTTCTCGACGTGGCGCTCGATCAGGTGCAGACGCAACTGGGCGTCGATGCGGCGGCGGTGCTGCTGCTCGACGAGTCAGGACGGACGCTCACCTGCGTCGCCGATCGCGGCCTGAACGGCGAGGCTCTGCGGCGGTCGATCGTGCCGGTGGACAGTAGCCTGGTCGGGCGCGTGGTGATGGGGCTCGGTCCGCTGCACGTGGCGGACGTGGGCCACTCCAGCGAGACCTTCCAACGGCAACCGATCTTCACGGCCGAGGGGATCGTGGCGTATCACGCCGTCCCGCTGGTCGCCAAGGGCCGGACGAAGGGGGTGCTGGAGATCTACCACCGCGCCCCGCTGGAGGGGGAGCCCTGCTGGCGTGACTACCTCGGGACGCTCGCCGGGCAGATGGCGATTGCCGTCGAGAGTGCCGAACTTCGCAAGCACCTGGAACATTCCCACACCGTGCTGGCCGACGCCTACGAGGCGACCATCGAGGGCTGGGCCCGGCGCCTGGACCTCCGCGACCACGAGACCGAGGGGCACAGCCGCCGCGTCACCGAGATGACCGTCCGCCTGGCTCACGCGATTGGCTTCGACGGCCCCGATCTGGTGCATGTCCGACGCGGCGCCTTGCTGCACGACATCGGCAAGATGGGCATTCCCGACGCGATCCTGAACAAACGTGGCCCCTTAACGGACGTGGAGTGGGAGGTGATGCGGCGTCACCCGAAGCTGGCCGTCGATCTGCTCTGGCCGATCGCCCACCTTCGCCCGGCGCTGGAGATCCCATTTTGCCACCACGAGCGCTGGGACGGTACCGGTTATCCCCGCGGTCTGGCCGGCGAGGCGATCCCGCTCTCGGCCCGGATCTTCGCGGCCGTGGATATCTGGGACGCCCTGCGATCCGACCGACCCTACCGGGCGGCCTGGCCCGAGGCGAAGGTTCGCGAGCATCTGGCCTCGCTCTCGGGCACGCATCTCGACCCCCGCGTGGTGGCGGCCTTCCTCGAATTGCTGGAGTCCGACGCGACGGGCAACGGAACGTCGTGGCCGCTGGGCGGGACAACGGCGGAGATCGTGCCCTACCGCGCCTGGCCGATCCCGCCCACGCCGGAGGAGCCGGTGGCGAGGACGTTGCTGGAGCATGTCGGCGAGATGGTCACGATTCTCGAAGCGGACGGCACGATTCGCTGGGAGAGCCCGTCCCTGGGCCGGATTCTGGGGTTCGCCCTGGAGGAGGTCGCCGGCCGCCCCGCGTTCGACTGGGTTCACCCGGACGACCTGCCCGCCGCCCACGACGTCTTCGAGGCGACCCTGCGCCACCCTGGCGCCGAACAGACGATGCGGGCCCGCGTGCAGCACAAGGACGGTTCCTGGCGGCACCTGGAGATCGTCGGCAAGAACCTTCTGGACGACCCATCCGTCCGCGGTCTGCTGCTGACCTCGCGGGACGTGACCGAGCAGACCCGCTCTGAGGAAGCCCTGAGGCGTCACGAGGCGTTGCTCCAGGCGGTCCTCGACCATAGCCCGGCAGCCGTCAGCGTCAAGGATGCCCGCGGTCGCTACCTCCTGACCAGTCGCTCCTGTGAGTCAATCCTCGGACTCCCCCAGGATCGAGCCGTGGGCCTGACCGACGACGACCTTTTCCCCCTGGAACTGGCCGCCACGCGACAGGTCCATGATCGTGAGGTGATCACGGACGGCGCCGTGTGCCAGTTCGAGGAACAGATCGAATGGCCGGACGGACCCCGAACCCTCTTCAGCGTGAAGTTCCCCCTGCTCGATCCGGACGGCCAGCCCTTCGCCGTGGGTTGTATCGCCACCGACATCACCGATCGCAAGGGCCTGGAGGCCCGCCTGGCCGAGCAACTTCGAAGGGCCAATGAGCTGAACGCTCGCCTGATCGAGCTGGCGGAGACCGACGCCCTGACCGGTCTGAAGAACCGTCGCGCCTTCCTCGCGGCCATCGAATCGGCACGGCTGGCCTCGTCGCGTCGGGGCCTCCCGCTGGCGCTCTTGCTCGTCGACCTCGACCGGTTCAAGCGATTCAACGATACCTTCGGACACCCGGCCGGCGATACGGCCCTGAGCACGGTCGCCGGCCTCCTTCGCCGCAACGTTCGAGGCAACGACCTCGTCGCCCGACTCGGCGGCGAGGAGTTTGCCATCCTGCTGCCCGACACGACTGGCCGCGACGCCGCGGCCATCGCCGAGGACCTTCGCAAGGCGATTGCCAGTCACCCCTGGGCCCCGGGCTCACTCTCGGCCAGCTTCGGCGTCGCAGCCGCCGACGGAGCCGAGACTGACGTCACCACGCTCATCGAGCAGGCCGACCGCGCGCTCTACCATGCCAAGCGATCCGGCCGCAACCGCGTCGTCCTCGATCACCTCCCCTGCTCACTCACGTCGGCCGACTCCACCTGATCGACGGGGCGATCGGCCAGGCTGCCGCCGCGGCGCTCACCAGCCGGAAAACGACGAGAGCGAGCCGTAGGAGGGGGCGTAGTAGCCCAGAGGGGCCGGCGGGGCGTAGGGGCGGAAGGGGTACGGGAAGGTCCGGTAGTAGCGGTAGGCTGAGGCGCCATAGGCGTAGCCGGGCACCGCGTAGCCGGGTCGCCAGAGGCCGACACCGTAACGACCGGGCAGATAGCCGTAGGGGGCGTAGCCGTTGGCGAAGCCAGCGCCGTAGGGCGAGGCGAACGCGGAAGCGGTCACCGGGACGCCGTAGCTGGCGTAGCCGTAGGCGACCCCGTACCTGCCGGGGGCTGCGAAGAAGGGTGAAAGTTCCGAGGACCCGGCTGCGACCTGCGCCCGAGCCGGCAGCGGCGCCGTCAGCAAGGCGAGGCCGAGCGGGAACGCGTAGAGCAACCGTCGCATCGTCGCCTCCTCGATCGTTCGCGAGCCCGGCCGGCGGAGACAGGCCGACGACGGCCGGGACACGCCCCCTGTCTGTCGAAGGATAACACAGGGCTCAACGTCCGCCGGGATTAACCCCGAAGCCGAACGTCCCGGAACCCATCAGGGGCGTTCCCGTCGGCGCACCGGTCGGTGTGATCATGTTGCCGTAGGTGCCGTAGGGGGTCGCCAGTGAGGGGGTCGAGGCTCCGTAGGTCGGATAACTCGGCGAGGTGCCGAACGTCGAGTTCATGCCGTAGCTGTAGATACGGCGTCGGAGCGGTGTAACCCGCATAACCGGCGCGATAGAGCATCTCGTTGCCCGTCACGTTCGTGGAGGCTTGCCCGAGCGTCAGGGGGCCATTGGGCGTGCTGAACGTGATCGCCGTCACCGGCGTTCCGTAGCCGGCCGGCGTGGAGCCGATGGATGGCGAGTAGGGAAGATAGGATGGTTGCGTCGGCTGATAGTAGTTGCCTGGCAAGCTATAGGCGCTGTAGGCCAGGGCACTCGGAGCGTTCGTCCAGACGCCGTAACCCGTGGCAGGTCCCGGTAGGGCCGAGGCAAACGGGGTGGGGGGCGTGATGGCGTAACCGGCCGTGTAGAGAGCGGCGGAGGCCCCTCTGCGGATGTTGGACGAGGGCCTCCGAGCGGGGGAGACACTCGTGACCGCCGCCGCCGGCTGGCTGGCGCGGGAAGCGGGGGGAGTGGCGACGGGAGTCGGGAAGTTGTAGGAAGGGGGTCGCGAAGTTGTACCCATATCCCGAGGCTGCCCCGTAACCGCCCACGCCGTAGCGGGGTCCGTAGGTGTACTGGGCATTCAAGCGCGTTGCCGGAACCAGGGCGAGCCCGGCCGCCGTGAGGAGTCCGAGCGTGATCCGACGCAACATGGTGCTCACCTTGCCTTCCTCGGGCTCCCGCGATCCGTGCCGGGCGGCGTGAATCAGAATTGCGGGGCCCTCCGGGGCATTCTACGTCCCCGGATCGTGCCGGCAATGACGGCGGGGGAGGGCCCGCGCCCCGGTTCGGGATCGCGGGTCCTCCCCCGCTTGTTCCTCACGACGGCTCAGACGGGTCGGTCAGCTCGCGGCGAATCCGTCGGATACCCACGAACGGTCACCTGCACCGAGGCTCGATCAACGTCGCCAGCCGTGCTTGTAGCCATAAGGCGAGTACGATCGCGAGTAATTGTAGGGCGAACCGTAGGACGACTGGGAGCCACCGTACGGCCAGTTCCGGTTGTAGTTCTGGCCGTAATTGGGAATGCTGGAGTAGCCGGAATAGCCGTAATTCGTGGTCGGATTGGCGTAGCCGGCGTAGCCGGAGCTGTAGGTGCGGGCGGCGTTATAGCCGTACGCGGGGGAGCTGTAGCCGTAGTTGCTAACGCGGCCGCCGTAAGGATTGGCGTAACCGTAGTTGCTGTAGTTGCCGTAGCCACTGTAATTGCCGTAGCCACCATAATTGCCGTAGCCACTGTTGTTGCCGTAGCCGCCGTAACCCGGCGTGACGTAGAAGTTGCCCGTGCCGGTGCTGCCGAACGTCATGGCCCGGCCCGAGTACGGGTTGCCGACCGAGAACTGAACCTGCGCCTCGGCCGCTGGTGCCAGGCTGAACATGAAACCACTGGCCAAGGCGATCAGGCCATAGATGCGTCGCATGGAAGACTCCTCTGCCAGGACAGGTCGGGAATCCCGGGAGTTTGACTCGAAGCTGACCCCCTCCCGACCTCCGGGGGTCTCCGACGTCCCGACCTGTTATGCAGAGCCCGTACCATTGCGGGTCATTGAGGGCCGGCGAAAATTTTGGGTATCCAAAAACAGAGAGATTGAAAGGCAAAAACCGCCCTTGCACTTCACCGATTGCGCTGCTAGGCTGAATTGAAACATACTCTTGACAAAACGAAACTGCCTGGTGGAGCAGCACGCATGGCGACGGGATTGGGCGATCGGCGGTCGCTGGAGGAGGTCCACGGCACGGTCCACGTCGCGCAGGCACATCCGTGGAAGCGGCTCTTTGCGTTCCTGGGTCCGGCGTACATGGTGAGCGTCGGCTACATGGACCCGGGCAACTGGGCGACGGACCTGGAGGGCGGGGCGCGGTTTGGCTATGCCCTGATCTGGGTCCTCTTGATGTCGAACCTGATGGCAGTGCTCTTGCAGACGTTGTCGGCGCGGCTGGGGGTGGTGACGGGCCACGACCTGGCGCAGGCGTGCCGGGCGGAGTATTCGAAGCCGGTCAACGGCGTGCTCTGGTTGCTGGCCGAGATCGCGATCGCGGCGACGGACCTGGCCGAGGTGCTGGGCACGATCATCGCGTTGAAGCTGCTGTTCGGCATTCCGCTATTGTGGGGCTGCGCCGTCACGGCGTTCGACACGTTCCTGCTGCTGTACCTCCAGAAGCTGGGCATCCGGAAGATGGAGGCGTTCATCCTGGCGCTTGTCGCGACGATCGGCGCCTGCTTCCTGATTCAGATCTTCCTGGCGAGGCCGAATTTGAGCCTCCTGGTCCATGGCTTCGTCCCGAGCTTGCCGGAGGACCGGAAGGGTTCGTCGCTGTACGTCGCGATCGGCATCCTCGGAGCGACGGTGATGCCGCACAACCTGTATCTGCACTCGGCGCTGGTGCAGTCGCGGCGGATCGGGCCGGACCAGCAGAGCAAGGGGCGGGCTTGCCGGTACAACCTCGTCGATTCGGCGGTCGCCCTGAACGCCGCGTTCTTCGTCAACGCCGCGATCCTGGTGCTGGCGGCGGCAACGTTCTACTCGCACCGCGATCCGGTGAACAGCATCGAGGAGGCTCACCGCCTGCTGCCCGCGTTCCTCGGCCCGGCGGCTCCGATCCTCTTCGGGATCGCCTTGCTCTGCGCCGGTCAAAGCTCGACGCTCACCGGCACGCTCGCCGGCCAGATCGTGATGGAGGGCTACCTCCATATCCGGGTCGCCCCGTGGCTTCGCCGGCTCATCACACGGATGCTCGCCCTGATCCCGGCGGTGGTGGTGATCGGGTTGACCGGCGAGCAATCGACGCAGAAGCTCCTGGTACTGAGCCAGGTCATCCTGAGTCTGCAACTGTCGTTCGCTGTGATCCCGCTGATCCACTTCACCTCGAACCGCCGGAACATGGGTGCGTTCGCCACGCCGGTCTGGGGCCAGGTGCTCGCCTGGTCGACGGCGGCGATCATCGTCGGCCTGAACGCGAAGCTCGTGCTCGACGAGGTCCAGTCGTTCCTTGCCGCCGCCCGCTCGGCCTGGTCCCCGGAGGCCGCGATGGCTCTGGCCATCGGGCTCTATGCGATCGTGGCCGGAGCGGGGTGCCTGCTCTTCTGGGTGACGCTCAAGCCGCTGGTTCGCCCTGGACCGACCTGGACCGAAGTGCCGCCCCTGGAACTGGACTGGTCCGAGGCGTTGCGGCCTTGGTCGCCGACGAACATCGGCATTGCCCTGGAGCACAGTCCGGCCGACGCCGAGATTCTGAGCCGCGCCCTCTGCCTGGCCGAGCCGGGCAAGACGCGGCTTGCTGATCGTCCACGTCGCCGACACGGCCACCAGCGGCGTCCTCGGCGCCGACACGGCCGACCGCCACACCGAGGCCGACGGGCGCTATCTCGACGAGGTCGTGCGCGTCCTGCGTCGCCAGGGCTTCGAGGCCGATTTCGCCCTCCTGCGCGGGATGGACCGCGCCGGCGAGATCGTTGGCCGGTTGCGACGCGACCCGGTCGATCTGCTGGTTGTCGGCTCGCACGGCCACGGGCTCGTCCGCGACCTGCTCCTGGGTCAGACCGTGGATAAGGTCCGCCACGGCCTGGACATCCCGATGCTGATTGCCCGACCGGGTCCGGCGCCGCCGATGCCTGCTGAGCACCCGCCGATCGTCCATGACGGCGAGCGGGTTCTCAAGCCGGACGAGGTCGAGGTCAACGCGGCGTCGGGAGGGTCATGAACCTCGTGCCTTCCGGCGCGGAACTCCGAGATCGATCGAAGATCCACGGGCCCCTCGGCCGTCGCCCATCGCCGATTGTCCCGGGAGAATCGAGCCTCGGGCATCCCGGAAGTCCAGGGAGCCTCGACGGCCGGTTGACCCGCGCCCCGGCGTGGCCATAATATTGCCGACGAGATTCGAGGACACGCCCCAACAGGCCACGCCGGGCCCACCGGCGGCCCGCCGGCCCCCCGACCGATGGCCATCACGTATTTCAAGCGGTTTCGGATGGAGATCGACCTGGACGGCTCCCTCCCGCCGCCGGTCTTGGCGCCCCCCTTCCGCTTCGTCCCGTGGGACGAGGACCGGCTGGAACTCCACGCCGAGGTCAAATACCTGAGCTTCCGCGCCGAGCTGGACAGCCACGTCTTTCCCTGCCTGGGCGAACTCTCCGGCTGCCTCCGCCTGATGCGCGAGATTCGCCGCAAGCCCGGCTTCCTGCCCGGCGCGACCTGGCTGATCGAAGGGCCCGAGGGGTGCGTCGCCACGATTCAAGGGGTGATGGACCGCGGCCCGATCGGCGCGATCCAGAATGTCGGCGTGGTGCCCGGCTACCGCGGCCTCGGCCTCGGACGCTGTCTGGTCCGCCAGGCCCTGGAGGGTTTCTACCAGGCCGGACTCCGCCGCGCGTTCCTCGAAGTGACTGCCGAGAACGCCGCCGCCGTCCGCCTCTACCGCCAGATCGGCTTCCGCAAGGCCAAGACGCTCTATCGAGCGGTGGATGGTTGAAGCCCGTCTGGCTGGGAGCAGCCGCGGCTCTCGGCCGGCCCGGGGCGAAGCTCGCGGAAGAACCGGGCATAACGCGGCTCGACCTCCTCCGGCGCCCAACGCCGCGACTCCGCCAGGGAACGCCGACGGTGCTCGTCGTAACGTGCCGGGTCGTCCCAGAGCCGGACGACGGAATCCACCCAGGGCTCGACCTCGTCGGCCGCCGGCAGCCGCCGCGAGGCCGTCGTCAGCCAGTCGGGCAGCGGCAGCACGACGCCGGCCGTGCCCAGCGCCTCGGGGATGCCGCCCCGGTCCGAGCCGACGACAGGGATGCCGTTGGCCATCGCCTCGATCGCCACCAGGGGTTGATTCTCCCACCAGAGCGACGGCATCAGGCAGAGCCTCGACAGTCGCCAGAACCGCCGCGGGTCGTGGGTATGGGCCATGAGGAAGACGTTGCCGTGCTCCCGCAGGTCCAGCCCGCAGGAGGCCAGCGTTGCCTCATCCCCCCGACCCTCGACGACCAGGATTGGGATGTCCGGCCGCCGACGGCCCAGCTCGTCGGCGATCCTCGCGAACGCGAAGACGCCCTTCTCTATCGAGGGGTTGACGAACGTCAGGTACTTCGGCTCCCAACGCTCCGCCCGGACGCGGGCCGGGTCGATCAGGTTGGGCAGCACCACGCAATCCAACTCCAGCGCCTCGCGGTAGTAGTCGGCCGCGAACTGCGAGGGCACGATCACCGCGTCGAAGTTCGCGAACGGCTCGGGCCGGTGGTACTGGAAGTTGTGCAAGGCGAAGACCGTCGTCGCCCCCCGCGCCCGTGCCCCGGCGAACACCGTCCGCGCCAGCCGATCTCCTCCGTAGCCGACGACCACGTCCGGTCGGAACCGCTCCATCGCGGCCTCGAAGAGCCGGAGGAAATCCCCGGCCTCCGCTGCGTCGGGCGTGTGCGGCCGGGTCATCGGCCCGCGCTGGATCGTCACCGGCACGCCCCGGACGTCGAGCCGGATTGCGCCCATCCCTTCGTCACGAACGCCCCGCGCATCGACCGCCCAGGCCCCTCCCTCGATCGCCCCGTCCCAGCCTCGCTCCGCCAGCCAGGCCGCCAGGTCCACCTCCTGGCGCAATTCCAGTGCCGACCCGCACAGCACCTCGACCGGCCACCCCCACCGCGCCTGCGCCTCCATCATCGCCCGGCTGGCCACGGCAGCGCCGTTGGAGTCGTCGAGGTAGCAACTGTGGGTCACGAACAGAACGCGGCGAATGATAGCACTCCCCCGGAGTCGTGAATCGCGACGTTTTGGACCCTGGTCCATCCGGTATCGGTTGATGCCAGCCAAGGGCAGAGGGCTGGCCGACGCGCCGTGGGGGCTACTGCGGGCCCCCATCGCGATCATTATTGAAGGGCTCGACGACAACCTTCACGAAATTCGTCTCGGCCATCCAGCGGCGGATGACGAGCGGCTGCTTGCCGTAGGGTTCCTTGGTCCGGAAAGGGACCTTGACCTGTAGTGCCTCAGCCGAAACTGGAACGCTCCGCCGGTTGGGTTAGTATGGACCCCATCGGAGGCACCTTCCATGAGTCAGACCCGCAGGCACTTCACTCCCGATCAGAAGGCCCAGATCGTTCGACGCCACCTCATCGGCAAGGAGCCGATCTCCGACCTGGCCGATGAATTCGGCCTCCAGCCCAGCCAAATCCACAACTGGATCAAGCTCGTCCTCGACCAGGCCGCCAAGGCGTTCCAGCACGGACCCGGACGGCCCCCGCGCGTCGAGCCGCTCAAGGACCGCAAGATCGAGCACCTCCAGTCCAAGCTCGTTCAGAAGAACGAGGTCATCGCGGAACTCATGGAGGAACATGTCAAACTAAAAAAAGAACTTGGGGAACCCGGAATGGAGCCTGGGTTCCCCATGACACCCGCGACCAGATCGTCGATTTCGTGAACCGCTGGACCGAACGCACCGAGTTGCCCGCCCGGCGGCTGCTGGGCTGGCTCGGCCTGGGCACCAGCAAGTTCCACGATTGGAAACATCGCTACGGCAAGGTCAACGAGCACAACGGCAAAGTGCCCCGCGACTGGTGGCTGCACGACTGGGAGAAGCAGGCCAGCCTCGACTACCACGAGCGGCATCCCCTGGAAGGCTATCGCCGGTTGACCTTCATGATGCTCGACGACGACGTGGTGGCGACCAGCCCGGCGAGCGTCTATCGGGTGCTCAAAGCCGCGGGCCGGCTCGACCGGCGGTCGTTCTCACCGTCGAAGAAGGGGACGGGCTTCGTGCAGCCACTGGCGGCCCACGAGCACTGGCATGGGGATGTTTCGTACATCAACGTCGGCGGCACCTTCGATTACCTCACCAGCGTGCTCGACGGCTTCAGCCGGGCGATCGTGCACTGGGAGATCCGCGAATCGATGACCGAACGCGACGTGGAGACGATCGTGCAGCGCGGCCTGGAACGCTACCCGGACAAGAAGCCGCGGATCATCAGCGACAACGGCCCGCAGTTCATCGCGCGGGACTTCAAGGAATTCATCCGCGTGGCGGGGATCACGCACGTGCGGACCAGTCCGTACGACCCCCAATCCAACGGCAAGCTGGAACGTTGGCACGGCCGCTTGAAGCGGGAATGCGTTCGTCCCGCGGCGCCCGGTTCGCGGGAGGAGGCCCGGCGTCTGATTTCGTCGTATGTTGATTACTATAATACCGTGCGTTTGCATAGCGCGTTGGGCTATGTGACGCCGATGGACAAGCTCGCCGGTCTGGACGCGACGATCTTCGCCGAGCGGGATCGCAAGCTGGAGGAGGCGCGGGAAACCCGCCGTCGCCTGCGTCGGGCGTCGCGGGAGGTTGCGTGAGCGTCGTGGTGCGACGACAATCGGGGATAGCCTGGGCGGAGGATAGGGCTCTGCTGGGGAGCACCCCGAGCGTCGCCCCAGGGGCCAAGACCGGAGCCGGGACCAGTCGGAAACGTCTGGTCCCGTGCTCGCTCCCGCCCTGGAAGGCTCCGGGATTGGCATCCAAGCGTCAAACCCTCGCGGCACGAGGCCGCGAAATCCGGGACAGGAGGTTCCGACCCCTCGCTTACACCAACCGGCAAGAATTCCAATTCACGCTGAACCAGCACACATCCTCCTCGATGACGGGAGCGTTGCCGGCTTCGGTGTGGTCGCCCGATTCAGCCGGCGTCGGCGAACCGACGCCGGCAACACGGGCACTCACCGTCGATCCCTTTCAGGATGGCCGTGAATGCCGTCGGCTGCGGCAGGGTCATGATCGCACGGAACGCCAGCGGCGCTCGGTGGGCGTAGTGGCGGTAGGTGATCCCACCGACCGAGTGCCCGAGGATCTCCACCGATGACTCCGGAACGTGCTCGTCGTGGTACGTCGCGCAGGTCTTCCGCAGGTCCTTCAGCTCCCAGGGCTCCTCCCGCCCGGTCTCGATGTCGAATCTCGGCTTGATGCCGGCAAGCGTGCACAGGATTTGGAAGCGGGTGTTCGGGCGCACCCCACCGCCGAGGAACACCGGCGCGTCGGGCTGCGGGTCGTCCGGCAGGAGGCCCCGCAGGTGCGCGTGCACCACCCGGTTCATCGGCCGGTAGAACGCCTTGCCGGTCTTCACCCGACGCTAGAACAGCCAGCCCCAGGGCGACTGCTCCTTGGCCTCGCGATCCGGCGACCTCCGATCCCAGATGACGTGCCGCCAGAGGACCGGCTCATGGGCCGGCGTGGACTTCCAGACCGTCCCGGTGTCGACGCCGTAGTTGAAGAACACGACCAGCGCGGCGCGCCAGTAACGGCCGACGGGCAACGGGCCGTCCCAGCCCCGCGGACGTGCCAACTTGTACGTGGCGAAGTAGAGGGCGTTGATCTCGGCCTTGGTCAGGTAGTGTCGGCCGGCGACGTCGCGCTGGTCCCTCGGCCCGGGGAACCGCGGCGGGGCGTCGATGAGCTCCTGCTCCCAGGCCCACGACAGGATGGCACGCAGTTGCTCGCGAGCCTTGTTGGCCGTGCGGCCGGGGTTCGTCCCCCTGTCCTTGATGGCCTGCTCGTGGACCCAGTCGAGGAACTCGCGGACGTCCCTGCGCCGCAGCTGCTCGACCGGTGGGCCGGCGCCCCAGTCGTCCCACTTCCTGAGGGTCGTGAGGTACTCGTTGCGGGTCCCGCGCGAGAGGGCCTTGGCGCGGAAGTAGCTCTCCGCCGCCGTCCTGAGGCTGGTCGGCATCGCATCGGCCTCCGTGCCGCTGGACCTTACCCCTCCGCGCGATCATTGGGGGGCCATCCCCGAACTGAGCCGTCGGCTCCAGGAGCAGGAGTCGGTCGCGGCCGGATCGGGGCGTTCACAGAATCCTTGGGGGCATGGGCCTGGATGGGGCGATTTTTCGGATTGAGGCGAGTTGTGAGTCGCCCTGCGGCGTTTCGGTCCTGCGGCGTTTCGGACGAATGGCACTTAGATTTTGCTAGCTCGTTTGAGCATCTGGAGTTTGATCTCTTTCCGCGGCCTCTTCAGGCTCTCGTACCCCCTCGGCCCCTTCTTGGTCATGCGGGGCTCGAACCGGTCGGGCCGGTCGGCGACCCGATGGACCGCGATGGCCCGGAGCAGCGGCCCGTAGAGTGCCGCCAGGTGCCCCGCGCCGAGGTGGGCCCGGGGGGCGATCAGCGGCCGGAACGCCTCGAGCACCTGGAGCGTCGCCTTGAAGCTGATCGAACGCGGCGCGACCCCCTCGCCGGCCGCCGCCTGCGCCATCACCGTGCGGATCAGGTTGTACGCCAGCACGTGCGTCCAGATCTCCTTGCGCACGAGCTCCGGCGTCTTGCATCGCAGCCTGTCCATCTGGAGCGTGACTTTGATCGACCTCAGATCGAGCTCGTTGTTCCACCGGGCCCGGTACAGCTCGGCCCGCTCCTCCCGGCTCGCCTGGGCAGGGTCCAGCAGGGTCGTCACCACCACGATCGACCGGGTCCGGAACCCCGCCTGCTCCACCCGGAATCGCACCTCGCGGACCGTGATCGCCTCGGGCAGCTCGTTGTAGGTCTTCCGGTCCACCGAGCGGATCGACGTGGGCTTCTTCCACACGACGAGGTGGTCGTCCTTGCCCAGGCGCCTCCCCTTGCGGAAGTCGGCCCGGCGGTGCGCCGAGAGGCGGCTGACGGTGTCGACGCCCCGCTGCTTGAGCAGGTACATGCCGACCCAGCCCGACATCAGGCGGTCGCCCAGCAGCACGTCGCCGGGGCGGAGCACGTCCCACAGCTGGCGCAGGAGGCTGACCTCGCCCTGGCCCTTGCCGGCGTAGCGGCCGATGCCCAGGTCGAGGATCGCGCCGCAGGACAGCGAGATGATGGCCCCGATCCGAGCGGGGGCGGAGCTCGTCCCGGGGACCTGGTTATAGGCCAGCGGGTACTCGCACCGGTTCTCCGGGGTGTCGGGCATGGAGACCGTGGACCCGTCGAACAGGCAGACGCGTCGGCCCTTCCAGAGCCAGCGACGATCGACCTGTGCGTCGAGGTTTCGCCCGACGAGGCGGGCCACGGCGGCGAAGAACCGCTCAGGCAGGCGCTTCCGCGCCTGGCAGTAGCCGCCTGTGTCCGAGCTGCACGGCGGCAGCCCCTCGGCGACGCGATGCGCGATCAGTCGGGCGACCGCGGCGCGGCCGGACTGGTCGGCATTGAGCACCTGGCCGAGGAAGACCCAGAGGGTCACAAGCGGGGTGAAGATGCGGTCGTTCCAGGCCGCCTTGATCTCGGCCATCGCCTCGGTGAGGCACCCCGACGAGAGGACATCGGCGAAGGGGAGTTCGCCCCCCTGGAGGAACTCCCGCCGAAGGGTGTCGACCTGCTGGCGAAGACGTCCGTGCGAAGGGCCTCGCATCGCTCTGGCTCCGGGTTGGAGGAGGAGTGCACCTGCCCCCATCAGAGCCAGAGCCCCGCTATCGCTGTATCCCGATCTCAGGCTGTAGCTTGTGGAAATCTAAGTGCCATTCGTCGACCACACCGAAGCGCAGGAGGAACGAAAGTCGACTCGCTATCCCTGTGTTGGGCACATGCGGTGCGACCCGCTTCGGCACCTCGTGGAAGTGCGGGAATGGTATGGCGACGTCATGCGGCTTCATGCCGGGTCCTGACACTTCCACCTGGTCGAGCACCCAGAGCATCTCCGGTACGTCTTGCTCGACCACCAGAAGAACTACCTGCGGAACTGGCTCTACGATCGCAGCAAGATCGCCGCCGGGACGGGGCTGGTCACGACTGAAGGGGACGTCCCTGTCGCCTCGGCAGTGCGCCCGAGCGGCGGTGATCAAACAACGGCGTGGACCCTTGCGGACGCCTGATCCCCTTGATAGAGTCATCCCAAGACGGCTTCTCTCGGGCCGTGGCTCGACCTTCCTCGCACGAACCGACGCGAGCCTCGCCGATCGAGGGAGACCGGAGCACCGGGCCCTGGCTCGGGTTGCGAACCCGTAAGAGCGTAAAACAAAACCTCTCAAAGCAGCGGGAATTTAGCTGGATTCGGGCCTCGACCGGGGGTTTTGTTTTACGCTCTAATACTACTCCGTTACGTCGTACAACTTATTGCAAGACAATGGTTTACGGCATCGCTCGAATGATCGATTCTTGGCAATTGCGTCCATGTAACCCGACGCAAATCAAGAGAGGTCAGAGAGTTGCGGAATCCGATGTCACGCATCAATGCAAATCCGGCAGGAGATCGTAACGGAGTAGTACTAAGTGGTTCATCCGGCAAGTCCCCTGACTCCGGGTACGGCCGCGATGCCGGGGCGGCGTCGCGGCCGGTGTCTCCGGCGCCGGCCCCAGACGAACGGGTGGCGGTGCCAGTTCCAGTAGGCCGTCGCCTCCTCGATCGCCCGGCAGACCTCCTCCCACGTCTCGAACCGACGCCCCTTCAGGGCCAGGCTCCGCAGCCCCTTCCACCAGGGCTCGATCAGGTTCAGGTACGCCGCGTACTTCGGCTGGAACACGAATTCCCAGCGCGGGTGGGCCAACGCGAACAGCAGCACGTCGGTCGCCCGGTGGGCGCTGAGGTTGTCGACGATCGCGTAGACCCGCCCGACCTCCGCCGGCACCCAGGACTCGGCGTGGGCCAGGAAGTCGGCCCAGTTGGCGGCGCTGCGGCTGGGATACGGGCGCGTCAACGCCTCGCCGGTGGCCGGGCGGAAGGCGCCGAAGAGGTATCCCTTGCCGCGCCGCCCGTAGTCGATCTCTTGCTTGGCGCGTCCGGCCGGCCGGCCTCGGCCATCGGCGTCGCCTCGGGGCTCGACGCGGACGAGCTGTCGGCCCGGGAAGCTCTTGGCCGACTCCGGCCCCATCTCGTCGAGGCAGACGACGACCGAGCCCGCCGGCGGGTCCGTGTAGAGCCGCTCGATCGCCCCCTTTTTTCGGCGAAGTCGGGGTCGACCCGCTCGCCGAACCACGTCTCCTGCTTCCGCCAGCGGAGGCCCTCCTCCGTGAGGACCTCGTCGATGCGGCTCCGCTTGATGGCCAGGCCCTTCTGCTCGCTGAGGTAGGCCTGGAGGCGGTCCAGCGTCCAGCAGCCGAACGGCAGGCCGAGGGCCTTGGGGTCGGTCAACGCCGCGGCGACGCCCTCGGCCCGCTGTGCCGCGGTGTAGGTCGGGGGCCGGCCGGCGCGGGGCCGCTCCTGGAGGCCGGCGACCCCCTGGTCGTTGAAGCGGCGGACCCAGGCATAGACCGTGGGGCGTGAGCAGCCCAACTCGGCGGCGATGACGGGCGCGGATCGGCCGTCGGCGGCGGCCCGGACGATGCGGGCGCGCTCGACCAGGCGGACCGGGGCGGTGCGCGAGTGGAGCAGGTCGGCGATGGCCTGCTGTTCCTCGGGGGTCATCGGGCGGAGCGTGACTCGGGCGGCCATGGGGCACCTCCTGGTGATGCCTCCATCCATCTGCAAATCACCTGCCGGATGAACCACTAAGGAACTCGCGTGCCCCTTACCGCAGGGCAATCCGCATGAAGATCATCGACATCCAGGCGTACGGCGTGAACCTCGGCGGCGGGAACCACTTGTTCGTCAAGGTGCTCACCGACGCGCACCTCCACGGCATCGGCGAGGCGTACCGCGTCGGCCCGGCCGCAGCGACCGTCGCCGTGATCGACGACTTCAAGGGCTGGCTCGTCGGCGAGGATCCGTTCCGAATCGAGCACCTCTGACGCCTGATGGTCAACGGCTCGCGGCTCCCCGGTGGATCGATCGGATACGCCGCGATCAGCGGCATCGAGATTGCGCTCTGGGACCTCAAGGGGCGCGCGCTGGGGAGGCCCGTTTATGAGCTGTTCGGCGGACGCTGCCGCGACTGCATCCGCGTCTAACGTGGCATCGGCGGGGCGACGCCCGAGGCCCTAGTTTTACAGCAGCAGGTATTTCACGCCCTCGTGCCTGGCGTGCCAGGCCTTGTCATGTGAGGCCTTGGCGATCCTGTTCCGCCCCTCGTGGTAGTCCATCAGGGCGATCGCCTTCTCCACGGTCAGTTCCGCCTCGGAGAACGCCGACCTCAACAGCCGCACCGCCCGGTCCAGCGTCAGGCCCTTCGACTTTTTTTCAGACGCAGACGCGTCAACGTCACGAACAGGTGCGCCACCGCCACCAGCGCCATGTGATGGTGCCACCCCACGTACGACCGCGTCTCGTACTGCGCCATCCCCAGGTACGTCTTGGCCTCGCCGAAGTATTCCTCCACTCGGTGGCGCGTGCAGGCGACCAACGCCAGGACCTTCAAGGGCGTCTCGGCCCCGCCGTTGGAGATGTAGTACTTGACCTCGGGGATCGCCTCCAGCGACCGGCGGATCAGCAGCCACACCGGTGGCCCCGGCTTCTGGTCGCGCATCGCCCACACCCGCACCGCCGCGAACTCGAACACCAGCGGCCCGCACGCCCCTTCGCGCACCTTCAGGGTCTGCCAGGCTTCGGCGGGCAGCCCCGCGGCTACCGCGGCCACGGACTTCACACCCTCCCGTGTCGGGCGCTTCGGCGGCTGGCCCCGGCCGCCGTACGCCGGCACGCACCCGGCCGGGTCCTCGGTCCAGACGGTCGTCGTCACCGGCACCTCGACCACGTACCGCTGCTCCAACTCGTCCATCGCCTCGTGGAAGTGCCCGGCCTTGCCGTACTCCTCGTCGGCGACCACCCAGTCCAGTCGCGTCTGACCGAGCACGACGACCCCGCGGACCAGTTCGGCAGCGATCCGGGCCTTGGGCCGGAAGGTCACGTCCTCGGGGATGTGCGCCTTGCCGCGCCGCGCCCGGGCCTCAGGCGTGTCCTCGCACCAGGGCTTGGGCAGGTAGAGCCGGTGGTCCAACAGCGCGGCCCCCGCGGGGGTAACGCCGACGAGGAAGACGCCGACCTGGCAGTTGTCTTCCTTGCCGAGCCGGCCGTTGTGCTGCCGGGCCACGCCCGCGGAGTGTACGCCCTGCTTGGCGAAGGCCGACTCGTCGATGACACCGACGACGCCGGCGGGCGACCCGGCCGCCGAGGGGACCAGCTCGCCGTCGAAGACGGCCTGGAGTTCAGCCTGGACGTCGTCGTACTGCCAGGGGGCGCTGTTGATGAACTTCTGGAGGCCCGAGACATCGCCGTGGCCGACCAGGAGGGCGATCGGCTCGACGCTCTTGCGGTCGGGGCAGACCATCAGGCCCTTGACGTAGTCATAGGCATGGTCCTGAGCCTGCTCCTTACCGAAGAGCGGGGCGAACCGCTCGTGGAAGTCGACCAGTCGCTCGGCCGCGGCGCGCACGTCGTCCGGTGTCATGGAGGCTCCCTCCCGACATGAGGTGTTGGGGCGACGGGCCGGCCGGTCCTCGCGTGTTCAGTTCCCTATGATTCGATGTTACCAGAAACACCGCGGATTTGCTGCTGCTGTAAAACTAGTACTCCTCGGCTGTAACTGATTAGCGTCCTGGCGGGCGGTTCAGGCGTGCCGGGGTTCGGCGGGATGAACGAGATGGACGACGGCGTCGATCAGGGCGGGGCCGGTCGTGGTCCGCGATCGTGTCCGAAGGACGCGCGACCACGCCTCGAAGGCCCGCGTGCCGCGCGGTCTTCGTGCACTGCGACATCTTCCGCGCGATCACCGCCGGCCGGAGCGCACGCTCCGCCCGGTTGTTCGTCGGCTCGATCCCCGGTTCGTCCAGGAACCGCACCAGCGAGCCCGCGTCGTGGCACCGGCCCAGCTCGTTCAGGAGTCGCTGGTTGTCGCGGTCCGACAGCGCCCGGTCGCGCAGGTGGTCCGTGATCGCCCACTTCAGCCGTCCCAGACGGGCCGCGAAGTCCGGCCCCGGCCCGACGCCGGCGCGGCGCTCAGGCCACAGCGCCAGCGCCTGCTTGAGCCGGTCCTTCCGCCGCTTCGCGAACCGCCACGCCCCGCGGGACTTCGTCTCCAGCACCTCCGACAGCGACCGCAGGACGTGGGCCAGGCACTTCGGCTTCTGCACACCGGCCAGTTCGGCCGCGTCCTAGCTGGTCCCGCGGTCGGTGCTCATCACCCCGGCGGAGTCGGCCGGCACCCGCTCGCCGACCTCCTCGTTGCGGTGCCGCGGCCGGACCTGGTAGACCGTCGCGGTGTCGGTCACGAAGGCCATCCGCCAGGCCGGCGAGCCCCCCGCGCCAGCCCGTGTCGTCGGTGTGGACGAAGGGGGCCTCGCGGACCGAGTCGCCCAGGGTTCGATATGTCGTCCCGATCGCGCCGGCCGCCTTCTTGAGGGCGTCACGCGTGACGGCCCCCTGCGTGAGCCGCACGCCGGTCAGGATCGCGATCACCGCCGGCCCCTTGCGGACCGGCCCGCCCAGGCCGTCGTGGAGGTGGTGGGCGGCGGCCAGCAGCCGCGGGCCGAGGCGATGGGCGGTCGCCCCACGCGGGTCGGCGGCGCGGTCGGGAGGCCGCCCGCGCGCCGTCGCGCCGCACCGCCGGCAGCGGCGGACGCCGACCCGGAAGAGCCGGGCACGCGGTCGGACGACCTGGGGGAGATCGGGGATCGAGGCCTCCTCGACTCGGGCTTCGTCGAACTCGCCGCCGCATTTCGGGCCGGCCGTCTCGCCGACCGGGACGTCGATCGGCGGTTCGCCGACCTGCTCGGACGCTTCGCGGCGCTGGAAGACCCCCCGGCCGGGCTTTCGCCCGGGTCTCTTGGGGTCCTTGACGCGGGTCCCCTTCGAGAACGGCGCCGCCTGCCGCTTGCCGCCGCGCTTGAGGGCCTCGACCTCGGCCTGGAGCGTGAGCACCAAGGCGATCAAGGCTTCGCGATCCAGTCCGGCCAGGTCCGTTCCGCTCATGGCGACCACCGTAAAAGCCGCATGGGGCCGGGGCAAGAGGGTGGCGAATCAGTTACCTGTGTGGCAACAGAGAGGGTGGCCGCAAGCCGGTGCCGCATCAAGACCTTATCGCATACTCCCCGTCCAAGGTTAACGGCATAGGGTGGCACCGGTAGCGAGCCCGGCAAGTTCAAGACCCCGCACGGCATCTGGCTCGACGACCGCCCCGGCCACGACGCCGCCATCGTCGTCGCCGATCGGGCCAACGCCCGGCTCCAGTACTTCAAGCCCGACGGCGAGCCCCTCCGGATCGACCAGGGCGTTAGCTTCCCCGCCCACTTCGACATCCGCGGCAACGTTCTCCTCGTGCCCGACCTGCACGCCCGCGTCACCTTGATGGGCAAGGGCAACACGATCCTCACCCACCTCGGATACGACCCCGAGTGGACCAGGCGAGTTCTCGACGGCTTCAAGATGCGCACCCAGCCCGAGACCTGGGAAAACGGCCGCTTCATCCACCCGCACGACGCCTGCTTCGACAAGGATGGGAACATCTTTGTCACCGAGTGGGTCGCTACCGGACGGGTCTCCAAGCTGCGGAAGGTGTCGTAAGCCCCATTGGAATAATGGTCGCTGCTTGATGGTCGATGGTCAACACAAGGCAGCCCGATTGATCATCGGTCAACTGTCATTGACGATCGATCATAAACCATTCGCCATCGACCATTCTCCCTCATGACCCGACCGCCGCGCCACCAGTCCGCGCCGCGGCTCTCGAGGTCGCGATCACGCGGACCGGCCCGCGTGGGCGAAGCGTGATCGAGGGGGCGAGGTCGAACGGCTGGCCGGGTACGAGGTGAAGCCGGAACCGATGTGCGATCGAGGCAAGAATGAGCACGGCCTCCATCATCGCAAAGTGATTGCCGATGCAAATGCGGGGGCCTTCGCCGAAGGGGAAGTAGGCGCAACGGGGAAGTCGGCGGACGAGGTCGTTGTCCCAGCGCTCGGGGCGAAACACTTCTGGCTCGTCGAACCAGCGGGCGTCGCGGTGGACGACCCACTGGCTGATGAAGAATTGGGTCCCTTTGGGCGCGTGGTAGCCGCCAACCTCAAGGTCCTTCAACGCCTCGCGGCCGATCGACCAGGCGGGCGGGTAGAGTCGCATCGACTCGCGGACGACCCACTCGGCGAACTTTAGGCAGGGCACGTCGGTCGGCGATGGTGGCCGGTCGCCGATCACGTCCTCCAACTCCTCGGCTAGCCTTGCCGCGGCTTCGGGGTGATTGGCCAGCAGGTAGAAGGTGTAGGTCATCACGAGCGCGGTCGTCTCGTGACCGGCGAGGATCAGAGTGACGGACTCGTCGCGAAGCTGGCGGTCGGTCATCCGGTCGCCTTCATCGTCTTGGGCCTTGAGGAGCCGGGAGAGCAGGTCGCCGGGGTCGTGTCCCGTCCGGCGACGCTCGGCGATGAGGCGATAAACGATCGCGTCGATCCGGGCAATGGCGCGGCGGTAGCGGATCGTCGAGGGCAAGGGGAGATAGTCCCGGATCGTGAACCACTGCGTCGGCTTGAGGAAGTGATCCATCACCTTTTCAAGCGAGTGTCCGATGACCTCCGCCTCGGCGGAGACGTCGGCGCCGAAGAGGCACTGGGCGACGATTCCGAGGGTCAGGCGCATCATCGCGTCGTGGATGTCGAACGGCTGGCCCTCCCTCCAGGCATCGAGCATCCGCTCGGTGTGTTCGACCATCACGGTGCCGTAACGCTGCACCTGTTGATGCCCGAAGGCCGGCTGGGCCAATCGTCTCTGGCGACGCCAGAAGTCGCCCTCGCTGGTGAGCAAGCCGCGGCCGGTCAAGGGGATCAGGCCGCGGGTGACGCGGTCCTTGATCAGGTCGTCGGCCTGATGCCGGAGGACGTGGTCGATCAGCTCCGGATGGCCGAGCAGATAGGCGGTCGTGTCGGCCAGGCGGAGGCGCACGATATCGCCGTACTCCCGCACGACACGCGGCAGGAACGCCAGCGGTTCACGCAGATATTGAAACGTGTTGCCGATCAGGAACGCCCCCTTCGGACCAGGGGGGAATCGGCGCGCGGTCGTCGGGGCCTGGCTCACAGGAATGGACCCTCCTCGACGTGCTGTCTGGAATGCTTACTCGTCCTTTGCCGGCTTGAGGTGCGCGTCGAACCAGTCAACGAACCGAGCGACGTCCGCCTGCCAGTTCGGCCAGCCATGCGCACCGCCCTCGTGGACAACCAGCACTGCCTCGACGCCTTCCTTCTTCAGAGCTTCAACCATCCGCTCGGACTGCTGGATCGGCACAAGCTTGTCAGCGTCGCCGTGGATGATGAGCGTGGGCGGGTCGTCGGAGGAGGCGTGGTAATACGGCGAGATCGCGCGTCCGATCTCATGGCGACGGGCGTGATCAACGATCGGCACGAACACCCGGCGCTCCCGGTCCAGCTCATGAAAGTCGAAGGGAGCCTTGAAATTCTCGAGGATACCGGTACCGAGAGCGTTGTGCCCCTCCTGGCCGTAGTTGAGGAAGTCTGTCGGCGGGAAGAAGCAGGCGACGGCCTGCACACGGCTCGACTCGCGATCGACCGGGTCCTTCGCGTCCGACTGCCCCTCCGTGCCGGCCGTCCCCTGCATCAGCGAGAGGTGCCCGCCAGCGGAGCCGCCGTAGATGCCGAGGTGGTCGGGATCGATGCCGTAGTCCTTCGCGTGATGCCGGATGTAACGCACGGCGCGGTGCATATCGACCAGGATCTCGGGGATCGTATACCTCGGCTGGCTGCCATGAACGACCGCGAAGACCGTGTAGCCTCGATCGACGAGCGGCTTGACCAGCGGCTCTGCGATCGCCTCGTGCGCCGAGAACCAACCGCCGCTGACAACCAGGATCACGCCGATCCCTTGCGCGTTCTCCTTCGGCGTGAAGACATCCATCGTCAGCGCGGTGCCGTACTTGCGTCCGTAGACCACGTCGACCTTGCGGTCATGATTCGGCTCGTCGGCCGCGCGGAGGGTCGGAGTCACCAGCGCGAGCAGGACGAGCAGGGCGAGGGCGGTTCGGCGTCGGGTCATCGACGGAGCTCCCATGATGGAGGACGGTCACATTCCTCCACGCTGGCAAGTCCGAGCGATTTGTTCAAGACCCGAGTCGGAGTTCGCGACGGCTCGCCGCTGGCGTCGCCGGAGCCAGGGACGTATCCTGGCGGCCATTGTCGGGCGATGCGGGGTCCAGAGGAGGTCGGTGCGATGGATTTGCAACTGGCGGGAGAGGTCGCCGTTGTGGTGGGTGCGGCGAGGGGGTTGGGGCAGGCGATCGCGGAGGCGTTCGCGGCGGAAGGGGCCGACGTGGTTGTCATCGACTGCGACCCGCGAGCCCACGTCGCCGCCCAGCGGCTCGCCGCTGATCACCGCCATCGCGCCGATGCGATCGTCGCCGACGCCACCGACGCTGCGGCGTTGCGATCGGCGGCGGCCGAGGTCCGCGAGCGGTTTGGACGCTGCGACCACGTCGTCTATGCAGCGGCCGTCGGCTCCGGCAAGTTCGGCTTCCCCTTCTGGAAACTCGAACCGGAAGACTGGGACCGCGTCCTCCGCGTCAACCTCCTCGGCGCCGTGAACGCCGCGCACGCCTTCGCCCCGTCGATGGCCGAGGCGGAGAAGGGGACGCTCCTGTTCCTGGCCTCCGTCGCCGGTCAGATCGGCTCGCAGACCGACCCTCCCTACAGCGCCTCGAAGGCCGCTCTCATCAATTTCGCCCAGTGCGCCGCCAGGGACCTCGCCCCGTTTGGCGTCCGCGTCAACGCCCTGAACCCCGGCATGGTCCCGACCGCCCTGAACCGCTCCGTTTATGACGCCTGGGCGGCCAGCCAGCCCGAGGCTGGCCGACCTTCGTTCGAAGTCTGGACCGCCGAGAAGATCAGGCGCCTCGTTCCCCTCAACCGCTGGCAGGATCCGGAGGACATCGCCGCGATGGCCGTTTTCCTCGCCTCGTCGCGAGGGCGAAACATCACCGGGCAAACGATCAATGTCGATGGTGGCTATGTGATGCACTGGTAATTCGATAACAGTCTGTTTCCCACGCTCTGCGGAGACGAATCGATGGACCTCTCGGGCAAGGTGGCGATCGTGACCGGGGCCGCCTCGGGCATCGGGGCGGAGATCATGCGGCTCTATGTCGAGGCCGGGGCCCAGGTCGTCGGCGTGGATATTGATGCGAGGCTGACGGACGTCGCGAAGGAACGGGCCGGGTCGCGGGTGGAGAACGTGCGGAGCGTCGTGGGCGATGTCGCTCGTGGCGAGACGGCCGAGCAATACACCCACACCGCGCTTGACGCCTTCGGACGGATCGACGTGATGGTCAACAATGCCGGGATCGCGATCGTCAAAGGCATCGCCGAACACACGCCCGAAGAGTGGGACCGGGTGATGGACGTCAACGTCAAGGCGATCTACTGGTCGGCTCGCCACGTCGTCCCGGTGATGAAGCGGCAAGGCAGCGGCCTGTTCCTCAACACGGGCTCGATCTCGTCGGTCGTCGGGATCGCAGGGCAGGGAGCCTATGCGCCGTCGAAAGGGGCCGTCGTGCAGCTCTCGCGGCAGATGGCAATCGAATACGCGGCTGACGGCATCCGGGTCAACGCCGTTTGCCCCGGCTCGGTCGAGACGCCGCTCGTCCGCAAGGCCGCGGCCGACTCCGGCGACCCGGAGGGATTCCTCCGTGGCTTCGCCGAGTCGCACCCGGTCGGCCGGCTCGCCGCGCCGGAGGAGATCGCCCAGTTCTTCCTCTTCCTCGCCTCCGACCGCGCCCGTTTCTTCACTGGTGCCGTGCTCATGATTGACGGCGGCTTCACGGCCCGTTGACGAGCACCTCAACCGGGCTTGATCCCCGCCTACAATGCCGACGTCGCGACGTTCGCCGGGCCGACACGCCACGACGGGGAAACGCCGGATGGACGAGGTCGAGGAGATCCCCGAATACGTATCGGCGCTGGCCGCCTACCACGCCGCATTCGCCCCCGAACTGCGGTCGATGGTCGCGGAACTCCCGGTCGCCGACGGGTCCCGCGTGCTGGATCTGGCCTGCGGCGACGGCACTTATGCCCGCTGGCTCGCCCCGCGCGCCGGCGGGGTCTGGGCGGTGGATCTGGCCGTCCCCTACCTGGAAGTGGCCCGCCTGACGGCTGCAAGCGGTCCCGCTCCCGACCGCATCCTGTTCACCGCCGCCCGGCTGGAGCGTCTGCCGTTCCCCGAAGGGACGTTCGACCTCGCCTGGTGTGCCCAGAGCCTCTACAGCCTGCCCGATCCCGTCGCATCGCTCCGACTCCTGGCCCGGTTTGTCCGCCCGGGAGGGATCGTCGCCGTGCTGGAGAGCGACACCCTGCACCAGGTCTTGCTGCCCTGGCCGGTCGAGGTCGAGCTGGCCGTACGGATCGCCGAGCGAGCCGGATTCGCTGGGGAGTCGCAATCGCCGCGGAAGTTCTACGTCGGTCGACGGCTCCGCCAGGTCTTCGAGACCGCCGGCCTTCGCGACGTCCGCCGCCGCACCTGGGCTATCGACCGCCAGGCCCCGCTCGATGCCCCGACCCGCGCCTTCCTCGTCGAGTACCTCCGTGACCTCCACGCCCGCGCCCGTCCCCATCTAGCCACCGACCACGCCTCTCGGGCCGACCGCTACCTGGACCCCAACTCACCGGACTACCTGCCCGATTGGCCCGACCTGGCCTTCTCCCTGGTCGAGCACGTCGTCTGGGCGGTGCGAGCCTGAGGAGGAAGGGTCTCTCGCAGAGGCGCAGAGGACGCCGAGAAACCCCCATTCCGGACTCGAGGCATGGTCGATCTTCGATGGTCAAGAAGATCCCAGGGTTCTCAATGGAACACCGACCCCCCTTCCTGGGTATCGGCCATGCGAGAATTCAGTCAGCAAGCACCGCGTAGCCATCCCAGCCCCCGGATCCTCCCCCTCTCCGCGCTCTTCCTGACGCTTCTGCGCCTTCGTGCTAGACTCGCTCTCTTCTTCCCAGGTTGGAATCCCGACGGCTGCCCACCTACAATGTCCCCGTGAAACCCACCGGAGCCTCCCTGCCGATGACGCCCCCAACCGTTGCCGTCCTGATCAGCGGCGGACTGGACAGCGCGATCCTTCTCGGCGAGATGCTGCGCGAGCATCGCGAAGTGCACCCCGTCTACGTCCGTAGCGGCCACTTCTGGGAACCCGCCGAGTTGTCGATCCTCCATCGCTTCCTCGATGCCCTCCGCGGCCCGGGCCTCCAGCCCTTGCAGGTCCTCGAAATCCCAGTCGGCGACCTGCTGCCAACCCACTGGAGCATCACGGGCCTCGACGTGCCTGACGGCGACGCCCCCGACGAGGCCGTCTATCTACCGGCCCGCAACGTCCTTCTGCTCGGCAAGGTGATGCTCTGGTGCCACCTGAATGGTATCCGCGAACTGTCCCTGGGGACGCTCCGGGGCAACCCGTTCCCCGACGCGACCCCTGAGTTCTTCACCACTTACGGCGCGACCGTCAACCGAGCCCTCGGCGGCTCGGTCCTCTTGCGCTGGCCCTACGCCTCCCTGAGTAAGGCCGACGTCCTCCGACGTGGCCGCGGTCTGGGCCTGCCCCTGGAGTTGACCCTCTCCTGTCTCCGCCCCCTCGACGGCCTCCACTGCGGCGACTGCAACAAATGCACCGAGCGTCGGTGTGCGTTCGCCGAGGCCGGCTTGTTGGATGCCACCGAATATGCCCTTCCACGATCCAGCGTGGCCTGAATGCCGGGGCCGGGGAATGGGAAAGCCGCATTCACCACAAAGGCATCAAGCAAACTGACGTCTCTGTGCAACCGTTGTGGTGAATCTTCCTTTCCTCAGATCCCGTTCTCCCCGGCCACCTGAACGGCTCGCTCCTCCACAGCCTGGCTTGGTCCCTTCCAGGTGTGCGCCGGTAGTTCCACTTGCCTCGAAAGCACCTCCAGCACCGACGGCCCGTCCGTTCCCGACTTGCGGAAGAAGTAGCCCCGACAGACGACCACCTGTTCCCGATACGACGGCACCCGCCAGAGGATCGCGTGTGCCTCGGCCACCCGGTAATGTGGCACCATGGCAAAGAGGTGGTGCGTCAGGTGGAACGCCTGCCCATAAGGGAAGACCGCCGCCGCCAGTAGCGGGTTGACGTCGAAGACGCGCGAGTTGGTCAGCTCGCCGTCGTCGGGAGCGTTCATGTGGTGCGGGATCTCGCGAAGCTGCATCAAAAACGGATAGACCGTCAAGAGCGGCACGACCCAGAAGAGCCCGAAGACCAACCAGCCATTCGTGGCATGAATCATCGCCAGGAGTCCCAGCCAGTACGCCCCGCGCAGACACCGCGCTACGCGGCTCCGATAGACGGTGCGGAACTCGAGGTCACCGCCGCTCAGGTTCGCCGCCTTGGCCCGTCCGAAGAGGTACTTGAGGATCTCCGGCGGCCAGAGCGACCGGACCACGTAGCGCCACCAGAAGCCCGCCTTCGACAGCGGAAAGACGTGCGGCTCCGGATGGTTGATCCGCACGAGGTCCGGGTCCCGCTTCGGGTCATTCACGTACTTGTGATGCCCCAGGTGGGCCGCCCGGTACTTCTGGGTCATCGCCACAAGGGGGAACATCAGCAGAAGATCCGAGACCAGCTCGTTGGCCACGCGGTTCCGGAAGAGCGTGTAATGGCTCGCCTCGTGAGCCAGGCCCGAAAGCCGGTGCTGAAACGTCGCGACCAGCACGATCTCCAGAGCCGCCAGGGCTAGGAAATCACGCGTCGGCAAATCGCCCGCTGACCAGGCTCCTAGCAGCGACGATCCAGCGGTGAGGACCAGGCCCAGACCAAGGTATTCCCGGACAATGTAGCCGATGTTCGTGCGGTTGTCGGTCCGCATCAGCGGCACGAGGGTGCGGTGGGCTTCGTCCCAGGACAGGTCAGTCTTCGGGACGTCCATGTCAGGCTCCAGGCAACAGAAGTGCTCGCGGTCGATCGGGCCGACCCGCCGTGGTGGCGCCCGAACCAACCATTTTCACAAGAATTATAACCAACGCCCCTCCCGTCGGGCGAGATCCATACACGGCCTGTTGCACGGATTGCACGATCTGTCCTGAGAAACCGGGTCGTCGGTATCCTGAGACGCTTTCCCCCAATCGGAGAACGCAGATCGCCGGAGAGGCCGACGCGGTTCGGACTGACCTCGTCTCGCAGTCCAGACCTACGCCGCTCTCGCCTGGGAGAGGAATTGCCGTGTGACCTCCTCGGCCGGCGCCTCGAAGATTTGCTCCGGTGGCCCGCTCTCGACGACACGGCCGTCACCGAAGACATGGACCGAGTGGGCCACCTGGCGGGCGAAGTTCATGGCGTGGGTTACGACGATCATCGTCTGGCCATCACCGGCCAGGTCGGTCATCACGGCCAGAACCTCGGCCGTCATCTTCGGATCCAGGGCCGATGTTGGCTCGTCGAAAAGGATGGCCGTCGGCTCCATCGCCAGGGTCCTCGCGATCGCAACCCGCTGCTGCTGCCCGCCGGAGAGTTGTCGAGGCCAGGCCGTTAACTTGTCGATCAGGCCGACCCGCTCCAGCAGCGCCTTCGCTCGATCCTCAGCCTCATCCTGCGTCAGGCCGAGCACATGGATCGGCGCCTCGGTGACATTCTCCAGCACATTTCGATGGGGAAACAGGTTGAACTGCTGGAAGACCATCCCGACCCGCCGCCGGACCTGCCTCAAGATCGCCTCGCGCCGCCTCTCGACCTCGGACGCTGCGAGCGTCAGACCGTCGATCGTCACCCGACCATCCTGAAACCGTTCCAGCCCGTTGAGACAGCGGAGGAACGTGCTCTTACCTCCCCCGGACGGCCCGATGATCGCCGCCACCTCGCCCCGGGCGACCGCCAGGCCGATGCCGTCGAGGACCCGGAGGCGGCCGTGATCCTTGACCAGGCCGCACACCTCGATCATCGCGTCTTGGTTACTCATGCCATCGCCCCCCGGGCCCCCTCGGGCCCCGTCCGACCCTCAAACCTCCGCGCCAGAAACGACAACGGCAAACTCATCGCCATGTACAAAAAAGCCGATGCGACCGCGAACTCGACCACCCGGTGCGTGCTCTGCGCCAGGATCGAATACTGCTTGGTCAGCTCGACGACCATGATCACCGAGCAGACTGATGTATCCTTGAACAGGGCGATGAAGTCATTCGTCACCGGCGGCACGACGATCCGGATCGCCTGCGGCACGATCACCCGCCGGAGCGCCATTCCTCCGCGACATCCCGAGCGCCAGGGCCGCTTCCATCTGCCCCGCCGGGATCGCCATCAGACCCGCCCGGTAGATCTCCGCCTCATAGGCCGAATAGTTGATCGCCAGCCCTCCGATCCCCGCCACCAAGGGCGGCATCGACAGCCCCACCTGCGGCAGCAGGAAGAACAGCACGAAGAGCTGCAACATCAGCGGCGTCCCGCGGATGAGTTCAACATATCCTCCCAGCAACAACCGTACCGGCCTCGGCCCGTACAGCCTCCCCAGCGCGATCGTCAGCCCGACCATCATCGCCAGCGGCATCGACGTGACCGCCAGGAAGACCGTCATTCCCGCCGCGATCAGCAACGTCGGCGCATAATGGGCCACCAGCCTCCAACCCTGCCCGCGACTCCCTCCGCGCCGCCTCCCCCAGCGCATCCGGCGGTCCCAGGCTGGCCAGCTTCGGCCTGCGCCTCGGTCCAGATGTCGTACTTGCGATAGAGCTTCTCCAGCTCCCCGCTCCCGATCACCCTCCCGATCGCCCGATCGAGCGCATTGCGCAGGGCCACATCGCCGGGCCGCAGGTACATGACGTAGTACCCCCGACCCACCAGCGGCCCGACCGCTTCGAGCTTCGGATACAGCCCCTTGTAGAACTGGACCGCCGGGTAATCCTGCAAGGTCGCGTCCACCTGCCCGTTCTCAAGGGCCGTCATGCAGTCGGTAGCGCCGTTCGAGTAGAGGACCTCGACCGTCTTCCCGCCCTCCTCCCGCGCGTACGTCTCCGCCGCCGAGCCCCCCAGCACGGCCACCTTCCACTTCCCGCCGCCCGGCTTCGGCCGTTTCAGGTCGTCGAACGACCGGACCGCGTCCCCCTTGCGGACCATCAACTGGAGCTGGAAGACGTAATACGGCCTCGTCGCCCTCAGGTCCGCCACCCGGCTCGGCGTCAGCTCGTAGCCGTTGACGACCACGTCCACCTGCCCCGCTTCGAGCACCTGGAGCAAGGTATCCCACTGCCCCTGCCTGAACACCGGCTCCGGCCCGAGTGCCCCGCAGAGCAAGTCCATCAGCTCCACCTCGAAGCCGACGAGCTTCGCCGGGTTCTCCGGATCGGTGTAGGCGTAGGGGCCTCCCCCCTCGGCGTCGCTCCCGTAGAGCAACCGCCCCTCGGCGCGCACGTGCTCCAGCGAGTCATCCTCGGCTCGACTGAGGCTCGGGAAGGTGAACGCGATCGACAGGATCAGCCCGCCTGCGACGATCCGGGCGAACCGTCGCCCTGGGGCGTGACGTGAGGCGGGATCTGCGATCGGCGGGACATCTCTCGGGGACCCAACCGCCAGGGTCCTCGGCGGAAGCGGCGGACGACTCTTCTTCCATCAAGGAACCTCCTTTCTGTGAGAGGAATCTCCGGCGTCAATTCCCGATTGGGACAGCATCTCCGATTTCCGACGGCCTTGACAAGACAAAAGTTCGCCGTTGACCACCCCGACCGCCCTACTCCGAGACGAGTTGCGCCATCAAGACCGCCAGCCCGAAGACCGGCCAGAAACCCCAGCGGAGGAACCTCAGGTCCCACGCCCCCGGAGCACTCGGCCGGCGAACCATGATGATCGCCGCGACCGCCCAGAAGCCCACCATCGCGATCCCGCAGATCCGGGCCATCCGACCGCCGTCGAGCATGAGCAGGCAGAGCAAGGCGCACGGGACCTGCTGGAACAGCGCCCCGTAAAGCGCCCCCCGATAGCGTGAGTCCAGGGGCAGAACCGTGCTCCGCATGAGTCACCCCGCCGCCCGAGTTTCGGAATGAACCCCCAACCCCCACCCGTGTCGGCCACCCGCCGCGCTCAGCCGCGACCCTGGATCGTGTCCACCACGCCCAGCACCAGCCAGAAGATCCCGAAGACCCACACGGGGATGAAGAACATCGCCCCTCCCGCGCCCGGCTGGAACCATCCCCGTTCCGGCCGGCTGAAGCGATAGCCCAGGTCCATCACCAGGCAAAGCGGCCCCGCGATCATCATCAACGGCCCCTCCGCCGTGATCCCAACCAGGGCCCCGCCCCCGATCGCGACCCCGAAGGCGATCGCCAGCGTGACGATCCCCGGCCGATTGACGTGGATGGGAGTGAAGGCCATCGTCGATCCGACCTCCAAACGGGTGGCATGCCCAGGTCCTCGTGGGCATGTTGGCCGTTGCGAGCGAAGTCCATGCCCACGAGGACCTGGGCATGCCACCCGGCCGGGTCGGTGGGGCAACGACGCACCGCGATGGACCATCCACCAGCTCCGATCCGCATCGGTGGGTTGCGGCTCGCTCGCGCGAGCCTGACCCACCCTACCTACTACCTACTTGGCGCTGATTCGGATGCGAGCGGCTCCGCCACAGCGACCAGGATCAGCGCCTCGCCCCAGGCGTCGAGGCGGTCGTCGTCCACGACCTGGATGCGCCGATCACCCCGTGAACCGCTGATCACCCAGCCGACGCGGCCGCTCTGCCGGGCTGTCGGGTGCTCGGAGAAAGACCACCCCGCCAACCTCAGCCGGGCGAGTTCCCCGTCGCAACTCACCAAGAGGGCGAGCCGCACGACCTCGGCCCACGCCTCCCGCTGCTCGGAGCAGTCGGCCCGGACCCGGGCCTCGCCGTGATCCCCGATGACGGCCCAGCAGCCACCGTCCCGGACCCGGGGGATCGGGGCGGTCTCCTGGAACCGCCACCCCCGCTGCACGAGCTCCGCAAGTGGCTCGTCAAAGTCGATCCGTCCCACCTGATGCTCCCACACAGTCCACCCCCCCCTCGACTGCCGTTAGGACCCACACTCCGGTGTCATCCTCCTCGCTTCGGTGGCCCGGCGTGAACGCGCTCTGGCGCCACAATAGATTATACGGAAGAGCAGTCAAAAAATCTTGATAAAGCAAAACTTGAGAGAATTTTTCTGCCATGGCCGAGTGGCATGCCACCCAGCCTTTCGCTGCCGAGCCGTCGAACGCCCACAATCCAGCTTTCCTCAGCCCCTCTCCTCGAACGGCCTCGACCGGAATTTCCGCACCCGGCGGGCCCGCTTGCGGACCTCCCGCGGCACCTGGTCCGCCCGCCGTGTCGACACCGTGTCCGCCCGGACGCCGGGACTCACTCGCGTTCGCCTCGACCGGCCCGATACTCCATCGCCGCGTCACGAACGCCAGCACGGCGCAAGCGACGGCCGCGGCTAGGCCGATGAAGATGAGGCTGTTGTAGATCGGATTGTCCAGGCCTGAGCCGGCCCCGAAGAACGTATAGCGACGTGAGCCATACGCCCCGTTATCGCTCTTACCCAGGATTAGCACGAGGCTGAAGAGGAGCCAGAGGTTCGCCGAGCAGAAGTATCGCAGCATATCCCCTCCGTTGCATCTCTGGGCGAGTGGCCTGCCCGCATTCTAGAGACTGGCCAGCAGGGCATCGTAATCGGCATGCGACCCGATTCAGAACCAACGGACCGTGTCCCCCTCCAGGAGTCCCAATGCCCGCCAGCCGATCCCGACACGCCTGCCGAGAAGATCGGTTCGGTCGCGTGGACGCGCTTGAACTGCACGCCGGGATGCGTCGGGTCGGCCCGCCAGAGCCGGTAAGCCCGCCTCGCCTGCTCGCGGACTGACGCCTGCAGACGGGCATAGCAGGCCAGGAAGTCCTCGGTGAGCTGCGAGTTCACGGCTCGCGCCGGGACAAAGGCCGGACGCGCCCGGCGGCGATCTGATCGCGGGCCTTGTCGGCGAGCCGTGCGAGTTGATCCTGCGAGCGTGCGAACGCCTCGTCCCAGGCCCGATCATCAGCGATCTGATCGAGGATCAGCCTGGCGATGGCATCTTGTTCCGGGGCCAGCAACTTTCGCACCTCGTCGATCGCGTGCTCCAGCAACTGCGTCATCTTGATTCTCCGTAGCAGCAGTGTGGCCGGGGCATAGCGAGTCTTCGAGCGTGCCCCGGTCGGTGGCTGGCACGTCCAGGCAAGCTCCGATCAGGGGGAAGGGGGGTTGTCACGGCCACCCACATTCATTTATCGATAATTTCGCCCAAAACCCGCACTCGACCGTCATCGAGGGTTTCTATGACAATACTCATATCTGGATTATCTCCAGTAGTGGGAGGCGAGTCGGGATTGGCTTGCCGTGTTGCCAAAACAATCGCGCGAATCTCGACCGAGCATCGGACCACGTTGCAAATCTGCCAGGCGACCTCAGCAGGATCATCCGAAGCGAGCACCAAGCCCGCATTTCTTGGTGTACCAGGAACCTTGACGGCCACCGAAACGGTCTGATGCTTAGCCCGTAGTGCTTGAATGGCTCTCATGAGTCGATGGAATGGAGCCGCCGAGGTCTTCCTAAGCACTTCATAGTATTTACTCTTATCCTTCCATACATCAGCCGCGGCAAGTTTGCCAAGTTCCTGAGAGAAGTGCAGAACGAACCAACCAAACACCGTTCCAATTGCAAGCAAGACCTTTTGCCAGTTCTCCGCATCAATCAGGATTTGCACAACATCGTTTGGACCGGCAAAGCCAACTACTTGCTCCTTCTGGGGTTCGTCGCCCGTTAAATCAACAATTGCATCAGACATTTCTGCCAATTCATCCGGGTGAGGCTCATAGAAAATGCCTAGATCGAAAGTCGCCATCACTTCCTCTTGTCGCAAGAATAATGTCGAACGAGAAATCTCTGAACCGAGCGGGTGGGAAACTTCCTACTCCAGTCCGACGTTTCCTCGTTGAGCCGATCTCCTTTTGTCCACCGCGACCGAAGCCCATATCGACAAAAACGTGGGTCTATTTCAGCCGTCGTAGCCCTGCCCTTCTCAGCCCCTCTCCTCGAACGGCCTCGACCGGAACTTCTTCACCCGACGGACCCGCTTGCGGACCTCCCTCGGCACCCGAGCCACCCGCAGCCGCGTGAACCGGCCGACCATCAGCTTGTGGCCACGCCAGTGGATCTTGCGGCTGACCAGGGCGTCGAGCCAGATCGGCAGCATGAACAGGTCCTTGACCGGGCTGAGCAGCAGGTCGCGACCGCGGGGGAAGGTGCCGCGGAGCCAGCGGGTCTGGATGGCGTCGCGGAAGACGCCGAGGCCGACGAGGATCGCCAGGCCGCCCCAGGCAAGGCCGGAGTCGCCGGAGAGGGCCCAGACGAGGCCGACGGTGGTCAGGTTCGCGAGGGGTTCCATCAGGAACGTCGGGCGGGCCATCTGGTAGCGGATCTTCAGCCAGCGGGAGTGGCGGTTGAGGAACCACTTCAGGTCGCGCGACTCGTTGACGTTGTCGATGACGTGGTGGCTCAACGCGATCCGGTAGCCCGCCTTGCGGACCTTCACGCCGACGGCCTGGTCCTCGGCCAGCAGGTTCCGCGCGGCGGCCAGGCCGCCGATCGCTTCGAGGGCCTTGACCGGCATCATCATCGACTTGCCCACGACGCAGGTGATCCGCATCGCGAAGGCCGCCGCGAAGTTGCCCGCGACGAAGCCGTTGAGCTGGAGGTTCTCCAGCGTTGCCCCCAGCTTCTTCTCCTCGACGCCCGCGAAGATGTTCGTCACCAGCCCGACGCTCGGGTCGGCCAGGTAGCAGGCCGTCTCGCGGAGGTAATTTGGCTTGGCGCGGACGTTCGAGTCGCTGATCAGGATCACGTCATGCTTGCGGAAGCGGGTACATCGCCGCCAGGTTTTCGACCTTCGGGTTCAGGCCGAAGGCCGGCGTGCCAACGACCAGCCGCGCGTCGCGCTCGGGGTACTCGGCCATCAGCTTCTGCACGACCGCGATCGCGGGGTCCTTCGCCTCGGCCACGCCGAAGAGGAGCTGGAACTCCGGGTAATCCTGCTCGAAGAAGCTGCGGAGGTTCACCTCCAAACCCTCGTCGAGCCCCTTCAATGGCTTGAGGATCGTCACCGGCGGCGTGTGATCCGGCAGGTTCTTCCGGCCCCTCGTCAACCAGAAGAGCGCGCCCATCGCGCCCAAGGTCGAGACGACGGCGATGACCGCGACCAGCCCCAGCAGGAGGTTGGGAGTATCCATCATGGCTATCCCCGGCGGTTGCCGCCGCCGTCGGTCGTTGGGTGGAGGTGTGGGGAGGGGGGAGCTACGAGACGCCGCGCTTCACCGGATTGCCACCCGGCCGGGCGTCCGGCTTCGTCGCCGACAGCAAGAGAAACACCGATCCGTTCCTATCGACGCCGCCTAGCGAGCCCCCGGAGCCGGCTTGTAGCGCAGCTCCATCGGCCCCTGGCAACACGGACAGACCTGCGGGTAACGTACGCTGATTTCGCAGATGTCACAATGGTATTCGGGCGTCCGGAGCGTTCCTTGCTCCTCCACCCGAAACGTAACAACCTCCAGGTAGGGCAAACCCTCGCGGAGCCAGCCCATCACCTCCGTCCGTCGTCCCCGCAACCGCTCGTCGCGGAAGAGCGCCCGGCTCGCACTGTTCAGCACCAAGGGGGTGACCGTGCCCTCCTCTCCCTTCAAGACCACCTGATCGGCGATCGGCTTCTCGTCAGCCTCGACCCCCTGGTCCTCGAAGACCTCAGCCAGCTCGACGACCGTACCCGTCCTCGTGACCTCACGCGGCTGCGTCGCCGCACCATCGGCTGGAGCTCCAAGGACCATTCCGACCATCAATACCAGCCCGCTCATCAAATTCGTCTCTCCGACCGTTCCAGGTTTCCGCGGAAGGACTTCCAGCCCATTCGGGCTTCTTCGTCATCTTATCCAACTACGATCGTAAGGGCCACGAAGTTTCCCGGAATCTCCGGATCTCTCGGCTTTCTCGGCCCGCATGAGGACCAGCCATCTGAAGCCTGAGAATCGACAAGGTAGCGATCCAGGGCCAGAAGCCGTATATTTTCCTCAAAAGCTGTCCCTGCGTTCCTCGACCGTCCACCTCGAACCTCCCCGGGAGGGCCCGATGATCTCCCGAACTTTCAGCTATATTGGCATTTGCGCCATGATGGCCGGCCTCGTGTGCGGCTCCCTGCTCGCTCAAGCCGACGATCCGCCGAAGGCTCAGGAAAAGTCCCTTTCGACCGAAGACCGATACGCCGCAGCCCGGAACCGGATGGTCGAGCGACACCTGGTCGAGCGCGGGATCAAGAACGAGAGGGTCCTGAACGCCTTCCGGACCGTCCCTCGGCACCTGTTCGTGCCGCTGAAGTCGCGTCACCAGGCCTACGAGGACGAGTCGATCCAGATCGGCGAAGGTCAGACGATCACACCGACTTACGACGTCGCCTTCATGACCGAGGCGCTCGATCCCAGGCCCACCGACAAGGTCTATGAGGTCGGCACCGGCTCGGGTTACCAGGCGTCGATCCTCTCCCGGCTGGTCCGCGACGTCTATTCCGTCGAGATCCACAAGCCCTTGAGCGAGCGTGCCACACAGCTCATCAAGAGCCTCGGCTACGACAACATCCACACCCGCCACGGTGACGGCTACGCCGGCTGGCCCGAGGCCGCACCCTTCGACGCCATCATCGTCACCTGCGCTCCCGAGAAGATCCCGCCTCCCCTGGTCGCCCAGCTCAAGGAGGGCGGCCGCCTGCTCATCCCGGTCGGCAGTCGTTACGACCAGTCCCTCTATCGCTACGTCAAGAAAGACGGCCAGCTCGTTGGCGAGAAGCTCAAGCCCACCCTCTTCGTCCCCATGACCGGCCGCGCCCAGAAGGAAGCCGCCGAGGCACGCACGAAGGCTCAGCATAAGAAGCCCTGATCCGAGAGCGACTCATCCCCACCGATCCTCGAGCGAACCTACCTCCCTCGCCATCCTCGACCGCCTGATCGTCTCCCCGCCTTCAAGAGCGTTGTCTTCTGGCAACGGGCATGGAACCAAAATCCAACCTTTGTTAAATATACCGGACGCGCTTTGATCGAATTTGATACCTTGCACGCAAGTATCCGATCGACTCCGACTCCGCATTTCGTCGCCAATGACGAAATGCGCGCCAACCTTTCCAGAGACACCATCTTCAACCGCCCTGGCCCGAATCGCGAAGGTTTCTCATGCTGGGTTCCGGATTGTTCAGCTTGTTGTTCCAGAACTATCTGCTCCAGAAGGTTCTACGACTTGTGGGCAGCGGCGTTCTGGGTTTGATCATGCTTGCCTGGGTTGTCTCCAGCGTCGGGCCGACCCGGGGAACTGTGGTAGTCCACGTTGTCGACCGTGACGTCCGGCTCCAGATCGGGCCGAAGACGTTCCGCGTCCACGACAACCGAGAGCCGATTGTCTGCGAGCTACCCTCGGGTGAACACCGCTTGCGACTCAGCCAGGGGGACCAGACGCTCGACGAGCAGACGTTCCATCTCCACGGCGGCGAATGGCTGAGCCTGTCCGCTTT
Source organism: uncultured Planctomycetales bacterium (assembly GCA_963752755.1). Taxonomy (GTDB): domain Bacteria; phylum Planctomycetota; class Planctomycetia; order Isosphaerales; family Isosphaeraceae; genus CAVVZJ01. The sequence continues at coordinate 162,689 of CAVVZJ010000017.1, read as the reverse complement.
CGACCGCGCTGCCTATCGCAAACGGCGGTCGGCAACCACCTCGCCTGACCCGACGGCGCGGATCCACAGGATCGAGCGGAAGTCCCACAGAGGCCGGTGGCGGTGAGGGCCCTGCCGGAAATTGCCGGGGCCATTGTTCGCACGACCGCAGCCCACGTCGTAGACTCCTTGTCACCCCGGAATCGACGGGAACGAGCTCCTTGGCAATCCGCTCTGGAAGTCGTGCTGGTTTTCCGCGATTCGGTTCACGCCGTCCGACTGCGTCCCGCGCCGAACGAACGTCAAAATGTAGCGGTTGTTGCCCGGAATCCTTGCCTCGCAGGAACTTACGACGCGTGATTTTCCGCCCCGAAGCGCGTCCCCTGAGCGTCACCAACGCATTTCAGAAGCGTCCCAAACGCGTCGCGAGACAGTCGCTCAGGCCACTCCCCTCGGGTTGGGGATACGGAGGCCGGTGCCGCAGGACGGACAGGTGATCTCCAGTCCGGCATGCTCGCGCTCGGCGCTGAGTTTCGTCAGACACTTGGGGCATTTGAAGACGATCTCCGCCGCGGTCGCGATCGCCCTCGGTGCCGAAGGCGCTGGAGAGCGTTGCGGGCTTTGGGTTGTTGGGGACAATGGGGGCGATGGAGCCGGAGGTGGGGAAGGGAGGGGTGCCGCGACGGTCAACGGCCTTGGGTCGATCGGCAGTCGCTCCAGATTCTCCTCGACCCAGGCCGCCGCAGCACCGTTGAGCGGGCTCTTGGTGTTGTAGCTCTGGAAGGATAGCATCTCCCCGATCCGTACCAGAATCGCGACGAGCGACTCGCCGGCCGACCAGTGGTCGCCGATGCAGATGGCGTGTGGCGCGATGTTCGGATGGAAGACCGGTGTGAGCATCCGGCACAAGGGCGCCTGCCTCGGATATGACCTCAGCAAGGTGATCTCAGCGACGTGCTCGTCCTTCTCCACGACCTCCCCGTCCGCCCGCTCCTCTAGTCCGCGGACCCGGTACAGGACGTGATACCTCTGCGGCGGGTTGCCCGCCGTGCCGGCGATCTGAATCAGCGGGTTCCCCTCCAATGCCTTGCGGACGGCCTCCCAGTCGGCCTGAAGTCGTCGTTGATAGACGTTCACGGCAGCAGGTCCCTCTTGGTCGAGGATTGATGGCCGGTGGTCGAACCCGTTCCTCCCGCCTGGAATCCGATTCCGGATCTCCGATCCGGCGAACCTCGGATGACAGAATCGGGATTCCTCCGTCTACCATCGGCCATCAGTCATCGCTCATCTGTCATCGACTCGGCTGGACGCCCACACCATCAACCATCCCGGTTCGCGGACCTACCACCCCGTCCCGAAAATGACCACCATCAAGGCCACATACGCCAGGGAGACCGCCGCCGCGCCGTAGATCAGGAGCTGAGCGGTATCCGCGGTTCGTCGCGCGGCCGCGCGGCGACGGAGGGCCCAGGTGCCGCTGAGGGGCAAGGTCACCGGCGCCGTGATCCCGAAGGCACTGGCGGCGAGCAAGAGGGAGGCCATCAAGGTATCCCGCTTCTCGGCTGCCTTGCGGGCGAGCTGGGCGTGGTAGTCGTCGGGCGACATCGGGGCGCGAGTGTCGAAGGTCGCCTTGCACTTCGGGCACTTCAGGCTCGACGCGATCAACTCCTCGCCGCAGCTTGGGCAGAGCTTCGTATCGCCCCAGGCTCCGGACTCCAGATCGCGCGCGAGTGTCACCTTGAGCGCCTCGGGCGCCCGCTTGCAGCCATAGGTGCCGCAGCCATCGTTGTGAAGCCAGCAGTCCGCGTGATACGTGGCGCTACAGACATCACAGGTTCGCGTCGCCTCATCGGCCTGCAATGCCGCCTGACAGATCGAGCAGACACCACCGCGACGGCTCACCGGGAGGGTCAGGTCATTCGTGGGCATGGGCCGTTCAACTCCCCCGCGATCGGTATTCCAGCTCGGTCGAGCCAATCGTGATCGTGTCCCCGTCGCGCAAGATCCGCCGTTCGACGCGAACGCCGTTCACCAGGGTCCCTTCCGGCGTGTCCAGGTCCTCGATCTCATACGCCCGCCCGACCCGGTGCAGCTTCGCGTGCTCCGGCTGGACCCGGGCATCCTTGAACAGAAAGATGTCGTTATGTCCGAGACTGCCGATCGTCGTTGGGCTTCGATGCACGACGAACTGCTTGCCCTGGAGCGGCCCCGTCCGCATCAGGAGCCATGCCTCCTTCGAGAGCTGCTCGACTAGGCCCAGGCAGAGCCCGACCAGCAGGCCAATCGTCGTGAAACCGACGGCCCGGCTGAGGTCGCCGGTGTCGGCCGCGGCCACCTTGCCGATCGGATCGAACAGCATGCCTCCGAACAGGCCTCCCAGACAGCCTCCGATCAGCCCGTTGAAAATCAATCGCCGCGACTTCATCGCCACACCCCGCCCCAGGGCCAGCGCCATCCCGACAACGCCCCACGCCAGCGAACGGCTCACGATCTGCGAGAGCAAGGCCCATCCGTGAAGATCCTCGGACGACAGGAATCCGCCTTGACCCTCCGCGAGCTTTTCCGTCAAGTCGCCCACGACGCCGTAGAGCAGGCCCGCAGGCACGATCCCGGCCAGTCCACCGCCAAACCCAATCGCCATGCCGATCAAGCCGCTCTTGATCGCCTGGCCCACGTTCAGGGAGAGCAAACCCTCCACCGACCCGATCCCGAGAGCAATCAGGCCCCCGATCAAGGCGAACCAGAAGAGTCCCGCGTACCGATCCGTCCTCGCCTTCCGTGCCAGGTCCGGCTCGCCCGGCCCGACCTCACCTGCCGGCAAGGGTCGGATCTCCATGGCGATGATTTCCGCAGCGTCGCCCTCCATCCCCTGGCCCAGTACGAACACCCGGTCGCCCACCTTCAGGTCGTTCACGTCACCCAGTCGGACCTTCTTGCCGTCGCGCTTCCAGCGGGTCTGCCCCGGAGCGACGAGCACCGTCGTCCTCTCCAGCCGGAACGCTCCCCGGAACGGCGATTCCACCACCGGCGTCTTGCAACGCTCACACGGGTCGCCGGCTGAGTGCTGATCCGACTCGTACAGGACCTCGCAGCGCCGGCAGGCGGTCAAAGTGTGATCCGGCTCGATCCGGCTGATCTTGCCGCTGATCGGCACGCCATCATCGACATACGGTTCCAGGGCCGCCCAGCCGAGGAACCCGCCCAGTCCCCCGACGATCGCCAGGTAGAACATGCTCGAAAAGAAGAACCTCCGCAGGCCCCCCACCGGCTGCGCCCGCGACGCCACCTCTCGGATTGCCCGCTCGCGTTCGAGCACCTCGTCAATCCGAGGGTCGCGCAGGTCTTCGCTTGTGATGACGATCTTCTCGGCCAAGGGTCCGCCCCTCCGCTTCACATTTTTCGTGAGAGTCCGCCTCGCCGTCCCCACGGGTCGGCCGGATCAACGCCGCTTCGCCTTCTCCGACAACCCGCCTGGCTCTCTCGCCTTCTCTTCCGGTGGCGGTGCAAGTTCGGGCAGGAGCCGGGCATACGCCGTTGCGTTCGTCGGGTCGAGCCGAGCGACCTCCTCGAAGGCGGCCTGCAACCGCAAGGTGGGCAGCTCGCCCCGGTCGAGCCGGTCCCTCAAGCGGAAGGCCAGGCTCCGTGCCAGGGCCGCCGACTCGGAGCCAAGCTGACGTCTCAAGCTGAACACCTCCGAAGCGAGCTGGGCGTTCTGCAAGTCTCGCATGATGTTCAGATAACCCAGCACGAGAATCAGGATACCAAGAACCGACAGCAAGAGGGTATTCGTCAGGAATCTGCCGTCTTCCTCGGTGGCTTCCTCGCGATGCGTGGGAGTCGTCGCCTCGGCCCGTCCGCGTGTGACCTTTCCAGGAGCCGCCGAGACAGCCGGTCGCTCCGAGTCCCAGCGGGGCTCGTCACCGACCCAGAACCGACGTGCCCGCACGATCGCGCCGTCCTTCCAGAAAAACAAGCCGATCTGGTCCCCCTTCGGATCGACCACCAGGGCCACTTGCCACGCGGCGTTGAAAAAATTCTTATGGGCGAACAGGTCCACCTCCGAAAGGAAGACCCCGAACCCTGGATGCGTGTGATACCAGCCGACGATGCGACGCCCCGCGTACTTCGCGTCCATCTCGCGGTGGATCTGTTCCCAGGTCGAGTGCGTGAACGTGACGCTCGTATCCCCTTGCTTCGCCGCCCGACCGGCGATGATGTCGGTGATGACCAGGTACGGCCCGTCGTCGTCTCGATAAAGGTCGCCCACGAGCACACCGCAAAGTTCGATGTCCGCGGCGCTCCGGGCATGGGCCAGGATGGCCTGGTGAGCGTCCGATTCGAGGATGACCCGATACTCCGACTCCCGCGCCGGAAAGGGCCTCGAGGCGAGATCTTCCGGCTCGATCCGCAGGACGTCCGGTCCGACCGGCCCCTTCGGTTCGTTCGTCGTCGCGGCGTCAGTCGCCATCAGCCAGATCTCCCAGGACGGCCCGCGCATCACCGTCGAAGAACGGATAGATCTCCTCGTCGAACGTCTCGGCGGCGAGGATCTCATACGGAGGGACGCCGACCTCGGCCGCCGTCCGGTCGAGCAGGCCGCAATCAGCGTCGATCGTGTGGAAGACGTGCGGGATGCGGACCGCCCCACACACCGGGCACTGCGCCCGACGCTCCATGACCCGTCCCAGCGAGGTTAAGACTTCCTCTGTCTCGCGACAATTCGAGCACTCCAGGGCGCGGAGGACATCGTGATTCAAGCTAACGGCCGCTTCCTTTCCAAGCCGCGACTTCGCCCATTCGAGAAGGTCGCCCAGTCGCACGTCTGCCACGCCGCGACCAAGGGGGGTCGGCTCGCCCCAGGTGTGATGACTGTAGCATTCGTCCTTGCGTTGATACGACACCGGATAAAACTCCAAGGTCGTCCCCTGGAAGATCAGTCCCCGGCCGGCGAGTTCCGAACGTCCGTGAAGCCACTTCACCGCCTCATGACACTGGAGCCCAGCCACGATCGACGAGACGGTCGCGGTTGTGGGCACCTTGCCGGCTTGCATCTCCTCGCGGCTTAAGAGGGCGCAGGAGCGTCTCGATTCTAGATTCTTCCAATCGACGGCGCTCATCGTGCACTCGTAGCACGGCCCGTCCGGCGGGGCGAAGAAGCGCATGACACCGTCCATCGCTTCGATCGCACCGTCGATCCAGGGACGGTTTACCTTCCAGCAGGCCCGGTTGATTTCCAACCTTGCCTCGCGGTTATCGAGCCCGGCGATGACGATGTCCGCCCAGCGGAAGACGCCCAGGCCGAGGTCATACACGACGTTGCCCGAGAACGACCGCACACGCATCTCCGGGAAAATCTCCCGCGCCGCTTCCGCCGCGACCACCGCTTTCGAACGGCCCAGATCCCCCTCGCGGAAGAGTACGGTCCGCGACAGGTTCGACAGCTCGATCGAATCCAGGTCGGCCACGACCACGCTCCCGACACCCAGCAGTGCAAGGTTCTTCACGATCTCGTTGCCCAAGGCTCCTGCGCCGACGACCAGGATGCGTGCCCGCCGCAAGGTTGCCTGATCCCACCAGGAAATCAATCCCTGTCGGTGGAACCGGCCCTCCTCGAGCGTCAGGGTAAAGCGTTCAGGTGGTTGGGGCATGGCTCAGGCCGGACCGCGGCCGGCGGTGATCTCGGGCTGGAGCCTGAGCACGTCGCCAGGCTGGACGCCGGATTGGTGGAGCGACTGCTCGTCGAGGAGCTGGCGACCGGTGCCGCGGTGGTGGAACTTGTAGCTGATGAGCTGGCCGTCTGGCCCCTCGCGGGGCAGTCGTAGGCGATCCACCAGAACGACCAGAAGCCGGTTGACCGGCACGTCGTCAGGCAGATCGACCGGCTGACGGCGGCTGCCGGTCGTGTCCCATACCTCGATGGAGAGCATCCCCATGATGAAAAGTTCCGTCAGCGATTCGGGAAAAAGATCACGATGGACCAGAGCAGGGTCGCCAGACCGCCAACGATCAGGCCGATGAGGGTCCGTTTGAACCCGACCTTGCGCTCGCGGCCGCGGTTGTAGGTGAACACCAGAATGCCGCAGATCACTCCGATCGCGTACAAGACGAAGCCGACCGCCGGGAACAGCGCCAGGCAGCCGAAGATGCAGGCGACCGTGGCGAAGGACGAGATCTCGGTCCGGGCGTGCCGAGCCCCCGTCGTCACCCGAAGGATCTCGTTGGCGGTCCTGGTTGCGGCGGACTTGGTTGTCCCCTTGATGATCGATTTCATCTGCAAGCTGGCGGCAAGGCCGCGCCGGACCATCCGGCGAGCCCTCGCCTGGATCGGCTCCGAGTCACCTTCCGGCTGATGGACCATGGCACCGACCTCAATCCGCACGTTGCCGTTGCGCAACAGACCCGGTCGGGAGATCAGGGCATTCGAGCCGGTGTCCTCAACCGTGGCCAGGCGGCCGAAGGCGAGGTCGGACTCGGAAATCACCACCTTGCCGAAGGGAGCCCCCTCCTTGGCCAGAACGTCGCGGAGCTTCTCGGTGAAGATCGGGCCGACCTGGGGATCTTCCGGGAAGAAGAACGGTCTGAGGACCACGTCGGCATCGACCGCGGCGGCCGGTGTGGCCGGGCCTCCGTAGCGAGTCCGGCGGCTCTCAGCGGTCGGAGCGACCGGGGTCGTGTCGTCCTCGGGCGAAGGGACGGGCCGAGCGGTCCGTCGCGCGTTCAGGAACTTGACGAAGTCCTCGACCCGCTCCTGCGTCCCGTCTTCACCGGGTATCAAGGGCCGGGAGGCGGACGCCAGCGAGACGGGCGGCGTCTCGACGAGATCCAGGTCGCTCTCATCGGCCGGCGGCGCCTCAACCGGCCGGGCGCCGTCCTCTCCGGCGAGCAACGCCTCTCTGCAATGCGGGCACGAGACGACCTGACCGATTGCATTCGTCGGGACGCGAAACCTGCCGTTACAGAGTGGGCATTGCTGGGCCCGGCTGGGTGGCGGTGACGGGGGTGGCTTAGGGGTGCGTGCAGTCGAGGCGGCGACGACCGGCCCGACCGCCGGTTCCGCGAACATCGGCGACGGTTCGAGCGGCGCCGAGGTCTCCAGACTTGTCGGGACCATCTCCCCGACCGTGGCGAGCGACGAGCTGGCGCCGTCTGTGAGCGGGAAGATCGTCTGGCAGTTGCGGCACTTCGCCCGCGAGCCGAGCAGGTTCTCAGCGACCTCGCGTTCCAGCCCACAGTTCGGACACGTCACCTTCACGCTCATCGCGACTTGTTCCCTCAAGATGCCGCCCGGCGCCCGGGCTTGCTCAAAGCTCGATCGGTTCCTCTTCGCCAGGCGGGATCGGCCTGGGGGCCTGTTCGTTGACGCGTTTCAGCAAGATGTTTGCCGCGTAGAGTCCTGCGACGACCACGCCCAGGACCCCCAGTGAGAGATAGCGGATCACGTTGTGGCGATGGCTCACCAGATCGACCGCAATCTCGCCCATCAGGTAATACAAACCCGTTAGCAAGAAGCTTCCGAAGACGACGGAGAGGCTGGCGGCAAGCCAGCCCATCCGGTAGCTGCCGGCCAGCAAAGGCAGCACCTTGCCGACGTACGGGATGAACCGGCCAAAGATGATCGAGACAGGCCCCCACTTCCGCATCACCCGCTCGCCGGCATGCAAGGTCGGGCCCATCTTGAGCCCTTGGCCAAGGAAGCCGGACACGAGGTTTTGCTTCGTGAGATAGTAGCGACCGATGGCGTAGGTTCCGAGGTCACCGACGACCGAGCCGAGGAAGGCCGCTACCCACATTGCCTCGATCGGAACCTTCAGCGAGACGGCCGCCGCCAGGCCGGCGACGAAGAAGATAGGCACGCCGGTGTTGTCCAAGGTGGATCCGATCCCGACGGCCGCCGGGCCGTATGACTCGACCCAGGCCTTGACTTGCTCGTATTCGAGCGCCATTTACATGCACTCCAGCAGGATGCGAAGATGATGCAGATCCAGCAAGCCGTGTCGCTGGCGCGCTGCTCCTTCTGCATCTGCACCATCGCCTGCGCCGCCTGCTCTTGCTGGCGTCGGGCTTTTTTCTCCAGTTGCTGACGCTCACGCTCGAGCAAGGCGGGGTGATTGGGGTTGATCTGGGCAAGAGCCGCCCAGGTGGCGCCGGCATCCTTGGGCATTTTGGCACCGTCGTAGGCGCGAGCCAGGTCCGCCATATAGTCGGGCACGTCGGTGCCGGCCAGGTCGAGAGCCGAGTCGAGCGACTCGATGGCGTTCGGATACCGTCCGAGTGCCAGCTCGGCCTTGCCCTTGGCGGCGAAGACCTCGGGATTGCGGATCCCGCCCTCGATGGAGCGAGCCAGGTGGTCGAGTGCGTGAGGGTGATTGCCCAGGCCGGAGAAAGCCATGCCGGCGAGGTAATGATAGCCGGGATTGCCGTTGCCCTGGTGGGCGATCTGACGGAGCGCCGCCGTGGCGTCGATGTACCGGCGGTTATCCACCAGCGCGTTGATGGCCTGGAGCTTTGCCTCGAGCGACTGGACCCCACCGGCCCCCGCTCCGGCGGCGACGAGGCCACCACCACCCCCGGCCGATCGGGGCGTGCTGACCACGTCGGCCATCGGCAGCTCGTCTTCCATCAGGGGAATGCCCGTCATCGGCGCGACTGGCGGTCGAGGCGTGACCCGGATTGGCTGGGCCACCGGTACCGGCGGTGGGTCGTCGATCGGCGCCAGCGCGATCTCGTCGTCGGCCTCGGATGAGGGGATCACCGTGATGGTCTGGCAGGACTTGCACTTGGCCTTGCGACCAGACATCCCGTCGGGCGCCGTCAACTCCTTCCCACAGCCTGTACAATAAAATTTAATGCTCATTACCTTGAACGGCACCCTTTCGAGTCCGTCTCCCGCGCTGCCCAGGGTCGGTTACGAGAAGAACAGTAGGACGATTCAAGAAAACGTGACGGCTGCCGCGTCGGTCTCGCCGTCGCCTTCGAGCGTGCTGAACGGCTTCGCCGGCGCCAGCCCCGCTCTCAGGCGGAACCCGGCGAGCGATGACTCGACGCGCGCCCTCGCATGCACGTTGATCAACTTCGTCAACAGTTCCTCGTGCCGCCGCAGGGGCAGGGCCGCGACCAGGTCGTCCAGATCGTCGAGGACGGCGTGGAGCGTGCGGCCGACCACGGCCGGATCGGGCAATCCGCCGCCACCGGGACGGAGTGGGTTCTGGCGGCCAGTCTTCGCGTCCTCGAAGTAGTCGTCGAGCGCATCCGAGAGGTTCATTAAGCGACCCAGGGTGTGGCCGATCCGGCAAGCATCCGCGACTACCCGCTCGCCATGCCCGGCAAGGCGGAAGACCGAGCCGATGACACCGGCCACCAGGCGGCCGACCTCGTCTTCCGGCAGATGTCCGATTGCCTCTCGCACAAACGGCTCGTCCGCGTCACGCTTCGGATGGATCGGGCCGTCGGTGCCGGCGAGTGGCCGGCAGAAGAACCTTTTGATACGTCGCTCGCGGTCCTCGCGGGCGTCCTCCAGGTCGAGTTGGAGCGTCGCCAGCAGTCCAGCCGCGACCGCCAGTCGGTGCGACTCCGGGCCGACAGCGATCTGTCGTGGAATCACGGGCAACGCCGTGCAGGCGTAGCGATCGAGACGGTACGGCTCCGGCTCCAGCCCCTCCAGAATCATCGAGACAAAGACCAGCTCGCTGCTATGCCCGAGCGCCGACCGCCGTCCATGCGTTCGTTTCGCCGCGGCGCAGATGCCGCAGTAGTGGGCCTTGTAAATTGTGTGGTCCTCGGCGTCGAGGACGTTCAGGATCGGTTTCATCCGACCAATCATGGCTCGCCTCGGACCATTTCCGCACGAGGGGACGTGACGTCGGGCTCGACTCAACCGCCGCGAGCCGCGAGCAGGTAGATCGTCAAGACCGACATGAGGCCGCCAATGATCATGCCGGCGATGGCCATCTCCTTGCCCCGGATTCCCTTGGGACTGTCCGTCACCAGCCGGTAACCGAGATAAGAGATGATCACGCCGGCGAAGCAGATCAAGGGTAAGAACGAGAAGATCAGCCCAAGGATCACGACGAAAGGCGTGTGCGGCAAGACGATGGGGTTCTCGTCCTCATCCTCTTCCTGGCGGACGAACTGCTCGGCACCCGAGACGCCACCGTATCGCGAGGGTAGGGCTGGGCTCGATCGAGCGACCCCGACGCCGCCGGCCGCAGGCAAGCCGGCGCCGAAACGCGAGGGGACGGGAGCGGCTGCCGGCTCCTTTCGGTACATGTCGCGGCCGCACTTGGGGCAAGACGTGACGTTGCCCGTGGTGCCGGCCTCCGACTCGGGCAGTGTTAGACCACAGCTCAGGCACTGATACGTTGCGTCCATCACTGCTCGCGTCCTGGTTGGGATGATCCGGCCGGTCGATCCGCGACAATCGCTCTGGACTGGCTTCGAGGCCCGCCACACTCCGGGTGAGTTATTGGGGCGATTGGTGGATGAAAGTCGGACATCGCCTGCCAGACCTTGCAAGCAACCAGAGTTTATGAAAAGTGCCTACCAGCATGCAAGCGGCAATCTCGAAATCTGGGGTTTTTATTCGGAAACATCCGGAAGCCTTGTGCGCAGCGCACGCTCTTAGGATCACCCGAGCGGCATGGCCAGTTCACCACGATCGCCCTCAACCGGCCGTCGAGTCGCCGTTTCCCGGCCAGACTAGTGGGCGGTTGGGTGTGACTCGGAGTGAGAATCCGGCTTCCCTTCCTCAAGAATAACCTCTTCGAAATCCGGTACTTGCTTCTGCCACATGAGAACTCCACACAAAAGCACCGTCTCGGTACTGGACAAGCCCCCCCACGCTGGGCTAGCCTCAGTGGGGTACGGATACCCTCCCGCCTCGCGGACACGAATCGATCTCACCCTCATCTCGATCCTTGTCGTGTCACTCTGGGCCAAACCGGAACTTTGGCCACTGCATGACTTCAAGGCGACGAAGCAGCAAGGAGAGGCACCCATGCCCAGCACCCCCACGACCCCCGTGTCGCGCGGCCCGGCCCGTTCCAGGACGGTGACCAAGTCCCGGACGAAGGGTCGCGACGCGGCGGCCGTAGACGATGCTTCGTTCTCCTATCGCCAGGACGCATACGATCTCGATGCTCAATGACGGGCAGCTGGAGCGTCCAGACCGTCCTCCAAGGCGAGGCCGAGTTCGCCTTGATCGTGGAGGAGCCCCTCATCCTGCTTGCCTATCGCTTCGGGGATGCGGGCTCCTGGTCGATCGCTCCGTTCAACTGGCTCGACCTTCCCCGCAACGAGCAGGTCCCGCCTCGTGAGACGCAGGATCGGGCCTTGCTCTCGGTCTCGATGAAGCGGCCTCGCCGGTCGGAGCTTGAGCCCATACGGAACCTTACGCTCTCACTCGACTTCACCCGCGCTCTGAATGACGCGGTCCGCGAGCGTGCCAAGTTCCCCTCCAACCCCTTCGAGGAGTCGCGAGCCCTGGAAGCTTTGCGTCGCCGTTACTCGTCCGCCCGCGGCCTGCTCGCCCGCGCCCTGGTGCGCTCGGCAGGTATTCCCTGAACCGGAACGGCGGAGCATTGGTGGCTGGATGGTCAGTGATTCCGCCGAGCCGTCCAGGCTGCGACTCCTCATCACCCATCGCCCATTGCCCCGGCCGACCCTCACGCGGACTCGGGCGTTTTTAGCCGGAACTCGCGAACGGTGAAGGCGAAGGCGGCGATGGCCGTCAAGATCAAGCTTGCGATCAAAAGCGAAGTGACGCTCTCGCCGGAACCCGGGGCCACGTCCAGGTCGATGGACCAGCCTGGATCCGCTGGTTCGAGCCATCGCAAGACGAGCACGCGGAAGTAATACATGACCGTGGCCCGTCGGAAGATGAAGTCGGTGTTGGCGAAGATGCCTTCCAGTACGACCATGTAGAGCACGCCCACGCCAACGGCTTGCGCACGAACAGTCCCAGCGCCCCGAAAACTGCGTTGTAGGCCACGAGGGAGAGGGCAAGACGCCGAGAGCGTCGCGGCGTGCTGCGGCATCACCTCGACAAAATCTTCGGTGTCCCACCAGATCGCCGCCTCGGTGGCCGTCGTGAAGATCGCCGCCAGTAAAGCGGTCACGACGACCGTGGCCTCCAGCTTGGTGACGTAGACTAGCCAGCGGGGTAAAGGGCGGATCAACAGATACGTCAGCGTTTGCTCCTCGACCTCGTCCTGAATGAGCCCCGGCGCATAGAGCAATGCCGTCAAGCGGGATGAGGGTGTAGGGCAACAGGTTCAGCACCAGCGCGTCTCGTATCGCGGGGCGATCCTCATGGCCGAACTGGCGTACGACCAGCACGAGCCCGATCGGCAGCAGGTAGAGTAGGAGCGAGGATCATAATCGCTTCGCCCGGCAGAGCCGGCCGACGCTCATGGCGAAGAGGGCTCCGACCGCTGTCGGGCTGATCCTCCGCGAAAGCCGGACCGGCAACGCGGCCGGTCGCCGGTCCTTCGGCAACTCGGACGGCACCGGGCATGTCGTCGAGGGCGTGGCTCATGAGTTCACCAGGTACTTGAAGACCGCTTCGAGGTTGTCGTCGTCCGAATAGACCTCCTCGATCGGCGTGCCGCCTTCCAGGCGATCCCGGCCAGCCGGCCGTAGAAGGCGTCAGGCGCGTTCGTCTCGACGAGGATCGCCCCGTCGTCCCGCCGCAGTTCGACGCCCACCACGTCGTCGAACCGACCAGCCGCGCCGCCAATGCCCGACCCGACGGGCGACTTCAAGACGATCCGATGCGGGTGCCGGTCGATCAGGTCGCGGATCGCGCGCACATCCCCCTCGGCCACCAGCCGGCCGTGGTTGATCAGGACGATCCTCGGCGTGATCGCCTGGACCTCGTGCAGCACGTGGCTGGAGAGGATCACCCCCTTGCCCTCCGCGGCGATCCGCAAGATGATCTGGATCAGCTCATGCCTTACTACCGGGTCGGTGCCGGTCAACGGCTCGTCGAGGAAGAGGACGTCCGGGTCGTGCACGAGCGCCTGCGCCAGCTTGGTCCGCTGCGCGCATCCCTTTGGAGTAACCCCGGATCGCCCGGTTGCAGTGGGCCGTCATGCCGACGCGCTCGATCGCCAGGTCGGCCTTGTCGCGGGCCAGCCGCGGCGGCAGGCCGCCGAGCCGGGCGCAGGTGTTGACGAACTGCCGGCCGGTCATCCACTCGTAGAAGGCGTCCTGCTCGGGGCAGAGGCCGAGGTAACGGTTCAGGCCGGGTTGTTCCAGGCGCGGTGGCCGAGCGACCCGGACCGTCCCCTGGCTCGGCCGGAGCTGGCCGGTGGCGAGCTGGAGCATCGTCGATTTGCCCGCACCGTTAGGACCGAGCAGGCCCGTGATACCCGGCCCGATCCGGAGCGTCAGCTTGTTCAGGCCGATGACTTGGCCGTACCACTTCGAGGCGCCCTCGAACTCGACGATCGGCGCGGGTGTTTGTGTCTTGGTCATCGTCATCGGAGCCGGTCCAGTGACTTGACGCGGGTCGAGAGGGTCCACAACGACAGCACGACCAGCCCCGCGAGCACGCCGGCCGAGTACGTCCACGGAAACGGGCTGACGAGCCAGTTGAACGGCTCGATCCGCCCGCCGTTGCCGAAGATCGTCGGGGGAGGCGGCGGTGGTGGCTCGCGACGCTCGGAACAGCCCGCGGAGTCCACGCGGTCGCTCCCTCGGCTCGACCTCCGAAGCCCGGCTGGCCGGGCACCGACTTGCATGAGCTGCTGGAACGCCCCGTTGAGCTGGTCGCGAGCCGCCTCCGTGCCGAGCATCACCTCCTGGAGCCGGTGCAGGTCGGACGTGTACGAGACGACCTGCCAGATCTTCTGCTCGTCGTGCCGGTTGACCGTGCTCACCAGCATCCCCGGCCACCGCGTTGCCGATCACCCAGAGCCCGACCCACATCATCGCCACGTACCGCGAGTTCCGCGAGAGCGACGAGAAAGCCAGCATGACCACGCCCGAGCCGACCGCCGCGACCACGCCGAAGCCGATGCTCCCGACCAGCAGGTGCCAGGTGTCGCCCAGCACGCGGAAATCGAGGCTGAACGCCACGCCCACCACGTAGGCCAGCAGGGCCGGGAAGACCGTCACCGCCGACAGGAAGACCACGATCACCCCGAGCTTGCCGAGGAAGTAGTCCCAGCGCTCCGGAGCGGCCGGGCGAAGTAGAGCGGGATGGCGTTGAACCGCAGATCCTGGCTGATCAGGTCCGGCCCGACCATCAGCACCAGGAGCATCGACGAGCCCGATCTCCAGGCTGAAGAAGACGTGGAATGCCATCGTCCAGACGCTCGACCGGAACTGCACCGGCCCGTCGCGGACGACCGGCGGTAGCAGCGCCTGGAGCAACGGCATGAACGGTTCGACCAGTTCGCTCTTCTGCTCCAGCAAACCCCAGATCGCCAGGAACCCCACCAGGGCCAGAGCCGGGGTCCAGGCCGACACGACCAGATACTTCGTCCAGCGCTTCGCCCAGTGAGCGCGGACCCCTTGCCGGGTGATCGCCAGCCATCGCCAGGCTGGCCGGAGAGATGCCCGTCCCAGTGCTGGTATCCCTGGTCGAAGATCGGCATCAAGGCTTTCCCGCCGCCAGGGCATTGAGGAAGACTTCTTCGAGCGTGCTCCGCCGCGGTCGCAGGGCGCGCACCTGCATGCCCGCCTCCTGCGCTACCCGCCAGAGGTCGGGCAGGTCGGCGTTCTCGGGCAAGTCCACGAGCAAGCCATCGTCCTGCGGCTCGACAGCCATGCCGTCCCTTTCTAGCCGCCACGCCAGCGAAGCCGCGTCGGCCTTCACCCTCACGACGTACTGCCGCCCGTGCCTCAACTTCAGTTCCTCGATCTGCCCGCTGGCCAGGAGCCGGCCGCCGCCGAGGACCATGATATGGTCGCAGACCGCCTCCACGTCGGGCAGCAGGTGGCTGGAGAAGAGCAGGCTCATCCCCTTGTTTTGCGCCAGGTCGCGGGCCAGGGCGAGCATGTCCTCGCGACCCTTGGGGTCCATGCCGTTGGTCGGCTCGTCGAGGATCAGGAGTCTCGGGTCGTGCACGATCGCCGCCGCCAGCTTCAACCGCTGCTTCATGCCGGTCGAGTACGAATCCACCTTCCGGTACCGCGCCTCGGCCAGTCCCACGTAGTCGAGCACTTCGTGGGCCCGCTGCATCGCCTCGTCGGGTCCTCATCCCGGTCAGCTCGCCGGCGTAGGCGACGAACCCGATACCGTCAGTGCCGGGGAAGAGGCATTCGTCCTCCGGCACGAACCCGACGGTCTGCCGGACGTCCAGTCGATCGCGCCGGATGTCCAGTCCGAGCACTTGCCGTCGCCCGAGTCGATCGCGATCAGACCCGAGCAAGGTCCGGATCATCGTCGTCTTGCCGGCCCCGTTGGGACCCAGCAAACCGATCGCCCCCTTGGGCATCACGACGCTCAAGCCCCGGAGGGCCGTGACCGGGCCGTAAGTCTTCGTGACATCGTCGAGCCGGAAGAGCATGCGAAGGCCCCGACCGCCGGGTGTTTGTGTATCCAAAAATCAGACACGAAGCCATTCGGCGGACGCACCATCTTATTTTCGTGCCGCCCGGAATGCCACCCACCCGATTGCAAGGCGGGCTTTCGGGGGGTGGGCGTCTCAAAAGTAGGTAGGATATTTCTGACTCTACCGGATTGCAGGTATTGGAGTGCCGGGTATCCGGCCGGCGGCCACTTCGTCATCCTTCTTCTTGCCACAGGAGCGGAGGCGAAGATGGACGCTCGACCGAAGACCCGGCGGGTCAATCGTGAGCGAAACGCTCCCGCGACGCAATCGCCACGAGGCGCCAAACAGATCGTCATCCCCATGACCCGCCAGCAATCCGACGAGATCTGGGACGACGCCCAACGCACGCGGGCGGTCCTCACGCAATCGGTCCAATCGGCCCCAGAGTTGTTCCCACCGGGCTTCGACCGCGGCTACCGCCTGCTCGGGTTCGGCCGCCCCTCGCGCAAGCTCCCCGGCATCAAGCTGCGGAAGCTCGTCACCGCCGAGGGGGTCTCCTACTGGCTCCGCCCCAGCTTCGTCACCGGCTACATGACCGGCACCGTCGAGGAGCTGGCCTATCCCTTGCTCCTGGTGGCTCATGGCGTTCCGGCGTGGCTGCTGGCCATCGGCTTCGGCCACAGCGAGATGTTCTGGCATCGCGTCGTCGAGCGGCTGGGGCGCAACAGCCTGGGCGGGGCCACCGTCCGCGATCCGGCTCGGTTGCCCGAGCACCTGGCCGCCGACGAGCATCACGCCGACTGGGCCGGCCGCAAGGGCTACGTCGCGACCACCGTCGGCGGCGGCTGCCTCCTGGGCGTGGCGTTGACGGCCGGGGCCGATGACGCCCACCTCCGGGAGGCCTACGGCGTCTTCGCCGCCGAGGCGCGGGATGTCGATCCCGAGTACGCTCCTCTGACGGTCAACACCGACGGCTGGGCGGCGACGCGCAACGCCTTCTGCACACTGTTCCCGACCATCGCGGTGGTCCTGTGCCAGGCCGACCCGAGGTTCCAGGCCGACCGGCTCGTCGTCCGCATCAGTGCCGCCGAGGTCCGACGCCGGTTGATCTCCGAGAAGGGCTACACCGACGAGGAGCTGCCCACCCCGCAGACGATCAACACGAAGCTCAACATGCTGGGCTACCGGCTCACCAAGGTGGCCAAGTGCCGCCCCCAATACGAGTCCCGGAGGCCGACGCCATCTTCGCGCAGGTGAAGCCGGTCAACGAGCAGGCGGACGCCGCCGGGGACACGCTGCGGCTCTCGCTCGACGCCAAGGCCATGGTCAACGTCGGGCCGTTCTCCCGCCGGAGCCGGAGCCGCACCGGGACCAAGGCGGCGGACCACGACTTCAAGCCCGAGGCCACGCTGACGCCCTTCGGGATCTTCCTGCCCGAGCACGACGACCGGACGCTCTACATGGCCCGCTCGAAGGTCACCAGCGACTTCATCGTAGATCGGCTGGAGGATTGGTGGGAGTCCCACCGGGGCCGCTTCCCCGGGGTCACCAAGCTGGTGCTGAACCTGGACAACGGCCCGGAGAACCACAGCCGCCGCACGCAGTTCCTCAAGCGGATGGTCGCCTTCGCCCGGGAGTATCGGCTCGACATCGAGTTGACGTACTACCCGCCGTATCACAGCAAGTACAACCCGATCGAGCGGTGCTGGGGCATCCTGGAGTTGCACTGGAACGGGGCGTTGCTGGACTCGGTGGAGGCGGTGCTCGGCTACGCCGAGTCGATGACCTGGAAGGGCGGGCATCCCGAGGTCGTGCTGGTCGAGGCGGAGTACAGCAAGGGGGTGAGGCTGGGCCGAGAGGAGATGGAGGCGTTGGAGTCGGGAATCACCCGCCTGCCCACCCTGGAGAAGTGGTTCGTCTCGATCCTGGGGAGGCCGGAGAAGAGACGGACGGCTTAGGTTCTTTCAAACCCCTAAGCTCTTGATCGGCCAGGCATGGGCGGCAGCGAGCGTTGTCGAGCAGAGGGAAATGCGCTGGCCGGGTGGTGGGCACATCGGGACTTCTGAGCGTTCTGATTTGGCAACACGCCGCTTTGCGACCTAAAGAGCCTTCATGAGAGCTCGGTCCACGAGCGTCAACGCCGGAGTCGCAACCACGTCTCGGGGAAGCGATGAAGCCCCCGACGGAGCGATGGAGCCCGCGGCCCCGGATCATCCCGTACTCATCATCACAGGGTCGCGATCTCATGAGGAAGTCCCGGAAGATGGTCTGCGCGCCGGAGGCCCTGGAGACGATTCGACTGTTCAGCGGTGTTGATCCAATAAGCCAGATGTCATCAACAGTGCCAGCAATGGTGGCACCGCCGTCGTTGAACCTGATCGGTGGTGGCCGAAACGCCTGGATCACCGCCCAGCCGACGGCAACGGTTCCCTCGCCTCCAGTGATGGCTCGATCTGCGATCGAGCAGGCGGCTCGTGCGGAGGCCGCCACCTACATCCAGACCACAGAGCAGATGGAGAAGTCGTCGGGTCATGGGATGATGGCCACCAAGCTGGTGCCCTTCGAACAGACGACGCAGATCGCGATCCTCAGCGGGCCGTGGTCGTCGCCGGATACCTGGATGGATCGCCAGGTCCCAGGCCCGGGGGCGAAGGTCTGGATCATGCCGAGATCGAACGGTGACCGTCGACGGGCCGATCGACTCGGCCGTGCAGTGGGTGCGTGTCAGCGGCACGTTGAAGTTCGCCTCGGAACACAACACGATGCTTCGCGCTGACACGGTGGTGGTGGACCAGGACGGCTCGTTCGTGATGGGAACATCCAGCGAACCGATCCAGCCGGACGTACAGGCGCGCCTGGTCTTCACCAGTAATGGCCCGATCGATCGCACGATCGATCCGATGATGGTCGGACGGGGATTGATCGTGCTAGGCTCGATCACGGTCCATGGCGCCGAGGAGACGCCCTGGCTGGCCCTGGCGAAGTCTCCGAGGGCAGGCGATACGACCCTGGAGTTGAGTCAAGTTCCCCTTGGCTGGAAGGTCGGAGATACGCTGGTACTGGCCGGCACGACCTACACCGAGCCCGCGGGCGGTCAGGATGAGGTGCTCACGATTGCAGGGATCACGGGGACGACCGTTCGCCTGACGACGACTCTGCGATACGACCACCTCGCGCCGACGTCACAAAACCTGTCCACACAGTATGGCCAGGCGCCATCGGGGCCACCGCTGGAGGTCCACGTCGCCAACCTGACGCGCAATGCGAGGTTCGAGTCAGAATCCACGGCCACGATTGCGAGTCGCGGCCATGTGATGATCATGACACCGCAGTCTGACTTCGTGAACGCGGGTTTCTACGGCCTGGGCCGCACGAATAAATCCCAGTTGATCAGCTCAGACAACGTGCGGGCGCGATACGCATTGCACTTCCACCAGGTTGGTCCCAACACGGCGCCGATCGAGGTCCGAGGCTGCGTTGTCGATGGCTCTCCGGGCTGGGGGATCGTCAATCACAGCAGCAACGTGAATGTCACGGACAGCATCGCGTACGACGTTGTTGGCTCGGGCTTCGCCGCTGAGGCGGGCGACGAGCGCGGATCGTTCCGCAACGACATGGCCATCCACATCACGGGCTCGACGACCGACGGTCACGTGCTTTACGACAACCCGGCCCGTCATGCGATCGGTGACTTCGGGTTCGCCGGGCACGGTTTCTGGATCGAGTCGCCGCAGGTCGCCTTGATCAACAACGTCGTGGCGGGAGCGGCCAATGCAGCGTACATCTACTATCCACTCGATTTCGAAGGCCTAAACATCACCCCCAATCCGGCCACTGTGGCAATCACGGAGTTCCGCGACAACACGGCTTACGCCTCGCGCACCGGCGTCTGGTTCTGGACCCATGACTCGGTCAATGCGCCGAATGTCATTCAAAACTTCACAGCCTGGGGCCTGTACGGAGCAGCCTTTGGAGGCGACTACTCGAGTCACTTCATCGTTAGCGGAAGCCGGTTCATCGGCAATCCGACCAGTACCAATGCGACCTACATCGACGGAGGTCGTGACTTCTCATTCCTCAACAACTACATCGTCGGTTTCCGACGGGGATCGTTGCCGGCTTCGGCCCCAGCAACGACATCCAGGGAAACTATCTGAAGAATCGCGTGGATATTCTCGTCCAGAAGAATGCGAATTACATCAACGCCATGTCGGGCCTCCGTCACGTGGACATCTCTGGCAATCAGATCGTGGGCGGCGGCGTCCAACTCGATTCGAGTACGATCCACTCGGGCGACCCGCTCGCCTGGACCTGGTTTGCTCCCGAGCAGATCATCTGGGATGGCCGCCAGCTTTACTTTTCACGAACAGTCCGCCAACTACGTGATCCGCGGGTCCGGCTTGGCCGAGTTGGACGGCAAGACGAATGCGGAGTTGGTCCGCGACTACGGCTTTGCCCTCTCCGGCGCGGTCACACCGGCCGACGCCGTGGCGATTCCTGGACTGAGCGGCGGTTTGGCGGGCTCGCCGGTCCCAAGCCCGGCGGACTTCCTGCAACCGTATCTGCCCACTGCGGCCTACCTTCACGATGACGGCACCTTCTACTTGTCGCTCTGGGACACGATCGATCAAAAGTACGTCAACGTCCCGGGCGTCCCAGTCTCCGACTTGAAAAGCGGACTGAACCTGATCCACCTCATTAGGAACGGGAAGGTCATCTCCGGATTCGCGATCATTTGAGACAGGTGGCTCGCGGGCTTGGTATCCACAACCGGCGACAGTCGGCAGCGCGGTGGCCGCTCCCTTCCTCCGAGAGGCCGGCTTCGAGCATTGTTGAAGGATCGTGGTTTAACATTATAAATGAACACATTTATTAATTTTCGATCAATTTTATGCGCAGTGATGCGGTCGGCTCTTTCACTCCGCATCATGATTGCCGTCGGGAATCGTGGAGTGGACTTCAGTCCGACCGTCATCGTCTCGATTTGGCACGGTACCGGCCCGTCTGAACTCGGCACGACGGCTCGTATGTTGCCAGAGGCGGCAACTCTCATTCAAATGATCCTGCCGGACTCGAGCCGTCAAGTGTGGCTTCGCCCGACCTGACACGCTCCACCAGCGCATCCATCTCAGCCAGTTCCTCGGTAAACGGCGCCTGGACCGGAGGGAAGCGGAAGCCGGTCTTGGGGTCGAGATCGAAGGCGGTGACGCGGAAGCTGATGGCGAACCGCTCGCGCTTCCACTGGGCGAAACAGAAGAGGCGAACGAACTTGCGGATCGCAGCGGCGAATAAGGCGGGGTCATCCCGGTAGTAGGATCGTAAGGCCGGCCAGAAACGACGGAGAATCTCTACCGGGGCCAAGCCGAGTTGAACGAAGGCGTACATTAGCTGATCCAGCACGACGAACGGCATCAGGTCGGCCTCATCGGTCTGCTCGACTCCGCCGGGAAGGCGGGGTCGCAACTCGGCGGAGGCTTCCATAACGTCCACTTTCTCGAACCCGGACAGGTCGTGAAAGTGGCGGGCCCAGGCGAGGTAGAGCTTGACGAGGCTCTTGGGCACGTCGGCGATCGGGGCGATGCCGCCGCTGGTGTCGCCGTCCATCGTGGTGTAGCCGACGGCCGCCTCGCTCTTGTTGCTGGTGACGAGCAAGAGCGCGTTGTGGAGGTTTGCGATGGTCCAGATCACCAGGCCGCGCAATCGGGCCTGAATATTCTGAAGTGGTATGTCATGGGCGGGGGTATCCCAGGACATCGTGATGCCGGTTAGCCGGGAGACGGTAGCCTCGGCCTCATCGAGGGCCGGCTGGATCGGGCCGTCGTAGAAGGTGGCGCCGATTTCCTCGGCCACGGCGCGGGCGGCGGAACGGGTCGCGAGGCCGGAGTTCTCGGTGGCGAGGTAGGCGCAGACGAGGCCGTCGCGGACTTTGCGGCGGAGGTCGTCGAGGGACAGGTCGGGATAGGCGTATCGGTACATCTGGCGGACCAGAAGCGCCACCATCGAGCTGTCGCGACCGCCGGAGAGGGCAAGGCAGCAGGACTTGATGCCGGACTTGCGGGTGTAGTCTCGCAGGGCGAGCGACTAGGGCAAGTTCGAGTTCGAGGTGGTTGAGGTCGCGCTCGGTGATCGACCGGCCTTGAAAAGGGGTGATTTCCAGGTATTGAAGCGACGGGTCGGGGTGGACTGGCTCGGGGGGAATCCAGTAGGGCGGCGGCGGTGGGGCGGCCTTCGTGGTCGAGAAGTCACCGGGGACGGTGGTGACGGACGGGGCCTTACCGATCAGGCCGGCGTTGACGCGGCCGAGCTGGTCGCGCCAGGAACCTTCCTCCATGCGGACGTGGCGGATCTCGCCAAGGTCGATGACGCGGTGGAGCAACTCCCAATCGCGGTCGAAGACGAAACGTCGGCCCTCGGCCTCGATCCGGCCGTTAACGGCGACGAAGAGGCTGCCATCGAAGATCAAGCGGGTGGAGTCGCAGCCGAGTAACGACGTGTAGAGATAGGCGCAATGGTCCTCGCGGCTGATCTGCCGGACCATCCGCCGGCGGGCCTGGTGCTTACCTATGACGAACCAGGAGGCCGACGGGTTCATCAAAATCTCGGCGCCGGTGAGGGCGTAGAAGGAACCGGGACGGATACCCTTCCAGGCATCCTCACAGATCTCGAAGGCGACAGTCCCGAGTCCGGGTAGCTCGAAGACCTGAGTGCCGAGCGGGGCGGCGGTGCCGTCGGGACCGCGATAGATGACGAGGCGGCCGTGGGGCCAGGGGGAAAAGTAACGGTTCTCGTACTCGACGTCGCCGGTGGCGAGGTTCTCCTTGGCGACCAGGCCGACGAGCCGCCCGTCGGCGAGCAGGCCCATGACGTTGAATAAGACGCCCTCGAAGAGGATCGGCAGACCGACACCAACCGCCAAGCCGTGGGTGGCGTCGACGAGGTTCATCAGGCGTTCCCAGGAGCGTTCGGCCGTTCCAACGCGCAGGAGACGGTCGCCCAGGCTGTAGCCGGAGAGGCACATTTCGGGCAGCAGCAGAAGCTTGACACCCTCGGCGCGGGCGGCGTCGATTACCTCACGCACGCGGCGCTCGTTGCCCTGCCAGTCTCCGACTGTCTGGTTCACCGACGCAACGGCCACATGGGCCTGATGGTTCGCCATCGTCGTCCATCCTTCGCGCTTGCAGCTGGCTCATACGGGCCGTTTCACTTCACTTCCAGACTACGGAGAGAGACCGTCGGCGGTCAAACGATGCGATATCGAGCCCGTTTGCCATCGGATTGACGAAAGGAGCGGATTCACTCGTAGGCAATCCGACGAAACGAGGTGTAGGTGAGGTGGACCCCATTGTCTAGACCAAAAAACCGCTCGGCTCCTGAGGTTCATTTGGCGGAGAAGCCCTTTACCGCCTCTGTGGTTCGGGTTGTCATGGAGCCAGAGCCCTCGGTTTGGCTCGATCGGAGGTGTCCATGGACTTCCCCATCACCGAACTGAGGGACGAGGACGCCTGCTACGCCAAGCTCCTGCCTTGGCTTGACCCCGACGGCCTGGGCGTGCATTGCCGCCACCGCGCCCCGGATCTGGACTACCGCTGCCAGACCTGCCATCGGGTCTTCAACGCCTTCACCGATACCGTCCTGCAGGACTCCAAGCGGTCAGTTGTCGAACTGATGCAGATCCTCCGCGGTTTCGCCCAGGGGGTCCCGACCGCCCAACTCGCCCGCGATATGACTTCCCTGCAGAGCACGGCTTCATCCGTACGAGGAACCCAATCGAGAGCGTTTCTCGACGGTTCGACTGACGCACGCCAAGACGAAGGGGAGCGGGAGCCGGACGGCGTACCTGACAAGGGTGTTCAAGCGGATGGAGAACTCGTCAAAATATTTCCTCTCGTTGAATTGCTCGACGCTCCTGCCGGATGTCATCAAAGGCACCGTCTTCGTTGATGGTGTGAAGCAGGATAAGCCGCCGCCGGGTTCAACCTGCTCGCGGCACCTGCCCCGACCGCCCCGACGATCGTGGCCCCGCGGACATCCGCCCAGTTCCAGCCCATCGCGACGGCGGCCGTCAAGGCGCTGGCGATCCGCTCAAAGCGCGGTGGAATCGGGATCGGAGCGCCGTTGAAACCGACCCTGACCGTGACCGAGGTTGATCGGATCAGCGCGAAGAGAATATCCGAGTGGTACGGGCAAACGGCCAGGACGTTGAGCCGAGGATTCCGGGCGACGCACCGGTGGTGCTCCTCATCCTGGTGCGACTCAACTCAGGGTCAAGGGTTGGGATTTGCCCATCGGGTCGAGAAGGCTCACTGACCCGGTTCAACAATCGAAGCGAGAAGGCTTCGCAATTCCGCGGGGTCCACGGGCTTCACGAGATGGCGGTCGAATCCAGCCTCGCGGGACTTCCGACGATCGGTGTCCTGACCCCAGCCAGTCAAAGCGACGAGGAGCGTCCGCTCGAATTCGGGACGGCTCCGCAATTGCCGCGCGACCTCATGGCCGTCCATGCCCGGCATCCCGATGTCGAGCAGGACCACGTCGGGCCGGTAGTCTGAAGCGACCTCCAGTGCCGAGGGACCGTCGTAGGAGACCCGCACCTCCTGCCCGTAGAGCCGATCCAGTAGCCTGGCCAGGCTGTTGGCGGCATCCAGGTTGTCATCGACGACCAGGACGCGGCGGCGCGGCAAGGCCGCCCTGGCCTCCAGGTGATCCACCCGGTCCGTTGCGAACCGGTTGCCCGCTTCGTCCGGCAACACGGGAAGCCGGACGACGAACTCACTGCCCTGACCCGGTCCCGCGCTGGTTGCGCTGATCGTGCCGCGGTGCAACTCGACCAGAAACTGGACCAGCCCCAGACCGATCCCCAGGCCGCTCTGGGATCGGACCGTTTCCTGATCGACCTGGACGAACATCTCGAAGATGCGGGGCAGCATCTCGGGCATGATGCCGATGCCCGTGTCCCGGACCCGCACCAGGGCCTGCTCCCCATCCCGCATGGCCTCCAGGTGGATCTGGCCCCCCGGCTCGGTGTACTTGACAGCGTTGTTCAGCAGGTTCCAGAGGACTTGCTCCAGCCTCGTGGGATCGCCCTCCAGCCAGATCGGCTCGGTCGGCAGTCTGACGGACAGCTCATGCCCCCGGTCACGAACGGAGGCCCGCACGGTCTCGACGGCCCGCCGTGCGATCGTGACCAGGTCCACCGTCTCCTTGCGCAGTCCGATCTTGCCCTGGCTGATCCGGGCCACGTCCATCAGGTCATCGACCAGCCGGGCCAGATGGGCGACCTGACGCTCGGCGATCGCCCGCTCCTCCTCGAAGTCGTGCCCATTCCCGCCCGCTTGCGCCATCAGGTGCAGGGCGTTGCGGATCGGTGCCAGCGGGTTGCGCAGTTCGTGCGCCAGCGTGGCGAGGAACTCGTCCTTCCTCCGGTCGGCCTCCCGCAAGGCGACTTCCTGCCGGATGCGCTCGGTCACGTCCACCGTGATGCCGTCGAAGCGTAGCGGCGCCCCCATCTGGTCGTAGAAGGCCCGGCCGATCGCCCGGATCCAGCGCACCCGTCCATCAGGGGCGAGTGTGCGGTACTCCATGTCGTAGTCGAGACGCCCCTCGATGGCGCGTTCGATGGCCTGGCGGGTCCGCTCCCGGTCGTCGGGATGGACCCGCTCGTAGAACGTGTCGATCGTCACGTCGGCGTCCGGAGGGAGGCCGAAATGCTCCTTGCATTTGGAGTTCCAGACAAGTGTGCTGAACGGCAGATCACAATACCAGAGGCCGACCTCGCTGGAGTTGACCACCAGGTTGAGCCGCTCCCGGCTTAGCTCCAGTTCCTGCTCCGTTCGCTTCTGCTCGGTCGTGTCCCGCATGATCTTCAGCCAGCCGACGATCTGGCCCTCGTCCCGCATCGGCATCAGCAGACCGCTGGCCCAGAATCGGGAGCCATCCTTGCGGACGTGCCAGCGCTCGTTGTCGGCCCGCCCCTCCTCGCTCGCCTTCCGCATCTCCTGCGCGGGGATGCCCCGCTCGATGTCCTCCGGGATGAAGAGATGTTCGGCGCCCGACCCAGGATCTCCGTGGCCTCGTAACCGGTCAGCTTCGTGGCGCCGGAGTTCCAGGAGGTGATCTGGCCGTCCAGGTCCATCGTCAAGATGGCGTAGTCCTCGGCACTCTCCACGATCAACCGCAGTCGCTCCTCGCTCCGCTTCAGCGACCGCTCGGCCTCCCGACGCTCGGTCGCATCCCGGAAGATCAGCACGACGCCGAGAAGCTCGCCACCCGCTCCCTGGATCGGTGCGGCGCTGTCCTCGATCGGGCGTTCCGTGCCGTCTCTCGCGAGAAGCAGGGTGTGGTTCGCGAGCCCAACGATCGTGCCCTCGCTCAGCACCCGAGCGACCGGGTTCAGTACTTCCTGCCGTGACTCCTCATTGATGACCCGGAAGACCGCTTCGAGCGGCTGGCCGGTCGCTCCGGCCGACTCCCAGCCGGTCAGAGATGCAGCGACCGGGTTGAGGAAGCGGACCCGCCCCTGCTCATCGGTGGCGATGACGCCCTCGCCAAGGCTCGCCAGAGTGGTTTGAAGCCACTGCTCGCTGCGGCGAATCGCCTCGGCGTTCCGCTCCTGCTCGACATCCTCCCGACGCTTGAGCAGGAAGACCCCAGCCAGCAGGATCAAGGCCATCCCGGTCGCGACGGCGAACGAGGCATATGTCCTGCGTGTGGCCGAGTTGGACCAGGCGGTGCGCTCGCGGAGTAAGCGATCCTCCTCCTCGGCCATCGCAACAACGACCTGCCTGGCTCGCTCCATGACGCGATGGCCGCGATGGGTACGGACGACGGCCAGAGCGGCTTCCGCGTCCCCCTCATCCCGCAAGGTGATCGTCTCGCCCAGTTTTTCCATCTTCTCGGACGCCAGCCGTCTCAGAACGACGATCCGGTCCTGCTGGGAGCGGTTGTCGGCGGTCAGTGTCGCCAGCCGGTCGAGGATGCCGTCCATCCGGGCCGAGGCCGTCCGGAAAGGTTGCAGGGACTCGTCTTCGCCTGTGAGCAGGTAACCCCGCTGACCGGTCTCAGCATCCTTGAGTGTCGAGAACGCCCGCTCCAGTTCGATGACCACCTCCCGGGTGTGGTCGATCCAGCGGTCGGCCTCGACGATCGTCCGCAGGTTGAGCCAGGTCACCACACCGTTGGCCGTGAGCAGGGCCAGGACCAGGAAGTAACCGGCGTTGAAAAGCTTCCTCGTGCGACGACTCATGCCTGGGACCTGGAGATTTCGGAGGATTGTACCCGACGGGCATCGAGTCCTGGCGGGAAGGGTATCGTCATCATGCGATCATTCTAAAGCCTTTTCCGTCATGGCGGATAGACTTTCACAGAGCCCGGCCAGCGCACGGACTCGATGTTGGGAGGGCCGACTCCCTGTCGGTCCGTTTGCTGCCCGAAGCCGGGGTCCCGATCGTCCATTTGAATGTGAACCCCGACGCCACCTTGGCTGTCTGGCTCACGAAGTCGTTCCGGTCGTTGGCCCTTGTAGTGGTGATGGCGAGATGGACGCCAGGCCCAAGTCGAACAAGCAGAAGCGGCTGGAGAAGAAGCGCAGGCTCGAGCTTCGGGCCGAGCGGCAGCAGCGGGAGGATGCCAGCGCGGCAACGGCCGACCGGGTCGCGGTGGCCGACCGGGTGCTGAAGGACGCCAAGGCGCTGCGGCACGACCCCAAGCAACTCCTACGGCTCGTCTCCAGGGGGGAGTCCGTCCGGGTCCCGCTGACCTCCGGCCTCCACGCCATCGCCCGGCTCTTCGCCGGGATCAATTCGAGCAAGACCCACGGCTACCCGCTTCGCCCGGACCTCGCCGCCCTGAGACGACTCGTGTTGCTCTGCCACGAGCGGACCGACCTTCTCGACGGACAGACGGCGTCGCAGTACGCCAGCGCCCTGCTCGCCCTCTCCGCCCACACCGGGAGCTGGCTTCGCCAGCCAGAGGACTGGGAACCTCGCAGCCATAATGCCTACAAGCAGTTCCACGCCCTCACGCGGCACCTGCTCGCCCGCTACGACGTGCCGACCTTCCTGAACTCCGCCTGGCTGGAGGGGCTGACTCCCAGGGGGGTCATCCATCAGGGATGGTTCCTCCTCGTCGGTCAAGGGCGGAACATCCGGACGGCCAGAGGGCTGCCGATCCCGCTGACGAAGAAGCAGGCGCACCTTTACCTCGGTGCCCCTGACGACTTCGATGCGGTCAGCGCTTTGCGATGGGCTCAGGTCCGCGATCTGGGTGGCGATGAGCGATTGGTCCGATCGATCCTCGGCACCCAGGCGGGTGCGGATTTCGCCCACGACGACTTCTGGACGACGGTCTTCCGCTGGCTGATCGACCAACCATTGCTCGACCCGGCCCACCACGGCCCGCTCATCGACTACCTGGCCGACCAGCGTTACGTCGCATCGGTCCCGAACTCCGAGGCCCACTTGCCGGGGCGTCCCCTGCGGGTCCCGCCGCAGCCGGGTTTGACGATGAAGGGGCGGAACCCCGTGACCTTGCTCCGGGCGGTCGAACAGTGGCATCGCCGCCTGGGTCGCGAGCGGAACGCCCGTGTGACCTGCTGGCCGCCGGCCGGCTTCGCCCCGTTCCACCGGGTCGAGGGACAGGGGGAAACCCGCCGCGTCTTCACGATCACGGAGCTGCTCACCGCGAGCGCACTGCTTGAGGAAGGTCGGGCGATGAGTCACTGCGTCGGGACCTACGGGGAATCGTGCGCCTCGGGTCGCGTCTCGATCTGGTCGCTTCGGGTCACCGACGCCTGGGGCCAGGAGGAACGTTTGCTGACGCTGGAGGTCACGAATCTGAACCGGCAGATTCTCCAGGCACGCCGTCGGCACAACAAGCTGCCCAGCCCACGGGAGTTGACGCTCCTCAAACGCTGGTCGGATGCAGGTGGACCCACCCTGTCGAAGTGGCTGGCGCGGTGAGCCAGGTCACCAATCCCTCGGGTCCGGGTGAATCCTCCCTCATTCCAGCCGTTCTTGTGCTATAATTAACTCGCTCCCTTGGCAATCCGGTTGACCCCGGGCGCCCGAGCCCCGACCTGCGTCGCGACGTCCCATCGCGACTCTGGCGCCGAACGAACTTCAAAATGGGTAAAAATGGATTCTAAGTTGCATTGAGGTCAGGGATTATGCTCTGGGTCCCGGCCTCATGGGGAGCGTCCCTCTGCCGTCCTCAAACCGTGACGCTGGCGTCCCGGAGCCGTCGTCGGCGCGTCGCCAGGACGTTCCGGGATCGTCCCGAGTGTCTGAAAAGGCAAAACAAAGCGATCGTGATCCGGCAGGCGACCGGGACTGCCTGTTGCAACGTCTTCGCACGCCAGCGCAGGAGGATCGTCTTCGACAGAGGCCGCCGCGTGAGGACGTCTCGGGCCCGCCAAGGCCGATCAGACGGCCTGCGATTGACTTTGCTGTTGGCCTGAGTTTGACAATCTCAGGGAGCGGTGGGAAGCCAGCGTCTTGACGGCCGTGGTTCCTGCACCCTCGCGCCAGACTTCGACCACATCGCCCGGCGCTGGGAAGATCACGTCGGGGAGGGACGCAGCATCCACGATCGCTGGACCGGCGAGGACGGCGACGCGGGTCGTGCTCCCTTGCTCCCGGATCCGTTGGAGGATCGCGTCACCGGCCCGTTCCAGGATCACGTAATCCGGCGCAAGATCGAACATGGCCAATCCCTCCACCTCATTCGCCGCGACGACGACCTCCCAGCCACGACACGCGAAGACGATCCGCCAGACGCGCGTCATGGCGTTGTCCCCCACAATCAGCAATCTTGGAGCGATCCGTCCCATGGCCTTGACTCCCCTGGTCACCGATCGTGCCTCAGCACTCCTAACAACGACCGTGCCAGCACCTTCTTAGCACTCAAGCACCGCCCAGAACCGCCAGGAAACCGAGGAGACGCGGCAGAACCTTGGCGTCCTCGCCAGGCGACAGGCGGGGGGTGATGTTCTATGTTCCCCTGGGGCACGTGCGGTTGCGTCGCCAACTCTCGTTCGTGAGCTAGACCATGGACCCGCAATTCCAGATTTTGCGGCATGCTGTCGAGATCATCGCGCAGCACCGCGACTATCCGGGCAAGCAGGATCTCGTCAAGGACGGCCTCGATGACATCGACGACCATTATCGACGGGGCCGATTGACGGTCGAGGAGAAGGAGCGGCTCCGGTCGATCCTGCTCTCGGGGACGGACCGGCTCAGGCTTCCCGAGGAGTTGTGCTCCGGGACTTGCCGATGAGCCTGGCGACCGATCGTCGACAGACCTACCGGCAGAAGGCGGTGCAGAATGTCGCCGCGCTGGAGTGGTGGTCGGGAACCGAGCCCCGGCAGGCGCGTGGCCGGGTGCTGGACGTCAGCCGGAGTGGCTTGCGGTTCCAGGGTGGGCAATGCCCTCCGACGGGTCAGCCAGCCTGGCTCCGGGTCGGGGAAGGACAACCAAGCCCGTGGGTCTCCGCGTTCGTGGTCTGGAAGAACGACCATCAGGCTGGCCTCGCGTTCCGCGATCCATGCCCGGAAGACGTCTATCTTGCCCTGACCCTCGGCATCGACCTGGGTGGCCTCTTCCTCTGAACGACCTCGGCATGCCGTTCGCAGCAACAGCCTTGTGTGTGCCAACCCATGGGCCGAACATGGCTGCCTCCAAGGAGATCTGTGATGTCCGGGGCCGATGACGTGGTCACCCACGAACCAACCCGTGAGGAGGTTGATCGGATGCCGGGCCCGGTCCTGCTGGAGTTCGGGGCTCGCTGGTGCGGCTACTGCCGATCGCTGGCACCGGCGTTGGAGAATCTGCTGCGGGAGTTCCCGGAGGTTCGCCATCTGAAGGTCGAGGACGGCCCCGGTCAACCGCTCGGCCGGTCGTTCCGGGTGAAGCTCTGGCCCAACCTGGTCTTTCTCCGCAATGGCCGGGTCGTCCGCCAACTCGCGAGGCCGGGACCGGCGCAGGTCCGCCAGGGGCTCGAAGAGATCAGCGCCGGGGAGTCGCCAGCCTGAACGAACCTCAGACCTGCAAGACTCGGTCGCGTGCGGCGACCGCCCAGCGATCGGTGACGCGGCCGTCCTCGATGACGTAGGCGAAAGCGTGCAGGGCACAGGTCGGGCAGATGTGCGTCGGGATCGCCAGTAACGCGGTGCCGGGCGGGAGCCGGTCGGACTCGGGCGTCTCGACAACGAGGTGTTCCTCGTTCTGCCCCACGATCTTCGCGTCGGGCAGGTCGAGGAGCCGGACACGATCCCCCTTCGGATCGGAGGCAACGGCCTTGTATCCGAGGTCGAGGCAGACGCGGTCGGGTCGCGGTCGGCTGATGACGCGGGTGAAGAGAACGGCCGCCGGGGTGAAGGGCAGGTCGGCGAAGCGGCTGCCGTAACCGTGGTCGTGCAGCAGGCAGGTGCCGGGCGAGCACTCGACGCCGGGTTCCCGCAAGGCGGCATGGATCGGGAAGGTGGGAGTACCGCCGAGCACCAGACAATCGGCCTTGATTCCTCGGGCCCGGAGTCGTTCGCGGAGAGCCAGGGAGGCGTCGATGCCGGGTCGGGCGGCTCGGAGCCGCTGCTCGGGGTCGGGGTCGTGGATGTGGCCGTCGTAGGCGTGCAGACCGTCGAGATGCAAGCCCGGCATCGCGGTGAGGGCCAGGGCCAGGTCGAACGCCCGTTCGGGGGCGATGCCGGTTCGCCCCATGCCGAGCTCCAGGTCGATCAGGACGGAGAACGGCCCCCGGGTTGAGCCTACCATCGCATCGGAGAGAGCTTGTGCAGCGTCGCGGTCGTCCACCAGGGCGCGGAAGGTGGTTTCGGGGTAGCGGTCCACCAGGGCGACCATCCGGGCGATGTTCGGCCCCACCAGGGGATACGCCAGCAAGACATCCTTGCCGCCCGCCTGGGCGACCATCTCCGCCTCGGCAATCGTGGCGCACTTGTGTTTGTGGATGCCCATTTCTTCGAGAGCCCGCACAACTTCAGGCATCTTGTGCGTCTTGACGTGCGGCCGGAGCCGCTCCGCCCCGCCGGCCATCTCGATCATCGTTTGGGCATTGCGGCGGAGGATCTCGGGGAAGATAAGAAGTGACGGGCTGAGCAGCGTCGAGGGGTCATCGACGCGGTAGGTCGGGTTCATCGTCAGGACTCCGGGTGAACAGCACCAGCGCACCGAGCATACCGCGCCCGGGGGCGACTCGCGAGGTCCGGCCTCAGGGGCTTGCGTCGTCGCGTCGAAAGTTCGAGAATGCCTGGGAAACGGGAGGAAATCGTCATGAACAGTCGTCGTCGTCCAATCAAGGTTGCGACCGTGTCCTACCGGCCCGAGGTCGGTGCCGACTCGCCGAAGGGACTCGATCGATTGATGAGCGAGGCCGCGCTCTATCTCCGACGCGCTGCCTGGATGGGGGCGGATCTCGTCGCGTTCACCGAGGTTTATCCACAGCTCGGGATCAAGGAGCCGTTCCACCACGCCGAGCCGCACGACGGCGGCAGCCTCCCGCGAGCCCAGGGACTCGCCCGCGAGCACAAGCTGCACATCGTCTGGCCCCGCGTCGAGTACGACCCCGACCGCGGGCTCCGGAATACCTCCATCCTGATCGGTCGCGATGGCGAGGTCATCGGGCGCTACGACAAGATGTTCCCAACGGTCGGCGAGCTGGAGCAAGGGATCGTGCCCGGCACCGAGGCCCCTTGCTTCGAGACCGATTTCGGCCGGGTCGGTCTTCTGATCTGCTTCGACCTGAACTTCCAGGAAGTCCATGATTCGCTCGCCCGGGGCAAACCGGACGTGGTCGTTTTCTCCTCGATGTACCGCGGCGGCTTGCAGGCACAGGCGTTGGCGTTCGAACTGGGGGCCTTCGTCGTGACGTCGGTCAAGCCCGAACTGGGCCTGATCATCGACCGTTGCGGTCGCATCCTCAAGGAATCGACCTACGAGACGCTCGCCGTCGCCCCGATCAACACGAACAGCGTCGCGCTCCACATGGACTTCAACTGGGGCAAGATGGACGCCATGCTCGCGAAGTACGGCCCGGATCTGACCTTCGACTATCACACTCGGGAAGCTTTCTACATCATCGAGTACACGGGCGATCGCGACATCGACGAGCTTGTCCGGGAATTCAATCTGGAGACCGCGGACGCTTACTGGGCCCGTTCCCGCAAGGCTCGCGAGGAGGCTCTGGAACGGTATCGCAAGGGCAAGGCGTGAGGACCGACCCGCACTAGCCGGGCGGGTCCTCCATCGTCATCTCCCAGGAGCAAGTGATACAGCCCTTCACACTCTGATAGGCGGGACAGGCGTCGGCGTAATGGTCGAGCAGGCGTTCGACGACCTCGCGTTTCTCGGGAGCCACGGCCATCCGGAAGCGGAGGCGGATCGCGTTGATCCGGAGGACGCCCTCGACCTCGGCGATATCACCCTCGACCTCGGCGGTGAGGTTGTTCGATGCGGGGACCTGCCGCACTTCCAGTGCGGACGCAAGCGTACCGAGCAGTCATCCGGCGACGCCTGCGATGATGTGGTCGAGCGTGGCCGGATACTCGGGACCGGTCAGCTCGCGGCCATACTTTTGTTTGTAAAAGTGCTTGATCCCGCCATGAATGCCGAAGTGGATCGGGTCAGTGAAGCCCTCCAGCAAGGCGGTCCGGTGCGGCCCGTCGTGCTTCGCGACGTGCATGCGGCTGGTGTGGACGACGTTCATCGGTGAACTCCCCGGCTGTTTGGACGCTCGCGGCCCTCGCCGCGTTTTGAGGAATGGGCGTCGCAACTCCCGTTCCGGCGAGGATCAGTGTGGAAGCAGCCGAACGACGGCCGAGGTCATGGCGCGGATGCCGGTCCGGATGGTGGGTTCGGGGTCAGGAGAGTAGAGAGGCGAGTGGAGCGAGGGGAGCGAGTCGCCATGCTCGCCTTTCGACTTCACGACGCGATCCGGTGGAATCGAGCCGAGGCGGAACATGAAGATCGGGACGCCATCGCGGCTGAATAGGCCGAAGTCCTCGGCGCCCATCGTGGGCTCGACCTGGACGACATTCGTCGTCCCAAGCGTCTCTTCGAGGGCGGGGACGACCTTGGCGACGAGGCTCGGCGTGTTGATCGTGGGCGGAGTGCTCTCCCCGACCGTGACCGTCGGCGCCGGGGCGCGATGAGCGGTCGCCAGGGCCTCGGCGCGGCGGCGGATGCCCTCGATGAGCTGGGAGCGGACTGACTCGTTGTAGGCACGAAGCGTCAGTTGCAGGTGGACCTCGGCGGGGATGATGTTGTGCTTCGTGCCGCCGTGGATTGAGCCGACGGAGACCACGGCCGGTTCGATCGGGCTGATCTCACGGCTGACAATCGTCTGGAGGTCGAGCACGAGCAAGGCCGAGAGGACGATCGGGTCCACCGAGTTGTTCGGCATCGCGCCGTGGCCACCTTTGCCGCGGACGATCACGTCGACGGCCGTGGCGCTCGCCAGGGCCGGGCCGGAAGTATAGCCGACGCGGCCGGTTTCCAGGTCGTGGGCAACGTGCAGAGCGAGGGCGGCGTCGGGCTTCGGGAACCGCTCATAAAGGCCGTCGGCGAGCATCTTCTCGGCGCCGCCGATCATCTCCTCGGCGGGCTGGCCGATCAGGATGACGGTTCCTTTCCAGCGATCCTTGTGAGAGCCAAGCCAGCGGGCGGTACCGACGAGGCAGGTCATGTGGATGTCGTGCCCACAGGCGTGCATCACGCCGACCGCTTTCCCTCCGCCGTCCTTGGTGGTGATGCGGCTGGCGTAGGGCAGGCCGGTCGCCTCAGTGACGGGCAAGGCGTCGAGGTCGCTGCGGACGAGCACGGTCGGCCCGTCTCCGTTGCGAAGGACACCGACAACGCCGTGCTGGCCGACCCCCTCGGTGACCTCGGCGCCGGCCTGTCGAAGCTCGTCGGCCACGCGCTTCGCCGTCTCAACCTCGTGATAGGAAAGCTCGGGATGGGTATGGAGGTGCTTGTAGAGCCCGACCAGGTCTCCAAGGCTGGCATCCAGCCAGGGGCCATCGGCACCGTTGTCCTTCGCTCGCGACGGAGCCGTCGCGAGGGCCAGGATCGTCGGAAGGAGGAACGCCGTGACGCGCCGCTTGCTCGGGTTCATTGCAATGATCTCGGATCTTTGAAACCGGGTCTCGGAGATCGCCGTTCACGGATCGGGTTCAGGGTTCCATGCCCATCTGCTTGTAGTAGGCGCGGGCCTTGGCCTCCTCGGCCTCGGGAATGCGACCGCAGCGCTGGTAGATGACGGAGAGGGCCGTGTAGCTGAAGGTGTCGTCGGGCTCCAGCTCGACCACGCGGCGGGCGTGTTGGATGGCCTCGTCAGCCTGGGCGAGGTCGGCGTAGAGCTTGGCGATCAGGCCGTGGCCGATGGCGAAAGCGGGATCGATCGCCAGGGCCTCCTTGAGCTTGTCCACGGCGGCCGGCTTCTCGCCGCGGTCGCGGAGGGTGATAGCCTCCTCGTAAAGTTCGTCGGGGGTTGGCATCTGCACGGCTCCCGGAGTTCGGTTCGAGGCGAATTCTTTGACGGCGGTGCGGATCGCAGATGGAGACGAGGGCCACGATTGGGGGCGAGCGTGAGAACCTCACCCGGCCGCGGCGCGACCACTTCTCCAGGGGAAGAGGGCGGGTGTGAGGACCCGGACGACCTGGCAATTGTCCTGTATTGTAAGCGCGACGGGGACACGATCGCCAGGCTCGACCGCCGACCCGACCGGCCTCGATCGACGTCTCCACCGTAGCCGGACCATGCGAACGGGCAAGAACTTTGCGATCTCTTCAGGTCTTGCTGGCAGGACCGACCGGCCGGTCAACCCCAGGGAATCGTTTCTCCGCGGTTCATGGGGAAGGGTCGGCCAAGCTGATCGCGGATCTCGGCGCCGGGATCGACGCCGAGGGCGACGAGGATGTTGGCGGCGAGGTCGGAGGGGCTGTAAGAGAGGGTGGTGGGGAAGGCAGCGAGGCGGTCGCTGCCACCGAGGACCTGGCCGCGGCCGACGCCGGCCCCGAGGGCGAGGAGGCTGAAGCAGCCGGGCCAGTGGTCGCGGCCGTCGGGCTTGGCGCCCGCCCCACCCTTGATCGGCATGCCGACGCGAGGTGTTCGGCCGAACTCGCCGGTGATCACGACGAGGATCTCGTCGAGCAGGCCGCGGGCCTCCAGGTCGTCCACCAGGGCGGAGACGGCCTGATCGAAGGGCGGCAGGAGGATTTCCTTGAGACGGGGGAAGTTCTTTTCGTGGGTGTCCCAGACGTTCGACTCGCCGAGATTGACCTGGACGAGAGGCACGCCCGACTCGACCAGGCGGCGGCCGAGCAGGAGGCCCTGGCCCATCAAGGTGCGACCGTAGTGGTCGCGGAGGCGGGGCTCCTCGCGTTCGAGGTCGAAGGCGGTGCGGCAGGCGGCGGAGGTCAGGATCTCGGTGGCGCGCTGGCGGAAGCCGTCGAAGGGACGGGCGGCGGCCTGGCGTTCGAGGTCGCGGCGCTGGGCGTCGATGACGTCGAGAAGATCAAACCGGTGGTCAAGCCGGTCGAGGCTGATCTCCTCGGGCAAGGCGAGGTCCGACGGACCAAAGCCGGGTTGGGTCACGTCGCCGATCAGGTGCCAGGGGTCGAACGGGGCGCCGAGGAAGCCGGCGTTCTGACCAGGGAAGGTGGCGCCTTCGAAGGTGAGGTTCGTCGGCAAGATGACGGACTGGGGCAATCCTTTCGGCGCCGGCTTCGAGGCGGCGAGCAAGGCGCCCAGGTGCGGGCGGTCCTTGCGCGAGGCGGAGACGCCGGTGCCGGGAGGAACCTCCGTGACCCCGCCGAAGAGGCGGTGGACGGCCAGCTCGTGGACCGGGCTGGTCGTCATCATCGAGCGGACGAGCGTGAAGCGGTCGAGCCGACGGGCCAGCATCGGGAGGTGCTCGCCAAACCGGACCCCGGGAATCGTCGTCGGGATCGTGCCGAACTCCCCGCGCACCTCCTGGGGGGCCTCGGGCTTGGGGTCAAACGTCTCCAGGTGGCTCGGTCCGCCTGGACAGAACGCCAGGATCACGCCCCGGATCGGCTTCGACGCCTGGTCGGCCATCGCACGCCGGCTCAGAAGCTCGGCCAGCCCCATCCCGAGCCAGGGAATCGCTCCGGCTCGGAGGAACGAGCGTCGAGAAGGATGCGCTGGCTGGTTGGGCGACAGGAGCATGGGCGGAAGAACCGGCGAAGTGAATTCAGGATCGACCCTTATTCTCAGTGTATGGTGAAGGTCCAGCCTCATTCAATCAGCGAATCGGGGAGAGCGGCAGGCTGGGCAGAACGGTCTGCACCACCAAGGCATCGCGGACACGAAACGGTTGGGAAGAATCGCTTTGTTTAACTACCCCCAGAGGTTGCGGACGGCATGAGGACGCCCCAGCGACGCGTCCCGGACGCCTGAGGAGCGGTGCGAGGACACCAAAAGGACGCTGCCGATGGCGTCCAACTCAAAGTTGCAACCCCTGAACAGCTAGAAATTTAGCCATGGCTCTTTGCCTATTTTGAAGTTCGTTCGGCGCCCGGGACGCTGTGAGGCGTCGCGACGCCCCGCCAGGACGTGAGGGCCGAATGACGTCCGGATTGCCAGGGAGCTAGGGTTAATTATAGCACAAGATCGGGGAGTTGGCCTGGAGCCCTTCGCGGCTGGGGGAGTCCCCGTTGCCCTGATGAGAAGGCCAGGGCAACGGGGCCAGCTTTCCGGGAAGCCTCGTCATTCGCCGGGTTTCTTCGTCGGAGGAGAGGAAGGATCGCCGGTCGGGAGGCTGCGGAAGCCGCTACCGCCGAAGCCGCCGATGGCGCCGCCGCCGGTGGCGGCTTCCTGGAGTCCGGCGGAGATCTGATCGACGCCCATGCCGCGGGCGTATTCGAGCTTGAACTGGTAGGTGATCGACTTCGGCTTCTCGCCGCTGGCGGCGGGCTGGACGTCGAGGTCCCATCGCAGGAGGTTATCCGGTCGGACGTTGCGCTGATAGACCGCATCGTCGCTCAATTCGGGGGAGGTCTGGACGAGGTTGACCGCGACGGTCTCCGAGTCGGCCCGGGGAAGGCGGTCCCAGACCTGAACCGTCACGGGATGGGAGCGGAAGCTGCGAACGGCGATGCGGAAGTCGTAGGTACGAACCTGGTTGCCCCCCTGAATCGAGCGTGATTTGTCCATCAGGCGGCGATAGACCTGCACCTGGGGATCGACCCCGAAGCCGACGGTGAACTCCTCGCCAGCGGCGACGAGCGGGAGCGTCATCCGACCGACGAAGTCACTGCCGACGTACATCGTGGCCTCACCGGGCAGGAGGATGAAGTTGCTGGCGTTCGTCAACCGGGCGAGACGATAGACCCGCGGGCTGAGCACGGGCACGGCCTTGTCGAAGAACTCGGGCTTCATCTCGGCGCGGGCCACTTCGATCAGGAGTGGGTCGCGTCGGGAAGGAACGGTCAGGCGGGTCGGCAAGTGAAAGGTGACGCTCGGGCCATCGGCGGGGACGAGGTCGTCGTCCGCCTCCGGGCCTTCGTCGCGGGCAAGCAGTTCACGGGCCTGGTCAAAGGCGGCGGCCTGGTTCAGCAGGGCGCCCCCGGAGGACGCGTCCTGGCCGAGTGACTGCTGCTCGGCACGGTCGCGGAAGGTCTGCCCCTGGAACTGCTCCAGGGACAGGCCCATGCCGCCCATGCCGCCCCCAACTCCACCCATGCCACCCATTCCCCCCATGCCAGCCATGCCAGCCATGGCACCACCAGGAAGGGAATCGTCGGTCTCGCCTTCTTCCAGGGGGCTGACGGAGATGGCCAGGGGGACAAGGTCGGGGGGCATGGCATTGAGGGAGGGCTGGGCGGTGGAGAGGGTGACGTCCGCATCGGCCCATTCCTCGCTGGTCTGCTGGACGATGGCGGCGAGGTATTCGAGGCGGACGGGGTCGTCCTCGTCGCCGGCGCGGAGGCGGTACTGGGGATGCCAGGTGGCAGAAGAAACGAGGTAATTCAGGCGGACGGTGCCGGCCGGGGCGTCGGCCTTGTCGATCAGGATGACGGCGTCGGTGGCCGTTTTGCTCGAACCCGAGGCGATCTCGGCGAGCTGGCGCTTGGCGAATTCGAGCCCTTCGGAATTCGCCTTCACCTGCTCCTCCAGGTCCACCAGAGCCGCCGATTTCTCGGCGCGGGACTGGAGAAGGAAGTTCGAGAGACCAACGATCCCGTCGCCGTCGAACCGGCCGCGGTCCACGAGGTTCTGGGCGGTGGCGGCGGTGAAACCTTCGAGCTTGTCGAAAAATTGCTGTTCGTGTCGGATCACCTCGATTTTGGCCGCGAGACGACGGCTCTCGGCTTCCAGGTCGCGGATCAGGTCTTCCTGGGCACGGACCTCGGCGCGGGTGTCTTCCTGGACGGCCCGGGTGCGGAAGCGGGTGCTGAGGACGCGGAGCCCGTCGCCGCCCTCGGTGTAAAGCGAACCGGGGAGGATCGTGGGAGGCAAGGGAGTGACGACCACCTCGACGAGCCCCTGGCCCTCCGGCACGGCGACCTCGCGGCTGACCAGCGGCATTGCCGCGATAGACGGTCACGGCGGCGATGGTGGTTCTGGCCGGCTCGGGGGCGGGCACGTCCTCGACCGGGGAAGCCGGGGGCTGGGGCGTCGCGGGTTGGTCGGAGAAGGGCGCCGGGCTTGTCGGGCGGGCGGCCGAGGGGTCCGTTCCCTGGGCCAGGGCAGTCGAGGCGCAGAGTATCCACGCGGACAACCATTTCGGGGCGGTCATGATGGGGAGTCCTCATTTGTTGGGTTCGGTCGGCGGGCCGGGCTGCATCCGGGAAGGCGACCGGCCCGACCACGAACCTGCTGATGCTGTCCGGTTTGGCCTTGTGGGACAGCCGCCCCCCGGCTGTCGTCCGGTCCGGACCGCCGGGGGCGGCGGTCCCTCAGGAGTCGGGCTGGAATCGGAATGCAACTCGGGTTCGTGTATCAGGCGGTTTAGACGACGGCGAAGGCCCGTTCCTTCGATTGGCCGGGAGCGTGCGGGGAATCATCGTACTTGTCGGCGGGCGTTCGGTTTTGCTATGCCTGGTCGCAAGATTGGGAACGGACACGGGATTCGTTGAGGAGCCACGCGATGTTGACAGGCCCCCTGGTCTTCGTGGATATCGACACCCAGCGCGACTTCCTCGAACCGACCGGGGCGCTGTACATTGCCGGCTCGGAGTCGATCTTGCCGAACCTGGAACGCCTGACCCGGTTCGCCCGGAAGCACGGCATCCCCGTGCTGGCGACCGGCTGCGCCCACACGCCCGACGAGCCGGACCCGGAGCCGTTCCCGCGGCATTGCCTGATCGGCACGCCTGGGCAGGAACGGGTGGAGGCAACCGCCTGGCCTGGGGGGAGTGTCGTCGGAGCGGAGGGGCGGTTCGCGGCCGAAGCGTTGCCGCCGCACCTGACGATCGAGAAGCAGCGATACGATCTGTTCTCGCATCCCGACGCGGACCGGATCGTGGGTCGGTACGGTCGAGGGGAACCGACGTTCGTGGTCTATGGCGTCGCGACCGATTATTGCGTTCACTGCGCCGTAAGGGGCCTGCTCGATCGAGGACAGAGGGTTGCCGTGGTGACGGACGCGATCCTGGCCGTCGATCCGACGGCCGCGGGGGACGTCCTGAGGGAATGGGAGCAGAGCGGGGCGAAGTTGGTCACGACGGAGGCGGTCTGCGGTTGAGACGCCCGGCGCCCTACAATGCTACGAGAGGCCAGAAGCACTCCGGACGCAGGCCAGCTACGAAAGGAATGGATGGACGAGACGCGTTCTGACGGCGTCTTGTCGGGAGGACTTCTGCCGCCGTCTTCGAGACCGGACGGTGGGCGGAGCCTGCCCTTCGATTGTCCGATCGAATCGAAGACCGATGCATGACAAGTTCAAGAAGCGTTTCCGCGTGCCCCGGGCTGACGACCGGTTGCGTCGGCAGATCGCCCAGGAGGCGGCGCGGAGGTTGTATTCAAGGATCGGGCCCGAGGAGGGCTCGGAACGTCTCCGTGAGGCGAGCGAGTCCGAGTTCTACGGCGCGAAGCGACAGGCGGCGGCCGTGCTGGGGCGGAAGGTCCGGCCGGGCGATTTGCCCAGCGACGCCG
The DNA here is from genome assembly GCA_963752755.1 of uncultured Planctomycetales bacterium. Lineage (GTDB taxonomy): Bacteria > Planctomycetota > Planctomycetia > Isosphaerales > Isosphaeraceae > CAVVZJ01. The sequence continues at coordinate 122,087 of CAVVZJ010000017.1, read as the reverse complement.
AGGTCCGCGAGCAGGTGCTCGTCCTGGCTCGCGATCAGTCGGCCCTCGCCCGCCTCCAGGCCGAGCACGGACCGGAGCCCGAGCCGGGCCGCGGACCAGGTCGGATGGGCGACCATATCGAACGATTCGCCCTGTACAAGATGCGTCTGGTGCCACTGCATGACGTCAAGCAGAACCCCCGATATCATCCCGAGGGCGATGCACTCTTTCATAGCCTTCAGGTCTTTGCCCTCGCCCGCGAAGCCCGGCCGTATGATGAGGAATTCCTCCTGGCCGCCTTGCTGCACGACGTCGGCAAGGCGATTGATCCGGACGACCACGTCGCCGCGGCGCTGGAGGGCCTGGCCGGAGCGATCACCGAGCGGACCGCCTGGTTGATCGAGCACCACATGGACCTCCTCGAACGGCAGGGCCGACCGGTGAGTCACAAGGTCCGCAAGGTCTGGAGGAGTCGGAGTGGTTCGAAGACCTCGGCTTGCTCCGCGAGATGGACACCGCCGGCCGGGTTCCGGGCGCGGCCGTGCCGACACTCGATGAGGCCTTGGCGTATCTGCGGAGCCTGGAGGAGGAGACGTATCTGGATGGGTCGAGTCGAGTCTTGAGGCCGCCACCCGGGAGGGCGTGGGCCGGGGCGTCGAAGATTCGCGGCAGGTGCCTGGTCCGTTGACCTTGCGGCGAGGGGGGGGCTCGCTAGAATGGGGGCGTTTCCCTCCTCTACCGCCGACCTTCGCGAGAACCCCGGCGTGCGCATCGCCTATTTCGACTGCTTCAGCGGCATCTCCGGCGACATGACGCTCGGGGCCCTGGTCGATTCCGGGGTCGATCCCGAGGCGATCCGCAACGCGATCGGATCACTGGGCGTCAATGCGGAGTTGACCTTCGAGACGGTCCGCCGCGCCGGCTTCCGGGCAACGCATGCTCGCGTGAACGCTCCGGAGGAGCACGCCCACCGTCACCTGCACCACATCGAGGCGATCCTCGACGCCGCCAAGCTACCGCCGAAGGCCGATGAGCTGGCACGCCGGATCTTCCTGAAGCTCGGCGAGGCGGAGGCGAAGGCGCACGGCAGCGATGTGAAGAAGGTGCACTTCCACGAGGTCGGGGCCGTCGATTCGATCGTGGACATCGTCGGCGCGGCCGTCGGGCTGGACCTTCTCGGCGTCGATCGGATCGAGGCGAGCCCGCTTGCCGCCAGGGCGAGGGTCGGTGAAGGCGGCACACGGGCGGATGCCCTTGCCCGCGCCGGGGACGGCCGAGTTGCTGCGAGGCATCCCGCTGGCCGAATCGACGGCCGACTTCGAGCAGACGACCCCCACCGGGGCCGCGATCCTGGCGACAGTCGCCGAGTCGTTTGGTCCGCTGCCGGCCATGACGATCGAGTCCATCGGCCTCGGCGCCGGTACGGCCGACCCGCCCGGGATTGCCAACATCGTCCGCCTCTTCGTGGGCACGGCCGCCACCCCGAGCGGCTCGGATCGGGTCTGGGTTCTGGAAACCAATCTCGACGACTTGCCGGGCGAGGTCGTCGGCCACGCCACGGCGCAACTGCTGGCGGCAGGGGCTCTTGATGCGTTCGTCACCCCGATCCTGATGAAGAAGAACCGGCCGGGCGTGATGGTGACGGTCCTCTGCGACGAGCCGGGCATTCCCGCGATGGAAGACATCCTCTTCCGCGAGACGACCACCCTGGGCATCCGCCGCTATGCCGTGAGCCGCCACAAGCTGAACCGCAAGGCGGCGACCGTCGAGACGACCGTTCGGCCCCGTGCTGGGCAAGCTCGGCTGGCTCGAAGGCCGACCGCCGCAGTTCAGCCCCGAGTACGACGACTGCGCCCGCGTCGCCGCCGAGCGCGGCGTGCCGCTCCGCGAGGTCTATCAGGCGGCGCAGTCGGCCTACTCGCAGGGCCGGCTGGTCGAAGGTGCGGCGAAATAATCCAGGACGAGTCTTGAATGGTCGATGACCGAGATCGCATCAGGGCATGAGGTCGAAGCAGGGTTCGCGGGTCAGTCCGATCGTGTGCCGGGCAAGACGATGTCGCCGTTGAACGAGCCGCGTGATGCGAACGGGTCGGCCGCCCGTCCAAGGAAGGAATCCTGCCGTGGACCCCACGCTTGTCCTGGCCTCGATCGTGACCCTCGCCGCGCTGCTGGCGATCGCCTCAGCGGCGGCAGGAGCGTTGTGGTGGCGCGTCCGCACGGCGCCGATGGTGCGAGCGGACGAGTTGTCGCGGCGAGCTGGCGGACCGGCTCGCGAGGTCGAAGCGATCCTGGCACGGCTGGAGGCGTTGGCAGAACGAACGAGTGGCTCGAAGGCCGGGCGAAGGCCCGCGCCGACCGCTCTTTTCCCGACGGGGCCGGCGGCGTGCTGGCGGGTCGATCCGCCACCGGGAAGCCGGACGCTGGCGGGACCGACCTTGATCGCCGTACCCGACCTGGCCGTTCCGGCGGAAGACGCCGAGTCTGAGGACGCTGCGGCCTCCGAACTGGCGGGGCGTTACGGGCCGATCTGGGAACTCGCCGACGCCGGCGTTTCGCCCGAGGCGATCGCGCGGTCGACCGGCCACCCGATCGGCCAGGTCGAGCTGATCCTGGGCCTCCGGCGACAGCTCGCGCACACCGCCACCGGGGGCCGGACATGAACCCCGACGCGATCGCCTCGCCGCCTGACCCGATCTCCGTCCTGCTGGATCGGACCCGTTCGGCAGTGCTGAACGTTTTGATCGCCGTCGGCGGGATCATCGCCTTGAGCGGATGGATCCTGCGTCCCCGAGACCGCGGCGCGTTCGATTGGCCGCGCCGCAACGTCGAGCTGGCGGCCCACGGATTGCTGCTGGGCGTGATCCTTGTGAGTGTCGCGGCGAGGCGGGTGCTCGGCTCGCGTTCGCGGTTGCGGGAGCCATCCACTCGCGGGATCGCGTTTCCACTGGGCGCATGTCGCCGGGGCCTTGATCGGTGGCCTGGCGGCGCCGCTCGGGTTGGCCCATGCCTTCGCCGTGCGGCCGACTCTGGAGGCGATCGCCCCGTTTTGGGTCGCGTCGCTGGCCCTCGGTTTTCTCAGCCTGCCACGCCGACGAGAACTGGACGATTTCGACGCCCCCCTGCCCTCTGGAAGCCCTCAACCCGAATCGAGCGAGCCCGGTCCATGACGCCGACCCAGCAGGTGTTGCTCGTCGCCTATGCCCTGATTATCGCCGTGTGGCCGATCCGGCATCTGGCCCTGTCGTGGATCGTTCGGCAGTGTCGATATCCTCACGCTCCGATCGCCGCGTCTGTTGTCGCCAGACGCGCCGCTCGTCACGGCGATCATCCCGGCCAAGGACGAGGAGGAAACCCTCGCCGACTGCCTGGCGTCGGTCTGCGCCCAGAGCTATCCAAACCTGGAGATCCTCGTCGTCGATGACCGCAGCACCGACGGCACGCGCGCGATCGCGCGGCAGTTCGCGGAGCGGGATTCGCGGGTCCGGGTGGTGACGATCGCCGAGCTTCCTCCAGGCTGGACCGGCAAGACCCACGCCCTCCATGTCGCCGCGGGCACGTCGCAAGGCGACTGGCTTTGGTTCCTCGACGCCGACACCCGCCACCACGCCGACAGCCTGGCGATCATGATGGAATATGCCCGCGTTGAAGGGGCCGCGATGGCGAGCCTCGTGCCCGAGATGCTCTGCGAGAGCTTCTGGGAGAAGGTCGTGCAACCGCTCGCCGGGATCGTCCTGATGCGGTCGTACCCGCCGTTCGTCGTCAACGACGACCGCTCGGGACTGGCCTTTGCCAATGGCCAGTATATCCTGATTAACCGGGATGCTTACGTGGCGGCGGGAGGCCACGAGGCCGTGCGGGGGCGATTTGTCGAAGACATTTACATGGCGAAGCATGTCAAGGCACTCGGCTTACCGGTGCGGGTGGCGATGAGCCCGGAGATCAGCTCCACACGGATGTACACCTCGCTCGGCCGTCTGGTCGGCGGCTGGAGCCGCATCCTGTATGACGCCCTTGGGCGGCGAACCTGGCCGATCGTGGGCAAGTTCCTGGAGCCCCTGATTTTTAGCCAGACGGGCGACGTCGCTCTGGTCACGTCGCTGGTGATGCTGGGTCTGGGGATGACGGGACCGTTTGCGCTCGCCTTGCTCGGGATGAGCTTGGCCCATCAACTTCTGAAAGTCTCCGTGCTTTATCGTATGTACCTCTGGACGGCTCCGAGGACCGCCGGCTACGCGGCCTGGTACTCGCTGGCGGGCGTGATTTGTGACTGGATCTTCCTCCAGTCGCTTGCGATGTGTCTGACGGGTCGTGTCACCTGGCGGGGAACCAGCTATGGGCCAGCTCGCGTCCCGCCTGAGCGGATCGAGGCGCCCGTTTTGTCCGAGCCGACGACGCGGGCGTAAGGTGTCCTCACTTTGAGGTTGCGTGTGAATCCTGCCCCCATTTGTACGATGAAGGCGTGCTTCACAGGCCCTACCAGAAAAACCGATGCCTTCCTCAGAAACCCTCACAACGGCCCTTCCACTGATAATCGCCCGCAACCCAGCCACCGGGGCCGAGCTGGGACGGGTCGAGACGACGCCCCTGGACAGAGTGTCGGAAGCGGTGTTCCGGGCGCACGAGGCACAGGCGGATTGGACGGCGCTGGCCTGGAAGCAGCGCCGCGAGGTGTTGCAACGGTGGTGGTCGGTGCTCGCCCGCGACGCCGAGATTTGGGCGGCCACGATCCGCGACGAGGTGGGCAAGCCGACCGGCGAGGCGATGGGCGAGGTGGTCTCCACGCTGGACGCGGTCCGCTGGACCGTCCAGAACGCCGGACGTGTCCTGGCTGATGGCCGGATCAGGCCGGGCTGGCAGCGCTGGATGTTTCTCGGCCCGACGCGTTTGCGATGGCGTCCGCTCGGTGTTGTCGGGATGATCGGGACCTGGAATTATCCGCTTTTGCTCAACGCGGCTCCGATCGTCCAGGCCCTGGCCGCCGGCAACGGTGTGGTCTGGAAGCCGTCGGAACTGGCCCCGCTCTCGGGCCTGCGGCTGGATCGGAGCCTGCGCGAGGCCGGGTTGCCGGAGGGGCTCGTTGCCACCGTCTTCGGCGGGCCAGAGGTTGGCCGGGCATTGATCGAGTCGCCGATCGACAAGGGGGTCTTCACCGGGGGCATCGCCAACGGCCGCCGAGTACTCTCCGAACTGGCGGCGAGGGGGATACCAGCGTTGGCGGAGCTCTCGGGGTTCGACGCTGCGATCGTCCTTCCGGACGCCCCTCGCGAATCGACGTTGCGGGCCCTAACCTGGGCGGCGTTTCTCAACAGCGGGCAGACTTGTGTGGCCGTCAAGCGGGTTTACATCATCGGCGACGCCCGGCCCTGGGCGGAAGGGCTGGCCGAACAGGCTCGTGGACTGCGGGTGGGCGACCCAGCCTCGTTGGCGGTGGACGTCGGTCCCCTGATCTCCGAATCCGCCCGGGATCGGTTCGATGCGATGATCCGTGAGGCGGTTGGGTCCGGGGCGACGATCCTGGCCGGTGGCCGGGCGCTCGCTGGATCGGGCTGGTTCTACGAGCCGACGGTTCTGCTGGCCGAGTCGCGGGCGGCCGAGTCGGCCCTGTCCGGGTCGTTCGGGCCGGTGGTGCTGGTCCGCGGCGTGCCGGATGCCGACGCCGCTGTGGCCGCGACGAACGCCTCGCACTTCGGCCTGGCGGCGAGCGTCTGGGGACGAAATCGCCGCAGCGCGCGAGCGGTCGCCGATCGGATCGAGGCGGGCATGGTCGCGATCAACGACGCAGTGACTCCCTCAGCCAGCGCCTCGGCCCCGTTCGGAGGCGTCAAGGCAAGCGGCTACGGGCGGACTCGCGGGGCTTTCGGGCTCCGGGAATTTGTGCAGGTCCAGGCCGTCCACGAACGACGGCCGGGCGGCTTGAGGCCGCCGTTGTTCCCCTACTCCGAGCGATTCCTGCGACTCACAGCGTTCTATCGCTGGCTCTTCCACCCGCGGGGTGGAAGGTCGGTCCCATAGCAAGTCTTGCGATTTGCCGCCCCGACCCGCATCATGGAGGCATCGCGGAGGGTAATCGACAACCCTTCTCCTCCCCCGCGCTCGACTTCGCCTGGAATGCTCGCGTGACGCCGCCCGTCGTGACGCCCCACGCGAGGAGAAATTGCCATGCTCCGTTCCCGGACACTCGGTCCGATCGTTTTCGGCCTGCTCGCCCTGGCGACGGCCCTTCCCAGCCGCGCCGACTCGGGTCGGATCAAGACCCTCTTCCTCGGCGACGACGGCCACCACAACCCGCCCCAGCGGGCCAGCGAGTTGATGCCCGCGCTGGCGAAGGCCGGGATCGACATGGCGTATACGAACGACCTCGACGACCTCAACGCCGCCAATCTCAACCGCTATGACGCCCTCCTCATCTACGCCAACCACGAGGCGATCACACCGGGTCAGGAGAAGGCGCTGCTCGACTACGTCGAGAACGGCCACGCACTTGTGGTGTTGCACTGCGGGTCGTACTGCTTCTTGAACTCACCGAAGTATGTCGCCCTGGTCGGCGGCCAGTTCAAGAGCCACGGTGGTGAGGTCTTTCAAGCGGTCATCGACCGGCCCGATCACCCCGCCATGAAAGGGGTTGAGCCATTCGAGGCATGGGACGAAACCTATGTGCATTCCAAGCTGAGTGACGACCGCCTGGTCGTGATGCACCGCGACGCGGAGAAGGGCCGTCACGAGCCGTGGACGTGGGTCCGCACCCAGGGCCAAGGGCGTGTCTTCTACACGGCATCCGGCCACGACGAGCGGGTCTTCACCCACCCTGGCTTTCACAAACTCGTCATCCAGGGGATTCGCTGGGCGACGGGGCGGGAGGCTCAGGCATATCAACTCAAACCGCTCGAATACGCTGATGCCGGCGCGGCGATCCCGAACTACGTGAAGTCGGACAAGTGGGGCACCCAGGGCGAGCCGTTCCAGCGGATGCAGAAGCCTCTGGAAGCCGGAGAGTCCCAGAAGCATCTCAGCGTGCCGGGCGGCTTCCGAACGGAGCTCTTTGCGGCCGAGCCCGATATCGTCAAGCCGATCTGCCTCTCCTGGGACAACCGCGGCCGGCTCTGGCTCGCCGAGTCGCTCGACTATCCGAACGAGAAGAAGCCCGACGGCCAGGGCCGCGACCAGATCGTGATCTGCGACGATACCGACGGCGATGGTCGCGCCGACAAGTTCCATGTCTTCGCCGACAAGCTGAGCATCCCGACAAGCATGGTCCACGTTCCGGGCGGCCTGATCGTGACGCAGGCGCCCGAGGTTCTCTTCCTGGCCGATACCGACGGCGACGACCGGGCCAACGTGCGGAAGGTCCTCTTCCGCGGCTTCCACACCAACGACACCCACGCTGGCCCGAGCAACCTCCGGCTCGGGTTCGACGGCTGGATCTATGCCACGGTCGGCTATGCGGGCTTCGATGGCGAGGTCGGCGGCCAGCAGCATCGGTTCCGCCAGTCGTTGTTCCGGTTCCGGCCGGATGGCTCGAAGCTGGAAGTGCTCACATCGACGAGCAACAACACCTGGGGCCTAGGGCTGACCGAGACGAATGAGATTGTTTATTCGACGGCCAACGGCGAGCATTCCTCCTACCTTGGCCTGCCGAACCGCTACTTCGAGTCCGTCCGCGGCTGGCTCGGCAAGGGGAACGACCGGATGGCCGACCACGACCGGATTCGCCCGATCACGACCATCCGCCAGGTCGACTGGTTCGGCGGCTTCACGGCGGCGGCTGGCCACGCGGTCTATACAGCCCGCCAGTTCCCGGCGGATTTCTGGAACCGCGCGGCGTTCATCTGCGAGCCGACGGGCCACGTCGTCCACCGATGCCAGCTCGACCGCCAGGGTAGTCACCTCGTCAGTCACGACCGCTTCAACCTGCTGGCCAGCACCGACGAATGGACCAGCCCGATCGTCGCCGATGTCGGCCCCGACGGCGCCGTCTGGGTGATCGACTGGTACAACTTCATCATCCAGCACAACCCCACGCCCCTCGGCTTCAAGACCGGCCCGGGCAACGCCTACGAGACCCCGCTTCGCGACAAGACGCACGGGCGGATCTACCGCGTCGTCAACGAGAGCCGGCCGCTGGGCGTGGCTCTCGACCTCACGAAAGCCACTCCGGATCAACTCGTCGCCGCGCTCAAGAATGACAACATGCTCTGGCGAATGAAGGCCCAGTGGGCGCTCGTGGCGCGTGGCAAGACGGACGTGGTGCCGGCCTTGCGGACGCTGGCGTCGGACCGCGCGCTCGATGCGACGGGCGAGAACCCACCAGCGATCCACGCGCTCTGGACACTGAAAGGTCTGGATTCGCTGAAGGGCCAGGATGCCGAGGCCAGGGCACTGCTCGAGAAGTCGCTCCGGCATCCCTCGCCGGGCGTCCGGCATGCGGCGGTCGATCTCATGACGAGGAGTGACGACGCGAGTCGGTCGATCCTCGACGCAGGCTTGCTGAACGACCCAGACCCGGTCGTCCGCCGCGCGGCCTTGCTGGCCCTGAGCGAGAGCCCGGAGCATTCACCGACCGTCGGTGAGGCGATCCGTGACATGCTCGCTCGACCAGAAAACGCCCGCGACCGCTGGATTCCTCTGGCCGCGACCACCGCCGCCGCCCAGCACGCCGGGGGCTTCCTCGTGGGGGCGTTGGCAGCGCGCGAAAATCCCGAGGAGGTCCTGAAGGCCGTCCGGATCGTGGCCGAACACTTCGCCCGCGGCGAGGACACCGATTCGCTGCCCCGGATGCTCCCCCGACTCCTGGACGCCGAGCCGGCCGTCGCCGACGCGTTCCTCACTGGCCTCGCCGCCGGCTGGCCCGCCGATCGGACGCTCCGGCTCGACGAGGAGGCCCAGCAAACGCTCGTCGCCGCGATGGAACGCCTCGGCACCGAGGGCCAGCTCCCGCTCGCCACCCTCGCCGCTCGATGGGGCCTCGGTGAAAGACTGGCGAGCGCGATGAAATCCCTCCGCGAACGGATGGCCTCCGAGGTCGCCGACGCGGGCCGTCCCGAGGCCGACCGGATCGGGGCGGCGAACAAGCTCGCGCAGATGAAGCCGGCTCAAGAGGAACTCGAATCCATCCTCGACCAGATCAATGCCCGCGCCACGCCCGCCCTCGCCTCCGGCCTGCTTGGGGCGATCGGCCAGGCGGGTTCACCGGAGGTTGGTACGCTCGTCGTCGGACACTGGAGCCGGTTGACACCGGCCTTGCGTCGCCAGGCGGTCGAGTTGCTTCAGCGACGTCCCGCGTGGACAACCGCCTTGCTCGACGGCATGGAAAATGGCTCCATCTCCGCCAGCGACCTCGCCATCGACCAGGCCCAGCGCCTCACCGCCCATCCCAACAAATCCATCGCGGAGCGTGCCCGCAAGCTCCTCGAACAGGGCGGCCGGATGCCCAGCCCCGACCGCGAGAAGGTGCTCGCCGCGCTCCTCCCGCTCACCGAGAAGACGGGCGACGCCACCAAGGGCCGCGCCGTCTTCGAGAAGAACTGCGCCAAGTGCCACCGACACGGCGACCTTGGCGAGACGATCGGCCCCAACCTGACCGGCTTCAACGTCCACCCCAAGGAAAAGATCCTCACCGAGATCATCGACCCGAACCGCTCGGTCGAGGGGAATTTCCGCCAGTACACTGTCGCCACCGCCGAGGGTCAGGTTCTCAGCGGGTTGCTCGCCTCGGAGACGAAGACGGCTATCGAACTGGTCGATAGCGAGGCCAAGCGGCACGTCGTCCTCCGCGACGATATCGATGAGATGATCGCCTCGCCCAAGTCGCTGATGCCGGAGGGATTCGAGAAGCAGATCAGCGAGGCGGAGTTTAACGACCTGCTCGAATTCCTCACGGCGAAGGGGAAATACGTGCCACTGCCGATGGAGAAGGCGGCCACCGTCGTCACCACCCGGGGCATGTTCTACAGCAGCGATAACGAAGGCGAGCGCCTGGTCTTCCCGGACTGGTCGCCCAAGATGGTGCAGGGCATCCCGTTCGTGCTCATCGATCCGAAGGGCGACCGCGTCCCCAACGCGATCTTGCTGAATGGCCCCAACGGGACGATCCCGCCGACGATGCCGAAGACGGTCACGTTGCCCTGCAACGCGTCGGCGAAGGCGATCCACCTCCTGAGCGGTGTCAGCGGCTGGGGGTATCCGCTCGGTCGCGAGGGGTCAGTCACCTTGCTCGTCCGCCTGCATTACCGGGACGGCCAGGTCGAGGAGATCGCACTTCGCAACGGCGTCCACTTCGCGGACTACATCCGCCGCGTTGACGTGCCCGGCTCGGAACTGGCCTTTCTGCTGGGTGGCCGGCAGCTGCGCTACCTGGCCGTTCATCCGAAACGCGACGACCCGATTTCCGATATCGAGTTCGTCAAGGGCGACGACCAGTCGGCGCCGATCGTGATGGCGGTGACGGTTGAGACGCTCTGATCGACGCCTACTCTTCTCCGACCAGGATCGTCCCCACGTTCATGAACCCAGCCCAGTCGTCCGAGGGGGTGACCCGTCTCGACCTCCCCCCTCGACCCAACCTCGGCCCCGAGCCCTGGCCCGAAACCGACTGGGCAACGGGGCTGATCGGGGCCGGGATCTTGCTCGCATCGTTGATGATCGGGGTGGCGGTTCTCGTACTCGGGAAGCGACGTCGGAAGACGGAAGGCGTCTCGCAGGCGATGGCCGGTCCCGACGAGCCGGAAGATGCTGGCACGCCACGGGGCCGGCTCGTTCGAGCCGCGGAGGTCATCCGCACAGCCCTGGTCCACCGTCATGGTCCGTCATGGGCGGCCAAGACGACCGAGGAGGTCGCGGCCGAGACCGCGCTGGGCGACTGGCTCGGCGGGGAGCGTGGCGCGGAGGTCGTCGGCCTGCTCGCCCGTGCGGACGAGGCCAAGTTCGCCGGTCTGGATGGCGACTTCGACGCCGCAATCTCTCAGGGCGAACTCGAAGCGTGGGAGTCTCTTGCCTCGATCGTCCGCGAGGCAGCGGCCGGTGCGACCTCGATCAGCAAGGGCAAGTGGTCGGAGCCGACCGGCGGTCCGAGGCGGCGGTCGGTGACAGCCAGGTCCGAGGAGAGCAAGGCGTGATCGATCGCAATCCGATACGGTGACCAGATCGGCCAGCTCGGCTGACTCCCGAACCCATGACGGCTGTCGCGGAGGCCGGTCGTGGCGAGGAAGTCGCCGAAGTGGGGTGAGGCGTCGCTCGTGTTCAGGTCACCGACGACCAGTGTCGGGCCGGATTCCCCCTGGATCCGCCCGGCCAGCGCATCAAGCTCGGGGAACCCGCGGTGGCTGCCGAGCCGTCGCAAGGGCGACGACGGATGGACGACCCAGAGCCGCAGTCGACGCCCCGCGAAGTCGAGTTCCGCCGGGACCGCAGGCCAGGAGTCGTACCAGGGCCAGACGGGTCCCTCCGAGCGGAACGGCCGCTTCGACCAGACCGCCAGCCCGCTCGCGCCGGCCGGATACTCGACCCGATGGGGGAACTCACGACGGACCGTCTCCAGGCCAGCCCGCCAGGCGATTGTGTACTCGACGAGAGCGACCACATCCGGCCGCACCCGTCGGATCAAGGCTGCCAGCCGGTCGTGGTCCGCGTTGTCAACCAGGACATTGACCGCCAGCACCCTCAGCCGCTCGTTCGATCGAGGGTCGGGCGCGACCGGGTTGGCCCCGAAGTATCGCACGAGCGGCCAGGTCTGGAAGGCTGCCAGGACCGCCAGCGCAGCGGCGACCTTGCGGTTTCTCCCAAACATCGCGACGGCCGCGGCCACGCTCGCGACCAGAGCCGGCTCCCGGAGGTGGACCAGGAAATCGGCCCGCCAGTCCCAGTGGGCGAGCAACCAGATGACGGGATGCCCCATCGCCAGGGCTGCCAGCCACCAGGGCCAGGACCGGAGCCACCGCCTCGCGTCCACAACGGGAGCCGGATTCAAGGAATCGGCTGATCGGATTGGCACGGTCAATGTCGGGGCCTTTTGTTCATCCCTGGAAGCGGCCGGGCCGGTCGGTTCGCTCAATGGCTCGCGACCTCATGCCGCTCGAAGCTCACACCGATCACGTCGGTCCGTTCCGGGGCGGTCCGAAGCCGGAGCCGCCAGGTCATCGACGGCGTCACCTTGGCGAGGGCGTCCGCCTCACTGACGACCACCGTTTCCCGCTCCTCGCCTGGCTCCAGTTCCGCGAAACTCTCGCCATTGATCTCCCACTCGCTCTGCGTGGCCAGCCGGTAAGGCAGGATCGGATGATCCTCGGCGACGATCAAGCTCTCGGGGACGCCGCGGTCCGGCTCGCGGACGAAGGCCGGCTCCAGTGGCGCGAAGATCTCAGACTGGCTGAGGTTGCGGATTCGTAAACGGAGTTCCAGGGCGTCCTTGCCGCCTTCGCGATGGCGGCCGCTCGTGGCGGAGACGAGACGCACCGGAGCGGTTCGGATCTCCAGCGGCGTGATCTCAAGGTCGCCGATCCGCAAGGGCCTTCCAATCGCGGTCAACCGCTCAGTCGGGATCTCGGGCAGTTCGGCGACGAACGCGGAGCCGTCGTTGGAATCGATGGCCATCCGGCTACTCGCCGGGATGGTGGGAGCCGCCGAGCCGGTCCGCCCGGTCCCTTGCCAGAGCATCCAGATCAGGGCGAGCGTGACGGCGCTGGCGTAACTTCCCACGAGGATCATCGCGATCGACGTTCGATCGGGCCCAAAGTCCACCTCGTTGACGAACTCATCGCCGGTCATGGAGCCGGTTTCGTTCGTGTCCGACGTCTCCATCGGGGCGGGAGGAGTGGAGAGATCCAGGCCCGACAGGGGCATCGGGGACTCCGTCGGCTTGTTGTCCTCACCCGCGCCGTGCACAGGGGCGAGCCCGGCGAGGAAGGGGTCGGGGACCGCGGCCGTCAGCAGGTCGCCTCCCGACGACACCCCCGCCCCCCCTCGGGCTGCGGTGTCGGCTCCGAGGGCACGCCAGGGGCCAGCTCCTGCGAACTGGAAGGAGGGAGCCAGCCGAGGTCCGTCCCTTCGCCATCGTCACCGGGCGCCGTGTTGGACTGGAAGAACGTCGCCGAGGGGTCGTTGTCGTGGCGATCCGAATCGGGCCTCTTCCCTGCCGCAATGTTCTCCTCGACGCAGAGCGTGCGTGGCACCAGCGTTTCGACGGTCGGCGCGACCCCGGGCGTGGGGCTCGAATCCAGATTCGAGTCCGGGCCGGTCGGCTCATCGAGCGGGACTGCCATCCCGCAACCGGGGCAGATGATCTCTCGGCTCATCGCGGGATGGTTCCTCGGGACTCCGTCAAGCCGTTCTCAGGTCATCGCGTTTCGCGACGCAGCGGCCCATTCGTCCCAGTTTACGTCATGGATGCAGCGATTCAACAGTGAACCGCCGGCATCGTGTGGACAATCGGCAAGGATGGCGATGCCGTCGAGCCGTCGGGATAACTCCTCAGCATTGGTCCTCTCGGCCAGCCCGACCTCGTCGCGCGTCGACGCGTTCAGCACGACTCCTGCCACCCGAAGCCCGCGATGACGGATCGCCTCGACGGTTAAGAGGGTGTGGTTGAGCGTCCCCAGGCCGCGCCTTGCCACGATCACTACGGGGAAGTCTAGGTCAATCGCCAGGTCTGCAACCGTTGTTTCTTCGGCCAGTGGACAGAGGAAACCGCCCACCCCCTCCACCACGACCAGTTCCGCCCGCTCCCGCCACCAGGTCAACGCCTCGCGAACCGCCTCACGGACCTGGGCGTGCTCCAGTGTCCGTCCCTCGGCCCTCGCGGCCACCGAGGGCGCCAGGGGAGCCTCGAACCGTAAAGGGCGCGATCCGTTCCAGAGGCGCTTCGATCGGCACGGAACCGGCCAGGACCCGGGCATCCTCGCAGTCCTCAACGTCCCCCTCCCGGGTCACGCCCGTCGCCACCGGCTTGAGCACGCCGACCCGACGGTCCCCAGATGTCAGGGCTGTCGCGATGGCCGACGCCACGCGCGTCTTGCCCACGCCGGTGTCGGTTCCCGTTACGAACAAACCCCGGAGGCTCGCGATCATGCCGGGATGCCCTCCGTCACCTCGCAAACGCAACGCTTCATAATGTCCATCATCGCATCGAGTTGCTCCTCGGTGATTGCCAGGGGTGGCATCACCACGAGGACATCTCCCAGCGGACGGATCAACAACCCCAGGTCCCGCGCCCGATGGCAGACCCGCACCCCCACCTGCTCGGACCACTCGAACGGTTGCCGCGACTCCCGGTCGGCGACCAGTTCGATTCCGGCGATCAGGCCCAATTGACGGACGTCGCCCACATGTCTCAATTCCGCGAACCGGGCCAGCCAGCGTGCCAGCCGTTCGCTCTTCGGCCCGAGTCGTTCGAGCGTCCGCTCTTCCTCGAAAACCTTCAGGTTCGCGAGTGCGACCGCGGCTCCCAGCGGGTTTCCGCCGTAGGTATGACCATGCATGAACGTCTTTCCCTCGGCCGCCGTGCCGAAGTAGGCGGAATAGATTTCTTCGGTCGTCAAGGTCGCCGCCAGCGGCAGGTATCCGCCGGTGATCCCCTTGGCCAGGCAGAGGAAGTCGGGCGTTACCCTCTCTCGCTCGCAGGCGAACATCGACCCGGTCCGGCCAAAGCCGACGGCGACCTCATCGGCGATCAGCAAGGTCTGGTGTTGTTGCGTGATTTGCCGAAGCCCCTTCAGGTAACCTTCCGGATGCACGATCATCCCCGCCGCTCCCTGGACGAGCGGCTCGACCACCACGGCCGCCACCTCACCGGGATGGTCGCCCAGCAGGCGATCCACCGCATCGAGACAGGCCATCCCGCAATCCGGTCGCGACAGGCTGAGCGGGCAGCGATAGCAGTACGGGATCGGCGCCCTGAAGGCCGGGAACAGCAACGGGGCGAACATCGCGTGGAACCGCTCGACGCCCCCGACGCTCACGTCGCCCAGAGTGTCGCCGTGATACGCTCCGCCGAGCGCGACGAAGTGGGAGCGCCCCGGCTCGGGGTCGGCCTTCTGCCGCCAGTACTGAAAGGCCATCTTCAAGGCGACCTCGACAGCGGTCGCCCCGTCGTCGGAGAAGAAGACCCGCGTCAAGCCCGCCGGAGCCAGCTCGACCAGCCGCCTCGCCAACTCAATGGCCGGGGCATTGGTTACACCCAGCAAGGTCGAATGGGCCACGCGGTCGAGTTGATCGCGGAGGGCCGCATCGAGTGCGGGGTGACGGTGGCCGTGGACGTTGCACCAGAGGGAGCTGACGCCGTCGAGGTAGCGTCGCCCTTCGGTGTCGATCAGGTAAACGCCCTCGGCGCGGTCGATGATGAGCGGTTCCGAGGCAGCCCAGTCCGCCTGGGGGGTGAAGGGGTGCCAGAGGTGGGCCCTGTCCCAGTCGCGGAGCTGGCGTTCGGTCGGGGATGGCATGGGTGGCGGAGTTCTGGGAGAAGGTGTCGCCACTCCTCAATTCTGGACCACCATCGGCCGGCCGACGTTGCGAGGTCGGGGCTGGCGGCGACGGAACCAGACCGTGGCTCCCGGCCCGGCGCCGATGGTTCGACCGGCATCGCCATTGACGAGGGCAATCTCGACCCAGCCCGAGCTGCCGACCAGAGCCACGAGGGTGCCTGGCGGGCGTTCGCCATAGGTTCGCACCAGACCCTCGACCCGCTCGCCGGCCAGCTCGATGATCCAGTCCTCCGGATCGGTCCCGGCCAGGTGCTCGGATGGGACATTGGTGATGAGGTTGCCGAAGGCGTCGCGGAAGATCACCTCGGCAACGATCCCATGGTCGTCGGCCCGAGGCTCGAAGTTGGCCAGACGGATCACGGAGGACCGGCGAGGACCGAGCTGGTCGGGGTCGCGGCCAAGCAGCAGGTGGGCCGCGGCCGGGGCCAGAATGTCGCGGCCGTGGAAGGTGTTGGAGACCACCGAGCGGCCAACCGCGGGGTTGGAAATCTCCCAGATGGACTCTGGTTTCTGCTGGCGGACTACGCCGCCGATGAGGCCGTTATCCGGCGCCACGACCCACTGACCAGCCACCCGCACCGCCGCCAGGGGCCGCTCGGTGCCGACGCCGGGGTCGATCACGCCCAGATGAACCGTCTCCGGCGGGAAGGCGTCGAGGATCGAGGCCAGCACGAACGCCCCTTCGAGGATGTTCTGCGGCGCGATCCGGTGGCTGACGTCCACGATCTGGACGTTTGGAGCCAGGCCCAGCACGACCCCCTTCATCGCGGCGACGTACGGGCCGTCGGGGCCGAAATCGGTGGTCAACGTCAGGATGCCATTCCTTGGGTTCATGACCGTTCTCCGTCCGGGTCAGGCGCGCTCCCGGTCGGCCTTGGCCTCGTAACGCGCGGTGATCCGCGAGGTGATGCCCCCGCGCGGCCGGAAATCGCCCACGACCGTCATCCGCCTCGGCCGGCAGGCGTCCACCAGATCGTCGAGGATCGTATTGACCGAGTGTTCGTAGAAGATCCCCTGGTTGCGGTAGCCGAACAGATACAGCTTCAGGCTCTTCAGCTCGATGCAGGTCTCGGCCGGGACGTAGTTGATGATGATCGTGCCGAAGTCAGGATTGCCCGTCTTGGGGCAGACCGCCGTGAACTCCGGGCAACTGATCTCGATCTCGTACTCCCGGTCGGGGAACTGGTTCGGGAACGTCTCCAAGGGCTGCGACATCGAGCGAATCCTTCAGTTGCGGACGTGAGGGGATCGGGTGGGAGGGAAGGCGGGCACCTGCGTCGCGACCCCTTTTCAGATTAGACGCCCGCAACCCACCCGGTCAATCCCCACCGGAGACTCAGGCAGCCAGCTCGACCACCAGCGAGCCCTCCGGCTCGTCACCAACCGTGACTTGACCGTAACGTTTCGGCGCCACCCCATACCGGGAAGAATAGTTCTCGATTCGCCCGAATCCCGCCTCGCAGGCGAAACCGGCGAGGATTGCGAAATTATAGGCGTACTTGTGCTGGCCATCGCAGAACAGGTAATTGACAGCCTGCGCGGCCGGATCGTCGAAGGGACGGGGCCAGTCCTCGACTCGACGCCCGCCCAGGACGGTCAGGGCGTGTTCGACGCTCGGCACGGCGATCCGGGCCACTCCTTCCGGCCCAAGCACGCGGCGGATTTCCCGGAGGAGACGAATCGCCTCCTCGGGAAAGAGATGTTCCAGGGTGTGGGAACTGTAGATGAACCGGCAACTGGCGTCAGGAAACGGGAGCCGGTTGCGCAAGTCGATCCAGAGGTCAATTTTGCGGAAGCGGTTGCCGTCCGCATTGAGCATGCCGTCGATGTACTTGAAGCCGCAGCCCAGGTGGAGGTAATGCCCTTCGGGCGGTCGGGATACGCGGTACCTGAGGCCGGCGGTCCAGGTGCTCGGCAAGCAGAGGTAGCGGGAGACGGCGAAGTAGCTGTCCTTGAGGCTCTGACGGATCATCGCTCGTCCATGGCGTGGGAGATCCGGACTCCGGGCCGGTCCGAATCCATTCGGGTGTCGCTCGGGTTGGCTCGGATGAGACCGATTATGGATCGGAGTCGCCATGCTGTCCAGACGGACCAACGCTCAGCTCACCGTCCACTCGCGCGGTCGCGGGCGACCAGACCGATGATGTGGTGAACCGATCGGAACCCGGGATCGACCGACCGCGTCATGTACCCCGCCTGGAAGAGTCGCGCCAGGGCAAGGACCTGATCGAGGTCGCGGCGGGTGCTGGCTAGGTCACCGCCCCGGTCGGTGGTAAACTTGCGGGCGAGCGGCTCACGGTAGGTCTCGGCGAGCTGGGTCAAGGCTTCCAGATCGGCGTAAACGAAGGTCTGCGACCCCGGAAAATAGCGATTCTTGATCCGATCGAAGGCCGACGGCGAAGCGTCGGCGGGCCGGCCGCGGGCGAAGTCCGACACCGCGCGGGCCGACGTGCCGAGCGCCAGCAGACCGGGTTCGATGTAGTAGGCCAGCAGCACCTTGGACCCTCGCAGGACCGTCAGCTTGAGGCCGTCGCTCTCCACCGATTCGACGCGGACACCGGCTTCCGCGCGCTTCGGGTCAAGGGCGGCGAGGGCGAGGATCGTCCGTAGGCCATTCTCGATCGCCTGGGAAACGCCGCTGCCGCCCGAGAGCTCCAGACCGACGACCAGCGCCAGCCGGGAACGCAAGCCTCCCGCCTGGTCGCTTGTCGACCCGTCGCGAACGAGGTAAGCAATCACCCCCGGGCCCACCTGGGGCAACACCTCGTCGCGAGCGTCCTGACCGAGCAGCATCCCGGAAAGGGCCAGCAGGAGGTTCTCCGCCTTCACCTGCTGGACCGGATCGAGCAGGCTCACAAGCTCGTCCGTCAAGGCCGAGAAATCGACCTGGGCCGACGCCACCATCAAGGCTTCGGACGGCAGCCGTCGGAGCAAGCCCTCCGGGCTGCCGCGGGTCCGGGAAGCCCAGCGCCGAAGAGGTTCGTCGAGCCGCGACGGATCGATTGCCTCGTGGGCATGCAAGACCAACCCATCCCGCAATTCCAGCGCGATCCCGACATATTCCAGGGCCGCGAGGTAGCGGCCGACCAGCGGTTCGAGAAGGTCGTCGCGGTCCGGCCTGGCGTCGGACGACTCCTCGCGAAGTTGTCGGAGCAGAGCCGGGTCAAGGAAGAGGCTGGCAACCGCATCGGCGGGCATTGCCTCGCGGACCCGCCGGAATCGCGGCTCGGCAGCCAGTCCGCCGCCGTCCCGATGACGCTCGATCACGCCCCGGATCAAGGCTTCCGAGTTGGACCAGGCGAAGACGCCACCGTCGAGTACAACGTAAGCCTCGTCGGTCTTGGAACCTTCGGCGAAATGGCGGACCTGATAGGAGACGCCCCCGTGCGACCGCTCGCCGACCTCACGGAGCGTGCCCGACTCGCGATCGGAGGCGTTGATCGCGTCGATCAGCTTGCGAAGCAAGGCCAAGTCGCGGACCCGCGTTAGCAGCAGGCCGTGGGCCGCTTCCGGGTCGGCATCCCCGCCGAGGTGAAGCGAGAGGACAACCGCGTCACCGAGCAACTCATTGCGGAGCGTCGCAAGGTCCACCCCCAGACCGGCCTCGATCTCACGGCAAGCCGCACGGAACTGCTGGTAGGCCCCGGAGCCTTGCCACAACCGGTAAGCTGGCAATCCGCGCAAACTCTGAAATAGAGAAGAGTTGGCGAATTCAGTTGCGTGATCTCGGAGGTTCTCGACGACGACCGTCACGGCGGCCTCTGCGGGTGTCAGATGCAGTAGTGAATCGGCGGGGCGATCGTCGGCAAGGGAGCAAGCGGAGAGGGCTCCGAACGTCGCGAGGGCGAGGATCGGCACAGCGGTCGGGCGGGTCCAGGGCATCGTTTCGACGTCTCCCGAGCGGAACGAACGGGCCAGGACCGCGACGGTCAGGCCCCGCGACGAGGTTCCCGGGTCAACTCGGCCGGAGGCTCGGCCGGCGTCGGGCTGAGCAGGAAGCTGAACGCCCGGCGGGCCTTGCCCGAGATTGGCTTGACTCCAGTGGCCACCCGATCACCGACCGACTTCAAGAGGCCACCCGCCTGCTCCGGCTCGACCGGCATCGCGATTTCCGGCAAGGGTTCGGCGACAGCCGCCGTGTCCAGAACCATCCGTCCCAGCCGCGCGGCGGGGGTCGAGGTGGCGAGGGCCAGGTCGAGAGTGGCGGTGGTGGCGTCGGAGAGTGAGGCCGAGAGTGGCCGCGTCGGCCGGGTGACTGGGCCTATGCCGATTTTTACGGCGCCTTCACGTCCTGATGGCAGAAGCGACCAGACTGCCATCGCCCCCGCGATGAGGAGGGCCGCTGCGGCGGCCCAGTGGGACGGGCGGCGGGGGGCAGAGGCGTGGATCAGCCGCAGGACCCGGCTCCGTTGCTCGGCCTCAACGCGGGCCAGGATGCGATCTGGCAGATCGGTGGAGGGCGCCCCCGTGGCGTTCCAGGCCCGGAGGGCGTGGGCCAGGGTCCGGTAGCGCTCTCCGCGAATCCGGCAGGCCGCGCACGAGGCGACGTGCGCGTCCAGGGAGTCGTCCCCGACGGGAAACTCCCCGGTGTCCAGCCGGCTTTGCCAGGCTTGTTCAAACTCGCGGCAGGTCATGACGATCCACCTGCTTGCAGGCATAGGAAGTCGTTTGCAGATCTCAACATCGGACGCCTCGCCGGCTCAGATAATCGGCCATCTCGGCCCGGGCGCGGTGGAGCCATGTCTTCACCGTTCCGATGGGACGGTCGATCGCGGCGGCGATCTCCTCATAAGGGAGCCCTTGCTCATGAAAAAGGACAAACACCAGGCGATACTCCTGCCGCAAGCGTGCCAGAGCCCCTTCGATCTCGGTGGAGAGGTCGTCGGGGTCCGAGAGACCGGGCCGAGGATCGGTGAACGTCTCCAAGGGGTCGGAACTGGCGCGTTGGCGCCCGCGTTTGGAAAGGGCGGTCCGGCAGCGATTGGCGGCGATCCCGAGGAGCCAGGGCCGGAGCGGACGATCGCGGTCGAAGCCGCGCAGACCCCGCAAGGCCCGGAGGAAGGTTTCCTGGAGGACGTCCTCAGCATCATGCCGGTGACCCATCATCCGGAGGCAGAGGCCGAAGAGGAGCCCCTGGTAGCGTTCCACCAGCCGGCGAGGGGCCAGCGGGTCGCCGGCCTGGAGGGCCTCGACCAGGGCGCGGTCGTCCATCGGGTCATCTTCATCCGGATTCCGGATTGGCTTCGCTTGGCCAGACATCCCCGGTTACCCGGCAGGAGGGTGGTCCGTTTCAGGATTCGCGGTGGAGGCCGAATTATTGCCGGAAGGATCGGGTGGGGAAAGACGACGGGGCCGACCCGGTGCGAATCCGAGCCGGCCCCGCGGGGTTCGAAGCGGCAGCGCCCCGGGCGGGGCGCGGGTCGTGGTGTGGTGGCAGGCTTACACGTCGGCGTCGCCGCAGGCCAGCTTGGTGAGTTCCTCCGGAGTGGACTCTTGGAAGGTTTGTCCCCGGCGTTGCAGTCCCTCCTCGATCCGGAGTGCGATGCAGGCCAGTTCCGGGGAGTCGATCCGCCAGGCGATCTCGGCCAGTTCGGCTGGCTCGACATCGGCGAGGTGGACGCCCAGGCGCTCCAGCTCGGCATCGAGCCGGAGCATGGTTTCGAGTAAATCCTGGCGCGACTGCTCAGAGCCCCCGATCACGAGGCGATCTTCGCCGCTGATGAGGCGATGGGGACGGAGCGGGCCGTCGAGGCTCAGGCCGATGATGGCGGCCCGGCGTCGGCGTGGCCCGCCCTGGGTTGGCGTCGTCATCACGGAGGTTGGCCTTTCGGGTGAGGGTTGCCGTGGTTGGCGATCGTGGTTGACAAGTGACTGGCAACGGGCCGATCGGCCGGCCCGCCACGCGTTTCTTATCGGCTCCCCACTCCCGACCAAACAGCGCCCAGTGAGCAATTCCCCGAGCGGAACGCTCCGATGCGGCAACCTTCTTACGACCCGCCCAGGCAATCCTTCACGGTATTTCGCGCCACGCGGTACGCCGCGCGGACGGTGGTGGCCCGCGCCTCCATCTGCTCCTCACTGAAGAGGCGGTGCTCGCTCGGGGGCAGCCCCGCCAGGGACAGTGTCAGCGGCAGCAAGTCAAGGAACTGGCGGTACTTCTGCTGAAGTTCGTTGGGAGTGGTCGGCTCGGCCATCGGAGTGCGTCTCCCTCGGATCGCTGGTGGAAGTCTGGAAGATTCTCGGACCCGACGCCGTCCGGATCTCAGTTCGCGACGCGGGCCGATGTCGGACCTCCCCCGGCAACCTAACCGAGCCGACGAGCCGTCGCCAGACATCGGTTCCGAACTTTCGGGCCGGAATCGCCGTACTGGATTTGACCGCCCCAAGATAAGTTGATAAAGTCGAAGTTGGAACGCCGATTGCACGACGAAGCGCGTCGTCGTCCGTTTCGAAGTTTCGGAAACATCACTGACGGAGGTTTTTTTGATCCGACAAGCCGTTGATGAATCCCCTCCCGGATTCCGCCGACTTGGCCTCAGCCGAGCGATGCTCCGCGCCCTGGAGCGAGCCGCCTATCACGAGCCGTCGCCGATCCAGGCGTCGTTCATTCCGGAGGCCCTCGAAGGCCTCGACGTGATCGGACAGGCCAAGACCGGTACGGGCAAGACTGCGGCGTTCGCCATTCCCTTGATCGAGATGCTCGAAGCCCGCGGCCAGGGACCCCAAGCCATCGTCCTGGCACCCACCCGCGAGCTGGTCCAGCAGATCGTCGGCGAGACGGCCAAGCTCGCCGAGGGTCAGGATGCCCGCGTCTGCGGCATCTACGGCGGCGAGCCGATCGAGCGGCAACTCCGGGCCCTGGAACGCGGTGTCGATATCGTGATCGGCACGCCGGGACGAGTGATCGACCACATCGAGCGACGGACGCTCTACCTCGGGGACATCTTCCACGTCGTCCTCGACGAGGCCGACCGGATGCTGGACATCGGCTTCCGGCCCGACATCGAGCGCATTCTCAAACGGGTTCCCGACCCGCATCAGACGATGCTCCTGTCGGCCACGATCAGCCCGGAGGTCCGCAAGCTCGCCCAGAAGTACATGTATCGGCCCGTCGAACTCAACCTCTCGAGGGATGAGCCGTCCGTCGAGTCGATTCGGCAGTATTACGTCTCGGTCGATCAGGAACGGAAGTTCGACCTTCTTGTTCACCTGCTCGACCATGAGAAGCCGCGCCAGTGCATCGTTTTCACCCGGACCCGCCGGGGCGCCGACAAGCTGTCGGACCGCCTGGGCCGGAAGATTCCCGGCGTAGCCACGATCCACGGTGACCTGCCCCAGACGGCCCGTAACCGCGTCATGAAGGGTTTCCGCGAAGGCACGATCCCGATCCTCGTCGCCACCGACGTGGTCGGCCGCGGCATCGACGTCAACGACATCAGCCACGTCATCAATTTCGATATCCCCGACGACCCGGAGAACTACCTCCACCGCATCGGCCGGACTGGCCGGATGGGCAAGGACGGCGTCGCCTATCTGTTCGTTACCCCGAACGAGGGCGTCCCCTTGACATCAATCGAGTTTCTGATCAACCGTCCGATCGAGAATATCAAAATCGACGGATTCGTCACCTCCCGTGAGGAGCGGATCGGACAGAATCAGGTTCGTGAGCTCTGGAACACCGCCCGGAGCCGTACATTCGCCGGCGCTCGCTGAGCGCTGTTAGTCCGTCTCTTGAGGGGCCGACCAGCCCCGTCGTCAGGTCCGGTTGGAAACTGGCAGGATTTCGGTGTCGGCACGAGAGGCACACGTCGCGGACCGCTCAGGCGGTCGCGGAACCGGGTGCCTCTCGCGGTTTTTCCGGTCCGCGACAGGCCAGCAACACGAAGAGATTCGCAGCCTCACGGGCCAGTTCAACTGACGTGTCGGCCTCAAACTCATCGATCCATCGGCTGTCATAGCAGATCCAGTCGCAGTGCCCGAGCAGCATTGCCGCACGCTCGGCGAGCGAGGCATCGGCCGTGATCGCCTCGATGGCCGCCTGCGCTTCCTGGGGCGTGAGAGCCCCGGTCGGACGACCCGTCGCCGCCGCGAGATACGCGACCAACGACCGGACGACCTGACGGGCCACCTCGTCCGCCTTCTGCTCGCTCCCGAGCCGGGCCAGTTCCCGGGCGAATCGGGCCGCGAGGGTCCTGGGATGGTCGCCTCGCCTTCGGCGTCTGGCCCACCACAAGCCGGCGACGACCGGAACGGGCAGTATGACAATGATCGAGACGAGGATCAGAATGATCGCTCGTGTGCCGCCCCGATCCGGCGGCGCCTCCGACCGGTAGTCAAGTTGCGCCGGGTCGAAAGCCGGAACGTCCTCAACCTGGACCGCGACGGCCGGAGTGGCCCGGGTCTGGTAGACCTGGGATCGGGGATCGAACGTGGCCACCGGCTGAGGCGGGATCACGCAGCGGCCGGGTCGGCTGGGACGCATCCGCCAGCGGAACGTTCGCGAAGGCAACGCGGCGGCGAGGTCAAAGCGAGTCGGGAGGATCTCGATGCGGACCGCGTTCCGATCGATCCCTTGCAATGTTGGGGCTTGCGTGAACCCGAGCGAACCCGGCCCTCGAAGCGGGATGCGGAACTCGAAGGTCTCCCCGAGTGGTAATGTCGACGGCTCGGCCTCGGCCTGCGGTTGTAACCGGCCGACACCCCCAAGAAACGCGGACGACCTCCCGGCGGCCGGCACCGGACGGACCGCCACCACGACCTGCGCCGTGCGAGTTGAGCGATCGCCGGACCGTACTTGAAACGCAGGGATGACCAGCCGACCCGGTCGCCGAGCGATCACGCGGAACGGAACGGAACGCGGCTCTCCGGATCCCTCAACCGAGGTCTCGCCTTTTACCGTCCGGACGCGGTGAAACTCCGCCTCCGGCAACCGGGGAGCGAGGACCTCGACGTTTGGCGTTCCCGGTTCGACGACCACGCGCAAAGGGATTTCCTCGCCGACGTAGTAAGGGCCGCGGGGGACTAAGGTACGAGCCTGGAGCAGGGTCTCCTCCTGGGCGACGGAACGGGCGGCCAGGCCCATCGTGAGAGCCAGCAAGGCGAGGGTAAGTCGGCTGGCCACACTTCGTGAGGACAACGGTTCAGGCATCGGTTCGGCTCGGTCACCAGTCCTTGAGATCGCTCGCGGGGGCGAAGATATCGGGCCGGTCTGGGCGACGCGATTTCGCCTGCTGGATATTGTCGATAGCCGAGGCGAGTCGATCGACGGGATTCTCGCGTTCGGACGACCCGGAATCACCCGCTCCACTCCCGCTCGAACGACCTGGAGGTGACTCGTTGGTCGGCGAGGAGGCGTCATCCGGGCTGGGAGGGGACGAAGGCGGCGGCTCGGACGGATTCGCTTCGTCCGATCGTTCGGAGCCGGACCCGGGATCGTCGGGCCGGGGCTGGTCGTTGGCTGCACTTTCCTGGGGCTCACTGGGCTCGGGAGGAATCCGTTTCTCGGCCTCGGCGCGGTTCTTCGAGGCGTCGGCCCGGAGTCGATTGAACTCGGCACCGGCAACCTCGGAGGCGAGGCAGCGGTCGTAGTCCTCCAGGGCTGCTCGGTAGTCGCCGCGAGCAAAGGCACAGTTGCCGAGAGCATAGTCGATCTTCATCCGGAGGGCGGGACCGGCCTGCTCGCGGGCCTCCCGGTAGCGTGCCTCGGCCTCGACGAACTGGCCAAGTTGATAGAGGGTCGCGGCGGTGTCGTAGCGCGGGAGAGGGTGATCGGGACGCAGGACGATCGCCTGCTCGAAGTCGGCCAGGGCCGTGGCAAAGTTACCGCGATCGTAAGCCAGCCGACCGCTCGCGGACCACCGCGGAGACGGTCGTGGGCCTCGGCCCCGCATCGGCTCGCCACCAGCGATGCCGCGAGCAACGTCAGCAAGAGCGGTCGCCGCCGGAACCCGGGCCAAGAAGCCGCCGACTCCGAGCACCAGAGCCGCGGCCAGGAACAGCGGGAAGCGATCGATCCGATCGGCCTGACTCTCCGAGCGGCGGCGGCGGAGGGCCTCGGGTCGGATTTGCTCGTTGTAGAGCCGGCCCAGATCCACCGACTTTTGCCCGATCGGAAGGAACGCTCCCCCCGTCGCCGTGCTGATAGCGCGGAGGGAAGTGTCGTCGCGCTTCGAGAGGACGACCTGGTCTTGGTAAGTCAGGGGGCGTGCGGGTCCCTCAGAAACGGCGACGGGGATCTCGTGGCCTTGATCGGGGTCGCCAATCGCAGCGGTGTGGACTGGGATGCGGCTCTCCTTCAGCCGCGGCACGAACGAGGCCCACGACCCGCCGTGGAACTCGCCGTCGGACAGGACGACGATCGCGCGGCCTTCCTCGGGGCCGGAATGGTCGGCATCTAGGGCCGCGAGCGCGGCGTCGAGGGCCGCGGCCAAGTCGCTGCCGCCTGGCTCGACGCCGCCAGGTCGCAGGGAACGGAGCCGTTCGAGGGCGGCGCCGAGGTTCTCGGTCAACGGACAGCGTAGAACCGCCCGTCCCGCGAAGGCGACGATCGCGACCCGACCGCCCGGTTCGGTCCCCAGTGCTCGAACCAGTGAATCGGCCGACGCGAGGGCCACGCCCGAGTCGATCCGGCAAGGCATCCTCGGCGGCCATGCTCCGGCTGACGTCCAGCGCCAGGACGACATCGTGACCCGGCCGGAAGCTCCGAATCCGCGATCGACTCCCCAGCGCGGTCGGGCCAGCGCCACGGTCAGGAATGCCATCGCCCCCAGCCAGAGCCTGGCGCCGGAACGAGCAGGCCGTCCGACTTGCCCCAGCTTGGCCCAGTCGCGACGACGTCGCCGCGATCCAACCACGATGCGGACGATCAGGAGGCCCATCAGGAGGAAGATTCCGAGGGCCTCCGGATATCCGAGGAAAGGATCAAAAGGGGTTTGCATGGTGGGGAACGGTCTGGATCGGGCAAAAAGCGTTTGGGCCGAGTGATCGGGTCATCAGTCACGGGACCTGCCGCATTCGCCCGGCCGAGAGGAGCCGGTCGAGTGCCAGGCAGACCATAGCCGCAACCGCCCAGGGAGCATACCACTCGTGATAACGGGTCCGGATTGTCCCGTTGATCGGGCTCTTCTCCAGCCGGTCGATCTCGCGGAAGATCGAGTTCAGATCGTCCATGCCGGCGGCGACGAAGGCCCGGCCTCCTCCCTGCTCCGCCATTCGGCGGAGCAAGTCGAAGTCGGGACCGTTGCCGTGGGAGGAGGAATCGGAGGACGGCGGGCGGCCCATGGCGATGGTGTGGAGGGTCGCGCCGAGTTTGGAGACGAGCCATGCCGCCTCCACGGGATCAAGAGGATTGGAGACAACCGGCCCCTGGCCGACCTCCTCGCGGCCGTCGGTCAGGAGAACGAGGACCTTGTGGAGCGGTGTCGCCTGACGGAGGTCGCGGAGAGCCCAGGCGACGGCGTCGCCGATGTTCGTCCCGTTGTCCATCGGACCGGCCGGTTCGACGGCACGGGCCGTCGCGGTCAAAAAAGCGTGGTCGAGAGTGGGGGGACAGGACGTCTCTGGGAGCAGGGCGAAGGTGACCAGCCCGATCAGGTCGTCCGGCCGGCCCTGGACGAAGCGGGCGAACGTCGCCCCGGCCGCTTCGAGGCGGGTGATCGGACCGGGGGGGCGGGGAAGTCGCGGGTCTGCATGGTCGTGCTGCGATCCAGCGCCACCACGATTGCCACGCCTCGGCCCGCGATCCGGACCTGTCCTGCCACGGTCTGGGGCCGAGCAAGGGCCACGCTCAGACAGGCCAGGGCCGCGACACGGAGCAACAAGGGAACGTGACGGGGCCAGCCGGCCCGCCCGCGCGGGGCCTTCGCCCAGCCGTCCAGGGTTGGCCAGGAGAGCCGCGGCCGCCATCGTTCCCGGAGCCAGGGTAGCACCGCGAGCAAGAGGGTCAGGAGCCAGGCGGGTTCGGCCAAGCCGCACCACGTTCCTCCGGATTGTGAACCTATCTTATTGTACCGGCCGTGTCGATTGCGCCGCGGGATTTGGCCAATTCGGACTTGCCTCATCAATCGTTTCTGATTAGTCTCTTGATGATCGGGACCTCGCGACCCGTCACACCGGGGAGGGATGCCGATGAGTGAATCGCCTTATGAACGGATCGCGAGGCTGGAGCGGAAGAATACCCTTCTCAGCCTGTCGGTGCTCGTCCTCGTCCTCATGTTAACCGGCCTGGCGTTCGTCGGCTGGGAGTGGGCGGAACGGGAACGGCTCACGGCCGAAAGCCAGCGGCTCGAAGCCATCGCTGCGCTGAAGAAGGCGCGTCGGGTGGCGTCGTCGCTTGGCCCCGCTCCTCCGCCGGCTCGCCCGTCCACCACGGCGACCGACCCTGAGAGGTCCGACCCCGAGACACCATCGGAAGCTCGCTGATCGGAATTCGTGACACTCATTCCGTTTGTGACGCGAGGGCCCATACCGGCTCACGTGGGACGTCGGGGGTGTCGATCGGTCAAGGCACGTCGCGACGCCAGGGCACGGGCCAGCGCGGCGTCCGGGTCGCGATCGAGGACCGTTAGATGTCCCATCTTGCGACCTGGCAAGGGGGTGCGCTTGCCGTAGAGGTGGAGGTGGACGCCCGGATCGAGCCGCAACGCCGCGTCCCAATCAGGTTCGCCGTTCGCCCAGAGGTCGCCGAGAAGGTTCACCATCGCGGCCGGAGCGAGGAGTCCGCTGTCCCCCAGCGGCAGGCCGGCGAGGGTGCGCGCCTGCTGTTCGAACTGACTGGTGACCGCCGCCTCGATGCTCAGGTGGCCGGAGTTGTGGGGGCGTGGAGCCAGCTCGTTGATCAGAAGCCGGCCCTCGTCGCTGAGGAAGAACTCAACGGTCAGCAGACCTGCCAGATTGAGAGCCTCGGCCACGCCGAGGGCCAACCGGCGGGCCTCCTGGGTGACCACCGGCCCGATCGGGGCGGGGGCGAGGGTCGCGTCGAGGATATGACGCTCGTGCTGGTTCCAGCAAACCGGGTATGCCATCGCGCGGCCATCGGGGCCCCGGGCCACGACGCACGAGACCTCCACCCGGAAGCTCGCCAAAGCCTCCGCCACGCAGGTGACCCGCCGCAAGCTCGTCCAGGCCGCGAGTGGGTCGTCCTCCGGTTCGAGTCGGACCTGCCCCTTACCGTCATAGCCGGAGGCGGCTGTCTTGAGGATCAGTGGCAATCCCAAGTCGCGAACAGCCGACGTCAAGCTCCAACTCTGTCCGCACGGGATGCCAAGGCGTCAGCGGAAAGCCGTGGCGTTGGAGAAACGTCTTTTCCCGAAGGCGGTTCTGAGCCGTCCAGACGACGTTCCAGGCTGGCCGCACGATCCGCCGCCGCGCCAGCCAGCGAAGCCCTGATGCGGAGACGTTCTCGAACTCGACAGTGATCGCCTCGGCGGCCTCGGCCAGTTCCCGGAAGCCCCGGAGGTCGTCCGGCGGAGCCACGATGGACCTCTCCGGCCACCTGACCGGCCGGCGAGTCGGCCGTCGCGCTCAGCACGACGGTCCGGAATCCCATCCTTTGCGCCGCCTGAAGGAACATCCGACCGAGTTGTCCACCTCCCACGACACCGAGCGTTGCGGGCGGGTGGAGGACGTTGCGGATTCCGGCCGATCGAGCTCATTCCGGCGACTCCAGGACGGCTTCGGTCTGGGCCGCTCGAAAGGACTTCAGGCTCTCGCGGATCGCCGGATACTTCCCGCCCAACATCGCCGCTGCCAGCAAGCCCGCATTCGCCGCGCCGGCCGGACCGATGGCCAGCGTGCCCACCGGCACACCCCGGGGCATCTGCACGATCGAGAGCAGGGAATCAACCCCTCGCAATACTCGACTCTCCACCGGCACACCCAGCACGGGCAGCACCGTCAACGCCGCCAGCATCCCCGGAAGGTGAGCCGCTCCGCCGGCGCCAGCGATGATCAGTTCCAGACCCCGCGATGCGGCCTGCTCGGCGTAGCGGTAGAGTCGTTCCGGCGTCCGATGCGCTGAGACGACCAGTGCTTCGTAAGGCACCCCAAGTTCGGTCAGGATCTCGGCCGGCATGCCGCATCGTGTCCCAGTCTGAGCGACTCCCCATCACCACACCCACCATGGGAGGTTGCAATTGCTCATCAATCCTGGCCATCGTGACCTCACTCGTCGTCAATCTTCCCTTGCCGAGATCCCTTCGAGAGCTACACTTCGGGTAGATCCTGATCGCAGACCGAATCATACCGGCCCCCCCTCCAATGCTGCCAGGCCAGGCGGGGGAAGACGGAGAGCTCAGAGCGCTACATCACACATGTTTGCGTGCTTTTGGTTCGCCTACATCGTCTCAACCAAACGCGACCGTTGAGTTTTTCGTTGACATGACCCGCAAATACGTCATCTCATAACAGGCGGTTACTATTGGATTTAGGAGGTTTTTGTTTGCAATCTCGGTTTCTTGAGTGTAATCAATGAGATGCATTGTCGAGACTCACGCTCCCAGATGAACCCTATTCGTCCATCTCCCTTCTGGGGTAGAGGTGCATTCGCATGAGGTCGTCTCTCCGTCGGTTTCGGCGACCACAGCTCGGCTTCACCTTGATCGAGCTGCTCGTCGTGATTGCGATCATTGGAGTCTTGGTTGCGTTGTTGCTTCCTGCTGTGCAGTCCGCTCGTGAGGCTGCGCGGCGGGCGCAGTGTACCAACAACCTGAAACAGTTGGGCCTGGCGGTCCACGGCTACCACTCGCGGTACAACATTCTCCCAGCCGATGGCGTTTTCCTCGGGCCGGCGTATGGGACGACGGCAGGCGTTGGTCCCGGCTGGGGTTGGAACGCGAGCTGGGCCGTCTCGATCCTGCCGGAACTGGAAGGTCAGCCGCTCTACGACGCCTACAACTTCAAGGATGGTGCGGATCAGCCGACGAACTACACCGTTGGCTTCACGCAGCTGGCGTTCCTGCTTTGCCCGTCCGACTCGGTCGAGGGCCGGGTCTCCTCGCCCTGGGCGGCCTCGAATTACCACGGCAACCACGGCGGTCCGGGCGTTATCAAGAACTGGAGCGGCACGATCGTCCAGAACTATACGAACTATCCCGCTGAGTGGTGGGGCCGCGACTCAAACATGGCTTACTTCGGCTTCGCCTCGATCCGCGACGGCACGAGCCAAACGGCCCTGTTCAGCGAGAAGCTCAAGGGACTGCCTGGCAATGACGCGGTGACCCCGGCCGGGCCCGACGGCAATCGTGGCTTCTACAGCATCACCTTCGGCCCGAGCTACCTCGGCGGCATGAGCTCTGGCAACGGCACGCTGGCGCTCCAAGCTGTACAGATGTGCAAGAATGTGCCAGGCACCCAGGCTTCGGCCGGGTCGTACCTGAGCGGAGCCCACTGGTCCCTCTCGTACCCCTGGCATACATCTAACAGCGCCTACATCCACTTCAACACACCCAACGGGCTCTCCTGTTTCAACACCAATGACTCCCCAGCGCCGGCCACCAATCCCTGGGGTGCCGTCACCACGCAGGTCACGGCGACCAGCGATCACCCGGGTGGCGTGAACGTCTGCATGACTGACGGTTCGGTCCACTTCATCAAGGACACGATCAATCCGCAAGTCTGGTGGGGCCTGGGCACCAAGAAGGGACGCGAGGTCATCAGCTCCGACCAGTATCAGTGATGTTTGATCGCGATTCGCCAGCCAACTTCGTCCCGGAACCCGCCCCGTCTTCCCTCCGAACTCGTGAGCTACCCGAGCGGATCTCGGGCCGCTCACGCTTCCCCGCGCCCAACACGGTGGCGCGCATCAGTCCCGATCGTTCCGTGTCACAATCCCAAGGAAGTATCGACCCATGCGCCGGTTCGTCTGCCTGGTTCTACTCCTGGCCCCACTCACCCTCCTCAGCACCGGCTGCGGAGGGGGCGCGGAAGAGGGGGTTCCCGAAGATGTGGACTTTTCCAAGGATTACACGCCGATGGCCAAGCCGCTGACCGAGTCGATGTCGCCGAAGCTCTCGCGTGAGGCTGAGGCCAAGGCGAGGAAGGCCGCGGCCGAGGAAGCGGCGAAGTCGAAGTAATCGTCCCCAGTCTCTCTGCCCACATGGAGTCGCGTCCCGGACCGAGGATGATTCGTGAGAGCCCGGCACCTGGTCGTGTCTGGAAGCTCCTGTCTCGTCGCGTGATGGTGCTGGCCACCGGGCTTGTGCTGGTTAGTCTGATCCTCACGCGGGCCTGGCGGGAAGTGGACGTCCGCGCCCTCGCCTCGGAGGCACGTCAACTCTTCGAGGCGCGTCGCTTCAACGAGGCCGACAGGGTTCTGGAGCACTGGCTCCAGGCCCGCCCTGACGCCGCGGAGGCCCATCTTCTGCGGGCTCGCATCGCTTATGCGCAAGGTCGGTTCCGAGAAAGCCGGGCGGCACTGGAACGGGCTCGCGCCGTCGGCATCGGCCTCGTTTCCTTCCAGCGGCTCGATGCTCTCTTGCTCGCCCGTACGGGTCAGCCGGCGGAGGCTGAGGAGGTGCTGGTCCGGATCGTCCAGGGGAGTGATCGGCCCGACCCCGAAGTGCTGGAAGTGCTGGCGCGCCTGTATCTGGAGTCCTACCGGCTGCCTCTCGCAACGGCGGTGCTCGATCGGTGGGGGAAGGCCGCGCCGGGTGATCCTACGCCCTTCCTCTGGATGAGCGAGATCGACCTCCGGGCCGAGCAAGGCGGTCCTGAACGGGCTGTGGATCATTACCGCGAGGCTCTACGTCGTGCACCCGACCTCGATCGCGCCCGGCTCGGCCTCGCCGAGGCGCTTCGCCAGTCGCATCGCCCCGAGACTGCTGCCCGCGAGTTTGCTGCTTATTTGGCCCGGAACCCCGATGATGCCGACGCTCATGTCGGAGCCGCCCGAGCGGCACTCTCCCTCGGCCGCCAGGCGGAGGCGATCGAGCATCTCGACCGGGCCCTGGAGGTCGCTCCGGCGCACGTCGAAGCGCTGCAGGAGCGGGCCGGGATCGACCTGGCCCTGAACGACCCCACGATCGCACTCTCACGGCTCGACCGGGCCAACCAGATCGACCCCTACCATGCCGAGGTCGCCTATCGTCGTGGTCTGGCCCTCGAACGGCTCGGACGAAGTGACGAGGCCCAGGGGGAACGGGTTCGCTCGGAGCGGCTCCGGGCCGAGCAGAAGCAACTCAGAGAGATCCAGCGCCAGTTCAATCAGGACCCGAACAACGACCGGCTTCGCTGTGAAATTGCGCAATGGATGTTGGACCACGGCCAGGCGGAGGTCGGCGTGCGCTGGTTGAGGACCGTGCTGGCTCACAATCCCGGCCACACGCAGGCAAACCGATTGCTGTCCGAACACTACGCGCGACGTGGCGATACCGGCCTTGCGAATTTTTATAAACTTCAGGCCAATCGCGACCTGCGGCGATAAGGAGAGGTCGATGTGGCGACGCTGGTTGCCGATCGCCGTCGCCCTGGCCGGGCTCATCGCGGCGGGGATCGCTTACCGGGCTCATGCGCGGCGTCAGTTACACCGCGAGCTGACCCAGGCCCGGCGCGATATGGACGATGGCCGTTATGCTACGGCGAGGCGTCGGCTGAAGGATCTGGCCGGACATTGGCCGGCCGAGGGGGAACTGTTCTTCCGGCTCGGCGTCTGCGAGCAATCGCTTGGTCGATTCGACGCGGCGCTCGACGCCTGGGAGCACGTCGATCCCGGCTCCCGGTTTGGCGCCGCGCCGCGGCACTCCGGGCCAACGAGCTGATCAATTCCGGACGATATGCCCCGGCCGAGGAGATCCTGCTGGCCGCCATGCCCCACGCCGTCGCCGATCGCTACGAGGTTGAGCGGGTCTTGAGCCGGCTCTACCGGTTCGAGGGGCGCGTCGGTGAGGTCCGTCAAATTCTCCGCGACTCTCTGGTCCGATCCCCGAACCCGGCCGCCGACCTGGAGGAACTCTGGTTCCTCGACAATTCCCCCCTGCCGATCGAGGCGCTCGGGTATGCCCTGGAGCATGCGGATTCGACCGATGACCGTGTCTGGCTGGGCCAGGCCAACCACGCCATCGCCACGGGCCATTTTGACGAGGCCCGTTCCCGGCTCGCTTCGTGTCGGCAACGCCGCCCAGACGATCCCGCCGTCTGGAGGAGTTGTCTCGAACTGGCACTCGCCAGCGACGACCGCGATGGAGCCTGGCAAACTCTTTCTCATCTCGGTGCGTGGAGTCTTTCCGAGACGGAAAACCTCGAACTCCAGGCCCGCCTGATTGCCCTGGAAGACAATCCGGAGTCCGAGCGTCGCGCCTGGAATGCCGTCCTTGCGAAGAAGCCCAGCCATCCGTTCGCCCTCGAACGGATGGCCGCCCTGGCCGCCCGCTCGGGCGCGACCCGGCAGGCCGAATCCTACCACCTCCGCAAGACCAAGATCGACCGCGCCAAGGACCGTTTCCGCGACCTGCTCCTGGCCGCGGATTTCCAGACCAGCGCCGGCGAACTGGCGGAACTGGCCGGGAAGCTCGGCAATCCGTTCCAGGCTCGGGCCTGGTCCTTGCTGGCCCGCCACGGACGCGACGGCTGGCCCCAGGCCGCGAGGACTCTCGTCGCCGATTCCAGGGACCAGACCAAGCGTCTGGGTAAGGCCGCGTCAACCCTGGCCGAGCGACTGGCCGCGATCCGGCCGGAAAAGCGGTCTCGGGAGAAGTCCCGGGATGCCGAGACCAAAGCGGCGGCTCCGACCAGACCGCAATTCGTCGATGAGGCCGAGGCGGCCGGACTCCGCTTTACCTTCGACCACGGCGTCTCCGCGGATCGACTCCTCCCCGAGACGATGTCTGGGGGCGTCGCCTTGCTGGACTTCGACGGCGATGGCTGGCTCGATGTTTTCGTCGTTCAAGGTGGGTCGTTGGAGGACGACCCGGCCCGTCCGCGCGAGCCGGATCGCCTCTTCCGGAACCGGCGCGATGGCACGTTCGAGGACGTCACCAAGACGTCGGGACTCGCCACGATGCCCCGAAGCTACGGCCTCGGCGCGACGGTCGGCGACTTCGACAACGACGGTGATCCCGACCTGTTTCTGACCCGGCTCCGCTCCTACCAGATGCTCCGGAACCGGGGTGACGGCACGTTCGAGGACGCGACCGAGGCCACAGGTCTGGCCGGCTCCCGCGACAACCCAACCTCGGCCGCCTTCGCCGACCTGGATCGTGACGGCGACCTCGACCTGTACGTCTGCCATTACATGATCTATGACCCTGACCATCCAGTGAAGTGTCTCAACGAGGAGGGGAAGTTCTTCTATTGCGACCCGAGCAAGGTCCAGGCGGCCCCCGATCATCTCTTCCGTAATGATGGCGGGCGGTTCGTGGACGTAACCGGGGAGGTCGGAATCGTCGATTCCGACGGCCGCAGCCTGGGTGTCGTGGCGGCGGACCTTGACGATGATGGGTGGACCGACCTCTACGTCGCCAACGACGGCACCGCAAATCACCTCTTCCGCAACCTCGGCGGCTTGCGGTTCGAGGAAGTCGGCTTGTCGGCCGGCGCCTCGGGTAGCGGCGAAGGCGGGTATCAGGCGAGCATGGGCGTCGCCTGCGGCGACCTGGATCGCGACGGTCGGCTCGACCTGGTTGTGACCAACTTCTACGGTGAGGGCTCGACGCTCTACCACAACCTCGGCTCGGGCCTCTTCACGGACTGGTCGAACCCCTCCGGCCTCAATATCGCGACCCGTTACCTGCTCGGCTTCGGGACCGCCTTCCTCGACTTCGACAACGACGGCCGGCTCGACCTGGTGACGGCCAACGGGCACGTCAACGACAACCGCCCGTTCTATCCGTACGCAATGCCCTCGCAACTCCTCGCCGGCACGGAGGACGGCCGGCTCGTCGATGTCTCATCGGCCGCGGGACCGCCCTGGGACGTGCCCCGAGTCGGTCGCGGCCTGGCGATTGGCGACCTGGACAACGACGGCCGCGAAGACGTCCTGATCCTGTCGCAGGGACAGCCGTTGGCCTACCTCCACAACCAGACCGAGGGCGGTCATTCGCTGAGCCTCGGACTGGAGGGGGCTCGCTCCAACCACGACGCGATCGGTGCGCGGGTGAGCGTGGTGGCGGGGGGACGCAGGCAGGTGGCGGAGCGTTTCGGTGGTGGTAGCTACCAGTCAGCCAGCTCTCCCCGACTCCATTTCGGCCTGGGTGACGCGACGCAGGTGGAGGCGATTGAGGTTCGCTGGCCCTCCGGACTGGTTGAGCGTTTCGAGGGTCTCGCAACCAATGCACGTTACCGGATTCGCGAGGGTGAGGGCCGCGCAGAGCGATCGCCTTGAAGCCCGAGGCGGTCGATCGTCTTTCCACTCCGGGGAATCGGAGTTGCCGGCATTGCGTTTGCAAACTTTGATCGTCGGCGTTCCTGGAATCCCAAACCTCCAGAGTGAAGCGAGGAACGATCATGGCCGAATACAGCAATCGCAAGCCCGTCCGTCCCGAGGAGGCTAGCGACGAGAATCGTGACCCGATCACCGACGCGCCCGGCGCCCATCCCGTGGGCACGGGCATCGGTGCGGCGGGCGGAGGTGCGGCGGGCGCGGCGATCGGTGCGGCGGGCGGACCGGCCGGCGCGGCGATTGGCGCGGCGGTCGGAGCCGTGGCCGGCGGCCTGGCCGGCAAGGGGGTCGCCGAGTCGATCGACCCGACTGCCGAGGAAGCCTACTGGCGCGAGAACCACCAGTCTCGACCCTACGTCGATCGCGGAGCCGTTACGAGGATTACGCCCCGGCCTACCGCTACGGCTGGGAGACGCGCTCCCGCGACACCGGCCGGACCTTCGACGAGGCCGAGCCGGAGCTTTCCCGTGGCTGGGAGCAGGCCCGAGGGGAATGCCGACTCGACTGGGATCGCGCCCGTCCCGCCACCCGCGACGCCTGGGACCGTGTCTCCCAGAACGCAGCGACGCGTCATCCCTGACGCCCGAATGTCGGAGCGGTCGATTCTCGATAAGGCCGGGAACCGGAGCGGATCGCCCGATTCCCGGCCTTTCCCTTGTCGGGCGGGTAGAATTGGGGCGAATCCCGAAGACCCCGACTTCGTTCCGACTCTCTGGCCCTTCCCGATGACCCACCGTTCTCCCCGCGATTTCTCGATTGAGTCCATCTCCTCCGCCGCCGTTGTTCCGGCGGCGTCAACTCCCTCATCGGAGATCCCCGAATCGCGACTCCGACCGCTCATCGGCAAGCCGGAGGGTTCGCTCGTCATTCACGAGATCTATCGGAGCCTTCAGGGCGAGAGCACCCACGCCGGACTGCCCTGCGTCTTCGTCCGGCTCACCGCCTGTCACCTGCGCTGCCGGTATTGCGATACTCCGCACGCCTTCCATCAAGGTCAGGTGATGAGTCTAGAGGAATTGCTCGACGCAGTTCGGCGTTTCCCCGATCGGCTTGTCGAGGTGACGGGTGGAGAGCCCTTGCTCCAGCCGGAAGTCTTCCCCTT
Organism: uncultured Planctomycetales bacterium; assembly: GCA_963752755.1. Classification (GTDB taxonomy): domain Bacteria; phylum Planctomycetota; class Planctomycetia; order Isosphaerales; family Isosphaeraceae; genus CAVVZJ01. The sequence goes on along the minus strand of CAVVZJ010000017.1, from coordinate 85,165 downwards.
GATGTCGAGGCTGGCAGACCTCGGTAAGTCGGTCTTGCTCGAAACCAGTGGCGCGATCGACATCCGGCCGGTCGATCCGCGGGTCCGGATTATCCTCGACCTGAAGACCCCAGGCTCCGGCGAGGCCGACGCGATGTTCTGGCCGAACCTGGATCAGTTGAAGCCCGTTGACGAGCTGAAGGTCATCATCTGCGACCGCGACGACTTCGAATGGTCGCTGGAGGTGATCCGCCGTCACGGCCTGATTGAACGGGTGCCGATCCTTGTCGGACCTGCGTTCGGGCGGGTGGCCGCGGAGGATCTCGCCTCCTGGGTTCTGGCCTCGGGGCTACCGCTCCGGATGCAATTGCAGCTTCACAAGCTCATCTGGGAACCCGACCGTCGCGGCGTCTGATTAAGCCCATTCCCCTCAACGGGAAACCAGGTTCAGGGTCAACGGCACTCGGTAGCCGACCACGAACTGGATCGCCAGAAAGATTCCGAGGATTGCGACAAGTGTCACGATCATACGGGTCAGGTTCTCCAGCGCGATCCGGTAACCGCGACCCGAATTCCCGCCAGCAGCGACACCGATCACTCCACTCCGGAGCGTCAGCCACGCTCCGACCAGAAACATCCCAAGGATCGGCACCAGCAAGAGGACCGATTTCCAGACGAAACTATCAGTCACCGCAACCTCCCGGACCGTCAGTGATGTCAATGAGGGGAACGGTCCGCTCTCGGCAACGCAAAGTTCGTGCCTCCACCAGAAGAATCCGGCAGCGACAGGGCACCTCGGAATTATAAGCCGTGGACTGCAAGGAAAATGATCGAAATTATGGAATAAGCTCCTTTCGACGATCGGTTCTACGCATCAGGCTAGATGCCAAAGGAGGGAGGCCTAGGGAAACCTCTCACCGATCTCTTGGTCCTCGGGCAATTGGAAGAGGCGACGAGCATTGGCTGGTCGTCGCCTCTGCAAACTCGCCAGCTTCCATTCCGCGAAGGCTTGCCAGCCGGTTGGCGGTCACGACGACCCGTGCCGGCGTGTTCGTCTTGCCGCGGTATGGGTGCGGACTGAGATAGGGACTGTCCGTCTCCACCAGCAGACGCTCCAGGGGAACCCGGGCCGCGGTCTGGCGGAGGTTGTCTAACTTCTTTGAGTCAAAGGTCACCATGCCTGCGAACGAGAGATGCAGCCCGAGATCGAGGAATGCCTGGGCATCGTCCCAGGTTCCGGTAAAGGAGTGCAGCACCCCTTTGACAGGGCCGCCGATTCGGCCGAGTTGGTCGATGATGTCCCGCTCGCAATCGCGGCAATGGATGACGACCGGCAGTCCGCGCTCGCGGGCGAGTCGTCGAGGTGGCGATCGAACAGCACCTGCTGCCGCGGGAAAGGCGTGTGATCCCAGTAGCGATCCAGTCCTGTCTCGCCGATGGCGTGAACGGTCCGGGTCGGTCGCATGCTGGACGACCTGCTCCCAGTCGCCCGGCTTCGCCTCCGCGACATAGTTGGGCTGAATCCCAACCGCGGCGAAGACCCCGCGGTTCCGACGGCGATCTCCAGGGCCTCCGCACTATCCCTGGCCGTCGTCCCGATACAGAGCACCTGCGCGACGCCCGCGGTCCGCGCCTCGTCGAGAATCCGGGGCAGTTGACCCTGCAATCGCTCGTCGTTCAGATGAGCGTGCGTGTCGATCCATCCAGGAACCGTCGGCCTGGCTTCCGGATTCTCTGGGCTGGAAGACATGCAGGGGCTTTTGTCGATTTTCTTTGATGCGGGATCACCTCAATGACGAGTCCTTCGGAATGGGCCTCGTCCACAGCGCTTATTGTGGGGTCTGCAGATCGGTCGGTTGATGCAGTCCACGCGAGAAGAGGTCGATGCGAGGCACGGAGACGCCTACTCAGGTCCGCGAGGCGGGCCTATGGGACCGCTCGTCCTCGAAGTAACCGATCAGTTCGAGCCGATAACCGGTCACACGAAAGCCCGAGGCGCGGAGTTGTTCAACAATCCGAGCCGTCGATCTTCTCCAAGCAGGTCGGGGTCAAAGCCGGTCGGAAGGTCGTGGACGGTACCAGTCCGGACGCAGCGGAGGTGATAATGGTCCTCGGTGCGGGCATCATAACGGGCCGTGCCGTCCTTGGCCGCCAGCTTCGAGACGAGGCCGCCGATCACCAGGGCGTCGAGCACCTTGTAGACTGTGGCGAGGCTCAGGCGGGGGACCTCCGCCTTGACGGCCAGGAAAACCTCCTCGGCCGTCGGATGGTGAGGCACGGCATGAAGCAGGTGGTCGTAAACGGCCAGGCGCTGGCGGGTGCAACGGAGCCCCGCGGCTTCGAGAGTCCGGCGCAAGTCCTGCCTGGGATTGGGGGTAAGGCTCATCGTCGGGCCAGGAACTCCTCGGGAGGAACCGACCGGGAGGATGGTGTCGGATGCGGCTTTCCACGAGTATTGTTCGGAAGCTTGACAGTGATGTCAACCACTTGGTAATTTATGACTTGGGGCCGTGGCCGGTGCTGGCGGTCGGGGTTCGGGTGGCGGTCGGGCTTTTCAAGCCGCCGATCGCACTGCCTGGAATACTGATCGCACGGCAGGCGGGAGTGCCGCGGTCTGCCGGTGGTCGTTTGTGCGTTTCGGCCCGCACGACCGCCCGCGTCCCGGGGAGGCGTCGCGCCGGATCTCGCAAGGTCCGTGCGGCAGGAGGATCCGAACCACGCCTTCTCCGGCGTGGGAATCGGTTCGGGTCCGCCGCGCCCAACCGCACGAGAGAGGTCCGTCAGGCGCTCGCCCCCGGAGGAGTTTTCATGAGCGTCGATCTGGTGCGAATTGTGGATAGTATCCACCGCGACAAGAACATCCCCAAGGAAGTCTTGTTCGAGGGGATTCAATCGGCCCTCGCGACCGCGGCCAAGAAGCATTATCCGACGGCCGAAGACATCCAGGTTCAGATCGATCCCGAGACCGGCAAGATCTCCACCCTGGCCGATGGCGAGGTCGTCGAACCACCTGACTTCGGCCGGATCGCCGCCCAGACGGCCAAGCAGGTCATTATCCAGAAGATCCGCGAGGCCGAGCGGGACAGCCTTTACGACGAGTTCGAGACGCTCAAAGGCGAGCTGATCACCGGCACCGTCCAGCGCTTCGAGGGCGGAGCTGTCACGGTCAACCTCGGCAAGACGGACGCCCTGTTGCCCCGGAGTGAGCAGATTCCGGGCGACGACCTCCACCCAGGCGAACGGGTCCGCGCCATCATCCTCGACGTCCGCAAGGTCGGTCAGCGGGTCAAGATTATCCTCAGCCGCACCCACTCCGACTTCGTCCGCCGCCTCTTCGAACTGGAGATCCCCGAGATCGCCGATAGCATTATCGCGATCCGGGCCCTCGCTCGCGAGGCCGGTTACCGCTCGAAGGTAGCCGTCAGCTCGATCGACCAGAAGGTCGATGCCGTGGGCGCCTGCGTCGGCGTGCGAGGAACGCGGATCAAGAACATCGTCGATGAGCTGGGCGGCGAGCGGATCGACATCGTTCGCTGGAACGAGTCGCTGCAAGTGCTCATCCCCAACGCCTTGCAGCCGGCCGAGATTGAGGAAGTGATGCTCTGCCAGCTCCTCGGGCGGGCGATTGTCCTGGTCCGGGAAGACCAGCTTTCGCTAGCCATCGGTCGCCGCGGGCAGAACGTCCGCCTGGCCTCGAAGCTCGTGGGGTGGGACATCGAGATCATGACCAGCGAGGAGCTGGACGAGCTGATCGAGAAGGCGGTCGGCACCTTCCAGGTGATTGAGGGAGTCGATCAAGACCTCGCCGAGCGACTCGTCGAGCAGGGTATCCTCAGCTACGATGACCTCTCGGTCATGGAAATTGATGACCTTCTGAACACGATCGAGGGTCTGAGCGAAGAAGTGGCAACGGAAATTGTGGCCAAGGCCGAAGAACTGGCCGAGCAGCAAGAGGAAGAGGCCCCGCGTCGCAAGGGGGCTCGTGCCTCCGCTCCTGCCGCCGAGACGACCACCGCAGACGCAGGGGCCGGCGGCGACGAGAAGAAGCCGACCCTCGACGAGCTGTTCGCCGAGTCGCCCGCCACAACCGATGTCACCGATGAGATGCAAGCCGATCCCGGTCTGACCACACCCGAACCCGGCGAGACCGGTCCCGAGGACTTTCGCCCCATCGAGGGCCATGAGGAACTCAGCGCCGAGGAAGGCCCGACTGAGCCCGACGAGCGTGGGCTGGAAGGCGAGGATGAGGCGGAAGACCTGCGCGACCTCGCTCTCGCCGAGGAAAGTCACGACGAGGCCACCGGCCACGAAATCACCCATCCCCCCAGTGATGCTGACCAGGACGAGACCGAGCGAATCGTCACCGATGCCGTCGAAAGCGGCTCCACCCAGCAGGAGATCGAAGCCCGGCCCGCCGGCGAGGGCCCCAATCACCCCCCTTTACCCACCCCCGACCCCTCCTCGACCGGCTCGGGAGAGGTCAGCCACGCAGACCAAGACCCGGACATGAACCAGCTATGAGGCCCGTGTCGCACGGGCCAGACCCGCGTTCCGGCTGCGTCGAACGCCCCCCATCGCTCCTTCCCCTGGCGCCTGCCCCCACCCTGGGCGAGGCGTTAACGGTGCGAGAAACTGGGGTTGGCACGACCGGTCGGTGAAGTCCACAATACCGATCGGCCCGGGCCGGCCTCGTTCTGTCCCGCGCCGCCACAGGAGGAGTTGCCGTTGTCCACGCGTGTCCACGAGTTGGCCAAAGAGCTTGGGCTGAAGAGCCAGGATCTGATCGACCGAATGCAGAAGCAGGGACTTGACGTCAAGCCCAGCCCTTTGGCGAGCCTAGACGAAGTGATGGTCGAACGTGTCAAGCGGTTAATTGAGGGCAACCCGGAAGCCTCTGGCCCGGTCGCGTCCGCCCCGGCAACCGCGCCGACCCCCAGACCATCGACCACCCATCCCCCGGAGACGCCCGCCATCTCTCCGACCGCCACCGCCCCGCGCAAACCGGCTTCCAGTGAGGCCGAACCGAACTCCACTGCCACCAACCTGCCGGAACGTCCCCGGCCGAGCCCGCCTCCGCCGGCCCAGGCCCAGGCACCGACCTCGGCTGCGCCCGCGACGTCCGCGAGTGGCTCGTTGACCTCCGCGCCGGCCCGCGGGCCAATCTCCTCCACGCCACCTGCGTCCGGCGGCCAGGCCCCGCCGCAGCATCGCGGCTCGGCTCCACTCTCCAGCCATACCCGGCCGGGAGGCGGCAGCTCTCGGCAGGCCGGCCCACTGGCCGGCCACACACCCCATCGCGATCGCGGCACCGGCGGCCCGCCGCCCCGCCCGGGTCAGCAACCGCCCGTCGGCCGAGGCCCGGTGTCCTCGGCTCCCTCCGAGTCCCGCCCTGGCCCTTCCGGTTCGCAACCCTTGAAGCGAAGCGATTACATCCCGCCCGCCGGCACCCGTGGCTCCGTGCCCGGTCGGCCGCAAAATCTCGGCGCTAGCCAGCCCCCGCTCCGTCGGTCGGAATCGGGTGGCGGTGAAGGTTCGTCCCGCCGCGAAGGACCGAGCGGCCCGCGGACCGGACGGCCACTGCCGCCGGTCGCCTCCCCCACCGCACCGCCGACCTCGGGCCGTCGGCCTGAGCCATCGCGCCCATCGGCCCCCGAAGGCAACGTGCAGCGGCCGGACATGAAGTTCACGCCGGCCCAGTTGCTGGAGATGCGCAAGTCGGGGCAATTGCCCCACATGCCGGGAGCTGGCGGACCTGGCGGCAAGCCCGGCGCCCCCGGTCGCGGTGCTCCGGTCGGACCCGGACCGCGCAAGGGACCCGCCGCCCCGGCTGCGGGCCTCGGCGTGCCGCCGCCTCCGGTCGATGAAGAGGATGACCGTCGTAACCGTCACGGCCGCGTCGCTGCCGGCGCCGGAGCCGGCGCCGGCGCCGGAGCCACCGACCGCGCCGGCCGTCGCGAGAAGCGGAGCCAGCGAGCCGTGGCACGTCGCGGGAGCGGCTCCCCTCAACCCACCTCGACCCTGCTCGACTCCGACGACGATTCCCGCGGCCGTGGCCGCGGCCCCAGGCGACACGGCCGGGGTTCCCGCAACGTCGCCGTCGCCCCGCGCAAGACCGAGGCCCAGATCGAGCCCCCGATTACCGTCCGAACGCTTTCCGAGGCCATCGGCGTCAAGGCGTCCGACATCCTCCGCAAGCTCATCAACATCGTCGGACTGGGCGTGAACATCAACTCGTCGCTCGACGACGAGCTGGCGATGGAACTCTCCATGGAGCTCGGTGTCGAGCTGGAGGTCGTTCGCCAGAAGACCGCCGAGGAGGAGATGCTCGACTTCCTCGAAGCCCCCCAGGACGAGGACGCCGCGCAGCTCGAACTCCGTCCGCCGGTCATCACGATCCTCGGCCACGTCGATCACGGCAAGACCTCGCTGCTCGACAAGATCCGCCGCGCCAACGTTGTCGATACCGAGACCGGCGGCATCACGCAGCACATCGGCGCCTACCAGATCGAACACAACGGCCGCAAGATCGCCTTCGTGGACACCCCCGGCCACGAGGCCTTCACCTCGATGCGGGCCCGTGGTGCCAACGTGACCGACATGGTCGTCCTCGTCGTCGCCGCCGACGACGGCGTGATGCCCCAGACCGTCGAGGCGATCGCCCACGCCAGGGCCGCCGAGGTCCCGGTCATCGTCGCCCTGAACAAGATCGACCTGGCCAACGTCGAAACGCAGTCCAACATCAACAAGATCTACGGTGAGCTGGCCCAGCAGGGCCTCAATCCGGCCGAGTGGGGCGGCGAGACCGAGATCATTCGGACCTCTACCCTCTCGGGCCGCGGTCTCGACGACCTGCTCTCCACCCTGGAGACCCTCGCCGAGCTGCTCGAACTGAAGTCCAACCCCAACCGGCCCGGTTCCGGCACCTGCCTGGAGGCGTCGATCTCCGAGGGCCGCGGCGTCGTCGCGACTGTGCTCGTCCAGGAAGGCACCCTCCACGTCGGCGACATCGTCGTCTGCGGCGACGCCTTCGGCCGAGTCCGCGCCCTCTACGACGACAAGGGCCGCTCCGTCCAGGAGGCCGGCCCCTCGACGCCCGTTGAAATCTCCGGCCTGGACCAGGTTCCCGAGGCCGGCGAGAAGTTCGCCGTGCTCGACGACATCGGCCGGGCTCGCGAGATCGCCGAAACCCGCCGCGCCCGCGGTCGTGGAGCCACCCTCGGCGAACGCCAGGCCGTCACGCTTGAAAACATCTACACCCGGATGGCCGAGCAGTCGGTCAAGAGCCTCAACCTGATCCTCAAGGCCGACGTTCAGGGCTCTCTCGAAGCCCTCAGCAAGGAGCTTGAGAAGCTCAAGAACGACGAGGTCCCGATCCGCATCCTGCTCAAGGGTGTCGGCGGTGTCAGCGAGAGCGACGTCATGCTCGCCGAGGCCAGCGACGCGATCATCATCGGCTTCCGCGTCGCGCCCGAAGACCGAGCCATGTCGCTGGCCGAAGAGAAGAAGATCGACATCCGTCGCTACGACATCATTTACCAGGTCACCGACGAGATCAAGAAGGCGGTCGAGGGCATGCTTGTGCCCGAGATCAAGGAGGTCCACCTCGGCCGGGCGACCGTCCGGCAGGTCTTCAAGATCTCCAAGGTGGGCACGGTCGCCGGCTGCTTCGTCACGCAAGGGATCATCGAACGCTCGGCCAAGGCCCGGATCATCCGGGAGGGCCGAGAGATTTACAAGGGTACCATCGACGCACTCAAGCGCTTCAAAGACGACATCCGCGAGGTCCGCGAAAACTTCGAGTGCGGCATCAAGATTTCCAACTACGACGATATCAAGGTGGACGACACGATCGAGTGCTACCGCATCGACGTGATCCGCCGGACGCTCTGAGGCCGCGCCGAACCGCCGCTTCGGAGCCTCGCCAAGCCAGGCCGCGGCCGTCTCCGGGATCTCTCGGTGACGGCCGCGGCTGGATTCGCCGGCTTTTCCGCCGGGCGTGAGGCACCATGCACGTCGCCGCGCTCGTCCTGCATCTCCAGCTCGACGGCTGTGAGACCCAACGTCAGAGGCGCCAGGCCTTGCAAGCGATGACCCGTAAACTCCGAGAACACTTCAACATCTCACTGGCCGACCTCGGCCCCGACCAGCCGCCGGCCGAGGTCTTGCTCGGCGCCGCCACGGTCAGCCGTAGCCGTCGCGAGGCCCGAGAGCTGCTCGACCGCGTGGCGGACGCCGTGGCAGCGCATCCCCGCGTCGCGATCGTTGAGCCACCCCGGTTCGAGGACCGCTGAGCCGATCCGTGTGAGCGTGAGGCCCCTACGTCATGCCTTCTCATCGAACCCTGCGCGTGGCCGAAGCCATCCGGGAAGTCGTCTCCCAGGCCATCCTCTTCGAGATGGCCGACCCGCGTGCCCGGGGCATCACGGTCCTCCGTGCCGAGGTCTCCGGAGACCTTCGCAACGCCACGGTCTTCGTGTCGATCATGGGCAGTGACGCCGACCAGCGTCGGGCGCCTCCGGAGCCTCCAGCACGCGGCCGGTTTCCTCCAGTCGAAGGTTGCCGCTCGACTCCAGACCCGCTTCACCCCCACGCTCGCCTTCAAGCTGGACGAGGGTGTCAAGAAGTCGATCGAGATCAGCCGCTTGATCAGCGAAGCTCTGGAGAGCGACCGTCCGGAAGCTTCCCCGACCGACACGCCCGTCGAAGGTGACTCCGATCGCCTGGAGCAGGATGAGCCGGAGCAGGACGACGACCCGTCCCCCACACCCGATTGAGGCGGAAGGCCCACCGTCGCGAGGCGGGAATCACCGACCCAACCCACCAAAGAAACCCCCGAGCACCCCCACCACCATGGCCGCAGCCAGCAAGGCACAACTCCTCACCGAGGTCTATTCGCTCCTCCGCAAGCGCTACAAGTTCGGGCCGAGGGAAGGCCGCCTGTCGGTGCTGGAGGCCGTCATTTATGGGATCTGCCACGAGAACACGACACGCGAGCAGGCCAACCAGGCCCTGAACCGCTTCAAAGACTATTTCTTCGACTGGAACGAGGTTCGGGTCAGCTCGATTGCCGAGATTCAGGAAGTGCTGGTCGGCTTACCCGACCCGGAGGACCGCGCCCGACGCGTCCGCAAGTTCCTGCGTCAACTGTTTAACAAGACTTATGGCTTCTCCCTGGAGCCCCTCCTGAAGAAGCCGCAGAAGGAGTCGGTCAAGGCGCTCCAGGAATTCGAGGCCCTTCAGTCGGATTCGGTACTGGCCAATGTGATCCAACAAGCGCTCGGAGGTCACGCCATCCCGGTCGATGCCGCGATCCGTCGCGCTCTGGAACGCCTCGGGCTCGCGGAGCCGTCCAGCGACATCCCGACTCTGCGGGCCTCCCTGGAACGGGCCGTGCCCAAGAATCGCGGCGGTGAGTTCACCGATCTGATGGAGGAACTCACCCACGATACTTGTGTGGCTGGTGAACCCGACTGTCCGCGTTGCGAATTGAAGAAGATCTGCCCGACCGGCCTCGAACGCCTCGCTGCCGACAAGGCGGCCACCAAGGCCGCCGCCAAGGGTGCCAAGACCGGCCACCCCGCTCCCGCCCCGGCCGAAGTGGCCCCCAGTCCGCAGGAACCCACCAACACGGCTGAGAATCCCAAGACGTCCCGCGGTAAGTCCTCGCGCTCGAAATGACCTCTTGTCGAAGTTTTTTCGCGAAAGCTCTGGTCGCCTCCAAGGGTCTGCCTATAATCGGCTCAGTCGGGGCCCCGACCCATCCTCAAAGCAAGAAGCCGTAAAGGGATGGGAACTTTCCCGCTGTCGATTTCACCGAACCCGCAGACCATCACTGGAGGAGTCCCGACCATGCGCAAGTTCTTCTGCCTCGCTGCTCTGCTGGCCCTGGCCACCCCGGCCTTCGCCGCTGACAAGAACATCGTGGAGATTGCCGCGAGCAATCCTCAATTCTCGACGTTGGTGGCCGCAGTCAAGGCGGCCGGTTTGGTTGACACCCTGAGCGGTGAGGGACCGTATACTGTCCTGGCGCCCACCGACGAAGCGTTCGCCAAGCTCGGCAAGGAGACGCTCAACGACCTGCTCAAGCCGGAGAACAAGGAGAAGCTCGCGGCGATCTTGAAGTATCACGTGATCCCCGGCGACGTCCGCGCGGCTCAGGTGGTGAAGCTCTCCGGCAAGGACGTCAAGACGGCCTGCCCCAACGAGATGCTCATGGTCAAGGTGGCGGGAGGCAAGGTGCAGTTCGCGGGCAAGACGACCGCGACGGTGGTCAAGCCCGACATCGAGGCCTCCAACGGCGTGATCCACGTGATTGACACCGTCCTGCTGCCTCCTGGCAACTGACCTCGCGAGACGATCGCGACTTCCAAACGCACGGGAGTCCGCCCCCCATTTTGGCTGGGGCGGACTCTCGCTTTTTGCGCAGCCTTGGCATGTCAAGATACGTCATGGTACGATGAAAGGTCCCGCAGGCTCATCCCGCCGGCCTGGACGTGTCCTCGCTGTAGGAGTGGCGAACATGGTCGTCTCGTCCCGCCCTCGGTTTCTTGACTGGATTGTCGGCCTCATCCTCGCCGCCCTCCTGCCCGGTTCCGCCTTCGCTGACGAGCCGCGGGCCCAGAGGGATCTCCCACAGAAGGCCCCCCTTCCCGACCAGAGCAACCGGGACGACCTGCCTGCGCCCTTCGTGCCGCTGCACCCGCGCAGTGCCGAGGAACGTGAGCAGATCGAGGCGCTCCGCCAGTTCGTGACTGCACGCTCACTGGAGGATCAAGGGAAGCTGGCTGAGGCGATCGAGCTACTCGAACAGGCCCGCGAGAAGGACCCGGATTCCGTCGCGATCCTCAAGCGGCTCGGTCGGATCAACCGCGCTCTCGGCCGGATCGAGGAGTCGGTCGCGATCAGTCGTAAGATCCTCGAGCTGGAGCCAGGTGATACCTCCTCGATCTGGCTGATCGTCGCCTACTCCCTGGAAGTTAAGAAAGACCCAAAGGCGGCGGCCGCCTTTCTGGAAAACCTATCGAAGAACGAGAAGCTCGATCCGAATTCGGCCGGGGCGATCCTTGCAAACCGCATCCTGGGCGACATCGAGGCCGAGTTCCTGGCCGCTCCGGACAAGGCCGCCGCGGCTTACGCGAAGGTCGTCGACGCCCTCGACGAGAAGGCCGCCAGTCGAATCTCACCCAACGACATGCGCCGGATTCTCCGCGACAACGAGGCGGAGTCCTATCTCCGATTCGGCGAGGTCTTCCTCCGAGCGAAGCAGTTTGACAATGCCGTCCGTGCCTTCCAGCGCGGGCTGACAATCGACCCCGAGAACTCCCAGATCCCCCGCTTTCTCGCCGATGCCTTGCTGAAGGCGGGCAAGCCGGCTCAAGCTCTGGCGGCGATGGACGACTATCTCCGTCGCCAGCCCCAGGGGCGCGAGCCTTACGAGTTGCTCGCCGAGATCCTGCACACTCTCGGTCGCGATCCCGAGATCACACCGCGCCTCGAAGCCGCCGCTCAGGCCGATCCGAAGAACATCTCTCTCCAGTTCGCCCTGGTCGAGCGTTACCGCAAGGAAGGCAAGAATGATCGGGCCGACGCCTTGCTCGCCGACCTCCTCAAGAAACAGGGCGACCCCCAGATCTTCGGCCCGCTGGCCGCCTCACTCTTGAAAGAACGGAAGACCGAGGAACTGGTCAAGGTGATCCGCGACGCCCTCGGCAAGCCAGGAGGCCCGCAGGCCGTCGGTCCCCAGGTGGAGGCAATCGCTCAGGACCGCGAGTATGCGGACGAGGTGCTCGCACTCGCCTTGAAGAGCCTGGAGACCGATCCCCAGTCGTTCAGCGACGACGCCCGCAAGATTTTCGCCTACATCGCCACCAAGGCCGAGAAGCCCGACCGCCTCATCGCGCTTGACCGGCTCGCCGTCAAGCTCGACCCGGACCCGCAGAATTACCGCGAACTGGTCGTCGATCTTTTCCGTAACGGTCATTACGACGAGGCCGCCGACGCCACCCGCCAGCTCCTCGACAAATACCCGAATGAGCGGACGGCTCCGATCTTTGGCATCCTCGCCCGCAGCCTCTTCTTCTCCGGCAAGATCGAGCCTGCCCTCGAAGCCGCTCGCGAGGCCGAGAAGCAGAATCCCAACGACCAGGAGATCCTCTTCCTCATCGGCTTCCTCCTCGGCCGCGCCAACCGTAACCCGGATGCCATCAACCACTACCGGAAGATCCTCGCCCGATTTCCGGAAGACGAAGAGGTCACCAAACGAGCCCACCTGGGTCTCTCGGCGGTCTATGTCGGCATGGAAGACTTTGACAAGGGCGTCGAGGAGCTCGAGATCGTCCTGGCCAAGGACCCCGACGATCCTCAGGTCAACAACGATCTCGGCTACCTCTATGCCGACCGCGGAATGAAGCTTGATCAGGCTGAGACCATGATCCGCAAGGCGTTGGAGGAGGAGCCCGAGAATACCGCCTACCTCGATAGCCTCGGCTGGGTCCTTTACCGCCAGGGACGGTTCCGCGAGGCCCTCGAACCGCTGGAGCAGGCCGCGCAGGAGAACTCGGTCGATGCGACGATCCTCGATCACCTTGGCGATGTCTATTACCGTCTCCAGCGGTACCAAAAGGCCCGCGACTCCTGGAAGTCGGCCGAGGAACTGGCGGCCAAGTCCGACCCACCCGACAAGCGATTGCCCGCCATCCGTCAGAAGCTCCAGGAGCTTCAGAGGCTGATGTCGTCCGGACCGGAGCCCGCAGCGAACCGACTCTGATCGACTCTGCTTCTGCATGCTCCCAGCGCCGGCCATTCCGGAAACCCCTCTCGACCACGACCCCGCGATCGGCGATCGATCCAAAGCGCCCGATCCCGGGCCCACCCAGACCACCTTCCTTGAGGAGAACCGAAGACGATGGCAGGGCATTCCCACGCCGCGAACGTGATGCACCGCAAAGGGGCCGTCGATGCCAAGCGCGGCAAGCTTTTCAGCAAGCTCTGCCGCGCCATCTACGTCGCGGCCAAGACCGGTGGCGGCGACCCGACCGCGAACATTCGACTCCGCTACGCGATCGACAAGGCCAAGTCCTACTCCTGCCCCAAGGACAACATCGAGCGCTCGATCAAGAAGGCGACCGGCGAGCTTGGTGCCGAGAACTTCGACGAGGTTATGTACGAGGGCTACGGCCCCGGCGGCGTCGCTGTGCTCTGCGAGGCCCTGACCGATAATCGCAACCGGACCGCCAGCGAGCTTCGCAAGATCTTCGAAGTCAGTGGCGGCAACCTCGGCGCCACCGGCTGCGTCAGCTACCTGTTCAACTACAAGGGGATCTTCCTCGTCCCGATCCAGCACGTTGCCGAGGAGAAGTTGATGGAAGTGGTGCTGGAAGCCGGCGCCGAAGACCTCCAGCGTGGCGTCGAGTACTTCGAAGTGACCTGCGACCCCAAGAGCTTCGAGGACGTCCGCACGGCGCTCGAAGACCACAAGATCGCCTACGACAACGCCGAGACGACCTATCTTCCCTCGACCTCCGTCGATCTCGACGTCGAGAATGGCAAGAAGATGCTCAAGCTCCGCGACCTTCTGGACGAGAACGAGGACGTCCAGAACGTCTATTCCAACGACAACGTCCCCGAAGAAGTGCTCGCCGAATGAGTCGGCTCCCTGTCGAATGCGAATTTCAGACTGGGTCGGAGAGAGTGGGGCCGGAGAAGACTGACACGGACCCGCTGTTCGCCCCGTCGTCTGAATCTCCCCGTAAACTGTGCGGCCGGCTGTCCATGCGCAGTCCTTGCAACGAGGCCAGCGCCAACCTGCAGGATCGGGCCGATCGACCCATCCGCCCCCTCCCATCAACACCAGCTCAGCAAACGATCCGCCGGGAATGGGTCGGGGCTCGCGACACCGACCCGCCCTCGACCCGGCTTCTCGAGCGGAGGCCGTTGGTGCGGCGGACCGTGTTCTCTCGGTCTGTGGTGGAGAGAAGGGCAACGGACCGATCTTCCTCTTGCAATTCGCTGTCCAGTTCCTCCTCATCCTGGGCTGCCTGCGCCGCGCGGCTTCCTCCCCGAAGCAGAACCGGACGCCGCATCCAAGGTGACAGCCGCAGCCGGACGCTGGAGCAGCGTTCGCTCCGACGGGACTGGTCGGTCCGGGTCAAGGAATGGACCCGCGTGCCTCCTGCCAGAAGCTCGTTGCCGTCTGAAGAACGGGCGGCCCCAGGTCTATCGTTCCGTCCGATGACTACTCGCACTCGGTCCAGGAATCGGTAAGATCAGCCTATCGTCAGACTCCACTGAACCGAGACAGCACAGGAGCAACGCGGTGGCAATCGTCAATACCTTCCCGAAGTGCCTGGACAGCCCCTACCTCTTCGAGGACAAGGACGCGACCGAACCGCGTCGGCGGCCTGCTCGCGATGGCCGGCGACCGGCTCGAAGCCGCCGCCAACATCCTCGGCGGTCAGGGTGACCCGGCCGACGCCACCTTCCTGAGCTACGAGGCGATGTTCGCCTGCCTCCGCGCCCTCGTCTACAGCAAGGGCTACCGCGAGGCCGGCCTGCGCTGCCTGCTGCTCGCCTGCGAAGACCTCTTCGTCAAGCCCGGCATCCTTGACGCCTCCCACATCCATGCCTTCGAGCGCGCCCAGGGACTCAAGACCCCGCCTGCCGAGAACCTCGCCGCCGCCGCCGCCTTCGTGAAGCGCACCCTCGAAATCCTCGGCCAGGGTTGACCGGCGACCGGATCGGCTCGGTTTTGGACCAAAGCCGAGCCCAGCCGATCCGACCCGGCCTTGACCGATCTTCCCCCATCCGCCATAACTCGCCGACCAACTTGCACGAGGCGACACCCGCTGAACCCGTGCCGATCCGACCGGGTCGGCTGATGAGCGCCACTCCAGGGATGGAGAGTCGGGCATGGCCGCTGAACCTCGACACCCCGAGACGACCCGTACCGCGCACCCTGCCGCACCGCTGGACGCGCGTCGATCCGCCCGGCGAAGAAGCCGTGGTCGCCGCCTTCGACACCGTCATCGCCGGCGCCGGCCCCGCCGGCTTGACGGCCGCCTTCGAGCTGAGCCGCCACGGCCACCCCTGCGTCACCCTGGAAGCCGACCCCCACCTCGTCGGCGGCATCAGCCGGACCGACACCTACAAAGGGTACCGCTTCGACATCGGCGGACACCGCTTCTTCTCCAAGAGCGCCGAGGTAAACCGCATCTGGCACGAGATCCTCGGCGACGACCTCATCGAGCGTCCCCGCCTCAGCCGGATCTACTACGACCGCAAGTTCTTCCACTACCCCCTCAAGCCCGCCGACGCCCTCCTCAAGCTCGGCCCCGTCCGCTCCGCCCGCATCCTCGCCAGCTACCTCAAGGCCCAGCTTCGCCCGATCCGACCCGAGCGCAGCTTCGAGGACTGGGTCGTCAACCGCTTCGGCCGCCTCCTGTTCGAGATCTTCTTCAAGACCTACACCGAGAAGGTCTGGGGCCTGCCGACTTCCTCCATCACCGCCGACTGGGCCGCCCAGCGCATCAAGGGGCTCAGCCTCACCCGCAAGCCGTCTGGAACGCCCTCTTCCCCGGCCTCAACCGCCGCCAGGACGGCGAGGTCATCAAGACCCTCATCGACCGCTTCCTCTACCCCCGCCTCGGCCCCGGCCAGATGTGGGAAGCCGCCCGCGACCAGATCCTTCAAGCCGGCGGCGCCGTGCACATGGACCGCCGCGTCGAGCGGATCGAGCACAACGGCTCCCGCGTGACCGCCTTCGTTGCTTGCGACTCCTCCGGCCGCCTCACCCGCTACCACGGCCGCCACTTCCTCTCCACCTTACCGATCCGCCACCTGATCCGCGGCCTCAACCCCCAGCCCCCCCGCGAGGTCGTCGAGGCGGCCGAATCCCTGAACTACCGCGACTTCCTCTCCGTCCTGTTGGTCGTCAACCGCCCCCACGTCTTCGACGACACCTGGATCTACGTCCACGAACCCTCCGTCCGCCTCGGCCGCATCCAGAACTTCAAGAACTGGTCTCCCTCGATGGTTCCCGACCCCGCCACCAGCGGCCTCGGCCTCGAATACTTCTGCTTCGAAGGCGACGACCTCTGGTCGATGCCCGACGCCGACCTCATCGCCCTCGGCCGCCGCGAGATCGACGCCATCGGCCTCGTCCCCGCCGACGCGGTCATCGACGGCTGCGTCGTCCGCATGCCCAAGGCGTACCCCGTCTATGACGACACCTACCAATCCCACCTCGCCACGATCCGCTCCTGGCTGTCGAACCTGGAGAATCTCGAACTCGCCGGCCGCAACGGCATGCACAAATACAACAATCAAGACCACTCCATGATGACCGCCCTCCTCGCCGCCCGCAACATCCTCGGCCTCGGCCGCTTCGACACCTGGAAGGTCAACACCGACGCCGAGTATCATGAGGAATCTTCCGAGGCGTCGCCCGAGGCCGGCCGGATGGTTCCGCGGAAGGTCGTCGCGGGCTAGAGGCCAGACCGCGACGTGATCCGGCCAGACAACGCCTCGCCGGTCCCCCGGAGCGATCGCCGTGGCCGTCGCCCTGCTGCTCTGCTGCCTCGCCGCCGACGGGCCCGCCTACCTCTACAGGGCCCGCGGGATCGACCCCTCCATCTTGCGGAGCGACGAGCGCGTCCGCGTCACCGAGTCCGACGACGCCTGGACCTTCGTCCCGTCCGACCACCCCGCCCCGTCGCCCTCCTCTTCTTCCCCGGCGGCCTGGTTGATCCGACCGCCTACGCCCCCCTCGCACGCAACGTCGCCGAGCGTGGATACCGGGTCCTGGTGGTGAAGGTCCCGCCGGGATTGCGACCCGTCGGCGTGCAGAAGCAAGACGCGCTGAAACTCGGCCGCGCGATCCTCCGCGAACATCCCGAGATCGGCTGCTGGGCCGTCGGCGGTCACTCGCTCGGGGCCGCGATCGCCGCGCAGTTCGTCCACGAGGAACCCGACGCCTTCGCCGGCCTCATCCTGATCGGCACGACCCACCCACGCGACTTCGACCTCTCGGGCTTCGCCGGCGACGTTACCAAACTCGTCGGCACGAATGATCGCGTGGCCCCGCGGACGAAGGTGGGGCAGAACAAGGCCTTGCTCCCGAAATCCACGCATTGGGTCGTGATCGAAGGCGGCAACCATGCCCAGTTCGGCCACTACGGCCCCTAGTTCGGCGACGGCCCCGCCGACCTCGACCACGCCGAGCAACAGGCGATCACCGTCCGGGCGATCCTCTCCGCCCTCGCCCGGATCGCGACCGAGACACCTGGGCTCCCGAAGCACCACGGCACCAAGAACGCCGAGGCCCTCCTCGTCTCGCCCTGGCCCTCCGTATCTTGGCGGTGAATCTTCTCCCGATCTCATGAGCCGTCCATGTCCGCCCCCTCGACCCGGCTCCCATCAGAATCAGGAAATGTAATGGATTCCCCGCGATCCTCTCAGGTCCACGTTCCCTCCTCCGTTCGCGACGATCGTGTTCCCTTGCACGACGGAGCCCGCGCAGTTGCCGGTGGCTCGCAGGCCGACGTCCTGGTTCTGGAGGATGCTGTTCCCCACGATCGCCGCGGTTCGCGACGACCGGAGCGTCACGCCATTGCCGCCGTTGAAGCGGATGAGGTTCTGGAAGTCGGAGGATGGCCCGCCGATCCCGGTGGTTGACGTTCCGGGTCCGAGGATAATCCCGCCGAGCCCGTTGCCCAGAGGCTGGGTGCCCAGCGCACTCGTGCCGATCCTGGTGTGGAAGATGACGTTGTCGTGGGCGTGGCCGACCACCTCGATCCCGTACCGGCGATTCGCCGAGACCGTCGTCTCCGGCACGATCGAAGGCTGGAACCCGCCGATCGCGTTGCCGTGGGCGGCCCCGGTGATCAGGATGCCGTCGCCTCCGTTCGGGAGGGCCGCGTTGATGGCGGTGTTCGTCCCGACCGCGGTCTCAGTCACCTGCACGCCGGTCGCATGGCCGCCGATCTCGATGCCGTTGCCGAGATTGCCCGAGACGATGCTGGTGCGGATGACGTTGTTGCCGCCGGTCGAGGTGATCAGGATTCCGTCGCGCCGGTTGGGCGCCGCGGTCGAGAAGGCGAAGAGCCCGGCGAAGGTGTTGAACGAGATGAAGCCGCTGGCCCGATCCTTCACCTCGATCCCGTTCCGGTCGTTGCCGGAGATCACGTTGCCGAGCGGGATCACCCCGCCGACCTGCGTGTTCGCGGAGTGGCCCGAGACGAGGAGCCCGTCCCCCCGGTTGGCCACAACCGTCGCGTTGTTGGCCCCGGTGCCCAGGAAGTTGGCCTGGACCACCGTGTTGTCGGCGTTGGTGATCCGCAGGCCGTTCCGGCCGTTGCCGCTGAGCACGTTGTAGAAGACGAACGGATCCTGCCGGAACGTGCAGCCGAGCAGGGAATTGCCGTTCGCGCCGCACGATCGCCACGCCGTCGAGCCGGTTGCCCAGCGCCGAGTTCCCCGAGGCCGAGGTCCCGACGAAATTCCCGCTCAACTGGTTCCGCGTGGCCCCGCCGTTGATGAGCACGCCATTGGCGCCGTTGCCCGAGATCAGGTTGCCCTGGGGCGGCCGGACGAACACGCCGGCCGTGGGATCGTTGCCGCCCGTCGCCTCGCCGCCGATGAGGTTCCCCACCGCGCCGTTCGTGACGAGGATGCCGTTCCTTGCGTTGCCGCGTCGCAACGAGCCGCTGGCGTCCGTCCCGATGTTGTTCATCGCGACCTGGTTGAACGAACCGCCGTAAATCCCGATGCCGTTGCCGCGGTTGCCGCTGATGACGTTCGAGAGCTGGAAGCCCGTGTTCACCTGCGACTGGAACGCGAAGGTGCCCGAGGCCCCGATGACCTGACCGACCACCGCGTTGCCGGCCACCGAGTTGGCGCTGGAGATGGCCGTGGTCGGATCGACGCCCGGATAGTTCAGGTTGACCCACCGGCCGCTCCCGAACGAACCGTCGGTGTTGCGCCGGACCGTCACCCACGAGCCCTGTGCGGGGTTGGCCGAGCCGGTCTGGACCGAGTCGGCGACGAGCGTGTAAACCCCCTTCTCGTCGCTGCTGATCCCCTCGAAGTGGGTGATGTAGTCCTGGCCGACCAGCCCGTTCGGGTAATCGAACGACGTCCAGTGCGTGAACTGCCCGGTCGCGAGGTCGTAGTCCACCATGTAGCCGTGGCCCAGCCCGTTGCCCGGCTCGCCGGTGCGCTGTAGCCGCCGACGATCGTGTAGTTCGTCAGGCCGTTGTACCAGATGCCGTACGCCGTGGTCGTCGTCGTCGGCCCGGATAGACGATGTCCGTGAGCGTCCCCTGTGCGATGTTGTAGAGGAAGGCATGACCCGTGCCGAGCGGCGCGTTGCCCTCCGGGCCGTCGGCGTTGCCGACCGCGAGGCCGCCCATCGTGCTGTGGACGTAGGTGTATTTCGCGCCGGGATAGTCGATGGTCGTGTAATTGGCCGCCTGCGAGAGTTCGGCGGTCGTCCCCTGGAAGAGGAAGCCGTTCACCGTGCCGGTGCCGTTCTTGTAGCTGCCGACGAGCTGGATCGCGCCGTTTGGCAGCAGGTTCGGCCCATAAACACTCGACGTCGTGGCGCCCGGGACGTTCACCGCGTAGCTCGTCCCGCCGACCCCGGTGATCGGCCCTTCGTAGAGAAGCCCGTTGGAGCCCGACGTCCCGGTGATGAGGTACTGGCCGGGCGTTGTCGCCGTGGCGGATGCCCTGCCAGGCCGTGACCGGCAGCGTGGGCACGGAATCGGCGTTGAAGTAGTCGATGCTCGACACCGGGTTGGACTGACCGATCAGGTCGCCGTGGGACGAGGCGTTGATCCGCACGCCGTCCCCCCGGTTCCCGGCGACCCGACCGTCGGGCAGGACGCCGATGTCATTCCCCTGCACCGTGACGAACGAGGCATTCAGCGTGACGCCCGCATTGCCGGCGCGGACCAGCGAGAGCCCCTTCAAGACCGACCCGTCGGAGCCGCTGTCGAAGGTCAAGACCTCGGGTCCCGCGGAAGTCGATGGTCACGACCGGCGTCCCGGCAAACGACGGCGCCGTGGTGCCGTCGATCGTCACCGCCCCGGTGATCGCGGGCAGCGAGGCCCGGCCGACCGGGATCGTGCCGGCGACACCGAAGTCAATCGTGTCGGGCCCCGGTCGCGCGTTGGCCTCGACGATGGCCGAGCGGAGCGAGCCCTCCCCGGCATGGTGCAGGTTCGTCACCGTGAACGTGGAGAGAAGTTGCCGATCCTCCAGGGCTTCCAGGGCGGACCGCTTCGCACTCAAAGGAAACCGGCGCCTCGAGTCAGAACGCGCTTTCCCGAGTCCGGATCGCAAACGCCCGATGCAGCGGAGTGCTCTCATGGTGCTTCCTTGAGTTTGCTGAACGGCTTATGCTCTCGCGAGCTTCAATGCACGACTCATCCAGAGAATCAATGCAATTGACCTAACCTTACACGCTACCAGTAAGCTAGGACAAGAAAATTAGGGAAGAACACAAATCTGGGGGATATGCGCATTGAGGTGGGGAAAGGCGATGTTTTCGGAAACGCTGAGCGCCCTGGTGCCCGAGCCCGAGAGAGACGGTGCGAGCCAGGCGTGACCAATTTGCGGGCGGTGATCTTCACCACTCGCGGTCCTTGGTCGTTAGTCCTTCGTGAAGATCCTCGGCGATGACCAAGAACCAAGGACTTCTCTTTGTGCCTTTGTGGTGAATCCGAGCCCCGCCGGCCCCCGATCATCTCGCGATCGGTCCCATTTCGACCCTGGGATTCGCCCCGCAACTCCCTTGATCCTGCACTGGCGACCTTGTGCGGAATCGTCTTCTTCTCCGCCTCCCCCTCCGCTGTACTTTCCGGGAGATCGTATATGTCATGCGGCCAGGCTGAGCAGCCTGTCGGCGGCGGCCTGAATCTCCGCCTCGGTGACCCCGGGGCGTAGAACCGCACGAATTTCCTCGCCCAGCAATTCGCGACGCCACGCCCGCCGCTTGTCCGCGTGGCTCGGGCGGCGTGACGGCCTTGTCCCACGGCGAGGCCGAGCGGTCCACCAACTCCTCCTCCTTGCGGCCCCAGGCCCACGCCTCGGTCATCGTGAACGTCCACAGGCAGACGTGGAACGCCCCGATGTTCGCCCAGATGAACCGCACCTGCTGCTGGCCCGGCCCCGACGACCTGCTTGCACTCGCGGAAGGTGATCTCCAGGCTGAAGCGATCGGCCACCGTCCCCAGGATGTCGGCCACGCTCGCCGACGGTGTCGGTGCAGAAGTACGCCCGCCAGCCGGTCGGCTCGTCCACCAGCACCACCCGGATCACGCCGCCGGCCGGCCGCCAGGTCGCCAGGAACGTCTTGTACTTCTTGACCGCCTTCTCCCCGTACAGCTCGAACGTGTCGGAGGACCAGCCCCGCCGCTGGCCGGCCCGCTTGGCCAGGTCGATCACGTCCGGGCCGTAGGTCGGGGCCGGGCCGCGCCGGCCCGGCGGCTTCGGCCCGGGCAACGCTCCGCAGGGCCGCGTCCTTGCGGAGCCGGCTGACGACCGTCATCCCCAGCGCCTTCGCCGGCTTGAGGAACTCCTTCTTGGCATAGGCCCCGTCGGCCACCACCCAGATCGGCAACTTCAGCAGGCCCAGCCAGGGCTTGGCCCACCGCAGCAGCTCGACGGCCAGCTCCAGCTTGGTGCGGAACTCCGGCCGGTGCTTCGGGTCGATGCCCGGCAGGTCCTTCTTGCGGACGTAGAGCCGGGCCAGCAGCGGCAGGGCGATCGACGCCCCAGGCCGGGTGGGTGACGAGCAGCCCGAGGACGACGAAGACGTGGCCGTAGACGTAGGGCGAGCCGGCCGGGCCGGGCGTCGGGTTGTGATGGACGCCGGCCCCCTGGACGTGCGGCCCGTACCGCTTCGTCGGGGTGTCGTCCAGGGCGAGGGTCAGCCGCGTGGCCCCCTTGAGCAGCGGCCGGACCACCTCGGTCAGGAGGCGTCGGGCGATGCGGTCGGCCCGCTTGCCGGCGGCGGCGACGGCGATGTAGCAGGACTGGATACCGGCCGCTGAGCTTGGCCGCCCTGATCCAGGTGGTGACGGTCCGCCGGCCCCGGGCCAGGACGGCGCCGAGGAACAGCAGGGCGAGCCGCGGGGCGGAGCGGCGGTCGAGGGCGGCGGCGAGCCGGGAGAACCACTGGCACGGGGCGGGTAGTCGGATGCGAGGATGTCATGGGGGCCGGCTCCGTCCTCCGAAGAAATCGCGTCGCGATTGACCTTCGAGAGCACGGGATTATGGCAAAACGGAGGATGGTATGTGCAAAGCGTGCGTCTACTTGCCCGTCCTTTGCCTGCTCGCCTCGGTTGCGACGGCCCAATCGGAGAGACCCGATCCTCCAACCGATCAACGTCCCGAACACCGCGCCGGCGGGCGAGGCGGGGAGGCAAAAGCCGCCGTCCCGCGCTTCTTGGGGGAATGGGGCGAGGAAGGCTCAGAACCCGGCGAGTTCCACTTCCCGATCGGAATTGCCATCAACGCCGCCGACGAAATCTTCGTCACCGACTTCTACAACGACCGCGTCCAGAAGTTCTCCGTAGACGGTAAGCTCCTAGCCGTCATCCCCGTGTTGCCCAATCCGGGCGGGATCGCGATCAGCCGCTCGGGCGACCTTTACCTCGCGCACTTTGCGGAGCGGAAGAGGGAGGAACGGAAAACGGATCGGGTATCGGTTTACGACTCGGCCGGCAAGCTGCTACGGCAATGGGGCCGGACCGGCAGCAACGACGGCGAGTTCGACTGCCCGGGTGGCCTGGCTGTGAGAGACGATGGTCGGGTTTACGTCGCGGACCAAACCAACCGCCGCGTCCAAGTGTTCGATGGCGATGGGAGGTTCCTGTTCAAGTGGGGTGAGCACGGGAGCAAACCGGGCCAGTTCGGTGGGAAGGTCTCGATCCGGTCGCGGGTGGGCGGACCGCAGTTCCTGGCCTTCGACAGCAAGGGGAACGTCTACACCACGGAAGGCTCGGAGGGTCGGGTGCAGAAGTTCACGCCGGAGGGCAAGTTCCTGCTGGCCTGGGGGGACAATGAGGTCAAGCCGGGCAGCTTCGGCGGCACCTTCAGCGGCTTCGAAGGCCGCAAGGCGACCCTCCAGGGGCCAGTTGCCCTATGTATCGACAAGCACGACCGGGTCTGGGTCGGCGCGGTATGCGGTCGCATTCAGCGGTTCACCACCGAGGGCGAGTACCTGGGCGGCTTCGGATCGGAAGGGACCAAACCTGGTGAATTCTTTGCCCCACACGGGTTGGCCTTCG
Source organism: uncultured Planctomycetales bacterium (assembly GCA_963752755.1). Classification (GTDB taxonomy): domain Bacteria; phylum Planctomycetota; class Planctomycetia; order Isosphaerales; family Isosphaeraceae; genus CAVVZJ01. Next base: position 61,894 of record CAVVZJ010000017.1, on the reverse strand, counting down.
ACAGTCACGGCCATCTCTTTGTCGTGGACGCCTTTAACCACCGTGTCCAGAAATTTGCCGTTGAGTAACAGGCTACAACTTAACCTGCGAGCATTGCGAAATTCCGGAAAGTGCAGCCTCCGGTTAGCCTGGTTGAAAAAGTCTCCCGGAGGCCCCGCCCCCATGAGCGTCCCCGAAACCCGCCTCATCATGTTCGGCACCGGCGACTTCGCCCTGCCCACCTTCCTCCGACTCCTCGACGAAGGCTTCCACGTCGTCGCCCTCGTCACCCAGCCCGACCGTCCCCAGGGTCGCAAGCAGGAGCTGATCCCGAGCCCGATCAAGGTCGCTGCCCAGGAGCGTGGCATACCGGTCGAGCAACCCGAGGACGTCAACGCCGAGCCTTCCCTCGCCCGAATCGCCTCGAACCAGCCCGACCTCTTCGTCACCGCCGCCTACGGCCAGATCCTCTCCGCCGAGTTGCTTTCGATCCCCCCCCCTCGGCGGGATCAACCTCCACGGCTCGATCCTCCCCGCCTACCGCGGCGCGGCCCCCGTCGCTCGGGCGATCCAGCGCGGCGAAGCCGAGACCGGCGTGACGATCATCCGGATGACTCCCCGGATCGACGCCGGCGGCATGATCGCCGTCGCCCGGACCCCGATCGACCCCGACGAGACCGCCGGCGCCCTCGAAGTCCGCCTCGCCCGGCTCGGTGCCCCGCTCGTCACCGAGTCGATCCGCGACCTCGTCTCCGGCTCCGCCCATGCCCTCCCCCAGGAGAAAGCCCGCGTCACCCGGGCCCCCAAGCTCCGCAAGGAAGACGGCCTGATCGACTGGTCGAAATCCGCCCGCGCCATTCACAACCTCGTCCGCGCCCTGAACCCCTGGCCGATGGCCTCGACCCACTGGTTCCCTTCCGACACCTCCCGTCCCCCCCTCCGCCTGATCATCCACCAGACCCGCCCCGTCCCCGGCCAGGGTGAGGCCGGCCACGCCCTCGACGTCACCAGGGACCGCCTCGCCGTCGCCGCCAGCGAGGGGGCGGTCGAACTGCTCACCGTCCAGCCTCCCGGCAAGAAGCCGATGCCCGTCGCCGAGTTCCTCCGCGGCCACCGCGTCCAGCCGGGTGACCGATTTGGCGAGAAAGTCGAATAATTGCGACCCTCGATTTCGATTCTGTAGTTGTGCCCCGGCGCTTCTGGTCCACAGCCAGTTCGCGCGCCGAGACCCCGGAATCGTCTTCGCCGACGATTTCCGCAAGGCAACCCGCGACCCGGCGATCGCACCCACAACCGCGCGACGCGCCCCGCGCCGAACGAACTTCAAAATGGGTAATCTTCGGTGTTAACCATCCAGAAACTCAAGGTTTGCGTCTGGCCCTTCGAGCAACCTTCCGGCGTCCCCCCGGCGTCGCGATGCCTTCCGGGCGCGTCCTCGCGACGTCCCTCCGGCGTCTTCCTGGAGCGTCTCCGGTCACGCCGGGTCGATCCGATTGAGAAGTCGGGTGGCGTTACCACCACGCTCTCTTGGGGACGGCCACCCGGCGGTCCGGTTGGGCCCCCACCCGCCGGATCGTGAGCGAGGGATCAACCTGGCCGGGTCGCGCCGCCGACTTGATCGCGGTCGGCGGCTGGAACAAGATGGATCGCCAAGGAGTCCGCCTCGGTAGGTAGGGGCGGATCGGTTGAAGGCGCATTCGCAATCTGAGGAATTCCGCATGCTTCGCTCCTCGTCCCGACTCACCGCTGCACTCGCCCTGATGCTGGGCCTGGCGGCGAGCGTCCCCGCGCAGGCCGACGGCTGGAAGGCCGGAGCGGCGAAGGTCGTCATCACGCCGGAAGAGTCGATGTGGATGGCCGGATACGGCGCCCGCGATCATGAATCGGAGGGCACGGCGCAGGACCTCTGGGCCAAGGCCCTCGTCCTCGAAGACCCGAACGGTCTCCGCGCCGTGCTCGTCACCCTGGACATCTGCGGCATCAGCCGCCCCCTCTCCAACGCGATCCGCGACCGCATCCAGAAGGCTCATCAACTCGATCGCAAGCAGATCGTCCTCGCCTGCTCGCACACCCATTGCGGGCCGGTCGTCGGCACGAATCTGATCACGATGTACCCGCTCGACGCGGCGCAGAAGCAGCGCGTCGAGGATTACGCCGTGACCCTGCGCGACAAGGTCGTGGACGTCGTCGCCCACGCCATGCAGGACGTCGCCCCGGCCCAGGTCGCCTGGGAAACCGGTCGCTGCGACTTCGCCGTCAACCGGCGCAACAACGATCAGAACAAGGTCCCCGAACTCCGCGCACAAGCTCGCCCTCAATGGGCCGGATGACCACGACGTCCCCGTGCTTCGCATCCAGGGCGCCGACGGCAAGCTCAAGGCCGTCGCCTTCGGCTACGCCTGCCACTGCACCACGCTCGCCTACTACCAGTTCAGCGGCGATTACGCCGGCTTTGCCCAGCTCGCCCTCGAACGCCAGCACCCCGGCGCCCAGGCGATGTTCTGGGCCGGCTGCGGCGCCGACCAGAACCCCCTACCCCGCCACTCCGTCGAGCTGGCCCAGAAGTACGGCCAGATGCTCGCCGATTCCGTCGAGCACGTCTTGAAGGAGCCGATGCAGACCGTCAACGGCCCCCTCAAGGCCGCTTACGAGGAGATCGACCTCGCCTTCGCCGAGATCCCGCCGAAGTCGAAGTGGGAGGAACTGGCGAAGTCCGACGACCATTACCAGGCCGGCCGGGCCCGAGCCTTGCTCCAGAAGATCGAGAAAAATGGCTCGCTCGACTCCACCTACCCGTACCCCGTTCAGGAATGGCGGCTCGGCGACGACCTCGACTGGATCTTCCTCGGCGGTGAAGTCGTGGTCGATTTCTCCCACCGGATCAAGCGCAACCTCGGCACCTCCCACACCTGGGTCGCCGCCTACTGCAACGACGTGATGGCCTACATCCCCTCGCTCCGTGTCTTGAAGGAAGGCGGCTACGAGGGTGGCGGCGCCATGCTCTACTACGGCCACCCCGCCCCCTGGTCCGAGCAGGTCGAGGAACACATCATCGACGCCGTCGCCCGCGTCCACCGCGCCGTCCACGGCCAGTGAGCCGATCCTTCTTCCACGGTCGATGACCGGATCGTCGCCTCCCCGACCGGTCATCGACTTGATTTCTTATTTTCGTCATTTGTTGTCTTCAATCTGTCATCAATCCTCAATCCACCGATCCACCCGACACAATGCCCGACTCCAGCGTCCTCGTCTCCGACTTCGACGGCACGATCACCCGCCACGATTACTACCGCCTCCTCATCGACCACCTGATCCCGCCCGACGCCCCCGACTCCTGGGGCGAATACCTCGCCGGTCGCCTTTCTCACTTCGAGGCTCTCAAACGCACCTATGCCGCCGCCGACGCTGGCGAGGCCGCCCTGGTCTCCCTGCTCGACCAGATGGAGCCCGACCCCGAGCTCTCCACCGAGGTTCGCGACCTGGAGCGGTCCGGCTGGCGGATCGTCGTCGCCTCGGCCGGCTGTCGCTGGTACATCGACCCGATCCTCGAACGCGCCGGCGTCTCCGTCGAGGTCCACGCCAACCCCGGCCGGATTACCGACGGCCGCCTCGTCATGGAACTCCCCGTCGGCTCCCCCTTTTTCTCGACCGAGACCGGCATCGACAAGGTCGCGATCGTCCGCCATTGGCTGGCCCGCGGCGTCCCCGTCGCCTATGCCGGCGACGGCCTGACCGACGTCGCCCCCGCCCGTCTGGTCCCACCCCCGTTCCGCTTCGCCCGCTCCCAGCTCGCCTCCGAACTCCGCCGCCTCGGCGAGCCCTTCCAGCCCTTCGACCGCTGGGCCGACATCGCGCGAGCCCTTCGATGATCCGCCGCGAAGGGAAGCACGCCCCTGTGAGATCCCGGGCTTTTCTCGGCTGCTCTGCGAACCCCTTCGGCTCGCGAATTCAAGGTCTGGTGCGAGGAGAGTATCCCACGAAGGGATTCCAAATTCCCGGTGGAGCGGTTCCCAGTGGGCGTGCGGCACGTAGCCTACAACTCTTCCTCGATTTCCTTCGTCTCCTCCAGCATCCCCGACGCGGCCACGCCTACCGCCGTCGCCACGCAAACCGCCGCCGAGACCTCCAGCACACGAGGCACGCCCACCGCGCTCGAAAGCAAGCCCGCCCAGAGCGAACCGAGGGGCACCGAGGCCGAATAGGTGATGATCCACAACGCCATGATCCGGCCACGGATCGCATCCGGTACGGCCGTCTGGATCAGGGTTTGCGTGGCAGCGAAGAACATAATGGCGCCAAAACCTGTCCCCAGCAGGCAGAACGACGCCGCCGGCATTGCGGCGGATTGCGGCACCGCTGGCGGAATCCAGCCGGCCGCGGCCAGCGACACGCCAAACACGAACATCCCCAACGACACGAGTCGATCCTTCTGCGTCAGCGACCCCAGCGACGCCACCACCAATGCCCCGAGCGTCGCCCCAAGACCGGTACTCGCCATCAGCAGGCCGTAGCCAAGCTGACCCGTCCCGACCACCACCCGCGCATACGCCGGCACCATTGCCGCGTAACCCATCCCCACCGCCCCGAAGAACGCCATCAGAGCAAAGAGCAACCGCACCCGACGGTCCCGACCCAGGTACGCCAGGCCGCCGAAGACCTCGCCCGGCTCGCGCGACGGGGATCGACGCTTCAGCTTCGAGGGCGTCGGGATCATCGCCAACGCCCCGATCGCCGCCAGGAAGCTCACGCCGTTGAGCAAGAAGCAAGGCGCCTGGCCGAACCAGGCCAGGAACAGCCCCGCCAGCGCCGGACCGATCACCCGCGAGGCGTGAAAGAGCCCCGAGTTCAGGGCGATCGCGTTCATCAAGGACGACCGACCCACCAACTCGTACAGGAACACCTGCCGGCTCGGCATCTCGAACGTGACCGCCACCCGCGCCAGGGCCAGCACCGCCGCCAGGTGCCAGACCTCCACCACGCCTGCCGCCGCCAGCAAGCCCAGCACCAGCGCCAGGGCCATCTGAGCCAGTTGCATCCCCACGATCATCGCCTTGGGCGCCACGCGGTCCGCCAGGGCTCCGGCGATCAGGCCGACGAAGACCGCCGGCACGATTCCCGCCGCGTTGACCAGGCCGAGCATCGCCTCCGACTGCGTCAGGTCGAAGACGATCCAGCTCACCGCCGCGTCTTGCAGCCAGGTGCCAATCAGACTGATCCCCTGGCCGACATAGAACTGCCGATAGTGCGGGTTGTCCGCCAGGGTCGCGAACATTCGCAATCGCGGGGCGTCCCCGGCCGACTCGGCGATCGTGGTCGAATTCATGGGCGACACGGGCCATCCGTCGCGTCGGGCCGTGCGCAGAGCCATCCCCGCGCCCCCAATCCCGGTCTGCATCATGCGCGCCGACGCCGTCCCGATCAACGGCAAGACAGCCGGTAGGCCGGTCGAAAGCCGGCAGTTACTTGGCGGTCGATTACATGACGATGGACCGTGTCTATTCGTCCGCCGCGAACCTGCGATCCTCCAGCCCGCCCTCATCCACCCACTCCCGATCGCCCGACCCGCCGACAGATAGTCCCTCGACCCGATCCGTGTGGATGCTACAATGGTCAGAGTAGGCTCGAAACGCGCACTGGAGAAACCCGGAGGACCCACGCCATGACGACCCGCCGCCAGCCGACCCGCCTGGGAGTGGGCTTTCTGATCGCCCTCGGGGCGTTGCTGGTCGGATTGCCGGCCGGGCGGGCGACCGCCCAGATGGCCGGCGGTGTGGCGCAGCCATTGGCGGTGCAGTGGGGCCGCATGGGACGGATCAACATTCCGCCGTCCGGCGGCTGGGGGCGGGTCCTGACCGTCACCGAGAAGTGGCTTGTTCTCGAAAACGAGGATGGCCAGCAGTTCCCCGTCGCCTTCGACTCCATCAACCTCTTCGTCATGCGATGGCCGACCAGCCCCGAGCGAATCTCGCCCACGGCCTTGCTCGAGGTTACCGGACTGGACCTGGGCTCGCGCCGCGTGCGGACAAACCACGTCGACGTCTTCGACGGCGCGGCCCGGAGCATGGTCACGCCCACCTTCTTGCCAATCATCGGCTACGGCCGGGTCGTGACCCTTTTCGACATGGAGCAGCAGCGCACGCTCGGCATTAATTATCACTACATGCTTCTGCCTGGCGAGGAGCGGATGCCGGCCCGGCTGCACGTCGTCGGCCCGCCGGCCAGTACGATCCCGCTCACCATTGCGGTCGGCGGCAACGGCGTCGTGACCGTCTTGCCGATGCCCAACGGACTGTCGATGACCCTTGTCACCGAGGGCGTTCCCAGCTTCGTCCGGCCCGGCGACATGGCCTTCGTCTCGCCCGTGCTCGCCCGGTCCACGCCTCGCTCGCTCGCCCTCAACCAGCTCGTCGTCTACAAGTCGATTCCGATCGACCAGTTCTCTCGCTGAGCAAGCCGAACCAGACTTCACGCGCCCGACACCTCACCCTCAGAACCGTCGGGCGAACGTCTCCACGTGCCGTGCGTCCTCCGCGATCGCGCCGGAAGACTCCGCCCGCGACACCCGATCCGTACCGAGGAATGTCCAGCGTCCTGAGCCGTCGATCACGAAATCCAATGGCTCCAGCGGACCGGCCATCAGCCCCGCCTGGTGAAAGATCCCGAGCAATCCCCGCAGTTCTTCCAGAAACCGTGCCCTCTGGACGCCCTCCAGCCGCCTCGCTTCGAGCGACTCTCCCGACGCCGCCGCGATGACGAGCCAGGGCTCCCGACCCTCCTCCGCCATCAGGTCCAGCGGCTCGGGCAAGCCCGGAGCACCCGGCAGAGAGAGCACCGACCCGGCCTCGAACCGCAGATCCTCGATCGCCCTTTTGCCGCCATCCTCCGGCACTCGGACGACCACCGCCAGTTGCTCCTCCTCGTCGGCTTCCACCAACTCGATCCGTCCGGCCTGCGTCCGCGCGTTCCAGAAGACCTTCCGTGCCGGATAGGCCCGATGGCGCGAGACCGAGCGTCCCGACCCGTTGATGACGTAGGCCGTGCGGCTGCCGCTCGAGATCCGGTCGCCAGGCAACAGGTTCATGACGTTCCCGCCAGTTTCAGGATGCCAGGGAATCCAGCTCCGCCAGCAAGCGTCTGGCCTCAGCGGGCGCTCCGACGGCCTCGCGGCCAAGCATCGCTCGATCAGGGCCAGCAGCTTCCCGCCCACCCGCCGCCTCAGCGGCCCCAGGTCCGGCCCCAGGCCCCGTCCCCGCGGGCGATTCCGCGGGTCGATTCCGGTCAGAAGGTGAGCCAGCGTCGTCCCGACCGTATAGACATCCGCGTTCGGCAGCAAGGCCCGCGGCGGCCCGTCGCACTCCGGAGGAGCATAACCGGGGTGAATCCTCCCTCCAGCACCAGGATTCCGTTGATCACGACCTGGCAGCCCCCAAAATCGAGCAAGACCGGTCGGCCGGTCGGGTCGATCAGGATGTTCGACGGCTTGAGGTCGAGGTACAGACAGTGCCAGGTCCGACCCCGCGACGTCCGCCATGGTTCGTGCAGCAAGGCCAGCGTCTCCACGATCGGCCGGATTAGCCCGATCGCCTGACCTGGCTCCATCCCGCCGCGACCTTCCCGCTCCAGCCACGCCTCCAGATTCACCCCCGCAATCCGCTCCATGACGAGGTATGGCTCGGTCTCCACCACGCTGCCATCGAGCAACGCACGGCCGCCCTCCGATTCCGCAAACGGCCAATCCCCGAGTGCCGGATTGCAATCAAAGACGAAATCATTCGGATTCGGCACGACCCGCGAACCCGCGTTCCGCAGGCGGACGAGCAACCGCCGCTCAGTCTGCAAGGCGTGACGCAGACGACGCAACTCCTCGGCAAGAACCGCTGCGCGGTCGGGCACCTCGGGAGGCACGCACGCGGCCTCGGGACGCAACGCCTTGACCAGCACACTGTTGCGAGTTCGCAGGTCGGTGGCCTCGAGCACGACCCCGAACGGACCAGCGGCCAGCAGGCCATCGATCTGATACCGACCAGCGAGCGGCTGGGCGATCGTCAGTGGCAAGCCCGGTTGTCCAGGTGGGTCGGGCAAGGTGGCGCGAACGAACGCCCGGCCGTCGTGATGGAGGCTCTCCCACGACGCGCCGGGCATTTCCTGGGGGGTAGTCATGTCGAGGCCCCGTGGCGTTCCACCCGTCGCGGAGCCCCGGGAGGTCGCCGCAAACCCCTAGCTATGGGGTAATTCGGGCGATCCCATGCACCCCGGAGGGGGCGGCATTGGATGGGTTCGGCGGGCTCAGGCTTCCAGCAAGGCCATGGGGTCGGCAATCGGCCCACCGCGCTTCATCAAGGGCGGGTAGTACGGTGCCGCATACGGCCGCGCCGGCCCGATGTAGAGCTGGAACCCCCGGGGAGCGTAGTAACCCGGATAGCCGCCGTACACCCGCGTGCGCCACGGGCGCGTAGCCAGGATAGCCGTAGCCACCGTAGTAGCCGCCTCGCCATCGGTTTGTGTTGAAACGTCGCAGCCGCGACGATCGCCAGCCGTAGCCGTAGCCCGGCATGCCGTAGCCGTAACCGGGGGCGCCATAACCGTAGCCGGACGCCCCGTAGCCGTAGCCCGGGTATCCGAAACCGAAGCGGCGCCAGCGATTCGTTCGATCAGCGCGGGCCGGGCGTCCGATTGCGGGCAAGGCCGCCAGGCCGCCCAGGGCCACCTTGGCAAGTCGTCCCAGGAATCCCCGGCGGTTCGCGTGGGTCTGTTCATCCATCGCGGTCAATCCCCTGTCTCTCGGTGAGCGGACGTCGAGCCCGGGGCTCACTCGCGAGGCCCCGTCGGCAGCGATCCCCGAGGACCCGGACCGCACGATCCCGGTCCACAATCCTTCCCGGGCGACCGTCGCCCGCTCACGATCAGTCTCTACGAAGCAAACACCGTACCAGAATCCGTTCGACACCTCCCGATCCCGTTCGCTCCGACGACACCGGGCTTGTCCTCCACACGCGACCGGCTTTCCGACTTCCTTCCGAACTTCGTACGATAATTCTGGCCTCGTTCCTCGATAATCAGGGCGAGAGGCTCGCGCCTCGGTCCCCGATCTTCGTCCCGTCCCCAGGCCCTCGGATGAGGCCCCGAGATGTCGCAACCGGCGCTCACACCTGGCTCTCGCTTGACTTCCAACCGATTTCGACCCTTCCCCCTGGGCCCTTTTCGGAGGCGTCCCGCTTTCCGCTCGACGCGAAACGAACCCGGCGCACACGGCCGGGCGCGGGAGACTCGGGGCATGTTCGATCCCGCTTTCCGCTCGACGCGAAACGAACCCGGCGCACCGCGCATCCTCTCCGCTCCGCGTCGTCGCTCCGACAGCGTTCCCGGCGCCGAACGAACTTCAAAATGGGTAATTAACCCACTTCAAAGGTCGATTGTGTCTCGGTTTACATCGTCCGCCTTGGGAGGCCAGGGCGCGTCCCTCACCCGTCGCCGACGCGTCTCCGAGGCGTTCGCCCGACGTCGCCGCAACGTCGCCATGACGTCGGCCTGGGTCGGGAGATGTGGGGGGTTCCCACGATGAGCTGGGGTCACGTCCGCTCCGACTGGCCGATTGTGTTGATCCTGGTCGTCGCCGGATTCCTCCGGTTCGGCTACGTCTGGGCACTCCCGGGACGTGGTCCCGACCGCGACCGGATCTACTCCGACATGGCCCACTACGACCATGCCGCCTGGCAGATGGTCCAGGGTCGGCCGGTCGGCGGGCGCTGGGCATGAACGGCTACCACCCGCTCAGCGCCAGCACCTATTATTACGCCGGTTACACCTATTTTGTCGCCGCGGTGTACGCCGTCTCTGGGCACCGACCGGCCGCCGTCCGCTGGGTGCAGGCGGCGATCAGCACGGCGACGGTCTGGCTGGTCTATGGGCTCGGCCTGCGAATCTTCGGGCGACGCGCCGCGGGGATCGCCTCCACGCTGACGGCCCTTTACCTGCCCCTGGTTTATTACACCGGGGTCGTCCTCACCGAGACCTGGTTCACCTTCCTACAACTCCTGTCTCTGCAACTCTGGCTCTCGACCTGGGACGCCCGCCGTGGCGGCGTGGGCACGGCGTGGGCCTTTGCAGCGGGTGCGGTGGCCGGCCTCGCCTGTCTGACCCGCACCAACTTCCTCGCCGGCGCCCTGCCGATCGCGATCGGGAGCCTGCTCGTCCCGCCCGAACGGGCGACGCATCGTCGTCGCTGGGCCCGAGCCGCGGCCTTCCTCCTGGCGGCCGTCGCCGTGATCGCCCCGGTGACGTTGCGCAACTACCAGATCCACGGTCGCTTCATCCTGATCTCGACAAACGGCCCGAGCACGTTTTACACGACGCACGTCCTCCACCAGGTTGACCTGCCCGACAACATCCCGCCCGGCCTGACCGACGCCCAGGTGGCCGAACGCCACCGCCGCCTGGCCCTGAACTACCTCCGCACGCAATGGCCAACTTACCTGGCCGAGATCCCCGAGTATCTCTCGGGCGTCTGGCTTGGCGACGACTTCTGGCCGATCACCTCGACATCCTGGCTGATGCAGCCGATCCGACCCGGCGAGCCGGCTCGTCGTCTCCGCCTCTCCTGGGATGAGACCTGGGGACCGACCTTCCCCCGTCTGACCCACTTCCCCGACCTCGTCCGCTTCGTTGACCGGGTCCTCTGGGCCTTGATCGGCCTGCCGCTGGGTCTGCTCGCCGTGTTCTTCCTGCCCCACGAGAACCGGCGCTGGTCGGTGCTCTACCTGGCCTTGATCCCGTACCTCCTCATCCCGTTCCTCGCCTTCCCCTACCCCCGCTTCCGCGTCCCCGCGACCCCCTTGCTGTTCCTCCTCGCCAGCCGGACGCTCGACGTCGGCGGGCGCCTCGCGCCCCCCCCCCGAGGCCGGCCCGTTCCTGACGAATTCCCCCGTCGGCCGGACGAACCCGACCGCGACGCTTATAATGAGGACATCGAAGGCAGGCCGCTCTGAGCGGGCCGTTTTGGTGCTGGCCAATGGACGGGACGATGGCGTCGATCGAGGCAACCCAGGACCGGCTGAGCTGGCAACTGGCCACCGAGTCGATCGTGGTCCGCATCCGCTGGTTCGGGATCGTGATGGGGTATGTCCTCGTCCAGACGCGAACCGGCCTGCACGACCCGTCCGCCGTCCGTGCCTTCCTCGCCCTCGGCGCCGGCTATCGCCGCGCTCGACACCGTCTTCCACCGCTGGGGCGAGGTCTTCCTCTCCCGTTGGCCGCTGTTCGTCTCGTCGATGGAGTCGATTTTCATCGCCTTGCTCTGCTACCACGACACCGGCCTCGACAGCCCGTTTCGCTGGTACTACCTGCTCTCCGCGATCTGCTGCGCCATCCGCTACCGTCCCGCGATCGCCTGGACGACCCTCGCCTTCCACGCCACGAGCCTCCTCGCCCTGGCCTGGTACTTGCCCCCCGACCGCTCGGCCGCCGACCTGACCGACCTGCCCCTCACCTTCGTCGTGCTCGCCTGGGCCACCTGGGCCAGCGCCTCGCTCGCGGGCATCCTCAAGGCGACCGGCCGCCGGCTGGAGCAGGCCAACGCCGCCCTCGAACGCCACGGCGCCGAGCTGGAGCGCCGCGTCGCCGATCGCACCGCCGACCTCCGCGCCTCGCAGGCCCGCCTGCTCCACCAGGAGAAGATGGCCGCCTTCGGCCTGCTCTCGGCCGGGATCGCCCACGAGGTCGGCAACCCCCTCGCCGCGCTCAGCTCGCTCGTCCAGATGCTCCGACGCCGCAATCCCGACCCCTACACCGACGGCAAGCTCGCCCTGGCCGAACGGCAGCTCGCCCGGATTCAGCGCACGATCCGCGAGCTGGTCGATTTCTCGCGTCCCGCCTCCCCCGAACGCACACGCTTCCGCCTCGCCGAGGCCGTCGAGGAAGCCCTCGGCATCGCCAAGTACTACCACCGCACGAAGGACCGCAAGATCAGTACCGCCATCCCCGCCGACCTGCCCCTCTTGCACGCCGTGCGCGACCACGTCGTCCAGGTCATCCTCAACCTCGTCCTCAACGCGATCGACGCCACCGGCAAGAACGGCCAAATCCATCTCCTGGCCGCTCCCGAATCCGACGGCTGGCTGACGTTCTGCGTCGCTGACGACGGTCGCGGCATCGCCCCGGACGACCAGAACCGGATCTTCCAGCCCTACTTCACCACCAAGCCCCAGGGGACCGGCCTCGGCCTGTTCGTCTGCCGCCAGATCGTCTCCGAGATGGGCGGCGGCCCTGACGTTCCTCACCGAGCCCGAGACCGGCACCGTCTTCACCGCCCGGCTTCCCACCGTGATCGCCCCCCCCCCTGCCCTCCACGTTCCGACCCCGGCACTCGGTCGGGGAGGTGGCTCGATGATCGGCGCCACCCCCGAAGCCGTCCATCCCGACCAGGCCGAAGTCACCCGCGGCCGCATCCTCATTGTCGATGACGAGGAGGTCCTCGCCGCCACCATGCAGGAGTTCCTCCAGAGCGAGGGCTTCGAGGTCGCCATCGCCGGCGACGGCCGCTCCGCGCTCCAGCGCGTCGTCCGCTTCGAGCCCGAGGTCGTCCTCTGCGACGTCCAGCTCCCCGGCATGGACGGCCTCGAACTGCTCGACCGCATGCTGAAGGTCCGCCCCGAGACGCTGGTCGTGATGATCACGGCCTACGCCACCGTCGAGAATGCCGTCGCCGCCTTCCGCCGCGGCGCCCAGGATTACCTGATGAAGCCGGTACTCTTCGACGAGTTGCTCGCCAAGCTCGACCGGCTCGCCCGCATCCGCCGCCTGACCGTCGAGAACCAGGCCCTCCGCCGCCAGCTCCACGCCGAGCACGACCCCGAGTCGCTCGTCGGCGAGAGCCCACCAATGCGCGAGGTGAAAACCTTGATCCGCAAGGTCGGTCCGACCCGCTCCAACGTCCTGATCTCCGGCGAGTCGGGCACTGGCAAGGAACTCGTCGCCCGCGCCCTCCACGCCCAGGGTCCCGATCCCGACGCCCCCTTCCTCGCCATCAACTGCGCCGCGATCCCCCATGAGCTACTCGAAAGCCAGCTCTTCGGACACGTCCGCGGTGCCTTCACCGGCGCCGACCGCGACCAGCCCGGCCTCTTCGTCGCCGCCGGCCGCGGCACCGTCTTCCTCGACGAGATCGGCGAGCTACCCGCCGCCACCCAGGCCAAGCTTCTCCGCGCCATCGAGAACAAGGAGGTTCTCCCCGTCGGCGCCACCCGCCCCGTGCCCGTGCAGGCCCGCGTCGTCGCCGCCACCAACAAGGACCTGCCCGCCGAGTCCGCCGCCGGCCGCTTCCGCGCCGACCTGTACTACCGCCTCAACGTCGTCAACATCCGCACCCCACCCCTCCGCGACCGCCCCGAGGACATCCCCGAGCTGGTCGCCTACCTGCTCGCCAAGCACGCCCGCTCGCTGGGCAAGCGCGTCGATGGCGTGGACAACGCCGCGATCCGCCGCCTGACGGCCGCCCCCTGGCGCGGCAACGTCCGCGAGCTGGACAACGCCCTCGAACGCGCCGTGATCCTCGCCGACGCCCCGATCCTCACCCCCTCCGACTTCCCCCCCGATCTCTCCGGCGAATCCGATCCCGGCCCCGATGACCCCGGCGACGACCTCCGAGCCGCCCTCGCCCACGCCGAACGCCGCCAGATCCAGCGCGTCCTTGCCCGCTGCGACGGCGACAAGCGCGAAGCCGCCCGCCGCCTCGGCCTCGGCCTCTCGTCCCTCTACCGCAAGCTGGAGGAACACGCCCTGCGCTGACCCGCTCTGCCGTCGGCCCCCCTCGTCGACTCTATTGGCCCCGGTCCTCTGTCGTCGGAACTTTGTCATTTCTCCATTCGACTTGAAAGGTTCCCCCGATGCGCTGCGCCCGTTGCGACCGCATCGTCCACCCCCCGACGCTCGCCCTTGACCCCTCGGACCACTTGGTCTTCGGCTGGTGCTCCACCTGCCTGGCCGCGACCGGCTGCACTCTGCTGGACGGTCCCACCTGGCCACTCCGCGTCCGCCGCCCACCGCTTCGCCGTCGTCTCCGCCGCCTCGCTCTCTCCTGGCGCCGTACGGGTGGCCTCCACGGCCCGGCGGGCCGACGGCTGGCGCTCCTCGGCCTCATCGCGACGCTCCAGCTCTGGGCCCTGGTTTTCGCCCTGCTCGGCCTCTGGCGCTGGCTCCGGCCAATTCCGACGCCGCCCCGCGTCCTCGTCCCCGGCACCCCCGCCCTGCTTCTCGCCGGTGCCACGGCCCTCTCCCTGACCGGCCTGTCCCTCTGGCCCGTCCTGCTGCCTCCCTCACGCCGACCGGCCCTGCTCCGCCGCCTCCGCCACTTCGTCCTCGGCCTGGTCGCGACCCTCAGCTTTGCCCTGGCCCTCGCTCTCTCCACCGGCAGCCCGGCCCTCCCGCTGCTCGGCTGTGCCCTGCTGGGCTTCCTCGCTTACTGGCTCGTCACCCCGCGTCTCCGCCGCTCCGGGCCCCACACCCCCCGGCCCCCGGCCGCTCCCGCATCGCGTCCTCGACGTCCGACCCGACCGTCTTGACATCGAGCCCCCCATGCACGAAGATAACTCCACCCCGCCGCCGGACCTCACCCCGGCGCCGGACCGCGATGGCTCTCCCCCCGACGACCTCGCCTTCATGCGCCAGGCCCTATCTCTGGCCACCGAGGCGATCACTCTGGGTGAGGTTCCGGTCGGCGCCCTGGTCGTCTCCGACGGCCGGGTTGTCTCCCGAGCCTACAATCTCCGGGAGACCCTCCACGACCCCACCGCCCACGCCGAGCGTCTGGCCCTGACCCTCGCCGGCCGAGCCCTGGGGACCTGGAGACTCGACCGCTGCACACTTTACGTTACCCTGGAACCCTGTCCGATGTGCGCTGGCGCCATCGTTCAGGCCCGGATCGCCCGTTTGGTTTACGGGGCCTCCGATCCCAAGGCAGGAGCCTGTTCGAGCCTCTACCGGCTCACCTCCGACCCCCGCCTCAACCATCGGACCCCCACGACCCCCGGCGTCCTCTCTCACGACTGCGGCGTCCTACTGACCCGCTTCTTCCAAACCCGCCGTCCCCCAAGGGCCTTCTCGTCTGCAGATTCTCCCACCCACACGGAGGGGTGCCTGAGTGGTTGAAAGGGCCGGTCTCGAAAACCGGTGTACCGGATTCCGGTACCGTGGGTTCGAATCCCACCTCCTCCGCTAAACGTCTGTGTAGGATGTCGCGGCGAGTCGCACGGGGAAGCGGTAAGCGCCTCTCCGGCTTCGCTTTGGGGCGATTCGTTCCAGTCCCTGCGATTCCCCGCCGCTATCTGCTGTGCCGGATTCTGCGCCGCCGGTGCGCCGCTTTTCGCGCCGCCCGCCGCCCGGTCGAAGTGGTCCTCGGTCGTCTGGGCGTAGTGCTTCAGACTCACCTTGGCGTCGTGCCCCATCCACTGGGCGACGACGTGGACTGGGAACGACTCGAGTAACTCAGTCTCCCGGCTGGACCGCAGGTTGTGGAACAGCCGGGGCCAGGGCTCCAGGCCGGCCCGCCGCACCAGCTTGTCGAAGGTCGTCCGCAGGTTGCAATTCCGTCAGCCGTTCGGCCCCTGCGCCTTCGTCAGGTGATCGCCCCCGACGACGTGCGTCTGGCCGGGCACGGCCAGCTCGAAGGCCTCCTCCAAGAACGGCCGCAGCTCGGGGAACAGGGGGATCGTCCGGCTCCCCTTGCCGTCGTAGCGGTCGGTCTTCGGGCTCGGGACCGTGATCCGATTGCGCTCCCAATCGACGTGCCGCCACTCCAGCGAGAGCACCTCCGATGGGCAGCGCAGGCCGCCGAACCGGGCCAGGGCGATAATCGTCCGCCAGGTCGGGCTCGCTTTATCCAGCAGCCGCCGTACCGTGCTCCGGTCGATGAAGCGTTGCCGGGCGCTGACGTTGGCCGTGGGGATCTTCACCTCCGCGAACGGGTTCTCGTCGATCAGCCTGTGCTTGCGGGCGACGTGCAGGAACGTCCGGGCGAACGACAGCCGCTTGGCCACGGTCGCCGGCGCCAGGCCCTGCGTCAGTAGCCAGGCCTTGAACTGGTCGCAGTCGCCCGGCGTGATGCTCCGCAGGGGCTTGTCCGCGCCGAAGAATGCGGTCAGGTTGCGGCAGGGCTGCTGCCAAACCTCCCGCGTCGCCGGCTTCACGTCGGGCCGGCTCAGGATGTAGGACCGCAGGAACTCGCCCAGCGCCACCCGGCTCGGGGCTTCGACGAGCCCGACGGCCGCCAGCTTGTCGCGGAGTGTCGGTCCGATCCCAGTCAGCCAGACAGCCGTATCCCGCGGGACGGGCTGGCCGCCGATCGTCGCGGCCAGCAGGGCCTCGACATGCCGGGTGATCGCCTCGGCGGACTTGCGGTCGCACTTGCCCAGACGGATCGCCTTCCGGCTGCCGTCGGGGGCCACGAACAGGATGCGGCGCCGGCCGTTCGGATCGTTCGCGATGCTCGCCATCGTTCACTCCGCCTTTTTGTCGGGCTTGCGGCCCGAGGTGATCGTCCGTTGCAGGAACTCGCCCAGGGCGTCCAGGGCCGTCATCGAGAGGCCGCGGTGCCCGTTGGAGAACTGCGCCAGGGTGCTCTGGCTGAGGCCCGTCTCCCTGGCGATGCGGTAGCGCGTCAGGCCGGAGTCGTCGCGGAAGCGCGCGGCGAGCGTGCTCCTCCAGGAAGTCGCACCACGCCGCTGCCAGACGGGCCGCAAGGACCGGCGGCACCTGGTCGAGATGGTCGCCGAGGTGATGCCGGCCGTGGAGGCCGAGCGACTGGGTCGCGGGCACCCGGACGCCGGGTTCGTTTCGTCGCGACGGGGAACCGGGACAGCCGACGTCGGGGAGGGAGGATGAGGTCGTCGAATCGACGCCATCGACCCAGCTTGCCGCCGGGTTCGTTTCGCAGGGCGGCCTGGACCGGGGCAAGCTTGCCCAGCTTACCGTCGGGTTCGTTTCGTCGCGGGGCGGGACGGCGGCTCGGGTTCGTTTTGTCACGGGAGGGCGCGCCCGTCGGGTTCGTTTTGCGCGCGGCGGAGCGGGGCGGTCAGGCGGTCGGCCAGCTCCCGGAAGGGGTCGGAGAGGGCCCACGGCCGGCCGTCGGGGTCAAGGCCCGCCAGCAGGCGGGCCAGCGTCCAGGAATCGTAAGGGAGGATCATCGGCGGCCTCCCTTCCCGATCCCGCAGCGGACCGTCTCGGCACTCCACCGGGGCGAGCGACGGCCGACGTGCAGGTCGGGCGCGGGCAACCGACCGCCGGAACGCATCCGCTGCACCTGGCGGCGCGAACAGGACAGGACCTTCTCCAGGTCGGAGGTCCGCAGCGACGGCTCCAGGTCGGCGGCCGGAGTCAGGGCGGTCGAACCGGCCAGGAGGGTTTCCACGGGGGTCATGATCGCCCCCCTTTCGGCGTCTCCGCCTGCCGGGCCAGCCAGGCTTGCAGGACGGCCAGCGGGTACAGCACGGTCTGCCGCTTGCCGTCGCCGACGCGGACGCAGGGGATCTGCCCGTTTTTGGTCAGTTGCCACAGGAGGCGGGGCGAGATGCCCAGGGCCTTCGCCGCTTCGCGGGGCCGCAGGGCCAGGGGGGAGGAGAGGGTTGCCGGGATCACGTTCGCCACTCCGAACGAGTCGCTCGCCGCGACGCGCGGCTCGCATACCCGTGGGCGTGGCGTTCGGCGGCACGATGCCGAACAGTCGGTTCGTCGCGTGGTATCGCTCGGAGAATCCAGGCTTCGCGGGAGACCGAAATTCTTGCCGGTGTTCGGCAGCCGGTGCCGAACGATCGAACACCGAACGCCGAGCTACTCGTCTTCGCGTTCGTCTTCACCGGGCGGGCGACGACCATACAGCAGATGGGGCGAGAACTCCCCATTCAAGAGCTTGAGTGCGTTCATCAGTCGGCCGGAATCCCGGCAGAGGCCCCGATATTCCGTATGCCCCTGAAACTTGTCGTTGAAGAACGTCGAGGCCGTCGAATTCGAGACCCCGGCCGCCCTCGCCAGCTCGTTGCACTCGACGGGTTCCGGGTTCAGGCAGCCGCCGTCGGCGTACTCGTGATGTTTCGTCAGGGCCGCGACCAGTTTCTCCTTGCCCTCGCCCCGCCGTGTGCTCCGCTTGGGTTCCTTGGACCTGGGCGGATCGCTGAGGGAGGGGGCCTCGGCTCGTGGGGCCGGTTCGACGACCGGGGTCGGCCGGGTCGGCGCCGTACCGGCCGATGCCTTGATCTCCTCCCAGGTGCGGTAGAACGCTTGGATGCGGGGGTCGAGGAACGGATTGGCGGGCAAGCTGATGGGCGTCGCTTGCCGCGGAGGCCGTCGGCGTTCGTTGCCATCGCGGTTGCGGCTGTGGAAGACCAGGGCCAGTTCCGGCGTCACCTCGATGGCCTCCGGGACGGAATCCCCCGAAGTCTCCCCTCCCGGAAGATCCACCACGATCAGGACGTGCCGAACGCGGGACCCATCGTGGAACTCGGCCAACACCTTGGCGGCATCGGACCGATATCGCCCCCCCGTGAAGGTCGCCTTGCTCCCGTCGAAGGACTCGTATTGACCGTCCAGGGTCTCGAACCAGAATTCGGCTCCGGCGGGCTCGGCCTGGTAGGTCCGGTCCTCCACGCCGAGTTGATCCGGCTCGCCATCCTCCGGGTCGGTGTACTCCGGCGGCCGGAACGCATTGCGATGCGGTTCCGCGAGGGACGACCGTCCCGGACCACGTAAGGAATCGTCGGGCTCTGCCATCGGGGCCCCGGCGAAAGGGATCTCGCTGCGAACTCAACCAACAGAATCGGATCGGCCTTCGGTCGACTTGAATTCATCCTCCTCAAGGCGCCGCGATACCATAGCTCGGCCAGGGCGAGCGGCCCACGGGGCTCGGCGGCGGGGCCGGATGCGAGCGCCGTCTCCAGTCGCAATGCGGCGCCCTCCGGGTCCACGAGCGCTGCCCGGAGGAGCCCGAGTCGCGAGAGCAAGTCGTGCGTACGCGCGCTCAGGCCGAAAGCCGCCGTGCCCACCCGTCCGGCGGTCGCTCTCAGCCCCGAGGGTCTCCGTTCTGCCCGTCAACACGTTCGGAAGGGGTGTCCGTGCGCCACGATCCCGGCGGGCGAATTTAACAACCGCGTCTGGGACGACCGAATCCGCCGGCGTGTCGAGCCGGCCACCGCCTGCCCTGCCGTCCGATCGTCCCAGGTAGTGGGCACGGCTTGACATCCCCACGCGGAAAACACGACTCCGGTCGGGAATTGCCTGGACCGGGGTCTGCCGGGCGGGTTCAATGGGCGACGTTGAGAACCGTTGCACGCTACAAACGAATGAACATCTTTGAATAATTTAGCAGTGGAGCGAGTCCGGATACGACCGGAAGGACGGACGATCATCTCGGTTGCGCTCCAGCGGCGGGAGGGTGGGCGATGAGTCGCAGACGACGGGGGGGGGACGCCGGGGCATGCCCCGGCTTGTGATCGTGCTGGCCGCGGGGCTCGTCTCGTGCCTGGCGGGCGGCCGCGCCGAGGCCCAGTGGGGCTGGGGGCTGGGCGGGCCGTACGCCATCGGCGGCGGGCCGACGAGCTACGAGACGGTGAACTACCTCAACCAGCGTTCCCTGGCCGCCGGGAATGCCGCATATGCGCAGCGTGCGAGCGGAGCCGCTTCCTGGGACAACTCCAACGCCTACTACCACCACGTCCGGGACGACAGCTTCCTGCCGCGTTACAACGTCTCCAGCCGCCGGTCGATCGAGTCGCGGGCGGCCTCGTTGTCCTCGCTGGCTATGGGTGCGGCGGTGCCTCGGGCGTCCGGGGGGGCTCCAAGGTCATCGCGCCCCCAGCCCCCTCCGCTGACGAGTTTCTTCGACGCAATGGGTCGGCTGGTCTGGCCGCAGGCCACGCCGTCCGAGGGTGACCTCGCGATGGGGCGGAAGCGGGCGGGCGACACCGCGGAGTCCGTCCGCAGGGAGGTGAAGGACCAGGGCTACGCCTCGGTCGGGCTCGTGACGGACGCCCGCACCCAGCTCGTCGAGTTCGGCCGCCCGGCCTTGACGTACTTGCAGGCCCACACCGCCCCGACCGTGGCGGACGGGTTCCACAGGTTCCTGCTCTCGCTCTACGACGCCCTCGAGAAGGCGGCGTATCAGCAGGGGCGGTGAGCGACGGCCGAGGGTGGCCGGAAACCGGCCGGGGCCGTGGGCGAGAACCCGGGCCCATCCCCCGGCCACGTCCCTCTCCGCCCCCCTTGAGGGAGCGGCTCAGCGGGCGAGGGCCCTGGAGACTACCTCTTCGAGGTGGGAGCCGGAGAGGTCCGCGTGCAGGAGCGTGCCGTCGCGGCCGACGAGGAAGTTGGCCGGGATCTCCTCGACCTTGTAGGTCCGGGCGATGTCCTCGTCGCCGGGGGCGTTGATCGCGTTGGGCCAGTCGATGTCGTGATCGACCAGGAAGCGGC
Organism: uncultured Planctomycetales bacterium; assembly: GCA_963752755.1. Classification (GTDB taxonomy): domain Bacteria; phylum Planctomycetota; class Planctomycetia; order Isosphaerales; family Isosphaeraceae; genus CAVVZJ01. The sequence continues at coordinate 41,467 of CAVVZJ010000017.1, read as the reverse complement.
GGACGTGGGGGAGGATCTCGGCGCGGTCGAGGCCCTGATCCTGGAGCGAATCGACGTTGATCCCGAGGATGCGGAGGCCCCGATCCCGGTACTTCGAGGCGAGGGCCTTGAGCTCCTCGGCCTCGGCGGCGCAGGGCAGGCACCAGCTCGCCCAGAAGACGACGAGGACGACGTCACCGCGGAGGTCCTCCAGGCGGACGGGCCGGCCGTCGATGTCGCGGCCGACGATCGGGGGCGCAGGCTGGCCGATCATCTCCAGGCGGGCGAGGCGGTCGGCGGCCAGTCCGCGGGTGGCGGGGTCGCGGGCCTTGTCGCGGATCAGGCGGAAGGCGCGGCGGGCGATGTCGAACTGGTCGGCTTGGAGGAGCTTCTGGTAGTAGGTCTCGACCAGCGAGAGCCGCACGGCCTAAGAGCGTAAAACAAAACCTCTCAAAGCAGCGGGAATTTAGCTGGATTCGGGCCTCGACCGGGGGTTTTGCTTTACGCTCTAAGGCAGGACGGAGCCGGGCGGCGGGGCGTCGGCGTCCGGCTGCGCCGCGTCGGAGGCGGCGACCGCCGCGGCGACGCTGTCGAGCGATTCCGGGTAGGCCCCGCGATCGACCTCGGCGAGGATATTCGTCACGTGGGCGAGGTACAGCAGCGGTGCGGACGCGCCGCCGGCCTTCAGCACGCGCTCGGCGACCGGCTCGGCCTCGCGGTACAGCCCCGAGTCCAGGGCCGCCTGGAAGAGGACGCGATAGGTCGCCTCGGCCGCTCCGCCCTTTTGCCCCTCGGCCAGGCGGGCGAGCTGCTCGATCCGGCGGCGTTCGAGCTAGCGGACGTCTCGGGCGAAGGCGGCGTTGATCGCCTCGACGGAGTCGGGCGGCTCCTGGGCGCCCGCGGGGAGGGACAGGCCGAGGGTGCAGGCGAGGGAGAGGCCCGCGAGCCCGCGGGCGAGCGTCGGCGTCGTCATCGGCGGTGGCTCCGCGTCGGGGCGGGTTTGTCGTCTCGGGGCGGGTGCATTGCGTCGCGACCGGGGCCGGGCGGCAGCCGATCATTTTGCCAGAACCTCGGGGCCCGCGATAGGGACGACCGATCAAGGTCGGATCGGCGCCTTGGACGCGATCGGCGAGGCTGGTGCGGATCGAGGGCCGGCCACGTTGCGGCACAGCCCCTTGGAGGCGTGTTTCGAGAAGCCAAAACGCTCTCGACCAGGGTCAGCAAGCCAGGTGCGTTGTTGCTTTCTCCGCTGCGATCGCATCCCCAACGCCGACTCGGTGGCCTTCGTCGGCAGGGGGAGGTCGGAGTAGCCGATCCTGACGCTCAACGGGCCGGCGGCGGCAATGGCGGACTGGATCACGGCGCGGTGGTTGTCGTCGGGGTGCTCGAAACGTCGCGGCGCCGGGTCAGGTCGATGGTCATGGTCGCGTCGGCGGCCCCGGCGAGGACGTCCCCTCCGGCCGGCGTCGAGGTCGGCTCGGCCTCCCGGGGGCCGTTCGCCCACCACCACGACTCCGCGTCGGCAACGGTCCACGTCCCCGCCGACCGGCAATGCTGGAGGGCCGCGACGAGGAGGCGGACGTGCTCGGGGCGGTCCTCCCGGCGCTTGGACAGGCACCGAAGGATCAGGACCTCTAGATCCCCAGAGATCTCGCTCCCGAGTCGGGCCGAAGGCGGCTCGGGGACCTCGCGAACCTGCTTCCAGAGGACCTCGGTCAGTCTGTCACCGCGGATGGGAGGCGTGCCGGTCAGGAGGAAGTAGCCCACCGCCCCGACCGCGTAGAGGTCGCTGCGGCCATCGACCTCGTCCGGCCGGTCGATCTGCTCCGGGGAGAGGTATTGCGGCGTCCCGGTGATCGCTCCGGCCGCGGTCAGGCCGGCCTCGCGCCCGAGTCCAGGGACTTGACGAGGCCGAAGTCGAGGACCTTGACGAGGTCGGCGATCCCGCCGCGGCGGTTGAGCAGGATGTTGGCCGGCTTGATGTCGCGGTGGATCAGGCCGACCCCGTGGGCCTCGGCCAGCGAGCCGCAGACCTGCTGCAGGATGTGGATGACCCGGCCCTCCGGCTGCGGGCCGAACCGCTCGACCAGGGCGTCCAGCGAGAAGCCGTCGAGGTACTCCATGGCGTAGTAGAAGACCCCCTCGGGCGTGCGGCCATAGTCGTAGATGGCGATGGTGTTCGGGTGGTTCAACTGGCTGGTCAGCTGGACCTCGCGCTCGAAGCGGGCGAGGGCGGCCTCGGTGGTCTTGCCCGCGTCCAGCAGCTTGACGGCCGTGGGCCGGCGCAGCAGGGCGTGGCGGGCCTTGTACACGACGCCCATGCCGCCGGCGCCGATCTTCTCCTCCAGGGTGTACTGGCCCAGCTGCCTCGCCTCCAGCACCGCCCGACGGACCCGATGCCGCAAACGGGCGGCGGCGAACATGAGGATGAAGACCGCGGCGGCCGCGGCGGCGAGCACGGCGAACAGGGTCCAGAAGGCCGTGCGGAGGATCACGAGCGGCCGGTACGCCTCGTCCCGATCGACCTCGGTGGCGACGCCGAAGCCGTACTCGGGCAGCCAGGTCCAGGCGCCCACCACGGGCACGCCCCGAGCGTTGCGATAGCCGACGACGTCGGACCCCGGCCGGCCCGCCACGGCCTCCGCCGCCATGCGGGTGAGCGGCTGCTCGCCCCGCCGGCGCGGCGGCCGGGCCCCGGTCGTCAGGTCCACCTGCGGGTCACGCAGCTCGAGGTTCAGGATCGCCCGGACGTGCGGCTGGTCGGCGATCAGGCCGAGACGCTTCAGCTCGTCGTCGAAGCGGCTCTGCGACAGCAGCCGTCCCGAGCGGTCGAACGCGGACGTCTCGCCGGTCGTGCCGAACCGCGCCACGTTCAGGATGCGGGTGAAGGTCCGCTCGGGCCGCATCCGGAAGCCGAGCGCCGCGACGACCCGGCCGTCGTCACCGCGGACCGGGGCCGCCACGAACATGGTCGGCACGCCGACGCGATCTCGGCCGTCCAGGTCGGTCAGCATCACCATCGACGGGAAGGGGCGCGAGACGGTCGCCCGGCCCGCCAGCGCCGTCGCGACGAACTGCCCGTCGTCGCCGGTGTACCGCCGGCCGAGGAGCGTCGGCCGCGACGCGGCGACGATGACGCCCTCCGGATTGAACACCGCGAACCCGTCGTACTCGTCCCGCTCGACCCACGGGCCGAGTTCGGCGTAGATCCGAACGCCCCCGGCCGAACGGAGCAGGGCCGCGGGATCGACGTCCTCCGATGCGGCCAGCTCGCGGGCGAGCGACCGGATCTCCGGGTCGTGGGCGGCGATCAGGGCCAGCTCCTGATGGGCCCGGAACAGGAGGCGGACCGCCTCGACGTCGGCATCGAGCAACGTCCGGAGTTCGCCGGCCACCTGGGACCGCATGACCCCCTCGACGGTGGAGCGGAGCACGACGCCCGCACCCGCGAGGAGGACGGCGGCGGTCGGCAGCCAGATCCACAACGGCTTGCGGAAGACCTGGCCCGTGGAGGAGAGGGCTCGGACGAAGATTCTCGATCGATCGGGGGTCGTCATCGCTCTGGCCGTCACGGTAGGGAGTGCGTGCCCCCGATACGAAGGTGTCTGGACTTCGGCTACGGCTGTCGCTTCGCCCGGCCTGACGGCGGTTCACGCCGCCGGCAAGATCGTCCGACGGGCCTGAGGCGCGGCCGGTGAGGGCCGACTCTGATACCCGTTGACCGACCATCTTATCCCGGGAGTCGAACGAGGTGGAACTGCTTGGGCCCTTCGACTGCGGACGTCGACGGTCCGTGCGGCGGGTGGGGTGACGATGGGCTCAAGACCCTATATAATTAGCGCATGGTGGTCTATCCGACGACGGACTGTCTGGCAGCCTGACGGCATCGAAATCGAAAGACCCTGCCGGGAGTCGCCGGCACTCGAGCACGCCTGCATCATGCGGGGAAACCATGAGGATCGGGAGACCACCTGGAGGGCCGAAGCCGCCGCGACGGTTGCGGATCGCATCGCTGTTCTGGGTGGCCCTCGGACTGGTCCCGGGTGCCCAGGCTGCCGATCTAAAGGGCGTGAGGCGAATTGTGGTCGTCTATCCGGTGAGCGATGGGCAACCGGGTGTCATCCGGCTCGATCGAAGCCTTCGCGCAACGCTCAAGTCCTCCTCGCGAGAGACCATCGAGATCTATAACGAGTACCTCGATGCGGCACGATTTGCGACCCCGGAGTACCAGAGTCGGCTCGCGGACTTCCTCCGCCGGAAGTACGCCGACCGGAAGATCGACCTCGTCATTCCGGCCCTCGGTCCCTCGCTGGACTTCGTCCTGCGGTATCGGGAACGGTCGTTCCCGGGGGTCCCGGTGATCTTCGGCGCGATCGAGCGGCGGGAGGCGGAGGCCAGGAGCCTTGGCCCCAGCGTCGCGGGGGACCCGATGCGACTGGAACTCGAAGCGACGCTGGAAACGGCCCTCCGACTCCACCCGGGCACACGGCACGTCGCGATCGTGGCGGGCCGCTCGGCGACCGACTCGTACTGGGTGGGCGAGGTTCGCAGGATCTTTCGCAAGCGGGAAGGGACGCTGGAGTTCCGCTATCTGGTGGGCCTGCCGATGGTCGACCTGCTTCGAGCCATCGCCAACCTGCCGGAACGGACGGTTGTCTTCTATCTCCACGTGTTCGAGGACGGCCGGGGCGAGACGTTCGTGCCGGCGGAGGTCGCCGAGCGCGTCGCCGCGGCGGCGAACGCCCCCGTCTATGGGTGCTATCGCACCTACCTGGGGCGCGGGATCGTCGGCGGCCGCCTGATGAGCTTCGAGGCCGAGGGCGAGAAGGCCGGCCGGCTGGCGCTGCGAGTCCTCGCGGGCGAGAGGCTCGAGGGGATCCTCCCGTCCGGATCGACCGGGAACGCATCCCTGTTCGACTGGCGACAGCTGCGACGCTGGGGCATCCGCGAGGACGCCCTGCCGGCAGGCAGCGTGGTCGTCGGGAAGCCGCCGGACTTCTGGGAGCTCTACAGGTGGCGGATCGTCGCCATCCTCTCGCTCTGCGCCTTCGAGGCCGCGTTGATCGTCGTCCTGTTCTGGGAGCGGGCGAGGCGGAGACACGCGGACGAACGCTTCCGTCAGGCCGTCGCCGCGTCCCCGAGCGGGATGGTCATGATCGGGCAGGATGGGAGGATCGTCCTGGCCAACCCGCAGGCGGAACGCCTGTTCGGCTATCAGCGGGACGAGCTGGTCGGCAAACCCGTGGAGAGGCTCGTGCCGGAGCGGTTTCGTGGCCCACACTCCGAACACCGCGACTGGTTCCCAGCCTCGCCCACCAGCCGCCTCCTGAGCGGGGGGCGGGAGCTGTACGGGAGGCGCAAGGATGGGAGTGAGTTCCTCGTGGAGATCGGCCTGAACCCGATCCTTTCGGGCGCCGATCGTTTGGTCCTGGCCTCGGTCGTCGACATCACCGAGCGCAGGCGTGCGGACGAGAGTTTGAGGGCGAGTCAGCGTGAATTGCGGGCCCTCACCGGGAAACTCTTGCAGGCGCAGGAGGCCGAGCGCCGGCGGATCGCTCGAGAGCTGCACGACGATCTTAACCAGGAACTCGCGCTCCTAGCCGTCCACCTCGACCTACTCGGCCAGAATCCGCCGGCCTCCGGGCCCGGACTGGGTGAGCGTCTGGAGGCGATGTCGGACCGAGTGAAGGCCCTGTCCTCGGTCGTCCACGACCTCTCGACCGTGCTGCACCCGTCGAAGCTCGAACAAATCGGGCTCGTGGCGGCCATCCGGGGCCTCGGCAAGGAGCTGGCCGCCGCCCACGGCCAGACCATCGAGTTCGACTCACAGCAGGTCCCGGCGGCGATCCCCGACGACGTCGCGCTCTGTCTCTACCGGATCGCGCAAGAGGCCCTGCGGAACGTCGTCAAGCACAGCGGGGCCAGCCGGGCACGGGTCGAATTGATCGGCGACAACACCGGGATCTGCCTGCGGATCGCCGACGACGGGGTGGGGTTCGAAAGCGGCAGCCCCCGGGCAGAGGGACGGCTCGGGCTGGTCAGCATGCGAGAGCGACTCCTGCTTGTCGAGGGCGAGCTCTCCATCGACACGCGGCCGATGGGTGGCACGCGGATCGAGGTCCGGGTCCCGCTGCGCCCCGACGGGGTCGATCCGGAGCGGCGGTCGTGAGGGGCTACCGGGTCGCAGCCGCCGCGGGTATGATGCGGTGAGATTCGAGGATTTGCAAAATGCTGATGAATCGCCCTCGTGTCTTGCTCGCGGACGACCATCGACTGCTCCGGGAGGCGTTCGCACAACTCCTCCAGCCGAGCTGCGACGTCGTGGCGGCCGTCCCCGATGGCCGGGCCCTGCTCGACGCGGCCCGGGAGTTCCGCCCCGAGATCGTTGTGCTGGATATCGCCATGCCGCGGCTCAACGGGCTCGACGCGGCGCGCCAGCTCAAGAACCTCATGCCCGAGGTCAAGCTGATCTTCCTGACCGTCAGCGAAGACCCCGATCTCGCCGCGGAGGCCTTCCGGGCCGGGGCCTCCGGCTACCTGCTCAAGAACTCGGCCGCCTCGGAGCTGTTCCAGGCGATCCAGGAAGTTCACCAGGGGCGTTCGTACATCACACCGCTCACCACGCAGGGGCTGGTCCGCTCGCTCATCCAAGAGGCGAGCGCGCCCTCGGATGTTGAGCCGTTGAGCACGCGCCAGCGCGAGGTCCTGCAACTCCTGGCCGAGGGCCGCACCATGAAGGAGATCGCCCACACCCTGGCGATCAAGGCGCGGACCGTCGCGTTCCACAAGTACCGCATGATGGAGGAACTCGGGATCAAGACGAGCGCCGAGCTGGTCCAGTACGCCATCAAGCACCACATCGTCTCGATCTAGGACGGCGCGGGCCTGTCCGTTCTTCCCCGCCTCTCCTGTCACTTCTGCCAGTATCGGCGGCCGTCCCGACCGGTGTATCCTCGCCCCCGCGTCGACGCTCTTGGCGCGGCCCTTCTCGGGCCCGTAGGCGCCGACGCAGGGGCGTGGGTCCGCACCGGCCACGAACCGATCGGGGGTTTCCCTTGAGACGGCCCCGCGTCCTCTTGGCGGACGACCACGAGGCATTCCTCGCGGTGGAAGTCCGGCTCCTCGAACCGGAATTCGAGATCGTCACGACGGCCCACGACGGGCGGGAGGCGCTCGAAGAGGCCGCCAGGCTCGGGCCCGACGCCTTGATCCTCGACGTCTCGATGCCGGGCCTGGGCGGGATCGAAGCGGCCCGACAACTGCAGGCGTCCGGCTCCCTGGCCAAGGTCGTCTTCCTGACGGTCCACGGCGACCCAGACTACGTCCGCGCCGGCCTCGCGGCGGGGGCGATGGGCTATGTGATCAAGTCGCGGCTGGCCTCCGACCTCATTCCGGCGCTCCGGGAGGCGTTGGCGGGGAGGACGTTCGTCTCCCCTTCGATTGGCACCGAATAGCCCTCGGCTTCGGCCATCATCGGGCGGATGGGTGCGAGTGAGACTGGCTTCATCGAGTTCCGAACTGCAAGAATATTTGACATGGCCTGTTAGAATTGACAGGAGCGTCATCCGTCCAGATCGTTACGGTAGATCCTACCAATGGCCGGATCGGATGAATGCCTCACTGGTCGGCGGTGTGGCGGCGTCGAATACGGTTCGGTGGGCCTGACTCCTGCACCAAGGGAAGGATCGTCCGATGAGTCCATCTTCGACGAATGACCTCGACAGCCGCCTCGATGCCGTGGTGGAGGAGGCCCAGGGGAGGGTCAAGGCCTTCCAGGAGGAGGCGGAGAGCACTCGGCAGGCGATCACGGATCGGTTCCAGAAGTTCCTGCCGATCGCCGACCGGATCGTCCCGATCGCCCGGGAGAAGCTGGAACGATTGCGGGATCGGCTCCAGTTCGACGTGTCTCCGTCCCAGGTCCAGAACGAGCGGCTCTACTCGCGGTCGGTCACGCTCGACGTGAAGACCGAGCTGGCGGGCGTCGTACGCGTCGGATTTCGGCTGACCCACGACGCGGACGTCCGCCACATCCTGCTCGACTACAACCTGGAGATCCTCCCGGTCTTCTTCCGGTTCAACCCGCACGCGCAGCTGGAGATGCCGCTGGAGTCGTTCGACGAGGCGGCGGTGGCGAAGTGGCTCGACGACCGCATCGTCGAATTCGCCAACGCCTACCTGGAGTTGCACTCCACGAAGCAGTACCAGGAGCGGGCGATGGTCTCCGACACCGTGGCGGGCGTGAGCTTCCCGAAGTACTTCGCCGCGGCCACGCTCGACCACGACGGCCGGACTTACTACTTCATCAGTGAGGAGTCGCGTCGCGAGTTCGCGAAGCGGCACGGGCTGACCCCATGAGCGTCGAAGGCGAACCGGCACGCGACCTCGGGATCGCCCTCGACGACGGGCGAAGCGCGGCCGGCGGGCCGCCGATCTCGGCGGTCGCGGGCCGGGCCAGGGCCCGGGTCATCCGGAAGGACGAAGAGTCCATGATCGCCCGGGAGGTGATCCGCCTCGGGGTTGCGCGGCCATGAGCCTCGATGTCGAGCATTGCAAGCCTGATGATGTCCCCTACGGAGCCGTACGATGGACTCGACGCTGACGACGCAAGCCCCCCCCGCGACGGCCGCGCCTTCGGGCGATTCCCAGGGCCGGGAGGCACCGCTCTCGCCGGAGGAACTCCGCAAGCTCGACGCCTACTGGCGGGCGGCCAACTACCTCTCGGTCGGGCAGATCTACCTGCTCGACAACCCGCTGCTGAGGGAGCCGCTGAGGCGGGAGCACATCAAGCCGCGGCTGCTCGGCCACTGGGGCACGTCGCCGGGCCTGAACATGCTCTGCACGCACCTCAACCGGGTCATCAAGCGCGATGACCTGGACATGATCTACATCATCGGCCCGGGGCACGGCGGCCCGTCGCTGGTCGCCCACGCCTACCTCGAAGGGACCTACAGCGAGGTCTATCCGGAGATCAGCCAGGACGCGGAGGGGATGCGGAGGCTGTTCAAGCAGTTCAGCTTCCCCGGCGGCATCCCCAGCCACGTCGCCCCGGAGACGCCGGGCAGCATCCACGAGGGCGGCGAGCTCGGCTACGCCCTGAGCCACGCCTACGGGGCGGCGTTCGACAATCCCGACCTGATCGTCGCCTGCGTCGTCGGCGACGGCGAGGCGGAGACGGGGCCGCTCGCCACCGGCTGGCACGGCAACAAGTTCCTCAACCCGGCCCGCGACGGCTGCGTGCTGCCGATCCTCCACCTCAACGGCTACAAGATCGCCAACCCCTGCTTCCTCGCCCGCATCCCGAAGGACGAGCTGCAGAAGTTCTTCGAGGGCATGGGCTACAAGCCGTACTTCGTCGAAGGGCACGAGCCGGAAGCGGTCCACCAGCAGCTCGCCGGCGTGCTCGACGCGGTCGTGGCGGAGATCCGCCGGATCCAGGACGACGCCCGCCGCAACGGGGTCGTGACGCGGCCGGCCTGGCCGATGATCGTCTTCCGCACGCCGAAGGGCTGGACCTGCCCGCCGGAGATCGACGGCAAGAAGTGCGAGGGCTACTGGCGGAGCCATCAGGTGCCGATGGGCGACATGGACAAGCCCGAGCACATCCAGATCCTCGAAGACTGGATGAAGAGCTACCGGCCCGAGGAGCTGTTCGACGCCCAGGGCCGGCTGGTCCCCGAGCTGGCCGAGCTGCCCCCGAAGGGGCACCGCCGGATGAGCGACAACCCGCACGCCAACGGCGGCCTGCTGCTGCGGGACCTGAAGCTGCCGGACTTCCGCGACTACGCCGTGGACGTGCCCAGCCCCGGCGAGACGACCGCCGAGTCGGCCCGCGTGATGGGCAAGTTCCTCCGCGACGTCATGAAGCTGAACCTCGAGAGCAAGAACTTCCGCCTGTTCAGCCCGGACGAGAACAACTCGAACCGCTGGCAGGACGTGCTGGAGGTCACCGACCGCTGCTACATGGCCGAGATTCTACCCGGAGGACGACCACCTCAGCCCCGACGGCCGGGTGATGGAGGTGCTCAGCGAGCACCAGTGCCAGGGCTGGCTGGAGGGCTACCTCCTGACCGGCCGGCACGGCTTCTTCTCCTGCTACGAGGCGTTCATCCACATCATCGACTCGATGTTCAACCAGCACGCCAAGTGGCTGAAGGTCTGCAACCACATCCCCTGGCGGCGGCCGATCGCCTCGTTCAACTACTTCCTCAGCTCGCACGTCTGGCGGCAGGACCACAACGGCCTGAGCCACCAGGACCCCGGCTTCATCGACCACGTCGTCAACAAGAAGGCCGAGGTGATCCGCGTCTACCTGCCGCCCGACGCCAACTGCCTGCTCTCGGTCACCGACCACTGCCTGCGGAGCCGCAACTACGTCAACGTCGTCGTCGCCGGCAAGCAGCCGGCGCCGCAGTGGCTGACCATGGACCAGGCCATCAAGCACTGCACGATGGGCCTCGGCATCTGGGAGTGGGCCAGCAACGACAAGGGGGGCGAGCCCGACGTGGTGATGGCCTGCTGCGGCGACGTGCCGACCCTGGAGACCCTGGCCGCGGTCGACCTGATCCGCAAGCACCTGCCGGAGCTGAAGGTCCGCGTGGTCAACGTCGTGAACCTGATGAAGCTGCAGCCGGCCAGCGAGCACCCGCACGGCCTCTCGGACCAGGACTTCGACGCCCTGTTCACGAAGGACAAGCCGATCATCTTCGCCTTCCACGGCTACCCCTGGCTGATCCACCGGCTCACCTACCGGCGGACGAACCACAAGAACCTGCACGTCCGGGGCTACAAGGAGGAGGGCACGACGACGACGCCGTTCGACATGGTGGTCCTCAACGACCTCGACCGGTTCCACCTGGTGGAGGACGTGATCGACCGCCTGCCGCAGCTCGGCGCCCGTGCCGCCTACTTCAAGCAGGCGATCCACGAGAAGCTCCTGGATCACAAGCAGTACATCGCCCGCCGGGGCGACGACATGCCGGAGATCAGCGGCTGGCAGTGGGGGGCGAACGCGCAGACCGGCCCGGGCGCCACCTCCACCGAAGGGGACAACGTCTAGGGGCCAGGCCCCTCCGGCCGGGCGGAAACCGACGCCTGGCCGGAGGCCGATTCGCTTCCAGGGGATCCCATGCCATCCGAACTCCCGAGACTGTTCCTCGCCCGCCACGGCGACACGGCCTGGACCGACACCCGCCGGCATACCGGCCGGACCGACGTGCCGCTGAACGAGCGCGGGGAAGAACGCGCCCGCCAGTTCGGCGATCGGATGCGGCGATTCTCGTTCGCATCCGTCTTCACCAGCCCGCTGCAACGCGCCTCGAAGACGTGCCGACTGGCCGGGTTCGGGGAAGTCGCGAAGCTCGATCCCGACCTCGTCGAATGGGACTACGGCCGGTTCGAGGGGAAGCTGACGAAAGACATCCTGGTCGAGCGGCCTGGCTGGGAGCTGTATCGCGACGGCTGCCCCGAAGGCGAGTCGGCGGGGGACGTCGCCGCTCGAGCCGACGGCTTCATCGCCCGCGTCAAGGAGATCGAGGGGGACGTGCTGGCGTTCTCGAGCGGCCACATCATCCGGATGATCGCTGCCCGCTGGCTCGGCCTGCCGCCGGGCGACGGCCGGTTCTTCTATTGCCGCCCCACCAGCGTGGGCGTGCTCGGCTACGAGCACGGGAATCGAGGACGAGCCGATCCTCTGGATCTGGAACCACGTCGCACAGCCGCGCGAGTGAATCGGGCCGGCCGGGTTTGCGATGAACCGGCCAGAGGCCATTCCGAACCATAGAACAGGTATTCGTAGGAAATCGAGTCCATCGTGACGATCGCCGAGACCATTTCTCGAGGCGCCCCCCAGGATGTCCCTGCCGAATCGATCGGCCGGAGCGGTCCCCTGGGGGCTACGGTTGTCGAGGGAGGCGTTAACTTCAGCCTCTACTCGCGGACCGCCGCGGCCGTCGAGCTCTTGCTCTTCGACCGCGAGGGCGACGCCCGCCCGTCCCGCGTGGTCAGGATCGACCCGGCAACGAACCGGACCTACCACTACTGGCATGTGTTCGTGCCCAGGATCGCACCGGGGCAGCTCTACGGCTACCGGGTCGAGGGGCCGTCGGTCCCCGAGATGGGCCTGCGGTTCGATCCCGCCAAGGTCCTGCTCGACCCGTACGGCCGCGGCGTGGTCGTGCCGGTGGGTTACGACCGCGAGGCCGCCGGGCGGGAGGGCGATAACGCCGCGACGGCGATGAAGAGCGTGGTCGTCGACCCGGGCGATTACGACTGGGAGGGGGACCTCCCGCTGTGCCTCCCCGCCTCGCGCTCCATCATCTACGAGATGCACGTCCGCGGGTTCACGTGCGACCCCAGCTCCGGGGTCGGAGAGGCGACGCGCGGCACGTTCGCTGGCCTCGTGGAGAAGATCCCGTACCTCCGCGAGCTCGGCATCAACGCGGTCGAATTGCTCCCGGTGTTCACGTTCGACGCCCAGGCGTGCCCCCCGGGCCTGGTGAACTACTGGGGTTATCAGCCGGTCTCCTTCTTCGCGCCGCACCCGGCCTATAGTTCGCGACGCGACCCGCTCGGCCCGGTCAACGAGTTCCGCGACATGGTGAAGGCCATGCACCGGGCGGGCATCGAGGTGATCCTCGACGTGGTGTTCAACCACACCGCCGAGGGCGGCCACGGCGGACCGACCCTCTGTTTTCGCGGGATCGACAACCCGACTTACTACATCCTCGAGCGCGGCGGCGCCCGGTACGCGGACTATACTGGCTGCGGCAATACGCTGAACGGGAATCACTCGGTCGTCCGCCGCATGATCGTGGACAGCCTGCGCTACTGGGTCGAGCAGATGCACGTGGACGGCTTCCGGTTCGACCTGGCGTCGATCCTGGCCCGCGACCCCTCGGGGAACCCGCAGCCGGACCCGCCGGTCCTCTGGGACATCGAGTCGGACCCGGCGCTGGCGGGCACGAAGCTCATCGCCGAGGCGTGGGACGCGGCCGGGCTCTACCAGGTCGGCAGCTTCGTCGGCGACGCCTGGAAGGAGTGGAACGGCCAGTTCCGCGACGACGTCCGCGACTTCTTCCGTGGCGCGGGCGGGTCGGTGCGCCGCGTGGCGGACCGCCTGATCGGGAGCCCCGAGATCTACGGCCACGAGGAGCGCGAGATCGAGCAGAGCGTCAACTTCGTGACCTGCCACGATGGCTTCACGCTCAACGACCTGGTCTCCTACGACCTCAAGCACAACGAGGCGAACCGCGAGGGCAACCGCGACGGCGCCGACGACAACCGGAGCTGGAACTGCGGCGTCGAGGGATCGACCGACGACCCCGCGGTCGAGGCCCTGCGCAACCGGCAGGTGAAAAACTTCCTCGCGACCACGCTGATGTCGCTGGGCGTGCCCATGATCCTGATGGGCGACGAGGTCCGCCGCACGCAGGGGGGCAACAACAACGCCTATTGCCACGACGACCCGACCACCTGGTTCGACTGGTCGCTACTGGCGAAGCACGCCGACGTCCGCCGCTTCGTGAGCCTGCTGGCCGCGCGTCGGACGCTCCGAGATGTGGAGCACGAGCGTCAACGCGTAAACCTCAACGCGTTCCTGCGGGATTCGCTGAAGGCCTGGCACGGAGTGAGGCTGGACCAGCCAGACTGGGGCGACTGCTCCCACAGTATCGCGCTGGGGGCGGAGCTTCGGCGGGAGGGGCTGCTCCTCCACTTCATCCTGAATGCCTACTGGGAGCCGCTCGAGTTCGAACTGCCGGGCCCAGGCAATGGGGTGTCGTGGCGACGCTGGATCGACACGGCCCTCGACTCGCCGGCCGACATCGTCCCCTGGCAGTCGGCGCCGCCGGTCCCCGGCGGATCGTATCGGGCCGGGTCCCGATCGGTCGTGATGCTGTACGCGGACGCGCGACCGGCGGACCGACCGCCGGGGTCCTCCGATCGGGGGCATGACGATGGCAAGTGAGCGCGGCGGCATCGACGAGTCCGACGAGATCGTTCGCCTAGGCGACAGGGCCAGGACGTCGAAGCGGCATCCCGATTCCCCGCTGGCCAGCCCCGAGGACTTCGCCATCCCGATCTGCGGCGAGGACGGGCCCGAGGTCCTCGACGCCGTCCGCAGGCACCACGACCGATGGAAAGCGATCCAGGAGGCCACGCCGTGACTAGACTGATTGACCCATCCGAGGCCGCTCGGGATGTCGCCGCCGGGGAAGACGGGCGCAGCGAACTCATCGCCCGATACGGGTGCGGCCCGGTGCGATTCACCGGCGCGGACGACGCCCTGTACGAGCGACGGCTGGTCTTCGACCACGTCGTCGACCCGAAAGACGCCCGGCCCCGCGAGCAGTTCGAGGCCATCGCCGCCGCGATCCGCGACGTGCTGGCCCAGCGATGGGTCAGGACCCAGCAGGGATACGACCGCGACAATCCGAAGCAAGTGTACTACCTCTCGATGGAGTTCCTGATCGGCCGATCGCTGGCGAACAACATCGTCAATCTAATGCTCTCGCCCCTGGTCGATGCTGCCGCACGGGAGAAGGGCTTGGGGCTCGCCGAGCTGATCGAGCAGGAGCCGGACGCCGGCCTCGGCAACGGCGGGCTCGGCAGGCTCGCGGCCTGCTTCATTGACTCGATGGCCACGATGGCGATCCCGGCCGTTGGCTACGGCCTCCGGTACGATTACGGAATCTTCCGCCAGGAGGTCCGCGACGGCGCCCAGGTCGAGCAGCCCGACCACTGGCTGGCCCGGCCGGACCCGTGGGAGGTGGAGCGGCCGAACGAGACGGTGAACGTGCCGTTGGCCTCCTCGTTCGAGACGCACGGCGGCACGATCACGGTGCGCCGCGGGCAGCCCTCGCATCTGCTGGGCGTGCCCCATGACCGGCCGGTGGTCGGCTACGGCGGGCGGACGATCAACACCCTCCGGCTGTGGCAGGCCGCGACGCCGGACGTCTTCGACTTCGGCGAGTTCAGCGGCGGCGACTTCTTCGGCGCCGTGGCGGACCGGGTCCTCGCGGAGACGGTCAGCCGCGTCCTCTACCCGGACGACTCGACGCCCCGAGGCCGCTCGCTCCGGTTCCTCCAGGAGTACTTTCTCGTCGCCTGTTCCCTGGCCGACATCGTCGCCCGGTTCCTCCGCCGAGGGAACGACTGGCGGTCGCTGCCGGAGAAGGTCGCGGTGCAGCTCAACGACACCCACCCGGCGATGGCCGTGGCCGAGCTGATGCGCATCCTGCTCGACCGGGCCGGGCTCGGCTGGGACGAGGCGTGGGACCTCACCGTCCGGACCCTGGCGTACACCAACCATACGCTCCTGCCGGAGGCGCTGGAGAAGTGGCCGGTCGAGCTGTTCGAGGCCCTGCTCCCCCGACAACTCGAAATGATTTATGAGATCAATCGTCGCTTCCTCGACGACGTCCGGGCGGCCCACCCGGGCGACGAGGCGAAGGTCGCCCGGATGAGCCTGATCGAGGAATCTCCGAACCGGCAGGTCCGCATGGCCAACCTGGCGATCGTCGGCACCCACAGCACCAACGGCGTGGCGGCCATCCACTCGGAGCTGCTCCGGACCCGGACCGTGGCCGACTTCGCCGAGATGTTCCCCGAGCGGTTCAGCAACAAGACCAATGGTGTCACCCCCCGGCGCTGGCTCTTGCTGGCCAACCCGGACCTCGCGTCCCTGCTGACCGAGGCGGTCGGCGACGGATGGGTCACGGACCTCGAGTCGCTTGGGCAGGTCGCCCCGCTGGCCGACGACCCGGCGTTCCTTGAGAAGTTTCTGGCCGCCAAGCGGGCGGCCAAGGCCCGGTTCGTCGATTGGATCAAGGCGAGGGAGGGCATCACGCTCGATCCCGACTCGATCTTCGACACGCAGATCAAGCGGATTCACGAGTACAAGCGCCAGCTCCTGAACGTGCTCCAGGTGGTGGTCAGCTACAATCGCCTCCGAGCGAATCCGGGCCTCGACGTCCCACCCCGGACGCACCTCTTCGCCGGCAAGGCGGCGCCGGCGTATCGGCTCGCGAAGCTGATCATCAAGCTGATCAACGACGTCGGCTCGGTGGTGAACAACGACCCGGCCGTCGGCGGCAAGCTGCGGGTCGAGTTCCTGCCGAACTACTCCGTCACGCTCGCCGAGCGGCTGATCCCGGCCAGCGACGTCTCCGAGCAGATCTCGACGGCGGGCTACGAGGCCAGCGGCACGAGTAACATGAAGTTCATGATGAACGGGGCGCTTGACCATCGGCACCCGCGACGGCGCCACCATCGAGATCGCCGAGGAGGCCGGCGAGGAGAACGTGTTCCTCTTCGGCCTGACCACCGAGCAGGTCGCCGGGTCGCGGGACTGGTACGATCCCCGCTGGCACTACGAGCACGAGCCCGAGACCCGCCAGGCCCTGGACCTGATCTTCTCGAGCCACTTCAACCGCCGCGAGCCGGGGCTCTACGAGCCGATCCGGGACGCCCTGCTCACGCACGGCGACTACTACATGCACCTGGCCGACCTGGCCCCCTACGCCGAGGCCCAGGCATGCGTCTCGACGCTCTACGCCGACCGCATGGGCTGGGGCCGCAAGGCCATCGTCAATGTCGCCCGCTCCGGCAAGTTTTCCAGCGACCGGACGATCGCCGAGTATGCCGGGTCGATCTGGGGGGCATCCCCCCTCCCGATCACCTAGCCCGGCCCGCGCGGCGCCCGACGCAGATCCCAACGCAGAGAATGTCGATCATTCGAGCGCAACCGATGAGACTCCCCGATTCGATCCCCCTCCTCGCCCCGGGCCGACCCCGTGGGGCCCTCAAATCAGGAGAATCGCCGTGGTACCGATCGAAGAGTTTGGCGCGAGGGCTCGTCCCTGGGCGATCGCCTGCGCGGCCCTGGTCTCGGCCTCGCTCCAGGGCTGCTCGCCACGGGCCGAGGCGGAGCGCGTTCCGCCACCCCCGGTGGTCGCCGTCGTCGAGGCCCGCCGGATGACCGTCCCGATCATGGCCGAGCCGATCGGGACCACGGTGGCCCTGCAGGAGGTTTCGGTTCGCGCCCGGGTGCGCGGGTTCCTCAGAGAGATCCATTTCCAGGAAGGCGGCGACGTGAAGGCCGGCCAGCTCCTGTGCGTCATCGACGAGGAGCCCTTCCAGGTGAAGCTGGCGGAGGCCCAGGCTCGTTTGGAGGCGGCCGAGGCGGAGTTGAAGAAGGCGACGGACTCGAAGGCTCGTGAGATCGCCGCGGCGCAGCTCGCTCTGAACCAGGCGGTTCTGGCCCTGAACCGGATCGAGGAGGCGCGGCAGGTCGCCCTCTTTCGTCGGAACGCCGCCTCGCAGCAGGACGTGGATCGGGCCGCCGCGGTCCGGAAGCGGAGCGAGGCGCAGATCGAGGCGGACCAGGCAAGCCTGGAGCAGGCCCGGGCCGACTACGACTCGAACATCCTGGGGGCCAGGGCCGACGTCGCCGCGGCGACGTCGGCTGTCCGCGACGCCGAGATTGACCTGGGCTACTGCCGCATGTCTTCGCCCATCGACGGCCGCGCCGGCCTGGCCCGGGTCAAGGTAGGCAACCTCGTCGGCCCGGTGGCGGGGCGGCGGCTCCGACTACACGGAGCTGGTGGTGATCCGCCAGCTCGACCCCATGGGGGTCGATATCCCGGTGGCCTCGCGCTACCTCGACCGCGTGGCCCGGCTGATCGGCCAGGGGCTCCCCGTCGAGGTCTTCCGGCCGGGGCTCGAAGGCGAGGAGGACCGTCGGTTCCCCGGCAAGGCGACGGTCATCGACAACACGATCGACCCCGCCACGTCCACCTTTCTCGTCCGCGCGGAGGTTTCCAACCCGGAGAAGGCGATCCTGCCCGGCGAGTACGTGAAGGCCGACACGAAGGTCGGCGAGGTCCGCGACGCGGTCGCCGTGCCCGAGCAGGCCGTGGTGGAGTCGCAGGCCGGCCCGACCGTGTACACCGTGGACGCGCAGGGCAAGGTGGCCGTCGTCTCCGTCCGGGCCTCCTTCACGCACGAGGGGCTCCGCGTCCTTGAGTCGGGCCTTGAGCCGGGCCAGGCGGTGATTGTCGAGGGGCTGCAGCTCGTCCGCAACGGCATGACCGTAAAGACCCGACCGGCCGAGCCCGGCCCCGGCGAGGACGGGGAGCCTGCAAAGGGCCAAGCCCCGGAGAACTCGACGGACAAGGGCAAGACCGCCCACTGATCGCCCCGGCTCCCTCCGTGACACCCCGCACCGCGTCCCGGCGACCTCGCGAGAGACATCCCTACCATGGTCAACTTCTTCATCGGCCGCCCGATCTTCGCCACGGTGCTGGCCCTGCTGTTGCTCCTGGTCGGCGGCATCTGCGTCTTCATCCTGCCGATCTCCCTCTACCCGGACATCGTGCCGCCGCAGGTCCAGGTCACGACCACGTACACCGGCGCCGACGCCCAGACCGTCGCCGACACCGTCACGACCCCGATCGAGCAGCAAATCAACGGCGTCAAGGGGCAGATCTACTTCAGCTCCGACAGCACCGCCAACGGCCTGGCCAACGTCATCGCCACGTTCGACGTCGGCTACGACCAGGACATCGCCGCCGTCGACATCCAGAACAAGGTGGCCACCGCCCAGACCAGCCTCCCGCCCGAGGTCAAGCAGTACGGCGTAACGGTCAAGAAGACCTCGACCAACATGGTCTGCGTCGTCAACCTCGTCTCGCCCGACGGCCGTTACGACGCGACTTTCCTCGACAACTACGCGCAGATCAACGTCGTCGATGCCCTCAAACGGATCCCCGGCGTCAGCGACGTGAACCCGTTCGGCCGCAAGTACGCCATGCGGGTCTGGCTCGACCCCGACCGCATGGCCAACCAGCGAATCTCGCCCGCCGAGGTCGTCCAGGCGATCCAGCAGGAGAACAAGCAGTCCGCCTCGGGCAAGATCGGCGCCTCGCCGTCGCCGCCGGGCCAGCGGTTCGAGTACCCGGTCACGTCCAAGGGCCGGCTCTCGAAGGTCGAGGAGTTCGAGAAGATTGTCGTCCGCCGCAACGATGACGGCTCGTTCGTCTATCTCTCCGACGTCGCCCGCGTCCAGCTCGACTCGGAGAACTACGAGACGGCCGGCTGGCTCAACGGAAAGCCCGCCGGCACGATCCCGATCTACCAGCTCTCCGACGCCAACGCCCTGCAGATCGTCGAGCAGGTGCGCCGGGAAATGGACCGCGTGGCGAAGAACTTCCCCGACGGGCTGGAATACCGGATCGCCTACGACACGACGCTCTACGTTCGCGAGAACATTACCGAGGTCTGGCACACGCTCATCGAGGCGTTCCTGCTGGTCCTGATCGTGGTGTTCGTCTTCCTCCAGGGCTTCCGGGCCACGGTCATCCCGATGATCGCGATCCCGGTCTCGCTGGTCGCCACGTTCGCGATGATGGCCGCCTTCGGGTTCTCGATCAACACGCTGACGATGTGCGGCCTGGTCCTGGCGATCGGCCTGGTGGTGGACGACGCGATCATCGTCGTCGAGAACATCGAGAAGTTCCTGCATCGCGGCATGGCGCCGCTGGAGGCGACCCGGGCGGCGATGGCCGAGATCACGACGCCGATCGTGACCATCACGCTGGTGCTGGCGGCGGTGTTCGTCCCCGTGGCGTTCATCCCGGGGCTGACCGGGCGGCTCTACAACCAGTTCGCCATGACGATCGTCTTCTCGTTCGTCTTCTCGGCGTTCAACTCGCTGACGTTCACCCCGGCGATCGCCCGGCTCTTCCTGAAGCCCAAGCACGGCGAGACGAAGTTCCCGCCCTTCCGGTGGTTCAATCGGGGCCTGAAGTGGGTCGAGAACTCCTACGACTCGTTCCTCGACTTCGGAGCCCGCCGCTGGGTGCTGATCGTCCTGCCGTCGCTCGGCCTGCTGGCGCTTACCGGCTGGCTGATCATCAATCGCCCCAAGGCGTTCATCCCGACCGAGGACCAGGGCTACCTGATCGTCGCCGTCCAGACGCCCGACGGCACGACCCGCGAGCCCACCAGCCGGGTCGCGCTGCGCGTCGGCCAGATCGCGGGCGAGCTGCACGGCGTCCGCGACGTGCTGATCCTCGACGGCTACAACGCGATCAACGCGATCAACCAGCCCAACACCGCCACGGCGTTCGTGATCCTGGAGGAGTGGCACCACCGGACGACGCCCGAACTGCGGGCCGTCGGCCTGGCGGCGGAACTCCAACGCAGGCTCTCCGAGGAGGTCAGCGAGGCGCGGGTGGCCGTCCTCCAGCCGCCGCCGATCCAGGGCCTGAGCTCGACCGGCGGCTTCGACTTCATGATCGAGGACCGCGAGGGCAAGGGCGTCGAGGCGCTCTCCCTCATCGCCGACCGGTTCCTGGAGGCGGCCCGCGAGCGGCCCGAGCTCGCCGGGGTGTTCACGACGTTCTCGGCGAGGGTGCCGCAGCTCCGCTTCGACATCGACCGGCTCAAGGCCCGACGCCTCGACGTGCCCGTCTCCGACGTCTTCAGCGTCCTCCAGACCAACCTCGGGGCCTACTACATCAACGACTTCAACCTCTACGGCAAGACCTGGAAGGTCATGGTCCAGGCCGAGAGCCGCGACCGCTACCGGCCCGAGGACATCGCCCGGCTCTACGTCCTGAACCGCAAGGGCGAACGGGTTCCCCTGAGCGCCCTTGGCCGGGTCAAGAACACGCTCGGGCCGATCGACGTGCCGCATTACAACATGTACAACGCCGCCCGGATCACCGGCCAGCCCGCGCCGGGCTACAGCTCGGGCCAGGCGATCGCGGCGATGGAGGCGGTGGCCGCCGAGGTCCTGCCCGAGGGCTTCGGCTACGAGTGGACCGGCACGACCTACCAGGAGCAGAAGACCGGCAACATGGCGACCTACATCTTCGCCCTGTCGATCCTCTGCGTCTTCCTGTTCATGGCGGCCCTCTACGAGAGCTGGATCCGGCCGCTGGTCATCATCCTGACGGTGCCCCTGGCGACCTTCGGGGCGATGGTCGGGCTCTGGCTGTTCGACATGCCGCTGGACGTCTTCGGCCAGATCGGCCTGGTGATGCTCATCGGCCTGGAGACCAAGAACGCGATCCTGATCGTCGAGTTCGGCGTCGAGCTGATGGAGAAGCACGGGATGAGCATCCTCGACTCGGCCAAGGAGGCGTCCCGCCAGCGGCTCCGGCCGATCCTGATGACCTCGTTCGCCTTCGTCTGCGGCGTCCTGCCGATGGCGCGGGCCACCGGCGCCGGGGCCTACAGCCGGAACTCGCTGGGCATCGTCATCGCCTTCGGGATCGCGGTCAGCACGGTCCTCGGGCGGTTCGTCATCCCGATCTACTACGTCCTCGGCGAGCGGCTGCGCGGCCGCCGCGCCGGCCCGTCCGCGCCGAGCCCGTCCGCGACGCCCGACGGGGACGGGTTCGCCCCCGTCGCCATCCCCGCCGGGCCCGTGGCCGCCGGGGCGGGGCACGATTGAGCTGGCCGCCCTCGGCCTCGCCGCGAGGCGGGACCCGCCCCTCGATGACCGACCCCCACGCAGGGGATGACCTCCGCGGAGCCCGCCCGTGATTCGCAAGGACATCATCGACCTGTTCCGGGTCCCGGCCGGCGAGACGGTCCGGCTGAAGGATCACCACACCGGCTGGGCGCAGACCGAGGAGATGGAGGAGCTCGGCAAGGACGCGCTGAAGGATCGGGCCCGCCAGACCCTCGACCAGAACCTCGCGGACCTGGCCGAGGCCCAGGAACTGCTCTATGCCGACGACCGACACGCGCGTGCTGATCGTCCTCCAGGCGATGGACGCGGCCGGCAAGGACGGGACGATCAAGCACGTCATGTCCGGGGTCAACCCCCAGGGCTGCCAGGTCTTCAGCTTCAAGAAGCCGTCGGCCGAGGAGCTGGACCACACCTTCCTCTGGCGCTACATGAAGTGCCTGCCCGAGCGCGGACGGATCGGGATCTTCAACCGGTCCTACTACGAGGACGTCCTCGTCGTGAAGGTCCACCCCGAGCTCCTGGCGGCCCAGCGGCTCCCGGCCGGGAAGTTGGGCAAGAAGTTCTGGCGCCGACGATACCAGGACATCAACGCCTTCGAGCGACACCTGGTCCGCAATGGCACCATCGTGCTCAAATTCTTCCTCAACGTCTCGAAGACGGAGCAGAAGCGGCGGTTCCTCGAGCGCCTCGACCGCCCGGAGAAGCACTGGAAGTTCTCCGCGGCCGACCTGGAGGAGCGGGCCTACTGGGGCCGCTACATGCGGGCGTATTCCGACTGCCTGTCGGCCACGAGCACCGAGTGGGCCCCGTGGTACGTCGTCCCGGCCGACCACAAGTGGATCACCCGGGCCGTCGTCGCTGACGTCGTCACGACGGCGATCCGGTCGCTCGACCTGAAGTATCCCGAGTTGACCGACAGCAACGCGAGAAACTCGCCGAGGCGAGGCGCCAGCTCTCGACGGAGTGAACCGGTTCTCGCGGAGGCTGATGCCCCACAGGCTGGTCGCCGCTGAGGCGGGCCCCGAGCCAGCCGAGGGACCTGGCTAGACCCCCACGACGGCGACCTGGAGGATGGCGTATGACCGGCGGGCCCCTGGATTTCCTCCCGATTTGGGTGCTGCTCCTGGCCACGGCGGCGGTTTCCTACCTCGCGGTCGAGGGGGGATACCGGCTGGGTAAGCTACGTCGTCAGCGTTCGGAGCCCGAGAAGGAGTCGCCGGTCGGCGCCATGGTCGCCGCGACACTCGGCCTGCTGGCGTTCATGCTCGCGTTCACCTTCGGGCTCGCGGCGACTCGCTTCGACGCCAGGAGGAAGGTCCTCCTCGATGAGTCCAACGCCATCGGGACGACCTATCTCCGCGCGGCCTTCCTCGCGGAACCCCGGCGTTCGGAGGTCCGTCGCCTGCTACGCGACTACGTGGAGGCTCGGCTGGAGGGCGTGCAACCCGGGAACCTGGAGCGGGCGGTCGCCAGGTCCACGAACCTGCACGCTCGGCTCTGGGAGCAGGCTGTCGCAGCGGGAGGGGCGGACCCGAGGTCCGTGCCCGTCGGACTCTTCATCCAGTCGCTCAACGAGCTGATCGACCTCCACTCGGACCGCATCCAGATCGGGGTGAGGAACCGCGTGCCGGGGGTCATCTGGGGGATGCTCTATTTCGTGGCGATCGTCGCGATGGCGGAGATCGGCTATCACGAGGGGCTGACCAGCCTCCGGAGGTCGCCGGCCGTGCTGGCGCTGGTGCTCACGTTCTCGGCGGTCATGACCCTGATCGCCGACCTCGACCGCCCCCAGGAGGGCCTGGTCCGGGTCAGTCAACAGTTCCTGATCGACCTCCGCCAGACGTTCGGGGCGACGAGCCGATGAATGGAAGTTCTTCCTGGAATAAGGTCCCAACCATGAGACGCATCCTCCTGACCAGTTCCTGCGCCGCGGTCCTCGGGCTGGGCTGGGTCGCAGCCCAGGACGCCGCACGACTCAAGGCCCCGGCGGCGCCACCCGCCGCCCAGGAGTCCAACGACGCCCAGCAGCCGGCGTCGGCCGAGCCCCAACGGCCCGACGACCTCCAGGCCCTACGCGGGCTCGTCGGGAAGTTCGCCGAAACATACAACGCCGGGGACGCCCCGGCCCTGGCCGCCCTGTTCGCCGAGGATGCCGAGGTCGTCGCCGACGACGGCTCGGTCGTCGAGGGCCGCGAGGCGATCGCCGAGCGCTTCGCCGCCACGTTCGAGGCGAATCCCGGCGCCACGATCACCATCGAGCCGGAGTCGGTCCACTTCCTGGGCGACGATTCGGCGATGGAGCGGGGGACGGCGACCCTGAGGTCGGCCGACGGGTCGGCCTCCGAGACCTCTCCCTACTCCGTCGTCTACGTCAAGCGAGATGGGCGTTGGCTCCACGCCGTCGTCCGTGACGAGCCGGGCGGGGAGCCGTCGCACCACGAGCGGCTCGCGGAGCTGGAGTGGATGGTCGGCGACTGGGTCAACGAGAGCGATGAAGCCGTCGTGTCCATCTCCTGCCGTTGGGCCGACGACGGCAACTTCCTGGTCCGCGACTTTGACGTGCAGATCGAGGGCCGGGTCGCGCTCCGCGGCACCCAGCGGATCGGCTGGGATCCCCTCCGGAAGCAGCCGCGCATCTGGATCTTCGACGACCGAGGGCGGGCTTCGCCGAGGGCCTCATGGCCCGCAGCGGCGAGCAGTGGATCATCAAGGCAAGCGGCGTCCGCTCCGACGGCCAGCCGGCCTCGGCCACGAGCATCGTCACCCGGCTCGGGGAGGATCGCGTGGGCTGGCAGGTGGTCGACCGGACCATCGGCGGCGAGGCCGTGCCGGAGATCGACGAGTTCATCATGGTCCGGAAGCCGCCCGAGCCGGCCGAGTAAACGCCCCACGCTCCTCATCCCCATCCCTTCCCGCGCCGACACCATCGAGGCCACTCCCATGACCCGCAAGACCTGGACCCTGGTGTGCATCCTCGTCCTGATCGTTCCCATCACCACCGTCCACGCGTTCCAGCGCCGCGGGGGCGGGGGCCGCGGGGGCGGCGGCTTCGGAGGCGGGGCGCGCGGTGGGGGCGGCTTCGGAGGCGGGATGCGTGGCGGCTACGGTGGCGGGTTCACCCGCAGCCCCTCCTTCGCGCGCCGAGGCCGACACCACGCCCGTCACCGGGGGCTGGCGTTCGCCCGTCGGTCCGGCCGGGGGCCGGCGCGGGCGGCGGAGCCCGCCCCGGCGCCCGACCCGGTGGCCCGCAGGTCGGTGGCGGTCGCCCCACGGCTCGGCCCGGCGGCCCCCAGGTCGGCGGGGGCCGCCCCTCCACCCTGCCCAGCGGCCCCGGCGCCGGGGGACGCCCCGGGGCCAGGCCCGGTTCCGGACCGGGCCTCGGCGAACGACCGGGGATCGCCAATCGGCCGGGCGCCGGTCAACCGGGAATCGGCGGCCGGCCCGGCATCGGCAATCGCCCCGGCATCGACAATCGGCCGGGAATCGGCAACCGGCCGGGGATCGACAATCGCCCAGGCATCGATAATCGCCCCGGGATCGGCGGCCGGCCGGGGATCGACAACCGCCCGGGAATCGACAATCGGCCGGGGATCCCGAACCGTCCCAATGTCGGCAACAACCTGGGCGACCGGACAGCCGCCATCGGGGGCGGTACGAATATCAATCGGGGCGACGTCAACATCAGCAACATCCGGCAGGGCAACCTGGCCGCGGGCCGCGTGGACCCGGGATACGGAGTGCGAGCCCCGATCGCCGACAACTGGCGCGGTGCCTACGGTGGCTATCACCGGGGCTGGGTCAACGGCTACTGGCACGGGTACCACACCAACCCCGGCTGGAACTGGGGTAGCTACGCGTTCGGCGCCGCCACCGGCGTGGCGGCCTGGGGGCTCGGCTCGTCGCTCTACAGCTGGGGATACTCCTCGTACGCGAATCCCTACTACGTCGCCGCCGAGCCCGTCGTCGTGGAGCAGCCGGTCGTGGTCCCCGGGGCCGCGCCCGTGGCGATCCCGGCGACGTCCTACGACTACTCCCAGCCGATCGACACGCAGGCGCCCCCGCCCGAGCCGTCGGTGGCCGACAAGGCCACGGCCACGTTCGACTCCGCACGCGAGTCCTTCAAGGCGGGCGACTATCCCGGCGCCCTCCGGCTGGCCGAGCAGGCCCTCAACGACCTGCCCAACGACGCCACGCTCCACGAGTTCCGGGCCCTCTGCCTGTTCGCCCTCGGGCGTTACGAGCAGGCGGCCGTCCCCCTCTACGCGGTGCTCTCCGTCGGCCCGGGATGGGACTGGACCACGCTCTCGGGCCTCTACCCCGCGGTGGATGTCTATACCAAGCAGCTCCGCGCCCTGGAAGCCGACGTGAATGCTCAACCGAACTCCGCCCCGGCCCGCTTCGTGCTGGCCTATCACTACCTGACCCAGGACCACCCCGACGCGGCCGTCGCCCAGCTCAAGCACGTCGTCGCCCTGAAGCCCGACGACGCCCTCTCGGCCCAGCTGATCCGGCAGGTCTCCGGAGGTACGGAGGAGACCCCCCAGGCCCCGCCGACCGCACCGAGCCCGCCCGCTGACGCCGCCCCCGTCAAGGGCGAGCTCGCCGGGAGCTGGTCGGCGAGCCCAGCCAAGGACGTCTCCATCAACCTGACGATCCGGCCCGACCACACCTTCACCTGGGTGGTGAGTAGCAAGGGCAAGCCCAAGGAGATCGAGGGCGAGTGGTCGCTTGCCAGCGACGTGCTCACCCTGGCTCAGGGCGGCCAAGGCGGGACCATGATCGGCAACGTGGCCTGGCAGTCGGAGGATCGGTTCCAATTCCGGGCCCTCGGTACGGGGACCGTCGCCGGTCTGACGTTCAATCGCTGAACCCGTCTCGCGGGCGAACGCGGGGTGTGATACCGGCTCGCCCGGATGACTTGCCTTTGGCCCTGGGGTGGTCGGGGTCGCCCGTGACCCAGCTCGTCGGGCGGGCTGGAATCGCGGACGACCCCAGGCACCCGTACACAACTCCTCCGGGCGATTCGGCCGGAGGCGATCGCTCTCGGCACGGCCGGTACGCGACGGCGGTTCGTCTCAAATCATGAAACCTGGCTGTCTTGGGGCCGGGCGTTGGCTTCGTTCGGCGCCGCGATACTCAGTGACAAGGTGTTGTCATTCATGGCGGAGCCGACGAACGATAGAGTTTTCCTGGCTTGCCTCCTCTGCACAACCTCTGTGGACCTCAGCGTCTCTGTGGTGAATCCGGATTCTCCATTCTCTGGGGCATAAGAGGAGTGGGAGACACGAGGCTAGAACCAATGCCCCGTAGTTAGCCGTCAGTTCAGAGCCTCCTTGGTATTCTGGGGTTGCTTACCCGTCCCCGGAACTCCAGGAGGCCCTGATGGATCACGCACCGCGGGGAGGTCACGACATTGCCCAGGACCCGCGGCCCTCCGTCCGCGGCTTGGATCCCTTGATCCCCGAGCAACGCCTCGCCGCCATCCTCTCACGGACCGCTCGGTCGTCGGAACGGCGACGGTGCCTGCCCGCCGATTCCGTCATTGGGCGGGTCCTCGCCATGGCCCTGTTCACCGCCGACTCGATCCCCAAGGTCTGGCGTCGGCGGCCTCCGACCCGCGACCGTCCCGAGCCGACCGCCTCGGCGTTTTCCCGGGCCCGCCGCCGACTCGGCGTCGCGTCGTGGCGGCCCCTGTTCCTGTTCCTGGAAACCGCTCGCCCCATGGCCACCCACCAGACCCCGGGCGTCACCTCCCGGGGCGGGCACCGGATGGGCCTCGACGGCACCACGCTCGACCGGCCCGATACCCCGGAGAACGCGCCGCCCCTTCGGTCGCCCCACCACCGGCCGGGCCGCGGGGGCGTTCCCCCAGGTCCGATGGTTGGCCCTCTGGGAGTTGGGCACGCCCGCCGTCTGCGGCCTGACGATCACGCCGCGGTGTCACGGTGAGCCGTCGATGGTCGGGCCGCTGCTGGAGGACCTCAGGCCCGGTAGGCGGTTGATCTGGGATCGCGGGTTCTTCCGCTAGGAGGGGGAGCTCCGCCGTCGTCCGGCGGGGGGCTCAGCTCCTGGCTCGGGTCAAGAGCCACACCGTGTTGCGACCGCTCCGCCGGCTGGCCGACGGCTCTTACCGGGCCAAGATCTCCCCGCGGGCCGCCGACCGCCGCCGGGACTTTCGTGGTCTGGGGGTCCGGGTCATCGAGTCCACCCACGACGCCCCGAATCGCCCCGGTGCCGGCGAACGCCACCGGCGGATCACCGACCTGATCCATCCATCCGAACGACCGGCCAGCGTGCGCAGCGTCCCTGGTCGACCACGAACGCGGGGAGGAGGACCTCGCCTTCGATGCAATCAAGACCCCCTTGAGTAATCGAGCGATCCCGATCCGGAGCAAGACGCCCGCGGGGGGGGTGGTGCCAGAGAGCGACGGCTTGATGCTGGCGCACTCCGTGGTCCGGCGGGTGATGCCCGACGCCGCGGTCGGGACCGGCCCGGACCCGGACCGGCTCTCGTTCCTCGACTGCCTGCGGGTGCTGCCGTGCCCGTGGCCCGAGTCGCCGCAGGTGGACACCGAGACGTGGGATCGACGGCTTCTGCGGGAGGTCGGTGATCAGCGACTGCGACCGCGGCGGAACCGAGGGTATCCTGGGGTCATCAAGCGAAAAAGGTCGAATGGGAAGAAGAGACGACCCGAGCCTCGGAATCCGCCACAGCCGACGAAAGCCTTTCGCGATGCAGTAGTTCTGGTTATCGAACGGGCATTGGGGTTAGCCTGGATATTGAATTCAGGGTCTCCCCTCCTCGATCAATCGCCGGTTGACCCGGACATGATCCGACGCCTCCCGGAACATCGGCTGCGCTGGCTCCTGGCGACCCTGATCCTGGTCACCGGGTCCGGTTTGCCCATGCGCGCTATGGACACGCCCATGCGCACCACGGCGACCACGACCACCACGCCGGGGCGGATGACCGCGAGCAGGAATCGGCCGGTCGGGACGTCCGGCAGGACACGGATCGACCCGTAGTGGAAAGCGGATCGTTCCACTGGCATGTCACCCTCACCCCGCCCCTGGGGCTCCTGACCCCGGACTCCGGCGGCGCCCCGACGCAGGCGTCCGACACGATCTCGTGGGCGTTCGTGGACCGCCTGGACGGGACTGCGGACCTTCACGGAACGGCCGCCCTGTCCTGGCCGGCGATGACGTTCGCTCTCGACCGACTGCCACTTCCCCCACTCCGACCGGTTCTCCGAATTCTCTCGGAATCAGCCCGGCCCGCCACGCCTCACCTCCTCCTCGGATCGGTCCTGATCCGCTGCTGAGTTGCCCGGAAGACCGTCGCAGCGCTCACGGCGGGCCACCTGAACGGACTGGCTCCCGGTCGTTGCGACACGCCCGGACACGGGAGTCCACGCACTGAGCGGCGGAGGACTCGGCCCGTGAGCCGGGCGGTCGTGCTTCCGTCGGTTCTGACGACTCGGCCGTCTTCCTCTCTGCAGTGGGACCGAACCATGCACCGCTATGTCCATAACGCACTCCTCCGACCGTGCCTTCTCCTGATCTTGCCGCTCCATGAGAGTGCCAGGGTCGGCGTCACGTAGCACCTGCATAAGGGAGCGGAGCAGCGGCCGTTCGGCGAAGAGCGCGTGCAGCAGCGCGCAATTGCGCCCGTCCGCCACCAGGGTACCCTTGGCCGCCACCTGGATGGCGCCTGGGTCGCGCATCGCCAGGAGTGCACGCTCGCGGTCGGTGAGGTCGGCGAACGCCTCGTCGGAGAGCGCAGCGCGCGGGTCGGTCCGATACTGCTCGGCCAGCTCCTGATTCGTCCGCAGCGCGATGACGAAACGGCTGGCCGCCGTCCGGTCCTGCCAGTGGTAGCCCGGCGGTACTTTGAAGCTCCGAAACGCCTTGAACGCCCTGTGCTCGCGCGTCGAGTACCGGCCGATCTCGCGCAGCGGCCCCGCGGCCGGGCGCGGTGTCTGCCCCGGCTCCAGCAGCCCCAGCTTCACCAGCATCTCCACGTCGGGCACGCCGGTGTCGCGCGGCGGTAGATAGAAGGTGGAGATCCCCGTCACCTTCGCCTGGGTGACCGGGTCGTGCAGCGTGGCTAGCGGATAGACCTCGATGGTCGGAGGCACCGTGGGGAAGCGCGAGGCGATGTAGTGAGTGACGGGGTAGTCGTCGCCGTAATGCTGCTGCAGGTAACGGACGAACACCGAGAAGTTCTCGTTGATGTACCCCTTGCGCCGGAACCCCATCTCGCCGATCAGCCCCACCTGCCAGAGCACCACGTGCAACGAGGTGTCGGGCACACGGCTACGGATCAACATGTCGGTGGCCTCGTGCGTCTGCATCCCCGGGTGGCAGGGGTCCACGCCTAGGTCAGCGCATAGGCAATCCAGGAGCAGACCCGGGGCGCATTACGGCCTGGTGCCCCTGCGCCGAGCGATCAGGACGGCGCGGTGGGTGGAAAGCACAAAGATGCCGGGGTGGCCGTAGTAGATGGCCACCACCCGCTTGCTCTGCCGCACGAAGTGCAGCATGGCCTCAGTCATCTGCATGTAGGTCGTATAGCGCACCTTGCCGTCGTCGTACAGCACGTACAGGTCGTAGGCGTCGGGGCGGATCTCCTTCAGCCAGGTGACCGTGGCGGGGTCGGCCACACAGTAGAATACCGCGTCGGCGCTGCGGATCAGCTGCTCGTCGCCCAGCGTGAAGCCCAGTGTCTCGATCCCGGACCCGATGATGGTGAGGCTGCCCGGCTGCGGCGGCGGTGCCGCGGGAGGGTCTTCGGAGATGCCGGCGCCGGCCGCCGCGATGGCCCGGGCCAGCGACTCCCAGGCGCGAGCATGCGCGTCCTGCGTGGGGAAGGATGGTGTAATGGTGTCGTGCATGGCGGAGTTGGTATGAAGAGAGTTGTCGGAAGGACATCGGCATGCCCCCGGCGACGCTCGCCGCCGGAGGCATGCCGGCGAGGTGTCACGCTGGCGAGATTTGGTTCAGGTAGTTCAAGGCCGTGCCGCAGGCGATCTTCACCGGCAGCGGACTGCCGTTATAGGTGTAGTCCGCCAACGCCATGTAAGCCTGGTACTCGGTCGCTCCTGTATTGTACTGCGCCATCTGGTTCACCAGCGCCGTCTTGGTGCTCTGCGGCCAGTTCCAGCTCTTGGCCTCGCTGTCGGCCGGCGTGTTCTGAGTGCAGACGATCGTCGTGAGCATCATTTGCTGGGTCGTGACGTCGGGCGTGGCCTGCTGCACCCAGTCGGCGAAGGTCTGCCAGCGCTCCTTTTCGGAGTTGGCCGGGTTCAGCATGTAGTTGATCAGGAGCCCCAGCCCGGTGGTTTGCTCCGGCACCATGTTCTGCATGTCCTTCTGCGCCGCCGCCTGCCACATCCCCAGGAGCTTCTGGACGCTGGACATGGCCACCATGATCGCCAGGTTCTTCACCAGGGCCGGGAAGCCCTTCTCCATGATCCAGCTGCCGACCTGATTCAGGAGGCCCTTAATCCCGCCCGGCTCCACGTTGACGTCGGTGTCGATGTCGGTGTCGTTATCGGTGTCGGTGACGTTGTCGGTGTCGGTGACGTTGTCGGTGTCCGTCACCACGTCAGTGTCGGCGTCGATGTCCACGTCGATGTCGACGTCCACGTCCACGACCAGGATGTCGACGTCGATGTCCACGTCGATGTCGACGTCGACATCCACGTCGGTGTCGGTGACGTTGTCAGTGTCCTCCACGTTGTCCGTGTCGACATCGATGTCCACGTCCACATCGACGTCCACGTCCACGTTGACGGGGACCGCGTCGTCGCCCGCGGCGGCCAGCGGGTCGGCGGTGGCGGCCTGCTCGGAGAGGCCGCTGTTGATGGACGAGATGGCATCAGATAGCTTGGAGTACAGGAACGACAAGCCGTTGGCCACTCCTTGCAGCACGTGGGCGGCCATGTCGAGCATCATGGCCAGCTGCACCATCTGGAAGCCGCCATACGCCAGGTCGTATGCCGCCACCCACCAGGGGATGCTTGGGTCCTGGTACGGTTGCGCCACGAAGCTGGTGCCGTTCAGCGTGCCGGAGAAGCACAAGACCCGCCGAGTGGGCTGCCCCTCCCAGGTCAGGCTGCGCGGCACGGCGGAGAGGAGGAGGCCGCTGGTGGTCGTGGCGCCGGGGGAGGAGAGCTGCCCGTTCTCGAAGGCGAAGGGGCCGCTCACGTTGACGCCGTTCAGCGGTATGTAGCCGGCCGAGCCGTTGCTGACGGTGAGGGTGCCCACCGACTGCGTGGGGAGGACGAAGTTGCCGGTGCCGGCGGTGTCGGGCTCGTAGCAGTAGTACGTGCCGTCCCAGGGGTTCAGCGTGTAGGTGGCCCAGTACGAGATCGCGGCGAACAGCGGCGCCGTACCCCCCGTGACGCCGTTGGCGCTGAGGAACGAGGCGACGGCGGTCTCCAGCGAGTTCGGGTCGGCGGCGTTCTGGTAAATCTCCTGGAATTGCAGCGACATCGGCGACGTACGGGTGCGACATCACCTGCAAGTAGAAGTTGTGAGTGAGTTGTGCCGCGGTGAGGTCCGCCTGGCTCACCGTGGTGCTGGCTGACTCCGCCAGGATCGGCGGCACCCACACCTGCAGCGGGATCTGGTTCGACTGGCGGGCGATGACCAGTCGCGCGCGAACGGTGGGCGGGGTGAAGTTCGCCTGGCCGTTGGCGGGGATCACGGCGATCTGCGTGTACACCGGCGCATAGTCGGAGGCGCTGGTGCTGGGCGGGTCCGTGGGCGCCGCTTTTGTGAAGGTGTCGAACACTACCAGCGGCTCATCGAGCTGATTGGTGACGGTGCAGGGTATGCCGGTGCTGGACATGGAAGCAACTCTCCAATCTGTGAGTGATCCGAAGGGTGAATGACGCGGTTCGGCCGGCGCGGGTCGTCGGTGCGGGCCGCGGGGCCGCGCGTCGGAACGTGTCCGCCGCGGGGGTTGACGCGAGGCTCTCGAACCTCGGGGGCGAGGCCGTGGGGCCGCGTTACAGATCGTCTTCCATCTCGTCCTCGCCGCCGTCATCGCCCTCTTCTTCCTTCTGCTCCTCCTTCTGCTCCTGCTCCTGCTCCTGCTCCTGCTCCTCCACCTCCTCGTTCTCCTCCTCGGCTTCCTGCTTCAGCTTTTGGCTCTCCTGCTGGTTCACCTCCTGCTCGATCTGCTGGTTCTCCTGCACGATCTCCTGCTGGATTCCCTGGTTCTCCTGCTGCAAGTTCTGGAGCTGCTGGTTGGCGTTGGGAGCGCTCGGGTCGACCTGCTCCACCTCCTGTGCTTCCTGATGCAGTTGCTGGGCCTCGTTCTGGACCCGCGCATTGTTTCCCAGCTCGAGCTGCTCCCCGACCTGATTGGCCTCCGCCTGGATCTCCCCTTCGACCTGCTGCTGTTGCACCACATTGTTCTGCTGGACCGCCTGCTGCTGCAGGTTCTGCTGCTCGACGGGGAGCTGCTGGCCTTCGGGGACCTGAGCCTGCGGGTTGGCGTCCTGGAGCTGCTCCTGATTCTGCTGGACGTTCTGCTGCTCCTGCTGTTGCACCTGCTGCTGGTTGGGGGCATCAGGGTTGTTTCTCCCATCCCACCACCCCTTCACCTTGCCGCCCAGCCACCCCGCCATTTCGCCCAGGGCCTTCACGCCCATGGCGATGTTCATAATGCCCATGGTCAGCTGCCAGCCGCCGGACTTCAGGAACGACTGCAGCCCCCCCGAGGGCTGGTCCGACGACAGGTTCTGCTGATACCCGGTGGCGAGGGCCTGCTTCCCGAACACGGTGCCCGCCAGCGCGGGGATGATGGTGCCGAAGTCGCCCTGGTTCCCCGTGGCGTTGCTCTTGTTCATGAAGGTGCCCTGCAGGCAGATCGACGGCTCGTCGCCGCCGCCGGCCGTCAGCACCTGGCCGTTGGCGAAAGTGAGCGAGACGGCCGAGCCGCTCACGGGCTGGTAGGTGATGGTGTAGCCGCCGGTGGGGTCGGTGAGCGACGGGATCCCCGACGACGCCTTGCGGGTGAAGGTGATGGTGCCCAGTTGCGCCACCGTGCCGCCCGTGCCGGTGGAGCCCGTGGCCTGGCCGGTGGTGTACACGTAGTAGGTGTAGCTGGCCTGGAAGTTGGCCCAGGCGAAGGCGAACGCCGCCACGTAACTCTGCGCCGCCAGGTAGGCGGGGAGGGTCACGTCCTTGAAGTTCACCGTCTGGGCGAAGAAGGCTGCCAAGGCCGTGTCCGGGTCGCTGCCGGAGCTGGAGCTGGTCGAGGTGGCGTTATTCAGCGCCGTGGTGAACGCTTGAGCCATGTTGGAACTGGGGAACGCCTGCAAGTTCTGCATGAATACGAAGGCGTTGATCCCCGTGCTCGAGTCCTGCGGCGGGGCGCAGGGATGGTGATCGGCGGGAAGTCGCCGGAGAGGATTCCGGCCAGTTCGCCCACCACGGCCACCGGGAACAGGTTGTTTGGCTGCGAGAGGAGCAAGTTGTAGCCTGACATAGGCGTATCGCCGCCGGGGATGTTCTGATCCAGCATCAGCGTCTTGTTCTGCCCGGCCGGCACCGTGTTGGTGCCGTCGGAGAACTGCAGCAAGGTGAGCGATCCTTGCTGATAGCCCTGCGCTGAGCTGGTCGAGCTGGTGTTGAAGGCGCTAATCACGCAGACGGAGCCATCCCATCCCACCTGCCCCGGGGTGGTGCCGGAGGAGGGCACGGTGACATTGTTGGTCAAGGTGGCGCTGTTCTGAGAGTTGGGCGTTGCCATTGAACCTCCTGGCCTGTGTGACGGGTAAGTAGGTAGGACGCAGGGCGAACATTGAACGTTTAGCCGATCTTTTGGACCGTCTACGTAGGGTGTGAGCCGAGGCTATCCGGCGGTCGGGAATCCGACCAAGACGGTCCAGACGCCGCATAGAGGGGGGGAGGGAATGCCGGGAGACCGCAAACTGTTAAGATTTATTGCAACATGAACATTATACTCCATTTTTGGTGCCTCGTCCGGCTTTCTTCAATGAACGAACGTTGAATATCAATCAGGTTGCTCTGGCAAACAGAAACCGGCGAGATTACTGACCGTGGGGTGTATCTGATCCAAGTGCTACTCGGATTCTGTCAGAGCCCTTGGAAAAAAAGTTGCTTGATGCTGCACTAGAGGGGCGATCTGGCGATCATTCACCCGCCCCCCGCAAGCTGAGTGCGGATTGTATCTGCCGCCCAGAACGCGAGGGCGGCGATGGTCAGGGACGGATTGCCGGTGGCGACTGTGGGAAACACGCTGCTGCCGACGATGAACAGGTTGGGATGATCCCACGACCTCTGCTCACGATCAACGACCGAATCCGCCGCCCTGTCACCCATGCGGCACGTACCAACGATGTGTCCTGAGCCGTGGTAGTTGAAGTGGTGAGTCTGGCCGGTATCCGAGTCAGTGTATGTGAAGTAACCGGGATCCTGTTGCATCTGCTCAGGTGTCTGCTGGAACCGCTGCACGCCGGCCGAGGCGAAGACCTGCTGAGTGAGTTGCTCGGCCGCGACAAATCCCCTTCTGGTATAGTCGGACAGGTTGTAGAAGATCTTCGGGCGAGGGAGTCCCAGGTCGTCGGCCAGGTTCGAGAGGGTAACACGGTTCTCGGGGCAGGCGGATTGCTCGACGAGGAAACCGAAGCGGAACTGGCGAGTATAGATGTCGTTGAGTTTGCGGAGAAGCGGCTCGCCGTGGAGTTGATGACCCTGCGGGTTCACGGCACTGACGCGGCCGTCGACAAAGTCGAGGGTCGTCGTCTCAGGGTCGCCGTTGGTGAAATTCCAGCCCTCGTTGCCGAACTCCACGCGGAAGGCCGCGCATTGCGCGGAAAGGGCCGTCTCGCAGGCTCTCGATGCCCGCGGTGGCGAGCGGGCCTCGATAGGGAAAGGTTGGCTTCGGGGTCAGGCCCCAGGTCAGGTAGAGTGGGTGGTCCATGAGGTTCCGGCCGACCTGGCCGCTGCTGTTGGCCACCCCGGCGGAGAGCTGATCCCGCGAGTTCAGCAGCAGCTTAGGTGTCTCGATCGCGTGGCTGGCGAGCACGTAGATCCGGCCAACCGCCGTGCCCGCGCCGTCGGGCGACAGCCGACTCGGGTCGGAATAGCGGATGTAGTCGATCCCCACGACCTTCTTGCCGTCCTCATCAAGCCTCACCTTCGAGGCGACCGACTGGGACCGGACCTCGACATGGCCGGTATCAAGGGCTTTGTTCAGGGAGATAGTCGGGTCGTACTTCGCCTGGATCGGGCAAATCGGGATGCAGTTCGTGTTCCCCGCGCAGACCCGTCGGCCATCGTAAGGCCGAGAGTTCCGCCCGGCAGGTGTGGGGTAGGCCGTTACCGGCAAGCCGTCGAACTGCATTTTGCCGTTGACGACGGCTGAGAGCAGTTCGTCGGTCAGAGTGAGCGGGATCTCGGGATTCGGGTATTGATAACCCGGCCGGAACGTTACACCGAGGTATTCCTGCTGCGCGACATCGGCCGAAACGCCGATCTCGGTCTCGGCGTCGTCGTAGTATGCGGTGGTACGCCCGGGACGTGGCTGACCGAGGTCGTCGTAGACGATCGGCCAGTCAACCCCCTGGTTGTAGAGGGTCTTCAGCTGGAAATCACCGGGCAGAAGCCGGAAGCTGCTTCCCAGCCAGTGCCACATGGTGCCGCCGCCCCTCCGCTCGTACGTGCTACTGAAGGGTAGGGGCGACTCGCTTTGGTCCAGATAGGATTTGGATGCGTCCTTCCATCCGCCGTCGGGCGAAAGCTCGAGCACGGTTGGCCGGGGCGCGTTCGGGTTGGGCGGATAGGGCGACTCGGGCACCTTGGCCAGTTGCGTGTAGAATCGCTCCATGTAGTCCTCGCGGCTGACGGGCACATCACGTCCGGCCTCAAGGACCAGCACCTTCAGGCCGGCCGCACCGAGCCTGGAGGAGATCAGCGAACCCGCCAGGCCCGCGCCGACAATCACGACGTCATATGTCTCCTGGTCAGGCATTGCCGGCCTCCTCCCGTGGGGGACTTGGCAGAGTCAGGAACTGGTCGAAGGCCGGTGGCTCCTCGGCCCAGTAGCCGAAGCTGAACATGCTGTAGCCCATCGGATGCGCTTGCATGACCTTCCAGACCAGGCTCTCCTTGTAGGCCTGAGCCGAGACGACCTTGACGGCCGAGGATGGGTTCAACGGGTCGTACCAGGAGCCGAGCAGCCATAACTTGATGATGCTGCGGCCGATTGGTCCCAGGGTCGGGTCCGAGAGCAGCGATGTGACGTCCACCGCCGCGTCCGACGTTGCGGGGAGGGTCGAGAGCAGCGTCTGCAAGAGGCTCGGGCTGATGGACTGTTTGAGGGTCTGAAGGTACTGCTCCGCGATGCCGATCGGGTCAATCGCGGGCTTGAGCTGGGATGCGTCGACGCCGGTCAAGGCGGAGGAGAGGCGGACGAACCGGTCGAGGTCGGTCGGATCGGTGCTCACGTTCAGTCTCCCGGGGCAGGGCGGTCATTGCGCCTGCTGCAAGATATAGGTGAAATCGGAGAAGACAGCCTGCGTGGTCGTCGCGTTGGCGTGGCATTCCATGCAGCTTGAAGAGACGTTGGGAACCTTGCCCTGGATATAGGTCTCGAGTGTGGAGTTCCCGAGGAACTGAGGTGCGGGCGTGCCGATTCGGTCGACCGGCGCACCGGCCTCGACATCGCAGCTCTTCGAGGGGTTCGTCGGCCATTGCGTGCTGATCAACTCATAATTCGCCCACACCGAGGGCTTGCCCGATTTGTCGGCCGCCCGGAGAGCGGCCTGGAACCTCGTATTGAGGCTCCTCGTCTCGGCGGTGATCGGAAGCATACGCACGACCTGAACGCGCCGATCCGGCGGTTCGACCTTGTTCGGGTTCCACGGACGCGGGGGCGGCTGATTGAGCTTCAGGCCGGGGGCGTTCTTCTTGAAGAAGTTGTATGCGGGCCGATCAGCGACTTCACCATTCGTCGGGCAGTTGTCAATATGCTCGAATGTCGACCAGATCCACTGGGGAGAGCTGGTCGTCTTGTGGACGATGTGCATGCCGACAAGACCTACGGTGACCCGCTCACATTTCTCCTGCACCGGCGGGTCGGTCGAGGCGGGCGTGTAGATGATGGCGGTTGATGTGTGGAACCGGCCGCTCTTCACTTCAGACTCGCTGAGAAGCTTCCACGCCGCCTTCACCATAATCGCGCCTACCTCGCCGGTTTGCTTCGAGCCGCAGGGGAAGACGACCTTCTTGACGTTCCGTTGCCCCATCTTGCTGTAGAGATTGCCGTCGAGGATGGTCTGGAACATGGGCTGGTTGACCAGGATCTCGAACCGCGCGTAGCGGCCGTTCTGATCGATGAGCGGTCCTGTCTTGAACGGCTGCACCGATTCCGTCAGCAGGTCGGGAACCTTCGAGACCTGCACCAGCAGCCGATCTCCCTTCTGGAAAAGATCCTTGCACGGCTGAGGCCAGTCCTGCGGAGGGGTCCGCGGCGCCTCCCAGCCGGACGGCGGTCGCCCTCCCGGCAGGAAGATCTCGGAGGTCTCTTTCCAGGCCTCCCAGACAGTCGGGTTGTCGCCGTCTTGCCCGATGACCTTGTTTCGATCCGGCTCGCCGTTGATGGTCGCCGGCCAGTTCAGGGCGATGAACGTGGCCCACGAAAGCTGATCGAAGTCGGTTTGCAGGCCCTCCAGCGTGTCGCCGGTGGCGGTGACGTCGGGCGGCACGTCGGGGCCAAGCTCCGGCAGGGAAGGCGAGTCGGCCTTCGCCACACCGTCCGACTGCGAGGAAGGTTTCGTCTGCGCGGGCATGCCGAAGGCGACGCCAGGAGGCGAGGCCGGCGAGGATCAGGGCCCCCGTCAGCGAGACCGGCCTGAGCAAACTCAACCGGGACATTTTGGGGGCTCCGATCTGAGCTCGCACAACCCCGACGTACGGCCGACCACCTCGGCCATCGGGATAACGCGAGCACTTTGATAGAATTCGCGAAAGCTCACATGCGACATTGAGGTGTTCGGACCTCGCCAGGCCGAGCCGATTCCGGCCAATTAAGCCGGAAGCACGTCCGGGCGAGGGACCGACAACCACCGATGAAATTCACTTAGGGTCGGGGAAATCGCGCTGGATCTTGTACTCGGCGGGCTCATCCGGGTCCTGAAACGGGCGCTTGTATTTGGAGGACTTCGCGCTCATCGTCCTGGTGCGTTTTTCAGACTGCTTGTACTGATCGGCATGAATCTGGGTGCCCGAGTCGAGCCAGGTGTCCCAGTTCTGGATGCTGATGGCGAGCTGGAGGCTGAAGTCGGTCGGGTGCGCCCGTTTTTGCGGGTCGAACTGGTCGCCGCACTTGAGGTTCTGGAACCACTTCATCCAGGTATCGGAGCCAGGGGCTGGCGGGTTCGACTGGAAGAGCGGGCTGATCGGTGAGGCCGCGGGGGCCGACGCCGTCATGTGGCAGCTCAGGCAAGAACTCATCGGATTGTCGACCGGGCCATTGAGCCTGCCGTTCCAGCCGAGATGCGTCGGCGGCAGTTCGTTGGAATCGGGGTTGATGACCGTCTCTTTGAGCTCAGGGTTGATCCGCGTCGAGACCGGCTGGGGATTGGAGTCGTTGATCCGGTTCTCTGGATCATTGCCCCACATGAGCCCGACCGGAACCAGGTTCTCCCAGCGATTCGGCTTCTCCAGAGCGCCGTTGTACTGGAAGGTTCCGAAGAGCCAGCCGGTCGGCGTCCCGGGATGCTTGACGGCGATGTCCATCTGGATCAGGGAGAGCGGCTTGATCGCTCGCGTGGTGGATGTGAACGTCGTGGTGGCGTAAGCCTGCCACTGGATGGGGTTGGCCAGAGACGGGACCTGTTCGGGGGGGATGTCGACGAACAGGAGCTTGAAGATGACGGTGCCATCTGGGAAGACGGCCTTGGTGGGATCGGGGCGCTGGTGGTCGGCCCAAACCTGGCCGATGGTGTGGCCGCCGAACACGTTGAAGAATCCGACGGCGTACGTCTGACCGGAAGCGACCTGTCCCCAGGCAAGCTGCTGGGGCTCGACCGGTGCCTCGCGGGTCAGGCCGTGGATGCCCTCCCGGCCGCTGACACCATAGTGCTGCCAGGGCATATGGAACCATCGAGGTGGATTCTCGGCGGCGACATTGAAGTCGTCCTCGACATCACCCCCCTTGATGTTCCCTTCAAAGCAATAGTCGCGTACCTCCATCATGTATTTTCGCCACTCGTTCTTGTAATCTGTCTTCAAGAAAGGCGGCTTTTTGTCGACGGCCGGCATCTGCTTGGGGTAATCCTGGCTGAGATGGAAAACCTTGCCGGAGTAGTCCGTGGGCGGCAGCATATTGCCAAAGTCCGGGAACCGCTCAAATCTCGAGGGCGCAGGCTCCTCGTCGGGCCGGCCTTGTGAAACCGCCGTCGACACAACGGCCAGCAGTATCGCACCGAGTACCAAGGCATGGAACCGTTTCATGTTCGCGTTCCTCCCTCGCAAAGAAGACTTCTGGATCTCGCCCGGTCGCGGATTGACCCCCAAAGGGGTTGAGGTCGGGACGGATTTGAGTCAGGCCGTTCGCACCACCGAAATGCGGGTCCCAGCGTTCCGGGGACGCTACCGAGGGATGCGAAGATGCTTCGTGTCCCGGCACACCAGATGGGTCAGCAAATCACAGCCGAAGGGTTGCTTCAAGCCTTAAATGGCAGAATTGGTGAATTTTTTGGTTTTGTTGCGTGTCGCTTTCATACCTCTGTGAATGGTGCCGGATCAAGGGCTCCAGATGCCGATGCCCATGGTCGAGTAATCCAGGCCGATTTCCTCGTGGGGGCGGAGGATCTCGCTCTTGCGACCTTCCAGGCTGGACCAGAAGCGCCCGACGCCGTCGGTTCGATGTCCTTCGCCGGTGATGTCGTGGAACACGAGGAATCGGTCGACTCTGGGGCGATTGATTTCGAAGTCCTGCGCGGAAGCCGGGTTAGGGGCCATCCAGAATCAACTTCCAGCTTTTTGGTAGCATGGCATGGACTTCCAGGAGACTTCAGAGACGGTGAGCCCATGCCCCTGCGTGATGTCCATCAGTGCCAGTGCCCCCATTGTTCCGCCCATGAGCCCCATCCCGACCAGGAAGTCCATCGTCAGATGAACCTCCTGATGAGCCGACTCGATGAGCAGCAACGCCGCTGGTACGCCGCCGTCGAGAGTGCCAAGCTCGGCCACGGCGGCGATCGCACCCTGTCCCGGATCACCGGCCTGAACGTCGATACCATCCGCCGAGGGCGGGAGGAGCTGGCCGACTCGCTGAAGGACCGGCCCGCCAATCGGGTCCGCCTGCCCGGCGGAGGACGGCCCGCCGTTGAAAAAAAAGTCCCGAAGTCCTCCCGGCCTTGACCACCGTCGTCGAGCCGGCGACCGGCGGCGACCCGATGGGGCCCGCCAAGTTCGTCCGTCGCAGCCTCTCAGCCATCGGGGCCGATCTGGGTCGGCTCGGCCACGACCTTTGCCCCACCACCATCGGTCGACTGCTGCGGGGCCAGGATGACTCGCTACGGGTCAACCTCAAGCGGTTCACCGGGCCGGACCACCCCGATCGGGACCGGCAGTTCCGCAACATCCGGGTCGAGATCGACCGCTTCCGGGAGGAGGGCCTGCCGATCCTCTCGGTCGATACCAAGAAGAAGGAACTGGTCGGCAACTTCAAGAATGCCGGCGAACTGTGGTGCCGGCGGCCCGAGGAGGTCAACGTCTACGACTTCCTCAGCGATGCGATCTGCCGGGCGGTCCCCTACGGCCTCTACGACGTGCTGGCCAACCGGGGCCATGTCCGCATCGGCACCTCGGCGGACACGCCGGCCTTCGCCGTCGAGGCGATCCGGTCGTGGTGGGGACGCTTCGGCTCGAAGCGCTATCGGGGGGCCGACGAGTTGCTGATCCTGGCCGACGGCGGCGGCAGCAACGGCCATCGCCCCCGGCTGTGGAAACTCGCCCTGCAAG
>CAVVZJ010000016.1:0-14011 GCA_963752755.1 uncultured Planctomycetales bacterium | reverse complement strand
GTCTTGCAGTTGACCACCATTTCCAGGGTTTGCTCGCTGCCCAGGACCCGCGACACCGTGTCTACCCCCTCAACTGAGCTTGAGGCCCTGGGAGACCTCACCGAGCTTCTCGTTGATCTTGGCGACGAGGTCCTCCGGCGGTCGCTTCCCGTCCGAACCCACCTCGACC
This sequence comes from uncultured Planctomycetales bacterium, assembly GCA_963752755.1. Taxonomy (GTDB): domain Bacteria; phylum Planctomycetota; class Planctomycetia; order Isosphaerales; family Isosphaeraceae; genus CAVVZJ01. The sequence goes on along the minus strand of CAVVZJ010000016.1, from coordinate 13,842 downwards.
CGCACCATCACCTTCAGGTCATAGCCGACCGCCATGCCGCTGATCCCGCCGATCTGGTCGGCGAGGTCCTGGACCTCCCCAGGGTTGAGGTAGGCCGAGGCCGTCAGCACCCCGGCGGGCGGTTGGGGCGTCTCGACCTTCGGCTTGCCGGTACCGACCGGCTTCGACGCGGGGACCCGCACCAGCACCTTCGGGGACCCGGCGTAGTCGCACGGCCAGGGGCCGGAGTCGACGGTCCGCTCCAGGAGCCGGCCCTGGCAGGCCCCGTCGATGGCAGTGCGGACCGTCGCCCAGGGCAGGGTCTTGCCCGCCTTCGCGGAGAGGGCATCCGCGATCGCGACGCCGTGGCGACCTCGCCGTCCAGGCATCGGGCAAGTTCTCGGGCATCACGTCGGTCGCGGCCATCGGCGCCGGCGGCGGCTGCAAGCGGGCCTCGCCGGTCAGGAGCCCGGCGGGGACCTCCTCGGCGTACAGGCTCGTGGGGCCGCTCGGTGAGCCAGAGCTTGCCCTCCTTGACCGCCCAGCCGATCGCCTCGTCCACGACCGTCTGCGGAGCCTTCGGGATCGTGACCGGCTCGTCGTACCCCTGCCGGGCGAACCTGGATCACCTTCCCGCCCGAGAAGTAGGCCCGCACATCGGCCACGGAGACTTCCGAGCCCTCCCACAGCTCCGGCAGCACGCCGGGGGCCAGCAGCGCCGGCTCGATGTCGACAACTCGACCGACTCGGGCAGGACCACCTCCATCGTCGTGTTCTTCAGGTCGGACTCGTCGGGCTCCTGCCGCCAGATCGTCCGGGTCGAGCGGTCGGGCCGGGTCACCCGAAGGACGAACTGGCCCTCCCGGCAGCCCTGGATGAGGGTGTCCAGGATCGCCTGCCGGTTGAGCATCTTCGGCAGGTGCGGGAACTGGGCGAACGCCCCGACCAGGTCCTTGACCCGCCGCGAGGTCTCCCCCGACCGCCAGAGGTCGTAGGGGCCCTCGGGCAGCAGGGCCTCGTAGCTGATCGCCGTTTCCTGGATGCGGGCGCGGGAGTTCGGACTTGATCTGGTCGAACAGCGGGCGCGTGGTGTCCAGGGTGAGCTTGAACGCCTGGACCTCGTTGTCCTCGGAGACGGTGACGACGATGTTGTACGCCTGCTGAACCGCCTCGGGGACCTTCTTCTTCGCCGTCTTCCAGGTTCGACCGCCAGCGTCTCGCGGCGGACCAGGTCCACCTCCTTGCCCTTGAGCTGCGACTGGACCTCCTCCCAGCCCAGGTAGTCGCGGATGCGGGTCCTGGCGACCTCCAGCCCCTCCCGCGAGGGCACGGCCAGGACCACCGCGTTGCGGTACACGCGGGGTCGGTCCGGACCCGGTGGTCTCGTCGAGGAACCGGCGGGCCTCGGTGCTGGGGTTGCCCGAGGTGGACGCGGCCTTCGGCCCGAGCACGGCGTAATGGAAGTCGCCGTCGTCGGTGATGTCGTTCGGCTTGTCGGGCAGGTTGTGGACCTTGACCTTGAACCCCTCGCCCGCACGTGCCCGACGTCAGGCTCTTGAGCCTCTCGATCGCCTTGAGCAGCATCGGCTCGATCAGCTCGGTAGGACCCGGGAGCGGGCGTCGTGGTGCATCTGGTTCAGGTTGGGCTTCGAGCCCAGCCGCCAGGACTTCGGCACCGGCCGTCTTGCCGTCCGGCCCCGGCTTGGCCTCGGCGGTCGAACTCGCCTCGTCCAGGAACCAGCGACTGACTCGGCCCACTTCAGCAGGGCCTTCTCGCAACTGAATCTTGTCGGGCCGGGTCGGGGCCGAGCAGCAGCGTCAGGTCGCGGAGTGACGCCTGCTGGCCGAGCGGCTGGGAGTGGAAGAAGGTGGCGAGCACCGCCTGCTCGACCTCGCGGTGATCCAGGCCGGAGATCTCGGCCTGGATTTCGCACGGCCTTGCCGAGTTCCCCTTCGAGGATGCCGAGTTCCAGTCCTGCCGCTTCCCCTCGTATTCCTCGCTGGCCGGCGATCCCGGTCAACTCCCGGGCCGCCGCCGAGATCGTCGACGCTGGCCCGGCTCGGTCAGGAAGACGTTCGGGCCGACCAGCGGGCTCTGGTCCCATCCCGACGGCGTCCCGCAGGGCCAGCGCGAAGGTCCGCAGGACGCCGCGCGTCCGCTGGAAGCCCTCCAGCTGGGTCCATTTGGTGTAGAAGACCTCGGTCAGGTCGGGGTGGAACGGGAAGCTCGCGAGGAACCGCTCCTCGGCCGGCTTGCGCTCCTTCGCGGTCTCCTCGTCCCGCTCGGCGATGCCCTTGAGGGCGGCGACGACGTGCGGCCGGAACGCCTCGCGGTCCCGGATCGAGTCGGGCTTGAAGAACCGCCGCCGCAGCACCTCGGCCACGTCCTCCTTGAGCACCGGCTGGATGCCCTCCTCGCGCTCGCGGCGGAAGATGGTGAAGAGTTCCTGGGCGATCTCCCTGCCCAAGGCGTCGCTCTTGCTCGGCTCGCTGGCCAGCAGCGAGGCCACGATCGCAGCAGCGGTCCACCTTGGTCGCGGCCTGGGTGAGGTACTGGAAGAAGTTGATCAGCCGCCCGCGCCAGGCCGGGTCCAGGCCGACCTTCTCGTGGGCGTACATCAGCACTTCGTCGATCAGGATCAGGACCGCGAGGTCGTCCTTGCGGCGGGATGGCCAGCAGGTCGAGCAGCAGGTTCTCGGCCGGGGCGCCCTCGCGTTCCTCGTCCTGGCCGTCGGCGTGGAGCAGCCGGAGCCCCTCGGCGCCGGCGATCTGGTAGGCCAGCACGCTCCAGGGGTGCCTCAGCCAGCGCGGCTCGCCGGACGGCCCCTTGACCTCCATGCCCTTCTCCACGTCGAGCTTGTCGAAGCGCAGGGCCACGACCTTGGTCCGGGGCGGCTCCATGCCGATGTGCTCGACGAACTCGTGGACGGCGGGCAGGTCGGGCAGGTTCGCCGGGTCGCGGACCAGGTGCAGCAGGGTGATCAGCGTGTGCGTCTTGCCGCCGCCGTAGGTCAACTCCAACTGCCGCATGGCCTTGTCGTTCTTGCCGGCGAGGCGGTGGACGACATCCTTGGCCAGTTCGCGGAGGTTGTAGGTCGGGAAGGTCAGGGCGAAGAACTCGGCCGGCTTGCGGTAGACCTCGCGGCCCCGGTCCATGATCACGTCGTATGAGGTCGGCGGCGAACTGCGAGAGGGAGACTCGCTTGCGGGCGAGGTCGTCCCGCAGGGCGACGACCTTGTGCCAGGGTTACCAGGGGAGCTTGCTCATGGCTTGCCTTTCTTCGCGGCGGCGTGGTGCTCCAGGGCGCGTTGGGTCGCGAGGATTTCCCGCCGCAGCGTCTCCTCGTCGGGCAATTCGGTCAGATACTTCGAGGCGAAGACCTGGGTCCTGATCCCGCCGGTGGCGTACTTGACCACCGCGTCGTTCTTGTCGCTGCACAGGATCAGCCCGACCGGGTCCTCCTCCCCCTCCAGGGTCAGGTGCTCCCGGGCGTAGTTGAGGTAGAGGTTCATCTGCCCGGCGTCGGCGTGGGTGAACGGCCCCGTCTTGAGGTCGATGATCACCAGGCAACGCAGGACCCGGTGGTAGAGCAGCAGGTCGATCCGGTACCACTCGTCCCCGACCCGGATACGCTTCTGGCGGGCGACGAAGGTGAAGCCGAAGCCCATCTCCAGCAGGAACGACTCCAGGTGCCGGATGATGGCGTCCTCCAGGTCGCTCTCGGCGTATTCGTCCATCAGGCCGAGGAATTCCAGCAGGTAGGGATCGTGCAACTCGTCGCGGGCCGAGACGGCATCGCCGGGTTCGGGCTTCTGAGTGACTGTCCCATAAGGGGTATCAGGCTGCCGCCGGCCTCGGATAACGGAACTCGGCGTCCTCGCCCGAGGGCTCAAGGCGATGCAGCATCAACTGGATCATCGCCAGCTTGAGGAACGACTCCGATGACAGGACGGTCTTCTCCCGGTCCTGGCTCAGCCGCCGGCACCGACCCAGCCACGCGAACGTCCGCTCCACCGTCCATCGGATTGGCAGCCGCACCCAACCCCGCTGGCCCTTGGGCCGCCGGATGATCTCCAGGCCCCAGCCGGCGTTTGTCTCGACCCACTCGTAGAGAGCGAAGTTGTGGTACTTGTTGTCGGCGTACATCCGCCTCACCTTGCCCATCGGCTGGCCCGCCAGCCGGGCGAACAGTTCCGGAGCCGCCGCCGCATCGTCGACCGAGGCGGCGGTCACCAGCACGGCCAGCAGCAACCCCATGCTGTCCACGACGATATGGCGTTTCCGCCCGTCGACGTTCTTGGCGTTGTCGCGGCCCCGCTGCTCGCCGCCGGAGGTCGTATCGACCGACTGGCTGTCGACGCTGGCGGTGGTGCGGGGATGGTACGGTTTCTCCTTCGCCCGGACCTTGCGGCGGAGCCGGTCATGGATCGTGTCGAGGGTGCCGTCGGACCGCCACTGGTCGTAGTAGCGCCAGACGGTGCTCTTGGGGGGCAAGTCGCCGGGGAGGTACCGCCACTGGCATCCGGTCCGGAGGATATAGAAGACGGCGTCGAGGACGTCGCGCATGTCGGTCTTGCGGGGCCGCCCGCCGCCTGGCTCGGGCGGGAGGTGCGGCTCGATCAAGGTCCACTGGGCATCGGTGACATCGCTGGGATAGTGGTGCGTTCTCATACCAATTCTACGATGCTCAGCCCCCGGATGTTCCCCTTCTGGGACAGACTCTGAGCCCGGCTGAGCAGGGCCTCCTGGCGCTTCGAGGCCGAGACGCGCTCGAAGAACTGGGTGCCGACCTGGCGGGCCAGTTGCCGGACCGACCAGCCGCCCCGGATGGCCTCGGCCTCGTAGAAGGCGCGGGCGTGGGGCTTCTCGACGGCCATCAGCCGGACGTAGTGCGACCAGGACAGGGGGAAGGCCCCGAGCAGTGTCGGGAAATCGGGATCGGCCACGCGCCCCGGCGAGGACGGCTCCGTGGCCGGCGATCTCCGTCCTTTCCTGGCCGGAACCTGCTTGGCATCGGATTCGGCTGATGAGGAATTCGGCGGACGGTGTCTGCCGAATCACCGAAGCCTCGGACTCCAAGGAGTCAGGGAAGATCGCCCTTGCCTCGAAAATGCCAGACGGTGTCTGGCAAATCTCCCAGCCGAGGAAGAAGGCTCGCATCTGCTGGAGGTTCTGGCGTGAGAACCCACGCCCATGCCGTGCGGTCAAGTCCTCGGCCAGCCGCTTCAGCAGGCCCTCCCCGTACTCGGCCCGAGCCTTGCCCCCCTGCTCGAACTCGACGAGGTAACGACCGACCTGCCAGTAGGTCGCGGTGAGGATGCGATTGACGGCGCGGGCGGCCCCGCGTCGGGATTGCTCCAGCAGGACGATAATCCGGTCGATCAGGTCGTCGTAAACGGCCTCGGGGACCAGGTCGGGCCGCGATGCCTTGCGTCTGGCCATCATCCCGCCTCGGCGTCCTCAGATTCCAGGCCCTTGAACAGCGACCCCGGGCGGGCCGGGGCCACGCCCCGGGCGGCGAGGTGGTTGCTGATGTTCTCCAGGATGACCCGCTCGTCGGTCCCCTCGCCGGCCAGTTCGATGAGGGCCTGGAGCAACTGGAGGAACAGGGCGTTCTTGCGGAGCCCCCGGGCGTCGAGGTAGTCATCGACCTTGGCCACGTCGCCGGCCTTCCAGAGGTGCATCAGGCGGTGGACCTGGTCGATCAGCGGCGCGGGGCGGCCCTCGGCGTCGTACCCCATCGCCTTCCGCTTCCGCTGGTGCCAGGGCCGCAGCTTGACCGTGCTGCCAGTGCCTTCCTGCGGCTCGGCTTCGGCGATGCTGGCCATCGTCCTCTCCGTCAGCCTCGGCGACCTCATCGTCCTCGTCCTCCGCTTCGTCCGAGAGCCCGCCGGTGCGGAGGAGAATCTCGTGGCGACTGGTCAGGTCGTTGTCGGAGAGGTTGCAGGAGACGGCGTAGAGGATGCAGGCGCCGGCGGGGGCGTCCTCCATGCCGAAGTCGTGGCGGTGGAGGATGTAGTAGGTCGTGATGTCGTCCAGGCCGCTCGCGGCGTTCTCGTCGCCGTCCCCGGTCAGGACCCGCCCGACGACGAAATCGACGACCAGGCGGCGGACGGCCCGGAGGAACTCGGCGACCTCCATGAGCTTGCCCGGCTCGTTGGCCTTCTTGACGACCGGGTGCTTGCTGTACGCCTCCATCGCCGGGCCGGTCGCCGCCCAGACGAAGTCGGGGCCTCGGATGCCCGCGTCCCAGTAGTCGCGGAGCCGGTCATGGATGTTCCGCCGCATCTCGTCCAGGACGCTGGTTGTCCCAGCCGGGTCGGGCGGCCTCGGGCCGCTTCTTGCAGACGAGCCAGACAGAGGAGGCAAGTGCCGCCGACGCGATCGCGCCCTCGTTCGGTTACTCATCTCCGTCTGGATGGGCCAACTTCCATCCACTACAAAGCCCGCCCGGATGATTGCGGATACCAGTGCCTCCCAGGCATCGGGATTCTTGTGAGCAAACACAACTACAAATCGACCATCTGTCCTCAGTGCTCTCGTACGACGAGCCGGAAGGCGCGCGCCATGCCGTCCTCGTAAGCGTTTCTTGATCTTATAGTATCCCAATCGATTCGCCTCGGATCATCAATTAGTTCACCATCCTGCCGATCGTGATCCCATTTGGGGGAGAGGAGGTTCAGAGAAAACCTCATCGAAGCCTCGAGCCCATGCCAGTGAACCAGCCTTCTCAGCCAAACGTAAAAAAAATCCATTAAATCTGAATATGGGATTGCATCGTAATAAGGAGGATCAGTAATAATAAGATCATCAATTACCGGGTCCGGGACTCACTGCTGAGCCACACGATTACGGATGGCTTGGAGTTGCTTTGCAGGTAAAGATACCGCTGTCTCAACAGACTTGCTCAGACGAATTGAGCATCGACTCCATGATCCAGAGCGCCACCAGATAGGCGAAGCCTCGGCAAAGTCCCATTTGATAGGCAAGTGCAAATCGTTAAAAAGATGTGGTGATCTGTTCGTTCTGTGTGTACCAGGATGCACCCAACATGTGCTCATAGTCCAGCGAGTCTTGCCGAAAGCACAGCCAAGTAGCCAGAACACCGCCTCCGCCCAATCTTCTTCATAACCGCAGCAATCAGCTCGGCTCGGGCTTTTCGAATGCAGCTTCAGGAATGTTGCAAAGTCCGACAAGCTGCCGTGGAGTGAACATTCGATCCAATGTCAGCACACCATATCCGTGAACGCGGACGAATCCTTTCGCGGACCAGCTACTCCGGGAGTCGGTTCGTCTGGCAAGCCATAAGGGATCGACTGAAATATCGAATGCAACCACCTTCTGCGCCTCGACAAACCGCTTCGAGTTCATGATCGTCGGTGTGCGGTACTCCTTTCCCTCGCGTTCCTTCGACGACGACAGCGGTCATCGACGACTGCCGAGTCGTCCGGCCCTGCCCTCATAGTCGAATGTCTTCCATTGTCATGATTAGTTGCAGCAGCATGGCATGTTGCACCCGAGCGGGTCATTGTCCCCGCTCCGACGCGCTTGTCGTGCTCACGCCGCTGGCCGCATGTCCGCCTTCGACTGGGACATCGGTTCTGGACGCCGAAGATGACGCCCGTCTGTCCCGTTCGGCTCCATCGTCAGGATGACTCGCTTGTTGTCCTTCTTGCACAGCCATCGGGTCTTGAGCAGCGGGATCGTCGCCCGGCAGTTCTTGCACGTCACCGTCCGCGCCCAGAGGTAGGCGACCGTCGGCTTGCCGTCGATCGTCGGGTAGAACCGCTCCAGGTCGTCCCTCGCCTGCTGGAGCACCCACCAGCCCCAGGCGCGGACGTGCCAGGCCAGGTCGGCGTCGGGGGGCGGGAACAGCCCGAGTTGATACTTCGGCCAGTTCCTTGGCGACCTTCGCCTTGGTCAGTTTCGCCGAGCCCTTGAGGTACGCCTCCATGAACTCCGCCGACTCGACGGCGAACTTCGGCAGGGGCCGGGTCTGGCCGGCGAGCTTCTGGGGGTACTCCAGGGTGCATTTGAGGATGAACCAGGCGACCGGGTTGATGTCGATGGCCGTCGCCTCGCAGCCCAGCCGCATCGCCTCCAGGGGGATGGCCCCGCCCCCGGCGAACGGGTCGAGCACCCGGGGTGCCCGCCCGCCGTACGCCTTCCTGATCTCCTCGCGGAACCAGTCCATGTCGGGGCTGTTCTCGTTGCCCCAGTGCAGGACGCCCCCCTCGGTCCGCTCCTTGACGACCTCGACGACCTTCCCGCCGACCTTCTTCTTCTGGACCTCGGTGACGACCTTCCCGCCGATCTTCTCCAGCAGTTCCTTCCTCTTCTGCGGCGTCCCAGGATCGGGCAGCAGCGTGGCGATCAGCGCCGCCCGGCAGGCCGCCAGCGGGCGCCGCGCCGGCCAGATGTGCAGCGTCGAGATGTGCCCGTGCCGGACGTTCTTCTCGTGGACCGAGTCCAGGGACGCCTGCTTGAGGGGGAAAGCGACTTCGATCAGGCGGGGTTGGTCGGTCATCTGGTTCGTCCGGGGGCGGTGATTCGTCTGGAAGGACAGCCGTGAATTTAGCCTTGCCTGATTACTGCCTCGTCCAGCAGCTTGATACGGTTCAACCTGCCTCTCGTTCGCGCGAAGGCCGTCTTTACCCGACCCTCGGGGGCCACCATCTGGATGCTTTCCGCCTCGCGCACATCCTCGGGGAAACCTCTAAGCAGATGAACGAGGTATCCCCGGTGAACCCTACTATTAATCAGCTTGCTCCGATCCTGCTCGTAGTGCTCCAACGAGTAGTTCAATCCCATCTCGATCACAATCGGTGCGGGCAGCCATCCTTCTGCAAAATAAGGGATTCGCGTGCATTGCTCCAGGAGATTTGGAGAGAGAATGGCGATGTCGAAGTTGCCACGCCCACGTTTCCCTTCCCGGACGCTGGTTTCAGGCCATTCCTTGTGGACTAATTGCGTCACCTCCCCATTTTCACCTATGGGGAACTCCCCCGAAATTTGGCCGTCGCTTTTGATCATTCCAATGAGATGAGCATGGATCGAATGCTCGACTCGATGTAGAAACGGACAGCGGAAAAACTCTTCGACCAAGGTGTTTATGCAACATTCAATCACGGGGATGGCCTGGGCGACCCAAGGGTCTGAATCGGGATCATAGTGAAATGTTGGTGGAGGCTGCGGGCGTTCGAAGGCGACCCACCCCTGAGCTAGTGGCACCTTCCAAAGGTCGCAGTTCGGACCACGGAATCTCTTTGTGTTTGTACCATTGGGGAGGCTCGGCCTAGGCCAACCTCGCCCGTAATCTCCGTCTTTGTAAACGTACTTGACCCCACCATTGCAACCGCGTGCTGCGGCAATAGCAGCCACTTCTGCTGGCACCTCTTGCCCTAATTCATTGGCCGCCATAACTAGAATCCTCTCAATCAAGTTCGTCTGTGGCACGAAATACATCTTGCCAATTGATAATGACGCTCCCCTTAGCTTTGGCGATCAGCTTCCCGAACGGGTCCCGGATGCGGAGGAGCCGGGGGTGGGGCGTGGCGCAGTCGAAGACCACGTACAGCCAGTAGCGGTCCCGCTGGTTACACGCCTTGATCCACTCGTTCTCCGTCAACTCTAGCTCCCCGACGCCGGCCCGGCCCTTCACCTCGATGCCCCGCTGCCCCTCCTCGCCCCGATCCGACAGCAAGTCGAAGCCGGGGTGCTCCTCCAGCCCGGCGGCCCGCGCCAGGCCGGGCTTCGAGACATCCCGGACGACGGCGCCGGCGGCCTCCTCGTAGGACCGGGCGACCTTCATGGCAATCGCCTCCACCTCGGCGTCGTACCGCTTGCGATCCTCCGGGTCCTCGGTCGGGACCACCAGGGCATGGGCGAGGAACGCGACCTCTCCCACCCCGATAAGCTCCGGCTCGCGTCGGAGGACCGCCAGGGCGGCCTCGCGGCGGGCGGCCAGCGACTTCTGCCGGTCCCTGATCTTGGTCATCTCCCCCTTGGCCCTCGGGTCGCCGGCCTGGGCCTTCTCCCGCAGCTTCCCCCGCGTCTGGGCCAGTTCGGCGTCCTGGTACTCGAACCCCCGGGCCACGAACTCCAGCCGCGACGGCAGGCTCTCCAGGCGCTCCTGGCGAAGCCGGTCGGCCAGGGGGCGGGCGATCTGCTCCGAGGCGAAGGCCCGAGCCGCCGTCAGGCTCCCCGACTCCGTCGCCAGGGGGGCCGCCGACGAGGGGACGCCGTGACCGCCCTTCAGCAAGAGCAGGTGCTCCACCGGACATTGCTCGATCGACCCATCTTCGGCCTGGCGAAGTCCGACGAGGCGGTGCTCCAGGACCTCGGACCTGACCAGGGCAGGCATCTCGGGGTCGGCCCGCCGGGCGACCGAGATCGCCGCCAGGTGGAACAGGTACGGCCCGGTCGCCGTCGGATCGACGAAGACGCCGCCCCGGCGGGCGTCCTCGGCGAACCGCTCGCAGACGTGGACCCGCACGCGGTCGAAGACCGGCTCCCCCGGGTGGAGGAACAGCGCCCCGGCGGGGTCCGCCGGCTTGCGGACCGTCAGGCAGTGCCTCCGGGCCGGCGGGTAGGTCTCCAGGAGGTGCCACAGGAAGTCCAGGGCTCCGGGCCGTAACGGCGCCAGGGCGAAGGTCCCGTCCAGGTCCCCCTCGATGCCCAGGCCAAGCAACGGGGCCGACTTCTCGACGAACCGCCGTACGTAGCCCGGCAGCAGCCGACGCCAGTTCTCCCGGTCCAGCTTCGCCCGCTCGGCGGCCAGGTACTGCCTTCACGTCGCCGCCGTCGCCGTAGATGCGCCGCTCCTTCGCCTCCAGGGCCTCGACCTGCTCCCTGGTCAGCGTCCCCTCCAGGGCTCGGCACGCGGCCTCGGCCCCCTCCGGGGTGACCGACCGCTCCATGTACTCCTTCAGGCTGACCCCCTCGAACAGCCGACCGATCACGTCGAAGACCTTGTCCCGCCCCAGTTCCTTGCGGATGCGTTCGATCTTGTCCAGCAGGGTCTTCATCACCCGCCCCTCGCGGGTCTTGCCGGCCACGAGGTTGGCGATGTAGACCGGGTCGTGCTCCTGCTTGTAGCGGTGGATGCGGCCCATCCGCTGCTCCAGCCGGGCCGGGTTCCAGGGCAGGTCCCAGTTCAGCAGCCGCCAGGCGAACTGCATGTTCAGCCCCTCGCCCGCCGCGTCGGTGCAGACCATGTACTGGGCGCCGCCCTCTCCCCCCGGCCTGCGGAAGAACTCGATCTGCCGCTCCCGCTCGCGGAAGTCCATCCCGCCGTGAATCTGGGCGACCGACCCGGTGAAGCCGAGCCCTTCGAGCCGCCGGACGAGGTAGACGAGGGTGTCGCGGTGCTCGGTGAAGATGAGCAGCTTCTCGTCCCGGGCCTCGGGGTCGTCCAGGACCTCCCGGAGCTTGTCGAACTTCGACTCGTCCCCCCTGGCGTCCACCTGCCTGGCCAGGTCCAGGAGCGCCCCGACCTGGTCCCGCTCGGCCTGGAGTTCCGCCAGCGAGACCGCCACGACGCCGCCCAGGGCCTTGGCCTCGGCGATCTCGTTCTCCTCCTTGCCCCCCTTGGCGGTCTCCTCGTCGGCGGTCTCCTCCTCGAACACGTCCTTGGCGTCGTCCAGCTTCCGCTGCAAGGCCGCCAGTTCCTCGGCGGTGATCCGGCCCGACTCGATGAATTCGACCCACTCGTCGAGCTTCTCGGCCCGGCGTTCGAAGGACCGCAGCAGGGCGTAGGTCGAACTGGCCAGCCGCCGCTGGAAGACGGACATCGCCAGCCGGGCCGCCGAGCGGTTGAGGATGCGGGCGCGGTTGTAGTAGGTCTCGATGTAGGCGGTCGTCTTGTCGTAGAGGGCCTGCTCGCTGATCTCCCCCCGGGAGAGGTCGTAGCTGAGCGTGTCGCTGACCCGGCCCGGGTAGATGCGTTTGCCCTCGAAGTTGACCATCTCCTCCTTGGTACGCCGGAGGAAGTGGCGGCGGCGGGCGTCGTCCGGGTAGGCGTTGAAGGCGTCCACCGTGGCCAGGGCGTCGGGCTCCAGCAGCCGCCAGAGGGCGTAGTAGGGGAAGTCCTTGCCCATGTGGGGCGTGGCCGTCAGCAGCAGCAGGTGGGTGCAGGCCCAGTCCAGCGACCAGCGGGGCTCGCCGGACGGGATGCCGGCCAGGGCCTCGGCGACCCGATAGCGGTCGGTCTTGCGGATGGTGAAGTCGGGCTGACGGTCGGCCCCGAGCTTGTGGGCCTCGTCGAAGATGGCCAGGTCGTAGGGCTCGACACCCGGCTCCTGGAGCCGGGCGAAGGTCCGCTCGCTGGCCAGGGTATCGACGCTGACGATCACCCGGTCGCCGCCGTCGCCCGCGAACGGGTTGCCGGCCCGGGCAGTCCGAGCCGGTGACGATGCGGAAGTCGAGGGCGAACAGGTCGCGCAGTTCCCGCTCCCAGTTGCCGACCAGCCCGGCCGGGGGGACGATCAGGACCCGACGCAGCAGCCGTCGGGCGAGCATCTCGCGGATGTAGAGGCCCGCCATGATCGTCTTGCCGGCGCCCGGCTCGTCGCCCAGGAGGAACCGCAGCGGGGCTGGGTCAGCATGTGGTCGTAGACGGCGATCCGCTGGTGGGGCAGCGGGTCGATCATGGAGATTTCGGTGGCGAAGGCGGGGTTGACCAGGTGGCCGTAGCCCAGGCGCTCCCCCTCGACGACGACCCGGACGACCTCGGGGTCGGTGGCGAAATCGGGGATCGGCGTCGATCCGGGCGGCCCCGCGTCGGAGCCCTCGATCCGGGCTCCGCTCGCGGTCGCGGCGGCGGTGTCTTCCACGAAGCACTCCCCTCCGGGCGCAAGGGGCACGATGCCTCGATCGGCATCGACACAACATCTTTGTGGCCGAGGGGCCTAGTCTACGGGAAGCGGGGCCGTGAGGAAAGGGTGTTCAGTCTGGATGTCGGCATGGAAGGCTGAACCACGGGTCCGGCCTTCGGGGTGAGTGGAACGACCGGCGGCAGGTCCCGAATTTGCCCGATCTGGGGTCCGAAGAAGAAACGCCGGCTGCTCAAGCTCCCTGATCCTCAAGACAACCTCGGGCCGTTACTGCGAACTCCCACCGACCACTACGACCCGCCATGGCGATCCACATCGGCACCTCCGGCTGGAGCTACGACCACTGGGTCGGCGTCCTCTACCCGCCCGGCACCCCCAGCCTCGAGCGGCTGGACGCCTACGCCCGGCGGTTCCCACCGTCGAGGTGAACAACACCTTCTACCGCTGGCCGAAGGACGAGGTCTTCGCCACCTGGCGCGAGCGTACGCCCGACGGCTTCGTCTTCTCGGCCAAGGCGTCGCGGGGCCTGACCCAGTTCCGCAAGCTGAACGACCCGGTCCCCTGGCTCGAGCGGATGGAGGCGGGGCTCGGCCTGGGCGAGAAGCGGGGCGTGACGCTCTACCAGCTCCCGCCCCACTTCCCGTTCCATCTCGACCGGCTCGACGGCGTTCCTTGCCGTCGTGCCCTCCGGGCCGCCGGCTGGCGTCGAGTTCCGCCACCCGACCTGGCACGTCGAGGAGACCTTCGCGGTCCTGGAGCGCCACGGGCGCGGCCTACTGCGTCATGAGCGGGGCGAACCTGCCGTGCGTGCTCCGCGCGACGGCCGCCTTCGTCTTCGTCCGCCTCCACGGCCCGGACCGGAGCCACATGTACGCCGGCTCCTACTCCGAGGGCGACCTCCGCTGGTGGGCCGACCGGATCGGCGAGTGGCGGTCGCAGGGCCGGGACGTCTATGCCTACTTCAACAACGACGGCCACGGCCACGCCGTCCGCAACGCCGAGTCGCTCCGCGCCCTGCTGTCCGGCTG
>CAVVZJ010000015.1:0-126369 GCA_963752755.1 uncultured Planctomycetales bacterium | reverse complement strand
CGATGCTTGGTTGACCCTTGAAGCGAACCCGCTGCGTGCGTTCGCAGCCATTGTGAGCCTTCGCCTGTTTACACAGAAGGCAACGACTCTTTCGGGTGCCGACATCCTTGCTCTCCCTTATCCCGAATCTGGGTCGCTAGATCTGAGCGTCAACGAGCAAATTTTGGTTGATGACATCGTCGCTTACCTTCGCGATTATGTTCGGTTGGGTGAACACTCGGATGTGATGAAGCAACTCGCCCATGATGCCCTCCTTTCGTTTGCTAGTGTGTTCACGAAGCAGGTCAATACTGTCTATAGGAAAAACCCACTTCGGTCGCTCAGCCCTCAAGCCTGGCCAGGGGTGATCTGCCAGCCTTTCGCCTTCGGCAAGGGTCCAGGTCGATTGGGACGGGGCGGACGAACTTAAGGGCAAACTTGATACTTTGCTCCACAAGCAGCAAGGGACCAGCCTTCATGTCACTCGCATTGCCCGCATCTACGACGGGAATTTCATTTTCCTATTGAAACCCGATCGCCTCCGCTACTGGCTGCGGTCTATCGCCTTGCGGGATGCGGACGAAACACTCGCCGACCTCCGGGCGCAAGGTTTTTGAGATAGGCACCATGTTGGCAAACCAGCACCATCCCGCACCACAATCCGGCTCTTTGAGCCAAGACGTCCATTTACCAGCCACGTCCATGCACGAATTATTGGATTTCATCGCCGAGGAATTGCCGCTTTGGCGAGACCGATCGGATCGTCCGCAGGAAACCTCCGAAACTACTCTTACTTCGCAGTTATGTGCCCATTTGAATGGTGCGGCTCGACACTCGGCGGGATGGGATTTCCTTCAATTCAAGGTCGAAACGCCAGACGAAACCGTGGCAGGCCGCAAAATAGATTTGGTCTCTTCTCCATGCGGCACTACCGTCTGGATCGAGGGTCGCCGCCACATCGAGTTTGATACCCTGCTACCGATAGAATGCAAGAGATTGCCCACACCAAAAGGCAAAGATCGAGATGAACGTGAATATGTCTTTAGCCAATGTTCCACGACTGGCGGTATCCAACGCTTCAAACAGGGACATCACGGAGCGGCTCATGCTCTGTGCGCGATGATCGCTTATGTACAGGATAATACGAGAAGCCATTGGAGAAGTTGCGTTTGTCAGTGGATAACCGATTTGGTCGCGGCCGGACAAGCAGACTGGTCAAGCAATGACACCCTCCAAGTCGTTCGCAATGACGAAGACCGAAAGCTCACTGTCCTGAGTTCTACACACCGCAGGGCACACAGCCTCCCCGATATTGAGATGTGTCATCTTTGGGTCCAGATGAATTGATCTAACATTATTAATAATGTTAATTTTGGAATTTCATCATCTCAAATTGCGTTGATGCAATCGCCGGTGATGAATTCAGCTGCGTCCTTGACCGAAGGCGGAGGCCCGGACCACTACCGGCTGCATGGACGCTTCGCGTTCGGCCAGCTCGCCGTTCAGAGCCAGCAGGAACGCAAGCGGATCATCCTTGGCCTTCATGCCGTAGGCGGCGCGGACCGCCGCGTCGAGTGTTTCTTGTGCAGCCCGCAGCGGATTCTGGCCAGGCAGGTCCAGCGTGCGGTACAGCTCGCGCAGGCTCCAGCCATTCTCTGCCATGAGCTTCCGGCGTAGCTTACGTAGGGCAACGGCGGTATCGGCCACCTTCCTGGCCTGAGCGAGCGTCGGCTTTTGCGGCCAGGGGAAAGAGTCGAATACGGTATCCGAAGTGTAGCGGAAATCGCCTTTCAGCGTGGAGCATCGGGCAACGAACCAAGCCCAATGAATGTTGCATTGCAGAATCCCGAATGAATAGTCGTCTTCCAGGGGGAACACCTGTAAGGCATCGTTCGGACGTATCCCGGAATCGATGAACTCGAAAATGGCCGCTTGGTCACTCTGGCACAAACTATGTAACGCGGAAGCCTGCCAAGCGTTCGATCATCTCGGGGCGCCCCGCCAGTATTTCCACCAGCGTTGATAATGGTTTTGTCGCGGCCCGTTGTCTTTCCTCGTCCCTCCCCTCTTTCTCGGCATTTGCCTTCATCGTTGGCATGACTTGTTTCGACCTGCTCAAATGCTTCCCATGCTTCGTCGCGGTGATAATGTCGTCGCAATGATTCAGATCGATGGCATAGCGAGAGGTGCCGCCGTAGCAGTTCATCGCCGGTGAGGTAAGGGTGGATTACTTCCTTATTGGCATCTTCCATCCTCTCTTGCGCCGTTTCCGGTCAGCAGGAACCCCTCATGCCCGTGCGTCTGCCCCTGGTAGCATGCGCCGGAGTCTATGTTGACCGCAGTCGCTGGGCCTGCGTCACGTCGAACGTCGCGGAAAAGGCCGGTCCGATCGGTCCACCTCGACCACTTCCCACGGGCTATCCCGTCTGGTCGCCAATCTGCGTAAAAAGCTTTTTCTTGCCTGGCTGCTCGCCCTTGACCCAGTTGGCGATGGCAGACATGGACGACCGCATCGCCGGACCAGGCCTGGGTTGAGACGGCTTCGGTGATCGTGCCGCCGTTGTCCGACGATGTAATCGAGCCCGCCCTCGCGGGACTAGTTCTGGCGGATGGTGTTGGTGCCGACCAGGCCGGCACGGTCGCCAGCGGCAGGTCATCATGCGCCTTGCGGAACCAGTAGACGCAGTAGTCCGCCCGGCCCGGGACGTCGGGGTAGCCGTGTCGGACGTGTTCTACGTAGGCGGGGCCGAACTCCTGCTGCATCTTGTTCTTCGACTGAAGGGCGGATTGCCGACGATGGCGTCGGCTTCGGCCACTTGCAGAACAGGGCGTCGTCGCCTTGGATATTGTCGTCGAGGTTGTCGAGCGGCAGGGCCGCGTCGAATTCGATGCGGCAGGTCGAGCTTCTCGGCGTCGATCCATCGCCGGCTTTCTTCGATGGCGAGCTCTTTGGCGATGGTGAGGGTGACGCGGGCGAGGTCGGCGGCGAAGGCGCTGTTGTCGAGGCCGTACATCTGGCGGACGCTGACCAGCGGCCGCGTGCCGACGGCTTGCTGCGCCCGGTGACGAACTCGGCGGGATCCGCCATGAGTTCGATTTCGAGGCGCTTCAGCTCGCGGAAGGCGACGTAGAGGAAGTTGCCGGAGCCGCAGGCGGGATCGAGGACGCGGAACCGCCGCAGTTCTTCCAGCAGGGCACGAAGCTCTTTGAGCGTCTTGGCGACGTCGTGTAGTGCGCCCGGATCGGACCAGGTGCATAATGAAAGCCTGGCTCCGACCGGAGGCACACCACGATGCGGAAGCGACGCCGGTTCACCCCCGAGTTCAAGGCCCAGGTCGTCCTCGACGTCCTGACCGGCCGCCAGTCCCCGGCCGAGGCGTGCCGCAGGCACGCCCTCAGCCCCAACCTCCTCTCGATCTGGAAGGCCCACTTCCTGCAGCGGGCTCACACCCTCTTCCAGGCCGACGAGCAGCGGGAGGGCGACCAGGCCCGCATCGCCGAGCTGGAGCGGATGCTCGGCCGGGCCACCCTCCAGATCGAGGTCCTAAAAAAAGCCTCGACGCTGCTGGACTCGGCCTCGACCAGAAACGGGAGGTGATCGAGCAACTCAGGGGTGACTACGCGACCGGCTCCTGTGCGAGGCCCTGGACGTCCATCGCAGCAGCCTCTACCACCAGCCCCGGCCGGACGAGGACCAGCCGCTGCGAGACGCCCTGAGTGAGCTGGCGGGCGAATGGCCGACCTACGGCTACCGCCGGCTGACGGCCATGCTGCGGCGGCAGGGCCACCGGCCAACGCCAAGCGGGTGCGCCGCCTGATGCACGAGCTGGGCATCTGCGGCGAGCCGCCGCCGAGGCACCCGCCCCGGACGACCGACAGCGTCCACGCGTTCCCCCGCTTCCCGAACCTGGTCGAGGGCCTGGAGGTGGACCATCCCGATCAGGTCTGGGTGGCGGACATCACGTACATCCGACTGAAGAAGGAGTTCGTCTATCTGGCCGTGCTGATGGATGTCTTCAGCCGCTCGATCCGGGGCTGGCATCTGGGCCGGAGCCTGGAGCAGGAGTTGACCCTGACGGCCCTGGAGCGGGCGTTGGAGCGGGGCCGGCCGGAGATCCACCACTCCGACCAGGGGGTGCAGTATGCCGCGACGGCCTACGTCGAGGTGTTGACGGCCGTCGGGGCGTCGATCAGCATGGCGGGCGTGGGCGAGCCGAGGGAGAACGGCTACGCCGAGCGGCTGATGCGGACCATCAAAGAAGAGGAGGTGGATCTGACGGAGTACGAGGACTTCGCCGACGCCCTGAGGCAGCTCGGCCGGTTCCTGGATGACGTGTACAACCGAAAGCGGATTCACTCCTCGCTGGGCTACCTGACGCCGGGCGAGTTCGAGCAACAATGGATCGCCATGCGACGATCGCAGTGATCGGTCGCACCAAAAGCCACCACAAGCGGGTGGTCCGATTTCAGGGCGCACTTCATCGATCCGCTCCCGCCACGGCCGCACGATGGTGGGCAGCACCACCTTCTGGATGTCGGCTTCGCTGGTGAAATGGGCACCGAAGGCGTGCCGCTCTTCCTTGCCCATGCTGCTTTGGAACAGCGTGCCGAAGATCGGCGGCTGGACCTTGCTCCAATTCTCCTCCGCCGCCTTCAGCAGCAGGCCGATTTCATCCGGCTTCAGCTCCACCGGATCGATGGTCTGGAAGATGCCGCCGTTGAAGTAGCGGACGTTTTTGAACCGCCCGCCGCGTGCGGGTTGCCGTTGTTCATCTGGCGGAACAGCCCGCCGATCAGGTCATAGGAGCTTTCGCCGCCCCGGCAATCGTCCAGCAATTCGCTGAACAGGCCACGCGGCAGCAGTTCGGCATCCTCGGAGAACATGGCGACGACGCATTGCAGGGCGAAGCGCTGTGCCTGCTCGCGGTTTTCGCCGCGTGCGACCAGCGAGTTGAAGACGGCCGCCACCTTGTCCGCCGCCGCCCGCGTGACATCGACGCGGTTGTTGCCGAATTGCGGCTTCTTCTCGACCGGAAAGAGGAAGTTGAAGGCGGTGTAGCGGTGCGGCAGCTCGCCCAGGGCGATGATATCGACCGGATCGTTGAGCTGCGAATCGAAATCGTAGATCCAGAATTCATCAAAGTTGCATAGGACGACGTATTTCGGCCGCTGGGGCACGAGCTGGAGCCAGTATTCAAAGGCTTGCGTGTAGTGCCGCTGGAGCTTCTCGCCCCGCTTCTTCATCTCGATCAGCAGCCGTGGCCGCCAGAGCAGATCGGCGAATTTGGTGCTCTTGCCCGGCCCCTTCACCCGGAATTCCAGCGTGGCACCGGCTTCCTTGTAGCCGCCATGCCCGAACGCCTGGAACAGCCGGTCGCAGAACACCTGCGCCTCGCCCTTTTCATCCCCCTTGAGGGTGCGGGCATAGGCGACGAATTCCTGGATCGGTCCGACCGTATCGTTCATGGGGCTTTCAACTTAGGGAATGCTCGCAAGGTGTCCTACCATCCCCGAAAAACCAGTTGGCTTCAAGCTCAAAACCGGCTCCACCCGACAAAGCGTAACCCCTTCCCCTTCTGCCGCTTACATTCCGAAGCCGACCTCTTGATATGGCTCCCCGGGTCGGTGCGGGCGAATGCGGATCGAGACGGTCCTGGTCGAGCCGCTTGAGGAACTCCAGCAGCTTGTCGGTGGTGAAGCGGCTGAAATGCCCGTTCATCAGGTGCGACACCTCCGGCTGCTTGATGCCCAGGAGGGAGGCGATTTCCCGCTGCTTTAGCTTCCGGGCCGCGAGAGCTTGTGGACGTGGAACCCCAACTGTGCCCGTGCGTAAAGCTCATCGGCATCCTCAAGCCCCAGATCGGCGAAGATGTTTCCGGAGCCCTCCTCGTGCTCCATGCGTACCTGCTCGCGCTCACTCATGTTCTACTAGCTCCTTCGCCTCTTTGTACCGCTGCTTGATCAAATCCACGTCTGGCTTCGGGTCGCGATCCCCTGCTTCGACTTCTTCTGGAAGGCGTGCAGCACGTAGATTCCTCCCCGAGTGCACCGCCAGCACCGTCCGGTACGCACGCCCTCAAAGCGAAGGGCAATCTCGAAAACCCCGCTGCCCACGCCCTTGAATGGCTTGGCGTCCCTCGGCATGCCGCCGAACTGGATCAGTTGGAGCTCGTCCCCGATGAGCTTTTTGCCCCCCTGGGAAACGCCTGAAGATTCCGCAGCGAGTTGCCCATCCAGACCAGGGGCCGAACACCGGTGTTTCGTGGTCGTCCGTCGCCAAGATCCCCCCCCCTTATTCTATAGGAAATTTCCTATAGGGTCAACGGGCAGCTGTCGAGCCGCATTCAGCACCCGGCCGGTTGCTCCTGGGGCGGATGTTTCCGACGGCTATTTTCGGCAATCCCTTGGGCACCCCGGCTACGCCGCCGCGTGCTCACGGGGTCCGCTTCGCTCCCGTCCCTTCGGGACCGGCTACGCCGCCCTTCCGCCCGCTGGTGCAGGTCGGCGACGGGCGATTGCCACGCCCTCCGCTTCGCTGCGGTCATGACAATCGCTGATCCGTCGCCTGTTGGTGGGTCGCTTCGCTCCCGCCGCTGTTTGTTCCGGCTGAATTTCGCCCCATTTCTCTGTGGGGGGCGAAATTGGCCGGTTTGCTTTAAGCGGATGGTCGCTTCGCTCCCGTCTTGCTGTTTTCCCCCTCCCGCCCCCGGCGGGGGTACGGGGGAGAAAAGGAAAAGGGGGCATCGCGGGGTTAGGGGATCGCTCCCGGTCGCTCAATCGCCCTCCGCCACTTGCGGCCTCTTGGCCGCGACAGAGCCACTTTCTTTTCTGCCGAGCAACACCGCGAAGCGGTGCCATCGCCCATATTGTTTACGCGGCGGCGTGAGCCGCGTTCATTTTGTCTTGCCAGAGGGGGGATTACAAGGGGGGAGATGGGCAAATCATCTCCCCCCTTCTTTAATAAATTGCAGCCCGTTAGGGCTGCTCCGTTTGCCGAGTAAAGCGAGGCTCTTATGTCTGGAGCGAAGTTATCCACAGGTTAGGCCTAGTGTGTTATATATATAGTTATGTATTGTGTTAAGCGTGGCCAAAACGCACGTATAAGGCACTGATTCAAAGAGGAAATCAGAAACGGCCGGTGGGTAAAAGCACGAAAGATGGTGGGTAAATACACGAAAATCGGTGGGTAAAAGCACGAAAGAGAGGCCGCGGTGTGTGAAAACACGAAACCCTGCACGGTGTGTGAAAGCACGATGTTAGCCCGCTGGTGGGTGAAAACACGAATGCTTGACATTGGTGGGTGAAAACACGATAATAATCTCATGGTGGGTGAATAACACGATAAAACGCACGCCGCTTTTCCCTGATCGTCATCCGATCCAGGACTTCTTCATCTGCGACGTGACCGACGCCATCCCCAAGGACGACATGGGATCGATGGAGCATCCCGATTTATTCGCTCGCGACCCAACCCGATCTCGCCATCCGCGAGTACGAGCATAACGGCGTCAAAGTATCGATCATTCCAAGCACTCTTGGATTGGCCACCATCCACGACAAGGATATTCTGATTTATTGCATTAGCCAGCTCGTTGCCAAGATGAACGCCGGGTACGAGCCGAACCGAACGCTTCACATCAAGGCCTATGACCTGCTGGTGTCCACGAACCGCAACAACGACGGTCGGGCCTATCAGCAACTGGTCGCCGCCCTCGACCGCTTAAAGGCACCACCATCCGGACCAACATTAAGACTGGCGGCGAGAAAGCATACCTCAGGATTCGGCCTGATCGACAGTTGGAACATTCTCCGGCACACCGACTCCGGCCGCATGTCGGAAATCCGGATCAACCTCTCGGATTGGGTGTTCAACGCCGTCCTCGGCCACGAGGTGCTGACGCTGCACCGCGACTATTTCCGGCTTCAGAAAGCCGCTGGAACGACGAATGTACGAGCTGGCCCGCAAGCATTGCGGCAAGCAGGATGAATGGGTGATCTCACTTGACCTGCTACGGAAGAAATGCGGCTCTACATCCAGCGAGAAGGAATTTCGCCGGCTGGTCAGCATCATCTGCGAAGAGGACGCCGAGCACGGCCACATGCCCGATTATGCTGTCGCCTTCAGACGGCGACCAGGTGCGTTTCACCAACCGCCAGCACGATGAAGCCCCTCCCCTCGCCTGATCAGCCGCGTTTCCCGCTACTCGACCCCGAAACGTTCCACGACGCCCGCACCGTCGCCCCCGGCTATGACGTGTATTTTCTGGAGAAGGAATGGCGGCAATTCTGGTATGAGAGCGGCCAGCCGGAACTTACCAACCCGGACGCTGCCTTTATCGGATTCTGCCGCAGCCGCCACGTTCGGAACCCGAATCCTTAGACCTCCTCAGGCGATCCGGCTCAGTCCATGCTTGGCGAAAAGATCGTTGATCGCCTCGACGAGCAGATCCTGCGTCGTCTTGTCCTGCTGAACCGCCAATAGCTTGAACTGCTTGGCGGCATCCGGCATCACATGAGCGGCGATGAATTGCCGACCGTCCCGCCCCGTCTTCGTTTGCTCCTTTGGCTGGTTGCTCCTTTTCGTGTTTGCGGGCAACCCTTTCTGCTCACCTTGGGCTGGAGCGGGAGTTACCTTATCGACTTTGAATGTCAGCGGTGCACGTTTAGTCATAGCGAAGAACCTCTTTGTTTGTCTGTTTGCGTGTATGCTGGTTTGGTGGTTTTCGTGTTTGCGGGCAAGGCCGTTTTCGACATGGACCGCATACCCGCAAGCGTGTTGTAGGTATGATGCGTTGCAGTAGTTGCGTGTTGATTCGTTGTATCGGTTGAGTGTCTGAGAGCAACGCGATTTGCACGGTTAGTTGTTTTATTGCTTGAGTGTTTGCACGCAAACTTGTTTTCACTATAGTCACGTCCGTTTGCTCTTTCTGGCAACAATTTGGCAACAGAACTGGCAACACCACGGCAACACGGCTATAATGTCGATAGCTCCAGGCGGCAACGTAAACGCCTAAATCGCAGGGGTTTCAAACGCCACCGCAATGTGTTGCCAACTCCACGACATGGCTGACTGTCTAGGTTCAGGTCCTAGTGGGCTAACCATGCCCGTGGAGGTTCAAGTCCTCTCTTCGGCACTTTGCGAGAAAAGGACTTACGTCGAGAGGCGTGAGTCCTTTTTTCATGCGCCGCGACCGCGATCGCTGTAATTTGGTAGCATTGTGTCCCTTGTCGGGGGGATGCAGGGATGGCCTGGACGCAGGAACGAGCGGGCAGTTTCCGGATTCTTTTTCGTTTCCAGGGGAAGCAGTACGCCTTCACCCTGGGCCGGGTCCCGCAGGCCGAGGCCGAAGCCAAGGCGGCCCACGTCAATTATCTCCTGATGCGGCTCAAGCAGCGGCTGGTCGAACTGCCGCCGGGGGCAGACGTCGTCTCCTTCGTCGAGCAGGACGGAAAGCCGGACGTGGCTGTAATATTTTGCTTCAGACGGAAATGGAGTAACGCCGCGCTCGGATAAGCTACACTTTCGAGCGGAGGCTACCCCATGTCCAAGAAGACGCGGAAACGGTTCACCCCCCAGGAGAAGCTCGCGATCCTCCGGCTCCACCTCCTGGAGCCGACCCCGGTCTCGGACCTCTGCGACCAGCACGGCGTCCACCCCACCATGTTCTACCGCTGGCAGAAGGAGTTCTTCGAGAACGGGGCCGCCGTCTTCGAACGCCGTTCCAAGCCCGCAGCCGACCTCAAGGAGCGACGGATCGCCTTCCTGGAGGAGAAGCTCCGGCGCAAGAACGAGGTCCTCGCCGAACTCATGGAGGAACATATTCAGCTAAAAAAAGAGCTTGGGGAACTCTGAAGGGAGCCTGGGTTCCCCAGGCCACACGCGATCAGGTCGTCGCGTTCCTCGAACGCTGGGCGACTCGGACGGGATGGCCCCTGACGCGGCTCGTCCGCTGGCTCGGCGTCGGTCTCAGCACGTTCTTCTCGTGGAAGGCCCGCCTCGGGACCGCCCATCGGCACAATGCTCGGCTTCCACGCGATGGGTGGCTGGAGACCTGGGAGAAGCAGGCCATCCTCGACTTCCACGCCCGCTATCCCCTGGAGGGGTATCGACGACTGACCTACATGATGCTCGATGCGGACATCGTGGCGGTCAGCCCGTCCAGCGTTTACCGGGTCCTCAAAGTCGCCGGCCGCCTCGCTCCGCGGGGCGGCCGACCCTCGAAGAAGGGTCAAGGGTTCGAGCAGCCCCGGCACCCCCACGAGCACTGGCATGTCGATGTCTCGTACATCAACGTCGCCGGGACGTTCTTCTACCTCTGCAGCCTGCTCGACGGCTGCAGCCGGTTCATCGTGCACTGGGAGATCCGCGAGTCGATGACCGAACCGGACGTCGAGACGATCATCCAGCGGGCCCGCGAGCGGTATCCCGAGGCGCGCCCCCGGATCATCTCGGACAACGGCCCCCAGTTCATCGCCCGCGACTTCAAGGAGTTCATCCGGATTTGCGGGATGACTCCTGTGAGGACATCCCCGTATTACCCACAGAGCAATGGGAAGATCGAGCGGTGGCACAAGACACTCAAGGGCGAGTGCATCCGGGTCAGGACGCCGTTGAGCCTGGAGGACGCGCGGCGGATCGTGGCGGAGTATGGGACGCACGACAACGAGGTCCGCTTGCACAGCGCGATTGGTTACATCACGCCGAAGGACCGGTTGGAGGGCCGCCAGGAGGCGATCTTCGCTGGTCGCCAGCGGAAGTTGGCGGCGGCTCGGGCCCGGCGTCGGAGCGTCGGTTCTGCGAAGAGCGCCGACTCGTCGATTGCCACCGGGTTGTGATCTGGGCGACAGTTCGGATGGCCCAGGCGGAGGATTGGGCAACGCGGGGACGCGACCCGAGCGCCGACCTGGGGGCCGAGACCGGAAGGGGGGGGCAGGATGCCCCCCTGCATCGGCTCCGGGATTGGCACGAATGCGATAAATCCAACCAAATTTCTTGATCTTGGTGGCTAGCTTACGGCGCGAACCCGTTTCTCCATTTCACGCTGAACCAACACACCTGGGGCCGAACAGGCGACGAGACAGGGAGAGCGCACCGGCCAGGGAGAAGACCGCGATCGCGGGCAGGAAGTGCCCGTTGAACGTCTCCCGGCTGAAAGGCACAACCAGGTTGAGGACGACCATTGCAGTGGCCAGCTTGAACAGGGCGAACAGGTTGCTGGCGGCCGCCCGATACTCGTCGGGCATGATGTCGATTCGGTTGCGGACCGGTCGAGAGAACGGCATGCTCATGAGAAAAGCCTCCGGTTCAGAGCAGCAGCAGTGGTTCGATGTCGGGCACGACGATCACTCCCGCCTCGGCATGAGGCGAGCGATCCTCGGCGATGGCGGCTTCGATTCGGCAGGCCTTGGCGTCGGTCCCCGTGAGGACGGCGACGGCGAAGCCCCCGGCCAGGATTCGCTCCTGGAATGCGGGCAGGGCGAATCGGCTCGAGACGGCCCGGCCGATCTTGCTCGGGAAGCGATTGGGGCTCGTGGCATGGTCGACGATCGCCCAGTAGAGCGTCTCGTCGGTCCCGTCGGTACTCAGCAAGTAGTTCTGTGCCGGGAGTCCCGGGCGGCTGTGCCCGGGGAAATACTGGACGAACTCCTCGGCACGCAGCCGAAGCATGCCGCGGCGGGCGCAGAGGAAGCCGATGGCCAGGTGTTGAATCAACCCCTCCTGGCCGAAGCCCTGCCACTTCCGGTGGGGCCGGGCTCCGGCGGTCGCCAGGTGGCGATAGGCCTTCGGTCCCAGGGTGTAGTACTGCTCGCGGTTGCCCACGGGGAACTTGCTCAGCCAGCCGGCGCCGACCAGCCGCGAGAGCAGCATCCGAAGGGCGTCGCTGCTCTCAGCCGGGAAGAACAGAGTGAGCAAGGCGAGGGTGACAACGCGATAGCGTGAGACGTGATCGACCATCATCGCGCCCCGCTCACCGAGGGCGTTATCGGTCTGGAGCGCGATCATTTGTCCCTCCGCATCCAGATCTCGTAAGGGATTCCGTCCGGCCGGAACGTCCGGTCGATCTTGGCGAACTTCTCCGATTGATAGCCGCTTGCGAATTCGACAACGTGGATAACTTCGCCGGCTTGATTCAGGATGACGGCGTCTGATTTCGCCTCCTTGTAGGCCGGGTCTTCGATCTCGTCCTCGCACAGCCAGCCGTCGGTGAGCTCCGGGGCGTCCCGGAGGAGCTTCAGGTAGACCGCCGCCGTGCCGAGGTCGTGCCCGATTTGTCCGATCGCCCGGAACCGCATCTGGCTCGGGCCGCCGACGATATTTCGCAGCTTCGTTGTCCCGCGCACGATCGTCGTCGGCTGACTCGGAATGTCCCAGCGCCGGCACGACTCGCGCGAGAGTTCGGCGAAGTCCGGCGGGGGCAGTCCGGGCTCGCCGCGGAAATACAACTCGACGTCCACGACCGGCCGGCAGAGGACGGTGAACGTCTCCAGCAGCCCCGACCGCTCCCGCGCGGACACCCAGCGCTTGCCGTTGATCCGGCCCGAGGCGGAGTCGGGGAAAAAGCCCCTGAGGAGTTGGGGCAGGCCAACCCCCCGGAGCTTGCTGCCGAGCCTCGTGTAGATGTCTCGCTCGCGTTCGCTCAGCGACATGGACAGAACCTCCCGCACCTAGTTTTTGCCTGCGTTCTTGCCTGCGTTCTCGCCTGCGTCCTTGCCCTGTTCTTTCTCCTGGGCCTTGTCCGCGTCCTGGTCCCGACGAGGCTGCGTCAGTTGGGCGCGGCCATTGCCGTTTCCATTGCTGCTGCCGCTGCCGTCCGCGAATAGCGCGGGCTTGCCGCCGTGGTTTTTCCGCGACCGCCCACGCGGTCGCGGGCCGGGAGGGGGCTCGGCGGGCAGTTGTGGCGGCGACTCCGAGACGGGCGGGAGTTCGAGGGGAGGCCGGAACGGAAACGCAGGCAGACGAGGATCGGGCCTGGCCCCGTTCTGGGCCGGCTTCGCGATCGGCTGCTGCTCCGGAGGGCGAGGTGTGGGAGGGCGCGGTGTGGGAGGAGGCGCAGGAGGAAGGGCGGGACGTGGAGCGTGCTGAGCGGGCGTCGCGCGTTGCGGCTCGCTCTCGACGTCGAGGACGTCGGCCTCGTCGTTCTGAGGCTGCGAAGTTCCGGGCTGGGAGATCTTGTTGACGGTCTCGGCCAGCACCTCAACGGCCAGATTTGATAAGCCGTTGACGATCTGTTTTCGGAAGATACTCAAGGTCGGGCCTCCCGCTCAAAAGGGGGACGCCCGCCTCGGGAGTCGGCGCGCACACGCGTTCCGTGCACCCGTGGCGGGGTGGAAATGCGCAACCCCCAGGCGCACGCCGGCCTTGGGCCGGGCGCGTCTAGGGGCAATGAGCGAAGCAGTGTGGGGTAAGCCCCGGAAGCGGAGATGGGCGAAGAGAAGTGTTCGCCGCGATCTTCCGTCCGCTTCCGCCTGCTCCTTGGGCCTCTCTTTGCTCGTCAGAGAATGGTCCCCGACGAACCGTCGGGGACTTTGCCACGGGTGCTTTTTGCACGAAGCGACTTCGTGTATTTTGAATCGTAATTTGCCGAGATCGGGCACGCAAGGCGCCCGGCGAAAAAAATCGGCCGGATGAATTCGGCACGCCCCGCGGTGGGGAGTAGGGCGGAGGACGTGCCGGGGACTGCCCCGCGCAGGCGATTGCGATCTGAGGCAATAGGTCTCGAGCTGGAGCGGGTTCATGCGGAAACATTCATCAGCGTCAGGGCTTAAGTCTTTGGCTCAAGATGGATTGCAGGGTGGTAGGTTCGGGCCGGCCTCGCAGTCGCTACAATCGGCTCTGATCGTTGAGCGGCCCGCTCCTCGACTTTGCCCCGCCATCCGACCACGAGGCGTTGACCGATGGTGAACATCCAGGACCTCATCGACGACGCCAAGTGCTACGAGACGGTCCGGGCGATGCGCTGGCCCGACGGCGTGACCTGCCCCCACTGCTCGTCCGATTCGGTCATCAAGAACGGCCGGGATGACACCCAAGCCCACCGCCAGCGGTACGAATGTCACGCCTGTCGGCGGCGGTTCGACGACCTGACCGGGACCATCTTCGCCGACCACCGTCAGCCCCTCCGGACCTGGGTGACATGCTTGTATCTCATGGGCTTGAACCTCTCCGGATTGCAGATCGCCAAGGAACTCGACCTCAACAAGGACGACGCCCGGGCGATGATCCAGGAGCTGCGCCAGGGGATCGTCGACCGCCGGCCTCCGGCCGCCCTCTCCGGGGAGGTCGAGTGCGACGAAGTCTATGTCGTGGCGGGACATAAGGGCCATCCGGAGGCCGTCAAAAAAAAGGCCGACCTCCCCGACGAAGGCGGCTGAAGGGGGAGCGCGGCCGGGGGACCCTGGCCAAGGAGAAGCCGCCGATCTTCGGGATGCTGCAGCGTGGGGGCGAGGTCGTGATCCGGATGCTGGAGAACGTCAAGCAGGTGACGATCGGGCCGTTGATCGACCGGACGATCGCCAAGGGGACGCTCGTCTACACCGACGAATACGACATCTACAGTCGCCTGGAGGAGTGGGGTTACGGCCACGAGACGGTCTGCCACGCGGCGGGGGAGTACGCCCGGGATGACGACGGCGACGGCTTCTGCGAGGTGCATGTCAACACCCTCGAAGGGTTCTGGTCGCTGCTGCGGTCGTGGCTCCGCCCCCACCGGGGAATCCCCCAGGAGAGCCTGCCGCTGTACCTGGGATTCTTCGAGTTCGTTCACAACGTCCGGGCTCGCGGCAAGACGCTCCTCGGAGCCCTGATCGGCCAATTGCTGGCACCACCCTGCAATCCATCTTGAGCCAAGTCTTTTTTGCCTCTCGCCGACACTCCTACCGGGCAGCCAAAATCGCGACTTCCGCGAAACCTGTAGTAGCGGTATTGATCACCAAGAAATCGGTCGTAGAACAGGGGGCTTATGCCGCATTTCAGACTACCAAGGGTCTTTCATGTTCCGTGGGCAGGGCCAGCGGTCGCTCGCGGGCCAAGTGCCAGAGCGCGGCGCTTCGATGCTCGAGTTCGCGATTGCCGCCCCGGTGCTGTTCGTCGCGATCCTGGGGTTTTTCGACATCATTCAGTGGATGTGCGTCAAGCAGATGCTTGACGAGGCCGTGGGACATGCCGGACAGGTGGCTGCGACCATTACAAATCTGGACATCGAAGCAGCCGGTGAAGACCCGAACGGAGTCCCCTTCGAACGCCTGGTCATGGCCCGAAACAAGGCCAATCAAGCCGGGGCAGATTTTCTCAGCAGCCTCGGTGGGACGATCGGCCTGCCTGGAGACTCGAGCGGGTCGAGCGGCAACGCTTTCGAGTTCGTCTATACGGAAGACCGGCAATTGGGCGATCCGGTAGAATTCCGTTCCGCCGTAATGACGCTCCTCCCCGGGGACTGCGCTACCGTTCCAGCCCTCGGCGAACAGGTCTGCAACGACCAGAACATGGGTCACCCCGCAGGAGGCGGGCCGCCAGTCGGGACTTCCAAACGCTTGATGGCAAAACATGCAATTGAGATCGTGGCGTTTGCCCGCACGAACGGGTTTCTCCCCTGGGCCGGCTCTCGGGTAATTCGCTCAGCGTTTTATGCCGCAAGGCAGCCG
The DNA here is from genome assembly GCA_963752755.1 of uncultured Planctomycetales bacterium. Classification (GTDB taxonomy): domain Bacteria; phylum Planctomycetota; class Planctomycetia; order Isosphaerales; family Isosphaeraceae; genus CAVVZJ01. The sequence continues at coordinate 110,748 of CAVVZJ010000015.1, read as the reverse complement.
GTGCCCAAGGCGCCGTTTGGTGCTGATGAAGATCCGATGCTGACTGCGGGAGATGAGCCGACGCCGTATACGACGCCGGGAGATCCCTTGCCGGCTGCGGAGACGGCGACTCCGACGCCGATGAGTTGTGTGGTGGACGTGGCGAAGTGTGTCCAGCGGTCCCAACTCGCCTCGATCGAGAAGCCGTGGGCCCCCTACAATGAACTCGACCCAGTTACGAATGATGGTACGTGTACCTGCGGTCATGAGCAAAATCGCTGGTTTCACTGAAAAGCGGTAAGACAGTCATCCTTGATTGCCCGCAAGAGCTTCGATTGGAACGCTGTTAGCAGAATGCCGGACGGAGGCTGATAGCAGGCACTCCGTCCGGATTCATGCATCAAATGCAAGGCCGCTAGTTGCAGCGCGGCAGGAAGTGCCTGAGGAAGGGCACCCGGTGGCAGAGGAAGGTGATGATCATCGCAAGCAACATCATCACCCAGCTCTGCGGCTCCGGCACGGCGCTGGTGCCGTTCACGTCATGACTGCCAAGGCTGAAGGATGTGCCATCGGCGCTCACGCCGTAGACACCGATACTGCCTTCGAAGAGCCCCCCGCGAGCGATAAACTGAGCATCTGTACCCAGAAAATCGGAGACGCTGAGAATCTCGGAGGTATGCAGCGTCTGGAGGTAGCCGAAGTCCGGCCCGTTGATCCCGAGGACAACGTTATCCTCCCAAATCCGGGCGTCGGAGAACGTGCCGATACCGAAATCCTGAATCAACGACCCACTGGTCAGGCTCCAGGCGGCAAGCCCTTTCCCGAAGGTGAGAGAATCGGTGTATTCCCCAAAGCCTACGTAGTCGCCGGAGGTGGGGTCCAGGATGACAGACCGGAAATCGAACGGGCGTGACTCGCTGCCCGCTCCCCTTGGAGTTCTTCTCGGACAAGGAGTTGCGGCGACAGGGAGTGGAAAACGAGGTCCCCATGAGGCAGAACATCGGCTGCAACACCCCGATGCCTCGGCCCCAGGAGACCTCGCCATGATCATCACCCCGGAGCAGGCGACCCTCAAGGCCCAGCAGCGATTCGAGTCCCTCCTGGACCTCGTGCGGCGGGCCAGCCAGGACGGCCAGCGGATCGACCTCGTGGAACGGGACCGGATCCGGTCCCTGCTCGCCCTGGGCTTCGACCTGCTGACGGCCTTCGTCGCCCACCACGGCGATGGCGACCAGGGGCCGGAGGTCGAGACTACCGACGGGCACAGGGTCCGGCGGTTGCCCGAGTCGCATGACCGCCGCTACGTGTCGGTCTTCGGCGAGTTGACCATCAGCCGGGTCGTCCATGGCACCCGAGAGGGCCAGCGGATCGAACGGACGCCGCTGGACGAGCGGCTCGGGCTGCCCGAGGGCGACTTCTCCTACGTCCTGGAGGACTGGAGCCCGCGGCTCTGCCTCAAGGAGTCGTTCGCCGAGGCCGGTCGCTCGCTGGAGATGCTCCTGGGCCTGAAGCTGGGGGCTCGGACGTTGGAGCCCATGAGCCGGGCGGTGGCCGGCTACGCCCCGGCCTTCCGGGATGCCCTGTCGCGGCCGCCGCCCGAGGAGGAGGGGCCGCTGCTGGTCGTCACCGCCGACGGCAAGGGCGTGCCGCTGCGACGACCGCCGCAGGACGGCCCGAAGCCGCATCACCGCCGCACCAAGGGAGAGAAGGCCAACAAGAAGCAGAGGGCCGGCGTCGGGGCCGTCGACACCATCGAGCCGTTCGTGAGGTCGGCGGATGACATCCTGGATGAGGTGCTCCGGGACGAGCGGGCCGGGGGGCGCCCGGAGCCTCAACACAAGCACGTCTGGGCCGAGATGACCCGGCAGGTCGGCGGCGAGACGGTCCACGCCAAGGACAGCCTCTTCGCCCTGATGGAGTCCGAGGCGGCGGCCCGCAACTCGGGGCACGACCGCCCGGTGATCTGCCTGCTGGACGGCGAGCGGGCCTTGTGGGAGATGCAGCGGGAGTACTTCGCCGAGGCGGTCGGCATCCTGGACCTGTTCCACGTCCTGGAGCGGCTCTGGGCGGTGGCCCACTGCTTCCACACCGAAGGCAGTGACGGGGCCAAGCAGTATGTCGAGGAGCGGTTGCGGGACCTGCTCCAGGGACAGGTCGGGTATGTCATCGCCGGGCTGCGGCGGCGGCTGAACGGGGGGAAGCGGAGCGGGTCGAAGCGGAAGGTGGTCGAGTCGGCGGTCGAGTACCTGGCGAACAACCGGGACCACATGCGGTACGACGCGTACCTGGCGGCGGGGTATCCGATCGGTAGCGGGGTGGCCGAGGGGGCGTGCCGCCACCTGGTCAAGGACCGGATGGAGCAGACGGGCATGCGATGGACCGTCGAGGGTGCCCAGGCGATGCTCCACGTCCGGGCAGTGTACCTCAACGACCAGTGGGGGAAGTACCTGGAGTACCGGATCGAGCAGGAGCAAACCCGGCTGTACGGGTCAGTTGCAGCATAGCGGGCGGCGAGTTACGCCCAAATCGAACGGAGTGTCTCCGTTCAGGTTCGCCTCCAGGTTGATACTCGCCAAAGTATAGTCCAGTGACAGCGGGTCGTTGGAGAACCAGGCAGCAGGGCCGAATCCGTCACCGCCCACGATCCACTTGCCGTCAGCGGAGATGCTCGTTGCACCGCCGCCATAAATTTCCGGCAGAAGCTGTAGGCTTCCGCCGATGGTTCCTACAGCCGCATGGTCCGACTGACCAAAGCCGACCACGATGCCGTCCGGATTACCTGCCTCTAGCAAGCCTCCATTGGGGGAAGGAACGACTGTTGGATTGCCCGCGAGGTCCCAAACGAAACCTTGGTTACTCTGACCCGAGACATGACTTTCGCCGATGAAGGTCACAGCACCGTTGACGATCTGGACATCAATCACGGAACCCTGTTCGTTGTTCGAATCCAGGCTCGGCAGCACTTGCACCGATCCAGCGACCGGGACACCTGTACTCAGGTCGAAGCTCTGGTAAGCCGCCTTGCCGTCCTTCTCGCCGGCAACGTAGAGCACGCCGCCAGACGACTCGACGTCGAAGATCTTGGTCAAGCCCGACTGCACGTTTGTCGGCTGCACGTGGACACCGCCCATCAAATCAATAGTGTCCGGGAATCCGTCTTCACAGAATCTTCACTTGCACTTTTTTGAGAGGTTTGGCCAAGCTGTCTCTTCATGGCGGCGAAGAAGCGATCTCCGAGAGGGGTGCCACCGTCTCAACGACCCGAACACATGGGGTCGGAGGAGGCGCGGCTGCGCGACTTGCCGATCTGGCCCGAACAGGTTGTCGGAACCAAACATATCCGCTCTTTGGAACGGCTCATCGAAGGGCTTCGCCCAGAGACACCTCACGGCAACCGAGAACTCTTCCTGGATGACGTCTTTGTCGCCTACCTCTTGGCCTTCTTCAACCCCGCGCTGAGGACCTTGCGGACCATCGAGGACTTCAGCCAGACCCGGCAGGCCCAGCGACATCTCACCATCAGAAAGCTCTGTAAGAGCACCTTCTCCGACTTCAACAAGCTGGCCGACCCCACCCTCCTGCAGCCGATCCTCGATCATCTCCGGCGTGAAGTGCTGAGACCGGGGCCGGCCCAGGCCGCCGAGCCGCTGGTCGCGCTGCACCGCCGGGTCCTGGCCGTCGACGGCACCTTCCTCAAAGCGGCCGCAAAGCGGCCGCCGCTGTCGTTTGGGCGATCCGCCGTCGAGGGAGTAAAACCGGCGCACGACTCGACTTTCATCTCGACGTCGAGACCTGGCTGCCGGAACTGCTGGTCATCCCCAATGACCGCGAGGGCGCGGCGAAGACCGCTCAAGATACGATCACGGCCGGGGCCATTCATCTCTACGATCGGGGCATCTTCAGCTTCGATCTGATCGCGGCGCATGCCCCCAAGACGGCCGATTTCGTGATGCGAATCCGCGAGCCGGGGCCGCGCTGCCCGAAACTCGAAACCGCCGAAACGCGCGAACTCACTCCAGAAGCCCGGGGCGCGGGCGTCACGAGCGATCGCCTGGTGCGCCTGGTGGGCTCGGACCATCGCAGACCGCCGGATATGGTCCTGCGCGCGGTGGTGATCATCCCCGCGGACGACCCTGAGAATCCGGTCTATCTGCTGACGACGTTGCTCGACCTCGACGCGTCGATCATCGGGCTCTTGTACCGGCATCGCTGGCAGATCGAGCTGTTCTTCCGCTGGTTGAAGTCGTACGCCCGGTTGTGTGTCCAGAAAAGGCTGATGTGCTCAGCGGGAGTCAGACCCGCCGGGGGAAGAGCCGAAACCCCGTAGCTCGGATGGCAGGCCGGAGGGAAACCGACCGGCCTGAAGCCCATCGACACGGTCATCCTCGGGATGGTCGGCGAGTCACCGGGCCGTAACGCAAGTGAACGCAGAGGTGGCCCCGAAAGTGCGAAGACCCGGAGGCCGAGCCTGCAACCGGAAGGCGAAGGCAGCATGGACCGTCGCAACGCGGCTGACGCGGCGGGACACTCCGGCGGGGTGGGAGCGACGGCACGGTGACCAGGGCACATCGAGCAACTGGAGAAGCCCTCCTCGCCCCGCCGCGAAAGCGGCGGAAGAAGGTAGGCCGTATAACCGGCGACCCCGGGAAATTGGCCGAAGGCGAGAGGGTGGCGGAAAGGCCCGTAGTAGCGACGAGGCGGGATAACGCCCGCGGAGCAAAGGGGCCCTGCTGTTCTGCGACTCCTTCACCGACATGGGAGGCGGGGGCGAGATGACAAAGGCGCCCATCGATCTGCAAGACCTGAGGCGGAGGATCTACGTCAAGGCGAAGGCTGAACCGTCCTGGCGTTTCTGGGGCCTGTACGTCCACGTCTGCAAGATGGAGACGCTCCGGGAGGCCTACCGACTGGCCAAGAAGAACAACGGGGCCCCCGGCATCGACGGGGTCACGTTCGAGGCCATCGAGGCGGGCGGACTGGAGGGCTTCCTCGGGCAGCTCCGGGACGAACTGGTCCAACGCACCTATCAGCCCCTACGGAACCGGAAGCAGGCGATCCCGAAGGACGAGGGCCAGGTCCGCGTCCTGTCGATCCCGGCCATCCGCGACCGTGTGGTCCAGGGTGCGCTGAAGCTCATCCTGGAGCCCGTCTTCGAGGCCGACTTCCAAGACGGGTCGTTCGGCTATCGCCCGAAGCGGACCGCTCACGAGGCGGTGCACCGGGTCGCCAAGGCGATCGTCCGGGACAAGACACGCGTCATCGACATCGACCTGAAAGCCTACTTCGACAACGTACGGCACCAGCCGCTCTTGACGAAGGTGGCGGCCCGGGTCGATGACGCCGACGTGATGCGCTTGCTCAAGATGATCCTGAAGGCGTCCGGGAAGGCGGGCGTCCCCCAGGGCGGTGTGATCTCGCCGCTGCTCAGCAACCTCTACCTCAACGAGGTGGACCGGATGCTGGAGCGGGCCAAGGAGGTCACCCGCCGCGGCAAGTACACGTACGTCGAGTACGCGCGCTACGCCGACGATCTGGTGATCCTGGTGGACGCCTTCCCGCAGCATGACTGGCTGCGGAAGGCGGTCGAGAAACGACTCCGCGAGGAGTTGGCCAAGCTCGGCGTGGAGGTCAACGAGGAGAAGAGCCGGGTGGTCGACCTGGCGAAGGGGGAGAGCTTCGGGTTCCTGGGCTTCGAGTTCCGCCGCATCCGCAGCCTCGGCGGGGTGTGGCGGGCGCAGTACACGCCCAAGCTGAAGACGCGGACGACGCTGCTGCGAAAGCTCAAGGAGATCTTCCGACGCTATCAATCCGAGCCGGTGGGCCGGGTGATCGCACTGATCAACCCGATCCTTCGGGGCTGGGTGAACTACTTCGCGGTGGGCCATTCGAGCCGCTGCTTCGGTTTCATTCGCGACTGGGTAGAGAAGAAGATGAGGCGGCCCCTGATGCGTGCCCGACAACGCCGGGGCTTCGGTTGGCGGAGGTGGAGTAGACGGTGGCTGTACGAGGGACTCGGGCTGTTCGACGGTTACCGGGTCCGTTGGTAGGCGCCGCAGCCGAAAGCGTCCCCGACGTGATAGGTCCCATAACCCTTGACGCGAAGCGGACAGGAAAGCCCGGTGCGGGAGAACCGCACGCCGGGTTTGACGTGGCGGGGGCTGGAGACGTGACCATGGGAGCCGGACTGAGGCCCACAGCGAAAGCGATGGAGGAGCCACCGGACCCTACCGTGCGCGCGCCAGTCCTCGACCCTACCGACCACCTGATCAGCCACAACCGCGAGGGTGTGCTGCTGAACTTCTACGTGACCGTGATCGGCGTGACGCTGATGTATCTTCACATGGGCCATCGTCCCAGCAAATATCTGTTCCTCATGATGGGGATGGTGGCGAACGGATCGGCGACGCTGGAGGAGGTCATGCCGATCCTTCGGGAACGGGAACGACAGTGCAAGATGCAGCGTGATCGTGTCGCGCGGAAGCGTACCGAAAGACCGAAGTGAGCGATCCAGGCCAGTCCGCGCTCTGCGGCCGAGGTCGCGCCGCTGCAAGCGCCGCGCTCGCCCACGAAACGACAGGAGACGACCACCAGCCCCTTCAATTCGTCGTGCTTGCGGATGACCCAACAAGGGGACCCCCTCCGAAACAGGAATCCCGGACACTATTGCCTGGTGCCCGCAGTGCCGCGATACCGTCGAGCCGGTGGTCACCGATGCCTTGCCGGGCTCGTCCATCGGGCTGCGGGTGGTGGCGCTGTCGGCCTGGCTGCACTACCTGCTGGGCGTCACGCTGTCGCAGATCGTCGACGTCTTCAACTTCCACCTGCACTTCAAGCTCTCCTCCGGCGGCCTGGTGCAGATGTGGCGACGACTCCGCGAGATCCTCCGGGCCTGGGACCTGGAGATCCAGTCCCAGGCGCTGGACAGCGCGGTGCTGCACGCGGACGAGACCGGCTGGCGGGTCGACGGCCGGTCGCACTGGCTGTGGTGTTTCACCACCGGGGACCTGACCTACTACATGATCGATCGCAGTCGCGGCTCGCCGGCGCTGAAGCGATTCTTCAAGAAGGGGTTCGCCGGGGTCCTGGTGACCGACTTCTGGTCGGCCTACAACGCGGTCGTCTGCGCGGAAGCAGAAGTGCCTGCCCCATCTGCTGCGCGACCTGAAGCGGACCCAGCACTATCACAAGCCCGAGGGGGACTGGCCAGCGTTCCGGAAGCCGTTGAAGCGACTGATCCGGGATGCGCTGCGGCTGAGCAAGCGGCGACGCGAGTGGCCGGCAGAGCGGTTCGCGTCGCGGCGGCGACGCCTGCAGCAGCGATTGGACGAACTGCTGGCACAGCCGTGGGAGCAACGGCACGCGCGACGGCTGGTGAAGCCTTGAAGCGTCACCGAGTGGAGTTGTTCACGTTCCTGGACCATCCGGAGGTGCCCTCGGACAACAATCACGGCGAGCGGGAGATCCGCCCGGCGGTCCTGATCCGCAAGAACCGTTACGCCAATGGCAGCGAGGACGGTGCGGAGACGCAGGCGGTCCTCATGAGTGTCTTCCGCACACTCAAGCAGCGCGGTCACAACCCCATCTCCGCAGTCCTGGAGGCCGTGCGCATTCACCTGCGAACCGGCCAGCTACCACCTCTGCCAGCGAAATGCTCTGAACTCGGCTGAGCCTTTACAATCTCCGGCCCGCCGCCGGACCAGGAGCATCGGGCGCGGCGCAATCGGGAAGGTCGGCCCCCTCCACCTCCACACAACCGGCGGATCGTCCCCCCCGGCCTTCGAAGACCTCCACGCCGCGACGCCCTTACGCCTTGGATCACCCGGGAGTATTATCCCGGTTCGCACGCACGGATGCGACCGGCTGAGTCACCACAAGGGCCTTCCGCGCGCCGCGGCCCGCAGTATCGTTCGAGGTCGGCGCCGGGCCGGCGTCGGGGGAACTGCCGTCATGACGAAGCTCGCCGACCTGAAGGGAGAGGTGGTGACGATCGCCCTCGACCCGGGGCGGGGACTGGCCGTGGCCTGCACCTCCTTTGGGGATGCCGCCGCGATCTCCGCCGAGGGGCCGGACGAGGCGCTCACCGGACTCGTCCGCTCGGCGCTCGAGGGCCTGGGCGCCGGTCCCCCGCCCGACATCCGCGCCGCGTTGGCCTGGGGGGAATTCCGGGGCCAGGGTTCGGAATTCCGCTAGCGATCCGCGCCGCGTTCGTCGGAGGGCGGCTCTATCTGAGGGCTCAGGGCTTCTCGGGGGACGACAACATCTCCGCGCTCGTCGAGGTCGATCCCGACTCGCGGGCCGTCGCCACGGTCCACGCGGACCCCGAGTCCGTTTATACCGGCTCCATCGTCGCGCCCCTCGGCGTCGACGACCGATCCGTCCTGATCGAGACGTTCGACGAGGAGGGGTCGGCCCTCGTCGCCTACGGGCTCCCGGGCCACGACCGCCGCGGGCCGACCCGCCTGGCGTACACGAACGAGGACGGGCGGGACGTCGGCCCGGGGGTCGTCGCGATGGACTACGACCCGGCCCGTCGCCGGCTCTACCTCGCCGCGCTGGACCCGGACAACCGCGACGGCAACCGCCTGCTCGCCCTGACGCTCGACGCCGACGGCCGCCCGCCCGGCCCGCCCGAGACGCTCCTCCGCCTGAAGGAGACCCCCTACTCGCCGGTCATCGGCGGCCTCTGCGCCAACCCGCACAATGGAGAGGCCGCCTGCCTGATGTTCGCGAGCGAGTGGGAGGGATTCGTCCCGATCACTCGCATGCCGCGCGAAGGCGATCCGCTCCCGGTCGCCGTCCTGCACCTCGTCCGGCCCGGCTCCGAGCCCCGCCGGCTCGACGTCCTCGGCTATCTCGAGACCAACCTCACCTTCTACGATCGAGAGCACGAGGTCCCGAGCCTGCCGCACCGCTTCCGCTTCGACTTCGCCGGCGCGCAGACCGAGGTGACCCCTCTGCTCGCCCTGGGCCCCTCCCGCTACCTGGCGACCCTCTTTCGCGGGACCCTGCTCGACCTCCGCACCGACGCCGGCACGCAGGCGGTCGTCGCCCAGTTCGAGCCCTCGATCACCGCCCTCTCGGCGGGACTGGCGCCGGGCACGGCCCTCGTCGTTCTGGCCGAGGGCGCCCTCCACGAGGTCGACCTGCCGACCGCGTCGTGATCCGCAACCACGGAGAGGTCTGCCCCTTCACCCTCGAAACCGACATGCTCGGCGCCGGCCCAAAGATCGTAGGTGCGGCGGCCGAGCAGCAAGTCGAAGCCCTTGCCCTGCGCCTCGGCGACGAGCGCTCCCCCGGCCGGAGTTCGATAGGGTGCCGTCCATCCGCCATGCGCGTAGTCGCTGTCTTCGTTCGGTCCGCCGGGAGAGATCACGCCGTCCAGCGAGAGGTGTGCGAAGATCCTGATCTTCCTCATTACGAGCCTCCGTCTGTCGGGGTTTTGGCCGCTCGGTTCCGACCCCGAACCGGATCTCGATTTAGCGGCAGAGATGATCGATGCTGTCTGCCTCACCCGGACGCTCGATTGCTCACTCGGCCACGAGCGGCACGAGGGCGCGGAGCTTGCGGTCGCGCAGATACAGACCGAGCCACGCGACGACGCCGACGATGACCGGCACAAAAAACATCCCGTCGTTGGCGTGGACGTGGGTCGCCACAGCGCCGCCCAGGTAGGCGAGCATGAGGAGTCCGCCGAGGTAGCGGGTCCTCGGGACGAGGTAGAGGACAAACAGCGTCAACTCGATGACCCCGAGCGGCAGGGCAGAGCCGGCGGGATAGGTCTTGGACCACTCCACGATGAAGCCCTTGGGTTGCGCGACCTTGAAGAAGGCGCTGGGCAGGAACACCAGGGAGAGGATGCCGGAGAGCACCCAACCGGTCACGCGCTGCCATTTCGGGATCGCATCCGTCATCATCGTGATTGCACCTCATTCGTCCGTTCCAGAAAACGCAGCAGGGCGGCTTGCTGCCTCCGCTCCGTGCTTCGTCACGATTCAACCTGGCCTGCTTCGCATCGTGAGCGACTGCGGCCGCTCCGAGCATCTTGAACGCCTCCGCGTCAGCCCCCTCGGCCTTCGCCCCGGCGCGCGGCCTCGATCGTCGCGATGTCGATCTTCCTCATCGTCATCATGGCTTCCATGGCCCGCTTCGCGGCGGCGCGATCCGGGTCGGTCGTCGCCTCGAGCAGCACGCGCGGCGTGATCTGCCAGGAGAAGCCCCAGCGATCCGTGCACCAGCCGCAGGCGCTCTCCTGGCCGCCGTTGCCGACGATGGCGTCCCAGTAGCGGTCGGTCTCCTCCTGGTTCTCGGTCAGGACCATGAAGCTGACCGCCTCGTTCGGCTTGAAATTCGGCCCGCCATTCAGGCCGATGTACGCCTGGCCCAGGAGGGTGAACTCGACGATGAGCTCCTCGCCCTCTTTCGTTGACTGATTGTCCGCGGCGGAGGCGTGGGCCTTCCCGACGTGGCTATCGGGGAACACGCTCGCGTAGAACTCGGCCGCCTCGCGGGCCTTACCCCGGTCGAACCACAGGCAGGTGATCATCTTGGTCATCTTCGCATTCCTCACTTACCGCCGGTGAGCGTGAAGGCGGGGCAGACTTTTTCGCCCCGAGAAGCCCCCCTCTCCGGGGATTGGATCCATTTATCGGCTGCAAGTCAACGAATGTACAGTAAAAATCCGGGCCCGGGCGATCCCGTCGAACCAGGTTTTCATCTGCGAGTTGAGAGCACGCGAGTTAAGGTAGATCGTCTCTGAGGGGCAAACAGGTGGGTCAGTCCTTCGTAAGCGGGTCCCCGAGAAGGATATCTGCGATGCGCCCCGGGTCCTGAGCCCGATTGAACGGGCCGACGTCGAACTCCAAGCCGCGCAAGGGCGTGCGGGGCGGGCGTCAACCCCTGCCAAATTGTGCAAATCGGTGCCGGGGTGCGTGGCCCTGGCCGTTCTCTGTGATCGACGGGCATCCGGATTCCCAGGCCGTCCCATGGGGGTCGGACGTGACGCGGGCGCGGAGTTGGCGCGGACCCGTTGCCGGGCTACTCGCGGACCCACTTCACCAGCCTGTCGACCGTCGCGGCGATCCGGTCCTCGATGTCGCCCGCCCAGCGAAACGCAGGCCGGCCATACTCGTAGAGGTACGAGCCGCCCTCGTAGCCGCCCTCCTCCCAGACCCGCCGGGAGGGGATGTAGGCGATAATGTCGTCCACATACCCGCAGACCCACGTGCCGGGCCCGTACTCGCGCTTGAAGCGGAGCGCGTAATCGACGACCGCCTCGGCGCCCAGGCCGACGACGATCGTGTCGCCGCCGAGCCGCCAGGCGTGGACAGGATACGGGTACGACGGCGCGAACGCCTCGCCGGCGTCCAGCTTGCGGAGCATGCGAGCGGCCCAGCGGGCGAGGATCGGGTTGCCGTCGCCTACCCTCGACGCCAGGTCGTCGCGCGTGGCGACCTTCAGGTAGGGCAACTCGACGTGATCGAAGGCGGTCCGCAGCTCCGGCCGGACCGGTCGCAAGGGCGCTCGCAGCGCGTCCTCGACCGCCGTGGCGAGCATGTGGCCGTAACGGCGACAGAGCGCGACGGTGCGGCGGGGCAGCGGGTTCTGGTCGCCCCCGCAGGTGTACACGAACAGCGCCACGGCCTCCGGGTGGGCCTGCTCGAGCTCGTGCTGGGCGAAGCCCGGGTAGTCGCCGCACCAGGTGTTGAAGTTGAGCGTCGTCGGGTGGCAGGCGTAGCCGAAGAGCACGGCCGACAGGCGGCCGTCGGGCCGCGTGACGGTGAGCACCGGCACCGCGTGGTCTACCGGCCCGGCGAGCGGCTTGCCCTGCTCGATGAGCGTGGGGACCTCGGCCTCCCGGTTGTTGCGGCGGTTCACGGCGAAGGTTGCCCGGCCCTCGCCGGCCCGTAAACGCACCGGGGCGAGCGTCGCGAGCGACTCGCCGACGAGCCGGACCAGCCTCTCCACCATGAGGTCGGTGTACGCGCCCACCAGGGCGACCTGCTCGGCCTCGACCGGGTAGTAATCGACCAGGTCGTCCCCGAGTCGGGGGCCGCAGTGGTTGTGCGAGAACGTCAGCATGACCTGGTGCCGCTCGAGTCCCCGCTCGGCCCGGAGCCTGGCGAAGACCCGGTCGCTCACCCCCTTGGGGACGCCCTGGAAGTCGCTCGTGACGAGCACCGCGCGCGACCCTGGGCGTCCTCCATCGCGAGGGCCTTCGCCCAGAGCTCGTGCAACTTTCCTTCGGGGGCACGCTTCGTGCCGTAGCCGGCGAGCCAGACGCCTGTCTGCGGCGTGATCACGGTCCGGGCCACCCCGGCCTTCCAGGTCGCGTCTTCGGCGTCGGCCCGGGCCGACAGCATCCCGGCCGCGAGGACCGCGAAGACGAGGGACGACCACGCTGTCCGGGCCGTCCACCGATCGGGCCACGGGGTTGAGCGTCTCCGGGCTGTTCCGCGAGGCATGGGCGAACGCTCCGGGTTTGGGAGAAAAGCGACGGCGCCCTGATCTACCAGGGCGGTCGCTCGACCAGGAGGGCCCTATCGATCGTACGCCCCGCCCGGCGGCTCGAGGGGGGCGCCATGGCCCGCAGACCACCGCCCAACCTCGTCTGGCGCAGGTCCCGAGTCGCTCGATTGCCTCGCCGGTCCCGGTTAACCTATCCAAGGCGCGAGACGCGAATCGGGCCCGCCTGGCGCGACTGCGGACGTCCAGGGCTCTGGCGAGTGTGAGATCGCGGGCCTCGAACGGACGCAGGGAGCGAGGGTGAACGATGGCGCGTTTCTCGACACCGGGGGCCGGACTCTTATCTCTTTTCGTCATCCTGGGGCTGAGCAGTCACGCACCTGCCGTGCCGGCCGACGGTCCCAAGGATCGGGCCGTTCGCGTGGTCGCCCTCGGGGACTCGATCACGAAGGGGGTGCGACCGGGCGTCCGTCCCGAGGAGACGTTCGCGTCTCTGGCGGAGCGCGCCCTGAGGGCCGACGGGATCGACGCCGAGGTGGTCAACCTCGGCGTCGGCGGCGAGCGGACCGACCAGGCCCTCGAGCGGCTCGACGCCGTGGGCGAACTCCGGCCGCGGGTCGTCACCGTGATGTACGGGACGAACGACAGCTTCGTCGACCCGGGGTCGTCGGCGAGCCGGATCTCGCGGGAGGAATACAGGGCCAACCTCCGGGCGATCGTCGCCGGCATTCTCCTCCGGGGCATCGAGCCGGTCCTGATGACCGAGCCTCGCTGGTCCGACGACGCCCCGGTCAACGGCCTCGGCGAGAACCCCAACCTCCGGCTCGCGCCCTACATGGAGGCGTGCCGCGAGGTCGCCGCCGAGTGCCGAGTCCCGCTGGTGGACCATTTCGCCCGCTGGACCGAGGCCCGGGCGGACGGCCAGGACCTGGACGACTGGACGACCGACGGCTGCCATCCAAATTCTCGGGGCCACCGCGAGCTCGCCGAGGCCCTGGGGCCGGCACTCCGAGCCGGCCTCGGGCCCTCGCCCACGCCCGTCCGGTTCACGACCGAGCTCCGGACGATCCTCGAGCACGACGACGGCCAGTTCCTCTTGTACCACCCGAGGGCGACCGCCATCCCGAGCGTCGCCGGTCAGCGCGACCCCGAGGTCCTCATCACGCTCCAGAAGCACCTGAGGACGTCGGACCACTATTCGGGCCTGAGCGTTCTGAGCAGCATCGACATGGGGCGGACCTGGGCCGGCCCCCGGCCCGTGGCCGAGCTGGACTGGGCCCGCGAGCCGGGCGGGGTGGACGTGGCGGTGGCCGACGTCACTCCCATGTTTCACTCGCGCTCGGGGAAGGTCCTGGCCGTGGGCGCCCAGGTCCGCTACAGCGCGAAGGGCGAGCAGCTCGAGGACCGCCCCCGCTCCCACCAGACGGCCTACGCGGTGTTCGACCCGAAGGCGGGCCGCTGGACGCCCTGGCGGCGGGTCGAGATGCCGGCCGCCGAGTCCTTCAATTTCGCCCGCAGCGCCTGCGCCAGTTCGTCGTCGAAGCCGACGGCTCGGTGCTCCTTCCGTTCTACGTCGCGAAGTCGGCCGACGTCCCCTACCGCGTCACGGTCGCCCGCTGCACGTTCGACGGCGACGCGCTGACGTATCGCGGGCACGGCGACGTCCTCGCCCTCGACGTCGCGCGCGGGCTCTACGAGCCGTCGCTCGTTTGCCACGGCGGTCGCTACTTCCTGACGGTCCGCAACGACCTCAAGGGCTACGTCACCGCGGGCGACGACGGCCTGCACTTCCGCCCCGTGAAGCCGTGGACGTTCGACGACGGCGGGGACCTGGGGAGCTACAACACGCAGCAACACTGGCTGACCCACGCACGCGGCCTCTTCCTCGTCTACACCCGCCGCGGCGCCGGCAACGACCACATCCTGCGCCACCGCGCCCCGCTCTTCATCGCCCAGGTCGATCCCGAGCGGCTCCGCGTGATCCGCGCCACCGAGCGGGTGCTCGTCCCCGAGCGCGGCGCCGAGCTCGGGGAACTTCGGCGCGGCGGCCATCACCGACCGCGAGTCATGGGTCACCGTGGCCGAGGGCGTCTGGGACGACGGGGCTCGCCGCCGGGGGGCGAAGGGTGCCGTGTTCGCGGCCCGGGTCCTCTGGGAAGAGCCGGCACCGGGCCCGGATTGACAGGGCCCGGGAGCCCTTCGACTCGCGAGAGCAGTTGTCGTCCCCGGGAGTCCGACCGAGCGGAGCCCAGCCATGCCTTCGGCTAAAGGCTCGGACGGCCGCCCGAAGTCCACCGGGGGTCGAGCGCGGTGATTCAGGCGATGATCGCGCCGATGGGCTTGCCGTGGTCGATGTCGAGCCGCTTTCGTCCCGGGATCTCGAGCCGGCGCGAGTCGAGCCCGAGTTGCTCGAGGATCGTGGCGTGAAAGCAACTCTCGTCGGTCGCGCCGTAGACGATGTCCTCCTTGATCCCGCCCCCGGCCAGCCGGACGTTGAAGCCGAAGATATGGTGGTCGCGGCCGTCCGAACCCTGCGAGCCGGGAGGTCCGGCCGAACTCGGTGACGAAGACCACGGGCGTCTCGTCGAGCAGGCCGAGCTGCGCCAGGTCCTGGAGCAGGACGCCGATCGGCCGGTCGACCGCGAGGGCGTTCCGCTCGTGATTGGACCTCACCCTGCCGTCGGGGTCCCAGGCGCCGGGCGACCCTCCCGCCGCACCGATCCGAGAGCCTCTCAGATCGTGACGACCACGCCACGTGCGGATGGCCATCCTGGCCACTGTTACCTCCACGCCGGCCCAGATATCCTTTCGGAAGGGCATCGAAGCTCCGGGAAAGGTGGGCGGCTCATGAATAAGAGGGCGTTCCTCGGCCTGCTGGCGTCGATTCTGAGCGCGGCTTCCGGGCGACGGATCCCCGGGCAAGTGCCCGACGGCACCCCTCCGAAGGGGCCGATCACGAACTGGGCCGGGAACTACCGTTACAGCACGGACAATCTGGTCACGCTCTCGTCGGTCGAGCAGGTCCGCTCCTACGTGCGGACGCATGACTCGCTCCGGGCGCTCGGGACGCGCCACTGCTTCAACAGCATCGCCGACAGCCGCCACGCCCTCGTCTCGCTCAAGCCGATGGACCGGGTGGTACTCGACCCGAAGGCGTCCGCGGTGACGGTCGAGGCCGGGGTCACGTACGGGCTGCTTGGGCCGTATCTCCAAGAGCGCGGCTTCTCCCTGCACAACCTCGCGTCCCTGCCCCATATCTCCGTCGCCGGGGCCTGTGCCACGGCGACGCACGGCTCGGGGGTCAGGAATGGAAACCTGTCGACGGCGGTCTCGGCCCTGGAATTCGTCACGGCCGGGGGCGATCTCGTGACCCTCTCCCGCGACAAGGACCGGGATGATTTCCTCGGGTCGGTCGTCCACCTCGGGGCGCTCGGGGTGGTGACGAAGGTCACGCTCGACCTCGGGCCCGCCTTCGCGATGAGTCAGGAGGTCTACGAGGACCTGCCGTTGAAGCAGCTGGCGGACCACTTCGACGGTATCATGTCGGCCGCCTACAGCGTGAGCCTGTTCACCGACTGGCAGAAGGGGCGGGTCTCGGAGGTGTGGGTCAAGCGCCGCGTCGGGACCGGGGGCGAGCCGGCGGCGGATCTGATACGTTCCGGGGCGCGGCGAGCGACCCGCAATCTGCACCCGATCGCCGAACTCCCGGCGGAGAATTGCACGGAGCAGATGGGGGTGCCCGGCCCCTGGTATGAGCGGCTGCCCCACTTCCGCATGGGGTTCACGCCGAGTAGCGGCAAGGAGCTGCAGGCCGAGTATTTCGTCCCGCGCGGGGACGCGGTCGACGCCATCCTGGCGATCGAGCGGCTGCGCGACAGGGTCGGGCCGCACCTGTTCATCTCCGAGATCCGCACGATCGACGCCGACGACCTCTGGCTGAGCCCGTGCTACAAGCGCCCGAGCGTGGCCATCCACTTCACGTGGAAGCCCGAATGGGATGCCGTCCGCGGCCTGCTCCCGGTGATCGAGAAGGAGCTGGCCCCGTACAAGGTACGTCCCCACTGGGGCAAGCTGTTCGCCATCGAGCCGGGGGCCCTGCGATCCCGCTACGAGCGGTTGGGGGACTTCAAAGATCTGGCCAGCAAATTCGACCCGCGCGGGAAATTCCGGAACGAGTTCCTGGCCAGGAACCTCTACGGCTGAGGCCGCCCCAACCGGCGCTATCCACGGTTCTCGCCCCGGCGATGGGGAGGCGGTCCTCCGCCGGTTCGAGGCAAAGCCCCAAACCCTGATGCGGCTCGCTCACCCGAAGGTCACCCGCGTCTACGCACCGACGAGCCTCCCCGAGTCTCCGAGATTCCATCGCGATCCCCGAGCGTCATCAAGCCTGGCCGAGGTTCCTATGGCCCGCACCGCCGCCGAGAAACGCGCGACCTTTCGCGCCCTCCACCAGCGAGGCTGCTTCGTCCTGCCCAACCCCTGGGACGTCGGCAGCGCCCGGCTGCTCCAGCACCTCGGCTTCGCCGCCCTGGCGTCGACCAGCTCGGGCTACGCGTGGACGACCGGGCGCCCGGACTACGCGGTGACCCGCGACGACGTCCTCGCGCACCTGGCGTCCTTGTGCGGGGCCGTCGACCTCCCGGTGAACGCCGATTTCGAGTCGGGCTTCGCCACCGACCCCGAGTCCGTTGCGGCCAACGTCGCCCTGGCGATCGGGACCGGGGTGGCCGGGCTCTCCATCGAGGAGCGCAAGATCGACGGGACGAACGCCCTGTTCGACGTGCCCGAGGCGGTGGCACGCGTCCGCGCCGCACGGGAGGCGGTCGATCGGACGGGGGAAGACGTCATCCTGGTCGCCCGCACGGAGGGGCTGCTCGGCGACCCCGGCGCCGTCGGCCCGGCCATCGACAGGCTGGTCGCGTTCGCCGAGGCGGGCGCCGACTGCCTGTATGCGCCGGGCGTGCGGGACAGGTCCGACATCGCGACGATGGTCCGGGCCGTGGCCCCCAGGCCGCTCAACGTCCTGGCGATGGATCCCGGCCTCGGGGTCGCCGAGATGGCGGAACTCGGCGTCCGGCGGGTCAGCGTCGGCGGCGCCCTGCGCGAGTCGCCTGGGCTGCCATGCCGGCGGCCGCCGAGCGGATCAAGGCGGGCTCCTTCGACGGCCTGGCCGGCGCGGCGCGGGGCGAGGAGATGAACGACCTGTTCGCCGGCTTCGGCTAAATGGTTCATCCGGCAGGTGATTTGCAGATGGATGGAGGCATCACCAGGAGGTGCCCCATGGCCGCCCGAGTCACGCTCCGCCCGATGACCCCCGAGGAACAGCAGGCCATCGCCGACCTGCTCCACTCGCGCACCGCCCCGGTCCGCCTGGTCGAGCGCGCCCGCATCGTCCGGGCCGCCGCCGACGGCCGATCCGCGCCCGTCATCGCCGCCGAGTTGGGCTGCTCACGCCCCACGGTCTATGCCTGGGTCCGCCGCTTCAACGACCAGGGGGTCGCCGGCCTCCAGGAGCGGCCCCGCGCCGGCCGGCCCCCGACCTACACCGCGGCACAGCGGGCCGAGGGCGTCGCCGCGGCGTTGACCGACCCCAAGGCCCTCGGCCTGCCGTTCGGCTGCTGGACGCTGGACCGCCTCCAGGCCTACCTCAGCGAGCAGAAGGGCCTGGCCATCAAGCGGAGCCGCATCGACGAGGTCCTCACGGAGGAGGGCCTCCGCTGGCGGAAGCAGGAGACGTGGTTCGGCGAGCGGGTCGACCCCGACTTCGCCGAAAAAAGGGGGCGATCGAGCGGCTCTACACGGACCCGCCGGCGGGCTCGGTCGTCGTCTGCCTCGACGAGATGGGGCCGGAGTCGGCCAAGAGCTTCCCGGGCCGACAGCTCGTCCGCGTCGAGCCCCGAGGCGACGCCGATGGCCGAGGCCGGCCGGCCGGACGCGCCAAGCAAGAGATCGACTACGGGCGGCGCGGCAAGGGATACCTCTTCGGCGCCTTCCGCCCGGCCACCGGCGAGGCGTTGACGCGCCCGTATCCCAGCCGCAGCGCCGCCAACTGGGCCGACTTCCTGGCCCACGCCGAGTCCTGGGTGCCGGCGGAGGTCGGGCGGGTCTACGCGATCGTCGACAACCTCAGCGCCCACCGGGCGACCGACGTGCTGCTGTTCGCGTTGGCCCACCCGCGCTGGGAATTCGTGTTCCAGCCGAAGTACGCGGCGTACCTGAACCTGATCGAGCCCTGGTGGAAGGGGCTGCGGAGCCTGGCCCTGAAGGGGCGTCGGTTCGAGACGTGGGAGGAGGTCTGCCGGGCGATCGAGGAGGCGACGGCCTACTGGAACTGGCACCGCCACCCGTTCGTCTGGGGCCGGCGCCGGAGACACCGGCCGCGACGCCGCCCCGGCATCGCGGCCGTACCCGGAGTCAGGGGACTTGCCGGATGAACCACTTAGCGGTGGCGGCGATGCGCCTGCGACGTCGGGGACTGAGAGTCTGTTCCAAAAGGGGCGTCGGCTGTAGTTTGGGGGGATGGAACGCAAAGCCTACCCCAGCGACCTGACCGACGCCCAGTGGCGCCTCCTCGCTTCCCTGATCCCCGAGGCCAAGCCCGGCGGCAGGCCCCGCAAGTACGAGATGCGCGAGGTCATCAATGGCCTGCTCTACCTCAACCGCGAGGGCTGTTCCTGGCGGGCGTTGCCCCACGACCTGCCCCACTGGAAGACCTGCTACAACTTCTTCCGCCGGTTCGAGGCCGACGGCACCTGGGACGCCCTGGTCGCCGCGTTGCGGGGGGAGGTGCGGACGAAGCTCGGGCGCGCGCCGACGCCCAGCGGCGCCTGCATCGATAGCCAGTCGGCCAAGACGGCGCACGGCGGGGCCGAGGTCGGCGTCGATGGCGGCAAGATGGTGCGGGGCCGCAAGCGACATATCGTCACCGACACGCTGGGGTTGCTGCTGATCGTCGTGGTCACCGCGGCGAACCTCGACGACGGGGCGACGGCGCCGCGGCTGCTGGCCGGTCTGCCCGCCGTGACGTTCCCCCGGCTGGCCGTGGTGTGGGCGGACCGGAAGTACCGCAACTCCCGGCTCGACGCCTGGCTGTCGGGCCAGGACCGGCTCCGCGTGGAGGTGAGCTCGAAGCCCGAGGGCGAGCGGGGGTTCAAGCCGCTGAAGGTGCGGTGGGTGGTCGAGCAGACCTTCGGCTGCCTGCTGCGGTGGCGGCGGCTGGTGCGGGACTTCGAGCGGCTGCCGGAGACGAGCGCGGCGATGGTCAAGCTCAGCTCGATCCATCGGATGGTCCGCCGTGCCCGGCCGCCGCGATGGCGGAAGAAATTCCGCTACAAGCGGCCGCCCAAAGCGGCCGCTTGAGTCTTTTGGAACAGTCTCTGACTGAACTTCCCCACAATGTGTGGGGAAGTTCAGTCATTCGAGAACGGCGGCGATATCAGTGTTCACCTGCGCGGCTGATCAACTGCTCGGTTAGTGTTTCCCCCGAAGCGTAACCCTCGTTGCAGGTGCTACTGAGCGTTGCATTGAGAAGTAAACTTTTCCAGCTCTTACAATAGGGCATGGGCTCCTCAGGCACTCGACCTCATGACTGGAGGGAGTGGCGGCGAATGAGGGCACTGGATCTCGCGCGACAGGGCGGGAAGCAGCGCGACATCGCGGTCGCCCTCGACGCCTCGAAGGGCGCCGTCAGTCGTTGGCTCGCCGCCGCCCGACGCGGCGGGCCCGAGGGCTCCGCTCCCACCCGGCCCCCGGCGCCGTCGCCAAGCTCACCCCGGAGCAACTCCGGCTGATCCCCAGGGCCGGCGCACACTAACATGCTAATGCGGTAATGACATCCATGAGGAACCCCTCGCTCCATCCGCAGCTTCGGCGCTTCCTGACGAGGCTCATGCGACGGTCGGGGTGTGGCTTGAGGATCGAGAGGGTGAAGCGGTCGAGCCAGGGGATGTTCGCCCCGAGCCCCCGCTCGCGGATCCGCGATTCGTCCTCGCGGAACGTCACCTCGAGGGTCCAGTGGCCCGCGTTCTCCACCGACCAGGGGCCGCGCACTGCCCGGGCGAACCGGTCCAAGTCCACCGGCAGGCGGCTGAGATCGTAGCGGACCGCGAGGCTCTGCTCCCTGCCCGCCCTCCGCCGCGACGTCACCACGCCGACCGACTTCCGCCGCTTCCATTCGGCCTGACCCGGCAGGCCCTCGGGAACCGGCAGCGGCAGGGAGGTCCGCTGTTCCTGGCGGCCGGGACCGCGATCGGTCGTCGTGAGTTCCTGGGCCGTCCCGATGGTGTCGTCGAGTCGCTCGTCGATGGTAAGCGTCATACCAACCCCATCTTGAAGGCCATGGTACGATCCCCTCGGACTATCCCGTCGGTGCCGAGGAGACCCCAACATGGCCGGACGCGGCGGTAAACGACGTGACCCCGCCAGGGCGCGATCCTGGCGGCTCCGGATCCGAGAGCAGGAGCAGAGCGGGCTATCCGTCCGCGAGTTCTGCCGGCGTGAGGGTCGGAAGGACTGGACGTTCCGGTGGTGGCGGCAGGAGCTGATCCGCCGCGACAAAGCACCCGCGCTCACCCCGCCGGCCGAGCCGATCGGAGCTTTGCCGGCGTTCCTGCCGGTGCGGCTCGTCGACTTGGAGGCCGTCGCGCCCCGGCCCGTACCTGCGATCGAGATCGTTCTGCCGGCCGGCCCGACCGTGCGGGTCCCCCACGGCTTCGACCCGCGGACCCTCGGTGAGGTCCTCGCCGTGCTGGAGGGCCGCCCGTGCTGAGCTGGCCACCCACCGTGCGGCGTCTTTCTCGCGACCGACACGACCGACATGCGCAAGGGGTTCGACTCGCTCGCTTCCCTGGTCGAATCCTCTCTGGCCCGCAACCCGCTTTCGGGCCACCTCTTCGTTTTCCGGAGTCGGCGTGGGGATCGGATCAAGGTTCTCTACTGGGACAAGGACGGCTACGCCCTGGGGTACAAGCGGCTCGAGAAGGGCCCGTTCCGCTTCCCGGTCACCGTGACAGAGGGAGGGTCCAAGGGCGTGGAGGTCAAGGCGGCCGACCTGATGATGATCCTCGACGGGGTCGACCTGGGCAGCGTCCGGCGGCAGCGACGCTACTGCCGAGAAACCGTCGAAACCCCGCGCTGAAGGCCCTGTTCGAACGCCGACGCGTCGCTACAATCCTGGCATGTGCGAGCAGGCGGCACCCCTTCCCACCGAGTTGGACCTGTGCCCGGAGATCATCCGCCAGCAGGCGGAGACGATCCAGGGGATGCAACGGCGGATCGAGCAGCTGGAGCACCAGCTCGAGCTGTTGCTCCGTCGCCAGTTCGGTCCGCGGCGGCAACGCGTCGATCCGGACCAGCTCCGGCTGTTCACCGAGGAGTTGCCGGAGGACATCGCCGAAGCCACCCCGGAAGAGCCACCGGGGTCGGACGCGGCAAAGCCAATGCGGCACTGGCGTCGCAAGGGACGGCCGAGGCTCCCTGCGGATCTGCCCCGCAAGCGGGTCGAGTACCCACGGTCTGACGCCGAGCTGCCCTGCCCGGATTGCGGCCGCCCGCGCACCAAGATCGGCGAGGAGACGAGTGAGCAGCTCGAGTACGTGCCCTCGTCGCTTTTCGTTGTTGTCCACGCGCGGTTCCGTTACGCCTGCCGGGCCTGCCAGGAGCACGTCGCCTTGGCGGACAAACCGCCGCAGCCGATCGACAAGGGGTTGCCCGGCCCGGGACTCCTGGCCCAGACGGTCACCAGCAAGTTCTCGGACCACCTCCCGCTGTACCGGCTCGAGGCCCTCTTCGCCCGTCACGGGGTGGAGCTGTCGCGCGCCACGCTCTGCGGCTGGATGGCCTCCTGCGCCGACTTGCTCACGCCGCTCTATAACCTGATGGTCAAGCGGGTGCTGCTGTCGGTCGTCATCCACACGGACGACACTCCCGTGCCGGTGCTGGACCGGACGCTGCCCAAGACCCGCACCGGGCGGTTCTGGGACGACATCGGCGACGTCCGCAACCCCTATGTGGTCTACGACGACACGCCGCGCCGCACCCGCGACGGGCCGGCGCGGTTCCTGAAGGGGTTCCGGGGTTACCTCCAGGCCGACGCGTTCTCCGGGTATGACGCGTTGTACGCCGGTTCGGACGTTGTCGAGGTCGCGTGCTGGGCTCACGTGCGCAGGAAGTTCTTCGAGGCACGGACCACCGCGCCGCTGCCGGCGCACGCGGCGCTGGCACGCATCCGGCAGCTCTACGCGATCGAGACCGCCGGCGCAACCCTCTCCGCCGAGGACCGCCGGGGCCTGCGCCAGAGAGACTCGGTCCGGCTGCTGACCGCCTTCGGGGAGTGGTTGACTGAGCAGGCTCGCCACGTGCTGCCCAAGAGCCCGATCGGCCAGGCGGTCGCCTACGCGCGGTCGAACGGGGCGGCGCTGTGCCGTGACCCGGAGCGCGGGGACCTGAGCATCGATAACAACCTCGCCGAGCGGAGGCTCCGTGCCCAGGCGATCGGACGCCGCAACTGGACGTTCCTGGGCAGCGACCGGGGCGGCCGGACGGCGGCCATCCTGTACTCGCTGACCGGCACCTGTCGGCATCACGACATCGACCCCTTCGGTTACCTTCAGGATGTCCTCCGTCGTCTGCCGTCCCTCCCCACAGCTCAACTCGGAGAACTGCTGCCCGACGCCTGGTTCGCGTCGCACCCCGCGGCGAGGCGGAAAACGGCCGCATGAGTTGGCGCCTCGTGACGCGAAGTCGTCTACGACCGCTCCGGGCCTGTCGGGTGGCCCGCCCACACGCGATCGTGTCTGTCAGGCGGGTGAACTCCTCGGTCTTCACGCCGAACCGGCGGTGGTCGCGGGACGGGGACGCTGAAGACCTCGTCAGAAGCACTCCCCGTCCCGTTGGCTCCGCCTTCGCAGCCCTTGCATGGCCCGGTCCCTACCCGGACTGGCCAGCCACCTCGACAGACCCGAGCGGATCAGTGGTCCCGGGCCGCCGGGCTGACGGGCGGAGGAGGTTCGTGGCCGATCAGGGTTTCGGCCTCGCGGTGGGCAATCTCGGCGATCTGGAGATTGTGCCAATCTCTGCCGACGTCCTTCTGGGCGGCCCGCGCTGCGATCAACCCGCCGGCCTCCAGGACGAGGACGCGGGCCTCTTGCTCGCGCCCCAGGCGAAATTTGGCCATCGCGAGAGAGGACTTCCTGGTGCTCCTGGACTCCGGCCCATAGTCTGACTGGGCCGCTTTGTCGAGCCATTCAACGGCGGTGGCGAACTCGCCGGAACGGCACGCCGACATGCCGCGAACCAGTGGAAACCAGCCGCGATAAGGATTGCCCTCGCTGACATCGACGGAGCGCTGGGCCAGGCTGTCCAGACGTTTCAAATCCCCCGCCGGTGGGATCAGCAGATTCACCTTCACGGTGCGTTCCAGGAACTCCGGGTCCGCGGAATCGGCGAATTTTTCGAGCAACGCCCGGGCGAGTCGTCGATAGCCCTCGATGTCCCCTGACCGAAGCATCACGACCGCTACATCCATCGCGAAAAGGGTGTCGACCTGCATATCGTCCCCCGTCCCGGGCGGATGGAGCTCGAGGGCCTCGCGGAAATCCGCGAGCGCCCGGCCCAGTTACCTCGACGAGAGAAGAAATCGCCTCGCGCCCGCCAGGCCCTGAAGTCGGCCGGCCCGTTCCGAATCGCCTCCGAAAGCGCGTGGAGCCCTCGCTGCTCCTCCGGCGAGAGCGACTCGAAGAAGGCGAGGGGGGACGGCTGCTCGAACGGATCGCGGGGGAAGACCGCGTCGGCCATCATGTCGCGGAAGTCGGCGCGGCCGCGGAGCGGATCGAGGTCGCGGTCGCCGGGGATCAGGGGCAGGATTCGCGTTTTGTCGCGCTCGACCGCCCTCCGGAGGCAGTCCACGGCCCGCGCCTGGAGCCGCTCACGGTCGCCGGTCGAGGCCCGGTCGTCCAGCGCCGACACCATGGCGTAGCTGCAGGCCATGTTATAGAAGTCGATCCACTCCGGCGTGGCCATCGACTCGTAGACAACGAGCGCCTCCCGGCTACGCTCCAGGGCCTCGCCCGTCCGCTTCAATTCCCGAAGGGTGCCCGCCAGGTATCCGAGGCTGATGCCGTGCATTCGGACCAGGGTGGCGTCGGCGGGGTGGCGGCGTCGCGACTCCTGGATTTGCTCGCTCGCCCGCTGAAGGCCGGTTGCGGCGTCGTCGTAACTCCCCCGTTCGAACGCCGCGACGCCGGAGTTCAGCAGTTCTCCGACCCTCACCAACTCGGCCGAATCGATCGCGCCCGCCCGGAGGACCGGGACCGGAGGCCGGGCGTGACCCTCGGCCGGGGCAACGGTCGCTGCGAGATCGCAGGTCTTGCGGTCCCACACCTTCGCGGGTTCGCCGAGGGCGATCGCCGCGATCAGCGTGCCGTCGGGGCTGGCGATCACGTCATGGACCGGCCTGGTGAAGCCGTAGATCACCAGCCTCCGCTCGCCGGTGAAGGCGTCATCGATCCGGATCGTGCCGTCCTCACCGCGGCTGAGGATCTCCGTGCCGTCGGGGCTGAACCTCAGGCAGCGGACGCCGCCCCAGTGGGCGCGGAAGGCGGAAACCAGCCGCCCCGTCGACGCCTCCCAGACCCGGACCCAGCGGTCAGGTCCACCGGTGGCCAGGTGCCGGCCGTCGGGGCTCGCCGCGAGGCAGCCGATGCCCCGGGTCTGCGAAGCGTCGATGCGCTCAGCGGTGCCCCCGCCTTCCAGTCCCACACCGTGAGCCCGCCACCCCTGGCCGCCGTGGCGACGGCGGAATCGTCGAGGCAAAACGCGGCGTAGGGCTGGAGTGGAGGGTCGAACGGGATTCTGCGCAGGACGGCCCCCGTCGGATATTCCATCACGGCGAACGCCCGGCCCGAGTTGTCGTAGTCGTAAGAGAACGCGCCGTCGACCGTCAGGAGTAGGCGGCCGGAGCGGCTGAATTCCAGGCTCGAGCCATGATTGACGCCGAAGGACTTCAAGGGCACGCCGGTCGAGTTGAAGTGGGAGAACGCCGGGAAATCCAACTCCGAAAGGACGACGGACCCGTCGGCGGGGTGGACGGCCAGATCCACGATATATCCGGCGGCCGAGCGATGGTTCCAATGCTGGAGCCGGCCACGCGGATCCCAGGCTTCCACGACTCCCGTCGCACACGCGAATAACCGGGTGCCGGCGCGATCGAAACGGAGGGCGCGGGGCTGGCCCGAGACTGGGCCCAGCGCCGCGATCTCCTCGTGCAGCCGGGTCGGCCACACCTCCACTTTCCCGTCCACGCCCGCGAGGTGCGACGACAGCAGCGTCCTCCCATCGGGGCTGAAGGCGAGCGCCATGACCTCGGTGTCGACGCTGCCGTTGATCGAACGCAGCAATCGCCCCGACGCGGTGTCCCACAGGCGGATGCGTCCGTCGCGCGTGGTCGCCACGGTGGCCCCGTCCGGGCTCAGTAAGTCCACCTTCTCCCCCGGGAAATGGAAGGTCCGTCTCTTCACGCCCGTCCCGGCGTCCCAGAGGATCAATTCGTCGCCGCCGAGGGAGGCCAGCACGTCGCCCGATCGGCCGAATTGCAGGCCGGTCTTTGCTGCCGGGTTATCGCCGGTCGCCTCGAGGGTGCGGCGAAGGGCCCCGGTGTGCGCGTCGAGGATCTCGACCTTCACGCTTGGCCCCGACTGTTCCGCCAGGACGGCCACCGACCGGCCGTCCGGGCTGAAGGCCGCACAGGCGAAAACGCTCGGCCGCGACCAGAGCAGCGCGCCCGTCCGCGTGGCATGCGCGATGGTCTTCTCCCCGCCGCTGGCGAGCACCGTCTCGCCGTCGGGGCTCAGCCGGACGCGGGAGATCGTGCCGACTTGAGACGACCAAAGGTCCAGGCGCTTGCAGGTCGCCAGGTCATGCACGGCGACCTCCTCTTCCGACGCCGCGAAGGCGAGCCTGGCCCCGGCACCGTCGACGCCGAAACTGGACCAGGACTTCGATGAGTTAATCGGGATCCAGTCGCCGACCTGCCGGCCCTCGAGTGTGAAGACTCCCATGACTTTGGAGAAGCCCCTGGCGACGAAACGATCGCCCTGGGGCAGTGCTGAGAGCTGCTCGACGCTCCCCTTGCCGGGGACGACCAGTTCCGCGGCAAGGTCCCGCGCGTTGGCCTGAAGGAAACGCCAGTTCGAATCGCGAAAGGACTTTGGCATTTGGTCGAGGATCTTCTGCGCCTCGACGAACTTGCCGAGATCGAACTCCTTCTCCGCGAGATCGAGCTGTGACGTGGCGAGCGCCTTCCGGGCCACTTCCTTCTCCCGCAAGGCGGCGGCCTCCGCCGCATCGGCTACCTCCTTGGCCGCCTCGGCTTCGGCCCGCGCCTTCTCGGCCTCGACGCGTGCTATCGCGTTCCGCTCGGCCAGGCGCAGCGAAACCAGCCGCCGTCAGCAACGAGCCAATTGTGGACATCACCAGGACCGCCGAGAGCACGCCGCCTAACACCGCGATGGCCGGGTTGCGCCGGGCCCAACGCCAGTAGCGCTCCGAGGTGCTGACCTGCCGGGCCTTGATCGGCTCGTCGGCCAGGAACCGCCGCAGGTCTTCCGACATCGCGTCGGCCGACGCGTACCTCCGCTCGGGGTCCTTGTCGATCGCCTTCAGGACGATGGTCTCCAGGTCGCGCGGGATCCGGCCGTCGATCGTACGAGGCGGGGCCGGCTCCTGGCTCTTGATCTGCTCGATCAGCTTCAGGCGGTCGGACGTGTCGTAGGCCGGCCGCAGCGTCAGCAGCTCGTAGAGCGTCAGCCCCAGCGCGTAGGTGTCGGCGCGGGCATCGCCCTCGCCGCGGAACCGCTCCGGGGCCATGTAGCGCAGGGTGCCGAGGATGTCGCCGGTGGCCGTCAAGCCGTCGTCCTCCGCCTTGGCCAGGCCGAAGTCAGCGATCCAGACCACGCCGTCGGTGTCGAGCATCAGGTTCGAGGGCTTGATGTCGCGGTGGACGATGCCGCGGGCGTGGGCGTAGGCCAGCCCCTGCGCCGCCTGTCGACCGATCTGGGCCACGCTGCGGAAGAACGGCTGGCGGCGGCCGGACGTGTCGACCTCGGAGACGTGCTGGCCGCCGGGCAGCACCGCGGAGCCCGACGACTCCGACGCCGGTGGGGCCGCAGGGCGGCCGGCGCTCGTCCGCCCCGGCCCGGGGGCCGGGGGCTCGTCGGGGTCGAACTGTTCCGTGGCAAGAAGGCCGCTTGCGGCGGCGGGGCTGGTCGCGGGCGATCCCAGCCCGTCGGTCACCAGGCGGCCACTCAGTAACAGCCCGGCCACCCGGGTGAGCTCGCGCCCCGAGCGGATCGAGGCCGCGCCGGCGGAGCGGCGGCTGGCGGCCGCGGGTGCCTCGAGGCTCCCGAGGCCAGGCGCGAGGCTCGCGTCGGCCTTCCGGCCCGGCTCGCGCAGCCGCCGCAGCTCGTCGATGACCTGCTCGAGCCCCTGGCCCTGGATCAGCTGCATGGCGTAGAAGGCAAGGTCGCCCTCCTGACCCACCTCGAAGACCGGCACGATGTTGGTGTGGTGCAGCCTGGCCGCGGCCTTCGCCTCACGGCGGAAGCGTTCCAGGGCGTTGCGGTCGCCCACGGCGTGGACGGGCAAGACCTTCAAGGCCACGCGTCGGCCCAGCGAGATCTGCTCGGCCTCGTAGACGACGCCCATCCCGCCCCGCCCGATCTCGCGCACGATGCGATAGTCGCCGAGCTCCCGGAGACTGGGAATGCCGCGCGGGGCCGGGGGCGGCACGTCGTCGCGGGCGTCCCCCTGGGCCTGTTCGACCTCGACCAGGGCCGGGAACATCTCGCGGATCTCCTCGGCCATCTCCGGCAGGCGGTCGACGTAATCCTGGAGGCTCGGCCGCTCGCCCCGACGATACCTCGCGGCGAACTCCTCGGCCAGTTCGTCGAACCGGCCATAATCGCGGGAACTGGATGACGTGGACATCGTCAAAGATCCTCTCCACCGCCGGGCAGCGTCGCCAGCGCGTCTTGGAGTCGTTTCAGGGCGCGGAAATACCGCTTCGCCCCCGCCTCCGGCGTGATCCCGAGCACCTCGGCCGCCTCGGACCGGCCGAGCTGCTCGAAGTGTCGCAGGGCGAGGACCTCGCGGTCGAGCGGGTCGAGGCTGTTCAGAGCCTCCTGGACCCTCAGGATCCGCTCGGCACGCTGGGCCGCCTGGGTCGGGGAGGTGTGCCGTCCCAGGAGCATCGAGGCCAGCGCCGCGGAGCTCGCCTCCGGCATCGCGCCCTGGTAGAGCGAGATCTCCAACCCCGCGTCGCGCATCCGCACGCCCAGATGCTGACGGTGCAACGTCGTCAACCGCCGGCCGACGTGCAGGCGGAGCCAGAGCAGCGGGGGAAGCCCCGGGGCGGCCAGGTAGGCGTCCAGGTCCTTGGCGACGTCGAGGAACGCCTCCTGGAGGACGTCGGAGGCGTCCAGCCGGGCCCGGAGCCGCGGGTCCAGGCGCAGCTCCACCATGCGCCGGAGCCCGTCACGGTGCCGGTCCAGCAGCGCGGCCAGCGCCCGGCGGTCACCGCCGCGGAGCCGCTCGATCGGGTCGGTCAGGTCGCCGGGCGTCTTGTCCATGAGGGTCCCCCATACCCTTTATCCGCGCGCCCGCCGGAAACCGGGACCGAAAAATCGGAGATGAGGTCATCCGGGTCCCATTCCCCGGCTCGGGGAGGCCCTGACGTCCTGGCGCGTCGAGTCGTGCCCGGTCAGGCCGGTGAGGCGGCCCGGCGCAGCGCGGCGTCGATCGCCGGCAAATTCGACCTCGCGTCGCTTCCCTCGACCCGCGCGGCGCGGTCCTGGGTGCTGCGGCTTACCTCGTCCAGCAGGCGAGGGTGAACGCTTTGGGACCGCCCCAGCCGAGGTCGCTACCGAAGACTATGCCGGTCCCCGTCGCCCGGTTGTACGGGGCGAAAACGAGCCCGGCGTCGGTGGTGTCTTTGCCCTTGGACCTCGCCATCCGGGTCCGCCCTCTTCGCGCGTTTCGGGCGTACCACCGTGCGCTGCGCGGGCTGGTGGCCCCGAGCCGCCGGGCTCCCCCCGCCATTCTCTCCTCCCGAGACACAACGGTACACCGTACTCGTGTGGACGACCCAGAGATGGCCGCCAAGCCGATGGCAGGATAGGTGCCCTTGGACGGGGTGTAGTCCGTAATACGCTTACGTCCTTGCCGGGGATGCCGTGGGGCCGGTCGAGCCGGCCGGTGAGGAGTTCGGCCTGGCCCTCGGCCCAGCGGGCGATGGCGGTGGGCCCGGCGGCGCCGGCGAGGACCGCCAGGACGGCGAGGACCAGGACGCCGGGCCGGGGGTGCCGCCGGTTGCGGGGGGAGCGTGGGTCCTCCAGGGCGGAGAAGGACTCCCCGATCTCGTCCCGCCTGCTGCGGGGGCTCGCCATCGCCGACCTCCGACCCCCGGGTCGGGTTCACGACACGGTGGTCGGTAGACCCGGTCCGACGAGCGGCGCAAGACCGCAGAGTTTGCCAAATCGTCATAAAAGTGCGCGCTGGCCCTGGGCTGATCCCCGATTTCCTCTGGCACGGACCCGAGCCCTACGGCTTCCGAGGGGACGTCTGGACCGGTGATCGAGTCGCCGGGGTCCTCCTCGAAGAGTTCGGGGTCTCGTACAGCAGGAGCCAGGTGTCGCGGCTCTTGAAGCGCCTGGGATGGACCCCGCCGGTCCCCATCACTCGGGCGATCCAGCGGGACGAGGAGGCGATCGAGCGCTGGCGGGTCGAGTCGTGGCCCGCGCTGAAGGAGAAGGCCTGCCGCCAGCGCCGGGACCTTGTTTGCGTGGACGAGTCGGGGTTCTACCTGCTGCCGGGGGTCGTCCAGACCTACGCCCCGAAGGCCCAGACTCCGATCATGGACGAGTGGCAAACGCGCGACCACCTGTCGGTCCTGGGCGGCGTGACCCCGCAGGGTAAGGTGTATTCGCTGGTGCGGCCGAAGTCGCTGAACGGGTTGCACAGCATCGAGTTCCTCGTTCCCCTGGGCCGCCTGGTAGGGGACCGGCTGTTGGTCATCTGGGACGGGTCTCCGATCCACCGGCGGGCCGCGGTCCAGGAGTTCGTGGCTGAGGCCCGCGGCAAGATCCACTTGGAGCCGTTGCCGGCGTACGCGCCGGACCTGAACCCCGTGGAATGGTTGTGGAAGCACCTGAAGAAGGTCGCGCTGCGCAACCTGGCTTGCCTGGACTTGGACCAACTGCACAGGGAACTCCATCTGGCCCTCGGTCGCGTGCGGCAGAGACGGGCTCTCGTCCGGTCCTTCTTCGAGGGTGCCGAGTTGGAGCCGTGAAGTTTACTTCTCTATTTCTACTGTCTAGGCCGCTCGTGCGGACTGATCCTCAATGGTGCCATTTGATTACGTGCTTTGTAATGGTAGAGCCGTGCCGACTCGTTCCGCTCCAGCCGGCGCGTTCTCTCGCGTGCCACCCGACTCGGCGCGTCGCAACCGCTGGCCCGGTGCAGGATCAGCGCAGCCCCAGCCGCACCTGCGGCACGGTCCGCGCCGGGACCACCTTTTTTCCCCCCACGCCCCTCCACCACGAGGAACCACGTCGCGATCAGGGACAGCGTCATGTGGTGGTGCCACCCGCGCCAGTTCCGCACCTGATATTCCCCCAACCCCGCCTCGCTCTGGGACCGCTTCAGGCCCTCCTCGATCCGGTGCTCCGCCTTGGCCACCCGGGCGAACTCCACCAGCGGCGTACCGGCCGCGGAGTGGGAAAGGTGGTAGTCGTGCTTGAGCACACCGCCGTCCCTGTACCGCACGACCACCAGCGTCTCCTCGAACCCGACGACCCGCCGGGCGACCTTCGACTCGACCCGCCGGGCGACGCTCTCGACCTCCAGGGGGCCTTTCTCGCCGTCCCGAACCCTGAGCTTCGTCCAGGCCTCCACCGGCAGCGCCGCGCACCAGGTCTGCACCCGACGGAATGGGGCCTTGGGCCGGCGACCGTGACCGCCATACGGCGGCGGCGGTTCCTCCAGGTCGCGGACGGACGTGTGCGAGGGCACGGCCAGCAGGTAACACTCCCCATCGCAGGCCAACCGCTTGCGGAACCATGCGGGCCGGCCCATCTCGTCGTCGCTGGCGACCCAGCCGTGCGGCAGCACCCCGCCGCGCCGCGGAAGCATCTCCAGGGCCAATTCGTGCCGCGTCCGGGACTTGACGCCCTTGGGGACGCCGGCCTTCTGGCGGCGCTTCCGGTCCTGGGCCCACTCGCGGGGCAAGTAGAGCCGGAAGTCGACCAGGGCCTGCTCGTCGTCGCTGACGTAGCCGAGGAAGACGCCGACCTGGCCGTTGTCGACCTTGCCGAGCCGGCCGCACCACTGCCGCTGCACGCCGACCGAGGCGGCCCCCTTCTTGGGGAAGGCCGAGGGGTCGAACACGAGCACGGCGTCGGGCCGGCCGATCGCGCCGGCGACCTGGCGGGTCAGTGCTCCGATCAGCGGGTCATGGTTCCCGTCCACTTCGCCGACGAACCGCTGGATCGTCTGGCGGTCGAGGTCGTAGCGAGAGGCGATCGCCTCGGCGTTCTTGCGCTCGACGTCGGACAGCAGGCCGGCGAGGTAGGTCCGGGAGTGCGTCCGACTCTCCGGACTGGGGAGCGAGGCGACCAACGGTTGGGCGAAGGACTCCAGCCGGCTCATGACCCCGCGGAAGAGGGTGGGAGGGACCTGGCAGTCAGCGAGGAGTTGTTCCTTACGGCGTTGGTATCGGGGCTCCATCTCAGGTGCTCCTTCCATCGAGTGATGTCCTCTGGAAGGTACTAGTACAAAAAGCCTTGCGACCGTTCAAGCGACTTCAGACAGTAGAACTATGCAACGCTCAGTAATCGCCTTCAGGCGGAGAGAAGGCCGTTGTCGACGCGCTGCTCGTGAAGGTGGCTGGTGGAATTTAGCCCGCAT
Source organism: uncultured Planctomycetales bacterium (assembly GCA_963752755.1). GTDB lineage: Bacteria > Planctomycetota > Planctomycetia > Isosphaerales > Isosphaeraceae > CAVVZJ01. The sequence goes on along the minus strand of CAVVZJ010000015.1, from coordinate 78,351 downwards.
CGCGGCACCGGATCACACGACTTCTCGCGGTGGGACGAAATATCGCTCGCGCTTCGGTGTGGTCGACGAATGGCACTTAGATTTCCACAAGCTACAGCCTGAGATCGGGATACAGCGATAGCGGGGCTCTGGCTCTGATGGGGGCAGGTGCACTCCTCCTCCAACCCGGAGCCAGAGCGATGCGAGGCCCTTCGCACGGACGTCTTCGCCAGCAGGTCGACACCCTTCGGCGGGAGTTCCTCCAGGGGGGCGAACTCCCCTTCGCCGATGTCCTCTCGTCGGGGTGCCTCACCGAGGCGATGGCCGAGATCAAGGCGGCCTGGAACGACCGCATCTTCACCCCGCTTGTGACCCTCTGGGTCTTCCTCGGCCAGGTGCTCAATGCCGACCAGTCCGGCCGCGCCGCGGTCGCCCGACTGATCGCGCATCGCGTCGCCGAGGGGCTGCCGCCGTGCAGCTCGGACACAGGCGGCTACTGCCAGGCGCGGAAGCGCCTGCCTGAGCGGTTCTTCGCCGCCGTGGCCCGCCTCGTCGACGCAACGCAGGTCGATCGTCGCTGGCTCTGGAAGGGCCGACGCGTCTGCCTGTTCGACGGGTCCACGGTCTCCATGCCCGACACCCCGGAGAACCGGCGCGAGTACCCGCTGGCCTATAACCAGGTCCCCGGGACGAGCTCCGCCCCCGCTCGGATCGGGGCCATCATCTCGCTGTCCTGCGGCGCGATCCTCGACCTGGGCATCGGCCGCTACGCCGGCAAGGGCCAGGGCGAGGTCAGCCTCCTGCGCCAGCTGTGGGACGTGCTCCGCCCCGGCGACGTGCTGCTGGGCGACCGCCTGATGTCGGGCTGGGTCGGCATGTACCTGCTCAAGCAGCGGGGCGTCGACACCGTCAGCCGCCTCTCGGCGCACCGCCGGGCCGACTTCCGCAAGGGGAGGCGCCTGGGCAAGGACGACCACCTCGTCGTGTGGAAGAAGCCCACGTCGATCCGCTCGGTGGACCGGAAGACCTACAACGAGCTGCCCGAGGCGATCACGGTCCGCGAGGTGCGATTCCGGGTGGAGCAGGCGGGGTTCCGGACCCGGTCGATCGTGGTGGTGACGACCCTGCTGGACCCTGCCCAGGCGAGCCGGGAGGAGCGGGCCGAGCTGTACCGGGCCCGGTGGAACAACGAGCTCGATCTGAGAGACTGTTCCAAAAGACTCAAGCGGCCGCTTTGGGCGGCCGCTTGTAGCGGAATTTCTTCCGCCATCGCGGCGGCCGGGCACGGCGGACCATCCGATGGATCGAGCTGAGCTTGACCATCGCCGCGCTCGTCTCCGGCAGCCGCTCGAAGTCCCGCACCAGCCGCCGCCACCGCAGCAGGCAGCCGAAGGTCTGCTCGACCACCCACCGCACCTTCAGCGGCTTGAACCCCCGCTCGCCCTCGGGCTTCGAGCTCACCTCCACGCGGAGCCGGTCCTGGCCCGACAGCCAGGCGTCGAGCCGGGAGTTGCGGTACTTCCGGTCCGCCCACACCACGGCCAGCCGGGGGAACATCACGGCGGGCAGACCGGCCAGCAGCCGCGGCGCCGTCGCCCCGTCGTCGAGGTTCGCCGCGGTGACCACGACGATCAGCAGCAACCCCAGCGTGTCGGTGACGATATGTCGCTTGCGGCCCCGCACCATCTTGCCGCCATCGACGCCGACCTCGGCCCCGCCGTGCGCCGTCTTGGCCGACTGGCTATCGATGCAGGCGCCGCTGGGCGTCGGCGCGCGCCCGAGCTTCGTCCGCACCTCCCCCCGCAACGCGGCGACCAGGGCGTCCCAGGTGCCGTCGGCCTCGAACCGGCGGAAGAAGTTGTAGCAGGTCTTCCAGTGGGGCAGGTCGTGGGGCAACGCCCGCCAGGAACAGCCCTCGCGGTTGAGGTAGAGCAGGCCATTGATGACCTCGCGCATCTCGTACTTGCGGGGCCTGCCGCCGGGCTTGGCCTCGGGGATCAGGGAAGCGAGGAGGCGCCACTGGGCGTCGGTCAGGTCGCTGGGGTAGGCTTTGCGTTCCATCCCCCCAAACTACAGCCGACGCCCCTTTTGGAACAGACTCTGAGGTCGATCAAAGTCACGCTCCAGATGGACAGGCTGCGATGCAAGACGCCGGAGCTCGTGCGCAAGGAGATCTGGACGCACGTGCTGGCGTACAACCTGATCCGCACGGTGATGGCGCAGGCGGCGGCCGGCGAGGGGGTCGCGCCGCGTTCGATCAGCTTCAAGGCGACGCTCCAGGTGCTCGAGGCGTTCCGGCCGCTGATCGCCCCCCGGGCCCACCTCGGCGCGGGGCACCTGGCGGCACTCTACGGGCCGCTGCTCCGGGCCATCGCGGTCCATCGGGTCGCCGACCGGCCCGACCGGTTCGAGCCCCGCATGACCAAGAAGGGGCCGAGGGGGTACGAGAGCCTGAAGAGGCCGCGGAAAGAGATCAAACTCCAGATGCTCAAACGAGCTAGCAAAATCTAAGTGCCATTCGTGTGGTCGACCGAATCCGTCGCAGGAAGTTTGGAGCTTGTGTCACCGATAGCCGCGACGTCTCGGTCGCCGCCGGGCAGGCCCTAACATCGGCCGAGAGGGCAACCGGGACGGCCTGATCGGCGTCGGGATCGACGTGTGGGCGGTCGATCCGCAGTCAGCAGGTCGGCTTGAATGCCCACGTACCCTGGACTTCCTCGACAGCACCTTGGCGATCGGGTTGCTTTTTTGGGTCGACATCGATCATTCCCATTGGATCGCCCGCCTCCGTGACCGGCAGTCTCGCGGCTGCGACGGAACCCAAAGCACAACCGGCCTTCCAGCAGCCTCGACCGCGGTGCCCTGGCGCCGAGGGCCGGACGAGGACCGGTCCGATCCCGGGGCAGGGTCGATCAGTATTTCAATCTACACAGTCTGGCGATCAACTCACCGACGCGAGCGGCGTTACGCCGTAGCGCTGCGGCGATGTTCGTCGCGGCGTCGGCGCGGAGGGTACTGATCGCCAGGTTCCTCATCGCCGCCAGCACCTGTGGGCCGGACCCGGTGCGGGTCCGGTTCGCGTCCTCTCCCATCGTCACGTCCCGCACGTAATGCAGGCGGTTCTCCACCTGCCAATGGCCCCGCACCAGTTCCCGCAACCGGCCGGCTGTGACCCGGGACGGGTCCAGGCTGCTGGCGAAGTACCGCGTCTCGACGGTCGGCTCGCCGCCGCGGGGACGGCTCTCGCAGTCGACCCGCAGCAGCATCCGGAGCCCAGGGAAGTTCAGCGTCTCGGACGCATAGTCGGCCGTGGCGACGTCCAGCCAGAGCCGTCGTGTCACCACGCCGCCGCGTTTTTTTCCCGCGTCGTGGCGGCGGCGGTCTCGGCCGTGGCGGCCGCGAAGGCCAGACCGGCGGCCGCGTGCAACTCGGGTTGGTTGTCCTTGACCGCCAGGAGGTAGTCCCGATCGGCCTCGATGATCGCTCGGGCCAGCGGACGCTGGCAGAACATCGCGTCGCCGGTCAGCACCCGCAAGGAGGGATAGGCGGCGAACAACTCGTCGAGGTGGGCCTTGAGCACCTCCGGCTCGGTCTTCTTATCGCCGTCGGTCGGCCAGCCGGCCAGGGCGAGCTTCAGCTCATGGGCGAAGACGTTGAGCACGTGGATCGGGTGGCCGTCGCGGTCGAAGGCCTGCTTGCTGGTCTTGCCATCGACGGCGGCGACTGTCGGGCCATCCTCGGCCAGCACGGCGGCCAGCCAGAGGGCCAGGGCCTCGCGGAACTGCTCGACGCGGTAGCAGGCGGCCGCCCGGATGAGCGTGGTGGAGTGGGGCGCGTACGATCGCGTGAAGCCCAAGGGCTCGCGCAACTGGCGCCAGTTGTGCTTGGCCCAACGGGCGATGGCCGCGATATCGACCTGGCGGCAGAGTAAGCCGAGGAAGGTCAAGGCCAACAGGCTATCGAACGGGTGGCGGACCCCACGACGGTCTCGGGGGTCGGTGATCCGGCCGAAGGCGGCCAGGAGCGAATCGGCGGTTGGGGAGCTCATGGTGGTCCGTCCCGGTGTAGATGGAGCAAGTCCCTCCCCGTCAAGAAAATAATGAGCGAATCGGACTTTGCAAACGTCCTGGATCCCGGGGCGGGGAGATTGTTAAACATCGCGCGGGATGCTAGGATCGAGAGGTAACCGCGGGCCCGGTCGTCCGCAGAACGCGCGCGGTATCATCCTGAGGCTGGCATCGAGGGCGTGGCTTCACGAAACGATGACGGGCAGTTCGGGGTCGAAGGCGGGAGGAAATCCATGGGGCGGCTGTGGCTCGCGCGGGTGCTGGTTTCGGCCTCGATGATCGCCTCCGTGCCCGGCGTCCCGACCCTGGCCGACTCGGACCCAACGATCCGCGCGACGGATGAGTCGTACTTCATCGACCGGGTGTACCCGGTGCTGTACGCCCTCCAGTGCGAGCGGTGCCACAGCGACAACGGTGTGGCCTCCGAGACGCGGGTCCAGTTCCCCGAGGCCGGCGCCGGCCGGGATCGGATCGCGGCCTTCGGGCTCTCCCTGATCGACCTGGTCGACCGAGGCGACCCCGAGCATTCGTTACTGCTGCGGAAGCCGACGAGGCGCGTGCGGCACGCGGGCGGCCAGCGGATCAAGCCGGGCAGCGACGAGGAGGAGGCGCTTCGGGGCTGGGTGGACTACCTGGCCGGCTTCTCGGACAAGCAGGTGCGCCTGGCGCGCGAGCGGATCGCCCGGTCGGAGCGGCGCAGCCTGGAACCGTTGACGGTACGCCGGCTGACGCACAGCCAGTACAACCATACCGTGCGCGACCTGCTCGGCGACCAGAGCCAGCCGGCGTACGCCTTCCCGATGGAAGACTTCATCAACGGCTTCAAGAACCAGGTGGAGGGGCTGGGGGTCTCGCCGCTCCAGGCGGAAGCCTACAGCCGGGCGGCCGAGCGGCTCGCCCTGGCGGCCTTCCGGGGCGGCGACCAGCGCCGCCTGATCCCCCTCGCAGCCCAACTCGCCGAAGGACGCGGACGCCGCGGCGGAGTTCGTGCGGCAGTTCGGCTTCCGGGCGTTCCGGCGCCCCCTGGCCGAGGAGGAGGTGCGCCGCTACACCGCCCTGTTCCTGGAGGAGGCCGGTCGCGACGCGGGACTTCCACGCCGGGGCCTCGGTGGTCGTCGAGACCATGCTCCAGTCGCCGCACTTCCTCTTCCGGATCGAGCCGGGGGCGGATAGCCCCGATGCCCAGTTCGCGGTCGCCAGCCGGCTCTCGTACTTCCTCTGGGACACGATGCCCGACGACGACCTCCTGCGCCTCGCCGGACGGGGCGAGCTGGCGACGGCCAAGCAGGTCGAGGCCGCGGCGCGTCGGATGCTCGACGACCCCCGCGCCCGGGCGGCACTGGACGAATTCCTCGCCCAGTGGATGCGCTTCGACCGCGTGCTGGAGGCGACGCGCGGACCGTCGGCGATACCGCGAGTTCAACGGCGAACTCGCCGCGGCGATGGTCGAGGAGACCCGGCGCCTCTTCAATCATCTCGTCTGGGGCAATCGGGACTTCCGGGAGTTCTTCACGGCCGGCTATACCTTCGCGAATGCCGACCTCGCCCGGCTCTACGGCCTGCCGGAGCCCGCCGAGGATTTCGCCAAAATCGACTATCCGCCGGATTCCGGCCGCTCCGGCGTGCTGGGGCATGGCAGCTTCCTGGTCCTGACCAGCAAGCCCGCGGAGACCTCGCCGACCGCGCGGGGGTTATTCATCCGGAATAAGTTCCTCGCCCACGAAATCCCGCCGCCGCCGGCGGGGGTGAACACCGTCCTGCCGGAGGTCACGGAAGACGCGCCGATGACGAACCGGCAGCGGCTGGACATCCACCTGAACAGCGAGTCGTGCGCGGGCTGCCATCGGCTGATCGACCCCATCGGCCTGGGCTTCGAGCAGTACGACGCGATCGGAGTCTTCCGGGAGAAGCTGGTGCTCCAGTTCGCGGGGCCGCGCGGCGACTCATGGGCGCGGACGAAGTCTGAACACCAGGGAGCTGGAGGTCGATACTTCCGGGCACGTCGAGGGGTGGGAGGATTCGGACTTCTCGACGCCCCGCGAGCTGGGCCAACTGCTCGCCGAGAGCAAGACCTGCCATCGGGCCATCGTGAAGCAGTTGTTCCGCTACGCGTTCGGCCGGCAGGAGACGCCGGACGACCAGCTGGTCCTCGACGAGCTGGTCGTGAAGTTCCGCGACTCCGGCTTCCGATTCCGAGAATTGATCGTCGCGCTGGTCACGTCGGACCTCTTCCTCCAGAAGGGCTCGGATTGACTCATGGCCACAAGAAATCGAATGTCCCGCCGCCGGTTCCTCCGTGGCGTGGGCCTGTCGGGGGCCGCGATCCAGGTCGGCCTGCCGGCCTTCGAGGCGATGTTCAACGCCAGCGGCACGGCCTACGCGGGCGAGGCGGGCGCCGCGGCGCGAGCCGATCGAGACCCGGTTCGTCCTCTGGTTCAACGGCAACGGGATCGTCGAGAAATACTGGATCCCGCGCGACGACGGCCCGAATTATGAGATGACCCCCTGCCTGCAGCCGCTGGCCCGGTTTCGGGACGACATCCACGTCCTCAGCGGCGTCGACAACCCGGCCGCCCGCCTGCCCGGGCCGGGCAACGGCCACCACAACTCGATGAGCGGCCTCGTCTCGGGCGAGATGTTCTCGGGCCGAGGGGCCGGCGGCCCGTCGATCGACCAGGTGATCGCCCAGAAGATCGGCCAGAACAGCCGGTTCCGCTCGCTCCAGATCGGCGTCTGCCAGGAGTCGTTCGGCGAGAGCATCCAGCGCAACATGAGCTGGGCCGGCCGCGACCGCCCACTCCCGCCCGAGATGATCCCGCACCGGCTGTTCGACCGCCTCTTCGGCTCGCGGGAGCCGTACTGGATCGAGCGCAAACAAAGCATCCTCGACGCCGTGAGCGACGACGCGAAGTCGCTCCGTTCGGCGCTCGGGCAGGGTGACCGCCAGCGGCTCGACGAGTACCTGACCTCGGTGCGCAGCCTGGAGCGTTCGATCGCCAGCCTGCCGCCGGAATACGCGCAGGTCGTCGAGCGGCCGCCCGAGGGCGGCGACCTGAAGGACTGGCCGCGGATCGCGAAGATCCAGGCCGACCTCCTGGTCCACGCCCTGGCCTCGCGGCAGACGCGGGTGGCCTCGTACATGCTGACCAAGTGCCAGGGTCTCTCGCGGTTCCCCTGGCTGGGCCTGACCTACGAGCGGCACCACGAGTACACGCACGGCCGGGTCGAGACGCCCCGGGGCCAGCGCAACCTCCGCGACATCTGCCGCTGGCACGTTGAGGAGTTCGCCTACTTCGTCGGCCGGCTCAAGTCGATCCCCGAGGGCGACGGCACGCTGCTCGACCACACCTGCGCCCTGTACGTCCACGAGCACGCCGAGGCCAATTCCCACAAGAACGCCGGCCTGGCGATGATCGTCGCGGGGCACGCCGGCGGGCTGAAGACGGGCCTCCACACTTGCGTGACCGGGACAGTTGGCGACCTGTATCTAACCCTGGCGGCAGAGGTCGTCGGCGCGCCGATCGGCGGCTTCCCGACCGGCGAGCAAAAGCTGACCCAGATCATCTGATTATTCGCCGCCGCGACGCCGCGGCTCGGGGTCCGCGACCTCGGGCTTCGCCACCAGCTCACCTGGCATTCCGGCATGGCCTCGCGTAGCGATTCGACCTGCTCCGGCGCGACGTCGAGGCCGCCGATGTAGAGCTGCTTCAGGCCCGTCATCGCGGCGAGCTGCTCCAGCCCCGCGCGGTGAGTCCTCGTCTCCGGCACTTCGAGCACTTCCAGCGTCTTCCAGCTCCAGCAGGGCGGGGACGGCCGAGTCGTCGATGCCCGCGGCCTTCCAGAGCTTCAGATGCCGCAGCTCCGGCAGGCCGGCCAGGGCGGCGATCCCCTTGCCCGTCACTCGGGTCCCCCCGAGGTCCAGCGTGCGCAGGTTCTTCAGCCGCGCCAGCTCGGCGACCCCCCGATCCGAGACGCCCGTCTCGCCCAGGTCGAGGACCTCAAGCCCTTGCACCTGCGCAATCTGGCCGACATTGAAATCCGTCACCGCGATGCTCCAGAGGCCGGAGTCTGTCCGCTGCCGGCCGGAGACGCTCAGCTCCCGGAGCGCGGGCAACGCCTTCAGCAACGGCAATGCGGCGCCGCTCATCTTGTTCCCGCCGATGGAGAGGCGTTCGAGGTGATCGAGGTTCTCGAGCAGCTCGAAGAGGTCGTCGTTGACTCGGCTGTGGCCGACGTCCAGCGAGCGGAGCCCCTTCATCTGAGAAATGGGCTCGAAGACTGAGCTGGTCACCTTCGTGCCGCGGAGGTTCAGGTGTTCGAGGTTCCTCCAGTGCTTCAGGTGGGCGATCCCCTCGTCCGTCACCGACTCCGCGTGGTCGAGGTTGAGTACGCCTGCACGTTCTCCAGCGGGGCCAGGTACTCCAGGCCCCGGTCGGTGATCCTCGTGAAGGCCAGGTTGATGCCCTCCAGCCGCGGCAGACGCGCCAGCTTCGCCAGGTCGTCGTCCGTTAACCAGACGTCGCTCAGGTCGACGCCGATCGTCTCCCCGGCGTCATCGCGAATGCAACGACCGCCCAGCGCGGCGATCTCCGCGGCGGGGTCGTCCACGGCCGCACCGTTGCCGACGAGCCAGAGGCACAGGATGGTTCGGACCATGATTGTTCCCGCTCTCCTCCCTGGTCTGCGGCCGAGCGCCACGCGGGCAGATCAGCTCCGCCGGCGCTTCGGATCGCTCGACCTGGGATCGAAGATGATTTCGCACCGCGGCAGAGCCTCGCGGATCTGACGGTGCCCTTTCTCGGTGATGAACGTGTGGTAGAGGTTAAGCCTGCGGAGCTGCCCGAATCCCGCCAGTCGGCCCGCCGAGGCGTCGGTAATACTGGTGCTGTCGAGGCTCAGTTCCCGGAGGTCGGCCAGGCCGCCGAGCGCCTCCAGCCCCTTGTCGCCGACATCCGTGTAGTCGAGGTTCAGGGCCGCGAGCCGGGTGAAGCGGCCGAGGGTCGGCATGCTCTCGTCGGTGATCCGAGTCCGGATCAGGCCCAGCTCCTGGAGTCCCACTAAGTTCTCCAATCGGGGCATCGCCTCATCGGTGATCCGTGTGTAGCCAAGTAGGAGGGACGTGAGACCGGTCATGCGCCCCAGCGTCTCCAGTCCCCGGTCGCCGATGTCCGTCCCCGCCAAATCGAGATGCCGCAGGGATTGAATCGACTCCAGGGAGGCCAGGCCGGAATCAGTCAGATCGGTATAGGCGAGGGCCAGTTCGCGGAGCGTCGCCATCTCCGCCAGGTGGGCCAACCCGCGATCGTTGACGGGGGAATCCGACAGCCGCAACCGCTCGATGGGGAGCCCGCGCAGGTGCTCCAGGCCGTTGCCCTCGATCTGGGTGTGCATCAGCCCCAGGTCGAGCAGGCCGGTCAGGCCGGCCAGGGGTGCCAGGCCGGCATCGGAGACCGCGGTCCCGCTCAGGTTCAGCTCCTCCAGGCTGGTCAGTTGCGCCAGGTGCTGGACCCCGAGGTCGCCGATCTCGGTCGAGGAGAGGTCCAGCGTGCGGAGGCGCGGCAAGCCTTCCAGGTTCCGGAGCAGGTCGTCGGTCACGCTCGTCGCGGCCAGGGAGATCTCGCGGAGCCGTCCGCCCTCGAGGACCGCCCGGCCGCCGATCGCGTGGACCCAATCGGCCACGGCCCGGTCGCCCTCGCCGGCGACGATCCGATCCGCCCCCGCCGGGATTTCGGGCCGGACCGTGGGGTCCAGGAACGCCACCCGGCATTGGGGCACCGCGGCCTGAAGGCGCTCGACGCCGGCACGCGTCACGCGCGTGTAGCGCAGGTCGATCGTGCTCAGGTGCGGGAGGTTGCGAAGCACCTCCACGCCCGCGTTCGTGACCTTCGTCCCGTAGAGGTTCAGTTCTTCCAGCTTCGTCATCCCGGCCAGGTGTCGGACCCCCTCGTCCGTCAGCGCGGCACCCTGCAAATTCAGCTTCTTCAGCCCGGTCATCCCGCGAAGGTGGGCCACCCCGGCATCCGTGACCCTCGTCCCGCCAAGGTCCAGCCACTCGACGTTCGACCAGCCCGCGGAGGCTCCGCAGGCCCTCGTCGCTGATCGTGGCGTCCCGCAGCAGGAGTTTCTTCAGCTTCGTCAGGCCCTCCAACTGCCGAAGGCCCTCGTCGTCCACGGGGCAATAGATCAGGTCGAGCGCCTCGAGATTCCGGAATGGGGCCAGGTGGTGGCCGCGGACCTGGGTGTCTTCGAGGCTCAGGACCCGGAGGCTCGGGCCGAGCGGGGCGATGGCTTCGAGCCCGGGGTCCTCGAAGTTGATCGATTCGAGATAGGTGGGGCTGAAGGTCAGCTCCTCCAGCGTCGGGATGCCCGCGACGTGGCGGAGCTCTCGGCTGTAATCGGTGTTGGACCCCGCGCTCGGGTTCCACATCGGCCCGGGGAGATGGAGGATCTTCAGGCGCGTCAGGCCGGCGAGCCGCTGCAAATCGGGGGGATTGATGTTCGTCCCCACCAGGTCCACCAGCTCCAGGCGGAAGTCCTCCGCCGGGAGGTCCGCCGGCTCGCGGATGCGCCCGTCGCGTCCTTCGAGACGGACCGAGCCACCCATCAGCGTGACCCACTCGGCGACCGGCCGGTCCGGCGTCCCGGCCCGGAGCGGTTGGGCCTCGACGGCCAGACCGAGCCAGAACCCAACCAGCAGGATCGCGGAACGGGCGAGCAAGCCCCGGTTCCCTGGTTTCATGAGTCACACACCCTGTTGCCCTGGCGGCCGAACGGCCTCCTCGCACGAAAAAGCCCGTTCCCATGATAATGCAGTCGGACGGCAGACCGCCAGCGGCGGGTGCAATCGCTCAGGCTGTCGGCCCACCCGTTTTGGCAACACGGAAACATTCAGGCGGCGATTCTTGTGTGACCCTGCCTGGGCGAGCGGGTACGATCGGCCGAGTGGGTCCGCTATTCTCCTCGGGAGGGGTGCCATGACTCGGATGTCCATCGCGGGGCTGGTGGCGGTGGCCGGTTTCGTCGCGTCAGGCGGGGAAGCCGGGGCCGCCGAGCCGGCCGGGCGGTACGCGATCGTCGTCAAGAAGGACGTCGCGGCCGGCCCGTGGGGCAAGGTCGTCCGGTCCCTCGAAACGAAGTACGGGGGAAAGTCCTTCGCCTACGAGCAGTCCCCCGAGGAAGTCCGCCGAGGAGGTCGGGGCGTACCATCCCCGCTACGTCTGCTTCGTCTGCCAGCCGACCGAGAACTTCCCGGACTTCGCCCTGGTGGCCAACACGTTCTGCCGCACGCTCGACGACGACCCGTACGTCGACGCGATCTGGGGCATTCTCACCGGCTTCGACGAGGAGCATGCGCTGGAGCTCGCGAAGGCCGAACCGGTGGTGATCCGGCGGGCGTTCACCAAGACCCTCGGCGCCTGGCTGAACTGGGTGCCGGAGGGCAACTACGTGACCGAGTGGACCCGCGACCGGGGCGAGCTGGGCGAGAAGAAGGCGGGCGAGGACTTCGCGTTGAAGTCCGGCGGGCCGACCAGCGACGCGGAAGACGCCCGGTACGTCCACAAGCTCCTGTCCGAGGACCGGTTCGACCTGATCATCGGGTCCGGCCACGGCGGGCATCACAACTGGATGCTCATGTACCCCAGGGGCAACGGGCTACCTGACCGCCAGGGACGGCCGGCTCACCATGACCGCCCCGGGCGTGGACCTGCCGCTCACCGCGTCGAGGCCCAAGGTCTACTGGGCGGTCGGCAACTGCCTGACCGGCGTGGTGAACACGGGCCGGAACAGCTTCAAGGACTCCTACGCCCTGGCCTGGATGAAGAACGGGGCCAGGCAGTACATCGGCGCGGTCCAGTCCACCTGGTACGAGCTGAACTGGAACATGGCCGACTGGTTCCTGAAGCAGGAGGGGCGGTGGACGTTCTCCGAGTCGCTGTTCCTGCTCCGCCAGTGGTCGAATTACCTGCTCGCCGAGGACGTCGTGTCCGGCCGGGACCGGGAAGGGACGGAGTTCACCGACGGGATCTTCGTCCTGTACGGCGACCCGGCCCTCGAGGCGCGGGTGGAGAAGACCCGCGAGCCGGCCCTCACCGAGACGCTCGACGTCCGGGAGACCGGGGACAAGGACGTCGTGCGAATGACCTACAAGGTGAAGGTGAACTTCGTCGGCGAGGGGAACAAGAGGACGGCCGAGAAGTACGACGGGTGGCGGATCTTCTGTTACCTGCTGCCGTACCAGGTGACCGACGTGAAGGTGGAGGAGACCGACTTCGCGAAGGTGGTCGTGCCGGGGGAGACGATCATCTGGGACGCGGGCCAGGGCCTGAAGGTCGGCGACGAGCGGAGCGTCACGTTCACCGCGAGGCGGGTGAGGGACTGACCGGGCGTTGCGTCTCTCGACCGGCTCGGGACCCGCGAGGCGTGCTCGGTGCGGAGTGCCAGGCGGATCATGCGCCCCGAGCGACCTCGCGGACCGTGGCCGCGTGCCGATCGACCTGTTCATCGGCGAGAAGCATTGGCCGTCGGCCACGGCCACACGCAAGTCGAGCCCGCGGGGCCGGGCGGCGCTGGAGGTGTGGTCAGCAGCGGCGACGCACGCCAATCCGCGAGTACCCGCGTCGGACCTCGGGCAAGGAGCCGATTGGGAGCCACCGGACGATTCGGTGCGTCTACTGCCGTCAGGCCGAGGAGGTCGCCGAACCATGACTGCGGCCCCCGGTCGGCCCGATCCCGGGGGCGCGCTTCCTTCGTCCTATGCCTGCGCGATTCCCACGACGGCGTATGTTGCAGCCGTCCGAGCCAAAGTCAGCTTCACTGCACGCTTCGGTGTGGTCGGCCGATTCAGCCAGCGTCAGCGAACCGCCTCCGATAGCATGGGCATTCACCCTCGATCCCTTTCAGGATGGCCGTGAACGCCGTCGGCTGTGGCAGGGTCATGATCGCCCGGAAGGCCGGCGGCGCCCGGTGAGCGTCGTGACGAGACGTGAGCCCGCCGACAGAGTGTTATTCGGGGATTCGCCGCTCCAGTGTCACGGGGACGTCCCATCGCTGGGCGGGGCGGGCCTCGAAGCCGCGACCGGTGCGCTTCGTCACCACGCGGGTCTGCCCTCCCGCCTCTTCGATCGCGACGATGGGATACGCCCTGCGAATGCCATGATCGAGGGCGAACAAGGTCTGTCCCTCGAGTTGCCGGTCCCTGGGCATGTTGCCTTCCACAACGAAATAGGAGTCGGTGTGCGTGCCGCCCACACCGACGACCTTTCCTTCGTAGGCCGCAACCGGAGTCCTCAGCCTGACCCCGGCCGCCTCAAGCCGCGTGCCTCCCACGAGGCAAGCCCGCGATGGCTGGCCGCGCTGGGAAACGACGGCGGCCAGACAGCCGTCGGTGATCGCGTCTCCGACGCCGAAAGGCACCGTGACGCGATGCGGCTCGACCATGCTGACGATCAGGTCCGTGCCATCCGAAGTCTCGACCGCCACGGCGACGGCGTCGCGAGGTTCGGTTCCGCCGACGGGCAGCAGCCTGACCCCCTCGACGAGTCGCTTTCCCGCCGCGTTCCCCGCGAAGACGGTGACGAAGGCGTCGCTGCGCCCTTCGCCCACGCGGCGGCGGACAACGTACGGCAGCGTGGCGCCCCGGTCCGCGTTATAGTGGTCGCGCTGACCCCAGCCCTGACCCAGGGCAACGACCTCGCCCGGTTGCCCCGGAGACAGCGCCCGGAACTCGTATCCGTCCGGCAGTTCCCAGCGGATGCTCCAGGGCGACTCGCCGGACGCCGTCAAGAGCTTCTCCAGCGGGAGCGAACGGAAGGGCGAGTCCGGTGAAGCCGGAGACAGCGGGATCATCTCCGCCTCATACCGGTTGCTCGGTCCGTGGAAGAGGTAATCCCGGGTCGAGCCGGCCCCGGCTCGAAAGATGTCGAGGACGTAGGAACCCGCGTCGCCGTGGTCGACGAGCACGCACGTCCGCCGGTAGAGCGATCCCTGGCCGTAGGCGTCCGACGACGCCTCCATGACCTTGATCCGGGGTGTGACGGAGAAGATGTGGAAGCTGCCGCCGCGCCCGGCCCTTTGCTGGTCGCGGCCGTCGATCATCACGAGGTTGTGCGCGAACGTGCGGTACGTCTGGTACTTGTCGGGATGGTCCCACAAGTAGCCCAGGTCCGAGAGCAACTCGCGGCCCTCTTGCCAGAGGTAGAGGTCAAGGCTGTCGAGATGGTGATGGTTGCCGTAATCGCTGGCATTGAGCTTCAACAGGCCCTCGCGTCCCCTTTCACCGGTGCGCAGGTAGCCCTGGGCGAGGAAGGGGAACACCACGTCGGGCAGGCTCAAGGGCGGAACCGCTCGCTCCTCAAGCCCGGGCTCCCGGTAGAAGAGGGCGTCTTGCGCGGAGCGCCGATCCGGGACATCGCCGACCGACTCCTTGAGCAGCGCGACGTGTTCGTCGGTCGGTTCGGCCAGGGCGATCAGTTCGGCGAAGCCGGGGCTGATGCGGGTGGTCCGATACGAGTCGGCCGAAGGCGGGAAGCGGAGGTCGCCCTGGAGCGTCCGGATCAGCCCTTGCCAGCAGGCGCCGTAACGCGAGTCGCGGGCGGCGCCGAAGTGGTCGAGCCGCGCACCGTCGGCCGCCCGATAGCCCGGCGGGTCGGAGTAGTCCCGCAGGGCCAGGGCGAAGGGCCGGAGGCCGGACATGGTCATCAGCGCATAGGCCGGCGATTCCGACGTGCCGCCGTCGGGCAGGAACCAGTCGTCCACCGCCCTCTGGAACCCCTCCACGCCGAACCGGACCAGCCCCGGATGCCCGACGCACATCCCGACCACCGCCGCCCCGGCACGGTTGCCGACCGACTTGTTGTTGATCGCCGGGTCGCAGGCGGCCAGATAGGTGCTCTCCAGGAGCAGGTCGCGCTCGATGTGCCGCTCCTCATCCTCGGAGTAGACGGGGACGCCGTCCTCCTCGGCGTCGCAGGTCAGGTCGTAAGCCACGGCGATCCGGACGACCCAGCCGCCGTCCATGCCGGCGGTGCCGATCCGGGTAGCCGACCAGTAGCCGGTGAAGATCTTCCGGTCAGGCCGATTCGGCGGATAGACGAGTTCGTCCTCCGGGAGGTCGTTGATCCGCTCGGCCGCCACGTGGGGATCCATCCCGGCGTACTCCCCGTATCCGTACCCGGCCAGGACCAGGTACTCGGGGAACACATCGGCGAAGCGGTGCAGGATGGCCCTGGCCCCCCGCGCGTAACGCGGTTGGCCGGTCAGGGCGTAGGCGGTGGCGAGCGTCTCTGCGAGTCTCGTCATGTGCGCCGCCTTGCGCGCCCGGATGATCCCCGAGATGCTCGGTCGAGCATGCGTGTAGCCGAAGCACTTGAAGGTTTCTCCGCCCATGAAGGTGAACCTCTGGCCCCGGCCCCACTGGCACTCGACGACGACGGTCTCGGGGAACCTCTCGTTGGGGAAGACCGTCTTGCAGACGGAGCACACGAGCTGCTCCGGACGCGACGCCGACCAGTTCCACCGCCCGTTCGGATGCCAGGGAAGCCCCTGGTCGCGGCAGGCCGGGCACGGGCCCATGCAACCGGGCGTGGTCCGTTCGATCATCCCTTCGACGAATTCGGGAGTGAGTGTCTTCAAGGCCTCGTCCGCCGACCGGCGAACTCGCTCCGCCTCGGTCCGAGCCCAGGCGTACAGGCGGATGTTCTCTTGGGCTCGCGCCAGGTCCTGGGGCTTGATGATGGTGGCCGGGTGGACCACCGCTCCGCGGTATTTCTCCCAGTCCGACCAATCCGTGGGGCCCGGTGTGGGGCCGGCCCAGAGCGACTTCGACCCCAGGCCGAAGCCGATCCCCAGACACAGCAGCCCCAATATCCGAACGGAAATCGCCTTCCTCATGTCTTGAATCCCCTTCTCCCCCCGTGGTGGACACCGACCGGTAAAGCCACCACCGGCCGACCGACTCTGGTGTGCAACAGAGTACCGGAAGCCTGCGGCATCGCGGGGGACACGACCGAGGCGATAAGGAACATGGTCGAAGCCAAGAACTCCAGGTTGGGACGGAGGGTGTCCGACTCGTCGTTGAGGAGTGAAGCGGGGCGGTTCCTCCGGCCCGGTCATTGAACTGGGATCCCTTGAATGGGCGTAGACCTCGTGGTCCAGGATTTCGCCCGGCTTGCCTGTACTAGTAGGGGACGCAGGCCGCACCCCCGTGTCAAGGAAAAATGGCGCAATTGGAACAATCGAGCGATCCGACTGTTCGGGTCGCCGGACGGCCACTGTAGTGCCTCAGCCGAAACTGGAACGCTCCGCCGGTTGGGTTAGTATGGACCCCATCGGAGGCACCTTCCATGAGTCAGACCCGCAGGCACTTCACTCCCGATCAGAAGGCCCAGATCGTTCGACGCCACCTCATCGGCAAGGAGCCGATCTCCGACCTGGCCGATGAATTCGGCCTCCAGCCCAGCCAAATCCACAACTGGATCAAGCTCGTCCTCGACCAGGCCGCCAAGGCGTTCCAGCACGGACCCGGACGGCCCCCGCGCGTCGAGCCGCTCAAGGACCGCAAGATCGAGCACCTCCAGTCCAAGCTCGTTCAGAAGAACGAGGTCATCGCGGAACTCATGGAGGAACATGTCAAACTAAAAAAAGAACTTGGGGAACCCGGAATGGAGCCTGGGTTCCCCATGACACCCGCGACCAGATCGTCGATTTCGTGAACCGCTGGACCGAACGCACCGAGTTGCCCGCCCGGCGGCTGCTGGGCTGGCTCGGCCTGGGCACCAGCAAGTTCCACGATTGGAAACATCGCTACGGCAAGGTCAACGAGCACAACGGCAAAGTGCCCCGCGACTGGTGGCTGCACGACTGGGAGAAGCAGGCCAGCCTCGACTACCACGAGCGGCATCCCCTGGAAGGCTATCGCCGGTTGACCTTCATGATGCTCGACGACGACGTGGTGGCGACCAGCCCGGCGAGCGTCTATCGGGTGCTCAAAGCCGCGGGCCGGCTCGACCGGCGGTCGTTCTCACCGTCGAAGAAGGGGACGGGCTTCGTGCAGCCACTGGCGGCCCACGAGCACTGGCATGGGGATGTTTCGTACATCAACGTCGGCGGCACCTTCGATTACCTCACCAGCGTGCTCGACGGCTTCAGCCGGGCGATCGTGCACTGGGAGATCCGCGAATCGATGACCGAACGCGACGTGGAGACGATCGTGCAGCGCGGCCTGGAACGCTACCCGGACAAGAAGCCGCGGATCATCAGCGACAACGGCCCGCAGTTCATCGCGCGGGACTTCAAGGAATTCATCCGCGTGGCGGGGATCACGCACGTGCGGACCAGTCCGTACGACCCCCAATCCAACGGCAAGCTGGAACGTTGGCACGGCCGCTTGAAGCGGGAATGCGTTCGTCCCGCGGCGCCCGGTTCGCGGGAGGAGGCCCGGCGTCTGATTTCGTCGTATGTTGATTACTATAATACCGTGCGTTTGCATAGCGCGTTGGGCTATGTGACGCCGATGGACAAGCTCGCCGGTCTGGACGCGACGATCTTCGCCGAGCGGGATCGCAAGCTGGAGGAGGCGCGGGAAACCCGCCGTCGCCTGCGTCGGGCGTCGCGGGAGGTTGCGTGAGCGTCGTGGTGCGACGACAATCGGGGATAGCCTGGGCGGAGGATAGGGCTCTGCTGGGGAGCACCCCGAGCGTCGCCCCAGGGGCCAAGACCGGAGCCGGGACCAGTCGGAAACGTCTGGTCCCGTGCTCGCTCCCGCCCTGGAAGGCTCCGGGATTGGCATCCAAGCGTCAAACCCTCGCGGCACGAGGCCGCGAAATCCGGGACAGGAGGTTCCGACCCCTCGCTTACACCAACCGGCAAGAATTCCAATTCACGCTGAACCAGCACACATCCTCCTCGATGACGGGAGCGTTGCCGGCTTCGGTGTGGTCGCCCGATTCAGCCGGCGTCGGCGAACCGACGCCGGCAACACGGGCACTCACCGTCGATCCCTTTCAGGATGGCCGTGAATGCCGTCGGCTGCGGCAGGGTCATGATCGCACGGAACGCCAGCGGCGCTCGGTGGGCGTAGTGGCGGTAGGTGATCCCACCGACCGAGTGCCCGAGGATCTCCACCGATGACTCCGGAACGTGCTCGTCGTGGTACGTCGCGCAGGTCTTCCGCAGGTCCTTCAGCTCCCAGGGCTCCTCCCGCCCGGTCTCGATGTCGAATCTCGGCTTGATGCCGGCAAGCGTGCACAGGATTTGGAAGCGGGTGTTCGGGCGCACCCCACCGCCGAGGAACACCGGCGCGTCGGGCTGCGGGTCGTCCGGCAGGAGGCCCCGCAGGTGCGCGTGCACCACCCGGTTCATCGGCCGGTAGAACGCCTTGCCGGTCTTCACCCGACGCTAGAACAGCCAGCCCCAGGGCGACTGCTCCTTGGCCTCGCGATCCGGCGACCTCCGATCCCAGATGACGTGCCGCCAGAGGACCGGCTCATGGGCCGGCGTGGACTTCCAGACCGTCCCGGTGTCGACGCCGTAGTTGAAGAACACGACCAGCGCAGCGCCAGTAACGGCCGACGGGCAACGGGCCGTCCCAGCCCCGCGGACGTGCCAACTTGTACGTGGCGAAGTAGAGGGCGTTGATCTCGGCCTTGGTCAGGTAGTGTCGGCCGGCGACGTCGCGCTGGTCCCTCGGCCCGGGGAACCGCGGCGGGGCGTCGATGAGCTCCTGCTCCCAGGCCCACGACAGGATGGCACGCAGTTGCTCGCGAGCCTTGTTGGCCGTGCGGCCGGGGTTCGTCCCCCTGTCCTTGATGGCCTGCTCGTGGACCCAGTCGAGGAACTCGCGGACGTCCCTGCGCCGCAGCTGCTCGACCGGTGGGCCGGCGCCCCAGTCGTCCCACTTCCTGAGGGTCGTGAGGTACTCGTTGCGGGTCCCGCGCGAGAGGGCCTTGGCGCGGAAGTAGCTCTCCGCCGCCGTCCTGAGGCTGGTCGGCATCGCATCGGCCTCCGTGCCGCTGGACCTTACCCCTCCGCGCGATCATTGGGGGGCCATCCCCGAACTGAGCCGTCGGCTCCAGGAGCAGGAGTCGGTCGCGGCCGGATCGGGGCGTTCACAGAATCCTTGGGGGCATGGGCCTGGATGGGGCGATTTTTCGGATTGAGGCGAGTTGTGAGTCGCCCTGCGGCGTTTCGGTCCTGCGGCGTTTCGGACGAATGGCACTTAGATTTTGCTAGCTCGTTTGAGCATCTGGAGTTTGATCTCTTTCCGCGGCCTCTTCAGGCTCTCGTACCCCCTCGGCCCCTTCTTGGTCATGCGGGGCTCGAACCGGTCGGGCCGGTCGGCGACCCGATGGACCGCGATGGCCCGGAGCAGCGGCCCGTAGAGTGCCGCCAGGTGCCCCGCGCCGAGGTGGGCCCGGGGGGCGATCAGCGGCCGGAACGCCTCGAGCACCTGGAGCGTCGCCTTGAAGCTGATCGAACGCGGCGCGACCCCCTCGCCGGCCGCCGCCTGCGCCATCACCGTGCGGATCAGGTTGTACGCCAGCACGTGCGTCCAGATCTCCTTGCGCACGAGCTCCGGCGTCTTGCATCGCAGCCTGTCCATCTGGAGCGTGACTTTGATCGACCTCAGATCGAGCTCGTTGTTCCACCGGGCCCGGTACAGCTCGGCCCGCTCCTCCCGGCTCGCCTGGGCAGGGTCCAGCAGGGTCGTCACCACCACGATCGACCGGGTCCGGAACCCCGCCTGCTCCACCCGGAATCGCACCTCGCGGACCGTGATCGCCTCGGGCAGCTCGTTGTAGGTCTTCCGGTCCACCGAGCGGATCGACGTGGGCTTCTTCCACACGACGAGGTGGTCGTCCTTGCCCAGGCGCCTCCCCTTGCGGAAGTCGGCCCGGCGGTGCGCCGAGAGGCGGCTGACGGTGTCGACGCCCCGCTGCTTGAGCAGGTACATGCCGACCCAGCCCGACATCAGGCGGTCGCCCAGCAGCACGTCGCCGGGGCGGAGCACGTCCCACAGCTGGCGCAGGAGGCTGACCTCGCCCTGGCCCTTGCCGGCGTAGCGGCCGATGCCCAGGTCGAGGATCGCGCCGCAGGACAGCGAGATGATGGCCCCGATCCGAGCGGGGGCGGAGCTCGTCCCGGGGACCTGGTTATAGGCCAGCGGGTACTCGCGCCGGTTCTCCGGGGTGTCGGGCATGGAGACCGTGGACCCGTCGAACAGGCAGACGCGTCGGCCCTTCCAGAGCCAGCGACGATCGACCTGTGCGTCGAGGTTTCGCCCGACGAGGCGGGCCACGGCGGCGAAGAACCGCTCAGGCAGGCGCTTCCGCGCCTGGCAGTAGCCGCCTGTGTCCGAGCTGCACGGCGGCAGCCCCTCGGCGACGCGATGCGCGATCAGTCGGGCGACCGCGGCGCGGCCGGACTGGTCGGCATTGAGCACCTGGCCGAGGAAGACCCAGAGGGTCACAAGCGGGGTGAAGATGCGGTCGTTCCAGGCCGCCTTGATCTCGGCCATCGCCTCGGTGAGGCACCCCGACGAGAGGACATCGGCGAAGGGGAGTTCGCCCCCCTGGAGGAACTCCCGCCGAAGGGTGTCGACCTGCTGGCGAAGACGTCCGTGCGAAGGGCCTCGCATCGCTCTGGCTCCGGGTTGGAGGAGGAGTGCACCTGCCCCCATCAGAGCCAGAGCCCCGCTATCGCTGTATCCCGATCTCAGGCTGTAGCTTGTGGAAATCTAAGTGCCATTCGTCGACCACACCGAAGCGCAGGAGGAACGAAAGTCGACTCGCTATCCCTGTGTTGGGCACATGCGGTGCGACCCGCTTCGGCACCTCGTGGAAGTGCGGGAATGGTATGGCGACGTCATGCGGCTTCATGCCGGGTCCTGACACTTCCACCTGGTCGAGCACCCAGAGCATCTCCGGTACGTCTTGCTCGACCACCAGAAGAACTACCTGCGGAACTGGCTCTACGATCGCAGCAAGATCGCCGCCGGGACGGGGCTGGTCACGACTGAGAGACTGTTCCAAAAGACTCGAGCGGCCGCTTTGGGCGGCCGCTTGTAGCGGAATTTCTTCCGCCATCGCGGCGGCCGGGCACGGCGGACCATCCGATGGATCGAGCTGAGCTTGACCATCGCCGCGTCGTCTCCGGCAGCCGCTCGAAGTCCCGCACCAGCCGCCGCCACCGCAGCAGGCAGCCGAAGGTCTGCTCGACCACCCACCGC
The DNA here is from genome assembly GCA_963752755.1 of uncultured Planctomycetales bacterium. GTDB lineage: Bacteria > Planctomycetota > Planctomycetia > Isosphaerales > Isosphaeraceae > CAVVZJ01. Next base: position 57,081 of record CAVVZJ010000015.1, on the reverse strand, counting down.
ACCTTCAGCGGCTTGAACCCCCGCTCGCCCTCGGGCTTCGAGCTCACCTCCACGCGGAGCCGGTCCTGGCCCGACAGCCAGGCGTCGAGCCGGGAGTTGCGGTACTTCCGGTCCGCCCACACCACGGCCAGCCGGGGGAACGTCACGGCGGGCAGACCGGCCAGCAGCCGCGGCGCCGTCGCCCCGTCGTCGAGGTTCGCCGCGGTGACCACGACGATCAGCAGCAACCCCAGCGTGTCGGTGACGATATGTCGCTTGCGGCCCCGCACCATCTTGCCGCCATCGACGCCGACCTCGGCCCCGCCGTGCGCCGTCTTGGCCGACTGGCTATCGATGCAGGCGCCGCTGGGCGTCGGCGCGCGCCGAGCTTCGTCCGCACCTCCCCCCGCAACGCGGCGACCAGGGCGTCCCAGGTGCCGTCGGCCTCGAACCGGCGGAAGAAGTTGTAGCAGGTCTTCCAGTGGGGCAGGTCGTGGGGCAACGCCCGCCAGGAACAGCCCTCGCGGTTGAGGTAGAGCAGGCCATTGATGACCTCGCGCATCTCGTACTTGCGGGGCCTGCCGCCGGGCTTGGCCTCGGGGATCAGGGAAGCGAGGAGGCGCCACTGGGCGTCGGTCAGGTCGCTGGGGTAGGCTTTGCGTTCCATCCCCCCAAACTACAGCCGACGCCCCTTTTGGAACAGACTCTCAGTCCCCGACGTCGCAGGCGCATCGCCGCCACCGCTAAGTGGTTCATCCGGCAAGTCCCCTGACTCCGGGTACGGCCGCGATGCCGGGGCGGCGTCGCGGCCGGTGTCTCCGGCGCCGGCCCCAGACGAACGGGTGGCGGTGCCAGTTCCAGTAGGCCGTCGCCTCCTCGATCGCCCGGCAGACCTCCTCCCACGTCTCGAACCGACGCCCCTTCAGGGCCAGGCTCCGCAGCCCCTTCCACCAGGGCTCGATCAGGTTCAGGTACGCCGCGTACTTCGGCTGGAACACGAATTCCCAGCGCGGGTGGGCCAACGCGAACAGCAGCACGTCGGTCGCCCGGTGGGCGCTGAGGTTGTCGACGATCGCGTAGACCCGCCCGACCTCCGCCGGCACCCAGGACTCGGCGTGGGCCAGGAAGTCGGCCCAGTTGGCGGCGCTGCGGCTGGGATACGGGCGCGTCAACGCCTCGCCGGTGGCCGGGCGGAAGGCGCCGAAGAGGTATCCCTTGCCGCGCCGCCCGTAGTCGATCTCTTGCTTGGCGCGTCCGGCCGGCCGGCCTCGGCCATCGGCGTCGCCTCGGGGCTCGACGCGGACGAGCTGTCGGCCCGGGAAGCTCTTGGCCGACTCCGGCCCCATCTCGTCGAGGCAGACGACGACCGAGCCCGCCGGCGGGTCCGTGTAGAGCCGCTCGATCGCCCCCTTTTTTCGGCGAAGTCGGGGTCGACCCGCTCGCCGAACCACGTCTCCTGCTTCCGCCAGCGGAGGCCCTCCTCCGTGAGGACCTCGTCGATGCGGCTCCGCTTGATGGCCAGGCCCTTCTGCTCGCTGAGGTAGGCCTGGAGGCGGTCCAGCGTCCAGCAGCCGAACGGCAGGCCGAGGGCCTTGGGGTCGGTCAGCGCCGCGGCGACGCCCTCGGCCCGCTGTGCCGCGGTGTAGGTCGGGGGCCGGCCGGCGCGGGGCCGCTCCTGGAGGCCGGCGACCCCCTGGTCGTTGAAGCGGCGGACCCAGGCATAGACCGTGGGGCGTGAGCAGCCCAACTCGGCGGCGATGACGGGCGCGGATCGGCCGTCGGCGGCGGCCCGGACGATGCGGGCGCGCTCGACCAGGCGGACCGGGGCGGTGCGCGAGTGGAGCAGGTCGGCGATGGCCTGCTGTTCCTCGGGGGTCATCGGGCGGAGCGTGACTCGGGCGGCCATGGGGCACCTCCTGGTGATGCCTCCATCCATCTGCAAATCACCTGCCGGATGAACCACTAAGGGCCCGGGCAAAAATAAAGTCGTCAACTTTTCCTTTACCGCAGGGCCGGGATTGCTATGCTGTCGAGTCATGCAGGATGCAACTGTCATAGAACGGATCCGCCTCAAGTATCCCGCGCTGGACGCCGTGCTCGATGAGCGCTCGAGACGACAGTGGGCGGCGGCGGAAGCGCGGGACTACGGGTACGGAGGCGTGACGGCGGTCGCTACGGCCACGGGACTGGCGCGGGACACCATCCAGGCCGGGCTTCGAGAGCTGGAGTACCGCGGGAGCCACCCGGACGAACCCGTAACCGAGAGCTTGCGACGTGGTGGGGCGGGGCGCAGCGCCTGACGGAATCGGACCCGACGTTGGTCGCCACCTTGGAGGGGCTGCTGGAGCCGCGGACGCGGGGCGATCCGATGTCGCCCTTGCGTTGGACGTGCAAGAGCACGCGACGGTTGGCGACGGAGTTGACCGGGCAGGGACACCGGGCCGGCTATCGCACGGTGGCGTGGCTGCTCCACGAGGCCGGCTAGAGCCTGCAAGCCAACCGTAAGACGCGCGAGGGCAACCAACACCCCGACCGTAACGCCCAGTTCGAGTTCATCAACGCGCAGGCGGCGCGGTTCCAGAAGCGGCATCAGCCGGTGATCTCGGTGGACACGAAGAAGAAGGAGTTGGTGGGGGATTTCAAGAACGGCGGCCGTGAGTGGTGCCCCGAGGGCCAACCGGAGCCGGTGCGCGTCCACGACTTTCAGGACAAGGAACTGGGCAAGGCGATCCCCTACGGCGTCTACGACGTGACCAACAACCAGGGCTGGGTCAGCGTGGGGATCGACCATGACACCGCCTACTTCGCGGCCGCGAGCATTCGCCGGTGGTGGCAAGAGATGGGGACCTCCCGCTTTCCCCACGCCACCGAGTTGTTCATCACCGCGGACGGCGGGGGGAGCAACGGGTACCGCACCCGCTTGTGGAAGGTCGCGTTGCAGGGTCTGGCCGACGCGATCGGCATGAAGCTGACGGTGAGCCACTTCCCGCCGGGCACGAGCCAGTGGAACAAGGTGGAGCACCGGCGGTTCAGCTTCATCACCCAGAACTGGCGCGGCAAGCCGTTGGTGAGTGTCCAGGTGATCGTCAACTTGATCGCCGCCACGCGAACCAAGAAGGGGCTCATCGTGAGAGCCGCGCTCGACGAAGGCAAGTACGAGACCGGCATCACTGTCACGGACGAGCACCTGGCCAAGGTGAACCTCAAGCCGGCTCAGTTCCACGGCGAATGGAACTACACCATCACTCCCCACTGCACAAAAAGTTGACGACTTTATTTTTGCCCGACCCCTAAGGTATCCGGCCTCGAGCAGGTTCCTCACCAGGTTCAGGAAGCGGTTATCGTGGATCTTCTCGCGGAGGATCGACAACAGGATCGCATGGTCGATGTTGTCAAAGCACCCTTTGATATCACCCTCGATGAACCAGATCGTCACTCTCCAGGTGACGAAGATCTCGCGCAGTGCCGTGTGGCATCCGCGCCCCGGGCGAAAGCCGTGCGACTTGGCGGTGAATTGCGGCTCGTAGTATGCCTCCAGGATGGAGCGCATGACCTCCTGCAGCAATTTGTCCGACCAAGTCGGGATGCCGAGCGGACGGAGTTTACCTCCTTTCTTCGGGATGTAGGTCCGCCTGACGGGGGTCCATCGATGGCGCTCGTGCCTCAGCCGGTCGATGATCGCATCGATCTTCCTCCTCGACATCCCGTCCACGGTCTCTGCCGTTGCGCCCCCGGTCATCGCCCCCGCATTGCGGTAGATCCGACCGTAGGCCCGCAGGTAGAGGTCCGGGTTGTAGAGCTGTCGATAGACATCCTCCAGGTCGAGACCCTCCTTGCCTCTCTGACGAATGATGGCGAGGATCGTTTCGGCGTCACGCATCTCGCGTACCTCGACTTCCCGCCATCTGACCACCTGGCCCGCTTCGCCATGTGGCCGGCTCTCCCGGCCGCGGACTACTATCGGGCCTCCGTCGCCCTGGGGCTCGCGCCCTTAGGCGATCTCATGTTCCCTCGACGTCGTACAAATCAGCGTGATTTAGGCTGTCCACTCATCCCTACGCCCCGGAATCTCTCCGGGTATCACACCTCGCGGACTTGCTCATCCCCCGAATGATATGGGAAGGCACGAGTTGTCCTCACTTAATCAGCTTTTCGGTTCCATCCCGGGTGAGGGGAGGGCAACTGCTCCGATCGGGATTGGACTTCAGGCAGTATAGCCTTAGCCTTGTCACGCGGTCTTGCAGAGCGTTCGGCTAGCTGATCTCGCCTGCCTCCACTTCACCGGCATGCTGTGGTCCCTTCTCCCCTTTCGGAGTCCGGTAAGCCGGTTGACCCAGGTTTCATTGTCCGAGAAACCTCCTCATTACATAAGGGATACGACGTCAGGTGACATGACGCACCAGTCGGTTGCCGATGGCCGGGTCGTCGGCACAGGAGGGGATCAGGCCCCAGTGGAGGAAGCCGAGTTTCCTGTCTCCCCTGTCGGGGTCAAGCCGCACCGCCGGGACCGGCTGGGTCGGGGCGATGTTGTAGCGGGGCGGGAGGTTGGGGACCTCGGCGAGGTCGAACGCCTCGGCGACGGTCTCGGGCCTAGTTGGACTGTCACCGTTTCGAGATATAGTCGATAGCTAACTTGTATCGGGCGTTTCGCGGCGCGGCGGGAACGTACCGGTGGCCTTGTGCCACTTGTAGATCCGCGCCGCCTCCTTGCGCCACAGCACCCGCGTGACTTGCTCGGCGATCCGCTCCGAGCTCGGCGTCGGCACCCGCAGCAAGCGCGTGCAGATCTCCCGCACCTGCGACACCGTCACCGCCGGGATTTTCCCCCCCCGAGGCGACGCCGCTCCCGGATCAAGAACCATAATGCCAGCAAGGACAGCGTCATGTGGTGGTGCCAGCCCACCCAGCTGCGCACCTCGTAGTGGGCCAGGCCCGCTTCCCCCTTGCCGGCCTCCAACGCCTCCTCGATCCGGTGCCGCGTGAACCGGACCCGGACCAACTCGGCCAGCGAGACGTCGGCCTCGGCGTTGCTCAGCGCGTAGTGGGTCTGCGGCTTCTCCTCCACGGTTCGCATCACCACCAGACGCTCTTCCGGGCCGAGCCGTCGATCCTGCTTGGTCCGCACTCGCACCGTCAAGGCCTCGACCTGCAGCGGACCCCGCTCGCTGGGCCGCACCGTCAACCGGGCCCAGCGGCTCGCCGGCTGCCGCGCCGCCCAGGCATCCGCCCGGCAGAACGGCGTCTGACGCCTCGCACCCCGGCCGGCACGCCGACGTCGCGGACGCCGGCACTCCAGGTCCCGGATGCGGGTGTTGCAGGGCACGTCCAGGATGTACCGCTCGCCGTGGCGCCGCAACCAGGCCCGGATCTGGACCGGGCGGCCTAGCTCATCATCGCCGATGACCCAGGCCTGGGGCAGCTCCCGGCGGCACCGCTGCAACAGAGCGATGGCGATCCGCCACGACTCCTGGAACTGGACCTCCGGGGGGACGTGGGTCTTCTTCCGGCGGTCCGGATCCTGGGCCCAGTCCTCGGGCAGATAGAGCCGCCGGTCCAGCGGGGCGTATCCGCCCGGGGCGGCATAGATCAGGAAGACCCCCACCTGGCAGTTGTCCTGCTTGCCGAGCCGGCCGCACCAATGGCGTGCGACGCCGCAGGACTCGGTCCCACTCTTGGGGAACGTGCTGGGGTCGAGCACCAGGATGGCCCGCTCGTCGCCGAGGGTCTCGCGGACGTCCCGACGCAACTCGGCCATGACCGCCTCGTCGTCCCCCTGGCCGGCGCCGACGAAGAACTGGATCGGCTTGCGATGGACGCCGGCCTCGATCGCGATCGGCTCGCAGGTCTTGCGCTGCAGGCCGCTGACCAGGCCGCGGATGACGAGGGTGGCGTTGGCCCGCTGTTCGACGCGGTAGAAGCAAGGCAGGTAGCGTTGGAGGAAGGCGTTGAGCCGGTCCTGGCAGTCGCAGGCCTGTTCGGGTGTCACGACGGCGTCGGCCAGCAACGTCTGGGCGTCGGGATGGTCCAAGAGCGACATGACAGCCCCTCCCGCGGAATTCCTACGCCGCCGATCGTAACCTCTTTCGAATCAAAGCAATAGTGGAATCCGTGACAGTCCAACTAGTGGTCTGTCAGTCTTGCTCTGTCGGGTCAATCCCTGCATCATCTCGGTCGGATTTTTTGGACGCCGAACCGACCGAGGGCGCGATGGCCAAGAGCTATCGGGTGACGCTCACCCCCGAAGAGCGGACCGAGTGGGAGGCGATAATCTCGCGAGGCAAGACCGACGCCCGCAAGTTGGCCCACGCCCGCATCCTGCTCCAGGCCGATGAGGCTCCCGACGGGCCGGGCCGCACCGACGCCGCCATCGCCGCGGCCCTGGATACCAGCACTCGCACCATCGAGCGGGTCCGCCAGCGGTTCGTCGAGCAGGGCCGGGGACCGGCCTTGCTCCCCAAGCCGACCAAGCGGATCTATGCCCGCGCGCTGGACGGCCGCCAGGAGGCCCACCTGATCGCCCTGGCCTGCTCCGAGCCGCCCAAGGGCAAGTAGCGGTGGACCCTGCGGCTGCTGGCCGGGCAGATGGTGGACTTGGAGCACGCCGCGTCGCTGTCGCACGAGGCCGTGCGCCGGGCGCTGAAAAAAACGAGATCAAGCCGCACCTGAGGCCGATGGGGTGCATCCCGCCGAAATCCTCGGCCGAGTTCGTCTCCCACATGGAGGACGTCCTGAACCTCTACCATCGCCCCTACGACCCGAGCCGGCCGGTGGTCGGCCTGGACGAGACGAGCAAGCAACTCATCGGCGAGGTCCGCGAACCGCTGCCGCCGGCGCCGGGGCGCGTCGAGCGCTACGACAGCGTGGACGTCCGCAACGGCGTGTCCAACCTGTTCCTGGCGTTCGAGCCGCTGGCCGGCTGGCGGCATGTCGAGGTGACGGACACGAGGAAGCGCCGCGATTCGGCGCACTTCGTGCGGGACCTCGTCGACGGCCGGTACCACGAGGCGGAGCGGGTAGTGCTGGTGATGGACCAGCTCAACACGCACTCGTTGGCCAGCCTGTACGAGGCGTTCGCGCCGGAGGAGGCGGAGCGGGTGGCGGCCCGGTTGGAGGTGCATCTCACGCCGAAGCATGGCAGTTGGCTGAACATGGCGGAGATCGAGTTGAGCGCCCTGGGCCGTGACCTGCCGGACCGCCTCGGCGAGCGGCCGGCGCTGGTGAATCACGTCTCGGCCTGGGAAGGTCGGCGGAACGGGGACGGTGTGAGGGCCGATTGGCAATTCACGACGGCCGACGCCCGGGTGAAGCTCCGCAAGCTCTACCCGACAATCGACGACTGACAGACCACTAGAACCAGCAGAGCGCCTCCCGCTCGGCCAAGAGGCGTTCGATGGGCGAGGGGTCCGGCCCCCCCAACTCCGCCTGAAGCTTGGCAAGTTTCCGGCTCATGGATTCCCTGGCGACCAGATTCTTGTCGGCGGTCGTGCTGACGAGATGACTATGGAGCCAGGAGGCGGGGGAGCCGGATCGATCAACGACGTCCGGCCTGCGTTCGGGATCGTCGAGCAACGCCCGGAGGATTGGAAGGTACTTTCTGTCGCCATTCTTTGCCCGTTCGAAAATGGCCCGCGTCTCCTTCCCGCGATCGGGCTCTTGTTCGCCGCATCATCCGACGGTGGGTTTGCACGGTTAGCTTCGCTTCATTCATGACCCGCCTCCGCCTCCACTCGCCTCGATGGTGCTGGTGATACCCGGCCGCCGTCAACGTCGCCCGACCGAGCGCCTCGACCCGATCGAAGTAGGCGTGGAACTCCCGCTCCACCGCTTCGAGCCGTTGGCGGTCGGCTCGCCAGCGTTCGACTTCATCGGCCCGCGCTTGGGCATCGAGGGCGGAGCGTTGAGCCGCCAGGTCGCCGACCGCTCTGACTCCGACGTACACTGACACGACCCGCCCGCCGCGGCGTTCCTTGCGGTAGAAGTAGGGCCGACCCCGCCGATATTCAACGCCCATCGTTGTGCTACACCCGTACGTTTGTCCCGGGGAGAAGGTCGACGCGATGGCACGACGAGGTGGATCGAGAGCGAACGAGTCGGGGCCGGCCGGTGGCTCGGGTGCGGCCCCGAAGTTGATGGAAAGGAGTCGCGGTTACATGGTTCGGTCCACGGCCTCAGCGATCCGGCGGCATTCAGAGATCATGCGTTCGAAGGCGGCGGGGGTGATCGTCTGGGCGCCGTCGCTCATGGCGTGCTCGGGATCGTCGTGGACCTCGACGATCAGGGCATCGGATCCGCAGGCGACGGCGGCCTTCGCCATGGGTGCAACGAGCCGGGACTTGCCGGTGCCGTGGGAGGGATCGACCACGACGGGCAGGTGGCTCTTGTCGTGGAGGTAAGGCACGGTCGCGAGCGGTAGGGTGAAGCGGGTGTGCTCCTCGAAGGTGCGGATGCCGCGCTCGCAGAGCATGACATTCGGGTTGTCGCGGTCGAGGATGTACTCGGCGGCGAGGAGGAACTCGTCGATCGAGGCGGCCATGCCGCGCTTCAGGAGGACGGGCTTGCCGCTGTCACCGACGGCTTGCAAGAGCTGGTAGTTCTGCATGTTCCGGGCGCCGATCTGGAGGACGTCGGCATACTCGGCGACGAGTGGGACGTGTTCGGGGGCCATCACCTCGGTGACGATCGCCAGACCAGTCTCAGCCCGCGCGGCGGCGAGCATCTTGAGGCCGTCTTCCTTGTGGCCCTGGAAGCTGTAGGGGCTCGTCCTCGGCTTGAACGCGCCGCCGCGGAGGCCGGTGGCCCCCTTGGCCTTGAGCGTGCGGGCGAGGGCGACGATCTGGGACTCGCTCTCGACCGAGCAAGGCCCGGCGATTACGGCGATTTTCTTGCCGCCGACGACGAGGTCGCGGGCCTGGACGACGGTCCGTTCCGACTTCAGCTCGGAGCTGGCCCGCTTGTATGGGGCCATGATCGGCAGGACCTTCTCCACGGCCTCGCCCGGCTCCAGCGCCTCGACGAGCCCGACGCGCTCCTCGCCGACGGCGGCAATGACCGTCTGGTGCGTGCCGCGGATGACCTGGGGACGCAGGCCGAGCGACTCGATGTGCGCGACCATGTGATCGATCTGGCCGTCGCTCGCTTCCGGTTTCATGACGACAATCACGGTGACCCGTCCTCCGGGAAAGGTGGGAATGCGGGGGGCGCGCTGGGTTGGGGCGAACGCCGAGACCAAACGAGAAAGGCCCCGGAACCTCTCGGCAGGTCCCGGGGCCTTGGGTTGTTTTGTGTTCGGGGATGGGCTCAGAAGGCCACCCCGGCCCGGAAACCTGCGGACGTTTCCCCGGTAAAATAAAAGGACCAGTACCACCACCAGCGCCGCGGGGGCGAGAGCGTGTCGCGGCCGGATGGGGCAGGGGTCCTGGGCGGGGTCATCAAAGCAAGCCGGGTGTTGGAGAGAGGAGGTGGTTCCGGATCACAGGTTCGCACGGACCTGAACCGGATGGAAAACGAAACGGGGGCATGATTCGAAATCTATCCGGCCAGGACCGGCGATCCGGTCCTGGCCAGCCCTGTCTTCATCCGGTTTGGGGATGCGACCGGGAAGGGTGCGGCTGCCCGACGGGCAACCCGTCGGCTGCCGTTAGGCGAGCCGCCTCTGGTTGTCACTACACACGTGATCACCTCCCTTCGGAAAAGACTCCCCGGGCCCGCGGGAGACCAGCCTCGCGCAGGAGCGGGCTCCAGTCCGTCGCACTACGTTGCGTGCGACCCGAAGCCGGCCCGGTCGCGTGTGACGTCCGTTCCGACAGAAATACTATAGACGGGCGGGAAGGCCTGATCAACGGGGAAGTGGGCTGTTGGGGGCGATTTTCCGCGTGGCGGAGACGGAAGGTGTGGGAATATCTGCCTTTGAGACAGTTTTCCAATTGACGACGTCCGCGACGGCGGCGGAGTCGGGTCGTGGGCGGGGGGAAAATCCGTGCGGGACCCTCACCCGGCCGCTGCGCGGCAAGCTCTCCCAGGGGGAGAGGGCCGGGGTGAGGGTCCTGCGAGAGATGCGGGACGGCTCCGGGCCGCGGCGGTCATTTGACCTGCGAGGCGCTGAAGGAGTAGTCCTTCTCGACCGCGTCGTCGGCCTTGATGGTGACGGGCTCGCCGGAGGAGGGGGTCAGGAGGTTGGTGGCCTCGGTCCAGACGACGACCTTCTGCTCGCCGGCCGGGACGTTCTTGATCTCGTACTCGCCCTTCTCGTTGGTGACGGCGAAGTAGGGGTTGTTCAGGGTCAGCCACCAGGCCTTCATCCAGTTGTGGATATCGCAGATGACGGGCCCGGGGCGGTTGTCGGCGACCTTGATCGGGAGGGGGGCGGAGGTTCCGGGCTGGATTCCCTGATTGAAGTTGGTGAACCGGAGCTGGGTGTGGACGTTGTGGCCGGCCTGGTCGCTGGACTTGATCAGGACGGTGGCACCCTTCATCACGGCCAGGGCATGCGGCTCGAAGGTGCAGCCGTTCTGGTCAAACTCGACCTGGGCGGACTGGGCCTCGGACTCGGCCTCCGGGTTGACCGCTGTGGGCTTCGGAATGTAAACGATCGCCCACTTGACCCCCTTGCTCTCGGGATCGACGACCAGCTTCTCGGAGACGATCGCATTCTTGGCGCAGACGGCGGCGTCCTTGACGTCGGTGGCTCCCTGGGCGACGAGGACCTCGGGCTTGGGCGGGTCACCCTCGAAGGTGACCTTGCCCTTCAGCGTGCCCCAGCCGGAGGCGGTCGCGGCGGCGGCGGGGGCCTCGCCGCCCGCCTTCTCGGTCGCGGCGGCGCCCTCGCCAGCGGTCGGAGCGGTGGAGCCCGCCGTGCCGGCGGCGGGAAGCTTGCCGGGTTCGGTCACAACCACGACGCCGGTATCGGTCTTCTCATCACCGCCGCCGCAGCCGGCGAGGGCCGCGAGCAGGCCGAGGGGGGCGAGGGTACGCAGGGACTTCCAGAGCGTCATCGGTGTCTCCCGGGGGTCGAGGTTGGGTCTTGTCAGTGGGAAGGGGCCCGGTGGCGACCGGGCCCCGTGAAGGGTTTCGGGTTGTCCATCCGTGTTGGGTGGTGGCGACCGGCCGCCGACGTCACTCGGCGCCGGGGGCGGGGGCGGCCTGGGCCGCACCCTGGCCCTGGCCGCCCGCCGCGGGGCGGTGGCCGGGGGCGGTTCGGGGGGCGGGGCGACCTTGGCGAGCTGCTGCTCGACGGTCGTGACGAAGTTCATCAGGGTGTCGCGGACCGTCTGGATCTGCTCCAGCGGCTTGCCATCCAGTTGCTTCGGCACGCCGGGCAAGGGCGGGGTGCCCTCGGGCGGGGTGGGCAGGAAGACCTGAGGCATGGCCGTGTAGGGCAAGGTCCGAGTCGGCTGGGCGATCCAGTTGAGCATGTAATCGGGACGGATGCGGGCGTGGACGTTGCGGAGGTCGGGTCCGAACGTCTTCGGTTCGCCGGTCGGCTGGTACTGGCCGATCGTGTGGCACTGGACGCACTGGTTCTTGGTGATCAGCTCCCAGCCGGCGGCGAGGTACTTCGACGAGGGGGCGACGGCCGACTCGGATGCGGAGGCGTGCTGTCTCCCGGTACCGGCGAAGATCGACTCGCGGGAGGCGAGGTATTGCTGCTCGCGCTGGGGGACTTCCTGGTAGGGGAAGACGGCGCCGTCGCGGGCGGCGAAGTAGTTGGCCAGGTCGCGGGTCTCGGCCTGCGGCTCCTCGCGGAGCGGCCTCGGCGGCGATCTCGGGGGGGTGGAGCCGTAGTGGAACCGGGGCATCCGGAGCTGCGCGGCGGGACGGATCTTCTCGGGGTCGAGGAGGAAGCCGGTCAGCCAGGGGGTCTGGACCTTGAGCCCTTCGCGCAGGAGCGGCGGGGGCAGCTTGTTCCAGACGGGCGGCATCGGCTCGCCGGTCTGCTGGGCCTCGAAGGCCGAGTAGAGCCAGGCGAAGTTGCCGCCCTCGGCGGGCGTGACCTGGACCTTGTCCGGGTCGAGCAGGACGGTATCGCCGACGTTGAAGGTGTAGCCGCGGATCGTGACCGGCCGCCAGACCTGGACATAGACCGTCTTTACCGGTTTGCCCTGGTCGTCCTCCTGAACATCGACGAACGTGGGCATGCCTTCGATCGTGACCGGGCCGGGGTCGGGCGGGCCGAGTTCGGGGGCTTTGCCGGCCTCGTACTCGAGGTCGAGTCCGCGCTCGTGGAAGAGGCTGAGGTAGTCCTTGGCGCGGTTGTCGTAGGAGAGGCCGACGTTGGCCTGGAAGGTGTTCGGGTCCGAGGCGTCGAAGCCCTTGAAGACGCTGTCGAGATTGGCGCCGGCGGCGATGGTGTACTTCGGCATGGCGAGGGTGTGGCAGCCGCGGCAGTTGTAGCGTTCGAGGAGGCGCTCGCCCTGGGCGAGGGCCTGCTTGGGCGGGTCGTAGTGGGGCAGGTACTGGGCGGGGATGATCTCGCCGGTCAGGCCGAGGACGAAGGTCATGACCTCCTCGACGGCCTCGCGGTCGTCGGCCCAGGAGAACTGGGGCATCCGGAGGCGTTCGTCCCAGGCGAGGATGTCCTCGCGGTCCTTCTTGTAGTCGTAGCTGCGGGGGCGGTGGACCTTCTGGTAGAGGAAGCCCATGCGGTCGTGCTCGGCGAGCTTCTCCTGGTAGAACTCGGGCGTACCGTCGCGCTCGCCTTCCTCGCCGAGAGCCTGCGAGGTGAAGTATTCGCTGATGTGGGCGAAGTCGAGCCGCATCGGGTTCTTGAGGCCCCAGCCGTTGAGCGGGGTGCCGATCGGCTTGGCCCCTTCGAAGCCGCGGATGTTGTGGCAGCCGAAGCAGCCGAGGCGGCTGATCGTGCGCTCGCCGAGGTAGGTCAGCTTCTCGTCGGTCTTCATCTGGGCGATGACGCTATCGACCTCGGAGAGCAGGATCGTGCGCTTGTTGTAGACCTTCGTCTTGGAGAGGTAGAGCGAGACCAGCTCGTCGAGCCCCTTCTGGACCTCCGGCGCACTCGACGGGCGGGACCTCCACCTTCACCGGCCAGAACTTCTCGGCGGCCTCGGGCTTCCAGTCGTCGCGGGCCGAGAGAATCCAGGCGGCGATGTCGGCGGCGTCCTGGTCGGAGAGCTGGAGGTTGGGCATCAGGCTCTTGGGATGGTAGCGCTCGGGGGCGCGAATCCAGTTGGCGAGCCATCGGTAGCCCTGCTGCTCGCTGGGGAACTTGGCCGCCATGCTGGAGAGGTTCGGGCCGAAGTCGGCATTGGCGTACTGGCGGACGTTCTCAGGGAAGACGTCCGGGGCGTACGTCTTGTCGGGGTCAATCGCGTATTCGTCGCTGATCTCGGCTTCGAGCGAGCTGGGCAGATCGCCTCGCCGTAGGGCTTGTTGGCGTGGCAGGCGAGGCAGCCCTTTTCGAGGAAGAGCTGCTTGCCGCGGGCCGGGTCATTCTTCGAAGGCGGATCGACGAAGTCCTCGGGCTCGGTGCTGTTCTGGAAGAGGTAGTGGGTGATCGCGTGGATCTCGGCGTAGTTCTTGGGCCAGTCGTCGGGGTGGTCGTTGTTGGTGACGCCGAAGAAGCGGGGCATCCGGCTATCGGGCCGGAAGGCGTGGGGGTTGGCGATCCACTTGAGCATCCAGTCGCGGCTGACCTTGGAGGCGACGTGCTTGAGGTTCGGGCCGACCTGGCGGTTGTCGGTCAGGTCGGGGCCGGGGGCGCCGTCGCCGCCGATGGTGTGGCAGCCGGTGCAGCCGTAGCGGGTGATCCGCTTGTAACCGGCGAGGAGCTTCGGGGCCTGGTGCTCCTGCAAGTCGGTGACGGCGTGGTGGCACTTCAGGCAGCTCGACTCGATGAACCGCTTCGGGTGCATCGGGAAGTCCCAGAAGTGGATGTGCTGCCAGTTGTGCTCGGAGACCCACTCCTCGCGCTGTTCGATGTCGTTGGGGGTGTGGGAGGAGAAGGTGAAGTCGGTGCCGGAGCCCTGGCCGCCGTGGCAGATCGTGCAGCCGAAGGCGTTGATCGGGTGGGGGCCGTTGCTATCGAGGTAGAGCCCGGCGGGCATGACCTGGCCCTTGGGATCGACGTAGGTGGTGCCGTCGGTGAGGAACGGGTGCGCGTGATAGACCAGGGGCATCGGCGTCTTGCCGTCGGCCATCACGTCGTAGCCGACGCGGTCGATGCCGAGGTGGCAGGTGGTGCAGCGGTCGAAGCGGGGGACGTCCTTGAAGTTGTAGTTGATCTTCAGCTCGGGCAAGGTGATCTGCTGGATCTTGACCGGCGGCGCGGCCATGTCGAGCAGGGGCAGTCCGCGGCATCCAGGCGGCGGTGCGGTTGAGGACGCCGCCGACGCCGGAGCCTTCGCCGTACTGCTGCTGCTTGGTGACGAGGGTGCGCTCGATCCGGTCGGCCTCGCGGGTGAGGTCCTCGATCCGGGCTTCTCACGACCTCGACGGTGATCGGCGTGACCTTCAGGCCGAAGGCGGGCCAGGCATCGACGTCCTTCTCGGGACGGCCGGGCGAGGGGACGGGGCCGATCGGGGCGGTGAGGGTCTTCTCGGACTCGCCGCGGCGGACGACGACCTGGACGGTGCCGGGAGGCTTGCGGCCCATCAGGATGTCGGTCGCCTGGGCCTGGAGGGCCTCGAAGTCGGCGACGGTCATCTCGTCGCCGACCTGGAAGCCGGCCTCGGCGGAGGGGGTGGCGGGCGGCGGGACGTCGGCGACCTCGACGTAGTTGGCGGCGAGCAGGCCCTTCTTCCAGCTCGGCGGCATTCAGTTCTGCGGACGATGTGGTCGTACTCGCGGCTGATCGCGGCGAACTCGCGCTCGGCGGGCTGGATCGTCTCGACGAGGTAGCGGGCGGCCTCGCCCTTCTTGTCGAGGTCGATCATGCCGTCGTAGAAGCTGCGGAGGCTGTCCAGCTCGGCCTTCTTGAACCGCTTGCGGGTGTCGGACGCCTGGAACTCGCCGCGGAGGCTGTTGATGTTCGCCTGCTGGTTGCGGATCGCGCGGGCGTTCCTGGCGGCGCAGCTGGGCGACGGCCTCGCGGCGGCGGCGAAGCTCGACGAGGTCGGCCTTGTGCTGGGCCTGCTGCTCTCGAACGGCCTGCCGCTGCTGGGCGGCGAGCTTCTGCGTCTCGATCTTCTGGAAGTCGCGCTGGATGGTCTTCCAGGGCCGGTAGTGGTCGGCCACGATCATCCAGACGATCGTCGCCGTCATCGCCAACGAGGTGATGGCGAAGACGACGTGGAGTATCCGCGTGCTGCGATAGGTCTCTTCGCTGGCGGGCATGGGTTCAAATCCTCGTGGCCGGGACGCGGTCGCGGGCGGCTGGCACGGGCCCGGCACGTGGCCGGTGGCGTCGGGTCAGGTCGGGGCGATGACGGGGGATGGTCGATGGCGGATGGTCGATGGCCGAGGATCACGGTGCATGACGGGCCCCGGATCGGCCATCTGATCCATCGCCATCGGCCATCCGCTCGGTCATCCTCAGATATTAAAGAAATACTCCGGGATCGCGATGATGTACTTGAGGTTGAGGGTCCATCGGAGGACCATCTTGATCGGCAGGCTGGCCATGAACAGCAGGAGCACGGAGAGCACGAGGTAGCGGCCCATGCCGGCCTGCTTGATGTAGTCGCGGAAGAAGAGCCGGCCCAGGAGGGGCGGCATCACGATGAAGTAGAGTAGGACCAGGATCATCCCGGGGGCCTCGCGGACGAGGATGTTGTCCGGGCGGCTGGTGCCGATCATCTCGACCCAGAAGAGGTCCGAGAGGTTGACGTTGTTCAGGGGGATCAGCTTGTGCGGGTCCCAGTATTCATACGGGCCGAAGAAGTTCCAGTTGGGGCCGCGGAGGAAGGTGCCCAGGAGGATCAGGATGACCCAGAGCACGAGGAAGCCGAACTGGAAGGTCAGGTAAGCGAACTTGCGCTGGTCGATCGTGTAGTAGCCGTTGCCCTGGCGGTTGGTGTCGATGTAGGGCATGGCCATCAGGCCGATGATGATGAATGTGGGCAGGACGACGCCGGCCATCCAGGGGTCGAAATAGACGAGCATCTCCTGGAGGCCGAGGAAGTACCAGGGGGCCTTCGACGGGTTCGGCGCCGAGGTCGAGCTGGCCGGCTGCTCCAAGGGGGCCTGGAGGGCGACGGCCCAGACGACGAGGATGATCGTGCCGACGACCATCGCGATCAATTCGGTATAGACGAGGTCGGGCCAGGTGAGGGTCTTCTCGGGTTCGAGCTCTTCGAGGTTGGGCAGGCCGCGGGCCATCCGGCCGTCGTTGATGACGGCGCGGCGGAGGCCGATCCAGGTGAAGATGCCGACCAGCACGATCATGCCGACGATCGGCACGTTGTCCGGCTTGATGACGATCTCGCGGAAGTCGTAGTCGGTCAGGCTCAGGCCGAAGTAGAGCAAGCAGGCGTTGACGAGCCCCCAGGCGACGAGGCCGCTGGCGAGGGTCCGCCGGTAGCGGTACATCAGGAAGAAGCCGAGCGTGGCACCGAGGAAGAAGGTGGTCGGGCCGGCGATGTAATCGATCCAGTCGCGGACGAACATCGGCAGGGAGAACTCGCCGCCGAAGGCATAGACGATGCCCATGACCTGGAAGATGCAGGCGGCGACGCCCCAGATGACCGTCCAGAGGGTGCGGTTCATCGGCTGCCCGAGACCGACGGGCGGGATGTGGTCGTCGAGGCTGGGGCCGCGGATTTCCTGCTCGTTGCCGTGGCCGGCGGCGTGGACCTCGGCGTGGTGGGCGGCGTCGGCCGCGGCCTGGACCGCGACGAGGGCGTTGGCCACGGCACAGAGCAGGTAAGCGACCGTCAAGGCTCCTGGTCCGGCCGGCTCGCGGACCAGGATCGCGACGGAGGCGGCGGCGTAGAAGAGACCGAAGGTCGTGGGGAGCCAGCCGGGCATCACCCGCGTCTTGGGTCCGAGACCGACCCGCGAGATCCCCTCGCCGATCAGATTCCCGTAGGCCACGTAGGCCGACGCGGCCGAGTTCATCAGGGCCGCGAGCAGGTAGTACCAGGCGAGCCCGGCGAGGACGCCGGGGGTCAGGTCGGCGTGGTGCATGGCGATCTCGTCATTCGTCCTGGGTCATTGGTCACTGGTCATTGGTCGTGGATCATTGAGTCCCGGGTCAGTCATCGGTCATGATTGCGGGCTTAACCGACGTTGTGAGACGGCCGCCACAGACTGCGACGAATCTCATCAGCGTTGCCCTCCCCGGCCACGAGCGCCTGGCGACCGGACCAGGGCCGATGACCCAGGACGAATGACCTAATGATCTTCATGATTACATCGGCCCGCTGATGCCGCCGTCCTTGCGGACGCGCCAGAAGTGGATCATGATCAGCAGGCCGACGGCCAGGGGGATCGCGACGCAGTGCAGCACGTAGAAGCGATTGAGCGTCATCTCGCCGACGGAACGGCCGCCGAGCAGGGCGAACTTGGCGTCGGAGCCGGACGTGATCATGCTCACGCCCTTGACCTTCAGGAGCGCCGCCCGGGCCCTTCGACACCCAGTCAACGGGCGTGGCGCGGGCCATGTTCGAGCCGACGGTGATCGCCCAGATGGCGAGCTGGTCCCAGGGCAGCAGGTAGCCGGTGAACGAGAGCAGGAGCGTCAGGACCAGCAGGAGCACGCCGACGACCCAGTTGAACTCGCGCGGGGGCTTGTAGCTGCCGGTCAGGAAGACGCGGTACATGTGCAGCCAGACCGCGATGACCATGGCGTGGGCGCCCCAGCGGTGCAACTCGCGGAGGATGCCGAGCGTGGTCACGTCGCGAAGGGCGAGGATGTCGTTGTAGGCGTGTTCCAGCGTGGGCCGGTAGTAGAACATCAGGAGCACGCCGGTGACGGTCTCGACCATGAACAGGAAGAAGGTCGTGCCGCCCATGCACCAGGTGTAGCTCAGGGCGATGCCCTGCTTGCGGACGCTGACCGGGTGCAGGTGGAGGAAGAAGTTGGTGAGCATCACGACCACCCGGTTGCGGCGGTCGGTGGGCATCGGGTGGCGAAAGACGCTCTTCCAGATCTGGGTCTCGTAGAGCTTGTCGAGCAGCGGCATGGTCGTCCCTCGAGGTCGCTCCCCGACGGCGGGGCGGCGGTTCGGAAAGGCTGAAGGCGGATGTCGGAAGGATGAAACGAATTACACCTTCACGAAGCTCTCCGGGTCGGTCCACTGGCCGAGCTCTTCCTGGAACTTGGCGCTCTTGTCCACGAGGAGCTGGCCGTCGTCGCCGACCGCGATCTTGAAGCGTTCGAGGGGCCGGGGGGCGGGCCCTTCGAAGTTGACGCCGGAGACGTAGTAGCCGCTGCCGTGGCAGGGGCACTTGAACTTCTGCTCGCCGGGCAGCCAGTTGGGCGGGCAGCCGAGGTGGGTGCAGATCGTGGAGAGGGCGTAGATCTTGTCCTCGCCGTCGTAGTAGTCGCTCCGGACGATCCAGAAGCCCCACTCGGCCTTCCAGTTCTCGTTGACCTCGCCGGCCTCGAAGTTCGTGGGCAGGCCGACCTTGATCGTGCTGGGCGGCTCGGCCAGGACGTTCGGGAACATGAACCGGAGGCTCATCGCGGTGAAGGCGCCGATGCCGACGGTGAAGGCGGTCCAGCCGGCGGCGATCCAGAAGCCGACCCGCATGAGCTGGCGGCGGCTGGCAGTCAGCAGGCTCGGCCGCGTCGCGACTGGCACGGCGCCGGCGGCGACACCGGGTTCGGCCGACGGGGTCGCCTCGGCGGCGGCCCGACCCGGTCGGGGCGGAACGACCTTCGACTCGGCCCGCTTGGGGGCGGCCTTGGTGGTGGTGCCGGCCTTGGCGGCGACGTCGGCCTTGGCCTTCTTCTCCTTCTCGGCCCCGGCCCGTCGGAGTGCCTCGGCGAGGTCCTTCGGGTCGGACATCTGCTCCAGAGGCGGCAGGGGTCGGGTGGAGGCGGCCTTGGCGGCGGCGGCCGGGGCGGCACCGGCGGCCGGCCTGGCGGCGGGCTTGGCCGCGGCAGCGGGAGCGGCGCCGCTGCCGCCGCCGGCACGGGCCGCGGCGAGCTTCTCCTTGAGCGTCAAGGGACGGCCCAGAGCCTCGGGCGTCAGTTGCGGCGCGGACGAGGCGGGCGGCGATTCGAGGCCTCGGCGGCGACAGCGGGGTTCGCCGGCCGCGGGGGCCTCGGCCGCCGCGGCGGCGGGCGGAGGTGCGGGCGCGGCCGGCTCCTGGCCGGCGGGGCGGTCGCGGGCGGCGGCGAGCTTCTCCTTCAGCGAGAGCGGACGACCCAGCGACGACGGGCTCGGCGGCGGTGGGGCCGAGGCGGCGGGGGCGGGGGCCTGCTCGAGCGGCCGCGGCTCCGCGGCGGTCGCTTCCGGTTCGGGCGGTGGAGTCTCGGAGGTCGCCTCTTCGGCCGGCCTGGCGGGGCCGGCGGCGCGAACTCGCGCCAGGATCTCCGAGACGCTCGGTCGTTCTGCCATGAGTCGTTCCCAGCCTATCAGGCAGCGGTAATCTCGACGGGGTGGCTCCCCGGCGGGACGGCCACGTCAAAATTCTGACAGAATAGCAAGGGCGGTGCCATCCGAAGCGGTGATGCTCGAACTCCCTGAGCGCCTGCAAGTTCGGGAAAATCGCCCGCGATCGCGTTCCGTGTGATTCCCGATTCCAGGAATCGGGGCCGGATCTCATTCTCAGGATTGAGAATACTGAGGTTTTGCGATCGGAGGGGCCATCCCGTGCCCCGAGGGGGACGGCTCGAACCCGGCTCATCAGGATCGTCGGAGCCGGCAGCGGTGCGGGTGATGATCCGGTGCGGGGTTCGAGCCGATTGGGGTTCGGGCATCTCCGGTCAGACTAGCACCGAGGGGGGCGATCGCAACAGACCAGTCCCCCCGGCGGCGGGCATTTTTCGAGCGGGGGCGGGGGATGAAGGGCAATTCAGTGAGGTCTCCGGACCGAACGCGGATGGTCGATGGTCCATGACTGGGGGGCCGAACCTGGATCCAACTGCACTCAAAGGTTTTCGACCGAAAGGAAAGTCGAGTCGGTCGTCAGTCGAGCGATCAAAGGGAGGAAGAACTGGGGAAGGTGATCGTGAGAGGAGCGAGGGGATGTCAGACGAAGTCGAAGACTTCGAGGTCGCTGGAGACCTCGTGGAGCCGGTCGGTGAGGTACTTGCGGATCTCCTCGCTGGTCTTGAGCTGGAGGATCTGGTGGGCGAATCGCTCGGCCTGGGCGGTGGTGACGCGGGAAAGGAGGGCCTTGATGGTGGGGACGAAGGCGGGGCTCATGCTGAACCGTCGGAGGCCCATGCCGAAGAGGACGAGCACGGAACGGGGCTGGCCGGCCATCTCGCCGCAGAGGGTCACGGGCGTGCCGGTGCGTCGGCAGGAGTCGAGGACCATCTGGAGGACCTTGAAGATCGCCGGGCTGAGGGGCTCGCAGAGGTGGGCGACCTTCGGGTTGTCGCGGTCGGCGGCGACGAGGTACTGGATCAGGTCGTTCGAGCCGATCGAGATGAAGTCGGTCTCGCGGAGGATCGCGTCGATGCAGACGGCGGCGGCGGGGACCTCGACCATCACGCCGGTCTTGACGTCCTCGCCGAACGGGATGCCCTCGCGGCGGAGGTTGCGCTGGGCCTCATCGACCAGGCGGTTGACGTGGCGGAGTTCTTCCAGCGTCGTGATCATCGGGAAGAGCATCGACGACCTTGCCGTGCCGGCCGGCGCGGAGGATGGCGCGGATCTGCTTCTCGAAGAGCTTGGGGTGCTCGAACGAGAGCCGGATCGAGCGCCAGCCCATGAACGGGTTCGACTCGTGGCGGCGGCCGAGGTAGGGGACGGTCTTGTCGCCGCCGAGGTCGAGGGTCCGGATCGTGACGGAGCGGCCGGGCGAGGCTTCGAGGACGCGGCGGTAGTAGTCGTACTGCTCTTCCTCGTCGGGCACGTCGGGATGGGTGATGAAGAGGTACTCGGTCCGGAAGAGGCCGACGCCGGTGGCGCCGACTTTCTCGGCGGCGAGGGCGTCGGCGACGTTGTTGATGTTGGCCAGCAGTTCGACCTGGACGCCGTCCTTGCTGACGGAGGGCTGGTCGCGGTTGGCGACGAGCTGGTCCTTGAGCTGGAAGAACTCGCGCTGGAGCTTGCGGTAGGCGCTGACGGTCTCGGCGTCGGGTCGGATCAGGACGACGCCTTCGCGGCCATCGACGACGATCAGGTCGCCGGACTGGACGTCGGCGGTGATGTCGCGGCAGCCGGAGACGGCGGGGATGCCGCGGCTCCGGGAGAGGATGGCGGCGTGGCTGGTGCTGCCCCCGGTCTCGGTGACGATCCCGGCGATCGGCAGGTTGCCGAGGCTCATGGCCTGGCTCGGCAGGATCTCGTGGGCGACGAGGATGATCGGCTCCTCGTCGCCGTGATTGGAGTCCGATCCGCTGGCACCCTTGGGGGCCTCGCCATTAATCGGGCCGGGGGGCCGGGGCCGTTGGCAGCGTGCAGGCCGAGGCCGTCACCGAGGTTCAGGCCGGCGGCCTGGAGGCTCAGGTGTGAGCCGATCCGGCTGGCGACGTCGCGGAGGTCGGCCAGACGCTCGCGGAAGTACTCGTGCTCGCTACGGGCGAAGAGGGCGGCGTAATCCTGCAAGACGATCTGCAAGGCGGACAGCGCGGTGAAGCGGCGGGTCTGGATCAAGGTCCGGATGCGCTCCAGCAACGCCTCGTCGTTGACGAGGGTCAGGTGGCTCTTGAAGATCTCGGACTCGCCGGCGCCGAGCTGTTCGGCGACCTTGGTGACGATCTGCTCCAGCTCGGAGGCGGCCAGGGCCACGGCGCGGTCGAACCGATCGACCTCGTCGGCGACGAGGGACGGGTCGGGCAGCTCCTGGGGCTCGGCCGGTGAGAAGACCGACTCGACCCGGTGGGCAATCCCCACGGCAACGCCAGGGCTGACTGCGACTCCCTTATGCATGGCCTTCAGTCTATCGGCAGCCGACGTCCCAGACAATCCGAGGGCCCAGGTCATTGGCACCACCGCTCTCATCTCAACCCCCCAGCCTGGGGGGTGGGCCTGCTAAATGAACGACCGTGGGGAGACGTTGGCCAGTTTGATCAACAGAAGCAATTCTTATGCCTCTGCCGGTCGACCCGCTGGAATCGGCCGGCCCGGAATCCGTTGTCGTTGTCGGAGGTCGGCCGCCCATGCCCGACGACCCAGAGCGCTGCGGCCATCGCGACGTAGGCCGCCAGCCCAGTGGTAGGGCGTCTGGGAGGCCGTCGCGGTCCATCGCCCCTGTTCTTTCAGTCGAGCGACGGCCGTCCAGGGCGACAGGATCGGGCCCGACCGCAAGGGCGAGTGGATCACCCCGAAGAGGGCCAGCAAGGCCGCCAGGATCAAGGTTCCGGCCGCTGCCCGCAGCCGACCGTCAATCAACCGGGCCAGGGTGGTGCCCCAGAGCAGGCTCGTCACGATGAAGCCGCCGGAGAGGACCGTAACGGTCTGGATCCAGTGCTGAATCTCCGGGCTGAACCGCGCGAAGGTTGGGCGGCCGCCGCCGAAGACGCGATCGACCTCGCCAGCCAGCCGGTCGGTCATCAGGAAGGCGAGGTAGGCCAGCGCCGGCACGCACGCCAGGACGAGGGCCGGATAGTGCCGCCGGGGCGTCGCCCGGAACGACTGCGAGGTGATCTCCAGGCCGACGAAGACCAGGATCGGGAAGACGGCCGCCTTGGGCAAGACAGCGAAGATCCAGCCGAAGAAGCCGAAGACCCCCGCCGCGCCGATGAACAGGGCCGTCGCCAGCGTGTACGCCGCCCGGCCGCCCATCGCCTTGTAGGCCGGGTGGCCGATGTACGGGGTCGACTGGATGACCCCGCCGAAGAGGCCGCCGACGACCGTTGCCAGCCCCTCGACGGCGATGATGGTGCCCGTCGGGTAGTCGTCGCCGGCCGCCGCGGCGCTCTCGGTGCAGTCGATCCCGCCGACGACCGTCGCCAGGGCCAGCGGGATCGCCACCGGCAGGAACGCCACCGCCTCCAGCCAGTTGGCCTCGATTCGGGCCCAGGCCAGCCAGCGCTGGACCGGCCACGGCAGCGCGAAGCCGACGGCCGACTCCGGCCTCGCCTCCGGACCGGGGCCGAGGCCGGTCAGATGCAGGGCGTAGAAGACCGCGGAGCCGATCGCCACCGCCATCAAGGCTCCCGGAACCTGCCTGGCTGCGGCGAAGCAGCGGGTAGAGCAAGGCCCCGATCGCCGCGCCGACCGGCACGGCTGCCCAGGTCGGAAGCAGCGCGGCGGAACCCTCCGATCGCATCCCGAACGCGGCCATGGCGGTGAACCCGACCGCCGCCGAGCCAACGACCGCCGCCGAGCGTCCCGGCAACTCCCAGCGGGCCGTCAAGGTCGCGAGGATGATCGCCAGGGCGACATACCCCGCGATCGGCGTCCCGGCGATGTCCAGGAGTGGCAGGAAGCTGATGAGCACCAGGGCGATCGAGACCAGCGACCCAAGCAAACCCGCCCTCGGCACCAGTCGCCGGATCAGGCCGCTGACGGTGGCACAGGCCATCTTGAACAGGCCCGACGCCAGGAGCATCACGATTCCGAGAGACCAGGCGTGCTCCGCGGCCTCGTCGATCGCGAGTCCTCGCGTCCTGGCGGCCAGGAAGGCCGGTCCCAGGATCAGGAAGACCGAGCCAAACGTGCTCGGCGTGTCCAGACCCAGGGGCATCGCCGTCACGTCCCCCCGGTTCTCCCGGCGTGCCAGGCGAAAGGCCATCACCGTGTAGCAGAGGTCGCCGACCAGCACCCCCAGGGCCGTTCCGGGGATCATCCTCGTCAGCACGAACCCCGCCGGGAACCCGAAGACGCCGACCAGCAGGCCGGCCATCAGGATCATATCGCCGACGTTGTCGAGCATCAAACCGAAGAAAGCATTGACATCCCCGGACGTGGCCCAGGGATAGCGCACTCGGACCGGCTTCCATGGCGATACGTCCCGGGCGTCGGTCACCGTCAGGCTCCTTGGGTCGCAGAAAGACGGGTCGCACAGAGACCGGGCCGGACGGGAGAGGGCCGAACCGCGACGATGGCTCTCCGAGATACCAGCTTGCGAGGTCCAGCGAAACCCCCAACGGCTTCGCACTCCGTCACGCCGGAGATGGTACCGTCACGGCACCGAGACGCCCTGATGACCCCCGAAGCACGCGACGGGGACGCACTTTGTATCGCATAGTTAAAGAGCCTTAAGTTAAATCGGGAAAGGGTTTACGGTGCAGAAATTCTCCATTGTGAAGTTCGTTCGGCGTGTGGGACGCTGTGTTGCACCGGTGCAGCGGTCGACTGGCCAGGGAACCGAGCGGTCGGAGGCTGCGAAGGTCCACATCCGAATATCTTCCGAAATTTGGCTCGCCACGTTCACCTTTTCTCGCAGAATTGTGGAGAATGGCCCTGGGAGACATGGGTCAAGCCTGTCGATCGGGGAAAAGAGAAAGGGAAAGTTGTCAGCAAGGGTTGAGTGAAAAGTGGGGATGGCGTCGAGATTGTGAGGGCTTCGTGTAGGCTGGTCAAAGTCTTGTTGAATTCCATGACATCTTTGGAAAAGAGGGCTTGGCAAGGAGCCGTCGAGAAGATATCCTTCTCTACCCCCACAAGGCGAGATCGGAGCGAGGGAATCTTGACTCGGAATGCCCTGACCGGTTGAGGGCCGGGCGAGCCTGGCGGAACCGGGTGGGCCGAGAACGAGTGAAGATCCGGAACGGCACCGACCGAGTCTTGGGGGACACGGACCATCCCGGGCGGTCTGGAAGCGAGGCGATCGACCAGCCGCCCCCCCGTAGCGATGCGATGAAGGTCAACCCCCGCGGCGTGGGTCGCCGCGGCCCGGTCTGGCTGCCGGCGAACTGAGTCGCCGGGGCCGATGCGGGATTCGGGGCCTTGCCGCTCGACACCAGGGATCGGGACGTCGGGGCGGTCTCCGCGACGGACGCGGACGACCGCCGGATTTGTTCTTAGGGAGCTTCCGTTTGATGAGCGTGGCGAATTCCAAGAAGACCGCACCCTCGAAGTCGCAAGACATGGCGCTGGCGGACACTCTGACTCGCATCCGTCGCAGGGGCGCGTCGTCGCGCGTGGGCCGTCGGTCGGCCCTGCTCGGTGTGCTCACCTCGATGTATGCCAACTCGTCCCGAGGCAACGGCGCAAGCCGCTCGACCTCCCAGACGAGCCCGGCCGGCAACGACCGCGCCTGATCGGACATCCACCGGCCCGTCCGCTGGGGCCGGGGTCTCCGAGACTCCTTTTTGATGCAACCAATCGCCGACGGGCCGCCTCGCAACACCGGGGCGGCCCGTTGGCGTTTTCCCCGCGCCGGGGAAAGGCGACTCAGCGGCCCGGCAGGCTGGCGAGCAATCGGGCCAACGCCTCGCGGTCGATGGCGTAGAGGCGCCCGTCCGGCCGGATCATCCGGGGCTGGAAGACCGCGTCGTAGCGCCGAGCCCATTCGTATTCGGGTCGGGGGAATCCGTCCGAGGATGCCAGGTACTGGCGCTCGTTCGCACTCAGCGGCTGGATGACCAGCAGCCGGGCGCGGCTCTGCTGGAGGTTGCGGAGCCAGGTGGCGAGGTCGGGCCGATCGCGGTAGTAACCGGGCTTGTGATACTCCTGCAAGCCGGGGTGCCGCTTCCAGAAGTCGTAGAAGCCCCAGTCCGGCTCGCCCTGGACGTTGACGTACACGACCCGGTTGTTGAGGTGCTTGCCGACGAAGACATAGGGGGCGTTCAGGCCGGTGTAGGCGATCGTCTGGGGTCCTTCGGGTTCGGCTTCGTTGATGAAGCGAGCGACCTCACCGTATTCGACCTCATAGAGGAGGCCGCGCTGACGGTCGCCACGCAGGCAGAGGAACGTGAGCAGCAGGGCGAAGACTGTGAGGCTGAGCCCGCGGGTCAGGCGATGGCTGCCGCGACGAAGTGCAAGGACGAGGCATCCCGAAGCGGTCAACCCGGCGACGGTGCAAAGGGCGAGGTAGAGGACCGAGTGGCCATGCACCTCGTTGTAAACGTATTTCCAGAACCTCACCAGGACCATCACAACCAGGGCCCAGGCGACGACTCCACCGTATCGGAGCCGTCCGAGCCAGGCGAAGCCGAGGGCCGTCGCGAGGATGAAGACGGGGAAGACGAAGCGGACCTGGTCGTTGTGTGGGATCACGTAACGATACATCAAGGTCCAGCCGGCTAGCTGGAGTCCGACCAGGACCGCCGGCCCGCGTGGCTTCCTGGCCAGGGCAACCGTGCCCACGCAGCCGATCAGCGGCGCGGCCATCGCGAGGGAGTTGAAGTTGGCGATGACGTGTTTGATCAGGACTCGGGTCTTGCCGATGTGATACTCGCCCGCCTCGATTGCCTCGCGGGTGAACGCGCCGGGGAAGATCGTCCAGGGGCCGATACGGAGTTCCACCGGGAAGAGGGGATTGCCGTAAAGGAACCAGTTCCGCAAGTACCACCAGCCGCCGGTGAGGATGCTCGGCGCGAGACCCGCGGCGAGAAGGCGGAATCGTCGCCGCCACAGGAGGATGGTCGTGAGCGTCAGGGCGCTGAGACCGGCGTAGGGCAGGTAGGCGACCTTGGTTCCGATCGCCATCCCGTAAGCGGCGAATCCCCAGAGGGCCTGCTCCGAGTCGTCCCGTTCCCGGAACTGGAGCGTGAACAGGACGCCCGCCAGCAGTAGGCCGCAGCAGAAGAGATCGGGCCAGTCTCCGAGCCCGATCCGGAAGACCAAGGGGTGAAACAGCGCCGAGAAGGCGGCGAGCCCGGCGAACCGGGGCTCGAACGTGGCGGTGAGCCGGACGACGACGGCGAAGGTCAGCACCATCGCGGCCATCGCCAGCAACTCGAAGGGGTAGTCCGCCGGCAGCAGCTCGAACAGGGCAACGTTAAGCAGTTGCCAGTTGCCGGGCGCGAACTCCGCGGCGTTGTCTCCAAAGACCGTCGGGATGCCGACGAGCCCGCCATCCTGGAGCCACCGGAGCGGGATGTAAAGGTGATAAGTCAGGGCATCATAGGTCAACGGCGGGGCCGCGAGTGCGTTGACGGCGACAACAGCCGCCGGAACCGTGGCGGCCAGAGCCAGAGCTGCGATCGGTAGGGGGAACGACGGCAACGACGGCCCCGGCGCCGGTTCGCCTGGCAGGCGTTGCGAGGCGAGAAAGATCGCGATGGCGGCGCAGAGGCAGTACCAGGCAGAAATGATGTGAAAGAGCACGCCGATCAGGGTGATAAGCATGCCGAGAAGGAACCCGGTCATCATCAAAGGAATGACGGGTACGGGGTCGCTCGTCGTCACGGGGACAAGGCGGGGCGTGAGCTTCCGGGTGGCCTGCCAGAGCAGGGCGAGGAAGGCGCAAAAGAGCAGAGAATGGCCCAGGGAGGAGAGGGTCACCAGGAAGCGGCTCCGAGGCAAGCGGTCGGGGTTGCGTCGTCCGGGAGTCGCGGATCACGGAAACGCGGACTGCGGCCAGGCCGGGAATTGGACAGCGATCCCGAGGTCGGTTCCCCTCGACCGGGGAGCCCGGGGCTTCGCTGCAAGAGTTGCCATCGACCGATCAGTATGGCGGTCGCGGGCGATGTGGGCAACACCTCGTCGGCCGGAGTCCGGATTGGTTGACTGGATTCTCGACCCGATCAGGGGAGGAGGGTAGAGCCCGCCTCGACGACGATGAACTGGATCAGGGCGCCGGCGGCGACCATCAGGATGTTCAGAAAGGAGAAGACGAACGCCTCGCACGTCTTCTTCCACCACGACCGTCGTGGTCCCCTGGGCAAACCCGACTTGACGAGCTTGCGTCCGACCAGAGGTAGAGCGACGGTCAACGCGAAGGCCGTCTGGAACCAGTAGAGCAAGATCCGGACGCGACCGGCCTCGGCCAGCCAGATCAAGGAGAGGTAGCCCAGGTAGGCGATCGTAGCTTGAAGCATCGTCTGGACAGACGTGTGGTCCTTCAGGGCGCCGAGGGCCACGGCGGTCAGGCCGATGGCGAGGGTCATGAGGGTCGGCGAGTCGTACTTCCACGACGGCCAGGTGGGTAGTTCGCTGTGGGCCTTGACCTTGGCGAAGAGCGCCGACGCCGAAGCCGTGGTGACGACCAGCATCAGCAAGGTCGCGATCGAGAACCGGAAGCCTCGCAGAAATCGCATGGGCCCTCCCTGACCGGGTCGCGGCGTGGTCGTGACGGATCAAGCCGGGAAACAGGATAACCCCGCTCTGGCCTCACAACCATCCCGCGATGCCGCCAGCGGGGCTCAGGATCTGGCGAGGCCCAGTTTCTGGAGGAGCAGGCGATGGAGATCGGCCGACTGCTCGGCGACAACCTGGACGGCCTTGATCTCGCCGGTATCGAGCCAGACGCCGTGATCGGGGCAACGGTCGATGACCAGAGGGACCGCCACATCGGAATGGACCTGATCCATCACTCGGCCACAACGGGGACAGGCGGCCGGCTCGGTATTCGTCGGCGTGGCCGGGGCACCGCGGAGACCGCTGATCTGACGACGCTCGGCATCGGAGAACTGCAATTGCTGGGAGTCGATCACGTCTTTCAGTTCCCCGGTATCGAGCCAGATGCCCCAGCAGTTGTCACAGAGGTCCACGGTCACGCCTTCGTACTGGGTCTCGCGAAGGGCGAGCTTACAACGGGGACAGTCCATCGGCGGTTCCTCGACGTTGGATGAAGGGGAGGACTACTCGACATCCGCCGTGTCCGTCACGAGATCGGCGACCAATCCGGCGGAGGCTCCGTTCGGGAGAGTCTCGCAGACAACTGGGGACGTAAGCGGATGCAATCCACGCGCCACTCTCGAAGGCTGCTGGCTCACACAGGATGCTGATTCCGCGTTGACCGTCCGGCGATTCTCAACAGTGATCTGCGTGCATTGATTCAGGCTTGAGAGAAGGCGATGCCGATCAATTTGCGGCGAATATTACTTTTTTCAAACAAAACCCTCGAATATTGTCTGTCGTCTTCCGTATCGGGATATAGTGGGATACTGGAATCGGAGCTCTGGGCGGGAGATCGGTGTCAAGGAAGCTTCGACGATCATTGCCGACCTGGTTCCCGAGAAGTCAACGTGGCTGGTATGGGGATGGCGAATGGGGGCAGAGGGATCAGCCATCCATACGAGGGTGGTTGCTGGAGGGCGTGAGGCCGGCGAACTGCGGGAGCAATTTACGATGGCGGAAGCTGGCATACTGAAGCCCCGACTGCGGCTCAGGAAGGGACCAGAGCCGGGTCGGGTCTTCACGCTACGAGGAGATTGCACGACCCTCGGCCGCGCCGCGGGTTGCGATATTATCCTGAGGAATCGTTGCGTTTCGAAGCGGCATGCCGCGATCGAGCGCCACAGTGAAGGCTACATCTTGCGAGACCTCGGCAGTCTCGCCGGCACCTACGTGGGCGGTCGAAAGCTCGCGCGGCCCCGGCTCCTGAACGAGGGTTCCAGCATTCGGATCTGCGATTACGAACTGATCTTCAGCTACCTGCCGGTCGAACTTTGCGAGGACGACGACTCGACGTTGCTCATGGCGATCGATGCCGCCCAGGCCTGCGACCCCGACTCGGCGGGTCTGGGAACCGCAGCGGAGCCGAAGCTGCGCGGTTCTGGAGATCAGCCGATCACTCAGCAGCACCCTGGACCTTTACGCGGTCCTGGAAAAAACACTGGCTGTGCTCTTCGACATTTTTCCGCAGGCCGATCGCGGATTCGTACTGCTTCGGGGCGACGCGGGCGACGACTGGGCCGGCGGGGTGAGCCACTCCCGACACGAGGGCGCAGCGAGCCTCGCCGCCAGCCGGACGATTCTTCGCCGTGTCGTCGAGACGGGCGAGGCGATTCTCTGCAAGGACGCGACCTCCGAGAACCCCGACAGCCCGAGCCTGGCCGCGCTGGCGATCCACTCACTGGTCTGCGCTCCGCTGTTCGACCGCGGGCGTCATCCGATTGGCGTGATCCAGCTCGATGCCCGCGACGAGCTGGTCAGCTTCGGCCCGGAGGATCTCGACCTGCTGGCAGCGGTGGCTGGTCCTGTGGGCGTAGCTGTGCAGAACTCACATCTTCACGCGGCCTTGCGGCGACGGGGTGAGGTGGAGCAGGAATTGCGGTGGGCCCGCCGCGTGCTGGAGGCCCTGCTCAAGCCGTGGCAGGGCGGTCCGGCCGGTTACGCCTTCTGGGACTACTACGAGCCAGCCTGTCAGGTCGGTGGCGACTACTACGGCTACTTCCCGATGCCCCGGCCCGACGATCCGCCCAACGGCCCACCCCGTCGCTGGGCGGTGGCCGTTGGTGACGTCAGCGGCAAGGGGATGCCCGCAGCCTTGCTCGTGGCTCACCTGGCTGCCGAGGTTGGGCCGGCTCTGGCCGAAGAGCCCGATCCCGGCCGCGTCGTCGGCCGGCTAAATCGCCGACTCTGCGGCTCGAATCTTGAAGATATGTTCATTACATTCCTGCTGGTCGTGATCGACGCCGTCGAGCACCGCCTGTCGGTCGTCAACGCCGGCCACATGGGCCCGCTAGTTCGCCACTCCGATGGCCGCGTGGAGGTCGTCGGCCTAGTCGGCGAGGCCCTGCCGCTGGGCGTCGAGGAGGATCTGGATTACACTGCCTCGACGGCCGAACTCGCCTGTGGCGACATTGTCGTTCTCTACACGGACGGTGTGAATGAGGCGCAGAGCAGCGCCGGTCGCATGTTCGGCGACCTGGCCCTCCAGAGCGCCATCGCGTCGGCTCCCGCCTCCGCAGCTGCCGCCGGTGCCGCCATCCTCGAGGCCCTGCGGCGACACGCGGACGGTTGTGAGCAGAGCGACGACATCACCTTACTCTGCTTCGGAAGGCCGATGTGATCCGATCGCTCGCACCACGATGTTGACTGCGCCGGTAATCCGGCCTCGCACGATGGGAAGACCGTGTCCTCATACACGAACCCACTGATGTTGTCCGGTTGGGACTTGTGGGACCGCCGCCCCCGGCTGTCGTTCGGCCCGGACAGCCGGGGGCGGCTGTCCCACAGGAGTCGGGCTCGAATCGGATAGCATCAGCGGGTTCGTGTATCAGAACTTCCGCCTACTGACGGAGTGGCCCCGCGATCCGCTTCGTCGGAGGGCGGTTTGCGCCAAGCAGCCTCAATAGTACGAGGCTCATGTCGGTTACCTGGTGTGGGGGCTTCACCACGCTCGGCCATCGGGATGTCATGACGGGAGGTCCA
This sequence comes from uncultured Planctomycetales bacterium, assembly GCA_963752755.1. Classification (GTDB taxonomy): domain Bacteria; phylum Planctomycetota; class Planctomycetia; order Isosphaerales; family Isosphaeraceae; genus CAVVZJ01. The sequence continues at coordinate 25,875 of CAVVZJ010000015.1, read as the reverse complement.
TTGCCCCTGCCGGGGCGGAGGTCGCCATGGACTTCGCGATCGTCAAGCTGATGGACGAGGACGCCTGCTACGCCAGGCTCGTCGCCTGGCTGCATCCCGATGGCCTGGCCTGCCCGCGCTGCGGGGCCCGCTTGGGCCTGCACGTCCACCGCCGCTCCCACACCCCGGTCGTGGACTACTGCTGCGGCGGCTGCCGTCGGGTCTTCAACGCCTTCACCGGCACGGCCCTCCACGGCACCCGGCGGCGTCGCGTCGAGCTGGTCCTGATCGTGTGCGGCATCGCCCAGGGCGTGCCCACCGCTCAGCTGGCACGCGAACCGGGCCGCGACCGCTCGCAGCGGCTCGACCGGAGGCACCGCGGGCCGGAGGCCGCCCATGCGGGCCGGCACCGCGGGCCGCTGGACGACACGACGCTGGAGGCCGACGCGATGGACCAGAACGCCGGGGAAAACAGGGGTGCCGCACCGTAACCCCGACGACCCGCGGCCCGGGCACGGCAGCGGGGACACGGATCGTCCGCCGGTCTGTGGCGTGGTGGGACGCCAGAGCGGTGAGGTCCGGCTGACGGTGGCGTGGCACTCGGACGGGGAGACGCTGCGGCGGGTGGTGCGGCGGGCGAGCTGGCCGATGGTGCAGGTCGACACCGACGAGTGGCCGGGCCAGGATCGCCTGTCGGCAATCGGCCGCGTTCGCTCGGCGGTCTGCCACGCTGCCGGGAAGTGGGCGCGGGACGACGACGGAGTGCGCGAGGTGCGCTGCAACACCTTGGAGGGGGGCTGGACGGGCCTGCGGAACTTCCTGCGGCCGTTCCGCGGGGTCATCAAGGAGTCCCTCCACCAGTACGTCGCCATCCATCAGTGGGGCTGCATCATCAAGCGAATCAATAAGAATCCACGGCCAGAGGCCGTGGTATTAGGCTGGCCCCCCCGATAGGGCCGGTTCCGTGCGGTGGCCCCCTCCGGGGGCGGGGACGCCGGGAAGGCCCCCTCGGGGCCTCAGCGGTTACTCGAAGTCGAACTCACCCTGACGACGCTCCCGTTCCTCCTGCTCGCGGATGGACCTCCGCACTCGGTCCTCATCGAGGCCCACCGTGCTGACGCAGTACTCGGCTGCCCTTCTGGGCAGCCCCGTCAACCGACGCTCATGGAGCAACTCCCGGTGGATCGTATGCGTCCGGTGAAGTACGTTCTTGACGGGTCGGCGGGCTGAGCAGACCGGGCCGGCCCCGGCCTCCAGTTGATGTCCTGGCAGACCTGCCTGAGCGACGCCGGTGCAGCGAACGGCCTCAGCCTCGTGGGCCGCCATGGGCTTCAGCCACGCGGGACATAGCCCTTGGCAGCCAGCCAGACGCCGAGCTCCTGGGTCACCGCCCTGGCCACCTGCAACGTCTCCGCATCGACGGCCATCTCCTGGGGCAGGAATTCGCCCAGGAACTTCGCGCGGCCGCGGGTGGGGTCCGCGGCCCCGAGCAGGCCGCCGGAGGTCCTCTCCGCTGAAGTCATCGGGCCGCACTCCCGGCGCCGGCGTCCGGGCCGGTGACGCTCCAGGAAGAGCTCCAGGAGGTCGAGGATGTAGGCGTACCGGCGATAGCCTTCCGGGCTGAGCTGGGCCTGGTGATCGGCCAGGAACTCCGTGAGAAGTGGCGCGAGGATCGAGTCCTGTTGGGGGAAGCCCATCGTGATCTCGGGTCTCGCAATCGCAGGCCTCAAGAGCATCCTATCCGACGCGAAGCGGTGGGGACAGCGGGTCACCGACCACCGCGAATCGGCGTCTCCCGCGGCGGTCTCACGCCGGGCCTGGAGTCGGAGCGGAGGCCCCAACTGACCGTCGAGCGGCCATCCCCGGCCGAAGACCTTCGCCGGTGTGTCGCGGCCCGCCCCCCTCGTTGTGCCGCACCCGGAGACCCCTTCGGTGGGGTCGCCGATCGCTCTCCGTTTCGGTCGGGTGGGTCCGGCGACTCCGCCGGTTTCCAGCGGTTGGGCAACAGGGCCTCGAGCTGGCTGTGCGGGTGCGTGCTCACGCGATCAAGCACGTCACGCAGGTAGGTGAACGGATCGAGGCCCAGATCCTTGCACGTCGTGCACAGGCTCATCAGCGTCGCCGCCGTCCTGCCTCCCTCGTCGCTGCCGGCGAACAGCCAGTTCTTCCGCCCCAGCGCCACCGGCTTCATGGCCCGCTCGCTGGCGCCGTTAGCGATCTCCAGGAAGCCCGCCTCCAGCGGTCGCATCAACGCATCCCAGTGATTGAGCGCGTAGCCGATCGCCTCGCCGAGGGGGCTCTTGGGGAGCACTTTGGGGCGCTCCGCCTCGAGCCAGGCGTGGATCGCTTCCAGGATCGGCCGCCATCGCTCCAGCCGCAGCTCAGATCGGAACGCATGCCACGCCGTGTCGTCCCACTTGGGGTGGTGTTTCCGCGCCGCCTTGGCGTCGGCCTCGACTTCGTAGAGCCCGGCGACCCACGCCAGCAGCAGGTGCGCACGCGTCAGGTCGCTGGTCGGCGCCTCGTAGAACTTCCGCCGCGCGGGCATCCAGCACCCGACCTCGACGATCGTGCCGTCGGCGAACAGGCCGTCGTAGACGGAGCCCGCGTCGGCCTGGAGGTAGCCCTGGTAGCCCCGGAAGACCCGCTCGGGCCCGGCGCGGCTATGGTCGGGCGTGTAGTCATCCCGGAAGACCCGCTCGGGCCCGGCGCGGCTATGGTCGGGCGTGTAGTCATAAACGGTGAGGCGATTGGCCCCCTCGCCGATCTGGACCCAGAGCCGGCCGGTCTTGATCCCCCCGCTGGCGTGGTCCTGGACCTTGACCGGCGTGTCGTCGGTCTGGATCACGCGCGACGCCAGCACGCGCCGGAGCATCGCCTTGACCAGCGGTTCGAGCAGGCCGGCGGCCGCGGCCATCCAGTCGCACATCGTCGAGCGGGGCAGCTCCACGCCGAATCGCTGGAAGATCCCCTCCTGGCGGTACAGCGGCCGGTGGTCGGCGTACTTGCTCACGGCCACGTGCGCCAGCAGGCCCGGCCCGGGCAGGCCCTTCTCGATCGGCTCGGGGAGCCGCTCGGCGATCACGACGTGCGCCTGACAGTCGGCGCAGGCGTACTGGGGCCGGACGTGCTGGAGCACGACGAGCGACGCGGGCACATATTCGAGCTGCTCGCGGAGTTCCTCGCCGATCGGCCGGCGCTCGACGCCGCACTCGGGGCAGAGCCGCTCTTCGGGCGGGACGTCGTGCGGCACCCGCCAACGCGGCAGGCGCGCCGGCAGGGGCTTGCGGCCGTGGCCGGCGGGCTTGGGTTTCGCGGGGGGCTCGTCCGCGGGTGCCGGTCTGGGAGTGATCTCGGGCCCGCCGGCCTCGGCGATCTCCTGCGCGAAGAGCCAGAGCTGGCCGGGGTCGAGCTTCTCGCTCTTCCGGCCGTAGAGCCGGCGGAGGATCTGTTCGAGCTGGTGCTGGAGGTGGGCGTTGAGGTGGGCCTGCTGGCGGAGCGTGGCGAGCAACTCGCGGATGAGCCGGTGGGCACTCTCGATGTCCTCGGGCAGCGGGGTGTCGGCATCGAGGGGTGTCAGACCGCCGTTACGGGCGGCGGCCGGCGTTGTGACAAGAGAATCCTCAATCGAACATGCGAAATTTATGGGATTTTCAGGCGGGCTGAGGCAGGGGCAGGGCGAACCGGGGCTGCCGCCGGGCGCCTCGGAGGTCGATCCCCTCGAGGATGGCGGCCATCTCGGCGGGGGTGACCTCGACGCGACCGTCGACCGCCTCGGGGAAGCGGAAGGTGCCCTTCTCCAGCCGCTTGTACCACAGGGCCAGGCCGTCACAATCCCAATAGAGGACCTTGATGCGATCGCGTCGGCGGTTGCGGAAGACGGAGAGGTGCCCCGAGAGCGGGTCCTGGTCGATCCGGTCGCGGACGAGCTGGGCGAGGCCGTCGAAGCCCTTGCGCATGTCGGCGGGCTCGACGGCCAGGAAGATCCGGAGGGTGGGGGGAGGCTCAGCACGACCGGCCCTCGAGCACGGCGACGACCCGCCGCAAGGTCTCCGGGTCGAACCCCGGGGTGACCACGACCCGCCGACCCGCCCCCAGGACGATCGCGACGCCGGCGTCGTCCGACGCCTCGTGTGCCGCCGCCGCTTCGGTGACCTGCACTGGCAGGAATGGGATCGCGGTCGGCGTGGTGGGGGCCGAGTCAGCTCCCGGGCGTCCCGCGTCGGCGGCTCGGGCCTGGGCCGCCCGCCGTGCGTCGTCGACGGCGCGTTTGAGCGTGGGCTTGTAGACCCAATTCTGCATCGTGCCCCGGCGGATGCCCCGGCGCTCGCAAAAGGCGGAGAGGCTGAGCCCGCTCTGCCGCCACGGGTCGATCAGCCCCGCCCAATCTGCCGCGTCCTGCCGCCCCTCCGCCAGGGTCGGACCTCCACGATGGGAACAGATGCCGTTCCATCATCGGGAGCGACCGGACCGGCGAAAAAATGGGGTTCACCGGACGGACACGGTGGATCCGCACGGCACTATTGCCCTTCAGGAAGCCGATCGCATGGGCCACGCTGTACTTGGACGGGATGCTCAGGCACAGGTGGACGTGCTCGGGCATCGCGTGCCCTTCCCCCAGGTCGATGCCTCGCTGACGGCACAACTCCCGCAGGATCACGCCGATCTGACGCCGCCGCCTTCCGTAGAAGACCTTCCGGCGGTACTTCGGTATGATCACGATGTGGTACTTGCGGTCCCACCGCACATGGGACAGATTCTGCCACTCGTGCATAGGCTCGCCCTCCAGCCCGAAGGGGCCTTCCCGGGGGGCGAGCCGATGCCGTTCGGCGATCCGATGCACGCCGGAGCGCTCGAAGCTCTTCGGGTCACACGGCCAGAGGCCGTGGCTTCATGACGTAGTGACTGACGGTTCTGATGATCCTACGAAAGACCGGCGATGTTTGACCATCGATGCGGTCAACTCACTGTCCCCGTCAACCCTTCGGGAGAGAGGCGGTGCGGACCATCGCCAGGATGGCGGCCCGGACCGCCTCGGACAGATCGGGCCACGCCGAAATGACGGCGGCCAATGCAGGGAGATGGCGTTCGATTCTGTCAGACTTTCTTCCGTCGCTTGGTCGCGCGGGACGGAGCCGGAGGGTTCGCGAATCGTGGGCCAGCGTCCTTCGTCGTGTCGGCCGAGATCGGCGTCGAGCCCTGGGAGCCGAGACGGCCGGTCGTCACCGGCTTCTCCGGTTTGGCGGTCTCGCGTAGGCGGGCGATCGCTCGGGCGGCATCGTCCATCTTGCGTTCCTGGCGTTTGCTCGGAGGCTTGCGTTTGGCCATGACGGATTGCTCCTGGGTAGTCATCGAAGACCTCAGTATGGTGTCGGGGCATCCGACGTGCAATACGGGCCGGACGCGTGAGCCACTACTGTCCGGGGCGAGAATCCGTGGGGCTGACGGAAACCCTCCATTGGGTTCACGTTCCCCCTTCGTCTCTCCGAGATAGAGTTGACGATTGCCACGATTCGCGTACCACCTAGGGCAGATCCGGCCACGCCTCGATGACGGCCTGCAAGGCCGGGTCATCGGGTCGCGAGCGAGTAGCATTCTGGGGACGGATCGGATCGGAAACTGACGGATGCTGGCATGGTTCTGTACCGGACTTGGACGATCCGGCTCGACGCAAGTGCTTGTCAGAGACGGGGTTTGTCGTCTCTTGTCGCGAGCTGTCGTCAGTACGCCCGACAGGATTCGAACCTGTGACCTGCGGTTTAGGAAACCGGTCGCCGCTTGACGCAACCACCATGCCGCTCAAGACGTTCGGTGCGTCGTCCTCTTCGTCGGTAGCGCTTCGGGTAGCACTCGGGTCCTCGGGGGTAGCGCCGTCGGTCCCCGTCGCGGCCAGAGACACGGGCAGAGTCTCGGTCGGGCGGAGGCTCGGGAGGGCGGCGGTCGCGCCCTCGATGTCGTGCATCCGAGGTCGCGTATAACGGCCGGTCAATTCCAGGGTCGAGTGTCGCATCAAGGTCTGAACGACCCGGGGCGAGACCCCGGCGGCATCCGCCAGCGTGGCGCACTGGCAACGAAGGGCGTGGAAATCGAAGACCCGACCGACCTCATCCCGGTACGGCAGTCCCGCGGCTTTCAGGTCGCGGCGCAGCATCGCCGGGGCCTTGTCGGGCAACAGGAACACGGTCGAGCGTGGCGGGCTCGCGGACACGAACGCCGATAGGTCCGCGGCCAGATCCTCGGGCAAGGGCAGCGTGGCAGGCTCGCCGTTCTTCGTGTATCCCGCGGCCACAGTCACGGAGGGGCGGGGGCCGAAGTCGAACGACTCGGGCGTGATGCTCTTGATCTCCGCATAGCGGAGCCCCGAGGCGACCGCCAGCCGGTAGCAGAGGGCGCGGTCTTCCTTGACGTTGTAACCCGTCACCCCCACGAGCGGGTCATCCCGCAACCGGCCGTCTTTCCAGCACCACCGGGAGAATCCCCGGATCGCGGATCGGTAGTCATTGAGAGTCTGGAGAGACCGGCCGGCGGCTCGGAACGAGGCCAGCGCCACCTGAACCCGCGACGGGGCGAGATCGGAGAGGCGGCCACCCGCCAGCCGGCGCGAGAGGCGTTCGCGGGCCTCGTCGCGCTCACGACGGGGCTTGTTCTGAGCGTCCACCTCATCGGGATTCGCCCCGAGCATCACGGCCACGAGCCGGCGGGCGCGATCGGCGAACAGGGCCGCATGCTTCGGCGTGTCGCCCTTGGCGATCAGGTCGGCTTGCCAGTCCTCGATGTGATCGCCCAGCGGTCGGGCCTCGTGTCGCTGGCAGGCATCGTCCCGGGAGTTGATGATCCCCTCACGACGCAGGGCAACGCGGTTCTCCAGACCCCGCGCGATGCGTTGCGTAACCGCCTTGTCCGTCGCGCCGGTCTTCTTGCGGCGACGGCCGTTCTCATCGAAGTAGAAGCTGACGTATTTCGATTTGCCCTTCGGCTTGACGATGCTGGCCATCGGTCGTTCACTCCACGTTGCGAAGCCCCATCCCCAGCGCGGCGCACACCTTGTCGAAGCTCTTGAGCGACAGCAGGCGTTCGCCGGTCAGGAACCGTTGCAGGATCGAAACATCGACGCCGGATCGCTTGCCGACTGCGTAGGCGGTCAGGCCGCGGCGGGCGATCTCCGCCCGCAAGACTTCGGAGGGGGCGGCCATACTCGGAGCCTCGGGTTGCGGCTCGGGCTTGGGCTTGGCTTTCTTGGCCATCGATTCATCCCCGGAGAAAGCCCCCCGGCACCTTGCCGGCCCGGGGGGCGTCGGACAGTCAGCACACCAGACCGCGGCACAACCGATCCTCCGCCTCGCGCACTTCGGCCAGCCGATCGAGGTAGGCGTGATAGGCGGGGTCATCCGCCTCATCCCCGGTCGGCTCGTCGTCGCGGGTCTGCTCATCCCACCACTCGGCATCCTCCCCCGTGTAGGGGGCGACCGGATCGGCCTCGGGGCCGAGTTCCCAGCGGTCATCGTCGGTCCACGCGGGCCAGGTCGAGGGGTCGGAGTTGATCGGGGCGGAGGTCAGGGTAAGATTCGTCATGGCGATGGCTCCTCAACAGCCGTTGCCACCGGGCCGGGGGCGAGTACCAGTCGCTTCCGGCCCACTTTCTTTCGAGGCTGACGATCAACCTCTCTACCTCTCATTCTATGCGAAGTCGCATACTGTGCCAATGGGCGCATAAAAAGATTCTCGGTTTTTTCCTATCACGACTCTGCCGATCCTTCGAGCTGAATCGCCAACCGTTCCGCCTTCGCGTCGCTATCGTGGGCGGTCGTCGAAAGCGCTTCCAGCATCCGCTCCATGTCGAGCCGATCGACGATCAGGCCGGCGAGCGAATCTCGCTCTGCCGGTCCCCATCGCCATGAGGACAGTTCCTCCCAGGGGACCAGCGGAGGGCGTCGGACCCCGGCCAGGATCGCGGACCACCAGCGGTGGAGGTCCACTCCACCGGCCTTGGCCTCGGTCCAGTCCTTCAACGGGGCGGGTGGGCGGACGCGGCGCGACGAGGCGGGCCAGTCGGTGGCGGAGCGGTCCCCGGCCGGGTCGGCATCGGTCGCGATGTACCAGGGGGCGGCGGTCAGCATCGGGCCGAGGATGCGGGCGGACGGGCGAGCCGACGCACTTCCGAGCGTTGCGACGGCGAACAGTTCCGCCAACTCCTGCCCGAGAAGCAAGGGGTCGAATTCGCCTTCCGTGATGATGAGCGGCCGTCCGGCCCGGATGACGCCGGGTCCGGGGTAGAGGCCGAGGTGCTGGGACCGGTCACGGAACGCCTCATGATACTTCGGCATCACCCCCTCCGGCCGGCGGATCTTGACGAGGGTGAGCGTCCGGGCGACGAACCAGGGGACCACGATCCCGACGGGGGCGCCATGGCGATCGGTGACGATGACCCCGAGGCGGGCCGCCCGGATCGTCGCGTCGGTGAGGTGGCGTCGGGGACCGCGGAGGTAGGCGAGCCCCTCCGCTCCCTCGGCACTCCAGAGGCAGCACTCGGCCTCCGCAACGAGAGCCTCAGCCTCGGCCAGGCTCATCGCATGGGGTTTTTCAGGGCGTGGCGGTACATTCCGGGGCTCTGGTCGAGGGCGAGACGCTCGGGCGGGGATTGCTTCCCCGGTCAGGAATCGCACCGCCTCCGGGAAGCTCAGGCCATTGACCCGCATCACGAGGGAGGCGGCGTCGCCATGCTCTCCGCATCCGAAGCACTTCCATCCCTTCGAGCCCAGCTTGACGCAGAATGAGGGGTTGGCGTCCTCGTGGAAGGGGCAATGCCACCACAGCAGTCGGCCCGATCGCTCGCCGCGGCGGCCCGGGGCCGGCCCGAGGAGACGGGCCGCGACATCGGCTAGGTCGAGCGTTTCGCGGAGGGCCAGCCAGTCGATCCGCTGGGGGCGGCCCCGGTCACGAGGGCTCATGACTGTCCTCCTCGCACTCGCGGAATTCGCAGAATTCGCGTTTTTCGGCCTCGGCCGACGGCTCATCGGAATTGTGCGAATTCTGCGAATTCCGCGAGCGCTCAAGCAGGTCAGGGTGAACATCGTAGGCTGGAGACGGCTTCCGTCCCCGCTGCCCCTCGAGCCGCTCGGTCTCGGAGTGACGGCGGACGATGAAACGCTCATCGAGCCAGCGGAGGGCTGACTCAGGCTCACCCGGGCGAGTCTTGAGCCAGCGGAGGTTGTCGGTCAGATCCTTGATGGTGAACCGGTCAGGCTGGTTCCTGCGGACCCAGCCGACGATCTCGCGGGCGACCGGGTTGCCGATCCCGCCCTACATGTGCCAGCGGACGCGGCGATGCGTCGCCCGGAAGTAATCCCAGAGAGCCACCGCCCCCTCGACGGCGACCTGGGGAACCGACGCGATCGGTCCGACCTCACCGCGGGTCGGATCGGAGGCCAGGTCGAGCAGGTGGAGGATCAGCGCGAACCGGCCCGCGAAGTCGCAGAGCTTGCCCTCGATGGCCAGGTCGGCGCGGTCGTAATTCGGATCGTTGACCTCATCGGCGTGGGAGTTGTACCAGGCGACCCAGGCGGAGCGGGCGTCGGGCGTGAAGCCGACGACCTGGGGATGATAGCGGCCATCCGAGGCGGTCATCGATCGTTCGCGGAGCCGACGGACGATTCCCGCCCACTCGGCCGTCTCCTCCTCGGGGATGCCGGTCTCGGTCCAGTAGGGCCGCGGGGCCGGGTCGGGGTAGGCGAACAAGATCCGCTCGTTGAAGCCATCGGCCCGGCCGCGACGGTCGGCCAGCTCCCCGAGCATGTCCGGGGGTAGGTTGCCGACGACGGAGACGAACGGGTGGGGGATGCGCAACGGCTCCAGGTCGAGGTTCCCCTTGCGGTCCACGCGGACGGGCTTTCCGAAAAGGACGGAGAGCCAGAATTGCCGGTCGCTGCCCTTGCCCTTGGCCTTGTACTGGTCGAGGCTGGCGACCCAGGCCGAGCCCTCGTCGCGAACCACGAGCAGGTCGCGCGGGTTGATCGCCAGATGAGCGGCCACCGCCTCGACCGTCACGTCGTCGAGCACGGCGGATTCCAGCATGGGCTTGTTGGGCTTCGGCGGCTTCTCCCCCCTCTTGGCGTCAGCGTAGGCTTCGAGGGCCTCCTCATACTCCGCCTTCAGCGCCCGAGAGGCTTCGTGCAACTCCTCGTCGATCCGCCACATCGACCGGGCGACGGTGTCGAGGGCCGGCGACTTGCCCGAGGTCGGCCCCCCGACGTTCATCCCGTAGAGGGAGGCGGACGTGAAGTATCCGGGCTTGAGGCGGAGCGAGACGCTCCGGCCGATGGCCGCTCCCGCGACGATCAGCGTGGGTAGGGTGACGAAGTCCATCGGGCATCCGATCGCCTCGGCCACTGTCCGCACGAAGCGAGCGACCGTCGGGGGGAAGACCTCCACCGGGAACGGGTGAGCCGCGGGCATTTCCTCGAGGTTCAGGGGTGGCCAGCCGTCGGCGCCGTCCGGGTCGCTGAGGGGCGAGCCGTCCATGTTGCGGAGGATCGCCTTGGGTAGTTCTACAGCCGCAGGAATTTGACGCCCGGGTGTTTGGCCCGCCAGGTCTTGGCGTGCGACTTCCGGGCCACCTCGTTCCGACGCACGTGGTAATCCACCAACGCCGTCGCCCGCGGCAACCTCAGTTCCGGCTCCTCCAACGCCGCCTCCAGCAGCCGCACCGTCCGGTCCAACGTCAACTCCGGCGTTTTTTTTGGAGCCGCTTGCGCATCAACGTCACGAACAGGCTGCGCCAGGCCCACCAGCGTCATGTGATGGTGCCACCCGACCCACGACCGCGTCTCGTACTGCGTCATCCCCAGGTAGCTCTTGCAGTCCTCGAAGAACTCCTCCACCCGGCAGCGCGTGCAGGCCACCAGGGCCAGCGTCGACAGCGGCGTCTCGGCGTCGGCGTTGGAGACGTAGTACTTCAGCTCGGGCTCGGGCCCCAGCGACCGGCGGATCAGCAGCCAGGACGGCGGCCCCGGCTTGCGGTGCCGGACGCCCCACACCCGGACCGCCGCGAACTCGAAGACCAGCGGCCCCAGCCGCCCCCTCGCGGACCTGCAGCGCCGTCCACGCCGAGGCGGGCAGTTCGTCGGCGATCTCGACCACGGTGCGCGCCGCGTCCCGCCTGGGGGCGGTCGGCTTGCGACCCCGCCCCGAGTACGGCCGGGACGCTGACCGCCGGGTCGGCCGTCCAGAACACCCACGTCTCCGGCACCTCGAGCACGTACCGCTGCTCCAGGAGTTCCAGCTCGTCGAGGAGGTGGCCCGCCCGGCCGTACTCCGAGTCGCCGACCACCCAGTCCAGCTCGACCTGCCCGAGCACCGCGACGTTCCGGATCAGCTCGGCCGCGATCTGCGGCTTGGTGCGGAAGGTCACGTCCTCCGGGATGTGGGCCGCCTCCCGCCGCTCCTTCGCCTCGGGCGTGTCTGCGCACCACGACTCGGGCAGGAACAGCCGGTGGTCGAGCAGGGCCGACCCGGCCGGGGTCACCCCGATCAGGAAGACGCCGACCTGGCAGTTGTCCTCCTTGCCGAGCCGGCCGTTGTGCTGCCGGGCCACCCCGGCGGAGTGCGTCCCCTTCTTGGTGAAGGCCGACTCGTCGATCACCCCGACCACCCCGACCGGCGAGCCGGCCGCCGAGGGGGCCAGCTCGTCGGCGAACAGCGCCTGGGCCTCGGCCATCACGTCGTCGTACGCCCAGGGGGCGGCGCCGACGAACTTCTGCAGCCCCGAGACGTCGCCGTGGCCGACCAGCAGGGCGATCGGCTCGATGCTCTTGCGCTCGGGGCAGACCATCAGCCCCTTGAGGTAGTCGTAGGCGTGGTCCTGAGCCTGCTCCTTGCCGAAGAGCGGGGCGAACCGCTCGTGGAAGTCGACCAGCTGCTCGGCCGCGGCGCGCACGTCGTCCGGTGTCATGGAGGCCCCTCCCGACAAGGCGACCGACTGGCGACGGACCGGCCGGTCCTTCAGAGTCGTGAGCTTCAGGCTACCCGGACCGTGCGGCGAAGGCAAGAATTTTTCTGCGGCTGTAGAATTCTACTGTCTGGGCTCCCTTGCTTGGTCGCAAGGGTTTTTGTATCAATGCCTTCCAGAGGATACTCCCTGATGGAAGGAGGCCTCCGATGGAGCCCCGCCTTCGAGCGTCGCAAGGAGCAATGGCTCGCTGCCTGTCCGGTCCCGCCCCCGCTGTTCCGCGGCGTGATGACCCGATGGGAGGAGTTCGCACGGCCGTTCGCCGCCTCGCTGCCCAGCGTCGAGAGTCGCACCCATTCCCACACCTATCTCTCCGGACTGCTCTCCGACGTCGAGCGCAAGAACGCCGAGTCCCTCGCCTACCGTTACGACCGCGACCGCCAGGTCATCCAACGGTTCCTCGGTGAGGTCGATTAGGACCACGAACCGCTCATCGGCGAACGGGCCCGCCAGGTTGTCGTCCCGATCGGGCAGGCCAACGCCGTGCTCGTCTTCGACCCCTCGGCCTTCCCCAAGAAGGGCCCCGCCTCGGTGGGCGTGCAACGCCAGTGGTGCGGCCGGCTCGGCAAGGTCGAGAACTGTCAGGTGGGCGTCTTCCTCGGTTAGGTCACCGACGCCGAACACGCCCTGGTGGACTTCCGGCTCTCCCTGCCGCGGGAATGGGCCCACGACAAGAAACGCCGCCCGAAGGCCGGGGTCCCCAAGGACGTGCGGTACCGGAGGCGGCCCGAGCGGGCCCTGGAGATGCTCGACCGTCATGGCCCGGTCCTGCCCCACGGCGGGGTCGCTGGCGATGACGAGATGGGCCGGCCCGCCTGGTTTCGCCAGCGACGGGCCAGGGACGGACAGCGGGACTTCCTGGCGGTGCCGTCGAACACCACCCTCCGCGACCGGGAGGAACCGGTGCCCGAGTCCGGCGGTCGCGGTCGCCATCCCAAGGCTCCCTTGCGTGGGGTACGCCGTTGGTGCGAGGCGTTGCCCGCAACGGAGTGGACCAGGCTCACTGTACGAGACGGTGAGCAGGGGCCACTGGAGGTGGAGATCGTGGCCGGGGGGTGGAGTCGAAGGTGGACCGACGGGTCGTCGGATTCGAGGAGACGCTGGGGGTGGTGCGGTCCGTCGATGGCGGCACACTCAAGCAGGATGACTCTCTCACCAACGCCCCACGCGACACGCCGCTTTCGGAGTTCGCCCGTGTCGCCAAGGCGTCGCACCGGATCGAGCAATGCCTGAAGCGTTCCCAGAGCGAGGCGGGCCTGGGCGGGTACCAGGTGGGGAACGGGCGTGGTTGGCACCACCCCATGACCCAGTCGCGGGTTGCGACGTGGTTCCTGGTGGTGGAGTCGCGTCGGGGGAAAAAAGGGGGTTCCGGCGTTGAGGGTGCCCCAGGTGCGGCTGGGGTTGGCGCTGATCCAGCACCGGGCCAGCGGTTGCGACGCGCCCCGCCGGTTGGCTGGGGAACGGACGCGGCGACGGGAGCGGAACGAGTCGGCGCGGTTTTACCATTACAAGTCACGTAAGCAACTGGCACCATTGAAGATCAGTCCGCACGAGCGGCCTAGACAGTAGAAAGAAGTAGTGTCGGGCAAGCTTCGCTCCCGTCGCGTCTGACGAAATGGACACGGACCCGATCCCCCATGTCCGCGACGACCAGGCTGTAATTGTTGCGGTCGGTCGCCTTGACCCAGCGCCCCGGCTCTAGCTTGATCCCGTCATTCGAAGGATCAGCGCCGATCGGCTCGACGCGATCGCCTTGACCTTCTGTGTCCGCCCCGGGGTCGTCGTCCGGGTCTGGTGCCGGTCCGAGGGGATCGACTTCGGCCATGCCCCGCACGATGCCGTCAGGGTCCGGGCAGGCGAGCCGAAAGGCTTCCCAGGCCGCCTCGTGATCAGCGACAATTATTTTTCCCGGTCAGCGACAATTAGAATTCCCGGCCCCTGAGCCCGGTAGGCTGTCCCTTTTCGGCTCCCTCGATGACGGAGCGAAGGGATGGTCACCGATCGCCAGTTCAGGAGGCTGCGGAAGTTGATCCAGACCGAAACGACCCTGGCTCACGCCGCCGACAAGGCGGGCGTCGACGAGAAGACGGCACGCAAGTACCGCGACTCCGACCGGCTCCCCACCCAGCGGCGCGTCCCGCACACCTGGCGGACCCGGGAGGACCCGTTCCAGGACGTCTGGCCCGAACTCCTGGAGATGCTCCGGCTCAACCCGGGGCTCCAGGCCAAGACCCTCTTCGTCGACCTGCAACGCCGCTTCCCGGCCGCTTCCCCGACGTCCAGCTCCGGTCCCTGCAACGGCGGATCAAACAGTGGCGGGCCATCGAAGGGCCGCCCAAGGAGGTGTTCTTCGCACAGATCCACGAGCCGGGCCGGCTCTGGCCGCGAGACTTCACCCACATGGCCGAGCTCGGCGTCACCATCGCCGGCGAGCCGTTCGACCACCTGGTCTATCACTTCGTGCTCACCTACTCGAACTGGGAGACCGGCACGGTCTGCTTCTCCGAGAGCTTCGAGAGCCTCAGCGAGGGGCTGCAAAACGCCTTGTGGGAACTGGGAGGAGTTCCCCGGCGGCACCGCACCGATCGCCTCAGTGCCGCGGTCAAGACCGATCCCGATCCCGAGATGTTCACCCGGCGATACCAGGCGCTGCTGGCCCATTACGGCCTGCAAGGCCAGGCGATCCAGCCGCGGCAGGCCCACGAGAACGGCGACGTCGAGCAGAGTCATCACCGGTTCAAGCAGGCCGTCGACCAGGCCCTGATGTTGCGGGGCAGCCGCGATTTCGCCAGCCGCGGCGACTACCAGGCGTTCCTCCGCAAGGTCATGGCCGGGCGCAATGCCAACCGCAGCGAGCGGTTCGCCGAGGAGCTGGCCGTGCTGTCGTCACTGCCGCCGCGGCGGCTGGAGATGGCCCGGCGGGTCAAGGTCCGGGTCGACTCGGGGAGCACGATCCACGTCGGCGGCAACATCTACTCGGTGCCCAGCCGACTGATCGGCGAGCGGGTCGATGTCCACGTCGGGGCCGAACGCTTGAGGTCTGGCACGGGGCCCGGCGGGTGGACGAGTTGCCGCGGCTTCGGGGCCGGGGCCAGCAGCACATCGAGTACCGCCACGTCATCGACTGGCTGGTGCGCAAGCCGGGGGCGTTCGAGGAGTACCGCTACCGCGACGCGATGTTCCCCACCAGCCGGTTCCGGATGGCCTACGACGCCCTGAAGGAGGACCGCCCGGCCCGGGCGGTCAAGGAGTACCTGGAGATCCTCCTGCTGGCGGCGCAGGAGGGAGAGACCGCGGTGGACGAGGCGCTGCGGCTGTTGCTCGGCGGCGACCGGTCGCTGTGCGGCGACACCGTGGCCGAGGCGGTGCGTCAGGGCCGCCGGCCGCCAGCGGTGACCGATGTGACCGTCATGGATGTGGATCTGACGATGTACGATCGGCTCCTGCAGCCGGGGGAGGGACATGAGCACGAAACCGACGGACCTGAAGACCCAACTGACCGACCACCTCAAGGAGCTGCACCTGCCGGCGATGCGGGCGGGCTTCGAGGAGCTGGCCCAGCAGGCCCAGCAGGAGTCGCAGAGCTACGAGCAGTACCTGCTGAGACTGACGGAGCGGGAGTGCCAGGCGCGACGCGGCGACAACCGGGTCGAGCGGCTCCTGCGGGATTCGCGGCTGCCGCTGGAGAAGACCCTGCAGTCGCTGGACCTGAAGCGTCTGCCGGCGAAGGTGGTGCAGCAGGTCCGGGCACTGCTGGACGGGACGTTCGCGGACCGGTGCGAGAACGTCCTGACGTTCGGCAACCCGGGGAGTGGGAAGACGCACGTCCTTTCATCGATTGGACACGAATTGATCCGTTCTGGGCGACGGGTCTATTTCCGCAACTGCGGGCTGATGGTGCAGGACCTGCTGGCGGCCAAGCGGGACCTGAAGCTGAGCCGGCTGTTCAAGAGCCTCTCGCGGTACGAGGTCCTGATCCTGGATGACCTGGGCTACGTGCAGCAGAGCCGGGAGGAGATGGAGGTGCTGTTCAGCCTGCTGGCCGAGCGTTACGAGCGGGGCAGCGTGATGGTGTCGAGCAACCTGGCGTTCTCGGGTTGGGAGGCGATCTTCAAGGACGCGATGATGACGGCAGCGGCGATCGACCGGCTGGTTCACCACTGCGTGATCCTGGAGTTGAACGTGCCGAGCTACCGCGCGGAGCAGGCCAAGAAGGCCCGCCAAACGGCAACTACGGCATGATCAAGAACCGCCGATGGGTCCGGGAAAAATAATCGTCGTCGGCCGGGAAAAATAATTGACGCCAATCAGAAGCCGACGGCCCGTTCGCCCAGCGGGGCTACGGCATCACGTTCATGCGGATGCCGACCTACGACCTCGCCTACTGGAAGCGGATCGACGTTCATGCGGATGCCGACCTACGACCTCGCCTACTGGAAGCGGATCATGGACGGCATCCACGACGACGGCGGCAACACGCTCCTGCCGAGGGGCGCCAGGACCGAATTGAGGATCGGCTGACCGGAACCGCCCCGGTCATCGCCCTTCCACTCCGTTCATCCCTCGTGCCGTGTTGCCAACGGCCCTCGCCATCGCCGCCGCCGATTCCCTCCCGAACCGCTTCTGGAGGCGTCGCATGGACCGATGGCCTAGGCGGGTCAGGAGCCACTGCGGGCGTGAGAACGCCAGGACGTCGTACCGGACCTCCCTGGACGCCTGATCCCATTCAATGAGGAACCGCTCCTCGCCCGCCTCGGCGTGATCGGGGAGCGTCCCGTAGGCGAACCCGTACCGGCTGACCGAGCCCGGCTCGTCCACGACGTAGACGACCCGGCAGGCGCTCAGCCACCATGGGCCGATCCGCCGGGCGACCACCGCCACGACCTCGCCCGTCTGGATCTGGGCCTCGGGCGGCCACGCCTCCACCCAAACCAGACGGAACTGCTCCCATCGCCTCAGGGCATCCTTGGCCCTGGCGAAGACCTCCTCGCCCTCCCCAGCTTGATCCGGGTGTGATCCAGCACATACCCCGTGGGGGGCAGGCTCGCCGTCACCCCGACCGCCGTGTAGGTGAAGCCGAGCTTCGCCTGCGCCGCCAGGAACTCCCGGACCCTAGTGGCGGTCGGCCTGCGGAGCGACTTCATCGGAGCCCCCTGGGAGGGTCGTGGCCTATCAAACGCTCGGTCCGCTGAGTCATACTATGCACATCCCGAGTCGTTTCCACACCGCACTGGCCTGGGGGCCGAAAGACCATGCCGATCCCGGAGGGCGAGGGCGGCCCGATCATCCTGCTGACGGGCGGTAGCGGCTACGTCGGCGGTCGCTTGATACCCCGGCTCGAAGAGCGTCGGGCGGCTCTCCGGTGCCTGGCCCGAGACCCGGAGAGGATGCGGTCCCGTGTCCTGCCCTCGACGGAGGTCGTGCGTGGGGACGTCCTGGACCGACACTCGCTTGAGGTGGCCCTGCGGGGCGTCCACACGGCCTACTACCTCGTCCACCTGATGTCCGGGGCCGGGTCGAAGGAATTCGAGCGGGAAGACCGCCGGGCGGCGGTGAACTTCGCCGGGGCCGCCAGGGAGGCCGGGGTCCGTCGGATCATTTACCTCGGCGGCCTGGGCGACGACGCCGACCCGACGCTCTCCCCGCACCTCCGCAGCCGCCACGAGGTCGGGAAGATCCTGCGGGATTCCGGCGTGGAGACCGTCGAGTTCCGGGCGTCGATGGTCATCGGGGCGGGCAGCCTGTCCTTCGAGTTGATGAGGTCGCTGACCGACCGACTGCCGGTGATGCTCTGCCCTCGCTGGCTCACGACGCCCACCCAGCCGATCGCCGTGGACTACGTGCTGAGCTATCTGATGGCGGCGCTGGACTTGCCTCCGGGCGAGAGCCGGACCTTCGAGGTCGGCGGCACGGACGTCTCGACCTATGGCGACCTGATCCGGGAGTACGCCCGGCAACGAGGGCTGCGGCGGTGGCTGATCTCGGTGCCGGTCCTGACGCCCTGGCTGTCCGGCCTCTGGCTAGCCCTCGTCACGCCCGCCAGTTTCGAGGTCGGGCGCCACCTGATCGAGGGCTTGAAGAACCCGATGGTGGTCCGGGACCGGACGGCGCTGGAGGTGTTCCCGATCCGCCCGACCGGGGTCCAGGAGGCGATCCACAAGGCGATTGTCGAGGCTGGAGGATCTGCCCCTCGGCTGCGTGCTCGGACATGACCGGAGACTCCCCCATGCGAACATCAGCGACCACCAATGCACGAACGGGTTGCCTCCATGGAACTGAACATTCTCCCGATCCTCCGAGCCGTGCTCGACGAGTACGCCCTCCCCTGGGACGGTTATCATGGCGTGGCCCACTGGGCCAGGGTCCTGGAGAACGGCCTCCGTCTCGCCGAGGAGACCGGGGCGAACGTCGAGGTCGTCGGTCTCTTCGCCGTGCTCCACGACTCCCGGCGGGTCAACGAGTCCACCGATCCAGATCATGGCCCCCGAGCCGCCGTGTTCGCCAAGACCTACCGGGGACGGCTGTTCGAGTTACCCGACCACGAGTTCCGGCTGCTGCACCGGGCCTGTCACGGCCACACGCACGAGCGGACGCATCCCGACGTCACGGTCCAGACCTGCTGGGACGCCGATCGGCTGGACCTCGGGCGGGTCGGAATCACCCCGCACCCGAGCTACCTCGGCACCGAGGCGGCGAGGAGGCCGGAGACGATCAAATGGGCCGACGGTCGTGCGAGCTTCGGCGTGGTCCCGGAACTCATCCGGGAGGAGTGGGGGATCGATCTGAAGCCCACGGGACGAGACGATGCTTGCTGAAGATCGTTACCTGTTCGACATCCCCGGATCGCCGCAGGATCTCCTCGCCGCCAAGGCCGGGGCGATCTTCGAGGCTGTCTGGCGGACCGACTTCTCGGCCCCCGGCTTCTGCCTGTTGGATCTGGACGGGGGAGTGGGCTCGCACGACCTGCGGTCATTGATGATCCGGCTCAAGGAGCGGCTGGGCGAGGTCGCCATCCGCCGGGGCGGCGAGCCGTTCGTCTTCCGATCACTGGGCCGGTTCGACCAGCAGGAGACGACCAAGTTCCACCTGGACGGTGCCCCCGAGCGCTCGTTGCTCATGCTGGGCTACGAGCCCACGAACGTCCGCAGCCGTCTCTCGCTCGCCGACTACTCCCGCTGTGCCTTCGACCTGCGCATCGAGCCGAGGCGGTTCCTGGACGAATACAACCCCATGTATCGCAGGGGCGAGGAGTTGCTGACCCGGTACGTGACCGATCTCCCGCAACCCGCCGACGGCCACTCCCGCATCCTGCTGATCAATAATAGTTCCCTGCCGTACACCGAGGCCCGGACGAACCCGCTGGGCGTGCTCCACAAGGCCGAGATCATCGACCCGGACGAGTCGGAGCGTCGAATCGTCAACTCCATCATGCTGGCGGCTGGAGAGCCAGAGGAGATCAGCGACGAGGCGTTGCGAGCGTTCGTAGCCACCGAGGAGATCAGTCGGAGGTTCTACGGGTAGAAGGCGTGGGACTGGTTCGATCGGGGCCTGTTCGCCTCCCACGGCGACTTCGACGCCACGACCGCCGTCGCACGGCTGGGACGGGCACGGGAGGGGCTGGTCCGCATCGGCTGTGCCTGTGACACCACCGAGGTCGAGATCGAGCGGCTGCTCGAAGCGGTTGGCGTGATCGCTCGGCGATCGAGCCCGGCCTCAATACCCGGTCCGATCCTTCGAGCGAGGGTCGTCCACCACCTCGCCGCTGTGCAGCTTGCCCTCGATGGCCCCACGCCGGAAGGGACCGCTGGCGTCGTAATACGGCTTGTGGAGGTCCACGACGTTGACCATCACCCCCGGCTCGTCGGTCGGCAGGCTGGCCCCGACCAGGCCGTCGGGCGTGATGAAGCGGCTCGGCCAACTCCTCGGGGCCGAGGAGTTGTTGATCGACACGAACATGTTGTTCACGCCGGCGTACGCACGGGCCGTCACCGGCATGATCTTCGGGTGGATGCTCCCCGGCTGCTGCCGGGCGTTGTAGAACGAGTGCAGCATCAGCCGGACGCCGAGCTTGCTGTACTCCCGGTACAGTTCCGGGAAGCGGATGTCGTAGCAGATCAACAGCCCGCACCGGACTCCCTTGACCTCGAAGGTGACGAAGTGGTCGCCCGGCGAGTAATGCTCCAGGTCTCCCGTGGTGCAGAACCGCTTGTCGTAGCGGTCGATGATCCGGCCCTCGGGGCTGATGACGTAAAGGCTGTTGTGCGGCCTGTGGTCGCCGCTGAGCCGGTGGGTGCTGCCCAGCACGACCCAGACCTCCAACTCTCGGGCCAACGCCAGGATCGCCTCGGTCTCCTCGGACAACGTATCCCAGTCCAGATCGTCGTTGGAGGGCCGATCGACCCCGGCGTAGCCGGACAGGGCGCACTCGGAGAAGTGGATCAGGTCGGCCCCCTCGGCGCTCGCCCGCCGCATCTGCCGGCGGACCCACTCGCCGTTGGCCCGGAGGTCCGCCGAGACGGGGAACTGGCAGGTGGCGAGCCGGAGCACCCCGCATCCCTCGGCGGATTGCTCGCCGCCTGCGACGGCGAAGCCGGGCGTCAAGGCGACGAGCAGGACGACCATGGGCCACATCGTCCGGGCGAATGGCGTTCGGGGCATCGTCGGTTCCTCCAAGCTGGGTCCGAGGAGTCATCGGACCAGATCGCCCTCTCCCCTGCAAGCCAGGACTCCTTGAGGAGCGTTGCGTCGGACATGCCGATCCAGGGGATGCCGGAGCAAGATGGAGGCTGAGATGCTGAGGTGATCGGCGACGATGAAGAACGCTGACCACGGCACCGTTCTCCTCTCGACGGATCGGCACGTCACGGTCGCTCCGGGGCCTTCGAGGTCTCGGCCCCTCCCGGCCCCTCGGGGCCGATCGGCCGGTAGCCCCGGAAATCGACCGAATCCGGGTCGGGCTTCCGATATGTGATCGGTTTCGGATCCAGCCACTCGACCGCCAGGGCCAGCGCGCACTTTTATGACGATTTGGCAAACTCTGCGGTCTTGCGCCCGCTCGTCGGACCGGGTCTACCGACCACCGGGTCGTGAACCCGACCCGGGGGTCGGAGGTCGGCGATGGCGAGCCCCCGCAGCAGGCGGGACGAGATCGGGGAGTCCTTCTCCGCCCTGGAGGACCCACGCTCCCCCCGCAACCGGCGGCACCCCCGGCCCGGCGTCCTGGTCCTCGCCGTCCTGGCGGTCCTCGCCGGCGCCGCCGGGCCCACCGCCATCGCCCGCTGGGCCGAGGGCCAGGCCGAACTCCTCACCGGCCGGCTCGACCGGCCCCACGGCATCCCCGGCCAGGACGTCGTCCGTCGCGTCCTGATGCGGCTCAAGCCCGGGGCCGTCGCGGCCGCCTTCCACGCCTGGATCGCCCGCCTCCGCGACGAGGCCATCGCCGAGACGGGCGTCGATCGCCCGGTCATCGCCCTCGACGGCCAGACGGCCCGCCGCAGCCACGACGCGAAGAACGACCGCGGCGTCCTGCACGTCGTCACCGCCTGGGCCGGCGAGTCCGGGTTGGCCCGGGGACAGGAGGTCGGTGCCGAGAAGTCCCACGAGATCACCGCGATCCCCGAGCGGCGGAAGAGCAGCGACGTCCGGGCCGGCATCGTCACGAGCGACGCCATGGGGGCCCAGAAGGCGATCGCCGCGGCGGTCATCGGCGGCCAGGCCGACTCCGTCCTGGCCCTGAAGCGGAATCCCGAGTCGTTGCACGCGGCGGTCATCGAGCCCATCGACGGCGCTCGCGCGCCATCGGGACGGCCCAGGAACTCACGACGACCGATCGCGGTCCCGGCCGCCAGGAACAGCGGACCTCCCTGCCGCTGCCGGTTCCCGAGGGCCGGCCGGGTCCGGCCGAATGGAAGCGGCGGAAGTCGGTCGGCGTGGTGACGTCGCGGCGGCGGGCGGGCGGGGAGCAGAGCCTCGCGGTCCGCTACGATCTCAGCCGCCTGCCGGTGGACTTGGACCGGTTCGCCCGGGCGGTGCGCGGCCCCTGGTCGGTGGAGAACGCGGGCCACTGGACCCTCGAGGTGACGTTCCGCGAGGACGAATCGCGGATCCGCGAGCGGGGGCTCGGGGCGAACATCCCCTGGCTCGACCGCTTCACCCTCTCGATCCTCAAGCCACACCCCGACCGTCGCATGAGCCTCGTCAGGAAGCGCCGAAGCTGCGGATGGAGCGAGGGGTTCCTCATGGATGTCATTACCGCATTAACATGTTAGTGTGCGCCGGCCCTGCGACGCGAACGGGATCGTTTGGGATCTCCAAACTGATCAGTTCGACTGGGGAGGTCCGGCGATCCTCCATGCCTATGCCGCCAACGACCTGAGCGACCAACTTTAAAGCAGTGCCAACAACTCCTCAGACCAGGCGGGAAGGGCTGTCAAGTTTGCCGTGCCACTCGTCGCAGGCGGCAAGGTGTTCGTGGGGACCGCAGGCGAACTTGACATCTACGGTTTGAAGTCGTCCAACGGCGGTGGCAGCTTTCCGACGACGGTGCCGACTTTGGCTCCCGGTGGGACGCAAGACTACCCACTAGTTTTACAGCAGCAGGTATTTCACGCCCTCGTGCCTGGCGTGCCAGGCCTTGTCATGTGAGGCCTTGGCGATCCTGTTCCGCCCCTCGTGGTAGTCCATCAGGGCGATCGCCTTCTCCACGGTCAGTTCCGCCTCGGAGAACGCCGACCTCAACAGCCGCACCGCCCGGTCCAGCGTCAGGCCCTTCGACTTTTTTTCAGACGCAGACGCGTCAACGTCACGAACAGGTGCGCCACCGCCACCAGCGCCATGTGATGGTGCCACCCCACGTACGCCCGCGTCTCGTACTGCGCCATCCCCAGGTACGTCTTGGCCTCGCCGAAGTATTCCTCCACTCGGTGGCGCGTGCAGGCGACCAACGCCAGGACCTTCAAGGGCGTCTCGGCCCCGCCGTTGGAGATGTAGTACTTGACCTCGGGGATCGCCTCCAGCGACCGGCGGATCAGCAGCCACACCGGTGGCCCCGGCTTCTGGTCGCGCATCGCCCACACCCGCACCGCCGCGAACGCGAACACCAGCGGCCCGCACGCCCCTTCGCGCACCTTCAGGGTCTGCCAGGCTTCGGCGGGCAGCCCCGCGGCTACCGCGGCCACGGACTTCACACCCTCCCGTGTCGGGCGCTTCGGCGGCTGGCCCCGGCCGCCGTACGCCGGCACGCACCCGGCCGGGTCCTCGGTCCAGACGGTCGTCGTCACCGGCACCTCGACCACGTACCGCTGCTCCAACTCGTCCATCGCCTCGTGGAAGTGCCCGGCCTTGCCGTACTCCTCGTCGGCGACCACCCAGTCCAGTCGCGTCTGACCGAGCACGACGACCCCGCGGACCAGTTCGGCAGCGATCCGGGCCTTGGGCCGGAAGGTCACGTCCTCGGGGATGTGCGCCTTGCCGCGCCGCGCCGGGCCTCAGGCGTGTCCTCGCACCAGGGCTTGGGCAGGTAGAGCCGGTGGTCCAACAGCGCGGCCCCCGCGGGGGTAACGCCGACGAGGAAGACGCCGACCTGGCAGTTGTCTTCCTTGCCGAGCCGGCCGTTGTGCTGCCGGGCCACGCCCGCGGAGTGTACGCCCTGCTTGGCGAAGGCCGACTCGTCGATGACACCGACGACGCCGGCGGGCGACCCGGCCGCCGAGGGGACCAGCTCGCCGTCGAAGACGGCCTGGAGTTCAGCCTGGACGTCGTCGTACTGCCAGGGGGCGCTGTTGATGAACTTCTGGAGGCCCGAGACATCGCCGTGGCCGACCAGGAGGGCGATCGGCTCGACGCTCTTGCGGTCGGGGCAGACCATCAGGCCCTTGACGTAGTCATAGGCATGGTCCTGAGCCTGCTCCTTACCGAAGAGCGGGGCGAACCGCTCGTGGAAGTCGACCAGTCGCTCGGCCGCGGCGCGCACGTCGTCCGGTGTCATGGAGGCTCCCTCCCGACATGAGGTGTTGGGGCGACGGGCCGGCCGGTCCTCGCGTGTTCAGTTCCCTATGATTCGATGTTACCAGAAACACCGCGGATTTGCTGCTGCTGTAAAACTAGGCCGTCGCGCTCGCGGGCGTAGCCCAGGCCCCGCAGCAGCCGGACATTGGCCCCGACCCGCACCAGCAGATGCCGGCCGCCGGAGAGGACCGCCGCCCAGGTCTCGTAGCCGACGAAGCCGGCGTCGGCGACCACCGACGCGCCGGCCGGCAACGCGGTAAGCATCTGCCGCAGGTGCTGCCGCTCAGAGGCTATCCGGGAATCCTCAGAGTTCGTAAATTCGTAAAGCCTCAGCCGAATCCAGTTGATCTTGCACTCGGCTGACCGCGTCGTTTTCCTGGAGGCATGGCACGGACGGACACGGACACGCTCGATTCGGCGGCCTTGCAGGCCCTGCTCGGGCCGCAGTTGACGGCCGAGCAAGCCGAACTGATCTACCAACAGGGTCAGGAGGCCGTCGTCTTCGCGCTGCTGAGCCTGGCGAAGCGACTGGCTGAGAAGCCCTCCACCAGTCCGACCGCGCGCGATCCCTCGGCGCCCTCGGGGCAGACGCCACCGTACGCCAAGCCGACGAGCAAGGGGCGATCCAGGGGGAAAGGGGCCAAGCCCGGGCATCCCGGCCATCGGCGCCCCGCGCCGCCGAACATCGACCGTCGCGAGGAGCATACGCTCACGACCTGCCCACAATGTCACGGGCCGGTGCGGCCCTGTCGCGGCGTGCGCACGCGGGTCATCGAGGACATCCCCGCCGACATCACCCCGGTGGTCACCGAGCACACCATCCACCGGTACTGGTGCCCGCAGTGCCGCGATACCGTCGAGCCGGTGGTCACCGATGCCTTGCCGGGCTCGTCCATCGGGCTGCGGGTGGTGGCGCTGTCGGCCTGGCTGCACTACCTGCTGGGCGTCACGCTGTCGCAGATCGTCGACGTCTTCAACTTCCACCTGCACTTCAAGCTCTCCTCCGGCGGCCTGGTGCAGATGTGGCGACGACTCCGCGAGATCCTCCGGGCCTGGGACCTGGAGATCCAGTCCCAGGCGCTGGACAGCGCGGTGCTGCACGCGGACGAGACCGGCTGGCGGGTCGACGGCCGGTCGCACTGGCTGTGGTGTTTCACCACCGGGGACCTGACCTACTACATGATCGATCGCAGTCGCGGCTCGCCGGCGCTGAAGCGATTCTTCAAGAAGGGGTTCGCCGGGGTCCTGGTGACCGACTTCTGGTCGGCCTACAACGCGGTCGTCTGCGCGGAAGCAGAAGTGCCTGCCCCATCTGCTGCGCGACCTGAAGCGGACCCAGCACTATCACAAGCCCGAGGGGGACTGGCCAGCGTTCCGGAAGCCGTTGAAGCGACTGATCCGGGATGCGCTGCGGCTGAGCAAGCGGCGACGCGAGTGGCCGGCAGAGCGGTTCGCGTCGCGGCGGCGACGCCTGCAGCAGCGATTGGACGAACTGCTGGCACAGCCGTGGGAGCAACGGCACGCGCGACGGCTGGTGAAGCGCTTGAAGCGTCACCGAGTGGAGTTGTTCACGTTCCTGGACCATCCGGAGGTGCCCTCGGACAACAATCACGGCGAGCGGGAGATCCGCCCGGCGGTCCTGATCCGCAAGAACCGTTACGCCAATGGCAGCGAGGACGGTGCGGAGACGCAGGCGGTCCTCATGAGTGTCTTCCGCACACTCAAGCAGCGCGGTCACAACCCCATCTCCGCAGTCCTGGAGGCCGTGCGCATTCACCTGCGAACCGGCCAGCTACCACCTCTGCCAGCGAAATGCTCTGAACTCGGCTGATCCTTTACGCTTTTTCACGATGGCCGTGCCGCTCCCGTTCGGCGCCCTCGGTTTG
>CAVVZJ010000014.1:0-668412 GCA_963752755.1 uncultured Planctomycetales bacterium | reverse complement strand
CGGTGTTGAGCACGGAAGGCCGCGATGGCCGGTGGGGTGACGAGATTCGTCTCGTCGCCGAGGAACCGGCGGACGACCGGAAGCGTACTCATCTGAGAGGCCGGGATCAGACCCAGCGAGGCGGGGGCAAACGTCCCGGCCCGTGGCGTCGGGGGCGGAACTCACCCGAGCCACGCTCCGGGCCCTGCTCTTTGGCAATTCGGTCGGTCGCGACAGTTAACCAAGCCAGCCTCATCAGAGTAAGCTTGCCTGTCGAGACGCCCGCGAGGGCAGCCGACGCGGCGTCGCGTCCGGGATCGGGTCTTCCCTGGGGAGAGTCGGTTCGGGGCGGGATTCAGCACGCGTCGGGAATGGCTTCGGCCAGGTCTCGGCGACCAAAGGATTCCTCACCCGATGAGGAAGCCCATTCCGTCGGCGAGACCCTCGGGTTCCCAAGGCGGTGATGGTCCCCTTTCGAAGGGTTTGATCCTGGCTCAGAATGAACGTTGGCGGCGTGGATTAGGCATGCAAGTCGGTCGCCTCCTTCGGGGGGCGAGGCGAAGGGTGAGTAAGGCGACGGTAACCAACCCCGCGGAGGGGCCTAACCGGTCGAAAGGCCGGCTAATTCCCCACGACGTCGCGACCCGGGCATCCGGGTCCGACCAAAGGTGTGAGTCCGCCGCGGGACGGGCCGTCGTGGTATCAGCTAGTTGGTGGGGTGACGGCCCACCAAGGCTGCGACGCCTACCGGGCGTGCGAGCGTGGCCCGGCACACTGGGACTGAGACACTGCCCAGACACCTACGGGTGGCTGCAGTCGAGAATCTTCGGCAATGGGCGCCAGCCTGACCGAGCGACGCCGCGTGGAGGATGAAGGCCCTCGGGTTGTAAACTCCTGTCGAGGGGGAACAAGGCCGCGGAAGAACGTGGCTTGAGTGATCCCTGGAGGAAGCACGGGCTAAGTTCGTGCCAGCAGCCGCGGTAAGACGAACCGTGCGAACGTTATTCGGAATCACTGGGCTTAAAGCGCGTGTAGGCGGCCCGGCACGTCGGTCGTTGAAAGCCCCCGGCTCAACCGGGGAAGCGGCGCCGATACGGCCGGGCTGGAGGGGGGTAGGGGCGCTGGAACTTCCGGTGGAGCGGTGAAATGCGTTGAGATCGGAAGGAACGCCCGCGGCGAAAGCGAGCGCCCTGGGCCCCACCTGACGCTGAGACGCGAAAGCCAGGGGAGCGAACGGGATTAGATACCCCGGTAGTCCTGGCCGTAAACGATGGGCACTGGGTAGGGGACTCGCCGATGGGTTCCCTGCCGCAGCGAAAGCGTGAAGTGCCCCGCCTGGGGAGTATGGTCGCAAGGCTGAAACTCAAAGGAATTGACGGGGGCTCACACAAGCGGTGGAGCATGTGGCTTAATTCGAGGCTACGCGAAGAACCTTATCCCAGGCTTGACATGCACGGATTAGCCGGCGGAAACGTCGGTGACGCTTCGGTGGAACGTGCACAGGTGCTGCATGGCTGTCGTCAGCTCGTGCCGTGAGGTGTTGGGTTAAGTCCCGTAACGAGCGAAACCCCTGTCCCTAGTTGCCAGCACGTCATGGTGGGCACTCTAGGGAGACCGCCGGCGTCAAGCCGGAGGAAGGCGGGGACGACGTCAAGTCATCATGGCCCTTATGCCTGGGGCTGCACACGTGCTACAATGCGGCGGACAAAGCGACGCCAACGCGCAAGGGCCAGCCAATCGCAAAAACCGCCGCCCAGTTCGGATCGCGGGCTGCAACCCGCCCGCGTGAAGCCGGAATCGCTAGTAATCGCGGATCAGCACTGCCGCGGTGAATGTGTTCCTGAGCCTTGTACACACCGCCCGTCAAGCCACCAAAGCGGGGGGCACCCGAAGTCGCCGTCGCCCGCAAGGGCAGGCGCCGAAGGTGAAACCCGTGATGGGGACTAAGTCGTAACAAGGTAACCGTAGGGGAACCTGCGGTTGGATCACCTCCTTTCTAAGGATGTCGCATCCGGGTCTCGTTGGGACCTTCGGTCCGGCGAAGACCTCATCGGCCCCGCCCCAGAACGGGGCGACGGCCGCGTCGGTTGCCCTCGCGGGCGTCGATCGATGGGCAAGCCACCGAGGTGAGACTGGCAAGACGCTCGTGACCGGCCGGAATGGCCGCGCCCCACCGGGCGCGGGCCGCGGCAGGTGCCAAGCCTGCGGCGGCCCCTGGCCGGTGGCCAGCGCGTCGGGCGCCCCCCCGACGGTTTGCTCTGTGACAATGCGGTGGATCGCAACCACACACCAAGCGAGGCCGATGGCGGTCTGTCTTCGGACAGACCGCGAATCGGTCCTCCAGCGAGGTAGCGTAGGCAAATTCATCACTCCATCTCACGAGCGCAGCAGATGCTGACGGTGGAAGACCCTGCCGAAGCGATCGGACCGGCGTGAGCTCGGACCGGTCGGCCAGATCAAGGGCGGGGATGTCGGAGAACTCGTGGGCCGGGCGAGCGTCGCGAGACGCGCGGACGGTCCTTGGGGGACCATCCAAGCTGGACACGTCGATGCCGGGCCGGAAGCGGACTTGTTCGCGACGGCCGGTCGGCGTGGTCAAGCCCCCAAGGGCACGGGGGGGATGCCTAGGCGTCGTCCGCAATCCGGGCGTGGAAGGCTGCGAAAAGCGCGGGGGAGTGGCCAAACACACGTCGATCCCGCGATGCCCGGCAACGAACCCGGGGAACTGAAACATCTCAGTACCCGGAGGAACGGAAAGCAACCGCGACTCCCTCAGTAGCGGCGAGCGAACGGGGACCAGCCTAAACCATCGGGCCCGTCCCGATGGGGTCGTGGGGCCAGAGACCTGAGACCGCAAGCGGCTAGCCGAAGCCCTCTGGAATGAGCGCCCGAGCGGGTGAAAGCCCCGTAGGCGACAGGGCGACGCGGCCCTATCTGGTACCCGAGTAAGGTCGGGCACGTGAAACCCGGCCCGAATCCGGGAGGACCCTCTCCCAAGGCTAAGTACGCGACGACGACCGATAGCGAACCCAGTAGGGCGACCGAACGGTGGGAAGAACCCCGACCAGGGGAGGACACTGAACCTGAAACCCCGTGCCTACAAGCGGTGGGAGCGCATTGGCGTAAGCCAGCGTGACCGCGTGCCTTTTGCATAATGATCCGGCGAGTTATCGTGCCCGGCGTGGTTAACCCCTTCAGGGGGGGAGCCGCAGGGAAACCGAGTCTGAACAGGGCGAACAGGTCGGGCGCGATAGACGCGAAAGCAGGTGACCTACCCATGGGCAGGTTGAAGCGGCCGTAACAGGCCGTGGAGGACCGAACCCACCAGTGTTGAAAAACTGGGGGAGGACCCGTGGGGAGGAGTCAAAGTCTCATCAAACCTGCAGATAGCTCGTTCTCTCCGAAATGGCTTTAGGGCCAGCCTCGGGCCACTCTCACACGGGGGTAGAGCGACGGAATCCGGCCGGGGCCCTTCCCGGGTACCCGCCGGAACCCAACTCCGAATACCGTGTGAATTACCCCGGGAGTCAGAGCGCGGGGGAGAAGCTTCGCGCTCCAGAGGGAAACAACCCAGACCGCCGACCAAGGCCCCCCAGACGACGCTCAGTGGCAAAGGAAGTGGGACCGCGGTGACAGCCGGGATGTTGGCTTAGAAGCAGCCACCATTTCAAAAGTGCGTAACAGCTTACCGGTCAAGCCGTCCCGCGCCGAAAATGACGGGGACTCAAGCGTCGCGCCGCAGTCGCGGACTAGCAATAGTGGTAGGAGAGCGTCGAACCAGCGTTGAAGCGGCACCGGCAAGGAGCCGTGGAGCCGGTTCGAGTGCGTATGCCGGAACGAGTAACGACAAGACGGGTGGGAAGCCCGTCCGCCGAAAGCCCAAGGTTTCCTGGGGAAGGTCAATCCGCCCAGGGTCAGTCGGGACCTAAGGCGAGGCCCAAGGGCGTAGCCGATGGACAGCCGGTTAATATTCCGGCACCCGACGGTGCGGTTGATGGCGGGTGACGCCGGCATGAGGGGGTACGGGGCGCTAGACTGCCCCGGCCCGCAAGGGGGACGGCACTTCGATCCGGAACTCCCCTGATTGCCCGGCCACGAAAAACCCCGTCCGGACAATCCGTCGGCCCGTACCGCAATCCGACACAGGTGGGCCAGGCGAGCATCCGAAGGCGTTCGGGAGAACCCTCGTGAAGGAACTCGGCAAAATGACCCCGTACCCTCGGTACAAGGGGTGCTCAGCGCAAGCTGAGCCGCAGAGAATCGGCTCTAGCGACTGTTTACCAAAAACACAGGACTCTGCCAACTCGCAAGAGGACGTATAGAGTCTGACGCCTGCTCGGTGTCGGTAGGTTAAGGGAGCCGGTGACCGCAAGGGCAGCTGGCGACCGAAGCCCCGATAAACGGCGGCCGTAACTATGACGGTCCTAAGGTAGCGAAGTTCCTTGTCGGGTAAGTTCCGACCTGCATGAATGGCGTAACGACTGGAGCACTGTCTCCACGAGGGACCCGGTGAAACTGTAGCCGTGGTGAAGATGCCACGTACCCGCGGTCAGACGGAAAGACCCCGTGAACCTTTACTGCAGGTTGGCACTGGGCGAGCGTTGTTCCTGTGTAGGATAGCTGGGAGGCTGTGATCCGGCGGCGCCAGCCGTCGGGGAGCCAGCGGTGAAATACCAGCCTGGAGCCGCGCCCGTCCTCACCGGTCGAGTGAGCCTCGATCGGGACCGTGCTCATCGGGCAGTTTGACTGGGGCGGTCTCCTCCTAAACGGTAACGGAGGAGTGCAATGGTGCCCTCGGCCCGGTCGGCAATCGGGCAACACGAGCGCAAACGTAGAAGGGCGCCTGACTGCGAGACCCATCAGTCGAGCAGGGACGAAAGTCGGCGTTAGTGATCCGGCAGTTCGTAATGGAACGGCTGTCGCTCAACGGATAAAAGGTACTCCGGGGATAACAGGCTGATCTCCCCCGAGCGTCCATAGCGGCGGGGAGGTTTGGCACCTCGATGTCGGCTCATCGCATCCTGGGGCTGGAGAAGGTCCCAAGGGTTCGGCTGTTCGCCGATGAAAGCGGTACGCGAGCTGGGTTCAGACCGTCGTGAGACAGGTCGGTCCCTATCTGCCGTGGGCGGAGGAAGCTTGAGGAGGGTCGCCCCTAGTACGAGAGGATTGGGGCGGACCGACCTCTGGTGGACCGGCTGTCCCGCTCGGGGCACCGCCGGGTAGCCAGGTCGGGAAAGGATAAGCGCTGAAGGCATCTAAGCGCGAAGCCCTCTCCAAGATGAGGCTTCCGGGCGCAACCGCGCCGAAGGCTCCTGGAAGACGACCAGGTCGATAGGCCGGACGTGCACGGTCCGCGAGGATCGCAGCCGACCGGTCCTAACAGCCAAGCGGCTTGACCACCCCGACCCGCCGCCGCGTCCCCACGCGGCCCGGGTCGCCACGGTCCCGCTTCGATGATCCTGCCACGAGCCACGCAACGACATGGTCCCGCCCGCCAGCCTCGGCTGGCTCGCGCGATGGCGTGATCGAAGAATCGAAAGCCAAGTGCTCAGCCTACGTTACGTGAAGCTGCGTGCGATCCACCGCGTCGTAAACCCGCGACCGCGGGGGCCTGACCGCCCCCCGGCCGCCTGCCCGGCGACCAGACCGGCGGGGCCACACCCGTTCCCATCCCGAACACGGCCGTTAAGCCCGCCGGGCCCATGATAGTGCCTCTGGCGCGAAAGTCGGTCACCGCCGGGCTCCTCCCAATCCTCCGCCGCCCCGGGCTCTCCTACCCCTGAGCCCGCGGCGGTGGTTTGCTTGTTATCTGTTCTTAATAATCATTCTTGGGGTTTCTCTTGAAAAATGAGAGCCGCTGAATTGATACAGTACCGAAGACCAGTGGTTGCTGGTCCATCTGGGAAGATATGACCGAGATGTCCCCCGCAACGACCACAGATCACCTCGGTCCGGATCATCCCGTGACTGATATCTCGGTGCTCCTCCACGTTCGAGGTATCGACCGGTCGATCGAAACTGGGCCAACCCGAGCCGGAGTCGTACTTGGCCTCGGAGGAGAAGAGTTCCTGGCCGCAACCGGCACATCGGTACGATCCCGGGGACTTTGATTTCCAGTATTGGCCTGTGAAAGCGGCTTCTGTCCCTTTTTGCCGAAGGATTTGGTATTGTGCGGGCGAGAGTTGCTGAAGCCATTCGGCATCTGACTTATCGATCTTGTCTGGCATGAGGAGGGATCTCCCATCTCGGTTTTCCTGGACGAACTCGGATTTGACGAACCAACCTGTCACACGAAGGGATTGTTCCAGAAGGCCCATCAATCTTTGACAGAGCCTGAAGGCCTCGGACTTGCTTTCGAAGCGGAGCCTGACTCGCCCTCGAACTCGGTGGAGTTTGGCTCCAGCGAGAGCTCGAAGACCTCGTCGAGCGTGTGGACTAGGTGGAAAGTCAAGGCATCGCGAACATCCTCAGGGATATCCTCCATGTCGGCCTCGTTCTGGATCGGTAGGAGGATCTGGGTGATCCCGGCGCGGTGAGCGCCCAAGACCTTCTCCTTGACCCCGCCGATCGGCAGGACGCGGCCTCGCAATGTGATCTCACCGGTCATTGCCACGTCTCGGCGAACTTTCCGTCCAGACATCGCCGAGACGAGCGCCGTGGCCATCGCCACCCCGGCACTCGGACCATCCTTGGGGATCGCGCCGGCGGGGACGTGGATATGCACCTCGATCGACCCGAGCCGGTCGGGCGGGATGGCGAGTTGGGATGCATGGGTTGCCGCGTAGGTGACGGCGGCACGAGCCGACTCTTTCATCACATCGCCGAGCTGACCCGTGAGAATCAAGGCCACGCTGCCGAACCCCTCGGCCGGGATGGCCACATCGGCCCCGCGGGTCATCGAGCCATCGGGACCGCCGGGCAGGCGACGAAGCGCGGCCTCGACGAACATGATATCGCCGCCGGCCGGGGTGTAATACATTCCGGTCGCCACGCCGACCTCGTTCCGCTCGCCGATCCTTTCGGGATGGACTCGGGGGCGGCCTAGCAACTCGCGGACGTCCTCGGGCGTGACGGTGTCGTGGAACGCCTCGCCCACTGCGAGCCGCCGGGCGATTTTTCGCGCCACGGCACCGAACTGGCGTTCGAGCTGCCGAACACCGCTTTCGCGGGTGTACTGGCTGATGACGGACATGACCGCTTCATCGGAGAACGTGATGTCCTTGTCCGACAGGCCCGACTCCTCAAGTTGACGAGGGATCAGGTAATTCCTGGCGATCTCGGCTTTCTCCCGCTCGGTGTAGCCGGCGAAATCGACGACCTCCATGCGGTCGAGCAAGGGAGCAGGGATATTCTGGAGGAAATTGGCTGTGGCGATGAACAGGACCTCACTGAGGTCAAAAGGCACGTTCAGATAATGATCTGTGAATGTGTCGTTCTGGGCTGGATCGAGCACTTCGAGCAGGGCACTGGCCGGGTCGCCCTGGAAGGAGACACCGAGCTTGTCCACCTCGTCGAGCAGGAAGACGGGGTTTCTGGTGCCGGCCTGTTTCATCCCCTGGATGACCCTGCCAGGCATGGCGCCGACGTAGGTTCGGCGATGACCCCGGATGTCGGCCTCGTCGCGGACCCCTCCGAGCGCGGCGCGGACGTACTTGCGACCCAACGACCGCGCGATGGATTTGGCGATCGATGTCTTGCCGACACCCGGCGGGCCGACGAACAGAAGTATCGGTCCGCGTGCCATGGCACGGGCCTTGGCCTCGGTCTGGTCCTTGATCGGCCTGTCCTCGTGGTCGCCGGTCAAGGTCGGCGTGGCCGTGTCCCGCTGGGTCTTCAACTTCTCGGGAGGGATCGCGCCCGATTTCTCGACTTCCTCGGCAAGCTGACGGGCCTTCAATTCGCGGACGGCGAGAAACTCGAGGACGCGGTCCTTGACATCCTTCAAACCATAATGATCCTCATCGAGCACCTGGGCAGCGTGCTTCAGGTCGAGATTGTCGTCCGATCGCGTGTTCCAGGGCAGTTCGGCGATCCATTCCAGATAGGTCCGGATGACCTGAGCCTCCATTGACTCACGACCGGCGCGCTCCAAGCGGCTCAACTCGCGGTTGACCTCGACGTGAGCCTCGCGGGGAAGGTCGAGCTTTTCGAGCTTGGCGCGGAGTTCTTCGAGTTCCTTGCCTTGTTCGTCCTCACCCAGCTCCTTCTGGATCGCCTTAAGTTGCTCGCGGAGAATCATCTCGCGCTGACGTTCGCCCAACTCCTCCTGCACGGCCGACTTGATCTCGGCCTGCGCCTCCAGAACGCCGATCTGCCGCTGGACGTGGACGAGCACGCGCCGCAAACGTTCCTCGACACCGAGGGTCTCCAGAAGCTGCTGTTTTTCCTCCAGGGGCAGCTCGACGTAACCGGCCACCAGGTCGGCAAACCGGGCCGGGTCGGTGACGGAGTCCATGACATTGTGAAGCACTTCCTCGGGCAGGCCCCGACGCTCACCCAGTTCCTTGGCACGCTCACGAGTCTCGCGGTTGAGGGCGGAGAAGGCCGGGTCGTCGGGGTTGGATGGTGCGATATCCTCGACTGGCTGAACCTCGGCGCTAAGATAACCCTCGGTGGGTTGGTAGCGCACGACGCTGGCTCGCTCCTCGCCCTGGAGCAGGAGTTGGACCCCGCCCAGGCCGCGCTGGACCTGGCCGATTCGGGCGATCACCCCGAGGGTGTAGAGCTGCTCGGGCGTCGGCTCCTCAGCGGAATCGCGCTGGGCGACGGCGAAGATCAGGCCGTCGCCCTTCTTCACCGCCGCTTCGACCGCCCGGAGCGTGCCTGGCCGTCCCACGCCGATCGGCGAGGTCACACCGGGGAAGATGACCGTCCCGCGTAAGGGCAAGACGGGAAGCGTTTGAATTTGCCCCATGGAATCAACCTCAGCGTTCGCCGCGGGAGTCGGCTGTCCCATTTGATGTCTGCCCCTTTCGTTACGGACCGCGGCTCCGCGCGGTTCAGTCCGGCGCGCGGCACGTCGGGCGCCGGGAGGACCCTCCCGTTCCCGGTTGCGCCATGCAGATTCCGGACCGGTCCAGACATCGGCGCCGTCACGTTCGCTAGTAATCCGTATCCAGCGACAACCGGGAAGTCCAGGGGGCGGCGACTCCCGACGACTTGCCCCCGGCGGGGCAGGGGGGGACAATGCGTTGCGATGGACGGGGCTCCGAACTCCGTTGCGACCACTCCTCGAACCTGAGGTGATTCGCCATGAACCTCAACCGACGTCGCTTTCTCCAGGCTGGTGCTGCCGGAGGGCTGGCCCTCTCGGCCGCCGAGTCGGTGCTCGCCCACTTCGAAGACAAGCCCCCGCGCGTCGGCCTGATCGGTTGTGGCTGGTATGGCAAGATCGACCTTTTCCGTTTGATTCAGGTCGCACCCGTCGAGGTTGTCTCGCTCTGCGACGTGGACAGCAAGATGCTCGCGAATGCGGCCGAGATGACGGCCTCCCGGCAGAAATCCGGCAGGACGCCCCGGACGTACTCCGACTATCGCGAGATGCTGAAGGAGAAGGACCTCGACATCGTCCTAATCGCAACGCCCGACCACTGGCACGCCCTGCCCATGATCGCCGCGGTCGAGGCCGGGGCCGACGTGTACGTGCAGAAGCCGATCAGCGTTGATATCGCCGAAGGGCAGGCTATGCTGGCTGCGGCGAGAAGGCACAAGCGGGTTGTCCAGGTCGGCACCCAGCGCCGGAGCACACCCCACCTGATTGAGGTCCGTGACCGGATCATCCGTGAGGGCAAGCTTGGCAAGATCGGCCATGCCGAGGTTTATTGTTATTATCACATGAGGGCACAGGGTAACCCGCCCGACACCGTACCACCCGATTATCTCGACTGGGAGATGTGGACCGGCCCAGCACCCATGCGCCCTTACAATTCCATCGTCCACCCGCGCGGCTGGCGGGCGTTCATGGAGTACGGCAACGGCATCGTTGGTGACATGTGTATTCACATGCTCGATATGATCCGCTGGATGGTCGGCCTGGGCTGGCCCCGCTCGGTCGCCTCGACGGGCGGAATTCTCATGGACCCGCAGAGCAAAGCCAACATCGCGGACACCCAGACGGCCACCTTCACGTTCGATGAGTTCCCGATCGTCTGGCAGCATCGCACCTGGGGCACGCCCGTCGATCCGAAGTACCCCTGGGGTGCGACGATTTACGGTGACAAGGGCACCTTGAAGCTCAGCGTCTATAGCTACGACTTTGAGCCCGTCGGCGGAGGTGAGCCGAGCCACGGCGATGTCGTCTATGAACTGGACGAGTTCCCAGAGGACCGGACCGAGAAGGACATCGAGAAGCATGTCGCCCCAGCGGTCCGCCGCCACATGCAGGATTTCCTCGCGGCCATTGCCAGCCGCGGCAAGCCCGTGGCCGACATCGAGCAAGGACACATCTCGACCGCCAGTTGCATCCTGGCCAACCTCGCCTTGAAGCTCGGCCGCACCCTCGCCTGGGACGCCGACCAGGGCCGGATCCTCAACGATGACGAGGCGAACGCTCTGCTCCGCCGCCCGTATCGCGAACCCTGGGAGCATCCGAAAGCCTGAGGGAAGAGTTCGCTGCTGTCATCCAGGTTCGGTCCCGAATTGACGTGAGTCAGAATCCCGGACGGGGAATGACTTCCGTCGTACCCGAGTTCACTCCCCGCCCAATTTGCGAGAATCGAGAAGGTTCCGAAGGACCCGTCGGCGGAAGAGGCCAGTGAACAATACCGAGGAGTGGCGGGGACAGGCCGATCAGACCATCCGCATTATACCGGGGCCGCATCAGTCGTTCGGTCTGGCACCGTGTGGCCGGGGCGAAGACTTCAGCTCAACCACACCGAATTCCGACCGACTCTGCGGACCTGACCCTGAAAAGATCATGAAATGAACACGGAAGATTGTGACGCGGTCGTGATGCCCCCGTCACGGGCCGAACTGCTCGACCGCCTCCGAGGGGGCGAATGCTGGGACGTGGCGATCATCGGCGGTGGGGCGACGGGTCTGGGGGCGGCCGTCGATGCGTCGGCGCGGGGCTACCGGACGGTCCTGCTCGAAGCCCATGACTTCGCCAAGGCGACGTCGAGCCGGAGCACGAAGCTGGTCCACGGTGGCGTCCGCTACCTGGCCCGCGGCGAGGTTGGCCTGGTCCGCGAGGCTCTGCACGAGCGGGGCCGCTTGCTCCGGAACGCACCCCACCTGGTCCACGGCCGGGATTTCCTGGTGCCGGCCTATCGCTGGTGGGCGAAGTCGTATTACGGGCTCGGTCTGAAGGCCTATGACTGGCTGGCTGGCCGGCTGGGCCTGGGCCGCTCGCGACTCATCGGGCGAGATGCGGCCCTGCGACTGGTCCCAACGCTGGAACCATCGCGGCTCCGCGGCGGGGTCGTTTATCGCGACGGCCAGTTCGACGACGCGCGGCTCGCGCTGGCCCTGGCTCGGACGGCCCTCGACCTGGGCGCGACCGCCTTGAACTACATGCCTGTCTTCGGCCTGATCCGGGAGGGCGGACGGATTGCCGGGGTGGAGTCCCGCGACGCGGAGACCGGCGAATCGTTCACGATCCGGGCAAGCGTCGTGGTCAATGCCGCGGGTGTCTTCGCCGACGAACTTCGCCGGATGGACGACCCGGGTACGAAGCCGATCTTGCGACCGAGCCAGGGGGCTCACGTCGTGCTTGACCGTTCGTTCCTGCCGGGCGAGACGGCCGTGCTCGTGCC
Source organism: uncultured Planctomycetales bacterium (assembly GCA_963752755.1). Classification (GTDB taxonomy): domain Bacteria; phylum Planctomycetota; class Planctomycetia; order Isosphaerales; family Isosphaeraceae; genus CAVVZJ01. The sequence continues at coordinate 656,680 of CAVVZJ010000014.1, read as the reverse complement.
TGAGACCGGCGACGGCCGTGTGATGTTCGCCATCCCGTGGCTGGGCCGGGTCCTCGTCGGTACGACTGACACGCCGATCCAATCAACGCCGCTGGAGCCGAAGCCGTTGGACGAGGAGATCGACACCATCCTCGCGACCGCCGGCCGGTATCTCGCCCGCGACCCGTCGCGGGCTGACGTGCTCAGCACCTTCGCGGGGCTCCGGCCGCTCGTTGATGCGAGATCCGACGCGAAATCGACGGCACGACTCTCGCGGGAGCATGCCCTGATTGTTTCCGAATCCGGCCTGGTCACCATCGCTGGCGGCAAGTGGACCACCTATCGCCGGATGGCGGCCGACGTGATCCAGCGCGCGGCGGAGGTCGGCGGCCTGGAGGCACGCCCCTGCGCCACGGAGGAACTGCGGCTGCACGGCTTCGCGTCCGGACCGCTCGGCGGCCCGCTGGCAGCTTACGGGGCTGATGCGCGAGCGATCGAGCGGATCGCGGCCGAGCGGCCGGACCTCTCCGCACCAATCCATCTGGGTCTGGAGAACCCGGCGGCGGAGGTTGCCTGGGCGGCTCGGGGCGAGCTGGCGCGGACGGTCGAGGACGTGCTCGCCCGCCGCACGCGCCTCCTCTTCCTCGATGCCCGCGCCGCGAGTGAGTCGGCCCCGCGCGTGGCGGAGATCCTGGCAACTGAGCTGGGCCGCGATGGCGACTGGATCGCCGCACAGGTTCAGGCCTTCCGCGACCTGGCGGCAGGCTACCGACCGGGATGAACGGAGGCGAGATCCGATCCCCAAATGACGCAGAAAATATATAAAAGATAATTAATAATTTTATTGTTATCGTATTTCACCAAGTTTCACCCCTGTTTCAATTCTTTGGCGGAGTTCCCAATGGACTCTCAAAAACCCATTCGCGATCATCTACTTGCCCTTCTCGATGGCGGCCAGGCCCATCTCGATTTTGAGGCGGCCATCGCCAGCCTGCCGAATGAGTTGCGCGGGGCGACGCCGGAGGGACTGACGCATTCGCCCTGGCGGCTGGTCGAGCACATGCGGATCGCCCAATGGGACATCCTGCGCTTCAGCGTCGATCCCGGCCACGTCTCGCCCGACTTCCCCCGCGGCTATTGGCCCGAGGGGAATGCTCCGCCTGACCCGGAAGCCTGGGACCGCTCGGTCGCCGGCTTCCGGGCTGATCAGGAGGTGTTGAAGGAACTGGTCAGCAACCCACAGACGGACCTTCTGGCCCCGATACCGCACGGCCAGGGTCAGACGATCTTCCGCGAAGCGCTGCTCGTGGCCGATCACAACGCGTACCACCTTGGGCAACTCGTCGTCGTGCGGAAGCTGCTGGGAGCCTGGAAGGGCGAGTGAGTCACTTCGCCAGCGGCTCGGTAACGCGGATGGTGTCGGCACCGGGGAAGTCGTTCGGAACGGGGAGAGTGACGTCTCCGGTGGCAGCCCACTCACAGGCGCGGGTGAAGATCGTGCGGAATCCCACGTCGCGGATCGCCGCCGTCTCCCCGCCGCCGACGTGGCCGAGGAGGCACGTCAACACGCGACCCTTGCCAAACGGGATCCACCAGGCCATCGGTTCGTGGGCGCCGGTGCCGCCCTTGGTGGGGTCGGAATAGGCAGTGGCGAGGATGTGCATCTTTTCGGCGGGGCCGCGCTGGCCGTGGTAAAGCTCGTCCTTGGCGTGCTTCCAGACGTGAGGAAGTCCTTTCATCACAGGATGATCGGGGTCGCGGGTCGTGACCTGGTACTCGTGCTGCGGCCCGTGACCGGCCCCGGGCCCTTTACCCTTGGGGGTGCGGACGACCTGGCCGGAGTCATCGAGGGTGACACGGTCGCCGAAGTCCGGCCCACGCCAGCCGAGGCCGATCATGCGGTTCCACGCCGGCCAGTCGGCGAAGGCGTTGTTCGCAGCGTGGATCACAACCAGGCCGCCGCCGCCAGCGACGTATTTCTCCAGGGCTTCCTCGACCGGCCGTGGCCAGCGTTCGCCGTTGTAGTTGCTCACCACGACGTCGTACTTCGCAAAGTCGGGCTGGAACATCTCCCACGCCGATTTCGCAGCCCCCTTGGGCGGCGTAGTCGCCAGATCGACGGAAAACCGCTCGGTACGTTCGAGCGTGGCCTTCATCTCGGGCGTCATTGAGGCCCAGTCGTGGTTATTCTGCCCATCGACGATCAAGACGCGCAGCTTCTCGGCCATGGGAGCGGCGGGCACGATTGGGGCGAGGGCCAGAGCGAAGCCCAGGGACAGGAGGCCAGCGGCGAGAGGCAGGTGGTGGACGCGGTTGGAATTGGGCCGTTTCATTGGAACGTACCTCCACGGTGATCCGGTTCTCGGGTCCGACCGTAAGGTAACGCCCGACCGTCGTCGAGGGAAGCGGGTGGTGAGGTGGCGCGGGGGTCCATCGCTGGGTCAACGCACGGGAGCTGCGCCCGAGGGGACCGATGCTTGCGCGGGGTCTGGTTCGTCGCGACCGGCGAGGGGGCCACCCTGATCGCGGTAGAGGGGCAGATAGCGGTAGTAGACTTCGAGAGTCAGCAGGCTGAGTGAGGTCGTGTAAAGCCGGCCGGCGCGGATGCCCCAGCGGTCGGACTGGGGCCAGGTGGGGTCCCAACTCCCGCGGTCGCAGCCGGCCCCCTGGATCTGCATGCCGATCAGACCGTCGCGGACGCGGGGGTTCCAGCGCTCCCAGTCATCGCCGCGCATGTTGTGGAGGAGCTGGGTGGCGTAGTACCAGTAATAGATGTTCCGATCGGTCGATTCTTCGAGGTTCGCGGCGATCAACGCGACTCCTCGCTGGAGTGCGGGGTTCTCACGACTCCAGCCGAGGAGCTGGCGGCCGACGAGGCCCTCGGCGGTCATTGTCATGCTGGGCGACCAGCCGGGCATGTAGCAATAGGTCGAGCCGGGCTTGTCGCCAGTCACGCTGTTGAGATAAGTCGTCGCTCGCTTGATCGTGCGGCGCGAGACGGCGACCTCGCCGATGTCGGCGCTGCGGAGGGCAAAGAGCATCCAGCCGAAGACGCTGGTATCGCCGGGGGCGAGGGGCTCGTAACGCCAGCCTCCCGCGACGTTCTGCGAACGGGTGATGAAGTTGACGGCTCGCTGGGCGGGAGGCCGCAAGGCGGGGTCGTGGGTCAGGGCATACGCCTCGCAAAGGGCCATGGTCGCGATCGCGTGGCTGTAGAGGGTGGTATGGAGACCGCCGCCGATGAAGAGAGACCCGTCTTCTTGCTGGGAGCCGACGAGCCAGGCGAGGCCGCGACGGATCGTGGCCTGGTAGCGGCCGGGCTCGGTGTGGGTGTGGCCGGCGGCGAGCAAGGGCAGCAGGGCCAGGCCGGTCGCGGCAGTGTCGGACACCATCGCGTTGCGCGGCGGACAGCCCGGCGGCTCCGTGCAGGCGATGTTTGTATCGAGACTCCAACCGCCGTCAGCCCTCTGGTGGCGGGCGATCCAGTCGAGCCCACGCTCGACGGCAGCCTCCGACTCGACCGTCCCCCCCTCACGACGCACCAAGGCTGACTTCATCGGCCCCCGTCGGCCGGTGAACGGCACGGCAACGGTGCCCGGAGCCGGCGCGGCCCGGGCACCACGGCCCTTGGCCCGGGCGGTGGCGCTGGCCTCGTCGTCGGGCAGTTCGTTTGTGATGGGACCAATCCGGACCTCCGGTGGCGCGGCGGGGACATTGATCACCAGCGGATCGACCTGGTCGGGCGTGGGCGGCAATGACGGCGGGTCGATCGAGTCGAGGTGGGTGAACGGATCGCCGGTGCGGTCGGCGGGATTGAGGCTCGTCAGGTCGTCGCGGAGCTGACCGAGGATATTCGGGTCGCGTGGCGGGTCGACGCTGACATGGTGAATCAGAAGCGCCAGGACCAGGAGCACGATGGCATGCAGGAGCACGCTCGTGCCGACCGGGCCTGTCCGGCGGAACCAGAGCGGAAGGTGGCGCGCTAGCCGACGACGACGGCGGTGATATCGCAATCGGAGCGTTTGCCAGACGGTACGGCGGCGTGGCGTCCAGATGGGCATCGATTCGTCCCGCCCGTCGAGGAGGAAAGCAAGGCGGGGCACGCCCGGGGGGCGGCGTCCTCGACTCGATCGGATCGATTTGTTTGGGTTCCATCCTATCGCGACCGGCGCCGAAATCCTAGCAGGGGGACGGTCGCGGACAAGGGAAAGACGCGGGAGCACGTCGGATTATTCGGTCGAAGCGGGGCTCAGTCGCGTGAGGTCATCGAGCCGGCGGAGTCGCGGTACGTGGGGAGGTAGCGGTAATAGACTTCGAGGGTCAGGAGTGAGAGCGAGGTGGTGAAGAGTCGGCCGGCGGAGGCTCCCCAGCGGTCGGGCTGGGGATGGCGGGGGTCCCAGCTCCCGCGGTCGCAGCCCTGGCCGGAGACCTGGATGGAGACGAGCAGGTCGCGGACGTGGGCGTTCCATCGCTTCCAGTCGTCATTACGCATCTGGTGGAGCATCTGGGTGGCATAGTACCAGAAATAAATATTGCGCTCCTTGTGCTTGGAATCGAGCAGGTAGCGGGCGACGGCGTCGGCGCCGTGGACCATGGCGCGATTGTGGCGGGTCCAGCCGAGGTACTGGCGGATGAGCAGCGCCTCGGCAGTCATCACCGGGGTGGCCTCGCCGCCGGGCTGATAGGAATAGGTGGTGCCGAGGGCGTCGGCTCGGGCGCGGTCGAGGTAGTGGAGGCCGCTCTGGATCGCGTCCCGGGGCACCTTCAGGCCGGCCAGGTAAGCACTTCGCAGGGCGAGCATCTGCCACCCGAAGACGCTGGTGTCGCCGGCCTGGCCGGGATTGTAACGCCAGCCGCCGAGCTTGTTGCGGGCCTCAGCGATGAAGTTGACGGTGCGCTGGGCCGGGCCGTGGAGATGGTCGTCGCGTGTCATGCCGTAAGCTTCGGAGATCGCCATCGTGGCGATTGCGTGGCTATACATATGCGTGTTGCCGCCGCCAACCCAGAGATCGCCGTCGGCCTTCTGGATCGAGACGAGCCAGTCGAGACCGCGTCGGACATTCTCCTGATAGGGGCCATACTCCGCATGCGTGTGGCCGGCGCCGAGCAAGGGGAGGAGTGCGAGGCCAGTGGCGGCGGTGTCCGACTCCGCAGCCGGGCTCTTGGGGCAACCGGGGTGGGCGCACTGGGCGGTGGTGTCGAGCCGCCAGCGGCCGTCGGACGCCTGGTGTCGGGCGATCCAGTCGAGGCCAGTCGCGACGGCCTCCTCAGACTCCTTCGTCCCCCCTTCGCGACGAACCAGCCGCGCCCGCTGATCGGACCGCCGGCCGGCGAACGGCACCGAGAGTTCCGGCAAGGACACCGGCCCGACCTCGGCCACCGACTCCGATAGCGCCGTTTCCAGCCGCATCTGAGGCTTGAGCGGAACGTCCTTCATCTCGGACAGCCGCGAATCGTCGGGAGCGCGCTCCGTGGAGATCGAGGGCTCCTCGAGCGCGTCGAGCTTGATGAACGGCTCGCCGGTCCGCTCGTCGGGGGCGAGGGCGGTCAGATCGTCGCGGAGCTGGCCGAATCGCGAATCAAAGGCGGTCGCCTCGTCCGACGCCCGGCCCGAGAGCAGCATCACCGCCATGATGAATACCACCAGCAGATGGACAATCAGGCTCGATAGCCACGGCGCCGCCTTCCAGAGCCAGTCGGGCGAGCGCCGCTCCGCCTTGCGCAAGGCGACCCAGAGCCAGGCCCGGGCCAGGCGAACGGCGCGGGGTGTCTTCCGGGGTTTTCGTGAGGACAGAGACATCGAGCGGCCTGTCGGCTGAAGTTCCGACGGTCCTCGGCGAGCCCGGCCGTCCGGAGAATCGAGGCCGGGCGATCGCCCGCGAGTGGACGGGTTGATGCACACTTCCTCCTTCTATTGTATAGCGCGGAGGCAACCGGGGCGAACGTCAAGGCCCAAACCGGGATCGATCCTCAGGAGGGCTCGCCATCGGATCGCGACGGCCGCTTCGCTTCTCCAACACGCTCGATCGCCGCCCAGCCGAGGCGTTCGAGCGGCCCGGCGACGGTCTCGGCGTCGGCGACGACCACCGTGACGAATTCGGCGGGTCGGACGACGCGGCGGGCAGCCACGAGCATGGCGTCGGTCGTGACGGTGGCGAGGCGGTCGGCGAGGCCGGCGTGGTAGTCGGGGGGGAGGTCGTGGAGGAAGAGGGCGGCGTACCGGGAGACGAGGGCCGAGGGGGTCTCGAAGTGACGTGCCTGACCCTCGATCAGGCAACGCCGGGCGTCGTCCAGCTCGGAAGGCGTCGGCGGGCGGCTCTCCAGAAGCGCCTCGACCTCAGCCTGGAGGTCGGCCAGGGCATCGGCCAGGCGGGCACTCTCGAGGGAGGCGCCAATGAAGAACGGGCCGGCGCCGCGGCGGAAGTCGAAGTGGCTGCGGACGCCGTAGGTGTAGCCCTTCGCCTCGCGGAGCGTCTCGTTGAGACGCGAGGTGAACTGGCCACCGAGGATCTGGTTGAACAGCATCAAGGCGTCGAAGTCCGGATGATGTCGCGGCACGCCGACGTGGCCGACCCGCACCACCGATTGCGGCGCCCCGGCCGATCGACGAGCAGGATTCGCGACCGGGACGGAGACCGGGTTTCGGGGACGTCGGGACGTTCCTGCGAAGCCTCGGACGACCAGCGGGCGAGGCGGTCGTCGAGCAAGCGGGCGAGGTCGTCGGGATCGACGTCGCCGGCCACGACCCAGGCCGCTCGATCGGGGCGGAAGTGGACTTGGTGGAAGGCGGCGAGTTCGTCGCGGCAGAGTTGGGCGACCGTCTCCTCGGAACCATCGACGGGGACATGGTAGGGATGCGTCGGATCGTAGAGGGCGCGGAGCAAGGTGCGATGGGCGAGCGCCTCGGCGCTGTCACGCTCGGCGCGGAGGGCGGCGAGGGTCTGACCCTGGAGACGCGCGAACTCCTCGGGGGGAAAGGTCGGCGCGAGCAAGACCTCGGCGGCCAGATCGAGGCTCTCGGCGAGGTGCGGCGCGAGGCACTGGAGGCTCACATAGGAGCCGTCCCAGCCGGAGGAGGTGCTCAGGTTCGTGCCGAGGCGCTCGGCGGCGAAGGCGAGCTGCTGGGCGGTGAATCGTGCGGTGCCCTCGTCCATCACGGCGCTGGTGAGGCCGGCGAGCCCGCCGCGGTCAGGGCCGTGCGACGAGGCGCCCGCACGGACCACCGAGGTCGCGGCCACGATCGGCAGATCACGGCGGGGGACGACCCACAGGTCGGCGCCACAACGCAGTTTGCGAATCTCGGGACGGGGAGGCGCGGAAGGGGACGGCCGGGGCCGGCTCGGGTCGGACCGTCCGATCGAGCGGCGGCGCAACGGCGGCCTTCGAGCGGCCGCGGACGGTCAGGGCGACCGACGGCCGCTCATGGACGTAGCGGCGGGCGACGTCGCGGACGGATTCAGCCGTGGCGTCGAGAAAGCGACGGACGTCGTCGGCGAAGTAGCCAGGATCACCGAGGTAAGTGTTATATGCGTTGAGCCGATCGGCCACGCCGCCGAAGCCGCCGACGTTGTCGAGAGCGTAATAGAAGCCGGCGAGGCGGCCGTTCTGGACGCGCTCCAGTTCCTCGGAGGACGGGCCGCGATCGGCGAGGTCGGCCAGCTCGGAGGCGAAGATCGCGCGGGCCGGGCTGAGATCGCGGCCGGGGCGGGCGGTGAGGATCAGGCCAAATGTGCCGGCCAGCTCGCGGCCGGCGTGGTAGGCGGTGACGTCCTGCGCCAGTTGCTCCTCGACGACGAGCCGCCGGTAGAGCCGGCTCGAACGGCCTCGGGCGAGGATGTCGGCCAGGAGGGTCAAGGGGGCGTCGTCGGGAGTGAAGTGGGGGACGGTCGGCCAGAGTTGATAGAGGCGGTCCAGCTCCACGCGGTCGAAGTAGGTCCGCTCGGAGCTGTCGCCGAGGGTGACCTCGGGCGTCCTCGGGCGGACCGCCCCGGCGCCTCCGGGGACGCCGCCGAAGTAGCGTTCGGCGAGGGCGATCGCGGTGTCCTCGTCGAGGTCGCCGACGAGGCAGAGGCTGGCGTTGCTCGGGACGTAGAAGCGGCGGAAGAAGGATTCGACGTCGTCACGGGTGGCGGCCTCGACGTCCTCCATCACGCCGATCGTGAGCCAGCTATAGGGGTGCTCGGGCGGGTAGAGGGCCTCGGCGAGCAGGCGCCAGACCTGGCCGTAGGGGCGGTTGGCGTAATTCTGGCGGTACTCGTTCTTGACCACGTCCTTCTGCACGCGGAGCTTGCGGTCGTCGAGCGCGGGCAGGAGGTTGGCCATCCGGTCGGACTCCATCGCGACGCAGAGGGCCAGGTGGGCGGCGGGGGTGTCCTCGTAGTAGTTCGTGCGGTCGGTGGAGGTCGAGCCGTTGACGCCGACGCCGAGGCGCTGGAGGGGCTGGAAGAAGTCGCCGGGGAAGTGCTCGGACCCTTCGAACATCAGGTGCTCGAACAGGTGGGCGAACCCCCTTTGCCGTCGCTCCTCGTTCTTCGAGCCGACGTGATACCAGAGGTTTACGGCCACGATCGGCAGGTGAGGTTGGCGTCGGGCGATGACGTCGAGGCCGTTGGGAAGCGTGACCTTGGTGAAGCGAACGTCGGGCAGGCGCAGGGGTGTCTTCATCCGTGTCTGGAAATCCTGGATCGGAGGCCGGGCGGGATTCACTTCGATTCACCATAACCCCCGACAGGGCGGGGCGGATAGGGGGCAGCGGGGCGGCCACTGTCCCCAACGCGGCGGCTCGGTTATAACGATTCTCGTCCTCCCAAGTGCCCTGGAGAACGCCCTCATGGCCCGGATCATCCGACTCGCCGCCGTCAGCTACATCCCGCCGGCGCACGACCACCGCAAGGACGGCGTGAACCTGGACCCGTTGCGGGAGGTCGTCGGCAAGGTGATGCGCGACCGGCCCGACTTCGTCGTCTTCCCCGAGGGGTGTGCCTGCATCGCGGGTGGTTTCCCGAAGGCGATCGCGGGCGCGCCGGAGCTGGAGCCGTATGCCGAGGCGGTCGGGATGCTGGCGAGGGAGTTCGGGGTCAACCTGGTCGTGCCTTTCGTGGAGAGATACCAGGGTCTGGCGTACAACACGGTTCCGGTCGTCGATCGGTCGGGCAAGCTGGTGCTGGCGTACCGGAAGAACTATCCGACCGTGCCCGAGATGGAGGCCGGGATCACGCCGGGCTGGGAAGTGCCGGTGGCGGAGTGCGACGGCGTGCGGGTCGGGGCGGCGGTCTGCTTTGACCTGAATTACGACCAGGTCGGCGCGGCCCTGGAGAAAGGGAGGGCGCGGGTCGTCTTCTGGCCGACGATGTACTGGGGCGGTCGGCTCTTGCATCACTGGGCCTTCCGCTACGGCTACTACATCGCCGCGTCCTATCTGCCGGAAAGCGCGATTGTGGACATGAGCGGTCGAGACCTGATCCGCCGTGGGGCCGAGACGCTTCAGGCCCGCGTCGGGAACCTGCCGCCCTGGGCGGTCGCCGAGGTGAATGCCGACCGGGAGATGTTCCACATCGCGTTCAATCAGGAGAAGTTCTCCGCGATCCGCGAGGCGTATGGGCCGGACATCGAAATCGAGGTCCACCAGCCCGAGGGCTACTTCCTCCTGGCCAGCCGTCGTGACGGCCTGAGCGTGGAAGACGTCGCCGAGCGGTTCGAGCTGGAGACCCTCCGCGACTACCTCGCCCGCAGCGATCGGATGCGCGAAGAACACCTGCGCGGCCATGGCGGCCACCAGACCGCGACAGCGTCGCCCTGACCAACCGAGCGGCCTCGGGCTTCTCTCGAAACGGCCCCAAGGCGCTTTCTTTGACCGCCCATGGCATCCCGGGACGGAGCAGAGACGTCGGGGCGACGCGCCCGGGACGCTTGCGGGACGTCGTCAAGACGCTGGGGGGACGCTCCGAATCGCGCGAAACCTCAGTTTGCAAATCATGTAATGGCAAGAACTTGCGAGGCAATTTTGCCCATCTTGAAGTTTGTTCGGTTCCGGGGACGCATCCCGTCGTCGGCGCCTCAGCCTGCGATCATCGAGGGTAAGACCGCAACCGGATTGCCAAGGAGCTAGCGTTAATTATAGCACACAATCGGGACACGGGGGCGAGGTGTGCCGTCGTCGATCGGAATCCGCGAGGTGAGGGAGTGGGGAGGACCACTCCCCGGAACACCGCTCAGCGCCGGGTGGTGTGGAGCTTGAGCAGGGCGACGACGGCCTCGTCGCAGGCGCGGAAGGCGTCGTTGCCGCCGACATTGGTAACGGCGAGGAAGGCGACATCCCGGTTTGGGGCGACCCAGACGACGGCATAGTTCATGGTGTTGCTGCCGCTGTGGGTCAGGGCGGTGCCGCCGGCCCAGGCACGTTCGGCGAAGAGCCAGCCGAAAGCGTAGTCACCCTGGTCGGGGCGTTTGTGGAGGATGGCGAAAGTTTCCGGCTTGAGCAAGGCCGGCGCCGCCTTGCCGGCGCGGAGGTGGCAGGCGACGAAGCGTCCCCAGTCGGGGAGTGAGGCGTGAACGGTTCCGGCGGGTCCGAGCAGGAGCGGGTTGTCGGAGCCGGGGCCGGGCGGGACGGGTGTGGGCTTGCCCAGCAACCCCAGGAACCGGTGGTGCGGCCAGGGTTGATCGGCCTGGGCGGGGTCGTCGCGACCGGGCGTGGCCTGGCCGCCGAAGCCGGCGGTCGTCATCCCGAGCGGCTGGAAGACGCGACGGGTAATCAACTCTTCCCAAGGGGCGTCGCCCAGCCGCTCCGCGATCGCGCCGGCGACCATGTAGCTCCGATTGGAATAAATGAATTTCGATCCCGGTGGATACGCCGGCGGTTCGGCGAGGATGCGGCGGACGTATTCGATCCGGTGTCGATCCAGCGGGGGCTCCAGGGCCCGCATCTCGTTCAGGGACATCCCCGGCGCGGTGGTTATCACGGGGAATCCGGCGCGGTGGGCCAGAAGTTGAGTGATCGTGACGTCTCGGTAATCCGGTTGCATCGCGTCGGCCAGGTCGGGCAGGGCCTTGGCGAGGGTCGTTTCCCAGGAGAGCTTCCCTTCTTCCACAAACGTGGCGAGCAAGGTGGCGGTCATCGCCTTGGTGTCGGAGCCAAGGTGGAATTGATCGTCGATGGAGACCGGCGGCCCAACCTCCGCCACGCGACGCCCCACCGCACCCGCGACCACGACGCCCTCGGGGTTGACGATCGCCGCCGCCAGCGCGGGAAGTTTGTGCTTCGCCCGGATCGGCTCCAAGAGGGCGGCGACCTCCGGGTCGTCCGGCCCGGGCGCGGCGGTGGCGGGACTCCGGCCAGGAACGACCAGGGAGAGGATCAAGGAGGCGAGGCGAAGGAGTTGGGGCCGTGATGCCGTGAGCTTGGGCATGGTCGGACTTCTCCAGGAGACCGGATCAGACTCACTCGTCGCCGCCGCCGAGGCGATCGACCTCGTCGTTGTCGGGAAGGCCGAAGCAGAAGAGTGTGCCGTCGAATCGCTTGGGGAAGTAGGTCTCGATGTCGTCAGGATTGAACAGGGTATTGCCGGTGCCGACGTACAGCCGTCCCCGAGAGATCGAAGGGCCGGACCAGACCGGGCCGAGGGGGATCTCCTTGAGCAAGCGTCCCGAGTCGGCCTCCAGGGCGACGAGCTTGCCGCTGGCGACCGTGGTGAAGAAGACGACCCCGCGGCCGATCGCCAGACCGGAGGCGACGGGGTCGCCGACGTCGTGATAGACGGCCTTCGGCGCGGGACCGCCGATGGTCGGGATCGTGGGGCGCTCGTGTCGCCAGTGTTCCGACTCGGTGTCGAGGCTGATCGCGACGACGCGGCCGGCGGTGGGCGGGTGGAGGCGGTCCTTCGGGCTCTCCTGGGTGCCGAGGCGGATGGCGTCGATGCCATTGGTGAAGACGCGTCGGCCGTCGGTGGCGCAGCCGGTCTGGAGGCCGCCCATCAGGCCGGGGAGGGCGAGCGTGCGGGGGGCGCGGGGGGAGGTGAGGGGTTGGTTGGGCGGGCCGTCGTAGATCGGCGTGTGGTGCAGGATCAAGCCGTCGGAGGCGCGGAGGACGTAGAAACCGCCGTTCTTGCAGCCGATGCCGACGACCTTCGTGGACTTGCCGGCCTCGTTGATCGTGTAGAGCTTGGGTGTGTCGCCGAGCGACTGGTCCTTGTAACGGCCGGTGGCGGGATCGTAGCCGCGCAGGGAGTAATTCCAGACGTCGCCGGGGCTGATCTGCGTGACCCACTTCTCGCGGCCGTTGTGGACATCGACGGCGACGACGGCACATGAGTAGCGCGTGGCGTGCTCGGGGTCGTCGTCGGTCGGACGTCGTGGGGCGTTCTGGGTGTCGGTGCCGAAGAAGACCGTGCCGGTGGCGGCGTCGAACGAGGGAGTGCTCCAGACGGAGGAGGTCGCCGGGCCGAAGAGGTAGCGGTGCTTGCCGTAGCTGTCCTCGATCGTGACGGGCGGGATGAGCGGTCGGGGCTCGGGGCCGACGTCGTACTTCCAGGCGATCTTGCCCGTCTCCGGCTCCAGCGCGACGACGAAGCCCCGGCCCGTGCAGCACGGATAGAGCGGATTGAGCGCGGCGACATGCTCCAGCGGACCGCCGCCGACGAGGACCTTGCCGTCGGCGAGGATCGGGGAGGAGAAGATCATGTTGAGCATGTGAGAGCCGGGGAACTCCTTGGCGCGGGTGTTGATCTTCCAGAGTTCCCGGCCGGTGGATCGGTCGAGGGCGTAGAGGTAGCCGGCGAGGTCGCCGAAATAGACGGCTTCTTGAGTGACCAGCGCCGAGCCGACGATCGCGCCCTGCTCGGCCTGGCGGAGCGAGTTGGCCGACTCGGCCTCGTCGCGACCGGGGGCCTGGGGCCGCGGGGCGAGGTCGGGGTTGCGGTAGATCCATTTCAGGCGGCCGTCGGGCGTGACCTTGTAGAAGGCGGGGCGGGTCGCGGTGCCGAAATAGACGTAGCCGTTGACGACGATCGGCGTGGCATGGATGACGCCGACCCTCGTTCCCGATCCCTCGCGCGGGAACCGCCACTTCTCGACCAGCCGGCCGACGCTGGCCGGGTCGAGCGACGACTCGGCCCGGTTGTGCCGGGTGCCGAGAGCGTCATAGTTATACATCGGCCAATCTTTGGCGTCAGCCTCGGGGACGGCCCGGCGTTGGCCCTCATCGCCCGTGACCCCGCCGTCCGTCCAGCCGAAGGGCAAGAGTGCCAGCAGCGCGACGAGGGCGACCCGGGCGCGCAAACGGGGGGATGCCTGCGGCTCGATCATGGCTCAACACCCTGGGGACAACACCAGTCTCAACGCTCGTGTCGCGGCCTTTTGCCGGGACGACTCCAACGTCATACCGCATCAGCGGAGCGGCGGGGAGGCTGTGGTCCTGTTTTCAGAACCACGGCTGCAAGCGACCATCCAGCCGTGGTCTTGAAGACAGGACCACAGCCACCCGCCGAAGACATGGGCATGTTGAGGCGTTGGGGGCTGAAGTCACATGCCCACGAAGACGTGGGCATGCCACCCAGCCCGCCCGCCTTTACGTTTACAAGTCACCGGGATTCAACTTGCTCTCCAGTTGGTACTCCAGTTTGATCCCCTTCTTCTCATCAACCCAGAGTCCTTCGTCCTCCCCGTGGGCCTCGAAGAACTCCCTCAACTCCTTCGGCGTGGCGGTGAGCCTCAAGCCCGTGGGCTTCCCCTCCTTGTTGAAGGTCTTCTTCGTATCCACCAGTCCGGGGTGATCGAGGAAGTACTGTTTCCGCGGCAGTTGGAGCGTCAGGGTTTTCCAGCGGACCAGAGGCCCTCCCCCGAGCGCGGCAAACTTCCTCTCCTGGCCAGGGGGTGGCCCCCCGAAACACAGGCGCCATTCCAGGCGGCCTTGGATTTTTATCAGCAGGTGAGCCCCAGCCGGACGCCCCTTGGCCGGTCTTTCCTGCAAGTCCATCAACTTCAGGTCTCCTGCCTTGACGACGGAGGCCGTGAAGAACGTCTTCTTCCCCTGGTCGCCGAAGTGCGTGACGAAGTAGGTGTCGGTGTCGATCAAGCGCTCGACCTTCCACTGCACCGCCTTCCAGGTGGGGTCGTACCACTCGCCGACGTACTTCGGGTCGAAGGGCTCGGGCCGCTCGGACGGTCCCACCAGTCCGTGGACCGAGCCCACAAAATACGGGTCACACCCGGCGAGGAACAGGAAAGCCCACGCCGCGGCGACGATCCATTTCCGGGCTGTCAAACGCAGGCGGGGGAGCCGCATGGTCGGTGCCTCCGAAGCTTTGGGCGGGTGGCAGGCCCACGTCTTCGTGGGCATGTTCAGGCGTTGGGGGTTGAAGTCGCATGCCCACGAAGACGGCGGGGAGGCTGTGGTCCTGTCTTCAGGACCACGGCCGCGAGCGACCATCCAGCCGTGGTCTCGAAGACGAGACCACAGCCACCCGCCGCATTGTTGCGAAAAAGCAACAATGAAACCGATTCTTTCTTGACTCGGGCCACGGACCGGTTTCTCATCGTGCAGACCGGCGACCCTTCGTTCCGGTCACCGCACTCCCGAATGGAGTTGCGGGAAACCTCCCGTTGGATGTCGTTGCCGTCGCATTCACGGCAGGCGGTTGGCGGGGCGAATTCGATTGTGAGCCCCGGTCACCTTACGATTTTGGGGGACTTGCAGTGCGTCGTTATTCTCAGTTCCTGAGCATCGTTGGCCTGCTCGTCGCTCTGGATGGCCTGGCCGGTGTCTCCGCTCGAGGAGACATCCTCCTGAACTTCAGTGATGTGCCAGCCGGCACGCTCTCAGTCTTCAACCCGTACACAAGTCAGGGATTTTCCCTCACCAGCTCCAGCGGCGGTTTCGTCTTCAACAGCCCCGATACGGGCAATGGCAGTCCCCAGACGGTCGGGAACAACCCCTACTATGCCGGGTCCAATGGCCTGGCGGCGTTCGCGCCGGCGACGATCACCCTGGCGCAGTCGAACGGCGATCCGTTCTCGCTGCTGTCGATCGACCTGGCCCGGAATTTCGCGTTCGATCCGGTCCCGAGCGTTACGTTCACGGGCACTCTCGCCGCCGGTGGCACCGTTAGCGAGACGTTCACGGTGAGCACGCCGAGTCCCCCGCTCGTCTTCCAGACCTTCAACCTCACGGGGTTCACGGGCGTGACCTCGGTGAGCTGGGAACAGGGTGCTGCGAACCAGGGAGTGCACCAGTTCGGCAACATCCGTCTCTCCACCGCCGTGCCCGAGCCCTCGGCGCTCGCCCTGCTCGCGCTGGGAGGCGTCGGCCTGCTGGGCTACGGCTGGCGGCGTCAGCGGTCCTGAATCATTTTCGTTGGGTGAGCGGGTGGCATGCCTATGTCTTCATGGGCATGTCGGCGACCCCCTCGCGACGGGTGGCACTGTCAAGCACTTGGGGGTGCCACTGGCGGCTTGCGCCAATACTGTCCGGGATTCTGGGGTAAATGGCGGCTATGGAGAAGTGGCGGCATCGACAGCTGACTCTGTGTTGGGTTCCAGTTGGCCTTGCCTCATTCGCCCGACCTCCGCACCTACCCCAAATCGCCCGGCCGAGTCGTCCGTCGCCCACCGATCGGGCGCGGACGGGTGGAGCGGGAGACATAGGAAGACCTCCAGCTTACTCAGAATCCCGGACGGTATTGGGGCAAGCCGCCAGTGGCACCCAAAATCAGCCGCCAGTGCCACCCGCCGTGGTTCAGGTTCTCGTCTTCAGCAGGACGGCCATCTCCTCCTGGAATCTCTTCAACTGGTCCTCGTAGAACGACTTGACGAAGTCCAGCAGCTTACTGGCGAAGAAGTCCGCCAGCTGGTCGCCCATCTTCGACTGCATCTTGATCATCAGTTCTTTGTCGGCGACGAACTGGTAGGTGTCGTAGCGGGTGTCGAGGTTCGTACTCGTATACTTGACGCACAGCGAATCGACGTTGGTGGTCTTCAGGTTCATCTGGAACTTGATGACGCGGGTGCTGATCTCGGTTTCCTGGTAGCCGGTGATCACGCCGAAGTAGTTGAAGGCGCGGTCGGTCCCGGCGTAGCTGACGAGATTGCCGCCCGAGGCCTGGAGGGCGCCGACGACGGCATCCTTCAGCGCGGGGAGCCCCTGGATGTTCACGATCTTCTCCACCACGTCGGGGTCCGCCGTCAGCGAGAAGTCTCGCTTCTGGTACACGTCGCTCTGCGCGTCCTTGAAGTTGAAGAAGGGCAGCGGGAAATCGACGTAGGCGCGGACCCAGGCGTTCATGTTCTTGAGGGCGTCCGTGGGTTGGACGCCGGCCGCCTTGGCCGCGTCCGTCAGCATCTTCTGCACCATGTTCTGGCACACCGCCACGATCATGGAGCACTTCTTGTAATCGTCCACGCTCATGGTGCCCTGGACGTTGACCTCCACTGGTTTGGGAATGCTCATCTCGCCGGTGACCTTGTCGTTGGCGCCGAGCGCCGCGGGTGCCGCCAGGAGGGCGGACCGGGGCTTGCTCCGCCTTTGCTCGATCGCATCGACGAGGAACGGCAGGTCTTGCTTCTTCAGATCGCTCATGAATCACTCTCCTTGATGACCTCACATGGACTGCGCCAGACATCGCTGGGGCGAGGCCATGCTGGCCTGGGGGCGACAACTCGGGCCACGGGGAAACTCCAGGAAGGCCGGCCTGGGCTGGCGTTCCCGCACACGCGGCACGGGGGCGCCGCTTTAGTCCCCGCTACTGTCGCAAGGTTTCTGAAGGCGGTTTGGTCCTTGGTGAAGGCCCTGTTGCATTCTCCATCCGGGATTTGCCAGATGACAGCCGTTCGACTCGATGGACGGACTCCTCGGCTGATCCCAAAACACATTACATTCGAGCCGATGGCGCCACGCAAGAGAATTGCGGTGGTTGACATGCGCATATCTTCATTGAAATGTCGGCGACCCCCTCGCGACGGATGGCACTGTCAAGCACTTCTGGACGAGTGGCATGCCCACATCTTCGAGGGCATGTTCAGGCGTTGGGGGTTGAAGTCACATGCCCACGAAGACGTGGGCATGCCACCCGACGTCGTCCACTGATATGACCCGAAATCTGACGCAATCCTCTTTCCGCAAAGGGTTTGGATCGCCGAGAGCGTTTCGGGCTCTCGGAAGCCGGAAACGTTCAGGAGATTCCCGAAAACCCCAGAAATCGGCCGATTCTCGGTGTCATACCCCTGTCACAGTGGACGGCGTAGCATGCCACCCAATGATATGGAATTGATACGGGAGAGCCGCGCTCAGGCGAGCAGGGCCTTGACGGGGTGGTGCTCCTCGACGCCGGTGAGCTTCATATCCAGCCCCTGGAACTTGTAGGTGAGGCGGCGATGGTCGATGCCGAGGCGATGGAGGATGGTGGCGTTGAGGTCGTGGATGTGGACGGGGTCCTTCACGACGTTGTAGCTGAAGTCGTCGGTCTCGCCGTGGACGAGGCCGGGTTTGATGCCGCCTCCGGCCATCCAGATGGAGAAGCAGCGGGGGTGGTGGTCGCGGCCGTAGTTCTCGCGACTCAGGCCGCCCTGGCAGTAGATCGTGCGGCCGAACTCGCCGCCCCAGATGACGAGGGTGTCATCCAGGAGGCCGCGCTGCTTGAGGTCCTGGATCAAAGCGTAGGCGGGCTGATCGACGTCGTGGCATTGCTTGGGGAGATCGCCGGTGAGGTTGCCGTGCTGGTCCCAGCCGCGGTGGAAGATCTGGACGAAGCGGACGTCGCGCTCGACGAGGCGGCGGGCCATCAGGGGCAATAGGCGAACGTGCCGGGGTTGGAGACCTCGGGTCCGTACATGTCGAGGACGGACTTGGGCTCGCTGGCGATGTTGGTGAGGTCGGGGACCGAGGTCTGCATGCGGAAGGCCATCTCGTACTGGCTGATGCGGGCCTGGGTCTCGGGGTCGCCGATCTCGGAGAGCTCCTTGTGGTTGAGCGTCGAGAGGGCGTCGAGCATCCGGCGGCGGGTGGAGGGATCGACGCCGGGGGGATTCGAGAGGTAGAGGACGGGGTCGCCGTCGGTCCGGAGGCGGACGCCCTGATGCTTACTTGGCAGGAAGCCGCTGCCCCAGAGGCGGTTGTAGATGGCCTGGGCATCGCGGCGGCCGGACCAGGTGGCGGTCATCACGACGAACTCGGGGAGGTCCTGGTTCATCGAGCCGAGGCCGTAGCTGAGCCAGGAGCCGAGGCTGGCGCGGCCGGGGATCTGGTGGCCGGTGCAGATATAAGTGACGGCCGGGTCGTGGTTGATCGCGTCGGTCCAGATCGTCTTGATGATGGCGATGTCGTCGGCCATCTTCGCCGTGTTCGGCAGCAGCTCGCTGATCCAGGCGCCGGAGGGCCCGTATTGCTGGAACTTGTATTTCGAAGGAGCGATGGGGAAGCGCTTCTGACCGCTGGTCATGGTGGTGAGGCGCTGGCCCATGCGGATGGAGTCGGGCAGATCCTTGTCGAACTGCTCGGACATCTTCGGCTTGTAGTCGAAGAGGTCGAGCTGGGACGGGCCGCCGTTCATGAACAGGTAGATGGCCCGCTTGGCCTTGGGGGCGAAGTGGGGCAGTCCGGGCAGTCCGCCGCTGGCCGGGTTGGAGGCGGGGTTCTCGGCGCGGGCCGGCAGGCCGGGCAGGAGGCTGGCCAGGGCGGCGGAGCCGAGGCCGAGGGCCGAGCGGCCGAAGAAGTGCCGGCGGGTCATCGCCTGGAAGTGTTCGCGGATCGGGTCCATGGCATCGCTCCCGTCGGTTCGGTTCAGCCCTTGTTAATGACTTCGTCGAGGTTCAGCAGCAGGTTGGCCACCATCGTCCAGGCGGCCAGCTCGTCGGGGGGCAGGGAGGCGTCGGGGGGAAGCTCGCCGACGGCGATGAGCTGCTTGGCGGCCTCGGGGTGGGATTGGTAGTGGGCGAGGTGGTCGCGGTAGGCGTCGAGGACGACGGCTAGCTCCTCGGCCTCAGGGGGACGGCTGGCGGCCCGGCGGTACATCCAGGTGATGCGGTCCTCGGGCGTCGAGCCGCCTTCCTTCAAGGCGTGCTGGGCGAAGGTCCGCGAGGCTTCGACCATCTGGGGCTCGTTCATGAGCAGGAGGGCCTGGAGCGGGGTGTTGGTCCGTTCGCGCTTGACGGTGCAGGCCTCGCGGCTAGGGGCGTCGAAGGTGGTCATCTGGGGCGGCGCGGAGGTCCGCTTCCAGAAGGTGTAGAGGCCCCGACGGTGGACCTTCTCGGCGCCGTGGTCGGCGGCGAACTTGGCGGTGTTGCTGGAGGTGTAGCCGACCGCCTCCCAGAGTCCCGACGGCTGCGGCGGCTTGACGCTCGGTCCGCCGATCTGCTCGACCAGCATGCCGCTGACGAACAGGGCCTGGTCGCGGATCATCTCGGCGTCGAGCCGGAACCGCGGCCCGCGAGAGAGCAGGCGGTTGGCAGAGTCCTTCGCCAGCTTCTCGGGCGTGATCTGCGACGACTGGCGGTAGGTGGCGGACATGAGCATGCGCTTCATGAACTTCTTGACGTCCCAGCCATCCTCGCGGAACTGGACGGCCAGCCAGTCGAGCAACTGCGGGTGGCTCGGTGGCTCACCCTGGCGGCCGAAGTCGTCGGTCGTCTTGACGATCCCGACGCCGAAGACGCGCTGCCAGAAGCGGTTCACGGCGACGCGGGCCGTCAGCGGTTGCTCTTCGGAGACGAGCCAGCGGGCGAACCCGAGGCGGTCGAGCGGGGCGTCTTCGGGCATGGGGGGCAGGAAACCGGGCACGGCGCGGCCGACCTGCTCCTTGTGGCGGTCGTACTCGCCGCGGTCGAGGATGTAGGCCGGCTTGACCTCCTTGGCCTCGCGGAAGACGAGCGTGGTCGGGATCTGCTTGTTCAACTCGTCCCGCTGCTTCTGGACGCCCGCCAGCTCGGCCTTGAGGGGCTGGAGGGTGGTGCCGGCGCCGCTGTAGGCATTCTCGATGAAGTGGGCGAGGAGCTGCTCGGTTTGCTTTTCCTCACGCTTCGAACGCTCCCGCTTGGCGATCTGCTCGATCTCCTTCGGCACCTTCCGCCCGGCGCGGACGGAACGGACGAAGGCGGCGAGGTTGTCGAACGTCTGACCTTCCTGCGGGGTCCAGGTCCGGAGTCCGGCGTGATCGTAATGGACGGTGCCGCCGAACTGGGTGAAGGCCCAGCCGTTGACCTTCGTACCCGCCTTGATGCCCACCTTCTCGGCGGGCACTTCGAGGCGGACCCACTCGCCGGTCTGGGGCAGGGGACCCATGTTGAGCGCGCTCGGTGGTGCCGTCCTTGCCGAACTCGATCTTGTTCTCGCCCCAGTAGGCGCGGTGCTTCCACTCGCCGGTGTTCCACTGGAGCATGATCTCCTTCGGCGGGTTCACCGGGTCGATGAAGACATAAGCGAAGAACGAATCCCCCGGGCCGACCTTGAGGGCGGGATTCGCGTCGGTGAAGAAGTGCTGGCTCTGCCCCTCGGAGTTGCGGACGGTGGCGGTCGAGCCGCTGAAGACGGGGTGATCCGGGCCGGAGGCGGAGGGCCAGGCGTTGTCCTTCGAACCTTCGCTGGTTGTCTTGGCGCCGGGCGGGACGTCGTCCTCGATCCAGACGTGATCCTCGCGGCGGACGAATTCCGGCTCGCCGGCGTCGCGGGTCGGGTCGTACGCCTTGACCGCCTCGGCGACGGCGTCGGCGATCTTCGTGTTGAGGTCGGCGATCTGGACGTCGAGGGCGTCGAGCTTCTGCTTCTGCTCGGGCGTCGGGACCTGGACCACGGGCGCGGTGTCCTTGACGTTGCCGTCGAGGGCCGGGCCGTCGATGCTGTTGAAGAAGGCGAAGAGGGAGTAATAGTCCTTCTGGGTGATCGGGTCGTACTTGTGGTCGTGGCAGCGCGAGCAAGCGATGGTCAGGCCGAGGAAGACGGTGCCGTTGGTATCGACCTGGTCATCGACGTTGCGAACGTACACTTCCTCGACGATCGAGCCGCCCTCGCTGGTGCTGACGTGGTTGCGATTGTAGCCGGTGGCGATGAGCTGATCGACGGTCGGGTTCGGGAGGAGGTCGCCAGCGAGTTGCTCGATGACGAACTGGTCGAACGGCTTGTCGTCGTTGAACGCCCGGATGACCCACTCGCGCCAGGGCCACATCTCGCGGTAGTTGTCGAGGTGGAGGCCGTGGGTGTCGCCGTAACGGGCAGCGTCGAGCCAGTAACGGGCCATGTGCTCGCCGTAGCGCGGGGAGCGGAGGAGGCGGTCGATGAGGTTCTCATACGCATCGGGCGAGTCGTCGGCGAGGAAGGCGTCCACCTCGGCGGGCGTCGGGGGCAGGCCGGTCAGGTCGAGCGTGGCGCGACGGATCAGGGTCGGCTTGTCGGCCTCGGGATTCGGTCTGAGGCCGGCCTTGTCGAGCCGGGCGAGGACGAAGTCGTCGATCTCGTTGCGGGCCCAGGAGGGGTCGGAGACGGTCGGCAAATCAGGTCGGGTTGGCGGGACAAAAGCCCAGTGCTGCTCGTACTCCGCCCCTTCCTCGACCCACCGCCGCAGGACCGCCACCTGCTCCGGCGTCAGGCTCTTGCCCGACTCGGCCGGCGGCATGTGGACGCTCGGGTCCTTCTCCTCGACGCGAAAGACCAGCTCGCTCTCGTCCGGCTTGCCGGGGACCAGGGCGCGGCTGCCGCTTTCCAGCTCGGCGAAGGCGCCGTCCTTGAGGTCGAGGCGGAGGCCGGCCTTGCGCTGCTTCTCGTCGGGACCGTGGCAGGCGTAGCAGTTGTCCGAGAGCAACGGGCGGACGTCGCGGTTGAAATCGACCTTCTCCTCCGGACCCGGCGTGTCGTCATCGGCCCGCCCGGCGATGGGGAAGGCCAGGGCGAACAGCAGGGTCGCCAGGAGCCACAAGGGCAGGAACGTGCGGCAGTCTTCGCGGCGCGGCGACCGTCTGCGTCTCATCGCTGGGGCTCCCTGGGCTGGGCTGGGCTCGTTCACGGCGAGCGACTCCGCAGGCTAGCGGGGCCGCTCCTTCCGGGCGGGGCATCGGGGCGTCTTGGCGGGGCAAACAGGCGGGGCGCCGGTGCGTGGATTGACCCGCGTTTCCGGCTCGGGGCGCGGCGTGGTTCCGCTGCGCCGGCGGTGAGTACCTTCCTTCCTACGAGCCAGGCGACCCGAAGGTTCATCCTCCAGTCTAACGCCGCCTCGATCCGAAATCCAAGCCCCTCGCTTCACGAGCCGCCCGCGTAGATCGTCCGACCGCCATCGACGACCAGGCAGGTCCCCGTCACGAACTCGTTTTCGACGAGATACAGAACCGCCCGCGCCACGTCGTCCGGGCTCCCCTCCCGCTGGACCAGGGTGGATGCAATGACGCGTCGCTGCTCGGCCTCCGGCACTTCCGGCGGCATCATCGCCGGTCCAGGCAGAACGGCGTTGACGCGGACCCGCGGGTTCCGCGTGCCCAGCTCGACGGCCAGGCAGCGCGTGAGGGTCGGAATGGCCCCCTTGGTGGCGAAATAGGCCGCATGATCGACGTAAGGTCGCGACTCGGCCCAGTCGCCAAAGTTCACGATGCTGCCGCCCTCCGCCTGATCGATCATCGCCAGGCCGGCCTTGCGGGTGCAAAGGAACGTTCCCAGCACGTTCACGTCAAAATGCCGCCTCACGTCGTCGGCCGAGACCGTCTCCAGCCCCTTCGCCTCCCAGATCGCCGCGCAGTTGACCAGCACGTCCAGCCGGCCGAACCGTTCGAGGACCCGTTCCATCAGGCCCTCCGCCTGGCCCTCATCGGCCAGGTCCGCGCCGAAGGCCTCCGCCACAATGCCTCGGCCGCGAAAGTGCTCGACCGTCCTCGTTGCCTCTTCGTGCGAGGTCTGGTAATGCACCGCGATCTCATGACCGCGACCCGCCAGTGCCTCGGCCACGTGCCAGCCGAGCCGTCGTTTGCCGCTGCCGGTGACGAGGGCCACGCGACGCATGGGGACACCCTCAGAATGGAAAGGCGATGCGGTCTCTCTCCGAGGCGCGGAGTGCGCGGAGGAGAGAACGCAGAGACAACGAACCGGTCCGCGCCTTTGCGTCCTGGCCTGAGACTCTTTATACCGGACATCACGGAACGACAACCCTCCCGACCCCCGATCGAGGACACGCCATCATGGCCCTGACCCCTTCCACGATGCTCCCCCTCGGCACCAACGCCCCCGAGTTCCGCCTGCCCGACACCGAGGGCCAGACCGTCTCGCTCGACGATTTCCCGGCCGCCCCGGCCACGCTCGTCATCTTCCTCTGCAATCACTGCCCCTACGTCAAGCATGTCCGCCACGAGCTGGCCAAGCTGGCCCGCGAGTACATGGACCGGGGGGTTGCCGTCGTCGGCATCTCCAGCAACGACGCCGAGGCGTACCCCGACGACCGGCCTGAGTTGATGGCAAAGGAGAAGGCCGAGGTCGGCTACCCGTTCCCCTATCTGTACGACGAGTCCCAGGAGGTCGCCCGCGCCTACCAGGCCGCCTGCACCCCCGATTTCTACGTCTTCGATCGCGACCGCAAGCTCGTCTATCGCGGCCAGCTCGACGCCAGCCGTCCCGGTAACGACATCCCCGTCACCGGCCAGGACCTCCGTGCCGCCCTCGACGCCGTGCTTGACGGCCGGCCGGTGTCCGATCCGCAGCGACCGAGCATCGGCTGCAATATCAAGTGGAAGCCCGGCCGCGAACCACAATACGCTGGCGCCTGAGCGGCCCCGACGACCCTCCTCGTCACTTCCCGCGGGGAGGGTATCGACCGGGCCGGCTTTCCCCTCAAAGCACCCCGTAGCGCCGGAAGGCTTCCGCGACCGGCATCCCCTCGGCCAGCTTCACGCGGACGAGGTTCTCGCCGCGGACCTTCTCCTCGGCCAGTCCGATCGCCTCCTCGGCGACGGCCGACGGCACGATCACGATGCCGTCGTCATCGGCCAGCACCAGGTCCCCCGGCGCCACCCGGACGCCCCCGCACTCGATCGGCACGTCATGCCCCGACACGTCCAGCCTCCCCAGCGTATCCGCCGGGTGGATGCCCCGGCAGAAGACGGGGAAGCCCATCGCGATGATCGCCTGCGTGTCGCGCGTGTATCCGTCGATGACAATCCCGCGACAGCCCCGATAGGTGGCGGCCGTCGAGAGCAGTTCGCCCCAGAAGCTCCAGTCGCACGTCGAGACAACCATCACGTCACCCGGCCCGAGCGCATCGACGGCCTCCATCTCCCCCTTGTACGGCTCCGCCGGCGTCAACTCCGTCGCCGTCACCGTCTGCACCGTCCTCGCGAACCCCGCCGTCCTCATCCCCGTCCCCAGCGGCCGGATGTCCGGCCTCAAACACTGGTCCCGATGCCCCAGCCGATCCAGCACGTCGGCCACGACCGCCGTGTAGAGCGAGGAGAGCCGTTCGACCCACTCCGGATTCCGCCCACCCCCGTCCGCGACCATCGGAACCTCCCCGCTCGCTCGTTTTGTAACACGCCTTCCTCTCATACACCATCCCGCTGAGGTTGTCGGTTTTTCGTGTGGCTGGGGCGGAGTCTTCGACGCCCCGGTCCGCCAGGCCGGGGGGCGCCGGGGCGTCGAAGACTCCGCCCCAGCCACACCGGGAGAGACCGGACAACCTCAGCGGGTTCGTGGATCAGGAGCCGCGCATTCTGTGGATCAGGAGCCGCGCATTCTGTGGATCAGGAGCCGCGCATTCTATCGCGTGCCGGGGGACGGGGCGAGGCGTCACCGGGAACGGAATGTTTGTGCATCACGCCGCGGTCGTTCGGGGCCTGTCGATCGAGCAAACCTCCTTGCACAAATCGAGATGCGCGGCCACAATGGGGGGATGTGTTAAACAATCGTTGGGCGGCACATGCGGAGGTGAGGTTCCATGACTCGTCGAGACCTCGCACTCGTGGCACGAATGACACTCCTCGGGGTCGCGGTGGCTGTGCTGTGGCCGGGCCTCGGTTTCGCCCAAGAGAACACCGCGCAAACCCGCTTGAAGCTCGCCGAGGAGTTCTACAAGAAGCTCCAGGTAAAGACGATCCAAGCCCTCGTGGCTCCGCCGTCGTCCACCAGTCATTCCATCTTCGACGACAACCTCGACGGCGCGAAGGCCGAGCAGTTCCACCTCTGGTCGCGTCGCTGGATGGAAGCCCAGCAGGCCCTCGGCACCAATCAGGAACAGCGAGTCGCGGCCATCAAGGATCACCTTGCACGGATGCGGGACCTGGAAGAGGGGTCTCTGATCAAGGAATGGCTCAAGAGAAGCGGGCATGGCGATGATTTCAACGCCGCAACGAACGAGATGTGGTTGAAGAGCGAGTTTGCATCCACAATGAAGTATTTCCGGGTCGAGGCCGAGTCCTGGCTTGAAGAGGCGGGGGGCGAGTAACCGGCGGGAGGCATGGACAGACCGCCTCGGGATGACGCTCCTTTGGATATGATGACGACGACTGACCGGAGGACTCGCATGATCGCCCATTCTCTCCTCCGCTGGACCTGCGGCGGCATCGCCTTCGCGATGGCGGCCACCTTCGCCCTCCCCGCCCCCGCCGCGGACGAAGACGCGGTGATGGAGCGAGCCAAGCGGGAGTTCTTCGAGGCGAAGGTGAGGCCCGTCCTCGCCGAACGCTGCTTCGATTGCCACGGCGCGGAGAAGCAGAAGGCCGGCCTGCGGCTCGACTCGGCCGAGGCCCTGCGCAAAGGGGGCGACGCCGGGCCGGTCGTCGAGCCGGGCGACCCGGAGAATAGCCCGTTCGTCGAGGCGATCCGCTACGACGGCCCGATCAAGATGCCCCCCAAGGGCAAGCTCGACGACGCCCAGATCGCCGCTCTCACCGAATGGGTCAAGATGGGCGCCCCCTGGCCCGCCGGCGAGGAGGCCGCCGCCGCGGTCGTCCAGCAGGCCGAGCCGGGCGTGATCTCGGAGGAAGACCGGGCGTTCTGGGCCTTCCAGCCGATCGGGAATCCCGAGCCGCCGGCCGTGGATGATGGAGCATGGCCGAAGTCGTCGATCGACCACTTCATCCTCGCCAAGCTCGAATCCTCGGGACTCCGCCCCGCCCCGCCGGCCGATAAGCGGACCCTCATCCGCCGCGCCACCTTCGACCTGATCGGCCTGCCGCCGACGCCCGAGGAGGTCGCCGCCTTCCTGGCCGACGAGTCGCCGAACGCCTTCGAGCGGGTCGTCGACCGGTTGCTGGCCTCGCCGCACTACGGCGAGCGCTGGGGCCGGCACTGGCTCGACATCGCCCGCTACGGCGAGGACCAGGCCCACTCGTTCCAGCCGAGGCTCTACCCGAACGGCTTCCGCTATCGCGACTGGGTCGCGGACGCCTTCAATGCCGATATGCCCTATGATCGCTTCCTCGTCGAGCAGATCGCCGCCGACCTGCTGGACGAGCCGGGCCGTCGCGAGCGGCTGCCCGCGCTCGGCTTCTTCGCCTGTGGGCCGGTCTATTACGGCGACCGCAAGATGTTCGACCAGTACGACGACCGCATCGACACCCTCTCCCGCGGCGTCCTCGGCCTGACCGTCTCCTGCGCCCGCTGCCACGACCACAAGTACGACCCGATCTCCCAGGCCGATTACTACGCCTTGGCGGGCGTCGTCGCCAGCACCCAGTACGAGGAAGCCCCGATCGCCCTGCCCGAGGAGGTCGCCGCCTACGAGGAAGCCCAGGCCGCCATCGCGTCGCAGGACGAGAAAATCAAGGCCTTCCTCCAGACCGAGACCGACCGCCTCGCCGCCGAACGGGCCTCCGAGATCGGCCAGTATCTCGTCGCCGCCTGGACCCTCAAGAACCGTCGCGCCGGAGATGAGAAGGTTTCCGTCGAAACGTTCGCCGAGGAAACGAAGCTCGACCGCCGACGCCTCAATCGCTGGGTCGAATACCTCGACCGCATCCCCGAATCCGAACGCCCCCGGCTCGCCGCCTTGCGGACCTTCCTCAAGGACCACAAGCCGGACGCCGCGCTCGCCGAGGATGATGCCATCCGCGAGGAGGCCGAGACGGTCGCCGGGACGTTCCAGCAAGACATCCTCGCCCTCCTCGCCCGACGCTCCCCCGCGACCGCCGGCGCCGAGGTTGCCGCCAAGGCCGGCGGCGGTGGCGGTGGCGAGGAGCCGAAACCCGATGCCGCGAAGGGACTCGACAAGTCTGATCGGGCCTTGCTCGACGAACTCCTCGGCGACAAGGGGCCGCTCGCCATCCCGAAGGACCAGGTCGAGAAGGCGATGTCCGACGAGTCGAAGGCGAAGCTCTCGGAGCTGCGTTCCGAGCTGGATCGCCTCAAGAATGCCTCACCGCCGATGTACGCCGTCGCCCACGCCCTCAAGGAAGGCAAGCCGGCCGACCTGCCCATCCTCCAGCGCGGCAATCCCGACAACCCCGGCCCCGTCGTCGAGCGTCACTTCCTCTCCATCCTCGGTGGCGACTCGCTCACCGAAGGCAGCGGCCGGCTCGAACTCGCCCGCCAGATCGCCAGCCCCGACAATCCGCTGACGGCCCGCGTCATGGTCAACCGGGTCTGGGCAGCACCACTTCGGCCAGGGGCTCGTCGGCACCCCCAGCAACTTCGGCAAGCTCGGCGAGCGTCCGACCCACCCCGAATTGCTCGACCACCTCGCCCGCCGGTTCATCGACTCCGGCTGGTCGGTCAAGTCGCTCCACCGCGATGATCCTGCTCTCGGCCACCTATCAGCAGAGCAGCCGGTTCGATGCGCCGTCGTTCGAGAAGGACCCCGAGAACCGCCTCCTCTGGCGGCAGAACCGCCGTCGCCTCGAAGTCGAGGCCTGGCGCGACGCCCTGCTCGCCGTCTCCGGCCGGCTCGACCCGACCCTCGGCGGCCCCTCGCACAAGCATCGACGACCCGGCCAACCGCCGCCGCAGCTACTACGCCGCCATCAGCCGACACGACCTCTCCCCCTTGCTCCGCCTCTTCGACTTCCCCGACCCCAACATCACCAGCGCCGAGCGGACCCGCACGACCGTCCCCCTCCAGCAACTCTTCGTCCTCAACGACGAGATCATGGTCCAGGCCGCCCGCTCCCTCGTCTCCCGCCTGGCCGACTCCGCTGGCGACGACTCCGCCGCCCGCATCCGGGCCGCCTATGCGCCTGCTCTTCGGTCGCGAGCCGACCGAGAACGAGACCCGACTCGGCCTCGCCTTCGTCCAGGCGCCCGACGTCGAGAAGGCCGGCGACCTCTCGCGCTGGGAGCGATACGCCCAGGTCCTGCTCGGCACGAACGAATTTGTCTACATTGACTAACGGACTGACCCCAACGCCCCAGACGCCGGAGGCCCCCATGCGAACCCCGTTCGGCACGCCGCTGACCCGTCGCGACCTGCTCGCCCGCATCGGGGGCGGCTTCGGCGCCCTCGGCCTGGCCAGCGTCTTCGCCGACGCCGGGCTCCTCGCCACCCCGGCGCGGGCCGAGGAGGCGACCGTCCCGCTCAACCCGCTGGCGCCGCACCCGTCGCACTTCCCGCCGCGGGCCAAGCGCCTGATCTTCCTGTTCATGAACGGCGGGCCGTCGCACGTCGATACGTTCGACCCCAAGCCCGCCTTGAAGGACTACGAGGGGCAGGACCCGCCCGATTCGGTCAAGACCGGCCGCCGGAAGCGCGGGAAGATGATGCCCTCGCCGTTCGGGTTCGAGCGCTACGGCGAGTCGGGCATCGAGGTCTCGGAGCTTTACCCCGAGGTCGGCCGCTGCATCGACGACATCTGCGTGATCCGCTCGCTCTACACCGACAACCCGAACCATGAGCCGTCCTTGCTCATGATGAACTCGGGCAACATGCAGCCGATCCGCCCGAGCCTCGGCTCCTGGCTCACTCTACGGCCTGGGCACCGAGAACCAGAACCTCCCCGGCTACGTCGTCCTCTGCCCCGGCAAGCCGGTCGTCGGCCCCCAGCTCTGGAGCAACAGCTTCCTGCCCGGCATCTTCCAGGGCACGCACATCAACAACAAGACGATCGACCCCGACCAGATCATCCGCGACCTCCGCAACCGCCACCTCTCCCCCGCCGCCCAGCGCGAGCAGCTCGACCTCCTCCGCGCCCTCAACCAGGCCCACCTGGAGCAGCGCGGCCAGGACGAGCCCCTCGAAGCCCGGATCGCCTCGCATGGAGATCGCCTTCCGGATGCAGTCCGAGGCCCGCGACGCCTTCGACATCGGCCGCGAGTCCACCACCACCCGCGACCTCTACGGCGACGGCGAGTTCGCCTCCGCCTGCCTGATCTCCCGCCGGCTTGTCGAGCGCGGGGTCCGCGTCGTCCAGATCTACTACGGCAACGGCCAGCCCTGGGACGACCACCAGGACATCACCAAGCACCGCGACCACGCCCAGAAGTCCGACCGCCCCATCGCCGCCTTGCTCAAGGACCTCAAAGCCCGCGGCCTCCTCGACGACACCCTCGTCCTCTGGGGCGGCGAGTTCGGCCGCACCCCCTACTCCGAAGGGGCCAAGGGTCGCGACCACCACAGCCTCGGCTTCTCCATGTGGCTCGCCGGCGGCGGCGTCAAGGGCGGCCACGTCCACGGCGCCACCGACGAGCTCGGCTTGCAGGCCGTCGAGGACCGCATGCACGTCCACGACCTCCACGCCACCCTCCTCCACCTCATGGGCCTCCACCACGAGCGCCTCACCTTCCGCTACTCCGGCCGCGACTTCCGCCTCACCGACGTCCACGGCCACGTCGCCGACGGTATCCTGGCCTGACCTGCTGCGTTGCGGGGTCCGACCACGACCCTCCAGCGCCTGAAATCGATGAATCGGGGGTGGCATGCCCACGTCTTCGTGGGCATGGCGGGCGCCGTTATGGGACCCCGACATGCCCACGAAGACGTGGGCATGCCACCCGGCCAAATTCAGCCCCAGCCAGTGCCACCCCGCCGTTTCGGGATCGCCGGGTGGTCACGGCGCCCGGGGTGGCGTGTCGCTGAGCTTCGCGTCGGGCGGCCTCGGCCGGCGGGTGGCCGGGGCGCGACAAAGCCAGGGGGTCCGTGTGGCCGGGTCGCGCGACGCCTTGACCCGGCCACACGGAGGTCACTTGCCGGCCACCCGCGGCTCCTCGGCCTCGGTGCGCCACCTCAAGCAGGGAGGATCGGTCCTGTTGTTGTGGCGCGAGGGGGTGCGAACGCGCTTCACCGCGGCCGCGGCGTGAAGGTCGGCTTCGGCTGCCGTTGCTGGCGGGGAGCGACCATCGCCGCCCGGAGGACGGAGTCCGCGGCGGCCTCCGCCCACGATGCGAGTGCCAGCTTTTGGGCCGGAGCCGCCGCGTTGCTGGCGCCGTGCTTCGGAGACACGTTGAGCTCCGTGACCTGGGTCGCCCACCGCCCCGAGACGACGCCGAACAAGGGCGGATCGAAGGATTGGGCGGCCCACTCCTGGAAGGTCCAGAAGGTGTTCGGATCGTTCGGGTCGGGCCGGACCGCGCTGTAGTCGCCCCAGCGATCGTAGTCGGGCACGCCCGGGATGTAGTGGTAGAGGTCCACGCCCGCCTTGAGCAAGACCGGGCTGCCGAAGGTGGTCTTGCCCTTGGCGGTGCCGCCGACGGCCGCGTAGGCACTCGGGAACTCGTCCAGGCCGGTGCGGCTGAAGCCGAGCACGACGCTGCCGGCGTTGTTCGCCGCGATCGACGGCATGATGTAGTCGTGGTCGGCGTCGCTGAGGGTGCCCGCGTCGGCGAGGGTGCCCGTATTGGCATCGATGCGGTACCAGCGGATGGCCGTCCGGTGGTTGGTCTCCCCATATAGGGCATCCACCGAATGGACCGCCCAGATGTCGTTATTCACCCGGTACACGCTGCCGGAGAACCGGGCATCCAACGTCTCCAGGCTCTGGGTCCCATCCGGCTGCAAGCCGCCGGCGAACTGGGACGGGCTCGAATAGGCCGGCACGGCCACGGAGCGCACGTCGGCCGGCCCGTCCGCGGTGAGCGTGGTCAGGATCAGGTGGTCGGCGGGTTCTTGCAACGGGGTCGACAGCAGGAGCTCATCGCCGGCCGACGTGCCGAGCTCGGTCACGGGCTGCTGGGTGTAGCCGTACCGATTGTAGTCGAGGCCGGAGAACCTCCCGACGCGCGGGGCTTTCCCCGAGATCAGGTCGGCTCGGTTGACCATGTACATGTTCACCGAATCAATGCTGAAATCGCCGATGCTGGCATTGAACTTGTAGTTGTTGGTGGTGACGTAGACCCCCTTCGCGTTCACGCCCAGCAAGGGATAGTCCACGAAGAAGCCCGTCGCGCCGCCGGCCGGGTCGGGGTTCGTCCCCGGATCGGTCCCCGCGATGCGGTAGCCGCGCCAGCCCTGGGTCGGGTCCGAGGTCTTCGAGACGGCGATGAGCACGTCATTGGGGATGGCCGAGCCCTCCGCGTCGAAGGGGTAGGTGATCTCGACGGCGAACCAGCGCTGGCTGCTCTTGTCGAAGATGACCCGCGGGTCGCTCAGGCCGGGCGGGTCCACGATCGGGATGCCCGCCTGGTTCCAGAATTCGACGTCGCGGTCGCTGGCGGGGTTGAGCCGCATCCCGTCACTCTTGCGGAAGACGGAATAATGATCGTTGATCATCTCGACGATGTGGTTCGGGCCGACGGCGCCATTGGTGTCCGGAGGCTCGTACCTGGAATTCGTGCTCGCCTCCCCGTCCGGGCGGTAGATGCTTGCCGCGAAATTGAGCCCGATGCTGGCGCCCGATTGGGCGAGGGCGGGTGTGGCGGCCGATCCCGTCAGCGCCAGGCTGATCCAGGCCATTCCTGCGAGTCGCGATGGCTTCATCGTCATGGTCTGCTGCTCCTCGATGCGGCATGGGAGAGGACGCGCCTCATCGGATGGGTCGGTCCACGAAGACGCAACGTGGACCACCTCACCGGCCGTCACCGACGGCCTGGCGATGGATCATCCGAGGCACGAGGTGGTGGGAACTGTCGCGTCCCACGCCCAAGGCCTGCATGGCCTGGGTTCGTTCAGAGTTTAGGTAGCCATGAGTTGAAGAGTCAACGCAAATCTTTATTTTGTTGATTTTTTTATTCCACCAGAGCGATTGGCTGGCCGGGTGCCGAGGGCCTTGCACGGGGACCCGGCCTGTGCTGGAATCCCCGCAGGCGGGGCCTGGCCGGCGGTTCCGTTCAACGGATCGGATCCGAGTCGCTGTTCATGGAAATTCGGCGGGTGGCCGGGGCAAAGCCCGAAGGGCGTGCCCCGGTGGTCGGGCTACCGACCGGGGCACGCTCGAAGACTCGCTCTGCCGCGGCCACCCGACCGCTCCGTGAGGAGGCAGGCTCGGGGGTAGCCTGGAGGGTGCCACCCTACGCCGTCCAGCGTCTGATGGCTCTGGCGTCTCGAACTTCTGACTGGCGAAGACCTTCGAACCTCCGGTACGCTTCGGTTCTTACCACAGGACCAACGCGTCACACGGAGGCTCGAAGGTGCCCCAATCCTATCCTGAGCAACTCGACCAGGCCATGCGGGAGTTCCTGCCTCCCGCCTTTTTCCCCCCACATCCCCACCCCGGCCGCCGCCTGCTGGACGCCCCAGCGGCTCACCTGGGTCGCCGCGATCATGGCCTGGGAGGAGGGACAGACCCTCACGGCCCGTTTCGAGCACGCCTGCACCGCCGCCCGCCGGACCCACAGGCATTGGACCCTCGGACGCTCCTACACCGGCTTTGCCGAGGCCCTGGAGCGATCCACATCCGCCTTGGCCCAGGCGTTGAAGCGACGGTTCCAACACGCGATGCTCCGGATCGCCGGACCGTATCAGAGACGCGGTCGCTGGATGGCCCTGGCCGTCGATGGGACCCGCCTGGAGACGCCTCATACCGCCGCCAACGAGCGGGACCTGGGCTGTGCCGGCCGGGACAAGACCACGCCGCAAGTGTTCCTCACGACCCTCGGGCACATGGGCACCGGACTGCCCTGGGACTACCGCGTCGGGCCGGGCACGGACAGCGAACGCACCCACCTCAGGCAGATGGTGCCGGACTGGCCCGCCGGGGCCCTGGTGGTCGCCGACGCGGGGTTCGTCGGCTATGGGCTGTGTCTCCGATTGCTGCGCCACGGCACGCACTTCCTCCTGCGTCTCGGCGGCAACATCACGCTCCTGAAGGGCCTGGGTTACTACCACGAGGAGCGGGATGGCCTGGTTTACCTCTGGCCGCAGAAGCACCGCCGCGGCCGGCCGCTGGTGCTGCGGCTGATCGTGCTGCGGCATGGCAAGCAGGACGTCTCCCTGCTGACCGACGTGCTCGACGCAACGCGACTGACGGCCGACGAGGCGGCGACGCTGTTCGGGCTGCGTTGGGGTGAAGAAGTGTTCTATCGTTCGTACAAGCAGACCATGCAGCGTCGGAAGCTCCTGAGCCGGCGTGCCGGGACGTGCCTGGCCGAGGCGCAATGGACGTTGCTGGGGTTGTGGGTGTTGGGATTGATGACGGTCCGGCGGCTGATCGAGGCGAGGCACGATCCGCTGGCGATGTCGGTGGCCGGGGCGCGCGACGCGGTGCGTGGTGTGCTGCGAGAGAGCCGGCCCCGGCGTGGCCCCCGGAGCCTGACGGGGATGCTGCGAGCGGCCATCAAGGACCGTTACGTCCGCCACACGAGCAAGGCGGCCCGGAACTACCCCCGCAAGAAACGCGAGACGCCGCCAGGGCCGCCCAAGATCAAACCGGCGACGCTGGCGGAAATCAAACGGGCAAGGAAACTTCCGCCGCCAGAAATCCCATTTCGGTGGACGGCGTAGGGTGCCACCGGTCGTCCGCGACCAGTGTTCGCTTGCGATCCACTCGGAGCACGGGTCGCGGACGACCAGTGGCACCCAGCTTTCGGAGTGTGTGCTATAATTAACCTGGCTCCCTGGCAATCCGGTTGCTACCCTGCACGACCGCTCGCCCTTCGAGGCGTCGCGACATCGCGACGCCATACGGCGTTCCCGGCGCCGAACGAACTTCACAATGGGCAAGATGCTATTGCTAAGTCTTGTGAGTAAGGAACTTGAGACCTGGCGTATGCCGGGAGCAGAAGCGTCCTCCCGGCGTCTTCCGGGCGTTTTCCGGCGTCCCGGCCGCGTCGCCGGAGCGTCGCCTCGGCGTTCCCGATCCAACCTGAGCTTCCATGGGCAGCCAGAAAAGGCGATTTCCGGTCGTGTCGCGGTTCGGACAAGGAGGATCCGTCTCCAGAAGCCCCAGGCTTCGTCAAGGCCCGTACCGGGTCGGAGCCAGGGGGCACCAGCGCCGCGACGCCGGGCCGCGTTCCCGGAGCCGAACGAACTTCACAATGGGTAAAATCCACGATTAAATGCGGAGGTGCAAAGGATTTGCGATCGGGTTGCCGGGGAGAGCCCGAGCGTCTTCTCGGTGACGAGGGCTTTCCCGGGTGGCACGCCCGGGCAATTCCGGGTCAGTCCCCGCCTCCGAAGTGGCGACGTGTGGCGGCGTGATAATCGATGGCGAAGATGTCGGGGATGTGGCGGCCGTTCACCCGGTAAGAACCGACGCCATCCTGGTAGCGGCGACCGTGATACCAGCCGAGCATGACCTTGCTCGGAAGGATGCCGTGGCAGTAGTCCCAGCCCCAGGTCCCTTCGTTGCGGCAACGGGCGTCGCCGTGTCCGCAGGCGCCTCCGCCCACGTAGTAACCGCAGTCAGCGGGCCGATTACTGGGATGGTTGAAGTGACCCAGGCAGTTGGGGAAGCCGGCTCTGGCCTGGGTATGGCGGGCGTAGTAAGCGGCCTCGGCGCCGGCGTCCTTGGGGATATTGTGCTGGAAGAGGTCGCGGAGCCGGGAGTGTTTGTCGTTCTCACGCGGTTCGTGCATGTAGACGGGATGCTCGTGGTCGCATTCGGGGCCGTGTTGATGCTCCGGCCCCTCAAACGGACCCGCCAGGGCCGGGTTGCCTCGAAGCCCGATCATCAACGTGGCCAACAGGATGCAACTTTCCACATGCCGCATGACGACCCCTCCTGGCCGGAAGGCCGGCCCGACCTTTCCCGGGTTCCCCACATGGCCGCCTCCGGCGGCGCCGTGGATGCACGTCGGGAGTATCGGCCTGGCAGGAGGGTGTGGTTGAAGCGGTCCAGGGAAAAGGCGTCAACCAACCCCGAGGCCCGCGCTCGGGGTCGGAGAGCGCCGCTTGCTCTTGGGAGCGATCCGCTCAGTTGAAGACGTTCTGGGTCGGCTGATTGAGCGGGGTGAAGGGCTGACGATTGAACTTCTGGTAAGGCAGGCGAATGCCGCGGACCATGACCTGGTCGGCGCGGGGGACGTCGGGCGGGACCTTGTAGCCGACGGTCGCGTAGTAGGTCACCACGTCGTCCTGATCGACGCCATCCCCCGAGACACCCAGACCGCCGACGAGGTCGGGTTTGCCATCGCCGTTGATGTCCTTGTAAAGCGGAGCGCTGCCGGGGAAGTACACCACACCGCTCTGATTGAGCACGTTCTGCGGGTCGCGGAAGTTGGTCGAAGGATGCATGGCATCGTAGCCCTGCACAGTCTGGAAGGCGGAGGCGGGTTGCGGCGGACCGGCCTCCAGGGCCGTGCCGGGAATGAGGTTGCCGTCCCGGAGGATCGAGAACGGACCCGGCGGGTAGTGGTCGATGCCTTCCGGGAAGCGCGGGAGTGTGACGTAGCGGAATGTCCGTGCGGAGAAGGCGGTGCCCGGCGGGACACCCGGAATCTGGTCCTGGGGCTGGAGCAGGGCGGGGTTGGCGTAGTAGTAGGCATTGCGGGCCTTGGAGACGGCCACCTCGATCGAGAAGTAGGTGGCGTCGGGCATTCGGTAGAGGCCGAGGACCTCACCCTGGCGGTCGGTGACGGAGAAGATCATCTTGGTCCGCTGGTCAAGCGGCAGTCGGATCGCGGCGCGGGTGAAGTTGGCCTGATAGACGCCCTGAGCGATGATCCGGACGACGTCCTCGGCGGTCAGGCCGTCGCCGTTGTGGGGAGCGACGAGGAAGCCGCTGGGAGCGGTGATCCCGTCGAGGTACTTGATGTCGTCGGCCGTGCCGGGGATGCCGTCGGGGCCGGGGTTGACTTCGAGGTCCTGTCCGGAGTTGGGATCGCCGGTGCCGAGCCCGATCTGGCGGGCCTCGTTGCGGACGTGCTGGAGACCCTCGTAGAATCCATGGCCGCCATAGATATCGAGCGTGATCCCGACGAGGTCGATCCGACCGGCCGGCAGGCGGAAACCGTTGTTCGGGACGCCGTTGAGCGTGTTGACCGGGAAGAACCCGTTGATCCCGCCCGCGGCCGCGATGGCGATGGTCTCGGCCTCGAGCGAGCGGTCGGGCTTGCTCGGGATCGAGGATCGGGGTGTTGAGGTATCGAATTCTCCTCGGACGCGAACCCGGTCGTGCCCGGGGAAGAACACGCCGATGCCGCCGACGAAGTGGCCGTTCTGATACAGCGGCACGCCGCCCGGCAAGGTCGCGATGCCGCGGGCCTGCGCCTGGGGCCGGATGCCGGAGACGAAGCCGTACGACTCGGGCGCAGCGATCTGCTTGCCCGGCGGCACGTATTTCGGATTGGCGTTGAACCGCTCGGGCAAGAGCACGTCGTCAGCCGTTCCCTTGATGTGGTCCGGGCCCGGATTCACGAGACTGTCGCGGTTGGTGTGCTCGATAAGGAACAGGTCCACCTGGGGCTGATAGCGGACGCCGGGCGGGAAGTGCGACTTCAGGCCGATCGGGGCTACGAAGCCGGGGCCTCGCAGGGGGGAGTTCGGGTCCGTGATACTCGGGATCGAATTAACCTCGCGCTCGGTGATCGTCGACTGGCTGAGGCTATTGACGGTTCGCGAGGTCAGCGGTGCGGTATCGTTGGCGAAGTAGGAGGCGGTCCGGGCCTCGGCAATCGCGCCATCGACGGCGAAGACGAGCATGTCGGGGTTCTGCGTGATCGCGGGCGAGACGCCGCTCTCGACGCGGACGCCCAGCGGCCGCCCCTGGCGATCGACGACGGCGATGATGCCGTCATTGCTGGCCGAGGCGGCGGCGGCGCGGTCGAGGAGCAACTTGACATCGGCGGCCGCGAGGGTGGCCGGAGCATTCTCCGGGATGATCCTGGGCGCGACGATCTGGCCGGACTTGAGATCGAAGTCGATGCCGCCGCCGCTGGCAATGATCTCGTCGGCACCGGCGCCGCCGTTGAAGATGTCGTTGCCGCGACCGCCGGTCATGGTGTCGTTGCCGTCGCCTCCCAGGAGATTCGTGTTGCCGCTGCCGGCGCCGAGGTGGTCGTTGCCGGGACCACCGTCGAGGGTCGCGGGTTGGTAGACGTTGTGAAGGATCTTCAGGTCGTCGTTGCCTGCTCCCCCCTGAAGGTCAATCTTGGTGACCTGGTCAGAAGGGAACTGACCGACGACACGGCCCGAGTCCTTCACCAGCAGTTGCTTGCCGGCGGGGTCGGCCTGCACCTGGATTCGATCGGGACCCGGGCCGCCGAGAATGGTCAGCACTCCCCCCGAGAGACTCGACGTGGCGGTCAGCAGCGACCGCGTTTCGAGGCCCTCGACGTCCAGTCGCGTGGCCTCAGTCCGCTTGCGAACGGAATTGAGGCCACCGGAACGGGCCCGGAGAAAGCCTGGCTTGAACATCGATCTCCCTTCCTTCCGGGAGCAGGGGACGAAAAATCTCGCCGCCACGGCCCACCCGACGAACTCCCCGAGAAGATCGAGCGCAGGCCGTCGCTGGTGGGCTGCTGGGGCCCCTGGTCCGCCAGGATCATCGCGGACCGGTCCTGTCAGGGCTGGCGTCTTGCTTGCCGTCAGAATCGGCACATCTTGCCTCACAGTTTTATTCAAACTGGCCCTCGTCCCGCATTTTTTCCGACGCGAGTTGCTGCCAGTGCGGGCGCAAGATTTGACGCAAACAGTTTCACAGCAAGGGCTTCTAGAAATCTCGGCGAGGAAACGAATGTCAGACAGGTCGACCGGATTGCGAGGCATTCCGTAACCCTCAATCTCTAATCAAACCGAAGTTCCGGCAAAACCCTGAAGATCGTCATGGTCGATCCCGATAACGAACCTGCGGACTTCGATCGGCCGGTGGCGGGGCCGGCCCGGCGTCAAAGCCCCGGTTCGAGGCGGAACGGGAACGGGGTTGGCGGGCCCTTGGCAGTCGAGGTGGCTCGGCCGTCGCGATCGGGGCTCTCGGAACATCGACCGTGCGACGATGCAGGCGGTCCTCGGCTGAGAAATGACGGAGGGAGCAGTCGCCCATGGCGCATTCGGCAAACCTGGGCCGCTCGGCCCGGCTCGGGCTCGCGACGGTTCTTCTTGCTGTCGCCACCACGGCGGCGCAGGAACCGGCCGACGACCTGCCACCCTTGCCGGTTCCCGGTGGCGCCGTGGTGCCGCCGGCCGGCACTTTCATCGGTAATCCCTCAACGGAGCCGGCCCGGCCCGCTTCGCGGCCGATTGGCGTTGAGGACGAGGCTGGTCGGCGTCGGATCTGGTCCCGGGAGTCCGTCCCAACATGATCGGCCGGCCGCTCCAGTCGCCACCGCCACTGACACCGCCTCCTTCGGCGGCTCGGCCGTTCGGCCTGCTCCGGCTGCCGACCTTCCCGACGCTCGGTTTCGCCGGCAAGTCGAGCGTGACGCCGACCGAGCCGCAGACCGACAGCCACTTCGTCCCGGTCGAGGACCGCTGGCGAATCGGATTCCCGGCCTGGGACCGCTACGGCAAGGGCAACCCGCAGGTGGACGACTACCCGTACTTCCTGGGTGGCATCAAGGACCCTTACAATCAGAACGTACTCAAGGGTGACTATCCGATCATTGGCCAGCACACCTTCCTCGACCTGACCGCCTTCACCCTCGCCTTCTTCGAGCCGCGGCAGCTTCCCACGCCCACGACGCCTTTCGAGAGCACGTCACGACCTTTCGAGGAGCAGTTCTTCGGCCGGCCGAGCCAGTTCTTCTACTCGCAATTCTTCGGCTTCTCCTTCGACCTCTTCCACGGTGACGCTGGGTTCAAGCCGCCTGACTGGCGGCTCAAGCTCACGCCGATCTTCAACGTCAACAACACCAACCTGATGGAGCTAGCCTTCAACAACCCGAACGTGCTCAACGGCGTACAGCGTGTCCGGACCTTCCTCGCCCTCGAAGAGTGGTTCCTCGAGAAGAAGCTCGCCGACCTTAGCCCCGATTACGACTTCCTCTCGATCCGGGCCGGCTCCCAGTTCTTCGTCTCCGACTTCCGCGGCTTCAATTTCTTCAACATCAACCGCGGCTATCGCCTCTTCGGCACCCGGTTCTCCCAGCGCGACCAGTTCAACATCGTGTACTTTGACATGCTGGAAAAGAATATTAATAGCTTGCTCAATACTTTTCGTGACCGGAACCAGAATGTCTTGATCGCGAATTACTATCGCCAGGACTTCCTCGTCCCCGGCTACACCGCTCAGGCGAGCGTCCACTACAACTACGACGGTCCCAGCTTCCTCTTCGATGCCAACCACTTCCTTGTGCGGCCCTCGCCGGTGGGTATCTTCTACCCGCACTCGGTCCAGACGGCCTATCTCGGCTGGGGCGGCGACGGCCACTTTGGCCGCTACAACATCACGCACCAGTTCTACTACGCCCTCGGCCGCGACCAGCTCAACCCGCTTGCCGGCCGTCCGCAACGGATCAATGGTGCGATGGCGGCCGTCGAGCTGTCGTATGACCGCGACTGGGCTCGCTTCAAGACCTCGTTCTTCTGGGCCTCGGGCGACCATAACATCAACAACGGCGTCGCTGGCGGCTTTCGACTCGATCTTCGACAACCCGCAGTTCGCCGGCGGCATCTTCAGCTTCTGGAACCGACAGTTCATCCCCCTCTTCGGCGTGCCCCTGGTCAACCGCCTCAGCCTCATCCCCGACCTCCGGAACAAGTTCCAGGGGCAGGCCAACTTCGTCAACCCGGGCCTGGTTCTTTATAACCTGGGATTCGACATGGACCTGACCCAGAAGGTCAAACTCCTCTACAACACCAACTTCCTCTGGTTCGACGCGACCAACGTGCTCGAGCAGTTCCTCTTCGACGGCCATATCCGGAACTCGATCGGTGCCGACCTCAGCGTGGGCCTGGAATACCGGCCCGTTCCTGATCGACAACATCATCGTGGTCGGCGGCGTCTCCACCCTGCTGCCCGGCGGCGGATTCCGCGACCTGTATAACAACCTGTACAGCCGAGTCGACCCGCTCGTCGCCGGCTTCCTGGCCGTGACTCTGGCTTACTGAGGATTGCAGCGGCTGATCAGTTCGATTCTTCTTATGACCGTTCCCCTGACCTTGACGCGCCAGAGGTATCTTCCGAGCGTCTCGACCTTGACGATCTTGCCCATTCCGGTATTCCCGGTCTCTGGACGCGCCGAACGGCTCGCCGATCGACCGGCTCCGCCCCCCTGTTGACATGGAGGTCAGCAGTCGCATGGCTCAGACCGATCCTTCCCGACGCCACCCGCACCCATCGGGCCTGAGAATCGGGGCCGCTCGTCGCGTTCGCTTCGTGGCTGGCAGTCCTGGGACTGACGGCGAACGCCAGCTCGGGGCCAGGTGCTCCCACCACCCTCCCCGACCTCGCCCGCGCCGCCGATCCCTCCTGGTGGCGAGGCGTTTCCGCTGCCGCCGGAATTGCAGGGGACTCGACCTCTCGCAGCAGACCGCCGAGCAGGCGTTCGCGCAAGAGCGCGAGCTGCGTGCAGTGTCACCAGGGCATCGGCGACCCGCACTTCAAGGAGACGGTCCGGCTGGGCTGCGTCGATTGCCACGGCGGCAACCCGACCACGAACGTCAAGGAACTGGCGCACATCAGTCCGAGGTTTCCGCAAGCCTGGCCATCAGTCGGCGAACCCGGTGCGTACCTACACGCTGTTGAACCATGAGTCGCCAGATTTCGTCCGTTTCGTCAACCCGGGCGATTACCGCGTGGCGCACATGAGCTGCGGCACGATGAACTGCCACGGCGAGGAGGTCTTGCAGAACCGCAAGAGCATGATGGCCCACGGCTGCATGCTCTGGGGGGCGGCTCTGTACAACAACGGGTCCTACCCCTTGAAATGGGCTCACTTCGGCGAGGCTTACGGGACGACCGGCGTCCCGCTCCGGCTCCAGACGGTGCCACCGCCGACGGAGGCCGAGATCCGTGACCAAGGGCGTCTTGCCCTACCTCGACCCCCTGCCGCGCTACGAGGTCAGTCAGCCGGGCAATGTGCTCCGTATCTTCGAGCGAGGCCGGCGGCATCCCTCTGGAGGTCGGCATCCCGGACATCTTCGAGGACCCGGGCCGTCCCAAGACCGGGCGTCTCGGGCCGCGGGCTCGGCACGAAGAACCGCACCGACCCGGTCTTCGTCGGCCTGACCAAGACCCGGCTGCTTCGACCCGACGACCAACTTCCTTGGCACCAACGACCAGCCCGGCGACTACCGATCGAGCGGCTGCACGTCCTGCCACGTCATCTACGCCAACGACCGCTGGGGAGTCACCTCGGGTCCTTACGCGAAGTTCGGCAACCGCGGCACCAGCTTCAGCCCCGACCCGACCATCCCGAGACACGAGCCGGGCCACCCGATCGAGC
This sequence comes from uncultured Planctomycetales bacterium, assembly GCA_963752755.1. GTDB lineage: Bacteria > Planctomycetota > Planctomycetia > Isosphaerales > Isosphaeraceae > CAVVZJ01. The sequence continues at coordinate 615,132 of CAVVZJ010000014.1, read as the reverse complement.
ACCGCTTCACCACCGTCGATCCCGACCAGCCAGTGCATCGTCTGCCACGTCCACCCCGGCACAACGTGATGAATAGCTACACCGGCTTCATGTGGTGGGACGTCGAGACCGACGGCGAACTGATCTGGCCCGAGCATCGCAAGCACCCGACGTCCGAGGAATTACACACTCTCTCAGATGCGGAACCCAAACGAGATCGACGCCCACAACAACCTCGCCGACCCCGAGTTCCTCGCCCATCTCTGGGATCTGAACAGCCAAGGCGAAAAGACCCAGTTCGCCGACTACCACGGCCACGGCTGGGCGTTCAAGGCGGTTTACAAGAAGGACCGGCACGGCGACTACCTCGACTACAACGGCCGTCCCATCGGCGAGCCGACGACCGAGGGCCTGATGGCGGCCATGATCCCGCCGAACCGCGAGGAACAGCAGCACGGCAAGCAGCGCGACGGTATCCCGACGCACCTGATGGACATCCACCTGGAGAAGGGGATGCACTGCGTCGATTGCCACTTCGTGCAGGACGTCCACGGCAACACCAAGCTCTACGGCGAGGTCCGCGCCGCGATCGAGATCCAGTGTATTGACTGCCACGGCAGTGTGACGAAGCGGGCCACGCTCGTCACGTCCGGCCCCGCCTCCGACACTTCGGCCACGCCCTATCACCCCGGTCGGAACCTGGCGGCGATGCGGACGCCGTTCGGCAAGCGGCGGTTCGAGAAGGTCGACAACAAGTTCATCCAGCGCTCGGTGGTCGATCCTGAGCTGCAATGGGAGGTCGTCCAGGCGGCCGACACGATCGACCCCGACAGCGAGCACTACAACGAACGCGCCCGGCTGGCCAAGACCGTTCGCTTCGCCCCCGACGGCTCGCTCGTCTATGGCAACGTGCCCAACGGCGACGACTCGCATCTGGCCCACCGCAACAGCGAGATGAGCTGCATCGCCTGCCACTCGTCGTGGAACCCGAGCTGCTTCGGCTGCCACCTGCCGCAGAAGGCCAACAAGAAGATGCCCCAGCTCCACGACGAGGGCGACGTCATCGCGGAACTACACAGCGTACAACTGGCAGACGTTGCGCGACGACGTGTTCATGCTCGCCCATGACGGCGACGTCACCGGCAACCGGATCAATCCGTCGCGGTCCTCATGTGCCATCCATGTCAGCTCCTACAACGCCAATCGTGAACAGATCTACGTCCAGCAGCAGACGATCTCGGCGGAGGGGATGAGCGGCATCGCCTTCAGTACGAACGTGCCGCATACGGTCCGCGGCGGCCCGCCGACGCATCCGGAAGGCGTCTGGAAGGGCCTACCCGTAGCCCCGGAGGCGTTCTTGCCGGGCCACAGCGAGACGAAGTCGTGCACCGACTGCCACCTCGTCGGCCAATGACGACAACAACGCGATCATGGCCCAGCTTCTCATGCACGGCACGAACTTCATGAACTTCATCGGCCGCTATGCCTGGGTCGCGGCCGGCGAGCACGGCCTGGCCGCGGTGGCCGTCACCGAGCTGGAGGAGCCGCAGGCGGTCATCGGAAGCTATCTGCATAAGCTCGCCTATCCCGAGGAATTCCACGAGCACGTGGCCAGCGGCGGCCTGCTGGAGCATGCCCACGAGCACCCGGGGGTGGACATCGCCACCCAGTTCCTCCAACCGCATCTGGCCAAGCACACCGAGATCCTCGACGTGCAGGCCCGCGGCGAGTACGCCTACGCGGCTTGCGGCGAGGGGGCCTGCGGATCTTCGACATCGCGTTCATCGACCACAAGGCGTTCTCCGAGCGGATCGTGACGGCGCCGGTGTCGCCGTTGGGGCAGCGGTTCTTCGTCCGCACGAAGTACGCCACGGCGGTTGCCGCTCCCACGACGATCGCCCCCGACCCGACCCGCACGCACTTCCCGATCAACCGCGAGGCGGAGGTCAGCCTCGTCTATGCGTACATCTACGTTGCCGACAAGTATGAGGGCCTGGTCATGGTCGGGGCCGGGACCTTGCTCGACGGCAACCCGATGAACAACTATGTGAAGAAGGACGTTGTCTTCAATCCCGGCGGGCTGCTTTGCGGAGCGCGGAGCATCCAGGTCTTCGGGAATTATGCCTACATGGGTTGCGACGCCGGGCTGGTCGTGATCGACCTGACCGACCCGACGAAGCCGAGGATCAGTTCGGTGCTCGGCCCGGAGGAGGTTGGCCGGCCGACGTCGATCGGCGTGCAGTTCCGGTACGGGTTCGTCTGCGACGAGGAGGGCGTCCACGTGCTCGACACGACCGACATCGCCCACCCGCGGGTCGTGACGAAGGTAGACGTGCCCGACGCACACCGGCTCTACGTCGCCCGGACCTACTGCTACGTCGCTGCGGGCGAGAACGGCCTGGTGATCCTCAACGTGGAGAACCCGGAGCGTCCCTTCGTGGACCAGGTGTTCAACGCGGGCGGTTGCATCAACGACCTGCACGACGTGAAGCTGGGAGTTACCTACGCCAGCGAGTTCGCCTACCTTGCCGACGGAAAGAACGGCCTCCGCGTCTTGCAACTCACCTCGCCGGAGACGCCCGGCTACCAGGGGTTCAGCCCGCGGCCGACGCCGGTACTCATCGCCACCTTCAAGCTCCCCAACGAGGGCCATGCCTTGGCTGTCGCGGAGGGCATCGACCGCGACCGCGCGGTGGATGAGAGCGGCCACCAGATCGCCGTCTTCGGCCGCGTCGGCGCTCGCCCCCTGAGCCTGGCCGAGCAGCAGAAGCTCTACCTCAAGAACGGCTGGATCTGGAAGGTCAGCGACGATCCGCGATCCGGGCTCTATCGGCTGGCCCCCGGCGCGAAGCCGTCGCCCTGGATGCTCGCTCCATCCGGCGCCGTGCCGGCCTCGGCATCGCCGCGGCCCGTGGCGCCCGCCCCCGCACCGCCGCCTCCCCTTATCCCGGCGGCCGCGCCTCGATGAGAGACCAGCCTTCCGGTTGAGAGAACCCTTGTCGAAATGACAGAAGTCCGATCGGGGGAGGGAATGGATCTCCTCCCATCGGTTTTTTGTTATTTTTCAATTCATAAACGGGATCGTGGTGGGATCGATCACTCAAAATCCCGATCAGGATTCGGGGAGGAGGCTCCCGAGCTTCTCGAATTGCTGGCGAGTCTGGGCTGGATCGTAGTCATTGAGCTTTTCAAGCCGACCGCCGACGACCGACTCGATACTTTGAGGCTCCTTTTCGCCGGATTCGTAAAGGTTGAGCTGGAGGGCGACCTTAAGGGACTGGAGCGACTCGTTGATGGCGGCGTCGCCGGCTGGCTTCTCGTCGAGGCTCTGGTAGATGTCGCGGAAGGCCCAGGCGAGCTGGCGGGCGGTCTCGAAGTCGGGGACGTCCTCGGTGGCCAGAGTGGTGATCCGCCGGAGGAGGCGGAGGGCGGTGGGGCGGTTGAAGAGAGCGGTCTTGTCCTCGCGGAAGCGAAGCTGTTCGAGTAATCGGTCGGCCCAGACATCGCAGTTGATCCGCGGCGGAACGGGCGAGTTTCGGATCGGCGTATTGCTGGGCGTTGAAGGCGTCGTAGAGGGCCTTGACGTGAGTCCGATAGGCGGCCCGCTGCTGTTCGGCGGCGTCCTCGTTGTCGGTGGCGGCGACGATCGCGAGGTCCACGAGTTCCAGGGGCCAGGCGGGCGGTGGGACGCGTCCGGGCGTGATCGGGTACATGTGGCCAGGCCGCCAGCCGAACCCACGCTCGGGCCGCCAGCCGTTAACCTTCAGGTCGTGGTGGCATGCGTAGCAGTCGTAACGGGCGAAGTCGGGGACGTGGTTCCTGGGGTCGTTGACGCGGGCGTTCATCTCGAAGGCGATCAGGCCCATCGTCTCGCGGAGGTTCGCCACGCCACCATAAACGACGAACTTGGTTGGAAGCTTCTCTTCGGGGTCATAGTGATAATTCTTGAGGATTTCCTTATCGCCTTTCTCGGCGGCTTCCTTGAGGTAGGGGACCTCGGAGGGTTCCATCCAGTGGTGGGGGACCTGCTGGCTGAACGTCCAGACCTCGAAGCTGGGCAATGGAGGATGGCCGGCGGCGTACATCTCGTGGGTGACGACCTTGTCGTTCGCCGGGTCGCCGACGTGGCAGGTGACGCAAAGAGCCGTCCGGCGGGCGGGGTCACGGAGGTCCATCAGGCCGTACTTCTCCTGCTTCTCAACGGCCGAGATGTTCCGCCAGTTCGGATTGCCGAGGCCCGGTTGGTGCTGCTGAACCCATTCGACATAGGCGCCGTGACAGGCGCTGCAGGAGACGCCCTCCTGGCGGAGACTCTCGCGGACCGTCTCGACGTTGGCGGCCGGGACGTCGATCGGGGCGTGATAGCCAGGGGCGTGGCAGCTCAGGCAGCGCTGGGCTTTGGTGACATCGTAGCCCAGGATCTTACTCATCGATTCGGACTTCGGCAGGATCGCATGGAAGGCGTCGGCGTGGCGGTCCTGGTCCTTCCAGATGGGCAGTTCCTTGAGGAGGACGAGGTTGGTGGTAAACTGGGGATTCGGCTGCGAATGGCAGAGGCCGCAGCCGAGTTGTGCTGGGTAATAGCGTTTGGTGAGACCGTTGGGCGCCTTGGGCACAGCGACGGGCCTGGCCTTCGCCTGATCCTGGACCGGCTGGGCACCGCGACCGGGGCCGGCCAGCCCGAGGGCGGCCGTCACGAAGGCCGCGGTGACGGCGAGCGAGAGCGGGGCGCGGAGCGTCGTGGCGGACATGGCGGGGTCCTAGCGGCTCAGGGAGTCGAGGAAGTCGTTCAAGGGACCGTCAAACCGTCGCGGGTCATAGTCGATGGGACTGTCAAAGTCTGGCCGGAAGTTCAGAACCTGGCGCATCGTCTCCAGCTTTGACTTTACACGGGGATCGAAGGATGCAGGCCGGAGGTCGTCGTGCGCGTTGAAGAGGGCGGCGAGGGACAGGTAGAGCTGGGCGTCGTGATCCCAGTTCGAAGCGCCGGCGGCTTGACCTTTGGCGGCAAGGGTCTGCATCAGGACGCGGACACGACGGGCGTCGAGGGGTTGATACCGCAGCTTCACGAGCCAGCCGTCGAGATCATGGGCGGCGGCGTCGGCCAGGCGGGCGATGTTCAACGGATCCGGGATGGCGCGGCTCATCTCGCGATTCAGATTGGAGAAGCTCGATCCGTCGACCATCGGATTCTCACCGAGCACGGGTGGCAGACCGACGCTGGAGCATGGGCAGATACCAGGTGTTCCAGGGCGGAAGCCCCGGCTTGACGTTCTCGGGACGGGCGAACGTCTCGTCGGGCTTACCGGGTCCGGTGAGGTTCTGGTGGCAGGCGAAACATCCGTATTCAGAAAGCTCGGGCCAGGGCGCGGATCGGGAGCCGTCGGAGTGAGGCTGGGCGGCGCGGGCACGAGCGGCGAGGAGCTGGAGCGACGAGCGGGCGGACACCACCTGGCCGATCAGCCAGGCGCGGGCCTCGAAGTCGGGATGAAGGGCCTTGTCCCTTCGTGTGTCCCAGTGTTTGGGGTAGATGGCATGGAAGGAGGCGAACTCGAAGTTCATCCGTGGGTGGCCGGCGGCGATGAGGTCGTGGTTGACCTCGGCCTCGGGTGTGCCGACGTGGCAGACGGTGCATCGCTCAATCCGTGTTACGAGATCGGTCAGCGGCACGAGGCCATACTGGGCCTTCTGCTGGGGTTCAAGCCCTTTCCAGCCGGCGGTGGTGTGCAACGCAAGCCAGTTCTGGGCGGCGCCGTGGCAGCTCTCGCAGCCAACACCGTCTTCGAGAGCATACTCGGGACTCTGCGGCGAGTGCTCGATGTCGGGTCGGACATGACAGCTCAGGCAGAGCGCATCCATCTCAGCCTGGGCGGGATGTCCACGATAGAGCGAGGCGATCCGGCGGGAGCGGTCCGTGGTCAGGACGGCATAGGCTCGACCGTGGGGATCGGCATCCACGATAGAGCCCGTACTCGCCGCCAGGGCAGCCCGGAGCTGACTGGCCCGCCGTGGCAAGGCCCCGAGGCGCAGGAGCCCGTGCCTTTCCAGAGAAGGCCGGCGTCCGCCCGGCCTCGGCCGGTTCGCGACCGGGGTATCGCCCGAGGCCGGAGGTTGAGACCACACGACGCAAAGGAACGCCGCCAGGGATGCCGCGAGAGCGATGGCAACCCTCGTCCAACCCCGATTGACGCGAGATCCGGGCATGTCTCACCGGAATGATTGATGGGTTCGCCCTCGCCTCCGGCGCCTCGAATGGGGACCTCCCTGGTCCACAACCTAGTTGTCGACCGTCATGGAAAACCGCCTTGTTGGATCCTCGGGTGGACCGTCCGACACGAGGAACGTGGACGTTGGGTCTGCCGCAAGGTCCGTTCGCCCTGGATGCTCCATCTTATCACATCCGGACGCTGGTCGGCCCGATGCCAGGGACGTCTAGCCCTGACGATAATCTTCCCAGAGTCGGAAGCCGCCGAGGAAGGCGTTGTTGTTATCGCCGAGGCGGGCTCCGTCGGGAACCTTCTTCAGCTTCTTGGCGTTGCCGCCGCCGATCACGACGTAGTCGGCCACAAGGGCGGCCTTGAGACGAGTCGTCACGTCGGCGACGGCCTTGCGCCACTTCTTGGAACCGAGGCGTTCGAGGCCGCGGAGGCCGACGTAGTCCTCGAAGGTCCGCCCTTTACGGTAAGGCAGGTGGGCGATTTCCAGGGGGGCGATCATCTTCTCGATGATGAGGGCCGAGCCGAGGCCAGTACCCAGGCCGAGGAAGAGCATCCGACCGCCTTCGTAGCTACCGACGGCCTGCATGGCGGCGTCATTGATCGAGCTTGATCGGCTTGCCGAAATGCCCCTCGAAGTCGTAGCCGACCCAGCCGGGACCGAGGTTCTTCGGTTCGAGCAGGGCCTTGCCGTCCACGACGGGGCCGGGATAGCCGATCGAGACGGCCTCGTACTCCCAGCCGGACGACTCCCGGAGAACGCCGTTGACCATCTGCTCGGCCGTCATTTCCTTGCCCGACGGAAACTTCTGCAACTCCTGGTCCTGGGTTCGGAACTTGATGTTCGTCCCCCCAATATCGATGACCAGCACCTTCATCGGCAAACCTCGTCAGGGTTCGGGCGGAGTCGGGTGGGGAAACGCACCCGACGAGAAGCGTCATCACTTCGCGTGGCTCAACGTTTCCACTCGTCGATCAGCGAGGCGACCAGGGCGGTCCAGCCGGTCTGGTGCGAGGCGCCGAGGCCGGCGCCGTTGTCGCCGTGGAAGTATTCATAGAAGAGGATCAGGTCGCGCCAGTGGGGATCGTCCTGGAACTTCGCGGTCCCGCCGTAAACGGGGCGTCGGCCGTTCTCATCGCGGGCGAAGATGCGGATCATCCGATCGGCGATCTCGCGGGCCATCGCGTCGTAGGTGATCCGGCGGCCGTCGCGATCGATCCCGGTCTCGGGACCGTACGACTTGGCCAGCTTGCGGAGGGACTCGATCAGCAAGAACGTGGTGGGAAACCAGATCGGGCCTCGCCAGTTCGAGTTGCCGCCCTTGAGCTTGGAGACGGCCTCGGCCGGCTCGTAGCCGACGATGTTGCCGTCGAAGTCGAAAGGCTGGTCCTGGTGGGCCCTGGAGAGGCTGCGGATGCCGTAAGTCGGAGAGGAACTCGTCCGGGTCCCACATCCGGGCGAGGAGGCGGCCGAGCTGGTCCTCGTTGACGATCGTCAGGACGTGGGTCGTCTTGCCGTCGCGCTCGATCGTGTGGACGACGTCCTTGACCAGGTCGCGGCGGTTCTTGAGGAACCAGTTCAGGGAGCCGGTGAACTCCTGGAACGGCTCGATCCAGCCCATCTCCAGCCGCTCGACGGCGAACAACGGGATCAGGCCCACAAGCGAGCGGACGCGGAACTTGCGGAAGCGGCCGTCGGGGTAGCGGAGCACGTCGTAGAAGAACCCGTCCTTGTCGTCCCAGAGCTGATAGTCGCGGTTGCCCATGTGTTTCATGGCCGACGCGACATAGACGTAATGCTGGAAGAACTTGGTGGCGAGCCCTTCATAAACGGGGTTCTTCTTGGCCAGCTCCAGGCAGATCCGCATCAGGTTCAGGCAGAACATCCCCATCCAGCCGGTGGCGTCGGACTGCTCGAGCACGGCGCCGTCGGAGCAGGGCATGCTGCGGTCGACGACCGTGATGTTGTCGAGCCCGAGGAAGCCGCCCTCGAAGATGTTGCTGCCGGTGCGATCGACCTTGTTGATCCACCAGGCGAAGTTGATGAGCATCTTGTGCAGGCATCGCTCGAGGAAGCCGTAATCGGCCTCGCCGGTGCGCTTGCGGGCCATGTTATAGACCCGCCAGACGGCCCAGGCATGGACGGGCGGGTTGAGGTCGGAGAACTCCCACTCGTAGGCGGGAATCTGGCCGTTCGGGTGCTGGAACTGCTCGAAGAGGAGCACCCAGAGCTGGTCCATCGCGTACTTCGGGTCGATCTGCGCGAAGGCGACGCAGTGGAAGGCGAGGTCCCAGGCGGCGAACCAGGGGTATTCCCACTTGTCGGGCAGGGTCATCACCCGCATCGAGTTGAGGTGCCGCCAGTGGGCGTTGCGGATCTGCTTGCGCGACTCGGGGGGCGGGAGGTCGGGGCGGTCGCCATTGAGCCAGAGCTGCACGTCGAAGATGTAGCAGGATTTGGTCCAGAGCAGGCCGGCGAACGCCTGACGTTGAATCCGTCGCTCGTCCTCGGTGGCGCCCGGCGGGTGAATCGAGGCGTAGAACTCGTCCGCCTCGGCCTTTCGCTCGGCCACGATCCGATCGACCTCGCCGAGCGGGTCGGGCAGATTCGTCCCGGTTGGAGAAGCGGAGCCGGAGGACGACCGAGCCGCCGGCGGGGACCTCGAAGGTGTACCGGAAAGCGGCCTTGGTGCCGACGCGGTCGGGGTTGAGGCAGTCCTCCCCCTGGACGACGTGGCGGTGGAAGGCATCCTTGACGTGGGCCTTGCGGCTGACGTTCCCCGGGCCGAAGACGCGGGGGGCGTTGGTCTCGTTGTCGGTGAACATCGGCCGGACCGCCTGCGGGGGCATAGAGGGTACGGCGGCCGAGGCGGTAGTGGATCGGGATGTTGGCGAGGGTGGTGCACTCGGAGTCGTCGGTCACGAGCCGGGCGACGCCGTCGCGCTCGGGGCCGAGCTGGATGCGAGGCTCGGGGACGGGATCTTTCGACCAGGCCCAGGTGTTGCGGAACCAGAGATGCGGCAGGATGTCCAGCCGGGCCGGCTCGGGGCCGCGGTTGAACGCTTCGATCCGGATGCAGAGGTCTTCCTCGGTGGCCTTGGCGTATTCGATGAAGATGTCGAAGTAGCGGTCGCTCATCGAAGACGCCGGTGTCGAGCAGCTCGTACTCGAACCCCTGGCCGCCGCGTCGGCGGTTCTCGTCGATGAGGCGCTGGTAGGGGAACTCGGCCTGGGGATACTTGTAGAGAAACCGGCGTAAGAGTGGGTGGGCGTGTTGTCGAGGTGGAAGTAGTATTCCTTGACGTCCTCGCCGTGGTTGCCTTCGTGGGGAGTGACGCCGAAGAGGCGTTCCTTGAGGATCGGGTCGCGTCCGTTCCAGAAGGCGGGGGCGAAGCAGAGGAGCTGGTAGCGGTCGCAATAGCCGGCGAGGCCGTCCTCGCCCCAGCGGTAGGTCTTGCTGCGGGCGAGGTCGTGGGGGAGATAGCCCCAGGCGTTGCCGTGGCGCTGTAGTCCTCGCGGACGGTGGCCCAGGAGCGATCGCCGACGTAGGGCCCCCAGCGTCGCCAGCCCGCGATGTCGTCGTGAATCTGGGCGATCCGCTGATGCTCGCGGGTGGCGGTGCGATCCTCGCGGACCGCCGTGCGGGTCGGGACGGAGTCAGACCCTGGGGAGGTCGGTCGAGGATTTCGACATTCACGGACTTGGTCTCTGCCATCGTGGGAGAAGCCCGGGGGTCGTGGTACGAACGGAACGAGTGCGAGGGAGTCCGCCAATGGGCGCCTGCCCGGTTCTGCGTCGGATGGTGACGGACGACCGAGCCGGGCCGACTCGCGTCCGGGCGAACTCACGATCCGACACCCTGGGCGAGGAGCTGGGCGATCGCCATCGCCTCATGGAAGACCGGGTCGCGGTCGCGATCGGTGAGCTGGCGGCCGACGAGTTCCGAGAGCGGCTGAGGCTTCAGGGTCATCGTCCGCAGCGCGACGTCCTGACCCTCGGGGATGACCGAGAGGCGAACCTGATCTTGGTTGAGAAGGTTCAGCGCCCCGTTCTCGCCGCAGATTTCGCAGTCGATCTGGACGCGCTGGATGATCGGAGGGCCTTCCGCGAGCCGTCGGATACGGAGCCGGACGAGACCCGAGGGGGCCAGGACGTTCCACGAGATCTCCACGCCAAGCTGGACCTTGCGGGCCTGGACCGTCCAGCCGAGTCGCGACGCCAGCCAGCTCGCGAGCTGCCAGGCCTGGGTGACGGCGTGCGGCCCGTGCTCGATCAGGACCTCGTGGATCGTCTCGAAGGCGCCGGGCTGGGTGTTCGGGTCGAGGGCCTGGGCGATGAGCCGTCGCCAGGGTTTCAGACGTCGCCAGTTGAGATCGGAGGCGACGCGCCAGCGGCCGCTGGAGGCATCGCGCTCGACGCGGGCGAGCCAGCCGGCGGTGGCGGACACGCCGCGATGCGGCTCGATCCAGCCGAGGCTGTCGTAGATGATTTGCTGCGACTGCTCCGGCCAGGTCGTACAGCAATGGTCCGGCCAGGGGCGGCGGCTGGTGCGAAGCCCACCAGAGGTTCGTCGGCAGGTCGCCGATGAGCAGGCCGCGGACGACGTAAGGAACGTGATCGATGCCGCGACCGGCAACCTGGAGCGTGATCTGCTCGGAGGCGACCTCCTGCCGGCCGCCGTGGACGTAACGCGTGCGGACCCGGACCGCCGCCTCGATCTCGCCGGACTTGCCCTGAGGGTCGGCCGCGATCAGGATCACGCGCGCCGGATGGACGGCGACGATCTCGGCGATCTCCTCCGAGATCGAGGCGGCGGTCTCGGGCTGGTCGCAATAGACGACCAGGTTGGACATCCGTCGCCCGCTGGATCGGCGGTCCGTCGAGGTCCTGCTCGGCGTGGACCTGGCGGCTGACCTCCTTCTCGATGTCTTTCAAGGGGACGGGAACAAACCCCTCGGGCAGTGTCAGGAGGCCGGCCATCAGAGGGTCCTCCAGCGTCGGCCGTCGGCCTCGATCAGGCGATCGGCCTCGAGTGGCCCCCAGGTTCCCGCGCGGTACTCGGGCAGGAAGCGGACGCGGCTGCGTTCCCAGTGGTTGAGGATCGGCATGACGAATTCCCAGGCCGCCTCGACCGCGTCGCGACGCATGAAGAGGGTGGCGTCGCCGGCCATGACGTCGAGGATCAGGCGCTCGTAGGCCTCGGGGGAGGAGTCGCCGAAGCTGGAGTAGTTGAACTCCAGCTTCACCGGGTAGATCCGCACCTTCGGGCCGGGGAGCTTGGAGGCGACGCGGAGTGTCAGGCCCTCCTCCGGCTGGATGCGGAGCGAGAGGACGGTCGGCTCGAGCGGCACGTCGGGGTGCGGGTTGAACAGGACGTTCGGCACGTCCTTGAACTGGATCGCGACCTCGCTGGCCCGCTTCGGCAGCCGCTTGCCGGTCCGGAGGTAGAAGGGGACGCCGGCCCATCGCCAGTTGTCGATGAAGAGTCGCAGGGCGACGAACGTCTCGGTCGTCGATTCGGTCGGGACCGGCTGGTTGCGCTCGGCGAAGAACTCGCGGACCTCGTGGCGGTAGCTGGGAACCTCGTGGCCGTGGACGTCGCCGCCGATGTACTGGGCGCGGACGACGTCGCGCTCGACGTCGGCGTCGGACATCCGCCGCAGGCATTTCAGCACCGCGAGCTTGGCGTCGCGGACGACGTTGGCTTCGAGGGCGTAGGGCGGCTCCATCGCGGTCAGGCAGAGGACCTGGAGCATGTGGTTCTGCACCATGTCCCTCAGGGCGCCGACGCCCTCGTAGTAGCCGATCCGGCTGCCGGTCGGGTTGCCCGATTTCGGGTCGCGGTGGGTCAGACCTTCCTCCTCGGCGACGGTGATCTGGACGTGGTCGATGTACTTCTGGTTCCAGAGCGGCTCGAAGATGCTGTTGGCGAACCGCATGACCAGGAGGTTCTGGACGGTTTCCTTGCCGAGATAGTGATCGATCCGGTAGATCTGGCTCTCGTTGAAGGCGCCGGCGAGGGAGGTGTTGATCTCGCGGGCACTCTCCAGGTCGTGACCGATCGGCTTCTCGACGATGACGCGGGTGTAGCCGCCGGCTTGCTCAGGATCGCGGCACCATTCCCGAGGAATGGAGATGTTCGACGCACGTCGAGATGAACTGCGGCGGGATCGAGAGATAATAAACCCGGTTGCCTGGAATGCCGAACTGCTGATCGACGGCCTCGAGCTTCTCCTTGAGCATCTGATAGGCGCGCGACTCGTTGAAGCTGCCCGGGACATAGAAGAGGGCGCGGGCGAAGTCGGCCCAGTGCTGCTCGTCGATCGGCTGGCGGCTGAACTTCTCGATGCCGTCTCGGGCGCGTGCGGATCCACTCGTCGGGGTCGCCCTCGGCCCCGAGACCGAAGCCAACGACGGCGAAGTTCGCAGGCAGGACCCCATCCACGTTGAGGTTATAGACTGCCGGCAGGAGCTTGCGCCAGGAGAGGTCGCCAGCGGCGCCGAAGATCACCAGCACGCAAGACTGCGGCAGTAGCGACGCAGGCGTTCCGTAGGTTAGAGGATTCGGCTGGCTGGTGGGTGGGTTCGCGGTTGCCATGCGTTCGCCCTTCGAATCGGATCGAATCATGACAGGCGACCAGGCGTCCCTCGGGAGCGCCCGGCCCGCCTGCTCCTTCCCTGTTAGGCCGTCATTTGCTCATCATTGACCGGCCGCTTTCTCGATGTGCCCGCCGAATTCCTTGCGCATCGCCGAGGTGACTTTGTCGGCGTAGTTCGCCTCACCACGGGAGCTGAAGCGCTCGTACAAGGCGGTGGTCAGGACGTGGGCGGGCACGGACTCGTCGATGGCGGCCTGGATCGTCCAGCGACCCTCGCCCGAGTCCGAGACGCGGCCCGAGAACTCGTCGAGATCCGGGTCGCGAAGCAAGGCGGCGGCGGTCAGGTCCAGCAGCCAGGACCCGATGACGCTGCCGCGCCGCCAGACCTCGGCGACGTCGTGCAAGGGAATATCATACTGGTAATGTTCCGGATTTCGCAGCGGAGATGTCTCGGCATCCTTCTCGCGCTCGAACTTGCCGACGTTGGCACGCCGGAGGATGTTCATGCCCTCGGCATAAGCGGCCATGATGCCGTACTCGATGCCGTTGTGGACCATTTTGACGAAGTGCCCGGCGCCGCTCGGGCCACAGTGGAGGTAGCCATCCTCGGCGGTGCTGCCGCTGATCTTGTCGCGGCCGGGGGTGCGGGACGGGGCGGAATCGACGCCGGGGGCGAGGGCCTTGAAGATCGGGTCGAGATGCGTCACGACCTCGGTCTCGCCGCCGATCATCTGGCAGTAGCCCCGCTCCAGGCCCCAGATGCCGCCGCTCGTGCCCACATCGACGTAATGGAATCCTTTCTCCCTCAGGGTCTTGGCCCTCGCGATGTCGTCGATGTAGTAGGAATTGCCGCCGTCGATGAGGATGTCACCCGGCTCGATCAATTTGGTGAGGGTCGCGAGTGTCGAGTCCACGAAGGCGACGGGAATCATCATCCAGATTGGACGCGGCTTTTCCAGGCGGGCGACGAAGTCCTGCCACGAAGACGCTCCGACGGCCCCTTCCGAAGCCAGCTCCTGAACCGATTTGGGGTTCACGTCATAGACGACACACTGGTGTCCGTGGCGCATCAAGCGGCGCACCATGTTGGCGCCCATGCGTCCCAGCCCGATCATCCCAAGCTGCATCGTCGGAACCTCCCTTCGGTAGAGCTCATCTCGGTCGGCGACGCGAGACCCCGCGGGGATAACGGCCCCGCTTCGAATTGGTGACACGCTTGTTGCTTAAGATACGGCGCTGACTGGCGGCCGGCCACACGGATGATTGGTTTCCGCGGATGGGTCGCGGCGAATGCAGGGATCAAGTCGCTTGATGCTTCCGACGGATCATTTCCCCGCATGACTGGCTTCGCGGGTGGTCGCGGCCGCGGAGTTATCAAAATGACTCGGGCTGTTGAGAGATGGCTCGAATCGAAGCGACTCCAAGAATTGCCTCAAAAACGACTCCACCTCCGGACTCTTCTCGCCCTTCGACTGACTCTGCAACGCTCGCTGTAAGGCGGCGACCGCCAGATAGCGCTGGGTGTCGCGTGCCCAGCTCGGGGGAACCTGGGCCGGGGCACCCTTCAGAACGGCATCGAGCCAGGTCGACACCCGCGGCTCATCCACCGCGGCGTCGGCCAGGAACCGGGCCGCAGTCTCCAGTCTGTCGACAAGCTGGGCCGCCTTCCGGCCGGCCTCCTCACGATCGGGGGTGGGATGGCTCATGAGCTTCCGCAGGGCGTCGAGATCCGCGAGAAGCACATCCCCACCCGGCGGCGCGATGGGGGAAGAACCGGCGAGGACTTCAGGGAGGAGGGCGGTTGTCCAGGAGCCCCAGGGGGGAGAACCGGGCGTGCGGTCGGGATAGCCGGCCTGCTGTCGCCAGCTCCGGGGTTTCAGGTCGTGATGGCAGGCGAAGCAGTCGTACTCGGCGAACTCGGGCCAGGGGTGCGAGGGATTGCTGGCTCGGCCCTGAAGCAGTCGTAGGGACGCCTCGACGACCGCAACCTGTCCGACGGCCCAGGCCCGGGCAGAGCCGGCGAGGCCCGAGGCGGGGTCCGTGCTCGACCGCCAGTGATCGGGCATCTGAGCCTGGAACCACGAGAATTCGAAGGCCAGCCTCGGGTGGCCGGCCGCGATCAAGTCGTGGTTGACGTCGCGTTCCATCGGGCTCCCCAGTCCGGCAGGTGCTCCGACGTGGCAGCCGGCACACATGGCGACGCGGGCGGCGAGGTTCTCCATCGGGATCATTCCGGCTTGTTGCTTGATCTCCAAGGGTTGACTCGCCCACGTTTTTTGAAGGTGGGGCTCCAACCAGTGCGAGGCGGAACCGTGACACGCCTCGCAGCTCACCCCCTCGTGTCGAAAAGCCGAGAGCGGCCCGGTGGGAGAGACGGTTGCGGGGCTGGAATGGCAGGCCAGACAGCGGGCGTCCTCGTGGGCGGGAATCGTCTTCCCCGAGAAGCGACCGAGCTTCTCGGCGATCTCGCGGGAGCGCGCGTTGAGCAGGACGTTGTAGGCGTCGGCGTGCTTATCGTGCATCATCCAGGTCGTGTACTCGTTCCGCTTGACCCGCGAGGTCCCTTCCGCGACCTCGTTGATCCGGCCATGGCAACCACGAGCCGAGCAGGAGGATGTACCGAGAGCGCGGGCATCCTCAGAGCCGGTCGCGGGCTGGCCGGATCGTGGTTCCGACAGCGGAATGGGAGGCGAGCCATTCACGCCAGGCAGCAAGGCCATGACGAGGATGAGCAGGGAGGCGAGCAGGGCTCCGCTGGATTTGACGCCGGCCATCTCGGCTCCTCGAATTGGGCAACGGCTCCGAGCCTACGGGCCGTCACGACCTCAGAAGAACATGCCAGAGCCGTCGGGCCGACGCAAGGTCTCACAAACCACCCAGTCGCGTCATCCCCGCTGACGGAGATCGATACCACGGATCGCCTTCAGCGCTTGGTCAGCCTCGGAGCGGACGCTCGGATCGGGGTCATCACGCAGGAGATTCAACTGGTTGAGTGCCGCCGGCGCCGGGCAGATCGGGGCCGAGCCGGCCGAGTTGCCAGGCACCGAGGCTCCGCATGAAGGCCGCCTCGTGACGCATCGCCGCCACAAGCTCCGGCGCGACCCGCTCGTCGCCCGGCCGGACGCGTGCGAGTGCGGAGGCCGCCCAGAGACGGACGAAGGGCTGATCGTCCTTCATCGCGGCTTCGAGGGCCTTGATGGATCGCTTCCCGCCCGTCGGTCCGATCATGCCGAGGGCATAGACGGCCAGCCTCCGGACGAGAGGGTCGCTATCTCGGGCCGCACGGATCCACTGCTCGATCGGAATGCCGAGATAGGCGGCCGTTGGCCCGCTGGTCATCGCACTGCTCCCGCTCTCCGATCCACGGAGCCCGCATTCTCCGCCAACTCTAGCACGCAAACCCGATGCAGGGAACCATCCCCAGGCCGCGACGTCCGCTGGTTCGTCGCTCAAATCCCCTTGCCGAGCCGTCGGTCGAGGTTGAACGCGGCGCTGATCAGTCCCATGTGGGTGAAGGCCTGAGGGAAGTTCCCGAGTGCCTCACCCGTCGGACCGGTTTCCTCGGCGTAGAGGCCGAGGTGGTTGGCGTAAGTGAGCATCTTCTCGAAGATGAAGCGGGCTTCTTCGACCCGGCCCGCCCGGGCGAGGGCCTCGACGAGCCAGAAGGTGCACATGTTGAACGTCCCCTCCTCGCCTTCGAGGCCGTCGCTTGCGGCCTTACCGATACCATAACGATAGACGAGGCTGTCGGACACCAGCTCGGACATCGTGCGGTCAATCGTGTGGAGCATGCGCGGATCGGTCGGCGAGATGAACAGGACGAGGGGCATGATCAGGTTGGCGGCGTCCACGGCCTCGGAGCCGAAACACTGGACGAAGCTCCTGCGGGCAGGGTTCCAGCCGCGTTCCATGATCGACTCGTAAATCTTGTTGCGCTCGGCGATGTAGCGGGCGAGGTCGAGAGGCAGGCTCCGACGGGTGGCCATTCGGATGGCGCGATCGAGGGCGACCCAGCACTGAAGTTTCGAATAGACGAAGTGCTGCCGACCGCCGCGGACCTCCCAGATGCCCTCGTCGGGCTGGTCCCAGTTGTCAATGAGCCAGTCGAGGGTCCGGCGGATCTGGGTCCAGTTGTCGTAGGCGATTGGACTGGCGTGCTTGTCGTAGAGGTAGATCGAGTCCATGATCTCGCCGTAGATGTCGAGCTGGAGTTGGTCGGACGCCGCGTTGCCGATCCGGACAGGTCGTGAGCCTCGGTAGCCGTCGAGATGGTCGAGTACCTCCTCGGGCAGTTCGTGCCGGCCGTCGATGGCGTACATGATCTGGAGGGGTCCGGTGCGGGCTCCCTCAATGGCTCGCTGTTCGAGCCAGCCCATAAACGCCTCGGCCTCCTGGGTGAAACCGAGGCGGAGGAAGGCGTAGAGCGTGAAGGCGGCATCACGAATCCAGGTGAAGCGATAGTCCCAATTTCGGACGCCTCCCATCTCCTCGGGGAGGCTGGTTGTCGGGGCCGCCACGATGGCGCCGGAAGGGGCGAAGGTCAGCAACTTGAGCACCAAAGCCGAGCGGTGGACCATCTCGCGCCAGCGGCCCGCATAGCGGCACTGACCCAGCCAGCGCCGCCAGTAGTCCACGGTCCGCATCAGCGACTCCTCGCCGACGAGCCGGGCCTCGAGCATCTCCCCGTTGCGGCCATCCTGAACCTGACGGAGGATGAACGTCGTGCTCTCGCCCGGCGAGAGTTCGAAGTCGAGCGCCACGCTCGATCCCTGCACGCAGAGCGGGAACCGGCTGATGAGGGCCAGTCGCATGCCCTCCGACTCGAAAATCGCGCCTCGGGCATCCAGCCGGACCGTGTGAGGACGCCTCGCGAAATCGAAAGCCGGCTGGCATTCGAGCCGGAACCGGACCGTCCCCCGGATTCCCCGCACAACCCGCACGATCTCATGGATCTTCTGGGCCGGATGCCCCGAGTGGATCGGCATGAAGTCCACGACCTCGCCCACGCCGTCCTGGCTCAGAAAGCGCGTGACCAGCACGTTCGTATCCGGCAGGTACATCTGCTTCCGACGGCCGTCATGCAGGCTGGCGATCCGGAAGAAACCGCCCTTGCGGTCGTCGAGGATGGCAGCGAAGACGCTCGGGGAATCGAAATGGGGCAGACAGCACCAGTCGATCGAGCCGTCCATGCCGACCAGGGCGACGGTGTGCATGTCGCCGATAACACCGTAGGATTCGATCGGTTGGTAGGGCATGGCTGGCTCCGCATCGAGCAGGGTCGCGACGCGACGAGACGCCACGGTGAGTTGTTGGGGGCGAGTAGACGCCGACCCCGAGGGATTCTAACGCGCGAGTCGAGTGTTGTCGGGAATTCGTCAAGATCCGGGCTTTCGGCCAGAATAGGAAGCCCCGGCGAGGTAGGTCGTTGACCTCGTGCTGAGCGGGTGCTAGTACATTAGGACGCTCGCACTCAATCTTCGGTGAGGCGGGCGGCTCAACTGAGGAAACTTTCATAGCCGTCGTCCCGTCTGTCTCAGCACCGACTCGATGGCCTGCGGAATCGGAAATCCCCTGGCAGGCCGTGCCGACTTCCGTCTTAACCCCCTGAACCTCCGGCTCGAAGCCGAGCCGAGGGCGGAGGATTCGCGTGCTCATCAATCGCCGGACCTGGCCCGAGCATCGGCCCTGGTTCTTCCTGGTCCTGATCCTCGCCCTGGCTGCGACCCTCTGGGAACTTTCGGCCCGAATCGCGACCGGGGTCTGGCCCGGCGGCAGTAGCTTGCCCGGGTTCACGTTCGGCGTCGTCGGTGGTCTGATCATGACCTTCGAGTTCCTCCTCTGGCCGCGCAAGAAGAAACGCGTCTGGAGAGTGGGACGGGCCCAGACCTGGCTCCGCGCCCACATCTGGCTCGGGTTCCTCCTGATTCCCTTGATCGCCTATCACAGCGGCTTCCGCTGGGGCGGTACGCTGAGCACGGTCCTGGCGGTCCTGTTCATCCTCGTGATCGCCAGCGGAATCCTCGGGCTGGTCTTCCAGCAATTTCTGCCCCGAAAAATTCTCGACGAAGTGCCGGCCGAGACGATCTATTCGCAGATCGACCGCATCTCCCAGTTCTACCGTCACGACGCGGCGCAACTCGTCCGGGCGACCTGCGGACCGGCCGAGGATGAGCCCGATGAGCCCGAGGACCTGGAAGATCGACATGAGACCAGGACGTCCTTCGTGACGATCGGCGCCGTGCGATCGGCCGGCCGGGTTCAGGGCAAGGTACTCCAGACTCGCGTCCCGGCAACCCCGGTCCCCAGGTCCGAGCCTTTGCGAGTTTTCTTCCGCGAGACGGTCGCGCCCTATCTTCTCCAGGGAGCCCGAAGCGGAATGCCGCTCCGCTACCCCAACCGGGCCGACGTCCTCTTCCGCGACCTGCGCACGAAACTCGACCCAGCTGCCCACGATGCCGTGGACGCCCTCGAAGACCTCTGCAACCAGCGCAGGCAACTCGACCACGAGGCACGTCTTCACCTGGCTCTGCATGGCTGGCTCTGGGTTCATCTGCCCCTGTCGATCGGCGTGATGGTCCTGATGTTCGTCCATATTTTTGTGGCCCTGCGTTACTGGTGAGCGGAGCGATACAACCATGTCCGAGGGCCCGACCGGAAAATCCCTGTCCTCGCGAATTCCGCTTGATTACGTACATCACCCGAACCGGGTGGAGCGCTGGAAACGCCTGCTCGCCCTCGTGGCCTTCGTGGTGGCGATCGGCTGGGTCGTGGTCGGTCTGCGCGTGGACAGCCACGGGGTCGGCCTGAGCGACTGGGGACGGCTCCAGGCCTCGCGCGGACCTGTGGCCGAGGTGCATGCCGCCTGGGAGTCGAACTGCGAGGCTTGCCACGTCCCCTTCGCTCCGATGAGCGGCGAGAACTGGGCCAGCGCGCTGCACCCGGTCGCCGCCGCCAACCAGCGCTGCGAGACCTGTCACGCGGGGACCGCTCACCACCAGAACATGGCCGAGCCGGAAATTGCCTGCGCGAGTTGCCACCATGACCACCGCGGTCGTCACGTCTCGCTCGTCGATCTGCCCGATTCCGATTGCACGCGCTGCCACTCCGGCCTTGATGCGCACATGAAGACCAGCGTCACCATGACTTACGCGAAGGAAATCCAAAGCTTCGCCTCGGGCCAGGGCCATCCCGAGTTCCGTTCGCTGGAGAAGGCGAAGAAGGAAGGCGACCCCGGCCGCCTGAAGTTCAACCATGCCTTGCACATGAGCCCGGGACTCGTCCGCAAGTCGGGTGAGACCCCCTTGACGCTCGCCTCCATCTCGGACCTCGGCCAGCGCGCACCGCTACCTCAAGCCAGATCAGTCCGAATCCTCCCCGATCCAGCTTTCCTGCGCCGATTGCCACGTCACCGATACGGGCGACTTCGGGCTCGGTTCCGGCTCGATCGGGAAGATCGCCGATGACCCTTCGGGGCGACTGGCTTCACGGTCGTCGGGAGCTTATATGCAGCCGATCACCTATGAGAACCAGTGTCGGGCCTGTCATCCGGTCCATGTCGAGTCGCCTGCGAACGGCTCCGATCCGGCTCTCGCATTGACGATTCGCCATGGTCTCCAGCCCGCCGAACTCCACGCCGACATTTCCCAGTCCATCGCGGCCCGCGCCCTTGCCGGGGCTTCCGAACTCCTCGACAAGCCCGCACAGGTCCCGATGCCCGGTCGTGAGACCGAGGACCAGATGCGGACCAAAAAAGTCCGCGACGAGGTCGCTAACCGGGTCGCCCGGATCGAGCACATTCTCTTCACCGGCGCCCAGACCTGCTACGAATGCCACCACTATGCCCAGGAGCCCAAGCCGCAATTCGCCTGTCGCGAGCCGTCCGACCCGCCGCCGCCAGTCGTGATCACGCCTGGAGAGCCGCCGAAGCTCGACACGGGGCAGGGGGAGCCGGTCGCGCTGCATGTGGTCGCACCACGGGTCCCGCAGATCTGGTATGAGCATGCCCGCTTTGACCACACTGCACACCGGGCGATGAGCTGCCTTGCCTGTCACGCCGGGGCTTATCCGGAGGCCCAGGGGGGGACCGCCTCCTGCACCAGCCGCGACGTGCTTTTGCCCGGTCTCGAGAATTGCCAGACGTGCCACGCCCCCGCCAGCCACTCCGGTGGCAAGAGGCGTGGCGGTGTCGCCTTCGCGTGCACCGAGTGCCACCGTTACCACAACGGCGACTCACCCCATCAAGGTCTTGGCGCCGCGGCTCGCGGCGTCAAGGCCGGTGAACGGATGACCGCCGAGCAGTGGCTCCTGGCCGCGCCGCCAGGCCGCACGAACGATGATCCATCCACGTCGGAGGCGTCGAAGGGCAAGTGAGCCGACCCGGCGATCCATCGCCGGACGAACGCCGCGAGCCGATCCCAAGTCCCCTCCAGTTCACGGCCAGTTTCGAAGACCCATCGGGGCCCAGACCGGGCGATGCTATGATCGTGCAACAACTCCGCGAGATCCAGGAGCGGGTCGGCTACCTTCCCCGGACCGACCTGGAGGAGCTGGCGCGCCGGCTTGACGTGCCGCTCCACCGGCTGCACGAGGTGGCGAGCTTCTTCCCGCACTACCGATTTGAGCCCCCGAGCCGGGCAGAGGTCCGCGTCTGTCGCGACATGGCCTGCCACCTGCGCGGGTCGGATCGGCTCCAGTCCGGTCTCGAAAACCTGGGTCGCGAGCTGGGCGAGGGTCAGCTTGAAGTCTGCGGCGTCTCCTGCCTCGGCCAGTGCGATCGGGCCCCTGCCGTCGCGATCAACGACCAGGTCTATCGCGGCCTGACCGACGGCGAGGTCCGCTCTCTCGTCCGCGCGGCCGTCTCCGGCCAGGAGCTGGAGCCCCAGCACGCCGACACGACCTCCCTCGGCTGGCTGATCGACGTCTATGCCGGCGAGCCCCGCTTCGACGCCGTCCGCCGTTTCGTCGAGAACCGTGACGCCGACAGCATCCTCGCCGCCCTCAAGGATGCCGACCTCCGCGGCATGGGCGGAGCTGGCTTCCGCACGCACCTGAAATGGTCGCTCGTCCGTAACGCCCCGGGTTCCGAGAAATACGTCGTCTGCAACGCCGACGAGAGCGAGCCCGGCACGTTCAAGGACCGGGAGCTGATGCGTCGCACCCCGTGGCTCGTGCTGGAGGGGATCATCCTCGCCGGGCTCGTCACCGGAGCGACGCGCGGTTACATCTACATCCGCCACGAGTACGAGGAAGAGATCGAGGCGATGGAGGAGGCGATCCGCAAGGCCCGCTCCGAGGGCTTCTGCGGCGACCGCATCCTCGGCTCGAACCTCTCCTTCCCGGTCGAGGTCTTCGTCAGCCCCGGCGGCTACATCTGCGGCGAGGAGAGTGCCCTGCTCGAAGCGATGGAAGACCGCCGCGCCGAGCCGCGCAACAAGCCGCCCTTCCCGGTCCTCCAGGGGCTCTACAGCAAGCCGACCGTCATCAACAACGTCGAGACGTTGAGCTGGGTCCCCTTGATCGTCCTCCGAGGCGGCTCCGCCTACAAGGACCGCGGCACCCGCGGCGCCAGCGGCATGCGGTTCGTCTCGATCAGCGGCGACGTCAACGCCCCCGGCGTCTATGAGGTCCCCTTCGGCCAGTCCGTCCGCGAGCTGATCGAGACGGCCGGCGGGATGCGCAACGGCGTCGCCCTCAAGGCCATCGCCCCTTCCGGCCCCTCGGCCGGATACCTCCCGGCGAAGATCCCCGCCCCGGCTCTGCCCGAGAAGTTCCGCCAGGATCACCTCCAGAACGGCGCGACCCACTACGACATCCTCGATCTGCCGCTCGACCTGAGCACCCTCGGCAACCTCGGCTCCATGCTCGGCGCGGCCTTCCTCGTGGTGGGCCAGCAGGCCTGCATGGTGGACATGGTCAAGAACATCACCCAGTTCTTCCGCAACGAGTCGTGCGGCAAGTGCGTCCCCTGCCGCGTCGGCTCGCAGAAGCTGGCGACGATGCTCGAGGCGATCACCTCGGGGCAAAGTGTCAGTCCCGATGCCCTCGATGACTCCGTCCCCATCCTGGCCGACACGATGGTCAGCACGTCCATCTGCGGTCTGGGCATGGTCGCCTCTAACCCGATGTCGACCCTCTTGAAATACTTCCGCGATGAGCTCGACGACCACATCCTGCGGCGACGCTGCCCAGCCGGCGTCTGCTCGGGCCTCTCGCGCTGAGGAGATTCTGATGAGCCAGGTCGAAGACCAAGGCCGCCTGACCATCGACGGCCGCGAGGTCCCCGAGTCGCTCGTCGTGCGCGATCCCCAGGGCGGCGAGCCCCGCATTCGACTGACCGTCGATGGGCAGCCGGTCGAGGTGCCGCCCTCGATGGTCATCTTCGACCCGGACGACGCCCAGTTCAAGGTCCGACGGGTCAAGATCACCCTCGAAGGCGAGGAGTTCGCAATCCCCGAGTCGATGGTCTTCATCGACCCGGAGAGCCAGCGCGCCGAGCTTCGGCTGAGCGTCGATGGCCACGAGGTCCCCGCCTCGCTGCTCGTCCCCGATCGCTCGGACCCAGAGCACCCGATCCGCGTGCGGTTGACGGTCGAGGGCGACCCCGTCGTGGTCCCCCCCTCACAGGTCGTCTGGGATGAGGAGGAGAAGCGGCACCGCGTCCAGCTCGTGCCCGTCTCCGTCGGGGGCCGTTCTCTGCGGGTTCCGGCCACGATGACGGCGATCGACCCGGCCACGAACCAGCCGGTCGTCCGTCTCACGATCGGCGGCGACGAGGTCCCCGGCGCGATGGTCGCGGTCGACGAGTCCGACGGACGTGTGAAGGTCCGCCTCGACGTTGATGGCCAGCTCGTGCTCGTTTCCCCCAGGAACATCAGCCGCGACCCGGCCGACGGCCGCTTCAAGATCCGGCCGATCACGCTCAAGATCGACGGCCGCGAGGTCACGGTCCCCGAGTTCAACGTCGTTCGCGACCCCGCCTTGAAGTCCAGCCGCTTGATGCCGACGACCCTCTTCGACGCAGCCGCCCGACTCGGCATCGACATCCCCATCCTCTGCCACCGCGAGCACATGACCCCCGCGGCCGTCTGCCGCGTCTGCACCGTCGAGGTCAAGGGCTCCGGCAAGCTGATCCCCGCCTGCCATCGCCAGGTCGAGAACGGCATGGAAGTCTCGACCCACGAGTCGAGCGACCGCGTCAAGCGATCGGTGCGGACGCTCTCCGAACTTCTCATGTCCGACCACCCGACCCCCTGCGCCAAGCAAGAGCGCGACCACGACTGCGAGCTGGAGGGACTCGCCGGTCGATTCGAGGCGAAGAACGATCGCTTCGCCCGTACCCGACCCGACCGCGGCCAGGACACCTCCTCCGTCGTCATCGCCGTCGATCACAACGCCTGCATCCTCTGCGACCGCTGCGTCCGCGGCTGCAACGAGATCCGCAACAACCAGGTCATCGGCCGGATGGCCAAGGGCTACCAGGCCCGCATCGCCTTCGACCTCGACGACCCGATGGGAGACTCCACCTGCGTCGCCTGCGGCGAGTGCATGGTCTCCTGCCCTACCGGCGCCCTCACCCACCGCGGCTTCGTCCGCCCCCAGTTCTGGAACCAGCAGCAACCCCCGAAGCCCGAATCCGTCTCCCCCGATGACCTCGCCAACCACCCCCTCTTCGAGGGCGTCTCCCGCCCCTTCCTCCGCTGGAACGCCGGCGCCGTCGTCCGCCGCCACTACAAGAAGGGCGACATCATCTGCCGCGAGGGCGACTTCGGCTCAACCGCCTTCTACATCGAAAAAGGCACGGTCGATATTTTCCTGGAAGCACCCCTCCAGCACGTCAAGAGCCTCAAAGGTCGCGGCGCCCGGACCGGCTGGGGACCCTTCGGCCTCGTCCAGAAGTTCGTCAGCACCCTCGTCAGCCGCGACCAGGACGACCGCGAGGAAGAAAGCCACGACCGCTACATCCCGATCGACGCCCCCGTCGCCCTCCGCTACGACAACCCGATCGCCACCCTCGAAGCCGGCGACATCTTCGGCGAGATGAGCTGCATGAACCAGTATCCCCGGTCGGCCACCGTCCGCGCCGCCGAGGAAACCGTCGTCCTCGAGATGCTCCGCAACGTCCTCTACATCCTCCAGCGCAATCAGAAGTCCCGCTCCATGCTGGAGCAGCGCTACCTCCAGCGCGCCATCGACAGCCACCTCCCCATCGTCCCGATCTTCGCCCGCCTCGCCTCCGACCCCGAGGCCTTCCAGCGCCTCGATCGATTTCCTCCGTCCCCGCGTCGATCTGATCCGCGATGAACCCCGGCGAGGTGATCTTCCACCAGGGCGACCCCGCCGACAGCTTCTTCCTCGTCCGGATCGGCCACGTCAAGGTCGCCCAGGCCCACCCCGGCGGCGAGGCCGTCCTCTCCTACATCGGCCCCGGCGGCTACTTCGGCGAGATCGGCCTGATGGCCCACATCCCCGAGGTCCGCGCCAAGGCCCCCCGCGGCACCCGCACCGCGTCCTGCTCGGCCCTCGACCACGTCGATCTCGTCCGCATCGACGCCGACGACTTCCGCGAGGTCCTCGACCAGTTCCCCCTCGTCCGCGATGAGTTGATCTCCACCGCCATCGAACGCCTCGAAGAGAACGAGATCGCCCGCCGCCGCGTCGAGGGCGTCCCCCTCGCCGACTACCTCGACCAGGGGCTCATGGAGGCCCAGAGCCTCCTCGTCCTCGACCTGGAGAAATGCACCCGCTGCGACGAGTGCTCCAAGGCCTGCGCCGACAGCCACGACGGCGTCACCCGACTCGTCCGCGAAGGCCTGCGGTTCGACAAGTTCCTCGTCGCCAGCTCGTGCCGGAGCTGCCTCGACCCCTACTGCATGGTCGGCTGCCCCGTCGGCTCGATCCGACGCCGCGAGAGCCGCGAGATCATCATCGAGGACTGGTGCATCGGCTGCGGCAAGTGCGCCGAGAATTGCCCGTATGGCAACATCAACATGCACCCGTTCCAGGTCAAGCGCGAGGACCCCTCCAGCCCCGGCCGCAAGATCGCCGTCGTCCAGCAGAAGGCGACCACCTGCGACCTCTGCTCCAGCCTCGACGGCCAGCCGAGCTGCGTCTACGCCTGCCCACACGACGCCGCGCATCGGATGTCCGGCCACAACCTGCTTGACCTTGTGCAGCACGACATCAATGCTTCATGACGGCGCCTGACCGTTCGCGGCCATGCGACCGCGACCCAGGACCAGGTGAGGTCCCCGCTGCGCCCCTTCCGACCCGGCCAGGCTCGCCTCCCCGACCCCTCGATCGGGACGGTACCGCAGACCGGCGATCAAGACATATTCCAGGTTGATCAGGCCGCCGAGGAGGACCCACCACGGCCCCCCCCCACCGAATCCGTAGCTGTGCAGGCCCGCGCCGAGCACGTAGTTGACCCCGTACCACGACATGACGATCGCCGCGAAGCAGACGACGGACGATACCGCCAGGCCAAAGTCCTTGACCCAGCCGAGATACCGGGCGTGCAGCGGGATCACGTAAGCAACCAGCGCGATCAGGGCCCAGACTTCCTTCGGGTCCCAGCCCCAGAACCGCCCCCACGACTCGGCCGCCCACCAGCCTCCCAGGAACGTCCCGGCGGCCAGCAGAAGCACGGCGAGCTGGATTGCACGATAGGTCAACCGGCTCAGGAGCCGGATCGTCTCGCGTCCCGGTCGCCCGAAGACGACCAGACCCATCGTGAGGTTCCCCAACGCCCACGCGACGGCTCCCGCCGCATAGCTTGAGACGATCGTGAGCACGTGGACCACCAGCCAGTAATTGCTCCTCAGGACCGGCACCAGCGGGCTGATCTTGGGGTCGAAGACCATCGGCAATTGATCGGCCAGCACCAGCGAGAGCGTCGATACCAGCGCCCCCGCCAGGGCGACCACGCGTCGCCGTTCGATCGCTTCGAGCAATAACGCAAATACCCCCGCCATCGCGCCGACAAAGATGATCGACTCATACATGTTGCTCACAGGCGCCCGTCCCGAGATGCTGACGCGGGCATAGAACCCGAACGCCTGGAATGCCAGCGAGCCGGTGTACAGGACGAGCCCGACGACATGAGGGACCCGCGACCTCACCGCCAGGCTAACCGCCAGCAACGCCGCCGATGTGAGCATGAGCACCCAGGCCCAGCGGAACGGGTGGACCTCGTTGAACCGGACCTCCAGCGCGATCCTCGCTGAATCCAGCTCCGCGTCGTTGCCCCGTCGGGCCTCTTCCGCAGCCTGGAAAAATTTCGCGGAGGCCTCCTCGAAGGACGCCGGATCGTCCGTCACGAAAGCTCCCCTCACGGCATCGAACGAGGCGAGCAATCTTCGTGCAACTCCCGATGGGTAGGGCTGCGGGGTATGCAATGCCTCATCCCGGCCCCGGAAACGGGCCTCCAGGTAATCCCGATGCAGCATCCGGAACTGCGGGTCATCGGGCCGATAGCCAGCCTCGGCCGCCGATCGGATTCGCTGCTTCAGATCGTCCAGTGACGATTTCTCCATCACCATCGCCCGGATCGCCGCCGCGACCGATTCCGGCGAGCCGTCCCGTCCCACTCGTCCGAGGAACTCACGTTCTTCCGCTGGCGAGGCGATCACGTCGCCCGCCAGCAAGGCCCGAATGCCGGCCTCGTCTCCCCGTGACCGCATCTCGATGTAGCGCCTCGCGACCTCCTCCGCTCGCCCCCGCGCCGTGGCCTCCAGCTCCTCGACCGACTCCTCGGTCTCCCCCGCAAGCAACCGCGACTGGAACACCTCCAACGCTTCGCGGGCTTCCCGACTCAGGTAATCTTGCGGAACCTCTTGGGCACGCGACTCCAGCTCACTCGACCAGGCCCCGGCGTCGGCCTCGAACGAGCGGAGCTGTCCGACCGAGAACCAACCCGAGCCCCTCACCCGATCGAGAGCGACGACGCGGAGCGGATCGGTCCCCGCCGGTACGGGTGAGCGGGCCGGTCGGTTCCTCCCCAGGCTCTCGAAGAGGGCGAGCCGCCTGGCGACCTCCTCCGCCTTCGCCTGCTCCGGGCTCAGGTATTGCTGGGCCTTCTCGCGGTCCGCCGCCCGGATCGCCTGGGCCTGCCGGAGCAACTCCTGGAACCCCGCGGATTGCCTCAGCACGGACGGCGACACGAACTTCCCCAACTCCTCCTCGGGCCTGATCGCCTGCGCACCCTCCGAGTCCCCGAAGATTGCGCGCCGGAGGCCCCGGTGATCGCATAGAAGAAACGGCTCCTCCTCCCAGTCGATCCAGTCGGTTGCCGGGTCCGCTCCGTCCCGCAAGATCCACATCAAGGCCACGGCCACCGGATCGAGCCCACGGAATTCCGCCCGACCCGTGAGGGTGCGTACCGTCTCGATCGCGAACGTCTGGAAGGGCTTGATCCGTCCGCCTTCCTGCACGGGAAAGGTCTTCCACTCGTCGAGGTTGAATGCCGGGAACGCGACCGACGCCGCGTCCGAGGATCGACTCCCCGCCGCCGACGCCAGCGGCCCCGCCACCTTCCATCCCAGCCCGACAATCGCGGCAGCGACCACCAGCGCCATCGCAACGAGTAACCCGGTCCGCAGCCTTGCCATCCCTGCACGCGGATCACGCATCGGCGGCGGCCTCCCCGATTCCTGGTCGCGGCACCACGACGGCCACCTGCCCGCGTGGCTTGAAGAAGTAAGCCCTCATCCAGAACATACAAGCAATCCCGAGTGCGAGCATCGTCGAGCCCGCGTATTTCAAGGCCAACCCGGGGTCGCGGCTGACCACGAAGCCCGAGAAGCTGAGGAGCTGCCCGCGTGAATCCCGCCCCAGGACCCCGTAATTGGCCTGATACACGCGAATCCCCCGATGTTCCAGGGGACGATTCATCGTAATGACCCGGTCCTCGCCCCGCACGCCCGACTCGCGGTCGGTCAACCGCACATGGCTGGTGAAGCTCGATGGCTGCTGCGTGCCCGGATCGACCGTCTGCTCGGCACGGAGCAAGGTCAACTCGAAACCGAGCGGTACCTCGATGCGTCGAAAGGCCACCTCGTACGTCCCGCCGCCCACCCGCACCTCGGCCGGTCGACTCTGCCCCTGGGCGAGCGTGAACTCTTCCGATTGGCCCTGACGGCCCAATCGGCAACGGACCGCCTGCACCAGCCCCGCCCGTTCCAGGCCCGGCCTCGCCTGCTCCGGCACGAACCGCTCGCCGGCCTCGGCTTCCGGGAGATAGGTCTCGACGTCGGAAGGACCACCCCATCCCCGACCACACGTCCTGCGTCGAGCCTTCTCCCACCTCGCCCGAACTCTCGAACCGGAAGCCTCCCTCATGACTGTGAAAGGCGCGGTAGTAGAGCTTGTCACGACCGACCGAGACGAACTGGAGCAGGCCGCGAAGCGCATCACCCTCGCCATAACGCACGTCCGGAGGATGATACCAGAATGAAAGCGTCTCCTTCTCGTCGCCTCCCTCGATCGGCCCGCAGCGTTCGACCGCCCGCGCCGTCGCCAGGTATTCGACCCGTCGGCCGCGACCCTCTCGGAGGAACTCGACGGCTGGGTCCACCGGCACCACCTCCTGCTCGGAGCCCCCGACGCGGGGCCGATAGCGTGTTAATCTCAGACTCGTACCATCCCCCAAGGCCACCGGCCGACCGAGGCACTCCGCCACGTCGAGCCGGATCGTGCGGCCTCCGGACTGCACGACGAGTTGTCCCTTCGTCCCCGTCATGCCCCGGTCAGTTGGCTTGAGGAACTCGTCCAGCAATTCCGGCGGACACGGCCCGAGCCACTCGATCAAGCCTGGACCGACCCGCGAGAGCGGGCGCGTTTGAGGGCCGGTCGGGTCCGACCAGATCCACTGCGGTTCCAGCATGCCGAACCTCGGCGAGCCGAGCCGGATCGAAAGCGCCGGGAAGCTTTGCGATCCCGGCCCCGCCGGACGGAACGGCTCACGTCTCGCGTGCGGATCGAAGGCCACGACCTCGATCGTGGCCCCGTCTCCGAGATCCGCGTGCAGCCCCTTGGCAAACGGATGCGCCAGCCGATCGAGCACCGTCAACAGAACGCCCGGCTCACTTCCCTCGCGTTCGCCTTCGCGCCATCGCAATACCCCGGGCCGGAACCGATACCGGCGCTCCGCCCCGCGACGCCCGGATTGAGTCCGCTTCCGGACCGCGATCTCGGTCTCGCCCCGGAGGTACGCCCGCTCGATCGTCCGCGGCAGGTGGAACTGCTCGGCGACCTCGTGCCGATCCGAGTCGATCGCCATCACGTCGCCATCGACGCCCCCGAGCCGATTCCAGACACCACCCGCCAGCAAGGTCAGCAACCCGACGTGCGTGATGAGGAACCCCGTCTGATGCCGCTTCCACGGCCACTTCTTGATCGCCGCACACGCGATGTTCACCCCAAGCAAGGCCAGCAGCAGGGCGAACCACCATGTCCCATAGACCAGGTCTTGCGCGACGGCGGCGCTGTACCACGATTCGACAACCGTCCCGACGGCCAGAACCGCGGCCAATGTCGTCATCAGCACGACGGCAAGCTTCAATGAGCCCGGCGGCCGGGCGACCCGGATCGGCCAGGGAGCCGCGTCGGCAGCCGGTCGGGTCATCGTCGCCGAGACCGGCCGTGCCGGACGATCCGGCGCCACTCGCCCTGGGTCTCGTGGCCCTATTCCTGGGCGCGTGGCGGACCTGGCGAGGAGGGGAGGGTGGGGCATCGCGCACTCCGTTGCGATTTCCAATCGATGCCGGGAGACGCCCTGTTCTGGCAAGCGGCGTGACTATCCCAGGCTCCCGCCCGACGGTCAAGGCGGAATGGCCACGCACGTATCCGGTCGCCAGGAGCCCACGGAATACGACCACCGCAGGTGCGGGAATCCCCAAGGTTCACACGCGTCCGGACTTCCCGGAAGCCTTCCACCCGTCGCCGTTCCGGAGCGGTCCGCGAGCGGCAGGACTCCTGGCAGCATTCCGACGCGCCGGGAAAGCTCCCATCGCTCTCCGGGCTGCGGGAATCCGGCCGCGTTGCCGCCTCGGCATTACTTCTCCGGTGAAGGCTCGGCCTTCGGACGGCTCGCGCCGGGAGCCTCGCGGAGGGAGACGTGCATCGTACCGTTCGCCGAGGCAGGCGACTCGCCCGGTGTCACCAGGTCGAAGGACACATCCAGCGTCAGGTCGCCGGAGATCCAGCGACGCAGGCTCGGGTCATACAATTGCATGCCGGTCACCTTGTACACGCCGTTGCGAATCTCGCCGGCGCCGAGCTTGCCCTCGGCTTTCAACTCGCCCGTGACCTTCACCGTGACGCGCCCATCATCGGCGGCTCCGGCCTTCTCATAGGTGAGCGTGCCACGGGCAAACTGCCCGCTGCTGAGCGAGACCTTCGCCGGAGACTCCCACCGATCCTCCGACTTCGGGAACCGGACGTGGAACAGTCGTGTGAGGGCGACCAGGCCGTTCTCGACGAGGCTCGAATCCGGCCTGACTAGCAGTTTCTCGCCCGACTCGCCTCCTTCGGCGTCCAGAGTGAAGGTGGCGGCGGGACGTCCAAAATCGTCGAGGATCGTCTTGAGCTGATCTGGGGCCTGCTCGTAGGAGACGTCGGAGACCGTCTGATCGCCAACCTTGATCGAGACCCCGCGACGGCTCATCCGTGAGTCAGAAAGCGGCTTGTCGCCAATCCGGGCGCGGACGGCGACGGCCTGAATGGTGACCTCCTCGGTCTGCTCCTGGCTCGACAGGGAGTAATCCACAACCGTGGTGGAGTGCAGTTCCTGGGGCTTCGGTTGATCCTGCGACCTTGATCTGGAGGTCGCTCTCGATCGTGACCGTGTAGGGCCGGCTGGCGTCGTCGGCGAAGGCGGGGTGGGTGACGAAGGGGGCCAGCCAGAACAGGGCGAGAGTCGCGGGTGGCGAGGTGCGCATCGGTGGATTCCTGACAGGGGGGCGGGTCCAGCTTGCGGTGCAGGTTGCGACATTAGCCCGCCGTGAGCCGCGGGGCAAGGCCGACCAGACGCTCCGTATCGGCGAGGGTCCCTACCGTCACCCGGTCGATTCGCGATAGAATGGCCGGGGTTTCACGCCTGGATCGAATTCGAAGGCCCCCAGAGACGCCTCCGGGAAGCACGTCCTCCAGGACCGTCTCTCCCGCCCGTCTCGAACCGGAGGACAGCCGGCGCCGGCTGTCGCACAAGAAATTCCAGACTCCGAAGTTGCTCTTTGGATGTCTCCCGAGCCAGAGGGAGAAGTTCTCATGAAGTGTGCGTCGGCCCTCGCGACCGAGCAGGAGACCCCAGCCGCGATCTCGGGCGTGCTCGACCGGGTCGCCTCGCAACTCGCCGGGCAGACCGCCGACATTGCCCTCGCCTTCGCCTCGTCGCACCATGCCGGCGGCCTCGGACGGCTCGCCGACGAGGCGATGGCGCAGGGGCTCGCGCGGCACGTCCTGGCCTGTACCGGCGAGTCGATCGTGGGCGATGGTCGCGAGGTCGAGGAGGGGCCGGCGTTGAGCCTCTGGGCGGCGCAACTGCCGCGCGGAGCCACGATCCAGCCGGTCCGCCTCACCTTCGACGGCGACGACTTCGACGGCTCGCCGGCCCTCGAACCGGGCGCGTCCGACCATCGCACGCTCTTCCTGCTCGGCGACCCGTTCTCCTTCCCCATGGACGGCTGGCTGAAGTGGCAGACGGATCACGACCCGAGCCTTCGGGTGGTCGGCGGGATGGCCAGCGGCGGGCTCCAGCCGGGTTCCAACCGGCTCGTGCTCGATAGCGACGTGTATCCCGACGGTGCCGTCGGCCTCCTGCTCGACGGTCCGGTCGCCATCCGCACCGTCGTCAGTCAGGGTTGCCGACCGATCGGCCGGCCGTTGCTGGTCACGCGGGTCGAGCAGAACATCATCAAGGAACTGGGCCGCCGGCCCGCCCTGGAGGTCTTCCGCGAGCTCTTCGCCGGACTCGACGAGCCGGATCAGGAGCTTGTCCAGCAAGGGCTCCACCTGGGCCGGGTCATTAACGAATATCAAGAATCGTTCCATCGCGGGGACTTCCTCGTTCGCAACGTCCTCGGCGCCGACGATGAGGGCGGCCTCGCGATCACCGACCTGGTGCGCGTCGGCCAGACCGTCCAGTTCCAGGTCCGCGACGCCGCCACGGCCGACGAGGACCTGCGCGAATTGCTCACCGAGAACCGCCCCGCCGGCCCCGTGGCCGGAGCCTTGCTGTTCACCTGCAACGGCCGCGGCTCCCGGCTCTTCCCTCACCCGGATCACGACGCCGCCGCGATCCGCGAGTATTGCGGCGCGGTGCCCGTCGCCGGCTTCTTCGCCATGGGCGAGATCGGCCCCGTCGGCGGTCAGAACTTCCTCCACGGCTTCACCGCCAGCGTGGTTCTCTTCTCCGACGAGCCAGCCGCGAAAGACCCGGCCTGATCCCGCCTCCGCCTCATTCTCCGTCACCTCCCCAGCGTGTCGGAGTGATGCCGTTCGCCCATTCGCACACGGCCCGGAGGACGCCAAAGGCGCCGCTCCGAAAGGATTCCCAGAACTTCGAGGTGCCCGATGAGCGCGGATCGCCCCGAGTGGTTGGCCGAGCTTCAGCGTCCCCCGGCCCGTCTGCCCGAGGACGCGACGAGGCCGGCGCCTCTCCTCTTCGACGACGAGCACCAACCGATCGAGACAGCCGCCGCCTGGTCGCGGCGACGTTCGGAGCTGCGCCATCGCTGGCGCGAGTTCCTCGGACAGATTCAGGCCCCGAGATCCGCCCCGAAGCTCACAGTGATCGAGGAGGACCGGCCCCAGGGCGTCATCCGTCAACTCGTCCGCTACGAGGCCGAGCCCGGCTTGCCGATCGAGGCCTACCTGCTCCGCCCCGAGGGGGAGGGACGCGGGCGACCGGGGGCGGTCGTGCTGCATTCGACCGTCGATTACACGATCCGCCAGCCCGCCGGGCTGGAGGGACCGGAGGACAAGTTCATCGGCCTCCACCTGGCCCGTCGCGGTTATGTCACCTTCTGCCCGCAAAACTACCTCTGGCAGTACGGCCGCCCCGGCAAGCTGGCGGAGGCCGTTGACTGGCTCCGCGAGCGACACCCGCATGTCAAGGGCATGGAGAAGATGCTCTTCGACGCCGTGCGGGCCGTCGATGTCCTGGCGTCCCAGCCCGACGTGGACCCGAAGCGGATCGGCGCCATCGGCCACTCCCTCGGCGCCAAGGAAGCCCTCTACCTGGCGGCGTTCGACGATCGTGTCCGCGCCGCCGTCTCCAGCGAGGGCGGCATCGGCCTCACCTACTCCAACTGGGACGCCCCCTGGTATCTCGGCGACGCGATCCGCCGACCCGGCTTCGGGCTCGACCACGGGCAAGTTCTCGCCCTGGTCGCGCCCGCGCCTTCCTCCTCATCGGCGGCGACTCGGCCGACGGCGACCGAAGCTGGCCCTACATCGAGGCCGTCATGCCCGTCTGGAATCTGACCGGGTCGCCCGACGCCGTCGGCCTCCTCAACCACCACCAGGGCCACGCCTTTCCCGAGATCGCGCAGCAACGTTCCTATGCCTGGCTCGACCATTTTCTCAATTGAGAGGAAATCGTCTCAACCGGCCTCACCTTTCGTTGCCGTTCTCAAACCATCGTAATGAGGCTCTCTCATCACCGACCTCGCGCCCACTTAAAACTGTTTGATTGCTTCCAGGCTAGCTGGACTGCCAGCGATCAAGTTTGAATGCTCGCCTCCAGGACCGCAACTAACGGCGGCCCTTCGGCCCTTGTGAAACGCAACCCGCGTCCGACCTCGAACCAATCTTCTCCCGTCGTCCCGAATGTGTGCTATAATTAACGCTAGATTCTTCGCCGACCGACCGGCTCCCATCGCCGGCTCTCCGGGCGAGGTGACGTGACACCACCACG
This sequence comes from uncultured Planctomycetales bacterium, assembly GCA_963752755.1. Lineage (GTDB taxonomy): Bacteria > Planctomycetota > Planctomycetia > Isosphaerales > Isosphaeraceae > CAVVZJ01. Next base: position 580,425 of record CAVVZJ010000014.1, on the reverse strand, counting down.
CGTCGCAGATGCCGAACGAACTTCAAAATGGGCAAGATGGCTCTGCTAACTTCCTCTCTAACTGGAACTTGTGGCCCTGGTTGCGATGTCGCCGGAAGCGTCCCTCAGGCGTCCCAAGGTCGTGATGCTGGCGTCCTCGACGCGTCGCCGGCGCGTCGCTCGGACGTCTCCGGAGCGTCCCGAGTGATTCCAGACAGCAAAAGAAAGCGTCCTTCGCGGTTCGGTGAGGAAGCCGGGAATCGGTTGGCCGGCAGCGGTCCAGGGTGGCAGCCGACCTTTTGAGCCGGTTTCCGCGTCGAGTTCGACGATAGCGGTTCCGAACCCGAGCGTTCGCGGGACGTACTGACCTTGTCGGCCGGGGTGTCGGGGCCTATGATACCTCGCCCTGCGTCGAACCCGCGCTTGATCCCCGCGCCTCGATTTCCCCGCCCGGCCGATGTCGGCCTGAAATCCGAACATGAAGCGAAGAAACGACATCCGCAACGTGGCGATCATCGCCCACGTCGATCATGGCAAAACGACGCTGGTCGATGCCATGCTCCGGCAGTCCGGCCAGTTCCGTGCGAGCCAGCTCCAGGGGGATTGCATCCTCGACTCCAACCCCCAGGAGCGAGAGCGCGGGATCACCATCCTCGCCAAGAACATCGCCATCGACTACGGTAGCACCAAGATCAACATCATCGACACCCCCGGCCACGCCGACTTCGGCGGCGAGGTCGAGCGAACCCTCGCCCTGGCCGATGGCTGCCTCTTGCTCGTCGATGCCTTCGAGGGGCCGATGCCGCAGACGAAGTTCGTTCTGCGCAAGGCTTTCGCGCAGAAGCTTCGTCCGATCGTGGTCATCAACAAGATCGACCGGCCCGACGCTCGGCCCGACGAGGTGCTCAACGAGGTCTTCGACACGTTCATCGAGCTAGGGGCCGACGAGCGCCAGCTCGACTTCCCCTACATCTTCGCGTCCGGCCGCGGCGGGTTCGCCTCCCACGATTCGACCGCCTCCTCGGGCGACATCCGCCCATTGCTCGACCTGATCCTGGAGAAGGTCCCTGGCCCCGAGGTCGATCCCGACGGGCCGCTCCAGATGCTCTGCACGACGCTCGACTTCTCCGAGTACGTCGGCCGGATCGGCATCGGCCGGATCAGTTCCGGCCAGATCCTGCGCGGACAGCGCGCGGTGATCCTCAAGAAGGGCGGAGTGATCGAGGCGGGCAGCATCGACACGGTGATGGTCTTCGACAAGCTCGGACGGACGGAGGTCCCCGTGGCCGAGGCGGGCGACATCGTGGCCGTCGTCGGCCTGAGCGGGGTTGATATCGGCGACACGATCGCCGCGGCCGACAACCCGGTCGCCTTGCCTCGCATCGAGGTGGACGAGCCGACCCTGAGCATGATGTTCACGGTCAACGACGGCCCGCTCTCCGGCGAAGGAGATTACCTCACCTCGCGCCACCTCAAGGAACGGCTCGATCGCGAGCTGCAATCGAACGTGGCCTTGCGCGTCGAGCTGACGGAGGACCGCGACTCCTTCAAGGTGTCGGGCCGCGGCTTGCTGCATCTTTCCGTCCTGATCGAGAACATGCGGCGCGAGGGCTACGAGCTGGCCGTCGGGAAGCCGCAGGTGATCCTCAAGCGGATCGACGGCCAGGTGCACGAGCCGTATGAGTATCTGGTGGTGGACGTGCCCAACGGACAGATGGGACCGGTGATGGAGCTGGTCGGCTCGCGTCGGGGCGAGATGGTGAAGATGGACGTGAAGGGGGCCTATGCCCACCTGGAGTTCGCCATCCCGGCGCGGGGCCTGCTCGGGTTGAAGAGCCGTCTCATGAGCGCCACGCAGGGCGAGGCGATCATGCATCACAATTTTCATGATTATCAGCCCTTCAAGGGGGAGATCCCCCGACGGGGCAACGGCGTGATGGTGAGCAACGTGCGGGGCCAGGCGATCGCCTATGCGCTGGACAACCTCCAGCAGCGGGGGACGATGTTCGTGGCACCGGGCGATGATGTGTACGAGGGGATGATCGTCGCCGAGCACGCTCGCGAGAATGACCTGGTGGTCAATCCGTGCAAGGAGAAGAAGCTCACCAACATCCGCGCCGCGGGGTCCGACAAGAACATCCTGCTCAAGCCGCCGCGTCAGCTCTCGCTGGAATATGCCCTCGAATATCTTGAGGATGACGAGCTGGTGGAGATCACGCCGTCCAAGATCCGACTGCGCAAGCGGGTCTTGACGGAAGAGGGTCGCAAGCGGCTGGAGCGGAGCGGGGCGCGGAAGGTGAGCGTCTGAGCCGCTCCCGGGGAGGTTCAGGGCAAGGGCCGCGATGGATCGGCCGCGCGGCCTCCGTCGAGATCGGCCGTGCAATGAGAGCACTTGATGGCCTTGAGCGGGATTGTCGAGAGGCAGTAAGGGCATTCCTTGCTCGTCGGCTCGCCGGGCATCGGTGGGGCGGCGGCCCGCTGGATGGCGCCCAGGAGCTTCACGACGAAGATGTAGAGCACCACCGCGACCACCAGGAAGTTGATCAACTCGGCCAGGAAGATGCCGATCTCGACCTTGCCGATATGCCACTGGCGATAGCTCTCGACGTTGGGCGTTACATAGCCGACCAGGGGCATGACCACATTTTCGACCATGGCACTGACGACCCGGCCGAAGGCGCCGCCGATGACGACGGCGACAGCCAGGTCGATGAGGTTGCCCTTCAGGGCGAACTTCTTGAACTCCTCCCACTGCTGAGAGACGGTCGAGTTGAGCTTCATCGCGCGGTCCTCCGCCTGTAGCCCCCTGCCGGGATGCCCCGGAGATGATGAGGAGTCTCCGGGACCGAGGGAGCGATCTTCAGCGTAGCCGACTATTGGTCGGATCGACAATCCTCAGGAGCCGGAATTCCATGATTCCGAACCCTGAGGACACCGCCTGAAGAGGCGGAGCCGTTCGGTGTCAAGATAGGCCGGTACGCCTGCGCATGAACGCGAGCCCCTCGCGGCAGAGGCCCAGCTCGTCCGGGAAGAGCTTCCGCCAGACCCGTGTGGCGGCGGCCAGTGCCGGAAGGGCGAGGCCGAACGCCTCGATCGTCAGGTAGCCGTCGTAGCCCGACTGCTTGAGGCCCGCGAAGAAGCGGTCCCAGTGGATCTGTCCTGTACCCGGCGTCCCCCGGTCGTTCTCCGAGACGTGGACGTGGATCGTCTCCTTCGCACACGAGGCGATCGCCTGCGCCTGGTCCTTCTCCTCGATATGGGCATGAAAACTGTCATACATCATCTTCACCGACGGATGGTTCACCGCCTGGATGAACCGCACCGTCTGCGCAGCCGTCGTGAGGAAGTAGATCTCGAACCGGTTGAGGTACTCCACCGCCATCTTGATCCCGCGATTCTGAGCTTTCTCGCCCGCCTTCTGCAACGTCTCGACGCCGAACTGGAACTCGTCCTCCGTCGGTCCCTGACCGGAGAAAACGCCGATGGCCGAATGGAGCGGACCGCACAGGATCTCGCAGCCGAACGCCTGGCCGCACTCCATCACGCGGTCGAGGTGGGCCACCGCTTTTTCCCGGATGGTCGGGTCGGCGGAGATCGGGTTGGCGTCGGGCGTCATCACGGTCACGGCCGTCGCCCCCAGATCCAGCGACTTCAAACGCTTGCCGAGCCGCTCGTAGGGGGCCAGGTCGGTCGTGTTGAAGATCGGGATCTCGACGGCGTCGAAGCCGAGCTGTTTGATCTGATCCAGCAGCCCATCCTGGGCCTCGGTCACATGGTCGGTCCAGAGCAGCAGGTTCATGCCGGTTTTCATCGGGTTGGGTCCTCTCGTGAGTAGGTCGGCTCAGCGTCCGCCGAAGTCGCCGCGATAGAGCTGGTAAAGGACATAAACGCCGGTGACGGCCCAGAGCAAGCCGAGGATCAGGCCGAATCGCTCCGGCCAGGCGAGCGGCTTCCGGCGCCGTCGCCTCCGAATCCAGTGCCCGGCCGTCAGGGCAGCGACTACGTAGATCGCCATCAAGGGAGTGCCGTAGACCCAGCAGATCCCCGTGGAGGCCTCGACCAGTCGGCCGCCCTGGACTCGCTTGTAAATCACGGGCGGCCAGAGCAGCCAGGAGGCCATGCCCTGGGAGAACCAGAGCACGTGGCCGGGTCCCCAGCGACGCCGGTCCCGCCGCCGACCCCAGAACAACAACGGCGGGCCGACCACCGAGAGGCCCCCCAGGCCGCCCAGGACCACGAGGAAAACCGCCTCGTCCCAGGAGCCGAAGTGCGGATGGAATCCTATCGACCCCTGGCGCTGGGGAAGCTGGCGCAGATCCTCGACGACGATCCAGAAGCCCACCGCGACACCGGCGATCAGGAGCATCAAGGCACCCAGACCGAATCGGCGCCGGTCGGACCCGTTGCGATCAGGCACGGTGGGGCTCCTTCATGCCTCACGCTTGCGTCGAGACGACGTCCTGCCACTGCCGGACCTCGGCCGAGTCGAGCACGGCGTCGCACACGGCCTGGGTTTCCAGGGCCTCGCGGAACGTGGGCGAGGTCGGTTTGCCGGCGGCGAGGTTCGCCAGGAAGTCGGCCACCTGGTGGACGAACGAGTGTTCATAGCCGATCTGGAGGCCGGGGACCCACCAATGCTTCATGTACGGCTGATCGCTGTCGCTGACGTGGATCGACCGCCAGCCGCGGACGATGCCGTCGTCGCCGTGGTCGAAGTACTGGAGCCGGTGCAGGTCGTGGAGGTCCCACTTCAGCGAGGCTTTCTCGCCATTGACCTCGAAGGTGTAAAGCGCCTTGTGGCCTCGGGCGTAACGGGTCGATTCGAAGAGGCCCAGAGACCCATTCTCGAACCGGCAGAGAAAGGAGCAGGCGTCGTCGATGCCGACCGGCTCGACCTGGCCGGTGAGGTTGTGCTTGCGCTCCTTGATGAACGTCTCGGTCATGGCGCAGACCTCATTGATCGCGCCATTGAGCCAGAGGGCGGTGTCGATGCAATGGGCGAGCAGGTCGCCGGTGACTCCGGAACCGGCGGCCTTGGCGTCGAGCCGCCAGAGGGCGGCGCCCCCTTGGGGGAGGTCGGCGGAGATGGTCCAGTCCTGGAGGAAGTTGGCCCGGTAGTGGAAGATCTTGCCGAGGCGGCCCTCGTCGATGAGTTGCTTGGCCAGGCTAACGGCCGGCACGCGGCGATAGTTGTACCAGACCGTGTTCGGCACGCCGGCCTTCTCGACGGCCTGGACCATCGGGAGCGACTCCTTCAGGTCGCGGGCCAGTGGCTTCTCGCAGAGCACCATCTTGCCTGCCTCGGCCGCCGCGATCGCGATCTCGGCGTGGGTGTCATTCGGCGTGCAGATGTCGATCGCGTCGATGCCCTTCCGCTCGACGAGCTTCCTCCAGTCGGTTTCCGACGACTCGTAGCCCCACTTCTCCGCGAACGCCTTCGCACCATCGGCGCTCCGGCCGCAGACGGCCTTGAGGACGGGGCGGTATTCGAGGTCAAAGAAGTCATTGACGCGCTTGTAGGCGTTGGAGTGGGCCCGGCCCATGAAGCCGTAGCCGACGAGGCCGAGGTTGAGGGGTTTCTGTGCAGCCATGTGTTCCACCAGCTTCTTTCGTTGAGTGGGCCACCGCCCACCGGATTCAGGTATGGTGGGCGATTCCCACCGCGTTTCTACCGGCCCTTTACGGGCGAGCCGAGGTCCGACCAGGGGTGGTTCCCGTTGACCAACCGCGACCAGCAGTGCCCGGTGACGGTATCAATGACCACGACGATCCCCGTACCTGGAACCGAGCTGAAGGCGACGCGGTATCTTCCCTCGTCCCTCGGGGGAGAGAACGCTGGCTGGCCGAACGAGGGACGCCCGGGAAACAGGGCGAGGACCAGGCAACCCGCCAGGAAGCCAGCGGCGAGAATCACGGATGCCCAGCGACGCATGGAATTCCTCCGAGCTTCGAGACACAAATCGGATTCACTCCTGCCAGCCGTGATGATCGCGGACGGCGATCATGGCGGCGAGGATGGTGTTCCAGGTCTGCGGGTCGCGCATGGTGGCGTTGGGGAACATGCAGCCGTCCCAGCAGATGTGGCGGAACTTCTTCGTGAGCTGGCCGTCGGCATCGCGGAGCCAGAAGCCGGCGTAGTAGGGGATATCGAGCTTGCCGTTGGGGTCATTCGGCAGGCAATGGCGGCCGGTCTTGTCGTGCGAGCCGGAGCCGAAGACGGTGGCGTCGTTCTGGGCGACGTGGAAGTCGATCGTCCAGGGGCGGAGCAGCTCGGTCATCTTCCGGTACTGGGTATCGAGCGCGGCCCTGTCGCTCCACGGGAAGTTCTCCGGGAGCATCCGGTCCTCGGGGGCGTTGACGCCGAGGAGGTAGAGCAGTGTGTGGGCCATGTCGGCCTGGAAGCCGACGGTCTCCGGCATGCCGACCCGCTCCAGCAGATCGACCATCTTCCGCGCCGACTGCATGCCGCCCCAGCAGACCTCGCCCTCGGCGGCGAGCCGCTCGCCGTGGTCCTTCGCGATCGCCGCGGCCTGCTTGAACGTCTCGGCGATCTTCGCCTGGTTGCCCTCGGGGTCGTTGGCCCATTCCGCCGGACCGCAGGCGGAGTCGATCCGGACGACACCATAAGGTCGTACGCCCAGCTCGCGGAGACGTCGGGCGATGTGGCAACCCTTGTGGACCTGTTCGAGGAACTTCTTGCGGCCCTCGCCCTCATCCATCGCCGAGCCGCCGCCGGTCGGCGGCCAGACCGGGGCGACGACCGAGCCGATGACCAGCCCCCGGCGCCGGACGTTGTCGGCGAGGGCCTTGAGGTCGTCGTCGGAGGCATTGATATCAACGTGCGGGGCGAAGAGGAAGAGGTCCACGCCGTCGAACTTCACGCCGTCCACCTCGGCGGCAGCGGTCAGGTCGAGCATCGTGTCCAGGTCGATCGACGGCTCGGCCCCCTCGCCCCCCTTGCCGACGACGCCGGGCCAGGCGGCATTGTGGAGTTTGGGGAAGTTGTTGGTATGCGTGCTGCTCATGGAAACCATCCTCGATGGGCGGAACCACTCAACGTCTCGCTCTGGGACGCGCGGTGGAGGGTGTCTCGATGACAAGGAGATTCAGAGGACCCGTTCAGCGATTAAATGCTTATTCCTCGCCTGGGCAGCAGAGCCAATTTCCTAGTCCTCCGCCCGCTGGCGAGTCCTCTTCGGGTCGGGATCGACCAGAATCGGATGGGCGAGGGATTCGACACGACGGACGCTCGCTATCCCCAGGAAACCCCTCGAATCCCACGGGTAGCGTTGTTCCTCCTGGAAGAGGACATCTCCCGAACCGTCGGGATATTCGATGCGATGCAATCCAAGCAGCGATTGGCTCGGAAACGTGAACACCTCGACGGCCCTGGAGCCCTTCCGAGGACGCCACACGATCGCACGCGGTCGGTCAGGGCATAATCCGCCCGACTGGACGGGCTCCAGGACTGGATTTGCTCGACGATCGCGGCGATCAGACCGATTCCGGTTCCTAGCCCTACGAGGCCCGAGACCACCGCTACGCCAACGACGATCGGCACGTCCGCGCCGTCCCTGGGTGGTGTCCCAAACAGCCCTGTGGCATACCCCAAAAAGGACCCGAAGATCGAAAAGCCTCCGAGTGACCAGAGGGCTAGGTTCATCAGACTGGTGTGTTCCTTGGTCTGAGCCCTGATCGCGCGGTCCGCCCAGACCAGACGCTCTCCCGGAGCCAGTTCCACCTTGATTCGGGCACGAAGATCCTCGGGCAACTCATTCTCAATCCATTCGACAGGCGGGGGAGGTTGCGCGTCCATCGGGCTCACCGTCCATTCCCGAGTCGAGGAGCCAGAACATCGCGAGCCCATCCAGGAAATTGGATGTACCAGGCGGACGACCCGAGCGACCGGGCCAATGCGATCTGTTCGCCGACATCATCGGCCGAGAGCACCGGGAACGCGAGGCTACGCTCGATCGAGGTGTAGGAGCCATCGGGTTGTCGTTTCCAGAAGCTGGGATTCCCACGATTGGCATCACATCGCCAGATCTCGGGGACACCCAGGCGGCCCCAGGCCGAGACTGCCAGGTCGGCCGGGTGGTTGACCTCGACCTCGATGGCGAGATCGGGAGGCGGTTGGGTGTAGAGGTCGATCTCGCGCGGGCCTTTCATGATCTCGGCGTGCTCGCGGAAATAGTAGGTCTTGTCTCCCTCAAGGCCGGCATTCCGATCGGCGCGGCGGAAGGTGGTCTGGCCGGCGACTTCCCATTCGATTTGGAGGGCGTTCGCGGTGAGGATCACGAGGTCGCCCAGCCGTTCCGCGTACCAGACGTGTGGGCGGGCCGTGGCGAGGAGGGTCAGTCGGCCGTCGAGGTAGATCATCCTGGGTTGGTGGCGATCGACCAGGGCGTCGGAGATCGTCGTGTACTGGTCCCAGGTGATCTGGAACATCTCCAGCACCTGGTCGGGACCGACATCGCTCCGATCGCGGGTCGTCGTGGCCATCGCAACCAACCCCGGAAGAAGTTCACGACTGCTTGCGATGATCGCCCACCTTCGGCAGATCCTTGTGGGTGTCTGGCCCGAAGTAGCGGAGGCTGACGAAGGGCTCCTTGCCGGTGTTCTTGAAGGTGACACCCTCGGCGGCCCGCTTGGCGGCGACGAAGACTTCGTCGCTGGTGATCTCGCCGAAGCGGATGAAGTTGGGGCTGTCCACTTCGAGATTGCCGATGGTGCCGCTGCCCTGGACGACGATCAGGCCGTAGGCGCCGGGGTCCTGGATGGTGGCGGAGGCGCCGGGGTCGAGGGTCAGCTCGCAGGCGCTGAAGAGTTGCTTGCCATCGACGGTGCCATAGACGATCCAGCGGTCGGCGAAGCCCTGGCCGTCGCCGCCGGAGCGGACGATCGGTTCGAGGTAGTGGTTGGCCTTGAAGTGCTCGTGGACGTTCTTCTCCCAGTCGAGCTGGTCGATGATGTAGTCGAGGTCCTGGTGGTATTCCTTGGGCACGTCCTTGACGAGCAGGTCCCAGCCGACGCGGCGGCCCTCGACCATCGACTGGTACATGCCGAAGACGTCGGAGCCCCACTGGGGTTCGTAGGTGACGAGGGAGCCGGGGGCGTGCAGCACGCAAGGGGGCACGAGCCAGCCGGTGCCGGGCTTGAGGCGGTAGGCCTTGGAGAGGTCGAGGATGCCGTTGTCGCCCTGGTCCCAGCGTTCGAGGCAGCGCTTGAGGTCGGCCTTGGTGGTGCCGGGTTCGAGGCCGAAGAAGGTGTAGGGGAAGTTGTTGCCGGTCCAGTTGAGCTGGGGCGGGAAGTAGTAGCTCTCGGGCTTGCCCTCCTGGCCGACCTTCGCCGCCTGCTCCTGGTTCTGGTGCATGTGATGGGGGATCGGCCCGAGGTTGTCGAAGAACTTGCTATAGACGGGCCATTTCTTGTAGGTGTTCCACAAGGGGTCGCCGATCATCTCGGCGCCGTGGGCGGCGATGGCGTCCTTGAGAGTGAAGGCACGCTGGCCGTCGTGGACGACGTAGCTGAGCCCCTCGTCGGGGGGCGCCCCTCGTTGGCGGCGGGGGTGGTGGAGGCGAACCAGCGTTCGTCGATGCCGCCGCGGTGGGTGCCGAGCGCGTAGAGGTCCTGGCGGTCGAGCTTCAGGCGCCCGCCGGGCATGAGGAACGAACGGGGCACCCAGTTCGGTGCGAGGCGAAGGATACCCTCTCCGGCGTCGAGCGCCGTGCGGCGCGCGACTCGATGTTGCTGGCGGTCATCGATCCGAATCTCCAGCCGTCGTTGACGGTATGCGTGGCAGTCGTCGGGAAACGGTCCCGGGCGATCGCGGCCTGCCGTGCCGCGAGCCGAGGACGGCGTGGGCGCAGCGGAGCCTCGCGCCCCGACCACGCCGGGGCCTTTGGTTGTAAACCGTGAGTGTATCAGATGCAAGGAGGAAGAGGGGCGGCGTGGCTTCTCATCGGCCTCCGGGCCAGTACTTCGCGTTCAGTCGCGCGGCGTCGGCCGGGCTGATCTGATAGAGGAGGATCGAGTAGCCCAGGCTTTCGGGCAAGGGGGTCAGTTCGCGGAAGTAGCCAAAGGCGTCCTCGTCGGTGCTCCAGCCGGGCGAGACCCAGGTGGGGATGGTGGGGTCGAAGTAGGGGTCATAGACCCGCCAGGGCAGCCCGCGCAGGAGCGAGGCGCTGACGGCGTAGAGACCGGGCTCCAGCCGCGGGGCTGGGCCGAGCTTCGGCCCGGCGACGAGTCGCTCGAAGCGTCTGGGCAGGGTGTAGCCGACGAGTGTTGTGACGGCGTCGATGACCCGGGCCTTCTCCCATTCGGTCAGTTCATGGGGAGGCCACAAGTTCCCGAGTTGCTTCCTGAGCCCCTTGATCCGCCGGTCGTTTGTCGTCAGCTCCATCTCATCGATGTCCACGACCATCCGACCATCACGGTCGAAGATGCGGAAATGGAGCACTTCCTTCGTGGCAGCCACAATGATCAGATCCTTGCCCGCTTCCACGATATCAGCCACGTTATCCATCGAGGGCATCAACCGTAGGTCATACTCAATAGGGAGCACGGGAGGTAGCGACCAGTCGAACCCATCACCGCGGGCCTTGAAGATGTTGGGCGAGAGTTGGCCGAAGTATGCCAGGCCGATCGGCCGATCCTGAGGGTGCTCGCGGAGCCAGTCGCGGAGGGTGACGAGATCCTGCCCCCAGTCGAGGTTGCTGTCGATCAGGTGTTCATGACCGTGCCGGGGGCCGCCTGAGACCCAGTTGAAATAGGCAAGGAAGCTGGGGTAGACGAGGGCCGTCGCGAGGGCTGGGGCCAGCAAGGCGGCTCCGATCACGTCGACCGCGACGTTTCGGAGGCGTCCGGAGAGGCCCGCGGCCCAGGGCGCGAGTTTGCCGGTGGCGATGAAGACGTAGGGGAACATCGGCAAGATATAGCGCAGGCCGAGGTTGATGTCGGTTAGGAAGCTCATCGCCGCCAGAACGACCACCGGCACGAGCCAGACTGCGAACTCGTCGGCCCAGGAGGCACGGGCTCGTCGTGAGAAGAGCGTCACGACGACGCCGAGGCCGACGAGAAGCCAGGTTCCTTCGGGAACCTTATAAAACAAGGTCATGAGGTAGTAGTACCACCAACCGTGGCGTCGGAGCACGCCGTCGAGATAGACAGGGTAGCCGCTGACGGCGTCGGGGGGTGCATTTGGATCGATCCAGCCGGCCGGCAGGGCGTCGGCCTCGATCTTCTGTTCGTCGAAACCGAGTAGGTAATGACGAGGAAGGGGGGAGGGTAAGGAGCCCAGCCCGGTGCCTCGGAAGCGATTGATCCGATGACGCCAGGAGACGTCGATCAAGGGGTTGCCACTGCGAAGGCTGGGGACGACGGCGCGATGGTTCTCGTCGAGGCTGGTCGTGGGTCGGGTCAATGGGGAGCGGCTTGCGAAATCAAACTGGCCCAGGGGGGTTCCGACGCCCTCGAAAAGATAGCCGGCGTCGATCACCAGGACGCTCCAGACCACGATCACCGTCCCCTGAACGAACGCGCGACCGATCCGTCGCCATCGGGCCTGCGGCCGCTCGGGACCGATCTCGTGAGCGAGCCAGATCAGGGGCCAGAGGAAATACAGGAGCAACAGGCTGAACTTCGCGAGCTGCACCAGGCCGAGGACGATGCCAGCGAAGCTGGCGCGGCGCCAGGAAGGCTCGTGGAGGTAGCGCCAGAAGAGGTACGTCGCGCCGCAGCCGAGGGCGGTGGCACCGACGTCGGTCGTGACCAGTCGTGCATGCGCCAGCACATTCGGACAGAAGCACCAGAGCGCCAGACTGAGCAATCCCCCCGCCGATCCGTACAGTCGCCGTGACCAGGCGAACACCACCAGGCCACCGAGCAGGGAGAACAGCGGCATCACCAACCTGGCGAGGGCGAACAGCTCCAGGTAGCGGCCGACGTTGGCGATCAGGAAATACTGGGCGAAGAGAGCCTGCGAGGGGTACTCGATCTGCCAACCCTTCTCCGAGGCGTAGATCGGGCCCGTCTCCAGCCCCGACAGCACCACGGGCAAGGCCGCGATGAGCTTAATCAAGGGTGGGTTGTGACGGTAAAGCTTGAACGTTCCCTTCTGCCAGTACGACACGCCCGCCGGCAGGTGGACGACCTCGTCGACCGTCGGGTTCTCGCGCAGAAGGCTCGCGACCGCAAGCGCTCCGTGGACCGCTAGCAAGGCAATCGCCGCCAGAGTGACGCGTCGGCGACTCCAGAAGATCGGCGACGTTGGCTCCGGTTTCCGGGCCGCGGGGGCCTCCTTCGGCATGGCGGCGGGCTTCGCTCCGGGACGGGGAGGGCGGGGGCGTCGAGGCAAGGAAGCGCTCCGTCGAGGGCTCTTTGATCTGGCTCAACCGACCAACCAGGATCGCGGACCAGTCCCTGATGACGCAAGCCCCAGTCCGCCCCGTATTGAGAAGTCTCAAGGCCCGACGAGAAGCTCGCCACGGAGAACCGTCACGGCCTGGCCGATCAGCGTCACCCGATCGCCCTGGAGTCGTACCCGGACGACCCCGCCGCGCTCCGAGGCCTGAAAGCCGATCAGCTCCACGCGGCCGAGCCGTTCGCCCCAGTAAGGGCCGAGGCAGCAGTGGGCCGAGCCGGTGACGGGGTCCTCTGGGACTCCGGCCGCCGGAGCGAAGAACCGCGAGACGAAGTCGAAATCGGCCCCAGCAGCACGGGCCGTGACGATCAGGCCGCGGACCGGGACCGCCGCCAGCCGCGTCAGGTCGGGCTGAAGCGTGCGGACGGCTTCCTCCGATTCGAGCAAAACCAGGGCGTCCATGCCGTTAAAGCCCATCCAGGCTACCGGCACGGCCAGAGTCTCGGCCAATCCCGGTATGTCATCGCCCGGCGTGGGGGGCTTGGCGGGGAAGTCCATCGCGATCCGATCGCCTTGTCGCATAGCCGAGAGCGGGCCGCTCCGGGTGAGGAAGCGGGCCGGTTGCGAAGGGTCGAGAAATCCTTCTTCCCAGAGCACATGGGCCGCGGCGAGCGTGGCGTGGCCGCAGAGGTCTACCTCGACCTTCGGGGTGAACCAGCGGAGTCGGAAGCCGTCCTCAACTTCACGATGCAGGAAGGCTGTTTCCGAGAGGTTCATCTCCCGCGCCACGTGCTGCATCCATCGATCGTCGGCGGGATGTTCGAGGATGCAGACCGCGGCCGGGTTGCCGGTGAAAGGGCAGTCGGTGAAGGCGTCGACCTGGGTGATCGTCTGAGGCATTGTCGTGTCTCGGAGCCAACCAGGCCGGTCTCACCGGCCGGTCGTTGGGTTCACGGCCTGGGCAGCTTCGCGAGGAGCGTTTCTTTCTGCTCCTCGGAGAGCTTGAGGTATTCAAGGATCGCGAGTTTGTCGTCCTCAGGCAACCCGGTGCCGTAGTCGTGACCGATGTTGAGGTTGCCCTCCAAGGTGGCGTCGAAGTCCGGGAAACGACCGCGCTGGTCGGCGGGGATCTTCTGCGGGTCAGTCACGTAGCCGAGGTGGACCGGGTCGTACTCGCGGTGGCCGAGGGGGAATGTTCTGGGTCGCTGGGCGGGGGGCTTGAGAAGGTCGTAGATCGTGGGCACGGAGCCGTTGTGGAGGTAAGGAGCGGTTGCCCAGGCGGCGACGAGTGGGCGGCCGATGTAGGCTCCGGTGGTCCGCCATTTCACCTTGTCCGGCGGGAGGTCCATCTTCGCCTGCTCCGCGGGTGTAACCTTGTTGTCCTTGTAGGCGACCTGCGTGAACCGGGCTGCGACCGTCTCCAGCCCCTGGATGAACGGGGTCCCACCCGAACCATCGGGCTTGCGATCGATGTTGATCTGAACATTTCGGGCGCGGCGGGGATCGGTACCGATCTCGTCGAGCGGAACCTCGACCTCACGCTTCGCGACCTGGGGCTCATTGAGGCTCGAATGGCAGCGGGCGCAGTTGTCCCGGAAGAGGGCGGCACCGCGCTCGGCTTTGGACTGGCTGATCGCACCGAGCATCTCGGTAGGCCAGACCGGAGGCTCGATCTTGCGCGTCAGGACTTCAAGGCGGTAGAGCTCCCGAGGAAGCACGGTCGAGGAAAAGGTCTCCGGGTCATAGACGGCCCCCAGGCCGAGCGACTGGCCGACGTTACGCTGCATGAGGGAGTTGGTGTTGCCGTCCCAGTGGAGCCAGTCGGTCTGGTTGACCTGCCAGAGATGCGGGTAGCTGACGGGTGCGTTGGCGTCGATGTTGTCCTTCTCGGGTAAGACGAGGTCACGGATACTGCCGAAGGCGTCGATCCGGCCGGGTCCGCCTTCGGGGCGAGTCGTCTCGTGGAGCTTCTGGAGTTTCTTGAGGAAGATGAGCCGGGCCTTGATGAGCTTGGCGTTGATCGCCACGTCCATGACGGCCTGTTTCACCTGGTCGGGATTGACCTTGAGGTCGCGGAGCTTGTCGGCGACGTGCCCGGCCTTCTTCATCGCGTCGGCGACGCCCTCCAGGTCGCCCTCGAATCGACTCGCGATCTGCTTTCGGAGGGCAGCGCGTCCCTGGGGTGTGCTGGCGGCGTCGAGGTTGCCCTGGAGGTCACGGCCGACCTTGTCGATCAACGACTGCGCCTTCATGGCCAGCTCACGCTCGGCACCCTCCAACTCACCCGTCTTGGACTCGGCAAACTGCAAGAGCAGGCCCGCGGCCTGCCGTGCCTTGTCCTCGGCTGCGACGCCACCCTCCTTGCCGATCCGTTCCAGGAACTCGGCCAGCCGTTTCGGGTCCTTCGCGGTGTCGCCGGCCGACTGGAAGAGTTCGAGGTAAAACCCGTTTAGATCAAAAAGGTTCGGAGCACCCAGGATCAGCTTTTCCTGATCCTTGTAGGTGATCTTGCCGACGTGGCAGGCCGCGCAGTTGATCCCGACCATCTCGCCGAGGAACTCGACACCACGCGATTTATGCGACGTGAGGCCGATCGGTAAACCGTCGGCGTTGTCCGGATCGGGGATGAATCCGAACCGCTCCGGGTCCTGCAAGAACGGCTCGTTTGTCTTGCTGCTGTCCAGAGCCTTGATCCAGACTACCGGATACAATTCGCTCCCCTCGGCGGTATGGAAATAAACCTCACGCTCCTGGGCGTCCAACCCCTGGAGCGTGGCGCCGTCCTCGACGGGTACCGCTGGCTTACCCTTCGAATCGGCGGAAGACGGCTCCTCCAGGCAACCGGCGACTCCGAACAGAAACAGAACCGGCATCAGGCGATTCGCGACCCGGAACATGGTGGCCTCCCCTCCTCGCACTCTGGCCCTTTGTCCCCGCCATCAGGGACTGTGCACCGCCGGACCGCTCGCAAACGCAGCCCGTTCCGGCCAGACGGCCGACGACCGGAATCGTAATGCCATTGCATGGAATTAAGCAAAAGAATTCCGCACCAGGGGAAACATTGACGTCTGAGGATCCGCCAGCGCGGCTCCGCTTGTCACGACCTTCCGGAAGCTGGCATGATCGATAAGGTGGTTCGGACGCCCAATTCCCGAGACGATGGCTGAAGAAACGGAGGCACCATGTTCGAGGATGTCTTGCGAAGGCTTGGGCTCCGCACGGTCCAGGGAGGGGTTTACGCCGGTCGTTGGATCGAGGAGCCCGGCGGTGAGGAGATCGCCTCGATCAATCCCACGACGGGCGAGCCGATCGCCCACGTGCGCCTGGGCACGACGGACGACTACGAAAGCACCTCCGAAGCCTCCTTGGCCGCCTTCCGCGACTGGCGAACGGTCCCCGCCCCGCGTCGTGGCGAGGCGATCCGCCGACTCGGTCAGTCGCTCCGCGAGCACAAGGACGACCTGGGCCGCCTCGTGACCCTGGAGACGGGCAAGATCCTCTCCGAGGGGCTGGGCGAGGTTCAGGAGATGATTGATATGTGCGACTTCGCCGTGGGACTCTCACGCCAGCTTCATGGCCTGACGATTGCCAGCGAGCGTCCCCGGCACCGGATGATCGAGCAGTGGCACCCGCTCGGTCCCATCGGGATCATCACGGCCTTCAACTTCCCGGTCGCCGTCTGGTCGTGGAACGCCGCGATTGCTGCCGTCTGCGGCGACACGATGATCTGGAAGCCCTCGCCCGAAACGCCGTTGACAGCCTTGGCGGTGCAGAACCTCATCAACAGCGTTATGAACGAGTTCGGATTCGAAGGCGTTTTCAATCTCTGCTCGGGCAGCGCCGAAGACGTCGGGGAGCGAATGATCCACGACCGCCGCCTGCCCTTGATCTCGGCGACCGGGAGCTGCCGGATGGGCGCCCGGGTGGGTGCGGTGGTCGGCCAGCGGACAGGGTGCGCGTTGCTGGAACTGGGCGGCAACAACGCGGCGATTGTCACCCCCCGCGCCGACCTCGACCTGGCCCTTCGCGCCGTCCTCTTCGCTGCCGTCGGCACCGCCGGCCAGCGCTGCACGACGCTTCGGCGCCTGATCCTCCACGAGTCGATCGCCGAAGCGTTCCTCGAACGACTGGCCCGGGCTTATACGAGCGTCCCGATCGGCGACCCGTGGGAAGACGGCATCCTGATGGGCCCCCTCATCAACGAGCGAGCGGCCGTGTCCATGAGCGAAGCCCTTCACGCGGCGGAGGAGCAGGGGGGCGAGGTCCTACAAGGGGGTCGGCGGCTCGACCGGCCAGGCTTCTTCGTCGAGCCCGCGATCGTCCGCGCCCGGGCCGACATGCCGATCGTGAGTGTTGAGACGTTCGCCCCAATCCTCTACGCCCTGACGTACAACGACCTCGACGAGGCCATCGCCTACCAGAATGGCGTTGAGCAGGGGCTCTCCTCGTCCATTTTCACCGACGACCTCCGCGAAGCCGAGCGGTTCCTCTCGGCCGAGGGCTCCGATTGTGGGATCGCCAACGTCAACATCGGCACCTCCGGCGCCGAGATCGGCGGTGCCTTCGGTGGAGAGAAGGCCACCGGCGGTGGTCGCGAGGCTGGCTCCGACGCCTGGAAAGCCTACATGCGACGACAGACCTGTACCCTCAACTACGGTGGCGAACTTCCCCTGTCCCAGGGAGTTCGGTTTGAGGTGAAGATGGCCTGAGGTCAGGTGGGGCGTCTCTCCAGGGACCTCGGAATCACGGGGAATGGTTCCTCGCGAAGTGAAGGAGCTACCGTGAAGCAGAGGTCTCCTCGTGGCACCCTCGTGTCCTTCGTGCCTCTGGAGACATCCAAAGGATTCCTCTTGGAGTTTTGCTTTCCTCAGGGCCAGCCGCCCCCGCTGTCACGTCTGCCGACAGCCAAGGGGCGGAAAGCCCGCCGGAACCTGATGCTGGGTTCTCCCTTTGTGGTGACTCCTCTCTCCCACTTCCCAGCGATCCAGAATCACATCACCGTGAAGTAATTCATTGCCGCGAAGTCGAAGTATTCCGGCTTCAACTCCAGAGGCAGGTCTTGGTAGATGCAATAGTTCCTGATCTGGAGCAAGAGGTCGCGCGGCTGGCAGGCACGGAAGGGGCGGTTGACCCGACGGTAATGCTTGTCGATGAGGTAGTCGATGCTCCCCGCCGGAATCTCGGGGAAGCCGAGCTTGGGAGCGAAGATCTCGAACATCTTGCGAAACATCGGCTCGGTCGGGTCGGAGGCGTGAATCTTGTACGGAATCCGGCGCAAGAAGGCCTCATCGACGAGTTGCTTGGGCTCCAGGTTTGTGGAAAAGAGAATGAGCTGGTCGAAGGGTACGCGGATCTTCTTGCCGTTGGGCAACGAGAGGAAGTCGTAGCGCTTTTCCAGCGGTACGATCCAGCGGTTGAGCAGTTCCAGAGGCGACATCCGCTGGCGGCCGAAGTCGTCGATGAGGAACGTGCCGTTGTTGCTCTTCATCTGGAGGGGGGCTTCGCAGGTCTTCGTCGCCGGATCGTAGCGGATTTCGAGGCTGTCCATCGTCAGCTCGCCGCCCGCGACGATGGTGGGACGCTTGATCTGGATCCAGCGGTCGTCCTGCTCGTCGCCGCGGAGGATGCCCCCTTTGCGGGCGCTGATCGGCTCGTGGTTGGCGGGGTCGAAGAGCTTGATGATCTGGCCCTCGGCGTTGATAACGCGAGGAATCCAGACGGTCGTACCGAAGCAGCGTGTGATTCGTTCCGCGATCGAGGTCTTGCCGTTGCCAGGGTAGCCGTAGAGGAACATGCCGCGGCCGGAGTTGATCGCCGGACCGAGCAGGCGGAACATCTCCTCGGAGACCAGGAGGTCGGAGAAGGCGCGTCGGAGGTCGGCCTCCTTGGGCTGCTCGGTGTTGATTGTCTGAGCGGCGATCGACTCGACGTAGTCAGCGAACGGCACGGGCGCCGTACCCACGTAGGCGCACTCGTCGAAATAAACCTTCGCCCGCGCACGTCCGGCGTCGGTGAGGGTGTAATAAAAGTCGTTGGCCGTGGCGGCGTTGGCGTAGGCGAGGATTTGCTGGTTCTTGAGGCTGCGCAGGAAGTCGGGGTAGGGACCGAAGGGCATTCCAAGCTCGTCGGCGATCCGGCGGCCGGAGGCCATGCCGACGTTCAAAAGGAACTTCAGGACGAGCGCCTCGACCTGAGCGGGGGTCAGGCCGGCCGAGGCGAAGTCAGTCACGGGTTGGGGGCGGAACGTCGGCTTCTCACCGAGGTCCACGGCGGGTAGCGTGCTGGGCGCGGCGAGGCTCACGGTCGGAGTCTCCCTCCGGTTGGATGGCTCGAAATCGCCCGGCAGCACGGGTCATTCATGGTTGAGCGGGGCACCTGAAATCCTGAGGATCTCTTTGGCGGCTCTGTGAGCACCACCGTCGAGTGAGATTCTGACCTCTTGGTCAGAAAGAACTCGACGAGGAACCCAGAATTCCAGGGTGGTCACTCCACGACGAAGAAGTCTGCCGGGCGGTCCCGCGGGATTCGACGCGGACGCGGTCTCTAAGGGGACTCTAGATCGAGCGTCGGCCGACGTCAAAACCCGGGCCTGGTTCTCCTTGGCCTCAATGACGCGACAGGCGCTCGGCTAGCCGGGCGGGCTCGGGGACATTCAGATGAAACCGCCGTCGCGTCCCCTGAGGCTCGATCCGGACGGTCCAGGCGTCGGCCGGAAGAAGTCCGGCGACGCGGTCGGCCCATTCGACCAGGCAGAGCCCACCCGCGTCAAAGTAGTCCGAAGCCCCGAGGTCTTCAAACTCCTCCGGGCTCGTCAGGCGGTACGTGTCGAAGTGATAGACCGGCAGCACGCCCTCGTACTCATGGATCAGTACGAAGGTCGGGCTGGCGATCGCTTTCGGTTCGACGCCGAGAGCCTCGGCAATCGCCCGGACCAGCCGAGTCTTACCGGACCCGAGGGGGCCGATCAGACCAATGACGGTCCCCGGCGCCACCCATCCTGCCAGCGCCTCGCCAATTCGCTCCGTCTCGGCCTCGCTCTCCACGTCGATCACCAGGGCGTCGGGCTTCTCCGCGACCTCCATCGGCATTCCTCCCTTCAACCCGTTCCGGCGAGGTGATCGAATCCGCGGGCCGTACAGGGCACGACCGCGCCGTCGGGACCCCGCAGGAGCAGGCCCGGTTCGGCGATGATCGTCCCGAGACGTTGCAAGCGTAAGCCCTCCGGTGGATGCGCCAGCAGACGCTCGGCGTCCTCCGGTGAGACGGTCAGGCAGAGCTCGAAGTCTTCTCCGTCCGAGAGTGCATGATCCAGAGGAGTACGACCGTCCACAGCGGCAACCTTGCGGGCATCGGGATGGACCGGAACGGCGTCCGCCTCGATCAGCGCCCCCAGGCCGCCACTCTCTTCGAGGATGTGCCCTAGGTCGGACGCGAGGCCGTCAGAAATGTCGATCAGGGCCAATCGCCCCACGACACTCCGCAGCGCTCGGGCCTCGGCGATCCGCGGAATCGGCTCCAGGTGACGTCCCAGAAGACTGCCGCCAAGGGGCCCCGTCACCAAAACGACATCACCCGGCCTTGCCGACGACCGCAAGGCTGGTCCAGCCTCACTTGCCTCGCCGAGTACGGTCACGCAGACGACGAGCGGGCCGTCCCAGGCGTTCGTGTCACCACCGACGAGGGACGTCCCATACTGCTCGGCCATGCTGCGAAGCCCCTCGAACAGCGGCGGTGCGATCCGCTCCGCCTCGGAACGAGGCAGGGCCACGGCCACGACCGCCGCGACCGGTTGACCCGCCATCGCGGCGATATCCGAGAGGTTCACCCCCATCGCCTTGCGACCGACGACTTCCGGTCCCGCCTCCTTCAGCCGGAAGTGGCGACCGTCCATGAGCATGTCGGTCGTCACCAGCCACGGTCTCCCATCAGTGGCCGCAAGCACGGCACAATCATCCCCGATGCCGCAGATCACCCGTTCGCCTCTCCCGACTCTCGCCCGGAAGCCCGCGATCAGACCGAACTCGCCGGGCGGCGATCGATGGGCAGGAGTCGGTTGCATGTGGGGAAACTCGGTGGGCATCGTCGCAGCTTTGAGGGTGGAGAATCCGGGGAATCCGATCGGAACGGAACTGGCCGACTCCGTGTTCCGACAACCGAGCCTGAAAATCCAGCCTGACACGGCCTGCAAGCCGCCTGCAAGTCCAACCGTCTCACGCCGGAGTCTTCCCATTCCTGGCGCGGAAGGCTCGGACAGTCTGTTCGGTCGCGGCGGTCAGCAGGGGAGCAGCGAAATGGACGGCCGCGTCCAGGGAGATGGGGCCGGGGCAGATCGAGAAATAGGCCGAGATTCCCTCTCCCAGAACGGCCTCGACCCCCTCGCCCAGCGTGCCGGCCAGGGCGAGCACGGGGATGCCCAGTTCGCGGGCCAGTCGCGACACGCCGACGGCCGTCTTGCCCGAGGCGGATTGGCCATCGAGCGAGCCTTCGCCGGTCAGGCAGAGCGCGGCGCCTTCGAGTCGGGATCGCAGGCCGACAGCCGCGATCACCAACTCGACGCCACGTTCGAGCCGGCCGCCCGCGAAGGCGAGCAGACCCGCTCCGAGGCCACCGGCGGCGCCGGCACCGGGGTGTTCGGAGACGGATTTGCCCAGATCGCGCTCGATGATGGAGGCGAGGTGGGCAAGATGGTGGTCGAGTTGATCGATCTCTTCGCGGGATGGGCGACGGGCGGGGTCAAACTTCTGAGGTCCGAAGACGACGGAGGCCCCTCGCGGGCCGGTCAGAGGATTGTCCACATCGCAGGCCACGGCCACCTCGACGCCATCCAGCCGCCGGTCGCGACCGGTCGCGTCGATCCGGGCGAGCCGGCCCAGGGGACCGCCGCCGCGTTCGAGTTCGCGACTTTCGGCGTCGAGGAGTCGGTAACCCAGTGCCTGCGCAAGACCGGCCCCGCCGTCGTTGGTGGCGCTCCCGCCGATTCCGAGGACGACCTTGCGAGCCCCCGCGTCGATCGCCGCGAGGAGCAATTCGCCGGTGCCGTATGTTGTCGTGCGGAACGGATCCCGACGTGCAGGCGGCAAGAGCACGAGCCCCGAGGCCGCGGCCATCTCCACGACGGCGGTCCGCCCGTCTCCGAGCAAACCGAAGCGTGCCGCCACGGGCTCGCCCAGGGGCCCGGTTACCATCGCCTCGCAGTCAATCCCGCCGGTGGCTGAGACGAGGGCCTCGACCGTCCCCTCACCACCGTCGGCCATGGGAAAGCGATCGATCGTGGCCTCGGGCCAGGCGGCGACGACGCCGCGAGCCATCGCGTCGGAGGCTTCGGGGGCCGAGAGGCTACCCTTGAACTTGTCCGGCGCAATGACCACCTTCGGCGACACGGCAAACTTCCCCCGGCGCGTTGCCAACCGTCTGGCCCCAACTGGCCACACGATACGGGCCAGCGGGGCCGAGGGAAAGGGGTCTTCATCCGGGCCGAGTTGGGTCGGAAACACCCGTGCTCACTGCCGGAAGCTGCCGGGGAGAGAGATCAGATCGCGGCCCGATCCACGTCCCCGCTAAAGCTTGGTGTGCTCGGCGTGAGCTTCCGCCTGCTCACGGGTCGCGTGGAGGGCGGCTTCTTCATCGGCCTCCGGATCAACCGGACGAGAAGTGCGGGCGATCTGGCCAACCGCCAGGCCAATCGCCAGCAAGACCAGGCCGATGAGCAGCGTGGCGACACGGATGTAGCCGAGGATGCGGTTATCCGCAAACGGCTCGTTGAAGAAGAAGAACGAGGTCCCTGAGAGGACGCTCAGGATGGCACCAATGGTGATATACGTCAGTGCCGTCCCGGTGGCTCTGGCTTCCTTGTCCTGATGGGTCAGCAGGGGCATGGTGGAGACTCCGACCCGATCGCTGGAGTACGCGGCGGTCCCGGGGATCGCCCCGGTCTCGGATCGCCAGGAGCGTCACCGCCGCGGTGCGCGAAGGGGGAAGACGCGGTTGTGGATTCGGATGAAGCTTCAGCAAACGTAATGCCAGGATGGTGCGAACCGCCTTGCCCTCGTCTCAGCGGCGGGTCTCGTCACCCTGGCCGCCGAGGCTCAGCAGTCCCTGGACGAACTCATTGCGCCGGACGATGTAAAACGGCAGGGAATGCGAGCGGGCCACCTGTGGATGCTTGAGGATGTAGAGGACGTTGTCGGGCCGGATCGTCTCCAGGTCGCGGTCGCCGACGTTCATGCCGACGAGAATATCCCCCTTCTGGATGGCCGCCCGCGCCGCCGGGCTATCAGGGGAGACGGCCTGGACGTAAAGCCCGCCGCGGAAGGTCGGGGAGACAACCTTCACGTAATCGCGAGAAACCGGCACGGTCTTCAACCCCAGGAGCTTCCAGACCTGCTCGACCGCCGGATCATTGTTCGTGCCCGTCACCGGACTGGGCGGAGAGTTGGCGGCAACCGTGCGGCCGACCGGTTGAGGTTCAATCGGCAACACTTTCTCCTCGCCGCCACGACGAACCACGACCGAAGCCTTTTGTCCGGGCCGGACATCGAGCAAACCACGCTCGATATCGAGCGGCGTTTCGACCTCAAAGTCACCGACGCGGACCACTTCGTCACCGCGTTGGAAGCCTGCGAGATCCGCGGGGCTTCCCGGTTGAACCTCGTGCAGGACGACGTAGCGGTCCTCACCGCGGAAGACCTCGCTGGCAAGCAGGCCATGCCAGGTGGCGGCCAGCCGCCGGGTGCTCATCATCTCGGCGGCAACCCGCTTCACGTCGTCGATCGGCAAGGCAAAGCCGATCCCCTGCGCCCCGGCCCGAACCGCGACATTGATCCCGATCAGCTCGCCGTCGACGTTCACCAGCGGCCCACCCGAATTGCCCGGGTTGATGCAGGCATCCGTCTGGATCAAGTGGCGATAGACCTGCTCGTCCGAGAGCGTCACGTCGCGGCCCAGGGCGCTCGACGATTCCGACCGAGGTTGTGTTCTCGTAGCCGAAGGCGTTGCCGATCGTGATGACCGTCTCGCCGATCATCAGGTCGGCCGAGCTGCCGATGACGATCGCCGGCAAGGGGCGGCCGGCCTCGACCTTGAGGATGGCCAGGTCCATCGTCACGTCCTGCTGGATCAAGCGTGCCGGATAGACCGAGCCGTCGGACAGATGAACCTCGATCCCCTGGACCTTATCAACAACGTGCTGATTGGTGAGAATGAAGCCCCGACCGTCGATGACCACACCCGTGCCCATGCCGCTGACTCGCGGTCTCTGGGCCTCCTCGGCTGAGAACGGCCATCGGCTTGGCGAGGCAGCCTTCTTCTCGCTCGTGATGCTCACCACCGACGGCTGGACCTTCTGGATAGCCGCCACGATGGGGGTTCGACGCTCGGTCAGGCCCGCTCGCAGGGGGCGGCCCCCGAGCGTCAAGGCCACGGCCAGAAGGCCCCAGCCAACCCACCCTCGTCTCCCACACGACTTCGCGGGCATGGTGCCAAAGTTCATCGAGGGGTCTCCGGGCCGAGGCCGTTACCATCCGGGGCCACCTGGTCTTCCCCGATCACCGACCTCCGACCTCGTTTGAATCGGTTACCCAAATCCCCACCTTGAAGAGCGCCGTATCAAAGCTCTCCAGCTTCCCACATCTTCCTTACCACTCGAAAACCTTACCTCGCTTGACACCCGCACCTCGGCGATTGACGGCTCGCGAAGCGAAAGGTTAGGTTAGGTCCGGTGGTTCATGCGGATCAGGGCGATTCGGTGAGGGGGGATTGTGATGGCCGAGAAGTCGGCGCGGAGGAGGGTGCTCGAAGCGAGCCTGGCGGAAGATCCAGGCGACACGTTCCTCCGCTACGGCCTGGCCCTGCAATGTCTCCGGGACGGGGACGTGGCCGAGGGCCGAGAGCGATTACTGGCTTTGATCACCGACCACCCGGACGACCAGGTGGCGGCCTATCAACAACTCGGTCAGTCGTACCTGGAGTCGGGCGAGGCGGAGCCGGCGCGGAAGTATCTCCGCGAGGGGGTCGCGAAGGCCCAGGCCCGGGGCGACGGCCATGCGGCGGCCGAAATGGAAGGACTGCTGGCGCAACTGGATTGAGACCGGTCCGGCGCGATCCGGGACGCGATCGGCCTCAAGACCGCCCCAGCCTTCGAGATGCAACCGCGATGACCGCGACTCCGAATCCGGGCCTGGCGATCTTCACCTTCCCCAACCGCATCCTCTTCGGTGAAGGGGCTCGTCGGGAACTGGCCGGCGAGTTGACCCGGCTGGGTGTGACCCGACCCCTGGTCGTCAGCGACCGGGGGCTCGTCGAGCTTGGCCTGGTGGATCAGGTTGCCGGGGGATTGCGGGGGGCGGTCGTCTTCGATGGCGTGCAGCCCAACCCGACGGAGGCCGATTGCCTCGAGGGTCTGCTGCGGTATCGGGAGCGGGGCTGCAACGGTCTGGTCGGCCTGGGAGGCGGGAGCCCGATCGACGCATCCAAGGGTATTCGCTTGCTGGCGACGCATCCGGGCCGGCTGGCCGATTACGACCTGACGACTGGCGGTTCGGCACGGATCACAGCCAACCTACCGCCCTTGATCGCCGTGCCGACGACCGCAGGGACCGGCAGCGAGGCCGGTCGGGGGGCCCTGATCCAGCTCCCGGAGACGGGCCGGAAGACGATCGTGTTGAGCCCCCACCTGCTGCCGAACGTCGCCATCTGCGACCCCGAGCTGACCTACGGGCTGCCTCCGGTTCTCACTGCGGGAACGGGAATGGATGCGTTGACGCATGCGATCGAGAGCTACCTTTCCAGCACCTATCATCCGATCTGCGACGGCATCGCCCTGGAAGGTCTGAGACAAGTCGCCCGGGGGCTGGAAGTCTGCGTTCGGGACGGCACCCAGCGGGAGGCGAGGCGGTCGTTGATGATGGGGGCCTTGCTCGGCGGGATCAGCTTTCACAAAGGGCTGGGCGTGGTTCACTCGCTCTCCCATGCTCTGGGAGGAGAGGGACGGGCCCATCATGGCACGCTCAACGCGATCCTGCTTCCTCATGCGCTCCGCTTCAATCGCGAGGCCGCCGAGCCCCGGCTGGCGGAGCTGGCCGCGACGCTCGGCCTCGGCCGCTCGGGCGACGGTCCCGGCCACTTCATCACCTTGATCGAGTTGCTGCTCTCCCGGTTACCCTTGCCCCCGCGACTGGGGCAGGTCGAAGGACTGGAGCGTTCCCGGATCGGACACTACGCCGCTCTGGCGATGAGTGACCACTGCCACCGGACCAACCCACGGGCCTGCGACGAGCAAGATATGGCGCGGTTGCTCGATGCGGCGTGGTAACGCCACGGCTCACGGGTAAGCGCCTTGACCGGTGAGCCGTGACTGGTGAACGGTCCGAAGTGCGGAACAAGGCCGATCACTGGAACGAGTCGGCGCTGATGACCTCGTTGTTGCTGATGGTGTTGATGGCGATCCAGACGTAAGAATTGATGGTGTTCTTGACGAAGCGGACGCCGCCGTCGCCGAACATGATGTTGATGCCGCCGGGATGGCGGCTTCGGGTGGCGGCGAAGGCATTGTTGTCGCCGGCGTTGCCGTTGCAGGGGAGGAAGGCCTCGTTGACGCAGAAGATGGGCTGGTTGAGGTAGTCGGTGCCGTTGACGAGGTTGAGGTAGTCCTTGTAGGAATTCGGCGTGAAGCGGGTCATGTAGGAGCCGCCGCCAGGGACGCTGGACCACATCACGCCGCGGACGTCGTAGCGGTCGCCCTGCAGGACCTCGGCGGCGAAGCAGGTGTTACTCGTGCCGTCGGTGACGGAGGCGAAGCGGACATTCATGTCGTGGCCGAAGGCCGACTTGAAGTAAACCTGGGTGCCGATGGTGGATTGCCGCCAGTTGGTGTTGCCCCAGCTCACGGCGTAGTTGCCTTTCGTCATGATCGGGCCGCTGAGCAGGCCGCCGGCGTACTGGGGGGTGATCTGGAAGACGCGCTGGCTGTCGCTCGGGCACTGGAAGACGGCGATCTTGGTGGCGGCGACCGTGCTGTTCGCGAAGAGGCCGAGCGCGGGGTTGAGGCCGCCGCCGGGGATGCCCTCGGCACCGAGGGAGAAGTTGAAGGCGTTGGCGAGTGTCCCCTGCTCGATCATCGGCAGCATCAGCTCGAACCAGGTCGTGTTCTGGGTGCCGGAGAAGATCGTGGGGTAGCTGCCGCCGGGCAGGTAGGCCCAGATTCGGCCGGGAGGAAGGCAGTTGTGAACGTCGTGATAGTTATGGACGGCCAGCCCGAGTTGCTTGAGGTTGTTGGTACATTGAGCCCGCCGGGCCGCCTCGCGGGCGGCCTGGACGGCCGGCAGCAACAGCGCGATCAGGACTCCAATGATCGCAATCACGACCAGGAGTTCGATCAAGGTGAAACCGCGTCGTCTGGTACGCATGGACAGACCCTCGTCCTGGAGCGCTGACGATTCGGGAGAGTGGCCGATGGGAGGACCCCTTTGGATGCGTGCGAGTATTACCGTAGCACGCCGCAACGAGGAAAGCGAGTAGCCACACGACAAATTCCTCGATTCGCCCTCCCTGTCGATCCCTCACCTGGACGAACGGTGGGCGGGCGGGCCGAGGTGGCGGTCGGCGAAGTCGAGGTAGGCGGTCCAGTCCACGGTGGTGACGTCGTGCTTGCCGGGCCGGATGTGGTAGCCGATCCGGCTCCAGACGAGCACATTCGTGCCGGGCATGTCGCGGGCGGCGAGGCCATCGGTGCCGAGCAGGCGATAGACCGGGTCGGCCCCTTGAGCCGAGAGGAATTCGCCGCGGGGGTCGGCCCAGCGGTCCTCCTCGGCGCTGTTGACCAGGACGGGGCGGGGAGCAATCAAGGAAATCAGCATGTGCTGGTCAACGGGGATCTCGTCTTCCCGGTCGTTGTATTGCTTGAAGTTAGCGTTGAACCAGTGGGGGAAGGCGGTGTTGATCCGTTTGGTCGTTTCTCCGAAGCGTCGGCGGGCCAACGCGGCGCCTCCTTCGCCGGAGTCGTTGGAGACGACGAGGGCGAAGCGGGTGTCCTGGGCGCCGGCCCAGAGGGAGGTCTTGCCGAGCCGGGAGTGCCCCATGACGCCGACGCGCTTCGGGTCGATCCGGGGATCGGTTTCGAGGTAGTCGAGGGCGCGGCTGAGGCCCCAGGCCCAGGCGCCGATGGAGCCCCACTCATCGGGGTCGGGGCGGGACTGGCCGGGTCGGTAGAAGAGGGGGTGGACGCCGTTCTGGAAGCCGTCGTCGAAGTCCGGGTCGATGTCGCCGTAGTAGGCCGTGGCGAGGGCGTAGCCGCGGTCGAGGATCAATTCCAGGGGCCAGCGCGAGGCGGCGTCGCCACGGGGACGGCCGGGCGGCTTGTTGTTGCGGTCGCGACCGCGGGCCATCGGGATGCGGGGGTCGGCCTCGATGGTGTGGTTGCCGCCGAAGTTCAGGCCGACGAAGGCCGGGTGCGGGCCGGGGCGGTTGTTGGGGATGTAGAGGAGGAGGTCCATCTTCGGGCCGTCGGGATCAGCGGAGAAGTGGACGGTGATCTGTTGCCGGGTGGCCTTGCCGCCGACGGCGTCGTTGACGACCGGGCCGGGCTCGAACCGCAAACCTTCCGGTCGGCCGGGAGAACGGCCATAGACGTGGTCCTGAAAGAGCTTCAGAACCTCGGGACGCCGGCGCTGGTTCCAGGTCTCGGCGTCGCGAACGGGCGTGCCGTCGGACATCAACAGCGGGTCGGGCAGGGTGTAGGCGGGGACCTTCGCTTCTTCGTAGTTGACCTCGTCGGCGTTCTGGCCGAGGGCCGGGGCGGTGGCGAAGGCAAGAGCGGCAGCCAGGAGGAGGAGGGGTCGGGGCATGGGAAGGGTCTCCGTCGGGAATCGAATCGTCTGAGATCGGGAACGTTCGTCGATCAGTAGGTCCGACTTCAGTCGGGCCTATCCAGTCATTTTTGAATTTGTAGGCCCGACTGAAGTCGGGCCTACTGGTCCAGAGATGACTGCCGAGTCCAAAAGTTGCTCCGCGATCAGCTCGATCGGGTGCAACGCCTCGATGCCGGCCAGGCCGTGGACCTGGCTCCGGCAGGAGAAGCCGGGGGCGACGAGCAAGGCGCCCCGGTCGGACGCGACGGCGGGGAGGAGGACGCGGTTGGCCAGGGCGGTGCTGACCTCGTAATGCCCCACTTCATAACCGAACGAGCCAGCCATGCCGCAGCAGCCGGAGTCGAGGACGGTCACATCGAGGTCGGGGATGCGACGCGAGCGCCGCAACCGTTCCGGCGGTGCCGACGAGGGCTTTTTGCTGACAGTGGCCGTGAAGGAGGACCCGGGCGGCGCGGTCCTTCAGGGGGAGGTCGGGGACGCGGTCGCGGTCGGCGATGAAGGCATCGACCAGGCGACTCGCGGCGGCGACGAGGCCGGCATCGCCACCGAGGCGGAAGTCGCGGTACTCGTCCACGAGGGTCAGCAAGCAGCTCGGCTCGCAGCCGACGATCGGAACCCCGCGACGGGCATACGGGGCGAGCTTGCGGACGTTCTCGCGGGCGAGGTCGCGGGCCTCGTCGAGCAGGCCCTTCGAGATTGCCGGACGTCCGCAACAAGCCAGGCCCGCCAGCTCGACGCGGTAGCCGGAGGCTTCGAGGACCCGGACCGCGGCGCGGCCGACGGAGGTGGTGTTGTAGGTGGTGAAGCAGTCGTCGAGGAGGACGACGGTTCCGAGCCGGCCGGCTCGCGGATCGGGCTCATGAGAGGCGAACCACCTGCGGAGGTGGTTGGATTCGAAGGTGGGCAAGGTCCGGCGACGGTCGATCCCGGCGATCTTTTCGAGGAGCCACTTGAAGACAGGATTGCGCAAGGTGGCGTTGGCGAGCGGGGCCATTGCGGAGCCGATCGGGTTGAGCTGGTGGATGTGGCCCATCAACAGCGAGCCGATCGGCGGGGGTGTGGACTTGTAGAGTTGATAGAGGGCTTCGGACTTGAGGCGGGAGAGATCGACGTTCGAGGGGCATTCGGTCTTGCACGCCTTGCACTGGAGGCAGAGGTCGAGGGCTTCATGGAGGGTGTCGTTGGCGAAGCCGTCGGGGAGGTGGCCGGAGAGGACGAGGCGCAGGGCATTGGCGCGTCCGCGGGTGGTCTGCTCCTCTTCGAGCGTGACCATGTAGCTGGGGCACATCGTCCCGGTGGATGTCTTCCGGCAGGCGCCGACGCCCGAGCACATCTCGACGGCGCGGGCGAAGCCGCCTTGATCGGAGAAGTCGAAGCCGGTGGCGGCAGGTTCGTCGGTGTGGTAACTCGGGCCGATGCGGAGGTCGGCGGCGAGGTCGGGCTCGGCGACGACCTTGCCGGGGTTGAGGCGGTTGTGGGGGTCGAAGGCGGATTTGATCTCCTGAAAGGCCGAGTAAACGTCGTCACCGAACAGCTTGCGGTTCCAGCGGCTGCGGGCGAGGCCGTCGCCGTGCTCGCCGCTCATGGCGCCGCCGAACTCGGCGACGAGGTCGGAAATCTCGGAGGCGATGGCGCGGAGCTGGGTCGACGCCCTCGGGCGTCTTCATGTCGAGGACGGGGCGGATGTGGAGGCAGCCGACGTCGGCGTGTCCGTAGCAGGCGGCGCGGGTGCCGTGGCGGGCGACGACCTGCATGAAGCGTTCGTAGAACTGGGGCAGCTTGTCGGGGGCGACGGCCGTGTCCTCGACGAAGGCGACGGGCTTGGCGTCGCCGACCATGCCCATCAGGAGCGAGAGGCCGGCCTTGCGGACCTTCCAGAAGGAGTCCTTCGCGGCGTCGGCCAGGCTCTTGCGGACGCCGAGGACGCCGGGGCGGCCCTCGAAGCGTCGGGCGAGGTCGTCGGCGCGGGCGGCGAGTTCCTCGGCGGAATCGGCGTAGAACTGGGCGGCGAGGACGGCCTCGGGCTGGCCGGCGGCGAATTCGAGGTGCTGGGCCATCTCGGCGTTCTGGGCGGCGAGGTCGAGGATCGTGCGGTCGAGCATCTCGACGGCGACCGGGCTCGGTTTCGAGGATCTCGTGCAGACGGTCGAGCGCGGCGGGGATCGTGGCGAAGGAGAGGACGACCAGACCTTGAGCCGGGGGTTTGGGGACGACCTTGAGGTCGGCGGCGGTGACGACGGCGAGCGTCCCCTCGGAGCCGACGATCAGGCGGGCGAGGTTGAAGAGGAAAGGCTCGACGGGCCAGCCGACGGGTCGAACCGGAAGGCCGGGGATGAACTCGTCGAGGTTGTAGCCGCTGACCCGTCGGAGGATCTTGGGGAAGGCGGCGGCGATGGCCTCGCGATGGCGGGCGACGACGTCGCGGACGGTCCGGTGGAGATGGCCGACGCGATCCTCGCGGCGGCAGACCGCCTCCAGCTCGTCGTCCGTCAGCGGGCCGAAGCGGGCAAGGGTGCCGTCGTCGAGGGCAACGTCCAGGGAATCGACGTGATCGACGGTCTTGCCGTAGCGGAGCGAGCGGGCGCCGGCGGAGTTGTTGCCGATCATGCCCGCCGATCGTGGCGCGGTCGCCGGTGGAGACGTCGGGGCCGAACATCAGGCCGAGCGGCGCAAGGTGGGCGTTGAGTCGGTCGAGCACGACGCCCGGCTCGACGCGGACGGTCATCCGGTCGCGATCGACGACGCCGATCCGGTTCAGGTACTTGGTGAAGTCGATCACGAGGGCCGGTCCGATGGTCTGCCCGGAGAGGCTCGTGGCCGCCCCGCGTGGGAGAACGGCCACGCCTTCCTCGGCGGCGAACCGGACGGCGGCCAATGCGTCGTCGGCCGTCTGCGGGATCACGACGCCGAGGGGGTCGATCTGATAGAGGCTGGCGTCGGTGGCATAGAGGCTCGCGGTAACCGCGGTCGAAGCGCACCTCGGAACGGGTCTCCTTCTGGAGACGTTCCTGGAGGCGGGTGAGGGCGGGTGGGGTGGGCATGGGGTGTCGCCTCAGCTCGGGGAGTGGCTCCATGATGACGGGTCGGGGGGGGCGGGCCAAGGGAACGGGAGCAGAAGATTCCCCACAGAGAGACCCGGGACGCGGAAGCATCCGGAAGGAACTTGTGATCTTTTCTTCGTTTTGGATTAATTTTGTGTTGCTCGTGCCGTCGCGGTGAATTTGGACCGCGGCCTGCCCCCCAGGGCGGAAACGGCGGAAGGTGAGGCCCTGGGTTCGTTTCGCATCAGGAACGCGGGGCGGAATATTCGACCCAGAGTCTCCAGTGTGTCGTCGGGTTCGTTTCGTAACGGGAGTTCTC
Source organism: uncultured Planctomycetales bacterium (assembly GCA_963752755.1). Lineage (GTDB taxonomy): Bacteria > Planctomycetota > Planctomycetia > Isosphaerales > Isosphaeraceae > CAVVZJ01. The sequence goes on along the minus strand of CAVVZJ010000014.1, from coordinate 548,862 downwards.
GACCAAGGAACGCGGGAGCTGAGGTCGGATTCTTGCTCCAGTTCTCCCAGTGTGTCGTCGGGTTCGTTTCGTAACGGCAAGTCGGGGCGCTTTCGGCAAGAACATGCGCGAGGTGAAATCGACAGTCCCGTCGCTCCCGGCGGACTCCTCGAAAGGACTCGGCACGACCGGGGAAACGCGATCCGGCAGGAGAGATCATCGTTCTCGAGGGGGGTTTTGATCGTAGGAATCAAATTTTTTGGGAACAAGAAAAATGGTTAGTGCCCGGGATGAAGATTGGGTCGGAGGATCTTGTCACGGAGGATGCGGGTTAGCTCGCTGTCGGACCAATCCCAGAGGCGTTCGTGGTGGGTGTCGATGTTGGCAGGGCTGCCGTGGGCGTCGAGGAGATTCCAGGAACTGGGGTAGAACCAGGCGCCGAGGGCCTGGAGGGCGAAGGAGAACAGGATCGTGAGGGTGAAGGCGAGGCGGAGGAGCGGGGAACGGGAGCGGGACCAGGCGAGGCCGCAGGCGAGGAGGATGGCGAGCAAGGGGATGGCGTCGGTCCAGTAGCGGGGGCCGAAGCAGAAGCCGGCCCACCAGACCGCGTACTGGGAGAGGAGGAGGAAATAGGGCAAAAGTCCCCAGAGGACCCAGGGGACGAGCGGGATTGTCTTTAACCGGCGGGCTGACCAGGGCGCCAGTCCGAGCGCGAGAGCGGCCCAGGGAGTGAAGATGAAGAGACCACGACTGGGGCTCACGAGCGTGCCGGCGGCGCCTTCGAGGAAGTCGCCGGACCAGGGGCCGTTGACCCCGTGGAGGGTCGGATGCAAGGCCTCCAGCTCGGCCTGGCCACCGGTGAGGTGGTTGAAGTAGTAGAGGTTGTAACCGATCAAGGCGGCGGCGATCAGGATGGGGAAGGGGAGGAAGACAGAGGAGCCGACGGGGGTGGTGACGGGCCACCCAGCCGGCGATGAGGGCGGCGAAGACAAGGTCGATGGCGCGGAAGGCGACGAGGGAGCCGCTGGCCAGGCCGGCGAGCAGGAAGCGGAGGCGGGAAGGGGCGGGGTCCACGAGCAGGAGCAAGGCGGTCGTCAGGGCCAGGGCTGCGGGGCCGTGCTGCCAGAGGGCCTGACTGGCAACGACCCAGAGGTCGGAACCGAGGAATGCGGCGAGTGTCGCGATGAGGGCCACGCGGCCGGGGACGATCCGGCGGAGGAGCCGGAAGAGGGCGACGCCAGCCAGCGCGGCGATGAGGGCGGAGGCGTGCTGAGACAGGAGTTTGGCGTAGGCCCATTCGCGACAGGAGCGGTTGGTCCCAGCCGGGCCGAAGGCGGTCGAGCACGGACGACTCGACGGCGACGATGGGCAGGGCGAGCAGGGCCGGCCCGACCGGGATAGCGCGAGACGAGATGGCCGCGGTGGCTGGCGATGTAGTCGGCGGGCGGCCGTCGGGCTCACGGAGCAAAAGGGCGAAGTGGTCGAGATGGACACCGTCGCCGCGAAGGATCGCGCGGGGGAGCAGGGCGGTCGCCTCGGTGTCGTAGGAGCCGATCTCGCGGCCGTTGGCGAGATAGAGGGCCAGCAGGGACAGGCCGAGCCCGACCGAGGTGATCCAGCCGCCGCGACGGCCGGGGGGAAGAGAGTCCGGAATCGTGGCCGGCACGACGGCTTCGCTCCTGGGTCCGTGAGCCCGGCGACGCGATCCGGGACAAGTCCATCTTACCATCACCGTCGGCCATCGTGAGACGACCAGGGGCCGCGCGGTCCGGGCGGCTCATGTCCCGAGCGGACCCAGAGGACGACGAGCATGGCGACCGCCGGCAGGACGATCACGAACCGGATGGCGAAATCGATCCAGTCGTCTTGCGACCACCACCGGGCCTCGTTGCGCCAGAGGGCCAGGGCGCCGGCGAGGGCCACGAGCAAAACCATGCCCTCGCGGAGTGAGAGTTGCCAGCGAGTCTGGCCCTGCGCCGGCCCATCCATCGAAAACCCCCGATCTGTTTGTTCGAAGCCGATGCGCCTATGCTGCGCGGTCCTGGTCCGGTCGGCAAGGGGCGGGTGGGACACCGGGACCGCTCTGGACGCCGATCCCCAACCGGCCTTACGCTGGGTTGCGATGCGAAGGAAACGAGGGGGAAGCCGCCGTGGACCTGTCCGTGAAGCTCGGCCGATTGGCGTTGAAGAACCCGGTGATGGTGGCCTCGGGGACGTTCGGCTACGTCCGCGAGATGGCGGGGTTCTTGCCCCTGGAGCGGCTCGGCGGCGTGATCCCGAAGACCGTGACCGCGCGACCGCGAGCCGGCAATCCGACACCCAGGACGGTCGAGACGCCGTCGGGCTTGCTCAACGCCATCGGTCTGGATAATGACGGGATCGACCATTTTGTCGCGCATCATCTGCCGTACTTGCGGACGGTGGGTACGGCGGTCGTGGCGAACATCGCGGGGGAGGACGAGGAGCAGTTCGTCGCGATGGCCGAGCGGCTGGGTCGCGAGCCGGGCCTGGCGGGAGTCGAGCTGAACATCTCCTGCCCGAACGTCAGCCACGGCCTCGACCTGGGCATCGACGCCGGAACGGTCCGTCGGCTGGTCGAGCGGGTCCGGCAGCATTGCCCGTATCCGATCATCGCCAAGCTGACGCCGAACGTCACCGACGTCGTTCCGATCGCCGGCGCCGCGGCGGAAGGCGGAGCGGACGCGGTCAGCCTGATCAACACGATCAAGGGGATGGCCGTCGATTGGCGACGGCGGCGGCCGATCCTGGCCAACGACATCGGCGGCCTGAGCGGACCGGCGATCAAGCCGGTGGCGTTGCGGATGGTCTGGGAAGTCGCGCGGGGCGTTCCGGGCTTGCCGATCATCGGGATCGGTGGGATCTGGACGGCCGAGGACGCGATGGAGTTCCTCGTCGCGGGAGCCTCGGCGGTGCAGGTCGGCACGGCGACCTTTGCCGACCCGACCGCCGCCGGCCGGCTGCTCGATCACCTGCCGGCTCGCCTCCGCGAGATCGGCGCCGATTCGGTCCGCGAGGTCGTGGGGACGCTGCGGTCGAACCGGGATTGATCGCGAGAATCGGCTCGACCTCTGTCAAGCGGGGATTCGAAAAACCCGATAAGAACCCGGGAAACGGACGATCTTCCCGCCGCGGGGCGGGCACGTCCCTGCTCGTCGAACCGTCCGGCCTGATGGCGTGGCGGGCGGACGGCCCGGGAGCTGAACAGGATGAAGCGAAAGGTCTTGCGGATCGCCGGCCTGCTGTCGGGATTCTTGACCCTCAGCGGCTCTGTCACGACGCGGGCGCAGGAGCCTTTGGCCGTGGTGAACGCCCCTGCGGAAATCGGGTCGCCGGGACCAGTCCGGGAATCCACTCCGCCGCGGCGTTCACGGATGCGTTCGTCGTATCCCAGATCGGTCCGCTACCCATCGCTCCGGCTGGTGAACGCCACCCAGGAACCGGCAACGGTGGGGAGTCGACCGGACCCGGCCTTGCCGGCGGGTCCAGAACCCTTCGCGGAAACACCGACGCCGCGCCCCCCGCAGGCCCCCGCCCCCGTACCCCGGGGACTGACCGCTCCGGAACCGGAAACCGCGGTGGTGCCGGACGCCGCGCCTCCGCCGGTCCCGCCCGCAGCCGCACCGGCAACGGCGCCCGCACTGCCTCCGGCGGCCTCGCTCACGCCGCCATTGACATCACCAACCACGCCTGCGCCGGCCGCACCTGCGGCAGGCTCGCTGCTGGGGGGAACTCTGATCAGTGGCGGTAGTGCCTTGAATATGATCGGCGATCAGGGAACGATCAGCATCCAGCCCCTGGTCGGACGCAACTCGCCCGTCTCGATCGTCCGCAACTTCGCGCTGAACATCACGGACAACAACTCGGCGGTCTTGCAGAACCGCATCATTCCCCTGGAATTTTACCACTTCTTCGGCGCTCGGCGGGTCTATCCCGGTCTGCCGCTGGACCCGACCAACTTCGCCGCGCAGATCTTTCCGAGCCAGCTCTCGTCCACACGCGTGCAGACCAACGACAGCCGTTACGTCTTCGGATTCGAGACGATCCTGGCCAAACGTCTCTCCGTGCTCGTCCGTCAGGCGGTCGTCACGATCGACCGGCCCGACGTCACGTTCCAGCAGGGGATCGACCTGCACTCGATCGGCGGCCTACGCTCGGGCTGGAGTGACCTCCAGATCAGTCCCAAGTTCCTCCTGACCCAGCGTGAGAAGTTCCTCTCGACGTTCAGCATGGGCATGGTGATCCCGATCGGGGCCAACAGCGCGTATAACCAGTTCGGCAACTCGGCCTTCGTCTTCCAGCCGAGCCTGCTCTTCTTCGCCACGCCGACCGACCGATGGGTGCTCCAGAGCGGAGTCGAGTACGACGTGCCGGTGGCCAACAACCTCAGCGGCGTCACCCTCTTCCGCTGGGTCACGTTCGCCGGATACCGGATCTACTCGAACCGCGAGAGCGAGATCCTCAACGACATCTATCCCGTGATCGAGTTCCACGGCTCTCACCTGGTCGGCGGCTTCCAGCAGAACACCGTGAACTTCTCCGCCGGTCTGCGACTGAACGTCTTCCGACGCGCCCAGATTGGTCTCGGCTACGCGGTGCCGTTGACCGAACAGAAGCAATTCAATAATGAATTTTTACTGAATATGAGCATTTTTTTCTGATTGCTTGCATCGGGAGTCGTCTGGCGAGCGCCGGGACAACTTCCGGGAGCTTGCCGTGGTGGTTCAGCGACGGCGCGTGGAAAATGACGACCGCAATCGCAAGGGGCCGCCGGGGAAGGCGACGCGGTTACCGAGAGAGCGGTCGGTCGGGTTGCCATTGGCGTCGAGGATTGTGGGGTTGACGATCATGTTGGTGTAGGTGATCTGGTAGGTCGTCCCGCGACGGCCGGGATACTGGACCAGGATGAAGCCGGAATTGAACGGCAGGTGGACCAGCCGCATGGTGGCGCCGCCGGAGAGATCGACGAGGTTCAACTGGTCGGTACCGTCGCCGGTGAGGGAGATCCGGCGGCCGGGTCGAGGAGGCTGGTTCTGAACGCGGAGGTTCACGACGTGGGAACCACCCTGGAGCGTCACCGCATCATTGTCGGACAGCACCGCTCCGCTGACAGCCAGCGGGCGCTGAGCGGTGGAGGAAGAGCCTCGCGAAACGAAGAGCGGGTCGGAGACGGAGCCGCCCACCTGGCCGGTGGCACCGACGTTGACGTCGATCCGGTCGCCGGGGGTCAGGTTGGTGTAGTCCAGTTCGTCGGGCTGAGAATCGGGTCGCGTCGCGGGGACGAGGAGAATCGCATCGAGGCCGTCACCGAAGGCGAAGTTGTTGCCGGTGGAAGAAGCAGAGCCGACAGCGACGCCGATGCTGCTGGCTGCAGTGTTGCGATCGTGCAGGAGGAGTTGGTCGCCAAAGCCAGTCGACAGGCCGGACTGGGTGGTATCGTCGCTGCGTCTCTCGGGGACTTCGACGCGGACGTTCCAGACGGCGTCGGGCAGCGGATCGAGGTCATAGGCGTCGTTGAAGGAGCGGCCATCCATGACGACGCGGGGGGCCATGAACAGGAGCGTACCCGGGATCAAGGGCGCGTTGATCGTGGCTGAGAAGGTCATCGGCATGAGGCCGGTGACGGTGATGTGGTCGTTCAGCGGGATTCCCGGGGCGCTGCGGCTGGCGGTCGGCTGGCTCAGGTCCACGCCAGCGCCGAAGGCGGTGCCGATCCCGAAGTCGCCGACGAGGTTGACCGAGCCGGCGGTCGTGATCACGGGGAGGCCCGGCATGTCGCGGAATGTGAAGCTGGAGATGTTGCTGGTTGTGTGAAACTCGAGACGGTAGCCGCCCGCGATGTAGGGGAAGACGGGCGGCTCGTCGTAGGCATAAACGTCGGTGGCGCCGAGGTTGGCCGGGAGGACAAGGCGGTCGGACTGGTTGCCGCCGGTTGGGTTGAAGATCGTGTCGCCCTCGGTGGTGACCATGAGGTTCGGCACGTTGGGCAGATCCGTCGAGGCCGGAAAAATGAAAAGGTCCGTGCCGCCCCCGCCCTGGAGGATCAGGCGGACGGGACCGTTGGGGATCGGGGAGGGGTTGGTGAGGTTGCCGAGGTGGAAGGTGAAGGTGTCGTTGGTCGAGCCGCCGTTGAGGACGATCGCGTTGCCGCCGATCAGGTCGATGGTGGTCGGTGCCATGCCGTTGAGCTGGACCATGAGCCGGGCCGGGGTCACGCCGTCGCCGCCGGGAACAATCGGGCCGATGACGTAGTTCAACGGGCCGTTGGGTCGCACGAGTGGAGGCGCGGCGATGCGAGCCTGCGTCGTACCGGTGACCATGCTGCCGCTGGGCTCGACGGCCTCGACGAAGACGTCGATGGGATACGTCCCGGCGGACGCGTAGGTGTGGCTGGAGACGACGCGGAAGGACTCGCCATCGGCGACAATCGCGGCGGGTGAACCCTGGCCGTCGCCCCAGTCGATGTTGGCCAGGTACTGATCCGCCGGGTTGGGGCCGCCGAGGTCGGTGAAGGTGGCGACCGTGACGCTCTCGATCCGGGCCAGCGCGGTTCCCTGGATCGGGAGTGTCTGAAGGACCAGCGAGGCGTCGGAGACCTGGACCGACGTGGACGCCGTGGCCGACGAGCCGCCGCGACTGGTGACGTGGAAGGTGATTGTCTCGGGTCCGTGGGGCGTGCTGTTCTCGTAGGTGTGCGAGCCGATGACAAGATACCGGGAAGAACCGGCCGGCTGGAGCGTCGCGGGGGTCGGGGACGTGCCATCGCCCCAGGTGATCATGGCGTTGAGGTCGCCAGCGAGCGAGAAGGGGTTGGCATCCACAATGGTGCCGACGACAACATCATTGAACGCGGTCTCTTCGACGGCGTGGATCGTGGTGCCGATCGCCTGCAAGGGGGCGTCCGCGATCATCGCGTGGGCCGAGCCCGAGGCGGTTTGCCCACCCGTCGAGGTGATCGCGACGGTGACGGGATAACTACCGAACTGCGGATACGTATGGTCGGCGCGGACGATGAACGGCGTGCCCGGCCCACCGGGTTGAGTGATCCGTCCCGTCGTGGGGGTCGAGCCGTCGCCCCAGACGATCGACGCTGCGAGGTCACGGGTCAGGCCGAAGGGGTTGGCGTCGTTGATGGTGGCGACGAGGACGCTCGACAGCGGCACGCCCTCGACCGCCGAGACCGCCACACCGGTGGCGGAGAGACCGGCGTCATTGACGGTGGCCTGGCTGGAGGGAGTCAGGTTGGCGCCGCCGGAGTCGAGGATGGTGACGTTGATGATGTCGGTGCCGAATCGCTGGTAGGTGTGATTGCCGAGGACCTGCAAGGTCGTGCCGGCGCCGCCGGGCTGGGCGATGACGGCGGTTGTCGGCTGGCTGCCATCGCCCCAGTCGATGGTGGCGGAGAAGTCGGCGGGTGTGGTGAAGGGGTTGCTGTCGTTGAAGGTGGCGACGAGGACCAGGCCGGTCGCGAGCCCTTCGGTTGCGGAGACGGCGACGCCGCTGGCATTCTTCGGGGCGTCGAGGGCATTCACGAAGGCGGAGGCGGCGTTGTCGCCGAGGTTCGGGTCGGTGGGGTTGCCGGAGACGGAGACATCGGAGAGCAGCGATCCCTCGGAGCGGGTGCTGGTGTGGACCACGAAGTTGACCGTCGCGCCGGCGGCGAGGTTGCCGAGGTTGAAGGTCACGACGGTTGAGCCGTCGGCTTGCGTGGTGACGGCGGCCGGGGTGATGTCGGCCGAGAGGAAGGCAAGTCCGGGGGAAAGGTTCTCAGTCACGACCACCCCGGTGGCGTCGTTGGGGCCGGCGTTGGCAAGGGTGAGCTGGAAGTCGGCGGGCTGGCCCTCGGTAAGAGTTGAGGTCTGGGACGTCTCGCTGAGGGACAGGTCGGAGGAAGGGGCGGCGGTCTTGAGGGCCTGGGAGAACTCCGAGGTATCGCCCGCGTTGGGGCCATTGAGGACGGTCGCGGTGGCGGTGATCGGGACGCCGAGCGCATACTGGCCGGGCAGGGTGGCGTCGTAGGAGACGTGGCCCGAGCCGTCGGTGGTGACGACGGCCGTCCCGATCGGAGTCTCTCCCTCGCCGAAGCCGGTGGGATCGGCGGACGAGTTCGCGAAGAATTCGATCCGGTAGTCGGTGCTGGGGAGGCTGTCGAGGGTCACGCGGACCGAGAGGCTGGCTGGGGAGGGATTCGCATAGAGGAGGACGGGGAAGTTCTGGAGGTTGTTGGGGCCGGTGTCGGTGTCGCCGGGGTCGTTGGGTGTGATGCCGTCGCCGTTGAGGTCGATTCCGAGGCGGCCGTTGGCGAAGATGGCGTTGCCGAGGATTGTGTCGGCGAGGCCGGCGAGGACATCCACACCCGAGCCGCCGTTGTTGGCGATGACGTTGCCGGCGCCGGCGACGGTGCTGCCGATCGTGTTGCCCGAGCCGCCGAAGACGGTGATTCCGTCGCCGGCGTTGCTGAGGGGAGTGGTGCCATCGGCGGCCAGGCCGATGAGGTTGCCGGCGATCGAGTTGCCCGAGGTGAGGATCAGGATGCCACTGCTGCTGTTGCCGGAGATGACGTTACGCTCCACGGCGTCGTTGGTGCCGTCGGCGTTCGTGCCGATGAGGTTATTCGTAGCGGGCCCGGAGATGGTTGTGATTTCGATCCCGCCGGTCCCATTGGGCCGACTGAGCTGACCGGTCGGGTCGGTGCCGAGGAAGTTGCCATAGATCCAGGCGCCATCGGCGTTAAGCACCAGTCCGTAGCCCGGGAAGCGGTCGATCGCCAGGCCGCGAACAACGGTGTTTGTCGCCTGAATGACCAGACCATCGCCGCTCGTCACGGAGGAGCCGTTGATCTCGACGAGGGGCGTTCCATTGTAACCGGGGCCACCCTGACTCCAGGCGTCGAGAAAGGTCGTGTCCTGGATGGCGGGCAGCGCCGAGAGGGGCTGGATCGTCTGGATACCGGAGCCGGGAATGGCGAAGTCGATGGTGTCGGGGCCGGGGTTGGTGTTGGAGACGTCGATCGCGTGGCGAAGCGAGCCGAGGCCGGAGTCGTTGATGTTCGTGACCCGGGTTCCCGGCTGGATCAGGACGGCGCGGGAGAACTCCGAGGTGTTGAGCGCACCGCCTTCGATGTCGAGGTCCGTGGCGGTGACGGTGAGGAACTGGCCGAGGGTGTTCGACGTCGGGAAGTTGACGGAGAAGGGGGCCTTACCCGAGGCGTCGGTCGTCACCTGGAGCCGGCCGAGATAGGATGCACCCTCGCCGAAGCCGGAAGGGTCGGCGGTCGTGTTGAGGAGGAATTCCAGGAGATACGAGGTGTTCGGGGTGCTGGAGAGGACGCCGTCGGCGAGGGTCGAGCCGGACTCGAAGGTCGAGGCGGTGATGACGGGGTCATTCTGGAAGTTGTTGGGTCCGGTGTCGGCATCGCCGGGATCGTTAGGGGTGACGCCGTCGCCGCCGAGGTCGATGCCAAGGCCACCGTTGTCGTGGATCGAATTGGCGAGGATGACGGTCGAGTCGCCAGCTGGGAGGTTGACACCCGTCAGACGGTTGAACGCGATGACATTGCCGACCTGGGTCGGGTCGGTGATCTCCCCGCTGCCATCATCGCCGATGAGGGTGCCGGAGGCCTGCGCCGGAGATGAGGATGCCGTCGTCGTTGGGAAGCGGCTGCGTGCCATTGATGTCGGTACCGATGGAATTGTTACTGATCGAATTGTAAAGGGAGGGGGAACTGGTTGTCCCCGTCAGCTCGATGCCCGGGCCGGTATTGCCCGAGATGACATTCCCGGTGCCGATGTCTCCGATCAGGTTGTACGAGGAGCTGTTGATGAGAAGACCACCGGCCTGATTCGGGATGGATAAGGTGCCGGTAATGTCGGTGCCGATCAGGTTGCCGAGAAGGAAGTTGTCGTCGAAACCGGAAGAATTCGCGACTCCACTCAGCTCGATCCCGCGCTGATCGTTACCCGAGATCACGTTGCCGGAACCGGTCGTTGTACCGCCGATCGTGTTGTCGCCCTGGCCGAGGACAAAGATTCCCATGCCGGTGTTGCCGAGGTCGGCCTTGCCGGTGACGTCGGTACCAATGAGGTTTCCAATGATCTGGTTGGAGTGCCCGTTGATCAGGATGCCGTGATTGTTGGCGGAGATCACGTTGCGGGCGCCGGCCGTGCTGTCGCCGACGGTGTTGTCGATTCCATCGAGCTGGACGCCATTGGTGGCGTTGCCGCGCGCGAGCTTGCCGGTGGCGTCAGTGCCGAGGAAGTTGCCAAGGATGAAGTTGGACGTGGAGGAGGAATCGACGTTGATTCCGGACTGGCCGTTGGCCGAGATCACGTTGCCGGCACCGGCCGCCGTGCCGCCGATGGTGTTGGACGAGCTGCCCTGGAGATTGATCCCCGAGGCGGCGTTGCCGAGGGCGGTGGTGCCATCGGCGCCCAGGCCGATGAAGTTGCCGGCGACGGTGTTGCTGCTACCCTGGAGCAGGATGCCGTGGCCAAAATCATTGCCTGCGATGACGTTGCGCTCGGCCACGTCGTTGGTGCCGTCGGCATTGGTGCCGATGAGGTTGCCGGTGGCGGGGGCACCGATCCAGATGCCGCCCTGGCCGTTGCCAAGGTCGGTCTGGCCGGTCGAGTCGGTGCCGAGGAAGTTGCCGTAGATCCAGTTGTTGGTGGCGCTGGAGCCGAAGATCCCGATGCCGAAGCCGTTGCCGGCGTTCAACGCGAAGCGGTTGATGGCGAGGCCGCGGACGACCGAGTCGCTTGTCTGGATGTTCAGGCCAAAGGAGCCGGGCGCGTTGGTGCCGTCAATTTCGATGAGGGGTTTGCCACTGTAGCCAGCACCACCCTGGCTCCATCCGTCGATGGTGACCGTATCCGTGATCACCGGCAGTCCGAGAATGCCGGAGACCGTGCCGGGCTGGATCGTCTGAACGCTGCCGACAGCGCCGATGTTGAAGGCGATCGTATCGGGACCCGCCAGGGAGTTGGCATCGAGGATCGCCTGGCGAAGCGAGCCGGAGCCGGTGTCGCCGGTGTTGGTGACGGTAAAGATGGCGAGTAGCCGGCGCTCTTCCAAGGCCTCGACCGCCGGGCTGCGGCCCGAGCGCGTGGTCCGTTGATGCGCCGGTCCCGACCTTGCGAACGGCCTCGGGGCCGTGCCTTTCCGCATCGGATCATCTGTAGTGGCCTCGTGATCTGCCGGGGCTCGGCTCCTCGACCCGGCGGCGACGACGGTCGATCAGGAAAGAGTATAACCCGCCTGCGCGACAAAGTGGTCATTCTTTGCCAGCAGCACCCGCCTAATATTGTGAATTATACTTTCTTTGCCGGCGCCAATTCGCTTTTCGGTGACCGTCTCCCACATCGCAGACGGTCAGGCGGGATCATTTCGGAAACGTCCGACCTTCTCGAGCGGCGCGGCGGATCTCGTTGACGTAGTCGTGTGCCATCCGGCTCGGCACCGGGAGACGATATTTCGGCGCCGTCGCCAGGACGACCGCGACGGCCGACTCCAGGTCGCAGCGGTGGCCTGGCGAGACGAACAGCGGCTTGACCCGTTCGCGGGTCCGCACGACCGAGCCGACGACCTCGCCCCGGTCGATACAGGGGGCTGCGGTCGCCTCGCTCAGGGCCGGGTTCGTCGAAGTGGCCGCAGAGGCGGCTCTTGGCGCAGCCGATGGTGGGCAGGTCAAGCCAGAGTCCCAGGTGGCAGGCCATGCCCAGGCGTCGCGGGTGGGCGATCCCCTGGCCGTCGCAGAGCACGACGTCGGGCCGGCTGGTCAGCCCCTCGAACGCCTTCAGGAGTGCCGGCGCCTCGCGGAACGAGAGCAGTCCCGGAACGTAAGGGAAGGAGGACGGGCCCGCCACGCCGAAACGTTCGATCAGCTTGAGCGTGTCGGCATCGACAGACGACGACCGCTGCGTAAAGTTGCTCATCGCCCCGGTCGTAAGAGACGTCGGCCGCGGCGACGGTCGTCCAAGTTTCCGAGGGGCTGGTCCGTGACGACCTGGGTGCCAGCTTGCGCTGGAAGGCTCGCGCGGAGGCGGCGTCGAGGTCCCAGCCGTGCAGCGGCTCGATCTGCATCCGTCCGACCCCGGCCGGTTGGCTCGTTGCCTCAAGTCGGGGCCGTCACCCGCGAGCAGCCGCCGGATCGCCGTTGTCGCGGCATGTCCACTTGCGCATCGCGAGACGTCCAGATGGGTGCACGCTCGGAGGACCTGCGGCCCAAGGGCGCTGACGAGCACGCCGTCGGCCCGGAGCCTCGCAGCGACATCGGGCGCCGTCCCGAGGGCCGGATCGACGCGGATCCAGACCAGGTTCGTCTCGACCGGGCCCGATTCGAGGCTCAAGCCCTCGGTCTGCTCGACGGCCTCGGCGAGCAGCCGGGCGTGGGCGTGGTCCTCGGCCAGCCGATCGACGTGGTTCTCCAGCGCGTACAAGGCCGCGGCGGCGATGACGCCCGCCTGCCGCATCCCGCCGCCGAGCACCTTGCGGAGCCGGTGGGCCTCGCGGATCACCGCGGTCGAGCCGGCCAGGGCCGAGCCGACCGGCGCGCCGAGCCCCTTGGAGAAGCAGATCGGAGACCGTGTCGAAGTGCCGGGCCCATTCCGGGGCCGGCATGCCCGAGGCGACCACCGCGTTCATCAGCCGGGCGCCGTCGAGGTGCATGGCCAGGCCGTTGCGCTCGGGCCCAGCCGGCGATTTCGGCCACGTCCTCGAGCGGATAGACCCGGCCGCCGCCGCGGTTGTGGGTGTTCTCCAGGCAGACCAGCCGGGTCCGGACGTAATGGCCGTCGTCGGGCCGGATCATGCCCTCCAGGTCGTCGCGGCGGAGCAAGCCGCGGTCGCCTGCGATCGTCCGGGCCGTGACGCCCCAGAGCCGCGCGATGCCGCCGCCCTCCCAGACGTAGACATGGCCGTCGGGTCGCAGAGCAGCTCGTCGCCGGGCTGCGGTGTGGACGCCGACGGCGATCTGGTTGGCCATCGTCCCGGAGGGGACGAACAGCGCCGCCTCCTTGCCCAGCAGCTCGGCCGTCCGCCGCTCCAGGGCCGCGACGGTCGGGTCCTCGCCGTAGACGTCGTCGCCGACCTCCGCCTCGGCCATCGCCCGCCGCATCGCGGCCGTCGGCCGGGTGACGGTGTCCGACCTCAGGTCGATCACTTCAAAGTATCTCAAAGGAATTCGCGAATCGCTTGCGGGACTTCCCGGACCGCCACATTCTACCGACACCATGCTCCGACTCCAAGCGCGCGGCCGGGAGGATTGCAAAGTCCCTTCGCCGTCGCCGAGGTACGGCCTCACCCCGAGATTCGCCATCCTTCGAGGCTTGGACACGCATGGCCGCTCCCGTCTCCTTCGTTGTTCGACGCCTTCTCCCAGATTGACGAACTGCGCCCGCCGCTGGATCTTCGACACTGAGGTGACATCGTTTGCCGAGATCATGTTGATTGAACTGTGGGTCAACCTCGACGTGTCTGCCTCCGGCGTCCTGATTCGTCACGAACCCCACTGATTCCTTACCAGCCGCGACGCACTCCGCGATGCGACCCGGACGGCCGTACACCGGGTCCTGGGTGTGCCTGCCGAACTCCCGATCCGAGTCCGAACCGACCATCCGGGGCGTCGGCTTCCTGAGGCGCCGAAGTTCCTGGGGGCTTCGAAATCGAGACTCGGCAATCCTCCGGCAGGGCTGTCCCGGGAAGTTGACCGAGGCATCCGGGGCCGGTAGCCTCAGGGATCGGATGCGGCCGCTTGCCCTGGGGTCTAGAATGGCTGCATCGCCCCAGGAGCGGAGACTCCCCACCCGATGCCTTGCCCGCCTGAACATCCGACGGATCGACTGCGACCGCGACGACGCCCGCGAGGCCTTGCGCGACCTCCGACGCCAGCTCAGCCCGCGCGGCGACGTGGTCAGCCCCCGAGGGCCGCGCCCGGACGATCGAGGCGTTCGGCGAGCCGCTGACTCCCCAGCAGGTCGTCGAGCGGATCTGCGACGACGTGCAGGACCGCGGCCTCGACGCCGTGCTCGACTACACCGCCCGGCTCGACAAGGTGCACGCTCGCTCCCGAGCAACTTCCGCGTCACGCCCGGAGGAGCTTCGGGCGGCCTATCTACGCTGCGGACGCCGCCTACCTCGCGCACGCTCCGCCGCGTTCGGGAAAACATCCTGGCGTTCCAGTCCGGCATCCTGCATCGCGATGCCCACTTCCGTCGCGGGGCGGGCTGCGAGCTGGGGCTCCGCTATCGCCCTTTGCGGCGCGTCGGCGTTTGCATCCCTGGTGGGGCCGCGGCGTATCCGTCGTCGCTTCTCATGACGGCCGTGCCCGCCCAGGCCGCGGGTGTCGAGCAGATCGCGGTGGTCGTGCCGCCGACAAAATTCGGCGGCTACAACGCGCGACCTGCTCGCCGCCTGCCACGTCCTCGGCCTGACCGAGGTTTATCGGATCGGCGGCGCCCAGGCTGTGGCCGCCCTGGCCTACGGCGTGGCGGGGATCGAGCCGGTCGATAAGATCGTCGGGCCAGGCAACCTGTTCGTGGCACTGGCGAAGAAGCACGTCTATGGCGAGGTCGATATCGACAGCATCGCCGGCCCGAGCGAGGTCGTCCTGATCGCCGACCAGACCGCCGAGCCCCGCTACATCGCCGCCGATCTGATCAGCCAGGCCGAGCATTCGCCCGGCGCCAGCCTTCTGATCACCTGGGAGCCCGACCTGATCGACCGCGTCCTTGCGGCGATCGACGACCAGCTCGCCCGCCTCAGCCGCGGCGACCTCGCCCGCGAGAGCCTCGAACGCTTCGGCGCCCTGATCCTGGCCCGGGACGAGGATGAGGCCGTCGCGCTGACGAACCTCATCGCTCCGGAGCATCTGCACATCTCCACATCCGACCCGTTCCGTCTGGCCGACCGCCTGACGAACGCCGGAGCGATCTTCCTCGGACATGAGACACCCGTGGCCGTGGGCGACTACGCGGCGGGACCGTCTCACGTCCTGCCCACCGGCGGCACGGCGCGATGGGCCTCGGGCTCTGACCGCGAACGACTTTCTCAAGACCTCCAGCCTCATCCATGTCGATCGCCGCGGCCTCGACCAGCTCGCTCCTGACATCCGCCTGCTCGCCGATAAGGAGGGCCTGACTGCCCACCGACTGAGCGTCGATATCCGCCTGGAAGGCTCCGCCGCCGTGCCCGAGCCGGTCGCCACCGCGCCACGCCGTCGCTCGAAGCGTTGAGGCACCACTGTCATTCGTTCCCGGTCGTCGTCCGTCAGTTCACGCGGCCTCGTCTCCGGAATCCTTCTCTCATGAGCTTCGTGATCCGTCCCGCCGGCCCCGACGATGCTGAGACTCTCGTGAACCTGGTCCGTGAGCTGGCCGAGTACGAGAAGCTGGAGCATCACGCGCTCGCCACAGCCGCGGCCTTCCGTGAACACCTCTTCGGCCCACGTCCGTTCGCCGAAGCCTTGATCGCCGAGGACCATGGCGAATCGGCCGGGTTCGCCCTGTTCTTCCACAACTTCTCCACCTTCCGCGGCCAGCCGGGACTGTACCTCGAAGACCTGTTCGTCCGGCCCGCTCATCGCGGCCGGGGGATCGGCAAGGCCCTGCTGGCTCGGCTGGCGGCATTCGCGATCGAACGTGGTTGCGGTCGGCTGGAGTGGGCCGTTCTCAACTGGAACGCCCCCTCAATCGCCTTCTACCAATCCCTCGGTGCCCGGCCGATGGACGAATGGACGACCTACCGTCTCGATGAGGACGCGCTCGATCAACTCGCACGTCGGGGGATGGGCGCGGATTCGTGACCGCGGCGTGAACCTCCGGCTTTCTCCCGTGTCCTCCTGGTTTTCCGGGTCGGCCCTCCTGCTCCTGACCGGAGCCCGAGCTTTCCATGAGCCGCTTTTTTCAGTCGCACATCGCATTGATGCAGGGCTATGTTCCCGGTGAGCAGCCGCGCGACGGGGCCTACATCAAGCTCAATACGAATGAGAACCCCTACCCGCCGTCGCCGAAGGTTGCCGAGGCGATCCAGCAGGCGCTGGACGATCGCCTGCGCCTCTACCCCGACCCGACCGGGGCTCATCTCCGTCGTGTGGCGGCGGCCTTGCACGGTGTGGACGCCGAGATGATCCTGGCAGGTAACGGCTCGGACGACCTCCTGACGATCCTCACCCGCGCCTTCGTCGGTCCCGGTCAGGTCGTCGTCTACCCGACGCCGAGTTACGTCCTCTATCGCACGCTCGCGGAGTTGCAAGACGCCCTCGCCGTCGAGGTTCCGTTCGATGCCTCCTGGCGACTCGACCCCGCCGCGTTTGCCCAGACCGGGGCACGCCTCGCTTTCCTCGCCAATCCGAACAGCCCATCCGGCACGGCGTTGACCCCTGACGAGATTGCCACCCTGGCCGAACGGCTGACCTGCCCGCTTGTCGTCGATGAAGCGTATGTCGATTTCGCGGAGACAACCGCCATCGACCTGGTCAAGCGCTTCGAGAATGTGATCGTCACCCGCACCTTGAGCAAGGGCTACGGCCTGGCCGGCCTCCGCGTGGGCTACCTCGTCGCGAGGCCGGAGGTCGTGGATGGTCTGAACAAGGTCAAAGATTCTTATAACTGCGATCGCCTGAGCCTCGTCGGTGGTGCCGCGGCCCTCGAAGATCGGGCTTACCTCGCCGAGACGCGTCAGAAGATCTTGACGACGCGCCAGCGGTTGACAGAGGCCGCCCGGATGCTGGGTTACTCGGTGCCTGAAAGCCAGGCCAACTTCGTCTGGTGCGAGGGCGGCCCGCCCGCGGCCCGTGTTTACGAGGCGCTCGAAGGACGCAAAAGATCCTTGTCCGCCTGATGCGCTACCCCGGCCGACCGGAGGGCCTGCGGATCACGGTCGGCACGGACGAGGAGATCGACCGCCTGATCGCCGCCCTCCAGGAGATCGTCGGGCCTTGATCGCGGCACGTCTCAACGCCCGCCGCTCGCCCCAGCCGTCGCCTTGATGCCCACCCGTCCGATGCCGAACTGATCGCCCACTCGCGCGGGGCGTTGGCCGCGGAAATCGACCTCGACCATCTTCTCACTCTGCACGGGCTGGCCCTGTTCATCCCTCAATTCGGTGACGATCTTGCGCGTCTTCACGTCGATCACATCGCCCGTTGAGGGATAGGCATACTGGCCGTCGATGGTGAACGTGATCCAGCCGGGCTCGTCCTTCAGCTCGATGCTGGTGAATTGCTTCGGCGGCATCACGGTGGCGTCGAAGAGGTGCATGCGACGGTTGTGGGCGTCGGTCACCCAGATCTCCCGTTCATCGGGGGTCAGGCCGATGCCGTGGCTCGGGCAGCCGTGGCGCTTGACCGGACCCTTCGCGAAGCCGAAGACCTCGACCCGATGCAGCTTTTCTCCGGTCTTCAGGTCGCCGACCTCGAAGCCGAGGAGTTCATTGATGGTGACGTAAACCTTCGTCTGGGCCCCGTTGATCGTGAACGGCCGGATGCTGGCCGCAAAGGGGCCGACTGTGCGGACGATCTTGTGGCCGTCGGTGCTCGCGATGGTCAACAGCGGCGACTTCAGCCCCGCCAGGTACACCTCGCGGCCGTTGGGACCGAAGATCGTGTTATGGGCGCCAGAGTCTGGCTCGATGGTCGCGATCAAGGAGCCATCGCGGGCATCGACGACATTCCATGTCGGCCCTTCGAAGGAAGGCGACGTACAGGATCTTGCCGTCGGGCGAGATCGCCAGGCGATCGCAGCCGGATTCGTAGGTCTTCTCCCAGAGGAGTTCTTCACTCACGAGGTCGAGACACATGATCTGGCGGATCGTGCTGATGTAGAGCCGGCCGGTCTCGGCGCTGGCGCAGATCCCCTTGACGTTCAGGGGCTTGCCATTGGCAGCAAGCCCGGCGGTCTTGATCCGCCTGAGGAATCGGTGGCCATCGTCGATGTCGAAGACGAGCAAGCCATGTCCGCCGTACTCCAGGTAATTGCGGATGCCCGGCACGGCGACGTAGAGTCGTCGGTGAAGTTGGGAGCCAGACTCCTGGTCCTCCGCCCTCACGACTCCTGCCGCCAAGGCGAGGCCGACGGCGAATGCCACCAGGATTCCGAAAGCTCGCGGTGATCGTTCACTCATAATTTCACTCCCTCGTGTGGGATCATTCCGCGCCAGGCCGAGCCCGCCGACCCGGCCCAGTCTAACGAGTCGGCACCGGTCGTTCGATGCCCTCCTCCCCGTCACCGCCGGCTGACTCGATTGCGGGGGACGAGTCGTCGTGTTAGGTTCACGACAATGGGGCTCCTGGCGCAAGCAAATCCGTGTGATCACCCGACTCGAGGGCATCGATAATGACACCCGCACGCCATCCTTCCCGACGCCAATTCCTCAATACCTCCGCCGTGGCTGCGGCGGGCCTGACCGCGTTCGGTGCCCCCGCGTTCCAGGCGCGGGGGGCGAACGAGGCACTCAACATCGGCCTGATCGGGGTCGGTGGCCGTTGCCGACATCTCGTCCAATCACTCGTGAAGGTGCCCGACGTCCGGATCGCCGCGGTCTGCGACATCTACGCGGTTCACCTCGAGGCCGGCAAGAAGCTCGCTGACGAGAAGGCGTTCGCGACCCGATGCTACCAGGAGATTCTCGACCGTGACGATATCGACGCCGTGCTCATCGCCACCCCCGATCACTGGCACGTTCCAATGACGGTGGATGCCTGCAACGCTGGTAAGGATGTTTATGTCGAGAAACCGCTGACGCACTCACTCGAAGAGGGGCGGCCCGTCATCGAGGCGCAGAACCGCAACAAGCGGGTGGTTCAGGTCGGCATGCAGCAGCGGAGCATGCCGCAGTTCCAGAAGGCTTTGGAGATTCTCCGCTCGGGAAGACTGGGCACAGTCCACAAGGTTCACCTCACCTGGAACCGCAACCAGGACCGCGCCCGGCGTCCCGACCGCCGAATCGATCCGAAACTCGTCGACTGGCAGGCGTTCCTCGGCAATGCCCCGGACCAGCCGTTCGACGATTACAAGCTCATCGGGAACTGGCGATGGTTCTGGGACTTCGGCGGCGGACTGTTCACGGATCTGATGGTTCACTACGTCGACGTCGCCCACTGGTTTCTGGACCTCGACCATCCGAGGACCGCGACCTCGATCGGCGATCACTTCACCAGCGAAGGGCTCTGGCAGACGCCCGACACCGTGCAAACTCTGTTGACCTATCCCGAGAAGGGTGTGCAGGTCTACTTCGAGGGCACCTTCTCCAACGCCCGCAACGGTGCCATGCTCGAGTTCATGGGGACTGATGCCACACTCTACCTCGACCGCGGTCGCTACGAGATCCACCCCGAGCGCGGTCGGGGCGAGTCCGAGGAGTTCGTTCTGGGCAGCGGCAAACGTGGGGCCGACTTCTACGACAAGCCCGACGGCGAGTGGCTCCACCTGAGCAACTGGATCGAATGCGTCCGCAGCCGCAACCGCCCCAACGCCCCCGCGGAGGCCGGCGTCAGTGCCGCCTCGGCGGCTCACCTGGCGAACCGGGCCTTGCGAGCGGGGCAGGTCGCCCATTGGAGCGTCTGATTTCATCGGGTTGAAAACGTGTCGCGTCGGCCAGTCGGGACGGCTGGTGCCCGAGCGAGCGGGCCCAGTCGTCCTGCTCGTGATTCTCGAGATCCGGGCGTCATCGGCAAGGCTCAAGCGCGACCACCTCGGCGGGCGGCGCGGCCGCGGAAGAAGCGGAGGAGGGGGGCAATGGGATCGTCGGCCGTGGAGAGGTCATGGCCGGTCAAGCCGGCCTCGGCGCACCAGCTCCGGAAGGCGTCTTGACGATCGCGGGCGGCGGCGGCGTAGGCGTCACGGACGCGCTTCGAGCCCGCGTCGATGACGCGACGGCGCCCGGTCTCGGCCTCCTCGACGGCGACCAGGCCGGCGGCGGGCAGGGCTTCCTCGCGAGGTTCGACCAGGCGGAGGGCCACGACCTCGTGGCGGCGTGCCAGGGCACGCCAGACGGCGACGGGACCGGGGTCGAGGAAGTCACTGAGGACGATCACCAGCGCCCGGCGGGTGGCACGACCAAGTCGGGGGAGGCCGGCGGTGAGGTCGGTCCGTCGGGAACTGGCCGGGGTGGCGATGAGATTGCGGAGGAGGCGGGCCAGATGGCGGATACCCCCGCCGGGCAGGACCTCGCATTCGAGGCGGTCGCTGACCAGCGCCAGGCCGGCCAGGTCGCCATTCTGGACCGCGGCGGAGGCGAGCAAGGCAGCGGCCTGGGCGGCGCGGTCGGCCTTGGTCCGGCCATCGGGCCCAAAACGCATGCTGGCGGAGACATCCATGATCAGCCAGAGTGACAGTGCCCGCTCCTCGATGAACCGGCGGACATAGGGCCGACCCTGCCGGGCGGTGACGTTCCAGTCGAGATGCCGCACGTCGTCGCCCGGCTCATAAGCCCGAAGCTCCGCGAAGGTGAGGCCCGTGCCCGGACGGGCGCCGAGGTAGGCGCCGGCAAGGGCGGCGACGGCGTCGGGCTTGACGCGGAAGCGCAGACGTCGGGCCTTCCGCACCAGGGCGGCGGCGTCCACGGTCGGAGCGGGGGGTGGGTGGCGGCGTCGAAAACCCCAGACTTTCAATGACCGGATTCCCGAGTGAATGGAATAGGAGTGACGCCGTTGGCCCTTTCGCCCGAGCCTTGGCCGATGCCGGAAGCCGTAGGTCCGACTTCAGTTGGGCCGGAAGTCCAGGAAAGCCAGGAATATCCGGCCCGACTGAAGTCGGGCCTACTCCGCCCGGTGACGCCAACGGCGTCACTCCGATGGAAATCAGCGCATTACGAAAGGGTAGCAATTCATGCTGGCGCACCGAGTCGGCCGGGTTCGCGGGATGGGGCCGATGAAGGATAGGCGGCGAGAGAGAGGGCCAGGCAGAGGCGGACGGACCAGCGGCCGGAATCGTCGGGGCGGACGGTCCATCGGGGAAAGATTGCCGTGCTCTGATAGACGCCCTCGAATCCACCCTCACTTTGGCTGACCGTCTCGACCGGGAACGACCAGACCGCGGCTGGTCGCGACCACTGGAGGGCGACGCGGAGGTCGAGCCACTCGTCCGTCAGGTCGAGGTGAGAGGTGGAAGGCAGGTCGAGGCGGCTGTCGAGAGGACCGAGGCGGTTGTCGTCGGCGGTCAGGTAACGGTCGGGGGCGTGGCCGGCCATGCCCGCGAGGTTCAGCTCGACGGCGAAGTGTAGCTCCGTGTCGCGGGGAAGGTCTTCGAGGTCGTAGGTGACTTCCAGTTCGGGCGAGCCGGCGGCAAGGCGGAGCGTCTTGCGGAGGCGGATTGGGTGGCCTTCGGCGAGACCGGGACGCTCCATCGTGAGGGTGACAGCATCCGGGGAACGGCTGATGCGGGAGAGGTACGTCCCGGCGGCGAAGTCACCACGCTCGACATCTCGGCAGGCAGCGAGGTCGTCGAGGGTCGCTTCCGGAGCGAGGAAGTGATCGACAAGGGCCTTGCGAGGGGTCCGGTCGTAAACAAGGAGGCGGTCGAGCCCTTCTTGTTTGAAGATCAAGGCCTCGGTGACGGCCGGCCGGTGGTCATCGGTCGCCTCACCGCGAGCGGCGGCAGCGATCGTGCCGTGGTAGGGCTCGGGGCGGCGGTCGAGGGTCGCCAGGAGGTTAACCCCGGCGCGGCGGGCATCCAGCTCGTACAGGTGACCGCCGAGAGCCGGGCGAACGAAGGCAACCAGCTGGTCATTCTCCAGTCGGACTTCCTGGCGAGCGTCCAGGTTGAAATCGCCGGCCTCGATCTCGACGCGGGGTCCGGACTTGTGCTCGGCGGCGTCGAGCGCGTCGTGGGCGGCAAGGAGGTGGCGGTAGATCGCGTTGCGGAGGTGGGGCAGGTAGAGACCGCCGAAGGCGCCGTGCCAGTAGGGGCAATTGCACTGACCGCGGTAAAGCTCCTGGCGAGCCCGTTCGAGCCCCGCGCCATCGATGCCCTCACGGCGGCCGAGGTCGGCGAGACGGTTGGAGAGACCGAGCATCCGGGAGTACATCTCGTCGCTCTCGGCATACTTGGCCTTGAAGTTTCGCCAGAAGCCGCCGGCGCGGACGAACGGCCGGAGCCGCTCGGATTCCGAGTGCCCTTCCGAGACCTTCAAGGCCGCCTGGTATCGGAGGAAGAGGTCGGCCGGGAGGACCCACTCGGTCATCTCGCGGTAGGACGAGTCGGGGAGATAAACCTTGCCGAGCGGGAGGGTTTCGCGGATGGCGCGGGCGAAGGTGGTCGTCTCGATCCATTCGCGGTTGGCGCTGAGCATGTCGCAGAAATGGCGGAGCCAGCGCTTTTCGAAGACGTGCTCGTGGGTGTTGGGCCAGGCGCCAAACTTCTCGCCGTCGTCGGCGCAGACGACGACGGCGCCGAGGTGGGTGTGGGCCAGCTCGCGGAGGTACTCGAACGACTCGTGTGGCTCGCGCCAGGGGACGAGGTAGCGCATCCGCTCCGAGTTGGGGAAGACCTTGAGGAGCTGGCCGTCGTCCTCGGTGAGGTAGTAGCCAAAAAGAGCCGAGTCGGGCAAGCCGGCACGCTGGAAGTGGAAGTCGTCGAGGACTGTGTATTCGATCCCGGCCTCAGCCAGTGCTGCGGTGAGATGCTGCTCCCAGACCCGCTCGGGCAACCAGACGCCGCGGACCTGCTGGCCGAACAGGCGTTCGAGATAAGCCGAGTAGGCGCGGATCTGGCCGACACGGTCGCGGTGGGGGATCATCGTGAGGATCGGTTCCTGGAACGGACCACCCAGGATCTCGACCCGGCCGGCCTCGACCATGGCGCGGAGGCGGCTGATGTAGTCGGGCTTGGTCGCGACGAGCCATTCCATCAAGGGGCCGGAGGTGTGCAGCACGAAGGGCAGGTCGGGGTAGTCTTCCATCACGTCGAGGAACGGCCGGTAGCTCTCCCGGTACGCGGCCTCGAAGACGCCCTCGAAGTTGCCCACAGGCTGATGGTTGTGCAGCGTGAAGATCAAGCGGACGCCGGCCATGTTCGGGTTCCTGAAGGCCCCGTCGTTCGTCGCGTCATCTCATCCCGTCGATGCGCCAGCCGCGAGCAGTCGCATCTCCTCAATTATCGGTCGAAAACGCGGGTTCTCCAATCCGAGGTTTTCAGGTTACGGCGATTGCGGTTCCGTAGTTTGCCTAGATTCCCAACAGGAGGGAGGGAAGGGTGGTGAGGAGTGGACCGGGAAAGGATCGATGAGCCGTTCCTCGCTATCCTCAACTTCCACCCCAGGACTGATTTGTGGCGATGGTCATGGTTCGGGCTTGGGGCCCTGCGACGGAGCGTAGCCGGCAAGACCTGGAACGGCAACACGCACGCCCTTTGGCTCGTCGAGGACGCCAACATCCTCGAAGGCCCGATACGCGACGGTTGGATCATCGTGCCTGACGGTCCAGGACTCGGCGTCTCCCTCGACCGCTTTGTCCTTGCTCACCCGACCGATCGCATGTGTGGGATGACCGGTCGTGATGATCGAACCTTGATGCGACGGATCGACCGGTCCTGGGACGGAGGTCCGGACGGATGGGATTGTCAGGCTGTCGCCCCACCGTCCACGACGAAGACCTGTCCTGTGACGAACGAGGACTCATCCGAAGCCAGGTAGAGTGCCAGGCCGCCGACGTCGTCCGGCTGTCCGAGACGTCCGATCGCCTGGCCTTGCAGGTATTCCTGGCGACGTGCTTCATCCTGCCAGAAATAGGCGCTGAAGTCGGTCTGGATCAGTCCGGGCGCAATCGAGTTGACGCGGACCCCGTACTGGCCGAACTCGCGGGCCCAGCAACGGGTCATCATGAGGAGCATGGCCTTCGTGCCGCTGTAAAGCAGACCGCCGGGCTGGGGCTGGAGGCCGGAGATTGAGGTGATGTTGATGATCGAGCCGCGTCTGCGTTCGATCATCTTGGGCACCAAGAGCCGGATCAGGCGGACCGCCGCCTTGACGTTGACCTCCACCATCTTGTCGAGCATCTCGTCAGTCACGTCCAGCGCCGGCCCCTGGCCGAGATTCGTGGCGCTGTTGTTGACGAGGATGTCCACCAGGCCGAGCCGTTCCTCGACCTCGCGCACGAGCCGTTCGATCTGTTCTACCCGGCCGACGTGGCACTCGATCGGCACGACCTGGCCCGGCCGGTCGGCGAGTTCGCGAGCGGTCGCCTCCAGGTTCTCCCGCTTGCGGCTGGCGATTGCGACGCCCGCCCCGGCCGCCGCGAGTCGATCGGCAATCGCCCGGCCGATTCCCCGGCCACCGCCCGTCACGATCGCTACCCGCCCCGACAGATCAAAAGAGCCGCTCATGGCTCCTCCTTCCTCGGTTCGACCCTCAGATGCGCCCCGACTCGATCGTCTCCGACGCCGCGTCCCCGAGTGCCGCCACCGCCTCGCCAAGCCTGGCGAACCGCTCGTCCCGGGTCAAGCCGCGGACATATCGAGCGTAGATCTGCTGCGCGATCACAGCGATCTTGAATCGTCCGAAGGCGGAGTAGAATCGCATGTCACCCAGCTCGCGACCCGTCTCCGTCGCGTACCGCTCGACCACCTCGCGACGGCTCAGGCTATCCGGCCGATCGGTCGGGCCGACGACGAGGGCCTTCAGGGGCGCGGGGTCGTCCGGTTCGATCCAGTAGCCGAGCGTCGTTCCCAGGTCCATCAGAGGGTCACCGATCGTGGCCATCTCCCAGTCGAGAACGGCGACAATCCGACCCGGGTCGTCGGGGTCGAGCACGAGGTTGTCGAACTTGTAATCATTGTGGATCAAGGCCGCGCCCGACTCGCCCGGTCGGTTCTCTGCCAGCCAGGCCGCGACCCGTTCCAACCTGGGGACCGGATCCGTCCGGGCGTCCTGGTAGCGATGGGCCCAGCCCGTCACCTGGCGATCGACGAACCCCTCGGGTTTCCCCAAATTGCCAAGACCAGTGGCGACGTAATCGATTGCATGCAGCCGAGCCAGGCCCTCGACGAGCGTCTCGTTGAGCCGCCTCACTTCCTGTGGTGATGTCGGGCCTCCCCTGGAGCCTCGGAGGATCGTCCCTCGCCGTCGCTCCATCAGGAAGAACGGCGCACCGATCACCGAGGCTTCCTCACAGAAGAGGACCGGCTTCGGTGCTGGCTCGTAGACCTGGCTGAGATGCGAGAGCACCCGATATTCCCGGCCCATGTCGTGCGCCGACTTGACCCGGTTCCCGAGCGGCGGCCGTCGCAGGACCAGCTCGCGGTCCGGCGTGCGGATCAGGTACGTGAGGTTCGAATAGCCCGACGGGAACTGCTCGACGACGATCGGCCCTTCCCAGCCAGCCAGGTGTTCGGCGAGATATTCGCCCAGTCGGAGAACGTCCAGTTCCTCGCCAGTCCGTACGGACCGCGGCTCGTCACTGGTTGGCAACATGGTCGGACCTCCCTCGACTCAAGGTCGTTCCGCGGGCTCCTCGACATAGCGTTTCAGGATGCTCCGGGCCGCCGCGACCTTGTGGACCTCGTCCGGCCCATCGTAGATCCGAGCCGCGCGCTCGTGCCGGTAAAACCAGGCGAGGACCGTATCGTCGCTGATCCCGAGTGCGCCGTGAGCCTGGATGGCCCGGTCGATTACGCGGAGCATGACACCTGCCGCATGGAACTTCACCAGCGAGATTTCCTCCCGCGCCGACGCAGGGCCGGCATGGTCGATCGTCCAGGCGGCATGCAGCACGGCGAGCCTGGCGGCGTGAATCTCGGCCCGACTCTCGGCGATCCAGCCTTGAACCGCCTGCCGGCTCCCGAGCAACTCCCCGGGCGCGATCTCTCGGCAGGCCGCCCTCTTGCACAGAAGATCGAACGCCCGGCCAGCCACACCGATCCAGCGCATCGCATGGTGAATCCGCCCCGGCACAAGTCTTGCCTGGGCGATCGCGAACCCGGCTCCCGGCTCACCTAGCAAGTTCCCCACCGGGACCCGACACGCCTCAAACGCCAGCTCGGCATGGCTCGCCCAGCCGTCGCCGGCATGGCCCATGCAGGGGATATTGCGGACGCGCCGATATCCGGGTGTGTCGTTGGGTACGATCAGAAGGCTGGCCCGTCGATGTGGTGGCGCGTCCGGCTCCGTCACGACCATCACGATCGTGAAACTCGCCCCGTCGGCCGCTGAGGCGAACCACTTGCGACCATGGATCACGTACCCGTCCCCCTCGCGGGTTGCGACGGTGCCCATCCACGTCGGGTTCGACCCAGGATGATCCGGCTCCGTCATCGCGAAGCAACTGCGGATTTCGCCCCGCATCAGCGGTTCCAGCCAATTCCGACGCTGCTCCTCGTTGCCGAACTCGCGGAGGATCTCCATGTTGCCGGCATCCGGCGCCTGCGCATTCACCGCGTAATGACCGAGCGGACTTCGCCCCAGCTCCTCCGCGACCAGCCCATATTCCAGCAGGCTCAGGCCCATACCTCCCCAGTCGCTCGGAGACTGGGGCGCCCAGATCCCCTTTTCCTTCGCACGTTCCCGCACCCTGGCCAGCTCCGGCTCCAGTTCCGCGAACGGTCGCGAGCCGAGGCTCTGCTCAAGCGGGATCACCTCGCGCTCGATCAGGTCGCGCACGGCTGCCAGGATCGGTCGGATGGCCTCGGGGATCGCGAAATCCATCCCTCGCCCCCGCATTCCGGGACACTCTTCGAGCTCGACAACCGAAGTTAACCCCGCCTGTCCCGCCGGGCAAGGAGCGTCCGTACCGGCCCAGGGTGATCCTCCCACTCTCCCGCCGACGCCTTGCCTCCACGTGCCCCTTCGAGTGCAATGGCCCCGACGCGACCGGTCCCCTCGCCCCGGAGCAATCCTCAGATGGAACCCAACATGATCGGGGCCTATGGCCCCTGGGCCGCCTCGCTGACCGGCGAAGGTCCCGCCCGCCTCTCGTTCCGACAGCCGCGTTTCGACGACGTCGAAACCTGGCGTCCCCAGGCCCGCCAGCGCCTCATCGATTGCCTCTTGCAGCCCGACACCGGCGGCGTCCCCGAGGTGAAGCTTCAGCACCAGCTCGAATATGACGGATTGCACGTCGAGCACCTCACCTGGCAGCTCCCCTACGGCCCCCCCACCGAGGCCCTCCTCCTGAAACCTGCCGGGGCGAGCGGTCGTCTCCCCGCCGTCCTCGGCCTCCACGACCACGGCGGCAACAAGTACTTCGGCTATCGCAAGATCGCCCAGATGAGCGACGACCTCCACCCGATCATGCGAGGCCACCGCGACGAGTATTACGGCGGCGTGAGCTGGGCCAATGAACTCGCCAGGCGCGGTTATGTCGTCCTCGTCCACGACACCTTCGCCTTCGCCAGCCGCCGCGTCCGCGTCGCCGACGTACCGGAACGTCTGCGCAAGGATCTCAAGGAGGTTGACCCGGAGTCCGTCTCCGAGATCGAAGCGTATAACAAGTTCGCCTCGGAACATGAACACATCATGGCCAAGAGCCTCTTCAGCGCCGGTACCACCTGGCCCGGCGTCTTCATCTCCGAGGACCAGCGAGCTCTCGACTACCTCTGTTCCCGCCCCGACGTCGATCCCGACCGCGTCGGCTGCGGTGGCCTTTCCGGCGGCGGCCTGCGGACCGTCTATCTCGGCGGACTCGATGAGCGGATCGCCTGCGCCTGCTGCGTCGGCATGATGACCACCTGGCGCGATTACCTCCTCAACAAGTGCTACACTCACACCTGGATGTGCTACATCCCCGGCCTGCCCCTCGACCTCGATTACCCCGAGGTCCTCGGCCTTCGCGTCCCGAAGCCGACTCTCGTGCTCAATAACGATGACGACGACCTCTTCACCCCTCCTGAGATGCACCGCGCCGACCGCATCCTCGGCGGCGTCTATGCCAAGGCAGGCGCTGCGGATCGCTACCATGCCTCGTTCTATCCCGGCGAGCACAAGTTTGACCTCAAGATGCAGGAGGAAGCCTTCGCCTGGTTCGACCGCTGGCTCCGATCTTGAGGATTCGTTGACCGCTCGATGCAGGCAGGCTCGGCTTTGCCCCTGGCCAATCGGGGCGGGATCGCGTTATCATGGATGGGTCTGACCCGCCCGAGCAAACCGTCTCCCTGCCCCGACAGCCCGGTATCCGGCTCATCCTCACCAGGACCACGCAGGCCGACGGAACCCACGCGACTCCAAACCGCGGAAGGTGTGACCCGATGCGCTGGCCCGCCCTCGTCGCGACGCTCTTCCTGGCTCTTGCCTCGCCGGTCCCGGGCCGATGACGACGGCCTCGCCCTCTTCGAGTCGAAGGTCCGCCCCGTCCTGGTCGAGCACTGTTACAAGTGCCACTCCGCCGAGGCCAAGGCCGCCGGCAAGCTCAAGGGCGGCCTGCGACTCGACACGAAGGACGCCCTCCTCCAGGGGGGCGACAGCGGCCCCGCGATCGAGCCCGGCCGCGCCGACGACAGCCTCTTGATCCAGGTCATTCGCTACGACGACGCCATCCACATGCCCCCCTCGGGCAAGCTTCCCGACGCCGTGATTGCCGACCTCACCGGCTGGGTCAACCGCGGTGCTCCCGACCCCCGTGTTGCCGCGACCACACCGGCCCCATCCCTTCCCAGGACGTTCGACCTCGAAGCGGCCCGCTCTCACTGGGCCTATCAACAGCCCCGAGATGTGCCAGTTCCCTCTGTCCGCGACGCCTCCTGGCCACTCAACGAGATCGACCACTTCCTCCTCGCCCGCCTCAAATCAAAGGGACTCCGACCCGTCCCCGAGGCCGACCGCGCCACCCTCGCCCGTCGCCTTTCCTACGACCTGACCGGCCTCCCGCCGACCCCCGAGGAACTTGCTGCCTTCCTCAACGACCCAGCCCCCGACGCCTACGAACGCCTCGTCGATCGTCTGCTCGCCTCGCCTCGCTTCGGCGAACGCTGGGGACGCCACTGGCTCGACGTGGCCCGCTTCGCCGAGTCGCTCACCCTCCGTGGCTTCGTCTTTGACGAAGCCTGGCGCTACCGCGACTACGTCATCGCCACCTTCAACGCCGACCGCCCTTACCGCGACTTCGTCCGCGAGCAGATTGCTGGCGACCTCCTGCCCGCCGGTTCCCTCGACGACCGCCAACGCAACCTCGTCGCCACCACCTTCCTCACCCTCGGCAACACCAACCTCGAAGAACAGGACAAGAAGCAGCTCGAAATGGATGTCGTCAATGAGCAGATCGACACCCTTGGAAAAGTCTTCCTCGCCCAGACGATCGCCTGCGCCCGCTGCCACGACCACAAGTTCGACCCGATCCCGACCGCCGACTACTACGCCATCGCCGGCATCCTGGCCAACGTCCAGACTCTCGAACATGCCAACGTCTCGAAATGGCTCGAACGCCCGATGCCTCTTCCTCCCGAGGAAGAAGCCGCGTTGGCCGCTCACGAGTCCCGCCTCGCCGAGCTGGAGGCCCGCATCAAAGACGAGCGTTCCCGCCTGAAGGGGAAAGGCGCCGTCGGCGTCGTCGCCGCCTCGGACCTGCCCGGCGTCGTTGTGGACGACACGAAGGCCCGCAAGGTCGGCTTCTGGAAGGAATCCCGATATTCCGGCTCCTTCATCGGTTCCGGCTACCTCCACGACGACAACGCCGACAAGGGCTCCAAGAGCCTGACCTTCGAGCCCGAGCACCTCGAACCCGGCCTCTACGAGGTCCGCCTCGCCTACTCCCCCGGCGGAAGCCGCGCCACGAACGTCCCGATCACGATCGGCAGCGCCGACGGTGAGAAGCCCGTCACCCTCGACATGAAATCCGCCCCTCCGATCGCCGGCCGCTTCGCCTCCCTCGGCCGCTACCGATTCGAGAAGGATGGCCTCGCCTATGTCCTGATCGCCAACGATGGCACCTCCGGTCATGTCACCGCCGACGCGGTCCAGTTCCTCCCCGTCGAACAGGTCGCTCGGGAAGCGGATGAGAACTCGTCCCATGAAGCCGCCAAGGCCCTGAAACGGCTCGAATCCGAGCTTGAGCATCTCAAGGCCGACGGCCCGAAACGCCCGATGGTCATGTCCGTCGTCGAGAAGGAGACGATCTCCGAGACCCGCATCCACATCCGCGGCAGCGTCCATCGTCTCGGCGAGCCCGTCCCCCGCGGCTTCCTCCGCGTGGCGGCTTACGGCACCCCGCCGCCCATGCCCTCCGACTCCAGCGGTCGCCTGCAACTCGCCAACTGGCTCGCCAGCCCCGACAATCCGTTGACCGCCCGCGTGATCGTCAATCGGACCTGGCACTGGCTCCTTGGCTCCGGCCTCGTCCGCACCGTGGACAACTTCGGCACGACGGGCGAATCCCCGTCCCACTCCGAGCTGCTCGACCACCTCGCCGTCCGCTTCCTGCAGGAAGACTGGTCGATCAAGTCCCTCGTCCGCCGGATCGTCCTCTCCCGCACCTACCGCCTCTCCACCCTCGACGACCCCGCTTCCCTCGCCGCCGACCCCGAGAACCGCCTCCTCTGGCGCCACAACCGCCGCCGCCTCGAAGCCGAAGAACTCCGCGACTCGATCCTCTCTGTCTCCGGCCAGCTCCTCGACACGATGGGCGGTCCCAACTTCCCCCCCGGCCTCGCCGCCGATTACGGCTACCAGGATGCCCTCCCCCGACGCAGCGTGTATGTCCCCGTCTTCCGCAACGCCCTGCCCGACCTCTTCGAGGTCTTCGACTTCGCCGACCCCAGCCTCGTCGTCGGCCGCCGTAATTCCAGCACCGTCGCCCCGCAGGCTCTCTTTCTGATGAACAGCCCTTTCGTCATGGAACACGCCCGCCACGCCGCGAAACGCCTCCTGGCCTCGTCCGAACCCGGCGACTCGTCCCGCCTGGATCGCGCTTATCTCCTGACCCTCGGCCGCCGACCGAACGAGGCGGAACGCCGTCTCGCCCTCCGCTTCCTTGATGAAGGGGTTTCGTCTCGTCCCGAAGACGCCTGGGCGATGCTCTTCCAGGCGTTGTTCGCCTCCATCGATTTCCGCCATCTGGAGTAGATTGGGGCGACGGTGTGGTCCTCCGAGTGTGAGTCTGGCGATCCACCAACCACTCGGTCGCGAGTTAGAATGGAGGGGAGTCTAGCAAGGGATCATTCTCGTGGAACCAAGGCCATGAAATATCTGCATCAGGAACTCGAAATCGGTCCCGACGATGTCGTCGAGGTCGCTCTCGACGGGCAGGCGAACGTTATGCTCCTGGATTCGGAGAACTTTGATCGGTACCGCCGTGGCGAATCGTTCCGCTATCATGGCGGTCTGGCCACGACCTCGCCGGCTCGTCTGGTCCCGCCGAGTCGCGGACGTTGGCAGGTTGTCGTCGATCTCGGAGGCTTTGCCGGGAAGGTCCGGGCCGGGCTCAGGGTCCTGCAGGGCGCTGAAGCTGCGAGGTGAATGTGGCCGCACGCAAATCGAGCGAGAATCGCCCCGCTCCGCCGGTGGTCCGCTACGCACCCCTGGGAGAATTGAAGGTTTACGAGATCTCCGAGGCCGAACTGGAAAGGCTCGAAGATGGGCCACCGGGGCAAGTCCACCTGAGTTTCGCACTAGCTCTGCTACCGGCTGCCCTGACTGTCTTCCTCACACTCCAGACCGTCGAGATCAAGAATGATCGCATCTATTACGGCTATTGGATTGCGTTCTGGCTTCTCTTCCTGCAAGGACTGATCTCTCTGGTTCGCTGGTGGACCACCGGCAGCTCGTTGAAGTCTCTGGTTCACGAGATCCGATCGAGGATGCCGGAGAAACCGGGCATCCCCGAGCAGTTTACTAGTTCGATCCCGGAGCCCGAGACCGAACGGAAGGACCCCTGATCTTCCCCCGAGACAAACCCGCCCCGCGCCGGAGAAACGACCATGCCCCAGCCCCTCCGCCGTCGCGACCTCCTGAAGGGCGCCGCCTGCGGCTTCGGCTACCTCGCCCTCGCCGGTCTCGCCACCGAACAGGCCGCCGCCGGGTCGGCTGACCCGCTCGCCCCGAAGCCGGGTCACTTCCCGCCGAGGGCCAAGCGGGTGATCTTCCTGTTCATGCAAGGCGGGGTCAGCCAGGTCGATTCGTTCGACTACAAGCCGAGGCTGGCGAAGGACGACGGCAAGCAGATGCCGTTCGACGACGCCCGCGTTTTGGCCAACACGGGGATGAGGGGATCGTCGCAACGAGTGATGAAGTCACCCTGGAAGTTCCAGCAGCATGGCGAAAGTGGACGTTGGGGATCGGAGCTTTTCCCCGAGATCAACGGTCACGTCGATGACCTCTGCTTCCTCCACGCCGTCAGCACCGAGGGCGTGGCCCACGGACCGGCGACCTTGTTCCTGCATTGCGGATCGACGACCTCCGTGCGGCCCTCGATGGGCTCCTGGGTCCTCTACGGCCTCGGCACCGAGAATGCCAACCTCCCCGGCTTCGTCACGATCGGCCCCTCCGCGGGCAATGGCGGCGCTCGCAATTACGGCAACGCCTTTCTCCCGGCCGTCTATCAAGGCACTCCGCTGGGGAAGGCCGGTGCGCCCGCATCGCAGGCGATGTTCCGCAACCTGACCAATTCGACTCTCTCCGACTCTGCCCAACGTCGCCAGTTCGAACTGCTCCAGTCCCTCAACCGCGAGCAGGTTGCCGACCGACCTGGAGACTCGGAGTTGGAAGCCGTCATCGCCTCGTATGAACTTGCGTGGCGGATGCAATCTCACGCCCCTGACGTGCTCGACCTCACCTCCGAGTCGCAGGCTACCCGCGAGCTTTACGGCATTGGCAACCCCGATACCGACAACTTCGGCCGCCAGTGCCTGCTCGCCCGCCGCTTCTGCGAGGCCGGCGTCCGGTTCGTCCAGGTGACCTACGGCGACAACAGCGCCAATCCCGCCTGGGACCAGCACTCCAACCTCCCCAAGCACGCCGACCACGCCCGAGCCGTCGATCGGCCCGTGGCCGGCCTGCTCGCCGACCTCAAGGCCCGCGGCCTGCTCGATGATACGCTCGTCTGGTTCGGCAGCGAGTTCGGGCGAACCCCCTACGCCGAGAAGAACGGCACGGGCCGCGACCATAACCCTGGCGGCTTCACCGTCTGGCTCGCCGGCGGCGGGGTCAAGACCGGCTTCGCCTTCGGGGCCACCGACGAGTTCGGCCACATGGCCGTGCAAGACCACGTCCACATGCACGACCTCCACGCCACGATTCTCCACCTCCTCGGCCTCAACCACGAACGCCTGACCTACCGCTACTCCGGCCGTCCCTTCCGCCTCACCGACGTCCACGGCCGGATCGTCCGCGAGATCATTGCATAAGCGAATGACGAGAAAACACAAAAACCCCGGCTCCCCACATCGGGGAACCGGGGTCGTCTCAGATCAGGTTGACCACACGCTCGGCCAGTCCCTTCTCACCGAGTATGATATTTAGCTTGCCCGTTGCGGCAATCTTCTCCAGGACTTCCAGCTCTCGGAGCCGCATCAGCACCGGATTATCGGCTAGGAGCTTCGCCGTGTTGGCCTGCGACCGCAGCGCGGCGGTCTCCTCGCGACGCGTGATAAGGTTGGCCTCGGCGGCCTTGCGAGCCTCGGTGACCTTGTTCATCAGCTCCTTCATGTCACCCGGCAAGATCACGTCGCGCACGCCCGCCGAGAGCACCTGCACACCCAACTCGGTCGCCCGGGTTCGCAGGCAGTCCTCGACTTCCCGCGCCACGATGTCCTTGTCCGCCAGGAGGACGTCAAGCTCGCGAGCCCCCACGATCGCCCGCAATGCAAGTTGGGCTTCGCGGTACAAAGCCTGCTTCGCATCATCCGCGGCGCAGACGGCACGCTTCGCGTCGGTGATCCGGTAGGTCAGGACGGCGTTGAGCCGGAGCGTCACCTTGTCGGCTGTCATGATCTCCTGACCGGCGACGTCCAGCGACGCCTCCCGCTGGTCCACCTCCACCACGCGGGCGTCAGCCACCCCACGCCAGAAGGCGTAACGGCCGGGAGGCAGCGTCTCGGCGTAGTTGCCGTCCAGGAATAGCACGCCCACGCAGCCGCGACCAACGTTCACCACCTCCAGCAGCGCCGTCACGGCCGGCGATCGCACGATCACGCCCAATTCCGGATGCTCGAAGCGGGCGCGGCGGGCATCCACCAGCTCGACGCGCACGTCCCTCGGCCCCTCCCAGAACGCGAACAGGCCAGACGGCAGGACGTACGCAAACCGGCCGTCGATCCAGACCAGGGCACGCTGGTCGTCCTTCAAGTCAACCACCGTCGCCTGGCCCTTCAACACGCCCGACTTGACAATCACGTCCATCTTCTCGTGAGCCAGCCGCGGCTCGCGACGCGAAACAACCTGCACGACGGCCCGGTTCAATGGGTCAACCATCCAGTGCGTGCCCGCGCCCAGGAGGCCACGGAATTCGCCGTCGTGGAAGTGAAGGCCCATCTCGTCGTTGTGGATCTTGAATCGCTTGAACAGGTACATTGGCCCACCTCCTCGCCTGCGATGACGAACGCTCACTTATTGATCAACGGCGATCGATTCTGCCGGTTTGGTTCGGTCTGACCATCGGGAAGCGAAACGGCCGCTGGTCACACGGCGTGGCGCGGAGTGGTACTTGAGCCGACGTCCCCACGGGCTTTGGCCGCTTCGGATGCGTCCCCGCGCCGACGGGTCGGCAGAGAAGACACACCTCGGCGGCCTCGTTCCCACGGCGGACTTCGGCGGAATCCGCCCACTTCAGGGCACCCGTTCGTGCTGCCGCCGACCTCGCGATGCCCCTTGCAGGACCCCACACTGGCCGACGGCCAACCGATCAGTCGTCCGCCCCCCTCCGGTCCATGTTGAGACGTTTTCACGGTCTCGTGAGCGACCGGCCGTGGGCCGATCGCGGTCGGGTGTACAGGAGTCGAACCTGTGACCCCAGGTTGACAACCTGGTGCTCTACCTCTGAGCTAACACAGCCTGATACCGCCCGTTTCGAACCCATGTCCGGAACACACTGCACCGATCGCCGAACGACGAGACCAGTGTGCCGCTGGCGCGACGATATCAACCGCTTCGCGCGGCGGTCTTCCGACCGCCGCGAGAGACGCCGGTGGGAGTCGAACCCACTTCGACCGGTTTGCAGCCGGTTGCCTGGCCGTCTGGCTCCAGCGTCGCTTTGAGCTGATGCTCATATCCTCGCCAGGAGTCGAACCTGGTCCTCGACCTTCGCAGGGTCGTGTGCCATCCGCCACACCCCGAGGACGTTTCGAACGTCGAGATTCCAAAGAAAAGGACCGGAACTCGCTGACCTTTGTGCTCCGATAGACGCCCGTCCCCGGCGCCGTGTTCGCGCGGAAAGGGCGATTTTTTCGCGATGGCGCTCAGGCTTCAAGAACGGGGGGAGAGGCTTGAGCACCGTTTCGCGGACGACTCGTCGGAGAGGGTCGGCGAGATCGGGTAGCCGGTGCGCGTGGTGAGCCGGTCCTGGCAAGATCAGGTCGGCCGTTGGTACAATCCGGCCGATCGATACGCAACGATCGGGAATCGACCGGAGGAACCTCGCGTTGGCGGACCCGCAAAGCAAGCTGGTGATCCTGGGCATCGGTGACGATGGTCTGGCCGGGATGACCGAAGCCGCTCGCCGGCTCGTGATCGAGGCGGACCTGATCCTGGGAGCCGAATCTACCTTGCGCCAGCTGGAGGGAGCTTCGGCGACGAAGGTCGCCCTCGACCCGGACATGCCGGCCGCGCTCCGGCAAGTCCGCGAGGCGCTGACGGCCTCGCGTCGGCCGGTCCTGGTCAGCTATGGCGACCCGCTCTTTTACGGCGTGGCCCGCTACCTGACCGAGCGACTCGGCAAGGACCGTTTCGAGGTCGTGCCGCACGTCAGCAGCATGCAGCTCGCCTTCGCCCGGGTCAAGGAGAGCTGGGAAGATGCCTACCTCGGCAGCCTCGCCGGCCGCCCGCTGGGAACGGTCATCGACCGGATCCGGACCGCCGACAAGGTCGGCCTCTTTTCCTCCGATGACTGCCCGCCCGCCCGCCTCGCCCGCGCGCTGCTGGACCACGGCATCGACTATTTCCGGGCCTACGTCTGTGAGAATCTCGGACAGCCCGACGAGCGCGTCACCCAAGCCGAGTTGCCCGACCTCGCGCAGTTGGAGTTTGCTCCGCTTCACGTCCTGATTCTTGTCCGCAAGCCAAATCGACCCGACCGCGCCGCTCGCTCGGCACGGCATCGGCTCTTCGGGAACCCTGACGACGCCTTCGCCCAGAGTCAGCCCAAGCGGGGCCTGATCACCCAGGCCGAGGTCCGCGCCATCGCTCTCTCTCAGCTCGACATCCGGCCCGACAGTGTCGTTTGGGACATCGGCGCCGGTTCGGGCTCGGTGGCCATCGAGGCCGCACAGCTCGCCGTCGCAGGTACGGTTTATGCCATCGAACCCGATCCGGGTGACCTCGCCTTGCTCAGCTCCAACGCCGAGGAGTTCGGCGTGCCCAATATTCGCCCCGTGGCCGGTCGCGCCCCGGAGTGTCTGGCCAGCCTGCCCGACCCGGACGCTGTCTTCGTCGGTGGCACGGGTCGACAGGTGGACGCAGTCTTGACGGCCGCCTACGATCGCCTCGCCCCCGGCGGTAGCCTCGCCGCGAACGTCGCCACCATCGACGGCCTGGCGACCGCCCATCAGGTTCTCAAGAGCCTGGCCGGCGAGGTCCGTCTCTGGAACGTCACGATCGCCCGCGGCATCGAGCAGATGGACCGCGTCCGCTTCCAGGCGGTCAACCCGACGTTCCTCCTGGCGGTCACGAAGCGCGCCGAGCCCGGGGATTGACGGTTCCTGGCCGATGGCTGATGGTTGATCAGGAACCATGAGCCATCGACCATCTGCCAGTCGTCTCAGGGCAGCGTCTCGAGCCCGCGTCGGGAGGGGAATTCGATGACCGTCCGCTGGGAGGGCATCGACGGATACGGATCGAGCGCATGCTCGATGCGGATCTTGATGTCCTCCAGGTGCAAGCGGGCGATCGGGGTCGTCTCCTTGTTGGCTCCGACGACGCCGTTGACCTGCTTCAAAAGTTGCTCCAGGTCGCCGCGGGCGAGGGCCGGCAGGTCGCTGTCGGTGCTCGGGTTGTCCAGCGCCGAGGTCAGCAAGTCCACATAGACCCGTTGGATGTTGCGACGATACAGGTCGATGGCGACCGGGCTTTTCTCCAGCTCGGACCAGATCCCGGCGTGAAGGTCCTGCAACATCTCGGCCGGCCGATAGGCGCCGTTCTTCTCGCGGTCGGCCAACTCGGCCATCCGCTTCAGCCGCGAGGTCGCTGAGCAACCGGCTCAGGATCGAACGCTGAGCCCCCAGGATGCGGTCCGCCGCGCCGCTGCGACTCCAGACGATCCAGGATGTCGGGCTGGATCAGCGAATCGGGCGTCCGGAAGGCCTGTTCGACGAGGAACTGCACGGCCTTCTTCTGCTGCTCGGGGGTGACGGCCTCATAAACCTTCTTCCCCTCGCGGATACCAGAGGTTGTTCCGGATGAAGCCGCCGACGACGTTGGCGACGTGCCCCAGCTCGCGGTTGCGCTGGTCGATGAGCTGCGTGTACATGTTGCGGAGCAGGTCGTAATTCTCGCCCTCCTTCGAGGTCGCCTTGACGAGATAGCCGGCGACGCGGTCGATGTTCTTCAGGCCAAGCTCGGTGGCGCGCGATCGGGTCGGAGCCGAGGTCCTCGGTCTGCTGCGAGGGGTCCTCGACCGGGTTCGGGTCGCCGAAGCGGAGCTTCGGGTCGTCGAGCTGGCGGGCGACGATCTTGTCCAGTTCCTTCTTCTCCTCCTCGTAGTCCTTGGCGTCGGGGAACGGCGTGTAGCCCCACTCGACGGCGAACTCGTCGTACGGGCCGATGATCGGGATCAGCCGGGCGCCGTCGCCGGGCTGGGCGACGTAGTTGAACCGGCCGTAGTCCATGATCGACGCCTCGACGCCGTACTTCTTGGTGAACTCGGGGTCGCGGAGCTGCTCGACGGTGTAGGTCGAGCTGGCCTTCATGTTGTGGCGGAAGCCGAGCGTGTGGCCGACCTCGTGCGAGACGACGTAGGCCAGCAGCTCGCCGATCAGGTCGTCCGAGAGCGGCAGCTTCTGGGCCTTCTCGTCGTTGGGCGAGGCCTGGACGAAGTACCAGTCGCGTGCCAGCTTGAGCACGTTGTGATAGACGAGGATGTCGGATTCGAGGATCTCGCCGGTCCGGGGGTCGTGGACGTGCGGCCCCATCGCGTTCTCGATGGTGGCGGGAAGCCAGCGGATCGATCGAGTAGCGGGCGTCCTCGGCGTCCCAGTCGGGGTCCTCGCGCTCGGAGGGCGGCGTCCTTGGCGATGATGGCGTTCTTGAAGCCCGGCCTTCTCGAAGGCCGGCTGCCACGCCTCGATCCCCTGCTTGACCCAGGGCCGCCACTTCTCGGGGACCTCGCGGCCGACGTAGAAGACGATCGGCTTCTTCGGCTCGGAGACATCCGCCTTCGGGTCCTTCTTCTCCAGCCGCCAGCGGGTGATGTACTCGACCTCCTCGACCTCGTGCTCGGGGACTGCCGTAGTCCTCGAACGAGACGTTGAAGTAGCCGACGCGGTCGTCGTAGCGACGGGGCTTCATCGGCTCCTCGGGGAGCCGGACCATGCTGTGGTGCAGGAGCACCGTGATCGCCGCCCGTGTCGGAGCGCCGACGGACGGCCCGAACGGCGACGCCGCCGCCACCGCGAGCCTCGGGGGCCGGTAGGTCATCAAGACCTTGGCCTCGATGTTCGTCGGGAACGCCTTGACCTTCTCGATGAACGTCCGCTTCGGGTCCGGCCCGCTCGCCCGGAGTCGGTCCTTGGCGCTGAACTCGGGCAGGTCGGAGGTGAAGAGCGAGGTCACGTCGATGACCGGACGCTTGTCCTTGCCATAGGCCTGCACCGGGAAGACGGAGATGATCGCCTCGACGCGACGTCGCCTCGACGGCGTTCTTGATCGGATCGTCCACCTCGGCACGGATCTCATACTTCACGTCGCGGAGCAGGATGTCCTCGCCGCGCTGCTCCCAGCGGACGACCCGATCGCCGACCGGGCTCCCGCCGTAGCCGTAGCCGGTCTGCGTCTGCTCGATGTGAGTGACCCAGAGCATCTCCTGGTCGAGTTCCTCGGTCGGGATCTCGTAGAAGACCTTGTCGTCGAGTCGGTGGACCAGGAAGAGGCCGGCGGAGGTCGTCGCCTTGTCGGAGATGACCTTGTCATACGGCTTGATCTTGCCCGTCGCCTTCGCCGATCTCGGCGGACCGGCCGGTTCACTCTTCGTGGTTTCCTCCTTCGGCTCCTCCTTCGGCTCGTCCTGCGCCCAGGCGAGGTCCGCCGCCGGCAGCATCCCGACCAGGAGCCACGCCCAGAGTAGACGCGTCCATCTGGCTTTCATAAGACTCTCCAACGAAATAAGTGCCTCTCTTACCGGACGTTGGGTGCCTTCACCCCGTAGTCGTTCAGGGTAACAGGGGGCCGGGTCCAGGTAAACCAGGAGCCGGCAAGATCGCGAACCTGGGTAATTTGAGACAGGCCAGGAAAGTCCTCCCGACAGTTGAAACGGCAACCGTCTGCGGCCAGAATGCCGGGGCTTCCATATCTTGCGATGGGCGTGGCCGGATCACGCCGAGGGGGACCTCCCATGAGTTTCCTGGGCATCGGTGGGCTGGTTCTGGTTCTGCTCGGCATCGACGAACCAGACGCCACCCGCTCGTATCGTTGCGGTCGGGCAACGAGTTCAATCACGATCGACGGCAAGCTCGACGATCCGGCCTGGAGTGCGGCGGAATGGACCGCGACGTTCGTCGATATCGAGGGGAGCCGTCGGCCCAGGCCACGGTTCCGGACCCGGGCGAAGATGCTCTGGGACGATCGCTACTTCTACCTGGCGGCCGAGTTGGAGGAGCCCCACGTCTGGGGCACCCTCCGCGAGCATGACTCGGTGATCTTCCACGATAACGACTTTGAAGTCTTCCTCGACCCCGACGGCGATCATCACGAATACTACGAGATCGAGATCAATGCCCTGAATACCGAGTGGGACCTCTTCCTGCCGCGTCCCTACCGCGACGGCGGCCCCGCCGTCAACGCCTGGGAGATTCCCGGCTTGAAGACGGCCGTGTCTGTGAACGGCACCCTCAACGACCCCTCGGACGAGGATCATGGCTGGTCGGTCGAGATGGCGATCCCCTGGTCCGTCCTCGGCGAGTACGCCAACCGGCCCGCGCCTCCCCGCGACGGGGACGTCTGGCGGGTCAACTTCTCCCGGGTCGAGTGGCACCACGAGGTCGTCGGCGGACGTTATCGCAAGGTCTCCGGGCTTCGCGAAGACAACTGGGTCTGGTCGCCTCAGGGCGTCATCGACATGCACCGCCCCGAGCGCTGGGGGTTGGTGCGGTTCGTCGCGGACCCGTCCCGGGATTCGCCGCGACGCCCGGAGATGGAGACAGCGGCCCGGAATCGCCTGATGGACGTCTATGCGGCCCAGCGTGCCTTCCGGGAACAGCACGGCCGATGGGCCGCGAGCCTGGAGGAGCTGGGCCTCCGCCCGGCGGAGGGCGAGGCGGCGTCCTGGCCGCTCTCGTTGCGGGCGGTGGAGGGCGGGTTCGAGGCTGTTCTGGAAGCGCCTTCCCCGGATGGTCCGCCGCGGTGCTGGAGCGTCCGGCAGGACTCCCGCCTCCGTCAAATCGGCTCGTGAGCCGGTCCTCAGGCCGTCAGGACAGCCCGATCGGCAGGGCCGCCGCCTCGACCTCGCGTCGGAGGCTCTCCAGCCAGCGGCGGATGGCGGCCTGGGTCCCCGGGGCGAGACTCTGCCGGACCCGATCAATCCGCGCCAGCAGAGCCTCGACTTCGCCCTCGTCGGGCATTGAACCGTGAACGATGCGATGAGCCTCGCTCGCGAGGCTGCGAATCGTCACGGCTAGACCAGCCGCGGGGTTGGGATGATACGGAGCAGCAGACATGATCGATGACTCCCTGGCGTACGCCCTGGTTTCGGCACGACGCCCGTTCCCTGACACACCGATCCGGCCCTTGGTTCAGCCTCGGCTCGGCTTCAATAGTAAGGTTCGCCGGGGGGGGTTGGGATATTGAACCGAATTCTTTCGTTTTTGATCTGCTCGGTAGTGTTGGCAAATCAGCAAGGGAAGTCAAGTGTGGAAGCGGGATTCCTGGAGGGGCGAACTCGCAATGAGCGAGCGCCTTGATCGGCGGGGATGAGGAGGATAGAGTGAATGTTGTGATCGTCGTCGCTCGCGAGGGGTGACGCGAGGCTGGCTAGGGTGGCCCCGCCGTGTGAAAGAAACACGGACGGGGTTTTTTTCATGCGCAGAGGCTTCCCCCCCGAGGAGCAACGTGATGGCGAGCAACTCATCGCAAAGCCCCCACATTCGCTGGTTCGAGGAGATCAGCATCGAGGATGTCGCCCTCGTGGGGGGGAAGAACGCTTCACTGGGCGAGATGTACCGCGAGTTGACGCCTCGGGGCGTGAAGGTTCCCAATGGTTTCGCCGTGACGGCCGAGGCCTACCGCGACTTCTTAAGAGCGTCGGGGATCGACCGCCGGCTCCACGAAATCCTTCAAGGGTTGGACACCGGCGACATCGACAATCTCCGGCAGCGCGGCCGGGAGGCGCGTCATGCGATCCTCGCGGCTGACCTGCCGGACGATCTCTCCCGGGCGATCGTTGCCAGCTACGACAAGCTCTCCGAAGGACTCAACGGGCCGGCGGACGTGGCCGTCCGCAGCAGCGCCACCGCCGAGGACCTGCCCGACGCCAGCTTCGCCGGTCAGCAGGAAACGTACCTGAACGTTCAGGGGCACGAGGCCTTGCTGGAGACGTGCAAGCGCTGCTTCGCGTCGCTCTACACCGACCGCGCCATCTCGTATCGGGTCGACAAGGGGTTCGACCACTTCCAGGTCGGCCTCTCGATCGGCGTGCAGCGGATGGTCCGCTCGGACCTGGCGGCCTCCGGGGTCATGTTCTCGATCGACACCGAGACCGGCTTCCGCGACGCCGTGCTCATCAACGCCGCGTACGGCCTCGGCGAGAACGTCGTCCAGGGGTCCGTCAACCCCGACGAGTATACAGTCTTCAAACCCACGCTCCGCCAGGGCTTCCGCCCGATCCTGGAGAAGCGGCTCGGGACCAAGGAGTTCAAGCTGATCTACGACGTCGGTGGCGGCAAGATGACGAAGAACGTCCCCGTCCCCCCCGACGATCGCAAACGCTTCGCCATCAATGACGACGACATCCTCGCCCTCGCCCGCTGGGCCTGCCAGATCGAGGAGCACTACAGCGCCAAGCGTTCCCATCCGACGCCGATGGACATGGAATGGGCCAAGGATGGCCGGACCGGCGAGCTGTTCATCGTCCAGGCGCGGCCGGAGACGGTCCAGTCGCAACGAAAGCCGGAAACTCTGGAGGAATACCACCTTCAGTCGAAGGGTAAGGTCTTGACGAGCGGTCGGAGCGTCGGCGAGAAGATCGGCAAGGGGACCGTCCGCGTCGTCCGACGCGTCCAGGACCTCCACCAGTTCCGCGACGGCGAGGTCCTCGTCACTGACAAGACCGATCCCGACTGGGAACCGACGATGAAGAAGGCCGCCGCCATCGTCACCAACCGCGGCGGCCGGACCTGCCACGCCGCCATTGTTAGCCGCGAGCTGGGATTGCCCGCCGTCGTCGGCACCGAGCGGGGGACCGAGTTACTCCGCGACGACCAGGAGGTGACGGTCTCCTGCGCCGAGGGAGACACCGGGTTCGTCTACGAAGGTCTGCTCGACTTCGTCGTCGAGCGTCAGGACCTCCGCGACGTCGGCCGCCCCAGGACGAAAATCATGATGAACGTGGGCAACCCGGAGGAGGCCTTCCGCCTCTCATTCCTACCCAATGACGGCGTCGGCCTCGCTCGTGAGGAGTTCATCATCTCGACCTACATCAAGGTTCACCCGAAGGCCCTGCTCGAATACGACCGGCTGGAGGCATCGGTCCGGGACGAGGTCGATCACCTGACGGCGGGTTACGACGACAAGCCGCAATTCTTCGTCGATCGGCTGGCTCAGGGTGTCGCCATGATCGGCGCAGCGTTCTACCCGAAGGACGTGATCGTCCGCCTGAGCGATTTCAAGACGAACGAGTATGCCAACCTGATCGGCGGCCGTCGCTACGAGCCGACCGAGGAAAACCCGATGCTCGGCTTCCGCGGCGCCTCGCGCTACTACGACCCCCGTTACCGCGACGCCTTCGCCCTCGAATGCCGCGCCATGAAGAAGGTCCGCGACACGATGGGCCTCACCAACGTCAAGCTGATGGTCCCCTTCTGCCGGACCGTCGAGGAAGGACGCTGCGTGATGGCCGAGATGGAGAAGCACGGCTTGAAACGCGGCGTGGACGGGCTGGAGGTCTATGTCATGTGCGAGATCCCCAGCAACGTCATCCTCGCCGAGCAGTTTGCCGAGGTCTTCGATGGCTTCTCGATCGGCTCGAACGACCTGACTCAGCTCACTCTCGGCGTGGACCGCGACTCCGAGATCGTCGCCCACATCTTCGACGAGCGCGACGACGCCGTGAAGTGGATGATCGCGACCGTCATCCGCAAGGCCCGCGCCGCCGGCCGCAAGATCGGCATCTGCGGCCAGGCCCCCAGCGACTACCCCGAGTTCGCACGCTTCCTGGTCGAGCAAGGGATCGACAGCATCTCCCTCAACCCCGACGCCATCCTGAAGACGACCCTCAGCCTTCGGGAGTTGGAGTCAGCCGAGGTGGGCGGTTAATCATTCCGCGGGCTTTCACTCCCGGATGTCCGCAACCGACGTCGCCTTGACTCGCCCTCGCGGCCCCTCTAGGATTTACCGGCCCAGGTCAACCGCTCTCGACGGGCGACAACCTGTCCCGGCGGCTAAGAAAGCCCCCATCGTGCCTCCCCGGGCATGATCGGGGCTTTTTCGTTTCTCGAACGTTCCGATCACTTGACAGCCACCCTCCACACCAAGAGCACGATTGCATGAAACCATAAAATTATTGATGATTGTTTGATTGGATTTTATCCATCTTGTGTGTTGTCGGGTGTCCCTCCTGGCCATGACTTACCATCCCGGGAAGCTGGTTCAAGTTTGCCGATTTCGAAACGAACCCACCTGCCAGAATGGCAGTCGTCCCAGATTCCCGAGGGGGGGTTCATCCCTCGGATGATCCCGAAGCCATCACTCGATCCAGCACCACCTGTTTTTCTGCAATCCTCACAACGCTCCGTAGCGAGGCGCCTCATGGCGGTCAGCACCATCACGATCGACGGCCGGACCGTGCCCGCCCGCGAAGGGCAGACGATCTTCGAAGTCGCCCGGGCTGCCG
Organism: uncultured Planctomycetales bacterium; assembly: GCA_963752755.1. Lineage (GTDB taxonomy): Bacteria > Planctomycetota > Planctomycetia > Isosphaerales > Isosphaeraceae > CAVVZJ01. Next base: position 504,545 of record CAVVZJ010000014.1, on the reverse strand, counting down.
GGATCGCGATCCCCACACTCTGCCACCTGGAAGGGCTCTCGGAGGTCGGCTCCTGCCGCGTCTGCGCCGTCGCCATCGAGGGAAGCCCTCACCGGCAACCGGCCTGCGCCACGAAGGTGTCCGAGAAGATGGTCGTCCAGACCGATACCGAGGCGCTTCGCGAAGACCGGCGGATGATCGTCGAGCTACTCTTCGCCGAACGCAACCACATCTGCGCAGTCTGCGTGGCCGATGGCGACTGCGAGTTGCAGAACCTAGCCATCGAGGTGGGGATGGACCATGTCCGTCTCGGCTACCTGAACCCGGCCCTCGAAGTGGACCTCAGCCACGAACGTTACGGCCTCGATCACAACCGTTGCGTGCTGTGCATGCGCTGCGTGCGAACGTGTGACGAGATCGAGGGAGCCCACACCTGGGGCGTCGCCGAACGCGGCACGGGTTCGCGGATCGTGGCCGACGTGGGCCAGCCCTGGGGCGAGTCGCCAACTTGCACATCCTGCGGCAAGTGCGTGATGTCCTGTCCGACCGGCGCCCTCTTCGAGCGCGGCGATTCCGTGGCGGAGCGGAAGCATGGACGTTCGAGGCTGGAGGCGTTCATCGAGGCGCGGGGGAAGGAATCATGAAGCGTTTGCGACTGGCCACGGTCTGGCTCGGCGGCTGCTCGGGCTGCCACATGTCGTTCCTCGATCTTGACGAGTTCCTGATCGACCTTGCGGCGAAGGTCGATATCGTCTTCTCACCATTCGTCGATACAAAGGAGTATCCCGACGGTGTGGATGTCGTGCTCGTCGAGGGTGCCGTTGCGAACGAGGAGCATCTGAGCTTGATTCGCAAGGTGCGCGAGCGGACGAAAATGCTGATCTCCTTCGGCGACTGCGCCGTGACGGGCAACGTGACCGCCCTCCGCAACCCACTGGGCACGGCCGAACCGGTCCTCCGGCGCTCGTACCTGGAGGACGTGGCACCGGTCTCAGCGCTGCCGTCCGACGCGATCACGGTGCCGGTCTTGCTGGATCAGGTCACGCCGGTTCACATGGTCGTGCCCGTCGACTTCTACATCCCGGGCTGTCCCCCCCCGGCTCCGAGGATTCGGGCCGTACTGGAGCCGTTGCTCGCCGGTGAGCGACCGCACCTGGAGGGTCGGGAAATCCAGTTTGGTTGACAACCGGCGAGCCAAACCCAGCGCCCGAAGGAATATCCATGAGCAAGCGGATCGTCATCGACCCTGTCACCCGCATCGAAGGCCATGCCAAGATCACGATCCACCTCGACGAGGCGGGAAAGGTCACCGATGCTCGGTTCCATGTCGCCGAGTTCCGCGGCTTCGAGAAGTTCTGCGAGGGACGCCCACTCTGGGAGATGCCCGGAATCACAGCGCGGGTCTGCGGGATTTGCCCGGTGAGCCACTTGCTGGCCTCCGCCAAGGCCGGCGATGGCCTGCTCGCCGTCACGATTCCGCCCGCCGCGGTCAAGCTTCGGCGCCTGTTGAACCTGGCCCAGATCGTCCAGTCCCACGCCCTCAGCTTCTTCCACCTCAGCGCTCCCGACCTCCTCCTCGGCCTCGACAGCGACCCATCACGCCGGAACATCTTCGGCCTGATCAGCGCCGAGCCGGATCTGGCCCGCCGCGGCATCCGGCTCCGGCAGTTCGGCCAGGAGATCATCGAGCGGCTCGGAGGCCGCAAGATTCATCCGGCATGGACGGTCCCCGGCGGGGTCCGCTCGCCGCTCGCGATGGAGGACCGCGACCGGATTCGCGACCGCATCCCCGAGGCCAGGACGACCGCCCTCGACGCCCTCGAACGCTTCAAAGGTCTGATCGACCAGTTCCGCGACGAGTGCGCCAGCTTCGGCAACTTCCCGACCCTGTTCCTTGGCCTGGTCGGCCCCGATGGCTCCTGGGAGTATTACGATGGCTGTCTCCGCCTCACCGACGCCGAGGGCCGGATCGTCGCCGACGGCCTCAACCCCTCTCATTATCGCGAGTTCATCGGCGAGTCGGTCCAGCCCGATTCCTACCTGAAATCGCCCTATTACCGGCCGCTCGGCTTCCCGGACGGCATCTATCGCGTCGGTCCGCTGGCACGGCTCAACCTCTGCGAGACGATCGGGACCCCCCTGGCCGACGCCGAGCTGGCCGAATACCGACAGCGGGCCGGTCGGCCCGCCGTTTCCTCCTTCTGGTATCACTACGCCCGCCTGATCGAGATCCTGGCGGGTATCGAGCGGATCGAGCTACTGCTTGACGATCCGGATGTCCTCTCCGAGCATTGCCGGGCTCATGCCGGGGTCAATGCGCTAGAGGCGGTCGGCGTCAGCGAGGCGCCCCGCGGCACACTTTTTCATCATTACAAGGTGGACGAGCAAGGCTTGATCCGCTGGGCCAACCTGATCATCGCCACCGGCCAGAACAACCTGGCAATGAACCGGGCGATGGCCCAGATCGCCGGCCACTTCATCAAGGGGCCGGATATCCCCGAAGGGGTCCTCAACCGCCTCGAAGCCGGCATCCGCGCCTTCGACCCTTGCCTGAGCTGCTCGACCCACGCCTTGGGCCAGATGCCTCTGCATGTGCAGCTCATCGACGCCGAGGGTTCGATTCGCGGCGAGACCTGGAGGGACTGATCGCATGGACGATACGTTCTCCACCTTCTCCCGAGCTGATCCTGGTGATTGGTTACGGCAACCCTCTCCGTGGAGACGACGCGGCCGGTCCGCTCGTCGCGGAGGCGGTCTCGGGCTGGGGTCGGCGGGACATCCAGGCCATCACCGCTCACCAACTCCTTCCCGAGATGGCCGAGCACTGGCCGCCGCGCGGCTGGCCATCTTCGTGGACGCCCGGCGTCGCGGAGGCGGACGAGGCATGCCTCGTTCAGCCGATCGAGCCCGCCGCCGGCAAAACCGCGATCGGACACGCGAGCGATCCTGGGCGGCTACTCGGCCTGGCTCAATCACTTTTCGGCGCCCATCCTCCGGCCTGGCTTGTCACGGTCCCCGCGACGAACCTCGACCCCGGCCTCGGACTCTCGACCACCGCCGAACGAGGACGCGACGAAGCCCTCAGCCGGATCGCGGCTCTCGCGGATCAGGCGGCGGAGCCAACCCGACCCGTCGTCAAACGGGCTGTCGGTCGGTCAGTGGTTGTTCTTCTTAGCGTTGACGATCCAGGCAACGCCGATGAGCGCCGCGAATCCGCCACCACCCATGAGCGTGACCACCAGCCCCGCCGCCATCGGTTTGCGGTTGCGCTCCACGATCCAGCAGGTGGAGAAGTTGGAGCCGGGGTAGGACTGTTGCAGGAGGCTCTTTTCCTTCGAACCGAGCGAGGAGATCTTGTTGATGACCAGTCCTTGAATCGAGCCAAAGCTCATCGATGCGACGTCGGCCTCGCTCCGGCAACTGGAATCCTTGATGATGATCCGAACGTTGCCGCTGTTAAACGCCTGGCCCGCCGGCATGGCGGGCACCCAGACCTTCCGCCAGGTTTTCGTCTTGCTGCTCGTCTCGATCACGAAGTCGTTACAGAGACTGAAGTTCGTCAAGATGATGTGGGCGTTGTCCCCCGGCCCGCTGGCGGCCAGCTCCGCCGCGGTGATCGGTCTCGGAGACTCCTTCGCGACCGTCTTGAGCTGCCACTCCATGCAGCCGTAAATGAAGATCCCGATACCGATGACGATGACGGCGATCTTACGCACGGTCCATCGGCCCACCCCCTGGACGCAATAGGGACAACCACCCGGCACGGAGAGACAGGGTGAATCCGTGCTCGCATGGCGATGACCCTGATGATCCTACGTCATGTTGTGTCCGGATGCAATTCCGAAGGGGGCTGAACCGTCGGCTGGCTCAGGAGGAAGCGATGGGCTTCCATTCCCAGTCCCGGACCTCCGGCATGTCCTCGCCGTATTGGCAGATGTATTCCTTGTGCTCGATCAGCTTGTCGCGGAGCCACTGCTTGAAGTATGCGGCCCGGTCGCCGAGCTGGGGCAGGCGGTCGATGACATCACCGGCAAGGTGGTAGCGGTCGAGGTCGTTGAGCACGGCCATGTCGAAGGGGGTCGTGATCGTGCCCTCCTCCTTGTAGCCGCGGACGTGGAGGTTCTTGTGGTTGGTCCGTCGGTAGGCGAGTCGGTGGATCAGCCAGGGGTAGCCGTGGAAGGCGAAGATGATCGGTTTGTCCCTGGTGAACAGGACGTCGAACTCGCGGTCGGACATCCCGTGCGGATGCTCGGTCTCCGGCTGGAGCCGCATCAGGTCCACGACATTGACGACGCGGACCTTCAACTCGGGCAAGTGCTCCCGGAGCAGTTGCGAGGCGGCGAGCGTTTCCAGCGACGGCACGTCGCCGGCGCAGGCGAGGACGACGTCGGGATCGCCGCCGCGGTCGTTGCTGGCCCATTCCCAGATGCCGATGCCGGCCGTGCAGTGCTTGACGGCCGCTTCCATGTCGAGCCACTGCGGCGCGGGGTGCTTGCCGGCCACGACGACGTTGACGTAATGCCGGCTCCGCAGGCAGTGGTCCATTACCGAGAGCAGGCAGTTGGCATCCGGTGGCAGATAGACCCGGATGATCTCGGCCTTCTTGTTGACAACCACGTCAAGGAAACCGGGGTCCTGGTGCGTGAAGCCGTTGTGATCCTGCCGCCAGACGTGTGAGGCCAGCAGGTAGTTCAACGAGGCGATCGGCCGTCGCCAGGGGATGTCCCGCGTGACCTTCAACCACTTGGCGTGCTGGTTGAACATCGAGTCGATGATGTGGACGAACGCCTCATATGTGTTGAACATCCCGTGTCGGCCGGTCAGCAGGTAGCCTTCGAGCCAGCCCTGGCATTGGTGCTCGCTGAGCATCTCGATGACCCGCCCTTCCGGCGCGAGGAACTCGTCGCAACCGGGCTCGACCGGGGCTTCCCACTGGCGATTCGTCGCCTCGAAGACGGCCGACAGACGGTTGGACGCCGTCTCGTCCGGGCCGAAAATGCGGAAGTTGCGCTGATCCTGGTTCTCCTGGATCGCATCGCGGAGGAACTTGCCGAGGACGCGGGTATCCTCGGCCTGGACCGAGCCGGGCGAGGGGACATCGACGGCGTACTCGCGGAAGTCGGGCAACCGCAGGTCACGCAGGAGCAAGCCGCCGTTGGCGTGCGGGTTGGCGCCCATCCGGCGGTCGCCGACCGGGGCCAACTCGGCCAGTTCGGGGCGGAAGCGACCCGACTCGTCGAACAGCTCCTCGGGCTTGTAGCTCCGCAGCCAGTCTTCCAGCTCCTTGAGGTGTTCCGGGTGATCCGTCGGCTCCGAGAGCGGGACCTGGTGAGCTCGAAACGTTCCCTCGACCCGCTTGCCATCGACGACCTTCGGACCGGTCCAGCCCTTCGGCGACCGGAGGACGATCATCGGCCAGCGCGGGCGTTCGGCGTTGCCCCGGTTGCGAGCCTCGTCGTGGATGCGGCGGATGTCGGCGACGACCCGGTCGAGCGTCGCGGCCATCTTCTGGTGCATCGTCGTCGGGTCGTCGCCCTCGACGAAGTAAGGCGTCCAGCCGTAACCGCGCAGAAGTTGGTCCAGCTCCTCGTGGCTGATCCGGGCCAGGACGGTCGGGTTGGCGATCTTGTAGCCGTTCAGGTGGAGGATCGGCAAAACGACGCCGTCAGTGACCGGGTTGAGGAACTTGTTCGAGTGCCAGGCGGTCGCCAGTGGCCCCGTCTCGGCCTCGCCATCGCCGACGACGCAGGCGACGATCAGGTTTGGGTTGTCGAACGCGGCGCCGAAGGCGTGGCTGATGCTGTAGCCCAGCTCGCCGCCTTCGTGGATCGAACCGGGTGTCTCGGGCGCGACGTGGCTCGGGATGCCGCCGGGGAAGGAGAACTGCTTGAAAAGCCGCTTCAAGCCTTGCTCGTCCTGGGTGATGTGTGAGTATAGCTCGCTGTAGATCCCTTCCAGGTAAGTCTGCGCCACGACGCCGGGCCGCCATGTCCGGGCCCGGAGATGTAGATCATGTCGAGATCATATTGCTTGATGATCCGGTTGAGGTGGACGTAAAGGAAGTTCTGGCCGGGCGTCGTTCCCCAGTGGCCGAGCAGTCGCGGCTTGATGTGCTCCAGCTTCAGTGGCTCGCGCAGGAGGGGGTTGTCCAGCAGGTAGATCTGACCCACCGAGAGGTAATTGGAGGCCCGCCAGTAAGCGTCCAACTTCCCGAGCAGTTCGTTGTCGAGCGGGTTTTCCATCGAAGGATTCCTCGTGGCGGCTCTCAGGCGGGTCGGACGGCGTCTCGATCGGACGATCGTAAGGATCGGGGCGGGGCTCCGTCAAACGAGGAATCGTGGAAGCTTGCCGCGAGGCGACGCGACCGGGATCGCGACGTGTTTGACAAGGCCCACGCGTTCTGAAACACTGGAGGGAATCCTACCCTGGTCCTCCACCTACGGTCCGAGCGACCGGCCCACCGCGACCGAGGACCCCAAGCGATGGCCCACAACACCCCGGCGACACTCATTTTCGGTCTGATCGCGCTGGCCCCGATCGTGCCCCAGCCGGTCGCCCATGCGGACCGTCCGGAACGGGTGGATTACGGGCGCGAGGTCCGACCGATCCTCGCCCGGAGTTGCTACGCCTGCCACGGACCGGAGAAGCGGAAATCGGGACTTCGCCTCGACCGCAAGGCCGAAGCGCTGGCCGGCGGCGACCTCGGACCGGCGATCGTGCCGGGCAAGCCCGACGAGAGTGAGTTGATTGCCCGGGTTGTCGGCGAAGATCCGACCATCGCGATGCCGCCCAAGGGCGACCGCCTGGCCCCCGAAGAGGTGCAGCTTCTTCGCAACTGGATCGCCCAGGGCGCTGACTGGCCCGACGACGCCGGGACGAGCGGTGCGAACGGTCAAATCCAGAGCGACCATTGGGCCTTTCAACCGCTGTCCCGTCCCGACTTGCCTGCGGTCCGCCAGGCATCCTGGCCCCGCAATGCGATCGACTGGTTCCTTCTCGCCAGGCTGGAGACCGAGGGGATCGACCCGTCCCCCGAGGCCGATCGCGCCACCTTGATCCGTCGCCTCAGCCTTGACCTTCTCGGGCTGCCGCCGGCCCCGGACGAGATCGCCGACTTCCTCTCGGATGAGCGTCCCGACGCCTACGAGCACCTCGTCGATCGCCTGCTCGCCTCCCCTCACTTCGGCGAGCGCTGGGGACGTCACTGGCTGGACCTCGCCCGCTACGCCGATAGCGACGGCTATGAGAAGGACTCCGCGCGGCCATTCGCCTACCGCTATCGCGACTGGGTCATCGACGCCTTGAACCGCGATCTGCCCTTCGATCAATTCACGACCGAGCAGCTCGCGGGCGACCTCCTGCCCGACGCCAACCTCTCCCAGAAGACCGCCACCGGCTTCCACCGCAACACGCTCACGAATACCGAGGGCGGCGTTGACCCTGAGGAATTCCGGGTCAAGGCCGTCCTCGATCGGGCCAACACGACCGGGACGGTCTGGCTTGGATTGACCGTCGGCTGCGCTCAGTGCCACTCGCATAAATATGACCCGATCACCCAGCGCGAGTATTACGGTCTCTTCGCCTTCTTCAACACCGGCCAGGAAGTCAATCTGGAGGCGCCTTTGCCCGGCGGGCAGCAGGCTTACGAACGGGCCAGAGCGGCGCACGAGGCGGCGCATCGACGGCTCGTCGAGGCCCAGGAGGACGACGACAGGAACCAGCGGCCGTCGCGACAGGCGGAGTGGGAACGGGACCCGGTAACGCTCGTCCCGACCGAGGAGATTCCTCCGGCCATCGTGACGATCCTCGCCCGTCCCACGGCTGAGCGGTCGCCCGACGAGGCGGAACAACTGGCCGCGTATCACCGCACAATCGACCCTCGCTCCCGGACGTTGGCAGCGATCGTCACGAAGCACGCGAAGGCCGCGCCGAAGGCGCCACGCCTCGCTGGTGCGGACGATCGCTGAGAACCCGAACCCACCCACCTCCCACGTCCTGATCCGCGGCGACTTCCTCCGACCCGGTGAGGAAGTCCGGCCGCACACGCTGGGGGTTCTGCCTCCCTTGCAAGCTCGCGAGCCGGTCGCCCGATCGGCTCGACCTCGCCCGCTGGCTGACCGATCCGGCGAACCCGTTGACGTCGCGTGTCGCGGTCAACCGGATCTGGGGCCACCTGTTCGGCCGGCCGCTCGTGGCGACGCTCGGAGGATTTCGGCACGCGAGGCGAGAGGCCGTCGCATCCTGAACTTGCTCGACTGGCTCGCCTGCCAGTTCCGCGATGGTGGCTGGAGCCGCAAGGCGATGATCCGACAGATCGTGACCTCGTCCGCCTATCGCCAGTCGTCGCATGCGCGGTCGGACCTGGAGGAGCGCGACCCTCTGAACGTCCTGCTGGCGCGTCAGAACCGATTCCGAGTCGAGGCGGAGATCATCCGGGACCTCTCCCTGGCTTCCGGCGGCCTGCTGACAGGACGGATCGGCGGCCCCAGCGTCCGTCCACCACAGCCTGCCGGCATCGCGGAGCTGACCTATGCCGGCAGCGCTCGCTGGGTCGAGAGCCGCGGAGCAGACCGTTATCGAAGGGGAATGTACACCTGGTTCCAGCGCACATCCCCTTACCCGATGCTCACCACCTTCGACGCCCCGGATGCTAACGTCTGCGCCGTGAAGCGAGAGCGATCGAATACCCCCTTGCAGGCGCTCACTCTGTTGAACGACGCCGTCTTCGTGGAGTGTGCCGGTGCCCTGGTCCGTCGCATCATCGCGGAGGTCGAGAACGGTCCGCCGTCGCAGCGGATCGAGCAGGCGTACCGGCTCTGCCTGGCGCGGTCGCCGAGCGCGGAGGAGTCGGGGGTGCTGGTCGAACTGTTCGAGGAGGCGTACGAGGAGTTCCGTTCCCAACCGGAGGAGGCCAGGGAATTCCTCGGTTCCGCGGAGGCGACGGACCCCGAGGCGCCGGAGCTGGCAGCCTGGGTCGTCGTCGCGAGGACGGTGCTGAACCTGGATGAATTCGTCACCCGGGAATGAGCGTGCGTTGAGCCATCGCGAGGTCCTCTCAGGACGGGGAAGGAGAGATTGTCGATGTTCCCGGACGCCCTCCGCCAGTCGCGCCGCGATTTCCTGACCTCGACGGCCAGCGGCGTCGGCCTGGCCGCCCTCGCCTCGCTGTTCCGTGACGAGGGCTTGCTCGCCGCCGAACCCGACCTGGCCAACCCCCTCGCCCCGCGTGCCGCCGCACTTCGAGCCGAAGGCGAAGGCGTGCATTTGCATTTTCCTCGAAGGCGGACCGAGCCAGATCGACCTGTTCGACCCCAAGCCGAAGCTCAACGAGCTGGATGGACAGGCCTTGCCCGAGTCGTTCACCAAGGAAGTGCGGTTCGCCTTCATCCAGAAGGAGACGGCCAGGGTCATGGGCTGCCCGCGCACTTTCACCCCGCACGGGGAGTGCGGCATGGAGCTGTCGGACCTCCTGCCACACCTGGGCGAGTGCGCTGATGACATCGCCTTGATCCGGTCGATGTATTCCGACCAGTTCAATCACCACCCCGGCCAGCTTTTGCTGCACTGTGGCGTGCCGATCTTCGGACGCCCGAGCATGGGAGCCTGGCTGACGTATGGCCTGGGGAGCGAGTCGAGCAACCTCCCCGGCTATGTCGTCCTCACGTCCGGACGTGGCACCAGTGGCGGGGCATCGCTCTGGTCGAGCGGCTTCCTGCCGACGCACCATCAAGGCGTCCTCTTCCGCAGTCAGGGCGACCCTGTCCTCAACCTCAGCAACCCGCCCGGCCTCTCCAAACATCTCCAGCGACGGAGCATCGAGACGATCTCCGCCCTCAACGCCCGTCATCACGCCGAGATCCAGGACCCGGAGATCCACAGTCGGATTGCCGCCTATGAGCTGGCCTTCCGGATGCAGTCGGCCGCCCCCGAGCTGATCAACCTCTCGGGCGAGTCCAAGGAGACGCTCGACCTCTACCGCGTCGGCCGCGACAACCCGGCCGGCGGCGGTCGCGGTGGCGGGGACGGCGTGTACAACCAGTTCGCCGTGAATTGCTTGCTGGCACGCCGGATGGTCGAGCGGGGTGTCCGGTTCGTCAGCCTCTATCATGCCTCGTGGGATCACCACAGCCACCTCGACAAGGAGCTTGCCTTCAACTGCGGCATGGCCGACCGTCCCGTCGCCGCGCTCCTGAAGGATCTGAAGCGTCGTGGTCTACTCGACTCGACCCTGGTCCTCTGGTGCTCCGAGTTCGGCCGCACGCCCCTCGGCGAGAACCGAAAGGGGTTTGCCAAGGTTACGGGTCGCGATCACCACCCCTTCGCCTTCAGCCTCTGGATGGCCGGAGGCGGGGTCCGCGGCGGCCAGGTCATCGGCAAGACCGACGAGATCGGCTGGGGCGTCGTGGAAGACCCGGTCCACGTCAACGATTATCACGCCACCATCCTCCGCCTCTTCGGCCTCGACCATACCCGCCTGACCTACCGCTTCCAGGGACGCGACTTCCGCCTGACCGACGTCGCTGGCAAGGTGGTTCCCAAGCTGATCGCATGACCCAAAGGGGCGCACGAACATCCCTCAACCGATCCGCAGGACCTTCGCGCCGCGGACCGTCTGCTCCTTGAGTTCCACCAATGCCCGGTTCGCCTCCTCCAGCGGGAATACCTGGAACTCGGGCTGGATCGGGATCGCGGCGGCCAGTTCGAGGAACTCGCGGACGTCCGCGCGGGTGACGTTGGCAACGCTCTTGATCTCCTTCTCCAACCAGAGGTGGGTTGGGTAGTCGAGCCGTCGCAGCGCCTCCTTGTCGGCGTCCTCCTTGCGGATCGCGTTGACGACCAGCCGGCCGCCGGGAGTCAGGTTGCGGAGAGCCTCGACGATCGGGGTCCAGGCGGGGGTCGTGTCGATGATCGCGTGCAGCCGCTCGGGGGCGGTTGCGGAGGTCTCACCGGCCCAGGCGGCGCCCAGCTCTCGGGCGAATGCTCGCTCCGACTCGGATCGGGCGAAGACGTGAACGCGCGTATTCGGAAACCGATGACGGACCATCTTCAAGACCAGGTGCGCCGACGCTCCGAACCCGGTCAGGCCGAGGCTCTGGCCGTCCTCCAGCCCCGTGAGCCGCAAGGAGCGATAGCCGATCGCTCCCGCGCAGAGCAAGGGGGCCGCCTCGGCGTCGTCGAACCGATCCGGGATCGAATGAGCATAGGCTTCCGGGACAACCATCATCCCGGCATAGCCGCCGTTGGCGTCGCGGCCGGTGGCCTGGAACTCTTCGCAGAGGTTCTCCTCACCGCGACGGCAGAACTCGCAATGACCGCAGGCGGAGTAGATCCAGGCCACGCCGACGCGGTCGCCGACCGGAAGCGAATCGGCGCCGGTTCCCCGCTTCTCGACCCGCCCGACGGCCTGATGACCAAGAATGATCGGCAAGCGGGGCGGCGGGGTCCGCCCTTCGATCTCGTCCAGCTCGGTGTGGCAGACGCCGCAGACATTCACGGCGATTCGTACCTCACCGGGGCCCGGCTCCGGCGCCGGGCAGTCGACGAGCCGGAGCGGGTTCGGGTTGTCGTGGATCGGCCCGAGGGCTTCGAGGAGCATGGCACGCATCGATGAGCGTCCCAATCGCAGGGAGAAGGTGTCAGGGAATGGCGAAGCCGAAGTCTCGCAGGATTGTCGTTAATGCGATGAGCGGCAGGCCGGTGATGGCGGTCTGGTCCTCGGTCGCGATCCGCTCGAAGAGGGCGATGCCGCGTGACTCCAGCTTGTAGGAGCCGGCGCAGTCGAAGGGACGGTCGGCCTCGACGTAGCGCTCGATTTCGTCGCGTCTCAAGGGCCGCATCGTCAAGGTGGTGACGTCCGTATGTTGCCTGAGTTGATCCTGATGGGACACGGCCATCGCCGTGATCAATCGATGCTCGCGACCGGACAGCAGCCGCAGTTGCTCGACGGCCCGCTCGTGGCTGCCGGGCTTGCCAAGGATCGTCTCGTCGATGCAGGCGACCTGATCACTGCCGATGATGACGGAGTCGGGCTCGCGGAGGCTCGCGGCTTTCGCGGTCGCGAGCCGCTCGGCCAGAAGCTGCGGTGCGAGTCCGAGAGCCTTGAATGCGTCCTCATCCACAGAAGGGGCGAGCCAACGAAACGGCACGCCCAGGCGTTCCAGCAAGGCGCGGCGGTAGGGGGAAGTGCTCGCCAGGATCAGTTCCAATGGGGCGCCTCATACGATGCCGGTGTGTCGGATTCGCCGTTCCTGGTCAATCAGCCCCCACCGGCTCGGCGACGGCAGTCTCGACGGGCTCCGCTTCGATCGGGACGTCGGCCTCGGCCTTGAGCGTGGGTCGGGACGGGTCGGGCATGCCCTCGGGCCAGATGTGGAAGCCGCCGCGTAGCGGGGGGACGTCGATGGTCCAGGTGCCCCAGATGCCTTTGCCCTCGTTGTAACCCTGGTAAGCGACGTCGTGCTTGCCGACATAGCGCTTGGCCCACCAGCACTTGCCGCTGGAGGTCTCGTAACGTCCGACCAGCAGGAATGGACCGACGTAGTCACGACCCTCGCCGTGAAGGACGCCCTCGCGGAAGGTCAGGCGGAGTTCCATCCACTGGCGCCCCTGTCGGGCCGGCTCCAGGAAGAAGCCGGTCCAGGGGCCGGACGGGAACCGCTCGTCCATCTCGACCGGGGATTCGGGGGGGGATTCCGGTTCCATGGAAGAAGGCCCTCGGGATGGTCGTACGCGGTAGAGTCAAGGCGTCGGCGGTCTCTCAGCGTTTCTCGACGACTCGCGAGGAATCCGCCTCGGGCAACGGGGCGCGGAGGAACGCGAGGAGGTCGCGGAACTCCTGCTCAGTCAGGGAATGGGCCAGGCCCTCGGGCATGATCGAGGTGGACACGGCCTGGACTTCCTCGATCTCGGCGCTCTTGACCGTGAAGGTCCGGCCGTCGGGGTCGGCACACAGGAGCGAGCCATCGCCCAGCTCGACCTTGATGAGGGCGGTGACGATCGTGCCGTCGGTCCGCGCGATCTGATACGTGGTGAACTGAGGCGCGATCTCGCGATTGGGCCGGAGGACCGACTCGGCCAGCTTGGCGAGGTCCGACCCGCGACCAATCACAGTCAGGTCGGGCCCGATCGAGGCCCCGCGACCATCAACCTGATGGCAACGGTAACAGCCAGGGCCGCGGGGATGAAGAAGACTCGCTCGCCCTCAGCGGGATTGCCCGGTGTCGCGAGTCTCGCGGGGTCGTCGAGCAACGACGATTCCCACGACCCGGCCTCGGGGTCGAGCAAGGGGCTGAGTTTGACGGCCTCGATGCCCTTGCGCTGCTCCGGTTCGAGGTCAAGCCCGCGGAGTGAACGCACGGCCTGTTGGCGGATCGACTCCGAAGGGCTGGCGGCCAGGTCGAGAAGCAGACCGCGATAGGATTCCGCACCCTCGGCCAGGCCGGCGATGGCCTCGGCACGCAGCGATTCGGGGTTCGCGACCTCCCGGGCGAGCGCGGCCAGTCGCGGGAGCTGATCGGCTCCGGGACGATCGCAGAGCTTGCGGACGGCTTCCAGACGCAGTCCCGGGTCGGACGAATTGAGCAGATCGTCGAGGCGATCGGCACTCAGCGCCGGATCGTCGGGGGCGAGGTAGCGCAGGGCCAGGCGGCGGAGAGCGGGCGGAGTCTTCGTGTCGAACGCGAGCCGGGCCACGTAGGCCCGGTCGGGGACCTCGTTCTGGAGCGGGGCGGCCCCCTGGTCGAGTCGGGTGAGGGCCGCAAGATACGCCCGGAAGAGGCGGTCGGTCACGACGCCCGCCGTCATCCCCGATTCGAGATCGGCCCGGAAGGCGTCCAGCCCGGACTCATAGACCCACTGGACCGAGGCCAAGCGGATGGCGGGGTCCGGGTCCTTCAATCCGGCCGGCAAGGCCCGTCGGGCCGGCTCCGTATCCAGGTCGCGAAGTGCGAGGAGGGCGGCGAGCCGTTGCGCGGGAACGTCCGACCGGCTCAGTGCGATCAGCTCGCCGACCGAGAACGACTGCGTGACTCCTTCCCGAGCCGCCTGCCGCACGAACGGATCGGGGCTCTCGGCAGCCTGGAGCAGCTCATCGTGGCCGGACGATTCCGCGATCCGTCGCAGCGCGGCGGCTTGCACCAGGGGGGACGTCGCTCGCTTGGCGATCCGGGACGGGTCAAGCCACTTCCGGGCGCCCGGGCGACGGCCAGGGCGAGGATCTCCGGTGACGGATCTTCCAGCGCGGCCTGGACCGTCGCCTCGTCCGGATCGCCCGACGCGAGGAGGGCCTCCAGCGCCGTGGCCCGCGCTCGCGGGTCCAGGGCATGCTCGCGGAGGATCTCACCGAGGACGTCCCGGCCTCTCGCATTCGCCGCCAGCGATCGGGCCGCCTGCTCGCGACGGCGGCGGTCGGGCTGCGCCAGGCCCTCGCGTCCGTCACGAACCTCACGAGGGGCCACTGGGGTTCTGGCCCGGATGCGCCAGATTCGACCGTGTCCGTGGACGTTGTAGGAACGATCGACCCAGTCGCTGACGAACAGCGACCCGTCCGGCCCGACCGCGATACCGACGGGTCGGAAGTGCTCGTCACCGATCACGATCGGCGTCCGTCGGGCACGGAACGAGGCCCCAGCGGGCTCAAGGTCGAAGCGGTCAATGCGGTGGTCGCCCCAGGACGTGACGAGCAAGGCACCACGGTACGAACCAGGCAAGCCGTCCGACTCGTAGACGACCAGGCCCGAAGGCGCCTCGCCCGTGCCGGCGACCATCGGCAGCATGCCGGGCAGATCGCCGTCCCAGGCGGTCAAGGGGTGGAGGCCGCGCCGGCCGTTGCGGAAGCGGTAGCCGTAGTCGCCGCCCTCCACGACATGGAGCAACCGGCAGGGTGGCCGCGAATCGGGGTCATTGTCCACGGCGAAGAGTCGGCCAAACGGATCGAGCGCCTGGTGGAACGGATTCCAGAAGCCGGTAGCCACCCGCGAGCAGGCCCGAGCCGTCGGGCCGGAGTCGAATAGACGCTTCCGCCCTCGCCTCCGCCGGTCAGGGTCGTGCCATCGCGGCCGATCAGCTTGTAAGGCTCGCCCAGGTTCTCACCGAGTCCGAAGGTGAACGAGCCGTCGAAGTCGATCGCGAAGCCGGAGAGGCCGTTGTGCGGGTAGTTGCCCCGGGTCTCCAGACGGGCCAGTGTGACGCGTTCCTCGGCGACGCCCTCCGTCGCCGATCGGCAGGCGGAAGACCTCATTGCGGGTCGCGACCAGGAGCGAGCCGGACGGCTCGACGGCCAGGTTCATCGTGAACCGCGTGCCCTCGAAGACCGTCGCCACCGTCTCGAAACGGCCGTCGCCGTCCGTGTCCTCGAAGGCGCGGATGCGGTCGGCCGGGGGCCCCTGATACCCCTCGGGGCGGAAATGCGTGTGGCTCTCGATGACCAGGACCCGGCCCCGGGCGTCCACGGCGATCCCCGTCGGCGTCACGATCTCCGGTTCCGCCGCGATCCGTTCCACCCGCAAGGCCGGATCAAGAACCCGGGGCTCGGTATGCGGAATGTCCTGAAAGCCCAGGCAAGCCAGGATCGACCAGAGCAGGGTTGGTGACATGAGCGACGGGTCCAGCGCGTTTGCGGGTTCTGCCGACGACTTCGCCAGGCGCAGTCTAACGGTCGGGCCGCACTCCAGGCAATCCGCGAGACGTCATCCGCAAACGATCGCGAGGATCACCGGGCGCGACGTTCGACTCCTAGTTCGGAGGCTCTCCTGAATCCGCTGGCAGGTCAGAAAACCGCTCCTGCGAACCGGTTCATGGTCGATCCAATCGGAAGGTGAGAAACGCTTAGTTTTGCCTCCTGTGGATCTTCAGTACGGTCCCAGGACGTGCAGACAACGCGCTGGAGACGCGCGTGGGACGCCTCCGAGACGGATGGGAACGCCGGGAGGACGCTCTCGTTGACCCTGGAGCCACGATCGGAACTGCAATCAGGGCAAAGAATAGCGCAGCAAATTTGCCCAGTTTGAAGTTCGTTCGGCGGTGGAGGACGCGCTGCGGTATCGCGACGTCGCGACATTCGAGGAAGGACAGGGCCATCCGGATCGACAGGGGGCTAGCGTTAATTATAGCACAGATTAGGCATGCCTGTCGGGGTCCGTTCCCAGGATTCCAGGAAAGCAGAAAGCGGGGCGTGGCCGGGAACCGTTCGGTCGGACGCGATGACGTCGATCAGGCAAGGTTGCGAAGGTCGGGCAAAGGCACTTGCAACCGTCAACTTGTCGTTTTCGTCGGCGTATGTAAAAATGGAGAAAATCGGTAATTTCTGAAGAAGGGCGAAAATCTCATGGCAACGGCGATCGAAGAAACGACGGAGGCGAGCCGCAACGCCGTTCGGAGTCCGTTCGGGGCCGAGGGGGGTCGCCCGGGGCGGAGGCGAGAAAGAACGTGGGCGGCGCGGATCTGGATCGGCATGACGCTGGGAGCATGGACCCGGATGCTCGCGCGGCATCGGTTCGCCGTGCATCCCTTCCAGTGGCACACCGCGGCGCTGATGTTGGTGGTCGGGTCGTCCCATTCGGTCTTGCGGTTTCTGGAGCGCCGGCTCCTGAGCGGGGAGCTGGAGACGGACCGAAATCCAGGAAGCGCCGATCTTTGTGATTGGCCACTGGAGGACCGGCACGACCTGGCTGCATGAGCTGCTGACCCTCGACGACCGGCACACCTTTCCGAACACCTGTGAGTGCTTCGAGCCGAATCACTTTCTCCTCACGGAGCGTATTCTCCGTCGCTGGAAGTGGTTGCTGCCGTCACGCCGGCCGATGGATAACATGGATGTCGGCTTCGACCGTCCCCAGGAAGACGAGTTTGCCCTCTGCATCCTGGGCCAGCCCTCGCCTTACCGGACGATCGCGTTCCCGAACCGCCGCGACCATGAGGAGGGGATTGAGGACGTGGAACGTCTGCCGGTCAAGGCTCGCGAGCGCCTGGGTTCGCACGTTCCTCGACTTCCTGCGCCGCGTCTCGTACCTCCGTCCGGGCCGCCTGGTCCTGAAGTCGCCGACGCACTCCTTTCGGATCCGCACCCTCCTGAAGCTTTTCCCGGACGCGCGGTTCATCCACCTCGTCCGCGACCCGCGGGTCGTCTTTCCCTCCACGATTCATCTCTGGAAGACGCTTTATGCTGCCCAGGGACTCCAGAGACCGCGGTTCGAGGGTCTGGAGGAGCGGGTCTATCGGACCTTCCTGCGGCTCTACCGGAAGATCGAGGAAACCCGTCCGCTGGTGGCCCCCTCGCGGTTCTTCGAGCTGCGTTACGAGGATCTGGTCGCCGACCCGATCGGCCGGATGCGGGAGCTTTACGAGCACCTGGAGCTGGGCGACTTCGAGCGGGTCCGGCCGAGGCTCGAATCGTATCTTGCGGAGCAGTCGGGCTATCGAACCAATCGATACGAGCTCACCGACCCGCAGCGGGCGGAGGTCGAACGGCGCTGGGAGAGCGTGATCCGTCGCTATGGTTACGACAAGCCCGACCCGCCGACCCGGCAACGTCCCGGGCGCGCCGATCCTGGGACGTTCTGGCTGAACCACCCGGCGGGGGCTTGCCGGTCGTGGTTTGGGGGGTTGTAATGCGGCTCGCCCACCGTGGCGAACCGACTGCCCCCGCCACAACGCCCACCGGAGTCCCCCATGCGTCCCCAACGACCGAGCTTCCTCGCCCTGGCTGGCATTCTCCTGAGCCTGGCCGCCGCGACGACCCGCGCCGAGGACCCGCCGAAGTCGGCCGTCGACGAGGCCCTGGCCGGCGAGATCATCGGCCCGCGCCAGGCGATGGCCGACGTGCAGGCTTTCACCGAGGCCCTGCATCCCCCGGATGCCGGAGGTCCAGTCGGCCGACGACTGGACGAAGCAGGCCGACCGCTACCGCTCGGAGGTCTTCTCCCGCGTCATCTTCCGCGGCCAGGCCGCGGCCTGGCGTGATGCGAAGACGAAGGTCGAGTGGCAGGATACCCTCGACGGCGGTCCGGGTTACAGGATCAAGAAGCTCCGCTTCGAGGCGATCCCCGGGCTCTGGATTCCCGCTCTCCTCTACGAGCCGGAGAAACTCGAAGGACGAGGTGCCCGTCGTCCTGAACGTCAACGGCCACGACGCCAAGGGAAAGGCCGCCGACTACAAGCAGTTGCGTTGCATCAATCAGGCCAAGCGCGGGATGCTCGCCTTGAACGTCGAGTGGTTCGGCATGGGACAGCTCCGGACTGACGGCTTCCGTCACGGGCTTATCAACGCCATCGACCTCTGCGGCGCCGGCGGGATCGCCACGCATTACCTCGCGATGAAGCGCGGTCTCGACGTGCTCCTCTCACTCGAGCACGCCGACCCGGCTCGGGTGGCCGTCACCGGGCTTTCGGGCGGCGGCTGGCAGACGATCTTCTTCAGCCCCCTGGAAACGCGCGTTACGCTTCACGGACCCCGTCGCTGGCTATTCCAGCTTCTTGACCCGCGTGGATCACCTCTCCGACCTCGGCGACTCCGAGCAGACCCCCTGCGACCTGGGCACCGTGGTCGATTACACCCACCTGACCGCGATGATGGCCCCGCGGCCCACGCTCCTGACCTTCAACGCCAGAGACAACTGCTGCTTCGCCGCCGGTCACGCCCTGCCGCCCCTCCTCGAAGCGGCCACCCCGATCTTCCGCCTCTTCGGGAAGGAATCAAACCTCCGGCACCACGTCAACGAGGACCCCGGCACACACAACTACGAACTCGACAACCGCCAGGCCCTCTATCGCATGCTCGGCGATCACTTCTACAAGGATGAGGCGTCGTACAAGGATGAGGAGATTCCCAGCGAAGGCGAATTGAAAACCGCCGAGCAACTCCAGGTCGCACTGCCGGAGGACAACCTCGATCTTCACAAGATCTCCGTCCAGCTCAGCAAGTCTCTGCCGCGAGACGCGCAACGTCCCGAAGGGCGCGAGGCGGCCGGATCGTGGCAGAAGGCGCGACGGTTGAAGCTTCGCTCGATCGTCCGGCCCCACGACGATACGCTGGCGGCGCAGAAGACCGCCGAGGAGGAGAAGGAAGGGATCAAGGCCGTCTCGTGGAAGCTCCGCATCGGCTCGGCCTGGACCGTGCCGGCCGTCGAGCTGACTCGCGGCGAACCCGACAAGGGCACGGCGATTCTGCTGGCCGACACCGGTCGGAAGTCGGCGGGAATGCGGGCCGAGGCGCTCCTGAAGGACGGCTATCGGGTCGTGGCGATCGATCCGTTCTACTTCGGCGAGGCCCAGGTGGCGGAGCGGGCTTATCTGTACGCCTTGCTGATCGGAACGGTTGGCGAGCGACCGCTCGGCGTGCAGGCCGGTCAGGTCATCGCGACGGCCCGCTGGGTTCAGGGTCGCGGGAAGGATCAGCCGGTCCGCGTGGTCGCCGACGGGCCGCGAACGGGCTTGATCGCCCTGACGGCCGCGGTGCTGGAGTCGGAGACGATCGGGGCCGTCGAGCTTCACAACCCGCCCGGCACGCTCAAGCAGGACGTGATCGAGGCGGGAATCGAGTATTCCAGCCGTCCGGAAGCCTTCTGCTTCGGCCTGCTGGAGGGATTTGACGTGCCCGAGATCGCGGAACTGGTCGCTCCGAGGCCGATCGTCCTCGAAGATGCCGGCGAGTCGGCCCGGGCCGCCTTCGGTGGCCTGAGGGGCTGGTACAACACGCTCGGCGCCGAGGTGGACGCCGTGCCGATCGGCGATGAGTGATTCGCGGGGTCGCGGGCCGAGGCCGGACTCCGGCCCGCGACCGTCCAAACGAGGGTGGTGTCAGAGCTGCGTCTCGGCGATCTCGACGGCCTTCAGGAGCCCGCCGGCCTTGTTGACCGTCTCCTCGTACTCGTCGGCGGGCACGCTGTCGAAGACGACGCCGCCGCCGGCCTGGATGTAGGCAGTCTGGCCCTGGAGGACGAGGGTCCGCAAGGCGATGCAGGTATCCATGTTGCCGGTGAAGTCGATGTAGCCGACGGCGCCGGCGTAGGGGCCGCGGCGGACGGGCTCGACCTCGTCGATGATCTGCATCGCCCGAACCTTCGGGGCGCCGGAGACGGTCCCGGCCGGCAGGCCGGCGCGGAGGGCGTCGAAGGCGGTCTTGCCCGGCGCGAGACGGCCGTTGACGTTCGAGGTGATGTGCATGACGTGGGAGTAACGCTCGACGACCATC
Organism: uncultured Planctomycetales bacterium; assembly: GCA_963752755.1. Taxonomy (GTDB): domain Bacteria; phylum Planctomycetota; class Planctomycetia; order Isosphaerales; family Isosphaeraceae; genus CAVVZJ01. The sequence continues at coordinate 484,378 of CAVVZJ010000014.1, read as the reverse complement.
AGCTCGGTGAGCTGGACGGTGGCCGTCTCGGAGACACGGCCGACGTCGTTGCGGCCGAGGTCCACGAGCATGATGTGCTCGGCCCGCTCCTTCGGGTCGGCGAGCAGTTCCTCGGCCAGGGCGCGGTCCTCGGCCTCGTCGCGGCCGCGGCGTCGCGTGCCGGCGATCGGGCGGATCGTGACGTTGCCGTCCTCGACCCGCACCAGGATCTCGGGCGAGCAGCCGATGAGGCTGAAGCCGTCGAACGGCAGGTAGAAGAGGAAGGGGCTCGGGTTGACCACGCGGAGGACGCGGTAGATGTCGAACGGTTCGGCCTTCGTCTCGACCGCGAATCGCTGGCTCGGCACGACCTGGAAGATGTCGCCGGCCTTGATGTATTCCTGGCAGCGGCGGACGACGGCCTCGTACTGCTCGCGGCTGAAGTTCGAGCGGGGCTGGAGCGTGACCGGGCCGGAGGTGTCGATGTCGATTGGCGGCAGCTCGGGTGCCGGTGCGGCGAGGCGGGCGACCAGCTCATCGACCCGACTCGCGGCCTCGTCGTAAGCGGCCTGCGGGTCGTCCAGCTCGGCGCAACGGGCCTGGGCGACCACGAGAACGGTCTTGCGGATGTGGTCGAAGACGACCATCCGGTCGTAGAAGCCGAAGGCCAGGTCGGGAAGGCCGCGGTCGTCGGGCGGGGCGTCGGGGAGGTGCTCGGTGTAGCGGACCGAGTCGTAAGCGGCGTAGCCGACCGCCCCGCCGCAGAAGCGGGGAAGGCCGGGCAGATGGACCGAGCGGCGGGCCTCGATCAGCTTCTGGAGCCCGTTGAAGGGGTCGTCCGAGGTCGAACGCTCGAAGGGCTCGGGCTCGGCGCCTCGGTAGAGACGGACGTCGGCCCCCTTGGCCTCGAACCGGAGGTACGGCTCGGAGCCAAGGAAGCTGTAGCGTCCGACCTTCTCGCCGCCCACGACGCTCTCGAAGAGGAAGGCGAGGCCGCCCCGGGCCATCTTGCGGAAGGCCGAGACGGGGGTGAGGCCGTCGGAGGTCAGCTCGCGATAGACCGGGACGCACGGCGACTGCTCGGCCAGGCGGCGGAACTCGTCGAGGCTCGGTCGGAGTCGTCGGGGCATCGGGCGGGCTCACCAGGAGGCGAGGAAACGGAGTCATCCCCGGCGTCGGGGGGAGTGTCGATCTTAGCAACGTCCCGCCCACCCCGACAAGCGCGGGGTGACCACCCGGGCAGGCAGAGGTTTGATCTAAGTTGAAGAGAGGCAGTCATCTCGGCCGACCGATCCGGAGTCGGCCGACGGCATCGCGGTTGCTTGACAGGACCCGGGGCCGCATTACAATGGACTGGTGAAGGCCCCAACCAAGGAACAGGCACGTCGATCGGCCGGGACGATCGGCCGGACCCACGACCGGGTTCGCGGGCCGGGTCGATAGCACGCTGGCATGCGCAGGCGGTTCGAGACGGGAGAGCGGGGATGAAGGAACGATGCCAGAAGTGCTCCAAACCGGCGACTTACCACATCACCGACATCGAGCGGGGTAAGCCGCGTGAGTTCCACTTCTGCGACGAGCATGCCCGCCAGCACCTGGCGCCGCCGGAGGAGCCGCCGGCGCCGTCGGTCAGCGACCTGGCCGCGGGCTTGATGAAGGGGACCGCCCAGGCGTCGCGCGAGCCCTCGCCGGCCGACCGCCAGACCTGCCCGATTTGCCAGATCACCTTTCTGGAGTTCCGCAACTCGGGCCGCCTGGGCTGCCCGCACGATTACGAGGTCTTCCGCGACGAGTTGATGCCGTTGCTGGAGAATATCCACGACGAGACCCGGCACTGCGGTAAGGTTCCGCGACGGGCGCCCCTGAACAGCCAGAAGCAGACGGAACTGATCGACCTGCGCAACAAGCTCAAGCGGGCCGTGGCGGCCGAGGATTACGAGACGGCCGCCAAGCTTCGCGACCAGATCAAGACGCTCGAACAGGAGTCGGGCCGGTGAGTGGCCGATCCCGGCACCCCGAGTCGGACCCGATGGACGGCCTATCCATGACGTGCCAGCGATGTCGGGAGGAGGCGACGGTCCACCTGACCGAGTCGGTCCAGGGTGAGGTCCGCGAGCTCCATCTCTGCGGCGCCTGTGCCCGCAAGGCCGGCGTCCCCTTGCCGAAGCCCAATCCCGATCTGGCGCTCGATGTGGTCGTGCAAGGTCTGATCGTGGCCCACGTTGGTGAGTTGGTGGGCGAACTGGCGCAGCGGTCCTGCCCGATCTGTGGCCTGAAATACATGGAGTTCCGCACCGGGGGCCGGCTGGGTTGCCCCCACGATTACGAGGTGTTCGACCGCGGCCTCTTGCCCTTGATCCGCCGGGCCCACGGCGCTTCGCGGCATGTCGGCAAGGTTCCCCGCCGACGACCGGACGACCCGACCCGCTGGCTCCAGCTCCGGGCCCGCCTCCGCGAGGCCGTCACCCGCGAGGACTATGAGGAGGCCGCCCGGCTCCGCGACCAGATCCGCCAGAAGGATTCCGACGCATGAACCTTGATGAACTGAAAGACACTTCCGGCGAGTGGCTCCGGGGCAAGGGCCCCGAGAGCGACATCGTCATGTGCTCGCGGATCCGGCTAGCCCGCAACCTTGCCACTTATCCGTTCATCAACCGCGCCAGTCGTGCGGAGAAGACGGATATCGAGCGCGAGGTCAAGTCCGCCTTCGCCGACAGCGGCTTCAAGCTCAATTACTTCGACGTTCACGCCCTCAACCCGCTCGACCGCCAGTTCCTCGTCGAGCGGCAGCTCATCAGCCGCGAGCTGATGTCGGCCGAGGGGCCGCGCGGCGTCGCGATCGGGCCGGCCGAGAACATCGCCGTGATGACCAACGAGGAGGATCACCTCCGCATCCAGGTCATGCACTCCGGCCTCTCCTTGCACGACGTCTGGGAGTCGATCAACAAGCTCGACGACGCCCTCGAAGAATCGCTCGACTACGCCTTCGGCTCCCAGCTCGGCTACCTGACCGCCTGCCCGACGAACGTCGGCACCGGCATTCGCGTCGGCGTGATGCTGCACCTGCCGGCGCTGGTGCAGACGAAGGACATCGACAAGGTCTTCCGCGCCCTGCACAAGATCAACCTGGCCGTCCGCGGCCTCTATGGCGAGGGCACGCAGGCGTTCGGCGACTTCTACCAGATCTCCAACCAGCAGACGCTCGGCAAGAGCGAGCTGGAGCTGATCCGGACGCTCAACGACGTCGTCCCCCAGATCATCGAGTACGAGCGAAAGGCCCGCAAGGACCTGATCGAGAAGCGCCGGCAGCACCTGCACGACCAGGTCAGCCGGGCTTATGGCGTGCTCAAGACGGCCCACACGATCTCCAGCGAGGAGACGATGCACCTGCTCTCCAGCGTCCGGATGGGGATCAACCTCGGCCTGATCGACGACCTGGAGATCCCGACGGTTAACGAGCTGTTCATCCACACCCAGCCGGCGCACCTCCAGAAGATCCAGGGTCGCCACCTGGAAGTGGACGACCGCAACATCGCCCGCGCCTCCTACCTCCGCAGCCGCCTGGGCAACGGCCGTCACGCCGGCTCGGACTGACCCGACCCGGCGACGACTGCCCCCAACGGGAACGATGCTCCGATGCTCGACGGCCTGCGACTCGAACCCCACGAGGTCCTCGGCATCGCCGCCGACGCCACGCCCGAGCAGGTCCGCGAAGCCTTCCACGCCAAGTCCAAGAAGCACCACCCCGACGCCGGCGGCGACGAGTGGGCCTTCCGGATCGTCGCCCGAGCCTACCAGATCCTCTCCGCTCGCCCCGACGGAGCCCGGATGGCCCGTCCCCCCTCGCGGTCCGCACCGAAGGAGACCAGCCGGATCCGTCCCGGCGTCCACGACCGCGGCCTCGATCCGGCCCGGCTGGTCGCCGTCGAGGTCGTCTGGCGACGCTACGAGGTCGGCGACTTCCTCGATCTGCTCAGCGAGCCGCCCGAACAGCGCAACCTCGGCGGCTCGATCCAGTTGACCTGGCCGGATTCTTCTTCCAGTCCCTCCCAGCTTCCCGCCGAGATGGCCGAGCGCATTCTCAAGGCGCTCAACGCCGCCTTCGACGACCTCCGGGGCCGGACCCCCGTCACGTCGGCGCACTCCCGGATCGAGGCCGGTCGGTTCGAGGCCCAACTGACCTACCCCAACGGCCCGGTGGCGGGCGAGGCGTTCAAGCGGCTCCATGTCAGCCTCCGCGCCCGCGGCCTGGGGGTCCGGCAGTGGACGCGGGACATCACGGTGCCCCGAGAGACGGTCTTCTAGCCGGTAGGACGCGACCGCGACGCGGCCGGGACGTCCCCACGACGTTCAGCCGATGAGGAGGGGACGCGCCTTGGCTTGCGATTGGTCATTGCGCAAGTCGTGAAACGACAAGACTCTGATCGGCCTCGCCGCTACATTTTGAAGTTCGTTCGGCGCTCCGGGACGCCTTGCCGTTGCGATCGCAGCGTGAACTCCAAGATACGACACCGGGCGGACCCAATCCGACGAGGCCCCGCGCCGACGCGGCATGATCCGGTCGGCATCCAGACCGTCCTCCCAGCGGTTGCACAACGCAAGTGCGACGTCGGCGGGACGCGCTCGCGAGGACCTCGGGACGCTGGAGGGACGCGCCCGAGTTCGCGAGGGGACGTCGCGCAAGTCCTGAATTCACTGGGCTCTCAGGGGCCTCGCCGCTACATTTTGAAGTTCGTTCGGCGCCCGGGGACGCGCCTTCGCTTCGCGTCATGGGGTTTCCGATTTCGCCGGATTGTCAAGGAGCAGGGCGCATCCGGGGTCGTCGCGGCGCGGACGGCGACCGCGGAGGCTCAACCCTATCTTCCGATTCCTGGCCTCCGATTATCACCTTTTCTTGAGAAGTCGCGGAAGCAGCAGAGAGGCGACCCGCATTCTCCCCCGATCTGATCGACCGGCAGGCCGCTCGGCACCGCGTCGGGGATGAATCGGTCGAGAGCCACGATCGACGGGCTGGTCAGGGACTCAAGGAAGGCCAGCCGGTCGAAGGTCGGGATCGACCCTTTCTTCGAAATTCCTCTCCGAACTTTCAGCGCGGGGATTCGAAGGTCCCGGGCTGGGAACGGTCGCCGCTCAATGGCACCGTTCTTCGATTGCCCCCTGGTACCGTCCTCGGACCGACAACGGACGGGTGAAGGATGGGGTGGAAGGGCCTCTCGCCAAGGATGACGGGTGGTCGGTTGCTGCCTCTGCCGGAGCCGGTCGATCGGGGACGAACCAAATGTGCCGATTTGACGGATTGATTGGGTTGAGCCGATGGATTCCACGGCTCCGATTGCCATCGCCCGAATTCGCACCCCAACCCGAGACGATCTAGTGATTCTACCAGCGGGCCGGAGGCTCGCACGTCCGGACTCGGGACCAGGAGGCGTGGATGACCGTCGGAGATGGATCGCGACGGAGAGCGAGCGAGGCGGCCGCTTTGGCGTTCGCGCTCCTGACGGTGTGGGCTGGCGGGCTGGCGTGGGCTCAGGGTCCGCAGATCGAGGTCGAGGAGCCGCCGGGGTTGCCGGAGGGAATCGGTCGGCTCGGGGCCCCGCCCGGGGCGCTGGCGGGTTCGGCGTTTGAGAACCCGGCGAACACCGGTCGTCCGATCGGTGGGCGGCCGGGGCCGTCGGTCAGCCGGGCACCGATCGGCATGGCGGTCCCCGGGCCGAGGCGCGTCGTGGAGGAGCCGAGGCTCCCGCGGCCGATCGAGATCCAGCCGGCGCCGGTGCCCGCTTATGGCGATCTGGAGGAGCCGACCGGCGCGGAAGTCGAGCCGCCGAACGGGCTCTCGCTCGATGAGGCGATCGGCCTGCTGGTCCGCCGCAACCTCAGCCTGATCGCTCTGCGTTATGAGGTGCCGATGGCGGATGCGGACATGTTGACCGCCGGTCTGCGGGCCAACCCGATCCTCTACGCCGACGCGCAGCTCGTGCCCTACGGTCGTTACTCCAATGCCCGGCCGGGGGGTCAGACGCAGTATGACCTCAATATAACTTATCCGCTGGACATCTCACGCAAGCGGAAGGCCCGCGAGGAGGTGGCGCGGCGGGCCAGGAAGGCGACCGAGGCGCAGTTTCAGGACGTCGTGCGGTTGCAGATCGACAACCTGTACACCACCTTCGTGGACGTGATCGCGGTCGAGGAGACGCTCCGATACGCCCGGACCTTCGCTGCGGGTTCGGCCCGGCTCTACGACATCGCCCGCCGCCGGGCCGAGGCTGGCGCGGTCTCTCCGGACCGGGCCGACGCCCTGCGGGCTCAACTGGAACGGGCTCAGCTCCAGGTCCGCGAGGCGGGCGAGGCCCTGACGACCGCGACGCGGAACCTCGCGCTGCTGCTGGACATCCCGCGTAGCCAGGCCGATGCGTTGAGACTTCGCGGCACCCTCCGCGACCTCCGGCCGCTGCCGGCCGCGCCCGAGGAGCTGGTCCGCCGGGCCCTGGCCGAGCGGCCCGACCTGGTGGCGCAGCGGCTGGGCGTCGGACGCGCCCAGGCCGAGATCCGACTGGCGCAGAGCCAACCGGTACTCGGACGTTTACCTGCTGTATCAGCCCTACACGTTCCAGGACAACCGGCCGCTCGGGCTCAAGAGCCCGACCTCGTGGGCGCTGGGTGTGACCGCGACGTTGCCGATCGCCAACCGCAACCAGGGCAACGTCCGTCGGGCCGAGCTGAACTACCACCAGACGGCCGCCGAGCTGACCGCCCTGGAGCGGCAGGTGGCGCACGAGGTCGAGGCGACGATCCGCGAGTTCGAGCTGAGCCGGGCGACCGTGGTGGAGCTGGAACGGGAGGTCTTGCCGGCGCAGCGGCGGGTCCGGGACACGGCGCACCGGCAGATGGAGGAAGGCGCGATCAGCCCGGCCGACTACTTCGAGGCCCAGCGCGAATACAACGAGGTGGTTCGCCAGTATCGCGACGCCTTGATCCGCCACCGCCGGAGCATGCTGGACCTGAATACTGCCGTGGGGGTGCGCATCCTGCCCTGATCGGGGCGCGCGTCCTGTCGGCGCCGGGGAAGGATCGGAGGAGGAGCGAACGGCCATGAGCGAGCGAGACGCCCGGCGACGCCGGGCCCGACCTGGCCTGGAATCGTTGGAGTTGCGGGCCGTGCCGTCGGTGGCGGCGCTGCTGGCGGCCGGCTACCGCTACACCGATGCGCCGGCGACACCGCCGCGGGCGGCGGCGGCCTCGACCGTCGGCGTGCCGACGCCCCGTGAGGTCGTGCGCCGGGCCTTCTTCGCCGCCTTCCGCGGGGTGTACTACGTCGGCCCGCCGCGGCTGACCGACCAGTCCGGGCAGTTCTATCATGCGGGGCGGGGGCACCTCCAGCGCCTTCCTGCACGGCGACTTCCAGCTCGCCTTCTACCCCCCGGCCGTCCCCGGGGGCGCGACGACCGGGGTGGCGGCGTTGACGGTCAAGAACGTCTCGAACACCGGCGACCAGCTCGGCCTGGACCTGGCCGGGGTCGTGCCGCCGCCGACCCCCGGCCGCCCCTTCGTTCTCAACTGGACGGTCAACGGCACGAGCGGAGGCTCCTTCGCGGGTGCGGTCGGGTCGGGTACGGTCCAGATTCGGCTCCGGCCGGGGGCCCGGCTGCGTCACGACTCGGGCGGGGCCGGGGTCGCCGACGTGATTTTCCGCGGCTCGGTGGTGACGACCGGAGTCAACGACATCACGCGGACCTGACGATCCGGCCGAGGCCGGTTTGTGGAGCGTGCTCAGCCGTAGTTGCGGACCCGCGGGTCCGGGCCTTCCTCGCGGCGGAAGTCGCCCTCGGAGCGGGGTTTCCAGAACCAGCCGAAGAGGAGGCCATCGACGGAGAGGTAGTTGCTCGTCACGGGCGAGAGCCAGAGGATGCCGGCGTCGAGCAGGATGTAGATCATGTGGGTCGGGATCTTGGCGATCCCGGCGGGGTCGGCGGCGGCGAGCACGAGCAGGCCGAAGAGCAGGCCGACCAGGAGCAGGCCGGTGAGGAAGGCGACCATCGTCGTTGTCAGGCCGGCGATCAGCAGGGCCCCGAGACCGATCTCGGCGAAGGGGAGCGCCCGGGCGAAGCCCGTCATGGCTTGCTGGTTGAGGGAACCCTGGGAAAGCCAGGTCCCCTCGAACTGGGCGATCATGCCCTTGGGATACTCGCCGGCGCTGGGCCTGGTACTTGTTGACGCCGAAGAGGAGGAAGGTCAGGCCGAGGGCGAGGCGGAGGATCAGGGCCGTGAGGCTTCGGGTGAAGGCGCCGGGCTCGCGGCGCAAGGCGATGGCGCGGGGGGCGTCGGGAGCGGGCATGGAACGGGCTCCTGTCGGGGCGTTCGTCGGGGGTGTCTCGGATCGTGTCGGTCAGGCGGAGGTCAGGCGGATCTTCTCCATGATCGGGGCGACCAGCTCGGGGGGGACGAACCGGGCCAGGGCCGACTCGCCGCCGAAGCGGGCGACCTGCTTGATGAGGCTGCTGGAGACGTGGGAGTATTCGCCGTCGGCCATGAGGAAGACGGTCTCGACGCCGGGGTCGAGGCGGGCGTTGGTGAGGGTCATGCTGAACTCGTATTCCATGTCGGAGAGCGTCCGCACGCCGCGGAGGATGATCCGGGCGCCGATCCGGCGAACGAACTGGACGGCCAGCTCGTTGAACGGCTTGACGCTCACATTGGCGAACGGCCGGACGACCGTCTGAGCCAGGGAGACGCGCTCGTCGATGTCGAAGAGCATCAGCTTGTTCGGGTTCACGCCGATGGCGACGACCAGTTCGTCGAAGAGCACGGCGCCGCGGCGGATCACGTCGAGGTGGCCGAGCGTGAGGGGGTCGAACGTACCGGTGAAGACGGCCTTGCGCGGCTCGGTCGGGCGGTTTGCCTGTCCCCTGCTCATCGGCCTGCAATCCTCCTGATCCGAGGCCCTTCACCGGAGCGATCAGGGCCGGGTCCTCAGAATCTCGGCGAGGCGGTCGAGGTCGTCGGAATCATTGTAAACGTGGGGGCTGATCCGAACGCGACCGCGACGGGAGGCCAGGGCGACGCCGCGGGAGCGGGCATGGCGGACGAAGGCGTTGGGGTCGGTGTCGTCGCGAGTCAGGGCGACGATGCCGGAGAGGTCGGCCGGCCGGGTCGAGCCGACGAGGGACCAGCCGGCGCGGAGGGCCAGCTCGCGAACGGCGGCGGCGCGGTCGAGGATGCGGTCGGAGACGGCCTTCGGGTCGATCTCCAGGAGGAGGCCGACGCTGGCGCCGAAGGCTTGCAGGCCGGGCATGTTGAAGCTGCCGCCTTCCCAGCGGCGGGCGTCGGGCCGGAGGCGGAACTCGTTGCGGGGATCGTTGTACGAGGAGACGACGCTGTGCCAGCCGACACCAAGGGGACGCAATCGTTCGATCCAGTCGCGGCGGACATAGAGCAAACCCGCGCCCTCGGGGCCGAGGAGCCACTTGTGGCCGTCGGCGGCGAGGAAGTCGATGGGGGTCTGCTGGACGTCGATCGTCAAGGGGCCGAGACCCTGGATCGCGTCCACGAAGAAGGCGACGCCGCGAGACCGGCAGAGGTCGGCGAGGGCGTCGAGGTCATTGCGGAAGCCGGAGGACCACTCGACGTGGCTGATGGTCAAGACGCGGGTGCGGTCGTCCATCGCGTCGGCGAGGTCCTCGACCCAGACGCGGCCGTCGCGGCTGGGGACCTGGCGGAGGGAGACGCCGCGGTCCTTGAGGTTCATCCAGGGGTAAAGGTTCGAGGGGTATTCCTCGGCGGCGGTGACGACGTTGTCCCCCTCGCGCCAGGGGAAGCCCTCGGCGACGAGGCCGATCCCCTGGGTGGTGCTGGTGACGTAGGCGATCTCTTCGGGATCGGCGTTGATGAGGCGGGCGACGTCGCGGCGGTTCGATTCGAGCTTCTGTTCCCAGGCGGGCCAGTGGACGCAGCCGTTCGCTTCCTGCTCGGCGACCCAGGATCGCATCACGTCGCCGGAGCGGCGGGGCAGGGGGGCGACGGCGGCGTGGTCGAAGTAGGCCCAGCGCTCGGTGACGGGGAACTCGGTCTGGCGGAGGGCGGACCAGTCCACGGCGAAGAAGCTCAATGAGGAAGCTTGCTGGGTGATTCGGGTGGTCAGGATAACGGAAGGGGGAGGGCGGGGGCCATCCCAAGTTCGGGGGTGGAGGGGGATGTTGGGGCCGATTCACCACAAGGGCACAAAGGACGCAAAGGTGGCACGAAGGAATGGGGAAATGAGGACGGAAGGTTTCTTTGTGATTCCTCTGCGTCCTTTGTGCCCTTGTGGTGAATTCGAGTTCCCGAATATCTCCTGGTTCACGTTCCCGGCGCCGAGCCGATGGCCTTCAACAAAGCCTCCAGTTCCTCCTCCCGATGCGCCGCGCTCAGGCTGAACCGGAGCCGTGAGGTTCCCGACGGCACGGTTGGCGGCCGGATGGCGGGGACGAGGAAGCCGAGGGAGCGGAGGTGGTCGGAGAGGCGGACGGCGGTTTCCGGTTCGCCAAGGAGCAAGGGGACGATCGGACCCGTTGAGGGTGGGACGTCCCAGCCGAGGGAGCGGAGGGAGGAGCGGAGCGAATCGCCGAGGGAATGGACACGCTCCCGGCGCCAGGGTTCGGAGCGGGCGATCGTGAGGGCTTCGAGGGCGGCGGCGGCGGCGGCGGGGGGGAGGGCGGTGGAGTAGAGGAGGGGGCGGGCGGTGTTGATGAGGTGGTCGGTCAGGCGGGCGGAGCCGGCGACGAAGCCGCCGAGGGAGCCGAGGGCCTTGGAGAGGGTGCCGACGCGGATCGGGATGCGGTCGGAGAGGCCGAGGGCGGAGGAGGCGCCGCGGCCGTCGGGGCCGAAGACGCCGGTGCCGTGGGCCTCATCGACGAGGAGCATGGCGTCGAAGCGGTCGGCGATCGCGACGAGGTCGGGCAAGGGGGCGAGGTCGCCGTCCATGCTGAAGACGCCGTCGGTGGCGATCAGGACGCGGCGGAAGCGGGGGCGTTCGCGGCGGAGGATCGCATCGAGGCGGTCGGCGTCGTTGTGGGGATAGACGCGGACGCTGGCGCCGGAGAGGCGGGCGCCGTCGATGAGGCAGGCGTGGTTCCAGCGGTCGAGATAGACGGCGTCGCCGCGGGCGACGAGGGCGGCGATCGTGCCGAGGTTGGCGGCGAAGCCGGTGGGGAAGAGGGCGACGGATTCGGATTGCTCGAAGTCGGCGAGGGCGTGGGCGAGTTCCTCGTGAGGGGTCCGCCAGCCGGAGACGAGGGCGGAGGCGCCGGAGCCCCAGCCGTACTGGAGGGCGGAACGGTGGGCGGCGTCGATGACGCGGGGGTCGGAGGCGAGGCCGAGGTAGTCGTTGGCGGCGAAGTTGATGAGTGTGCGGCCGTCGCGATCGATCCGACCGGGGACCGCGGGGCCGTAGGATCGGAGGGAGCGGGAGAGGCCGCGGGCGGAGCGGTCGGAGGATTCGGGGTTGAGCCAGGAGAGGGAGTCGTTTGAGTACATGACAAAGAATGACAAATGGGAAAATGACAGATAGCAGAAGGGATTAGATACGAACGAAGAGGTTGCCGGGAACGCGGCGGATCAGGCGGCGCATTTCGAGGACGCTGAGGGTGGCCATCACCTGGGAGGCGGTGAGGCGGGTGCGGGCGATCAGCTCATCGACGGGGCGGGGGAGGTCGTCGAGGTGGCCGAGGAGGGAGCGTTCCTGGTCGCTGAGGGCCAGCTCGGCGGGCTTGCGGACGGGGACGGATTCCTCGGTCGGCTTGACCTCGCGGACGAGGGGGCCGAGTTCTTCGAGGATGTCCTCGACGGTCTCGACCAGCCGGGCGCCGTCGCGGATCAGGCGGTGGCAGCCGCGGCTGGCGAGGCTGTCCACCGGGCCGGGGACGGCGAAGACCTCGCGGTTCTGTTCGACGGCGTGATGGGCGGTGGAAAGCGAGCCGCTGCGGGGAGTGGCCTCGACGACGACCACGCCGAGGCAGAGGCCGGAAATGATCCGGTTGCGCTGGGGAAAAAGACCAGCGAGCGGTTCCTGACGCATGGCCATCTCGCTGACCAGGGCGCCGGAGGCGGCGACCTCGTCGGCGAGCTTGTCGTGTTCGGGCGGATAGACCTGGGTCAAGCCGTTGGCGAGGACGGCGAGCGTGCGGCCGCCGGCCTTGAGGGCGCCGCGGTGGGCGGCGGCGTCGATGCCGCGGGCGAGGCCGGAGACGACGGTCAGGCCGACGCGGGCGAGCGATTGCGCCAGGCGCTCGGCGGTGCGGATGCCGTAGGGCGTGCACTTACGGGAACCGACGATCGCGATGGCGAGCTGGTCGACCTCGGTGATCGTGCCTCGGGTGTAGAGCAGGGGAGGGGGGTCGTGGATCTCCTTCAAGGGCGGAGGATAGTCGGAATCCTCGCGGGGGATGAGGGAGACGCCGTGCTGCTGGCAAAGGGCCAGCTCGACGTCGGGATCGAACTCGCGGCGCGCCGAGGCGATCTTCGCGGCGAGCTTGGGGCCGACGCCATCGACCTGCTTCAGGAGGGATTCGGACGCGGCGAGGACCTTGCCGGCGTTGCCGAAGCGCTCCATCAAGCTGTGGAAGGTGAGCGGGCCGACGCCGGGGACCATCGTGAGGCAGAGCAAGGCGCGGAGGTCGGCCTCGGGGGGCGGCTCGGTCATGAGTCGAGAGGCTCCTCGCGATCGCGGGAAGGGGGTCAGGCTCCGTTGAGGACGGCACGCACGTCGTCGGGCGCGGGGGCGTCGGTCAGCTCGACCTGGCCGAGACGGCGGGGCAAGACGAAACGGACGCGGCCGGCACGGTTCTTCTTGTCGCGGGTCATGGCGTCGAGGAGGGCGTCGGGATCGAGCGGGCCGGCGGCGTTGGGAAGGCCGAGGCGGTCGAGGAGGGCGATGAGGCGCTCGGTCAAGGCCGCGTCGATCCAGCCGAGGCGTTCGGCAAGCCGGCATTCGAGGACCATGCCGGCGGCGACCGCCTCGCCATGCTGAAAAGCACCGCCGTAGCCGGAGACGGCCTCGATGGCGTGGCCGATCGTGTGGCCGAAGTTGAGCACGGCGCGGAGGCCGGTCTGCTCGCGCTCGTCGCGGGCGACGACATCGGCCTTCAACTCGCAACTGCGGGCGATGGCGTGCCGCGTGGCCGAGGGCTCCAGGGCGAGCAGGTCGTCGGCGTGGGAGGCGATGAAGTCGAAGAAGTCGGCGTCGAGGATCACGCCGTACTTGACGACCTCGGCGAGGCCGCAACGCAGTTCGCGAGCCGGCAACGTCGGCAGCATTGCGGTGTCGATCCAGACGCCGGTCGGCTGGTGGAAGGCGCCGATGATGTTCTTGGCGCGGGGGTGGTTGATCCCGACCTTGCCGCCGACCGAGCTATCGACCTGCGCCAGCAGGCTGGTCGGGACCATCAGGAGCGGCAGGCCGCGGGCGAAGGTCGCGGCGACGAAGCCAGCCAGGTCGCCGACGACCCCGCCGCCGACGGCGACGACGACCGTGTGGCGGTCGGCCCGCGAGGTGACCAGTCGGTCGAAGAGTGCCGAGGCCCGTTCCAGGGACTTGGTCGCCTCGCCGGGTGGGACTTCGGCAATTTCGGCGGTGATCCCTTGTGTGGCGAGCGTGCGGGCGAGGGGCTCGGCGATCGGGACAACGTGGCTGTCGGTGACGACCAGAGCGCGGCGGCAGGAGCGGCCGGCCCAGGTGGCGTCGAGCGCGGCGCGGGCGAACGAGCCGAAGCCGTCGGGCTGGTCGGTGACGATGCGGACGTCGTAGGAGCGTTCGCCGAGCGGCACGCGGACGACCGTGGCAGGCTCGGCGGGGCGAACTTCGGGCACGCGGGGACCGTCCTTTCCTTCGTGGGAGACGCGGCGATTATAGCGGCTCGGGACCGGCCGGGGGAACGCGCCGGTCACGTTGCGGGCCGGAACGCGGAATGCTAGACTGAAAGAACCAGGAACCACGCCCGACCGCTCCACGGAAGCCCTTGCGGGTGGCCACCCATGTCCGATCCTCTGTCGTGGACGTTCAACCTGGGCCGCTGGGCCGGGACACGGGTTCGGCTCCACCTGATCCTGGTTGTCTATGCGGCTCTCCAACTCCTGATCGCGGCCTCGTCGTCGAAGGACCAGGCGATCGTGACGGCCGTGGCGTGGCTGGGCCTGCTCTTGCTGGCCCTGATCTGTCATGAGCTGGGCCACTCCTTGATGGCCGCACGGCTGGGCGCGGAGCGGGAGGAGGTCCGGATCTGGCCGCTCGGCGACCTCGTGGCCCCTTCCACCTCGGCGGCGAGCCGGTCGCCGGAGGCGGTCCTCATCGCGATGTCCGGGCCGGCGGCCAGTCTCCTGATGGCCCTGGTGGCGGCCCTGGGTCTGGGCTTCACGGCGTACCGGATGGAGTTCAACCCGTTCAGCGGCCACGACGGCGCCCCGTTGCTGGCCGGCGGCAAGGAAGTGGTCGCGGCCCCCGCGCTCTCGGCGGCCTGGTACGTCGGCTGCTTTGGCTTCCTCAACTGGGTAATCTTCCTCGCCAACCTGATCCCGGCCTTGCCGATGGATGGTGGGCGGGCGTTGCGGGGGGTACTGGCGAGCCAGTCGAAGGACGGCATGCTGGCGGCTTACACGGCCCGCGTCTTCGCGATCGTGCTGGCGCTGGTGGGCGTCTTCCGGCTCTCGTTCAACCACCCGGGCGCGATCGTCTGGATCGGTCTGGCGGTGCTGATCGAGTGGATGGTCCGGCTCGAGATCCGGCTCTTCGAGGAGGTTGGCTTCTTCGACGACTCCGGTGTCTTCGGCTACGACTTCTCCCAGGGATACACCAGCCTCGAAGCCGGCGCGTCGATGGTCCGACCGAAGCCCGAGAGCGCCTTGAAGCGCTGGCGTCGGCGGCGCTCGGAGCTGCGCCGGCAGCGTCGCGAGGCGCAGGAGGCGGCCGAGGAGCAGCGGATGGACGAGATCCTCTCAAAGATCCACCGTGAGGGCCGCGCCGCACTGACCGACGAGGAGAACCGGTTCCTCGTCCGCGTGAGTACCAAGATCCGCAACCGCCGGGTCCAGGGTTCCTGACACATCGTGAGCCGACTCCTCAACGCCCTCCGCGACCGCCCGCTCCTGCTCGATGCCGCGATGGGCACCCGCCTGATCGCCCGCGGGCTCGACCTGGCCGCCGATGACCCGTGCCTCTGGAACCTTACCCATCCCGAGGTTGTGGTGGCGATCCACCGCCGCGACGTCGCCGCCGGGGCCGACGCGATCGTGACCAACACCTTCGGCGCCAACCGCCGCTGGCTCGCCCGTCACGGACGGGCGGATGAAGACGCCAGGCTCAATGCCCGCGCCGTCGTGCTGGCGCGAGAGGCGGCGGGCCCGGATCGGTTTGTGATCGGAGACATCGGCCCTTACGGGCTCGGCGATCTCTCGTGTTACCTCGAGCAGGCCGAGGCGCTCGCAAGGGCGGGCGTGGAGGCCCTCTACCTCGAAACCCACACGCCCGACCAGGCGGTTGTCGGGCTGGGCGGTCTTCGCAGACGGTTCGCGTTGCCGATCCTCGTCGGGCTCTTCGTGCCGCCGGAGAGGTGGCCGGAGGGCACGCCGGAGCGCTTGCGCGATGCCGGAGCCGATCTTCTGGGGGCCAACTGCGTCCGCCCGAAGGTCGCAGCCGACATCACGGCCCGTCTGGAAGCGATGGACGGTGATTTCCCGCTCTTCGTCAAACCCTCAGCCGAGCCCGCCTCCGACCCGGCCGATTGGCTCGCGAGCGTGCCGCTACGGCCGACCCGGGGGCCATCCCTCCCCGCGAGCGTCCGGTTGTACGGAGGCTGCTGCGGGACCGACGATCGCCATGTCGGTCTTCTCCGGGAGGTCATCGGCCGCGACCGAGGCGGAATCGGGTGGGGGGTGACTGGGCGTTGAAGGGATCGCGCAGGACGGGTTCAATAACAGGCGTGAAGCACACCGAAGTTGCACGAAATCTCGTCAAAGGCATCAATCTCACCAGCCCTCGGGAGTGGTTAGTACTACTCCGTTACGTCGTACAACTTATTGCAAGACAATGGTTTACGGCATCGCTCGAATGATCGATTCTTGGCAATTGCGTCCATGTAACCCGACGCAAATCAAGAGAGGTCAGAGAGTTGCGGAATCCGATGTCACGCATCAATGCAAATCCGGCAGGAGATCGTAACGGAGTAGTATTAGGAGCCATCCAGGAACCACTTCGTGTGGGCCAGCCGCCCCCGGCTGTCGCGACGGCGGACAGCCGGGGGCGGCTGGCCCAGACGGGAGCGAAACTCCGAAGTCGATCTTGAATGCCTCCCTATCCCTCCGCCCGAACCCAGGAGCAATGCCGTGTCTGCCCGTCGATCCCGGAGGCCCCGACGCGAGGACCTCAAACCCGGAGAGTGCCTTTGCGATCACTGCGTCGGCAAGTGCTGTCGCTACTTCTGCCTCCAGATCGACACGCCCTCGACCTGGGACGACTTCGACTCGATCCGCTGGTATCTGGCCCACGGTCAGACGATGGTTTACGTGGACAAGAAGAAGTGGTATCTGGTAGTATTTACAAAATGTAAATATCTGCGGTCGGACAACCGTTGCGGGATCTACTTCGATCGGCCCAGGATCTGCCGCGAGTACTCGACGGCCGACTGTGAGTACGACACCGACTGGACGTTCGAGAAGACGTTCGAGACGCCCGAGCAAATCTGGGAGTACGCCGAGGCGATCCTGCCGCCCCGGCGTCGGCGGAAGGCGGACAGGACGGAGGGGCTGGTTGTCCTGGGTTCGTCGTGAGCGGCGCGGAGAGCATTGATTCGCCGGGCTCCACCCGCATAATGGCAAGGCGAGGCGGCCCGGGGTGCGGGTCGCGATGCCACCCCGGGAGACGCTCATGGCCACGACACCCGACGAACCGGTCCCGACGCCGGCCGCCCCACAGTACGAGTTTACCCCGGCGCAGGACCAGCTCATCGCCGACCTGGCCCGGAAGATGCGCTTCGTGGGGTTCTTCTCGCTTCTGATCGGGTCCCTGGGCGTGGCCTGGATGATCGTCGCCTGGGTCAAGGGGCTGTTCCTGGTGGACATCTCGACCCTCATCCTGCTCTTCCTCGGCTTCTGGACCCTGGGCGCCGCCCGGGCCTTCCAGGACGTGGCCGACACGCAAGGCCGCGACATCAGCCACATCATGCAGGCCCTGGGCGAGATGCGGGGGATGTACAGCCTGCTTTACTGGCTGCTCATCATTGGCATCTTCCTGGCGGTCTTGCTGCTCTTCTTCGTGCCGGCGGCGGCCAGCGTGACTTCCTGAACAACGGGCGGGCGACATGGCCAACCGCGCTAACCACTACGAAGGAGCCTTCGAGTCGTTCGTGCGGACACTCCGCGTGCCCTGCGTGGCGGTCGATGAAGCCAAGCGCGCGATTTCGGGCACAGTGGGGGTGAAAAATCCGGACTTCCTCCTGTATCCTCGGATGGGGCTGAACCTGGTCATCGAGGTCAAGGGCAAGCAGGGTAGGAACGCCCAGGGGCGTCGGCCCTGGGAGAACTGGGTGACGATCGATGACCTGGACGGCCTGGCCCGCTGGCAGGAGATGTTCGGACCGGGCTTCCGGGCCTTGCTGGTGTTCGCGTATGCTGAGCCGCCCGCGACGTTCCCACTGCCGCCGGGCGACGGGGCGTTCGCGTTTCGCGGTCGCCTGTATCGGTTCTGGGCGGTCGCACTGGACGACTACGTCGACCACCTCCGCTCCCGCGGCCCGGCCTGGAAGGCCGTGGCGATGGCCCGGGCCGAGTTCCGACGACGGGTCCGCCCGCTGGTCGAATGGCTGCCGATGAATCCCCAGGCCCCTCGACGTCCCCAACCGCTCCGGGAGCGTTCGCGATGATCCGACTGAAACGCTGGCTCGCCAACACGGCTCTCTTGCTGGCCCTGACCGTGCCCGCGACGGTCGCCCCGGCGCAGGAAGAGGCGCGGTTCCGCAGGCCGAGGAGTCCGAGGGCGACCCGTGGTACGGGTACTTTGGCGCCATCTTCCTGTGTGGCCTGGCCGTCTTCATCGTCTGCAAGTCGGCCCGCCGTTGATCCGGGGTGAACCTTGAATGCGGAGCCCGTCCACGACCCGCCAGACCCGGCCGGCGATCCCTTCGGCAAGCGGCATCTTGGCTGGAAGGGAGAACTCGTCCTGCTCATCCCCCCGGTTGTGGTGATCCTCGCAGTCCTCGGGTTCCTCGACGTCGTCACCCGCCAGCGGGTCCTCTACGCTTCGCTCGCCGCGAGCGCATTGACCATCTATCAGGCCCCGACCCACCGCTCCAACGGCCCGAGAAGGGTCCTTGCCGCTCACCTGACCGGGATCGTGGCGGGGCTGGCCTCGGATGCGATGCTGGCCCATACGTATCTCGCGGCGGGGACGGCGATGGTCGCCACGATTGCCTTGATGGTTTCGCTCGATTACCTGCACCCGCCCGCCGTCGGGACGTCGCTGACCTTCGCGTTCCGAACCGCCGAGGAACGGACACTTGACCTCTTCCTGATGGCGCTTGGCGTCACGGCGGCCCTGGTCGTCCTCGAGCGTGCGATGCTCTGGCTCCTGCCCCGGCTCGGAGGGGCGGTCGATTCGAACAACCAGTCTCCCCAGGAGTGAGTGAGGATGGCGGTTTCCACGCCCACGGACGCCTCGAACGTCTCCCCGTCCACCGCCCGTTCCCGGGCCGAGATCGCCGCGATCTACCAGACCCCCTTGCTCGACCTGATCGTGAGGGCCGGCGAGGTCCACCGGCAGCATCACCACCCGTCGGAGGTGCAGGTCTGCGTCTTGCTCTCGGTGAAGACCGGCGGCTGTCCCGAGGACTGCGCCTACTGTCCCCAGGCCGCCCGCTATCAGACCGAGGTCGATCCGCACGCGCTGATGGATCAGGACGCCGTGCTCGACGCGGCGCGTCGGGCGAAGGCGTCGGGAGCGACCCGCTTTTGCATGGGAGCGGCCTGGCGGGAGGTCAAGGATGGGCCGCCGTTCGACCGTGTCCTGGCGATGGTCCGCTCGATCAAGGAAATGGGGGGTCTGGAGGTCTGCTGCACGCTCGGCATGCTTGACGCCGACCAGGCCGTTCGGCTCAAGGAAGCAGGTCTGGACGCCTACAATCACAACCTCGACACCTCGCCCGAGCATTACGGGCAGATCATCTCGACCCGGACCTTCGAAGACCGCCTCCGCACGCTCGGCCACGTCCAGGCCGCCGGAATCTCGGCCTGCTGTGGCGGGATCATCGGGATGGGCGAGTCCGACGACGACCGGATCGGCCTGCTCCACGCCCTCGCCTGTCTGCCCGAACCGCCAGAGTCGGTGCCGATCAATGCCCTGGTCGCCGTCGAGGGCACGCCGCTGGCCGACCGGCCGAAGGTCGAGATCTGGGCGATGCTCCGGATGATCGCGACCGCTCGCATTCTCTTCCCGCGTGCGATGGTCCGCCTCTCCGCCGGCCGGCTCCAGATGACCGAGCAGGACCAGGCCCTCTGCTTCCTCGCCGGGGCCAACTCGATCTTCGCTGGCGAAAAGCTACTGACGACCCCGAACCCCGAGTTCGACCGCGATCGTCAGATGTTCGAGCGGCTCGGGCTCCGGCCGCGTCCGGCCACGGTTTGACGATCGGCCTCCCATGTCTCACTCCCCGCGCCCGCCCTCGCCTCGGGTCGATCGGCACCACGACCGGCCGCGCGTGGTCGTCACCGGGGTCGGGCTCGTCACCAGCCTCGGACACGACCGCGAGGCCACCTGGCACAACCTCCGGGAAGGCAGAATCGGCGCTCGCTGGCTCACGACGCCCGCCGCGAAGGGCCAGCCGCCCTATGCCGGTTATCCCTTGCCCGACCCGGACCACGCTCGCGTCGACACGATCCAGCGAGCGGCCTTCGAGGCATTCCGGGATGCTCGCCTGGACGCGGGCGGTGGTCTCCCCCGCTTCGATCCAGAGCGAGCGGCGGTCGTGGTCGGCTTCAGCAAGGGCGACCTCCGCCGGCTCGCGGCGTTCCACAGGAAGCTTCTCGAAGGGCAGGCCGACACGGCGAGCCGCGGACTCCGCGACATGGGTTGGCCCCACGAGCCGGCGATGGGCATCGGTGAAGAACTGGGGCTGGTGGGCCCGCGGCTCGCCCCGGTCGCGGCCTGCGCCACCGGGGTCGTCGCCGTTTTGCGAGCGGCGGACCTGATCCGTCGCGGCGATTGCGACCTGGCCCTCGCCGGAGCCGGCGACGCGCAGCTCGAACCGCTGCCGCTGGCTGCCTTCCGCAAGATGGGGGCTCTGGCCCAGGTCGCCGACGACCCGTCTGCGGCGTTGCGGCCCTGCGACCGTCGGCGATCCGGATTCCTGCCAGGTGAGGGGAGCGCGGTGCTCGTGCTCGAACGGGAGGACCACGCCCTTTCCCGCGGCGCCCGGCCGTATGCCGAGATCGTCGGCGGCGCTCTCGGGGCCGACGCCTCCCACATCACGGGCCTCGATGGCGATCCGTCCCACCTCGCCGGCCTGATCCGTCGCGCGCTGGCCCACGCCGCGATCGGTCCGGAATCGATCGACTACATCAACCTCCACGCCACCGCCACCCGTGACAACGACCCGCTCGAATGCCGCGCCATCCGCCTGGCTTTCGGCGAGTCGGCCGATGGGGTGTCCTGCTCGGCCAACAAGGCCCAGATCGGCCACCTCCTCGGCGCGGCCGGCGCGGCCGAACTGGCGATCACCTGTCTCGCCATCCGCGACGGCTTCGTACCTCCCACCCTCAACCTGACCGATCCCGACCCGGCCTGCGACCTCGACCTCAACCCGTTTGTCGGCCGACCACGACCAATCCGCGCCGCGTTGAAGCTTTCGCTGGGCTTCGGCGGGCATCTCGCGGTTGCCGTGCTGCGTTCGCCGGGGGCGTTGTAGGCCAGCGCGGCGTGGGAGCAGGGCCGCCTTCTTGCTCTTTCGCGTCCGGCCTGAGCCGATACGATAGAGGAATCGACCCGCAAGCTCGGCCTGGAACGGAGAGGAAGGACGCCGATGGCCAAGAAGAAGCGACAACCCAAGAAGCGCCCGAAGGCGTCGCCCAAGAAGGCGCCGAAGCGCCAGAGCGAGCCACCGGCCGGTCTGCCGGACCGCCGGGCGCTCGAAGGTCTCATGCGGGGGTTCCTGGGTGAGATGTTCGACTCCGCCGAGGAGACGCCCCTCAGCCAGGCTCAGGACCTGATCTACGAGGCCTTCGAGGAGCCGGACCCGGGCCGGACGCGAAGCTAGCGAGGGAGGCCCTTAACCTGTCGCCCGACTGCGCCGACGCCTACATCCTCCTCGCCGAGCAGGCTGACAGCCGCAAGGAGGCGTTCGAGCTGTACCAGCAGGCCGTCGCCGCCGGAGAGCGGGCCATCGGGCCGGAAGCGTTCCGGGACGACGTGGGCCAGTTCTGGGGCCTGCTGGAGACCCGCCCCTACATGCGAGCCCGTGAGGCGCTCGCGCAGCACGCTCTGGGCGCTCGGCCGTCGTGAGGAAGCCGCCGGTCACCTCCAGGAGTTGCTTCGGCTCAACCCCAACGACAATCAAGGGGTCCGCTACACGCTGGCTTCCTGGCTGCTGAACCTGGATCAGGATGAGGCCCTGGCTCGTCTGCTGGAACAGTACGACGAGGACTCGGCGACCTGGCTCTACACCAGAACCCTCCTGGCCTTCCGCCAGAACGGCGATTCCCCCGAGGCCCAGAAGTTGTTGAAGCAAGCCCGCAAGGTGAACAAGCACGTTCCCGCCTACCTGCTGGGCGAGGAGCCGCTGCCGTCGGAGCCACCGCCTTACTACAGTCCGGGTGACAAGAGCGAGGCCATCATGTACGCCGCTGGCGGGCTCTCCGCATGGCGATCCACGCCGGGGGCCTTGACCTGGCTGCGCGATTCCACCCGATCGGGTAAAAAGAAGCCGAAGAAGACGGAGCCGAAGGCCGTGGGGCCATCGGCCGCCGGCAAGGAACGACTGAAGCGACTGAGTCAGGATTTCGACCTCTGGCAAGCCGACTGCCGGCCGCTGGAGAGCTTGGTCGAGCATGAGGGCGAGAGGATCCAGCCCTGGATGGCCCTCGTTTTCAGCACGACCCACGGCCGAATCCTGGCGCAGGGGATGACCGCAGAGCCGCCCACCTCGGCCTTCCTGTGGGACGTGCTGGCTCAGGCGATGAGCGAGCCGATGATGGGACCGCCCCATAGGCCAACGGAGCTGCAGGTCCGTTCCGACCCGGTCTGGTCCGACCTGCGACCGCATCTGGATGCGGTCGGCGTGGAGTGCGTGGAGTCCGACGATCTCGAAATGATCGGCGCGCTCTTCGACGATCTGTCGCAGCATCTGAAGAGCGATGATCCGCCGAGTCTCCTCGAAATGCCAGGCATGACGCCCGAGCAGGTGGCCGGTTTTTACCAGGCGGCGTCCGAGTTCTACTGCAAGGCTCCCTGGAGGCGTCTCGGATACGAGGAAGCCATCCGGGTGGCTTGCGACCGCTACAATAGCGGTCCCTGGTACGCCGTCGTGATGGGGCAGTCCGGCTTGACGCTGGGCGTGGCGCTTTACGAAGACCTGGATCTCCTGCGTCAGTTGTGGGCCGGCGAGCTTTCCGACGAGGAAAACGCCCGGGAGACGGTCGCCTTGACCGTCACGTTCGACCCGGAGACCGAGATTCCGCCCGCGGATCTGCTGGCAATCCGACAGCACGGCTGGACCGTAGCCAGCCAGGAGGCGTACCCATCGGTCTTCCGCAAGGAGCGGGGCCTTTCGATGCGCCCGCCTCTCGCCTGGGAACTGGAACTTCTGGAGGGCTGTCTCCGGGCGATCCCGGAATTCCTCTCCCGGCACCAGCCCGGCGATACGAAGCCCGAAGAATTGAACGTCCCGGTTGCGGCTGGCGATCTGAAACTGGTCCTGTCGTGGGTCGAGGGAGGTTGAGCCAGCCACAGGGACATTTCTAAAAATGACACATTAAACATCGATTTTCAAGCCGATTCGTGGGCAACCTGGGGCAAGAGCCACTCATCGTCGCGGGCGATCGGTCGCGGGCGTCGGCTCAGTCGAGAGACCGAGGGCAGGGCGATGGCCAGGACCAGGGCGACCAGTTGCACGCCCAGGAGGGCCAGCAAGACGGCGAACAGGCCCTGGCGATCGGCCAGACGTCCCAGGAGCGGGGCGGCCATTCCGCCCACACTCACGGCCAGGCCGAGCGTCATCCCCGACGCCGTCCCGACCCGGTTGGGCAGGTATTCCTGACCCAGCACCACCTGCACGCTCGACGGCAGGAAGATGCAGAGGGCCGTCGGGACGAGCAACCCGAGCGCCGTGTTCGGATCATCGGTCAGGAGGAAGAGACCGAGGAACGCCGAGGCGCCGAGGAACCCGGCTCGCATCACGGCGCGACGGCCCCAGCGGTCGGCCAGCCAGCCGCCCAGAAGCGTCCCGGCGATGCTGGTCCCGAGGAAGACGGCCAGGGCCCGGTTCCCCTGCGCGGCCGACTGTCCCCAGCGGCTCATGAAGTAGAGGGCGAGGAAGGTGTTCAGGCCGAAGAAGACGACCGAGCGGCAGATGGTGGCGCCACTGAGGATGAGGAACGCCCGCCAGTCGTCCCGACCGGCGTCGGTGGACCGAGCGGCCAGGGAAGGGCCGTGACCGGCCGGCTTCCCGATCGAAAGCCGGGCGAGCAGGGCGACGACCACGACGGTCGGCACCAGCAAGGCCAGGACCCCACGGGTCCCCCAGACCACGGCCAACGCGGTCGTCAGCGTGGGTGCCGTGGCAAAGCCGAGCACGCCGCCGACGGTGAACAGGCTCATCCCCAGGGCCCGCTGATCGCCACTGGCCTGGTGGGCCTGCCGGGCCGCCTCGGGGTGAAAGGCCGCCACGCCCAGACCGCTCAGGGCGAAGGCCGCCAGCACGACGACGAAGGCTCCCGCCTGCGCTCCCAACGCCAGGCCCGCACCCGCCAGCAGAAGACTCGCCGGCAAGAGCCAGGCCAGGGCCAGGCGGTCAGCAACCTGCCCGAAGAGCGGCTGGACGACCGAGGAAGCGGCGCTGATGGCGAAGACCAGAGCCGCTGCCGACGTGTACGAGAAGTGTCGCTCGGCCACGAGGAACGGCAGCAAGGCCGGCACGGTCCCCTGGCAGAGGTCGGCAAGGAAGTGCCCGCCGGCCAGGGTGGCGATGGTCCGCCGGTTCATCGGCCGGTCCTCCCTTCCAACGACTCCGCCTGGGACGTCGTCGCTCCCGTTCGAGACTGGAAGTTCACCCAGATGGCCCTCATGGCGGCCTGGCCGTTGTTCCGGGTTCGGTGGGGGACGTGCGAATCAAACACCACGCTGTCTCCGGGACGCAGGACCAGCCGCTCGGGTCCGAGTTCGAGGGTCAACTCCCCTTCGAGGACCAGGGCCCACTCGCGACCTTCGTGAGTCAGGGGGCGCGGACTGGAGCTGGCACCCGGCTCGTAATGCACCTCACGGAACTCGATGCCGGCTTCGGCGCCTGGGGTGAGGCGGTTCCAGGTGACCCCGCCCTCCAGGGCGAGAATCGGCCGCGATCCGGCCGACACGACCAGCCGGCGGCCGGTCGGGGACGAGTCGCGATCGACGCCGGTCGGCTCCGGCGCGGCTGGATCCTCGAAGAAGGCTGCGAGGGGAATTTCGAGGGCCTCGGCCAGACCGAGCAGGGATTGAACCGACGGATTCGCCGCGCCCCGCTCGATCAGACAGAGCATCCCGTTGCTCAGGCCCGCTTGCTTGGCAAGCTGGCGCTGGGAGAGCCCCAGCCGGGAGCGAGCCTCCCGAACCTTCTGACCCAGATGCCGGACGGCGGGATGCATGGAAGCTCCTGGGGATCGTTCGCGTCTCTGCTCAATATATTAAACTCGAAGGTATCGAGGTCAATATCCGTTGAACGAAGAGTTCGTTGACGGCTCGGATCGGACGCGACGCAGCGGACAAACGGGACCGCGGTTGGTGGAGGAGCGGCTGGAATGAGCCAGCCGAGCGACATCAATGCGGATCGGTTCGATCATCCGGTCGTGCTCAAGGCCGACGACCTCGACGCCGACGGCCACGCCAACAATGTGGTTTATCTGCGCTCGGTTCAGGAGGCGGCGACCACCCACTGGCTGGTCGCCGTCGATTCGGAGGCGGTGGCCGATCTCTCCTGGGTCGTGGTGCGTCATGAGTTCGACTCCAAGAAGCCGGCTTATCGGAACGAGGTACTGGTCGTGCGGTCCTGGGTTGGGGCGATCACGGCCCACGACGCCCGGAAACCGCCGAAACTGGCTGCGACCGGGCACACACTTTGCGGCCCCGCTGTGGGCTGGACAGAGAGCATCGCTTTCCGGGAGCCGGTAACCCCGCGGGGCGACTTGACGGAACCCAGGGAGAGGAGGCGCCCTGATGAAGGCGGTCGTCTTTCACGGCATCGGCGATATCCGGCTGGAGGACGTCTCCGAGCCGGAGATCGAGCAGCCGACCGACGCGATCTTGCGGATTACCTCGTCGGCCATCTGCGGCACGGATCTGCACTTCATCCGCGGCACGATGCCCGGAGTGGAGCCGGGGACGATCCTCGGGCACGAGGCCGTTGGCGTGATCGAGGAGGTCGGCAAGGATGTCCGCAACCTTCGGGTCGGCGAGCGGGTGGTGGTCGGCTCGACGATCGGCTGCGGTTATTGCTCGTACTGCCGCGCCGGCTATTACTCTCAGTGCGATGAGGCCAATCCCAACGGTGCCCAGGCTGGCACGGCCTTTTACGGCGGACCGAAACAGACCGGGCCGTTCCAGGGCTTGCAGGCCGAGTACGCCCGGATTCCGTTCGCCGCGATCAACGCGGTGAAGCTCCCGACCGAGATCCGGGACGACCAGGCGATCTTGCTCTCCGACATCTTCCCGACCGGCTACTTCGGGGCCGACCTGGCGGAGATCGAGCCGGGCGATACCGTCGCCGTCTTCGGCTGCGGGCCGGTCGGACAGTTCGCCATCGCGAGTGCCCGGTTGCTCGATGCAGGGCGGATCTTCGCCATCGACCACCAGCCGTCGCGGCTGGAGATGGCCCGCGACCAGGGGGCGGAGATCATCAACTTCGACGAGGAGCCACCGGTCGCGGCCCTGCAACGGCTCACCGGGGGCATCGGCGTGGATCGGGCCATCGACGCGGTGGGTGTCGATGCCCTGGCGCCGGAGGGCGGACCGGGAAAGCCGTCGCGAAAGGAGTCGGAGCAGTTCGCCAGGGAGGTCGAGCAGATCGAGTCGATGGCCGGTTCGCTGGCGGACTCGTGGAACCCCGGCGATGCCCCCTCGCAGGCGCTCCAGTGGGCGGTTCAGGGGCTGGCCAAGGCGGGCACGCTGGCGATCATCGGAGTCTATCCGCCGATGATGCAGTCGTTCCCGATCGGCATGGCGATGAACCGGAATCTGACCATCAAGAGCGGTAATTGCCCTCATCGGAAGTATCTGCCGATGCTGGTCGAGATGGTCCGCAGTGGTCGGATCGACCCGCTGGGTGTGCTCGACGAAGGTCGAGCCGATAGCCTCGGCGATCGACGCTTACCAGACGTTCTCCGATCGTCGGCCAGGGTGGATGAAGGTCGAGCTGACGACGCCCGCGCGGTCGGGGCGCTGTCCTGACCGGCAGGGAGGACAGCCGGGGGCGGCTGTCCTCCGCGAACGAGGGGTCGGGCGAAACGCCGAGGTTTCTGGGATCATGACGTCTCCCAAAGGATTCCCGCTCAACGGCGCGGGTTCGTGTTGGTGGTCGGTTCTCCGATCGTCAGGGGCACCTCCTTCGGACCGGGGCCGGCGTGTTCGACCGACCAGGAGGGACCTTTGGCGCGAGCGATGGCGGGGGTGTGGCGGGGGTTGAGGAACAGGTGAAGACTGTTCTCGATCTTCAGGTGACCCGGGCCGACGCCGCTGCCGCCGCGGCCTTCCCAGGCGTCATCGAGCCGGACGAGGGCGTCGGTGGTCAGGGAGGCCGGCGTATCCACGATCCGGAGGATCGAGGCGCCGCCGTTGCCGTGACCACGCGAGGCGTGGACGAGGTGTTTCGGCGCCAGTTGGAGTGACTCGAAGTCGAAGCTGACGCGGTCCAGGGTCGTCATCCCCATCTCGCAGAGTCGGACTGCGACTTCCATGCCGCTGCTCTCGGCGAAGAAGACATCGTGAATCTCGGCGGCATTGGCCCGCAGGCGGACGGGGTGACGGGCCTGGACGCCCTGGAGCCGGAGGGCCTCCAGGGTCGAGATGCCGTAATCGAGATTGATGCAGGCATCGTGCTGGCCGTAGAACCGCGAGTGGTGGACCCGGGTGATGTAGCAGGTGTCCATGCGGAGCTGGTCCAGACCGCGGGCGCCGTGGAGGACCTGGCAGTGGTCGATCTCGAACTCGTAGGCGAGCCCGAGCAGCACGACGGAGCCGTAGACCGAGGCCTCGGGACACGCGACGGTCAGGTCCTTCAGGGCGGGAGCGTCGATCGTGTCGTTGTTGGACCAGGTGGCCGGGCGGAGCAGGCCGTAACCCCAGACGTCGCTCTCGCCTTGCCGCCAGCGCCAGAGACCGTCGCCGTCGGCGAGGGGGGCGGGGTCCAGCGCGGCGAGCGGCTTGCCGTCGGCTTCGAGGTTCAACCCGAAGAGGGTGAACCGGCCGTGGTCGTAGTAGCTCGGGATGCCGCGGGCGACGCAGCAGTCCGGGGCGTCGGGCTGCCGGAAGTGCACCCGGGGCTTGAAGCCGCCGAGGTGGATCATCTTCGCGGGCTGGCCGTTCTGGATCACGCGGAAGCGGCCGGCGTGGAGGTCGGCGGAAAGATCGAGGACGAGGTCGGCGGACGTCGGGGCCTGCCACTCGGCGTAAAGCGTCTGGCCATCTTCGAGCGTCGCCTCGAAGACGAAATGGCCGGGGGAGCCGCAGAAGATCCGCCAGGGGTCGGGTTTCTCGCGGCCGAGGCAGAGGATGGCCTGGCGGCTCCCAGGTCGGATCGTTGCGGCGGAGGGCGATCCGCACGCGGAGCTGGCGGACGGCGCCCCAGCCGGTGAGCTTGGTGCTGCCCGCGTCCTGGCCGGTCACGGGTCCGAGGTCGAAGGGCGTGCCCGCCAGGATCAGGCCGGAATCGCCCTGGAAGTTCCAGACCTGGCGGCCGGGATCGCCCGCTCCGCGACCGGCCACGGGGACCAGGTGGGCCGACTCCCACTCGCGATCGACCCGCCGCAGCCCGGCGATCACCGCCGGGAAGGCGCCGGCGGACACGAGTCGCGTGCCCCGCTGGCCGACGAGACGGACGCCGTCGCGATGCAGCCAGAGGGGGCGGTCGAGCGGGATCGTGCCGGCTGGAATCGGGACGTCGGCGGCGTGGGGCCAGATGCCGTTATCGGCGGAGTCGATCGCCGCCTGGATCTGAGCGCGGTCGATTGGCTCCGCGCCGACGGACCCGGTGGAGATGGTACCGGTGAGGATCAGGATGAACCATCGAAATGCGGAACGCATCGGAGACTCCTCTCGGGAGGTGCGAGGGTCGCAGTCCTCGGGGGTCCCTCGATTGTCAACAAGTTCGCCATCGGCGCCAGCCTCAATCGCGGGTCGATCTCGGGTCAGATCTCCTCGAAGTGGGCGGAACGGTCGCCGCCGAGCTGGCGGGCCTTCTGGAGCGCGAGGCCGGCGTCCTTGAAGAGGCTGCCGGGACTGGGGGCCGCCGAGCCGGGAGCCCAGGTCGCGACCCCGGCGCTGGCCGAGAGGCACGGCCCCGCGTCGGGCGATTCCGCGGTCTCCGACCGCAGCTCCTCGGCCAGCGACATCGCGAAGTCGGCCGAGAGGCCGGGCAGCAGCAAGGCGAAACCGTCGGTGCTGTAGCGTGCCGCGACGTCGCTGGTCCGGCAAGTCTGGCGGACACGATCGGCGACCCGCCTCAGGATCGCGTCGGCGCGGGCGGGCTCCAACTCCAGGGCCAGGTCATCCCAGCCGTCCAGTTCCAGGCGGATGAGCGTCAGCGGAAGCTCGTCCTCGATGGCCTGGGGGATGGCCTCGTTGAGGGCGCGGAGTAGCCCCGGGTTCCTGCGCAGGCCCGTCAGCAGGTCGAGAGCGGAGTCCGCGGGGCTCGGTGTCGGGGGCGGTCGGTCGGACTCCTGGGCCGCGAGGATGCGATGGGCGGTCTTGAGGGCGATGCCCAGCTCGCACTGATCGATCGGCTTGGGCAGGAAGTCGTCGGCGCCGGCTTCGAGACCTGCGAGCCGCTCGTCGCGGCGGGTCTTGGCGGTCAGGAGGATGATGTAGGTATAAGGGCCCGTGAACTCCGAACGGATCTTCCGGCAGAGTTCCGGGCCGCTCATCTCGGGCATCATCCAGTCCGAGATGACCAGCCGCTCGGGCTGGACCTGGAGGTGCCGCCACGCCTCCGCCCCGTCGTGGGTCTCGACGACGTCATGACCCAGGGCGGTCAATCGCCGTCGCAAGTCGAGTGCCTGGCTTCGGCTGTCTTCCGCGATCAGAATGCGCATGAGTCCCCCCAACGATCGGCCCCGACGGCTCGCTCCCCCTCAAGAAGTCTAGAACAGGCCGCGACCGTCGCATCGACGGTGAGGCCCCGTGGCGTGGCCTCGGCCGGACCAGGCGGCTCGCGGGTCAGGGCTCCTCCTTGGATCACGTTCGGGGCCGGGAAACGGGGGCAGGACCCTCGAAGACCCGGCGCCAGTCCCCGATTCCCGGCCAGGCAACGCCTTCCCGGATCGCTTCGAAGAGGTTCTCCGAGGGTCCGAGGACGCCCGGACCCGACCTTCCCAGCCGTTTGCGAAACAGCCCCGGCCGGGCGGCGAGAACCGCCTTTAATGACCGATCTCCGCCACTCAGGTCGATCAGGAAAGACGCCCCGGCAACGCCCACCCGACCCGGGACGAACCGGTCTTCGAGGGGATGTTTGCTGGCTCATCCTTCGCCTCGGTTCCCCCATCGAGCCGGGGCGATGAGGCTCCGGAGATGGCTTGCGGACGCTCCGCAGACGCCGGGGAGAAGTCGGAAGGATGCGGAGGGGACGCCGGTGGAGTGGCGGGGGGCGGTTCCGAGGTCCTTGAAGGTTCGGAAGTTGCGTCGCGGGTTTCTCTATCTTGAAGTTCGTTCGGCGCCGCGGCGTCCGGCGGTGGGGCGAGGGGGGCGGGGGCGGCCGCGGGCGCGGGGACGTCGGAGGCGAGGCGGTGGCGGTGGAGGGCGGTGAGGGTGCGGTGAAGGTCGAGGGCGTGGGAGGCTTCGTAGCGGCGAGCGTGGGCTGCCTCGGGGCTGGGGTCGAAGGTGCGGGCGTGGGCGCAAGCCGCTTCGAGGGCCGGGGCGTCGTGGGTGTCCCAGAGGGCGGCGCGGAGGGCGGTGAGCTGCTCCTGCTCGGTGCGGACGAAGGCCAGCAACGCCTGGCGGGCGGGCTCGCGGTCGCCGAGCTGGGCGCGTTGCTCGACGCGACGGGCCGGCTCGTCGAGCGCGCGGGTGTCGGTGCCGAGCAGGGCATCGACGGCCGCGGGGTCGGGACGCGACTGGGCGGTGAGCGTCAGTCGCCAGAGCGGGGCGACGGCGGGGTGGTCGGGGCCGCAGCGGCGGGCTTCGAGGCCGAGCAAGGTCAGGGCGCGGACGAACTCCTCGGTGGACCAGTAGCCGCCGGGGATGGCCAGGTCGCGGGCGAGGTCGTCGAGGCGGGCGATCAGCCAGTCGCAGCCGAGCGCCGAGCGGGTCAGGCGGGCGTGGAGGCGTTCGGGGTCGGAGCCGAGTTGATGGCCGAGGCGACGGGCCCAGGCGCGTTGGCGGCGCAACCAGTCGCGTTCAGCGCCGGCGACGTTCGCTTCCAGGGCCAGGCACTCGCGTTCCCGGCACCGATCCAGCCGCACCGACTGCGCCGCGGCGCGGGCGACAAGCCAGGCCGCGACCGGGTCGGCCGGTTGGAGCGCCTCGGTCCAGGCCGCGACCCGTTCGGCGATCGCCTGGCGATCGGCTGGCGGCTCGAGGAGCTGGCAGCGGAGGCCATGCTTGAGGGCGTTGGCCCGGCTTTTGGCCTTGCCGGCGAGGGTCTTCGGTCCGGTGGCCCGGCCCGGCCGCGAGCGGCCGCTGGCGGCGTGCGTTTCGGCGTTGAGGGGCTCAGTCTGGGAGGCGTTGGCGTTGGCGTCGTCGGCGGGCGGTGTCGGCCGGGACATGGTGGGGCCCTCGCGTTCGTGGAGGTGGATCAGCGTCGTGGATGGACCCGGCGCGACGGACTTCGGCGCGCCATCCCCTTCACTATCGCGGCGGCGGCGAAGAATTATCACCTTTTCTGAAGATTTTGCTCAAGATTCTCCGGGGCGACTCCGGGGCAAGCGGGTCCGGCCCCGATGAGGCCCGTCGGTGGGAGGGTCGTGGTCGGGGAACCGGGCCATGCCTTAATACTACTCCGTTACGATGCCTCGCCTGATATGCGTGAGCACATGCTATTTCTTGCTGCAAATTCTTGAGGCTCAAGATGGATTGCAGGGTGGTGCCAGCAGTTGTCCGATTAGGGCTCCGAGGAGCGCCTTGCCGCGAGCCCGGACGTTGTGAACGAACTCGAAGAACCCCAGGTACAGCGGTAGGCTCTCCTGGGGGATACCCCGGTGGGGGCGGATCCACGACCGCAGCAATGACCAGAACCCTTCGAGGGTGTTCGCACCCTACGATTGCGGCAATCGGTCCTGCGATCGGCGGAATGGTTACGAGCCTACTTTTCTGACTGTCAATAGTTCATTGTAGGAAGGTCGACCCCTGACCTTCGGCGCTCGGGGAAAGCGCGGAGGCCGGATTCCTACGGAATCGCCTGGAACAGTGGTCTTTCCCGGGTGGCACGCCCGGAGGCTTCGACGGGCGTGAGCAAGCCTTCCCCACGCCCGTCGAAGCCTCCGGGCGTGCCACCCCCGAATGAGGAGTGATCGGGGCGATCCCGTATCAGACCCCGATGGCGTCGAGCAGGTGATCGAGGTGCTTGTCGATCGCCTCGGCGGTGCGGCGATAGACGTCGCGGCCGCAGCCGATGGGGTCGTCGATGTCGCGGCCGGAGGGGTCGAGCAGGCGGACGCGGGGGGTGGCCTCGGGGTGGTAGTCGAGGATGGCGTCGCGGTGGTCGCGGGTCATCGGGATGATCCAGTCGGCCTGGTCGATGAGCTGGGGCGTGACCGGTCGGCTGGCGTGGGAGGCGAGCGAACCACCCCGGGAGGCGATGATCTCGGCGGCGTCGGCGGCGGCGCGGGCGCCGGGGCCGGCAGCCAGGCCGGCTGAGAGGACGACATAACCCCGCGATTCCAGGTCTTCCAGCGAGCAGCCGCGCCGTCCCGCGAGCTTGACCTTGCACAACGCCTCGGCCATCGGGCTCCGACAGGTGTTGCCCGTGCAGACGAACAGGATCAAGGTCCCGGCCATCCGGGTCAGGTCGGCCTCGGAGACCGGCCCGGGTCGAACGACGCGCCAGGAGTCGCCCTCGATGGCGACGACGGTGGACGAGGCGGCCGGGTGTCCAGGCCCGTCGTCGAGGAGCATGTCGAGCCCTTCGAGCGTCGCCAGGGGTTCGGCGGTGTGCGATGTCGCGGCTTGACCGCCGCGCGGGGCGGGGGCGAAGACGAGCGGGCCGGGCGTCCGTCGGAGGATCTCCTGCACGACGTCATGCGCCGGCAACCGCAGGCCGATCGCGTCGTCCGGCGCCACGAGCTGCCGGACCTCCGCCGGCAGGCGACTGACCAGGCCCCGCCCGACCATGTCGCGGAAGACCAGCGTCACCGGCCCCGGCCAGGCCCGGCGGGCCAGGCGCCGGCCGACGCCCGAAAGGCCGGGGACCCAGTCGGCGACCGCCCCCGGCGAGCCGATGCCGAGGGCGAGCGGGCCGTCGGCCTCGTCGCTGCCGGCGAGCCGATGGAGCCGGGTCACGGCGGCGGGTTGCAGGGCGCTGGCGGCCAGGATGTAGGTCGTCTCGGTCGGCAGGCCGACCACGCCGCCCTGGGCCAGGCAGGCCACGGCGCGATGGACCACGTCGCGCAGGTCGTCGGCCCGCGACAGCTCGATCCGTTCCGGCGCGGTCACGGTTCGCTCGGCATCGGTCATCGGGGGCCGCTTCTCATCCGTACCGTCGGTTCCCGTCCCGTCTGGCCGTCCGTCCGACCGCGGGCGCCGGGGCTCTCCCGACGGGTTCAGTGTACGCCCCTCCGCGAAAGCCGGTCAACAGAGCCCCGACCGCCTCGCCCAACCCGGCCCGGCGGGGTCTCCGGCTCAGAGCAGCAGCGCCAGGCCCTCGACCTGCCGGAGCCTGGCGTAGATCGCCAGCACCTGCGCGGGCGTCTGCACGGTGATATCCAGCGTGACGGCCATGTGCCGGCCGCCGCGGGTCAGGCGGACCGAATGGTCCACCTCGCCCGGCGTGGCCAGCTCCTCGGCCGCCGCCGCCACGACTCGCCGCTCGAAATCGTTCTCCGAGGCGCCGATCGCCTTGATCCGGTAGCTTCCGGGGAACTGGTGAACCGCTTGCAACAGGTCTTCCGGCGGCATGGATTCAGTCATCGACGGGCCTCCAGCGGCTGGCTCGGGGACGGGAGAAGGAGTCGCGTGTCGCGGTCGGCCGATGGCCCGGGACGACGGCTGCGGGTCGGATGAGGACCGTCTTCCGGCAGCGGTTCCTTCTTCATTTTACCTCCGTTGGCCCGCGGGTCCAGCGCGGCAACCGCATCGCGTTCTGATATATCAACATTTCCGCGTATACCCACGGCCCGGATTGTGGGGCAAGCCACAACGTCGCGGACCGGCGGCATCGACAGAGCTTGCGTGGTTGGCTACAGTTCGCACCGTCCCCCCAAAATCGGCGCATGCCCTTCTGACATCCCGCGAACTCAGGGCGATGGAGCGACCCCATGCTGAGCCTCAAGGCATTCGCAATGCTGGCGGCGGTCGTGGCTGCCTGGCAGGAACCGGCCGAGGAACCCGAGGGCTGGAAGCGGAAGGTCGAGGCCGCCGCGAAGGCGGAGGAGGCGGGAGCGCACGCCGCGGCCGAAGCCTTGCTGATCGCGGTCGTGAACGACGCCGAACAGCTCGGCGAGGGCGACCCGAGGCGGGCGGAAGCGCTCGAACGGCTGGCCGTGTTTTACATGGGTCGGACGCAGAAGCGCTACGACGAGGCGGAGCGGTTGCTGCGTCGTGCCCTGGCGATCCGCGAGAGGGCAGGGGCCGGAGCATCCGGACGTGGCCGGGACGCTCCTCCGGCTGGGGCTCCTGCAAACGCTCCCGGCGGACAGACCAGGCGACGATGCCGGGCCGACGCTCCGGCGGGCGGTTTCGATCCTCGAAACGAGCCGGGGTCCGGACGACCCGGAGATCGCCCGGGCCTTGCACGCATTGGCATTCTGGCAGCTCCGCCGCGAGGAGTTCGACGCGGCCGAGGCCGAGCTGGCCCGGGCCGTGGCGATCCGCGAGAAGGCGTTCGGGCCGGAGAGCCCGAAGCTGGCCGACCTGCTCGACGACCTGGGCGACCTCCACGCGATCCAGGTTTCCCCCTTCGACCTGGAGGCGATCGAGGCCGAGTTCCGAGGCCAACCGGAGCGACAGACGGATTCTCAACAGCATCGCAAGAAGGCGGAGGCCGCCTACGGGAGGTCGCTGGCGATCCGCGAGAAGGTGCTCCAGCCGGATGACCCGGACATCGCCGAATCGTTGTTGAACCTGGGCCGGCTCTTCATCCAGGTGGAAGAGCCAACGCGAGCGGAGCCGTACCTGGTGCGTTGGCTCGCGCTCCCGGCAGCGGCGAAGGGGGCGGCTGGCGAGAAGGAAGCCACGGTCCTCATGATGCTGGCCGTGAGCGCGGCATTCCGGAAGGACTACGCCGAGGCCGAGCGCCGGCTGGTGGGGGCGCAAGAGCTTTTCGCGAAGACCTCCGGCCCCGCGAGCGAGGAGACCTCGGGAGTCCTCTCACTGCGGATTGATCTCGCACTCGATGCCGGCTGGTTCGACGACGCCGACTGCCTGATCCGACAGGCGATGGACATTCAGGCAAGGCTCCTCGGCGCTCGTGATCTCCTCGTGGTTGCGGCTCGTTCCCTGCTGGCCGGGAGCGACCAGGACCACGCCGAGGACCGCAAGGGTTTGCGGCACTGGAATCGATGGAAGAGGCTCGCCAGACAGGCCCGTCAGGAACCCGGCCATGAGAGGCTGGCCGAGATCCTCGACCAGTCCGCGGACCTGATCCGACGGACCAGCCGCGCGATGCCCGGTCCGTCGGAGGACGACCTCGCCTTTCTCAAGAAGGTCGGGGCGGTCTCCGGGTCCACGGACCTCGATGCCCTCGCGAGGATGAGCGGCCTCGTCGACCTGAATCTGGACGACGAGGGACTCGCCCACGTCGCCCGGCTTTACGCGCTGGAGACGCTCCGCCCCAGCCGTTCGGTCAGCGATGCGGGCCTCGCTCACCTCAAGGATCTGGTCCACCTTCGGGAACTCTCCCTGGACGGCACCCGGATCACCGACGCTGGCCTGGCCCAACTGGCGGGTCTGATCGACCTTGAGGAACTGGA
The DNA here is from genome assembly GCA_963752755.1 of uncultured Planctomycetales bacterium. GTDB lineage: Bacteria > Planctomycetota > Planctomycetia > Isosphaerales > Isosphaeraceae > CAVVZJ01. The sequence goes on along the minus strand of CAVVZJ010000014.1, from coordinate 448,870 downwards.
TCTTTCCGACACCCGCGTGGGCGACTCCGGCCTGGCCCAACTGCGCAGGCTGACCCGGCTCCGCACGCTCCGCGTCGCCTCGACGAAGGTGACCGACGCCGGCCTCGTGAGTCTGGAGGGCTTGAAGACCCTCAGCCGGCTCGACCTGACGTTCACAAAGGTGACCGACGCCGGCCTGGAACGCCTCCGTCGCGCCTTGCCGGAGCTGGAGATCCGCGGCGAATCGGGAGAATTATACCCGGATTCGCGAAGGCCAAACCTGGAGCCGGCTTCCGCGCCCCTTCCGATCGCTCCGCCGCCGCTGATCCAGCCAGCCGACGCGAGTTTGTCGCCCGCGAGTCACAAGGCGTTAGAATCGGGGACTCCTCAACCGGATTCGCCACGAACCGAACGGAGGCCCGCGAACCGATGAAACGCCAACAAGGCCGGCCTGGCTGATGACCCTCGTCGCCCTGGGGCTGTTGACCCCCGGGCTCTCGGAAGGCCGGCCGCCCGACGCCCCGATCTTCCCGTATCCGATCGCGTCCACCGAGCTCGACAACGGCCTGACGGTCCTCTCGGTGCCGTTCGACTCGCCGGGCATCATCGCGTATTACACGGTCGTCCGCACCGGCTCGCGGAACGAGGTCGAGACGGGCCTCTCCGGGTTCGCCCACTTCTTCGAGCACATGATGTTCCGCGGCACCGAAGCGGTACTCCGCAGGACGCGTACAACGACGACCTCAAGGCGCTCGGCGCCAACTCCAACGCCTTCACGACCGACGACTGGACCTGCTACCACATGACCGTCCCGCCTCGGCCCTGGCGAAGGTCGTCGAGCTGGAGTCCGACCGCTTCCAGAACCTCGACTACGACGAGCCGGCCTTCCAGAAGGAGGCCCGCGCCGTGCTGGGCGAGTACAACAAGAGCGCCTCGTCCCCGTTCCTGCATCCTCAACGAGACGATGCAGGACCTCGCCTACACGACCCACACCTACAAGCACACGACCATCGGCTTCCTCGCCGACATCAAGGACATGCCGAACCAGTACGACTACAGCGAAGACCTTCTTCGACCGCTGGTATCGGCCCGAGAACTGCACGGTCGATCGTCGCCGGCGACGTGGACCACGACGAGCTCGTCGAGCTCTGGCGAAGGCGTATTACGGCGCCTGGAAGCGCGGGACGGCCGAACGTCGAGATCCCGGCCGAGCCGCCGCAGACCGAGGAGCGCGATCGAAGCATCTGACCTGGCCGTCGCCGACCCTGCCGATCCTCTACATGGGCTACCACATCCCCGCCGGCGACCCGAAGGCCAACCCCGACATCGCCGCCCTCTCGGTCGCTGGCGCAGGCCGTCTTCGGCGAGACGAGCCCGCTCTACCAGGAGCTGGTGCTCGAGCAGCAGAAGGTCGTCAGCTCGTGGCCGACGCCGAGGCCAAGCGCGACCCGGGGCTGTTCACCCTCCTCGCCCGCGTCCGCGACGCCCGACCGACTCGACGCCGTCCAGGGCCGGATCGAGCAGGCCCTGGCCGACGCCGCCGAGAAGCCCGTCGAGCCGGGACGGCTGGAGGCGATCAAGTCGCACCTGCGCTACGGCTTCGCCGCTCGCCTCGACAGCGCCGACGCCGTCGCCCTGGCCGTCGCCAGCTCGATCGCCGCTCACCGGCCGGCCCGACGCGATGAACGACCTGTACGCCGCCTACGACCGCTCTCACCCCCGCCGACCTCCAGCGCGTCGCGAAGCAGTACTTCGCCGCCGAGCAACCGGACCGTCGTCACCCTCGACGACGAGGAGAAGCCGCCGATGAGACGCCGACCATCCTCGCCGCGGCTCGGCCTGCCTCGGCCCTCGCCCTCGCGTCGCCGATCCCGCCGCGGCCGAGGCCGCGCACGGAGCTCACGACGTACCTGCCCTCGGCGATCGAGCCCGCTGGTCGCCCTCCGCGTGATCGTCCGGGCCGGCTCGCAGGACGACCCGGACGGCAAGGAAGGCCTCGCCGCCCTCACCGCCGCGATGGTCGCCGGGGGCGGCACGAAGGATCTGACCTATGAGCAGATCCTCGACGAATTCTACCCGATGGCCGCCGAGCTCGACGTCGCCTGCCGCAAGGAGGTGACCGTCTTCTCCGGCGTGGTCCACCGCGACAACCTCGCCGACGTACGCGAAGCTCGTCACCGACATGCTCACCGCCCCCCGCTTCGCCCCCGAGGACTTCGAGCGGCTGAAGAACCGAGGCCGCTCGACTACCTCACCAAGATCCTCCGCGGCGGCAACGACGAGGAACTGGGCAAGGCCGACGCTCCAGACCATGTCTACCCGCCCGGACCACCCCTACGGCCACGTCGACGCCGGCACCGTCGCGGGCCTGAAGGCGATCACGCTCGACGACGTGAAGGCGTTCCACGACGACCACTACAGCCAGGCCACCGTCCGCCTCGGCGTCGCCGGCGGGGCCGACGAGGCGTTCGTCCGCTCCTTCCGCCGCGAGCTGGGCGCCTTGCCCGAAGGCTCGGGCGAGGTGCCCGTCCTGCCGAAGGTCGAGGCGCCCGAGGGGCTGGACGTGACGATCGTCGCAGAAGCCGGCCGACGCCACCGCCATCTCGATCGGCTTCCCGATCGACGTGACCCGCCGCGACGACGACTTCTACGCCCTCGCCGTCGCCAACTCCTACCTCGGCGAGCACCGCACCTTCAACGGCAAGCTCATGCAGGACCTCCGCGGCAACGCGCGGGCTGAACTACGGCGACTACTCGTACATCGAGGACTTCATCCAGGAAGGCGGCACCACCTTCCCCGTCCCCAACAACCCCCGCCGCCAGCAGGACTTCTCCATCTGGATCCGCCCCGTCCCCCACGACAAGGCCGCCTTCGCCCTCCGCGCCGCCCTCTGGGAGCTGGACCGCCTCGTCGAGGACGGCATGTCCGAGCACGACTTCGAGGCGACCCGCTCCTTCCTGCTCAACTACAGCAAGCTCTGGGTCCAGACCCTCGCCGCCGCCTCGGCTACGCGATGGAGGGCTCCTTCTACGGCCGCGACGACCTCGTCGCCGAGATCGCAGCGACCGGCTGCCGAAACTGACCGTCGAGCAGGTCAACGCCGCCGTCCGCAAGTACCTCAAGCCCCCGGCATGTACGTCGCGATCGTCGCCCGCGACGCCGAGTCGCTGAAGTCCCAGCTCACCTCCGGCGAGCCCACCCCCATCACCTACGACACCGCAGGGCACCCCCGAGGCGATCCTCGCCGAGGACAAGGTCATCGCGAAGTTCCCCTTGGGGAAGGTCCGGGTCGAGATCGTGCCGGCGGCGCGGATGTTCGAGAGGTAGAAGAAGAAGTAGGGTGGGTCAGCCTCGCGCCAGCGAGGCGCAACCCACCACGGAGGCTCTCATGTGAGGACGCATCGAAAGTACGGCCATGTCCGAATATCGTCGCTGGTTCGTGCCGGGAGGGACCTACTTCTTCACGGTCGTCACCGAGGGACGTGCTGCGCTCTTCCGAGATCCCGAGCCGGCCCACTGGCTGGGCCAGTCGATGCGTCGAGTGCGGCGGAAATACCCCTTCGAGACGGTCGCGATCGTCCTGCTGCGCGACCATCTGCATTGCCTCTGGTCCCTCCCCCTACGGGGACGATCGCTTCGATCGGCGCTGGAAATGGATCAAGGCCGCGTTCACGGAACACTGGCTCGCGGCCGGCGGCGACGAGCGGTCCCGATCCCCGTCGCGGTTGGCACGGGGCGAACGCGGCATCTGGCAACGCCGCTACTGGGAGCACCTCATCCGGGATGAGGAGGACCTGGAACGCCACGTTGATTACATCCACTTTAACCCGATCAAGCACGGCCTGGTCACGCGACCCGGCGATTGGCCCTGGTCGAGCTACCACCGTTACGTCCGGCTCGGTCGTTATCCCGCCGACTGGGGCGCCACGACGCCGCAACCCCCACGAACTCCGCCCCCGGAATGAGTAGGGTGGGTCAGCCTCGCGCGAGCGAGGCGCAACCCACCACTCCTCTTTACGCTCTTTAGCACGTTCAGCCATCCCGATCGCGGTATCACACGCCGGTCGGAGGGAGTGGCGGCGGGTGCCGAAGATCGATTCCATCCAGCCACTCGAAGCGAAGGTTGCTCCGCCGACGCTCGGCGGTAAAATGAATCGGCATGCGGCAACCCGAATTCCTTGACGTCGATCCTCGGGAGCTGCATCTACGACCTGCGCAGGCCAGTGGTGCCGACCCGTTCAAGCTTCAGACCCAGATCGCCCGATTCGGGGCCTCCACCGCCGGGATGCCGCCTCCCTGGGTGTATCGCGGTTCGGATGGCGCCCTGGTGATTTTCAACGGTGTCACCCGGGCCACGCGGGTTGCCAGGCTCGCATCCGGCCAGTTGATCCGGGTCGAAGTCGTGGGAGAACTGAAGCGGCCGGTTGGGCAAAACCCCAAGCTCGGAGACACCCTGCCATGATGGACCCGACCCGCCGTGAACTCCTCCAGCTCATCGAGGAACTGAGCGCGGCCTGCCCGGAGTATCGCTTCGGCCAACTGGTCCTGAACCTCGCGTTCCTGGCCCGCGAGGACGGGGACCAGCACGTCTGGCAGATCGAGGACTCCGAGTTTCTCGACGCCGCTCGCAAGCATCTGGCCGACTGGTCGGCCCGTCACGGGGAATCCGAGGCAGCTCCCCCGACCCGGCTGTCGGTAGCGACGCACTGGCAAAGCCCGTGGCACACAAGAAGTAATTCGATTGTTTGTGTCGTGCTGACGTTGCCGGTGCCACCCCGCCGAGTCTTCGAGCGTGCCCCGGTCCGTGTTCGGCACTCCTGGGCACGCTCGAAGTCCGCTCTGCCCCGGCCACACGTCGAAGACGTGGCATGCAACTGGCACCCTCACCTCCGGTGTCGCCCTCCGCCCCCGGAATGAGTAGGGTGGGTCAGCCTCGCGCGAGCGAGGCGCAACCCACCACTCCTCTACCCGGCTGACGTTGCCGGTGCCACCCCGCGCGACCCGAACACGAAGACGTGTCCGGGCCACCCGCGAGGATCACTCCGGCGCCCAGAACTTCCACCTGACGTCCTCGCCCTGGTTAGAGCGATCGCCGAACATATAATGCACGGTCTGGAAGTTTGTGCCCTGATACTGATCTCGTATATGTTGCCAGTGGTCGCCGCGGGCGTAATCGACGTCACCGTCCATGTGCATGTACCGCAGGTCGCCGTCGATCGCGAGGTTGGAGGCGACCCAGCCCCATTTGCCTCGTGACTCGTTGACCCAACCCATAACCAGGATGTTGTCTCCTCGTGCCGGGTAATTGTATGCGGGGCCGGCCCTGAGGGTAGTGTCATCTTCGATGAGTTTTTCGGCAGCCTGATGCGCGGCACTCTTGGCCACCCGCTGATCGAATGCCCCGCGATATGAAACCGCGAAGTATCGGATTCGATCGCCGCCGGCATCCTGCCAGCCTCTGCGGTAGGTGCCCTCCAGATTGAGACGCTCTTGAGCGAACACTCCTCGCGGCGTCAGGCACAGGGATGCCATCCCGAGGAGGATGACGATCTGGAGGGGAAATGCACGCCCTGCGGACAGTCGGTTGGTGATACCCATGTTGATCCTCCTTGTGTCGCGTGCCAGCAAGATCGTCAAAGGAGCCGTTCAAGAACCACTTGCAACATTACCACTGGGCCGACCGCATTACTCTGGCAAGACCTCGAGCAAAGTTAGAAGTAGTCTTGAATAGCTCCTGAGAATATGCCCGCAATGGCTATGCCAGCCGCCCCCTAATGACCAAGCCCGGTTTGTAGCCCTGTAGGATTCATCGAGTCTTCGACGACGCACCGAATCGGGCGACCTACGAGACTTTGCGGGAGTGCCGAGTAATCCTCTCGGGCGGTGGGGCCTTCGCGATCACTCCAGCTTCCTCACGGTAAGTGAGCGAGCGAGTAGGTGGGTCAGCCTCGCGCGAGCGAGGCGCAACCCACCGCGAACTCGGCTTCCCACGGCGGGTGGCTGTGGTCCGTCTTCGGACCACGGCGGGTGGCTGGGGTCGCTTTCGACCCCAGTCCCTCCGGCGATGAGTCAGGGGCCGGACTGGGGTCGAGACGACCCCCGCCACCCCGCCGCCAATGGCACGCGGCGCAACTCGGACACGAGGACGTGTCCGGGCCACGCGCGTGGCATGCCCACGTCCTCGTGGGCCTGCGGCGGGTGGCTGTGGTCCGTCTTCGGACCACGGTCTTTCCCAAATCGCCGTGGCCGGGTGGCACTGTCAAGCATTTCCAGGCACCACTGGCCGGGTGGCATGCCCACGAAGACGTGGGCATGGGAAGGATTTCCCCTTCACGAACATGCCCACGAAGACGTGGGCATGCCACCCTCCCACGCCAGCCGGCCGGTCACGCCCCAGCTCATCGACCAGGCCGACTGGATCATCCCGATGACCCGCGACCACCGCGACGCCATCCTCGACTACCACCCCGAGGCCACCCCCCGCGTCCGCCTGCTCGACCCCTCCGGCCGCGACATCGACGACCCCATCGGCTGCGGCCGCGACGTCTATCGCCGCACCGCCGAGGCGATCGACAAGCACCTCGACCACCTGCTCGACGCCATCGGGGTCTGATACGGGATCGCCCCGATCACTCCTCATTCGGGGGGGCACGCCCGGAGGCTTCGACGGGCGTGGGGAAGGCTTGCTCACACCCGTCGAAGCCTCCGGGCGTGCCACCCGGGAAAGACCACTGTTCCAGGCGATTCCGTAGGAATCCGGCCTCCGCGCTTTCCCCGAGCGCCGAAGGTCAGGGGTCGACCTTCCTACAACGAACTAACGACCAGCAGGACCATCCCGAGAACCACAAGGAACCACAGGAAGAGCGTGGCGAGGAGGATCATCAGCACGAAGACCTTGAGGATCAGCCACGCCCGGCTCGACCCGTCCAGCCATCGGATCTGGAGATGGGCCGCGTAGGGGAGTCCATAGAAGAGGGGCAGGAGGGCGATCCCGCCGATCAGGCCGAGTGCGGGGTTGGACCTCCGGCTGCAACGAACCAGATACGCCAGGTGCCCCCGACGACGGCCACGAGGATCATCTGCCGGTAGAGTTGTCTCATCTCGGCTCCCGGCTCCCGCCCTCACGCACGACCGCTCCCCCGCAGCTCGACCCCTGGCCCGCCGTGCAGCCGAAGCAGTGCAGGCCGGTCGTGATCGGGCGGCGGGCCAGGCGCTCCGGGTTGAAGTCGGCGATGTGGGAAGGCTGGCCGGGGGCGAGGCCGAGGTCGAGCATCTGGTTGAAGTCGCAGTCGAACAGGCGGCCGTCCCAGCCGACGGAGAGCGTTGTGCGGCACATCAGGCCGGCGACGGCGGCCGGGTTGTAGGCGTCGATCAGACGCTGCAGGTATTCCTCGTATTGCTCCGTGCGAAGCAAGAATTCGAGGAAGCGGTTGATCGGCATGTTGTTCAGGACGAACAGGTCATTGAAGACGACCCCGTGGCGGCAGAGCAGCTCGCGGCGGTACTCGGGCTCGACCGAGGATCGCTTCGGCGCGAGGAAGGCGCCGGTCGGGTTATAGACGAGGTTGAGCACCAGGCCGGAGCCCTCCCGGCCGTAGCCGAGGGCGTTGAGTCGCTGGAGGGCGGCGATCGACGCTTCGAAGACACCCGCGCCGCGCTGGGCGTCGGTGTTGCGGGCGAGGAAGGAGGGAAGGGAAGCGACGACCTCGACGCGATGCCCGGCCAGGAACTCGGGCAGGTCGCGGAAGCCGCCGACGTTCAGGATCGTGAGGTTGCAGCGATCCATCACGTGACAGCCCAACGCCCGCAGTTCGCCCACGAGCCAGCGGAAGTGCGGGTTCATCTCAGGGGCGCCGCCGGTCAGGTCCACGCGGCGGGTCGCCGTCCGTGACAGGGCGGTGAGGCAAAGCTCCATTGTGTCGCGAGTCATCACCTCCGTCCGGTCCGGGCCGGCATCGACGTGGCAATGGCGGCAGGTCTGATTGCACAACCGGCCGAGGTTCATCTGGAAGACCTCCAGGCCGTCGGCGGCGAGCGGGGCCGGTTCGCTCCGGGAAATGGCCGCTTCAAAAGGAAGAAACCGGCCGCCGGGGCGGAGGATTGCGCGCTGTTGGGAGAGGACGGCCAGGGAATGCCCTTGACCGAGCAGGCTGCGGGCCATCGGGAATCCTCGTCAGGTGGTAGTCGGGCGATCAGTTGATCGCGGCAGGGCCGGATTCGCCGTTGTCCAACGAAGATTCTACAAGAGGCTCCCCGCTTCCGGCGCCCCCAGCCCGGGCGCGATCAAGCATGGGAGGGATTTTGGACTAACGGAATCTTGGAAGTCCTGATATCATAGTGAACTCTGTGATCGGATTGCTATGAATCTCTATTCTTTATCCTGAGGACCATTCCTTTTTCCCCCACGACGGCCCAGGGCCGTCGAGACCGGGAGGGTGGACCATGGATCGAACCGAACGATTCCGCGGTCGGCTGATGGCTGGAGACGTGACCTTGCTCGACCCGGTGACGGGTCTCCTCAAGTCGCACCCCCGCAACGGTGGCACGGTGGGCGAGTGGAGCGGCTACTTCGAGTTCCCGCCCGAGGTTCGCGAAAGCCTTGTGGAGGGGAACCGCTACCGGCTCGTCCTGATCGACGGCCGGAGCGGCCACGTGAATATCCAGATTCCCGAGCATGACCCGCTCGAGCGGACGCTGGCGGTCTTCCACGGCACCGGAAGCTTCCGGCGCTGAGGGATCGGTGATCCCACGACGGGATCGGTTCCCGGCCTCAATGCCATCGAGAGCCGGGCTTCGGTCAAGGATTCCAGGGACGGATCGACCCGCCCCGGAAGAGGGAAGGACCTCGGCCGAACCGTGAGTTCTGCCGACCATCCGTTGCCCGCCCGGCGTCTGCCTGGGCGAGAGTCCGTGCCCAGTGGTTGCCGGAACCCACCGGCTTCCGGCTTCCACTCACATCGAGAGCTTCTCGGCGATCGTCTTCATCTGGACGCCATGCACCAGGGTCGCGCCCGCGGCGATGGCGGCGGCGACGTGGACCGCCTCGGTCATCTGTTCCAGGTTCGACCCCTTCTCCAGCGCCGCCCGGGTGTAGGCGTCGATGCAGTATGGGCAGGGCAGGACGTGGGCCACGGCCAGGGCGATCAGCGCCTTCTCGCGCGCCGAGAGGGCGCCATCCTCGAAAACGGGGCCATAGTACGCCTGGAACTTGTCCCAGAGGTCCGGGGCGCCGAGGGAGATTTCCGGGAACCGTGGGAGGTCTTCCGACTGGTAGTAGGGTGGCATCGAGATCGGCTCTCCTGCGCGGTGCTGGGCCTTGATGGTCCGGTCGGCTAGGTTCCGTCGTTGTCGGTGACGGGCGGCGCGGCCGAGATCGGCTCGACGCGGACGCGGCGAATGCGGGTCGGGTCGGCCTGGGTGACGACCAGGCGGTGGCCGTCCACGTCCACGCTGTCGCCGGTCTTGGCCAGGCGGCCGAGCAGGTCGAGGATCAGGCCGCCGGTCGTCTCGGCGTCGGTCTCGGGCAAGGCGACGCCGCAGACATCGGCCAGGCGATCGAGGGGCAGGGCGGCGTCCACGTCCCAGGCCCCGTCGTTCAGGGGGGAGACCATCGGCGTCTCGCGGTCGAACTCGTCCTGGATCGGGCCGACGAGTTCTTCGAGCACGTTCTCCAGCGTGATCATGCCGGTGACGCTGCCATACTCGTCGAGCAGCATGGCGAGGTGCACCCGGTTGCGCTGAAATTCCACGAGCAACTGGTCGAGGTGCAGCGTCTCGGGCAGGAACGGCACCTCGCGGGCGAGCCTGCGGAGGTCGGGCCGGCCGCCGGAAGACTGGTTGGCGCGGAAGAGGTCCTTGACGTGGATCATCCCGACAACGTGCGTCAGGTCGTCCTCGCAGAGCGGGAACCGGGTATGGCCCGTCTGTCGGGCCAGCCGGAGGTTGTCCTCCAGCGGCCGGGCCAGGCTCAGATACGCGATGTCGGGCCGGGGGACCATCACCCGACGGGCGGTCTTCTCTTCCAGGTTCAGCACGTTCTCGATCATCAACCGCTCGTTGCGCGAGAGGTGTCCTCCGGCGACACTCTCAGCGACGATGTGCCGTAGCTCCTCCTCGGTGTGAGCCATCTCGGCGTGGTCGGTCCGACCCAGGCCGAGCATCAGGAGCGTGAGGTTGCTAGCGGCGTTGAGCAGCCAGATGATCGGCCAGAAGACGTAATAAAACAGCACCAGAACCGGCGCCGTCCACAGGGCCACGCCCTTCGCCGCCCGGATCGCCAGGCTCTTGGGGGCCTGCTCGCCCAGCGCCATGTGCAGGAACGTCCCGATCGACAGCGCGATGGCCGGCACCACGGTCAAGGCCAGCACGGGTGAGGCCTCGACCGGCAGCCCAACCAGCGCCAGCAGCGTCCGGACCGGCGGCTCGATGGCGTGCTCAATCTGCTTGCCCAGCGCCAGACTCGCGACCGTGATGCCGAGCTGCGAGGCCGAGAGGTAAGCATCCAGCCGTTCGAGAGCCTTCTTCGTCAACCTGGCGGCGAAGTTGCCCTCCTCGGCGAGCTGCTCGATCTGGCTGATCCGCACCTTCACCAGAGCGAACTCGGCGGCGACGAAAAAGGCGTTGACCAGGACCAGTCCGAGGATGATCAGCAGCTCGACGAATTCCATCGGAGGGAACGTTCCCGCCAGTCAAAAGGGTGGGCGAACGGTCAGAGGCCCGGTTCGCGGGACGCCGCGTCGTGTCGCATTGTAATGCAAGGTCCGCCAGCTCGCATCGGCAAATCGCGGCCGTCTGAACGGTTGTGCCGCGCCGATCGGTTCGGCTACAATCGCGGCGCAGGATCGGCAAATGAGACGAGGTTTCGAGGCTGCTGATGTCCCAAGTGAATCCCCAGCAGACGCCCCTACACGCCTGGCACGTCGCGCACGGCGGCCGGATGGTGGAGTTCGGCGGCTGGTCGATGCCGGTGCAATACACGACGATCACGGAGGAGCACCAGGCCGTCCGCCAGCGGGCCGGGCTCTTCGACATCAGCCACATGGGCCGGCTCCGCTTCGAGGGGCCCGACGCCGAGCCCTGGCTGGAACGCGCCACCACCAACCAGGTCGCGCGGCTCGATCCCGAGCAGATCCAGTACAGCCTGATGGTCAATGACCAGGGCGGCGTGCTCGACGACGTGCTCGTCTATCGGATTCCTGAGCCCGAAGGCGGTTTCGGCATGGTCTGCAACGCCGGCAACCGCGCCCAGGTCGTCGGCCAGTTCCAGCGGCTCCAGGGCGAGCGCCGACGCCCGCATGACCGACCGGACCGAGGATCTGGCGATGATCGCCGTGCAAGGCCCCGCCGCCCTGGAGATCCTGAGTCGCGTTGTGGACGCCCCGCTCGCCTCCACGAACTACTATTGCCTTACCGGCGGCACGGTGCCGTCGCTCGGCAACGCCCGGGTCCGGGCCAGCCGCACGGGCTACACCGGCGAGGACGGCTTCGAGGTGATCATCCGCGCCGAACTGGCCGAACGATTCTGGTCGGCCTTGCTCGATGCCGGCCGCGACCAGGGCATCTTGCCCTGCGGCCTCGGGCGCCCGCGATACCCTCCGCTTCGAGGCCGCCATGCCACTCTACGGCCACGAGCTGGCCGAGGACATCAACCCGTATGAGGCCGGCGTTGGCTGGGCGGTGAAGCTCAGCAAGGGGGAGTTCGTCGGTCGCGAGGCCCTCGAAGCCTTCAAGCGCAACCCCGGCCGGACCCGCGTCGGCCTCGCCCTCGCGGGCAAGCGGATCGCCCGTCAGGGGACGACCGTGCTCCGCGACGACGAGCCGATCGGCGTCGTCACCTCCGGCACCTTCTCGCCGACGCTCGGCCAGAGCCTGGCCATGGCCCTCGTCGATCCGACGGCCGCCGGCATCGACACCGAGCTGACCCTCGACGTCCGCGGCCACGCAGAGCCGGCCCGGGTGGTGCCCTTGCCGTTTTACCGACGGGTTGGACACTAGGTCCGTTCGCGAGCAGTCGAGGGTCCTCGTGCGGCTGGCCTCCAGAACCCATCCCCAGAACCCGGCCCGGCGGGCCGGGAGCAATCCAGGGCGAGCGAGATGACCAACGATGGAGAGCCTCGGCCGCGGGTCTTGTTGATCGCCGAGGCGGCCAACCCCGAGTGGGTGAGCGTCCCCCTGGTTGGCTGGTCGTGCACCCAAGCTCTGGCCGGGGTCGCAGACACCCACCTCGTAACGCAGATTCGTAACCGCGAGGCGATTCTGCGGCACGGCTTGGTCGAGGGCCGCGATTTCACGGCGATCGACTCGGAGGCGATTGCGCGGCCGATCCACCAGATCGGGGAGTTGCTGCGCGGCGGCCGGGGAAAGAGATGGACCATGAAGACGGCCCTCTCCTCGCTGATCTACCCCCATTTCGAGCGGCTGGTCTGGCGGGCCTTCCGGGACCGTCTGGAAAAGGGGAGTTCCAGGTTGTCCATCGGGTCACCCCTCTGACACCCACGGCCGGGGGCCCGCTCGCTCGCCGCTGCCGCCGACTCCGCCTGCCTTTCGTGGCAGGTCCGCTCAACGGTGGCCTGCCCTGGCCCAAATCCTTCGATCAGGCCCGGCGGCAGGAGCGGGAGTGGCTCTCTTACGTCCGCTCGCTCCACCAGTTGACGCCGGGATTTCGCACGACCTGGCGCGGCGCAACGCCGCGGCGATCATCGTCGGCTCACTCGCCACCCGGGAGCAGTTCGCCCGTGCCTATGGCGACAAGTTGGTCTCGATACCCGAGAATGGGATCGACCCGGGTCGTTTTCCGCAGCGCCGGACTCGGGTCGCGTCCCTGCCGATCCGCGGCGTCTTCCTCGGCCGTTTCGTTCCCTACAAGGGAGCAGACATGCTCCTGGAGGCCGCGACCCCGTTCCTGAAGGATGGCCGCTTGAAGCTCGACTTGATCGGTGACGGACCCCAGATGCCCCAGCTCCGGCAATTTGTCGCACGCGAGGGCCTTGAGGCCGGCGTGACCTTCCATGGCTGGGTCGAGCATTCCCAGGTCGCCAACCGGCTCGTGGAGTCGGACCTCTTGACGTTCCCGAGTATTCGCGAGTTCGGAGGCGGAGTCGTCCTGGAAGCGATGGCCGTCGGTCTCGTGCCCGTGGTCGTCAACTACGGCGGGCCAGGCGAGCTGGCGACCGAGGAGACCGGCTATCGAATCCCGATGGGGCACCGCGCCCAGATCGTCGAGCGGCTGCGGGAAGTCCTGGCCCGGATCGTCGCCGACCCCTCCGAGATCGACATCAAGAGCCAGGCGGCGGTCCGTCGCGTCGAGCGGAACTTCACCTGGGCGGCCAAAGCGCAGCAGATCCTCGAGGTCTATCGATGGGTTCTCGGCCGAAGGCCCAACAAGCCCGACTTCCCGGAACTCCGATCCGACGCCGCCGACCTGGCCGCCGTCACGAGCTGAGATTCCGACCGACGAGCCCCGAAGATCCGGAAGGGAAGATTTCGGGACGTTGGTTGACCGCCACCAACCGCACCCAAACCGTTCGCTTTTCGACCAAACCGCTTGTTGCTCGATGAACTTCTGAGCTACAATTCTTCCGAGGCTATTTCCGCCACTCCGAGAACCGCGTGGACATCCACCGGCACGGTGTCTGTGCGCGAGGAGGAGTCATTCCCTGGGCGGTCGTCCGACTGATCGCCTGGCCCCTCGCCCACACCCCCGCGCCACCACCTGAAGACCAGGTCGTATCGATCGCCCCGAGAACCAACCCACCAGGACGTTGAGCCCTCTCGCCGGTCATTGCCATCGAAATCGCAACCTGGACCCAGGTTACACCGAGTCAAACCATGCCGATCGATCAACGGCCAATCTGTGTGGTCGAACCGCTCCCCGAAGTGGGCACGACAGCCGGCGCATCGAAACGCCGTCGCGGGAACGCCGTGGCTCGGAAATCGCGGGCCTTGCGGATGGTGGCGGTCTGGGTAGCCGGCTTTTTCCTCTCATGCCTGGTCGTCTGGGTGGCCTCGGCGCTCTGGCTGACCCCCTACGTCCCCTATGTCTGGGAGCCGGAGTTGGACCGTTTCGTGGTCGCGCCGGGCCGTTATCGGAGCTGGGTGGAGGGAGAGGGGATCACCCAGGTCGGCCGCTTCGGGGTGGCCGCGATCCCGGACGTGACCCGGATCGAGACCGAAACCGTGCTGATCTGGGGCGATTCGTACGTCGAGGCCGTCCAGGTCGATGACGATGAGAAAATGTCCCAGGTGCTCACCCGAGAATGGAACGCCCGGCACGCCGACCGGCCGCTGACGGCTGTCGGCGTCGGCACGCGAGGCTGGGGATTGGCGGACATTTACTTCCAGATGCCCCGCTACGAGCGGCTGGTGCCGCGGGTCCGGGCGCACTTCCTCGTCCTCGGGCAGATCGAAGACCTTGACCCGGACCTGGACCACCGGGAGAGCCAGTTCATCAGCGACCCGGCCGCGCCGGAGGGCTTCGCGTTCGTCGAATCGCACTGGACCCCGCGGGCGGAGGGACTCAAACAGTTCCTGATGCGCTGGCACCTTCAGGTCGTCTGGGAAATGCTCAAGCGTTCTGGCGAGGCGGAGATCCGGTTCGCGCCGGGCCAGGCCGCGACGACCGGGGAGAGCGGGTCGGAGACGGGGGCCCCGCGGACGATCCCCGTGGAGGGCTGGCGCTTCGCCCTGGAAAAACTCCGCAACCAGGTCGAGGCCCCGCTCGTGCTGGTCTACCTCCCCCGCCTTCCGAGCCCACTCGCCGGGGGACGCCTCTCCGAGGATGACCCGAACGCCGATCAGGCCGCGGCGTTGCACCGGCTCTGTGCCGAGATGAACATTCCCCTGATCGACCTCCACGACGAGTTTGTCGCCCTGGCCCGCTCGAAACGGGCCTTCCCGCGCGGATTTCCAAACTCGGTCCTCGGCAGCGGCCACCTCAACGCCGAGGGCCATCGCTGCGTCGCCCAGGCCATCCGCCGCTATCTCGAGGGCCAGCCGCGATGACGTTCGCCCAGCTCGAGTTCTTCGTCCTTTTCGCCGCCGTGCTGGCCGGCTACCTCGCGCTCCCCAGCTACCGGCGCGGAAGCTCCTCCTGCTGGCCGCCAGCCTCTATTTTTATGCCTACTGGGACTGGCGGTTCCTCGGCCTGATGCTGGTCTCGATCGCCCTGAACTACCTGCTGGGCCTCGGCCTCGACCGGGCCAAGAGTCAGCGCGTGCGCGACGTCCTGCTCTGGACCGGCGTGGCCGTCGGCCTCGGAACGCTCGGCGTTTTCAAGTATTACAATTTCTTCGCGACGTCCTTCCAGAGCGTCTTTGGCCTGCTCGGTTGGAACGCCCAGACGCTCAACGTGATCCTGCCGATCGGGATCTCGTTCTACACGTTCCACGCCCTCAGCTACACGATCGACGTCTATCGCGGCGAGCTGGAGCCGACGTACGACCCGTTCGACTTCGCCCTGTTCATCACGTTCTTCCCGGTTCTGGTCGCCGGCCCGATCGTGCGGGCCTCGCACTTCCTGCCGCAGATCCGGACACCCCGCGAGGTCACCTGGGAAGGGGCGTTCCTTGGGTTCCGCCAGTTCGCCTTCGGCTTCTTCAAGAAGGTGCTCCTGGCCGACACCCTCGGCGCCTACGTGGACGCCGTCTTCGCCTCCGCCGGCACGTTCGACGCGGCGACAACCTGGCTGGCCGTGGTCGCCTACGCCGTGCAGATCTACTGCGATTTCTCCGGCTACTCCGACATGGCGATCGGCACCGCTCGGTTCTTCGGCTTCGAGTTCCCGGAGAACTTCAACCGCCCTTACCTCTCGCGACGCATCGACGAGTTCTGGCGGCGCTGGCATATCTCCCTGTCGAGCTGGCTCCGCGATTACCTGTACATCCCCCTGGGTGGCAGCCGTCGCGGCCGTCGGCGGACGTACCTCAACCTGATGCTGACGATGCTCATCGGCGGCCTCTGGCACGGCGCGGCCTGGACGTTCGTCTTCTGGGGCGGCGTGCACGGCCTGGCCCTCGCCGGCCAGCGGTTCCTCGACGAGCACCGCGGCGGCCGTCGGCCGCCGGAGGGGCCGTGGCGCTCGGTCCTGGGCTGGTCGGTCACCATGCTGATCGTCCTGGTGGGCTGGGTCTTCTTCCGGCCGCCCGACTTCCCCCATGCGGCCCTGATGCTCCGCCAGATGTTCTGGCCCTCGGCGGGCTTCCACTGGATCCAGCCGGCCGTGGTGTACGTCCTGCTGCTTTGCGGGGCCGTCACCCTCCTGCATCTCGCCGACATCCGCTGGTTTGAGGCCCGACGCCCCGACCACCTGGCGACGCCCTTGATCCTCTTCTCGCTGATCCTCCTGGCGATCGTCTTCAAGCCGCAGGACTTCCAGCCGTTCATCTACTTCCAGTTCTGACCCCCAATCGCCTGGCGGCTTGCCTCGACCCGAGGGGCGCGTCGGGCTCTCGGACTCGAATGCCGGGCGCGAATCCGGGTATGATGGAGGCCGACAGCCGCTGTCCGGTTCCGCGACCTGTTGACCCCGAGGCTTCCCCATGTTCGACGAGAAGGCGCTGAAGTACACGTCCACGCACGAATGGGTCCACCTCGACGGCAACGTGGCGACCGTCGGGATCTCCCGGTTCGCCGTGGAGCAACTCACCGACCTGATCCACATCGACCTGCCCGCCGTCGGCAAGACGCTGGAAGCCGGCAAGCCCTTCGGCGAGGTCGAGAGCGTCAAGGCGGTCAGCGACCTTTACGCCCCGCTCAGCGGCGAGGTCGTCGAGGTCAACCCCGCCGTCGCCGACGATGTTCAGATCCTCGGCGAGGACCCTTACGGCCGCGGCTGGCTCCTCAAGGTCCGCGTCGCCGACCCCGCCCGCGACCTGGCCGGATTGCTCGACTTCGACGCCTACAAGAAGAAGGTCGAGGAGAGCCCGCATTGAGCCGCAGCCTGTTGGCGATCCGCGGGGGGCGGCGCCTCCAGGCGGCGACGCGATGACGCCGGGGTGACACGGACGACAGGTGCCGATCTTCGGTTCCTCCGCCTCTGCCCAGGTTCTGCATGGTCTGGCACGGACAGAACGACGTGGAACCCGACCGCGGGTGACCCGGGCGGTCACAGGACATCGAGACACGGGGGCCATCTCCCATGGACATGCGGGCGCGTGTCGCGGCCGATCGGTGGTGCCTCGCGGCGGTGATCGGCGGAATGACGCTCCGGTTGAGGCATTATTGCTTTAATCGGAATCTCTGGTTGGATGAATCGTATCTGACCTACAACCTCGCCCATCGCGACTTCCGGGGCTTGCTGAAACCCCTCCATTACGACCAAGGCGCGCCCCTCGGCTTCCTGTTCGCGGAGAAGGCGATCGTCGCGGTCCTCGGGATGGGAGAGCGGGCCTTGCGGCTCTTGCCGCTCCTGGCAGGATGCCTGACCCTGGTCTTCACCTGGCGGTTCTGCCGTCGGATCGCGGGGCCGCGGGCCTCGGTCATGGCCGTTGCCTATGTGGCATTGTGCCCGGCCTTGATCTATTACGCCTCGGAGGTCAAGCAGTATTCCTCCGACGCGATGCTCGCCGTGCTTCTGCTCTGGCTCTGGGCCCGCACCCGGGCCGGTGACGGGAGTCGCCTGGGATGGCTGGCGGTGGTGGGTTGTCTCGCCCCCTGGTTCTCGCACCCAGCGGTCTTCGTGCTCGCCGGGCTGGGACTCGTCTCACTCGTCCGGGCGATCCGGGAGAAACGCCCACGCGAGTTGGCGGCGCTCGTCCTGATGGGGATGGCCTGGTTGGCCAGCTTCGCGGTCTCTTATGTCGGGTTCGTCCGCCCCCTCGGCAAGAATGCGTACCTGGTCAATTTCTGGTCCAAGGGCTTCCTGCCCCGGCCCACCCTCTCGATCGATGCCTTCAACTGGATCTACTGGAGCCCGTTCCAGGCCCTGGAGTATCCCGCATCGTTCGACTTCGAGGGACTGGCCTTCTGGCTGATCGTCCTGGCGATGCTGCGGGCGCCAGCACGGGAGAGGCCGGGCGTGCTGGCAGCGATCGCCGTCATCGGAGTGACCTGGTGCGCGGCCTTGACCCGGATCTACCCGTTCACGGGACGCCTGATCCTGTTTCTGGTCCCGCTCCAGACGGTTCTGATCGCGTCGGGACTGGCCGCGCTCGATCGCCTGACCGTCCGACGACGGCGGCCGGCCGGACCGGGTCGGCATGCCGCCGCGCTGCTCTGCGTCGCGATTCTCATCTTCAATCCCGCCTTCTCCTCGTTGAAGACGTTTGCCCGGCCTGAGGGTGTCGAGGAAATCTGCGAGATGCTCCGGATCGTGGCGGATCGCTCCCAGGAGGGCGATACGCTGGTCGTTTCCTCCTACTCGACACCGGCCTTCCAGTATTACGCAGACCGCTTCGCGATCCGGGCGCAACCCGTCCTGATGCGATTCCGGGACGGCAACGACTTACCCCCCCTTGCATCGAACGACGTCTGGGTCCTGTTCTCTCAGAACAGGCTAAGGAGCGGCGTCAGCATGGAGGAAGAGCCGCTGCTCGGCCTGATCGGGAAGAACGGCTTCGTGCTCGCGAAACGCTACGAAGGCAACGGCTGCTGGCTCTACCACGGGAGCCGACCGGCAACCGCCGGGGTGTCCGTCCCGCTTCGCGACCACCAAACGCTCACCGCTCAATAGTGAGGCGCCGGGTTGCCGATGACGATCTGACGCATCTCGCCAACGATGCCGGCTGGCACCCCGATGAAGGTGGCAGCGGCCGTCCTGGCGAGCTTGTTGTCGCCGACCCGCTCGTAATACTCGCGTGGCTTGGAGAACAAGGGGTGCCGGTCTGCGAACGTGATCGGCCGCGCGGCGGGAACGTCGGCGACCACGGCCGGGTTCCCGGCCACGCCATCCAGTGACGGCTCGGCCGCGGCGATCGGCCGATACGAGGACCGCGACGATGCGCACCCCAACGGCAGGGCGGCCAGCAGGCACAGGACGTAGAGGAAGCGGTGTTGTCGGTTGAGCATGGCAGTCCATCCTTTCCGGTCCGCAAATGCCCGGGAAAGACCCGGAACAGGACCGTCTTCCACACAAGCCTATCCCATGCGCCGGCTCCGGACCGGCTCCCGACCAATCCGGGATGGTGCGGATCTGGCGCAGGAGACGACTAGGCAATCTGGAGGTTCCCCGGAAAGCCGTGTTCTCCCGACGTGGCGGCAGACCCTGGCCGGTTCGCTCCTCCCTGTCGACGAGTTTTTACACGCCGTTGCCTCCTTCGTGTGCTATAATTAACGCTGTCTCCCTGGCAAGGTCGTGGTGCCCTGAGCCGGCCGGTCGCCCGGCGAGGCGCTGCGACGTTCGGACGCCAACGGCGCGTCCCGGGCGCTGAACGAACTTCAAGATGGGTAAATTGACTGTTCGAAATCCTGAGAGCGGCAGCACTTGTGGCGATGGATCTGGAGTGATTCGGAGCGTCCCCGCAGCGTCCTCCGGGCGTTCCGCAGGCGTCCCGGCGCGTTGCCGAAGCGTCATCGGACGTTTTCGCTTCGTCCCGGGTGGCTCCTCGCAGTCAAAAAAAGCGATCGTGGGGAGCCGCTCAGCGGGGCATCGCCGAGATCGCTTCGGCCGGGGAGTCCTGGGCGACGTGGTCGGCGTGTCGGCCGGCGGGGCGGCGGAGAAGGAAGGCCCAGAAGGCGAGTCCGCAGAAGAGAATCAGGACGCTGACATTCTGTGAGATCGTCATGCCGGCGAAGAGTGCCGCCTCGTCGCTGCGAAGCTGCTCGATGAGAAAGCGGGTGATGGGGTAGGTCGTCAGCAGGAGAGCGAAGACGGCGCCGTCGCGGCGCCGCAGGGGGAAGTAAGCCGAGAGCAGGGAGAGCAGGACCAGGCCGTCGATCACCGAGTAAAGCTGCGTGGGGTGGACCGGATGCGACCAGGGCGTTCCCGGGGGGACCTGATGACCTTGCACGGCCTTCAGGGTGGCCTCCTGGAGGCCGTTCAGGTGGCCGTCGAGGGCTTGCTGCCACCAGGGTGGGGAGCCGGGCGGGAAGGCGACCGCCCAGGGGAGCTGGCACTCGTCGCCGTAGCAGCAGCCGTTGAGGAAGCAGCCGACCCGGCCAATCGCCAGTCCCAACGCGATCGAGGGGGCGATCGCGTCGAGCGTCGGGAGCAGAGGGAACCGCTTGCGCCACCAGTAGAGCGCGATCGCCAGGGCACCGCCGATCGCGCCGCCGTAGAAAACGATCCCGCCTTCCCAGATCTTGAAGACGTCGCCCAGATCCTTGATCCGTGTGCCCCAGTATTCCCAGACGTAGAGCGCCCTGCGCCCCGATCAGGGCTCCCAGCAGGACGTAAAAGGCGAGATCATAGATCGTCTCCGGGTCGAGCTTTTCGCGCTGCGCTCGCCAGGCGGCCAGGCCGATGGCCCCGAGGAAGGCGAGGCAGAGCATCAGGCCGAAGCCGTAGATCGGGATCGTGAACCGGCCGGCGTGGAATTCGTGGAGGATGCGCAGCATGCTCGGGTCTCACTCCACGGCGGCGATCGGGGCGTAATCGAGATGCTCGACGATCCGGTTGCGGTCGTCGAGCGCCACGACCTGGGGGCGATGTCCCTCGACCTCGCCCGGTTCGAGGAACGCGAAGGCCATGACGATCAGGCGGTCGCCGACGGCCCCGATGCGGGCCATCGCGCCGTTCAGCTCGATCTGACCGGAGCCGCGGGCGCCCGGCAGGAGATACGTCTCCGCCCGGTCGCCGGTCGCGACGTTGCTGACCAGGATCGACTCGTAAGGGTGCAGGCCGACGGCGTCCATCAGGTCGAGGTCGACCGTGAGGCTGCCGTGGTAGTTCAGTTCGCAGCCCGTGACGGCGGCCATATGGAGCTTGCTTCGAAGGACCTTGAGATGCATCCGGCTGGCTCACCCCGGAGGGGTCGGTTGGGGACGGGGATCGGGCAGGGGAGCGGCCCCGGTCGGCAACGCGGCGTTGTCGATCAGGCGAGCCGGTCCGACGCGGGCGGCCAGCAGGGCGCGGGCGGGTCGGCCCGGTTCCAGAATGGCCAGCGGCTCGAGTGTGGCCGCGTCGGCCACCTCGGCGTATTCGAGCCGGGTTCTCCCTTCCGATTCTACCGCCGTTCGCAAAATCTGTCGAACCCGGTCGGCCTCGCGCTCTCCGGCGGCGACGGCCGTTGTCGCCTCCTGCAAGGCCCGCCAGAGCACGGCGGCGGCGCGGCGGTCGTCGGCGTCCAGGTAGCGGTTCCGGCTGCTCAGGGCGAGGCCGTCGGGCTCGCGGACGGTCGGTACGCCGTGGATCTCGACCGGCACGTTCAGGTCGGCCACCAGGCGCCGGATCACCAGCAACTGCTGATAATCCTTCTCCCCAAAGTGGGCCACGTCGGGGCCGACGATATTCAGGAGCTTGAGCACGACCGTGGCCACGCCCCGGAAGTGTCCCGGCCGAGCGGCGCCTTCGAGTGCGGAGGAGAGTCCCGGCACCTCGACGAACGTGGCCGACGGTCCGGTCGGATACATCCGTTCGACGCCTGGCTGAAACACGACGTCGGCTCCCGCCTCGGCGCAGAGTGCCAGGTCGGCCTCGGGGGTCCGGGGATAGCGGTCGAAGTCCTCGTCGGGTCCGAACTGCGTCGGGTTGACGAAGATCGAGACGACCACGAACCCCGCCTCCTTCCGGCACGCCTCGATCAAGGCGGCGTGGCCGTCGTGCAAGGCCCCCATCGTGGGGACGAACCCGATGAGCTTCTTCTGCACCCGGGCGGTCCGCACCGCGGCGCGGACCTCGGCGATCGTCTCGACAGTGGGCAGCGGATGCAGGGCGGGGTCCATGAGGCGACCTTATTTCTTGACGACGGCGCGGTGAGGGCAATCCGGGTTGTTCAGGCAGTCGTCAGGGATCAGCAGATCGGGGAGGATCTCGCCCTGGAGGAGCGTCTTCTCGACGATCCGGGGGACGTCCTCGACGGTGACGCGGCCGTACCAGAGGCCCTGGGGATAGATCACGACGGCCGGTCCATGCTCGCACTGATCGAGGCAGCCGGCATGGTTCGCACGGACGAGGCTGGCGAAGCCGGCCCGCTTGAGGGCCATCTTGAAGGCGTCGCGCAACGTCTGCCGCCCTTCGGGATCGCAACAGCCGCGCTTGTGGCCGGCCTCGCGGACGTTGCCGCAGACGAAGATGTGGTGGGTGTAGGCGGACATGCGGGGTTCCGGGGCGGGAAGCGTCGGTGTCAATGGCGGCTCGGGGGCGCGGCGTCGACGCGTTCCCCTTCGGCTTCGGAGGTCTGGTGTCTATAATGAAGGTGCAGGACTATCGTCGTAACCCGAGCCCGGCCGGTCAAGCCGAGTCGTGCTGGCGGACGGCTGGCTCGGGTCGAGCCAGTCCCGGCCTTCCCACGACCACGCCTCGACGTTCCGAGGATGATGCCCGTGCCGCCATCCGATGCCCAACCCCCGACGGGCCTCGAAGGCCAAGCCGCCCTGGCGATCGACGACCGGGCGCACGATCGCTTCGCCCGCTTGCTCGACCAGACCGGCCAGCCGTTCCTCCTGTCCGACCTCGATGGCCGGATCGTCCACGTCAACCGGGCCTTCGAGCGCCTGCTCGGTTACGAGGCTCAGGAACTCATCGGCCGGACCATCGACCAGATCACCCCGCCAAGGTGGCGAGAGACAACGTCCGTCGCCCTCCGACGGCTCCACGAGACCGGCCAGGCCCAGCGCTACGAGAAGGAATACTATCAACGCGACGGCTCGACGATCCCCGTGGCCCTCGTCACCGACTTCGACCGCGACGACCACGGCAAGCCCCGCGCCCACTACGCCTTCGTCACCGACATCCGCGAGCGGAAGCATGCCGAGGCAGCGCTTCGAACCAGCGAGGAACGGTTCCGCCAGCTCTACGATGAGGCCCCCTTCGGCTACCACGTCATCGACACCCAGGGTGTGATCCTCAACGTCAACCGGGCCGAGTGCGAGATGCTCGGCTACGCTACCGAGGAGATGATCGGCCGCCCGATCTTCGACTTCATCGTCGAGGGCCAGCGCGAACCGGCACGCTGGATGCTGGCCGAGCGGATCAAGGGTCATCGTCCGGTCCAGGAGGTCGAGCGGGTCTTCCGCACCAAGGACGGCCGCGAGCGCGTCTTCGCCGTCGAGAACCGCCTGCTCCGCGACCGCGAGGGGCAGATCCGTCGGCATCCGGGGCACGATGCAGGACGTCACCCGCCGCAAGCAGGCCGAGGCCGCCCTGATCGCCGGAGAGCGACGATTGCGGGCCCTGTTCGAGGGGATCGAGGACGCCGTCTTCGTCCACGACCTCGACGGCCACGTGCTCGACGCCAACCCCGCCGCCTGCCGTCGCCTCGGCTACACCCGCGAGGAGTTCCTCAAGCTCAACACCCGCGACATCGACGACCCCGAGTTCTCCGCCGGCTTCACCGACCGTCTCGAAGCCCAGCTCCGCCTCGGCCGCCTCTCCTGCGAAGGCCGCCACCGCACCAAGGACGGCCGGATCATCCCGGTGGACATCAACACCTCCTTGATCCAGTTCGACAACCAGACCGCCGTCCTGGCCGTCATCCGCGACATCACCGAGCGCAAGGCCCTGGAGGAGACCCGCCGCCAGTTCGCCGAGGCGCAGATGCGCTACGCCCGCGAGATGGAGGCCAAGGCCCGCGAGCTGGCCCGCTCCGAGGCCCGCTATCGCCAGCTCACCGAGTCGCTGCTCGACGCCGTGATCGTCACCGACCCGGCCGGCCGCATCACCCTCTTCAACCGCGCCGCCGAACGGGCCTTCGGCTTCGACGCGCCCGAGGTGATCGGCCGCGAGATCGCTCTCGTGATCCCCGACGGCGAGGCCGGCCACGATCAGCGGGGCGGCGTCGCCAGCATCCAGCAGGCGATCTGCGACGCGGACGCCGCGGGTCGTCGGCCGCACGATCGAGACGACCGGGCGGCGGAAATCCGGCGAGGAGTTCCCGATGGAGATCTCCGTCGCCACGGTCGAGGCCGGCTCCGAGGCCACCAGCAGCCTGGAGTTCATCGCCTCGATCCGCGACCAGACCGAGCGCCAGCGAATGCGGGCCATGCTCATGCAGTCCGAGAAGCTCGCGTCGATCGGCCTGCTCTCGGCCGGCGTCGCCCACGAGATCAACAATCCGCTCGCCTACATCGCCAACAACCTCGCCGTGCTCGACCGCGACCTGACCGGCATCCTCGACCTCGTCGCCGCCTACGCCTCCGCCGACGAGGCCCTCGCCGCCGCCGCTCCCGAGGCGGCCGAGCGCGTCCGTCAGATCGCCGAGGACCTCGACTGGGACTACGTCCGCGACAACCTCCCCCGGATGCTCGGCCGGACCCGCGACGGCGTCCAGCGCGTGGCCAACATCGTCCAGAACCTCCGCGGCCTCGCCCGAACCTCCCCGCCGACGATGGAGCGCGTCGCCCTCGCCGACCTGATCGACGCGGCCCTCGACATGGTCCAGTCCCAGCTCCGCCGCGGCCATGTCGAGCTGACCGTCGAGAAGCCCCCCTTGCCGAAACTGTCGTGCGTGCCCTCACAGATCAGCCAGGTGATCCTCAACCTGGTGGTCAACGCCTTGCAGGCGATCGAGTCGGCCCGTCCTTCCGAGGGTGGCCGGCTCCGCGTGACGCTCCGCGCCGAACCCGCCTACCAGGTGATCGAGATCGCCGACAACGGCGTCGGCATCAAGCCAGAGGACGTCGCCCGCCTCTTCGACCCCTTCTTCACCACCAAGCCCGTCGGCGAGGGGACCGGCCTCGGCCTCTCGATCACCCACGGCATCGTCACCGGCCACGGCGGCCACATCGACATCACCTCCCACCCAGGCCACGGCGCCACCTTCCGCGTCGCCCTGCCGACCCGCAACGCCTGAATCAGGAGCCTCCCTCAAGGACACACCCATTCTAAGTCGCCGCCGGGTGCCCGGCGAGCACCTTCCAAAATACGCCACCCGGAAAAATGAAAGACACCAATTCCCTTCGTGCGCCACCCGGAAAAATGAATTGACACCAATTCTCTTTCCAATTCTCTTTCCGCCACCCGGAAAAATGAATTGACACCAATTCTCATCCCGATACGGGGTTCTCCTCGAGTGCCTTCCATCGGTAGTAGGTGGTGGTGGCGATCCCCGCCTTGCGCGCCGCCTGGTTGACGTTCAGGCCGGCGTCGAGGTCGGCCTGGAAGTCGCGGAGGATTGAAGCGATTTTGTCCGGTCCTGGTCGTTTTCGCATGGGTCGCTCCCTGGCTCTCTGCCAGTTGTACGATTCCCATTAAGGGTGGACCAGGTTTTGGGGGGCAGGCCAATGTGCGGAAAGTCGGTCCTGATGCCTCCAGATCACCCATTTTCATGGGCTTCGGGTGCCGCCAGAAGGGCGGCGTGAGGGCTGACACCAATTTCCCCGCTTAAATAGTGGAGAATCAGCAATGCCGATCCGAGTGAAGTGTGACTGCGGGCGTACACTGACGCTCAAGGACGCCGCGGCCGGCAAGAGCTTACCGTGCCCGGCGTGCGGCCATCGCGTGCAGGTCCCCGTGCCCGACTTCCTCGACCAGCTCGGGATCGAGGTCGGCGACCCGGAGGAGCCGCCGGGGCCCGCGCCGGAACCGACCGGGCCGACGCCGTCGCGTTATCGTGCCGATGACCCCGAGCCGCCGGGGCCGACGCCGGTCGCCCTGCCGCCGTCGCCCCGCCGCGTCCGGCCCTGGCCGCTGGTCGTTGTGGCGGTCTCCCTCGCGGGCCTGGCGGCGCGGTTCTGGTCTCGCGATGAGCCGCCGCCGCCGCGGCCGGTCGCGATCGTGCGGCCGACACCCGAGCCCGAGCTGGCCCCGGAGCCCGAGCCCGAGCCGGACCCGGAGCTACTCGCGACCTCGGAGGCGATCCGGGCGATGATGGCCGCTGTGAAGGCGGAGACGGGGGCCGAAGGGGCGTCCGTGGACGAGCTGGCCCGCGTCGTCCGCGACGACGGCAAGACGCTCAGGTTCGGGCTCGTCCACAGCCTGCCCGACGGGCGGTACTGGAGCGTGCGGCTGCCGGACGGCGAGGTCGAGCGGGGGGAGATGGCCTTCCGCTGGTGGGCCGGGGACGCCGAATGGCTGGCGTACCGCTACGCCGAGGACAACTTCCGCGACGCGCCGGTGACGGTCGTCGACGCCCGCCGCACCGGGCCGCGGTCGCTGGTCGCCACCGTGACCCGCGACGACACCGGCGACGCCTGGACGCTGGAGTCCCGGCCCGACACCGGCACCCACTTCGCGCCGATCCTGCCCGAGCCGCTGTCCTCAGCCAACCACCCGGAGATCCCCCGCCGCTTCGGCACGATGCTCCGCGACTACTCCGGTGGGCTCCACGAGGGCGACCCCGTGACCGTGCTGGAGGTCCCCAGCCGCGTCGCCGCTCGGACGTGGCGGGTCTACGACCGCGACGCCCGGACCCGCGTCGTGTTCGGCTTCGACCCCGACGGCCGCTACGTCCGCCTTGGCTCGCCCTCCCGCTAGGCTCGACACGTGGGTGGCCAGGACACGTCCCCGTGTCCTGGCGGCGCAGCCGCAAGCGGCTCCCAGAGCAGCCGGTCGGATCGGGAATCGCTGGGCATCACCTGGAGCCGCTTGTCGCTGCGCGAACCGGATACGGGGACGTGTTTGGGCCACCCGCGGGGTTTCGACGGAGCCCGTCGCGATCCTCTCCGAGTTCTCCCGGGCCGCCTCGACGTCGTAGACTCCCGAATACCCCACGCCGGGTGCCACTGGCGGCTTGCCCGCCAGTGTCTTTTACCGGACCGGAGCACTGGCGGGCAAGCCGCCAGTGGCACCCAGAAGAAGGGCGACCAGTGCCACCAGCGGACGATGCGGCGACTTCCCTACCTCCCCACGCGGGGTTTCGACGGAGCCCGTCGCGATCGTTTCCGACTTCTCCCGGGCCGCCTCGACGTCGTAGACTTCCGGATGCCCCACGCTCCTTGGCAATCCGGCCGCCCAACTAACCGACGCCCGCCCCCGTCGCGTGCCTGCACAGAATTCCTAGAAATGATCCTTTCATAATGTCACCCAGAATACCAGTCCCGCACAAAGGCTCCATCCCGTAAACTCAATCTTCTTTGTGCCCCCTTTGTGCCTTTGTGGTGAATCTTCCTCTTCTCTTCGTCCGACCCGCGAATCTGCGTCAACCTTGCCGATTTCTAAACGAACCCAACGCCCCGCCCCCGCCGTCTGGGCAATCTGGATCGATTTCTGAACGAAGCCAACTGCCATTCTGGCAGCCTCGCCGGGTGCCACTGGCGGCTTGTCCGCCAGTGGCTTTTACCGGACCGGAGCACTGGCGGGCAAGCCGCCAGTGGCACCCAGAAGAAGGGCCAACAGTGCCACCAGCCGGCTTCGCCGCCCGGACAACGGCGACGTTGTCCAGGCCACCCCGCGGTCCGTCTTCGGGTGCCACTGGCTCTGCCAGTGCCGGGGCGGACCGGAGCACTGGGCAGAGCCAGTGGCACCCAGACATTAGCACTTACGCTTGCCAGTGCCACCCCGCCGCCTGTCATGTCAAGATCGGCCCATCCGACCTAGCGATCCGACCCGCCCGTGTCCTCCCGGAGCTTGCGAAGGAGCCCGAGGACGGTCTGCTCGATCTTGTCCGAGGCCTCGACCTCGACCTTGTTCGTCCCCAGCCAGGTCTCGTAACCGCCCAGGGCATGCTGCCTCGGGGTCGGCAGGTAGCCGTACGAGCCGTTGGCCAGCTCGATCGTGAAGGTCCGCGGGAACGGGCTCTGCTTCTTGATGGCCAGGCCGCTCTCGGTGAAGACCTCGAACGGGATGGCGGCGATCCCCAGGTCCCCGATGCGGAACGCCTGGAGCGGGATCGAGACCTCGTCCGGCGAGTCGTGCAACTGCAAGATGCGCCGGGCGTACACCCGCTCGTGGACGTGGTACGGCTTGGCGTCCTCCGGCTTGGCGAGGATCGACCGGGCGTAATCGAGCTGCTCCTCGGTCGGCTTGCGGACCGCGAGCACCAGTTCCTGCCGGGCGGCGGCGAGGGGGACCCAGGAACGGAACGGGATCTTCCCATGGGCCTGGTACACGGCCTCGGCCACCTCGTCGGCGACCTGGCGCATCTTCTCGTAAGGCGGCTGGGACTTCCCCCGGTGGCGGAAGTCGATGTTGTTGACATCGCCGCTGGTGCCGTTGGACAGCATCCCCACGAACGGCGGGTCGAGCCGGTCGGCCCCGAGCAACCGCGTGATCCGGTCGGCGAAGAGGGCGAAGTAGTCGGCCGAGACGTGGCCCCGGGGCACGCCGCCGACGTAGTGCAGCGAGTAGTTGGCCAGCAACGCGATCGGCCGACCGTCCTTCGATCGGACCGACAGGAAGGAGACCTGGGGATCGGTCGGCCCGGCCGGTTCGACCAGTTCGGGGCGTCCCCGGCCCGGATTCATCATGACCCGATCCTGGCCACCGAAGGGGTTCGGGATCGGCGTGCCTTCCTTGAGATACCAGCGGCGGTTGAAGACCTGGGTGGGCACGTCCACCGAGCCCCAGCCGATCTCCGCCGGCTCCAGGTTATTCAGCGCTCGACGGATGCCGTCGGCGATCCGTCGGGCGAGGAACCGCTGGTAGTCGAAGAGTTCCTCGTCCGGCTTGAGGGGATTGGCCCCTCGGGAGGAGGTGGCCGAATGGGTGTGAGTCGCCGCCAACAGGATGTGGTCCTCGGGCAGCCCGGTCTCGTCGTGAACCATCCGCCGGGCGGCGTCGAAGACCTCGCGGGGGATGCCCACGCTGTCGCAGATGGCGAAGGCCAGGCGGGTCTGGCCGTCGTCCAGGACCAGGCAGCGGGCGTGCAGCTCGTCGTGGATCTGCGTGGCCGGCGGCGAGTTCCAGCCGCCGACGATCGGCTGGCCCAGCGGCGGCGTGATGTTGCTGGTCGCCGCCCCGGCCTTGAAGACCTTCGATCCGTCGGAGTTCTTGCCAGCCTTCGGGCTATCCTGGGCCGTCGCGAGGGTTGGAGCGACGAGCAGCAGCAGACCAGAGATGAGGTGCCACGGTCGCATCGATCTTCTCCTGCCGGGTTCGTGGTCGTGTCCGATGGCATCCTACCCGACCGCCACCGAGGAAGAAAGCATCGGGCCGACTGGCCTGGGATGGGAGGATGAAGGGGACATTCTGATTCCTCTACGTCGTCTGGGTCCTTTGGGTTGTCTCATCCTTGGGCCGCCGCTGACCATCTCGGGATCGTAGGCTTGACTCCACCCCCAGCAGGGCAGCGGTTTTCCGAGTCCAACTCTCCGAGCCGTCCGAGATCGGCTCCGGACCCCTTACTCCTTCCAGGTCCTTCTGTCCCTTTTATGTCCCCCCTTTCATGTCCCCTGATTTTCTTCCGGCTCCTGACCCCTTGTTCCTTCCCGAGCGTCTGAATCAGGGACTGCCCTCGAGGACGCGCTTCCAGTGATGCGGCACGCCCCGGTAGGCGGCCGTGTAGGTCTCTTCGAGGGGCACGTTGATATAAAGATTCGGTTCGAGAAACAGCGGCATCTCGATCAGCGTGCGGCCGACCACCGTACCTTCGAGATAGAGGCGTGTGCGCGGTCCGGCCTGGAAGGCGGAGAGAGTCAGGGTCCCCTCGGCCGGGAGGCCGACGGCCGTGCCGGTCAGTTCGCCCCAGACGGCGCCCGGGATGCCGTGGGGATCGCGCGGGGTGGGCGGGAAGAGGTCCACGATCAGGCGGTGATAGCCCTGATAGAGGGCCTCGACGGCCTTCTCGACGAAGGATCGCATCGCGAACTGCCCGGCCTTGTTGCCCGGCGAGACGATCTCGATCAGCGCGACGATCTGGTCGCCGCTGGCGTGGCGGATCACCAGCGTGCGCCGCTGGCGTGCGTAGTCCGCCAGCTCGGCCTCGGCGACGAGCTTGACGCGGGGCGGGGCCGTCGCGACGGCCAGGCCCCCCGAGCCGGGCCGCTCGGGTTCGCCTGGACCCTCGGGCGCCTGCAACGTGAGGACGTCCGGCCCCATCGGGCCGGCGATCTGCTCCGCCTGGGCGTAATAGCTCGGCGGAAGCCGACCGTCATTGAGTGCGAGCTGGATCTCGGAGATCCAGCTCAGAGGAAACGCGTGCCACGTCCCGGCACCGACCCGGGTCCAGTCGTGAATGGGCATGGTTGGCTCTCCCGCGACCATTCTAAGTCGCCGCCGGTGGCTCGGCGAGCACCTTCCCCGGTGGGGAACCCTCCGCCACCGATCCCGAGCTCTCACCGCCAGTTGACCTGGGAAACGGGGGTCCCTTCGCCTACATTATGAACACTGACGGCTCGATCCTCAGGACCCACTCGCCCCCTTCCGGGTTTGCCCGCATGGCCTACATCCTCAACACGCCCGACGATGTGCGCGCGATGCTCGCCGCGATCGGCCTCGAATCGCTGGATCAACTTTTCGACATGATCCCGCCCGAGTTCCGCCTGGGACGTCCGCTCGCGGTCCCCGAGGCGTTGCCCGAGCTGGCCCTGACGGGGCATGTCTCCGAGCTGGCCTCCCGGAACGAAGGGGCCGACCGCCGCGTCTGCTTCCTCGGCGGCGGCGCGTATGACCACTTCGTGCCCGCCGTGGTCGATCACCTGGCCTCCCGCGGCGAGTATTACACGGCCTACACCCCCTACCAGGCCGAGGCGAGCCAGGGCACACTCCAGGCCACCTTCGAGTACCAGACCCTCATCACCCAGCTCACCGGCCTGGACGTCTCCAACGCCAGCCTCTACGACGGCGGCTCCGCCGTGGCCGAGGGGGTCTTGATGGCGTTGTCCGTCACCGGGCGGCACGGCCGCGTCGTTGTCGCTGGCTCGGTGCATCCGGAGTATCGACAGACCCTCGCCACCTACCTCGCCCACCTCGAACCCGAGGTCGTCACCGTCCCCGCCGAAGCCGGCCGCGTCTCCGCCGATCGCCTCGCCGACGCGATCAACGACGACACCGCCGCCGTCGTCCTCCAGTACCCCAACGTCTTCGGGCAACTGGAAGACGATCGAGTCGCTCGTCGCTGCGGCTCACGACAAGGGGGCGCTCGCGGTGGTCAGCGTCGATCCGATCAGCCTCGGCCTCCTCCGACGCCCCGCCTCCTACGGCGCCGATATCGTGGTCGCCGAGGGCCAGTCGCTCGGCAACTACCTCGCCTACGGCGGCCCCTATCTCGGCATCCTCGCCTGCCGCGAGTCGTACGTCCGCAAGATGCCCGGCCGCGTTGTTGGCCAGACGACCGACCGCCACGGCCGACGCTGCTGGGTCCTCACCCTCCAGACCCGCGAGCAGCACATCCGCCGCGAGAAGGCGACCTCGAACATCTGCACGAATCAAGGTCTGCTCGCCCTCCGCGCCAGCATCTACCTCGCCGCAATGGGGCCAAGAGGTCTGCGCCAGGTCGCCGAGCTTTCCACCCGCAAGGCCCACTACGCCGCCGAGCAGTTGGCGACGGTCCCCGGCCTCTCCCTCGCGTTCGACGGCCCCTTCTTCAAGGAGTTCGTGATCCGCTGCGAGGGCCAGGACCCCGCGAAGGTTCTCGCTTCGGTTGGCCGCCTCGGCTACCACGGCGGCATTGCCCTCGGCCGTTGGTATCCCGATCTGGCCGATGGCATCCTCGTCGCCGTGACCGAGAAGCGGACCAGGGAGGAGATCGACGGCCTGGCGGCGGCTTATCGGAAGGCCCTGGGGACGTCCTGAGCACTCTCGGGGCGCGGCGTCGATGAAACCGGTCTGGCTGATTGAATCCGATGTGTACGGTGCCGAGATCGACCCCCTGCTCGCCGAGATCCGACGGCAGGGGATGGCGGTCGCGGTCGTGCCGCACCGCGCCTTGCGAGCGGGTTCCTCCCCGACGATCGGGAGCCAACCGATCGCGCCCGACGCCTGCGTCATCGGCCTCGGCACCTTCCCCTTCGCCCGCCAGATCCAGCTTCACCAATCCTGGGTCCCCGGTGCCTGGTGCTCGCCCGAGAATCTCGGCTGCACGACCTACTATGCCCACTTCGGTCGGTTCTTTTTGAACCAGCACTATGCCTTCCTGCCCGGGGTGGAAGCGATCCGCCAGCGGGAGTGGCTCTTCACGGTCTTCGGTCGGGATGACACCGTCTTCGCCCGCCCGAGCGGTTGCCAGAAGCTCTTCGTCGACCGGCTCATCGACCGCGAGTCCTTCGCCTCCGCACTGGCCCCGGCCCGCTACGATCCCGCGACGCTTGTCGTGATCGCCGCCCCTCGTCCGATCGGCCGCGAGTGGCGGCTGGTGGTCGTCGGCGACCGGCTCGTCGCGGCCAGCCAGTACGCCTTGAATGGGTCGCGAGCCTTCGCCCCGGATTGCCCCGCCGAGGTACGAGCCTTCGCGGAGTCGATGCTCTCCGAGGTCCGCTGGCGTCCCGCCCCGATCTTCCTGCTGGACGTCGGCGAGTCGCAAGGGCGCTCTGGCTCGTGGAGTTGAACGGCTTCAGTTCGTCCTGGCTGTACCTCTGCGACCCGGCCGCGGTCGTCGTCGCGGCGAGCGAGCTGGCAGGGCGAGAATGGATGAGGCAACATGCCTGAACCCGTCCAGATCATCGTCCTGGCCGGTCCGAACGGCGCCGGCAAATCGACGGCGGCGGCACGCCTCGTACCCGCGGCGATTCCCTTCATCAACGCGGACGAGATCGCCAAGACCCTGCCGAATTATCCTTCGCAGGCCGCCGATATCGAGGCGGGCCGGCTCGTGCTCAGACGCATGGATGACCTCGAAAGGGAACGCTCCAGCTTCGCCATCGAGACGACGTTGGCGAGCCGATCGCTCGCGGCACGGATCGCTCGTCTCCGGCAAGTCGGCTATTATTTCCGATTGCTCTTCGCCTTCCTCCCGAGCGAGGAGCTGGCGATCGAGCGGGTCGCTGGACGAGTCCGCCAGGGTGGGCATAACATTCCCGTAGAGACGATCCGCCGGCGATATCGTGCCGGTTTGAAGAACTTCGTCGAACTGTATCGACCGCTGGCCGATCGCTGGAGCGTCTTCGATACGTCCCGCGATCGTCGTCCCCGTCTGATCGCAGCGGGCCTGGCGGGTCGCGAGCCTCATGTGCTACGTTCCGAAATTTGGGCCAGGATGCGAGAGGAGGTTGCACGATGATCGAGAATGGGAAGGGCATCCTCGCAGACCGAAACGCCTCCGACGAGGAGGTTGCCGAGGTCATGGAGCAAGCGATCGCCGACGCTCTCCGAGCCCACAAGCGCGCGGGCGTTCCGATCGCCGTCTGGGATTGGGAGCACAACCACGTTGTCGTCGTGCCCCCGGACCAAATCGAAGTTCCCGATCACGGCCCCTCAGACCGGAACGGGGCCCCGGAGCAAAACGGGACCGAGGGCTGATCCCGGCCGGATCATCCCCAAGGTGACGAATCGCTGCTTAACTCGATAAGAGCGCCATCCCAATCATGTACAAGCTCGACCCCACCCCCCTCCTGTTCGAGACCAGCCGCCCCGGCCGCTCGACCTTCCTGCTGCCCGAGTCCGATGTACCCGACCGGCCGCTCGACGAGCTGATCCCGAGGGCTCACCGGAGCGACGACGCCCCGCCCTTGCCGGAGCTGGGCGAGCTGGACGTCGTGAGACACTACACGAACCTCTCGACGTCCAACTTGAACATCGACGCGAACTTCTACCCGCTCGGGTCGTGTACCATGAAGTATAACCCGAAGCGCAACGAGCGGCTCGCGATGCTGCCGGGCCTGGCATCGCTGCACCCCTACCAGGACGAGAGCACGATCCAGGGGATGCTGCACCTCCTCTTCGAGATGCAGAGTTACCTCGCCGAGATCGCCGGGCTGGACGCCGTCAGCCTCCAGCCGGCGGCCGGGGCACAGGGGGAGTTGACGGCCTTGCTCGTCGCGGCGGCTTACTTCCGGGACAGGGGGAGAAGGAGCGACGAACGAAGGTCCTCATCCCCGACAGCGCCCACGGCACCAACCCCGCCTCCGCCCACCTCGCCGGCTTCGAGGCGATCACTGTCAAGAGCAACGCCAAGGGGCTTGTCGATCTCGACGACTTCAAAGCCAAGCTCGACGACCAGGCCGCTGTCTTCATGATCACGAACCCGAACACGGTCGGCCTCTTCGACCCGCAGGTCGGCGCGATCGCGAAGCTCCTGCACGACCGTGGCGCCTTGCTCTACCTCGACGGGGCCAACATGAACGCCATCCTCGGCGTCGTCCGGCCGGGCGACATGGGGGTGGACCTGATGCACTACAACCCCCACAAGACCTTCTCCGGTCCCCACGGCGGCGGCGGCCCCGGCGCCGGGCCGATCGCGGTCCGGGAGCACCTGGCCCCCTACCTGCCTGCACCAATCGTCGCAAAAAAGAACGACGGCTCCTACCGGCTCGACCACGACCGGCCGAAGTCGATTGGTCGCGTCCGCTCATTCTTCGGCAACGTGGGCGTGCTCGTGCGGGCCTATTGCTACATCCGGAGCCAGGGGCCGGAGGGTTTGAAGGCGGTGGCACAGCACGCGGTCTTGAATGCGAATTACCTGATGTCCCTGGTGAAGCACCGCTACCCGGTGCCGCACGGCGAGCGCTGCATGCACGAGTTCGTCGCCTCGGCGCGGAATCTGGCGAAGGAGCGGGGCATCCGGGCCATGGACATTGCCAAGCGCCTGATCGATCACAATATGCACGCGCCCACGGTCTACTTCCCCTTGATCGTTCCCGAGGCGTTGATGATTGAGCCGACGGAGACCGAGAGCCGCGAGACGCTCGAACGGTTCGCCGCGGCCCTGCTCGCGATCGCCGACGAGACCCCCGCCTCCTTGCACGACGCACCCCACTCGACCCCGATCAGCCGTCCCGATGAAGTCGCCGCAGCCCGGTCGCCGGTCCTCCGCTGGACCCCGTCCAGTGATGTCACTTCCACCCCTGGTACCCAGCGGCCACGACACGATGGGCACACGCTGACCGAACCGACCTACTGATGGGGTGGAGGCCAGATTCACCACAAAGTCTTAAGATTAAAAAATTCAGACAACAATATTTCGATAATGTGATAGTGATTGGTGCGTGCAACTTCTGCTTTGTGACCTTGTAATCTCAAGAGCGGCTCGCCGACATCTAGCCCCCTTCAAATCCGGCTCAGCCTGCGGACGAGCACGGGGGCCGTGGCATCCCGGATCGGCTCGGTGAACTCCACGCCGAAGCTGTACCCCTCGGACTCCGACCTCGCGAACATGACGACTCCGGTGACCTGCTCGGTTACCTCGCGTTGGGCCTCGTCCCGGAGGTGGAAAGCGATGATCAGAAGCTGCCCGGCCCGGAAGAGGCAACCGGAGGCCAGCCTCACACCGCCGAGGCTGAGGTCGATGGTCCAGGCTTCGATCGACGGCTCTCCCGGAATCGTGACCGAGGCTCGGGTGTGGAACGGAACACGTTCGTAACGGCGTCGTTCGATCATCGCGATCTCGCTGGCTGGTGGCTTCGGGCGATTCGGTGATCGAGGCCGACCTCGCGACGCCCCGATGTGCGGGGCGTCGCTGGTCCCGGGGCCAGTCCTCTCGATCCACTCTAGGCCAGGAGTCCCGGTCCGTCCTGATCCGATCGGACGCGAACCCCCTCGCAACCCCTGGCGATGCTCGCTCAGGAGCGAACTGGTGACGACGATGCATACTGCGGCGACGACGGCCGCGGTGGACCGACGTGCAGCAACGTGAACTGGTACGCGATCAGCATCAGGTACATCCCGACGAGAACCGGCAGCACATGACCAACCCGGAATCGCGACCCGAACATCCGATGGTTCTTGTAGACCAGCAGGACCGGCAGGCCGCAGGCGGTCAGCGCGTACTTGATCGCGAGGAACGGCAAGGCGCCCCACTCGACCAGCGGCGCCATTAGCGGATTCGCCTCCTCACAGTGCGAATTGACCAGGATGAGCGTGATCGCACCGTCGAGGACCGTCAAGAGCAGCAGCGATACGACTAGCAAGACCGTCGTCAGGTCGTGGCGATCGACGATGACGAACCGGTCCTGCTCCTCACCCCGGCGATACCCGGTGCGGCGGGCAGGCGTGAACAGGCCGTCCCAGGGTTGCGTGGGACGGGTACGGCGGTCGGGCCGTTGGCGGCGATCGTCGGCCGCGTCGGGATTCGGTTCCATCAGGTCATCGCCTCCGGTCGGTTGTCGGGGTGGCCCATCAGGGTCTTTCGTTCCAACCCTAGGCCGCATCCCATACGAAGTGACGGGCCATCGTTAGAACGAATCGGGCATCACCGGGATGTCCGTAAGGGCCGGGTCTCCTGGCCACTGGTCCGCGAGGATGGCTTCGATCGTCCAGCGCCCAGCCACGTCGGGATCGGGCGTGAAGCGGATGACGTAGTCGACGGTGTCGCCGGATGCATTCCGGCAGGTTTTTCGGCAAAGGTAGGGCTGCGTGTCGCCGCTCCCATTGTTCGTTTCGATGGGTGGGGTTCCCGTCTCCATCAGGGCGAGCGCGTAGCCCAGAGCCTCGGGGCCGGGGGCGGCGAGGTGCATCTCAGTCACCGAGCCAAGCGTCATGTCGAGCTGATGGACCTGGGCCTGCCTTAGTTGCAGCAAGGCGGCTGTCCGACGGTTGGCCAGGGCCCAGCTTGAGAGAATCAAGGTCGTCATCACCATCACAAGCATCAGTGCGAAGCCCCGGCGCGCGGGCCGTTTTCGATGGGGGTTCATGGCTGGGTCGCGATCAGGGTGAAGGTCCGTTCGAGGGGTCCAGGGGTCGGCTTCTGAATCAGGTTCAGCAGCGGATGGCGCAGGGTGAGATCAATCTGGATGTACGGCTTGGGGAGCGTGCGAACCTGAAGTGTGAGTATGTGATAGGCGACGATCTGCGAGTCGCCCGACGTGCTGACCTGCCGGACCAGCGGGCCGGGCGTGCCCGGGTTCGAGAGGGCGTAGGTCACGATCACGTCGGGGCCGGGGGAGGCATCCCAGTCAGCCAGACCGTTCGGCGAGGAGCCGCCGTCGTAACAAAGCTGGATCTGGCCGCCCGAGGTCGACGAGAACCGCAGGCCCACCAGCGGGCCGAGCGTGCTGTCCGTTCCCCCCAGATCGTTCGCCAGCATCGACACGGCGAAATCCGCCTCTTGCACCAGCTCACAGCGTGCCGCGACCTCGGTCGCGGCACGGTCGTAGGCGACCCAGGTCTGCACCAGCAAGCCGGCCAGCAAGGCCGTCAAGAAGCCGACCAGCACGACTTCGAGGATCGTGAAGCCGGAGCGTCGTGGCCCTGAGCGTCGTGCAATGTGCATGAGGTTGCGATTCCAGGGGTCAGGGCTTCAGGACGGTGAACTGGGCCGGGTCCGTCGTGATTAACTCGATCTCGACCGTGCTCGTCGCCGGTACCTCGGCGAGTGTGCTCGGTGACGCAAAGAGGCCGGTGGACAGGTCCGTCCAGGTGGGCGAGGCCGAGACGGAGGGATCGAGCCGGAGCAGCCAGTCCGAACCGTCCGGGGCGACCAGCTCCAGGCCGAGCCCACGCGAGAGGTCGGCCGTTTCCAGCCGGATCGCGCTCCGCGAATAACCGAGCCGACGCGACCATCGTCCACCGGCCGAGGCGGCACCATCGGCCGGCAAGCTGAGGACCGTCCGGTCGGACTGGTCGGTGCGGGCCGCCTCGTTCGGGACGAGGCAATAGACGCACTGCTCGATCCGTGTGGTCAGTCGCACCTGGGCCACGATGATCGGACAGAGTCCCGCCATCGTGATCCCGAGGATCGCAAAGGCGATCTGGAGTTCCAGGTAGGTAAAGCCGGCGCGGCGGCGTGAGTGCCTCGCGAACAATGGTTTGTCATGGCGACCTCCGCATCAATCGGCTGCGGTGAAGATCCGTCCGGGAGTGATCGAGGGCCGGTCGGCCGGCATGTTTCGCAATCGGATCGAACCCGAGACAATCCCCGACTCGTCGAGGCTCAAGAGTCTCCTCCCCCGTCGACGATCACGCTGGAATTGCGAATCGGCCGAGGCGGCGAAGATGTTTAGGTCTGACGACGTGATATCGTACAGATAACTCGGCTGATACTGGGCGATCGTCGTCGGCCGGGTCGGAAGGCGAGAGGACGGCCGAATCGATCAGATCCTCCTGGCGGAGCAGGTCGATGCTGCCGGCATAGACCCCGTTCTTCAGCCGGTAGAACCGCTGCGCCGCCCAGATCGTCCGGAGGTTGGCGGCGGCCAGGTCGGCCCGCGACTGCTCGACGGCGCGGGGGAACGTCCAGGCGCAGATCGCCGTCAGGATGCCGATCATCGTCAGCACGACCATCACCTCGACCAGCGTGAATCCCCGTCGCGCTCGGAACAGGTTCACTTGACCTTCCCCGACATTTCAAACATCGGCAAATAGATCGACAGCATCATTACGGCGACCGCCGAGCCCATGCCGACGATAATGATCGGCTCCAGCATCTTTGAAACCTTGGCAATCATGGATTCCATCTTTTCCTTGTAGTAGGGTGCGATCTGCTCCATCACCGTCGCGAGCTGGCCCGACTCCTCGCCGATCCGGGCCATGCTCACGATCATCGAGGTGAACAGCCCGGTCTCCTCGATCGAGATGGCCAGCGGCTGCCCGGCGGCGACCCGCGACCGCGCCCGTGGCCAGGGCGTCGCGATAAATCGGGTTCCGTCCGAAGATCCCGCCGAAGTGTGTCGAGCGTCTCCAGCATCGGCACGCCGCTCTTGAGCAACAGTGCCAGGTTCGAGGCGAAGTGGTACATCATCGACTGCACGACCATGTCACCGAATGTCGGCAAGGCGATGCATCACCGTCGTGAACCAGTACCGGCCCGTCTCGGTGCGCAGATACGCCCTCGCGCCGAAGGCCAGGGCCGCGATCGCCGCTCCGATGTAAGGCCCGTTGGTCACGATGAACCCCGAGGCATTGACGACGAACTGCGTGATCGCCGGCAGCTCGGCGCCCATGTCCTTGAACATCCGGTCGAATGTCGGCACCACGAACATGAGCATTGCCGTGATCGCCAGGGTCGCGACGATCAGCATGATGCAGGGGTACATCAAGGCCCCCTTGATCTTCCGCTTCGTCTCGCGAGACTCGCGCACCTGCCGGCTTAGCTCCTTCAGAACGTGCGCCATCTTGCCCGTGACCTCGCCCGTGCGGATCACCTCGACCCAGGCGTGCTCGAAGATCTTCGGGTAGCCCGCGGCGGCCGGCGTTGAAGGTGCTCCCGGCCGAGACCTTGTGGGCGATCTCGACTCAGGACCTGCCGCAAGCGCCAGGCTCTCCGACTGCGACCCGGCGATCTGCAACGCCTGGAGCAGCGGCGTGCCCGCGTCCACCAGCGTGGCGAGCTGGTGGAAGAAGGTCATCGTGTCGTCCATCTTCAGCTTCTTGTGCGGCTTGGACGACACGCGGGCGTGTGCCAGGAACCAGACGTCAATCCCCATGTTCCCGACCTCCCCGGCGCCTCAGCGCCCTGGTCCCATCGGCGGGCCCCCGGCCGGCAGGGGTGAACCCCCGTGGCCCAGGCCGAGGAAGATCTCCCAGAGCTTGCGATAGGCGACTCCCACGTCGCCTCCCGACTCGCCGCGAGTTGCGCCAGGGCGCCCGGGCCGCAGCGCCTCGGCCTCCGCGATCCCGAGCGTCGACGCGTGACCGGCCGCCGGTCTTCGGGCGGGCCTTCTTCGCCGCCTTGGACGCGTCGCGCTTGCGGAAGGGACCTTGAGGGTCCGGGGACCGGAAACCTCGTCCACGACCACGCCGTCGGACGCCACGCGGTCCAGGGCCCAGCGGCCCCGGTTCGGTCCGTCGAGCTTGAGGGTCTCGCCCGGCCGATAGACCCGTCCGTTGAGGATCGCGGCCCGATGCTCGCCGTGGATCAAGACGGCCCCCAGCTCAAGCTCGGGCGTCGGCGGCGGGGCGCTCCCCCGTCGCCCGGCCTCTCGCCGGCCTCGTGATGGCCTTGTCGATCTGGCTTTTCTCCGCCGCAGAGACCGCCGACTTGGCAGTCTCCCGCGTGTTCGCCCGGGCGAACGGGTTACGGCCGGCCGCCCGGCCGGCTTGGCGGCGAGCCAGCGGGCCTCCAGCATGGGCAGCTTCACCTCCGCCTCGCTGCCCGGTGGCGGTGGGTCCCAGTACGGCCACGTGAAGTACCCGACCACCAGGGCGAAGACCCGCGAGAAGACCGAATTTTAATCGGATATCAACCATGTCAGCCGATGATCCCCATGATCGGTGAGTTTCATCTCGACCACTTCTTCGGTTTCGCCCGCCCCACCCTCAGCATGGCCTTCGAGCCGAGCCGGATCAGGTCGAGGCGGAGCAACCGCGGCGACGTCTCCAATCGTCGGAGCAACGCCTGGACCTCGCCGTAGGGACCCTCCACCACGAGATAGTAGGTCGCGGCCTTGTACGGCCCGACGTCGGAGACCGGCCGCGGGTCGAGGCTCTTGAGCCGAAGCCCCAGGCCGTGGACGCTCTGCATCAGGTGCCTGCCAGGGCGTCGCGGTCGCCGCCCTCGGACAGACGCCCCTTGACGCGGCCT
Organism: uncultured Planctomycetales bacterium; assembly: GCA_963752755.1. Lineage (GTDB taxonomy): Bacteria > Planctomycetota > Planctomycetia > Isosphaerales > Isosphaeraceae > CAVVZJ01. The sequence continues at coordinate 408,370 of CAVVZJ010000014.1, read as the reverse complement.
GCCTCGTCCCGGAGCTGCTCGATCTGCTTGGCCAGGCCGAGCCGCCGACGCTCCTGGTCGAGCTGCTTCGTGGACTCGTCGATCTGCGCGGTCAAGGGTGTGTAGAGGGCGAAGTACCAGACGGCCAGCAATCGCACTCATGACGGCCAGGCGGAGCTGGAGCGGGTTCTCCAGCACGCCGTCGCAGGCTGGCCAGAGAACTTTTCCGGTGTGGTGCTTGGCGTTGTTGGCGACGCCGGACTCGTCGCGTTCATCGGAACCTCCTTCGCCTCGTCGGCTCGACTTACTTCGGGGCCACTTTCGCTGCCGCCTTGGAGGCCGGGCCCGCGGGCCTTGGTCTCGGCGGCGGGCGAGCAAAGGACGGTGAAGTTGGCCATCGGGGTCTTCTCTTGACCGGCCTGGTTCCAGCGCAGGCTGGCGATCTCGATCGTCGGAAGGTCGCGCTTCAGAACCGGACCGGCACGGAGCGCGTCGAGCAGGCCGCCGATCTCGGGGGGCACCGACACGCTCTCGCGGATCGGGGCCACGAACGAGACCGAGAGCGACCGATTGACCTTGGCCGACTTCTTCGCCTTGTACTCCGAGCGGCCCTCGATCGATGTCACGATCATCTCGCGTGGCAGACTGCTCGGCGACCTCGTCCAGGCAGGATGACCAGGCGATCCGGTCGCCGAGGAACTGGCCGAGTGCCTCGATCCGACCGCTCAGGTCTTTCCGCTCGGTCTGAAGGTCGCCCAGGCTCTTCTTCTCGGCCCAGGCGAGCGACGCCCGCTCGATCTGGATCGTCGTGAGTCGTTGGCTGGCGTGGTTCAGTTGCTCCTGGAGCAGCAGCGTGGCCCCGGTGAGCATCGCCACCTGCGCGGCGACTTGACCCCACGGGATCAGGGCGAGAACCGGTGTCGGCGGCCTCACGGCGCGGGCGAGATTCAGGGCGGGACGTGGGTCGAGGGCCCCCAACGCCAGCCCGATACCGAAGGACTCGGGCTCCAGCCCCGGAGTGTCGAAGTGCCGTACGGGGACCATCGCCTCGCCGGTCGCCTGCCGCCAGTGCGGCGACTCGGCCAGGTTGGCCGGGGCCGAGCGGCCGTGAAGGACCAACGCCTCGGGCTCGCCCAGGCCGCGCTGAAGCGCGATCGCAGTGAGCATCCGGTACTGGGCGATTATCGCCTGCAACGGCTCGTCGGAGCCCAGTTCGAAGACCTTCCAGGCCAGCGGGAAGCCGTGAGTCTCAAGGATCATCAACCCTTCGCGAAGTCCGACGAAGATCCGTGCCACCAACCGCGCCGGCCGCGGCGCCTTGGCCTGCAACGCCGCGGAGCGAAGCAGGGCACAGGGCGACGGCTCGACCCGCCAGGGTCGCACCCCGCACTCGGCCAAGGCCTGGAGGATCGCCGAGAGGTACGAGCGCCGGCAGGCCGCCACCGCCCAGCCGGGACGCCCCGGCGTTGGCGTCGGCACCGCGTCGATCTCCAGTTCCTCGATCGCCACGGCCGTCGTGTCCAGCACCTCGCCCAACCGCATCGCCGCCGTGACGTCGGGCCCCTCCGAGCCGCCGTTTCGCGAACCGAAGAAGACGGCGACGGCCGGCAGTCCGACGGCCACCGGCGCCGTCGCGCCAGGACCCACGCGACTCCGGTGGTCCGATCGCTTCCTTGACCGCCTCTGCCGGACCTTCCGGCCCGATCGCCACCGCCCTCCGCTCCAGCGCGACCGGGCCGATGGCCGTCAGGGCGACCTGCGTTCGCACGACCTCGTGGTCTCCCACCTGCAGGCCGATGACTCGCCGATGGGGCAGCCGGACGAGCCAGTGTTTCAAGTTACCGCTCACGGGGCCTCTCCACGGGGACCGCCTCAGCGGCGAGGCCCGCCCCCCGGAATCGGGCGGCGGGCCTTGGGCTCTGCGGGGCCGTCGTCCACTTCGGCGACCTGGCCCCACGTCGGATCACCTCACCTCACCTCAGGTCACGTCAAGGCCGCGATCAGGTGCTGCTGCTGGTCGTCGCAATCGGGTTGATGTCGTTGCTGATCGTGCTGTTCGTCGAGTCGTAGCCCTGGTCGGTGAACGTCACCGTGTAGGCACCGTAACCGGCCGACGAGCCCGATCCGCGTCAGGGTCAACGTCCACGAGTCCTGGAGGTCGCCCGAGGTGCCGGCGGCAATCGTGCCGACGGTGAAGTACTTGGGCGTCGGCGCCTGGATGTCCAGCTTGCTGATGTCGTCGGCGTAGGTGCCCTGGCGGGCCAGATAACGCTCCTGCGCCGAGCGCACCGAGCTGAGGTAGCCGAAGGCTTCGGAGGCCTTCGACCGCTCGACCGACTGCAAGAACCGGGGCACGCCGAAGGCGGCCAGGACGCCGATGATCACGACGACCACCGCCAGTTCGACCAGGGTGAAGCCGCGACGTCGGGGCTTCGCGATGTTCAGGGTGCTGCTCACGTTGTCTCGCTCCTGCCTTCGAAGTTCTGCTGTCTCGAGGACTCGGAACCCGCCGCGTTCGCGTCGAGTCTCGCCCCGGGCTACACACCCGGGGCGGCCGGACATTCAGGCATTTCCGTCGGGCCAGACGACCTGAGCGTCTCGCCATGCGACCCGAGCCGGCACTCGGTCCTCGCCGATCCTAGACACGTTCTGCCTGGGGTGACTTCCGCACGCCTGCCATCACGCGTCGCCCCGCTACGGGGTCAGGTCACGTCAAGGCCGCGATCAAGTGCTGCTGCTGGTCGTCGCGATCGGGTTGATGTCGTTGCTGATCGTGCTGTTCGCCGTGTCGTAGCCCTGGTCGGTGAACGTCACCGTGTAGGCACCGTAGCCGGCCGACGAGCCCGATCGCGTCAGGGTCAACGTCCACGAGTCCTGGAGGTCGCTGGTACTGCCGGCTCCGAGGGTGCCGACGGTGAAGTACTTGGGCGTCGGCGCCTGGATGTCCAGCTTGCTGATGTCGTCGGCGTAGGTGCCCTGGCGGGCCAGATAACGCTCCTGCGCCGAGCGCACCGAGCTGAGGTAGCCGAAGGCTTCGGAGGCCTTCGACCGCTCGACCGACTGCAAGAACCGGGGCACGCCGAAGGCGGCCAGGACGCCGATGATCACGACGACCACCGCCAGTTCGACCAGGGTGAAGCCCCGACGTCGGGGCTTCGCGGAGATCACGAGGCTACTCACGTTGTTCGCTCCTGCTTCACGAAGCCGGCGGGGGAAGCTCGATCCGCATCGAGGACTCCACTCTTCCCGGGCCACACACCCGGAGGGCCGGACCTCAGGTACGCACCTGGTCCGTTGGAAATCTCTCGCTTCCCCTTGGGCCGCCATCCGGCGATGAACCCTCACATCCAACACTCTCTGCCTAGGTTTCATTGCATGGGTTGTCAAAACCCGGTCTCGGTTTCTGCCTTTTCGTGGCAGAAGTGCAGCCATGGAGGATTGGGTGTCGACTTGACGCAACGCCTGTGGCCAGCGTCAGGTACGGCCACTGGATCGGCGCGACCCCGGATCTTGCTCTCACCGTGTCGAGGGAAGGGGCCCGAGTCGTCGTCGTGATCGGGGATTCAGTCGCGGTGTCGGAAGAACCGCAGGAGGCCGTGTCGTGGGGTGTCGTGAGCGGGCTCGGGAGCGTCGGGGGAGGGCGTCGGGCGGAAGTTCTCCAGGATGACGCGGTCGAGTGACTCGCGGCGGGGGATCACCAGCGTCGTCCCGGGCGTGAGGGCGTCAGGGCTTGCCACGCGGTCGCGGTTGGCGGCCCAGAGGGCGCCGCGGAGATCGGGGGTGCCGTAGTAACGCAGGGCGATGCGGCCGAGATCCTCACCGCGGCGAACGACGTGCGTCCCGGTGAACCTTTGAGCCGGTTCGGTCAACGTCACCGAGGTTCGCGTCAGGGGTTCGGGTACGGGCCCAGGCCCTGGCGATGGGTTCGAGCCGGGACGGAGCCGGGCGAGTCGTTCGATTGCGGCGCGGGTCAGATCGCCCGGCCGGTAGCCGTGCGACACCTCCGGGACGGCGACCGCCGGGGCGGCCGGTCGGGAGGGCAGGGGCCCGGGGTCGGGACGGAGGCGGCTGACGGCGATCGGGACCGGTTCGCGGAAGACCGTCGGTTGGAGGTTTGCATCCTGGGCCGGAGTCCGGCTGAGCGGCCCGGCGTCGGGGCCGAGCGGGGCCGGGACGGGCCAGCTCTCGGGCAAGGGTGGCGGACTGACGACCGGCGGACCCGGGGCAGCCGGGACCGGGACTGGGCCCACACTCGCCGCCGGCGACAACGGGCCCGGCGTGGGCCGGAGCGAAGGGCCGGGCATCGGGCCCGAGTTTGGAATCCCCGACGGCCCCCGAGGCGCCACGCCCGGCATCGGGCCAGGAAGGCCGTGGCGGTTGAGAATCCGAGGCGTCAGGAGCACGATCAGCTCGGTCTTCGTCGTTGTCGTCGCCCGGTTGCGGAACAAGGGGCCGATGATCGGCAGCCGCGACAGGCCGAGCACCCCGTTCTCGACCACCTGATCGGAGTTGTCCATCAGGCCGCCGAGGACGATCGTGGTGCCGTCGGCCACGAGGATGTTGGTCGTCAGCTCGCTCGTGTTCGTCTGCGGTACGCCGGTCGTCGGGTCGATCACGCCGCTGCTCTTCTCCGGGTGGATCTCCAGCCGGATCATGCCGTCGGATGAGACGTAAGGCCGCAGGCTCAGCAGCGTACCGACGCTGAGGAACTGGACCGTTTGCAGCGAGCTGGTCAGGTTCGTCACCGTGTTGCGGTAGCCGAGCCGTCGGCCGAGCTGGATCTCGGCGAGCTGCTTGTTCAGCACGAGGATCCGCGGGCTGGCCAGCACGTTGACCTTGGTCAAGGTCTCCAGCGCCTTGACGAACCCGCTGACGTTGTCCGAGATGAACCCGAACCGGACGCCCGCGTCGGGCGAGAGGGCGTAACCGGCGGCGAGCGTGCCGGCGCGGACCGCGGCGGCCGTACCGCTCGGCGCCGCGGTGGACAGCACCGAGGCCGGCGTGAAACCCGCCGCCGCGTTGATCGCCGCGGCACTGCCGGTCACCAGCGCCAGCCGTTCGAGGTTGTCGATCACCGAGAAGTTCACCCCGAGCTCCTGGTTGTCGGTCAGGTCCACCTGGAGGATCACCGCCTCGATCAGCACCTGAAGCGGCTGGACGTCGAGCCGGGCGACGATGTCGTCGATCGCCTGAAGCTTCTCCGGAAGGTCGCGGACGATGAGCATGTCGCTCGTCGAGAGCGAGTTGCCCCCGCTGCTGGCGCCCCCGACCGACCCGCCCGCCGAGACGAACGTGCCGGAGTTCATCCCGCCACCCCCGGCCCCGGTGCCCGCCCCCGCGGCCGAGGCGGCACCGCCCCCGCCGCCCATCCCGCCCCCGGCCATTCCTCCGGCGCCCCCGCTCGAGAGTCCCGCGGCCGAGCTTGAGCCCAGGCCCTGGCCGCTCATCGGCGTCATCGAGAACGAGCCGATCGGCGGCGGGCTCAAGAACGGCCGGATCATCATGGCCAGGTCGATCGCCCGGATGTAATTCAGATGATAGACCCGGATTACCGGCAGATTCGCCCCCGCCTCGATCGCCGTCAGCTCCTCGGCGGTATAGACGTAGATCACATCCCCTTCGTACTTCGCCCCCAGCCGGCCCAGCTTGAGCAAGACCTCCAGCGCCTGCCCGAACGAGACATCCTCCAGGTTCACGCTGATCGTGCCGCTGACCGTCGGCGAGACGACGATGTTGACGTTCGCCTGCGTGCCCAGCAGTTCCAGGGCCTTGCGGATCTCCTGGTCCTCGATCCGCAGCGAAACCCGACCTGCCACCTTCGGCAACGTTTCCGGCAGGATGAACGGCGGCGCCAGCGGGGCCACGTTCACACCCGCCGGGGCCGGCAGATTCGGCTGGAAGAACGGAGAGTTCCCCTGCGGTAGGAACGGCGTTAGCTCGGGCAACTCCATTTCCTGGGCCGGCGCCTCGATCGGTGTTGGCATCGTGATCGGAACCTCCGGCTCCGCGGTCTCGGCCGGGGTCTCGACGGGTGCCTGCACGACGGCGTCACTGACGCGAAGCACCGCCCGATCCCGCGTCGCCGGAACCGTCGCCCGCTGGGCCTCGGTGGACGGTTCGATGGCGGGCGCCCCGGTCGTCGAGGCCGATTCTGTGGCGCTCTCGGGCCCGGTCCCGGCCGCGACCTCGCCGCCCAGATCCTCGGGCACCGTTCGCCACTCCTGATAAGTGACGAACAAGCAGGCCCCGAGGAGTACCAGCAGCACCGATCGCCAGATGTTTTCGATCGACCTATCCATCGACGCTCATTCCCCCGGCATGATCCGGCTCCCTCGCCCTCGGCCTTCGGCTTTCTCCCTCCCTTGAATCGGTGTGCCAGGAATCGGTCTTGAGGCGACGTCGAATTAAACCGGAGATGCGGTTCGTCGGGGTGGCATCGATGGTCGAGGCTGCCGGCCCTCCGGGCGGGCTCTCGGGCCCCGATCCCGGAGGCGCCGGCCCGACACGCCGGTTCTCCGCGGACTCCCTCTTTTGCTCAGGACGCTCCTGGCCCACAGTTCTTGTGGCACAGCCGCCCCCGGCTGTGATCCTCGACGACCGAACGAAATCCTTGCAGGGCGGATTGCCGCAATCGTAGGGTGCGTCGCGTCTTCGACGACGCACCGATCCTCCGAGAGACGGAGGTGCGTCGTCAAAGACGCGACGCACCCTACGGAACGATTACACGGTTTCCAACCATCCAGTACGGTCTGCCCCGGGACGAACCCGGGCCCGCTCTCCCGCACGACGCTTCCTCGCAAGATCGTTCATTCCTTCACAGCGACGCAGCCACCGCACCCGGAACGACCCGTCCGACCGCCTTCGCGGTGTCGTCGCCCTGGCGGTCGTCAGCCCGATCGCCGTGGTATCGTTTTGGGAAAGGACAGGCCCGCCCCCGTCGTCGTGTCGCGATGCACAAATCCGCGGCACGACGCGGACCCTCAACATCGGACAGGGAGGTTGACCGATGACCGTTCCCCCGCGGAGTGCCCGGCTCCGCCGATGCCTCCTCGCTCTCGCCGTCCTGGTGATCGCCTCCCCGACCCTCGCCGACGGCGGTCTCGGCGGCCACACCTATGGTCCTGAGCCTTGCCATTGCGCCTGGTGCCGTCTGCCTTACTGCACCGACAATTGCCTCTACGGCTACCAGGATTTCGCCTATGGTCGCGGTCCCTTGATCCAGCTCGGCGCCGGCAACCTCCAGCCCGGCTTCCGCGGCTACGGCGTCTTCGGCAGCCCCGGCTACGGTCAGGGGCTGGCCCCCGCCACCCGGATCGACCTCCTGCCGCCCTTCTACCGATGGAAGCACCAACGGCGTCCGCACTGATCCATGAACCCGCTGATGCCGTTCGGTTTTTCAATGGGGGAGAGCCCCCCCCGGCGTTCCCACAAAGCCGTGGCCGAACCGGACCGGACCGCATCAGCGGACCTGTGTCGGAAATCCGAGTGACACCGTTGTCGCCGGTCCAGAGCGACACGGTTGCATCTCCGCGGTCCAACACTCGCCGGAAATTCTTCCGGAAAAGGTGATTGCCGGCTCCCCAGATTCGGATGATAGGGGTGAACCCTTGCGCTCCCGGTCCGCGCACCTGGCGGACTTCACCGCGATGTTCTTTGACAATGCGGAGCCTCGCAGCCCTCGCGATCGCCGGAACGCCGGCGCGGTCGCCGGGCGCCGAACGAACTTCAAAATGTAACGGCAAGGCCCCCAAAGGTCCGGCTGATTCAGGACTTGCGCAACGTCGCTCGGGACGTCCGGGTGCGTCCCCTCGGCGTCCCCGTGACGTCGTGAAGGCGTCCCGGGCGCGTCGCGGAGACGTCGCGAAGGGGGCGTTCAGCGCGTCGGCCTGGCTGTCGCGGGGCGGAGTAGGCCGTGTCCCGACAGCGCGAGCGCCTGACGGAAAAGCCGCCTTCGGTGGCGATCGTCACCGTCTGCTCGGCGGGCAGGTCGAAGGCCCCGACCCGCTCCCAGCGCTCGCGGACCGTCTCGACCCGTTGGAGGGAGCCGCTGGCGTCGTCCCAGTATTGCACGACGTAACTCCGCGGCAGGAACCGGCCCTCGGCGTTCCGGACGTTGTCGAGCGTGGTGATCGTCAGGTCCCCGTGGCCGACGTGCCGGTTGACGACGCGGATCTGCCGGTCCTCCACGCGGTAGCTGGAGGCGAACCGACCCCCCTCGAAGGCGAGCAATCGACCGAGCGGGTGGCCCTCGTCGTTCGGGTCGGCGAAGCGGAGGACCGGCGACGCGTCGCCGCTGGTGAGCCGGTGCATGGCGATCGAGCGAGCCGGTCCTCAACCCAGTCGCGCGCCGACGGGCCGATCCCCTCGGTCGCGACGTTCCCGGCGGCGTCCACCGTCACCGTGCCCGCGAACGATCGCCCTTCGACGTCGCCCCGGACCTCCGCCCGGAATCCTGGGAAGTCGTCTCCCCAGACCGCCCGCGCCTCCAGGGCGTCCCGGAAGAGAGCGACCGCACCGGCGTCGGCCCCCTCGCGGACGAGCGGCCAGTCGAGCGCCAGCGTCGCGAACGAGCGGATCTCGTCGTAACGCTGGCCCTGGTGTGAGCCCGACTCCTGCGTATCGTGCCGGAAGTAGATCGCGTAACTCCCCGGCGCCTCCGGCGTCCAGGTTGCCTCACCGTCAACCCCCGCTTCAACCGTATCCTCGACCAGATCGACATCCACGACGTGAAACGTCACCCCCGGCCTCGGTTTGCCGTCCACCAGCGCCGTCAGCCGGACGCGGTCGCCCTCGATCCTCGCGACGACTTCCAGCGGCGCCCCGGGCCTCGACTCCAGCCGGTTCAGTCCCTCCGCCGGACCCGCCAGCGCCTTCGGATAGTGGCGGAGCAGAAACGGCGTCTCACCCGGCCGGGCCAGGACCCCGTACTCGCAGACGCCGACGACCGCCACCGCCCCCGAGCCCGGCACATGCGCCGTCAGCCGGTCCGCCCCTGCTCGAACCTCCAGCGGCCGGAACTCTCCTGGCGTCTCCTGGGCCCAGAGCTTCGTCCCGGCGATCTTGGCCACAAACCTCGGGTCGCCCGCGTCCGCCCGCTCGCTGAAGAAGACCTCGGCGGTCCGGCCCGACTCCGCGAACGGCCCGATCCGCACGAACAGGAAGTGGGCCCGCGCCTCCACGCTGGCCAGTGTCAGGACCAGCCAGGTGGCGAGCATCCAGGGTCGCGGTCTCATGGACAGTCTCCCTTTCTGGATTTCCGGGCCTCTCCGACCCTCAACGGAGGACCTTGTCGAACAGCGCGTACGCCTCCTCCCGCATCGCATCGGGGAAGTCGTGCTCGCAGTCGGGGTGCTCGGACCTGGAGCCGCTCCGGGTGGCCGTAGAGCCGGAAGACCGGCCGCGCGGCCGCCACGATCCGATCCACGCTCTCCGCCCGGAAGTTCGCGTCATGCAGCGGCGCGATGATCAGCACGTGCCGCGGTGCCAGGGCGCCGATCAGCTCGTGGAAGTCGAACGGGATCTCCTCCAGGCGGCCCCGATAGCTCGGCCAGCCGCGGCATGTAGCGGGTCTGCGTCCACCCCTTCTCGGGCATCCAGACCTTCTCGTCGCCGCCGTAGTAGTCGAGGAACGAGTCGAGCCCGCAGCTCGTCACGACGACCTTGATCCGGTCGTCGAAGACGGCCGTATAGACCGAGTTGTGCCCGCCCAGCGAGTGGCCGATCGCGCCGAACTGCCCCCGGCTCCACGTACGGCAACGACTCCAGCAGGTCGAGCCCCCGCATGTTGTCCCAGACGGCCTTGAGCGTCCCGCTCTCCCAGCCGAGCGCCTTGATGTCGGGCTGATACTTGGCCAGCAGCGGGTAGTTCGGGGCGAGGGTGACGTATCCCCGCTCGGCCAGCTCGCTGGCATACTGCCGGTTCGGCCGGTTGCCCAGCGCCGACCACGACGCCGTGCCCGACGACGTTGTCGGTCCCGTGCAGGCAGAGCACCGCCGGGGCCTTCTTGCCGTCGCCCTGGAGCAACTCCTTCGGGATCAACAGGTAAGCCGGCACCCGACTGCCCGGCTCCGAGGCGTAGGTGATCAGCCGACGCACGTACGTCCCGCAGTCCACCTCCTCCTCGACCTTCATCTCCAGCGGGCAACGCTTCTCGTCGCCCGGCAGCCGCCCCATCACGGCCTGCATCCCTTCGAGGATCTCGGCCCGTCGCTTCTGCCAGTCGGCGACCGTCTTGACCGGTTCCGGCTCGTTGCTCGGCCCTCGATAGACGAGCAGGTTGTCGCGCGGGCAGTCGCGGCGTCGGGAACGCCGCCTCCTTCTGGCCGGACGCTCCTGTCTCCTGTGCCTCCGACCGCCACGCCCGCCGTCACGACCAGGGCCGCGCCGAGGCTCGCCAGCCGGACCAGTTGCCGTTTGAGTCCGCTGCCGAACATGCGGCTCCTTGCCACGGTGCCCGTCCTCCGGGGAGTTTCCGGGTCGTGCCTGCCCTCGGCCAGAGCGTAACAGGAGAGCCCCGCGATCGGGAAGCATCCCCTCCCCGATCCGGCCGACTTTCCCGCTGGCGCCGTCAGGCTGCCACTGCTTGAGCTGCTCCGCCAGCCTCAGGATCTCCTCCCGCTTCTTCTCGAAGTAAGCGAACAGCGCCAGGATCAGGACCCCCGCCACGATCCCCGACGCCCACCAGATCCACGTCTGCCTCAGATCGACGGCCGCATACCGGATGACCGTGAAGATCGCCAGCGCCAGGAACCCCAGTCCCAGGAACAGGAACCCCCGCACCCTCAGCAGGATCCCCGCGAAGACGCCCCCGATCGACAACCCCGCCAGCACCAACGGCAGCCAGGGTGCCTGCGCCACGCCGGTCAAAATGATGTCGGCCGTCGAGGACAGGTAGATCGCCAGGGCCGCCCCGTAACGGATCGCTGCCGCCTGCGCCTCGTTGAGCCGTTCCCGGTTCAGATACCCCCCGACCAGCACGCAGAGGGCCGGCGGGATGACCCAGAGTTGCGGATGCCGGTCCAGGCCGAATCCGTCCCAGTGACGGAGCACACGCCCAGATCGCCCCGTTGTAGGCCAGCGTCGCCAACGCCCCGAAGCCGAGCGACGACCGCAGCATCGAGAGCGTCATGTAGAGCCCGCCCAGCAGGACCAGGAACAACACGTCCTCGCCCGGCCTCGGCGCCACCCGCAAGGCGTTGAGCAAGGGCAGCAGCGGCAGCAACGCCCCCGTCCTCTCCAGGGGACCGGCCAGCACGAGCCGCCCTTGCCGACGGAACAGCTCGCCCAGCCCCACGCCCACGAACGCCACCCCCAGCACGATCAAGGGCCAGTACCTCGCGAAGATTCCCGAGAACATCCAGGGCAGCGTCAACCTCACATGCCCCAGCAGCCCCGCCAGCAACGCCTCGGCGGCATAGACGTAAGCCGTCCGCCGCTTCTCCGGCAATCCCAGCGGGTCGCGACCCGGCACCAGGGCCGCCACCAACGCCGCCAGGGCCGCCGCCAGCAAGGCGACCGCCTCCGTCGCCAAGGCCGGCATCGAGATCGGCACGTCCTTCCCCTCGGCCGACGCCTTGATCTCGGCCCCGAACGTCAAACGCCAGCACGACCCCCGCCAGCCCCATCAACGCCGGCACGAACCGCCTTCGCCGCCTCGGACTCCACTCCTCCGCGACCGGCAAGAGCTTCGCCGGCCCGAGTCCGTAAAGGATCGTCGCTCCGATCAGGACCGTCAGCACGACCACCAGCCGATCCAGGCCCCCGAACGCCACCTCCGGTCCGATCCAGGCCCAGCCCCACGCCACGCCTCCCACGACGCCCACCGCCAGCGCCACGACCTGAAGACTCCCCCGCCTCTCGCCCTGAGCCAGCAGTCCGATCGCCAGCACCTCCGCCAACGCCGCATGCGCCGCCGAACTCCGCAAGGCCGCCGACGGGTCCGTCAGGATCGACCGAAACGCCAGAACCATCACCACCGCCGCCAGCACCAGGTTCGCCCGCACCAGCCACGCCAGCGGCCCTTCGGGCATCTCCGCCCCACGCCTCGGGATGCCCAGCCGATCGGCCAGGTCGCGGAGAGCGTTGCGACGGCACCAGAGGAAGCTCGTCCCCAGCGAGTACGCCGACAGCAGCATCGTCCCCGTCCAGACCAGCCAGTGCGGCTCCAGATGGAACTGATGCACCGACCAGCCCACGACGCAAAGCCCCAATCCGTACAGACCCGCCAACGGTGCCCCGGCCGCCTCGTCCCAGAGTTCGGCCGCCATCGCGATCCCCGCCGCCGCCAGCGCCGCCCAGCCGAGCAGCACGTCCGGCCTCGCCCGACCCCTCGCCATGTCATCCAGCAGGCCGACGACCACCACGAACCCCAGCACCCCCAGCGCCGCCCTCGCCGCGAACCAGCCGAACGAGTACCTCCAGACGCCCCGGACCGACCCCTTCGCGTGCCGGCCTCAGGAACCGACGATCCAGCGCCAGCCACGCCAGCACCGGCAAGGCCATCGCGATCACGTTGACATTCAGCAGGTCCGCCCACGCCCCCCAGCCTCCAGCGGACCCCGCCAGCGCGCCGTCGCACACCAGCCGAACGTCGAGGCCGCATTCACCAGAACCCCTGCGATCACGACGTACCCGGACCACCCCGACCACGCCGCCAGGACCGCCGCCAGCGGCACCATCGCCGCCAGGCCGACCACCGTCCAGTACGGCGACTGCGGGTCCACGTCATACGCCCTCACCGCGAACAGCACGACCGCCACCAGCGCCAACGTCGCCCAGCCCACGACCGTCCGCCGCGTCTTCGCCTTCACCGACGCCAGCCGCAACCCGGACCGTTCCCAGGCCACCAGCGGCAAGACCGCCCCCGCCATCGCCTTCGCGACGAGCAAGCCGTGATACGTCCTCCAGTCTCCCGGATCGCGGAACGCGATCCCCAACGCCACGAACCCCGCGCCGCCCACCACCCCGAGCCCGATCCAGGCCGCTCCGATCTCCCTCCCCGTTGCCCTCACGAACGCCACCACCGCCCCCGCCGTCAACACCACCGCCGCCCATCCCCACGGCCCCGCCACCACCTTCGGCAAGGCCAGGGCCAGCGGGTCCCACCAGACCGACCCCGACCCCGCCCACCTCCGCGATCACGACCAGCGAGACCCCCAGCAGGATCAAGGTTTCCAGCGGTCCCCCGAGGCTCGCCGGTCCCTCCTCGCCCCTTCGCCGCCTCCAGCCGACGACCGCCCCCACCCATCCCAACGCGAACGCCGAGCCGACGACCGCGTCGAGCATGGCCAGCTCGGCCGCCAGCGTCGCCTCGAAGGTCTGGCCGACCCGAACGCCCGGTCAGCAACCGTCCGATCATCGCGGCCAGGATCAAGACCATCCCCGCCCCGAAGGCAAAGCCCGGCATTCGCTCGCGAACCGCGAACCCGATCAAGACCCCGGCCAGCAGGAGAACCGGCGGCACCGACGAGCCGGCCGTCCCCAGCCGGTCGAAGAGCGTCCCCGACCTCGGGCCGACAATCGGGTCCGACGCCAGCGCCGAACCGACCGCGAACGCCGCCACCGCCACCACCGGCAGCACCCCAACCATCAAGGCCAGCAGCCCATCGGCTCGCGCCCAGGGCCGCCACGTCGTCCCCGAATCGAGGCGGATTTCGGTCCTTCCCGGCCCGCATCCGGAGCCCCAGCACGCAGACCGACGCGACCACGACCGCGAAGAACAGTCCCACCGCGCCCGCGAGGCTCGACAGCCCGGGTCCCACCGGCCTCCCGCCCAGCGCCGCACGACCGACATACAGACCCATCACCACCAGCGGCACCCCCGCCGCCGCCAGCGCGATCCCCGCCGCCTCCCTCGCCAGTCCCGCCGCCCGCTTTGGCTCGATCTCCCAGCCAAGCCTCCGCGCCCAGCCGGCGAGTCGTTCGCGTTCCCAGATCAAGGCCGACAGGACGAGCAGCACGATCGCCCCCGACCACCTGCAGCGCCGAGGCCACGGCTCCGTCCGCTTCCCAGCGTCCCGCCAGCAATGGTCCCGCCATCGACGCCGCCAGCAAGACCCCCAGCAGGTCGCTCCGACGGAAACGCTCCCAGCCCCCCGCCAGCAGCACCGCCACGACCAGCCCCATCAACCCCCACGACCCCGCCCCGATCGCGGGACCATGCGGGATACCCGTCAGCTCGAACGCCCCCGACCCGTACCTCGCCGCCATCCCGCGCGGCGTCAACTCCGCGGCCGCCCCCGGCAGCACCCCATACACCGCCAGAGCCACCAGCATCACGAGGAGGACCCACCGCGGATACCGATCCATCGCCGGCCACGGCGGATCGACCAGGATCTTCGCCCTGGCCGTCGGCCCCTCCGGTCGCGACCAGACCCGCACGCCCAGCCTCAACGCGATCCAGGCCAGACTCAGCAAGCCCAGTGCCATCCCCTGCGCCTGCAAGGTCCTCGGGTCGAGCCACGGAAACCGCGAGGCGACGTACCACGATCGCCTCGCCAGACCGGCCGCCACCGCGAAGACGACCGAGCCCGTCAACGCCGCCTGCATCGCCGCGAAGAGCGCCGGCTGGACCTCCTCGCACGCCAGCACCAGCCAGACCAGGGCGAGCCACCCCAGATGCCTTGCCAGCGTCCCCGGATCGGCGACCGCCAGCACGACCGCCAGCCAGACCGCCGCCACGATCGACGTCGCCAGCGCCGATCGTGTCAGGATGGCCCGCAGGCACTCCTCATCCCGCCTCCAGGCCCCCAGCACGACGGCGAGAACCGCCGTCACGCTCGCATGCGCCAGCAAGGCCACGACCCACGGCAAGGCCAGGGCCGGCGCTCGCGTCCCGAAGACGAACCCTTGCAACGCCGCCGCCAGCAGCAAAGCCGACCCGGTCCACCCGAGCACCCGTTCCTCGATCTTCCCCGTCGTTCCTCCGACGAGTGGACACCTTCCGAACCCCGGAGCCCCGACCAGTGCCGCGACCGCATACAACGCATAAACCCACTCCACCGCCGCAGCCTGTCCCGTCCTCCCGAAGCCATGCCAGCCCATCAGTCCGACGCTGAACGCCCCCGCCAGTCCCGCCACCATCCCCAACGCCTGCGCATCGAGCCGACGACCCAGCCGCAAGCCCGCGACCGTCGCTCCCCCGAACAGCAGGACAATCGGTGCCAGGGCCATCCCGCTCCGACCCGAGAGCAAGGCCCCCATCGCCTCGGCCTCGGTCACGCCTTGCCAGCCGAGCCGACCCGAGATCACCAGCCAGCCGAGCAGGTACGCCAGGGTCAGGCAAGACCCCGCCAGCACATGCGCGGCGGGCACCTCGAGCGTGAGGGCCAGGCCGGTCAACACCGCGAAGTTCAACAAGGCGACTGGCAACATCACCGACGGCTCGGGCCACGCCAGCACGACCCCCGCGAGCATCAGGAGCGTTCCCGCCGGCCGCGATGGCGGTTCCGGCAATCCGGTAGCCGATCAGGTCCGCCGCGACCGTCCGCCTCCAGAGCAACAAACCCGGCGCGAGCACCGTCGCCCCGGCCAGCGGTGCCAGGGGGGCGAGCCGGTGCAGCGTTGCCGCGATCGGACCACCCCGTACCAGCAGGAGGCCGAGCGCCAGGGCCGTCGCGAAGCAGGCCAGCCCGAGCATCCGCAGCATCTCGTTCGCCAGCTCCGCCCCGACCTCCCGCTCCCTCCTTGCTCCGATCATCAAGGCCCCCACCGCCGCCCCTTGACCCACGATCGGCAAGGCCCCGAGTCCCAGCACCACCCCCAGCGTTCCCGGCGGCGGGTTGGCCCCCCGGATCAGGAGCATCGCCACCGAAGGCACCAGCACCCCCACAACCAGCGCCACCGGCCCCCGCGTCACCACCGACCGCCCCGCCCGATACACCAGGCCCGCGAAGAGCGTCACCATCGCCAGCTCGGCCGCCAGGGCCCAGCCCGTCCCGACTTCCGCCCCCCGCGCCAGCGAGGCGACCGCCAGGAAGTTCAACGGCGTCAGCAACGTCGCGATCACGATCAGGCCCAGCGCCGTCGTCGGCAGCTTCCAGCGACGTTCGGCGTGGAAGCCGAGCGTGAACAGCAAGGCCGTCACCCCGTTGAACAGGCCGAACTTCAAGATCGGGCGCTCCGCGATGCTCGCCCAGAAGCTGATGACCAGGGCCAGCGAGCAACCCACGATCAGCAAGCCGCCCACCAGTTCCCCCCAGCGGATGTTCTTCTCCTCGAAGAACGCTGCCAGCAGGTCCAGCACGCTCCGCGATCGTCCCCCGACCCCAGCCGGTTCCGCTTCTTTCGGCTCCGTCGCCAACGGCTCCGCCACGACCGGCCCGACCTCCGGCCCCTTCGGTTCGAGGAACGCGATCTCCTCAAGAGCCGCCGGCTTCACGACCTCGGCCGCGGCGGCGACCGGCTCCGGCGCCCGGCGCCGGGGTGCCGGACCCGGGACCTCGGCGGGCGCGAGCCGTGGCGTCGCCACGATCGGGAGGGCTTCCTGCAGCCGGTCCCGCTCCTCGGCCGTGAACAGGCCGAGACGTTGATAGCGATTAATTCTCTGTTGCAGCCGACGGAAGGCCAGATCGGCCCGATCGCGGAGCGGTTGACCGGCCGACAACGCCGGCCAGCCGCAGAGGTCGCACCGCGACACGCCCGGCGACTTCGGACGCGCCTCGCCGCAGCGCGGGCAGAGCCACGCCTCGATCGGCCTCGGCTCGGCCGTGCCGAGGAGACCTTCGAGCCCCCTTCCCAGGGCCCGCAGCAACACCCACATCCCGTGGCCGACGAGAGTGATGACCCCCAGCACGACGAACAGCCAGAATAGCACTTCGCCCATCATCGCCGACCTCCCCCGGAAGCCGACTGCCCCGCGGCGCGAGCCCCGATGCTCTCCTTATCATCGTCACGCGACGGATGGGGGAGGTCAACAACCAAGTAACGCCGCCAAGGTGAATACGTTCATTCAAGATGACAGCGTTGGGAGTGAATGGGACTTCCGCAACGCCCGCCATCTTCATGGTCTCGCCTCGGAGCCCCATTGATCGGCGGCCCGCTGTGCCGTGTAATCCGGTCGTTTGACGATGGGAGCCCCCGACGATGACCGACCGCATGCCCGAGTTGATCCACCCCCGCGACGCCCTCATGCGGGCGATGGAGCGGGTCTATCGCTACCGGATGACCACGACCTCCGGCGGCAACCTCTCGATCCGCGAGGACGACGGCACCCTCTGGATTACCCCGGCCGCCGTCGATAAGGGGAGTCTGACGCGCGACGATATTGTCCGCATTGCCGCCCTGACGGCTCTCCCGAAGGCCGTCACCGCCCCTCGTCCGAACTTCCTTTCCACCGCGCCATCTACGCCGCTCGCCCCGACCTCCGCGCGATCGTCCACGCCCACCCCGTCGCCCTCGTCGCCTTCAGCCTCTGCCGACGGGTTCCCGACACCCGATTGCTCCCCACCGCCCGCCGCGTCTGTGGCCCCGTCGGCTTCGCCCCCTACGCTTTGCCCGGCAGCGAGGCACTCGGCCGCCGGATCGCCGACGCCTTCACCGAAGGTTCCGCTTGCGTCGTGCTGGAGAACCACGGCGTCGTCACCGCTGGCGTCTCGCTTCAAGAAGCGTTCGAGCGGTTCGAGACCCTGGAATTCTGCGCCAAGACCATCCTCAAAGGCGGCCTCCTCGGCCCTGTCCGCTATCTCACCGACGCCGACGCCGACCGCCCCCGCCCCCTGACCACCGCCTCGCCCACGAACCGGCCGGGGCCGGTCACGAGTCAGGAAAAAGAGCTGCGTCGACTCCTCTGTGAGTTTGTCCGCCGGTGCTACCGCCAGCGCCTGATGATCAGTACCCAGGGCGCCTTCTCCGCCCGACTCGACGACGATTCCTTTCTCATCACGCCCCACCGCGTTGATCGTAGCACGCTCGACCTGCCCGATATTGTCTTCGTCCGCCAGGGCGCCCCGGAGCCCGGGATGACTCCCAGCAGCGCCGCGGTCAACCACCGCGGCGGTTTACGAAGCCCATCCCGAGGTCCGCGCGATCGTCACAGCTTATCCTGTCAACGCCACCGCCTTCAGTGTTACCGACACCCCCCTCGCAACCCGCACGATCCCCGAGAGCTACCTGTTCCTCCGCGACACCCGCCGCGTTCCCTACGGCCTCCAGTTCGCCGACGGTCGCGACCTCGCCGCCCTCACCAACCTCCGCGATCCCGTCCTGATCCTCGACAACGACGGCGTCCAGGTCTGCGGCACCAGCGTCCTCGATGCCTTCGACCGCCTGGAGGTCCTGGAGTCCACCGCCGAGGCTCTCATCAACGCCCTCGCGATGGACGCCCCCTCCGTCTCGCCCATGTCCGACGCGGTCGTCTCCGAGCTGAGAACCGCGTTCGGGATGGATTGACCGGCGCCGCGTCTCGGCTCGCCTCCCGCGTCCTGAGAAGTCCGTCGCGAACCGGGATCGCGACGGCGGGAGACTTCTGCGCTCGCCTCCCAATCATCGCCAGACACTGCCTGGCCTGAGGTTGCGCCGGCGTCGGCGGCCGTGAAGCTCCATCTGTAAGGGGAGGGCGTGGCGCAAATTCCCGATCGCGACTTGCCTCCGCTCATATTACCCAGTAGATTCAAGCATCGCAGACTCGCCAAAAACCCAATATTTCCCAATTTACAAACAGCTCGCGATCGGAAGGACCGGACGTTGTCCGAGAAACCGTATCGGAGTGATTTGGAGGGAATCGTTGGTGGCGGCTTGCGTCGGGCGCGGCTACGGCCGCGAATCGGGAAGCGTTGTCGAGGGTTCGCCAAGAGTGATTGGCAACAAGAGGGGGATTCCCATGAAGAAGTTGCGTCGGACGGTCTTTTCGGTCGCCTCGTTGGGCGCGCTGGCCATCGTCCTCAGCGGATCGGAGCCGGCCATGGCCGGCTCGCACGGCTCGAGCGGCGGCTCGCACGGCTCGAGCGGCGGCTCGCACGGTGGGTTCTTCAGCAAGCACCACGGTGGCGGCTCGAGCGGCGGTTCGAGCGGCGGCTCGCTCCACGGCGGCGGCTCGAGTGGCGGCTCGCACGGTGGGTTCTTCAGCAAGCACCACGGTGGCGGCTCGAGCGGCGGTTCGAGCGGCGGCTCGCACCACGGCGGCGGCTCGAGCGGCGGCTCGCACGGTGGGTTCTTCAGCAAGCACCACGGTGGCGGCTCGAGCGGCGGTTCGAGCGGCGGCTCGCACGGCGGCTTCCTCAACCGGCACCATGGTGGCGGTTCCAGCGGCGGCTCGTATTGATCGGGAAGTCGTTCTGTTGCCGGCCGTAGGCACCTCGAATGCAGTCGATGGAGCCTGGAGGCTGGCGAAGTCGCCGGGGGAGGCGGACGAAGCCGTCTCGCCCGGTGGCTTTGACACTCGGGTGGCTGCGCCTGAACAGGGAGATGTCGTCGTGAGTCGTCGTGCCGATACCGCCCTGACCCCCGACGACCTGGTCCCTCCGCTCCGGCGGACGGCTGGGGGTCGCTTGCGCTGGGTCGTCAACCTCTGGCTCGTCTTCCACCTCGCGGCGATCATCATCGCCCCGGCGTCGGTGAGCCCGTCCTCCTCCTTGATGAACTCTGCCTGGGAGCTGGTCCATCCCTACCTGGTGTTCCTGGACCTGAATCACGGCCACCACTTCTTCGCTCCCGAGCCGGGCGAAAGTACGCTCCTCGCCTTCGAGGCCGAGCGCGCGGACGGGTCCGTGGTTCGTGGTCGCATCCCCGACCGACGGATTGGGCCGCGGCTCCTCTACCACCGCTACTTCATGCTGACCGAGCACATGAACGGTGCACCCGAGGAATTACAGACGCTCTGGCACGAGTCTTATGCACAGCACATCGGCCACGAATTCGGGGCGAAACAGGTCCGCCTGACACAGCTCTTCCACCTGCTTCCGACGATGGAGCGGGTCCGTGGTGGCGGTCGGCTGGACGATCCGGAAAGCTACGAGGCGCGTCCTCTGGGGGTCTTCCGATGCGACGACTGAACCCGTGGCTCCGGGGCGCGGCCAGCTCGCTGCGTTCGCTGGCTCGCGATTGGAACACCTTCTGGTACACTCCGGCCGACCCGACCTTGCTGGGCCTTCTGCGGATCCTGACGGGCTTGATGCTGCTTTACACGCACGCCGTGTGGGGCCTGGCGATGAGCCGCTTCTTCGGTCCGTCGGGATGGCTCAGCCCCGAGTTGGTGCATTCGATGCAGGTCAGTCGGTTCGCCTGCTCGTTCTGGTGGTCGGTCCCCGCGGGTTGGATCGGGCCCGTCCACGCCGTCGCGATGGTCATCCTGGGACTCTTCGCGGTCGGGCTCTGGACCCGTGTGACCTCGGTCCTTGCGCTGGTGGTCACGATCTCGTACGCCCATCGCGTCCCGGCGGCGACATTCGGGCTCGACCAGCTCAACGTCATGCTCTTGCTCTACCTGACGATTGGTCCGAGCGGGCAGGCGCTCTCGCTGGACCGCTGGCTGGCGGCCCGCCGACGTGGGGCCGTGGCGTCGCGGCCCATGCCGAGCGCGGGGGCAAATCTGGCGATTCGGTTGATCCAGGTTCACATGTGCGTCATCTACTTCTTCGCCGGCATCTCGAAGCTACAGGGCGCGTCGTGGTGGGACGGCACGGCCATGTGGCGGGCCTTCGCCAACCTGGAGTACCAGTCCACCGACATGACCTGGCTGGCCTGGCACCCGTACTGGCTGAACCTCATGACCCACGTCTCGGTCCTCTGGGAAGTCGCCTTTGCCTTCCTCATCTGGCGGCCTCGCTGGCGGCCCTTGATGCTGGTCGGGGCGGTCGTGCTCCATGCGGGGATTGGCCTCTGCCTGGGGATGTGGACGTTTGCCCTGATCATGCTGGTCGGCTGTGCGTCCTTCCTGCCCGGCGAGACCGTGCGGCGCCTCGTGGAGGTCACGTTCCGTCGTCGGATCGCAGGTTGGCCTGTCGCCGGACCGCTCGCCGCTCGCCGTGACCTCCCTGATCGGGTGGGACGCCCCGGGGCTCCGGAGCCGGTCCTGACGGCCGATCGGGACTTGTGAGGCGACGCTGCCAGCGACTCGCCCTCACTGCTCCTGAATCGGCCGACCGGGCGGGGGCGGCGGGGGCTCGGTCCAGTTCCAGTCGCTCCTGTAGGAGACGTTGAGCCAGGGCGTTTCGAGGCGTTGGCCGCCGTCGCGTCGGGAGGTGAGAACCGCGTCGAGGGCACCGCTGGTCAGCAAGGTGCGCTCGACGGGCCAGGTCGGCTGGCCCGTGAACATCAGGCGTTCGATGCCCATGAGCAGCAGATTGAAGTGGGAGAAGGGGCGGGCCTCCTGCGTCCAGAAGAGGGTGGAGTCGATCGCATCATCGTCGGCGTATCGCCAGGCCGCCGCCCATTCGACGACGGCGTGGTTCAGGACGATCACGCAGACGCGGAGGCCGTCGTTGTAGTCGAGGAGATAGAGGACCGGCTCGGGGACGAGATCCTCGATCCGCTTACCGGGCGGTAGCGGACGCTCCTTCAAGCGCGACAGGGCGGTATCGAGCAAGGCGCGGTCGAAGACGCCGTCGCGGCCAGCCTGCCAGACGGCGTCGCCGGTGAGGCACTGGGCCGCCCGGATGCCGGTCTCGCCGCCGGCGCGGCGCTCGGCGAGGCACTGGGCGACTTCGAGAGCGTGGAAGCCGTAGGCATCGAGGGCACCGTAGGAGGTGACGACGATCTGTTTGAGCTTCGCGCCCCGCTTCACGTCGGTCGGCGGATACCGCCAGAGCCCCGGCACGGAGGAGCCGGCCATCAAGGGAACCCGGCGGCGGCGAGCCTCGTCATAGACCCACTTCGCATCGGTCCAGTTGTCGGCCAGATGCTTGTCGAAGAAAACGGGGACGACCCGGCCGCTCCGATCGAAGACGTCGAGCACCTCCCGGAACAGCCGGCGCTTCGGATACCGGATCTGATCCGTATCCGACCGCCGATACCGGCCGTGCTCGGCGACGAGGAAGACGCCATCGACATCGAGCTGGCCGGTGCCTCGCGTCAGGGCGCCGGCGACGTCGTCGTAGATCGTGAAGCCGTGTTCGCGGGCGAGGCGACGGCTCGTGTCGTTCCCGGGCACCTGGTCGGTATAGAGCGAGACGAGGTCGAGCGGGGGACGGCGTCCCTTGCCATCGAGGGTGTCCGTCTGGACGAGGCGACTCAGGAGGACGTCGGCGTGGGCGTTGTGGCGGTACTCGGTGGTGACGCCAGCGACTTCGGGGAAATGGAGCGTGTGGAGGGTGAAGGGATAGAGCGTCGTCAAGGCGATGGTACGGTCATCCGTGGCGCAGATGCCCATGATGACGTAGCGGGGCAACAGCGTGCCGTCGTCAAGGCGATAGACGCCGTTGTGGTGGGGTTTTTCCTTACCGTCGGCGTCGGTGAAGGTGGTGTAGTCGGGATTGCCAATGGCGATCGGGCCCATGTCGCGGGGGGCGGAGTCACCAGGTCGGTAGCGGACGATGTGGAGGAATTGCCCCTTGTTGGGGAAGGTCGCGGCGACGCCGGCCCAGACGGTGCCGTCGGAACCGACGCACATCGCGCGGCAATCGGTGGCCTCGGCGCCGGGGATCAGGGGGCCGAGGCGGCGGCCGGGGAGGGTGTCGCCGGTGGCGGTGAGGTCGTAGGAATAGAGCTGATTGCCGCTCAGGGCGACGGCGTAAAGGGTCTTGCGGTCGGGCGAGATGTCCCAGTTGATCGGGTGGCTCTCGGGGTGGGCGAGGAGGGATTCCTTGGTGGGAGGCTGGCCGTCGATGGTCTGCTTGAGGCGGGTCAACGTCTCCGCCTCGGGCTCATACCGCGCGATCTCGCCGCCGAGGATCGGGTGATAAGCCCGTCCCAGGTAATCGACGACGATGAATGCGTACATGTGGTGGCAGTCGAGGAGGTCGCGGTAGTCGCCGGTCTTCAGGTCGAGGACCATGAAATGGGTGCTCTCGACGGGGCGCTCGTCGGAGCAGGTGGAGATGTAGGCGACGCCGCGGGACTCGTCGGGCGTGACGCTGATGATGCCTTGATGGGGGATGGGGATCGGATAGACGCCGCGACTTGCCGGTGGACGGGTCATAGACCATCGGGTAGCCGCCGGGGTAGTCGGTGCGTTTCTCGCCCTCCTTGGGATAGCCTTGCTTGGTGCCGAAGTAGATCCGACCGCTGGCGCCGACGTTGTTGCGGGTGTGGATCTTGGACTGGGAGGCGAAGCCGTTGGCGTCGGTGCCGATCTCCTTCTGGGCATCGACGACGACCTTCAGCTGCTGGGTCTTGGGGTCGAACTCGACGAGGTAGGCATTCGACCCGTACTTCGCCGTTCCGAGGTAAAGCCGGCCGTTCTTGCCCTCGACGATCGAGAAATACCCGCTCTGCTCGCTGGTCGTCTCCTCGGGGATGGCGTGGGCGGTGGTCCAGAGCCAGTGCTCGTCGCGGGCGGTCTTCGGCGGGCCGTCGCCGGCATGGAGGGTTGGGTCGAGGAAGGCGAGGAAGCAGGCCGCGGCGAGCAGGCGGGAGAACATGCGTCGTTCCTCGAAGTCGCGGGGAGGTCGAGCCCCCGCCGGTTCCGGCGATCGCGGCGGGGTGTTGGGGGGTGGAGGGCTGAGCCCGTCGTCGGCTCCGCTCAAACCTTCAGCAACCGACAGGCTTCCTCGTAGCCCGGGGCCGGCCGGCCGTACTCGCTGGCGGTCACGCGGGCCAACGCCGCGAGCTGGCGCCAGCGGAAGGCGGGGCGGGTGGAGGCGAATTCCTCGGAGACGGTCCGGTAATACTTCTCGGCGTGCAAGGCCCCGTCCTCGCTGACGGCGAAGCGAAGCAGGAGGTCGAAGGCCGGCCGGTGGGGATGGTCGAGCTGGACGTAGTGCTGGGCGAGCGCGGCGGCCTGGCGCTGGTCGTTGGAGCGGATCGCGTCCTCCAGCTCGCGGAGCAAGGTGCCGGCGTCGGCTGTCTTCGTCGGTGCCTCGGCGGCCGACTCGTGGAAGAGGGGCCAGTGGAGGAAATCGGCGAACCGGACGGCCCGGTCGTGGGCGACCTGGTAGGCCCCGAGAATCAGGCAGGCGACGGCGTTCCTCGCGTCGGCGACGCGGGCCATGTTCCGCCAGGCGTTGGCCGAGTCGCAGGCATGCACGCCGACCGAGTCGCCGTGGACGCTGCCGGCCGGCTTGCCCGGCTGGGCTTGCTCGGGCAGACGGCCCTTGTCGCGGAGGACCAGTTGATTGGCCGCCAGTGCGATCGCCTGGCCGACGTCGTCGGGCCGGAACCCTTCCGCTAGCGCCGCGGCGGCGGCCTCGGCGGCCTGGGCGCCGGTGCCGGCGTAGATCGTGCGGGCCAGGTGATCGACCCAGTCGTCATCGGCCTTGCGGGTGCCGGTGGGGCGGCCGACTAGGCGGTACTGGTCGAGCACCTTCGGCAGAACGGTCCGCGGCTCGTCGATCTCGGGGGAGTGGTTCCAGTCGCGCTCGCTCTTGACGCAGTAGCGGACCGACTGCCGCAGCAGGGTGTGAGCCCGTTCGGTGCCGATCAAGCCCATCAGGTCGCGGGCGCGGTAGGGCAAGACGACGCGGTGGACCTCGGTGTTGTCCTGTACGGCCCAGAGCACGGCGTTGAACGCCTCATCCGGCGTGCCCTGCGCGATCGTAGCGAAGGTCGCCTCGGCGCCGTTCATGTCCTTCTGGCGGACGATCTCGCGCAGGACGTCGCCCGCCTCGCGACCCTCGGGCAGGCAGCAGAGCGGTTCGACCGGGTGCAGCACCTCATGCGCGAGCAGGCCGCTTTCCTGCATCCGGTTCGTGTTGCGATAGAGAACCTTGATGACCGGCAAGGCCCGCCGCGACTCGGGCATCTCGCCAGCCATGTGCAGCGAGGGGCCAGGGCCATCATCGTGTGGAAGCCGACGTAGTCCTCGCCGCCGAACGTCCGCGCGTTCGCCAGGGCCGCGGCGGCGACCAGCGTGCGCAGTTCCGTCCCGCCTTGCAAACGCTCGACCAGCACCGGCACCAGCCGCTCGGCCGGCGTCTCCTGCAAGAGCCCGACCAGCGGTTCCAGTTCGCCGAACCGGAGCCGTTCGTCCTGTTCGCCGTCGGCGGCGGAGGCCGGGGCGAGGCCCAGGTCCACCGCCGTGCCGAGCCCGATGCCGGCGATGAGCATCCCCCGACCGACGTCTTCGAGGAACTCCCGACGCGTGCGACCCTCTCGCGTTGCCATCGTTTCGACCTCCAGACAATGGACCCACCGTGTGGCGGGTCGGCTCTCCGGGATGAGGAGAAATATCCGCATCTCTCCGGCGCTTGTAACACTCCCACCCGTTGCGAGCAAGATGCACGGTCCGTTTTCCCCGGACGGCTTACCGCGCCGCTTCCTTGGTCGGGGCGGTGATCGTCGAGTAAGATGGGCACGATCACCCAACCGTCGGGAGGACCTTGCCCGTGTTCCGATTCCGTGCCGGCCAAACGGGTCGGGCCAATGCCCTGAATCGTCGCGAATGGCTCTACCTCGGCGGCCTGGCCGGGCTCGTCGGATGGGCCTCTCCGGCGCGAGCGGCGGAGCCATCGCGGCCAGCGGGGTTCGGGCGGGCGAAGTCGGTCATCCTCGTCTATGCCAACGGCGGCCAGAGCCCGTTCGAGACGTTCGACCCCAAGCCCGACGCCCCCGCCGAGATCCGCGGTGCCTTCGGCGCGATCCCGACCGCCGTGCCCGGCACGTTGCTCGGCGAGCACCTCCCCCGGCTCGCCCGCCTGGCCGACCGCTACGCCCTCGTCCGCAGCGTTTCCCACGACGACCTCGACCACGGCTCCGCCACCTACCTGGCCCTGACCGGCCGCTACCACCCCCGCAAAAGTTCCAACCCACCCCCCGGCCCGAACGACTTTCCCACGTATGGCGCCGTCCTGAAGCGCGTCCGCCCGAGCCGACGCGCTCCTTATACCGCCGTCCACGTCAACGGCCCCGCCCTCGTGCCCGAGCTTCCCGGCCCCGGACAGGATGCCGGCTTCCTCGGCCGCGAGTACGACCCCTTCCTCGTCGGCGACGTGACCGCCGGGTCCGAGGCCCTCCCCAGCTTCGCCCCGTCGCCGGGCCTGACCCCGTTCCGGATCGAATCGCGGCGCTCCCTGCTCGAATCCTTCGACGCCAACCGCCGCGCCTGGCTCGACCCGCCCCCCTTCGGCGAGATGGAGGGCCTCTACCGTCAGGCGTTCGAGTTGCTCGATTCCCCTCGCTCCCGCGCGGCATTCGACCTCGTCGCCGAGCCCGATTCCGTCCGCGAACGCTACGGCCGTCACCGTTCCGGCCAGGCCTGCCTGCTCGCCCGTCGCCTGGCCGAGGCGGAGGTCCCCCTCATCACCGTCTTCTGGAACCACTCCGCGCGCGGCCAGGACAAGCACCCCGACGAGATCGACACCTACGGCTGGGACACCCATAACGACATCTTCTCCGTCTATCGCGATTACCTCCTCCCTCGCTTCGACCAGAGCCTTTCCGCCTTGCTCGAAGACCTGGACGACCGAGGCCTGCTCGACCAGACGCTCGTCGTCGGCATGGGCGAGTTCGGCCGGGCGCCCCGGGTCGCCCTCGAAGGGAAGTTTGCGGGCAACTTGCCGGGCCGTAAGCACTGGGCCAACGTCTATTCGATCCTGATGGCCGGCGCCGGGGTCGTGCCCGGCTCCGTCCTCGGCGCCTCCGACCGGATCGGCGCCTACCCCCTCTCCGACCGCGTCGGCCCCTGGGACGTCGCCGCCACGATGCTCTCCGCCCTCGGTATCGACCCCGCCGCCACCTACACCGACCCCCTGAACCGCCCGTTCCCGATCACCACCGGCCAGCCCATCGAAGCCCTCTATTCGGGTCATTAGGTCTCCTCACCCCCCCACAGCCAAACCGCCCTTTGCCATCGGGGAGCACCCATGTCCATTCGCCGCCATTTCCTCCGCGCCAGCCTCGGTGCCAGCGCCGCCCTGACCCTCAACGCCCGCACCCAGGCCGACGAGGCTCCCACCCCGGCTGACCAGACCTGGCTGACCTACGCCGTCAACGTCGAAATGTTCTGGCACGACCTGCCGTTCCTCGAACGGCTCCGGAAGGTCAAGCAGGCTGGCTTCTCCCATTACGAGTTCTGGCCCTGGCGCAACAAGAACCTCGACGCGATCAAGGCCTTGAACGATGAGCTGAACCTCCACCCCGTCCAGTTCACCGCTTCTCCCAAGAGCTTCCCCGAAGGGATCACCGACCCGAACCGCAAGGCCGAGTTCATCGCCGACGTGAAGGCCGCCGTCGAGGTCGCGAAGAAGCTCAACGTGAAGAAGCTCTGCGTCGTTGCCGGCGAGGAGACCGCGGGCTTCGACCGCAATGCCCAGACGAAGGCCGTCATCGACGCCCTCAAGGCCGGCGCCGCAATCGTCGAGCCGGCGGGGATCACCTTGATCCTGGAGCCCCTGAACATCCTCGTCGATCACCCCAAGCAACTCGTCGTCACCAGCGCGCACGCCGCCCAGATCCTCAAGGCCGTCGGCTCGCCGAACGTGAAGATGCTTTTCGACGTCTATCACCAGCAGATCAGCGAGGGCAACCTCACCGGCAACATCCGCGAGTACCATGACCTGATCGGCTACTACCAGATTGCCGACCACCCCGGCCGCCACGAGCCCGGCACCGGCGAGATCGACTACGGCCACGTCCTCCGCGTGATCCACGACGTCGGCTACCAGGGCGCCATTGGCCTGGAACTGAGCCCCCGCCGCGACCCCGCCCAGGCTCTCGCCGCCGTCCGCCACGCCGATGCCGCTGCCAGGGCCCGCGGTTGATCGCACACCATCGCCCGCGTCGCTCCTCGACCGCCCTGAGCCCGCTGAGGTTGTCCGGTCTGGCCTGGTGTGGCTGGGGCGGAGTCTTCGACGCCCCAGCCACACGAGCACCAGACAGCATCCGTAGGTTCGTGAATCAGTGGCGAAGCCGGAGCGATGGCATCTTGTGGACTTCGAGGCGGCCAGACAGCATCCGTAGGTTCGTGAATCAGTGGCGATCCGGGATGGTCCAGGGACGGGAAACCAGGACAGGCGCCGGGCCTCTTCGACCGGTGCCTGTCCCCGTTCCCCACCCGATCCCAGTTCAGGACGCCCTCGGTTCATCCTGACCACCATCCAGGCTTCTCGCGCCAGTGTCCCGAATTTGTGCTATAATTATCGCTGGCCCCCAGGCCATTCGGTTGTCATCCTCTCCCCGGATGTTGGCAAGTCGAGGCGACGCCGCGGCGCGTCCCAGGCGCCGAACGAACTACAAAATAGGCAAAATCGAGTTCTAAATCATTGTAAGAATGGAATTTACGATCTGGGTTTGCTGGGGTCTGGAAGCGTCCTCATGCCGTGACGCAGGCGTCCCGGGCGCGTCGCTCGGGCGTCTTCGAATCGTCGCTGAGCGCCAGCGATCGGTAACAGTAAGCGGTTGCCCTCGGCGCTCCGAGGCTCTCTGACACGATTGGCAACGCCGGATCGAAGGCCACCGCGCACCTTCTCGGAGAGCCTGATCCACGAACCTGCTGATGCTGTCCGGTTTGGCGGTGTGGGACAGCCGCCCCCGGCTGTCCCCCAGGAGTCGGGCTCGAATCGGATAGCATCAGCGGGTTCGTGGATCTGAATCGCCCGGCCAGCGGCGCCCGAACCCGACCGGCACTCGGCCTGTCCAACGATCAGCTCGGGGTGCCCCTGGCGGCGTGGCTCGCGTATAATACTCGATCCCAAACCCGACACCCCGAACCGGTTACCCATCTCCTGACGGCCCGCGCCGAGGATCGCCCCGAGAGGACGGTCATGCCTGCACCCGAGACCCTGTTCGCCAAAATCTGGAAGCGTCACGTCCTCGAAGAGACCGAGACGGCGACCCTGCTCTACATCGACCGCCACCTCGTCCACGAGGTCACCAGCCCGCAGGCCTTCGAGGGCCTCCGCCTCGCCGGCCGGAAGGTCCGCCGGCCTGACCTGACCATCGCCACGCCCGATCATAACGTCCCGACCGAGAACCAGTTCGACATCAAGGAACCGATGTCGCGCCGGCAGGTCGAGACCCTGCGGGCCAACTGCCGCGAGTTCGGGATCAATCTCTACGACGTCGGCAGCGGCCATCAGGGGATCGTCCACGTCATCGGCCCCGAGCTGGGCGTGACCCTCCCCGGCCTGACCATCGTCTGCGGCGACAGCCACACCAGCACCCACGGCGCCTTCGGCGCGCTCGCCTTCGGCATCGGCACCAGCGAGGTGGAGCACGTCCTGGCGACGCAGACCCTCTGGCAAGGGACCCGTCCGAACTCCTTCGGCATCGAGATCACCGGCCAGCTCCCGACCGGCTTGGAGCCCAAGGACATCATCCTCGCCGTCATCCGCGCCATCGGCACCGGGGGCGCCACCGGCTTCGTGCTGGAATACTATGGCCCCGCGATCTCCGCCCTCTCGATGGAGGGCCGCCTGACCATCTGCAACATGTCCATCGAGGCCGGCGCCGCGCCGGTCTGATCGCGCCCGACGAGACCACCTTCGACTACATCGCCCGCGGCGACCGCCCGTTTGCCCCCAAGGGGGCCGCCCTCGAAGCCGCCATCGCCGACTGGAAGACCCTCCACACCGACGACCCCTCCGCCTTCGACCGCCACGTCTCCATCGACGCCTCCTCCCTCGCCCCTCAAGTCACCTGGGGCACCAATCCCGCGATGACCGTCGATGTCACCGGCGCCATCCCCGACCCCAACACCCTCCCCGCCTCTCACCGCGACGAGGCCCGCCGCGCCCTCGAATACATGGCCCTGAAGCCCGGCACGCCGATCACCGAGATCCCCGTCGATGTTGTCTTCATCGGCTCCTGCACCAACGGCCGGATCGAGGACCTCCGCGCCGCCGCCCGCGTCTTCCAGGGTCGCAAGGTCGCTCCCAACGTCCGCGCGCTCGTCGTCCCCGGCAGTGAGGCGGTCCGTGCCCAGGCGATCGCCGAGGGGCTCGACCGCGTCTTCTCCGACGCCGGCGCCGAGTGGCGTCAATCCGGCTGTAGCATGTGCCTCGCGATGAACCCCGACAAGCTCCAGGCCGGCCAGCGCTCCGCCAGCACCAGCAACCGCAACTTCGAGGGCCGCCAGGGGCCCGGCGGCCGCACCCACCTCGTCAGCCCCGCCATGGCCGCCGCCGCGGCCGTCGCCGGCAAGTTCGCGGACGTGCGCAAGCTCCTCTCCTCCTGACTCAAGGAGGCCCGAAGACCCGTCGAGAGGCGCTCTCGATGAGCACCAAAGACACCGTCAATTTCGACGTCTTCCTCTCGTCGGCGCCCCTCGATCGCGGCGTGGCGGACGTCGTGCGCCGTCGCTTCGAGGAGCGGGGCCTGCGGGTCTTCACCAGTTGGGTCGAAATCGAGAAGGGCGGCGCGGTGGGAAGAGACGGTCCGATCCGCGATGGCGGAATCCCGCGTCTTCGTGGCGATCCTGTCGCGGTCCTCGTTGCCATCTCCCTGGATCGCGATGGAACTGGGCGCCGCCCTGGCCTGGGGAAAGTCGATCGACCTCTTTGTCGAGGGAATCACCGAATCCGAAGTCCCGGCATCCCTGGCCCAGTACCGCGTTGTCCCCCTGGCCCGACTTACCCAGATCCTCGATGAGATCGTGCAAAGCATCGAGCCGCTCTCCGATGATCAGATCGCGGTCCTCGGAGAGACGTACCTCGCGGTCGGCGTTCCCACCGACCAGCTCGCCGCTCGGCCCGCCTCGCTCGACCTGCTGACCCAGCGTTTCAATCGCCGCGAGGGGACGAATTATTCACCGGAGCGGATTCTTCAGGAGGTGGTCCGATTACGCAAGCAGGGCCGTCTCCCCAAGTTGAAGCGAAAGACCGGTTGATCGCCCTCACCAGTTCCATCCTCATTGACCAAGACTGAGCATCCCATCGTCGGAGACCGTCCTTTGGAACCCTTCACCACCCACCGCGGCCGCGTCGCCCTGCTCGACTGGACCGACGTCAACACCGATCTGATCATCCCCGCCCGCTACCTCAAGCGGATCGAGCGCACCGGCTACGGTTCCCTCCTCTTCGCCGACAAGCGCTACGCCCCCGGCGCCGCCCCCTCGCCCGACGACCCGACCGCCCACGGCCCCGAGGCGCCCGACTTCCCCTTGAACCGCCCCGAGGCCCGCGACGCCACCATCCTCGTCGTCGGCAAGAACTTCGGCTGCGGCTCCAGCCGCGAGCACGCCGTCTGGGCCGTCGCTCAGGCTGGCTTCCGGGCCTTGATCGCTCCGGTCCCCGGCGAGGGCTTCGCCGACATCTTCGAGGGCAACGCCTACCAGAACGGCCTCCTCCCCATCGAGCTGCCCGACTCCGACTGGCAAGCCCTCGCCGACTCCGTCCGCTCCTCCCCCGGCTCCGAGGCTACCATCGACCTCCAGTCCCAGACGATCACCCTCCACCCCTCCGGCTCCTCCTTCCACTTCGCGATCCCCGAGACCCAGCGTCAGCGACTCCTCCAGGGTCTCGACTCCATCTCCGAGACCCTCCAGCACGAGTCCGTCATCCGTTCCTACGAGCAGCAGGCCCCCGCCTGGGCGGCGCATCCGACATCCTGAGCGTGCTACCAGCCCTCGGTCTCCGGCCTGACGCTCGAGGGTGTTGCTTCTGGGCAACAAATGGAAAAAAGGGGCGAAGCGCGATTGAACCAGGAATTCTTTTCCAATATATCAGGACGAAGATGGATGGAGGAAGTTCACACCATTGCTCGCAAACCCCACTCCCCCGGCGATCCATCCCCGATCCGGCGGGTCTGTCCGCGAGACGTCTCCGCTGGCCGGTTCTGTCCAAAGGTATGCAGGACCCCGACGGCGCCTCTCATCGTTGGGTTCACTCACAGGAAAGTTGAGGCCAGACTCATGAGACTATTCCCCATCGTGCTCGGAACGTTCGTTGGGCTTTCGTTCGCCACGGCCAGCCGGGCCGACCTGCTCACCAATGGCGACTTCAGCGCCGGCAATACCGGATTCACCAGCGGGTACACCTACGTCCCGAACAATACGACGAACCTCGACGAGGGAATCTACTCGGTTGGCACGACTCCCAGCAATGTCAACTACTTCTGGACGAATCCCTCGTCGGTCACCGACACCGTGTCGAATTCGCCCCTGCCGGCCGGCAACATGCTGTTCGTCAACGGAGCCTCGACCCCGACGACCGTCTGGTCGCAGACAGTCAGCGGCCTGAACGCGAATACCGACTACACCTTCTCGGGCTACCTGGCCTCGCTCCACGCATCCAACCCGGCCATCCTGACGATCACTGCCGGTTCGCAGACCATCCTTGCGGACCTCTCGGCTCCAGTGACCGCCGGCGTCTGGGCGGGTTTCCAGACGATCTTCAACACGATGGGAAGCACGTCGGTAACGTTCACGATCGAGGATATGAACACTGCCCCGAGCGGCAACGACTTCGCGCTCGACAGTCTGGCCCTGAATCAGACGGTCGTCCCGGAACCGTCCAGCGTCGCCTTGCTCGCCCTTGGCCTGGCCGGGATCGTCGCGGTCCGCCAGCGTCGTCGTGGCCACCATGCGTCGTCGTGCCGGACGAATCAGACGCCGCCCGTGTCATGACGAGTGTCCGTGTCGCCTGACACCGAATCACAGACGGTATCACCTGGATTGGTTGCCATCGCCTGGAAGACAAAGGGCCGACTTCAGTCGGCCCTTACTTCTTGTGATGTCGGGAGTTTGGTCCGACTGAAGTCGGTCCTCCTCCCCGGCCGAAGCGGATGGTTCGAGGCAGTTTGGCAGGAGACCGCCACGGTTCGCTTCCTGGAAAGCAAGCCAGGAAGCGAAGCAAGTTTACCGTCGATTAGCGCCACCTGCTGGGCTCGACCGAGTCGATGAGTCTTCAAGCAACGCCAGACATCCCGCACTCGATGAGCTACCCGGCCAGGATTCGAACCTGGAAAAGCAGGACCAAAACCTGCTGTGATACCGTTTCACCACCGGGTAATTACGACACCAGTTTAGCAATCCCTGCCCGCTCCGGAAAGGCGTTTCGGAATGGTTCCGCGGGATATAACCTCAGCCGGCGTGGGAGACGCCACCTTCGAGGTTCTGCACGCGGTAGGCCAGGTGTTCGAGCTGGATGCTCAGATCGACGGCCACGACGCTGACATCTTCCGGGACGTTCAGGGGCGTCGGGGCGAAGTTCAGCAGGCCACGGACGCCGCACGCAACGAGCCGGTCGGCGACGTGCTGGGCGGCCTCGGCCGGCACGGTCAGGATCGCCAGGCGGATGCCCAGCTCGGCGATGGCCTTGGGCAAGTCGTCGAGCGGGCGAACGACCAGGCCGGAATGGGTCTGGCCGACCTTCCTGGCGTCGTTGTCGAAGAGGGCGACGATCTGGAAGCCCCGGCCCCGGAAGCCGCGATACTTGATCAAGGCGCGGCCGAGGTTGCCCAGGCCGATCACCGCCGTCGGCCAGACGCGGTCGATCCCCAGGATGTGGCGGATCGCCGGGATCAGCTCCTCGATCCGGTAGCCGATCCCCGGATAGCCGAACTGGCCGAAGAAGGCCAGGTCCTTGCGGACCTGGGCGTCGTTGATCCCCAGGGCCGAGCCGAGCTGGCTGCTGGAGACGGTGTCCTGCCCCTGGCGCTGGAAGGTCTCCAGTTGCCTCAGGTAGAGGCTGACCCGTCCGACGACCGCCTTGGGGGCGAGCTTTTCCGGCTGGGGATCGCGAGGGCTCTCCGCCACGAGGAGGGACTCCGAGGGGGCGGGGGCGGTTCAGGACCGGACCCGGCGGAGGCGTCCTCCGGCGTCGGAGGCGCCGCGGGAGACGGGTGGACCACCGCATCGAGTCCTTGATAGAGCTTGGAGTTGCGGCGGAACCGCGGGGACTGTCCGGGCCATCCGTGTGGTTCCTCGAATGTAGCGGTACTCACCGGTCACGGTCAAGCCGGCTCGCGGTTCAGCCAGGGTTTCGCCAGCGTGCCCCGGAGCTGGATGTCGCCGTCGAGCAAGGCGACCTCCGGCCGCTCCAGCCTCAATGCCTGCGCTCATCGAGGCCACCCCAGCTCCCCGCGCCGGAGTGAACGAGTGGTCGCCCCCTTCCACGATCGGCGCGATGTAAACCTCGACCGCATCGACCTCTCCGGCATCGAGGAACGCCCCGAGGACCCGTCCTCCACCCTCGACGAGCAGGTTCGTCAGGCCCCGCCGGCCCAGCTCGTCGAGCAAGGGGCCGATCGGGACCGTGCCGTTCGCCAGAGAAGCTCGAGCAGCTCGCAACCAGCCGCTTCCAGCGCCGGCCCGGCGATCAGCCGGAGCCCGGTCGGTCACGGCTACCCAGACCGGGACCTCACGGGCCGTGCGTGCGAGCTTGCTCGTCCAGGGGCAAGCGTCCGGCCGAGTCGAGCACCAGCCGGGCGGCGACGCGGGGGCCGGGCGGCCGGGCGGTGAGCTCGGGATCGTCCGCTCAGAGCCGTGCCGATCCCCGACGGCGATCCCGTCCATCCGGCCTCGCAAGTCGTGGACGTGCGCCCGCGACCTCGGTCCGGAAATCCATTTGCTC
The DNA here is from genome assembly GCA_963752755.1 of uncultured Planctomycetales bacterium. Taxonomy (GTDB): domain Bacteria; phylum Planctomycetota; class Planctomycetia; order Isosphaerales; family Isosphaeraceae; genus CAVVZJ01. The sequence goes on along the minus strand of CAVVZJ010000014.1, from coordinate 373,852 downwards.
TCGCCATTTGCGGCGGCCGTCTTGCCGTCGAGCGTCATGGCCCACTTGGCGATGACGTAGGGTCGTCCGGTGGCGAGCCGCTTGAGGTAGGGGGCGTTGAGCCGACGGGCGGCGTCGGCCTCCAAGCCCCGAGGCGACCAGCGACTCCGGCCTCCTCCAGCTGGGCGAAGCCGCCGCCCGCCACGCGGGGGAACGGGTCGCGGATCGCCGCCACGACCCGCGCCACGCCGGCCCGGAGGATCGCCTCGACGCAAGGGGGCGTCTTGCCGTGGTGGCAACAGGGTTCGAGGGTTACGTAAAGCGTCGAGCCCCGCGCCGCCGTCGCCGGCCCGCTCCAGGGCGACGACCTCGGCGTGCGGCCCGCCGAAGCGGTCGTGATGGCCGACGGCGATCGGCCGGCGTCGCGGACGACGACGGCGCCGACCATCGGGTTCGGCTCGACCCGGCCGCGCCCGAGTGCCGCCTCGGCCAGGGCCCGGCGCATCCAGAGGGTGTCGTGGTCGTCGAGGAACGGATTCAAAATGGTCTTGACCGGGGCGTTCTCGGGAGGTCTGGGGCAGGTTACGCGGAGGGGCCGCAGGCTTCTTCGGCGGAGCCGGCGCGGGCAGTTCCTCGCCGGGCGGGAAGACCATCCGGTAGAGAATCCTCAACCGTCGCTCGGCCGAATCCGGCGGGAAGGGGTCGAGCGACTCGCGGACCCAGGGGGGCATGTGCTTCTCGAACTCGGCCAGCCGATACGGCTCGACCCGTGGCTCCTCGGCTTTCCGGAGCAGGTTCAGCTCCAGCCGTTTCAGGCCGTTGTCGGCCTTCGGGGGCAGGTTCCCGCCGCGGAGCCGCTGCTTGAGGGCATCCAGCAAGAGCCCCTCGCGCAGTCCGGCCTTCTCCTCTGGGCGGAACCTGGGGAACATCTGTCGCTCCAAACCGGAGAGATCCTGGGAACGCTGCAAGGTCTTGAAGAACTCGTCCCTCTGGCGATTGGGGTTCGGCTGCTTGAGGATGACTTGCCCGCTGCTCGGGCTCCAGGCTGAACCAGAAGCGGAGTTGCAAGGCCGAGAGCAGGAGGGGTTCGGAGCCGAGAGCCGAGATCTGGAGTCGGTCGTCGAATAGGCGAGCTCGCTGGACGAGCCGCTGGTGTTCCTTCCGCTGACGGGCACGGAGCTCGTTGACCAGCTTGATCCGGTCCTCGGGGTCGGCCTCTTGAATCTGCGAGCGGACGGGCTCGGGCTGGGCTCGGAGCCAGAGCTCGTAGGTCCGCATGAGCCGCTGGTAACGCTGCCGCTCGTCGGAATCGAGGACCTGGAGCTGGTCGTCGAACTCGACCGGATGCGGGTCTGTTCGGCGGGCGGCAGGGCGTCGAACTCGGCGAGCTTGAGGGCGAGCCGCTGCCGCTGGGCCAGCGGCATCTGCGCGAAGCCGCTCGTAGTTCGCCGACGGCGGCGCGACGGCGCCCAGGAGCGTCAGGCTCGCGGAGAGGATGGCGGTGGTCAGGCGGGTCGGCGTCGCATCGGGGTTGGCCGGAGTGAGGCTGTCTCAGGGCTCGTCATCGGTGAAGGTGGCGTCGAGCTTGCGGAGGAACTCGAACGAGCCGACAGCGCGGTAGGTGTCGAGGTCCTCGGCGATCGAGAGGTCGCGAGCGAGCCGGGCGGTCGGGTCGGGCCAGAGCCAACGGGTGGCGACGTAGCCGAGGCCCAGGGCCGCCGTCACGAAGACCGCCGCCAGCACGACCTGGACGACCCGGCGGGCCGACTGACCGGCCGCCGCGAAGCGATGTTCGCCCCGCTGCTCCTGCTGCCGGGCCTGGCTCAGCGTGCGGCTGGCCAGCTCGGGCGACGCCCGGGGACGAGGGAGGAAGTCGAGCAGTTCCCAGGTCCGTTCGAGGGCCTGCAACTCCCGACGGGCCGTGGCGCTGTGGGTCAGTTTGGTGGTGAGCGATTGCGAATCGACCTCCGCCAGCTCGCCATCGAGGTAAGCCACGAGGTTCGGCCGGTCGCTGGCGGTCAATCGCTGCTCGGACGGCATCGGCCGGTCGCTCGACGTTAGGCGAAATCTGGAACTCAGTTGAAGGAAGCGAGTCCACTCTGTCTAATTGAACCCGGGGAGAGTCTGGGAGGTTCCGGCTGCGGCCGCGCTGATCGCCACAGCCGGAGGGCGATTTGGCTTAGCGACCCGGAATCTTCACACCGGGAGGAAGCATCCCATACATACCCGCCGTGGCTCCTCCTCCCATCATGCCCATGTTACGCGACCGTGGCGAGCGGGAGATCGGCGAGAGGCTCTGGTTAGCCCCGCGGCCGTAGCGAAGCGTCGGGTAATAGGTATTCACCCGGTTGAAATAGCCGGCCGGACCCGAACCGTTGATGTGGGAATTGACGACGCCCGTCGGAGACGTGCGGGGCAGGGGAGACCGCCCCCCTTCGGAACCGAAAGCCCGGAGCGGGTCGTAATCGTTCAGCGATCCGGCTGGGTCGAATAGCCCGGATCGCTCGGTCAGGGCCGTCATCTGCCGCTGGGCCGAGAAGGCACGGACCGTGTCCTCAGGGCGAGGCAATGAAGCCTCGTAGGCCTGGAAGGGGACGTAATAACCGTAGTAGAGGAAGAATGGGTCGCTAAATCCCGCGTTGAATTGGGCCGGGGCGCGGTGACGCGACAATTCCAAGCCCGACGACCGTCACGAGACCGAGCAGAACGCGACGCATGGGAAGGCCTCCTGAATGTTCCTGAGGCGCAGGCCGGACGGAGACGGGAACTTTGTGAGCCCATTGCTCTGGTGGTCCACTCCCTGTCTACCATCCACTATACTATCGGCCGACCCCGGGACAAGACTCCGGGAGAAGCTGCGCGGTCGTCGACGTCCCCACGATGGACCTTCCGGCTGGCCCTGGATCGGCCTGGAAAGCTGTCCAAGGCGGTCGGTCCGGGTGAGGGCAGAGACCGGAATTCGAGAGGGTGGTGTGTCGTGTTCGGCAGCCAGACACTCCAGACGATGGCGGTGATCGTTGGCCTGGCCGTCCTCATTGCGGTTGGCCTGGCCATCCTGCGGCATTCCCAGCGCGAGGCGCACGGGGAACTGGACGATCAGCCAGAGGACCCGCTTGCCTCGCTCCGGGCGGCTTACGAGGCCGGGCAGATGGACGAGGACGAATTCCACCGCGTTCGTGAGTCGCTCGATCGCCGGTCGCCCGGCTCGAGAAGCAGTCCGGCGATACTTCCACGACGCAGCCCGCTTCCGAACCCGCCCGACGGCGAGATGAGAGTGAGCCGGATGGCCAGACGCTTCGGGAGTGAGGTCTGATCCGGTCAGGACGTCCAGTCGCGACGATCGATCGCCCGGGAAAGGTTGATCCCGAGCTTCGAGGTGCGGATGAACCCGGTGAATTCGCGAACCTCGGCGATGGTCCCGAAGTCGTCCTCGATCCGGTCGATCGCGGCGTGCAGGGCACGCCCTTCCTTGTACAGGATGCGGAAGGCCTGCCGCAACGCGTCGATCGCCTCGGCGGCCAGGCCGGCTCGTCGCATGCCGATGATGTTCAGGCCGGTCACGCAGTTGTAGCCCTGCTGGAGGATGAATGGCGGGATGTCCTTCGAGCTGGCGCCCATGCCGCCGATCATGGCCAGCCGGCCGACCCGAACCCGCTGCTGCAAGGCGGTGTGGCCCGAGAGGATGCAGCCGTCGCCGAGCTGGACGTGACCGGCGACCAGGGCGCAGTTGACGATCGTGCAGCCGTCGCCGACCTCGCGCGTCGTGGCCCAGGTGCGAGCCGATCATCAGCAGATTGCGGTCGCCGACGCGGGTCAGGCCGTCGCCCTTCGCTTGTGCCGCGGTGGACCGTCACGTATTCGCGGAAGGTGTTGCCGTCGCCGATGACCAGGCCGGTCTGCTCGCCATGATAGGCCCGTGACTGCGGACTCTTACCCAGCACGGCACCATGGCCGACGAAGTTGTCCCGGCCCATCTCGATCGGGCCGCAGAGGCAGGCATGCCCCTCGATGACGCAGCCCGGCCCCACCTTGACCGGCCCATCGAGGATCGCGTAAGGGCCCACGGTTACGTCGGGCGCCAGTTCCACCTCCGGGCCGATCACGGCCGTCGGGTGGATCAGATCCGACACGGCTAGCGTCATCGCTCGTCCTCCTCCTGAGCGCGTTCCGGAGGACTTCCTGTCCTCCTTGACACTATCGGATCGTCGGTGGTTACTCTTGAGGGAAAACTCCGATGGGTTCGGTGGTGGCGATCATTCTGGAAAGGGTTTGCGGCGATGGTGGAGCCCGTCGGAGTTCCTCGCGTCGGGGGCGGCCGGGTCTTGCAGACGCGGGCGAGCATCAGGAGATGCGGACGGACTGGCGGCCCTGAACGCTCTGGACCTCGGCCCAGCAGGTCGCCAGTGCCTGGCGGGCGAGCGTGCCGGAGAGCCGGGGCGCTTCGGTCCCGGAGGCGACCGCCTCAACGGCGACGGTCAGCTCACGGGCAAACGCCTCGATCGGGTCGCCGGCGCCGAGCTCGGGATGCTCAACCTTCTCGCCCAGGCAGGAAGACGGCCAGCGGGTTGACCGGCCCGGTACCCGGCACGTGGGCATTCCCGAGGCTCAGGGTGGCCCGCTCCAGGTAAATCTCGAAGCCGTGAGCGAACGGCCGGCCGTTCTGGCAGAGCGCCCCGAGACGGCCGAGACGGCGATCATCGGGTCGGCCTGTTCGTAGAGGTACTGCGTGGTCAGGTGGGCAACCGAACCGCCCGCAACCACGCCGCGGGCATGCACGGCCGTTGGCACGCCGCAGAGCAAGCTGATGAAGTGGGTGTCATGGATGTGCAGATCGATCGCTGGCCCGCCGCTCCGATCGGCATCGGCGATCCCACGCGACCAGTCGGGCCGGGAGATGACCCGGGTGAAGTGGGCCGCCTGGAGTTTGCCGAAACGCCCCGACTGCACCGCCTCCAGCGCGAAGGCGAACTCGGGGAAGAACGGCAGGACATGGGCCACCATGAGGAGCTTGCCGCTCTGCTTCGCGGCGGCGAGCATGGCGTCGGCATCCTCGACGGTCAAGGCGATCGGCTTCTCGACCAGGACGTGCTTGCCCGCTTCGAGGGCCTTGATCGCCAGGGCGGCGTGCTGGTCGTTGGGCACGCAGAGATCGACGACCTGCACCTTCGGGTCGGCCAGCAGCGCGTCGATCTCGGGATACTTCGCCTGCGCCGAGAGGTCCATCTGGGTACCGGGCGGGCCGAAGTTGCCCCGAATGCCGGTCCAGTCGCCGGCCAGCTTCTTCGGGTCGCGACTGCAAAGGGCGACGACCCGGCCACCGGCCAGCCGCTGGGCGGCCAGGTAGTGGATCATGCCCATGAACCCGATGCCGACGATGCCGATCCCGACCATTGGCGCAATTCCCGTCAGTTTGAAAACTTCGAATCGTCCATCCCTGGGACAGGTTCCTGGAGTAGGGCCGAAATGCGATGTTTGCCGTGGAATTCCTCGCGCTCTTCTGTGTCGCCTGGGAAGAACATGAGAAAAGTGCTTGCTGTGCGACATGATTCTGACGCGAACGGCCGATCGCGGCAAGGTCAGAGCGTCGTCCGAAAACACCCTCACTCAAGGAGTCCGACCGCTTCCCCGCCAAGGGGGCGGGATCGTTCCGACCCCGGCAAGACGCTTTCACCCGGTTGACCCAATAGTTGCCTCAAACTGGACCCGGCCAGGCGGCCTGATCTGCTTACTCTTGCCGTTCGTGGGCACGCGGACGGAGTTGGGAACGCCTGGACGACGCGCCGGCGATGCGCCCGGGACGGCGATGGCACGCCGAGGTGACGCCGGGGGGCGCTCCGAATCGAGTCAAGGGTCAGTCCGCAAGTCAGTGTCTGAAAGAGAAATAGCGATGGATTTTGCCTATTTTGAAGTTCGTTCGGCGCCTGAGAATGCGTCCCCGCGGCGCTGTGGCAGGCGACCGGCCAGGTCGGGACACCCAGCGGATTGCCAGGGGGGTAGTGTTATTTATAGCACAGAATTGGGCCGTTGGGGTGGGGCGTGCGAGGGAGTCGGCGACAAGAGTCAGCGAGGAGACGATGGTGGAGGCAGGAGGGGGAGAACGAGAGTCGCCGGAGAGCCTTCACGTTGACGATGATCTGATCGGCGTCCCGGTGGTGCAAGCGGAATCCGTGGACAGGATGGGTTCAGGGTCGAATGCCGAAGGAGTGAGGCCGTGGGTCTTGTCGAGCGAGCTACTCAGCGATCTGGAGCTGCCCGAGCGGAGAGCCCTACGGGAGTCGTGGGCAACGGGTCAGCGATCCGTTGCCTCCCGGCCCCGGTAAGGTCGTGACGCCGAGGAGCCTGCCGCTGGAGATGGTGTCCACAGTCGGGCATGGCGTGGCGCGCCGTGCTGGGCATCCTTCTGTTCGGCGAGCCGGCCGACGGGCCGCGTCTAGTCGGCACCGGTCTGAACGTCGCGGGCATCCTGGGCCTGAAGCCGATCGCGCCGCATTGATGCGAGGAGTCGTAGAGCGACGGATGTGTGGATTCTGTTGACGTTTTTTTCTTGACCTCACTGATTCAATAAGATAAGTTTCTCAACTGTCCAGACGGATTTGTGGCATGCTCATACGCCACGCACCTCGCAATTCTTGAATCCGAGTCTGGACCTGATTGGTATTCCCCTTCGATCTGAATCGACACGGCGCCGTGATCGGGTGGGAGGGATTCCACCCAACCGGGGCGGCGGGGTCGGTGCCTCGGGGTTCGGGTTTCTTGAGCACTGGGCCGGACCGGATGAGGCGATGCTGTGGCGACGGCAGTGGAGTCGTTGACAAGCAGGACCGCGAATTCCCCCATATGAGGAACCCTCCATGCGATCGGCTCGGGACGAAAAGGCGCGGCTCGGGTTTACCTTGATCGAGCTGCTGGTGGTCATCGCCATTATCGGAGTCTTGATCGCCTTGCTGCTGCCGGCCGTGCAGGCGGCTCGGGAAGCGGCGAGGCGAGCGCAGTGCACCAACAACCTGAAGCAGATCGGCATCGCCCTGCACAATTACGAGAGCGCCAACAGCTCGTTCCCGCTCGGCGGGGTGAACCTGGGGACCGGCTCGGCCGGCTGGAGTGGCGACACCAGCACGCTGAGCTGGCGGGCCTTGACCCTGCCGTTCATGGAAGGCAACACGATCGCCAACGCGATGAACTTCAACGTCAGCATGCGTGGCAATGCCAACAAGTACGACGGCGGCGCAGCCTTCACGATCTGGCACACCATTCCGGGAGCCTGGCTCTGCCCGTCGGACCCGGACAACGGCAACGGCTTCCGGCCGTCGAACACGGCCGACGGCAACAACGGCCAGTACCCGATCGGCAACCCGCCGATCGACCCGCGGACCGGGACGTTCTCCACGGTCGTGCCCGTATCGAACTACGCCGGCAGTTTCGGCGACAACTACTGCATCGGCAGCCTTACGGCCGCGGGGGTCAACCCGTGGGAGACGCCTTGCACCGCCGCCGCCTCGCTCCTGCCGGGCCAGCCGCGGATCGGCTACGACGGCTTCTGGGGCACGACGTACACCTGCGGCAACAGCAGCTCGACAGCCGGCGGTCCCCTGCGCGGGGTGTTTGATTACCGGACCGGTCAGATCTCCCGCATCGCCCAGTTCACGGACGGCACCAGCAACACGATCATGGTCGGCGAGATGCTCCCCTCGCAGGCCGCGGACAGCAACTTCTACGCTTTGAACGGTAGCACCGGCGGAACCACCGTGCCTCTGAACTGGGACACCTCCGGCTCACCCGCCACGATGCCCGGCTGCGCCGCCTCATTCGGCAAGGCGGGAATGCCCTGGAATTGCCGGTTCGCTTATAGCAACAAGGGCTTCAAGAGCAAGCACCCCGGCGGCGCGAACCTCCTGTTCGTGGACGGTTCAGTCCATTTCCTCAAGAGCAGCATCAGCCGGATAACCTACTGCGCCCTGGGCAGCAAGGCCGGTGGCGAGGTGATCAGCGCCGACTCGTATTGATGGCCGGCGGCGCTCGCAACCGCGGCGAACGACCAGACGCCGGAGGGCCGGGGAAGGGGCATCCCTTCGCAACGCCCGGTCTTCCGGTCCTCGTGTCCCTGGGTGGTCGCAAGACGGTCCGATCCCACGAGCGGACCCGGATTGCCGCGATCCAGCCTGCACCCACTTCAACATTTCGCGAGAATCACCATGACTGAACGAACCTACCACCTGCTGTGCCTGCTTTTCGCCCTCGCCGTGGCCGGTTGTGGCGAAGACGACGGGCTCGGCCGGCGCTACCCGATCACGGGCAAGGTGACCTACCAGGGCAAGCCTGTCGCCAGCGGGACGGTCAACTTCGTCCCCGAATCCCCCGAGGGTCGCGGTGCCACCGGGACGATCCACGACGGCGCCTATGATGACGTCACGACCCTGACGACCGGCGACGGCATCCTGCCGGGCAAGTACAAGGTGACGATCGTCGCCCGTGAGGACGTCGATCTCTCCGCGGCCGAGACCGAGCAACCCGGTGGTGCCCCCGACCAGGTGACCGTCGCCCGGATCGCCGCCAAGGCCAAGCCGCTTGTCCCCCCGAAGTATTCCGCCCCTCAGACCACAGACCTTGCAGTCGAGGTGACGCCCGATCAACGCAACTTCGACTTCGAGTTGAAGGACTGATCCCGAATCGGCCGGATGCTGGGTCGCTCGTCATGGCCGGATGTTTGTCGGGTGAGTCTGCCCGCCGAACCCTCGGCAACGGGGGACGGGTGAGCGGATTCCTCCCAGCTGCGTCGGGCCTCGCATCGTCCCTGGAACGCGGCCAGAGCCCTGGGCTGCTGCGAGGGTCCGGACTGTGTGGCCAAGGGCTCCCCTAATCGGAGTCGAGGCCCGGGGCGCTCTCGCCTCGGGGAGCGCGGATCGATGCACGGACCTCCCACCAGGCGAGACCACCGAAGAAGATGAGGGAAGTCAGGATCGCCACCACGATCCAGCGGGTGCTGCTGTCGGGGTGGACGAGCTTGTCGGGGATCGTGAGAATGGCCCCGACGATGGCCAGGGTGAGCGGGGTCATCACATCCATCAGACGCTCGACGTAGAGCGGCCCCGTGGCACGTCGGACCCAGACCGCCTGGCCGGCCTGCACGTGCAGGCGTCGGCGGATCGAGGCGTCCATGAAGATCGGGGGCAGGTCGCGATGTCCGGCCGGGCGATGGCGGCGGCGTTTCAGCTCGTCCAGGTAGAGGTCATAATTGGCCCCCGGGTGGATCTCGCGTTCCGGGGTCTCGGCCGCGAGGCGGAGGGCCTGCTCGTTTTCGCGGGCAAGGGTGCGCTGATCCTCGTCGATCGGCACGAGGCTGGCCTCCACGTGGTGCCCGCAGGGTGACTCGATGAAGACGATGCCCCGGCGGTCGAGCCCAAGGGCCTCGATCGTCGAGGGCCGGGCGATGCAGTTGGGCGTCTCCATGCTGCCCGGGAAGGCGAAATGGACGCGGCAGACGACGTACTGGAAGTCGAGCATCCGGGCGACAGGGGGGACACGGATCGTGTCGTCGGTCGGAAAGAGGAAGACGTCCTCACCGGTCTCGACCCCGATCGCGTCGCGGAGCGTCATGTCCATCCGGACATGGGCCAGCCAGCGGCCGGGGTCGTCACCTTCGAACCGCTCGGTGCGTTCCAGGGCCGGGTCTTTGAGGTTGCGGACGGCGGCGAGCACGCGAAAGTAATGCTTCTTGTCGGTTCCCGGCAACCAGGCCGGGATGAGGCCAGGTTCCGTCGCGTCGGCGACGGGGCCGCCCCGGAACTCGACGGTGATCCGGTCGCCGATCCTGACGTCGAGACGCTTGCGGGCCTCGTGGGAGAGGCGAATCAGGAACTCGCGGTGGGCATCGGAGCGGTACTGGGTCGGAGAGACGCGGGACCTCAGCCCGAGAGGTCGGCCATTCTGTTGCATGGCGGTTCGTCGCCGGTATCGGACCAGCGGGCCTTACGCAACCGGGAGTGGTCGGCGACGACGCCCGGCCGGAGACCCGCGCTGTCCAGGGTGAACCGGCGCTCGATCTCGCCAGAGACGGCGGCCAGATCGCCGCCGTGGACGAGCCGCTCGTGGCGCCGCTCAATGGGCCGGCCCGGCAGGTATCCCACGCGGTCGAGGACGCGAGCGAGCACCTCGCGTTCGGCCAGGGCGGGATGGCGGGCGTCCGAGGCGGCGTTGGCAGCGAGGCGGATCGGCCCGCCGTCGAGTTCGAGGATGCGCCGGTCGTAGTAAGCATACGGTGGGGCGATCGCACGCCGACCGACCCGGAAACTCGCGGGAAGTTCCACCAACTGATAGCCCATCCCGAAGTTTTCCGAGATATTCATGGTCTCCAGTTGCTGGCCTGTCAAGAGGGTCGTCCAGGCCTCGACGCGGGTCCCCGGCGCCGTGATGCAGGTGGCCGGCATGGCGCCATAAGGGGCGAGGTAGGAAGCGTACACGATGTCCAGGCCCGCGACCCGGCCCCGAAGCACCGGGATCAGGACGCCGGGCTCCGAGTCGCGATACTTCTCCTTCAACCGGCCCGGGCAGGCGTTCGAGCCGATGGCCAGCACGGCGAAGCGGTCCTCCAACGACGGCACGTTGGCCTCGTCGAGCAGTTCCGACAACGGCGTCGGCTCGCCGCGGCGGGCGTGGACGAGCAAAGCGCCCGCCGGGGACTGCTCGATTCGGAGCACGGCACCATCGAAGTAGAGGAAGGAATCGGTCGGACGGTGGCCTGGGTAGTCCAGGGGGGCTCGCTCGGCGCCTGGGTATTGCTCGTCCCAGGTAGCGAGGTCGGGGTCGAAGAGTCTCGTCGCGGTCATGATCGGCTCCGTGGCGCCCGGCCCGGCGATCGCGTGCTCGGCTCGCCCTCCAGGCAGCAAAGCCCCGGCCGGTCGGCGGGGCTCCCTCGATTGTACCTGGAGCCCATGCGGTTCCACGAGGCCGACCCCACGGCCTCGGGCCGCGATGGGCGTGGCTCTCCATGCCGAGAAGCCCCAGTTTCGAGGCCGATGGACCCCGTCAGCGGGCCAGCAGCTTCTCGACCGAATCGACCGCGATCGGGTGATAGCCGGCTCGTGACTTCGCGAAGATGGCGCGAGCGCGTTGTTTGCCGGCGGGCGTCCTGGCGAGTTCCTCGTAGAGTGGCATGAGGAATTTGCGTCGGCCGACCAAGTCGAGGAACTGTTCCAGCCGGGGGAAGGCGGGTTCGTAACCGTCGCGGAGGGCCAAGAGGAGCCACTGAGTCGCGATCTCGGCGTTGCCGCTGTCGGTCAGATGGAAGGCGGCGTCAAGCTGGGCGAGGCGGTCGGCGGGGAGGTCGCCTGGCAGAGAGCGGAGGAAGTGGAGCCACTCCAGAGTGGTCCAGCCCTTCACATCCAGGTCGGCGGCGGCGAGGTCGCCGGAGTTCCAGCGCTTCGCCAGGGTTTCGATGGCGTCGAAGCGTTCGCTCTCGGGCTCCGGGGCGCCGGCCGGGAGGCCGGGGGTGTGGAGCCAGGCGTGGAGGTCGAGGGGGGGCTCGGCATCGTGGAAGAGGGACTTCCGCAGATAGGCTTCGAGGTCGGCGGTGGTGATGCTCTGGAAGGCGAAGTGGTCGAAGTAGCCGCGAAGGAAGGCGGTCAGGCGGTCGCGGCCGACTCGCTTTTCCAGGGCGACGAGGAACAGGGCTCCCTTCTCGTAGGGGATCGCAGTGACGCCCTCGTCGGGATCGCGGCCGGTCAGGTCGATGTGGAGGATCTGGTCGGCGGGCGGAAGCTCGTCCAGGGTCCGCTTCAATTCCCCGAAGCCCAGGACCGACTCCATCCCGGCGCGAACCGGTCCATAAACCTTCTCGACGATCCGCCGTTCGAGATAGACGGTGAACCCCTCGTTGAGCCAGAAGTCCCGCCAGGTGGCGTTGGTGACGAGGTTGCCCGACCACGAATGCGCCATCTCGTGGGCGACAAGCGCCACCTGGGAACGGTCGCCCGCCAGGACGGTCGGGGTGGCGAAGGTAAGCTTGGGGTTCTCCATGCCCCCATAAGGAAAGCTGGGGGGCAGGACAAGGATGTCATAGCGTCCCCAGCGATACGGCCCGAACAGGGACTCGGCCGCCTCCAGCATCTTCTCCGTATCGGCGAACTCCCAGGCCGCCTTCTCCACGACCGAAGGCTCGGCCCAGACGCCCGTGCGCTTCCCGATCTCACGGAACTCCAGGTCACCGACGGCCAGAGCGATCAGATATGAGGGGATCGCTTGCGGCATCTGGAAGCGGAACGTCGATTGCTTTCCGTTACGATCTGGCGGTTCGGCGTCGGCCGCCATGACGGCCCTCAAGGGGGCCGGGACGTGCAGACATGCCTCGTAGGTGATTCGCACGCCGGGGGTGTCCTGGCAAGGGACGAACGAACGGGCGTGGATCGCCTGCGCCTGCGAGTAGAGGAACGGTTGCTCCTTGCCCGACGTGCCCGATGGCTCGACCCATTGCAGGGCGCTAGCCTTCGGCGAGGTCCGGTAGGTGACGCGGACCAGCTGGGCCTCCCCGGGCAAGCTCAGGCTCAAGGGCGTCCCGAGGACGGGGTCGGCGTCGCCGAGGCGGTACGGGGTCGGGGCGAGGTGCGCGGCCTCAGGTCCGGCCTGGACGGACTCGATCGTCAGGTCGCGGGTGTCGAGTATCAGCGGAGCTTCGGCCGGGGCACCGTCGAGCCGCGCGACGGTCCAGGTCGCCGAGCCGTGGAGGGTCTTCGAGGCGAAATCGACGGTCAGGTCGAGCGCCAGGTGCTTGACCCGCACCTGATCGGGACGACTGAAGGAGTGGGCATCGCGGCGGTCGGACTCGTCGCCCCGCAGCACTCCGACCATGCAAAGACCGGCCAGTCCGAAGGCCATCCGGGAGATCCAGGCTGTCCGCATCCGATTCCTCCTGTCGATTCGCCCGCGAGACCACAGGGAGCAGGTCGGTCCGAGCCAATCTAGCGGCGACGACAACCGACCGCCAGAGGCGTGCGGCGCGGCCCTGAAATTGCTTGCTTGGAGGGAATTTCGCACGATCCCAGAAAAAGCGCCAACGCGAGCGGTCAGCTCTGTCGTATCGAGCAAGGATGGTCAGCTATTGTTAAACATTCCGTGCCGATCAATCCGCCCGAACCCAGGTTTCCCAGAGAGCTGGCATCATTGCGTTGAGCGCCGGAACGTTCGAGAAGCCGCGATCTTTGGGTCTGGCTCCGCCCGGGTGTTCTTGCGCCACGGAGCGCCCACCCCGATCCCCGGCGGGAGCCGGGCCTGCCAGGAGACCGGTCGGAGCCGAGCCAACTTTCCCACTCGAACCGAAACCCTCGAGAACCGCCCTGCCGCCCGCCGCTCGGCCTGAGCCGAGGTCGGAAGCGGCCAGACGTTTGAGTCAGCCTCCACGACGTCGATACGCCTCGATCCAAAATCTGTCTCAGCGAAGGTTCGACAAGACCCCCCGGCCCGAGCCCGGTCCGACCCGGATCGGTCGCCCGGCGCACCGGGGTCCAACCTCAAACGAGAGGGAGAACCCCCCGATGGCTGGTGCGTTCGGCCGACGGCTCCTGTTCAGCCGCCGCGGATTCCTGACGGTCGGCACCTTCGGCTTCGGCCTGACTCTTGCCGACTTCTTCCGGCTTCAGCAGGCCCGCGCCGAGCAGAAGCACTACGACCCGATCCCGGCCCAGGCCGACTCGGTCATCCACATCTTCCTGCCCGGCGGCATCGCTCACCAGGAGACCTTCGACCCCAAGCCGTATGCCCCGATCGAGTATCGCGGCGAGCTGGGCGTCGTGCAAACGAAGATCTCCGGCGAGGTCTTCAGCGAGACGTTGCCGAAGACGGCCCAGATCGCCGACAAGCTCTGCGTGCTCCGCTCGTTTACCCACGGCGAGGCGGCCCACGAGCGCGGCACGCACAACATGTTCACCGGCTACCGGCCCAGCCCGGCCTTGCAGTTCCCGAGCATGGGCAGCGTGGTCAGCCACGAGTACGGGCCGCGGAAGAACCTGCCGCCGTATGTCTGCATCCCGTCCTTGCCGAACGTCTATGCGGGCACCGGCTACCTCTCGTCGAGCTTCTCGCCGTTCTCCCTCGGCGCCGACCCGGCCAGCAAGGGCTTTCGGGTTCAGGATCTGAACCTGCCGGGCGGCATCGACGAATCCCGGTTCGCCACCCGCCGCGGCGTGCTCGAAGCGGTCAACGAGCACTTCCGCCAGAAGGAGAAGTCCGACGGCCTCGCCGCGATGGACACCTTCTACGACCGGGCCTATAGCCTGATCTCCTCGCAGAAGGCCCGCGAGGCGTTCAACATCGACGCCGAGCCGGCCAACGTCCGCGACGAGTACGGCCGCAACACCGCCGGCCAGCGGATGCTGATGGCGCGTCGGCTGGTCGAGTCCGGCGTCCGGTTCGTCGTGCTCCAGTACGGCGGCTGGGACATGCACAACGACATCACCGGCGGCATGCGCAACCAGATGCCCGCCTTCGACCAGGCCTACTCGACCTTGATCCGCGACCTCGACCGCCGCGGCCTGCTGGAGCGGACGCTGGTCATGGTCTCCTCCGAGTTCGGCCGAACCCCCAAGATCAACGGCACCCGCGGTCGCGACCACTGGCCGAAGGTCTTCAGCGTCGCCCTCGCCGGCGGCGGCACCAAGCCCGGCCTGATCTTCGGCGCCAGCAACTCTACCGCCAGCGAGCCCGACCGCGACCCGATCGGCCCCGAGGACCTCGCCTCGACGGTCTATCACCAGCTCGGCATCGTCTCCGACAAGGAGCTGATGGCCCCCGGCGGCCGTCCCATCGAGATCGTCAACGGCGGCAACGTCCGCAAGGAGTTGCTCGTCTGATCCCGCCCCGGCAATGATCGAGGGGAGGCGCGCGCCCCACCATTCCGGGGACGCGCCCGACTCAACCCCTCATTGGAGCCCGACGCCCCATGCCCCGCGTGATTCTCCAGCCCAGCCAGTTCAAGCGGTTGCTCCGCCGTCGCCGCCTCATGGGTGGCGACCGTCATGATGAAGTCTGGAACGGGGTCTATGTCATGTCACCCCTGGCGGATAACCTGCATCAAACCCTCGGCTTCGAACTCGCTGTTGCGTTCAAGGAAGCCAGGGTCGGTGGCCCCGAAACGCGGATCTTCCCCGGCACGAACGTCAGCGACCGGGACACGAACTGGCGGAAGAACTACCGCTGCCCCGACGTGGCCGTCTTCCTCCCCGGCAACCCCGCCCAGGATCGGGGCACCCACTGGCTCGGCGGCCCGGACTTCGCCGTCGAGATCCTCAGCCCTGGCGACCGCTCGCGCAAGAAGTTCGACTTCTACGGCAAGGTCGGCGTCCGCGAGCTGCTGATCGTCGATCGACGGCCCTGGAAGCTGGAACTCTATCGACGCGAGGGCGAGGGCTGGACGCTCGTCGGCACCTCGACCGTCGAGCCCCCCGAGACTCTGGCCAGCGCTGTTCTACCCCTGAGCTTCCGCCTGCTCCCCGGCGACCCCCGGCCCCGGATCGAGGTCACGAAGGCCGACGGCGCTCGAACCTGGACCATCTGAACCCACGCCCGCGCCTCGCCCTCCGCCCGAGATACTCCCCACGCCCCGCAATGGATCGACCGCCATGAGACGAGCCCTCCTCATCCCCGCCCTGCTTGCTGCTCGCCGCCGGCGCCGCCCAGGCCGCCACGCCGGCCTTGACTCCGTCCGTCCCGTCGGCGGCCAGCGTGGGACCGAGCTGGAGGTCACGCTCTCCGGCGCCCGGCTCGGCGACGCGCAGGAGATCCTCTGGTATCAACCGGGCATCGAGACGCTCGCGATCACCAAGGTCGATGACAACAACGTCAAGGCCAGGCTCAAGATCGCCCCGGAGGCCCGCCTCGGCCTCTACGACTTCCGCGTCCGCACGGCCACCGGCATCAGCGAGCTGCGGACGTTCAGCGTGGGCCAGTTTCCCGAGACGAACGAGACCGAGCCCAACAACGACTTCGCCAGCCCCACAGCCGATCCCGATGAATGTCTGCGTCAATGGTGTGGCCGACAACGAGGACGTCGATTACTTCGTCGTCGAGGCGAAGAAGGGCGAGCGGATCACCGCCGAGGTCGAGGGCCTGCGGCTCGGGATCACGCACTTCGACCCCTACGTCGCGATCCTCGACGCCAAGCGGTTCGAGCTGTCGTCCAGCGACGACGCGCCGCTCTCTGGGTGTCGATGCCGTGGCCTCGGTCCTCGCGCCGGAGAATGGACAGTATATCATCCAGGTCCGCGAGAGTGCCTATGCCGGCAACGGGGCCTGCCTCTACCGCTTGCACCTCGGCCACTACCCGAGGCCCCGGGCGATCGTGCCGGCCGGGGGCCAGCTCGGCGAGAAAGTCGCCGTGAAGTGGATCGGCGACGTGGCCGGCGAGCGCACCACCGAGGTCACGCTCCCTGCTCAGCCCGACCCGAACTTCGGCCTCGTCGCCCAGGACGAGCAGGGGGTCGCTCCGTATCCCTACGAATTCCGCCTCTCCCCCTTCGGCAACGTCATCGAGGCCGAGCCCAACGACGACCACGCCACCGCCACCCCTTTCCAGGCCCCCCTGGCGCTCAACGGCGTGATCGACAAGCCAGGTGACGTCGATCACTTCGTCTTCCCGGCCAAGAAGGGCCAGGTTTTCGATATCTGGGTCTGGGCCCGCCGTCTCCGCTCGCCGCTCGACTCCGTGCTCTACATCGCCAAGAAGGGCGGCGGCAACATCGCCGGCGCCGACGACAACGCCGGCCCCGACAGCTTCATCCGGTTCACCGCCCCCGAGGACGGCGAATACGTCGTTTACCTGCATGATCATCTCCGCAAAGGCGGCCCGAACTACTTCTACCGCGTCGAGCTGACGCCCGTCGAGCCGAAGCTCACGATGTACGTCCCGAGCGAGCAGCGCAACCTCGGCGTGCCGAACGTCACCGTCTCCGTCCCCCGCGGCAACCGCGACGCCGTGCTCGTCTATGCCAACCGCAAGGACTTCGGCGGCGATCTGAAGGTCGCGGCCGAGGCTCTGCCGCCGGGCGTCGAGATCGAGTGCGACACGATGCCGGCCAACCAGCCGGTCGTCCCCGTGCTGTTCAAGGCCAAGGTCGACGCCCCCGTCGGCGGCCTGCTCACCCGATTGACCGGCACGCCCGTCGATCCGAACTTGAAGCTCCCGCCTTCCACATTCAACCACGCCAGCGTCCTCGTCTTCGGCGCCAATAACGTCAGCTTCTGGCAACACGACGTGGACCGATTGGGCGTCTGCGTGGCCGAGGATAGCCCCTTCGCGATCGAGGTCGTCGAGCCGAAGGTGCCAATCGTCAACGGCGGCACGATGAACCTGAAGGTCGTCGCCAAGCGCAAGGAAGGCTTCACGGCGCCGATCTCGGTCGTCTTCCCCTGGTTGCCTCCGGGCGTCGGCGCCTCCGGTGGGGTGGCGATCCCCGAAGGGCAGAACGAGGCGTTGATCCCGATGAACGCCAACGGCGCCGAGGTCCGCTCGTGGAAGCTCGTCGTGCTCGGCACGTCGAACACCCCCGGCGGCCCCGTCCGCGTCTCGTCGCAGCTCTTCAACCTGGCCATCTCTCAACCTTACCTCCAGTTCGCCTACACCAACACCACCTGCGAGCAAGGGAAGGAGACCGACCTCGCCGTCAAGATCACCAGGCTCAAGGACTTCCCCGGCGAGGCAACCGTCACCTTGATCGGCCTCCCGAACAAGGCCACGACCGACCCCAAGACGATCACCAAGGACACCGCCGAGCTGGTCTTCCACATCCAGACCGCCCCCGAGACGCCCGACGGCAACCATGCCAACCTCTTCTGCCAGGTCGTCGTGACCGAGAACGGCGAGCCGATCGTCCACAACCTCGGCACCGCCGCCCTCCGCGTGGACAAGCCGTTGCCCCCCAAGCCGAACGCCCCGGCCGTCGCCGCCAATGCGAAGCCCGAGGCCAAGCCCGCCGCGGCCCCCGCCAAGCCGCTTTCCCGCCTGGAGCAACTCCGCCTGGAGGCCGCCGAGAAGGCGAAGGCCCAGGCCGGCGGCTCGGGAGGTGAGAAGTGAGCGGGGCCGCGGCGGCCGGCGGCGCCGCAGCCGCGGCGGCCGCCCATCAGGCGACTCTGAAGCAGGAGGAAGAGGAAATGACCCCTTACTCATCCCGCGACCTCGCCGACGACTGGGAGTTCAAGATCCTCCGCTCCAGCACTCCCACCTTCAAGAACCCCGAGCGGCTCCGCGCCGCGCTGGACGAGGAGGCGAAGGCCGGCTGGATGCTCGTCGAGAAATTCGACAACAGCCGCATCCGCCTGAAGCGCCCGAATTCCGCCCGGCAGCTCGACGGCAAGCTAGACTTCGACCCCTATCGCACCCACGTCGGCATGTCCGACGGCGGGATGGTCATGCTGGTGCTGGGCATCGTGCTGAGCTTCTTCCTGCTGTTCGTCCTGATCGTTGCCGTGACCCGCTGAACCCGACCAAGACCGCCATGAGGCCACCCGGCCCGAGGCGTCGCCCGCAAGAGAGACACAGAGGACGACTCGTCATGCGAACTCGACTCTCGACCCCAACGCTCGGGCTCGCCGCGGCCTTGCTCCTCGGCGCCATGGCCACAGCCCAGGAGCCCGCGCCGACGAAGATCGAGGTCTTCCCGCCCGACGTCCACCTGACCACCGCCCGCGACCGCCAGCTGATCGTCGTGCAGGCCACCTTCGCCGACGGCCTCACCCGCGACGTGACACGCCGAGGCCGCCATCACACCCGCCAACCCCGCCTTGCTCCGCCGCGACGGCCACACCTTCTGGCCCGTCGCCGACGGCGAGACGACCCTGGCCGTCGCCTTCGGCGGCCAGTCGGTCAACGTCCCGGTCAAGGTGGCGCAGGCGACGGCGACGCCCCCCTTGTCATTCCGGCTCGACGTGATGCCCGTCTTCATGCGGGCCGGCTGCAACACCGGCAGTTGCCACGGTGCCGCCCGCGGCAAGGACGGCTTCCGCATCAGCCTCTTCGGCTTCGATCCCGAGGGCGACCACTTCCGCCTGACCCGCGAGATGATCGGCCGTCGCGTCAACCTGGCCGTCCCCGCCGAAAGCACGATGCTGGAGAAGGCCATCGGCGCCGTGCCGCACACCGGCGGCAAGCGGTTCGAGCCCGACAGCGAGCTTTACCAGACCCTCCACAACTGGATCGCCGCCGGCGCCCCGAATGACGACGTGAGCAAGCTTCCCACCGTCGTCTCCGTCGAGCTTTATCCGAAGACCGCCGTTCTCGACGGCAAAGGGTCCACCCAGCAGATGACCGTCCGCGCCAAGTATTCCGACGGCACCGACCGCGACGTCACCGGCCTGGCCGTCTTCCTCACCAACAACGAGACCTCCGCCGCCATCAGCCCCGACGGCCTCATCACCGCCGGCGACCGCGGCGAGGCGTTCGTCATGGCCCGCTTCGAGACGCACACCGTCGGCTCGCAGATCCTCGTCCTGCCCAAGGGGCTCCAGTTCGAGTATCCGAGCGAGCCCGAGGTCAACTATGTCGATACGATGGTCGCCGCCAAGCTCAAGAAGCTGCGGATCGCACCGTCGGAACTCTGCAACGACGAGGCGTTCCTCCGCCGCGTCTCTCTCGACATCGTCGGCCTGCTGCCGACCGTCGAGGAATACCAGACCGTTCATGGCCTCGACCGACCCGGACAAGCGGGCCAAGCTCATCGACGAGCTGCTCGAACGCAAGGAGTTCGCCGAGATCTGGGTCAACAAGTGGGCCGAGCTGCTCCAGGTCCGCCAGATCCCCAACCAGATCAGCCAGAAGGGGATGTTCCTCTATTACAACTGGCTCGTCGAGCGGCTCCAGAACAACACGCCGATGGACCAGTTCGTCCAGGAGATCCTCGGCGCCAGCGGCGGCACCTTCTCCAACCCCGCGACGAACTTCTACCAGACGACCAACGACCGCCTCCTCCTCACCGAGAACGTCGCCCAGGTCTTCATGGGCATGCGGATCCAGTGCGCCCAGTGCCACAACCACCCGTTCGACCGCTGGACGATGGACGACTACTACGGCTTCTCCGCCTTCTTCGCCCAGATCGGCCGCAAGCAAGGCGAGGACTACCGCGAGACGATCGTCTTCAACTCCGGCGGCGGCGAGGTCAACCACCCCGTCGGCGGCCGGGTGATGAAGCCCAAGTTCCTCGGCGGCGAGACTCCCGAGACCTCCGGCCAGGACCGCCGCGCCGTGCTGGCCAAGTGGCTCGCCTCCAAGGACAACCCCTACTTCGCCCGCAGCTTCGTCAACCGCGTCTGGGCCCACTTCTTCGGCATCGGCATCGTCGAGCCGGTCGACGACTTCCGCGTCTCCAACCCCGCCACCAACCCCGAGCTGCTCGACGAGCTGGCGAAGCGCTTCACCGAGTCCAATTACGATCTGAAGCAACTCGTCCGCGACATCTGCAACTCGCGCACCTACCAGCGCTCCACCGCCCGCAACGCCAGCAACGAGTCCGACGAGAAGAACTTCGCCCACGCCAACCTCCGCCGGATCAAGGCCGAGAACCTCCTCGACTGCATCAGCCAGGTGACGGAGACGAAGGACAAGTTCCCCGGCCTGCCGCTCGGCGCCCGCGCCGTGCAGATCGCCGACGGCGCCACCTCCACCTACTTCCTCACCACCTTCGGCCGCGCCACCCGCGAGACGGTCTGCTCGTGCGAGGTCAAGATGGAGCCCACCCTCTCGCAGGCCCTCCACCTGCTCAACGGCGACACCGTCAACGGCAAGATCGCCCAGGGCGGCGTCATCAAGAAATTGATGACCGAGACGCAAGTTCCCCGAGGAGCGGATCGTCGATCTCTACCTCCGCTGCTTCTCCCGAATGCCCACGAAGGAGGAACTCGACAAGCTCGTCCCCCTCCTCGCCCCCGGCTCCAACCAGGAGCAGGCCCTCCAGGACGTCTTCTGGGCCCTGCTCAACAGCCGCGAGTTCCTGTTCAACCACTGATCCGTTCCGCCATCGACCATCGACCTAAAAGTGACGCCGTTGGCCCCTTCGTCTGAGATTTCTCCGATGCGGGAAGGGTAGCCCGACTTCAGTCGGGCCGGAATTCCAAACAATTGAAGAACTGGCCCGACTGAAGTCGGGCCTACTCCCGCTGTCGTCAACTGCGTAACTCCCACGACCGTCTCCCATTGACCATCCTCCTCGCCCCGCCGAGGCCGCCCCCGATGCACGCGAAACCCCACGCCGCCCTCGTCCCCGCGACCCTTTTCGTCCTGCTCGTGTCATCGCCCGCAACGGCCGACGAGCCGAAGAAGGTCAACTACAAGGACGACGTCTCGGCGATCTTCCAGGCCCGCTGCAACGCCTGCCACAACAACGACAAGAAGAAGGGCGGCCTCGTCCTCGACGGCTACGCCACCCTGATGCAAGGCGGCGGCTCCGGCGCCGTCGTCGAGCCGGGCGACCCGGACAACAGCCGGCTCTACCTCCTCGTCGCCCACGAGGAGGAACCGTCGATGCCGCCCAACTCGCCGAAGATCCCCGACGCCGAGATCGAGCTCGATCAAGAAGTGGATCGCCGCCGGCGCCCCGGAGACCTCCGGCAGCGTCGTCGTGATGAAGGAAAAGCCCAAGCTCGACTTCAAGATCGACCCCTCCCAGATCGGCAAGCCCCAGGGCGAGCCCGCCATGCCCTCCGGCGTGCCGACCGAGCCCGTGGTCGTCGCCCCCCGGCCCAACGCCATCACCGCGATGGCCGCGAGCCCCTGGGCGCCCCTGGTCGCGATCGCGCAGACACAAGCAGGTTGTCCTCTACGACACCGCAGAACCAGCGCCTCACCGCCGTCCTGCCGTTCCCCGAAGGGCTCGATTGCCACGCCTGAAGTTCACCCGCGACGGCGACCTCCTGCTCGCCGGCGGCGGTCGCGGCGGCCAGTCGGGCCTCGTCGTCGTCTGGGACGTGAAGACGGGCGAGCGCCTCTTCGAGGTCGGCAAGGAATACGACACCGTCCTCGCCGCCGACATCAGCCCCGACCGCTCGCTCGTCGCCCTCGGCGGCCCGAGCAAGGTTCTGCGGGTCTATAACACATCCGACGGTGAACTCGTCTATGAGTGCAAGAAGCACACCGAGTGGGTCACGTCCGTCGCCTTCAGCCCCGATGGCGTCCTGCTCGCCTCCGGCGACCGCAACGGCGGCCTGCTCGTCTGGGAAGCGCTCACCGGTCGCGAGTTCTACGACCTCCGCAACCACTCCGCCATGATCACCGACCTCTCCTGGCGGCTCGACTCCAACGTCCTCGCCTCCTGCTCCGAGGACGGCTCGATCCGCCTCTGGGAGATGGAGCAGGGCAACCAGATCAAAGAGCTGGGGCGCCCACGGCGGCGGCGCCGAGTCGGTCCGCTTCGCCAAGGACGGCCGCCTCGTCTCCACCGGCCGCGACCGCGTGCCCAAGCTCTGGGACCAGAACGGCAAGCTCGAACGCCAGTTCGAAGCCTTCGGCGACGTCGCCCTCCAGGCCGTCTTCACCCACGACGACCAGGCCATCATCGCCGGCGACTTCTCCGGCGAGGTCCGCCTCTATGAGTTGAAGGAAGGCAAGCGCCTCGGCAACCTCGCCGCCAACCCCGAGCCCGTCGCCGTCCGACTCGACAAGACAACGAAGGCCCTCGCCGAGGCCCAGTCCCAGGCCGACGCCGCCGCCAAGGAACTCGCCGCCCTCCAGGCCAGCGCCCAGTCCCAGGCCGACGCCGTCGCGAAGGCGCAGCAAGCCCTCAAGGAAGCCCAGCAGGCCGACGCCGCCGCGAAGAATGCCCTCGCCGCCGCCGATCAGGGCTTGCGCCAGCAGTATGAGGCCGAGTCTGCCGCGGCCAAGACCGACTCCGCCGCGAATTTCGCCGGCAGTCAGGCCCGCGAGATGCGCGACGCCGCCTTCCGCGACCTCCGCGAGAAGACCGAGGCCGCCCGCGCCTCGGCCGCCGCCGCCGCGATGACCAACGCCCCGCGCGAGCGCCTGCTCGCCGACCAGGCCGCCTCCGCGCTCGCCGAGGCGACGAAGTCGCTCGCGGCCAACCTCCCCGCCTGGAACGCCGCGATCGAGGCCGTCAACCCGGCCCGTCTCGCCTACGACCAGGCCCAGTCCGCCCGCCTCGTCGCCGAGGCCCCGCTGTCACTCCTCCGCCAGAACGCCGCCAGCGCCTCCGCCGCCGTCCCACCCCGCCAGGCCGCTCTCGCCGCCGCCCAGGCCGCGAAGGCCGCCGCCGACAAGGCCGTCGCCGACAAGGGCCCCGCCGTCCAGGCCCTCACCGCCCGTGTCGCCTCCCTGAAGGCCGAGGCCGACGCCCTCGCCGCCGAGAAGCAGAAGCAGGCCGCCGAGGGCACCAGGGCCGCCGCGCTGGCGCCCTCGACGCCCCGGTCGTAACGGAGAAAAGATCCCTTTCCCATCAGGGTTCGACCACTCGAGGCGCCCCTTCGTGGCGCCCGAGTGATTCACTTCGAGCGATCCCGCTCCTCAATCGACGCCCGGAGCCGCTTCAGCAGCCGGTCCCGCTCCTCGGCCGAGAAATTCTCGATGATCCCCTTGTCACGGACCTCCGATCGGACGACGAGCGCCGAGACGACCATCCCGTCGACGAGGATGGCGATGTGATGTTGCAAAGTCCCGCCCTCCTCGGGCAAGCTCGCGCGGGTCATGGCACCCAGCTTGCGAGCCCCCTCGTCATTGAATTCCACCAACAAGGCCGGTTCGAGCCGTTCATCCTGGGTCGGCTCCACCCGTCGCACCCCTTTCTCGTCGAGGCCATACTCGTCGGGCCGCAGCAGCACCCAGACCCGCGATCGTCCCGACTCGCGCGGTCCCTCCCTGAGCACGACGCTCGGGCCGTCTCTCAAACGGGAGGGTATCCGTTCGATCTCGTATTCCTCGACGGCTGAGAAGTAGAGCAGGGGCGACTCGCGGAGTTGCAGACCGTTGGCCGTGTTGCCCGTGATATCGAAGTTCCGGAAGAAGTCCATCCCCCCGCGGTTTTTGCCCCGGAGCTGGACCGATGCGCCGGCGAACTTGTCCGGCCTCCAGCTGCGCCTTCCGATCGATCAGTTCCCTCTCCTCGACCGTCGGCCGCACTCCCACGATGCGCTCGCCCACCGGGGCCCAGCGATACCCATCCGGCGGGTGCTCCAGTCCGTCCAGGGTCAACGCTCTCGCGATCGCCGCGGCGTCGTGCGTCCGATCGGCCAGGATGCGGAACTCCAGGATCGGACGCTCGCCTCTGGGCTCATCGGCGAGGAGCCCGTCCGGTACGGCCACGATGATCAGAATGAGAAGTCGATACGCTACCGAGAGTCGAGCAGTGAAGGTTCGGCACATGAAAACCGCTGAGAGATGCGGGCTCCGCGAGTGACAAACTCAGTCCTCGAAGGCCTCGGGTGGTCGTGGTTTTCGATCATGGCGAATACTTCGCCAGGGGTGGGCTGCGGCGTTCTCCCAGAATGCACGCATTTGGGATTGGTATTCGAGTTCTCGATATGCGCCGAGGAGAGCACGCTCTTGCCGGACGATATCTCGCTCCACTTCCTCGATCCTGGTAGCGAGAGCTGGACTTTGTCGCGGCTCACACGTTTTGGCCTGGTCTTCGAGTTTGTCGAGATACCCCGGCACAATATCAGGAGTTCCTCTGATCCTTCGATGTTATTGCGGCAATAATACTCCATTGATGCGTAGAGACGGGCCTCATGCCGGCAGAGGACCCAGCGCTCTCGCATCCACTCGGCGAACACCAGCAAGGCGACAACGACCATCCCGAGCATGACGTGCCAGACTCGGAGTCGAAGCCGTCGCATGGCAGACTTCTCCGGGAAGAACGTCGAAGCGGCAATTCTCTGCAAAGTCAGCATATCGGTCCACCCCGGCCAATCAAATCACCCGTTGCCGGACCGCGGTCGAGACTTGGAGCGGCCGGGAAAACCTGGGACAATCGGGACTCCGGCACGACGTCCGACGACCCCGTTGAGGGAATCCCGGTGAGAACTCCACTCCGTCGCCAGATCGGCCTCTCACTCCTTCTTATGCTCATACCCATCCCCGGCACCTCCTCCGCAGGCGAGGACGACTCCCTCGAATCCTGCCTCCGCCCCCTGATCGACGCCCACGAGGGCCAGGTCGCCGTCGCCGTCAAGAACCTCAAAACGGGCGAATGCTTCGCCTACCACGCCGACGACCCGATGCCCACCGCCAGCCTGATCAAGCTCCCCGTGATGGTCGAGACCTACCGCCAGGCCGCCGAGGGCAAGGTCGATCTCGACAAGAGGCTGACGCTCCGCAAGGAGGACAAGGTCCCCGGCTCCGGCATCCTCACCTACCACTTCTCCCCCGGCGCGACCTTCCCGCTCCGCGACGCCGTCCGCCTCATGATCGCCTTCTCCGACAACACCGCCACGAACCTCGTCCTCGACGAGATCGGCATCGCCTCCACCGGCGAGACGATGGAGAAGCTGGGATATCCGAATACAAAAATCCACGCCAAGGTCTTCCGCCGCGACACCTCGATTGCCCCCGATCGGAGCGAGAAATACGGCCTCGGCAGCACGACCGCCTCCGAGATGATCCGTCTCTGCGAGGCCCTCGACCGCCACGAGCTGGTCGGCCCCGAGGCCTGCGACGCGATGCTCGAACATCTGCGTGCCTGCGACGACAAGGACAAGTTCCCCCGCTTCCTGCCGCCCGGCACCAAGCTCGCCTTCAAGACCGGCAGCGTCAACGCCGCCCGCACCGCTGCCGGCCTTCTGGAGACGCCCGCCGGAACCGTCGCCCTCTGCGTCCTGACCAACGAGAACATCGACCGTCGCTGGGTTCCTGACAACGCGGGCAACGTCCTCTGCGCCAAGGTCGCCCGCGAGGTCTTCGACCACTACCAATCGCGCGCCAGGGACTCCGCGTCCTCTGCCAAGCCCGACTGAGCCCGCCACGGCTTGTCACTCTGCAATCGACTCATCGGTCATCGGTCATCCTCCATCGACCCTCCCGAATAGGGGACGACGCATGGGTTTCCTCGACTCCCTCCGCCGAGCCCTCGGCGGTGATGCTCCTGCCCGCGACCGCGTGCGCCGGCTCCGCCTGGCCGAAGCCTGGGGCCTCGACCCCGGCGCCGATGCCATCGACGCTGGCCCCGCCGACCCGTCGAAGATGGCCGCGCCGCCGGATTCCACCAACTATGACCGCGAGCTCTGGCGCCGCAAGCTCCGCACCCTCCTCGCCGAGAAGCTCCCCATCCCCGAGCAGGAATGGGCCGATTTCCTCGCGGATGCCCAGGCCCTCGGCTTCGACCGCGACTGGATCGAGAGTTCCCAGCGTGAGGAGTTCGAGATGCTGATCCGCAAGGTCGTCAGCGACGGCGTCGTTACCCTCGACGAGCACCACAAGCTCGACCTCGCACGACGCCTCATCGGCATCCCCGAACCCGAGGCCGAGGAGATGTTGCACCGCGTCGTCGGCGAAGCCGAGTCGTTCTTCGGCAAGCCGGTCGAGGGAGCCTGATGCCTGGAGGATCTGTCTCGCAACGCCGCCTTCCTCGGCATGACGGTCGTCACCCTCCTCGTCGAATTTGCGCCGGAGATCTTTTTGATGAAGAAGGCCTGGATCGTGTCATTGCTGATCCTCGTTGCCGGCGCCGGCCTTTGCCTCGCCCAGTTCGGCGGTGGCGTCATCTTCTCCGAGCAGGCTGCGAAGGCGAGGGCGGAGCAGGCCGAGCGGCAAGAGCGCGGGCTCTCCGACAACGAGCTTCCCCCTCCCGCACCAGCACGTTCGTCGAGGCCAGCGTCTTGATGAACGCCAAGGCGGATGAATACGTCGCCGTTTTCGGGATCACTCAGGAGGGCGAGACCATCGCCGATTGCAGCCGGAAGATGGCGGCTCGGGTCAAGGAGTTCACCGAAGCCTTGAAGGCGCTCGGGATCGGCGACGACGACCTCTTTCTCGACTTCGTGGCGCAGACGAAACTCTACGGCTTCGAGATGACCGGCGAGATTGCCCGGGAGCAACTCGTCGGCTTCGAGCTGAAGAAGAACCTCTCGGTCCATTTCTCCGACCGCGATCGGCTCGAAGATCTGGTCGTCGCCGCGGCCCGCTCGGAGATTCATGACCTGATCAAGGTGGACTACATCGTCAAGGACGCCGATCGTATCCGGGAAATGCTGATGAAAGAAGCGTCTCGGGTCATCAAGCGGAAGTCGGCCCGCTATGAGGAACTCCTCGGAATCAAGCTTCAGCCACCGGCCCAGATCTACGCCGAGAGGCATGCGACCCACTACCCCTCCGACCTGTACGACTCCTACACGGCCGCCGAGACCGAGCGCATCAGTGTGCCCCCCGGCTGGGACCGGTCTGAGATCCATCACGCCCGCAAGATCCAGACCCACTTCTTCCACGGCCTGGATGGTAACGGATTCGATCATGTGATCAATCCGATCATCCTCGAGCCCGTCGTGCAGTTCACACTCTACCTCAAGGTCAAGTACGAGGTCGAGCAATCCAGGGCCCATTAGTGCCGCTCTCCAGGCGAGGCGCGCACACTCCCGAGGACTTGCCCGGAGCCCCATCGATGCGACGTCTGTTTGCTTTGATCGTCGTTCTCACGCCGGCGCTCGCGAACGCCCAGGGCTACCCCGCCGACGAGGCGGCCGGGAAGATGAGCGTCGCCGAGGGGCTGGAGGTCTCGCTCGTCGCGAGCGAGCCGATGGTCCGCCAGCCGGTCGCGATCGAGTTCGACGACCGCGGACGCCTCTGGGTGATCCAGTACCTCCAGTACCCCAACCCCGCCGGCCTGGAACGCGTCACGGTCGATCGCTACTCCCGCACGACCTACGACCGCCTCCCCGAGCCTCCCCCTCGCGGCCCGAAGGGAGCCGACCGAATCACCATCCTTGAAGACACCGACGGCGACGGCCGCGCCGACCGCTCGAAGGACTTCCTCGACGGCCTCAATCTCGCCTCCGGCCTCGCCTTCGGCCGTGGCGGCGTCTTCGTGCTGAACGTCCCCTACCTCCTCTTCTACCCCGACCGCGACCGCGACGACCGCCCCGACGGTGACCCCGAAGTCCTCCTGACCGGCTTCGGCATGGACGACGCCCACTCCGTCGCCAACTCCCTGACCTGGGGACCCGACGGCTGGCTCTACGGCCTCCAGGGCAGCACCGTGACCGCGAAGATCCGCGGCGTCGGGTTCCAGCAAGGCGTCTGGCGCTATCATCCCGTCACGAAAGAATTCGAACTCTTCGCCGAGGGTGGCGGCAACATGTGGGGCCTCGACTTCGACCGCCACGGCGAGCTGTTCGCCAGCACGAACGTCGGCGGCAACATCATGCTCCACATGGTCCAGGGCGGTTACTACTGGAAGCAGTTCGGCAAGCATGGCCCCCTGCACAACCCCTACACGTTCGGATATTTCGAGCACGTCCCCCACGAGGGCATTCGCGGCGGCCACGTCGCCGTCGGCGGCCTCTTTACTTCGCCGACGCCTTCCCCGCCTATCTCCGCGACCGCTTCCTCGCCGCCGACCTGCTCGACCACTCCGCCCACTGGCACGAGGTCACGCCGTTCGGCTCGACCTACCGCGCCCGCCAGGTCGGCGACATCCTCCGCGCCAACGACACCTGGTTCGCCCCCAGCGACATGACCCTCGGCCCCGACGGCGCCGTCTATCTCACCGACTGGCACGACCGCCGCACCGCCCACCCCGACCCCGATGCCGACTGGGACCGCACCAACGGCCGCATCTTCGCCCTCCGCGCCGAAGGTTCCCGGCCCGCCCGCGACCGTCTCGACCTCGCCGCCCTCCCCACCGACGCCCTCCTCGACCAGCTCGGTCATCCGAACATCGCCCACGTCCGCAAGGCCCGCCGCCTGCTCACCGAGCGCCACGACTCCGCCGCGATCCCCCGCCTCAAGGCGTCACTGCTCGATGACAAAGGCCCCATCCCCCGCCTTGAAGCCCTCTGGACCTTGCACGGCCTCGGAGCCATCGACGACGCCCAGGCCGCCCGCCTGCTCGACGACCGCGACGAGGACATCCGCCTCTGGACCGTCCGCTTCCTCGGCGACGCGCGCAGGTTTCGCCGGACCTCGCCGCGGCCCTGATCGAACGGTCCTCGCAAGACCCGAGCGTCCGCGTCCGCTCCCAGCTCGCCGGCACCGCCGCCCGGCTGCCCTTGCCAATTGGCCTGGAGGTCGTATGGCGAGTCCTCCGCCGCGACCTCGACATCGACGACCCGTACATCCCCCTGCGCCTCTGGTGGGCCGTCGAGCACCACGCGACGACCAACGCCGAAGCCGTCGCCGCCCGCTTCGCCCGGCCCGACGCCTGGCGATCGGGCATGACCCGCGACGTGATCCAGCCCCGCCTGATCCGCCGCCTCGCCGCCGAGGGCACGAGCCAGGGTGATGCCGCGTGCGCCCGCCTCCTCGCCTCCGCCCCCTCCGACAAAGACGCTCAAATCCTCATCACCGCACTCGACGACGCGACCCACGGCCGCCGCGCCGGCGAGACGTCGCCCGCCTTGAAGCATGCGATCCTCGACCGCTTCGCCGAACGCCCGACCGATGCCGCCATGATCCGCCTCGCCGCTCGGTTCGGCAGCCGCGAGGCGATCGAACAGGCCGAGGCCATCGCCGCCGGCAAGACCGACGGCGCCGACGCATCCCAGCGACTCGCGATGATCGACCTCCTCGGCGAGCTTCGCGACCCGACGACCATCGACCTCCTGCTCCGCCTCGCCACCGGCGAGGCCCCCGCGCCGATCGCCACCGCCGCCCTGAATGCCCTTGGGCGTTTCGAAGCCGAGCGGATCGCGCGAACCTTGCTCGACGCCTACCTCCAACGCAACGCTTCCTGGCGCGGCCATGCCCGCGACATCCTCTTCAGCCGTTCGGCCTGGGTCCGCGCCTTCCTCGACGCGATCGACGCCAGGCGGATCGACCCGTCCGAGGTCCCGCTCGAGCAGGTCCGCCGGATCGCGTCGCTGGGTGAGACCGAGCTGGACAAGCGCGTCCACAAGCACTGGGGCCAGCTCACCGCGACCACGCCCGAGGTCAAGCTCGCCGAGGTCCGCCGCCTGAACAACGACCTCAACGCCCGCCCCGGCGACCCGTCCCGCGGCCGACTCCTCTTCCGCGAGCACTGCGCCCCTTGCCACCAGCTCCACGGCGAAGGCCAGGCCATCGGACCCGACCTGACCCACGCCAACCGCCAGGACCGCCAGTTCCTGCTCGTCAGCCTCGTTGATCCGAGCGGGGTGATCCGCAAGGAGTACCAGGCCACGATCGTCGAAACCCGCGACGGCCGCGTCCTCAACGGCCTGATCGCCGAGCAGACCCCGACACACCTGACACTTGTCAATGCCAACGGCGAGCGGCACGACCATCCGTCGTGACGAGATCGCCGAGGTGGCCGACGCGCCGACCTCCTTGATGCCCGAGGACCTCTACCGGAAGCTCAGCCCGGACCAGCTCCGTGACCTCTTTGCGTTCCTCCAGTCAGAGCCGCCGACGGGTGATGCGAAGCTCCCGTCGAAATGACCGCAGGGGGCGTTCGCGGGTGAAACCCGGTCACGTCGTCCGGTCGGGGAGCCAGATTGGCCCGCAGAGGGAGCCGGGGCGGTTTCTCCACGGCTCGGAGTCGGGCGGCGCGGTCCTCCAGAATCTGCTCGGCGGCACGTCGACGGGTGGCGACGCCCGGCTGGGGGAAGAGCCCGCCGCCGAGGATCAGGGCCGAGAGGGTCAGGACGGCGAACCGCTCGCGAAGGCCGATCCCAAGAGAGACGGTCGAGACGTGCCGGGCGCCGGTGAACAGGAGGAAGTAGGCCCGGAGCACGGCGATCCCGTTCAGCGCCGGCCGTCGCCACCACGGCGACCCCGACATAGGGGCTGGCCTCCACGGCGCTGTCCACCAGCAATTCGGTCGAGATGAAGCCGAGGGTCCCGGGAAAGCCGACGCTCGCCAGGCCCGTCAGCAGGAAGCAGACGGCCGAGCGTCGGCGTGTGCTCGTAGAGGCCGTGGTACTCGGCCAGCGAGAGCCGGCCGAAGCGGCGATTCGAGGGCCCGGAGCGTCAGGCCGAATCCGCCCAGCGAGAGGATCACCGAGAACCAGAGGCAGAGCGAGCCGGTCAGCGAGAGCTCGGTGTGCAGCTCCAGGCCGACCAGCACCAGCGAGGCGTGGCTCAGGAAGAGGTAGGCGAAGAACCGCCGCGAGTCGCGCTGGATCAGTCGCCATCGCCGCGGCGTAGACGGCCGTGAAGAGCGAGAGCAGCCCGATGCTCCGCAAGACCCAGTCCGGCGCGATCGGCAGGACCAGCCGGACCGCCGCGTAGACGCCCTCAACGGGGACGAACAGCAAGGCGATCCCGAACGAGGCATGCTCGAACCAGTCGGTCACCCAGCAATGGGCCGGGACCGTCCCGCAGCGGACCAGGACGCGCCAGCAGAGCAGCGGCCGCATCGCCCAGGCCGGCGCCGGGCCGCCGGCCCGACGACCTCGACGCGCCGCCCAGCCGGCCACCATCAGGCCGACGAATAAGCGCCATGTGCAGAACGATACACGCGCGTCGGCCGGCCTCCGGTTGAGCAGCTCGATATAGGGCGGCACGGTCGAGGCCAGCAGGCCGATCAGCAGCCAGGGATCGCCGGGCAGCTGAACATGGCCAGCCGGATCGCCTCCGTGGCCAGCGACCAGGAGAACGAGAACCGCCGCATGTTCGTCCGCGGCGTCGCCAGGGCGGTGAGGAAGTGGAGCAAGGCGACCGCCGGCACGAGCGGGGCGTTCAGCTCGTCCAGCTCCAGCAGGCTGCGCGCCGAAGAGGATACGGCTGCAGGCTCCAGCGCCGGATCAGCTCCGGCGTCGAGTGCCGACGTAGAAGGCGAGCCAGGCCAGGATCGTGAAGGCGAACGACAGTGCCGGTGAAGCGCCAGCCCCAGCGGGCGGCGCGGT
The DNA here is from genome assembly GCA_963752755.1 of uncultured Planctomycetales bacterium. Taxonomy (GTDB): domain Bacteria; phylum Planctomycetota; class Planctomycetia; order Isosphaerales; family Isosphaeraceae; genus CAVVZJ01. The sequence continues at coordinate 341,923 of CAVVZJ010000014.1, read as the reverse complement.
CGGGTCGCGGAATCGGCTGACGAGCGAACGCAGCCGACCAGGCCGATGCGCGATCGCCAGCTCCAGCCAGGGCAGTTCAGGGGGTTCATGTGAGCTCTTCGATCGTCTCGATGTGCGGGCGTCACCTGGTCCGACTCGCGAGACGCCTCGCCGGAGAGGAAGTCGGTCCAGCGCCGCTCCAGCGCGTCGCACCGCGGAAGAACCGGACGAACGGAGCGACGACGTAGTCCAGCAGCGAGGCGTCGAGGTAGCCCCGCTCCAGCGCCAGCCGGTAGAGCCAGGCGTGGAGCCGCGTGCCGAGTCGCGTCCCAGCGGCGCCCCGGCCGGCGGCAGATGCTCGCCGATCGCGTTCTCCAGCGTGTGGTAATCGTGCAAGAGCGTCGGCGCCCGCACGAACTGAAGGTCCGCAGGCAGGCGTGGCCGAGCAGGTGGATCAGGGCGATGTACCGCAGACCCAGGCCGATCTCCGCCACGATCAGCCCCACCTGCGAGAGCGACGCGAACGACAGGGCCGACTTGATGTCCGTCTGCACGCTCCCGGCCAGGTAGCGCGAAGCAGGGCCGTCGCCAGCCCCACCGCGCACGACGCCAGCGCAGAGCCACAGCGACCGCTCCAGCAGCGGGCTGACCCGCAAGAGCAGGAACGCCCCCAGGTGCACCGACAGCGCCCCGTAGAAGACGGCGCTGGAGGGCGTCGGCCCCTCCATCGCCCGCGGCAGCCAGCCGGAGAACGGCACCAGCGCCGACTTGCCCGCCGCCGCCACCAGCAGCAGCAGGCCCACGACCAGCGCCTGGCTGCGAGGCGAGCGTCGCCTGGTACGGCAGTCTCCGGCCAGAGCCCGAGGGCCCAGCAGCGTGTCGAAGTCCCCCTCGCCGCGGAGGTGGTGCATCACCACCGCCGCCAGCAGCAAGCGCGGCGTCGGAGACCCGGTAGACCGTCCAGACCCAGAGCCCGTTCCGCGACGGCGCCGGCCGCTCCTGGTAAGTACGCCACCAGCAAGGCCGAGGACAGCCCGACCAGCTCCCAGCCGGCGAACAGCGTCTCGATCGTGCCGGCCAGCGACGTCACCACCATGCCCAGCACGAAGATCGCATAGAGCACGAAGAATCGGTTGTAGCCCCGCTCCCGGTGCATGTACCGGCTGCGCGAACGCGCCGATCGTCCCCGAGAGGGTGAACGAGAGGATCGCCATCGGGACCGAGAGCCGGTCGAAGACGAACTTGACCGAGAAATGATACTGGCCCGGGATCGACGACCCAGTCGCCCAGATCGATCGCGACGTGCCGCATGCCCAGCACCAGCATCCCCACCAGCACGGCCAGCGACGCCAGCAAGCCCGAGACGATCGCCGCCTGGACGAGCGCGTCGTCGTCCTCGCTCAGACAGCTTGCGGTCCGAGCAAGGAGGAGACGCCCAGCACGCAGCGTCAGCAGCACCGGGGCACCGACGACGACCAGGCCCAGAAACTTCAATACCGGTTCTGTGGATCGGTCATGCGTCTCGCCTCCAGCTCGAAGGACTCAGTCGGCCTCGATCTCGGCGAATTCCAGGTGGTCCCGCCAGCCGCGATACCAGTCGACCGACGAGCCGCGCCCGCGGCAGGACCGTCGCCTGCGGCTGGTACGGCCCGAACGCCCCGTCCCGATGGAGACTGATCTGCCGCGTCTCCGGGTCGAGCACCGCCAGATGCGACCCAGCCGTTGCGGCAGAGCCGGGCGAGGCCCGGGTTCCGGTCGATGATCCCGAGCATCGCCTCGGGCGTCGTCTCGATGATGAAGAGCAGCCGGACCGGCTCGTGGATCTCGACCATCTGCCAGGGCAGGCCCGTCCGCAGGTCGCTCGCCGCGCCGTCCATCACGCCCAGCAGCGACGCGATGTTGTGCGGCAGTTTCGTGCCGCTGCCCCATCCGGTGTTATCGACATAGGAGAAATAATATTCAAGGTTGATCCCGGCGCAGACCGGGAAGACGGCCAGCAGGACGCGGGTCAGGATCGTCTGCTCGGCGTCGTCCTGCGTCGGGTCGTAGGAGACGAGGAAGGCCCGGCGGTCGAGAAACAGGCCGCGGGTCGACTCGCCGTCGGCCGACGATGCTGATGGCGTTGGTGGCGTGGCCCCACTCGGGCCGGACCTGCGCCAGGTCCTCGGCCCGACCCTCGACGTGCTGCCGGGCCCCGGCGGAACGTCAGGGTCAAGGGTGCCGACAGGAATCGCCGGCTCCGCTCGTGGGCGTCGCGGTCGCAGGCCCGCTCGACGACCCAGCGGACGTACTCGAACTCCTGCGCGGTGCGACGGCGGCAGCGCGGTCCAGGTCGTAGAAGCGGATCGTCTCGCTGCTCGTGTTGTGCATGCCGCCGACGAAGACGCGTCCCGGCCGGGACCTCCAGGCCCCGCGTCGCCAGCCGCTCCCGGACCCGGCGGTCGTTGAGCATCTGGGCGATGGCCCGCGCGTTCGGCCCGCCCCGGGCACCGCCGCAGGCGCCGCAGTCGTGGGCCGATTCGTGCGGATTGTTCATGCTCGTCGAGCCGTGGCCGATCGATGAGCACGAGCCGCGCGAAGCCGCGCCGTCAGGCCGATCTCGCGGAGCACGCGCTCGGCGATGTCGGCCATCTCGTCGATCGTGAAGCCGAGGTGGCCCTTCTCCGGGCCCAGGCTCGGTCTCGGTCCGCTCCAGTTGCAAGCGGGTCAGCGGCGGGGCCTGGACGAACCGGCCGAGCCGTCCGCCGGATGCGTGAGGTCAGTCTCGGGAAGAGCGTCCGCGCCACCAGCGGGATCGACGCCAGCACGCCCACGGCCGTCGCCAGCAAGGCCCCCAGCGCGATCGACCGGCTCCCGATGTCGAAACCGATGCGACGCCATCCCCAAGGCCCGCCGCGCCGTCGCCCGTCGCTGATGGGTCTCCTCCTGGCTCTCGACGACCTGCTCGGCGACGCAGTGGCTCGGCCGGATCACGGCCGGGCAGAGCGGCACGAAGTGGGCGTCGGACGACCCCCCGGTAGTACATCGGCACGAAGTAAGAACCCCGCCGTCCCGAACGTCTCGCACGTCGGGCGCCAGTCTCCTCCAGGTGCCGGCGGATCGACTCCTCGCGCTCGTCGATGCAGAACATCGCCTGGAACCGCGGCGACGCTGGCGTCGCTGCCGGCTGCGACCGCGTGCAGCGCGACCGCGTCGAGCGTCTGCGTGTTGAACCGCTGCTCGTACGCCAGGTGGAAGATCCGACGCCGCTCCAGCACGCCGAAACGCCTCGATCTCCGGCGAGCACCTTCGCCCATTCCGCCTTGTCCAGGTGATACAGCACATCGGGCGAGAGGCCGGCGATCTGCGCCAGCTGGAAGACGAGGAAGGCCCGCTGCTCGACGCTCGGCGGCCAGTGTCGGACCAGCCGCTCGCGGATCAGCGTCCCGCAGACACATTCAGAGGTACGTCGTACTCCGGATGCTGCCGCACGGCGAAGGCCAGAGCGAAGCGGTCGAGCACCAGCCGGACCGCCAGGAACTCGACCAGGCTGCCCTCCGGCACCGGCTGAACCACGCGATCGCCGCGGATCTCGATCTGACGGACCATCCCGGCCCAGCCTCGCAAGGCCAGCAGCGTGGCCGCCAGGTACGACTCCCATTCCGCCGGAGGCACACCCAGGATCGTCAAGCGATTCGCGGATCGATTCCAGCGGGCTGATCCCCTCGTCCTCCAGCCGCCCCAGCTCCCGGCCAGGCCGCGCATCCAGCGGTCGGGCGGGCCCCAGGGCTGGCGGTACAGCGCGCAGAACGCGCGGTAGAACCCTTCCGAGCGTCGGGGCAGCGACCAGTCGGCCAGCCCCTGGTCGAGGAAGGCCCCACAGAAGCGGATCAAAAGCGGGTGGACCAGGGTGTCGGTATCGACTCCAGTGGCCTCGAACAGCAGGTCGCGATGCCGCGTCGGCTCCGGCGGCGGCGGCGTGAACGCCGGCAGGCCCTGAACCCCCGTCGCAGCAGATCCGCCAGAGCGCCTGGAGGGTGAACTCTTCCCAGTCATCGTCGCTCCAGTTCTCCATCGTGGCGGTCCGGAACCGACCCAGCAACTCGGCCAGGCTCTCGGGCACGTGCCGGCCGGAATGGCCGGAATGGCCGTTCAACGAGCCATTGCCGCCCGGCTCGATGCCCGGCCTCAGGTCGCGCATCACCCAGCGACGCGTCTCGGCGATCAGCCGCGATCGCACGGCCGACGACGCCTCCCGCCGGACGCGCCGCATCGCATTGGCTTCCGCGACGTGCCAGACCAGTTCCTCCGTCGGCCCGCCCCGGAGCGGGTCGAGCAGCATCACCAGCCGCAGATCGAACCGCGTGCCGAAGCAAGGCAACGGCTCGACGGCCCCCGCGCCCAGGTCCTGTCGCAAGACTTCCTGCAACTCCGCGAACTGGATCCGGCCCCGCGCCAGCTCCTCGCGGTAGCGGTCCTCGGTCAGATACGGGTGACAGCCAAAGACCTGCGCCCCTTTCTTGACCGCCTCGTGGAATGGCAGGTCTTCGAGGGCGTGCAAGGTGTTGTGGTGCACGAAAACCGTGATCGGCCCCTGCGCCGGCAGCAGGTGGGCCGCATGCTCGACGACCTCCCGCAAGTGGGCCAGTTCCGGGTCACGGATCGCGGCCGACTGCACGTCTTCGTGCGAGATAGGTGCTTGCATAGGGGGGTGGTGCCCGGTTCGGGTTCGAGGGCCGGGGTTCGTTCGGGAACAGCACGCCCAGAGGGATCAAAAACGAGGCGATCGGTCAGCCCAACGTCGGGCCGGACCATTCGGATGCGGGGCCCCGGAAGGCCGGAGCATGGAGAGGGAAGAGGGGAGGGTTCAGACGTCGTCGTGGGCGTGGACTCTGCTGTGTCCATCCTCCTGTGCCGGCGAGACTTCAGGGACCACGTCAGGTCGCTCGACCGCCTCCGGGAGCCGGGACGTGCCCTTGCCTGGCAGGAGGATCTCGGCCATCCGGTGGGACAGGGCCTGAAACTCCCGAGGGTTCGACGGTGCGTGGGCCAGCCGGACGTTTTGATCGGACAGGGGGGTGTACGGATCGTTCGGCATGCTGACCTGATGATTATACAGATTATAGACGCCGTAGAGAACCTCGATCTCCCACCGTCCGGCCATCTCCACTTCCTGCCGCAGCGCGAAGGCCGCCTGAGCGGCGTTCAGGCAGACGGCCGTCTCGATCAAGGCGTCGCGATAGCCGCTCATCTGCCTCGCGTCGTGCCCCCAGATCTCCTCGATCCCGTTGGCCGACTCCCTCACCGACACGAAAATCTTCTGCAAGATCGACCGCAAGGCCGGCGACGTGCTCCGCGACCAGTATTTCAACGGCCTCAGATACGCATCCACCGCCCCCGTCACCGCCCCGCAGCCGCTGTGCCCGAGCACCACCAGCACCTTGACGCTCTCGGCCAGCGCCTCCACCGCGAAATCGACGCTCCCCAGGCAGACGTCACCCAGCACGTTGCCCGCCACCCGGATCACGAACAGGTCGTTGAACCCCTGGCCGAAGAGCATCTCCGTCGGCACCCGCGCATCCGAGCAGCCGATGATCACCGCGAACGGCGCCTGCTTCGGGATGCCCCCTTGCTTGCGGACCATCCCCACTTCCAGGCCGTTGCACTGCACGACATACTTCGGCTCCTCGCCCTCGGTCAGCGTGCTGCTCTGGCAGCTCGCCATCCACCTGGCGAACAGCCGGTTGCCGTCCTCCAGGTTCTTCCGCGCCACCTCGGCATCGGGCGGCGGCGGCTTGGTGCTCGGGTTCTTCGGGTCGAACCGATAGACGTAATCGATGGTCTTCATGCGATCCGCCTTGCTTCCCCCGGTCGCGGTCCTGACGCGCACGGCCACCGGTCTTCCCGGTCCGCGAGGGACCCGCACCGCTCGGTTCTCGCGTTGACGCTCGGGGGGCCGCGCTCCGCGAGAGTCGGGGCCGGCCGGGACCGGGACATCGGTCCCCTCTCCTATCCACAATAACGGATCGGAACGTCCGGAGCAACGGTCTGCAAATCGGACTGCGGCGGGGGCAGGCCGGCGCCGCCCCGCGCCGATCGAGACGGGGCTCAGGCCGTGGTCACCGATTGCCGATGTCGGTCAAAGTCGCCGCCCCGCAGCAGCTCCGGGTCGAGGCTGCGGACCACCCGCGTGGCCAGGTCGCCGAATTCGCGGGCAGAGAAGGGCGCGGGGACCAGCCCTTGCGTCTCGGGCGACGGCAAGCCGTCCGGCTCGGCGGGCATCCCGACGCAACCGTTGTGCAGGTTATAGACCCCGTACAGGACCGGGATTTCCCGGCCGCTACGCTGCACTTCCTGCCGCAGGTCGTAAGCCGACTGCGCCGCGTTGAGATTGACCGTCGTGCGGATCAAGGCGTCCCGGAAGCCGGACCAGGACTCCACCCCCGTTCCGTGACGCTCGCGCAGGGCGTTGGCCGCCGAGCGGACCGAGACGAAGATCCGCCTCAGGATCGAGCGGAGCCCCGCGGTCGTCTCGAACGACCGGTAGAGTTCCGGCTGCAGGTACGCGTCCACGGCCCCGATGACTGCCCCGCAACGGACGTGCCCCAGCACGACGATCGTGCGCAGGTCCTCGGCGAGATTGGTCACGGCGTAGTCGATGCTGCCCTGGCCGACCGTGTCGAGCACGTTGCCCGCCACACGCACGACGAACAGCTCGTTCGGTCCCTGTCCGAGCACCATCTCCACCGGCACCCGCGCATCCGAGCAGCCGACCACGATCGCGAACGGCGAATGCCTGGGCAAGCCCGACGAGTCCCAGCCCATCACCTCGCCCAGATAGCTGCAATCGCGCACATACCGCGCGTCGTCCGGCGACTTCGTCCCCGTCCGACAACCCTCCACCCAGTCCGAGAACTGCTTGTTGCCCCGCTCCAGCTCCGCCTTCGCCTCCAGGGCATCGGCCGGGATGGGTTGCGTGGTGGGCGAGGACGGATTGTAACGCAGAACGTAATCAATCATGTTCGCCGCCATTTGGGATTGGCCTCCTTCGAGCCCAACCGGCACCGCCGGCCCGGACCCAGGGGGGTAAGGAGGAAGTCCCGAGCACCATTACCCGAGACCACGTCCCTCATTTTACCGCTCCGAAGCCTTTCGAACCACCGCCCCCGCCGTCGTCGCTGGACCTCCCTCCTCCCATCCCCTCCACCCACGGCACCCACCGTCCAAAAATCGGTGCGATCCCGCTTGCCATGGAAACTCCCATCGTCCCGGATACCGACGCACATTGACCGGATCATGCGAGCCTCCGGCCTCGACCCCCTCCGCGACCGCGACGTCTTCCGCCGCCTCGTCGCCGAGCTGCTCGACCGTAGCTTCCCCGCCAACCCGTTCACCTCCCCGGCCCCGGCCGGTCGGTGACGTCGCCGACCGGCGGTCGCCGGCCGACCGTCCGCCTCGCCGGGAAAAACCGGCCCGCCGATACGCCCGATGGCGACGCGTGGACTAGATTCCTCCTGGCGGACCCCGTTCTCCGTCCGTACCCGCCCAGACCACCCGGCGCGGTCGCTCTTTGACAAACCGGTCTTCCCCTCCTCCCCCGTCGCGAAACGAACCCGACGACCGACGGAACCCGCTTGTGCCCGGTTTCCGCTCCCGGAATCCGCCTCTCCTCGTCGGCAAGCGCCGTGACAAAACGAACCCGACGACACACGGGAGACCCTGCGTCGAGTTCGCCGCCCCGAGACCACCGCGCGAATCGAACCCGAGGATCGGTCCCCGACCGCGTGAGGGCGCCTTACGAAACGAACCCGACGTTCCGCAAACATCTGGTGCTGAAGGGATTCCGCCTCAATCCGGGCCGCTCGACGCACCCGGCCGGCTGGCCCGGGCGATCTCACGGCGCCCCCTGGCGCAAAACGAACCCGACGACCCACCGTCGGGCCGAGACGCGGCCTTGCGAAACGAACCCGACGCTCCGCAAATCCTGAGCTGACAGTGGTTTCAGGCTCGTTCTGGGGATACGAGAGCCGGATTCACCGCAAAGGCACGAAGGGCGCACAAAGAAGAGGACTCTCGCAAAGGCGCCAGGGTCGCGAAGCCAGACCAAAACCGTGATGTCGGCTTGCCTTCGCGGTCTTCCTTGGCGTCATTGCGCTCGGCAAGAGACCTCCGGATTCTTCCCTCTTCCCCAGATCTCCTCAACCTCCCCCACCCATCGCCTTGCCCGTCTTCAGGTCAATCCGAAGCCGCGACAGCTCCTTCGCCGAGGCTGCCAGCTTCCCATCGACATAGACGTCGAACCCCTCGCGGCCGTCGCCGTGCTGGTCGATCTCGTCGCCCGGCTGGTCCCAGACGAGGGTGACGTCGTGTCCGTGGTACGCCTGGCCGTCGAGCAGGAAGTGGGACAGCGCCTCGGGCGGCACGAGCGGATCGACTTCGAGGACCTCATCCTCGCGAGGCACCAGGCCGAGCAGCTCGGGGATGAGCACGTCGAGCCAGGTCGAGTGGTTGTAATCCCGCTCGCGGGTCTTCCAGGCGCCGGTCTCGCCGTTGTAGAACTCGCCCGTCCAGGGATAGGCCAGGTCCTGGTCGCGATACTGGGCCTTGGTGAACGAGAGGAACAGCTCCCAGAGCTTCTGCCTCGTCAAGGGCGACGCCGACTCCTTCGCCTTCCCCGACAGGCCCCGATCCGACCGGATCGTCCGGGCCATCGCCGTCAGGACGATCGCGTTGGCATGCGGCCAGGTCGGCCCGTTCCACATGCACGTCGCGGCCCGACCGTCCGCCTGCGGCCAGCCCGACTGCGAGTAGGCCGGACACTGCTTCGACACCGACGCCACCGGCCAGGTCGTCCAGAACTGCTCCGGATCCAGGATCGACGCCCAGGCCGCCTCGAACCCCTTCCCCGTCGGCAGCATCCCGAAATAGAACGGATAAACCCCGACGATCTCCTTTACCCGCGCCACCGCGTCGTCGTCGGCCTTCAGTGAGTAGAAGAACCGGTCGTCGCCCTGCCACATCTTCGCCTGCAAGGCCCCCGCGATCTTCGCCGCCAGGTCGTCGAACTCCTTCGCCTTCTGCGGCTGACCCAGCAACCGATAAATCTTCGCCACCGCGACCGCGTTGCCGTAGTTGTACGACGTCAGATCGACCCGTTTGAGGCTGACCTGATTCCTGGGTTGAGAGAAGTTCTCTGATACCTGAAAATCCGAGAAGTAAAAGAATGACGACTGATACTCCATGCCCGTCCACCAGTGCGAATCGACGAGCAAGAGGCCGTCGCCGTCCTGGTCATACACCTTCTGCCAGCCGCGGACGTTCTCGGCCAGCTTATCCGCTAGCGGGGCGAGGAAGTCCCGGCTCGGGTGGACGAGATGCCCCTCCCAGGCTGTGGAGGTGATCCAGTCCGTGTACTGCCCCGACTGCGGCCCTTCGGGCTTGATGTGGCTCGGATAGACGTGGTCGGCCTTCTGGTTCTCGGCCCAGGTCTGGAGGTGTCCACGCCAGTACTTCGGATCACGGAGCCAGCGGGCCTCCCGGACCTGATGAGCGGCGCCGTAGCTGATGACGTTCGGATACCAGGTGCTCCGCCAGCGACCCTCCGCCTGCGTCGGCCACTTGAGCGCCCCGCGCCGCGGGTCCATCATATTCTTGCGCAGGACATAGGCCCGGTGATAGTACAACTTCCGAACCCACGGGTCGGAGCAATCAAAGTACGCGAGGTTGCTGTCGAACCAGCCCTCGTACGCCGCGACCTGATCGGGCAAGAGGTCGCGGTCGTCCTGCCGCTTCGGGTCGAGGGTGGGGACGTCCGAGGCGGCGCGCAGCCGTCCTCGGGCGATCGGAGGGACGGGGTTCAAAACGCGATCCAGCGTCGATCTCTCGCCGACCGGCTTGATCTCCAGGGCCGCCTTGAACACCTTCGTCTCGCCAGGCGCGATCGTGTAGTCGAACGGCAAGGCTTCCCGCATCCAGCTCGCGTTGTCGGCCGGGCCGGTCGAGTCGGCCAGCAGGACCCGCAGGTTCTCCCGGATCTCCTGAGGCGCGGGCGGGTCGCTGACGACGTGGAACCGCAAGGTCTGCCGGACGTCGATCCGGTGATACCGCGTCTGCCAGTTCCCTTCGAGCACCCAGGCGCCCGACGGTTCCGTCTGGCCCGGACCCCGGTTCGAGAGGAAGCGGAACTCCTGCTGCCCCTCCCAGCCCGGAACCGGCATCACATGGATCATCCTCGGCTGATCCGTCGGGTTGAACACGCGGACGACACTCATCAGGATGTCATCCGGCGTGAGGAACTTGTCCCCTTCGATCTTCATGGCCGGCTCCGCCGAGCCCTCATCGCCGGCTCCGATGGTCTCGAAGCCGTAGAGGCCCGTATAAAAATCCTCGCCCGAGTGTCGGAAGACCAGGCGGACCTTCTCCGTCGTCACCGGCTGGGCGAACGTGACCGTGTTCTCCCCCGGCGCCGGCAGCCTCGGCGACGCCTCCGCCCCGTCGATACGCTTCCACGTGCCGCCCTCCCATCGCTCGACGGTGAACGCCTCCGGCGGCCGGCAGTCGCCGTCCGATGCGCTGTCGTCGAAGAAAAAGACCTTCAGGCCCGCCAGCGTCCGCGCCCCGCCGAGATCGACCGCGTACCAGTCCTCGCGATGCTCGCTCGACCAGCTGGTCCACCGCTCCTCCGGCCGGAACGGCTTCTCCAGAGGTGCCTGCACGCGGTCGCTCTGGTACGTGAACGAAGCCGAGGCCGTGACCGCCCGCTCAGCCCCTTCCAGATGGACGTGGCTCGGGTAGTACCGTCGCCCCCGATGGCCGGAGTGGTCCCGTCTCGTCGCGGACCTCCAGCTCCAGGGCCGGGATGTTCGTGAGGTAGAGGAAATGCACGTCGTCGCCGAACGCCCACCCTTGCGGGCTCGACGCCCAGAGCCGATCGCCAACGCATCCCAGCGGCACATCCGGCCCGTACGGCCTCGTGAGGATCGCATCGACCGAGAACCGGCTGTCGGCAAAGACCCGGTGCGACGGCCGTTCTCCCTGGCCGGCGCCCGGTTCCTGGCCCGATGCCGTCACCCCGGCGACGAGCAGGGCTGCAAATGCTATGATCGCCCACCCGCCCGGCCACGTCGTTCGCTCGCGCATCGTCTGGTTCGCTCCGCGTCAACGCCTCGACCTGTCGCAACTCTCCGTCGTCGGGTTGTTGCATCCAAGCGTAGCGATCCGCGCCGCCCGGGTAAAGCCGTGCGCGGGCCGGATCGAGACGGACGCCGAACGGCTCGCCTTCTCCTTGGCGAAGGCAATCAATGCCAAGGCCCCGGTCCGGCTTCCGTTGACGGGCCGGGCGTCGGGGGCTCGCAAACGGGGCAGGGTAGGGGGGAGGGACTTCACCCGACCGGGGCGTGGCCGCCCCGCGGAGGAGCGAGGCCGCCGACCAGGGGCGGGCCTCGCCAGGGCGAACGGCCCGCTTACTTCTTGCGATGGCGGATCTTGCTGCGCATCCGTCGCTTCTTCCGTCCGACCTTGCGACGACCCTTCCCTCGACGACGGCTGGCCATACGCTCTCCTGGTTGGGCGATTTTCGGAATGACTGAAGAGTAACCGACTTGTCTTTGGTCCCACGGTGGGGAAGCATCTCATGATACCTCCACCCCATCGGCCACACAAGACCGACGTCCCGACAACGCGACCGCCGATGTCCGCCTGGCCGCTTTCCCGAATTGACTACGATAATGCCGCTCGGTTTTTTCGATAATCCCTTGGTGACTGCACCGCCGCGCAGGGCCTTCCCGGTCTCGACGCGTTCCCGCAACGACCCGCTCCCCTCAACCCGGCCATCCTGGCCGATCTCCTCTCCGGAAAAACGCGTCCCGGCGCCGAACGAACTTCAAAATAGGTAAAATCGCACCACCAAGTTCAAGCTATTAAAGAATTTGAGGCAATCTGTTTTGCCGGGCAAGGCGCGTCCCCTGAGCGTCCGCAACGCCTCCTGAGGGCGGCGCCGGGTCGTCTCAGGTCGGTGGACGGACGCTTGAGTCGGTCCGTCCGACCTGGCACTCTTGGGTGGGCGAGGCCCGGCCGTTGGCCGTGATCGAGACGAGAGATTTCCCTGAATCGACCGAGAGCGACCCCCATGCCCGACCCCTTGATCCCCGCCACCGTCATCGGGAGCTGGTCGTTCCCGGGCTGGTATGCCCAGTTCATCGACGACGAGGCCGCCATGCCCGGCCGGACCGGTCCGGCCGACCGGGAGGAGGCCCTCCGCGACGCCGTCCGCCTCGTCGTGGACGATCAGCTCCGCGCCGGCCTGGACCGGATCACCGACGGCGAGATGCAGCGTGTCGATTTCAACCTCGGCTTCTACGACTACCTCGACGGCCTTGACCCCCTCCCGACCGCTCGCAAGCTCGGCGCCGCCGCCCACGACCAGCGGAGCAAGTATCGCTGCCTTGCCCCGCTCGCTGCTCCTTGTGGCCTGGGCACGGTCGCCGAGTACCGACGCTTCCGGACCCTCACCGACGCCCCTGCCAAGGTGCCCGTCCCCGGACCGTTCACCCTCGCCGGCTGCATCCAGGGGGGGGACGTCTATCGCGACCGCCGCGAGATCACCGAGGCCCTGATTTCGGTCGTCAACGCCGAGCTCAAGTCCCTCGTCGCCGCGGGCGTCGAATTCCTCCAGATCGACGAGCCGAGTTTTGCCTGCCACCCGGCCGACGCCGACGACTTCCTCGACGTGATCGCCCGGACCGTCGCGGGCGTCGAGGCGTACATCAGCATGCACATGTGCTTCGGGAACTACCGCGCCCGCGCCGTCGGCTGGCGGTCGTATCGTCCGCTGTTCCCGCACGTCGGGCGGGTGAAGGTGAACCAGCTCGCCTTGGAGTTCGCCAGCCGGGAGATGGCCGAGATCGAGCTTCTGGCCGAGCTGCCCGAGTCGATGGACGTGGCGGTCGGCCTGGTCGATGTGAAGAACACCTGGATCGAGCCGCCGGAACTGGTGGCCGAGCGATTGCGGACCGTCCTGGAATATGTCGATGCTTCTCGGATCTCGGTGACGCCCGATTGCGGATTCTCGCAGACAGCGCGTCACGTCGCCACGGCCAAGGCGAAAGCGATGGTGGAGGGCGTGCGGATCGTCCGCGAGGAACTGGACCGAAGGGCTTGAGGCGATGGGCTTTCGACCAAGAGTCACGATTCGATGTCTGCTCGGGCTCGTGGCCGCCTGCGGCCTCGCGCTGGCGACGTTGCGTGATCCGGCGGGCGTCGTCGCCGGCCTGGCCTGGCTGATGGTGCCCCTGGCATTGGTCGCAGCCTGGCGAGCCCGCCGCCGGGCCTTCTGGGTCGGGGTCGCACCGGCCGGTGGTCTCGCACTGGCGGTCCTCCCGCAGCCGTGGTTCCGGGATCGGGTGCCGGGGGACGCTTCGGAACTCTGGGCCTGGGAAGCCTATCAGGTTGTGCATTGGGACCGAATCCAGGCGATCGGCGGCGCCATCATTTACCGCGGACCGATCTGGGACGTCTTCCTCAGTGACCAGCCGAACGGGGCCGTCTGGCCCGGCGAGGGGCTCCTCTTCGATCCCATCGCGGCGTTCGAGAATCGTTGGGAGAATTCGCCATTCCTCGACTCGTGCAGGCTCACTCCACACGACCTCCGGTTCCGACGGACCTGGTCGCTCCTGCTCTGCATCGTGATCGGCATCACCGGCGGCTTCCTGACCCAAAGCCTGACCGGCCTGCGACGTCCTTCGGAGGCTCGACCTTGACGACGCTCATCCAGCCCGTCCGCAAAGGCCCCGACCTTACCGAAGAGATCCTTTCGACCCGCCCCGCGCCGGGCACGCTCGCCGTCTGGTGGCTCGGTCAGAGCGGCTTCGTCGTCAAGTCGCGGTCCGGCACGCTTGTCATCGACCCGTATCTCTCCGAACATCTGAGAAGAAATATGAGGGGACGAACAAGCCCCACGTCCGCATGACCGAATGTCCGATCCGGCCCGACGAACTCACGGGGATCGACCTGATCCTGTCGAGCCACAAGCATTCGGACCACATGGACCCCGGTACCTTGCCGGGCTTGATGAGGGCGAATCCGGGAGCGGTGCTCGTTGTGCCGGAGGCGCTGGTCGAGCATGCGAGCTCGCTCGGACTTCCTGCCGATCGGCTCGTCGGGATCGATGCGGGTCGGGCCTACGAACGGGCCGGCTTCCACGTCCGGGCGATGCCGTCGGCCCACGAGGGGCTCGACACGGACGGACAGGGGCGCCATCTTTATCTCGGGTACGTCGTCGAGGCCGACGGCCGACGGTTGTATCATACCGGCGACTCGATGCGGTACGACGGTCTCGAAAACCGACTCGGTCCGGGGCCGTTCGACGTGTTCTTCCTGCCGATCAACGGCCGCGACCCGGCCCGAGGGGTAGCGGGCAACATGTCGGCGGCCGAGGCGGTGGACCTGGCGGTGCTTTGCCGGCCGCGGTACGTCGTGCCGCATCACTACGACATGTTTACCTTCAACACGGTCCCGGTCGCCACCTTCGCGGCCGAGGCCGCGCGGCTGCCCGCGGGGGTCGAGGCCCGGCCTTTGCGTTGCGGCGAGCGCTGGGAGATTCTGCCGTGAGCGTGACGCTGGGTATCGACGTCGGCACATCCGGGACCAAGACCCTCGCCATCGACGAGAAAGGGGCGATCCTCGCTTCCGCCTCGGCCGAGTATCCGTGCGACTACCCCCGCCCCGGCTGGTCGGAGCAGGACCCCGACCTCTGGTGGAGCGCCACCGTCGCCACGATCCGCGACGTCCTCTCCCAGGCCGATCTCAAGCCGGCCGACGTCGCGGGCATCGGCCTCAGCGGCCAGATGCACGGCGCGGTCTTCCTCGATGGGGATGGCCACGTCATCCGCAAGGCTTTGCTCTGGAATGACCAGCGCACGAAGTCCGAATGCGCCGAGATCGAGGCCCGCGCCGGGGGACGGGAGGCGTTGATCCGCCTGGTTGCCAACCCCGCCCTCACCGGCTTCACCGCCCCCAAGATCCTCTGGCTCCGCAACCACGAGCCGGAGAACTTCGCGAAGGTCCGCCAGGTTCTTCTGCCCAAGGATTACATCCGCTTCCGCCTCAGCGGCACGTACGCCACCGAGGTCAGCGACGCCTCCGGCACGCTCCTGCTTGACGTCGCCAACCGCCGCTGGAGCAACGAGCTGCTCGGGAAATTAGAACTTGATCCGTCGATCCTCCCGCCTTGCTACGAGAGCCCCGAGGTCTCGGCTACCGTCGGCGAGATCGGCTCCGAGGCGACCGGACTCGCCAAGGGGACGCCGATCGTCGGCGGCGGCGGCGACCAGCCGGCCGGCGCGGTCGGCAACGGGATCGTGCGGCCGGGGGTCGTCTCGGCCACGATGGGCACCTCCGGCGTGTCTTCGCCCACACCCCCGAGCCCGGCTTCGATCCCGCTGGGCCGCCTCCAGCGATTCTGCCACTCGGTCCCCGGGGCGTATTGTGCCTTCGGGGTCGTGCTCTCGGCCGGCGGCAGCTTCCGCTGGGTCCGCGACGAGCTGGGCGACGTCGAGGTCGAGGCGGCGCCCCGCGCTCAAGGTCGATCCTTATGAATTGCTCTGCGAGGAGGCCGAGGGCGCCGAGCCGGGTTGCGAGGGCTTGTTCTTCCTGCCGTATCTGACCGGCGAGCGCACCCCGCATTTTGATCCCGACGCCCGCGGCGGCTGGATCGGCCTGAACGTTCGCCACAACCGCCAGCACCTCATCCGCGCCGTGCTCGAAGGCGTCACCTACGCCATGCGCGACAGCCTGGAACTGATCCGCGAGATGGGCGTCGAGCTGACCCAGGTCCGAGTCTCCGGCGGCGGAGCCCGCTCCGCCTTGTGGCGGCAGATCCAGGCCAACATCTACGGCCAGGAGGTCTGCACGATCAATGCCCACGAAGGCCCCGCCTTCGGCGCCGCCTTGCTCGCCCAGGTCGGCATTGGCGGCTTCGCCAGCGTGCCCGAGGCGTGTGACGCCACCATCAAGATCGTCGATCGCGTGACCGCCGAGCCGCCGGTCAAGGCGTTGCACGACCGGGCGTATGCCGTCTATCGCTCGCTCTACCCGTCGCTCCGCGACGCGTTCCGCAAGATCTCCGAGCTGGTGGAGGATTGACGCCATGCCCCTTCCGTCACGACCCCCGAGCCGCCGCCGCTTCCTCGCCGCGAGTCTCGCCGCCGGCGCCGCCTGGTCCGTCGCGGGGCGTCGGAACGCTGTCCGCGACCTCCGGGGACGACCGCGCCCTCGTCGCCATCACGCTCGACCTGGAGATGAGCCGCCATTATCCCACCTGGGAACGACACCCACTGGGATTACGAGAAAGGCAACCTCGACGCCGACACCAAGCGCTACGCCGTCGAGGCCGCCCGCCGCGTGAAGGCCAAGGGCGGCCTCATCCACTTCTTCGCCCTCGGCCGCACGATGGAGCAGGAGGACGTCTCCTGGCTCAAGGAGATCCACGACGCTGGCCACCCGGTCGGCAACCACTCGTATGACCACGTGAACGTCAAGGCGACCCGCCCCGAGGACATCCAGTTCCGCTTCCAGCGCGCCCCCTGGCTGATCGCGGGGCAGGCACCGTCCGAGGTGATCGCCGGGAACATCCGCATGGCCTCCGCCGCGATCCAGACCCGCCTCGGCTTCGCCCCCGACGGCTTCCGCACCCCCGGCGGCTTCCACGACGGTCTCGCCGATCGGCCCGACGTCCAGAAGATGCTCCTCGACCTCGGCTATCCCTGGGTCAGCAGCAAGTATCCCGCCCATCCGACCGGCACGGCCGACAGGCCCCCTGGCGAGGAGGTCTTCGCGGGGATCGTGGCGGCCCAGGCGAAGGCGCAGCCGTTCGTCTATCCGTCGGGACTGATCGAGGTCCCGATGAACCCGATCAGCGACGTGACCGCCTTCCGCTCCGCCCGATGGCCGCTCGACGCTTTCCTCG
Source organism: uncultured Planctomycetales bacterium (assembly GCA_963752755.1). Classification (GTDB taxonomy): domain Bacteria; phylum Planctomycetota; class Planctomycetia; order Isosphaerales; family Isosphaeraceae; genus CAVVZJ01. The sequence goes on along the minus strand of CAVVZJ010000014.1, from coordinate 325,002 downwards.
AAGCCATCCGACGCGCCGTCACCTGGGCCATCGAGCACCGCGCCGTCTTCGACTTCCTCGCCCATCCCTCCTGCCTCGTCGTCGCCGACCCCGAGTTTCGTGCGGTCGAGCTGATCTGCGACCTCGTCCGCCAGGCAGGTGACCGCGCGGCGATCGTCGATCTGGGCACCATCGCCCGTCGGGCTAGCCAGTCTTCTCCGCTGAAATAGAGGCCGTGGATTGGCATCGACTAGTAGAGTCTATTCTCGGGCAGCGATCCACGGACCGAGGTGTCGAGACATCAACCCGCCACGTCCGGACCTGGAATAGGAAAGTGGGCCGCCCCCGGAGTTCAAGCCCCCGAGTCGGCCCAAGCAAGGATATCACGCTTCCGAGAAGCCCGGAGCTTCAGGCCGTCGCCTTGCGATAACGCCAGCTATACCCCAGGCCCATCACCCCGGCCAGCGAGACGAGCACGATCGTTGCGGGCTCTGGCACGCTCTGGACAGTGAATTCGGAGTTACCGATCCAGCCGCTTTTCGAGCCGCTCGAGCCAATACCCTGAACATGGGTCGCGGCGTAATACACGCCATTGCCACCATGCGGACTGGCCAGTTCTGCGAAAGAATTGACGTTGAACGTTTCGCTGCCGCTGTACGTGAGCAGGTACGAAACCTTGCCGCCACCCTGGAGGGCCTTCAAACTCGGATCCCACCCAAGGTTAATGTCATAGTAGCCACCGCCATCGGCCGAGATATTATCGGCGTCCTTCGTGATCGTCGCCGCCACGAGGGACGCGGCGGAGGTCCCGGTCTGCGTGTATGTATAGTCGGTGAACCCCAACTTCGAGAGATCCAGGGCGGAATTGAAATTGAGGACCAGCGCGTCGTCTCCGACGAACTCTTGACCGGTCAAGAAGCTCTGCAATGTCAACTGGACACCTCCGGTCACATCCTGGAGTGTCAGGCTCAGCGCCGTGGACTCGGCTGGGGAATCCCCCGAGAATTTGTAGTTCAGGTCCATCGTCAGAATCTGCGGCTCTGCCGACACTCGGCTGGGGACCGCCGCGATCGCGACGGCAGCGAGGGCGAGAGCCCCCAGGGTCGCAGAGAGTCTTCGCCGTAAGCCTGGACGGCTCTCGCTTGGGGAGAAGGTCATGATTCGAGATCTCCTGTGTCGCTTGAGAATTCCGGAGTAAGTATCCCTCACTGAGACTCGATGCGACGTAGCCTCCTGTGTCGCACGGTCTGCCGAACCACGCCACGGCTCGGATTCTTTGGAATGCCCTCGACGTCTGAGAGTCTTCATGGCCGGGAAAAGCTCCTCTTTGTTCGGTGACAAGGAGGCGATCCAGAAAAAGCTAGGGTTGGAACTGTCGACTTTCGGTACGGTTGAGCTTGGTGGTTATTGTCGAATTTATCAGCGTCATTGTCAACGGAACTGACCGTCTAAAAACCTCAAAAATCTGATTTTCCTACTTATACGAGAATTGTGTGCCTGTCTTGGCTACTTCGGACAAAGAATGCTTGACGTGCCTGCTGCCGAAGCTCCGCTCGCACGAGACGCTCACAGCGCCACGAGGCATGCGCAAAGGCGCGATGTCTCTCGGGAGGGGAACCACAACGCCCAGACGCCGTTCCTTCAGCGGTCCGGAAATGTTCCGCTTATCAAGGAAATCGGTGCAAGAGTCGTCGTCCCGAACGACGCGAGGCTTTCCGCGCAAAATCGAACAAACTCAATCGTCGAGCCGGACCTCATCGAGCCTCGCTCGCAACGCCCGGGCGGCCTGCGCGGGCCGCTCGGCGCGGATGACCGCCGAACTGACGGCCACCCGACGCGCCCCGGCCTCGATCACCTCGCCGATGTTCGCTTCGTTGATGCCGCCGATGGCGAACCAGGGGAGCGTGGTGGTCTCGGCGGCGTGGCGGACGAAGGCCAGGCCGGCGAGGTTGTCGAATCCCTTCGTCTCGCTCGGGAAGACCGGCCCAACGCCGAGGTAGCCGGCGCCTTCGAGCACGGCCTTCTCCAGTTGCCCGCGGTCGTGGGTCGAGACGCCGAGCAGGCTTCCGAGCCCGAGGACGCGGCGGGCATCGCGGGGGGCGATATCGTCTTGACCGAGATGCACGCCGTCGGCGCCGGCGAGTCGGGCGAGGTCGGGCCGGTCGTTCATGATGAACCGGGCCCGCGCCTGGGCCGTCAGGATGCGGACCTCGCGGGCTCGGGTGAGCCATTCCCGATCCGGAAGGCCCTTCTCGCGGAGTTGGATCACGTCCGCGCCTCCGGCCAGCGCCTCGCCGACGATCCAGGCCAGGTCGCCCAGGGTTGGCAGGCCGCCGACGAGCACGTAGAGCCGCGCGTCGGCCAATGTCTGCCGCGACGCGACGGCCGTCATCACGAGCTTTTCCAGGGTGTACACGTCATAGCGCAGGACCTCGAACCGCCCGGCCAGCCAGACATCGACGAGCTTGCCGAATTCCTCCAGCGATCGGAGGGCCTCGGCCGTCCGCTTGAAGTTGGCGGCGAGCACGGCGCGGGGTTCTCGCGGGCTTGCTCCTGGGCGGTCATGATGTGCGTGCCGACGTCGCCCAGGGTGTCGCGGCCGGCGACGAGGCGGCCGTCGGCGTCGAGGCCGCGGGTCGCCTCGGCGAGCCGGTGGCGGCAGTCCTTGAGGCGACGGGTCAGCATCGGATCGTCGAGGGCGAAGCGGACGTAATCCTCGATAACTCGCAGACCCTCGCGAGCACGGTTGGCCGAGGCGTCGAGGATGCGGGCCAGATCCACCGCCTCGCCGGGCGTGGCCAGCTCCAGCGGCGCGATCTCAGGAGCCATCGGGATCGGCGCCGTCTCGACGGCCACCTTCTCACTCAGCCGCACGACCAGCTCGTCCCGACGGAGCCCCGCCTGCTCCAGCAACTCGGCGATTGGCCCCGGCACCGCGACCAACGCCGCCAGCAGGTGCTCGGTGCCGACGTCGCGACTCCGATCGACCGACCGGGCGTGCTCGGTCGCGTCGCCCAGGACCAGGCGTACGTCGGCCGACTGGGGCACGGTGCTCGGCGTCACTGCGTCGGGTGGGTCGGCCGGCTCGGCAGGCAGGCCCAGTTCGGCGAGGAGGTGTTCGGGGTCGAGCCCGTGCTCGGTCAGCAGCGAGGCGGCGCGGCTCTCAGGTTCCTCGGCCAGAGCGGCCAGCAGGTCGATCGGCTCGACGAGCGTCGAGCCACGATGCCAGGCGCGACGTTGAGCCCGGTCGAGGGCCCGGAGGGCGCCGGCCGTGAACGATTCCAGCATCAGAGAAGTCTCGGAGCGAATCAGCCAAGGGGAATCCCCACCGCGATGGCGGCGGTGCGCGGGCCGGGTCGTCCTCCCGATCCCTCCGGCGATTGTAGCCGACAGGGCCCCGGTCGGGCGAGCCCCGGTCGCGACTCAGCGGGCGGTCGAGGTCGAGGCGGCGGCGAGGTCGCCCCAGCTCTCAGCCTTGGCCGACTCGCGCTCAGCGCGGGACGGAGGGGCCAGATCGCCCGGCTCGACGATGACCACCTCACCCGACTTCAAACCGGCCTTAACCTCGGCGAAGCTGGAGTTCCGCAAGCCAAGATCGACGTGTCGCCAGGCATGCTGGCCTTCCTCCTTCGGCACGGCCACGAACGCCTCGCCCTCGAACCAGCGCACCGCGCGAACCGGGACGCGGACGACATCCTCACGCTGATCGACCAGGAACTCGACTCGGGCGCTCATGCCGGTCCGCAGGCCCGTGAAGCCATTTTCATCGATGGCGACCATCGCGAAATAGACTTTCACGTCGGAGAACGGGCCATTGACCGGGGTCGGGATCACCGTCACCTCGGTGACGTGGCCGCGAAGCAGGCGGTTGGGGAAGGCGTCGGCCTGGATCAAGGCAGGCGTGCCGGACGCCAGCAGGGAAACCTTCGATTCGTTGATCTTGGTCCGGACGCGCATGCGGGTTGGGTCGGGGACCATGATGATCGGCTGGTTCTCGCGGACGGCCAGGCCCTCGCGGATCTGGGTCTCGACCCGCCCCCAGCCGTTGGTTTCGTTGGCATAGACGAGGATGCCGTCGCGGGGCGAGCGGAGGGTGCAGTTGGCGATCGCTCGCTCCAGTCGCTGCTTGCGCTGCTCCTCCAGCTTGAACGAGGCGAGCTGCGCCTGGAGGTCCGACTTCACGGACGCGATCTTGGCCTCGATGTTGGTGAGGATCTTGGGGCCGCTGTACTTGACCAGCTGGACCTTCATGCCGTCCGCCTCGCGCAGGGCGAGCTCGGCCCGCTGGTGGCCATACTCGGCGGCGCGAACCTGGGTGGGCGATCGGAGGTTTCGCCCCGCCATTTCGGATTCCCAGTCAAGGGTCTGCCGGGTCTGGTTGATTCGGAGCTTGCAGGTTTCGATGTACTGATTGATCAGCTCCAGATCCTGGGGATAGATGCCATTCTTGTACTGGTCGTATTCGATCTGGGCGACCTCCAAGGCCCGCTCGGCCTGCTCGACCCACGACTTGGCCTGGGCGTAGCGGATGAGCTGGGCGCGGAGTTCCTCCTCGAAGGTCGACGAGTCGAGCCAGCAGACTTCCTGACCCTCCTTGACAGGGACACCCTCGTCCAGAATCTTCAGAATGACGGTCGATCCGGCGCGATCCTCCTGCTGGTTACCGCCACCACGGTTACCCTGCTGCTGGCCACCCTGGTTCGCCATGCGGTTCTGGTTCTGGTTGGTCGTGGTCGTCTGGGTGGCGCCTCGGAGCGGCGTATGGGGCTGGACGACGTAGCCGAAGCTCTGGATCGTGGGTTTCTGGATGATGCCGCCGGACGAGGCGCTCGTGGTGGCGTTGAGGCTGCCGCTGGTGCTCTTGGCGGCTGCCTGCGCCGTGCTGTTCGTGCCGCTGGTGCTCGTGGTCCCGGTCTTGCTGGTACTCGTGGACCCAGTCGTGCTGGTGGTGGCTGTGGTGGTGGTCTTGGCCGCGGCCCCGCCGGAGGTTCCCCCGCTGGTGGAACTACCTCCACTCGTCGATCCGTTTCGGCCGCCGGAGCGGCCCCCTTGACCATTCTGCGTGCCACCGACCATCCCAAGCACGGCTTCAACCTTGCAACGAATCATCGCATTGTCAATGCTCTCCAGCGAGCCGCTTTCGATGACCGTGCTATAAACAGTACCATGATCGACCGGCACGGTTTCGAACCGGGACGTCTGGTCGCTCTTCCAGATCTGATTCGGCCGGACGCCCGCGGCCCAGAGGCTCGCCGGGATGGCCACGAGCAGGCCGAGCAGCCACCAGAGGCGGCCTCGACGACGACGCCCCTGGGGCCTGGGCGGAATTCTCGGTGTGATGTTGAGCGGGGTCGAGGCTTCGCTGGACATTGGAGATCACCCCCAGACCAGATCGGTCGCGGTCGGTAGTACCATGCAGGCGGATTCTTCAGGCGGGCGGGCGGGCAAGGCAATTCGACAGGGAGCCGGGTAGTGGAGGCGCGACCCCATCCATTATAACCGCCGGAGGCGCAAGGTCGCGACGATAAAGTCCATCCGGGGGTCGATTTGGCAGGGATCGTGCGCAGCCTTTCTCTGGAAATCAGCGACAATGCGTGCCGAAATGCTCCTGAGAAATCCCATGATGGCCCGGAAGCGGCCACCACCAGGGGCTGTCGCGGTGGTTGTGACTTCTTGGTGGGAAACGATTTGCGGCCGATCTTGTCTATGGGAGAAACGGAAACGCCGCTGGACCGTCCGGAGGTGGCCGGATGGTCCAGCGGCAAGTTGAGGGGTCGAGGGCCGAACCGGGTGACGATCCCGTCAGTAGGGGCTTGGCCCGGCGCCGGGCGTGCCGACGTTGTATTGTGTGGGGGCTCCCGGTGCACCCGTGGTTGGGAAGGGGTTCGTGGCAGGAGCGGCGCCCGTCGTCGGATAGGGATTGACGTCGGGAGTGGAGGGGGCACCGAGTCCGGTGGGGGCACCGAGTCCGGTGGGGGCACCGTAGTCGCCGTAGGGGCTGCTCTCGGGCATGCCGGCCATGCCGGTGTTGTAGGGGCCGGCCGCCGGAGACGTCATGCCGGCCGGGGCGTTCCCGTAGTTGACCGCCGGCGGCGCGGCCGAGCCGAAGCCCACCTCACCCGGGGCGCCGACTTGGCTCGAATACGGTTGCTCCGGCGGCACGCGCCGCGAGGGCAGGTTACGGCAGCCAGCGGAGGCCAGCATCAGGGCCAGGCAACACGCTGCCGCGATCTGGAACTTGGGCCGATCCATCGGCATTCGCTCCTTTTCCGTGGAGACTCGCAGACTTGATTGAGCAGAAGCGTCCGACCCCTGACCCTTGCCGTCAGCAACGGGCTGGCTCCAGGAGCCTCGGAGTGAGGCTCGCTGGCCGACCTCGCGAGCGATCCGAGGCGGGGAGTCGGGCGAGACGTTCGGTCGAGTTGCGTCGCGAAGGGGGCCCGGGGAGAGCGGTGGGACGTCTCCCCGGGCGGCCACGGATCATAGCGAAATGGCTGGATCGGTCAAGCGAACTTGCCGGTCCGGGGTGAATTACCCATTCTTGGCGGCTTCGAAGCGGCGGCTGACCTCATCCCAGTGGATCGTGTTCCACCAGGCGCCGATGTAGTCCGGGCGTTTGTTCTGGTAATCGAGATAGTAGGCGTGCTCCCAGACGTCCAGGCCGAGGATCGGGGTGCCTTTCTGGTCGGCCTCGACGAGGTCCATCAAGGGGCTGTCCTGGTTAGGTGTGGAGGTGACGGCGAGCTTGCCTCCGCGCACGACCAGCCAGGCCCAGCCCGAGCCGAAGCGGCTGGCGGCCGCCTTGGAGAAGGCGTCTTTGAAGCTGTCGAAGCCGCCCAGGTCGCTCTGGATCGCGTCGGCCAGGGCGCCGGTCGGCTGGCCGCCGCCGCCGGGCTTCATGATCGTCCAGAAGAGCGAGTGATTGGCGTGGCCGCCGCCATTGTTCCGGACGGCGGTCCGGATCGCGTCGGGGAGAGCCTTGAGGTCGGCGATCAACGCCTCGACCGGCTTGCCCTGGTGCTGGGCCTGACCCTCCAGCGCCTTGTTCAGGTTGTTGACGTAGGCGGTGTGGTGCTTGTCGTGGTGGAACTCCATCGTGCGGGCGCTGATGTGGGGCTCCAGGGCGTTCTTCGGGTAGGGCAGCTCGGGGACGGTGTACTCGGCCATGGTCTGGCTCCCAACTCCTAGGTTCGCATGCCGCTCCGTCGGGCCGGTGTTGCCTCCTGCTGGGATCATCGGTCCCGGGGCTGTGCCCCGGAGCCTTCCGCCCCCACACGCTACCACAGGGTTACCCGCCGCTTCAATTTGTCAGACCGGCGAGACGGCCGGGATCGCGTCTCCTGCGAGTCGATCCAGAGTCGCAAGCCCGGCGATCGGAACGTAGGGGAGCGACCTCGCGGATTGCTTCCCGGTCGGCGCCTCGGCCGGTACGATCGCGGGATGATCGAGATTCTCTATGAGGACGCCCACCTGCTGGCCGTGCTCAAGCCGTCGGGCCTCTCGACGCAGGCGCCACCGATCGCGGGGCCGACGCTGGAGGCTGTCGTCCGGGCGTATCTGCGGCCCGACGACCCGGCGTCGGCCTACGTCGGACTTGTCCATCGGCTCGACCGCCCCGTCTCCGGCGTGATCCTGATCGCCAGGACGAAGCGAGACGCCCGCCGGCTCTCGCAGCAGTTCGAGCGCCGCGAGGCCCGCAAGGAATACTGGGCGGTCGTCGAGGGGCAACCCACGGCCCCTTTGGCAACTTGGGAGGACTGGCTCTGCCGCGAGGACACCGGGCTCGGCCGGGTCCAGACGTGCGTCCCGGGCACGCCCCGTTCCCAGCACGCCCGGACCCGCCTCCAGGCCGATCTCGATGCCGAGGCGCGTCTGCCTGACGGTTGCTCCTGGCTCCGACTCTGGCCCGAAACGGGCCGGATGCATCAGCTTCGGGTGCAAGCGTCGGCCCGCGGTCTGCCGATCCTGGGCGATCGGCTCTACGGTTCGCAGCGATCCCTCGGAGAAGGCATCGCCTTGCACGCCCGGTCGCTGACGATCCGGCATCCGGCTCTGGACCGCCTCCTGAGCTTCCGAGCGCCGTTGCCGGCAAGCTGGGCGGAGCAGGGGATCGACTTGCCCGAGGCCGATTGAACGATCACTACCGCCCGCCGCCGACCTGGAGCCGTCGTCGGCCGTCGAAGCCACGACGGCCGACCAGGCCGAGCTGCCTTCAAGGTACGCTGATCTCCTCGATCCGGAGCTTGAGGGTGCCCTTGGGAACCGCGATCTCGGCGATCTCGCCGACCTGCTTGCCCAGAAGGCCCTGGCCGATCGGGCTGTTGCAGAGAATCCTGTTCTCGTCGTAGTCTTCCTCGCCGGGGCCGACGAGGGTGAACTCCTCGGTATCGCTGAGTTCGAAGTCGAAGACCTTGACCTTGCAGCCGAAGACGACGCGGTCGGTCTGGATCGAGGACTTGTCGATGATGAAGGCGTGGGCGAGCTTCGACTCCAGGTCCACGATCCGGGCCTGGAGCATGCCCTGGGCCTCGCGTGCGGCGTCGTACTCAGCGTTCTCCGAAAGGTCCCCGAATCCCCTGGCCTCGGCGATTTGCTCGGCGATCCGAGGCATATCCTCGTTCTTCATCTTGTCGAGCTGGGCCTTGAGCTTGTCGTAGCCGTCCTTCGACATCGGGATTCGGTCCGTGCTCATGCCGTGATGCTCCTGGCAGCGGATGCCGCGCCGAGGCGTTTTTCGTGTTGGTTCGGTGCGGCGAGGATGCTTTGGCGGTTGGTCTCGGTGTCTCGCCCGCTCTCGGTCGCGGAGTCGAGTGGACGGTCAGACCCTTCGTAAACAAAACCGCGACGCCGGGCGGAAGCACCGGGCCGCGGTGGGGTTTGATGAATTCAGCGTAGTATCGGATCGTCCGACACGCAAGGCCAAGACGGTCTGTCAAGCCGTCTGGCGGCGAACGGCTACTCGTGGCGGAGGGCCTCGATCGGGTCCATCATCGCGGCCCGCTGGGCCGGATAGAGCCCGAAGAGAATGCCGACGCCGACCGAGATGCCGAACGAGAGGAAGACTGAGGTGGGTGTGACGTAGGCTTTCATCTCGGCGAAATAGACGATCGCGTACGGGATCGTCACCCCCAGGCAGACGCCCAGCAAGCCGCCGACGCCCGAGAGCACCACCGACTCGATGAGGAACTGCTGGGTGATGTCGCGCCGCTTGGCCCCCAGCGCCCGGCGGATGCCGATCTCGCGGGTCCGCTCGGTGACGGTGGCCAGCATGATGTTCATGATCCCGATACCGCCGACCAGTAGCGAGATCGACGCGATCGTGCCCAGCACGAAGCTCCACTGGCGGGCCGTGCGCTCGGCCTGCTCGATCAACTCCAGGGGGACAATCAGCTCGACGTCCTTCTTCGGGTGCCACGGCTTGACGGCTGCCTCGATGATCGGCGCCGTGGGTCGGACCTCGCTGACGTCGCCAACCTGGATCGTGATCTGCGAGAGCTGGGTTTCCTCCGCCGACATCGAGCCGGAGCGGTTGTCGAGGATCCGCTCGCCAAAGCGGAGCCGGCAGGTGTTCAGGGGGATATAGACGTCGCGGTTGTAGTCCTGACCGGCCGAGGCGCCGCCGACGGCGATGGAGGTGCCCCGGCGCTGGGTCACGCCGATGACGCGGTAATAGTCATTGCCAAGCTTGACGCTCTTCTCCAGGGGGTCTTCATAGGGGAAGAGCTTCTGGGCGACTTCGTGGCCGAGCACCGCGTAGTTCTCGTAGCTGGCGTTGTCGGCCTCGGAGAGGAAGCGGCCGCGGTCCGGTACGAGGTGGTTGAAGTCGGCGTAGAGGTTGGTGGTGCCGACGACGCGGCCTTCGAGCGAGCGGTTGAGGTAGCGGATCTCTTTCTTGATCTCCCGGATTGCCAGGGCCTTCTTGATCGTGGGGACGGTCGCCAGCAGGCGGTCGTAGTCCTCGTACTTCAGACCGTAGTTGAGGATACGCGCCGGGCGGCCGCCAGCGGCCTGGGCTTCCTCGCTGGGCTTGACCGACCGGATGATCATGTTCACGGCGCCGAGGGCCTGGAGTTGCTGCTGCTGCTCGCGGCTGGAGCCCTCGCCGACGGCCAGCATCGAGATGACGGCCGCCACGCCGAAGACGATCCCCAGCACGGTCAGGCCGGATCGAAGCTTATGGAGCAACAAGCTCTTCAATCCGAGCTTGAGGCTACGCCAGATGCGTCCCATGGGTGGTCGTCTCCACGGTCGGTTGGACGGGAACGGTTCAGTCGGGTGGGATCGGAAAGAGGCGGGCGATCGTGGACAAAAGACTGAGGACCGAGGACGGAAGGCGAGTGACGGAGGGTCGATCCACTCGGGCTCGACCCCCAGTCAACGGCCAGCGCGAGGCTCAGGTTCCGACCTGGGGGGCCGGGACGCTGACGCGGCCGACCGAGGCGGCGGCCGCCTCGTCGAGGGCCTGGGCCATCCGGGGGCTGGGGCTATCCTCGAGGACACGGCCGTCACGCATGCGGATGATCCGCTTGGCGTGCTGGGCGATGTCGTCTTCGTGGGTCACCATGATGATGGTCTTCCCGGCTTCATTGAGCCGCTCGAGCATCGTCATGATCTCCTCGGCGGTGACGCTATCGAGGTTACCCGTGGCCTCGTCGGCGAGGATGATATAGGGGTCATTGATCAGGCTCCGGGCGATGGCCACGCGCTGTTGCTGACCGCCGGAGAGCTGGTTGGGCCGGTGATCCAGCCGATCCTCCAGTCCGACGAGCCGGGACAGTTCCATCGTGCGCTCCATGTCCTCCTCGGAGATCTCGCCGGTGCCCTGGTAGGTCAGGGGGAGCTGGATGTTCTCGACGACGGTGTACTGCTGGATCAGGTTGTACGACTGGAAGATGAAGCCGATGTAGCGGCTCCGGACCTCCGAGAGTTCGTCGTCGGTGAGCTTCGAGACGTCCTGGTCGCCGAGCAGGTACTGGCCGCTGGTCGGGCGGTCGAGGCAGCCGAGCAGGTTGAGCATGGTACTCTTGCCCGAGCCCGAGGCGCCCATGATGGCGACGTACTCGCCCTGCATGAAGTTGACGGTGACGCCCTTCAAGGCGTGGACGACAACCGTCTCCTTGGGCCCGCCCCGCGAGGGGGCGTGGCCCATGACGTATTGCTTCTTGACGTCCACCAGGCGGACGATCGGCTTACCGGCTGCGGTAATCACTGAGAACCACCTCCTCCCGGTCGGCCGCCGAAGCCGCCGCCACCAGGACCACCCGCGCCACCTCCGAAGCCGCCGCCACCAGGACCACCACCTCCGAAGCCGCCACCACCGCCGCCGCCAGGGCCACCGCCCTGCTCCATGCGGTCGAGGATCATGTCGATGCGGTCGGTCGGGACGCCGCGTTCCTCAAGGATCTTGCGGCGCTCCTCGCGGCTGGCCTTCATGAATTTCTCGCGCTCCTCGGGAGAGCCCATCATGCCGCCGCCAGCGCCGCGACCCTTACCCTTCGCGGCGCCACCCTTGCCCTTGCCCTTGGCCTTGGCATCACCGCCGCCCTTCTCACCTTCGAGGCCGGGGCTTGTCGGGCTGGCCTTGAGGTTGCCGAAGTCCTTGGCACGGGCATCGGCGCGGGCGGAGGCGGAGAAGGCCTCGCGCTTCTCATCCTCGGTCAGGAGGGCTGCCGGGTTCATCGCGACCTTCTCGTTTTCCTTCAGGCCTTCCTTGATCTCGATCAGGATGTCGTTGGTGGCGCCGAGCTTGACCTCGCGGCGTACGGGGCCATCGGGCGTGATCAGGTACACGTAGTCCTTGCCCTTCAGCGGAAGGACGGCCGTGACCGGGATGCAGAGCACGTCGTCGAGCGTCTCGATCAGGACCGTGACCTCGGCGGTCATGCCCGGCCGCAGGGCGGTGAAGGTCTGGTCGATTGTGACGATCGTGGTATAGACCTTGATGTCGGAGCTGAAGAAGCTCGATGGGTCGGGCAGAGGGGCGATCTTCTCGACCGTGCCGGTCAGGGGCGAGGTGGGGAAGGCATCGACCTTGATCTTGGCCTTCATCCCGCGCTCGACGCGGTCCACCATCGACTCGTGGACCTTGGCGTTGACCTGCATGTGGGCGATGTCCGGCAGGCTGAAGATCTTCTGCCGCTCGCGGACGACCGCACCTTCCTCGATCAACGGCTGGTTGTTGCCGCGGAAGTTGTTCGTCTCGTTGGCATAAACGATCAGGCCGTCGTCGGGGGCGAAGAGCTTGGTCTTGTCGATCTGCTTGCGGAGCTTCTCGAGCTTGGCGGCTTCCAGCTCGTAGGCTTGCTGCTTGGCCAGCTCATCGCTCTTGGCCTTCTCGACGTTGGCCTCCAGTTCGGTGAGCTGCTTCTTGTAGGTGTAATTCGTGAGGACAACCATCTTCCGTTCGGCCTGGCCCAGGGAGATCTCGGCCTTGATGTCGGCCAGGTTGTCGGCGATGACCTGCGATTCCGAGACATACTTGTTATCGAACATCATCTTGGACCACTTGAGGCGGTCCTTGGCCCGCTCCAGTTCGCTCTTGGCGAGGGTGATCTCACCATTGATGGTCTGGACTTCCTGCTTGTAGGTGCCTTCCTTGTATTCCTGCACCGCGATCTCGGCCACCTCGCGGGTCTTCTTGGCGTTCTCGAAGTCGGCCTCGGCCCGCTTGGTGGCGATCTCCTGGTTGACCAGGTTGTCACGCAAGGCGGCCGAGTCCAGCTCACAGACCATCTGGCCCTTCTTGACCTTCGTGCCTTCGGGCAGAATCGTGAGGATCGTCGTCTGGCCTTCGACCTCGTTGGTCACGTCGGTGTTCTGGGCGCTTTCGAGGTTGCCGCGCTCGGAGACGGTGATCACCAGCTTCTGCTTCTTGACGACGTAGGGGATCAGGTTCTCGTTGGGCGAGCCGAACAGGCCGCTGATCCCCTTGCGGACGTCTTCGTTGCCGGCGGCGACGACGCCGACCGTGCCGAGCAGGGCGACCCCGATCAAGACAGGGACCTTACGGCTGGATGGGCGGCGTTTCGATGACGTCGGGCGCTCCACCGGCGGGAGGGACTCCCGGTCGGGGTTCGGTGGCGGGGGCTCCGGCGCTTGCAGGGAAAAGTTCATAGTAGGCCTCCCATTCATCGTAAGGCATGATGCCGAGGTCGCGATAGAGAGACAACCGGGTGGTCTGGTAGCTGATCCAGGTCCCGATCAGACTGTTGAGCTGCTGGAGGATTGAGTTCACCGCGCTGATGAAGTTGAGCGTCTGGGTCGCCTGGCTGGTGGACGCCGCACCACCGCCAGCGGCGGCGCCCGCGTCGGGCGGGGCGATAATCTGCTGGAGGGCCTGGTCCCGCTGCCGGAGGGCGAGCAGCAGGTTTCGCTTGGTAATCTGGTAGTTCTCCGTCAATTGTACCAGAGTGCGGATCTCCTGTCGCACCTGAAACTTGACCGAGTCTTCCTGACTCATCAGGATGCGCCGCTGGCGCTGGTAGTTGAGGAGGGCGACGCGGAACGTGTTCCGCTGGGCGACGCGAATCAAGGGCAGCTCGGCCCGGATCGAGAGGCTGGATTGCAGCGACTGGCTGTTGAATCCGAACGGGTTGGTGGTGGTTGGCGGCGTGAGGATCTGGTTGGAGAACTGGACGGTCAGGACGGGTAGCAGGGCGTTGGCGGACACGGCGATTTGCCGCCAGATGTCGTAGAGGATGGCCCGCTGGTTCATCAGATCGACCCGGTTGTCCAGGGCGATCCGCTCGGCGGTCAGGAGGAATTCCTCCTGACGCTCGGGATCGGCGAAGACCGGCTGAGGCTCGGGCCCGGAGAGGTCGAAGAGCGGCCGGCCGTCGAGCACGACGTTGTCGAGCGACGGGAGCTGGGCGACGATGCCGTCGAGTTCCTCGGGGTCGTGGTCGGCCCGTCGCTGCCACTCGTCAAGCTCGCGGAAGACCCGGCGGAAGCTCTCGAGCAGGCCGCGATCGGGGATCATCGGCACGTCGGGCGGCAAGCCGAGCTGCTGCTTGAACTGGTCCAGGGCGATCCGGTAGGCGGTCTGGGCATTGATCAGGTTCAGCCGCTGGCTCTGGAACTGAAGGTCGATCTGGTCCACCTGGAGCTGCGAGATGCCGGAGCTGGCCCCGCCCTTGGCATATTCGCGGTAGATGTCCAGGGCCCGCTCGTAGGCCGCCACGATGACCCGGCTGTTCTCGGCAAACTGGTAGAGCTGGATGACCTGAAGGAATCCGATGGTCGGGTCCGCGGCGCCGCCGACGCCGCTGCCGATGGTGGCCGTGCCACCCGCGATCGGCTGACCCGCCAGGAGGCTGACGAAGAAGACCTGGCGGAAGCGGGCGAAGTCGCGGATGGCGTACAGGAGCGTACGCTCGGCGAGCGTCAAGGGTTCGAGGGTTACCGCCCGGCCGCCGCCGCTGAGGAACGGCTGCATGAAGCTCAAGGGCAGCGACGACTGGACGGCCGGCTGGGACGGGGTCCGACCGATCAGGTTGAAGACCAGTTGGTTGGCGAAGGCCCCCGCCAGCTGGCCGCCGAAGACGAACACCTTGCCGTAGCCGGCGACCGACGAGAGATTCAGCTGCGAAAGCTGACCGCCCGGCGCCTCCTTGGTCCGGTAGTTGAACGTGTTGCGCGCCGTAGCCCCCGTCGGGAAACCAGTTGAGGGGGGCGTTGTTGGCGACATGCCGGCGAAGAACTGCGGCTCGAAGCCGAACCGGGCCAGCGTCACGCTCAGGCTGGCCAGATAGACGTTCTCGATCTGAAACTGATAGGCCCGGCTGTTGATCAGACCCAGGTTCAGAGTCTGGGCTGGGCTGACGACGTAGGGGCGGCTGTTGGCCGGCAAGGCCGCGGTCGTCGCCTGGTTGTACTCGACATACTGCGGCGAGAGCTGGGCGGCGAATCCAGCGGTGGCGGCGCGGATGGCCTCGGCTTCCTCGGGGGTGGCGTTGGGCCGGGTGATCGGCGGCTGGGCTGGTCGGCGCGGGCCGGCGGTGGGTTGCTCGGTTTCATTGTCGAGGATCGGCGGCACGGGCGTTTCGGTACCGACCTCCAGGCGCGGGTCTGCCTCGACGGCCGGCGTCATCCCGGGCTGGTCGGCCGGGCGCCGGGGGGCGTCGCGGGGGTCGCAGGGGCCTGGTAGGCGGCCGTAAGCACGCCGGGATCTCGCTTTTGGGTCTGAGTTTGGGGCGAGCGATTGGGGACGCTAGGGGGAGTGCCGGGCACGGGGGACGGGAGTGCCGGGATATTAGAATTGGGCGTCAACTCGCCCGGCTCTGTCCCGGAATTCCCGGGCTCGGTGCTGGTTGGGACCGATCCGGGCGCGAACGGCCCGGGGGCCGGGGATGTCGGCGGTACACCGGCGCCGGGGACGGCTCCCGGCGGCACGACTCCGGCGGCCGGGGTCGGCACCGGTGGCACGGCTCCGGCCTCGAGTTGCTCCTCGATCGACGGCGGCGCGTCGTAGCGTGGGCCGGCGGCGAGCATTTCGAGGTAGCCGGTGCCCTCGACGGGCGTCAGGAGCCGGATGTGCGGCTTCTGCGGGTAGGGCGAGAGCGCCTCGGTGGCGTAGTCGTCCGGAGGTGCAGCCGGGCGATCGATGTCGTAGGGGTCGGCGTACCGCGACATGGCAGGTGGGTCGATCGAGAAGGTCTTGAGCTGCCAGCGGGGGTCGCGGCTCTTCTCGAAGACGGCCTCGGTAACGTCCTGGTCGGCCCACTGACGGAAGAATTCCCGGCCGCAACCGAGGCCCGGTGTCAGGGCCAGCAGCGCCAGGCCCGCAGTCCGACGGAGCCGGCGGGGTAGCCAGCGGGCAAGGCGGCGGCGGTGAGGGCGCGGGGCTCGTGACATCCCTAAGACCTCCCTGGTCCAGTGAGTCCACATAATGACAGCTTCGGGGCAGTCGGCCCCGGGGCCACGGAGCGAGTCCGGGCCTCCACAACACTGGGTATCGGATGGGCGGATTATGCGGGTTGAATCGAATCTCCGAAGAATGCCGTTGGCAAGCCCGGCCGCCCGGGTCCTTTCCGTGCAGACGCCCGAACGCCGGGACCGAAAATGGGCAAGGAAAGGGAGACCCCGGGGAGATCCGGGCCGGTTCCGCCGCCCTCCGTGGGGGCGGGTTTCGGGGCGTCTCCCGTGGTCGAGTTGCGACCTGCGCGGCGGACGCGCCTGGCATGGGTGAGGAGGAGGGAGTCTCCGATGCTCTTTGGCAAACGTGAAGGCCGCGCGCCGGACCCGCGGTCGCGTCGGCGCGGTACGAGCTTTCGCCCGCGGGCCGTCCGCCTGGAGGACCGCCAGCTACTCGCGGCGATCGACTTACTCAACATCGCCAACGCGCCTTATGGCGTTCAGATGCTGGGCCAACAATCGCCCGGCGCCGCCGGGTTCTCCGTCGCCGACGTCGGCGACGTTAACGGCGACGGCTTCGACGACTTCGTGATCGGGGCCCCGACGCTCAACCGGCAATCGATCACCTTTCCCCAGTTGGGCACCACCAACAACAGCCAGACCTATCTGATCTTCGGCTCCAACGCCGTCAACTCCACGACCGTTCAGGACTTCCTAAATCTCTCGGCCGACAACCGGATCGGCGATCTCGCGACTCTCGGCAACGCGAACCAGACCAACCCGATCACCGGGGCGGTCGGCTTCCCGTTCAATGGTCTGACCTTCCAGATCCCGTCGGTGGCCAGTGCCCAGCTCGGGGCGTCGGTCGCGGCCGCCGGCGATGTTAATGGCGACGGCTTCGCTGACTTCCTGATCGGGGCCCCGGGGGCGTCGAACCCGAACAACCCGCTGATCACCGGCTCCGGCCGGGCCTTCCTCATTTACGGTGGACCGACGCTCGCCTCGCGAGCGACCAAGACTGTCGATCTGGCCAATATCCCGACCGACCTGAACGTCATCACCTTCTTCACCACCCAGGTCAATTACCTCGCCGGCCGCGGCGTGGCCGGGGTTGGCAACTTCCTCGGCGATGGTGGCCCGGACATCGCCGTCGGTGCCCCCGGCGCGACGCTCAACGGCCTGAACCAGAGCGGTGCCGTGTTCGTGATCCCCGGCACCTTCCTCAAGCCGGCCCGCACCCAGGCGGTCAGCCTCCAGTCGGTCGGCCAGTCGGGCGGCACGCCCGGCGTCGTCTTCACCGGCGAGCGGTCCGGGCAAGGGGCCGGGTTCTCCGTCGCCGGGCCCGGCGACGTGGACGGCGCCTCCCCTGGCCAGCCTGCCGCGGCCGACCTCCTGATCGGTGCCCCCGACACCGTGACCGGTCTGCCGGGTTCGGCCAACGGGCCAGGCAGTGCCTATCTCATCTACGGGGGCAGCTCGCTTCTGAACGCCGCCGCGGTGGTCAACAACTTTTCCAGCATCACCCTTGACCGCATCAACGCCCCCGGTGCGACCGGAGTCGTCGCGGCGCCGTCTTCGTCGGCTCGGCCAACGGTGACCTGACCGGCTACGCCGTCTCCACGGCCGGCGACTTCAACGGCGACGGCTTCGCCGACATCCTGGTCGGCTCGCCCGGCTTCAACAATCTAGCTGGCCGCGCCGATCTGATCTTCGGACGGCCCGCCACCCCCACGACACCCGGCGCGATCCTCGGACGCTTCGAGCTGGGCAACCTCCCGGCTGATATCCCGTCCGCCGAGTTCGTCGGTCTGACCGCGGGTGATCTGGCTGGCTTCGGTGTCGGGGCGACCGGTCTGATCAACAACGACACGCTCAACGAGATCCTCATCGGTGCTCCCGGCGCCAACAACGCCTCTGGCGAGGCGTTCCTGATCCCCGGCAACACGGATCTCTTCGGGTTCATCCCCCTGAGCGCCGCCGCGATCCAGGCCGCGCCGGCCTTCGGCACGGTTATCAACGCCAGCCAACCTACCGGCTCCAACTTCCTCGGGGCCGCCGTGGGTGGACGCACCTTCGCGACCGGCGGATTCACGATCGATTCCGACTCCATCGGTGACTTCGCCATCGGGGCGCCTGGCTACACCCTTACCGGCCGCAGTCAGGCCGGCACCGCCTGGCTGGCGGAAGGGGCCTTCGTCCCTCTGGCCATACCCGTCTCACAGACGATCACCTCGCCGATCGGCGTCGATGGCGTCCGGCCCCCCTTCGTGATCAACGCCACGACGCCCGCCGACCTGACAATCTACATCCTCGGCGCCGGGTCCAATACCACCGGCTTCGTTCCCCCGCTCGACATCAACCCGGCGACGATCCTGGTCAACGGCGTACCCCTGCCCGACCCGGGCACGTTCCAGAACGTCGGCGACGTGGACGGCGACGGGGTGCCCGATGCTGCCTTCGTCTTCTCCCCTCGCACGCTGCTGAAGCTGACCCGGGCCACCACCCAGATCACCGTCACGGCCCGGACACTCGGCAACAGCCCGCTGCCAAACCGTCTGTATCAGGGCGTGGCCAACGTCACGGTCGTCGTCACCCCCTCCGGCGGCGGCGGCGTGCCGGCGATCCCGCAGGCCTTCGGCGGCTTCTTCGGCAACCTCAACGCCGCCGTCCCGCGGTTCGGCGAGAGGTTCTTGCCCCAACCGAACGTGCTTGGGCGGGCCCAGTGGAAGCCTCTACCGGTCCGGTTCGCCTACCGGCAGTTCCTCCCCCAGGCGCCTTCGGCTTGCGACTCCGCAACTACTTCCACCCCGGCGTGATCACCACCCGGCCCCACGCCCTGACCTGGTCGAACCAGGTCTTCAGCACCAGCCGGTTCCCGAAGGGCGCCTATTTCGGGCGGATCAACCACCACGGACCCACCATCGGCCAGGGCAACGCCTGAGCGACGCTCCGCCGGCCATCCCCAACGCCCTCCGACAGCCCGGGGTCTCCCCGGGCTGTCGGCGTTTCCGTCAGCCAGGTCGGCGCGTTGGCGAGGCCGGGGCCCGTTCGATCCGGCCAATCCCGACCACCGCCCCCGCCCCCGCCCCCGGCTCGCGGCTTCCGGCCGGGCAGGACCCGCAACCCCCCGTCGCACAACCGCCGCCCGCGCCCGACTTCGCTCCGAAACTCCGCCAGGCCCGTCGCCCGAGGTACGCCAGGGCCCCGAGTATCGCCACGAGTACCAGGCCCTCCTGCCAGTTCCAGCCCATCGGATGCCCTCCTCCCGGCGTCGGCTATCGTTGCGAATCCGCTGGCCTGCACCCCGTTCAGCCTGCGATCCAGGTGCCGACCTGATACGTCAGCAACGCTCCGAGATACGCCAGGATCGTCATGTAGGTGAAGCTGAACGCCGGCCAGGCCCAGCTATTCGTCTCGCGACGGATGACCGCCAAGGTCGAGACGCACTGGGCACACAAGGCGAAGAAGACCATGATCGACAGCGCCACCGGCACCGTGAACAGCTTCCGGTCGGTCCGGGCATGGGTCGCCGACCGCAAGGCGTCGCGCAGGCGGGCCTGGCCCTCGCCCTCCGCGACGTCCTCCCCGACACCGAAGATCACCCCCAGCGCCGCCACGACCACCTCCCGCGCCGGGAACGACGCGATCGCGGCACTGCCGATCCGCCAGTCCCAGCCCAGCGGTTCGACGACCGGCTCGATCCAGTGCCCGGCCCGGCCGAGGAAGCTCTGCCGTTTCTGCTCCGCCTCGATCCGATCCTCGACCCCGGCTACCTCATCCCGGAGGGCCTCCGCTTCCTTCGCCGGCGCCTTCTCCAGAGCTGCCTCGATCCGGGCACGTTCCGCCAGGAGCGGTGCCCGCTCCGGCTCCGGCAGCTTCGGATAGTGCAACGCCCCCCACATCACGACCGAGACGGCGAAGATCACCGTCCCCGCCCGCTTGAGGAACTCGCCACCCCGCTCCGTCATCCGGTACAGGACCACCCTCGGCGACGGCCACCGATACGCCGGTAACTCCATGACGAACGGCGGCGTCGGTCCCCGCAGGATCGTCTTCCGCATCACCAGGGCCGCCAACGCCGCCACGATGATCCCCAGGATGTACATCGCGAAGAGCGTCAACCCCTGCAAGCCGATCAAGCCCCCCAGATACGCCTGGCTCGGGATGAATGCTGCAATCATCAACGTATAGACTGGCAATCGCGCGCTGCAGCTCATCAACGGCGCGACCAGGATCGTCACCAGACGGTCGCGGCGGTCCTCGATGACCCGCGTCGCCATCACCCCGGGAATGGCGCAGGCGAACGAGGACAGCAGGGGGATGCACGACTTGCCGCTCAGGCCCACCCGCACCATCAGGCGGTCCATCAGGTACGCCGCCCGCGCCAGGTAGCCGCAGTCTTCGAGGATGCCCAGGAAGAAGAAGAGGATCAGAATCTGCGGCAGGAAGATCACCACCGCCCCGATCCCACCGATGACCCCCTCGACCAGTAGGCTCCGCAACGGGCCAAACGGCAGCCGTCCCCGGACCTGTTCGGCCAGGGCGTCGATGCCCGCCTCGATCCAGCCCATCGGCACCTGCGCCAGGTGAAGACGGCGTGAAAGATCAGGAGCAGCAAGGCGGCGAGGATCAAGGTCCCCCAGACCCGATGCGTCAAGGCCGCGTCGAGTCGGTCGCCCGGCCGAGCCCGCGGCGTCTCGGGACGGGTCACGACCCCCTCGACCACCCGTGCCACCCAGCCATACCGCGCCATCGCCTCGACGGCCGGTACGGGCAGACCCGCCTCCGCGAGTCGCCGACGCGCCTCCAGCACCTCCCGACGCAGGGCGTCGCGATCCCCCTGGTAGGGCACCTGGCCCTCGACGTAGCCGCCGACATCGAGCAGGAGCCGCTCGACCAGATAGCGCGGCGGCGAGGGCGGCGGGAAGGACCCCTCCAGGCGGGCGACCTCCGCCCGGAACGCCTCGGGGAAAGGGCTCTCCCGCGGCGCCTTCGGGCCATCGAGCGCTTCGCTCATCGTTGCCTTGAGCGATTCCAACCCTTGCCTGCGGTGGGCCTGCACCGGCACGACGGGCACGCCCAGTTGCCTCGCGAGCCGATCGACATCCACCTCCACACCCCGCGACCGTGCCACGTCCAGCATCGTCAGGGCCACGACCGTCGGCCGACCCAGTTCAAGGACCTGGCTGACCAGGTAGAGGTTGCGCTCCAGGTTGTCGGCATCGACCACGCAGACGACGACGTCGGGCGTCGGCGCATCCTCGCGGCGGCCGAGCAGGACGTCCACGGCGACCATCTCGTCGGGCGAGCGGGGGGCCAGGCTGTAGGTGCCCGGCAGGTCCACCAACGTCCAGCGACGCCCGTCGTGGGTCATCTGGCCGAGCTTCTTCTCGACCGTCACGCCCGGATAGTTGCCCACCCGCTGACGGACCCCCGAGAGGGCGCCGAAGAGGGTCGATTTGCCCGTGTTCGGGTTGCCGATCAGGGCCACCGTGGCGGTGGCTCGGGCGGTCGCTTCCGGAGTCGTGGCTGTCGTGCCGTGTGCGTGCATCATCCCGGAACGGTCAGAGCCGCTCCACCTCGATCCGTGCGGCCTCCACCCGTCGCAGGCTCAGCCGATAGCCCCGGACCTCGAAGACCAGGGGGTCGCCCAGGGGCGCGGTGCCCACCATGCGGACCTCCACACCCGGCGTCAGCCCCATTTCCAGCATCCGGAGGCCCACCTCGTCATGAGCCTCCACCTGCAAGACCCGCGCCCGCTCGCCCTCGGCCAGTTCGGAGAGGCGGCTCACCATGCCCCGCCGTGCCTGGTGCTGACCAGCACGCGAGTCACCTCGTCGCCCCGAAAGCCGAGCTTCTGCCCGCCGACGCGAATCAGGCACGGGCTCCCCGGCCGGACCATCTCCACCTCGGCCCCGTCGCGCAGGCCCATCTCCCGGAGACGATGCACCAGGTCCACCGGCCCGAAGACCTGACCGACCCGGGCCGTCTGGCCCGCCCGCAGCAAGGCCAGGGGGATCAGTTCCGCGGCCACTTCCAGGCAGACGGCCGTGCTCGCTTCCTTCATCGTTGACCTCGCCAGGGGCGGGACGCCCTCGGACGGACTCGCCCGAGTCGCGACGTTGCTGGAGCGCTTGCGATGCCGGATCAACTGAGATTCAGTCTCAACGGCTACATTATAAAGGCCCCGCCCTGGTGAGATCAATGGGTTTCCGTCGGAGATTCGGCGGTCGTTGCGTCGAAGCCACGGCCACGGTCGATCGCATGCGGATCGCATACGGTTTGCAGGGACCGTGAACGGCGGTCCGGTCGGACGTCCTCCACCGAAGGCCGCGCGAGCGTCGCATGCCGGAAACGCAAAGACGCGACCGGGAACTGGCCCCGGCCGCGTCGTCGGATTGACGGAAGTGGCGACCGATCAGCGAGCCGGTCGGGATCGATGGATCTGCGAGGGCCGCAACGACATCCGGCCCTGGGGCATCAAGCCGTAAACGTCCAGCTCGTTCTGGGTGCCGAAGTAAACCTTGCCGTTGACGATGATCGGCGTGACGAAGCTGACGGCGGCCCCGGCCTGATCGCGCGGGGTCAGGTTGCTGGAGTACAGCTCGTGCGACAGGTCGTTCGGGTCATAGGCGTGCAGGATCGACGGCAGCTCGGCCGAGGAACCGTTGGCCTGGACGCCCCAGACGATGCCGTTGCTGCCGCCGTTGGACGAGACGGCCGGGGTCATGTTCGGGTAGGGCATCCGTTCGAGGCCCTGGGTCACGGGCGAGGGGGTCAGGACCATCGTGTTCGTCGCCGGGTCGAGCACGAACTGGAAGGCTTTCAGGACGTTGTTCTGGTCCTGGTAGTAGATCTTGCCGTTGGCATAAGCCGGCGCGCCCCAGACGCCGTAGTCGTTACCAAGCTTCACCGCCTGGAGCTGGCCGTTAACTCCGCCCAGATGGTCGCGGTCGAGCACGTAGATGACGTTCCCCTTGCCGGTGGCGACCGCCAGGTGAGGATGGGCCGTGCCGGGGAAGTCCAGCAGCATCACGCCGCCCGAGCCGAGGTCGAGGTTGCCCTGGAGGATCGGGAAGTCGGGCGGGACGAAGTAGTCGGAGACGGTCATCGAGCCGGGCGTCGGCGAGAGCCGGACGACCGTGTCGCCGTAGTTCGGCTGGGAGGGATGCCCTTGCTGGGCCTGGATGGTGAAGGTCATCCCCTCGCCGGGCGGCTCGCTACCGGTGTGCAGCAGGATGGTGAACTCGGTGTGGAAGTTGCTGATGTTGACCTGCTGATTGGTGAAGACGGAGCCGCGCTGGTCGGCTCGACCGTCGCCCGGAGTGAGCTGGGCGGCCACGATGGGAAGCATCGTGTTGCCCGACGCGGGCGTGGGGATCACGGGCTTGACGAAGTTGGCGGCCTCGTTGGCCGTCAGGTCGCCGTGGTTGTCGAAGCCGTTGGCGTGATCAACGACGGTGCTGCCGTTGGTGCTGTAGGTCCAGTCCAGCACATTCTGCTCGGTCCGCCGGCCGCCGGTGCCCGCCGTGAACCCGACCCAGGCCGTGTTGCCGCCCACCGCGGCCGGGAGATTCACGTTGGAATAGGTGTGGGTGAAGACGGTGTTCAGCACCGTGTCGGTGATGGTTTCCTTGAGCGTCGAGCCGTCGTAGTCGAGCGTGATCTTGTAGGGGTGGAGCCGCTGCTGTGTGATCGTGCTCGCGCCGGCCGCGAAGCTGACGCCGCCACCGACGTTGACCGAGACGTTCGGGGGCGCGGGGTTGATGTGAGGATAGACGCCGTTGAAGAACAGGCCGGTCTGGCTTCGGGAGAGCCCCGGCTCATCGTACTGGAAGACAACCGCGGCGCTGTTGGTGATCCCGGCGTAGCCGAGCCCCTTGGCCTCCTGGCCAGGGCCGCCGCATCAAGATAGCGATCTGACGTAGCTTGGAGGAAGTTCGTCGGCGTACAACGGGGGCTCACCACGAGTGTCATCTCCCGACCCCGATGGACGCGATCATGCCCAGCGACGGACCCGCCGCCTTCCACGACCACTTCCGAGACCTCACCGATCCCCGCGTCGAGCGGACCCGCAAGCACCCCCTGATCAACATCGCCTTCATCGCCGTCTGCGGCGTCCTCTCCGGGGCCGACTCCTTCGCCGCCATCCACGAGTTCGGCATCGACCGCCGGACCTGGCTGGCCCGCGTCCTCGACCTCAGCCCCGGCATCCCCTCCGAGGACACCATCCGCCGCGTCCTGGCCCGGCTCGACCCGGCGGCCTTCGAGAAGGCCCTGTTGGGTTGGATGCAGGCCGTGCAGGAGGTCACCGCCAAGCGGTTGGTCGCCATCGACGGCAAGACCTTGGGGGGCTCCTACAACCGGCAGGACGGCAAGGCGGCGATCCACATGGTCTCGGCCTGGGCGACCGAGAACAAGCTGTCGCTGGGCCAGGTGGTCGTGGACGAGAAGTCCAACGAGATCACGGCGATCCCCGAGTTACTGGGGTTGCTGGAACTCTCCGGAGCGGTGGTGACGATCGACGCCATGGGCTGCCAGAAGGCGATCGCTGCGAAGGTTCGGGAACGCGGCGGCGACGACGTGTTGGCCGTCAAGGAGAACCAGCCGACGCTCTAGGCTCAGGTCCGCGAGGCCATCGACGAGGGCCTGGAGCAGGATGCCGAGCGGATCGATGAGCATCGGACCGACGAGAAGGGGCACGGTCGTCGGGAGGTCCGCACCTCTGCGGTCTTCCCAGCCCCGGAGGGGGTCGATCCGGAGGGCCTGTGGCAGGACCTGTGTGCCGTGGGCGTGACGTTCTCGGAGCCAACGGATTCCCGGGGGCGAACCAGCCTGGAGGGGCGGTACTACATCCTGAGCCGGGGGTTGTCGGCGAAGGAGTTCGCCGAGGCCGTGCGGGGCCATTGGAGTATCGAGAATCAACTGCATTGGCAACTGGATGTGAGCTTCCGGGAGGATGAGTCTCGGGTGCGAACGGGCCACGCGGCGGCGAACGTGAGTGTGATCCGGCGGTTCGCCCTTGGTTTACTGAAGCGTGAGAGCGGGTGCCGACGTGGGATCGGGACCAAGCGGCTGAAGGGTGCCTTGAGTGAGGAGTACCGGGAGAAAGTCCTGTTCAAGACATGAGATAAGATGCCGTTTCCCTGGCCTCCTGGCCGATGGCGTGCGGCCCGGGGACGACGTTGTCGGTGTAGACGCTGAACGGGGCGTCGCCGACGGAGAGGATCAGGTCGCCGTTCGAATCGACGGCCGGCGCCGCGCCGCTCATCCAGATGCCGCCGTGGTCGGCGTCGGGCGTGGAGATCCACTGGGTGAACTTCTGGAGCGTCCGCGCGTCCCAGCCGTGATACGGGCTGTTCTCGTCCACCCCGGAGAACGCGGCGAAGAGGGCGCCGTCGGGGTGACCGGGGACGTTCATGTCCAGCACCAGGCCCGACCGGTTGATCTGGCGGATGGCGTTGTACTGGATCACCCCCATCTCGTTCTCAGAGCCGAAGCCGGCGGCGGCGAGCGGGGTATTGTTGATGTAAGCGCCGGTCGCGGGGTCGCGGATCGTGTCACCGATCAGGACCGGGCCGCCGGGCTGCTCGTGGCCGTTGGTAATGTTCAGCGCGTGCAGGCGATCGACGATGTGGGCCGGCAGGCTGCCCATCGTCTCCGGCGGCGCCTCCTTGGTCTTGGTGATGACGTAGAGCGTGCCCGTCATCGGGTCGAAGGCGGGCGTGCTGATGATCCCGACCGTGGGCGTCAAGGTCGCCTCGTTGAGGTCCTGCACGGGGACGGACGTCACGCCGCGGCTCGGGTCGGTGAAGCTGGTCTGCCAGAGCACACCGTTGTGACCGCGGCCGGCGTACGGGTTGTCCGCGTCGAACGCATAGACCGTGTCGTTCTCGGTGGCGGCGATGATGATGTTGTGCGGCCGGCCGCCGATCCGCACGTTGCTGATGTAGAGCGGCTGCGCGTTCATGTGCCCATCAACGAAGTTCCCCCAGAGCTTGCCGAATGTCTGCACGTTCACGTTCTGGGGTGTCAACGTCTTCTCGTTGGAATACCAGCCGGTGCGGAACGGGTCGTTGTGATACGTCAGCACGC
This sequence comes from uncultured Planctomycetales bacterium, assembly GCA_963752755.1. GTDB lineage: Bacteria > Planctomycetota > Planctomycetia > Isosphaerales > Isosphaeraceae > CAVVZJ01. The sequence continues at coordinate 299,076 of CAVVZJ010000014.1, read as the reverse complement.
CGCTATAGGCTGGCCCGCGGTGGGTGGCCTGCCGGTCTCTGAGGGCATTCCGCTGGGCCTGGAACTGCGCCCGGCGTTGTGCCAGAGTTGCCGCATGGGCCTCCAGCCGTCGCGTGGGCTGGGTCTGACCGAGGGTGCTGAGGAGCTTGCGGTCTTCCAGATTGGTGATCTCCGGCCGGAACCGGCCGGGCTTGCGGGAATCTCGGCGCTTCATCAGTGCGTCTCCCGTTCCGGTGCGGCGGACCTCGACCATCCCTTGCGTTCGAGAAACGAGGCCGGATCACGACCGCAGGCATCAAGATTTCTTCAAAGAGGATCAGCCGGAGAGGGGCGTCGTCAGGACGACCGGCGCCGGTTGGCCCCTCGACGGTTTCCCGTCCTGGACGTCTCGGGACTCCGTCCCGACGGGGCCGGACAGCCTTGGGACTCAACCGCGCCCGCGCTGCCGACCGAGGCCGGGGGGCGGGGGAGTCAGCGCGGTGACGTACTGGGGCGTGGGCACCTCGCGGTGGACGAACGCTGGGGGGATGTGCACGATCGAGCCGCCGAGCTTCGCCGGCCGGGTCGGCGAGGTGATTCCCTCCGGCCCGCGCACGACCCCGCCGCCGAGCAGGTTGACCAGCCGGTCCACGCCGAGCGTCTCCTGGTTCGGCCCCGCGAAGAACCACGGGTTGACCGACTCGATATCCAGGCCGCCCATCCGGTTGTTGACGTTCCCCACGATGGGGACGCCCATCCCGTTGGCGATCCCCCGCGGCGGGTGGCCGTTGATGACCAGCCGGTAGGACTGATGCCGGTTCAGACGCACCTGCGGGACCAGGATCACAAGCGACCGCGTCGGGTCATACGCCGCGCCGACGAGGGGAATCGTCTGGTCGTCGGCCGTGTCGAACTGGCGGTCCCGACCGGGGCTGAGGAGCGTGTAGTTGTCGAGGTTCTACGCCAGCGACGCATCCACCTCTGAGGTGAAGTTGACGAGCAGGTGCGTCGGCTGGAGGCCCACCCCGTTCCAGGTCACGCCCGCGACGGCTGGTGAGGGCTGGACCGTCGTCTGCACCATGCCGACGTTGTTCATCGGGCTCGGGTCGATCTCATCGGCGCGGATCAGGCCCCGGAGCACCAGCGGCGCGAAGGCCGGCGTCAACGGCCGTCCCACGACGGCCAGAATCCGGCTCTCGCCCGGCTGGAGCGTGCCGAACTGGTACGTCAACAGGCCATTCTGGGCGTCATACGAGCCGCCCGGCGTCGCATCGACGGCGAAGACTCCCGGCACCGCCGCAACCACGCTCACCCCGTGCGCCGCCGAAGGCCCCGTGTTCTTGGCCGTGAAGACCAGGACCGACTCCTCGGCCACGTGCGGCTGTGACGGCGAGAGGCTGGCCATCAGCGTCACGTCCGCCTTCGGCGGGGTCGTCCCCCCCTCGACCTGGAACGAGGCCATCGCCGTGTTGTTGCTCTCGTCCGGGTCCGCGACCTCGCTGCCGACGGCCACCCGGTTGACCATCATGCCGCCCGCCATCGGCCGCACGACCACCGAGAGCATCACCTTCTGCCCGGCGCTGATCTGGAGGTTGTTGAAGTTGACCGTGTTGCTCGTCGGGTCGTAGAAGCCGCCCGGCTGCGACGTGACGAACATCACGTTCGACGGCAGCAGGTCGTGGACGCTGGCGTGGCTCACGTCCACCGGCCCCTTGTTCGAGACCGGGATGACGAACGTCTCCAGGCCCATTACCCGTTGCGTCGGCGGAAGGGCCATCTTACCGATCGCCAGGTCGGTGAACATCGCCAGCAAGGTCCGCCCCTCCAGCGACTCGACACGGGGTCGCGCCCCCGACCGCGTGCCAGGCCCGCCGATCGTCGAGGCCGGTCCTGACGACTGATCATAGCTTTGCTCCCGATAATCTCTGTTCCGCTCGGTGTCGAGGAGCCGTCCCGAGTTGCCCCAATCTTACCCCATTTCCACCAGGTGAAGATGGCCGTCTGGGGAATTTTTGCCGGATACGCGATGAAGTGAACCTGGGAGGGAAGGGAGAAACCCGGCGTTCTCGCTGGTGCGAGGAGGGGGGGAAGAGAAGCGGGTGGCGCGTCGGAAGGGGAAGCTTCGGGAGGAGGGTGAGTGAGAGCGGGTTGATATCCAGGTCTATCACGCGAAAATGACCCGGCCGCCGATTTCAGGCAGGGGCGTTGGCAGGAACAAGCCGAAACCCCGGCGCCTGGGATCGCCTCGGCGGGCGGTCCCGGACCCCGGGGTCTCCGAAGGAATCGGGTTCTGGGCGGTCGCTCAGCCCGGCTCGCCCTTGATCAGGTTCTGGATGAGCACGTTCGGGTGGATCAGGTCCGAGAAGCGGGCCGCGACGAGGCCGCGCTGGACCTCGCCCGGGATGAAGCCCGGCGTCAGGCCGCCGCGTCCCGAATTGTTGCTGTACTGGAGATAGGCGACCCCCTCGCCCATGCCGTTCTTGAAGATGCCGGTGCTCAGTTCGGGGTTGAGCTGCCAGACCAGCTTCGTCGGCAGGACCCGGCTCTCATCCGTCGAGAGCAGCGAGAGGTTCAGGACGGCATTGGACGGCGGTCCTGGGGGGCGATGCGGGGTCTGGAGCACGGCGACCCCCTGGACCGGCCCAGTGGCCGGGGTGAAGATCGCCATGGCCACGATCTTGTTCAGCCCGTTCAGCACCGGCCCCGAGGTCATGGAGATCGCCGTCTACGACTGCTGCCCCTCGAACCGGCCCGGACCCACAAGGTAGCTGCCCGTCGCCGTCACATCCACCGACGACTTCGCCACCTCATGCGGTGTCGGGGTCATCTGCTGGCCGGCGATCTTCGCCGCCACCTCGGGCGGCGGCACGTCGAGCCCCTGGCCGATCGGCCGATGCATCGCGGCCCGCGCCATGTGGAGACGCCAGGACGCCGCCGACATCAGCTCGCGGGTCTCCAGGCCCTCGACGGCCAGGCCGGGTCGGAAACGCGTGGGCCGCCTTCCACGCTTTGTCCGGTTCATGGGTGAACGATCCCTCTTCTCCTGGATTCCGTTGGATTGAACCACCACGCGGTTTCGACCGCAGGCCCGAAGATTCGCCGCATCCTGAGATGCTGATCGGGAATCGGTCCGGCCGGAATGAGCGAAGCCGGCGGCCCTCGGGGCGACCTTTGCCGGTTCGAACGAGGGTCGCGATTGTTCCAGAAACCATGAATGCCGCTTCTGTCCGCATCCGATGTTCTGGACTAACGGAATAGCTTTCTTCCGATATGACGGTCGTGCCTTGGAGCCGGGTCGAGCGCCCTGGGCCGCGAGGCGCGGCGGCTCGTCCGCCCTCGCAGGATACCAATTCAGAAAGGAACGGAGGATGAGCAAGACGTCCCTGCTCTTCGGCGGTCTCGTGGGCCTGGCGGCGGCCGGCCTCCCGGCGACCCCGGGCCTCGCCCAGTCCGCCCCCGCGGCGAAGCCGGCCGCCCGCCCCTCGACGCCGAGCCTCCGGCCCCCCGCGCCGCTCGCGGTCCCTTCGACGACTCCGCCCGCGACGAGCCTGCCCGTCTTCCCCGCGCGGACGACTCCGACTCCCCGAGCGACCGCCCCCCGGCCGGCCGCGACGCCCCGCGCCGCCGCCCCCCGATCGAGCGACCCGTCGGCCCGCGTCGCGTCGGCGGACGAGGACAGGCCCGTGTCGTCCGGCGACGACCTCGCCACCCGCAAGGCCCGCGTCGCGAAGGCCCGCCGCGACCTGGTGGAGCTCGACGCGCACCTGAAGGCCGCTCTCGCGCCGATCGAGGGTCCCAAAGCCCCGGCCGACGGCGCCGACGCCGCCGCCCCGCCGCCGACGATCCGGCCCGCGACGCCCGCCATCCCGCCGGCCGCCCCCTTGCCGATGGCCTCCCGCCCGACCGCCGCGCCGAGGGAGACGGTCGTCGTGCGGACCTCGGCCACCGTCGCCCGACCGGCGACGCCCGGCACGTCCACGCCCCGACCGGCCGCCCAACCCACCGCGCCGGTTTACCCCTCCCCCTCGTCGCCGGTCCCGACCGCCAGCCCGATCCCCGTCGGCGTTTCTCGGACTCCCGCGACTCCGGCGTCCCGGCCGCATCGCTGACCCCGACGCTTCCCCGGCCACGTCCGACCGATCGGGCCGGCCAGCGAACGCGACGGTTTCGAGATCCCGACCACCGGAACCGGGCCTCCCCGGCGTTCTCCCGACGCGATAGGAGACCGCGATTGACCGACGTGGGGGCGTCCGCTGGCCCGGATCGATCGATAGAGCCTCGGAAGGAGAAGAGGATGATCCCGTTATCGATCCTGCCGAGCTGCCTGATCGCCCTGGCAGCGGCGGGCCCCCCGTCGGAGCCGGGGGAGAGGCCGGAAGCCCGCCCACCCTCCACGGCCGCGCCGCCGGCCAACGGACTCCCCCCCTCTCCCGACGGCTCCCCGCAGGGCCTCGGCCTCGCCGACCCCGACCCGCGTGGCCGCCAGCCCTCGCCAGCAACCCGACTCGGCGCCGCTCGATGAACGCCCGGCCCAGCAGCCCCAGCCGATTCCCCCCCCCGTCGGTCGTCAATCCGGGCGCCGAATCCGAGGCCCGCCGGCTCCTGACCCCGCCGGGATCGCCCGCGACGGCCGAGTCCAGCGCCCGCGAACCCCAGCCGGGCGGTACATCCCGCCGCCGCCGATCCCGCCCGTGCCCCCCGCGATGCACGCCGTCGAGGCCGCCGACGTCGAGGCCGGCTCCCAGGCTCCCCTGACCCTCGAACAACTGGAGCGGATGGCCTGCCAGAACAACCCGTCGCTGGTGCAGGCCCGCGCCCAGGTCGAGACCGGCTTCGGCATGGCCATCCAGGGCGGCCTCTGGCCCAACCCGACCGTCACCTACATCGGCATGAACATCGGCGCCGTCGGCCTGCAAGGCAATTTCCAGGGCGGCCTGGTCAGCCAGCCGATCATCACCGCCGGCAAGCGGCGGCTCGACCGCGCCCGCTTCCTCGAAACCACCAAGGCCGCCCAGTGGGAGGCGATGGCCGTCGAGTACCGCGTCCTCAACGACGTCCGCATCCACTACTTCCGCACCTTCGGCCAGCAGGCGATCGTCGAGATCCGCAAGGAGTTGCTCGAGAACGCCGAGGAAATGGTCGTCACCGCCCGCGAGAGCTACAACCTCGGCGTCCACAACCGTCGCGAGCTGCACGAGTTCGACGCCGCCTGAGTCTCGGCTGTCTGCACTGCGCCCAGCAGCTCGAAGCCCTCGCCCCCTTGACGGAGGACTTCCAGGCGTCGGGCATCTCCCTGGTCGCGATCAGCAACGAGGATCGCCCCGCCCTCCGCAAGTCGCTCGACGGCTACGAGGATGGCTTCCCCTTCCCGCTTCTCGCCGACGCCGCCCTTGAGGCCTTCCGCGGCTATGGCGCCTTCGACGAGCTGATGGGCACGGCCCTTCACGGCACCTTCCTCATTGACGCGGAGGGCCGGATTCGCTGGTGGGACATCGGCCATGAGCCGTTTGACGACGCCGCCTTCCTGCTGACCGAGTCTCAGCGACTGCTGGCCCTCGATCCGATCTCGTCCGGATTCGAGTTTCGTTCGAGGCCGGCCGCCCCGACGCGACGTGTCGCCGAGGCCCCGGCTACGGAAGCGGGTCGCCGCTGAGGAAACCGCTCGCCTGGCTCCCTGAAGGTGGCTCACCATCTCCCCTCGGCGGCTTCGGGTCACCAAACCGGATGAGGAGGAAGGCTTTCGTTGGTCTTGCCTGCTACGATACACTACTTCCAATAGCTCACCGGTAGCCGGGCCGAGGATCGTGAACTGATGGCGACCGCCGAAAACAAGTCGGAAAGAACCTTTTCCTTCGTCAGCCTCGGCTGCCCGAAGAATCTGGTTGATTCAGAACGGATGCTTGGTCTGCTGGCGCAGGACGGCTACGCGCTCGTGCCCGACGCCGAGCAGGCTGACCTCGTCATCATCAACACCTGCGGCTTCATCGACGCGGCCCGGCAGGAGTCGTTGGGCGTGATCCGCGAGATGCTGGATCGCAAGCGGAACGGGCAGGTCAAGGGGGTGGTGGTCGCCGGCTGCCTGGCCGAGCGCGAGAAGGAGATGTTGCTGGAGCAGGTGCCGGAGGTCGATCAGGTCGTCGGCGTCTTCGGTCGCGAGGAGATCGTCCGCGTGGCCGACCGGATCTTCGGCAGCCTGGACGAGCAGCGCACCGTCTTCCGGCCCGCGCCCGTCCGCGCCCAGGAAGACACCGCCCGCTTGCGGATCACGCCGAGGCATCTGGCCTACCTGAAGGTTTCGGAAGGGTGCGATCGCCTCTGCACCTTCTGCGCAATCCCGTTCATGCGAGGTAAACACGTATCCAAGCCGATCGAGGAAGTCGTCCGCGAGGCGAGCGAGCTGGCCGCCGATGGCGTCCGCGAGCTGAACCTCGTCGCTCAGGACATGACCTATTACGGCCTTGATCTCTACGGCCAGCCTCGCCTCGCCGACCTGCTTCGCGAACTGGAGGCCGTCGAGGGGCTCGACTGGCTTCGGGTCCTCTACAACTATCCGCAGTATGTGACGGACGACCTCGTCGCGACCCTGGCCGGCTCGTCGAAGATCCTGCCCTATCTCGACATGCCGCTCCAGCACATCAACGACCGCATGCTCAAGCAGATGAACCGCCGCCACACGCGAGCCGAGACCGAGGCGATCCTCGGCCGGCTCCGCTCGGCGATTCCGGATCTGGTCCTGCGGACGACCTTCCTCGTTGGCTTCCCCGGCGAGACGGAGCAGGAGTTTGAGGAACTGCGGGAGTTCGTCGCATCCATGCGGTTCGAGCGCCTGGGCGTCTTCCCCTACTCGTTCGAGTCCGACACGCCCTCGGCCAAACTGCCGGGCCACGTCGCCGAGGAGGTGAAGGCCGAGCGTCGCGAACGGATCATGGCGACCCAGCAGCCGATCGCCTTCGCCTTCAACCGCTCCCTCGTCGGCCGCACGCTCGACATCCTGATCGACGGCCCCGGTCCTGAGTCGGACGCCGGCCCCCTCTGGGTCGGCCGGAGCTTCGCCGACGCCCCCGACGTGGACGGTGTCGCCTACGTGGCCGGTTCGAACCTGGAAGCCGGAGACCTCGTGGCCTGCGAGATTCTCGAAGCCGACGGCTACGACCTTGTGGCCCGACCCGTCGGCCGACCGTCCAGCCGCCGCTCCCGACCCCGGGCGAAGCGGCAGCGGCCGGCGTCGGCGCTCACGATCCTGCCAGGTTAAACCCCGCGACGGCCTCTCGGCGATCGACGGTTTCCAGGAAACAAAACCCCCGTTTTTGATACTTCCCAGTCTTCCCTCCCCGAAGACCTTCCCCGGATTACCCCCGACGATGGCCGACCTGCACCGGAGCCAGCAGCCGATCGCGACCGAGCTGCCGCCGTCGCCGAGGTTCTGGAACGTGCCGAACAGCCTGAGCCTGGCCCGGCTCGTGCTGGCGGGGGCGGTCTTCGCCTTGATCGCGTACGGGTTCTACCTCTCGGCGATGGCCGCGTTTGCGATGGCCTCGCTCTCGGATGTGCTCGACGGCTACTTCGCCCGCCTCTTGAATCAGGTCTCCCCGATCGGCCGGCAGCTTGACCCGCTGGTGGACAAGGTGATCGTGGCCGGGGCCTTGATCTATCTCGTGCCGATTCCGGGCACAGGCCTGGCTCCCTGGATGGTGGTTGTGATCGTCTCGCGGGAGCTGTTCGTCCAGGCCTTGCGGAGCCTGATCGAAGGGCGCGGGATCGCCTTCGGCGCGGGGCGCGGGCAAGCTCAAGACGTTCTTCCAGTGTCTTTCCGTCGGCGGCATCCTTCTGACCCTCGGCCTCGCCGACGCCTCGCCGCTGGCCCTGCTCTGGGCCCGCGACCTCGTCACCTGGGTCGCTGTCGCGTTGACCATCTACAGCGGAGCCATCTACTTCGTCGTCGCCTGGCCCGTCTTGAAGGGCGCCCCGGCGGTGAAGTGAGCCCCAGGGTCTTGTCGGGCGTGTGCAGCACGCCATCCGGATTCGGAAGACGGCGTGCTGCACACGCCCGACAAGGCGGAGCGATTTCGACGCATGAGCTGGCTCCAATCGCTGTTCCTCGGCGTCGTGCAGGGGGTGACCGAGTTCCTCCCGATCTCCAGCGACGGTCACCTCGCCCTCTTCCAGATCCTGCTGGGCGGCTCGGAGTCGGGGCACGACACCGGGGCGGAGAACCTGTTCTTCGACGTGATGCTCCACGTCGGCACGGCCGCGGCGATCCTGGCCCATTACCGGGTCCACATCCGCGACGGGTTGCGGGGCCTCCTCGGCGAGTCGGACGTGCCCGAGGGGTATCGGCGGTCGCAAGTCATCCGGGTCGGAATCCTGGCGTTCGTGGCGACCTTGCCGCTGGTGCCCGATGCCTTGATCTTCAAACCCTGGATCGAGGAGACTTTCCAGAGCCTCACGGCCGTCGGCGTCGGATTCCTGATCACGGCGTGCGTCTTGCTTGTCACGATGCGACTGAATGGCGGCCAGCGCGGGCCGGACCGGACGACCTGGGTTCATGCGTTGATTATTGGTGTCGCCCAGGCGTTCGCCCCGTTGCCGGGGGTGAGCCGGAGCGGTCTGACGATCGCCACCGCCCTCGGGCTCGGCTTCTCGCGGACCTGGGCCGTCGGGTTCAGCCTCATGATGGCCGTGCCGGCAATCTTCGGAGCGGCGGTTTTCGAACTGAGGAAGGTCGATCCCGCGTTGCTCACGCCTGACCGGATCGCTCGCATCCTCGCCTCGGCGGCGGTGGCGGGCCTGGTTGGTTATGCAGCGATCTTCTGGCTGGTCCGCGTTGTCCGCTCGGGCCGATTGTGGTATTTTTCTGTATACCTGATCGTGCTGGGGGCCCTGGCACTGGGCCTGTCGGCGAGCCGAGGCGGAGGGCGGTCCAATGCCGGGAACGCGCCAGTTGTGGACCGGGCCGAGCGCCTCGAACCTGCTCGACCGCGCGCTCGCCGCGAGTCGGACCAGTCCGCCCGCGCTCTGGCTCGTCCCGACGCCGCTCTGTCGGGAGCGGGTCGAGTGGGAGTTGGCCCGCCGGAATCCCGCCGTGTCGGACGGACGCGTCTGGACCTGGGAGGACCTCTGGTCTGAGATTCGCGCCCGACGCCCTCGGGGTCCCGGCCGCCTCTCGGCGGCATCGACCCGCGCCGTGCTGGTGACGGCGATCGGCCAGGCCCGTCGTGACGGTCATCTCCGCTCGCTCGGTCCACTCGCCGACACCGCCGGCTATCGCCGCGTGCTCGCCGCCCGGATCGCTGCCTGGACCCGCGCCGGCCTCGACCCGAAGACCGAAGCCCCGCCCAGCTCACACGCCGAGGACTGGGAGGTCTTCCGCCGTTATCGCCGGCTTCTCAAATCGAAGCTTTTCGATGCTGAGGACGCTGAGGGCTTCGCCTGCTGGTCCGCCGGGGTCCTGAAGGATGTCCTCGTCGCGCTGGTCGGCAAGGGTAGCTCGGTCGTCGTCCACGACCCCACGATTCCCGGCGTCCGGGCCGTCCGCCGCGCGCTCCAGGCCTTCCACGACCGCGCCGGCGACCTCCTCGTCACCTTGCCCTGGGAGGAGGGAGCGGCCCGCCGCGAGGTCTTCGCCGATGCGGCTCCGATCCGCTCACGCCTGCGGGATTGGGGCTTCGTCGAGACTCTCCATCCCCCCGATGACAATCGCTCGCCCGGCCTCCTGCGCCCTGGAGCGGGATCTCTTCCGGGTCGAGCCCGCCGATCGCCATGCTGACTCGTCCGGCCTCGCCGTGCTCGGTGCCCCAAAGGGCGAGGGGATGGCCGCGATCGTGGCCCGCGAGGTCCGCGACCGACTGGCAACCGGCTGCGATCCGGAAGACGTGTTGGTCCTCTTCCCCCGCTGGGACGAGCAGGCCGACCTGACCCTCGAAGCTCTTCGATCCTGGGGCCTGCCCGCCTCCGGCGGTCCGCCACGCCCGCTGGCCACCGAGCCGGCGGTTGCCGCCCTCCTCACCGCGCTGTCGCTGCCCGTCGCGAAGTGGGAAGCTTCACGAGTAATTCACCTCCTCCGCCACGGCCACTTCCGCCCCGACTGGCCTGAGGCCCGTTCGCCGCTCGCCCTCGCCGCGGTCGCCGCGGCGGTCCGCGAAACCCGGATCTTCCGCGACCGAGACACGATCCGCCAGGCCCTCAAAGGCGCGGGCAACGTGGGCCCCGACGAGAAGGACCGCCGCAAGCTCCGCCAGGGCGAGCGCGCCCGCCTGGCCCTGGCGCTCTTTGACCGCCTCGCCTCGGCGCTCGACGGCCTCGATCTTCCCGCCACCTGGCGTCATCAAGCCGCCAAGTCCCGGGCCCTCGCCGCCATCCTCGGCCTGGATTCCGGCGACGGCTCCCCCGCCCTCGCCCGCCTCTTCGCCGCCCTCGACGACCACGCCGCGACCCTTGAAGCCCTCGGCCACGGCGGCGAGGCCGTCTATTGGCCCGACTTCGTTCGCGAATTGGGTGCGATCGTCCGTGAGGTCCCCGACGAACCCGAACCGCCCGCGCCAGGCACCGTCCGCCTGGCGACGGTTTCCGGGGCCGAGGGCGCCGCGGCGCGACACGTTCTTCTCGCCGGCCTCGAAGAAGGCACGTTCCCCGCCCGTGAGGCCATCGACCTCGACCCCGCCACCCCCACGGACGAAGACGCCGAGACCGAGGGCGTTCGCCCCGCCGACGTCGCCTTCGCCCGCGAACTGAGGCGGTTCCTCGGCGTCGCCGCGATGGCCCGGCAAACGCTGGTATTGCTCTCTCCGACCAACGACGAGAAGGGCCAGGAACTCCTGCAAGCCGGCTTCCTCGACGACGTGGAAAGCCTCTTCACGCGCCCGGCCTGGGAATCCTGCCGCATCGCGCTCAAACGGCTCGACCCGATCCTGCCCGCCGAGCTGGCCATCCCTCCGGCCGAGGTCTGCGTTCGGGCCGTCGGCCGCGCCTGCCTGGACGCGAATGCGGAAACGCTCGCCGAACTCGCCGATCTCGCGTCCCGGCCCGAGCATCGCGACGCCCTCGCCGGCGCCGCCATCGCGCTTCGGCTCAACCACCGCCGGTTGCGACGCTCCCGCTTCGGCCCCTACGAGGGCGACCTCGCCGACCCCGCCGCCGTCCGGCGGATCTCCGAGAGTTACGGCCCGACCCGGCCCGTCTTCTCTGCCAGCCAGCTCGAAACGCTGGCGGCCTGTCCGTTCAAATATTTTCTTCATCATGTCCTCAAGCTGGAGCCGATCGACGACCGCGAGGAGTTCGACGAGGACGCCTCCCGACGCGGCCAGCTCGTCCACGAGGCGCTCGAAACGCTCCACCAAGTGCTCAAATCGGAAATTGAAGATGTGTCCCCGCTTCCCGAGCGGGTCAAGGGGCGGATCACGCCGATCATCGACGCGATCCTCGACCGCCAGCTCGACCCGGCCTCCGATGTCGATCGCGGTCTCCGCGCCATCGACGCCGAGCGCCTCCGACGGACCGGCCAGCGCTACGCCCGGCAGTTCGAGGCGTATCATGCCGCGGCCGTCGCGGTCGAGTGCCACGATTTCGAGGTCCAGTTCGGCAAGGAGGGGGCCCCTTACCCGGGGCTCGTCCTTGGCGACGAGGCCGCCGGCCTCGGCCTGCAAGGGATGATCGACCGGATCGACCTGATCCGCGTCGAGGGCCGGGTCTTCTTCCGGATCATCGACTACAAGACCGGCTCCTGCCCCACAAAGCGCCAGGTGGCCGACGGCCTGGCCCTGCAACTGCCCCTCTACGCTCTCGCCACCCAGCGGCTCATCCTCGCCGACCGGAACGCGGAACCGCTCGACGCCGCTTACTGGGGCCTCCGCCACGGCGGCGGCTTCAAGCCGGCGCTCCAGGTCGCCAGGCTCGACACCAAGGGGCTCAAGGCCGTCACCGACTGGGAACGCTACCTCCGCCGACTCGAAGCGTTCGTGCTCGCCCTCGTCGATCGCCTCCGACACGCCGATTTCCCCGTCCGCCCGCGCGAGTCGGATTGCACGCGGAGCTGCGACTTCCGGACCGTCTGCCGGATCGGCCAGGTCCGCCACGCCCGCAAGTCCTGGCCCGAGGCGCCGGTGATGCCAGAGGAGGAGCAGGGATGAGCGTCGAAGTGGACGTGAAGCCCGCGTTGACCGACCAGCAGGCGAGGGCTCTTGAAGTCGTCGGCGCCAGCGTCGCGCTCAGCGCCGGGGCGGGTTGCGGCAAGACCCGCGTCCTGACCGAGCGTTACCTCCGCTACCTCGACGGACCCGATCGCCGGCCGCTCCGCTCGATCGTCGCCTTGACGTTCACCGAGAAGGCCGCCCGCGAGCTTCGCAACCGCGTCCGCCGCGCCTGCCGTGATCGACTCGACAGCGGCGACGAACCGGTTTACTGGCGGTCGGTTCTCCGCGGCCTGGAAGCGGCGCCGATCGGCACGTTCCACGCCTTCTGCGGCGAATTGCTCCGCCGCTTCTCGATCGAGGCTGGCGTCGAGCCCGGATTCGCCGTGATGGAGGAGACGATGGCCCCCTCCCTCCGCGACGCCGCCCTCGCCGACGCCCTCCGCGACTGGCTCGCCTCCCAGGATGACGACCTGACCGCTCTCGCCGTCGAGTTCGGCCTGCCCGCCGTCCGCCAGGCGATCACCGACCTCGTCGCCGACCGCGGCGGTCGCGACTATGCCTCCTGGGCCGGCCGCGATCCCGCCGCCCTCGTCGCCGCCTGGCGTGAGTTCTGGGAGCGGGAGGGCCGACCGTGCCTCCTGGCCGGAGTCGTCGAGGCGGCCCGGCCCGGGCTCGAACTCTTCGATCGTCACGTCTGCTCGCACAAGGTTATGAACCAGCGGATTGCCTTCCTGCGCGAGCAACTGCCGACGTTGCCCCACGCCGCCGACCCCCTCACGCTCCTCGACGCGATCCGCGAGCACGCCCAGGTTCGCGGCGGCGGCAGCAAGGACCACTGGCCGTCTCCCGACGTGTTCGAGGCGGTCAAGGACGGCTTGACCACGCTCCGCAAGGGGATCGACAAGGCCAAGGAACAACTCGTCATCGACGAGTCCGCCACCGCCCTGGCCGCCGAGTTCGGCATCCGATTCGCCCGCCTCGCGTCGCGGGCCGTGAAGATCTACGCCGATCGCAAAGGCGAGCGCGGTTCTCTCGACTTCGACGACCTCCTCGACCGCACCCGCGACCTCCTCCGCCATGGCCCCGATTCCGTCCGCCAGGCGCTCCGGGACGAGATCGGCGTCCTGCTCGTCGATGAGTTCCAGGACACCGACCCCGTCCAGGCCGAGATTCTGGAGTTGCTCGCCGGCTCGGAGTTGTGCGCGGGCCGGATCTTCCTCGTCGGCGACACGAAGCAGTCGATCTACCGCTTCCGCGGCGCCCAGCCACACCTCTTCCAGCTTTATCGCGACCGCTTCCCCGACGCCGGCCGCCTCAACCTCACCGAGAACTTCCGCAGCGCACCCGGCGTGATCGCGTTTGTCAACGCCCTCTTCTCCGGCCCGTTCCCCGCGCCCGAGCATCGCCTCGAACCCCGCTCGACCGGCTTCGTCCCCACCGACGGCCCTGCGGTCGCCTTCCTCTGGGCGTTCGACCCCGATCTGGCCGACCACCGCGGCAAGCTCAACGCCGAGGCCGCCCGCACCGTCGAGGCCCGCTGGCTGGCACGTCATCTCGCCGCCCGGCTCAAAGCCGGCTGGCCGATCTGGGACGAGCAAAGGAAGCTCGTTCGCGACGCCGAGGCGGGCGACATCGTCTTCCTGCTCCGCACGCTCAACGACGCCGCGGCGTATGAAAATGCTCTCGTGGCCGAGGGCCTGGATTACTACGTTGTCGGCGGTTCGGCCTTCTTCGCGCAGCAGGAAGTTCTGGACCTGAGCAACCTCCTCACGGTCATCGAGGACCCGCTCGACGAGGTGGCCCTGGCCGGCCTGCTCCGGAGCCCGTTCTTCGGCCTGAGCGACGAGGGGCTCTACTGGCTCGTCACCGGCGGCTCCGGCAATTTGCCCGCTGGCCTGGAGCGTCGCGACCGCATCCACGACCTCTCCGACGTCGATCGCCACCGCGGCGAACGCGCCCACGCCCTGCTCACGCGCTGGCGGGCGTGGAAAGATCATCTTCCGATCGCTGCCTTGCTCGATCGGATGCTGGTCGATTCCGGCTACGAAGCGGCCCTCCTGGGCGAGCACCTCGGCCCTCGCAAGCGGGCCAACGCCCGCAAGCTTGTCCGGCTGGCGCGGCGGTTCGACGCCCAGGGCGGCTACACGCTTGCCGACTTCGCCGCCCGCCTCCGCGCCGATCTCCGCAAGCCGCCCCGCGAGGAGCAGGCGTCCACCACCGACGAGCATGGCCGGGCGGTCCGGCTCATGTCGATCCACCAGGCCAAGGGGCTCGAATTCCCGATCGTCGTCGTGCCTGACATGAACCGCGACCGTCACCCGAATTACGACCGCGTCGCGTTCCACCCCGAACTCGGCCCGGTCGTGAAGCCGACCGGAGAGTCCGACGCCGATGACGAATCCGACGAGTCCGGCACCGGACGGAGCCTCGGTTGGACCTGTCATGATGGGCTCGAACGTCGCGAGGACGACGCCGAGGCGATCCGCCTCTTCTACGTCGCTGCCACCCGGGCCCGCGAGTCCCTGATCCTGTCGGCGGGCCTGGCGCCGGGCGACAGGCCGCGGTCGCCCGCCTTGACGCTGCTCGCCTCCCGCTTCGACCTCGCCACCGGCGCCGTCACGGCCTCCTGGCCCGACGACCGGTCCCCGCCCTCCGTGCAGGTGATCGCCGAGCCCCCGCCGCCAATCGGGTCCCCGGACCGTCGGAAACAACCCCGCCTGCTCGCCGCCGCGCGGGCGATCGAGCGGGGGGCGTCGCGCCGCGCGGAGCCATTACCGGCGGTCGCTGCCGGCAACCGTCGCCGTCCCCGCGTGCTGGACCTCGACCCCTCGCTCGGCCTCGACCCCACCGCCGCCCGCCTCGATCGCCTGACCCGCGCGATCCTGGCCGATCCGGCCTCGCTCGACCCGGCGTCCCTGCCGGCCGTCGCTGCGCGCGTGGGGCGGGCCCTGGTCCCCATGGCAACACCCGACCTGATCGAGCGAGCGGTGCATCGCCTGGCCGGTTGGCTCCCGGGCCCGATCGGGCGAGAACTCCGGCGATCGAGCGAGATCCGCCGCGCCTTCGAGTGGCGTCTCGCCTGGCCGCCGGACGGCTCGGAGCCGACCCTCTGCCGAGGCACGCTTGAGCTGGCCTACCGCGACGCCTCCGGATTCTGGACCCTGATCGCCCTGGCCGACGCCGCGGCCCCCGTCGCCCTCGGTCGCCTCCGCCTGCTCCTCTCCGCCCGCGCCGCGGGGCTCGAACCGGTCGCCCGTGGCTGGCTCGTCCGGTTCGGCCGGGAGGGCGGCTTCACGCTCACCGGCGAGGAGGCATTCGACGACCACACGATCGAGCTTGCCCTCGATATCGTGCTCAACGGCGAGCCGGGGCCGGGCCATTGATTCCGATCGCCCGGAACCGCGCCCTTCGGCTCCTGGAGTCGGGCCGTCCTGGTAAGAAAATGGTCACCGAACCGGTCGTGTGCTATATTGATCCCTGTTCCTCGGACTGTCCGGTGGGCTGGCCGTCCCCCAAATCCTGGCGAGGCGTCGCGACGCTCCGGCGCGTCCCCGGCGCCGAACGAACTTCACAATGGGCAAAATGCCCCTCCTAATTCCTGGCCATCTCTGGATTTGTGATCCGTGGTTCGGCGCGGTGGAAAACGTCCCCGCGGCGTCCTCATGCCGTCTCGGAGGCGTCCCGGGCGCGTCGTTGGGACGTCGCCTGATCGTTCCTGGACCGCCACGGGTGTCGGCGGTTGGTCAAAGAAAGCGGTTCTCGCCTCCTCGGCGTCGGCGTTAGGAGACGGTTCGCAATGCCGGTTCCCGACCGTTCTGGGAGCATCGCGATGCCTGCGGAGGCCAATGTTCCGGCGGTTCGCTCCCCGTCAGCGCCGGCTCGTCGTCTCACCGGGCGGGGTTCCCGAGGCGGTGCGGACCTGGGAATCCAGGGTGGAGGAGCGAGCGTAGGTGAGCCAGCGATCCTGCAGATCGGAGTATCCCTTCATCTGGTAATGCCGCTGGAGGGCGGCTTCGGTTCCGTTGCGCTGGGCGTCGCGGACGAACTCGACGAACCGGGCGGGCGAGGATTGCTCGACGAGGAAGCGTGTCAAGGAGATACTCTGGGCGTAGTAGAGCGGCCAGTACTGGCCCTCGGGGTAGTCCATGAGCATGAGCTGTTCGACGGAGAAGATCCGGCCGCCGTTGAGGGGCCGGACGAGGTCGGCGGCGCGGAGGCTCTGCTCGTCGGTGGGCTCGGAGAGGACGGCGATTCCCTCGTCGGCCCAGCGCGGGATCTGCTGTTCGGGGAAGACCTCGGCGAGGATGATGTGGGTGACCTCGTGAGGCAGGACGGCCTCGGTCAATTTCGGATGGTCGGCGCGGAGGTTGATCCGGCGGGCGGTGACGCGGCCGGCCATGAGGCCCGAGGTGGAGAAGCCGGGCGAGTCCTCGGGCTGTCCGGTCCGCTGGCTGAAGATGCGGGCATCGGGGTAGAGGTAGATCTCGCAGGGCGGTTGCCACTCACCCCGGGGCGGGTGGCCGGTCCAGCGACGGGTCTGCTCCTCGCGGGCGGCCTCGGCGATCTGACCCACGCGGCGAGCGAGCTCGGGGTCGGCGTGGTAGATCCGGAAATTGGCCGTGGTGAGTACCTGCCACTTCGCCAGGTCCGGGCTGTTGAGGTTGGGAGCCGGCGGCGCCGCGGCCGTGGGTGGGGCAGGGGCGGTCGTGACGGAGGGCGTGACCGGTCGTCGGGGGGCGATCGGGCTGGGAGGACTGGTCGGGACGGTGATCGCCCCGGGGGCATTCGGACGCGTCCCGATCGCGGGGGGAGACGGGGTCGTCGGCGGGACGGCCTGGGGTGTCCGTTCCTCCGGGGAAGCTCCGCGCAGAACGACCTTGCGAGCCCCGGCGCGGCGGGCCTGGCCGATCCGCTCGGCCACGAGGTTGCGGAGGTACTCGTCGTACCAGTTGCCGGGACTGAGCTGCTGGATCTGCTGGATCTCGGTCGCCAGGGCGGCCCACTGCGCGGCCGAACGGGGCGGGGCGTTGATCCGTCGGACGACCTCGAAGCGTCGGCAATACGCCCAGGCATCCCGGCGATTCTCGGGGAGCTGACCTTCGCGGGCCAGGGCGGCGTAATGGGACCCGGCCTCGGAGTACTGCTTCTTGCGGAACGCCTCATCGGCCCGCGCGAGCGAGCTCGGCCGCCGCCTCGGTCGCCGATGGCTTTGACTCCTCGGCTTCCGGTTCCTTCCCTTCACCTGGCCCGGAGGCCGGGAGAATTCTGGGTGCCTGGGCCTGAGGTTCGTTGGCAGGATGCGTTTCGACGGCTGGCGATTCGAGCGGGCTGGCGGGTTCCGCTCGAACGAGATCGGGCGTGGCGGCCGCTGTGCCCCCTGGGGTCGTGCTCGGCTCGGTGGTCGTGCTGGTCGTGGGCGAAGTGGTCCGGTTCTCGCCGGTCTCGAAGCTCTCCTCGGGTGGCGGGAGGGGGGACGGGACGGCCGACTCGGGGGCGGCTCCAGCTTCCGGCGACGGGTTGGCTCGCCGGAACCGGTTGCGTCGCTGGCCGATGCTGGAGGATCGCGAGGTTCTCGCGGTAGATCGCGGCCTGACGGGTGTCGCCCCCGGCCTCGGCCTGGAGGGCAGCGGGCTCGTACGACTTGCGGAGCTGGTCGAGGATCGCCGCCCGTGTCGTCGCGTCGGCCGACGGCAAGGCGTTCTCCAGCGTGGCAACGGCGGCGCGGGCGTCGTTGCGGTCGAGCTGCGTCTGGGCTCGGTCCAAGGCCTGGTCGGGCACCTCGGGAAGGTCAGCCAGGACTGCTCGATCGGGGAGAGAACCGACGGCGCAGAGGGCTGCGAGGAACAGTGCGGCCGGGGCGGCCACGGCGCGGGGGCGAAGCATGACGTTCCCTGTCCTGCGTTGGGGTCGATCCGCGCCAGCGTTGGCGGGTCCGTCGGCAGCTTCCCTGGCCGCGCGGACGTCGCGAGGCTGCGGCCGACCTCGTCCCGGAAGAGTCCTCAGCGTGGTAGGCGTCGGGGCCGCCCTCGGCGCACCGACTCGGTCGCGGGCGTCGGTGGGCGGTGGGCGAGTCCTTGCGAGCGGGGAGTATCCCCCGATCCGGAGGGATCGTCAACCCGAACTGCAAGGCGCGAAGGGGTGTCGTTCCTGGTAGGAGACTCGGTCGGGGGATCGCTTATAATGGAGGATCATCCAACGATCGGCGCCGCTCCAGCGGCCTTGGACCGCGACGTGTCCGGGAGACAACCATGCGGATCATCGCCGGCCTGCGCGGGGACACAAGATTGATGGGCCGACGGGCCCGAAGGTCCGACCGACCAGCGACAGGATCCGTGAGTCGATCTTCAACATCCTGGCCGACCGTGTCGAGGGCCGCGAGGTCTTCGACCTCTTTGCCGGTACCGGCGCCCTCGGCCTCGAATCGCTCAGCCGGGGCGCGAAGCGGACCCTCTTCGTCGAGAGCGATCGGGATCACGCCGCCTTGATCCGGCGCAACATCGCCACCCTCCGGTTCGAGGACCGCGCCACCGTCGCCCCCATCGACGTCTACCGCTGGCTCCGTGGCTACAGCCCCCTCGACGCCGAACCGGTCGTCGTTTTCCTCGACCCGCCCTACGCTGAGTACCGCAACCATCCCGATCGCTTCCACCGCGGCCTCACGGGCCTGCTCGCCGCCGTCCCCCCGGGCTCGACGATCGTGGTCGAGGGCCCCGAGCGGCTCCCGCCTGAGCTCCTGCCCGATCCCGACGCCTGGGACGTCCGCCGCTATGGCGGAACCCTGGTGGCCTTCCGGACCGTCGGCGAGGCTGACGAGCCGCCGGAGAATGCAATGACTCATCAATACTGAATAATTCTAAAAATAAGTAAAATGAATGATCCTGAGCCGGATTCCCGCCGTCGATTCGCCGTCGAGGTCGTGGATCGCCTGCGACGGGAAGGCTTCCAGGCCCTGTGGGCGGGCGGCTGTGTGCGCGACCTTCTGCTAGGTTGCGCGCCAGCCGACTACGACGTGGCGACCGATGCGCACCCGGAGCAGGTCATGGCGCTGTTCCGCCGGACGGTGCCCGTGGGTGTGAGCTTCGGCGTGGTCCGGGTCCGAGGTCCACGCGGGGCGGGGGAGGTCGAGGTCGCGACCTTCCGCTCCGACGGCGCTTACCTCGATGGCCGGCACCCCGAGTCGGTGGTCTTCTCCACGCCCGAGGCCGATGCCTCGCGTCGGGACTTCACGATCAACGGCATGTTCTTCGACCCCCTGAGCGGCTCGGTGATCGACTTCGTCGGCGGTCAGGCCGACCTGGACCGCGGGGTCCTCCGCGCCATCGGCGAGCCGGCCGAGCGATTCGCCGAGGACAAGCTCCGATTGCTCCGCGCCGTGCGGTTTGCCGCCCGGTTCGACCTGGAGCTGGAACCGGCCACGCGCGAGGCCGTGGCGGCGATGGCGGATCAGATCCGGGTCGTGGCGGCCGAGCGGATCGCGCAGGAGCTGCGCAAGATGCTGGTCCACCCCCGCCGGGTTCGGGCGATGAACCTGGCGTTCGAGCTGGGTCTCGTTGAGGCGATCCTGCCGCCGCTGGTGCTCATGAAGGGTCTGCCGCAGAACAAGCCCGCCCAGCCGGGCGGCGACCTCTGGGACCACACGATGCTCGTGCTCGACCGCCTGCCCGCCGCCCCGAGCTTTCCGCTGGCCTTCGCGGCGTTGCTCCACGACGCCGGCAAGCCGGCTACCAAGGGGCTCAAGGACGGCCGCGTCAGCTACCACAACCATGAGATCGTCGGTCGCCGGATCGCCGACGAACTGAGCCGGACGCTCAAGTTCTCGAACGCCGAGCGGGATCGGGTCTGCTGGCTGGTCGAGTCGCACCAGGTTCTCGGAGAGGCGAAGACGCTCCGCGAGGCCCGGCTCAAGCGGCTCCTCAGCCAGTCCGGCATCAACGAACTCCTCGACTTGCACCGCGCCGATGCCCTCGCCTCGACCGGCGACACGAGTCACGTCGATTACTGCGAATGGTACTTGCGCAATCAGCCCCAGGGGCCGATCGACCCGCCCCCTCTGGTCAGCGGCCATGACCTCCAGAAACGCCTCGGCCTGGAGCCGGGACCCCACTTCAAGACCCTGCTCGATCGGGTCCGCGAGGCGCAGCTGGAGCGGGTCGTCAACAGCAAGGCCGAGGCTCTGGAGTGGGTCCGCCGGCTGGTGGAATCGGGCGATCCGGAGGGTAGGGGGGATGGCCCTGAGTGACGGCAGATCGTCAGACCCGCCAGGATTGCTGGCCGTCGTGGTGGGCGACCTCGATTTGCGGACGACCTTCCGCGGGCATGAGCCGGAAGCTCAGTGGCAGCACGGCGCTGGCCAGCTCGTCGGGACGTTCGGGCGTCGAAGTCCCCGCGAGAGTCCACTCGCCGCCTTGCAGGCGGTAGAGTTCCAGCGTCCAGGGGTCGCGATCGACGAGCAGCAGTTCGCGAGTGCCGACGTCGGCGTAGAACGGCAGCTTGCGTCGGGTCCAGTCGCCGGGGCTGAGGATCTCGACGGCGAAGTCGGGGCCGCCGACCCAGTGGGTGCCGAGGTTGCGGGCCCTCGTGCCGTTGAGGAAGACGGCGACGTCGGGCTCGCGGTAGTTCTGGAGCCAGTCGGCCTCGCGGTCGCTGATGTTGACTCCGGGGCGGACCAGGCCCAGCCCCGCCCACTGGATCACGATCGAGAAGACGCCGCTCAGGCCGCCCACGATGTCCTGGTGCTCATCGTTCGGGAGAGGGCCCATGATATAGACTCCGTCCCAGACCTCATCGTACTGGCTCTGGTCCTCGGCCTCACGCTCCGCGAGCAGGCGCTTCTCGACATCGGGATTGAGCACGACGATCGCCATGGCGCTGACCTCCGAGCACTCCGGGGATCACTCCGCGCCGGCGTCGGGCGGGATGATGGTGGGCAGTTCGAGACGCTGGCCGCCGGGACCTTTGAGCATCTGATGCTTGGCCTGGGTGACCTGCATCAAGCCGTGAATCTTGATGAAGCCCTGGGCGGCGGCCTGATCGTACTGGTCGCCTTCCTCGTAGGTCGCAAGTTCGTGACGGTAGAGGCTGTGGTCACTCTTGCGGCCGGAAATCATGCAGTGACCCTTGTAGAGCCGGACCCGCGCCGTACCGGAGACGTATTGCTGGTTCGAGACGACGAAGGCCATCAGATCCTGGTGCAAGGCGCTAAACCAGAGGCCGTTGTAGATCAGGTCGGCATACGCCTGACTGACGAACGTCTTGAACCGGAGGGCGTCCTTGCTGAGCGTGAGGAACTCGATCTCGCGGTGGGCTTCATGCAAGACGATCGCGGCTGGAGCCTCATAAATCTCGCGAGATTTGATGCCGACGAGGCGGTTCTCGATGTGGTCGATCCGGCCGACGCCGTGCCGGCCGGCAATCGTGTTGAGTTCTTCGATCAAGGGGGCGCCGTCCATCTCGCGACCGTTCAGGGTCATCGGTCGGCCGCGATCAAAGACAATCTCGACCTCCTCGGGCTCGTCGGGAGCGTCCTTGGGATCGACGGTCCACTGAAAGGTCTCGGGCGGCGGGGCGACCCAGGGGTCTTCGAGGATGCCGGCCTCGATCGAGCGGCCCCAGAGGTTCTGGTCGGTGGAGAAGATCTTCTCCTTCGTCGCCTCGACCTCGATGCCGTGCTTGCGGGCGAACTCCAGCTCCTCGGAGCGGGTCCATTTCCACTCGCGGACCGGCGCGATGATCTCTGAGGTGCGGGGCGAGGGTCTGGAAGGTCACGTCGAAGCGGACCTGATCGTTTCCCTTGCCGGTGCAGCCGTGGGCAACCGCCACGGCGCCGTGCTCCTTGGCAACCTTGACCATCAACTGCGCGATCAAGGGGCGGCCGAGCGCCGTGGCGAGCGGGTACTTGCCCTCATACAGGGCGCCGGCCATCAAGGAGGGGAAGGCGAAGTAATCGACGAAAAGGTTGCGGACGTCCTCGGCGATCGCCTCGACGGCGCCGGTGCGGAGGGCCTTGTCGCGGATTGCCTGGATGTCCTGCCCCTGGCCGAGGTCGCAGGTGTAGGCGATGACGTCGAGCCCATAGGTCTCGTTGATCCATTTGACGGCCACCGACGTATCCAGGCCGCCGCTGTAGGCCAGTACCACCTTGTCGCGTGCCACGATTGACCTTCCCGCCCTCTGTCGGAAAACGACCGCCCCGGGGCCGGCCGGCGCAAAGCCGTCCCGCGACCCCGGGGCCACGACTTCACGTTATCGCCCGCTGGCCCGGACCGTCAAGCGGCGCGGCCGTCGGCTCGGCCCGCAACCCGAAATGCAAGGCTGACGCAGCCGAGACTCCAGGCCAGACCCAGGGCCAGGCCGACGAGCACGTCGCTCAGATAATGGACCGCCAGCCAGACCCGGCTGGCTGCGATCAAGACCGCGACGGCCATGCAGGCGAATCCGACGGCCGATCGCATCCATGACCGGCTGTGACTCAACCGCAGAATGCGACCGAGGAAAATGGCCGCCAGGGTGCAGAAGGCCGCCGCATTCAGAGCATGACTGCTCGGGAAGCTGGGTGAGTCCTCGATGACGAGGCGGTGGAGTTCCATCGGGCGTTCCCGATCGAAGAACGCCTTGAGGGCCAGCACCAGCAGCCGCGCCCCGAGCATCCCCCCGCCAAAGCAGAGCCAGTCCCATCGACCGAATCCCGACCAACCCCTTGCGGCCGAGAACCAGGAGACCGACGCATCGCCGCCGCCACGATCGGGAACGCCATTTCCGAATTGCCGAGGCGTGTGACCAGCCGGAGCCGCCGGTCAAGAGCGGGTGGTCGCTCCGATGGTCCACGACCCAGGACCAGACACGCTGGTCGAGGTCCCGCGCCGTGATCGCTTTGCTGATCTCCAGCCAGCGACCCAGCCCCAGGCCCAGGAGGAAGACCGCCGCCCAGGCGAGCGGGTAAAGCAGCAGGCGGACCAGGTTGCCCCGGCCTGGGTTGGAGCCGGGCCGGGCCGGGTTGATCGTCGAGGAGTGCCCGTGGTTCATGGGTTCTCAAGGTCCCGGATCGCGTCCGGCGCCCTCCGGCAAGGCGAAGGCCTGGCGCAGGCACTCGATCCCCTCGCGGCCGTGTTCGATGTCGGTCGCGACGTTGATCCGGACCTCGCTGGTGTTGATCAGGGAGATGTTAATGCCCCGCTCGGCCAAGGCGCCGAACATCCGGGTGGCGACGCCGGTGTGCGTCCTCATGCCAACGCCGATGACCGAGAGCTTGGCCAGCTCGCGCTCCACCTGGACCGTGCCGCCGGGCACGGCGGCGCCGGCCGCCTCGGCGGCTCGGTCGGCCTCGGGGCGGGGGACGGTGAACGAGAGGTGCGTGTTGCCTCCATGACCGGCGCTCTGCACGATCATATCGACGAACACTCCCGCCTCGCCGATCGATCGGAAGACCCGGGCCGCGTGGCCCGGCTGATCGGGCAGGTCAAGCAGCGTGACCCGGGCCTGGCTGGCGTCCAGCTCGACGCCCGAGATCACCAGATCCTCCATGCCGGGGGCCTGCTCGGGGCCGTCTCCATCCTCGGTTGTGACCACGCCCGACGCCGGCGAGGCGAGCCGCCGCGGGATGAAGGCCCCGCGGTCGCTCCGGACCGGCCTCGTCGAGCTGGAAGGCCCGGTGGACGATCCGAGACGCCTGGACCGCCTGCGACCGATCCACCAGCACGCTGATCTTGATTTCGCTGGTTGTGATCATGTCGATGTTGATGCCGGCCTTCGCCAACGCATCGAACATGACCGTGGCAACGCCGGTGTGCGTCCGCATCCCCAGGCCGACGGCCGAGACCTTGGCGACCCCCGGGTCGTGGTCAATCCCCCCGGCGCCGATCGCGCGGGCCGCCTCCTCGGCCACGCGGAGCGTGGCCGTCAGATCAGCGGCGGAGACGGTGAAGCTGACTTCCGTCGCACCCCCCGTGGCCACGTTCTGCACGATCATGTCCACCACGATGTTTGCCCGGCCGATCCGGCGGAACAGGTCGTGGACCACGCCCGGCCGATCGGGCACGCCGAGCACGGTCACGCGAGCCTCGTCCTTCAGCAAGGCCGCGCCGAGGACGCTCTGGCCGAGCTGTCTGGCGTCGGCCTCACCCACGATCCAGGTGCCGGGAGCATCCGAGAACGAGCTGCGGACGTGGATCGGTACCCCGTACTTCTTGGCGAACTCGATCGACCGAGAGTGCATCACGCCCGCGCCAGGCTGGCCATCTCCAGCATTTCATCATAACTAATCCTGTCGATCTTTCGGGCCTCGGGCACGACTCGCGGGTCGGTTGTGTAAACTCCATCGACGTCGGTATAAATCTCACAGGCATCGGCCCCGAGCACGGCGGCGAGGGCGACGGCCGTCGTATCCGAGCCGCCGCGACCGAGGGTCGTGATGTTGTAGTCTTCATCGACGCCCTGGAAGCCCGCGACGATCGCGATCTGACCGGCGTCGAGCGCCTGCAGGATTCGTTCGCACGAGATGTTGCGGATGCGGGCCTTGGTATGGAAGCTGTCGGTTACGATGCCGATCTGCGCGCCGGTGAAGCTGATCGCCGGGACCCCCAGCGCCTGGATCGCCATCGCCATCAGGGCCACGCTGACCTGCTCGCCCGTCGAGAGCAGCATGTCCATCTCGCGAGCCGGCGGGTGCTCGCTGATCTCGCGGGCCAGGTCGATCAGTTCGTCGGTTGTGTGACCCCGCGCCGAGACGACGACCACGACCTTGCTGCCTTTCTGGTGGGCTCGGATCGCGCGTCGGGCGGCGGCCAGGATCTTGTTGCTGTCGGCGACGCTGGTGCCGCCGAACTTCTGGACCAGAAGGGGCACGCTCGACTCTCCTGGGAAACCCCAAGGGTTGCGGTGTGGACGGAAAGACGGCGTGCTGCACACGCCCGACAAGTCAAGACGCGAGGAATCGTTCCATGAGCCGCCACCCTTCGTCGAGCACCGGACCACCGGCCATGCGGGCGGCCTGTTCGTCGTAAGGGTGGCCGGAGCCGCTCAGGCCGGTGCCGGCCATCGCCCAGGGAACAGGGGCGCGGTCGTGGGCGCGGGTCCGGAGCAAGGTTGAATGGTCGGGCGAGACGAGCAGGCGCCAGTCGCCTTGAGCTTCCAGGGCCCGCCGCAAAGGGGCGACGATCTCCCGGTCGATCCGCTCCAGGGCCTCGACCTTGGCGTTGGCGCGGCCTTCGTGGCTCGCCTCGTCGGGGGCCTCGACGTGGACGCAAACGATGTCGTGGTCCTTCAACGCCTCGATGCCGTAACGACCCTTGGCGGCGTAGTCGGTATCGAGGTAGCCGGTGGCGCCGGGGACGTCGATCCGGTCCCATCCCGCCAGGAGGCCCACGCCGCGGACGAGGTCCACGGCGGAGAGGATCGCGCCGTGGAGGCCGTGCAAATCCTGCAAACTTCGGCAAGGTCGGCGCCTTGCCCTGGCCCCAGAGCCAGATGGCGTTGGCCGGGTGCTGGCCGGCGGCGACCCGGCGACGGTTGACCTCGTGGTCGCAGATCGCGGCCGAGCCCGCCTCCATCAAGGCCCGAAGCGCGGCCGAGCCGGTGCCGCGGGGGAGGTGCTCGGCGGCGGGCTGGTCGGGGACGTCGTGGGGCGGGGTCGTTACGCGTGTCGTCGGCGAACGGGGCCTGACCCGGCCGGCCGCGGACGATCATCAGGTTGCGGTAGCTGACGCCGGGGTGGAACTCGACCTCCAGCCCCTCGGCACGGACCTGCTTCCGCAGATGCCTCGATCAGCTCGCGGCCTTCCTCGCTGGTGATGTGACCGGCGGTGAAGTCGGTCATGCGGCCGTCGAGGATGGTCATGAGGTTGCAGCGGACGGCCCAGTCGTCGGGGCCGAGGGCGTGTCCCATCGCGGCGGCTTCGAGCGGGGCGCGGCCGGTGTAGTACTTCAACGGGTCGTAGCCGAAGAGGCTCAGGGTCGCCACGTCGCTGGCCGGCAGGAAGCGGTCGGGGACGTTCGACGAGATGCCCGAGGACGCCGTCGCGGGCCAGGCGATCCATCTCGGGCGTGTTGGCGGCCTGCAAGGGGGTCCGACCGCCGAGCGAGTCCTGGGGCTCGTCGGAGGCGCCGTCGGGGATCACGATGGCGTACTTCATGGGTCGCGTCCTGACGCGGAGGGCCGGCTCTCAAGCCGGCGGAATCGCAGAGTATTCAGGGCGGAAGTTACCAATGCAACGCTACTTCAAGCTTGCTCGGGAACCCCCTGGCTCAATCCTCGACCCCGAGGCGGACGCTGGGGGCCCGGTTGACGTCCAGCCGGTCGATCTCGCCGAGCGCGGCGTCGAGGCGGGCCTGGGAGGCGGAATGGGTCATCAGGATCAAGGGGACGGGGGCGTCGGGGTGGTCGTCGTCGCCGGGGTCGTGCTGGATGACGCTGGCGATGCTGATCGCCCTGGTCGCCCAGCACGCGGGCGATCGTGGCGAGCACGCCGGGGCGGTCGGCGATGGTGAAACGGAGATAATAGCGGCTGCGGATCTGCTCGGGCGTCGCGAGCCGGGGCGGCGGGGCGTCCTCGGACCAGAGGTTCTGGGCGTCGAACGTCAGGCGGGCACGGCCGACGGCGACGTCGATCAGGTCGCCGACGACCGCCGAGGCGGTCGGCAAGGCGCCGGCGCCGCGGCCGTAAAAGAGGGTGTCGCCCACGGCATCGCCCACGACGCGGATCGCGTTGTACGGGCCGGCGACATCGGCCAGCGGCGTGCCGTGCCGGACCAGCGTCGGGGCGACGCGGAGTTCCAGCGCCTCCGGCTGGAGGCGGGCCAGGGCCAGCAGCTTGACGGTGTAACCCAGCTCGCCGGCGAACCGGATGTCGGCCGTCTGGAGCTGGTCGATCCCCTGGCGGGGGATCTGGCCGGTGGTCACCCCCGCGCCGAAGGCGAGCTGGGCCAGGATCGCCAGCTTGTGGGCGGTGTCGGTGCCGTCGACGTCGAGCGTCGGGTCGGCCTCGGCGTAGCCAAGCTCCTGGGCCGTCGCAAGCGCGGTCTCGTAGGGCAGGCCCTCGCGGGTCATCGCCGTCAGGATGAAGTTGCAGGTGCCGTTGACGATCGCCGCCAGGCTCTGCACCTGGTTGGCCGCCAGGCCGACCGTGAGGCGCCTGCACGATCGGGATGCCGCCCGCGACGCTCCCCTCGAAGGCGACCGCGCGGCCGTGCCGGCGGGCCTGCGGCGAAGATCTCCGGACCATGCTCGGCCAGCAACGCCTTGTTCGCCGTCACCACGTCCTTGCCCGCCGCCAGCGCCGCCAGCACGATCGTCCGCGCCGGCTCGATCCCCCCGATCAGCTCGACGACAATCTGGACCTCCGGGTCGTCCACGACCCGTCGCCGGTCGGTCTGTGATCCGCTCGGCCGGGATCGGCACGTCCCGCGCCTTCGATCGGGTCGCGGACCAGGGCCCGGACGACCCGGATCTCCCGACCGGCCCGCCGCTCCGACGCGCCCCGCCGCCTCGTCCAGCAAGCGGGCCACCCCCGCGCCGACCGTCCCCAGCCCGAGCAATCCAATCCCGACCCGTCCCATGCTCCCCACCCTATCCCAAACTCTTGGGGCGACGCCCTACACGCTTCCACGAAACCACCGAACTTAGCCGGCAATGGCCACTTCCGCAACCCGAACCCCATCGCCAACGTTGCCCGACTCAACTTCAATCAAATGACCTTTCTTTCCTAAACTACCCAAGTACCCCAACATCGACGCAGACCGCAATCCGTCCTGCCAGTTGAAATTTTTCAAGGATTGTTATACACTCCCTGTCGCCTACAACAGAATGTAGGTCCCAGTCGCGAGGCGGTTACTGCGACGGCGAGCTGGCTGGTGGAATTGGATCTTAACCTCGCGGTCTATTCGAGCAGTGTCTCGGCCGCAATCAGAGAAGAAGGTATCAGACGGATGGCCACAAATCGATCGCGATGGCGACGCCGGTTGGTCACACTGGTTCCCTGCTCCTTTTGGGCGGCTTGATCACAGGCGGGGCCTCTGCTGGCCCGGGAAGCCTGGAGTCGGAGCCCCTTGCCGGAGGATCTGCGTCGGGCGACGGTGTTCCGCAGGACCTGCACGTCATGCTGAGTGCCGGCGGCGAGATCGAGACGGCGAAGAAGACGCTCATCGAGTGCGAGCTGGATAATCTCCATGTCGGTTCTTCCGCCGGGTCGCTGAGCGACCGACGGCTCGTCCACGATCATCGAACTGATCGAGGATGGGAGTCGGGTCAAGCAAGGTGATCTACTCTGCCGGCTGGACTCGTCGGAATACGAGGAAATGGTCCGGCAGCAGTTGATCAAGGTCGAGCAGGCCCGAGCCGACAAGCAGAAGGCCCAGCTCGACCTCGACGCGGCCGAGATCGGCCTGATCGAGTATCGCGACGGCTCGCTGGAACAACTTCGGCAGGACTACCGCGAGCAGGTCTTTCTCTACGAGGCCGATATCGAACGGCAGAAGGACCGCATCGACTGGTCGCAGAACATGGTCAAGAACGGCTATCTCTCCGAGGGCCAGTTGATCCTCGAACGGGAGAACCTCAAGCACGCCCAGATCAACCTCGAACGGGTCCGAGGTGAGTCGGCCAACCTTGAGAAGTTCTCGGCCCCGATCCAGTTGCGGCGTCTGGAGGCGGCGGTGCAGAAGGCCCAGGAGGAGCTAAGTTACCAGACGCTTCGGGTCCGTCGCCGCGAGGATCAACTGGAGAAGTTCCAGAAACAGGTGGAGTTCTGCACGATTCGAGCCCCGCACGATGGCATGGTCATCTTCGCCAACGACGACGACGACGATGAGCGGATTGAGCTTGGAACCACAGTCCGGCAGCGGATGGACCTGTTCTACCTGCCCAACCTGAGTCGGATGGAAGTCCAGGTGACGATCAACGAGACGATCGTCAATCGCGTCGATTCGGGGATGCCGGTCCGGATTCGCATCACGGCTCTGCCGCGCTACATCCTCGAAGGCCACATCACGTCGGTTTCGCCGCTGCCGATCACGCCCAGGAGCTGGCGGGCGTCGCGGGAAATCAAGAACTTCCTGGCCAAGATTAGCATCCATAACATTCCGCCCGATCTGCTTCCTGGCATGACCGCCGAGGTGGAGATCGTCACGGCGCACCATCCAAACGCCCTGGTCGTCCCCACCACGTCAGTCACGATCGAAAACGGCCGCGAGGTCTGTTACGTGCCCCACAAGGATGGCCTGGAGCGCCGCGAGGTGAAGGTCGCGCCGGGGACGGACAATCTTCTGGAAGTCACCGCCGGTCTGGAAGACGGCGAAGAGGTCGTTCTTGATCCGAGCCGCCTCAGTCCGGAGGTGCCGGTCGTGGCGGAGACCCGTTTGCCTTCCACAAAAACCCCCGAGGCCGCATCCTCACCGAGTCTGGAGACCGCCAGCAACAGGGACACTTACGC
The DNA here is from genome assembly GCA_963752755.1 of uncultured Planctomycetales bacterium. GTDB lineage: Bacteria > Planctomycetota > Planctomycetia > Isosphaerales > Isosphaeraceae > CAVVZJ01. The sequence continues at coordinate 269,549 of CAVVZJ010000014.1, read as the reverse complement.
AACACAATAGGAGGAGTCGGTCCGACCTGGCTCCGCTCCGTTGGGTCGGAGCCTTCCCGGGGCGGGGACGAGCGGTCGAGTCCATCTGTCGTGCGCGGTGCGACCGGCGCGACCCGAGGCGGTCTGGGCATGGGTCCCGGGTTCCGGGTCATGCCGGTCGGCGGATCTGGCCGAACGAGAGAGAGGCCCGCCGACGTTCCGAGCGACCGGCCGGGTCCGTTACGGGTCCATCCGAGACTCTCCCGGGAAGCCCCACACCGATGTCCGCCTCCACTAAACGCGCCGCCAGGCCGGCGGCCAGCGCCGCGATCCCCTCGCCGCTGACCAACGCACTCCTTGTGACGGCCGCAATCTCCTATGGGCTCTGGCTGCTCGTGGACCGCGGCCGGATGGCCTGGCCCCCTTCGGAACTCCTCTCCGGGACTTACACCCTGGCCGGCTGCCTGGCCTTGATCGGCCCGGTAGTTCTGGCGCGTCGGGAACGATCGGAGGGTGGCCTGGGCGAGTTGGTCTGGATGAGCGGCGGCCTGCTGGTCTGGACGTATGACCTGGCGGCCGTCGTTCGCGGGGCGATCCGAAGCGTTTCCTGGGCGACCCCGCTGCCCCCCCAGACGATGGGCCTGACGATCCTGGCCGTGTTGCTGGCCGGGCTTCGGCTCCAGGGGGCGGGGCGTTCCTGGTCGTGGACGAATGTCGTCGGCTGGTTGCTCGGCCTGTTCTGGGTGAGCGTCAGCCTGGCCACGTTCCTGCCGGGTGGAGGACCGTTTCGCGCCGGTCTGGGCACTGGCGGCGCTTGACGGTCCGCCAAGCCGCGAGTAGCCTCAGAAGGAAGCGGCCTCGCGACACGTCCTCATCAATTTCGTTGCTCGTCCATGCCCTCGCGTTCGGGCCGCCAACCAGGAGTTTGCATCGTGGCGATCGATCCGCATGCCCCGCCCGGCCCGGAGAAGGCCGAAAGCTACGTTTCGCCGATCGAGAACGAGTTGCCGACCTACCGCGCGATCAGCCCCCTGGCCGTCGGCAGCCTGATCTTCGGCCTGTTCGGGGTCCTGGCGTTCGCCGATCTGAGGTTCGTCGTCAGCGCCGCCCTCGCCGTGCTGCTCGGGGCGCTGGCGCTCTGGCGAATTCGGCGGCAGTCGGACGTCCTGACGGGCGCCGGGCTCGCTCAGGCCGGGCTCGCGCTCGGTCTAATCTTCGGCCTCTCGTCAGTCACGATCACTTTCACCCAGAACTTGCTCCTCACCCGCCGGGCCGAGGCCTTCGTCCGCAACGAGATCGTGCCGGTCCTGAACGGCCGCAACCTCGACGAATGCCTCTGGTTCAAGCTCACACCCACCGACCGCCGCGGACTCTCGCCCCAGCAGGCACGGGCCAAGTTCGCCGACCCGAGCCATGCGTCGGACCCGATGATGTTCGAGATGGCCGCCGGATCGATCGTCACGATCGTCAGGATCTTGAACGAACAGCCCCAGGCGAAGGTCGTCTTCGACCAGGTCGAAAAGACCAGCCTTGATGGCATCACCCCCGTCGTCCAGCTCCGCCTCGACATCGAGGGCTACAAGCCCAATCCGAAGGACACGAAAAGCGACGACCCCTCCAGGTCCTTCGTCGGCATCGTGCTCAAGAGCCAGGGTGAGGGAAAGAACCAGTCGTGGTGGGTGGATGAATATCTCTACCCCTACACGCCCGACTCGTATCAGCCCAAGGTCAAATCGATCGAAGAAGAGCATGGCCATTGACGCCCCGAGGCCGTCCCTACTCCGACGGGAGGAAGGACGGCCCACGGCCCAGCCGGTCGCCTCAGGTCCGAGTCAAACACGATCGGTGTAGGTGGCGAAGCAGTTCTCCGTCTCCCAGAGCGTGACCTCAACGACAGGCAACCCCGCCTCGATGGCGTGGTTGTGGATCAGCCGGGCGATGTTTTCCGCGGTCGGATTCTCATCCATGACGAAGACCCGCTCGCCTCGCTCGCGTAAGAGCGACAGGATCGGGTCGTCCCGGCAGAGGATCATGTTGTGGTCGAGGTTCTCGTCGATCCAGGTTTGTACCCGGCGCTTGATCTCACCGAAATCGACGAGCATGCCCTGCTCATCCAGTTCCGGACCTGCGAGGGTGATCAAGACGCGACCGTTGTGACCGTGCAGGTGACGACACTTCCCCTCATAGTTGATCAGTCGGTGGCCGTAGCAGAAGGCGATCTCTCGCGTCACGCGATACATGATTGAATGCGGGGCCTTCGGGTCGGTGGAATGGGTCGGATCCGTCTCGTTCGGGGCATTCTAGGAAGCTCCCGGCACCTCCGACAATCGCGGCTCTCCGCCACGCCCGCATCGCGGTGCTTGCAGGAATGGGGGATTCGGTTATCATGAAAAGCTTGCCTCCGCCGCCCGCCGCGACGCTGGGGATGGGTGACGGCACACGTCGCCGTGGGCTCCGTTGAGAGGTTGAGGCTGCATCGCTTGAGGGAAGACGCATGGCCGAGCAGATGACCACCGATGTCCGCGCGATCCTGGACCGCGACCCGTTCGACGCCTCGGCCGTCGCCGACCTCCGCGAGGTCCTGGGCCGCGACCCGTCGCGCTACCGGACCCTCCGCGACGCGGCGGCCACGATCGCCGAGCGCGAGAAGAACCAGATGAAGCCGGCGACCCACCTCCGCCTGGGCGTCGCCGACTGCCTGCTCGGCCGCTACAAGGCGTCTCTCGACCACCTCGCCAAGGCCGGCGACCACGGCCTGGCCCACTACTTCCGCGGTCTCGCCCTGGAGAACCTCCAGCGCTGGGACGCCGCCGCCGAGGCCTTCGCCGCCGCCGCCAAGGCCGGCGGCTTCGACCCCAAGCGGGCCGAACTGCACCGCGTCGGCGCCCTGCGACGCGCCGGCAAGCTCGACGAGGCCCGCAAGGCCCTCGACGAAGCTGGAGTCGACCGCCGGCAGCACCGCCGAGTTCCACTACCAGCGCGGCAGCATGCTCGCCGCCGACGGCGAGCTGGCCGCCGCCGCCGCCGAGTTCGAGAAGGCCCTCGAGCAGGAGCGCGACCACACCGGCGCCCTCTTCGAGCTGGCCTACATCAACGACCTCTACGGCAACGACGACGCCGCCATCGACTACTACAGCCAGTGCATCCGCCGCCCCCCCGTGCCCCTGGCCGCCCTGGTCAACCTCGGCATCCTCTACGAGGACGAGATGCGGTTCCGCGAGGCCGAGGAGTGCTACCGCCAGGTCCTCGGCTTCGACCCCAACCACCCCCGCGCCCGGTTGTTCTTCAAGGACGTGGCCGCCTCCAAGGACATGTTCTATGACGAGACGACCGAGAAGATGAACGACCGGATGCGCCAGCTCATGGAGATCCCGGTCAACGACTTCGAGCTCTCCGTCCGCAGTCGCAACTGCCTCCGCAAGCTGAACATCCGGACCCTCGGCGACCTCACCCGGATCACCGAGCAGGCCCTCCTGGCCTCCAAGAACTTCGGCGAGACGTCCCTCTCCGAGATCAAGGAGATGATGACCTCCAAGGGCGCTCCGCCTCGGCATGGCCCTCGAAGGCGCCGGCCGCGCCGCGGCCCCCTTCCACGGCCCCGATGATGGAGGAGGTCTCCCCCGAGGAACGGGCCATGCTGGCCAAGCCGATCAGCGACCTGAACCTCTCGGTCCGCGCCCGCAAGTGCATGACCAAGCTCAACATCCAGACCCTCGGCGAGCTGCTCTCCCACACCGGCGACGAGCTCCTCGAATGCAAGAACTTCGGCGTCACCTCGCTCAACGAGGTCCGCGACAAGCTCACACAGATGGGACTGAAGCTCAAAGGTGAGTGAGCCCAGCGATCGACGGGCCGCGGAGACCGTGATGGAGTCGAGCGAGGGACGAGCCGCGATCCTGCGACCTCCCGTCTGTTACGAGTTCATGGCCACCGACCCGGGCTCCGAAGCCCGGGTCGGTCGGCTCCACACGCCTCACGGTCCGGTCGAGACGCCGGCCTTCATGCCGGTCGGCACCCAGGGGACGGTCAAGGGACTGACCCCCGACCGGCTCGCGGCGGTCGGCTCGCGGATGGTCCTGGCCAACACGTATCACCTGGCCTTGCGGCCGGGCGAAGCCGGTCGTGGCCGAGCTGGGCGGCCTGCACCAGTTCATGGGCTGGGACGGGCCGATCCTGACCGACTCGGGCGGCTTCCAGGCGTTCAGCCTGGCCGAGAAGCGGCAAGCTGACCGAGCAAGGGGTCGCCTTCCGCTCGCACCTCGACGGCCGCTTGCTGGAGTTGACCCCCGAGCGGGCCGTCGCGATCCAGCAGGCGCTCGGGGCCGACGTCGCGATGTGCCTGGACCACTGCCCGGCCTTGCCCGCCTCGAAGGACGAGGTCGCCGACGCCACGGACCGGACGATCCGCTGGGCTCGTCGTTGCCGCGAGGCCCATTCGCGGCCCGATCAGGCCCTCTTCGGGATCGTCCAGGGCGGCAGCCACGAGGACCTGCGGGCCGAGTGTGCCGAGGCCCTGGTCGAGATGGACTTCCCCGGCTACGCCGTCGGCGGGGTCAGCGTGGGCGAGAGCCGCGAGGAAGTCCGGGCGGCCCTGCGGTTCACGACCCATCGCCTGCCGACCGACAAACCGCGCTACCTCATGGGCGTCGGCCGACCGCAGGACATCCTGGAGGCCGTCGCCACCGGGATCGACCTGTTCGACTGCGTCCTGCCGACCCGCAACGGTCGCAACGCCACCTGCCTGACGGCCCACGGTCCGGTCAAGCTCCGTAACGCCGCCCACAAGACCGACCCGCGACCGATCGAGGAGGGCTGCGACTGCCCGGCCTGCCGGCGATTCAGCCGCGGCTACCTGCGTCACCTCTTCCTCGCCGACGAGATGCTCGGCCCGATCCTGGCCTCGGCGCACAACCTGGCGTACCTGCACCGGCTGATGGCGCAGATTCGCGAGGCGATCCGCGGCGGTCGGTATGTCCAGTTTAGGGCCCAGGCGCTTGAAGACCTGGGGCCTTAACGATTAGAGTGTGGGCAGCGACGCGGCCGCGGGGGCTCCCTCGGCCGACGAACCGCGATGCCCGTTCCGTTCCGCCTGCCTTGCCCCCACGATCGACGGACCAACCGCCATGCCCGGGCCGCTCGCCCCGCTTCTCCCCTTGCTCGCCGCCAAGGCGCCCGCCCCCGATTCAGGGCGGAATCTGCTCGGCGCCTTGCTGCCGTTCATCCCGATCGTCTTCCTCTTCTATTTCATGATCTTGCGACCGCAGCAGAAGCAGGAGACGCAAGCGTCGTGAGATGGTGGAGGCCTTGAAGAAGAACGACCGGGTGATGACCTCCAGCGGGATCTTCGGCACGGTCGTCTCGGTGGACATCGAGCGCGGTCGGGTCGTCCTGCGGGTGGATGATGACAAGGGGGTCCGGATCGAGTTCAGCAAGGCCGCCGTCACGGACGTCTTGAAGGAACCCGAGAAGGCCACGGTCGCGGCGGGCGCCGGAAAGTGAACAGCGCCCCGGACGATCCGGGCCTGAGCGGCTGGTGATCGAAGCTTCGGGGGTTGGGGATGGACCCGTTCTGGAGAGAGGCCGGGGCGCCCGGCCTGTTGAGCCAGGCAACCGGACAGGGACAGTTATTCAAACTCGGGTCCGCGCCGCTGGCGACGGGGTCGGGTAGCTCGTCAGTGAGCGGTCCGGCCTCCGCGATGCGCTGCGGCGTCGAGGCACGGTCGGGCCTCTAGGAAATCGCCTTCCATGAAAAACTTCGGGCAGAAGTTCGCGCTGATCGGCATCCTGACCTTCCTGGGCCTGTACTCGATGTGGCCGCCCGGGGAGAAGCTCAAACTGGGCATTGACCTCTCGGGTGGCACGATCCTGGTCTATCAGGCCAAGGACACCAACCGCGAAGACTTCCGGATGGACGACCTGATCGCCGCCCTGAAGCGGCGGGTCAACCCGGAAGGCGTGCTCGACATCCCGATCCGCAAGGTCGGCAGCAACCGCGTCGAGATCATCCTGCCGGAGGCCTCCCCCGAGCAGGTCGAGAAGGTCAAGCGGCAGATGACCGCCGTCGGCTCGATGGAGTTCCGCATCCTCGCCGACCGCCGCGACCCGACCGACCAGACCGCCATCAACCGCGCGATGTCCGAGAACGGCTTCAACAAGCCGCCTCGCGGCTACCGCTGGGCCAAGCTCGCCGAGATCGTCAGCCGCAGCAAGCCCACCGACACCAAGACCGCCTGGGACGTTCAGATTGCCGACAACCAGCTCAAGGACCCCGTCCAGAGCTGGCCCCGCGACCACTACATCGGCGCCCGCGCCTTGCTGACGCCCTCCAGCACGGCCGACGGCGTGGAGTCGATCTCCGTGCCGATCATCGGCAACGACGCCACCTCCTTGCGGCTCGACCCGACCCGCGCCGAGGTGATCGAACAGGGGCAGGCCCGCCCTCGCCTGCTCAGCTCGATCGGTTCGGTGATCAAGTCCGTGGCGTCGTACCAGATCGTCATGAACCCCGGCCGACTCTCCACCCAGGACCCTTACCTCGCCATCCGCGAGATGAGCCGGGGCAATGGCGTCAGCGAGTATTACGTCCTCTACAAGGATGACCGCTACGACGTCACCGGCGAGTACCTTTCGCAGCGTCTATCCGACCACCGACGAGCGGGTCCAGCCGGCCGTCGGCTTCGTCTTCAACCCCACCGGCGCCCGCCGCTTCGGCGGCCTGACCCGCGAGCACGTCCCCCGCGAGGACGGCAACTTCCAGTACCACCTCGCCATCGTCCTCGACGACGTCGTGATGTCCGCCCCGGTCATCCGCCAGGAGATCCGCGACCAGGGCATCATCGAGAACATGCAGGCCAACCAGGTCGAGGAACTCATCAACATCCTCCGCGCCGGCAGCCTGCCCGCCAGCATCGACCCGATCCCGCTCCAGCAGGAAAAGATCGGCCCGACCCTCGGCCAGGACACGATCGAGAAGGGCGTGCGCGCCATCGGCATCTCGATGCTCGTCGTGCCGGTCTTCATGATCGTCTATTACCGCTTCGCCGGCGTGGTGGCGGTCGTCGCCCTGGTCCTGAACATGATCTTGCTGGTCGGCTCGATGGCCTTCACTGGCAGCTCGTTCACCCTGCCCGGCCTGGCCGGCCTGGCCCTGACGATCGGCATGGCCGTCGATGCCAACGTGCTGATCTTCGAGCGCATGCGCGAGGAAGCCGAGCGCGGGGCGAACCTCGGAACCCAGATCCGCAACGGCTTCTCGCGGGCCTGGTCCACGATCCTCGACTCGAACGTCACCACCATGCTCTCCGGCGCCGTGCTCTGGGCGATCGGCACCGAGGAGGTCAAGGGCTTCGCCCTGACCCTCATCATCGGCCTGATCTGGAACCTGTTCACGGCCGTCTATGTCTCCCGCGTCATCTTCGACTACTGGTACGCCAAGGGCTGGCTCAAGCGCCTCAGCTTCCTGAAGATCCTGGGCAAGACCGACATCAACTTCACCGGTCCCCGACGGCTCTTCCAGATCGTTTCGCTGGTCGTCATCGCGATTGGTCTGGCGGTCTTCGGCGCCCAGAAGGGCAACAACTTCAACATCGACTTCACCGGCGGCACGCTGGTGACGATCCAGCTCGATCCGAATGACGAGAAGGTCGCCTCACTGAGTGAGCCTCAGCGTGCGGCGTTCGTCCGCCAGCAGGCAAGCGCGGCGGGACTCACCGACGTCTCGATCGAGAGCCTCAACGTCGAGGGCGAGGCCCGCGCCACCCGTTACAACATCCGCACCACCCTGGCCGACGCCGAGAAGGTCCAGCAATCGATCCTCAAGCAATTCGGTCCGACGCTCGCTCGACTCCAGCTCCAGCTCGGCGAGCTGACACCGATCCCCGAGGCCGCCAAGCCCGCCGAAGGGGCCGCGCCCGCCGTCACCGACCGCTTCGCCGGCGGCTTGAGGGACACGCTCACGTTCAACCGGAGTGTCGAGGCCGAGCCGGTGGCCGTGACCCTGACCACGATCCTCCGCGAGCAAGGGGTCAACAACCCCGACAGCAAGTTCGAGCTGGAGCAGCCCCCCACCCCCCCTCGGCCACGACCCCGCCCCCGCCCCAGTTGATCCTCCGGACCAGCCTCGATCGCGAGACGATCCAGCCCGCCCTCGATCGCCTGGCCCAGACCTTGCCGAACGACCCCAACCTCCTGTTCGAGCGCCTGGAGAACTTCGGCGCCGCCGTGGCCCACGACACCCAGTTGCTCGCCATCATGGCGATCGTCGCGAGCTGGGCGGTGATGATCGCCTACCTCTGGCTCCGGTTCAAGTCGGCCACCTACGGCCTGGCGGCGGTGATCGCCCTGGTCCACGACGTCCTCATCACGCTCGGCGCCGTGGCGATCTCCCCCTACAAGATCGACCTGCCGATGGTTGCCGCCTTCCTCACCCTGATCGGCTTCTCGGTCAACGACACGATCGTGATCTTCGACCGCATCCGCGAGCTGAAGGGCAAGTCGCCGCACCTCAATGAGGGCCTGGTCAACGCGGCGATCAACCAGACCCTGAGCCGGACGATCCTGACCTCGGTCACCGCCTGGCTCGTCGTGGTGATCCTCTACCTCTTCGGCGGCGAGGGGCTCCAGGGCTTCTCCTTCTGCCTGGTGATCGGGTTCCTCTCCGGCACCTACAGCACCATCTACATCGCCGCCCCAATCCTCATCGATTGGTCCGGCAAACCCGAGACGAAGCCCGCGGCCGGCAAGGGAGCCGCCGTCGCGACCCGTTGAGGTTTGGAACCAGGCCAGCTTCGCCAGAAACGTCTTCTCACGCGGGAGGTGGGCCGATCCGATCGGTCCCCCTCCCGTTTCCACTTGCGTGGCATTCCGGAACGGCGCGTCTCCCCGTCTCGCCTCCGCTTGCCGGTGAAACACCATCTCCCTTCACCCAAATTGTGTGCTATAATTAACGCTAGCTCCTTGGCAATCCGGTCGATGTCCCGACCCGCCCCGTTGTCTGCCAGGAGACCGCGGCGACCCGACGCCCCGGGGCGTCCCCGGCGCCGAACGAACTTCAAGATGGGTAAGATTGGCGCGTTAACTTTCAATAAGTCATAGATTTGCGATTGAGGCTCTGACGCAGTTCGGAGCGTCCCCCTGGCATCCTGACGCCGTCCCAACACCGTCCCGGGCGCGTCGCCGGCACGTCTCCCGGGCGTTCCCGCTTCGTTGCGAGCCTCTGTTGGTAGTCAAAGAAAGCGGTTGCGCTCGTCGGAACCGGAGCCTCCCCGGCCCGATTTCGGCACGCCTCTCAACGCTCAGCGGTTGCCGAACGTAGGACTGTCCCGCCATGGAAGATCCGGATCGCACCGTCGTCGGTGACGATCCGCAAGGCCCCCTCGCTCGTGATCCCGGCTCCCTGGCCCTGGCAGACCTCGCCACCGAACTGGAGGCGGACTTCCCGCCCGAACAGGGTGTCGCGCGACGACCACCGCTCCGCCAGGCTCGGTTCCTCACGAGCCAGGTCCGCGAGGCTCGCGGCCAGGTGACCGAGGATGGCACGCAGGATCGACTCCGGATGGATCGCGGCTGAGCCGGCGGCCCGTTCCTGCTGCAACGTCGTCGCCATCGCCCGGATCGCGGCGGGCGCCTCGTGCAGTTTCGTGGTGAGGTTCAGGCCGATTCCGATGAGGAGTCGCACGCCCCGCGAGGTCTCGACCCGCTCGGGCAGGATGCCTCCGAGCTTGAGGTCGGCGACCTCGATGTCGTTCGGCCAGCGGATGCCACCGGCGCCGGGAGGCAGGTACGGGGCCAGTGCGTCGAGGATCGCGAGGGCCGTCGCCAGCGCGACGAGCGGCTCGTGGTCGCGCCTCAGGCCGTGGGCGGACGGATCGAGTGCGATCGTCAGCGTGAGGCTCCCCGCGTCCGACCACCAGCTCCGATCCCCCCGACCCCGGCCCGCCGTCTGGGTCGCAGCTCGGACGAGCAAGGGCAGTGCGACCTCCCCCTCCTCGACGAGCCGCCGGGCCAGGTTACTGGTCGAATCCAGCTCATCCCGCTCGATCGCGGTGCGGACGAACGGCAAACCGGGGACGGCGGCGTGGGCCGGCATGGCGTGAGAGAGGAGGCCGTAGGAGTGCGTCGTCCGGAAGGTCCGGCGACCTTATTCTGGCGTCAATCGCAGCAGTAATTCCCCGGTCTGCACCTGGCGACCGACCGCGGCCAGGATCTCGGCGACGCGGCCGGGCCGCTCGGCGTAGAGGGTGGTCTCCATCTTCATGGCCTCGATCGAGAGCAGCTTCTGCCCCTTGCGGACCGGGTCGCCCGCATTCACGGCGATCCCGACGACCAGGCCGGGCAAAGGGGCGGCGATCTGGTTCGGGTCGGACGGGTCGGCCCTGGGCGCCTCGCGGATCGACGAGGCGAGCGAGCGGTCGGGCACGACGATCTCGCGAGGCTGGCCGTTCAGCTCGAAGAAGACGGTCCGCTTCCCGTCGGCATGGGGCTCGCCGATCGCCAGCAGCTTGACGATCAGGGTCTTGCCCGGCTCGATCTCGACCGGATTCTCAGCCCCTGGCTCGGGGCCAAAGAAGAACATCGGCGTGGGCAGGACGGAGGTATCTCCATACGAACGAGTGTGTGAGGCCAGGTCGGGGAAGACGCGGGGATACATCAGGTAGCTGAGCACATCCCGGTCGGAGGCCCGTTCGCCCATGAGGGCGGAGACCTTCTCGCGTGTCGCCTCCAGGTCGGCCGGCGGCATCTTGGCGCCGGGGCGCTCGGTGAGGGCGGGGCGTCCCTTCAGGACCCGCTCCTGCAACGCCTTCGGGAAGCCTCCCGGCGGCTGGCCGAGCCGCCCCTCGAAGAACTCGACCACGCTCTCCGGAAACGCCAGCTCCCGCTCGGGATCGAGCGTGTCCTCCGGCGTGAGGTTGTTCGCGACGAGGAAGAGCGCCATGTCGCCGACAACCTTCGACGACGGCGTCACCTTCACGATGTCGCCGAAGAGGATGTTGACCTGGGCATACGCCTCGCAGACCTCGACCCACCGCGATTCGAGCCCGAGGGCGCGGGCCTGCTGGAAGAGGTTCGTGTACTGCCCGCCCGGCATCTCGTAAGCGTAAACCTCCGCCGACGGCGCGTTGAGCCCCGAGGCGAACGGGGCATACATCGCCCGCACGGCCTCCCAGTACCGGCTCAACGCGATCAGGGCCTGCGGGTCAAGCCCGGTCTCCCGGGGTGTGAACCGGAGCGACTCGACGATCGCGTTGAGCGACGGCTGCGACGTGAGGCCCGACATCGACGCGATCGCGCCGTCGCCGATGTCCAGTCCGACCTCGGCCCCCTTCAGGACACTCGTGGCCTGGGCGCCGCCGATGTCGTGGGTGTGGAAGTGGATCGGCAGGCCGACCTCCTGGCGAAGCGCCTTGACCAGAGTCTCCGCCGCATACGGCTTGCAGAGTCCGGCCATGTCCTTGATCGCGATCAGGTTGGCCCCGCGCTTCTCCAGATCCTTTGCCATCGCGACGTAATACTTCAAATCATACTTGGGTCGCGACGGGTCAAGGATGTCTCCCGTGTAGCAGATGGCCGCCTCGCAGAGCGCACCCGACTCGCGGACCGCTTCCAGGGCGACCGCCATGTTGGGGACCCAGTTCAGCGAGTCGAAGACGCGGAAGAGGTCGATCCCGGCGGCGGCCGACTCCTTGATGAACGCCTTCACGACGTTGTCGGGGTAACTCGTGTAGCCGACGGCGTTCGAGCCCCGCAGGAGCATCTGGAAGAGGATGTTGGGAATCTTCTCGCGGAGCAAGGCGAGGCGTTCCCACGGGTCCTCCTTGAGGAACCGCATCGAGGTGTCGAATGTGGCTCCACCCCACATCTCGATCGAGAACAGGTCCGGGCAGAGCCGGGCGTAGGCGTCGGCGACGCGGAGCATGTCGCGGGTCCGCAGTCGGGTCGCCAGGAGCGACTGGTGGGCGTCGCGGAAGGTCGTGTCCGTCAGCAGGAGGCGCTCCTGCTGGCGAATCCACTCCGAGAAGCGTTCCGGTCCGCGTTCCTGGAAGACCTGGCGCGAGCCCTTCGGCGGGGCCTGGGCTGGGTCGAACGCGGGCGGCGGGGGTTCGCCCTGCGGCTCATAACCGTGGGGGCGGGTAACGTTGGGGAAGCCGTTGACCGTCACCTCGGCGGCAAAAGTGAGCAGGCGCGACGCACGGTCCTGACGGAGGGGGAACTTGAAGAGGTCAGGCGTCTCGTCGATGAACCGGGTCGTGCAACTTCCCTCACGGAAGGCGGGGTGGTTGATGACGTTCAGCAGGAACGGGATGTTCGTCTTCACGCCGCGGACCCGGAACTCCTGGAACGCCCGCTCCATCCGGTTGACGGCGTCGATGAACCGCCGGCCGGAGGCGGAGACCTTCACGAGCAGGGAGTCGTAGAAGGGGGTAATCAGGGCGCCGGTCAGGGCGATGCCGCCGTCGAGGCGGAGGCCCATGCCGCCGGCCGATCGGTAATGGGTGATCCGGCCGTAATCCGGGGTGAATTTGTTCTCGGGGTCCTCGGTCGTGATCCGGCACTGGAAGGCGTGGCCGGTCGTTCGGACGGCCGCCTGGTTGGGGATGCCGATCTCCGGGTCATCGATCGCTGCGCCCTGAGCGACGAGGATCTGGGCCTTCACCAGATCGACGCCGGTGACGATCTCTGTGACCGTGTGCTCGACCTGGATCCGCGGGTTGACCTCGATGAAATAAAAGCGGCCGGCCTCGAGATCGACGAGGAACTCGACCGTGCCGGCGTTGTCGTAACGGACCTGCCGGCCGATGGCCAGCGCCGCGTCGCAGATCTGGTCGCGTAAGGAGGGGTCGAGATTGAACGCCGGCGCGATCTCGATGACCTTCTGGTGCCGTCGCTGGATCGAGCAATCCCGCTCAAAGAGGTGGACGAGGTGTCCGTGCCGGTCGCCGAGGAGCTGGACCTCGATGTGCTTGGCCCGCCGGATGAACTTTTCGAGGAAGACGGAGGGGTCGCCGAAGGCGGTCTGGGCCTCGCGGCGGGCCTGGTCGAGCGCGGTGTCGAGCTGATCGGCCGACTCGACGACCCGCATCCCGCGACCGCCGCCGCCCATCGCTGCCTTGACGATCACGGGATATCCGAGCGACTCGGCGATCTCCCGCGCCTTCTCCCCCGGCTCGACCGGTTCGGGGCTGCCCCCCAGAATCGGCACGCCCGCCTGTTGAGCAACCTTGCGGGCCGCGACCTTGTCGCCGAGCAACTCCAGCAACTCGGGCCTCGGGCCGACGAACGTGATCCCGGCCGCCTCGCAGGCCCTCGCGAATGCGGCGTTCTCCGAGAGGAAGCCGTAGCCGGGGTGGATGGCATCGACCTCCTTGGCCTTGGCCAGGTCGATGATCGCGTCGATGTTCAGGTAGCTCCGGATCGGCTCGCCCGGCCGACCGACCTCGTACGCCTCGTCGGCCTTGAGCCGGTGCATCACGAAGCGGTCTTCGTGCGAGTAGATCGCGACCGTGCGCATTCCCAGTTCGTGCGTCGAGCGGAAGACCCGGATGGCGATCTCGCCGCGATTGGCCACCAGCAACTTGCGAAACTCGGACATCGGAACCTTCCACCCAGAGACAGAGCCAGGTCAAGCGCGATTTGAGACGGCTCGGAACGCCGATCCGGGGCAGACACCGAACGCCTGCCCCGTTTGCGAGGACGTCCCGCTATCCTAACCGGAGACGTCTCTCCGGGCGAGAGTCCCGCGGGTCCGGCCGTGCCGGCACGATCAGGCCAGGAGGCCCGAAACCACCTCGCCGCGAACGTCCGTCAATCGGAAGTCGCGGCCCTGGTATCGGTAAGTCAACCGCGTGTGGTCGATCCCGAGAAGGTGGAGCACGGTCGCATGCAGGTCGTGAACGTGCACCGGGTCGCTCACGACGTTGTAGCCGAAGTCGTCGGTCGCGCCGTGGGTGGTCCCGGGACGAACCCCGCCGCCGGCCATCCAGATCGTGAAGCAGCGCGGGTGGTGGTCGCGGCCGTAGTCGTCGGCGGTGAGCGGACCCTGGCAATAGACGGTCCGTCCGAACTCGCCGCCCCAGATCACGATTGTGTCGTCGAGCAGGCCGCGACGCTTCAGATCCACGATCAAGGCGGCCGACGGCTGGTCCGTGTCGCGGCACTGGCCGATGATCTGAGCGGGCAAGGATGTGTGCTGGTCCCAACCCCGATGGAAAAGCTGGATGAACCGCACGCCCCGCTCGGCCAGCCGACGGGCCAGCAGGCAGTTCGCGGCAAAGGAGCCGGGCTTGTGGGCCTCGGGACCGTAGAGGTCGAAGACGTGGTCGGGCTCGTCGGAGACGTCGGTCAGCTCGGGGACCGACGACTGCATCCGGAAGGCCAGCTCGAACTGGCTGATCCGGGTGGCGATCTCGGGGTCGCCGGTGGTCTGGAGTTGTTGCTCGTTGAGCGCGGCGAGGTCGTCGAGGATGCGGCGGCGCGCGGCTGGGTCGAGGCCGGGCGGGTTCGAGAGGTACAAGACCGGGTCGCCGACGGAGCGGAACTTGACGCCTTGATACCGCGTTGGCAGGAAGCCGCTGCCCCAGAGTCGGTCGTAGAGCGGCTGGTCGTTCGGGTTGCCGCTCCCTTGGGAGACCATGACGACGAAGGCCGGCAGGTCGGCGTTCTCGCTACCCAATCCGTAGGCGAGCCACGAGCCGATGCTCGGCCGGCCGGCGAGCTGGGCGCCGGTCTGGAAGAAGGTAACGGCCGGGTCGTGGTTGATCGCCTCCGTGTGCATCGAGCGGACGACGCACAGTTCGTCGGCCACCGTCGCCGTCTGGGGCAGCAACTCGCTGAGCCAGGTCCCCGACTGCCCATGCCGGGCGAACCGGAACCGGCTGGGGGCGACCGGGAAACTCGACTGGCGCGAGGTCATGCCGGTCAGTCTCTGGCCCTTCCGGATCGAGTCGGGCAACTCCGCGCCCCGGCGGTCTTGCAGGCCAGGCTTCGGGTCGAACAGGTCGAGCTGCGACGGTGCCCCCGACTGGAACAGGTAAATCACCCGCTTCGCCCGGGGTGCGAAGTGCGGCAAGCCCGGCAGCCCACCGACGGCTTCCGCGCCGCCCGCCGCGATCGAACGCCGACCCAGCAGCGTCGCCAGGGCCGCGGTCCCGAGTCCGACCGTGGCCGGCGGAAGAACTGGCGGCGGGTCATCAAGTGGGCGCCTTCGATTCGTGGGTCCATGGCCGCACCTCGACTCGGTCTGGATCAGTCCTTGGTGATCGTCTCGTCCAGGCTCAGGATCAGGTTGGCGACGGCCGTGTAGGCGGCATGCTCGGCGGGGTCGAGCGCGGTGTCGCGGGGCGACTCGCCCACGGCCAGCAAGGCCCGCGCGGCATCGGGATCGTCGCGGAACCGGGCCAGGTGCGCCTGAAAATCCTGGCCGAGGATCGTCAATTCGCCAGGTCGGGGGAATCGACCTGTCGCCAGGCGGAAGGCCAATGTAAGCCGACTTTCGGGCGTGTCGCCCCCCTCAGTCATCGCTCGCGCGGCCAGGGAACGGGCCGCCTCGACGAACGCGACATCGTTCAGGAGTTCGAGCGCCTGCAGCGGGGTATTGGTCCGGACCTCGCGGACGGTGCAGGCCTCGCGGCCGGAGGCGTCGAACGTCGCCATCAAGGGAGGTGGGATGGTCCGCTTCCAGAAGGTGTAAAGGCTCCGGCGGTAGAGATCCGGGCCGTGCCCCTGGGGATACTCGGTGTCGGCCAGCTCTTTCCAGAGGCCATCGGGCTGGTACGGCTTGACCGACGGTCCCCCGAGCCGCTCGACCAGCAAGCCGCTCGCGGCCAGGGCCCCGTCGCGAATCATCTCGGCCGACAGGCGGAGCCGCGGCCCGCGGGCGAGGAGGTGGTTCTCCGGATCGCGACTCAACAACTCGGGCGTCAACCGGGACGACTGCCGGTAGGTCGCGCTCGTCACGATCTGTCTCTGCAACGCCTTGACGTCCCAGCCCGAGCGGACGAACTCGGTGGCCAGCCAGTCGAGCAACTCGGGGTGGCTGGGTGGCTCTCCCTGCGTGCCGAAATCCTCGGCCGTCCGGACCAGGCCGGTCCCGAAATACGACTGCCAGTAGCGGTTGACCGCGACCCTCGCCGTCAACGGATTCCCCGGATCGACCACCCATCGGGCGAACCCGAGCCGGTTGTCGGGAGCACCCGTCGGCAAAGGCGGCAGACACGACGGCACGCCCGGCGCGACCCGCTCGCCCGGCTGGTCGTACTGGCCCCGCTTGAGGACGAACGCCGGCCGCGGCGTGGTCAGCTCCGCCATGACCATCGTCGTCGGGAAGCTCTCGACCAGTTGGTCACGCTCCCGCCCCAGGGCTTCCACCCGATCGTGGGCCGCCCGCTGGTCGTTCGGTGCGCATGCCTCCAGGAAGTATGTGGCCAGCTTCCGCGACTGCGACGGTGTCCTCTCCCTCGGCGGGATCGCGACGATCGCGCCGACCGGCTCCGCTACCGCCAGGATCGCGAGCTCTTCCGGGTCGAGTACGTCGCCGAAGACGCGGACATCGTCGATCCGGCCCCGGAATCGCCCCGATCCCCCGGCGCCGATCCGGAACGGCTCGGTGTTGTCGAACGACTGGTTCAACTCGTCGAGCAGGACCCGCGTCGGCTCGGCCCGGCCGTCGATGAAGACGTTCACGCCCGAGGCAAAGCGCGAGCCGTCGTAGGTCACGGCGATGTGGTGCCACTCGCCCGGTTCCAGGGCACGCTCGGTCTCGACCCGCAAGGCGTCGTCAAGCCATCGCTTGGTCAGGTGAACCTGGACGCGCTGACCTTCGAGGACAACGGCGTAGCCGTCCGGATGGTCCGTCAGCTTCATTCGCGAGACGATCGGGCCACCCGCGGAGTCGTCGGCCCGGACCCAGGCAGAGAGGGAAAACTTGTCGTAGAAGCCGAAGTGGCCGACGTCGCCCGCATCGACGAACGCCGAGCCGTCCAGGCCCGCTGCCGGGCCGATGCGACCGGGCCGACTCGCGGCCCCTTCCGGCAATCTCTCATCGAGGGAGAAATGGGCGAGCAAGGCGCGGCGGATGGACCAGTCAGCTCCTTCGTCGGACGTGACCGATCGCTCCCAGGCGGCCTGGGCGGCGTCGATCTCCGGTGCCAAGGCCGCAAACTCGGCCGAGGCCCGATCGAGGCGGCGGCGAAGTCGCTCAAGCCGCGCCTGTTGGTCGCGGGTGGGGGCGGGAATCATGGGCGGGGAGTTGCCGTACTTGATGGCACGGCCCCGCTCGGGGACGTTGTTGAAGTAGGCGAAGACCCGGTAAAATTCCTTCTGGGAGATCGGGTCGAACTTGTGGTCGTGGCAGCGGGCGCAGCCGAGGGTCAGGCCGAGCCAGACGGTCGCCGTGGTATCGACCCGATCGACGACGTACTCGACGGCGTATTCCTCCGGGATGATCCCCCCTTCGGCGTTACCCCGGTGGTTCCGATTGAAGCCGGTGGCGATCCGCTGGTCGAGCGTGGGCTCGGGCAGGAGGTCGCCGGCCAGTTGCTCGATGGTGAACCGATCGAACGGCATGTTGGCGTTGTACGCCTCGATGACCCAGTCGCGCCAGCGCCACATGAACCGCTCGCCGTCGCTCTGGTAGCCGTTGGTGTCGGCGTAGCGGGCGGCGTCGAGCCAGCGGGTGGCCATGCGCTCGCCGTAGCGGGGCGAGGCGAGCAGTCGGTCCACGGCCCGCTCGTAGGCGTCGGAGGACGGGTCGGCGAGGAAGGCGTCGATCTCGCCGGGCTCGGGCGGCAGGCCGGTCAGGTCGAGCGTGACCCGTCGCAGGAGGGTCGCCCGATCGGCCTCGGGCGAGGGGGACAGGCCCTCGCGCTCCAGTCGCGCCTGGATGAAGCGGTCGATCGGGTTGCGTGCCCAGGAGGGATTCTTGACCGCGGGAATCTCCGGCCGCTCGGGCGGCACGAGCGACCAGTGCGGCTCCCACTTCGCCCCCTGCTCGATCCAGCGACGGATCAAGGCGACCTGCCCTGGTTTGAGCGCCTCGCCTGCCTGGGGAGGAGGCATACGTTCGGTGTCGTCGTCGGCACTGATCCGGTACAGAAGCTCGCTGGCCTCGGGATCACCGGGAACGATGGCATGACGCCCGTCGAGGTCGGCGAATGCGCCGTCGGCGGTATCGAGCCGCAGATCGGCCTTGCGGCGGGCGGCGTCGGGGCCGTGGCAACGGAAGCAGACGCCGGAGAGGATCGGCCGGATGTCGCGATTGAACCGGACGGTGTCGGGGCGGGGTTCCCCGGCGCGGGCTGTCGCGCAGGCGACGGCCAGCAGGGCGACGAACGCTCGTGCCGTCGATCGGATCGCCATGTCGCACCTCCGACAGATTCGGTCCCGGTTCCCTCCTCCCCAATGTACGGTTCTGCGGACTGTCGGACCAGGACCCTCCGACCGCGGGGCCGGAGGGTCGTCGTCGGTCCGCCTACGGATTCTTCTTCGGCAAGGCGCGGATCCAGTCGGCGATCAGCTCGACGGCCTGGCGGTCCACCTCGGTGGAGACGAGCGGGGGCATCTGGCCGGTGGTCCGTCGGGAGATCCGCTGGTAGAGCACCGAGCGCTCGGGGGAGCCGGGGGTGATGATGCGGGGCGTCCTGGATCTCGAAGGTGTTGTGCATCGGGACTTCGTTGATCAGGTGCGTTCGATCGAGGCGGAGTTCGGAGATTCAGTTGCAGGTGCGCGTTGCCGCCGCCCTCCGTGACGTGGCAGGTCGAGCAGTTGACGTGCAGGTACGACCGGACCCGCGCCTCTCGTCGGGGCACTCGCGTCGTAGGGGTTCACCAGCCGGGACCGGCCTTCGTCCCTTGGTCGCAACGAGCCCTCGAACAGGCCGATGTGTTCGAAGGTGCGGAGTTGATTGTCGCGGATGCCGCCGAAGTCGCGGTCGCGGTCGAGTTGCAGCGGGGTGAAGCCCAGGATGAAGCCGGCGGCCCGCGAGTGGCAGACCAGGCACTCGGTCCGGGACGGGAACCGCCAGAACTGCTCCCGACGGCCGCCCGGAGCGCTCGGGTCGGCGACCTCGAACTCGCCGACGTCGCCCTCGGCGGGGAGCAACTTCGGCGTCGGTCTGCTCGTCGTTCCAGCGGTAGGAGTAGCCGGTCCATTCGCCTTGCTGGCGGACCAGCAGGCGGGTCTCGACCCGCTTGCGGTCGGCCTTGCCGGCGTCGTCGGCGAGGTCGAGGCTCAGGGTCTGCACCAGGACCGAGCCGTTGGGCAAGGACCAGGCCCCGCCGGCGTTGAGCTGGGGATGCTGCTCGATCCGCTCCAGGCCCGGCAAGGCGGCGAACCGCTCCATCGTCGCGCCGTCGGCCCACTGCGGGGCCACGACCTCGAACGGCAAGGCGGCCGGGTGGGGCCGGTGGTCGGCGACCGAGGCGAACAGGCCGGTCTCGCTCAGGCGGGTCGGGAAGGGATGGGCGGGACGGTCGGCCTCGGTCGTCGGTTCGAGGCGATAGAAGCCGCTCTGCTGGTCGATCACGTAAAGCTCGCCGTCGTGGTCGGCGCCGAAGCCGGTGATGTTGAACGGCGTATCGACCAGTTCGTGGTGCCAGACCTTCTGCCCGGCCATCGTACTTGATCCCCCAGACGCGGCCGGTGGACCAGTCGCCGTAAAGGTAGGTGCCGACCAGCTCGGGCAGTTTCTTGCCGCGATAGACCCGGCCGCCGGTGAGCGAGCGGGCCTCGCTGTGGGAGTGCTCGGCGGCCGGCGCCGAGATCGGGTCGGGGCCTTGCTTGCGATCGGCGTCGAAGACGTGAGCTCCCCTCGACGATGCTCCAGCCGTAGTTGGCGCCCTTCTGGATCAGGTAGATCTGCTCCCAGAGGTCCTGGCCGTTGTTGCCGACCCAGAGCTGGCCCGACTCGCGGTCGAAGCTCAGCCGCCAGGGGTTGCGCAGGCCGTAGGCCCAGATCTCGGCTCGGGCGCCGGGGCGATCGACGAACGGGTTGTCCTTCGGCACGCTGTAGTTGCCGCCCCGGGTCGGGATGATCGACGTCGATCCGGAGCACGGAGCCCAGGAGGTCGTCGAGGGTCTGGCCGGTGAGGTCCGCGTCGGAGTCCGCTGGAGCCGTCGCCCGAGGAGACGTAGAGATAGCCGTCATTGCCGAAGGCGAGGTCGCCGCCGTCGTGGCCGCGGGAGTCCCACTCGATGATGACCAGTTCCGCGAATCCGGGTCGATCCTGTGGGGCGGCCGGCGATCGACCGTGTAGCGGACGACCTGCGTCTTCTTGTCCCGGCTCCCGCCTCGGGCTGTTCACGCCGAGGTAGAGATACCCGTTGTGCTCGTAGTCGGGGTGGAAGGCCAGGCCGATGACCAGGCCGTCGGTTTCGAGCAGGGCCTCCGGCTCGCTGGCGTCCTGGTCGTCCGGGATGGCGACCAGGCGGCTCGGCCCGGACCAGAAGCCGAGGTGCTCGATGAGGAACAGGCGGTCGGTCCCCGGCTCGGGCAGCATCAGGGCCGGACGCTCGACGGTCAGCTTCGGGAAGGCCCGGACAACCTTGTACGGCAGCGGCGGCTCGGGCGAGCCGACGACGCGCGAGTCGTTCCAGGGGAGTCGCCGCTCCAGTCCGTAAGGCTTCTCGGTCCGCCGAGGATAGGGCGGGGATGAGTGGAAGGATCAGGGCGAGAACACGCAATGTCCTCATCATCGGGACCTCTTGACAGGTCGATTTGACTTGGGGTGGACATGAGCCGACCCGGGGCGATCTGCGGAGAGGAGGACGGAAGCCCGGGATCGTGACAGGATCAGAGTAATCGATCAGTGACCGCGCCGCCAGGGATCGGCAACGGTCACCATCCGACCCGGGATTCGGGACCCGCACTCAGCCGCGGATCAGGCGGTTGGCGTAGCGGGCGAGTTCCCGGTCGAGGGTCGCGAGGTCGCCGAGCTGGCGCGGGCGTCGTCGAGGCGATGGTCGGGCGACCTGCGGCCCCGGATCGCGTCGAGGTAGGAGCGGAACGCGGTCAGGTAGGCGGGGACGTGGAGGAAGTGGTGGACCATCAGCCAGCTCTGAGCGTAGGCGAATTGCTGGGTCGCCGGCTGGTCGAGCAGGTCGTCGTTGACGATCAGGTCGGCGGTTGGGATGAGCTGGCGACCGCGGCGGGCGGCGTCGGCGAGCACGACCAGACGTTCCCGGTTGATGGCGCCGATGCGGACCTGACCCTTGGGGCGTCGGACCTCGCCGTAGGTGGCCAAGCCTTCGCTGATGCCGAGGGGAACGTCGCCGAGGCGGTCGAGAAGGCCGGTGTTGAAGGTGAGCTGATGCGTCGCTTCGTGAAAGAGGGCGAAGGTGTTGGCCCGCTCGGCCAGAGGGTTGGCCTCGGCGCGGTTGTCGCAGATGACCAGGCGGTTCGAATCGGGGTTGTAGGTCCCGCGGACCGGGCCGCCGGGCGTGATGTCGAGGTAGCTAGCGAAGGCGGACGGGTCGGCCAGGACGACGACGATGAGCCGGCCGGCCGGCCGGTGGACATCCAGCTTCTTGTTCTCGAAGTGCTGGAGGTAGTCCCGAGCCAGGTCCTCGCAGATCTCCAGGGCCGTGTCGCGGAACCGCGCGGGGGCATTGCCGATGCCGAGGTAGTGTTCCGTCCGACCGACGGTCAACGCCCCGAGGCCGAGCTTGCCGGCACGGTCGCGGACCTCGGCGAGCTGGCGCTCTTCGTCGGCTGTCGGCGGGCGACGGGTCTTCGACCGAGGCGCGGGCGAAGCTCCAGCCAGCCCCGGCGATGGCGGCCGTCAACCAGGTGCGACGGGTCAACGGGAAAGCCGTCGGGCTTGGGTCGGGTCTCACGATGGGCGTCCTCGGAGGGAGCGGCCGTTCCGCGATGGGAATCTCCTTGACTGTACACGAACGACACCCGGCCGCGAAATCCTCAATCGTAGAGTTCCCGCCGCTCGCGCGCCGAGTTTCAGCCCAGGGACAATTGACCTGACACGAGATCCCTGGCTAGTTTAGGAGTCTTCTTTTCTTTCCCGAGGCCCAGACGTCGCAGATCCGACGCCGCGAGAGACACGACATGAGCGAGGGAGCCCACCGCCCGCCCTATTACCTGGGCATCGACCTGGGCGGCACGAATATCAAGAGCGGCGTGGTTGATGATCAGGGACGGCCGATCTCCTCGGTGAGCGTCCCGACGGAGGCCGAACGCGGGCCGGTCGCTGGACTGGAAAGCCTGGCCGATGCCGGTCGGAAGGCCGTCGAGGCGAGTGGCGTGGGCTGGGACGCGATCCGGGCCGTGGGGTTAGGTTCGCCGGGAACCATGGATATTCAGGAAGGGCTCCTGCTCGATCCGCCGAACCTCCCCGGCTGGGTCAACTGGCCAATCCGTGACAAGCTCGGCGCGGTCCTGGACAAGCCGACCGTGCTCCAGAATGACGCCAATGCCGCCGCCTATGGCGAATACTGGGCCGGTGCGGGACGGGGCACCGCCAGCCTCGTCCTGTTCACCCTCGGCACCGGTATCGGCTGCGGGATCGTCGAGCATGGCCGGATCATCGAGGGCCGGCACAGCCACGGCGCGGAGTGTGGGCATATCATCATCCAGATGGAGGGTGGTCGGCAGTGCTCCTGCGGGCAGTACGGCCACCTCGAAGGCTACGCCTCCGCGACGGCCCTGGTGAAGCGGGCCACCGAGGCCCTGGAGACGGGCGAATCGTCGATCCTCCGCAAGCACCTGGCCGACCGTTCCCTCACCGCCCGCGCCATCGACGAGGCCGCCGACGCCGGTGATCCCCTGGCGCGTCGCTTGATGCACGAGACCGCGCGCTACCTGGCCGTCGGGGCCGTCAGCCTGATGCACACGATCGACCCGGACATCGTCCTCTTCGCGGGCGGCATGATCGGCGCGGGCCAGGAGTTCCTGGAGCAGATCCGCACCCAGGTCCGCCAGATCGCCTTCCCTGTACCCGCCCGGAAAACGCGGATCGAATACGCCTCGCTCGGCGGCGACGCCGGCTTCATCGGCGCAGCAGGTTGCGCCCGGATGGCCTTCGGGGCGACGACCTGAGGTCGATCGAATCGGTAGGGCAGCATGACCGACGACCGGGGGCCGGTCCCCGGTCGTCGGTCATGCCGCGTTCCCCAAGCATCACCTTCGCAAACCTTGCGGAAGCGGGTCGGCAGCGTCTCCGCCCTGGCTCTTGGCGGACCTTCCCGGGCCGCGACGCTGGCTCGACCCTCCCCCAGGCGTTACTGGTCGCCCGCCTTCGCGGCGGCCTTGCGGTATTCCTCCAGGCGGCCCTTCAGGTCAGGGTCCTCTTCCGCGGCGTCACCGGCGAGCTTGACGGCCTTCTGCTGGGTGGCCAGGGCCTTGGCGGCGTCGCCCTGGAGAAACTGGACACGGGCGAGGGTGTCGAGCAAGGCCCAGTCCTCGCCGTTGGTGAGCTTGTCGGCCTTCTCGGCGGCGCGGGCGGCGAGCTTCAGAGCCTTCGGGCCGGGCTTGCTGGCCCGTTCGGGTCCTACCAGGGTCCAGGCGACGTTGTTGAGGATCTGAGGCTCGTTGCCGAGTTCGCTGTCGAGCAGCTTCTCGCCCGCCGCGACGGCGTCGTCCTCCTCGCCGATCGCCATGAGGATGTTGAACTTCATCATGGAGAGCTGAGGGGCCATCTCCTTGTTCTCGGCGATGATCTTGTCCAGCTCGGGCATGAGGGCCTTGATGTCCTTGGGACCGTCGGCCTGCTGGATCCTGGTCATCAGGTCGGCCAGTCGCTTCTCGTTCTCCTTGGCGGCCTGGCGTTCCTTGACGACGGCGGCAAGGTCGTAGTCTCCCTTGAGGATCTGAGTGAGGGGCTCCTCCAACTCGATCGGGTGGCCGATCCAGGCGACCAGACCCTCCTTGTTAACGATGAAGGCCGTGGGGATGCCGCCCTCGTCGGCGGCGTCCATCCAGTTCTTCGCCATCTGGCCGTCCTGCGGCTCCTTGCCTTCGGGCACGGAGTCGAGGGCGACGCGATAGTCCATCTTCTCACCCATCTCCTTGACGAACGGCGCGACGTCCTTGGTGTCGGGCTCATAAACATCGACGCCGATGAACGTCACGTTCTCGTACTTCTTCTGAAGCTCGGTCAGGTGGGGAATCGTCTGACGACAGGGGCCGCACCAGGTCGCCCAGAACTCGACGACGTAGAGCTTGCCCGGCTGGAACTCGGAGACCGGCTCTCCCTTGACGAACTTCGAGACGGTCAGCGGGGGGGCCTTGTCGCCCACGTTCAGATCCTGGGCGCGGCTGGCCTGGGGGGTGGCGGCCAGCAGCAGTCCGGCCAGCATTCCGACGAGACGAGTCCGCATCGCGGTCCTCCGATCCCGGTTGAACGGCAACTCTGCGCGGAACGGGCCGATCGCGCCGGCCCGACAGCTGATGAGCCTACCCGAGCAACCCGTCGATTGACAATCGGGACGGCACGGCCGCTCACGGGGTCGCCGGGGTGGAGGCGGTCGGTTCGTGGAGCTTGCGGAGGTCGCGGAGCGCCTCCTCGACGATGCGCTCGCCGGTCCCGCGTTCGACGAAGCTGTGCAGGCCGGTCCAGACCTGATAGCCGCCGAGGTCGTAGGCGTGGTCATCGGGGACGTAGCCGATGTAGTCGTTGGCTAGCTCGAAGACGTAGGTGTACCGGTAAGGCGACCGCCGCTTGATCTCGCGGCCGAGCAGCGTGAAAAACTCGGCCGGCACGCCGACGATCGCCACATCGCCGATGGCGATGGCTTGCACCCAGGTCGGCCGGGTCTCACCCTGCTTGGGGGCCAGCTCGGCGCGCATGGCACGGAAGACCTGGGCGATCTTCTCGGCGTTCTCGGGGGTGGTCCGCTTGCGGCAGTAGGCGAGCACGGCGGCCTCCTCGGCGGCCTCGTCGAAGTGGCGGTAGCGGACCTCGATCTCGGAGCGGACCGCGGCGACGCGACCGACGGGGCGGGGCTCGGCCCGGGCCAGGGCGTCCTCGACGGCCGCCTTGATCCGTTGGGTCATCTCGGGCGCCTTAAGATCGAGGTTGTGGGTCGAGCCGGAGGCGCCTTCGAAGAAGAGGAAGGTGCCGCCGTGCCCGGACTCCAGTTCCTGGGCCGCCATTCCATAGAAGCTCGGCGAGCGGACGCCCGGCTTGTGGCTGCCGATGGTGTGCGTCGAGTGGTTGAACAAGACCGCTTCGAGGCCGTCGCCCGGGCGTCGGAAGGCCAGCACGGGCAACTCGGGATCGAACGGGCCGGTGGGTCGCACGGCGTCGTCGTGGGGGCCGATCCAGTAGATCGTGCCGTCGGAAAGCAGCAAGCGGCTGTTACGGCCGACCGACGATTCCTCCCCTTCGCAGAAGAGGAACTCCGCGGGAGCCAGCCGTTGCGCGGCCATCTCGGCGGCGGCGACGATCTTCTCTTCGAGCTGCTGGAGGAATGCTTCCTCACGCTTGTAGCCGTGGACGGTGACGGTCGTGGGGGCATGGTGGGTGTGGGTGGCGTTGATCAGGATGGCGTCGAAGGGAACCCCGGTCCGCCGCTCGATCTCGCGGGCGGCGCGGTCGAGGACGTCGCGGGAGACCATCAAAACGTCGCAGGCGACGAGGCAAGCCTTGCCGCCGTCCGGCCCCTCGATCACGACGGCCGAGGCGCGCAGCTCACCCTCTTGACCATGCGCCTTGCCGGGTCCGATTCCACCGCCGATGACCATGCTGTCGTCGGCCTCCAGGTTCATCGCCGCAGCGCCGACCCGTAGCGTCTTTTCCGCGCCGGCATGGGCCGTCGCCGCGAGCCCGAGGACCAGAAGAGTCAGCGTCGCGAACCGGTTCTTCATCGCGCAACCTCCATCATCCTGTCGGGACGTCAGCGCCCCGCGTTCTGCTTTGTAGGTTGATCGAGCCGCGGGCCGATTGCAACGGGCTGGAGGCGCGGGCGAGCGGTTCGGCGCGGGGGAGGAATGGGGTAGGATGAAGGGGACCGGGCCGACGCGGAACGCCCGGGTGACCACGTCCACGACCTCCCGAGACTCGATCGAGATCGCTGCATGCGCCGACTCGCCTTCCTCGCCGGTCCGGCTTGCCTGGTGGGGCTCTTGATCGCCTGCTACGGGTCGGTCCTGTTCCGGGACCATCTGTTCGCCTACCGCGACGCCGCGCACTTCTATTACCCCTTGTATCTTCGTGTCCAGCAGGAATGGGCCGCCGGCCGGATTCCGCTCTGGGAGCCGGAGGAGAACGCCGGCATGCCCTTGCTGGGCAACCCGACGGCCGCCGTGCTCTATCCGGGGAAGCTGTTTTACGCCATCGCTCCCAGCTATGCCTGGGGCGTACGGCTCTACACGATCGCGCATACGTTGCTGGCCGTTGTCGGGACGTTCGTGCTGATGCGGTCGTGGGAGGTCAGCCGGACCGGCTCGGGGATCGCGGCCCTGTCGTACGGCTTTGGGGCCCCGATCCTCTTCCAATACTGCAACATCATCTTCCTCGTCGGCGCGGCCTGGCTGCCCCTCGGATTGCGGGCCGCCGACCGCTGGCTGCGGCTCGGTAGACGCTGGGCCCTGGGAGAGCTGGCCCTGGTCCTGGCCTTGCAGACCCTCGGCGGCGACCCGCAGGCAGCCTATGTGACGGGCGTTTGCGCCGGCGGTTACGCGATCGGCCTGAGCCGGTCGCGACGACCGGGGTCGAGACGCTGGCCCGCTTGGGCGGTCGCATTGGGGATGGTCCTGGCGGTCGTCGCCTGGACGGCGGTCGTGCTCTATGCGGCTTACCTCTTCCCCACGTTGCGGCCCGAACGGCCGAACAACCAGCCGCCGCCCTTGTCCTTGCCCTGGATGCCCTATGTGAACGGGGCAATCCGGCTGGCCTGGGTGGTCGGACTCGGCTGGCTGGTCTTGCCCTGGCTCCGCAGGTCGGGGCGGCGGCCCTTGCCGACGCGGCTCCTGGGCCTGCTCGCCGCGGCGGGGCTCTCGGCGGCCGTGATGGCGGCACAGCTCGTGCCGGTTCTGGAGTTCACCAGCCAGTCGGTGCGGGCCGCCCGGGAGGGACCGCACGACATCTACCCGTTCAGCCTGGAGCCGGTCCGCGTGGCCGAGCTGGCGTTCCCGAACGTCTTCGGGTCCTCCTTCCACGGCAATCGCCTCTGGCTGACCTACATCCCGCCGGCGCACTCGCCCGACATCTGGGTCCCTTCGCTGTATCTGGGGGTGACGGTCCTGGTGCTCGCCCTGGCGGCGGCCGGGTTCCGGAACGGGCCGCCCTGGCGGGCCTGGCTGACGGCGATCGCCCTGGCCAGCCTGCTCGCCGCCCTGGGTAAGTTCGGCAGCCCGATCTGGCTGGCGCGCAACGTCCCGGGAATGGTCGAGACGATCGGCCGGCAGGACCTGCCGACCGACACCGCCATCCGCATCGACAAGCACCTTCGCGACGGCGACGGCGGCTTCTACTGGCTGCTCGCCACGGTCCTGCCGGGCTTCAAGGAGTTCCGCTATCCGAGCAAGCTGTTGACGTTCACCTCCCTCGCCCTGGCCGCGCTCGCTGGCCTCGGCTGGGACCGCGTCGTCGCCGGCCGGAGCCGGCGCCGTTGGAATCGCGGGGGCCTTGCTCGTCGTCGGGCTAACCGCACTCGCCGGCGCCTGGTTGGGCCGCGAGTCGATCCTGACCTTCTTCCGGGGCAACCCGTTGGAACGGCATTACAGTGCGCTCGGCCCGTTCGAGCCGCAAGGCGCCTGGCGGGATCTCGTCGCGGCGCTGGGGCAGGGGACGGTCGTGCTCCTGCTCACGATCCTCGTTCTGCGAATGGCCCGGTCGCGGCCGTCGCTGGCGGGCACGCTGGCGGTTGTACTGATGAGCGTCGATCTGGCCCTGGCGAATGCGAATCAAGTGCTGACGGTCCCCAGTTCGATGTTCGACACACCGCCCGAGCTCCTGAAGATCATCGAACAGGCCGAGCGCGAGAAGCCGACGACCGGCGGGATGTACCGCATTCACCGCACGCCCGTCTGGGATCCCTACGCCTGGCGGGAGACACCCGACCCGCATCGCTATCGCGACTTCGTCCGCTGGGAGCGCCAGACGCTCCAGCCCAAGTATGCCATCCCGTACGGCGTCTGCTACACCCTCACCGAGGGCACGGCCGAGCTTTACGACTACGTCTACTTCTTCTCGATCTTCGAGGGCCTGCACGACCCCGAGATCGGCCAGCGGTTTCTGGGTGACCCGTCGAAGAAGGTCATCGCGCACTCGCGTCGTGGTTACGACCTCTGGAATACGAGGTACTTCATCCTGCCCTATGTTCAGGCCAACGACGAGCACCGGAGCATCCTCTCGTTCCTCTTCGAGACCGAGCCGCTCGCCCCCGATGAGAAACCGTTCGAAGGCCCGGAGAACCGCGAGGCCCTGAAACGCTGGCAGAAAACCCAGGACTGGCAGGTCCGCCGCAACCGGGCGGCCTATCCCCGCGCCTGGGTCGTCCATCAGGTCAAGACGTTGCGGCCCATCACCGGGCTGAACCGGCAAGACCGGGTCGCGATCATGGAGGAGATCCTCTACCAGGACGAGCCGCTCTGGCACGTCGAGGGGCGGCGTCATCTACGACCCGCAAACCCTCGCCTGGGTCGAGGCCGAGGACCCCGAGGCCGTCGCCCGCTTCCGCTACCCTCGGTCCCCCGACCCGGCCGAGATCCCCCGGATCACCCGTTACGAGCCCCAGCGGGTCGAGATGGAGGTCGATCTCAAGACCCCAGGCCTCGTGATCCTGGCCGATGCCTACTATCCCGGCTGGAAACTGACCATCAACGGCAAACCCGCGACCATCTACCGGACCAACCGGATGATGCGCGGCGCGGCGGTCGAGGCGGGCAAGTCCACGCTGGTTTATACCTACGATCCGGCGTCGTTTCGCGTCGGGGTGACGATCTCGATGATCGGCCTGTTCGCCCTCGCGGCGCTGGGGCTCTGGTCGGCGCGTCGTCCAGTCGTGCCGATCCTGGCCCGGGGTTCAACGTCCGTCGGCTGAACGGGGACGGTCGCCCGTCTCCTTCGCGCCGGTCGCGAACGGGTCCGGCAGCGCCTTCCAGATTCGGTCGAGGCCGCGGAGGTGGCGGAGGTGGTCCGGCCCGGTCGTGCCGGCGAAGCCGAGCACGACGAGTCGGCCGCGCTGGAAGCGGCGGGTCAGGGTCCAGCCGTCCCCCCAGTCAGCCTGCGTCGCCTCCGGATGGCCGCCGACGGTCCGGATCAGGTCGTCGGCCGTCTCGGCCGTGCTGGCGTAGCCCTCGGGGATCAGCGCGGAGTGCGTGACGAGCATCGCCTTGCGACCCGCCGCGGCCTCGCGGGCAAACCGCCGGAAGCCGGCCATCTTCGTCGGGTCCAGACGTTTCGCCTCGGGATCGCCTTCGTAGCCGCAGTAGAGCGAATCCGCCAGCACGATGGCGTCGATCCGCTCGAAATGCTCGGGGACCTTCAACATCTCCCTCACCCCCCCGAACCCCGCGCTGAAGGCACTGACGACGACCCGCCCCAGCCGTGCCTTCTCGGCCAGCCCGGCCTGCTCGATCGCGCGAAGCGGCTGGTCGAGCAATCCCGGGAAGAGGGCCGGGTCGGAGAACGGGCCGGAGTAAACGGACGAAAGCCCCTTGCGGTTGAAGATCACCAGCGCCGCCGGCCAGCCGTTCGTGACCAGAGCCTGCTCGACGATCGCGGGCGCGCCGTGGAGGTGGAGCACGAGGTTGAATCGGCCGTCCTCGGGACGATATCCCTCGGGTACGAAGAGCGTGGCCGTTCCCAGATCCACCCGCAGCCCCGGCGGAGCCTCGGGCAACTGGGTCGAGCAGACAGGCACCGAGCACGACGACGGCGGGGCTCATGGTTGTACCCTCGGGCCGGGGAGGCTGGTAGATTGGGCCGCGGTCGAGCCTTCCGAAGATGTCCTCAACGCCGGGAATGACTCATGAGAACCGATCGAACTCACGTGATCGCCGCCGTGACATGGCTCGCCCTCGCCCTGCCCGCCACGGCTCAGACGCCCAAGCAACCGACCGTGCAGAACGGGCCGAGCGAGCCAGACTGGATCGCCATTCTCAAGGGGGTCTATGGCCTGGAGATGTTTGACGACCTGCTCAACCCGGTCAAGACGACCGCCGAGCAGACGCCGAGCCTCTTCCGCAAGGCCGGGCCAGGACCGGTCACCTTCCAGCCCGAGATGGCTCTGGGACTGCCGGCGGTCATTCGCGGAGGATACTACATTCCCGGTCCCGATGCGAAGTCGCCCCAGGCGAAGGAACTCTGGAACTACCAGTTCCGCAACAGTGGCCACGACATCGAGACCGGCGAGAACCTCCCGCCGCCGCTCCGTGAAGGCTCTCCCAAATTCGACCCCGGCGATGCCCCCTTCGGCCTCTACATCGCCAACGACCAGTTCAAGGACGCCGTCTATAGCCAGCCCGAGGTCGTCGCCGCGCTCAACCCGCGACTGGCGACGCAGCCCTACAAGGCGATGATTTACCCCTATCACGACCCCAAAACCGGCCGAGTCGTCCCGAACAGCTACCTCATCGGCTGGGAGTATTCGACCAACGACGACTTCCAGGACATCGTCACCCGGATCGACAACGTGACGCTCGTTCCGGTCGCCGACCAGTGAACCACCGTCAAGATGGCCCCCGCAACCCGCCGACCGACGCCTCCCGTTCGGTGGGTCGCGGGCTCGTTGACTTCAAGACGCCTCTGCCTACAATTCCGCACGGCGCCGGGGGTTGCCCACGCAATCTTCGTCGCCTCTTCATGCGCCGACCACGATCGCAACGGCGGGCCGACCCGCTGCCAAATAGCCGTGGGACTGCGACCTTGATGCGACTGCTCACCGCCATCCCCGTGTACAACGAAGAGGCCCACCTGGCGCCCGTGCTCACGGAGGTCCTGCGGCACGCCGGCGACGTCCTCGTGGTCGATGACGGCTCGACCGACCGGACACCCGGACCAGCTCCGCGACGTTCGCCCAGATTCAGGTCATCCGCCATCCCGACCAACCGCGGCTACGGCGCGGCCCTCGACAGCGCCTTCCAGCGGGCGATCGAGGGCGGTTACGACGGCCTGGTGACGCTCGACTGCGACGGCCAGCACGAGCCCAGCCTGATCCCCGAGGTCGCCGCGCCGCTGGAACGCGCCGACATCGTCTCCGGCAGCCGCTACCTCCAGGTCTTCGACCCGTCGCAGGTGCCGCCGCCCGAGCGAAGGCGGATCAACGTCGAGGTGACACGCTGGCTCAATGATTGCCTGCATCTGAACCTCACCGACGCCTTCTGCGGCTTCAAGGCCTACCGGACCTCGGCCCTCCGGCGGTTCGCGATTCACGACCACGGCTACGCGATGCCGCTGGAAGTCTGGGTGCAGGCCGCGGCGCTCGGGATGTCGGTGGTGGAGGTGCCGGTGCCCTTGATCTACCTGGACGAGAAGCGCGCCTTCGGCGGGGCGCTCGACGACGCCGAATATCGGCTCCGGCACTACCGGACGGTCTTCCGCGCGGCGATGGAGCGAAGCGGCTTGAACGTGGTCGAGGGCTGTGCCTGATGGAACCGCATCGCCTCCGGGCCGCCAGCGGCGATGGCGGGGTCCTGGCCGTGCCGCCCCTGGGCGAGTCGAGCGACTTGCTCGCGACCAACCGCGCGCGTCTCGACGCCTGGGACCACGACTTCCAGGGCCGACGCGCCGGCCGGCTCCGGACCCTCGCCCGTCAGCAGGCCCTCGCGGCCTCGCGGGCCTATCTGAAGCGGTTCGGACTGGAGGCTGCCGACGGAGCCGGATCTCCAGGCTCCCTGGATCGTGACGGGGCACCAGCCCGAGCTGTTCCACCCGGGCGTCTGGGTCAAGAACTTCGCGGTCTCGGCCCTCGCCCGCGAGCAACGGGGCGTGGCCTTGAACCTGATCGTCGATAACGACACGCCCAAGTGGGCCTCGATCCGCGTGCCGACCGTCGAGGAAGGGACGCTGCGTTCCCAGCGCGATCGACTTCGACGACTGGGCCCGCGAGGTCCCTTATGAAGACTGGACCGTCGCCAATCCGGCGAAGTTCGCCAGCTTCGCCGATCGGGTTCGCAGCGTGCTCGGCGGCCTCGTGGCCGACCCCTTGCTCGACGACTTCTGGCCCTTGGTCGAGCGCGGTGTCGTCGAAGACCGACCGGATCGGCCTGCGGTTCGCCGCGGCTCGGGCCGCGATCGAGCGGCAATGGGGGGTCGCCAACTGCGGAGGTGCCGCTGAGCACCGTCTGCGAGACGGAGGCGTTCGGCTGGTTCGCCTCGCACCTGCTGGCGCACCTGCCGAGGTTCCGGCAGGTCCACAACGACGCCCTGCTCAGGTACCGCCGGCTCTACCACATCCGCAGCAAGAACCATCCGGTCCCCGAACTGGACGCCGAAGGAGACTGGCTCGAAGCCCCGTTCTGGGTCTGGCGGGCCGGCGAGCCGCGCCGTCGGCCGCTTGATGGCCCGGCAGCTTGCCCAGGTCGATCGAGCTGCGGATCGCCGGGGAGCAGGAAGTGCTGGCCGAGTTGCCCGCTGGCCCCCGATCGGGAAGCCTGCTGCGCCGTCGAGGTGCTTCGCGAACTGCCGGCGCGGCGGGTCCGCCTCCGGACGCGGGCCTTGACGACCACGATGTTCGCCCGCTTGCTCCTGGGCGACCTGTTCGTCCACGGCATCGGCGGCGCGAAGTATGACGAGCTGGGCGACGAGATCCTCCGCGGCTTCTTCGGGTTCGCGCCGCCCGGCTTCCAGACCCTCTCGATGACCCTCTGGCTCGGCCTTGCCCGATGACTCGGCCAGTCCTGAGGCGCTCCGACGGGTCGAAAGGGAGATTCGCGACCTGACCTACAACCCCGACCGCCACCTGGAAGAACCGATCTCCGACGACCTGCGAGCCTGGGTCGAGGCCAAGCACCGGGCGATCGCGGGACCGCAGGAGACGCACCGCCAGCGCGCTCGCGTTACTTCGAGATCCGCCGCTGCAACGAGGCGCTGGCGTCGGCCGTCGAGCGAAGACGGCGTCCGCCTGGAGGAGGAGCGCGACACGGCTCCGGTCGGCCCTGGCCCGCAATCGCGGTGGCCGGAGCCGGGAGTATGCCCTGGTCCTTCACTCGGAACGTCGGCTTCGCGAGGCGTTTCGGCGGGTCGTGCCGGGCACCTTTCCCGGTTTGAACCGGCGGCCGGGAAAAAAATCCGCCGACTTCTCCCACTAGCTTGAGGCGAAACGACTTTTGCACCCCTACAATAACACGATCCAGCGGCGTCCGACCCGCTCGGCCAGCAGTCCGGTCGAGCGAATGCGCGGGTGCCCCATGCGTGGTAGCCCGATTGATGAGCACGTCGCCCGCGGCCGAGCGCCTGCCTTTCCGACGCGGCTCGGCCGAGTACACCCTCGGCACCGAAGCCGACCATGAGTCGGTCTATCAGATGCTGCTGCACGTCTTCCACGGCCCCGACCGTGAGTCGTTCCTGGGCGCCCTGAGCGACCCGGCCTACCGGCCCGATCAGCGGTTGCTCGTGAAGGTGGACGGCCGGATCGCCAGCCACGTCCACCTGACCGAGCGCCAGGTCCGCTACGTCGCCGCCCCGCTGCCGATGAACGGCGTGATGTGGGTCGGCACCCTGCCCGAGTACCGCGGCCTCGGCTTCGCCCAGAACCTCGTCCGCCTGGCCGACCGCAGGGCGAGGGAGACGGGGGCGGTCCTCCAGTCGCTGACGACCTCGATGCCCCAGTATTACCGCCCGATCGGCTGGGGCGTCTGCGGCCGGCAGACCTTCGGCCTGATCTCCAGCCGGAACCTGCCGGCCACCGGCGACGGCCTGGTCGAGGCCAAGGGCGGCGCCTGGCACGTCCGGCCCTGGCGGCAGGTCGAGCTGAACGACCTGATGGACCTCTACGACCGCCAGTTACGCCGCGACGACCGGCTCGGTCGTGCGGATCGGAAGACTACTGGCGCTGGATCATCGGGCGACGCTACGCCCATGTGATCTGGGTCGCCTGCCAGGGCGAGGCGGTCCGCGGTTACGCGTTCGTGAAGGACCACCGGGTCCTGGAGATCGCCACCGACCCGGCGTCATCCGCATGCCCTGCAGGTGCCTTCTGGGCCGCATCCGCGCCGAGGCGCTGGAGCGGGCCTATCCGGAGGTCGTCGTGCACGCCCCCGTCGATCATCCGGCCATGGCGATCGTCCGGGAGTCGGGCGGTCGGGTCGTGGACGCCGAGGAGTGGGAAGGGCAGTGCTCGATGTACCACGTGCCGGACGTGGGCGGCTTCCTCAAGGTCGATCCTGCCCGCCCTGGAGCAGCGGCGCGAGGACGTCGGGGGTCGCCTTGCCGCTGGAGATGGGCCTGACCGTCGGCGACGAGCGCTGGCTGATCCGGGTGGCGCCTCCGAAGTCGCGGCTGGAGCCCGACAAGCTGAGCCGGCGGCACCTGACGCTCAGCCCCGCCGCCTTCGCCCGGCTGGCGATGGGCCACACCGGCATCGACCGGGCGTCTGGAGGACGACGGCGTCGAGTCGTCGGCCTCCACGGCGATCGACGCCGCCCGCATCCTCTTCCCCGTCCAGCCGATCTGGCGGAGCCCGCTCGACGCGGCGACCGCCTGAACCGCAATCACCGGGGTCCCGAATCGTTCGTCGGAGGGGCCGAGCCCTCCCGTCGAAGCCTCGTCAACCCGGCCATCCCCCCCGTCAGAGTTCAAGCGGCGTCACCGACTCCAGCCGTCGGCTCGCGAAGTGGCGGCCGACGACGCCGGTGGTCAGGAAGATGATGACGCCGGTATCAAGGATCAGGAGCACGGCCCCCCACTGGATCTTGGTGGTGTCGAGCCGCTCCATCAGGTTCGGGATGGCAGGCAGCTCGTCATCGCCCACCTCCGCGACGGCGCCCGGCTCGATCGCCAACCCCTGGTTGGCCTGGTAAACCGGCAGGACGATCATCCCGATGATGTTGATGAGGCCGCCCAGGATCAAGGCCACGATCAGGGGCCGCGCCGAGCGTCCGAGCAGGAACTGGATCGAGGCGAACGCCCCGAATCCGCAGATTGTCGCCAGCGCCAGGCCACCGATGCCGTCGCCGTGCTTGACCAGGGAGAGAATCGAGCAGCACGACGCTCACCATCAAGGTGGCGCTGCCGATCACCGAGACGCTGATCGGTGTCGGGGGCGACGGGGCCGGTCCCGGGGACTCGTCGAAGAACTCCTCGACGTCGAGGCTCTCGCCGGATTCGAGGTCATGGCCGCAGTTCTGGCAGAGCGATTGCCCCTGCGGGACGAGGGCCTCGCAGCTCGGGCAAGATTGGGCCCAGCGGCGGGCCTCGGCGTCGGACGTGGAACGCTGCGCGGACGGCCTCTCGTCAGCAAAGAGCGAGGCGGCGGAAGCCCGGGGCGGCGGAGCCTGAGCCTCATCGTCCATCAGCAGCGGGATGTCAAACGTCTCGCGAAGGTCGCCAGGGGCGAACGGGATGGTCTCCTGCCCGTGACCGGCCTCAGGCTTCGGTTTCGGGCCCGGGCAGCATCGAGGACGCCGGACCGGCCATCGCGACACCCGGCGTCGAAGCGGGCGGCTGGCCGGGCTGCGCATGGAACTTCGCCCCGCACTTCGGACATTTCAGTCGGCGAGGACCCGCCTCCGGCGGGATATTCAGAACCACCTGGCAGTGGGGACAACGGATGGTCGAGGACATGGTCCGATGGCCCGGGGCCCGTCGCGCATCGGTCGGGGCCGGGGAACGACGGCCCGGCGGAACTCCCGGGCCTCTCCGCCACGCGACTTGCCTGTCTCATTGTATCACTCCCTGACCGGGCTCCAACAGCCGACTTCCCGTCGCGAAAGTCGCCCTGGCGGCTCCCAGGGTTACGTTTAGATTGCGTGCATGCATTATATCGGGTTGCTGGAGATGGGTCCAGCAGGAAAACGCCTGAGATGACAGTTTCTTAACGGATTCGCCCTCCATCTTGTTCGCCCGGCATCGTCTCCTCGTGGTTTCCTTCCCAATAGAAAGCAACCAGTCCTTTTCCTGATCGTGTGCTATAATTAACGCTGTTCTCTGGCAATCCGGTTCTTGTCCCGACCCGACCATCGCTTGCGGCGGCGTTGCGATGCCGCAGCGCCTCGGGCGCCGAACGAACTTCAAAATGGGTAAAGCGGCCATGGTAACTCACTGAAAAACAAGGATTTGTGCTGTCGGTCCTGGTGCGATCGGAAGCGTCCTTCCGGCGTTTCGCAGACATCCCGGGTGCGTCGCCGGCGCGTCGCCCGAGCGTCTTCGCGGCGTCCCGACCGCCTGGGAGCCGTCAAAGAAAGCGCTTGCCACGTCGGGCCTGGGGCCGCGAAGCCGTCCGGAACGCCGCGTTCCAGCAGGCATCTCGGCACCTTGCCGGGGAGACTTCTGATCCCTGAGCCCGCGGATACCGTCTGGTGTCTCCTGGGGGACAGCCGGGGTGTGTGTCTGGCTGTCCTACAAAGCCGGGGTCGAACCGGACCGCATCAGCGGACCTGTGTCGGAGAGGAAGTTTCGGTGGAGTCAGGATTTGAGCCGGTGCGGTCGAAGTCGTGGGCCTCGACGATCCGGCGGGTTTCTTCATGACGATAGTCGAACATCTGACCGAGCATCCGACGGAGCCACCAGCCGCCGAGCCAGCGACCGAGGAGTCCGAGGGGCGGATCGAACGTGACCTCGTCGCGGAGCAGGGTGCCTCCTTGGCCGTCGTCGAGGAAGCGGTGGCGGTGATACCAGGAGGCGAAGGGTCCGGCTTCCTGGCGGTCGGCGAAGAGGTGGGGAGGTTCGTACTCGGTATGGACGGCGACCCAGCGGACGGGGAAGGGGCCGAGGCCGATCCGGAGCACGACCCGGCTGCCCGGCCGGAGGGAGTCGCCGCCCTGTTCGAGGCGGACGTTCTGGCCGGGGGGCGTGAGCCGTTCGAGGGCGCCGGGGCTCTCGTGGAAGGCAAAGACGTCGTGGGGCGGGGCGGCGATCCGCGATTCCTTGATGTACTGCATGGGGAGGTCCCTCGGGAACGGCTCGGGTTCGGGGAGTCGGTCGAGGGTTGTTGTAGGCGATCGCGTCAGGAGAAGTGTAGCACGGAGGGGAGTCGCGCAGGCCGAGGGTGGAAAATGGCAGGTCAGGGCCGACAAGATGGTTGCAACGGGGACCGGTTCGCGGGCAGTATGAAGGGACTTTGGGGGCCAGGGGCCGTCCCGAATGGCGGGCCGGGCCTCGTCTGTACCAGCCAGGAGAATCAACAGATGACCGACAAGCGCTCGATCACGCGCCGTGGGTTCCTCGGCACGACCGGGGCGGCCGCCGGCGCGGTGGTGGCCTCGGGCACGTTCGCGCACCCCGCCATCGGCAACGTCGTCGGGGCCAACGACCGGCTCAACTTCGTCGTGATCGGCCCCGGCGGCCGGGCCCAGGCTCACATCAAGGTCCTCCTTGATATGAAGAAGGAGGGCAAGGGGGTCGACATCGTCGGCGTCGCCGACGTCTGGGACGGCAACGAGAAGGTCGGCCGCGGCCTCTATCCGTCGGCCAAGAAGTGCGGCCTGGACGTCAACGACAAGAACGCCGTCACCAAGGATTACCGCCGCCTGCTCGACCGCAAGGACGTCGATGGCTGCGTGATCGCGACGCCCGACCACTGGCACGCTCGCCAGACGATCGACGCCCTGAACGCGGGCAAGAACGTCTATTGCGAGAAGCCGATGACCCACACGATCGACGAGGCCCGCCAGGTGGCCGAGGCGGTCAAGAAGACGGGCAAGGTCATGACCGTCGGCGTCCAGTCCACCGCCGACCCGCGCTGGAAGATGGCCCACGAGATGATCGCCGGCGGCAAGATCGGCAAGGTCATGCAAGGCCAGACCAGCTACTACCGCAACAGCAACGTCGGCCAGTGGCGGTACTACCCGCTGACCGAGGACATGAACCCCAAGACCGTCGATTGGAAGATGTTCCTCGGCACCGACTTCGGCCTCGCCCCCGAGCAGCCGTTCAACCGCGCCCGCTACGCCCAGTGGCGTTGCTACTGGGACTTCGGCGGCGGCATGTACACCGACCTGTTCGTCCACCAGCTCACCCACACCGCTCCAGGCGATGGGCGTGACCTTCCCGCGCCGGGTGGTCGGCGGCGGCGGCCTGTACATGGAGTATGACGGCCGCGACGTGCCGGACGTGGCGACGGTCGTTGCCGACTACGACGAGGGCTGCCAGGTCCTGATCTCGGCGACGATGTGCAACGACGTCCAGCTCGGCGAGATGATCCGCGGCCACCTCGGCACGATCCGCTTCGGCGGCCGTCCCCAGGACGGCTTCCGCATCGCCGCCCAGAAGATCGACGGCCGCCCCGCCCCTCCGGGAGCCAACACCGGCGAAGGCGGCGAGGAGTTCAAGCCCGAGCAGCCCCGCGACGACACCCGCGCCCTCTGGGACCACTTCATCGGCTGCATCCGCTCCGACAACCAGGAGACCCTCTGCCCCGCCTCGCTCGGCTACGCCGCGATCGCCACGGTGAACATGGGCGTCCAGTCCTACCGCGAAGGCAAGGCCCTCTTCTTCAACAAGGCCGACGGCGCGGTCACCTCGGCCGACGAGTCCTGGTCCAACAAGTGGGAGAAGATGAGCCACAACCGCGAGAAGCCCGTCCACGTCCAGGGCTGGCACGCCGGCGACGAGGGCTCCTTGCTCAACCCACCCGGCTACCAGAAGCTCGAAGGCGACTGGGTCAACGGCGAGGACCCCGCCAAGAAGGCCTGACCTTGGATTGATCGTTGTAGGGTGAGCTTGGCCCACCGATCCGCCGGCCTCGTCGAGGGATCGGTGGGCGGAGCCCACCCTACAAAATTGGAGGATCAGCGACGCTGCCAGTCATCGCTCGCCTCCCCTTCGATCAGGTACGAGCCGAAGGCGACCGGCCGCGCCGGGTCGTCCGTGGTCCGGATCTGGAGCAGGTTGGCCGGCTGGCCCGGTTCGAAAGTCGGTGGGGTCCGGCCGAGCAATCGGGCGGGGTTGAGGACCGCGGCGCGGATCAGATCCCGAGGTCCCCAGCCGAGGAGCGGGGCGACGCGCTCCAGGCAGGTCTGGAGGCCGCAGGCCGCGCCGGCGAGGTACGGGGTGCCGGCGACGACGACGCGGCCCGTCTCGGTCACTTCCCAACTCCCGTAACGCCCCGGCTGGCAGCCGGCGAGCGGGGAGACGTCGCTGACGAAGATCGTGCGATCGACCCCTTTTGCTCGCCCGAGGACCTTGAGGGCGGACGGGTGGAGGTGGTCGAGGTCGGCAATGAACGAGGCAAACAGGCGGTCCTCGGCGCCTTGCTCCCAGATCGGGTTCGGATGACGAGGCTGAGGGTCGGCGATGCCGTTGCCGAGGTGAGTGCTGAGACGGGCGCCGGCCTCGACGGCGGCGCGGATCGTGGGGCCGTCGGCGGCGGTGTGGCCGAGGGCGATCGCGACGCCGGAGGCGGTCGCCTTGCGGATGAAGTCGATCGAGCCGTCGCGTTCCGGGGCAAGCGTGATGAGGACGACCCGACCGCCGGAGGCCTCCTGAAGGCGTTCGAACTCGTCCCAGGCCGGATCGCGGACGGCCTCGATCGGGTGGGCGCCTCGGTAGCCGTCGCGCTCGGAGATCGACGGGCCTTCCAGGTGGATGCCCAGGACCATCGCCCGGACGAGCGGGTCGGCCTCGCAGGCCGCGGCGATCGTGCGGACGCCGTGCAGCATCGCGTCGGGCAGGGCCGTGATGAGCGTCGGGCAGAAGCGGGCGACGTTCGTGAGCCGCATCTGCTCGGCGACGGCGCGGACCTGATCGACGGTCAAGCTCGGGTCGGAGAACGAGACGCCGTGGTAGCCGTTGACCTGGATGTCCCAGAGGGCCGGGGCGAGGACGGGGGCATCGCCGGTCAACGCGGCCTCGCCGATCGTCTCGACCGACGCGATCCGCCGGCCGGCGTCGTCAAGGGTCAGGCGGATGGGCTGGCCGGTTTCGTGGTGGTAGCCTTGGTAGGACTGGCTCATTGGGGGCTCGGTTGGCCTTGAAGGGCGGCGCGGATTAGAGCGGTTTCGTCTCAATCCGCGACCTCGCCGGGAGGCAAGTTCGGCAGGATGGTCTCGCGGACCCAGGCGACGAATTCGCGGATGAACTGGCGTTCGCTCATCTCCAGGCCGCGGCCGACCCAGCGGCTGAATTCCTCGATCGGGACCATCGGGAGGCAACGACTGGTAGCGGCCGGGTGATACTGCTGGTCGGGGCCGAGGAGCAGGACTTCCATTCGATCGTTCCGCCACCTCCAGAGTTCCGGCACCCGGAGCGCAGCGTAGATCTCCAGGCGGTTGAGGATGCTGGACCTCACTTCGACCTCGACCACCAGATCGGGCGGCGGATCGACGGTCAGGTCCAGCTCCCGCTTGCCGCGGACGAGGGGCTCGTTCTGGAACCAGAAGCAGGTGTCCGGCTCCAGACCCTTCTGGACCAGCTCGGACTTGAAGGTCACGGGGCTGCTGGAGCAGATGTCGATCTCCAGTTCCTCGCTCAGGCGGCGGATCAGATAGCCGATCAGGGAATCGCCGCGTCCGTGCTCGTACGAGGGCGACATGAGTTCCAGCCTCTCCCCGTCGAAGGTGATCCGGACGTTCCGACCGTCCATCCAGTCGAGGAGGGCGAGATACGATTCCCACGTCACGTCCTGGATGACGAAGCGGGATTCGGCGGTTGTCTTGGTTGCCTGGGCGGTCGCCATCGGGTGCGGTCCTCCGGCATCGGGAACGCGGCTCAGGAACCGACCGCGCGGACCTCGGCGTCGGCCCGGGAATTCTCGCGGTGCTTGAGGGCGGCGCCGATGAAGTCGCGGAAGAGGGGGTGGGCGGCGGTCGGCTTCGACTTGAATTCGGGGTGGAACTGCACGGCGAGGAACCAGGGGTGCTCGGTCAATTCGACGATCTCGACCAACTCGCCGCCGGGGGTCGTGCCGGTGACGGCCAGGCCGTTTTCTTCGAAGGCGCGGCGGTAGGCGTTGTTGAACTCGTAGCGGTGGCGGTGGCGCTCGCTGATCTGTTCCTGAGCGTAGGCGTCGCGGGCGTGGCTTTCGGGGGAGAGCACGCACGGCCAGGCGCCGAGCCGCATCGTGCCGCCGCGCTCGCGAACCTGGAGCTGTTCTTCCATCAGGGCGATCACGGGGTTCTGCGTCGAGCGGTCGAACTCGGTGCTATTCGCATCGTCCAGGCCGAGGACGTGGCGGGCGAACTCGATCGTGGCGCACTGCATCCCGAGGCAGATGCCGAAGAACGGCAAGCCGCTCTCGCGGGCGTAGCGGATCGCCTCGATCTTGCCCTCGATCCCGCGCATCCCGAAGCCGCCGGGGATCAGCAGGCCGTCCACGCCCGCCAACGTCGCCCCGGCGCCGTCGCGCTCGATCTCCTCCGACTCGATCCGCTTGAGGATCACCCGGGCGTTGTGGCGCGATCCCGGCGTGGTCGAGCGCTTCATAGACGGACTTGTACGCGTCCTTGTGCTTCATGTACTTGCCGGCCACCGCGATCGTGACCTCGCGGGCCGGGTGGCGGACGCGGTCGAGCAGGTCGCGCCAGTCGTCGATCTCCAGGCGGCCCGGCTTGAGGTGCAGGCGCTTGACGATGATGTCCACCAGGCCGTTCTGGAGCAGGCTGAGGGGAACCTCGTAGATGCTGTATTCCTTGTCGCGCTCCTCGATGACGGCCGAGCGTTCGATGTTGCAGAAGAGGGCGATCTTGTCCTTCTCATCGGGCGCGAGCGGGTGCTCGGTCCGGCAGATCAAAACGTCGGGCTGGATGCCGATCTGACGGAGGGCGCCGACGGAATGCTGCGTCGGCTTGGTCTTCATCTCGCCGGCCGCCTTCAGGTAGAAGACGGGCGTCAGATGAATGTACAGGCAGTTCTCCCGGCCGACATCCAGGGCGAACTGCCGGATCGACTCCAGAAACGGCAAGCCTTCAATATCGCCGACCGTGCCGCCGATCTCGGTGATGACGACATCGACGTCGTCGTCGGCCAGCCCCCGGACAGCCGCCTTGATCTCGTCGGTGATGTGGGGGATGACCTGAACGGTCTTCCCCTCGTAGTACGAACCGGCCCGCTCCTTCTGGATCACGGACAGATAAATCTTGCCGGTCGTGTAGTTGCACTGCTTGGAGAGGGGGGCGTTGGTGAACCGCTCGTAGTGGCCCAGGTCGAGGTCGGTCTCGGAGCCGTCGTCGAGGACGTACACCTCGCCATGCTGATACGGGCTCATCGTCCCCGGATCGACGTTGATGTACGGGTCGAACTTCTGGAGCCGGACTCGCAGGCCGCAATGCTCCAGCAGCATGCCGATCGAGGCGCAGGTCAAGCCCTTGCCCAAAGAGCTGACGACGCCTCCCGTCACGAAGATATGCTTGGCCATCGGGCCTCCCCAGCAGAACCGAGCATTGAGCCGACCGAACGAGGATTGCAGGCGGGTTCCGACCACAACTCGGAAGTATATCACGGACGTCCAGACCCCTGGTACGTTGGGTAGCCGATGCGTTAAAATAGAGAGGACAATGACCCAGGAGGCCCCTTGGTTTGAGCCAGGGTCCTTCGCCGATTCCCGTTCGTGAGGTGTCCCGATGCCCCCCATCCAGTTGAACCGCCGACGCTTCCTCGGCTGTTCCGCCGCCGCTGGCCTGGCCCTCGCGCAGGGCCAGGTGGGCGAGGCCGCGACCGGGAGACCGGTCCGGCTGGGCCTGGTCGGGCTCGGCAACCGGGGGACGAATCTCCTCCGCGCCGCGCTGGAGTTGCCGGACGTGCGGGTTGTCGCCCTCGCCGATCTCGAACCCCGGCATCGACTTCGCGGCCAGGGCATCACCGAGAAGGCCAGCGGCCAGCGTCCGGAGGCGTTCGAGTATCACGAGGCGATCCTCGATCGGGCCGACGTGGATGCCGTGCTCGTCGCCTTGCCGTGCGACCTGCACGCCGCGGCCTACGAGGCCGCGCTCCGGTCGGGCAAGCACCTGTATGCGGAAAAACCTCTGGCCTTGAGCCGGTCGGAGTGCGACCGCCTGATTGAACTGGCGGGCGAATGTCCGGACCTGGCCTTCCATGTCGGCTTTCAAAGGCGGTCCAACCCGAGGTTCCGGGAGGGCGTGGAGCGCATCCGTCGGGGCGAGATCGGCCTGCCGTTGGAGTGTCGGGCCTCCTGGTCGAGCAGCAACGGCCCGGTGAGCGGGCACGGCGGCTGGCTCGGCCGTCGGGAGCGGTCGGGCGACTGGATGGTCGAGCAGGCGGTTCACATCTGGGATCTCCTGCTCTGGATCAAAGGGGTGCCCCCGATCCGGGCTTTCGGCGGAGGTCGCACGGGCGTCTTCGCGGCGGTCCAGCCGGATCGCGACGTGACCGACTGGTACTCAGTTCAGCTCGAATGGGCCGACGGCTTCCGGGCCTCGTTCGTTCATAGCTGGATCGACCCGGCCGACGACGCGTTCACCGGGATCAGCCAGCGCGTCGTCGGCACCGCTGGCGGCCTTGATCTCGGCTCGGGCGTGATTACCTACCGCGACCGGTCGCGGCCCCGCGAGGTACTCCACCCGGGGAACCAGCCCGAGACCCGCCTGGCCCTGGAAAACTTCGTGGACGCCGTCCGCTCCGAGCGGCCGACCGCGCCACCCGTCACGCTGGCCGAGGCCCGCGACGCCTTGCTCGTCGGCCTGCTCGTCCGCAAGGCGGTCGATGAGCGGCGGGTCGTGGTCTGGGAGGAGGTCGGCGACGAGGCGTGACGGGCCGGCCAGCCAGCCGCCTTCAGCGGATCGGCAGGTCGGCGACGCGAGCGACGACCTCACGGCCTTCGAGCATGCAGGCCAACGGCGTCCCGGCCTCGGCCTGAGCAATGCGGACGTAGGCGAGCCCGACGGGGCGGCCATCGCGGATGGAGCGGGCGGCCGAGGTGAGCCGGCCCACCTCCTTGCCGTCGGCCAGCAGGGTCGAGCCGGCCGGCGGTTGGTCGTCCGACTCGAAACGGAGGCCCTTGAGCAACCGGTTTACATGGCCGAGGGCGTCCAGGCGAGCGACCGTCTCCTGGCCGAGATAGCACCCTTTCACGAAGTTGATGGCGCGGGCATCGCGGCCGACTTCCTGGGGCAGATTGGCCTCGGTCACGTCCCGACCCGACACCGGGGTGCCCGCCTCGATCCGGAGTGCCTCGTACTGCGGGGGCGACATCGCGACCAGCCCGGAGGCGGAACCCGCCTGACGGATTGCGTCGGCGACGGCCTCGGCGTCCGTGGACTCGCCGATGATCGTCAACCCGGGATCGACGAGCGGCGACTCGCGGATGAGCAAGACAGGTCGGTCGGCCAGGGTCGTCGCGAGGTGGTAGTAGTCGCCTTCGGGCGGGACCTCGCCCCCGAGCTGGCGAACCAGGTCGGCCGCCTTCGGGCCGACGAGGTGGTACTCGAAGGTCTGGCCGGAGCGGTCTTCCCAGGCGACGTCATCCAGGGCGCCATACTTCTGGAAATGGGGGAGCAAGGGATCGAAGGCGCCGGGGTCGGTGCGGAGCAGGATGCGGTCGGGGTCGACGTGCAGGAGGACGAAGCCGAGCGCCTTGCCCTGGAGGCTCGTCACGAACGCCTC
The DNA here is from genome assembly GCA_963752755.1 of uncultured Planctomycetales bacterium. GTDB lineage: Bacteria > Planctomycetota > Planctomycetia > Isosphaerales > Isosphaeraceae > CAVVZJ01. The sequence goes on along the minus strand of CAVVZJ010000014.1, from coordinate 224,966 downwards.
GCAGCCGCGGCGGACGGCTAGCCGCTTGATCTCGTTGGTTGTGAGGTTGTGGAGGAACTTCGCCCGGTCAGACCCGGTCACGTCGAGCCGGACGCGGTCGGAGCGGTCGATCCAGGCGACGCCGTGATCGAGGGCGTCCAGGAGTTGACGGTCGCTGGCGGGGGCGGGTAGAGGCGAAGTCATGGGTATCTCGGCTCGGGCGATCAATCGTCGTTCTCGACCTCGGCTTTGGTCATCTCGGCGTGGCTGACGAGGAGGCAGGAGGCGGCGACATCGACCAGCCGTCGGGCCTCGGAGGCCTTGCCGAGGGCGATCATGGAGAGATCCTCGACGAGGTCCTCTTCCAGGTCGCTGAACAGATAAACGTCGGCCTGGATCAGTGCGCGGGCCAGCTTGCGGGCGGTCAGATAGTCGGGCTGGTCCTCCTGGCCCTTGAGGGCTGCGATCCGGGAGCGGGCCTCCTCGACGCCGAGCAGGCGGCCCACGGCCGGGCCGGGCGTGCCGCCGACCCGCGAGAGGACTGCTATCTTGCCGCCGGGCCGGACGAGCCGCGTCGCGGTCGCCAGGGCGTCGGCCAGCTCGCCGAAACCGGCCGGCCGGTCGGGGCGACCGACGCCGACGACAGCCAAGTCGGCCCGACGCTCCGGGCGGAATGTCCAGCTCGAGGCCAGAGCGCGCAGCCCTTCCTCCTGCACCGCTTCCTCGATCCCCGCCACGATTCCCGCCAGTCCCCTGGCACCCGGCAGCACGCCGATCTGGAACTGGCTGCCCAGCAGCCAGCTCACGCCCGCCGACTCGGAGAGCGTTTCCCGCCCCTCGGGGGCGACGCCGGCCAGCTCCCGCCCTTGCGATCGCAGGGAAAGCTGCGTCTCGGCGTTGCTCAGGCCGGGGAAGATCACGCTCCAGGGGCCCTTCACCCCGAGCGTGGCGTCGAAGCCGAACGGCCCGATTGCGAGAACGAAGTCAGCGTCTGTGGCGAGGCGATTCAGATAGATCCGGCGCCCCGAGTCCGTGCTGGCGAGATAGGCGAAGTCGGCGGTATCGTCGGGGTCATGGACGGTCCAGGACAGGTCCGTCCGCCAGCGATCGGGCGGCGGTGCGGTCAGCAGACCGTGGATCGTCTCGTTCGCGACGCCCGCGTCATTGAGAACCTCGCAGGTAGCCGAGAGGATTGTGGGAAGCTCGGGCGTTGCCGGGTCGAGGGCGACGACGACACGGTCGCCCGGTACGACGGCCTGCCGGAGCGGAGGATAGCCGCGCAGCTTTTCCAGGGCGTCCCGGACCAGGGACCGGACCCGCTCCGCCGCGACCGATTCTGGGCCGTTCCAGGCCGCGACCAGACGATCCGCGGGGACCTCGAATTCCAGCTGCTCCGACTGATAATCAACCGCGATCCTCATGGTTTCTCCGGACGACGGGGCACCTCCTCGGTCCCCGATCAAGGAGGGCGCGGGGATGTCCTGGTCATGATAGAGCCAGGGAAACGGCGGAATCAAGCGAGCTTGCGCGATGGCGAAAATTCCGAGGGGCGTCACAGTCGTTGCTTGATAGGATAGAGAGAGGAGGGGACCGTCCCGAGACGCGGGAATGGTGGAACCGGACGGCCCCCCGGGGCGTCTAAACCCACGATGAGTGAAAGTCCTGACGACCGGCTTCTCATCGATGCCTGCCGGGCAGGTAAGTCCGAGGCGTTCGGGATCCTGGTGCGGCGTTACCAGGACCGACTCTACCCGACCCTGCTCCGGCTGACCGGCCGCGCCGAGGACGCCTGTGACCTGCTCCAGGATGCTTTCCTCCGGGCCTTCGAGAAGCTCGACCGGTTTCAGGGTGGAAGTTCTTTCTATACCTGGGTTTATCGAATCGCAGTCAACCTCGCGCTCAGCGAGCGGCGGCGGCGGCGGGTGGCGGATCGCGTGATGGCGGCCTTGCGTCCGGAACGGCTCGATCAGGCTGGCGACCCCACCCAGAGCGACCCCACGCTGCCGGTCGAGCGGGCCGAACGGGAGACCTTGATCCAGCAGGCCCTCGGCCAGCTCGCCCCCGATCACCGGGCCGTCGTGGTGATGAAGGACCTCGACGGCCTCCGCTACGAGGAGATTGCGGACATCCTCCAAGTGCCCGTCGGGACGGTCCGGAGCCGGCTGCATCGAGCCCGCGAGATCCTGCGGGAGCGCCTGCGGATCGTCCTCGACGAGGAGCCCGCCCGCGCGGCGTCGGACCTGCCCTGAACCGGAACCGGAAGTGGTCGGCCCGAGCGGAGCGATCCAGTCATCCCTTCTTCCTTCTCCCGCGTCCTTTTCCCCCAATCGTGCTATCATGAACCTCGACGACGATTCCATCCTGACCGCCTTCCTCGACGGTGAGCTCGAACCGAGCCGCCATCTGAGGGTTGAGGCGGCCTTGCTGTCGAGCCCGCGGCTGGCCGCGAGACTGCGAGAGCTGACCCTGGTCCGTGATGCGGTCCGGGGCCTCTCCCGCCCGCGCGTGCCGGGCGACCTGGCCCCGGCGGTGCTCTCGGCGATCGAGGAGGCGGACGCTCTGCGACGGAGGCGACTGGCATCCCGAAGCCTGGTCCGCCGACGACTGCTCGTCCTGGCTCCTCTCTCCGCCGTCGCGGCGGCGCTCCTGGTGGCGTGGTCGCTGCACGGCCTGACCCAGCACGAGACGGTCGCCCGGTTGGAGCCGGACCGGCTCGGAGCTTCGACCGCTCCTCCTGAGCTGGCTCCGCCCGAGTCCGGCCCGGTTGCCGAAGGGGCTGTGGCCGAGGCGTCTCCGACGCCCGACGTGGCTGCTGACGCCGAGGCGACGGCTCCCGAACCACCAGTCTCCACCGTCGCCGCGGTGGCCGCGCCCGATCGCCAGCGGGAAGCGAAGGTCCAGGTGGACCAGGAGCGTTTCCTCCAGATCCTCGGGACGATGGAGATCCAGCGCTTCCTCGTCGAGGTCGATTCCCTCGGCGGCGAGAACGTCGATCGGGTCGAGGAGGCGATCGTCTCGACTCCACGGTCCTACGCCCGTCACGCCCGCTTCCACGTCCTCCAGGGGCTCGCTCTCGACCCCGCCCATCCCGGCGAGGCGATGGTCTTTGCGGTCGTGCTCGACGATGTTGAGCTGGCCAACTTCCGCGAGAACCTCGGGCGGAAGTTCCCGGGCGCCGACCTCGCGGCCACGCCGATTCGCCCGGGCCTGGTCGCGCAACTGGCCGAGTCGGAGCCGCTCGAAGTCATCGAGGGCAAGCCGTCCGGCTCACTCGTCGCTCATGACGAGGGCCGTCCCGATCCGGTCGCCATCCGTTCGGACGACCGCGACGCGACCGGCCGGGTCGCCGACATGCCGCCTTTCCCCGCGACGGGTCCCTTGCCGCGCGGTCGCGAAGTCGGCTCGCCGGGTCCGCGTTCCGCAGTTGCCGAGGTGCCCGCGATCGACGACGGGACCGGCCACCCCGACGGCCACGATTCCCGGCCCGGCCGCGAACCGCTGGTCTACCTCGTCTGGCTGGAGAAGCGGCCCGAGGAGTCCCTCAGGCGCTAGGCCGGCCGGCCCTCGGGCTCGATCCGATCCACGACAAGAGGCCCGGACCCACCGGGCCTCTTGCCGTTGAGGGGACTGACTCAGAGACTGTTCCAAAAGACTCAAGCGGCCGCTTTGGGCGGCCGCTTGTAGCGGAATTTCTTCCGCCATCGCGGCGGCCGGGCACGGCGGACCATCCGATGGATCGAGCTGAGCTTGACCATCGCCGCGCTCGTCTCCGGCAGCCGCTCGAAGTCCCGCACCAGCCGCCGCCACCGCAGCAGGCAGCCGAAGGTCTGCTCGACCACCCACCGCACCTTCAGCGGCTTGAACCCCCGCTCGCCCTCGGGCTTCGAGCTCACCTCCACGCGGAGCCGGTCCTGGCCCGACAGCCAGGCGTCGAGCCGGGAGTTGCGGTACTTCCGGTCCGCCCACACCACGGCCAGCCGGGGGAACGTCACGGCGGGCAGACCGGCCAGCAGCCGCGGCGCCGTCGCCCCGTCGTCGAGGTTCGCCGCGGTGACCACGACGATCAGCAGCAACCCCAGCGTGTCGGTGACGATATGTCGCTTGCGGCCCCGCACCATCTTGCCGCCATCGACGCCGACCTCGGCCCCGCCGTGCGCCGTCTTGGCCGACTGGCTATCGATGCAGGCGCCGCTGGGCGTCGGCGCGCGCGCCGAGCTTCGTCCGCACCTCCCCCCGCAACGCGGCGACCAGGGCGTCCCAGGTGCCGTCGGCCTCGAACCGGCGGAAGAAGTTGTAGCAGGTCTTCCAGTGGGGCAGGTCGTGGGGCAACGCCCGCCAGGAACAGCCCTCGCGGTTGAGGTAGAGCAGGCCATTGATGACCTCGCGCATCTCGTACTTGCGGGGCCTGCCGCCGGGCTTGGCCTCGGGGATCAGGGAAGCGAGGAGGCGCCACTGGGCGTCGGTCAGGTCGCTGGGGTAGGCTTTGCGTTCCATCCCCCCAAACTACAGCCGACGCCCCTTTTGGAACAGACTCTCACCTCTGGGCGAGGATGCGATCCTTCCGATCAGCCTTTCAGAGTCTTGCTCGCCGACTCGCTCAGCGAGCCAGATAGAGCATCTTGGGCGCCTGGAGCTTGAGGAAGAGATCCGGGTCGAGCGTCAGGCCCGGCTCGGGGGAGTGAATACCCAGCAACGTCTCGGCCAGACTCTTCGGCTTGGCGTAGCGGACGACATGGACCGACGCGATCCCGGCGAGGCGCTGGGCGTGGAGGATCGCGTCGTCCTGGTAGCCGATCTCGTTGACGAGCTTGGCGTCCAGGGCCTCGGAAGCGGTGAAGACCCGACCGTCGGCCACCGGCAGGACGTGGTCGAGCGGCAGGGAACGGCCCTGGGCGACCACGCGGACGAAGCGCTGATAGGCCACGTCGATGACGTGGTTCCAGCGCTCGCGTTCCTCGTCGCTCATCGGATGGAACAGCGAGGGCGAGTCCTTCCACTTGCCCGTCTTGATCGTCTGGAAATCGACACCGACCTTGTCGAGCAGGTCGCGGAACATCGGGACTTCGAGGATTACCCCAATCGAGCCGGTCATGGTCGTCGGCTCGGCGAGGATGTAGTCGGCGGCGGCGGCCACGTAATAGCCCCCCGAGGCCGCCAGGCCGCCCATCGAGACGACGACCGGTTTGCCGCGCTCCTTCAAGAGCTGGACCTCGCGCCAGATCCGGTCGGAGCCGGAGACCGTGCCGCCGGGCGAGTCGATTCGCAGCACGATGGCCCGCACGGAGGTATCATCCCGCGCCTGGCGGACCTGACGGATCGCATAATCGACCTCGCCATCGAGGATCAGGCCGGAGACCTCGACGATGGCGATCTTGGCGCCGGTGGTGTCGCCGGCGACGTACTTCTCGTCGAGGCGTTCCGGGATGCTGCCCTCCGTGCCCAGGCTCCCTTTGAAGATCAGGACCAGGAGCAACAGCACGACGAGCGGCCCAAACATCCGTCCGACCCAGCCGCCCCGGTCGCGGCGATCGACGATGATCGTCGGGGGCGGAGGCGCGGGCGGGGAGGCGCCGGGGATGTCGCGGTTGGGGATCTGTTCCATGAGGGCCTCGGTCCCGTTGGTCGTCGCGGCACGGGCCGGGCGACGGGGGGATTTGGTTCAATCGTTGCTCATGCCTTGGGCCCATTTTAGACGCTCGGGGGCGTCAGGTCGAGCCAGGGTGCCCGACCGGAGCGTTGGTGGTCCGCCAGCGCGTCGAAGACCGAGCGGACCGGCGGCGGGTGGTCGAGCCCGAAGGCGGCATCGGCTCGGGCGCCGCTGGCATGCAAGGCGAGGAAGCCGCCATGGACCGCGGCGGCCGAGAAATCGCCGGAACGGTCCAGCCCCAGCCGATCGACCAGACCGGCCAGCCCGGCGATCGGGGCCCGGAGGGCGTCCGGCACGATCACGAGGCGCCGGGGATGACCGGCGACGGAGGCCACCAGCCGGGCCATCTCGGGATAACTGAGATAGGGACCGGCCACGATGTAGCGTCGCCCGGACTCCTCGGTTTCCAGCGCCCGGCGATGGGCAAGGGCCGCCACGCCCGCATCGACCACCGGAATCCCGCCGCGCGGCAGCAAGGCGACGAGGCGGGCACCGGCCATTTCGAGGAGCAGCCGGGTCGAGGTCGGCCGGACGTCCCGCGGGCCGATGACCAGGCCAGGGCAGAGCACGACCGTGCGGAATCCCTCCCGATCGCGGCCGAGCACCAGCCGTTCCGCCTCGCGCTTGGTGTCGCAATACGGGCTCCGGATGGGTTCCAGGTTCCAGGCCGATTCTTCCGTGGCCGGGGAATCGGCGTGGCCGGCGGCGACGGTCCAGAGCGTCGCGGTGGCGACGAAGTCGCCGGACCCCGGCCGCCTCCGCCGCATCGAGCAAGGCGGCGGTCGCCTCGACGTTGATCGCCCGCGCCTGCCTCTTGCGGTCGCGACCCAGGCTGACCCAGCCGGCCGCGTGGACGATCCCCCAGACGTCGGCCACGATCCGCCGACGCGTCGCCGGGTCGCGGAGATCGCCGACGACCCAGTCGATCGTCGGGTCGCCCGGCTCGATCGGCGGCGGGCGACGCGTCAATCCGCGGACGTTCACCCCGTCCGTCGCCAGCAAGCGAGCGACGTGCCCCCCGACGAACCCGCCCGCTCCCGTCACCAGCACGCGACCGCCGATCCTTGTCATCCCCGCGTCTCTCCACAAAAACGGCCGAGGTCGTCCATGGTGTCGGTCCAGGGTTGAGGCATGACCCTGTCAAACCTTTGCCAGGCCGCAAGTGACAACATCCACTGGACCCCTTTGAAATGGAATCGGACACCAGGCTTTTTCCTCCGCAGGCGATTCCGGATCACCGCACCGCGTTTGGCCCATTCGGTCCAGGCCGGCGATGGGACCGGGAGCGGCCCCCGACCGGGTCGGGGCGATCCAAGAGGCGAGGGGGCCGGGAATGGGCGCCGGGTCAGGGGTGCCCGGGCCGGTTCGCCGCGCTGGACGGGGTTCTCGATGACGGCGTGGGCGGTACTCCCGGCAGGATTCCGGCCCGGGTCGACTCCGGCGCCGCTGCGAGAGGCCCCGATTCCGCTCTCCCGACGCTCTCGGAACCCCCCAGGGACGCCGGGGATGCGCCGCCGTCGCTTGCAGAAGTATCTTCCGAGGGAGGATTTGCGACGCAATCTTGCCCATCTTGACGTTCGTTTGGCGCCGCGTCGGGCGGCGGTGGCGTCTCGCGACGGGCGCGGTGGAAGTCGGCGAGGTGGCGGTGAAGCTCCAGGGCGTTGGCCGACTCGTAGCGACGGGCCAGGGAGGCCTCGGGGCTGGGGTCGAAGGTGCGGGCCAGGGCGCAGGCGGCTTCCAGGGCGGGGGCATCGACCTCGTCCCACAAGTCTGCGCGCAGTTCGCGCAGACGTTGCTGCTCCAGTCGCACGAACGCCAGCAAGGTCTGTCGGCCCTTCTCGCGCGGGCCCAGGTGGGTGCGTTGCGCGGCGGCGCGGGCGTCGGGGTCGAGGGCCTGGGTGTCAAGCCCGAGGAAGGCATCGACCTCGGTCGGATCAGGCGCCTTGTCGGCGGCGAGGCTGGCTCGATAAAGCTGGGCGACGACCGGATGACCGGGCGGGATGCGCAGGGGGTCGAGGCCGAGCAGTCGCAGGGCCTGGAAGAATTCCGGCCGCGACCAGTAGCCGCCGGGGACCGCGAGGTCGCGGGCCAGGTCGTCGAGTCGGGCGATCAGCCAGTCGCAGCCGAGGGCCGAGCGGAGCAGCTTCGCATGGGTCTTCTCAGGCTGGTCGTCGAGCCGGGCGCCGGTGCGACGGGCCCAGGCCCGCTGGCGGCGGAACCAGTCGCGTTCGGCCTGGGCGGTGTTGGCTTCGAGGGCGAGGTTCTCGCGTTCGACGCAGCGGTCGAGTCGGACGGAGGCGGTGGCGGCTCGGGCGACGAGCCAGCGCTGGACGGCGTCGGTTGGCCGGAGGGCGTCGGTCCACTCGGCGACCCGCTCGGCGATCCTGGCGCGCTGGTCGGGGGGTTCGACGACCTGGCAGCGGAGGCCATGCTTGACGGCGTTGGCACGACTTTTGGCCTTGCCGGCGACGGTCTTGGGTCCGGTGGCCCTGGGTCGCAGGAAGGGGGGCGTGGGGATGCCGACGGCGGCGAGGGACTTGGGGTCGAAGGGGTCGATTGGCTCGGGCGCGTCGTCGTGCGGTTGCGGGGTCATGGCAGGGGCCCTCCACGTCAAGGGTGTCGCATCGGGGTCGGCCTGGGGCGGGTCGCGGCGGACGTTGACGCGCCCGTTCCTCCTTATTCTCGAAACGGGGGCGGGCGATTATCACCCTTTTCCGGAATTCTTTCCGGTCTCGCCCCGTGACGACGACCCAGCGCGCCACCCGCCCGGGGCACGCCGTCGCTGTGGCGACGACTCGGCCCCGGCCCCACGCCTTTGACCCGGCTCGCGCGGCGATGGGGGATCGGGAGGAACGCCAGCACAGCCATCCGCCGCATCAAAAACTTCGAGAGTCGCCTATTGCAATCGCGTCAGCATGTCGTTAGCCTCGGGCGATCGCCAATTGCCCCACGCCCGCGGCGCTAACGGGTGATGGCGGACGTGGAATAACACGTCGTTTCGGACGTCGACAAACAGGTTAGGCCATCCGGAGGACCAGGCGATGAACAACTGAGGGACGAGCGATGGTCGGCAGCGGGGTGCCCTGGCGTAGGCGAGTGAGCAGCCATGTTGTCCTTTTTTCAATGGACGTGGTGGCCTGAGTGCCGTCCGGTGGTCGGACGGCCAAGTCGCGAGCGCCTGGTTCGAACCTGGGGAGGAGGAGGGAAATGAAGGGCTTCAAGGGCTTCATCTCACGTGGCATCGCCTCCGTCGTCGCCTTGACCGCCTTGGGCGCAGCCAATTCGGCCCGCGCCGACCTGTTGACTTCCTTCGACGCCCTGGCCCTCATTCAATCGACGGCGACGGACACGGACGCCTTCTTCTTCACCCTGTTCACCGACTCCGAGGCGACCCTGACCTACAGCTCGTCCTCCTCAGCAACCACTTGGACGGGCACGCTCACCGGGCCGGGCCTCAGCCTCGCCTATCTCTCGACCGATCTCTCGAACCTTCCGCTGGGCCCGATCACCTGGACGAGCACGGGCAGCTTCGGGGGCCAGGATTGGAACGGTAGCGGCAGCGCCACGATCACCGAAACCTCGCCGACGACCTTCGATGTCGTTTTCACCGACGCCGTGACCCTCGGGAGCAATACAGCTTCCATCAATGTCACGATCCCGGGCACGGTCCTCTCGGGCCAAACGGTCATGTTCGGCAGTCCGGGAAATGAGGAGGTCACCCCGATGGGATCGGGGTTTGTTAACGGTGAAGCCCTTAGCAAGACCATTTACTCGTACAGCAAAAACAAAGACGGCATCCTGGTGAAGTCGGACGTCCAGTTCGTGCCGGATGACAAGCCTCCCAAGCTTTTCAAGAATAATATCTACGATGCGAACGGCAATGTATTGCCGTTTGAACTGAACGGGACAATCTTCGCCGTTCCTGAGCCGTCTTCCGTCGTGCTGCTGGGCTTCGGCGGCCTTGCCCTGCTCGGCTACAGTTGGCGCCGTCGGAGTCAGGATGCATGAGGGGCGGGAGAACAAGGCGTGGGCGGCGGGGTGGCATGCCCACGTCTTCGTGGGCATGTTCATGCGTCGGACGGGCCGCCTAACCTCGCGCTGCAGCGGACCCCGCCGCGGCGCCGGGGTGGTCTCGATGGCTCACCGGGCGGGTCCGCTGAGCTTGTGCGTTAGGCGGCGGGGAGTTTTCGATAGAGGCGATTCGATATGTTTCGATAGAGGCGATTCGATATGGTGTCTAAAATATTCAATGAGTGGCGGGAGAGTGCTTTCGGTGAATTCCTCGACATAGCCTCTTATTGGAGACAACGTCGATTGATTCTTCAGTCTCCTTCACTCATTTTTGATGACCCAACTGGCTCACTGAAAATCCGACCACTCGACTTTGCGATCCGGGGGCTTTTCCTGCTCGCGGTCTTCTTTTCCATCGCGACTTGGGTGATCGAGACCTTCTTCGAATTACCGCCCACTCCCATGCAGCGCGAGATCACAGCCGCGAAGGAGGCCGAAAAATCCCGAGCATCATTGGTTTTCGGTCTTCATGCTAATGTTTCCTCGGGGCAACTTGAGAAGATCGAGAAATTGTCTAACATTGAACATACGTTTATAAAATTGCTTATCCCACTGGGACTAACTGCTGCGGCTTTTATGTTCAATAATATGTTGTCATTCTATAGCAAGATCTGTCCTCGCACTGAGAGGCTATCCGGTAATTGATTTCCGTTTTTCCCTGGGATACTTGAAGGGAACCGGCTTCTTCGTTTGATCAGGTTTCAAAATTCTAAGCATTCGATGAATCGAACTGACCTGGATCATTGCCTCGCTCGATTCGGGCGACCTCTCGTAGTCCCGGCTGTGTCGGCGATACCGCCCCAGCCAGGCGAAGCTCCGCTCCACCACCCAGCGACGGTGCAGCAGCACGAACCCCTTCGCACCGACAGGTCGCTCCACCACCTCGATCACGTAGCCGGCCCCCGTCTTCTTCAACCAGGACTCCAGCGCTGATTGTGGTACTTCTGGTCGGCCCACAACTTCGCCAACCGAGTGCGGTGCTCGGCGGTCAGTCGGCCCAAGACCTCCGGGGCCGCCGTGCCGTCGTCGGCCGAGGCCGCCGTGACCATCACGACCAGCAGCAAACCCAACGTGTCCACGATGATGTGACGCTTCGTCCCCCGGATCTTCTTGCCGCCGTCGTACCCCCGCACGCCCCCGATCTCGGTCCCCTTGACGGTCTGGCTGTCGATGCTCCCGGCACTGGGGTTCGGATCACGCCCGGCGGCCTGACGCACCTCTTGTCGCAGGGCATCGTTGATCCGCTGCCAGGTGCCGTCGGCCCGCCACTGCTGGAAGTAGTCGTGGACGGTGCTCCGGGCCGGCAGGTCATGGGGCAGCATGTCCCACTGGCAGCCGCTGCGGTTGAGGTAGAAGATGGCGTTGAGCACCTCCCGGATCTCGACCTCCCGGGGTCGTCCCACGCGGCTGACGGGGATCAGCGGCTCGATGATCTGCCACTGCTCGTCGGTGAGGTCGGAGGGATAGGGCTTTCGCATCGGGGTGTGCTCCATCGTTGGTGTAACTCGCGGACCTCCTGACTTGGTAAGAGTTTACAAACTCTGAGGATTACCGGATAGCCTCTGAGAAAGCCGACCGCGCCTACCTCTACTATGTGTCCGCTCGACTATTCTTTCCCAATCTCGCATTGATCGCCGGGCCGGAAGCCCTCCTGATTGCTGCGAGATTTGGTCGCTGGGAACCGCTGGTTCTGGGGTTTGCTAACATCTGGCTCTTCATAATCTGCGGACTTTGGGCGGCCATTGTACTCAGTCGCACCGCCTATGCTCTCGTCGACATTTTCGGGCTCACAGCAGAAGTCGGACCAAAGGTCGCCGTGCGAACCGTTGCCACCCGTCTTGTCATAGCCGCGTTCGTCGTCAACGCTGGGATGCTAATCACCTTGCACTTGGCACTGAGAGCCTACGGTGGGTGGCTGGACCGGAATGTCCCCGTTCGCGGGCGTGTGGTCGGGGCAGAGTCTTCGAGCCCCAGTCGGGGTGCCCCGCCTAACCTCGCGCTGCAGCGGACCCGGCCCGCCAGCGAGGTTCTTGGTTACGCAACGGTTTCCCTCGGCGGGCCGGTCCGCTGAGCTTGGTCGTTAGGCGGCCCCCGCTCATGGCGGTCAGTCGGGCTGTCCGCCGCTCGTTGGGTCCGGGGCCTAGCGGCGAACGGGTAGCACTGGTAGGTAGCCTTTGGTGATGGGTACCAAGTCGAAGAGGCATACCGAATTGGGATGGGTTCGGCCCTTGTGGATTGTGCCCCTGGCAGCGACGGCGCACGTGGCCGGGCAGGCGCTCGCCTCGATCGTCCTGGCATCGTCCTCGCTCGAACGGCCGAACTTGCCTCACGCCATGGGCACGGGGCAACTGGTGGCCTAGGGATGGATCAGTTCCGCTTTCATCTCCCTCGGTGTCGCGCCGCTGTCGCGGTGGCTCAGGGGAGGGTTGTTCGCCCGCTGGTTGGTGCTCGCCGCGTTCATCTTCCTGGCGAACGAGGCCAACGCGGCCGTCGAGATGACGATCTTCACCAGGATCGGTGGGCAAGCCTACCTCGCCGCCAGCGGAGTGCTCCCGGCGCTGCTCTGCGCGGGCGTGCTGGTGGCGATCCCGCCGGTCCGGACCGAAGCGCCGGGCCTCGCCGATGATCGATCCGGCGGGGGACTGGCCTGGCGTCTGGCGGTCGGCTGGCTCGCATTTCCCGCGGCCTACCTCATCTTCGGCATGCTGATCGCGCCGCTCGTGATCGACTCGTACTCGTCGGACGACAGCATGCTGATCGTGCCGCCGATGGGTACGATCCTCGGCGTGCAGGCGATCCGCAGCGTGTTGTTCCTGCTGCCGACGCTCGCCGTGATTGAGCGGTGGACGGGCAACCGCCTCGGGCTCTGGCTCGCCCTAGGCTGGGCCCATTGGGCGCTGGTCGGCCTTGCCGGACTGGTGATGCCGAATGAGCTGCTCAGCGTGAAACTCCGGCTGGTGCATTCGCTGGAGATCGGCGCGGATTCGTTCGCGTATACGGGTATCGTGGTCGCCGTGCTCGCCGCGGGCCGTAGCCCTCGCGGCTTGACCACCGGTGCTCCGGCCCGTTAGAAGACACTCGTGGGCAAGCCGCCAGTGCCACCCGACCGCTTGCGGGTCAGTCAACGGTTTCACTCGTCGGGCCGGTCCGCTGAGCTTGGTCGTTAGGCGGCGGAGGCGCGATGAGCGGCGATCTTGCGGACTGGCGGCAGCCCCGCGACGCCTTCGTAACGCAGTTGGCCACGGCCCGGGATGCCCTGCTGGCCGCGCGGACAAATCCGTCGGCTGCCGTGGTGCCGTTCGAGCCGATCATCGAGGAGCTGAAGTACGATCTCGCCGCCCGCGAGGCGAAGCTGCCGCGAGTTCGGGCGCTTGGCCGCGAGTTGTTCGCCGAGTTGCGGGCCGGGGCGGGGCCGGTGGCGATGGAGGTGCGGCACTACTGCTGGCACCTCCAGCACCTCGGCTGGGAGTCCAGCCTCACAGACGTGCTGATGGTGACGCTCACCCAGTTCGCGCACTACTCCGGGCACGTGCCCGAGCGGTGTGAGGTCTGCGCCGAGTTCCCCGGCGACCTCCCGTTCCAGGGCGCGCCGGGTGGCCGGGAGCACTACCACGAGTGGCTCCAGCAGCGGGGCGGGTAGCCAAGACGCCTAACCTCGCGCTGCAGCGGACCCCGCACCGCCGCGGCACCTCTCGTGGTATCATCGCTCACTCGGCGGTGCGGGTCCGCTGAGCTTGGGCGTTAGGCGGCTCAACCCGATGACACTCGCCACCGGCCGCGCGTCGTACTGGCTTCGGGGCATCGCCGTCGGGGGAATCCTCGCCACGATCTTCGCGATCGCCGTCGGGCTCGGCTTCGCCGCCGCGCGAGACGAGCAGCCCTTCCGCCGCGGCAAGGCCGTCCCCAGCCGATCGATAGACATCGCCTCGCACATCGGCATCCCGGTCGCCGCGCCGCTGGGGGCGGTTCTCGGCGTCCTGGCGGCCGAGTCCCTCTGGCGGCGCCGCCTAACCTCGCGCTGCAGCGGACCCGGCCACGCGGGCGTGTTATGATCGTGCGGAGCGTCCCGGTGTGTGGCCGGTCCGCTGAGCTAATTTGTTAGGCGGCTACGTCCTTGAGCCTCTGGACCCTGCTCATCCTCATCGGACTCGCGTGGCTGTCTTACCCGCTCGCAAGCGCTGCCACCGTCTCCGCAGACGTTCTCGACGGGAAGCGACCGGAGGGCGCTGGATTCAGCTTCCTTCCCGAGCTAATCGTCTTCCCGGCCGCGTTCTTTGGTGGGGCGGCTCTCATCGACTACTTTGCACTGCCGTGGGGCAGACGGGCTGTCGGCGGGCTCTGCGTCTTGATGCTCGCCGGGAACATATACCTGTTCCTACGCGGCTTGCACAGGATACGTTCGGCGAAGAACACCGCCGGCGGGTAGCACTGGTAGGAGGCCGTTTCTGGGTGCCACTGGCGGCTTGCCCGCCAGTGCTCCGGGCGGTATGAAGACACTGGCGAGCAAGCCGCCAGTGGCACCCGATCGGGCGGGTGGCTGTGGTCCGTCCTCGGACCACGGCGATTTGGGAAGGACCGTGGTCCGAGGACGGACCACAGCCACCCACCGAGGCCGGACCACGGCCACCCGCCGGAGTCCGTATAATCCCGAGCCAAGCCTTGTGGCCTGCGTTGGAGATGGGTAGGATTCAGAATTGTTCGAGATGATACGGACAAATGGACGTGTTGCAATACGCCTGTTCAGAGGCTGAGTTCGGGTTAGGGCCCGGGCAAAAATAAAGTCGTCAACTTTTCCTTTACCGCAGGGCCGTGATTGCTATGCTGTCGAGTCATGCAGGATGCAACTGTCATAGAACGGATCCGCCTCAAGTATCCCGCGCTGGACGCCGTGCTCGATGAGCGCTCGAGACGACAGTGGGCGGCGGCGGAAGCGCGGGACTACGGGTACGGAGGCGTGACGGCGGTCGCTACGGCCACGGGACTGGCGCGGGACACCATCCAGGCCGGGCTTCGAGAGCTGGAGTACCGCGGGAGCCACCCGGACGAACCCGTAACCGAGAGCTTGCGACGTGGTGGGGCGGGGCGCAGCGCCTGACGGAATCGGACCCGACGTTGGTCGCCACCTTGGAGGGGCTGCTGGAGCCGCGGACGCGGGGCGATCCGATGTCGCCCTTGCGTTGGACGTGCAAGAGCACGCGGCGGTTGGCGACGGAGTTGACCGGGCAGGGACACCGGGCCGGCTATCGCACGGTGGCGTGGCTGCTCCACGAGGCCGGCTAGAGCCTGCAAGCCAACCGTAAGACGCGCGAGGGCAACCAACACCCCGACCGTAACGCCCAGTTCGAGTTCATCAACGCGCAGGCGGCGCGGTTCCAGAAGCGGCATCAGCCGGTGATCTCGGTGGACACGAAGAAGAAGGAGTTGGTGGGGGATTTCAAGAACGGCGGCCGTGAGTGGTGCCCCGAGGGCCAACCGGAGCCGGTGCGCGTCCACGACTTTCAGGACAAGGAACTGGGCAAGGCGATCCCCTACGGCGTCTACGACGTGACCAACAACCAGGGCTGGGTCAGCGTGGGGATCGACCATGACACCGCCTACTTCGCGGCCGCGAGCATTCGCCGGTGGTGGCAAGAGATGGGGACCTCCCGCTTTCCCCACGCCACCGAGTTGTTCATCACCGCGGACGGCGGGGGGAGCAACGGGTACCGCACCCGCTTGTGGAAGGTCGCGTTGCAGGGTCTGGCCGACGCGATCGGCATGAAGCTGACGGTGAGCCACTTCCCGCCGGGCACGAGCCAGTGGAACAAGGTGGAGCACCGGCGGTTCAGCTTCATCACCCAGAACTGGCGCGGCAAGCCGTTGGTGAGTGTCCAGGTGATCGTCAACTTGATCGCCGCCACGCGAACCAAGAAGGGGCTCATCGTGAGAGCCGCGCTCGACGAAGGCAAGTACGAGACCGGCATCACTGTCACGGACGAGCACCTGGCCAAGGTGAACCTCAAGCCGGCTCAGTTCCACGGCGAATGGAACTACACCATCACTCCCCACTGCACAAAAAGTTGACGACTTTATTTTTGCCCGGACACTAACCTCGCGCTGCAGCGGACCCCGGCCGCCGCGGGAGGTTTCTGGTAATATCGGGGCGGTTGCTCGGCGGCCGGGTCCGCTGAGCTTGGTCGTTAGGCGGCGGATCGGTCAGCGACTACCCGGGGCACCGCATCGGCGTCGGCTTCCGCGGCAACTCCTGAACGGAGGCCTCATGAGCGATCACCCGACGGTCCTAGGCGGCACGTGCAGCGCCCGCTTCGACCCCCTGCGTGAGCTGTTCGCCGCCAAGCTTGAGTCGGGGGAAGACCTCGGCGCCTCGCTCGCCGTCAACATCGACGGCGAGATGGTGGTCGACCTGTGGGGCGGTTGGGCCGACGAGGCCCGCACCGTGCCGTGGACCGAGAACACTATCGCCAATGTCTTCTCCACCACCAAGACGATGACCGCCCTTGCCGCGCTCGTGCTGGTCGATCGCGGCGAACTTGACCTCGACGCGCCTGTCGCCAAGTACTGGCCCGAGTTCGCGGCCAACGGCAAGGCAGGGATCAAGGTTCGCCACCTCCTGTCGCACACCTCGGGCGTCTCGGGCTGGGAGCAGCCAAACACCCTCGAGGATCTGTACGACTGGGACAAGTCGACCGCCCTGCTGGCCACGCAGGCACCTTGGTGGGAACCCGGGACGGCCTCGGGCTACCACATGATGAACTACGGCCATCTGATCGGCGAAGTGATCCGGCGCATCACCGGCCAGCGCCTCGGTGAGTTCATTGCCGCGCACATCGCGGGGCCGCTGGACGCCGACTTCCACATCGGCCTGCCGCGCTCGGAGTTCCATCGCGTCACCAACGTGGTGCCGCCGCCTATCCCGGTCGGCTCGCCGCCGTTCGACCCGACGCAGCTCGACCCCAGCAGCGTGGCGTTCAAGACCTGGACCAACCCGACCATGCCCGGGCCGGAATACAGTTGGACCGAAGGCTGGCGGTGCGCGACATCGGCGCGGCCAACGGCCACGGCAATGCCCGCTCGGCGGTGCGCCTCCAGTCGGCGGTGGCCTGCGGCGGCGAGTTCGATGGCGTCCGGCTCCTCTCGCCGCAGACGATCGACCGGATCTTCGAAGTGCAAAGCGACGGGATCGACCTCGTGATCGGCATACGGTTCAAGTTCGGCGTCGGTTATGGCCTGTTCCCGGAAGGCCGGGTGTGTGGCTGGGGCGGCACGGGCGGCTCGGCGGTGATTATCGACGTGGATCGCCGCATCACCTTTGCCTACGTGATGAACAAGATGGCGCCGGGGGGCGGGACCATCGCACCGGCGTGGCTGAGCGGGTGTCCGAGATCGTGAATCGCTAAGGGGTCGGGCAAAAATAAAGTCGTCAACTTTTTGTGCAGTGGGGAGTGATGGTGTAGTTCCATTCGCCGTGGAACTGAGCCGGCTTGAGGTTCACCTTGGCCAGGTGCTCGTCCGTGACAGTGATGCCGGTCTCGTACTTGCCTTCGTCGAGCGCGGCTCTCACGATGAGCCCCTTCTTGGTTCGCGTGGCGGCGATCAAGTTGACGATCACCTGGACACTCACCAACGGCTTGCCGCGCCAGTTCTGGGTGATGAAGCTGAACCGCCGGTGCTCCACCTTGTTCCACTGGCTCGTGCCCGGCGGGAAGTGGCTCACCGTCAGCTTCATGCCGATCGCGTCGGCCAGACCCTGCAACGCGACCTTCCACAAGCGGGTGCGGTACCCGTTGCTCCCCCCGCCGTCCGCGGTGATGAACAACTCGGTGGCGTGGGGAAAGCGGGAGGTCCCCATCTCTTGCCACCACCGGCGAATGCTCGCGGCCGCGAAGTAGGCGGTGTCATGGTCGATCCCCACGCTGACCCAGCCCTGGTTGTTGGTCACGTCGTAGACGCCGTAGGGGATCGCCTTGCCCAGTTCCTTGTCCTGAAAGTCGTGGACGCGCACCGGCTCCGGTTGGCCCTCGGGGCACCACTCACGGCCGCCGTTCTTGAAATCCCCCACCAACTCCTTCTTCTTCGTGTCCACCGAGATCACCGGCTGATGCCGCTTCTGGAACCGCGCCGCCTGCGCGTTGATGAACTCGAACTGGGCGTTACGGTCGGGGTGTTGGTTGCCCTCGCGCGTCTTACGGTTGGCTTGCAGGCTCTAGCCGGCCTCGTGGAGCAGCCACGCCACCGTGCGATAGCCGGCCCGGTGTCCCTGCCCGGTCAACTCCGTCGCCAACCGCCGCGTGCTCTTGCACGTCCAACGCAAGGGCGACATCGGATCGCCCCGCGTCCGCGGCTCCAGCAGCCCCTCCAAGGTGGCGACCAACGTCGGGTCCGATTCCGTCAGGCGCTGCGCCCCGCCCCACCACGTCGCAAGCTCTCGGTTACGGGTTCGTCCGGGTGGCTCCCGCGGTACTCCAGCTCTCGAAGCCCGGCCTGGATGGTGTCCCGCGCCAGTCCCGTGGCCGTAGCGACCGCCGTCACGCCTCCGTACCCGTAGTCCCGCGCTTCCGCCGCCGCCCACTGTCGTCTCGAGCGCTCATCGAGCACGGCGTCCAGCGCGGGATACTTGAGGCGGATCCGTTCTATGACAGTTGCATCCTGCATGACTCGACAGCATAGCAATCACGGCCCTGCGGTAAAGGAAAAGTTGACGACTTTATTTTTGCCCGGGCCCTAACTCACATGCTGAGGCGGGGTGGAACTGGCGGACGATAAGTGCTAATGTTTGTGGATATGAATGGGACATTCTGATTCCTCTCGGCAAGCTGGGTGATCCGGAGGAGACGCCGCCTAACCTCGCGCTGCAGCGGACCCGGCCGCAGGACGTGGATTGGTGGTTCGGAAGGTTGCTCAAGCGGCCGGTCCGCTGAGCTTGGTCGTTAGGCGGCGGGGGATTCGCCATGTCGCCGGCTGTGGAACGCATGCGGCTCGTCGTCGGCGACATCACCACGCTCGCCGTCGAGGCCGTCGTCACCTCGGCCAACGAGGCGCTCTGCGGCGGCCACGGCGTCGATGGCGCCGTCCACCGCGCCGCCGGGCCGGGGCTCTTCGAGGAGTGCCGCTCCCTCGGCGTCTGCAATCCCGGCGAGGCCAAGATCACCGGCGGCTACCTCCTGCCCGCCCGGTCCATCATCCACACCGTCGGCCCGGTCTGGGAGGGTGGGCAATGCGGTGAGGCCGAGACGCTCCGCTCCTGCTATCGCGCGTCGTTGGCGCTGGCGGCCGAGCGCGGCATCGAGACGGTCGCCTTCCCCTGCATCGCCACCGGCGTGTACGAGTATCCGAGGGACCGGGCCTGCGAGGTCGCCGTCGAGGCAGTCCGCGAATGGCTGGAGTCGCACGAGCTACCCAGGGAGGTCGTCTTCTGCTGCTATGAGGACGAGGATGCCGAACTCTATCGCAAGCGCCTGTCGGCCCTCGGGGCGACCGCCTAACCTCGCGCGTGCAGCGGACCCGGCCCGCCGCGGCGGCTTCCGGTACAATGACAGTCACTCTCGGCGGGCCGGTCCGCTGAGCTGGGTCGTTAGGCCCCCAACTCCGGAGCTAGAAATAATGCATAGCTTTCGATGCGGATGGCGTTTGGTGCTGGCGGCGATGCTCACCGTTCCCATGATCGGGGAGTCGGTGCGAGCCGATCTCTTCGTGGGCAGTCTCGGCAACAACAGCGTCCTGCGATACGACCAGTCCACCGGCGCGCCGCTGCCCGCTCCGGGGCAATCCGGGGCCATCTTCGCCTCGGGCGGCGGGCTCAACGACCCCGAGGGCCTGGCCTTCGGTCCCGATGGCAACCTGTATGTGGACTCCTTCCAGACCGATAGCGTGAAGCGCTTCAGCGGGACGACCGGGGCGATCCTGGGCGATTTCGTCACCGCCGGAAGCGGGGGCCTGGACGGTGGCCAGGGCCTGCGATTCGGTCCGGACGGCAACCTCTATGTCGCGAGTTGGTTCACCAACAGCATCCTCCGCTACGACGGGATGACCGGCGCCTTCATCGACACCTTCGCCACGGGCGGTGGCCTGGTCAATCCGTTCGACTTCACCTTCGGCCCGGACGGCAACCTCTACGTCGGCGGTGCCACCAGCGACAATATCCTTGAATTCAACGGGGCGACCGGGGCACTCATCGGTACGTTCGTCTCGTCCGTTTCCGAACCCGTCGGTCTGACGTTCGGCCCGGACGGCAACCTCTACGTCAGCTCGGGGGACTTCGGGAGTTCGGTCCTACGCTTCGATGGGACGACTGGCGCATTGCTGGGCACGTTTGCCACGGGCGGCGGGCTGTACCGCCCCAGGGGCCTCGCCTTCGGCCCGGACGCAGGGCCGCCGCATCAAGATAGCGATCTGACGTAGCTTGGAGGAAGTTCGTCGGCGTACAACGGGGGCTCACCACGAGTGTCATCTCCCGACCCCGATGGACGCGATCATGCCCAGCGACGGACCCGCCGCCTTCCACGACCACTTCCGAGACCTCACCGATCCCCGCGTCGAGCGGACCCGCAAGCACCCCCTGATCAACATCGCCTTCATCGCCGTCTGCGGCGTCCTCTCCGGGGCCGACTCCTTCGCCGCCATCCACGAGTTCGGCATCGACCGCCGGACCTGGCTGGCCCGCGTCCTCGACCTCAGCCCCGGCATCCCCTCCGAGGACACCATCCGCCGCGTCCTGGCCCGGCTCGACCCGGCGGCCTTCGAGAAGGCCCTGTTGGGTTGGATGCAGGCCGTGCAGGAGGTCACCGCCAAGCGGTTGGTCGCCATCGACGGCAAGACCTTGGGGGGCTCCTACAACCGGCAGGACGGCAAGGCGGCGATCCACATGGTCTCGGCCTGGGCGACCGAGAACAAGCTGTCGCTGGGCCAGGTGGTCGTGGACGAGAAGTCCAACGAGATCACGGCGATCCCCGAGTTACTGGGGTTGCTGGAACTCTCCGGAGCGGTGGTGACGATCGACGCCATGGGCTGCCAGAAGGCGATCGCTGCGAAGGTTCGGGAACGCGGCGGCGACGACGTGTTGGCCGTCAAGGAGAACCAGCCGACGCTCTAGGCTCAGGTCCGCGAGGCCATCGACGAGGGCCTGGAGCAGGATGCCGAGCGGATCGATGAGCATCGGACCGACGAGAAGGGGCACGGTCGTCGGGAGGTCCGCACCTCTGCGGTCTTCCCAGCCCCGGAGGGGGTCGATCCGGAGGGCCTGTGGCAGGACCTGTGTGCCGTGGGCGTGACGTTCTCGGAGCCAACGGATTCCCGGGGGCGAACCAGCCTGGAGGGGCGGTACTACATCCTGAGCCGGGGGTTGTCGGCGAAGGAGTTCGCCGAGGCCGTGCGGGGCCATTGGAGTATCGAGAATCAACTGCATTGGCAACTGGATGTGAGCTTCCGGGAGGATGAGTCTCGGGTGCGAACGGGCCACGCGGCGGCGAACGTGAGTGTGATCCGGCGGTTCGCCCTTGGTTTACTGAAGCGTGAGAGCGGGTGCCGACGTGGGATCGGGACCAAGCGGCTGAAGGGTGCCTTGAGTGAGGAGTACCGGGAGAAAGTCCTGTTCAAGACATGAGATAAGATGCCGTTTCCCTGGCGGTGAGGAGGGGGGATAAGCCCCGCTTATGCCCGACCCGCCGCGTATCACGGAAACTTCCGTGGCGTCTTCCCCGGGGCTCCTCCAGGATGGACCTCATGATCGGGAACGACCGGAAAGCCCACTGGGAACGCGTCTACGCGACGAAGGCCGAGACGGGGGTGAGCTGGTATCAGGGGGAGCCCCGCCTCTCCCTCGAACTGATCACGTCCGTGGCCCCCGCCCGGGGCGGGCGCGTCCTCGACGTGGGCGGCGGGGCCTCGGTGCTCGTTGATCGGCTCCTGGACCTCCCGTTCGCCGAGATCGCCGTCCTGGACATCTCCGAGACCGCCCTGGAGAGGGCGAGGGCCCGGCTCGGCCGGCGTGCCGAGCGGGTCCGCTGGATCGTGGCCGACGTGACCGCGGCCCCGGCGCCGGGCAGCTTCGACGTCTGGCATGACCGGGCCGTGTTCCACTTCCTCACCGAGGCGGCCGACCGGAGGGCGTATGTCGAACTCGCCCGGCGGACGGTCCCCGAGGGCGGTCACGTCCTCATCGCCACGTTCGCCGACGAGGGACCGAGGCGGTGCAGCGACCTGGACGTCTGCCGCTACAACGCCGGAACGCTGTCGGCCGAGCTGGGCCCAGGCTTCGCGCTCGTGAGGGAGGCCAGCGAGACGCACACGACGCCCTGGGGCGCCCCGCAACCGTTCTTCTACGGGGTCTTCCGGAGGACATGAGACGATCCCTGGCGCTGGCCTACGGCGTGGCGAGCTACCTGGTCTTCCTGGCCGTGTTCCTGGACGCGATCGGCTTCGTCGGGAACATCGTGGTCCCGAAGTCGATCGACTCGGGGCCCGCGGTCCCTCTCCGGCCGGCGGTCCTCGTCGATGTTTCGCTCCTGCTCCTGTTCGCCGTCCCGCACAGCGTCATGGCCCGGCCCGCGTTCAAGCGGTGGTGGACGCGGTTCGTCCCGCCGCCGGTCGAGCGGAGCACCTATGTGCTTGTGAGCAGCCTCCTCCTCGGGCTCCTCTTCTGGCAGTGGCGGCCGATTCCGGGCCTCGTCTGGGACGCGACCATTCCGGCTGTCCGGTGGCTCCTGGTCGCGGTCTTCTGGCTCGGGTGGTCCCTCGTCCTCGTCTCGACGTTCCTGATCGACCACTTCGACCTGTTCGGGCTCCGGCAGGTCGCCCTCCACGCCGCGGGGCGAGCGTACACGCCGCCCGCGTTCCAGAACGCCGGCCTCTATCGCCATGTCCGTCACCCGATCATGCTCGGCTTCCTGCTCGCGTTCTGGGCCACGCCGACGATGACCCTCGGGCATCTCCTGTTCGCCGTCGCGACGACCGCGTACATCCTGATCGCCCTGCGACTCGAGGAGCGGGACCTGGTGAGCGTCCACGGCGAAGAGTACCGGGTTTATCAGGAGCAGGCCGGGATGCTGCTCCCGCGCCCGAGGTTCCTGAGATCATCCCGCAAGCCACCGTCCTCGCGATGAGGTCCGCGCGATGAGAATCGAAAGGCCCCCTCCAGGACGGTTGCGCCGAGCTGATTCCTGGTGGTCGTCGCCCTCGATTCGGCGTCGCCCGGGGCCAGGCGAGGCGGCGATCGGAGAGGGGATCTCGGGGCAGGGCAGGGGGATTCACCCTGCGCCAAGGTGCTCGGGAATCTCGGGACCGGCCAGTGGCCGGGCGAAGCTCAGCTCATGGCCATCCGGGTCGGTCAGGTGGAAGAAACGCTCGCCCCAGGGGGCGTCCACCGGGGTGGTTTCGAGCTGGAGGCCGGCGGCGACGGCCCGGGCGTGGAAGGCGTCGACGTCCGAGACGTAGAAGATCGCCCGGCCCCACCACGAGGGCCGTGGTTCGCCGGCGCGGGCGATCAGGTTCAGGTAGCTCGAGCCGGCCTGGAAGCTGGTGAAGGGGGACTGCTCACCACTAGAGCGAAGGGTGAAGCCCAGGGCTCGGTAGTAGCGGACCGAGCGGGCCATGTCGCACGTGGCCAGGGTGACCGCGCTGAGGCCTTCGATGCTCGGGGCATCCTCGCGGGGTTCGGGCGGCCCGGGTCCGTTCATCACGCCCTCGCTCTGTGTGTGCTGCGGCGACCGCCATCACACGGCCCTGCGCGGCCGCGGTCGAGGCCCAGGATACCGCCGGAGGGCCTGGGGGTGGAAAATCGAAGCCCGTGGGGAGCAGGGAGGGCTCCCGGCGGATTGCTCCGGCAGCCGCGGCCCCGTACAGTGAGGATCACCTGAAAAGACCGTGAGGGGATCGCCGATGGAGGACGCTTCGGGTTCGCGCGAGCTGGAGGGCCGCACCGCCCTGGTCACGGGCGGGGCGAAGGGGATCGGCCGGGCCTGCTGCGAGCGGCTCGCCCGGGCCGGGGCCCGCGTGGCCATCAACTACAAATCGAGCGCGGCCGAGGCCCGCGAGACGGCCCGGCAGATCGCGGCGGCGGGCGGGAGCGCGCAGCCGTTCCAGGCCGACGTCTCGTCCCCGGAGGAAGTCCACCGCCTGGTCGACGCGGTGGCCGACGCGCTCGGCCCCATCGACCTGCTGGTCAACAACGCGGGGATCTTCGACCGCGTCTCGCACGAGCAGACCACGCTGGAGCTCTGGCGGCGCACGCTCGATCAGAACCTCACGAGCGCCTTCCTGGTCACCTGGGCCGTGAAGGACGGCATGATCGCGCGCCGCTTCGGCCGGATCGTCAACCTCGCCTCGATCGCGGGCCTGCGTGCCCGGCCGATGTCGATCGTCTACGCGGTGAGCAAGGCAGGGATGATTGCGCTGACGCAAAGCCTGTCCGAGGCGGTGGCGGCGCACAACGTCCGGGTCAACGCCGTGGCCCCCGGGCTGATCGCGACCGAGATCCTCCGCGGCGTCGATCCCGGGGTCCTCGAGAAGCTGGTGCAGGCCACGCCCATCCCGCGGATGGGCCAGCCGGCCGAGATCGCGGAGGTCGTGCTGTTCCTGCTCTCGGAACGGTCCAGCTTCATGACCGGCCAGACCCTGGTCGCGAGCGGGGGGCGGGTGCATCTGCCCTGAGCTTGCGGCGTCGCCGTCTCCCGTCGCGTGTTGAGGCACCACGTCCGATCGAGCCGGAGGAGGACTCGGATGCAACCCGACGTAGACGACCCGATCGCCCGCCGGCGCCCCGCCCCGCCGGAGCTGCTGCAAGGCCTCGGCGACCGCTTCCGGGAGCGGTGCAGCACCGGCCAGGCGGTCCGGGAGCGGCACGGCCGGGATGAGTCCCCCTACGACACCACGCCCCCGGACTGCGTGGTCTTCCCGACGACCGGCGCGGAGGTGGCCGAGGTGGTCCGGATGTGCGCCCGATACCGGGTCCCGGTCATCGCCTACGGCGCCGGGACCTCGATCGAGGGGCACATCATGGCCGTCGAGGGGGGCGTCACCGTCGACCTGTCCCGGATGAACCGGGTCCTGGCGGTCCACGGAGACGACCTCACCGCGACCGTGGAAGCCGGGGTGACCCGCAAGCAGCTGAATGCGGCGATCGAGGAGACCGGGCTGTTTTTCCCCGTCGACCCGGGCGCCGACGCCACGCTCGGCGGCATGGCGGCCACCCGCGCCTCGGGCTCCAATGCCGTCCGCTACGGCACGATGCGCGAGAACGTCCTCGGCCTGCGGGTCGTCACGGCGGACGGCGCGGTCATCCCGACGGCTCACCGCGAAGAAGTCCTCGGCGGGCTACGACCTCACGCGGATCTTCGTGGGGAGCGAGGGGACGCTCGGCATCATCACCGAGGTCACGGTCCGGCTCTACCCCCGGCCCGAGGCCGTGTCGGCCGCGGTCTGCCCCTTCCCGGACGTCGCCGGCGCGGTCCAGACGGTCATCCGGACGATCCAGCGGGGCGTCCCGATCGCGCGGGCCGAGCTGCTCGATGCGCTGACGGTCGCCGCGGTCAACCGGTACAGCGAGACGGAGCTGAGGGAGCAGCCGACGCTGTTCCTGGAGTTCCACGGCACCGCCTCGGGCGTCGAGGAGCAGGCCCAGACGGTCCAGGAGATCGCGCGCGGGCACGGCGGGCACGACTTCGAGTGGGCGGTCGATCCTGGGGCCCGGGCGCGCCTGTGGGACGCCCGGCACTCAGCGTTCCTGGCGTGCCTCGAGCTCCGGCCGGCGCGCGGGCCTTCGTGACGGACGCCTGCGTGCCGATCTCCCGGCTCGCCGGGTGCATCGCCGCGACGATCGAGGACACCCGCAGCTCGTCGCTGCCGTGCCCGATCCTCGGCCACGTGGGGGACGGCAACTTCCACTGCATCATCCTCGCCGACCCGGGCAATCCGGCCGAGATGGAGGAGGCCGAGCGCCTCAACCTGCGGGTCATGCGCCTTGCGCTCGCGCTGGACGGGACGTGCACCGGCGAACACGGCGTCGGCCGGCACAAGATCGCGCTGCTCGGCGAGGAGTTCGGCGAGGCCGCCGTCGACCTGATGCGCAGCCTAAGAGCGTAAAACAAAACCCCCGGTCGAGGCCCGAATCCAGCTAAATTCCCGCTGCTTCGAGAGGTTTTGTTTTACGCTCTAAAGAGGGCGTGGGACCCGCTGAACATCCTGAATCCCGGGAAGATCGTGACGACGACGTGAACCGCCCCCCAAAGAGTGTCGCGCATGCGACGATTACAAGGAGTCAAGAATCGATGAACCTTGCGGGTCTGACCCTCTCCGGGAGCATCCTGATGAGTCCACGGCAGCGACGCCGGACGGCCGAATCGATCGTCCTCGGCCTTGTCCTTTCGACGTTCCTCCTCTCCGCCGCCCGCGCCGACGAGCCGGACTTCACGCCCCTCTTCAACGGCAAGGATCTGACCGGCTGGCGGCTGGGCTACACCGATCTGGCCGGCAAGACGGCCACCGACGACGGCCGGTTCGCGGTCAAGGATGGCGTGCTCGTCATCACCGGCTCGAAGGACACGCCCCCCAGGATGGAAGAGATCGACACCGTCGAGTCGTATGACGGCGACTTCACCCTCCGCCTGGAATTCCGCGCCTCCCGGGACGCGAACAGCGGCCTCCACCTGCGGGACAAGGCCTTCGCGCACCAGCTCCAGATCCGCGACTACCCGCGGGTCGGACCGTACAAGGCGCTCGAGAACTACAAGGACGGCGACTGGAACGCGATCGAGGTGGTCGTCACCGGCACGCAAGGCCCGCTGCACCTGCAACGGCGAGCGGCTCGAAGCGGCCCTCGACATCCCCGCCCACGGGCCGCTCTCCCTGCAATCCGAGATCAACGTGGTGGAGTACCGGAACATCCGGATCAAGCGGCAGGACCCCGGGCAGGAGGTCCGACGCGACATCCCCTATGCCGACCCCGCCCACGAACTCCAGGTGCTCGATGTCTATGCGCCGCCCGGCGCCAGGGACCGGCCGGTGGTCTTCTGGATCCACGGCGGCGGCTGGCAGACCGGCGACAAGTCGGAGATCCAGCGCAAGCCGCGGGCGTTCACGGACAAGGGGTTCGTCTTCGTCTCGACCAACTACCGGCTCCTGCCGGAGGTCGACATGGAGACGATCGTGCGCGACATCGCCCGGTCGATCCGCTGGGTGCACGACCACATCGCCGAGTACGGGGGCGATCCCGACCGGCTCCTCGTCATGGGCCATTCCGCCGGCGCGCAGCTCGCCGCGTTGATCTGCACCGACGACCGCTACCTGAAGGACGAGGGGCTGTCGCTGGCCATCATCAAGGGCTGCGTGCCCGTCGACGGAGACACCTACGACGTGCCGGCGATCATCGAGACGGCGGAGACGCGTAACCGCGTCCACGGCCTGCCGCAGCCGACGTTCGGCCACCGGGTGAAGTTCGGCGAACGACCCGGCGAAGCACCGCGACTTCTCGGCCGTGACGCACGTCGCCCGGGACAAGGGCATCCCCCCGTTTTTGATCCTGCATGTCGCCGGACATCCCGACACCAGCGCCCAGGCCCGGCGCCTCGCCAACGTGCTGGAAAGCGCGGGCGTCCCGGTCCGGGTCCACGGCGCGCGGGAATCGACCCACAACAAGCTCAACGCGGACATCGGCCTGCCCGACGATCCCGGCACGAAGGCGCTGTTCGAGTTCGTCGACGAGGCGCTCAAGCCGTGACCGTCGGCCCGGGGTGGTCGCGGTCACGTCTCATCGGGTGAGTGCCCGGCCGGGCGGCTCCGGCGGTTGGAGGTCGCCCCTGGAGTCGACTCCTCATCGAAGCGCTTCGCCGCCCTGCTCCCGGGCTGGTTGTGCTCCTGGCCGATCGGATGGTCGGGATCGGGGCAGGCGTTCCTCCTGATCACCGGGCTCGTCGTCATCCGAGCTTCTCCCGGCCGGCCTGCATCAGGATGGTTGCGGCGATGTCGTCCGCGTCGTTCAGGGCCGCCGTTCTCGTCCAGAACCTCTGGCTCAGGGGCTTGATGAGGTAGAGGGTGTCCCGGTCGAAGACCTTGAGCCCCCGGGGGATCTCGACCGGGCCGAGTCCGCGCTTGATCGCCTCCTGGAGGTGCTTCAGCAGCGGGATGAGTTCGGTCGTCTGATCGTCCTGTCGGGCGGAGGGAGGACTCCCGACCCGATGTCGCTCGAGGACAACAACGCCCATGCCGCTCACCGAGGTCTCGATCTCCCGCTGCACGCGGTAAGACCCACCGCTGGCCCAATCGTTGAGCGTATCGCAGAGGAGTTGCTGATACTGCCGACGCGTCGCCGAGCTGCTCGTTTTCAACGTCGGGATCCGCTCCGACGCGCGGGACGGTCGGGTGCTCGGGATGATGGTGGCGGTGGTGTCCTCGACCAGCACCCGCTCGACGTCGTCGACCTCGAAGTATTCGTAAATCAGGTTGTTATTCTTCGCTTGGACGTGCTTCACGAGATCCGCCCGGAGCTTCTTGACCTCATCCGTGTTCGACCTGCTGCGCATGACGTGAGGAACCCTGGCGCCGTCGCCGATCATCAGAGCGTTGGCCCGCGCCGTCGCCTCGCGAAGGTTGACGGCCGCCTCGGCCACGATGGTGCCGGACCGCTCGGGCGTTCGCGTCTGCTCGGGCAGCGGGAACGGTACAAACAGGAGCTGAGCGGGGTGCAGTTTCGAGCGGTCAACCGCCCAGTTCGCCGTCGTATGGAAGAGGTAGTAGCGGGCCAGTGGTGAACGAAGATACGCGGCGAGGAAGGCGAGCAAGTCCTCATCCTGGCGAGGCCCATGAATGCCCTGCACCGAGTGCGGGAACGAGACATCGAAGTCGGCGTAGGCGATCTTCATCCCATGAGTGACGAGCACGTGTGGAGCCTGGAAGACGGTCGTCCTGGTCCTCCTCCGAGCGAGGATGCGTTCCGAGACAAGCTCTGTGCAATCCGATTCCAGGAGAATCAGGCGGATGCTCGGGGGCCGAGCACTGATGAAACGCCTCGTGGGGAGCACGAGATCCTTCGCGTCTTCGGGTTCGTCAGCCATACCCATCGGCTGGAAGCCTGGGGAGATGAGCCATCGCTTCGGCTGCCGTTCCCTGGGCTGGCGGACGATCTCGCGAAGCCTGGGCAAGTCGGCGAGTCTGTCGAGGAACTTCGAGTCCCTCGGCGTTCCCCAGAACCGCTCCTTCCAGACAACCGGCCGTCGCCGGTCGCCGAGCGAGGCGAGAACCTCCCGGAGCGGAATCTCAACGCGGTCCTCGGGGACGACCGAGATGATGGCCGCCTGGGAGACGCTCCAGTCGGCCTTCGGTGCGAGGTACTTAATGCGCTCCGTCATGCCGGCCGGCGGCTCCTTGCCGTAACGTACCACGACGGCCAGCCCCTCGGCCTCGAAGAGGAACCGCTGGAAATCGGCCAGGTTCAGGACCAGATCGGCCGCGTGCCGCTGGAGCCATTCCTGCTGGAACTGGACGGCCTTTTCCTGCTGATTGAAGAGGACGCTGTGCGGGAGAACGAAGCAGACGCGCCCCTCCGGGACGGCATGATGAGGGGCCTTCCAAATGAAGGCCCGGGCGAGATGACGGTTGGCGAGCGGCAGCCTGGGTTCCTGCCGCTCGCACCACGCCTCGGCCGGGGCCTTCGGCCCGCTGGCGCTCGCCCAGGGCGGGTCGCCGACCACCAGATGGAAGGCCTCGAGCGGGACCTGCGCCTGGTCCGCGAAGAAGTCGGCCCGGATGATGGTCTTGCCGTCCCTCGTGGCCGAGGGTGCATCCGGATCGTAGACGAGGGGAGGGAGCACTTTCCCCCGACGCTGTAGATCCTGGATGTCCGACGGCTTCAGCTGGTCGAGCACCGCGAGATAAAGGCTGAACGCGGCGATCCGGCACGCCGTCGCGTCCCGGTCCACGCCATACAGGTTGTTTCGCAGGAAGTTCAAGAGCCCGCTCGCCTGCTCGTCGGACCGAGCCTCCGGGTGCTGGCGCGACCACTCCTCGGCCAGGCGGTTGAACAGCCCGACCAGGAAGATCCCGGATCCACACGCCGGGTCGAGGAAACGCTTGTCGAGGAGCGTCCCGAAGCCGTCCAGGGCGAGGTCAAGGACGATCTCGGCGAGGAACCGCGGCGTGGAGAAGGCCCCCGTCTGCTGCTTCTCCTCGGGAACGTCGGACGTCAGGAAGCACTCGTAGACGGCGCTGATGATTTCGATCGGGATGACGCTGAAATCGTAGGGCCAGAACGATCCCCGGCCCGTCCGCAGATCCGCCCCGCCGAGGAAGCGGTCGAGGATCTCGAGGTGCCTGCTCTTGATCGTTTCCCGCTCGGTCGCCAGATCGTCGTTGAAGAGGTCGCCGTTGAAGTGGGTCGCGAGCCGCTCGAACAGGTCGTAGAGGAGCGTCCTTGCCTCGTTCTTGTCGCCTCGGGCGAGGAGGTCCCCGAGACTGGCGGTACCCCGGATGTTGACGCTCTCGAGGTAGGACGGGCCGATGATTTTCCGGTCGAACAGGTAGCAGGTGAAGAGCACGCGGCAGAGGAGGGCATCGAGGACGCGGGCGGTGAGCCTGGGCGACGCGCTCACCCTGCCCAGGGCCACCCGCGTCGCTTCGAGGTGCCTCTGCAACTCGCGGTCAACCCGCCGGTTCGGGTCGAAGGACCTGGAGTGGACGCGAAAGAACTCGCCCGATTCGAGGGAGAGCACGAGCTGCCGGAGCCGGGCGGCATGCTCCACCCGGTCGAGCGTCGTGACCAGCCGGTTGCCGGCCCGCACGTCCTCGCCCACCGCGGGGGGGCGAGCGAGCCCCGAATAGACGTGGACCTCGCGAGGCGTGATGAGGATGAGGACGGGGGCAAGACCCTGGTTCCAGAACCGCCGATGGAGGTTATAGACCTCCTCGGGGTCGAAACGGGGGACCTCCTTGAAGTAGAGGAAGGGGGTGTTCCGGAGGCAGAGGATGCCATCCAGCGCGAGCGCCTCGAAGGCACGGCGGAGGGCGTGGGCCTGCGGCACCTGGCCGGGCGTGGCGTCGATCTCCTCGCTCGACCGGAAGAACTGTGGTGGTCTTCGGTCCGCGAGGTTCATTTCCTCTGGCCAGCCGGTTCCCGGGGCAGTCGTCATGCCCGACGGCCCCCCTGCGGGGAGACCCGAGAGAAACCGCTCCGAAGCTCGCAGGCCCAGCCCTCGGGGTCTTTCACGGCGCCGATGCTGTCGCCGCAGGCTCGCAAAGCCCTGAGAAAGCGGGTGACGGTCGGATTGGAGATGCCGGGGGCGGTCGCCGGCCTGGGAGTGGAGCAACGCCCCGATGGGATGAGGTTGAGGATGTCGGCAAGGCGTGTCTCAATTTCCTTGGAGCGTTGATTGAGCATGGGGCGGTTGCTCCACAATCCCATCACAGGTCTATCAGTCGCTGAGGTATTGATCAAGAGTATGCCATTTTGGCCAGGGGCCGCCGGGTCGACATGGGGAAACTGCCGGCTGGCCAGCACGAGGACAGAGTCGACCGGTTCGCCAGAAACGAGCCGTGGGGGGCTGCCAGGCACGGATCCGCTGCCGATGAGGATTTTGACCGGTCCTGCTTTGCTTGATGACCCATGATGGGGATATCCTGAACGATGATATGCAGGCCGAGTCGGAGAGCGACCCGTTCGTCAACTGCCGCGTCGAGATGGTGCGCGCGCGCGAGCGCGGCGGTCGCTTCCGAGGACGGAGGAAGAAGCCTGATGGAGCCCGTTAGCATTTACGAATGGGTCGACGGGCATAACCCATCCCCGGAGCTCTCCTATCGCAAGGGATGGTGGGACTATGTGACGTTCCTGTACCGCCTGGACGAGCTCTATGGCGGGAAGAATACCACGGTGGTATCGACGTATGAGATGGGGACCCCACCGCCGCAGGAGATCCTGCTCATGCCGGTCGCCCGCCTGGAGACGGGCCGTGCGGTATTCATCGTGAAGACGACGTTTGATGGAATCGGACCCGCCTGGACGGTCAGTGTCATCAGGGAGAGCTCCGAGCGGATTCCCCTCTATCGGCTCATCGATGAACACGAGGAGCTGGCGCCGGGCCCGATCGATGGGTTCGCGGCGGAATGGATCTTTCCTCCTTACGCCGAGAACCCGGCCCGCTTCACGTGCCGGATCGAGGATGACTGGCAGCTCGACACGTTCATCTGGGTCGTCGCCCATTCCTGAGCGCGAACCCGGCGGTCAACTCCTGGGCATTGCCGAGGTTGCAGACATCGGAGCCCGGCTGGCGCAGCCCGCTTGGCTCTTCGCCCCCAACGGCTTTGTCAGACCGGAGCCATTCGACCCGGACTGGCGGCCTTCCGTGCGTTCACAACCAATACGCTACGGTCGCCGGTCCGACACTCTTGCAGCCAAAATCGTAGAAGTAAGTCCTTGTATCTGCTGGAGTTAAGCGGGGATGCTCGCGTGGTTTTTGGCTGCGATTTGCCATTCGCCTGGATTCTCTCAGCCAAAAGTCTCCGGGCCGGGATACCATCGCGCCCCACGCTTCTGACCCCTCGGGTGAGCGCGTCGGTCTTTCCGCAGCTCTTCCAGCAGCGTCCGCACCTGACCCCGAGTCAATGAGGGCAAAACGTCCATCAGGTCCTGCAGGGGGCTGCCGTCGGCCGCGTTCTGTCCGATGTGCTTGAGAAGCAAGCTCTTGTTCGTCTCCCGATCGAGGCCCTTCTTCCGCGTGTAGGCGCCCTTGCGGCCGATGAACGAGTAGTACCGGTGGGAGAGGATCAGCTTGCCCCGTCCGGCCCGCTCGATGACCCCGAGATCGAGCAGCCAGTCGATTCTCGGCTTGTAGGTCTCGGGCGCCTTTTCTCCCGCGCGACGTAGCCGAGCAGCATCCAGTCGTCCGTCGAGAAGCTGGCGGTCCGTTCTTTGCCGATCTTCTCCAGGAAGCGGATGAAGTTCGGATTCTGCATCGTACCGTGGAGCGTGATCGACACCTGATGCCGATCCGTGTTCGTGAAATCCGGCAGGGGTTTGCTCTCGCGGATCGCCTGCTCGAACATCAGGTTCATGCCCTGGCCGGACCGCTCCACGAGACCGCATTTGAGGAAAATGTCCGCGACACGCCGGTTGCGCGGAGATTGGCGGTCAAGGATGTTCTCCAGCGTGATCTGGTAGGGGAAGCCGCCGGGGCTGGTGATCTCGATCCGGCGCGGGTACTGGCGCACGAAGGCGTTCGAGCCGAGCTGGTAGTCGCGATGGCTCACGGCGTTGAGGATGGCCTCGCGGATCGGTCGCTCGGAGAAAGTCGAGACGTCGACGACGAACCAGCCGTCCTGGTAGTGCTGGAGGTCATTGCGCAAGTTGATCGTGTTCCACAGGTCGTCGTACAGGCTGAAGAAGCCCACCCGGTAGTCCTTGCGGGCCTGGGCTGGTCCCGACGCGTCGGAAGAACGATACTCGAAGGTGATCTCGGCCTGGGCCAGGTAACGCCCCAAGGCGCGATGGGTCCCGAAAAGGATCAGGGCGGCATACGTCACGTTCCCGTCCACCAGCGCCTCGGCGTCGGTGAGGAGTTGCTCGGCGGAGATGGTCGAAAGGGCTTGGTTGCCGGATTTCGCGATCCAACGGCGCCGAAAGTCTTCGATGGCAGAGAAACCCAGGTCGCCGAACGTCGCCTGCGGGCAGACCTCGGCCGAGAAGTCCCGCCCTCCCTCGGCAAACACGTCCCGGAGCTGCTCCGGCGTCATCGGCACCAGGCTGTCTCCGTCGCGCGTCCAGTAGATGCCCTTGTCCTGGACCGGCGTGCCGACCGGCCGTGAGGGGATCTCGAACACGAGCACCCGGCCCTGCGGGTGATTGATCACCTCGAAGTCGACACCGAGGTGAATCCGCTCGCGCAGGCCGTTGCGGGTTCGCTCGGGCTGATCGAAGGCCTGACTGCCGACGACCTGACGCGGCCGCTTGTCGCTCACGCCGAGGATGATCCGGCCACCACCGTTGTTCGCCAGGCTGACGCTGTACTTGACGAGTTCCTCGAAGTCGAAGCGGTTCTTCGCCTCCTTGAACTCACAGGTCTCGGCTTCCTTTCCCTGAAGCCAGCCTTCAAGCTGCGTCACAAGCTCGTTCATGAACCCATCTTCAGTCCGTTGAGCGTGCGTTCCGTGACGCCGCGGGAAACCCGTGCCACCCGCGGGAAGGCAGATGCGTTGCCCCGGGCGACGGATCGAATCCCGGTCGGCCGGGCCGGTAACCGCGGAGATTTCGTGGGCGAGTGCATATCCAGACTCTGCCACATCCGCTCGACGAACGAAAAGGCGTCGACGGTCCGCCCGGCGTCCATGTGGCCATGGCTTGTTCGCTCCCTTGTTGACTTCCAGAGACCCACCATTCGCGAAACTTGGGACACGCTGAGGAAACGTCCTTCCTCATGACGCCGTTTTGGTCTCGGACCTCGCCCCGCGGGCCTGGTGCTTCGAGAACTCGTGGCGGGATGCCCTCCAGGACCGCGCCGGTGAAGGCATGGAACCGCCGGTG
Source organism: uncultured Planctomycetales bacterium (assembly GCA_963752755.1). GTDB lineage: Bacteria > Planctomycetota > Planctomycetia > Isosphaerales > Isosphaeraceae > CAVVZJ01. The sequence goes on along the minus strand of CAVVZJ010000014.1, from coordinate 190,776 downwards.
GCAGGCCATGCCACAATCTTCCAGGATCCGCCCGTTGCCCGGCACGGTAAATCATAATATTAACATACTAATCAATAAAGATTTTATGGTGTATAGAAGACATGCTCGACTCATCCTTGAAGAGTCTCGTCGCTCTGCTCCTGGTCTGGACGTGCTTCTGGCCCCTCGGCTGGTGGTGCTCCTGGCCGATCTGGTGGACTGGATTGGGGCTTGCGTTCTTGCTGGTCACCGGGCTGATCGTCGCCCGTGTGTTTTTCCGTGAGGACGACGAATGCCGCGAGCCGACGGAGCAGGGCCGAGTCCACGCCGCGTGACCGGAGCACGCCGCTGCGGCTTGCCGCAGGACCGACGGCCCTTCGCACCTGCCGATGGACTCCGCCCGCTCGCCGGGCAGGGCAACGACCTCATCGGCCCGGGGGCGACGCCGGGAACCCGTGGTGCCACGGGAACGTGGTCGGCCCGGGTCTCGGCATCACCGAGGCGGTGCGATCGAGTTTGCGCCTGGTAGAATGCCAGTGAGCGTTCCGTCCGGGGCTCGTCTCCCGTGCACCTCCTGAACCACGTACCCCGCGGGAGCATCCCTCCGATGCGCATCCTCCGCGTCCGCCGGGGCTTCCAGGCCGACCACAGCTCCTCGTCGTACCTGTTCTACGCCGTGGACCATCCCGTCTCGGCCCGGGGGCGGGCCGTCGCCCATCGCTACTCCAGCCGCGCCGAGGTCGATGACCGGGCCGTGCGGTACCAGAAGTGGGGCGAGAGCGATCTGAACCCCCAGGCGTACAGGGCGCTGCTGGGCGCGCATTACGACGTCATGGCCTCGGAGAGCTATGACTGGTGGACGCTCATGATCGCCCTGCCGAAGGCCGCCGAGACGCAGGCACTGCTGGCCCCGTTCGCCGACGCCCGCGGCTACGACGACCAGGGGGTCGAGGTCGAGGATTACGGCAAGCGGCTGGTGGTGATCGTCTACTGTGCCTTCGAGGGGAACGGCGTGGAGTTCGCCGGCGACCGCTACGACGAGGACGTGATGGACGTGCTGGTGGACCTGCTGATCCAGGTGCGTGCGGAGCTGTTGCGCGGCGACGTCTCGTTCCTCCGGGCGGTCGTCGCCTTCTACGGGGGGGATGAGGCGGACGAGGAGGACGCCGAGGAAGGGCCTTCGACGTCCCCGCCGACCGCCGCGCTCGAGGGCCTGAGCAAGGCCGAGCTGCAGCAGCGCTGCGCGGAGAGGGGGATCGCCTACCGCAAGTCCTGGACGAAGGCCCAGCTGAGCGACGCCCTGGCCGCGTCAACGCCCGCCCCGCGTGCCGCCCGGGCGAAGGGACGTACGCCGCGGCTCTCCCGCGCCGCCCGGACGATCGTCGAGCAACTGGTGCGCGTATGAGCGAGCGTCGCGAGCCCCTGAGTTGGTTCCAGCGCCACCCGGCCGTGCGGCTGCGGCGCGAGTCGTGGGGCGGCCTGGCCTTCCACCGCGACCGGGGCGACCTGCTGGAGCTGGACGCCGAGGGTTTCGACGCGGTCGCCGCGCTGGCCGGGGCGCGGACGCTGGCCGACCTGCGCGAGCACCTGCGCGCCCGGGGCCATCCGGCGCGGCGGCCCGAGCTGGCGGCGTTCGTGGGCACCCTGGAGGCCCGGGATGTCGTCCGTCGGGTGGCCCACGAGATGCGCGACTTGCCGCCCGATTCCTGGGGCCTGGAGACGGCACCCGGGACCGCAGCGGGCCTGCGGGCGCCGATCGTCGCGCACTGGGCGGTGACGTACCGCTGCAACCTCCGCTGCGCCTTCTGCTACGCCGGGAGCAGCCCGGAACGCGAGCCGGGGCCCGGACCGGCGGTCCGCCGCCGGATCGTCGAACGCCTGGCGGCCTGGGGCGTGCTCGAAGTCGCGCTGGGCGGGGGGGAGCCGACCACGATCCCCGACTTCGCCGCCCTGCTGGCCGCGATCCGGGCCGCGGGTCTGGTCGCCAACGTCACGACCAACGGCACGAACCACCGCCCCGAGGTCGTGCGCGCCCTGGCCGAGCACGCCGGGGTGGTCCACCTGTCGGCCGACCGGCCCGAGCACCTCGACGCGGCGCGCGGCGCCGGGGTGTTCGCGAAGCTGCGGCAGACCGCCGCCGCCCTGGCCGGCGCCGGCGCCCGCCTGGGCGTGAACCTGCTGCTGACGCCGGAGAACGTCCGCGACCTCCGCCGCAGCCTGGAGGCGGCCGTCGATCTGGGGGCGAGGAGCATCACGCTCCTGCGGCCCAAGGGCGGCTGGGCTGCCGCCCACTGGCCGGGCTTCCCCGGCCCGGGCGACCTGGAGGCCGCGGCCGAGGGCGTGCGCCGCTTCACCGCGGAGCGGCCGCCGGTGCGGCTTTACGTCGATACGACCCTGCGCGGGGAATGGGCCGGCCTGGGGCTGCTCGACGATCCGGAGCCGGACGTGCTCGGCTGCGGGGGCGGCCAGCGGCACGTCGCCGTCACCCCCGAGGGTGACGTCTATCCCTGCTCGCACGCGCGATCCCCCGCGTACCGCATGGGCCACCTCCTGACCGACGACCCGGACCATCTCTGGTCGATCGGTACCGACCGGGCGGCCCGGAGCCGCTATCTTCAGGACTGCCGCGGCGTTCGTTGCGTCTGCCGGACTCCCTGACGAGGAGGCTTTGCGATGCCGGAAGAGGCGATCCCGCTCAAGCGGTTCTTCGAAGCCGTCTCGGCGGCCACGACCTGAGCGAGGACGATGTGAGGGAGGCGCTGCGCACCATCGGCCTCGATTTCCTCTGTCCGCACCGGTCGAGGGGTCCCGAGTCGCCCGGCCAGACCGAGGCCCGGACCCGCGCCGTCCTGGACCTGATGGACGCGATCGGCCGGCGGGCGCCGGTCCATTACCAGGAGCCGTTTCGCCGGGGCTACACCCGTTGGGAACCGTCGGAGGACGTTTTCCTCACCGACCTGCAAGGCGCGCTGGCGGGCGGGGCCGCCGGCTGGTGCCTGCACAACGGTGCGCAGCGCGGCGCGGCGGGGGAGCGTCCCCGCCGCGCCGCGCTGCGCCGGACGGCCGGGGCGAAGCGGCCGTGAGGGTCGGTGTGGTCCGCACGACACGATGGGACGAAGTCGACCCGGTGGGCCCGGCCTGGATGACCCCCGGATCGGGCGTTGGTTTGCCCGTCAGGATCCGGAAGAGATTCCCGTCGGCCAGAGTCCATTGGAGGTACATACCGGTCCCTCGCGGCCCCGACGGCTCCGTCGAGAGGAAGCGAAGATTCAAATTCGACAAACCTGCGTGCCGGTCATTGCCCTCGGCGCAGGATACGTCGCCGCCGGGGCGGCCTCCCACCTGGGACCTGCGGGACCCCGTGCGCTCGTCTGTCTGTGTCTGATCACGATGCTCTCGATGACCGTCTCGGCATTCTCCGGGACGCGGCCGCGGGAGCTGATTCCAATCCTCGTTGCGGCGACCGTGCTGTCACTGGGCGTGATCCACGGCTGGCGCCGGTGGTTCGATCCGGCGGCCGCCGTCGGGCCGGTCCCCCCGTCCCTGGAACCGGTTGCGCTCGCCGCACTCGGTGCGGTGAATGTCGCGGCGGGTATCATCGTCGTCGTGGCGTTCGCTCCGGGCCGCCGGATGTTCCGCTGGCGATGGGTCGTGTTTGGCGCGACCGGAGTGGTGTTGCTCGCCGTTTGCGGGCTGGCGTCCCGGTGGGCTGACGCCGCGAATTCGCCCCAGATGCTGCTGCGGCGAGCCATCATGCTGGAACAGTCTTCCGATCGAAACGACTGGGTCAGGCACCTGAAAGAAGCTATGTCTTCCGTGGCCTGCCTCGCTTGCGGGGGATCTTCACGAACCACTTCTCAAGCGAGGGCAGGCGGATCACCTCGGCCTCCAAGGCCTCCATCGCCCCCGGCGTCAGCTTCACCCCCGTGGCGTAGGTCGTCTCCACCACGCTGACCACCGGGTGCTTCCCTTTCCAGGTCATCGACCGGGCGAAGCCCAACACCGCCTCCACCGAGTCCAGCAGCGAGCCGTTCCCGTGCATCTCCAGGATGCCAAAGCACCGCTCGATCGGGTTGTCCTCGCTGTGATACGGCGGGTCGTCCGCCAACTGCACCGCCAGGCGGTACTTGCGGGCGAAGCCCCCGATCCGCTTGAGGAACGGGCTCCGCCGGCTGTGGTTCTCCGGGCCGTTGTCCAGGTTGATCACCAGCGTCTTGACGTGCAGGAACCGCAGCCGGACGCCCTCCCACCACGGCTCCAGGCGCTCGGCGATGAAGTCGCTGGTGACCTTCGAGCGGGCCATGGACAGCCAGAGGTCGTCGGGCTCGGGCCGGAAGATGCCGAAGGGGGTCAGGGTCGCCTCGGGCTTGAAGTCGTGATCCGCCGCCTTCGTGCCGGTCCGGCTCCGGCCCCGGCGTGAGAACGGGCCGACATTCACCGTCGCCTTGGCGTCGATCGAGACCCGCAGGGTGTCCCTGGCCCGGTCCGCCTCGGGGTTGACCACCTTCAGTTGCTCGAAGATGGCATCGGTCTGCGGGACTCTTTTTGGGGGCGGCACTTGGCCACCTTGGAGAGGCGATAGCCGAGCATGTTGAGCTTGGTGTTGATCGTCTGCGGGGTGGGCAACTCGGCGTCGGTATCGCCCTTGGTGGCGATCAACTGGCGGCGGACCTCGGCGGCACTGATGCGGGTGAAGAGCCTCTTGGTCTGGAACTTGGGATCGGCCTGGCTTTGGCCGTCGGCGATGCTGCGGATATCCTCCAGCAGTCGGGGCCAGTGCTCCTCGGCGGGCTTGCGACGGCGGCAGGGGAAGGCATCGACGCAGGTCAGGCCGGTGCGGAGTTCGTGCGTGCCCTTGCGGAGGGTGTCCCGGCACCAGCCGAGATGCACCTCGGCCCAGCGTGGCCCGCCCCGGCCCATGGCCTGGACGGTCTTGGCCATGAAGAGCCGCTTCGGGCTGCCCGTGAGGGCCTCGGCGGCATCGATCAGGACGGGGATCATCTCAGGTTTGGGTCGCATCTCCGTAAACTCCTGGGCCTCCTGGTGAAGAGGCTACAGGATACGGGAGCATCACCTTCTTTCAAACCCCTCAGACGCCAGGAACTGAGCACGATCCTGGCGATCCTCGGCCGGCAGCGTGAGGCGCGCGAGATCCCGCTTCAACCCGACGAGGTGGGACACGAGTTGTGCGAGCCGCCCGACCCACCCGATTCGGAGCCGCCGTTCGTCGTGACGCCGTGGCGAGAAGCCGTCGCCAGGATCGCGGCAGAACAGCGGCTCGTCCTGATCATGGAGGCCAATACCGTCACCGAGCACCGCGCGTGGATCGAGCAGACCCTCGCCCCCTTCCGGGCGGCCGGGTTCACCCACTATTCCGCCGAGGCGATCGCCGAATCCGGCTCGACGCTGAGATCCCGCGGGTATCCGACCTCAAGAACCGGGTTCTACACGCTCGATCCACGATTCGGGAATCTCGTGCGGACGGCCATCCGCCTCGGGTTCGAGGTCGGCGGCCATGACGCCCTCGACCCGGATTTCGAAGGGCGTGAAGAGCACCAGGCGGCCACGCTGGCCGCACGGTTCGCCGCGCGGCCCGGGACCAGGATGCTGGTGCACGCCGGGCATGCCCACGTCTTAAAATATGAAATTTACAACGTCGGACGTTACATGGCCTCGAGACTTTGGGAGAAGACGGGCGTCGAACCGTTCACGATCTGGCAGCTTTCCAACCAGTTGCCGAACGACGTCTATCGTCGTCTGATCCGGCAGATCGGTCCAATCAGCGAGCCGGTGATGCTCGTCCCGCCGCCTCGGCACGTGACGGCGGCGCTCGTTCCCGAGTCGGCCGCGCAACCCGCCGTCGATGCCCTCGTGATCCACCCGCCACGACTCGGCCAGGAGCCGACGGATCGGCGCGGGGCGTTCGCGGATCGGATGACGAGGGTGCCCGGTACCTGGCTGGGCGGGCGGTGGCCCGTTGTGATCGCCGCCATCGCGGACGGGGAGCCCGAGACGGCGATCGCCCTCGACCAGGTCCTGCTGCGCCGTGGCGAGACGGATTTCGAACTGTGGCTCCCCCAGGCCGACCACAGGATGCGTGTCTGGGGCCTCGACGGGCCGCTCGGCATCAGGACGACCAGCGGACCAGAACATGGTTCTGTTACGATAAAGGAATCCAGTGGCCAATGAACATCGGACCCGGGGAGGCGCCGTGAGCCACGCATCGGGCCACACCGTCACGGGCCGGTCGACGGGGTGTGCGCCTCGGTGTCGTCGGCCGAGGCGGGAACGTCGCGGAGTGGCGATCGGCTTCCCTTCGCTGTCGAGCGGTGAGCGGATCGCCCCTCGGCGTCGGGCCGGGGACCTTCAGGGGCCGAGGCGTCGGGCCTCGACGTAGTACGCACCGCACAGCTCCTCGCCCCGGGCGTCGAGGAACCAGGTCTTCAGGTCCGTCGTGCCGGCGTCGAGCCGGAGCTGAAAGGTCACGGCCTCCGATCCCGGTCCCGCCGGCTTCGAGAACTCGGTCTCACCGAGGCGCAGCCGTGCCGAGGCGATGGGCAGGGCCTCGCCGGGGGGATAGGAGCCATCGACCCCCTGGTAGGCCGGGGCGGGCGCCGCGAGGGCCAGGCCCGACTCGCGTGGCCATCGTCGGAGCTCGAACTCGTACGCGCCGGGCCGCTCGACGACCAGGCCCCACGCGCCGTTCTTCCGCTCGCCCCGGCGGACCTGCCGCTGCTGGTCGAGGAAGACGTCGTGCCAGTCGCAAGGCGAGAGAAGGGTCGGGCCCTGACCTTCGACGCCGATCGAGAGCCGGCTGAACTCGTTGAGCTTCGGCGCCACCTCGGCCCACCAGCGGTTGTAATGCGCGCGCATCCGGGCAACGACCTCGGGGTGCTGGCCGGCGATGTTATTCTGCTGGCCGGGATCGGCCTGGATGTCGTACAGCTCGGCGTCGTTGACGAGTCGCCAGCGGCCCCAGAGCACGGCGGCGTCCCCTTTCTTCGGGACGGGGGCGTTCATCCGGCTGAACTGGACGACCAGCATCCGGTCGGGTAGCGCGTCTTGATCGCCCCGGAGCAGCGGGGCCAGGCTGGTGCCGTCGAGAGCCGGATCGGCCGGGGCCTCGAGGCCGCAGAGGTCGATCAGCGTCGGCAGGAGGTCCTGGCACTGGGTCAGCTCGGCGAGGTCGCCCGGCGTTCGCAGGCGGCCCGCCGGCCAGCGGATGAAGCAGGGGACGCGGTGCCCGCCGTCGTAGAGCGAGATCTTGCCGCCCCGCATGCCGGCGTTGTACAGCCGGACGCCGGCCGTGCCGCCGTTGTCGGTCAAGAAGATCAGGATCGTGTCGTCGCGGATCCCGGCGTCCTCCAGCGCGGATTCGAGCCGGCCCAGGTTCTCGTCGATGTTGGCGATCATCGCGAAGAAGCTGGCGACGTTGGCCGGCAGGTGGCGGTAGGGCTTGCGGTACGCGTCGGGCACCCAGAGTGGCCCGTGCGGGGCGTTGGTCGGGATGTAGGCGAAGAACGGCTCGCCGGCTTTGGCCCGGTCGCGGATCCAGGAGATCGCCTTCTCAAAGAAGACATCGGTGCAGTAGCCGTCGAGTCGCTCGCGGTCGCCGTCGACCTCGTAGACGTCGTCGAAGTAGTCGTTGCACCAGTGGTCGGGGGCCGAGCCGATGTGCGAGGACGGGAAGGTGACGGCCGTCTGGAACCCGCGGTCGATCGCCCGGTAGGGGTAGACGTCCCCCAGGTGCCACTTGCCGAAGAGGCCGGTCCGGTAGCCGGCCGCGGCGAAGACGTCGGCCATCGTCGGGATGCCGCGGCGGAGCACCGTCCGGCCGCTGCTGACGTTCATCGCGCCGTTGTCCAGGGCGTCCCGGCCGGAGAGGAGCTGGCCGCGCGTCGGCGTGCACATGGGTGAGACGTGGAAGTCGGTCAGGCGGATGCTCCCGGCGTGCAGGGCGTCGAGGTTCGGCGTCCGGATCTCGGGGTTGCCGTGGCAGGAGAGGTCGCCGTACCCCTGGTCGTCGGTCATCACGAGGACGACGTTGGGCCGGTCGGTGCCCCCGGGCGCCGGGGATGAGGTGAGGATCGCGAGGGTCAGGGCAATGACGGGCGCGTTCACGGTCGCGTCTCCTGTGGCCCGTGGCCTGCTCGACTCAGCGCAATTCCTCGAGCAGACGCCTGGCCGCGCCGGCGAGGAACAGCGTGTCGACCCCGGCCGCCATCAGCGTGTAGCCGCGCTCCAGGTAGGGGCGAATCGCCTGGGCGGAGACGCCGAAGTACCCGAGCGGGACGCCGGCGGCCTGGCAGGTCCGCGTGACGTGGTCGATGGCCTCGGTCACCGCGGGGTCATCGATCCGGCCCATCTTGCCGAGGCTGGCGGCCAGGTCGTAGGGGCCGAGCAGGACGGCATCGATCCCCTCGACCCGGACGATCGCCTCGATGTTCTCCACGGCCCGCGCGTGCTCGGCCTGCACGACCACGGCCACGCGCTCGTTGGCCGTCTCCAGATACTCCGGGAACCGCAAGCCGTAGCCGTGGGCGCGGGCGAGCCCGACCCCGCGCGAGCCGGCCGGTGCGTACCGCGCGAACCGGACGACGCCGGCGGCCTGATCGACCGTGTTGACCTGCGGCACGATGATCCCCTCGGCGCCGAGGTCGAGGGCCTTCTTGATCGGGGCCTCCTCGGCGCCCGGGACCCGCACCAGGCACGCCACGCGATCCCCGACGGCCTGGAGGATCGCCAGGATCTCGCGCGTCTCCAGCGGCCCGTGCTCGCCGTCGAGGAAGAGCCAGTCGAAACCGAGGTCGGCGAGGATCTCGGCGATCGCGGGCATGGGGAGCGTGACCATCGTTCCGATCAGCGGTTTGCGGGCCCACAGGCGCTTCCGGAAATTGCCGATCATGCGATTGCACCTACATGCTTATGAAATTCTCGTCCACGAACGGAAAGCGACCACCAGGCCACGGCTCAAAACGGCCCGCACGCTGGGAGTATGGTGTGTCGGTCGAGGGGACGCAAGGGGCAGGGGCGACGCGTCTTGTGGCCCTCCCATGGCGGACCGGTTCGCAGTCGAGCGTCCGCCCGTGCAGGTCGATTGCCGACCACCTCTCGAGGAGTTTTCGCTCCCGCCCACGGGACATCCGCCGGCTGGTGAGCCGGCCGGCGGGGATCGGGGTTTGCACCGTGTCCTGACAGACGTCAGACTATATGCCTCGTGCCGGTCCGTTGTCGCTCGGGGCTCGAACCATGGCCGTCGCCCCCGGTCTGAGCCGGTGGATCCCGCTGCCGGTCGGGTGGGTCGGGCGGATGCAGCGCGACCCGCTCCGGTTCCTCCTGGAGGTGCGGGAGCGGTACGGCGACGTCGTGCGGCTCGATGTCGGGCCCTGGCGGTTCCACCTGATCGCACACCCGGACCACGTCCGCCACGTCCTGCTCGACCACCAGAAGGACTACCCGCGGAGCTGGCTCTACGACCGCACCAGGGTCGCCGCCGGCACGGGGCTGGTCACGACCGAGGGGCCGGCGTGGCGGCGGCTGCGGCGGATGGCGCAGCCGGCGTTCCACCACGACCGCATCGCCGCGCTGGTCGGCGTGATGGCCGACGAGGCCGAGGCTCTCCGCCGGCGTTGGCTCGACCGCGCGGCCGGCTCCGGCGGCTCGTTCCGGACGGAGCTCGCCCACGAGTTCGAGACCCTGGCGTTGCGGGTCGTGGGCCGGGCCCTGCTCGGGACCGACCTGGCCGACACCTCCGACGCGCTCGGCCCGCCGGTGACCGAGCTGATGGCGTACACGCTCCACCGCCTCAGACACCGCGTCGCGCCGCCCCCGTGGGTGCCGACCCCGCGGAACATCCGGTTCACCCGGGCCCTGCGGTCGTTCGACGCGTTGATCGCCGGGATCCTCGCCCGGCGACGCTCGGCACCCGGCGACGGCCAGATCCCCGACCTGCTGGCGATGCTGCTCGACGCCCGCGACGAGGAGACCGGGGCCGGGATGAGCGACCGCGAGCTGCGCGATCAGATCGTGACGTTCCTCGTGGCCGGCTACGAGACGACCGCCATCGGCCTGACCTGGGCGTTCTACCTGCTCGCGCGGTACCCCGAGGCCCGGGATCGGGTCCGGGCGGAGGTCGAGTCGGTCCTGGGCGACCGCACGCCGACCGCCGTCGACCTGCCGCGGCTGGCGTACACGCGCCGGGTCTTCGACGAGGCGCTGCGGCTCTACCCGCCGGTCTACGCCGTGGCCCGCGACGCGGCCCGGGCCGACGCGATCGGCGGCTTCGACATCCCCGCGCGGTCGGTCGTGATCCTGAGCCCCTACGTCACGCACCGGCACCCCGAAATCTGGCCCGACCCCGAGGCGTTCGACCCCGACCGCTTCACGCCCGGGCGCTCCGCGGGACGCCCGCGCTTCGCCTGGTACCCGTTCCTCGGGGGCCCGCATCAGTGCATCGGCCAGGAGTTTGCCGTGTCCGAGGCCGTCGTCGCGATCGCCACGGTCGTCCGCTCGTTCCGCCTGACCCTCCCCCCTGGCGCGGTCGTCGAGCCGGAGCCCGTGCTCACGATCCGGCCCCGAGGGGGGATGCCCATGAGGGTCGGACTCGTCTGAACGGGTTTCGCGAGCGTTCCGGGTTGAGCATCCCGGTCGGGCCGACCGAGGTGACGGACCCCAGCATGAGCCTCGATGTGTTGTTATCATCGGTGGGCCGGTCGGGCCCGGCGAACGGGCCCGCCGCCGGTTTTCTGTTCTCCGTGGTGGTCGGCTTACCGAGGAGCCCGTGTGATGCGGCGACGCACATTTCTTGGGACGGCCCTGGCCGTTTCGAACGTGTCCCCCTTGCTTGCAGCCGTGGCCGGAGGGCGGTGGGACGACGCGGCCGAGGTGCTCGAGCGGGCCACGGCGGCGAAGCAGGTGGACGCGGCCGTGCTGCACGTGCAACAGGGGGGCGACTCGTTCACGCGTCCCTTCGGCATGGCGGCCTCGGGCGACGCGATGTTCCTGCTCGGCTCCATCTCCAAGCCGATCAACGTCGCGGCCCTCATGACCCTGTTCGATCGGGGGAAGTTCCAGCTCGACGACCGCGTGAAGCGGTTCCTGCCCGCGTTCACGGGGGAGGGACGGGAGGACGTGACGATCCGCCACCTGCTGACGCACGTCTCCGGCCTGCCGGATCAGCTCGCCGATAACGAGGCGTTGCGACGGCGGCACGCGCCGCTGTCGGAGTTCGTCGAACGGGCGACCCACGCGCCCCTCGATTTCGCCCCCGGCACTCGCTACCAGTACTCGAGCATGGGGATCCTGCTCGCCATGCGGATCGGTGAGATCGTCGGCGGGTCGGACATGCTCACGCACGTCGATCGCGCGGTCTTTCAGCCGCTGGGGATGGAGCACTCGGCCCAGGGACTCGGGCGGTTCAAGCTCGAAGAGATGGTCACGTGCCAGACCGAGGGCGCCGCGCCCGAATCGGGGAGCGGCGATCCCGAGGCGAAGGCGTGGGACTGGAACAGTCCGTACTGGCGGAGTCTGGGTGCCCCCTGGGGCGGGACGCACGCGTCCGCCCCGGATCTCGCCAGGTTCCTGGGCGAGTTCCTGGGGGCCCGGGGCGACGTCGTCAGGCCCGAGACGGCCCGGCTGATGATCCGGAATCACAATCCGGCGGGATTGACGCCGCGGGGGCTGGGGTTCGCCGTCGGCCAGGAATCCGGCAGCCGCGGCTGTTCGCCGCGGACGTTCGGCCATACCGGCTCGACAGGCACGCTCTGCTGGGCCGATCCGGCGAGCGACACGATCTGCGTCGTGCTCACGTCGCTGCCGGCCCGCGCGGCGACACCGCACCCGCGCACGCTCGCGGCGGAGCGCGTCGCGGCGGCCGCTCGCCGCTGACCCCGGGAGGCCGCCCCTCGTCACGGCTCTCCTCGTGACGGGTGAGCGAGACACCCGGCACGCGATGCCGCCATCATTGGGGCGTCGATCGACGTCGGACAGCCGATCGGCTGGATCACTCCGGGAAGCTCCCACCGCTTCCAGCGGCTCAAGCGGAGGGCCGACGGCTGGTACGGCGGGGGCGACCGACGCGACGAGACGACCACCGGGACGGGCCATCGGTCCAGGGGCGGAGACCGAACCCCTACCATCGCCCGCCGCGGGCCGGACGCCCTGGACCGACCCGACTACCCGCTCCGGCTCCCAGCGCGGAATGCGGACCTTCTTCCGGTCCTGGCCAGGGGCGCCGGCCCGCAGAGTCGTCGCCAGGTTCACGGCGGCCGGCGTCCCGGCGAGGAAGGTGCGGCGGTTCATCGCGGACCTCCGGATGTGGGCAACATCGCCACCTGTCACCGAGATCGACCTGCGCCCGGTCAGGAGCGGAGGCGGGCCGAGGCCCGCGCGAAGAAGCTCGCGAACCAATGCGGGGAGAGGACGGAGCCCGGACGGCCACCCGCCGGCCGGGGGTACTCCGTGCTCATCCTGGAGCCGGTCTCCCGACCGCTCAAGCGGGCGGAGGGGTCGGCGGCGGCTCGGGAAGGCCCGCGAACGGACCGGGGAGGTTGTCTCGCGTGGTGAGTGTCCCGGCGGGATTGGGTTCGTTCGGAAATCCGCAAGGTTGGCCCGGATTGCCGGAAGGCTCGGGCCGTTCGGCCGCGAGGAGCGTTCGCTCCGGGATGGCAGGCCCGGAAGGGGCGTGGGCCGGGTTGACGCCCTCACGCCCGTCGAAGACTCCGGGCGTGCCACCCGGAAGCGGGACCGTTCCGGTCGAGGCCGGGCCCGGCGCATCGGGGAGAGAAGGTCGGCGAGACCGCCGGGGCGTCCTCGGTCTTCCCCGGTGGCTCCACGGGAGAATCCTCGGGGAACGGGATCGGAACCCCCTCGAACTCCGCGGGCAAGTCCTCGCCGAGGCGGCGGCGTTCGAGGAAGTTCAGGGCGCGGAAGAGGCCCAGCTCGCTGGCGGTCTCGTAGCGTCGGATCGCGGCGTCGTCCTCCAACGCGGCCCGGTCGCGGGCGGCGGCGCGGGCGGCGGGCGAGTCGATCCGCTCGGCGAGCCGGGCGCGCTCCTGCTTCAGCAAGGCGCGACGCTCGGCGATCAGCTCGGCCAGGACCCGGCGGGCGCGACGGCGACGCTCGACCTCGGCGGCCGACTCGCGCGGCGACGGGGCCGGCATCGGGGCGCGGGGTGGAGGGCGAGCCGCTCCGGGGGCAAGGTCGAGGCGGCGGGCGCGCCGGCCGGCTCGGGTGGCAGGGCCTCCAGGGCCAGCGCGGTGAGGTCGTCGGGCCGGGGGTCGCTGGGCTCGAACGGGCCGAGCCGGTCCTTGAGGGCCTTCAACTCGTCGAGTGTCATCCAGCCGCGACGCTTCAAGCTCCGCCCCAGCCGGCCGAACTGCCGAAGTTCCGCCTCGACCCGCTCGAAGTCCTCAATCCAGGCGATCTCGAACTGCCGCTCCGCCTCCTCGACCCGCTCGACCACACGGGCGTTCTCGATGCGGGTGCCGCGGTCGAGCTGCACGGAGCGCACGACGGCGCGGGAGACGAGGTACTCCTCGACGGCGTCGCGCGGCCGGAGGGTGTCGGTCCAGGCTTCGAGCCGCTCGCGGTAGAGGGCCTCATCCTCGGGCAGCATCACGGCGCCCTGGCCGGCGAGTCCGTGCCGGAGGGCGTTGCGTCGGGAGCGTTCCCGGCCCTCGGGGGTGCGGGGGCCGGTGCTCTTTTTGGCGTTCTCGCGGTTGGCGCGCAGTTGGGCTTCGCTGAGGGCCATCGTCGCCGTCTCCTGTTGCTTGCCACGTCACGTCGTCGCTTCGGCCGCCTCGCCGGGCCGCACATCGCCCGGCTCCGGGCCCACGGGCCCGATTGGCTATATTATACGGGACGTCAAGGGGCGGCGGTCAAGAAATAGCGACGCGGGGGCGGGACGAAGGGTTGGCACGAGAGACACGACCGTCCGAGACACTGTCACGCCTCGACAATGGATCACCCTTTCCACCTCAAGGGTCGTCTGTGTGGCTGTGGTCTCGTCTTCGAGACCACGGCCGTATCGACAACCGCCGTGGTCTCGAAGACGAGACCACAGCCACCCGTCGAGACACTGTCACGCCTCGACAATTATCGAGCCGTTGCGCCTTCTGAGCCGGCTCACCGGTCCAATTCGCGATCCCAGATGCCGGCTGATGCTGGCGGCACACCGGCCTTGTCCTCGGGCTTCGCTGACTCGCGTACGACACCATACAAGAACACGAGCAGGGCACCGAAGGGAACACCGAGGAGCGAATAGACGAGCCCCTTGATGTGCTGGGTCGCTAGAACGCCCCCGACGCCGACCACGATCGCCCCGACAATCGACCCGGCGAGCATGGCCCAACCCGAGGCTCTCAGGACGCCCCCCGCGATCCCGCCCAAGACCGCGACGATGCCAGCGGACTCCGCGACCCAGACGGAGTAGTTCGCTTCTTCGACCGGGCCCTGTGGTCCACCGAAGGCCGCGAAATGAAGGAGGACGCCGACCCCTGCCCCGCAGACAATCCCGACCAGAATCCGCCGGATAGGGAACCGTATGCGGCGGCTCATGTCGAGTCTCCTTGCAGCTCAGATTTCTGAACCAGGGCACACGCGGATATCATGATGGCGCCCGGGTGGCTGGCAAGCCTCGACAATGGATCACCCTTTCCACCTCAAGGGTCGTCTGTGTGGCTGTGGTCTCGTCTTCGAGACCACGGCCGTATCGACAACCGCCGTGGTCTCGAAGACGAGACCACAGCCACCCGTCGAGAAACTGTCACGCCTCGACAATAGTTCAGCCGTTGCGCCTCTCGCGGCGGTCAAGAGGCTCTGTAGCGGAAGTCAAGCCGGTGGTTGTTGATCGTATTTTCTCCTGTACGCCTCGCGTGCCACCTTTCTTTCGGCATCGTCTGGTGAACGCTCAACAATCTGTCCGTTCTTTATGTCATAGGCCAGAATCCCTATATCCGACGAATACAGGACCAAGGAGTCTGAGGGGGACCAGGCGATCGCCCATTTCTGCACATCGGATGCCCCAGTCTGGAAGGTCATCACACGCCCCGTCTTCGTCTCTCTCACCTTGAGACGAACGCAATATCGGTCAGAAGGGCCTGCCTCCGCGCCCGAGATCTCGGTTGTCACGGCGAATGCGCCGGAAGGGGAAATTAGAGGCGGAGCGATGGGACGTGCGGAACAGCCGGTTATCAAGAGGCACAAGAGAAGAGCACGAGTCATGCGGCCAATCTCCTGAACTCAGCGGTCCCGGTCGCCGACCCGCTGGAAATGGTCGTCAATCAACCACCCTTTACAGCCCGACGCCCGTTCAGTCGAGTAGGGTGGGTCAGCCTCGCGTCAGCGAGCCGCAACCCACCGCAGCGGCTCGCGGATGGGGGGTTGCGCTGCAGCGAGAGGTTAGGCGGTGCCCGCTCCGGTGTCGGGGATGGCCATGAACGGCCCACCGGCTCCCAATTGTACCTCGATCCTATGGCGGATGTACTCGTCAGGGTGCGAACGGGCGACCTGGACGGCCACCGGGATGAACGGCCGCAGTTCAACGGGGTAGGCTTCCGCTTCCAGGCGTAGCATCGGGACGATCCGCCGGCGAACTTCCAAATCCGAGTTACCGACGAACTCGCGGAGCATCTGGCAATCGATCCGCCGCCGCAACTCGCCCAAGTCTTCGTTCCGAGGGTTGCCGGCCCAGTCCGCTTGATACACGGCGCTGGCCGCCCCGGCCTTCTCCGAATCGGTCCCTGACTCCAGGTATTCCAGCAACGCTTGGAAGACCCGCCGAGCCCCGAGGGAGCGGACGCACGGCTCGATGAACATCCGGTTGAGGCTCGGGTTCCGTTCCAGCACGCCGGCACAGAGCATCGGCCCGAAAAGCCGCCTCGGGACCGGCTGGAACTTGAACACCAGCGCGACGAACACCTTCCGGTCCGGGTCCGCAAGCCCCTCTTCGAGCCACCGCCAGTCGTCCGGCGAGTTCTGGGCGACGCGCTTCCGCGCCGCTTGCACCCGCCAGTGGGCCTCCTGGCCGGGCCTCCGGCGAGCGTCGGACCACAGATGGTAATGCTCGTCCCAGGTCATCCCGCCAGCTGGCCCCCGAGGGAGAAAAAGGGGTCAGTACTCGGAAAAGGTACTCGGAAAAGGTACTCGGAAAAGGTACTCGGAAAAGGGGTACTCGGAAAAGGGGTCAGGAGCGAATGGCACTCGGAACTGTCATAAAGCGATTCTATGGTAGGAGATAGACAAATGTCGGCCTCCTTGGGACAAGGATTGGTGATTACCCAATCCAAGCCCTGTCCCAGCAAGGAGGCCGACGGTGTGCCAGCCTACCCGAAAGTCGATCGAAGCGCAGGTCAATTCCTTCCGCGAGTCGACCGTCCTCCCCTTCTCCGAGATCCTCGACAGCCGCATGGTCGCAGCCGAACTGGCCGAGGAAGGGGGCACGTTCAATGAGCGAATCTTCACCCCCCTGGTGACCCTGGGCGTGTTCCTCTCACAGGTGCTCGATCCCGACCATTCCTGCCGCGCGGCCGTCGCGCGGGTGATCCTCTGGATGGCCATCCAGGGTCGCAAGCCGTGCTCTCCGGAGACCAACAGCTACTGCGAGGCGCGCCAGCGGCTCCCTCTGGGACTCGTCACCCGGCTGGTGCGCCGGACCGCTCGGGAGATCGACGGCCGCGCCGCCGACGCCTGGCTCTGGCACGGCCGGCGGGTGACGCTCGTCGATGGCACGACGGCCTCGATGCCCGACACCCCGGCGAACCAGCAGGCGTTCCCGCAGGCGAAGACGCCAGGGATCGGGCTGGGGTTCCCGCTGGTCCGGATGGTCGCGCTGATCTCGCTGGCCACCGGGGTGGTGCGCGACCTGGCGCTGGGCCCGTACCAGGGGAAGGAGACGGGCGAGACCGCCCTGTTCCGCACGCTTTGGGATGGCCTGGAGCGGGGTGAGGTCGTGCTGGGGGACCGTTATTTCGCCTCGTTCTTCGGAATCGCGGGCCTGTCGGAACGGGGCGTCGACGTCCTGTTCCGGATGCACCAGCGGCGGAAGTTTGACTTCCGCCGTGGGCGGCGACTGGGCATAGAAGACCACGTGGTCACCTGGTCTAAGCCGGAGCGCCCCGAATGGATGGACGAGTCCACCTATGAGGCTCTTCCCAAAGAACTGGAGGTGCGTGAATTGCGGGTGGAGGTGGATCAGCCCGGATTCCGAGTCAACGAGTTGGTGCTGGTGACGACGATGCTCGACGCCGAGGAGTACACGAAGGAGGAGGTGGGGGAGCTTTTCCTTGAACGATGGGACATTGAATTAGATTTTCGATCGATCAAGGTCGTGCTGCAGATGGACGTCCTCCGTTGCAAGACGCCGGAGATGGTCCGGAAGGAGATCTGGATGCACCTGTTGGCGTACAACCTGATCCGGGGGGTGACGGCGATGGCGGCCGAGGCGCACGACAAGCAGGCGCGACTCTTGAGTTTCAAGGGGACGTTGCAGACGATGGCGGCATTCCAGGACGCGATGCGCCATGCGAAGCCAGGCGACCGGCAACGCTTGTTGGAGGCGATGCTCGAAGCGATCTCATACCACGAGGTCGGCGACCGATTCGGCCGCGTCGAGCCGCGTGCGAACAAACGCCGGCCGAAGCCGCAACGCTTCCTCACGGAGCCGCGTCAACAAGCACGTAAACGATTGATGGAAGCCGCGTTATGACAGTTCCGAGTGCCATTCGCTCCTGACCCCTTTTCGGTCCCCCTTTTCGGCCCTCCGGAGCGGGGTCCGGTCGAGCGCCGCGGACATCGAGCCGGGGAAGGCCCGCGAGGAACCGCACGAGGCGGGCCTTCTCGCGTACGGACGGGTGGCTGGGGTCGTCCTCGACCCCGGTCTCCCCATCGTTGTGTCAGGAGCCGGACCGGGGTCGAGGACGACCCCAGCCACCCCGCCGTGGTCTCGAAGACGAGACCACAGCCACACGCCGCGGGCCTGTTCGCCGTGCTCTTGTAATCGTCATGACTGCCGGAGGCGGAATCGACGTGAGGCGAGAGGCTGCGCCTTCCGACGTCGGATCGGTCGACTACTTGTCCGTCTTCGGGGTGTACCCCTTCCACACCCACTCGATGGCGTGCGGGAGGAACTGCTGCTGGGCGTTGCCGACGCTGTGGCGGGCCCCGCGGCAGAACAGGTACTGGTACTCGTAGCCCCTGGCCTTCAGCACCCTGGCCATGCGGTGGTTGGCCTCGACCCAGTCGTGCATCCCGTCCCGCATCACGTTGGGGTTGAGCAGGTCCGCGTCGCCGACGGAGAGGAAGATCCGGATGGGCTTCCTGGGGCTGTCGGGGATGAGCGTCTCGTGGAAGCCCCAGGCCCCGTCCGGGTACTTCGGGTCGAACGGCCAGGCCTGGTTCACGAACGTGCCCGAGGTCGTCAGCACGCGGTGGTACAGGTCGTTGCGGAACCAGGCCATGATGAGTGCCGCCGAGCCGCCGGAACTGTTCCCCATCGCCGCGCGGCCGTCCGGGTCTTTCGTCAGCTTCACCCCGCAGTTCTTCTCCACGCGCGGCAGCACCTCGGTCTCGATGTACTCGGCGTAGTCGCCGTTCATGTTGTCGTACTCCTTGCCGCGCTCGTGCCCCTGGGCGTCGCCGCCGCCGTTGCCGATGGCAATGAGGACGATCGGCGGAATCCGCTTCTGGTGGATCAGGTTGTCGAGGATCGTCTTGTAACCGCTGGCCTGGCCGGGGCCGTCGTGGACCACCATGAACGGCGCCTCGGTCCCTTCCTTGTACTGGGCGGGGATGTAGACGCCGACCTTCCGCTCGTAGTCGATGGGGTGCGTCTCGACGATCAGCGTCTTCGGATTGTTCGGGTCCACCTTCCCGAACTCATCGCGGGCGATGCCGGGATTGAAGAGCCTGGTCTCCTTCGAGTCGATGACGAACTGCTCCACCTTCCCCTCGGGGACGCCAGTCGACTTTCTGGCGTTCCGGCGCGGGCACGTAGTTGGGCCCGATGACGAAGTTGTCGTCGGCGTCGAGCGGAGGGTTCTCGCCCTCTTTCAACACCTTGAACGGCGGGGCACCCGGGTCATCGAACTTGCGTGTCGGCGGCTGGGCCAACGCGCTGGAGCATGCGAGAGCTGCGATCAAGAACGTCAGCAGAAGCCTAAACATAAAATTTCTCGTAGGTTCTTCAATTGGTGAGAGCCCGTGGCGGCAGCGGAGCGAACGCTGTGGTTCATCCTATTTACCCGATCCGGCGTCGGTCGGCACTACGCCGCCGAGGAAGTCCGCGCCCTTCAGCACCCCCGCTTGCCGGTCGCTCCAGTTGGGCGGCGGGCGAACTTTGCCCCCCACGTGACCAGGACGTCGATCCGGACTTCGAGACGCTGTAACATGGAGCCGGCCGAATTCGAGGAACGGTTTCTGCAACCCAGAGGTCCGAGTCATGGCGATCCTGCGTGCGGTTGTGCTGGCCATCGCCGCATGCACGACCGCTCGAGCCGAGACGATCCGCATCGCGGTCGTCCAGATGGCGGAAGGTCCGACCGTCGTCGAGAATCGGGACCGCATCCTCTCCTGGATCCCGAAGGCCGCGGCGGAGCGGGCGCGGGTGGTCGTGTTTCCCGAAGCCGCGCTTCGGGGCCTGGACGGCACACCAGCAGCCGAGGTCGATCAAGCCCTGGACGCCATTCGCGAGGCGGCCCGGTCGCATCGCGTGTACGTCGTGTTCGGCGGCTGGACGCCCTCGCCGAGGTTGGGCAAGAACGCCAACTGGATGCGGGTCATCGATCCCTCCGGACGCGAGACCTTCCGCTACGACAAGATCTACGACGACCATCGGGCCGCGATGCCGGGCCTCTTCTCGCTCGATGGCGTGCCCGCAGGCGCGATGATCTGTGCCGATCGCTGGCTCCGCGGCGTGGAGGAGCGGCCGATCCAGCAAGGGGCGCACGGCTCAGCATCGAGCTGTCCAATAACTTCGCCAGCGAGTGGGTGCCGGCGCTGGGGTGGTACTGGTATGTGCCTCGGGCGCTGCGCAACAACGTCTGGGTGATCTTCGCCAACAGCGGCTCGGGTCCGGGCAAGTCGGCGCACGGTCACTCGGCGATCATCGCGCCCGATGGCCGGATCGTGGCCTCGGTTCCCGACGACCGGGAGACGATGATCGTGGCCGACATCGACCCAACCCTGGCGACGCGTGCCGAGGCGCTCGCGAGGTCCCAACACCCGGCGCTGAGGCCGTTCTGGGAGGCGAAGAAGCCCGATGCGCCCGTGCGGTTCCGGCCGCTGGAGTCGCCCGAGGCGACGCTCAAGATCGCGGCGGCCCAGGTGACCGGCCTCGAGGCCGTCGAGGCCGGGATCGGCGAGGCGAAAGCCCATGGCGCCGACCTCGTCGCCTTCCCCGAGCGTGCCATCGACGGCGGCCTCGAGCGGATCCGGGCGGCCGCCCGCTCGCAACGGATTTCCGTGGTCGTCGGGATGGCCGAGGGCACGCGCAACTCCGCCTACGTCATCGGCCCGGATGGAGACGTGCTGACCCGCTACGACCAGCTCGCCGCGAGCGCCCCGTTCGAACCTGGGACGAACCCGGCGGCCATGTGGTTCCGCGTCCGTGGCGTGCCCGCGGTCGTGACGATCGGCCGGGACGGATTGTGGTCCGAGATCGCGGAGCTGGCCGC
This sequence comes from uncultured Planctomycetales bacterium, assembly GCA_963752755.1. GTDB lineage: Bacteria > Planctomycetota > Planctomycetia > Isosphaerales > Isosphaeraceae > CAVVZJ01. The sequence goes on along the minus strand of CAVVZJ010000014.1, from coordinate 170,128 downwards.
CGTGGCCGGGGCCCAGGTGCACATCCATCTCGCGGCCGAGCCGCCGAGCCGGCGCCTGCTGCAGGTCTGGTCGAACCTCGCCTCGTACGTCACGTTCACGGCCACCGTCAACTCCCAAGGGGAGAGCGCCTTGTGGGACGACCTGAGCACCTTCGAGCAGCGGCGGGCGGTCGTGAAGGCGGAGGGAAACCCGGAGCCCGACGATGTCGAGGTCTTCTCGCCCTTCTCGGCCGACCTCGTCGTGAAGGCCGGCACCGGTCCGCAGATCCTCTACGCCACCCGGACGGTCCACAAGCGCAACCCGTACCACCCGCGCCGGACCGCGGCCCTGAACCCCGAGATGGGCTGGTGGTACGAGCGGGGGGCGATGCAGATCCTCTCCGGCTTCCACGATCCCCGGTGAGAACCCTGCACGGTCGGTCCCAAGAGACATCATTCATGAAGCGAATTCTCATTTTCACAGCTTTGGTTTTGTCGATCGGGCTCACGCCCGCGTCGAACCGTTGCGCCGGGGGACCTCCCGAGGCCGGCCGGTTCCGGGGCCGCATCGCCTGGAGCTGCGACGGGAATCACAACGACCCCGACGACTGGGCGGCATCGCCCGTCGCCCTGGCCATCTTCGCGGCGTGCGGGGCCCGGGATCGTCTGGTCCACTTCGACTACAACTGCATCCTGCCCAGGACGGACCCGGCCTGGGAGACGACGCACGCCGAGAGCGTCCTGGGCGCGGCGGAGCGCTACGGCTACGACCGGAGCGTGTTCCACGACTGCCGGAAGGATCTCGAAGGTGCGCTGGCCAGCATCGCCAGGGCGATCGATGAGTCCTCGGCGGACAACCCGCTGTACTTCATCGTGGCCGGCCCCATGGAGGTCCCCTTCCGAGGGATCGAGAAGTCCGATCCCGACAAGCGGCGCCATGTTTACTGCATCTCTCACAGCCGGTGGAATGACGGCTATTCCGCGAAGTACACCTTCACGAGGACGAAGCGGAGCGTGATCGAATCGGGTGTCCACTGGGTCCAGATCCGGGACCAGAATCGGCTGCTGAGCACGAGTCCTTATGGCCGGAAGCCTCGGCCCGAGCAGTGGCAGCCGTATCATTGGATGAGGGATTCGGACAACCCCAGGGTCCGGTTCCTCTGGGAACGGCTGGAGGTCTCGACGCGCCCCGATCCCTCCGATGCCGGCATGGCGTACTTCCTGATGACGGGGGACGAGGAGGCGAGCCCCGCCAAGCTGGAACGGCTGCTCGAGGACCACATCGTGCCGGCGCCGATCCAGGCTCGAAGCCGGGTCCGACTCGAGTCCGAGAACTTCCGCGACCTCGAGGGCTATGAGGTCGAAGACCGCAACGACCGGACCGCCTCCCATGCCCTCGATGCCAGGCTGGCCGGCGCCGCGAGCGGTCGCATCCGCACGACGTTCGACGAGCCCTACACGGCCTCGCAGGGACGCTACGACGTGGAGGTCCGGTACTTCGACGAGTCGGAACGTCCCACTCGATTCACCCTTCTCATCCAGGGCGTCGCCCGGGGCCCCTCGTGGGAATCTCCCGGAACGGGTCGGGGTTGGATGAGTCGAGTCATCCCGGAGGTCGCGATTCAAACCGGCGATGACATCGCGGTGGCCACGCAAGGCCCTCCCGGCCGCCTGGACTACGTGCAGCTCAACCTGCTGCCGTCCGCTCCTTGACCCCGACCGATCGGCCGGGATCAGGACGAGCGGGCACAGAGCGCGGTCAACGCCCGGACGTCGGCGAGATCTTCGAGATCGCGCACCGTGGCGACGATGGCCCGGGATCGGTCGTCGGGCCAGTCGGCGAAGGCCGCACATTCGCGGAACTTGCCGGCGACCTCGTCGAAGCTCATCGGGTCCTGGGGGCTGCCCTTGGCGAAATCGGCGCGACCGGAGAGGGTGCGGCCGTCCCTGAGCTTGAGATCGAGGATGGTGGTCATCCGGTTGTTGCCCGCCCGTTCCGCCTCGGGGTGGACGCCCAGATGGATGCGCTCGATCATCCTCCGGACCTCGGGACGGGCCACGACCTCGTCGGTGAACTCGTTGAGCCCCGCCCGCCCGTAGAGCAGCAGGCAGGCCAGGCAGAACTCCATGCTGAACTTGCCCTGAAGGCCGGTCTCCGGCCGGTGGTGGATGAGCGCGTTCGGGATGTTGCGATTGGTGCCGACGTCCACCCGCTCGATGTCCTCCGCCCGGATCTTGTGCTTCGCGATCAGCCGCAGCAACTCGGTCATCGCCGGGTGGGTCAGCGAGCCGGACGGAAACGGCTTGATGGAAATCCCCGGCGTCACGAAGGTCCAGGGCCGGCCCAGCTTCGGCACGAGGGCATCGGGATCAAAGGTCCCTGCCGCGGCCCGGAAGAAGCCGCGGGGCGATTCCAGGATCTGGTCGCTGGCGGTCCAGCCGAGCGCGACCAGGTCCACGGCCATGATCCCGGCCTCGGCCGCGCGACCGGCGTGGAGCGCCTTGGTCGTCGTCCCGAAGTTTTCTCTCAGGCCGCCGGCGCAACTGCCGGCGATCCCCAGGACCCGGGCGATCGCAGCCGGTTCCAAACCCCGGAGCTTCGCGGCGGCGACGGCGGAACCGAACGTCCCGACGGTTCCGGTGGGGTGGAAGCCCTGTTCATAATGCCGCGGTGACATCGCCTCGGCGATCTTGCATTCCACTTCCACGCCGAGGTGATAGGCCAGCATCAGATCGCGCCGGACCGACCGCCCACCTCGGCGAGCGCCAGGGCCGGAGGGAGGGCCGTGGTGCTCGGGTGCGTCAGGAGCCCGTACTGGCGATCGCTGCCCACGGCGAGCTGGGTGTCGTCATAATCGTCGCAATGGATGCCGATGCCGTTCAGGAACGCCGCGAAGCGCGCCGGCCGCTTCGCCGTCGCCCCGATGACCGTGGCCCCGCTCTCGGACAGGCCGAGGGAGGCGACATAGGCCAGGCCGAGCCTCCCCGCCTTAGCACGGGACCCACACAGCGCCAGGCCGAGCGCATCCAGGATGGATTTCTTGCCCAGCGCGATCACCTCGGCGGGCAGGTCCTCGTAGGTCGTCCGGGCGATGAAATCCGCCACGTGGCGGGTGAGCCCAGGCGCATCCGGCAGGCCATCGCCGCGATCGCTCGGAGTCTGAGCCGGGGAAGCCGGTGCCGGCAGGGCCGCCAGAAGCGCGGTCCCCCCCGCCGACCGGGCGAACGTCCTGCGGGTCATCGTCTCGCCGGGTGGTGGTTCCAACGGCGGGTCTCCTGCGTCAGGCGGCACGCACTCGGTCCTTTGGTGGCGTCGGCGCTCCATCTTACCACGACAAACACGAAGCCGTGACACGATGCGGGGGGAGGGGAGGTCTTCGACGTTCTGCGATGCCTGCTCGTCGAGCAGACCACGCCGCACCCGGAGCATCATGCCGCTCGGTGCGGTTCACCTGACGGACGAAAACGGGCGCGGCGTGCGTCGGTGAGATCGGCCGAGGCCACTTTGGATCATGACGCCTTCGGCGTTTCGGACCGACGCAGGGTACTGAAAGAGCAGCTCCTTTGGGCCCGGCATTTCGCCACCGTGGCGGAGTTGGTCGAGGCCCTGCACGATTTCCAGCGGGAGTCCAAAGTGCTGTGGCCGATCGAACGGCGCCGCTCCACTCGCAGCGGCTGGTGCTGCTCGACCTCCCGGCAGCATCGAGGGTTTGGATGCCGGACCGGGATGCCGTAGCGTGGGTCGAGGCACCGGGCGGGCGACGCGGGTCCACCTGGCCCCGAGACTCCGGGGAGGCCCGCCATGCTCAACCCCGAGACCGCTCCCCGTTCGAAGGCTCCGTTCCCCACGACCCTCTGGAGCCGGGTGGTTGCCGCCGGCGACCCGGGCGAACCCTCTGCCCGACGGGCCCTGCAGGAGCTCTGCCGGGGCTGCTGGTATCCGCTCTACGCCTTCATCCGCCGCAAGGGGAACGACCCCGACCGCGCCGCCCACCTGACCCAGGCGTACTTCGCCCGATTGCTCGGCTCCGACCTGCAGGCCAGGGCCGACCGGAGCAAGGGCCGCGTCCGGGCCTTCCTCCGCGCCGACTACGGCTTCTTCCTCTCGCACCAGGCCGAGGCCGAGCGGGCTCTCAAGCGAGGCGGCGGGGACCCGCCACTGTCGATCGACGGACGCGACGCCGATGGCCGCCACCGAGGGCGGAGGGCCATGCCACCGGCGCGACCGCCTCACCCGTCCGGGGGATTTGCTAAACTCGGATGCGGATCTCGGTAGCTTGTGTCTCCCGGAGCCCGTCCGATGCCCGCTTCGTCGCAGCCGAGTCGCCGCGAGTTCCTGGCGGCCCTCGCCCTGACCGCAATCTTCCCCGCGACCCCCGCCGGAGTGGCCTCGGGAAGGAACCGGCTCCTGTTCACCTCGCGGGGCAAGACGGGGATCGTGGACGCCAACGGTAGCGGCCTGCGCTATCTCGACCTCGACAGGCCCCGCCAGGCGACGTGGCAGCCGGGGGGCACCTTCGGCGACGGGCGGCGGATCGTCCTGCTGAGCATGGAGCCGAGGCGCGACGGACCCGGCAAGCCGTTCGACGAGTATTACACCCGGACGCCGACCCATCTGTGGGTCCACGACCTGGACACGGGCTCGCTGGAGGAGATCTGCACGAAGGACCGCCGCGCACCGTTCGTCACGCCCGCCCTGCTGCTGGGCGATGACCGGATCCTGGTGCAGGTGGTGCGCGAGAAGGTCGGGCAGGTGCTCAGCGTGCGCCTGGACGGCTCGGACGCCCGCGAATTCACCCGGGCGGGCGAGGGGCTCCCCTACGGGCTGAGCCTCAGCCCCGACGGCCGCCGCGTGGCCTTCCATCTCGCCAGCCCGAGCGGCTATCAGGTCTGGACCAGCGACCCCGACGGGTCGAACCGCAGGCTCCTGGCGGCGCAGGAGGGTCACCTCTACTTCGGGACAGCCTGGTCGCCGGACGGCGCGTGGGTCGCCTATGCCGACTGCACGCCCGGCACCGACCCCGGCCACGACTGGGCGGACGTGTGCGTCGGGCGTGAGGGGGAGCACCGGGTGCTCACCGAGGGCGGGTCGATGTGGTTCGGCGCGACCTACGGCAGCCCGGAGTCACGCAGCGGCGGGTCGAACGTGCCGGCCTGGAGCCGCGACGGCCGCATCCTCTTCCCCCGCAAGCTGCCGGGCTCGAAGGTCCCGTGGGAGTATCAGCCCGCCCGGCCCGACGTCGACCATTTCAACCGCGACTACAAGCCCGAGCTCGCCCGCGGCGGGACCGCGATCTGCCGCCTCGATCCCCGGGACGGGGGCGTCGAGGTGCTCACGCGCAGCGAGCCGCAGGCGTGGGATTTCCGCGTGAGCGAATCGCCCGACGGGCGGCACCTGGCGTTCTGCCGGGCCGGTGTCGGCGAGGCCCCGGCGATCTGGGTGTCGGACGCCGATGGCGGGGACCCGCGGCGGATCACGCAGGGGATCGACGACCGCGGTGCGGATCATCCGCGTTGGTTGTAGTGGGGAGCGTGTGAGCCGCCCCCGGGGCCGGCCTGGCGTCGGATCTCCACGGGCACGGCGGCCGTTGCGGTCCCCTAACTCCCTCATGTGCGCTCGACTCGCGAACGCCCATCCTCCCATCCCGTTCGGGTGGCCGACCCGGTAGAATGATTGTCGCCGCCCGATTCGCCCGCCAGGAATCGTCCTCATGCCCCGAAGACCTCGATGGCGAACGGTGTCCGCGATCCTCTGCCTCGGCCTTGCCGGATGCGGCGACGGCCCCACTCGAGAAACCGCCATGCCGCCGAGGGACAAGGCCGCGTCGGGTGCTCGTTTCAATCCCCTCTCGGCCGATGAGGCGCGGGTGATCCTCGGGAAGGGGACGGAGATGCCGTTCACCGGCGAGTACACCGACCTCAAGGAGCCCGGGACCTACGTCTGTCGCCGCTGCAACGCCCCGCTCTATCGCTCCGAAGACAAGTTCGCCAGCGAGTGCGGATGGCCCAGCTTCGACGACAAGATCGAGGGGGCGGTCGCGAAGGTCCCGGACAGCGACGGCTTCCGCACGGAGATCCTCTGCCGGAACTGCGGCGGCCATCTCGGGCACGTCTTCGTGGGCGAAGGGCTCACGGCGAAGGACACGCGCCACTGCGTGAACTCCGTCTCGATGAAGTTTTACCCGAAGGGCGAGGATCTGCCCGCGGTGATCAAGTAGGGGCCCTCCCTCGGAGATCGACCGCCTCGCGGCCTCCGATCTTCGGGTGCCGTGAGAAGAACGACGCGCGTCGCCGGCCCGGTCGAACTCGCCCGACCGTGCGTGAGATCCTTCCGGTGGCGTCGAGGTCCTGGGCCCCGCTCGAACCTGCCCCGGTGGCTTGGGAAGAGTGCCAACCGCGGCAAGGATGGAGTCGAGTTGCACGGCGACGCGCTGGGCGCACGGCCTCCGGCGTGCCGGACCGAAGTGTGCAACGCGGCTCTCGGCCGGCAGGCGAGGTGGAGGCCCGACGAGAAGGAACTGTGTTCACGTGTCCAGTGACGCGCTTTCTGCACGAACTGGCACGGTCGGTCATCATATCGATTCGCTCCCCAATTATCCGCCCGCTGCTACTGCGGACGCAGACGATCGGGCTGATGGCCCCGATACCCGGGAGCGTCACGGTCGGGGGCTCAGGAACCACCGAGAGGGCCGCGACCGCCGGGGAGATCGGCGGGTCAAGCACGAAGCCCGCATCCGTGATCGTGTCGGCCGTCCCGGGGGAATCCGAGGCGATCAAGGAGCCCTGTCCCGCGGTCGAGCCCGCCGTGAACCGGAGCTGGGGGCGGTTTATCCCACGGACGCTCGCCCTGATCGCCAATCCTCTGGCAGGAGGCCGCGAAGATTGACGCGATGCGCCCGTCCAGCTAGCGTGGTAAGCGGCGGCAAGCAGGCGGGAATCGTCCAGCCCCAGGGGGAGCGTCATGACCACGCCGTATGAGATGAACCGCCGGGCATTCATCAGGACCACCGCCGCCGCCACTGCCACTGCCACGGCGGCCGTCGCGCCGTCGGCGCGGGCCCAGGACGCGCCGGCCGACGGCCTGATCCACCGCAACGAGCGGAGCGGCATGCCCTACCGCAAGCTCGGCCGGACGAATTTCCTGTGCAGCCGCCTCGTCTTCGGCGGCGGCGCGGCGTTGATGGGCGGGAAGGCCGTCCGGTTGCTCAACGCGGCGTTCGACGCGGGCGTGAACTTCTACGATCTCGGCTCCAACGCCTATTACAAGGGGAGCGAGCGCGCCTTCGCCCCCTTCCTCGCGGCGCACCGCGGCAAGATCTGGGTCACGTCCAAGGCGCCGTTGCGCCCCATCGACGGCTACGAACCGGGCAAGCCGTTGACCGCCGAGCAAGGCAAGTTCCTGGCCGATTACTGGACGGGGCTGCTCGATGCGAGCCTCGCCGATCTGGGCACCGACTACGTGGACGCCTATTACCTCATGGGCGTCGGCGAGCCGGAGGTCGTCCGTTGCGAGCAGCTGCACGAGGCCTTCCTCAAGGCGAAACGGGCCGGGAAGGTGGGCCACTGGGGCGTGAGTACCCACAAGCGGGCGCAGCAAGTGCTCGAGGCCATGATTGAGACGGACTGGTACGACCTCGCCATGATCGCCATCACCCCCGCCGGGTGGTACGACTGGGATTCGAAGAGCCTCCTTCCCGGCACGCCGGCGATGGTCGACCTCCAGCCCACGCTGCAGCGTGCCCGGGACGCCGGCATCGGTCTCGTCGGCATGAAGGCGGCCCGCTACCTGTCGTCCCGCGGCGGTAAGGGGTTGGAGAACGCCTTCGACGGGCACTACAGCGACAAGGTCATGCAATCGGGGCTTTCGCCCTGGCAACGGTCCTACGCGTTTGTCCTCGCCCACGGCGTCGACGTGGTCAATTCCGACATGCAGAACTTCGCCCATTTCAAGGAGAACCTCGCCGCCGTTCAGCGCTCGGCGGAGCTCTTCGTCAGGGCTTGATCGACGCCGACCGTTCTCTTGCCGCCGAGCCGCCGGAGGATATCCTCCGGCGGCGGCGCTGGGCGCACGATTCGCCGGGCCGATATGCCTTCGATGCGGGCGAACGGTCTGCCGATGATGCCGGAGGAGCTGGAGGTTGGCGCCGATCCGCGGGGATTGGCCAACCTCCTGGCCTGTCGACCGACGCCGCGCCAGGTCATTTCGGGATCCTCAGTCCTTTGAGCAGGAAGGTCATGGCCTTGACGGCCGCGTCGCGGCCCTTGACCGCCGTGACGCCGGCGATGACGTCGCCGACCTGGCAGACGCCGTCGAAGTCGCCGCCGCCCATGTCGGCGAATATGACCGACGCCCCTTCGATCTTGGCCGGTTCGGCCATGTCGCCGAATTCTTCGAGGTGGGCCTTGTACTTGGCCAGGACTTCTGCGGCGTTATCGGCCGATTTGCAACGCGCGACGAAGGCGGTGAACTCGGCCTCGCCGTCGCGGTATCGGGCCGTGAACGCGTTGGTCAGGAAGTCGAGCCCCAGGGCATCGACCATGAGGTATTGGACCGTATCGTCGATCCGATTCTTCGCCGGGAGCATGGCGAGACCCCAGAGCTCCGCCGCTTCGCCTTCCAGGCGATTCGCCAGCGTATCGGCCAAGGCCGATGCCGCTTTCTGGACCTCCTCGTCGGGTCCCGACGTCAGGATCGACGCATAGTATTGGCCCTTCCGGAAGAAGAAATCGGCCCCGGTGCGGTGGCCGCCGTCGCCGGTTGCGATGGGCTTGCTGCCGGGCGATCGCTCGACCGAATAGACGCCGAAGGCGCCGAGGGGGGTGGTCATGTCGTAGAGGAAGATGTCGATGAATTTGGATGGGTCGTCCGCCTTGGAGAAGGTGACGAAGGTCATGCCGGTCACGTCGTAGGAGTGAAACAGTTCGGACCGGCCGTTGATCTTCTCGTACAAGTTGGCTTCGGTGTAGCGTTCAACACGGCTCTTTTTCGTGAAGCCTTCGGGCGTGAGACCCTCGAGTGCCCGGGCGATGGTCTCCGTCTTGGCCTTCATTTCGGGCGTGATCCGGGTGGGGTCGTCCTTGACGGGGCCGACGGAGTCCTGGGCGGCGACGAAGACGGGGAATACAAACGGGATCGCGGCCAGCAATCGGTTCATCGGATACTCCGTTTTCGGGTCCAAGCTCCAGAGTATGGGAGAGCCGCCGCGAAAGGCCAGACATTCACGGCGGTCCGCACGAGGGATTGGGTTCCGTCCACCTCGCTCCCGGCGGCGATGTCCCCGCGAACTCCTTGTGCGAGTCCGTTGGATGCGGATATCGGTCGTCCGGTTCAAAGCCGGGGTCTCTGCGCACCTCGAAGTGGTCGGCCAGAGTTGGCGCGGATGAACTCCCTCGGCATGCCGGACCGACGCACGCAAGACGAAGTCATGGGCAACCATGAGCGAGTGAATCTCAATTTCAGGACTCGAACATTCGGCATGCGATCGAGAAGGACCTTGCAAGAGTCCTGCGCCCGAGGATCACATCCAGAAGACAACCAAGGATTGGACAGGTCAAAGTCTGGACTTCGTCCAGATCGCCGGCTATCATTGAGCGCATGACGACCGACCTTGCTTCTCTGCTTCGTCAACACGGCTTGAATGTCACGGCCCAGCGACTGGCCGTGCTGCGGGCTGTGTCGAGCCGGCCTCACTGCACGGCGGAAGCGGTCGCGGAATGGGCTCGCCGCGAGATCGGGACGATCTCGCGCCAGGCGGTGTACGACGCACTCGGCATCCTGGTCGACCACGGCCTCATCCGGCGGATCCAGCCTGCGGGCTCCCCTGCGCTCTACGAATCCCGCGTCGGCGACAACCACCACCACCTGATCTGCCGGTCCTGCGGGAAGACGGCGGACGTCGACTGCATCGTCGGCGATGCACCCTGTCTCAGCCCGGCCGACTGCTCGGGTTACCAGGTCGACGAGGCGGAGGTGATCTTCTGGGGCACGTGCCCCGAATGTCTCGCGGCGTCCCGGGGCCCGGACGAGGGCTGATCGACCGACAGCTCGCGGGCCTCCATCGGGCCGACGACACGGCCCACACCAAGGGGAGAATCCTGATGTCAGATGCAACCGCCACGCAATGCCCGTTCTCCGGCGCGGCCCCCAAGCATTCGGCCGGCGGCGGCGCGACCAACCGCGACTGGTGGCCGAACCAACTGAGGCTCGATCTCCTGAGCCAGCATTCATCGAAATCCGACCCGATGGGCGAGGACTTCGACTATGTGAAGGAGTTCCAGAGTCTCGACCTCGCCGCGGTGAAGAAGGACCTCGCCGCGCTGATGACCGACTCGCAGGACTGGTGGCCGGCGGACTTCGGCCACTACGGGCCGCTGTTCATCCGCATGGCCTGGCACAGCGCCGGCACCTATCGGACCGGTGACGGCCGGGGCGGCGCCGGCCGGGGGCAGCAGCGGTTCGCGCCTCTCAACAGTTGGCCGGATAATGTGAGCCTCGACAAGGCCCGCCGGCTCCTCTGGCCGATCAAGCGGAAGTACGGCCGGAAGATCTCCTGGGCCGACCTGATGGTCCTGGCGGGGAACGTCGCCCTGGAGACGATGGGGTTCGAGACGTTCGGCTTCGGCGGCGGGCGCGAGGACGTCTGGGAGCCGGATCAGGACGTCTACTGGGGCGCCGAGACCACCTGGCTCGGCGGCGACGTCCGCTACGAGCACGGGTCGGAAGGGTCCGAGAAGAACGGCAGCGGGGTGGTGTCCAGTGACGACGACGCCGACGGCGACATCCACGGCCGCAAGCTGGAGAACCCCCTGGCCGCCGTGCAGATGGGGCTCATCTACGTCAACCCCGAGGGCCCGGACGGCAATCCCGATCCGTCGGCGTCGGCCCGCGACATCCGCGAGACCTTCGGCCGGATGGCGATGAACGACGAGGAGACCGTCGCCCTGATCGCCGGCGGCCACACCTTCGGCAAGACCCACGGCGCCGCGCCGTCGTCGCACGTCGGGCCGGAGCCGGAAGCCTCGGGGCTGGAGTCGCAGGGCCTGGGGTGGCGGAACGACTTCGGCACCGGCGCCGGCGCCGATACCATCACCAGCGGCCTGGAGGTCACCTGGACGTCCACGCCGACGAAGTGGGGCAACGGCTACTTCCAGAACCTGTTCGGTTACGAATGGGAGCTGACCAAGAGCCCGGCCGGTGCCCACCAGTGGAAGCCGAAGGACGGAGCGGGCGCGGGCACCGTCCCCCACGCCCACGACCCGTCGAGGCGAATCGCGCCGGCCATGCTCACCTCCGACATCGCCCTGCGAGTCGACCCCGCGTACGAGAAGATCTCGCGTCGGTTTTTCGAAAATCCCGACCAGTTGGCAGGAGCGTTCGCCCGCGCGTGGTTCAAGCTGACCCACCGCGACATGGGCCCGAAGGCCCGGTATCTCGGGCCCGAGGTGCCGGCCGAGGATCTCATCTGGCAGGACCCCATCCCCGCGGTGGACCACCCGCTGATCGACGAAGCCGACATCGTCTCGCTCAAGGGCATGATCCGGGCCTCCGGCCTCTCCGTCTCGGAGCTGGTCTCGACCGCATGGGCGTCGGCCTCGACGTTCCGCGGCGGGGACAAGCGTGGCGGCGCGAATGGGTCAAGGATTCGCCTGGCCCCGCAGAAGGATTGGGAGGTCAACCAGCCCGCCCAGCTCGCCAAGGTGCTGAAGGCCCTGGAAGTCATCCAGGCCGCCTTCAACGGCTCCGCGACCGGCGGCAAGAAGGTCTCGCTGGCGGACCTGATCGTGCTGGCGGGCGGCGCGGGCATCGAGCAGGCGGCGAAGAACGCCGGCCACGAGGTCACGGTGCCCTTCACGCCGGGCCGGATGGACGCCTCGGCCGAGCAGACCGACGTCGAGTCCTTCGAGGCGCTCGAGCCGACCGCGGACGGCTTCCGCAACTACATCAAGGGCAAGTACGCCATCCCGGCCGAGGCTTTGCTGATCGACAAGGCCCAGTTGCTGACCCTGACCGCGCCCGAGATGACCGTCCTCGTCGGCGGGATGCGCGTCCTGAAGACCAACGCCGATGGGACCGACCACGGCGTCTTCACCGAGCGTCCGGAGTCGTTGACCAACGACTTCTTCGTGAACCTGCTCGACATGGGCACCGAATGGAAGCAGGCCTCGCCCTGCGGCAATGCCTTCGCGGGTTTCGACCGAAAGACCGGCGCCCCGAAATGGTCGGCCACCCGCGTCGACCTTGTTTTCGGCTCCCATGCCCAACTCCGCGCCCTGGCGGAGGTCTACGGCAGCTCGGACGGGGAGGAGAGGTTCGTCCGTGACTTCGTCACCGCCTGGGCCAAGGTGATGGACCTGGATCGTTTCGACCTCGCCCGATCATCAGCCCGCTGACGGCGAGCCTTGCCGCCGATCGAAAAGACCGGGATCGGGTCGTGGCCGGAACCTGCCGATGCGCTCTGCCCGATCCTCTTCCGGTTGGTCGTCGGCAATCGGGCGGCTGCATTGACCATCCGCAGGAGAGGCCGGCGTGCCTGCGGCAGGGCGAAGACGGACAGGCCCTCTCGCACGTCCACTTCCCCGGCGACTCGGCCTGCTTCGGTGTGGTCGACCGAATCATCGACTGACGGGTGGAATTGAATCGCCCCGGGTCATGCAAGCACCCGTAACTCCCTGCGGTTGCTCGCACTCTACTGTATGAATGGACACCGGACGCTGTCGGGGTCGCTCAGCGTTCCGGGCAGGGCCGTGGCCTGGTGCCCCCGCAGACCCGGGTCTGCGTCGTGGAACATGGTGCCCCTGTTGACGGAGGGGAGGGCATCGCCCACGCGCCGTGGACGCCGGTCCGGGCCGGCGTGTCGAGCGCTCCCGCCGCGGCAGGCCTCGTGCCCTCCGGGCCTCAGGACTTCCGCAGGTACAGCACGGCCGGTCCCGGGCGCGGGGCCTTCAGGGACCGGCGATCACCGCCGGAGATCGGCTCACCCTCCGTGCGCGTCCCGTCCGTCGGGTGGATCCACGCGACCCGGAACGGCCCGGGGACGCCGGAGAGATTCACGTCGACCGCGCCGCCCTCGGGCAGGAACGCGATGTAGGCGTCGCCGGGACGGGCCAGGCAGTAGCCCGTCGAGGCGAGCTCATCGTGCGGGGCCATCGTAGCGAGGTCCACGCGCCCCGCCAGCCGGCGGGCGTGGCCCAGGCTCCGGCGGAGCGGCTCCCACTGCCGCGGGTCGCCGGTGCCGAGGACGGCGTGGTCGTAGGGGTCCATGAACAGCGGGTTGTGGCCGCGCACGAAGCTCTTCCAGACCCACGCCGGGTTGCCGCCCACCCCCCAGATGTGGTCCGTGTCGAGCAGGCTGACCCTGGCGCCGTCCCAGGCCGGCGGGTCCTCGCCGTAGCCGTCGATCCGGCCGGGGGAGATCCAGTCCGCGGGGCTCGCCAGCAGGCTCGCCAGCCGCTCGGCGCCGTGGCCGGTCAGGCCCACCGGGTGCTGCTTCGGCCTCGTCCGCTCGTGCCCGCGCACGGTCTTCACGACCCACCAGTCCCACTCCTGCTGCCCGCCCTCATTGATGACCTCGTAGAGCACGTTGTCCCGGTCGTTCACGGTGTCGACGACCTTCTGGATGTAGGCCACCTGGATCGCGTTGATCTCCGGGTCGGCGAGGCTGTGCACGGGGCCGCTGAGGGCGTCCGGGTCCACCCCGGCGTTGATGCCGTTGACGTTGTTCCGGGGGTGGAAAGGATGGCTGCGCCAGGCCCAACCCTCCGGCGCGGCGCGGCCTTGGTTGCCGTGGCTCAGCCCCCAGCCCTCAAACAGCATCACCGAGGCGTAGATCCCGCGGCGGCCGGCGGCGGCCGTCCGGTCCCTCAGGCGTTTGAAGTAGGCGTCGTCGAACCGCGTCAGGTCGAACTTCGGCTTGCCGTCGAGGGCCTCACCCGGGCCAGTCCGGGCCCAGGGCAGCGGCGCGACGTGGTGGACGAAGTCCTTGCCCAGCCGCCCGTTGGCGCGGGTGTCCAAGGTCGTCGAGTCCCAGGTCCAGAGCCGGATGAAGTTGTGGCCGAGGCGGCCGAGGAAGTCGAGATAGGCGCCGAAGTCGAACGGCTCCGGCGGATCGCCGCGGCCCATGTCCACCTGGTTGTTCCAGGTGTGCGAGCCGGTGAGGTAGACCGCCCGGCCCGAGCCGTCGGTGAAGTAGCGCGGGTTGTCGGGATGCACGCGCAAGGGCCCGCGCGCGGTGTTTCCTCCGCGGCCTGAGCGTGAGCCGCGGCCGAGAAGGCCGGGCCAGCCGCCGACAGGCCGAGGGTCAGTCCCACGCTCGATCGGAGGAAGTCTCGCCGTGAGCTTCCGGTGTCCGTTCCTGGTCGTCGTCGCGGCATGTTACACCTCGCTCTCGGCCGGCACCACGAACGGCCGGCGATAGTCGCGCGTCAGCAGGGCGTCGGCCGCCGGGGAGCCCGAGAAGGTTTCCCGCTCGGAATCGATGCGCAGGAGCGGACCGACCGACAGCCGGGTCCGCTCCAGGTCGACGCCGTTGTCCCGGAGGTGGGCGACCATGCGGTCGAAGGTCTGTGGGACGTCGTCGTGGAGGTTGTGGTCCTCGATTTCGCGGGTGATCACCCGGGGCGTCTCGGCACTTCCGAGCCGGTACGAGATGTTGCCGACGTGGCAGAGCGCGCTTGACTGGTGGCCCTCCAGGATGTCGGCGTTCAGCGCGTCGCGCCGGCCCTCCCGGACCGCGCGAATGAAGTTGGCGAAGTGGTTCTCGCCGGGGCCCTCGAAGGTCCGGACGAGGTTCCCGTCCGGGTCGAACAGCGACCCCTCGGCGATGAAGCCCTCGGTGCCGTGGATCACATGCCCGGCGCGGAACGTGTCGCTGAAGGGGTCGGTCTTCAGCCCGCGGACCTCCTGGATGATCGTGGCCGGGCCGAAGGTGTGGACGACCATCTGCGTGTTGGGCGTCTCGCCCGCGTCCTCGTAGCCGAGCCGCCCGCCGACGCTGAGGACCGAGTCCCCGAGGCCGCTCAGCCCCATGAGCCAGCGGCAGATGTCCACGTAGTGGATGTTGTTGTTCCCCAGCTCGCCGTTGCCGGTGTCCCAGTCCCAGTGCCAGTCGTAGTGGAGGTTCGGGCGCGTGAGCGGCTCGCAGGTGCCGGCCCCAGGTAGAGGTTGTAGTCGACCTGCTCGGGGACCTCGTACGTGCCGCGGGGGCCGATGCTGCCGCGCCGGCCGTAGATGATGGTGCGGGCGAGGGTCACGTCGCCGAACTTGCCGGCCCGGATGTATTCGGCGGCCGCGACCAGATCGCCCCGGGAGCGGTTCTGGGTGCCCGCCTGGCAGAGCCGGCCGGTCTTCTCGGCGACCTGCACGATCCGCCGGCCCTCGCTGACGTTGTGGCTGACCGGCTTCTCGACATAAACATGCTTGCCGGCCTGCATCGCCCAGATGGCGGCCAGCGCGTGCCAGTGGTTCGGCGTGGCGATCGAGACGGTGTCCACGGCCGGGTCATCGAAGACCACGCGCAGGTCCTGGACGGCTTTGGGTCGGCGCCCCTGCTGCGACTCGACCGCGGCGGCCAGCTCGTCGGCGAGCCGGCGGTCGGGGTCGCAGACGTAGGCGACCTCGACGCCCTCCTGTCGAGCGAACTGGTCGGCGTGCACGCGGCCGCGAATCCGGCAGCCGATGACGGCGTGGCGGATCGTGTCGTTGGCCGGGGCCCGTTTCGCCTCCCGGGCTTCGAGCCGAGGGACGGAGGCCGCGGCGACGGCGGTCGCCGTCGCGATCATCGACTCCTCGAGGAACCGCCGACGGGTGGTGCGGGGCATGTCGATCTCCTCCAGCGGTTGCGGTTTGCGAGCCAGTCGGGCGAGCGAGTCTCGGGCGTCGCTGGACGGTCCCCTCGTTCGCGGGTGATCTCGTTCCGCCCGGGGGAAGGCCCGATTATGACATCCGGATCGAGCCGGGTCGATTCCCCGGCTCTCGGAGCAGCCTGTCAGCCGCTCCGAATCGCGGGCTTTCGCGCGAACCCGAACGCGGCCGAGAGGTGTCGCGACATGATGGCAGAGGTGGTGCAACGGCAGCACGCTACACGCGGTCGGCCAGGACTTGCCTGGAAGGGCCGGAGGTTGATCATTACCACTCTGGATGGAGAGATCCGGGTTCGAATCCCGGCCCCTGCCCTCGGCGAGCCGGAGCTTCAGGGTTCTCTCTGAAAAAGAATCCCCCTGAGGCATTCCCTTGTTCGCCGAACCATCTGTTCGGGGCATGTGTCCGCAAGTGTGACGAGGCGGGGTAGCTCAATCGGGTAGAGCACGCGGGTCGCCAGCCCCCTTGCCCGGCAACGGGCCGATCGGTCGATCCTTATCATTGCTAATGATGTGGTTGTGGGTTCGAGTCCCACCCCCGCTACTCGGCGAGCCGGAGCAACAGGGTTATCGTCTTGAAAACGAAGCAACTCCTGATGCACTCCCTTGCTCGCCGAACTTGACGATTCCCGGATGGCCCGTGGCCGTCCCGGCGCGACCGTGCGTCGCCGCCGGGGCGGCAATGCCGATTCGCCCGAACTTGACCGGTCCGCGAGGGCCGGGCCGTTGCGTGTCGGTTCTCGGATTTTCAGGTTCGACTCCTGACACGGGCCCTCGGCGGGCCGATGAGCGAGGGTTCTCTCATCCCGACCCATTCTTTCCGGGATGTAGGGCGCTTCGGCGGTCCCTCGACAACCCTTGCCCGCCGGAAGGAGGTCTGCCATGAGCACGAGGTTCCTCAAGCATTTCCGCACGCGCCAGACGCCGCAGTCCGAGCCGATCCCGGGCTCGGCCCAGGTGCCGAACTCGGCGGGTGGGTACGCCTTCGCGGTCGACGACTGGGCGCGGCTGGAGCGGTTCCTGATCCTCGGCTCCGAGGGCGGGTCGTACTACGCGAGCGAGCGGGCGCTGACCGTGGAGAACGCCCGGGCGGTCGTCCGCTGCCTGGAGGCCGACGCCGACCGCGCGATCCGCACCATCGTCGAGGTCAGCGACTCGGGCCGGGCGCCGAAGAACGAGCCGGCGGTGCTGGCGCTGGCCATCGCCGCGGGCCTGGGCCACACGGCGGCCGCCGCCGAGGCTCTGCCGAAGGTCTGCCGCACGGGCACGCACCTGTTCGCCTTCGCCGAGGCCGTGCAGGGCCTGCGCGGCTGGGGCCGCGGCCTGCGCCGGGGCATCGCCGGCTGGTACGAGGGGAAGACTCCCGAGGCGCTGGCCTACCAGGTCGCCAAGTACCAGCGGCGCAACGGCTGGTCGCACCGCGACCTCCTGCGCCTGGCGCACCCGGCCACGGCCGACCCCGCCCGGCAGGCGATCTACCGCTGGGTCGTCGGCGGGGCCGAGGCGCTCGGGCTGCGCGCGGTCAAGCGGGGCGAGGCGGTCGCGTCCTACCCCGAGGTCGCCGCGCACCTGCCGCGCCTGCTGGCCGCGATGGACGAGGCGAAGACGGCCGACCGGGCGACGGTCATCCGGCTGATCCGCGAGGACGGCCTGCCGCGCGAGTGCGTCCCGACGGAGCACCTGAACGACCCGGAGGTCTGGGAGGCGCTGCTGGAGGGCATGCCGCTGATGGCGATGGTGCGCAACCTTGCCAAGATGACGTCGATCGGCCTGCTGACGCCCGGCTCGAAGGCGACGAGGACGGTCCGCGAGCGGCTGGCGGACGGCGGATTACCTCCGCAAGTCGCGCCTGCACCCGCTGGCGATCCTGCTCGCCGCCGCCACGTACACCCGCGGCCGCGGCCTGAAGGGGAGCCTGACGTGGGAGCCGGTCGCGACGCTCAAGGACGCCCTGGATGATGCCTTCTACGCGGCCTTCGGCAACGTCACCCCGGCGGGCAAGCGGACGCTGATCGGCCTGGACGTCTCCGGCTCGATGTCGTGCGGCCAGGTCGCCGGCACGCCGCTGACGCCCCGCGAGGCCGCCGCGGCCCTGGCGATGGTCACGGCCCGGACCGAGCCGGAGTACCAGGTGATGGCCTTCCAGGACAAGTTCGTCCCGCTGGACATCTCCGCGAAGTCCCGGCTGACCGACGTCGTGAAAAAGACCGAGCGCCTGCCCTTCGGCGGGACCGACTGCGCCTGCCGATGGTGTATGCGACCGAGCGGCAAGCTCCAGGTCGATACGTTCGTGGTCCTGACCGACAGCGAGACCTGGGCCGGGGCCATCCACCCGGTGCAGGCGCTGCGGGCATACCGCGAGCAGAGCGGCCTTCCGGCCCGGCTGATCGTCGTGGGGCTGGTGGCTTCGTCGTTCACCATCGCCGACCCGGCCGACGCCGGCATGCTCGACGTCGTCGGGTTCGACGCCGCGGCCCCCGAGGTCATGAGCGGCTTCTCGCGGGGCGATTTCTGAAGCCCACGCCGTGAACGGCCCCGATGCGCCGCCCTGCTTCGAGGGCGGCGCATCGGGTGTGCAACGCCGTGCCCGGGACCTCGTGACCGGTTCCCCTCAGTTGCCTGGTTCGCCGTCAGGAGGACCGGCCACGCCGGGCGGCCCGCGCCGATAGACCTCGTACAGGAGCAGGCTCCCCGCCACGGCGAGGTTCAGGGAGTCGGCCGCGCCGACCATCGGGATGCGGACGAGGTCCGCGCAGAGTTCGCGCTGGAGCGGCGTGAGCCCCTGGCGCTCCTCGCCGAGGACGAGGATGGTCGGGCAGGGGAAGCGGAACCGATGGAGCTCGACCGGCCCGTCGGGCGAGGCGCCGACGGCGCGGCAGCGGTGGCGATGGAGCCAGTTCCGGAGGCTGCGGTCGCTCGTGCGGATGAACGCCTGCCAGAACAGTGCGCCCATCGAGGCGCGGACGACCGCGGGGTCGAAGGGGTCGATCCGCGGCCCGATCAGGATGAACCCGGCGCCGCCGACGGCCTCCGAGGTGCGGATCAGGGTGCCGAGATTCCCCGGCGAGCGGACGGCCTCGAGCACGACCCAGCAGAGGCCGGCCCGCGGCGAGGTGTCGTGCAGCGGCGACCACCTCTGGGCGACGATGGCGCCGACGCCGGAGGCATGGTGCGTCCCGGAGACCTGGCGGAAGGCCTCGGGAGCGACCGGGAGCGTCGGGACGCCGGACCGGCGGCGCTCGCGCACCAGCTTGCGGGCGATGGGGACGGTGAGGAGTTGATCGCTGACGAGGAGGGTCTCGATGCGGAAGCCGTTCTCGATGGCCTCGACGACGTTCCTCACCCCTTCGACGAAGAAGTTCCGGCTGGCATCGCGGTGCGCGCGGTCGGACTGGAGTCGCGTGATCTCGGCGAGCGTGGCCCGGGGATCGGGCGGGTTGCGATCGGGGTGGATCTCATGCGGCATTCTCCTTTCGGGGAGCCCAGGGCTCGGTACGAGGATGAGAGGGTCGACCGGTCACCGCGCCTCCGCGGCCACGTCCGCGCGGAGCAGGGGAGTGACCGTCACCGTACTCTAGCCGGCCTCGGCGGGGCGTGCCCAGGGGGATTCCGGCCGGCATCGGCGCGGTCCTGCCGCGCACTCACGTCCCGCGATCGACCTCCTCGGGATTCTCCGGAATTCCCTGCACGCCCCGCGGCCCGGGCGGATAGACTGGAATCCGTCAGAGGCGACCCGCACGCGCCGCCTCGCCCCGATCACGCTTTTCGCCTCCGCCTGCCGGCGCGTTTCAACGAACCAATAGGCAGGCACGTTTCCCGTCCCGCCGGGGGTTGGACAACCAAGCAATACGCGGGGCCGTCTCCGGACGGCGTCCTATGAACCTGCCGCGCGGCCGACCTCCCGGGGAGGCGGCGAGTGCGCGGCGCCGTACCGAGGCCCGATCCCGAACCGTTTCGAAAGGAGGAACGAGCCACCGTACAACATCAAGGAAGAGTGATTATGTCACGCTATACCTTCCGGGGGAAGGACCCCCGTCACCGCATCACCGTCGGCTGGGACAACCCGCTCGGGACCTACTTCGCGCAGGTCTGGGACGAGCGGTCGATCGAGGCCGACGAGCCGGAGTTCTGGGTCGGCTGCGAGCTGGACCAGATCGAGACCGTCGAGCGGCTCGCCGAGCTGCTCGCGCCCTACGGCGAGGTCCCGCCCGAGGTCCTCAGTGAACTGGGTGAGGACTTCCAGAATCGCACGGCCCCGAGCCGCATCCTGCTGCTGCTCCGGCGCTGACGCGATCGACGCGTCGGGGGAGGGCAGGCCGGTTTCACCGGCCGCCTTCCCCCTCTTCGTGGCGCCGTGCCCGGTCCGGCCGGTCACGATCCTGTCAAGCGAGGCGCGATGCGGCGGTCGGGCGGACGCGTCCCCGACCGCCGTTCCCCGCCCTCGGCGATGGCGCTGAGTCAGCGCCGGCCGGCCTGCTCGTGCGGATACGGCACCTCCACCGTCGTCTGGGGGACGAACCTCGGCCGGGTGCCCGGCTCGCGCCGGGCCGTGTAGGTCACGTCGTCCAGGTAGAACTCGACGGAATGGCCGCCGCTGCGGACGTTGGCCAGGCCGAAGCGGTCGAAGACCGCC
Source organism: uncultured Planctomycetales bacterium (assembly GCA_963752755.1). Lineage (GTDB taxonomy): Bacteria > Planctomycetota > Planctomycetia > Isosphaerales > Isosphaeraceae > CAVVZJ01. The sequence goes on along the minus strand of CAVVZJ010000014.1, from coordinate 149,661 downwards.
CCGCTCCGGCGCTGCCGGGGCGTCAGGTCGATGACGGTCTCGCGGCCGTCCAGGGTCACGGTGATCCGACCCGTGCCGCCGTGGCCCTCGGGGTTGTAGGCGAAGGTGAACCGGCGTCGGCGTCGGTCGGGCCGGAAGACCTCGCAGGGCTCACGCACGCCCTCGCCGTCCGCCGCGGTGAGCTGGGGCAGGAAGTAGTAGCCCACGGCCGAGCTGTCCGCGATGGCGACGCCCATCGAGTTGCGCCGGGGGGAGGAGTCGTCCGGATGGGCCGGGTCGAAGGCCCGGATCTGGTCGTCGCGGCGGAAGTAGCCGAAGAACGCCGCCGCGTCGGTCATGCCCTCGGTGAAGCAGATCGTGCCCGAGAACGCGATCGGGTCGTCGAGCGTCAGCGTGCCCACGTCGTCGCCGTAGTAGGAGCAGAGCGGGTCGCGGGGCTCGGTCCGCCAGAACAGGCCGCCGATCTCGCCGGCCGCCTCGCCCGCCCAGTTCGTCTGGGACCAGCCGTAGCTGTGCATGCCGTGGAAGTCCGGCTCGGTGTACCGCGACGCGTTGTTGCGCCCCTCCCAGTGCGGGTCCTGGGACAGGTCGAGCTCCTGGCCGTTGACCGTCAGGTCGCCGAGGTAGATCTCGACCCGGGTGCCGAACCGGGCGATGTTGAACAGGCCGAACCGGTCGAACGAGGCCGGGGCGCGGCGGATCTCCGGGTCGAACCAGAAGACGTACGGCGTCTCGTCGTCGAACCGGAGCGTGACGCGGCCGTGCCCCTTGCCGGCGTCGGGCCGCTTCCACCAGCGATGCTGGTCGTGCCGGTGGAAGTACTCGACCAGGCCCTGATCGCGGGCCTTCAGCAGCCGGGCGTGCAGCTCCTCGCGCGTCAGGTCGGGCTCGTCCTGCTTCATCCGGGCGAACAGGTGCTCTTCCCCCTGGAGCTCGTAGGGCCGGCCGTTCCCGGTACGATCGGTGACGTGCCGCTCCAGGGCCTCGTCGTGCCAGACGGGGTCGGCCCGCGCCTCGGGCTCGTAGCGGAAGCTCCAGGTGTGCGGCTTGCCGTCGGCCGGCAGCAGGATGGCCGTCTCCGCGCCGCGGGCCTGCCAGTCGCCGGACATCCAGTCGAACATGACCTGGCCCAGGCCGTCCTCCTCCCAGATCCGGAAGGCCATCGAGTTCCAGACCCGCCAGGTGTGGCGTCCGGAGTTGAAGAAGCCGATGTAGCCGACGCCGCGCAGACCGATGTGGCGCAGGGCCAGCGTGCCGGAGGCGGAGATCTCGTCGTCGAAGCTCAGCGGCTTTCCCAGCGGCATCGCGTAGTAGGCCTGCCGCCGCGAGTTCTCGACGCGGCCGCCGACCTCGCCCGGCCCCCGGCCGGTGTGGTTCGTGGGCCGCCAGCCGAAGTCCTGGCGGACCGCGGGCATCCCGGTCCCGACGATGCGATTCTGGTAGTGGTCCCAGCCGGGATCGCGGGAGAAGTCCTCGCGGACCTGCACGAGCTGCCCGCGCGCCGCGGGGACGAGGGCGGAGAGCGTCACCAGGGACAACCGGAAGAGGTTCGACCATCGCATCGCGCAGGTTCCCGCGGGGTTCTCCGGGTCGGGCTCCCGATCATGGTACGCCCGTTCCTCCGCAAACCCACCCGGAAAATGACAGGTCGCGTGACGGGCCGGTCGGCCACGGCGAGGGGTGGCAAGTCCGCAGCACAGTCGCCTCGGTGCGAGGCCGCGAGTCCTGGCCGTTCCACCGACCCTTCGGATGGCACGTTCGCCTGGCTCCCGGGCGCGACGGACATCGCCGGGACGTGCCCGGAGAGGTCGCGATCGGTGAGGCGAGGGACCGCCTCGCCGTCCCGGACTGGCACGCGGTCGAGTTGCAGTCGGCAGCCCTGGAGATCCCGGTCGTCGAATCGAACCTTGTGAACCCGGAGCGAGGAGACAGAGAGGTCTCCGAAGAAAAAGCCGTGGTGTCGGTTCATCCCGCTGGGGCGCAGACCGGAGCGGCGGTGAGATGAAGGCCCGGATGAGCCGCCCTCTCGCGGATGCTTGGGGAAAGCGTGGTGGAGCGGGGCCCGTGTCGCGCCTGGTACCGATAATTCGAGCATACTTGCCGGGTCGGACGTCGCGCGAGGATCGACCGACCTGTGGAGGATACCCCAGGATCGGTCCCATCGCGGGTCGCCGAGCTGGTCCGCACAAGCCGAAACATGGGATCGCGCGGGCCGGCGGATCGTCTGGGATGGAACGTCTCCGGGGCGTCGATCACGAGGGGAGATTCGATGCTCGGTTCCACCAGTGATAGGGTCCGCGCGCGAGCAACTCGTGCAGCGTCGCCGCGGAGGCGACCACCTCGACCTCCGGCCAGTCACAGTCGATCGCCCGGGCGGCCCCGGCGCTCGCGGCGAAGGCCATCGGCCAGGCCATGAGATCGCACTCGAGCATCAGCTTGTGGGCCAGGCCGCTGATCTCCGGGGTCAACGCGTCGACGAGGACGTTCAGGGTATCGAAGTCCGGAGAGTCGGCGAGGTACTTGACGGAGACGGACATGCGGCCGCCGTCGCCCGTCGCCACGCCTGCCCAGCCGGTCGCGTCCTCGGTGGCACGGGCATCGGCGAGGATTCTCCGGATGCCGTCGCGTTGCAACGGGGTGAAGGGGGCCCGGTCGATCCGATGGCCTTCCTGGCCACCCAGTCGCCATCGGACGATCGTCGGCACGGCGAACTGGAGGAATCTGCGCCGCCGGAGTCTCGGGCTCCTGCGTCAGGGCCAGGGGGAATTCGTCGAGTCCGGTATCGCCGGGCGCACCGACCCACCAGAGGGCCTCGCGGATCAGGCGGACGGCCGGCTCCGGGTCCCCCTTGATGCCGACCGAGAACCCGATCTCCGTCTCGATCATCCGGCCGTCTTCGCCCTCGCTCGAGTGCGTGCTGGTGGATTCGAAACGGCCGATCGAACAGGCATGGAACAGGCTCCCCAGGGTGTCCGAGAGCCATTTGCCCACCTGGCCGGGGAGCGGTCGCCCGGGGTCGTCCAGCGACAGATCCAGATCCAGGGAGATGTCCGCGGATGGGGTCGGGTCGCGGAATTCGAGGCCCTCGATGATGTCCTCGTCGTCCTCCCTCGGTTCCGGGAGGGACGCGCCAATGGCCGGCGGCTTCTCATCACGGGCGGCCGGCCCCGTGGCGACGGGGGAGCGGATCTGCTGCATCCGGCGCTCGCCCGTCTCGGCTTCCCGTTCGTTCAGCACGCGGGGATGCCCGCGGAAATCGTGATCGTCGAGTTCGGCCTCCTCGTGGAATTCGCCGGACTCGATGTACTCGCTGACCCCGGAGAAATCGCTGCACGACGCCCGGAACGCGGGCCGCATGCCGGCCGCCTTCCGCAAGGCGTCGAGCCCCGCCTTGCTGAAGCCCGGCGAGTAGGCCGTACCGTGGTACTCGTCGACGCAGCCGCTGAAGAGCGCATCGAGCCGGGAAAGCGAGCGCGAATCGGCGAGCGCCCTGGCCGCCTCGTCGTCGAACGAGAACCCGCGACTATTCCAGCAGTCCTGTTCCAGGTCCAGCTCCACCAGTCGTCCGAGGTGGGGCGAACGGGCCAGCGAGATCAGGCCCTGGGGCCCGATGACGTTGTCGTGCAAGTCGAGGTGCCAGACGCGGGCCAGGACGGGCCAGCCCGCGAGCGCCGCCGCGCCTCCCTGGCCGATGCTGTTGTAGCCCAGTCGGAGCGAACGCAGCGCCGGGGCGCGATCCACGCGCGACAGCGCCTCGATCGCCGCGTTGTCGAGCCGGCAGTCGTTGAGGCCGAGTTCCTTGAGGGTCTGCCAGAGCGACGAACCGACGACCGCCTGCGCGATCGCCGCCGCCGTGAACGTGTTGTGCGACAGGTCCAGCTCCTCCGGGCTTCGCAACCGTGGCGACCGGAAGATGGCCGTCAACGCCTCGTCGGTCAGGTGGGCGTTCCGGAGGCGGAGACATCGGAGTTGCCCGGCGTTCGCGCTGCTGGCCCAGGCCACGGCCCCCGCGTCCAGGAGCGGCTGCTGCCCGACATCCCAGTAATACGGATTGATGCTCGGGCCGCTCAGGTTGAGGCCCCGCAGTTGCGGCATGCCCACGCTCGCCATCCGGACGAAGCGATCCGCATCGATCCGGTTGGCGGACAGGTCCAGGTGCCGCAACGACGCCATGGCCGGTGAATCGCTCAGGGCGGCCGCGCCGTCCCCCTTGCAATAGACATCCGCCAGTTCGAGGGTTTCCAGCCGCGGCCCCAGCGCCGGCGCGAGTGCGGCGACGCCCACATCGCCCAGGGGGAGCAGTCGCAGACTCAGGCATTTCAGGCGTCCCAGCAGCCCCGAGGCGATCAGGGCATTCAGGCCGAGCCGCCCCATCCCCTCGCGTCCCCAGTAGCCCATCGGATAACCGACGATCGCGAGCTCCTCCAGCCGGTCGAGTCTGGCGTCGCTGAAGAAGGCCTCGGCAGCCGCCTCGTCCGCCTCGATGACGTTGCCCAGGAAGGGATCGAACGGCGAACTCCCGCTGAACCCGCAGCGGAACGCGATCGACAAGGACGTGAGCCGCGACAGTTCGGCGCGCGCGGCCAGCGTCAGGGCTTCGTCGATCGAGCGGACGATCACCGCCGCGGACCGCAGGCGGGGCGGATCGGCCGCATCCCACACCGCGATGAGGTCGGGAGACCGCAGCGCCAGGTGTCGGACATGGTCGGATCGATCGAGCTCTGGCACGATCCGGCTCGCATCCCTGGAATGCGCGAGCGAGCTGGCCATGTCGGTGATCTCGAACGACTCCAGGGTTCGCCACAGCGGCGAACCGGCGAGCGCACGGACATCCCCGTCGTCGTGCTTATCCCCGGCCCGCAGCTTCTTGAGGGCGGGGAATGCGTCCGGACGATGGTAGAGGAAGGAGAGTTCCTGGAAATCGGAGTAAGGCGGGATCTCCAGCTCCGTGATGTGGTCGAGCCTCACGCGCCGGGCCAATCGCGCCAGGTCAACCGTCCCCTTGCTCAGATGGTCCGCCGTGAGTTGCAGGGTGCGGACCAGCGGCCAGGTCGGTAGCACGGCCCCTCTTGCGGCCGCCTTGCACCAGGACCACGGGGCGCGTCGGGCCGCGTCGGGCCACCCGCTCAGGAGCGCGGCGGCGTGGTTGATGGCCTCGGCCTGATCATCGCCCGGCCAGGTGTCGAGCAGGGCCACCAGCGCGCGAAATGCCGGGGCGCTGGGCGCGGCAATGGTCGAATTCCTTGAGTTCCGCCCACCGTTCCTGATCAACGGGCATGATTCTCGCCACTCCTGCCGCGTTCGTCGTTTACCAGGACACAACCGCGGGGAGTCGCATCGCGCCGGCGCCCGAGCCCTTCGGTCGTCCCTCCCCATTCTCTCAACATCTCTGGCGCCGCACGAGGTTCATGGCATCCTGAGCGAGCGCGAGAACGAAGCGTCTCTGAGCGGCCCGAGGGCCGGCTCGGTCGGGCTCAGCATATGGGCGTCCGGGTCGCGCCGTAGCCTGCTCGAACGCCTGGAGGAACAGCTCCGGCGGCTGGGCACCGGGCAGGGCGACTTCCCATTCTCCAGGCCCTCGGACGACCAGGGGCTGCCCGAGATCGCCGGGGTCCGCGCATCGGAAAAAACTCGCCCACTCCGGCCTTCCCATTTATCCTGACCCGATCGAGTCGATCGCTGTTCTCCCTGCGACCGCCGAGGCACTCGTGGCCGAATCCTCCGCACCCGCCCACCGGCTGCCGCGATTCTCCGTGCGCGGGCTGTTCTTCCTGATCCTGCTCGTGGCCCTGGGCCTGGGCTGGTTCTCCGCGCAACGAAGCGCCGAGCGGGAGCGGCGGCGGCACGAGCAGCGCCTGCGCTATGCCGAGGAGGAACTCCGTCGTGCGAGGGATGAGCTGCAAGACCAGCTGCGTGGCTCGCGGCCGGATCGCGCACGATCCTTCTGGGAAGCGGATCTTGAAGGCTCGAACCTCGCGGGCATGACGATCGCGAGCGTCGAGAATGCGTTCCAGCGCGCCTCGTTCCGCAACTGCCGCCTGGAGGGCGCAACGTTGGAAGGGGGCGTCTCCTCCTTCCAGCTCGCTCGATTCGACGCCGCGAAGCTCGCCCGGGCCCGTCTGAAGGGGGGCGGCTCCTCGTTCCAGATGGCGTCGTTCGTCGGGGCCGATCTCACTGGCGCGACCCTCGTCGGAGGGCCGTCTTCGTTCCAGGGCGCGTCGTTCGAGGGGGCGGTCCTGGTCGGCGCGAAGCTGATCGGGAGTTTCCAGGTCGTCAACATCAGTGGCGCGCAGGTTCGAGGCCGCCGACCTCTCGGCGATCGGTCGCGACGACCTGGCCAGCTGCTACTTCAAGGAACCGCCGACCTACGACGCCGGGACGAAGTTCCCGCCGGGCTTCGACCCCATCAAACGCCTGTGGAGGCGGGTCGAGTAGGGGCTCATGTGCCGCCGCGGACAGTCGCGGCGGCTGGTTCGGCGGCGGTCCGCTGCCGTCGTCAATCCGGGATCTCGGCCTCGACGAGCTGCGCCAGGAGAGTCAGCGACTCCTGCCAGCCGAGGCAGCAGGCCTCGGGCGGGATGACGTCCGGGAGCCCTTCCTGCACGATGTCCAGTTCCGTCCCGCACGACACCGGCTTCAGGGTGATCGTCGTCTGCATCTCGCCCGGCAGGCCGGGGTCTTCGAACCGGTCCGTGTAGCGGATGCGCTCGTGGGGCGTCAGCTCGACGTACTCCCCGCCGAAGGAGTGGCTCTTGCCGGTGGTGAAGTTCGTGAAGGACATCCGGTAGGAGCCGCCGACCCGTGCGTCCAGGTGGTGGACTTTCCCCGTGAACCCGTGGGGCGGGAGCCATTTGGCCTTCGCGTCCGCGTCGAGGAACGCCCGGTAGACCTTCTCGGGCGACGTGCGCAGCACCCGGTGGAATTGGACGGTGTTCGGCATCATCTGCTCCTTCCGATGAGCCTCTCATGACCTCAGGGCCAGCGGTTGACCCGGTGAAGACCTCGGGCCACCCGAGTCGAAGGCTTCGGAATCTAGCAGGGATGTACAGGAGGGGCAATCCGGATTTCGATCCACCGACGAGGGACGAGCCGTCCGGTGGGCATCCGGGAGTCGGAGGATACCGAGGGCTGCGGGGAGGCGGATCCGGGAGCTGGCGGGGCAAGAGTGGGCCGAATCTGCAGCCATGCTTACCCGGTCAACTTCGCGTCCTTGTCGAGCGGCTGGGGCTTCTTGAAGAGGCCGCTCCTGGTGACCGCGATCGGGAATGCGGCGGAGCAATCGGTGCAGACCCAGGCGAGGTCGAAGCTCGTGCCATCGGTCGCGAACTCGACCACGACCGCTTCGTGCCGCTCCATACGTCCGGAACACAGGGGGCAGGTCGGGCTCTTTCCCACGGTCGCAGCCTCCGATCGCCGGGACGCCGCTTCGCGAAGGAGGGTATTCGGGCGGCGAGCGAGAAGACTGTGGGCGGCTGGGCGGGTCCACCCGAGTCGCGACTCGACCGCCCCTTGACCTCCCGCCGGATCCAGCCCGCCGGCTTCCGGGCCGGGCCCTCATCCTCCCATTCGGCCAGGACCTCGCGCCGCTCTCCTTAGCCCTGCCGCTTCGCCATGGCCTCGGGCGTTCGGGGTGCCATGTCACCGGCCTCCCGGCTAACCGCGGGCGTTCAAGGCCACCGCGGCCCGGATGAGCGCCTTCAGGGCCTCCTCGTCCACCTCGTCGCCCTCACGGAAGTCGATCGCGCGCCGAGTATTGCCTTCGAGACTGGAGTTGAAGAGGCCCGCAGGGTCCGGCAGGGCGGCACCCCTGGCGAAGGTCATCTTCACGACGCTCTTGTAGGTCTCGCCGGTGCAGACCAGCCCGTTGTGCGAGAAGGTCGGGACCCCGGCCGGATTCGACGGCTTGACCCATTTCCGCTCCTCGGTCATCTGGGGGTCCGCCTCCATGATCAAGGCCCGGAGCCGGGAGAGCAGGTCGCCCTTCCATTCGCCCGGGGCCTCGGTAGGCTTCGATGGATCGCCCTTCGACTGGCCCTTCTTCATGTCATCAACTCCTTTCCGCGGATCGGCGTGTCCGGGGCAGCCTGCCGCTTCCTCCGCTCAACCCTCGACCTCAACCCACGTCGGCGCGTGGTCGCTGGTCTTCTCCATCGCCCGCACGTCTCTGTCCACGCCCGCGGCCTTCAGCCTCGGGGCCAGCTCCGGGCTCAGGAGCAGGTGGTCGATGCGGAGGCCCGCGTTTCGGGAGAACGCCCCCCCCATGTAGTCCCAGAACGTGTAGATCGTCTCGTCCGGGTGCAGGTGCCTGAGGGCATCGGTCCAGCCCTGGGCGAGCAGCTGGCGGTAGGCCTCGCGCGTCTCGGGCAGGAACAGGGCGTCCCCGACCCACCGCTCGGGCTTGTAGACGTCGAACTCGGTGGGGATGACGTTGTAATCGCCCGCGAGCACCACGGGGCCACCCTTCTTGAGCAGGCCCGCCGCATGGGCGTTGAGGCGTTCGAACCATTTCCGCTTGTAGTCGAACTTCGGCCCTGGGGCGGGGTTGCCGTTGGGCAGGTAGATGCAGCCGACCGTCACGCCGCCCACGACGGCCTCGATGTAGCGGCTGTGCGTGTCGTCGGGGTCCCCGGGCAGGCCGCGCCGGGTCTCCAGGGGCCTCTCGCCTCCGGAGAGGATGGCGACACCGTTCCAGGCCTTCTGGCCGTGCCAGACGGCCTCGTAGCCCGCCTCGCGGATGGCGTCGACGGGGAACTTCTCGTCGGCGCCCTTGAGCTCCTGCAGGCAGGCGACGTCGGGGCGCGATCGCTCCAGCCATTGCAGCAGCACGGGCAGGCGGGCACCGATGCCGTTGACGTTGTAGGTGGCGATCTTCATCCGGGCATCCTGTCCATCATGAGCCTGCGGCGCCTCACCTCAGCTTCGCCGCCCAGTCCCGCACGACGCGAGCCATCTCCACGAAGACATCCTCCGCGCCCGTCCGGGACTTCTTCAGGACCTTGTAGCCGTGGTCGGCCGTGTCGAGGACGTGGAGCGACGCCCGCCTGCCGAGCGTCTCGCAGACCGGCCGCAGCAGATCCAGCGACGCCAGCTGGTCGCGGGTGCCGCTGAGGAAGAGCATCGGGACCGCGACCGCATCGAGATGCTCGGCCCGCCTCGTCTCCGACTTCCCGGGCTGGTGGAGCGGGAAGGAGAAGAAGACCAGGCCGCGAACGCCCCCGAGCGGGGATTCCGATGCGGCGGTCGAGGTCATGCGGCCGCCGAAGGAATGTCCACCGGCCAGCAACGGCAGGTCGGGAGCCGCGTCCTGGGCCGCGGCGACCGCCGAGCGGACGGTCGCCGTGCAGACGGCCTGGGAGTCGCGGCCCTTCCCGTTCTCCGAGTACGGGAAGTTGTAGCGAAAGGTCGCGATGCCCACCTCGGCCAGCCGCTCGGCGATCGTCTGCAGCGTGGCGTGCCGCATGTCCGTGCTGGCCCCGTGACCGAGGACGAGCAGATGCGTCGCGTCCTCGGGCCGGACCAGCAGGGCGGAGACCTCGCCCTTTTCCGGAGTGGCGAGGAACGTCAGCTCGCGGGCGGAGTGCGGCATGTCAGGGGGCCTCAACCGAGTGCGTGCAGGAACGAGACCTGGCCGCTGAAGAGCCACACGAGCCAGCCGAGCGTCCAGAGCACCAGCCGCACCGGCCGCCGGCCGCGGCGGAAGGGCGGCGGGACCACCTGGGCGATCAGGCCGAGGGCCAGGACCGGTCCGGTGATTGTCGCCAGCGTGGTCAGGGCCACCGGCCGGTCGCGGACGTTGCCCGTCGAGCCCGGGCTGACGGCCGGGTCGGTGAGGGCCGTGAAGGGCAGGAGCAGGGCCAGGAGGATGTCCCAGCGGGCCATCGACGGGCGGGGCGGCCGCTTCCGTTCTCCGACCTCGGCGAAATCGGCGTCCATGGTGGCACCTCGATTTGCCTGAATGATCCGCCGATTCTACCGGACGAGGGGGCGGGCGTCCCGGCCATCGGCCTCAGGCGAGGTTCAGCTGCCGCGAGACGCCGAAGCGGTCGGTGAGCCAGCCGAACCGGCGCTGAAGCCGTAGTCGCCGACCGGCATCAAAACGTTCCCGCCCTCCGAGAGCCGGGCGAAGGCCGCATCGAGTTCGGCCTCGCTCTCGCACTCGACGAACAGGGACATCGCCGGCGTGAAGCGGAAGCCGTGCTTGATCGGGCTGTCGATGCAGAGGAGCTCCCGCCCGGCCAGCGTGAAGTACGCCAGCTTGACGGTCCCCTCCTTGCCCTGCTCGCCGGGCCCGTAGCGCTCGACCTGCGTGATCTTCGAATCGCCGAAGAGCGACACGTAGAGCGTCATCGCCTCCTCGGCGGCCCCCTCGAACATGAGGTGGGTCATCACCTTGCGTGCCATCCGGCATGCCCTCCCTTCGCGTGGTACGCCGGGGCGGTCACCGGACCACGCGCCGCCCCGGCCGGATCGACAGGCGGCCTCACTGCGCACGGGGCCGCGGCCATGGCGGCGGCCATCCGCTCCTGCATCTGCTCGGGCGTCAGGTCCTCGAGGTGCTCGGCGATCGACCAGTGGTGGCCGAACGGGTCGATCAGCTTGCCGTAGCGGTCGCCCCAGAAGGTATTCGCCAGCGGCATCTTCACCGTCGCGCCGGCCTCGACGGCGCGGTTGAAGGCGGCGTCGGCGTCGGTCACGAAGAGGTGGATCGTCACCGGCGAGCGGCCGTCGGGGCCGACCGACCCGTAATTGGGGAACTCGTCGGCCAGGAAGAGCTTCGAGTCGCCGATCTGCAGCTCGGCGTGCCCGACCTTGAGCCCGCCGTCCCCGGCCGGGAAGGGCATGCGGCAGAGCTCCTCGGCGCCGAAGGCCTGCTTGTAGAACGCGATGGCCTCGGCGGCCCCCTTGATGACCAGGTGCGGGGTGATCGCGTGGTAGCCGGCCGGAATCGGGTGGCCCATGGTTTCCCTCCCGTCGAGAAGTGGGCCCGGCACGACCTGGCCACGTGATCAGGTACTGCGCCGGGCTCGTGGATTGGAACCATGTATCGGCCGTTTGTCAACGTTTGTACAGTCGACTTGGAAGAATGCCGGAGACGTGCATGATGGCGTGAAGAGGATGGGCCACGAGCCCGCATCACAAGGGTGGAGCCATGACGATGAGCCCGGTCACCGGGCAGAGCGTCGGCATCGACATCAGCGAGGACTTCCTGGACGTCTACCTCCACCCGGCCGGCAAGGAGGTGCGGCTGCCCCACAACGACGAGGGGACCGCGACCCTGATCGCCCTGCGGCGTGAGCAGCCGATCGAGCGGGTGGTCCTCGAAAGCACCGGCGGCCTGCAACGACGGCTGGTGCGGGTCCTCCAGGAGGCCGTGCGGGCGAGCCTGGAGTCGCAGATCGCCTTCCTGCAGCGCGAGGCCCAGCGTCTCGAAGCGGTGATCGAGGCGGCGGTCCCGGCGGAGGAGGCGACGCGGACCACGTCGGGGATCCTGGTAAGCATCCCCGGGGTAGGCAAGCTGACGGCCAACCTGATGGCGATCGACCTGCCCGAGTTGGGTCGGGTGGGCGACAAGCCGATCGCGTCACTGGCCGGGGTGGCGCCGCACCCCGACGAGAGCGGGAAGTATCGGGGCCGGGCCTGCATCCGCGGCGGCCGGCCCCGGGTGCGGGCCAAGCTGTCCATGGCGGCGTTCAACGCGCGCAAGTACAACCCGGTGATCCAGGCGTTCTACGCCCGGCTGGTGGCCCGCGGCAAGACGTTCAAGCAGGCGATGACGGCCTATATGCGGAAGCTGTTGGTGCTGATGAACACGCGGGTCGCCCGGGGTCAGTTCTGGGACCCCACCCTCACGAGCGGATCCCCGCGTTGAGGCTCGGCCCCAGGGCGGGCGGCGAGGCGTCTCGACCCGACGCCCCGGGACTGTACTCACTGCCTCCAACGGACGCACTGCCAACCGCCTGTCGGGTCTGCGGCCCGGTTCGCGGTTTATCCCCGGGCACGACGCAAGGTCGCGTCCCAATCGAGAATCACGGCGGGCCGAGCCTGGAAGCCGACCCGGCCGGGCGGTAACATCCACGAACAGGGTCTCCGTGAGCTGTCGGCGGCGCGACGGCCCCCAGACCCCAGCGGAGCGGTGATATATCGTGTGCGTCGGGATCGGGCCCCACGCGGTCCCGGAGGAGTTCGACTCCTTTGGAACCGCGGACGCACACGCGGTGAATCGAGGCCGGGGTGGGACGCATCGGATGAGCTCCATGCAGCACGCCGACCGACTCCTGCTGCTGACCTGGAAGCGGGTCGTGCTGATCCTGATCGCCTGGATCCTCTGCGTGATCCTCCACAACCTGACCTACGCCCTGTTCCGGCCCGTTTTCGGCCCCGACGGCGACGAACCCGTCTTCTTCCTCCTCGCCGTGGTGGTCATCCCACTCTACGCGACGGCCTGCGGGGTCTATAGCCTGGTGCGCCTGGCCCTGAGGTTCGCAGCGCCATCGCGATCTCGGTGACCCGTCGCGATGCGAAGCTCGTTGCGGTCGCGGCCTCTCCGTCTCCTTCCGGAATTCTCCCATGATCGATTTCCAGTATCTTTCCAAGGGCCTCTGTGGACTGGCCAACGCCCACAAGGCCGGGACGATGGCCGGCCACCTGGGCGCGGCCGTCGTGGCGGGCTACTTCTTCGGCGAGGACCAGCCCGACCTCCCCGAGGCGGTCTTCCGCGGCGTCGAGGGCGAGCTGGAGCGGATCCTCGGCGGCGAGGAGGCGATCTGGTTCGACGCCCGGAAAGTCGGCCTGACGCCGAGCGACCTCTTCCGACCGTTCCCGGAGGAGCACCCTCAGCCGGAGGCCATCGCGTCGATCGCCGACGCCCTCCGGGCGAACGTCGGCGAGCTGAGGCAATCCGGCCACAACGTCATCTTCGCCTCGATCGCGTTGCGCGCCCTGCGGGACCACCCCGACCACGCCACGCCGCCGGTCGTCGCCGGGATCCGCGCGCTGATCGCGGGGTTCAACAACGCCCACGCCGGGCGGGGCTATTACGGCCAGGAGCAGGGCTGGCGGATCGGTCCTCAGGTCAAGCTGGCCCCGAACGACGCGTTCCCCCCTTATGAATCCATCGGTCAGCTGGTGGACGTGACCGTCGGCGAGCTGATCGCCACGGCGGCCGTGAAGAAGCAAGGCTTCGGCGGGCTCTGGCACCTGATCAACCACGCCGCGGCGATCACCGAGCTGGACCGCATCGGCTATGAGGATCTCGCCCGAGAGGCGTTGCCGGCCCACCACCGACACATCCGGCTGTGGCGGTCCTTGCCCGATGTCGAGGCGGAACTCGGTCCCGTGCTCAAAGCCGAGGCCGATCCCCGCGATCCGGCCTACTGGCGCGGGATGCTCAAGCGCGACGAAGCCCGGCTGACACACCGGATCAAGACCCTGTACGGCTTCCACACGATCCGGCGGTTCGTCGCCGACGGGGCGACGCAGAAGCGGGCCGACGAGGCATTTCTGTACCTGATGGCGTAGTCACTCCACGGCCGGGTCCACGGCGATCGCGACGCGGGCTACTCGCCCACCAGGAGTGCCCAATCCTTCTCGTCCGGCGCCTGGAATTCCACCCGTCGGCCGCCTTCGACCGGGATCTCTTTGACAAACCGGCCCGCACGCGGGTCAAACCAGCGAGCCCGCACGGGACCCTGGACCGAGGAGAGATCCAGGCTCGCCGTGCCTCCGGCCGGCAGATACGCCACGTAGAGCCGCCCGGGGTCGGCCAGGGCCACGGCGTCGCCGGCCACGCCCTCGAATGGCTCCAGGCGCCAGAACGCCAGCGCCGTGAAGAACTCGTACAGCGAGCGCAACTGGGCCGGGGCGCCCTCATCCTTCACGACGAACGGATAGCGATCCGGGGACCGGGGCGTGTTCCAGAAGTCACCCATCCCGAGCGTGCCGGCGAAGCCGGACGCGAAGTAGCCGCCGGCGCAGACGACCCGCCACGCCGAGCGACGCACCTTGTCGGTGTGGTGGACTTGACGGTTGTAGGTCGGGTATCCGCGCAGATATTCGTATCCGCTCTCGGAATTCAACACGGGCTTGCCATGGCGAAGATCGGCGCGGAGGCTGGCCACGAGGGTCGGGGCATCGCCGGTCCAGCAGTTCCGGTCGTCATCCCAGACGCCGGCCTGGCCGGTCTGCTGTGAGAGGACATCGAGGGCGGGATCCTCGCCGAAAAACTCGCCGATGCGCCATGGCGCGTCGATGGGGTCGTTCGGGCTCTGGCCGCGCGTGCTGGCCGAGACCACCGGATGGACCGTCACCGGATGACCATAGGGGTCGTGCCGCTTGACGAATCGGGCGGTGGCTTTCACCCACTCGACGTCCCCGGGTTGGTCGAGACGATAAGCTCCGTCCGGGTGGGTCTCGTATTCATTGGCCAGCGTGAAAAGGAAAACGTTGGGGAATGCCGCGTAGCGGGCCAGCACGTAGCGAAGCCAGCGATGTTCGCGCTCGGGCGTCCAGATGCGGGTGTCGGTGAAGGGGGCCTGGTAGAAGTCGAGCAGGATCAACTCGGCATTCATGCCATGCCGCCCCATCACGCGGAGGAGGTCGTCCAGACCTTGGAAGAACGCCGGGTTGTATCGGTCCAGGTCGGGCTTCTGCGGCGTCCCCTCCCAGGGCCAGAAGGCGTGGTCCGACTCCCCGTGGGTGGGACTGTGAAGGATGCCCATGCGGACGAAGTTGAATCGCTGGTCGCGGCGCGCCTTGAGGTAGGTTTGCCGCAGGGCCGGGGTCACGGCACTATCGCAGAAGAAGCCGTAGCACGTATCACCCATCGGGAAAAACGGCGTGCCATCGGCATAAGAGAACGCTTTCGCGTTCTCCGGGTGAATCCGAATGTAACCCTTGGCGTTCGATTCCGTGCAGCGGAACGTGCCGCTCCTGCGGTGCAGGCCCAGATCGGTGGCGTCGCTGGAGATGGTCGTGTACGTCCAGTCGCCGACCTCGTCCGGGGTATGGCGAATCCGCCAGATGTTGCCCCCGTCGTGGAAGCCCTCGGTCTTCCACTCTCGACCCGAAGGCGCCGTGAACGTCGCCCGGATATCGACGTCGAGGAATGGGTTCGGATAGCTCTTCGAACCCGTCAACACGACCTCGAAGACCGCGAAGCGGAGACCTTCGGCGGATCGGCCCGCGAGCAATGGTCGGGGGATCAGCGTGCCAAGGAGGACCATCAACGCCACGGCCCACGGCTTCATCGCAGATCCCTCAAGCAGCGATTCCGATCACCGAAGTGCCTCCGGGCAGGAACGCCCCGGTACTGCCGCTATGATACGGCGACAGGAAGGGGTTGACGACAGGAACCGAGGATCCGGATGGGCCTCGCGGATACGTCTCGTGCCTGAAAGACTCAAGCGCTCCCGCTCGACTTGGATCTCGATTCGGGGCTGGCCATGACCGGGGCCTCTGTGCTGGCCGGCGAACTGGACCGCGCCGGAAGTGACCACCACGCGGCCTTTCGCCCCCACGAGCGGCGGCTCCGGCCGTTCCTGGCGCACAAGCAGGCCTCGGCGCGGAACTTCGCCGCCGCCTCCGCCCCGAGGACGCGGGTCGGGGTCCGGGTCCGCAACCGGGTGAGCAGGCTGCTGGGGCTTCTTCCCGTCGCCGATTTCTTCGTCGGCCGCGACCTGCGGGACGACCTCGAACTGCCGGGTTGCGGGATGTGAATGTGCCGGACGGCGGGGGCGGAGTAAGCCTCGCCAACTGGCCCCGGGTACGTCCCGCACGATCCAGGCCGGGCGTGACAGCGGTCAGATCGAGATCCGCTCGACGATGTTCCGGCTGACGTCCTTGTCGGCCCGGTTGTAGAGGTCGGTGGTGCGGGCGTCGGCGTGGCCCAGCAGGTACTGGACCTGCTCGCGGGTCACGCCGTCCTGGCGGAGGAGGTTCGTGGCGGTGGTGGCCCGGAAGCTGTGGCAGCAGAAGGTCGTCTCGGGCAGCCCGGCGGCCTTCAGCCGCCGCTTGACGATCCGCAGCAGGTCGTTGCCAGTCAGGCCGCGGTCGGAGAGCTTGCCGGCGCGGCCGCGGGCCGAGCGGAACAGGGGGGCCTTGCCGGGGCCGCCCTGGAGCTTCGCCACCTGGAGGTAGCGCTCCATCTGCTGCTGGAGGTCGTGGCGGGCGGGGACCACGTGGACCTTGCCGCCTTTCTCGCCGAAGTGGAACCACCACTGGTTGCCGTCGGTGTAGTAGTCTTCGAGCCGCAGCTTGGCCACGGCGCCGGCGCGGGCGGCGGTGAACGCCAGGACCATCAGGATCGTCCTGTCCCGCAGGCCGACGATGGTGGCGGTATCGATCGACTTGAAGAGCTTGCGGACCTGCTTGTCGTCGAAGGCCGACGTCTTGCCCTCGTGGGCCACGTGCTTGGGCCCGCGGACGGAGGCCGCCGGGTTGAGGACGACGCCGTGATACATCTGCTGGTTGTCGAAGAAATGCCGCAGGGCCGCCAGGTGCTGCTTCTTGGTCGGGGCCGAGAGCGGATGGCCGTCCTTGTCGCGGAGGTGGTGCTCGAGGTAGTCGCCGATCAGGAAGGACGTGACCTCGCGGAGCTCGAGCCCGCGCTGCTGGCAATACCCGAGGAACCGGTCCACGGCGCGCCTGTAGGCTTTCCGGGTATTGGGGTTGGAGATCTTCGCCTTGAAGAAATCGGCGTAGGCGTACTCGGCGTTCGCGCCGGCGCGACGGACGACATCGGGCGCGGCAACCTCACGCCGCAACCGCTCCCAGTCGGCGCGACCGGCCAGCGCGCCCTGATCCGCACGACCGTCCCCGGCGTCCGCCGGCAAGATCTCCGTTTTGCTCGCGAAATCGTCCATTTCACCCCCCTGCCCCTGGTTGGTTTCATGCCGAATAATGTCCTTTATTCGGCATATAGGCAAGCGAAAATTGAGGGCAGGGGGGCCGCTTCCGGGATTCACTGGCGCACACCTTTCGCGTACAGCTTTCGGGATGATCCGGCGCGGCCGGCCGTCGCGCCGGTTTCCGATCCGGCGGCCTCCGACGTCCCGCAGGCACGACCGGCAATACCGGGCGGACTCACGCTGGCGGCATTGCCGGCAGGGCCGTCGCTATCCGTGCGGTTGCTCAAGCCTGACTGCTCACCGGGCATTTGCGCCGCCTCCACGGCCGCGCGCGTCATCCAGTCCCGCGGGTTGATCTTCAGGAATCGCTCCACCTGAGTCAACGAGCGATCGAGTCATCAGCGGCGGAAGCTCCCGGTGACGCGGAGGTTCGCCGGGCCAGCAGCGGCGTCCATCGCTCCATGCCCGCGCGTCGGACTCCCAAGGCTTCCAGCCTCGTCCCGGAGGCCGGCGCAACCCGGGGACGCCGAACGACCGATATTCGTGGACATACCCGATTCGGGAATTGAACTATAGATCGCGGACCAGCCGATTCTCCAGGCCCGGCATCGAGCCGGTCCGCCTCGTCGATCAGAATCAGGTGCGTCGGCCTACCCAGAACGCGGCATCGTCCGGCGTAGGCCTGCATCACCGTTCCCAGGGTCTCCCACTCGCGTTCGACGCGTCGGCGACCCAGCGAGGTTTATCTTCTCCGGATTGCAGCCGACACGGCTCCCACATCGCCCCGTCGCGGGGTCTGCTCTGTCCCAGCTCGGGTCTGCGTCGGCCCGTGGTCGCATGCCCGCTGAATCCCGGTGCCTTCGCCGGTCGGATCATCCACCCTGCGTCAGCGGGAGTCGTTAACCGGCTTGGCAGGTCGTGTCGATTGTGATAGAATGAGCCTGGAATTATTGCGACTTAAACCTTTTCGGATTTGGCAGTTATGGCCACCGATACCACCCACCGTCATGACAGCGAAACCGAAGTGGCGATCCTCGCCCGCATCCTCGGCAACGAGGATGACCGGCTCTCCGCCGACTTCGCCCGCTACATCCTCGATCGCGAGATCAGCGGTCGCGACAAGGCCCGCATGCACGACCTGGCCGTGCGGAATCAGAACGACGAACTGACGCCCGCCGAGAAGGAGGAACTGCACGGCTTCGCCAAGGCGGCCTCACTGCTGTCGATCCTGAAATCCAGGGCCCGCCGCACGCTGGGCATCAAGCTCGAATCCCGCCCGATCCCTTGAGCCGCACATGGATGCGGCGCTCGCACGATTCGTCTGGCAGCGGGCACGGAGCTGCTGCGAATACTGCCGGATGCCACAGGCGGCCGACGATGCCCCGTTCGAGATCGATCACATCATCGCCCGGAAGCATCGCGGGTCGACCGTCGCCAGTAATCTTTGTTTGAGTTGCTTTTATTGTAATTCGTTCAAAGGATCGGACCTCGCCAGCCTGGACCCGAAGACGGGCAAGCTCACGCGCCTGTTCAATCCCCGCCGCCACGCCTGGGGGCGGCACTTCCGCTGGCAAGGGGCGATGCTCATCGGTCGCACTCCGGTTGGCCGTGTCACCATCGCCTTGCTCCATATCAACGACGAGTACCGGGTCGCACTCCGCCAAGCGCTGATCGCGGAAGGCCTTCCCCCCGGTGTAACGCTGACTCCGTACACTCCCGACGATCCGCTCGGCATCTTACCATGACTGCTGAATGTACCGACCAGCTTGTTGCAGCCGATAAGTCAGAGTCTGTTCCAAAAGGGGCGTCGGCTGTAGTCTGGGGGGATGGAACGCAAAGCCTACCCCAGTGACCTGACCGACGCCCAGTGGCGCCTCATCGCCCCCCTGATCCCCGAGGCCAAGCCGGGCGGCCGGCCCCGCAAGTACGAGATGCGCGAGGTCATCAACGGCCTGCTCTACCTCACCCGCGAGGGCTGCTCCTGGCGGGCGTTGCCCCACGACCTGCCCCACTGGAAGACCTGCTACAACTTCCTCCGCCGGTTCGAGGCCGACGGCACCTGGGACGCCCTGGTCGCCGCGTTGCGGGTCGAGGTGCGGACGAAGCTCGGCCGCGAGCCGACGCCCAGCGGCGCCTGCATCGACAGCCAGTCGGCCAAGACCGCCCATGGCGGGGCCGAGGTCGGCGTCGACGGCGGCAAGCTGGTGCGGGGCCGCAAGCGTCATATCGTCACCGACACGCTGGGGTTGCTGCTGATCGTCGTGGTCACGGCGGCCAACCTCGACGACGGGGCGACGGCGCCGCGGCTGCTGGCCGGGCTGCCCGCCTTGGCCTTCCCCCGGCTGGCCGTGGTGTGGGCCGACCGGAAGTATCGCAACTCCCAGCTCGACGCCTGGCTCTCGGGCCAGGACCGGCTGCGCGTGGAGGTGACCTCCAAGCCCGAGGGCGAGCGGGGGTTCAAGCCGCTGAAGAAGCGGTGGGTGGTCGAGCAGACCTTCGGCTGCCTGCTGCGGTGGCGGCGGCTGGTGCGGGACTTCGAGCGGCTGCCGGAGACGAGCGCGGCGATGGTCAAGTTCAGCTCGATCCATCGGATGGCCCGCCGTGCCCGGCCGCCGCGATGGCGGAAGAAGTTCCGCTACAAGCGGCCGCCCAAAGCGGCCGCTTGAGCCTTTTGGAACAGTCTCTCACTGGATTCAACCCGGGCCGGGGGCGAACGGGATTGCTGTTGCAATGAGCCACCCGGCTTGCATTGAGGCTGCTGCGGAATCCTTCGATGTCCTCATCGGTCGATCGGGAAATCATCGGCGACTGGAACAACCCCAAGGGGACCACCTATCCTCTTGCGTATGCCCTCTGGCTGTTGCTGCGCGATCGGGCTCGAGAGGTGGGTTCTACGCTGGGAACGACCTGTTCGCGAGCCTCAAGCCCCCGCCCCTCATCGACGACGACCCGGAAGGCGGGGATGCCATCCCGAGGGTCGCCCTCGGGGAGGATCTCGACCCCTGGATCCAGCTGAAGTTCACGAGCAGGACCTGGACTGTCGGCCGCCTTCTCGAGGAGAAGCTCCTCTTCAACTTCATCTGCAACACCTAAGAGCGCTCGGAAAAAATGAGGTTATGGTCCCAGGAACCTCAAACAGATCAGGGCACAGGCCAGATGGAGGAACGCCTCCTGAAGCTCCGTGAGCCGATCCAGACGGCGCCGCAGGCGGCCGAACGAATGCAGCCAGGAGATGGTCCGCTCCACGAACCAGCGGAAGACCCCCAGCCCGCTCCCGTGCTCGGTGTTGCGGGCGGCCAGGATCGGGGTGATCCCCCGCCGGCGCAACTCCTGCCGCACCGGTTCGGAGTCATAGCCGCGGTCGCCTTGCAGGCGCTCGGGCTTCTGCCGCTTCGGCCCGGGCTTGCCGCCGACCGGCGGCATGTCGTCCAGGACCGCGAAGACTTGCGTGACCTCGTTGACGTTGGCCGCGGTCACGGTCGCGGACAAGGGGATACCGTGCGCATCGGTCATCACGTGGTGCTTGCTGCCCGATCTGCCGCGGTCGGTGGGATTTGGGCCCGTGTCCTCGCCCCCTTCGGGAGCCTCGGCAAAGGAGGCGTCGATCAGCGCCCGCTCCCAGTCGATCTGGTCGGCGCCGTTGAGTTCGGCCAGCAACACGGCGTGCAACTTGAGCCAGACGCCCGCCTGGTGCCAGAGTCGCAGGTAGTGACTACAGGTCTTGCCGCAGCCGCAGCCCCACTCGGCGGGCAGGTCGTCCCAGGCGATGCCGGTCTTGAGCACGAAGAGGATGCCGGTGAGGATCTTGCGGTAATCCAGGGGCTTGCGGCCGGGGAAGCGGAAGCGGCGTGGGGGCGGGGGCGGCAGCAGCGGTTGGAGGCGTTCCCAGAGGGCATCGCTGACGAGCGGTTTCATGGCCTGTGCTCCTTCGGTCCCGGGGCTCACTCTCCGATTCACGAAGGAGCAGTCAGTGTGCCGTTCGGCTCATTATTTCCGAGCGCTCTTAGGGAGATGTCGGACCGCGTCCGGAAAAGCTCGCGGAGGGTCGCCTCGCCCAGGTTGGTGCTACCCTGGAGCAGAGCCCGGAGCGCATCGACCTCCGACCGACAGAGGGCCAGGTCCAAAGTGTGCGCGATGAAGTCGGGCATCGGTCACCCGCCGCTCATCGCCCGGCCCTGGCGAATTTTTCCAGGGTCTCATGCCGGACGAGATCGAGCACCTCCGGTTCTTGACCCTCGGCGACGTGGACGATGGCCCGCAAGCTGCTGTCGATCCGCAACAGGTAGAGCCCGGGCTCCGCGCCGAGTTTCTTGACCTGCGGGACGGGCCAGTCCTGTGGTGGGATGCCGTCCAGCACCCGAAGCTGGTCGAGGACCCTGGCCTGGTCGGTGGGCGACAACTCGTTCAGCGCCGTGAACGCACGCCGGTGGAATCGAAATCGGCCGACTTCCATCGTTGTCTCTCCTCGCCCAGGTCTCATCGTGCGACACGACCGCATTGCGCCTACCGGGTCACTCTCTCCTCAACAATCATACCTCGGCAGGGCCGGAGCGGGCCATCGGCGTTCCTCGCGCCGGAGCCCTTCGGACGATCATGCGGTTGAGACTCCGGCTGTGCAGGGCTCCCCCCTGCCCCCCTGGCGACCACACGTCCGGAGCCGAGGCGATCTGATCCGCGGCCATCACCGCGGAGCCCGGATCTGGCCCCGCGACCTGGCCATCGACGTCGTGGCGGCCGCACCGTCCGGATTCTCCTCGGCACCTCGGGCCTTCCGTCGCCGAGAATCGGTTCAGACGATCCTCCGCCGCCCCGGAATCCGACCACCCGGAATGGAGCTCGTGGCCGATCCCCCATCGCATGCCCCACGCCGCCGCCCCGCCTGGACCGGGCCCTCCGGCGGTGTCTACCGCGGGTCGGCCCGTGGCGTGGCGTTGTCTACCGCGTGGCCAGCGTGCGCCGGGCCAAATGTCGACGGCCTGATCTCTGGCATCGGCAGCCGGCTCACCGGCGGACGCTGAACACCCCTGGGAGCCTTCACCACCGCCTACGCCAACCTCGACGACCCCACGGACTTGATCGAACGGTCAGACATGGCCGACTCTCGAAGCATCCCCGGGATTGGCGTGGACCTGTCTCGAGGGTGCGTATAATATTCGTTTGTCTACCGGCGGTGGCCGGGGGCCTCCGACGGATAATATCGATCCAGCTGTGCAGCTTTGGGAATGGCGGTGGACCAGCCTGGCAGAACCTGGGAACCCTGGTCCAGGGCGGACCGGACGGGGCTTGCGCGCTACGCCCTGACGAGCGCGGCACGCCTCCTTCGCGTCCCCGTCAGCACGCACGATCTCCACCGGCAGGAAGGCGGGCGGCGCGCGCTCATCCGGGCCATCTACGAGGAGCTCGCGAAGAAGGAGATCCGCTACAATATCGAGCCTCACGGGGCGCCGCCGAACCGGCAGAGGATCCGGACGCCACACGAGATCTTGGAGGCCCCCGGCCACGGGACCTGCCTCGACCTGGCTCTCCTCTTCTCCGGTCTCTGCCTCGGGCATGACCTGATCCCGGTCCTCGTCATGCTCGACGGCCACGCGCTGGTCATCGTCTCCCTCGGCCACGGGCTCCCGGAGATCGACGACTACGGCCGCAGGGAGAGACCCCTCTTCGTCGAGGGTCAACTCTCCGATGATGGCGGGTGGGAGGCGTTACCGAAGCTTGTCGAGCAGGGCGAGTACCTCGCGGTCGAATGCACGGGCTTCGCGCACGCGGAAACGCTGCCTGGATCGGTGCCCGAGGGAGTCGGCCGGGTCGACGGCCGCCTCCCGTTCGATCGGGCATGCCTGGCCGGCCTGGAAACCCTCACCCAGTCGGATCGCCCCTTTCGATACGCGCTCGACGTCGGCGCTCTCCACGGCCTGGGCATCACGCCGTTCGAGATCCTGCCCGAAGCGATCGCGATCGGTCGCGAGCCAGGTACGACGCCGGCCGAGGTGACGACCGGGGCCGTCTCCCCCGCGGGGCCTCGCGGCATCGAGTTCGAGACGATCACCCTCCTCGAGACGAAGCTCAGGGGCAAGGTCGATGAGGACGGGAAGGCCCTCGCGGACGAGGTCGGGAAGGCGTTCGGCGTCCACGACTTCGACCGCGTCGTTGCGTCGCGCAGCGGATCCTCGGCTGGCTGACCGGCGAAGGCCAGACCGCATCCCGCCCGGTGCGCGGTTCGCTCTTCGCCCTCCTGGCCGACATCGCCGCGCTCGAGGCGGGGCTCGGTGTGGAGGTGCTCCCGATGGATCTCTCCGCGGCGAAGGAATTCTTTCACCGGGCGCTGGAAGCCTATGGCGCCGCACTCGCGGACGAGGATGAGGCGCGCCTGACGACCTTGCGGGCGAAGCTTGACTACCTCTCGGGGGACCGGGACGCGGCCCTGGCCCTCGTCGACGGGCGGACCGATCCGCCGTGCCTGTCGCTCCGGCTCTCCATCCTCATCGACCTGGCGAGGTATGACGAGGCGGACCGGGCCGTCGAGGGGGTGCCGCCCCACGAGAAGTGGTGCGACCGGGCGGTCACGGCCCGCATCATGTCGGGGAATCGCGCCGGGGCGGATGAGCTGCTCACCTGGGCCAAGGGCCGTGAGGACGCCTCGTGCTTTCACCGCTCCCTGCTCGCCTGCGCCCAGGCCGTCGTGGCTGCCGCTTTCGGCGGGGCGGAGGCTGCCCGGAGGGCGAGGCCGAACACCATCACCGACGGGCAGAGAACCGCGCTCGTCGAGGCCCTGGCCCTGCTCCAGCCGCTGCTCAGGCCCGCCGAGGACCTGGGCCGGACCGGGTCGGGGCTCGAGGTCGAGGGCCATACGATTGCAGTCCGAATCGCCATCCTGATCGGGGACACCGACCGACGCTCCCGCTCGGCCGGTCTGCTTGCCACGGCGACGCCGGTTCCGTTCGAGTTCGCGAACGCGGCGATCCGGGGGGACGTCCCGACCCCGGAGGATCTGCCGACCCGGCTGAGACGGCACCACCCGCGCAGCCTGGAGGCCCAGATCCTCGCCGCGATGGTCGAGGCGAGGCGGCTTGACCGGGCGGACGACGCCTATTCGGCGCTCGCCGCGGCGATCGACCTCGCGCGGACCGCCGAGCAGAAGCTGGAGTTCTGCAGCTGCCTCCTCGAGCTCTCGACTGCGGCGTCGAGCGACCGGACTGAGGAGTCCCTCCCGTTCATTCGCGAGGTCCTCGGCGATGACCACCCCTTCACGCAACTCGCCGAGACCACCCGGCTCATCGAGTCCGATGACATGGAGGGTGCGGGGAGGATCCTCGCCGAACATGACTCGAGCGACGACCCGCTCTGGCTCCAGCTCTCCGCCAAGAAGAAGCTCAAGCAGGGCGACAGGGAGGGCGCGGTCGAGGATCTGATCGCCGCCGGGCAGCTCCTCGGCAGCGTCGATTTGCTGCGGTCGGCGGCGGGAATGGCCCGCTCGGTCGGGCAGGTCGATCGCGAGCGGCTCGCCCTCGAGTCACTCCTGGCGCTCGAGCCCGGTGAGCTAAACGCGAGGGAAGCCCTCGCGATGAACCTCCTCGACGGCCAGGAGTACCGGCGGGCGGCCGCGGAGCTGGCAACGCTCCGAGAGCTGGGTGTCACCGAGAAGGCGATCATCTACAACCATGGTGTGGCCCTCTGCAACTCGGGGCGGGCCCGGGAAGCGCTCACCGCATACCGGGAGCTCGCGGCGAGCCATCCGGACTGGCTGCCCGGTGTCCGCGCCTGCGCCCAGCTCCTCCACGTGCTGGGGCATAGCGACGAGGCGTTCCAACTCCTCCATGCGTCGAGGGACCGGTTCTGGTCAGTCCCGGGCTTCCTGATGCCTTACATCAACCTCGGCCACGCCGCGGCCCGCGAGGAGGAGGCGGGCGAGGGACTCCGGCGGCTGATCGAACTCGAACGGCCGGACCAGGGGACCAGCTCGGTCATCAAGCTCTTCCCTATCGAGCAGTTGAAGCAGATGGCCCGGGAGAGGTTCGAGGACCTCCAGGACATCGACCGGAAGCTCCTC
Source organism: uncultured Planctomycetales bacterium (assembly GCA_963752755.1). Classification (GTDB taxonomy): domain Bacteria; phylum Planctomycetota; class Planctomycetia; order Isosphaerales; family Isosphaeraceae; genus CAVVZJ01. The sequence goes on along the minus strand of CAVVZJ010000014.1, from coordinate 124,770 downwards.
GAGGGCCGCTTCTCCTGGGTCCTGGCCGGTGCGCTCCTCGGGCGGCTCCCCTCGCGCGACTGGTCCTATCGCACCCAGCCCCTGAACGTCGGGGACCACCCGCTCGCACGCGCCGAGTTCGGGGTCTACGCGACCAACGGGTTTCGTGTCGGCGAGGACGAGGAACCGGGCAGGAACATCCTCGTCCGGACCGAGTGCCCGCCCCCGGGGACGCCGGTGGTCGCGGACCTGACCTCGCTGATCACCCTCGACCGGATCGGCGCGCTCGACGAGGCCCTGGGCTACTTCGGGAAGGTGATCATCCCGGCGAGCTATCTGCCCGAGCTCCTGTACGAGCAGGGCCGGCTTCGCCCGATCCAGCCGTCGAGGCTCGCCGGCCTCCGCGCCATCCGCGATGCGGCCGACCGGGGTCGCATCCTGACCCTCGGCCCGGGCGAGGCGGGGGACGGGGGGATGACGCACCTCCACGAGTACGGCGAACCCGACGAACCGGGGGGATTCGGGGTGATCGACGTCGCCGGCGCCTGCTCGCCGCCGGTCACCTCGGGACCGATCGGTTCGAGGCGCTCCGCGACGCGGCGCGGCGTGCCCCGTCCGCCGATGCAGATCAGGTCCGCGCTGTGATCGAATCGGGTGCCCTCCTCAGCGACGAGTTCACGCTGGCGCTCCTCAGGGAGCACGAGGCGCTCGAGCCGCTCCTGGACCTGGGCCGGGTCTACCTGGACGCGGATGAGCTCGGGCGGATCCGCGGCGAGCTGCGGGAAGCGGAGTTCGACGGGGAAATCCTCGAGTGGCACGAGGCGCTGCGCGAGCGGCTCGCCTCGGACTCCCGGTTCGAGACAGTCCCCGTGCCGACGCGGGGGCAGGAGTCCGGCGCGGTGAACGCGGATCGCACTGCGGACGAAGAAGGCGGGGCATCGACCGATGAGGACGAGCCCGCCGCGGAGGATCGGCGTTTCCTCCCGCTGCACGCGTACGAGATCGCACAGGCCCGATCGCTCCCGCTGCTCGTCGACGACCGCGTGCTCCAGTCGGTCCTGTTCAACAGCACGCCGGGCTCGGCCCGCGCGGCGTTCGGCACGGGCGATCTCCTTGATGCGTTCATCAATTTGGACAACCATGAAATCGACCGATCGGCCCAGCTCTTCCTGAAGCTCATCCGCATGAGGTATCGGTTCCTCCTGCCCCCGGCGGAACTGCTCACCGCCCTCGCCAGGCGTCACCGCAGCCATCCGCCGGGCGAGCCGCTGCGCGAGGTGGCCCGGTACGTGCACGACTGCATGAGAGACCCGGGCCTCCACGGAGGAATGGAGCCGACCGACCCGCCGATCTCCCTGGCGGCCTACCTCTACCAGCAGTGGTCGATGACCCTCGGCCGGTTCCTCGTCGAGATCTGGCACGATGACGGCTTCCCGGACGACGCGGCGGTGGCGCTCACCCGCTGGGCGATCCGGGAGTGCCTGCCGAGCATCCCGCGCAACTGCCCGTCGACGCTCGGGGCGGTCATGGCTCCGAGGCTCCCCATGATGGTCGTCTCGGGGGCGCTCATCCACGTGCCTGAGGTCGCGAAGCCGGAGCGCACGAATCGCGCGCTCGAGGAGATCGCGCGGGCATTCTCGCTCTCGGACGGCGCCTATTCGCAGCTCGTCGCCGACATCCTGCTGCCGCTTGTCGAGTCGGCCCAGGGCGAGTCGACGATCCCTCGCGAGGTGCTGCGCACGTTTGCCATGACCGCGCTTCGCCACCTCTCTGAGGTGGAGCCCGGGGCCTATTACGCGCTCTTCCGTCTGGGGCTCGTCAGGCCAAAACCCCGTGAGGCAGGGCTCTCGCCCGCCCAGGTCGCCCAGATCGCCGATCGGCCCCGGCAGGCGGAGCTCGGCTTCCCCGAGGGGCCGCTGGCGTTCATCCGCGAGCCGGATGGGTCGGACTCCCGGGTCATGATCCCGGTCCCGGTGCTGGTCCTCGACGAGGATCATGCGGTGCGCTCCGCTGCGCTCGGCTTCCTGCGCTCGCTGGCCGAGGCATGCCCGGGCGCCGTCTCGGCGGCCAGCCGGGCCCTCATCGAGGAATGCTGCGACGCGCTCCTGGCGAGCGAGCGGGAACGGTGGTTCCCGGCTGCATGCCGCCTGATCCAGGTGCTCGACGACGACTACCTCTTGAATCTCGCCGGGTTTCGGCAGAAGGTCTGGGCGGGCGCGTCTGATTCCGAGCAGCAGTACTGGCCGAAGCTCTTGAGGCCAGGGCGGGCGCTCGGCGCCTCGGTGCAGCCCTCGGAGTGCGACCCGGCCGCCGATTCGCAGCGGGCCTCGGCCGAGATCGAGCAGATCGCCGAGGGGGCCGGGACGCTGCGCGAGGCGCTGGATGCCTACCTCGAACGGTTCGGCCATCTCCCGCTCGCTCCACCCCTCTCCTCGGGAACGCTCGTGAGGCGATGGCTCGACGTGCACAGCGGCCCGGGGAGTGTCTGGGACGAGGTCCGATCGTGGACCGGCGACTCGGCCCGATCCGCTCCGGCGTTACCACGCCTGCCGCGCATTCCTGGAGGAGCCCTCGCTCGTCCCGGACGGGATGAAGGGAAGATTCTGGGAAGAGCTGGTGGATGCGCTCCGCTCGTCCCGGGTCGCGGCGAGCGACGAGCCATGCGGCCGGTCGTGGGCACTGAGGGCGGATGTCGCCAGGCTGTACCTCCTCCAGCTCGAGCAACACGTCCCCGGCCATGATCCGGAGCAACTCGCACGCCTGGCCTGGTGGGCCTCGAGTCGCCTGGTCGGGGCGATCGAGACCCCCGGAGGAGGTCGCGTGGCGACCGACGGGTTCCTCGACTGGATCCGCACGGCTCTCATCGTCCCGGAATTTCGCCGGGAGCGGACGCTCTCGCTCCTGGGGGCGGGCGGCACCGGCCTCTCTCCGCTCAGCTACGCAACGGTGTACGGGGGCTGCCCCTGGGCCCTCTCGCTCCTCTCGGCACTCGATGAGAGGGCTGCCGCGCTCGAGCCGGAAGCGACGTCCCCGGAGGCGAGGGCGGCCGTCACGGACTCGCTCATCCTCCACCTCGTGCTGGGCTTCCCCCTCGCCTCGGAAGCCGGCAACCCCTGGGCTTGCGGCTTCGGGAGGACCCTCGCCCATGCCGCCGTGTTCTGGCACGGCGTCGAGGCAGACGAGGGAAAGCGCCTCGGCCTCGAACGGCTGCTCCGGCATCACGTCCGGCTTTCCGATCCCGAGGTCTTGCTCCAGATCCTCCGCTCCCTCCACGAGGGCGAGGAGGTCGATCGGCGCGTATTCCTCAACGCCCTGAGGGGCCTGGCCCACAGCGGGGCCTTTCCGGCGGACGAGGTCCTGCGGGTGGTCTCCGACCCGCTGTGGTTCCGGCGGGCGATGATGGAACTCGGCGATGACGAGCTTGTACAGGTACTCGACGCGCTCCTTGCGGCCGAACGACGATTCGGGGGCGACTGGCATGCGACCCTCCCGCATCTCATCGCCGGTGCGGTCGACCTGGAGGGGCTCCCGCCCGGCCGGAGGGAGTTCCTGGTGCAAAACGTGACCCTCGCCTGCGCGGCGAGCGGCACGGCGAGCGCCGTGCGCAGGCTCGCGCTCGGCCCGAGGCCATCGAGGCATCTGGCATCCCTCCGGAACTTTCGCAAGGTCCTCGAGTCGTACATGCCCGTCGGCTCGCCCTGGGTGACCTCCCGCCTGCGCGACATCCTGTCGAGCCTCCCTGCCGCGGCGCCCCCCGCTATGCTCCCGTCCCCTCCGCGGGAATGAGCTGGAAGAGCTCGTGGACGGCGGTGGGTGCTCCCTGGCCCCCCGCACTCGGGCGCACCTCGACCTGGTAGAGCCCCGCCGAGAGCCCCTCGACGCGCCACACGCTCGTCGCGCCTTCCTCCAGGAGCCTCCCCTCGAGGGCGGGGCCCGCGGGGTCGACCGGGGTGACGACGGCCTCGAGATCGCAGGCCGCACCGGAGTCGTCGCGGACCCCGGCGCGGATCTCGACCGGGGCGCCGGACGGGTGGACGTCCGCGACGTCGAGCGAGATGGCCGCCCTGCCCGGCCCACCGCTGATCGATGACGGGCCCCTGATGGCACCGAGCCCCCGCGAGAGCAGTTGCTGCAAGAGGTTCCTGAGCGAGTCGAGCAGGTGAGGGTTGCTCTGGAGCATGCCATGATGCTCGGGCAGGAAGTATTCCCGGGCATCGTCGCTGAGCTCGATCGGCGTCGCCGAGATGCGCGGTACCGTCCCGTCCCCGCCGCCCAGCAGCGCGTCGTGCCAGGCGGGGCACACCCGGTCGACGATGACGCGGCCCGACTCGAGGAAGCAACGCTGCGCCGTCGGCTGGTCAGTCCCGACGAAGGGGATCGTCTTGTATCCCTCGTGGTAGGACGCCTCGGCGCGATTCCTCTCGACGGCCTCACCGATCTCGCGATGGAAGCGAAGTGCGGCGGCAACTCTCCCACCCTCGAGGCCCGGGAGCCCCCCCGACTCGGCCACCCTCACGCGTCCCGTGTCGGACTCGAGCACCTTGTAGACTGGCAGAAGCTGGTGGATCGAGGGAAAGGTCCCGGCGATCGGTCCGAGCCATTCGAATGGCCAGCCTGGTCCGTCGGAGAGGAATTTGAGCGCGTTGACCGAGCCGCGGTGCGGCGTTCCGAGCGTGATCAGAGCCCGGCAGTCGCGCCACCCCCCGAGCACCTCCGTGTAGTAGCGACCGACCAGGCCGCCCATGCTGTGGCCGATGAGGATCACCTTCGCATCGCGGTCCCCGGTGAAGTCGCGCCACGCCGGCAGGACCCGCCCGACGAGCGTCTCGAGTCGCCGCGCGGCGAGCCGGTTGTCGAGCCTCCAGTCGTACGGGAACTCGTGGTAGTTGCCCGGGGTCGTTGCGTCGGCACGCTTCACCCGGAATCCCGCGGCGATCATCCCGCAGAGCGCCGCGTACCCGTCCGTCTTCCAGAACCGTGGGAAGATCGAGGGGAGCGAGACGAGCCCGGTCGCGCGCACGTCTCCTGCGGGATCGTCGACACCCGGGTCGCCCCCTTGCAGCGCGAGGTGCTCGCTGAAGGCCCCCCGCAGGACGCCGCGGTAGGCTGCGCCACAGCTGGCCGACCAGAGGTCGATATCGCCCTTCCTGAGAACGCTCCCCATGATCCCGGGCAGGACGATGATGATGTCCCTCAGTTCGTGCCTGACCATCGCTTCGGACTCCGCGGGGTTGGGCAGTGCGTCCCCGGGCCGAGGCGTCCTCCAGATCCAGAGCCCGGATGCAGTCGAATCATAATTTCGACCATATTATACATCACTTCATGAACGGATCTTCATCGATGAGCCCCCGGCGGAAGCCGCGAGGTTGAGAACCTGGCCGGCGGAGGCCCGCGTCACCGGCCCGGAACCCGCGCTCCGGAGACTGTTCGACACCGATCCTCGAATCCCTCAATCCACCTGGCCATCGTCACGGCCGGTCGAGTCCTCGCAAGGATGCTCTTGATCCGGCGACTCGACGGTGACACGAGGGTTTTCCTGTTCGACGCTTACCGGTTCCTCCATGAGGCCGCTTCGAGCCGCGAGCCCCGCGACCGAGAGGCACCCGTCGTCCTCGGACGTGGCCCAGTCCAGGAACTGGCCACGGTCGGCCGGCAAGGGGAGCGTCTTGTGCTTGCGATCGTTCATGTCGCACCTCGTAATCTCTTCGCCTGCGCTTCGTCATCCCAAGGTAACACAACGCCTGGTGCCTCGCATCTGGACCGAGGCCCGTCATCCTGCTCTGGTCCCGGTGTGATGCTCTCCGGTGAATGGAGGACCGACCGCGTCCGGTCAACGCGCGGTCGATCGGGAGTTGCTTCCCACGGTTGGCGATACTGGGCCCGCAACCATTTCCGTCCGACCTCGTCCCGGACTCGGTTGACCCCCAGATGATGACACCGACCGAGCCGACGTTTGCTGCCGCACGGGCACGGCAGCTTGTTCGCGACCCGTTTCTTCAGGGATCCGAGTCGCACCAGTTCCACGGCGAGCGCCTCGTCCCCCACACCGAACAGCTCCGCGAAATCCTGGCGGAGCCCCCGTGGCCCATGCGCTTCGGCCGGGCGACGAACGCGAAGCCGGTCCCGAGTTCGAGGATGAAGCTCTCCAGCTCACGCAGGATCGCCGCCTCGAAGTCCTTCTCGCTGTAGGTGTCCTTCAGGCCCAGAAAATCGAGGAAATACGGGTCGCGAAAGACCAGGTCCGGCGTGAGCCGATCCTCATCGCGGAGCTTCGCCAGCTCCTGTTTGGCCAGCTCTGCAGGCTTCTTCGAGAGGGCCGTCCGCTCAAAGAGCATGCCGCCGATCTTGCCGCGCAAGGCCCGGACTCTCCAGCCTTCGAAGCGGCACATCTCGGCGTAGAAGTCCCGCTCCAGCGGGTCGTCCAGCGGGATGATCTCGACGAAATGGCTCCAGCTCAACTGTCTCGACAGCGTCGCGACAATTTCGGTCGGCGAAGCTCGGCTAATTGGACCATCGCCAGACATTCGAGCGGGAAAACCCTGTCCCGAACTCCGCGGTCAAATCTCGCGACACCGTCGCAGACAATTTGCTCGCCGTACTCGGCCCGCTTCTGGCCCAGGATCTCGTTGCGGAGGCGTCGGCCGATCTCCCGGTAGAGCAGGACCTGGGCGGAATTCACCGCCTGGGCGACGCCGGACCGGGCCCGCTGAATGAGTCCGCGGAGATCGGTCAGGAGCTTCGACTCGTCGGTCGGCTCGCTGCCGGACCTGGCATTTGCTGGTGCGGTTTGTTTTCGCTTCCTGGCCATAGCTCCCTGGTATAGCATGGCCCTGGCCTCCTCGGGAGGCCAGCCCGCTCGTCGGTCTGGCCGAAGAGCTCCCGCAGATCGCAGTACAGGTTCGCGGCGCGGGTCTTCACCGCGTCGCCGATCGCGACGCGACCTCGGCCAGGATCGCGGACCCGCCCCCAACGGGGTGGGGACCTCGAGGGGCGGAAAACGTCGCAACGTCCTCCGCGCCGAGGGATGAAAGCCGGGAGGCTGCGACGCTTCCTTGTCGTCGAACCTCCGGGCGAGCGATGGCGGGGTGTCCACCTCGAATGGGCGGCGGGCTGGCCGCTCAGATCGGGACATCGGAGGCCTGCTGGGTGGCGAGGCTCCACGAGTGCAGGACGTCGGCGATCCTGGCCACTTCGAAATCCTCCGATCTGAAGGCAAGGAGGTGGATCGTGCCGGTCGGGCGCCTCACTCAGTTCCGCGCCGGGTCGAGCAGCGCATGCAGCCGCATGGTCTGCACGGCGTGGGCCTGTGGCTGCTTGCGCCGCGGTCCCTCAGCGCGGCGGTGACGGCGTTCAAGAGCGACCAGGCGGTCTGGGCCCGGAAGTCGCCGTAGCCGGGCTCTCGCCACTCGCGGATGGCACCGGGCAGATCGCGGGCGCCGAGGATCCCCCGCTCGTAGCAGCGGAGCAGCAGGGCATCCGCGCGGTCGAGCGTCAGCTCCGTTTGCCTCAGCCGCTCGACGCGGGCCGCCTCTTGCTCCCTGAACGCGTCGAGCTGGCCCACGGCCTCGGCGATCCGTCGGACGAAATCGCGCTCGCCGTGGATGGTGTGCTTGCGGCGCAGCAGCAGCTCCGAACGGAAGGCCAGATTGTCGCAGACGAGGACCCGGCTCCCGGCGCAGAAGCCGAGCGGGAACGACTGGTCCACGCTGTTGCGGATGCCGACGGCCAGGCCGACGCCGTCGGCGACGGGACTCCTGAGGTCGAGCGTGCCGAAGAAGCGCGAGCCGTCGCGCAGCACGCCGAGCTGCTGGCGCTCGATCTCGTAGCCGGAATCGCGCAGCGTCTCCGAGACGACCGAGAGGACCCGGCTGTGGGACAGCGGGAACCACCGGCGCGAGGGCGGTGGGGCCTTGTAATCCAAGAGCTCCTCCGGCGTGACTGCCTTCGCACCGCGGTGCAGGATCAGGTTGGACTTTGCCATGGGTGGCGCTCCAGTCCGTGTCGGAAGGCTGGGCACCGAACCTTTCAGGTGCGTCGTCGAGCCTCCCTGGGACGCAGGGAGGCCGCGCTGGTGGGTCTACCCGGATCGCGAGCGGAGAAAGACGAAGCTCGACGTCCGAGGATACTATCCGACCGCGAGGAAGCAACCGGGGCCGGGCGTCAATTCGATGTCCGTTTCGTGGCAGGTCGGAGGCAGGCTGCGCGATGATCCGTGAATCGAGCCGGACGAGAGCAGGCCGTATCGGGTATGATGAAGGAGCTGGCCCTTCGTGCCGGCCAGACGGCCCCGAGGGTGATGATTGTCGTGAAGTACATTTGTTGCCGGTCAGGCAACCGGCACCTACGGACCATGATGGAGTTTGAGCCGTAGACCCATGGAACAGCGCTCGATATTCGGAGAGAGAGAGGATGACGCCGACGCCGCGCTGACCGGGCTGGTCGATGAGCTCATCGACCAGGGCATGTCACCCGACGAGGTGGCCTCCAGGCTCGAAGAGGCGATCCCGGGAGCCTTGCCCGAAGGCGGAAGGATCTTCCTCGAAGGCTTGAAGGAGCACGCTCCCGAGATGCTCGAGGACCGGCTCGCCCTGCGGGCCAGATTCTCCCGCCGCCTCCAAAAGCGGTGGGGACATCCTTTCCGGCTACTCCGGATGTTGATTGAAGCAGCTCGCGAATCGGGCGAAGAACGCAACCGCGAGCACCGCCCGGCTGCAGCTCAAGAGAATGACCTTGTCTTCGAAGCTTTGATCCGGCTCCATGCCAGGGGCTGCCTCGTCGCCGAAGAATGCTCCTGGCTGATGGAAGGCGGGTTCGCCTCCGGAGCACATTCGAGGTGGCGGACCCTTCACGAGCTGGCCACCGTCTCGTTCTTCATCCAGCAGGAAGGTCGGGAAGTCGCCGAACGGTACCTCCTCCACCACGTCGCGGAGTCCTGCGCTGCGGCCGAGCAGTATCAGCAGCATTGCGCCGCCCTGGGGCAAGAGCCCTTCACCGAGGATGAGCTCGAAGAGCAGGGTTTTGAAGGTGGAGCGATCGGTCTGTTAAGGTGCTGTCACACCGGGAGATAGTGCAATTCCAGGGAGGCGGCACCATGGTCCTCGGCGAGATCTTCGAGCGGTTCGCCCGGCAGAGCCCCATCACCGTCATGGCCCGTGCCGCCCTGGAGCACGCCCTCGCACCCGAGGCCATCGACGCCCTCTTCGAGCACACCGCACAGCGGCAATACACCCGCACCCTCCTGTTCTCCTCGGTCGTGGACCTGATGGCCCCCGTCGTCGCCCAGATCCAGCCCGCCGTGAACGCCGCCTACCGGGCCAGGGCCGAGACGCTCGGCGTCTCGATCAAGGCCGTCTACGACAAGCTCGACCGCACCGAGCCGGGCGTCTCGGCGGAACTCGTCCGGCACACGGCCCGGACCCTCGGGCCGGTCATCGCCGCCATGGGCGGCGAACGGGCGGCCTGGCTGCCGGGCTACCGGGTCAAGGTCCTCGACGGCAATCACCTGGCCGGGACCCAGCACCGGCTCAAGGAGCTCCGCACCACCGGAGCGGGCGCCCTGCCGGGGAAGACCCTGGTGGTACTCGACCCGCAGGCGATGCTCGTCACCGACGTGTTCTGCTGCGAGGACGGACACGCCCAGGAACGGTCGCTGCTGGATCAGGTCCTGGAGACGATCCGACCCGCAGAGGTGGGGATCGCCGACCGCAACTTCTGCACGACCGGGTTCCTCTTCGGGATCGCCCGCCGGGACGGCTCCTTCGTGATCCGCCAGCACGGGGCCACCCTCTTCATCGAGGGGATGGACCAGCGGCGGTCCTGCGGGCGGTCCGAGACCGGGGCCGTGTTCGAGCAGGAGTTGCGGCTCGGTGACGGCGAGGGCGGGACGATGACGGTGCGTCGGATCACCGTCGAGTTGGACACGCCGACCCGTGACGGCGAGACCGAGGTCCACATCCTAACGAACCTCCCCACCGAGGTCGCCGATGCCCTTGCCATTGCCAACCTGTACCGCCGCCGCTGGAGTGTGGAGGCCGCCTTCGGCGAGTTGGCGACCTGCCTCAACGGCGAGATCGCCACGCTGGGCTATCCGAAGGCGGCCCTGCTCGCCTTCTGCGTGGCGTTGGTCTCGTAGAACGTGATGAGCGTGGTCAAGGCGGCGTTGCGTTCGGTCCACGGCGAGGCCGCCGTGGAGGGGGTGTCGTTCTCCTACCTGGCGGACGAGGTGAGCGGGACGCATCGGGGGATGATGATCGCCATCCCGGAGGACGAGTGGGCGGTGTTCCACGGCCTGACGGCGGCGGCGTTCGGGAGGCTCCTTCTGGAGCTTGCCGCCGGGGTCCGCCTGGCGGCCTACCGCAAGCAGGTTCGTGGGCCGAAGCGGGCGCAGCCGAAGCGGGAGAGCGGAGCGAAGGTCAAGCACGTCTCCACGGCGAAGCTGTTGGAGGAGAGGAAGGGGAGTACATAACTCCACCTTCAAAGCCCTGGGATGCGTTCTCATCCGACCCGAAGAAATAGAAGGGTACGTCAATGAGTTCAATCGCCAAGTCAATCCCGGCTGACTGTACTCCCTCCGAGTTGATGATCCCAGCCGGAGGTATCCTGCGCTTGGTCCTCAACGACGAAGGGATTGATCCGGCTGACCCCTACTCCCAGGAGCGGGTCATCGCGATCGTCCAGCGTGAGATCGCAAGGTTGACTTGAGGCCCGCACAGAGACGAACCGCGCGAGCGGCCGCGTGGCGCTGAACACTCTCCTCGGTTGGATTGCAAGAGGCAGGATAGCGGAGGGGAGTACGACTCATCGAGGCCGAGGGCGTGTCCGCCATCTCGTTGCGTCGTCCTACACCCATCGGCGGCTGGACCTCGTGGGCAAGCTACCGAAGCCGGTCTCGGTCGGGGGCAGGCCGTGCTCCCGCATCAGCCGCTGGACCCGTTCCTGTGCCGTGCGGATGCCCTGGTGCCGCAGCCGGGCCCAGACCTTGCGATAGCCCTCGCCGTGGAACGTGCTCTCGGTCAGCACCCGCCGGATGTGGCCGACCAGCTCGTCATCGGAGCACGGCCCCAGCGGGCCCCGCTTCCTGGGCGCGGGCCGCTGCTCCGGAGCGATGGCCTCCCAGGCCTTGAGGTAATAGGCGGTGGACCGGAGCATGCCGAAGATCCGGCAGACCCGCTGCATCCCGCAGGGCGTGCCGGTGCCGGGGGAGGCGGAGTGACTCAACCGCTCCGCCTCCTCGACGCAAAAGGGCGACCGGCCTCCAGGTGCTGGCACTTCTGGTCGAGCCGCTCGTTATCCATCGTGAGCTGGCCGACCTTGGCCTGCAGCCGGGCGATGACCTCGTCCCGGTCATCGGTCGGTCGGCTCTTCAGGGCCGCCGTGCCGCCGTCGAGGAAGGCATCCCGCCAGGAGGAGAGGGGGGCGGCGGTGACGCCGAGTTGCCGGGAGGTGGTCTCCAGGTCCTCGCCCCGCAAGAGGCGGAGGACGGCCTCGGTCTTCCGCTTGGCCGAGAACCGGCCTCGCTCGTTGCCGGCAGTCTTGGAGTTCGTGGTCATCTCGGACACTCCTTTCAGGGTCTATATCGACCAGAAGAGTGTCCAGAGAAAACCTCAAAGGGTGTACGAAAAGCCAGTTTTGCCCTAGAATTCCGCATGAAAGCCAAAACGCGGCGCCAAACCCAAGCTACCCCTCCGATCTGACCCGCACCCAGTGGAAACGGCTCAAGCGGCCTGCTCCCCGAGGCCAAGCCCGGCGGGCGTCCCCGCTCGGTGGACCTGCGGGAGGTCATCAACGGCATCCTCTACATCGTCCGTGGCGGCTGTGCCTGGCGGATGATGCCCAAGGATCTGCCCCCCTGGAGCACCTGCTACGACTACTTCCGCAAGTGGCGCAACGACGGCACCTGGCGGCGGATCAACGACACCCTGCGGGATCAGGTCCGCACGCAGGCCAAGCGGCAGAAGAGCCCCAGCATGGCCATCATCGATAGCCAGAGCGTCAAGACCACCGAGCAGGGCGGGCCGCGGGGCAAGGACGCCCACAAGATGGTCAACGGGCGGAAGCGGCACCTGGTCGTCGACACGCTGGGGCTGATCCTGGCCGTGGTGGTCCACGCCGCCGACATCCAGGATCGGGACGGGGCCCGGCTGGTCCTGGCGCCGATCAAGGGATGCTTCCCCCGGCTCAAGAAGATCCTGGCCGACGGGATCTATAACGGCGGGATCGCCGAGTGGGCCAAGCAGTTCGGCGGCTGGCTGCTGGAGATCGTCCCGAAGCCGGAGCGGAAGAAGGGCGAGCCGTTCCAGGTGATGAAGTGGCGCTGGATCGTGGAGCGGACGTTCGCCTGGCTGGGCCGGTGTCGGCGTCTGAGCAAGGACTACGAGCGGCAGCCGGAGTCGAGCGAGGCCATGATCTACATCGCTATGATCCATCTGATGCTCCGACGCCTTGAACCCAAGTAACCGTGCCCTTTCGTACACCCTTTCAGGCTCAGGAGCCCGAGAGACGCCCGTGGCGACGTCACCCTCGACGTCGTCGCCAGCGTCCCCTGGGGCGAGCGACCTCAATAGTCCAAGGGGAACTGGTGCCCCTTGGATAAGAGACGGGCTTCATCGGGCCCCGAGCTTCTTGTCGATCGACTTGAGCTGCAGGCTGATCCGCTTCAACTGGTCGAGCACTTCGTCGTAATACTGCTTGCTCAATTCGAACCACGCTCGCTGAGCCAGGGCATGCGATTCTTCCAAAAATCTTATATTGTTCATGCTCGAATTAGATGTGCTGTCACCGGCCAAACCCGGCCCGTGAATGAGTCTCATCCGTTGAATCGCGACGGCCGGCTCCACGCCCAGGGCCGCCGCATCAAGATAGCGATCTGACGTAGCTTGGAGGAAGTTCGTCGGCGTACAACGGGGGCTCACCACGAGTGTCATCTCCCGACCCCGATGGACGCGATCATGCCCAGCGACGGACCCGCCGCCTTCCACGACCACTTCCGAGACCTCACCGATCCCCGCGTCGAGCGGACCCGCAAGCACCCCCTGATCAACATCGCCTTCATCGCCGTCTGCGGCGTCCTCTCCGGGGCCGACTCCTTCGCCGCCATCCACGAGTTCGGCATCGACCGCCGGACCTGGCTGGCCCGCGTCCTCGACCTCAGCCCCGGCATCCCCTCCGAGGACACCATCCGCCGCGTCCTGGCCCGGCTCGACCCGGCGGCCTTCGAGAAGGCCCTGTTGGGTTGGATGCAGGCCGTGCAGGAGGTCACCGCCAAGCGGTTGGTCGCCATCGACGGCAAGACCTTGGGGGGCTCCTACAACCGGCAGGACGGCAAGGCGGCGATCCACATGGTCTCGGCCTGGGCGACCGAGAACAAGCTGTCGCTGGGCCAGGTGGTCGTGGACGAGAAGTCCAACGAGATCACGGCGATCCCCGAGTTACTGGGGTTGCTGGAACTCTCCGGAGCGGTGGTGACGATCGACGCCATGGGCTGCCAGAAGGCGATCGCTGCGAAGGTTCGGGAACGCGGCGGCGACGACGTGTTGGCCGTCAAGGAGAACCAGCCGACGCTCTAGGCTCAGGTCCGCGAGGCCATCGACGAGGGCCTGGAGCAGGATGCCGAGCGGATCGATGAGCATCGGACCGACGAGAAGGGGCACGGTCGTCGGGAGGTCCGCACCTCTGCGGTCTTCCCAGCCCCGGAGGGGGTCGATCCGGAGGGCCTGTGGCAGGACCTGTGTGCCGTGGGCGTGACGTTCTCGGAGCCAACGGATTCCCGGGGGCGAACCAGCCTGGAGGGGCGGTACTACATCCTGAGCCGGGGGTTGTCGGCGAAGGAGTTCGCCGAGGCCGTGCGGGGCCATTGGAGTATCGAGAATCAACTGCATTGGCAACTGGATGTGAGCTTCCGGGAGGATGAGTCTCGGGTGCGAACGGGCCACGCGGCGGCGAACGTGAGTGTGATCCGGCGGTTCGCCCTTGGTTTACTGAAGCGTGAGAGCGGGTGCCGACGTGGGATCGGGACCAAGCGGCTGAAGGGTGCCTTGAGTGAGGAGTACCGGGAGAAAGTCCTGTTCAAGACATGAGATAAGATGCCGTTTCCCTGGTGCCGGAGCCGACGCCGCTCGTCCTCTCTCTGCTGGGAGGATGCGGGGCGATCATCATTCACAGAGCCTTCCGGCGGCAGCGGTCCACCCCCAGGAATTGAGGACGCACCGATGGGTGTCTGGGGCCCGACTTCGGGCCCCGATCCGGTCATCGACAGCCGGGGCCTGAAGACGGGTTCCAGACACCCATCGGGATCAACTCGAGGAAATCGGGGGAAATCGGTGTTGGGAGGAAATCGGGGGAAATGGGCGTCAGTTCAATTTATCTGACGGAAAAATGAATTGACACCGATTTCCCTGGGGCCATCCCGCGGCGGCCCGTGGATTCCACCCCACAGAGCCACGGGCGTCTTTGGGTCGGAAAAAGACAACATGGTCGGATTTTGTTAGCTCCCGAGCGGGACTCCCCCTAGAATCCACCCTCGGGATGGATCCTTACCGGCCGCGAGAGGCAGGCCGGACCATCGACCGAATACGGGAGCCTAATTCATGCGGCGAATCCACGCGGTTGTCCTGGGCGTTGCTATCACTGGGGGGGTGACGCTGCCGGGGGCGGCGCGTGCCGACCTCCTCGACCAGTCGGTGGTGGTCAACAACTACCAGGGCGACCTCACGATCTACTCGGACCGGTCCTACGCCCAGACGTTCACCGTGGGGTTAGCGGGCGAGCTGTCGCGGGTCGGATTCCAGGTCTACAGGACCACCGGTGCCACCGGAGACCTCACGCTCCAGATCCTGTCCACCGACGGCGGGACACCGTCGCCGAATTCGACCCCGCCGCTGTTCGAGACGATCGTGCCGATCGGCGACCTGCCGACGATCGACGACCCGAATTCGGCCGTCCCGATCACGCTGGTGGACGTCTCCTCGGCCAACATCGCGGTCACGCCCGGCCAGGTCCTGGCGATCGCGCTGCGAAGCCCGAATGGGTCGGGGAGCCCGCCGTGGACGCTCTGGCGGATGACTGCCGATAGCTACGCCGGCGGCTCCTCGTTCACCCAGACAATCAACAGCACCACCTGGGGCCCTTCCACGATCCTCGGCCCGGGCCAGGATGGCGGGTTCCAGGCCTATGTGAACGCCGTCCCCGAGCCCTCGTCGCTCGCGCTGGTCCTGATCGGCGGCCTCGGGTGGGCGGGCCGACGCCCCCTCGGACGGCTCGTCCGTCGCCGCGTGGCCGTCCGCTGAAATCCGGTCGATGACACCGGCGGGATGGCCGGGGCTGTGCGCCGCGGACCTTCATTCGCGGGCACGGCTCCCTCGGGTGTGCTGCGCCCCGCGTGGTGGGTGGCCTGGGCAAAACGAGTCTTCGAGCGCGCCCCGGTCGGCAAGCTTCCATGGTCCGGGGCACAAAGACTTTGCCCCGCCGAAATAGGCCGTCCCACACCTCCTCGCCGGGCCGGCGGGCGGCGATCACATCGTCAGCACTCGGCCGAACCATCCTGATCCGCGTAATCAATGACTCCTGACGGGACAAGGGTCCTGGCCGGCGAACGGGCACTAGCAATTCACGATCTCGGACGCCCGCTCGAACAGCGCCCATGCGATGGGCCCGACCATTCCGGGCACCATCTTGTTCATCACGTAGGCGAAGGTCATGCGGCGGTCCACGTCGATCAGGGAGGAAAAGGGGACGGAGGAAATAAATCGAGAGTCTTCAGAGATTTCCTCCGTCCCCTTTTCCGCCTACGGCCCCTCCGATCGGGTGGCACTCTATGCCGTTAAGGGGTCGGGCAAAAATAAAGTCTTCAATTTTTGTGCAGTGGGGTGTGATGGTGTAGTTCCACTCGCCGTGGAACTGAGCCGGCGTCGAGGTTCACCCTGGCCAGTTCCTCGTCCTGACCTTGATCCCGGTCTCGTACTTGCCTTCGTGTCCAGCGCGGCTCTCACGATCAGCCCCGTCTCGGTTCGTCGTGGTGGCGATCAGGTTCACGATCACCTGGTGGCTGACCAGCGGCCGGCCACGCCAGTTCTGGGTGATGAAGCAGAACAGCCGATGCTCGATCTTGTTCCACTTGCTCGTGCCCGGCGGGAAGTGGCAGACCATCAGCTGTCAGGCCCAGGTCGTCGGCCAGACCCTGCAACGCCACCTTCCACAGCGGGTCCGGTTGCTGTTGCTGCCACCGCCGTCGGCGGTGATCAGCAACTCGCTGGCGTGCGGGAAGCGCGGCGGCCCATCTCCTGCCACCACCGCCGGATGCTGTGGGCGGCGAACCGGGCCGTGTCGTGGTCGATGCCCACGCTGACCCAGCCCTCGTTGTTGGTCAGGTCGTAGACGCCGTAGGGGATCGCCTTGCCCAGCTCCTTGTCCAGAAAGTCATGCACGCGCACCGCCTCGGGCTGGCCCTCGGGGCGCCACTCCCGGCCGCCGTTCTTGAAATCCCCCACCAATTCCTTCTTTTTCGTGTCCACCGAGATCGCCGGCTGCTGCCGCTTCTGGAACCGCGCACGCCTGGGCGTTGATGTACTCGAACTGGGCGTTGCGGTCCGGGTGCTGGTTGCCCTCGCGCGTCTTGCGGTTGGCCTGCAGGCTGTAGCCGGCCTCGTGCAGCAGCCCGGCCACCGTGCGGTGCCGGCCCGGATGGTCCCTGCCCGGTCAATTCCTCGGCCAGCCGGCGCGTGCTCTTGCACGTCCAGCGCAACGGCGACATCGGATCGCCCCGCGTCAGCGGCTCGATCAGCGCCTCCAAGGTGGCGACCAACGTCGGGTCCGATTCCGTCAGGCGCTGCGCCCCGCCCCACCACGTCGCAAGCTCTCGGTTACGGGTTCGTCCGGGTGGCTCCCGCGGTACTCCAGCTCTCGAAGCCCAGCCTGGATGGTGTCCCGCGCCAGTCCCGTGGCCGTAGCGACCGCCGTCACGCCTCCGTACCCGTAGTCCCGCGCCTCCGCCGCCGCCCACTGTCGTCTCGAGCGCTCATCGAGCACGGCGTCCAGCGCGGGATACTTGAGGCGGATCCGTTCTATGACAGTTGCATCCTGCATGACTCGACAGCATAGCAATCACGGCCCTGCGGTAAAGGAAAAGTTGACGACTTTATTTTTGCCCGGGCCCTAACCTTGGACGGGGAGTATGCGATAAGGTCTTGATGCGGCACCGGCTTGCGGCCACCCTCTCTGTTGCCACACAGGGACCGGGAGCCGCTCGCCCCGACGGAGTCGGACATGCCGCACCGAGACCACCCCCGTGCTACCGCACCGGCCGCCCACCATCAAGACCTCCGGGTCGTCCTCGACTGGCTCACCGCCGAGGCCGACTTCGCCGCCGTCCGGTTCCGCGGCCCCTGCACCTGGTGCCCGCGCGGCCTGGCCTGCACGGCGCTGCTCTGGGCCTGGTCCGACGAGGCCACGCTCCTCGGGCGCTTCGCCGCCGCCCGCCAGATCGCCCTCGTATCGCTGGGCCTCGACGCGCTGACGGCGGCGTCCTACCAGGCGTTCACCAAGCTGCTGCGGGCCTGGACCACGGCGCTGGTCGCGGCCCTGGTCGTCGCCCTGCGCCGCCGGATGCGGGTGGACCTCGCCGAGCGGTTCGAGGTGGCCGGCTTCGCGGCCTTCGGCGTCGACGGCAGCCGGCTGCAACTGCCACGGACGGCCTCCAACGAGGGCCGGTTCTCGGCCTCGCTGGAGCGGCAGTCGAAGTCGAAGTCGAAGTCGAAGTCGAAGGATCATGTGGCCGAGGCCGCCCGCCGCAAGAAGGCCGAGTGCCCGCAGCTGTGGCTGACGACGGCGTTCCACCTCGGCACCGGGCTGCCCTGGGACTGGCGGACCGGGCAGGGAAACGGCATCTTATCTCATGTCTTGAACAGGACTTTCTCCCGGTACTCCTCACTCAAGGCACCCTTCAGCCGCTTGGTCCCGATCCCACGTCGGCACCCGCTCTCACGCTTCAGTAAACCAAGGGCGAACCGCCGGATCACACTCACGTTCGCCGCCGCGTGGCCCGTTCGCACCCGAGACTCATCCTCCCGGAAGCTCACATCCAGTTGCCAATGCAGTTGATTCTCGATACTCCAATGGCCCCGCACGGCCTCGGCGAACTCCTTCGCCGACAACCCCCGGCTCAGGATGTAGTACCGCCCCTCCAGGCTGGTTCGCCCCCGGGAATCCGTTGGCTCCGAGAACGTCACGCCCACGGCACACAGGTCCTGCCACAGGCCCTCCGGATCGACCCCCTCCGGGGCTGGGAAGACCGCAGAGGTGCGGACCTCCCGACGACCGTGCCCCTTCTCGTCGGTCCGATGCTCATCGATCCGCTCGGCATCCTGCTCCAGGCCCTCGTCGATGGCCTCGCGGACCTGAGCCTAGAGCGTCGGCTGGTTCTCCTTGACGGCCAACACGTCGTCGCCGCCGCGTTCCCGAACCTTCGCAGCGATCGCCTTCTGGCAGCCCATGGCGTCGATCGTCACCACCGCCCCGGAGAGTTCCAGCAACCCCAGTAACTCGGGGATCGCCGTGATCTCGTTGGACTTCTCGTCCACGACCACCTGGCCCAGCGACAGCTTGTTCTCGGTCGCCCAGGCCGAGACCATGTGGATCGCCGCCTTGCCGTCCTGCCGGTTGTAGGAGCCCCGCAAGGTCTTGCCGTCGATGGCGACCAACCGCTTGGCGGTGACCTCCTGCACGGCCTGCATCCAACCCAACAGGGCCTTCTCGAAGGCCGCCGGGTCGAGCCGGGCCAGGACGCGGCGGATGGTGTCCTCGGAGGGGATGCCGGGGCTGAGGTCGAGGACGCGGGCCAGCCAGGTCCGGCGGTCGATGCCGAACTCGTGGATGGCGGCGAAGGAGTCGGCCCCGGAGAGGACGCCGCAGACGGCGATGAAGGCGATGTTGATCAGGGGGTGCTTGCGGGTCCGCTCGACGCGGGGATCGGTGAGGTCTCGGAAGTGGTCGTGGAAGGCGGCGGGTCCGTCGCTGGGCATGATCGCGTCCATCGGGGTCGGGAGATGACACTCGTGGTGAGCCCCCGTTGTACGCCGACGAACTTCCTCCAAGCTACGTCAGATCGCTATCTTGATGCGGCGGCCCTGGGGTGCCCAGGCGATGCTCCACGTCCGGGCAGTGTACCTCAACGACCAGTGGGGGGAGTACCTGGAGTACCGGATCGAGCAGGAGCAAACCCGGCTGTACGGGTCAGTTGCAGCATAGCGGGCGGCGAGTTACGCCCGATTTATTTCCTCCGTCCCCTTTTCCTACCCCTGTCTCCTGCGACGGCCACTCGGCTTACATGGATTCTTGAGGCGGCGTATGCAGACCTTCCCCATACGACGTATTCGCTGCGGGAAGGAGCCCGGTTTCGCGTGGCTCACCTTGTGGTACAACGCCGGCGCTCGGAAGTTAGAGGCTATCCGGTAATTGATTTCCGTTTTTCCCTGGGATACTTGAAGGGAACCGGCTTCTTCGTTTGATCAGGTTTCAAAATTCTAAGCATTCGATGAATCGAACTGACCTGGATCATTGCCGCGCTCGATTCGGGCGACCTTTCGTAGTCCCGGCTGTGTCGGCGATACCGCCCCAGCCAGGCGAAGCTCCGCTCCACCACCCAGCGACGGTGCAACAGCACGAACCCCTGCGCACCGACAGGTCGCTCCACCACCTCAATCACGTAGCCGGCTCCCGTCTTCTTCAACCAGGACTCCAGCGCATGATTGTGGTACTTCTGGTCGGCCCACAACTTCGCCAACCGAGTGCGGTGCTCGGTGGTCAGTCGGCCCAAGACCTCCGGGGCCGCCGTGCCGTCGTCGGCCGAGGCCGCCGTGACCATCACGACCAGCAGCAAACCCAACGTGTCCACGATGATGTGACGCTTCGTCCCCCGGATCTTCTGGCCGCCGTCGTACCCCCGCACGCCCCCGATCTCCGTCCCCTTGACGGTCTGGCTGTCGATGCTCCCGGCACTGGGGTTCGGATCACGCCCGGCGGCCTGACGCACCTCTTGTCGCAGGGCATCGTTGATCCGCTGCCAGGTGCCGTCGGCCCGCCACTGCTGGAAGTAGTCGTGGACGGTGCTCCGGGCCGGCAGGTCATGGGGCAGCATGTCCCACTGGCAGCCGCTGCGGTTGAGGTAGAAGATGGCGTTGAGCACCTCCCGGATCTCGACCTCCCGGGGTCGTCCCACGCGGCTGACGGGGATCAGCGGCTCGATGATCTGCCACTGCTCGTCGGTGAGGTCGGAGGGATAGGGCTTTCGCATCGGGGTGTGCTCCATCGTTGGTGTAACTCGCGGACCTCCTGACTTGGTAAGAGTTTACAAACTCTGAGGATTACCGGATAGCCTCTTAGACGTCCTGCATGTCGTCTGCGATGAGCAGGATAGCCGCATCTACATGGAGGGCGACGACCAAGCCATCGCCGCCTGGGGCGGTGCGAAACGCATCCTGGTGCAAGAGTCCGGGATCGACTTCGAACTGACGAAGAAGTCCGCCAAGGCGCTGGGCGTGGAGCCGGCGTTCATGCTCTCCGTCCAGGAGGGAGTGAGCGGGTGGCGCAAGGCCCGCAAGCTACTGGACGAGATGGCCGGCTACAAGTCTGGCCGGTGCATCAAGCTCGCCTAACCTCGCGCTGCAGCGGACCTCGCACCGCCGCGGGCCTCTCGTGCTATCATCGCTCACTCGGCGGTGCGGGTCCGCTGAGCTTTGGCGCTTAGGCGGCAAAGATGCCCGAGCTTCGGGGGGCCTGAGGTTGCAGCCGATCATCAGCTTTGGCGGATCGCTCATTTTTGATGCACACGAACAACGGCGCGGACCGAAGTATACCTGGCTAGCTGCCCTGGCGATGATTGACCCGCTGTCCATCAAAAGACAATGAAATGATTATTCTTTTGCCTATGGTGGCGATTCTGTGCAGCCCGTTCGCCCTGCTGGCGACCTCGCTGGTCTTGCTGTTCACCCGCTAACGGCGACGCGTCGCCACCGGGGGCACAGGCCCTCAGGGGCGGAAAAGGGGACGGAGGAAATTTCTGAAGACTCTCGATTTATTTCCTCCGTCCCCTTTTCCTCCCCCTGCGTTCGAACGGGTCTTGGCTCCGGTACTGGTGATCGGCTTCTGCTACATCATGTCCACAGCTGCGTTCGCCTTCGAGGCGGCCAAGGCGCGTGGGCTCCTGGCCGACATCGTCGAGGCAAAGGCCAAGCCGCTCCTGCCCGAGGCGCTCGACGCCTAACCTCGCGCTGCAGCGGACCCGGCCCGCCGCGGAGGTTTTTGGTACGATGAAGGTTGTTCTCGGCGGGCCGGTCCGCTGAGCTTGGTCGTTAGGCCTTTTCCCAGTGGAGGTTGCCATGTCCTTCAGGCTGACCTTTGTGGAAGGTCGTAGTGTGAAGGCAGCGTCGCTCCGCGGCGTCAGCCCGAGCGGGCTCCTTCAACCGAACCAACTGCTCTCCGTCCCTTCGCGAACGGAATTCCGAGACGACCAAGGCCAGGTACTCCGCCTCGCTGCTGGTGCCGAAATCCAGCTAATCGACAGCCCATATGGAATCCGCCCGGAGTATTTCGGGGAGGTAGGTGTCCTCAAAAAGGGTGGATGCGGGAAGTACAGAACGTCGTGCTGGGTGAACGTGCATCTTCCTGCTGAGCGGCCCGATTTTCTGGTCCGACCATCTAACCAGCCCAATCACGACGAGTTCCTGGTGTTCTCGGGAAACCTCCTCATTTCAGAGTTCGACGACGACCAGCGGCCTTTCGAGATCGCATATGTTCGAGAAGGGGATCGGTTGGTCTTGGAGCATTCCCCTGCGAAACCCATCTCCTCTCGGTACAACGTGGTCAGTGTCAGCCCGATCACCGATGCCGACTATGACTACTTCCTCGCCAATTACCTTGATCCACGAAAGTGGCGGTGACCCTAGCGGAAGAGAGGGACAAGCGGAGAAGATGGATATCGCGCGATTTGGGCCTAACCTCGCGCCGCAGCGGACCCGGCCCGCCGCGTCGCTCACTGGTGGGGGGCGGAAAAGGGGACGGAGGAAATTTCTGGTGGTGTCGGAGGATGGCTAACGGGGTCTGGCGGGGTAAGTGATCCATTCTTTGGTACTCCACACATGGTCACTCAAGCCCGCGGCCATCGCCGGCGTCCGGGCCTGCTAGGCCCGCTCGGGCTCTCGGACTCGCAGAGTCCGCACCGGCCAGCAGAAGTTGTAGCTGAACCCGATGAAGTACGAGGCCGCCCGGTGCATCGCCAGGTCCTTCTAGAATGCATAGGTCTTGCGACGCTTCCGCGAGTTCTGGTGCCGGTCCGTCCCGTTGTTCCGCTCCACGAACGACGTGTTGATCGTCGTGCTCGCCGTCGATCGCTTCAGCAGCCCGCCCAAAAGGGACAGCGTGCCGAAGACCAGGGTCCGCACCACCTCCACCACCCGTCCCTCCTCGCGCCGCTTCCGCACCGTCGCGTAGCAGAGATCGGCCGGGACGACCTTCACCGGCTTGGGCGGGCGGCCCGGCCCCGGACGCCTGGGCCGGGGCGTCTCGACGCCGTAGACCTGGCGGATTGCCGTCTCATACGGGGCGTGCTCGTCGCTAGTCAGCAGGACATCGGTCCGCCCCCCGGTCCGGTCGTGGACCTGGCGGATCAACCGCTCGCAGGTCGCGCCGTCGCGCTTGCCCGGCACCAGCGCCAGCAGCAGTCGGCTCTCGGGATCGACGGCCGTGTGGTCCCAGTCGTCTCCCCGGAGCCGATCCAGGTGATCGGTCGGGTCGCAGTTCGCTTCCTTGTTGGCGACGAAGCCCCACTTCTCATCGACCTGGACCTCGCGGGTCGAGGGGGGAAAACGCCACGAGTTCGTCGTGGAGCCTCTCCGCATGGGCGCCGGCGAGTGCCAGGTATCGGGTCACGGTGTTCTTGTCCACCTCGACCAGGCGGCCGGTGGCCCGGGTGTCGCAGCCCTCGCGGAGGTGCTTGAGGATGGCCAGGGCCTTCTCATCGGGTAAGCGGGCCTGCTCCAGGACGGTCCCCTTACGTTCGGAGAAGGACCGCTTGCAGGTGCGGCAATAGACCAGGCGGATGCGCCGGGACTTGCCGCTGTAGCCGCGGAAGTAGAGGTTTCCACCGCCCCGGAGGCCGGCCTGGGGGCAGTGAGAATTCTGGCAGCAGAAGTGATCGATGGGGACCATGCCGGCCATCCCTGTTCGTAAAGGTCGAGTGGCCCATCGCTTGAGCCGGTTGCTCCCGCTGGGGATTTGATAGCAAAAGCCGCGAGTCAACGCCAGACACCACCAAATTTCTGAAGACTCTCGATTTATTTCCTCCGTCCCCTTTTCCTCCCCATTTTACTCGACCAGGGCTCCGGTCCGACATCGGAGCCCTGGTCGAGTACGGCCCGTGGCACCCGAATCGAAGGGGGCGGAAAAGGGGACGGAGGAAATTTCTGAAGACTCTCGATTTATTTCCTCCGTCCTCTTTTCCTCCCCCCATTTTCCTTTCTTTTCCCCTGCCATTTTCCCCTGTGGTATCATGACAGTCACCCTCGGCGGGCCGGTCCGCTGAGCTTGGTCGTTAGGCGGCATGCCTCGAGCGGCACCCCCAGTGCATGGAAATGGGCTGATTGGCGACGGTTCGATGAGCAACCGGGGCCATTTTCAGAGCAGAACATGCCCATAAGAGAGCGCGTGGAAACCTATGGAGCAGGCACCTTCGCAATCATATCGTTGGCTTCGGCCATTCCTCCCAAAGCAACTGCAACCCGTCCTGAGAGGTCTCAGGAAGCGATGGCTTCAGCGCAAGCTGCAGCTCGTGGAACCTTATCAGAGCGTTTTCCCCTACACCCAAGTCTCCCAGGCTCGGCAGGAGAACCTGATGAGGCTCGCGGAGATCGTCGAACGAGAGCAGATACCTGGTTCTGCCGTTGAGTGCGGAGTCCTTGACGGCGGGACCTCGGCGATCATGGCGTTCGCAACGGCTCAATCCGGGAGGCCGGTGCATATGTTCGATGCCTGGCAAGGTCTGCCGAAGACGACCGACGAGGATGGGCTGGAGGGACGCAAATGGGAGGGCCAGGTTGTCGGCAGCGTGGCACGCGTCAAGAAGTGCATGAGATTGCTGGGCATCAACGAAGAACGCTTGCATTATCATGTGGGTTGGTTTCATGAGCGATTTCCCGAGTCTGACATCGATTCGATTGCTCTATTGCACATCGATTGCGATTTCTACGAGCCGACCAAACTGTGCCTCACCACGTGGTATCCGAAGCTGTCCTCCGGAGGTTTTATCCAGATCGATGATTACGAGAGTTTCGTGGGATGCCGCACGGCGGTGGACGAGTTCTTGAGCGATAAGCCCGAATTGAAGCTTGAGACGCGCGGAGAACGGGGAACGGCATACTATCTGAGGAAGCCGTGAATCCGCCCGTCGGCGGGCGGCATGCCCACGTCTTTGCAGGCATGTCGATGCGTCGGCCGAGTCGGCGGGGTGGCATGCCCACGTCTTCGTGGGCATGTTCATGCGTCGGCAGAGCCGCCTAACCGCTCTCATGGCCACCCCCGTCAGGGGGCGGAAAAGGGGACGGAGGGAATTTCTGAAGACTCTCGATTTATTTCCTCCGTCCCCTTTTCCTCCCCCTTTTCCTCCCCCGCGGCGGTTTCTGGTCACATGACAGTCACTCTCGGCGGGCCGGTCCGCTGAGCTTGGTCGTTGGCCAGCATCAGGCCCGAGAACCTGCACTCGGAGTGGGCCGACGGGCCGCCCGCCGGGGCGGAGTTACTGTGAGCACGGCTGCGCCCGGCCGCGGCCATCTCGTCTGGCTCAGCCTCGACCCACCGTCGGGCCGGGAGCAAGCGGGGCGTTGGCCGGCGCTGGTGCCATCCCTGGCGTTGTACAACCGGGCGGTGGGCCTGACCCTGTTCTGCCCGGTCACGAGCCGAGCCAAGGGGTATCCCTTCGAGGTGCCGCTTCCGGCTGGCCTGCCCGTTTCGGGCGTCGTGCTGGCCGATCACGTCAAGGATTGGCGACTTGGTGCGTCTGCGAAGACTTGACGCACCCTACAAAGGGCTTCTCGTGCATCCTCTGAGGTCGGGCGAGTGGCACCCGGGGGCCGTTCGGGGCCGATTCCGGCCACCACGCCTGGGTCGTCCGGGGACTGTCCCGGGGGAGAGCCGGTCAGCGCCCGCCGACCTTGGTGATGGTTGGGTCGGGTTGCCAGAGGTAGAGGAATGTGGGCATCCTGGTGCGTTCGAGGCCGGGGTAGCTGAAGGGGACGATCTCGCCCTGGATCGGGACGTTGGGCGTGATGCTGTAGATCGAACGGCCCGGGTGCGAGGCCCGCTGGATCAGGACGACTTCCGGGCTGTGCAGGCCCGCGAGGCCGGCGGCCGCGGAGAGGGCTTCCTCGACGTAGCCGATGCGGTCGATCAGGTGGAGCGAGAGGGCCTTCGGGGCGGCGAGGATGCGGCCGTCGCGGACGGCGTCGAGGTCGGCGGGGGACATGCTGGGACGGTGCTGGCGGACGCGGGCCAGGAAGCGGTTGCGGAAGGAATCGGCCATCTCCTGGAGGAGGGCGCGGGACTCGTCGTCGAGGGGACGCAGTGACGGAGCCCATGTCGATCAGGTCGCCGGCCTTGATTGGTTCGGCGATCACGTTGAGCTGGGCCATCGCGTCCTGGAGGTTGTAGTGGTTGACGATCGCGCCGAGGCCGCCGGTGACGGTCGTTGGGTGGGCGACGATCCGGTCGCAGCCGACGGCCAGGTAATACGCCCCGCCGGTGCCGAGGTCCATCAGGCAGGCGACGACGGGCTTCCGCGTGGCTTCCCGGAAGCGTCGCAATTCCTCGGCCATGATGTCGGTCGCGGTCACGCCGCCGCCCGGGCGAGTTGATCCGGAGCACGACGGCGCCGACCCTCGGGTCGGCCGCCGCGGCCTCCAGCTTCTCGCGGAAGGCGGCCACGGGGTTCTCGCCGACGGAGTAGAGGCCGACGAGGTTCTGGTTGAGGATCAGGCCGTCCACATCGACGACCGCCACCCTCGGCGAACCCGGCCCCGCAGCCCCCACCCGGACGACCGCCGGCACCATCGGTCCGGGGTCGGGGGCCGTCGGGATCTGCACGGTCACGGCGCCATTGAACTGCGCGGCCACGTTCGCATCGGCACGGATGCCGCCGGTCAGCGGCAAGGGTTTGCAGCCGGTCAGGAACAGCAGGACGCAAAGGGCAAGCTCCGGGTGCCATGGCCACGTCTTCGTGGGCATGCCGGCCGGACGCTGTCTTGGGAACATGCCTACGAGGATGTGGGCATGCCACCCGTGACCTCCTTCGCGAACGCCATCATTCGCAATCCCCCCGTGAATCGAGCCGCATGGTACACTCATTATCGTCCACACGACCGGACGACTTTCCCCGAGCGGACCGGAGGGAGCCCATTTGTCATGATTGCTTGGCTCTTCTGTCTTTGCGTCGCGACCGCTGCCGCCGGGTCGAGCAGGGGACCGGGCATGGGGCGAATCCCGTGCTGAAGGCGATCGTGGGAAACGCGGCCGGCTCGGCGATCGCGGGGACGACCATCAAGGTTCCCCCGCCGCGCTTCTCGGAGGAGGACGACGCGTCGCGGCAGCGTGCGACCCTGGAGGCGATCGCCGGCTCGAAGGGTCGGGCCGACGACCTCCTCCGCGACTCGATCACGGCCCCGTTCGTGTTCGCGATCCGCGACATCCCGACGGAGGACGGCTCGGTCATTCGCGCCGTGGATCTCTGGTACGTGATTTATGCCGACCTCGATGCCCTTGATCCGGAGTCGATCCAGGGCGGGGGAGACGGGTCCGATCGAGGCGGGGAACATGCGGTTCGTGGGACGCGAGCTTGAGCCCGAGGTGCTCCGAAAGCGCGGGATCGAGCCGCCGAAGTCGACGGCGGGCGCGTTCCCGAGGGAGGCGTACGTCCAGACGACCGCCAATCTCCTCGATCGGCTGCGAGTGGAGGCGACCTCTCATGTCATGGCGACCCGTTCCGAGGGCTCGATCGTCGTGGCCTTGCAGACCGACCCGGCCTTCCGCGGTCCGGGGCCGTCGGAGAACCGCTGGGAACCGCTCCGGGGAGACGATCGTCGGCCACGGAGCTACGTGGGCGGGAGCGGTTACCTTCAAATCAGCCGCTACAAGCCGGTGGACGGGGCCTTGATCGTCGAGTCACACCTCGCGTTCTTCGAGCCGAAAGCCTGGTTCGACGGCAACCCGATCCTCCGCTCGAAGCTCGCCTTGATCGCACAGGACCAGATCCGTTCGCTGCGGAGGGAGTTGAAGAAGTCGCAAGGAGAGTGAATCGTTGGTAGGGTGCGTCGAGTCCGACGACCACCAACACGACATCGAGAGGGGAGGCGGAAGGTCCTCGGAGGGTGCGTCGTCGAAGACTCGACGCACCCTACCAAACTCGGAGGGCGCTCGCGCCTGGTCAAAGTGGCTCTCGGGCCGTAACCTGGGAGGGAAAGGCGATTGGCCACGGGGCCGATCGTCTGCTCTCCATCTCGGATTCTCCGCGTTTGATCCATGATCCAGGTCGAAAACCTCTCGAAGCACTACGGCAACGTCAAGGCCGTGGACCGGATCAGCTTTTCGGTCGGCCGCGGCGAGATCGTCGGCTTCCTCGGCCCGAACGGGGCGGGCAAGACCACGACGATGCGGATGCTGACGACCTACCTGCCGCCGACCTCCGGCGTGGCGAAGCTGGCCGGCCACGACGTGCTCGACGAGCCGCTGGAGGTCCGCCGCAAGCTCGGCTACCTGCCCGAGCAGGTGCCCCTCTACAGCGAGATGCGGGTCCGCGAATACCTCCAGTTCCGTGCGAAGCTCAAGGACGTGCCCGGGAAGGGGAGGCGGTCGGCCGTGGCACGAGTGATCGATCGGTGCCGGCTGGGCAAGGTGGAGACGTCGATCATCGGGCACCTCTCGAAGGGCTACCGCCAGCGCGTCGGTCTGGCCGAGGCGATGGTCCACGACCCTGACATCCTGATCCTCGACGAGCCGACGGCCGGCCTCGACCCGCTCCAGATCCGCGAGGTCCGCGACCTGATCCGCGAGCTTGGCAACCGGCACACGATCCTGCTCTCGACCCACATCATGCAGGAGGTCGAGGCGGTCTGCGGCCGGGTGATCGTGCTCGTCGGCGGCCGGATCGCGGTGGACGACTCGCTGGATCGGCTCCGGTCCGGGTCGGCGATCCTGCTGGACGCGAAGGGGCCGGCCGAGGCGATCCGCAAGGCGGTCGAGAAGGTCTCTGGGGTGGCCAGGGCGACGCCCGGCGAGGGGGCCGACGGGGTCGTCTCGCTCATCGTTCAGACCCAAGGCGACGTCGACCCCCGCGAGGAGCTGGCCCGCCAGATCGTGAAGAACGGCTGGGGACTCGTCCGGCTGGACCTGCGGCGATCGACCCTGGAAGAACGCTTCGTCCAGGCCGTCCGCGACGCCGCGATCGGTCGCGAGGAGACCGGGGAGGGCCAGATCGAGGCCGCCTGACATGCGACACGTCCCGACCCTGCTCCGTCGCGAACTCTCCGCCTACTTCCTGAGCCCGATGGCGTACCTGATCCTGCTCGGGTTCCAGGTCATCGCCTTGCTGGACTTCTGGGAGCTCGATCGCGATCCTGGCCGACCCGCGGTACGTCAACGAGTATTCGAGCCTCAGCGACCCGCTGAACACCTACATCGCCGGCAGCACGCTCTTCTGGTGGGCTGTGGTCGTCGCCGTGCCGAGCCTTGACCATGAGATTGCTGGCCGAGGAGCGTCGGAGCGGCACGATCGAGGGCGCCCTCACGGCGCCGGTGACGGAGACGGAACTGGTCACGGCCAAGTGGCTGGCCGGGGTCGTGATGTACCTGGCCTTGCTCTTGCCGTTCGCGATCTACCTGCCCTTTTTGCGGACCTTCGGCGGCTATGCCTTCGACCTGGGGCCCTTGCTGGCGATGGGGGTCGGGCTCACGACGCTGGGCCTGATGTTCGTGGCGATCGGGCTTTTCTTCAGCGCCTTGACCCGGCATCAGATCGTGGCGGCGATCGGCACGTTTGCGGCCCTGGCGGTCGTGATCCTGGTCTCGTGGATCTTCTACCGGATGGCCATCGCGGAGCGTTCGCCCTGGGCCGAGGCGATCGCGTTCGTGACCGTCGTGGCCCAGGTGCAGGAGTTCGGCTACGGCCGGCTCGACCTGCGGTTCCTGGCGGTGCATGTGTCGGTGGCACTTCTGATGCTGTATCTGACAGTCAAAGTCGTCCAGTACCGTCGGGGGTCGTGAACGATGGAGGCAGCGCAGGCCGCGACGCCGCAGACGCCCGGCTGGGTGGCATTCCTGGCGCAGACCGGAGGTCTGGCTGCTCGGCCTGGCCGTGGTGGTCGTACTGGCCCTTTACTGGGCGATCCGCGGCGCCCCGGTCGGCCAGCCGGCTCGCGAGCCGGTCGGACCCGAGGCGCCGGCCTCGGGCCGCCGTGACCGCCTCGTGGCCCTGGCGGCGCTCGGGGCGGTGCTGGTGGCGTGCGGGGCCTACGTCGCACCGGCCTACGGCATCCCCTGGTCCTTGCCGGCTTTCGGCCTTGGCTTCGGCGCGATCGTGGCGGCCCGTCGCGGGGCCGGTCCGTACCGGCATGCCAGCCCGATCCTCCGTCGGGTCTGGCGGTTCTCCGAGACGTCTCTGACCGCCTCGCTCCTGGCGGGCATCCTCGTCGTGGCCAACGTCGCCGCCTTCCGCTACGGTTCCGAGCCGCTCGACCTGACGCAGGAGCGGGTCTTCACCCTCGAACCGGAGACCGAGGCGCAGCTCCGCTCGCTTGAAGCGGCCGGTGACCTTCACCGGCTTCTATTACGGCCGGATTCCCCAGGCGCTCAAGCAGGTCGATCGGGTCCAGCAACTGCTCCGACTTTTCGAGGCGGCGAACCCGCCGATGGTCCGCATCGACTTCGTGAACTTCCATGGCGACCCCACCCGGGCTGACGAACTGATCCGCCGCGTGCCGGATGCGGCGTTGAGCACCGGAGGCGTCGTGGTCGAGCTGGGCGAGGGAGAGACGGCCGATCGGATCGTGGTCCGGAACAGCGAGATGTTCCCGGACGCTTCCGGCACGCCCGCCGCCCCGGACGGCGGAACCGCCGCGATGGAGTTCCGCGGTGAGTATGCGTTGACAACGGCCCTGATCCGGCTCCGCGAGGGTAAGAAACCGAAGATCGCGTGGACGACCGGACACGGCGAGTCCCCGTCGGCCGAGATTGACATCCGCCGTCGCGGTGCCGGGCTGCTGCGCTCCCGGCTCGCGGACGTCGGATTCGCCATCAACGAGATCGAACTCACCGGCCAGGACGTGCCCGAGGACACGGCGATGGTCCTGGTGGTCGGCCCGAAGTCGGCGTTTGTCCCGGCGGAGGTCGAGCGGCTTGAGGGCGTATCTCGACCGGGGCGGTCGCGGACTCTTCTTCGTCAGCGGTCGAGAGAAGACGGGGCTGGACGTGCTGTTCCAGTCGTACAACGTGGAACTCGGCTCGGCGCTGGTCGTCGAGCCGTCGGGGACGCTCCAGGTTCCGTCTCCGACGGTCGCCGTCCGCATCCCCGACTCGGCGCGGCAACCGGTTGTCCGTCCCCTGGCGGGACAGACGGTCGTCGTATCGGGAGCGACGCCCTTGACGATCGCCCGGGCGGCGGCCGGTGGCGGAACCGTCCCGAATCCCGCCGTCGCCGCGCAGGCCGATCCTCCGGACCGGCGCCCAGGCGTGGGGCGAGACCGATCCCGAGGCCGTCCGGGTGGAGTTCGACCCGAAGCGGGACATCGTCGGCCCGATCAACGTGGGCGTCGTCGTGGCCGATGCGAAGACGCCGAATGGTCCTCCCGACGAGGAGAAACCCCGGCTGGTCGTCTTCAGCAGCGCCGACCTGGCCGACAACCGGTATGCTCGCTACGTCGGTTACGAGACGAACCTCGACCTCGCCGTCAACGCCGCCAACTGGCTCCGCGGCCGGCTCGACCTGCCGGCCATCGCGCCCCGGACACGGACCATCGCCCGCTTGAACCCCGATCCGAACGTCCAGATCAAGCTCGTTCTGCTGCCGACGCTCCTCGCCGTCTCGATCCTCCTTGGCCTGGCGACGGCGGTCTTTCTCGCTCGACGCTCCTGACCGTCGTCGCGATGTTCCCCCACGACGACCATGAAGAACCGAACGACGATCCTCCTCCTGGTGCTCTTCTTCGGCGGCCTGGTCGGCCTCTGGCTCGCCGAACTGGCCCGCGTACCGACGGCCGCCGAGCGGCAACGTCGCGCCGGTCGCGTGCTGCCCGAGCTGATCGACGTGGCGCCGGACGAAATCGGTCGCGTGGAGATCGCGAGCGGGGAAACGCGACTGGTCTTCGAGCGACAGGGGGACGACTGGCGACTGGTCGAGCCGATCGAGGCCGCGGCCGATCGCTCGCGCGTCGAGGCGTTGATCCAGTCCTTGAAGTCCTTGCCGAAGCCGGCCGAGGCGGTGCCCTTGACCGGCCGCCCCGAGGAATACGGCCTGAAGCCGCCTGTCCGCACGATCCGGCTCTACCGCGAAGGCGCCAGCACACCCCTCGCGAGCCTGGACGTCGGCAAGACGGTCCGCGATGGCCGCTACGTTCGACCGGCCGGCTCGGAGGACGTCGAGGTCGCCGACGCCCCGCCGTTCGCGGCGATCGAGCAGCCGGCCTCCGACTGGCGTGATCGCATTCTCTTCCACGTCCCGGCCTTTGACGTCGCCCGGCTCGCCATCCAGAGACCCGACCATCACCTCGCCGCCCTTCGCGACGGCGAGCGCTGGCGGCTGTCCGAACCGATCGACGCTCCCGCCAGCACGCCGAGGATGGAAGGCCTGATTGGTGGCCTGACGGCGCTCCGCGTGATCGAAGGTCCCGAGGGATTCGTCAAGGACGATGTGAAAGACTTCGCTCCCTATGGTCTGGATCATCCGTCCTGGACGATCGCTCTCGCCGCGAGTCAGGAGGACGACGCCCCCGAGGATCGCGTCGCGATCGGCAAGGCCGTGCCTGAACGGCCGGGTCACTCCTTTGCCCGTCGCACCGATTCCGACGACGTCGTGATTGTCCGGAGCCAGCTCCTTGACTCCCTGGAAACCGATCCTTACACGCTCCGGAGTCGTCGCGTCGCGGATCTCGATCCGGCAAAGGTGGACGCGATCCGGATTCAGGTGGGCGACATCGAGCATCTCCTGGTCCGGCGCGGCGATGGCTGGCGCGTTGTCCGGCCCGTGGAAGGCGCCGCGGACTCGCGAATCGTGGCAGCCCTGATTTCCGAGCTGAATCAGCTTGAGATCACGGACCTGATCGATCCGGAGAAGGCCACGAATCCGGGGCTCGACCCACCTTCGGCCGTGGTCTCGGTCTGGGAAGGAGGTTTGCCGGTCAACGGGAGAAACGCGACCATCGAGCCGAATGGTCGGCCCCGACTGGAGCTTCGACTCGGTCGCCGGAACGCCGCTGCCCGGGTTCTCTTTGCCCGCGAGAGCGGTGACCCGGCCATCCTGGCCTTGCCGTTCGACGCCCTGAAACTCCCGCTCGGCGACCGGCTCGCATTCCTCGATCATCGGGTCTTGCCGGAACTGACCGAGCCGATCGGGCGGATCGTCGTGAGTCGCGACGGGGTGACGACCGTGCTCCAGGCGCCCGCGAATCCTCGCGATTTCGCGAGCTGGCGGATGCTCGAGCCGGTCGAAGCGGCCGTCGATGCGGAGGCGGTCGGGATGCTCAATGCCGTGCTTATGAACTTGCAAGCCGATCGCCTGATCGAGCAAGGGTCGGTCGATCGGACTGCCTTTGGCTTCGAGCGACCTGAGTTGAAAGTCCGATGGTCCACCGGTGAGGAGCCAGCGGACACGCTGCATGAGCTGATCCTGGGGGACGCGGTTCCGGATGGTGATGGCACTCGTTATGCGATGATCGCGGGTCGGCCGCTGGTCTTCACGCTGGGTCCGAACGTGGTCCCGATCCTTGAAGCCGAGTGCCACGATCGGAACGTCCTCGACGTCGAGCCATCGAGCGTCGAGCGGATCGTCTTCCGCGTCTCGGAGCGGGAAGCGGCCTTCCGAAGGACCCGCAAGCCGTTCACGGGCGGGACCGAGTGGACGCCCGAGCCGGGCTCGGCGCCGTCGCGGATCAATCCGGCGGAGATCGACCGTTTCCTGGCGTCGCTCGCCCTGCTCCGGGCCGTCCGGTTCCGCCAGTATCAAGGGGCTTTCCCGTCGGTGGCGGGGCTCGATCCGCCCGACTTGACGATCGCGCTGGACCTCAAGAGCGGGCTCGGGACGCGACGGCTCCGGTTCGGCAAGACTGCGGAGGATGGCCTTCGCTTCGCCACGACAGAGCCGGGGTCGAGTGGCCCGGTCTTGCTCGTACCCGCGCCGGGCGAGCCGTGGATCTCGCCGTTCCGGGGACTGGAGGCGGAGGCCCGGGAGTTGCCGGAGAACCCGTTTGTGTCGGAGCCTTGACGTCGATGCTGGTGGCTCGGCGCGGCATTCCGCTATAATCTCCGGCGATTTCCACTGGACTTCCCCGGGAGCGTCTTCGTGTTGCAGATCGTCACCTATCCCCACCCGGCCTTGCGATTCGAGTCGCGACCCGTCCAGCAGATCGACGATGAGCTGCGGTCGCAGGTCCGCGAGATGTTTGAGTTGATGTACGACAACCGGGGTATCGGCCTGGCCGCGAATCAGGTAGCGATCCCGTACCGGTTCTTCGTCCTCAACCTGACGGGGGACCCGGAGCAACCGGACGAGGAGCGTGTCTTTATCAACCCGGAGATCGTCAAGCGGCACTCGTCGGTCGAGGAGGAGGAAGGCTGCCTCAGTTTTCCCGGGCTCTACGGCAAGGTCCAGCGCGCGAAGCGTATCCGGGTCAAGGCGTTCGACCTGGAGGGGAACGAGGTCGAGCTGGACGCCGAGGATCTCCTCAGCCGGGCCATCCAGCACGAGACGGACCACCTCCACGGCCGCCTCTTCATCGACTACTTCCACCCTCAGACCAAGACCACCCTCACGCCCAAGATCCGCGAGATCGAGCAGCAGTTCCGTCAGTCGCAGGCGGCCGGCGACTACCCGAGCGACGAGGAAATCCAGCGCCGGCTCTGTGAACTGGCCGGAGTCGCGGGCGCCTGACCCCTGGACCGGGTGGCCGGGACCGTTAGGATGGGGGGCGTCTCGGTCCGGGATGATCGAGACGACCAAGGCCCACGGGGAACCTTGCCGATGAAACTGGGATTCGTGACAGCCATCGTGCCCGAGCTGTCGCTGGAGGAGGTGCTGAAGCTCGCCGCCGAGGACGGCTACGACTGCGTCGAGGTCATGTGCTGGCCCCCCGGCAAGGCGGAACGGCGCTACGCGGGCGTCACCCACATCGACGTCCTGAATCTCGACGCTGACGCCGTCGAGCGCATCCAGGAATTGACCGCGAAGACCGGTGTGTCGATCTCCTCGCTCGGCTACTACCCCAACGCCCTCGACCCCGACCCGTCCGTCTCCGAGGCCGCCGCGGTCCACATCAAGAAGGTCATCGACGCCTCGGCCGCGCTCGGCGTCGGCACGATGACGACCTTCCTCGGCCGCAACCCGAAGCAGTCCGTCGATGAGAACTGGCCGCGCTTCCTCGAAGTCTGGCGGCCGATCATCAGCTATGCCGAAGACCTTGGCGTCCGGATCGGCATCGAGAACTGCCCGATGCTCTTCACGGCCGACGAGTGGCCGGGCGGCAAGAACCTCGCGATCAGCCCGGCCATCTGGCGACGGATGTTTGAAGAGATCCCCAATCCCGAACTTCGGCCTGAACTACGACCCGTCGCACCTCATCTGGATGCAGATGGACTACCTTGCCCCGATCCGCGAGTTCAAGGATCGGCTTGATGCACGTCCACGCCAAGGACGCGCGGATCGACCGGCACCTTCTGAACGATCACGGCGTCCTCGCCTACCCGAAGCTCTGGCATACACCCAAGATCCCCGGCCTCGGCGACGTCGATTGGGGGGCTTACTTCGCCACGCTCACCGACGTCGGCTACGATGGCCCGGTCTGTGTCGAGGTCGAGGACCGGGCCTTCGAGGGCTCGCTCGCGAGGCGCCGGGAGTCGTTGATTCAGAGCAACCGCTATCTGCGGCAATTTGTCATCTGAGAGTCTTTGCCCGTGAGCCCCGGCGTCCCGATGGTCAACGACGGTGCCTCGACCGAAATCCGCACGCCGGGCCCGCTCGACCTGTCGGTCTTGATCCCCGTCTATAACGAGGTTGAGAACGTAGGGCCTCTGCATGCGGAACTGGACGCCGTCCTCCGGCCGACCGGCCTGCGTTATGAGATCATCTTCGTGGATGATGGCTCGACGGACGGCTCGCGGAAGAAGCTGATCGAGGTCCAGGCGGCCGACCCGGAGCATGTCCGGCTGGCGATCCTGAGACGCAACTGCGGCCAGACCGCCGCCCTCTCCGCGGCACTCGACCTGGCGCGAGGAGCCGTGCTCATCCCGATGGACGGCGACCGCCAGAACGACCCGGCGGACATCCCACGGCTGCTGGCCAAGCTCGACGAGGGTTGCGACGTCGTCTCCGGCTGGCGGAAGGACCGCAAGGACAAGTGGCTGACCCGCCGCGTCCCCTCGTAGCTCGCCAACCGGCTCGTCGCCTGGCTCTCGGGCGTCCACCTGCACGACTTCGGCTGCACGCTCAAGGCGTACCGTCGCCGGGTGCTGGAAGGGGTCCGGCTCTACGGCGAGCTGCATCGCTTCATCCCCATCTTCGCCCGCTGGCAGGGGGCGAAGGTTGTCGAGCTGGTCGTCAACCATCGACCACGCACCGCGGGCCGGACCAAGTACGGACTCGGACGCACGTTCAACGTCGTGCTCGACCTGATCCTGATCCGCTTCTATCAGCGTTACTCCCAGAAGCCGATGCACTTCTTCGGGCGGATCGCCCTGGGGTCGTTCCTGCTCGGGTTCGTGTTGTTTCTCTTGATGGTTTACTACAAATATTTCTATTTGCCTCCGAAGACGTTCATCGAGACGCCCTTGCCGATTTTGGTCGGGATCTTCTTCATCGCGGGGTTCGTGAGCATCGAGATCGGATTGCTTGCCGATATGATGATGCGAACGTATTACGAATCGCAGTCGAAGACGACCTACTTGCTGGGCGAGGTCCGGGAGTCGCCGGAGTTCAGTGGTCGGCCGGAGCCGGGTGGCGGGATGAGGTCGGCGGGCCTCGTCGGCGGGTTCGGCGTCGTCGAGGTGTCCGGCTTCTTCGGTCAGCGTGCGGACCTGACCGCGGTTGGCGGCATAGACGATCGCGCCGAGGCCGGCGCCGACGAACTGGAGCAGGCGGAAGGCGAGCATCGTCACCGCGCCCCCCTTGAAGGCGACCGAGCGGAAGAGCAGGGCGCTGACGCCCTCCGACGCTCCGAGGCCGCCGAACGGCAAGGGGATCGCCGTGCTGAAGAGGACGAGGGGCACGATCATCAGGTCGTCCGTCAACGAGGGGACGGACGGGAACATCGCGCGGGCGAGGGCGTCGAAGGCGAGGACGTTGCCCAGGTGGGTCACGGCGCCCATCACGTTGCCGAGGATGATGACGTCGAACCGGCGTCGGTAGGCGAGCCCGGCAGCGTGCAACTCGGCCACAAGCTTCGCCCCCTTCGGCTTTCGCGAGAGGCGGCGGGCGAGGGGGCCGTCGGGGTTGAGGGCGAAGCAGAGGATGAGCAAGAAGGCTCGTCACCCCGAGGGCGATCCAGGCGGCGATCACCACGCCTTGCACGTCTTCGTCGAGCCGGGACCAGAACCAGGCGCCGGTGGCCGCGGCGAGGACGAAGAGGCCGATCAGGCCGACGATGCGGTCGATGACGATGGTGGCGATGGCCTGTCCCTTGCGGGTCTGCTCGCGGGCGAGGTAGGCGGCCTTGACGAAGTCGCCGCCGATTGCGCCGGGGATGACGAGGTTGAAGAGGGTGCCGATCATCCCGAGGCGGAAGGCGTCGCGGAGGGTGAACGGCAGGCCGACGGCGCGGACGAGCAGAAACCAGCGGAGATAGGCGAGCAGGACGCCGCCGAAGTAGAAGGCGAAGGCGAGGGCGAAGAGGCGGAGGTCGGGGCGGCGGGCGGCGACCTCGGCGATCTGGTCGCGGCTGAACCAGAGGGCCAGGGCGAGCAAGCCGAGGCCGAGGCCGAGGCGGACAGCCAGCCAGAGCCAGGGGCGTTCGGGGCGTTGGGAGGCGTCGGGACTGGTCATCGGGTTCCCTCCGTGGAGACGAGCCGCGGCGGTCCGGCCGCCGCCTGGTTGACGATCCGGTCGAAGAGGAATCGGGTATTCGCAGCGTGGCGGAGGGCGTCGGCCCGGAGGGCGTCGGCCGGCTCGCGGGGAGTCGTCGGCCTCGTGCTTCAAGCGGCGTGCCAACTGCGAGAGTAGGCGGGGTCGTCGGGCAAGGCGACGTCGGTCCGGTTGTGGACGATGCGGAGACGGGCCTCGACCTCGCGGCGGAAGTCGTAGGCGTCGCGGAGGGCGGCGTGGTCGTCGGGGGCGAGCAAAGCGCGGTGCTTGAGGGCGTCGAGGGCGTCCCAGAGGTTCGGCTTGAGGATCTCGGGATGTTCGGAGGCGTGGACGAGCAGGAGGTATTGCACCACGAACTCCAGATCGACCAGGCCGCCGGAGCCGCGCTTCAGGTCGTTCGGGCCTCGCGAATCGACCAGCCGTTTCGCCGCATCGCGACGACCTGCTCGGCGAGCTTCGCGGGAATGACCGGACGGGTCAAGGTCTCCTGGATCGCCTTCGAGGACGTCGCGGCCGAAGGTCGCCTTGCGCGAAGAGGACGCGGGAACGGGTCAGGGCGAGGCGTTCCCAGGCCTGGGCGGTTTGCTCGAAGTAGGCGCGGAAGGCGTCGAGCGAGCAGGCGAGTGGGCCGGACTGGCCGTAGGGTCGGAGCCGGGTATCGACCCGGTAGAGCCGGCCCGATGCCGCAGTCGCCTTCGAGGGTACGGATGACGCCGCGGGCGAGGTCGGCGAAGAAGGAGGCGTTGGGGATCGGGCCGGCTTCGTCGTGGGCTTCGCCGTCCTCATCGAAGAGGAAGACGAGGTCGAGGTCGCTGTGGTAGTTCATCTCGCGACCGCCGAGCTTGCCGAGTCCGAGGATCGCCCAGCGGGCGCGGCGGCCGTCGGAATCGCGGCGGGGGACGCCGGAGCGTTCGAGCCGGCGGTCCAGCCGGTCGCGGGCCACCTGGCCGACGATCGCCTCGGCGACGTCGGCCAGCTCGCGGGTCACGTCGCGGATCGGCTCGCGGCCGAGGATGTCGCGGGTGCCGATCCGGAGCCATTCCTTGTTGCGGAAGCTCAGCAGGATCGGCGCGAGGTCCTCGGCGCCCTGGCAAAGCTCGGACAGTTCGGCGCGGATCGCGGAGGCCGGCTGCGGACGATCGACGACGAGCGAGTCCATCAGGTCGTCGATCATGCCGGGGTTGTTGATGAGGATCTCGGAGAGGAACTGGCTGGTCGAGCAAAGCTCGACGTAGAGCCGGAGGCTCGGCGGGTTGAAGCTGAACAGTTCCCAGAGGACCGCCTTGGCGCCGAGCGAGGCCGAGACCTTCTCCAGGTTGTCGAGGGTCATGTCCGGGTCGGGCGTCGCGGCCGACGGCCTGGAGCAGGGCCGGGGCGATCGCGGCGAGGAAGTGGCGGCAACGGGGCTGGGAGAGGAACTCGATGTCCTCGCGGGCCAGGGCCATCAGGTTGCGATAGGCGGTCTCGCGGTCGCGGAACGGGTAGGGGCGCAGGGCGGCGGCGATCGTGCTCGGGTGCGGGGTCGGGGTCGAGGACGAGGTCGACGATCGGGTCGGCCTGGGACCGGCGTCGTCGCGGAAGGCGTCGTGGAGGAGGTGGTTGAGGATGCGGCGGTTGAGCTCGGTCTTGGGCCGGTAGTCGGCGAGGAACCGCTGGGCGGGGCCGGTGCGGTCTTCCCAGGGCGAGGCGGGCGGATAGCCGAGGCGGATGGCGAGGGTGCGCTGTTCTTCGAGGTCGCGGGGCATCTGGTGGGTCTGGCGGTCGAACATCGTCTGGAGTCGGTGCTCGACGCGGCGGAGGAAGCGGTACGTCTCCTCCATGACGCCGCGCTCCTCGGCGGTTCAGGCAGCCGACCTGCTTCGAGCCGGTCGAGGGCGACGAGGGTATTCGGGTGTCGGACGTCGGGGTACGCCGCCGCCGTGGAGGAGTTGGAGGAACTGGACGACGAACTCGACGTCGCGGATGCCGCCGTGGCCGGTCTTGACCTCGAAGGCTTCGGTGCCGGCGGAGCGGGTGCGGGCCTCGATCCGACGCTTCAGGGCGCTTGATCTCGCCGATCTCGGCGGCGGAGAGGTAGCGGCGGTAGATGAACGGGGTGATCGCGTCGAGGAAGTCGCGGCCGAGGCCGAGGTCGCCGGCGATCGGCTCGGCACTTGATGAGCGCCTGGCGCTCCCAGGTCCGGCCGGAGGTCTCGTAGTAGCCGATCGTCGCGGGGAGCGAGCGGGCGAGGGGGCCCTGATCGCCCTCGGGGCGGAGCCGCATGTCCACGCGGTAGGCCAGGCCGAGCGCGGTGTGGTCGGCGAGGAGGCGGACGATCTCGCCCCCGAGCCGGGCGAAGAACTCGGCGTTGGAGACGACCGACGGGCCGGCGGTCTGGCCCTCCGACTCGTAGAGGAAGATCAGGTCGATGTCCGAGCTGTAGTTCAGCTCGGCGCCGCCGAGCTTGCCGAGGGCGAGGACGACGAACCGCAAGGGACGGCCGTCCGCGCCGCGGGCCTCGCCGTGTCGGGCGACGACCTTGGCCCGGGCGAGCCGGCAGGCGGCCTCGACGCAGGCCTCGGCCAGGTTCGAGAGGTCCTGCGTGATGACTTCCAGCGGCAGGCCGCGGACGATGTCGTTGTAGCCGATCCGGAGCATCTCGCGGTGGCGGAACCGGCGGAGGGCCAGGCGGCGGCCGTCGTCGTCGGGTTCGGTCAGGATCTGGGCCCAGAGGTCTTCGAAGAGGCCGTCGCGGTCGCGACGCTCGGCGCCGCCGCGGAGCCAGTCGAGCAGCGGCGGGGTCGCGGATGATCAGCTCGCCGAGATACTGGCTCGTGCTGAAGAGCTGGACGAGGACCTCGGTCGTCCGCGGGCTCCGACGAAGATCGGCGAGGGCGGCCTCGGGGTCGCGGGCGGCGGCGACGTACCGCTCGAGGTTCGTCAGCGCCATGCCGGGGTCGGGGCAGCGGGGCAGGAGGTTCCCGAGCTGGACGAGGAGGGAATCGAGGAGGTCGAGGGCCACGCCGCGCTCGGCGAGATCGCGGAGATCGCGGTAGGCGCGATCGGGGTCGCGGACGCCGAGGCCGGAGAGCCAGCGGCGGATGGCGTCCGGGTCGCGCGGGGGACATCGGGCCGTTCGGGGGGCGTATCCATCGGTATGGGTCCGCGGGCCGTTCCTCGGCCACTCGGAAGAATTCCGCCGGGGCGGGTCCGAAAGGGGCATCTAGGGCGCCGCGTGCTGGAGGTGGCGGAAGATGGCTTCGACGTCGCCGCGGCTGATGCCCAGGGCCGAGGCGATCGCACGCTCGTCGGCGTCGCGGCGGAGCAACGGGGCGAGCCGCTCGGCGTGGGCTCGGAGCCGGGCCGGCAAGGGCGGCGCGGGGACGCGGCGGCGGTGCTCGGTCCAGGGGTCGCCGAGGGCCGGGAAGCCGGGGTCGAACCAGTACTCGCGGCCACCTTCGTGCAAGAGCCGGAGGAACCACGCCTCGAAGCTCGGGGCGATGATCC
Source organism: uncultured Planctomycetales bacterium (assembly GCA_963752755.1). Classification (GTDB taxonomy): domain Bacteria; phylum Planctomycetota; class Planctomycetia; order Isosphaerales; family Isosphaeraceae; genus CAVVZJ01. The sequence goes on along the minus strand of CAVVZJ010000014.1, from coordinate 83,995 downwards.
GGGGCGGACTGCCGGAGGCGTCGTCGCCCGAGGTGAAGATGGGGCAGTCGCCGCCGGGCCAGCGTAGGCCAGGTCGATGCAGACGGTCTCGACGTTCGGGTTGCCCAGCTCGAACCAGCTCTCGGGCTGGATGACCAGGCCGTCCATCGTGGCGAACGGGATCATCGGGCCGATCGCCGAGAGCGGGTGGATGAGCGGCCCCTCGCGGTAGAGGCCGTCGGAGAGAGCCAGCCACGACCGCAGGCCTGCGGGGGAGTCGGAAGCCGTGGCGACTCTCCCAGGCGGCGATGGCCCGGGGATCGGAGGGTGGTCGGCAAGGGCCGGCGACGGAGAACTCGCCGAAGGCGGCTTCGAGGCGGGCCGGGTCCGGCAAGGCGGCCAGTTCGAGCCCGAGGTCGGCCGCCCAGCGATGGGCCAGGGTCGCCAGGGAGGAGGTCGTCGCTTCGTCCACGCTCACGCCAACGCCCCTCGGTGCTCGGTCGTCGCCACCTCTCCGAACAGCGTGACCGGGCTGACGTCCCCGACGGTGACCGGCACGAACTGGCCGATCAGCCGCTCGTGGCCGTCGAAGACGACGATCCGGTCGCAGGCGGTCCGGCCGGTGAGCTGGGTCCAGCGGTCCGTCATTCTCCTGCTTCGCGGCCGGACTTGCTCGGCCCTTCGACCAGGACCTCGACCGTCCGGCCGACGAACGCCCGGTTGTCCTCCTGGCTGATCGCGGTCTGGAAGGCAAGCAGTTCGTTGTTCCGGCGCTGCTTGACGTCCTCGGGCACGTCGTCGGCGTAAAGCTGGTCGGCCTTCGTCCCAGCGCGGGGGCTGTACTTGAAGATGAAGCTGTTCTTGAACCGCGACCGCTCGACCAGTCGCCATCGACTTCTCGAACGACGCCTCGGTCTCGCCGCAGAAGCCGACGATGAAGTCGCTGGAGACGGCGCAGCCGGGGATGGTCTCGCGGATGCGGTGCATCATCTCGTCGTAGAGGGCGACGGTGTACATCCGCTTCATCCGCTTGAGCACCTCGTCGCAGCCGCTCTGGGCCGGGACGTGCAGGTAGCGGGAGACTCGGGGCAGGTCGCGGACGGCCTGGAGCAGGTCGTCGGTCATGTCGTTGGGGAAGTTCGTGATGAACTTGATCCGCTCGATGCCGGCGATCTCGTGCAGGCGGGCGAGGAGGTCGGAGAGCCGGGTGGTGCGGCCGTCGGGGGTGGTGAAGCTGTAGCTGTTGACCGTCTGGCCGAGGAGGGTGATCTCCTTGACGCCCTGGTCGGCGAGCTGGCGGGCCTCGTCGACGATCGCGTCGGGCGGGCGGCTCTGCTCGGGCCCGCGGACGGCGGGGACGATGCAGTAGGTGCAGAACTTGTCGCAGCCCATCATGATCCGGACGAACGCCTGGAACGGGCTCGGCCGCATCGACGGGCTCGCGGAGCGGGTCGTACTCCTCGAAGCTGGCAGTGACGGTGTCGCGGTGGCCGGCGTTGCGGGCGAGGCTGACGGCCATCTGCGGCGCGCCTTCGTCCTTCGACTTCTGGCAGCAATTCCGGGACCCGACCGAGCTGGCCCGGGCCGATGACGACGTCGACGTGAGGCGCCCGCTGGAGGATCTGCTTCTGGTCCTTCTGAGCCATGCAGCCGAGCACGCCGATGGAGACCTCGGGGCGAGTCTCCTTGATCCGCTTGATCCGGCCGAGGGCGCTGTAGATCTTGTCCTCGGCGTGCTGACGGACCGAGCAGGTGTTGTAGAGGATGGCGTCGGCCTGGTCGATGTCGTCGGTCAGCTCGTAGCCCTCGTGACGCAGCTTCCCGACGACCAGCTCGCTGTCGAGCAGGTTCATCTGGCAGCCGACGGTCTCGATGTAGAGCTTCTTCTTCGCGATGGGTGGGGCCTGCGGATCGGCCATGGGCGGACTCCTGAGGGCGGTCCGGCGAGGCGGGCGAGCGGGAGACGGCGCTCGGGTCGGCGAACGTCCGTGGCGTTAGAAGGGGGCGTGGTCTTCGCTCAGTTTCGCATTGTACCGCATTCGGAAACATCTGGAAAGCGATTCCACATGCTCGCCACGACGCTGCGGGGGATGAGACGGCGACGTTCCGGGGACGCCCTCGGGATACGCCCGGGACGCCGGGGGGATGCCGGGCGACCCGCCGAACAGCATTTCGTAAATTCAAGCGACAGTGGTGTTTAACGTGGGGAAATCGCCCATTTTGAAGTTCGTTCGGCGCGGGGCGCGTCGCCTGGTACGTCACGGGATCGGTCGTCATCAGACGTGGTCGCGGATCACGTTTGCAGTGACGTCCTCGCCGATGTTTCCGCGTCATCGACGCGAGGACACGACCCGGTGGGCGCGGACCCTCAGCGCCGGGCCACGACAACAGCATCGAAAAATGGCGCCGGAATTATCACCTTTTCTCGACCGAATCTGTCTCCCGGCTGGCCGCGGTGGCGAGGAAGGAGGACCCGGGATCGCTGGCGTGACAACACCGGCCGTCGGCGCTCGCGTTCGCTTGCGGAATCCGTTTGCGTCGTCCCCGGGTATCCACTAAGATTCTGTCGTCAACCCTGCTCGCGACGGGCAGGCCGAGAACGGCTATGGGAGCCCCGGCCGTGCGACCGATCGGTCGTCGCACGGCCGGGGCTCATTCTGCTCCAGGCTCCGCTGCGCAGGGCGTGCGGTGGCCGGCACCCGAGGAAGCGAGGAAGCCCCATGCGTCGAAACATGCCGAAGGTGTTCGGATCGACCCTCCTGCTGGGTCTCGCGGTTCTGGCGATCGCGGTCGTCGGTCGGGGACAGCAGAACGTCCCGCAAGGCAGTCGGGCGGCCTTCATGCGTCAGAAGCTGGAGTTCGCCAAGGATCTGCTCGAAGGCTTGACCGTCGAGGACTTCGCCAAGGTTGAGAAAAGCTCCCGGGCTCTCAAGAAGCTCAGCTACGCTTCGGAGTGGGAGGTGCCGACGATTCCCAATATCGAGCAGTATATGCCGATGACCACCGAGTTTCAGCGCATCACCGACGAGATCACCAAGGCCGCCAAGGACAAGAACCTCGACGCCGCCACGATCGGCTACGTCCGTCTGACCACGAACTGTGTCAACTGCCACAAGTACGTTCGGCAGGTGACGAAGTGATCGCGGTGGACGTCGCCGAGGCGGCGGGCCTTCGAGCGGTGATCAGCCGTGAATTGCGCGGCGATCGACGGCCAGGGCGGCTTCCTTGAGCACCTCGGAGAGACTCGGGTGGGCGTGGCAGATCCGCGCGATGTCCTCGGCGCTGCCGGAGAACTCCATCACGGCGACCGCCTCGGCGATCATGTCCGAGGCCCTCGGGCCGAGGATGTGGACGCCGAGCACGCGGTCGGTCTTCGCGTCGGCGATCACCTTGACCACGCCGTCCGGCTCGTCCATCGCCTTGGCGCGGCCGTTGGGCTGGAAGGGGTACTTGCCGACGCGGTACGTCGATCCCCCGCTCCTTCGCCTGCTCCTCGGTGATGCCGACGCTCGCCATCTCGGGCCAGGTGTAGATGACGCTCGGGATCGTCTCGTAGTTGATGTGGCCGGCCTTGCCGGCGAGGAGTTCGGCGAAGGCGACGCCTTCCTCCTCGGCCTTGTGGGCGAGCATCGGCCCGGCGATCACGTCGCCGATGGCGGAGATCGAGGGGACGTTGGTGCGGAAGTGGTGATCGACCGTCACCTTGCCCGTCTTCGGGTCGTGGTCCACGCCGACCCTGTCCAGGCCCAGGCCATCGACGAACGCCCGTCGGCCGACGCTGACGAGGACCTTGTCGGCGTCGAATGCGATCGCCTTGCCGTCCTTCGACTCGGCGGTCACGGTGGCGCGGCCGCCCTCGACCTTCGCGCCGGTCACTCGGGTTTCGAGGTGGAATTCGAGCCCTTGCTTCGCCAGGATCTTGTGGAGCATCGTCCCGATTTCCTGGTCGGCCATCGGGACGATCCGGGGCAGGAACTCGACGACGCGTGACCTTCGAGCCCGAGCCGGTGCCAGACCGAGCCCAGTTCCAGGCCGATGTAGCCGCCGCCGACGACGACGAGGTGCTCGGGCACGCGGTCGAAGCTCAGCGCCTCGGTCGAGCTGACGATCGCCTGGCCGTCGAACTTGAGGAACGGCAGCTCGATCGGCTCGCTGCCGGTGGCGATCAGGATGTGGTGGGTTTCGAGGGTCGATTCGGCGCCGTCGTTGTTGCGGACGACGACCGAGTTCGGCGAGGCGATCCGGGCGACGCCGAAGACCGGGTCGATCTTGTTCTTCTTGAAGAGGAAGCGGAGGCCGTCGGTGAGGTCCTTGACCACCTCGTCCTTGCGGGCCAGCATCGCGCCGAGGTCGAGGCGGACGTCGCCGACCTTGATGCCGTGACGGCCGAATCGCGACTGCGCCAGGTGGAACAGCTCGCTCGAATCGAGCAGGGCCTTGCTCGGGATGCAGCCGACGTTCAGGCAGGTCCCGCCCAGCGAGGCCCGTTTCTCGACGCAGGCCACCTTCATCCCGAGCTGCGCCGCCCGGATCGCGGCCACGTAGCCGCCCGGGCCGGCACCGATGACAACCAGATCGTAACGCTGCTCCACCGAAGGCTCCTTGAGTCGGCTCCACCGTGGGGGAATTGCGGCGGAGTCCTGTTCAGATTTCGAGCATCATCCGCTCGGGGTTCTCGATGCATTCCTTGATGCGGACGAGGAAGCTGACGGCCTCGCGGCCGTCGATGATGCGGTGGTCGTAGGAGAAGGCCAGGTACATCATCGGCCGGATGACGACCTGGTCGTCGACGGCGACGGGGCGCTTCTGGATCGCGTGCATGCCGAGGATGCCGCTCTGGGGCGGGTTGAGGATCGGCGTGGAGAGCAAGCGAGCCGAAGACGCCGCCGTTGGTGATCGTGAAGGTGCCGCCCTGGAGGTCGGCGACGGAGATCGCGTTGTCGCGGGCCTTCTTGGCGTAGTCGGCGATCGCCTTCTCGATCCCGGCGAAGCTCAGCGTGTCGGCGTCGCGGATCACCGGGACCATCAGGCCGCGCTCGGTGCTGACGGCGACGCCGATGTCGTAGTAGTGGTTCAGGACGATTTCGTTCCCCTCGATCCGGCCGTTGACCGAGGGGAACGCCTTGAGCGCCTCGACGGCCGCCTTCACGAAGAAGGACATGAAGCCGAGGTTGACGCCGTGCTTCTTGCCGAACGACTCCTTGTACTGTCCCCGGAGTTCCATGACCCGGGACATGTCGGCCTCGTTGAAGGTCGTGAGGATCGCGGCGGTCTGCTGGGCCTCGACGAGCCGCTGGGCGATCTTCTGGCGGATGCCGCTCATCCGCTGGCGGGTCACGCGACGGTCGCCCACGGCGGGGGCTGGGGCCGGCGGAGACGGTGGCGGGGCGGCGGGCCGGGTCGCGACGGCCGGGGACGGGCTCGGGCCGGGGACCTGGGACACGGTCGGGGCTTCGAGGTGACGGAGCACGTCCTCCTTGATGACCACGCCGCCGCGACCGGTGCCGGTCAAGTCCGACGGGTCGACCCCCGCCTCGGCCGCGAGCCGACGGACGGCGGGCGAGAGGGGCGGGGCTCCGCCACCGTTCGGGCCGGGTTCTCTGACGGGGACGGTCGGTCCGGCTTCGCGGCCTGGGATGCTGGCGCGGGCTCCTGCTTCGGCGGAGCCGCTGGACCGGGGCTGGCTTCGGCGCGGCGGCCTGAGGCGCGGCGTCGGGGTCGAGCGCGCCGACCGTGGCGCCGATCTCGACCGTCTCGCCCTCGGCCACGCCGATCTTGAGCGTGCCGTCGGACGGGGCGGGGATGACGGTGCTGGCCTTGTCGGTCTCCAGCTCGAAGAGCGGCTCGCCGGCCTTCACGGCGGAGCCGTCGGGCTTGAGCCACTTCGCGAGGATGCCCTCGGTGATCGACTCGCCCACGCCCGGCACCTGGATCGGTACGGTCGCCATCGCTAGCCTCTCGCGAGTCTGCCTCGGGAATGCGACGGGAGCGGTCGGACCGCTCCCATCTGCAAGTGTTCAGGGGTATTTGCCGGGGGAGGCGTCTTGTCGGGTGGGCTCGGCCCACCGTCTGTCAGACCAGGTGGGGGACGTCGGCGCCGATGGCCGCCTCGACCAGCTCGGCCTGCTCGCGCTCGTGGACGGCGTGGGAGCCGGTGGCCGGGCTGGCGCTGGCGTCGCGGCCGACGTAGAGGATGTCCTCGCCCAGCAGGTCGCGGAGCCGGGGGGCGACGAAGGTCCAGCGCCCCCATGTTCTGCGACTCCTCCTGGACCCAGACCCACTCCCGTCCGGCGACCGATAGCGGCCCAGGATCGCGGCGAGCCGCTCGGCCGGCCAGGGGTAGAGCTGTTCGAGGCGGACCAGAGCGACCTCGGCGATCTTGCCGACCTCCTGGCGCTTCTTCAACAGATCGTAATAGACCTTGCCGCTGCACAGGATCACGCGGCGGACGTTCTCGGGATGGACGCCCGCGTCGTCGATCACTTCGTGGAAGTGGCCCTTGCTCGAAGTCCTCGACCGGCGAGACGGCCTCGCGGTGCCGGAGCAGGCTCTTGGGGGTCATCACGATCAACGGCTTGCGGAAGTTGCGGCGGACCTGGCGGCGGAGCAGGTGGAAATACTGGGCCGGGGTGGTGGCATTGACGACCTGGATGTTGTCCTCGGCGCAGAGCTGGAGGAAGCGTTCCAGGCGGGCGCTGGAGTGCTCGGGCCCCTGGCCCTCGTAGCCGTGGGGCAGGAGCATCACGAGGCCGCTGGAGCGGCCCCACTTGCTCTCGGCCGAGGCGATGAACTGGTCGATGATGACCTGGGCGCCGTTGGCGAAGTCGCCGAACTGGGCCTCCCACATGATGAGCATGTGGGGCTCGTCGAGCGAGTAGCCGTAGTCGAAGCCGAGCACCGCGGCCTCGGAGAGCAGGCTGTCGTAGACGCAGAACTGGGCCTGGTCCGGGCTCGAGGTTGTTCAAGCGGGATGTAGCGCTCGCCGTTGTGGTAATCGACGAGCACGGCGTGCCGCTGGCTGAACGTGCCGCGACGGCTGTCCTGGCCGCTCAGGCGGACGGGCGTTCCTTCCAGCAGGAGCGAGCCGAAGGCCAGCGCCTCGCCGAAGCCCCAGTCGAGGCTGCCCCGCGACTCCATCGTCTTGATCCGCGCCTGGAGGATGCGGTCGAGCTTGGGGTTGCGGTCGAACCCTTCGGGGACGGTCGCGAGCGCCTCGGCGATCCGCTGGAGCGTCTCGAAGGGCACGCCGGTCTCGACGGGCTCGAACGAGTAGTTCGGCGACAGCCCCTTCCAGGTTCCCTGGAAACCGGGCTGGATGTGGACGGGCGCGGCCTCGGTGTCGTGGACCTCGTCGTAGACCGCCTGGAGTCGTTCCTTGAACGTCTCCTCGATCGTCTCGGCCTCGTCGGTCGTCAGCTCGCCGGTCATGATCAGCTGTTCGGTGTACAGCTCGACGATGCTCGGCCGCTCGCGGATCTTGGCGTACATCAAGGGCTGCGTGAACGCCGGCTCGTCCCCCTCGTTGTGGCCGTGCCGGCGGTAGCAGACCATGTCGATGACGACGTCCTGGCCGAACGTCTGGCGGAAGTCCATCGCCAGCTCGGCGACATAGACGCACGGCTTCGGGGTCCTCGCCGTTGACGTGGAAGATCGGCACCTCGATCATCTTGGCCACGTCGGTGCAGTACCGGGTCGATCGGCCTTCGCTGGGCGCGGTGGTGAAGCCGATCTGGTTGTTGACGACGATGTGGATCGTGCCGCCGGTCTTGTAGCCGGGCAGCTGCGAGAGGTTCAGGATCTCGGCGACCATCCCCTGGCCGGCGAACGCGGCGTCGCCGTGGATCAGGATGGGCATGCCCAGCTTGCGTTCGACGTCCCCGAACCGGCGCTGCTTGGCCCGGACGCGGCCCTCGACGACCGGGTTGACGGCTTCGAGGTGGCTCGGGTTGGGCGTCAGGGAGAGGTGGAGGTCGTGGCCGCCGACGGTCGTGTGGTCGGACGAGAAGCCGAGGTGGTACTTCACGTCGCCGTCGCCGCCGACGGTCTTGGGCTGGTTGCCCTCGAACTCGCTGAAGACCAGGCCGTACGGCTTGTTCAGGATGTTGGCCAGGACGTTCAGCCGGCCCCGGTGCGGCATGCCGATGACGATCTCGCGGGCCTTCCAGGCGTCGCCCCCGCGCTCGATCAGGGCGTCGAGCAGGGGGATGAGCATCTCGCCGCCTTCGAGCGAGAACCGCTTCTGGCCGATGTAGTGGCTGTGCAGGAACGTCTCGAAGAGATCCGCGGCGTTGAGCTTGAGCATGATCCGGCGCTTGCTTCTGGCGGTCCAGACGCGGGCGGTTGCGGACCGGCTCCATGCGCTCCTGAAGCCAGTCGCGGACGCGACGGTTCTGGATGTGCATGTACTCGACGCCGATCGTGCCGCAGTAGGTCTGGCGGAGGACCGTCAGCAGCTCGCGGAGCGTGGCGCGGTGGGGATCGGTCGAGACGGGTGAAGAAGACCTTCTCCAGGTCGGCCTCGGAGAGCCCGAACTCGGAGAGTTCGAGCAGCTCGTGGCTGTCGAGGTCGGGCGAGAGGTGGAGCGGGTCGAGGTGGGCCAGGTAATGGCCGATGCTCCGGTAGGCATCGACCAGGCGGGTGACGCCGGACTGCGCCTGGGCGGCCCGGAGGTCGGGCTCGCCGCCGGCGGTTGCCCGGCCGTCGCCGCTCGGCGGCCAGCTCGTAACCCTCGAAGAAGAACTTCCAGGATGGATCGACCGAGGCGGGGTCGTGCCGCCAACGCTGGTAGTACTGCTCGATCAGTTCGAGGTTCCAGCGACTCGCGACCGTCGGACCATTCATGGAAAAGATCCCAGGAGCCCGGCCTTTCCCGGGCCCGAGCCTAGCTGGCTGGTCGTCGATGTGACGCCGCGCAGAGAGCGGCGCGGCACGCATGATCCCAGCATACTCCAAATCGTGCGCCATCCCCAGCCCGTTTCGCGGGCTTTCCTCTTCAGTATAGACAGTCGCGTCGAGCCCCGCCTCCGGGGATGCCCGAATTCCGGCCCGATCCGCCGTGACGACCCACCTCAAAACCGCTCGATCCAGGCCGGGTCGGCGAACCTGGTCGCCAGAAGGTCCCGGACCCGTTCCTCCGAGACCACCATCGATTCGGCCTCTGATTCCCCCCAGGCAGCCAGGCTTCCCGCAAGGCCGCGATCAGCTTCTGCCGCGGCATCCCCAGGTTCGTGAGGAAATCGACGTGGGGCCGACCCTCCCGGTAGGCCGGCTGCCGCTTCGGCTCGGCCAGGTAGCGTTCGATCCGGTCCAGGGCGAAGGCGTAGAGGAGGCTGGCGTGGACGAGAAAATGCCGTTTCAGCCGACGCTGAGCGCTGCCGGCGAACTTCCGGCCGCCGAGCGTCAGGTCGCCCGACCCTCGCACCGCGACATCCGGGACATGCGCCCGCAACGCCCCGGCTACTCGCTCCAGGACGAATGCCTGCGCCGTCTCGACCGCCTCCAGACCCGGGGCGGCGTCGCGGGGCAGCACGACCGTCAGATTCAGCGCTCCCGGCCCGATAACCACCGTGCCACCCCCGCTCGACCGTCGGGCCAGGGGCACGCCGTCGGCCTGGCAGACCTCCACCCGCACGTCTTCCCTCACCCGGCCCGACGCGCCCAGAACGACCGCGTACCCGGTCGCTTCCCAGAGCCGCAGGACCGGCGGCCCCCCGGTCTCCTCGATCTCCGCCAGCAAGGCCTCGTCCAGCGCGAGGTTCGCCGCCACGTCGGGAAAGGTCTGGTCGAGAAAGCGGAACCCGAAATCTCCGACCGGCTGGCCGGCTGGTGTGCTCATCGGTGCTGGTTGCCTCGGTAAGATTTCGAGAGAATCGGAAGTTCCCCGGATATCTGGGACTGGAGAGCCGGTTGGCGGGTGAACCGACTTGCCCCTCGAGCCACAATCTTACGCAGCCTCGCCCCGTCGTCCCGGCATTCGCGAGCCGACAACGACGAGCGTCCTTCCCCTACCGGCCCGAGTCCGTCAAAATTCGGAGAGTCGATTGGCTGACGATCGGATGTTGGAGGAGTCCGCCCTTGTCCGAACCTGATCTGGTTCCAGGGCCACGTCCCGAGAACCCGAAGCTCAGCCGCTGGGAGTCGCTCGCCGTCTTCGGTATCGGCGTGGTGTTGATTGGGGTGATCCTCGGCTGGGCCTTGACGCCCGGGGAACGAGGGGCGATCGAGTCGGACCGGCCGACCGATACGTCGGCGACCGCAGGTCGGGGTGGTGGTTACGCCGGCGCGGCGACCTGCGCGGAGTGTCATCCGGCGATCCACGAGTTCTTCCATGACTCGGGCCACGCCGAGACCCTCTGGCCGGCCGCGCAGCATCCGATCGCGGCCTGGCTCAACGGCCGCACCGCCCAGGACCCCGACCGGCCCGGTTCGACCTGGCACTACCGGGTCGAGAGTCGTCGTCTGGTCGCCGAGCGTGTCGAGCAGGGTCGTTCGGAGCGGTATGTCCTCGACTTCGCTCTCGGCTCGGGCCGCCACGCGGTCACGTTCCTCTCGGTCTTCCCGGAAGGCGACGGCCCACCGACCGGCTTGGAGCATCGCCTGACCTACTTCGCCCACCTCCACGGTCTCGACGTGACGCCCGGTCAGGGGGCTTCCTCGGCCGACCTGCCCGGCAGAACCGCTCACGGTCGCGAGCTGGAACCGGCCCTGACGCACAAGTGCCTCGACTGTCACAGCACCCGGACCTCGGCCGCCGACCCAGCCCGGCTCGACGTGGCCACCCTCATCCCCAACGTGACCTGCGAGCGCTGCCACGGCCCGGGGCAATCGCACGTTGAGGCGGCGCGTCGGGGACAGACCGAACTTCGAATGCTCTTCGGAAACGATCGGGCCACGGCCGCCGAGGAGGTCCGGATGTGCGGGGCCTGTCATCGACTGGCGGAGATGGCTCCGGCCTCGGAGGTCCGCCGCGACAATCCGCTGCTCGCCCGGTTCCAGCCGCTGGCCATGATGCAGTCGCCCTGCTACACCCGGAGCGACGGCGGGTTGAGCTGCACGACCTGCCACGATCCCCACACCCGGACCCTCGCCGATCGGCCTGCGTACAACGCCGCTTGCCTGTCGTGCCACGAACCGATGACGGAAACCTCCCGGGCGAAGGGCCACGGCCCGGCCTGCCCGGTGGCGCCGGAGTCGGGCTGCGTTGATTGCCACATGCCCCGCGTCGATGCCGGTCACGGCCTGATCTTCACCGACCACTGGATTCGGGTTCGCAACGAGGAGGACCCGCCCGCCGTCCCTGCGGACGCGCCGGCGTCTTGACCGCCAGGCGCCCGGGTCGGAGACATCGGAACCCCCACGCCCGCCTTGCATTGGGAGGACGTGAGGGTCCGTCGGTTTCTCGGGTCGCGCTGACCGCTCTGTTCCGGTGAGGCGCGGGGCTCAGAAGTCTTCGGGCCGGAAGTCGTCGTGGCAGGTCGTGCAGGTGGCCTGGACCTTCTTGTAGGCGTCCTTGGTCTCGCGCTGATCGGCGCCCTTCTTCTCGGCGGCCGCGGCGAAGGAGGTGGCCTCCTTGATGAAGCTGTCCATCACCGTGTTCCACTTCTCGACCGGGTCCTTGACTTCCTTGGCTTCCTTGGCGGGCTCGGTGTGGGGCTTGGCCTTCTTGCCCAGCTCGGCCAGCTCCTTGGCGGCCTTGACGACGTCCTCCTGGCTCTTCTTGAACTGGACCGGGTTGCGCACGCCCTTGAGGATCGTGGCGTTCTGCTTCTGGACCTGCTCCATGATCTTGTGCAGCTCCGACTCCTTCTCCTTGCCGAAGTCCTGGGCGGCGGCCGACAGGCCGAAACCGGCGAGGGCCGTGGCGAACATGGTCGCGGCGAGGATCGTGAGCTTGCGAGGCATCGTCATGCTGAGATTCTCCTTCTGCCAAGGGGGAGTTGTGGACGGCTGCTCGTCCACAACACGAGGCGGGGGGCCGGACGCGGCAAGGGCGCCCGGCCCGGTTCCGGTTGGTCTCCCCAACATAAACGCTACGCTCAGAACGTTCAAGGATCACGATTCAACGGCCAGGGACCAGGCTCGCGGTTCCGCTGGCGCGGCGTCTTGGGGTAAACTTGGCCGGCCGGGCGTTGACGAGCACGCCGCCCGCAGGCCGCGACGACGTCCCGACCCGAGCCCCGAATCCGCAATCCCCATGCCCGAATCCATCGACTACAAGGCCGCTGGCGTCGATCTCGACACCTACGAGGAGACGATGCGACGGCTCCCGCCGTTGCTCCGGAGTACCTGGACCCCGCGCGTCCTCGACTGGCCGGGCGGCTTTGCCGGCCTCTTCCGGCTGAACGCCAACATCGGCCTGCTCTCGCGGACCTACCGCGACCCCGTGCTCGTCGCCTCCACCGATGGCGTCGGAACCAAGCTCAAGCTGGCCTTCGCCACCGGCCGGCACCAGACCGTCGGCATCGACCTGGTCGCCATGTCGGTCAACGACTGCCTCTGTGCCGGGGCCGAGCCCTTGCTCTTCCTCGACTACATCGCCATGAGCCGCGACGATCCCGATCTGACCGCTCAGGTCGTTCAGGGGATCGTCGATGGATGCAACCAGGCCGGTTGTGCCTTGCTCGGGGGCGAGACGGCGATCCTGCCCGAGTTCTACCACGGTGGCGAGTACGACCTGGCCGGCTTTTGCCTCGGGGTGGTCGAGCGCAAGCAGATCCTCGACGGCCGCGAGATCCGCGAGGGCGACCTGGTCATCGGGCTCGCCTCCGCCGGCCTGCACTCCAACGGCTACAGCCTCGCCCGCAAGATCGCCTTCGACCGCGCCGGGCTCCAGCCGGATTCGCACGTCCCCGAGCTGGGTCGGACCGTGGCCGATGTCTTTCTTGAGCCCACAAGGATTTACGTCCGCGCCCTCAAGTCGGTGGCCAAGCATTACCGGGTCAAGCGGGTCGTCCACGGGATCGCCCACATCACGGGCGGCGGCCTGATCGACAACCCTCCCCGCATCCTCCCCGACGGCCTGGCCCTGCAACTCCGCCGATCGTGGGAGGTCCCGCCGGTCTTCGGCTGGCTCCAGCAGGTCGGCGGCGTGCCCGACGCGGAGATGTTCCGCGTCTTCAACATGGGCATCGGCCTGATCCTGATCGTGGCCGAGTATTACGCCGACTCGATCGTGCGGACCCTGGCGAAGGAGGCCGAGGTCCCTGCCTGGATCATCGGCGAGGTCGTCGCGGGGGAAAACGGTGTGAAGATCGAGGGTCTCCCGTAGGGCCAGGACCGCACGCCGCGTCCCTCCGGCGTCCGCCGTCCCGCCCGAGGAGATCGCTTTCTTTGATCGTTCACCGACACTCGGGGCGCAACCGGAACGCGCCCGAGACGCTCTCAAGACGATCCAGGGACGCTGTGGGGACGCTCGGGATCGGGCTGAAGTCGCGATCGCAAAGACCTGTGTATCTTGAAGTTAGCCCGACGCTTTACCCATTTTGAAGTTCGTTCGGCGTCCGGGACGCGCCGCGTTGGGGCGTCCTGCGCGGAGAGGGGGCGGGGCAAGATGGCAACCGCATTGTCAAGGAGCTAGCGTTAATTATAGCACACGATCGGGGCCCCGGCGCGGAGGACTCCTCGGTTAAGAGGAACCGTGGAGACCACGCCGGGGCTCCGATCTTCGTGGGGTGGGCGAGGGAAAGAGCCGCGAGGCCGGATTACTTCTGGGCCACCTTGGGAGCCTCGTCCTGATAGGTGGAGAGTCCGCGCTGGAGGAACTCGGCGAAGGAGGAGGCATCGGGGGTGTAGGGGATCTGTTCGAGGACCTCACCCTGGGCGTTGACGATCACATAGAGGGGGCTCGTGACCTGGCCGACGAGGTTGTACTCGAACTCGGCATTCTTGAGGGCCAGTTCCTCGGCGGACTCCTTGGAGAGCGTCTCGATCGGGAGCGTGTCGGTGTAGAGCTGGACGGTCACGAACTTGCGGAGGAGCTTGACGACCTGGGGCCGGAGCATGACCGTGCTCTCCATCGTCCGGCAGTTGGCACAGTTCACGCCGGTGAAGTCGATGAGGACGGGACGGTCCCACTCCTTGGCGTCCGCGACCGCCTTGTCGTAGCTGAGGCCCCAGGAGACGCCGTGCAAGGTGGCGCTGCTCGGAGACGGCGACCTTGGGGTCGTTCGATTCGGTCTTGACCTCGATGTCGGCATAGCCGGGGGTTTCTGCGGCTGGCTGCGCGGCCCCGTTGACCGACCCGCCGCCAGAGGCGACGTTCGCGGCCAGGTTGCGCCCGAGGTCGGCGGTCTGGGTCCGGATCTCCTGGACGATCTCGGCATTGGTGTCCAGTTTCCGGGCGTCGGGGGGCAGGAGGTTCTGGAGCAGGGCGTAGAGGGCACTCTTGGGCGGGTTGCCGAAGAGGGCGGGGGCCAGGTAGAGGGCCAGCGAGAGGAAGAGGCAGCCGGTGACGAGCCGGCCGGGGCCGACCTTGACCTCGTCGTGGTCGTGGTCGGTCCGGAAGAGGCCGAGCAGGTAGATGCCGCAGACCAGGGCCAGCACGACCCAGATGGCCAGCGTGAGCTGGGCGTCGAAGATCGCATCGGCGACGCGGTTGCTGCCGCGGAAGTTGACCTCGGCCATGTTCAGGAACTTGAACGCCGCGCCGATCTCCAGCAGGCCGCCGACAACTTTTACCGAGTTCATCCAGTCGCCGCTGCGGGGCATCTTCTGCATCAAGGACGGCACGAGCGCGAGCACCAGGAACGGCAACGAAAGCACCGTCGAGAAGACGAGCAGGCCGACGACCGGGTAGAAGTACGACCCCTGCGCCGCCATGACCAGCAGGCTGCCGACGAGCGGCGCGGTGCAGGTGAACGAGGTGATCGTGAGCGTCACGGCCATGAAGATCACGCCGACGAGGCCGCCCTTGCTCTCGGCCTGCGCCGAGGCGTTCAGCCAGGAGGACGGCAGGCGGATCTCGAAGAGGCCGAGCAGGCTCAGGCCGAACGCGATGAAGACGATCGCGAAGACGAGGTTAACCCAGGGGTTATTGCCGAGCTGGTTGGCCGCCGAGGCGCCGAAGAAGACCGAGACGGCCAGGCCGATCAGGGTATAGACGCCGATGATCGCCAGGCAGTAGGTCAGGGCCAGGCCGACGGACCGGCCGCCCCGGGCGTGGCTCTGCTTGACGAAGAAGTTGACCGTGATGGGCACCATCGGCCAGACGCACGGCATGAGCACCGCGAGCAGGCCGTGCAAGGCGGCCAGCAGGAGGAACGGGACGAGTCCGCGCTCGATCGTCTTCGTGACCTCGTTGGCGGCCGGCTTCCTCGGGGTCGGGGCGCTGGCGGCTTTCGGAGTGGCCGGGGCGGCGTCGGTCGCCTCGACGGCGACCAGTAGGCTAGCGATCAAGGCCCCCCGGCCCTTCGAAAAAAAACCGAGGCCACCTCCGCCGCCACCCGCGCCGCCCTCGACCGTCACGGTCGCCGCGGGCACGGTCAGATAGACCGGCGGCTTGCAGACCTGGTCGCGGCAGATCTGGAAATAGATCTGGCTCTGGAGCGACCTCTTGCCCGGCCTGGCGTCTTTGGGGATGGTGACGGGGGTGCTCCAGGTCACCTGCTGCTCGTGGAACTCGACGGCGTCGAGGTTCGGGAACGCCGGCTCCTTCTTGCGGGTCGGGGGCTTGTCCGACTTCCAGGTCTCGCCCGCCTGGAGACCGGCCGGATCGTAGAAGTCGAACTGGGTGCTGCGCGGACCCTCGGCTGGCTGCTTCTCGCTGAACGCATAGATGTGCCAGGGTTCCTCGACCACCGCCGTCACCTTGTAAGTGACCGTTTCTCCGGGCCTGGCGGAGGCGGGCTCGACCGTGGCGGAGAGCTTCACCTCCTTGGGGCGGAGGAAGGGCGGCGAGTCCTTGTGCTTCGGCTGGGCGTTCTGGGCCAGGGCCGGGGTCGTCAGGACCACGGCGGCCAAGAGAGCGAGCGGCCGGGCCAGTCGGGCGGCCTCCGGCCAACGAAGCGTCAGTGCATTCATGTCGTCACGTCCCCTGGAAACGGAGTCAAACCGGCGGTCTGGACCGCCCTCCGACCGGTTCATCGTATCGTATCCTAGTCCAATCGACCTCTCCGGACAAGCCGCAGACCCGTCATCGCCGGCCGCGAGATCGGAGCGTTTAGGACCGATCCGCCAAGGAGTTGAGTCGAATCCGCCGGGCATTTCGGACCTGGCGGCAGGCGGGTTCCGGGGCGCTTGCTCTCCGGTCCAGGAGGCGACAATCCGATTGAGGTTGACCCCTCCCGGCTTCTGGCCTACAGTCCGCGGCCGGCCCGGACGGGACGGCTCGCGGCTCGCGCCAACGGCCGGGGCCGTCCCGATGAATTTACCCACAAACCACTTCGGGCGAGGGACCATGCGTACGGCGATCGCCCTGCTGACGATCATGACCGCCTCGGGGATCGCGACCTGGAGGGTCCTCGAATCCCAGCAAGAGCGGCTGGTCTGGGACCACTTCGACGTGGTCAAGGCCGGTGTCCTCTACCGGAGCGGCCGGCTCACGCCGTCGCAGCTCGATGCGGCGGTGCACCGATACGGGATCAAGACGGTCATCAGCTTCATCGTGCCGGGCGAGGAGGTCGAGACCGAGCGGGCGCTGGCGAAGCGGCTGGGGGTGGACTTTGTCAACCTGCCCATGCCCGGCGACGGCTTCGGCCGTGAGGATCAGTTCCGCGAGGTCCTGGCCGCCTGCGACGACCCGGAGCGCCGGCCGGTTCTGATCCACTGTGCCCGGGGCACCTGCCGGACCGGCGCGGCGGTGGCCCTCTATCGGTTTGAGCGGGACGGCTGGACGGTGGACGACGTCGCCCGCGAGATGGAGCGGCAGGTCTATCGCGAGGGCTGGCTGCCGGGTTACGTGTATGAGATGGTCCACGACCGGCCGTTCGCGGAGCTGTACCGGCCGGTCAAGAGCCACGATCAGAACCTCCCCGCCCCGCGTCCAGAACCGGAGGGAACGGATGCCCGCTGAGACGGTCCGCCTGGAGGTCCGCAGTCGGAGGGTCCGGTTCGACCTGCTCGGTTCGCGAACGGAGGCCGGGAGCGCGTCCGGTTCGCTGGTGCTGGTGGCGGTCGCGATGGCCTGTGTGCTCTGGGGTGCCAGCGGCCACGACCTCGGACCGGCCGAGGCACCGCTCGGAATGGCCTCGGGGGAGACCCGGCTGGCGCCGTTCGGGCAGGTCGCGGGGACGTGGGCGTCGGACCTCCTGCCGGGCCGGGTCCTGCCGTCCCAGCTCTGGGTCCGGGCCTTCGCCGAGGACGGCGCGCCGACGCCCGCCGCGTTTTCGTTTCCGTCGGCGATGGCCGCCTTGCTGGCGGGCCTGATCCTCGCCCGTCGTGTCGGGAAGACGCTCGGTCCCCGGGCCGGATCGCTGACGGCCGTCTGCCTCCTGGGTAGCTTCGCGCTGATCGACCGGCCCGCCGCGCTCGGCTTCGAGGCGATCACGGGACTGGCGGTGGTGGCGTCGCTCGACCGCATCCTGGGGCGGGCGTCCGACTGGACGGCCGGATTCTGGGCGGCTCTGGCGGTCCTGACGGGAGGATGGCCGGCGCTGGCGGTGATCGTCTTGCCGACGGTCGTGATGGGGCGTCGGGGCTCGTATGTGTCGTTCAAGCTGCTGGGGCCGCCGCTGGCGGCGTTCGTGGCCTGGTCGTTCTGGGCGCTGAGCGTGGCGCCGGGAGTGGTCTGGGGCGAGGCGCTGGCGGGACCGTTGAAGTCACCGGCGTCGTGGGGCTTTGCGTTGATCGTGGTGGCGACGGGCCTGCCCTGGTCGCCGTTCGCGACGCTCGCCGCCTGGCGATCGGTCCGCGCAGGGCTGGTCGGACGAGGGGCGGCAACTCGTCAACGGCTGGCTCCAGGTGGCGGGGGCGTCGGCCCTGGCGGGGACGTTCCTGCCGGGCCTGGCCTCGGCGTCCTGGATGCCGATTCTGGCCGGGCTCGCGATCGCGGCGGCGGCGGGGCTGGACCGGGCGTTGTCGCCCGGTGCCGCGACAGGGGTCCGGTGGACCTTGCTCGGGCTGGCGCTGGTGATCGCGATGGCGTGGGTGGCGGTGGTCGTGCCTTATGGGACCTACCTGGCGGCGGCGGTGCCGTACTACCGCGGCCCGGCGATCGTGCTGGTGGTGGGGGCGATCATCGTCGGGTCGTTCGCCCTGGTGGGGACGTGGGAGCGGCGGACCCGCTGGGCGGTCGGGGTGGTCCTGGCGGTGGCATTAGGGGTGAAGGTCGCGCATGCGACGGTCTATCGGCCCGAGTGGGATTACCGGGTGGGGCAGGGGCCCTGGGGCCGTGCGATCGGGCAATGGGTCCCTCCGCGCTGGAAGATCTACGTCTTCCATCCCTGGCCGGCCGACCTCGCCTTCGCCACCGAACACCCCTTCCGCCAGCTCGTGGCGCCGACGCTTCTCCAGTACGAGGTGTCCGAAGACGGCCCGCCGGTTTATGTTCTGCTGATGGATACGGAGTTCGAGCACTGGCCGAAGCGGGCCCCGAAGCTGTTGAAGGTGCATGCCTTCGAGGACACGAGGGGCAGGAGCATCGTCCTGGCACGGACGGAGGGGGATCTGGTCGTTCGGAAGGAGGAGGATTGAGCGGGCGTTCGGATTCACCGCAAAGCACGGAGGAGGCCCGAAGCCACGGAAAGCTCAGGAATCCGCAAGTGGGGGCATTCCCCGCGACTCCTTCTCCGTGATCCCGCTCACGCCGAAGCGGCGGGCCAGCTCGGACTCGACCTCGGCGAGCGGGACGTCCTTGTGGCCGAGCAGGACGAGCGTGTGAAAGAGCAGGTCGGCGACCTCATGGACGAAGTGGGCCCGTCCTTCAACGCCCGGCTCGTCGGCCGCCTCGACGACCTCGGCCGCCTCCTCGGTGATCTTGGCCCCGATCTTCGCCACGCCCCCCTGGAGCAAGGAGACGACGTAGGAGCGATCGCCGGGAGGACGCGCCTTGCGCTCGGCGATCACGGCTTCGAGGGCGGAGAGGATGGTGTTCGGAGCCGGGTTCTCGTCATGGGGCATCGTGAGTTCTCCGTGGGTTCGCGGGGCTGTCGAGCATAACGGCCAGGGCCGGCGGTTGAGAACCGGGCACGTCCCGGTCCCGTCTGGCCTCGGGGTGGTCGCGGCGCTATGCTGGCGCGGTTGAGGGTCTGATCCTCCCGCACAGGAGCCGCAACCATGGGTCTGCCAAGCCACCGTCTTCCGCGGATCGCGGCCGGCGTCCTGCTGATCGTCGGACTCGTCGCCCGCGGCGAGGAACCCCGGCCGGGGGATCGGATCCAGATCGAGGAGGATTTCACAACCGATCCCGGCTGGGAGGGAGTCAACAACCGAATCGAGGCGATCGACCCTCCGACGGTCACGCAGGATTTCGGCTTTCACCCCGGCCGAATCGGCGGCACGATCGCCAGCAGCACGACGCCGGCCAGCTTCGGCATGAAGGTCGGCCCGTTCTCGTTCGACGACACGCTCTCCGCCTCGGGCCGGATTCGTCTGAAGCGGTCGCCGTCGCGGAGCGGCCTGTACATCGGCTTTTACCACGCGGATCGGCAAGGGTGGCGGCCGTGGTCGGCCTTGATGGTGCAGTTGAGCGGCTCGCAGCGCGGGGAGTCGGTCCGGCTGAAGGAGGTCGAGGGGGCGCAGATCTGGTTCTCCTCCGTCTCGGCCACCTGGCAGGCCGACGCGATGGTGACGGACTGGGTGATCCCGGCCGATGGGTCGGCACACACCTGGATCTTCCGCTACGACCCCGAGGCTCGCATCAACCTGAACTGGCCCCATCCGGGCCTGCAGCGCCTCTTCCGAAGCTCGCGGTCCAGCGAGGGGAACCTGTTCGAACTGGCCAGCAAGGATGAGCCGGGCTTGAAGCGTGAGGAACTCCGCCGGAGGTTGGAGGCGGCTGCGGATCAAGGGTTGATCCTTTACGATCCGAGGCGGGGGACCGATTACTGGGAGGTTCAGGGCGACGCGGACCAGTTCCGGGGCTGCGTCACGTTTCAGCTCGACGGGGAGAAGCCGCGACGGATGTTCCTCAGCCCGGGACATCGTGAGGAGCCGCTGGTGCTCGACCGCTTCGGGGTCGTCAACCAGCAGACCTACGGTCGGGCGCTGGAGTTCGAGCTGACGGACCTCGTCGTCAATGGCCACTCGATCGACCTCGAAGACGATCCCGGCTGGGAAGGGCGGGGCAACCGGGTCTCCTTCGTGGAGCGGGATTTCCACAGCCGGAACGACTTCGGGTTCCGCGAGACGAACTGGGCGGGCGAGGCGCCGGGAGAGGTCGGGGGCGCGTTCTGGCGGGTCGAGCCGGTTGATCCGTTGCGGGGTTTCTATGCGACGGATATCGGCATGATGAGCCTCGACGACCCGATCCGGGTTTCCGGGTCGATCTGCTTCGTGGAGGGGCAGCCGGATTCGGGACTCGCGTTCGGATACTTCAACCGGAGTGAGTTCCTGAAAGTCATCACCGATGAATCGAAGGGGCATCCCTTGCCCTCGATGATGGGAGTGAATATCGACGGGCCGACGCGCGTGGGCTACTACTTCAGCGGCTTCGTGGCGCCGACGCGGGAGCTGGCATCGTTGCGGAATGGGCCGCTCTTCGAGCCGGATCGGACGAAGCATCGGTTTCAATTCCATTATGATCCGGAGGCGAATGGCGGGGTCGGACGGCTCACCGTGCAACTCGACGATCGCTCCTTTTCCATCGACCTGACGCCGGAGCAGCGCAAGGCGGGGGCGAGGTTCGACCGGTTCGGATTGTGGACCGTGAGGCGGGGAGGGAAGTTCGTGGAAGTCGATCTCGACGACCTCAGTTACACATCGCGAAGGCCGAAAGGCGAGGGGAAGGGGGGGAAGGGCGGCGTCGTCAGGGTGCCGTTTCCGGAGGGTGGTCGGAAGTATTAGTGCTGGATTGTGGAATTGATGCGGACTTGCTTTCCCGGAGGATGTGGATCTGGTCGATGGGAAGGTCGTGCCAGGTTTGGGCCGTGCCGGAGGGCCAGCGGACCTCCAGGGATTCAACGCGCTGAGCCGCGCCGAGGCCGAACCAGAGGCGGGGGTCGTGGACGGAGAGGTAGCTCGTGCCGCTGGTGAGCCAGCGGACCTGCTCGCGACCGCCGGCGCGGCAGGTCACGCGGGCGCCGATGGGGGTGCGGCCGGAGCGGTCGCCGACAAGGCGGAGGCCGAGCCAGTGGCCGCCGTGGGTGAGGTTGCGGAGGATCGCGGTGGGTCGGTCACGGTGGACGACGACGAGATCGACGCGGCCGTCGTTGTCGAGATCGCCCGCGGCGACGCCGCGGCCGACGGCGGGATGGGCGAGGTAGGGGGTCGCTCGTGAGTCGGCCAGGGAGAAACGGCCGTCGCCGCGGTTGAGGAAGAGCTGGGGGGGCTGGGCCATCGGGCTGTTGATCCAGGGCTGGTCGTCGGCGTGGCCGTTGGCGACGAAGAGGTCGAGGCGGCCGTCGTTGTCGGCGTCGATCGCGGCGGCGCCGAAGCCGGTGACGGGGATGCTGGGGGCATAGAGGCCGGCGGCGAGGGTGACGTCGACGAAGAGGCCGCTGCCGAGGCCGCGGAAGAGGGTGTTGGGCTCGTTGAGGAAGTTGGTGATGAACAGGTCGAGTCGGCCGTCGCCGTCGAGGTCGTCAGCCACGACGCCCATGCTGGCGGTCGCCTTGCCGGAGCCGTTGCAGGCGAGGCCGGAGGTGGCGGCGACTTCTTCGAAGTGGAAGCCGCCGCGGTTGTGGAAGAGGAAGTCGGGCGAGGCGTCGTTGGCGACGTAGAGGTCGAGCCGACCGTCGTCGTCGAAGTCGGCGACGGCCAGGCCGAGGCCGCGGCCGTTGGGGGCGTCGTCGAAGCCGGCATCGCGGCTGACGTTGGTGAACGTGCCGTCGCCGTTGTTGCGGAAGAGGAGATCGGCCTGGGCGGGGAACTGGCTGGGCGAGCAGTGGATCGGGCCGCCGGAGTGGTCGCGGCAGGGGGTGACGTGGCCTGGGTCGGCCTCGACGTAGGTGATGACGACGAGGTCGAGGTCGCCATCGCCGTCGAGGTCGCCGAAGCCGGCGGCGGTGGTCCAGCGGTCGGAGGAGACCCCAGCGGCGCTGGTTACGTCTTCGAAGGTGCCGTCGCCGCGGTTGCGGTAGAGGAGGGTCTGGCCGATGCCGGTGACGAACAGGTCGTCATGCCCATCGTCGTCGTAATCGGCCACGGCACAGCCCATGCCGTAGCCGCGACCGGCGACGCCGGCCGGTTCGGTGACGTCTTCAAAGGTGCCGTCGCCGCGGTTGCGGTAGAGGCGGTTGGGGGCGGAGGGAGAGGCGGGGTCGATCGGGAGCCGGCAGCCGTTGACGAGATAGAGGTCGAGCCAGCCGTCGCCGTCGAAGTCGATGAAGCCGACGCCGCCGCCCATCGTGTCGCCGAGGTAGAGGTCGCCACGGGCGCCGGAGTCGTAGCGGAAGGAGACGCCAGCCTGAGAGGCGACGTCCTCGAAGCGGGGCGACTGGATCGCCGCGACGGCCCGGGGTCGAGAGGTCTCCGGCAAGGCCAGGCGGCTGCCGTTCGGGTCGAGCCGGGGACGCGAGAGGGGGAAGGGGAGGGGGTGGGGGTCCCGGGCGATCGCGGCCAGGGCGTCGCGGGCGGAGGCGCGGTCCGGGTCGGCGCAAGGTCATCTGGTACCAGGCGCGGGCCTCGGCCGTAAGGTCGATCTGGAGGCAGGCGCGGCGCAACGTTCGAAAAGCGCGGGGTCGGCCGCGAAGCCGCTGCGGCGGAGGTCGGCGTGCCGCTTGCGAACCTCGCCCTGAAGCCGGCGGACTTCCTCGGAGCGTTCGAGGGACCGGCCCCCCTCGGCGTCTTGCCCGTTCCGGATCAGCGACTGTCCGAGCCGGTGGAGCGCCTCGACGTCGAGCGGATTGGAGGCGACGGCCTCGCGGTAGCTCGCGAGGGCGTCGTCGGGTCGGCCGAGGAGGTCCAGGAGACGTCCCCGGAGGACCGACCAGCGCCGACTCGGCGGCGCCGGTCGGCCGGGGGCCGAGGATGGACGCGTCGCCCGGTTCCAGGCCGAGTTCGAGCCGACACTCGGCGAGCGCGAAGCGGCCGACCGGGTCATTGCTCAAGGCCACGGCCGCGGCTTCGAGGTCGGGCCGGGCCTGTTCGGCATGGCCGCGGAGCAGGAGGTCGAGACCGCGGGCGCGTCGCAAAAAGGGATCATCCGGGGTCTGTCGGAGGTACGCGTCCAGCTCGGCGCCCATCGCCCGCGTGTCGTTCTCGACGGCCCAGAGTTCGAGCACGAGGTCGAGCAGCAGGCGGGGATCGCGGTTGATGGCGAAGAGTTCCCAGAGGACATCGCGGAGGTCGCCGTTGCGTTGCTGGAGGCTGAGCAGAAAGACCAGCCGGCGCCGGGGCTCGGCGGTGTTGGGGTCGGCCGCCGCCGCCTTGCGGAAGGCGTTCTCGGCCTCGGCCGCCCGGCGTTGCCGGATCGCCAGCTCGCCCATCAGCGACCAGGCCGAGGCCCAGGCGGGGTCGTCCTCACGCACCTTGAGGAGCGTCGCTCGGGCTTCCGACACGCGGTCCCGACCGGCCAGCAGGGCCGCCAGCATGACGCGGGCCTGGCCGTCGTCGGGTCGGCCGTCGAGGTAGCGGTCGAGCCGCTGCTCGGCCTCGGCCCAGCGTTGCCAGGCGATCGCCTGGCGGATCGCTGCCATGTCAGCCTCGGACGTCTCCCAGCGGGCCCGTATGGCCCAGGCCGTCAGCCCGAGGATCGAAGCGGCAGCCACGCCGACGATCACCCACCGGCCGCGGCGCCTCGGTCGCGCCTGCGCCATCAAACGCTTCCCCCTGCCTCGGCCCATCGTTGTGATTGCCGACCCCGCGGTCTCATCGCTTCGATTCTAAGGTCCGATGCAACATCGCGACCAGACGCCGTCACCGATTGGGGTCGGAATCGAGCATCCTTAAGTTGACCAACATCGACAAATCATAGCGTTCACGGAACGCATGTTGTCTATTCATCCGGTTTTTACTTGACCTCCGAGGCGCCTCGGATATAAGTGGAATAGATCCTATGGAAGGCAACTTCAGCAAGGCAAGCAATTCTTCAAGAAGTGTTTGCGGCTGATCCGACATGGGACAACATCTCCCCCAAACAGCCGCGTTTCGCGTGGAATGATGGCACTTTTTGTGTCCAGCGTAACCTCGTCTATCGCTCCCTATGATTGAACGTCGATCGGGACAGACCATCGCGGTGAGGGCTCTCTCGCCGGGATTGGTCGACCCTGGGCCCCGGTGAAGGCGGACGGTGTCGTCATGCCTTCCCGAGTCGGGAATCAGAACAAGATCGCTTCTCAGTCGAAGCGAAACCCAGAGGATTGCACCGGAATGATCAGCAGACGTCTTGGAACCCGGGGGCCCGTCCGGAACTGGGCCGTGAGTCTCGTGCTCGCCGCGCTGGCGGGATGCGGCTCCGGCGACGAGGGCTCGGGTGAGTTCTCACAGAAGTTTGAGCCCCCCCCGGCGCAGAGGCGACGCCCGCTCCGCCGGCGAAGCCGAAGTCGCGGCGTGAGATGATCCAGGAGGATCAGAGCAAGGCCGAGTCGAGCAAGAAGGGTCGCTGACCTGGCACCCTCCCGGCCTGTCCTGTGGAAATTCGTGTGGCCCGTTGACTTCACTCGATCGATCCGAACCCACTTGGAGAATCCGGACCATGACTCTCTCCCGCTCCTGCCGGAGCGATCGATCAGGCTTTACGCTGATCGAGTTGCTGGTGGTCATCGCCATCATTGGCGTCCTGATCGCCTTGCTCCTGCCCGCTGTGCAGGCGGCGCGCGAGGCCGCGCGTCGGGCCCAGTGCACCAACAACCTCAAGCAGCTCGCACTGGCGACGCACAACTACATCGACGCCAACAACTGCTTGCCCATGGGCGATTTCTACGGCCGGAACGTCAACGGCGGCCTCATCCGGCAGAACTTCGGGCAATTCGTGGCCTTGCTCCAGTACTACGAGCAGGGCACCCTCTACAACGCGCTCAACACGAGCCTCCAGATTTACCTGGCGCCGAACAGCACCGTCAACGGTATCGGCATGAGCGTGCTCTGGTGCCCGAGCGACGGCTCGGTCTCGGGTGCGTATTATCCGGGCAAGTCGGGCGACGGCTGGGACGACAGCCCGATCCCGATGCGCTACAGCAGCTATGCCGGCAACTCGGGTCCCTATTACTACTACCCTGGCGGGTCCTCGACCTTTGGGCTCCTGAATCAGAATCCGGGCGTCTTCTTCCACGTCGGCCACCCGCTCGGCACCAACCGGAGCCCGGTCCGCCTCGCCGAAATCACCGACGGCACGAGCAACACGTTCCTCTTCGGCGATCATTCCTACACACGGATCGCCCTGGGCAAGTCGGACCCGTACGGTCCGAGCTGGTGGACCTCCGGCTGGTTCTCCGACACCAACGCCTCGACGCTCTTCCCGCCCAACTACTTCAAGAGCTACGCGGCGGCGCTCATGATCCCGTCGAAGTTCTCGAATGGCGACAGCAATTTCGAGAACACCTTCAGCAGTCTGCATCCGGGCGGTTGCAACTTCGCCTTCTGCGACGGCTCGGTCCACTTCATCAAGGATTCGGTCAACTCGTGGAACCCGCTGACGATCCAGTACAACGGCAATTCCAGCCCGTACACGTCGGTGGGCGGTGGGATTCTGCCGCGGTTCGGGATCTATCAGTCACTCTCGACGCCCAAGGGAGGCGAGATCGTCAGTTCCGATCAGTATTGATGGGACGGGACGGCGGCCCCGACGATCGGCTTCCCAAGGGCACGGGCCGCGCAACGACGCGCGGCCCGTGCATTCTCGGCGGCGCCGGGGCTTCGTCCTGCGGTGATCCGGCCCGAACCCGTTCCGGTGGTGAGCCCGACCGGACGGGGGTTGTCGAGGAGGACGTGATGCGACCGCGCCGGATCGGGATCGGGATCGGCCTGCTCGTCGCCCTGGCGGCGGGCTGGTACGCCTACCGGCTCTACGATGAGCGGACCTTCCGGGTCGAGCTGGAGCGAGCCAAGTCGGAGATGCTCGCCCGCCACATCGCGGTGGCGCATCGGCTGCTGGCGGACCTGGCAAAGCGGAAGCCCGGGCGGGGTGAGGTCGAGTTCCACCTGGGTGTCTGCGAATTGCTGCGCGGCCGGGACGCCGCCGCCCTGGCCGCCTTCGAGCGGGTGCCGATCGGGTCGGAGCACGCCGGCTGGGCGGCCGTCCATCGGGCAGGGGTGCTCCAGAAGCGCGGGCAGATGGCGGAGACCGAGTCGCTGCTGTCCTGGGCGCTGGAGCGTCCCGGCTCGCATCGGGACCAGGCCCGCTGGGAGCTGGTCCGTCTGCTCCGGCTCGAAGGCCGTTTCCACGACGCCCGCCGGCTCTTTCAAGCCGGTCTGGGCGAGTTCGAGGACCCGGTCGCGGCGCTCCGGGAACTGTACCGGCTCGACGCCGATCCGTACCCGGCCGAGGGGGTCCGGCTCTACCTCGACACGGCGGGCCGCCAGGCCCCCCAGGATGACCGCGTCTGGCTCGGTCGGGCTTACCTCGCGACCCGCACCGGCGACTTCGCTGAGGCCGACCGCTGGCTTCAGGCCTGCCTCGAACGCCGACCTGACGACCCGGCCGTCTGGCGCCAACGGCTCGACTGGGCCCTCGCCGCCGGCCGACCCGAGGAGGTCCTTGAGTCCGCGCGTCACCTCCCCGTCGATGACGATTCCGAGTCGCTCGCCCTGAAAATCCGGGCCTGGTTCGCCTCGCGCCGCGGCGACCGCGACGCGGAGCGCTCGGCCCTGGAGTCGTTGCTGACAATCCAGCCGGCTGCCCCGAGGGTCCTCGACCGGCTCGCGGAGCTCGCGATTGCGGGGGGGCATCCGGAACGGGCCGAGGAGTTGCGTCTTCGCAAGGCGGCCCTGGAGCGTGCCCGCGAGGACTATCGGCGACAGATCCGCGACCGGGACCCCCTGGCCCACGCCGCTGAACTGGCCCGGGATGCCGAGGCGCTCGGCCGACGCTTCGAGGCCCGCCAGTGGTCCAGCCTCGGCGCCGGTCTTGGTGTGGTCTCCGAGAGGAAGCGTCCCGCCGCCTCGGAGTCGCGGACCCTGGCCGATCTCCTGCCGGATCGGTTGTCGCCCGCGACGCCTCCGCGCCCGTCCGGTCCTACGAGCATGACAACGACGCCGGAGGTGCACTTCAGGGACGACGCCGACGAATCGGGCCTCCGATTCGTCCACGAGAGCGGCCTGGCCTCCGGTCGCCCGATTCCCCCGATCACGTTCTCGGGCGGCGTCGCCTTGCTCGACTGCGACGGTGACGGCTGGCTCGATGTCTTTCTCGTCCAGTCGGGCCATTTCCCGCCCGGCCCGTCCTCGGCCCACGGCGGCGACCGGCTCTACCGAAACCGCGGCGACGGCACGTTCGAGGACGTCACCGAACGCGCCGGGCTGGGCGGCTCGCGGGGTTACGGCCACGGCGTTACCGTCGGCGACTTCGACAACGACGGCGACCCGGACCTGTTCGTCACCCGATGGCGGCATTACGCCCTCTATCGCAATCGCGGCGACGGCACGTTCGAGGACGCCACCGAAGCTGCCGGTCTCGGCGGCGACCGCGACTGGCCAACCTCGGCCGCCTTCGCCGACCTCGACAACGACGGCGACCTGGACCTCTACGTCGCCCATTACCTGAAGTGGGACGAGGGGGACGACCGGGCCTGCACCGACCCGAAGGACCCAAGCCAGTACCGCTGCAATCCCCGCGACTTTCCGGCGTTGCCCGACCACGTCTTCCGCAACGACGACGGCCGGTTTGTCGATGTCACCTCCGAGGCAGGGATCGTCGATCGCGACGGCCGCGGCCTCGGCGTGCTGGCGGCCGACCTCGACGACGACGGTCGGACCGACCTCTTCGTCGCCAATGACATGACGGCGAACTACCTCTTCCGCAACCTCGGCGGCTTCCAATTCGAGGAGGTTGCCCACACGGCGGGCGTGGCCGCGAATGCCGAGGGGGGCTACCAGGCCGGCATGGGCGTCGCGTGCGGCGACCTCGACGGTGACGGCCGGCTCGACCTGGCCGTGACCAACTACTACAACGAGTCCACCTCCTTCTTCCGCGGCCTCGGCGGCGGCCTCTTTGCCGACCACACCGCCGCGATTGGCCTGGCGGCGCCGAGCCGCTTCCGGCTCGGATTTGGCCTCGTCCTGCTCGACGCCAACAACGACGGCCACCTCGACCTGTTGACGGCCAACGGCCATGTCCACGACGGCCGTCCCCAGTTTCCCTGGAAGATGCCCGCCCAGCTCTTGCTCGGCACGAACTCGGGCCGCGTGGTTGATGTGACGGAAAAGGCTGGCGAGCCGTTCCTCATCCCTCACATCGGCCGCGGTCTGGCCGTGGGAGACCTCGACAACGACGGTCGGACCGACGCCGTGCTCCAGGTGCAGGACGAGCCGGTCGTGTTCCTGCACAACCGGTCAAAGCCGGGTCATTTCTTCACGCTCCGGCTGGAGGGCACGACCTCGAACCGTGACGCGATCGGCGCGGTGGTGACGGTCGCCGCCGGGGGCCGTCGCCAGGTCCTGCCGCGGGTTGGTGGCGGCAGCTATCAGTCATCGAGCGACCCCCGAATTCACGCCGGCCTGGGCGACGCGAAACGGATCGAGACGCTGGAGGTGCAATGGCCGTCGGGCCGCCGGGACCACTTCGAGAACCTGGAAGCCGATGCCGGCTATCTGATCCGCGAAGGCGAAGACCCACCGCTTCCGCTTCCCGGCTGGCCGCAACGAACATCCCCCTGAAGCCCGGACGCATTTCCCACGACGCGAACGACGAGGACCTGGTATGAGCTCCCTTGCGGCCAAGGGCCGGATTGAATCGATGGACCAGTTCCGCGGCTACACGGTCGCGGGCATGTTCGTGGTCAACTTCCTGGGCGGCATGGAGTTGATCCACCAGGTGCTGAAGCACAACAATACGCACTTTAGCTATGCCGATTCGATCATGCCCAGCTTCATGTTCGCCTGCGGCTTCTCCTACCGGCTCACGATCCTCCGTCGGATTCCCGAACTCGGCACCTGGACGGCCTACCGCCGCGTGATCTGGCGGAGCCTGGCCCTGGTCCTGGTATCGCTGGTCATGTACGGGTTTGATGATCGGTTCACGTCCTGGAACGAGATGACGGCCGAGGGTGTGCGCGAGTTCATCGCCCGGCTTCTCAAGGCCAACCTCTGGGAAGTGCTCGCGATCATCGGCCTGGCACAGATCCTGATCCTGCCCGTGATCGCCGCAGGTCCGCGGGTCCGGGCAGCGACGATGATCGCCCTGCTGATCATTCATGGCTTGATCTCTTATGGGTTCAACTACGACTTCGTCCACGGTCGCCCCAACGGCTTCGATGCCTTCTGGGGCGCTGCTGGCCACCGCGCCTGGGATGGCGGCTTCTTCGGGCTCCTGATGTGGTCGGTGCCGATGCTCGCCGGGACGCTGGCCTTCGACGCCTGGATGAACCTCGGGCCGGGACGGGCGTCGGGACGCATGCTCGGCTGGGGATTGGCGTTGATGCTGCTCGGCTATGGCCTGTCTTGCCTGACGCGGCTTTACGACGTGCCCCCCGCCTCGCTGCCGGGTCAGGACGGCATTGCGGCCTCGCCCGTCATTCCGCCCTGGCGGAATGCCCAGGCGCGACCGGTTTCCTCGATGCTGGCCGAACCGCCGTTCATGGCGCCGCCGCCGAAAGAGAAGCGCGGCGCCAACTACTGGAGGATGGACAAGCGGATCGTCAGCCCATCGTTCACGTTGTTTTCGACCGGCTTCGCGTTTGCCCTCTATGGCCTGTTCATCCTCGCCAGCGACCTCGGCCCCTTGCGGATCGGGGTTTTCCGGACGCTGGGCCGGAACCCACTGGCGGCGTATGTCATCCACCACGCGGTCGAGAATGCCGTGCATGAGGTCGTGCCGAAGGACTCGCCGGTCTGGTGGTGCCTGGTCGGCCTGGCGGTCTTCTTCGTGATCTCCTACCGGTTCGTGAAGTACTTCGAGGATCATGGCCTCTACATTCGCCTCTGAATCGGAGCCGGCCGATCACCGTTGACCGATCAGGCGGGCTTTGCTACAGAGAGCTTCCCGAACGTCCCGGGCAAGGAACGCCCGCGAAGACGGGATCGATGGCGCGCCCGACCGGGTCAAGGAAGACGGAGGCCGCGGTGTGAAGATCCTGGTCCTGAGCAACCTCTACCCGCCCGACATGATCGGCGGCTACGAGCTGGGCTGCCGCCAGGCCGTCGAGGCGTTGCGGGCGCGGGGGCATGAGGTCCGCGTGCTGACCTCCGCCCCGCGACGGCCAGTGCCGACCGAGCCGGGCGTGTCGCGGAGGCTGAGGCTGGCCGAGATCTGGAGTCCGTACCTCTTCGAGAAGAGCCAGCCGGTCACCGCCTATCTGACCCAGTCGGAATCGCACCGGATCGACGCCGCCAACGTCCACGCCTTGCTGGATGAGCTGGACGGCTTCCGGCCTGATGTGGCCTACGCCTGGATGCTGGCGGGTGTCGGCGGCCTGGGATTGATGGCCTGCCTGGAGTATCTCAGGGTGCCGTGGGTCTGGCACCTCATGGACGACCTCCCCTTGATGCTCTGCCGGTCGGCCGGGGCGCTCGTGCCGACCTATGCCCGGGAGTTCGAGCGATTGCTCGGAGGCGGACGGTTCCTGGCGTGCAGCCAGCAGCTCGTCGATGAGATCGAGGCCGGAGGGGTTCGACTCGGGGATGCGGTCGAGGTGGTGCCCAACTGGTTTGCCGGGCCGATCCCTCCGCCTCGCGAGGGCTATCTCGAAGGCGGCCAGCTCCGGATCGCCGCCGCGGCCGGTCAGATCGACCGGCGCGGCGACAAGGGGATCGACCTCGTCATCGAGTCGGCCGCCTTGCTGAGAGATCAAGGCCACAAACATTTTCGTGTGGAGATCTACGGAAACGTCGTCGATCCTTACTTCCCCGACCTGATCCTGGCCCGCGGGCTCCGGGACCTCGTCACCCTGAAGGGCGCCGTGCCGCAGGCCGAGTTGCAGGCGAGCTTCGGCGATTACGACCTGCTCGCCTTCCCGACCCGGCCGCGGGAGCCGTTCAGCTTCGTGGCCCTGGAGGCGTCGGCCCGGGGCTGCGTGCCGGTGATGACGCGGGTCTGTGGCAATGCCGAGTGGTTCGTGCACGGAGTCCATGTCCTGAAGGCGCCCGGACGGCAGAGGCGTTCGCCCGGACGTTCGCGGCGGTGATGGATGGGTCGATCGATCTGGAGCCGATCGGCCGGCGGCTGGCATCGGCGATCCAGCATGATTTCCATCTTGACGTCCTCATAACGCGGATCGAGCGGACCCTCGGTGACGCTGCCGAACGGCCACGCGACGGCGGCGGTCGGCCCGA
Source organism: uncultured Planctomycetales bacterium (assembly GCA_963752755.1). GTDB lineage: Bacteria > Planctomycetota > Planctomycetia > Isosphaerales > Isosphaeraceae > CAVVZJ01. Next base: position 52,557 of record CAVVZJ010000014.1, on the reverse strand, counting down.
CGAGGCGTACCGGATGGCCCTGCTCGCCGAGCGGCTGTCGCGGGTTTTGATCCAGGAATCGTGGCGCGAGTGTGCCTGAAAAGAATGGGAATCTTCCGGTCTTATCCCCCGGGGAGACCGTCCGATGATGACTGAACTGGCCTTCTACGATGCCGGCTGCGAGAACCCGAGGGGTCTGCGTCGGCCGCTCGTCTTCACCCGACGGGCGTTGAGGCGGGTGCTCCGGCCGATCTTCCAGCGGCAGGTGGTCCTTTATCAAGCCATCCTCGATCGCCTCGACGCCGCCGATCGGACCGACGCCGGTCTGAGGGCGAATCTCGACGAGCTGACCCGTCGCCACGATGACCTGAACGAGCAGTTGCAGGCGACGATCGCCTTCGGCTGGGACTACGTCGCTCTCGTCCGACGGGTCGCCTCGCTGGAGGATCGCCTGGAATCGCTCGGCAGCGACTCGCGCGCCTCCGTCCCCTTCCCGGCGTCCGAGAAGCGGGCGGAAGCGTGCTGACTCGATCACGTCTCCCGGAGCGAGATGAGGCCATGCATCTCCCCGTCCCGAGCCGGAACGATGCGCCCCGGATGCGGGTGCTGGTCGCCCTCTCCTCGTCGAACCAGATGTACTCCGGGATCGGCCGGGCGCTCTTCGAGCTATCGACGAGGCTGGCGCACCGGATCGCGTTCGAGTACGCGATCGACGACCTCTACCCGAGGAACACCGACCTGGTCGTCCGCTTCGGCCGCGAGCGGGGGATGCCCGTTCACGTCGGTCGGGGACGGCTCGGCGACGCGACCCTCGACGCCCTGAGCGACGACCTGCCGGCCCTGGTCCGCCGGGGCGGTTGGGACGCTGTCGAGTGCCTCTGCTTCGCCAACGGTGCGACCAACGGCGCCCTGCTCGACGCCCTCGACGACCGCGTGACGCTCGCCTACACGCCGCACGACCAGCCGACCTGGACCGTGCCGATGTCGCCGGCGCAGGAGGAGCGGACGACCTCCGTCCATCGACAAACGATCGCGCGGGCCGACGTCGTCTTCTGCGACTCGCCCGATGAGCGGACGCGACTTCAGGCCCTGGCGCCGGGCCGGAATCACTGCCTGCACGTCCCCCTCGGCTGCGACTTCCGCGCCTTCCGTGCCGGGCCGATCAAGCGTCGCGAGCAGTTACTTTTCGTCGGCGATCTGGTCGAGCCCCGCAAGCGGTTCGACCGTGTGCTGGCGGTCTTCGGGAGGCTGGTCCGGCGTCGACCGGGCTTGCGGCTGGTGGTCATCGGCAACAAGAGCGACCAGTCCCTGGCCTTGATTCCGCGCGAGCTGCGGCATGCGATCGACCTGCGCGGCTATGTCGATGAGGCCACGCTGAGGCTGGCGTATGCCGAGAGCGCGGGCCTGATCCTGATGTCGGACTTCGAGGCGTTCGGAATCCCGATCCTCGAAGCCCTGGCCTGCGGCACGCCCGTCTTCCTCGCCCGACAGGCGGCGACCGAAGGGCTTTTCGGCCGCTTCCGCGGTGCGCATGTCGTGCCCCCCGACGATCCCGATGCCACGACGGATCATATCGTGCATTGTCTGGCCCATCTCCGCCACTTCGTCATCCAGGCGATCGACGACCGGCCGCGGCTCCAGGCAACCTTCGACTGGGAACGCCTGGCCTACCGGAAATGGCAGGCGCTTGCCGCGGCCTGGTTCAAGCGGAACTGCTGGTCGGTGCCGGCCTGAGAGCCGGCCACGTCGCCGTGGAATCCCACGGACTCGCCAGGCTGCCGCTCCGCCAGGGGAGAGGGATGAAGACATTTTCTCCTCCTGGCCTGGGCAAAGGTGCCGCCAGCACCCCCCGACCCTGCCATCGTCACGGAGCCGGATCTCGGACGGTTGACCGAGGTTGTCCGACGATTGTAAGATGGGAGGTGTTACCACCCCGTCTCACGTCCTGGCGTCGAATCCGGCCGGAGGGGTCATGTCGGGTGCCTGTTCCCGAGAAAGACGCGGTTACACAATCCGGGACCTGATGGTGGTGATCGCGGTCGTGGGCCTCGGCCTGGCGATGGTGCCGCCGCTTCTGACGTCGAGTTGTGGCCATGGTCGGAGGACGCAGTGCTTCAACAACGTGAGGAACCTCGGCTTCGCCCTCCAGAGCTACCTGAACCAGAAGAATCGGCTCCCCAACGCCACGACCTGGGGCGAGGACCCGCGGGCACTGGCGACGGGAGATGCGTCGAAGTCGATCATCGCGAGCTTCAACCGGCCGGATTTCGGGATGTTTCGACCGGCGGAGATGGCGGGCGCGCCGACGGACGTCGGACCGCTGCGGAGCTGGGTTGTGGACATCCTGCCGGGAATCGATATGCAGGGTCTCGACAACGCCTTCGAGCGCGACCGGGTCTACTTCGACGACGGTGGCCCCGGCGGCAATCCGAGCCGGCCGACCAACGCTCTGATCGGGCAGACGGACATCGCGATCCTGCGATGCCCGAACGACGACACGGTGTTTCTCGGGGCCGGGAACCTATCCTACGCTGCCAACATGGGGTTCGCCCTCTGGCAAGGTGACGGCATCCAGGGTCAGAGCTGGGAGCCAAACCGGCGCGGTGGTCGGCCGGCGGGGTTCCGGTGGGGGACCGCGAAGCAGGGCGGAGGGATGGAGGCGTTCCGGAAGACGGCCGTCATGTTCCAGGGGACGGCGGGCGGCGGTGCGCCCTGGGACCTCTTCCACCGTCCGGCCACGATCACCGATGGCCTGGCGACGACGGTCCTGATCGCGGAGAATGTGCTGGGCGGGGCGTCGCCGAACGACCCGGCCACGGGGGCCAAGGTGCCCTTGAACTGGGCGGCCGCGCATCCGCGGTTTGTCGGCTTCATCGGGTCGGGGGCGATCTGTGAGGCGAAGGGGGTGTTCGACTGCTCGCGGTCGGGCCGGGACGGCCGGGTCGGGCCGAACTGGGCGCGGGCGAACCCGATCGGGACGATGTCGGCGATCAACGCCGGGGCACGGCAGGGCATGCCCGAGGGAACCTCGCCGTTCGCCAACAGCCTGCATCCAGGGGGAATCGTGGTCGGGATGTGCGACGGCTCGACACGCTTCCTCACGGATGACATCGACGGCGCCGTCTGGGCCAGGCTCCTCACGCCGGCGGGCGAGTCGCGTCCGTGGGCCTACCGGCAGCCGGCGATCGACGCCACGTTGCTCACGGACGACTGAACGACGCGTCACGAAAGATGCGGGCCTGTGAATGATTATGATTGCCTTATAATTCCACAAAAGATTTCCTTCTTGACTCCGGTGGACGTGTCTGGATAGTTTCGAGACCTCCATTCAGGCGTCCATGTCGTCAGGCACTTCAGGCAAGGCAGAACGAGCCATGCAAGCCCCCCAATGAGAGTCTGCGATCGACGCGGCTTCACGCTCGTCGAGTTGCTGGTCGTGATCGCGATCATTGGCATCCTGATGGCCTTGATCCTACCGGCGCTGAGTTCGGCGCGGGAGGCTGCCCGGCGGACGCAGTGTGCGAACAACGTGAAGAACCTCGGCCTCGCGATGCAGGCCTATCTGAACATCCAGCAGAAGCTGCCGAACGCGACGACCTGGGGTGAGAATCCCCAGGCGCTCTCGATTCGGGCGACATCAGCCAGTCGGTGATGGGCTCGTTCAATGGTGGAAACTTCGGGCAGTTCCTGCCGGCGGGCTCCAACGGTTCGCTCTCAGACATCGGTCCGCTGTATAGCTGGGTGGTCGATCTCCTGCCGCACCTGGACCAGCCGACGCTTTACAATGACTTCAACCGCCATCGCGTCTATTTCGACAAGGGGCGTCCGGGCGACGACGGCACCAAGCCGACGAACGACGTGATCTCCAGCACCGACCTGGCAGTCCTGCGTTGCCCGGACGACGACACGGTCATGGTCGGTGAGGGCAACCTCTCCTATGGGGTCAACCTCGGCCTGACGCTCTGGCATGCCGACGGCTACAACGGCCTCGGCTGGTGCCCCGGTGGCACGGCGACGCTGATCACCCTGGGGTCGCCTCAGCAGGGCGGCAACCCGGTCGTCTTCCGCAAGACGGCCGCGATGTTCCAGGGGACGGTGGCGCGGCGAGCCCCCTGGGATATGTTCCAGACAACGGCCACGATCACCGATGGTCTGGCCAACACGGTTCTGATCAGTGAGAACATCTTCGGCGGCGCCTCCCCGGCCGACCCGCAGCAGGGGCGCCTGGTGCCGACCAACTGGGCCGCGGCGCATCCGCGATTCGTCGGCCTGATGATGTCGGAGAGCGTCTGCCCGCAGCCGCCATCGGGCTGCACACCGTTCCAGTGTTTCAACGGGCGTCTGATGCCCTCCGGTGGCAAGTACGATGGCCCCGACTGGGTGAAGGCGAACATTAAGGGAAGCTACTCGGGCATCAACGACGGCTCTCGCGACGGCGGGGTCGAGGGTGGCCTGCCCTATGCCAACAGCAAGCACCCCGGCGGGATCATCATCGGCATGTGCGACGGGTCGGCCCGCTTCCTCGCCGGCTTTGTAGTTTTTTGCCGTCCTGTAGTTTTTGGGGCCGGCATGTAGTTTTATTACCAGAAGCCTATTCCTATGAGATCGGAGACGCGACTCCAATCGTTTGCCTAGATTGTGTTTATTGCCCAGCTTTTATGGGTGTTTGCCCGGGAATCCAGCGGCGATATATGCTGCCACCGGACGCGCGATTTCGCCTCACACAGAGACGTTCCGGGGAAAACGCACCAAGCCTTCAGATTCGAAGTTTGTTAGCCCCTTGACATAGCGAACAAATGCCATTGCAATCTTCGCGGCCTCGAATGGGCGGGGGCAACTCTCAACAAAGAGATCGGCGTTTATTCCCGGAAATGAGCCCATGATTTCGACAGCGTGCTGACGGAGTGGCTCGTTATGATTGAGCCACTCCGGGGAGTCCACCCCTCGTATCTCATTCAATTTGTTTTTGCGAATCAATTCACCCAAACTCAGGTAGAGTGACCAGATCCGTTCTCGATTCGAGCGAAAGGACCGGACGCATTGAGTTACAATGTCGGCAGTAGGGCCATCCAATTCGAACCGCATGAAGCCTGGCGACGAATACTGCATCGCCGAAAGTTTCGGTCGGTCCCCGGCCGGGATGTTATCGGAGAGCCACCTGAAAAAGTGAAGGGCGCTGAACCCACCTCTCCACGGAAATCCCTCAAACATGGTCCCCGGGAATTTCGTCAAATTATAAAGTGTAGAATAAACTTTAGCAAAGAGGCTAGGGAACTCCCCAACCTCCTTAACAGACCATCCGCCATCCACAAGGACTGAGTACAATCGATCGCTAACCGCCGAAGGGATCATTTCAAGGTAGGTGCCTTCGGCTGGATGATAGTCCGAGGGAATCGAGGGGACGGGCGTGAGGATAGTCTGAATTGGCTTGCCATCACTCGCGAGATCAACGATATAGACGTAATCGTCGCGGCACCCTCTCGGCACTACTGAATCTAGGGTCGCGATATGATTGATGAGGCGAAGAATGCTAGCCTCTGCAACCCGAAGGACCATCCACCGATTCGCTGTGTCGTCACAATCGCACCAATAGTATAGATAATCATCTCCATTGGGGTGTTCGAAGTGCGAGAGCAGCGGACCATCGAAGTAGATGAGATCCCGGACATGTCGCAGTCCACTGATCGGGAGGTTGGGCAGGGGAATCCCCGGAATGGCGTTCATCGAGGGCAAGCCTCAGTGATCTTAAAGACTTCAGCGAATTGTGTTTCGTCTGATTCCCAGAGCGAGAAGTGGCCGTGAGCATTCACAGGACCGGCGAGACCGTCCGCCTCGCATATTGATCCAGTCGCAATATTACATCCGATAGTTCTGTAAATCTTCTTGTTTGTTCTGGCAAGGTAGGCGAATCTCTTTCGGGCATGGTCTATAGATGCGAAGAAAGATAGGGCATATGCGTCACATTTCTCTTCGTCCGTATCGAACGTCCGCTTCGGGTTCAACTTGGAGACGGGCAAGAAGTTCCGGCCGTCGTCAATAGTTTCGTGGACGAAACGGCAAGCTAGCCTATTGCACGGTTCCGTCTTCTGAGGCGGACAGTTGGGGTATTTGGCTAGTTCGGTCGCATACCTCATCGGCATCGATTGAGCCTCTAGGATCATCGAAGTGGTCACTGAATTTACCATAAGAACTGAACCGGGGGCTGGACGCAAGGATGCAGCCTCGCAAGTCGTGGTAAGCCAATCTCTGAACACTTAGACAGGCGGCGAACTCATTTCGTTCGCCGCCTGTCTAAGTCAAAGAACGAAGCCGTTCGGATTGAGAAACCCACTTCCGAAGGAACGGACACTCTATCCCGTCAGGTGCCTACCTCTACCAAGAATGGTACTGACCGGCCAAAGCCTTCGAGTTCACTCCGAGCGGCCCGCCTCAAATGCTCTCTGACCCATGCCGATAGTGGTATTCCCGCCAGATCAGCCGCCTCTTGGAAAGCAAGCTTTTCGGCAGCCCCAAGGCGCAACTCCAACCGGTCGTCCCGCGACTTTCTCGCCCGCCCTGCACTTCGTTTGGTATCCATGCCCGAAGTGTACGGACAAAATCCGTGCATTTCAAGCCTTCTCTCTTGATTTGTCCGTACAATGAACGTACAATTAGTGTGGAAATGGGCAAGAGCCCATGAAAAAACCCCACACGGTTGCTTGCAACAACCGCGTGGGGGCAAGACACATCCGGGCGGGTTAGGCCCGAATGGCGGTCCCAGCAGCCCCCATTCTATCCGGCCCGCCCCCAGACGGGGAAGGGGCCGACGCATGTCCGATTTCGACCCAACTGAGGCCCGCCGCCAGCGCGGACTCGCCATTGCGGCCGTGACCCGGATCACCCAGAAGAACGGCGGACTCTGGACCGTTCCGTCTCAGACCGGAAACGGTAAGTATTGGGTCCAGACCGACGGCCAGACGGCCACCTGCACCTGTCCTGACTACGAGAAGCGGGGACAGCCATGCAAGCACGTCTTCGCCGTTCAGTACGTTATCCAACGAGAGACACTGCCCGACGGTACGGAGACCATCACGGAGGCTCTGACCGTCGCGGAGACGGGCAAGGAAACCGTCACCGTCGCCAAGCAGACGACGGCTCGTCGGCCGACCTACAAGCAGGACTGGCCGAATTACGACAAAGCCCAGACGACCGAGAAGCGGCACGTTCAGGCGCTCTTGGCAGACCTCTGCCGGGGCGTCCCGGAGCCACCGCGCAAACCGGGGCGGGGTCGCAAGCCGATCCCGATGGCCGATCAGGTCTTCGCGGCAGTCTTCAAGGTCTATTGCACGCTCTCAGCACGGAGGTTTATCAGCGATCTAACCGATGCTTGCGAAAAGGGATACATCGCCAAGGTGCCACACTTCACGGGCTTTGTCGCAATGGGGACTGAAATCGGGCTCGCCGGGTTGACAGTTTGAGTGGAAGGGGAGGCCGCCCCGTGGTGGACTGGCTCACGAGCAAGATCACCAGCACCACAGAGGACCTCCCCGATGAGCACGCTATCGCTTCGCACCTGGGTCCGCAACGCCGCCGCCGTCTTCTCCGGGGCCTACGGCGCCGTCTCCCGACGGGCCGAAGAGGTCGGCTGCAGCCGGCAGACCATCTACGAGCACGCCCGCCAGGTCGAGCACCGCTTGCAACCGCCGCAGGCCCCCGACGCGACACCGGCCGATGGTCCCATCCCCACCTCGCCACCGGCGGCCCTCGACGAGGCGACCCGGCGGCGACTGGCGGTGACGGCCTTCGCCATGGGCATCAGCACCCGACAGATCGAGGACCTCATCCGGGTCATCGAGCCCCAGTACGGCCCCGACCATTCGACCATCGCACGCTGGGTCGCCGAGGAGGCCAGCAAGGCCGAGCCGGTGCTGAAGGCCCTCGACGGGGCCTGTCAGGGCCGGGTCCAGACCCTGGCCGTCGACGAGGTCTTTTTTGGGGGCGGCCGACTTTGGTCGGCATCGAACCGACGAGCATGACGGCCGTCTTCTGCCGCAACGCCGCCGACCGTACGGCCGAGACCTGGAGCCACCAGCTGGAGCCGTTCGTCGCCCTGGAGTTCGTCGTCTCCGATGCCGCCCGGGGGATCACCGCGGCGGTCGGACAACTCGCCGAGGCGCGATGCCGGGACCCCGCGGCCCCGGGCCTGGGGCACGGCCTGGACGTCTTCCACACCGCGATGCAGGCCAAGCGGGTCCTGGGCCGGCACTGGCGGCGCGCCGAGGCGGCCTGGGAGCAGGCCGAGGACGCCGATGTCCAGGTCGCCGCCAGGAAGCGGCAGGGAGTCGACGCCCGTGGCACCGCCCAGACGGCCCGCGCCGCCTGGCGCAAGGCCACGACTCTCTTCGAGCAGGTCGAGCGGTGGGAAGCGGCCTGGGGCCGGATCGACGCCGCGTTGGGGTTATTCCGTGCCGATGGCCAGCTCAACGACCGGGCGCACGCCCGAGCCGAGATCGCCGCGGCGCTGGTGGACCTGCCCGGTGCGGACTGGTCGAAGGTCCGCAACTTTCTCTCCGACCCGCGGAGCCTGGCCTTCCTGGACCGTATGCAACGCCGCCTGGAGTCGGCCGAGCCGCGACCGGCATGGCGCGAGGCGATGGCCTGGCGGTGGTGGCTGCGTCACGGCCGTGTTGAGCCGGCGGCGGATCGGCGGATCGCGACGGTGTGGTCCGTCGCTCGGCGAGGTGAGCGGGACGAACCGGAGCGGGCCAGCTACGCCCGCGTGGCCGCGGTGCTGGAGACGACGGTCCGCGCAGCAGCGCGGTGGAATGCCTCAACGGCGTGCTACGGATGCAGCAGTCACGACACAAGCGGATGAGCCAGGCGATGCTGGACCTGAAGCGGCTTTACTGGAACAGCCACGCGCTGCGTTCGGGCCCCCGCAAGGACGTCTGCCCGTACCGGGCCTTGGGCCTGGAGTTGCCGACGTTCGACTTCTGGGAGCTGCTCCAGGCCGACCCGACCCTGTTGACGCAACAACTGTCAACCCAAAGGAATGGGGAGTGAGACAATCCCCTCTTCACGTCCGTCTGCGGCACCTTGGAATCAAAGACCCTGACTCCGATCCTCCGTGCCCTCATCGCCGAGAGCCGCCCGGCCACTCCGGTCGATCGAATCGGATTTCGCGGTGGACAGTTCCGGCTTCACCACGTCGCGGTTCGTGCGATGGTTCGACCACAAGTACGGCGTGGTCAAGAAGGAGTACGATTGGGTGAAAGTCAGTGCGATGACCGGGGTTAAGACGAACGTGGTCACGGCCGTCGAGATTGACGAGCGGTATGCGGGGGACTGCCCCCAATTCGCCCCGTTGGTCCGGGCCACGTCGCAGTCATTCGCGCTCCGGGAGGTTTCCGCCGATGCGGCCTACTTGAGCTATGACAACATGGATCTCGTGGCTTCGCTCGGTGGGACGCCCTACATCGACTTCAAGAGCAACACGACGGCGTCAGAGGGCGGCACGATGGCCCGGATGTTCCACCTGTACAACCTCAACCGGGACGCCTACCTGAGTCACTACCACAAGCGGAGTAACGTCGAGACGACGTTCTCCATGATCAAGGCCAAATTCGGGGACCATCTGCTGTCCAAGTCAGATACGGCGATGATCAATGAAGCCTTGGCGAAAATCCTTTGCCACAACCTGTGCTGCCTGGTGCAATCGACCTACGAACTCAAGGTCACGGCGGTGTTCTGGGGTGAGGATGAGGTTGAGCCGGTTGACGCCCTTGAGCCGACCCCCGAAATTGATGAACTGATCTCTATTTTTAGTTGGGTTTGACCGGGGACAATAACCTACAGAATGGCCACCTGTAGGTTTTTGAGGCCGTTTCCCACTAAAAATCTACAAAGCTTTCCTCGCCGAGGACGTCAACGGCACCGTCTGGGCCAAGCTGATCACCCCGGCCGGCGAGTCGCTCACACGCCAGTATCGACAACTGCCGCTCAGCTCGGACCTGATCACGGGCAATTGATCCACGAAGGGCGAGGTCGGCTCCGTCGCGACCCCTGGCCGAGATGAGCCACGGATGGCCGCCCACGGCCACACGCAGCATCAGCGGACCGGTTCCGATCGCGAGCCCGCGAGCCGGCCGGGCGACGGCGAGGTAAGGCCGAGGGCGTTGCGGAGTGGGGCGAGGGCCCGCGAGGCGACGAAGGCGTGGCCCGACGGGTTCAGGTGTCCATCGCGGGGGAACGTCAAGCGTTGGTAGTCCGGCAAGGCGATCATGGGGGCGGAGAGGTCGATCACGGGGACGTCGAGGCCCCAGTCGGTGAGGATGCGGGCGAGCGGGCTGGCGCCTCCCTTCGCGGCGTAGGTCGCGGCCGGGCCGACAACCAGGACAATCAGGCGCGTCTGGCGAAGCCGGCTCTCGGCGGCGATCGCTTCGAGGAGGGCTCGCGAGCGTCGGATCGCCGGAGCGTCGGGGCCGAGGCGGCGACCGCGGGGTCGCACCACCAGAGACGGGGGCCTTGCTCCTGCGGGGGTGCCGAACGCAAGGCAGCCACCAGGATCGATCGTATCGCGAAGTGGCCAAATTTGGATTTGAGGTTGACCCAGGTGACGGCATGCCAGCCCCAGGATGGCCTGTCGAAATAGTCGCGGCGTGGGCGTCCGTCGGGCAGGAAGCCGTCGTCCGGGAACTCCATGAGGAAGTCGTTGCCGGGGTAGAGACAGAGGACCAGTGCGTCGGGCGCCGGGCCGGGTCGGAAGACGTCGTGGATGATCCGGTGGTAGTAGTCGAACAGGCCGGTCGCGGAGATGCTGTAGTTCTCGCAGACGACCTCGCGGCCCGCTGAGGGGCCGTTCAGGGCGCGTTCGAGGCGGGCGACGAAGCTCTCGTCATAGGCGACCTGCATCGCCTCGGTGAAGGAGTCGCCGACGAAAGCGATGCGGTAGGGGGCGGGCGTGCGTGTGGGCGTGGGACGGGCGCGGTAGCCGAGGGTGTTGGTGCGGAAGGTGGTGTGAAACTCCCGGCTCTGGACACGGTAGGTGGCGTCGGGCCACCACTTCTTGCCGGCGGCGGTGTGTCCGGAGCCGAATCGCCAGTTCTCGCAGTGTATCCAGTATGTTGGATGCCAAAGCAGGCGAAACCCAATCTCGCCCAGCACGCCGACCAGGCCGAAGACGACCAGGTTGACCACCAGCAGGCGCCGGAAGCGGCGGCCGACCGTGAGTGGACGGCGGGGAGCGGGCTCGGGAAGGAGGTTCGGGGAGACGTCAGGCATGGGCGACTCCTCGCCACCGGACTCCGAAAACAGGCGAGCCAGGCGCAAGGAGACGTCGGACCCCTGACCCTCGCCTGCCCGTCAAAGATCGGGCGAGGGGGCGGAGGAGTTGAACGAAAGCAGGGTCGGGAAGCCGCTTCAGGCCGACTGGCGAACCCTCGCCCGTCGGAGGCGAATTCGACCGAGGGTCACACCGCCGATCGCGAGCAGGGCGAGGGCGGACGGTTCAGGAACGGAGCTGACGGTGAGGTTGTCAAAGTAGGCGGTGTACGGGGTCCGGTCGAAGCTCGCATCGTCCACGGCGATGACCGCGAGCGACGGGCCCCCAAACACGGTGGACGTGACCGACGAATCGAAGCCCAAGGACCCGAGCAGGGTGCCATCAAGGTAGTAGGTGACCGACTTGCCGGCGAAATCGGCGACCATGCGGAGATTGTGATAGGTATTGAGGTCCACGCTGGTGCCGAACTGGTAGGTGTCGCTGGCCTTGCTCCCGAAGGCGTAGGCGTGGCCGTCGGAGGAGAGGGCCAGCTCGCCGAGGATATCACCGGCGCCGGAGTTGAGCACGAGGTTGGCGCTGATCTGATCGTTGTTCGGGGTGGCAGGGCCATCCAGGCGGACGTCGGCAGAGAGATCGATCGTCGACAGCCCGGTGGCGGTGTCGTAGTCGAGCGGCTTGTACGTCTCACTACCGACGAGGAAGGTGCCGCTGCCGAGTGAGGGCAATGCGCTCCCAGACACCTGGACGGCCTGGTTGCCGGCCTGCGGGTGCGCTGTGCCAATGGTCGAGGCGACGTCGCCGTAGAGGGCCAGGAAACCGTCCTGCCCCGAGAGGACGTTGCCCGCAGTGAAGGCGGGGGTTTCGAAGCCGGTGTCGTACAGCACCCCCGCCCGGAGTGGACTCGCGACGGCCAGGAAGAGCCCAAGGAGCAGAGCAAGACGGATTCGAAACGAAAAACGAGGGGTTTGATGCATGAGACTCCTCCTTGGAAGTGGGGGATCAGGAGTTGTTTCCTGGCGGTGGCGATGGTAGGGGTCGGAACGAGGAGGGTCAACTGCTTTCCGCGATGTTTCCCAAACCAAACAGGCCCGGCGCCTGCCGGCGCCGGGCCTGTTTGGTTTGGGAGTGGAACGAGGGCCTGGGATCAGATCTTGCTGGGTACCTCGAAGCCCTTGCGGTATTCGCGGGTGAGCATGCGGTCGGCCTCGGGGTCGTTGAGGAACGACTCGGTGGAGGGGTTGAGCTGGAGCTTGCGGCCAAGCCGGTAGGCGATGTTGCCCAGGTGGCAGAGGGCGCTGGAGAGGTGGCCCTGCTCGATCGGGGCGTGGAGCGACTTGGCGTCGCGGGACTTGACGGCCTGGATGAAGTTGGCGAAGTGGTCGCCGCCGCCGGTGCCGCCCTCGCCCGGCTCCATCCGGGGACCCCAGAAGGTCTTCCAGGTGGTGTAGCTGGAGATCGCCAGCACGCCTTCGGTGCCGTAGAAGATGTCGCCGATCCGGACGCCCAGCTCGTCGTTGGTGTCCAGGCCGCGGACCTCGAACTGGAGCAGGCAATCATCGTATTCGAGGGCGGTGGTGAGGGTGTTGGGGGTCTCACCGTCGTCCTTGTAGCCGAAGCGACCGCCGGAGGCCTGCACGGCGCGGGGCAGCTCGTCCTTGCCGAGGCCCCAGCGGGCGAGATCCATCTGGTGGATCCCCTGGTTGCCGAGGTCGCCGTTGCCGGTGTTCCAGATCCAGTGCCAGTTGTAGTGGAGCTTGTTGGCGTTGAAGGAACGCTTCTCGGCGGGGCCGCACCAGAGGTCGTAGTCGAGGCCGGCGGGGACGGGTCCATCCGGCTTGATGCCGATGGAACCGCGGGGCTTGTAGCAGAGGCCCTTGGCCATGTACACCTTGCCGAGCTTGCCGGAACGGAGGAAGGCGATGGCGCCCTGGATGCCCTTGTGGCTGCGGCACTGAGTGCCGGTCTGGACGATCTTCTGGTACCTGTCGGCCGCCTCGACCATCCGTCGGCCTTCGCTGACGTTGTGGCTGACCGGCTTCTCGACGTAAACGTCCTTGCCGGCCTGACAGGCCCAGATCGTGGCCAGGGCGTGCCAGTGGTTCGGCGTGGCGATGGAGACGGCGTCGATCTCCTTGTCTTCGAGAAGTTTGCGGATGTCTTGATAATACTTCGGCTCGGCGCCATTCTGTGACGTGACGGCCTTCATGGCTCGGCCGATCATGTTCTTGTCGCAGTCGCAGATGGCGACGATCTTGGCGTCGTTGACCCGGCCGAAGCCGGCGACGTGCTCCATGCCGCGGCCACGGACGCCGATCACGGCCACGCGGACGGCGTCGTTGGCGCCGACCTTCTTGCCAGACGTGGCGTCGTCATCGTCGGCGCGGGTGACGGCCGCGGTGGCGGCCGTGGCGGCGAGGCCGGCGGCGATCGCGGATTCCTGGAGGAACTGGCGGCGGTCGATGGATCGTGGACGCATCAGGCAGCTCCGTGGGGGGGAGGTGATGGGGGCGGGTCAACCGGCACGTCCCCATCTCATCCGAAGCCGCCGACCGCGTCAAGATACTGATATGCGTCCGGGGTACAATCCCGCTTCGAGGTGGGCGGGATCAGGACCGGGACATCAAGGCCACGATCCGGCCCGAGGGCTCGCGGACGAAGACTTCCCGGTCGCCGAGCATCGTTTCCCGCAGCGGTACGACGATCTCCAGGCCCTCCAGGGTCGGCAGGATCGCGTCCAGATCATCCACTTGCAGGCAGAGCACGACCCAGGGGGCATGAAGCCCCCCGTCCGCCAGGCCGGGAGCATCATGGTGGACGCTCTCGCGGGTCCGGTAAATCAACTCGACGCCGTCGCGGCCGAGCAGGACGAACTCCAGGTGGTCGTTCCCCTCGACCCGCATGCGGACCTCGAAGCCAAGCCGATCGACCCAGAAGTCGAGGCAAGGCTCGATTCGATCGACGAGGAAGATGGTGCTGAGCCGGTTGATGGTCGACGTGGAGCGCGGCGCCTGGGGGGGGCAGATGCGAGGACGGTCATCCGGGTGAGTTCCTTGAGATGGTGAAGCGCCACCGTACGGGAAGCGAACGGCAGGAGACGCGCTACGGGCTCGGAGACAGGGGATCGGGTGGGGTGCTGGCGACCGGCAGGAAAGGAGGTTGACCGGCACGTCGCAGTATCATAGCGACGGGTGGGAGAAAGTCACGGATTTTTCTTTAAGTTTTTTCAAGTGGTGATGGCTGGAAGACGAGCCGCTCCTTGATTGCCGCTCTTCCGGTCGGACGCCCAGCACGCGCCCGACCGGAGCCGCCGGGAAAGGGCCGTGGGCTAGAGCGGTTCCCGCATGCGTGTAGAGCCGGCCAGCCGAGGGCGGCTGGCCCACAAATCTTGTGGCACAGCCGCCCCCGGCTGTGTTCCTCGACGACCGAACGAAATCCGCTCTAGCGACGGTCGCGAGCCGTCAGCTCATTCAACAAGCCGTCGGCGCGGTAGATCGAGCGGAGCGACTCGACGATTCCGCGAGAATCGACGGACACCGCGCGGGCCAGCCGGTCGTCGTAGCCGAAGTCGAGCACGAGGGAGTGGATGTTACCGTCGAAGATGATCCCGACCAACTCGCCCTGACGATCGATGACGGGGCTGCCCGAGTTACCGCCGATGATGTCGGCGGTGGAGACGAAGTTCAGCGGGGTGTCGAGGGCAAGGCGGCCGGCTTGCTTCGCCTGGACCCAGCTTTCGGGGAGTTTCCAGGGGGCCTGGTTGCCGTGGGCCGCAGCGTGCTCGAAGGCGCCGCCGATGGTGGTGAAGGGCGGGATCGGCTGGCCGTCCTCCTCGTAGCCCTTGACCGAGCCGAAGGCGAGGCGGAGGGTGAAGGTGGCGTCGGGATAGACGGTATCCCCGTACTCTGCGAAGACGGCCTGGGAGATCAGGCCGTAGCTGGCCGCCTCGACGCCCTCCACCTGCTCCTCGCGGACCTTGCGGAACCGGCGCGCGGTGTCGTCGATGGCGAGGGCGAGCTTAATTATGGGATCATCCGACTGCTCGATCGCCTTCAAACCGCCGGTGGCCAGTCGGCGGCGGACGTCCACGTCGGCAAGCTTCGTGCCGTCGACCAGATCCTCGGCAACCCTGGCGGGCGGGCGGTCCTGAAGGACGCGACCAATCATCGGGTCGTCGGGCATCAGGGCTTTCCAGTAGGCGAGGGAGTGGGCCAGCTTCGCCTTCTCGAATTCGGGATAGATCGGAGCGGCGGAGTAGAGAGCCAGCTCCAGGGAGCGGCGGGCCGACTCCTGATACTCGCGGAGCCGCTCCTCGTCGGGCTTCTGGTTCTCCTCGGCGAGCCGGACGAGGACGCGGGCGATCTGGAACAGTTCGCTGTCGAAGGCGAGCCCGCGTTCGAGGAAGTTGTACGGCTTGAGAATCTCGGCGGCGGTCTGCTCGGCCTTCGCGATCTTGTCCCAGGCGGGGCCGTAGAGCCGGGCGCGTTCGGGATCGGCGGCGATCCGGGAGCGGAGGGCTGCGCTCTTCCTCGCCCTTGCGTCTCAGGAACGATTCATTCTTCAGACCGACGAGGCCGCCGGTCCGGGCCTTGAGGCTATTCTGGATGCCAAAGAGATATTCCTTGGCCTGTCGGGCCTGCTCCTCGCCCCGGCTCGAATACTCCTGGAGGAACTTCTCCCGATCCTTGAGGAAGCCGAGCTGGAGCGGGAAGGCGACGTCGCGGAGGTATTCCAGATGGGCCAGCGTGTTCAGGCGGCTGGTCCGACCGGGGTTGCCGGCGACGAAGACGAGGTCGCCAGCCTTCGTGCCGGACGCGCTCCAGGTCAGGTAATGCTCGACCTTCGCGGGCTGGCCGTCCTCGTAGGCGCGGAAGAAGCAGACGTCCAGGTCGTAGCGGGGATACTCGAAATTGTCGGTATCGCCCCCGAAGAAGGCAATGGCGAACTCGGGGGCGAAGACGAGGCGAACGTCGGTGTAGATCTTGTACGTGTAGAGATGATACTGCCCGCCTTGATAGAGCTTGACCACGTCGTTGCGCAGGCCGTTCCTGTCGGTCGCCTCCTTCTCGATCCGGGCCATGGCGCGTCGGCGAGCGGTGTCGGCCTCGGCGTCGGAGAGGCCGGGCTGGATCTCGGCGTTGACGCGGTCGGTGACGTCCTGGATGTCCACCACGACATTCAGCTCCAGGTCGGGAGCCTTGACCTCCTGGTCGCGGCTGGCAGCGTAGAAGCCCGTCTCATAGTAGTTACGCTTGGGCGTGCTGATCTTCTGGAGGGTGTCGGCGCCGACGTGGTGGTTCGTCATCACGAGGCCGTCGGGCGAGACGAACGAGCCGGAGCCGCCGCTGTTGAACCGGACGGCCGAGAGCTGGACGTGCTTGATCCAATCCGGTGACGGCTCGAAGCCGTACTTCTCCCGGAGCTGCTTGAGCGGCAGATTGTTGAAGACCCACATGCCTTCATCGGCCCACGCGAGGCCGGGCCCGACGAGCATCATGGTGAGCATGGCGATCCATCCAAGGCGCGGTTTCATCGAGTGATCTCCCAGGTCGAGCACCAGACGGAGTCGATGGGGGTTGGTTGAAGGTGCATTACGAGGCGTCCGTGTCGCCTGCCGAGATCTCTCTCTCGCGTGCAAGGTCGGCGCCAGGAAGCTCGCCGAACTCCTCCTGAGCCGGTTTGCCCCGCAGACCCGCCCAGAGCAACGCGGAGATCAGCACGGCGAAGGCCACCAGCGCCGGCCAGTTCGCCGAATGGAACGAACGTGGGTAAAAACGAAGGCTCGCATCAAAGATCGAGCCACTTTCGACGCGATAAGCCGGCTTGCCGGACGCGTCGAGCAAGTACTCGCCCGCTTCGGAGGCATCGAGCTTGTACGCTCCGGGGTCGTTGAGGACGAACAGGGAATAGGTCTTGCCGACCGGCCCGGCCTTCTCGCCGCGGATATCGGCGGCCTGGGCCTGAGCGATCGGGGGGAGGTCGTCGGTGGAGAAGTAGTCCTGCGTCGGCACGAACACCGCGGCCAGCGCGATCAGGATGCCCGCGATCGAGCCGCCCGCGATCAGGCCGCTGGACATCAACACCGCCGGGCTGGAGTCGGACTCCTCGGGTGTCATCCGCCGCGAGCGATCGACGATGTAGCGGACCAGGCCGCCGACGAAGATCGGCGCGGTCGTCGAGAGCGGCAGATAGACGCCCACCGCGAAGGCCAGCGCCGAGACGCCGGTCAGTTGCACGACGATCGCCAGGAAGGCCCCGAGCACGACGAGGCACCCAGGGGAGTTGGCCGGTCATGATCCCGTCGATGATGACGGCGAAGAGGGCCGGCTGCGGCGGGTTGAACTTCTCGACCTGCGGCTTCCCCTGCAACTTGACCGTCGTGCCGCCGATGCCCGGGTTGATCCAGAATTTCGGCCGACCCGTCTCCGGATCGACGAGGTAGCGGCCCGGCCGCACGCCCTCGGCGGCCTGGGTGACCCACCAGACCTTGTACGCCTGACCCTCGTAGTTCTCCGTCTCCAGGGTGGCGAGTTCCTCGCGCGGGCGCGGCGACGGTCGGCAGGTAGGCCGGGTCGACTGATGACCTCGGTATAGACGCTGTTGAGCAAGAGCAGCGTGAAGCCGATCACGACCGCCGACGTGATCGCCCCGACGAGGATCGCGACCTGCTGCTTCCAGGGTGTGCCCCCGACGAGGTGGCCCGTCTTGAGGTCCTGCGAGGTCGTGCCGCCGTTCGACGACGCGATGCAGACGACCGCCGCGATCGAGAGCGCCGCCACGCGGTACTGCGGGCCGATCCAGCCGAGCAGCGACGAAGATCAAGCAGGTGAGCAGGAGCGTGGCGATCGTCATGCCCGAGATCGGGTTCGACGACGAGCCGATCTCGCCCGTGAGCCGCGAGCTGACGGTGACGAACAGGAAGCCGAAGAGCAGGATCATCAAGGCCCCGGCGATCGCGCCCGGGCACGTCGGTCGGGATCAGGTGGCTGGCGGCGATCGCGGCAACCAGGCCGATCGAGCCGACGGCCACGACCCAGATCGGCATGTCCCGGCCGGTCCGCCCCTCGCCCTCGACTGTCCCACCAGCGCCGTTGCCCATCGCGCGGAAGCTGCCGAGCAGGCCGCCAAGGATCAAGGGCAAGGCCCGGAGCATGCTGATGATCCCGCCCGCCGCCACGGCGCCGGCGCCGATGTAGCGGACGTAGTTGGCGTAGATCGCCCCCGGCCCCATCTGGCTGACCGGCACCGTGGCCGGCGCCAGCGGCTCGGTCGAGAGCGAGCCGAAGAAGGCGATCGCGGGCGTCAGCACCAACGCCGCCAGGATGCCGCCGCCGACCATGATCGACGCGGTCCGCGTGCCGATGATGTAACCGACCCCCAGCAGGGCCGGCGAGACCTCGCCGCTGAAGACGGCCTTGTTGTAGCCGTTGATGCCCGTGATCTCCCGCGCCGGCTCCTTGGGCCAGAGATGGAAGACCTCCATGAACACCTGATAGACGAACGCCAGGCCGAACCCGGCGAAGACGGTCCGGGCGCTGGCGCCGCCTTGCTCGCCGGCGATGAGGATCTTGGCGCAGGCGGTCCCTTCGGGGTACGGCAAGGTGCCGTGCTGCTTGACGATGAACGCCCGCCGCAGTGGGATCATCATCAGGATGCCGAGGATGCCGCCGAGCACGGAGACCATCATCACCCGCGTCGGCTCCATGTCGTAGCCGAGGATCATCAGTGCGGGCATCGTGGCCCCGACGCCGAAGGCGATCGACTCGCCGGCCGAGCCGGTCGTCTGGACGACGTTGTTCTCCAGGATCGTCGCCCGACGGGTGTTGAAGGCGCTCGCCAAGGCGCCGGAAGATCGTGATCGAGAGCACGGCCACCGGGATCGAGGCCGAGACCGTCATGCCGACCTTGAGGAACAGGTACAGCGACGACGCCCCGAAGACGATCCCGAGCACGGCCCCGAGACCGACGGCCGACCACGTCAACTCGGGCAGGTCCGCCGAGTCGGGTACATACGGCCGGAACGTCGCCTGAGACTTCTTCGACGCGGGGGGAGGGGTCGTCGCGGACTCGGACGACGGCGGCTGGACCGACATGCGCGGATCTCCCGTCGGGGTCCCACTGCTTCTTTTCGATGACTCCCGCACCGACCGGCGCGGGAGAGGCGCACCCGGCCTGGGCCTGGCCGGTCGGACGGCGAACGATCCCAAACACCTTACCGAGACGCCCCGGTTTCTTCCATTGATCTAAGGCCAACTGGCGGCAAGACCGCCGGGACCCGAGGTGCCGTTCCGAATCCTCAGCGAGACGGTTTACCCGACGTCCGCCCAGGGTTGTGACCGAGAGTCGCCGGGAAGTCCGACAGGCACAACGAATCGGTTTTCGCCGTCAGTCCAGGCCCAGATCAGAGACGATGCGGGCTTCGGGGACGATCGACCGCTCGCGGATTGCGAATCGATCTCGCACCACGAATTTAAGTCGTTCCCAGATCGCCACGGGCTCGACTATCTCGCCACGTTCCTGGAGGGTTTGGAGGATGAAGCCGTGGAGGTCCCCAAGACGGACAAGGTTCGGAGCGACCTCGTCGGGGATGGTGATTCCGTAGGCTTCTTCGACAGCGATTACGAGTTCGACCGTGTCGAGTCCCATCGCAAAGCACCTCCGCCCGACCCGGATTAGACAGCCAAAAAGGAGCTTCGGCCAGGGAGCGGTGGGACGGTGAACGCCGGGCAGTTGGATCTCGCCGGACGTTGCGATGGGCTGTCATCGGAGTGACGCAGTCGGCGTCACCGGGCGGAGTAGGTCCGACTTCAGTCGGGCCGGAAATTCCTGGCTTTCCTGGACTTCCGGCCCGACTGAAGTCGGACCTGCGGCTTCCGGCATCGGCCAAAGCTCGGGCGAAAGGGCCAACTGCGTCACTCCGATGTCGAGCGTTCACGTCCCCGCGCCGGTGAAACTCGCCTGCTCGATGGCCAGGTGCTCGCGCTCCAGCTCGGTGAGGCGGTCGATGATCTGGCGGAGCACTTCGAGGGGCAAGAGGGAGGCGTCCACCTCGTAAACGAGGGAGGGGTCGTAGAACCGGAGCGTGTCGAAGGTCTCCTGGTAGTAGGTCTTGATC
The DNA here is from genome assembly GCA_963752755.1 of uncultured Planctomycetales bacterium. GTDB lineage: Bacteria > Planctomycetota > Planctomycetia > Isosphaerales > Isosphaeraceae > CAVVZJ01. The sequence continues at coordinate 32,206 of CAVVZJ010000014.1, read as the reverse complement.
CGGCGGAGGATGACCTCCTCGCTGGTGTCGTCGAGGCGGTTCTCGCGGAGGGCGCGGGCGCGGAGGCGCTCCTTGGCCTTGTCGATGTCGGCGATGTTCAGGTGGAAGATCTGGAAGACGTCGAGCACGCTCGCCAGGCGCTCGGCCTGGGTGTAGTTGCGGGGCAGACCGTCGAGGACCAGGGTATGCTTCGCGGGTAGAAGCAGTTCCTGGAGTTCCAGGATCTTGATGTGGCGCTCCCAGATGCGGACGGTCAGGTCGTCAGGCACCAGGAGCCCCTGGGAGGTATAGTGGAGAACCTCGCGACCCAGCTCACCCCACTTGGGAAGCTTGCGGAAGATGTCGCCACAGGAAATGTGGACGAGTCCGGGGAGCTGGCCGAGCACGGCGCCCTGGGTCCCCTTACCGCTGCCTGGCATACCGAACAGGAGGATGGTCCGATACTTGGTCTTGGGGGGCATGGCTCGGCCTCGCGACGTTGGGTGAGGGGGAAAGGCCAGGCGGACCGCCCGGCAGGGAGATGCTATTATCATCCGTCCCATGACCCCCGTGAGGCAACCCCGTTACGCAAGAACTGCGATTGACAGGCGGCCGATCCCTCCCGACCGGCCACCGAACGAACCCAAAGCGAACGATGCCGAGCCCCACCGTGCCCGCCGCCACCCCGCCAGCGACGTCCCGAATTCTCCTGCTGCGACACGCCGAGACCTCCGCCCCCGACCGGTTCCACGGCGCCGAGTCCGACGTCGGTCTCGGCGACCGCGGACACCGACAGGCCGCGGAGGTCGCGGCGCGACTGGCTCGACTGAAGCCCGTGGCACTCTATGCCTCCGGCATGCGGCGGGCGAGGGAGACGGCCCGACCGATCGGGACCGCCTGCGGCCTGGAAACCCGGCTCGTCGCCGCCTTGCACGAGCGCCGGATGGGGGCGCTCAGCGGCATGGAGCGGGAACAGGGGCGGCCCTTCTACGAGGCGACCCGTGAACGCTGGATGGCCGGCGACCTCGAAGCGACGCACGAGGGCGGCGAGTCGTTCGAGGCGATCCGGCAGCGGGTCGTGCCGGCCTTCCGCGAGCTGGCAAGGCCGCACCGCGGCGAGACCATCGTAGTCGTGGCGCACGGGGTCGTCATCCGCGTCTTGCTGACGACCTTGCTCGAAGGCTCGGGACCGCACGAGTTCCAGCGATTCGGCATCGACTTCGTGGGGGTCAACGACCTGCGCTCGGAGGGACGGACCTGGTTCGCGGTGGCCCTGAACGAGACCGGGGAACTGGCCGTTCGTTAGCGGCCATCCCGGCCGAGCCTGCGGCCGCTCTCCAGCGCCTCCCGGCCCGCACCCCCTCGATGGGTTCAGACCAGGGACCGGCTCGCGCCGAAGTCTTCCGGATGTGCTATAATGGACCTTGGCTCCTTAGGCAATCCGGCGGACATCCAGCCTCTCGATGCCTGTCGAGACGACGCTGTCCTGCACAGCGCCCCGGCGCCGAACGAACTTCAAAATGGGCAATTTGTCTTTTTAAATTCCTGACAATCAAGAATTTGCGATCGCGGTTCTGCCCTGGTGGATGGCGTCCCCCCGGCGTCCTCACGCCGCCCCGTAGGCGTCCTGAACACGTCACCGGCGCGTCGCCTGATCGTTCCCGGGACCGTCACCACCGCCGGGTTGACAAAAAAAGCGGTTCTTGCCATTCGACCGGAACCTGGAGAGCGACCATTCGCAACGCCGGGCCCGGGGCGGACCCGTCCTTTTTCCGGAGTGCCTCCTAGCCGATCCGGCCGTCGTGCAGGGCCGAGCCGACCAGGACCGCCGAGGCGCCGGCACGGGCCAGATGTTCCAGGTCGTCGGGGCCGGCGACGCCGCCGCCGGTGGCCAGTTCCAGGTGGGGCCAGGCGGTACGGAGCATGGCGAGCAACGGGAGCGTCCCGGTTCCCGAGCCGGTGCCGACGCGGGCGAGGTCGAGGACCAGCAGGCGACGCACTCCCGCCTCCAGCGCGTCGGCGGCCAGATCGAGAGGCGAGGCGGAACGCCAGGTGGCACCGTTGGCGATGAGGGGTTGGCCCGCACGGAGGTCGAGGCTGAAGACGACGCGTTCGGGCCCGGCCTCGGCGACGACCCGGCCGAGCGATTGAGGACCGTCCAGCGTCTCCAGGCCGGCAACGACCGTGGCCACCCCGGCTTCCAGGAGCGGAGGCACGTCGGCGCGCGTCGCGGACGCCAGCATCGACCCAGACGGCAAGCCCCTCGGCCCGGAGCCTCTGGAACAGTCCGAGGGCCGGGGGATGACCGGCGAGGGCATCGAGGTCCGCGAGATAAAGCTCCGCGAATCCGAGTTGGTCACGAAATGATCGTGCCAGACCGACAGGGTCAGAATTGGCGTGCAAACGACCGCGGATCGGTCGATAATGTTCACGATTGCCGGCCACGGCGTGGACAGCCTGGCCGAATTTCAGATCCAGGACGGGGATGACTCTCATGGTGCTGGCTCGCCCGCGGACGGTGCTTGTCCACGAGTACATCACCGGCGGCGGGCTTGCCGGTCAAGAGCTACCGGCCTCGCTGGCCGCCGAAGGGCGGGCGATGCGTCGGGCCCTGGTCGAGGATTTCGCAGCCTTGCACGCGATCGAGGTCGTGATGACGCTCGATGCCCGATTTCCGGACGAGCCGGGACCGTGGCGAGTGGTGCGGGTTGGACCGGGCGAGGAGCGGGCGACGTTCGAGCGCCTCGCCGCCGAGGTCGAAGCCGTGGCCCTGATCGCGCCGGAGACGGACGGCGTGCTGCTGGAGCGAGCGCGGACCATCGAACGCGTTGGCGGGCGGTCACTCGGGTCGAGCCCGGAGGCCATCGCGCTGACTGCCGACAAGTGCGCCCTGGGCACGCTCTGGCAGGAGCGGTCGCTGCCGACGCCCCCCGGCCGGCGGGTCCGGCCCTCGGAGAGTTTACCGCACGACTTCCCCTATCCGGCCGTGCTTAAGCCGATCGATGGCGCCGGCTCGGCCTCGACTTTCTACGTCGCTAGTCCCGCAGGTCTGCCGCCGGAAGTTGGCCAGGAATTGCCCGAGGGGTTGCTCCAGCCGTTCATGGGTGGGTCGCCGCTGAGCGCGGCGTTTCTGATCGTCCCAGTCGAGAAGCCGGTGACGGAATCGGCTTACCTGATCGGGATTGGCCGGCAGTGGATTCGGATTCGAGAGGGGCGTTTCACGTATCAAGGCGGCTGCGTGCCGTACCCGTACCGGGTGCCGGTCGGCCTGATCCGGCGGGCGTTGAGGGTCGTGCGAGGTCTGGCGGGCTGGGTAGGCGTCGATTTCCTCTGGGACGAGGCGCGAGAGGAACTGACCTTGCTGGAGATCAATCCGCGGCTGACGACCTCGTACGTCGGCTGGCGTCGCTTCTTCACCCGCGGCGACCTCGCCGGCCGCTGGCTGCTGGCTCTCGAACACCCCCATTTGCTGTTGCGAGGCCAGGTTATGGGCACACGCTTGCCCAACGCGGAGCCGGTGAGCTTCCACGCCGACGGCTCCCTCGTGTCCGCCTTCCCTCCCGAATCGGACGACTGCGAACCCTGACCATGACCACCAACCCCGAATCCTCCCCCCGCTGGCTGGCCCTCGACATCGGTGGCGCGAACCTCAAGGCGTCGCACCAGGCTGGCCCTTGCCGTTCGCTGCCTTTCGAGCTCTGGAAGCACCCGGAGGAACTCCCGCGTGTCCTCCGCGACCTGGCCGCCGCCATGCCCGCTTTTGACCGCCTGGCCGTCACGATGACCGCCGAGCTCTGCGACTGCTACGCCACCAAGGCCGAGGGGGTCAACGAGGTCGTCGGCGCCGCCTTGAACCTGGCCGACGAGCGGGCAATCCGCGTCTGGGCGATCGACGGTCGCCTGCATCCGGTGGCCGAGGTGCTGGCCGAGCCTCGGCTCGCCGCCGCCGCCAACTGGCTCGCCCTGGCGACGCTCGCCGCCCGCCTCCTGCCCGAGGGACCTGGCCTGCTTCTCGACATCGGCTCGACGACCGCCGACCTGATCCCGCTTTGCGATGGCTCACCCATGCCGCGCGGGCGCACCGACACCGAACGGCTCCGGTCCGGCGAACTGGTCTATGCCGGGGTGCGCCGGACGCCCGTCTCCGCCCTGGCGACAAGCCTCCCCTGGCGAGGCGAACCCACCGGGCTAGCGTCGGAACTTTTTGCCACAACGTTCGATGTGTACCTGACGCTCGGCCAGATCCCGCCCGACCCATCCGACCACGCCACCGCCGACGGCCGGCCCGCGACCGTCGGGGCCGCCCGCGATCGGCTCGCCCGGATGGTCTGCGCCGATCGCGAAGAGTTCTCCGAAGCCGACGCCCGGGAACTCGCCTGCGCAGCCGATGGTGCCTTGCTCGCCCGCCTTCAAGATGCGGCCGACCGGGTCTGCCGTGACCTCGGTCGTCCGCAAGCGGCCGTCGTCGCGGGTTCGGGTGCCTTCCTGGCCCGGAGACTGGCCGGGTTGATCGTCGAACCGGGCGGCCGGGTTCTGGCGCTCGAAGAGGCCTGGGGACCAGCCGCCTCGACGGCCGGCTGTGCCCACGCCCTGGCCGTGCTGGCGGCCGAGTCGGAGACGTCCGAAGCCGTCCTTGCGGGAGAGCGGCCGACATGAGCAGGCCGATCGTGGTCAAGGTGGGCGGCAGCCTCCTCGACTGGCCGCCCCTGGCCGAACGTCTCGGCCGGTTCCTCGACGACGGGGACGCGAGCCGTTGCGTGCTCCTGCCCGGCGGTGGTCGTGCGGCCGATGCGATCCGCGCATTCGACCGCTTCCACCGACTCGGCCAGGACCGCGCCCATGCCCTGGCCCTCCGTGCCCTGGACCTCACGGCCCGGATGCTGGCGGAACTTCTGCCGCGCTCCTGCGTCGTCTCGGATCGGACCGGCATCGTCGACGCATGGAAACGCGAGCAACTCCCGATCCTCGCCCCGCGTCGCTGGCTCGACGAGGACGACGCGTCCCCCGAGGCTCTGCCGCATCACTGGGATGTCACCTCCGACGCGATCGCCGCCCGGTTGGCCGTTCTGCTCGGAGCCCCCCGGCTCGCCCTGCTCAAGAGTGCCCCATGTCCCGATCCTTGTGACCGCCACATGGCCGCGCGGCTCGGGCTGGTCGATCCGACCTTTCCCGATGCGTCACGCACGATCCGGGAAGTCCTCTACCACAACCTCCGCGACCCGACGGCGATGACCCGGCGACTCGGTTGAACCGCCGGGGCGTCGCTCTCCGCCCCGCGAAGTGGCCGCTTGACCCGGGAGCGTGCTTGATCTTGTGAGGACCGCCTGGTTTGATGGGGACTCGTGGTCGGAACAATCCGCCAAAGTTCTTGATCGGGGCCAAGACGATGCGCGTTCCACTCGGTTGGGGAAGGTGGCTAGGACTCGTCCTGATCGGGTTGCCCTCGCTGGCACCGGCGGACGAGCCAGGGTTCCGGCCGCTGTTCGACGGCAAGAGCCTCGACGGCTGGCAACGAATCGGTGCGCGGGCGAAGCCGGGCGAGAAAGACCGGGCCTTCGGCGTGGAAGGCGACCGGATCGTCAGCTACGGTGAGGGTGGCGGCTGGCTCGGCACGGAGCGCGACTACGGCGACTTCGTGCTTCGGCTGGAGTTCCGCCTCACCCCCGACAGCAACTCCGGTATCTACCTCCGTGCCCCGGCCGACACATCGCACATCTCGCGGACCGGCCTGGAGATCCAGGTTCTCGATGAGGACGCCCCCCGCCACAAGGACATCCAGCCCTGGCAGAAGACCGGCGCGATTTACCACGTTGCGGCCCCCAAGCTTGGGTACCTGAAACCGCCCGGCGAGTGGAACCGCCTGGAGATCCGGGCCGAGGGGCCCCACGTCGTCATCAAGCTCAACGGTGCCACGGTCGTCGATGACCGGCTCGACCATCACCCGGACCTGGAAGCGGAACATCCCGGCCTGAAACGTCGCCAGGGTCGCATTGGGCTCCAGAGTCACAACGGCCGGGTCGATTTCCGCAACATCCAGATCGAGACGCTCGGCACGTCCGAAACCAGCTCGCAGTAATTGTTTATGACTTTACGAGGGATTCCTGCCGTCCCCCGCGCTGAGCCCGGCGTCGGCGAGGAGGTCGGGCGGGAGCGACTGGAGCCGGGACAGGAGATAGTCACGGCCCCAGTCCTCGTTCTCGATCGCCTCCAGAGGCGGGAGATCGGTCTGACCGAAGCGGTCCACAAGCAACTCGTAGGCCTCGGCAACCCCCAGCTCGACGATCGGGGTCAATCCTGGAAGCGGATCCAAGGCGACGGCTCCGGACGGGTATAGGACGACTTCGGGTCTTGCGTGGTGACGGTGATCACGATCGGCCGCAGTTGCCAGCCGTCCTTGCCGCGACTCTCCCAGGAGTAGCCGGGCGGGGCCGTCCAGATGCCATTGTGAGTCGCGAACGTGGGGGCCGCAACTGGCCGGCGACGCGGGGCCTCCTCGGCCCGGACCTGGTTCAGCTCGGCTCCGGCCGCGAGGAACAGGAAGGCAGCGAGCACGATGTGGAGCGGATTGAAAACGTTCAGGTAAAGCAATACCAGCGGGATCGCCAGCGCCATCACCTGGCCGACCCCCACCGCGATCTCGGTGGCCCGCAAGCGTCCGAGCCAGCCGCTCAGGAGGGCACGGAGGATGCGACCGCCGTCCATCGGGAAGGCCGGCAGGAGGTTGAAGACCGCGAGCAGCAGGTTGACGGACATCAACAATTGCGCGAACCGGCCGACCAGCGTCAGATGGCCGCTCGCATGCAGCAGCGACCCGACCGCGAGTGTCAGGCCGAGGACCGCCGCGATGGCCACGTTGACCGCCGGTCCGGCCAGGGTGATCAGCAATTCGGCAATCGGCGCACGGGGCATGCGTTCCAGTCGAGCCACACCGCCGATCGGATAAAGCGTGATGTCCTGCGTCCCGATCCCGAACCGACGAGCCGTCAGAGCATGTCCCAGCTCGTGCAGCAGGATGCAGCCGAACACCGACGCCGTGAACAGGACCGCCAGCAGGCCGCCGTCAAACAGGTAAGCAACTGCCAGCAGCAGCAGGAAGGTCGGGTGCAGGAACAGGTCGATACCCGCCACCCGACCGAACTTCCACGACGAAAACATGATCGTCCTTTCTTCGTTGGGCGAACTCACACAGAGTTCTTCGCCCGACAAGAAAGGAAAGTTCGTGCCAAACGAGTGGCCGACTGCCGATTTCGGCGAAATTCCTGGCGTCATGGCTCGCATCGACGCGAGCCTGGGTGATTGGCTCAAGCGAAGCGAATGTGCGTCCCGGGAAACCGATCGTGAGAAGGGCGCAAGTCATCTCGTTCCCGCTCATACGGGAGGGCGCCGAGGACGTACCGGCCGTGGCTCAGCGAATGAGGATACCGGGGCGGTGGAGGGAGTAACCCTTGACGGTCACTTCCACCTTGGGCCATCTCTGGGCGTCGGTGACGACCTCGAGGCCGCGTCGGTCCACGACGACGGTATCCTCCGACCTCGCGGCGGCTACGCTGGGGCTCCAGCAGACGGGCTGGCCGTGCACGAGCTGTCGGGGACTGTCGGGCAGGAGCAAGGCCTCGCGAGGCTGGTAGCCGATGAGGAACCCTTGGTAATCGAGGGTCCACTCGTCGGGGTACTGGAATTTCTCGTAGAGCCGCTTGGCGCGGCGGAAGACCTCGGAGACCTGCTCCCCGGGCCGGGAGAAGAAAATGCAGGAGGCATCGACCATCGCGGCCAGACTGTGGGCCTCCTGGAAGACTCGATCGACCGGTCCAAACGAGACGATGCGGGTGGCCGAAGCGCAGAGGCCGTGACGGCGGCCGACGGCGGAGATCGTGGCGCGCCGGCGAATCGCGGCGGCCTTGAAGGTCGGCTGGCGGAAGCGCGCCAGGCGATCGTCCCCGGCGACGCGGAGGTCCACGGGCACGACTCCCTCGCGGAGCAGGCGATGGGCCAGGTGGCCAGCGACATCGGCCTCGGTCTCGCCCGGCTTGAAGTTCCGACAGGTGGCCTCGATGGCCAGTGTCAAGGTGCGCCCCAGCTCGCGAAGGCGCTGGCGTTCGAGAGCGGTCAGGGGGAACCGCAGCGCCTGGATACGCTCGGCTTCGGCCGACACTTCTGGCAGGCCCAGATCGCCGGCCAGTCGCTTGCGGTGACCCAGCTCGGAGACGATTCGGGCGGGATTGTCGTACCAGGGGCGTTCCTTGAGCTGGAAGCCGAGGCCGGCGACTTCCTCCTCGAAGAGCCGGGCGCTCTGGACGTTGTCGCAGACGACGGCGCGGCTTTGTCGGTTGATGTAGAGCAAGGCGGCGCAGGCGTCGCCGTAAAGAGTCTCTCCGGCCTCGCCGCCGGAGGTGAACCAGGCGACCGAGTCGGCGCGGCCGAGAACCAGGGCGTCGTAGCCGTGCTCGTCGAGGAAGCGGCGGACGCGGTCGTGTTTCTCATCGATATCGGCGCGTCGCACGGCGAGGTCGGGGTCGAGGTGGTCGGCGGCCGGGTCGGCCAGGGCGGGCAGCGACCACTGGCTCGGGCTCGGGCGATCGTCGGCCGTGTGCATGACGCGGTCTTCGGCGTCGTCGGCCTCGATCGATTCGGGCAACTGGAGCGTCAAGGTTCCCAGATGAATCTCGGAAGACACGGCCCTTCCTCCCGTCGCTGCTGGGCCCGCCGCAGGGCGCCCCCGCAAATCAAATGGGGGGGCGCCGTCATGCGATCGGGACCTTCGATCGGTCCGGGGAAGACCTGGGCGGCGGTCGGCCACAGGTCGCCGAGGGTCCCTTCGGAATCCCGGGGTGGTCGGCTTCGAGCAGAAGCGGGGAACGCGATCGCGCAGAGGCGTCCCCTTCGAAAGAGTTCTCGACTGTTGAGTCCAGAAATGACGGCGAGACGGGAGCACAAGGTACCCCGGGGCGAGAAGGCCCCACCGCCCTGCCTAATGGGTATGGTCCCAGGTTCGTGACAGAAATGCAAGGATCTCGGGGAGCAAATCGCGGTTGCCGACCTTCAGGCCGAAGCCGTGGCCAGCGCCGGCGACCACGATCCGGCGGTGGGGGACGTCCGCAAGGGACAGCGCCGAGGCCAGTCGAGCGGACTGGTCGGGCGGGACGGTACGGTCGTGGTCGCCATGCAGGAGGAGCATCGGCGGGTCGTCGGGCGTGACGTGGCGGATGGGCGAGGCGTCGTCGAAGCGGTCGAATGCGCGATCGGACGAGGTTCCGAGCATGGTGGCAATGGCCTTGTCGGGGCCGCGGACCCGGGCCAGGGTACGGAGGTCGGCCGGGCCGTAGAAACCGATGACGGCGGCAACGCGGCACGAATCGTCGGCGGGCAAGGTGCCCAGGAGCGTGGCCAAGTGGCCGCCGGCCGAGGCTCCCAGTGCGGCGATCCGGTCGGGGTCGAGGGCGCACAGCTTCGCATGACTGCGAAGCCAGCGGACTGCCGCGCGGGCGTCTTCGAGGTTCTCGGGCCAACTCGGTTGGCTCGGTCGCGAGAGGCGGTAGTCGATCGCCGCGACGGCCAGACCGTGCTGCGTGAGCCGGGCGAGGTCGCGCCCATACTCGTCCTTGCTTCCCCCGCGCCAGCCTCCGCCGTGGATGGCGACGATCACCGGCCAGCCGCCCGCTGGCGGTCTCCCCGCGGGCCGGTAGAGGTCCAGGCAGACCTGGCGGTCTCCCGACGTCCGGTAAACGATGTCCCACTCGACCTCCACGCCTTCCGGCAGCGCGGGATGATAGGCCTTGAGACCGACGATCCCCAGGATCAGGACAACGCCGACCAGCCAGGTGGCCGGATGTTTCAGGGGCCACGGTCGCGCCAACAACCGCGACGGCCAGGGTGCGGGCAGAAGAGTGGACGGCATCGCCATAAACAAGCCTTTCCGGTTGCATCCTCAAGGGGCTACTGGGATGCTACGCGGGAAGACAAAGCGGGACAATCGCTGCCTGGACGCTGGTCCGTTCCGGACGCGCGGCTTCCGACGATCTGGCGGATTGTGGCGCCGGAGTCCCCGAAGTCGGGTTCCGGCGGGACCGGCCCCGAATTTGCTGAATCATCCTTGTCCTGGGAACTGTCGATCCGTCAGGTCCGCGAGGTGGCGGGAACGGGTTGCTCCGAATCGGCTGCGTGATGATTCTCAATTCCTCTACGATTGATCGAGACGGGAAGTCTCGCCGACCGTGGACCACACCCAATCACACCAGAGGACGGAGTCGTGAATGCTGAAGCACCCAGGAATGTCCGCGTCCTGCTGGTCGAGGACGCCCCTTTCCTGCGCTATGCCTTCGGGCGACTTCTGCGCATGCACGGCTTCGAAGTGCGCGAGGCGACCGACGGCCGTGAGGCGCTGGATTGTGTGACGGTCTTCAAGCCGCAACTGGTCCTGACCGACCTGATGATGCCGGTCATGGACGGCGTCGAGCTGATCCGCCGACTCCACGAGAACCCCGACACCTCCGACCTGCCCGTCGTGGCGATCACAGCCGACTCGACCGAACTGGCCGAACGTCAGGCACGCGAGGCGGGCGCCGTCGATGTCATCACCAAGCCGATCGACCTGCCCGCCTTGCTCGGCCGGCTACGTGACCTGAACCTGGTCTGACTCCGGTCCGCCCGCGCGGGCTGGTCAGAAGAGGTAGCCCAGCACGTCATTGATGTTGACGAACACGATCAGGGCCAGCACGAGCAGAATTCCAACCAGCGTGAATGGCCCGACGAACTTCTCGGGCAAAGGTTTGCCGCGGACCTTCTCCCCGAGCAGCAGGAGGAACTGGCCCCCGTCGAGGGGCGGGACCGGCAGGAAGTTGATCACGGCGAGGTTGATGCTCAGCATCCCGAGGAACGGGATGAAGGCGTCGAGGCCGATCCGCGCCGTCGAATAGGCCCAGTCGGCGATCTTCGGCAGGCCGCCGACGGCGTCCTTGCTCAGGGTACGCTGGAAGAGGCCCCGGATCATATAATAGATTGAGAGGACGTTTTCGACCGTCTCGCCCCAGGCCCGCCGGAGGGCGTTGGGTAGGCTCTGAGGCGGGAGTCGATACCGGAGGCTCTCGAACTGGAGGCCGCGGTGGGGGTTGTACCAGTCGCTGACCGGTTCGGGAGTCAACTTGTAGCGGGTCTTCGAGCCGGCGACGGTCAGCAGGACCTCGTGGCGGGGTAGTTCCTGGACCCAGTCGAAGACGAACGGCCAGCCGGCCTCGATCTCCTCCCTGGAGGCGGGTTCACCTTCGAGGATCAGGGTGATTGGCTGGGGTTCCTTGGGGGCATTGACGTTGTCCAGCTTGAGGGCGGGACGGGTGAGCGTGAGGCTGTGCAGGACCGCGCCGGGTCGGAGCCCGGCCTGGTCGGCGGGCGAGCCGGGCTCGACGGCCGCGATCCGGGGTTCGACGGAGATCGCCAGGCCGATCGGAGCGACTTCCAGCGGCTCGTCGGGCAGGATCTCGTCGTCGGCCCAGATCGGGGCGTTTTCCAGGTCGGCGACGATGAGCGTGAGCCGCTCGGTCTTGCTGGAGCCTTCGAGGGGCCGCTCGACCTCGACGGTCAGGGGCTGCTTCTCGCGGGCATGAGTGTAGGCGTCTTCGGGAAGGCGCATCGGGTCGAAGTCGGCGTTGCCGTCGATCGAGATGATGCGGTCGCCGATGCGGAAGCCGGCGCGCTGGGCGGGTGAGTCGTTTCGGATGGCGGCGACGGGCCCGGGCGTCAGGCGGAAGCCGAAGCTCACGAAGAGGCTCGGGGGAATCGTTGCGGTCGCGGTGTTCGGGCGACGGGCCCCGGCCGGACCTTCGACTTGGGTGTCGTCCGGCAGCCGCTCGAGCTTCACTTCCATTGACTGATCCCGATACTGGAGCCGGAGCCGGTCCAGCTCAGGGTTCGTCTGAACCTCGACCAGCGGGCCGCCCGCCGGGCCGACGGCGACGACCGTGCCGCCGCCCTGGAGGGCCTGGCGAACCTTCTCGGCGTCGCCGGTGAACCCGGCCGGAGGGAGAAAGGGAAACTTCTTGATGAGCTTGAGGCTGGTCCCGGAGGTGATCCCGATCGTCGGGGCCAGACCGCTCTCGCGACGGCGCGGGATGACCGCGATCGGCACGACCCCATCGTGACCGGGCCGCTCGATCCCGAGTTTGAGTAATTGCCCCCGGCCACTGAAGACCGTGGCATGCTGGAGGTCGGAATAGGTCTCGATTGGCCGGTTATCCACGGCGACGATCCGGTCGCCGGGCCGGATGCCCGCTTCGTAGGCGGGCTGGCCGGCGACGACCGAGCCGATGACCGGCGGCACCTCGTTTTTGCCGCGGAGGTACACGAACATGAAGCAGAGCAGGCCGAAGATCAGATTCATGATCACGCCGGCGGTAATGATCGCCATGCGCGCCCCGACCGGGCGGTTGTGATACGCTCGCGGGTCGCTGATCTGCTCGGCCCCTTCCTCGACATTGCCGGTGGCGGCATCCTCGCCGAGCATCTTGACGTAGCCGCCCAGGGGAATCGCCCCCAGGACGTACTCGGTCTCGCCGACCTTCCGCGAGTAGAGCTTCAGCCCTTTGATGTCGAATCCGATGGCGAACTTCTCGACCTTCACGCCGTTCCACTTGGCCAGGAGGAAGTGGCCGAGCTCATGGATGAAGATGACGAACCCCAGGCCGAGCACCACCATCAGGATGGCGACGGCATTACTCAGGATCTCCAACGATGCACCTCCTGCCGGGCCCACGCATCGACGGCCCAGAGGGCATCGAGCGCGGGACGGGGATCGAACGGGTGATGCTCCAGGGCCGCGCGGCAGGCGCGGGGGATGTCGAGGAAGCGCAGATCGCCGGCCAGGAACCGCTCGACGGCGGCCTCATTGGCTGCGTTCAGCGCCGCTCCGGCGGTGCCGCCGAGTCGCATGACCTCATCGGCCAGGTCGAGCGCGGGGAAGGTCGCGCGGTCGGGCGGCTCGAAGTGGAGCGACCAGGGCTTCGTCAGGTCGAGCCGGGGACTCGGGCCGGGCAGGCGATCGGGGTAGGTCAGGGCGTACTGGATCGGCAGCCGCATGTCGGGCGGCGAGAGCTGAGCTACCACGCTACCGTCGACGAACTCGACCATCGAATGAATGATGCTCTCGGGGTGGATGACGACCTCGATCTGCTCGGGCGCCAGGTCGAACAACCACCTTGCTTCGATCACTTCGAGGGCCTTGTTCATCAAGGTGGCCGAGTCGATCGTGATCTTGGGGCCCATCTTCCAGGTCGGGTGACGCAGGGCTTGCTCCGGGCGTGACCTCCGCGAGTTCGCGGGCCGACCGGCCCCGGAACGGGCCACCGGAACTGGTCAAGACGACCCGCCGGACCTCCTTCGAGCGTGCCCGACCGCATCGCCTGGAAGATCGCCGAGTGCTCGCTATCGACCGGCAAGAGCGTGCCGCCCCGCTCCCGGGCCAGCGCCGTGATCAGGGGGCCGGCGACGACCAGGGTCTCCTTGTTCGCCAAGGCCACGGTCTTTCCCTGCCTCCAGGGCCGCCCAGGTCCCTCGCAAGCCCGCCGGCGCCGACGATCGCCGAGACGACGCGGTCGGCCTCCGGGTCGGCGGCCAGCCGTTCGATCCCTTCCGGACCCGTCAGAAGCTCGATGCCGGTCCCGCGCAACTGACCATCCACCGCGGTCACGGCGGCCGGATCGGTCAAGGCGATGTAGCGGGGACGGTGGGTGCGGGCCTGGTCGAGCAAGAGCTGCCAGCTCGCGCGGGCGGCGAGGCCATAGGGACGGAGCCGCCGGCCGCCGTCGAAGGCCAGGACGCTCAGGGCACTGCGGCCGATCGACCCGGTCGAGCCCAGGATCACGACGTTCTGGGGACGCCCGCAGGTCTCGTGCACAACGACTTGCGGCATCGGGAGTTCAGCTTCGAGGAGGGTCGGATCGGAGGCCAGGGCCGCGACCAGCATTATAGGTCGTGGGCCGGAGGCGGGCAAGGCGGGCTCGCTAGCGAGAAGCGGCGGCGCGGCGGGTTCAGTCGTCGCCGTCATCAAGATAGAGGCGGACGCGGTCGAGGAGTTGGTCGAGAATGATCGGCTTGGAGATGAACTCGTCGCAGCCGGCTTCCTGCGCGGCGCGCTGGTTACCGGGAGTGATGTTGCCGGTCAGGGCCAGGATCGGGATGGCGCGCGTCCGGGAGTCGGACTTCAGGCAACGGGTTGCCTCCAGGCCATCAATCCCGGGCATCATGAGGTCCATCAGGATAATCTCTGGATGGAACTCCTCGACGAGATGCAAGACCTCACGGCCGTTGGAGGCCGTGCGACAATTGTAGCCGAGCCGCTTCAGCAAGGCACAGAGTACCCAGCGGCTGTTCGGGTCGTCCTCAGCGATCAGGACGCGACCCGACGCCCTCCGCTCCAGCCTTGATTTCTGAGTTAGCATGGCAGTCATGGCATCACGTCAAATTTATAGATTATTCTATATGTATGTGGGCGACCCGGGCCGGCATCATCTCAAAACGAGGGTCAGGGAATTGAGTCAGCACCTTGCATGCTGATCACGTCAGGTTCGATCTGCGATGGCCCATGGACCTGCATATTGCGTGCCGGAGGAGTCGGGTTTGGAAGATGGAAACCCCGGATTCTTGGACAAAGCGTCGATTCAGGTCCGGGAATTGCGAGAATGTCGAAACTATTGAGCCCTAAGGTGGGCGTGAGTGGAAGGCAAGCAAGGAGATCGAGTCATGCAACACCATCGCGATCAAACTGGCCCGGTCCTCCGGTCGGGCCTTCTGGCGATCATGCTCGGTCTTGTTCTCGGTTGGGCCGGCCGGGCCGAAGCGCAGTGGACCTATCCCTATTACGGAGGTGCCTATGTCGGTTTTCCGGCCTACGTCGGGATGAACGGCTTCGGCGTCGGGTACGGCGGCTTCGGCTACCCCGGCATTGGCTACGCCCCGAACGGCTACGGCTACGGCGGCTACGGCTTCAACGGCTATGCCAACGGCTACGGTTACGGCGCCGGCTATGGCTACGGTGGCTACGGCTACGGCGGCCTGGGCTGGGGTATGGGCATGTCGCTGGCCGACCAGATGATGGTCAAGTACCAGAACTACGCCATGAACGCCGCGCGCTACAACCTGCTGAACGCCCAGACGGCGACCTCCTACCAGGCCGCGTTGCTGCTTCGCCAGCAGGCCTTGCAGACGATGATGGAGAACTATACGGGCAACAAGTACTTCACCCAGAACCGTCCCGGCGGTACCGAGCTACGGCACGATGAACCTTTCATCGGCGCAACCAGAGACGGTCCAGGGCGACATCCCGTTCAACCGTCTCTTCGCCAAGGACGGCGAGATCCTCTGGCCTCTCGGCGCGCCGACCGATGGCGACCTCGCCTCCAAGAAGCAAGCCGCCGACCAGGCGATCACGAAAGTCGTCCGCGAGTATGCTCAGGGCGGTAACGCCCCGGTCCGCGACGTGGTCGCTGCGCGTCGGGCCCTGTCGAACTACGCCGTCCCCGCGGCCGACAAGCTCAAGGACAACCAGGACGATTACGACGACTGGGTGAACTGGGTCTCCAGTCTCGATCGCGGCCTGCGGACGATCGCCCAGAGCGGCGAAGGCCGCGGCGGTCGAACCGCGGCCTCGCCCGCGGAGGGTCTCGACATCGAGATCAAGCCGGACACCGCCCCGAAGACCGCCGGCGAGGTCTTGAAGGAGAAGCTCCAGGCAGAGACGAAGTCGCCGGGAACCAAGGGCGAAACGCCGAAATCGCCCCGACGTTGAGCCGAACTGCCGAGACTCGTTTTCGAGAACGACGTCATCGCGAGGCCGACCGGGCCCGAACCCGGCCGGCCTCGTCGCGTTGAGCCATGCGCCGATCCGCTTGCGACCGGGCGGTTGACGGCTGATCCGCCAACCCCCAATAATTGCCGATGAGGTACCCGTCCTCAACGCCCGCACCGAGCCGACCTGGCCCCCCGAGACTCGGGCGAACCTCAACGCGGTGCTGCGAGCGTCCCCCGCCGCCGTCAGCCGGGCACTCCGGAGGCAACGAAGATGATCCCCTCGCGCAGTTCGAACCGGGTCCGCTGCCGGGCCATCGCCACCTGGATGCTGGGCCTTTTCCTGCTCACCTCCGGGCGTGTCGACGCGCAATACTATGGCGGCACGACTTACTATGGCGGGGCCGGCTACCTCCAGTGGCCGCTGGTGCAGTTCCCGGCCGTGCAGTTCCCCCTCGTTCAGTTCCCTGCGTACATGGGGATCGCCAACAATTACTATTACGGCTACCCTTACGGCTATTACAACCCTTACGCCTACTGGGAAAACTGGGCGGCGGCCGACACCTACCGAATGGCCAAGTACGGCATGGCCTCCGCCCGCTACAACACCATGGCCGAATCGGCGGCGACCACGGCCATGGCGAACGCCCTGCTCAACCGTGAGGCGTTTGAGGAGATGGGCTGGCGCGGGGGCGGCACCGGTTACACCGGTCGGTACAACGTCCACACCGGTCGAGCGGCCGGCGCGACGGCGAGCCGTCCCGAGGCGAACCGTTCCCGCCTCCTGGAGCTGACCTCACGCGACGGCGACGTCCTCTGGCCGATCTCCGCGCCCGTCAAGGGCGACCTCTTCAACCGGCGTCGCGAGGCCAGCCGGGCGATCAAGGACGTGCTCCAGCAATACCGTGCCAAGGGGAACGTGCCCGTCGATGGCGTGGTCCACGCGCTCCAGGCCCTCTACGCCTACGCCAGCCCCGCGGCCGAGCGGATGCGCGACAGTCGCTCCGCCGACACCGAGCCCTTTCTGAGCTTCATCGCCGATCTCGACTCCGGCCTCCGCGCCCTCAGCTCTGAGCCCATTCCCGCCGATGCCGGCGCGACCCCCAGGCCCGCATCGAACGCCCCCAAGCCCTGATAAGCAATGGGGCGACAATGGCGTGTCGGCAGGGTCGATGGTCGAGATAGGGTCAGGCCGTGGAGGGCGGCGTGCGGAAGGCTATCAGGCTCTCACTCGGGATCCTGCTCGTCGCTGGTTGCGGCGGAAGAACGGGACGGCCCCCCATTCCCTCACCCGACGGCTCGATGACCTTGCACACCCGCATCGAGTCGAGCCGAGCCGACCCGGGTGCGTATCTGTGTGTCATCTTCGAGATCCGCGATCGTTCCGGCCGCGTCCTCTATTCGGAAAACACGCGGGCCTCCGACACGATGCGCTGGGATCTGGCCTGGGTTTCCAACAACCGAATCCGGCTGGAGAGCTCGGACATCGGTCGCTACGACTGGCGCCGGCAGGCCGATGGCACCTGGGTGAAGGCGTCGGTACCTCCATCGACCTCCAGTGCGAACCCGCAACCCCTCTGATGGCGATTCCTACCCGGAGCGCCGGCAGCCACGGGTTTCGACTTCGAGCCCGTGGCCGCCAGGCCCGAGTGTTTCTTTGGATTCGGTCTCCGTCACGGCGTGGCGCGATCGCCTCAATCCTTGCGCTGCGGGAGCTTCTGATCCGGCAAGGGGCGGGCCGGCGCGGCGTCGGGATTGGCGCCGGCGGGGGACGGCGAGGAGGTCGCCTCGGCCTCGACGCCGAGAAGCTTGGCAACCGCCTGGTCGAGCGCGGAGTCGGTCAGTTCGACGCGGGCCACCTTGCCGTCCTGGTCGATCAGGAAGGTGGCGGGGATCTCGGTCACGCCGTACTTGGTCGCCAGATCCTCGCCGCCGGGGCTGTCGATCAGGACGCGCCAGGAGACGAGGAACTCGATGAGCAGACTCCGCACGGTCGAGCGAATCTCCTGGGGATTCGAGCCCTCGCGCTTGGCATCGACGTTCACGCCGAGGATCTCGAACCCCTTGTCGTGATAGCGCTCGTAGAGGTCATTCAGGCGGGGGATCGCCGAGAGGCAAGGAGGGCACCAGGAGGCCCAGAACTCGACGAGCACGACCTTGCCCTTCATCTCGGCCAGGCTGACCGGCTGGCCGTCGATGTCGCGGCCGGCGATCGCCGGGGCGGGCTTGCCGAGCATGTTCAGGCGTTCGAGTCGCGAGGCGAAATGCGCCTTTACGTCCTTGTCGAACGGTCCTTCGGTGAACAGCTGGCAGGCCTTCTTGGCGGTGTCAAACTTGCCATCGAGGATCAGGCGCTGGAGGAACGACTCGCCGAGGCTGTAAAGCACGTCGGGGTCGATCTTCTCGGTGTTGGACCCTTTGAGGAAGCTTTGCATGACCTCGACGGCCTGATCGTACTCATCGCGCGAGGCGGCGGCGAACATGTCGATGAACGCAGCGAGGGCGCGGGTCTTCGGCTGGCCGTTCTTGCCTTCGAGATACGACTCCGCGGCAGGCTCGGCATCCTCGACGCGGCCCTCGACGATTGCGAGGGAAAAGAGGTGCTGATAGGTGGACTCCGCCTCCTCGCCCGACTGGCTCTGAGCCAGCGCGGCCATCGCCTCCAGGCGACGCTGCTCCACGTCGTGATGCTGCTGATCGAAATGCTTGTCGATCTCTTTGATCGACGTGAATCGGTCTTTGGACTGTGGGGCGTCGGCGGGTCTGGCCTTCGGCTGCTGGGCCAGTCCCGGCGTGACGATCCCCGGGCCGACCAGCAGGAAGGCCAGCGCCAGGGTCTTGCGGGGCGACAGTTTCATCGGCAGTACCTCCTCGATCAAGGCGCGGACACTCCCCGTCCGCCGCGGGCACGGGATCATCGCTTCTGGGAAATGCAAATTCGATACCGACGCCTCGCGAACGGCCTTGACGATCGGAGCCGCTTGCTCTAGCCTTCCGACCGGTCCCGAATCGGACGACCGGCCCCACGCGACGCAAGGAGGCGAACCGTTGGCCTGGAGCTGGAACCTCAAGCGCGCGGCCCTCTCGGCCCTGATCCTGGCGCACCTCGCCGCGGTCCTACTCTGGAACCTGCCGGAGTGTGCCCTCCGCCAGCGCCTGGCGGGCTGGACGGCGTACTACCTCCTGCCCACCGGCCAGTGGCAGGGCTGGAATATGTTCTCGCCCGATCCGGTCCGCGAGACGGTGGCCCTCTGCGCCGTGGTCCGCGACGCCCGCGGGATGTTCTACAACTACGACTTCCCGAGAATGGCCACCCGGTCGCGCTGGGAAGCCCTCTGGGGCTTCAGGCACTCGAAGTTCGTGGCCAACCTGGCACCCGACTCGGCGGTCGCCTATCGCGAGTTCGCGGCACGTCACATCCTCCGCGACCTCGGCCTGCCGCCGCGGGCGTTTCCCGCCGACGTCGAGCTGGATTACCAACTCTGGCCGGCTCCGCCGCTCGGTAGCGGGCCGACGGACTCGACCGATCCACCGCAACGGATGGTGCTCCAGGTCTATCGCTTCCCCACCTTCGAGGAGGCGCAGCCGTGACCGCAAACCCGATCCGCCTCTGGAACCGCTTCTGGTTCGGCCCCATCTCGGCGCGACCGCTGGGCGCCTTCCGTATCGTCTATGGTCTGATCTTCCTGGCGAATCTCGCGCTGCTGGCCGGCGAGGCGGACCTCTGGCTTTCCGACGCCGGCTATTTCCGCGGCACCGAATCGAGCGAGTTGGCCGGGCCGTTGCGTTGGTCTCCCTTGCAGGTCGTGCAGGATCCGGCCACCATCCGTCTCTGGGTCGCGGCGACGGCGGTCGTTGGTGTCCTCTTCACGATCGGTTGGCAGACGCGCTGGGTCGGCCTCTTGCTGTACGGCCTGATGCTGTCGATCCATCATCGCAACATCCCGAGTTGCAGCGGTGCCGATACCTTGCTGATGATCGAGCTGTTCCTGCTGATGCTCAGCCCTTGCGGCGCGGCCTTCTCACTCGATGCCCGACGCCGCGCCCGTCGTCGCGGCACGGCGGCCGACCCGTTGATCGTCCCCTGGGCGCAGCGTCTGATCCAGTTCCAGGTGGCCCTGGTCTACTTCGTGACCGCCTTGCTCAAGGCCACCGGCCCGAGTTGGGCCAATGGCACGGCGCTCCATTACGTCCTGAACAACGCCGAGTTCTGCCGCTACACGCTGGGCCTCACATCCTACCCCGCGCTGATCAACGCCCTGACCTTCGCTGCCGTGATCCTGGAGTTTGCCCTGCCGTTTCTGCTCTGGTTCCGCGCCGTGAGACCCTGGATCATGCTCGCCGGCCTCGCCTTGCACGGTGGGATCTTGCTGACGGTCAACATCCCCATTTTCGGGGAGCTGATCACGGCGTCCTATCTGCTCTTCCTCACGCCCGAGGAGCTGGACGGCCTGCTCCGTGGTCTCGACCCGCGTGGCTGGTTCAGGTCTCGCCGCCTGGGAGCAGTTCCGTCGTCGTTGCGATTCGACGCGGCTCATCGAATCGGCGGTCCATGGCGCCGGGGCCGCGACAATCGGCCCTCATCCGCCTTCGAGCGTAAAACAAAACCTCCCGAAGCAGCGGGAATTTAGCTGGATTCGGGCCTCGACCGGGGGTTTTGTTTTACGCTCTTAGGAATTCCTGCGACCTTGGAACCCGGCCAGACCGAGGCCCGCGATCGCCGCGGCCGTGGCCGCGATTGAGAGACCGCGGAAGAGTGGCCAGTGCGTCGGCTCGTAGTGGACGCGGAACCGTCTCGTCCCGCCCTCAATGAACCGCAACGCCTGGAACCCGCCGTCCGCGCGAGCGATCGGTCGCCCCGGTCCGCTGCTCGCAACCCGGTAGGTCCATCCCGGATAGTAGGACCGTCGCAGGATGACATCGCAGGCCCCGTCGCTCGCGATGGTCCCCGACCGCCCATCCCACTCGAGGATCTTGGCGTGGTGGGCGCGGGGGGCGTCGCGACCGGACTCGGGCAGGTCGGCCGGCAGGTAGAAGGCGTCGTCGTCGTGGTCGGCCGTGGAGAGGGCTTCCACGATCGCGTCGCGACCCGGGAGGACGATCGCCCGGATCGCGGGGCGGGCCGGGGGGAACGGGTCGTCGAGTCGGTAGAGGGTCCAGATCCGGTTCGCGGGGGCGTCGGCGGGTCGGTAGGCGAGCACGTCCAGCGCGAGGTCGTAACCGGCCAGGATCGGGGTGAACCCCTCCGCGGGCGGCAACCCGACCCAGACGCCTCGCGAGACGCCCAGGCGCTGCAGCCAGCGACGGCCGTAGCTCCGCGACCAGGCACGACTTAACGGGTCGCCCCGACGGGCCTGAGCCAGTTCGAGCAGGTCGTTCGGCGGTAGCATCGGGAAGCCGACGTAGGGCGATCCCGTCGCCCAGCCGGCGCGGATCGGGAGGTTATCCAGCACCCCGGCGACGAGTCCGGAGTCGGGCGAATCCTCATCGGCGAGCTGATCCAGCGTCGGGCTCGACTCCGGCAGGGGGATCGCCCAGCCCCATTGCGTCGTCCCCTGGTAGTAGAGCCCCCCGAGTTCGACCGCGGTCGCCCCAACGAGCAGCCAGGGGCCGACGCGTCTGGCCTTCCACAGGATGACCACCCCGACGCCCACCGACCACGCCAGTACGGTCCATCCCAGCGGAGCCAGCCAGCGGGCTTCGGCCAGGTTGAATTCCGCCGCGAACCGGGAAAACCAGGTGAACGCCCACACGACCCCGGCCGCGCCGAACCCGATCGCCGCCGCCAGCCCGAGACCGAATCGTCGCCGCGTGATCGTTGCATCGAACCCCGCCCCCGCCATCAATGCCAGCCCGAACGACGCGACCGCCGTGTAGCGAGCGGGGCAGCGAAACAGGTTCAGGCCCGGGACCATCAACACCGCGGCATATCCCTGCGGCCACCACCGCGGCATCGTCGCCAGCGCGAGGCTCGTCACCACGACCGCCCACCACGCCCCAAGCCCGCGGAGTCGCCGACCCGCCGCCAGCCCGATGAACGCCAGGATCAGCGGCACCGTGCCGACGTAGAAGGCTGACTCGAATCCCGTCGTCTGCTGCCCGAACCAGTACGCGGACTCCGGAGCTCCCGTCAGTTCCCGGAACAACCCGGCGCCGCCGGTTCCGCCCAGTGCGCCGGCGGGAATGAGTAGAACGACAGCTCCGCGAACGTCGGCCGATCCCGCCCCACGAACCGCGCCAGTTCCCACGTCGGCCCGAGTTGCACCGCCGCCATTGCCAGCGACCAGCCCAATGCCGCCACCAGGCCCAACCCGCGCTGGAACGGCCTCCGATCGACCAGCATCCGCCAGAATCCCGCCAGTAAAGCCAGGACGCCCGTCCACACTTGCACCTGGAAATGTCCGATCGTCAACGCCGCGGCCCAGCTCATCGCCAGCCCGACGAGCCAGACGAGCCCTCCCGTCCTCATGTATCGATCGACCATCAACATCACGAGCGGCAGATACGCCAGCGCGTGATAGGCCCACTCGTGGCTCGAATGGATCGCCTGGAACCCGCAGAGGCCGAACGCCAAACCCGCCAGCGCCGATCCCCAGGGTGTCAGGCCGAGAACTCGGGCATAGGCGAACATCGCGGCGACAGTCGCGACGGAATGGCCCCACATCGCCAGTCGATACGCCCGGGAGGCGTCGAAGACCCGGTAAAGCACCTGGTTCGGCGGATAGAACGCCGCCGCGTGACTCTCCGCCAGCAACGGCACCCCCAGGCCGAACCGGGCCGACCAGAACGGCAGCCGTCCCTCTCCCAGCGCCCTCGCCAGCTCCGCCTTGATCGGCCGATAGATCCGATCCGGGTCGCCCCCGACCGGCTCCCAGCCGACGAGCAAGGGGCTCATCACTAGCCCCATGACGCCGACCGCACTTAGCCAGGCCACCCGCGCCGCTGTCCAGGACCGCTGCATCGCTCAGAACCTCTCGACGGTTGCGAAACCCGTCGCGCATTGTCGTCGAGTGGCAACGATGAGGCTAGCCGGACACGGTTCCGTCCGTCGCAGGGCCAGGGCGTGGTTCGGGCCAGGAGCCGCACAACCGGCGACTCCTGGCCCGCTTCGGATCAACGCCACGAGCCAGCCGCGACGTCCCGATCAATACGAATCGGCGCTGAAGACCTCGCCGTTGGCCTTGGTCCCGAGACCCCACCAGGTGATCAGGTTGACCGAACTCTTGATGAAGCGGACGGACCCATCGGTCATGCACAGGTTCACGCCGCCGGGATGGAAACTGGTGGGCGGCTCCGTGCCCCAGAGGTCGAGCGACCAGCTATTGGGCGGGGCGTTGCTGCAACGTCGGGTATTGGGTGGCCCGACGTGGTTGTAAAGATTGTTGACATAGCCGGGATAAGTGTACTGCCATCCCACCCCGCGATCGTTCCGGAAGGAGGCGGTGCCGGTCGGGACGGACTGGCAAGCCGCGAGCAAGGCCAGGACGCTCGCAGGCGTGCGGGTGCGATTGTTGAAGTTGGTGGCGAAGACGCCCCGCGACTCGATGTTCCGGCCGCTGCCGGCCAGAACCTGCGCCGTGGTCCCCGAGATCCCCTCGCTCCACATCGCGGTGTTGCTGGTCCCGTCGGTCACAGCGGCGAGGCTGATCGACCGGGCCGTGCCGAGCAGGTCGTTCTCCGTGGAGGGGTAGTCCCACGGCGAATACTTGGTCGGGATGATCGTGCCGCTGTAGCCGCCCAGGGAAAACGGGCCGCCGAGGTTGCCGAGGTAGTTCGTGACCGGGCTCGTGACCTGCGGGGGGTCGGACGGGCAGAGCATCGAGTTGATCTTCGTGTTGAAGACCGTCGAATTGCCCAGCCAGAGGTTCGGCGCGGCCGTAGTGTTGCCCATCACGCCCAGCGAGGCGTTGTAGGCGTTGTAAAGCACGCCCTGCTCGATGTATTGCAAGACCCCGACCATCGGGGCCGCGCCCCAACCCCAGCAGCCGTCGGCTCCCGGGCAGGGCCAGAGGGAGCCGGAGGGCAGGGCGTTGTTCGAATCATGATAGTTGTGACAGGCGAGGCCGATCTGCTTCAGGTTGTTCGTGCACTGGGCTCGCCGTGCCGCCTCCCGCGCCGCCTGCACCGCGGGCAGGAGCAACGCGATCAGGACCCCGATGATGGCGATGACCACCAGCAGCTCGATTAAGGTGAAACCAAGCCTGTTTCGCCGCATGAGTGAATTCCTCAGGTGTGTGGGGGGCGGAGCGCAAACACAGAGAAAAGGCTCACCGGGAGAGGCGACCGTGACCCACGTCTACTTGACGGGCGGAGGACCGGGCGGAGGTCCGGGGAGCCCTGACGACTTCCGGTAAGCCGGCACCGTGACCGGCTTGCCGGGAGTGATTTCTTCGGGCCGGGCGTCCTTGGGAACCTCGAACGTTGTCGGCGGAGGCTCCGATTCCCCGCAGCCCAGCACGAGGCTGGACGCCAGGGCGCACATCGCCAGCAACCGGACACCAGGCGTCGATGAGTGGGGTGAGCTCATGACGGTAACCTGCGCAGGAAGGTGGATGAGTCCGAAGTCAAACCGCGTGAGGCACGCCGCTGATGCAAGTTCCCTGGCCCGGAAGGCCAACTGGTTCGCCATCAGCGAGAGCCGATGTCGTCGGCAAGATCGAGGCGGGTGGTCGGGATCGAAATTCAGGAGTCTTGTTGATCGCGGTCGATGTTCACCAAAGCTTCAACGTCTGTCAAGATAGGATTTGCTAAAAATGACCCGCTTGATCCGGCGGGGACATGGCTGCTCCAGACTCCCCGCTGGCTCCCTGTTCGGATGGAGAACTGACAGAATGGGGTCTGTTTTTATGAAGGCGTCACCCAGTTGTCATCGGGCCCGTTTTTTTGTTCGACGCGTTGACCTGTTGCCAGCCGGGATCCGAGTCGCCAATGTTTCCGGCC
This sequence comes from uncultured Planctomycetales bacterium, assembly GCA_963752755.1. Lineage (GTDB taxonomy): Bacteria > Planctomycetota > Planctomycetia > Isosphaerales > Isosphaeraceae > CAVVZJ01. The sequence goes on along the minus strand of CAVVZJ010000014.1, from coordinate 7,516 downwards.
ATCGGGACAAGAGCCTGGTTCAGGGCGCCCTCGATGCGACCCTCGCCTCAGCCTTCTCTCGCTTGGAAGAGGGTGGCCGTGCAACGGCCGGGTGAGGATCGGGCCGAGGAGACAGAAGACTTCGCAAGGATCCTGTTCCGGCCGCCCCTGATTGACTCCCGCCCCGGTCCCCCCTATCATCCAGGCTTGCCGACCGCCGCGTCCCTTCGGGGCGCGAGCCGGTCGTTGCCTCATTTTGGCTACCCTGCGATCGGCAGGTTTCCGAGACCTCTCCCGCGGAGATGTGCGTCATGGCGGCCGAACCTGGCGGCGGATCGATCGACAGCGTCCTTCAGGAATCCCGCGTTTTCCCTCCCAACCCCGACTTCGCCCAGGCCGCGCACGTCAGGAACCTCGACGACTACCAGGCCCTCTGGAACCGCGCCAAGGACGACCCCGAAGGCTTCTGGGGCGAGATCGCCCGCGACCGCCTCCACTGGTTCAAGCCCTTCGACAAGGTCCTGGAGTGGAACGCTCCCTACGCCAAGTGGTTCGTCGGCGGCCAGACCAACGCCGCCTACAACTGCCTCGACCGCCACCTCGACGGCCCCCGCCGCAACAAGGCCGCCATCATCTGGGAAGGCGAGCCCGGCGACCGCCGCGTCCTCACGCTACCAGGACCTCCACCGCGAGGTCTGCCAGTTCGCCAACGTGCTGAAGTCCCTCGGCATCCAGAAGGGCGACCGTCGTCGCGATCTACATGCCGATGATCCCCGAGGCCGCCGTCGCCATGCTCGCCTGCGCCCGCATCGGCGCCGCCCACACCGTCGTCTTCGGCGGCTTCTCCGCCGAGGCCCTCGCCGACCGCATCAAGGACTGCAAGCGCCAAGGCCGTCATCACCGCCGACGGCGGCTAGCGCCGCGGCAAGGTCGTCCCGCTCAAGGAAAACGCCGACGAGGCCGTCGCCCATTGCCCGACGATCGAGAACGTCGTCGTCGTCCGCCGCACCGGCGACGAAGGTCGCCATGGAAGCCGGTCGCGACCTCTGGTGGCACGACCTGATGACCGACGCGCAGCGCCGATTGCCCCGCCGAGCCGCTCGACAGCGAGCATCCGCTCTTCATCCTCTACACCTCCGGCTCCACCGGCAAGCCCAAGGGCATCCTGCACACCACCGGCGGCTACCTCCTCGGCACCTATGCAGACCACCAAGTGGGTCTTCGACCTCAAGGACGACGACATCTACTGGTGCACCGCCGACATCGGCTGGGTCACCGGCCACAGCTACGTCGTCTATGGCCCGCTCGCGCATCGGCGCCACCGTCGTCATGTACGAAGGCGCCCCGAACCACCCCGACGACGGCCCGCTTCTGGAAGATCATCGAGGACTACCGCGTCATCGATCCTCTACACCGCCCCCACCGCCATCCGCGCCTTCATGAAGTGGGGCGAGCACTTCCCCGCCGCCACGACCTCTCCAGCCTGCGCCTGCTCGGCACCGTCGGCGAGCCGATCAACCCCGAGGCCTGGATGTGGTACCACAAAGTCATCGGCGGCGGCCGCTGCCCGATCGTCGATACCTGGTGGCAGACCGAGACCGGCGCCATCATGATCTCCCCGCTCCCCGGCGCCACCCCCACCAAGCCCGGCTCCGCCACCCGCCCCTTCCTCGGCATCGTCCCCGACATCGTCGACGCAGGGACGGCGATCCCGTCGAGCGCCGGCAAGGGCGGCTTCCTGGTCATCCGCAAGCCCTGGCCCTCCATGCTCCGCACCATCTAGGGCGACGACGACCGCTATCACCAAGACCTACTGGTCCGAGATCCCCGGCAACTACTTCACCGGCGACGGCGCCCGCCACGACGCGGACGGCTACTTCTGGGTCATGGGCCGCGTCGACGACGTCCTCAACGTCTCCGGCCACCGCCTCGGCACCATGGAGGTCGAGTCCGCCCTCGTCGCCCACCCCGCCGTCGCCGAGGCCGCCGTCGTCGGCCGCCCCGACGACCTCAAAGGCCAGGCCATCGCCGCCTTCGTCACCCTCGAATCCGGCCAGACGCCCCTCCGAGCCCTCAAGAAAGAGCTCCGCGACCACGTCGCCAAGGAGATCGGCGCCCTCGCCCGCCCCGACGACCTCCGCTTCACCGACTCCCTCCCCAAAACCCGCTCCGGCAAGATCATGCGCCGCCTCCTCCGCGACGTCGCCGCCGGCCGCGAATCCACCGGCGACACCACCACCCTGGAGGATTTCAGCGTCCTGGCCCGCCTCCGCGAGCAAGACGAGGCGTAGAATATCGATGTCCCTCTTGTAGGGTGGGCTCCGCCCAACGTCCTCCTTCCCCGACGGTGGGTACCCTGTTCAGCCAGGCATTCCCCCCCTCCTCCGAGGTCCCCCGATGGCCGAGTTGACGATCACCTTCCCCGAATCGGTGAAGGCGTTCATCCTCTCCCAGACCTCCCTCGGCGGCTTTCCCAGCCCCGACGCCTACATCCTCTCCCTCGTCCGCGAGGCCCAGCAGGACCTCACCGACGAGGAGATCGAGTCCAGGCTCCTCGAAGCCGTCGAGAGCGGCCCCGCCACGCCGATGACCCGCGCCGACTGGTACGCCCTCCGCGACGAGGTCCACCGTCGTCACGTCAACAGATCGCTTCTCCTCTTGACCTTCAAACCATCTCTCATCAACCAATCACCATACCCCCCGCCGTCTCCTTCCCCCACATCCTCAAGCCCTCCAACGGCCCCGCCCGCCTGGAGCGCGTCCCCCGCGTCCGCGTCGCCCAGATCGTCATGGACTACCTCGCCCACGGCTGGTCCCCCGAGGAGATGGTCCGCCAGCATGAATCCCTGACCATCGCCGAGGCCTACGCCGCGATGCTCTACTACTGGGACCATCAGGACGAGATCGACCGCGAGATCCGCGAGGAATGGGAGCAGGTCGAGCGCGACCGCGCCTCGGCCGCTCCCTCGCCGTTCCTGATCCGAATGCGAGCCAGAGGGATTCGTTCGTCTGCCTTTTCGAGGGTGCCCCCCTACGCCGTTAACCTTTCTTGATGAGCATTCTTGAGCTGCTCGGCGCGTCTGATCTCAAGTCGTGTCGCCGGGCGGATCTCCGGCGCGCCGATGGCCTGCTCCCGCTTCTTCCGTGGGTAGTCCCGGCTCGCCTTGCTCGACCGCCGATAGGGGTCGATCACCGCCTCGCCCAGCCGCTCCCACAGCGACGCGCCGGGCCCCGGCCGGCTGCGGTACTCCCGCATCGCCGCCCGGTAGGCCCGGAGCAGCTTCGCCACGCTGACCTGCGACGCCGGGATGGCATCGTAGGCCAATTCCGCCTGGCTATGCAGCCCCAGGGACCAGAGCTCTACCAGCGACCAAGTCGCCTCCACCTCGGCATTCTCGGCGCGGTGGCTGCGCAGCTTCCATCGGCCGAAGGTCTGCTTGAAGTGGCGGTAGAACAGCTCCACCCTCCAGCGGACGCCGTACAGTTCCACGACCAGCCGGTCCGAGAGCGTCGCCTCGTCGAGTGCCGAGGTGACCAGGGACACCGGGTGCCGCGGGCCGCGGGCCACGACCAGCCGCAGCACCAGCGGTGGCCGGCCCCGCGCCGCCTGCTCGTCCGGCCAGAGGGACACTAGTTTTACAGCAGCAGGTATTTCACGCCCTCGTGCCTGGCGTGCCAGGCCTTGTCATGTGAGGCCTTGGCGATCCTGTTCCGCCCCTCGTGGTAGTCCATCAGGGCGATCGCCTTCTCCACGGTCAGTTCCGCCTCGGAGAACGCCGACCTCAACAGCCGCACCGCCCGGTCCAGCGTCAGGCCCTTCGACTTTTTTTCAGACGCAGACGCGTCAACGTCACGAACAGGTGCGCCACCGCCACCAGCGCCATGTGATGGTGCCACCCCACGTACGCCCGCGTCTCGTACTGCGCCATCCCCAGGTACGTCTTGGCCTCGCCGAAGTATTCCTCCACTCGGTGGCGCGTGCAGGCGACCAACGCCAGGACCTTCAAGGGCGTCTCGGCCCCGCCGTTGGAGATGTAGTACTTGACCTCGGGGATCGCCTCCAGCGACCGGCGGATCAGCAGCCACACCGGTGGCCCCGGCTTCTGGTCGCGCATCGCCCACACCCGCACCGCCGCGAACGCGAACACCAGCGGCCCGCACGCCCCTTCGCGCACCTTCAGGGTCTGCCAGGCTTCGGCGGGCAGCCCCGCGGCTACCGCGGCCACGGACTTCACACCCTCCCGTGTCGGGCGCTTCGGCGGCTGGCCCCGGCCGCCGTACGCCGGCACGCACCCGGCCGGGTCCTCGGTCCAGACGGTCGTCGTCACCGGCACCTCGACCACGTACCGCTGCTCCAACTCGTCCATCGCCTCGTGGAAGTGCCCGGCCTTGCCGTACTCCTCGTCGGCGACCACCCAGTCCAGTCGCGTCTGACCGAGCACGACGACCCCGCGGACCAGTTCGGCAGCGATCCGGGCCTTGGGCCGGAAGGTCACGTCCTCGGGGATGTGCGCCTTGCCGCGCCGCGCCCGGGCCTCAGGCGTGTCCTCGCACCAGGGCTTGGGCAGGTAGAGCCGGTGGTCCAACAGCGCGGCCCCCGCGGGGGTAACGCCGACGAGGAAGACGCCGACCTGGCAGTTGTCTTCCTTGCCGAGCCGGCCGTTGTGCTGCCGGGCCACGCCCGCGGAGTGTACGCCCTGCTTGGCGAAGGCCGACTCGTCGATGACACCGACGACGCCGGCGGGCGACCCGGCCGCCGAGGGGACCAGCTCGCCGTCGAAGACGGCCTGGAGTTCAGCCTGGACGTCGTCGTACTGCCAGGGGGCGCTGTTGATGAACTTCTGGAGGCCCGAGACATCGCCGTGGCCGACCAGGAGGGCGATCGGCTCGACGCTCTTGCGGTCGGGGCAGACCATCAGGCCCTTGACGTAGTCATAGGCATGGTCCTGAGCCTGCTCCTTACCGAAGAGCGGGGCGAACCGCTCGTGGAAGTCGACCAGTCGCTCGGCCGCGGCGCGCACGTCGTCCGGTGTCATGGAGGCTCCCTCCCGACATGAGGTGTTGGGGCGACGGGCCGGCCGGTCCTCGCGTGTTCAGTTCCCTATGATTCGATGTTACCAGAAACACCGCGGATTTGCTGCTGCTGTAAAACTAGGCCGTCGCGCTCGCGGGCGTAGCCCAGGCCCCGCAGCAGCCGGACATTGGCCCCGACCCGCACCAGCAGATGCCGGCCGCCGGAGAGGACCGCCGCCCAGGTCTCGTAGCCGACGAAGCCGGCGTCGGCGACCACCGACGCGCCGGCCGGCAACGCGGTAAGCATCTGCCGCAGGTGCTGCCGCTCAGAGGCTATCCGGGAATCCTCAGAGTTCGTAAATTCGTAAGGCTCAAGATGGATTGCAGGGTGGTAGGTTCGGGCCGGCCTCACAGCCGCTACAATCGGCTCTCATCGTTGAGCGACCCGCTCCTCGACTTTGCCCCGCCCATCCGACCCCGAGGCGTTGACCGATGGTGAACATCCAGGACCTCATCGACGACGCCAAGTGCTACGAGACGGTCCGGGCGATGCGCTGGCCCGACGGCGTGACCTGCCCCCACTGCTCGTCCGATTCGGTCATCAAGAACGGCCGGGATGACACCCAGGCCCACCGCCAGCGGTACGAATGTCACGCCTGTCGGCGGCGGTTCGACGACCTGACCGGGACCATCTTCGCCGACCACCGCCAGCCCCTCCGGACCTGGGTGACATGCTTGTATCTCATGGGCTTGAACCTCTCCGGGTTGCAGATCGCCAAGGAACTCGACATCAACAAGGACGACGCCCGGGCGATGATCCAGGAGCTGCGCCAGGGGATCGTCGACCGCCGGCCTCCGGCCGCCCTCTCCGGGGAGGTCGAGTGCGACGAAGTCTATGTCGTGGCGGGACATAAGGGCCATCCGGAGGCCGTCAAAAAAAAGGCCGACCTCCCCGGCGAAGGCGGCTGAAGGGGGAGCGCGGCCGGGGGACCCTGGCCAAGGAGAAGCCGCCGATCTTCGGGATGCTGCAGCGCGGGGGCGAGGTCGTGATCCGGATGCTGGAGAACGTCAAGCAGGTGACGATCGGGCCGTTGATCGACCGGACCATCGCCAAGGGGACGCTCGTCTACACCGACGAATACGACATCTACAGTCGCCTGGAGGAGTGGGGTTACGGCCACGAGACGGTCTGCCACGCGGCGGGGGAGTACGCCCGGGATGACGACGGCGACGGCTTCTGCGAGGTGCATGTCAACACCCTCGAAGGGTTCTGGTCGCTGCTGCGGTCGTGGCTCCGCCCCCACCGGGGTATCCCCCAGGAGAGCCTGCCGCTGTACCTGGGGTTCTTCGAGTTCGTTCACAACGTCCGGGCTCGCGGCAAGTCGCTCCTCGGAGCCCTGATCGGACAATTGCTGGCACCACCCTGCAATCCATCTTGAGCCTTTCGTAAGCCTTCAGCCGAATCCAGTTGATCTTGCACTCCGCTGACCGCGTATTTTCCACTGTGGCCATGGCACGGCGGGCACGGACACCCTCGATTCGGCGGCCTTGCAGGCCTTGCTCGGTCCGCATCTGACGGCCGAGCAAGCCGAGTTGATCTACCAACAGGGTCAGGAGGCCGTCGTCTTCGCGCTGCTGAGCTTGGCCAAGCAACTGGCCGAGAAGCCAGCCACCGCCTCGACCACGCCCGACCCCTCGGCGCCTTCGGGGCAGACGCCACCGTACGCCAAGCCGACCGGCAAGGGGCGGGCCAAGGGCAAAGGGGCCAAGCCCGGACATCCCGGCCATCGCCGCCCCGCGCCGACGCGGATCGACCGCCGCGAGGAGCATACCCTCTCGGCCTGCCCCAATGCCACGGGCCGGTGCGGCCCTGCCGGGGGTCGCGCACCCGCGTCATCGAGGACATCCCCGCCGACATCACCCCGGTGGTCACCGAGCACACGATCCATCGCTCCTGGTGCCCGCGCTGCAGACACCGTCGAGCCGACGGTCCCCGACGCCTTGCCGGGCTCGACGATCGGCCTGCGGGTGGTGGTCCTCTCGGCCTGGCTGCACTACCTGCTGGGCACCACGCTGTCGCAGATCATCGACGTCTTCAACTTCCACCTGCAGTTCAAGCTCTCCGCCGGCGGCCTGGTGCAGATGTGGCGTCGGCTCCGCGAGATCCTCCTGGCCTGGGACCTGGAGATCCAGTCCCAGGCGTTGGACAGCGCGGTGCTGCACGCCGACGAGACCGGCTGGCGGGTCAACGGCCAGTCCCACTGGCTGTGGTGTTTCACCACCGGGGACCTGACCTACTACATGATCGACCGCAGTCGCGGCTCGCCGGCGCTGAAGCGATTCTTCAAGAAGGAGTTCGCCGGGGTCTTGGTGACCGACTTCTGGGCGGCCTACAACGCGGTCGTCTGCGCGGAAGCAGAAGTGCCTGCCCCATCTGCTGCGCGACCTGAAGCGGACCCAGCACTATCACAAGCCCGAGGGGGACTGGCCAGCGTTCCGGAAGCCGTTGAAGCGACTGATCCGG
>CAVVZJ010000013.1:2500-182942 GCA_963752755.1 uncultured Planctomycetales bacterium | reverse complement strand
TCGCTCCTTCGCCCCTGGCCGTGCCTCTCCCTCTCGGGGCTCTCCGCGGGACTCGACATCGGCCTCAGCCTCTTCCTGATGGCGGACATGCACACCCTCGGGGATGGCATGGAGAATCAAATGCTGGGAGCGATCTTCGGTGGTGTCTTAGGCTTGTTGAACGGGGTAAGTCTTTGGTATGGATGACGTTATCGGCTTGAGCCGGCCCCATCCGCCGTACACATCCGGGAGGCGTCGCCATGTCGGAGGACCTATCCCGCTTCTGCTGCCAGAACGAGCGTTGCCCCGACTTCGGCAAGCGGGGGCTCGACAATCTGACGGTCTGCGCCCGCTATGGCAAGGACAAACAGCGCCGCCTGCTCTACGGCCGCACCTGCAAGGCGCGGTTCTCGGAACGCAAGGGCACCCCGCTGTTCGGCTCCCAGCTGACCGAGGAGCAGGCGTTGTCGATCTTCGAGCACCTGGCCGAACGCAACGGCGTCCGGGCCACCGCCCGACTGGTGAAGGTGAACCGCAACACCGTGGTCCGCTATGCCCGCCTGGCGGGCGGACACGCCCGCCAACTGCACGACGAACTGGTGGCGTTTTCCCCCGAAGACCCGTGAGGTCCAGTTCGACGAGAAGTGGTCGTACGTCTTCAAGAAGCCGGAGCACTGTGACCCCGACGACCCGGCCGACGCCAACCGCGGGGACTGGTGGGATCACGCGGCGCTGGACCCGGAGAGCCGGTTGGTTCTGGCGGTGGTCCCCGGCGCCCGGGATGCCGAGGCCGTCGCGGAGGTGGTCGGCGAGGTGAAGGACCGGACCGGCGGCCGGGTGCTGGAGTTGGTGACCAGCGACGATTACCCCGCCTATGAGACGGCCTTGCGGGCGGCGTACGGCCAGGAGGTCACGACCACGGCCAGCGGCCGGCCGAGCCGCAAGATGGTCCCCGAGAAAGTGCCACCCCCGGGGATGAGCTATGCCACGGTGGAGAAGCGTCGGGAGAAGGGCCGGGTGGTCGAGGTCATCACCCGGGTGGTCTTCGGCACGCTGGCGCTGGTGCAGGCGGCGTTGGCGCGGTCGAAGGCGAGTCGCCGGATCAACGTCGCGTTCCTGGAGCGGCAGAACGCCACCGACCGGCACCACAACGCCCGGAAGGTGCGGAAGATCTACACATTCAGCAAGGACTGGCGAGTGCACGAGGCGATGACCGACTTCACGATGTACAGTTACAATTTCTGCTGGCCTGTACGAACGCTGGCCGAACGGGATGACAACGGCCGCCTCCGACGGCGAACGCCCGCGATGGCGGCGGGGTTGGCCGACCACGTCTGGACGATGCGCGAGTGGATCACGCTCCCGAGTGTTCAACGCCGTTAAGACACCACCTCATTCTTTGGAGGCCATTGTCCGGCAACTTCGGCGTCGTTTCCTCGCCTTGCTGTTCGGAGCCTATCTCCTGGGAGCCCTCTGGCCGGGCCTCGGCCTGGAGGTTCGGGGAATGCGGCTGGGGCAGGTGACCTTCATCGGTCAGCGGATGACGATCACGCCGCCACTAGTGATCCTGGCGGTGCTGCTGATCAATGCCGGCCTGGAAGTCGCGCCAGGTGAGTTGCTCGGACTGGCGCAGTGACCTCGCTTGCTCATCGCGGGGTTGATCGGAAAAAAGCTGATCCCGCTGGCCTCCATCGCGGCGGCGGCCTGGCTTCTGGGTTGTTGGCATGGATCAGGCGAAGATGCGAGTCTGCTGGCGGGTTTCGCCTTGATCACCGCCATGCCGGTCGCCGGCTCCGCCACGGCCTAGATCCAGAATGTCGACGGCGAATTGCCGATGATCCTGGGATTAGTGGTCGGCTCGACTGTGCTCAGTCCATGACCGCCCCGCTGGCCTCGCACGCGGTCGGCAGGAGGCGGGTGGCGACCCCGGCGCCGACCTGAACGCGCTGGCCCGGCACGGCCTGCGGGCCTTCCTGACCGTGGCGGTCGTCGGCCCGGCGTTGCTGGGGATGCTGGCCCGGGGCGTTGTCGTCGGGTCGCGATTCGCCGCCGTCCGACCCTGGCTGAAGCTGGTTAACATGGCCGATCTGCGCTTGCTCAGCTATGTCAACGCCGCCGTCGCCCTGCCGGAAGCGATGGAGCATCCTGACCCGACCTTGCTGGCAACGACACTCGGCCTCGCGGCCGGCCTGATCGCGGCCACCTTCGGCGCCGGCTGGCTGACCGCATGACTCGCATGTGCGTCGGCGTCACGGCGGACGTCCCTGGTCTTCCGGCTCGGGAGGTACAACGACAGCGCCGGCCTGGTCCTGGCCGTGACGACCATGCTAGCCCACCCCGCGTTAGCCCTGGCAATCATCCTCCACAACCTCGTCCAGCACACCACTGTCGGTTGCGTGGACGCCGCGCTCCAGCATGCCGAACGGCTTGATAACGCGGCGGACAACTCGGCCCCTCGCGAATCGATTCAGCCGGCAAGAATCGAATGAGTCTCTTTAGTTCTACTGTAACCGTTTCAACGAAATCTCAAGCGATCAGCTCGTATCGGATCGTGTTCGACGAGGCGGGAACTTCCCGGTGGCCTTGTACCAGTGGTAGATCCGCGTCTCCTCGTTTCGCCGCAGCACCCGCGTGACCACCTCGGCGATCTCCTCGGGGGTCGGGGCCGGCTGCCGGAGCAGCCGCGTGACGATCTGCCGCATCTGGGGCACGGTCACTGCCGGGGTTTTCCCCCCCAAGCCGCCGCTCCAGGCACAAGAACCACAACGCCAAGAGCGACAGCGTCATGTGGTGGTGCCAGCCGACCCAACTGCGGACCTCGTAATGATCCAGACCGGCCTCGCCGTTGCCGGCCTCGAAAAGCTCCTCGATCCGGTGCCGCTGGCGTTGCACCCGGACTAACTCGGTCAGTGTGACCTCCGCCCCGGCGTTGGTCAGCGCGTAATCGAGCCGCGACTCACCGACCGGCCGGATCACCACCAGCCGCTCCTCCGAACCGATCCGGCCCTCCTCTTTGGCTCGAACTCGCACGGTCATGGCCTCGACGACCAGCGGGCCCTTCTCGCCGTCACGCACGGTGATCCGCTCCCACCGCGACTCCGGCTGGCTCGCCGCCCAGACCTCGGCCCGCACGAACGGCACCTCACGCTTGCGGCCCACGCCGGCGTGCTTGCGGGGCGGCCGCCGTCGCTGGAGATCGCGGATGGTGGTGTCGCACGGCACGTCCAGGACATACCGCTCGTGCCGCTGGCGGAGCTGCGCCCGGAACGCGGAGGCCCGGCCGAACTCGTCGTCGCCGGTGATCCAGCCGTGGGGCAGCCCCGGCAGGCTCCGGTCGAGCAACTCCAAGGCGATCCGCCACTTCTCCCGAAACTCGACCTCCGGGGGGACGTGGCCCTTCGCGCGGCGCGTCCTCGTCGTCGGCCCAGTCCTCGGGCAGATAGAGCCGTCGGTCCAGGGGGGCATAACCGGTCGTCGCGGCATACGCCAGGAAGACGCCGACCTGGCCGTTGTCGAGCTTGCCGAGCCGGCCGCACCACTGGCGAGCGACACCACAGGACTCGGTTCCCTTTTTGGGGAAGGCGCTGGGATCGATGACCACGACGCCGTCGGGCTCGGCCAGCTCCTCGCGGACATGGTCGCGCAGCTCACGCATCACGGCCTCGTCATCCCATTTGCCCGAGCCGACGAAGAACTGGATCGGCTTGCGGGGCAGGCCGGCCTCGATGGCGATCGGCTCGCAGGTCTTGCGTTCCAAGCCGCTGAGCAAGCCGTGGATGACCAGGGCGGCATTCGCGCGTTGCTCGAGGCGGTAGAACCGCGGGAGGTAACGCTGGAGGAAGGCGGTCAGGCGGTCGGTGCCGTCGCGGACGGATTGGGGTGTGACCGTGGCGTCGCCCAGCAGGGCCTGGGCCTCGGGGTGATCCAGGAGCGACATCGGGAGACCTCCAGTCCGGGGGGCGTATCCTCCTGCCGGTTCAGGATATGCGGGCGAGCCGCGAAGGTCACGGAGAATCGGTTACAGTAGAATTAGGGCCCGGGCAAAAATAAAGTCGTCAACTTTTCCTTTACCGCAGGGCCGGGATTGCTATGCTGTCGAGTCATGCAGGATGCAACTGTCATAGAACGGATCCGCCTCAAGTATCCCGCGCTGGACGCCGTGCTCGATGAGCGCTCGAGACGACAGTGGGCGGCGGCGGAAGCGCGGGACTACGGGTACGGAGGCGTGACGGCGGTCGCTACGGCCACGGGACTGGCGCGGGACACCATCCAGGCCGGGCTTCGAGAGCTGGAGTACCGCGGGAGCCACCCGGACGAACCCGTAACCGAGAGCTTGCGACGTGGTGGGGCGGGGCGCAGCGCCTGACGGAATCGGACCCGACGTTGGTCGCCACCTTGGAGGGGCTGCTGGAGCCGCGGACGCGGGGCGATCCGATGTCGCCCTTGCGTTGGACGTGCAAGAGCACGCGGCGGTTGGCGACGGAGTTGACCGGGCAGGGACACCGGGCCGGCTATCGCACGGTGGCGTGGCTGCTCCACGAGGCCGGCTAGAGCCTGCAAGCCAACCGTAAGACGCGCGAGGGCAACCAACACCCCGACCGTAACGCCCAGTTCGAGTTCATCAACGCGCAGGCGGCGCGGTTCCAGAAGCGGCATCAGCCGGTGATCTCGGTGGACACGAAGAAGAAGGAGTTGGTGGGGGATTTCAAGAACGGCGGCCGTGAGTGGTGCCCCGAGGGCCAACCGGAGCCGGTGCGCGTCCACGACTTTCAGGACAAGGAACTGGGCAAGGCGATCCCCTACGGCGTCTACGACGTGACCAACAACCAGGGCTGGGTCAGCGTGGGGATCGACCATGACACCGCCTACTTCGCGGCCGCGAGCATTCGCCGGTGGTGGCAAGAGATGGGGACCTCCCGCTTTCCCCACGCCACCGAGTTGTTCATCACCGCGGACGGCGGGGGGAGCAACGGGTACCGCACCCGCTTGTGGAAGGTCGCGTTGCAGGGTCTGGCCGACGCGATCGGCATGAAGCTGACGGTGAGCCACTTCCCGCCGGGCACGAGCCAGTGGAACAAGGTGGAGCACCGGCGGTTCAGCTTCATCACCCAGAACTGGCGCGGCAAGCCGTTGGTGAGTGTCCAGGTGATCGTCAACTTGATCGCCGCCACGCGAACCAAGAAGGGGCTCATCGTGAGAGCCGCGCTCGACGAAGGCAAGTACGAGACCGGCATCACTGTCACGGACGAGCACCTGGCCAAGGTGAACCTCAAGCCGGCTCAGTTCCACGGCGAATGGAACTACACCATCACTCCCCACTGCACAAAAAGTTGACGACTTTATTTTTGCCCGGACACTTATCACCGTTTCCGGGAAGAAGGGCGGGGAGGATCAGGAGACGCGGGCGAGTTCGGGGATGGGGCGGCCGTCGTGGACGATGCGGGTGGGACGGCCGAGGCGATCGGGGATGGTGGTGTTGTCGGGATCGAGGCCGAGGTGTTGGTAAATGGTAGCGAGGAAGTCCTGGGGGCCGACGAGGTGGTCGATGACGTCCTCGCCGCGGCGGTCGGTGGCGCCGAGGAGCTGGCCGGTGGCGAGGCCGCCGCCGGACCAGAGCATGGTGTTGGCGCGGGGCCAGTGGTCGCGGCCGGGCTGGACGGTGCCGGCGGGTCCGCTGGCCACGCCGCCGCCACTGCTGGCGACGTGGGAAATGCGGGGGGTCCGGCCGAACTCGCCGGTGATGACGACCAGCACGCGGCGGTCGAGGCCACGTGCATAAAGATCTTCGATCAGGGCGGAAACGGCCTGGTCGAAGTAGGGGAGCGCGGTACTGGAGGGCCTCGAAGACGTGGTGGTTGACGGCGTGGTCGTCCCAGTTGGCGACGCGTCCGCAGAGGGGGCCGTCGAAGGTGGTGGTGACAATCTCGACGCCGGCCTCGACGAGTCGGCGGGCCATCAGGCATTGCTGGCCCCAGGCGTGGCGGCCGTAGCGGTCGCGGAGGCGGGGGTCTTCCTGGTCGAGGTCGAAGGCGCGGGCGGCCTCGGGGCTGGTCAGGAGGCCGATGGCCTGGGACTCGAAAGCGTCCATCGCCTGGAGAGCGCCGGAGGAGTCGATCTCGCGGCGGAGGTCATCGAAAGAGCGTCGCAGTTGGAGGCGGCGGTTGAGGCGTTTGACCTCGGCGTCGGGCAGGCCGATGTTGGGCACGCGGAAGCCGGGGGCACTCGGATCGCCGGTGACGGCGAAGGGCTCATACGCCGGGCCGAGGTAGGCGGGCCCGGCGATCACGAAGCTGTCGTAGCGGGTGATCGGATTGACGCCGACGTAGTTGGGGATCGTGCGGGAGGGGTCGGAGCCGGCGCGGAGGTAGTGGGCGACGGACATGAAGTCGGGGCGGATCGGCTCCGGCTTGTCGCGCGGGTCGGGGTCGCCGGAGAGGACCTGGAGCGAGCCAGCGGGGTGGCCGCCGCCGGTGTGGGCCATCGAGCGGAGCACGGCGAGGCGGTCGGCGAGCGCGGCGAGGCGGGGAACCAGCTCGGTGAAGTGGAGGCCGGGGGTCTTCGTCGCGATCGGGGTGAACGGGCCGCGGAACTCGGAGGGGGCGTCGGGCTTCGGGTCGAACGTGTCGAGGTGGCTGCAACCGCCGCGGAGCCAGACGACGATGACGGCCGTGCGCTCCCGCGGCCCTTTCCCCGACGCCCGCCCCTCAGTCGCCGAGGCCGCGCGGAGGCGGAGCAAGGTCGGCAAGGAGAGCGTCCCCAGGCCGGTCAGGCCGGCGCGGAGGAACTCGCGGCGGGTGGGGGAGGCGGGCATGGGGGAAGTTCCTCATGGCGTAAGGTGCGTCGCGTCTTCGACGACACACCGTTGGTTTTAGGAGGGTGCGTCGTCGAAGACGCGACGCACCCTACGAAAGACGAATGACCAGAGTCAGCCGAGCGACCAGCCGGAGCGGTAGTCGGTGCGGATGAAGGGCTCAGCCTCGGGGGCATTGCGGGCGCGGAGGTTGTCGGGGTCCCACGCGATCTTCTTGCCGACGCGGTGGGCGACGTTGCCGAGGTGGTTGGCCTCGGTGAGCCAGCCGGCATACTCAAAGTTGGAGCCGGTGGGGGAGCCGGTCTTGCAGGCGGCGATCCACTCGGCGTGGTGACTGGCGGGGCGGGGGAGGGTCGGCTCGGGGCGCTGGTAGTCACGAAAGCGGTCCTCGGGGAGGAGGACGTACTTGCCGTAGTCGGCGAGGAGCTTGCGGCCGTTGGTGCCGACGAAGAGGACGCCATTGTCCCAGCGGGGGATCTCGTTGGATTGCCAGGCCTGGGGCTTGTCCTCGCCTTGATACCAGGAGACGCGGACAGGCGGCAGGTCGCCGCGGGGGCCGTACTCGTAGGTGACATGCATCGACGCCGGGGCCAGCTCGGGATGGGGCTCGGGGCCGAAGGCCTCGATGGTGAGGGGGGCCTTGAGGTCGAGGGCCCAGAAGGGGAGGTCGATCCAGTGGCTGCCGAGGTCGCTCATGGTGCCGTTGCCGAAATCCCACCAGCGGTACCACTTGGGACCGGGCCAGTAGACCTCGTGGAAGGGCCGCTCGGGGGCGGAGCCGAGCCAGAGGTCCCAGTCGAGGCCGGCCGGGATCGGGGTCGAGCCCTCGGGACGCTCGCGGACGAAGACGATGTCGTGGTTCCGCTCGGCGGCTTCCTTCGACTGCCGTCCCCAGGCGCGGGAGACCCAGATGTGGGCCTCGCTGACCGGGCCGATGGCGCCGGCGTGGATCATCTCGACGACGCGGCGGTAGTTCTCGCTGGCGTGGATCTGGGTGCCCATCTGGGTCGCGACCTTGGCCTTGGCGGCGGCCAGGCGGATGATGCGGGCCTCCTCGATGTTGCGGGTCAGCGGCTTCTCGCAATAGACGTGCTTGCCGAGCTGGAGGGCGGGCATCGTCGCGAAGGCGTGGGTGTGCTCGGGGGTGCTGACGACGACGGCGTCGAACTCGTTGGCGTGCTTGTCGTAGAGATTGCGGAAGTCGAGAACCCGCCGGGCATGCGGGTGCTTCCGGGCGGCGCGGTCGATGGCCGGCTCGAAGACGTCGCAGAGGGCGACGATGTCCTCGGAGCCGACCGAGCCGAGGTTGGCCGCGCCCCGGCCGCCGCAGGCGATCATGGCGATCCGGAGCTTGTCGTTGAGGTTCCGGCCGCGGACGATTGCCGGCGCGGCGAAGGCGGCCAAGGCCGAGCCGGCCACCGTCCGGCCGAACTGCCGGCGCGTGGTCCGAGAAGCCGTCGAATGGGACTCGCGATTCATGGGGATGGCTCCCGAAAGGTCCCTGACGATCGTTGCCACGGGTCGCCCCGCAGCCCACAACGCCCCCAGGATGGACCGCCCGACGCGCCGTTGCAAGAGCCGGGGCGTTGTCGGGCCATGACAGATTTTAACCCATGGTGAACAATTGGGCCAGGTTGCGGAGTATCGCCCTCAGCAATCGAGGATTCCCGGAGCCGGGCGGTTCCAAGGCTTCGAGACACCGTGAGGAATAGCAGATGACCGGACGTTGTGAGGCCTTGAGCATACCACTATATTGATCGATAAAGTTAAGGAAAGAACAGATTTTTTTGGGTGATTTCTTGACATTAGCGTTTTGCCCTCATAAGCTCGCGAACGCATCTGGTGCAGGCCCGGTAACGGGGGTACCGCTATCGGGCTACGCCGCTCCTGAGAGATGGAGGTCGATTGATGAGGAGACAGAGCCTGCGAATGGCCGTGTTGGCCTTGCTTCTCAGCTGGACCGGGCCGGCGATGGCCCAGCATATCACCGGCTCGCTCTGGCTGAACCAGGGCAGCGCCGCCAGTAACGCGACGCTCAGTCAGGCCGGTTCTCTCGGCACGCCGGACGCGATGTTCGACGCCGGGACGTTCAATTTCGACAGCCGTGTGAGCGGCTACACGATCGGCGATTTCCTGAACAACCCGACCTTCTACAACACGTCGGCGGCGTTCGACCCATCGCACAGTGCAAACAACACCTACTTCTATTTCACCGGCAGCTTCTACCTCAACGCCGGGAACAACGCGTTCGTCGTCGGGCACGACGACGGGCTCCAACTCAACGTCGACAGCATTGGTCTGGTCGTCAATCACCCCGGACCAACGGCGTTCACGAACACGCCCTTCAACGTCACCGCCTCGACCGCCGGGTTGTATAACTTCGAGATGTCCTACGGAGAAGTGAATGGGGCACCCGCGGTGTTGCTCTTTACGATCAACGGGGCACCGGTAGGGTCCGTCCCGGAGCCCTCGACCCTGCTTGGAATGGGGACCGGCCTCGTCTCGATGCTCGGCTTGATCAGGCTTCGTCGCCGCGCCAAAGCCTGATTGAACGACGGGCCGCAACCGCGTTTCCTTCCCCCCAGGCGTGGGGGCATGCCCACGGAGAGGTTGTGGGCGTGCCCGTGGCCCGAACGCTCGAGTGGCAGGCCCTTCTCTTTATGGGAATATCATCCACAAATGAGTCAAACGGGAAGCCATCTCAACAAAAGCAATCTTTACGGCTCCGGATGGATCGCGCGTTCGAGGAGGTTGCGGGTGATCCGCTGAACTCGCTCATCCGGGCCATGAGGGCGGGAGAAGTGGGACCAGGGGAGGGTGTGGCCGGGGGGGGAGGAGAGGCCCTGGGCCCAGAAGATGGTGGAGGCGTTGAAGACGAAGTTGCCCTTGGGGCCGGGGTAGATCGTGGCGGCCCAGTGCTGGGGCGTCACGCCGCCGACCCAGGCGGTGCCGGCGCCGACGACTTCGAGGCCGGGGATGTCGGCGGGGTCGCCGTGGTATTCCCAGCCGATCAGGCCGGGGATGCGGTCGCCTTTTTTGACGCCGGTGCCCTCGAAGATCCAGTGGTCGGGCTGGACAACGACCCAGTCACCGCCGCCGTTGACGGGCTCGATGTTGCGGACGCCCATGAGGAGCCCTTCATCGGGGCCGTGCTCGGGGAAGGGGCCGTTGTCCTTCTCGCGGTTGAGGGCATAAGTGTTGTCGGCGCCGTAGGGTCCGCCGCGAAACATGATGCGGTCGGGGCGGCCGACGCTGCTCGGGCGAAGGGGCGTGACCCAGCAGCAGGTGTTGCCGGAGAGGAAGAGGAGGTTGATGCCCTCGTCGCGGAGCTTCGTCACGCTGTTGTATTGACGGATGTCCCAGTATTCATCGTGGCCGACGCTGATGAAGACCTGGCATTTCAGGCCGCGGTCGGGGGAGAGCATGTCGCTGTTGGCGCAGTAGGTGACGTCGTAGCCGTGCTGCTCCAGCCAGTAGGCGAGGGGGAATTCCAGGGGCAGGAACTCGCCGGAGCCGAAGGTGAGGGGGTCGTTGACGACGCCGGTGAACTGGGCCTCGCGGCCGTAAGGGCGGTCGAAGCTGACGTCGGCCCAGGGGCCTTGATTGCCCTTGGGGTGAGTATAAACGGAGTAGTTGTCGGGCCAGCGGTTGTAAGCCTGCCAGGTGTTGTCGGAGCACTGGAAGAGGACCTCGGCGGGGCGGTCGTCGCGGACGATGAAGACGACGTAACTCTGCCAGTAGGGTTGCTCCGGGTCCTCGGGGAGGGTGGTGAGCCGGCCGAGATAGACGCCGCTGAGCCAGTCGTCGGGGATGGTGAGTTGGGTGGAGGGTTCCCAGTGGCATTCGTGGATGTTCTTGGGGCCGGGCTGCGGTGTGGGCTGAGCCTTGCCGGGGAAGGGGCCGAGGGTCTTCATGAGGCGGGCGCCGCGGCCGCCGTAGTAGCCCATGCGGAAGATTTCGAGCTGGAAGAGGCGAGGCGGGTCGGTGGAGACCATGATGTCGATGGTATCGCCGGCCTCAACGCTCTGACGGGAGCAGTAGCCCTCGATCCAGGTGGAGCGGAAGCCGCCGCGGTCGGGGCGGACGCGGGTCAGTTGCCAGTCGGTGGCGCCGGGGTGGCGGTTCTCGGCGACGATGGGGTTGTCCCGCCCCGGCGGGTCGTCGGCGACCGCCAGGGCGGAGACGGCGAGGCACCCGAGGAACGCGGCGAACTTCGGAATTCCCTGCATGGATCTCACTCCGGGTCAAGGGGCGGGCGGCTCGATCAGACCGGGCTCGGTGCCGATGTCGAGCGGGGGCTCGGCGTCGGAGTTCGAGGCGGATTGAACGGCGCGGAGGTAGGTGAGGAGGTCGGCCATCTCGGCGGAGGGAATCTTCGCTTCGAGCCCTTCGGGCATCAAGGACTTGCCGGTGCTGGCCAGTTCCTCGATGTCGGTGCGGAGGATCGTATCTTCCTTCTCCTCCTCACGGCGGAGGGTGAGGCTCGTGGCGGACTGGGAGGCGATCAGGCCGGTGTAGATGCGGCCGGCGGTATCGACGACCTGGTATTGAACATAGTTGGGTGCGACGTAACGGCTGGGGTCGAGGATGTGGACGAGCAGGGCCTCGGCGTCGCGGGAGGCGGAGGAGGTGATGTCGGGTCCGATGGCGTGGCCGTTGGTGCCGATCCGGTGGCAGGCGGAGCACTCGCGGCGGAAGACGGTTTCGCCGCGGGTCGCGTCACCGGACTTCGCGAGGACGGGTCGATAGGCGGCGACCACCTCCTCACGCGAGGAGGTCGCGGCACCGAGGACGCGGCGGGCGAGCGAGCGAATGGATTCGTCGCGGTGCTCGAGCAGGCGGGCTCGCTGGGCGGGGGCGAGGGGGGCGGCGTCGGCCTGACCGTCGGCGACGGCCCGGAGGAAGGCACGGGCGCGGTCGTCGCGGCTCAGGAGGACTTCGAGGATCTGGGCGCGGACGTCCGGCGTCGCCTCGCGCCAGTGGGCGAGGACGAGCGGGGCGACCTCAGCGTCGGGATAGCCGGCGAACGCCTGCAAGGCCGCGACCTGGACCGGCTCCGGCTGGCGGAGGTCGAGCAGGGAGGCGAGCGTTTCGCGCGCGGAGTCGTAC
Organism: uncultured Planctomycetales bacterium; assembly: GCA_963752755.1. Classification (GTDB taxonomy): domain Bacteria; phylum Planctomycetota; class Planctomycetia; order Isosphaerales; family Isosphaeraceae; genus CAVVZJ01. The sequence continues at coordinate 171,043 of CAVVZJ010000013.1, read as the reverse complement.
GAGAGGCAGGCGAGGAAGCGGATCGCCGCGACGCGGTCGGGGATCGGGGCGTCGATGTCGGTGGCGACGCGGTGGGCCTCGGATTCACGAGCCTTGAGGAAGGTCATCGCCTTCTCCGGTCCATCGACCGCCTGGTCGAGACGGAACCCGGAACGCTTCAACGCCTCGCCCATGGAGAGGATCAGGCCGTTGCGGACCGAGTCCGACGGGGCGGAGGCGATCGTCGTGATCGCGCGGCCGACTTGGTCCGGCTGGCGGCGGGCACCGACGACGGAGGCGAGCGCGTGGAGGAGGGGGCCGCCGTCGGAGCCGGTGGGAAAGGAGGAGCGGACGAGGATGTCGGCCAGGAGGGTGTTGGCGTTGTCGCCGGCCGAGCTGAGGACGGCGGTCCGGGTCCACGGGTCGCCTGCCGAATCGTGGGCGATCTGGGCGAGGGCGGAGGCGGCGCGGGGGTCGTGGGAGGCGCCGAGGGTGAACGCGAGCTGGAAGCGAACGCGGGGATCGGGGTCGTCGGCGAGGGCGAGGACGCGGGCGAGCACCTCGGGCGAGGCGTCGAGCCGAGACTCGGAGAGTTGGAGAGCGTGGCGACGGACGTGGGGGGAGGCGTCGTCGAGGGCACGGAGGAGATCGGCGTCCTTGAGGGAGTTCAGGCCGTGGAGCGACCAGAGGGCGTGGAGGCGTGACTCGGGGCGCGGGCAGGAGACGAGGAGGCGACGGAGGGAGGCGACGGCGGTGAGGTCCTGGCGCTCGAAAAGGAGGCGGTGGGCGGTGTCGCGATACCAGCCGTGGGGGCTTTCGAGTGCGGCGACGAGGTCGGCGGTGCTGGCCCGGCCGAGTCGCGGGGGGCCGGGATAGCGGAAGCCGGGGGGAGCGATCCGGTAGATGCGGCCGTGGTCGCGACCGCTGGTCAGGTCGAGATATTTGACGACGTCGGTCGGGATGTGGATCGACTCAATGACCTCGCGGCTCATGTCGAGGGCGTAGAGGGTGCCGTCGGGGGCGTTGAGGAGGTTGACAGGGCGGAACCAGATGTCAGACGAGCGGACGAACTCGGTGCGATCGTCGGCGCGTCGGGAATTGAAGGTGACGCCGTCGGGTTCGAGGATGCGGCGGTGGATCAAGTTGTTCTGGCTGTCGCCGACGAAGGCGTTGCCGTAGAACTCGGGCGGATACGCGCCGCCGCGGTAGATCATCACGCCGGCGGCGGCATCGACGACGTGGTGGCTGGCGCCGGCGGCGTTGGCGGAGCGGGCGCCGTGGGCGATCCGGCGGCTGGAGCGGATCTGACGCCAACGCTCGATCGGGCTGATACGGAAGATCGGGACGGGGCCGGGGGCGATGTTCTTGATGGCGGCGGGGACGGGCAGGTAGGGGTTGCGGGCGAGGTAGTGCTGGGGGAGGACCGCGTGTAGCAAGGGCTGCGACTCGCTGCAGAGGAAGCGGTCGCCCCAGTCGTCGAAGGTGGTGCCGAACTGGACGGTGCCGGTGATCGCCTCGAAGGTCTCGGCGGCGGGGTCGAAGCGGAAGTCGCGGCCGTCCACGTCGATCGGGGCGGCGTCGGGGTGGTCGGCGGGGCGGACGTCGCCGCCGTTGCCGGCGGTCGAGCCGTAAATCTTGTGGTCGAGGCCCCACTGGAGGTTGTTGAGCATCGCCTGCTGGTTTTCGATGCCAAAGCCGGTGAAGACGACGCGGCGGACGTCGGCCTTGTGGTCGCCGTCGGTGTCCTTGAGGTACAGGATGTCTGGCGGGGCGGTGACGAACAGGCCGCCCTTCCAGGGGGCGACGCCGGCGGCCCAGAGGAGGCGGTCGGCGAAGACGTGGGACTCGTCGAAGGCGCCGTCGCCGTCGTTGTCGATCAGCTTGCGGATCGTGCCGATCGGGGTGCCGCCGGGGGCGGGCTTGTAGGGGTAGTCGCGCATCTCGGCGACGTAGAGGTTGCCGTCCTCGTCAAAGGCCGCGGCGACCGGATCGACCACCAGGGGTTCGCTCGCGACCAGTTCCATGCGGAACCCATCGACGGCCTCGAAGCTCCTGAGGACTTCCTCGATTGGCCGAGGCGGGACGGGCTTGAGGAAGGCGCGGAGTTCCTCCTCGGTGTGGCTGCGGCGGCCGGTGTCGAGCAGGGCGGTCTCGTCGCGGGCGATGTCGGACGGATGACCCTTGGCGGGGGCGCCGCCGGCATCGCGGATCTTGAGGAGGATGTCGCGGGAACGCTCGAAATACGAGATGACGCGGGCTTGTTCGGGGAACGAACGCTTCTTGTGGGCCGCGATCTGGTCGTCGAGGCGGCGGATCAAGACGTCGATCGATTCCTGCTCGTAAGGGGCCTTGCCGTCGAGGATGACATAGACGGGGTTGGTGTGGGACTCGGCATCGGGCAGGCCGGTCCTCGAGGTCGAGAAGGCGCGGGCGGCGATCCAGGCGGAGCGGTCGAGGTCGATGGGGCGCTCGCAGCTCGATCCAGTGACCGAGCTTGTTGCTCCGCGGAGACGGCGAGTCTCTTCGAGGATGCGGCCGTTGACGACGATCTGCACGTTCGACACCGGCGCGACCTCGGATCGGACGCGGAGGCGGACGTTGACGCGGTGCGGTCCGGGACCGGCCCTGTCGATCGTGGTGCCGGGCTGCTGGCCTTCGACTTCGAGGAGGACGAGCGGGCCGGTGGTGACGAAGCTCCGGCCGGCGGCGGCGCCGCGGAGCCAGGCGACGGCATCGGGGGGACGGTCGGAATGGACGTAGGTGAGGCAATCGCCGAGCTTGCGGCAGGCGGGGTAATCGCTGGCGGCGACGGCGGGAAGGCGAAAACCGCTATTGAGGAATCGGTACCAGTCGATCAGACCGATCCCGCGATAGACTCCGAACTGGAGCAGCTCGACGGCGTCGAGATTGCCTTGCACAACGTCGGCGTAGATCGCCTGGGCGTAGCCGCCGTGGGCGTAGAAGGCGACGCCCCCGGCATCGCGAGCGTCGCGGATCACGTCGCCGTAGAGGGGCCAGTTGTTGGCGTTGAGCGACTGGCCAGGGAGGACGAGGTTGTCGAGGAGGAATAAATTCAAGTGACCATAGGTGCTGCTGCGGTACTCCTGGCCGGAGATGATCTGATAGCCCTCCCGGCCGCGGGCCGATCTCTGGCCCAGGCCGCGGCGCTGGGGGAGTCCATGTCGTCCATCGTGCCGTTGTAGGGGCCGGCAGGTTCGTTGTAGGCAAGCAAGGTCGCGACGTGGATGTCCTCGGCGGCGAGAAGGTCGAAGATCTTGCGGTCGTCGGAGTCGTCGGCGCGGGGGATGTGGACGTGGGGGTCGCCGGAATAGTAGCCGAGTTCGGGCATGGGGACGACGTGATCCAGTGTCAATGTGACTTCACGTGTCTCGCCGGGTTTCAGCTCAACGGTAGTCGTCTCCGGCCGGTACTCGAAACCCTTCCAGACCTCGACCCACACTTTTCCGGCCGGCGCGGCGACCTTCGATTGGCCGGTGGAGTAGAAGAATCGTCCGAAGTAGCGGAAGGGGGCCTTGCCGGGGCGGTTGCCCCAGGCATTCGGCCACTTGGGCCACTCGCCGGTCAGGCTGTGGATCGTCAAGGGGCCGGAGGCGGGCTCATAGAAGTTGCCGTCGGGACCGACGACGTTGACGCGGCAGGGGGTGGGGCGGCCGGTCGCTTTGTCCTCGAAGGTGAGCTTGAGATGGGCGACGTCGGGGCCGGACGCCTCGGCGGGAACGCCAACCTTGTTGAAGCCGGGGGGCGTGAAGATCAGAGACTCGTCGGCGGGCGTTGCCTCGCGGAAGGAATAGTCGGCGAGGGGGCCGTCGAGTGGGGAAGTCTTGTTTGTTGAATTCGACTTCTGATCGATCACTTGTGCGAGTGCCTTGGCGACGGCCTCGCTGCCCTGGATCGCACCGGGGGGGAGGGGGCGGGCGGCGTTGAAGACCTCCATCGTGGTGGGGGCTTCGATGGTGATCTTGCTCAAATCTTCGGGGGTCGATGCAAGGCCGAGGTGCTGGGCAAAGAAGGCGTAAACGGCCTGGCGCTTGCTGGGGCCGAAGTCGTGGGACTCGTCGGGGAGGTGGAGGTTGCGGACGGCGTCGGGGGCACCGGCGAGGGCGTAGAGGTCACGGAGGAAGGGGAAGCCAGTCTCGGGGAAGTGCTTCGTGGGATCATTCCCCACGCTGATGACGAGCTGGGGCCTCGGCGACGCTGCGGCGGCCAGCTCGATCGAGCAGGTCGCGGCGGCCGACATCACCGGCAAGCCGCCCTCGCAGCGGCAGCCGTCCTCCTCGGTCCAGGGGTAGAGGATGACCACGGGGGCAACGGCCTTCACGCGGTCGTCGATCAAGGTCAGGTAAACCGACTGCGTGCCGCCACCGGAGGCGCCGGTGATGCCGATGCGCGAGGGGTCCACATCCTCAAGAGACGTGAGGTAATCGACGGCGCGGAGGCTGTTCCAGGTCTGCAAGGCGAGGACCAGCGGTTCGTCGTGGGTAGTCTGGCGGGAGTCGTTCCAGCCGACCATGGCGTAGGAGAAGACGGTCGCGCCCATGCGGGCGAGCTGGGCGCAGCGGATCTGGTGCTCCTCGCGGAACCGGCCGAGCGGGCGGAAGTGGCCGTGGGGGCAGAGGATCGCGGGGCCGGACTGGTCGCGTTCGAGGGGGCGGTAGAGGTTGCCGGTGCAGTAGAACCCGGGCAGGGTCTCCAGGGCCACGTTTTCAACCGAGTAGCCGTCATGCTCCCGACGCTGACTCACGATCGCATGGACCGAGCCCCGTTCCGGCAGGGGCCAGAGCCCGGCGCCTTCGAGGAAGGCGCGTCGCAGCTCGGCCCGGCGAGCGTCCCAGGACTCGGGCGTCGCGTACTTCGACCGCGATCGTTCGAGCCGTTCGCGGGCCAGGGGCTCGCTGCTGGCGGCCGTCGCGTGGCAGAGGCCCAGCGCGGCGAGGGCCGCGAGAATCCGCCAGGGTTTGAGGGGACAGGCAGGCTGCATGGCGCGGGTTCCTCATCACTCGGGGCGGGGCGGGTCCAGCTCAATCGGAAGCCACGGAGATCGGGCCGCTCGCTCGTATTTCCGCCGCAATTGTTCATAATATTCGATTCGAGACCATGTCTTGGTGATGTAATGATCGAGCGCCTGTTTCGTGACCGCACCGGGATAACCGTGCGCCAGCCTTCGCATCCGAGCCACTTCCATGTTCAGGGCCCAGATCGCTCTGGTCGCTGAGCCGCTTGCTGGAGGCAGTATTCCCGCCGTCTCCACATCTGCCAACCCCCCAACGCCAGGGCGAGAACCGCCACGGCGATCAGGAGCGTGCGGAGGTGGAGGCGACGAAGGGTGAGCATCGGTTCGGGCTCCCGTCATTCGGGCGGCGGCGGATCCGGCTCGACGGTCATCCAGGGGCGGTTGGCAGCCAGGTAATACTTGACTGTGAGGCGACGGAAGTAGCTGCGTCGGCGCACGACCTTGACGTAGGCATAGAAGGTCGCCGCGTCGTCCGATCCGGAGGTGGCGTCGAGACGAGCGGCGAGGGCGTCGGCGTCGCGGCTGGCTTCGTAGGCGAGGCGGACGTAAGCCTCGGCTCGAAGGCAATAGATCTTGGAGATGCTATCCAGATACTGTCGGAGCGCTTTCCAACCGATCGCGAGCCCCACCGCCAGGACCGCGACCGCCGCCCAGCGCATCTTGTGTCGGATGCGAGGAAGGTGCAGGGAACGGAGACGGGGGCCGATCCCGATCAAGGTCGGGAAATGACGGAGGAGGTCGGAGCGTGTCATCGCGGCCTCCCTGGCGTGGTGTCGAGAAGCGTGCGGAAAAGGGCCATTCGGCTAGGGCTCATGCCACTCGGGCAACGGCGGGTCGGCCGCGACGGGAAGCCAGGGGTGGTGGGCGATGAACTCGTAACGCGCCCGCTGACGAGCGATATAGGCGACCATCCGATGGCCGAATTCGACCAGGTGGACCTCACGGGGGGTCAACGGCTTGCCGGTCCGACGTTCCAGCGCGAGGGTGTCGTCCAGGTAAGCCTGCTCCCTGGGTGCCAGCCACGAGCGGGCCAAGACCTCGTAATAGATCGACCGGCAGGCCATCAGGCCGGCCCAGAGCAGCACAGCGACGGCGACCACGGCGATCAGCAGCGTTCGGAGATGGAAGCGGGGAAGACGTATGAGGGTGCGATGTCAAAGAGAAGAGGGGCTCTCGCAGAGGCACGGAGGACGCCGAGGAGAAAGAGGGAGGGCGATCTCTTCTCTGTGCAACCTTCGTGTCCTTTGTGCCTTTGTGGTGAAGACCCCCTCCCTCAATCCTCTCGGGCCTCGTCAATCCGGTGACCTCGCTCAAAGCCCCTCGGTCTCGTAGCCCGTCGCGGTAGTCGCGGCGGACGAAGCGGTTGGCTTCCTCGACGTTGGTGATCTTGAGGGAATCGGCATTCCACGCCAGGGTCGTCTCGGGGAAGCGGGTGGCGAGGCAGCCGAGCAGGACCATCTCGGTGAGCGGGCCGGAGTAGGCGAAGGGGGCCGAGGTCTGGCCGTTGCCGCGGCAGGCCTCGACGAACTGGAGGTAGTGGTTGTCGCCCTCGGGCTCGGGACGCTTGTAGTCGGCGAACTTCTCGGCGGGCAGGAGGACCGGCGGGGCGATGTAGGGCGAATAGAGGACGCCCTCGGTGCCGATGTAAATCGAACCCTGGTCGCTGAGGCGACGGTCGCCGATCAGGGACTTGACCTCGTCGGGCGGGCGGCGGTCGCCGTCGTACCAGGTGAGGGTCAGGGTCTCCGTGGTCTGGGGGGTGGCGGGGAAGATGTAGCGGACGACGGAGTCGAGGCCCCAGCTATGCTCGTTCGGGGCGCCGCCCTCGGAGCGGACCTCGGTGGGGGCGGTGAGCTGGAGGGAGCCGAAGACGGGGTCGAGGATGTGGCAGCCCATGTCGCCGAAGGTGCCGGTGCCGAAGTCGAGCCGCTTGCGCCAGACGCCCGGGTGATACCAGTCGATCGATGAACGGACGCTTCGCCGCCACGCCGAGCCAGCCGTTCCAGTCGAGGCCGTCGGGGACGGGGTCGGTGCGGTCGGGTCGGGGAGAGCGGTCGCCCCACTGCTTGCCGCTCCAGCTATGGACCTCCTTGACCTTGCCGATCGCGCCGTCCTGGATGGTGGCGACGACGGCCTTGTGGACCGGGTGCGAGTGGATCTGGATGCCCATCTGGCTGACGAGCCCCTTCTCCTTCGCCACCCGGGCGAGCTGGCGGGCCTCGTAGAGCGTCTGGGTGAGGGGCTTCTGGGTGTAGACGTTCAGGCCGCGCTGCATGGCTCGCATGGTGATCGGGGCGTGCATGTGGTCGGGCGTGGAGATGTTGACCGAGTCGAGGTCCTTCTCCTTGTCGAGCAGCTCGCGGTAGTCCTGATAGACGCGGACCTCGGGGAAGAGCTTCTTCACCTCGGCGGTCCGGTTCAGGTCGACGTCGGCCACGGCGACGAGCTTCAGGTGGGGGCTGGCGGTGAGCGAGCGGATGTCGGCGAACGCCATGCCCGAGGCGCCGAAGCTGGCGTGGTTGAGGGTCTCGCTGGGCGCGGCGGCGTAGCCACGGGAGATGTACGGGAAGGCCAGGCCGCCGGCCAGGACCTTCAGGGCCGAGCGTCGGTTCATGGCGCGGATGGACATGGTGGACTCCCAGAAGCGGTTGGGGATCAGATTCGGGTGAGGCTAACCCGCTCCCGGTGGCCTTCGCAACGGCCTGCTCACGGAACCGCGAGCCGCATTTCCAGGAAATCAAGGCTACACTTCGACCGCGGGCGCTGGTATGCTGGTTGGAGTTTTGTTGGAGACTTCCAAGCTGGACGGTCGCGCGAGACGCACAATGCGGAGGTGAGAACGCATGCTCCGGAGAACCGCCCTCGCCGTGGCGCTGCTGGCATCTACTCGGCCTCGAACCGGTCCGCGGCGGCGAGGCCGTGGACGAGGCGTTCTTCGAGGCGAAGGTGCGGCCGTTGCTGGCGGGCACGTGCGTCAAGTGCCACGGGGCCGACAAGGTCAGCGGCGGCCTGCGGCTCGACTCGCGCGAGGCGATGCTCAAGGGGGGCGACAGCGGCCCGGCGATCGTGCCGGGCAACACGGATGAGAGCCTGCTCGTCGTGGCGATCCGGCACGACGACGCGGTCCTCAAGATGCCGCCCGGCAAGGACGCCTTGCCAAAGCAGGCGATCGCCGACCTCACCGTCTGGGTTGAGGCCGGCGCCCCCTGGCCGGAGGCGGTCGAGGCGAAGACGCTCACCACCGAAAAACACTGGGCGTTCGAGCCGTTGCGGGCGGTCGAGCCGCCCGCCGACCCGACCGGCTGGGCCGAGTCGCCGATCGACCGCTTCATCGCGGCCGAACACCGCAAGCAAGGGCTCAGCCCGGTCGAGCAGGCCGACCGGCGAACCTTGATCCGCCGCGTCACGTTCGACCTGATCGGATTGCCGCCGACCCCGGAACGGGTCGAGGCGTTCGTCGCCGACGAGAGCCCGGACGCCTATGCGAAGCTGGTCGAGGAACTGCTCGCCATGCCACAGTACGGCGAGCGCTGGGGGCGTTACTGGCTCGACCTGGCCCGCTACGCCGACACGGCCGGCGACAACTCGGACTACCCGATCCCCGAGGCGTACCTCTACCGCGACTACGTGATCGACGCTTTCAATGCCGACATCCCCTACGACCGCTTCCTCCACGAGCAACTTGCCGGCGACATCCTCGCCCGCGAAGGCCCGACCGACGACTACGCCCGCCGCGTTATCGCCACCGGCTTCATCGCCCAGGCGAAGCGGTTCGGCACCCGCGAGCTGGAGGACATGCACCAGATCATCGAGGACACCCTGAACACGACCGGCCAGGTCGTGCTCGGGCTCTCGCTCCGTTGTGCACGGTGTCATGATCATAAATTTGATCCGATCACGTCGAAGGATTATTACTCGCTTTACGGCTTCTTCGCCAGCACGCAGTATCCCTTCGCCGGCGCGGAGGAGGTGAGGCATCAGACGAAGTTCGCCCCCTTGATCCTCCCGGATGAGGTGAAGGAACTGGAGGCAGAAGCACGCCGAGGAAGTCGCCGCGATCAAGGCGAAGCTGGAGAAGGCCGAGTCAGAGAGCGAACAGGCGATCCGACTCAAAGACTTGACGCAGAAGGTCGCCGAGGCCGAGGAACGGCTCAAGGCGTCCGAGTCGTCCGAGCATGACGAGTTAAAGAAACAGCTCGACGAGTTGAAGGCGGAGCAGACGAAGACGAAGGAAGGTCTCGAAGAGGAACTGAAGCCGATCCGGAAGGAGCTGGAGCGTCAGGAGAAGCGGTCGCCGCTCGAAGGGGCGCCGTAGCGTATGCCGTCCGCGAGGGGAAGCCGACCGACGTGGCGGTCCAGATTGGCGGCGACCCGCAAAAGACCGGCGAGGTCGTCTCGCGTGGGGTGCCGAAGGTGCTCGACCCCGACGCCGACCTGGCGATCCCCGAGGGGTCCAGCGGCCGGCGTCCAGTTCGCCCGGTGGCTGACCGGCCCCGCGGCTGACCTGACCGCGCGGGTGATGGTCAACCGGATCTGGCAACACCACTTCGGCAAGGCGATCGTTCCCACTCCCTCCGACTTCGGCCTCCGCGGCACGCCCCCGACCCATCCTGACCTGCTCGACCACCTGGCCCGGTCATTCATCGCATCTGGCTGGTCGATCAAGGCGATGCACCGTCAAATCCTTCTGTCGAAGACCTACCAACTCTCCAGCCGCCACGACCCGGCCGCCGCCGAGACCGACTCGGGCAACACCTGGTACTGGCATTCCGACCGACGCCGGCTCGACGCCGAGGCGCTCCGCGATACCCTCCTGTCCCTTGGCGGCAACCTCGACGCCTCGCGGCCCGGACCGCATCCGTTCCCGCCCAAGGACAAGTGGCGATTCACGGCACACCACCAGTTCAAGGCGCTGTACGACTCGAACCACCGCAGCGTCTATCTGATGGTTCAGCGGCTGCACCCGCACCCGTACTTGAAGCTGTTCAACGGCCCGGATACGAGCATGACCACGGCGGTCCGCGACAATTCGTCGGTGCCGCTCCAGGCGCTCTACCTGCTCAACAATCCATTCGTCCACGACGAGGCCGTGAAGTTCGCGGAGAACCTGATCGCCACGGAGTCGGAGCCGTCATCGCGTCTCGACCTCGCCTACCGCCAGCGCCTTCGCCCGGCCACCGTCGGAACCGGAGAAGGAGCGGGCGTTGGACTTCCTCGAGCGCTACGGGCAGAGCCTGGAGTCCGATGGCATGGAGCCTTCAGAGTGGGAGCGGGAGTCATGGGCGGCGCTGGCGAGGACCTTGCTGGCATCGAATGAATTTCTCTTCGTTGATTGACACGGCAACCGCCGAAACGACTCGTGGGAGCCCGCGATATGGCCGGACAAAACGATGCCACGCCGGACCTTCCTGCGACGTGCTGCCGCGGGCGCGGCGGCCGTCGGGGGACTCGGCCTCTATCAGCGTCTTAGCCTCGCCGCCGAGTTGAACGGCGGTCACCCGCTGGCCCCCCGGCCGGGTCACTTCCCGGCCAGGGCCAAGCACCTGATCCTCTTCTTCATGACCGGCGGCTTCTCTCACCTCGACACCTTCGACTACAAGCCCAGGCTCCAGCAAGACCACGACAAGCCGGACGGCAAGCGGAAGATCCTCGGCTCGCCCTACAAGTTCCAGCCGTACGGCGAGTGCGGCAAGATGGTCAGCGAGCTGTTCTCCCACGTCGGCTCGACCATCGATGACTTCTGCTTCCTGCACACTGTCCACGGCGACTCCGCCGGCCACTCCGCGGCGACGCTCGGCATGCTCACCGGCTCGGTCACGATCCCGATGCCGAGTATCGGCTCGTGGGTCAGCTACGGATTGGGCACCTTGAACACGAACCTGCCCTCGTTCGTCGTGCTGGCCGCCAAGGACCCGTACAACGGCTTCCAGGCCTGGGACTCCAACTTCCTGCCCGCCTTCCACAAGGGGGTCCGCGTGATCCCCGGGCCGAACCCGCTACCGGACGTGAAAAGTCCGGTGACGTCGGTGACGCGCCAGGAGCTAGAAAGCCTGATGCTCCGCGACCTGAACGAGTCGCACCTCGAAACGCACCCCGGGGATATCGACCTGGCCGCGCGAATGACCACGTTCGACACGGCTTACGGCCTGATGCGCGAGGCACCGGAGGTCTTCGATCTCGGCAGGGAATCGGCCGAGACGCTCGCGCTCTACGGCGCCAAGGCCGATGATCCCTCCTCATTCGGCGCCCAGTGCCTCACCGCGCGGCGACTGATCGAGCACGGGGTTCGCGTTGTCGAGCTGTTCGATGTCGGCTCGAACACCAACTGGGACAGCCACAACAACATCGACGATCATCGCAAGCTCTCGCAGAACATCGACCAGCCGATCGCGGCGCTGGTGAAGGACCTGAAGCGTCGCGGCTTGCTGGACGACACCCTGATCGTCGGCTGCTCCGAGTTCGGCCGCACCCCCTGGCAAGACCTCACGCCCAGGGGCCGCGGCCACCACTCCCGCTGCTTCACCTGCTTCCTGGCCGGCGGCGGCGTCAAGGGGGGCTACAGCTACGGCGTCTCCGACGAGTATGGCGCCAAGCCCGCCGAGAACCCGGTGCATGTCCACGACTTCCATGCCACGATCCTGCACCTGCTCGGCCTCGACCACGAGCGGCTGACGTACCGCTACAGCGGCCGCGACTTCCGCCTGACGGACCTCTACGGCAACGTCGTCCGCGACATCATCGCTTGATCGAGATTCCTCGTGCTGCCTGAGCCAACCAGGGGAACTGGTCCGACGGAGGTCGGACCAGCGACTCACCGGTGTGGTAACGGTCGGGTCGGGGAAAGTCGAGGCATGGTGTACCTTCCTCGCCATCACGGACCCGAGACCACCTCGTGCTCGGAGGTCTCCGGCGGAGTGATCTTGGCAAAGTAGTCGCGCGGGTCCTTCGGAGCGCGGTAGTAGATGGTCAGGATGGCCCATTTGTAGTCGGCGGGAGGGGCGTCGAGCCAGCCGCGCTGCCGGAAGAGGTTGACGACCGACTCGAAGAACGAGTACCGGCCCTCAACCGAAAAGTCGTAGGCGCGATATCGGGGACTGTCCGGGTGGGTCGGCGGGTCCGACTTCCAGGTCCTCAGAACCGACTCATGCCGCTCCCAGGGGACCTTATGCTGGGTCGTGAGGGTCTTCTTCCCTGTCTCCATAATCGTCCTCGGCGTCGCGAGCGCGGTTGCAAACTCCTGGGGAATCCCAGCGACTCCGGGGACCGAGACCGTTCACCTCGATCATGGATCGAAGATAGCAACGAACGATCAATCCATGACGCATGGATGCGGACCGTCCCGCCGCGTCCCAGGGGGGTAAGTCTTATTAGTAAATGCTCGTATCGTCTGTCAAGCGCAATTTTGGGGACTCGCGAACCGAGGATGCCGGGGATGAACCGCAACTCCAGACCAGCCTCGAAGATCGTGCGATTGCCGGGCTGATGGAGTTCGGCGGACGACTGAGTCGAGATGATGCTTGCCATCCTGTTACCGTGAGAAACTTCATCAAGGCGAAGAATGAAGCTCTGAAGAAGACAATAATGATGGCATACCGGCCGAGACTGGGCATGAGCGACCAGAATCCTGGGAGCGAACCCAGCCGGAAGCTCCGAGTCAAGAGGAGAGATGGTTTCAGTCGCGGGGCGGGAAGACGTCGGGCTCGACCTGGTAGCCGTGGGCCAGCGCATTGGTCGTGTTGAAGAGGGCCACGACCGCCATCACCTCGCCCAGGGCCTCGGCGTCGAGTCCGAGTTTGCGGACGGCGGCCGAGTGCGACTGGATGCAGTAGGGGCAGCCGTTGGTCGCCGAGACGGCCAATGCGATGACCTCGCGGGTCAGGGGGTCGAGACGGGTAGGACGCCCCTCCGCCTCCGGGTGCATCACCGACTTGAGGCGCGACCAGGTCGATTCGAGCAGGTCGGGGTTCGTCGCGAGGACGCGCCAGAAGTTGGGCACGAAGTCGATCTGCTTCGTCGCCTTGATGTTGTCGAAGACGGCGGCGACCCGTCCGGTCGCCTCGGATTCGGCGACGGGACGGACGGTTGCGATCGGTCGTTCGGCCATGATGTTCCCCTCGGATCAACCGTTGGAGCGGAGATCGGCCAGGTCGGTCGCGAACCCCTCGCATCTGGTTGTCGGTGAGCTGGACGGAGCCGGCCTCCGACGGCGATCCGGATGGCGGTGCGTTGCACCGGGCCGCGGGTCTCACGGAGGACGTTGCCGAGTGAGGGCGATGTCCTTCGTCCTGCCCTGCACGTCGATTGCGATGCCGGCCTCGCCGCCGCTGTCCACGACGCGGTTCGACTCGATGCGGTTGCGGTTCGGCCAGAAGTCCTGGCCGCGGCTCTCGTCGCGGAAGAGGATGCCGACCTTGCCGCTGCGATGAATGTCGTTGTCGCGCATCAAGTTGTCGGTGTCGCGGTGGCCGATCGAGATGCCGTAATCGCGGTTGTCGTCGATCCGGTTGCCCTCGGCGAGGCCGAACTTGACGCCCCAGCACCAGAAGAGGCCGATGCGATTTCGCTCGATCCGGTTGCCGCGGAGGACCGGGCGCTGGGAGCCGGAGCCGGGGTGGATGCCGAGGTCGGCGTTGTCGTGGCTGTGGCAGTTCTCGACGGTCACGTCATGGCAGACCTGGAAGCTGATGCCGTCGCCGTGGTAGTTGCGGGCCTCGACGCCGCGGATCGTGTAGCGGTTGCAGTCCTGGAGGAAGATGCAGCCGGCGTAGTTGCCGTCGAGATGCTCGTTGTTGGGGCGGTCGCCGTCGAGCGTCAGGTCCTCGATCACGACGTCGGCGGTGCGCTCGCTGGTCAAGAGCGGAAACATGGCCGAGCAGGTGGGCTTGCCAGAAATCCAGAGGTTCTCGCGCAAGCCCTTGTCGAGCTTGAACCGGTTGCCCGAGCGGGCGACGAGGGTCCGCTTGAGAATCAGCGGGCCGCCGTTGTGCGGGTTGGTGGCCCGGAGGGCGACGCCGTCGCCGACGCGGAAGCCGCGGGCGTCCTCGAGCGTGATTTCCTGATCATACCAGTCGGAGTCGTCGGCAAGGGCGGTGACGTGCGACGGGATCTTGGTGAGGATCGAGTCGGCGCCCGCTGCCGGCGAGGCGGACGCCCGAGGGGAGGAAGACGGCGTTGCGGAGAGTGAACATGCCCGGCAGGAGCGCGCACGGTGCCGCCACCGAGGCGGGCGACGTAGTCGAGCGCGGCCTGGATCACCTTGTCGTCGCGGCCGACGAGGTCGGCCTTGTCGGGGCCGACGGTGACGGTCAGCCGCTCGTCCCAGTCGGGCTCGTGGACGGCGTCGCCGTCGGTGGCCCGGGGGTTGCGGACCGGCGGCGGGTCGCCGGCACGCGGGCGCGGGGACAGGGCCCCGGAGGCGAGGCCGAGCGCGGCCAGGCCGAGGAAGTTCGCGTCGTCGGAGGTCGGCTCGCAACATGGGGAAAGCTCCGCACGAGGAAAAGCGCCGAGCATGGTCGATGGGGGATGGTCGATGGTCCAGAAAGGGACTAATTTCTCGATCGACCAGGACCCATCGGCCATGCGGGACGCCTGGAACTTTCGAAAGGGACGGTGACGAATCCGGATTGTCGATCAGTCGTGGAGAAGACGCTTCATGGCATCCATCAGAACCTTCTCCACGCCGGGCGCGACGAGCGAGACGCCGCGGCCGGTCTCGTAGCCGCCCTGGGGATAGGCGACCTCGGTGCCGATGTAGCCAGGTCCGTAGTCGCCGTAGGCGGCCATCGCGACGAAGAGGTCGGGACGCATCCTCTGGGCAGCGAGCTGGTACTCGACGAACAGCTCGCCCGGCATGAAGAGAACCCGCGCCGAGGCGAGCTTCAGGCAAGAAAGATCGATCGTATCGCCCGACCGGCAACGCTCCAGCCAGATGAGGTCGTGCGCGGCACCGGCGCGGGCTCGGGGAGCGGCCGAATCGTCCTTGAGCCTCGCCCGAAGGGCGTCCTCGTCGAGATTGGTCGCGGGTGGCAGGGCGACGTCCATCGACTCCCAGCCGAGGTCCGAGGCCGTGATCGCTTGCTTCTTCGTGGCTTCCCAGGCACGGGTCATGCCGGCGGCGACTCGGTCAGCGAGGATCTGGCGGTTCTCGTGGGAACCGTCGTTATATTTGCCGGCACCGATATTACCGCCCGCCCCATCGAAGTGGATGTGGGGGACGCCAGTGGCCTGCTGGCGTTGATCGCGAGCCATGCCGGGGAAGTCTGGGTTGGCGCCGCCGGTCCGGTAGTAGCTCTGGGGATGGGTGGCGTAGAAGGTCAAGACGGCGACGGCCTCGTCGCCGTCCCAGAAGCTGATCATCTTGAGCATCGGGTCGATCGTACCCTCGGGGAAGGCACGGATCTTGGGGTCCGCACAGGCGGTATAGCGGACATACTGGACCTTGCCGTCCGGCCCGAGGATGCGGCGATTCGACGCCACCTTCTCGACCCGGCCCTCGCCGAGCCCCAGGTGGGTGACGGCCCGAGCCTCGGCCGCTGCCTGCTTCGCCGCCGACGCGGCGCGGGCGATCACGTCGCGGACGAACGCCAGATCGACAACCTGGCCGACATCGACACCTCCCTTCTCCAGCATCCGGGCGACCGAAGCGTCGTAGCCGGGAGCGTCGTGCTGGTGGAGGGTGTGGACGCGGACCCGTTCCGGCTCGGTGCCGATGGCCTCGGCCAGAGCCTTGCGGAACTCGGTCTGGCCACCGTTGCCGATGCCAATCCAGTCCACGGCGCAGAGCACGATCGGTTTGCTCTCGCCGATCAGGACGACCCCTTTGCAGGTGAGCGGCTGGACGACCTCCTTGGTCGGATCATACGCCAGTGGGCTCCCAACCGGCGGCGAGGCATCGACGGCGAAGACGCCGACCTTGAGCGGCTGGTCGGCGGCGGTCGCGAACGGGCCGGAGGCGAGGAGGAGTACGAGCAGGGCGAGTGTTCGAGACATGAGCGACTCTCCATTTTTCGAGGATCGCGTGTCGGGCCACACCGGGTCGAGCGGCCTGTCCAATCCGCGATGCTAGCCGATCCGTCCGGCGGGGGCTACAAGCCGCCGGGGCGTCGCGAGAGGGACGCCCCGGCCGGTCAATCACTCATTTCCGCTTCGTCGTCGATTCGGATTGGGCGACCTGATTGCGAGCCTTGTCCATCACGGTCGCGATCGAGACGGGCTCGCCGCCGCGGCGCTTGCTCTCGTCGGCGGCTTCCATGAAGGCGAACATCTCGATGGTTTCCGCGGCGCTGACGGGCGGCTTGCCGGATCGGAAGAACTTCGCGATCTCGTGCAGCAAGGGCTCGTAACCCCCAGAGCCGTGGACGTGGACGACACCCTTCGAGCCGAACGCGAGCACGCCGTAGTCGGCCTTGCCCTGTCGGATGCCGCGGAAGGTGCCGACCCGACCGCCCTTCCAGGTGCCGACGACCAGCTCGGTCCCCTCGGTCTGCACGCGGGTCACCGACTCGCAGCCGGTGCCCATCACGGTGAAGAGCGACTCGACGCCGTGGACGCCGTACCAGAAGAGGTCGGGGTGATGCTCCTCCAGCGAGCAAGGGCTGTAGGCGTCGCAGCCGATCACGTCGCCGAGCGCGGGATTGTCCTTGAGCTCCTGAAGCTTCGGGTTGTAGCGGAGCGAGGAGCTGGAGAAGCAGGGGGTGCCGGTCTCCTCGGCGAGCCGGTAGATCGCGATGGCGTCGGCCAGCGAGCCGGCGACCGGCTTATCGATGAAGAGCGGCTTATGCGCCTTCAACACCGGCCGCGCCTGCTCCAGGTGGGGGCGGCCATCAACGCTTTCGAGCAGGACGACATCGACGCGGTCGAGAAGGGCTTCGATCGAGTCCACGATCTCGACGCCGAACTTGTCGCGGAGCTGCGTGGTGAAGCCCTCGACGCGGTCGCGGCTGGCGGCGACGTCGGGGCTGCCGCCAGGGTAGGCGGCAACAACCTTCAGGCCGGCCAGATCGCCGGTGGCCTTCGGGTTGTTGAGCACGTTCGTGAAGGCGACGACGTGCGACGTGTCGAGCCCGATGATGCCGACGCGGAGCGGCTTGGGCGACTCCTGGCCGACGGTCGGCGCCGTCGCGAGCAGGGTTGAGAGGAGGGCGGTTGTTCCGAGGATCGTTCGCAGCATCGAAAATTCCTCATGTCAAAATTGAGTGAGAGTCGGGATCATTCGCCCGCCGGGGCGGGCACGGCGATCATGTCGAGCGTGAGGCCGCGGCCTTCGGCGCCGACACCAGCGACGGCGGCCTTGGAGGCGGCGGGGGGGCGGGATGGGTCGAAGTAGTCGGGGCGAAGCTCGTTCAAGGCTCGGCTGGCGTCGTCGTCGGAGACGTAGTAAGTTGCCTTGACGAGGTGGCGGAAGTCGCTGCCGGCCTGGGAGAGAAGGTCCTTGAGAAGGGCGAAGATGGCCTGGGTCTGGGCGCGGCCGTCGGCCTCCTTCGGGCCGTACAGACCGCCGACGAAGATCAAGGGGCCGTCGGGGACGACGGCGACGCGGCTGAAGACCGGGGAGGCCTTGAGGCCGGGAGGGGTGACGTACTCGACGGCGGATTCGCCCTGGCGATTGGCCCCATTGGCGACCAGCTCGATCTCGATCGGCGAGTTCTCCGACTCCCAGGCGACGAGGACCAGGGGCGGGGCGTTCCCCATGCCGAGGAAGGCGGCGACCTCGCGCTCGACGTCGGCGGCCGAGGAGATCGGGCGGAGGAAGGCCTTGAGCTGGACGACGTCGGACTTCTTCAGGCCGAGGTGGTCGAGGGTGGCGGCCAGGCTTTCGAGGGTCTTGCGGGTCGCCTCGGACATCTCGGTCGCGGCCTCGGCCTGGCCGGAGACGAAGACGCGAGAGCCGGGCGTCAGGAGAGCGATGTCCCCGCCACGGCCCTCGCCAGGCGCGGCGGCGATTGCATCGACAGCCACCAGGGCGTCGGGGTAGCGGAGGGGGCCGACGACGTAGGTGATCGCCGGACGGGCTGCGCCCAGGGAGCGTTTTGCGAAGGCGGCGCGGAAGGCGGGTACGACGTCGTTGCGGGCGGCATAGACGTGGACGCGGACGAGGCGGTCAAGGCCGGAGTGGCCCCGGACGAGGACGGCTTGCAGGTGGTCGAGAACGGCCTCACTCTGCCGGTCCGCCTGGCCGGGGCTGATGACCTGGCCGGCGTCGTCGAGCGGAAAAAGCTGGGCGGTGTAGGCCAGCGGGATGGATCCTTCGACGACGACGGCGGCCGCGGTCTTCGAGGCGTCATCCGTCGCGATCGGGCGGATCGCATCGGCGGCGGGGGTGGGTGAGGCGGCGAGGAGCAGGGGGGCGAGGGCGAGCAATCTTCGGGCGGTCATGGGGCAGCCTCCTCGATGCGGGTTCGTGGCGACCGTCTTCGAATAGAGGATGATGCCCGATCGCGGGGGAGATTGCCAGAACCGAGCCCGGTCCGCTCAGGCGACCGATGAGGCCCGGCGACCCGCGCCGGGGCCGCCGTCGCTCGGCTCCTGGCGGGGGCGGACGCCGCGGGTCGAGTACAGCGAACGGGCTGCCGATGTCCCGCCGTTTCATCTTGATATAGAGATAATTTTCATAGTCGCAGGGATAGACGGTCAGGCGGCCCGACTCGACCTCGATGACCTTGTTGGCGACGGCGCGGATGAAGTGCTCGTCGTGGGAGATGAAGCAGAGGGTGCCTTCATACCCGCGAAGGGCGTCTTCGAGGACGTCGCGGCTGGCGATGTCGAGGTGGTTCGTGGGCTCGTCGAGCATCAGGAAGTTGTGGGCGACGGTGAGGATCTTCGCCAGGCAGAGGCGGGTCTTCTCGCCGCCGGAGAGGGCATTGACGGGCTTGTCCACGGCGTCGCCGGAGAAGAGGAAGGCGCCGAGCATGTGGCGGAGGGCCCCCTCGCTGGCGCCGGGGTGGACCTCGCGGAGGGTGGCGAGGACAGTCGCCTTGAGGTCGAGCGCCTCGAAGCGGTGCTGGGCGAAATAGGTGGAGAAGACGTTGCTGCCGAGCGTGACCGAGCCGGTCGTCGGCGGATTGACGCCGGCCAGGAGCTTCATCAACGTCGTCTTGCCGGCGCCGTTGGGGCCGACGAGGACAACCTTGTCGCCGCGCTCGATCTCCAGGTCGAGGCCGCGATAGACGACCCTGGTGCCGTAGGCGAAGGTCACGTCATCGAGCCGGGCGACGACCTGGCCGCTGCGAGGGGGCTCGGGAAGTCGGATGCGGAGGGCGGAGGTGTCGGTCTGGGGGGCGTCGATGCGATCCAGCTTCTCAATCGCCTTGAGACGGCTCTGGGCGCGGGCGGCGGTGGCGGCGTTGGCGCGGTTGCGATCGACGAAGTCCTGCATCTGGCGGATCTTCTTCTGCTGCGAGTCGAACGACGCCTGCTGGACCGCCAGCCGGTGTTCCTTCTGAGGGAGGTAAGCGGAGTAATTGCCGGGGTAGGCGTGGAGCTGACCCATGTCCAGCTCGAAGGTCCGGGTAATGACCCGATCGAGGAAGTCACGGTCGTGGCAGGTGATCAGGATGGCGCCGGGGTAGCCGCGAAGGAACTCCTCGAACCACTTGACGGAGAGCAGGTCGAGGTGGTTCGTCGGCTCGTCGAGCAGGAGCAGATCGTGCTCGAAGGCGAGCAGGCCGCCGAGGGCGAGGCGCATGGCCCAGCCGCCGGAGAGGGTGGCGACGGGGGCGTCGAGCTTCTCGACGGAGAAGCCGAGGCCGAGCAGGATCGCCTTGGCCCGAGCCTCCATCTCGTAGCCGCCGGCGGCGACGAACGCCTCCATCGCGTCGTCAAACTCTTCCAGGGCCTTCGGGTCGGCCTCTTCCAGGCGTTTCATCACGTCCTTGAGGCGTCGGTCGGCCTCGGTCCAGGGGCCGAGGTGGTCGAGCATCGCCTCGAAGACGGTCCCCTCGCGGAGGGGGTGGATCTCCTGGGGGAGGTAGCCGATCGAGACCTTGCGGTCGCGAAGGAGGTCACCGGAGTCGAGCGACTCCTCGCCGGTCAGGATCTTGAACAGGGTGGACTTGCCGGTGCCGTTCTTGCCGAGCAGGCCGATCCGCTCGCCACGGACGATCGAGGCGTCGATGCCGTCGTAGAGGACCTGACGTCCATAGCTCTTTCGGGCGTTGACCAGGCGGATCATGGGGCGGCTCGGGGGGATAATGGCGGGTGGGCTTTGAGGATCGGGGGCAAGTATTATACCCCGAGGTTCTCGGGACACAAGCGTCCAGAGATGCGAATCGGAGGCCCGATCGCTGGGGCGTGTCGGAGCGGCGGCGGGACCGCTAGAATCGGCCCGTCGCTCCCCCCTTCCCGAAGAATGGATCTCCGAACTCTTCCGAGGACCCGAACCGTGTCGCAAAGCCGCCCACGATCGCTCGCCGTCTCGACGGCTCTGCTCGCCCTCCTCACCGCCGGCGCCATCGTCGCGCAGGACGTGCCGAAGGGCGAGGTGACGAAGCACCGATTCGACAAGAGCCAGATCTTCCCCGGCACAGTCCGCGACTACTGGATCTACGTGCCGAAGCAGTACGACCCGGCCAAGCCGGCCTGCCTGTATGTCAATCAGGACGGCGTTCAATACAACGCTCCCGCGGTCTTTGATGAGTTGATCGCGAAGGGGGAGATGCCGGTCACGATCGGGGTTTTCGTCATGCACGGGCGCGTCCCGGCGCCGGATGGGGAGGCTCTCGATCGCTTCAACAGGAGCTTCGAATACGACGGCCTCGGCGACAACTACGTCCGCTTCCTGCTGGAGGAATTGCTGCCCGAGGTCGAGTCGAAGACGACCGCCGACGGGCGGCCGATCCGGCTCTCGAAGGACGGCAACGACCACGCCATCGGCGGCGCCAGCAGCGGGGCTATCTGTGCGTTCACCGCGGCCTGGGAGCGTCCGGACGCCTTCCGCCGGGTCTTCAGCGCGATCGGGACCTACGTCGGCCTTCGCGGAGGCAATGACTACCCGACCTTGATCCGCAAGACCGAGCCGAAGCCGATCCGGGTCTTCCTCCAGGATGGCTCGAACGACCTGAACATCTACGGCGGCGACTGGTGGATGGCCAACCAGGAGATGGAGCGAGCCTTGAGGTTCGCCGGCTACGAGGTCGAGCACATCTGGGGCGAGGGCGGGCACAACGGCCGGCACGCCACCGAGGTCTTCCCCGACGCCATGCGCTGGCTCTGGAAAGGCTGGCCGGAGGCGGTGAAGGCGGGGAAGGGGTCGCCGCAGTTGCAGGAGCTTCTCATCCCGGGCGAGGACTGGACGCTGGTTGGCGAAGGCTATCGGTTCACCGAGGGGCCGGCGGCCAATGCGAAGGGGGAGGTCTTCTTCAACGACATCCCGAATAGCAAGACCTACAAGGTCGGCCTCGACGGCCAGGTCGGCCTCGTGCTCGACGACTCGCACGCGGCGAACGGCCAGTCGTTCGGACCCGACGGCCGACGCTACACCGTGGCGACGGGCACAGAGCAGGTTCTCGCTTATGGCGACGGCGACAAGCCGGACGTCGTCGCCGAAGGCTTCCGGGGTAACGACCTGATCGTCCGCCATGATGGGGGCCTCTACGTGACGAACCCGAGCCGGGAGCCCTCGGAGCCGAGCCGCGTCTGGTACATCGCGCCGGGTGGGGAGAAGGCGGTCGTGGACACGGGCCTGAAGTTCTCCAACGGGGTGACGCTCTCGCCGGACCAGTCGCTGCTCTACGTGGCCGAGAGCCGGAGCCACTGGGTCTATAGCTACCAGGTCCAGCCGGACGGCTCCTTGAAGTCCAAGCAGAAGTATTATCATCTGCACATGCCGGACACCGACGACGACAGCGGCGCCGACGGCCTCTGCGTCGATCGGGACGGCCGGCTCTACGTGGCGACCCGGATGGGCGTGCAGGTCTGCGACCAGGCGGGCCGGGTCAACGCGATCATCCCGACGCCGAACGGCCGGGTCTCGAACGTGACCTTCGGCGGCGAGAACCAGGACACGCTCTTCGCGACCTGTGGCGACCGGGTCTATCGCCGCAAGCTGAAGGTCCGCGGGGTTCACGGCTTCGAGCCGCCCGTCAAGCCCACCGCGCCGCGGCTCTGAACGTCGAGCCTGTCGGACCGGGACGGCACGCCGTGATCGGGGGAACCGCTGGTATGCCGTCCCGACGTTCGCGACCACGCAGACGAACAGAACGGAACGATGGGTTCGTTTCGCGCAACGCACGAACGGGGACCAACCGCCCGTCGTGGCCGGGGGGGTAACAGAACATAAGTGAACCCCGGGTTCGTTTCGTCGCGCGGACGGCCGGTCGAGCAGGAGTCAGAAGCCCCCGATCGCGGCGAAGGCCACCGGCTCGGGTTCGTTTCGTCGCGAGGCGCCGAGGAACCGAGAGGGCCGCAAAGTCGGCCCAGCCCCGCGTCGAGTTCGTTTTGTTGCGAGCCAGGCCACCAGATACAGACCGCGCAACCGGCACAGATTCCCGTCGGGTTCGTTTCGTCGCGACGATCGAGTTCGTTTGGCCGCGGGGACAGAATCGAAAAAGTCGGCGCAACCGGCACAGATTCCCGTCGGGTTCGTTTCGTCGGAGTGCTCGGGTTCGTTTCGTCAGGGCGAAGGGATGAAGGCAAGCCGCGAGACGATCCGAGAAGCGGAGCCGAGCTTTACGAACAAAGGGGAGCGCCGGGTTCGTTTCGTCGATTCGGCAGGCTGGAGGAGGAGCGGAGGAGGGTCGGGCCGGCAGTGAACCAAAATGGACGGGGGAGTGGTCGAGAAGGAGCGGTGAATTGCCAAGGAGCAGGTGGGGTATCGACAGTGTGCCAGCTTAAAATATAGCTCATGAATGGGCGGATCGGGGTGAGAACCGGGGGGTGTCGGGGCATTTCCCGAGAGGCCGGGAAGGCGGCACCGGGTCGGGGCAGATGGACACCCTGGGCCGTCAACGGGTCGGGGAAGGGTCGCGCGGGGGGGATTGGAGAGAATCGAGGAGGACGGGCCAGATCGCGTCAGCCAGCTCGCGGTGGCCGCGGGGGTTGGGATGGCAGCCGTCGGTGGTCCAGTCGCGGAGGGACTGGCCACGGGACTCGGCCTCGGTCCAGCGGGCGAAGTGATCGACGAGGCGGATGTGGGAGGCGGAGGCGACGTCGCGGCAGGCGGCCATGTAGGGGGTGAGGCGGACATTGGGGTTCTCACCGAGGCCGTTCGGCGGGGCGTCGGCGGCCCAGCGGGGTTCGGTCATCAGGATGGGTTCGATCCCGCGTCGGCGGAGGTCGGCGACGAGGGAGCGGAGGTTGGCGCGGTAGTCGTCAAGGCGGAGGCGGCTGTCACGCTGGCCGGGATCGATGTAGCTGTCGTTGGTGCCGTACATGACCGTGACCAGCCAGGGATGGTGCTCGGCGACGGCGTCGAGGCGCCGGAGAGCCTGATCCGTCCGCTCGCCGCCAACGCCGAGGTTGACGACGCGGGCCGGGATGCCTTCGGCCTTCAGGGCCCGTTCGAGGATCGCGCCGAAGGTTTCTTCGGGGCGGACGCCAGGCCGGACCCCCTTGGTGATCGAATCGCCGAGGAGGAGGATGGTGACCTCGGGCGATTCGGAACGAGATGGACCGGCCACGGTCAGCAAGGTCGGGAAGGCCAGGAGGGCCAGGAGGATCAGCGGTCGGAGCGGACGCATCGGAGACCTCTCGAATGTCGGACCGATCGCGTTGGCGGCAGGGCCAGGATATTCGACAAGGCCGTGACAGGTCAAAAGAATCGAGGGCTCGATTCACGGGCCCACGGGTGTTGTCGGGCGCGGGGTCGTGGGGATCGGGCCGGATTCAACGGGTTCGCCCATGAAGAATTCCACGAAACACGTCGATTTGGCCACCCGTCGTGGATCGACGGCCTTGAAATCACGGGCCCTTCGTCGGGGGCTCGGTCCGCACCAGTTCCGGGGGAATGACCGGCCTGGTGCTCACCGAGCACCCGACGAAGGAACCTGCCATTCCAGCCAGGGTGAACGGCTCGCGAACGATGGAGAGCGGAGCCCTCCCAGGATTGTCAGGGAGGAGGAGGATCGGGGGCTTTCGGAGCGTCGGAGCCGGGTTCTGGTTCGGGCGGGTTCTGAGGCGGTTGGGAAGGAGGTTCGGGCGGGGTGGCCTGGCGGGAACGGATCATGAGTTCGGCTTCTTTCTTAATCACATCGACATCGAAGCCGGCGATCTCGACGAGACGGGAGGTGGGGGTACGCAGGAGGGTTTCGAGGTCGGGGATGCCGGCCTCGCGGAGCTTGCGGGCGGTGACGGGACCGATGCCGCGGACGTTTTCCAGGGGGGTGGAGGTCGTGCCACCGGTGGGCGAGGTGTCGCCGCGGTCGTAGATCGCGCGGCCGGCGAGGAGGGTCGAGCGCGGGGGACCTCGGTCGGGAGCACGACCACGACTCGGAGCGGAGCGCCGGAGGAGACGTCGACTGGCTGGTCCGTGCGGAAGACCTCGCGGCCCTGGGCGTCGAGGACGCGGAGGAAGGGGCGTTCGCCCTGGAGCCTCTTGAGTTGCTCGTCCGAGACGGGCGCCGCGAAGTAGCCGGAGGGGTCGGTCCGGGCGGTCACGCCGAGGGAGGTGCCATCGGCGTTGACCAGCCCGACGGTCAGACCGCCCTGGCCGAAGGAGGATGCGTCGGCGACGCGGCCGTCAAGAACGCGTCCGTTGGTCGGGGGCTCAACCTCGCGAAGACCGGCGAGCTGACCCTGGAGGGCGAGCTGGTCGAGGGACTGGGAACGTCCCGCCAGCTCGTCGCGGGCGGCGGCGGTTTGCGGGTAGGTGGCGCCGAAGCGGGCTTCGAGCCGGGAAGCCTGGGCGGCGAGGGCGACGTTGCGGCGGGCGCCAAGGGTGTGAATGGCATCGACGGTCGCCAGGATGGTGGGCCGGGCGATCTCGGTGACGGGGGTGTCGACGAGACCCGTGACGTCCGTCGCGGGTTCGATCCTCGCGATGGACCGGTTGAGCAACTGGCGGAGGAAGCCGGCCGGCTCGCTGGCGAACTTCCGGCAGAGATTGCGGAAGAATTCCAGGTTGTTGTCGTCCACGACCGGAAGCCCGCCGGAGGGGGCATTGCTGAGGGGAAAGATGCAGTGGTCCCCCTGGTTGTGGGCGGTCGTGTTCATGGCCATCGTCGCGGCGATCGGAGTGAGGCCGAAGGCGACGCTGAGCAGCGAGAGAAAGTCTGCCGGCGACGGCTCGCGGAAGCGATTGTCGGTGACGCGGAGGGTCAGGCCGAGGGCGAAGGTGTTGCCCAGCTCGGGGTCGGGACGGAAGACGGAACTCTGGTTGCCGTCGAACCCGAGGTCGTCGAACGTGAGCAGGATCTGGGAGAGCACGGCGCGATGGGAAGGCCCCATGCGGACCTGATTGCTGTTGAAGAGGGTTTCGCCGCCTGGCAAAAGTAATTCGGATAACTGGATGTTCTGAAACGAATTGTCGCCCAGGGCGCCGACGACGTCGAGCAAGGCCGGGTTGTCGAACGCCTGGTCGCCGGCGCCGAGGTCGGTCGCGCTGGCGAGGAAGCGGCGCTGGGCGACGTTCTGAGCGGATTTGAAGAGGAGCTGACGGTGGAGGCCGCCGAGGTTGAGGATCAGGACGGTTCCGGCGACGACGTCGAAGGAGGACCAACGGCCCTCGCGCTCGCTGTTGAGGGAGTTGCCGACGCAGGAAACGGGCCCGAAGGCGAAGGCCGTGAGCGCGCGGCCGGCGGGCTGGTCGAGGCGATTGTTGGCGATCCGGAGGGCGGGGGCCTGGGAGGGGTCGGTCCGGGCACTCAGGCGGCGGGCTGCGGCAAATCGGACGAAGATCGCGCCGCGGAGTCCCTCGGCGCGGGTCTTGTCGTAGTCGGTTGTGAGGGGGCCGTTGCCGGCAATCTGGTTGTCGCGGATCTCGACGTCCTCGCCGTAGCCGACGAACAGGCCGCAGACCGGGTCGGAGGCGCTGCGGCCGTTGTCGCGGATCGTGTTGTCGGAGAGGATGGACGACTCGACCAGGGCGAGCGAGATCCCGCCCTGGCCGATGCTGAGGGCCTGCTGGCGCATCGACTCATCGAAGATCGCAAGCAGGTTGCCGGCGAGCAGGTTGCCCCGAATTTCGAGCAGACGAACGAGGTTGCAGGTCCGGATCAGGTCGACCGGCACGACGAGGCTGATGGGGTTCTGAGAGGCGAGCGTGTTGGCGGCGAGGGCCGGGGCGTCGGCGAAGCGACGGAAGCCGATGCCGGAGAGCGCCATGCGGCGGATGTCGTTTTCAATGATGGCGATCTCTTCGAGGAAGGCCCGATCCTCTTCGGGCGCCGGGGCGACCGCCGCGACCACGACGACGTGGATCGGCTCGTTCTTGAACTCGGCCTCTCGGATCTCGTCGATCTGGTACGGAGGCTCGACGGCGATCGTGTAGGAGCCGGCCGCCACTCGCATGGTGAAATCGCCCTGCGAGCCGCTCAAGGCACTGGCGACGACGTCCCCCTCGGCCAGAACGGAGAGGCTGATGCCGGCGAGGCCGTTCTCGGCGCGATCGTGGACGTAGCCGACCATCACGTTGCGATCCAGGGTGACCGTGGGCTGCGGCTTGACCGCGTCCTCCGAGGAGGCGGGCGGAGCCGCCGGCTCGATGACCCCGCCCAGCGTGATCCCGTGGCCGGCGCCGCCGTCGATCCGGTTCTCGCGGACCTGGACCCGCTGGCAACCGCCGAGGAGATGGATGCCGCCGAGCGCCTGGTAGGGCTGGGAGGGCAAGGCGATGAGCTTCGCGAGCCAGACGAGGTTGACGTAGTGGAGCACGAGGCCCGGGTCTCGATAGAGGATCTCCGGACGGCGCAGGGGTCGGGACGGCCGGGAGGATCACCGCCGTTGCCGACGGGATCGGGGGGGAGGGAGAACGGCCAGACGCCGATCACGTTGCGCTCGATGAGGGCCCCCTCGGCCCGGATCGCAATGGCAACCAGTCCGCCCGGCAGATCCAGGATCATGATCTGATTCCTGGCGATGACGACGTCCTGAGCCTGGTTCACCCGGATGCCGTTCGTGCGGGCGAAGAGGCGATTGGCCTCGATGCGGAGGTCCCGGAACGACTCGTAATGGGTGCCCGCCGCCTCGATGGCAGGGCCGAAGACGGAGACGAGGTCGAGGCCGTCCACGTGGATGCTGGTGCAGTCGAGGAAGCTGAGGATGGGCGCGGAGGGGCTGGAGGGTCGGGGCAGAACGACGGTACGTCGCGGGCAGCCGTGGATGCGGATGTTGTGGCGATTCTGAAGGGTGAGGTTCGCAAAGTGGAGGCCGGGTAGCAGGCAAAGCTCGGCATTGCTCGATGGAAGGTGGGCAGCGGCTTCTTCAAGCGAGTCAAAATCACCAAACGTCGTGATCCCATCACCGATGAGGAAGGTGCAGCAGGTCTTCTGGCTGGTGAGGGGGTGAAAGCGGTGGCGGCAGTCCTCGATTGTGCCGCTGACCTTCGTGTCGCGGTCGGCGGTCCAGTCGATCTCGGCGAGGAAGACGCGGTGGGGATGCGGACCCTGGGGGTGGGCCTGGTCGATCAGGATCTGCGGGTTGGCGATCTCGCCGGCGCGGACGGAGAAGATCCAGGAATCGCCGGATCGATAGCGCACACTGGCGGGCGGATCGAAGACGAGGCGGATGCCGTCGAGCAACTCGACGGGATTGGCGGTGTCCAGGAAGTCGGCGATGGGCCGAAGACCGTCCCAGAGGCGGAAGAAGACGGGATCGACAGTCGTCGGGAAGGCGCCGAAGGTGGGGGGATCGTCGAGGGCGAGGTCGCCGTTACTGTCAAGATGGGCGGGGGTGCCGTAGACGACCTGCCAGTGGCCGAGGCCGGGGTCGCGATCGAGGGCTTCGAGATAGAAGTCGGTCAGGCCGGAGTTGAGGATGGCGGTCCGGTTCGCCAGGATCTCGACGCGATGGGGGGGACCGGCCTGGAACGTGCCGAGGCCGACGAGACCGCCGTTGAACCGCGACCAGAGAAATTGCGGGCCGCCGGAGTTGACGTGGGCGATCTCGACGCGGTAGAGGTTGTGCTCGAAGCCGGTGTAGCCGCCGCCGGCCACAACCGGGCAATCGCCGGGGATGACGGTCGTCGGTTGCAGGGAAACGCTGAGCCGGCCGAGGCTGGCCGGGTCGTCGGCGAGGCGGGCCAGGGCGGTCTGACAGTCCTCGCCGTCGGTGAGGCGGAGGAGTCGGAAGCCGAGGCGGGCGTGAATCCGCTCCGCGGTATCGGGGCCGCCGAGGGCCGGCTCGATCAGTCGGGCGGGGTCCTGAAAGCCGTTCAACTCCTCCAGAACCACCTCCAGAACGACGGCGTCGCGGACGCCGTCGCCGATGTCGGCCGGGGAGGTGCCGGCCGGGTTGAAGGGCGGTTCGAGATACGGAGCGATCCGATCGACGGGCGCCTTCGGGTCGGGTGGATCGCCGGGAAGGACGACGAGCAGGCCGTCGGCCCAGAGGTGACCTGGCTGGACGGTGAGATGGACCTCGTCGCCGACGACAGCCGCCGCGACCACCTGGAAGCCGCCGGACTCACCGACTGGCACCGCGGCCACACCGCGGCCGATCACGTCGCGACCGGCCTGGTTTCGCCAGTGCAGAGCGATCCGCTCCGAGGTGGTCAGGTCGGCATCGAGGGTGACGCGGCCTTGCTGGAAGAGGAGCCCTTGATCGTTGTCGGAGGGCCGGAATCGCCAGGTCGAGAAGTCGCCCTTCATGGATGCGTCCCATTCCTCAGGTGATCGGGAGGAGGAGCGGCCGGATGCCCACGGGCATGAACTCGCGGAGACGGATGCTCAGGTTGGCCCACTTCGACGCTTCGTGAAGGAAGCCGAAGGCGCCCATCGACTCGTCGTCGGGGCCGCGGGTGCGGATGCGGACGTCGGTGCCGGGGGCGAGCTGGCCGTAGCCGGGGTCGCCGGAACGGGTACTGGTGAAGACCAGCCTTGCCTGGGTGCCGGAGACGCAGGCGTGGTTCGGCGGCAGGCGGTCGCCGAGGCCGCGGAAGTAACACTGTTTGAGACAGCCTCGCTGGTTGTTCCAGACCTCCAGGCGTTGAACGAAAAGGCCACCCAAGCCGCTGGCCTCGGAGACACGGACGCGGCCCAGGAAGGTGGCGTTCTGGACGTCCAGAGGCGGACCCCAGCCGGCCACGGGGTCGTTGGCCGAAGTCAGGGCGAAGACGTTTCCGGGGGCGTCATCGACATCCTGGCCGGCGTCCACCAGGCACGAATCGAGGGCGAGGCGATAGCCGTCGTCGAGCCGGAGGGAGCCGGCGATCGCGCGTTGCAGGACAACGGAGGGCGTGGGCTCGAAGGCATCCTCGTCGGCCGGGTCGGCGAAGCCGTAGCCGTTGGCGAGGGCGAGGGAGACGGTCGAGGGGGCGCGGGTGCCATCGCGGAGGCGATGGCCGCCGGGGTCGAGGGTGCAACCAACCAGCTCCAGGCCGGCCAGCGCGGCGCGGGCGATGAGCGGCCCGCCCGCCGGGGTGAAGCCAGAGCCGTGGGTCAGGAAGAGTCCTTCGAGACGGACCAGCAGATTCGCGACGGAGGCGTCGCCCGGCTTCCAAGGGCGGAAGCCGAGCGGCGCGGCGAGGCGGAGGATCGGCCGATGTTCGTCGGCGGCGCGGATCAAAAGGGGTTGAGAGAGCTGGAGGGAGGTGAGGCCGTTCTCGGTGAGGGAGCCGGAGAGGGTCGTGGGGTCGAGGTCATAGGTCAGACTATCGCGGATCTCGACGACGACCGGGGCAGTGGCGTTCTGGAGGTCGGTGAGGGCCGCTTGCAAGGTGGTGCCGTCGAGCGCGGAGACGGGGCGGAAGTCGATCGGAGGGACGTCGAATGGCGAGGCGATCGGCGGTCGGGAGATCGGATGGGCGCCGACGGGCCCGACGGAACCATACGTGTAGCCGACGAAGATCCGGGGCTCAGGATTCGCGCCGCCCTGAAACAGGGCATCGCGCTCGGCGGCGACGGAGACGCCCAGGAGCAGGCGGCCGATGTCGGGGTCGATGACGATCTCGTGGTCTCCGAGAGGGCGACGGAGCCCAGTTTCCCAGGCACAGAGGTTATCGCCGCGAAAGGTCCAGGCGAGACCGGCAAAGGGGGCCTGGGGTAGATGGAGTTGCAGACCAGCTTCGGAGATGTCGAACCCGGTGGGAGGACTGGCCGAGTCGTCGAACGGATCCACGCTGAGATAAGCCTCGGGATTGCCGGCGGCGGAGCCGCTGGTGAGCCGGGCGGCGGGGATCGGTCCGGGGACGGCGTCGGGCGCGGTGAGGGTCTCGACGGAGCCGGCGAGACCGGCAGGAGGGCGCCGATCGGTGTTGAAGAGGCGGACGGGACGGTCGAGCGGATCAAGGTCGAAGCGAACGGCAAAACGGGCCAGGCCGCTACCGGGCGGCGGCGGGCCGAGGTCGCTGGCGCCGCGGGCGAGGGGTTGCGTGAGCGGGAGGCGATAGGCCGAGAGCCGCCAGAGGAAGACGGCGAGGTCGGGGAGGTTGACATGGAGGGAGCCGTCGTCGGCACGCTTCACGTCGGGGGTGTAGGCGAACGGATCGAAGGGGGTGCCGCGGAGGCTGAGCATGGCCGGGTCGCGGATCGGGGGGGTGCCGCCGCGGGGGACGTCGAAGCGGGTGAGGGTTGGGCTCGCATAGGGCGGGGAGCCGCCGGCATCGGGACGCTGGTGGTTGAGGTGCTGGGTCCAGGCCAGGCTCGGGAAAAGTTCGACGGCGCGGCCGGGCCAGCCGGTGAGGTCGGCGGCGAGGCGTTCGAGGGCGCCGAGTGTTCCCTTGCGGCGACGGAGGGCGATCGTGTCGGCGACGTCGGCGCGGAGGGTCCAGGGATCGCCGCGGAGGTGAGTGGTGCCGAGCAGGTCGCCGAGATAGGGGATAACCCAGTCGTCGCAGGTGTCGATGAACAGGTCGTCATAAAGGGCCTCGATGCTCTCGTGGACGGCGCCGAGGGCCTTCTCGACCGCGGCGAGGAAGGCGCGGAGACGACCGGGGGGCGACTGCTCGGCATCCCGGATGCGGTAGATCTCGGGGAGACGATCGTAGAGGGGGACACGCGTGGTCATCTCGCTCATGAGCAATCCCCGGTCGGAGGCGCGGGGGCCGCGCCGAGGCTGAGGTGGATGGGGAGGAGCTGGAGCAATTCGTTCTCGGCGCAGGCCAGTTGTGCGGCACGCGGTCGCGGGGCGGCGGGTAGGACCAGGCTCGCGGGATCGATCACGCCCGAGGCGAAGCGCCCGAACGCCGTCACCTGGCACCAGACGACACCCTCGACCTGCTGGAGCGTGCCCTCCACCCGGCTGGCATATTCCTTCTCGCCCAGCCGGCGGTGGTGGAGGCCGAAGAGACCGGTCCAGGCGTGTTCGTCGTCGCCGGCGAGGCCGAGGGCGTTGTGGAGACGGGTCTCGACGTCGGCTGCGGATCAAACGGGGATCGAAGGCGAAGAGCACATCGAGGAACACATAACGAAGGAATGCCTCCTGGACACGAACCGGGAAGCGGTCGGGGCCACGGCAGCGATCGGCGGCGGCGATGGCGTCGCGGACGGACTGGAACTCGCCTTCACGGCCGGCTTCGAGGAGGACGCGGAGGGTGAGGGTCGGCACGCCGGCCTGGAAATCGCCCAGGCGGCGGTGGCCGCGGTGACGCCGGGGATGGTGAGGGTTTCGGTCTCGAAGTCGCGGAGACTAACGAGCCGGCCGAGGCTCTGGATCTTTCCGGGGCCACGATCTCGCGAGCGTGGTCGGCCGGTTCGGGAGGGGCACCGCCGGTCACGAGGCCGGGAAGCTGGACCTTGTCGAGCCCCTCGATGCGGGCGCCGGCCGATGGCTTCGCTCCGGGCTTGAGGGGACCTCTGGCGCCAACGCCGGTTCGGTAGCGGGCGACGACGTTCTTGAGACCCGAGGGCAAGCGGGCGCCGGTCAGGCCGTCGCCGAACTGGACGTAGCTCCCACCGTCGGCATCCTCGCGGACGATGTAAATCTCCTCGGTGGGACCACGACCGAAGAAAGAATCGACGCGTGACCAGATTCGACCATTGACAGCAATCTCCAACTCAGGCACCTGGGGCGGTATCGCGCTGCTGGAGAGAAGGTAAGTCAAAGGGGACTTTGGCAGGGCGAAGGTCTGGAAACTGGCCCGCACGTCGCCGTTGCCGAGCGGGGTCGAGGACTCGGCCTTGCCCTGGGTCGCGTCGGCGAGGTTGCCGAAGACGGTCACGGAAGGGGCGGACTCGTCGAAATCGGTGCGGTGGAAAGGATTGGGAGCCTGGTTGAAGGAGAGGGGCCACATCCGGGGCTCGTCGGCGAGACCGGAGGGGAGGGTGAAGTCGGCGGCGGTGTTCACGCAGCTCAGTGCCAGCGTCCGGCCGTCGTCGTGCTGGAGGATCAGGCGACGGCCGGCCAGCGATTTCACCTGGGTGAGGGTACCGAAGAAGCAGAGCACCTTGAGACCGTTACTGAACGGGGCGGTGAAAAACAGCGCACGCGGACGGAGCCGGATCGGCGGGCTGGTCAACTCCTGAACCTGATAGTCGCGGATATCGCTCTCGAAGTTGAAGAGGCCGGAATGGCGGATTAGCGCCGAGTCGAGGGTAAGGAGAGTGGATGGGCCATTCAGAGTGGCGAAGCCGATCGTTGCGGTACGAAGGCTCCGAACAGTCTTGACGACGGACAGGGGGTAAAGGCCAGAGGTAGAGCTGTCGCTGATCCGGGTGCGGACGACGAGGTGGCTGCCTTCGGCCAGGTCGTTCACCTGCTGATCCAGTGGGATCAGCTCACCGGGCAGATCAATCGAGCTGCTGGTATTTGAGCAAGCATGATTTTGAAATACATGCCTCGTGAAATGTGTATTTTTTTCATGCGCACCGTTGATCTTCCCCGAGGCATCCTTAGTGTTGACGGTGAAGGTGGGAGGCGCGTTGTGGCCGAAGTGGCGGAAGCTGCGGCCGAGGCGGTAGGCGGTGACGGGGAGAGTCCAGGATGTCGAGAGCGGGGTCTCGAACTCCACGAGGGTACGATCGAGTGACGCATTGACATTTTTGATCTTCACAACCTGCGGCGCGGCCTGTTGCGAGAGCGACGTGCCACTGACCGTCCAGGCGGGCTCGGGAGGGATCAGCATGAGCTGGTCGCCCGCCTTGAGCTTCAAGGCGTCGATCGCAGCCTGGCCGGGGTCGTTGCCGACGGAGTGAAGCTCGACGAGCATCGAGCCAGCGGCAAGGCGGTTCCTATAGAGTCGGGGGCGGTAGAGGTGAAAGCGGGAGAGGAACGGATGGGCGGTCAGGGATGAAACGGTCTGGAAATCGGCGGGCGTTTCGAGGTCCTCCAGGTCGGCCTTCAGGGGGAAGCCGGTGGGGATCTCGACGGGAGCCGTCCCCCGGATCTCGAAGGCGAACGTGGCTCGGCCGCCGACACCCGGGGCGAGGCGATAGCCGAGGAGGCGGGCCAGGTCGGCGACGCTCTCGCGCCAGCGGGCGGTGCGGAGGAACGCCTCGTTCGCGTAGTGTTCCTGGTAGAACGTGAGGATATCGCCGAGGATCGCGACGCCTTCGAGCAAGGCGATCCCGGGGTCGTCGGGCTCGCGGTGGGTCCAGGCGCGACAGCTCAAAGGCGTCGTCGATCGAGCCCAGCAGGGCGGCGACGAATTCGGGATAGGTGCCGATCCGGTAGCCGATCCGATCCAGAGCGGGCCGGTTCCAGGGCGGTCGCGGGAAGGGCAGATCATCGGGGAGAAAGGACCGGCAACTGTCAAGCATGATATCTTCTCGAATAACTCATTGACGACCGCCCTGGAGGGCGAAGCGGATGAAGCCGCGTTCCAGATGGTCGGGATCGTTGTGGACGAGGAGAATCTCGTCGGGGCCGAAGTCGAGCCGCTCGGGGTCGGGGGGACCGGGAGTCGGCTGGTCGAACCGGCGCAGGAGGATGGCGAGGATGTGATCCACACCCGCGACGGCGTGCAGGCGGCCGGCGATCTGGCTGCGGTGGAGCGGCTGGCCGAAGGTCCAGGCATCGGGATGGAAGAATCCGGGGCGACCGTCGGATGTATAAGTGTCCGAAAATTCCTGTTCGAGCACGGCGCGGAGGTCGCCTGGCCAGACGTCGGGACTCACGCAGACGGCCACCTCGATCGCCAAGGGGACGAACCGCGGCGGCCGGATCTCCAGGTCCTCGCCGATCAGGCGGACCGATTCCAGATGAGCTTCCACGTCATCCCGCAGGGCGGGCGCCAGCGTGGTCGAGCCCTCAGGATCGATCACGATCCGGACGGTCCGCCAGCTCCCCGTCCAGGCATACTCGGCAACGGCCCGTGAGACGCCTGGCACTTCCTCGGCGCGGCGTCGGTAGTCGGCCAGCGTGATGGCGCGGAGTTGCCGCGCTCGGTAGGCTTCCGGGGCGTTGCGGAGGACCTTCTCGGGCGGCTCGGGGCCGAGGCCGTCGGTCACGTCGAACGGGTTCCAGACGCTCACGATGGCGGTATCAAGCGGGGCGGCCAGGGGCTGGAATTGTGTGACGGCGTCGCGGCCGACGTTGCCCGACGGGCCGTCACCAACCTGATATTCACAATGGATCACGGCGCCATCGGGAACGGTCCGCCCGTTCGTGCCGTCGCCGAAGCGGAGGAGGCTACGCCCGCGCTCGTCGGTCTCGACGGCGAAGTGGTCGCCGTCCTCAGGGCTGTCATCGCTGTGGACGAGGCTGATGACCTCGTCCCAGAGATCGAGGCCGGCGCCGGGCAACTCCAGCTCGACGTAAAGCGACGATTGCGGCGGCACCTCGCCGCCGACGCGCGTGGGCAGGTAGGCAAGCGGGCCAAGGGGAAGCCGACAGAGGACGCCTCGCGACTTGCCGTAGCGCTCGTAACGCTCGAAATACCGGTGCTTTTCGTTGGCGTCGTCGGCCGGGAGCGTGGTGCCGGGTTCGTAGAAGTGCGTCAGGACCGGGAGCCCCTGGTGGACGCGAAGGAGGTTGCCGTGGAAGGCGGAAACGCCATCGACAGGATGGCCATTGCAGAATGTTGTGAAACTGTAGGCAAATTTTAGCGCGTCTGCATCCTCCCAGCGGACCCGGACCAACCAGATGCCGGTGAGCGGATCACGAAGCGCGTCGGCGTCGGGTTTGAGGTGAAGAAACTGGCGCTTGCGGGGGTCGCGTCCCGCCTCGCGGCCGGTGCGAGGGTTTCGTTTTTCTTCGAGAAGGAGGGCCTTGAGCGTGCCGTCGTTGATCCTGTCGCGAACCCGCTCGGCCTCGACCTGACCGGAAGCGGGAAGGTCGGGAACGAGGTCGGCCGTGGTACTGCCAGCGGCGAGGGCCGGCTGGGAATGGCTCCAGGTGTAGAGGAGGAAACGATTGAACAAAGGATCAAGCAGCGCCTTCTCCGCGATCGGCAAACGATGCTCGCGGCTGGCGAAGTTCACCCAGGACGCCGGGGCGTCGGGATGGCCGGCCCAGGCGAGCAGATCTTGATTCAATGTGAAGGGGGTGATGCCCGGGTCGAGCAGGAGGGCGAGCCAGGTGCTCGACTGCTGCCCCTGGTGGATGTGGTAGTCCACCAATCGGGCATGTCGGGCGAGCGAGACACGATTGCGGGCGGTGGCGAGATACGCCTCGTTCATCACCCGGTCCTGATAGTCGGACAGCTCATCGGCCGCGGCGGCGAAGAGGTCGATGAGAACCTGGTCGAAGTCGGCCTCGCTCGTGACCTGCCAGCCAGGCACGCGGGCCATCATGGCGGCGATGAGGGTGTGGCGGAAGGAGTCGTAATCCTTGGCGAGATAGTCGATGACGGGTGAGGGAGAACGAAGACGATTTGCCGTCGCGGGCGGGTTGCAGTCGTTGGTGAAGCAGCCGGGGCGGAACTTGAACGGGAGTGAAGCGAAGAAGGGGTCGATCTGGTTGGGATCGAAGCTCAATTCGAGCGTATAAGTCGAATAATCGCCGATGGGAGAGACCGTGAGGGAGAGGCTCGCGGGAGTCGGTCCAGCGGCGACGGCGTTCACGTGAACCTGTCCGGTCGCGGGACCGGCGGGGAGGCGATGGCCGCCGCGGATTCGGAAAACCTGAGAAGGGGAGGATGGCGACGCGGTCGCGGCGTTGAGGAGCTCGGCGATGTGCAAGGTGTTGATGAAATGAACTTCCAGCGTCGCGTCGCTGGGCGGGTTGAGCGCGACCAGGAGCAGTTTCAGGCCGTTGAGGCCGCTGGCGAGCAGGTCGTTGGCACGCTCGTTGGTGGCGTCGGGATTGACGATGGCGGTCATGGTGCGGAGACCTTCGCGGGCGATTACTGGCCGGTGCGCTGGAACTTGACGACGCGGGAATCCTCGCTGCCGGCGGGTCGGTACTGGATCGTGATCTCGATCAACTCGCCGGAAAAGGTGACATCCAGAAGTTCCACGGTGAGCCGATGGCCGAGCCAGCGGGTGAGGGCCTGGGTGATCCGGGCCTTGGTGACGCCCCGGAGCACGTCGGAAGCGGGTTCGAAGACAAGTCGGCGCACGCCGCCGCCGAACTCGGGGAGGAAGGGGCGCTCGCCGGGGTTGGTCAGGAGTAACTGGAGCAATTCATCGCGGATGTGGTCGGCGTCGGAAGCCGGCGCGGCGGTCCGTCCGTCGGCGTCGATCCGGAAGGGGAAGGCGAGATGCCGGCCGTTGCTGGTGGACATGACTCGGCTCCCTCAGAAGGCCTTCGCCAACTGCTGGACCTGCGCGACGATCGCCGGCCCTTGCGGAATCTGCTCGATGCTGTAGCAGAGGCCGACGCTGCTCTGGAGCAGGACCGGCACGCCGCCGACGCTGGCCTGCGTGGACCCCGCCTGCCAGCGGACGATCACGCAGGGCTGCGGCTTCGTTCCGACTCCGAAGGGAATCTGGAACGGGCAGCCGCTGACTGGGTGAGTGTCCGTGACGAGGAGCACCGGGGCGCCTTGCACCATTGCCAGTGTGTTGCTGGTGACCAGAGTGACGGTACCGCCGTGGGGGCAGAGGACGGTATCGGCGATGGTGAGGATCGGCACGGGCATGGAAGCACCTCAGACCCCGACCTTGAAGGCGTCGTTGACCAGACTGGCCCCGGCGGTGGTCACCTTGACCATGCCGTGATTGATATTGACTTCCGATTCGCTGATCGTGATCTCGCAGCTTCCGATCCGGAGGGTGATGGCACTGGCGCCGAGCGAGATTTCGGCACCGCCGGGGTGGACGAGCTTGATCTCATTCGCCTCCTCGTCGATCAGGATTTGATGACCGGCGCTGGTGGCGAGGAGTCGCTGCTTTGGCCGAGTCGGGGGACGGTCGCTGGTCCCGGGCCCACCAGCAGCCGGTCCAGATGGGCCGGTCGATATCGCCGCCCTCGAACTCGATCCAGACGCCGTCACCGACTTCGGGGATCAGGGCCAGGCCATGCTGCGGACCGGCGAAGGGCAGGGCGGGCATGGCCCAGGGCGACGAGCTGGTCGTCGTACACGGCCGGGACCTCAGCCCGGATGCGGCCGAGACCGTCGGGGTCGGCGACGTCGCGGACGAGCCCGCGATACTTGCCGAAGTGGCGAGTGCGATGGAAGCGGTCGAGCCGCTCGATGATGTGCTCGAGGTCGGATGTACTCATGATTCAGAAAACCGAGGGAATCGGCGAAGAACCGCCGGGGTCGGAACGGGAGTCGCTCGTGGCCTGAAAATCCTGGGAGTAGAGCGAGGGGGACAGCCGATGCGTGACCTTGGTGAGCAGATAATCGCCGGAGACACGCGGGAGGTTGCTGGCCCTGAGGCTGACCTTCTGGTAAGGCGCCAGCGCCAGCGGGTAGCAGCCGGGGATGACGCGACCGGAAACTTGGTAGGCATACGAGGAGCGTTGGGACTGAGCCCGGGCGCGGGTGGCCGGGTCCTCACGGTCGTTGTCCTCAGGAGGCAAGAGGCGGAGGGCGACTTGATCGTCGGTGATGGCGGGCAGGGGTCTTAAGAGGGTCAGATCCTGGGAGCCGATCTCGGCCGACTGGATCTGCTGGTCAGCGAGGGTCAGAGCCCGCGCGCGGGACAGCTCGGGGCTTTCCGAGTGCTCGGTCAGGGTCAGGTCGAGCAGGTTACGATCGCTGCCGAGGAGGACAAGCGGCGGGAGGGCGCCGGGTGCGGTCGGGTCCGGAAGGAAGCAGCCGACACTCTGGCCGGGGAGTTCGCCAGGGAGGACGTATGCATGAAAGCCGTTGGCCCGCGCCCGTTCGCGGAGGAACTGGATGACGGTACCGCGTCGCACGGTGGCCGGCTGCGCCGGGCCGGGAGCGGACGCGATCTGGGTCGAGCCGATCGCGGGAAAGCGTCCGAAAAGTTCACGGGCGATGGCGTCGTCGGTGCGGTTCTCGAAGACCTCGACGGTCTCCTCACGGTGCAACAGAACGCTGTCGTCGCGAACCACGACGCCGAGGGTACTCTTGCCGGGGGTGGAATCGAGCGTGTTGTGGTAGCCGGCCACGGGACCGTCGATCAACGGGGCAAAGGCCCCGTCACCGATGCGAAGCTCGACGCGAATGCGGGTGAACGGCGGGGCGAACTCATCGAGCGGATGTTGCCAGAAGCCGTTCTCGTCCAGGCCGAAAGAGATTCGGATGCGAGCCTCCCAGGCCATGTCCATTTCCTGATCGACAACGATCTCCTCGACCCAGTCGAGCTCGTCCGAGGTGGCGGGTCGGTCGCCGAAGTAAAGGCGATAGGCGGCCTGGGGCATCACGACCTCGGGAGTAGGAGCGTCTCGCCGACACGCGCGGTCAGCTCGCGGGCCTGGAGAGCGGTGTTGGCATCGGCGATCGACCAGAAGCGGGTGCCATCGCCGAGGCGGGAGCTAGCGAGGAGGTCGAGCCGGTCGTTGTCCTTGACCTGGTAGGGATCGCCTGCAACGGTGGGCCGACGTCGGAGCTTGATCGCGGTCGCCGGGCGGCCGTCGATGGTCTCGACCTCGACCTGGACGACGCGGGCATAGCGGGAATTTGGGAGAAACATGGAGCGGTGCCTCAGGCGCAAACAAGAGAATCATCGCGATTTCCTGCTCAATGGCTGGAAGCCGGTCCTCAAAAGGGGATCAGCTCGACGATCTGCTCGGCGGTGTTAGCGAGGTTGGCGATGGCCTGGGCCTCCTTGGCGATGGTGGTGTATTCGAGGGCCCCCTTGGCGAGCCAGTCGTCGGAGCAGGGATCGATCGCGATGACTGTCATGGCCAGGTCCACCTCGGCGCGGATTGGATTAAGAATATGGTCGTACTCAATTTCATTGATTTTCATGGAGTCGATCGTGACGGGGAGGACGCGGGTCAGTCCCCAGATGAAGAGGATCTTGGGGTATTTCTCGCGCGGGATGGGTTGAGTGGGGGCGTCTTGATCGCTGCCACCGAGACCGAGGGCGCCGGCGACGGCGTCGATCGCGGCGCCGAGGAGGCCGGCAAGCTTGGCGCTGGGGAGGACCATCTTCTCCAAAGCGCAGAGCTGCGGGCCGATACCGAAAAGCTTGGCAAGGACCTTCTCATCCTTGAGCATGTCCGCGGCGCTGAAGTGAGCCTTGAGCGAGATTGACTCGAAAGTCTTCTCACCGGCCTGGGTTTGCTCGCGGGTGTTGGCGCCCTGGGGACGGGGTGGGACCTGGAGACTTCGCGAGAGGGACTCGGGGTTGAACTGAAAAATGACGACATTCGGGATCGGGCCGATCAGGTCGGTGCCGTACTCGATCAGGGCGCCGCGGAGCAGGTAGGGCATGGGTCAGTCCCTTCGCGGCACGTCGGGGATTCGGGTCTGACTGCGGACCTGGGCGGCGACGTGTCCGGCGAGGTGATCCGCGAGGGCAGCGGCGGTCGGGTGGGCGGGGAGACGAATCGTCGCAGCGTCGGGGTGGTGGGCGATCGTGCGATCGCGGGCGAGTTGCTCGGCCAGCAGTCGGGGAAAAGCCTGGAGGGCGGCCGCGGCGATCGCGGGGTCGATCCCGGAGAGGGTCAGGTCGAGACGGTCGATGTGAACGGCGGGCATCGGGTCTCCTCACACATCCAGGTGGGCGGCGTAGGGTCCGAACTGATCGAGACTGATGGCGCGGCCGAGCTTGTCGAGCTCGCGGCGGGCGGCGAGGACGACCGCCGGCATCCCCAGGGCACGGGCGCCACCGGGGCGGGCCGTCTGGAGGCAGGCATGGAAGAGGATCGAGCGGATGTGTCCGCCGGCCAAGGGGAGGCGCTGAGCGAGGAAGTCGAGGTCGAGGGTGCTCGCGTCCACGCCCTCAGGGATCGCGGTCTGCCAGATCCGACGGCGCTCCTCGGGGCCGGGCAGTGGGAAATCCACGAGGAAGCGGAGGCGGCGGAGGAACGCTTCGTCCAGGTCTTTCTTGCGATTGGTGGCGAGGATCGCCAGGCCGCGGAACCGCTCCATGCGTTCGAGCAGATAACTCACTTCAAGGTTGGCGTAGCGGTCGTGGGCGTCCTTGACCTCGGTGCGACGGCCAAAGAGGGCGTCGGCCTCGTCGAAGAAGAGGATGACGTCGGCAGCCTCGGCAACGTCGAAGAGACGGCGAAGGTTCTTCTCGGTCTCCCCAATGTACTTGTTCACGACCTGGGACAAATCAATCTTGAATAGTGGCATGCCAACAGAGCCGGCGATGACCTCGGCGGCCATCGTCTTGCCGGTACCGGGTGGACCAGCAAAGAGGGCGGAGAGGCCGCATTCATTCCAGGCACGCGCGGTGTTCCACTCGAAGTGGACGGTCGTGAGCGACCGCAACGCAACGATCAGCTCGGCGATCTGGCGATCTTGCCTGGGTGGCAGCATCAGCTCCGACCGCTCGAAACGCGGCTCGACGGGCCGGGCGAGCTCGCCCAGGTCGACCTCAGTCCGGCAAGCGGCGAACAGGTCGGCGGGCCGTGGCGGGTGGCCGAGGCTGCGGAGGGTCTCGCAGAGGCCCCGGATCGCGTCGGCCTCGTGGCGGAAGCGACGGGCGCAATCCGCGGCGGCGGCGTGGAGACCGGGATCACGAGTGAGGGCAGGCAGATCGTCCTCCCAGTGCTGGAGCCGTTGCGGGTAGGTCAATGCCGGCAGTGAGACAACGGGCAGTGTCAGCGCAGGTGGCAAACGCTTGAGCGAAGCCGGTTCGTGGAGGCCGACGAAGAGTGTCAACGGCGCCGGCGGTGTCAGAGCGACGGGGGAGGGAGGCCCCTCCTGGGCCTGGTCGGCCAGGGTTTCGAAGGGCAGAAAGAGCGCCGTACCGCGGAGCCAGGCCAGGGTGAAGAGAACGGGGAGGTCAGCAGCGAGCAGGCCGGGTGACGGCTGGACGGTGGGCAGTCCCACGTTGGACGCGAGCGCGGCGGCCGTCGCGGCCAGCGGCGAGCCGAGAGGGCCGAGGATCGGCACGATCCGGGCGCGGAGGCTGGCACGACACCGGAGCCGAGCGGCCAGGAGGTCGGCGCCGGGAGGGAGGATTGCACGCGGGTCGGGAGAGAGGGAACAAAGGGCGGAGGGCAGGGGGGCGTCGGGGAAGAGGAGCTGGCGAGCGATGATCGCCGGGGTGCGCAGCGGGGTGTCCCAGTCGGTCGGTGCAGGCGACAGGAGACCGGTCCGGTTGAGGCGGTGGGCGGCGTCCATGAGGGGTAAGACCGCCTCGGGCTCGTCCCAGAGGCGCTGGGCGAGGGCGAGCGTCGGCGAGAGACGCGCGGGATCGTTCAGGCAGGCGGCGAAGACGCTGCCGGCGGCGCTGTCGACAGCGGCGGTGAGCGCCAGCGCCAGAGCGAAGCACTCGACCGGGGCCAGGTTCAGCTCCCGGACGACGGCGGCGAACGAACCCTGCGGGGGCGGCGGATCACACCGGCCACCCGGCGGGGGGGAGTCGAGGGCGTCGGAGAGGTAGCGGGCCGTCGGATCGTCGACGAAGAAGGCGAGCTTCTGCTGCTCGTAGCGGGCCAGGTTGAGCACTTCGGAGAGGCGCTCGGTGAAGGGGGGGAGCAACGCGGATGGTCCGTCGCCACCGGCGAGGAGGCCGCGCTCTCGCCAGAGCCAGCAGACCTCGCGGCGAAGCCGTAGCGTCACCTGGCGGAGCCAGTAGGCGGCCGTCGGATCCCCCACCCGGAGGGTGGGCAGGAGTGTGATCGGGCCAGTCGTCGGTCCGGTCGCGGCTCGGGACATCGTTTCAACTCACGTTCACGCCGGGACTGTTCTTCGCCTGCTGACCATTGATCCGCACGATGACCTGGTAGAGGCCGGGGGCGACAGCGACCGGCACGTTGGGGATCGTCAACTGCGACTGGTCGGCGGCCAGGGTCGGCGACTCGAAGACGCGAACAATCGTGCCGTCGCGGTAAAAGGCGACCAGGATTTCGTCGTCCACCGTGCCGAGCAGGGTTCCGTTCACGACCAAGGCGCCGGTGCCGTCGAGGGCGGCGTCGGTCACGATCGGGCGGAGGCCGACGACCAGCAGGTTGCTGGAGCGGAACCGGCCGTTCGGAAGGCGACGGCGGACGGAGAGCGGTTGCTCGCCGGCCGAGAGGACACCACCGCCCGCGATCGGCTCGACCGCCGCGCCCGAGGGACGGGTCATCGCTACGCGGACGGTCAACTGGTCGGGACGCTGGCCGACGATCGACAGCCGGGCGGGCCCGAGCCAGCATTCGAGGCCGTCGAGGTGGAGGTCATCCCCGAAGATCTGGATCGTCTCGCCAGGCTCGAAACGGTCGGGAACGGCGCTCGTGAGCCGTGCGCCGAGCGTCGCCAGTACAGCCAGACCGATGCCATCGCGACCGATGACGAGGGGTGGCGTCTCGGTGGAATCGATGCCCACCAGCAGGGCGAAGGCGGGCGGCTCGGAGGGCACGATCAGGACCGGCCGGACCTGGAACGCGACCGAGAGTCGGTACTTCTCGTCGGTCCCCTGCATGATCTTCGCGAGCAGGTCGGCAGGCGTGGCGTCGAAAGTGAGCTTGATCGACTCGGGGTTGTTCTCCAGGGCCTGTCGGACGTCGCTGGCCACAGCCGCATCGAGGCTCAGGAAGTTCAACTCGTGGAGTGCCGACATGCCGCGACCGAGCAACTCGTGGGCGTCGGCGCTGTCGCTCGACTCGTCGGCATCAAACGCGGTCAGCAGGTATTTGAGCACCAGCCAGATCGGCGGGGGCCGTTCCTCGTCGAGCGGGATGTTGCGCAGGCTCGCGTCAAACTCGATCTCATAGAGGAAGAGGTTGAGCTTGGCGGCCGTGTCGGATGCGGCGGCCTGCTCGGGCTTGCCCACACTCACCGCGAATCCACGACGGATCAAATGCTCGCGCAAGAGCTTCGTGATTGCGCCAATCGCTCGACCGGAATCCGCCAGCGCCATCGAGCCTTCCCCCCTCAGGGCCTCAGGTAGCGTCGCCGGAGTCGGGAACCCATATCGACTTGAGGACGGTCCGCGAACGCAGGTTCCGATCGTTCGCGACGCGCGGGCCGTGGTGGAGGTGGCTGGGCGGTTTGAGGCGGGGCCTCGACCCGGACGCTGATCGTGCCGATGGAGACGTGGACCACCTCCTCGACCGGCCGCCGATCCGGCGATCCGACCGCCGACCCGGGCAGCTCGACGTCGCTTCGTAGCGGCCTCGCGGGCCGGGCGCCCTCCTCCTCGATCCTCTCCAAGGGGCGGGGAGATAGTGCCAGTGGCTGGAGGTCCGGGGCGGCTGGAGCCTCGGCCCTGGAAGGGATCTCCACGCGGTCCGATTGCGGACGACGGGCCGGGGGCGTAATGTTGATGTCCGTTTCGCGATCGAGGCCCTCCGGCTCGCGGTCGCGAGGCGGCTCCGGAGCCGTCGTCTCCCGAAGCGCTGGATCCGCGGCCACCCACGCGAGGACATGTCGCACGAGGGTCGGGGCTGACTCCTCGACCCGGATCACCTCACGCGATGGCTCGGCAGTCGGTTCGCCACTCGGACCAGTCGAAGGGGGCTCGTCAATGACCGGCCTGGCAGAAGGACGCTCCACCTGCGAGACGGGACTTGGGATGGGAAGCGACGGCGGTCGAGCCTGCGGCTCGGCGCCGGTCGGTCCAGGAACCGAGCGGGATGGCTCGACCAATTCCGTGAAGTCGATCGACTCCGCCACCTCGAAGTCATCCCGGGATGGCGATTCGACCGGAAGGCCAGAGTCGGGGACCGAAGCGCGTTCCGAACCGATTTCCAGGCCGCTCTGAAGGGCCAGCCGGGCGAAGTAGTTCACGACGGGGCCTCCTCGTCGTCGATCAGGTCGAGGTAAGCGCGTTGGCGATGCGAAGGGATGGCGAGGATCGCCGGCTCGCTCCAGCCATAGCGGGAGGCGAGGCGATGGACGTCGATAAGGAGCGATCGTTGCAGACGCTCCAGGCGAGCGAGCAGCAGGGCCTGCAGGTCGATCGGAAGCTCGGCCTCGAAGCCGCAACCGAGACACTCGAAGGCCGCGAGAAAGCAAGGGAGTGGGTCGAATGCCTCCAGTTCCGAAGCCGCACGGGCCAGGAGATCCGGCCAGGGCAGCCGCGGGCGACCATCCAAGAGCAAGGAGCCCATCATCGTGGCATAGGCTTCGGATTCGGAGGCGTAACTGGCCGCTCGCCAGCGCCGCTGATCGTCGCCCGTGGGACGGCGGAGCCGACATGCTTGGCCCTCGTCATCGCGCCAGAACCGATGGGGAGAGTGCTCCGCCGCGCGGGCGAGAGTCAGGAGGTCGGCGATGGGCAAGGGCAGTTCCAGCAACTCGCCACACTCGGGGCGTGGACAGCGAGCGGCTGACGGGAAGTTGCGTTTGCCCGGTCGTCGAGGTGAAGATCGAGAGCAGACCGCCGATCCGGGCGGCGAGACTGAGGCGCCAGACGAGGGCCTCAGGATCGTTGGCCGGCG
The DNA here is from genome assembly GCA_963752755.1 of uncultured Planctomycetales bacterium. Taxonomy (GTDB): domain Bacteria; phylum Planctomycetota; class Planctomycetia; order Isosphaerales; family Isosphaeraceae; genus CAVVZJ01. The sequence goes on along the minus strand of CAVVZJ010000013.1, from coordinate 126,162 downwards.
ACGCGAGGCAGGCCGCGAGCACTCGCGTGACCAGGGCCGGACGATCCGGGTCGCGGAAGTTGAGGTCGAGGTCGGCCGGACGACCGAGCGGTCGCCAGCGGAATTCGGCGACGCCCGGAACGTGATCGGAGACGGTCTCGGTGGGGGGAGGAGTCGGCATGGTCGTCACGGCCGGCGTTCCAGTCCGGTTTGAGCTCAGCGGGCGACCGGCCCGGGGCCGCCCGTGGAATGATCAGGCACTGGCCGGGACGGCGGCCTTCTCGTCGGGTTCCTTGGTGTCGGGGTCCCGTTCCCAGCCCTCCAGCTCGATCTTGAGACTCTCGACGGCGACGACGTTGGCGTTAGCGTCGAGGTCGGGCAGGGCGGTGTACTCGCTCACCCAGCAGTTCTGGAGGAAGTAGCGCTTGGCGACCTGCCCTTTCTCGTTCATGAATTCCAGAGTCAAGGGGATCTTGTAACCGACGAGGTCCATGCCGGCGTCGCCGCCCAAGGGATGGATCTTGTTGGCCCACTTCTCGAACTCGGCGTCATGGGTGACGCCCCGCTCCATGGTGATCGCCTCGTAGGTGGTCCGGCCGGGCGACTTGCGGTCGGTGCTGTTGTCACCGCCGTCGCGATGCTTGACGACCTCGGTCGTGCGCTTCAACGCACCAACCTTGCTGACGCCGAGCACGACGCGACCGTCCCAGACCACGCGGAACTTGAAGTTCTTGTACGGGTCGAACCGGTGGGCATTGACGACGAAACCCTTACCCATGTCTCACCTCTTCAGGAAGAGGACGGGTCACGTAAGGTCACCCGCGATCTGCTGGATCGTGATCACCACGAACTCGGCCGGTTTCAAGGGGGCGAAGCCGACCTCGATGTTGACGATGCCGAGGTTGCGGTCGGCCTGGGTCGTCGTCTCGGCGTCACACTTGACGTAGAACGCCTGGTCGGGCGTGCTGCCCTGGAAGGCCCCCTGGCGGAAAAGCTGATTCATGAACACGCCCACATTCAGACGAATCCGCGACCAGAGGGGCTCATCGTTGGGCTCGAAGACAACCCACTGTGTGCCCCGGTAGAGCGACTCCTCGATGAACAGGGCCAGGCGACGGATCGGGATATATTTCCACTCGGAGCCGAGGTCGTCGGAGCCGTCGAGGGTGCGGGCGCCCCAGTTGACAAGGCCGCTGGGGAAGCTGCGGAGGCAGTTGACCGCGAGCTTGTTGAGGACGCCGTTCTCGGCGTCGGTGAGGCGGACCTCCAGGCCGATGATCCCGCGGATATCGGCCTCCGTGCCGGCGGGCGCCTTCCAGACGCCGCGGGCGGCATCGGTGCGTGCCATCAGGCCGGCGATGGCGCCGGCCGGGCCAATCGTGCGAATCACGCCGCGGTCATTGAAGGCGATTTTGGGGAAGAAGACGGCTGAGTAATCCTTGATGACCGTGGCGCGAAGGTCGTTGACCTGGCTGGTGTTCTGCACGACGGCGGGGAGTCCCTGGGCGTCGGTCCAGCCATCGGGCGCATCGATCACGAGGAAGGCCCGGCGCGACTGGCAGTAGATGCTGGCCGGTCCCCAGAGCTGCGAGCGCTCGGAGTCGCTACGGGCCTGATCAGCAGGCAGGACCATGAGATTGAACAGATCCACGCGGTCGAGACTGTAGAAGCCGGTCTTGGCCACCGGGTCGCCGACGTAGTCGGGGAAGCCGGGGCGCCGCCGTCGTCGCCATCCTGGCCGGAGGAGCTGAAGGAACTGGTGCCGGTCGTGCCGAGAGTATAGCGGCGGGTGTTGAGCTGGAAGGCGGGGTTGATGGTGGCGGCGCCGCTGCCGGCGAACTGGACGGAGCTGGGCTGCTCGTTGACGGTGCCGTCCTTGGCGAGGACGACGAGCTGATAGCCGTGGACCTCCGCCCGGTAGCGCGAGCCGGGGGCGTTGGAGATCGCGCGGGCCATGATCTGGAGCTTCTCGCGGACACCGTCGTTGTGGCCGCTGGGGCTGTTGCCGGGCCGGGCGTCGCGGTAGAAGGGATCGGTGGCGTTGGTGGTCTGGAGGTTGTTCGGGGCTGCGTTGAGCGAGACGGCCGGCTCGGTGCCGATGGTGATTGAGGTCAACGCATCCTGATTCAGAAAACTGAGGTTGTTCAGGCGGTCGAGACCGCCGTTGCCGTCGTCGAAGCGGAGGATGGTGCCAGTGGGCGCCGGGCGGAAGTTGCTCCGGCGGGCCATCTCGACGCCGCCGCTGTCCGCGCCGAGCATCAAGGCCGCGGCGAGGTCGTTGGCGGCCGAGCGGCGAATATGCACCGTCGCATTCTCGGCGCCGGGGGAATTGGCGGTGATCCGCAGGAAAAAGGGATCGGTGGGGCTGCTCTGTTGGATCTCGACCTGGACCTGTCGGGCGGGCACGAGACTGGCCAGGGCGTCATTGATGCCGGTCTGCAGCGCACTTGCGATGGTGTTGGTTGTGGCAGGAATCGCGGTGAGAGCACTGAGGTTGACGGTGACGTAGGCCGAGTCGTCCACGCTGATGTCGAAGCGATGCTGTCGAGGGCCGACCCCGGGATTGATCAAACTGTCGAAGGTCGTCTGCACGGCGAGATCCGAATTGCCGAGCGGGCGACGAGCCTCGGAGAAACCGTCGAAGCTGCCGATGTTGTAGGTGGAGGCCGGGTCGGCCGGGTCGCCGAGCGGGGTGAACGCGGGCGTGGCGGTTGGGTCGAACAAGACCAGATCGATCAGTGCCGAACTCTGCGAGACAAAGGACGGCGCGTAACGGCTGGAGGCCCGGTCCATCGAAAGATTCGTGAAGACCTCTCGCGCGACCTCCTGGCCGCCTTCTTCCTGGATCACGGTGAGGTTGAACGTTTCGCCGGGGTTCGGCGTGTTGTCGTCCACTTCGAGCCGGACACCGTTGCCCCAGACGCCTTCCATCTTGGCCGTGGCGCGGAGTACGGCCGTGCCAGCGAGGTTCTCCAGTTCCACGCGAGCTCGTCGGGCTGAGCTGTCCGCCAGGCGGACGACGTAGCAATCGGTCCCGCCGTTGTCGAAGAATTGCTTGACGCTCGCGGCGAGGTCACTCTGGGGATGAGGTCCCCCGAAGGCGCGAAGGAAGTCGGCATAGCTCAGGCAACGGACCGCACGGTTGAGATAACCCTTGGCCGCGCGGCCGAAGAAGGCGCCGATCGACGTCGCGACACCTGTGATCGTCTTGACGCCGCTGGACTTCTCCTGGATGTAAACGCCCGGGTAGCTGACCTGAACCATCCTGGGTCTCCCGCTTGGAGAATCGGGAAGCGTCGTCGAGGGGATGCCTGCCGAAGAAGCGAGCCCGACCATCCGCCGACCCAGGACCACAACGCCCCTGGGGCACAATGCCCCCTCGGGCGATCCGGCAATGGTCTGCGCGGAGGCGATGGCGGATCGTCACGGGCTTTTGATGCCGGCGAGCGAACCCCTGGAACTTTCGAGCCTGCTTCGAATGCAACGGAACGAACTGGTGGAATCGGACAGGCGATCCCAAATCGTTCTTCATGACGATAGGAGTTGCAATTGCCAATTTCAAGAAATTTTTTGTCTCATTTTTGCAACTTTAATCGCTCGTCTGCGACGAGTCTTCGCTCCAGGCCATGACCCGGGCCCGCCGCACCCGATTTCGGGCTCAATCGCTCGATCGCCGGACGCGGGTTTCGACTCCTGGGATCTTCCGCGACGCTGACGCTGCGCTGGCCGGGCCCGCTTCGGTCCATTTGGATCAAGAGGGAAACGAACTTCCGGACGACCGGCCCATCCAAAACCACCCTGGCACCAGGCAGTCGCGAGGAATTGACGACGGCGTCCGTCTCGGGGATGATGAGCCCACGATGTCCGGCCTCATTGGGAAACGGAAGGGCTCGTCATGCGACACCTCATCGCATTCCTGCATTTGAAGTGGGCCTTGTGGCTGGGAATCGTGTCGTTGAGTCCTGCTGTTTTGGCCCAGCCACCGGAGGCACGGCCACCGAGTTCCGAGCACGGTCACGACACGACGGTCCAGGTAGCCGGGATCGTGCTGAAGTGGGTCCGGGGCGACAAGGAGACGAACTTCCGCCGCGCCGAGCCCTTGATCCGCGAGGCCGCCGCACGCGGAGCCAAGATCGTCTGCACGACCGAATGCTTCCTCGACGGCTACGCCATTGCCGACAAGAGCATCCCGCTGGAGACCTACCGCGCTCTCGGCGAGCCGATCCCCGAAGGCCCTTACTGCCGCCGCCTCATGGCGCTGGCCGACGAGCTGGACATCACGCTTATCGCAGGCCTGCTCGAAGCCGACGGCGAGCACCGCTACAACACCGCAATCCTGATCGGCCCCGACGGCCACCTACGGGGCCAGTATCGCAAGCAGAAACTTGGTCATGAGCTGGTGCGGAACACGCCGGGGAACCGTTCGCGCGTCTTCGACACGCCCCAGGGCCGGGCGGGCGTCCTGATCTGCGCCGACCGGACCGAGCCGGCGATCGTGGCGCGTTACCGCGAGGGCGGGGCCGAGTTCTTGATCTGTCCCTCCGGAGGGATGTTCGGCCCCGAGAAGAACGACCCGATCGTCCAGGCGCGTTCGCGAGAGAACCGGTTGTCGATCGTGTTCGTCCATCCGGCCGAGTTCCTGGTGACGGCGCCGGACGGCGCGATCGCCCATCGCGTCCTGCTGGGCGACCGGCTCCTGATCCGTCCCGAGGACGCAGGGACGCCCGTCGATCGCAACGCGGTGATCCTGTTCGAGCTGCCCATGGCACGAGGCTCGGCCCGGGAAAGACCCACCGCCACCGAACCCGACGCAGACGCATCCGAGAACTCAAAACCATGAGCATGCCGCCCGAAGACCCCTTGATCCGCCACGCTCGCCGGGAGGCCATCGCGATCGCGGCGGTCGCCGTCGTCGCCACCGCTTATTGCCTCGGCTACTGCGCCGTCTTCGGCTACGACCGCGCCGGCGAGCCGATCCGGTTCGTGCTCGGGTTCCCCTCGTGGGTCTTCTGGGGGATCGTGGCGCCTTGGGTCGTCTGCGTGCTGATCTCGGCCTGGTTCTCCTGGCGCGTCCTGGGTGACGACGATCTCGGTGAGGAGCGCGAGGACGCGGGCGATGCCTGACCCGCACGCCGCGGCACCGACGGCCGGATGGACGGCCCTGGCGATGCTCTTCGGGATCGTCGTGGCGTCGATCTGGCTGGGGACGCTCGCCTCGCGTGCCACGGCGCGCGGTCGGTTCATCACGGCGTTCTTCCTCGGCAACCGTGCCCTGGGAGCCTGGGCCCTGGCGCTGACGGCGACCGTGCAGAGCGGTGGCACGTTCATGGGGTTCCCGGCTCTCGTTTACAGCCACGGCTGGGTCGTCGCACTCTGGATCGCGGCCTACATGGTCATCCCGATGACCGGCCTCGGCATCCTCGGCAAGCGGCTGGCCCACCTCTCGCGACGTACGGGCGCGGTGACAGTCCCCGACCTGCTCCGCGAGCGGTTCGGCAGCCCGACCGTGGGGCTGGTCGCCTCGCTGTTGATCCTCTTTTACATGACCTTCATGATGATTGCCCAGTTCAAGGCGGGGGCGGTCATCATGAAGGTCGCCTGGCCGGGCTCCGGGGCGATGGCCCTCGCCGAGGACCCGGGCGGCGGCGTGGATCGGGCCTACTACCTGGGTCTGGCCCTCTTTGCGCTGGTGGTCGTCGGTTACACGATCATCGGCGGCTTCCTGGCGGCGGTCTGGACCGACCTGTTCCAGAGTCTCCTGATGCTCCTGGGCATCCTGCTCCTCCTGCCGCTGGCCGTCGCCGCGGCGGGGGGGATGGAACGGGCGACGCTTGCGGCGGTCGAGCAGACCGACGCCCGGTTCGCCTGGGGGCCTGGCTTCGCCGAGGACGGCCGCGCCTTTCACCCGCTCGGACTGGCGATCTCCTACTTCTTCGTCCTGATCTTCTCTGGCCTGGGCTCGCCCGCCGGGATGGTCCGGGTGATGGCGACCCGGTCGGCCGCGACGCTGCGCCGGGCGATCTTCCTGCTGAGCGTCTACAACCTGGGGATTTACCTGCCGCTGGTGGTCATCAGCATCGCCGCGCGGTCGGTCTTCCCGAGGCTGTCGGCCCCCGACGAGCTGATCCCGCGGCTCGCCTACGCCACGACCGGCGGACTTCCGGGCGGTTCGGTGCTGGCGGGTCTGATCCTGGCCGCGCCCTTCGGCGCGGTCATGGCGACGGTCAGCACCTATCTGGTCGTGATCGCCTCGGGCATCGTCCGCGACGTGTACCAGCGACTGCTCCGCCCGGAGGCGAGCGACGCCGAGTTGCGGCGGCTGTCGCGGTGGTCGATGGTCGTCGTGGGCCTGGTTGCGGTCGCGGCCAACCTCCGACCGGTCGCCTACCTCCAGGCGATCGTGGTCTTCAGCAGCACCAGCGCCGCGGCGTCGTTTGTCGTGCCGGCTCTGATGACGGCCTTCTGGCGACGAGCGACCGCCGCCGGAACCCTGGGGGCGATGCTCGCCGGCGCGGCCACGATGCTCGGCCTGTTCGCAACCGGCTGGGTCCTGTCCTGGCAAGGCAACGACCCGATGATCGGACCGGCCACGAGCTTCCGACCTTACTATCTCCTCGATCTGGAACCGATCCTCTGGGGCCTGACCGCGTCGCTCGTCGCGGGCGTCGGCCTGAGCCTCGTTACCAAACCGCCCCGCCCCGATCTGCTCCGGCGGGCGTTCGCCTCGGAGCCCAGGCCGCCGATCGACCGCGAGTCTCCTCCTCTCAGCACCCGCGAACCCTCGTCGGGCCCCGCGCAGACAGGACCGAAGCCATGAAGATTGCCAGCGTCGAGTCATTCCTCGTCGAAGTGCCCCAGAAACCCCCGATCGCACCGTACCACTCGCGGTATCGCGGCCAGTCGTCGAAGAAGGCGCTCCTGATCCGGCTGGAGACCGACACCGGGCTCGTCGGCTGGGGCGAGGCGCCGCAGGTTTATCTGGGCGGCCAGCTCACCGGCCGCGAGGCCGAAGCGATCCGATCCTTCTTGATCGGCCACGACCCCACGGCGGTCATGGCGGTTTACGCGGACCTGAAGTTCGACCACATCTACATCCAGAGCGCCGTCGAAATGGCGATGTGGGACCTGGCGGGCCGGGCCTACGGACTGCCTCTGTACCGACTGCTCGGCGGCCCGTACCGCCGGGAAATCGAGCTCGCCGCATGCATGGGCATCCAGACGTACGAGCGCGCCGGCGAGATCGCGCGTTTGTACGTCGAGATGGGCTTCTCCACCCTCAAGACCAAGGCCGGCCGCGATCCCGAGGAAGACCTCGCGATGGTCCGCGGCGTCCGCGACGCCGTCGGCGACCGGCTCGAACTGCGCATCGACCCCAACACGGGCTACTCCCCGCAGGTCTGCGAGCAACTCGCCCGGGACCTGGAGCCTTATCGCCTCCAGTACTTCGAACAACCGATGCCCGAGGATCTCATCGACGACTCGGCCCGCATCCGTACCCTCACGAAAACGCCTCTGGCCTTGAACGAGTCGGTCACGACCTTGGAGCGAGTCCGCGAGATCCTGGCCAAGCACGCGGCGGACTACCTCCTGCCCGACACTTACCAGTGCGGCGGGGTCTGGGCGACGAAGATGGTCGCGGAGGTGGCGGCCTCGGCGAACGTCTCGTGCATCGTCCACTGCGCCCACGACCTCGGCCCGAAGACGGCCGCGATGCTCCACCTCGCGGCCAGCACGCCGAACTTCCCGCTGGCCAACGACTGCACCTACTATGGCCTCGTCGAGGACATCCTCACCCGACCGCTCGAAATCCGCGGGGGCAAGATGGCGGTTCCCGAGGCCCCGGGACTCGGGATCGAGGTCGATCTCGCCACCGTGCGACGGTATCAGCTCGCGGCCTCCTCCTGAGTCCATACGAGAGGGGAAAGGCTCTTCGGAAGGTCTCGTTCCGCGACCCTGGCCTCCTCGGTTCCTCGGAACGACGCGGTCTCCACGCTCGATTCCCCCACCCGGGACCGCAAAAATGTGCTATAATTAACTTCGGTTCTTTGGCGATCCGAATGAGACCCTGAGCGGGCGTGCGGTCGCGGCACTCAAGCGTCGCCGGCGCCGAACGAACTTCAAAATAGGCAAGATTGCCGGATCAATTCCAGGTGAGCAAAAGATTTACGCAATGCCGCCCGACGCATTCCGGCGCGTCCCTCCCGCGTCCCTCGGTCGTCCCGGATGCGTCTCCGGCGCGTCCTCGGGGCGTTCCCGGTCCAGCTCGATCATCCCGAACGGCAAAAGAAAGCGAATCGTATCCCCTGTATTTGAACCCATTCCGAGGCGGTTCGGGAGATCGTGGTCCAGGTGATCCCGGCCCTTTCCGCAGAGCCCCTGAGCCGATTACGCTAGACGGGCCGCTCGGGCTGTCCGGCGGAGCCGATCACGTCACCTCGAACCGCCCCGGGGTCAACGATGCTGGTTGACATTCACACCAACTTGATGTGGTATCCCGACCACTACTCGGAGGAATTCGTCGCGTCATCCTGGGAGGCCAAGAAGGCCAAGATGCGACGGACCGGGGACGTCCACTGCGACGTGGACGAGTCGAGCTGGAAGCACAACTTCGATAGCCGACCGGCGCAGTTGCTGGAGGCGACGAAGGGCTGCGACAAGGTCGTCGTCTTCGCGATCCAGGCCCCGTTCACCGGCATCCGGGGCTCGCAGGAGGCCGTGGCCGCGTTCGTCGGCCAGAACCCCGACCGCTTCCTCGGCTGGTGTTCGGTCGATCCAAACGACCCCGCGTGTGTCGAGCAGCTCGAACACTACGTCAACAACCTCGGCCTGCGAGGGCTGAAGCTCGGTCCGATTTACCAGAACTTCGACCCGTCGGACCCGAAGCACCTGCCGCTCTTCCGGGCCGCCGAGCGGCTGGGCATCCCGATCAACTGGCACCAGGGGACGTCGTTCGTCCGCAATGGCCCGCTCAAGTTCTCCAACCCGATCCTGCTCGAAGAGATCGCCGTGGCCTGCCCCGACCTCCGCATGATCATCTCTCACATGGGACACCCCTGGGAGACGGAGTGCGTCGTTTTGATCCGCAAGCACCCAAACCTCTTTGCCGACACCAGCGCCCTGCATTACCGCCCCTGGCGACACTACCAGGCCTTCATCACGGCGCTGGAGTATGGCGTCGAGCACAAGCTGATCTTCGGCTCCGACTTCCCCTCCGCCACGCCCGAGCAGGCCATCGCTGGCCTACGGAAGGTCAATGACATCGTCGAGGGCACACAGTTCCCCCGTTTCCCCGAAGAGGCGATCGACCGCATCCTTCACGAGAACGGGAAGTCGTTCCTGCAACGAGGATGACCGAGGAGCGTCTCGATGACGACTGCCTTTGACCCGCGGCGGCTGGACACGGTCCACCTGGTCCCCCCCACACCCTTCAGCGACGACGGGAGTCGGGTCGTCCCCGACCGCCTGGGCCGGCTCGTGGCCGATCTGGCGGAGCGTGGGCTCCGGGTCTTCCTGCCGGCCGCCGGCACGGGCGAGTTTCATTCGCTTGTTGAGGACGAGGTGCTGGCCTGCGTCCGTGTGACCCGCGACGCGGCGGGTCCCGGCGCGACGGTGCTGGCGCCGATCGGGTTCGGGTTAGCACCGGCGCTGGCGCTGGGCCGCGGCGCTCTCCAGGCCGGTGCCGATGCGCTGCTCGTGATGCCCCCGATCCATCCGTATCTCAGCGACGCTGGCTTCCGCGACTACGTCCGCGCCCTGGTCAGGGCACTGGGCGTGCCGCTGCTGACTTACAAGCGCGGCCCGGTCCCGAGCGACCACCTGCTCCGGGAGCTGGCCGGGTCGGGCGACCTGATCGGCGTGAAGTACGCGGTCAACAACCTCGACGCCGTCGCCCGACTTGCCGACGCCTTGCCGGAAGGTTGCGGCCTCTACTGCGGCACGGCGGAGCGCTGGGCGCCCTACTTCGCCCTCGCCGGCGCCACCGGTTACACCAGCGGCTCGGGTTGCCTCGCTCCCCGCCTGACCCTCGCCCTGCACCGAAGCCTTCGGGAAGGACGGTGGCCCGAGGCGATGCGCCTGGTCCGCATGATCCGGCCCCTCGAAGACTTCCGCGCCCGTGATGGCGATGCCCTGAACATCGGGGCGGTGAAGTCCGCGCTCGGCTTGGTCGGCCACGACTTCGGCTCCGTCCGTCCGCCTCAACGCCCGCTGACCGAGGACGAACTCGGGGAGCTTCGTCGGACCCTGGAACCGGTCCTCGACGCCGAGGCGAGACTGTCCGCGCCGGCCTGACGACCGCGCACACGAATCCTGACAGGTCCAGGGAGGGGCGAACCCTCTCCGATTCCCGGAGTCCGAGGCTGTGACGACGACCCCGAACACCCGCGACCTCGCCTCCGCTCCCCGCGACGAGGGGCCACGACCGTCACGGGTCCGCTTCCGTGTGCTCGGGTTGCTGGGCCTCCTGACGGCCATCCTCTACCTGGATCGCGTCTGCATCTCCCAGGCGCTCCCGGCGATCCAGTCGGACCTGCGGCTCTCCAACACGCAGATGGGCTTCGTGCTCGCTGCGTTCATGCTGGCCTACGGGCTCTTCGAGGTGCCAACCGGCCGCTGGGGCGATCGCTTCGGGGCGCGGAGGGTCCTGGCAAGGATCGCGATCTGGTGGTCCGCCTTCACGATCCTGACGGGAGTTTGCTGGGACCTCGCCTCGCTGCTGGTGGTGCGGTTTCTCTTCGGGGCCGGCGAGGCCGGGGCTTACCCGAACATCGCGCGGGTGATCGCCCGCTGGTATCCAGCCCAGGAGCGTGGGCGGGTGCAGGGACTCCTCACGTTCACGGCGCTGATCGGGGCGACCGCGGCCCCGGTTCTGGCCGGCTACCTGATCGCGTTCGTCGGCTGGCGCCCGACCTTCGCGATCTTCGGCATGACGGGCCTGTTCTGGGCGCTCGCCTTCCGTTCGCGGTTCCGCGACGACCCGGCCGAGCATCCCTTCGTGAACGCGGCCGAGCGTGACCTGATCAGGCCCCCTGGGACGTCGCCGGGCGCGACCCACGAGCGGATCCCTTGGGGTGCGGTCGTCCGGTCGCGGACGATCTGGTTGCTGGGCCTCAGCATGACCTGCAGCGCCTTCAACTCCTACCTCTACTACTCCTGGTTCCCGAAATACTTGCAGGCCGCACGAGACGTCGGTCCAGTAGAGGCCGGCTGGCTGGCGTCCGGGGTGCTCTTCGGCGGGGCCTGCGGAATGCTCCTGGGCGGATTCCTCGTGGACGGCTACTGCGGCCACGGCACCGGCTCGACCGGCCGGCGAAGCCGGCTCGGATTCGCGGCCAACGTGCTCGCGGCGGCCTGCCTGATGCCGATCGTCTCGGCCGAGTCAGCCACCGTCAGTTCCCTGGCGGCGGGTCTCTCTTGCCTGGCAGCCTCAACAGTCAACCCGCTCTGGTGGGCGTCGGCCACCGAGGTCAGCGGCCGGCACATCGGGGCCCTGTTCGGGCTGATGAACTCCCTGGGCCTGGTGGGCGGGATCGCCTCGCAGCTCTTTTTCGGGGCCTTCGCCGACTGGCGTGCCCAGGCTGGCTACCTCGGCCGCGCCCGGTGGGACCCGGCGTTTTACGTCGATCTGGTCGTGCTGCTCCTCGGGGCCACCTGCTGGCTCTGGATCGATTCGACGCGATCCGTGGACGCGTCGGACTCCAGCCGCCAAGGTTCGTCAGATGTCGAGTAACCGGTCGAGGAACTGACAGGTGTCGCTCTCATCGACCGCTTCGTATTCCCGTCGCCGCTCGGGGTCGTGCTGCCGTGCGGCGAGCATGGCCTGGGATTGCCGGATGGACCGTGTGATGAATTCCACCGAGAGCCGGATGCCGTCCTGGTCCTGGTGTTCGGCTCGGATCTGGAAGACCGACCCGTGCCAGGAACGGCGGCGATGACGCCTCCCGCAGAGGACGTCCCAGCTGATGGCCCATCGGAACAGGGCAATGTTCACTTCCAGTTCCGGACTCTTGACCTGTCGGGCTCCTGCGCCACGGGTGTCGGGGCCGTGGTTGACCTTGCCGATCAGCGTCACCAGGCCGTCCCGGATACGGAATTGGCGCGAACGATGGTCCCAGCAATCTTCCTGCCTGGCCACCCCGAACCCTTGACAACCCGATCGTGACTGGGTGCAATAAGAGTGAATTCTCCCCAATGTGCCCGTAGCTCAATTGGATAGAGCGTCAGCCTCCGGAGCTGAAGGTTACAGGTTCAAGTCCTGTCGGGCATACTGAAGTAAACCGCAGCACAGCAAGGGTTTGGGGCCGCGAAGGAATTCGAACTTCGCGGCCCCATCCCTTTCCGTCTGCAACGATTCTGAAACAATGGGGCGTTCGCGTGGCACCCGCGTGAAGGTCCCCGACATGGCGTCCATCACCCCCGATCCCGCCTCCGGCATCTTCCGGATCGAGTTCCGCTACGGCGGCCGCCAGTTCCAGCGTTCGCTGAAGATGGCCGACGAGAACGAGGCCGAGGCGACCCGCGGCTGCGTCGAGGAGACGCTCATCCTCCTGCGCCGCGGCCGGCTCCAGCTGCCGCCCGGCGCCGATCCCGGCACCTTCATCCTCTCCGACGGCCGGCTGACCGGGAAGCCGGTGCTGGAGGCGCCCCCCGAGGCGCTGACGCTCGCCCAGCTCTTCGACCTCTACCGCCGGTCGCTGCCGGAGGGGGCGAAGGAGCGCAACACGCTGCGGACCGAGGGTATCCACCAGGCCCACGCCCTGCGGCTCCTCGGCGCGGCGACGCCGGCCACCTCGCTCACCCTCCGCGACGTGCAAGCCTACGCCGACCGGCGGGCCAGGGAAAGGTCCGCGGCCGCCCCACCCGGCCGTACTCGATCCGCAAGGAGTTGAAGACCACCCGGCGGATCTGCACCTGGGCGTACGAGCGCGGCTACCTGCCCGCGGCCCCGGCGTGGCGGCTGAAGGACCTGACGCTCGCCAAGGAGGAGGGCCGCGAGCCGTTCCGGACGATCGCCGAGATCCGCGAGCGGATCGCCCGCGGCGGGCTCACCGACGCCGAGGTGAAGGCTCTCCGGGAGTGCCTCTACCTCACCGGCGACGAGATCGCGGCCGTCCTGGAGCACGTCCGGACGGTCGAGACCGACCAGTTCGCCTACTCCATGTTCTGCTTCTGCGCCCTCACCGGCGCCCGCCGGAGCGAGCTGCTCCGCAGCCGGATCGACGACTTCGACTTCCGCAACCGGCGGGTGGTTAGGAGGCGGGCAAGAATAACCTGTTGAAGTTCAGGTAACTGATTCGCCACCCTCTTGCCCCGGCCCCATGCGGCTTTTACGGTGGTCGCCATGAGCGGAACGGACCTGGCCGGACTGGATCGCGAAGCCTTGATCGCCTTGGTGCTCACGCTCCAGGCCGAGGTCGAGGCCCTCAAGCGCGGCGGCAAGCGGCAGGCGGCGCCGTTCTCGAAGGGGACCCGCGTCAAGGACCCCAAGAGACCCGGGCGAAAGCCCGGCCGGGGGGTCTTCCAGCGCCGCGAAGCGTCCGAGCAGGTCGGCGAACCGCCGATCGACGTCCCGGTCGGCGAGACGGCCGGCCCGAAATGCGGCGGCGAGTTCGACGAAGCCCGAGTCGAGGAGGCCTCGATCCCCGATCTCCCCCAGGTCGTCCGACCGCGTGCCCGGCTCTTCCGGGTCGGCGTCCGCCGCTGCCGGCGGTGCGGCGCGACGGTGCGCGGGCGGCCTCCCGACCGCGCCGCCGACCCGCGTGGGGCGACCGCCCATCGCCTCGGCCCGCGGCTGCTGGCCGCCGCCCACCACCTCCACGACGGCCTGGGCGGGCCGGTCCGCAAGGGGCCGGCGGTGATCGCGATCCTGACCGGCGTGCGGCTCACGCAGGGGGCCGTCACGCGTGACGCCCTCAAGAAGGCGGCCGGCGCGATCGGGACGACATATCGAACCCTGGGCGACTCGGTCCGCGAGGCCCCCTTCGTCCACACCGACGACACGGGCTGGCGCGGGGGGCTCGCCGGCCTGGCGGATGGCCTTCGTGACCGACACCGCGACGGTCTACCAGGTCCGGCCGCGGCACCGCAACGAGGAGGTCGGCGAGCGGGTGCCGGCCGACTCCGCCGGGGTGATGAGCACCGACCGCGGGACCAGCTAGGACGCGGCCGAACTGGCCGGTGTGCAGAAGCCGAAGTGCCTGGCCCACGTCCTGCGGTCGCTGTCGGAGGTGCTGGAGACGAAGTCCCGCGGGGCGTGGCGGTTCGCGAAGCGGCGGAAGGACCGGCTCAAGCAGGCGCTGGCGCTGTGGCCTGAGCGCCGCGCCGGCGTCGGGCCGGGGCCGGACTTCGCGGCCCGTCTGGGACGGCTGAAGTGGGCGATCACGGACCACCTGCGCGACCGGGCGCTGTCGGACCGCGACAACCAGCGACTCCTGAACGAGCTGGGCCGGTGCCACGACGCGGGCTCGCTGGTGCGGTTCCTGGACGAACCGGGGATCGAGCCGACGAACAACCGGGCGGAGCGTGCGCTCCGGCCGGCGGTGATCGCGTGGAAGGTGTCGCAGTGCACGAAGACCGCGCGCGGCACGCGGGCCTTCGAGGCGTGGTCGCGCGTCCTTCGGACACGATCGCGGACCACGACCGGCCCCGCCCTGATCGACGCCGTCGTCCATCTCGTTCATCCCGCCGAACCCCGGCACGCCTGAACCGCCCGCCAGAGGCGCTAATCAGTTACGACATGATCAATCCTCCTGATGCGAGTGGCGGCGCGGGTCTGTGACGAAGCGCTGCTTGACCGCGATGGCACGGTCGATGTCCTTGGGCGGAACACGCTTCTCTTTCGTGAGGCCGTGGGAAACCGGTGGTGTCCGGTAGTGGTTGCAGGGGATTCTACCGATGGGTAAGCTGGTCGTCCAGGAACCGACTCGCCAAGACGGATCGCTCCAGGACGACTCATGCCCACGGACGACCTCAGCCGCTTCTGCTGCCAGAACCCCGACTGCCCGCGATACGGTGAGCGTGGCGCCGGCAATCTCTCGGTCTGCGACCGCTTTGCCAAGGCCAACCACCGCCTCCTCGATTGTAGTGCCTGCAAGGCCCGCTTCTCCGAGTTCAAGGGCACCCCGCTGTTCAACTCCATCATGTCAAAGAAACGCCCGCCCACTAGCCCTTAAACAAGCGAGGTTTTGGCCGTCGAGTCAGGTTGGCTTACCACTTCCAAACCTACGGACGACGAACCATGGGGCACCGCCGCCCCGTCACTTCACAACCTGATTCCTGTCATCTTCCCCTCGCTCTTCTCCCTCGCGGCTCTGGGCGCCTCGGTTGACCGGGACATCCCGATCCCGGCTTCGTTCTCAGAGACTGTTCCAAAAGACTCAAGCGGCCGCTTTGGGCGGCCGCTTGTAGCGGAATTTCTTCCGCCATCGCGGCGGCCGGGCACGGCGGACCATCCGATGGATCGAGCTGAGCTTGACCATCGCCGCGCTCGTCTCCGGCAGCCGCTCGAAGTCCCGCACCAGCCGCCGCCACCGCAGCAGGCAGCCGAAGGTCTGCTCGACCACCCACCGCACCTTCAGCGGCTTGAACCCCCGCTCGCCCTCGGGCTTCGAGCTCACCTCCACGCGGAGCCGGTCCTGGCCCGACAGCCAGGCGTCGAGCCGGGAGTTGCGGTACTTCCGGTCCGCCCACACCACGGCCAGCCGGGGGAACGTCACGGCGGGCAGACCGGCCAGCAGCCGCGGCGCCGTCGCCCCGTCGTCGAGGTTCGCCGCGGTGACCACGACGATCAGCAGCAACCCCAGCGTGTCGGTGACGATATGTCGCTTGCGGCCCCGCACCATCTTGCCGCCATCGACGCCGACCTCGGCCCCGCCGTGCGCCGTCTTGGCCGACTGGCTATCGATGCAGGCGCCGCTGGGCGTCGGCGCGCGCCGAGCTTCGTCCGCACCTCCCCCCGCAACGCGGCGACCAGGGCGTCCCAGGTGCCGTCGGCCTCGAACCGGCGGAAGAAGTTGTAGCAGGTCTTCCAGTGGGGCAGGTCGTGGGGCAACGCCCGCCAGGAACAGCCCTCGCGGTTGAGGTAGAGCAGGCCATTGATGACCTCGCGCATCTCGTACTTGCGGGGCCTGCCGCCGGGCTTGGCCTCGGGGATCAGGGAAGCGAGGAGGCGCCACTGGGCGTCGGTCAGGTCGCTGGGGTAGGCTTTGCGTTCCATCCCCCCAAACTACAGCCGACGCCCCTTTTGGAACAGACTCTCACTGGACTTCAGCACCGCAGGGCATCAACCACCCCCAGGAACACTCCTGGCCACTCGTTCCACGACAACAGCCGATACGGCACTCGGCGGCCACCGCGGACGATTTGGCAGGGCATCAGGATGATCGCGTTCACGAACCGCTTGAACTCCATCCGCAACCGACCTCGCTTCTGCTCGCGATGAACTTCCTGGGTCTGCGGGTGCTCCGGCACCGCCAACGCGAACCACGCCTTCAGGTTCCACGCCAGCGCCGTCATCACCAGGTCCGCCCCGTTGCTCACCAGGTTGTCCACCGTCGCTCGCAACGCGTGCACGCCCCCCTGCAATGACGCGATCCGGTTCTCCTGGTCGCAGCGATCGTTCGCCTTGAAGACCCGCGCCCGCGGCGGGCCCTTGCGGTCGTGGGTTCAGGAGAACCGGTAACGGATCTCGTCGAACCGCCGCCTCTGACTCGCCTCGACCCGGATCGTCTGGCGGACGCGGATCAGCCGGTACGCCCGCCGGCAGGCCGTCGGTCGGTACGCGACCTCGGCCACGTCCTCACGGACCCGGGTCAACGTCTGGAACCCACGCTCGCGGACGCTCCGGTCCGGGATTTTCTCGGGGCGCTTCCGGGGCTTCCCCTGGGCCGTGTACTGCGGCCGCCGTTGCAGCTCAGCCCAGTCCGACGCGAGCCGGTCCTCGGCCATCGCCTTGAGGTGGGGCATGGCGTCGATGCCGAAGAGGAAGGTCACGGCCTCGGCGTCCCAGGCGTCGCGTGGCCTGGTCGGGGTGAAGTCAGTGTCGCCGCGGAGGTAGCTCGTGCGGAAGCCGGCGCCGCGGCCGGGCCGGATCGCCAGGTCGATCTGTTCGGCGGCGCCCTCGTGCGAGGGCCGGTTGACGAGGCTGAGCACCTCCCCGGTGTTGGCCCGGGAAACGATCAACGGGTGATAACCCCAGGTGCCGTCGTGGGCGATATCGACGCCCGGCTTGCCGCCGGCGGCGGTGGCGACGAGCGAGCCGTCGGCGTCGATGACGGCCGCGTCGAAGAAGGGCGACGGCAACTGTTTCCCGACCTTGACCCGGGTCTGATCGAAGACGTCCTGGAGGGTCTCGACGTCGTCGGGGGGGAAGCGGCGGCCGAAGTCGCCGGCGGCGGTGGGGTCGGGGATCCGGTCGGCGTCGAGGGCATCGAGGAAGACGATGTCGTCGCGTCGCAGCTCGATGTCGTCGCGGCAGGTCCCGTGGCCCAGGGCGTTGTAGGCGAAGTTCAGGACCTGGTCCGACTCGTGGCAGGGGAAGTGGAACGTGAGCAGGTGGAGCCGATGGTCGATGGCCTCGGCCAGGCCGAGCTTGCGCACGCGCAACGGGATGGCGCCGATGCCGCCGCAGGCGATGGCCCGGGTCTTGGTGGCGACCTCGGAGTGGATCTTCGAGGCGGAGCAGACCGGGTCGGGCGAAGGTGCGGTGACGGGCCGGTCGAGTCGTCGGCGGCTTTGGCGCTTGCCGGCGGCGTGGTGGCGGTGGGGAATCGGCTTCACTCGAAATCTCCTCGGGGTTGGGCCAGGGGATCGGTGTACGTTGATCCAATGTGCCGCAAACCCTGGGAGATTTCGAGTTTTCTCTCACCAATCACGCGGCTTCAGCCTCGGACCACGCTTGGTTAAGGACTAATCGGGGAACCCGGTCGTGCATGACCGGGTTGAGGAGCGGGAGTGAGCTGCTCAGTTTGGGTTACGGACCTGCTCAGTTTCGGTTACGGGATCGCTCAGTTTGGGTTACGGATTTCACGCTGGAATTCCCCCTCAACCATCTGATATTGAATAACTTGCGGTGACCTGCTCCCCCTGGACTGGTCCAGCCGATATGAGAGTCATTCTCGCCCACGAGGGCAGGAGGACTTTCGATGAAGCGTATCCGCCACTCGCCCGAGCAGATCATCCGCAAGCTCCGTGAGGCCGACGCCGAGCTGGCCAAGGGGGTCGCCATCCCCGAGATCTGCAAGGCCCTGGGCATCGCCGAGAACACCTACTACCGCGGGCGAAATCAGTTCGGCGGCATCAAGGCCGACGAGATGAGGCGGCTGAAGGAGCTGGAGAAGGAGAACGCCCGGCTCAAGGCCCTGGTCGCCGACCTGGCCCTGGACAAAGCGATCCTCAAGGAGGCCGCCCGGGGAAACTC
Organism: uncultured Planctomycetales bacterium; assembly: GCA_963752755.1. Lineage (GTDB taxonomy): Bacteria > Planctomycetota > Planctomycetia > Isosphaerales > Isosphaeraceae > CAVVZJ01. The sequence continues at coordinate 107,768 of CAVVZJ010000013.1, read as the reverse complement.
GTGAGCCCGACCCGGAGGCGAGAGGCCGTCGCCAAGGCGATGGCGGCCTTTCAGATCTCCGAGCGTCGGGCCTGCCGAGCCCTGGGCGTGCCCCGGTCGAGCCAGCGATACGTGGGGACCGAACGAGAACGAGAGGAAGAGTTGTTGTTGCGGATCAGGGCCCTGGCCCGGGAGCATCCCCGCTACGGCTATCGACGCATCCGGGCGTTGCTGAAGCGGGAGGGGTGGTCGGTCAACCTCAAGCGGGTCCACCGCCTCTGGCGGCGGGAGGGCCTGAAGGTGCCGCAGGCGCAGCGGAAACGCCGCCGGTCGGGGCAGAGCGAGAACGGTTGCAGCCGCCGCCGGTCCGATCGCCCGAACCACGTCTGGAGCTATGACTTCATCCACGACCAGACGGCCGACGGGCGGGGCCTGAAGCTGCTGCCGGTGGTGGACGAGTTCACCCGGGAATGCCGAACGATCGAGGTCGAGAGGGGCCTGACCGCCGAGGATGTGGTATCTACGTTGGAGTACCTCTTCGAGGTGCGGGGCGTGCCCGATCACATCCGCAGCGACAACGGGCCGGAGTTCATCGCCGAGGTGGTCAAGTCGTGGCTGGCCCGGCGTGGGTCGAAGACGCTCTACATCGAGCCGGGGAGCCCCTGGGAGAACGCTTACAGCGAGACGTTCAACAGCCGGCTGGGGGACGAGCTTCTGGACCGAGAGGTGTTCGAGACGCTGAAGGAGGCGAAGGTCATCCTCGAAGACCACCGCCTGGACTACAACCACCGAAGGCCGCACAGCTCGCTGGGGTATCGAACCCCGGCGGAGTTCGCAGCGGCCCAGACCAAGCCGGGGGTCGCTTCGCTCCCCCCGGCCGACGCCGTACCGATCCCCGATCCCGCACTCTCATAATCCCTGGACCAGAATTCGGGGGCAGGTCAGCGGAGCCAGCACCCCCCGCTAACTCTTTAACTCTGTGGCTCAAGATGGATTGCAGGGTGGTGCCAGCAGTTGTCCGATCAGGGCTCCGAGGAGCGTCTTGCCGCGAGCCCGGACGTTGTGAACGAACTCGAAGAACTCCAGGTACAGCGGTAGGCTCTCCTGGAGGATACCCCGGTGGGGGCGAAGCCACGACCGCAGCAATGACCAGAACCCTTCGAGGGTGTTGACATGCACCTCGCAGAAGCCGTCGCCGTCGTCATCCCGGGCGTACTCCCCCGCCGCGTGGCAGACCGTCTCGTGGCCGTAACCCCACGGCCAGCGCGCATAACTGTAGGGGCTGGGCGGTCTGGCGCGATGGAGCACCGCTCGATCTCCTTGATCCGATCGTCGTCAGCGGGTTGCCGCATGCCTCGGTCCGGCGCGGAACTCGGCACCGACCGATCCAAGGACGACCTCCATGGCCCAGCTCGTTGATGTCGGTTCCATCGGCTCGTATTTCGAATCGCTCAGCGACCCCCGGCACACGCGCAACCGCAAGCACCTCCTGGTCGATATCGCGGTCATCGCCGTCGGCGGCATCATCTGCGGGTGCGATGGCCCGACCGCCATCCACCGCTGGGCCAAGCATCGTACCGCGTGGTTGGCTCAGCACCTCGCCTTGGCCAACGGCATCCCCTCGCGCGACTGCATCCGGCGGCTGCTCGTGGCACTGAAGCCCGAGGCCTTCCAACGCTGTTTCCCGGCCTGGATCAGTGACGCGATTTCGACCGACGCCGACCACCCCGAGCGTCTCGTCGCCATCGACGGCAAGACCTGTCGCCGGTCGCACGACACGGCCAAGGACCTCGGCGCGCTGCACATCGTCAGCGCCTGGGCCAGCGAGGAGGGGATCGCCCTGGGCCAGGTCGCGACCGACGCGAAGTCCAACGAAATCACGGCCATCCCGCAGCGCCTGGGGCAGATCGAGTTGGCCGGCACGCTCATCACCGTGGATGCCATGGGTTGTCAGAAGGAGATCGTCGAGCAGGTCGTCACCGGTGGAGGCGACGGCGTCATCGCCGTCAAGGACAACCAGCCGAAGCTCCTGGCCGCGATCCAAACCTTCTTCCTCGATCACCTGGAACGCGACCTGGAAGACCTCCGCTACCGGTACCATGAGACGCTCGACGAGGGACACGGCCGCATCGACGAACGTTCGTATTATCTCGCGAAGGTGCCGCATGAGTTCGGGCCGGCGAAGGACTGGCCGTGGGTGAAGGCGATCGGCTACTCGGTGCGGATCACACGTCATGCCGACGGCACGGAGTCCGACGAGGTGCGGAATTCCCTGTGCCCTCGCTATCTCGGCGGCAAGCGGTTCGGCGAAGCGGTTCGCGGCCATTGGGGCATCGAGTCGATGCACTGGGTGCTGGACGTGAACTTTCGCGAGGACGACAGTCGCACCCGCGAGCGGACCCTGGGCAACAACCTGAGCTGGCTCCGGCGGTTCGCCGTGACCCTCCCAGGGCCGCCGCACACTAACATGTTAATGCGGTAATGACATCCATGAGGAACCCCTCGCTCCATCCGCAGCTTCGGCGCTTCCTGACGAGGCTCATGCGACGGTCGGGGTGTGGCTTGAGGATCGAGAGGGTGAAGCGGTCGAGCCAGGGGATGTTCGCCCCGAGCCCCCGCTCGCGGATCCGCGATTCGTCCTCGCGGAACGTCACCTCGAGGGTCCAGTGGCCCGCGTTCTCCACCGACCAGGGGCCGCGCACCGCCCGGGCGAACCGGTCCAAGTCCACCGGCAGGCGGCTGAGATCGTAGCGGACCGCGAGGCTCTGCTCCCCGCCCGCCCGCCGCCGCGACGTCACCACGCCGACCGACTTCCGCCGCTTCCATTCGGCCGGACCCGGCCGGCCCTTGGGAACCGGCAGCGGCAGGGAGGTCCGCTCCTCCTCGCGGCCGTGACCGCGATCGGTCGTCGTGAGTTCCTGGGCCGTCCCGATGGCGCCGATGTGCTCGATGACCGCCGCCTGCAACGACTCGGGATTCCGCTTCAGGGCCAGGACGGAGTCGGCCTGGCCGCCGATGACCGCCGCGGCGATCGCCTTCTGGGCCCCCATGGCGTCGCTCGTGACGATGCCGGCCCGGACATCGCTGCTCTTCCGCCGCTCGGGGATCGCGGTGATCTCGTGGGACTTCTCGGCACCGACCTCCTGTCCCCGGGCCAACCCGGACTCGCCGGCCCAGGCGGTGACGACGTGCAGGACGCCGCGGTCGTTCTTCGCGTCGTGGCTGCGGCGGGCCGTCTGGCCGTCGAGGGCGATGACCGGGCGATCGACGCCCGTCTCGGCGATGGCCTCGCCGCGGAGGCGGGCGATCCAGGCGTGGAAGGCGGCCGCGACGGCCCCGGGCTTGAGCCGCATCAGGACGCGACGGACGACGTCCTGGCCGGGGATGCCGTGGGGCCGGTCGAGCCGGCCGGTGAGGAGTTCGGCCTGGCCCTCGGCCCAGCGGGCGATGGCGGTGGGCCCGGCGGCGCCGGCGAGGACCGCCAGGACGGCGAGGACCAGGACGCCGGGCCGGGGGTGCCGCCGGTTGCGGGGGGAGCGTGGGTCCTCCAGGGCGGAGAAGGACTCCCCGATCTCGTCCCGCCTGCTGCGGGGGCTCGCCATCGCCGACCTCCGACCCCAGGGAAACGGCATCTTATCTCATGTCTTGAACAGGACTTTCTCCCGGTACTCCTCACTCAAGGCACCCTTCAGCCGCTTGGTCCCGATCCCACGTCGGCACCCGCTCTCACGCTTCAGTAAACCAAGGGCGAACCGCCGGATCACACTCACGTTCGCCGCCGCGTGGCCCGTTCGCACCCGAGACTCATCCTCCCGGAAGCTCACATCCAGTTGCCAATGCAGTTGATTCTCGATACTCCAATGGCCCCGCACGGCCTCGGCGAACTCCTTCGCCGACAACCCCCGGCTCAGGATGTAGTACCGCCCCTCCAGGCTGGTTCGCCCCCGGGAATCCGTTGGCTCCGAGAACGTCACGCCCACGGCACACAGGTCCTGCCACAGGCCCTCCGGATCGACCCCCTCCGGGGCTGGGAAGACCGCAGAGGTGCGGACCTCCCGACGACCGTGCCCCTTCTCGTCGGTCCGATGCTCATCGATCCGCTCGGCATCCTGCTCCAGGCCCTCGTCGATGGCCTCGCGGACCTGAGCCTAGAGCGTCGGCTGGTTCTCCTTGACGGCCAACACGTCGTCGCCGCCGCGTTCCCGAACCTTCGCAGCGATCGCCTTCTGGCAGCCCATGGCGTCGATCGTCACCACCGCTCCGGAGAGTTCCAGCAACCCCAGTAACTCGGGGATCGCCGTGATCTCGTTGGACTTCTCGTCCACGACCACCTGGCCCAGCGACAGCTTGTTCTCGGTCGCCCAGGCCGAGACCATGTGGATCGCCGCCTTGCCGTCCTGCCGGTTGTAGGAGCCCCCCAAGGTCTTGCCGTCGATGGCGACCAACCGCTTGGCGGTGACCTCCTGCACGGCCTGCATCCAACCCAACAGGGCCTTCTCGAAGGCCGCCGGGTCGAGCCGGGCCAGGACGCGGCGGATGGTGTCCTCGGAGGGGATGCCGGGGCTGAGGTCGAGGACGCGGGCCAGCCAGGTCCGGCGGTCGATGCCGAACTCGTGGATGGCGGCGAAGGAGTCGGCCCCGGAGAGGACGCCGCAGACGGCGATGAAGGCGATGTTGATCAGGGGGTGCTTGCGGGTCCGCTCGACGCGGGGATCGGTGAGGTCTCGGAAGTGGTCGTGGAAGGCGGCGGGTCCGTCGCTGGGCATGATCGCGTCCATCGGGGTCGGGAGATGACACTCGTGGTGAGCCCCCGTTGTACGCCGACGAACTTCCTCCAAGCTACGTCAGATCGCTATCTTGATGCGGCGGCCCTGCCTCCGACCCCCGGGTCGGGTTCACGACACGGTGGTCGGTAGACCCGGTCCGACGAGCGGGCGCAAGACCGCAGAGTTTGCCAAATCGTCATAAAAGTGCGCGCTGGCCCTGCCGAACCTACCACCCTGCAATCCATCTTGAGCCTATCCCGGATTTCTCACCAGGGGAATGGCATCGGGCTGCCCTTTGTGCCATAGGTTGGTTTGTCACAACCGCCTATGGCATCAAGAAAGGGCAGCCCGATGGAGACACAGTGTAACGCCACCTACCTCGACTTTCCCATGCTCGGCCGCCGCGAACTCGTCGCCGACTTCGACGGCGGCGACATCACCTCCGACGGCGGCGCGCTGCTGCTCCGCAAGACCGAGCAACTCACCGCCATCATCCGCCAGTTCGCCGCCTGCTTCACCGACTACCGCAACCCCGACCTCATCGAACACCCGCTGGCCGATCTGGTCGCGCAACGGGTCTACGCCCTGGCCCTGGGCTACGAGGACCTCAACGACCACGACGACCTCCGCCGCGACCCCCTCCTGGCCGCCGTCGTCGGCAAGCTCGACCCCAAGGGCACGACCCGGCCACGCCCCCGCGACCGGGGCAAGCCGCTGGCCGGCAAGAGCACGCTCAATCGCCTGGAGTTGACCCCCGTCGGAGCCGACGCCGACAGCCGCTACAAGAAGATCACCTGCCACATCCGCCAGGTCGAGCGGCTCTTCGTCACCCTGTTCCTCCAGGCCCACCCCACGCCGCCTGAGCACATCGTGCTCGACCTCGACGCCACCGACGACCCGATCCACGGCCATCAACTCGGCCGCTTCTTCCACGGCTACTACAGGAATTATTGCTATCTCCCGCTGTACATCTTCTGTGGCGATCACCTGCTCTGCGCCCGCCTGCGGCCCTCCGACATCGATGCCTCGGCCGGGGCGCTGAAGCAACTCCAGCAGATCGTCGCCCAGATCCGTGAGGCGTGGCCCGAGGTCAAGATCACCGTCCGGGCCGACAGCGGTTTCTGCCGTGAGCCGCTGATGGCCTGGTGCGAGCAGACCGGCGTGGACTACGTCCTCGGGCTGGCCCAGAACACCCGCCTGGTGGCGATGATCGCCGACGAATTGGACCAGGCGCGGCAGCAGTTCGAGGCGACGCGGCAGCCGGCACGGATCTTCGCCGAGTTGCGCTATCAGACGTTGGAGACTTGGAGCCGCCAGCGGCGGGTGGTGGCCAAGGCCGAGCACCTGGCCAAGGGGGCCAACCCCGGTTCGTGGTCACGTCGTGTCCCCTCGGCGGACGACCGGCCGGCGCAACGGCTGTATGAGCAGGACTACTGCGGCCGGGGCGAGATGGAGAACCGGATCAAGGAGCAGCAACTGCACCTGTTCGCCGACCGCACCAGCGCGGGCACGATGCGGGCCAACCAGGTCCGGCTGTTCTTCTCGTCGATCGCGTATACGTTGCTCAATGCACTCCGGCGGTTGGGCCTGGCCGGGACGGAGTTGGCCGAGGCGCAGTGCCAGACGATCCGGCGGAAGCTGTTGAAGATCGGGGCGCTGGTGCGGGTGACGGTGCGGCGGGTGTGGGTGCACCTGGCGAGCGGCTGCCCGTACGCCGGCGTGTTTCGCCGTGCCTGGGCGATTCTGTCCAGGCACCGCCCGATCGTCGCTGCGGTGTTGAGCTGACGATCCGTCCACGTCCGACGGTTCGCAGGACGTCCCGCGACGCGGGCCGCCGATCGGTGTGCGTCGTCGTATGCACCGCCAGGCCCCTCGGAGTCCGTTCCAGGCCGAGAACCGCCCCCGATCGCGTCCAACGGGCCGCCACGACCGGCAAACGCGACCGACCGGATCAACGCCAACGAGCCAACGACCGCAAAACCAGTCCGGCGAACCGTCTACCTATCCCCCCGGTGAGAAATGCGGGCTAGATCTTTATGCAACGCTCAGTAGGGGGCCATTCCCGCCCTGGTGACATGACCACGGTTCAGTACAGAGGGACCCGTACGGGCGATCAGAGCATGGCGAAATTGGCGTACATCGAGAGGCCGACACGCTGACTCTTCTCGGGATGGAACTGGCAAGCCATGAGGTTGTCGCGACGAACGACCGCGGCGAAGGGGTTTGGGTAGTCGCACTCGGCGGCGAGATCGGAGGGATCGGAGGGGACGGCGTAGTAGGAATGGACAAAATAGACGGAGGGCTCCGGACCCAGGCCACTCAGAAGCGGGCAGGGCCGCAGGATGCGAAGAGTGTTCCAGCCCATGTGGGGAATCTTCAGTTCGGGTCGGGCAGCAAAGCGGACGACCCGACCGGGGAGGAGGCCAAGGCCAGCATGGAAGCCGTCTTCCTCACTGGCGTCGAAGAGAAGCTGGAGACCGAGGCAGACGCCAAGGCAGGGCTTGCCGGAGCGGACGCAATCGACGAACGCCTCCCCCAGGCCGGTACGGCGAAGCTCGGCAATCGCGTCAGCGAAGGCACCGACACCGGGCAGGATGACCTTGTCGGCGCGGCGGACAAGGTCCGGGTCACCCGTCACGTCGGCGGGATGGCCCACGGCCTCGAAGGCTTTCTGGACGCTCCGGAGGTTGCCCATGCCGTAGTCGATGATCGCGATCATGCCGGGTCTCGAACCGCAACGTACCCTTACTCCGAGCCGGTGGGAGCGGCCCACATCCGTTCAGAGGTCCATCATAGCGGAGAGGTTCGGACCCCGCCAGGCGGTCGGAGGTGATCGGCGCGGAGGTGGCTCACCGCAAGGGGTTAGACGCGGCGGCAAAGCCGCGGGCGACGGGCAGCCAGCCCGAGCGCGGCGGAGTCGAGGCGGCTCTGAGAGCCGAAGCCGCCCTGGCTCGGGAAGAGGTCCGAGGGGGTCGACGTCGCGGTCGGAGGCGGGATCGTCGCTGGGGGCGAACGGGTCGTCGTCGGGGAGCGGCTGGATCTGGCCGGGAATCTGGGCGAAGGGGACCTTGCGGCCTCGGGGGCGGGCCGCTGGCGTGGATCGTCGGGGAGGGGAGGGGCGGGGGGGAAGTCGTCGAGGGTCGGACCGGAGAGGTCGATGGGGTCGGGACCGGAGTTCCGGACGAGCCGCTTGACGTCGCTGAGCTGCTTGGCGAGGGCCTGACCGTGGGCTTCTTCCTCGACCAGGCGGTCCTCCAGGCGGCGGGACTCGGCGCGGGCCTCGGCGACCTGCTTCTGGAGCTGGTACTTTTCCGACTCGAGTTGCGCGACGCTCGACCGGAGCGAGCCGATCATCGTGTGACGCTCGGTGAACGGCCCTGCCTGGGCGCAGCCGGCCAGGGTCGCGACCATCGCGAGCAGGAGGAGCCGGCGGAGGCCGGCGGATCGGGGATGGGACGGTCCTGGCGCATCCATGTCGGTAGTTTACCGCGCCGACCAAGGGGCGTCGGAAAATCCTTCAGGGGTCTTGGCGGCGTAGTCGGACGGCGGCCGATCATCCGTCACCTCCGGCACTTCCGGCTCACTCTCCGGCGGGGAGGTCAACTTGTAGCGGTGGAGTGTCAGCATCAAGGCGGTGAGCAGCACGGCGGCCAACGCTCCGGCGCCGGCGCTAAAGAGGACGACCATGCCGATCGAGGAGGTCGGGTGGCCCAGACCGAAGGGGAGGTGGACGGTGACCTGCTGGTTGTTGATCAGGATGAACCAGAGCAAGGTCCCGAGGATGATCGCCGCCACGATCAGCCAGCGGTAGATCCAGAGGTTCCGAATGAAGCTGGCGGATTTGCGCCGCTTGTAGGGGCCAGCCATGGGGGGACACCTCCCGGCTCGGTCGGGGCGGCTGGGTGGGCTCAGACGTCCCAGCCCAGCAGGAACAGGATGACGTCGGCCAGGTTCGCGAAGAGGGTCCCGGCCCAGCCCTTCCAGAGCCAGGGCCAGGAGAGTACCAGGGTCAAGGCGGCCAGGCTCAGGTAGGGTCCGAAAGGCACTTCGCGATCAACCCCATGGATCTTGAGTCTGGTGAGGAATTTGACGATCAGGCGGACCGAGTTTCCAGAGCGCGTGGGCCAGGCCGAAGAAGGGGGCGAAGAAGAACGTCAGGATGGCGGCCTGCCAGCCCAGGAACGAGCCGATCATGGCCAGCAAGGTCACGTCGCCGAAGCCCATCGCCTCGCGGCGGAAGATCAGGCCGGCAACGATCCGGACCGCCCAGACCAGGCCGCCGCCGACCGCCCAGCCGAGCAGGCCGACGCCCAGGCCGCCGAGCATCGTGTCGGCTGTCGCCGGCTCCGGTCGGATGCTCGGGCAAGAGCGTCCCCAGCAAGAGGCCCAGGACCATGCCGGTGACGGTCACCTCGTCGGGGATGATGTAGAAGTCGTAGTCGATGAACGTGGCGACGACCAGGCAGGAAACGAGGATCAGGTGGTAAAGCAGGCGGTAGAAATCGGTCGTGTCGAGAATTCCGGACGGGGCGCCGAAGACGACGTCGGTGGCATAGACCGCCACGAACAGCAAGCCGACGAGCAGCTCGACCAGCGGATACCGCGGCGAGATCGCCAGGCCGCAGCGACGGCAGGCGCCGCGGAGCAGGAGCCAGCCGACGATCGGCACGTTGTCCCGCGCCGCGATCGGACAGAGGCACTTCGGGCAGGTCGAGCCAGGCCAGATCACGCTCTTCTGGAACGGGATCCGATAGACGCAGACGTTCACGAAGCTGCCCACGACCGTGCCCAGCGCGAAGAACCAGAGGCCGCCGACGAGGTAGGTCAGGCCGATCATTGCGGGGCCTCCACCGCGCGGGCCGATCGCCAGCGGTCGAACCGATCGAGCAGCAGGTCGGCGACCTCGGCCGGGTTCCGGCCGATCGTGACGACCTCGGCATCGGCGACCTCGCGATACCAAGGGGTGCGGTCGGCGAGCACGTCGGCGATCTCGTCGATCAGGCCACGCGAGGTCAAGGCCGGCCGGCCGGCCGGGTCGGAGCGGAGGCGATCGGCGAGGGTCGTCGGGTCGGCGGTGAGCCAGGCGACGAAGCCGAGCCGTCGCAAGGACTGGCGGTTCGTGGCCCGCAAGATGCAGCCGCCGCCGGTCGCCAGCACGAGGCCGGAGCGGGCGGTCAGATCGCGGAGCACGCGCTCCTCCTCGTCGCGGAAGGCCGCCTCACCGCGACTCGGCGAAGACCTGAGCGATCGGCAGGCCCAGGCGGGCCTCCAGCTCGGCGTCGGCATCGACAAGACAAACGGCCAGCCGAGCCGATCGGCCAGCAGCCGGCCGACCGTCGATTTGCCCGTACCCCGGTAGCCGACCAGGGCCAGGCCGGGCGGGGGGGATTCGCTATCGGGGGGTCTCGGAATCATGATCATGACGGTCAATCCGCGGAGTCACAGAAGGACACAGATGATTCGCGGGTTTCCCATGTCGTTGACTACGTCAAATCTCGGGGTCCGAGAGTTCTTGGGTGCTCGCGCTTCGAAGACGCCGATTCACTCCTGCACTCGCCCGCGGAAGCTCTCCTGCAGCTGCGACCGTCTCGCGCATGAGGTCTTCGGGTGCCGGCTGGCCGGTGTAATAGCTGGAACTGCAAGGCCGCCTGGCGGACGAACATCTCGACGCCGGAGACGGTGGCGCAGTTGTGTTCGCGGGCGAGCTTCAGGAACATCGTGTTCTCGGGGTGATAGACGGTGTCGAAGACGAGCATGCCCGGCTTGAACGCGGCGGGCGGGGTGGGGGTGGTATCGACGTCGGGGTGCATGCCGACGGGCGTGCAGTTGATCAGGATGTCGCAGAGCGTGCCCGCCCGCATGCTCCAGGTGGTCGATCGGCAGCCGAGAGCCTCGGCCAGAGCGGTGGCCTTCTCCTCGTTGCGGGCGCAGAGCGTCACGCCGGCGCCCCGGCGGACCAGGCCCGAGGCGATCGTCCGCGCCACGCCGCCGGCACCGAGGACCAGGACCTGCTTGTCCAGCAAGCGGGCTGGTCTCGTCGTCGAGCGAACCGCCCAGGGCCTCCTCCAGGGCGGCCAGGGCGGCGCGGTAGTCGGTGTTGTGGCCGATCCGTCTTGCCGTCCTTGAGGACCACGGTGTTGCACGCCCCCAGCCGCTCGACCGACTTGTCGATCGTGTCGAGCAGCGGGATGATCGCCTGCTTGTGCGGGATCGTGACGCTGATGCCCTGGAGATTGAGCCAGCGGAGCGAGTCGAGCGAGTCCTTGAGCGTGCCCGTCGGGGATGTGCAGGGGGACCATCACCTTGTTCAGACCGAGCTGGCGGAAGGCCGCGTTGTGGATCGCCGGGCTGAGGCTGTGGGCGATCGGGTCGCCGATGACGGCGTAAGAGCTCGGTCTGGGCGTCGATCTGCTCGTAGAAGTAGTCGCGCTGGAGGTCGTGGAGCGGGATCATGCCGGGGGCGAAGGTGCGGTCGGGGTTGAACCCGGCGTAGGTGAACGGTGAGCCGAACTTGCCGCCGAGGATTCGGGTGAAGACGCCCACCGACGCCCATCGCGATGCCGATCGTCGGCACCTTCTGGTTCGCGCGGGCGACGAACTCGAGCATCCGGCTGGCTTCGGCCACCGACTTGGCGACGCAGGCGACCTTGATGATGTCGGGGTCGAGCCCCTGCATCTGCTCGCCCAGCTCGTCGAGGTCGTCGGGCATCTCCTTGAAGTTGTGGTAGGAGATGATCCGCCTGGTCTGGCCGAACCGGGGACGCGGCAGCTTGTCGGCGACGTCCATCTCGATGTCGATGTAATCGACGCCCGCGACGATCGCCTCGCGGATCAGGCGCTGGCGGCGTTCCTCGTCGCCCCGCCAGAGGCCGCCATCGGCGCCGCGGCGGACCGTGAAGACGACCGGCGTGTGCCGTTCCGAGAGGATCCGCTTGAGGTCCGGCTCGCGTCGCAGGCAATCGACGCGCAGCTCCACCAGGCCGGCGCCCGCCTCGGCCGCCTGCTTCCACTCCTCCTGGAGCATCCGGTGCCGGCCTCGCCCGATGATGACGCAAATCATCTTTCCGCTCGCCTCGCTGGCGGGTCACTGGTCACTGGAGGGTCACTGATCCTTTGTCCTTTGTTGGAGAGGGCTTGTCAATCGGGAGCTTTCCGGGTTGCTGGGAAAATGGTCGATGGCGGATGGTCGATGATCAAGGCCGGCAAGCCACCATTTTCCTCGGTTGGGGTGCCGTAAGCAGCATGCATGCTCCTTCGGAAAATCGCCAGATGGGGTGGTTCCGCTTCGCGGGAGCCAGGCGCCATCCCGGCGATGGCTGCCAAAATGGCAGATGGCTTCGTTCAGAAATCGATCCGGATTATCCAGATTACGCGGTCGTGTGCCGGGACGCGCGGGAAGTCGTGGCCCTGACCGCTTTCTTTGACCGAAACAAGACACACGAGACGCTCGGGGGACGCACCGGAGACGCGCCTGGGACGCCTGCGGGACGATCGGAGAACGCCAGAGGGACGCGCAGTACCTTGCGGAAGATCAACTCATAAACCTTTCTTTTTTAGTGGTTTACACCGAAATTTTACCCATTTTAAAGTTCGTTCGGCGCCTGAGCGCGTCGCGGCGTCGCGTTGCATCGGACGAGAGGCGGGTCCGAGGCGCGATCGGATCGCCAAAGACTCAGCGTCAATTATAGCACATAATCAGGGAGCAGGCGCGGCGGGTGGCTGTGGCCCGTCTTCGGACCACGGTCCTTCTCAAATCGCCGTGGTCCGAAGACGGGCCACAGCCACCCGCCGGGCCATAAGGGGTCGCAGCCATAGCGCTTGACGTTATGAACGCGTCGCGTTACGATGTCCTGCATGATCAGGGGCTTCCGCGACAAGGAGGCCGAGCGAATTTTCCTCCGGGAACGGGGGGCGAAATTCGCCCGCTCGTTGCAACGGACGGCACTACGGAAGTTACTCCTTCTGGATGCTGCGGAGACCTTGGAGGACTTGCACGTCCCGCCGGGCAACCGGCTGGAGAAACTGGCGGGGGACCGAGAGGGCCAGTACAGCATCCGCATCAATGACCAGTGGCTCGTGTGCTTCCGCTGGGTCCTTGGCAACGCTCACGACGTCGAGATCGTCGATTACCACTGAGAGTCCAGATGCCGCGCCGCAAACGGCCGCCGATTCACCCCGGCGAGATCCTCCGCGAGGAATTCCTGATCCCCTTGGGCATCAGCCAATACCGCCTCGCCAAGGAGACGAGCGTCCCTCCGCGTCGGATCAACGAGATTGTCCATGGGACTCGGGCGATCACCGCCAATACGGCCTTGCGTCTGGCCCGGTACTTCGGGACTTCCGAGCGTTTTTGGCTGAACCTGCAAACACGCCATGATCTCGAGGTCGAGAAGGATCGGCTCGGCAGTCGGCTGGAGCGTGAGGTCAAGGTTTTGGCCCCAGCGGGGTCGTCCGAGGCTGGAAGGATCACGGAGGCAATGGCCTCGGAAGGAACTTCCTTCCGGGGGTAAAGCGATCGAAGCCTCGGAGGATCGAAGCCTCGGAGGGTGGGTAGCCGGGACAACGGCCGGGTGGACCGGGCCGAGGCCCAGCAGGCCGAAGCCCCCGGAGGAGACCTCCCCCGGCCCGCCGAGGGCTTCAACCCCGCCCACCCGTCCGCGCCCCCCTCATTTCGAGCGACTCCGAGCGTCGGCTCTTGCTTTCGCCAGGGCATATTCCGCATCGAGACGAGCCAACTCGGCGGCGAGCAAATCGTACTGCGTCGTATTGCCCGCCCGGAAGCGTGCCTGTATCACCTCTTCGATCTTCTTGAGCGTGGCGACCTGACGCTCGAGGTACCGGACGCGGTCGGCGGCGGTCTTCACCATGACGTCGGCCACGACTTCGTCGTAGCGTTTTAGCGCGGCCAGATACTCGAGGAGATCGACCGTACCCTGCTCGTATTGCCGTTGCACCAGGTCCCGCATCTTCGTCGCGACCTCGATGCGGGCCTTGCCGATGGCTTCGAGTTCGGGGGAGTCCGAGCCGGGGGGAGCCGGAGCGGACGGCTTCCCTTCGGGATTGGCTCCGGCTCCCGGTTGTTGTTTCCCCGCATCGGGGGATTTCTCCGTGGGCGCCTGGGCCTGGCCTGCCCTCCCTTGAGAGACGGCGAACGCCCCCGTCACGGCAATGCCCGACGCCATCAGAACGACGGCGGCCACCTTCATCTTGGTCAGGAACATGGCTCGCAACGCTCCTTCCGTCAGGACGCGGACCGTTGCCGGGACCGCCCCGGCGACCATCGCTCGGCCCGCCGCGATCGGTAACGCGGCTTGAACCACAGACTTGACCCACGCCGCCGGCACTGCGGCCTTTGCCCGCTCGGCGGCCAGGGCGTACCGAAGGCCCCCATCGACGGGGCCAGGCCGCGCCGGGTCAGCCGCTCACGAAGGCGTTGCCGGCCCCGTGCCAGCCGGCTCTGCAACGTCCCCAGCGGCCAGCCCAGGTTCCGGGACGCCTGTTCCAGGGTCAGTCCTTCCAGGCAGCACAGCACGACCGCCGAGCGGAATCGCTCCGGCAGCCGGTCGAGTTCCTCGTGGAGTACCTCCCCCAGTTCTTGCGGCCCTGCATCCACCACGACGTGTCCCGCGATCTCGGCCGCCCGGGATTCGAGCCGGCGCCGACGGGCCACCTGCAACCGGGCCTGGGAGGAGACGCGACGGGCCACCTCGTGGAGCCAGGGACCCAGCGAGTCCCGCACCCAGATCGAGCGTGCCCTCCTGACGAGGACCAGGAAGGTGGCCTGGAAGGCGTCCTGCGCCTCGTGCGCGTCGCGCAGCGCGACCCGGCAGGTGCGCAACACCATCGGCCCATGCCGCTCGACCAGCGCCGCGAAGGCAAGCTCGGCGGCCTCGCCCTCGCAGGTCGTGAACCGATTCAGCAATTGGCCGTCGGTCAGCTCACTGATCGTACCGACGTTGAAGAGCGTCTGGAGTTGCCGCAAGGCATCGCCGCGTGGCGCCCTGGACATCGGTCGGGTCCCCCGCGGGCCGTTGGGTCTTCTTTCATCAATCATGTCTCGGGGGAGGCCGTCTTGTCCCACTTTCTCAGAATTTTGCCGAAATGGGGATCAGATCCGCCCGAACTGGCGTTCGAGCTCGTTCTTGGTGAAGACGAGGGCGGTGGGGCGGCCGTGGGGGCAGTGGTGGGTGTTGGCGGCGAGGTGGCGGCGTCGAGGAGGGTGGCGACCTCGTCGGGGCTGAGGCGCTGGCCGGCCTTGACGGCGGCCTTGCAGGCGACCATGTTCAGGACGTCTTCGAGCACGGCGTCGGGGGTCGGGGCGAGGGGCTGGGAGCGGAAGTGGTCGGCGAGGTCGCGGAGGAGGCGGTCGGGCGGGACGCCGCGGAGCATGACCGGCACGCTCGCCGACCAGGACGGTCCCGCCGCCGAACGGCTCGATCTCCAGGCCGAGGCGGGCGAGGACGTCGCGGCGTCGGAGGACCTCGTCGGCCTCGACGGCGGCCAGCTCGACCGGCTCGGGGACGAGCAGGCGCTGGGATTCGACCCCGCCGCGCTCGACGCGGCCCTTCAGCTCCTCGTACAGGATCCGCTCGTGCAGGGCGTGCTGGTCGATGACGACCATGCCGTCGTCGGTCTCGGCGATCAGGTAGCTGTCGTGGACCTGGATCGCCTTCGGGAGCGGCGGCGGAGCGGGTCGGGCGGAGTGGCGGGGACGGGCGTCGGCGTCGTCTCCGACGGAGCCGGTGGGGGCGCCGCGGCCTCGGTTGCTGGAGTGGCAGTCGGCTCGGGGGCGGTCGAGGCCGAGCCGGGCGAGGCGGCGAACTCGTCGAAGGGCAATGGGGCAGGCGTCGGGGGCAGGCGATGGGCCCAGTCGGGCTCGACCGGGCCGCCGGCGTAGCCGGGGGGTGGGTGGGGCTGGAAGCTCGCGACGCCCTGGCGACTCGGCGTGAACCAGGAGGCAACCTCCTGCCGCGTGTCCGGCTCGGGGCGAGAGGCTCAAAGGGACGCCCGGTCCGAAGTTCCCGGTCGGCGACGGCGCCCTCGGTCCGGCTCGGCGGGCGGGGCCTGGAGGCGGGCGTGGAGGTCGCTGCCGAGGAAGGTCTGGCGGACGGTCGCGAGCAACTGGCTGTAGATCCGGTGGCCGTCGCGGAAGCGGACCTCCACCTTGGTCGGGTGGACGTTGACGTCGACCTCCTCGGGCGGCAGCTCCAGGAAGAGGAACGCCACCGGCTGCCGGCCGACCATCAGCAGGCCGCGATACGCCTCCGACAGGGCATGGCCGAGCGAGCGGTCGCGGACGTAAGCGGCCGCCGACGAAGAGGAATTGCCCCTTGTTGCTCGAACGGCTCTGCGACGGGTGGGCCACGTAGCCCCAGAGGTGGATCGATTCGACCCGGCTCTCGACCCAGAGCATCGACTCGGCCAGCTCGCGGCCGAAGAAGGTCGCCACCCGCTCCTTGATGCCGGTGGTGGCGGGCAGGTCGTGGAGCACCTTGCCGCCCGATCGGAGCGTCAGGTGGACGGTCGGGTGGGCCAGGGCGATCCGGGTGAACGCCTCGACGACGTGGCTCGACTCGGTCGAGTCGGACTTGAGGAAGGTCCGGCGGACGGGGGTGTTGTAGAAGAGGTTGCGGACCTCGATGACGGTGCCCGGCGGACCGCCGCAGTCGCGGACCTCGCCCATCACGCCCGCCCTCGATCGCCAGCTCGGAGCCGACCTCGGCGTCGGCCGTCCGGGTCTGGCACTGGACCCGCGCGACCTCGGCGATCGCCGCCAGGGCCTCGCCGCGGAAGCCCAGGGTCCGGATGCGGAACAGGTCGTCGGCGTCGGCGAGCTTGCTGGTGGCGTGGGGCCGGAAGGCCAGCGGCAGGTCGTCGCGCTCCATGCCGCGGCCGTCGTCGGCGACGCGGACGAGGTCCTTGCCGCCGCGCTCGACGGTCAGCTCGATCCGCGTCGCGCCGGCGTCGATGGCGTTCTCCAGCAGTTCCTTGACCACGCTGGCCGGTCGCTCGACCACCTCGCCCGCGGCGATCTGGTTGATGACCGACGGCGGCAGTTCCCGGATGATCCCCATGACACGGACCTCGCGCCTGGCTCGAACCGTCAGCATTCTACCATTTTGATCGTCTGTACACTAGAATATTGTCCGAGCAAGACGGTCCGCGATGGTGGTATGGATTGTGCAGGCAAGCCGCCGCAACCGACCTCGAGCGTCCGCGTGCGACCCTCGATCTCCCCTCCACAACGCCGGCTCCGACGGCCTATACCGATGAAGAAGACCACCCGGCTGTTTCTCCTGCGCTCCGGGCTCCTGCTGGGCTCGACAACCTTCGGAGTGCTCCTGCTCGAAGTCTTGGTCCGGCTGCTCGGCCTGGCGCCCCCGCTGCCGACCTTCCAGAAGATGGTGCCCGATCCGTACCTGCCCTTCCGCATGAAGCCGAACCTGGTCGCCATGCAGGAGGCGCCGGAGTTCCGCTACGAATACCACACCAACTCGATCGGCTTCCAGGACGAGGAGCATCCCCAAGAGAAGCCCGAGGGCGTCTTCCGCATTCTGGCGCTGGGGGACAGCTACACGTTCGGCTCGGGTGTGCCGTACGAGCAGACGTACCTGCGACGGCTCGAAACGATGCTGAACGAGCGGACGGGGGAGCATCCGCGGGTCGAGATCCTCAAGTTCGGCATCGGTCGCTACTTCCCCGAGGCGGAGCGGCTCCTGCTGGAGCATTACGGCCTGGACTACCACCCCGACCTGGTGCTGGTCGCCTTCGTGCCGAACGACGTCGTGGACACGGTGCTCGGGATCGACGCCGTGAAGGTGAGTCCGTCGGGCTTCCTCCAGTCGAAGGAATCGAAGCGTGTCGGCAAGCTGGGGGAGTGGCTCTACCTGCACTCGCATCTCTCTCGCATCCTGATCCGCAAGTACCTCCAGCGGACCGCCGAGCCCGAATTCTGGGACGACATCTACATCGCCGACGGCCGCCATGAGCGCGACTGGCGGCGGGTCGAGCAGGAATACGCGACGATGACCCGGCTGGCCCACCAGCACGACGCCGGGATCGCCTTCATCAACATCCCGACGTCGGACCTCAAGCCGTATCCTGGCCGTCGGCTCGCCCAATGGGCCGAAGACCAGGGCGTGCCCCTGATCGACACCCGCCCCGACCTCGAAGCCGCCGCCCGGCGCGGTCCGGTGTACTACGAACTCGACGGCCATTGCAACGCCGACGGTTACGCCGCCATCGCCCGCTGTCTGGCCCGCGAGCTACCGTCGCGGGGCCTGGTTCCGTGAGCAAGACCGGTTCAGGAGCCGGAGAAGCCGACGTTGCTTCCTCGCGACGGGATCGTTGTCGGGGTCGAGATCGGGGCGTACAGGCCGCGATTGGAGAAGAGTAGCCGCATCCCTTCGAGCAAGGCGGTGCGCGACCGGTCGATCGCGGCGCCGGTGGCGGCGTCGAAGAGGACGAGCGACGGCCCGGTGTCGGTTGGCAGCGACACGGAGAAGAGCGACGTGACGAGGCTGTCGGACCCCGAACCGATGATCGCCGAGGTGGTGTAGAGCTGCACGGCGTTGCGCGGACCGGGCTGCCGAGGCAGGCCGGGGACACGCGGCAGCTTCACCGGCAAGCGGTTCAGGAAGGTCACGAGTTCCTGCGTCATCTGCTGAGCCCGCTGGAGCACGTAGGTGGAAAAGAGGCTGGCCGCGTTGGCGGTGGTGCCCGAGGACGACACCGAGGCGACGATCTGCGTCGTCCCCGCCGGGAGCGGGATGCCAGCCGACGTGTAAGCCTGCGTCGCCGGGTCGAAGGCGGCGACACCCGTCAGGACGTCGCCGAGGACGCCCGTCACCTGGAAAATCTCGGCCGTCTGTCCATTGACCTCCGCCGTCACATACAGCGGATTGGATGGGGACGGGCTGCCAAAGAGCAGCCCATTATCCACGGTCAGAAAACCACTGCCGGGCGCATAAGGCTGCGTCAAGCTCGCCGAGACGGTCGCCTGGCCGGTCGTCTGGGCTTGCAAGGCGGCAAGGTAAACCCGCTCGGCCCTGCGGAAATCGTCGGCGAACGCCCCATACTGGGTGTTGATGAAGTCGATCAGCGGCGTCTGCGTCGCGGTCCGTGTTCGCGACATCTGGGCCCGATGCGCAGCAAGCAAGGACGCGGCGAACGGCCGGTGCCCGGCGGCGTTGAGAACCAGTCGGGGCTCCAGCCCCGCGACGGACGGGAGGAAGCGGCGTACCTTGCGCATCACGTGAAATCCCTGCCCTGGTCCCGATCCGCGCCGGTGACGCGGTCGGCAACATCTCCCGATCCGGCTCCGCCGCAAACGCGCCCAGGGGCCTCCGGCCTCGACTCGCATCGGTCCGACCGCCGACCCGACTCCAGCCAAATCCGCTCACCGATCCGGCCCCACCTCGCTCCGGGAACGCGAGAGCGGGTTCCGGACGACTCGACGTTTTTGCTGCCGTTCTCAACGATTTCCCGATTGACCGCCAAACGCAATTATGGTGTACTTCTGTAGATGTTGACTCTGCCAGACCTCGTGCCGAGAAAAGGTCCTAGAATCCTCCCAAGATTCACTCACCGGCGCCCGAACCACACTCGACGCTTTTGTGACAGTTCGTTACGATCTGTGGCATCAGGAAACGTGAATTCCTGATCTGATCCATTACTGTCTTCATCCACCACGGGCGGTCCGGCTCGGAGGGCCCGTCGATGGCCGGCACAAACGGCAATAGCCAGCAGGTTGGAATCGCCGAGGGCCGTTCGTTGAAGGACGAGCTGTCCTCCTTGCGGATCGACCGGCGGCGGTCGGGCCCGATTTCGCCGCGCCGACGGCGGGGTGGCGGCGGCGAGGCGGCATTGCGGCTGCTCGCCTTGCTGCTCTGGCTCGTCCCGATAGGTCTGGTCGGTGCGGGAGCGTATTACGGCTACGAGCAATACAAGAAGATCCAGCCCAAGGTGCGGGTCACGACGGTCCCGGTCCGCGAAATGACAGTCGCCGAGGCACAGACGGTCCTTAACGCCAAGGGCTACCTCAAGTCCCGCTACCAGGCGATGATCGGCGCCAAGGTGCCAGGTCGAGTCGAGAAGATGCTTGTCGAGGAGGGGAGCACGGTCCGCGAAGGCGACCTGCTGGCGGTGCTCGAACACAACGACTTGCTCGCCCTGCTCGAATCGCGCAAGGCGATGATCGCCCGCTCGAAGGCCGAGCTGATCGAGGCCCGATCCGACCTGTCGTACAAGGATCGCAAAGCGCAACGGCTCATGAAGTTGCAGGCGATGTCGCAGTCGTCGGTGGAGGAGTTGGACGAGGCCGTCGCGAACCGGAACATGTCCGCGGCGCGGCTGCGAGCGCTGGAGGCGGCGATCGCCTTGCAGCAGTCGATGGCGAAGGAGGTCGAGGCGTCGATCGCCGATATGCACATCGTCGCCCCGTTCGACGGCACGGTGGTCGAGAAGGCAGCCGAGGTCGGCGAGACGATCACGCCCGGCGGCATGGGGGACGCCAGCGGCCGGGGATCGGTCGCCACCCTGGCGAACCTGAAGAAGCTGGAGGTCGAGACCGACATCTCCGAGAACATGCTCGCGCGGGTCGCGGTGGGCCAGCTTGCCGAGGTCGCCGTCGCCGCCGTGCCCGACCGTCGCTACCAGGGCCGGCTCCGGCGGATCGTCCCGATGGGCGACCGGGCGCGGGGCACTGTCAAGGTTTACGTCGAGATTCTTGACCCTGACGAACGCCTCTTCCCCGAGTTGGTCGCGACCGTCCACTTCCTGCCCGGCTCCCAGGCCGAGGCCGCTCCGATCGACGAAAGGGCGCTTTACATCCCCCGCTCGGCGGTCGCCGAGCAAAACGGGAAGTCGTTTGCCTGGGTCGTTGATGCCCAGGGTATCGCCCGCAAGAAGTCGGTCCAGGTGGCGATCGAGGAGCAGCGAGCGCGGGTCATGGAGGGACTTCAGGCCGGGGAGTCGGTCGTGAGCGATCCGCCCGTTGAGCTGGTTGAAGGAGCGTCGGTCAACGTGGAGGACTGAGCAAGGGCGACTCACCCATGACGGCCGCCTCCTCGAAGGACGGGCGTGGGCCGCACGCCATCTGCAACAACAGGGACGAAGACGGTGGGCCGCACGCGTCCTACAAAACCAGAGGCGACTTCCCCCTCAACCGATTGGAGTGGATGCGATGGGCCGCGAACCGGCAATCCAGTTGCGAGGCGTGGCGAAGGAGTATCGGCGCGACCAGATCCGCATCCCGGTGCTCTCCGAGCTGGACCTCAACGTCGATGAGGGCGAGTTTCTCGCCTTGATGGGTCCCTCGGGCTCGGGCAAGACGACCTTGCTGAACCTGATCGCCGGACTCGACCGACCGACCTCGGGCGAGGTGATCGTCCACGGCGAGGATCTCGCAATGCTCTCCGAGGGCCAGATCACCCGTTGGCGGGCCGACCACGTCGGGTTCATCTTCCAGCTCTACAACCTGATCCCCGTGCTGACCGCCCAGGAGAACGTCGAGCTGCCCCTGCTGCTGACCCGCCTCTCCCGTCGCCAGCGTCGCGAACGGGCGTGCACGGCCTTGCGGATCGTCGGCCTGGAGGGGCGCGAGGACCACTACCCGAGGCAGCTCTCCGGCGGTCAGGAGCAGCGGGTCGCGATCGCCAGGGCGATCGTCACCGACCCGTACCTGCTCGTCGCCGACGAGCCGACCGGCGACCTCGACCGCACCAGCGCCGGGGAGATCCTCGACCTGCTCGGCCAGCTCAACCGCGAGTTCCAGAAGACGATCGTGATGGTCACCCACGACCCCCAGGCCGCCAGCCGGGCCTGGCGCATCCTCCATCTGGACAAGGGCAAGCTCGTCGGCGATCAGGCGCAGACGGCCCGCGTCGGTGCGATGGAGGCCGCGTCATGAAGTACCTCGGCTACATCCTCCGCAACGCCCGCCGCAACCGCCTGCGGTCGGTCCTCACGGTCGGCTCGATCGCTGTCTGCGTTTTCCTGATGATGATCCTGCTGTCGCTCTTCGCGATCAACCGGGAGGTCGGCGCCTCCACTCGGGACTACAACCGCCTGATCACGATGAGCGCCCAGGGCTTCGCCAGGCGGTGCCGATCGCTCTGCTCAGCGAGATCGTCCGGCTCGACGAGCAGTCCGGCACCAAGACGATCGCCAAAACCTCCGAGGGCCTGCCCTGCGTCTCGCCCTTCTCCTGGTACGGCGGCCTCTACGGCGAGGAAACGTTCACCCGTTCGCCCAGTTCGCGATCGACCCCGACACGATCTTCTCGATCTACGACGAGCTGATCATCCCACCCGACCAGCTCGAGGCGTTCCGGAGCCGCAAGGACGGCGTCGTCATCGGCCGCAAGCTCGCCGCCGACAAGGGCCTCAAGATCGGCGACCCGTTCCCGCTCAAGGGGACCTTCTACCCGCAGACCTCGACCTGACCGTCGTCGGGATCTACGACGGACCGGCCAAACGCGACCTGCGGATGTGTTTCTTCCACTGGGAGTACCTCAACGAGGGCCTGAAGCGCAATCACCAGGGTCGCGGCGCCGACAACGCCGGCACGATCCTGATTCGCTGCCAGGATGGCCGCGCGATGCCGACCCTGGCGAAGCTCATCGACGAGTCCACCCGCAACAGCGACGTCCCCACCAGGACCCAGACCGAGGAGGCGTTCGTCGCCATGTTCGCCGAGATGGTCGGCGACTTGCAGACGTACATCAACTGGCTCGGCCTGGCTGTCGCCATGGCGCTGGTGATGGTCTGCGGCGTCTCGATGGCGATGACCATGCGAGAGCGGACCACCGAGATCGCCGTGCTCAAGGCGATCGGCTTCCCCAAGGGGCTGGTCCTGTTCCTCGTGCTCACCGAGGCGATC
Organism: uncultured Planctomycetales bacterium; assembly: GCA_963752755.1. GTDB lineage: Bacteria > Planctomycetota > Planctomycetia > Isosphaerales > Isosphaeraceae > CAVVZJ01. The sequence continues at coordinate 85,143 of CAVVZJ010000013.1, read as the reverse complement.
CTGATTGCCGGCCTCGGCGGCCTTGTCGGGGCGATCGGGACGAAAATCCTGTTCGATTTCTTTGACATCGCCCCTTACACCGCCGGCTTCCTCCCGTTCTTCTACGTCCCCTGGTGGATCGCCCTGACCGGACTGGCCGGCTCGCTGGTGATCGGCCTGGTCAGCGGCCTGATCCCGGCCGTGCAGGCGTCGCGAATCCCGGTGGTCGACGGTCTCAGGAAGGTGGTCTGAGCCATGGCCATGATCCCGTTGCGATACAACGTTCGCAACCTCCGGGTGCGCTGGGTGACGACCTTGATGACCGTGCTGGTCACGGCGGTCGTCGTCTGCTGCTCGTGCGTGCTGTTCGGCCTGGTCGAGGGCCTCCAGCACAGCCAGAAGGTCTCGGGCGACCCGCTCGACGTCTTGATCCTCCGCAAGGGGGCGACGGACGAACTGGACAGCGGCTTCGACATCGCCAAGGCGCTCGAGCTGGCCACCTTGCCGGGCATCGCCCGCGGCGGGCCGCTCAACCCGGAGGCGAAGTCCCACGGAATTCCCGACGTCCAGGGCCAGCCGATGGCCGCTGGCGAGTTGATCCACATCCCGATCGCCGAGCGGACCGACGGCAGTCGGACCAACATCATCCTCCGAGGCGTGCGGGAGGCCTCGCCCCACCTCCGGCCCGACTACCGGATCGTCGCGGGCCGCTACTTCGTCCCGGGCCGGGGCGAGTGCGTCGTGGCGGCACCGATCTCGCGACGCTTCCAGGGGACCCGGCTCGGCGACGTGCTCCGCATCGGCGAGAACGAGTCGTACCGCGTCGTCGGCGTCTTCACCGCCGGCGGCAGCGCCGCCGAGAGCGAGGTCTGGGTCGACCGCGCCGACCTCGCGGCCACGACCCGCAACGAGAAGACCGTCAACAGCGTCCAGATCCGCGCCGAGACGCCTCAGGCCCGCGACGCGATCCTCGACGCCGCCCGCAACGAGACCCGCTTCGGCCTGATGGGCAAGACCGAGGCGAAGTACTTCGAGGACCAGCAGATCACGGTTATCTTCCTCACGGTGCTCGGCACCTTGATCGCCGTCCTGCTCTCGATCGGAGCCATGTTCGCCGCCGCCAACACGATGTTCGCGGCGGTCAAGTCGCGCACCCGCGAGATCGGCACGATGCGGGCGATCGGCTTCTCCCGGCGGGCCGTGCTGCTGTCGTTCCTGGGCGAATCGCTCTTGCTCTGCACGCTCGGCGGCGCGCTCGGCTGGCTGGCGACGTTGCCCTTCCGCGCCGTGCAGCTCGGCTTGAGTGACTTCAACACCTTCGCCGAACGCGCCGTGCAGCTCCGGTTCGGCCCGTTGGTCTTCGCCGTCGCCTTCGGGATGACGCTGGCGATGGGCCTCTTCGGCGGCCTCTTCCCCGCCTTGCGGGCCGTGCGGCTCAACGTGGTCAAGTCCCTCCGGGAGCTTTGATTCCGAATCGTTCGGAACAGGGGCCGACGCGATGGGGAGTCGGTCCGGCTTCCGTCGGGCCCGACCCCCGCCTTTCCCCGATTTCGGCTCGGCGGAAGTCGGACCGACTCCGCCCTGAAGGCCCCACAGATCGGGATTCTTTCTGGATCCAGGCTTGCAATCCCAGCGATGCCGTCCGCCTCAGCGCGACGGTTCCAGGCAGACGATCGTCCGACTCGCCGGCAGGCTCTCGCAGCTCACCTCGAACGTCGATCCGCCCGGTCGCACGGCCGGCCAGTCGGGCAAGGTTGCGAGGAACCGCTCAAGCGGCTGGATGTCGAGGTTGATCCGGGGCGTCTTGTAGTGCATCGGAATCACGACCCGGGGCCCGATCGCCTCCAGCAAAGGGGGGATCTCGGGGAAGTCGATCGTCGGCGGCCCACCGGCCGGCACCAGCACGATCTCGGCCCCACGCAGGGGGGCGACCTCCGACGGGGTCAAGGCATGCCCCAGGTCGCCGAGAAAGACGACGTGGAGTCCCTCGGAGCGAAAGTGGAGGATCGTCACCTCGTCCTCGGGCAACCGCTCGGGCGTCTCGAAGACGTGGAGCGCCTCGAACCGGATTCCGCGCACCTCCCGACGGCCCTCGGGCAACTCCAGCCCGCGCACCACCTCGAACGGCGGCCTGATCTGGCCAAGGTGGCTGTGATAGCGGTCGTTTTCGTGGCTCACGGCGACGACGTCCGCTGGCTCGTCGATCGGGGCATAGCCCCCGGAGTCGGGCGACTTGAACGGGTCGAGGATGACCCGCGAGCCGTCGGTCTCGATCAGGAACGCGGCGTGTCCGTACCAGTGGATTCGCATCGAGTCGTTCTCCCCTTCAACGTGGAGCGGGGCCATCCGCCCAGTTCGCGCGGCCGCACCAACCGAGCCACACGAGAGGACGACCCTCCGCGACTCCAGGGTGCTCCAGGGAGAGCGTTCGATCAAGAACCCGGGCCTGGTCGGACGCGATGAGCCTCGGATTCTGCCGATCATTGAGGATCAAGTCGATGCAGGGCGGTCCGGACATCCGGGCCTCGGCGACTCGCAGGTCCTGGGATCGTGCCCACCTTCCGAACCGCCCCGCGAAGAAGGAACCAACCGGGATCAAACGACCATTTCACCGCGCTGCGACCGCCGGCGCCGGAGGGCCAGCAGGAGGCAGACGCCACCCGTTCCGCTCAGAGCGAGCGTCGAGGGCTCCGGCACCGCCGCGAGCTGGATCGGTTCGAGGGCGATATCCACACCCGGGTGAAGCCGGCCGTCGATGACGATCGAGATCGCACCCGCGTGGGTGAAGTCCGCAGCCGAATAGCCGGCCGCCGGGCTGAAGACGCTGAACGGCAGGATGTAGTCGTGGAACGTGAAGGTCGGGTCGGCCTGCACGGCGACGCTGGCCACCGAGAGGTTGCCGGCGCCGCTGACGACCTCAAACGTCAAGGTCGCCCCCAGGTCGGACGTGGCACGGAACCGGAATCCGGTGTTCAGGCCCGAGGCGGTCAGGTCGATCCCCCCGAGTCCAGATGGATCAAGAACCGAAGATGCGTTGTTACCATCGTAATGGATCTCCAAGAACCCGGCCGCCCCGACGCCGCTGTTGTACGTCAGAGCCCCGGTGATGCTGTCGTTGACATCGGCGGAAATCGAACCACGATCTGACGTCCTCGTCACCAGGAGTCCCCGGTAGCCGCCGATCGAGCCACTATCGGCGACATTCTCGAAGGCGGACCTCGAACCAACCGGACTTCCGGTGACCGCAACCTGCTCAAAGGCGTCAAAGGATCCGATCATCTCGGAACGCCCATCGCTCTGGGAGACGATCAGGCAAGCCAGAAACGCCAACAGACTCTGCCTGGAAAACATGGACAGTCACTCCTCAAGGTTTGAATGGACGCATGCTAGCATACAGGGATCGCTCGACGACTGCGAGTCATGTCGAAATAAACCAGCTTGATGTTCGTCCCGAGCGACGGTCTGGTGAGAAAAAGCAGCACGAGCGGCCAGGACGCGGCTGTAGGTCCCGGGTCGGCTCCCGGCGCAACCCTGGCGGCCAGGGTCGGCGCCCGAACGTTCCGGATCTGGGCAACCACGCCCGTTTCGGAATCGGGGGCTCCACGTTTTTGACAGCGGCCCACCGCTCGCGTACAGTCCGGGCAGAGCCGAGGGCTCACCGGGCTCGTCCCGGCAGAAGAGGGGGTCGTGCGAAGGGAGATCCCGATGCGACGTTGCTGGCCATTGCTGGTCGCGGTTCTGGGACTGATCGCGTCGTCCGAGGCTGACGAGCCCGCCCGGAAATACCGCGTGGTGACTCCGAAGGACGACGGCATCATCGCCACCGGGATCAACGTGCGCGGCGAGATCGTCGGCTTCGAGTGGGTCGAGAAAGCCGACGAGCCGGACATCGTTTCGCAGGAGCCGTTCTTCGCCAGAGGCCAGGAAATCACCTTTCTGCCGCGGCTCAAGGGGTACACGGCGACCTTCCCGGCGGCTCTCAGCGACGATGGCCTGGTGGTCGGTCGGGCGAGCAAACCGGCGCCGTTCGGGGTGCCGGTCCACCTGCGCAACCAGGCGTTCCTCTGGGACGCCGAGGGGGGTATCCGCGGCCTCGGAGCACTGGAGGGTGATTCGGCCTCATTTGCCTGCGACGTCACGCGCGACGGCCGACGTATCAGCGGCTACTCGGTCGGCGAGGGCCGGAAACGGGCCTGTGTCTGGGAGCGGGACGGCGAGAGCTGGAAAGGCGTGCCGTTGCCCCACGAGACCCAGCTCGGGTCGAACGTGGTGGCGATGAGCGACGATGGCCGCCACGTCGCGGCCGTCGTCGGGAATGTCCCCTGCCTCTGGACGCGTGATGAGGCGGGCTCGTGGAAGCGCGAGGTCATCGGAGAGGCCGATTCCCTCGTCCCGCGCGACGTCAACAACGCGGGCCTGGTGGTGGGCCTGCGGTACACGAACGATGGTCGGACGCACGCGGTGATCTGGTCACGGACGGGCGGTATCGTGCAGCTTGAGAAACCGGAAGGCTACGTGCGATCGGAGGCCAATGCCGTGAACAACGCGGGGGCGGTCGTTGGCATGGTGGACGGGCCGAACGGCTCGGATATCGGCCCGAATGCGTTCGTTTACGAGGGGGGCCGGCTCCGCCTGCTCGACGAGGGCGGCCCCAACTTCGCCGCCGCCACCGCGATCAACGACCGCGGCGAGGTGACGGGCGTTCTGGAGAAGCCCGAGCCGTAGGCGACGCCGGAGGCGAGGACCTCGCAACGACGGAAGGCCCGTCAGTAGCTGGCGAGCCGCGGTCCCCGGACGACCTCCAGGCCGTGGCGTCGGTCCATCGCGAGGTCGAGCAACTCGTCGAGCAGAATCCCGAAGGGGGCGTCGGGCATCAGGACTTCCCAGCCATCCTCGGTGTTGGTGAAGCGAGAGCCGTCGGGGATCTCGATCACGGCGAAGGGTTCCGGTCCGGAGTCGTCGTTCCAGCTCAGGAGGAGGCCGCCGCGGGTCTGCTCGACCGCGGGGATCGGCTGGAGGGCGTAGCAGTAGGTCATCGCCTCGTCGGGGTAGGTGACGTGCATGATCGACCGGTAAAGCTCAAGTCGCATGGTCCACCTCGGGGGATGAGCCCCTCCCGGAGGCGACGAGCGTCCGGCATGGGGCCGTCAGCGTGTCGGTGTCTCATCGGAAGAGAGATCCTCGCAAACGATCGCTCCCCGATGGACGCCCCCGAGCCGGGGCGCATCAGGCCCCGATCGGGAGGCGACCTCGGGATGGCGTGGGTTCTCGGGGCTCGACCCGGCCGTGCCGAGGCCAGGCCGAGCTTCCCTAGATGACGCCGGCCAGCTCCTGGAGGAGCCGCCAGTTTTCCAGACGATCCTGCCGGGCGGCCAGCAGGACGTCCGAGGGGTTCCCATCCTTGTCGAAGTGCTTGGAGAACCGGCCCTCGCTCCGGGCGAAGTCGAGGAAATCGACGACCTCCTTGGTCTTCGGGTCGGTCCACCAGTCGTCCTTCATGGCGGGATTGCCCTGGAGAGAGAGGCGCTTCTTGATCGTCTCGCCCTTGCGGGGGTCGTAGATCAAGAGTGGGAAGGCCCGCGTATCAACAGCGAGGCGGGCCTGGTGGCCGGCCATGTTGTCGGCGACGCCGTGCTCGGGCTGGCAGGTGGTGAAGCAGCAGACGATCGCGGGGCCGTCGAATTCGAGGGCGCCGAGGACGGACTTGTAGAAGTGGTTGATGTGGGCGCAGGTCGTCTGGGCCACGTACGTTCGCGGGTGCATCATCGCGATCTGCGCGATCTCCTTGCGGCGCTCCTGCTTGCCGCCGATCGCCTTGCCGTGGAGGCTCATCTTGGTGTTCTGGCCGGTGTAGGAGGCCGTCGAGGCCTGGCCGCCGGTGTTCGAATAGACCTGCGTATCCAGCACGAACACCTTGATCGGCAGGCCCGAGGCGAACATCCGCGAGAGCGACTGGAAGCCGATGTCGAACATCGCCCCGTCGCCGCCGAGGCACCAGAGCGGCCGGTCTTGCCAGCCGAGCTGGTTCCAGCGCTCGCGGACGCCCATGGCGAAGGCGGGCGCGTTCTCGAAGAGGGAGTTCGACCAGGGGATCAGATAGGGATTATACGGATACGTGGACGTATAAACCGTGTTGCAGCCGGTCGCGGCGATCAGGCCCCACTGGTCGGCATACTTCGCCGCAGTGGCGGAGCAGAGCATCCGCAGGGCCGTCCCCTCGCCGCAGCCGGCGCAGGAGCCGGCGCCGCCGACATAGACGTGCGTCTGCTCCTTCAGCATCATGTCGATCAGGAGGCTGTCGTTGATGTACGCGTCGTCCGAAGGGCCGAACCGCTTGAACCAACGGTGGCTCTTGCGGATCTCCTCCATCGTCTGCTCGGTCTTCGGGACCATCTTCAGGGCGAGGTCGTCGCAGACGGTGACGCACTCGGCGCAGCCCTTGCACTTGCTCGGGTCGATGATGATGGCGAACCGGCCGCCGGGTTTGCCTTGCTTGATCGGGCCGTCGTAGTACTTGCGGGTCTTCGACCACTGGGGGGCGAAGAGTTCGCGGTCGTCGTCGGGGAGGGCCTGGAGTTTCTCCTCCAGGGTGGGTTCGGCGAGGACCTTGCCGAGGATGGCGGTGTCGGGGCACTCGGTGACGCATTCCATGCAGCCGGTGCAGTTCTCGGCGATGTAGACGGGGATCTCGGGGGCGATGTAGCTGAAGTCGCGGAGGTTGGCCGTGCCGGCGGGGATCAAGGAGCGGGCGGTCGCCAGGTCGGCCGGCAGCCCTTTCTCGGCGCAGCCCTCCTCGTAGCCGCGGATCACGCGGTCGTTGAAGTCGCGGACATCGAGGATCGGCAGCGAGATGGTCTTGTAGTCGCTATCGACGAGCGTGCCGTAGCAGCTATTGTTGTGAGGATCGCGTGGGTCGGCCTGGTTCATCGAGGTCGGTTCGTGGACCGTCGCCATGTTCCCGTCCTTTCCCCTCGGGGGAGGGTGGCCGTTGGAGAGAAACGCCGTGGACGGACGGGCCATCACATCGAAGCGGGACAAGGGCGGAACCGGTCAGTGGCTGACCGAGCCGTTGGACCCGCGGAGGATGGCCGTCGGGACTTCTTGCATGTCCTGATAGCCGCGCCGGACGCACGCGAGATTGTCCTGCACGACCTGGTCGCCGCGTTTGCCGAAGTACTTGCGCAAGGCCTTCTCGACCCCGGCAAAGACCTTGTCGTCGGTCATGCCGAGGTCGCGGGCATACGGTGTCAGGCGGAGGAAGGCGCCGAGCAGGACGATGCCCTGCATCCGCATCTGGAGGTCGGCGACCGAGGTTACCTCCCGGGCGATGCGGACCATGTCGGCGTAGTAGATCCGCAGCTCCTTCGCGCGGATCGTCTGCTGGTGATGGGCCGGGATGCGGGACCAGACATCGGCCGGGTCGGCGTAGGGACTCTGCATGAAGATGGCACCGCCGGAATCCATGCCCTTGAGCGGGTTGCCGCTGAGCAGGGCGGTGGTGTCGTTGAGCACGACGAGATCGACGTGCTCCAGCTCGGCATGAGAATAGATGTGCGAGTCGGCGATCGTGAGGTAATAGGTCGTCGGAAGTCCCTTCTTCTCGGAGCCGTACTTGGGATAAGCCTGGACGTCCTTGCCGAAAACCTCGCCGGCGATCGTGGCGATGACCTTGTTGGTCGTGACCGAGCCGAAGCCGCCGACGGAGTGCCCGCGCATCGAGAAGGCGCCGTGGGGGCGAAGGTCGGGGTCTTCCTTCGGGACGAGGGCCAGGGGGTGGTCGATGCCGACGCAGAAGAAGTCGCGACCGTCACGGACCATGTTGTCGAAGATCACGCAGAGGTCGCCGGGGCGGACGTCGCGGCTGCCGAGTCCGGCGGCGCCGGAGTAGATCCGTGGGATGCGGTCGATCCGCTCCAGCCCGTTCTGGCCGTTCAAGGCGTCGCAGAAGGCGGCCTTGATCTCGCGCGTCAGGTGGTTGCCCGTCGTGGAGAGGGGATCGTCCATCCGCTCGATGACAGTGAACGCCTGGCAATTCTTCAACGCCTCGACGATCGGCTCGGACGGGAAGGGGCGGAAGCCGAAGACGGTCAGGCAGCCGGCGCGCAGGCCCTTGACATCCCGCAGGTAATCGACGACCGTCCGCGCCGTCTCCATGTAGCAACCCATGCCGACGATGACATACTCGGCATCCTCGCAGCGGTACGCCTCGACGAAGTCGTAACGTCGCCCGGTCTTGCGGTAGAACTCGTCGAACGACTCGCGCAGGGCCGGCTCGACCTGATCATAATACCAGCGCTGGGCGATCTTGCCCTTCATGTAAGAATCCTGGTTCTGCACGGTGCCCGACATCAACGGGTTGGCCGGGTCCATCAGGTTGACCAGCTTCTCCGCCGGGTGCCCGATGAACTCTCGCATGAACTCGGGCTCGGGCAGGCGGACACTCTCGACGGTGTGGGTCGTGAGGAAGCCGTCCTGCACGTTCATGAACGGGGTCTTCGACGCCTCGGCGGCGCGGCGGGCGATCAGGCAGAGGTCGCAGGTCTCCTGGGCGTTGCGGGCGAAGAGGACACCCCAGCCACAATCGGCCACGCTCATCACGTCGTCGTGCCCGGCGTGGACGTTCAGGGAATGGCTGGTCAAGGCCCGGGCGCCGATATTGAAAACGATGGGCAGGCGCTTGCCGGAGATGGTGTAAAGCACCTCCTTCATCAAGACGAGCCCCTGGCCCGAAGTGAAGTTGGTGACTCGCCCGCCCGCCAGCGCGAACCCTTCGCAGAACGAGGCCGCCGAGTGCTCGCTCTCCGGCTCGACGAAGACGAGCTGATCGCCCCAGAGGTTGGGCACGCCGTTGGCGACCGCCTGGTTGAATCCGCCGCCCATCGTGGTCGAGCTGGTGATGGGGAAAGCCCCCGAGCCTTGCGAGATCCGGGTCTCCACCCAGACGATCGCCTCGGCGCCGTCGCAGGTAGTCGGGATTCCCGGATACTCAAACTTCGGCTCGATCGCCTCCTCGACCGGGATATCGGTAGTCCGATCCTCGAACGTCGTCGCCATCGATTCACCATCCCTTCGCCTGAGGGAGGTCGCGTTGCTCCGACCACGATCAAATCTGGGGGAGTTTCCTCATTGTGACCAGCGCGAGGCCGCCCGCAAGAAGTTTTAAAAAATGTGCCGGCACCCGGATGTTTCAAATTTCATGATTACCTGATTCCAGGGATCTTTTGTTCTCGCGTGATTGTCCCCCCGGGCCGCCCATCGGCTGGAGGGCCTCGGCGGCAAACCCAGGCAGCGGAGCTTCGGTCGAACCGAGAGCCACGGCACCGCGGTTGAACCGGGTCTGTCCATCGTTGCACGCCGAAATCGCCAGGGGTGAAACGAAACCGTCGTGGCGAGACGGGGGTACGGATCGTGCCGGGTTGCGGACGACCCGTTCACGGTCGCGTGAGCCGCAACCACGCGTCGGCCTCCTGGAGAAGTGAGATCGTGAATCCCGGAGCATCCAACCCGTTGCCATCGCCGCGCGTTCCCGTCCCCAAATCAACGCGCAGCCGCGACCAGAACGCCGGAGCCACCATGACCATCATCGGCCGGAGGCCGTGGGCGTTCGCCCTGCTTTATGTGGGGTTGTCGCTGGCCGTCGAGATCCTCCTGATCGTCGTCGTCGGCTGGCGAGTGCCCGAGGACAACGCGAGGATCGCGCCGATCCTCTTGACGGTCCCGCCCTCGCTGGCCGCGATCCTGTCGGGCTACCGACGGACGCCCGGGATGGTTTTGATGGTGGCCTTGCTGGCGGCCGCCCTGACGTTGGTGATCACCCTGTCCGTGAACCGGCTCACAGGGATCAACACCGGCCTTCTGGAGCCGATCATCAACCGATCGGTTGCAGGCTGGCTCGCCGCGGCCTTGACGAACCGGTTGACGCCCGATCGCGCCCTGAGCACCGCAACCGGCACGAACCCGGAAGGATCGGCCTGAGTTGGGATCACCCGCAAGGCACCTGGCGCCCCGCGAGCCTGGTGAGGGCTCGAGATAGCAAACGCCACGATCCTCGGGCGGCTGGTCCGGCTCCTGCTCAGGGATGGGGACGGAGGTAGCCGGTCCAGCGGGCACCGGGGCATTCGGGCGCGATCGCCTGGTCAGGCGGCTCATCATCCCGGTCGAAATCGCGCTTCGGAGCCACTACGGAGTCTCGCACCGCGAGGCCGCGAGCCGGGTCGCGAGGAGGCCGCCGGCCGTCGCGAAGACGAGCAAGGGGAAACCCATCACGACCAGAGCGAAGCTCGTATGGATGGGGACGAAATAGCGGTCTCCATCAACATGCGCGAGGCGAGAAATATCGAACTCGGTTGCCTGGAGGAGCGACCGATCGGCGGTGTCGGCGACAGGCCCGACCCAACTCCGGAAGGGGCCACGCACGCCACTATAGAGCACCAGCCCGGTCAAGCCGGCGGCGAGGAAGCCAGCCCAGAACGGCCGCATCCCCGCCCGCCTCGGAAACGCCAGGAAGAGCGCCAACTGCACGGCGGGCACCAGCATGAGGGCGCCGGCGTCATAGGGTGGTGTCTGGTAGCCGCGATAGGTGAGCCGGAGCAACGCCGCATCGATCGCCACGAAGAGAGCCACGACCATCATCCGACCGATCGACGATTGGAACGGGGATGCCATCTCGGCCCTCCTTGGCGACACGAGTCTCGTAAGCCACGCTCCGAGAATGCTCGGCTCAATAGGAATTCACGATCGCACGCTGCCCGCTGTTCATCTGGCGGGCCATCGTGTAGGTATGGAAATGCATGGTCATGTGCAAGAGGTAGAAGAGGATCAGGCCCGGCCGGCGGTGAACCTTCAGCAGCCGGCCGAGGCGCCGGCGGTATTCCCGTCGCAAAGCCGGATCCGGGACGTGGCGCATCAGGCGGACGAAGAGGCCGATGGCGGCAACCAGGCTCAACGATTCGACCCGCAGCCAGCGCAAGGGGTGCCGGCGCCAGTAGGGCGAGCCGCCGTAGCCGACCTCGTACTTGGGATCGAGAAACAACGCCTCGGTCCGGTCGAAGTAGGTTTCGGTGTCGTACTGCTCGCGAAGGACGCGCAGATACCCGTCGCGAAGCTCCTCGCGGGTCATCTGCAACGGGATGACGTTGGTACCGCACTCGGGCCGGTCGTCGAAGTCGAGGCGTCCCTCCTCGGCGAGGCGGTCGTAGAGCGGAGTCTTCGGGATCGCGTAGAGCATGCCGCTCATCGAGTACGGGATGCGGGCCTTCTGGATGAACTCGATCTGGCGGTCGAAGATGGTCGTGTCGTCGGAGTCAAAGCCCATGATCATGCCGCACCAGACCTCGATGTGCGGCGTCCTGAATGCGGTGGACCTTCTCCAGGAGCGTGCCTCCTTGACGAACATTCTGAAACTTCTTCGTCTCCCGGAGCGACTCCTCGTTCGGGCTCTCGATGCCGATGAAGACCGCGATGAAGTTCCCCTCGCGCATGATGTCGAGCAGCTCGGGGTCGTCGGCCAGGTCGATCGATGCCTCGGTGAACAGCGCCAGCGGGTAGCCGCGGGCCTTCTGCCAGTCGGCCACGGCCTGGAGAATCGGCTTGATCGCGCGCTTGTTGCCGATCAGGTTGTCATCGACGATGAACGCGGCATAGACGCCCGACCGGTGCATCGCATCCAGCTCGGCGAGCACCTGCTCGACCGTCTTGATCCGCGGACGACGGCCGAAGGTAACGATGATGTCACAGAACTCGCACTGGAACGGGCAGCCGCGGGAGAACTGGAGCGAGCCGAAGGCGTAGTGCTTCATCTTCAGCAGGTCGAACCGAGGCGTCGGGACCTTCGACATGTCCGACTTTTCGAGCTGCTCATAACGATACTGGTGCAGACCTTGCTGCCACTCGCTCAGAAACTGCGGCCAGGTCTGCTCCGCCTCGCCGATGAAGATGGCGTCGGCCAGCCCTTCGAAGTAATCCTCGGAGACCGTCACCAGAGGACCGCCGACGACCGTGAAGCAACCTCGCGCCTTCAGCTCGGCGAGGATCTCGCGCATCCGGAACCGCTGCACGCTCATGCCCGTGATCCCGACGATGTCGGCCCGGGCGCAGCGTTCCCAGTCGATCGGCTCGACGTTCTCGTCCATCAAGGTGACCCTGTGCTCCGAGGGCGTCAGCGCCGCCAGGAGCGGCAGGCAGGCTACCGGCAGGTTGGCCCGCTTGCCCATGAACGGCAAGGCATGCTCCATCCCCCAGAACGACACTTCGAATCGCGGATTGATCAAGACGATATCGGCCATGGATGCGCAGACTCCTCCCTGGGCTCGGGGCTGGCCCTCGACTGCACCTGGCGTGCCATCATAGCCGCACCATCGCCGGCGCCCAATGCCAAGGCTGACGGATCGGGCCGCGCGCACCCGCCACACCGCCGATCCGGAAAGCCTGGCAAAAAATGACGGCCCCGGCCTCCAACCTCTTGGCCCGGCGTCCTCCGCCTGGTATGGGCGTTCCATCGCGACGACTCACCGACCCGACTGGAGACGCCCCATGCTCGCCCCGATCGTGCTTCTCGCCGCTTCCCTCGCCGCCCAGGACCCCACGATCACCAGCGCGGTCGGCAATGGCCAGGCCGGCTTCTCCGGCGACGGCGGGCCCGCCGCCGAGGCGAAGTTGAACATGCCCTTCGACGTCGCCTTCGACGCTCTCGGGAACCTCTACCTGTCCGACACCTTCAACCAGCGCATCCGCAAGGTGGACGCAACATCGGGCCTCATCACAACCATCGCCGGCAGCGGCGAGAAGGGATTCTCCGGCGACGGCGGCCCCGCCACGCAGGCCGCCATGGACGAGCCCTACGGACTGGCCATCGATCCGGTCGGCAACCTCTACTTCGCCGATCGGCTCAATGCCCGCGTGCGGCGGGTCGATGCGAAGATCGGGCCTCATCACGACGGTCGCCGGGAACGGCTCGAAGACCTATTCGGGCGACGGCGGCCCGGCCAAGGCGGCCGGGCTCGTCGAGCCGAACGGCGTGGCGCTCGACGGCCGGGGCCAGCTCTACATCGCCGACGTCGCCGATCATCGCGTCCGCGTCGTGGACCTCGCGACGGGCCGGATCGCCACCTTCGCGGGCGACGGCCGCGGCCGGCACGACGGTGACGGCGGCCCGGCCTCGCGGGCCTCGATCTTCGGCGCCGGGCCGTCGAGGTCGGGCCGGACGGCACCCTCTACATCCTCGAACGGCAAGGCAACGCCCTCCGCGCCGTCGATCCGAAGTCCGGCACGATCCGGACCGTCGCCGGCACCGGCGCCAAGGGTTACACGGGCGACAGCGGCCCCGCCTCGAAGGCCACCTTCAACGGCCCGAAGGAGCTGGCCGTCGCTCGCAACGGCAACCTCTTCATCGTCGATACCGAGAACCACGCCATCCGTCGAATCGACGCCCGGACCGGGACCGTCACCACCATCGCCGGCAACGGCAACCGCGGCGGCTCCGGCGATGGCGGCCCCGCCACCAAGGCCCAGCTCGACCGGCCCCACGGCGTCGCGATCGGTCCCGACGGTGCCGTGTTCATCGGCGACACGGGCAACCACCGCATCCGCAAGGTTGGCCCTTGATGCGGACCCGATACCCGCGGCTCCGCTCAGGGCGAGGCCGACTCCAGGACCAGGCCGTGCTTCTTGATGTATGCCTCGCGCAGGGCGAGGAAACGGTCGGCCTCCTCCTGCGACTGCTTGACCAGAGGCTCGAAGCCGTCAGGACCGTCGAGGAGTGTCGGGTCATGGGGTGGGTCGAGGTAACCTCGCAGGGCGCGCATGGCATCGCGGTGCGCGGCCTGCGAATCGACGAGGTGGGTCAGCATCGTCTTCAGGGCGGGGTCGTCGGTCGCGATGCCGCGAAGCTCGGCGAGTTGAGCGTCGGCCTCGCTGATCAAAGCATCGAGCGACTGGCTCAACTTGGGGTCGTCCGCCTGGCCGGACTGGAGGCTTCCGACCGTCTCGGCGAGGCGCCGATGCAAGACGTCGATGCCCGGCAGGATCGGCCGGAGCTTCTGCATCAAGGCGTTGAACTCCACGGCCGGCCGCCGGTTCTCCTGGACGGCCGCGGCGACCTCGGGGTTGGCCGCAACCCGCCCGGCGACACCCCGGCCGATCAGGAAGATCAGGCCACCCAGCACCAGGCCGCCGACCAACTGGCGTACGAGTCCGACCGTCGGCCGCGGCACCGGCCAGGGGCGTCGAAGCAGCAGGCCGGCCACGCATCCCGACGCCAGCCCTCCGAGATGGGCCGCGTTGTCGATGCCGGGCCACGCAAGACCGAACAGCACGTTGAACAGCACGAACGTCAGCAGACCCGAGCGCATCGGCCGCAGCACCGACGGCGGGATCGTCGCCCGGTGGACCAGCAGGAACGCGACCATCCCGCCGATCAGGCCGAAGATCGCCCCCGACGCCCCAACCCCGACAACCAGCGGATGCCACCACGCGCTCGCCATCGAGCCGCCGATCCCCGAAGCCAGGTACAACAACGCGAACCCGACGTTGCCATAAAGCCGCTCGACCACCGGCCCGACCTGCCAGAGGCAGAGCATGTTCACCGCCAGGTGAATCAGGTTGCCGTGCAGGAACGTCGCCGTCAACAGCCGCCACCACTGGTTATTGAGGGCCACCTCCACCCCCGCGGTGGCCCCCCAGGCAAACAGGTCGCCAACGTTCGGCTCGGTCGCCGAGACGCCGGAGAGGACCATCAGGAGGTAAACCATCGCACAGATGACGACCAAACTCCGCGAGACAACCACATACGGCGTGGCGGCCCGCGCCAGGGCGTGAAATGTCTGGACCTCGCCCAGCGAGCGTTGGGCCTCGCCCAGCCAGGCGACAGCCGCGCCGGCTCGGGTCACCGACTCGGGTCTGATCGCGCCCGCCAGGTCGCCGGTCCGCGCACCTCGGGCGAGAGTCCGGAGGACATCGATCAGAACCTGGCCCGAGACCTCGGCGTTCGCCCGCTTGGGCCGGGCGAGGCCCCGCCCCGGTCCCTTTCCAACCGATTCCGGGTCTGTCGCGAGCATCGAGTCGGGCAGGTTCTCGTAAGCCAGGAAGCGTCCCCAGCGGGCCGACTCGGACGTGAGCGCGACGGCAGGGTCATCGGTCTGCGGTGTCGTGATCGCCCGGTCCGCCCCGGCGCGCCCCGACCAGCGGAGGCCACGGGTCGTCAGGGCGAAGCTGTCCCCCGGCAACGGCCCCTGCGAGCCGCTCACGATCACCAACGGCAACTCGTCGGGGGCCAGTCGCAGGTACTTCCGCACGGCGCCGAGGAAGACTCGCTGCGGAATCTCCGGGGCCACGAAGCAGCCCCGTCGGCCTCGCAAGGGCTCGCAGGCCGCCAGGGCGAAGACCCACCAGGAAGGGATCTCCGGTCGGTCTCCGTCGTGGAAGACTTCCATTCGAGGCCCCCGGGAAGGTGGCTGGATCAGGCCCGGATCTCGTAGCCAGACCGCTGCGGACGCGCCAGCCACGAATTCGCCTCGGCGTCGCCGACGATCTCCTGGCGGTCCGGGTCCCACGTCAGCTTGCGATTGCCGAGCCGGATGGCGATGTTCGCCAGGTGGCAGGTCGTCAGGGCGCGGTGGTGGGTCCAGACGTCGGAGACGGGCGTCGAGCGGTCGCGGCAGCAGTCGATAAAGTTGGCCATGTGGCCTTCGATCGGCTTGCCCTTGCGAAGCTCGATCAGGAGCGACTCGGGCACCGGGTCCTTGGACAAGGCATCCACCGCGCCCCCGGAGAGGTCGATCCGATCGCGGGTGACGAAGATTCGCCCGCGGGTGCCCTCGAAGGTCACGCCGTTCTCGGTATCGTCGCGGATCAGAAGGGGCACTCCGTTGGGGAAGGTGGCCTTCACCTGGAAGGCGGTCGGCGTGTTGTAGCGGTCATCGACGGTCGGCTTTCCGTCCCGGAACTCGACCGGCAGCTCGCCCTTGACGACCTCGATCGTGGTCGGCCCGGTGTTCTCCATGCCGAGACCCCACTGGCCGATATCGACGTGGTGGGCGCCCCAGTCGGTGAGCTTGCCGCCGGAGTACTCGTACCACCAGCGGAACTCGCCGTGGCAGCGCTGGGGGATGTAATCAACCTTCGGCGTCTGACCGAGCCACATCTCCCAGTTCAGTTCCGGCGGTGGCGACTGCTTTTCGAACGGCCCACCGGTCGGCCCGCCCCCAATCGCGGCCGTGACGCGCCGGAGGTCGCCGATTCTTCCCGAGCGGACCATCGCGACGGCCAGGAGGAAGACGCGGTTGTGGTCGCTGCGCTGCTGGGTGCCGACCTGCACGACCCGCCCGGTTTCCTTCGCCACGCGGCCGAGGATCTTGCCCTCGTCGATCGTCAAGGTGAGCGGCTTCTCGCAATAGAGGTCCTTGCCGGCCTTCATCGCCTCGACGCAGATCTTCGTGTGCCAGTGGTCGGGCGTGCCGACGAGCACGGCGTCGATGTCGTCGCGGTCAAGGACCTTGCGGTAATCCTCGAAGGTCTCGGCCTTGCCCTTGCCGATCCGGTTGCTGTCCTTCGCCTGTCCGGCGTGCGAGCTGTCCACGTCGCAGACGGCGAGGAAGTCGCCATACTGCGAGGCCCGCGACGCGATCCCCTTGCCTTGCCCGCCGCAGCCAATCAGGGCGAGTCGCGGACGGTCGTTCTTCGCCTTCGTCTCGTCGGCCATCGTCCGCCCCGCCGGCGCCACCAGGGGCAGCAGCAGCGGACTGGCGGCGGAGACGCGGAGAAATTCCCGGCGGTTCTGGGGGCGTTGGGCCATTCTTGCAAGCTCCCGTCGCTGGAGTGACATCGTTGCCAGGGGACCCGCCTCCCGGCCGCTCGGTCCGACGCGACCAGGTCCCGGGCATGATAGCCCTGCCGAGGGAGCCCCACAAGCACGACGCGCCCCAGACAGTCCAAGGAATTCGGACAAAAGGTGATAATCGCCGCCCCGAATTCAGAAGATAGGAACGCAGCCTCGCGGTCATCGTCCGCGCTCACGCGGCGCCCGGACGCGATCGGCTCTTTGACAATCCGGAACGTGCCGCGCCGACAGACTCCGATCGGGAACGCGCGTCGCCGGGCGTCGCACTCAAAGCCCGCGCGATCACTCGTCCCGAGCCGGTGTCGGAGGCAGAGGTAAGGGCGATGCGGCCAGCGGGGGGCGGGATCCAGGCCGCTGGAAGACCTCGGCGTCCACGCTCGCGTTGATCTGGTCTTCGCGACGACTCGACTCGCGAAGGACCGCAGACCACTCCTCCGCGGGCACGCTGAGGAGGTACCCGCGTCGGAATCGCTCCACCTCCCGGCGATACCACGCCGCCGACTCCCGCATCTCCTGACGCAGGGACGCCGACCATGCGTACTCACCGTTGGCGAATCGCTGCTCGGCCACGGCCCCCCAGAACTCGGCTTTCCACGCGTAATGTTCGAGGATCGAGCGGCGAAAATCGAGGGTCCTCCGGCGCGTAAGGGTCGCAAACATCGCCAGCGGGATCGCCACGACCACCACGGCGATCAGGAGCGTGCGGAGGCGAAGACGGAGCCTGGAGCGGAGGAAGCGCATGGAGCGTCGCCGGGCGCCGAACGAACTTCACAATAGGGGGTTTAGCCTCGAAAATGCCAAGCAAGAACAGGACTTGCGGAGCGTCCGATAATGAATTCGGCGGCGTCCCCCCGACGTCTCCGACGCGTCGCGAGGGCGTCCCGGATGTGTCCGTCAGGCGTCCGCTTCGCGCTGGGCAAGCGTCCGCGTGGGGGTCGAGGTCGCGCCCATTGCGTCGTCGCCGGGGGGCGGGGCCTGGAGGACGAGGATCACGAGAGCGACCCCGACCACGCCCCCAACCGCCGCGAGTCGGAGGAATGAGGAGGCCCAGGGGCCGAGCCGTCGGGCGGGGCCGAGGCGATCGACCCAGAGGGCCAGCGGCGCGGCGGCGAGCGTTGCCGCGACGGGACCGGGAAGCTCGGGGTAAGCGTAGAAGTGACCGGCGAGCAGCAGGCCGGCGAGGACGACCACGACCACCGCCACCCCGCCCCGCGCCGGGGTCAGGCCGGGGCTCCAGAGCCCCACCAGCCAGCAAGCCGCCAGCGAAGCCGCCAGCACCGCCGCAAATTCGGCCAGCACAAGGCTATGTGACAGGAGCAAGCCGGCCGCCGTCCCGCCGGCCAGGAGAGTCAAGGGGAGCAAGGTCGCCCGACCGAGTCGCTCGGCCTGCCAGTCGAGAACACCCCAGGCGGCGAGCATCCCCAGGCCCAGACCCGCCAGCCGGACGTATCCCTCGCGCGGCTCCCAGGCACCGCCGAGCAAGGGACCGAGGACCAGCCAGAGCGTCAGGGCCGTCATCAGGAGACGGTTCTCCCAACGGGCCCAGGCCGGGGTCGGCGCCACGGTCTCCAGCAAGCCCAGCAGAGACGCCCCCAGGGCCAGCCAGGGGACCCAGTCAGTCGCGTCCAGCGGCGGGAAGGGGGGCCAATCCCGGCGGAGCCAGCCCCGCACTGCCGCATGTCCGAGCGCGTACGCCAGGCCCAGGCCGATCGGCAAGGCCCGGCGCCCCCAGGTCGGCCCCCGCCCTCCGAGGGCCGACACCAGCAACGCCACGACCGCCGCCAGGCCCATCCCGATCAGGCCAGGCCGGAAGGTTTCCAAGGGCGCCTCCCGCGCAGGGGCGTCCCGCCTTACTGGTGGCCGCCCTCGACGCTGACCGTGATCTTCACGTCGTCACCGACGGCGTTGAGCATGTTCGTCATGCCGTAGTCGGACCGCTTGATGCTGAACTCGGTCAGGAGTCCCGCCAGCTTCCCCCCGCGCATCCCGGGCCCCATACCGGTCTGCTCGATCTTCAAGGTCACCGGCTTCGACACGCCGTGCAGGGTCAGGTTGCCCTTGACCTCGTAAACGTCCTTGCCAGCCGAGGCGACCGACTGGCTCTTGAAGGTGATCGTGGGGAACTGCCGGGCGTTGAAAAAGTCGGGCCCCTTGAGGTGGCCGTCGCGGGCGGTGTTGCCGGTGTCGAGGCTATCGACCTTGATCGTGAAGTCGAACTGGCACTTCGACGGGTCCGGGTCGAGCGTGAAGCTGCCCGCGATGTTGTTCAGCCGGCCGATCGAGTAGCTGACATTCAGGTGCTTGATGCGATAGATGACCGCCGAGTGGACGGCATCCACCTGGAACGTCTCCGCCGCGTTCGCGACCGACGCGGTCCAGGGAGCGGCGATCAGGGCCGCGGCGAGGAGGGTACGCCAGATCATCAATTCATCCACCCTCAGAAGAAAGGGAAAGCGGTTCGATCAATCGTCCCGGTCGGTCAACAACGGTAGCGACCGCAGAGCCATCCGACAAGTGGTCGAGGAACGCGTCGGCCCTTGACTCTCGCCCCCGCGGGCCTTATTCGTGAGCCTCAACCCCTTTTCGAGGTCCAATCATGCGCCGACTCGCCTTCACACTCGCCGCGGCCCTGATCGCCGGGTGTTTCCCGGGCGTCTCCTCGTCGCTCGCCGACGACCCGCCTCCCCGGCGGCCCAACATTGTCTTCATCCTCGCCGACGACCTCGGATACGGCGACCTCGGCTGCTACGGTCAGGAGCGCATCCGCACACCCAACATCGACCGGATGGCCGCCGAGGGACGTCGGTTCACCCAGGTCTATGCCGGCAGCACCGTCTGCGCCCCGTCACGTTGCACCCTGATGACCGGCCTGCACACGGGACATTGCCGGGTCCGGGGCAATCTGCTGATCCCCTTGAAGCCGGAGGACGTCACGATCGCCGAGATTCTGAAGCAAGCCGGCTACACCACCGGCCTCTTCGGCAAGTGGGGCCTGGGCGAGCCCGGCACGACGGGCGTGCCGAACCGCCAGGGCTTTGACGAGTTCTTCGGTTATCTGAACCAGCATCATGCCCACAATTATTACCCGGACTATCTCTGGAAGAACCAGGAGAAGTTCCCCCTCCAGGGCAACGTCATCGGCAAGGTGGACAACGTCGCCATCGAGCGGAAACAGTACTCGCCCGACCTGATCACCCAGGAAGCGCTGGGGTTCCTCGAACGCCACAAGGGCGGCCCGTTCTTCCTCTACCTCGCCTACACGCTGCCGCACGCCAACAACGAGCGTGGCCGGGCCGAGGGCAACGGCATGGAGATTCCGAGCGACGCCCCGTACTCCAACGAGCCCTGGCCCCAGCCGCAGAAGAACCACGCCGCGATGATCTCGCGACTCGACGGCGACGTCGGCCGGGTTCTGGCGAAGCTCCGCGACCTGGGCCTGGATGACGACACGATCGTCTTCTTCACCAGCGACAACGGTCCCCACAAGGAAGGTGGCGCCGATCCGGCCTTCTTCGACAGCAACGGCCCGCTCCGCGGCTTCAAGCGCGACCTGTACGAAGGCGGCATCCGCGTGCCGGCGATCGTCCGCTGGCCGGGCCGCGTGCCGGCCGGCAGCGTGAGCGACCAGATCTGGGCGTTCTGGGACGTCCCGCCCACCCTCGCCGAGCTGGCGGGCGTGGAAGACAGGGTCCCCGACGGCATCGACGGCCTGCCGATGCTCGCCGCCTTGATCGACACGGGAGAGGCACCCCGGCACGTGGCACTCTACTGGGAGTTCCACGAGCGCGGCTTCCACCAGGCCGCCCGCATGGGCGACTGGAAGGCCGTCCGCAACGGGTCCGACCAGCCGATCGAGCTCTACGACCTGTCCACCGATCTCGACGAGTCCGACAACATCGCCGCCGACCATCCCCTGGTCGCCGAACGCTTCCAGGCGTACCTCGACGGTGCCCGGACCGACTCGCCCGACTTCCCGGTCCGCAGACCGGCCAGGCCGGCGCCATGATAAACGGGGAGCAGAGCGGATCTCTCGCGAAGGGGCCCGGATACCAACGACGAAAGGCCAAGGTCCAGGCTCTTCTGTGCGTCCGCCCCTGGCGTCTTTGCGAGAGATCCTCGATGCGATCAATCCAGCCGGATCGCGATCTTGCCGAAGTGCGACTGGCTCTCCATGTAGTGGAACGCCTCGCGGGCCTCGGCGAAGGGGAAGACGCGGTCGATCACCGGCGAGAGCTGGTGCAAGGCGACGGCCCGGTTCATCGCCTCGAACATGAGCCGCGAGCCGACGTAGATGCCCTGCACCCGGGCCGACTTCATCAGGATCGGCGTCGGGTTGACCTCGCCGCCGCTCAAGACGCCGATCATGCTGATCGTCCCCCCCATCCGGACAGCTCGCAGCGACTTGCCCAGCGTGCCGGCGCCACCCACCTCGATGACGTGATCGATGCCGACGCCGTCGGTCAGCTTGCGGGCGGTTTCTTGCCAGTCGGGGTCGGCCTTGTAGTTGATCGTCTCGGAGGCCCCGAGCTGGCGGACACGCTCGATCTTGGCGTCGCTGCTGGAGGTGACGATCACCCGGGCCCCGGCCATCCGGGCGAACTGGAGGGCGAAGACCGAGACGCCGCCGGTGCCGAGGGTCAGGACCGTCTCGCCCGGCTTGATCGAGCCGGTCTCGAACAGGGCGTTCCAGGCGGTCAGGGCCGCACACGGGAGCGAGGCCGCCTCGGCGTCGTTGAGATGCTCGGGCACGCTGACCACCCCGTTCTGGTCGAGCGCCACGAGTTCGGCGAGCATGCCGTCGAGTCCGCCTCCAAGAGCGGTGCGGGTCTTGGACTCGGTCGGCGGCCCCTCGACCCAGTCCTGGAAGAACGCCCCGGCCACGCGGTCGCCGACCTTGACCTGGCTGACACCGTCGCCGGCCGCGACCACCACGCCGACGCCGTCGGAGCAGGGGATGCGGGGCAGCGGCATCTTCGGATTATAGAGCCCCTTGGTGACGAGCAGGTCGCGATAGTTCAAGGTCACGGCCCGGACCTTCACCACGACTTGCCCCGGCCTGGGTTCCGGGTCGGGACGCTCGGCGAGGGTCAAGGCGTCGAGGCCGAAGCCGCCCTGGATCTCGTAAACCTTCATGGTGACGTTGCCTCCGGGGTTCGATTCGGTTTGTTTCGAGTAAAGTCTCCCGGAGAACATATCCGAAAGACCGGCTTTTTCCGCCCCCCTCGTGCCCTGAACTTCCGAGGAAGCAGGCGAACTTGCGACAATCTCCGAGTCTTCTTCGGAACGAGGCCGAGCGGCCGGAGGGTGGCATCCGTGCGGCGGGCGTGTTGAAATCGGGACCGCAACCTCCTCGGCTTGCTCGGATTCTCCATGAGGCCTCCATGACGACGCCAACGTCAACCCCCGCGCCGACGCGGGCTCTGTTGCTGGTCTTGACGGCGCTCTCGCTGTCGATCGGCTGGGGCATTCGGGGCAACTTCGGCCACGAGTTCGGCGCGATGATCGCCGGGGCGCTGGCGGCGATCGCCGTCGCGATCACCTCGGGACGCGACGACTGGCGGCGTCGGGTGGCCTTTTTCGGGATGTTCGGGGCGCTCGGCTGGTCGTTCGGCGGCAGCATCTCGTACATGCAGGTGGTCGCCTACACGCATTCGGGCCACTCGCCGTCGGTGCTCTACGGCTTCGCGAACCTCTTCGTCATCGGCTTCCTCTGGGCCGCGATGGGCGGCGCCGGCACTGCCTTGCCCGCCTGCCTCGACCGCGAGCGTCTGACCCGCCTCTTCGCCCCGATCACAGCCGTCTTGCTCGCCTGGTGGTTCCAGGAAGACTGGCTCGAACCCTGGCTCGCGAATCAAGGCTATGACCTCGACTGGTACGACACCGACTGGCTCGGCGCCCTCACCGCGCCGGCCGCGGCGCTCTTGCTGGCGATCGGACGCCGAACGTTCGACCGCGCGACGGCCCTGGTCCTCTTCCTCTCCGCCGGCTGGTGGGCCAGTTTCCTCGGCCTGGTCGTCGGCCTGGGCCTCCGGATGACTCCGCCGCGCGGCGACAACTGGGCCGGCTGCCTGGGAATGGTCGTGGCAATCTTGATCTATTGCCGGGTTTACGCCTTGCCGGGCGTGGCGCTGGCCACGCTCGTGACCGGCTTCCTCGGCGGCATCGGCTTCGCGGCGGCGAGCATGCTCAAGCTGGTCGAGGTCACGAGCGGCCTGGAGACGAACTGGCACAGCATCTTGGAGCAGACGACCGGCCTGTTCAACGGCCTCGCCGTCGCCGTCGCGATGATGAGGCTCGACCGCCGCGAGCCCCGGCAAGCCGACGAACCGCCCGTCCGTCGCTGGACCGAGCCCTACGCGGTCGGCTTCGTGCTCTTGATGATCACCTACTTGAATCTGCGGAAGAACCCGACCAACTGGGTCAAGGGCCAGGTCTTCCCAAGCGAGGTGATGTACGGCCTGCCGGCCTGGGTCTGGTTCGACCTCGCCTATGCCTTGCTCGCATTGGCGATCCTGGTGCCCTTGTTTCGCCATCTGAGACACCCGCTGGCCTTGATCCCGTCAAGCTGGCTGGGCAAAGGGCAATGGCTCTACCTGGCTTTCCTGTGGTGGATGGTCGTCGGCAACTTCGAGCGGGCCTTGCCCGGCTTCGCGGCGCAGCGGCTGGTAACGGAAGGCGTCATCTTCGCCAACGCCGCATTCTGTACGCTGCTCGTCGTTCTCGGCCCGGGGCCGTCATTCGCGCCGCCGTCGCAGATTGAGGACCCCCGCTATCCGGAGGCGATCCGACGCGCGATCATCGTCGGTCTGATTGCGGCCTTGCTCGCGATCGCGGCCGACTGGGCGATCGTGCGGTCGATCTACGGCGACCGGTTCGCCGGCCATGCCGGCCTGCACATCCGGTTCGGGCCGAATGCCACGACGACGCGAGGTCCACGCTGAGCGGAGTCCTCGCCACCAGGCCGGCTACTCGGCGCCGCTCTCGGAGGGTTCCGAGTAGAGAGCGTCCAGGACAAGCACCGTGACTGCGATGATGGTCCAGGCCAGAACCGGCCAGGCCGCGGTCCGGAGGCCGTCCGTGACCAGCCCGACGCCGACCACCACAGCGCCGCTCCCGATCATCAGCGACTGCCAGCGATGGGGATTCATCGAAATCGCCTCAGCGTGGAGGAGGCCCGACGCCAGACGTCGGATTGTGGGAAGGCGGGTCGCTCGCCGGGAAGGATTCTTCCAACTCCTCCTCGACGGTATCGTCCGCGCCATCGAAGTCGATCCGACCGCCCCGATCGGCCGGGGGGCTCGGGTCGTCGCCCTTCTGGGCCGCGGGACTGGGCAGGCCGGGGTCGCGACCGCCGCGGTCAGTGCGCGCACCGCCGCCAGTCGTGGCGTCGCCGGGTCGGTGGCGCTTTGGGTCGTCCGTCACGATGGTGCTCCTTTCCGGATCAAGTTGCCCCCCATGCCCACCGGTCCGACCGTTGGCCGATCGCCGGAACACCCCCCGCATCCCCCGAGGATACGGAGGACGATCGGCCCGACCGCACGCCTCCTCCGAAGGAGGCACCGGCCGCGATCGATCGGGCACCGGTGGCATGAGCTGGACCCGTCCTGGGCCTCTTAGGCAACGGCGGCGGTGTCTCCGATCTTCTCTGTTCCGCAAAGTCGAATCGGCCAGTCCGCCAGGCTCTAACCCATGCAAGTCCGGCGCCGTCGCGCAGGTCTCCCGACCTATCCGGAGATTGGCACCTCGAACAGCCGTGGGACGTCCCCCGCCAGCGACTCCCGGACCCGCAGGCTCAGCTCGTCCGGCTCGCTGACGCGATGCGCCTCGACTCCCAGCGACCGTGCCAGTCCGACGAAATCGACCGCCGGACCCGTCAGGTTCATGCCCGGAGCCCCCGCTTCGAGGCGGGGAAGATCCATCACCTCGCCGCAGACCTTCAGGATCTTGTATTGGGCATTGTTGCAAATCACGAACGTGACCGGGATCTTGTGATGCGCCGCCGACCAGAGCCCCTGGATGCCGTACAGGGCCGCGCCGTCGCCCAGCAAGGCCGAGGACCGGGCGGTCGGGCCAGGCCAGCTTCACCCCGAGCGCGCAGCCGAGTCCCCAGCCGAGCGCCCAGCCTCGATGGGCGATGTGGCCGGTCGGGTCCTTGAGGACGCCGAGCCGTTCGAGCACATTCTGATGTGTTGTGATTGCCTCCTCCACGACCGCCGCATTCTTCGGCAGTACGCGGGCCAGGATCGCCATCAAGGTCAACGGGGTCATCGGCCGTTGCGGACGCTGGGCAGCGATCTCGGCGTCGAGGGCCGCACGCTCGGAACGTCGGAGCGTGGCGAGGCGTTCGCAACGGCTACGGGCGTTCGCCGCCTGGTCCGGGGTCTGCGACCGTTCGAGCAAGGCGTCCAGCTCCTCCAGACCGCAACGCGGGTCGCCGATCAGGCCGACCGCGACGGGGTAGTTCTTGCCGATCTGCCAGGGGTCGCTGTCGAGATGGATCAGGCGGACCTGCTCCGGGATCGGCCGGGCCGGCTCGCGGTAGATGTACAGCCGCAGGACATTCATCCCGACGGCAAGGACCACGTCGAACTCGTCGAGCACCTGCCGGACCTCGGGCGACCAGAAGGGCAGGATGCCGCGATACTGGGGGTGGTCGGCCGGCATCGGCAAGCGGCCGTGGGAGGTCGTGTTCTCGGCGAAGACCGGCGCCCCGAGCCGCTCGGCGAGCGCGACCAGGGCTCCCACCCCGCCCGACTCCGTGACCCGGCTTCCGGCCAGGATCGCCGGATTCTCGCGCCGGTGAGCAACTCGGCGGCCCGTCGCAAACCCTCAACCGGCGGCCGGACGCGGCGATCGGGGACGTGCGGCGGCGACAGGTCGAGCCCCTCGGCCGACTCACCCTGGATGTCCACCGGAATCGAGAGGAAGACCGGGCCAGTCGGCGGGGTCAGGGCTGTCTGGATGGCCCGACGCAGCGCAACCGGAATGTCCTCGACGCGACCGACCTCGTAGGCCCACTTCGTCCAGGTCCGGGCGACGCTCACCGTGTCGCCCTCGATGACCGGCTCTTCCAGACGGAGTCGACGGTCCTGCTGGCCGGCGGTCAGGATCAGCGGCGTCCCCTCGATGTGGGCGTTGTAGAGCATTCCCATCGCGTTGCCGAGACCGCACGTCACGTGCACGTTCGCCACCGCCGGGCCGCCCGAAGCCATCGCGAAGCCATCGGCCATCGCGACCACCGGGATCTCGTGCAGGCCGAAGATGTAGGTGAAGCGCGGGTCGTCGGCCAGGGCGTCGTTCAAGGGCAACTCGGTCGTGCCCGGGTTGCCGAAGATGTGGCGGACCCCCACACGGTTGAGGATCTCGAGGAAGGCTTCGATTCCGGTCATCGCTCTCGTCTCGAAAGGGAGGCGCAGGGAAGGCCGCGACGGCCGTCGGAGAACGTCCATCATGCGCCCCGGACCGCCGGATGGCCAAGCACCCTGCCAAGCCAACACCACTTTCCCGGGGCAGGGAGTTCAATCCCAAACATTCATGGTTGAACTCACGACACCATGATACAATCGACTTCTTGGCCCGTACGGGATATACTGGAGTGACGGATTGTGAGCACTGAGCCAGCCCCCCCGAGACCCGCAGCCCGATGGCCGACGCCGTCCCGCCATTCGAGCCCCATCCTTTGTTGCGGGGCGGAGATCTCCAGACGATCGCCGGCCGGTACCTACCGGGCCGACGCACTCGGCTGCAATCGTCGTATCACGAGTTGGAGCTCGAAGATGGGGATCGGCTGGTCCTGTTCGACTCGGTGCCGGCCAGGTGGGTGCCGGGGGATCCGGCCGCGGTCTTGGTGCATGGATTGAGCGGCTGTGCACGGGCGCCGTACATCGTCCGGGTGGCCGACCGGCTGGTGGGGCAGGGGGTGCGCGCGGTGCGCATGAACCTGCGAGGGGCGGGTGCAGGGTTCGGCCTGGCGCGGGGCATCTATCACAGCGGGAGGTCGGAGGACGTCCGTGCCGTGGTCGAGTGGACGGCTGGCGGATCGCCGGGCTCGCCGCTGGCGTTGATCGGCTTCTCACTGGGGGCCAGCCTGGCGTTGAAGCTGGCGGCCGAGGCGGCCTCGCAACCGGTCGCCGGTCTTGATTGCGTGCTCGCTGCCAATCCGCCGATCGATCTGGCAGCCTGCTGTCGTAACATGCAGAAAGGACGCAACCGCCTTTACGACAGGAACTTCGTCTGGGCACTCCGGCACCAGGTGGCCCGTCTGCATACCACCTTTCCCGACCTCGGGCCGGTCGATCTGCGTCACGTCCGGACACTCTACGAGTTCGACGACCTCTATACCGCCCGCCGCAACGGGTTCGCCGACGCGGAAGAGTATTACGCCCGTTGTAGCAGCGGTCCGCTCATCCCGCGCATCCGGTTGCCGGGCCTGGTTGTCCACGCCGAGGATGACCCGTTCATCCCCCCCGATCCATTCCGTGCAATTTCATTTCCGTCCAGCTTGGCACTTGAATTGATCCCTTCTGGAGGTCATCTCGGCTTTCTCAGTCGCGCGCGCTGGGACGGCGACCACCGCTGGCTCGACGCGAGGCTGGTCGCCTGGCTGATCTCAC
Organism: uncultured Planctomycetales bacterium; assembly: GCA_963752755.1. Classification (GTDB taxonomy): domain Bacteria; phylum Planctomycetota; class Planctomycetia; order Isosphaerales; family Isosphaeraceae; genus CAVVZJ01. The sequence goes on along the minus strand of CAVVZJ010000013.1, from coordinate 57,717 downwards.
GCTGGCGCGATCGGGCGAACGGCCGGGAGTGTCCCGGTGTCGTGATCGAGGGAGCGACCCCCAGGGATTTTGAAGGAGGGCCCACGGCTCATGTCCAGCCCCGAGTTCAATAAGTATCGTGCCGCCATCGAGGTCCTCCAGCGCGGGCGCGACTCGCTCATGGATGAACTGGCCGAGACCGTTCTCGACCAGGCCGACGACCTGCTCGAAGGCGGATTTCTCTTCCACGAATTCCTCGAGAACCAGGGGACCCGTCTCCACTTCCTCTGCCTCTTGCTGTCGCAACTGGAGCAGTCGGCCGAGGTCCTTGACGAGGCACAGGCTATCGAGGCGATCAACCAACCCGAGCCGGAAATCGAAGTCGAGATCGAGGAGATCGAGCCGCCGCCGGCCCGAAAGCGGCGGTCCAAGCCGCGGTCCACCTCGTCCGCCTCCTCGTCCTCGTCGACGACCCCGTCGCGGCCACGGGGCGGCAAGAAGCTCCAGCAACGCCAGTCCTCGCGTGAGGGTTCTCCCGACGACGCCTGAGTTCTGGGCCCGTCCGGCGACCGGCTCTTTCCTTCGGGCAAGCCTCGGCCTGCCCGGAGGAGCACGACGGATCGTGTCGTCGGACCTGGGTCTCTGTTGGGAACCTGCTCCGGGCCGGTTGACGATCCCGAGAGGGAACGACGCCGACCGGCCCGGTTCGACTCGCGGGAGACATCTCAGGGCAAGGTCGCATAGAGCACGATATTCGCGGCGATCTGCAAGGCGCTCTCGTGATCGTAACCCTTGCAGTCGAGACCTTGCTGGCGTTCGAGCGCGCAGCCGATGTCGTAGCGCGAGTAGATGATGGCCCAGTGGCCGTTGATCTTGACGCCTTCGAGCTGGGGCAGGCCGGCGTTGCCGCCGGCGGCGCGGGTGTAGCGGACGTTGGAGAGATCGAAGCCGCCGGGTAGGTGGAAGATCTCGTCATCGGGTGGGATCGGAACGAGCTTCTGGTCGGGGAGTAAGTCGGCGACGAACTTGCGGAAGGCGGCGTCAAAGGCGGTGCTGCCGCAGGCCGCATCAGCGAAGATCACGCCGCCGCCGGGCTCGAGGTGGCGGCGGAGGATCTGCATGTGCTCGGGCGGGAACGAGAGCCCCGCGCGGCCGTGGATGTAGAGCAGCGGGTAATAGACCAGGTTCGGGTCGTTGGCGAAGATCGAACGGTGGTTGATCACGACATCGAGCTTCAGCTCCTTGCGGAGGAAGGTGCTGAGGTTCGGGATCGCCAGAGGCGCGATGTTCCACTCGCCGGCGTGTTCGAGCTTGGCGATGTGCAAGGCCCCGCGCTTGGCGGTCTCACTGGCGAACTGGACCGTCTCGCGGGTCGTGAGCTTGTCGGCCGGCAGCTCGCGGCCGGTGGCGTAATCGACCACGTTCTGACCCACGCGGAGCGACTTGACTACCAGGGGGTGTCCCGGCTGGTTCTCCGCCTGGTTCCAGCCGCAGGAGAGGTCGGCGGGCGTGTAGATGACGACGGTCCGGCAGCCGTGCTCGATGCCCCAGAGCGGGTGAACGTCGGGCGTGAGACGGTGCCGGGAACGCCAGACGGCGTGGTCTTCGGGCAAGGGCTTCAGCTCGTAGTCGTCCTCAGGGAAGATCTCCTTCATCAAGGCGCGGAAGCCGGCGTCGAACTCGCGGCTGGAGCAGCAGGCCTCGGCGAAGATCAGGCCACCTTGCTCGACGTACTCGCGGAGCGTCTGCTTGCCCCGCGCGGTGAACTGGGGAACCTCGTGGCCGTTGAAGTAGAGGATCGGGGCCATCAGCAGGTCCTCGACGCTGGAGACGTTCGGATCGACGACCTGCCAGGTCAGGAGGTGCTGCCAGTCTCGGGAGACGACGCCGACGAGGTTGCGGACGTCGTCGTGGTCGTTGTCCCAGTCGCTGCCGGGGGCATGGCGGGCCTTGTTGATGAGGACCGGAGCGCGGCCCTTGGCCAGGAAGAGCACGGCGAAGCTGGTCGTGACGGTCGGCTCGCGGGCCTCGATCGAGTCGCGCCCGACCCAGTAACCCTTGAGCTGGTCCTGCTCGTGGACGAGGTGCTCGGCGCCCTCGCGATACCAGTCGTGCTCGCCGAAGAACCGCTGGCCGGAGAGCCGGCCGGCGCGTTCGAGGCCGTAGAGGTAGTAATACTTCCAGGTCTGGTTCTTGCCCCAGTTCTGGGCCACGCTGAAGTGGGAAGCGAGCCAATCAATGCCGCGCTGGAGGGGGATGTTCACGCCGCCCTGGCCGCAATTGCGGATGGTGCCGTCGCGGAGAAGGATCTCCTGACCCTCGAACCGCTTCAAACCGCAGATGACCAGACTGGAGATACCGGCACAGGTCATACTGGCGGTCGGCTGGTCGGCGGCGTGCGGCATGTAGCCCCAGGCCCCGTCGCCGCCGGCCCCCTTCTGCTGGGCCCGCTCCCAGTATTGCCGCGCGAGGACCCAGGTCTCGGGCTTGACCGGGATGCCGACCTCGGCGGCGGCGTTCAGACCGAGCAGGGCGTACTGGCTGTTGGAGTTGTCACCGGGCGTGACCTTGTCGGCGTCGTAAGTCCAGGCCCCGGGCCAGTTGGGGTTAGGATCACCCGGCTTGATCTGGGCGCGCTCCAGCCACTCGACGTTGCGGGCCAGGGCCAGGCGGAAGCGGTTCGGATCGGAAGGATAGACGGAGGCGAAGACCATCGTCTGGAGCGCGACGGAGTAGGTCCGACCCAGGTCGTTGGCCGAGAATTTTGAGAGAAAGTTCAGACCGCGGTCGATGTGCGGCGAGCCGGGCTTCTCACCGGCCGTCAGCAAGGCGAGCATCACGAGCGAGGTCGTGCCGGTCTCGGCGTGCTGATCGGCGTCGGGCCAGGAGCCATCCCCCTGCTGCTTCTGGATCAGGAAGGAGACACCCAGTCGGATCGCGTCCTCGACCTCCTTGGCCGTCACATCGGCCCGCGCCTCGGGCGCCGGCAGGAAGGCCGGGACCAGCAGCGACATCGCCACGATCAGAGCCGGCCAGGATCGGTTCGAGGACATGGGCGCAGCCTCCGTGGAAGTCGCGATGAGCCAGCCGGCCGTTTCCAGGAGGACCCCAGGCCGCCCCGAGGTCCGACCCTTGTAGTATTCACCCCCGAGGCCATTCCGACAAGTCGGCCGACCGGGGAGCGGTTGCCTCTCGACGGTCATGCGGCCGTCCCGGCGGCACGTTCCGAAGGATTCCCGGAGCGGCCCGGACGGCGGCTCGCCAATCGGATGCCACTGGCTCAGTGGTGCGAACCGCGAAGCGCTGGGGCCAGGCGGCCGGCGGCAGCCAGGCCGACGTCTCGAGGACTCCGGGCCTCCGGACCGAGCGCGAACCGCCCGACAACCAGTTGCGGCTCAGGGCTCACGACGTGCCGGAGGCAGCAGATCCAGCGTCCATCGCGTGAGACACCCAGCGGTGACGGCGAGCAGTCATCAGCCAGGACGCGGCCCGGCTCAGTCAGCGGCCTCGGCGCGTCGGTGGCAGGGTCGATCGTGACCGTCGCGACCCGGAGCCGCCAGCCCATCTCGTCGCTCCGACGGCCCAGATAGGCGATCTCCAGGCGACCGTCCGATCCGGCGGCCAGGATCGGATAGCGGCAGACCTGCTCCTCCATCGGGGCCGTGCCCGGGTCGGTCAACGGGCCGGCCGCGACGACCGTCGTGCCAGTCCGATTCAGCCGCAACCACCAGAGTTGCGACGGATCATAGGCCTGAGCCCCGGGGCCGGCCGGACACTGCCGGACCGCGGCCAGCAGCAAACCCGAGGCCGCCAGGCGTGGGTCGTTCGGGCTCGAGAGGTCCACGAAATACAGCCGGCGCAGGTCGATGTTTTCCACCCGCCACGCCAGTTGCCGAGGCTGTTGGTCGCATCGAGCCTCGTCGAAGTCCGCACCGAACCGGTGGGATCGTCGAAAAAGAGCCGATAGAGACGCCCGTCACCCGCGGCGAAGATGACACAGGCCTGGGTGCCCGGCAGCCAGCAGGGTACCCCGCTCGGCAAGATGTGGGTCGCAACACGGTCCAGCACCCGGCCATCGGGGAAACGGACCCGCGCCAGCCCGACCCCCGCGCCATCTGAGCGGTGCCGGCGCCGCTCCGCTGGACCCAGCGTCCGACGGCCTGGGTCCGGCCCTCAGCGTCGCTCCAGGGAGCGAGGCTGGGGTGTTCCAGCACCTCGCCCTTCGGCATCGGCAGCACGATGGTGTCACCGGTCGCCGGGTCGATGAACCGCGCCACGCGATCGGGGTCGATGAGGTAATCCTTGTTCATACCGACGAATCCGAGCGGCTCGAGTCGGCGGAACTCGGGCTCCGGGCCGTAGAGTCGGCCCAGGGCCACAGCCACGACAAAGGTCGCCAGTGCCAGGCTGCCGAGCAGTCGGAAGGGAAGTCTGGGAGTGCTGCTTCTCATCGGGATCGGTCCATCCTCAAAAATGATCTATCAAGAACCTTCCGTCTCGCCATCGATCCAGACCGGGTGGCCCTCCGCAACGTTCGAACTCAGTCTAGGTTGCGGACGCAGCACGCCCGCGATCCGTTACCGGATCGCGAGGGACGCTTCGGACGTCCGACGGTGCCTGGGGAAACGACCGGCGGGGGGAGGGTGAGCACGGACCGTGGAGGATCTGCCGGTCCTGACCGGCATCCCGCCGACCGGGCTCGTGTTGCCGGAAGGGGAGGGAGCGGAGTTTTCTGCCTCGCTACCGCATTGTAGGAGGGGTTGCAAGCCCCATGCCGCGGCTGACCGACGGTAAGCCGGATACCGAGCGTCGCTGACCCGGAACGACCCGAGTCCGGGATCGATCCTCACTGATCCTTCGTCGCCGGCCCTCTCGAATCCCCCATCTCCTCCAGCTTTCCTGACCTTACCGCTGGCCGGCGGGTCGCGAGGCAAGCCGAGGGTATCCTGGCCTTCCGGCCGGCTTGAATCGCCGCGCGGCGGGGCACTACAATAGTCGTGCGTTCCGTCAGCGGCCGGACCGTGCCGGGGCAGGGCCAGGTCGGCAGCCGACCAGCGCCGGAACCGTCCCCCCGAGCCGACCGCGCGACTTCCTCCGCTCTGGTGTTGATTGATCGGTTCAGGGGACAAGCCACTCATGTCGAGCGCCGGCGACCGTATCTCCCAGCTCCTTGATGAGTTCCGCCACTCGCGCGACGTGATGCTCGGCGAGATCGGCAAGGTCGTGATCGGCCAGCACGAGGTCATCGAGCAGATCCTGGCGGCGATCTTCACCCGCGGCCACTGTCTGCTGGTGGGCGTGCCGGGTCTGGCCAAGACGTTGCTGGTCAGCTCGATCGCCCGGATCCTCGACGTCGGCTTCAAGCGCATCCAGTTCACGCCCGACCTGATGCCCTCGGACATCACCGGCACGAACGTGCTGGAGGAACCGGAGAGCGGTCGTCGCTCCTTCCGCTTCGTCCCCGGCCCGATCTTCTCGAACATCGTGCTGGCCGACGAGATCAACCGGACCCCGCCCAAGACCCAGGCCGCCTTGCTCCAGGCCATGCAGGAGCGCGAGGTCACCGTCGGCCAGGAGACGCTCAAGCTTCCCGAGCCGTTCTTCGTCATCGCCACCCAGAACCCGATCGAGCAGGAAGGGACCTACCCCTTGCCCGAGGCCCAGCTCGACCGGTTCATGTTCGACATCCGCGTCGGCTATCCCTCCCTCGAAGAGGAGGAGAAGATCCTCGCCAACACGACCAAGGGCGAGTCGCCCGAGCTGAAGAAGGTGCTCTCGGGCAAGGCGATCGTCAACCTCCAGAAGCTGGTCACCTCGGTTCAGATCACCGAGTACCCCGTCAAGTACGTCACCCGCCTCGTCCGCGCCACCCGGCCCGACGACCCCGATTCGCCGCCTTTCATCAAGGAACTGGTGGACTGGGGCGCCGGCCCCCGCGCCGGCCAGGCCTTGATCCTCGGCGGCAAGGCGATGGCCGCCATGGACGGCCGCTTCAGCGTCTCCTACGACGACATCCGCAAGGTCGCCATCCCCGTGCTCCGCCACCGCATCAGCACCAATTTCCAGGCCCAGGCCGAGGGTCAGACGACCGATACCATCATCAAGCGCCTTCTGGAGTCCATCCCCGAGCCCCATATCCCGAAGTACGACCGCAAGTGACCCGAACCGGCCTGGACGGAGTCCCCGCGATGTCCATCCACCCGCCCCTCCTGAAGCTCGGCCCCGCCGACGCCCGTCGCGCCGTCTCGGCCGACGCGTTCGCCACGGCCGCCTCTGAAGAGCCCTGGGCCTATCAGCGCCGGGCAGAGAGGCTGGTCGTCATGTCGCCCGAACGTCAGAGGCACGTTGAGGGAAGCCGTCCCTGGCTAAAGCAACGGGTCGTGGACTGGTCCCAAAATCCTGAAGTTGGGGAGCTCGTTGTTCCAAACGCCTGGATTCGCCCCGACGCCGCTACCGACTGCATCGGCGACCTCGGCGTCGATCTCGTCGCCGACGGCCCCACGCTCCCGATCCCCAACTGCGTCCCCAACCTGATGTTCGAAATCGTCAGCCCCGGCCAGGTCGCCCGCGAGCAGGATTACGAGCAGAAGCGGGCCGAATCTCGACGCTTGGGCAGCCAGGAGTACGTCATCATCGACCGCCGAGAGTGCACCGTCAATGTCCTGACGCTCGGCCCCCGCGGCTACCGACGCCGCGTCCTCCGAGCCGCCGACTCCTACATCAGCCATCTCTTGCCCGGCCTGGCGATCTCATTGGCCCCGCTGTTCTGAACAACGAACACTCGGCTTGTCGGCTTCGTCATAATGGAGAGGCGGCGACTCTCTCCCCTACGGAGGCCCATCCTTGGCGAGCACGGCCGAGAAGTACCTCAAACCCGAAGTGATTCGCCAGGTCGCGCGGCTGGACCTCCGCGCCAAGTTCATCGTCGAGGGGTTCCTCACGGGCCTGCACGCCAGCCCGTTCCAGGGGTTCTCGGTCGAGTTTTCCGAACACCGGAAGTATGCCGCTGGCGACAACATCGCCGACATCGACTGGAACGTCTATGCCAAGACCGACCGTTTCTACATCAAGAAATTCCAGGCCGAGACGAACCTCACCGGCTACCTCCTGATGGACCTCTCCGGCTCGATGGGCTACACCTACCGCCAGGAGTTGACGAAGTTCGAGTACAGCATCAGCCTGGCGGCGGCCCTGGCCTACCTGATGATCCACCAGCAAGACCCCGTCGGCGCCATCGCCTTCGACCAGAAGGTCAGTCAGAGCCTGGCCCCCAAGAGCAAGCGGTCGCAGCTCGGGAACATCCTCTCTCTGCTCGCCCGGCTCCAGCCCAAGGGCGAGACCGAGATCGCGAAGAGCCTGCATCAGGTCGCCGGCATGATCCGTCACCGCAGCCTCATCATGCTCTTCTCCGACCTCCTGGCCGACCCCGAACCGATTCAGAAGGCCATGCACCGCCTCCGCCACGCCGGCCACGACCTGATCGTCTTCCACGTCTTCGACGAGGCTGAGGCCACCTTCCCCTTCGAGGGCATGATCGAGCTCGAAGACCCCGAGTCCGGCGAGCGGATGCGCGACGTGGACGCCGACGCGATCAAGGCCGAGTACCTCGATGAGGTCGCCCTCTTCCACGCCCAGTACAAGAAAGAATGCCTCTCTGCCGGCGTTGACTACGTCCCCCTCCACACCGGCATGCCGTTCGACAAGGCCCTGACAAGTTACCTCCTCAGCCGCCAGGCCCGTGCCTGACGATCCGCCATCGGGGATTTTAGAGCCGGATATTATTGATGAGACATTTCTGAGGCGACCTGCTCATGAGTTCCCTGTTCATCAACGCCGGCCTGGCGGCCGGGGTGGCCCTGGCGGCGATCCCGGTGATCTTGCACTTGTTCATGAAGCAGACGCCCAAGCACATCATCTTCCCGGCGCTACGGCTGATCAAGGAGCGGCAGAAGCGGTCGAAGAAGAAGCTCAAGATCAAGAACTGGCTCCTGCTGCTGGCCCGCGTGGCCCTGGTGGCGTTGATGGCCCTGGCCCTGGCGCGGCCGCGGTTCAACGCCAAGGTGCAGGCCAGCGGCGAGGTCGAGACGGCGATGGCCTTGGTCTTCGACACCAGCCTCTCGATGGGCTACACCGAGCAGGACAAGACCCGGCTCGATGAGGCCAAGGCCCGCGCTGATGAGATCCTCAAGCGGTCGCACTCCGGCAGCAAGGTTTTCGTGATCGACACCGCCGAGGCGGGCTCGCCGGCCTCGCTCTCACCGGCCGCGGCGCGTCGGCGGATCGAGTCGCTGAAGGTCCGCGCCGCCAACCGGACACTCAACCAGGCCCTCGGCCTCGCGTACAACGCCGTCGCGGGCGTCCCCGAGCTGCCCAGGCATGAAGTGTACGTCCTCTCCGACCTCGCCCGCTCCTCCTGGCGGAGCGACCAGGCCATCGAGGGGCTCGACAAGGCCAAGGACGTACCCGGCGGCATCCAGACGTACCTGATCAATCTGGCCTCCAAGGACCAGAACGATGTCGGCATCGCCGGCGCCGAGCCGTCGAACGGCCTGGCCAGCCAGGAGGAGCCGGTGCCGATCCGGGTCCGCCTGCGTGCCGTCGGCAAGGCGGCCCGGCGGGTCGTCGAGTTCTACGTTGATGGTGAGAAGCGCGGCCAGGAGATTGTCGAGGTTCCCGCCGACGGCGAGGCCGACGTGCCCGCCTTCCGGCCCAAGTTCGCAACCGTCGGCCTGCACCGCGTCGAGATCAAGCTCGCTGGCGAGCCCGACCCGCTGCCCTTCGACGACACCTCCTACATGACCTTCGACGTCCAGCCCTCGCTCCGCGTGCTGGTCGTCTCCGACGACCCGGACGACGCCTTCTTCGTCGCCCAGGCCCTCGATCCAATCGCCCTCCGCGAGGTTCCCGCCGCGCGGCCGTACCAGGTCGATCAGTTGCGGACCGGCGAGCTTCCACCCTCCGGCTTCCCCCGGCCGCTTGGGGATTACGCCTGCGTCTTCCTGCTCAATGTCGGCCAGCTCCAGCCCGCCCAGTGGAGCGAGATCAACGGCTACGTCAAGCAAGGCGGCGGTCTGGTCGTCGGCGTCGGCGACCGGGTCGCGGCGAACGTCCGCCACTACAACGACAATGCCCTTTCCCTGCTCCCCGGCTCCCTCGGAGCGGCACAGATCCATGACGACCGCTTCGCCTTCGGCCGGGCCGACCTGACCAACACCCTCTTTTCCCAGAACAGCCGCGAGCTCCTGACGGCACTCGGCCAGGTCCCCGTCTTCAAGTCGCTGGCTGTCGGCCCGACCGAGGACGCGCGGGTCTTGCTCTCCTACCAGGACGAGACGCCCGCCCTGCTCGAGCGCGTCGTTCAGGGTGGTTCGGCGCCGGGGCGGGCCTTGCTCTGGACGACCACGATGGCCCGCGACCCCAGCCCGTCGAAGACCTGGAACGAGTTCCCGATCGCGAACTGGTCGTTTCTCTACCTGATGGACCGCACGATCCCCTACCTCGCCGGTACGGCGGGCCGCAAGCTGGTCGTCGAGGCCGGCGAGACGGTTACGCTTCCCCTCGACCCCGGCCAGGACTTCACCGACTTCAACGCCCGCTCCCCCGACCCCAAGGCCGACCCGATCCGCCTGAACGAGCCAACCGCGGGCGGCCCGCTCGTCATCCCGGCCCTCACGATGGTGGCCTCCGGACGCGATCCGACCGGCCAGTGGACCGTCAACGCCTCGCGTCCCGGCGGCTCCGCCGCCACGCTTGGCTTCAGCGTCAATCCGCCCACCTCCGAGACCCAGCTCGCACCCATCGAGGCCAAGGAACTCGACGCCCTCTTCGGCAAGGACCACTACGTTCTCGCCGATGGCCCCGACGAGCTGAAGCGCAAGCGTGAGGAAACCATCGTCGGCCGCGAGCTTTTCCCCTGGCTGATGCTCCTCATCCTCCTCCTGGTGACGGCCGAGAATGCTCTCGCCAACACCTTCTACCGGGAAAAGCGACCCGCGATCGCATAAGAGCCACTAGTGACTGATGACTAGTGACTAGTGACCCCCTCCGAGGCATCCCATGACCCCCTCCTTCGACCCCATCGCCCCCTGGCCGATCATCGCACTGGCCGCGGTGGTGATCGTGGGCCTGACGCTCTGGGCCTACCGGAAGAAGCTGCGGGGCACATCGGGTCGCTGGCGATGGGTGGCACTCGGTCTGCGGATGGCCGCGGTGGCGCTCTGCGTGCTCGCGGCGTTGAGGCCGTCGCTCTTGATCTTGAAGAAGGAGAAGCAGGCCGCCACCGTCCTCTTCCTGGAAGACATCAGCTCCAGCATGGACCTCGGCGGCGAGGCCGGCGGCCAGTCCCGCTTCCAGGCCGCCGAGAAGGCCCTCAAGCAGGGACGCGAGGCCGTCAAGTCGCTTGGCAGCGACGTCTCCGCGAAGACCCTCCTCTTCGACAGCACCCTCCGCGAGCCCAAGGCCGACGAGAAGGTCGAGGCCAAGGGCCGGCTTTCCGCCCTCGGCGACGCCCTGGAGGAAGCCGTCAAGCGCTACGAGCAGACGAAAATCCTCCGCGTCGTGCTCCTCTCCGATGGCGCCTCGAACACCGGCGCCGACCCTCGGGCAATCGCCCAGTCCTTGCGAAACCGGAACATCCCGGTCGTCACCGTCGGCTTCGGCTCCGAGTCGGCCGGCTCGGGCACGAAGGACATCGCCGTCCGCGACCTGGAAGCCGGCCCGATCGTCTATGCCAAGACCGAGCTGGAGGTCTTCACCCGGCTCGACGTCCGCGGGTACGCCAGCGAGACGCTCGACGTCGAGCTCTGGACCGAGCACAACCGAGTTGAGCCCGTCGCCCGCACGCGGGTCCGCGTCCCGCCCGGCGTCACCGAGGTTCCCGTCCGTAACCTGAAGTGGACTCCCGAGACACCCGGCGAGACCAAGGTCACGCTCAAGGTCAAGCCGATGCCCGGCGAGCTGATCAAGAACAACAACGAGACGAGCACCTTTGTCACCGTCCTGAAGGGCGGTATCAGCGTCCTTTACGTCCACGGACCCAGCTCCCCCTGGGAGAAGAAGTTCGTCGAGCGAGCGCTGGATGCCTCCGAGAAGATCCAGTCGAAGCTCGTCGTGCTCTTCGGCCCCGCCGGCCGCGACCTCGACGTCGAGCTGAGTTCCGGGCTTTATGACGTGTTCATCCTCGGCGACGTGCCGGCCGAGTTTCTCTCGCGGGGCCAGCAGCAACTCCTGGCCCACGCCGTCGAGCGCGGGGCGGGCCTGGTGATGCTCGGTGGTCGCAACAGCTTCGGCTCCGGCGGCTGGACCTCCTCCCCGCTGGCCGACCTCCTGCCTGTCGAGATGCATCCCGGTGACGGCCAGGTCGAGCCCGACAGCGGCCTGAGGGTCGTCCCGAACCCCCTCGGACTCGACAGCTACGTCCTCCGCCTGGCCCGGACCCGCGCCGCCAACGAGCAGACCTGGAAGGAACTGCCGCCGATCGGCGGCATCAACCAGTTTCGGGTCAAGCCCGCGGCCCGGCTCTGGGCCCTCAGCGACCGCGGCGAGCCCGTGATCGCCGCCCTGGAGATCGGCCGCGCCCGGACCCTGGCCGTCGCCGGCGAGACCTGGCCCTGGGCCCGCTACTCGGAGTCGTCGCGACTCGCCCACCTGAACTTCTGGCGCAATACCATCCTCTGGCTCGCTCACAAGGAGGACGAAGGCGAGACTCAGGTCCACCTCAAGCTCGACCGCCGCCGCGTCGCCCTCGGCCAGAGGCTCGACCTCGAAGCCCGCGCCGAGGATGAGAAGGGCGAACCGATCGACGGCGTCCGCTTCGAAGCCAGCATCACCCCGCTCGACAAGGCCGGCGCCAAGCCCGAGGGACTCCCCCTCTTCGACCAGGGCAAGTCCTCACGGGCCTCCTACTACGCCACCGGGGAGCCCGCCGATTACAAGGTCGAGGTCACCGCCACCAAGGGCGGCCAGACGATCGGAACGGCCTCCGCTCGCTTCCTCGTCTATGACGACGACCGCGAGCTTCGCAACCCCGCCGCCGACCTCACCCTCCTCCGCGCCATCGCCCGCGAGTCCGGCGGCCACTTCCTCCGACCCGAGGAACTCGACCAGCACCTCCGCTCCCTGGGCCGCGAGGTCATCCCCGATTACGTCACCCAGCGCGAGGAACGCCTCTGGGACACCTGGCCCTTCCTCCTCCTCTTCACCGCCCTGCTCACCGCCGAATGGTGGCTTCGCAAGCGGCACGGCTGGGTCTGACCCACCCGAAGGAATCGCGAAAACCGATGTCCTCCAGAGTCACCAAGGACACGACGATCTCTCCACGGAATCGATTTCTTCGTTGGGCGACTTTCGCGTCCCTGGTGCCTTTGTGGTGAATAAGACCCCGGCCAACCAGATCAGCGCCGCAACCCCGCTGATCACCCTCGCCGCATCCCACCCCGGCGGTCGATACCGCATGACAATCCGATGCTTCCCCGCCTCCGTCAGCGCCACGACCCTCTGCGACCGGTTCCCCTTCCAGACCCTCACTGGCTCCCCATTCCTCGTCGCTGACCAGCCAGGCATCCACGTATCCGCCACGACAAGTAACCCTGGCGCCTGCGTCGTCACCGCCACCTCGACCCGATCCGTCCCGGCCACCTCATAATCGGCCGTCGTGAAGGGCTGCCGCGATCGGGTCTCGACCCTTCCCAGCGGGTCCTCCTCCATCAACACCGCCCGCCTCGGATCGACCCAGGGTAAAAGCGCCACCGCTCCCGCGTCATCCCGACAGCGCCTGACCGTCGGCACCACGTACGCCCTCGGCATTGCGGTCGGGTTCCGATAGATCCAGAAGTGCCGTCCCCCCCTCGCCCCCTCCGCGACGACCGGCCACGAGGCTCCCCCCTCGGGCCGGTCCGTCACCAGCAGCGCCACGTTCATCCGATCGAGGACCGCCTGGCTCCTCCGCTTCCGTTGCCAGGTCACGATCGGGTCCATCAGTTCGTCCGGCCTCGGCGGGTCGAAGATCGGATAGAGCCACTCGTACAGGTCGGCCGCGTGCTGGATCTGGAAGGCGTCGCCGAGGTTCGTCTTCTCCAGGCCCCAGGCCGTCGCTTTCATGTCATCCAGAAACGCGTCCCGCGCCCGGACCCGGAACGGCTTCTCCGGCCTCACACGATCGATCGCCGCCGCCAGGGCATCGGGACCGCAGAACCGATCCACGGGCGCCACTCTGATCAAGACAAACGCATGAGCCGCCAGCTCCGCCAGCGCCAGCGTCCCCAGCACGGCTGCCACCCTCGGACCATTCCCTGGCCGTCGCCTCAGCCGGCCGAACGCGACGACCGGCACCAGCAACGTCGCCCAGGCGAACGGGTCGCCCGCCAGGTTCGCTCCCACGCGGAGCCATCGCCCGAGTTCGTCCACGGGTCGTGTCGCAGCATTCCGCGAACCGTCCATCATCCCGGCCGCCAGCAGCAAGCCCCCCAACCCGACAGCCAGCCCGATCGCCAACCGCCACCAGCGTTCCCAGCCTTCCGGACGTCTCGCGATCACCTCCACACCGAGTCCGGCCAGCAACGCCACTCCCAGCGCCGCGAGGAAAAGCGATCGCCCCGGCACCCGGAACCGATCCATCCCCGGCACAACCTCATACATCAGCGTAAACAGACCCAACCTCCGCCCCATCGCGAACGCGACCGCCACACCGACCAGCGTTCCCCAGCCCCGCGACCCCTCTCGGCGCGACGACCGCACGAGGCCAACGACCGCCAGCACGAGCACCACCCCACCCGGCGCCAGCAGCGATTCCCAGTAATTGACCTCGCCGACATAATCCGCCGGCCCTCCCAGGGCGTTCGGGCTGAGTAACTGCGTCAGGTTCCAGGGCCCGACGCTGTACCGGCTCGCCCGACTCGCCGAGAGCCTCGCCGTCTTCAATCCCCATGCCTGCGCCTTTGCGATCGGCAACCACTCGATCGCCAGCAGGCCGACCGTCAGCAACGCGATCGCGAGCACGACCACCCCGACACCCGCCGATCGAGACCAGCCACCCCGAGATCCCCGGCTCAACGCCTCGTAACCCGCCCAGGCCCCCAGCGCCAGCGTCAGGTAATACGCCTCCTGCGGGTGTCCCGTGAGGAACGCCAGGGCCAGCACGATCGGCAGGGCCAGGCCGCCCCGAGGCTCGCCCCGCCGCAGCACCAGCGCGGCCAGAAACGCCCACGGATACCAGCAGGCCGCCCAGACGTGCGGACAATGCCCTTCATACGTTTGCGCCATCAAATACGGTGACAGCTCGAAGCCACCGCCCGCAACCAGCGACGCGCCTCGTCGCAAGCCCAGACTCCGCGCCAGCCAATACGCGCCCAAACCCGCGCCGAGCAAGTGCGCCACGGTCAGCCATCCCAGCGCCGCGGGTGCCCCCGACCACCAGGCCAGCCAGACCGGTGGATACCAGAGTCCCGCCTGCGGGTTGCCAACCAGCGGCCGACCGCCGAAACCCGCCGTGTCCCAGCCGGGAACCTGACCGGTCCGCCGCCACGCCTCGGCGATCCGGCGATGATGCGGCAGGAAGAGCCGCGTCAGGTCGTTGCCCACCGTTCGCGAGCCCGCCGGCTGCGCACGGTCGAACCCCGGCCGCTCGCCATCGACGATCAGGTTCCCCGGCCTGGCCACCAGCCGACCAAAGCCGATCAAGAGCAGAGCCCCCAGAATCAGGGCCGGCCCAGGGCGGCAGGGCAGGGGGGTCAGCAAGGCTCGAAGGGTGCTCATCCCGAGAAGTTACCCGAAGCGCGGTCCGGCTCGCTCCCAACTCACGACGCCACCCTGGGCCGGACCACCCGCCCGTGCGGGGTGGCCGCGGCTCGACCGGCCTGGATGCCTTTGATGAGGTCGAAGTAGCGATCCAGGTGGGCACGCTCCGACCAGTCGCCGGTGCGCCTGGCGAAGCCACGGTCGGCCAGTTCCTCCCGGAGGTCGTCGTCGTGGATGATCCGGCGGAGGGTCAGGAGCAACTCGGCGTCGGTGTCGTACCCGAGCCCGCCACCGCTCAGGACACCCGTCTCCTGCAGGGCACCACCGCCGTTGTGGACCACCACCGGCGTCTGCACGGCGAACGCCTCCAGCACGACGTACCCGAACGTCTCCGGGAACAGAGACGGCACCACCACCGCCCGCGCTCCGTGGAAGAGTCGCGCGAGGTCCGACCCGCCGAGCAGACCCTCGAACCGGACGTTCGGCAAATCGCCAGCCAGCTCGCGAAGACGCGACTCGTACGGTCCGGTCCCGGCGATACGCAGGTCGGCCTCGGGGAGATACCGCATCATCGGAATCAGGCGTTGAAACCCCTTCATCTTCACCAGCCGCCCCGCCGCGGCCAGGTAAGGCCGGCCCGTCGGCTCAGGCGCCTGGTCCTCGATCCCGCCCGACCAGTCGTCAGGCAGGAAGTACGGCAGGTGGACCAACGGCGCACCGATCCCGCGGCGTCGGTGTTCCTCCAGCGCGTGGCGGCTGGGGAAGACCAGAGCGTCCAGCTCCTGCAAGCCGCGGTCGATCGCCCCCGTGTAGCGCCAGAGCTGAGGAGGACGTCCCCCGGCCAGGCTGCAACGGAGGCAGGTCGGACGGTCGCAGGGCTTCCGGTCATATTTCCATAACAAGTGCATCGGACAAATGAGCCAGTGCTCATGCGCCGTCATGATCCGCACGGCCCCGCGTCCCAGATGGAGCACGCCCGGCCCGCCGACAAGCGAGATGTTATGGAAGTGAACAACGTCAACGTCCACCGACTCGATCACCTCATGCAGCACCTCGGCCTTGAAGTAAGGCTGGCCCGTCAACTGCGTGGCAACCGGCGAGAGCAGGCCAAAAGGACTCTCCAGACGATGCACGACCAGGCCTGGAGGCGGTTCGTACGGCCGGAGCGGGTGCTTGCCCCGCACCGCGTCGAAGCTGTCGGCGCAGTGGACGACGTGGACCTCGTGACCTCTCCGGAGCAGCGCCCGGGACAGGCGATCGACATAAGCCGCATCGCCCCCGAAGCTGTGTCCACCGAAGAACGTCGTCACCATGCAGAACTTCACGCGCGACCTCCTGTCGCTGCCAATGGGCGCCTCCCCGGTGCGCGTTCCTCCCGCACGCTCCCGGGACGCCTCCTTTACCAGCTTTCGCCCCATCGTACCAGTTCAGATTGCGCCGCCAACGGCTCGCGTTTCGAAAGGGTCGGGGGTTCGCCGTCGCTCCTCCGCCGAGTCCCCGGCCAGGTTCCGAACCTGCCCTGCACCGATGCATGTGACCATTATCACGAGCGCTTTTTTGCTGCATTTTTTGCTTGACGACATTTCCATCGCCACTGATGATACTGATGCGCCTTGGTTTAATTATTGACAACGGTCGGAACCCTCCCTCACCCTCCGCTCGACTTCCGAGTCGAACCCGACCCCAAGGCGCAAGGCTCCTTCCCGAATGTTCCCCACGTCCGGGCGCCCGAGGATCTCGGTCTGACTTCCCGGTCTCTCCGCGACGGCCCGTCCAGGGGGAAAGATCGAACATTTATTGGATTCCTCCGCCGAGACTCGCTCCTCACACCCGCGAGATCCAACGATGAGAACAGTGTGGCGCGAAGGGTTCTCGCTCGGTCTGCTCGGTCTGCTCGCCCTCGGCTTGGCCGGATGCGGCGATTCGGGGGTGGACGACCGCCCGCGGCAGCCGATCTCGGGCACGGTGAACTTCGATGGCCAGCCCCTCAAGAAGGGCTTCATCCAGTTCCATCCCGCCTCGGAGGCGGAGGGAATGGCCGCCGGGGGGATGATCGTTGAGGGCCGCTTCGCCATCCCACAGGACGAGGGCCCTGTGCCCGGCAAGTACAAGGTGCAGATCAACTCCCTCGACGACGCCGAGCCCGCCCCGCTCGCCGAAGGCGAGATGCCGGGTGCGATTCAGGTTCCCGATCGCAAGGCGATGCCAAGGAGGACCATCCCCAATCGCTACAACGCCCAGTCGATACTCACCGCCGAGGTGAAGCCCAACGAGACGAACACCTACAAGTTCGACCTCGAGAAATGATCCCCCGCTCCACGCCCGCGCCGAACGGTTCGGGAGTGGCCGCGTGCCGCGATGTCAGACTCTCCCCCCGTCCCACACGGGACGGTCGGCCCGGTTCCTCGTCGAAAGACCCCCCTACATCCCCTCATCGACGGGAGGCTCCCATGACTCGACGTCCTCGTGCGTTCACTCTGATCGAGTTGCTGGTCGTCATCGCGATCATCGGCGTCCTGATCGCCCTGCTGCTCCCAGCGGTCCAGTCGGCCCGCGAAGCGGCCCGCCGTGCCCAGTGCACCAACAACCTCAAGCAGATTGGTCTGGGCATGCACAACTATGAATCGACGTATAACTCGCTGCCCCCAGGGATCAAGGGCAGCATCTGGGGTACCTGGCTGGTGTTCATCCTGCCTTACGTCGAGCAGACGAACATGTACAATGCCTGGAACTCCTTCGGCAACAACTCCGCCCCGATGATCGGCGTCACCAGCGGGATCACCTACGGGAGCCTGTTCAACCGCACGGTCACGACGAGCCGGATCAACTCGTACACCTGCCCTTCGGACATGCCGAACGCGCCGCTGAACGGCGTCACTTCGCACAACGTCGTCGTTAACTTCGGCAACCTGCACCGCTTCCAGGAGTCGTCGTTCCTGGGCATCCCGTTCGGCGGAGCCCCGTTCGGCGACATCGGCTCGCCGCACACCTCCATCCCGGCCTACTACTACCTGGACGGCAATCCGAGCCGATTCATGGTCGTCAACTTCAGCCGCATCACCGACGGTCTGAGCAATAGCCTGATGACCTCCGAGGTCATTCAGGGCCAGGGCCAGACCCCGGGCAAGTTCGACCTCCGCGGATTCGGCTGGTGGTACGGCGGTGCCGCGTTCGAGACCTTCCTCGGACCCAACAGCACGCTCCCCGACCAGATGGAGGCGGCCTCGTACTGCAATACGACCACACCGCTGAACCCACCCTGCATCCCGGTGCCCGGCGGCGACCTCACGCAGATCACCAACGCCGCGCGGAGCCGGCATCCCGGCGGAGTCAACGCCGGAATGTGCGACGGCAGCGTCCGGTTCGTCAAGAACACGGTCAATCTCTTCGTCTGGCGTTCCCTGGGCACGATCCAGGGTAACGAGATCATCAGCAGCGACGCCTACTGATTTCTCGCACGCTGGGTGGTCGGGCCGAGCGCAAGCCGGCCCGGCCTCCAGGCGTGATCGCAACCGAGCAGCAACCTCAACGCGCGTGGCGTTGCCAGGACGGGTCCCCGACGGTTCGCATCCTGGAGCCGGTACGCCCCCTGGACCTCAGCGTCCGAGGATCGTGCGCACGTCCTCGCGTTTCAAACCGCCCAGGGCGGCGAGGGCAATCAGGTAAATCGCGGCCCCGCCCACGATCGCCACCACGACGTGAAGATCCTTCAAGGCCAGGCAAGCCGGCACCATCGCCGTCGCCGCCAACAGGGGGCGTCCGAGGTGGTGGTGCCAGGCGGGCTGACGACCCTCGCGCGCCAAACGCACATAGCCGGCCACGGCCAGGCCGAGGCCCGTCAGGATCGACGCCGACGCGGCGCCCGGCAGACCGAAACCGATCCAGAGCAACGCCACCAGCGGCACCGAGCCAACCGCGCCGGTGAGCAACAAACGCACCCCCGCCGACTCCCGGTTCAAGGCGATCAACGCCGTCTGATACAGGAAGGCCAGGGTCAGCAACGGCACTCGCCAGATCTCCAGTGCCAGCAGGAGCGCAGCCCCCTCATACTCGGCGTGCAGCAAGGTCGCGACGAGTGGCCCGGCCAGCGTCGCCGTGCCGACGGCCACCGGCACCAGCCCGAGCATCAGCACCCGCACCACGGCATCCATCGAGCGCCGCCCCTCCGAGGGGGTCGCCCGCCACGACCGCGTCAGTGAGGGGAAAACCACCTGCTGGAAGATCAGGCCGAACGTCAAGACCGCCGTGGTCATCCGGTGCGGTGCGCTATAGAGTCCCATGTCGCTCGACTGGCTGAGCAGCCCCACGACGAGCAGGTCCACCGTCCCGATGACCGCCTGCGAGATCTGAATCAAGTAGACCGACCGGCCGCGACGGAGGAAGACCCGCAGGAACCGTCCACCCCGCAGGTCCGGCCTCGGAAATCCGTAACGTCGCGTGTAGCACGTCCAGACCAGGGCGATCCCGCAGACCTCGCCCGTCACCAGCAGCACCGGCACCCAGACGATCCGCGAGGTGTCGCCCACCCAGAACCACACGCCCATCGCATAAACCGCCGTCCGCGTGAACAGCGAGACGGCCACCAGGCCCATGCGCTCCAGGCCGCGATAGACGTAGTCGAGGCCGAGGGCCGTGGTCAGGAGCATCAGGCCGTAAAGCGCCAGGATCCAGCGCTCCGTGGGTCCGGTCAGCGTGGACCAACCCACGGCCACCAGGCCCGCCAGGAGGGTCAAGGCCATCGTGCCCCGGATCGCCAGGACGTGGTTGACCAGCGGCCGGACGAGCCTCGGATGCCTCGCGATCTCGCGCACGGCGAACACGTCGAAGCCCTCGCGGACGAGCAGCACCAGCCAGTAAACCACGTTGAAGGCGAACTCGATCCGGCCGTAACCGGCCTTGCCGAGTCGGTGCGCCAGCGAGAGAGTCACGGCCACGCTCGTCGCCCGGCAGGCGATCTCGGCGCAGCTCAACGCGGCGAAGTTGGTCGCGAGCCGCCTCGGGGTCGCGGCAAGCGACGTCGGCCCCAACTCCCCCTCACGACGCTGGGCCCGCGTCGGCACCCGGGGATAAAGGCGAGGGGGCCGGACTGGGGGCGTCGAGGTACTCGCCATGAGTGCAGGCACATCCCTGGGGAGAACCAAACCAAGCGTTCCGTCTTCGCCCTATCCGCCAGGGCACTCGGGCAGCCCGCCGAGGGGCTCGTCCCTGGCCCGGACCGGCCGGCAACGAACCTCGCCCGCTCCGACCTCGCCCGCACATCGGGTCCGGCGCGGTCGCATGGTAGTGACGGGCCGTTGGGCTGTCAATCAGAGGTTCGACCGGAGGACTCGACGTCCTTGAGTTTCTTGGTCTTTGGTTACGGGTCACTGGCCGGATGGCCGGGTCCTATCAAATCGCGGTCGACGACGGCATTCTTGTCGGGCGCTGGCAGCGCACCGTCCTCAGCTCGCGGACAGCGTGCTGCTAACGTCCCACGAAACCGACGGCACGACTCCTGAACCAGTGATCAGATAGCCCCGTTCACTTCGCCGGCTTCAACTCATAGACGACGGAGACCGTCACGCTCAACTCATCCTCTCCGGCGGCCACCGGCACGGGCGCCGAGGCGGCCATCATCATCTCGCCGCGAGCGTACATCGGCCGGGGCGGAGGGAAGGAGCCGCCCGACTCGTTGATCGTGATCGGCAGGCCGACGACCACCCCCGATTCGCCGGCCAGCAACTCCGCCTTGCGACGGGCGTCGGCCATCGCTTGCTTGCGGGCGAGGTCCAGCAACTTCTCGGGCTCCTCGACCCGGAACGTGATCCCGTTCATCTGGTTGGCCCCCGACTGCACGACGGCGTCGAGGATGCTGCCCAGCTTGCTCAGGTCGCGCGCCGTGATCCGCACCGTGTTGCTGACCTGGTACGACACGATCCTCGGCACGAACGGCTCCTGCCGCTGTCCTGGCCGCGGCGGGTTCGGCTGGGAGTATTGCGGCGAGACGTTGATGTTTGTCGTCTGGAGGTCCCTGGCCGCGACCCCGCGCTGTTTGAGCGCGTCGAGGATCGCGGTCATCGCCTCGGTGTTGCCCGCCAGAGCGTCGCGGGCGGTCTCGGCCTGGGTGGTGACACCCACGTTGATGTCGGCCACGTCGGGCGCCGCCGTGACCTTGCCCTTGCCAGTGACACTGATCGTGCGTTCCATGGGCTTGTCCTCAGCGGCCCTCGCCAGGGGGGCGAGGCCGGCCAGCAGCATCAGGAGAGAAGCGGTCCGAAGCGGTCGCATCCAAAAGCACGGCATCGCGAGAGGCTCCTGTGTCCTTCGAGGAGGGGGGAACAACCACACGCGGCAACCACGCATGTTCGTTCCGTCCCGTGGCGCGTGGCACACGCACTCAACAAGACGTCACCACCCGCGAAATCTTAGCGGCCCGCCAGTCGCGCCGCGACCCGCAACGCCCCCCGAAGCCGCTCTCGCGTGCCGACCGGATCGCGGCGGAACTGGTCAATCGCCACCGCCACGACGATGATCGAGCCAATCAGGATATCCTGAAAGGCGTTCGGAATGAACGCCAGCGTGCAACCGCTGTCCAGCGATGTCATGATCAGGCAACCGATCAGGGTGCCCAGCACCGTCCCCTCGCCGCCGCTGAGACTCCCGCCGCCAATCACGACCGCCGCGATCACCTTCAACTCCAGCCCCTCGGCCGACGTCGGGTCACCCGTGCCGGCCATGTAGGCGAACTGCATCAGGCCCGCCAGGCCGAACGTCAGGCCCGCCAGACCATACACGGTCACCTTCACCAGCGGCACGTTGATCCCGCAGAGCCGCGCCGTCGCCTCGTTCGAGCCGATCGCATACAGATAGCGCCCCAGCAGGCTGTACCTCAGCATCAAGGCCGCCAGCACGCTCAATCCCAGCAAGACCCAGACCCCCGGCGCCAGTCTCCCCAGCTCCCGGAGCGTTGCCCCGAACGGTCCCGGCACGCCCCGCGACCAGCCGGGCGGGTCGAGGTTCGTCGAGAGCAGCCGGCTCAACCAGTCCGGCCTCGGGTGCGACCGATCGAACGCATAGATCGACGCATTCCCCGCCCACCACTTCGCCAGGCCCCGGAAGATCTTCAGGCTGCCCAGCGTGATGATGAACGGCACCACCCCCAGGCCCGTGATCAACACCCCATTGAACAGGCCGCAGAGTCCGCCCAGCAAGACCCCCACCGCCAGCGACGCCGGCAGGCTCAGCCCAGACTCCCGGTTCGCCAGCACGATCCCGACCGTCACCAACGCCACCGCCGAGCCGACCGACAGGTCAATCCCCCCGGCGATCATCACCAGCGTCATCCCCAGCGCCGCCGTGCCGACGATCACCGTCTGCACCGCGATCATCCTGCCGTTGCCCCAGCTCAGGAACCGCTCGCCTGAGACCGGGTGCATGTGGAACAACCAGACCACGACGATCAGCCCGAGGAACGGCCCAACCAGCGTCCAGACCTTCCCCAATGCCGACCGCCAGCGCCCGCCCTTCTCCGCCCCCAGATCCCTGACTTTCGTGTCCGCCGCCACGTCCCGACCACCTCTCCGCTCGCGTCCCCCAAAGCTCGCCGCGCCGGACTCCGGTCCCACGTGGGCCTCATTCTATCCCGTCCTCTCCAGCCCGCGAAACCGTCGTCTGCCGCGGCCCACCGCAGGAACAGGCCACGTCCTCGAGGGCCGGATGGTTGATCCTCCGGCATGGCCGGGAGCCGGGACTTTTCCGCCAGAGCCCTCCCGGTTCCTCCTGACCCGAAACAATCCGCGCCAGCACCCGCATTCTGTGCTATAATTAACCTCGGCTCCTTGGCAATCCGGTGGTTCGTCCGCCTTCCATTCCGGGCCTTGTGTCGCGACACCGCGGCGCGTCGCGGGCGCCGAACGAACTTCAAGATAGGCAAGATGGCTTCTCTAACTTTTTGTATTCACACTGCTTGTGACCCGCGATTCAACAGAAAGAGAAGCGTCCCTCCGGCGTTCTCGCGTCGTCTCGCTGGCGTCCCGGGTACGTCGCCTGAGCGTTCCTGGACCGTCCCGAGCGCCGGCAACCGTCAAAAAAAGCGGTTCCCGCCGTCCTCTTGCGGACACCTGGCGTCGGGTGCAACGCTGGGTCCGGGCATCCACGGTGAGCCGCGTTTCCCCAGGACCCGCTGAGGCTCTCCGGTTCTGGGGCCCCCGGCATGGGACCGTCGCCCCCGGCGGTCCCGAGACCAGGGCCGCAGGGTCCGGGGCACACGGACGTGGCCCCGAACACCGATCGCGTCCGATCAGGCCAGCCCGATGCCCCGGAGCGTACCGCTCAGACCGTTCGTGTAGATCCGGCCGTTGAAGATCACCTGGGCCGTGTCACCCCGGTAGCGGATGTGCACGGTACCCGCAGCCTGGTCGAAGTAGTAGATGCCGGCGTAGATGTTCGGGTCGGCCGCGAAGGTCGCCAGCGTCGGACGGCCGTGCGCATCGAGCGCGTTCGGGTCCGCGACCAGGTCAAAGGCCACCTGGCCCCCAGAGGTCTGGTTCTTGTCCTGGAGGTAGGCGGTGCCGGTGATCGGGGCCGAGGGGTTGGTGGGGAAGACGAAGGCCATCTGCAAGCTACCGTGCAGGAACTGGTTCGAGCCGCCCTTGCCGCCGATGGCCACGATCCGGGCCTGGTCGCTGTAGCGCCCGGGGCCGACGGTGACATGGCCGTTGAACCCGGCCCGGAATTGCTGGCGGGCCAGTTCGTGAAGCGAGGGCGTGCCCTGGCCCGGAATGACGGGCGGCGCGGGCGTCCCTTGCGTCGGTGCGGGGCTGCTGAGCAGGAGCCGACTCATGGGCAGCGAACGCCGGGCCAGCATCGCCGCCTGGAGACCCGAGAGCAACTCGCGGGACTCGACCGACTCCACCGATGGCCGCAAAGCGCGGCGTGGCCGACGTTCCATGCCGGAACCTCCCTCCTGGAGCAGAAACGAAACCCTCCCGTCGCCGCGATCGCCAACGGGTGGGCGCGGCCGGGAAGCCTTGCCTTTCTTGTCGGCCCGGCCGACAACGCCAGGTGAGCCCGCGCCCGCCAGTGCCGACTCCCCTCGGCCTCCCATCCAGCAACGCCGGCAGAAACGGAGCCTTGGGCTCTCCGCCCGTCACATCATCACCTTCTTGAGCGAGCCTCATGCCTCGAATCGAAAGGGTTTCCGGCTGCGGTCGCAGGGGTTAAACTGGAGCGATGAAGTCGGGACGAGCCATCGGAAACCTCTGACCAGGAAGGAGGTTCAATCATGATGAGCCTCGGCCGGGCCCGGAGCCGGACGTGCCAGTCAGTATCGCGACGAGCGTTCCTCCAGGTTGGTAGCCTCGGCGCCCTCGGCTTGACGCTCGGCGACCTGCTCGCCCTCCGGGCGCAGGCGCAGAACCTCAAGGACGGCCGCGCAGCACCGGCGCGGGCGGTCATCATGCTCTGGCTCTGGGGTGGACCGAGCCACCTCGATACCTTCGACCTCAAGCCCGGCGCCCCCCTCGAATACCGTGGCCCGTTCGAGCCGATCGCAACGGCGGTGCCGGGCGTCCAGGTCTGCGAGCTCTTGCCGGGCCTGGCGCGTCGGGCGGACCGGTTCTCCTTGCTGAGAGCCTTGCACCACCAGTCGAACGACCACGGCGTCGCCGGCACGATCGCCCTGACCGGCAGCAATGCCGGCGCCGTCGATCTCGGCGGAAAGGCCGCCGCCGGCGCCTTGCAGCCGAGCACCGGCGCGATCGTCGGCCGGCTGCACAAGGGACGCAGTCCGCTCCCGCCCTACGTCATCCTCGGCAACCCGCTCCACCAGGGGCTCAAGCGCGTCGTCGGCGAGGGCGGCGGCCTGCTCGGCAGCGCCTACGACCCGTTCCGGCTCGACTACGAGCCGGGAGTCGGCCTGAAGCTGCCCGACGTCGAGCTTCCTGAGGGGATCAGCTCCCGTCGCCTCGCCGCCCGCTGGGACCTCCGACGCCAGCTCGACGACGCTCCGCCCGAGGCCCGGCCGGCCCGCGTGATGGACCAGCATTACGAGCTGGCCCACACCCTGATCGCCTCCCGATCGAGCCTCCAGGCGCTCGACGTCGATCGTGAGCCGCCCCGAGTCCGCGAGGCGTATGGCCCGCACCGCTTCGGCCAGTGCTGCCTGATCGTGCGCGGCTGGTCGAGGCCGGTATCCCGTTCGTGCAGGTCAACTGGAGCACCCACGTCGAAGGCCCCGAGGATGCCGGCGACGGCGGCTGGGACATGCACGACCGCTACTTCCAGGTCATGCAGGACCGCCACGGCTGGATGCTCGACCGCGCCCTCTCCGCCCTCCTCGACGACCTCGAAACCCGCGGCCTGCTCGACTCGACCCTGATCGTCGCCGTCGGCGAGTTCGGCCGGACCCCCAAGATCAACGCCAAGGCCGGTCGCGACCACTGGAACCCCTGCTACTCCGGCCTCCTCGCCGGCGGCGGCATCCGGGGCGGCCGTGTCGTCGGCTCCAGCGACCGCCGCGGCGAACACCCCGCCGACCGCCCCGCCACCCCCGCCGACCTCGGCGCCACCCTCCTCGACCGCCTCGGCGTCGGCGCCGCCGACCTCACCGGCCTGGGCCTGACGCCATCGGGAAGGGCGATCGAGGAATTGTTCTAGGGAAAAAGTCTCTCGCAAAGGCGCCAAGACCGCAAAGCGCAAAACACAAGCAATCCTTCGATAAGACCCACCATGACCCGGCAACTGACACGACCTCGGCTCCTACTTTGTCTCGCTCTTTGCGGCCTTCGCGCCTTTGCGAGAGACTCTCCTTCTCTTCTCCGCCTCACCCACGACGGCCTCGAAAAGCAGCGCCCCAGCTGGTCCCCCGACGGCCGCCTCCTCGCCTTCGCTCGCCACGAAGCCGGCGGCGCCCACATCTGGCAGTACGTAATGCCGGCCGACGCCCCACCCGACGCCCGACGCCTCACCGACCGCCCCGCCCCCGATTACAACGCCGCCTTCCTCCCCGACGGCCGTAGCCTGCTCTTCGTCCCGATCACCCTCTCCGGCACCCAGGGCAACCTCGACATCGCCCGCATCGACCTCGACGGCTCCCACCTCCAGACCCTCGCCGCCGACCACAACGGCCAGCTCTCCCACCAGGACTGGCCCGCCCCCGCGCCCGACGGCCGCCGCTTCGCCTTCAGCTCCACCCACGAGGGCAACCAGGAAATCTACGTCGCCGACCTCGACGGCTCCCACCTCGTCCGCGTCACCCAGAGCCCCGGCCTCGACGCCCACCCCTGCTGGTCCCCCGACGGCTCCCGCCTCGCCTTCGCCACCGACCGCTGGGGTGGCCTCGAACTCGCCTCCTCCAAACCCGACGGCACCGACCTCGTCCGCCTCACCACCAGCCCCCGCCTCGACGACTATCCCGCCTGGTCGCCCGACGGTTCCAAGATCGCCTTCGTCTCCAACCGCGACTCCCAGTTCGAGATCTACCTCATCGACCCCGACGGCTCGAAACCCGTCAACCTCACCCGCCACCCCGCCCGCGACACCTACCCCACCTGGACCCCCGACGGCCTCGGCGTCACCTTCGTCTCCGACCGCCACGGCGGCGTCGATCTCTACACCCTCCGCCTCGACGCCGAGCCGGAGCCCCGCTGATGGTGTCATCCCGAATGACATGGATCGCTTCCCTTTCCCGTCGTGCCCCGGCCCCGATCCCGCTTCCCGCCGATCCGGCCTCCTTCCCTCTCGCCACGCTCAGGAGTTCTCCCCCGCCTCCCCGATGTCGTAAACTCCCCGACGACCCCGCCCCGCGCTCCTTGGCAATTCGGCAATCCGGCGAACCCCGCCACCCCGCCGCGGAATACCGCAGGTCAACGCCGCGCTCCAAGGAGCACACTTCGAAACGGACGGTCACGCCCTCCGGAAAAGTCCCCCGGCCCCATGAAAATGGGTCGTCCAGGCACTCTGCATGCGTTAAATAGATCTTTCCAAGATGACCCGAACGTGGCATCTGGCGAATCTGGATCAATTCCTGAACGAAGCCATCTGCCATTCTGGCAGCCTCGACGGCGAGCTGACCCCCCTATCACCAGGATCATCGAGGGAACCCAGACCTGCGATGGGGTGAGTTGGGGGATCTGGAGCGATTTCTGAACGAACCCACCTGCCAGATTGGCAGTTGGTCGCGGCGCGGGAGGAGATCAACCCGCGCCGGTCGGCGGGCTCAGGCCGGATCAGCGGGACGAGTCGTCGTTGCCCGGCCTGACACCCGGAAGGGAGAATCATCCAGATGGTCAGGGATCATTCCCCACGCCCCGAACCGGGAGGCGCGCCGCCATGAAACCCTTGCGGACCTCGATCGCCGGCCTGATGACGCTGGTCGCCCTCGCCGCCCTCGGCGTGATGGGACTCCGCGAAGGCACGCCCCTCTGGGCCTCGGCAACCTTCACCGTGACCATCCTCATCCTGCTCGGCACGACCGCCAGCGCCCTCTACCGCCGTGGCGCGGCACGGGCCTTCCGGGTCGGGTTCGCCCTGTTCGGCTGGTTCGCGCTGGCCTGGTGCTTCGGCCCTCTGCCCGACCACCCGATCGACCCACCGCCGACGGTCGTCGGCCCGCTCCTCGAAGCGATCCGGGACCGAGCCCACCCGGCGCCGGAGATGATTCCGAACCCGAAAGCGACCCCGATGACGGTCTCTGTCTTCCGGATGGAGCCCGAGATGATCCCCAGGCCCGGATCGCTCGTCTGGCCAGGGAACGCCAAATCCTTCAACCAAACTGGCTACTCGCTGGCCGTGCTCGCGTTCGCCCTGCTCGGCGGCCTCTGGACGCGGCGGGCCTGGGCCCTCGGCCGGACGGACCTCGACGGAGCCGCCACGTCGCCTCGCCGCGTCGGGGACGCCCCGGAATCGACTCATCCCGAGGGCGGTCCCGGATGATCGATCCCGTTCCTCTCCCGTCGCGAGGCCATCCCCGCCGGGCCGGGAAATCCTCAACCGCCGTCCCGGTCGCGACGCCACTCGACCTGCCCCGACTGCCCGAAGTTCTCCTCGACCTCGACCCGCACGACCCTCGGCAACGCCATTCCTCGCCCCTGGATCGCCTCCCGGAGCCGACCGGCGATGTAGTCGGCCAGCCGCTCGGCGGTCGTGTTGGGCAACGGCAGCAGCACGCACTCGTCGCGAGGGAAGCTCCACCAGCGATCCTTGTATCGAGCCCGGACGTTCGGCCCCTCGTCTTCCAGCCGGATCAAATCGCTCTCCGTCGGCAGGAGCATCCGGTGATCCAGCTCGGCAACGATCGCCTGCGTCAGGTCGCGCAGAGCGATGAAGTCGAACACATAATGGTTCTCATCCAGGTCGTCCTCCACCTCGACGGCCGTCCGGTAATTGTGCCCGTGGATTCGCTCGCAATGGTCGCCATTGAACGTGATGAAATGCCCGGCGCTGAAGACGAGCGAGTCCTTCGTGACGCGCACCTTGTAGGTCGGCATGGCCCATCCTCCCGGCTGTCTCGTTGCAATGTCGATGGCCCGCCCCGGCTCCCCTCAAGGCCCCGCCCGACGACCATCCGCCACGACAAATCCCCCGCCCCCGTCGATCGGCAAGGGGACCAGCCCATCATACAACGCCGCATAGAGGGCGGCACAGACGAGGTCCGCGGTCGTCCCCGGGTTGCGAGCGTGTCGGTCCTCCCGGAGCCAGGCATCGAACTCGGCCAGGAGAAACCTCGACTCCGACCCGTCCGGCCAGCCCGCCTCCAGCACCGCCCACGCCCGCCGCGACGACTCGGCCGCCGTCTCCTCCCCCCGCTTCCTCGCGATCAACGTATCGGGACAGGCCGCCATCAATTCCAGATGCGCCCCGACGATCGCCGTCTCCAGCCCCCGCCCCCTCTCCAGCAACCGCCCCAAAGCCGGCAACGCGACCTCGAAGACCTCCGCATAACCATTCACATACTGCCGCGCCACCAGGTCGCGCCCCGCGGCCAGTCTCATCGCTTCCCGCAAGGTCACGCTCGGCTCGCCCGACACGTCCTGCTCGTCCGCTTCCCCCAGACCTCCCGGTCGGGCCAGCCGGATCGCTCGATAGACGGCCGTCGCGTCTTCGACCGTCAAGCCCGCGAGCACCCGATCCACCCCATCCCGCAACGCCTCCTCCGGCTCCACCCCCGCCAGCGGAGCCAGGAGCAGCACCATCCCGAGGTTCGTGTTGTGGCCGACCACCCGCCGCGTCGCCTTGATCGTCGCCAGCACCGCTTCACCGACGCCACGACTTTGGATCAACGGATAATCCAGATGCTCCCCGATCGCCGCCGCGCTCAGGAGGAAATCGAGGTAATGCGCGCCGTCGAAGTCACGGCATCGGTGAACGTTGCCGGGCTTCCGGGCGGTTGCCTCCAGCACGCAGGCGAGCCGCGCCAACGTTCCCGATCCGGGCCGGTTCATCGCGTCGTCTCCGTCCCACCGCGGAGCAACTCTCCCAGGACCTCGGCCGCCACGTCGATGCCCGTAGCCGCTGCCAATCCCTTCCAACCGGGCACGGCGTTGACCTCCAGCACGACCAGGCCCCCCTCCCGCGTCGGCAGCAGGTCCACCCCCGCCACCCGCGCCCCCACCGCCCGCGCCGACCGGAGCGCCAGCCGCTCGACCTCCGTCCCGATCACGACCGCCTCCGCCCGCCCGCCCCGCGACAGGTTCGCCCTCCATTCCCGCCCCGTCGGAACCCGCCGGATCGCCCCGATCACCCGTTCGCCGACCACGAACGCCCTCAGGTCGTACCCCAGGCTCGGCACGAATTTCTGCACATACAAGACCGCCCCCAACCGTTCCAGGGTCGCGAACGCCCGCCCCGCCAGCTCCCGGTCCGAGACGCGCATCAAGCCCCGCCCCTCCGACCCGAACAGCGGCTTGACCACCACGTCGCCCCCCAGCGCCTCGAAGGCCCCCAACGCCCCCTCGGCCGACTCGCCCGCCCACGTCTCCGGCACGTCCAGACCCGCCGCCTCCAGCTTCGCCAGGGCCAGATACTTGTCCACCGACGCCTCGACCGCCCTCGGCGGATTCACCACCGGCAGACCCCTCGCCTCCAGCCTTTGCAAGGCATCCATCCGGAAAACGACCTGCTCCAGGGTCCCTGGCGGCATCATCCTCACGAGCACCCCATCGACCCTGCCCAGGTCGACGCCGCCCGCCTCGATCCGCGATGTCCCACTTCCGACCCGTCCGACCACCTCCGGGAACGGCACCGCGTCGAGTCGTACCCCGAGCTTCTCCGCCGCGCCGGAGGTCCTCCACGTGCCATCCCTGCCCCGAGACCAGCGCCACGAGATGGGCCATCGTGCCCCCTACCAGAGCGGCTCGCGCCCGAGCCACCGCCTCACCAGCCCGATCTGCCCCGCATGGACAAACTCATGCTGCCCGCACCAGAGCAGGGCCCCCTGCTTCGTCGTGAACAGCGGATGCGGCTTGAGGGCCGGCTCGTCGAGATCGTCGTCTCCGAGCTTGCTCACTTCTTCGATGGTTTTCCCATGAACCCGATCGAAGGCCTCCCGGATCGAACCAGCCGTCGGATAAACCGAGGGATCATCCACCGGCATCGAACCCCGGCCGAACGTCGTGAAAAAAGACTCCGCGAACAGCCCCGCATCCTCCGGCCGCACGCCGCGGACCCGCTCCAGCGCCAGGCGATACTCGGCGATCGTCAGGTGTCCGACCTGCCAGCCCACGTGCGTCACCCCGCCCGCCGACAATCGGAACCAGTCGGCCGGGTCGAGGTCGTCGAGCAGTCGGACCGTGTAGCGCCGGGCCGATTCGAGATGATCGATCAACAACGCCATTCGCGATGACATGAGCGTGTCACTTCCTCTCAGAAGAATGACCGCGCCAGCACGTCGCCCGCGACCTGCCCGAAGAGGTGCGTCTGCCCGGTCGCGACGTTCTGAAACACCACCTCGGCCGGGCTGAAGAGCAGGGGGTCAACGGCGTAGAAGTCGTGGTTGTACCGGGCGAAGATCTCCAGGAACGGCTCGCCGTGATCCCGCGAGCTGGACGAGGGGACCCGGTGGCCGACTTCGAGCAAGCTGTCATCGTCGCCCGTCACGTACAGCACCACGCGACCCCCGTACAGCATGGCATCGTTGGTCCGCCCGATCGCGGCCAGGTCATCCTTCGCCACCGGGGGCAGGGGGGCCGTTCCCTGTGCCGACACGACACGCCTCAGATCAAAGCCCAGCTCCGCCAACTTGTGCAGCGCCGTCTCCACCGAACGCGCCACCACCTGCAACCCTCCCGCCAGGCTGGCCGTTGGCGCGATCAGGAGCGTGACTTCCTCCGGCTTCACCCCGCACTTCGCCGCGATCTCGCCCACGACCTCGGGCGTCGGCAGCGTCCGCCCCTCCAGCACCCCCACGACGGCCGTAACCGATTCACGGAACCCGATCCGCTCAAAGATCGGCTCATGCCCATACGCCGCTCTCATCGGGCCCGAACCCATCGCGAAGAACTTCCCCAACGCCACCTGCCAGCCGGCATACTGACTCGCCAGACAGGCCGCCACCGGCGCGTCCGTGACCACCTGCACGACCGGGCACGGCCGCCCCTCGACCTCGCCCGGCACGATCGCCACGTCGGCCAGATCCGCCAGACAGGCCCGCGCCAGGGTCCGCCCGGCCCCCAGCCCGCCCGTCGCGTGGACGCCGCAATCCACGACCCGCCCACCCCCCTTCACCTCATGGACCTCCACCCGCCTCTCCTCCGCCCTTTCCAGCAACGTCTCGACCACCACCATCGCCCTCGCATTCAGATTCATCATCCCAGCCCCCGATTGTCGGTGTTTAACCAGTCATTTAAAATTTAAATAATGAAAATTTCCAGTTCCCAGCTCAACCTTCCCCTCGGTCCCTCACCAGAATCTCTCCCTGCCCCCCCGCCGCCAGGTCGCCATTGTACCTCCGGACATCCCCCGCGAAAGCTCCTCCAGGAACCCGAAACCCTAGCTCCCGCAACCTCCTCAGATAGATCGCCAGGAACGGCAGACGGTGCCGCCCTGACCCTGCAAAGGTGGGTAGCAGTTCCGGCTCTTCCTCCCCGAGCAAGGCGATCGTCCCCCGCTTCATCCCCGACCCCGTCCCGCTCCCGACCCTCCCGAACCCGACAATCGTTCCCGCGACCATGTCGCGCCCGTCCCCTGGCCCAGCCTCCCCCCCACGGCGATCAATCCCCTCCTCATCGCCAGCCCGACATCCGCTCCCGCCGCCCCCTCCACCAGCACCAATCCCCCCCGCATCCCCAGCCGACTCCCCGGATACGCCGACCCCAGATGATCTCCCGCATCTCCCCCCACCCGCATCATTCCTCCTCGCATCTCCGCTCCCGCCCAGTCGCCGACCGCTCCCGACACCACAATTTCGCCCCCTGCCATCCCCGCACCGAGATGCCGCCCTGCCTCCCCGCGGACCTCCAGCCTTCCGGCCGTCATCCCCTGACCGATCTGCGCCACGTTGCGCATGGTGCCCTCAACGATGAGCCCTCCATCGCCCCCATCACCTTCCACGTCGAACAGTTCCCCCAACTCGCCCGCCCCGTTCCCGACGCGGATTTCCCGCCGTACTACCTCCGACGTCGACCGACCCACCAGCGCGTCCGGTCGCAAGACCTCGGCCTCGACGGGCAACGTCGTCGCCCCTTTCCATCGCACAATCAAGGGCATAAAAACGTCCCTTCACTCACCGCCAGTCCCCGCGATCACGTCCCGGAGTCGGATGTGGAACGGCCCCAGCTTGCCGCCGTAGTTCCCGGCCGTGATGGCCACGATCCCTTCCCGACACCCCGCCCGGATTCCGGCCGCCGTCGCCCGCTCAACAGCCTCCAGCGTCAATCCATCAATGACGATTTCATACGCACAATCCACCCCCTCCGGCAAGCTCGACGCGACCAGCCCTCGCAGGCTCGGCGCAAACGCTGTGTTCGTGCTCGCCCGCAGCGCCTTGTACTGGCTCCCCACCTTCGACCCCGACCGCGCAATCCCCCCCGGAAACGGCAGGATCACCTCGTCGCAAGCCCGCATCGCCCCCACCGCCGCCTCCGTCGCCGCCAGCGTCGCCCGCCGGTCCCGTCCCAGGAGGATGATGTTGCCCCCGGCCACCCCTTTCACCGTGCCGAACGTCTCCTCGCAGGTGAACTCCCCATCCATTACCGGAATCCGCCAGTACCGCCGCCCTTCGAGCCGCTTGCTGATCTGCCAGCCGTCGCCGAAGTACCGCAGCCGGCCGCCCACGTTGACGGTCTTCTCGCCCACCGGCAACCCGTTGTAACACGCCGTCGTCGGACAGGTCATCACGCACTGCCCGACCCGGTTCGCCAGCGCCTTCTCCAGCGCCTCCCGGCTGAACGCGAAGACGAGCAACGCCACCCCCGGCCTCCCGTCGGGCGTCTCGTCCGACTCCAAGTGTCCGCTCGATCCCCGCCTCGGCGTCGCACGCGATGACGCTCGTCGCATACCCCGACATCACCCGCGCCGCCGTCTCCGCCCAGCCGGCCGTGTCGGCCGTGATGACGACGCGCGCCGCCGTCATCGGGAACGCCTCGGCGAACGTGTCGTCGATCGCGACGCCGTCGATGGACCGATCCGCCATGCTCAACATCGATCTCCTGCTCCCGCAGCCTTCTCAAACGACCTCCGGCGACCGCGGCGACTCTCCACCGACGCGACGCCCTCGCCTCCCGGCCGCCCAACGCCAGAGCCAGCCCCCCGCGAGAGCGATGATGAACTGCGGGACTCGCCAGCGTCACGGACAGCAAGGCGACGTCCCGCAGGAACCATCCACATCCTGGACGAATCTCCCAGATGCCCATGAACACCCGACGCGGGAATCAGTGACATCAACAGATCCACGGGATTGGAACGCCGAGGTCGATGCCGAGGACGAGCTGAACTCGTCGAGGGTAAAGACTCGGAGAGCGCACCTCGTAGGCGACCAGCGCCAGGAACCCCGCCGCCACAAAGCCCGCGAGGAAATGCGGGCTCTCGATCTCGCGTAACGACCGGCGGAGGCACCCGAATCCGAGGACATTCGCCGTCAGGAACCCGCCCGTCACCGACAGAAGAATCCCTCGTACCCGCCCAGGAACAGCTGCCGCAACGACGGCGCAATCCAGCGCCAGGATCACCAGGGCGGCCATCAGCCCACCGATCGAGCAGTCGCATCCGACGCATGGCCTTCATCCACACGCGTGAAGATCTCTTCGACCTCGACAACCTCCACCTCCGCCTCCCCGGCCCCGAAATTCGCGAACCGGATCGACGCCTCCTCCTCGAACCAATCCGCGCACCGATGCCACGACCGCCCCATCATACTCCGGTGCGACCGCCAGCGTCCTCCCCGCGGGCGATGCCCTCAACTCCCCGTCGTCCACCAGCACCTCGCCCGACTTGATCACGTAACGCGGCATCGCGAACATCTTCTCCCTGTCCTCCCCCGGCGCATAGATCGTCACGTCCCCGTCGGCCCCGACCCCGAGATGCCCCTTCCGCTCCAGACCCAGCATTCTCGCCGGTCCCGCCCTCGTGATGACGGCGATCTCCGAGAGCGTGTACTCCCGCGCGATCTCCCCCAGGCCCGACCGCGCCCGCACCTTTTCCGGCAAACGGCTCAGCATTTCGTCACGCCGGTTCTTCTCCATGAGCAAGGCGATGATCTGCGGATACGCCAGGAACGACCCGCCGTTGGGATGATCGGTGCTCATCGCCACCTTCCACGGGTCGTCCACCCGCAAGTACCACTCCAGCCCGATCGCCCACTGCAAGCCGTGGACATAATTCCGATCCTCATACGTGATCGGCACGATGCCGCATCCCGTCTCCATCTCGATGTCGTGGCTGCACCACTTCCGCCCCGTCACCCTCTGAAGATACTGCCCGACTGGCCCGTCGGCCGTCATGCTCGTCGTCTCGCCGAAGAGGACCTGTCCGACATCAACAGTCAGATTCTCGTGCTCGTTCACATAATCGGCCAGCATCGGCACCGCCGATGCGATCGAGCCCACGTCGTCGAAGCGGCCTCCGTAGCTGTGGAACTGGATATGCGCCAGGTGGGCGCGGTGGCCGTCGAGGGCCTTGAGAAGTTCAAGCGTTGTGTCCACGTTACCCGGCAGGCCGAGGTTCAAGCCGTGGACGTGAACCGGATGCGGCAAGCCCAGCTCATCGACCGCCCTCGCCAGCTCGCCCAGGATCTGCCGCGGCGTCACACCGAAATGCGGCACCTCGTCATCGAGCGCGGCGACGTTGCCGGCCCCTTGCTTCCAACGCTCGATCCCGCCGGGGTTGACCACCTTCACCCCGTAAGCCCTCGTGGCCCCCAGCAGCCAGGCGACGTAATCCCGGAGCCGCCCCCGCTCGCCCATGCGGATACGATCCATCACATAGTGGTTATTTCCCATCAGCACCAGCATCGCTTTGTCGATCGCCGGGGTATCGCCAAACTCATGATGCGCATGCCTCGCTCCCATCGGCGGGATCGCCGCGTCGAGAGCCATCGTGTACCCGAGACCCGCGTACTTGTATCCGGTCGCGAACGTCGTCGGCACGCTCCCCAACGCCCCCGACCTCCTCCCCTCGCTCCGCGGCAACGCCCCACCCTCCCGCGCCTCTTCAGGCCTCATCATCCTCGCCGCATTGACCTTCCCCCCGGCTATGTGACAATGCACATCCACGCCGCCCGGCATCACGACATAGCCCCGCGCATCAATCGTCCGGTCGGCCCTCGCCCCCGGATCAGCCGGCGCGGCCACCACCCGCCCGCCCTCGATCCAGATGTCGCGCACCGCATCGACCCCGTGCGCCGGGTCGATCACCCGCCCTCCGGCAATCCGAAGCATGGTCATCGGCTCTTCACCTCGGCCACGGCAACACCTCGCAATTCGGCATCAAGCAACGTCAACAGTTGGTGATCCGTCCCCACCTCCGTTTCCATCGCCGGCCGGAGCGGCAGCGAGACGCCATCGCACCGCATCACGGTCCCCCCGGAGTGGATGCCCGCGACGGCCGACATCAAGCCCACCGTGGCGTCGCGTGCGGCCTCGGTGGCGTCCGGCGCGATGACCACTGTCGGGATGCGAGCCAGTCGCTCCAGCGCCGCGGCCGAGAGCCAATCCCTCGGTTCATCCGCAACGATCAAGGCCGCGTCCGCCTCGCCGCGGAAGAGTCGGGATTCGGCTGTCGCCTCGCCTGGCAGGAACCGCGGGTACCCCCGGCTGAAGTCGCACGACCGCGCCGACGCCGCCTGCCATGCCAGGACCGCCTCCGCCCCCGACGCATTCCCCGGCCCGCCCAGCGTCAAGGCCACGAAGCGCCCCGACCCGACCGCGTTCAGGTCACGCACCAGCGCCAGTGCCGCCTCGATGCACGCCGGCCCGCCCGGTCCCTCGCCAAAGAACAAGACCCCATAGTGGGCCGACCTGAGGTGTCCGGCCAGTTCCCGAAGTGTCGCGAACCCGACACCCACCGACGCCTCGACCCGTCCCTCCTCGACCCGGGCCCCCCGCACAATCGCCCTCAAGGCCGACAGAGCCGTTTGCTGACGTTCCGCCTCCAACCCTATGAACAGGTCGGCCTTCTCCGCCGTTGCCGTCCGCCTCGCATCGACCACCACCACGAACCGTCCCGCCCGGCCCTCCGGCACGAACCGACCCCGCGGCTCGATCGAGTAACGCTCGCCGTGCCGCGGATGGGTCGTCAACGGATCGACGCCCCAGAAAACGATCACATCCGCACGATTTTTCACTTCGCCCAGAGTGGCCGTGACCCGCCCGACCCGCTGGAAGGCCGCCAGCCCCGCCGACGGGCCGAAGGGGTCGATCGTCGCCCCGATCCGGTCGGCGATCGCGACGGCCGCCGCCTGCGCCTCGATCGTGGTGCGGGTCAGGCCCATCACCAGTGGTGATCGTGCCACGGCCAGGATCTCGGCTGCCCGGGCCAAGGCAGCCTCGACGGCGGCCGGTTGGCCGTCGATCGTCGCCGCCGGGCGATCGCCCCGCGTCCGGTCGGCGAGGAACCAGGCGTGACCGATTGGGCAGGCGTTGCGTGCCTCGACGATCCGGCCGCCCTCGACCCGCAGCGCGATGTCATCGCAGAGGCAGCCGCAGGCCAGGCACGTCGCGTCCTCGATCGTGGCGGGGTCGGGGTTCATCGTGGGAAAGATCGCTTCGGGTCGGGGCTGGTCGTCCGACCCGCATTGTAACGGCCCGGCCCCACTTTGTCTGGCTCCCGGCATGTCCCTTGCTGCACTCGACCGGCGCGGACCGTCTTCCGCCCAAGGATACGGAGTCCTCGCCAATGACACGCGCCGATTTCGCCGATTACAGCGTCCAGCCAGGCCAGCACGAGGAAGGTGTGCTGACGAAGCGGATCGAACACTTCACCAGCCAGGTCCCCTCCGGTTTCTACCTCAGTCTGGCCTTCGGCTCCGCCGGTCTGGCCGCCGGCCTCTACCTTACCGGTCGCAAGACCGACGCCATCTTCGTCGGCCACTGGACCTCCACCATCTTGCTGCTCGGCACCTATAACAAGATCGTCCGCCTCCACGGCTCCGATTGAGCCGCGCTACAGATCCGGCTTCGGATCGGTCCGCCGGGGTGATTCGTCGCCCCGGTGGGCCAGCGTGCCAGGCGTGGCGATCGGCTCGGCCTCCGGCTGGTGGGCCAGGCGTCGCAGGCGCTCGGGTGCGCGGTGGCGCCAGATGGCCCGGTAGCGGTTGCCGATCACAAGGAAACCCAGCCGGCTCCACCAGCTCGGGAAGTCGCCCAGTCGCCAGTGGGCCTCGATTCGGAAGTCGATCTCGCCGGTGGCGTGGTCCTTCGTCAGCAGGAACCACTCGAACCCCCGCTCGATGTGGCCGGCCAGCGTGTCGTAGCGGAACCCGAAGTGCGACGTGTCGTGCTCGACCCCCTCGCGGACCTTCCGCACCCGCACGCCGCTGAGGAACCGGAAGCCCATCACCTTCAACTCCAGTAGCATGTTCCGCCCTTCGAGCGGCACCTCCGGGTCGAAATGGCCAACCACGATCCTCGGGTCTGAGAAGTCATAATTGATGATCGCCTGCCTGCGCGGGCGAACGGCCCCGCGACGACCGGCGGCCCCTCCGGCTCGTGGCCGATGCTGGCGCGATCGCCGTCGATGGTCCAGCCGTTGGCGGCAGTCATGCGTTCGGGCGGCTCATCGAAGTTGACCGGGCGGTCCTTCAGGGTGTCGAGGAACGCCTTCAGCTCGCCCTCCGACCATCCCCGACCGAACCGCCACGGCTCCCGCTCAGCCATCACCGACGCCGCAACGGAACGTTGGTTCATCGTGCCCTTTGCGATCGCTCTCCTCCTCCTCGACTTTCCGCGTCCTCACGCGGATCGAGCCCTCGATCTCGCCGCCGCAACGCGCCGCCATCCGGTCGATGAACCGGATCCAGCAACGCGACTGCATCTGCTTGCCCAGCACGAGATAGCCCAGATAACTCAGGTAGCCGCTGGCTCGCGTCCGACTCCGGATGCGGAACGTCAACCGCCCCGCGTCGTCGCAATCGGCCCCGAACGTGATCCGACCGGCCTCCGGGTGGCCCTCCAGGGTCCGCAAGGTGAGGCTCCGCTCATCCTGATGCACCACCCGCACCCGGCAACCGCCTTGAAGGGCGATCCGGATATCCAGCTCGTCGCCGATCTGAAGCTTCCCGTCCCCTCCGCTTCCGCGCTCGAAGACCGCCGTCTCCGCGGGCGCGAACGCCTCGAAGTGCTCGCACAGCATCGCCCCGATCTGCTCCGGCGTACACTCCGACCCGGTGATCACCCCCGAGTAATCCCGCTCCAGCAACGGTCCGACTCCCTGCGTGGCATCAACCACCTCGGCCGCCTTCTCCTCCGTCGCCTGCCCCATGACCTTCCTTCCCTCCCGGCCTTGTGGGCACGTCTTACCCGCCCACGCCCTCGACACTCCTGCAACCCCCGGGCCGAAGCCCCGCCGCCGTCTGCCCTCCTGCGTCCCGACTCCACTTGTGGAATAATGGCGCCTCCCCACCCGAACAGGACCCCGCGGGAGCCTCTCCGATGCCGATGACGACCCTGGCCCTCCTCCCGTTTCTCCTCGTCTCGCCCCTTCCCGCCCGCGCCGCTGACGATCCCCTCCCCACCACCACTGCCCACGGCGACCTCTTCGATCGCTCCAACCTCGTCGCCTGGTGCATCGTTCCCTTCGATGCCAGGAAGCGTTCCCCCGAGGAACGCGCCGCCATGCTGGAGCGCCTCGGCATCCACCGCTTCGCCTACGACTGGCGCGCCGAGCACCTCCCCCAGTTCGACGACGAGCTGGCTGCCCTCAAGCGTCACCAGATCGAATTGACCGCCCTCTGGTTCCCCGCCACGCTCGACAAGGACGCCCGCTTCTTCCTCGACGCCCTCGCCAAACACGACCTCCACCCCCAGCTCTGGGTCCCCGGCGGCGGCGAGCCGACACACTCACCCGAGGAGCAGCAGACCCGCGTCGCCGCCGAGGCCGCCCGCGTCCGACCGATCGCCGAGGCCGCCGCCAGGATCGGCTGTCCCGTCGCCCTCTACAACCACGGCGGCTGGTTCGGCGAGCCCGAGAATCAGCTCGCCATCATCGACGCCCTCAAGATGCCCAACGTCGGCATCGTCTATAATCTCCACCACGGCCACGACCACCTCGCCCGCTTCGACGCCCTCCTCGCCGCGATGAAGCCCCACCTCCTCGCCCTCAACCTCAACGGCATGACCCCCGACGCCGACCAGTCCGGCCACAAGATCCTCATCCTCGGCCAGGGCTCCGAGGATCTCCGCCTCCTCCAGGCCATCCGCTCCAGCGGCTGGCGCGGACCCGTCGGCATCCTCAACCACACCGACGAGGACGCCGAGACCCGCCTCCGGGCCAACCTGGAGGGTCTGCAACGCCTCGTCGATCGGCTGCCCGACCAGACCCCCGACCGCGATTAATGGCCGCATGGCCGAGGGTCGATCCTGAAGGGCTTCTTCGCCTGGTCCATCGACCATTGAACGGGCGATCCCGACCCCGCTCACCCCTTGGTCTTGAACACCAGCAGGTACGGCACCGCCGGCCTTCCCTCCGAATCCTTGAAGTTGCGGAACCGCTGGCTGTTGAGCCAGATCGCATACGTCTTGCCCGGCTGGAGCTTCACCGGCAGCACGCACGTCCGCCGGTCCTCCCGGTACTTCGGCTTGCCCGGCGTCTCCGGAAAGCTGTCCTGGCTGAGCGTGGACCACGACCAGCTCCCGTCCGCCATGTCCTTGCTGTACGTCACCTCGATCTCCGTCAGCCCCGGATCAACCTCCCCCGTCCCTGCTGCCGGCACCGTCTTCACCACCACCGGCGGCGCCGACTCCAGCGTGACCTCCTGGCCCATGCCCCGTCCCGCGAGCCACCCGAAGCCAACAACGAACACCGCGACCAGGGTCCGCCTCATCATCCACCTCCCCCGGGCCGGCCGACCTCCCGGCCCGCCACCGGCCCACTTGGCGACTCAGATGCCCCTCAACGCCACACCCACGAACTGGAATACGAGGACCACAAGCCAGCCACCG
This sequence comes from uncultured Planctomycetales bacterium, assembly GCA_963752755.1. Taxonomy (GTDB): domain Bacteria; phylum Planctomycetota; class Planctomycetia; order Isosphaerales; family Isosphaeraceae; genus CAVVZJ01. The sequence goes on along the minus strand of CAVVZJ010000013.1, from coordinate 17,437 downwards.
CCCACGATCCGCCCGAAGCGATCCGGCCAGCCACGCGGTCGCCTCCAGTGTCCCGCCAGCATCAGCGCGATCCCGGCCCCGACGACCGGCAGCCCGGAGTCGATCGTCAGCCCGCTGGCAAACGAGATGATCCGCAGGTCAACGACCCGGTAGACTCTCGGCGTCGGCCCGTTCGGGAAGAGGAGCGGCAGCACGTTGAGCGTCGCACACACAAGATCCCCCCCGCCACCGCCGCGACCCCGACCGCGAAACCCGGCCACCGCGCCACCCGCCGCATCGGCGGCCGCGGCCGACGGCCCATCAACACCAACGAGGCCGCCGACCAGGCCAGCAGCAGCGGCGTGGCCGCCCGGATTCCGAGCGTCACCTGCACATGCGCGTTCAAACGCCACGGGGTCGCCCGCCCGTGAACCTCCGTGGAACACAACGGCGCCAGCCCGATCGCGGTCGCCGCCACCAGGATCAAGGCGTCCGCCACCCCGAACCACCGCGCCGGTCTCGGCCCCATCCGACTCCCTCCGGGTCATCCCTTCGTCGGTCGCATCGAAGCCCTTCGACGCAGAGTATCCCCGAGGAGTCCAGCAGTCGCAACGCGATTTCACCCCTCCTCATCCTTCGCCGGCTCGACCTCCTGCCCGTCCATGATCTTCTTGACCTCAGGCGACACGATGACCGTCTCGCCCTCCTTCAGCCCCTCCGTAATCTCGACGCGCCGGCCGTTATCCTGGCCCCTCTTGACCCGGGTCCGGACCGCATGCCCGTCCACCACCCGAAAGACGACGCCTCCCGCATCCCGATCGCGCACGACGAACGCCGACGCCGGGACCGTGAGGACGTCGGGCCGCGACTGGAGGGTGATCGCGACGCTTCCGTACTGGCCGGGCCGCAAGCGGCCGTCGGCGTTGTCCAGGTCGATCTCGGTCCGGAGAGTCCGGTCTTCGGGATCGATGGCGAAGGCGGTGCGTGCGACCTTGCCGTGATAGACGTGGTCCGGGAGGGAGTCGATCCGGATGGTCGCCGGGTCGCCGCGGTCGAGCCGCGGTACGTCGCGATCGGGGACCTTGACCGTGATCCGCACCTTGTCGGCTCGGACGATCGTCAACAAGGGGCGGGCGTTGCCGTCGGTCGCGGCGTGGACGAAGTCGCCGGGGGAGGCGTTGCGCTCGGTCACGAAGCCGTCCAGCGGCGAGCGGATCGTGGTCGAGGCCGCGCGTTCCTCGGCCCGTTGCTGCTCCGCCAGGGCGAGGCGAACGCCCGCCTGGCCGCTTGTCGCTCAGCCTCCGCCTCCTTGAGCTTCGCCCGGACCGTCTCCAACTCGGCCTGGGCGGTCTTGACCCGCGCCTGACTCTCCACCTCATAAGCCATTGCCTCATGGAGGCGGTTCACTTCCTGGTCCACAAGCGCCCTCTCGATCGATTTTGACGCACCCAGTTTCTTGTATCGCTCGACTTCGGACTCGCGGTATGTCCTCTTCGCCTCGGCTTCCTTGGAGCTGGCCTCAGCCAGCTTGACCTGCGCCTCCGACGCCGCGACTGCCGCCTTTGCCACATTGCGCCCGGACAGTGCCTTCAACCCCTGAGCCTCCGCCTGCGCGACCAGCGCCTGACTCCGCTCCAGCTCCGCCCGCACCTCCGGCACGTCCACGACCGCCAGCTCCTGCCCGCGCTTGACGGCGTCGCCGATGTCCACCTCCAGGCTCTTCAGCATTCCCGAGGCGCCGGGGTACAGGCCGACCGAGGCGAAGGGCAGCACGCTTCCCGGCTGACTGGTCGTCTGGTCGAAGTTCGACTTCTTGAGGGTCTCGACGGCCACGGTTTGCGGTCCGCGTTCTTCCACCTTCGGAGGTGCCGGGGCCTGGGGGGGCGGCTCCGGTTGGTCGGGGACGGGGACCGAATGGGCCGGCCTCGGCAGCGCGATCATCGAGACGACGACGAGGGACAACGAGGCCGTCAGCAGGGCGGCGAGGGTCTTCAGTCGGGCGTACAACATGGCGCGTAACACTCCTTCCACGAGGGCGGCGATCGGCCCGGAGACCGCCGCCGCCCGACCCGCCGCGATCCGCATCGCGGCCTGAACGGTTGATTCCACCAGCGGAGCCGGCATCGCCGCCGCCCGGCCCGCCGCGATGGCCGCGACCAGGCCCGGCGCCAGTCCTCGCCGCACGAGTCGTCCCCGGAGCCGCCCCCGAGCCCGCATCAGCCGCACTTTCACCGTGCCCACCGGCACCCCGAGTTGTCCGGCGGCTTCCTCGTGCGTCAGGCCCGCGAGGTCGCAGAGCACCACCGCCGACCGGTACTTCTCCGGCAGGCGATCGACCTCCTCATGCAACTCCGGCCCGACCCCCATCGGCCTCGTCCCCCGCGCCTCGTCCCCCGCCATCGCCGCACCCCGCCGCTCGACCTCGATCCGCCTCGCCCGCTCGGCCCGCGCCCGGACCGCGACCCGACGGGCCACGCCGTAGAGCCAGCTCGCGACCGATCCCCGCTTCCGGATCGAGGACGCCTTGCGGGCGAGGATCAGGAACGTCGCCTGAAACGCGTCGTCCGCGTCGTGCGTCTCCCGGAGCACCCCCCGGCAGACCCGCATGACCATCGGCCCGTGCCGCTCGACCAGCGCCGCGAACGCCGCCTCCCCCACGTCGCCGCCCTGATCGACATACCGCTCCAGCAACGGCCCGTCGCCGAGCGCCGCGGTCGTTCCCCCCTCAAAAATCGTGCGCACGCCCTTCCGGACGGCCCCGCCCCCCCGACTCCCCATGACCACGCCCCTCCCAGGATGCCCAACTCCATCCTACTGGAGGCGCGTGCGTCGCGAATCGTTTCACTTTTCCCCCGACGCCCCACCGAGCGCCCTTGCCAGCGACTCACGACTTCGGCAATCACCGGCGATCGGCGTGGTCCCGGAGCCGGGGCGAGTCAAGAATGGCACTCCAGGAACGAACGCCCTGGTAACGTCTCCGGGACCCATCCCGAGCCTTTTGGAGAAGGACCTGATGCGAACCAGCCCGAACGACCTCGCCGGCCTGATGATCTTCATCACCTTCGCGACCTGGGCGATCACTCTGGCGGTGCATGTCGCGTTCGCCCTCGCGGTCTGGAATGATGCCCAGAATCGCGAGACAACCGGCGCGGGCGTCGTGTTCGTGGGCTCACTCTTCTGGATGCTGGCGACGCTCCTCGGTGGGGTCCTCACCGCCGCGCCTCTACTGGCTCATCCACCACTCGACCCTCCGCCCCATCGCGACCGCCAAGGAGCCCCCGCCACCCTTGCACTCCGAGCTGGAGTGACCCGCCCGCACCGCGGCCGGTCGGGGTCGCATCTTCGCGACCCCAGCCAATCCAGACCGTGGCGCAAGAGCCCCTCGATCTGGCACGACCGCCAGTCCATCCTCCAAACACCGACCACTCTCAAACGGCGCCGGGGGCTCAGGCGGCCCGCCGAAGGTGACCCCGGCGACGCCAGGAGAAACCGCCGCAGAGCAGGACGGCCAGACCGGCTGTAGCCATCGTCGAGGGCTCGGGCACGGCGGAAAGCCCGACGGAAAAATTGTCGATCGCGTTGTAGTACGGCGTGTCGGGCATGGTGATCTGAACCGACGTCAAGGCGACCGTCGAGGTCACGCCGATGAAGTCGAGCGACCCACCCCCGATCGACTGGGTCGTCGAGGCATTGACCGTCGAACCGTCGGAGAACGTGAGCATGAAGTCAACGATTCCCCCGCTGAAGAGGCCGCCGAAGTTCATCCCGATGGCCGTGGCCGGGCCGGGAAGCGTCGCCGTGATGATGTTGTTGGGCTGAGTAAAGTCGGAATTCAGGAAGCCGCCTTCGCCGTAAGGCGAGCCGTAAAATCCGGGATCGATCACGAACATACTTCCATTCGAGGTGAAATCAACCCCGGAGAGCGTCAGCGGCCCATTGCCGTAGGAGACAAAGCCCCCCGACGACGCGATCCCGTTGAAGTCGATCGTCGTCAATCCGGTCGTCGCTGCCTGGTAGTCCGATGCGTTGTGGTAAACCGTCAGTGAGGCTTTGGCCTCTACGGCTAGGCCGAGAGCCACCACCAGAAAGGCCATCTTCGTCCCGCTTCTCATCGGAAGGACTCCTTTCTCGATCCATCCAAGATGGCCCTCTGATCGTCGCATCGGCGATGCGGCAACGGACCACCTCTGGATCGTCAATGGCTCATTATGAACAGAGGCTACATCCCCCGCAACAAAAAAGAATTTTCCGAAGAAACCGCTTTCTTGGCCATCGTTCTTATCGATCCTACGTTCCGGCGGCTTCTCGGCCTGACCTGGGCCGCGTCTTTCCGAAAATCCTGCGATAATTTCGTCTCCAGACTTCGACAATACCCCGGAGGCTCGGCGTTTCCCATTCATCCCTCGCGCCTCCACACCCGAGGACGGGTTCCAACGAAGCGACATGATCATTGACGCCCCGATCAACACGGATTGCGTCGATCGCCACCGGCGCGGCGACGCCTTCGCAAAAACGAACCCGGGGCCAGGCCGCAAGAACCTCTCACGCCAAATCTTTTCCGAATCTCCCATTTTGCCCATTTCTCCGCCTTCGCCCCTCCCAACGAAATGAGCCCGAGAGGCATCGAGCAGCCCCCCGGTCCCGCCGCCCCAAGAAGCTGGTCAAAGTTTGCCGATTTCCAAACGAACCCACCTGCCAATCTGGCAGTCTTCGGCGACAGAGCGGACGACGGGCGACGACCTGGAACGAAACGAACCCGAGCGTCGGAGGGCAAGGGGAGGACGGGTCTTCGCCGGATGAGGAGGGCCGTCGGTTCCCGGGTTCACGCGCGAGGAAGCGGCCCGATACACTGGAGGGACCGGCCCATTCCGCTCAACCACGGGGTCGGCGTTCTCGGATCAGCCGATCATGAATCAGGACGAGACCCCGAGTCGCCACGATCTGAAGGGCCTCCGCGCCGCCGTCCTGGGCTCGACCTCCGGCATCGGACGCGCCACGGCCCTGGCCCTGGCCGACGCCGGCGCCGATCTGATCATCCACGGTCGGACCTCGCGGCAATCGGCCGTGGAGGTGGCCGAGGATTGCCGACGGCGATCGGGCGGCCGGGCGGAAGTGCTCCTGGCCGACCTGGCCGACCGCTCCGCGGGCGACCGCTTCGCGTCGCGGGCCTGGGAACTCTGGGGCGGCCTCGACGCCTGGCTCCACTTCGCCGGCGCCGACACCCTCACCGGCGACACCGCCCGCTGGAACTTCGACGCCAAGCTCGACCTGCTCTGGGCCGTCGATGTCGTCTCCACGCTCCGGCTCTGCCGCGCCATCGGCCGCCGGATGAAGGAGCAGGGCAGGGGGGTGATCGTCACGATGGGCTGGGATCAGGCCGAGACCGGCATGGAGGGCGACTCCGGCGAGCTGTTCGCCACCACCAAGGGGGCCGTCATGGCCTTCACCCGCAGCCTCGCCCTGAGCCTCGCCCCGTCCGTCCGCGTCAACGCCGTCGCCCCCGGCTGGATCAGGACCGCCTGGGGCGAATCCGCCTCCGACGCCTGGCAAGCGCGCGTCCTCCGCGAGACTCCCCTCGACCGCTGGGGCACTCCCGACGACATCGCCCGCGCCGCTCGCTTCCTCGTCAGCCCCGCGTCCGCCTTCCTGACCGGCCAGGTCCTCCGCGTCAACGGCGGCGCCGTCCGTTCCTGAGCATTTCTGATCACCGTGAGATTGCCTGATCTCTGATCTCTGTGTGGCTGGGGCGGAGTCTTCGACGCCCCGGTCCAATCGCTCGAATCGCCGGGGCGTCGAAGACTCCGCCCCAGCGACCCGACCGACGCCCTTCGGAGTCCAACACCGTTGTCCCCTCCCGACGCGCCCCCCCGCATCCTCTTCGTGACCGGCCGCCTCGCCGAGCCCGCGCTCCGGCGCGTCCTCGACGAGCTGGCCCCGCGCGCCGGGTTCGTCCCGTCGGTCCAGGTCATGCCGATCTCGGTCGCGGCCTTGATGCCCCCGAAATGGGTCGCCCGCCATCTGGAGGTTCCCCCCGAGACCGACCGCGTCCTCCTCCCCGGCCACTGCCGCGGCGACCTCGCCCCCGTCATCGCCCGTGCCGCCGGCGCCACCGTCGAACTCGGCCCCGAGGACCTCCGCGACCTCCCCCGCCACTTCGGCCAGTCCGACCCCCGCCGCATCGGCTACGGCGCCTTCGACATCGCCATCCTCGCCGAGATCAACCACGCCCCACGCCTTGATCTCTCCGCGATCCTCGCCGAGGCCGACCGCTTCCGCTCCGAAGGGGCCGACCTCATCGACCTCGGCTGCGACCCCGGCGACCCCTGGCCCGGCGTGGCCGACGCCGTCAAGGCCCTCCGCGACGCCGGCCACCGCGTCTCGATCGACACCTTCCACCCCACCGAGGCCGCCTCCGCCGTCCAGGCCGGCGCCGAATTGGTCCTCAGCGTCAACGCCTCCAACCGCGAAGCCGCCCCCGACTGGGGCTCCGAGGTCGTCGCCATCCCCGACGTCCCCGGCACCCTCGACGGTCTCGACGACACCCTGTCTTTCCTCGACTCCCGCCGCGTCCCCTTCCGGATCGACCCCATCCTCGAACCGATCGGCTTCGGCTTTTCCTCCTCCCTCGGCCGCTACCTCGACGTCCGCCGCCGTTATCCCGACGCCCCCATGCTCATGGGCGTCGGCAACCTCACCGAGCTGACCGACTCCGACTCCTCCGGCCTCAACACCCTCCTGATCGGCTTCTGCCAGGAACAATCCATCCGCAGCGTCCTCACCACCGCCGTCATCAACTGGGCCCGCTCCTCCGTCCGCGAGCTCGACCTCGCCCGCCGCCTCTGTTACCACGCCGTCACCCACCGCACCCTGCCCAAGCACCTCGAACCCTCGCTCATCCTCCTCCGCGATCCCCGCCTCCCCCGCTTCGGCCCCGACGCCCTCGCCGAGTTCGCCTCTCGCGTCAAGGACCCCAACTGGCGCCTCTTCGCCGAGGACGGCCTCCTCTACGCCTTCAACAACGCCCACTTCCTCACCGACCCCGACCCCTTCTCCCTCTTCTCCCGCATGGCCGTCTCCGACCCCTCCCACGCCTTCTACCTCGGCTTCGAGCTGGCCAAGGCCAAAACCGCCCTCACGCTCCACAAGTCCTACCGCCAGGACCAGGCCCTCTCCTGGGGCTTCCTCACCGAGCCCGAGATCAGCCACCGGGACAAGGAGGCCTCTCGCAGAGACGTCGAGGACGCAGAAGAGAACCCCGAAGGAGGAGGGTCCAACCCATGATCTCTCCTCCCTCTTTCTCCTCCGCGTCCTCTCCGCCTCTGCGAGAGACCTCTTCTGCATCGGGGGGGAATCCCCAACGCCCCGGCGCGGACCCCGGCGACGCCTGGGACATCGCTCCGCTCTGCCCCAGGCACCCCCTCCATCGGGGCGGGGGCTCCGCCCTGCCGCCCCTCCGGCCTCCGCTCTCGGCTCCGCGACTACTTGGACTGAACTCGGGCCACGCGGAAGCCCATGACGGAGCTCCGATTATCGGGCGTGATAGAGAACCGGTCCGCCGACCGGACGTGCTGGGCGTGATAGAACCAACTCCCGCCGCGGCACACCCGGAACGTGTCCCCAGAAGCCCCCGCCGGATCATCGACAGGCGACTGACGATAATATCGGTCGTCGTACCCGTCGCTGCACCATTCCCAAACGTTTCCGTGCAGGTCGTACAAGCCCCACGCATTGGGCTTTTTCTCGCCAACCGGATGAGTCCTGCCGCCCGAGTTGCCATCAAACCAGGCATAGTCCTCAAGCCCGGCCGGGTCATCACCGAATGCGTAGCGTGTTTGACTCCCTGCGCGGCAGGCGTACTCCCATTCCGCCTCGGTGGGCAACCGATATCCGGGGCCTCCCTCGTTCGTCACCGTATCACCGTCAATCCGGTAGTACTCGCCGAGACTCTCTTTCCGACTGAGGACATTGCAGTACTTCACGGCGTCGAGCCACGAGACCGACTCGACGGGGTTCTTCGGCTGATCTTTGAAGTGAACTAGGATTCTCGCCCATAACCGCCTGGTACTGCTCCTGGGTCACCTCGTGGATGCCCAGGTAGAACGGCTTCGTGATCCGCACCTTGTGCCGCGGCTTCTCGTCGTCGTCTGCGTCCTGGTCCGAGTCCTCCGAACCCATCCAGAACTCGCCCGGCTCGATGAGCTTGAGCGTCATGCCGACCGAGTTCGTGATCTCGGCCGGCGGCTTCTCCTCCTCGGCGATCGGGGCCGTCGGCGCCGTATGCTCCTCCGCGAGTTCTTCCGACCTGGCCGGAGGTGGTTCGGGTTCGCTCTGCTTCCGGGCCAGTTTCGGCGTCTTCCCCGTGTGGGGCGGTCCCGGCTCGGGAGGATTCGCGTCGATCGGCCCCGGCGCCGCCTTGGGGACATAATCGACGGTGACAACCTCCTCGCCTCCGCGTCGGATCGCAAAACGCCGCGTCTGGACCTCCAGGTCCCGCCGCGTCACCTTCAGGTCATGTTCACCGGCCCGAATGGTCACGGGCTCACCGAGCACCTGAAGCTCGATCTCCCGGCCATCGAGCAGGACCACCGCGACCGAGTCGGGGTCGTGGATCTCGAGCTTGACCTTGCCCTGATCCGTCGCGATCCAGATCACGATCCCCAGCGCCACGAGAAACGCCCCGAACGCGGCCAGGGCCAGCCGTCTCGGAGGGCCGCCCGGCGGCCGGGCCGTTCGCTCCTTCGTCGTTGCCTCGGCCGCGGCGCGACGGTCGAGATACGAGCCCAGGGCCTCCGCGAACGCGGCCATCGAGTCGTACCGCTTGCCGATCGGCCTGGCGATCGCCTTCAAGACGATCGCCTCCAACGACCGGTCGAGCCCCGGCCGGAGCTTCGAGAGCCGCGGCGGGTCTTCCGTCAAGACCTGGCCCAGGATCAAGGTCGCCGACCCCACGTAGGGCGGTCGGCCGGTCAGCAGCTCATAGAGGATCGCCCCCAGGCTATAGACATCGCTCGCCGGTCCGATCTCATGGACGTCGCCCCGAACCTGCTCCGGGCTCATGTACGCGGGCGTGCCCATCACGGCGCCGGTCCGGGTCAGCCGCTCACCCTCCGCGTCGGGCCGCCTCGCCAGGCCGAAATCGACGACGACCAGCTTGCCCGCGTCGTTGACCATGATGTTGCCCGGCTTCAGGTCGCGATGCACCACGCCCCCGGCATGCGCCGCGGCCAATGCCTCGGCCAGGGTCCGGACGATCCGCGCCGCCTCGACCTCGTCGAGCGACCCGCCCCGCTCCTTGAGGAGGCCCGCCAGCGTCCGACCCTCGACGAAGGCCATCGTCAGGAAGTGGATGCCGCCGATCTGGCCCACATCGAAGACCCGGCAAAGGTTCTCGTGATCCAGGCCCGCCGCAGCGCGGGCCTCGCGATAGAACCGCTCGATCAACCCCGGCTCCTCGCCCGCGCCGAAGCCCGGCACCTTCAGCGCCACCTTCCGATCGAGCTTCGTGTCGTGCGCCAGATAGACCGCCCCCATCCCACCGTGGCCAAGTCGCTTGAGGATCTGATACCGCCCGAACGGGTTCGGCAGCTCCAGGCTCGGCGCCGGATTGTCCGCGGGGATCAACGACGAGGTCGGCGGGGACCAGTCGTGAGGTTGTCCGTTCGACTCCTCGCCGAGCCGGAATCACGTGCCACACTTCTTGCAACGCGCCCGCTTCCCCGCCTGCTCCGGCGCGATGCTGAACGAGGCATCACAGTCCGGGTTGGGGCAGTGCATCACCTGAACGCTCATTGCCTCGCACCCCCGCTGACGGCCTCGGCGCAACCATCTGCTCGATTGAATGATTATCACACCGGGGAAGCGACGTGGCCAGCGCCTTTCTGCCGCATCGTCCCCGCCCCGGCCTCCCTCCGCGCGGTTCCCAGACCCGGGGACTGGTCAAACCCCGGCAACGCCCGTTAGGCTGGACCTTCGAAGTCCTCCCGCGAATCCAAGGCGGCCGACCGCCGAAACGCAACCGTGCCATCCACAATCCTGGAAGATCTCTCTTCTCCCTCTCCGCGTCCTCCGCGCCTCTGCGAGAGGCCTCCCCTCCCCGGACCGAGGCCGTCCCCGTGATCCTCGAAGGCATCGTCACGACGCTTGACCCCTCCGGCCTCCTCAACATCGCCCCGATGGGCCCCCGCGTCGAGCCGGGGATGCGACGGTTCGTGCTCCGGCCGTTCCGGTCCTCAACGACCTACCGCAACCTCAAGGCCACCGGCGAGGGCGTCCTCCACGTCACCGACGACGTTCTCCTCCTGGCCCGCGCCGCGATCGGCCTGGAGGCCGACGCCCCAACCCGCCCGGCCGACGTCGTCCGCGGCCGCATCCTCTCCGACGCCTGCCGCTATTACGAGTTCCGCATCACCGACCTGGACGACCGCGAGGACCGGACCATCCTCCGCGCCGAGACCGTCGCCGCGGGCTGCCTCCGCGACTTCTTCGGCCTGAACCGCGCCAAGCACGCCGTCGTCGAGGCGGCGATCCTCGCCACCCGGAGCGACTTCCTGCCGCTCGACGCGATCCTCCGCGACTACCGCCAGCTCGCCGTGCTCGTGGAGAAGACCGGCGGCGACTCCGAGCACGCCGCCTTCCGCTTGCTCTCGGACCACATCCGCGCCCTCGCCCGCACGCGCGGGCTCGACCCCGACTCGATCGACCTATGAGCGCCTATCGACTAACGACCCCGAGCCGCCTCCACTTCGGCCTCCTCGCCTACGGTCCTCAGGCCCCTCGCCAGTTCGGCGGTGTCGGCCTGATGATCGACCACCCTGGCCTGGACCTTACCGTCCGCACCTCCACGACTTGGAGCGCCGAGGGGCCCCTAGCCGATCGCGTCCTCCGGTTCGCCGAGCGCATCTCAACAGGGCTGAGGAACCGCGGGATTGCGGTACCCCTGGCCCGCTTCGAGATCCATCGGGGCCCCTCCGAACACGTTGGCCTCGGCACCGGCACGCAGCTCGGCCTGGCCGTCGCTCGACTGATCTCGGCGCTCGCCGGTTATCCCGACCTACCCGTCTCCACGTTGGCCGAACTCTCCGGTCGCGGGCTGCGGTCCGGGATCGGATTGCACGGCTTCAACCATGGTGGCCTGATCGTAGATGGAGGGCGACGCTCCGGGAACGGACTACCACCCTTGCTGGCCCGGATGCCCTGGCCTGACGATTGGGCGATCCTGGTCCTCCTACCCCGACAAGTCCCCGGTCTCCATGGCTCGGCGGAGTCGCGGGCCTTTGCCGAACTTTCACCCATGCCGGAAGCCATCACCGAACGTCTCTGCCGGATCTTACTGCTAGGGCTTCTCCCTTCCCTGGCCGAGCAAGATCTGGAAGCATTTGGGAACTTTCTCTCGCAGTTTCAGCTTCTCATCGGCAAGAGCTTCGCCATGGTGCAGGGTGGCCTGTACGCCCACCCCGACTTGCAATCTATCGCCGACTGGCTCCGCGATCAAGGACTCCAAGGCGTTGGACAGAGTTCCTGGGGGCCCGCCCTCTACGCTTACTCTCAGCAACCAATCGAAGCTCGAGACGCCTTACGTACTCAGGCGTGCCAAACGTTTCAAATTGATCCATCATCCATCTTCTGGACATCTGGAAACAATCAAGGTGCCGTAGTTGAAGAAAGACCCGAATAAAGAAACGCAACCGCCGCCGCGGGCTCAGGGGTAGGAGAGCCCGGGGCGGCGGAGGATTGGGAGGAGCCCGGCGATGACCGACTTTCGCGCCAGAGGCACTATCATGGGCCCGGCGGGCTTAACGGCCGTGTTCGGGATGGGAACGGGTGTGGCCCCGCCGGTCTGGTCGCCGGGCAGGCGGCCGGGGGGCGGTCAGGCCCCCGCGGTCGCGGGTTTACGACGCGGTGGATCGCACGCAGCTTCACGTAACGTAGGCTGAGCACTTGGCTTTCGATTCTTCGATCACGCCATCGCGCGAGCCAGCCGAGGCTGGCGGGCGGGACCATGTCGTGCGTGGCTCGTGGCAGGATCATCGAAGCGGGACCGTGGCGACCCGGGCCGCGTGGGGACGCGGCGGCGGGTCGGGGTGGTCAAGCCGCTTGGCTGTTAGGACCGGTCGGCTGCGATCCTCGCGGACCGTGCACGTCCGGCCTATCGACCTGGTCGTCTTCCAGGAGCCTTCGGCGCGATTGCGCCCGGAAGCCTCATCTTGGAGAGGGCTTCGCGCTTAGATGCCTTCAGCGCTTATCCTTTCCCGACCTGGCTACCCGGCGGTGCCCCGAGCGGGACAGCCGGTCCACCAGAGGTCGGTCCGCCCCAATCCTCTCGTACTAGGGGCGACCCTCCTCAAGCTTCCTCCGCCCACGGCAGATAGGGACCGACCTGTCTCACGACGGTCTGAACCCAGCTCGCGTACCGCTTTCATCGGCGAACAGCCGAACCCTTGGGACCTTCTCCAGCCCCAGGATGCGATGAGCCGACATCGAGGTGCCAAACCTCCCCGCCGCTATGGACGCTCGGGGGAGATCAGCCTGTTATCCCCGGAGTACCTTTTATCCGTTGAGCGACAGCCGTTCCATTACGAACTGCCGGATCACTAACGCCGACTTTCGTCCCTGCTCGACTGATGGGTCTCGCAGTCAGGCGCCCTTCTACGTTTGCGCTCGTGTTGCCCGATTGCCGACCGGGCCGAGGGCACCATTGCACTCCTCCGTTACCGTTTAGGAGGAGACCGCCCCAGTCAAACTGCCCGATGAGCACGGTCCCGATCGAGGCTCACTCGACCGGTGAGGACGGGCGCGGCTCCAGGCTGGTATTTCACCGCTGGCTCCCCGACGGCTGGCGCCGCCGGATCACAGCCTCCCAGCTATCCTACACAGGAACAACGCTCGCCCAGTGCCAACCTGCAGTAAAGGTTCACGGGGTCTTTCCGTCTGACCGCGGGTACGTGGCATCTTCACCACGGCTACAGTTTCACCGGGTCCCTCGTGGAGACAGTGCTCCAGTCGTTACGCCATTCATGCAGGTCGGAACTTACCCGACAAGGAACTTCGCTACCTTAGGACCGTCATAGTTACGGCCGCCGTTTATCGGGGCTTCGGTCGCCAGCTGCCCTTGCGGTCACCGGCTCCCTTAACCTACCGACACCGAGCAGGCGTCAGACTCTATACGTCCTCTTGCGAGTTGGCAGAGTCCTGTGTTTTTGGTAAACAGTCGCTAGAGCCGATTCTCTGCGGCTCAGCTTGCGCTGAGCACCCCTTGTACCGAGGGTACGGGGTCATTTTGCCGAGTTCCTTCACGAGGGTTCTCCCGAACGCCTTCGGATGCTCGCCTGGCCCACCTGTGTCGGATTGCGGTACGGGCCGACGGATTGTCCGGACGGGGTTTTTCGTGGCCGGGCAATCAGGGGAGTTCCGGATCGAAGTGCCGTCCCCCTTGCGGGCCGGGGCAGTCTAGCGCCCCGTACCCCCTCATGCCGGCGTCACCCGCCATCAACCGCACCGTCGGGTGCCGGAATATTAACCGGCTGTCCATCGGCTACGCCCTTGGGCCTCGCCTTAGGTCCCGACTGACCCTGGGCGGATTGACCTTCCCCAGGAAACCTTGGGCTTTCGGCGGACGGGCTTCCCACCCGTCTTGTCGTTACTCGTTCCGGCATACGCACTCGAACCGGCTCCACGGCTCCTTGCCGGTGCCGCTTCAACGCTGGTTCGACGCTCTCCTACCACTATTGCTAGTCCGCGACTGCGGCGCGACGCTTGAGTCCCCGTCATTTTCGGCGCGGGACGGCTTGACCGGTAAGCTGTTACGCACTTTTGAAATGGTGGCTGCTTCTAAGCCAACATCCCGGCTGTCACCGCGGTCCCACTTCCTTTGCCACTGAGCGTCGTCTGGGGGGCCTTGGTCGGCGGTCTGGGTTGTTTCCCTCTGGAGCGCGAAGCTTCTCCCCCGCGCTCTGACTCCCGGGGTAATTCACACGGTATTCGGAGTTGGGTTCCGGCGGGTACCCGGGAAGGGCCCCGGCCGGATTCCGTCGCTCTACCCCCGTGTGAGAGTGGCCCGAGGCTGGCCCTAAAGCCATTTCGGAGAGAACGAGCTATCTGCAGGTTTGATGAGACTTTGACTCCTCCCCACGGGTCCTCCCCCAGTTTTTCAACACTGGTGGGTTCGGTCCTCCACGGCCTGTTACGGCCGCTTCAACCTGCCCATGGGTAGGTCACCTGCTTTCGCGTCTATCGCGCCCGACCTGTTCGCCCTGTTCAGACTCGGTTTCCCTGCGGCTCCCCCCCTGAAGGGGTTAACCACGCCGGGCACGATAACTCGCCGGATCATTATGCAAAAGGCACGCGGTCACGCTGGCTTACGCCAATGCGCTCCCACCGCTTGTAGGCACGGGGTTTCAGGTTCAGTGTCCTCCCCTGGTCGGGGTTCTTCCCACCGTTCGGTCGCCCTACTGGGTTCGCTATCGGTCGTCGTCGCGTACTTAGCCTTGGGAGAGGGTCCTCCCGGATTCGGGCCGGGTTTCACGTGCCCGACCTTACTCGGGTACCAGATAGAGCCGCGTGCCCTGTCGCCTACGGGGCTTTCACCCGCTCGGGCGCCTCATTCCAGAGGGCTTCGGCTAGCGCTTGCGGTCTCAGGTCTCTGGCCCCACGACCCCATCGGGACGGGCCCGATGGTTTAGGCTGGTCCCCGTTCGCTCGCCGCTACTGAGGGAGTCGCGGTTGCTTTCCGTTCCTCCGGGTACTGAGATGTTTCAGTTCCCCGGGTTCGTACCGGGCATCGCGGGATCGACGTGTGTTTGGCCACTCCCCCGCGCTTTTCGCAGCCTTCCACGCCCGGATTGCGGACGACGCCTAGGCATCCCCCCCGTGCCCTTGGGGGCTTGACCACGCCGACCGGCCGTCGCGATCGCTCGCTTCGGCCCGGCATCGACGGATCCAGCTTGGATAATCCCCCAAGGA
>CAVVZJ010000012.1:0-117936 GCA_963752755.1 uncultured Planctomycetales bacterium | reverse complement strand
GTCCTTCCGGCAAGGCTGCATGAATCCGTTTGGCTGATCCGCTACGCTGGCGGTCCTCGTACTGGAGGACCGCGATGGGCACGAAGAAGCGTGAGCAGCTACCGCCCGATCTGGTGCGTGGGCGGAGTCGGTTTCAGGCGTGGCGGACGCAGCGGAAGCCGGGCGCCCGGATCCCGCTGCCGCTTTGGGCGATGGCCGTCCGGCTGGCCAAGACCCATGGGATCAGTGGCACGTCCGCGGCGCTCGGCCTCGACTACTACAGCTTGAAGAAGCGGGCTGAGGCAGCCGCCGCCCCAACGCAGTCGAGCGGCACTGCCTTCGTCGAACTGCCCCCGCCGGTCCTGGTCGGCAAGCAGTGTCACTTCGAGCTGGACAACGGGGCCGGCGCCACCATGCGCGTGCAACTGGTCGGCTACGACGCGGCCGAGGTCGAGGCGCTGTCGCGCAGCTTCTGGAACGCTCCGTGATGCTCCAGATCACGCCCCAGATGAAGATCCTGGTCGCGGTCGAGCCGGCCGATTTTCGGCGGGGGATCGACGGCCTGGCGCGGCTCTGCCAGGAGACCCTCGAGCACGACCCGTTCGTCGGCGCGGTCTTCGTCTTCCGCAATCGCAAGGCGACGGCGCTGAAGCTGCTCATGTACGATGGCCAGGGGTTCTGGCTTTGCCACAAGCGGCTCTCCCAGGGCCGCTTCCCGTGGTGGCCCTCGGCCGCCGATGCGGAAGGGGGGGCGCAGCGCCTGGCCGCGCATCAGCTGGCGGTCTTGCTTTCGGCCGGCAACCCGACGCGAACCGGCGCGGCGGCCGACTGGCGGCCGGTCGGTCCGCTGGCGTGACCCGGTCGTGATGCTCTCTTGCGGAATGGCGGCGGCCTTGCTCCACTGGAGCCCGGATGCGAGGCCACGCCGGTCGCGGGGAATCGGCCGGTGATGCCGGTCCTTTCTGCCGGTAGCCGGGATGCGAAACGCACCGGAGTTCGTCGAAGTGGACAGCACGCGCCTGGAGGAGGTGCTGCGCCGCGTCGAGCAGTCGCTCGACGAGAAGGACGCCGCGCTGGTCCGAGCGGTCTTCGAGTCGTACGCCTATGTGTCCGATCTGGTGGAAGACAAGAATACGTCGATCCGCCGGCTCCGCCAGCTGTTCTTCGGGTCGCGCACGGAGAAGACCGAAGCCGTGGTGGGGCAGAAGGCCAGGAAGCCCGCTGGCGCTTCGCCGGCGGACGCCGTGGCGGAGACCGCCTTGGCTGGCGACGACGGGAACGCTGGCGAAGTGGACGCGGCGGCCTCCAAGGGTCACGGGCGCAACGGCGCCGAGGCTTACCGGGGTGCCAACCGGATCGACGTTCGGCACCCGTCACTCCGCGCGGGCGACGCGTGTCCAGCCTGCGGTCAGGGCACCGTCTACGAGAAGGCTCCGGGCGTGCTGGTGCGGATCACCGGGCAGCCCCCCCTGGCCGCGAAGGTCTACCAGTTGCAAAAGCTGCGCTGCCATCTGTGCGGCCAGATCTTCACCGCGGCGGCGCCCGAGGAGGCCGGCGATCAGAAGTACGAGGCCACGGCCGGGAGCATGATCGGACTGCTGAAATACGGCAGCGGACTCCCGTTCAACCGCCTCGATGGCCTGCAGGGGGATCTGGGCGTCCCGCTGCCGGCCTCGACCCAGTGGGACATCGTCCAGGCGATGGCGGTGAGCCTGGCTCCGGCGTTTGCGGAGTTGATCCGGCAGGCGGCGCAGGGGGAGGTTCTGTACAACGACGACACCACGGTCAAGATCCTGGAGCTGATGGGAGAACGCGCCCGGCAAGAGGCCCTGGCCGGCGCCGCGGGAGACGCCAGCGGCTCCGAGGAGCGCACCGGCCTGTACACCTCGGGCGTGGTTGCGCTGAGCGACGGCCGGAAGGTGGCGCTGTTCTTCAGCGGCCGCCGGCACGCGGGCGAGAATCTGGCCCTGGTCCTCAAGCATCGCGCCGCGCAGTTGCCGCCGCCGATCCAGATGTGCGATGCCCTTTCGCGCAACCTGCCGGGCGAGCTGCAGACGATCCTGGCGAACTGCCTGGCCCATGCCCGGCGGCGGTTCGTCGATGTCTACGATCGCTTTCCCGAGCCGTGCGGCCACCTCCTCGAAACGCTGGCGGTGGTCTATCGCAACGACGCCGCGGCGCGGCAGCGTGGACTCTCGCCCGAGGCCCGTCTGCAGTTTCATCAGGAAGCGAGCGGGCCGACAATGGAGGCGCTGCACGATTGGCTGACGGAGCAACTGGAGGAGAAGCGGGTCGAGCCCAATTCGGCCCTCGGCGACGCGATCGGCTACATGCTCAAACACTGGGAGGAGCTGACGCTGTTCCTGCGTCAGGCCGGTGCTCCGCTGGACAACAACGTGTGCGAGCGGGCCCTGAAGAAGGCGATTTTGCACCGCAAGAACGCGCTGTTCTACAGGACCCAGAACGGCGCGCGTGTCGGCGACCTGTACATGAGCCTGATCTACACCTGCCAGCTGAACCAGGCCAACCCGTTCGACTACCTGACCGAGTTGCAGCGGCACGCCGACGCGGTGGCAAACGATCCTCAGTTCTGGATGCCGTGGAACTACCGCGACGCGCCGGGCTGATCGTTGATGAATCGGGCTGTGCCGGACGAGTCGAGCCGCCATTGCCGAACGTAACGACACGCGGAATCGAGGCCATGCCGAAGCGCCCCTCCAAGCCCAGGAAAGCGGTCCCATCCCGGAAGCCACTCGGCCCTATGGCCACGCTACGCCAGGCGCTGGCCAGGCGAACCAAAGCGGAGCTGGTGGAAGTCCTGGTGGAACTGGCCCAGGCGGACCGGGGGATCCTCCGGCAGCTCACCGCTCGGTTTGAGGTGGCGACGACAGCCGACGAGTTGGTCACCGCGACGCGGCTGGCCATCGCCGACGCGACTGACTTCGATGAGCGCCAGATCAACCGCAACTTCGACTACGACGACGATGCCTACGGCGAGGTGAAGAGGAACCTGGGCCGCCTGATCGATTCGGGCCAACTGCGGCTGGCCATGGAGCTCTCGTTGGAGTTGATGAAGGAAGGAAGCTATCAGGTCGAGATGAGCGACGAAGGCCTGATGACCGGGGACATTGAAGACTGCTTGAACGTGGTCCTCAAGGCTCTCGAAAAGAGCGACCTGCCTGCGGCCGAGGTGATCGCTTGGTGCTCGGCGATGCTCGAGAAGGACCGCGTAGGCTTCATCGCCTGTGAGGCCCTTGAATCGTTGCGAAAGCGCTTCCAGGAGACCGGAGCACGATAGCCGGTCGGCCGGTCAACGCCC
This sequence comes from uncultured Planctomycetales bacterium, assembly GCA_963752755.1. Lineage (GTDB taxonomy): Bacteria > Planctomycetota > Planctomycetia > Isosphaerales > Isosphaeraceae > CAVVZJ01. The sequence continues at coordinate 114,638 of CAVVZJ010000012.1, read as the reverse complement.
GCCAACGGGGAGCGCTGCCTCCCGCTCTCGCCCAGAATTCACCGAAGGCCGCCGAGAATCCTGCCACGCCAGCATCCGATCTCCCAGGCCGTCAGCCGCGGGAATCACTTTTTACACGCCTGCCGGAAGGACACGAAACACAACACCACCGTGATCTGGGGGAACCCCCTCCGGAACGCATTCTGCGTCGCCGCCCTGTCGTCGGTGCTGACCGTCTCGGGGGCGTACTCGGGGGTGAAGTCGCGCATCGCGGCCGCGAACTCGCCGTCGGCCTCCTGGAGATGGGCGTTATCGGCGGAGGACGTCAGCGCGACGCCCAACATGCAACCGCCGCCCCCCAGGGGTTGCGACGTAACCTTTCTGGCCGGCCCAGTCGGCATGATGATTGTCGGCCGCCAGGGGATGGGCGACCAGGTCGCGTCGCGGACGGTGGCCCCCACCAGGCTGTTGCGCCCCAGCCACTCGAGGAGACGATACCAGTACATGCCGCAGTGGCCGAAGCCGATCGTTCGCCACCGGGGGGAAATGCCGTGCGACGCTGGCCGCAACGGGTAATCAAGTTCATCGACGGTCCGGGTCATGGAACTGGCGATGAAGCGTTGTTGAACCCGGCTCCGTAATCACGAGGACCGGCCTAGTCGTTCAATGAGATCAGGGAGTTCGTCGAGGGCGAACTCTTGCTTGATGGCACCCTCCTGGACGGCGGCCTTGTTCATCCCATAGACGACCGATGTGGCCTCGTCCTGACCGAAGGTCCAGCCGCCGGCGCCCAGAATCCGTTTGCAACCTTCGACCCCATCCCGACCCATGCCGGTCATCAGGAAACCCACGGACAATGGGCCGTAGCATCGTGCAACGGACTGGAAGAGCAAGTCGATCGACGGCCGATGCCCACTGACCGGCGGGCCATCGGCCAGCGAGGTACGAACATGAGGCGCCCGTCCGACCAGAACCAGGTGCCGGCCGCCCGGAGCGATCAGAATCTGATCAGAGACGATGCGATCACCCTCCTCGGCCTCCTTCACCGCGACCGAGCAATGCCGGGCAAGCCTTGCGGCGAAGGCCCCGGTGAACTGGGCAGGCATATGCTGGACCACCAGGATTGGAGGGATCGGGGCCTTGAGCATCGGCAAGGTCTGGCTCAGCGCCTGGGGGCCGCCGGTGGAGATCCCGATCGCGACGCAGGCGGCCGTTGCGGGACCGCCCGTCACGGGAGTGACGCTTGTCCGCAGGGGGACCGGACGTGGTGCGAACGCGGTACGTTGGCGGCGGATCCGGCTCTGGGCGGCCGTGAGGACCTTCGAGACCAGGAGTTCGCTGCACCCCTTCAATTCGGCGATGCCTCGCGGACCGCCGGGCTTCGGCAGAAAATCCACCGCACCCAGTTCCAGCGCGGCAAGCGTCACGTCGGCGCCCTCCAATGTGAGGGCACTGACCATGACGACGGGGACCGGGCAGACTTCAAGGATTTCCGGCAGGGCGTCGAGTCCGGACTTGCCGGGCATCTCCACGTCGAGCGTGATCACGTCCGGTTTGAGCCTGGCAGCAAGCTCGACGGCCTCTGCGCCGTCGCGAGCAGTACCCGCGACCTCGATCTCGGGGGCGGATCGCAGCATGTCGGCGATGAGCTTGCGCATCAAGGCCGAGTCATCCACGATCAGTACGCGGATGGGTTGCACGCGGATCATGGCCCCTCTCGCGTCGGTGGTTTTCCGGCCTCGGTCCCAAGTTGGGCGGCGTCGAGGCGGCTGCCGACTTTCGCCAGGAGACCAGCGATCCGCTGCCGGTCGAAAGGCTTGACCACGAAGTCCATCGCCCCGTCGCGGATCGACTCGACGAGCGTCTGCTTCTGGTCGAGCGCCGTGACCATGACCACCCGGGCCTCCGGATCGGCGGCTCGGATCTGCCTCAGGGCCTCCAGGCCACTCAGCTCAGGCATCACGACGTCCATGGTGACCAGGTCAGGGCGGAGCTGGCGGTAGAGCTCGACCGCCTCCCGGCCATTGGCCGCCTCGCCCGCGACCTCCCAGCCGGCTTCCACCGCGACGTCTCGAATCAACTTTCGCATCAACAAGGCATCATCGACAACAAGCAGGCGTTTCATGGTTCGGCTCGCGGCGTTGGTGAACGTCGCATCAACTGGTATTATATCGTGTAATCCGGTCCGCCGGGAATGCGGATCGAGACGACTCCGGTTGAAGTGTCGAGGCTCAAACGACGCCCCGCCTCCCCCCGACATCGCGCCGAGGATCGGGATTCCCAGATCCGCCAGGATCTTCTCCACGCTCTCGGAGTTGCGTCGGCCGATGTTCAATGCCGCGCCCGCCTGGAACATGCTGGCCCCGCCCACGATCTTGGCCGTGAGGCCGCGGGTGACCTTGCGGCCGCGGAGCCGGTCGAGGTCCAGGATCATGGCCGGGATCGCGGTATCGGCGAACTTGCCCGGGTGGTCGGCCTCGCCATTGGACTTGGGTAGCACGATGTGTGCCACGCCTCCGATATGGGCCGCGAGGTCGTGGAGCACGATCCCCACGCACGACCCGAGCAAGGTCCGGATGCACACCGGCGCCGATGCGACCCCCCACCTCCCGATCGGGATCGACAGAACCTCGGTTGTGTTGAGCTTCGAGGAGGTCGGCACGTCGGCGCCTCAGTGGGTCTCGAGGTTCGCCAGTGATGAAGCAAGCTCCGCCAGCGTCTCGCCGCTCGGAACCAGCAAGAGCGTCCAGTCCAACTCGGTGCACTCCGTCTCGAAGCGGGTCCGCACCAGGAGCAGGCGGTCGAGCCGGATCGCCTGATCCATCAGGGCGAACTCCAGCAAGGTCCCGGCAAACTCGTGCCGGAACGTCGGCGGGGACGGGATGACAGCGTTTCCGACGGTCGGCGCGTCGACGCTCGAAATGGGCAGATGGGTGGCTAGAGAGTTCAGGTAGGCGCATCCGACGATGTTCGCTGTCTCCATCGCGGCGGACCGCTCGATCTCGCCCCAGCTCGTCGCTGTCCCTTCGGGCTGCCGGAGCAACAGGTCGGTCAGGGCCAGGCCGGCTCGGTCCTCGAAGACCAGAAGGAGCTGTCCCGTGAGCCGTCCGCGCAGTTCCATGGCGCAGGCGGCGACAACCCGGTCAGCCGGGCCGAGCAGGTCGTCCGTCTCGGCCAGGTCGATCTCATCCACCTCGCTGACCGTCAGCCGGACGGTCTGGTCGAGCCACTTCGAAAGCGCCGCCGAGGCATCCTCGGCGCCCCTCTCGAAGACCGCCGCGAGCAACCGCCGCCTGGTGTTCGTGAAGATTGGCTCCATGCCTTACGCCTCCGAGTTGACCGTCGGCCTGGACCCGATCGGTGCGGCGGGCCGGCCGTCTCGCCGTGCCGGGCCGCGTGCGACCATATCGATCACCGCATCGACGTCGAGGATCAACGAGACCCGCCCGTCGCCAAGGATGCTCGCACCGGAGAGGCCTGGCACGGCGCGGAAGTTCTTCTCCAGCGACTTGAGGACCGCCTCGTGCATCCCGAGCAGCTCGTCCACCACCAGCCCGAGGATACCCTCGCCGTTGGAGATGACGGCGACCGTCAATGAGACGCCGGCCGTCAAAGAGACGCCGGCCCCCTCGGCCCGTCCCGCCAAACGCGAGCCCGCTTCGAAACCGTGGAGGATCTCGGTGAGTGAGACGACGGAGATGATCCTCCCCCGAATCTCGATTGACGAGCGTCCACGCAAGCGGTGGATCTGGTCGGAGCCGACCTCCACGATCTCGTCGAGGTGATCGAGCGGGATCGCGTAGGTTTCTCCCGCCGCACGGGTTAGCAGCACCGACATGATCGCCAGGGTCAAGGGCAGCCGAACGATGAATGTGGTGCCGGCCCCCGGCTCCGTCCGGACATCGACGGTGCCGTTGAGGCTCTCGACCCGGCTCTTGACGATGTCCATTCCGACACCCCGGCCGGAAATGTCGGTGACGCTCTCGGCCGTGCTGAGGCCGGGGTGCCAGATATACTGGATGAGCTGGCGGTCGTCGAGCTGCAGTGACGCATCCTCGTCGATCAGGTCCCTCGCAACGGCCTTGCGGCGGACGCGCTCGACAGTCGATGCCGCGACCGTCGTCGGCCACTGTGATCACGACGCTGTTGCCCCGGTGGGAGGCCGCCAGCCTCACCGTGCCGCCTCGGGGTTTCCCGGCCGCCTGGCGTTGCTCGGGCGGCTCCAGGCCGTGATCCACCGCGTTGCGGACGAGGTGGATCAAGGGGTCACCGAGCTCGTCGATCATCCGCTTGTCCAGCTCGGTCTTCTCACCCTCGATCCGCAAGGTGACTTCCTTGCCGGAGGCGTGGCGGAGGTCCCGGACGACGCGGTGAAAGCGGTCGAAGAGGGGACCGATGGGGACCATCCGGGTTTCCAGCACGCCGCGCTGGATGCCGTCGCAGACCCGAGTGAGGTGGTGGATCGCCTCGCTCATCGCCCCGAGGTACTCACGCCCCTGCTGGATCAGGTCGAGTTCCTCGCGGATCGCCCGGAAGTTCTCGCGAAGGCGACGGAGCTGCGATGACAATCGCTCGTGTGATCCCCCGGCCGTCGCCCCCCGGCCGTCGAGTGCCTCCAGGCCATGGGTGATGCCGTCGAGCCGGTCGAGCGTATCGCTGGCGAGCATCCGGCCGCCGGACGAGCGAAAGAGTTCCTCCAATCCCCGAGAAATTTCCAAAAATCTCGACTTGTTGATGACCAGCTCCCCGGCGAGGTTCATCAGGAAGTCGAGCCGATCGACATCGACGCGGACGGTCTCCGAGACCTTCGCCCGCTTCGGCTCGACGCCCGCCCCATCGCCCTTATCCGTCGGCGGGGTTTCCAGGCTAGCAGGCGAAGGGGTCGCGGTCGGGACCGTGGGGGTGGCCTCGGGTGCTGTGGGGGTGGCCTCAGGTACCGAATGCTCGATGACGGCGGGGCGGCTCGTCGGGATCACCCCGACGCCCGACTCGATCTGGACGTCCCGCACGCCGTCCACGTCGGCCAGAGCGTGCAACTCACCGAGGTCGCAGTCGGTCGCGATCCAGACGCGGAACTCGGGCAGGGTCTTCACCTCTTCGAGCCCGTCAGCGGGCGGCTCGGTGGCGAGGATGCGGCCCTTGGCCGCCAGCCGGGTCAGGACAAGTTTGGCCTTCATGTCTGGCCAGGGCAGATTCGGCTCGAAGACGAGGGTGAGGCGAACCGCTCCGGGCGGCTCGATCGCCTCGCTCGGTGCGGTGGAACTGATCGGTGCTCGGTCCTCCGGATCAGCCGACGAGGGTGACAGCGGCGAGGGCGGGAGCGAGGTCTCGACCGGCTCGGGAGATCCTTCCAGGTGCTGCAGGACCATCGTCGTGAGGTCCGACAGATCCACGTTGCTCCGTCCCTCGGCGCGGAGGCCAGCGTGGTAGTCGCGGAGCCCGTCGAGGCAACGGAAGCAGAGGTCGAGGAAGGGCCGATCGAGGGTCCGCTTGCCGCTCCGGAGCTGGTCGAAGATCGTCTCCAGGTGATGGGTGAGCCCCTTCACCTGGTCGAACCCGAGCATCGTGGAGGAGCCCTTGAGGGTGTGGATCAGGCGGAAAGTCTCGCGGATCGCAGCCTCGTCCTCGGGAGCCTGCTCCAGGCGCAGGAGCCGATCGTTGAGCGCGGCGATCTGCTCGTCGGCCTCGTCAAGGTAGAACGGCAGCACGCTCGCCAGGTCGAATCCGGACATCGCGGAGGTCCCCCGTCTTCAGGCCGGGCACCGGTAGAGCCAGGTCTTCTCGCGATCGAGCGACCCGAGCATGTTGTACACGCCCTCGGTGGGACCGACGACCAGGTAACCCCCCCTGACCATCGCGTCCAGCAGGTTGCGGACGACCCGCTGTTTGGACTCGGGATCAAAATAAATCAGCACATTCTTGAGAAATATGCAATCGAACGGTTCCTCCCGGATGGGGTCGAGCAGGTTATGGCGCTTCCAGGTGGCGAGCGCACGGATCTCGGGCTTCAGGGTCCAGCCGGCCGGAGGCGTCGTGGTCGAAGTTGGCCGTGCGGACCTCGGGGGCGATCAACCGGAGGGCGCGGGCCTCGTAGCTCCCGGCGCGCGCGGAATCGAGGGCAGCGCCGCTGAGGTCGGTGCCCAGGAGCGTCACCTTCCAGCCAGCCAGCAGCCCGCGCTGTTCGCGGATCTTCAAGGCGAGCGAGTAGAGCTCCTCGCCGGTGGCACAGGCCGCGGACCAGACGCGGAGGCGCCGTGCTCGCTGCCCGAGGCGGGCCTGGCGGACGGCCTCGGGGACGAACACGTCGCCGAACCACTCGAAATGATGAGGATCGCGGAAGAAGTACGTCTCGTTGGTGGTGATCGCGTCGAGGAACCGGGGCATTTCGCCGTCGCGGGCGCTGGAGGTGAGCAGCGCGTAGTAGGCCGCGAAGTTGTCGAGGCCCGTGGCGCGCAGACGTCGGCGCAGACGGTTCGTGACCATCACCTTCTTGGTCTCGGGGATCCGGATTCCCGCGACCCGGTAGATCAGGTCGCGGAACCTCCGGAACTCGGCCTCGGTCAGCTCGGCATCGAGCATGGCGAACCTCAAACCTTGAAGCCGGAGATGACACCCTTGAGCGACGCGGCCTGGGCGCCTAGCTCCTCGGCGCTGGCGGAGAGCTCCTCGGAGCTGGAGGCGTTCGTCTCGGTGATCGATGAGACGTTCTGGATCGCCTTGCTGACCTCCGCCGGCCGACTCCGACTGCTCCTGAGTCGCCTGGGCAATCTTGGCGATGCTGGCGGCGGTCTCCTCGACGCCGTGCACGATCGTCTTGAGCGACTGGCCGGCCTTCTGAGAGAGCTGTGCTCCCTCGGCGACGCGGTGCGACGACTCCTTGATCAGCGCGGTGATCTCCTTGGCGGCGGTACGTGACCGCTCGGCCAGCTTGCGGACCTCGTCGGCGACCACGGCGAAGCCCAGCCCGTGCTCGCCGGCGCGGGCGGCCTCGATCGCGGCGTTCAGGGCCAGGAGGTTCGTCTGGCTGGCGATCTCGCTGATGACCTGGATGATGTCGCTGACCTGCTCGCTCGACTTGCCGATGAGGTTCATCGCCTCGATCGCCTGGTCAACCGAGTCGCCCCCTTGCTTGGCGAGCTGCGAGGTCCGCACGGCCAGCTCGCGGGCCGAGCTGGCGTTCTGGTTGATCTCCTGGATCGCCCGGCTGAGGTGCTCGACCGACGCCGACATCTGCTCGACCGTCGCCGCCTGGTTCTGCGACGAGTCGCTGAGGTAGCTGGCACTCTCGGCCACGACCCGCGACCCCTCGGCGAACTGGTTGGCCGACTCGATCACCTCGCCGATAACGTGCTTCAGATCCGCCATCATCTTGGCCAGCGACTCGCCCAGGCGGCCCATGTCGTCGTCGCCGCGAACCTCCACCTCAACCGTCAGGTTCCCCTGCGCAGCCGCCTCGGCCACCCTCATGAGCTGGTTGACCTTCTCTCAAGGTCGCGCTTCGTCTCGTCGAGCCGGACCTGCTGATGCACGCGCTCCAGCGCCCCGGAGATCAGCCGGCTGATGCTCCGCAGGACCTCCTGCCGACTCTCCGAGATCCGCATCTTTGTACTGCTGAAGAAGTCGATGACGGCGTGAACGTCGCCGTGGAGCAGGATGGGTACCGCGACCGACGACTGGAGCCCCGCGTGTTGGGCCGCATGGGCGCGGGGGAGGCTTCGCTGTTCGGAGAAGTCTCTCAGGAACTGAACGTCGCGCTGACGCCAGGCCTGGCCGATCGAGCCTTCGCCCTCGCGGAAGGTCGTCTCCGCCGTCTTGCGGCGGAACTCCTCGGCGACGCGTCCCGGAGTCGCGGCTGAACTTCAGGACACCCTCGCTCGGGTCGAGCGTCCAGACCGAGCCGTAGGTACAGCCGAACGACTCACGAAGCGAGGTCAGTGCCAGGCTGAAGACCTCCTCGGCCGTCCGCGCCCGGCTGAGAGCCACGAGGAGCGTGTTGACGGCGGTGGTGTCCACGGCCGCTTCGTTCTCACGCAACTCGGCCTCCACTCGCTCGGTGACAAGATCCCAGGTGAGCATCGGGCCGAGGTAGTTTCCCTTCCGGTCAAGGATTGCGCTGACGAGCAGGTCGGCATGCTCGGGGCCGATCCGGATCCGCGCCTGGTGCGGCAGGTTCCGCGGATCGGCCAGGATTCGGCGCTGGTGCTCCGGGTTCTTGTGGAAAATGTCGATCGACTGACCGAGCATGTCCTCAGCCTTCACCGGCAGGTACGCCTCGATCCGCTTGAGCAGTCGCTTCGAGGCCGGGTTCATGTAGCGAACTTTCAGATCGCGGTCGGTGTACATCATGCTCGTGGGCGCGTTCTCGATCATCTGGGCAACCCGCGTCATCTCCTGCCGGCGGGTCAGCTCCGTCACCTTGTCCGAGGCGAGCCGGACAATCGTGCGCAGGGCTTCCTGGATCGCCTCAGTAATCCGCTTGCCCTGGTCGGCGAAGAAGTCGAGCGTCCCCAGCACCTCGATATCGGAGAGAATCGGAAGAGCGATGCCCGATCGGATGCCGGCGCGTCGAGCGACGGTCGCCCGGGAGCAGTCGGTCAGGTCACCGAGGTCATCCACGTACACGAGTTCACGTTCGTGCCAGGCCCGACCGTTGAGCCCCTCGCCCTCAACGAACCGCGATGACCGGCTCACGCGGCGGAACTCGGCGCCGACGTCGCCCGACTCCATCGAGAAGACGAGCACATCACGTTCCTGGTCGAGAGCCCAGTACGAGCCGTACACCATGCCGAAGCGGCTGCGAACGACCTCGAGCGTCGACTCGATGATCTCCTCGATCGTGTCGGCGCGGATGATCGCGTTGATCGATTCGAGCAAGGCGGTATTGATCGAGCGGACCTGGTCGTCGGTCTCCGCCGAAGTGGCGGCGTCGGACGGGACTTCGAGACCGGAGGGAGCCACACCACCGTTTCGCGTCGTGGATCGGTTAGCCCCTCGCGGAGGTCTCCGACGCGCTGAACCTTCGGAGTCGGGCCGTTCGCGCGGCGGCTCGATCGGTGGAGTTTCCAGGCTTTGGCTCGGGAGGTTCGTATCCAATTCGTCACCCGGCACTTTCCGTTGTCAGGTTGGGATGGGAGATGGAGGGCGATCGGGGGCTCGTGCTCGGGTCGATCGCGGACTCCCGGGCGTCGAACAGCCTGTCGGTGTCGAGAATGATCAGGAGGCGGTCTTCGAGTCTGGCCAGACCGTCGATGAACCGCTCGGCGGCGGCGGCCATGGAAATTGGCACCGGCTGGATCTGGTCGGAGGCGATCCGCATGACCTGGCTGACCTCGTCCACAATGCAGCCGACCGTCTTCTCGCCGATGCTCACCACGATCGTGCGAGTCTCGTCGTCGAACGGGCGGGGTGGAAGGCCGAAATGTTTCCTCAGGTTGATGAGAGGGATGACGTGGCCCCGCAGGTTGATCAGACCCTCGATCGAGTCCGGCACCTGGGGCAGCCGCGTGATCGGCTTCATCAAGATGATCTCACGGATCTTCGTGATGGCGATCGCGTACTCCTCGCCGTGCAGACGGAAGCCCACGAACTGGCGGACCCCCTGCGTGCCGGCACCCGCCTCACGCTCCGCCGAACTGGGGAGGATCGATCCGGATGACACGGGCCCTATCTCCTCGCCTCAAAAGTCGTTGCGGCGTCGAACGGTGTTTGTGCGAGTCGGTTGGATCTCGGCTCGCCATCGGCGGGGGTCGAGAGCGGCTTCGGACATGATCTGACTGACCGACCGACCTACTATCTTACACTCTGACAAAGGGCGAACCAAATGACTTTAAGATTTCTCAAGAACGATGATTCCATGGTTCCTCTTCCGAGCGATGGGCGGAGCCGGCTCACGATGGCTGGTGCTGGATCAGGATCATGTTGATGTCGTCGTGCGGGCGTCCTGGAGCGGTGTGGCCGGTGACCGTCTCCTCCAGGTGCCGCAGGAGCGCCGAGGGCTCCTCGGCGCGATGGGCCTCCAGGATCTCCGCGATCCGCTCGGTGCCAAACTGCTTGCCGCTGGCGTCCATCGCCTCGCAGAGTCCATCGGTGTAAACCAGCAGCGACTCCCCTGGCGCCAGCCGGTCGGACCCGCCCACCAGCTCCGGTACCATGCCAACTCCCAGCAGGCCCGCATCGGAGTCAAGCTCCCGCGTACCACCCGATCCGACCACCAGAGCGGGGGGATGGCCCACACCGGCGTAGTCGAGCGATCCGCTCGCCTCGTCGAAGATCAGGTAGAAGGCGGTGAAGAAGTACTCGTCCGGGAAGAAGGGCACGATCGCCGCGTCGAGTGCGGCGAACATCGGCCCGGGGCGCATCCCGGAGGCCATCAACGGCGCGGCCAGGGTCTTGACGATTCCCGACAGCAGGGCCGAGTTCACGCCGTGGCCCGAGATGTCGACCACCAGCACGCCCAGCCGGTTACCGTCCAGGCTGACGAGGTCGTACAGGTCGCCCCCGAGCTGGTTTGCGGGCTGGTAGGAGACGGCTAACCGAAGCACCCCCCGTGGACGGGGTGGTCTGGGCATCAGGCCGAACTGGACTTTGCGTGCCAGGTTCAGCTCCATGGCGAGCTTCGCCTGAGCCAGTTCCAGCAGGCGGTTCCGGTCAGCGAGCTCGCGGCGGAGGTCAGCGATGCGGAGTTGCGCCCGGATCCGGGCGAAGATCTCCGGAACCTCCTGCGGCGACTTCGGCTTCTCGATGTAATCGTCGGCCCCGGCGTCGAGACCTTGAACCTTGCTCTCGGTTGCCCCGAGGGTCGTGAGCATGAGCACGGGGATGGACCGGAGTGCCTCGTCCGCCTTCAAAGCGCGGCAGAGCCCTGGCCCATCCAGCTCGGGCATCTCGAAGTCGGTGACGATCAGCTCGGGCGCGACCTCGCGGGCCTTCTCCAGGCCTTCGCGTCCGTCGCCAGCCGTCGCGACCTCATACCCCTCCTGCTGGAGCCAGGCAGCGATCATCCGCCGCATTGTCGAGCTGTCTTCGACCAGCAAGAGCCGGCGTGCCATGGGGTCTTGACCTCCAGGGTTGGGCTTGGGATCGCGTCGCATCCAGGGCTGTCAGGCTCAGGTGGACCCCGCAGTCCGCTGCTCTGAGACGGCATCGCCTCAACGAAACCTGGGGAATCGCCGAACGACTTCTCGCGCCGTCACCATTTCGCCCAGGAGCGACTTCGATGGAGATCGAGTCGATCCAGGGTCGAGATAATTCTAAGGGTTTGGACACTGTTTTCACCAGTCTCATCTACCGAAAAGTTGGATCATTGTAACGCCCTCAAATGAACTCACTCGCATCGAAGTTTGCGCTGGTCACACAAAGAAAGTTGGCTCATGGGGCTGAATCGGTGCCACGAGCTAATCGGCCGACCCGGGGTCGCCACAACCGGAAAATATTATGGAGCTTACATTCGCCCTCGTCACGGAACGCAAGCCCGCGGGCAACCCCCACCGGATCGCGATGACCGCCGGCGCCACGATCACCGGCCGCCTCGTCCGCGACGGTCAGCCCGTCGCCGGCGCCGCCGTTGGACTCGTCCAGGCCAGCCGCAACAGCGTCACCTTCCTGGGCGACATGTCCATCGGCACCGACGACGAAGGTCGGTTCATCTTCCTCAACGTCCACCCCGACGACGACTATTTCGTGTACGGCCTGATGGCGAGCCTCCCCGATGGCGGTGCCGTCGAGGCCCACCTCGTCCATGCCGCCAGCGAGGGTGGCACCTCGGACGTCGGCGACCTTCCCGTTGTCCCGGGCCATCGCATCGAAGGCCGGGTCCTCCTCGCAGATGACCAGCTGATCCCGCCCCGAACGCGCCTGCTGGTCAGCCGCGAAGACGCCTGGGATTCCCGGGCCGTGGAACTGGACCCCGAAGGCCGCTTCACGATCACCGGTCTGCCCACCGAACGCTACAGCCTGGTTGTCGCGCTGCAGGGCTACCGGCTGTCCGCCCGCAACCACAGCGTGGACTCGCAGAATCCGGGGCGTCTCGTCGGCACGATCGACCAGGATATAGCCGGCCTCAAGATCCTCCTGGAGCCCGCTCCCCGCTGATCCCCGGACACGATGAGCTTCCCTTTGGCTCCTCGCAGTGCGGCCGCCTCCTCGATCCGCTCTGTGCCAGACACCGGAACACCTGGCTCGGCCCTCCCTGGCCTTCCCCGAGGTCGACCCAGGTTCGTCCCGAATCATGATGCCATCCGTGCCAACATCCCAAATCTGTGCTATAATTAACCCTGTCTCCCGGTTGATCCGGCTGCTCCCGGGTCCACCCGTTGCGCCCACAACGACGCGACGCCGCGATGCGTCCCCGGCGCCGAACGAACTTCAAAATAGGCAAAGTTCCTCTCTTAACTCCTTCGAGTAAACGATTTGCGGTCCTGGGCATGTCAGCTTGCGAAGCGTCCACTCGGCGTCCTTTCGACATCCCGCAGACGTCCCTGGCGCGTCGCTGGTGCGTTCGCAGGCCGTTCCGCTGGCCAGCGAGTCGCAAAACAAAGCAGGTCTCGCCGTTCGGCTGTGACTTTTTGAGACCCGAACCAGCATGCCGCACTCGGAATGACGTTCACGGATGACCGCGCCGTTGTGGTGGCGGTCGAGTTGCTTCTGGATACCGTGAAGCTTTCGGCAAGACAGGAAGGGCGGCGTGAGTGGATGCAAGACAGGAAGGGCGGCGTGAGTGGATCGAACCCGGTCCAACCCAGGAGCCTGCCATGACTGCGTGATCTCTCGTAACCATGTCCGCCGATCGCAGGATGGATGGCCGCACCCGATGCTTGCGGCCATCACCGGATTCGGCTGAACGATTACCGATAGGAGTTACGCCGTTGGCACCTTCTCCCGAGCTTTGGACGGAGTTGGAAGGAGTAGGCCCGACTTCAGTCGGGCTGGAACGCCAAGGATTCCAAGAATTTCTGGCCCTGGCCCGTGAAGTCGGGCCTACTCCTCCTGCCGACGCCAACGGCGTAACTCCTAACCAATCTCCCAAACTTCGGCGGCATCAGGACGCCGATTGACACGGATCGACCCGGGCGCGGAGAATGCTCAAGTGGGTATTGGCAATAACAACCGAATTGGGGAGACGACCATGGAGGATTCCGCGGAAAAGAGTGTCCAGAAGTCGCTCGACAAGCATCGCGACTGGTTGATGGGTCTACCCGGGGTCCATGCCGTCTGGCCCGACAAGGATAGCCTCGGCGTGGGGGTCCGCGACATCAGCCCGGACACCAAGCGACTGATCGAAGGTCAGGTCAAGGTGCCGGTGAAGTACGAGGTCATGGGTCCCTTCAAGGGGCAGAGCGAGTAGGAGGGCGTCCCTGGAGCGTGGGCACTCCGGATCGATTCTCCTCATCTTGGCGGTGGCGGTGGAGAAAAGGGAGTTGCCGGGGGTGATGCGGGATGACCGGCGGGAGTTGCCACCAGGGGAGGCCGACCGATCGCGTGGTAAAGCTGGAACTGGGCACGATTATATGCCAGGATCGACTCCAGGGAATCCGTCCGGGCCAGGGCCAGCGCCTGGATCGGCTGGAGAACCTCGATCGGTCGTGTGGCGCCCGGCAATCCCGCGCCGCGGCGGATGCTGGTGAAGTTCAATTCAAGAGAGCGGAGCGCCTCGGGAAGCTGCTGGGAGGCTCGTTCCATCTGCCGGCGGGCGGCAAGCCGCGACTTGTCGGCCCGGACGACCTGGGCCGCCACCCGGTCCTGCACCTGGATGAGATGGAGCACGGCCTCCTCGCGCTCGGCATCGCTGCGCCGCATCCGGGCACGGTCACCGAGGCCGAGGTTCTCCAGCGTCCAGAAGAGGTTGACGTCAGCGTCGTGACGGCCGTCAAAGTTCCCGAAAAAGGCGTTCGGGCCGCCGCCGAATCCGCCGGCCGAATAGCGCAGAGCCAGGCTCGGGATCAAGGGGCGGAGCCTCGCCTGCTTGAGGCGAACGAGCATCGCCTCCACGAGCGCCTGGTGCTGGGCCAGCTCGGGCCGGCAACGGAGGCCGGTCACGATCAGGGCGTCGAGGGAGCAGGCATCGGCGACGAGCCGGAGGATGGTCTCGGGCGGCTCGATCGGCGCGACGACGATGGTCGGGTCGAGACGCGTTCGGCGAACCACCTCGGCGGAGGCGACCTCCAGCTCGCCGACCGCCTGCTCGATCGCCTGGCGACGGTGCTCCAGCTCGGTCAGGACGCGGCGATGGTCCGCCTCCAGGCCGGCGCCGCTGCGGGCGTAAGAGGCGGTGAGGTCGGCCAGTGCCTCGGCGTGGGCCGCCGCCTCGCGGGCGATCTGCAAGCCGGCCGGCGGCGAGCTGGAGGTCGAAATACGACTCCGCCAGGCCGAGCAACGCGTCGTTGGTGGCAGCGACGACCGCAGCCCTTTGGGCCTCGACGACCTGGCGAGCGGCGAGCGGCTCGAAGATGGCATCGGAGATCCGGATGACCGCTGTGGTGCTCGACAACGGCGCCGGCCCGCCCGCCGGGACTGGCCCGGTGACTCCCTGTCCGAGGGCGGCGGTCGCCCCGAGAAACAGAGAACTTTTGCTGATCTGCTGGACCGGGCCCTGAACGATCTGGGCGGAGCCGTCGTGGCGAATCCAGTTTGGCCCGAGGAACAGGCTGGGCAGCCAGACGACCCGCGCGTGGCTCAGGTCGGCGACCGCCTGGGCAACCCGGGTCCGGGCGATCGCGATTTCCAGGTCGCGGGCGCCGGCCAACCGCAGGGCGCCGGCCAGATCGATCGGGTAGATCGCCTGACCGGGAATCAAGGGGCTTGCCGGCGGTCCCGAGATGGACAAGGGCGGCCTTATCGATGCGGAATCCGTCGTTCCCAGCTCCTCCGTTCGGACCGGCAGGACCGAGGCTTCCGGCTGCAAGGTCGCTGGCGACGGAAGCTGTGGTAGGGCCGGCGGCATCTGGGCCGTCGCCACCGCACCGAGACCGAGGCCGATCGTCGCTGTAGCCAGAAAGGGCGCGGTCGGACGCGACCGGTACCGTTCGTGCCATCCCGCCGACCCTCCCTGGTCAGGCCGTTCATCTCCGGTGCGGCGCGAGGTGCGAACTCCTCCGCCGGATTGTTTCGATATCCGATATTATCGGTCGTACCGTGCCTTGCCTTCTCTCGATTCGGAAGACCGATTTCCCCGAACCCTGAAACGGACCGCCGCGGCGCTGGCTACGGTTTCGATGCGGGGGCAGGCTCGGCCGCGACCGGCTGGCCCTCGGCCAGACTGTCGGCATTGGCGAGGACGATTGCCTCATCGCCCTGGAGGCCCGAGACGATCTCGATCCGCTGACCGTCGCTCAACCCGGGGACGATCTCCCGTCGCATCGCCTTGCCGTCCTCGACGACGATGCAGTAGGTCTGACCGCCGTCCCGGACCACGGCCGATGCAGGAACGGTGAGGGCGTCGGGCGCGTTCGGCGGCGATGATGGTGGCGTAGGCGTAGAGCCCGGGGCGGAGCAAGCCCTCGGGGTTCTCCAGGTCGATCTCGGCGCGGAGCGTGCGGGTGGTCGGTTCGAGGGCCCAGGAGGTCCGCGCGACGGTCCCCGCGAACGTGCGGCCGTCGAGCGCCTGGAGGCGGACCTCGGCGCGAGTCGCCGGGCTCGATCAGCGGAGCATCGACCTCGGGCACGCCAACGGCGATCCGGACCTTGTCGGTCCGGGCGACGATGAACAGGGGGTCGGACGAGCCGCCCGGAACCGTGAGGTGACCGGTATCGACCTGACGCTCGGATCACGACGCCGTCGAACGGGGCAACGATCTTGGCGTAGCCGGCCAGGGCCTCGGCGCGTCGCGCGTCGGCCTCGGCCACGGTGACGCGGGCCTCGGCCGCCACGACGTCAGACTCGGGCCTTGTCCAGCTCGGCCTGAGCCTGGACCAACGCCGACTCGGCGGTGCGAACCCGGGCCTGGACCTCGTCGCGGGCAGCCCGGGCCGATTCCAGCTTGCTTCGGGTCTCGTCGCGGAGCATGTCGGTGATCGCCCGCTTCACGGACAAGCTGGTCGATCCGGTCGTACTCGGCCTGCCAGCGGGCGATGTCGGCCACGGTGCGTCGGATGGCGGCTCGGGTCTCCGTCAGACTCGCCTCGGCGCTGGTGATCGCGGCCTGGGCGACCTCAACGGCTGGACTCGGCCTGCTTGCGCTCGGCCTTCGTCCTGCTCGACCATCGCCCGCTTCTGCTCCCGCTCGGCCTCGACCTCGGGTACGAAAAGCTCGGCGAGTACCTGGCCCTCGGTGATCCGGTCGCCGATGTCCACGGCCAGGATCTCGGACGTAACCCGCCGAGCTTGGCGTGGATCGCCGTCGTCTCAAACGCCTCGATCTGGCCGGGCTCGCGGTGGTCCGGCGGACGTCGGCTCGACTCGGGGGTCACGGTGACGACCCGGGTGACGGTCGGAGCGCCCGGCGACTCCGCTCGCGACGGGGAGCCCGATGGTGGCGACTCGCAGCCCGAAAGGAGGCTCGCGGTCAGACCAATCGCCGCCCCGCCGAAGGCCGCCCACGAGAGGGGATGGCTCCGCATGATCGCACTCCTGGTTTCGTTCGATTCTCGACGCATCGCGGTGATGCAACTGGCTCAAGGCTCGGGGTCGACCTCGGGCGTACCGGCCCCGCCGATGGTTCGCGGTGCCGCCGACTCTCGTTCGACCTGGAAAGCTTCGGCGCGAGCGGCCTCATGTGCCGCCGAGGAAGCGGGAACTTTCCGGGTCGAACGGGTGGATCGACGCGGAACGCCGGTCGGCCCCACCCATGACGATCGCAAATACCGAGGGCAGGACGAGCAGGGTGGCGAACGTCGCGGCCCCCAGGCCGCCGATGACCGCCCGGCCCAGCGGCGCGGTCTGCTCACCGCCCTCGCCCAGCCCGAGCGCCATCGGCGTCATCCCGGCGATCATCGCGAGGCTCGTCATCAGGATCGGCCGCAGTCGGTCCCTTACCCCGCGCACGGCCGCTTCGCGGGCCGATGCCCCGGCCAGCCGGCTTCGCTCGGCGAAGGTGACGAGCAGGATCGCGTTCGCCACCGCCACGCCGACGGCCATGATCGCGCCCATGAACGACTGGAGGTTGATCGTCGTGCCGGTCAACCAAAGCGCGAGGACGACCCCGGCGACAACCGCCGGCGCCGTCGCGATCGCCACGAATGCCAGCCGGACCGACTGGAAGTTCGCCGTCAGCAGCAGCAGGATCACCACGACCGACATCGCCAGGCCGACCGTCAGACCGCCCAGGATCTCCCGCATCGGGGCGATCTGGCCGCGTACGTCCACCTTGACCCCCTTCGGCGGCTCGCCCGCCCGCTTCAATGGCCTCGGCCACGCGGTCGGCGGCGCGGCCGAGGTCCTCACCGACGATGTTGGCCGTCAGCGTCATGGTCCGCTTCATGTTGTATCGATCATACTCGCCTGGCATCGTCGAGGGCACCACGTCGGCCACGTCGCGCAGGAGCAGCGACGGACCGCCCGGGTGCTGGATCGGGATGGTCTCGATGTCCTCCACCGAGCCCATGATCTGGTACGGGATCTCGACCTGCACCTGGTAGCCGATGCCCGACTTCGGGTCGGGCCAGTAGTTCGGCACGACGAAGCGGCTCGACGACGTGGCCGTGACCAGCGATCGCGCGATCTCCTCGGCCGTGACGCCGCTGAGCCCCGCCTTCTCGCGGTCGATCTTCACGCTGACCGTCGGATAATCGAGCGCCTGGCCGTAGCGCACGTCGCGAAGGGTCGGGATCGCCTCCAGTTCGACGCGGACCCTCTCGGCGAACGCTTTGCTCTCGTCGAAGTTCGGCCCGCTCACGGCGACCTCGACGGGCGTGGGCGAGCCGAAGCTCATGACGTCGCTGACGATGTCGGCCGGCTCGAACGAGAACTTCACGTCTGGCATCGCCGCGCCGAGGCGTTCGCGGAGCCGACGCTTGAGCACCTCGATGTCCACGCCCGCCTCCTCCTTCAACGCCACCCGAAGGAACGCCTCCTCCGGCCCGCCGGTCCACTGGTAAATCGCGTTGATCGGGTAGCTCGACGGGATCAGGCCCACGTAGCCGACCGAGATCTCCACCGCGTCCTCTCCGACCTCCTCGCGGATCGCTGTCGAGCACGTCCTTGACGATCGCCTCGGTCTTCTCGATGCGTGTGCCGGTCGGGGCCTTCAAGCGGAGCTGGAACCGCCCGGCGTCCACCCTCGGGAAGATCTCCAGGCCCAGCCTCCGACCGACGCCGTAGATCACCAGTGCCGAGGCGACGAGATAGGCGGCCAGCACGAGCCAGCGACCACGAAGCAGCACGCCCGAGGCGCGAGCGAAGCCGTCGCGAAAGCGGTCGAAGAGCGTCCGTCGCGGCTGGCCGTTGCCCGCGTGATGACGCTTCTTCAGAGAGCCAGATCGCGAGCACCGGCACGAACGTGCTGGAGAGCAGGTAGGAACCGATCATCGCGAAGCCGACGGCCAGCGACAGCGGCACGAACAGGGCCTGCGCCGACCCTTGCATGAAGAACGACGGCAGGAACACCGCCAGGACGCAGAGCATCGCCAGCAATCGCGGCACGGCGGTATCCATGTTGCCCCTGCCGGACGGCCAGGGCCACCGAATCGGTCCGCCCGAGCTGGGTGTGGATGTTCTCGATCTCAACCGTCGATTCGTCCACCAGGATGCCCACCGCCAGGGCCAGGCCGCCGAGCGTCATGATGTTGAGCGTCTGCCCGGTCAGCCACAGCGCCGACCAGCGCCCCGCAGATCGCGAACGGGATGTTCAGCACGACGATCGCACGCTCCGCCAGTCGCGGAGGAACACCAGCACCATCAGCCCGATCAGGCCCGCCCCCATCGCCCCTTCGAGCACCAGGCTCCGGATCGCCCGGGTCACGGTGGGCGACTGGTCGAACTCGAAGCTGACTTTGATGTCCTCGGGCAAGACCGCCTTCATGTCCGGCAGGGCCGCCTTGACGTTGTTGACGACGGCCAGGGTCGATGCCTCGGCCCGCTTGGTCACGAGGATGTAGACGGCGCGCCGGCCGTTGACCAGCGCGTAGCCGACCGGGATGTCGCTGGCGTCCTGCACCGTGGCCACGTCGCGGAGGTAGACCGTCGGCTGGCTGCCCGGCCGGATCGGGATGTCGAGCAGTTCGGAGACGTCCTTGACCAGCGCGTTGACCGGCACGATCGGCATCGCGTCGTCGATCCGGACGGTGCCCGAGGGGCTGATGACGTTGCCGGCTGTCAGCGCCGAGATCACCTCGTCGGGCGACATCGTGTAGGATCGCAGCCGGTCCGGGTCGAGCCGGATGACGACCGTGCGCTGGCTGCCGCCGAACGGCGGCGGGGCCGAGACGCCCGGCAGGCTGGCGAACATCGGCCGGACCTTGAACAGCGCCTGGTCCTGGATCTCGCCGATCGTCTTCGTCTCGCTCGACAGCACGAGGTAGCCGACCGGCACGCTGCCGGCGTCGAACCGGGTGATGAACGGCGAGACGGTCCCCGGCGGCATGAAGGCCCGCGACCGGGTGACGTAGCCGATCGTCTCGGCCATCGCCTGCGCCATGTTCGTGCCGGGGTGGAAGAACAGCTTCATCACGGCCATCCCCTGCACGTTCTTCGACTCGACGTGGTGGATGCCGCGATGTAGAGGAAGTGATATTCGTAGTAGTTCGTGAGCAGCCCCTCCATCTGCGCCGGGTCCATGCCGCCGTAGGGCTGGCAGACGTAGACGACCGGGAGGTTGAGGTTCGGGAAGATGTCGATGGCCATGCGGCGGACGGCCAGGACGCTCCCCAGCGCGACGGCGACGACCAGGACCATCACGGTCATCGGCCGCTTCAGGGCGAAGTCGATCGGATTCATGGATTTCGGTCCATTCGCTCGGGATCTGGGGGGTGGTCAGGCCGTCGGGGGGCCCGACTTCCGGCCCTGGTCGCGGATCGAGGGCGTTGGCGGGTCATCATGGAGGACCTCCTTGACCAACTCGCGGAGACGGGCCTTGGCCTCTTCGAGGGCCCTCACCCCTTCAGCCGTGGCGCGGTAGTACTTCCGCTGCTTGCCGCCGACAATCTCGGCCTGACCGTTCAAGTACCCCGCCTCCTCAAGCTGGTGGAGCATCGGATAGAGTGTGCCGGCGCCGACGTCGTAGCCGTGCCGCGCCAGCTCCTCCATCATCTCGACACCAAAGACCGGCTCGCTGCACTGCGTGGTAGAGGACATGCATCCGGACGAACCCGCCGAAGAACATCCGGGTCAAGATTTCGCTCAAGGTTCGATCTCCGCATTCGATATCGACGTTCGATAGTAGCCCGGCCCAGATCCCCGGACAACATCCACCCCACCGGTGACTCCGGAATGCGTCCGTCTCATCCCCGAACCCGCGGATGCGGTCCGATTCGAGCTGGACTCCTGGGGGACAGCCGCCCCGGCGGTCGTCCGGTCGGGCCAGCCGGGGCGGCTGTCCCACCAGGCCAAACCGGACCGAATCCGCGGGTTCGTGGATCAGGAAGGGCTCTGAAGGCGGTCCGAGATCACCGCCGGCCTGCCGTAATCAATTTGCCTCTTTGAGTTTGCCAAAAATCCCTGATTGGTGGGCCACATCGACCCCCAAGCATGAGATATTGTTCGGTTGAGCGACTGCCATCGAAGAACTCCCGCGTCCGTTCCAGAGAATCCCAATTCCTGGTGGTGTCTTAACGGCGTTGAACACTCGGGAGCGTGATCCACTCGCGCATCGTCCAGACGTGGTCGGCCAACCCCGCCGCCATCGCGGGCGTTCGCCGTCGGAGGCGGCCGTTGTCATCCCGTTCGGCCAGCGTTCGTACAGGCCAGCAGAAATTGTAACTGTACATCGTGAAGTCGGTCATCGCCTCGTGCACTCGCCAGTCCTTGCTGAATGTGTAGATCTTCCGCACCTTCCGGGCGTTGTGGTGCCGGTCGGTGGCGTTCTGCCGCTCCAGGAACGCGACGTTGATCCGGCGACTCGCCTTCGACCGCGCCAACGCCGCCTGCACCAGCGCCAGCGTGCCGAAGACCACCCGGGTGATGACCTCGACCACCCGGCCCTTCTCCCGACGCTTCTCCACCGTGGCATAGCTCATCCCCGGGGGTGGCACTTTCTCGGGGACCATCTTGCGGCTCGGCCGGCCGCTGGCCGTGGTCGTGACCTCCTGGCCGTACGCCGCCCGCAAGGCCGTCTCATAGGCGGGGTAATCGTCGCTGGTCACCAACTCCAGCACCCGGCCGCCGGTCCGGTCCTTCACCTCGCCGACCACCTCCGCGACGGCCTCGGCATCCCGGGCGCCGGGGACCACCGCCAGAACCAACCGGCTCTCCGGGTCCAGCGCCGCGTGATCCCACCAGTCCCCGCGGTTGGCGTCGGCCGGGTCGTCGGGGTCACAGTGCTCCGGCTTCTTGAAGACGTACGACCACTTCTCGTCGAACTGGACCTCACGGGTCTTCGGGGGAAAACGCCACCAGTTCGTCGTGCAGTTGGCGGGCGTGTCCGCCCGCCAGGCGGGCATAGCGGACCACGGTGTTGCGGTTCACCTTCACCAGTCGGGCGGTGGCCCGGACGCCGTTGCGTTCGGCCAGGTGCTCGAAGATCGACAACGCCTGCTCCTCGGTCAGCTGGGAGCCGAACAGCGGGGTGCCCTTGCGTTCCGAGAACCGCGCCTTGCAGGTGCGGCCGTAGAGCAGGCGGCGCTGTTTGTCCTTGCCATAGCGGGCGCAGACCGTCAGATTGTCGAGCCCCCGCTTGCCGAAGTCGGGGCAACGCTCGTTCTGGCAGCAGAAGCGGGATAGGTCCTCCGACATGGCGACGCCTCCCGGACGTGTACGGCGGATGGGGCCGGCTCAAGCCGATAATGTCATCCATACCAAAGGCTTACCCCGTTCAACAAGCCTAAGACACCACCCAATTTCTGCAATTATACAACATACGCTTAATTAAAACATATTGCTTCCGTGATAGTCGACCGCTAAGTGGTTCATCCGGCAAGTCCCCTGACTCCGGGTACGGCCGCGATGCCGGGGCGGCGTCGCGGCCGGTGTCTCCGGCGCCGGCCCCAGACGAACGGGTGGCGGTGCCAGTTCCAGTAGGCCGTCGCCTCCTCGATCGCCCGGCAGACCTCCTCCCACGTCTCGAACCGACGCCCCTTCAGGGCCAGGCTCCGCAGCCCCTTCCACCAGGGCTCGATCAGGTTCAGGTACGCCGCGTACTTCGGCTGGAACACGAATTCCCAGCGCGGGTGGGCCAACGCGAACAGCAGCACGTCGGTCGCCCGGTGGGCGCTGAGGTTGTCGACGATCGCGTAGACCCGCCCGACCTCCGCCGGCACCCAGGACTCGGCGTGGGCCAGGAAGTCGGCCCAGTTGGCGGCGCTGCGGCTGGGATACGGGCGCGTCAACGCCTCGCCGGTGGCCGGGCGGAAGGCGCCGAAGAGGTATCCCTTGCCGCGCCGCCCGTAGTCGATCTCTTGCTTGGCGCGTCCGGCCGGCCGGCCTCGGCCATCGGCGTCGCCTCGGGGCTCGACGCGGACGAGCTGTCGGCCCGGGAAGCTCTTGGCCGACTCCGGCCCCATCTCGTCGAGGCAGACGACGACCGAGCCCGCCGGCGGGTCCGTGTAGAGCCGCTCGATCGCCCCCTTTTTTCGGCGAAGTCGGGGTCGACCCGCTCGCCGAACCACGTCTCCTGCTTCCGCCAGCGGAGGCCCTCCTCCGTGAGGACCTCGTCGATGCGGCTCCGCTTGATGGCCAGGCCCTTCTGCTCGCTGAGGTAGGCCTGGAGGCGGTCCAGCGTCCAGCAGCCGAACGGCAGGCCGAGGGCCTTGGGGTCGGTCAACGCCGCGGCGACGCCCTCGGCCCGCTGTGCCGCGGTGTAGGTCGGGGGCCGGCCGGCGCGGGGCCGCTCCTGGAGGCCGGCGACCCCCTGGTCGTTGAAGCGGCGGACCCAGGCATAGACCGTGGGGCGTGAGCAGCCCAACTCGGCGGCGATGACGGGCGCGGATCGGCCGTCGGCGGCGGCCCGGACGATGCGGGCGCGCTCGACCAGGCGGACCGGGGCGGTGCGCGAGTGGAGCAGGTCGGCGATGGCCTGCTGTTCCTCGGGGGTCATCGGGCGGAGCGTGACTCGGGCGGCCATGGGGCACCTCCTGGTGATGCCTCCATCCATCTGCAAATCACCTGCCGGATGAACCACTTAGGGGTCGGGCAGAATTAACTTGATGAAATCGCTCGGGTCAGGTCTCCTGTCGGTATGGCAGACGCCACCCTCGTGGACGGCATCCGGCGGAAGTATCAGGACCTCACACCGCTCCTGAACGCGCGGCTCCGTCGGCTCTGGGCCGCCGCCGAGGCCAGGGAGATCGGCTGGGGTGGCCTCACCGCCGTCGCCCTCGCCACCGGGCTCTCCCAGACGACCCTCGGCGTGGGGCTCCGGGAGCGACAGCCGCCGCCCATCACGCCGGATAACGACGCGCCCGCAGATCGGGTCCGCAAGCCCGGCGGCGGTCGCAAGCCCGTCACCGCGCGCGACCCGTCGCTCCTGGCCGCGCGGGAGGCCCTGGTCGATCCCGTGACCCGAGGCGTCCCGCCGTCGCCCCTGCGGTGGACCTGCAAGAGCACCCGCAAGCTCGCCGAGACGCTCGGGCCGCAGGGCCATGCCGTCGGCTACCGCACGGTGGCCGCCCGGCTCGGGGAGTGGGGCGACAGCCTCCCGTCCAACCGCAAGACGCGGGAGGGGGCCTCGCACCCCGACCGCAACGCCCCGTTCCCGTCCATCAGCGATCAGGTCCGCCGCTTCCCGCGTCGGGGCCAGCCGGTCGTCTCGGTGGACACCAAGAAGAAGGAACGGGTCGGCGACTTCAAGAACGCCGGGCGTGCGTCCCAGCCGAAGGGGCCCCCCGAGGAAGTGCGGGTCCACGACTTCCCGGACAAGGAACTCGGCCAGGCGATCCCCTACGGGGTGTACGACCTGACGGCCAACCGGGGGTGGGTCCGCGTCGGGATCGACCACGACACCGCCCGGTTCGCCGCCGCGTCGCTTCGGCGATGGTGGGTCAACATGGGCTCGCCGGTCTACCCCGAGGCGAAGGCGTTGCTGGTGACCGCCGACTCCGGCGGGAGCAACGGCCGCCGGGTCCGCCTCGGGAAGCTGGCCGTGCAGGAGTTGGCCGATGCGACGGGCCTGCGGGTCAAGGTGGGCCACTTCCCGCCGGGCACGAGCCAGGGGAACACGATCGAGCACCGGATGTTCTGCCACAACACCGAGAACTGGGGGGGCCGGCCGTTGCTGAGCCGGGAGGGGATCGTCAATCTCATCGGTGGCACACGGACGGAGGCGGGCCTGCGGATCGAGGCCGCCCTGGACACCAACAGCTATCCGAAGGGGATCGAGGTGAGTGACGAGGAGATGGCAGGTGTGCGGATCAAGCGGGACAAGTTCCCCGGCGATGGGAACTACACCATCTCCCCGAGGAAAGGCTGAATTTCAACAGGTTATTCTTGCCCGCCTCCCAACGACGACCGATCGCGGTCCCGGCCGCGAGGAGGAGCGGACCTCCCTGCCGCTGCCGGTTCCCAAGGGCCGGCCGGGTCCGGCCGAATGGAAGCGGCGGAAGTCGGTCGGCGTGGTGACGTCGCGGCGGCGGGCGGGCGGGGAGCAGAGCCTCGCGGTCCGCTACGATCTCAGCCGCCTGCCGGTGGACTTGGACCGGTTCGCCCGGGCGGTGCGCGGCCCCTGGTCGGTGGAGAACGCGGGCCACTGGACCCTCGAGGTGACGTTCCGCGAGGACGAATCGCGGATCCGCGAGCGGGGGCTCGGGGCGAACATCCCCTGGCTCGACCGCTTCACCCTCTCGATCCTCAAGCCACACCCCGACCGTCGCATGAGCCTCGTCAGGAAGCGCCGAAGCTGCGGATGGAGCGAGGGGTTCCTCATGGATGTCATTACCGCATTAGCATGTTAGTGTACGCCGGCCCTGAAGATAACCTCGGACCGGGGAATTGACCAGGAGCAGGTCTCGCATCAGTCGGAATGGCAATCGCCATCTGGTCGAGACGGATCGGCTGCCTCGGAAACGGACTTCGGGGTCGGGATCACCTTCATGCCGAGACAGAACCGAAGGATCGTCCCGTTCGGCATGGCGTTCGCTTCTACGTGGACGGAGGTGAAGACCAACGAGAACCTCGGATGAGGTCGGCCATGCCGCTGAAGATCCAGGTTTACTCAGATTACGTCTGACCGTTCTGCTATCTGGCGGAGTTTCCGCTACGGCAGGCGATCGAGGGCCAGGACGTCGAGGTCGAATGGATGCCGTTCGAGCTTCGGCCCGAGCCCAACCCCACACTGCGTCCCGAAGGCGAATACCTCCAGCGGGCCTGGTCGCAGTCGGTTTACCCGTTAGCGAACCGCATGGGCGTCCCCATCACGCTGCCGCCGGTCTCGCCCCAGCCGCTACGCACCTGGCCTTCTAGGGCTACCAGTTCGCCAGGGAGCACGGCAAAGGCAATGCGTACAACCACCGGGTCCTGGAGGCGTTCTTCGTCGAGGGCCGGGACATCGGTGACGTCGGTGTGCTGACGACACTGGCGGGCGAGATCGGCCTGGACGAGTCAGCGTTCGAGGAAGCCCTTCGGACACGGCGCTATCGGGAGGCACACCGCCGAGCACTCAAGCACGCTTACAAGGAGGCGGGCGTCGATGGTGTGCCCATGTTCGTCATCTGAGAGCACGTCCTGACCGGCTTGCAGAACCGGGGGACGCTGGAGGCGATCATCGACGAGGAACAGGCGAAGAAGGGCTGAGGTCGTGGCGGTGGCGGGGGCGGGTCGGGATCGGGGCGTTGCCTTAATCGAGCAGAGCATCCGGCCCAGCTACTCGCCGATCTCCTCGTTCCAGAGGTCGGGTCGGTCCTTGATGAACGCCTCCATCAGCCGGACGCACTCCGGGTCGTCGAGCACCTCCACGACGACGCCTCGGGAACGGAGGTAGTCCTCCGGCCCCCGGAACGTCCGGTTCTCGCCGACGACGATCCTCGGGATCTTGTAGAGCAGGGCCGTGCCCGAGCACATGTCGCATGGCGAAAGGGGCGAATAGAGCACGGCACGCCGGTAGTCGCCCGCCTTCAGCCGCCCGGCGTTCTCGATGGCGTCCATCTCGGCGTGGAGGATGGCGCTGCCGTTCTGGACCCGGCGATTGTGTCCCCGTCCGACGATCTGGTTGTCGATGACCAAAACTGAGCCGATGGGGATGCCGCCCTCGGCGAGCCCGGCCTTCGCCTCGTCGATCGCCGCCTGAAGGAACGGGTCACGGCCCGCATCTCAGCTCATGGTCGGTTCTCCGGCGGACGAGGCGATGGTCGTCTCGGGGATCAGGCCGGCTCGGGCACCCGGATCTCCAGCCCGTATTGCGGGGCGACCGCCAGGAGCTTCTCGATGTCCTCGGGCGTGGGCGGCATCGACTCGCCGTCCCCGTCGCCCGCCGCCCGGCCCACCTCCAGGAAGAACCGGTCCAGCCCGGCGGGCGTCACCACGATCAGCATCCGGGCGGGGTGGTCGCCGACGTTCCTGAAGTGGTGCAGCGACCCCCTGGCGAGCGTGACCCAGGAGCCGGCCCCGGCGTCGAGGTCCCGGCCATCGACGTGGAAGCGAAGCTCGCCCTCCAGGACGTAGAACGCCTCGTCCTCCCGGTGGTGGACATGGGGCAGCGGCCCGCCGCCGGGCAGAACCATCGTCTCGATCAGGGCATAGGCCCCTCCGGTCCGCTCGCCGGATGCCTTGATCGTGTAGCGGTCGCCGACGACCCAGATCGACCGACCCTCGCCCGCCTTCAGAACGCCGCTGTTCATGGCGTTGTGCCTCCGTGTCGGACACCCGAACCTGGAAGCCAATCAGGATAACGCCGATCCGACGAGGGAGGAATCCCGCCCTCAGACCTCGCCCAACTCCTCCTGCATCCGCTCGACCAGCGACCGGAACTCGTCGTCGTCCAGCAGGAGCATCGCCAGGGGTTTGATCTCGGCCTCCATGAGGGACAGCAACTCGGCGGTGCTCGACGGTAGCCCCAGGGCACGGCCACGTCGCTCCAGCGCCCTGGCGACGATCTCGTCCAGGGTGAAGACCGATGAGACCCCTGCGATCCGATGGGCGGCGTCGCCGAAGGCCGCCCGGTCGAGCTTGCCGCCGCCATCGATTCGGGCCGCCTCCGTGATCAGCAGGATGGCCTCGGAGAGCTTGTCACACGCCTGTTGCTGCAACCGTGTCGGCTTGGTCGCCATCGTTGGTCCCTCCCCATTTCCGAAGAGATGTGGTCCCGAGGACTCTCCCGGCGGGGCGTTCGTCAGGCCGCCGCCGGACGGGCCGGCTCCAGTCGTTCCAGGAGCCGGCGATGATCCGGCTGCGACTCCAGGTCCTCGAAGGACGGGGCCGCTTCGAGCAGCCCGAACATCGCCTCCAGTTCGGCCTTGTGGCCCTCGTCCTCGTAATCCCCCTCGTCCAGCACGTCCTCGATGCAGCACAGGGCCGCATCACGGGCCTGCTCGAAGGTCGCATAGCGGTCGTAGCGGTCGGCGTCGTAATGGATCTCGGGGTCGTGGACCACCGTGTCTACGCCGTCGATGGCGACCCGGACGTAAGGCTTCACGGCTTGATCCATAAATCGATTCTCCTCTCGGCGTTCGGCGGCCCTCTGGATTGATCGGCAAGGGCTCTACGAAGGCCGAGGCCGGGCGGTTCGGAAACCCTCCCTGGGGCCGGCTGCGGATCATACCTCCCACTCGGAGGGATCACCCGCCACGGCAGCGGCGGGATGAAAGGCCACGGGACAGAGCGAGTCGATCGCTCCCCTGGCGGGGCTACTCCGTGCAGGAGACCGACGCCCCTTCGGCCCGTGCCCCGAGCAGCGTCCGGTTGAGCGACCCGCCGCTGAAGAGCAGTTCCTCCAGGGCCGCTTCCACGTCCGCCAGGATCAAACTCTCCGAGCCGTTTCGCTCCAAATGGAACTGGGCCGACCGCCGCATCAACTCCTTGATGAACGAGGCGCTCACCCCTTCCGTCCGCTTCACGGTCGCCCGCAACACTTCCTCCGACAACTCCAGGCCCCTGTCGTAGAGCCGCACCAGCTTCGCCCGCCCCGCCTCGTCGGGCAACGGGAACTCAATCCCCTGGTCCACCCGCCCCGGCCTCGACGCCAAGGCCGCCTCCAGGGCCTCGGGCCGGTTGGTGGTCAGGACGAACAGGATCTCGGTGTCGGCCCGCAGCCCGTCCATCTCGTTCAGGAGCTTGTTGAGCAGGACCTCCTGGCAAGGGCTCTCCATCGTCGTGCGGTCCCTGGTGATCAGGTCCACGTCCTCGATCACCACGATGCTGGGTTGGAGCAATCGAGCCAGGGCCATGTACTCGTCCAGCAGGCCGACCTGCTCGGCGGTGATCAGCAATGTCGTGTGCCCCGGCAAGGCCCCGGCCAGGTAGTGGATCGTGTGCGTCTTGCCCGTGCCCGGCGGCCCGTAGAACAGCAGGCCCTTCTTCGTCGCCAGGCCCAGGCCGTTCAACCTGGCCCGCATGTTGACGAAGCGGATCACGTTGCGTTCCAGCAGTTCGAGCGTCCGGGCCGGCAGGATGACCTGATCCCACTCGACGGGGGCCAGCCGGTGGACCATGATGCCCGAGGATTCGCCCGAGTGCGTCTCCTTGACTTCGAGCGAGAGCACCTTGTCCCGGTAGGAGCCCGCCCGTCGGACGGCCTCCTCCAGGCGATCGAAGAAGTCCTGGGCAACCCGGATACCCCCAGGACCCTCGGGTGCGGCGACCTGGAACCGCATCCCCTGAATCTGCCCGAAGGGGGCGTACCGCTCCAGCAGCACGGCGAACCTCGTCCCGTCCGATTCGAGCAGCCACAGGCCATTCTTGAGGCATCGGACAGGCCGTTCTTCGCCGATGTCGATCTCCTCGAAGAGCGGTGGAACCACCTGGGCCGGGTCATGGCTATTGGGAATCAGCAGTGGCTCATGATGGATTCCGGGGTGGTGGCCCCCTGATGTTGGCCGTAAGTTGTTGCAGGAAAGGCGTTTAATGACCCAGAAGGCAAGGGTCTCGCCCCCGAGCCGTAAATCGCGTCCTCAACGGAAGTTACGACGATATCGCCGAGCCACCACCCCGGAATCCATCATGAGCCTCAGCAGTTTGGCGAAGTCGATGCCCTGGTGGTCGTAGTGCTTGAATAGGCCGTAGGTGCCGAGGACCCTCATCGGGGCCTTGAGCAGGCCCTCGATCGCCCTCTGGAGATCGGCCCGGACCCGGTGTGGGAACCGTCGTTCGGTCAGCGAGAGCCGGTTCAACGGCATCGGCTGGAAATGAGACCGGATCAGGGGATGAACGAGGCTTGATCGCTTCCGTCCGAACATGCCTGCCTGCTTCCGGGGTCCTTTGGAGGTGAAGACCGCCGAACCGTTCGCTCCTCATGCCTCGGACCGGCCTCGTCCTCGGTGTTCGGAGCGATCCACGGACGGCGGTCGGGTCTCGAACAGACCGACAGCCAACGACCCGTCGAGGTTCGCTGTTCAGGTTTGAACCCGTCGATGGTGGGAGACGCTCGCTCAGCGGTAGTCCTCGTCGGTCATGGGCAGGACGAGGGCGGAAATCAGCCGCCCACGCCCGCCCGGAGCCACGACCGGCTCAATCATCCAGGATGAACGTGACCTGCATGTTGACCTGATACTCAGCGATCTAGTTGTTCTCGATCGAGACCCGCATTTCCTTGACCCAGGCGCTCTTGACGTTCCTCAGCGTCTTGGTCGCCCGCTCGATGCCTTGCCGGATGGCGTCCTCGAAGCTCTGGTTCGACGTGGCGCTCAGTTCCGTGACCTTGGCGACGGACATGGCACGCTCCTTTCGTGATCGAGGTGATCGGAGGATCGGACCGCCCGCCACTTTATCTGCACCACCTGCGGGCTTCCAGAGATGTCGTGGTCCCAGTCGAGTCGTCGCCATTGATCCGCTCGCAGTCCCTCGCCCGGCCCACGAGCCCACCGGCACGGAGTCCGCGGCCCCCGCCCTGGACGCCGGACAGCACCCCATGGATCAAGAGCCGGGCGACCTCGGCCATGAAGTCGTCGTCGAGCGTCTCCGGCGTGTCGGTCGGCTAGTGGTAGTTCGGGTTGCGGAACTCGGCGGTGTCGGTCCACATCAATGCCGGGACGCCCACCTCCCAGAACGGGGCGTGGTCGCTGCTAAAGACGTGCGGGGCCAGCGGGCCGATCGTCTCCAGGGGCACGTCCGGCAGGTAGAGGCCGAGGACCGGGATGGACGAGTGATTCGCAAAGCGCAGGACGTGATCCAGAGCGTGCCGGGAAGGGGGCGTGCCGACCAGGCCCAGGAAGTCGCCGACGTCAGAGACCGCCAGCGGCGGCACGGGATTGCGCTGGGAGCCGGGCTCCCGGCTGCGGAATCCGACCATCTCCAGGATGTGAACCTGTTCCAGGCGATTCCGGCCCAGCCGGCGGACGAACGCCCGGCTGCCGGCCCGGTCGCAATTCTCGCCGTCGAAGGCGACGTAGCAGAGACCGTCGTGGGGGCCGACGGCATGGGCGGTGGCGAGCAAGACGGCCACGGCGTTGGCATTGTCGTCGGCCCCCGGCGTGCCGGGGACGGCATCGTAATGAGCCCCGATCAAGATCCTGGCATGGCGGGGGTCGCCCACGATCACGTTGCCCTCGACGTCCGTTTCGACGCCCAGCCGTGCGACCCCGGATGCCGAGAACAGGTCAAGGATCGTCCGGCCCACGGCCTGGTTCTCGGGCGTGCCGTACACTCGGGGGACGGACAGCCGTTCGACCAGTTCCCTCAGGTCGTCCGGTGACACGGTATCGAGGACGCCCCGGATGGCCTCGGGCACGGGCTCCGAGTCGGGCGTCGAAGCGACGATCCTCATCATGGCAACTCCTTCAGGAACTTCAGCAGTTTCTCATGGAAGGCCGCCGGGTCGCTCATGTAGGGGGCATGGCTGCCGCCGGGGATGACGACCTTGCGGCCGGTCTGGGCCGAGTTCACCAGCAGATCGGCCTGTTCGAGAGGGATCGTCCGGTCGTGCTCGCCCCACACCGCCAGGACCGGGGCCGTGATCCGGTCCAGCGATTGCCGGTACTGGGGGATGCTCACCGGGGCGACCGCCACGAAGCCAGAGACCCGTTGCGGGTCTTCCGTGACCAGCGGCAGCGAGAAGCGCCCACTCATCGACGGCGAGACGACCACGGGCCGCTCGATCTTCAGGAGGTCCAGCAGGACCCGCAGCCAGGTCTTCGGCGTGCCGAGGCTCGGCGACGACCGGCCGAAGCCTGGTAGGTCCAGGGCGTAGGCCAGGTAGCCGGCCTCGGCCAGCGCCTTCATCGTCCCGATCTGCTTCCAGGTCGCCGAGGAGAAGCTGGCCCCGTGCAGCAGCACGACCGGACGACCTTGCTCCGGGCCTTCGATCAGGGAGTGGACTCGACCGCCTTCGACCTCGGTCCAGCGGGATTGGTTCTCAATCATGGTGCTCCCCCCAGCAGACATTTCACCGCCTCGGACAACCAGCCGCCGGACCAGACGTGCTCTCGCTCCGGGCCGTCCTCGTAGATATGCGGGATCTTCAGGCTCACCAGCAGGTCATGAACCGTCCTGTGCTCATCCCGGAAATTGCCGTAGCCCAGCAGGATCAGGCGCCTGGCGTCCCGCAACTCGTGGGCTCTCCGCTCCAGCAGCGTCGTGATCCGATACCGCTCGAAGTTCGCCTGGGTGCCGAAGATGTCCCCCGACCCGTAGCGCCCGAACGCTCCAACGACAGGGGGGCATCCCAGGCGGCGGCCTTGCCGAAAAGGTCCGGGTGCCTCAGGAGCAGGCTCCAGGCCCCGCATCCCGACTTGCTGAACCCCAGCAGCAGGCGGCCCTCGGGCTCGGTCCGGGCGGGATAGCGGCCCTCGATCCAGGGGACAACAACCCTGAGGAAGTAGGTTTCCTGCCGGATCTCGGGGTTCGAGGGGTGGTCGGCATACCAGGGCAGGTGCGAGAAGCTCGGGGCGACGAAGATGGCCTGGAACTCGTTGTGTAGGCCGTGCCGCTTCACTTCGAGCAGACTATCTCCATAGCGACGCTCGTTCCGGGCCTCGACCGGCAGGACGTAAACCACCGGGTAGAGCCGGTTCGCTTCTTCCCACCCGTCCGGGAGCAAGACCCGGATCTCCGTTTCCCCCGCCTGGTACGGCGACCGGACCGAGTGGACGAGGAAGCCGTGGTTGTCTCGCTTGGCCTCGGAGACCGACGGAGCGCCTTCCGGCGACGAGGCCACGTCGGTGCCCAGCCGCTTGCGGAACTCTACCGGCAACAACGGGCATCCCGGCTTGGCCTCGACCAGCGAATACGCCTCGGCGAACTCGACGCCGCATTCCTTGCCCCGGCGGCGGTGCATCGCCTCGTGGGCCTCCCAGATCGCCTCCGGCTCCTGGCTCCTGTGCTCCATCAGCGCCCGCTTCTTGAGATCCCGGACCGGGCCGATGTCCAGGTAAAGTTCGGGCTTGAAGGCGAGGGTCTGCTGGTCGGTCATCACCTCGAAGAAGTACAGGTTCCAGCCGCCCTGTCGCCGGTAGCAGCGCCAGACCAGCGAACTGACGACGTGGTGGTTCGGGTGGGTGTCCAGCGGCCAGTGCGTCACCACGATGTCCGGCTTCACCTCATCGAGCCAGGCTGAGACCGCCTTCAAGGTCGCCTCGTCGGCCTCCAGCTTCTCGTGGGCGTAGGGGAAGAACTTCGGCGTGGCCCCCAGGAGCTTGCAGGCGGCGGTCGCCTCCGCACGCCGAACCTCGGCCTCGGGTCGGTCGAAGAACCGCCGATCGCCCCGAAAGGCGGTGCCGTAGGCGAGGACAACCTCGTGGCCCTGGCGGGTGAGCAGAGCGACAAGCCCGCCGGCCCCCGACTCGGGATCGTCGGGATGGCCGCCGAAGACGACGACCTTCAACTTCTTGTCGGGCTGGGCCGGTTCCCCGCCATCGCTCACTCCGGCGTTCGGGAGCCAGGCCAGGGCTAGCGAGAGGATCACGAATCGCTTCATGGGTGTCTCTCCTCGGCTTCGATTGATCCGGGTCCGATCGAGCAACCGTTCCGGTGATCCGATGCACCGGCTCACCCCGATCGGACGGTCGGATGAGGACGGCCCCTCAGCCCGACTCGTCGTCGCCGTCGTCCAGGTGGAACCTGTGCATCATGCGGTGGACCAGAGGGGCGAGCAGGATGGCCACCATCGTCAGGAAGGCGATGCCGCTGTAGAGGGCATAGAAGGTGGCGAACAGCTTGCCCGCCGTGGACCGCATCGGATCGACCGGCCCCATGCCGGTGAGGATCATCGAGGCGTTCAGCACGGCGTCGATCCAGGGCAGGCCGCCGAGGTAATGATAGCCGGCCCCGCCGAACCACAGCGAGAAGGCGACGATCTGGAGCGTCACGCCGAAGCTCCGTCCCAGTCGGGCCAGGAATCTCGCCCTGGGCATCAGGGGGTCGTCTTTCGATTCGAACATCACGTTTGGCTCATGGCGAGAGCCTGCCTCGGAGGCCGGCTGCGATCTCGATCACCGCCACGATGGGGCCTCGTATCCGCCCCTGCGGGAACCCTCGATGGCAAGCGGGTTCTGGCCCGACGGTCATCCCCGTCGAACGATCGCTGCCTGATGTTCGCCAGGGGTTGGCGAAGTCGTTGGCCGGTTCTGTCACGATGATTCTTCCCTTGGTCAGTGCCGCCTACTCATCCTCCTCGGCATATTGCGGCGGGCTCTGGCCGACCCGCTTCGTCACCTTGGGGAACTTCCTCCTGGGGACCGTCTCATCGATGGCCTCGACGTTGATCTGGTGCCACCAGTCGTCGCCGAAGTCGAACCAGTAGCCGAACGCCCGACCGACCTCCAGGCCCAGCGACTCGATGGTCGTCCGGTCCACCCGCCCGGCAGGCGGGTTCTCCTCGCCCAGGTCCATCTCGTCGGAGCCGGGGAGCACGTATCTCGGTGCCTCCGGGTCCATCGGACCCTTGCCGAACTGGAACTCGTACATGTGCTCTTCCCAGCGGTCGAAGGCGTCGAAGATGGCACGATGCAGGTCTTCGAGCGTCTGGTCGCCCCGGATCTGGATGGTGCGAGAGACCACGGGGTTCTTCCTGGCGAACTTCTCTGTAATCGGGCCGCTGATCAGGAAGACCTCCAGGGTGTAGAGCCGCACGCTGTCCTGATCGGTCGGCCCGGCGGGTTTCGACGCTGCTTTCTTGGGACGTGCCATCAGGATCTCCTTCTCGGGGGCCTCGGGGCGTCTCCGATAGACGCTGGTTCGCCGGGACAGAGCGGGGTCTCATTGGTCCTGGACCGGCACCGTCTGCCAGAAGACCACCTCGCCCGCACGGTCCCGGTCCAGCGTCCCGTCCGGCTCCCGGACGTTCGAGCCCGTGGCGAAGAACTCGCCGCCGGCGCTCAGCATGTAGGCGATCTGATAGTAGGCGTCGTCGGCCTCCAGCGTGAGGAACTCGAAGCGGCGGGTCGCCGGGTCGAACTCCAGGATCGAGTCGCAGAAGTGGTACGGCTTGCCGTCGCAGCCGAGGTCCGTGCCGTTGTAGGTGCTCAAGGAGAAGTAGGAGCGGCCCTCATGCACAACCGGCCCGCCGAGGAAGCCGAAGCGTTCGCCGAAGCGGGGCACCGCCATAGGCCGACACCAGCGTCTCGTCCGGAAGTCGAACGGCATGAGCTTGCCCTCGAGCGAGTACGGCAGGAAGAAGGTCGAGCCCGGC
This sequence comes from uncultured Planctomycetales bacterium, assembly GCA_963752755.1. Taxonomy (GTDB): domain Bacteria; phylum Planctomycetota; class Planctomycetia; order Isosphaerales; family Isosphaeraceae; genus CAVVZJ01. The sequence continues at coordinate 79,866 of CAVVZJ010000012.1, read as the reverse complement.
TCCTCGAAGGGCTCCAGGCGGTCCTCCTCCGTCGGGAAGGCATACCAGCCGGTGAACGAGTCGGTCCCCAGGTCGAGCCGGGCGATGCCCAGCGGTCGGTACTGGCCGCCGTCGAGGTCCCAGGCGTAGCACCAGAGGGCCTGGTCCCTGGGTTCGATGCGGCCCGCGGACGGCGGCGAGGTCTCGTAGGGCCAGGGGATCACCTGGCCGGTGTCGGTGCGGCTGTCCCACCGGATGACGCCGACCGAGCCCCGGTCGAACAGGTAGAGGTGGCGGTCGTCGCCGGCCTCGACCCCGTACCAGACGTCGGGGTGCGGCGAGGGGTAGGCGACCTCTTGAAAGGAGCCGGTCGAGCGGTCGAGGATGATCAGCCGGGGGTAGGACTGCCCCAGGATGTAGACCTTGCCGCCGACGCAGAGGCAGGCGCTCGCCGTGGCGTCGTAGGGCAACTTGATCGTCTCGACCTCGCCGGTGCGGGGGTCGTAGCGGTGGACGGCCCGGTGGATCGAGCCGGCCCAGAGGAAGCCGTCCTCGTCCCGGCTCATGGACAGCAGCCGGTAGGAGCGGATGGGGGTGGGGACGATGTGCAGGCGGCCCGCCAGTCCTGCCGTTGGCCGTGACCGCTCCTGGCCGGCGGCTGAGGCGGCGACCAGCGTGAAGGCGGCGAACGGGATCAGGAATGAGACTCTCATGGTGCCTGTCCTTCTGAAAACCAACGGCTTCGATCAGGCTCGTCGACGGTCAGGATCGAGCCGTCGTTGGCCCAGACCGTGTACGGGGTCGGGCCGGGCGTGAAGCCGGAATGGTCTCGTCGTCGTTCAAGTCGGCTCTCCGTAATGGATCGCTAGCCAGATCGTCGGCTGCTCCGGGTCGGTCCACTCGACCCGATGCCGCTCATGGGCCGGGATGTTGACGAACGCACCCGGACGCAGGTCGATCGGCTCTTGCCCCTCAAATCGGAGCCGGGCTGCCCCCTTCAGCAGCAGGACCCATTCGTGCGTCGGTTGATCGTACCAGAAGCCCTCGGGCGAGGCGTGGCCCAGCGAGACGATCCGCTCGATGCGGAGGCCCGGCATGCTCAGGAGCATCTCGACGAGTTCGTCCGGCAGACTGGTGGGGACGTCGGCGAGCAGGTTCGAGAGACCTGCCATCGTCATCTCCTCTTCGGGCGGCTCTCCCCGTGCCGCAGCACGGCCTTCCTCGACCTCGACTCATCAGAACCGGCTCTCGATCATGAGTTCCGCCCCTCGGGCCAGGACGGTCGCTATCGCAGCCGACGGAGTTCCTGGTTCACGGCATCGAGGTCGAATGCCTCCGGGTCGAACTCGCCTCGCCACTCCAGTAACTCCTCGTGCTGCTCGTGCTCCGGGTCCTGGATCGCCTCGGCGAACTCCATGTAACCCCAGGGGCCGCCCACGTCCTCCGGCGGGCAGGCTCGCTTGCCGGTCACGCAGACCGGATACGTCTTCCCAGCCTCCGACGGCAAGAGCTTCTCGACCAGGACCTCGTGCTGCCAGTTGTCGCCGAAGTCGTAGATGTAGCGGAACTTCGCCTTCTCCTTCGAGGCAATCTGGCTGAGCTTGACCTGGCTGGCGTCCTCCATGTCGAGGTCATCCTTGCCCCTGGGATCGGTGTAAAGGTCCCCTCGGACCTCGAAGTCGTAGAGGTGGTAGTTCTCCCAGCCCATCACGACCTGGAGAATCTCGTGGAGCCTGGTCAGCGAGATGTCGGGCACCAGGACACGACGCCAGATCGGGGGCCGGACGTCCTTGAGCGTGACCTTCAGTTGATAGATGGTTCCCCGGCCCTTTGATGTCTTGGCTTTCTTGGCCGCACCTTTCCGACGCCCGGCTGGAGGAGGTCTTCGGGAGAGACGGTCGTTGAGAGACGAGGTGAGCTTGATCGCCACCTGGATCATCTCCTCGGCCTCCGGCCCCTCGGCCTTGGAGAGTCCCTGGGACAGGGCGAGGAAAATCGACGCCAGTTCCTCCACCATCACCGGGATGCCCTGATCCCCGCCCTCAGCGATCTCCAGGCGTTCTCTGAGCGGGTCGTCCAGTTCCGGCAACCCGAGCAGGATGCGCCGATCGTCCCTGGACAACCCGACGTCGAGCGTCTCGGAGCGGCTCAGCCAGCCCGGCCCGGTCTTTCCCAGAGCGGCACTACGATCCGTCAGACTGTGGAGCATGCCGGTGTAGACCTCCAGCATCTTGGCCGAGAACTCCCCGGTGACAGGCTTGTCCTCTTCACCGGCCTTGTCAGGCTTGCGTCGGGCCATTGGCTTACCTCTCGGGACGGACGACGCTGGAGAAGAGCGTCTGACGACAGGGGCGGGCATCGTGCCCACCGATTCAACCTCTCGACTCGGCGATCCCTCGATCCAGGGCGACCAGGGCCTCGCTGAGATCCCCGATCTCGCCCTCCTCGAACACCACCCTGTCCCCCTCCCAGGCCCGTGCGATGAGCCTTCGGGCCTCCTGCACGCCGATCTCGATCCGCCCGTGCGTCTGCACCCAACAGGCGAGGGCCGGGAAGGTCTTCTCGATGTCGATCGGCAGGGCGATCAGGCTGATCCCCTGTCCCACCTGAACCTCTCGCATCCGCCGGAAGAAGTCGAGGGCCATCTGATCCCAGGCGGGCAGTGAGTCCTGCGTCATGACCTCGACCCCGAGTTGCTCCAGATGGGGCAGCAACTCCCGCCATTGCGGGTTGTGCCGGAGATGGATGCGAGTGGGGCGATGAGCCCGATCGACCAGGGGCCGGCTCATGGCATGGGCCAGCAGCGTGGCGAGATCGTTGACGGTCGGGGGCGGGACTTCGAGCAGCCGGTCGGCGAGATGCAAGCGCAGGGGGACGCTGACGACCAGGCCCAGCCAGAGTTCGCCCCGATGGACCCGCTTGCAGACCTGCTCCGGGATCGGCTGGAAGTCGGCCTCCCACACGTCATCAACCTGGGGCAGGTAGCGGAGCTTGCTCTTGACGAACGCCGCTCCCTTGCCAAATTTGAGGGGCTCGTGGTACTCGACCATCGGATCATCTCGTCGGATCGCCGGGGACGCCGAGGATCACGATTCCTCGTCGGGCTCCTCGGGCTCGATATGGACCCGCAGTTCCAGATCCTCGCCGAACTCCTTCCAGCCGAACTCGAAGACCGCCCCCCGCTGGCTGAAATGGAAGTGCTCCAGCGGCACCGCCTTCACCAACGCCGTGAAATCGAACTCGGCCAACTCGTAGAGGATGTCCGGTTCCTCCCCATCGTGGCCGTTCGTCTGTTCATCGACCTCCTCTCGGACCCCCACGGGCCAGACCTCCAGGACATGGCACTCGCAGTTGTTGTCGAAGTAATAGGCAGTCTCGGCTCCGTGTACGAACCAGCATCCCGATACTGAGCACGGGATCAGGGCCATGATCTCTTCCAGGCGGCGTTGGATCTGTTGGCTCATCGGTGTTCGGGCCTCACCGTCTTCGACTTCTGATCCGGCGTGGTCCCCGCAGATAACTTCGCATCTGACGGATATTGTCCTCCGTCGTATAACTGGGGTCGGCCTCCTGGCAGGCCCGATCGTACCGGGCATACCGATCGTACCGGGCATAGGTGCAGGCCCAAAGCTCCTCGACGACCTCGCCGCCGAGCCCCGCCGTCTCGAATGCCGTCAACACGGATTCGACGAGCGGGAGGAACTCCGAGTCATCGATGACCGGCCCTTGATCTTGCCGTTCGAACATCGCATCCACCTGGGCCTGGCCCAGCCTCACGACGAGTTGCCCGCACGGCTCATTCATGATCTTCGTCCCCAGACATCTCGCACAGTCCCTTCTCGGTCGCCTGAAGTGTGGGTCGTCATGCGGCGTCTCAGCGATCCGCTTTCTCCGGGATGTAGGGGATCAGGCCCTTCCGGTACGCCTCCTCCTGGAACTCGCGCTTCAGATGCCGGGCGTCCACGACGAAGCCGTTGATCTCGATCATCCAGGCGCTTGGGTTTTGGTCCATCCGGCTGGGCAGCGTCCATTGCGGGTCGAACTGGCGGATCTTGAGCATCGTGCGGATCGCCTTCGACTTGCCCTGGCCGGTGCTCTCGGCGACCCCGAAGGCCCTGTCGATGGCCGTCAGCTTCAGGTGCGGCGTGCCGCTGCGGTCGTCGAGGAAGTTGACCCAGCCGACCGTGCGGACGATCCCGCAGGCCCAGGTCTCGGGCCTGCCGCTCGGCAAGGGGGACGGTCGCTTGCGGGCCATCGCCCCGGCGAGCTTGCGGCACAGGACCTCGTACTCCTCGTTCAGATGCTCCCGGCAGAAGGCATCGGTCAGGCCCACGACGGCCTCATAAGCCGGGCGAGCCGTCGCCGGGACCGAGGGTTCCTCGTTCGGCTGTCGCTTGATCCGGGCCATCGGTTGGCTCCTCCACGTCTCTCGTTTGCGATGGGATCGTCGTGATCCTCGCCCGTCCTCATCCGCTCAGCCCGGTCTGTGGTCGAGCACCGCCTCTCGGATCTCCAGGCGAGCGATCCCAGGATGATGCTCATCGGAGACTCTGCGACGTCTGCCCCGCCCGGATCGCTTCCCTGGCCCACGACAACAACGCCTCGTTGTCACCAATGGCCTCGGGCGGCACCTCGTAGTAGGACTTGAGCGTCTGACGTTCGTTCGGGCGGAAAGGCCTCATGTCTCGACTCACGAAGTCGCCCTTCGACCGCTCATCGACCTTCAAGTAGAGCCGGCCCCGGAAAAGGATGGCGAAGATTGTCTCGCCCCAGTAGAGCCCGTGCCCGCCGAACAGGGGCCGGGCCGTGACCTCGCCCAGGGGCGAGAGTCGGTCGAGGATCTCGTCCAGGTCGATGCTCGCCGCCACGGGGGGCCTCCGGTCACTTCGTCGCCACTCCACGATACATCGTCCCGAGCGATCCGGGGCACCCGCTCCATCTCGAACCGCTCGACGGCCACGTCCCGGAACGGCTGCGACCGGACGACCGCCTCGACGTCCAGGTCCAGCCGGCAACCGTCGCCCAGGATCCTCTGGATCGGGTTGAGCCGCCGCTGCCACCGCCGGACACCAGGGTCGTCGCCCAGGCCGTGCTCCAGGAAGATGAACCGCCCGCTCGGCTTCAGGACCCGATGAACCTCGGCCAGCGCCCGCCCGACCTCGGGGATGCTGCACAGCGTCCAGGTGCTCACCACGACGTCGAAGGTCTCGGCGTCGAAGGGGAGCGCTTCGCCACCAAGGACCCGCTGGTCGATCTCGATTCCCCTCTCGGCGACCCGCCTGCGGGCCAGTTTGCTCATGCCGGGGTTGGGATCGACCGTGGCGAGCCTGCGGATGTGCTCCGGGTAGTGGGGCAGGTTCAGGCCCGTGCCGAAGCCGATCTCCAGGACCTCGCCGCCCACCCCGGCCAGCGCCTCGCTGCGGAGCTTCCCCATCCAGGGGCCGCTCATCGCCCAGTCGCACAGCCGGGGGAAGATGTGGCGGGAGTAGAGGCCCATCGGTCGCCCCCGGATTGGATCAGCGTTCCTGTGGCGACCCGGCCTGGAGGAGGTAATCCCGGTAGGCGGCAGGCAGGTCGGGCTCGTCGTCGTAGACCAGCACCCCGAACCGCAGCCGGAGCGTCTCCCCCTGCTCGACCACGACCCGGCTCTTCTCACCGCCGGTGAAGGCGTTCCGCCCGAAGGGGTTGGCCTCCAGCAGGCCGTAATCTCGGGCGTGGAACCACGAGCGGCGGAAGTTCGCCGGGTGCGGCATCAGCAGCACGCCGACCGGCTCCCCGTCGACCTCGCCCGCTGTAGGAGCACCAGTCGGCCTGCCGGCCCCAGACCTGGGCCTCGTTGACCCGGCCCTCGCTGTCGATGATCCGGCCGCCCTTGACGACCGCCAGCGGCGTGGCGACCCGGACGCCCAGGCCCATCTCCTCCTGATCGCCGAAGACCAGATCGCCGCCCACGGGCCGGAACTCCGAGTCCCAGAGCAGCAGGTAGCCCTCGGGCCGGACCAGGACCGTGATCCGGCAGACCTCCTCGCCGATGACCTTGCCGCCCTTCTCATGGCGGTTGCGGACGGCGAATGTCCCCCGGCCTGGGCCGCCCTGGGGCGGCTCGACGAAGCCGGCGTGGCGGATGCGGTCCTTGTTCCGCCAGGAGTCGGCCCCGTTGAGGTCGCCGAAGGCCAGCCAGAGGCCGGGGTGGAAGGTCGGGTGGTCGGCCAGGTCCTTGCCCTCGACCGGCGGGTTGTTCCGGGTCACCTGCGTGCCGTCGGGGGCGTGGATCGACTCGAAGAACGGTCGGGTGGTCTGCCTCCGTCCCGATACACGTAGCGGGCGAACGGCTTGCCGCCGATGGTGATCTGGAGGCCGTCGGGTCTGGTCCTCGAAGGCCACGGGCGGGGCCTCGATCGCTTCATCTCCTCGTGCAAGCCGGCACCCTTGGACTCGCTGCACAATCTCGAAGTCACAGGCCCGCTGGCGACATGGGGTGCGATCACCGGCCTTCGACGGGCTCGCCCAGGAGCCCAGTGCGAGCATGAACACGAGGGCGAAGCGGTATCGAATGGACATGGCAGGAGTCCCTCGGAAATCCATCAGCCCGTGACCAGGCGGTTCGGTCGGCTCCAGCGGATGCGGGCCAGCAGCGTGTCGCCCCGCCAGCCGTCCGCCGGCAAGGTCTCGCCCACCGTCACCCAGGACTCGCCCGGCGTGGCGGCGACCGTGTGGAAGTTGCCCATCCGCGCCACGTGCGCCGGGTCGTCGATCCCGTCGCCGATCAGCGGCAGGACGACCCGCTCCGACGACCGGACCAGCCGCAGGGCCTCCCGGTCCACCTCGGCCAGGTACAGCGGTGCCCGCCAGCGCATCACGTTGACGTTCGACTCGGCCTTGCGGGTGTAGACCAGGAACAGGCCGTCGGAGTGGGGCAGCCAGTGCTGCTGGGTCGTGGACATGACCAGCGGCTCGCCGTCGTCCCAGCACCAGGGCCGCTGCGGCTCCCAGTGCAGTCCGTCGTCCGAGGCCGAGACGTAGCCCCGATCGTCCTCGGCCCGGATCGTCAGATAGAAGCGGCCGTCGAGCGCGCGCCAGCGACGGCTCCAGCAGCCCCCGACCGGAGGTGTTGACCAGTTCGTTCCCCACCCGCCGGATCTGGAGGGAACGGCCATCGAACGAGCAGCGGACCGTCGTGACCGAGCGGTGAGTGCGGCCCTCGGGGCCGAACGACAGCGGGATCAGCACGTCGCCGTCGTCGAGGACGACCCGCTGCGAGCAGCCGCAGGTGTAGATCGCCGTGGCCCTGGGGTCGTCCCACTCGAGCCGCCGGGGCTCGGACCATCGCCCGTCCGGCGACCGGACCACGTAGACCGGCCAGCGTTGCCGCTGGGGCCGGGCCAGCACGCCGTTGCGGTAGTAGACGTTATGCCCGACGGCCAGCACGGTGCCCGTCGGCGGGTGGTACTCGGGCACCACGTCGCAGACGCCCACCTCCCAGCCGTCGCCCAGGTCCCGGCGTCCCAGGCCGGGGATCGGCTCCGGCTCGGTCCAGGTCCGGCCCAGGTCCGTGGAGGTCGTCCAGTGGACCGGGCCGAACACGTCGGAGCCGCCGATCGACTGGAGGGTCATCAGGGCCAGGGGGCCATCGGGCGTGGGGACCATGCAGGCTCGGGGGTGGAACCACGTCGCCCCGCCCCGTCGACCGGGGAAGACGACCTCCCGTTCGATGCCGGCGACCAGGCGGTCGGAACCGGCCTCGTCGTCGCCGAAGATCCAACCGCCGTCCCCGCCCATCGCCGAGAGGGCGAGCAGCCCGGCCCCGGAGCCCAGGAAGCGTCGGCGGCTGACGGAGTTCGACTCGCTCATCGTGGACCTTCCTCAAGAGACCTGGAGTTGGAGACAAGGGCGACGATGGGCCGACTCTGCCGGGGACACGCCAACCATCCGAGCCACGTTGCACCATCCAACGAGCCGGGGAAGCTCCACCGTCCGAGCCGAGCGACCTCGGCGGAATTCGAGTTGCGTTCTGAGGCCCGATCGAAACCGATGCTCACTGGCTACGACGGTACATCGGCCCGATTGTCTCCAACAGGGTCCGGCGGGTCAAAGACCCGGACGGATCGAGAGTCCCCTTTGGTCTCGATTCGCCCTGGAGACGTTGGTTCGCTATCATCGAGACCAGGCCCCGAACCTCGGGAGGAGACCGACGGTGGAGAGCGTCCAGCCGCATCCCGACGACCTCCGATGCTCGATCATCGGAGCGATTCACCAGGATCGCCATGTCCCCGGCCCAGGAGCAGAAGTTCCCCGTCGGGCCGGACAGCGCCAAGGCCCTGGGCTACGACGCCGGCGAGGTCGATGCCCTGCCGGCGTCGGTCACGGAGTCGTTCTGCGGGGTCGGCAACCCGATCTCGCTGGGCGTGCCCGATCCCGGCCAGACGGTGCTCGACCTGGGCTGCGGAGCCGGCTTGGACACCCTGCTGGCGGCCCGCCGGGTGGGTCCGAGCGGCAAGGCCATCGGCGTGGACATGACGCCCGAGATGGTCGCCAAGGCCCGGCACAACGCCGAGGCCCTCGGCCTGGGGAACGTCGAGTTCCTCCGGGGCGAGGTCGAGCATCTCCCGCTGCCCGACGGTTCGGTCGATCGGATGATCTCCAACGGTGTGTTCAACCTCTGCCCCGACAAGCCGGCAGTTCTGACCGAGGTCTTCCGGGTGCTGAAGTCCGGGCGGTCGGCTCCAGATGGCCGACATCCTGCTGGAGTCGGAGGTCACGCCCGAGGAGGTGGCGAACAAGGGTTCCTGGTCGGACTGAATCGCCGGGGCCGTATGGGAGCGGTCGCTCCTGGGGATGCTGGCGGAGGCCGGGATTCGCCGAAGCGAGGTTCCACGGCTGGACGGGCTATCGCACGTCGTCCTGTACGCAGGGGGCACTGGTCTCGGCGAGGAAGCCGTGAGACTCCAGAGTCTCCGGCAAGGAGGGGACGATGGCCGGCTGGGAGTTGAAGATCATCGAGGCCGAGGCCCGTCGCCTCATCGCCCTGGCCGCCGAGGATGACGACCTCCGGGCCGACCTGCGGGCACTGGCCCAGGAGATCCTGGCGGCGACCGGAGGCCCGTGTCGCCACGCCGAGCCGGTCCACGGCGATGTCCTCAATCGAGGACGTCTCTGCCGGGTTCGCCGGAGAGGCCGAGACCCGACCGCCCAGCAGTCCCGAGGACAAGCCGCATTCGCCCGCAGGAACCCGAGCCGCTCCACGAATTGACGCTCGGGAGGCGAAGACCGATCGCCGACGAGTCACGCTCTCCCGAGAAGCCGACCATCCGGCCCGAGATGGGCGACGACATCTCGGCGATCGAGGCCCGCTGCCGGTCGAAGGCCGAGGCGGCACGCTGGGCCGCAGAACGACAACGCCAGGCTCGTGAGGCGACAGACGCCCAGGCCGAGGACGCCCCGACGGACCCGGAGATCGCCGAATGGGCCGACCGCTTGACGGATGGCTTTCTACTGGATGATCGCCACCAACGCCTCGCAATCGCCTGATCTCTCGCTGCTCGATGAGGTGGGCGGGTGCTTCGAGGCCCTCGCCGGGGGGCTGTCGCTGGTGGCGGACTGTCGGGGCCGACCGTGGGGCCATCGAGCGATCTTTGCCCCTGCTCGCCGAGGCCCAATCGATGGTCCGACAGGCCCTCCAGCGTCTCCAGGCCCCGGACGACCCCGACCAGTTGGCGGCCTACGATTGGGTACAGCAGACCGCCGCCCGGTACCGCATCTACCTCAGGCGGCACATGCGGGCCGACGACCTGGCGGACCCATGCCGCTGGCCCGACCTGCTGGCCCGCATCGAGGCCCTGGCCGGGGAAGGCCGGCGGGCTCGACGTCACCGACCCCGGATCGAGGCGAGGGTCGCCCCCGAGCCGACCGCCGAGGTGAAGCAAGCGGCCCGGCTGCTCTCCGGCAAGAGCGTCGTGCTGATCGGCGGTGATCGCCGACCCGAAGCCCAGGACGCCCTCAAGGAGGCGCTGGACCTGGAGGAGGTCCTCTGGATCGAGACGAAGGAGCACCAGCCGGTCGCCTCCTTCGAGACCGCCATCGCCCGCCCGGACGTGGCGTTGGTCCTGCTGGCGATCCGCTGGTCGAGCCACTCGTTCGGCGAGGTCCGGCAGTTCTGCGACCGCCACGGCAAGCCCCTGGTCCGACTGCCGGGCGGCTACAACCCGAATCAGGTCGCCGCCCAGATCCTCTCGCAGTGCGGCGAGCGGCTCCGGGGAGGATGAAGGATGACGCAGGCGAAGATCCCGCCGGGACCCAGGGGGCACTTCCTGCTCGGCTGCCTCCCCGAGTACGCCCGTGACACCCTCGGCTTCATGACCCGGCTGGCCCGCCAGTACGGCGATGCGGTCCGCTTCCGCCTGGGCCGGATGCCCTGCTACCTGTTCAGCCACCCCGACCAGATCGAGCAGGTCCTCCGCTCCAAGAGCCAGCACTTCATCAAGGACCGGCCCCTCCAGATCAGCACGTCGGTCTTCGGCCACGGCCTGCTGACCAGCGAGGGCGAACTCTGGCGGCGGCAGCGGCGGCTGATCCAGCCGGCGTTCCTCGCCCAGCAGGTCCGGGGTTACGCCCCGGTCATGGTGGAGGCGGCGACTCGGATGCTGGCGACCTGGCGGGACGGCCAGGTGCGGGACGTCCACGCCGACCTGATGCGGGTGACGCTCGATGTCGTCGCCCGCTGCCTCCTCGGGGCCGACCTCGCCGACCGTGCCGAGGGACTCGTGGCGGCGGTCGGGGTCCTCAGCGACCACTTCCTCAACCCGCTCTTCTGGTCGCCGATCCTCCGCTGGCTGCCGGCCCCTTCGAACCTGCGGTTCCGCCGGGCGGTGCGGCTTCTGGACGGGATCGCCTTCGACCTCATCCGCCGGGGTCGGGCCGGCGAGCTTGAGCCGGGGAGCCTCCTCGCACGGCTGCTGGAGGCCCAGCGGCAGGATGGCGACCGGCTGACCGACCGGCAACTCCGGGACGAGTTGGTGACGCTGCTGCTGGCCGGGCACGAGACGACGGCCCTGGCCCTCTCCTACACCTTTTTCCTGCTGGCCCGGCATCCCGAGGCCGAGGCCCGGCTGGTCGCCGAGTTGGATCAGGTCCTCGGGGACCGCCAACCGACGGTCGAGGACCTCCCCCGGCTTCGATATGCGGAGTGGGTGGTCAAGGAGTCGATGCGGCTCTACCCGCCGGCCTGGGGCCTGGGGCGGGAGGCGGTCGCCGACTGCGAGATCGGCGGCTACCACGTCCCCAGGGGGACGCAGGTGCTCACGATCCAGTGGGTCGTCCACCGGGACCCGAGGTGGTACGAGGAACCGGAGGCGTTCCGGCCCGAGCGGTGGGCGGACGACCTGGAGCGGCGGCTGCCCCGATGCGCCTACTTCCCGTTCGGGGACGGCCCCCGGATCTGCGTCGGCCAGCAGTTCGCCCTGGTGGAGGCGGTGCTGGTCCTGGCGACGGTCGCCCGGCGTTATCGCTTGAGGTCGGTCAGCGACGAACCCCTGGATCTGGTGGCGTCGATCACGATGCGTCCGAGGCATGGGATCACGATGCGGGTCCAGGAGCGTGAGGGACCGGGCCTCACGAGATCCGCCCAGGGCTCCGGGGCGCCGGACGGCGGCTCGCCGTGAGGGCATTGGTTGACGTCGATGCTCGCCGATTCCGCACGGCCTCAAATCCGAGCGGTTCTTCCGGGACCGGATCACCCGCCAGCGACCTCCGCCGGGTCGCCCGAGGGGAGGCCGACGTCGGATCTGGCCGGCTGACCTCGATCGTGATCGCCTTGCCCCCGGCGTCGAACCGGCGGTATCCTCCCGATTCCCGATCGAGGACCAAGCCAGGGAGGAGCCATCGATGACCGAGCCAACGCCCCAGGACCGGATGGCCCGGATGATCACCGGGTACTGGGTCTCGCAGATCGTCCACGTCGCCGCCAAGCTCAAGCTCGCCGACCTGCTGGCCGATCGTCCCAGAACCACCGAGGAGCTTGCCCGGTCCACCGGGACGCACGCCCGCTCCCTCTACCGGCTCCTGCGTGCCCTGGCGAGCGTGGGAGTCTTCTCCGAGGGCGAGGAGGGGCAGTTCACGCAGACACCGCTTTCCTAGTGCCTCCGCAGCGACGTCTCCGGCTCGCAGCGGGCGATGGCGATCATGATGGGCGAGGAGCACTACCGATGCTGGGGTGACCTGCTGGAGAGCGTCCGCACCGGGCGGACCGCCTTCGACCAAATCTACGGCATGCCCGTCTTTGACTATCTGGCTGCACTTTCCGGGAGATCATGTATGTCACGCGGCCAGGCTGAGCAGCCTATCGGCCGTCGCCTGAATCTCCAACTCGGTCACCCCGGGGCGGAGAACCGCTCGGATTTCCTCGCCCCGCAGCGCCCGCCGCCAAGCGCGGCGCTCGTCCGCGTGGCTCGGGCGGCGAGTCGGGCTGTCCCACGGCGACGCCGAACGGTCTACCAGCTCCTCGTCCTTGCGGCCCCAGGCCCACGCCTCGGTCATGGTGAACCTCCACAGGCAAAGGTGGAACGCCCCCACGTTGGCCCCCACGAACCGCACCTGCTGCTGGCCCGCCCCGACGATCTCCTTGCAGTCGCGGAAGGTGATCTCCAGCGAGAAGCGATTCGCCACGGTTGTCAGGATGTCCGCCACGCTCGCCGATGCGTCGGTGCAGAAGAACGCCCTCCAGCCGTTCGGCTCGTCCACCAGGACCACCCGGATAACGCCACCGGCCGGCCTCCAGGTCGCCAGGAACGTCTTGTACCGCTTGACCGCCTTCTCCCCGTACAGGGCGAAGGTGCCGGAGGACCAGCCACGTCGCTGGCCGGCCCGCTTGGCCAGGTCGATCACGTCCGGGCCGTAGGTCGGGGCCGGGCCCCGCCGACCCGGCGGCTTCGGCCCGGGCACGGTCCGCAGGGCCGCATCCTTGCGGAGCCGGCTGACGACCGTCATCCCCAGGGCCGCCGCCGGCTTGAGGAAGTCCTTCTTGGCGTATGCCCCGTCGGCCACCACCCCGATCGGCAACTTCAGCAGGCCGAGCCACGGCTTGACCACTCGGAGCAGTTCGACGGCCCGCTCCAGTTTGGTCCGGAACGGTGGCCGGTGCTTCGGGCCGATGCCGGGTAGGTCTTTCTTGCGGACATAGAGTCGGGCCCGCAGCGGCAGGGCGACCGTCCCCCACGCGCCTTGTGGGGCACGAGGAGGCCCAGGACGACGAAGACGTGGCCCTGGACGGAGGGCGAGCCGGCCGGGCCGGGGGTCGGGTTGTGGTGGATGCCCGCCCCCTGGACGTGGGGCCCGTACCGCCGGGTCGGGGTGTCGTCCAGGGCGAGGGTCAGCCGCGGGGCCCCCTTGAGCAGCAGTGTGACCACCTCGGTCAGGAGGCGTCGGGCGATGCGGTCGGCCCGCTTGCCGGCCGCCGCGACGGCGATGGAGCCGGGCTGATACTGGCCGCTGAGCTTGGCCGCCCTGATCCAGGTGGTGACGGTCCGCCGTCCCCGGGCCAGGACGGCCCCAAGGAGCAGGAGGGCGAGCCTCGGGGCGGAGCGACGGTCGAGGGCGGCGGCGAGCCGGGCGAACCACTGGCAAGGCGCGAGCGTCGGATGCGAGGATGTCATCGGGGGCCGACTCCGGTCGGGGTGTCAGGCAGTGTGGTAACCGCCATCGTCCCGATCGGGTCGGCCCCCGTCCCCTCAACGCCGGCAAGGCCGGGGGGCGGCGCATGGCGATCCCGATGTCTGCAGCCCGCGTCGACCGGCTCCTGTCCGAACTCTGCGTCGACCTCGCCTTCTGCTTGCCGCCCGACGATCAGGCGCGACTCCGCGACTCGCCGCCGTCCACGATCGACGCGTTCACCGACGCCGTATTCGGGCGGAGGGGATGGACCCGTTGGTCCACCCCCCACTACGCAAACAGGTGCGAGGGCGCGTGACCAAGCACTTGTCCTCGCCCCGTAGGCCTTGAGCCGCTCCTCATCCAGGCGGAACAGCCGGGATGCCTTGCGAGAAGTCCGAATTAATTAAATTACGGAAAGTACAGCTGGGAGGGAGCGAGGGGTAATTCGACGAAATCACGGACGAGATGTGCGGAAAGTCGGGTGCGGTTGCTGGAGGCGGCGTTGGAGGAGCCGGAACTGAGATTGCCGCGGGCGACGGCGTTGGTGGATTACCATGTACATCGGAACGAGGTGGCCCGGAGGTCGCACGGCAAGACATGGCGGGCCAAACACCCGGGCGTCAAATTCCTGCGGCTGTAGAAGTACCATGTCGATGGGGTAAAGATCCATCACGGATATTGGGGAATCTGCCGGGTGGCTCCGGTCGCGTCCCGGAGAATCGAGCCACCAGACGGGCGCCGGATCACCTGGGCTTTGTGGGCTGCACCGGCGTGCCTGAGTCGAGGAGGGCGCGGATCTGGTTCTTGAAGGCTGGCTCGTCCAGGGGTTGGCCCTCGGGCCGGCTGGCGGCCTGCCACCAGAAATCGACGAGTTGGTTGATCAGGCGGGCGCGTGCCTCCGGGGTCAGGTCGCGGTTTGCCAAGGCCAGGTCGATGGAACGCGTCATCGAGGCGAGGCGGAGGAGCGACTGATGGGCATTGGAGATCAAGGACGCGGCACGATCGACCTGGATCGTGGCGGTTACGACCGGGTCGCGGTCGATGACGAGCCGGTCGCCGGGGAAGATTTGAAGGTTCTGCTCGGCGTCGCCGCGAACGATGGCGTCCAGGTCGATCGGATATTCCTTCTTCGGATGGTCGCCCCGAGCGGGGCGGTAGAGCGTGATGTGTTTCGCGTCGGCCGTGCTGGTGAGGCCGCCCGCGTAATTGAGGGCGTCGAGCACCGTCTCGTTGCCGGTGATCGGCAAGCGTCCAGGATTGGCCACGTCACCCTGGATGTAATAGACGTCGGAGTTGTACGCCGCGATGTCCACGAACACGCGGTCGGACTCGTCGGGCGTGATCAGATAACGGTAGCCGGCCCCATCGTCGCCGATGAGCCCGAGGGCCTCGTCGCTGAGGTATTTCCTCAGGTGCATGATGACCTTGACCTTGACCTGCTTGAGCGTCAGGCCGCGAACCGGAATGTGCCCATAGAATCCGAGTTCCATGGTGCCGTCGGGCCGGACCATGTGCTCGCCGCTGATCGGCCGGCCGGGCAGCGCCTCCAGCACTTCGACGATCAGGATGTCGGGCGGCTCGACCGTCAAGGAGACGTCGATCATCGCCCCCTCATGAGGCGGCGGATCGTCGGGGATCGGCGCCGGGGGATGCGGGCGGAGCGAGCCCAGTTCGGGCAACTGGTCTTCCATGCGGCGCGGGAGGTTGACGCTGGGGTTCGTCGGGAATGCGTCCTCCGACGGCCTTGACGGGGACGGCTTCTGATCGAAGGGCCAGTCGGGAGGCGGCGGGAACTCCTGCGAGCCCGGAGAGCGGAGGTTCTGGTCTTCCGACGTGGTGGCGGGCGGGAGTGTGGTGGCGGGTGGGAGTATTAGGAATCCCGACTCCGCGGGAGACTCGGGTTCGGATCGCTGGCGCTTCTCCCGCCGCTGGCGCAGGAGATCGGCCGGCGAGGGAGGGAGCGCGAACGGTCGGAGTTCCGGCCCTGGAGCCTCCGGCCCTGGAGACTCCGGCTTCACCGGGACGCTTTCCTGGTCGCCGGATTTCGGGCCTGGCGACCGTGTTGCTCCCTCCTGCCCGCAGGCCGGGCCGGCCCAGCCGATCCCCAGGAAACCGAGGAACCCCAGCAACGCCCAGCGACGCTTACCCTGGCGCATGGTCTCACTCCGTGGGCTCGACGAGCTTTTGTGAAGATGGGGGGCCTACAAAAGATATAGGAGAAGAGCCGCATGAGCAAGAACGAATCGCGTCCCCTTCCGACACTCGTGATCGGAAGGCGTCTGGAGCGAGGATCTGGGAAGAGTCGGCTCCGTGGGTGTCTCGGGCGGGCTAGAGGACGAGCCGGGCGGAGTCGCGGTCGAGGAAGAGCGTGGCGCCTTCGTGGCGGCGGAGGATGCTGGCGGGGCAGACCTCGGAGATCGGGCCGTTGAGGGTTTCGAGGACGGCCTCGGCCTTTCGGGGGCCGGGGACGACGACGGAGAGAATCGGGGCGGCGAGCAAGGCGGGGATGGTGAGGGTGAAGGCGTGGGTCGGCACGTCCTCGATCGCGGCGAAGCAGCCGTCGTGGACCTGCTGCTCGCGGCAGGCTTCGTCGAGCCGGACGACCTTGATCCAGACGGGGTCGAGGAAGTCGGCGACGGGGGGGTCGTTGAAGGCGAGGTGGCCGTTCTCGCCGATGCCGGCGCAGACGATGTCGGTGGGCTCGGCGCGGAGTTGCTCCTCGTAGTCGAGACAGACGCGCAGGGGGCGGTCGGTCTGCTCGCCGGGGATCAGACGGAGGCGGTCGGGGGCGATGTCGGCGAGGCGGAAGAGGTGTTCGTGGAGGTAGCGGCGGAAGGAGGCGGGGTGGTCGGGGTCGAGGCCGAGGTACTCGTCCATGTGGAAGGCGGTGACGCGGGACCAGTCGATGCCGGGGTGGGCCACCAGGCCGGCGAGGAACTCGTCCTGGCTGGGCGCGGCGGCGAAGACGACGTTGGCCTTGCCGGCCGACGACTGGCGCTCGGTCAACGCACGGCCAACATGCCCGGCAGCGGCGCGTCCCATCTGGGCACGGGTCTCATAGACAAGGACGCGGAGGGCGTCCACGCGGAAATCCTTGACCGGCGTGAGCTCCGGGAGGCTCATGGTGGGGCGTTCTCTCGGCGAGGGGATCGAGTGCTTCCGGCAACAAGGGTAGCCGCGGAGGGGCGAATCGAGCAAGGCGTTACCGACTCTCGCGAACGGACGATGGGTGATGGTCCAGGCCGGGTCGGGGGCGTCGGTCGGCGACGAGGCATGAGCACGACGCGTCGGTTGTATCGGCGAAGACGCCACGCGCCCGACGAAGGACGAACGCCGCAAGGACTGACGGTCCGCTAGTCCTTGCGGCGTTCGAGGACGGCGAGGATGGTGCGGCTGCCGACCTCGGAGGCGAAGGAGGTGGGGCGTTCGACGTTGCGGTCGGTCGAGAAGCAGACGATGAGCTTGCCGTCCTCAATCTTGTAGATACCCGGGAGGGTGGGCGATTCCTGGTCGGTCCCTTCGCGGGCCTTGGGCGTGAGGTTGATCTGTTTGGGGTCCCTGGAGGGATCAACGGTGTAGGTGGCCAGTTGCTCGCGGGAGTCGGATTCGTCGGGCTTGATGGTGATCTGGCCGTCCTTGAAGGTGAAGCGGTCGCCGACCGGGCGCTCACCCTTCTCGCCGCCGCGGAGGGCGGAGACGACGACCCAGGAACCTTCAAGGTCCTTGTCGGTCTTGGGGTCGTCGGAGGCGGTGAGGAGGCCGCATGAGAGGGCGAGCGCCAGGCCGGCGGCGAGCCTTCGGGCGTTCATGGGGCTGGCTCCGAGGGGAGGGATCGGGGCATGTCCGGGTCAATAGCGGCAATTCTCGAGCCAAAGGTATCCGTGATTCCCGATCCGGGTCAAGCTCCTCAGGGTGAAGCGGTCCGACGCTCAGGCCGGGCCGAGGACCGCAGGTCGGGGGGCGGGACGGGTCTGAAGCTCCTCGCAGAGACGTCGGCATTCGCTGAGGTCCACCAACAGGGACTCGGTCAGAAACGACTCGGTGGGTCCATCGCCGGCCCATTGCAACTGCTCGTGGCAGCGGGCCATGTGGTCGAGCAAATCCTTCATCCAGAGGAGAGTACGCTGACGATTCCTCATCGTGGATGGTTCTCCAATATCAAGGTCAGGCGGGAATCCGTCGAGTTGGGCGTCGCCGCTGGTGGCGAGCGGGGGTGAAAGCAAGGAGCGTACCGGACGGCGCGAGATGCAAACGGTGTCGAGCTAAGAGGTGGATGAACGGGACTTTAGAAAAAATCGATTTTTGGAGGGCCGGGATCGCGGGCCACGGGGCTTGTAAGGATTACCAGGGGTGGCGGGGACGTCGTCGATGGCTTCCGTTGGCGAGATGGCGCGACTAGACTGGTCAGGGGATGGTTGCCGCGGCCGATTGCGGTCGCGAGCGGTCGCGAGTCGAGGTCGGGGGGGCCAGATGCGGACGAGCGACGCGAGGACGACGCGGGCCGCTTCCCCCGCCGGTACGGAACCAGCCCCCTGGTGGGCCTGGCCGCTCCGGCTGGGCCGTCGGCTCCTCGGCTGGAATGCCGGGGGCGACGAACCCGAGACGGCGCGACAGCCTCGCGATCGGTTCCGGACGGTCTGTCTCAGCCGGGAGACCGGAGCCGGAGGAAGCACCGTTGGCCGCTTGCTCGGCACGCGGCTCGGCTGGAAGGTGTACGACCACGAGCTGATCGAGGCGATCGCCCACGGCATGGAGATCGCCGTGGAGGACGCGCGGACCTACGACGAGCAGGCCCCGGGTTTGATCCAGGACTGGCTCCTGCCGCTTCGCGAGGAGCATTACGCGCCGCAGGAGGCGTATCTCGATCACCTGGCGAAGCTGGTGCAGACGATCGGCCGGGCGGGACGTTCGATCATTGTGGGCCGGGGCGCGGCCTGGCTCTTGCCGAGGTCGGAGACGCTCTCGGTGCGGCTGGTCGCCCCGCTCTCGGTCCGCGCCCGACGGGTGGCGGAGCGGATGGGGCTGTCGTACCGGACCGCGCGGCGGGTGGCGCGGGACCTGGACCACCGCCACGAGCGGTTCATCCGGACCTTGCACCGCTCCGACCCGAGCGATCCGCACGCTTACGACCTGGTGCTCGACACCGACAGCCTCGGCTTGACGATTGCCGTGGAGGTGATCGCGCGGGCCGTCGAGGCGGGCTGGTCGGGGAACCGCGACGTCAACGGGCCGGCCGGATCGCCGCCGACGGAGGCCGCCTGGCCATCGACCAAGGAACAGCCCGAAACTGGAGGTGACCTGGTGTGAACCGGGAGCCAGGCCAAGCTCATGCTCGCGTGCGGTGGAACCGACTCGCCAGGCCGGTTCTGGGGATCGTGGCCGGCTTCGTGGTGCTGGCGGTTGGCCCGGCCTGGCTACGGACGGTCTTCCTCTGGATCTTCCCGCCGGGGGGGAGCCGGAAGCGCATCGCGAACGTGGTGGAATGGCTCGGCTGGGGGTATCTGGCGCTGCTGGTCCTGACGCCTTTGCTGGTGTCGACGGGTCTTTTGCTCTGGCGACGAGGCCGGCGCGGCGCCTGACCGGGGCTCGGTTGCTGACGCTCGGGGCCTCGCTGATCGTGGCGGTGCTGCTCGGTGAGGGGCTCGCGGCAAGCTGGCTGGCCTGGTCGCATCGGCTGGCCGACTACCCGGCGAAACTGGAATCGGGGGCGGATGGCAACGGCCTGTACCTGGTCGTCGTGGGTGAGTCGAGCGCGGAGGGGCAGCCGTATCAACCGTGGCTGTCGGTCGGGCAGCTCGTCGGTCGGGCGCTGGAGAAGGTCTTCCCGGGTCGGAAGGTGGAAGTCAAGATCTGGGCCGCGGGTGGGATCTGCCTGGAACAGGCCCTGGTGTACCTCCAGCAATTACGCCGAAAGCCGGACGCGATCCTGATTTATGCCGGACACAACGAGTTCCAGGCCCGCTTCGGCTGGTCGCGGAACGTGCCGCTACTACCCGGAAGATGGTCCGCTCCTCGAACGCTCGGGGCCGGCGCGCTTTTTGTCGGCCTTCTCACCGCTCGGCCGGCTGTTGGACGAGACCATCGAGCACAACCGGATCAGCGCTCCACCGCCGCCACACGCGACCCGGGAACTCGTCGATCACCCAGCCTTTACCCGCGATGAGTACGCATTCCTGCTCGCCGACTTCACCCGGCGGCTCGACCACGTCGTCGCCTACAGCGATCGCATCGGGGCCTTGCCGATCCTGGTGGTGCCGGCGGGCAACGAGGCCGATTTCCCGCCGAGCCGCTCCATATTGCCGCCGGAGACGACCGAGGCGGGTCGTCAGGCGTTCGCTCGCGCCTTCCAGACCGCCTGCGGCCTGGAGGCGGCCGACCCGGCCGGTGCCGAACGGCTCTTCCGCCGCCTCATCGACGAGCAACCCGGATTCGCCGAGTCGCACTACCGGCTCGGACGGCTCCTGGCGGCCTCGGGGCGTCCCGATGAGGCCAACGACCATTTCGCCCGTGCCCGCGACCTCGACGCCATGCCGATGCGTTGTCCGGGCGACTTTCAGGACGCTTACCGGAAGATCGCCAGGGAGCGCGAGGCGCTGCTCGTCGATGGCCCGAACCTGCTGCGGTCGCACAGTCCGGACGGTTTGCTCGGAGGGCAACAGATCCACGACGCGCAGCATCCGACGCTGACATCCTACGTGACTCTCGCCCAGGCCACTCTCGAAGGCCTGGCCGGGCGTCGGGCGTTCGGCTGGCCGGAGGGACGGCCGGCGCCGAGGCTCGACCCGATCGAGTGTGCCGGACAGGCCGGAATGGACGCCGAGAAGTGGGCGGAAGTCTGCGAGCGAGTCGCTACGTTTCTACGAGCGCGTGGCCTTCATCCGTCACGACCCGAACGAGGTGATGGACCGAGCGAAGCCGTACCGAACGGCCCAGGCCGCCTTGAAATCGGGCCGGCCCGCCGATTCGATCCAGGTCGCCGGACTGGGCTGGCTCACCCCGCACCGTTCAGGAGCGGCAGGACCAGCGCCATCAACAGCGGAATCGCGTTCAGGATCAGGCCCGCCAGGCAGGCCAACGGCACACGCCGACGCGTCAGGCGGGCGAGGACCCAGCCGAGTCCACTGAGAAACACACCGATCTCGGGCAGCCAGGGGGGCAGGTCGATGAACTCGACGGGCCGTTCCGGCGGCCGGGTCAGCAGCAGGACAAAGAGCGCCAGGTAAATCGGCATCACGGCCGCCCCGAACCAGACCGCGAACCGCCCGAGGAGGATCGCCCCCGTGGGCGGCGTTCGGAGCAGCGGTTTGGCGGTCGTCATGGCAAGATCCGTGTTTGATCGGGGGCCACCATCGACCACCCCATCTACCCTTTAGTTCGCCGACGGGAGCGTCGGGTTCACGGAATCGCCGACATTCTCTCCGGAATCGAGCGCAAACACAAGCCCCACCGCGATTTGACACGGTGGGGCCGGTGAGGTCGGCGCACATCAACTCGGTGAAGATGGGGGGATCAGGCAGCCTGACCGTGGTCGTACTCGGGGACCTCGGTGGGGTCGAGGGCGACGATCGCCAGGCCGTAGCGGTCGGCCAGGGCGACGACCTGGTCCTGGTCGAGCAGGATCGTCCTGCCGGCCTCGATGGCCAGCACGCGGGCGCCGGCGGCGTGAAGCTTCTCGATCGTGGTGACGCCGACGGTCGGGACGTCGAATCGCATGTCCTGCTGGGGCTTGGCGACCTTCACGAGCGTCCAGCCGCCGGCGCGACAGAACTGGCCGGCGCGCTCGATGCAGCGGTCGGTCCCCTCGATCGCCTCGACGGCCAGCGCGGCGCACTCCTTGACGGCCACGCTCTGGCCGACGTCGAGCCGGCCCATCTCCTTGGCGAGCATCCAGCCGAACGCGATGTCCTTTTGCTCGGCCAGGGTCGGCCGGCGACGGGTCAGGATTCCCTTTTTCACGAGTAACTCCGGGCAGAAGTCCAGGGCCGAGGCGAAGGTCATCCGTCGCGCTCGAACTCCTTGATGACCGCCAGCAGGATCGAATCGTCCTTCTTGTTGCCGCCGGTGTTGACGTACCACATGTGGAGGGTCCGCCAGTCGGGCCAGAGCTGGACGAAGCGCCAGGGCGTGTACATGACGCTCTTGGTCACCTTGCCCGCCATGACGATCTGCCGGGAGCCGCGACGTCGGAACGTGCGGATCATCCGGCCGAGCTTGGAGATGCCGACGACATCGAACGAGTCGCAGAGCCCGCGGAGTTCCTCGCTCGCCTCGTAGCGAATCCCGACGCAGGCGACCGGGAGTCCCTGTTCGCGCGCCGCCTGGGCGAACAGGATCGGGAACCGCCCGCTCCCGGCGAGCAGGCCGATCGGCTCGTTGACGGAGCGAGTCGGAGCGGCGAGCATTCGGGTTCGGTTGGGGGTCGAGAGCCTCACGTTCTGGGCCCTTCCAGGACGGGCGGGGATGGGACCGCCGCGGGGGAATGTGGTCGTGAACGAGAGTGGCATTCCACCCGGGTGGCATGCCCACGAAGCCGTGGGCATGCCACGCCGATGAGGGTAGGTCACCCGGACGTGGGCATGTCACCAGCGTCAGTATTCATCGCGAGTGTCCTGGTCGGATACCTCGTCGGGGGAAGCGGCCATGAGGAGGGAGACCTGGGCGGATAGCTCGCGGAGCTGGCGGTGCATCTCGGGAAGGCGGGCGATCATGGCGAAGATCAGGCGCTGTTCCTTGATCGGGATGGCGGGCGAGCCGAGGACGTTCTGGCCGCTCGGGATGTTGCGGTGGACGCCCGCCTGGGCACCGACGGCGACGCGGTCGCCGATCTGGACGTGATCCTTGATCCCGACCTGGCCGCCCATGACGACGTAGTCGCCCGTCTTGCAACTGCCGGCGATGCCGGCCTGGCCGCAGAGGATGTTGTGGCGGCCGATCTGGTTGTTGTGGCCGATCATGACGAGGTTGTCGATCTTGGTCCCTTCGCCGATCGCAGTGGCCTCGAACGTGCCGCGGTCGATCGTGCAGTTGGCGCCGATCTCGACGTCGTCGCCGACCTCGACCTTGCCGGCCTGCGGAACCTTGACGTGCCGGCCGTTCTGGAGCCGGTAGCCGAAGCCGTCGCCGCCGAGGACGGTGCCGGCGTGGACCTCGACGCGGTCGCCGAGCTGGACGCCCTGGTACAGCACGGCGTTCGGGTGAATGATCACGTCGCGGCCGAGCTTGCAGTCGGGACCGACATAGGCACCCGGGTGGATCGTGCAGCCGTCGCCGATCTCGGCGCCTTCGCCGACGTAGGCGAACGGGTAAACGGCGACGTCGGGGCCGAGCCTGGCGGTCGGGGCGACGAAGGCTTTCTCATGGACGCCCGACCAGCGCGAGCGGTCGGCGCCGTGGAGGTGGCTTGTGGACGGCGAGGAAGGCGGTGAGCGGGTCCTCGACCTGGATCGTCGGTAAGCCGTCGCGGTCGTCGGGGACGCGGAAATGCGGGCCGACGATGGCGGCGGCGGCCTGGGACGACTTCAATTGACGGGCGTATTTCTCGTCCTCGATGAAGGTGATGTCTCCCGGTCCCGCCTCGCCCACCGGCCGCGCCGCGGCGATGGCGACGGATCCATCGCCGACGAGCCGGCCCCGGATCAGGGCCGCGAGTTGTTCCACCGTGGCGACCACGGGCGCCTCCCTTTCTTCCTTGAAAGGAATCGGAGCGAATCGGTCCGGATCCCTCGGACCGGCCAGGGTACGACTTCGCGGCGTCGCGACGCGAGGGACGAGCCGACGCGGGACCGATGTCGCCTGGACGTGCTCGGCGCGGGATGGTAATCCATGCCCGCCTGACCGACAAGGCGAGTCGAAAGGACTATCGACACGCCGGGCGCCGGGGCTCGACATAAAGAGTTGCCGGGGGGAATGGCGGCGACGAGCCGGTGGCGGCGGTCCCCCCGAGCGATCAGGCGTCGGCGAACCAGGCAATCACCTCGTCGAGACGGCGGATCGTGGGCACGTCGGCCGGGCGCGGCCGCCGCGGTCGAGCAGGACGGCGGGGAGGCCGGCGCGTCGGGGACCGCGCCAGTCGTTCTCGGGATCGTCGCCGATGCAGAGGACGGAATCGGGGGCAAGGCCCAGGTCGTCGCAGACGGCGCGGTAGAAATCCGGATGCGGCTTGCGGCGGCCGACCTCGGAGGAGATCAGGGCCGACTCACTCCAGGGGGCCAGAGCCTCCAGGCCACGGAGCACACGGCGGAGGCGGGCGTCGAAGTTCGAGGCGATCCGCAAGGGGAGGCCCAGGCGATCGAGGGCGCGGAGCGTCGGGCCGGCATCGGGGTAGGGACGCCAGGCGTCGGGGCGGCCGAAGTGGTCCCAGAGTTCGGCGAACGCCCGCTCGGGATCGGGGACCTCGGGCAGGCATCTCCGCGACGATCCGTCGCCAGCGGCGGTGCTCGGTGGCCTCGTCGGTGGCCAGCGGCCCGCGCTGCTCGTCGATCTCGTCGGTCCCGAAGGAGCGTCGGAAGCGCTCGCGGACCGGCCTTGGGGTCCAGGTGCACCCCCTGCCGTCGCGCCGCCGCGGCGTACACCTCGGCGACCGAGGGGGCGGGGTCCATCAAGGTTCCCACGGCGTCGAAGACCACGCCGCGGACGCGATTCCGCCGGATTTCTTCAATCATGCGCAGGCCGAGATCCCGATGATGTTGATCAGGAGCCACAGGCGACCGGCTGAGGCGATGCAATCGAGCACGGTCGCGACACGAAGTCCGGCGACCCACGTAGCTATTGTGGTCGTAGAACAGGACGAGGGAAGGCCGAGGGCCGAACCTCGACTCGACGGCCTGCCTGTGATCCTCAACGCTGAGGCTGCCATGTACGACAATCATTCGCGATCCCATGTGACCTCGACCGCCCGGCCCACCGAGGCGATCCCCGAGTCCCAGTGCCGCGCTCTGGAGCGTCGGCACGCCCTCGATGAGCAGCAACGCTCGTTCCGCAAGCCCGCGACCGCACCCCGAGGCACTGCGCCAGCGTCCGCCCGGCTGAGGCCCCGGCTTCGACTCGATACCCTCCACCCCTCGCGCCAGGGCGGTTCGGCTCGCATGCCGGCCGTCCTGGCGTTGCTCGATTCTCAGGCTCAACGTCCGGGGCGGACCAGGCCGGGGGTGACGTCGATGTCGAGGTCGGCCGTCTGGCCGGCGGCGAGCTTGGGGAAGGCGATGCCGGCCATCGCGGCGTTGTCGGTGCAGAGGGCGAGCGGGGGGATGAACAACTCGACCCCGTTCGGCGTCGGCCATCGCGGCGAGTCGCTCGCGGAACGCGGCGTTGGCGGCGACGCCGCCGCCGATCCCGAGCCGCTTCAGCCCGGTTCTCTTGAGGGCCTGGCGGCACTTGGCGACGAGCACGTCGACGACGGCTTCCTGAAAGCTCGCGGCCAGGTCGGCGACCTGATCGGGCGGCGGGGGCGTGCCGGCCTGGCGGGCGTCCTGGCCGCGGAGGGCGTAGAGGACGGCGGTCTTCAGGCCGGAGAAGCTGAAGTCGAGGCGGTCGTCGTGGAGGAAGGAGCGGGGGAAGGCGAAGGCTTTCGGGTTGCCTGCCGCGGGCGACTGCGCTCGATCTCGGGACCGCCGGGATAGCCGAGGCCGAGGAGGCTGGCGACCTTGTCGAACGCCTCGCCGGCGGCGTCGTCGATCGTGCCGCCGAGCGGCTCCGCGTCGATCGGGCCGCGGCAGTGGTACAGGCTCGTGTGGCCGCCGGAGACGACCAGGCCGACGCACGGATAGACGGTCCGCTCGGGGTGGGCGAGCTGGCAGGCGTAGAGGTGGCACTCCAGGTGATCGACGGCGATCAAGGGGACGTCGAGCGTCAGGGCCAGGGCCTTCGCCGCCGTGAGGCCGACGACGAGCGAGCCGACGAGTCCGGGACGGGTCGCGACGGCGATCGCGCCGATCTGTTCTGGAGGCGGATGTCGGCCCGCTTGAGGGCCTCGTCGATGACCGGCAGGATCTTGCGGACATGCTCCCGCGCGGCGATCTCGGGGACGACGCCGCCGAAACGGAGGTGCAGGTCGATCTGCGAGGCGACCACGCTGGAACGGACCCGACGGCACGCCCGGATCCGGCGGCCTCGGGCCTTCGAGCACGGCGGCGCCGGTCTCGTCGCAGGTGGTCTCGATCGCCAGGAGGTAGAGGGGATCTGCGCTCAAGGGGTTGGGGTGAGTCGAGGGCGGGGGATCACAGGGCGATGGACGGATCTCTGGTCGGGAGTGAGGACCCTCACCCGGCCGCTGCGCAGCCACCCGCTCCGGGCGAGCGAGCCGGGGTGAGAGTCCGGTGGATGTCTGCTCAGCGAGCCGGGCAAGCCGGGATCAGCCGGCGTCCTTGAGGTCTTCCTTGATGACTTCGACCGCCTTGGCGAGCTGGGGGTCGTTGAGCGGTCGGGTCGGCCTTGGCCTGCTCGTCGCTGGGCTTGTTGGCGCGGGAGAGGAGGTCGCGTTGCTGGCGGGTCTCGAACCAGGACATGTATTGCTCGTTGGACATCTTGACTTCCAGGCCGTCGTTGGGCGAGACGCCCCACTCGTCGGAGGGCTTGGCGTCCTTGAAGCGGTGGATGTTCTTGCCGGAGGGGCGCCAGTAGGTGGCGACGGTCAGCTTGAGCTTGGAGTCGCCGTCGTCGAGCGGCAGGATGTTCTGCACCGAACCCTTGCCGAAGCTGCGCTGGCCGACGACGACGGCCCGCTTGTGGTCCTGGAGCGCGGCGGAGACGATCTCGGCGGCGGAGGCGGAGTGCTGGTTGACCAGCACGACCATCGGGAAGCCGGTGAAGGTGCCGGGCTTTTCGGCCTCATAGACCATCTCGCGGGTGTTGCGGCCGCGGGTGGTGACGATCTTGCCCTCATCGAGGAACAGGTCGGAGACCTCGACGGCGGCGCTGAGCAGGCCGCCGGGGTCGTCGCGGAGGTCGAGAATCAGGGCCTTCATCCCCTGCTCGGTCAGTTCGTCCAGGGCTTTCTTGAGGTCCTCGGGCGTGTCCTGGAAGAAGTGGATGACGCGGATGTAGCCGATCTTGCGATCCTTGTCGAGCAGGAAGTCCCATGAGTCGTCGGCCTTGCGGCGGTCGCCCATGACGCTATCCAGCTCGATCACGGCGCGGGTGACAGTGAGCGTCTCGGTCTTGTCGGTGGTCGTGTGGAGGACGCTCAGCTTGACCTCGGTGCCGGGCCGGCCGGAGAGCTTCTCGACGATGTCGTCGGGGGTCCAGTTCTCGGTCGATTCGCCGTTGACTTCGAGGATCTGGTCGCTCGGCGAGGATGCCGGCGGCGTAGGCGGGCGAGTTGACCATCGGGGCCACGACGACCGGGCGGCCGGCCTTGCGGTCGTACTCGATCCGGATGCCGATGCCGGTGAAGTTCCCCTCGATCTCCTTCTGAAACCGGGACCAGTCCGACTCGTTGAAGTAAGAGGAGTGCGGGTCGAGATCGGCGAGCATGCCCTTGAGGGCACTCTCCAGCAGCTCCTTGCGGGAGACCGGGCGGACGTAGTTGGCCTGGACCTGCTCGACGGCATCGACGAACGTGCCGTAAAGCTCCAGCATCTCGTCCTTGGGCTTGGCCCCCTGGCTGTTCTGCCAGCAGAGGAGGGAGACCACTCCGACGCAGAGGCACGCCAACAGGTTTCGACGAGGCATGGACGTTCGCCCTCCCAGGGGCCGCGGCCGGTTCCTGTGCTGGTCATCCCGACCAGTCGCCCGGATCGAGAATGGCTCCCGAACGCGCCCAGGGTCCGGACCGGTGCGATCTTATCCCTACTTTAGCCCGCGACGGGCGTCATCGGCAAGCGCCCAATCGGTCGGCGGACGTTTCAATCACCGGCTTGACCGAGAGCTGCTTCCAGCCCCTCGACCCCGACCACCGGCGCCTGACAGGTGAAACGCTCGCAGATATAGGTGGTCGTCCGGCCCTCGACGCTCGGCCGCGAGGCCAGCAAGGGGAGCCGCTCGGCGAGGTCGGGCGGGACGGGTCCCGGCGACGGGGCGACGACCTTGTGGGGCAGGAAGTGGCCGGCGATCGCGCCAAGTACGGCCTGGTACTCGGACGCCTCCCCCCTCCGATCACGGCGAACTCGCGGGTGGGGGCGAGGAGGAAGTCGAGGGCGATCAGGCTTTGACCGGCGGCGGTGGGGACCTGTTCGATCAAGGTTCGGGCCGATTCGACGGCGCGGCGGCCGGTCTCCTCCAGCTCGGGGCGGCCGGTGAGGGCAGCCAGGCGGAGCAGGGCAGTGGCGGCGAGGGCGTTGCCGGAGGGAGTGGCGTTGTCCATCGCGTCCTTCGGGCGGGCGATGAGGGTTTCGTGGTTGCGCGCGGTGAAGTAGAAGCCGCCGTCATCCGGGTCGTGGAACTCGGCGATCAGGACGTCGGCCAGGTCCAGCGCGGCATTGATCCAGCGCGGGGTGCCGCTCGCTTCGTAGAGGCGGGTCAGGCCGTCGATGAGATAGGCGTAGTCTTCGAGGTAGCCGTTGAACCGGGCGCGGCCGTCCTTGAAGGTGTGGAGGAGGTGGTCTTCAGGAGTCCGCATCGTGTCGAGCAGGAATCCGGCGGCACGCTCGGCGGC
This sequence comes from uncultured Planctomycetales bacterium, assembly GCA_963752755.1. Lineage (GTDB taxonomy): Bacteria > Planctomycetota > Planctomycetia > Isosphaerales > Isosphaeraceae > CAVVZJ01. Next base: position 51,653 of record CAVVZJ010000012.1, on the reverse strand, counting down.
CTGGAGGTAGCGATCGTCCTGCCGAACAGCCGCGAGCCTGAGTCCGCCAAGGCGGCGAGCATCAGGCCGTTCCAGGAGGTCAGAACCTTCGTATCCTTGCCCGGCGGGACACGACGTTCGCGCACCTCCAGCAAGGCGCGTTGGCTCGCGCGTAGCTCTTCCCGGAGATCCTGCTCATCGCGACCGAGCAGAGCGGCGGACTGGGCGAGTGTCCTGGGAAGGTTGAGGATATTCTTGTGTTCCCAGTTGCCCTGTTCAGTCACATCGTAAACGGTGGCAAACACCCTGGCTCGGTCGGGTCCGAGGACCTCCTGCACCTCGGCGAGGGACCAGACGTAATACTTCCCTTCCTCGCCCTCGCTGTCGGCGTCCTCGGTGGAGTAGAATGCGCCTTCGGGGGAGGTCATGCGATCGAGGACGTAGTCGAGTGTCTCGCGGACAACGCGGCAGTACTCGGGCTCGCCGGTGAGCTGGTAGGCTTCGAGGTAGGCGGAGCAGAGAAGGGCGTTGTCGTAGAGCATCTTCTCGAAGTGGGGGACGAGCCAGCGGTCATCGGTGGAGTAGCGGGCGAAGCCGCCTCCGAGATGGTCGTAGATGCCGCCGCGGGCCATGTGGTCGAGGGTGTGGCGGACCATCTCCAGCGACGTGGGATCGCCGGTGCGGTGGTGGTGGCGGAGGAGGACGCGGAGGTCCATCGGGTGAGGGAACTTGGGGGCGTCACCGAAGCCGCCGAAGCGGGGGTCGAACGCCTGAGAGAGGGCGCGGAAGGCGTTGTCGAGGAGCGATTCGGTGAGGGTGCCGGCCTCGGTGGGAGTGGCGATCCGGCCAAGACCCTGGAGTTGCTGGGTCATCTGACCGGCCGCGGCGGCGATCTCGTCGCGGCGCTCGCTCCAGGCGCGGGCGACGCTCACGAGGACCCGCGGGAAGCCGGGCATGCCGTGGCGGTCCTCGGGCGGGAAGTAGGTGCCGCCGTAGAACGGCTGACCGTCGGGCGTGAGGAAGACGGACATCGGCCAGCCGCCGTGTCGGGTCATCGCCTGAACGGCCGCCATGTAGATCTGATCGACGTCGGGCCGCTCCTCGCGGTCGACCTTGATGTTGACGAAATGCTCATTCATCAAGGCGGCGATGTCGGGGTTCTCGAACGACTCCCGCTCCATGACGTGGCACCAGTGGCATGCCGAGTAGCCCACGGAGAGGAAAATCGCCTTGCCCTCGCGTCGCGCGATCGCGAACGCCTCGTCACCCCAGGGATACCAGTCCACCGGGTTGTGGGCGTGCTGGAGGAGGTAGGGGGAGGTCTCGCGACCGAGGCGGTTTGTGGTGTCCGACATGACAGGGTTGCTCGCTCGTGCGGGGTCGGGGGAAGTTTGAAAGGGGGGATTCACGACACAGGAAAGAAAGGTGGCACAAAAAAGAAGAGAGATGGAATCCGAAGCCAGGTCGGGCGATCGAGATGAGGCGGTCTCTCCTCGTCTCCGTTTTGCTCGTCCGCGCTCTTCGGGAGAGACCGCGTCCCCTTCTCCTCGCAAGGCTTGCGCCCGTCATGTCGGCCGCGCGGGCGCCAGGCGGCGATGGAGGCGGCATCGATGTCGATGTCGCGAGCGATGTGCTCGCAAATGCGTTGCTTCTCCCAGTCGCCGGCCAGTTCGAGCATGCGGCGGACGCGGAGGACCGGGGCGTTGCTCCAGAGGTCACCATTGACGACGGCGGCGAGGTAGGCGGTGCGGTCGCCGGTGTCGAGGCGGTCCTCGACGCGGCAATCGAGCCAGGCGGGGACGTTCTCGAGAATCGGGCGCCGGCGGCGCCGGTCTGGAAGGCCAGACCGGCGAACTTGTCCACGCCGCAACGGCTGGACTGGAGGCCGAACCGCCAGACCCAATCGATGAGCGACTCGTCGAGCAGGTGCAGGGCGAAGGCGTTGGACGCCTCGACGAGCTGCCAGGTGTGGTGGTGTCGCGAGAGGCCGACCAGCATGCGGGGGGCTTCGGGCACGATCGAAGTCGGCATCACAAACGTGGCGACCAGGCCCCCGCGCAGCTCGCCTGCGGCGGCCGTGACGATCCAGAGCGGGGGGTCAAGCTGGTCGAAAAGGCGTTGGATCGCATGCCGATTCATGGGCGGATTTCTCGGCGAAGCTCCGGGGAGACCTTGACGACTCGGGCCATCGTAACCGATCGTGCCAGGGAAGCGACACCGCGCCGCCCTCGGTCCCGGAGCGACCCGACCATGCCCGCCGACGACGACCGCCGCATCCGGCTCCGGGGCGTGCGGGTCCACAACCTCAAGGGGATCGATCTCGACCTGCCCCTCGGCCGGTTCCTCGTCTTCACGGGGGTTTCCGGGTCGGGCAAAAGCTCGCTCGCCTTCGATACCCTCTACGCCGAGGGCCAGCGTCGCTACATCGAGACCTTCTCGGCCTACACCCGCCAGTTCCTGGAACGTCTCGACAAGCCCGACGCCGACCGGATCGATGGCATCCCGCCCGCGATCGCAGTCTCCCAGCGCGGGCAGCGCCGGACGAGCCGGAGCACGGTCGGGACCGTGACCGAGATCCACGACGCGCTGGCGTTGCTGTATGGCCGCGTCGGCCGCGTCTTCTGCCGGGAGTGCGGGCGGGAGGTCCGGCCAGCCGACCCGCAGGCGGTGGTGAAGGTGATCGAGGCATTCCCGGAGCGGACGCGGTATCAGGTCGCCTTCCCGATCGAAGTGCTCGCTGAGTCGAACCGGTCGGCCCTGGCCGACGCCTTGCGGGAAGACGGGATTCATCCGGGTGCGCGTCGGTGAGCAGGTCCACTCGCTCGAATCGGGACCGCTGCCGGAGACCGGCAACGGCACGATCGACGTGATCGTCGATCGACTGGTCCGCGGCTCCGAGCCCGAGGGGCGCCGTCTCGATTCGATCGAGACGGCCTTCGACAAAGGCCTCGGGCGGCTGCCGACTCCTCACCGAGACGGAGTCGCTCACGTTTTACAAAGGGTGGCGATGCGTCGCCTGCGGCCTCGACTACCCGGCTCCCGATCCCCGCCTCTTCCGCTACAACAGCCCGCTCGGTGCCTGCCCGACGTGCGAGGGATTCGGCCGCGTCGTCGATCTCGACCTGGCGCGGATCGTGCCCGACCCGAACCGGACGCTCAAGGAAGGCGCCCTTGCTCCCTGGACGACACCCGCCTATCGCGAGTGGAACGACGAGTTGCTGGCGATCGCCCCATCCCTGGGAATCCCCGTCGATCGGCCGTTCAAGCATCTCTCGGAGGAGGAGCGCAAGCCGATCATCGAGGGCGCGAAGGGGTTCGGCGGCTTGCGGGGGTTCTTCCGCCGACTGGAGCGGAAGGCGTACAAGATGCACGTCCGCGTCTTCCTGAGCCGCTGGCGAGGATACCGCACCTGTCCCGATTGCGAGGGCAAGCGTCTGAGGCCGGAGGCGCTGGCGGTGAAGGTGGGAGGAATGGACATCGCGGCGCTCTCGGCGTTGACGATCGACGAGGTACTGGCGTTTCTTCGGGGGGTCGCGAACGAACCGGAGATGTCGGCGGTGCGGCGTCGCATCCTCGACGGCGTCCTCGCCCGGCTCGATTACCTCGACCGCATCGGGCTCGACTACCTGACGCTCGACCGCCAGGCCCGCACCCTCTCGGGCGGTGAGGCGCGGCGCGTGGCCCTGACGACGGCGCTCGGTTCGGGGCTGGTCAACACGCTCTACGTCCTCGACGAGCCCTCGATCGGCCTGCACCCGAGGGACGTGGGCCGATTGGTGGTCGCGATCGAGCGTCTTCGCGACGCGGGCAACACGGTGGCGGTCGTCGAGCACGAGGAGGCCGTGATGCGGTCGGCCGACCTGCTCGTGGATATCGGACCCGGGGCGGGCGAAGCGGGTGGACGGGTCGTGTTATGTCGGACCGCCCGGCGAGATCGGGGAGGCGCCGCAGTCGATCACGGGCGCGTTCCTGTCGGGACGACGCCGCGTGGCGATCTCCCACACGCGTCGGAAGCCGAAGGGGTCGATCACGCTCGCCGGAGCCCGCGGGCACAACCTGCGGGGGATCGACGTCGAGTTCCCCCTGGGATTGCTCTGCGTGGTGACAGGCGTCAGCGGGGCGGGCAAGAGCACGCTCGTCGAGGAGACGCTCTATCCGGCCTTGATGCGACGGCTCCGGAGCGAACACCTTCCCGCCGAACCCTACCGCGAGATCCGCGGGGCCAACGCGCTCGACGACGTCGTCCTGATCGACCAGTCCCCCATCGGCCGCACGCCGCGGTCGAACCCGGTGACTTACCTGAAGGCGTTCGACGAGATCCGCAAGATCGTTCGCCGCGACCCACGAGGCCAGGATTCGCAACTACGGCGCCGGCCAGTTCAGCTTCAACGTCGAAGGGGGCCGCTGCAATGCCTGCGAGGGGAACGGCTATCTCATCATCGACATGCAGTTCCTCGCCGACGTGATGATGCGATGCCCCGAGTGCCACGGCACCCGCTACCGGCCGGAGACGCTGGAAGTCACCTATCGCGGCAAGAGCATCGCCGAGGTTCTTGAACTGACGGCCCGCGAGGCATTCGCCTTCTTCAAGCACCGTCCGAAGGTCCAGGCCCGGCTGCGACCCTTGCTCGATGTCGGCCTCGACTATCTCCGCCTCGGCCAGCCGGCCAACACGCTCTCCGGCGGCGAGGCGCAGCGTCTGAAGCTGGCCTCCCGACTCGCCACCTCCCCCGGCGCCATCACCCGCGCCGCCAGCGGTCCGTCCACCCTCTTCATCCTGGATGAGCCGACGACCGGCCTCCATCCGGCCGACGTCGCCCGGCTGATCGACTGCCTCAACGCCCTCGCCGACCTCGGCCATTCGGTCGTGGTCGTCGAGCACAGCCGCGATCTGATGGCCGCCGCCGACTGGATCATCGACCTCGGCCCCGAGGCTGGCGCCAACGGAGGGCGCGTGGTGGCCGAGGGAACGCCGGAGGAGGTCGCGCGATCGGGGACCGAGACGGGGCGGGTACTGGAGGCCGTGCTGGCGGAAGTGCGAGGTGACTGAGCCGTCAGCTTGCGGACGAACCGGGAGGAATCAGCCGTGTCGGACATGCAGACGCTCTGGTCAATGCTCTGGTCGCGGGCATCGGGGAACCCGTCCCCATTCGAGATGGACGAGATCTTGCCCGAAGCCGCCCGACGGTTGGGTCTGGTGGAGGAAGAAGCTCGGCGACGGTTGCGGATGCTGCTCGGCGAGCTGGAGCGATTGCCCGAGGGTCGTCAATTCTTCCGCCTGGAGGGGAACGCGGTCGTGCCACTGGACGAATTCCGGTCGGCGGCGACCGACGATCCGGCGAAGGTGATCGCAGCGTATCCGTTCGAGCTGTGAGGCGACGGGGGAGGGCTATCCGGGCCGGGTAAAATAAGGATCGTATCGGGCCCGACTGGGACGGGCCGATCGGACGTTTCCAGGAGAACCGGGATCATGGCGGCTGCGGAGGATGTGCGGGACGGGGCGGCGAAGGACGGGGGCGGCCACTCCAGCGGGAAGCCGGAGGCAACCTCGCTGCGGCTGGTGACGGCCGCGATGATGCTGGCTATGTCGGTGGCGGTGCTGGAGCAGACGGTCGTCGCCACGGCGATGCCGCGGATTATCGCCGCGCTGAACGGGGGCGAGAGCTATCCATGGGTCTTCTCGGCCTACCTGCTGCTGATGACCGTCTCGACGCCGATCTACGGCAAACTGGCCGACCTCTGGGGACGTAAACGCCTGATCTTATTCGGATTAGGATTATTCCTGCTGGGCTCGGTACTCTCGGGGCTGTCGCGGAGCATGGGCGAGTTGATCGCGATGCGGGCGCTCCAGGGGCTTGGGGCGGGCGCCTTGATGCCGATCATCCTCACCTTGCTCGGCGACCTCTTCAGCCTGAAGGAACGGGCCCGGGTTCAGGGGTATTTCAGTGCGGTCTGGGGCGCGGCGAGCGTGGCGGGGCCGATCCTGGGGGGTTGGCTGACCGACCGGCTCTCATGGCGCTGGGTCTTCTTCATCACAGTGCCGTTCGGTCTGACGGCCGCTTATGTGATCGCTTTCTTCTTCCACGAGGAGGTGCAGGAGCGCGAGGTCCGGCCGATCGACTGGCCGGGAGCGGCCTTGCTGGCGGCGGGGACGTCCCTGCTGCTGTTTGCCTTGCTGGGGGGATCGGGGCGGTCCTGGGTGCTGGGGGTTGTGCTGGCGTCGCTGGCGATGGTCGCTTATGGAGCGTTCGGCTGGTGGGAACGGAGGGCGGCCGATCCGATCGTGCCCCTGGACCTGCTGGCCTCGCCAACGATCCTGGCGGCGGTCGTGGGCAGCTTCCTCGTGGGGGGTATCCTGTTCGGGATCGACACCTACTTGCCGCTCTACATCCAGGGGTGCTCGGCCGGAAGGCAACGGACTCGGGCATGCTTCTCATGCCGCTTTTCCTGAGTTGGTCGATGAGCGTGGCGGTGGCGGCGAAGGTGGTCGTCCGGTTCGGCTTCCGGCTGGCGGCGACGGCGGGAACGCTCCTGATCGTGGCGGGCATGGGCGGGATCGTGCTCGGAGCGTCGTTCCCGTCACGGGCGGATGCGTGCTTCGCGGTCGGACTCGTCGTGATGGGCCTGGGGATGGGGCCGTCGTCGTTGAGCTATATCCTCTCGGTGCAGAACGCGGTTCCCTGGAAACGCCGGGGCGTGGCGACGGGCGCCGTGACATTCTCGCGGTCGATGGGCGGCGTGCTGGGTGTGGCGGCCCTCGGCGCGGCGCTCGGTTGGGAGGTGACGCGTCGGCTTCCCGGCTTCCGCGACGTGGCGGCCGCCTTGCGGGTCGATACGCTCCGCAAGCTCGGGCCGGAAGCGCTGGCGACGATCCAGGGCACACTCGGTCTCTCGCTGCGTGACGTTTTCCTCCTGATGCTCGCCTTCGCCACGCTCGGCCTGATCTTCGCCCTGAACCTGCCGCCCGGTCGGGCTGATCGGCACACGGTCCCCGAGGAGAAGTTCCGTGATGAGCCGGTCGCGGCGGCGGCGATCGTCGAGTGACCGCGAATGAACCGTCGCCGGAGACCGAAATCTCCTCGCGCATTCCACCCACCGATTCCCTGGCGACGCTCAGGGCTCGGTGGGCGGAGCCGACGCTACGGAGATTCCTGATCGAGGTAAGACGAGATCAGAGCAACGCCGTCGTCTCCGGGTGGCCGTGCATCAGGTTGAAGTTCTGCACGGCGACGCCGCTGGCGCCTTTGATGAGGTTATCAAGACAGGCGAGGATGAGGATGCGACCTTTCACGACGCGGAGGGTGAGGTCGCAGAAGTTGGTGTGGGCCGAGTCCTTGGTGGCGGGGAGGTGGCCGACGACGCGGACGAAGGGGCTGTCGGCGTAAAAGGAGCGGTACAGGTCGATCAGGTCGTGCTCGACGGCGGGGCGTTTGGGGGTGGCGTAGATGGTGGCGAGGATGCCGCGGTCCATGGGGACGAGGTGGGGGGTGAAGATCACATCGACGGGCTCGCCGGTGGCGCGGCCGACGTCGGTGAGGACCTGCTCGATCTCGGGCGTGTGGCGGTGGCGGCCGACGCCGTAGGCGGAGAAGCTCTCGTTGCACTCGGCGAAGAGGGTGGTGAGCCTGGGCGTGCCGGCCGGCGCCGGAGACGCCGCTCTTGGCGTCGATGATGATGCCGCGACGCTCGATGCGGTCGTCGGCGATCAGGGGGGCGAGGGCGAGGATGGCGGTGGAGGTGTAGCAGCCGGGGTTGGCGATCAGGTCGGCGGAGGGGATGCGGTCGCGGTAGAGTTCGGGCAGGCCATAGACGGCCTCGGCCAGGCCGGAGGGGTCGGTGTGGTCGTGGTCGTACCAGTCGCGATAGACCTGGGGGTCCTTGAGCCGGTAGTCGGCGCTCAGGTCGATGACGCGGACGCCCCGCTGGCGGAGTTCGGCGGCGGCGGCCATGCTGGCGGCGTGGGGCAGGCCGAGGAAGGCGACGCGGGCGCGCTCGGCGAGCTTGTCGGGGTCGAACGGCTCGCAGGCGAGGTCGATCCGGCCGGTGAGGCTGGGGTGGATGGAGTCGAGTCGGGGCGCTCGTCCTGGCGGGAGGTCGCCATCACGACCCGGGCGCCGGGGTGTCGCAGGAGGATGCGGACCAGTTCGCAGCGCGGTGTAACCGGTGGCTCCCACGATCGCCACGTCCACGGCTTGACTCATCGGTGATCCTCCGGCTCGTCGGGTGTGTCGTGATACGGAATGGCCTGGATGACTGGACCTTTGTCGGGTGGGCTCCGCCCACCGATCTGCTGGAGGCGATGGAAGATCGGTGGGCGGAGCCCACCCTACGAGGAATTGGGCTCGGGGTTCGGCGTCGCGGGGACAGACGGGGGCGGGGCGGTTGCGGTTCGGTCGCGGCGTCGGGAATGGACCCAGGCGGCGAGCCAGACGGTCCAGGCGACGGCCGAGACGGCGAGACCGAAGTAGGCGGCGCGGCCCTCGTAGCGTAAGTGTAGCGACCAGCGGCCGGGGCCGGGAACGGGGATCGACATCCAGTGGCCCGGCGATGCCGTGACGTCGCCCATGAAGGGGTGAATCTCGGCGGGTTGTACGCCGCCGGGGCCAACCCAGACTCCACGCCATTCGGGGTCATCGAGTTGTGAAATGATAATCTGAATGCTGTCCGGCTCCTGTCCGGGTGGGACCTCGATCTCTTCGACCATGAATGACTCGGGCACGGTCGATCGCCAGGAGAGAGGACGCGCCCCAGATAGGAAGGAATCGCGGCGTCACGAAGGAGGTCTTGAACTGGTCGAACCCCCAGAATGCCTCGGTGTTCGGTCGAAACCATGCCCGGCTCGTGGGCTCTTGAGGCCGAATCAAGAGGAATCGAGCCTCCGGCCATCACCTCTGGCAAGGAGGATTGCTGCCCGACAAGCCAGCCGAGGAGAGCGGGATCGGCGATCGGTTGGACCGTGAACCGGGAGGTCAGCCAGGGTTCGTCGCTCGGCAACTCGCCAGGGATGAGGACGCGCGTGGTCGCTCCGATCGCCACCATCGCGTCGGCTGCACGCTCGGCGCGGGCGGAGCTGAGGAGCGACTCGCTGGACGCGATCGTCCAACCAGGGGCGACGGGGAGGTCGAGCGTCCGATAGGCCGAAGCAGGGGCCGCGCCGACGAGCATCGGCAGGTTCCCCAGGGGACCGATGGTCCGACCTCGCGTCGTCGCCGCGTCTTCGGCGAGGGCTCTGGAGGACCGGGCTTTGCTCGATCAAGCGAGCGGATCGGGCCGAGGTCCACGTCGCGATGGCGGCCGAAGAGGAGGAGGTCGGCGGCGGTGAGGGCGACGAGGCCGACGGCGAGGTTGCGGGGCTTCCGGGCGAAGAGGGCGAGGGCGATCAGGAGGGCGAGGAGGGCGGCGGGTTCGGCGAGTTCCTCGACGTAGATGTGCCAGCGCTCGCGGTCGAAGCGGGAGTTTGAGGTCGAGGCCGCGGCGGCCGAGGGCGGCGAGGACGATCGGGTTGTCGGACGGTCGGCGGGCGCGGTCCATCACCAATTGGAAGTGATTGAGGTCCAGGCGGTTGGGCTCAGGGGGCGGGGTCCAGGGGAGGAGCTGGCGGAGCTTCTCGAAGGCGTTCGCGATAGCCGGCAGGCCGGGGGAGGACGTGGAGGCCAGCGCCAGCTCGACGGCGACGACGCAGAGCGTCGGGGCGAGCAGGGCGACGGCGGCGAAGCGGAGGAGGGCGGGGCGGACGCGGACCCAGGTGGTCAGGCGGTCGAGGCCGAGGGCGGCGAGGAGGGAGAGGGAAAGCATCGTCGCCAGGCCCCAGCGGGCGGGGGCGCGGAAGAAGCTGAAGCCGGGGAGGCGGATCAGGTAGGAGAAGCCGGGGATGTAGGGGCCGAGGCTGAGGAGGAGGGAGAGGAAGCCGACGAAGGCGAGGGCGCGGACGGCGGGGTTGCGGCGTCCCTCACGCCAGAAGGCGGACCAGGCGAGCCAGAGGGGGACGAGGCCGACGTAGGCGAGGCATTCCTCGGGGGAGGTGTGGAAGGGGTCCCAGGCGAGGGGTCGCCAGAGGGGGGAGCGGTGGAAGAGGCCGGGGGCGACGTAGGAGACGAGGTGAACGGGACTGTAGGCGAAGCCGGAGAGGTATTCCCAGGTGCGATCGGTCTCGGCGCGTCGGGCGAGTTCCCAGGTGGGGACGAGCTGGCAGGCGGTCAAAAAACCGGCGAAAAGCCAGGCGAGCATCACGGCGAGGCCGCCCCAGCGGGAACGGAGGGGAACCGAAGACGGGTCGCGACCGCGATCGACGAGGCCCCAGAGGGTCAGGGCGAAGACGCCGACCTGGGTGGTGAAGGCGAGCTGGAAGTGGCCGGGGAAGACCTGGAGGGAGAGCACGGCGGCGAGGGTCAGGAAACGTCGGCGACCGCCGAGGCCGCGGGCGAGGTCCCAGGCGAGGCCCCAGGCCCAGGGCATCCAACTGCCGGTGGTGTAGCCCCACTGGTGGGTGATGTGGATGACGTAGAAGCCGGAGGTGGCCCAGGCGAAACCGGCGAGGCGGAGGAAGGGCGGGAGGCGCCGAAGCGTCGGGCGGCCCAGGAGGCGCCGAGGCCGGCCCAGAAGGTGTGGAGGACGAGGCTGGCGGTGTAGGCGGCCTCGGTGGGGAGGAAGCCATAAAGGAGCCAGTGGGGCGGGTAATAGACGCCCATCTGGCTCTCGGCGAGGCCGGGGAAGCCGTAGCCCCAGAGGTCGTTCCAGAGGGGGAGGTGGAACGAGGTCAGCGACTTGCGGAGGAAGCCCATCAGGCCGATGGAGAACTGGGTCACGTCGCCGCCGACGGGCATCTTCCCGCCCAGGCCGATCGGCCAGAGCCAGGCGGACGAGGCCGGCGAGCAGGAGGAAGGTCGGCCAGTGGTCGAGGAGGCGACGGGTGAGGCGGGGCGGCTCACTCACGAGGCGGCCTCGACGTATTCGGCAATGTTGGCGACATGCACCCTCGGACGTCTGACGGAGGAATCGTCCATGGACTTGAGGAAAAAGTTACAATCCGCGGTCGGGCCGGAGGCCGGAAGGGCCAATCGGCGAGAATCACGGTCGGGAGACATTTTATCGTAAGTGGTCAGCGGAGCGAAGGTTCTTCGCAGGCAAAGAGGGCCTCGAAGGAGATTCCAGGACGGTTCGGCACGGCAGGTGCGTTTCCCTCCGGGCGAATCGGACGAGCGGCGTCGGAAGCCGTGGCGGGCCGATCTCAAGGAGGAGAGAACGCCATGTTGGTCTTGAGCAGGAAGCTCGGTCAGCGGTTCCAGGTCGGCCCGGACGTCCGGATCAGCATCGTGAAGATCGACCGCAACAGCGTCCGCATCGGGATCGAGGCGCCGAACGGCGTGACCGTCTATCGCGAGGAGATCCTCCCGAGGGTCGAGGATCGCTCCGACTGGGCGAAGGCGCGGACCGCCGCGGCCTGAGCGAGCCGTCGAACTCGCGGAACGGGAAGGCCCAGAGCAAGGGGACGCCGCACTTCGCGACGAGGACGTGACGCGGCCCGATCTCGCGGATCAGCCGGCGGATCGGGGCGTCGAACATCCCGGGCCGGTTCTGCACGACCAGCCATGCCCAATCGCCCGGGGCGCCGGCGGCCACCGCTGGGCGGAGTCGGCCGGTACGGTGAAGGAACGGCCAGAGAGGGATGTCGGCGCAGAAGGCAACCTTCTGGTCGGGACGGGTGTGCGTGTTGAGCCAGTCGAGGGCGTCATCGATCGAGGGCGTCCCAGTAGTAGGTCGGTTCGAACCCGAGCCGCGAGGCGCCCGGGAGACCCCCGACGAGCGGGCTGTAGTAGGAGAGCGGCACCGGCATCATCAGGGGCGACGCTCGCCATCCCCTCGACCAGCGCCGCGACAATCGCCGACTCGTCCCCAGACGCGGAACCTCCGCGACCAGACCCGCCGCGCCCAGACCCGCCGAGCAGGGCCAGGCAACCGAAGGCGGGCAGGAACTGACGCTCGGCGTCGTGGCCGGGGGCCTGCGGTAAGGCCCGCAAGGCGAGCAGGAAGAACCAGTTCGTCGCGGCCAGGGTGCCGAACGAGCGTGCCGCGCGGTCGCGGAAGGCGACGACCAGGCCCGCCAATGCCAGCGCCAGGAAGCCGGCGGGGGTGACGGCGACGGTCCAGACGATCGTGTTGTACCAGGGCAGGGATTCCTTCGGGGTCAGATAGACCCGGCCGAGGAAGAGGGTTGGGATGCGGGTGGTCTGCGACCGGGTGAGGTTCGACCGGAAGAAGCATTCGAGGCCGGCGAGCGGGTCGTGCCACCAGTTCGGGTTGGTGGCGAAGAGGAAGGCGATGCGACCAGGCCGCCGAGCAGGAGCGACTTCGCGCCCCGGCCGTCGCGGCGGACGAGGGTCCAGACCAAGAACGGCAAAGGCAGGAACCAGCCGGTCAGCTTCGTGGCCGCCGCGCCGCCGGCGCAGAGTCCGAAAAGGAGCGTTCCGGACCACCAGTCCCGACGCGACGTGTTGCGCCTCCCGCGGCTCAACCGCCCGAGAAAACGCCAGGATCGCGCCGACCCAGAGCGCGGTGAGCAGGGCATCGTAGTGGGCGTAGTGGCCGTGGGCGAAGAGTCGCGGCTGGAAGACCCAGGCCCCGGCCGGCCGCGAGGGCGGCCCAGAATCCCCAGCGTCGGGCGAAGAAGACGACGACCGCGCCGGCGGTGAGGCTGAACGCCAGGATCGGCCCGAACCGTGCCCGCGGCAGTTCGTCCCAGCGGGGGACGACGAGGTCGCCGACCAGGCCGACGAGAGCGTAGAAGGGTGGATGCCCGTGCGGCTCCTCGCGGGCGAACGGCCAGAACCAGGCGAGGACTTCCGGCCGGAAGAGGTCGGTCCGGGAATCCAGCTGCGACGCGCGCGGAGGCGGCTGGCCGTCGCTCAGGAATTCGGGACTTCGGGGCATTCCAGTGAGCCGCGAAGCTCGCCGGGTCGCCGAGAGCCTGGAACCAGGCGCGGAGTCGGGCCTCGCGACCGAGCGTGAACGGCTCGTCCCAGACCGCGGCGAGGCGGGTCTCGGTGCTGCAGCATCAGTGTCAAGACGAGGCCGACGACCGCCAGGCCCGCGAGCCCGGGGCGAGGTCGCCGGTTGGGAGGGGCAGGGGGGCGCATGACGCGGTTTCCTTCCCGAGATCAACGACGAGATATGATCGGGCGTCAGACCGCGACCGAAGTGACGTACGTCAATCTAACCACCCCGCAGCCGCACTTGCACGTCCGAATCTCTGCCGCGCGATGCGGCCCTGGTGCCTTGCCGTCAAGCGATCCGGTGACTACCCTGAACACTCTTGAGTCAGGGGGCACGTTCGAGATCAGCAGGAGGGACGCCCCCGGCGGGAAGCCAGGGAGGGGCGGATCGCAGGTTCGGGAAAACCGCTTCGAGGGTTCCACTCATGGCTGAAGTGCGCAAGGGCGAGGTGACGATGAAGGGCAACCCGGTCGATCTGGCCGGGCCGAGGCTCAAGGCCGGCGACAAGGCGCCGGACTTCGAGTGCGTCAGCGACGGGCTCAGCCTCGTCAAGCTGGGCGACACCGGCAGCAAGGTCCGGCTGTTCAGCGTCGTGCCGTCGCTCGATACGCCGGTTTGCAACGTCCAGACCCGCAAGTTCGCCGAGCAGCTCAACGCCCTGGGCGACAAGGTGGAGGCGTACACGATCAGCCTCGACCTGCCGTTCGCCATGAAGCGGTTCTGCTCCGAGTCGAACATCTCCAACCTGAAGAACCTCTCCGACACCCACAACCACAGCTTCGGCGAGCATTACGGCGTGCTCATCACAAGCCTGCCCATGCCCTTGCTGGCGCGCTCGATCTTCGTCGTGGACACCAACGGCACGCTCAAGCACGTCGAGTACGTGCCCGAGATCGCGCAGGAACCGAACTACGACGCCGCGCTCGGCGCCCTGCGCGAGGCGGCCGGGCCTGAATCCTCGGCGGTCGCAACCTCTCCCCATCCGTACAGCAGCGCTGAACACCATGGAAGACTCAGCACGTCCACCCTGAGTGCACGTGCTGAGCCTTCAACACGCTCAACTTCGCAAGCAATGGGACGGCCGCCAGTCCCCATGGACTGGCCAACATGACGGCCCGGATCACCCAGATGAGCGTCTTGCTGTGCCCCTCCGACACCAATCGGCAAACCAGCGCCGATGGCCACACCAGTTACCACGGCAATGCCGGCTCGACACCCAACTCGTTCAATCTGACCTCCGCGTTCGATGGCCTCTTTCAGGCCGTCGCCGGCCCCGGATCGAGCCTCCCGACCCAGCAGGCTCGGGTCGTCCGCTTCAGCGACATCACCGATGGTCTGAGCAACACGGCTGCCTTCAGCGAGGTGGTCATGGGAATCGGCACTGAGAACTTCCAGCAGCGCGATCCATGGTGCCAACCTCCTCGATCCTCCAGCTTGGACCGACGAATACGGTCACGACCCCCCAGGCGTACTACCTCGCCTGCAAGTCCCTGAATCCCCAGACCTCGCCGCTCTGGGGAGGTCTGTCCTTCAGCGCGATGGGTCGGGCCTGGTATTGCGGCGTTCCGCATCATACACGTTACTCCCACGTCATGCCGCCCAACACGTGGAGCTGCTACTACCAGGGCGGCTTCGGCGGCGGAGCCATCACGGCCAGTAGCCGGCACCCCGGAGTCGCCAACGTTCTGATGGCCGACGGATCGGTGCATGCCATCAAGAGTTCCGTCGCCATCAACGTCTGGTGGGGGTTGGGAAGTCGCTCGGGCAGCGAGGTCATCTCGGCCGACAGCTACTGAGCCCAGGGTCCCGCCTCGCGGGCATGACCTTAAGAATCGCCACGTCCTCATCCTCTGAGGTGACTATGCTGCCGTTGATCCTGGGTGTGCTGGGCGGTCTGGGCCTGGCTGTCGGCCACGCCGACGGAGCCGGAAACGCGGGGACCGGCTCGCCCGAGGTGCGTCACGTCGTGCTGGCTCAACTGGGCAAGGAGCACCTGGCCCAGGCCACGCACCGTCGAGCCGCTGACGGGTTCCGCATCGTGGCCTGGGGCGATCGGATCCTGGAGTGGCCTCCGGCGAAGCCCGACCAGAAGGAGGTGGTGGCGGAACGTCCGGGTCTGGAATACTCGAATGGCGGCTGTGCGATCGACGTGGACGGCGACGGCATCGACGAACTTGTCGTGGCCCGAGGTCGGGGGCGATCGGTCAGCGACCCCGTCCTTCTCTGGTTCGCGGAGCGACCGGGCCAGCAAGCCTGGGTCGAGCACCGGATCGCGGACCTCGGCTCAGGCCCCATCGCGCCGCACGATCTCGAGGCCCATCGCGATGCAAGGCCCCTCGGGCGAATCCATCCGGGGAGTCGTCGCTGTCCTGGATCGTCAGCAGCTCGTCTGGTTCCAGATCCCCAACGATCCGGAGCAGCCCTGGGTGCGTCACGAGATCGGCAAGACGCCTCGCGAGTCGCAATCCGGTCTGGCGGTCGGGGACCTCGCTGGCCACGGACGTCCGGACGTCGTCTGCGGTCAGTACTGGGCGGAATGCCCCGCCGACCCGACCCGTCAACCATGGAAGCTCCGGCGCTATGGGGACTGGGAGGCCGGGGCTGGGGCGGCATGGACAAGCTCGCCCTGGCGGACATGAACGGCGACGGTTCCCTCGAAATCGTGGCCTCCCAGGCCGAAATCCCCAATTCTCAACTTGGCATCTTCCAGCGCGACCCCGATCGACCGGAGGGCCTCTGGAGCTACCACGCGATCGACCACGGGCTCTATTGCCCGCATAGCCTGGTCGTCACGGATCTCGACGGCGACGGCCGCGCGGACATCATCGTCGGCGAGATGACGGCCGGTGGCTGGTCGTTCCCCATGAACCCGAAACCGAAAATCCTGGCCTACGCCAACCGGGGTGACTGGCGATTCGATCGCCGCGTCCTGGCGGAAGGCACGGGAGTTCACGAGATGGGAATCCTCCCGGCGAAGCACGAAGGCCGGTGGCTGATCTACGCCGCCGACGAGATCCAGCGCCACAAGTTCCCCGAGATGACGACCCACGTCGGTTCCTGGCTGATCGGCCCGGCCAACGGCTCCCGGGCCGGCGGGCGGTGAGTGGTCCTGCGAGGAAGGAGCGACGAGCGATGAAGAGATTTCCAAAGTGGTTGGGGCTCGCCCCCTTTCCGCGATCCTGATGTTCGGGTTGATCTCCGGTTCGGGATGCAGCGACGGCAAGCCGCCGGTCTCGTCGTCCTCGACCGAGGCCAAGGTCAAGGGGACCGTGACGATCCAGGGCAAGCGACCCACCAAGGGCCGCGTGACGTTCAATCCCGCCAACTACCTGCGCAAGACCGCCATGCCCCGCAGCGCACCGATCCAGGAGGACGGGTCCTACGAAGTAACAACTCTGCTAGGGGAAAATACGATCACGCTCGAAGGGACCGGATACGAGAAGGTCGTGGGTTATCTGCTGCTGACCTTCGAGGTCAAGGACGGCGAGAACGTCTTCAACATCGAAGTGCCGAAGTGACCGTTCCGAGTCGGTCGGCCCTGGAGCGGTTCCCGCATGAGTGGAGAGCCGGCCAGCCGGGGGCGGCTGGGATCCTCGACGACCGAACGAAATCTGCTCTAAGAACGCGGCCAACCGGATCGAGACGCCTGGCAATCACCCCAGGGTCAGCGCGTGGTGGGTGAGCGTCTCGTATCCGTCCTCGGTGATCCGGTAATTGCGCTCGAAGCGGAGGCCGCCGAACTCGGGGGCGTACTGGCCGGGTTCGAGGGTGACGACGTCGCCCGCGATCAAGGTGTCCTCGCTCTGGGGGACGAGATAGGGCGGCTCCGGGTGGCTCAGGCCGATGCCGTGGCCGGAGTGGGAGGGATAGTCCGGGTCGAGCCCGCGATCAGCGAAGGCCCGACGGACCGCCGCATCGACATCGCGAGCCGCCACCCCGGGTCGAAGCCGCGACTCGCCGGCCGCCATCGCAGCCAGGCAACCCTCGTAAAGCTCGACCTGTCGCGGGGTCGGTTTGCTCCCAACAACCAGCGTGTTGGCGAAGTCGGCGCGGTAGCCGTGGACGACGACGGAGAAGTCGAGGATATAGAAGTCGCCGGGTGTCAGCTCGCGATGCGTCGGAGGCCCGAGACTGCCGCGACTCCGCGGACCGGAAACGAAGTCGCCATAAACCAGAGCCCGCTCGCCGGTCTCGGCCAGACAGGCTTGCTCGATGATCCGGTACGCCTCGAACTCGGTCATCCCGGCCCGGATCTGCTCCCTCGCCGCCGCGAAACCAGCCTCGCCGGCGCGGGCGGAGCGGCGGAGCAGTTCCAGCTCATCGGGGTCCTTCGAGCGACGGAGCCGTCGGATCGTCGGGCCGATCTCAACGAATTGTAGCCCCGGTCGCGAGGCGCGGAGGTCCTCCACCAAGGCCGCGGGCACCGACGCCAGGTCGGCCCCGATCCGAAGTCCGGGTAGTTGTCCAGCCAGCACTTCCAGGGTCGAACGGACGAGAAGCTCCCCTCGGATCGGGGCCGATCTCTGGCCGTTGTACCAGGTCGGGGCGACGACCTCCGCGACGTGTGCGGCGTCGAGGAAGGGCTTGAGCTGGTTGTCGCCGACGAGGATCGACCGATCCGGCGTGAGCAGGAGCAGGCCGGCGGCGTCGCTGGACCGGAAGGTGAACGGCGAGATCGCGAAGTTCGCCAGGTAGATCAGGTCTTGCGGGTCGCCGACGATCAGGAGGTCGCACGGCTCGGGAAGGTGCTTCCAGAGCCGTTCACGACGACCGGCGCAGCCCTCGGCGGTGAGCATCGGATGTTCCCCGGGTGCGGTGTCAGTCCTGGAGCGGCACGACCCAGACGTTGCGATACTGAACAAGGTTGCCGTGGTCCTGGAGCAGAAGCGGGCCGTCCTCGCCGGCTTTCTGACCCGAGGCGCCGCCGGGGGTCACGGCGATCTCCTGATCGTCGATGATCGTGAGGCCGTTCTGGATGACGGTGATCCGTGCCTTCTTGGTAACCTTGCCGTCCTCGGCCTTCGCCTTGTGGAAAGTGATGTCATAGGTCTGCCACTGGAGCGGCGGCTTGCACGCATTGACGGCAGGAGCGATCTGGCTGTAAACGGCGCCGCAGTCATTGTTCTTCGACTTCAAGCCATAGGAATCGAGGACCTGGACCTCGTAGAGCCCATTCACATAAACACCGCTGTTGCCGCGACCCTGGCCGGTCTTGTCGGGCATGTAAGGCACGTTGAATTCGAGGTGAATCTTGCAGTCGCCGAAGGTCTGCCTGGTACGAATGTCGCCCTGCCCGGGGCCGACGGTGAACAGCTCGCCGGAGACGGGCCACGAAGCGGGCTTCCCGCCGTCCTTCGTGAGCCAGCCGTCGAGGTCGTCGCCGTCGAAGAGCACCACCGCATCGTTGGGAGGCTGGGCGCCGAGGGTCGTCTCCCCGGGCTTCTGCGAGCCCGACGCCGGTTCGTCCGCAAGGGCGGGCACCGTGGCGAGACCGAGACCGAGGAGGAGCAGGGCGAGGTATCGCATGGAGGCAACTCCGGGTCGAGGACGGGCCAACCTCTGGGTCGGCCGGTGCGGAGACAGCACGACGGCCAGTTTAACTGCGTGATCCTGCGCACGCAAAGCGTTCGGTGTCCGCGACTCTCCCGGTCGCCTCGCCCAGCCCTCCGCAAGCCTCCTCACCGCGGCCCCCTCGGTTCGTGCCGATCGAGAAAACCTGCCGCCTCCTCACTCATTCTGTGCTATAATTAACGTTATCTCCTTGGCAATCCGGTTGAGCACCTGACCCCGACTCCCGGCTCGGCGTCGCGACGTCTCGGTGCGCCCCAGGCGCCGAACGAACTTCACAATGGGCAAAATGACGCTTTTAACTTGTTTTCCTTCTCGAACTTGTGATCGTGGTTCTGACGCCATGAGAAGCGTCCCTCTGGCGTCTTCGCCCCGTGTCGCCGTCGTCCCGTAGGCGTCGTCGGCGCGTCCCTCAAGCGTGACGTGACGTTCGAAGCTCCGGTTCACCGTCAAAAAAAGCGGTCTCCAGTGACGACCCGGGGCCGCTTCACGGGGGTTCGCGACGACGAAACGGGGTGGTTCCCGCCTTCCGACTTACCAGGGTCGATGGCGCAACACCTCGAACTCCGCGAGCATCCTGGCTCCCAGCTCGGGCTGGGTCATGGCGACGAAGGCGATCTTGCCACGGAGGTAGGCGGGGAAGTCGGGGCGGCCGTCGCGGTTCTGGGCTTCCAGCCCTTCGAATCGGGCACGGTGAAGGATCGCACGGAGGCGGCGGATCTCGGAACGGGATGCCTTGGGACGGTCGTTGACGACGAGGCCCGTGACGACCTGCGCGGCGTTCCGGCCGAGGACGCGCGTCTTCGCGTCCTGAATCGCGAAGCCCTCGTCGGAGGCGATATGGCGGACGCTGACGATCAGGTAGCCGATGCGGTCCTCGAAGGAGGCGTCGCCGGAGAAGGTGAGGTCATCGGCATAGCGGGTATAGGTCAGGCCGAGATGGCGGGTCAGGCCAGCGAGGCGGCGGTCGAGGCGGCGGCAGACGAGATTCGAAAGGGCCGGGCTGGTGCAGGCTCCCTGGGGCAAGCCGCGGGGGTTCGTGGCGACGTGGTAGGAACGGCCATCGTAGCTCACCTGCCGTCGCGGGCACTCGGTGCACAGCAGGGCCAGGATCGTCGCCACAGCGGGGGAGTAGCCGGTGCGGCGGAAGACGCTCCGAACGCGGGGGAAGGTGATGCTCGGGAAGAAGTCTTTCAGGTCGAGATTGACTACCAAAGCCTTGCCGGCGTGGGGCGCGGCGTTCGTGGCGATGCTCCGGCTGGTGACGAAGCCGTGAGCAGGTTCCTCGACTTCGAGCTTGCGGAGGACGTTTTCGAAGACCCAGCGCTGGGCGTCGGCGAGGGTCTGGTGAGGTGCGTGGAGAACGCGCACGCCACCGCTCCGCTTCGGGACCTCGAAGCGAATGTAATGCACGCGGGTGGCCACCTCGTTGTGAAAGGCGAGCCACCGCAGGCGAGGGATCGTCAGGCCAAGGGCGTCGGCCAGCTCGGCGGGCGTGCTCAGGAGCGGGAGATCGGTGGCGGCGAGTTGGGCGGCGTCGCTCTTGCGGTCGTGAAGCCAGGTGGAGACGCCATCGCCGAGGTAGGTGATGTCGGTGGCGCGGCGGTGGGCCACGGCCTCGTCGTGGAGCCGTCGGCGCTCGGCGGCCTCGGCCTTCTTCTGGGCCTTGACCCGCGCCTTCTCGGCGCGGAGGGCCTGCACGGCGGACTCACCCTGCATGCGAGCCTGGTGCTCGATCCCCTCGACGGACGGCCGGACCCGCTCCATCTCAGCACCGATGTTGTGGATCTCGGCAAGTTGCTCGGGGGTGAGCAAGCCTTGAGTCACTAGGCCGCGGTCGATCAGCTTCGTGCGCGGGTCGTCGGCGGGGGGGATGCGGTCGCGTCGGCCGAACCAGACGTTCGTGAAGAGGTTGCGACCTCGGGCGGCGACCTGGATCTCGTCGCGAGTGATCGGCAGGAAGTCGCCGGCATCGAGGCCGAGTGTCTTGAGCGGCAACGGCTTCGGCGTCGGTTCCGGGGTCAGGGTCGGGGTCGGAGGCGAGGCAGGAACGGTCGGCGCGGTCACGGGTCCGGAAACCGGGGTCGCGGGGAGCGGTTGGTCGGTCGTGGATGGGGGAAGAGCGGGTCGGTCGCTCGCCGTGGGTCCGCGATCGCCGAGGAACCAGCGGAGGAGGCGTTGGAAAAGATTCATGGCGGTGGTCGCAGGTTTGACGGGCCGGCGCCGGGGAGGGCAACGCGACGTCGGGGGAGGAAGGGGGCGGGCCGGTCCGACTTCGAGGCAGGGACCGAGGCCGTTCACCAAGCCGCCGGCCCACGCCTCCGCGGCGGGACAACGGTCGGCTCAGTCGCCGCGGAGGCGTGGGCCGGCGGCGAAAGAACAACGGCCTCGGGGACGCGAATGTCGGTCAAACTCCACCACGGCGGATCGCCGCAGCAAAACGGTCTCGGGCACGGCCCGCCCCTTCGCGGACTCAACTTTCCCGTCCTCAAGGGTCATTGTCAACGATCTGTTTGGGAGGATTCCAGGAAACCACGTGGAAAGCATGCCCCGATCATCCGGCCGAGCTCGGTCCGCTCAGCATCGAATCAAACCACGATTCCAGGCTCGCCCATCCGCTGGCGGTCGTCGCGACCGTACGGAGGGCCTGGAGGTGACGGCAAGGACCCATCCGGAGGCCACCGCGGAAGTGGTGAGAGCAGGTGCACTTGCCGCGGATCATCCGGCCATCGGCGTCGAGCAGGAGCGAGACGGGACGCTCGCCGGCGCGGCCTTCGAGGAGGCGGAGGCCGTCGGGACGGCGGTCGTCGCGGGAGACATGGACCTTCCGTTCGGCGACCAGAGTCCGCGCCGCGACGGTCTCCGGGCTCTCAGGTCCGATCTGTTCGAGCGAGAGGGCCGTCGGCATGATCGACCGCCAGCGATAGACGCCCACCGGAAGGTCGTGGATCAACTGGCCCGAGCAGCGCCAGCCGGTTCAGGCCAGCGGCGACGAACGCCGGGGCCGCGCCGGTGCGACGTCGGATTTCCTCGAAGGTTTGCGACGGCGACTCGCGGAAGCAGGCGGCGATGTCGGCCAGGAGTTCGTCGCTCGGAACGGCCGGGGGAGCGATCTGGTCGAGGGCGGAGGCCCCGGTCCAGTCGTTGGCGGTCCATCCGGAGAGGCCCAGCAGGAGCCGCATCTCGCCCATCCGGATCGACCAGAAGCTCGGCAGACCGGTACCGAGGAGGTACACATCGGCGCCTTCCATCAAAGGCAACAACCGGGCAAGCAGGCGGAGGCGGTCGCGGCCCCAGACGCGGATCGTCTCGGGTCGGCGGCCCTCGTAGGCTTGACCATGCAGGGCGATCCGCTGCTCCCACGGTTCCAGAACCAGTTGCGCCGGCCTTCCCGGCTCCAGCTCGAACCGGACGGCTCGCGGGCTCCTCGGGGCCCGGTGACGCTTCAGGAAAGCGAGCACGCTGTAAAGCCCCTCGCGGCTCACCGGGACATGCCGCATCGGCAGGCTCATCGCCGACTGGAGCTGCATGAACCCGCGAAGCCAGCTCGGCGGCAGGTCGATCTTCTCCTCGCGGTAGGACGGGTCGCCCTCGTGTCGGACCTCGAAGCCGGACGGATCGACCAGGAACCGCGTCTCGCGGTAGCTCCGGAGCTTCTGGAAGTGCTCGTAGAGAGACCACGAGTAATCGACGTTGGTCGTCCCGAGTGCGACATCCGTTCTCGATGGCGAAGGCATCGCGGTTGACGGTCAGGCAGCCGTAGCTGCTCTCGTCGGCGCTGAAGCATTCGAAGAAGAGGACGTCGGGCGCCACGGTGATGACCGGGTCGCACGGCACGAGCAGGCGCCAGATATCGGGGTCGTGGCGGGAGAGATAGTCGGAATACCTGAGGCGGGCGTCCCAGTAGCGTTTACGGAGTCGGTGGTAATCCTTTTCCAACTGAGCCGAGTAGGGCTCCGGCAGTTCGGGAAGGCTCTCCTGGATCGCCTTGCGGGCTTCCTTGACGGAGATCGCGACGCAGCGCCTCCTCGCGCTGGCGCTCGGACTCCTGGTAAGCCACGTAGGCCGAGTCGTCGCGGGGGCGATAGCGGAGGTCGCTGACGACGACGTCGTGCAAGCGCACCGATCGCCTCGCGGAAGCGGATCGGATGGCGGAGAACCCCCTCGTAGCCAACCCGGTCGCGACGCAGGTTCGGCTCCAAGGTGACGGCCAGGCCCGAGGGACCACGGACGACCGCGCTCCGGCCGCGGTAGGCGAGGGTCAGGTTCATGGTCGTGGGTCTCGGGCTCCGGGGGCGAGGCGTCGCGGACGATCCTCTCTCTCCGATCCCGGGGGCGGACGGGCCGGTCCGACTTCGAAGCAAGGGACCGAGGTCGTTCACCGAGCCACCGCCGCCAAGGCGTGCGGTGAGACAACGGTCGGCTCAGTCGCCGCACGCCTTGGCGGCGGTGGCGAAAGAACAACGGCCTCGGGGACGCGAAGGCAGGCCAGACTCCACCACGGCGGAACGCCGCAGCAAGGACGGTCTCGGGCCCGACCCGTCCGACCCCGGGATCGGAGAGAGACAAGCGATCATCGCAACGCGTCAGCTCCATTTCAACTCGGGAAACGCGGAACGCACCGCCGGCTCGGTCTCGGGCCGCGACGTGACCAGTTGCATCAAGGCCGCCAGCCCCGACCGCCACTCCGGACCGCGGACCGAACGAAGCGCCACGGCCAGCAAGGGCAGCAATTGCGGCGACTCCTCGGGCCTCTGCTCCAAACGCTTTACGACTTGCCGGACGGCGACCGGCTTGGAACGGCTGCCGCGGTGGATGTTCAGCAGGACGCTCGCCCAGAGCAGCCGCAAGGGTTCCGGTTCGAGGGGCCCGGGAACGTCCCAGACCGGCGAGCGGCCGGCGAGTCGCGATTGCAGCTCGGCCAGCAAGGGGAAGCGGACATCGTCGTAGGGCGATTCGAGCAGCTTCCGCCAGATCGCGACGTCATCCCGAGCGCGGGGCTCGTTGCGGAGCCAGTTCCACCCCTCGGCACGGGCGTCGTCGTGTCGGCTATCGAGGTATTCGAGCACCCATTCGGGCTGGAAGTGCTCGGACGGAGGAGAGCACGCCGCGGGCCCAGCGGAGCAATTCGGGTCGGACCGGCACCGCCTCGGCATCGACCAGGCCCAGCAGAGCCGCGCACTCGTCGATCGTGGCGGGTGTCTTCTTCCGGAGCATCTCCAGGCCGAGCCGGGCGACGGGGACCGGGCGTCGCGAGGCGAGACGCACGGCCTCGTCGAAGGAGAGCCGTTCGGGACGGAGATAGCGGCCCATCAAGGTCGCGATCGCGTCGAGGGCCGTCGGGTTCGGCGTGTCGAGCAGGGCCAGCCAGCGAGCGGGCTCGACGCGGTCGAGTCCTTCGATACCCCGGAGCCAGTCAGTCGCAAGGGCGACGACGTCGGGATCGTCATGCCCGAGCCAGTCGAGCAGGCGTTCCAGGTCCAGGAGAGGACGGAACGTGGCCGGCTCGCTCTGAATCCGCCGGAGGGCCCAATGGCGGACAGGGCGGCAGCGGGCCGCGCTGGAGGAGGTCGAGCACGGCGGCCGGCGAGGCCTCCCAGAGCCTCGCGAACATCGGCGCGGGGGCCAGCTCGGCCAGGGTGTGACCGGGGGCCGGTACCCAGCCGCTCGACTTTGCTTGCAAGGCAGGGCTGTGATGAAAGAGCGCGTGAATCAAACCCCAGCGGTCGAGCAGGGCAATGCCGTCGTTGACGTCGGCGTCCTCGTAGCGGACCAGAGCCTCGACGATCGCCGGAACGTATCGCTCGGGATGCTGCCGTCCGAGGTGGCGGAAGTAGCGCCAGGCGCGACGGCGGAGGTAGTTTCGGGTCGCGACGGAGAAAAGTCGATAGCGGGAGAGGCGGTTCAAAAACGGGTCGGCCTCGATCCCCGGTTGATACTTGCCGGTACTCACCAGGCGAAGGCTGACCGCCCATTCGGGAACGGTCATTCTGACCCAGCGTCCGGATCGCGGGATCGGGACCGAGCGTGGGGATCGGCTTCTCGCGGGGCATGGTCGTGTCGCGCGGGTCGACAAGTCCCTCAGCGGACCAGGTGCCCCAGACCAGGTAGGCCTGGCGGCCCTGCTGCCAGGAACTCACGGAGTCAAAACCCCGGGCCTGCCAGGTCTGCTGGAGTTTCCGGGCCTCGTCCGCCGTGGCCACGGTCTGCCGCTCGTAGTGGTGAATCCGCTTGCGGACCCGTTCGACCGAGCGGTCCAGGGCCACGAGGAACCGGGCCATGACCGCATCGTCGCCGGCGGCCTCGGCCTGCTTGAAGAGGCGCTTGACCAGCGGCTCATGGCGGAAGGCGTTCAGGGGTCGGTCGAGATATTCGAGCAGGAGCCGACGCGACGTCGGCTCGGGTGTCGAGAGACCATCGCCGCGCGAAGGCTCCGAGAGCATCGGCGTCGTGGACGCGGCGGAGCACCTCGACGAACTCCGGGTCGCCCTGCTCGAAAAGTTCCTGTGCCAGCAACCAGTCACCTGCCGCCATTGGCCGCGTCGCCCCGTCCTCGGGTTCGCTCGTTCCGGAGGGAGAGCCGCCACGGGCTGTCCCGACATCGTCGTTGATTGACCGACGGAGAATCTCCCGACCCCTAGATATCCAGGATCAGCTCCGCCCGCCAGTGGCCGCCCTCCTCGGTGAGCGACGCGCCGTGGTGGGTGACGGCCTTGACCTCGTGGTCCAGCTCGTGACGTTCGCGGTCGATCGGCTCGCCACCGATCTGGCCACGGAGGCTCCGGCCGTCGGAGGCGACGTGGACGTCGAACCGGGAATAAAGCCGATGCTGTGTCTCGCAGCGGAAGAGCAGCTCGCCGAGCCAGTCGAGGAGCAGGTCGGCGGCGGAATCGGCCTGGAGGTTCACATCTTCCATCGCCTCGACGCGAACCGCCTCGCGATTGACCACGATGTAGTCGAACAGCCCCTGCGCCGCGGTCCGGAACAGGTCGTCGAGCGAATCGGCCACGATCCGGAGGCCGACGTCGGCCGTGTGGTCGAACATCTCGATGCTGCCCATAACGGGATTCCTCCGCGTCGAGACACGATCCAGGCCCGGGATGACGCCCGTCGCTCCGCTGAGCCGGTCCGCTTCGCCTACCAGTATCGTCTCGTCGGCGCCGGCGAGGGCAAGGCTCCCGAATGTCGCGGCTATCGGATGTTTCGATATCTGCCTACGTGAGGTCCAGAGATGCGGTCAGAATCCCGCCCACGGAACGTTCTGCGGCGACGGCCCGTTTGGGCACCGTCCTTGCAAGAGACCCCGGCGGCAACGAGGATCGTCGGGACCCTCGAGGATGATGGCTCCATGTTTGGTGTCCTGGGCTGGGCCGTCGAACGCGGCTGGGTCTTCTTCCTGATCGGCTGGGCCTGGCCCTGGGAACGCTCTGGTCGCTGGCGCCGGACTGGGACGACGTCGCCGAGAGCGGTCAGTTCAAATTCCTCCCGGCCGATGTCCCCAGCCGGCTCGGAGAACGGTTCCTCGAACGCGCTTCCCCGACGACCGCTCGGAGAGCAGCATTGTCCTGGTCCTCGCCCGTGAGACGAAGTCTGGGCTTGACCGAAGCGGACAGGAAGTTTGTCCGGAAGGAACTGGTACCCTCCTTGAACCGTCTGCGCGACGGCGAGAACGGGGAGGATTCTTCCAGCCGGCGGCCAATCCAAGTCGGAGAATGCGGCGGAAGAAGCCGCACGGTCCTCGGAAGGGTAAGCGCGTCGTCAGCGAATTCAGGTCCCGACGAATCCAAGCCAAGGCCGGAAAAATCACGGCAATCGTGGCGATCCGCTCGATGGCCGACCAGGGCGTCGGGGCCCTGCTGACCAGCCCGGACGGCCAGGCAACGTTGGTCATCATCGAGCTGGCCAACGAGTTCCCCGACCCGGCGAACATCGCGCATCGTCAAGAAGGTCCAGCAGCGGCTCGACACGATCCAGCGCTCGGGCAGCTCCCGAAGGGTCTGGAAATCGCGGTGACGGGCAGCGCGGTGGTCGGAGCCGATCGGAGCCGTCTGGAGGAGGAGAGCGCGGCGGCGATCGAGCGGTGGACGGTCTGGGTGATCGTCGGCCTCTTGATCCTGGTCTATCGGGCGCCGGTCGTCGCCTTGATCCCGCTGATCACGGTCTTCGTGGCCGTGGAGGTGGCGACCAAGACCCTGGTTCTGCTGGCGTCGGCGGGCATGGTGACGCTCTTCCGCGGACTGGACGTGTACACGACGGTGATCGTGTACGGCGCTGGGGTTGATTATTGCCTGTTCTTGATCTCGCGATACCGGGAGGAGCTTGGCGAGAGCGTGGACGTGAAGTCGGCCCTGAGCCGGACCATCCGGAGCGTGGGCACGGCTGTTGCGGCCAGCGCGGGGACGGTGATCGTGGGCGTGGCGATGCTGCTTTTCGCCGATTTCGACAAGTTTCATCAGGCCGGGATCACGATCCCGTTCGGCCTGTTCACGCTTCTGATCGCGTCGCTCACACTGACGACCTCGCTGCTGGCCCTTTTCGGTCGCTGGGCCTTCTGGCCGAACCGGCCCGAGACGTCGCACGACGTCGGCGCCGGCTGGATGCACGGATTCTGGGAGAAGGTCGCCCACCTCGTCCGCCGCCGGCCGGGCCTGGTCTGGTTGCTGGCCCTGGGCCTGATGCTGCCGCCGGCCGGTCTGGGTCTCTGGAAGCACAATGACCTCAACTTCGGCCTCATCGCCGGCCTGCCAGACGACGCCCTGAGCGTCCGCGGCATCGACGCTCTCCGCCGCCATTTCCCTCCCGGCGTTCTGGGCACGGCCACGATCACGCTGACGAACGAGTCGTCCGACTTCAGCAGCGAGGAGGGCCGGTCGTCGATCGCGACCCTGACCGAACGCCTCGCCCGCCGCAAGGACGGGATCGGGGTCGCCGACTTGCGGAGCCTGTCCGACCCGCTCGGGGTCAGCCCGGCGGGTCGCAAGGCGATGGAGTCACTCTCGGGCGGCTTGATCTCGGGATCGATCGTCCGGCAGCGGGCTCAGGATCGCTACGTCAGCGGAGTCGGCAAGCTCGCGGGGCACGTCACCCGGATCGAGGTTGTGCCCACCTTCGATCCCTTCTCCCGGCAGGCGATGAACCGGCTCGGCGCGATCGAATCGGCCGTCCGCGAGTCGTTGCCGGAGACCCTTCGACGCGGCACGACGCTCCACACGACCGGCGCCACGGCCAGCCTGCGCGACCTCCGCGACGTGGCGCGGGGCGATCGGGTCCGGATCTACACGCTGGTGACGGTCGGCGTCCTGCTGATCCTGGTGGCCTTGCTCCGGCGAGTCGCGGTCCCGATCTACCTCATTCTGACCGTATTGCTCGGCTACCTCGCGACGGTCGGCGTGACCTACGCGGTTTACTGGCTGCACTCCGGGGGAGCGTTCCCCGGCCTGCACTGGACCGTTCCGACCTTCCTGTTCACGCTCCTGATCGCCGTGGGCGAGGACTACAACATCTTCCTCGTGACCCGGATCGACGAGGAGCAAGGGCGCCAGGGACCGGTCCGGGGGATCGAGCGGGCCTTGATCCGCACGGGCGGAATCATCTCGGCCTGCGGCGTGGTGATGGCGGGGACGTTTTCAACGCTCGCCCTCGGTGGCTCGCTGGCGAGGATGTATCAGCTCGGGTTCGCGTTGGCCTTCGGAGTTCTGCTCGATACATTTCTCGTTCGACCGGTCCTGGTGCCCGCCTATCTCATGCTTCTGCAAGGCGGGCATCTCGGCCGGCTCGGGAAGGTTCTGGGCGGGCAAGCGGAATCGTCTCCGGAGAATCCCGAAAAATCGGGCCGCGCCGAGGAATCGGAAGGCGAGGTCGCCGGCTCCCATGCGGATGTGGCTCCTTGAGTTGAGGCGATTTCTCGGTCCAGGATGGCTTGATGGCGCCGGAATTGCCCGAGAACCTTGTGGCTCAACCAATCCACAAGGAGGAACTCACCGATGAGCATTGCGCTCACGATCACCGAACTGGACGCGACCACCGTCAATCAGACCGATGGCACCCTGCGCGTTCGTGGGCAGGTTCGCAACGAGCAGGACCGGTCCATCCCGATCCTGCTGAGCCAGGTGGCCTACCAGCTCGACGACCCGGAGGGACGCCCCGTCACGATCCAGGTCGATGGGCTGGACCAGTTTCAGGAGCGGATGCTCCGACCCGATGAGCTGGCCGGCTTCGCGATGACCGTGCACGCCTCGCGGATCAAGTTGGGCCAGCCCTATCGTCTGGTTGCCTCGATCCCCGGCCTGACCCACCGCGAGTCGGTCGCCTTCCGCTTCCGTCAGGTGGACCCAGCTCCCTGAGTTCGCCAAACGGGGAACCGAAGTGGCGCGTCGTCGATCGGGGAAAGTCGCGAACAGTCCGAACCGGAATCGGCCCGGACGTGTCCATCCCGACGAACGACGCGCCCATTCGAAGGCGTACGTGGGATGACCAGGAGTCAAGGGAAGGGCAAGCCAATCGGTGATGGCAGCCGCCTCGAAAGCGGTCGAGCGAGAAGCCTTGGGGGTTCGACTCCCTCCCCTTCCGCCTCAAAGAATCCCCAGCGAGCGGCACGGTACGCGAACAGGCAGAGTGGCGGAGTTCAAACCTCCGTGTCCTGTGGGTTCGACTCCCACCCGTGCCAATGCCGCGATTGACGAGAATGGATCGTCCGTAAGGCGTCGGCCGGGCACTGGCGAGCCCAGGTGGCCGTAACCCACCCGCCGTTTGGCTGTGGCGGTTCAACTCCGTCCCGACGCGCTCGATTCCGACTGACCGCGGGTGGGCCGGTGCCCTTCCGGGGCTCATATCCCTGGACCGCCGGGTTCGACACCCGGACCCGCCATGCGTACCTCATCCCTCATCGGGAGATTCACGTTCCGTGGAAGGGCTACCCGACCGGCGACGGGAACCGCCTGGAAAGCGGTCGAGCAATCCGCCTTGAGGGTTCGACTCCCTCCCCTTCCGCTCTCCAAGGAAGCGACGATCGTCAACGGCCCGGGACCGGAAAGGCCCCGCCGTGGCCCGGGATACCGCCGGGGAAGCCCGGAAGACCCGGCATCCCGGCGGGGGACGGGGACGAGGCGCCCTCGGCCTGTTCGTCGCGGATCAGGCGGGAACGGTCGAGGATGACCTTGCGGTAGGCGTCGCCCGGCACGACGTAATACCAGGCGGCGAAGCGGTCACGAAGTTCCTGGGCACGCTTCCGGCCGGCTTCGAGCTTCTTCTCGTAGTCTTCCTGCTCGCGACGCGCCAGCGCCTCGCGCTGGGTCTTCTGAGACTCGGCCTCGGCGGCCGAGCGGGCGAAGACGTCTTCGGGCAACTCGCCAGTGGCCCAGGGTCGGGGAGGCTCCGGCTTGGCAACGAGCTCTGGGTTGAACTCGGCATCGACGAAGAGGTAGCGGCTCTCGACGGCCCCCTCGGGCCTCGGCTCGGGCGACCCCTCAGCGGGCGGTTCGGCCTCGTCCTTGCCGCCGGCCGAGAGCGCCTCGCCGCGAGCGAAGGTCACGTTGCCGAAGCGGAGCAGGTAAATCACGCCGTCCTCGGTGGCGGCGGTCATGTCGCCCTCCTCCGAGAGCAGGTCGTTGCCGACGAAGTGGAACCCCTTGCTGGCGAGCGAGCGAATCGCGTTGACGTCCAGCTCCAGCCGGCCCTTCTCCTCGGCCCGCTTCAGCTCGGCGGTCAGGCCCGCCGGCTTGGGGCGGCACGCCGACGATCTCCAGGTTGCCCAGCGTCGAGGTCAAGGTGTTCATCATCTGCGAATCGACCTCCTTGCCGGGAGGAAGGTCTTTCAGGTTCCATTTGCCGCCGGAGTCGGGCCGCTCCAGCGACGAGGGCTGGCCCGGCTGGATCGTCCGCCGCTCCAGGTCAATCTTGTAGTCGTTGATGACGACCTTGCGAACCTCGGCCGGCTGGAGTTTCAACAGGTTTGTCTCGATCCAGTCGGCGAACCGGGTCGAAAGCTCGACGTCTTCCAGTTGCACACCATAAACGCGGTTCTGGCCGGGGACGCGGACGAACCGTTGACCCGGGGCACCGGGGACGCTCTTGCCGAGGATCAGGTCGGCGAGGACCTTGTCGGATTCGTCGCGGATCGTGACGCGCTTGCCCAGCCCATCGGGGCTGGCGACGGCCTTCGGATCGCGGGGGTCGAGCACGCCCAGGGCCTTGTGGTCCTCGGCCTGGTCGGAGCGGATCGTGTCCTTGGTCAGGTCGATGATTCCGGCGGCGGTCCGGGCGAGGCGGTCCTTGGCGTCGGCCGGGTAGTCGTAGTGCGACGGGATCACCCAGCGCCCATCCTCAAGCGCGACCTTGAACAGAGCCGGCTCACCGGTCGTCTCGTCGAAGCTGACGACCTCCAGGGTCGTCGCCTGTTCGGGGACGGTGAACTCGGGGAAGAACTTCTGCCCCTCGTCCTCGAACGCCTCCGACGGTCCGGAGGCGGTCCGGGTGGCCAGCACGACGGTCGTCAGCAACACCAGCGCGAGGGCGGCATAGATCGCGGTCTTCTTCAGCTCGTTCATGGGGCCTTACCAGTGACTCATGCCCAGTGACCAATGACTCGTAACCAATGACCCAATCCCACCGGGGCAGCCCTCACGCCAGCCGTTCCGGGTTGGCGCCGCGGTTCTCCCGTCGGGAGCGGACGAAGAAGACGATGCCGCCGAGGATCAAGGCGGGCAGGGGGGTGAGGACAACCGCCTGCGATCGGATGCGGTTCTCGATCGAGGCGATCGCTTCCTCGCGGCGGGCACGGCTCAGTTCGATCGCCTGATCCTTCTCGGCCTCAATCTCGTCTTCGACAATGTCGAGTCGCCGCTGCTCGACACGTTCGCGGTAGCGGACCATGCTCTCCTTGGTCTTCTCGTCGTACTCGGTGCTCTGGCGGATCTTCTCGACGGCCTCGTTGAGACGGTTGCGGGCCTGTTCGAGTTGCTCCTTGGCGTTGTCCTCGGCCTTCTTCTGCTCGGCCTGGGACTGGTCGATAAACTTCTTCGCCTCGGCCTCAAGCGTGGTGAGGGTCCGATGACGCGGGCGCTTCTTGCGGAGATCGAGGAACGTCTCGTCACCCGCCAGCACATCGACACAGTTAAGCACGAACGTCACGTTGTCGAAGTCGAACTCATCCAGTTCCTCGACCGGCCGGCGGCGCAGCTCGAAGATGCTGTTGGAGATGAAGTCGAGATCGGCAACGGCAATGACATGGAACGGTCGGTCTGCTTTCGCCTTCGCCTCCTTCTCGACCTTGCCTTGGAGCCGGGCCGCGACGACGTAAGAGCGGCCGGACGGGAAGTGTGGCCGCTCGGGGCGAATCCGCGACATGCCGAACGGCCCCCGCTGGACGGCCTCATCAAAGCTCAGCGTGCCGCCGAGGTCACTCGTGCGAAGCAAGGGGGTGAACTCCAGCACCTCGCTGCTGACACCCTCGCGGAGCAGGCCGGGGAAGGGGAGGAAGACCTCCTGAAGCTTCGACGTGGTCGGGTCGTCGCCGAACGGCTTGCGGGCGCCGCTGTCCTTGTGGATGAAGACGTATTCGAGGAACATCTCCAGGTCGAGCCGGCGATGCGGGTTGAACGGCTCCCAGACGATCTGGTCATCGGGCCATTCCAGCCCGATCGAGGCCAGCAAGGGCTGGAGGTTCCCTTTCGGCTCGGGCTGCTGCTGGGCGCCCATCATGCCGCCGCCCGCCTGCGGCCGAGGCTCGCGAGGGGCGAGCGACGGATCGATGATCGGCGCGGGGTCCATTAAGAGGAGCGTCGGACCGCCGCGGCGGACGAACGTGGTCAGGTTGTCGATCTGCGGCTGGGTCAAGGACGGAGCCTGCGCCACGACCAGGGCATCGAGTACCTCGGTCGTCGTGCCGACCTTCGCTCTCGGGTTCTCGCCGCCGGTCAACCTGGAATCGGCGGTCAGTTCGGCGACGTCCTTGCCGGTGAACGGACCGGTGAAGGTGATCCGGACCGGCTCCTTGGGCAAGGGGCCGCCCTCGGCCTTGATGTTCCCCGGGCCGATCGGTTCAAGGCTCGCGAGCGCCTCGGCCACCTTGGCAGCGTCGGCGTCGACCGGGATCGGGCCAGTGGCCTTGTCCTCGTAGCTGAGCGTGAAGCTGCCGCCGGTCGGATTGCCGGCGAGGGAGACGGTCTGGACCTCCTCGAACGGGATCGGCACATCGGCCGAGACGCTCTGAACGTCGTACTGCTTCTTCAACTCGCTGACGATCGCCCATTCGGGCTCCTGCGACATCGTGCGGAAGTCGAGGTTGCCGAGCAAATGGGCGTCCGTCTCCAGGATGCCGACCCGCTTGCGCTTCGTGCCGGAGACGACGCGGATCGAGCGCGTCAACTCGTATTCGACGGGCAAGCCGCGGTCGAAAAACGGGATGACGACCTGCTCCAGGCCCGAGGTGAAGGCGACGCCGAGGTAGATCTCGTCGCTCGTCTGTCGGCCCTCACGACTGGTCGGCACACGCCTCGGGGTGATGCCGTACCGCTTCTCCGCGTTGCGGGCCTCGGGTGAGTAGCGGCGTGTCTCGACCAGTTCCAGGCGGACCTGATCGCCCCCGATCGCCGCGAATTCCTTGAGTGTGTTGATGAGATTCGTCTTCACCTCGACGTACTCGCGCGGCACGTCGGGGCTGATGTAGGCGTGGATATAGATTGGCCGTTCGGCCGGCACCTCGCGGACGATCTGCCTGGAAATGGGCGAAAGCGTGTGCAGACGCTCCTCGGTGGCATCGATCCGCACGTCGAGCCAGCGACCAACCAGGACGTCGAGGCAGGCCAGTGCGATCACGACGGCCACGACCCGCACCGACGCATGGAGCCAGCGGCCCGAACTGGCCTGGCCGCCGGCCCAGTGTCGCCGACCGAGGAGGACCATGTTCAGATAAATCATCGCCGCAGCCATCGCGACGAAGTAGAAGAGACCCGAGAAAGTCACCACGCCCGCACCGAAGTCGCGGAACTGGCCAGGAACGGAGAGCCCCTCGACCACCTGTCCCGCCCCCCCGCCGGCCAGCGGGGCAAACATCCGTCCCAGCCAGCCCAGGCCGGGAACGTGTTCGAGCGAGGCGAGCATCTGCCCGATCGGCCCCATCCCGCCCGCGAAGACCGGCACCGCACAGAAGACCGCGCCCAGGATGAACGCCACCGTCACATTCGACGACAGGATCGACGCTACCATCCCAACGGCGATGAGCATGACGCCCATCAGCCAGTAGCCCAGGTACGTCGCCGCCAGAACGCCCAGGTCGGGCTGTCCCAGGGACATCAAGAGCGGCACATGCCCGATCGCGAGGAACACCAGCGACACGGTGTAGATCCCCACCGCCGCAAGGTACTTACCGAGCACGACCTCCACGTCGCGGGCGGGCAGGGTCAGCAGGAGTTCCTCGGTCCCCTGCCGGCGCTCGTCGGCCCACATGTTCATCGTGATCGCCGGGATGAACACGAGGAGGATGTAAGGCATCCACTCGTTGAGCGGGTCGAGATTCGCCAGGTTGTTGGCGAAGAAGACCGGTTGCCAGAAGGCCGCCCAGGAGCAGACCAGGACGAACAAGGTGATGAAGACGTAGCCGGCCGGGTTGCTGAAGTATCCCAGGAAATTCCGCCCGAAGACCGCCCCGACAACGTGCGGCCGGAACGGTAGGGCTGCGGCTCGACTCCCGTGGCGGGCTCGCGATTCCGCGACGGACTGTTCTGGTTGGAGCGTGGTCACCGCTGTCGATCCCTCCGGACTCAATCACGAAGTTCCCGTCGTCAGGACGCTCTGCCGCCTTGGGTTCGCGTCCAATCCTTGCCCGTCCGGTTCAGGCCGAGGCCGCCCGGTGCGTGAGCCGGTAGAATTGCTCCTCCAGCGGCCGGCCGTCGGTCGCCAGCTCGGCGGGCGTGCCATCGAAGACGATCTGACCCTCGTGGATGAACAGGACACGGTCGGCCACCGGCTCGACCTCCTGAAGAATGTGCGTCGAGACCAGCACCGTCTTCGACCGACCCAGTTCACGGATCAGTTTGCGGACACCGCGAATCTGGTTCGGGTCGAGCCCGCTGGTTGGCTCGTCCATGATCAGCACATCCGGGTCGTGCAGGAGGGCCTGCGCCATCGAGACCCGCTGACGGTAACCCTTGGACAGCTTGCCGATTGGCTTGTTGGCGACCGTCTCCAGCGAGCAGAGCCCGACGACCGCCTCGGTCCGTTCCCGGAGCCGCGAGCCGCCGAGCCCGCGTGCCAGGCCGAAGAAGCGAAGCAGGCCCAGCGGGGTCATGTCGGGATAGAGCGGGCCGTTCTCGGGCAAGTAGCCTAGGTGCTCGGCCGCGGCGATCCGGTCGTCCTGCACGTCGATGCCGGCGACCCGGGCCGTGCCCCGGCTAGGGGCGATGAACCCGGTCAGGAGCCGCATCGTCGTGGTCTTCCCCGCGCCGTTGGGCCCAAGGAAGGCCACAACCTGCCCGAGCGGGATCTCGAAGGAGACGTCGCGGACCGCCAGGAACGAGCCGTATTGCTTGGTGAGGCCGTCGGCCTCGATCATCACGGGCGTGGTCATGCCGTCGCGATCCTCTGCCGGTTCGCCTCGTCGTCGAAATCCGGGCCGTCGCCCCCTCATTCCAGCCGGTTCTTCCGGCGGCGTGGGCGA
The DNA here is from genome assembly GCA_963752755.1 of uncultured Planctomycetales bacterium. Classification (GTDB taxonomy): domain Bacteria; phylum Planctomycetota; class Planctomycetia; order Isosphaerales; family Isosphaeraceae; genus CAVVZJ01. Next base: position 16,462 of record CAVVZJ010000012.1, on the reverse strand, counting down.
ATCCAGCCCGGTCTTCCCTACGCCCTCAAACGCGGAGGGGTTCGGCCCTGCTGGCCGATGCTGGTTGCGATTATGCCGACCGGGCCGAGCGATTTCAACGGTCATGCCGGCGGAGTCGCCATCCGGCGCGATCCCGGCCGGTGTAGAGACTCCCGGAAAAATCTGGAAAATGTTCTCGCGTGCGCTAGCCGACCGTTGTACATTAGCACGCAAAGGGACAGGTGGTGATCGTCCGTGACCCAATTGTTGGGTCCGGGGTTTGATCATCCCCATTCCAGACTCGGTCGAGTCCTCCAGCCGAAGGGAGACAACGCCAATGGCCGACCTCGACAACCTCACGCCCCGCCAGCGCGAGATTTACCGGTTCATCCGCGAGAAGATCCAGACCCGAGGCTACGGCCCGACCGTCCGCGAGATCGGCACGCAGTTCGACATCAAGAGCCCGAACGGCGTGATGTGCCACCTCAAGGCTCTCCAGAAGAAGGGGCTCATTCATCGCGAAGCTAACATGTCGCGGGCGATCCAGCTCCTCCAGGATCCAACCTCCGTCACCCACAGCGGCATGAAGTACCGCGGCCGGATCGCCGCCGGTATCCCGCTCGAAGCGGTCGAGGACGCCGAGGAGTTCGGCATCGAGGAATGGTCGGACCATGACGACACGTTCGTCCTTCAGGTCACCGGCGACTCGATGATCGACGAGCATATCGCCGACGGCGACTACGTCGTCATCAAGAGCCAGGAAACCTGCCGCGACGGCCAGATCGCCGCCGTACTCGACGATGACGGCGGCGCCACGCTCAAGCGGGTTTACAAGGAGAAGAACCGCATCCGCCTCGAGCCGGCCAACAAGGCCATGAAGCCGATCTACCGCGACAGCATCAGGATCCTCGGCATCCTTGTTGGCGTGGTTCGCAAATACTGAAGCTTCAAGGAGTTCTGGGGCGAAGCGGTCCTCCCCGAGGGCGCCTAGGTCACCGAGGCCCGTCGCGCACGGCCTGTCGGAACGAATGTGGGCTGTGCGATGGTCTGGCCGCTGGTGTACCCTGGGGGCCTTTGCGTCCTCGTCCGGCCGCGCTCACCGACGCCCCAACACCAGCCATGACGGCACCTGAATCTAACACTGCGACCGACTTCGTCCGGCTTTTCACCGATGGGGCTTGCAGCGGCAATCCCGGTCCGGGCGGTTGGGCTTACATCCTCAATCACCCAGCCAGCGGTCAGACCCGCGAATCGTCCGGTGCCGAGCCGACCACGACCAACAACCGCATGGAGCTGACCGGTGCCATCGAGGGACTCGCGTCCTTGAAGCGCCCTTGCCAGGTCGAGCTGATCACGGACAGCCAGTATCTCGCCAAGGGGCTCATCGAGTGGATGCCTCGATGGAAGTTGCAGGGCTGGAAGCGTAAGGAGCGAGGCCAGCTCAAGCCCGTTTCCAATGAAGACCTCTGGCGACGGCTCGACGAGCTTGCCGCCCACCATGAGATTCGCGTCACCCACGTCCTTGGCCATACCGGCCACCCCGAGAATGAGCGATGCGATCAGATGGCGGTCGCGGCCTACAAGGCACTCAGGACCGGAGTTCGTCCTTGATCCCGGACAATGCTTTCGGAGAACCGGAGACGGTTCGTTCTTTGGACACTGGCTTGCGGCTCGGAGGCGACGAGGTAGATCCCGAGTCCCACCAGTCCACCCGCGATGACGAGCGGCCGCGTCAACGGTTCACCTTTCAAAAACGTGCTAAGCGCCACACCGAGGATCGGAGTCAGGAAGGCGACTGCCGCGACCCGGCCGGCAGGGTAGCGGCGCAGCAGTGCGAACCAGAGCGTGTAACATAGCCCCGACGCCGCGAGCCCCTGATAAAGTAGTCCACCCACGGAGTTCACCGTGAACTCGTATCTGCCAAACCCCTCGAACGCTGCGCTGTAGATCAGGAACACTGGCACGGCCAAAACCGACTGTGCGAACAGGAGGGTCGGTGGCTCGATCCGGGGAAACGTGAGTTTCTGGACGATTGTCTGCACACCGAAGATCAGGCCCGAAGCCAGGACAACCAGGTCACCAATCCAGTCACCGGCCATCGCCCCCCGCACCTCACTTTCAGGGCCAAACGTCGGGGCCATCAGAACCGCCACGCCCAGCGCCGCCGATGCCAGTCCGAGGAACCCTTCGCGCTCCGAGCCACTCCCCCAGAAAGAGCGCCGCCAGTGGGGCCACGATGAGGGGATGGACGTTAATGAACACCGACGCCCGACCGGCGAGGCTCCGCCCGGTGCCCCAGTTGAACGTCCCGATCTGAGCTACCGTGAACAGCGCGTGCAGGATCAGAAGGCCCAGCCACCTCCGCTCAACCCAGAGCGGACGCTCCGCCAATCGGCAGACCAAGGCCAGCATCGGCAGGGCGAGGAGGTATCGCAACCCCGCGCAGCCGAACGCTGGAATGGCCGGTACGGAATACTTCACCGCCACTGCGTTGCCGCCCCAGAGTGCGCAACAGGCGATCACCCCGGCCAACCCCAAACCGCCCAGTCGATCCGAAGGGTGCTGCACGTCCCGGCCGGTCGCTCATGCGAACCTCGAGCCAACCGATGTCCAAACACGGCCAGTTCTGTCACAGGGCTTCATGTTCGTTTCTGGATAGGAAGTGCTCGCTACCCGTGCCCGTCGTTGCCGAAAGGAAAAGCCCCGGACTTCCACCGGTCGGGGCTGATCAACCCCTCCGCGAGCGATCGCGGGCGCCAGAGGCAATTGCCCGAAGTGCACCAGTTCAGTGCCTGGCATGATTCTATCTGCTTGCGCTCCAACGACAACGCCACTCTGGCAATTCGGCCGTTGGCCTGGCCTCTTATCTACGAATCCGCTGATGCGGGCCGGTTTGGCCTTCTGGGACAGCCGCCCCCGGCTGTCGTCCGGTCCGGACCGCCGGGTCGGCTGTCCCCCAGGAGTCAGGCTCGAATCGGAAAGCATCCGCGGGTTCGTGGATTAGAGTTTTCCTTTCAGCATCGCGTTCCAATAAAGATAAGGGAGTCCGTATTTTTTGAACAAATACATGCTTCCCCGTTCCTTCGACTGGTCAAACGGGAAGGTCTCCTTCGGCTTGTGATCGTAGTCGAACTCGGCGAGCACCATCTTGCCGTAGCCAGTGACGAGCGGGCAGGAGGTATAGCCGTCATAGCGGGCCTTGAGTGTGCTGCCATGGAGGGCAGAGACGAGGTTGCGAACGACGACTGGGGCCTGCTTGCGGATCGCGGCGCCGGTCTTCGAAGTCGGCAGCCCGCTGGAGTCGCCGAGGCTGAAGACGTTTGGGAAGCGGACATGCTGAAGCGTGTACTTGTCCACGTCCACCCATCCGGCCTCATTCGCCAGAGAACTCCGCTTAATGAAGTCGGGAGCACTCATCGGCGGGGTGACGTGGATCATCGCGAACGGGATCGTTACCGTGCTGCCGCCGTCGAGGTTCTCGAAGATGGCTTCGCGATTTGGCTCGGTGCGGATCTCAACGAGATTGTGCTTGAACCGGGTCTCGATCCCCTTGCGGGCGATCACCTTCTCAAGTGTCTTGCGGTACTTCTCGACTGAAAAAATCCCGCCGGTGGCCGAGGCATAGATGATTGTCGCCCTGCCACGGACACCTGCGCGACGGAAGGCATCGTCGGCGAGGTACATGATTTTCTGCGGCGCCCCGCCACACTTGACTGCGGTGTTCGGCATCGTGAAGACGGCGTTGCCGCCCTGGAAGTCGCGAATACACTCCCAAGTATAATCGACCGAGTCATACGAGTAGTTGCTACAAACCCCGTTCTTGCCGAGATTTTCCCGGAGCCCTTTGACCTTGCCCCAGTCGATTTGGATGCCAGCGGCGACGACCAGGTAATCGTAAGGCAATCGCTCGCCCTCGCGGGTCATGACCACGTTTTCCTCAGGACGGAATTCCTCAACGGTGTCGATCTTCCACTTCACGCCGGGCGGGATGAAATCTGCCTCTTCGCGACGCGACCGCTCCTTGGGGAAAACGCCCGCGCCGACGAGGGTCCAGAGAGGCTGGTAGAAATGCCGGCGAGACGGCTCGACGATCGTGATCGCGGCGTGCGGCAGCTTGTGACGAAGCTGCGCGGACACCATGATCCCGGCCGTGCCGCCACCCACGATGACGATCCGAGGCGCCTGGCCGTTGGTGGGATGACCGTTGGTGGACATGGGCTCGGCTCCTGTGCGATCGGAAGCAGCCCGGCGAGCAACGTCGAAGCTGTCGGTGAGTCGCCGGACTCAGGTTCCAGGATGATGATCCGACACGCTCAACCCTTCACGACCGGCAAGCCTGCCGACTTCCACGCGCTCATGCCGCCGAGGACGTTGCTCACATCCTCGTACCCATGCCGCTTCAGGAACGACGAGGCGATCGACGCACGATAACCCGACCCGCAGACGACCGCCACAGGCTTGTCTCGGGGCACCTCCTCGTAGCGTTCCTCCAACTTGCCGCCGTGGATGTGCAAAGCCCCGTCGATGTGACCCGCGTTCCACTCGCTCTCGGTTCGGACATCGAGCACGAACGGCTTGCCGTTGGCACCACTGAGCTGGCCTTGCAGGTCGTGGACGGAGAGCGTCTTCAGCCTCGACAACGGATATCCAGCCATCTCCCAGGATTCCACACCCCCTTCCAGATAGCCGCGGATGTCGTCGAAACCGACGCGGAGCAAGTGGGTAGTGACCTCGGCGAGGTGGGCTGGGATCATCCAGCACGAGCAAGGTCGGCCGGTCATACGGCAAAACCCACCCGGCCCAGGTCGGCAGGTTGTGGCCGAACGGGATGTTGATCGACTTGCGGAACGTGCGCCGCGGCGAACGACTCCTTGGATCGCACGTCGATGATCAGGCAATCCTCGCACGATCGGTTGTACATTTCCTTGGCAGTCCACCGCTTCTGACCCGGCAGTTCGGGGCCGATGATCGCAGGTCCGGTGCGGTTGACCTGCTTCATCCGGCGGAAGTAGGGAGGTGCCAGGGGCATGCCGGCCAGCAGGTCACCGACCCACTACTCCTCCGTCTTCTCGATCAGAGCCGTGTTGAATCGCCGCTCGAAGCCGATCGTGGACGACGCCCGCGAGCCCAGCGCCTTGCCGCAGAGTGAGCCGGCGCCGTGGGCGGGGAAGATCTCGGTGATGTCAGGCAGTGCGGGGAGTTTGCGGAAGACGCTGTCGTAAAGCTGATGCGCCAACACCTTTTGAGCCTCGGGGCCAAGCAAGTCGGGACGGCCGACGTCGCCGACGAAGAGAAAATCGCCGGTGAAAATCATCCAGGGAACGTCCTGGCTCCGGGTTTCATCAAAGAGTGCCCAGGAGACGTGTTCGAGGGTGTGGCCGGGCGTGTGGACGGCCTGGAGGCGGATCTTGCCGAGGTTGATCTCGTCGCCATCTTTGAGTACGCGGTCGGCGTACGGCGGGGTCCACTCCGGGCCGCCGAGGCCAGAAACGTCGATCTCGACCGCGTCACCCAGGCGGCTCTTCAGCTCCTTCGAGCCGGAGACGAAGTCGGCGTGGACGTGGGTTTCGAGCACGTGCGTGATCCGCAAGCCCTCGCGCTTGGCAATTTGCAGGTACTCATCCACGTCGCGCGTCGGGTCGATGATCGCGCATTGCTTCGACTTCTCATCGCCGACCATGTAACTATAGATCGCCAGGCCGGGGATGAACCGCTGATGGAAGAACATGAGAAGCTCCTTGGATCGTAGATTCGATCCTTCAGAAACCCGCGGCGAGGTTCTTCGCCACGATGTAAGTGGCCACGGCGACCATCGCCGCAGCGAAGATCTTTTGTAGCCTCGGACCGGAAATCCTCCGGCCCAGGTGGGTCCCCAGCCACATCCCGCCGACGCCCCCGGCCACGAACAGGCCGGTGAGTTCCAGCGGCAAGGGCCGATCTGTCAGCAGGATGTTTGAGACGACGCCCGAAGCGCCGATCAGGGTGATGACCAGCAAGGAGGTCGCCACCGCCCGATGAATTCCCATTCCGCTGAAAAACACCAACGCCGGCACGATCACGAACCCGCCGCCCACCCCGAACAGTCCCGAGAGCACGCCCGTCATCAAGCCGGCCAATGACAGCATCATGGCACAGCGCGAGGTCCAGCGGAGCTTGCCTTCCGGGTCCCGCTGGCAGGCCGGACCCAGTTCCTGGCTCGCGGACGGACCAGGAACCGCCCGCACTGCCGTCGCCTGATCGGGCGTTCGCATCGCCTTCCGCCACATCCGAAAGGCCACGAACAGCATCAGGACCGCGAACATCAGCAAGAGTGCCGCCCCAGGGATCAACGCCCCCAACCGCGTGCCGATCGGCGCCCCGAGCATCCCTGCGGCGGCGAAGAGCAGGCCCGTCCCGACCTCCACCTCCCCGGCTCTGAGCCGGTGAAGTAAGCCGAAAAGCGACGTCCCCGCCACCGCCGCCAGCGAGACGCCCACCGCCTCCTGAGCCGGCAGTTTCAGGCCGTAAACAAGGAGCGGGACCGCGAAGATCGACCCGCCCCCACCGGTCAAGCCGAGCGAGAACCCGACAACCACGCCAAACGCCACGCTCAGCGCGGTGGTCAGGACCCCGCTAGTCAAGGCCGTCGCGGGGCGGGTCGTCGTTGCGATCAGGCCGCTCAGGCGGAACACGACATGGCCTCCTTGCCCGCCTGGTTCCAGGGCATCCTCACCAGCAGCATCGCCATGCCGCAGGTGTCCGTCACCCCTGCGAAGACGAGGCCCGCTCCGACGAAGCCTGAGAGAGCCAGGAACCACGGGTTCACAAAAGCCCCTAGCAAGGTGCCAATCAGCACCAGCGACCCCGCCGCAATGCGGACCTGCCGCTCCAGCGAGATCGTCTTTTTACCTCGCACCACGGGCAAGCCCGCCGCCTCCCAGGCTAGCGTACCGCCTTCCACGTTCACGACGTTGGTGTAACCCTCCGCCTGAAACTTCTCGCACGCCTTCTGGCCGCGGCTCCCTGAGCGGCAGAGGACGTACAGGGGCTCGTGGTTCGTGCCGGTACGTGACTCCATCACCGCCCTTGGGTCGAGAGCGTCGAGCGGCACCAGTCGCGCCCCGTCCGCGTGAAGTTCGCGAAACTCAGCCGGCGTCCGCACGTCGATCAGATCAAGTTTGCGACCCTCTTGAGTCTGCTCGAACAGCCGCTTCGGCTCAATCGTTGAAACGTCCATCGTCGTCTCCCTCCTCCCATCCTGCCCCGGCTTGAGGGGCCGTCACTTCGGCCTTGCCTTGTTCGAAATGTCGGATCGATTCTCCCGGTCGAGTCCCCTCGACCTTCTCCGAGCGCGGCGACGCCGCGCACGAACCGCCCATTCAGGTCGGCACGCCCAATCTCGGGAGAACCCAGCGTCCCAGCACAAACCAAGCGGCCAGCACCAGGAATGGCAGAAAGATATCCATGATCCGTGTCCTCGGGCTTTCTCGGGTCATCTTCGACCTCGCTCGTACAATTCTTCGCGGTTTCCAGACTCCCTCGGTCAACTATATCGCCAACCAGTAATACAGTCAAGCCCATGTCGCCCTCGATACCCGAGAGCTCGCTCGATCTCCTGGCAGAGAAGTTCCGCCTTCCGTCGGTCTCGACGAGACTGGAGTTCCTGCGCATCTTGATGATCGGCGATGCGCTGGGTGGGACGGATGGTCAAGGAAACGGGCCGCGGTCATATTAACGATATTCAAGTACCTGAAACTCATGAACTACGCCGGCCTGATCGTCCGTCGGAAGGTAAGGCTTCCGGTTTTCGACCGGCTCGACGATTCCCTGATCGAGCCGCTCTACCACCTGGTCTGGCCGGCGATCGTCGATCGCGTCCGGGAGGACGTCGAACGCAAACTGCCAGCTTCTCAAGGGTTTCGAGGTCGTCAGCGGCGCTGGCTGATGGCGACGTGTCGGGCCAGAGTTTACGGTCCATGGGCCGTCTTCCTTCGTGGGGCGAGTGGGTTCGCGCCCGCGTCGGTCGCGGCAGTCGTTACCGCAAGGGCAGGGGGGATGGGCAGTGATCTTACCGACATCCCTCGCAAACAGGTGCCAACAAAAAACCCCACCGCGCGAACCTGCACGGTGGGGCCACCCGTTAGCCGAGCGGCCTTTGCCCGTCGCGAGCAAGCCGCCATGGAGACAAAGATACGAAATTGACACCTGCCGGTCAAGCGAGCGCCGCTCGGTCCGCCGTCTCCACGGTCCCCTCGTCCCGACGCCCCGACGCGAGCCGGCCCGCCTTGACCACGCCCCCTTGCAGCACTGCAAGAAACCTCGTGCGATCTTCGAGAATGCGGATGTCGGCCAGCACGTCGCCATCGACCACCAGCACGTCGGCCAGCTTGCCCGGTTCCAGCGTGCCGAACTCGTGGCCTCGCCCCATGATCTCGGCGCCGTTCCTGGTGGCACAGGTGAGCGTTTCCAGGGATGAGAAACCGACATGGTGGACGAAGAAACTCAATTCCTTGGCGTAGTCTCCATGCGGATTCCAGGCGAACCCATAATCACCTCCCATGCCGAGATGGCCGCCGGCTTTGTGAATCATGCGGGCGCTCTTCGGCGCCGGCTTCGAGCGTTTCCTTGTGCCCATCGACGACCGCCCGCGGCATCCCGAAAGCCCGGTCCGTACTCGATGCTCGCCCACTCGAATTGCAGGGCCGGCACGCAGGGCACATCGCGAGCCAGCATCAGGTCGAGGGCTTCCTGGTCCATGAAGGTGCCATGCTCCAGGCAGTCGAAGCCGGGCGCAGGGCGTTCTTGATCCCCTGGTTAGCGCGGCAGTGTCCCGTCACCTTGCGGTGGTAGTTGTGCGCCTCGCTCACCACGGCGGCCATCTCCTCGAAGGTCATGCAGAGTGTGTGGTGGTCGGCCGTATCGGGCGCGGCGGCGTCGCCCGTCGGATAGGTCTTGATCCACTCCACGCCGTCCTTCACGAGCTTGCGAACCGCCTTGCGCCCTTCCTCGGGGCCGTTGACGAGGAGGATCAGGCCCTCCATGCCGAGGTTCCAGTGGTCGGGGTTCCAGTCCATCAGGCCACCCGCGCCGCAAATCTCGCGACCGCTCGCCGCCAGCCGTGGGCCGGGGATCAGGTCTTCCTCGATCGCCTTCTTCAACCAGACGTCGATGTTGTGCAGACTCCCCCCGCTCCGCGCCGCCGTGTAACCGCATTCGAGCGCGAGCTGGGCGTTGCAGGCCGCAAGAATCGTCACATATTCGACCGGATACTTGATGTCCAGGTCGGCCAACTCGGAGACGTTGAAGTACGTCGGATGATAGTGCGCCTCGACCAGACCCGGTAGGATCGTGCCCCCCTTGGCGTCGATCCGCTCTGCCTCCGGCGGAACCTCCGGCGCCCCGACGATGGGACCGGCATAGACGATCCTCCCACCACGGATCACCAAGGCCGCGTCGGGCACGGGACCGCGGCCAGTGCCGTCGATGAGTTGGCCGTTGGAGATCAAGGTGGTTCCCTGGGCGGTCTTCATCGCGGGCTTCTCCGGAGCCTGGCCGAACGTAGGGATCAATCGGGATAGTAACCCCAGCCCTCATCCGTGCCGGGCATGGATTTGTACCAGTGAGATGTGCCTTTGGTGCCGACGTAATAGTCGAGGGAGAAAGCTCCCGTCTTCGCATCGAGGCTGTAATCGAAGTGGTCGGATAGATCTTCGTGTCGGAACCGATAGCCGTACAGGTCGGCCGGAAAGGCGCCGGTGCGGGCTCTCGTGCCGTAGGCATAAGTGATGATCCGCGACGCCTCGTCCTTGAGTAGGACCCCACGGTAAGCAAGATCGGCCTGCCCGGGCACGATCAGGAGGAAGATCGCCACGGCGAGGATGATACCGGTCCGGCGCAACCCTGACGCGAACGCGGCGATCGGAACGATGTTCGTGAGGATGACCAGAAAGTAGACACCTGACGTGATCTCACCGATCGTCTCGTAAGCCGACTCGGCGGCCATCCATTCCGCGGGCAGCGCAAAAGCGAGCAAGACGAGAAACGCGACGAAAAGGCACCTAGCCCGCGTATTCTGCGGACACCCGAACGTCGCCAGCAAGGTCGCGGCAAACACAGGCACGGCCGGTACGATCCGGGCACGCATCGCCGCGAATGTGACGCGCTAGCCCTGCCGTCAGGACCATCAATCGCCAGATCCGAAGGCGTGGCCTCCCAGTCTTGTTACGCTCCGGGGGTCGCCTCCTGGTCTGCCCCAGCTCCGTCGCTGTCCCGGCTCTTGCCATGACCACGGCTCACTCCAACGATTCGAGGAAACCCGTCACCAGCCTCATCATCGCCTCCGGCTGCGACCCGTGAACCTGATGTCCGACACCCGCCAGTTTCACCGAGACGACGCCCGGAATCCAACCGGCAATCTCTGCTGCGTATTCATCCGGCAAGATCCCGCCCGCGGCCGCGTCGGCCTGGATTAGCAAGGCCGGGCAAGCGATCCGACGCAACGTCCCGGGGACGTCGAATCCCTCCAGCCACTTCCCCGCAACGATCGGGTCGAGCACGGCCGGGTCGAGCGGCTTCAGGCACGATGCCAAGAACCGCAGCGCGATCGGGTCGCGGATGTCTCCCAGCTGGACTGCCACCCCGTCGGGCGTTGCCAACCGCAACGCGGCGAGTTTCGCGGCGATCTCCTCCACCGGTCGATCGGAACCGGCCACGGACCGGTATCCCCGGAACAGGTCGAGATACGAGGTTTCGCCGATTCGCTCACCCATCATGGAGAACGGCGGGTCTTCCAGCACGACCGCCCTCACCCGACCGCCCACCTCGGCCGCGACCGCCGCCGCAACCATCGCCCCCAGCGAGTGGCCGATCACGACAGCCGGCTCGCTCACCCGACGTTCGAGGAAGGCGATCACATCGGGCAGATAATCGATCGTACGATACGCGCCGTTCCCACGACCCGAACGGCCGTGGCCGCGGAAGTCGATCGCTTGAACCTGACCACGAAAGGACAGGACAGGCAGGATCGAGAGGAAGTCGGGCCAGCGTCGGCAGACGCCGTGGAGTAAGACGACCGGTGGGCCATTCTCCGGACCTTCCGCGTAGTTCAGGGCAATGGCGCCGGTGTCGAGCGTCCGCTCATTCAGGATCGGCATGGTCGGGGCCTCGCGTGACCCTTGGCGATCACGTCAGCATACGCTGGGCAACGGGCGGAGTCGATGGGGAAGGGGCTCACGCGAAGAGCGCTTTCATTCCGTTGGCCTCACCTTCGCTCCCTCCACCAGATCCGCCTCCGGAGCCGGAATGACCCGGTCACCCTCCGCGAGTCCGTGCCGGACCTCGATCCACTCATCATTACTCAATCCGATTTCGATTTTCTGCAAGTGAGCACGTGATCCGCGCACGACGAACGCTGTCCAGGCCCCATCGATGCCCCGGAAGGCCGCCGACCTTGGAATTCTCAGTGCCCTCGGCTGCTCGTCCGTGATGATGCGGACCCGGAGCCGATAGCCCACACCGATCCGCCGCTGGGACCGCAGCCGGGTGAGCGACTCCGAGTCGAACTCAATGATCACCTTCACCCGCTGCTGTTCCACACCCAGGGAGCTGACCTTGGTGAACCCGGACGGGAAGGTCTTCCGCACCGTGCCCCGGGCGTCGATCGAGCCGACCGTCGGCCCGAGCATCTCCACCGGTTGACCCTCCGCGATCCGCACTGCTTCCTGAGTCAAAACCTCAGCCTCGACTTCCATGTCGTCCAGCCGGCCAATCTCCAGCAAGACCGACCCGGCCGGCAGCAGCCGCTCACTCTCGACCTCACGATGGAGCACAACTCCGCTCACTGGGCTCGTCATCGTCCCGCGCTTCTGGTTTAGCATCGCCTGCTCCAGCCGCGCCGACGCCTCGGCCCGCTCCTTCGCCAACACGGCAACCTTCAATTGCTTGCGCTCGATGTATTGCCGGATCAGCGGCGGCGTCAGGGCCGCCGCGGCGTGCAATGCCTGAGCCGACCGCCAGATCAGCTGCGACTGCCGGTACTCCACCTCGGCTTGCACCTGGTCGCGCTCCGCCTGGTTCAGTTCCTTCTGGGTCGTGGCCCGGTTCACCAGCGCCTGGATGCGGCCGAAGTCCTTGTTGGCGTACTCCAGCTTCGCCCGCGCCGCCGTCACCTGCTCCTCGGCGGCCTCGACGGTCTGATCCATCGACTCCAAGATCTTAAGCGACTGCCGCAGCGCCGTCTCTTCCATGCGGGTGTCCTCACTCTCCTGGATCGACGCCTCCAGCCGCTCGACCGCCGCATTCGCCTCGGCAACGCGAATCGCCAGGTCTTCCGGCACGATACGAGCCACGACCTGTCCTTCCACCACTTCGGCCCCTTCCTCTAGCTCGACCGGCTGGATGCGACCCTCGTAGGGCATGCTGATCAGGTGTGTCCTCGGTAGCCGCGTCTTCGCCGGCTCCTCGACGTACTCCCGCACCAGGCCGATCTCCGCCGCGGCCAGCTCCACTGGCACGCCCCCGGAGAGTCGCTCGAACACGACCGAGGCCGACGCAACGACCGCCAGGCCGACGACGATCAACATGAGCCAGGTGCGAGCTTTCATGACCAACCCCTTGAATCCCGCTCCCTCGAGGGTTCACTCATACTCTTTCAACCGCTCCAGCCAGTCCAGCCGGTTGATCGACCGTTGCACCACCGCATGTGCCGACAGGCCAAAGACCAGGCCGAGCAGGAGCGTCCAGCCGTACGCCTCCGACGGATCGACACTGGGAATCCGGAAAAGGTCTGTCTGATACGTATTGATCATCATTTGAAAGAGCCAGTTTCCGAGTGGAAGTCCCAGCAGGGTTCCGATCCCGTTGACGATCAGGTTTTCCCGGAGGAACAGGCCACCGACAGCCCGCGGCGTGTAGCCAAGTACGATCAAGGTCGCCACTTCCCGACGGCGCTCGGCCAGACCGACCAGCGAGGCATTCAGCGTCGTCCCGAAGCAGATCACCCCGGCGAAGAGCACGAGTACGCCCGTCGTCGCTCGGTTTGTATCGACCATGTTGTGCATCAGGTTCGCGATCACCTCGGCCCGGTCGTTCACCGCCGAGAGCGTCGGCAACTGCTTCAACTCGGTATACAGCTCGCGTCGGATCGTGGCGGACGGGTCCACTGCGAGTTGCACGCCACTGACGGCGAAGGCCTCGTCCATCAAGCGGCTGAGGTAGCGGAGGTCGGCATACGCCGTCAAACCGAGGTAGCCGTCGCTGAGGCCGACGACCGGCACCCGCCTCGGGTCGCGCCGGCCAGTCGTCGGTTCGACGATGATCTCCTCCCCCGGCCCGACGTGGAGCCTGTCTCGCCAGCGACCGGCCGAGGACGAGCCCTTCGCGGGGGATCGGACACCGGATTGCCCTCGATGTCCCGGGGGACTCGAGAGCCTGCGCCCCGGGGGCGACGCCCGCTGATCCCGGCACGCTTCTCATATACGCCGTTGCGGAAAATGCAACCGATTTCCAGGGTCGGTTCGGCGTGATCCACGCCCGGCAATCGCTTCGCCTCCAGCAGTGCCTCGCGTCCTTGCTGGTCGCGAAAAACCAGGTCGATGTCGCTACGAAGCACCTTCTTGTATTGAAAATCGACCAGCTCCACGACCGCCTTCCTCGCCACCAGGCCGGTCACGAGCAGGCTGCTCGCCAGGGCCGACGCGAACACGCCGACGAGCGATCGCCGGCCATTGCGGACGAGGTTACGGAGGACCATTCGCCAGCCTGTGCTGAGTCGATCCCAGACCCACCCGACCCGTTCCAGCAAGATCGCCCCGCCCCGCGCCGGTGGCCGGGGTCGCATCGCCGCCGCTGGCTCCAGCCGCAGGACCGAACGGCTTCCCCGCAGCACCCCCAGCAAGTGCGCACACCACGCTGATTCCCAGGCCGATCGCGAAGACCTCGGGGAACACCCGGTTCTCCAGCGCGGGGAGTTGGAAGAAAAACCGGTAGAGGTTTGTCATCCCCCCCGCCATCACATAACCAAGCCCACATCCAGCGAGGCCGCCGATCAGCCCGACCGCTGCGCCAAACTTGAGGAAGTGTACCAGGACCTGCCCGGTCGAATAGCCGAGTGCCTTGAGCGTACCGATAATCGTCCGCTGCTGCTCGGCCAGCCGGCCCATCAGCACGTTCAGCACCAGGGCCGCCACGCCCAGGAAGATAATCGGCATCAGCACTGCGAACTTGCCGAGTTGCTCGATCTCGTCGCTGAGGAACCGGTTCGAGATCTGCTCCGACCGCGGCGTGCTGCTCGCCACCCCGAACGGCTCCAACGCCCGCTCCGCCCGCTCCAGCACCGGCCTCGGCCTCTCGCGGACCTCCGGCGCCAGCAGGCCGACGACCTGGTTGCATGCCCCGTCGAAATCGAAGACCTCTTCCATGTACTTTTGCTTCAGATAGAACACCCCGAAGTGTTCCGGGTCCGGAACCAGCCCCCCGGGCCCGACCAGATAGACGAACTCGCTGCTGATCGCCGTGCCGACGACGTGCAATTCCTGCCGACGGTTGTTCAGCAGCAGGGCGATCTGGTCGCCCGGCTTGATCCCGTGTTGCTCCGCGAAGGCGTGGTTGACGAGGACTTCCTCATCGCGACGCTCGGTGAACCCGCCGCCGCGGCGGACCACCACGTCGTTGATGATCGTTGCGTGGCGAGGCTCGGGCAGCGAGAGCACGAGGCCGTTGAGCGGCTCGGCCACGCCGTCGAGATCGACCGTCACGAAGAACCGAATTCGCGGCCGGATCTCGGTGATTCCGGGGACCTGCTCGAGCACGCCCAGGTCGGAGATCGGAGCCTTCTTCAGATCGATCTCGAAGTCGGCCATCCGGCAACGCGAGTAATACCGCGACCTCGCATCGCCGAGGTTCCGATAGGCCGACCGCAAGGCCACGAAGCACGACACGCCCGCGGCGATGATGGCGACAATCGCCAGCAGCATCCCGCGGGCCGCCCAGAGGTCGCGTCCGAGCTTGCGGTCGAGCACGCCCACCATCACCAGGAGATCTCCTCGGGTGGGACCGGTTTGCCGTTGGCGATCAGCTCCACGATCTCGCCCGATCGCATCCGGACGAGCCGGTCGGCCATCCGGCTGATTGCGAGGTTGTGGGTGATGATGACTACCGTCTTGCCCAGCTTCCGCCGCACGTCCCAGAGCACGCGGAGCACGGTCTTGCCCGTCTCATAGTCGAGCGCCCCAGTCGGCTCATCGCAGAGGAGCATCCTCGGGTTCTTCGCCATGGCCCTCGCGATCGCCACTCGCTGCTGTTCGCCGCCCGACATCTGCGACGGGAAATGCTCCCTGCGAGGGCCGAGCCCCACCATCGTCAGGCACTCGTCCGGGTCGAGCGGCTTCTCGACGATCTCGGTGGCGACCTGCACGTTTTCCCGGGCCGTGAGGCTCGGGATCAGGTTGAAGAACTGGAAGATGAACCCGACCGCCCGTCGTCGGTAAAGCGTCAACTCGCGCGGGCCGAGCCGGGAAAGCTCCCGATCCTCGAACCAGACGTGCCCCGTCGTCGGCTGGTCCAGACCACCGACGAGATTCAAAGCGTCGTCTTGCCCGAGCCACTGGGTCCGACGATCACGAGTCAGTTCGCCGCGATTGAACCTCCAGCGTGACGTCCCGAAGCACCTCGACCGTCACCTCACCCATTGGGTACGCCTTGCCGACGTGCTCCAGACGCACGAGCGGGCCGGATTCCGACTCATCCTGGGGGGGAATCGAACGCACGGGCGAGCGGCTCCTGAGAAGACTTTCGCAACTTCCTTCGGGAATGAGTCCGAGCCTCTATCCTATCGCGGTCCGACCGGCTCGTCAGCCGAAGCGCCGACCGACACCCTGGCGTCGTCTTGACCTCGGTCGTCCCGGTCCGCATCGTATAAGAGGTTTTTCGCTCAGCCCCGTCCCGACGATTCCTCACGTCGTCGCGGCGGTAGCCGGGAGCCGATCATGTCCGTTGACGTCCACGTGTCCCTGGTCCGACGCTGCTACGATGCGCTCCTCTGCGGGGATCTATCCACCCTGCTCGACGCGATGGCTGAAGATGTGGAATTCGTCGTTCACGGACCCGCCGCGGTGCCGTTCACCGGCAGTTTTCGCGGCCGATCGGGCGTGGAGGACTTCTTCCGACTCGTGGCTGAGCACACCGCCCGCGATGGCGAGCAACATGCTCCCGAGATCCATGAAGTCGTGGCGATCGGTCCGCACGTCTTCGCCTACGGACGTGACCGGCTCCGCGTGAAGGCCACCGGCGAGGAGTTCGGCGGCTGGTGGGTCCACGTTTTCCAGTTTCAAGCCGGCCGGATCGTGCGGTTCCGCGAGCTGTTCGACGCCGAGGCGGCAGTAAAAACCTTCCGACGGATCGATCGCGACGCTTCGCCCGGCGAGGTTTGGGATGCTTTGCTCGCCGACCACCCGCATTCCGATCCCTGAGCGGCGGCCTGAGAGGTCTCCTCGTGAAAACCATCATC
>CAVVZJ010000011.1:0-754201 GCA_963752755.1 uncultured Planctomycetales bacterium | reverse complement strand
ACAACGAAGTCTTCGGAGACGACCTGGACGACGACGAGGAGCCATCCGAGTCCGTCTCCGCCGTCTCCCTCGGCCCGGTCTCCTGAGACCGGACCCATGCCTCGGAGCGACGACGAGCACCCTGACGATCTTGGCCGGGGGCGAAGGGCGCCGCGTGCGTCTCCGCATCGGGCGCAAGGTCGGCTGGGCTCCCGTCGTGCCGATCGGCCAGGCGGTCGAGTGGTAGGTATCCACCGAGCACACCGCTCGGGAGGATGCCATGCCGTCGAAGGCCCGCCACTACTTCGAGCCCTGGACCGCGAAGCGGGCGCCGATCAAGCCGCCCACGACGCCGCTCGACCCCGACGACCCGCTCTCGGTCCAGGTCCACGACTCCTACGACCGCTCGGTCCGCGACGCGGACTGGATCGTCTGGGGGGCGGGGATGTGCGAGCCGTGCGTCTGCACGTCGCTGCTCGGGGAACCGTCCGTCCTGGATGACCGGCGGATCATCGTCAAGGTCGGCAAGCTGGTCACGGACCGGGACGACGCCCCCGGCCGGGAAGCGTTCGCGCGGCGGATCGTCGCCTGCGTCAACGCCTGCGAAGGGTTGATCGACCCCGAGCGGGCGGTCGGGGAGACGCGCCAACTGCTGCTCGACGCCCTCCAGGGAAGGCCCATCGAGCCGATCCGAGTCGTCCGCTGCCTGGCCCTGTTGAGCCCGGCGGACGGCTATACCCGCGATCGGCCATCCCCTTTTCCGACGGAGGATTCCTCTTGAGACTGGAAGCCCAAGCGCGGCTGGGGTACTACCCGGCCCATCCCGAGTGCGTGGCCGCGTGCCTCGCCCACCTGAGCCTCGACCCCGCCCAGGCGGACAAGGTTCGACTCTTCGACCCTTGCGCCGGCCAGGCGGCGGCCGTCGCCCAGATCGCCGACACCCTGGCGATCCCCAGGAAGAACGTCTATGCGGTCGAGCTTGAGCCCGGCCGGGCGAAGATCGCCCGCGACGTGCTCGGCCCCGAGGCGCACCTGCACGCCCCGGCGTCGTACATGGGGACCGAGATCACGCCCGGCTCGATCGGCCTGGCGTGGGTCAATCCGCCCTTCGACTACGAACTCGGCGGCGGCCAGCGCCAGGAGATTGACGTTCGCCGAGAACGTGACGCAACGACCTTTGCGTCGGGGGCGTGCTCGTCCTGGTCATGCCGATCACGGCGATCAAGAACAACGCCCGGTTCCAGCGTCACCTGGACTCCTGGTTCCGCGACGCCCGCCTCTACGCCTTCCCCTCGGGCGAGGGCGAGGATGGGCAGGAGCGCCGGCCGTTCCGCGAGGTCGTGTACTTCGGGATCAAGCGGGACGAGGCGATCACGCCCGGCTACGGCACGCCGGGCTACCTCGACGCGCTGGAGTTGCACCGGGACCGCCCGCTCCCGGTGGTCGGGTCGGGGGACGCCACGTTCGCCGTCCCGCCCACGCGCAAGCCGGGCCGGTTCGTGAAGGTCCAACTGACCGACGACGAACTGCGGGAGTACCTGGCCGGGTCGTCGCTCCAGCCGATGCTGGAGCCGCCACGCCCGGTCCCGCCCAAGACCCCGCCCATGCCGCTCGGCGAGGGGCACGTCGCCCTGATCCTGGCGAGCGGGCTCCTGAACGGCTACATCGAGACGCTCGACGGCTACGGCATGGTCGTGCGTGGCACGGCCAAGAAGGTCGAGTACCTGTCCGAGAAGAAGAAGCCCACCGTCAACGAGAAGACCGGCGAGGTCACTCAGAAGATGGTGTTCAGCCAGCGCCCGGTCGTCGAGATCAGGGCCATCGACGCGAGCGGGTTCCTCGGCACGTTCGGCGAGAAGGGGCTGGCCGAGCAGATGGCGACCCCCGTCGCCGACGCCCCCGAGGCGGACGAAGAGGCAGCGTGACCGTAGAAACCCGTATGGCTTCTGCCTGGAGTATCATCGATGACAGACTACCTTTGGGTGAACCCCGACCCCGGCGACGAGCCGGAGGGGCCGGAAGAGGAAGACCTGGTCACGGAAGACCATGTCCACTTCTACGAGTACGGCGGCCCGCGACGCGGCCCGGCCGTGACCGTGGAGGGGGACGCCGACTGGCGCCAGGCGGTCGTCGCCTGGATGCGCGAGCAGCAGTTCTACCCGAATGTCTGGTTCCTCTCGGACCACGGCAACGCCCATCTCCTGGACCTGAACCCATGAGCACCACCACCAAGCGCCGGGGCAAGGAAGCCCCGGCCGAACCGACGGGACCGCGCCGCGTTTACGGCTACGTCCGCGTCAGCACGGACAAGCAGGCCGCCTCGCCCGAGGCCCAGCGCGACGCGATCAAGCGGGCGGCCGAACGCAACGGCTTGAAGGGGGACATCGCCTGGTTCCAGGATGCCCCCGTCCAGAACCCCGACGGCAGTTGGAACGACGCCGCGTCCGGCAAGGTCCCGCTCGCCGAGCGGGCCGCCGGCAACGAGTTGTGCGGCCGACTCCGCAAGGGGGACATCGTCATCGTGGCCAAGATGGACCGGGCCTTCCGCCGCCTGGCCGACTGCGTCCTCATGCTCGATAAGTGGCAACGGCTGGGGGTCTCGGTCGTCATCTGCGACTTCCCCATGCTCGTGGACCTGGACAACCCCTACCAGATGGCGATGGCCCAACAGTGCGCCGTCTGGGCCGAACTCGAACGCAAGCTGATCTCGCAGCGCACGAAGGAGCGCTGGCCCTCCGCAAGCGGAAGGGCCAGCGGCACAACCGCTTCCCCGGCTACGGGTTCACGTTCGAGAAGCGGTACGACCCGGAGCAGAAGAGGCAGGTCAAGGTCCGGGTCCGCGACGACCACGAGCGTTCGATCATGGAGCAGATCGTCCGCTGGAAGCTCGACGACCACGGCTGGGATTCCATCACCGAGCACCTGCGCAAGCAGGGCGTCCAGACGAAGCACGGCACGGCCTGGTCCCGCTCCCGCGTGATCCGGGCCTTCCACGCCGAGCTTCGCCTGCAATCCCTGGAGAACGGGGGCAACGGCAAGTGAGTAACATCGACCGCCAGAGCCCGGCCCGCGAGCGCTGGCCATGCTCCTGGCCCACGCCGCGACGACCTTGATGGTCGTGTACGACCAGCTCCACATCGACGTGCTCGGCGAGGCGACCCTCTCCGAGTTGATGCGGGGCCAACCCGACGACATGGCCGCCATGAACGCCCTCGCCGACATGGCCGGCTCCCTCCGCAACCTGGCCGAGTCCCTCGACCCCGAGGCGCTCGACAAGGCCGGCTCCGCGTGGAGCCAGACCTTCGGCGGCATGCCCGCCGCCTTCCCCCTGCGCCGCCGCGACTGAGCGGCGCGATTGCGTCCGACGCAAACCCGACGCGATTCCCATCCGAGTCCGGGCGATCGACCGGGCGGCGCGTGGCCGCCCGGCTCGGTCCCCCCTTGCCTTGAGGTCCTACATGGACAACCCAGACTATGAGTTCGGGTCGATTCAATTCGCCCACCCGAAGGGCGAATACAATCACCTGCTCCAGTACGACCGGCTCGCCGTCGGCCCGCACGGCGACATGCTGTTCGCCTCGGTCATCGGCGACCACGGTCTCATCAAGGCGGTCCGCGCCTGCCTCGGCACCAACGGCACCCCGCCCGTCATCATGGCGACCGGCGGGCGGCGTGAAGCGGCCGAGGGGCGTGGAGAAGAACCCCGGCAAGCTGGCCCCCTCGCCCGACAAGTACCGGGTCGAGTGGGTCAAGCTGGACCCGACGGCCGCCCACGCCTTCGTGATCGCCCGCTCGCCCGGCCTGCTGCTGAACACCAGCGAGGAGGCGGTCTGGCAGGCGCTCAACGACCCCCGGTTCACGACGCCGCTCCTGCGGTCGTGGACGCCCTGGATCGCCTCCGAGTTGCGGCGCCTGGACTTGCTCCAGGATGCCGCCTGCTACCGCTGCGGGGTCGGCCTGCTCGTCGCCACGACGGCCGACCTGGACAAGATCGTCGTGAGCGGCGTCCGCTCCGGCAACCTCGACGTGGCCGCCGAGCCGGCGGCCTGACCTGTAGCAAGCGCTTGCTACACCTGCACCTTTTCATCGGAGAGTTTCATCATGGCTCTGAGGTTGAATCAGATCGTCGGGGGGCTCGACGAGTTCCTCAACGAGTACGGCAAGCTGCTGGGGCGCAAGGCGAGCGACACGCTGGCCCCGCTCCACGTCCCCGGCCAGACCGACACCGTGCCCATCAGCATCTTCTCGGCCGAACGCCCGCCTTTCGACCCGCAGTTGCACGTCATCTCGGCGGCCGTCGCGGTTGCCGCCCAGATGGGCACGCCAGCAGGCCATCATCATCGTCGGGGAGATGGGCACCGGCAAGACCCAGATCGGCATGTCCATCCCCCACGCCCTCGCCCACCTGAAAGGCCGGGCCGGCGGCTACCGGGTCCTGGTCTTCTGCCCCAACCACCTGATCGACAAGTGGGCCAGGGAGATCGAGCAGGTCATCCCCGGCGCAAGGTCACGACCTTCGACCGCTCCCAACGGGTCGGCCGCAACGGCGAGCTGGTGGACGCCACCGACGCCGACGACTCCTGGAAGGACGTCATCCGGTACTACGCCGAGAAGCGGGACGACGACCGCACGCCCGCCCAGGAGGTCGCCAGGGGCGCCCGCTGGCGCAAGCCGGACGGGCCGGAGTTCGCCATCATCGGGCAGAACCAGTCCAAGTTCGACCCCGACTGGCGGGCGATCGCGGCCGACAAGGAACTCGGCTGGCACGTCTATCGGCGGATCACCTTCCGCCCGAAGACCGCCCACCGGGAGGCCGATCGCCGCTGGGTGATCTGCTGCCCCCGGTGCGGCGGCGTGATCCGCAACGGCGACGGCGACCCGATCAAGCTCAAGGAGCTGGAGCACGAGAAGGACTACGCCTACTGCAACAACCTGGTGCTCCAGGAGGTCCCCGAGCCCGACGACCCGAAGGCCAAGCCCTCGGGCCGCCTCGCCCACGAGGGGCTCGACCGCCGGCCGATCAGCAAGGCCGACCCGATCACCCTCGACTACGCCAACCGCAAGCCGGGGACCGTCGTCCGCGTCCCGATCGCGGGGTTCAGCTACGAGCGTCGCGTCCCCCGTCACCGGCTGGAGTCCGGGGAGGGCGACCCCGCCTGGCGGGTCGATGAGGACGGCGACATCTGGGAGACCGTCAAGGTCCCCAAGTCGTCCCGGCTCTACCGGGTCGAGTTCTGCAACGAGCCGCTCTGGACCTGGACGTCCAAGCCCCACCGCTGGGCGCCCGCCCGGTTCCTCAAGACGAAGTGCCGGGGCCTCTTCGACACCTTCATCCTCGACGAGATGCACGAGGAGAAGTCGGATTCCTCGGCTCAGTCGATGGCGGCCGGCAAGCTGATGGCGGTCTGCGACAAGATCATCGGCCTCACCGGGACGTTGATCGGTGGATATGCTCATCATCTCCTGCCCCTGCTCATGAGGATGGCCCCCGACGCCCTCAGGCCCAGGGCATCGGCTGGGGGGAGAACCTCCGGTTCGCCAAGCAGTACGGCCGGATCAAGAAGATCGTCACCCGCAAGTCCGACGGCTCGATCGTGCGGTCCAGCACGAAGACCCGGCGGACGAAGTCGATGCGGAAGGAGGGCGAGTCGGACCAAGACGGACGAGCGGATCGCGCCGGGCATCATGCCGCAAATCCTCGGCGACATCCTGATCGGCAACACCATCTTCATCGGGCTCGGCGACATGGCGAGGAACCTGCCGCCGATCAACGGCAACGGCCAGGGCGAGCCGATCCCGGTGGACATGGACCCCGAACTGGACGTCGCCTACGGCTTCGTCGCCGGCATCCTGGAGGAGACCGTCAAGAAGATGATGCAGTTGGGGTCGATGAAACTCCTGGGGGCCATGCTCCAGACGACCCTGGACTACCCCGACAAGCCGTTCGGCTGGGAGCCCCCGCCCGGCTGCGAGGGCAAGCCGGCCATCGGCTTCTGGGACAACGACAACGACGAGGACGAGGGCGACGAACGGCACCGGCCCAACGAGTGGGTCGGCGTCGTCCAGCCGCCCGACCTGGACCCGATGGTGATGAGGAACAAGGAGCGGGCCCTGGTGGACCTTTGCCTTCGCGAGAAGGCCGAGGGCCGGCAGGTCTGGGTGTACCTGAACATGACCGGGGCGAAGCGGGACATCCAGCCGAGGCTGGCCGCGTTCCTCCAGGCCGCCGGCCTGAAGGTCGGCATCCTGCGGAGCACGTCCGTCGAGCCCCGCGACCGGGAGAAGTGGATCATCGCCAACGGCCACCGCTACGACGTGGTCCTGTCCCACCCCAAGCTGGTCTCCACCGGCCTGGACCTGTTCGACAAGGGCGGTCGGTTCAACTACGCCACGCTGGTCTTCTACGAGACCGGCTACGACCTGAACCTCTTCCGCCAGGCGTCCCGGCGGTCGTGGCGGATCGGGCAGAAGAAGGAGTGCCGGCTGTTCTACCTCTACTACCGGGGGACCATGCAGGAGCGGGCCTTGGCCCTGATGGGCAAGAAGCTGGCCGCCGCCCAGAACCTCGAAGGCAAGTTCTCGACCGAGGGCCTGGCCGCGATGGCGGGCGACGACAACGCCGCGATGGCCCTGGCGAAGTCGCTGGCCGAGAAGATCGAGCCGGCCGACCGGGCGTGGAAGAAGATCGGGGAGGAACCGGAGATCAGCGTGCTGACGCTGGTGAAAGCCGGTCGCTTCGACGCCATCCCCGATCTGGCCGACCTGGACGACGCCCAGCGCGTCGAGGTCGCCGAGATGTTGACCATGCTGGCCGAGGGCGAGACCGACCCGGCCAAGCTGGAGAACCTGATGCGGCTCTGCATCGCCCAGGTCAAGCGGGGTGGCCGACGCCGCCGCCGTTGACTGGACCCGCCGCCGGCCGGGGGGCTACCCTGGCCGGTGGAATCGGGGCGGGTAAGTCGGGGGAGTAGCCCGGCGAAGCGGCCCAAACTGAATCGCCGCCGTCGTTGCGCTCCGGCAGACGAGGCGTTGAACCGTCCCGTTCCTTCATCGACCCCAGGCACCGGCAACGGTGTCCGGGGTTTTTATAAACGATTTTGTCGCTCCTTAGTGAGGCCATGGAATGCTCACGATCGACGGATGATCGCAACGGCGTCGGATCGCATGGAGCGACGCCGCCCTGCCGCTCGGGGAGCCCGAAATGACCGATCGTCCGTTGAAGTCTGAGCGGCAGGCGTTCATCGTCCCGACGAGTCTTTTTCGCGGAGAAGGGAGAACGTGGGCTGTCCAGGAAAACACAGGTGCCGACATGCCCGGCACCGATTCAATGTCACTCGCCGAACGATGAGTCGGTCGTTCATGAGTCGGTCGATTACACCGAAGCGAGCTATGGCAACAACGGTTTCCGAGACCGATCCATGTTTCTGAAATGAAATCTGAGCGTCAACCGAAGACAGCTGCGTCCAAGTCGTGCCTTTCGCCTCCGCCTTGACGATTGAGTTCCACGCCGATTAGCTTGGGGAGTTTGCTGGAGTTTCCTTCTGCGCATCCACTCGCTGCCGACCGAGCCGTCCATGAGTCGACGCCCGACAGGAGATGTGCTGCAGTGGCTCCTGGCGACCCTGATCCTGGTCACCGGGTCCGGTTTGCCCATGCGTATGGACACGCCCATGCGCACCACGGCGACCACGACCATCACGCCGGGGCGGATGACCGCGAGCAGGAATCGGCCGGTCGGGACGTCCGGCAGGACCGGATCGACCCGTAGTGGAAAGCGGATCGTTCCACTGGCATGTCACCTCACCCCGCCCCTGGGGCTCCCGACCCCGGACTCCGGCGGCGCCCCGACGCAGGCGTCCGACGATCTCGTGGGCGCTCGTGGACCCGGACGGGACTGCGGACCTTCACGGGCGGCCGCCCTGTCCTGGCCGGCGATGACGTTCGCTCTCGACCGACTCCTCCCCCACTCCGACCGGTTCTCCGAATTCTTTCGGAATCAGCCCGGCCCGCCACGCCTCACCTCCTCCTCGGATCGGTCCTGATCCGCTGCTGAGTTGCCCGGAAGACCGTCGCAGCGCTCACGGCGGGCCACCTGAACGGACTGGCTCCCGGTCGTTGCGACACGCCCGGACACGGCAGTCCATGCGCTGAGCGGCGGAGGACTCGGCCCGTGAGCCGGGCGGTCGTGCTTCCGTCGGTTCTGACGACTCGGCCGTCTTCCTCTCTGCAGTGGGACCGAACCATGCACCGCTATGTCCATAACGCACTCCTCCGACCGTGCCTTCTCCTGATCTTGAGCCTTGCCACGTCAGGCTGCGGTCCGCTGGCGGCCATCGAGTCCGACGCGTCTCCCGATGCGGAACCGGAGCCCCCGACGGCCTCCGTGACTCACTTCGGCAAAACGCTGGAGCTGTTCCTCGAACACCCCTACGCGGTGGCCGGCGCCGACCAAGCTCAACGCCCACCTGACCGTCCTGGCCGACGGGTCGCCGGTCCGCTCGGGGACGTTGCGAGCCGTCGCCACCGGGCCGTCGAATCGCTCCAGCTGCGACGAGCAGGACGCCCCTCGCAGCCCGGGCATCTACGGGCCGACCGTCGTCTTCCCCGAGCCGGGGACCAACGAGCTGGCCCTCAGCCTGCGGGGCGATCAGGCCAAGGAGACCCTGCGCTTCCCGGTGGAGGTCTATCCCGACGAGGCCGCCGCCCGCCGGGCCGCCGACGGCTTCGAGGAGGAGCTGGCGGGGGCTGTGCCGTTCCTCAAGGAGCAGCAGTGGAAGGTTGGGCTGGTCACGAAACCAGTCACGAAGCACGACCTGAAAGAGCGTTTGATCGTGCCCGGCGAGGTCCGGCCGGCGGCGGGGGCCGAGGCGGTGGTCACGCCGCCGGTGGCCGGGCGACTGCTCAAGCCACCCGGCGGCCGGTTCCCCAGGGTGG
Source organism: uncultured Planctomycetales bacterium (assembly GCA_963752755.1). GTDB lineage: Bacteria > Planctomycetota > Planctomycetia > Isosphaerales > Isosphaeraceae > CAVVZJ01. Next base: position 745,288 of record CAVVZJ010000011.1, on the reverse strand, counting down.
GCGAACCAGTCGAGGCGGGGCAGGTCGTCGCCGTGGTCGAGCCGCCCCTGAGCGGGCCGCAAGGGGTCCAGTTCCTCGCCAACCAGGCCCAGATCCGGACCCTTCAGACCGAGCTGAAGACTCGCCTGCTCGACGTCGAGACCGAGGTCCGCAAGTCCGAGATCGACCTCGAACATACGCGCAAGGTCTTCGAGCGGGCCAAAACGCTGGGGGCGAGCAATGCGGTCGCCCGACGGGAATTTGAGCAGGCCGAGCACCAATTCAAGGTCGCCGAGGCAGCGTATGAAGGGAAGTTGCGGCTCAAGAAGCCCTACGAGCGGACTCTCGCGACGCTGGCGGATATGCTGGGTGGCGCCGCGGACTGCGAGGCGGCGAAGGCCGAGTCGAAGGTCCCTGGCTCGTCGCCCTGGCAGGCGATCCAGATCCCGCTGAAGGCTCCACACGCCGGCACGGTCACCGTCGCCAGGGCCGTCGAGGGGGAATACGTCGCGGTGAGCCGGCCGTTGTTCACCGTCATCAACCTCGACCGGCTCTGGATCGAGGCCCGGGTCTCCGAGTTCGACCTGGAGCGGGTCGTCACGGCGCCGGCCGCCGAGTTCACCCTGGCCGCCCACCCCGGCCAGCGGTTCCCCATCCTTGGCGCCGACGGTGGCCGGCTCATCGACGTGGGCTCGGTCGTGGACTCGGACTCCCGCACCGTGCCGGTCCGCTACGAGGTCGCCAATCCGGAGCGACGCCTGCGGGTTGGCCTGCTGGCGGAGGTGGCCATCGAGACGGCCCGCTCCGAGTACGCCGTGGCGGTCCCCGAGTCGGCGATCGTGGAAGAAGCCGGGCGCCCGATCGCCTACGTCCTGCTCGACGGCGAGACCTTCCAGAAGCGGGACCTCGAACTGGGCCTGAAGGATCGCAGGCTCGTCGAGGTCAAGAAGGGCCTGGAGCCGGGCGAGCGGGTGGTGGTCCGCGGGGCCTACGCCATCCGGCTCTCGGAGGTGTCCGGCGTGATCCCGGCCCACGGCCACACCCACTGAGCGAGCCGGAGAACCGTCATGCTCAACGCCATCATTCGCCTCTCGCTCGCCTACCGGGCCGTCGTCATCGCCCTGGCGCTGGTGCTGCTGGCCGTCGGCGGCTACGTCACCACAACGATGCCGGTGGACGTCTTCCCCGATCTGACGGCGCCGACCGTCACGGTCATCACCGAGGCGCACGGCATGGTGCCCGGCGAGGTCGAGACGCTCGTGACCTTCCCGATCGAGTCGGCGCTCAACGGGGCGGCGGATGTGCGGCGGGTCCGGTCCTCGACCGCCGTGGGCATCTCTGTCGTCTGGGTCGAGTTCGACTGGGGCACCGACATCTACAAGGCTCGCCAGGTCGTCGCCGAGAAGCTCAACCTGATCGCCGGCACGCTGCCGCCGGAGGTCGAGCGGCCGATCCTGGCCCCGATCTCCTCGATCATGGGCGAGATCCTGTTCCTGGCCCTGACCTCCGACCGGCATTCCGGGATCGAGTTGAGAACAATCGCTGATACCGTGATCCGACGGCGCCTGCTCTCGGTGCCGGGCGTGGCGCAGGTGATCCCGATCGGCGGCGGGGTCAAGCAATACCAGGTCGTGATCGCGCCGGCCCGCTTGTGGGCGTATGGCCTGTCGCTCTCCGCAGTGGCCGATCGGCTGGCCCGGACCAATCGCAACGTCTCGGCCGGCCTGCTGGTCGAGGGCGGCCAGGAGCGCCTGATCCACGGCGTCGGGCGGGTCCACACGCCGGCCGACATCGCCGAGACGGTCGTCGCCGTGCGCGACGGCGTGCCGGTGCAAGTCGGCCAGCTCGGCGTGGTCCGCATCGGCGAGGCGATCAAGCGGGGCGAGGGCTCGTCGCGGGGCCGGCCGGCCGTGATCCTCGGCGTGCAGAAGCAGCCGCAGGTCAACACACTGGCGTTGACCCGCACGCTCGACGCCACCCTTGACGAGATCGAGGCGACCCTGCCCGAGGGCATGGCGATCGACCGCCACGTCTTCCGCCAGGCCGACTTCATCGCCCGCGCCGTGCGCAACGTCGAGGTGGCCTTGCGCGACGGCGGCGTCCTGGTCGTCGTGGTGGTCCTGATCTTCCTGGCGAACTTGCGGGCGAGCCTGATCACCTTGCTGGCCATCCCGCTGTCGCTGGTGACGGCGGTGCTGGTCCTGAGCGGGCTGGGGGCGACGATCAACACGATGACCCTCGGCGGCATGGCGATCGCCATCGGCGAGCTGGTCGACGACGCCATCATCGACGTGGAGAACGTCTTCCGTCGGCTGCGAGAGAACCATCATCTCCCGCCGGAGGAGCGCCGGAGTCCGATCCGGGTCGTGTACGAGGCGAGCGTGGAGATCCGCTCGTCGGTCGTCTTCGCCACGCTGATCATCCTGCTGGTCTTCCTGCCGCTGTTCGCCCTCTCGGGCGTCGAGGCGCGGCTGCTGCAACCGCTGGGAGTGGCCTACATCGTCGTCGCTCCTGGCCTCGCTGGCGGTGGCCCTGACGCTGACTCCGGCTCTCAGCTCGCTGCTCCTGCCGGGAAGCCGGGCCGTGGTCCACGAGCGGGAGCCGCTGGTGGTCCGCGGAGCCAAGTGGCTCTATCGCCCGGTGCTGCGACGGACGCTGCGCCACCCCTGGCTGATCGGCTCGGTCTGCCTGCTCCTGCTGTTCGGGACCGCCGCGACGGTCCCCCGGCTGGGCCGGGCCTTCCTGCCCGAGTTCAACGAGGGGGCGCTGGTCATCTCGGCGGTGACGCTGCCCGGCACCTCGCTGGCCGAGTCCGACGAGCTGGGCCGGGCCGTCGAGCGGACGATCCTGGCGCACCCGGAAGTCTCCGGCATCGCTCGACGCACCGGCCGTGCCGAGCTGGACGAGCACGCCCAGGGGGTCGAGGCCGCCGAGATCGACGTCTCCTATCGCCTGGCTCCCGACCGCTCGAAGGCCGAGTTCCTCGCCGACCTCCGGCGTGACCTCTCGACCGTGCCGGGCATGAACATCACCATCGGCCAGCCGATCGCCCACCGGATCGACCACATGCTCTCGGGCAGCCGATCGAACGTCGCCGTGAAGATCTTCGGCAACGACCTGTACAAGCTCCGCAGCCTGGGCGAGCAGGTCCGCCGGGTGATGGCGGAGGTGCCGGGCGTGGTGGACCTGGCGACCGAGCCGCAGGTGGACATCCCCCTGGTCGAGATCCAGTTCGACCGGCCGGCGATCGCCCGGCATGGCCTGACGGTCGAGGAGGTGGCCGAGACGGTCGAGGCCGCGTTCCGGGGCCTGGTCGTCTCCCGGGTCCTGGAAGGGCGCTATGCCTTCGACCTGGTGGTCCGGCTGGGCGACCCGACCGCGACCGACTGGGAGGCGATCCGCAACCTCCCCGTCGATACCCCGGCCGGGGCCAAGCTGCCGCTCCGCGCCCTGGCTCGGATCGGCCCCAGCACCGGCCCGAACCAGATCAGCCGGGAGAACGTCGAGCGCAAGTTCGTCGTGACCTGCAACGTGGCGGGCCGGGACCTGGGCGGCGTCGTCGAGGAGATCCGCCGCCGGGTCGCCGACCGGGTCCCGATCGGCCGGGGTCCGTACCGGGGCTACGCGATCGAGTACGGCGGCCAGTTCGCGAGCGCCGAGGCGACGACCTGGTTGCTGACGCTGCTGGGCGTGGCGGTGGTCCTTGGCATCGGCCTGCTCTTGCAGGTGGCCTTCGGCTCGATGCGGGACGCCCTGCTGGTGATGGTCAACCTGCCGCTGGCGCTGGTCGGCGGCGTGCTGGGGGTGCACCTGTCGGGCGGGGTGGTGACGGTCGGCTCGCTGATCGGGTTCATCACGGTGCTGGGGATCGCCACCCGCAACGGGATCATGCTCGTCTCGCATGTCCGGCACCTGCGGGACCGCGAGGGCGTGCCGGCCCTGCGCCTGGCGGTCGAGCGGGGTGCCCTGGAGCGGCTGGCGCCGATCCTGATGACGGCGTTGACGACGGGTCTGGCGTTGGTGCCGCTGGCGTTGGCAGGGGACCGGCCGGGCAACGAGATCCAGGCCCCGCTGGCGGTCGTCGTGCTTTGCGGGCTGCTGACCTCGACGGTCCTGAACATGCTCGTGCTGCCCACCCTCTACCTCCGCTTCGGCCGGCAGGAGGCACGCTCGCCCACAATCGGACGCGGGGAGTGGCCCTTTGACGGACAAATTCCCCAGCCCACCCAGCACGCGAACGTTACCTAGCTGGCCGGCGAAGGACATCATCGACCTCCCGATCCGGGCAAGACCCTCCGGCCGACGGCCGGCTCGAGTCGCACAGGCAACGCCATCGGCGCCGTTGCGGCTTCCAGGCCGTGGGCTTCCACGTCTTTTTTAACAGGTTACGGGTGCCCGGGTGTTCGGGAAACGCCCGGAGGACGCACGGGCGACGCACCAAGGACGCCGGCGGAACGGTGTGAGGACGCTGGGGGGACGCGCCCCAACGCAGAAAGCGGCGTGCTGTAATTTCCACGGCCGAATAGGTTTAGAATGTCATTTTATCCATTTTGAAGTTCGTTCGGCGCTGGGAGCGCGCCGCGGTTGCGCGGCGACATCCTGGGGGATCGGGATGAGGAAGCAACTGGATTGCCAAGGAGCTGGAGTCTATTATAGCACACAAGAGCGATACCGGCGCGGATTGGCTCGGCCTCAAAGCGCGAGGCCCAGAAAGCTCGCGCGGGGCTTTGCCGGGGGACATGAGATGTAACGGAGATCCTCCAAATCCGGGATCGCCGGAGGGTCGGTTCGTCTGTGGTCGTGCCGCCTTGAAGGGAGCGTCGCCCGGCGATCGCGAAGGAGACCGTCACTCGACGGCGACGAGCTCGCCGGTGGGCGTGCCCTCGGCCTCGCGGAACTTCCCCTGGCAGACCTTGCCGCGGATCTCGTAAACCTCCCTCCTTTCCTCCGGAACCGCCGGGAAGACCCCGGGATTCTCGGTCGCTCGCCCGGAGTCGGCAACGGGCGCGGGGGGCGGGTCACGACGGTCCTCCCCGCTCGGACCGGCCCACCCCGATCAGGTCGGCCGGACGGAGACCGGAGGACGCTGGGACGTCGTCGGCTTGCCCGTGGTTCTCCAGGCCGTCCCCGACCGGGGGCCCTTTGCCGAAGAGCAGGTAGAGGACCGGCAGGCCGAGCATGGTCAGGAAAGTGTCGCAGGCCATGCCGAAGACGACGACGGTCGCCAGGGGTCGCTGGACCTCGGCGCCGATGCCGGTCGAGAGCATCATCGGCACGAACCCCAGGGCCGCCACCGTGCCGGTCATCAGGACGGGTCGCAATCGGGCCAGCCGGGCCGACTCGATCGCCTCGCGCTTCGGCAGGCCGTGGGCCATCCGGTCGCGGATCGCGCTGACCAGGACGAGGCCCTCCAGCATCGAAGCGCCGGCCAGGGCCACGAAGCCGACACCCGCCGAGATCGTGAACGGCAAACCCATCACGTACAGGCCGACCACGCCGCCGGCCCGCGCGAAGAGGACGCCGCTGAAGATCATCAAGGCATCCCGGAACGAGTGGAAAGTCAGGTAGAGCAAGCTCAGGATCAGGGCCAGGGCCAGCGGCACGACGAGCATCAGCCGCCGTTCGGCTCGGATCAGGTTCTCGAACTGCCCGCCCCACTCGATGTGGTAGCCGGTCGGCAGGGTGACGCTCGCGACCGACCCGACGCTGGGCCTCCGCGACGAACGAGCCGAGGTCGCGGCCCCGGACGTTGGCCTGGACCACGATCCGGCGCTCGCCCCACTCGCGGTTGATCGTCGCCGGGCCCTCCTCGCGGATCAGGTGGGCCAGCAATGTCAGCGGCAGACGGGCGCCGGTCGCCGTTGGAATCAGGATGCGGCCGATCGCCCTCGGGTCGTCGCGGTACGACTGCGGCAGGCGGACGGCCAGCGGGAACCGCCGACCCGGTTCCAGCACCTCGCCGACGACCAGGCCGCCGGCCGCCTCGATCGATTCGAGGACCTGGCGCGAGGACACGCCGTAGCGGGAGAGGGCCTGGCGGTCGATCTCCACCCGGAGGACCGGCTGCCCGGTCAACTGCTCGGCCCCCACGTCGGCAGCGCCCGGGATTCGGGAGACGACCGCGACGAGCTCGCCGGCCTTGCGGCGGAGCAGATCCAGGTCGGGGCCGAAGAGCTTGATGCCCAGGTCGGCCTTGATGCCGGCGACCATCTCGTTGATCCGCTCCTCGATCGGCTGGCCGTAAACGGCCCGCATGCCGGGCAAGGTCTCGGTGACTTCCGACATCGCCTCCATCAGTTCCTCCTGCGTCTGCGCGCGCTTCCAGCGGGAGCGCGGCTTGAGGCTGATGAAGACGTCGGTCATCTCCAGGCCCATCGGGTCGGTGGCGACCTCGGCCGTGCCGGTCCGGCTCCAGATGGCGTCGATCTCGTCGGGGAACTCCTCCAGGAGCATCCGCTCGACCCGCGTGCCGGCCGACAGCGACTCCTCCAGGCTCACGCCGGCCAGCCGCACGGTGTTGATGACGATCGTTCCCTCGCCCAGCTTGGGGACGAACTCCGAGCCGAGCCCCAGGCCGAGGATCGTCGTGGCCACCGTGATCGCGGCGATGAGGACCAGAGTCGAGCGCGGAAACCGCAGCCCCAGGTGCAGGAACGGCCCAAAGAGCCGGTGGGCCAGCCGGTCGACGAGGGTCTCCTTCTCACGTAGCGTCCGGGGCAGGCCGAGCGAGGCCAGGACCGGCATCAAGGTCAAGGACAGGATCATCGACGCGGCCAGAGCGAAGATGACCGTCAGGGCCATCGGCCGGAACAGCTTTCCCTCGACCCCCTGGAGAGTGAGGATCGGCAGATAGACGATCATGATGATCAGTTCGCCGAACATCGTCGGCTTGCGGACCTCCAGCGCCGCGTCGCGGATGATCGCCAGCTTGCCGCGGCCGGAACGGTCGTGGGCGAGGCGACGGACGCAGTTCTCGACCATGACGACCGAGCTATCGACGATCAGGCCGAAGTCGATGGCGCCAAGGCTCATCAGGCTGCCGGCGATGCCGACCTTCTGCATCATCGTGACGGCGAAGAGCATCGACAGCGGGATGGCCGCGGCCACGATCAGGCCGGCGCGGAGGTTGCCCAGGAACGCGAAGAGCACGGCGATGACGAGGATCGCCCCTTCGACGAGGTTCCGCTCGACGGTCTGGAGCACCTGGTCCACGAGCTCGGTCCGTTCGTAAGTGACGTCGATCCGGACGCCGTCGGGCAGGGCCTTGCGGATGTCGCGGAGGGCGGCGTCGAGGGCGCGGGTGACCTCGCGGGAGTTCTCGCCCATCCGCATGAAGCCGAGGCCGAGCACCGCCTCGCCCCGGCCGTTGGCGGTGACGCCGCCCCGACGGATGACGTGGCCGACGGCAACCTCGGCCACGTCGCGCACCTTGATCGGCACGCCTTCATGGGCCTCGATCGTGATCTCGCCGATCTGATCGACGGTGTGCGGCCGGCTGATCCCCTGGACCAGGACCGCCTCGCCGGCGCCGGCGACGTAGCCGCCGCCGAAGTCCTCGTTGTTCTCCCGCAGGGCGCCGGCCAGGTCGTCGAAGGTCAGGCCGTACTTGGCCAGCTTCGCGGGGTCGGCGCGGACCTCGTACTGCTTCTCGAAGCCGCCCCAGGAGTTGATCTCGGCCACCCCCGGCACCCGCCGCAGTCGGGGGCGGATCACCCAGTCCTGCAAGGTCCGCAGCTCGGTCAGGTCGTAAACCTGGCTGGTGATCAGGTAGTGATAGACCTCGCCCGAGGCCGGTCGCCACCGGCCCCATCGTGGGCCGGGCGATTCCCTGCGGGCCAGCTGGACCTCGGCGAGCCGCTCGTTGATCTGCTGGCGGGCGAAATAGACGTCGGTGTCGTCGGTGAAGATCGCGACGACCTGCGAGAGCCCGAACTTCGAGACCGAGCGGACCTCCTCCAGGCCCGCCAAGTCCGCCCAGCGAATACTCGATCGGGAAGGTGATGAGCTGCTCGACCTGCTCGGGCGGCAGGGACGGGGCGACGGTGTTGATCTGCACCTGCACCGGCGTCGTGTCGGGGAAGGCGTCCAGCGGCAGGATCTGCGCGGCGTGCACACCGAGGACGACCAGGATGGCCGCCAGCAGCAGCACGACGAACCGGTTCCTGAGGCTGAATTCGATCAGGGCGTTGAGCATCGCGTTTCCCCTGGCGCCCGGCGGTCGCGTCAATCGTTGTCGGCCGCGCCGAGGCGGTCGCGGAACATCTCGCCCTTGAGCATGTACGAGCGCGTGGTGACGACCCGATCGGCCGGATTCAGGCCCTGGAGCACCTCGACGATGTCATCCCGGTCGGTGGGCCGGACCTCGACCTTCTGCGGTCGGAAGGAGCGGCCGTCGTCCAGCGGCACGAAGACGAACCGGGTCGGGCCGTCCTCCTGCAAGGACCGCCCGAGGGATCACCAGCGTGTCGTGCTCCGGCTCGACCTGGATCCGTGCCGTGCCGAACTGGTTGGCGCGGAGCCGGCCGTCGGGATTGGCCAGCTCGGCGCGGACCCGGGTGGTCCGGGTCAGCGGGTTGACCTCGGTGCCCATCCAGGTGATCGGCCCCTCGAAGACGGGTTCCGCGGTGCCCGAGATGACGAACTCGGCGGTCTGGCCGACGGCGACCCGGGTGATGTCGGACTCGTAGACGTCGATCCAGAGCCACATGTGGGTCGTGTCGGCCAGGGCGAAGAGAATCGTCGTCGGCTCGACGGCCTCGCCGAGGGTGGCGTCCCAGGTGATGATCGTGCCGTCGATCGGGGCGACCAGACTCCAGCCGGTTGCCGGTGTCCTCCCGCTCGGCGATCCCGGCGAGGTCGGCGTCGTCGAAGCCGAAGTTGCGGAGCGCTTGCTCGGCGGTCAGGAGGCGGGCGCGGGCCTGGTCGCGGGCGGCCTGGGCCTCGAGCTCGGCCTTGCCGGGGGCGGCCCTGGCCCGGGTCAGCGCGACCGTCCGCTCGTAGGTGGCCCGGGCCAGCTCCAGGGCTGAACGGGCTGTGAGGTACTGGGCCTTGGCCGCGCCGACCTCGGCCGAGTCCACGACCGCCAGGACTCTCCCCTTTCTTCACGACCTGTCCGAGACGGGCCCGGACCTCGCGGAGCACGCCCGGCCACGCGCGGGATAACCTCGGCAGAGCGCTCGGCGTCGTAGGCGGTTTCGGCGTTGGCTGTCAGGTGGTGGGCGATCCGCTGGGGGAAGACCGGGACGGTCTCGACCCCGAAGCGACGGGCCACCTCCGGCGATACGAGGCGGATCAATCGCCAGGGGTCCTCGTCACCGTCGGATTCGTCACGCGCTCGACCATCGTCGTCCTCCCCATCTTCGGATTCCGCCAGCCCGGCGGTCACGGAGCGGAGCCGTTCGAGGAGCGGGCCGGGGTCGAGCCGTGCCCAGGGCGGCAGCCAGGCGGGTCGGGCCAGCGCGACCCCCAGGCCGCCGAGCCCGATTGCCAGCAGCACGAACACCACAAAATGTAAAATATTTTTCATAAAAATGCTCCCGGTTCTGTCAACGCCCAGGGATCAGCCATGCGGGGAGACCGGCGGTCCCTGGAGTGGGCGACCGCGCGGCGCAGGAGGGACCGAACGCCCGGCAGGACGAGGCAGCGGGGCGTTCCGCCGCGATCCGCGGGCGAGATTAGAACTGGAAGAGCTGGAGCCAGGCGTGCCGTCGAGGGCCACCGACGCGCACGACGAACCCGGTGTCTCGAGGCTCGGGACCCGCAACTTCGAGGGTCCGGGGGACGAGGGGTTCAAGGATGGGGACCGGAGGGTTGGGGGCCGGTGCAGTCGCGGCGTCCGCGTCCAGGCCGATCCGCGGGTTCGAGGCGACGTAGGGCTCATCGCCGACGCCGCCGTCGATCGGTTCGAGGCCCGCTCGGTCGTCGAGGGCGCCGCTCATCCAGCGCGCGAAGTCGCCCGCGGCCTCGGCCTCCTGAAGCAGCGGGCCGGTCAGCGCGGCGATCAGGCAAAGGAGGGTGACGGGACGGGGCATCGGATCTCCGGACAGTCGTGTACGTCTCAATTCCAGACTAAGGAACATGGACGGAATCGGTCAAGTCTCCGGTCGGAGACGTGGACGGGCTCCTCGGGTCTCCTCAAATGCAGGCCCGGCGCGGTCAGGGCAAGATCCGCTGGCCGACGGCCGTGATTGGGCTTCCCCGCGAATGGCGAGCGCTCCGATTTAGAGCCAGACACGACCCATTGATCGCAACGGAACCGACGGGCAGCCTCATGACCAGGCCCAGAAGACATAGCAATGGCCCCTCAAGGCCGCGTTACCGCCTCCGCCATCTGGAGTTAGTCCCGACCCGAGGAGCATTTCCAGGCAATTTCTGAAAAATATGAGAAAGTTGTCAATTTTTATCACTTTTTAAAAATCTCGTTTCTCTTAATTTTGCGCTTGACTCCAGCGTCGAATATGATGAGATCGAAATTGAGGTGCTGGGTAGCTCCTGAAAGGGGGCCAACGCCTCCGAAAGGTTGGGGGGTACCTTTCGTAACTGTCAAGGCGCCCGGTTGCGGCGTCGGTATCTTGCTCTGCGCCGTCCCTTTGTTTGATGGACGAGAGATCGCTTGGACCACCGATTATTCGAGGGATTTCGCATGAAAGTCTTGCTCTGGTCACTGTCGTCTTTGGCCCCATTAGGCTTCGCCGCCTTGCTCGTGGGGCTCGCCTCGTCTCACCCGGAACGCCAAGCCTCAGCCCAGGACACGCCCCCGTCGGTCAATGGAGCGGCCGGGTCTGAGAAGGAGAATTCGAAGCCCTCCGGAGGGGGCGACTCAGGGCGTGAGGGGGGAGGTTACGGTGGATCCCAGTACGGTGATTCTGACAGGTCGAAGTTGCCCGATAGCTACAAGTACTACGGTCCGAATGGCCTCTGGTACAAATGGACCGACGATCAAAAGCTCGGGCGTGACACCTGGATCATGTCAACCTACGGCAACCAGAAGTTTTACCGCCTGCTGGTGAAGTTTGGCGGCTCACTCGGCATATCGGTCGATTTCTACCGGGTGCTCGACTCTCGCCACCGCGCCGAACGATTCCAAGAACTGGGAGTGATCAACGAGCCGAACTTCGTAGGCGGCAAGAAGGACAAGTACGGATTCTGGCTAGACGAGTGGCAGGGCGACCCGGTCAAGGGCGCGTATCCGAACGATCCGAAGTGGTATGGCGAACCGACAGGAGTCATCGGTCTTCGCAAGTTCAAGAACCCAGCCTTTACGTCGGAGAAAGAGCGGGAGTGGCTGACGGACCCGGAAGCGAACGTACGCCGGTACTTCGAGAAGCCAGGCGAGGTCGAACCGCCCTATCTCGTGGGCATCACATGCGCATTGTGCCACATCGCCTTCGACCCTCTGAAGCCGCCGAAAGACCCGTCGAGCCCCCGATGGGAGAACCTGGCGGCAAACATCGGCAACCAGTATTTCCGCGAGGGTGACCTGTTTTTCGGCAAGGGTCGGGTCATCGGTGGCGATGCGAACCCCAAAAAGGACTTCGCCAAGGACCCATACGAGACGGAGGGACTGCAGGAGGACAGCTTCCTCTACCAGTACGGCCACACGCAACAGCCCGGAACTTCGGAAACCTCGCGATTCTCGTACGACTTCATTAACAACCCGAACACGATCAACCAGATCTTCTACATCGGCGCACGCGCCGATTTCGCCGAGACGACGCCCGAGGGCGTGAAGGTGATTGCGAAGCATATCCTCAAGGATGGTGCCGACTCGATCGGTCTGGCCGGGGCGTTGCTTCGGGTCCCGATCAACATCGGATCAGAGGGGGACTACTGGATCGACCGTCTCTACAACCCGGCGACCGGCACCACGCAGAAGCCCTTTTCGATCCGCGAGGTCAAGGGAGAGATTCCCGCTGAGCGCTGGCGTGCCCTCCGGGAGAAGTATCCGGAACTGGGTGAGGCGTGGGCCGAAACCGAACGTCGACTTCCGTTCCTGGCAAGCTATCTCGCCTCCTATACGCCGTACGACCTGGCGTCCATCGAGGATGAGGATGGCAACCCAAAATACATCAGCAAGGACAAAAAGCAACTCCAGCGAGGGGCGATGGTCTTCGCCGAGACGTGTGCTCGGTGCCACTCGAACAAACAGCCGTTCTATCCGCTCACGTCGGAAGAGGATCGCAAGAAGTTCTTCCGCAACCTGGTCGGCTCAGAGAGTTTCCTGGCCGGTAACACGCTCTCCGACGATGTGCGCTACCCTTTCAACTCGCCTGGCTTCGGGATCAATGCTGCGCGGGCTCTGGCGACGAACGCCATCGACGGCGACATCTGGGCAGACTTCTCCTCGGAGGATTACAAGGCCCTGCCGGCGATTCGCTATGTGAGGTTCGAGAACCCATTGAACAGGCTTCAGCCGAAGATCTACGGCGACTCCCCGCTCGTGACCGAGTTCGTCGCTCCGGGTGGCGGCCGCGGGTACTATCGTACGGCGTCGTTGAACAGCCTGTGGACCTCCGCCCCGTACCTGCACAACAACGCGGTGGGCAAGCAGCCTCTGGATCAAAATGGCATGATCGATGAGCAGGCGATCACCGTGGAGGGCCGGCTTGAGCTGTTCGAGGATGCCATGGATCAGCTCCTCAACCCGGACAAGCGGCCCGTGTTCGTGAAGGTAACGTCGGCCGACAGCAGCCTGCTGGCGGACCTTCCCGGGGTCAAGGCGAAGGTTGCGGGCATGCTGCACGACCTGGCGCGGCAGCGGGCCTCGGAACTCCTCAGCGCGATCATCGTCGAGGTCGTCCAAGCGGCGGATGTTCCCGACGAGCTCAAACCCTCACTGCTGATCTTCGCCGAAGATCTGACTCAGCGGCTCCGTCCCGAGTTGGAGCAGCTTTACAGCGCCGAGAACCTCAAGCGGATCAAGATGGAGGTGGTCGAGAAGGTCAAGGAGCAGGTCGAGGCTGCCATTGCCCAGAAACTCCAGGGCAAGCCGAGGCTTCAGGAGCTGGTCGCCGAGCTCAAGCCGAAGTTCGAGGCGGCATTCGAGAAGAAGGCGGCCGAGCTGAGCACCCTGCTCGAGGCCGAATTAAAGATCCCCAAGGGGACACCGATTAACCTCTTCATGAACCTGCGAGCCGACAAGCTGCCGTACGCTCTCGCCTCGTTCCTGAAATACAGGGACCAGCCTCGTAAGCTCGCCGAGGAGCTGCTCAAGCTGAGCGAGTGCCCGGACCTGGTCGAGAACAAGGGCCACACCTACGGCTCGGACCTCTCGACCCAGGAGAAGCGGGACCTGATCGAGTACCTCAAGACTCTATGACCGCCGCCGGGGGAGCCGGCCTGCGCGGAGCGTTCGTCGCAGGCCGATCCTTCGATGTCCGGGCCCCTCGAGCGGCTTCGATCCGCTTCCGCATCGGGTAAAGGTCGGGCATCCCCGGGGGGCTGCGCTTCCGAGAGGAGAGTTCATCGATGGCGACCGCGACTCAGTCCACGTTTGATTACATCGTCGTCGGTTCCGGAGCCGGTGGGGGGCCTGTGGCTGCCAACCTGGCCGCGGCGGGTTTCACGGTGCTGCTGATTGAAGCCGGCTCTGACGATTCCGGTGGCCGCAACCTGAACTACGAGGTCCCAGGGTTCCATGGCCAGGCGACCGAGGACCCGACCATGCGCTGGGACTTCTGGGTCCGCCACTATGAGAACCTCGATCAGCAGAAGCAGGACAGCAAGTATTACCGTGTTTACCCGCCGGACGATCAGCCCGGCCCGCACGAGCCGGTGGACGGTGTTTTGTACCCCCGTTGCGGCACCCTCGGGGGCTGCACGGCGCACAACGCGATGATCACCATTTACCCGCATGAGAGCGATTGGGAGGAAATCGCGGGGATCGCCCAAACGTACGACACGGGTGACAGCACCTGGGACCCCGTCAACATGCGGGGTTACTTCGAGCGGATCGAGCGCTGCGGCTACATCAAACACGTCGACCCGGATCTGAAGACCTGGCGACATGGCGACTCGGGTTACCTCGGAACGAGCATGGCCGACCCGTCACTGATCCTGGGCGACACCGAGCTATTGAAGGTGGTCATCGGGGCTGTAAACCAGACCCTGCTCGACCTGAAGCCCAAGACGCTCGAGGAAAAACTCGAGGATCTTGAGCAGTTTCTGGAAGGGCAAGGCTCGACTCTGCAGCAGCTCCTGGGAGGCGATCCGAAGGATCTGGCGTCGAAAATCCCGGCCCTCTGGAAACTCCTCGATCCGAACCGCTACCCGCGGCTCCCGCAGCAGGAGGGTGCTTATCTCATCCCGCTGGCTGTCGCTGACGGCCGGCGCAACGGCTCGCGTGAGCGAATCTTGCAGGTCCAGGCAGAGCACCCCGACCGACTGACGGTTCAGACAAGCGCTCTAGCCACGAAGATCGTGCTGGACGGTGGGCGAGCAGTGGGGGTCGAGTATCTCGAAGGTACTCGTCTCTATCGGGCCGCCCCCCCGGATAGCACGAGAACCCCTCCGGGGACCCAGGTTCGGGCCGAAGCGCGCCGCGAGGTGATCATTGCCGGCGGCACCTTTAATACACCTCAGTTGTTGATGCTTTCGGGCATTGGCCCGAAGGACGACCTGGAGCGGATGGGCATCCCAATCGTCCTCGACCGCCCGGCGGTGGGCCGGTTCCTTCAGGACCGTTACGAGGTGGCCGTCATCTCGGAGTCGCCGGAAGACTTCTCGACCCTCGATGGCCTCCTCTTCCGCCAGCCGAAGGCGGGAGAGGCGCCGGATCGCGCCTTGAAGGATTGGGAGGATTCGAAGAAGGGACTCTACACGACCAACGGCGCCATCATCGCCATCATCCGGCGGTCGTCGCCCGACCTGAAAGACCCGGACCTGTTCATCTTTGGCCTGCCAGCGACATTCAAGGGATACTACCCCTTCTATGCCGACGCACTGTCAAACGCGCACAACCAGTTCACCTGGGCGATCCTCAAGGCCCACACCAAGAACAAGGGTGGATATGTGCGGCTCCGCTCAACCGATCCGACCGAGCGGCCGGAGATTAACTTCCGCTATTTCAACGAGGGGACCGACGTGGACGACGACGACCTCCGCGCCGTAGTCCAGGGGGTGAAGTACGTCCAGGAGTTCACCGAGAAGCTGGGCGTGAAGAGCCACCTGCTCGTCAAGGACTTCATCCAGCCGGGAGAGGAGATCCGGAGCGACGCGCAGATCGCCGACTGGGTCAAGGCTGAGGCGTGGGGCCATCACGCTTGCGGGACTTGCCGGATCGGGCCGAAGGATGACGTGACGGAGTCAGTCCTCGACTCCGACTTCCGAGTGAAGGGAATCGCTGGCCTGAGGGTGGTGGATGCTTCGGTCTTCCCCAGCATCCCGGGGTTCTTCATCGTCTCGTCGATTTACATGATCGCGGAGAAAGCCAGTGAGGCCATCCTCCGCGATGCGGGCCAGTCGCTGCCCGACGTGAACTGGCCGGCGTCGCAGCCGAATCAGGGCTCTGATCTAGCGCAATGAAGGTCCATGGCCCACCGCGCCGGCCCTCCTTGGAGATGGGGCGGCGCAAGTCCTTCGCGCCGCGAGAAAAGATTTCGGGAGGGACGATGATCCGTGCGGTCCAGGTTGCTCTGGCCGTCGTGCTAGCGCTTTTGCTCCTGCTACCGTACTGGCCCTGGCTGCCAGAGATCGTCGCCTTCGGCGCCGGGCACGCCATCGTGCCGGTCGTGGTGGTGGTCATCCTGGGGATCGTGTACGGACTGCTCGGAGCGGGTTATGGGCTCCCGAGCCTGTTCTGGCACGACCGGGCGACGACGCGACTCGACGCCGCCACAGCCGTTGTGTTGCTGCTGGCGACGGTCGGGAGTATCAGCTTCTTCGCTGCCGAGGCGCAGGATGATGCGCAAGCTGAGGCCGAGCGTGCAAAGGCGATCGATGCGTTTCTGGGTCGATTCGCGCCGAACCTCACGGCGTCTCCTGCAACGGACGACGCCGGGAGGCTGGCGCGGTTTCTGCTGGCCACGAGTCCGCCATTCCTGGCACTACTGATGGCGCCTGCACTGTTTCCGGCTGCATTTCCCCACGTACCACGCTCGGTGCTGGCAACCCTGGTCAGTTCAACACGGGTCGGACCCCGGTTGGGATCGTCGCTCGCTGTCACGAGTAACGTCTGGGGATGGCTGTTCGGCCTTGCCGTTTGGGCTGCCGGTACGCCCTGGGCGTCGCTATCGTGGCGGGACTGATCCGCATCGGGCAGGTTCTGGGCCGATGGTCGGCTGGGTCTCTGGCTGGCATCGGTGGTGAGGTGCGCTTACTCCTGCTGTTCTTTCTGGTGTTGATCATTTTTTATCTTCTGCTGTCGCTCCATCCAATCTACGAGCACGTAGTGTCCTCGGCCTTTGCGATCTGCACACTAATCGGTCTGCTGGCATCGGCCTATTCGTTGGTCGCCTACTTCGTCGATGCCTATGTCGGGGAAGCATTCCCCGGTGTGATGACACTGGTGATCCTCCTTGGCCTTGTGTGGTTCGGACTCGCTAACCTTGATCCGTACAAGCTCCGATTACCCGAGATGCCGGCGTACTACCCGGGCGGTTCGGATCGCCCTGCGCTGCTGGGGCATCGGGTCAATGACCTGGTGGGCGCGCTCGCTGCCGGCGCGGCGTCGTCGCCACCGTTGATTGACGATGAGTTGGCCTTGAACAACTGGCTGACATTCGCGGGCAAGGGCGTGCCGGCGGGGGAAAGGCCCAGGCTCGTGGTGGTCTCAGTCAGCGGTGGCGCCTTGCGTTCCGCGCTCTGGGTGGCGATTGTCCTGGACCGGCTGGAGCAGGATCTCCCCGGCTTCGGCCGCCACGTGCGGTTGATCACCGGGGCCTCAGGCGGGATGCTCGGTGCGGCCTATTACCTGCTGCACCGCCGCGATGACCCCGACACGTCGGCCGAGCAGGAGGAATTCGGGCCCTACCGGCCTTCACCCTGGGTCCTAAACATTCCGCGTGACAGCCTCTCACCAGTCGCCCGGTTTCTTGCCCTCAGGGACCCGTTCCTCGCTTTCCTTCCGCGCGTGGTGGCTGATGACCGGGGCATTCGGCTGGAGGATGCGTGGGCCGCTCTGCGATTCCCCTTCCGGGACCTCCGGCCCCACGAGGAAGTGGGCCGTGTCCCATCGCTGGTCCTCTCGCCGATGATGGTTGAGAGTGGGCGACGACTTCTGATCAGCAACCTCGACCTGCTGGCCTTGACCGGGTCCGGGGGTCCGGAGATCGGCGGCGATATGACCTCGGGCGTGCGGCCGTACTCGCTTTCGGCCCTGGAATTCGCCCGGCTATTCCCCGAGGTAGAGGGATTCCGTCTCGGGACGGGTGTCAGGATCAACGCCTCGTTTCCCTACGTCTCGCCCGCGGTTAACCTGCCTACCGACCCACCACGGCGGGTCGTGGACGCCGGTTATTACGACAATTACGGCATCCAGGTCGCTTCAGCATGGCTCGACAAAAACCTTCCCTGGCTGGTTCGCGAGACCTCAGGTGTGCTCCTGGTTCAGATCCGCGATGCGATCAGCGCCGCGGCGCGGCTGGGGGTGGCGGAAGGCCCCACGACGTTCTTCGGCCGTGCGTCACGCACATTCCGGTTTTTCACCAGCCCACCCGAGGCGGCGGCGTCCGCGAGGACGGCCTCGGCCATGTTCCGCAACGATGAGGACGTGCAGGGTCTCGCCGCTCGATTCACCGCGGCGACGAAAGGTCATCGCTCGTTCTTCACCACGGTCGTCTTCGAGAACTCGGCCCAGGTGACCGCGCGTCCACCCGACCCGACCGCCTGGCCGGGTGACGACACCGAGGACGATGGGATGACTCCCGATGTCGCGCTGAACTGGTATCTATCCCGTGCCGAACGCGACGGGCTGATCAGTGCGATCCCGAAACCCCTCGCCGGGAGCCCCTGGAGGAACAGCGACCGTCGCCTCGCACGGCTTGTCGAGCTGCGTGCGCGGGCTGACGCGGCTCGCGGTGCGGCGCGGGTCACGACAGTGAGGTCGCTTGAGCAAGCCGAGAACTTGGAGCGACTGGTCGGTCTGAGAGCGTGGTGGACACGTCACTGATCATCGAACATCAAGGTGCGGATATGAGCGATATTGCCGATCCAGTACCCGAGGGCACCCCGACTGGTGGCGAGACACACAACGAGCCCCTCGTCACCTTCGACACCGTCCATGCCGAGGAGTTGAAACAGATCCACCTCCGGCGCCAGGCCATTTTCGAGGCCGAACGGGCGCGATCCGGACCGAAGCCGACCCGGCCCTCTTTCAGACCGCCTCGCGAGCCGGAGCACGGGTCGGCGGCGGATGAGGTGGAGAAGGCCCGTCGGGTCGGTGCCCTCGACCAGCACCTGGCCGGGCTGGCGCTCTCCGGTGGCGGCATCCGAAGCGCCACGTTCGCCGTGGGCCTACTTCAAGCGCTGGCGCATTTGCGGCTGCTGACGCGCTTTGACTATCTCTCGACCGTGTCTGGCGGTGGGTACGCCGGGAGCTGGCTCACAGCCTGGCTGAAGCGTGAGGGCGACGTCCTGAGCGTTCAGGACCAGCTCGCCCCCAGCCGCGTCCGCCACCGCCAGGTCGACCGCGTCGAGATCGGACCGGAACGGATCGTGGACGAGGAGCCGGAGCCACTGCACCATCTGCGTCAGTACAGCAATTACCTCGCTCCCTGGAAGGGCACCCTGACCGCCGACACCTGGACCCTCCTGGCGATCTATGCTCGCAACACGTTGATCAACTTCTTCCTGCTCGTTCCTCTGACGCTCTTTTTCGCGTTGGTCGCGTGGGGGGTGGTCAAGTGCTTCAGTCTTCACACGAGCTTGGCCGATGGCTGGCACGTCGCAGTCTTTTACACCTTCGTGGGGCTCCTGTTCGCGGTCTTCGCCATCATCGGCTGGCAGGTGGCCGTGCTGCGCAACGCACGCTCAGCAGCCAGGCGGCAGGGCTCCCTGAATGTCGCGATGCAGCCGGTCCTGACGAACCGGCCAATCTTCCTGGGCATCATCCTGCCATTGATCGTCTGCGGCGTCTTGACGAGCTGGCTGTTCAGCCTCAATTCCCCGAAGAACCTCTCGGGCATTCGTGGCCCTGACTGGTTCATGAAAGATGAATCTCGATGGGTCGTACGCATCCCCACAGCCTCGCCCTGGTGCCGGTGGCTTGCAGACATCCAGCCGAACGCCCCGCGGGCCCTCCTCGCGCGTCCACTGGAGAGACTGGGTGTCCCGAAGCAGTTCTTTGGAATCAATTTGGAGAACATCGAGCCTGATGCCCTGAAGTCGTGGGCCGACGGTGGACTGCCCCGATCGTCCACCTTCGAGTTCGCCTTTTCCTTCGGCATCTTGCACATGATTGCTCACCTCTTCGGGGCCGCCGTCTTTTGGGTCTTCAACCGCAACCAGTCCATTCGATCTGAGGTGGGAGGGAGTGAACCGAACGGTTGGTTGCGACAGGGCATCTGGCTCCTTGTGACCTCCTTCATCTCGGGAGCGAGCGGCGGCTTTCTGCTCTTCGTGGCCTTCTCGCAGATCCTCTGGCGACTGTACGATCAGCCCTGGGCGATCGCAACGTTCGGCCCACCACTGACGATCCTGGTGTTCTTCGTAGCCGTCACCGTCGAGGTCTGGCTGCTCGGGCGTAAACAGGGCGAGGACGTTAGGGAGTGGTGGGCGAGGGTCTGCGCTCTGTTACTGATCGCGGGCGTGGCCTGGCTGGCCATCATGGCGATCCTTTTCTATGTCCCACCCGTGGCCCACTTCCTGGACCGGCTCGCGCACCAGATGGTCACCCCGACCCTGGTGGTCGGCTGGATCATGACCTCGGTGGGCGGGGCGCTGGCAGGTCGGAGCCCACGTATCAACGGGCAGAGTGACGGCAACCCATTCCTTGACAGGCTCGCTCAGGTCGCCCCGATCGTCTTCCTCATCGGGCTCTTGGCGGCCACCTCGGCGCTCGTCGGAGTGTTGACAGTTCCGGACTCCTCGGTCGGGAAACGTACGCCGGGTGTCGCGGTTCGAGCCATCGAACCAGCGGCCCAGAGCCAGGTTTCCCTCGACGAGGCGGTCCGGGACTTCGGTAGCCGGGTCGTCACGACGTCGAGCCTGTCACTGTTTGGCTGGATGGCTCTCAGTCTTCTCGGGGCCGGGATTGCCGGGATCGCCTCCGATGCCAACCTCTTCTCATTGCACAACCTTTACGGCAACCGCTTGACGCGCTGTTATCTCGGCGCCTCGCGCCCCAAGCGTACCTGGCACGAGCGCTCATGGCGCGACCCGACGCAGCCGGGGACGGCGGCCGACGCCCCGGAGGAGTTCGCTCGCGGTGAGTCGCAGTTGAGGGCCTTGTGGTGGCAAGCCGCCGCAGCCTGGCGAGCCTGGCTTCCCGGACCTGGAGGGGCCCCGACGCAGGTCGGCGCCCAACCACGTCCCGGCAACCTCCCCGGCGACCGGGCGGGAAGGGAGCCCCGCCGCGAAAACCCAGCCCGGGTTCGCCAGGAGAACCGTGTCACCGGCTTTGACCCCGATGACGACCCACCCTTGCGACTCCTGACCATCGGCTCCCATTGGCCGGATGACCCGGTCGGTCCCCCTTACTACGGCCCCTATCCCCTGATCAACACAACACTGAATCTTGTCGCCGGTCAGGAGTTGGCCTGGCAGGACCGCCAGGGCGAGTCATTCACCTTCACCCCGCTTTTCTGCGGCAGCCGCGACACCTGGTATCGTCGCCTCGACGACCGTAGCGACCCCTACCTGACGCTCGGACAGGCCGTGGCGATTTCCGGCGCCGCGGCCGACCCAAACATGGGCACGCATCAGTCGGCTCCGCTGAGGGCTCTGATGACCGTCTTTAACGCCCGGCTCGGCTGGTGGATTCAGAACCCACGCCACGACGACTGGGTCGGCCAGGGACCCGGTATCGCCTGGCCAATCGTCCGCGAACTGCTGGGCCACACCGACGAACGGAGCCGGTATGTCCACCTCTCCGACGGTGGCCACTTCGAGAACCTGGGTGTCTATGAACTGATCCGTCGCCGCTGCCGCTACATCGTCGTCAGCGACGCGGGCATGGATCCCGCCTTCACCTTCGAAGATCTCGCCCGGCTGATTCGCCTCTGCCGGATCGACTTCGGTATCCGGATCGAGATTGACGTCGATGCTCTCCGGCCAATGACCGCGGGCCCAAGCCAATGGCACTGCGCCGTCGGCCGCATCCGGTATGACGACGTCGATGGCGGCGAGATCCCAGGCACGCTCGTCTATCTCAAGGCGTCGCTGACCGGCGACGAACCACCCGATGTCCAGAACTATCGGGCCCTCCACCCGGAGTTCCCTCACCAAACGACAGCCGATCAGTTCTTTGACGAAGATCAGTTCGAGAGCTACCGAATGCTCGGCCTGCACGTCGGCCTGACTGTCTTCCACGAGGCGGCGCACGAACTGAACTACGAGTTTTGGACCGAGACCCAGCCCGATCTGGAATTCATCCGCGGCAATCGCAAGCTCTTTTCGGCCGTCGCGAACCGCTGGGCCTCCGCCCCGCCACCCCCCGAGGAGTTTATTGCATCTGCCGACGCATGGGTGGGGCTGCAGGAGGACCTCCGCGATCAGGGGCACCTCGACAGCCTGAGCCGCGACATCTACCCGGAACTGAACGCAAGCGAGGCCACCAGTGGCGACCGCATCGAGCTTCATGCCATCGCCCAGATGCTCCAGGTCATGGAAGATGCCTGGCTCCGCCTGGACCTCGGCGGACCGGGCCAGGTTCCCCTGAACCGTGGCTGGATGAGCGTCTTCCGACGCTGGGCCAGCACCGCCGCCTTCCGCCGGCACTGGCCGACTCTGCGCCCCAACTATGGCGAAGATTTCGTCCGGTTCTGTGAGTCCCAGTTGCGACTCTCCGTGATCTCCTTGGTGCGACGACTCCCTTCCGGACAGGTGGAGGAGGAGGACCTCCAGCGAGCGATCCAGTCCATGGGGCCCGATTTCGCTCGGGAGTGGCCTGGAATGTCGCTCGCCAATCTGATCCAGGAGGCAAACCACTCCTGGGAGGGGCACCCCGACGGCATACCTTGGCGATGGCTCGTCCTCCAGGGTCCCCCGAACGAGACCCTCGACAGCTTTCAGAAGCCGTATCCGTGCGGGATTACCGTGGCGAAACCCGTTGTGGGACAGGGCCTTTCGGAGAATACCTTCGAGTTCTTCGTTTGGGTCCGCCGCGCCTACCGATCAATGGGCCTCGGTGGCTACGCCGCCCGTGAGATCCTCTCCGACTTCTGCCAGGCTTTCTGGGAACAAAAACGGGTGCCGCTCACCATCCTGGTCCGCTACCCAGTCCGGACCACCCCCGCCGACGACAGTGAAGGGCCAGGAATATCGCTGGATGCGAGAGGCTGCCCCGGACCAAGCGATCGGGAGAACGATATTGAGTTCAACCTCTGGAAAGGCTTCTTCTCGCTCTTCGACTTCCGCGCCAATCCACGCGACCGAGTTTTTCATCCCGAAGAGGAGGTGATCCTCGAGCGGACCTTCGATCCGCCGGATTGAGGTGGCCTCCAAAGACCAGCCCTGTGATGTTCGTGTCACTTGTAACCTTGTTGATCCTTCAGCACCTTCGCGGTCGACAGGTATTCCCTCTCGTAACTGCTGGCCTTCCTGGGCTTCGGCCGCTTCGGTCCCCGGTAGTGCGACAGGCGACCACGCCGCTCGAGGTCCCGCAACGCTTCGCCCATCGCGGAGTGCGACAGGTCGTGAAACACCGTCCACTCGCCCTTCGGGATGGCGATCCCCATCCCCCAGGTCGTCCCAGCCACCTCCTCTGCCAGGACCGACCCTGACACCCCTTCGTCGATCGCGTCGGCGCCGTGCACCGACCGCAACGCGCCTTTGACCACTCTCATCACGTTCTCAGCCACCATCGCCACGCCCAGCGTGAACGGCGCCGCACGCGGGTAGCCCAGGGCCGCGCTCTCGCCGTTGAGCATCGCCTCTAACTCCGGGAACGCGGTCTCCTGTGTCCAGCGGCGGTGGTAGATCGTAACCACCCCGGCCGTGTCCGCCACGGCTTGGGGCAGGTCGGTGAGGAGGTGGACCTCGTGGTCGCCGTCGCGCGTCGGCCGGTCCCGCGCCGCGCAATGCGTCGCGACGCGCCGACGTCGTTTCCTGATGAGCGCCGCCTCCCGAATCGAACTGGGCGAGGCCACCCTCCAGGACCCGGGAAAGTTCGTCGGGTTCGTCCATTCTCCCCCGGGGGCCCGAGTCAGCTTCGCCGACTCGGCCTTCCCGGCCGCGAGGCCCAAGACTCGCCCCCGAAAGGGTTGTGCAGATATCTCTGCATGTTATCCTTGGCGCGAGGACAGATTGTGCAGTGTCTTCTGCATATTGTCCGCCGGCCCGGGGAGACTTCGCGATGCCTCGATTCACGCCCGGGGAACTGAAGGTCATGCGCCTGCTCTGGGAGCACGGCGAGATGAAGCCCGCCGATGTGCAGGCGCGGTTCCCCGAGCCGATCAAGAACCCGGCCCTGCGCTCCTACCTCACCACCCTGCTCCGGAAAGGGCACGTCTCGCGCCGGTGGGTCGGCAAGGCGTATCTCTCCAAGGCAACGACCCGGCCCAGGTCGTCCTTCCGGTCGATGCTGGGGGAACTTGTCGACGCCCACTTTGGGGGCTCGATCCAGGCCCTGGTGATGAACCTCATCCGGCCGGAGAAGCTCAGCGAGGAGGATCTGATCGTGCTGAAGCGGCTCGCCGACCAGGGGGACACGGCACCGCCCAGCGGGGACGGGGGGAGAAAATGAGCGGGACCGGGCTCCTCTCCTGGCTCGCCGACCGGCTTGTCGAGGCCCCGCCGAGGCTGATCCTGCTCGGCCGGTGCACAACATTTCTGGGCCTGGCCTGGATCGCTCATGCAGCGCTCGCGAAGGGGAACCCGCGCTGGCGAGTGGCCCTGTGGCGATCGTCGGAGGTGGGGCTCGCGGTGATCCTAGTTCTAATGGCCGCCCCGCCCGTCCTCTCCTGGAAGGTGCCCCGTGGCGAGTCGATTCCGTCTCCGGTCGATCCCGGGATGGAGGAGAGGCCCTCCCCTGCCCCGAGGCCCAATCCGAGTGTGCGGATTGTCCCCAAGGACGAGACGCGAAGCCCGATCGACGCGACGCGGCCGGGGCCCGAGGCGGAATCCGCCGTCGCGGCCTCGCCTCGCATCGCGTCTCCTCGACGGTCCAGGACCGCGCCTCGCTCGTCCGCCGGTTCGTCCTCGATCCCTCGAAATCAACCCGCCCTGGAGACCAACACTCCGGAATCGCCAGCGAATCGAGACCACTGGCTCCTGGCGGTCTGGCTGGCGGGGGTGGCGGTCCTGTCGCTGCGGCTGGCCCGGGACGCCTGGCTGCTCTCCCGGGTCGTCGATCGGGCGCGCGGTCCGTCGCCGAGTGCGACGGGATCGCAGGCCGCCTGGGCGGCGTGCGGGGCGTGCGCGTGGTCGGTTCCGACCGGGTCGGCTCGCCGTGCCTGACCGGGCTGAGGCGGGCGACCCTCCTCTTGCCATTGGACTCCTACCGGGATGAGGAGCGGGCCGAACTGCAGGCGATCCTGGCCCACGAGCTGGCGCACGCTCGCGGATGCGACGTGGCCTGGAACACGATCCTGCACCTCGTCGCGATCGTGCTGTGGTTCCACCTCCTCGTCTGGCGAGTCCGCCGGGCGCACGCGGCGGCCTGCGACGCCGTCTGGGACTCAGTCGCGGCCGACCTGCTCGGCGACGTGCAATCGTACAGTCGCGCGCTCGCCCGCCTGGCCCTCCGCGCCGCCGGGCCGCCGCCGGCGCACAGTCTCGCGATGTCCCGTACGTGCGAGGTCCGCCGACGGATCGAGGCGCTGCAGCACCAGGTCTTTCGCCCCCCCCTGCCCCGGAGACTCGTTATGCCCGCCCTGCTCTCGGTCAGCGTGCTCGTGATCGCCGTCGGCGGCTTCGGGTTCACCCTCGTCGAGGAGGCACCGGCCAGGGCGCCGGAGCCTTCCCGACCGGAGGAGGAACCGACGGGCCGGCCCGACGACGATCCGAAGTCTCCCCCTCCCGAGCAGCGAGACGACGGCAACGACAAGGAGCGGGATTCACGGGCCGCGTGCTCGATCGCGACGGTCAGCCCGCGGCCGGGTCCCGGGTCCGGGTCATCGGCGGCGACTGGGACGAGCCCCGGGCGCTGGCCGAGTCGGACGCCGACGCGGAGGGCCGCTTCGCGATCGCCTCGTTCGGCGGCGCAGAGGACGGTCGCACGCAACCGGCCGTCTTCGGGGTGATGACCCTCGCGTCCGACGGGCGGCTGGGCTGGATTCCGGTTCGTGGTCCGCTCCGGGACGGGGGCGAGCTCGCGATCGTCCTCCGCTCGATCGGCACGGCCCGGGGCAGGCTCGTGGACCACGCCGGAGCCCCGATCGCCGGGGCGTCGGTCCGGCCGCGATTCTTCGGCCTCCCCAGGACCGCGGGTAGCAACGCGACGGACGACATCCTGCTCGACACCCCGTCCGCCGCCCGCTACCGGGCGCAGACCGACGCGAACGGCGGATTCACGATGGAACAGATCCCCCAGGGTTGCCGGATCGGTGTCAAGGTCCAGGCCCGCGGGCTCGGGCCGGTCCGGATCTCCTGGGTCGATGGCGAGCCCCCGACGATCCCGATCGATACGCGGGCCAGCACGATCCGGGGTCGGCTCGACCTGCCCGCCGACGCGCCGAAGATCGGTGACGAGGCGACGATCAGCCTCAATAGCCTGCTGAAGGGAGGCGATCGGGAAGAAGTCACCGTCGTTGTCAACCGCAAGGTCCCGGTCCACGCCGACGGTACCGTCGAGGCCACCAGCCTGCCGCCAGGTACGTATCAGATAATGTATCAATATTCATATGATAGGCTTCTGGAAGCCGAGCGGGTCGAGGGTGTCACCGTCGGCGCCGGGGCCGGGGTGGACGGGGTGACGGTGCCGGTCCGGCGGCTCGTCGAGATCTGGGACCGGGTCGTGGATGCCGGGACGGGCGCGGGGATCGCGGGCCTCGCCGTCTCGGCGAATCATATTGATGAGCGTTGGTTCTTCATCGACCAGTCCGACCTCGCCACCACCGATGTCGACGGCCGTTACGTGGTGCAGGTCCGGCCCGGGACGGTCACGGTGGAGACGCAGCGCCCCTCATTGCGTACGTCCCGACGGTGCGGACCACCGGCCCCCGGCTGGAGATCAGGGCGGATCGGTCCTGGCCTGACCTGGAACTGCGACGTGCCGTCACCCTCAAGGTTCGGGTCGTCGATGCCGGGGGCGCCGCGGTGCCCGACGCGACGGTCGATCTCCTGCGGCCGGACACGATGCGCTTCACGAACGAGGATCTCCCGCGCCGCACCGGCCCGGACGGGATCGTCCGCCTGGTGCAGCTCGACCCCGAGGACACGCTGTCGATCCGGGCACGCACCCGCGAGGCGACGACCGACTGCGCCGTGGTCGTCCGGCCGGGCGAGGTCCGGGGGCCGCTGGAACTGAGGATCTGGCCGGAGCTCGTCTTCCACGTCCGGGGCCGGGTGACCGACCGCTCGGGCCGGCCGATCGCGGGGGCGCAGGTGGGCGTCTGGTGGGTCCGCAACTACATCAGCGAGAAGACCGAGATGGCCGGCGTCCGGAGCGTGCTGGAGCCGCTCACCACTGACGCTCGCCAGCGTGCTCGTCGTCGCGGACGGCACGGCCTTCACCTTCCTCGATCGGTCGGAGGTCGATGGCCGGCCGGTCGTGACGTTCCGGCCCGTCGAGCTGGGCGAGGCGCCGGTCCGGCCGCTGGCGTGGGAGGAGCCGCCGCCCGAGGGGACTCACTACGGCCTGGCCCGCGTCGGGCCGGCGTCCGGGTCGGCCCTGGCGTTGGCCTGGCACCCGACGAGCCGATCGGCCTGGCTCGACGCCAACGGCAACGGCCGCCTCGACGGTTCCGAGCGCCTCGACCTGCCCCCCGGCTCCGAGCGTGCGATCCCCCCGCGGATCGCCGATGGCGCCGGGGGGCACGTCGAGGCGCACGCTACGGCTCCGCCCCGGCCTGCTTGGCGGCGGCCCGCGCTGGGCAGTCCGCGGCTGCCGGGAAGGCCGGCTCGATCTGGGCGGCCGTCCCCGTCGCGTCCTCCTGGTCGACGGCGACGCCGACGGCGGCTTCGACGACGCCGGGGCCGACCGCTGCTGGGTCGATCTCGACGGCGACGGACGCTTCGACCCGGCCTCCGAACGCCTCCCGCTCGGCACGCCGATCCGCGCCGACGGCGCCTCCTCCACGATCGCCACAGACCCTTGGGGCCTCCACGTCCAAGCCGTCGCACGCGACGACCGCACGGGCTCGGTGCGGCTGACGCTCGGAGCGAACTGCGCCACGGGGCACGCGGGTTCGCGCCAGTCCGACGGTCGAACGGCGTCGATCCTGCTGAAAGCCCCCGACGGCCGGGTCCTCGACCGGGCCAGCTCCGGCTTCCAGTGAGGCACCTTCTGCACGCACTCGGTCCGAGTGCCCTCAACCGCAACGGCTGGCACCTACCACACGGAAGCTGTCTTCGACAGCGGCCCGCTCCAGGGCGTTCTCACCGGCCGAGACGGCTTCAAGGTCGTCCCATGAAGACCTCTTCGGGGTGGGTCTCGGTGCGCACCGTCGGCGACTTCCGCGTCCGCGGCGAGCCTCCCACGCATCCGGATCTGCTGGAGTGGCTCGCCCACGAGTTCGCGGCCGACCGCGGGCGCCTGGGTCTCCCAGAGCCTGGGGAGCGAGAATCGGAAACCGCCGGGTTTCGTCGTGCTGGGCAATACGCCGGGCGTCAAGGACCGGCCGTTGAACGGGAGCGCGGGGTGTGACCATGCGTGGTGTCTGCGGCGACCTGACGATCGTGCTCCTTCGTCCGTGCCTTCGCCGCGGTCCCCGAGACATTCCGGTTCGCGAGCACGGCCCCGTTCTACGTCGAGGTCGTTGACAGCCGCGAGACGGTCCACCGCGACGACGTTGCCTTCTTCCTCCGCGGGATCGACGCGCGGATCGCGGCGCTGCAGACGGACGGAACCGCAAGGAAAGCTTGATGACCCCGCGCGGAAGGCGGCGGTGCTGCGTCCGCATCGTGAGGCGCGGCGCTTCTTCGAGCGGCTACTTCGCAAGGCACACTGACGGGAACATCACCGAATCCGCCTGTCGCCGCCCCCGGCGGCGGTCTCCAACCGAGAGGACACTCGCGCCGTCGACGGCTCCATCCCGGACCAGCCCTCCCCGGGGCAAGCCGACCGCGACCGCGAGGAGCTCGGCTGTCGTCCATCACCGCGCGCCAGAAGACGGTATCATGGGAGGCTCCCGGTCGGGCTCGAGGAAGCGGACCGGGCCCCGCCGGGGTCAGCCCGGGGGATCTGGCGGCCGGGCAATCTCGCGAGTGAGGAGGCCCAGGATGCGACGCTACCTCTTGCCGTTGGCCTGCGGGTTCTGGTCCGTCGTCACCATCTCCGGGCCTTGCCATGGTCGGGACTCGCCGTCGCCTGCCGCAGCGACCGCGCCCCACGGGCAGATCCGCGTGGAAATTTCCCTGGCCCATGTCGGCGCGGAGAGGCCCGCGCCCGCCTATTCCGTCTCCTATCGGGGCCGCCCCGTCGTCCTGGCGTCGCGGCTGGGCGTGGACCTGGCCGACGGGTCGAGCCTGGGGAACGATTCGGCGATCGAGGGTGTTCGGACGCGGACCCTCCACGAGACCTATACCCAGCATCCGGGCAAGCGCAGCCGGGTGGTCAACCACTGCGAGGAGACGGTCGTCAGCCTGCGCGAGCGGCGTTCCCCGGCACGTCGCTGGGAGGTGGTCGTCCGCGCCTATGACGATGGGGCCGCCTTGCGTTATCGCTTCCCCGCCCAGGAGGGGTGGGAGGGACTCGCGATCGCTGGCGAGCGGACCCGGTTCCACCTGCCCGATGATGCCGTGGCTCATGCCCTGCCACTGAAAGGCTATGACACCTCGCACGAGGCCCGCTACGAGACGCGGGCCGTGGCCGAGATCCCCCGGGGCTGGCTCCTCGGGCTGCCGCTGCTGGCCGAGCTACCGGGAGTCGGCTGGCTCGCGGTGGCGGAGGCCAACCTGACCGACTACGCCGGGATGTACCTGGCGCGTGACGCCGGGGGCGGGGCCGTCCTGGCGACCCGGCTCGCCCCGCGGCCCGGCGAGCCGGAGGTCGCCGTCCGGTCCGGCCTGCCGCACCAATCGCCCTGGCGGGTCCTCATGGTCGCCGAGAAGGTGGAGCGGCTGGTCGAGTCGGACCTCGGGCTCAACCTCAATGCACCCTGCGCGCTGGAAGACACCTCCTGGATCCAACCCGGGAAGACGACGTTCCCCTGGTGGAACGGCTTCTATGAGGAGAAGGTCCCCTTCGCGATGGGCCTGAACACGGAGACGGCCAAGTACTACATCGACTTCTGCGCCGAGGCCGGCATCCCGTATCACTCGCTCGACGGCAAGGGGGATACCGCGTGGTACGGTGGCCCGATCGTGCCGTACCGGGGGGCCGACATCACCAAGGGGGTCGAGGGCCTCGACCTCCGCGAGGTGCTCCGCTACGCCGCCTCGAAGGGGGTCAAGATCCGCCTCTGGATGAACTGGCAAGCGGCCGAGGCCCACATGGACCGGGCGTTCCCCCTGTACCGCGAGTGGAGCGTCGAGGGGGTGATGCTCGACTTCATGGACCGCGACGACCAGGTGATGGTTAACTTCCTCCGCCGGGCGCTGGAGAAGGCGGCCGAGAACCGCTTGACCGTCACGCTCCACGGCGTCTCGGCTCCGACGGGGTTGGAGCGGACATATCCCAACCTGCTCACGAGTGAGGCCGTGTTGAACCTGGAATATGACAAGTGGGACGAGCGGGGCGTCACTCCCGACCACGAGCTGACGGTGCCGTTCACGCGGATGCTCGCCGGCCCGCTCGACTTCCACCAGGGCTCGTTGCGCGGCGTGCCGCCGGACGCGTTCCGCCCCCGCTACGAGGCACCGCTCGTCATCGGGACGCCCTGCCGGATGCTCGCCTCCTACGTCGTCTTCCAGAACCATCTGCCGATGGTGGCCGACTACCCGTCCGCGTATCGAGGCCACCCGGCGCTGACCGTGCTGGCGGCGATCCCGGCGACCTGGGACGAGACGATCTGCCTGGAGGGCCACGTCGGGGAG
Organism: uncultured Planctomycetales bacterium; assembly: GCA_963752755.1. Lineage (GTDB taxonomy): Bacteria > Planctomycetota > Planctomycetia > Isosphaerales > Isosphaeraceae > CAVVZJ01. Next base: position 715,078 of record CAVVZJ010000011.1, on the reverse strand, counting down.
TCCGTCGTCATGGCTCGGCGGCACGGTGCCGAGTGGTGGGTCGGCGCGATGGGCGGACGAGAGCCCCGAATGTTTGCGGTCGCGCTGGACTTCCTCGGGGCCGGACGGTTCCGGGCGGAGACCTATCGCGACGATCCGCAATCCGCATGCCGCCTCGCCCAGCTCTCGGAGGACGTCGCCGCTGCGGATGTCCTCCGCGTCCCCGTCGCGTCGGCGGGCGGCCTCCTGATCCGCCTCTCGCCCGTGAACCCGTGATCCGGAGGAGATGAAACCTTGCCTCGGGACCGATGGCCCGCGCTCGTCGGCGACCGAACCGCCCGCTTCCTCGCTTGTTTAACCGCAAGTGGGTTCTCAACGATAGCGGCCGGTCGGTGTGTCCGGCAATGGTCTCCCGCAAGCGTCGGTCGGCCCTCCGCTGGCCTGGAGCACCGCCACCGGCACGGCACGACCGTGCCCTGGGGTGAATCGGAGAGGCGGACTCCCATCCCTCGATCACCGACGATCGAAGAATCACGGACCCAATGACCCGGCGAACCCGAATCCGAGGTACCTGGTGAGAATTGCGGTTAGGCGGCCTCGTCCTTCTGGGCGGCGCGCTCCTCGGCCTGGAGCTTACGGATCGCCCGCCGCAGGACCTCGATGAGCACGCCGCGGCCCCCGTCGGCTCCCTCGCCCGTGACGGTGATCCGGAAACCGTCGTCCAGGCGGATCTCCTCCCTGGTACCGCGCGTCGGAGCCTTCCGTCCCACTTTCCGGGACTTCACGGCCGCGACGACCTGGTCGCGGGTCAGCTTCTCGGCCACGGCCTGCTCCGCCAGCGCGACCTGTTCCTCGGGCCGCTCCAGCCGGCCGACCTCGCACGCTGCCGAGGGCGCCAGATCACCCCGATCGACGAGGCTCTGGACCGGCGCGGGCAGGTCCAGCAATTCGAGCGCCCGGGCCACCGTCGACGGCGGCAGGCTGAGTTCCCGGGCCAGCTCACGCGCCGACCAATCCTGGGCGTCCATCAGCTTGCGGAACCCCCTGGCCTGCTCGATCGGCTGGAGATCCTCGCGCAGGCAGTTCTCGACCAGCTGAAGGGCCAGGAGCTCACTGGGATCGATCGCACTCTCGTGGATGACGCAGGGCACGGCGGACAGGCCCGCCCGGGAGGCAGCCCGCCAGCGCCGCTCGCCAGCGATCAGCACGTAACGGGACTGTTCCTCGCTCCACCGGACGCGCAACGGCTGCAGCACGCCCCGGGACTTGAGCGAGCCGGCCAGCCGGTCGATGGACTCCTCCTCGAAGGCCTCACGCGGCTGATCCGGGTCCGGGATGATCCGGTCCAGCGCGATCTCCGCGGCATTGCGGCTCTTGACCAGCCCCAGGAGCCGCTCGGGCACTTCCATGGCCCGTTCCGGCTCGCCGGCCTGGGCCGGGCCACGGGCCAGGCTGTCGGCCGCGTTGGCACCCATCGAGCGTCGGAGCTCCTCGAGCTTTTTCATCTCAGGCGGCCTCCCCTGCCCCGTCGGCTTCGGACCGGTCCATCCGCGCAAGCAATTCCTCGACGACCGCGCGGATCGCCTTGGCCGCGGCCCCGCGCGCCTTGTGGAATGCGACGGGTCGTCGTGCCGCGATGGCCTCGATGTAGTCGATCGACTCAGGGACGGCCGCTGTGAAGACCAGCTCGCCATAGGAGGTCCGAAGCTGCTCCTCGTAGAGCCGATGCACGGCCCGGCGGCTCGAATACATCGTGATGACGAAGCCGAGCAGGGCCAGCTTCGGGTTGATCCGCGCGGACCCTGTCAGCGCTCTCGACGACGTCCACGGTGCCCTGGCTGCCGAAGTCCTCGGGCTGGACGGGCACGAGGTAATAATCGCTGGCGGCCAGGGAGGACCAGGTCGCCAGGTGCAGGTTCGGCGGATTGTCGATCAGAACGAGGTCGTAGCGGTCGCGGACGCCGGCCAGGAAGTCGCGGAGCCGGATCTGCTCCTCGTAGGGCGCCTTGTGGGCCGCGGGAGTGTTGAAATCGGCGGCGAAGCGGGAGCCGGGCAGCAGCTCGATCCGATCGAAGCCGGCCGGCCGGATCACCCGCTCGGGGAACGGATCTTCACCGGCATGGATGGCGGCGATCGTCGTCGACGGATCGAGATGACGCGCCGCCTGGGCTCCCAGAAAGCCGGCGGTGGCGCTGGCCTGCGGGTCGTTGTCGACGATCAGGACTCGCTTGCCGAGCTGGGCCAGTGTGCCCGCCACGTGCACGACGGTGCTGGTCTTTCCCACGCCGCCCTTGAGGTTTGCGGCGCTGACGATGGCCATGATGAGGTCCTCCAGAGAAGGGATCTGTCGGAGGATATCGGCCCGTCGGGGTCCGGGTATTGAGCCTGAGCGCGGATGCCCGCCGGGATGTCTAACCGCTAGACAGCGGGGGTTGGGCTCTCCTGTCTAACGGGTAGACAGCGGGCTCCACCGGTTCGGGAAAAGGTGTCCCCTTGCATCCCCTGAGTCCGCGCCAGCCTGGCTCCCGGCAGACGCCGGGACACGGCCCCGGTCGAGGTCTTCGCTCCCGACCCGCGACGTGGTGCCGGGGTTCGCGCGGGGTTGAAGGGTCCGGCCGGTGGAGCCTGTCTACCGGATAGACAGGCAGACGGCCGAGAAACCGCGATCTCGCCCCCGGGCCTCCCTTTCGCGGGCGGACCGCTCCGTTCGACGTCCCGGGCCCGATGCGGGGACCGGCTGGGACCGGACTTGAGGACGCCGGCAGCCACTTCCGATTGCAGAGGCAGACGACGATGAAGAAACCCAGGGTCGGAGCCCTGACGGTCGTGCTGGCCCTGGCGTCGCCCGCGTCCCCGGCCCGATCCGCCGAATGGTACCTCACGCCTCGAGGTGAACCCGACTGGCCGGGGACCTCGGAGGCTCTCTGCGACATCGCCTCCACCCTGGGAGGAGGTCGCCCCGAGGTCCGGCCGGGGGACACGGTCTGGATCGGTCCAGGCACGTATCACGCGACCCCCAGGGTCGGCGTCCAGGGCTACGAGGTGCGGCTCGTCGGTCGGGAAGGGTCCCCCATTCGCGTCCGTGCCCGAACCGGCGCGGGCGAGCATCAACGGCGGGCTGAACCTCGTCCCCCCGACGACCTTCGTGGAGATCCGCGACCTGGAGATCACCGTCTCCGAGCCCCGACCCACCGCGCCGGTTCCGCCCGATCCCAGCTATCGCAACGTCAACCGGCCCTGGGGCGGGCTGAACGTCCACACCGGCACGGGCTGCAAGTTCATCAACCTGGTGATCCACGACAACAGCCAGGGGGTGAGCTGGTGGACCTCTTCCAAGGACAGTGAGCTCTACGGCTGCCTGATCGACGACAACGGCTGGGCGGGCACCGACCACGGCCACGGCCACACCATCGACACCCAGAACGCCGACGGCACCAGGACCATCGCCGACGGCATCCTGACCGACGGCTTCGGCTACTCTCTCCACGCCTATCGCTCGTCGCGGGCCGACGTCAACAACGACCTCGTTGCCGGCAACATCGCCTACGACGCCAACACGTTCCTCATCGGCGGCGGCAAGCCGAGCCACCGCATCCGCGTTCATGACAACATCCTGTACGGCGTCCCGATGCAGCTCGGGTACTCGGCCCCCCGCAACGTCCACTGCGAGGTGCGCAACAACTTGATCGTCAACGCCGCCTTGAAGATCAACAGGTTCGAGCACGTCAACCGCGAGGGGAACCTGGTCCTGGCCGATGGCGAGCCTCGGCCGGAGGAGTTGCGCGTGATCCTCCGGCCCAACCGGTACGATCGCCGGCGGGCCCACCTGGCCGTGCTCAACGGGGAGAAACGGCCAGAAGTGGAAGTCGCTGCCGGAGAATCTCTCAAGGCCGGCGAGTCCTACCGCCTGCTCGACCCGCGCGACGTCTTCGGCGAGCCGGTGCAGACCGGCACGGCCGACGGACGGCCTGTCCCCGTGCCGATGGCCGTCGAGTTCGCCGCGTTTGTCGTGTTGAAGGGGGCAGAGCAGGGGGGTTAGCGATGACACGCCGGGAGATCCTCACCGCACTCGACAGGAAAAGGGGGACATAGCGGAATGGCGTTAATCCCAATACCGTTCAAATTGGCGCAAGTCACAGCCTCCTGTTACCTTAGGTTTGCTGAGAACCGAGGCAACCAGGAGGCCGCGACTCGCATGCCACGAGGACAATGCACGCTCCCGGCCGATGAGGCGGGCCGGATCTTGGATCGCCTGGCGGGACGCGAACAGGTTATCCGCACCGAGGACATCCGACAAGCACTGGCGGCAACCGGCCGGGTCAACACCTGCGATTGCGTCCTGACCTACGAGGTCATCCTTCGGGTGGTGCTCGCGATGGGCTTGTTGACCGACCTGCCGATCCGCCAGGTCTTCAAGCACGCCCGCCGGCTCCGCGTCGGCGAGGCGTCGCCGCCGCGCTCGAACCTGTGCATGGCCCGACGGCGGCTCGGCGTGGCGCCCCTGCGGCATCTCTTCGGCCGGGTCGTCCGCCCGCTGGGGCGACCCGAGACCCCGGGGGCCTTCTACCAGGGACTGCGCCTGATGGGCCTCGACGGCACGGTCCTCGACGTGCCCGACTCGGACGCCAACGCGACCGCCTTCGGCGGGGCCGCGGGGCGACGGCGCCTTCCCCCAGATCCGCAAGCTCAGCCTGGTCGAACTGGGGACCCATGCCGAGGTCGCCTTCGTCGTGCGGCCCGGCCGTAGCGACGAGCGAGCCATGGTCGCCGGCTTGCTCCGGCACCTCACCCCGGGGATGCTCCTGCGGCTGGACCGGGCGTTCTTCAGCGACGAGCGGTGGCGGCAGTTGGAGGCGCGGGTGGGAAGCTCCTGGCGCGGGTCGTCAAGTCGTTGATCCTGCGGCCGATTCACGTGCTGGCCGACGGCTCGTACCTGGCCAAGATCTACCGGAACGAGGCCGACCGCCGCCAGGACCGCGACGGGATCACCGTCCGGGTGATCCGGTACACGCTGGACGACCCGCAACGGGTCGGCCACGGCGAGGAGCACGTCCTGATCACCAACCTGCTCGACGCGACGGCCCACCCGGCGACGGGATTGATCATCCTTTATCATGAACGCTGGGAAGAGGAACGGACCTTCGACGAGCAGAAGACCCATCAGGACCCGCGGCGAGCGACCAAGCCGGCCCAGTTGCGGAGCGAGACGCCCGCCGGGGTGATCCAGGAGTTGTACGCCCGGTCGCTGGGCCATTTCGTGATCCGGTCGCTGATGTGCGAGGCCGCCGCGACGGCGGGTCTGGACCCGGACGCGCTGTCGTTCACGGGTTGCTTCCAGATCCTGAAGTGCCGGCTGCCGGAGTGCGAGAGCCGGACGCCCGCAGCGTTCGAGGCGTGGTATCCGGGCGTGCTCTGGGAGATGCAGATGGAGCGCACCGACCCACGCCGGAACCGGATCAATCCGCGAGTGATCAAGCGGAAGATGTCGAAATGGAAGAAGAAGCGATCGGAACATCGACACCTTCCGCCCTTGAGGAAAACCTTTCCAGAGGCGGTGGTTATGCGCCGTTGAACGGTATTGGGGTTAGGCGCTTTTACTACTACTCCGTTACGATGCCTCGCCCGCTACGCATGAGTGCGTGGTATTTTTTGCTGCAATTCTTGGCAACAGAGAAGTTTCGCCGGATCACATGGATGCAATCACCAGCATTTTTCGCTCCGATCGACGCCATAACCTCTTTTTGTGCAAGAAGTTGCGGAACATAAACGGAGTAGTGTTACAGGCTATCCGGGAATTCTTGCCTGTGTTTCTCGGTATTTGAACGGTATCGGCTTCTTCGACTGATCGGGCCTCAAGAGTCTGAGCATCCGATGAATCGAACTGATTCGCAGCATCGCCTCGCTCGAACGGGTGTGGTGCTCGTAGTCTCGACTGTGCCGCCGATTCCGCCCCAACCAGGCGAAGGTCCGCTCCACTACCCAGCGGCGGTGCAGCAGCACGAAGCCCTGGGCACCCGCCGGCCGGCTGACCACTTCGACCACGTAGCTGACCCCCTGCTGCTCCATCCAGCCGTCCAGCCGGCGGTTGTGGTGCTTGCCATCGGCCCAGATCAACTTCAGTCGGCTCCGATGCTCGGGCGTCAACTGGCCCAGCACCTCGGGGGCTGTCGTCCCATCGTCGGCCGAGGCTGCCGTGACCACCACAACCAGCAGCAAGCCCAGCGTGTCCACGATGATGTGTCGCTTCCGCCCTCGGATCTTCTGGCCGCCGTCATAGCCCCGCTCGCCGCCGACCTCGGCCCCCTTGACCGTCTGGCTGTCGATACTGCCGGCCAGGACGATTGCAAAGTCATGAAGTCGAGCCCGTAAGAGCGCTCGGAAAAAATGAGGTTATGGTCCCAGGAACCTCAAACAGATCAGGGCACAGGCCAGATGGAGGAACGCCTCCTGAAGCTCCGTGAGCCGATCCAGACGGCGCCGCAGGCGGCCGAACGAATGCAGCCAGGAGATGGTCCGCTCCACGAACCAGCGGAAGACCCCCAGCCCGCTCCCGTGCTCGGTGTTGCGGGCGGCCAGGATCGGGGTGATCCCCCGCCGGCGCAACTCCTGCCGCACCGGTTCGGAGTCATAGCCGCGGTCGCCTTGCAGGCGCTCGGGCTTCTGCCGCTTCGGCCCGGGCTTGCCGCCGACCGGCGGCATGTCGTCCAGGACCGCGAAGACTTGCGTGACCTCGTTGACGTTGGCCGCGGTCACGGTCGCGGACAAGGGGATACCGTGCGCATCGGTCATCACGTGGTGCTTGCTGCCCGATCTGCCGCGGTCGGTGGGATTTGGGCCCGTGTCCTCGCCCCCTTCGGGAGCCTCGGCAAAGGAGGCGTCGATCAGCGCCCGCTCCCAGTCGATCTGGTCGGCGCCGTTGAGTTCGGCCAGCAACACGGCGTGCAACTTGAGCCAGACGCCCGCCTGGTGCCAGAGTCGCAGGTAGTGACTACAGGTCTTGCCGCAGCCGCAGCCCCACTCGGCGGGCAGGTCGTCCCAGGCGATGCCGGTCTTGAGCACGAAGAGGATGCCGGTGAGGATCTTGCGGTAATCCAGGGGCTTGCGGCCGGGGAAGCGGAAGCGGCGTGGGGGCGGGGGCGGCAGCAGCGGTTGGAGGCGTTCCCAGAGGGCATCGCTGACGAGCGGTTTCATGGCCTGTGCTCCTTCGGTCCCGGGGCTCACTCTCCGATTCACGAAGGAGCAGTCAGTGTGCCGTTCGGCTCATTATTTCCGAGCGCTCTGAAGCAGGCGGATCGCCCGACCGATGTCCTGATTCAAGGCATCGGCCGCTCCCCTCATCGCGCCCTCGGCCGCCTGACACCCCGTCACCCGGAGCACACTCAGGGCCGCGGACAGCAACGCGGTAAACCCGGCGGCCAATCCGGGACGGCGACAGACGTGTCGGTCCTCGTCCCACCAGCGATCTTTGACGAAGTGGAGGCTGTTCTCCACCTGCCAATGGCCCCGTACCAGTTCCCGCAACCGGCCGGCTGTGACCCGGGACGGGTCCAGGCTGCTGGCGAAGTACCGCGTCTCGACGGTCGGCTCGCCGCCGCGGGGACGGCTCTCGCAGTCGACCCGCAGCAGCATCCGGAGCCCAGGGAAGTTCAGCGTCTCGGACGCATAGTCGGCCGTGGCGACGTCCAGCCAGAGCCGTCGTGTCACCACGCCGCCGCGTTTTTTTCCCGCGTCGTGGCGGCGGCGGTCTCGGCCGTGGCGGCCGCGAAGGCCAGACCGGCGGCCGCGTGCAACTCGGGTTGGTTGTCCTTGACCGCCAGGAGGTAGTCCCGATCGGCCTCGATGATCGCTCGGGCCAGCGGACGCTGGCAGAACATCGCGTCGCCGGTCAGCACCCGCAAGGAGGGATAGGCGGCGAACAACTCGTCGAGGTGGGCCTTGAGCACCTCCGGCTCGGTCTTCTTATCGCCGTCGGTCGGCCAGCCGGCCAGGGCGAGCTTCAGCTCATGGGCGAAGACGTTGAGCACGTGGATCGGGTGGCCGTCGCGGTCGAAGGCCTGCTTGCTGGTCTTGCCATCGACGGCGGCGACTGTCGGGCCATCCTCGGCCAGCACGGCGGCCAGCCAGAGGGCCAGGGCCTCGCGGAACTGCTCGACGCGGTAGCAGGCGGCCGCCCGGATGAGCGTGGTGGAGTGGGGCGCGTACGATCGCGTGAAGCCCAAGGGCTCGCGCAACTGGCGCCAGTTGTGCTTGGCCCAACGGGCGATGGCCGCGATATCGACCTGGCGGCAGAGTAAGCCGAGGAAGGTCAAGGCCAACAGGCTATCGAACGGGTGGCGGACCCCACGACGGTCTCGGGGGTCGGTGATCCGGCCGAAGGCGGCCAGGAGCGAATCGGCGGTTGGGGAGCTCATGGTGGTCCGTCCCGGTGTAGATGGAGCAAGTCCCTCCCCGTCAAGAAAATAATGAGCGAATCGGACTTTGCAATCGTCCTGCCTGAGCAAGCCAGTATCTTGACAACTCCACCCTCCGCGGTAATATGAACTCTAAAGTTAGTCAAGTTTGCCGTCCTGAATAGGAGATGCGTAGTAGTTGGCTGGCTGGCAGCATTGTCCAAATGTTCACCGATTCGAATAGTCAAGTCATGAACGCCCCTCGCTGTGACGAGTTCGACTACCTCAACTTCTCGGTCGCCGCCCCAGGGCCGGTCAGCTGTACGGAGGCCGTTCGCGTGCAACCCGACTCGACCCGAGCCCCGGACCACGACACCTTCACCCGGCTGCTGACCCGCCTGGCGCCCGACCCGGACACCCTCTGGGAGGAGGCCGAGCCGCTGATCGAGAAGGGCCGCGGCGTGCTGGTTATCGAAGATAGTACGCTCAATAAGCCCTACGCCCGGGAAGATCGACTTGGTCACTCGCCATTGGATGAGCAAACACAACAAGCCCGTCCACGGCATCAATCTGATCACCGCGCTGTGGACCGACGGCAATCGCAAGGTCCCGGTCGACTACCGCCTCTACAGCAAAGCCGACGGCCTGTCCAGGCATGACCCTTCTGGGAGATGCTGCTGATGGCCTGGGTTCGCGGCTTCGCCCCGCGATACGTGCGGTTCGACGGCTGGTACGCCAGCCTGGAGAACCTCAAGCGGGTCCGGGACCACGGCTGGCGGTGGCTGACCCACCTGTCAGGCAATCGTCTGGCCACCCCCGCGGACCGCCGTAACCGGGCGCTGGACACGGTGGCCATCGCCGCCTCGGGCAGGGTGGTGCGCATAGGACTACGGCCTGATCCAGGTCTTCCGGATCGCCACCTCCAATCGCGACACGAAATACTGGGCTACCGACGACCTGGGGATGGACGTCGGGATGCGGCGGCATTACGCCGAGATCGGTTTCGGGATCGAGAACTATCATCAGTAGCTAATACAAAACTGCGGCGTGGAGCGGTGCCAGGCCCGCACGGAGCGGGTGCAGCGTCATCACATCGAGTTGGCGAGCCGGGCGTTCCTGTGGCCGGAATGGCAATTCTTCACCACCGGGATCAGTGGGTTCGAGGCGAAGCTGAGGCTGATCCGGGAAGCCCTTCGGAGCTACTAGGCGCAGCCCTTCATTACACTGTCGAAGTCGTCAACTGCATAACTTCTACTGAAAAAATGCATTATCAGGCGGGCGTAATTCAGTGGTAGAATGCCAGCTTCCCAAGCTGGACGTCAGGGGTTCGAATCCCCTCGCCCGCTCTTGACTTACGACGATCCGAGGGCTTTAAATCGCCCGGTTGTGTCAGAAGTTGTGTCAGTTCGTCCGAGGCTCCCGACACGACCTGCTCGCCCGACCGATCGTCGCCGACAGAATTTAAAGGGTCGGAGGTCCCCGTGGCCGCCGACCCTTCACCTTTAACCTCCCTACGGCCCTGGGCCACTGGAGACTTTGGGAGTTCTGGTGAATCAGGGTAGGAAGCCCGCTCGAAGTCGGCCTCGCTGGCGTGCAGCCCGGCGTTGCCGTCCGGCAAGCCCGCCGCTCGCAGGTAGTCGCCTTCGGAAACCTTGAGGTAATACTTCAGCGTCGTCCGCAGGTCGCCGAGCCCCGCCCATTCCTTGACGACGTGGGCAGGGAAGTTCGACGCCCAGTCGGTGATGCAACTCTTGCGGAGGGCGTGGAAGGGCTTGGCGTACGGCGTCACCCCCGCCCGATTGCAGAGCACCTTGAAGTCCCGCCAGACGTTCGACCGGGCGACCGAGCCCTGCGGGATCACCGAGGTCGAGTCCGGGTCGTGGGCTGCCCGCAGCAGGTCGCAGAGTTCTGGCCCGATCGGGACCGTCCGGGCGTCCTTGTCCTTGACCGACCAGTCCTCCCGGCTGATCACGGTCAGCCGCCGACGCTCCAGGGAGACCTTCGCCCACGGCAGTTCGAGGGCCTCCTCCAGCCGCAGGCCCGCCCACCGGCAGAGGGCGAAGAGCAGCCGCCAGCCGGGCTTGGCGGCGGCCATGAGCCTGGCGAACTCGCCCCGATCGACGTAGTGCCAGTCCTTCTCCACCGAGTCGTTCTGTGCGAGGCGGTCGAACGGGTTGTAGATGATCAGGTCGTCGTCGAGGGCGTGATTGAACATCTTGCGGGCCTGGCGGACGTGCTGATCCACCGTCGTCGCCGCCATCTGGCCGCCCCGCTTCCGCATGTTGACGTGGGCCAGCTTGCCGTCGGCCAAGGCCGTCTTGAACGCCCTGGCCTCCTGCCGGGTGATCGAGTCGATCCGCCGGTGCTCGCCGAAGTGGCCGAGCAGATAGCGCCCCGTCTGTCGGAGAAGTTCCATCGTGCCGGGGGCAAGTTCGGTCCTGCGGTCAGCGTAGTAGAGGTCGAGGAACTCGGCCAGGACCGGGCTGCGGGACACGTCCCGGCGACCGGGATGGGTTTCGAGTTCCGTCTCTTTCTGGCGGCGTACCTTCTCGGCCTGGCGACGGGACATCTTGTCCGCCCTGCCGATCGTCTTGCCGTAGCGCCTGCCGTCGGAGCCGAACCAGCGGAGGACCCAGTAGGTATAGCGCCTGCCGTCGCCCTTGGCGGTCGTCTGCTCGGCGAGCGTGACGGGGATGTGCATGGGAAGGTTCTTGTCGGTCAGCGTGGGTTGATGTCGGTCAGGCGCTTGAGGAAGGCGTCGAGTTCGCTCCGCAGGTAGAAGACCCGCTTGCTGACCTGAGTCCCCCTGAGGTGCCCCTCCTTGCGATATCTCCGCAAGATCTCCTCCGGGTTCTTAATCTCGATCGAATCGAGCCGAAGGTAGCGGACCGCCTGCGCCTCGCTGAGCAGGTCGGGGCAGGAGCCGACGGCCTGCCGATCGTTACCATCCGGTGTCACCTCCGGCAGGAGGACCCCCCTCGACCAGGCGTCGAAGTCGGTCTCCGTCATGATGACGCCACCGTCGGGGAACCGGTGGACCGGCAGGCCGAGCGAGAGCCAGTGCTCGTACTGCTCGTCGGACAACCCGAAGGAATCACGGATCTCGCCCTCGCCCTTCCACACCCGCCCGACGCCCTTGCGGCCCCACGTCTGGAGGAACTCCAGGATCTCGCCATGCCGCAGCACGTAGCCCTCGGCGACCGGCTGGCCCGAGAGGAAGGCATCGGCGTCGGGGGAAATGTTGAAAAGGCCGCTGAACTCGAACCGCACCTTGCCCACCCTCATGCCCCCGACGGGCAGGACGTCCTCGTTCGCCCCGTGGATGAGTCGAACCCGGCCCGGCCCGGAACTGGGAGCCGGGCCTTCGAGCCGACGACGGTTCGTGGCGTTGCGTTCGGCGATAGCCTCGTACAATTCGGTTCCGGCGAAGCCCGACTCGATCAGGCGGTAGGGTCCCCGGTCTCTTGCCCGTGCCTCGTTGCTCATCTCGTTTGGTCGCCTCCTTCACTCCCGAGCCTCGCAACACCGTAATTCGGCACCCATGTGAGTCCTGGATTTACTCACTGCCGACTGGGACCCCCGCATGGTAGCGCCCGACCAACAGGTTGTAAAATCATCCCGGACCCGGACCGAATCGCTGGGCCGTGCGAGACCGATGGACACCAACGAAGATCGCCTCAGCTACGGTGTCAGGCAGGCGATCCGGGACTCCGGCTTGCCCCCGTATCGCTACGACAAGCTCACAAAGTCTCGGCCCGGAACGTCTACCGATTCCTCAGCGGCACCAGGAACCTGTCCCGGCAGCGCTCGACGAGATCGGCAAATCCCTGAACTTGTCGATCAAGCTGGACCATTCACCCATTAATTCCGCCCACCTGAATCCCGATCGCCGAATTATGGGGATGGGGACAGCGGGCGACCTCGACAGGCGGCTCAACGATCCGCCCGATTCCGCCCTGTGTGAACGCATCCGTCGGGCGGTGGAATTGCACGAAAGCACCGTGGCCGACATCGCCCAGGTGCTTCGAGTCACCGGGACGCAACTCTACCGCTTCCTCGACGGCAGCCGTGGCCTGCCCCAGGCGAGGATCGACAAGCTCTGCGCCTTCCTCGGCCTGTTCGTCGAGGGGCCGCCCGAGGTCGTGCCCCCTCGTGTCCGGGGGGCGATGCCGACGATGAGGAGGCGGATCTATCTCCCTCGGCCCCGGCCAGGAGCGGTTGGTTCGAGCGAGGCCGAATGGGGGATGATCCCGACGACGAGGCCGTCGTCCCTCTCCGTGCCGCCCGCCGACGAGCCCGCCGACAATAGCTGAAGCTCGGCGTCGAGTCGCCACAGGCAGCCCTCGTGGGCCTCGGCCCGTGGCCCACGACTCCAAGCCCACGTTGTTCAGGACGGGAAGCAGCGCCCGAAGGCCAGCAGCAGCCGGGGCGAGCCCTTCAGGCGGACCTTCCGCCGCAGCAGCGCCCAGACCAGGCTCCGCTCCTTCGCCAGGAACCCCAACCAGGTCCGGCTGTCGGCGGTGACGTGCAGGTCGGCCTGCCCGACGTGCCCTCGCTCGACCCGGATCGCCTTGTCCCGGATGACGACCGTCGCCTCTGCGGCCTCCTCCCCGGTGAACGTGAAGTGATAGGTGGCGTCCAGGCCCGCCGAGGCGTGCCGCTGGAACAGGTGCGGCAGTACGAAGAGGAACGATCGGATCGACTTGGGCCGCCGCCCGCCGCCCACCCGCCTGGCCCGCTTGTGCGGGAACCGCTTCGAGCAACATACGCCTCGGCGTCCGAGCCGGGGATGACGTAGACCGGCTCCTCCTTGGCCCGCAGCGGCTCGACCACCTCGCTAACGAAGCCGCTTCCGGTCGGCCAGGAACGGCCCGATCACGTCCTCGCCCGCCGGGCAGACCGCCATGCAGTACGCCGCCTTGTAGTTGGGGCCGAACCCGAGGCTCTGCCACATCGAGGCCGTCTCCGAGTCCTCGACCCGGCGGCGGTAGTCCGTGGCGTCCTTGCTGTCGGCGACCTGCTCCACCCAGTCCACGAAGCCGCCGAGGAACTCCCGGTAGTTGTGCGTCAGGCAGGCCGAGAAGTCGAAGTGGCCGTCCGGGGCGATGGCCCCGACCGGGCAGGCCGCCACGCACAGCTTGCACTCCAGGCACGGGTTGTAGTCGATGGGCCGGGACTGCTCGGAAACCTCGGCGTCGATCAGGACCGTCGCCAGGAGGATGAAGTTGCCGAACTTCGGGTGGATGACGTTGCGGTGGATGCCCATCTGTCCGAGTCCCGCCGCCACGGCGACCGGCTTGTGGGAGACGACCCAGATCTTGCCGGGGTAGCGGTCCATCTCCATCGGGAAGCCCATCGCCGGGTTGACCGCCCGCACCCCCTCGGCCTCCAGGGCGGCGACGATCCGGCGGGCGACCTCGTTGGTGCGGTCCCCCGAGTGGTGGAACTCCAGGTTGGCGACCGACCGGGCCGGGCTGCGGATCGGCTCCCGGTTCATGCGGCAGACGATGCTGATCAGCCCCCTGGCCCACGGGTAGAGGCCGAGGATCTCGGCCCGCTGGTCGTCGAGTTCGGGGCGGTCGAGGGCGACGAAGCCCACGTCGTCGGCCCCGGCCTCCAGGCAGAGACGCCGGAGCCGCTCGACGTCGAGCCGCTCGGGGGTCTCTCGGGCGGGCCGTAGTCGGTGCCGGACCACGGTCGGATGGTCGTCGAGCCTGGGCATGGGTCTCCCTCCAATTGTTGTATATACAACATAGGGGCCGAAAGAAATGACTCAGAGCCCCGGCGTGTCGCCCGCCTGGAGCCTGCGGGCCAACGCCAGCACGGCCTCGGACCCCTCGTCGCCGAGCAGCCGACGGGCCTGCTCCTGGGCCTGCCGCCAGGCGGGGACGACCCGCTCCAGCAGGGCATGCCCTCGGGCGACAGCCGCAGGGGGCGGGCCCGCCCGCCTCCCGTCCGCAACCTCCAGCCAGCCGTTGCGCCGCATCACCTCGACGTCCCGGCTGAGCGTGGACTTCTCCATCCTCAGGACCCGGCAGAGGTCCCCCGGCCTGGCGGTGCCCATGCGGGCGACGGCGACCAGCAGGTTCAACTGCCCGACCCGCAGGCCGTGGGGCCGCAGGGCCTCGTCGTACAGGGCGGTGACGGCCCGGTTCAGGGCCCGCACCCGGACGGCGAGGCACTCCCCGGCGATCATCTCGGCGGTCGGTCGGTCGTCCCGGTTCTTCGGCATGGCCCCTGTACCTCCACATTGGTTGTATCTGCAACACAAGAGGCGGTCAAGGCTGCACCCCCTTGTTTCAGTGACCGTGGGCATCGGCCCCCGGTCGTCCTATCCCCGCTCATGGGGTTGCCAACGCCGGGCGATCAAACAGTCCTGCTCCCCGCAGCAGTCCCCTGAAACACACGGAACTCCTGGCTCCAAAGGGGGCGCATATAGTTGACAATTGTCGAGTCTCTAGCATGGCTACCGGGTCGAGAAGCGAACCGGTCGGGCTCTTTCTGCGTATTTCCCTGTAGGAACCTCTTACAGGAGCACCGCGCCTTGCCAGGACCCGGAGAAGACCTGCCCGACCCCACCGAGGGGATCACCTGCGTCGAACATCTGCCCCAGGCCAAGACCCGACAGCGCAGCCGCAATTACCGGCGTCGGCCCTGCCCGCGGTGCGGCCACAGCTCCTACCGCGACCGCGTCTTCCAACGCACACTCCACGACCTCGGCGACCTCGACGCCGGGCGGCCATGCGATGTCGTCCTGACCTACTCCCAGCACTACTGCACCGCGTGCCGCAAGTCCTTCAACGCCGACTGTAGCGATCTGGCCGCGCCCGGCCGCCATTACACCAGACGGGTCGTGGCCCTGGCCGTCCGCCTCGTCGTCGAGGACGGCCTGCCCTACCAGGCCGCCAGCTGGAGCCTCTGGCGCGATCATCGCGTCTTCGTCCCCTGGGCCACCGTCCAGAACTGGGTCGAGGCCGGGGGGGAAAAAGGCGGCGCGCCGGATGGAAGCCGAGCCCCTGGACTGGGCGCTGAAGGACTTCTCCGGTTACATCGCCGCCGACGAGCTGTACGACGGCCCGTTCTGCATCCTGTCGATCGTCGATAACCGCACCTTCAAACGGATCCCCTACCAGGCCCTCTCCCGCGACCCGAAGCAGGACGACATCACCGCCTTCTTCCGGCGGTTCCAGGCCGCCCTGGAGCAGCGGGGCCTGGGCCTGCGCGGGATCACCACCGACGGCTCGGCCCTGTATCCCACCCCCATCGCCACGGTCTTCGGCGAGATCCCCCATCAGATTTGCACGTTCCATGTCCTTCGCGAACTGACCAAGGCGGTGCTCGGCGCCGTGGCCAAGGCCCGCAAGGGCCTGGCCGCCCGCAAGCCCAAGCTCCGGCGCGGCCGCCCGAGTACCAAGGAGGCCCGGCGGAGGGCCCGGCAGAAGAAGCGGCTGGAGCAGAAGATCGGCGCGTTGTTCGAGCACCGGTACCTGTTCGTGCAGCGTCGGCTCAGCCCGGCCGAGCGGCGGACGCTGCTGCGAATCAGCCGGGGCCTGCCCCGGTTACGGACCCTGCGCGAGCTGATCGAGCAGGTGTACCGGCTGTTCGACCCAATAGTGTCCGGGATTCCTGTTTCGGAGGGGGTCCCCTTGTTGGGTCATCCGCAAGCACGACGAATTGAAGGGGCTGGTGGTCGTCTCCTGTCGTTTCGTGGGCGAGCGCGGCGCTTGCAGCGGCGCGACCTCGGCCGCAGAGCGCGGACTGGCCTGGATCGCTCACTTCGGTCTTTCGGTACGCTTCCGCGCGACACGATCACGCTGCATCTTGCACTGTCGTTCCCGTTCCCGAAGGATCGGCATGACCTCCTCCAGCGTCGCCGATCCGTTCGCCACCATCCCCATCATGAGGAACAGATATTTGCTGGGACGATGGCCCATGTGAAGATACATCAGCGTCACGCCGATCACGGTCACGTAGAAGTTCAGCAGCACACCCTCGCGGTTGTGGCTGATCAGGTGGTCGAACCGGGCGTACGACTTCAACCAGCGGAAGAACAGCTCGATCTGCCAGCGATGCCGGTACAAGAGCCCGATGATCGACGCGTCGAGGTCGAGCAACGTCGTCAGCAGATAGACCGGATTCTCAGGGTCGTCCGCGGGGATGATCACCACCGCGCGCAGGACCAGATCCGGCGGTCTGCGATGGTCCGAGCCCACCAGGCGGCACCAGGCGATCGCTCGTGACGCCCGCGCCCCGGGCTTCTGGAGTGAGTTCGCGCGTTTCGGCGGTTTCGAGTTTCGGGCAGCGCGGCCCCGGCTCGCGGATTCGCATCACGAAATCGGCCGTCTTGGGGGCATGCGCCGCGATCAGATCGAAGCTGAAGATGCCCCGATCGTAGAGATGAATGGCCCCGGCCGTGATCGTATCTTGAGCGGTCTTCGCCGCGCCCTCGCGGTCATTGGGGATGACCAGCAGTTCCGGCAGCCAGGTCTCGACGTCGAGATGAAAGTCGAGTCGTGCGCCGGTTTTACTCCCTCGACGGCGGATCGCCCAAACGACAGCGGCGGCCGCTTTGAGGAAGGTGCCGTCGACGGCCAGGACCCGGCGGTGCAGCGCGACCAGCGGCTCGGCGGCCTGGGCCGGCCCCGGTCTCAGAGGGTGTACGAAAAGCCAGATTTGCCCTAGTTTTAGAGGCTATCCGGTAATCCTCAGAGTTTGTAAACTCTTACCAAGTCAGGAGGTCCGCGAGTTACACCAACGATGGAGCACACCCCGATGCGAAAGCCCTATCCCTCCGACCTCACCGACGAGCAGTGGCAGATCATCGAGCCGCTGATCCCCGTCAGCCGCGTGGGACGACCCCGGGAGGTCGAGATCCGGGAGGTGCTCAACGCCATCTTCTACCTCAACCGCAGCGGCTGCCAGTGGGACATGCTGCCCCATGACCTGCCGGCCCGGAGCACCGTCCACGACTACTTCCAGCAGTGGCGGGCCGACGGCACCTGGCAGCGGATCAACGATGCCCTGCGACAAGAGGTGCGTCAGGCCGCCGGGCGTGATCCGAACCCCAGTGCCGGGAGCATCGACAGCCAGACCGTCAAGGGGACGGAGATCGGGGGCGTGCGGGGGTACGACGGCGGCCAGAAGATCCGGGGGACGAAGCGTCACATCATCGTGGACACGTTGGGTTTGCTGCTGGTCGTGATGGTCACGGCGGCCTCGGCCGACGACGGCACGGCGGCCCCGGAGGTCTTGGGCCGACTGACCACCGAGCACCGCACTCGGTTGGCGAAGTTGTGGGCCGACCAGAAGTACCACAATCATGCGCTGGAGTCCTGGTTGAAGAAGACGGGAGCCGGCTACGTGATTGAGGTGGTGGAGCGACCTGTCGGTGCGCAGGGGTTCGTGCTGTTGCACCGTCGCTGGGTGGTGGAGCGGAGCTTCGCCTGGCTGGGGCGGTATCGCCGACACAGCCGGGACTACGAAAGGTCGCCCGAATCGAGCGCGGCAATGATCCAGGTCAGTTCGATTCATCGAATGCTTATAATTTTGAAACCTGATCAAACGAAGAAGCCGGTTCCCTTCAAGTATCCCAGGGAAAAACGGAAATCAATTACCGGATAGCCTCTTACAGCAGCAGGTATTTCACGCCCTCGTGCCTGGCGTGCCAGGCCTTGTCATGTGAGGCCTTGGCGATCCTGTTCCGCCCCTCGTGGTAGTCCATCAGGGCGATCGCCTTCTCCACGGTCAGTTCCGCCTCGGAGAACGCCGACCTCAACAGCCGCACCGCCCGGTCCAGCGTCAGGCCCTTCGACTTTTTTTCAGACGCAGACGCGTCAACGTCACGAACAGGTGCGCCACCGCCACCAGCGCCATGTGATGGTGCCACCCCACGTACGCCCGCGTCTCGTACTGCGCCATCCCCAGGTACGTCTTGGCCTCGCCGAAGTATTCCTCCACTCGGTGGCGCGTGCAGGCGACCAACGCCAGGACCTTCAAGGGCGTCTCGGCCCCGCCGTTGGAGATGTAGTACTTGACCTCGGGGATCGCCTCCAGCGACCGGCGGATCAGCAGCCACACCGGTGGCCCCGGCTTCTGGTCGCGCATCGCCCACACCCGCACCGCCGCGAACTCGAACACCAGCGGCCCGCACGCCCCTTCGCGCACCTTCAGGGTCTGCCAGGCTTCGGCGGGCAGCCCCGCGGCTACCGCGGCCACGGACTTCACACCCTCCCGTGTCGGGCGCTTCGGCGGCTGGCCCCGGCCGCCGTACGCCGGCACGCACCCGGCCGGGTCCTCGGTCCAGACGGTCGTCGTCACCGGCACCTCGACCACGTACCGCTGCTCCAACTCGTCCATCGCCTCGTGGAAGTGCCCGGCCTTGCCGTACTCCTCGTCGGCGACCACCCAGTCCAGTCGCGTCTGACCGAGCACGACGACCCCGCGGACCAGTTCGGCAGCGATCCGGGCCTTGGGCCGGAAGGTCACGTCCTCGGGGATGTGCGCCTTGCCGCGCCGCGCCCGGGCCTCAGGCGTGTCCTCGCACCAGGGCTTGGGCAGGTAGAGCCGGTGGTCCAACAGCGCGGCCCCCGCGGGGGTAACGCCGACGAGGAAGACGCCGACCTGGCAGTTGTCTTCCTTGCCGAGCCGGCCGTTGTGCTGCCGGGCCACGCCCGCGGAGTGTACGCCCTGCTTGGCGAAGGCCGACTCGTCGATGACACCGACGACGCCGGCGGGCGACCCGGCCGCCGAGGGGACCAGCTCGCCGTCGAAGACGGCCTGGAGTTCAGCCTGGACGTCGTCGTACTGCCAGGGGGCGCTGTTGATGAACTTCTGGAGGCCCGAGACATCGCCGTGGCCGACCAGGAGGGCGATCGGCTCGACGCTCTTGCGGTCGGGGCAGACCATCAGGCCCTTGACGTAGTCATAGGCATGGTCCTGAGCCTGCTCCTTACCGAAGAGCGGGGCGAACCGCTCGTGGAAGTCGACCAGTCGCTCGGCCGCGGCGCGCACGTCGTCCGGTGTCATGGAGGCTCCCTCCCGACATGAGGTGTTGGGGCGACGGGCCGGCCGGTCCTCGCATGTTCAGTTCCCTATGATTCGATGTTACCAGAAACACCGCGGATTTGCTGCTGCTGTAAAACTAGAGCGATTCTCCGTAGAGGAAATCGCTTGAGAGACCTCTGTCAGCATTTTTCAATGGCTCATGATGGATTCCGGGGTGGTGGCTCGGCGATCTCGTCGTAACTTCTCTTGAGGAAGCGATTTACGGCTCGGGGGCGAGGCTCTTGCCTTCTGGGTGATTAAACGCCTTTCCTGCAATGGCTTACGGCCAACATCAGGGGGCCACCACCCCGGAATCCATCATGAGCCTAACCTTTTTTAACCTAACCTCGCCGTGATCGATGGCCAGAGAATCACCGGGAAGTGACTCCTTGCCGGCAGAAGTGGCCCTGAAGTTCGTCAGATCAGAATCCTCTGAGGCTCACCGGGAAGGTGGGAGAATCGTCCTGCTTTGGAGTTGCGAACAGGCTCATGGATTCCGGGTCCGACGTCGAGTCCGCTTTGTTTTGCCATCCAGAAAGACTTCGGATGGTCCCGGAACACCTCGGCAACGCGCTGGGACGCCTCCGAGACGACGTGAGGCCACCGAGGGGACGCTTCTTCTGGCGCCAGGAGTCACAACCCAACTCTTTAATCAGCAGCAGATTACCACATCTATTTTGCCCATTGTGAAGTTCGTTCGGCGACGAGGACGCGCCGTCAGCGCCGCGACGACATGCCAGGACGGGGCCTCCGATTGCGAATCAGAAGCGTCCGCGAAGCAGTGTTAATTATATGTGAACGGCGGCCGAAAAACGTAGCGCGGGGCGGTGACCGGCGGGCGGTCGAAAAACGTAGCGCCCATGGCTCCCCTCGTGGAGACCGGGCCAGGCTTGAGGGTGGCTCCACCCCATCCCTGACTCGACCTCGCGAGGTACATGGGTGTTTACCGACATGGAGAACTGGGCTGAGATCCGCCGTCGCGTCCTCGTCGACGGCCTGGGCAAGCGCGCCGCTTGCCGCGAATTCGACATCCACTGGGACACGCTCACCAAGATCCTCCGCCATCCCGAGCCCCCGGGCTATCGCCGGGCCACGCCCCGACCCCGCCCCAAGCTCGACCCCTTCCTGCCGGTCCTCCATCAGATCCTCGAGGAGGACCGCAAGGCCCCCAGGAAGCAGCGGCACACCGCCAAACGCCTCTGCGAGCGGCTGCGGGACGAGCACGGCTACACCGGCGGCCTGACGATCGTCAAGGACGCCGTGCGGGCCTGGCGCCGCACCCACACCGAGGTCTTCGTCCCGCTGACCCACCCGCCCGGCGAGGCCCAGGTCGACTTCGGCGAGGCCCAGGTCACGCTCGACGGCCGGCCGACCAAGGTGGCCGTCTTCGTCCTGACCCTGCCGTACTCCGACGCGATCTACTGCCAGGCCTTCCCACGCGAGTGCACCGAGGCGTTCCTCGAGGGCCACGTCCGCGCCTTCGCCTTCCTCGGCGGCGTCCCGCGTCGTATCAGCTACGACAACTCCAAGATCGCCGTGGCCAGGATCACCGGCAGCCGCGACCGCAAGGTCACCGGCGAGTTCCTCCGGCTCAAGAGTCACTACCTCTTCGAGGGCCACTTCTGCCTGGTGCGGCGGCCCAACGAGAAGGGGCACGTCGAGACGCTCGTCGGCTTCGCCCGCCGCAACTTCCTCGTCCCCGTCCCGGTGCTCCATGGCGGCCTGGAGGGGCTCAATGCCCGGCTCGAGGCCGACTGCCGGGCGGACCTCTCACGCCGGCTGCGGGGCAAGCCGGCGACCAAGGCCGAGCTGCTGACCGAGGAGCGTGCGGCGCTGCTGCCGCTGCCGGGCGAGGCCTTCGTCGCGGCGCGGGTCGAGCCGACCTGGGCCGACTCGCTGTCGCTGGTCCGCTTCGACACCAACGACTACTCGGTGCCGACGCAGTTCGCCCACCACCGGGTCACGGCCATCGGGACCGTCGACACGGTCCGCATCGTCGTCGGCGAGAGCGTGGTGGCGACTCACCGCCGCCGCTGGGGCCGCGAGGGCGTCTTCTACGAGCCGGTGCACTACCTGGCGTTGCTGGAGCGCAAGCCGGGGGCCTTCGACTTCGCGGCGCCGCTGGCGGGCTGGGAGCTGCCGGTCTGCTTCGGCGTGTTGCGGCGGCGGCTGGAGGCCGAGTTCGGCACGCCGGGCACGCGGCCGTTCATCAAGGTCCTGCGGCTGCTGGAGCATGCCGGCCTGGCGGAGCTGACGCGGGCCGTGGAGGCGGCCCTGGAGCTGGGCGTCGCCGACGCCGACGCCGTGCGGCTGATCCTGGAGCACCGCCGGGAACAACCGGTCGGGCTGTTCTGCCTCGACGGCCGCCCGCACCTCAAGGCGGTCACCGTGCCGGCGCCCGACCTGTCGGCCTACGCGAGCCTGGCGGCGGAGGTGGCGTCATGAAGAAGCTGGAGACCAGGAGCACGGTGCTGCTGAAGCACCACCTCAAGGCGCTGAGGCTGCCGACGATGACCGCCGAGTGCGAGAAGTGGCGGCCCGGTGCGCCCGGGAGAACGTCGACCACCTGGGGTTCCTGCTGCAGCTCTGCGAGCTGGAGCTGCTGGACCGCGAGCGACGGGCGGCGGAGCGGCGGCTGAAGGCGGCGCGGTTCCCCACGCTCAAGAGCCTCGAGGGGTTCGACTTCACGGCCGTGCCGTCGGTGAACAAGCCGCTGGTCCTCGAACTGATGAGGTGCGAATACATCGAACGCCGTGAGAACATCCTGCTGATCGGCGGGAGCGGGACCGGGAAGACGCACCTGGCCACGGCGCTGGCCGCCGAGGCGTGCGCCCGGGGCAAGCGGGTGCGGTTCTTCCGCGTGACGGAGCTGGCCACGCTGTTGCTGGAGGCCCGGGAGGAGCGGCAGCTGGCACGGCTGCGGACCCAGCTGCGGAAGCTCGACCTCCTGGTGCTCGACGAGCTGGGGTACGTGCCGGCCAGCAAGGTGGGGGCGGAGCTGCTCTTCGATGTGATCGGCACGGCGTACGAGCGGTCGAGCGTGATCGTGACCACGAACCTGCCGTTCGAGGAGTGGACGGAGGTGCTGGGCAGCGAGCGGCTGACGGGGGCGACCCTCGACCGGCTCACCCACCGCTGCACGATCCTCGAGACCGGCCGGGAGAGCTACCGGCTGAGGGAGGCCCGCCGTAGGCGGCAGGGTGAGGTGATCGACACGGAATCGGGGGAGAAGTAGCCTGGACTGACCGGGCGCTCCGTTTTTCAGCCGCCCCGCGCTACGTTTTCCGACCGCCGTTCACATTATAGCACACGATTGCGACATTGCAGCCGATGGGGCGAGGTTTCGAGGAGACGAATGCGGTGAATCTCCGGCTTTCCGGAGAGTCTCCTGAGTTTATCAGGATCTCAGTCCTACGGAAGTCGGCTCGACACCCGGACCGTCCACCAGAAAATGACGATTCTAAGCGATCGTGTCGAGAAGGATTATTTTTGGTTTGTTTCTTGAAAGAAATAATCGGCTTCGGGCTGTGAAAGCGAAACCCTTTCCACCAGAGAAGCCGATTATTCCCGTACCCTTCTTGATCCATCCACACGGGAGCGGATAAAATCGATCTGAGCATGAAGGTCCCCCTCGAACGGTCCGCCGAGGCCCCGTTCGCCTTCACTTCCCTCACAACCATCCAGGGGCCCCGTCCATGCTGACCATTCCTCGTGGCGCCTTCCTCGGAATCACACTCCTGCTGGTTCTCATCACCACGCCGGCACGGGCTCAGAATTATGCCCATCCGTCGGGGTATCCAACCGTCGTCGAGCAAGGGTTCTTCACTCCTTACCGAGCACCTGTGGTATCGCATCATGTGGCCACAAACTACACCTCTGGCCTCCACGCCAACAAATCGATCTCCTCGAATTATCTCAATCCGTTGCAACATCATGGTTCCCGGGGATATGGCGGGGGTGGATATAGTAGGGGAGGGATGAGTTACCGGCGATCGGTCGGTGCGCGTTCCGCGAGCGTTGGGACGACACCCGCGGCGCTCGGCGGGGCGGGAGCGATCGCGGTCATGGGAGGCGTCCCGGCCCGCTAGTCGATGGTCGGCAGTCCACCTCGTGCACCGGCCTCCGTCCACCACCAATTCCGCTCGACGCTACCGATCTGGCGAGCATTCAGGGGGGCGGTCGCGAGCCCCTCATTGCGGTGCGCCGAGCGCGTAAAATCTCAGTCTCCATGGAGTTCGCGACCGGACGGTGAGAGGATTCAAGCCAGGAGCAATCCGTTTCCCTGCGGTCCTCCACCATCTTGCGAGGGGCTTTGCGGGCAGGACGCCTCGCGGTAGAATCGCTCGTCAAGAGTGAGACGTCCGTGGCCTTCAATTGCCGCGGCCACGCCGCCTAAACACCGGGCTGGCGCCTGGAGTCGGAGCCGCCATTTCAATTCCAGGCAACACAACGAGGAGTGAAGCGGTCTCTCCGGACTTGAGGCTTTCCGGGAGCGTTCGGCGGGCTGGTGCCCCCCTCGGTCTTCAAAACCGCTGTGCGGCCTGGCGACAGGTCGCAGGTGGGTTCGATTCCCATCCGCTCCCGTTCTTTTCGCAGACACCCCGCTCGCTGCTGTGATCGGGTCCTGGCGGTTCGACCTGAGGTAACTGATTAGGCACCTGAAAGAAGCTATGTCTTCCGTGGCCTGCCTCGCTTGCGGGGGATCTTCACGAACCACTTCTCAAGCGAGGGCAGGCGGATCACCTCGGCCTCCAAGGCCTCCATCGCCCCCGGCGTCAGCTTCACCCCCGTGGCGTAGGTCGTCTCCACCACGCTGACCACCGGGTGCTTCCCTTTCCAGGTCATCGACCGGGCGAAGCCCAACACCGCCTCCACCGAGTCCAGCAGCGAGCCGTTCCCGTGCATCTCCAGGATGCCAAAGCACCGCTCGATCGGGTTGTCCTCGCTGTGATACGGCGGGTCGTCCGCCAACTGCACCGCCAGGCGGTACTTGCGGGCGAAGCCCCCGATCCGCTTGAGGAACGGGCTCCGCCGGCTGTGGTTCTCCGGGCCGTTGTCCAGGTTGATCACCAGCGTCTTGACGTGCAGGAACCGCAGCCGGACGCCCTCCCACCACGGCTCCAGGCGATCGGCGATGAAGTCGCTGGTGACCTTCGACCGGGCCATGGACAGCCAGAGGTCGTCGGGCTCGGGCCGGAAGATGCCGAAGGGGGTCAGGGTCGCCTCGGGCTTGAAGTCGTGATCCACCGCCTTCGTGCCGGTCCGGCTCCGGCCCCGGCGTGAGAACGGGCCGACATTCACCGTCGCCTTGGCGTCGATCGAGACCCGCAGGGTGTCCCTGGCCCGGTCCGCCTCGGGGTTGACCACCTTCAGTTGCTCGAAGATGGCATCGGTCTGCGGGACTCTTTTTGGGGGCGGCACTTGGCCACCTTGGAGAGGCGATAGCCGAGCATGTTGAGCTTGGTGTTGATCGTCTGCGGGGTGGGCAACTCGGCGTCGGTATCGCCCTTGGTGGCGATCAACTGGCGGCGGACCTCGGCGGCACTGATGCGGGTGAAGAGCCTCTTGGTCTGGAACTTGGGATCGGCCTGGCTTTGGCCGTCGGCGATGCTGCGGATATCCTCCAGCAGTCGGGGCCAGTGCTCCTCGGCGGGCTTGCGACGGCGGCAGGGGAAGGCATCGACGCAGGTCAGGCCGGTGCGGAGTTCGTGCGTGCCCTTGCGGAGGGTGTCCCGGCACCAGCCGAGATGCACCTCGGCCCAGCGTGGCCCGCCCCGGCCCATGGCCTGGACGGTCTTGGCCATGAAGAGCCGCTTCGGGCTGCCCGTGAGGGCCTCGGCGGCATCGATCAGGACGGGGATCATCTCAGGTTCGGGTCGCATCTCCGTAAACTCCTGGGCCTCCTGGTGAAGAGGCTACAGGATACGGGAGAATTACCTTCTTTCAAACCCCTTAGTACTACTCCGTTACGTCGTACAACTTATTGCAAGACAATGGTTTACGGCATCGCTCGAATGATCGATTCTTGGCAATTGCGTCCATGTAACCCGACGCAAATCAAGAGAGGTCAGAGAGTAGCGGAATCCGATGTCACGCATCAATGCAAATCCGGCAGGAGATCGTAACGGAGTAGTATTAGAGCGTCTAACAAAACCTCCAGGGTTGCTGGTCTTCGGCATGCCGATCGCTCGTTGTCTTCTCGGTCCGAGTGACCAGGAGATTTCCACCATGGCCAAGCCCATCCTGCCCGATGAACTCTGGGAAGTCGTCGGCCCGCTCTTACCGCCGCTGCCGCCGCCGAGCCCCAAGGGGGGACGCCCCCCCGTCGGCAATCGCGAGGCCTTGACCGGGATTCTCTTCGTGCTGAAGACCGGCATCCCCTGGGAGGACCTGCCGTGTGAGATGGGCTGCGGCTCGGGGATGACCTGCTGGCGACGCCTGCGCGACTGGCAGGCCGACGGCACCTGGGACCGGATCTACCGGGTCCTGCTGGCCCGGCTCCGCGGGGCCGACAAGATCGATGGGTCGCGGGCCCTGATCGATAGCTCCTCGGTCCGCGCCGCCTATGGTGGCGGGGCCACCGGCCCCAGCCCGGTGGACCGGGGCAAGCCGGGCAGCAAGCATCACGTCCTCACCGACGCCTCGGGCATCCCGATGGCCGTGAGCGGGACGGCCGCCAACCGCAACGACATCTCCGAATTCGCGCCGCTGTTCCGCAAGATCCCGGCGGTGGCGGGCAAGGTCGGCCGCCCGCGGAAGCGTCCCGACGCCCTGCAGGGGGACCTGGCCTACGACTCGGAGCCACACCGTCAGGGGCTGCGGGAATTGGGGATCGAGCCGATCTTGCCGGAGAAGGGTATCGATGACGAATCGGGTCTGGGAGAGACGCGGTGGCCAGTAGAGCGGACGCTGGCCTGGGTCCACCAGAACCGTCGGCTGCGCGTCCGCTACGAGAAACGGCCGGATATCCATCAGGCGTTCCTGACCTTAGCCTGCATCAAGATCTGTGCGAGTGCGCTATTCTCTGGGTTTTGTTAGACGCTCTTAGCGCCCTGGCGGGCGGTTCAGGCGTGCCGGGGTTCGGCGGGATGGGTGATGCGGACGAGGGCGTCGAGGAGGTTGGGTCCGGCTTGGTCTGCGACAGCGTCCGCACGACGCTGGTCCAGGCCTCGAACGCGTGTGTGCCCTTCGCGGTCTTGGTGCACTGCGACACTTTCCGCGCGATCACCGCCGGCCGCAGCGCCCGCTCGGCCCGGTTGTTCGTCGGCTCGATCCCTGGCTCGTCCAGAAACCGCACCAGCGAGCCCGCGTCGTGGCAGCGGCCCAGCTCGTTGAGGAGCCGCTGGTTGTCGGGATCCGTCAGCGCGCGGTCGCGCAGGTGGTCGGTCATCGACCATTTCAGTCGTCGCAACTCGCTCGGCGTAGTCCGGCCGCCGGCCGGCCCGGCGCGACGCTCACGCCACAACGCCAGCGTCTGCTTCAGCAGGTCTTTCAGCCGTTCGCGAACCACCACGCCCCGCCCGGTCTTGGTCTCCAACACCTCCGACAGCGTCCGCAGGACGTGGGCCAGGCACTTCTGCTTCTTGACGCCCGCAAAGATCGGCGTCGTAGACCCCGGCCTCGGTCGGTGATCATCACCCCCTGGAAGTCGGCGGGGATCCGCTCGCGGACCTCCTGGTTGCGATGTCGCGGGCGGACCTGGTAGACGGTCGCGGCGTCGGTCTCGAAGACCATCAGCCATGCCGGCAGGCCGCCCTGCGCCAGCCGGTGTCGTCGGTGTGGACGAAGGGGGCGTCGCGGACGGAATCACAGAGGTTTTGATACGTCGCCCCGATCGCGGCGGCGGCCTTCTTGATCGCGTCGAGCGTGAGAGCCCCCTGCGTGAGCCGGACGCCGTCACGAGCGTTTCGAGCACCGCCGGCAGCTTGCGGACCGGCACGCCGAGGCCGTAGTGGAGGTAATGGGCGGCCGCCAGGAGCCGCGGGCCGAGGCGATGGGCGGTCGCCCCGCGCGGGTCGGCGGCGAGGTCGGGATGCCGCCCGCGGACGATTCGGCCGCAACGGCGACAACGCCGCGACGCCACGCGGAAAAGCCGGACCCGCGGCGAGACGACCTCGGGAAGGTCCGTGATCGAGGCTTCCTCGACGCGGCCCTCGTCGAATTCGCCGCCGCACTTCGGGCTTCGGCCTCTCGCCGACCGGGACGTCGATCGGCGGCTCGGAGAGTTGCTCCGCCGCCGGCCTCGCGCCGCTTGAACGGCCCCTGGCCGGGCTTGCGACCGGGCTTCTCGGGGGCCTTCACGCGCGTCCCCTTGGAGAACGGCGCCGCCTGCCGCTTGCCCCGCCGCTTCAACGACTCGATCTCGGCTTGAAGCCTGAGGACCAAGGCGATCAGGGCGTCGCGATCCAGTTTGGCGAGGTCCGATTCGCTCATGCCGACCACCGTAAAACCAGCGAACCTCAAGGGCAAGAGGGTCGCTAATCAGTTACTCCACAACGAATGCCAGCGGCGGCACTTCGCCGAGTATCTCACCGGTTTGATGGTCGCCGAGCGGAAGACCGTGCTCGGCATCAACCATGAGTTCGCCGTGACCACGGACCAATCCTGCCTCAACCGGTACCTCACCGAAGCGGAGTGGGACGTCCAGGCCCTCAACCGGCGTCGCCTGGACGAGCTCCAGAAAGACTCCTCGACTCGCTCCAGCGACCACGGGGTCCTCCCCATCGACAACACCTTGGTCGACCGTGACGGCCTCCTGATCCCCGACGCCGGGTGGTTCTGGGACCACGCCGAGGAGCGGAACAAGATCGCCCAGGACTACCTCTTCGCCGACTACGTCGGCACCAGCGGCAAGCACTATCCTCTGGAGTTCCGGCTGTTCCGCAAGCCGGAGATCTGCGAGGCGATGGGGGAGCCGTTTTGGAACCCCACCGTCTTGTGCTGCGAGTTGGTCGACTGGGTGTGCGAACAGAAGATCCCCGGCACGTTCGCCATCGACTCGTACTTCACCAAGGCCCCGGTCCTGAACCACATCGATGAGAAGAAGGACCACTTCGGGCAGCCCCGGGGCTACGTCGGTGACCTGAAATTCAACCGCAAGCTGGAGTGGAAGGGGAAGTGTTTTGCTTCAGACGGAAATGGAGTAACGCCGCGCTCGAATAAGCTACACTTTCGAGCGGAGGCTACCCCATGTCCAAGAAGACGCGGAAGCGGTTCACCCCCCAGGAGAAGCTCGCGATCCTCCGGCTCCACCTCCTGGAGCACACGCCGGTCTCCGACCTGTGCGACCGGCACGGCATCCACCCCACCATGTTCTACCGCTGGCAGAAGGAGTTCTTCGAGAACGGTGCCGCCGCCTTCGAACGCCGCTCCCAGCGGGCGGCCGACCTCAAGGAGCGACGGATCGCCCTCCTGGAGGAGAAGCTCCGGCGCAAGAACGAGGTCCTCGCCGAACTCATGGAGGAACATATCCAACTAAAAAAAGAGCTTGGGGAACTCTGAAGGGAGCCTGGGTTCCCCAGGCGACACGCGACCAGGTCGTCGCCTTCCTCGAACGCTGGGCGGCCCGGACCGAATTCCCCCTGACGCGGCTCGTCCGCTGGCTCGGCGTCGGCCTCAGCAAGTTCTTCTCGTGGAAGGCCCGCCTCGGGCCGGCCAACCGGCACAACGCCCGGCTCCCGCGCGACGGCTGGCTGGAGGGCTGGGAGAAGCAGGCCATCCTCGACTTCCACGCCCGCTACCCCCTGGAGGGCTATCGCCGACTGGCCTACATGATGCTCGACGCCGACGTCGTGGCGGTCAGCCCGTCCAGCGTTTACCGCGTCCTCAAGGCCGCCGGTCGCCTCGCCCCGCGGGGCGGCAGGCCCTCGAAGAAGGGTCAAGGGTTCGAGCAACCGCGGCAACCGCACGAGCACTGGCATGTCGATGTCTCGTACATCAACATCGCCGGGACGTTCTTCTACCTCTGCAGCCTGCTCGACGGCTGCAGTCGGTTCATCGTCCACTGGGAGATCCGCGAGACGATGACCGAAGCCGACGTCGAGACGATCATCCAGCGGGCCCGCGAGCGGTATCCCGAGGCGCGCCCCCGGATCATCTCGGACAACGGCCCGCAGTTCATCGCCCGCGACTTCAAGGAGTTCATCCGGATTTGCGGGATGACTCATGTGAGGACATCACCGTATTACCCACAGAGCAATGGGAAGATCGAGCGGTGGCACAAGACGCTCAAAGGCGAGTGCATCCGGGTCAAGACGCCGTTGAGCCTGGAGGACGCGCGGCGGATCGTGGCGGAGTACGTGGACGCACTACAACGAGGTCCGCTTGCACAGTGCGATCGGTTACGTCACGCCGAAGGACCGGCTGGAAGGCCGCCAGGAGGCGATCTTCGCCAGCCGCCAGCGGAAGCTGGCGGAGGCCCGGGCACGGCGTCGGAGCATCGGTCCTGCGAGGAGCGCCGACGCGCGGTTGCCGCCGGGTCGTGATCTGGGCTACAGTGAGGACGGCCCAGGCGGAGGATAGGGCAACGCGGGGACGCGACCCGAGCGCCGACCTGGGGGCCAAGACCGGAAGGGGGGGCAGGATGCCCCCCTGCATCGGCTCCGGGATTGGCACGAATGCGATAAATCCAACCAAATTTCTTGATTCTACCGGCTAGCTTACGGCGCGGCCCCGATCCTCCATTTCACGCTGAACCAACACACCCGTGCGCATTCACCTGCGAACCGGCCAGCTACCACCTCTGCCAGCGAAATGCTCTGAACTCGGCTGATCCTTTACGAAGAATCGCTTCAGCGCCGGCGAGCCGCGACTGCGATCGATCATGTAGTAGGTTAGGTCCCCGGTGGTGAAACACCACAGCCAGTGCGACTGGCCGTCGACCCGCCAGCCGGTCTCGTCCGCGTGCAGCACCGCGCTGTCCAGCGCCTGGGACTGGATCTCCAGGTCCCAGGCCCGGAGGATCTCGCGGAGTCGTCGCCACATCTGCACCAGGCCGCCGGAGGAGAGCTTGAAGTGCAGGTGGAAGTTGAAGACGTCGACGATCTGCGACAGCGTGACGCCCAGCAGGTAGTGCAGCCAGGCCGACAGCGCCACCACCCGCAGCCCGATGGACGAGCCCGGCAAGGCATCGGTGACCACCGGCTCGACGGTATCGCGGCACTGCGGGCACCAGTACCGGTGGATGGTGTGCTCGGTGACCACCGGGGTGATGTCGGCGGGGATGTCCTCGATGACCCGCGTGCGCACGCCGCGACAGGGCCGCACCGGCCCGTGACATTGTGGGCAGGTCGTGAGCGTATGCTCCTCGCGACGGTCGATGTTCGGCGGCGCGGGCGCCGATGGCCGGGATGCCCGGGCTTGGCCCCTTTCCCCCTGGATCGCCCCTTGCTCGTCGGCTTGGCGTACGGTGGCGTCTGCCCCGAGGGCGCCGAGGGATCGCGCGCGGTCGGACTGGTGGAGGGCTTCTCAGCCAGTCGCTTCGCCAGGCTCAGCAGCGCGAAGACGACGGCCTCCTGACCCTGTTGGTAGATCAGTTCGGCTTGCTCGGCCGTCAACTGCGGCCCGAGCAGGGCCTGCAAGGCCGCCGAATCGAGCGTGTCCGTGTCCGTCCGTGCCATGCCTCCAGGAAAACGACGCGGTCAGCCGAGTGCAAGATCAACTGGATTCGGCTGAGGCTTTACGAATAATCACTGCTTCGTGATCCCGGAATGGAGCATGGTGATCGTCTGGCTCGGCCTCGACCACACCCACACGATCACGGACCCGGAATGGAACGAGTTCCTGAAGCAGGTCGGTCGATCCATCGAGCGCGGAGATCCGTAACTGTCCCGATCCTCACGGGGCGACCGACGATCGTGCGCGGGGCCGAATCATGGCGAATCGGCAGATCGTCAGCGCCGCGGGGACGGTGATCACGCCGGTCGGCACGGTCTCGGCGAATGGCTCGGCCCGAAACTCCGCGGGCGATTACACTGAGGCTCGCACTTTTCAATCGGGTGTAACTACTTCTAAAGCGGAAGTAGTTTGACCTTCTTGTGTCGGGCCATCCAGGTCCTGGCGTGGGACTTCCGGGCGAGCTCGTTCCGGCGGATGTGGTACTCCACCAGCAACAATGCCAACTCCAGTGTCAGCCCTGGAACCGCGATCGCCCCCTGGAGCAACCGCACCGTCCGGTCCAACGTCAACTCCGGCGTTTTTTTCCCAGCGCACGCCGTGTCAAGGTAATGAAGAGATGAGCCATCGCCACCAAGCTCATGTGATGGTGCCATCCGACCCACGACCGCGTCTCATACTGCGTCATCCCAAGGTCGCTCTTGGCGTCCTCGAAATAATCCTCGATGTTCCAGCCATAATGCCCTCCAAGAGCGCGGTGGGGTGGCCCGGCTCGGGGTGAACCGGGCCACCGACACTCTACCGCCCCGGGCATGGCTTCGGCTTCTTCAATTCGGCGAGCCGACCCCTGTTCGCCCAGGTTCGCGGCAGCCGGTGGAGTGCACGCAGCCGCCGCAGCTCGGAGGCGTCGGCCCAGATCACGGGGTGGCCGTCGGCGTCCCGGCGCACCGACAGCCAGCCGGCTCGCAGCCACCGCCGCACCGTGTCCCGTGACATCCCCAGCCGCCGTGCCAGGCCCATCGGCCGATACTCATCCCGGCCCAGGCCCGCGGGGCTGCCGTGGCGTTCCCGCCGCTTCAACCCCAGGCGTGACGTCAACCGCAGCACCATCTCCCCGGTGAACCGATTCGTCCGCTTCGGCGGCCGGAAACCCTCGGCGTTCAGCCGTTCGGCGATCCCCGCCGAGCTGAGACGCTCGCCGCACAGCGCCCGCAGCCGCTCGACCAGCCGCGGGGAGTCGCTCGGCAGGTCATACCGCGTCACCGGCCGGCCCAGGGTGTGCGACTGGACCAACCCCCCGACCCAGTGAAGCTCCACGTCGACCCGCTCGCGGGCCTTGTCCACCGTAACGCCCACATGTTCGCTCAAGAGTCTAGCAATCTGTTGCCGCTCGGCGGGCGAGGTCGTCGCCGCCCCCCACACCGTCGGCAGGTCGGCGGCCAGTGTCCGGATCGCCGCCTCGTCGTCGGGCGAGAGGCGGCCCGGGGCCGACCGCTGCCACCGCTCGTAGTCGTCCTCGACCGGCCGCTGGGCCTTCCAGGCCTCCTCCCACCGCCGCTCCCGCTCGCGGCCCACGAGACGGTTCTCCGGCTCGCACGCCTGGTCCTGCCGCGCCGCCCGTTCGGCCTCGAACCACGCCCGTTCCCGGCGCCGTTGCCAGTGCCGGGACCGCTCGGCCCGCTCCCGTTCGACCTCGGCCACCGCCGCCAGGCTCGCCGCCAGCGCCGCCGGCTCGACCGCCCCCAGGATCTGCTCACGAACCAGGCCATCGACCACCGGGCCGGACAGGCACTGGCACAGCGGCTCGGCGTAGTCGGCCGAGCCGCGGGTGCCGCTGTAGCAGTGGCGACCGTTCGTCCCCGAGTCCCGCACGATCATCCGCCGCCCGCACCGCCCGCACCGGACCAGCCCGGCCAGCAGCGACGGGCCCTGCCGCGGCGCCCCCGGGCTGTCGCACCACGCCCGGTTGGCTTCGAGGCGGTCCTGATTCGCCCGGAAGCGGTCCCACGTGATGGACGCGGGGAGGCGGCCCCCGGATCAGCACCAGGCCGTCCTCCGGCCGGCGGATCAGCTTGCCGGTGTTCGGCCGGCCCGGCCGCTTCCGCCGCGGGTCGACCGACCGGTGGCCGAACCGGGAGGCGCCGGCGTACGACGGGGGGTGCAGGAGGTTCGGCAAGGTCGCCCGGTTCGGACGCCGCCACTCCAACTCCCCGCGGTTCGCCCCGGATGGCGGCCGGACCGCGATGAGGACCTTGGGGTCGACCAGGTAGCGGAGCAGGCCAGCAAGGGTGGTCTCCCGGTCGAACTGATCGAAGAGCAATCGCACCGTCGCCTGGACCTGCTCGTCCGGGTCGATCGCCCACTCCCCCGAGGGGAGCCGGACGAAGCCGATCGGCGGCATCCCCATCAGCTCGCCGCGGCGGGCCTTGTTGAGTTTGCCCTGGGACAGCCGTTCTTTGAGGATAGGAAGCTCGGCCTCGCTCATCATCCCGGGCCGGCCGAGCAGGAGGCGGTCGTTGTGGTCGGTCGGGTCGTCCAGGCCGTCGGCGTCGGCCAGCAGCGTGCGGAAGCGGGCCCACCGCTCCAACAGTTGATGCCAATCGCGGCCCGAGCGGGCCCGACGGCTCGTCTCCCGCCCGAGGATCAGCCCGACGTGATCCCGCGCCACCGCGGCCAGGAGCCGCTGGAACCCGGGACGCCCTTCGACCGACGGCCCGCTCGGGCCCCGGTCGTCGTCGATGACCGTGCCCTGCCCGCGGGGCCAGCCGAGTTCGACCGCCCGGTCGGCCAGGGCGTACTGGCGTGCGGTCGACTCCTGATGATCAATCCCTTGTTGCGGCGTGGATTGTCGGACGTAGACGATGGCCGCACGGTCGAGGGGCCCGACCTTGAGCTTGGGGGACTGGAAGGCGTCATTCATGGCCGGCCTCCCCGAGGCGTCTGGCCTCGTGGAGTCGGGCGAGCCGCCTGCCGAGCCTGTCGCGGAGTTGTTGCCGTCTGTCGGCGGGGAGGCGAGTCCCCAGTCCCGGGCCCGGGTGCGGGTCCGGCGGCGTCGGGGTGGTCAGGCGCGGGGGGAGCGGTGCGTCGTGAGGTGATGGGCCTGTGATCCCTCCGGGTGCTTCAGTCAAGCGATCTCGGCACCACGCAGCCAGCTCAAGCAGCGCGGCGACAGCGATCGTAACGGGCGCCGGGGGGGCCGCACCACCTGTCGCTTGAGGTGGAGTCTGCTTGGCACGTCTCCACCCTCCAGCGCGAGAAGGCCACGAGGAGCATGACCTGGGCCGGCGTCGCCTCGGGCGCATTGCTCACGAAGAACTTCATCGCGTCGGGGTCCAGGACGTCGCGGGCCACGACCAGGTGCAGCGGCTCGCCCGGCAGGCCGTCGCCGCCGACGGGGTGGAACCGCACGTGTTTGACCTCCCAGATCCTCGGCCCCTTGGGCCCGTCCTGGACGCGGTACCGCCGCCAGGGCGGGTCGCGCAGGCGGGGGTCGGCGAGCATCGGGTCCACCCGGCGGGCGGGCCGGCGGCCGCTGGCCAGGCGGGGGACCTTGCGGCCTCGGCCGCGGCGGTGCTTATGGTACGGCCGGTTCCCGACCCGCGGCGGGTTGACCCCGCCCAGGAAGTTCCGCGGCACCTCGCCCACGAACTTCTGAGACCGCACCGTCAGCTCTCGCAGGAACTCGGGCTTGCCGCCGTAGCCCTCGTCGAAGGTCGCCCACGCGAAGTGCAGGCCGTTGCCCTTCGCGCGGTCGTACAGCTCCAGGGCGATCTTCCACTTCGGCCGGTAGCGCATGGCGTCCGGGATGCCCGCCTCGCGGCCGCGGTCGCGGTCGTCGGACCAGGCCGCGGGCCAGAACCGCTCGCCGTCGAGCAGGCAGGGGAAGCCGTCGCGAGCGTAGGCGAGGTGGACGGTGACGATGCAGTTCTCGGTCTTGCCCACGGAGCCGCACCCTTGCCGCTGGACGCCGGGGGGCTGGTTTCCTTTCTTGACGTCGCTGGTCTCGTCGAAGACGGCGATGGAGTTGGGTCCGGCGTGCTCGTCGCGGACGATCTGCTGGAGGCGGTCGCGCGCCTCGTCGTGGTCCCAGGCGTGCTGGCTGAGGAACTCCTGGAGGGTCCGCACGGGCACGCCGGCGTTGATGGCGATGGGTTCGACGCTCTTCTCGGGGATGTCCGAGAGCTGGCCGGAGACGTAGACCGGCCGGTGGGCGCGGGTGTCCTTGCGCGGGAAGCAGTGGTCGAACCGCTTGAGGAACTGCCGAAGCCGAGGCTTGATCTTGCGGAGCGGTTGCACGTCCACGCGTGTCCCTCCGTAAATGACGAAGAGCGTCTAACAAAACCCAGAGAATAGCGCACTCGCACAGATCTTGATGCAGGCTAAGGTCAGGAACGCCTGATGGATATCCGGCCGTTTCTCGTAGCGGACGCGCAGCCGACGGTTCTGGTGGACCCAGGCCAGCGTCCGCTCTACTGGCCACCGCGTCTCTCCCAGACCCGATTCGTCATCGATACCCTTCTCCGGCAAGATCGGCTCGATCCCCAATTCCCGCAGCCCCTGACGGTGTGGCTCCGAGTCGTAGGCCAGGTCCCCCTGCAGGGCGTCGGGACGCTTCCGCGGGCGGCCGACCTTGCCCGCCACCGCCGGGATCTTGCGGAACAGCGGCGCGAATTCGGAGATGTCGTTGCGGTTGGCGGCCGTCCCGCTCACGGCCATCGGGATGCCCGAGGCGTCGGTGAGGACGTGATGCTTGCTGCCCGGCTTGCCCCGGTCCACCGGGCTGGGGCCGGTGGCCCCGCCACCATAGGCGGCGCGGACCGAGGAGCTATCGATCAGGGCCCGCGACCCATCGATCTTGTCGGCCCCGCGGAGCCGGGCCAGCAGGACCCGGTAGATCCGGTCCCAGGTGCCGTCGGCCTGCCAGTCGCGCAGGCGTCGCCAGCAGGTCATCCCCGAGCCGCAGCCCATCTCACACGGCAGGTCCTCCCAGGGGATGCCGGTCTTCAGCACGAAGAGAATCCCGGTCAAGGCCTCGCGATTGCCGACGGGGGGGCGTCCCCCCTTGGGGCTCGGCGGCGGCAGCGGCGGTAAGAGCGGGCCGACGACTTCCCAGAGTTCATCGGGCAGGATGGGCTTGGCCATGGTGGAAATCTCCTGGTCACTCGGACCGAGAAGACAACGAGCGATCGGCATGCCGAAGACCAGCAACCCTGGAGGTTTTGTTAGACGCTCGAAGGGCAGCATACTTCCGAGGCGGTCGGGGCCTCAAGTCGGCTCAACTTGGCGCTGTAGTACTAGTAGAGGACGGCCCCGCCGCCGATGAACGGCTCGTGATAGGTGGCGATCTTGTGGGAGAAGTGCTCGACGATCCGGCGGCCCTGTCGCCGCTTGCCACCGGTCCATTTGATCAGGACATGCTGGAAGTGTGTCTTTCGCTCCCCCTCATCACCGCCCTCTTCCCGCATGCGATCAGTCCCCGAGGCTCGTCTGGAACATCTCGAATATACCTCGGAAGGATAGCTCTGACTCCTCGTTGATTCAGGACGACGCCAGATGCCGTCGCCGAGGGTACTCGGACGGGGCAACTCATGGTGGCGGCAAGTCACGAGCGTTACACTGAAGTCGTCCCCGACCCGACCAATCCGCCCTTGCACCGAGTTCGCCGAGATGAAGTCCCACACCGAATACCTCACCTTCAACGTCCCGCAGCGAATGGGCTTCGGTGGTGGCGCAGGGTAGTTGAGAGTCTGTTCCAAAAGGGGCGTCGGCTGTAGTTTGGGGGGATGGAACGCAAAGCCTACCCCAGCGACCTGACCGACGCCCAGTGGCGCCTCCTCGCTTCCCTGATCCCCGAGGCCAAGCCCGGCGGCAGGCCCCGCAAGTACGAGATGCGCGAGGTCATCAATGGCCTGCTCTACCTCAACCGCGAGGGCTGTTCCTGGCGGGCGTTGCCCCACGACCTGCCCCACTGGAAGACCTGCTACAACTTCTTCCGCCGGTTCGAGGCCGACGGCACCTGGGACGCCCTGGTCGCCGCGTTGCGGGGGGAGGTGCGGACGAAGCTCGGCGCGCGCCGACGCCCAGCGGCGCCTGCATCGATAGCCAGTCGGCCAAGACGGCGCACGGCGGGGCCGAGGTCGGCGTCGATGGCGGCAAGATGGTGCGGGGCCGCAAGCGACATATCGTCACCGACACGCTGGGGTTGCTGCTGATCGTCGTGGTCACCGCGGCGAACCTCGACGACGGGGCGACGGCGCCGCGGCTGCTGGCCGGTCTGCCCGCCGTGACGTTCCCCCGGCTGGCCGTGGTGTGGGCGGACCGGAAGTACCGCAACTCCCGGCTCGACGCCTGGCTGTCGGGCCAGGACCGGCTCCGCGTGGAGGTGAGCTCGAAGCCCGAGGGCGAGCGGGGGTTCAAGCCGCTGAAGGTGCGGTGGGTGGTCGAGCAGACCTTCGGCTGCCTGCTGCGGTGGCGGCGGCTGGTGCGGGACTTCGAGCGGCTGCCGGAGACGAGCGCGGCGATGGTCAAGCTCAGCTCGATCCATCGGATGGTCCGCCGTGCCCGGCCGCCGCGATGGCGGAAGAAATTCCGCTACAAGCGGCCGCCCAAAGCGGCCGCTTGAGTCTTTTGGAACAGTCTCTGAATGCTCAGTCGTAATCCGATGCGGTGTCAATGCTTACGACGCGCCCGGCAGGAGTTGGCCGAAGATCGCCATAATCCCTTGGCTGCGTTCGACATCGGCTACGTCGTTCAACTACCCTACGCCACTACCTGGGCTTCGTGAACATCACGACCAAAGTGGAAGAGATCCTTCGCAAGTCCGGCGTCAAGGAGGGCTTGGCCTTAATAAATGCTATGCGCATAACTGCGTCTGTCTTTATTAACGACGACGAGCCAAGGCTTCACCATAACTACTCCCAGTGGCTTGAACATCTGGCCCCCCTTCGACCTTTCGCCGCAGCGGTAGTGGCGCAGGGTAGTTGAACGACGTAGCCGATGTCGAACGCAGCCAAGGGATTATGGCGATCTTCGGCCAACTCCTGCCGGGCGCGTCGTAAGCATTGACACCGCATCGGATTACGACTGAGCATTCAACTACTACCCTGCGCCACCACCCGCCGCAGCTCTACTAGCACAATTGTACCGGCGAGGACAATGCCGACGCCCACATGAAACGTCAGCTGATGGGTCGCGAGGTCGTCGTGGCGATCACCCAGGGCAACCTCGACTTCGGACCCTGGGAGCAAATCTTTTACGGTGAGTTCGACGGACGAAGACCCAAGCGGGTGCTGGTCAAGGTGATCTGAGAGTAGGCGCTGGAGAGCCCTGGAGCAAGCAGCGAGGGAGACGCCTAGGCTCTGGAGTTTGTCTCCACCGAAGACAGGTTCGATTGCCACCCACGCCCAACATCTCCACCATGCTGCGGACAGGGCTATCAAGCCAGGCGATCCAGCCACCTACGGGTCGGAACTGGATGCCAACGTGTCCTGGATCTCCGCGCGTTCGAGGCTTCTTTCATAGCAGCGTTTCACTTCCTCGGTCATCGGGCAGCGACTCGCGAGGATGGCATCGGCTAGTCGTCGGAACTCGCGACGGAACGCCAGGAACCTGTCACTGTTCTGAGGCCAGAGTTGTCCACGACGGAGGAGTGAAGATTCGGCGTCGGTGAAGCGTCCGCACTCGGCGTCGAACCGGGCCAGGCGGACGAAGCCATCGTCGAGGAGTTCGCGGTATTCCTCGCGCTCCGGGGCGAGATCCGAGGCGGTCTGGGCGGCATCGAGCGCGCGGAGGCGGGCCTCGCGGGTCGCTTCGCGATCGGTGCGGCGGCAGCGTTGCTTGGCGATCTGGGTCCAGAGCGCACACACAGCGGCGTGGTAGGGCGCACGGTCGGAAAGTTCCGGTCCGAGCGGCTCCAGGATCGCGCGCGTGCGCTGGATCACGAAATCGGCCTGATCGAGTTCACCAGCAAACCGACGGTGCTGCGCCAGGTCAAGCAGACCGATGGTGAGCTGGAGCTGCCAGTCGGCCGCTTGGCCGGTCTCGCGGCCCAACTGTGTGGCCAACTTGCACATCTCCTGGACCACCTCGTCGAGCGACGCCGGTTTCTCCGTCCGACTCAGCCGCATCTCGCCGAAGCGGGCCATGACACGGAGGAGGGGAGGAGCCGGCGGGTCGAAGCCGGGATGATGGAGGATCAGATCCTGACCAAGATCGAGGCTGCGCTGGAAGTAGCGTTCGGAGTCTTCCGGCTGGGCAAGCCCCTGGTAGGAGATGCCCAGACCCACATTCGCGGCATAGGCGGCCGCGGCGATTTCGTAATCCTGGGGAGCGTCCGCGAACCTCCGTTCCCAGGGTAGGATCACGGACTCCAGCAGGAGGATGGACTCATGGATCAGGTCGCGGCGAGGTTTCCCGAGCGGCAGCATCTCGGCGTGCGATTGCAAGGCGATTCCCAGGCTATTCCGGTTTCTCACATCGGTGGGATCCAGCGCATACGCCCAGCGAACGGCCGCGAGCTTGGCGTCGGTATCACCCAGAGACTCACAACAACGCGCCAGAAGGCGGCACGCCTCGGCATCCGGTTGTTGCTGGAGAGAGGCTTCCAGGCTGGCCCGATTGAGGGCCCACAACTGTCGGGCCGGTTCAAACTGACCCTGCTTGGTCAGAATCACGGCGAGAGACTGGCGGATCTTGGCGAGGGCGAGTCGCGAAGTTGGGTGTCGCCCCGAATGCACCAGGGGTTCGAGACGCCGGCAGGCGATGTGGAAAGACTCGGTGGCCTCCTTGACCTGGCCTGCATTCTGGAGGACCTTGCCGAGTTCGTGGAACGTCTGGGCGCTGCCTTCGAGAGCGGCGAGGTCGCAAGGGTCGTTCGCGAGAAGCGATTCCCAGAGGCCCGAGGCCTCCTGGAGCAAGGCGAGTGCCTGCGCGTTTGAGGATCGGCGGGCCTCCAGCTCCCCCAGGCGACTGGCGATCCTGGCGACCGTCAGGCGAAGATTCCGGTCTTCCGGCCGGAGCCGGAGCAGCGAGCGACACTGAGCGAGAGCCTTCTCCAACCTCCTCCGGTCCTCGTCTCGTCGCGGTTCCGAAAGGTCGCCGACGCGCCCGAGGTCGGCCAGCAGGGCGGTGGCCGTCTGGAAATGGGCGGATGCCTCGCGGTGAGCGGACTCGGCCATGATCCAGAACGTCAAGACCGTCGCGAAGCCAAGCGTGAGGCTGAGGACCAGGGCTGTCGAGAGGCCGGCAATGGCCGGGTGGCGGCGACACCAGCGCCAGGCACGGACCACGGGTGGGCTTCGGCGGGCGCAGATCGGTCGGCCGTCGAGGACCCGGAGCAGGTCGTCCGCCACAGCGCCGGCGGTGGCGTACCGACGTCCCGGCTCTTTCTGGAGACATTGGAGGCAAATCGTCTCCAGGTCGCGGGGAAGTCCCGGGCGGAGACGACGGGGCGGGACCGGCTCCTGATCGCGGACGAGGGTCAGCGTCTCGGCCATCGAGGCGGCCAGGAACGGCGGTCGGCCGGTCAGGAGCTGGAAGAGAATCGCCCCGAGGGCATGGACGTCAGCCGCTGGCCCCACGATCCCGGCGCGTCCGGAGACCTGTTCGGGAGCCATGTAGGCGGGCGTCCCGGCCTGAGCGAGAGTATCGGTCCGCTCGAGGTCGTCGATCGGTCGGGCGATGCCGAAGTCGGCCACCTTCGGGACCCAGCATTCGGGCGACTCGCCCGCGTCGAGGTCGAGCAGGATGTTCGAGGGCTTGAGGTCGCGATGGATGATCCCCTTGCGGTGCAGGTGGGCCACAGCCTCGGCAATGGTGGCGACCAGGGCCGCCGCGCGTTGCCATTCGAGTGCCTTGCCGTCCAGGCGGTCGGCGAGGCTGCCGCCGCGGACGTACTCCATCACGAGGTAGGGTTGGCCGTCGGCCTCGCCGGCATCGTACACGTGAACGATGTTCGGATGCTCGACCGTGGCCGCGGCTCGGGCCTCGCGGGCGAACCGCTCGCGGCGGCGGGGGTCGGCGACGTGGATGTTGGGGAGCAGCTTCAGGGCGACGTCGCGGCCGAGCCGGACCTGTCGCGCCCGGAAGACGATCCCCATGCCGCCCTGGCCGATCAGCTCCTCGATCAGTAAGCCGGGGATGCCCGGCCGGGCGCTTGCAGAAGCGGGAGGCGAGTCCCAGAGGGTCGAGAGGTGGGTGAGGCGGGCCAGGCCTTCGAGGGTTTCCCGGCAGCGCGGGCAGCCTTCCAGGTGGTTCTCGAAGTCGCGGTTGGGGTCGGGTTCCTCACCGTCGAGGGCAAAGCGGTAGAGGGTCGCGAACGACGCGCAGGTCGTTTCCATGTTCGTGTTCCCCCGTCGGCGGCTTCGATCAACGGGTCAACGACAGACAGCGGGAAGCGTGATTCAGGGCCTGCTGTCCGGTCTCCAGCAGGAGGGAACGGACGCGGGCGCGGCGCGGAAGGCGGCGTGGTAGGTCTTGCCGAAGCGCTGGGCGACGAGAGGCAACGGGACGCCGTCGATGTCGGCCATCCAGAAGACCTCCCAGGTCTCGACGCCGACCCGCGTTCGGACCGCGGCCTGCACTTTTTGGCCGAGTTCGAGCAAGGGGTGATCGGGCTCGTCGAGGTCGGCCGGTTCCTCGGGATCAGGGATCTGGTCGAGCCGGACCGCCTGGACTTCCCGGCCCGACTCGACCCGACGTCGCCGCCAATCGTCGATGACCTGGGAGCGGACGAGGCGTCGGAGCCAGGCGCGGAAGGAGCGGGAGGGGTCGTAGATGAACGTCCGCATCCGATCGGCCAGTCGGACCAGGACCGCCTGAAGGGT
This sequence comes from uncultured Planctomycetales bacterium, assembly GCA_963752755.1. Classification (GTDB taxonomy): domain Bacteria; phylum Planctomycetota; class Planctomycetia; order Isosphaerales; family Isosphaeraceae; genus CAVVZJ01. Next base: position 673,230 of record CAVVZJ010000011.1, on the reverse strand, counting down.
CTCCTCCGCCTGCTCGTCGCTGAGGCCCAGCTTCCGGCAGCAGCCGAGGATCAAGGGCCGGTAGCGGCGGACGATCTCGTTCCAGGCTTCGTCGTCGCTCCAGTCGCGTGGCGCGTCGCAGCAACGTGGTGCTGGTCCGGGTGTCGTCGCGGGCGGTCATGGCGAATCCTCGATGCGTCCGCCGGGGGGAAATCGGCGTCCGTGTTCAACTCCTTCGTATAGGAGGGTGGACGATGACTGCCCATCCTCGCATTGCATCATGCCGAGATCCTAACAGGGACGGAATCCATCGCCTAGAAAAAAAGGCAAAGAAGACGATTGAACCAGTTATCGCGTCGTTTCCGAGCAACAAGGCAAACCACCATGAATCGGATAGCTCGACGCCGCTCGATCGGCTCCTCTTCGTCGCGATCCCCTCGCTCGGGCAAGTGGAACCGCCCCTGGAGCCTCCGGCCTTCGATCGAGAGCCTGGAGAGCCGGGTCGTGCTGTCCACGATTACCTGGAATACCACCGCCGCCCCGACCGGAGGCGATTGGGATACGGGAAGCAACTGGGTCGGTGGGGTGGTCCCCACGGCGAGCGATGACGCCGTGATCAACCTGGGTTCGGCCGGGACCGTGACCATCAGCTCGGGACTGGATGAGTCAGTCCACAGCTTGCGGACCAATGGCAACACGACACTCAAGGTGATCTCCAATTCGCTCAGCCTGGGAGTCGGCAACTCGACACTTGGCCCGTTGATCATCAACCTGGGAGCGACGATGAGCATCGCGGCCGGAGCCTCCGTCGGGATCGTGGGCGGGGTGGATATAACGGACAACGGCACGCTCGACATCGCCGATGGCGCCGTGGTGGCGTTCTCCAGCGCCTACGGGGATCCGACCCAGATCATCGTGGGCGGCACGGGCACGCTGAACGCCACCAATGCGGCCCTCACCGGCGCCACCGGCAATGGCAGCTACATCACGCGTCTCCAGATCAACTCCGGCGGCCACCTTCTTGCCAGTGGCACCACCTTCGCGGTGGACCAGACCATCCTGGCCAACGGCGTCGTGCTGAACTCCGGCGACCTGACCGGCAACGGCTTCGACACCACGCTCTACGTGCCGGCCCTCGACGTCGCCTTGCTCGGCGACAACCTGCGGTTCCGCGATGTTTACCTCAATGCGGACACCCTGACCAGCGGTCAGAGTGTGGCTCTGAACCTGATCGGCACCCAGCGGACCGACACGCTACGTTATGTCTTCGGCAGCAACTTCTCGGTCTCCGATGGCGCCAGCCTGAGCATCGGGGCCGGGGTCCAAGTCTTGCTGAGTGGCGGGGTGGATATAACGGACAACGGCACGCTCGACATCGCCGATGGCGCCGTGGTGGCGTTCTCCAGCGCCTACGGGGATCCGACCCAGATCATCGTGGGCGGCACGGGCACGCTGAACGCCACCAATGCGGCCCTCACCGGCGCCACCGGCAATGGCAGCTACATCACGCGTCTCCAGATCAACTCCGGCGGCCACCTTCTTGCCAGTGGCACCACCTTCGCGGTGGACCAGACCATCCTGGCCAACGGCGTCGTGCTGAACTCCGGCGACCTGACCGGCAACGGCTTCGACACCACGCTCTACGTGCCGGCCCTCGACGTCGCCTTGCTCGGCGACAACCTGCGGTTCCGCGATGTTTACCTCAATGCGGACACCCTGACCAGCGGTCAGAGTGTGGCTCTGAACCTGATCGGCACCCAGCGGACCGACACGCTACGTTATGTCTTCGGCAGCAACTTCTCGGTCTCCGATGGCGCCAGCCTGAGCATCGGGGCCGGGGTCCAAGTCTTGCTGAGTGGCGGGGTGGATATAACGGACAACGGCACGCTCGACATCGCCGATGGCGCCGTGGTGGCGTTCTCCAGCGCCTACGGGGATCCGACCCAGATCATCGTGGGCGGCACGGGCACGCTGAACGCCACCAATGCGGCCCTCACCGGCGCCACCGGCAATGGCAGCTACATCACGCGTCTCCAGATCAACTCCGGCGGCCACCTTCTTGCCAGTGGCACCACCTTCGCGGTGGACCAGACCATCCTGGCCAACGGCGTCGTGCTGAACTCCGGCGACCTGACCGGCAACGGCTTCGACACCACGCTCTACGTGCCGGCCCTCGACGTCGCCTTGCTCGGCGACAACCTGCGGTTCCGCGATGTTTACCTCAATGCGGACACCCTGACCAGCGGTCAGAGTGTGGCTCTGAACCTGATCGGCACCCAGCGGACCGACACGCTACGTTATGTCTTCGGCAGCAACTTCTCGGTCTCCGATGGCGCCAGCCTGAGCATCGGGGCCGGGGTCCAAGTCTTGCTGAGTGGCGGGGTGGATATAACGGACAACGGCACGCTCGACATCGCCGATGGCGCCGTGGTGGCGTTCTCCAGCGCCTACGGGGATCCGACCCAGATCATCGTGGGCGGCACGGGCACGCTGAACGCCACCAATGCGGCCCTCACCGGCAGTGGTGACAGCAGCTACGTCACGGCCATCTACGTAAACTCCGGTGGTCAGTTTTTTGCGATTGGGTCTAGCTTCGGCATCTACAGGTTGACGTTGAACGCTGGGTCGATCGATACGCTACGCGCGGACAGGGTCTCTAGCTACTTCACGATCAACAGCGGCGCGACGATCGATATCTCGGGAAACGACTTCAGTCTTCTGACCTCCAGCGCGACGCCGAGCCAGCGGGGCTTGATCGCAGTGGGGTCGTCCACGGCGACAATCGACCTGACGAATAACTTCTGGGGCACGACGAACGTTACCGAGATCCGCAACAAGATCTATGACCACTTCTCGGACTCGACGCGGCCGACGGTGGTGTTCGACCCGTTTGCGATCGTGGCGCCGGCGGCGATCGTGGGGGTGATGTTCGTGGATGCGAACGGCAATGGCGTGAGGGATGGCGGAGAGGTGGCCATGCCGGGGAGGACGGTGTATATCGATGCGAATAACAACGGGACGCTCGATGCGGGGGAGATCAATAGCACGACGCAGGCGTTGGACCCGAATAACCCCGGGGCGGAGGGGGTGTATCGGTTCGACGGGTTGCAGCCGGGGACGTATGTGGTAAGGGAGGTCGTCCCGAGCGGGACGACGGAGACGGCGCCGGCGGGGAATGTGACAACAACGGCCACGTTTGATGATGTGGCCGGGGGAACGACGAGCGTTCAGGCAGGGTATGCGAACATCAGCGGGGGGGCGGTGTTCGTCGCGAACACGGCGGGACTGCTGGCGTCGGGAACGCAGGCGTATAACGCGACGGCGGGAACGGCGGAGGTCGATTTCCGGGTGCCGGTCAGCACGGCCACGTTCTTCTATGTGCACAACGGGAGTTTTGGCTCGGGGGTGGCCACGGCGTATGCGGTGGATGGGACGGTGGTGGGGACGGCGTCGAGCCATGCGGCGACGACGAAGGGGGACCCGGCGAACTTCGTCACGATCAGCGGGGCGAAGACGATCGCGAAGGTGGTGTTCTCGGGCGGCGTCGTCGATGACTTCGGCTTCACAACTTCGGCCACGGACCGGGCCTATTACGTCCGACTCGCGGCGGGGCAGACGGGCGCCGGGTACGACTTCGGGAACCAGTCGGTTCCGGGCACGCTCCAGCTCAGCAACCTCACGCCGACGTCGACCGGATTCATCGCGAGGTTCGCCGATCCGCTGGATGTAAGCGTGTTGAACCTTTACGGCACCCAAGGCGGCGGATTCGGGCCGGCGGATGCAACGCTCGTGGGGGCGGCGACGGGGCCAGTGAAGGGGTCGATGGTGATCAGCGCGGATCATAGGAGTATTACGTTCATCAAGACGGGAGGGATCCTGGCGCCGGATACGTACACGGTGGTGCTACGGAGCGGGTCCAACGGCTTCAAGGCCACGAGTGGGGCGTTGCTGGACGGCAACGGTGACGGACTCGCGGGCGATGACCTCACGGCCACGTTCGCCGTCGATTCCGCGGTGAGCAGCCGGGTTGTGGTGAGCATCGTGGACTTCGCCCGGGGGCCGGGTCAGGCGGTCGATGTGCCGGCCACCGGGACGGGACTTCCCCTCCGCCTGAGCAACGGGGCCGGGGTCTTGTCGGTGGATCTCCAGATCCATTACGACCCGACCTTGCTGACGATCACGGGGGCCGACGTCGCAGCCGGCATGCCGGCCGACTCGATCGTGACCATCAACCTCGACACACCCGGACTGGCGATCCTGACGTTCAGTAGTCCGACCACGCTGCCGACGGGGCCAGTGACTTTCGTCAACCTGTCGGCGCAGGTTCCGAGCGGTGCGACATATACGTCCAAGGAGATCCTCGACCTCTCCGACCTGAGTCTCAACGAGGGCCAGATCACTGCCGTGGACGATGACGGAATCCACGCGGTCGGCTATTTCGGCGATACCACGGGCAATGGGGGCTACAGCGGTCTCGACTCTGCCTATCTCCAACGCGTCACCGTGGGTCTCGACAGCGGCTTCGCTGCCTATCAACTCGTCGACCCGGCGATTCTCGGTGACATCTCGGGCAACGGCTCACTGAGCGGCCTGGACTCCGCGTATCTTCAGCAAGCGATTGTCGGCCTCCCGCAACCTCGCATCCCAGTACGGCCCAGCGGGGTATCGATCGTTCCGGGCGGTCCCGACCCTGAGATCTGGGTTCCCCGCACGCTGAGCGCGGCGCCAGGAGAGACGCTCTCGATTCCGATCCTCTTCCGTCAGTCCGAGCCTGATGGACGTCCGATCTCGCTGCAAGCGTTCGATCTCATCATCGCGTTCGATCCGCGCGTCTTCTCTGTCGGAAACGTGCGGCTCGGCTCACTCGCCGCCGGCTTCGGCCTGCTGACCTCGGTGGATAATACCCAGGGCCGGATCATCATCACGGCATCTTCCGCCACCCCGATCACCATTGATGCCGGACTGGTGGATACCCTGCTTCTTATGGACTTCACCATCAAGGCTGACGCCGCCGCAGGTTCGTCGGCGATCAATCTGATGGACTCGGTTCCATCGAACCTTGGGAACCACCGCACGTTCCTCAACGAGGGAGGGTTGACTCTCGTCCCGGCTCCGACAAACCGCGACGACGATCCCATCGACGGCCGGGTTGCTATCGTGAGAGCCCACCCACCTCACAGAATCGCCCTGCCCGACCAGGCGATTGACCGGTTGATCGAGTCCACTTTCGGAAGCCTTCCAGTCGCGGGGCAAGCCGAGCAACCGGCCGGGAAGGTGGCGACATTAGCCGCGGACGCCGTCAGCCTGGCGATCGACACGCCTTCGGAGCCGTCGAGAATCGCCTGGTCGGGCTTCATCGAAATGACCCCCAAGGTCCTTCTCAAGCGAAGTCGCTCGTGGGGAGACCTGGCCTGAACTCCCGACTTTGTGCATCTTGTTCGGTGTGGAGAGCCAGTCTCAGGGCGGCTCTTCGCGGAAGTCGGTGACTCGCATCGCAAATCGTCGCTCCGTCCGCGAATGGCTGCGGAGGGAGTGGGACTGGAAACGTGATCCTGCCATTATCGGAGACGATCATGATTTGTAGCGATCGGCATGTCGATTCACTTCGGACGCGCAGGTGGCGCACTGGCTTTTCTCATGCTGCTGGCCTCGCCGCAATTCAGTCCGGCTGGGTATCTCAGCATCCCGACGGACTACACCGTCGCGCCCGGCCAGACGGTGACCGTGGCCGTCGATCTGATCGCCGAGTCTGCCGAGGTTTCCTTTCTTTCGGTGGACATCGCGATCGGTTATGATACGAATGTATTCACAGTCTCGAATGCACGGGCGGGTACACTAACCGGCGGTGGGTCCGGGTTCAACGGGACATTTAATCTCCAGGTGCCCGGCGAGATTTCCACCACCCAGTCCGGCTCGAGTCCCCTGACGCTCGCGTCCAACACGACGGCCTCGGTCTTGCTCTTCGATCTCACGGCCCTCACCACGGCCCCGAAAGGGCCAAGTCCAATTAATATCCTGGCGCAGGGATCAAACCTGACAACGGCTCTGGATGAAGGGACGGTGATGCTAAATCCCGCACCAACGAACGGGGCTGACGACCCTCGGATCGATGGCCTCGTGACCATCAGCGCGGTCCCTGAACCGACCTCCATCGTCCTCCTCGGGGTCGGTGGCGTGTTCTTGCTCATGGCCGCGAGAAAGGTCCGTCCGGAGAGGTGCTTGTCGAGAGGGGATTGAACCTCCTCTTGCTGGAGCAACCTTCTGCGAATCTGGCGCCTCCGGAACGGCCAGCCGGGCTTGACGAGCTCTCGGGAGAAGCCATGGCGAGGAAGTGCCATGGCTTCCACGTTCTCTTGCTGGTGAACAGTCCCGACACGATGGCCACCACCTCGTCGCAGAAGAACGCGACGTGTGCTGAGGAAACTTCTGATGATCAAAAGAAAACCCCGAGGTCGCAAGGCAACGCTCGGGGTCGATCTGGCTCGCAGAAGGCCTTGAGGGGATCAATTCGAGAGGGCTTCTTCGTAAGCGGCGTCCCGGTCCGGCTGGATTGCCTGGAGCTTTCGGATGGCCTCGGCGTAGGCGAGAGCAACCTGCTCGGCGTCCCAGTCGATCATCCGGGAAGGGTATTCCTGGAGCTTGCCCCAGTTATTGAGATACTTCAGCAGGCCGACCTGGTGGCGCTGCTCTTGATCCTTGGTCCATGCGAAGAGGGCTTTGCCGGTCCGGGGGGCGGAGTCTCGGGAACGAGCGGGAGCGGAAGGACCGTTCGCGTTCGTGGTGGAGGGGCTGATGGAATTCGCCACAGCGGGCTCGGGCGGTGGCTCGATGGTCCCTTCGCGATCGCGGACGAACTGGGGAACACCGTCGCGGTAGAGGTAGCGGGCGACACCGAACTTGGCAGCGGCTCGCTTGAAGGCGTCGGAGAAGCCGGACTTGTCATCGTCGCCCTGGTCGGCCATGCCGGCGTAGCCGCCAGCATCGCACTTGGTGATGGTCGAGCCGTCGGGCAAGCGGAATGTCAGGCGGCAGACGACCGAATGCTCCAGCGGCACATACTCGTCCCACCAGTTCTCGGGTCCGAGCACATTGTCCAGCCGGTTCATCGCGGTGCGAGCCGTGATGTAGTGGAGCTGTCGGCCACCTGGGGCCGATCGGAGCTTCACCTCGTGAGCATCGAAGGGCGCGGCGAGGGCCGCGAAAAGGTCAGGATACTTCGTCATGGGTCTCGCCCCCCGGAGGACCCGGCAGAGTTGGTTGCGACGCGTTGGAAGGGGTCGCACCGTCTGCCGCCCTCGTTTCAGTCAGACACCGGGTGCAGGATGACATGTCGCGGAATTCCACCCCAGGACAACCCCAGCGGTTGTCTCGATTGAGGGTGGGAACTCGTCGGCCGGTCTTGCCGATCCAGTGACACGCCACCATCCGACCGACCCGGAAACGATTTCACGAGTTCGATCGGATGGTAGGATTGTAACGAGGGGCGAGTTACTATACAAGCGCTCAGCAGAAAATTTTGTTCAGGATTTCTGCGGGCGCGGCCGAGGCCAGGGAACCACGACTTGGGACGTTGACGGCAGCAGGCTTGGTCTTGTAGTCATAGCGGCCCCAGACCAGGAGCAGGAGCAGGCTTCCGAGCAGGATGGCGCCGAGGGCGATGCTCAGGAGCAGCACGTAGATGTCGCTCTTGGGCTGCTGGACGTAAACGCCGCGAGCGGGGCGGGCCGCCGCGGCACCCGCAGAGGAGCGGGCGGCGCGGGGCGTGGGACTAGCTCCGCGGCCGGATTTTTGTCGAGACAATGTCGCCCTCCCGGATTTTCTTGCCCAGTGGGGTGCTGCCCACGATGGTCACGACGGCCTTGTCTTCCTCGACGGTCTGCACCTTGACGCGCCCGAGGAACTCGGGCCGGGGTGAGAAGCGATAGACGAAGAGTTCGTGGCCGGGGACGATGCCGTCGTCCTCGCCGATACTGATCTCAAACCGACGGTTCTGATCGTCCACCCGGGTGATCTCGCCGTCCACATCGGGCGGCAACTGGAGAGCCTTGTATCTCTCCGGGTTGGGGTCGAGCCCGTTCTGCGAGATCACGTTGGTGTAGAGGACGACCGTCTCGCGGAGCTGTTCATTGTTGTTCTTGGCGACCTCAAGCTCGCGCTGGAGGATGCGGATTTGCTCGTTCAGCTCGGTTTGCTGGAGCTTGAAGTCGTTGGCCTGCTTCTCGACCTCGGCCAGTCGGGTCCGGAGAGTCTTGGTCTGCTCGAAGTAGGCTTCGGCCTGGTCCTGGGCGGTGCGGACGTTCTCCTGCGCCGTTTCGACGGCGGTGCGCTGCTTGGTCAACTCGTCCGTGCGGCGGGCGATGTCGGCCTTGAGAGTCTCGATGTTCTGATTGAGCTGATCGGCGGCGGCCTGGGCGGACTTCCGCTCGGCCGTGAGCTGGTTGTTGGCGTCGCCCAGTTCGGCTTGCTTGCGCTGGAGCTCGCTGCGGACGTCGGTCAGTTGCTTCTGGAGGGCTTCGGTCTCCTGCTTCCAGTTCTTCGCGGTGGTGAAGACCACCGTGGAGAAGCCGAGGAAGAGCAGGGCGAAGACCATGATCACGATGACGAGGATCTTGCCGACGAACGTCATGGTCCCACCTTACCTTATCGGCGAAAGACGGTCGGAGGCCCGCCCCCGGTCGGTCGTCGGATCGCGGGTTTTGGGAACGGCTGGGAGCGCCAGGACCGTGGTCAGAGTTGCCATCACCCGTAAACGGGCCGGAGGACGAACCTCCGGTCAGGGGCGATATGAACAATCCTAGAGGAGGAAGACGGCTTCCCGCAAGCGGCCCATTTCGGAATTGCTGAACCGGGAGTGCCCCCCGAAGGTTCACTCTGATCCGGCCGGGCCGCCGGGTTCGCTCTAAATCTACCCCACGCTGGGGCCCTGGGCAAGCGAGGAAGTCGAGGGGTTTTCCGATCCGGTAACGGGCTGGCGTCGCGGGTGGGGGAATCCTGTCCAGCCAAGGATGATCAGACCGAGGCTGACCGCGAAGCAACCCTGGCCCAGCCAGTCGCCAAGCCGCGAGTAAAGTGTCGTTCGAGGGTCGAGCGGCACGCGATCGACGAGCACGCCAGCCGAGAGCTTCGGCAACCGGCGGAGAATGCGTCCGTTACCGTCGATGACCGCGGAGATCCCGGCGTTGACGGCCCGGACCAGGGGCACACGATGCTCGACTGCCCGGAAGACGCCGATGGCGAGGTGGATATCGTGCTCGGCCGAGCCGCGGAACCAGCCGTCGTTGGAGATGTTCACCAGGACGTCGGGCGAGCGACCGTCGGGCGACTCGGCAAAGAAGCGGCGAACGAGGTGAGGCACGGTGTCCTCGAAGCAGATCGCCGTGGCATAGCGGAAACCCCGGTTGTCGATCCAGACCGGTCCCGGCCCGCCGGCCAGGGTCGGGAGCGCCTGGTTCTCGTAGGGGGTCAGGCGGCTGATCCAGGGGAAGATGTCGATCAAGGGGACAAACTCGCCGAACGGCACGAGGTGGATCTTCCGGTAGATTGCCCCCTCGCCAGCCTCCGGATCGATCAGGATCGCGGCGTTGTAGCGGTTGCCCCGGGGCCTCTGGATGTCATAGAGCAGGGAGCCGACGAGCAGTGGCGAACCGGCCAGGCGTGACCATTCGGAAAGGTGGCCGACGACGTCGTCCCGCTTGGCGAGCCAGTCGCGGGCGCGGGTCTCGGCGAAGATCGACTTCCCGAGCCGGTCGATCTCGGTCAGCCCGAGCTTCGGATCGACCCAGACATATCCTTGCGGAAACGACGTCTCGGGCCAGACGATCAGGTCGAGTGATGTCTTTTCCGATCGAGCCTGTTTGAGAGCCTCTCCAATAAGACCCTGGTAGATCGCCAGGATCTCGCTGGGGTCAGCCTGGGACTTCATCTCCTGCTGAATGTTCGATTGCAGGAGACCAACGACCGGGCCGTCGGTCATCCGGGACGTGGTGAGCCGATAGGCCCCGTAAGCGATCGTCGTCGTCAACGCCAACGCGAGGAAGACGGTGCGAATCAACAGGGGACTTGCCAACCTCGTCCCGCTCGACGTCGGGTTGAGGATCGGCTTCGTGAGGAGATCGGCGAGCCAGGCGTTCGCCAGGACGACCAGGAAGCTGACCCCCCAGGCGCCGAGGACGTCGCTGATCTGGATGACGGTGAGAAAGCGATACTGCGAATGCGCCAGGTAGTACCAGGGGAAACCACTGAAAGCGAACGCCTGGATGTATTCCAGGCCGATCCAGGCGATCGGTGCACCGAGCATCAAGGGAAGCCGGTGCCGACGGACCATCATGCGGGCCAGGAGCAGGAAGAGGGGCCAGTAGATCGACTGGTAGATTGCGAGCGTCAGCCAGGCGACCCAGGCGCTCGGGTGCAGTTCCCAGATCCAGATGACCGAGAGCAGCCAGAACGCCAAACCACCGAGCCAGGCGCCGAGATACAGAGACCATCGCGGTTTTTCGCTCCGCACGAGGGTCAAGAGCGGCACGAGGGCAAACCAGGCAAGATAGCCCCGATCAGCCGGCGGATAGGCGAAGAAAAGGAGTAAGCCCGAGGCGACCGACGGTACGGCCGGATGAGCGCGCGCGGGGATCGGCGGCAGGATCGGCTCGGGAGACGGGTCTGGCTCCGCGGTCGCGGTGGGGCGGCTCATCGCACGTTCCGGGGATGAAGGGATCGTTGCCGACGGGTTCCACGAATTCCTACGTCGAAACGGGTCCGATCCGTTGGAACGCGGAGCCGCGGAGGTTTGTACGCGGCGTTGGTGTCGGGAATCAAGGGCAAGAGGATCGGGACGGGGGAAGGAGCGGGAGGAACGCGACCGGTTCGCCCGATTCGTAGTCTCGGTCACCGGCTGGAACGGCGACGAAGCCGTCGGCGCGGGCGACAGTGAGCAGGTCGGGAGAACCGGCCCAAGGCAGGGGTTCGACCCGCCGCGAACCAGGCTCACCCACGATCCGGGCCGGGTGGTAGGTTTCACGGTCGCCGCGGTGGCGGAAGGGCGTGGCGAGCGGCCAGCGTTCCATCCGCGGACCTTCCGCCGGTCGGCCTGACATCGCCGCCAGGGCCGGGAGGACGAACAACAAGGTGCTGACCAACCCGCTGACCGGGTTGCCCGGCAGACCGAAGACGAGCGGCGGCGGCCACGGTTCCTCGGTCGGCGGGCCGACACCGAACCAGAGCGGTTTGCCGGGCCGAACCCGGACCTTGTGAAAGATCGGCCGGACTCCGAAGTCCTCCAGAGCCGCGGGCACGAGGTCAAGCTTGCCCGCCGACACTCCGCCGCAGACGAGAAGTGCCTGGGGCTGGAATCCGGCGAAGCGGTTACCGTCGGATTCGTGGCAGCCGAAGATCGACATCAGGCTTCGCCGCAAGGCATCCGGATGATCGCGGGCGATCGGGAACTCGCGACACTCGTAGCCGGCCGATCGGATCAAGGCGCCAAGGGTGGAAGCGTTCGAGTTGCGGATCTGCCCGGGGCCCGGCTCCTGGTCGGAGCGGACCAGCTCGTCGCCGGTCGGGAGGATCGCGACGCGCGGGCGTTGAAAAACGTCCACTTCGACCCGACCCACCGTCGCCAGCACGCCGAGCTGTGCGGCGTTGATGGTTTCACCCGCGCGGAGGATCACCTCGCCGGCCCGCATCTCGCGGCCTCGTTCGAGCCGGTTGGTTCCCGTTGCCACTGGCCCTTGGACCACGATTGCACCGACGGCTGGTCGCTCAACAACTTCATGCATGATGACCGCATCGGCCCCGGAGGGCAGGGGGGCGCCGGTCATGATCGAGGCGCATTCGCCGGGTCCGAGCGCACGATCGGCGATCCGGCCAGCGGTGATCTCGTCCACCACCAGGAGGCGGACTGGCCCCGGCTCGGCGAGGTCGGACGATCGCAGGGCGAAACCATCGACGAGCGCCTTGTCGAAGGGCGGCGAGTCGCGGTCGGCAGGCACGTCATTGTAGAGGGTCGCCCCGAGGGCCTCGATGAGGGACCGGGACCGGCAGGGGGGCAGGGGCCACGCTGCATCCAGGACCCGACGCAAGGCTTCGGCGACGGTTAGCATCCCCGATTCCTCCCTGCGGCTCAGCGGCCGACGAAGTTCCGCAGCAGGTCGTGGCCGGCGCCGGTGAGGAAGCTCTCGGGGTGGTACTGGACCCCTTCGAGGGGATACGACTTGTGACGGACACCCATGATCTCGTCCTGATCGGTCCAGGCGACGACGTCGAACTCAGGGGGCAAGGTGCCGGGCTTGATCACGAGGCTGTGGTAACGAGTCGCCTCGAACGGGTTCGGTAGGCCGCGGTAGAGCCCCTGGTTGTCGTGGTGGATCAAGGAGGTCTTGCCGTGCATGATCCGATCAGCACGGACGACCTCGGCACCGAAGGAGTGGCCGATGCACTGGTGGCCAAGGCAGACGCCGAGGATCGGCACGCGGGGGGCGAAGCGAGCGATCACCTCATTGGAGATGCCAGCCTCGCGGGGCGTGCAGGGGCCGGGTGAGATGATGATGTGGGACGGTTGGGCGGCCTCGATCTGGTCGAGCGTGATCTTGTCGTTACGGGCAACGAGCAATTCCAGAGACGGGTCGATCTCGCCAAGGCGCTGGACGAGGTTGTAGGTGAACGAGTCGTAGTTGTCGATCAGGACGATCATGAGGGGTCCCGGTCGGCGGGCTCGGCAGGCCTGGGGGGAGGTTCGGAGTCTGGTTCGTCGCTACGTCGGCGACGCCCCTGGCGATCGTAACGGTTTCGCCGAAGAATCGGAAGTCAATCCGCGGCCGATTCCCGGCCTCGGCCGCGGGCGCGGATAGACTACCTTGTCGAAGGACGGTACGCGGTGGATTCCGTGCGCCGCTCAATTCCCGACAAGGAGGTTGACCATGATCGCTGCGCTCGGCTCGCTAGCACTGGCCCTCGCGACGTCCTCGACAGGGGGCCTCTTCGACCACCACCACCACGGTGGCTTCATCACCCCGCCGGGCCCCGGGTACGGCTGGGGCTTCCCCAACGGCAACCCCGACGGCTACGGCTGGGTCGACTACGGCCGGACCCTCCCGCTCGGCGGCGATCGGACGTCCGACTACTTCTTCCGTCGGGTCTATGCCGTCCCCGCGACCCAGGCCTTCCTCCCCACCTATTACAATCCTTACATCATGCGCGGCCAGCGATATCTTCCGTTCTCCGGTTGTGGTGGCGCCCACCCGGCCGGCGGTCCACCGACGGGACTCGCCCGGACACCATACGACCCATACGAAGAAACCATCCGAAATGCTAACCCCGTCGTCCAGCCTCCCCAGTTCACCGGTCGTGTCGAGGCGCCGCCCCAGCCGGCGGGCGGCAGCGGGCTGATTCCTTGATTGGTTCGAGGCGTTGATCGTGAAACCGCCAAAAATCCAGGTCCCTTGGGCGTGGCCGGAGTCCACGCCCAAGGGACCCTCTCGCCTTGCCGCTGCAACCTGACCCGGTTCTGGACCCCAATACTCAGCTACTGGTGTCGTCTCGCCTTGAAAAAAAATCCGGAGGGTGCGAACCAAACCGCCCGGAGTGTCGTAGCCCGGGGCAGGCCCGCCGGAATCGGCTTCTGGCCTAATGCCGGGGCGACATCATCGCTCCATCGTAGCTTGTTCTCAATCATCCATCCGTGTCAGACTGGTCGACCCCCTGGCCCTGGACGACCGCACCGCAACCCGAGACGCGTCGGCGCTGCCGATCTCCGTGGGCGGTCCGGGTCCGATGGCCCCCTCCTTCCCGAGACAAGGCGCTCCACGATGAGTCCTGACGTCATCATCGAGACCCGGAACCTGACGAAGGTCTATCGCGACTTCTGGGGCCGACCCAAGGTGCTGGCCCTCAAAGCGTTGGACCTCCAGGTCCATCGGGGCGAGATCTTTGGCCTGCTGGGCCCGAACGGCTCGGGTAAGACGACCACCATCAAGCTCCTGCTGGGCCTGCTCTTCCCGACCGAGGGCGACGCCCTGATCTTCGGCGAGCCGACAACCAACGTCGAGAAAAACGAGCGGATCGGTTATCTGCCCGAGGAGTCGTACCTCTACAAGTTCCTCAACGCTGAGGAGACGCTGCACTTCTACGGTCGCCTCTTCAAGATCTCGGCCCGCGAGCGGACACGGCGGGTCGGCCGCCTGATCGACATGGTCGGCCTCTCGGCGGCCAAGCACCGGCAGCTCCGCGAGTACTCCAAGGGCATGCAACGCCGGATTGGCCTGGCTCAGGCGCTCATCAACGAGCCCGAGCTGATCCTTCTCGACGAGCCGACCTCCGGCCTCGACCCGATCGGCACCGCCGAGATCAAGGAGTTGATCCGCGACCTGAGGGCCCAGGGCAAGACGATCGTCCTCTCCGGACACCTGCTGGCCGACATGCAGGACATCTGCGATCGGATCGCGATCCTCCACCGTGGCGAACTCAAGGAGATCGGCCGCGTCAACGAGCTGCTGACAGTCCAGGACGTCACCCAGATCCGCGTCCGCGACCTTCCCGAGGCGGCTCTCGGCGAGCTTCGCGATCTGGTGGCACGGCACGGCGGCTCCCTGATGTCAGTGGATCACCCGACGACCACACTTGAAGAGCTGTTCCTGCGAATCGTCCGCGAGAGCGACCTGCACCCGGGTCGCCGCCGGGTGGCCACCGATCAGAAGGAGCCCGCCGTCGCGACGACCCAGAGCGCCGATCAGCCACCGGCCGCCTGAGCCATCGCCATCTTGCATCGGGCGATCCGTTCGCCATGCGCAACCGACCTCATCATCCTATCCCCTCACAACGCGTCGCGGCCGCAGCCGGACCCCTGCCTGGTTCCGCCTGTGGCCCGGTCGAGCCGTCCCCGACGGGCCGAGCGCGGCCGTCCCTGGAGGAGTCCTTCGGAGATGCCCCCATTGCTGCTCTGGGCCCAGCTGGCCCCCCGACAAGCGGCCCCCCCTCCCCAGTTGCCGGCTTGGCTCCAGTGGCTCATGGTCTGGGGCGAGCCCGGGATCACCGACGCCCGGAACTTCGGCTGGTGGATCACCTGGGCCAAGTACGTCGGCCTCTTCAGCCTGTTTGCCTGGCTGGTGGTGTTCGTCTTCAACAGCCTCCGCGCCTCGGCCAGCCGCTCGCCGGGCCGGAGCGGTCCGGTCGGCCGGACGGCGATCTTCCTGACGGTCCTGGCAGCCCTTTTCCTGCTATCGATCTTGCTCCAGGTCCTCGAACAGACGGGGCGGGTCCGGCTCGGCTTCGTCGGCCCGATCTCGATCGGAACCGCCATCACCGCCGTTTTGGGAGTGATTCTTGTCGGCTGGGTGGAATGGGTTGTCTGGCGGGGTTCGGCGCGTTCCGAGCGACGGGCGCCGCTGGTGCTAGCCACCTTGATGCACCTGGCTTTGGCCGGCGGACTGGCCGTCGGATTCGCGGTCCCTCAGGCGCTACGTCTGGAGCTGTTCCGCATGGAAGGCTTCTGGACGTTTGAGACAGGTGTGCCGGTGGTCCTGACTGGCTGGAGCGGCGCAATCATCGAGGGCTTGCGAATCGGTGCGACCTACGCGGGGCTAGTGGTTCTCGCTTACATCATCTTCCTGGTGATCGAGGAAGCCTCGAAGGTGCGCTGGCGGCGAACCTATTCGATCGCCTGGCAAACGTTCGTCGAGTCGTACCGCCGGATGTGGGCGCCCTGGGTCGTGCTGGCGATGTTCGTGGTGATCCTCGCCTTCACGAGCTGGTTCCTCCGCGATCAGCGCACGGCCGAGCTGGCGAAGGTTTATGTCGGCACACTCTCAGTGGTTATCTCGCTCCTCCTGACCTTGATGATTCTGATCCTGGCTCCGATCAGCATCCCGAACGACATCCAGCAGCAGACGATCTATACGGTCGTCTCCAAGCCGGTCCGCCGTCTGGAGATGATCTGGGGCCGTTTGCTCGGCTACATGGTGCTGGTGACGGCCGTCGTGCTCGTCTTCGGCGGCATCAGCATGTTCTACCTCTACCGTGTCGTCTATTCGCAGATCGGAGCGACGCGCGTCAAGGCCCAGGCGGCGCTGTCTGCCGGCCGGATCGAGGAAGCCCGCCGGCTCGACGAGCAGGCCAGCCAGCTTCGGGCCCGGATGTCGGCCCGCGTGCCGCTCTTTGGCGTGCTCTCGTTCACGGACAGCCGCGGGATTCAGCGAGCCCGAGGCATCGACGTCGGCATGGAGCAGGTAACCCGCAGCCACATCGAGGGCGCTACCCCTTCGAAAGCGACCTGGCGTTTCGGTCTGGTGCCCGACCCGAAGCACGCCGGCGCCATCCTCGACCGCCGCATCCCCGTCGATCGACTCCTCAAGTCTGGCACGGTCGAGGAGTCCGAAAACCGCCTGCTTCTGGCCCGCGACGACCTGGCCCGGATCCAGCTCCGCCGCCAGGATCCGAATCTCAAGACCGGCGACGCCCAGTCGCTCAACGACTCGGCCCGCCAGCTTGAAGAGCGGATGAAGACCCTCGAGGCCGAGCTGAAGGAACTCCGCGATCGCGAGGCCGCGCGTCGCAAGGAGGCCGATGCCCTCCGGGCCCAGGGCAAAAACGACGAGGCCGCCGCCCTCCGCGAGCAGATCGACGAGGAGTTCCACTCTCCTGATATCCCGATCGAGATGACCTTCAACGTCTACCGCACCACCAAGGGCGAGCTTGGGCAGGCGGTGCGAGCCTCGGTCGTCGTGACCAACCCGCTCCGTCCCGATCTGCCCCCGGCGCGTGACCTCTTCCCGGTCCATGAATACTTCACGATTCATCGCGTCTTCCCTTCGCGGATGCTCGTGGGCAGCCGGGGCGAACTGCGGATCGACGTCAGTTGCGTGACTCCAAACCAGTACCTCGGCATGGCCGAGGAAGACCTCTACGTGCTCGCCGCCCAGGGTTCGTTCTGGACGAACTACCTCCGCGGACTAACGGGCCTATGGCTCCAGGCCCTGGTGCTGGCCTCGGTCGGCCTCTTCGCCGGGACCTTCCTGAGCTGGCCGGTCGCGCTCTTGCTGACCCTCGGCTTCTACATGGCTGGTCAGGTGGCCGTCGGCTTCCTCCAGCAGTTTGTCACCGGCACAATCATCGGCGGCGGCCCGTTCGAGTCGTTGATTCGCCTGGTCTCGCACAGCAACCAGATGAGCGACCTCGACCCGACCCTCGGCGTCGTCGTCGCCAAGACGTTCGACCAGATCTTCATGCCGTTCATGTCCCGTCTGACGTACCTGATCCCGAACCTATCAGCCCTTGACGTCAGCAACCAGGTGGCGCTTGGCTTCGCCGTCGATAATCAGATGCTTCTGACGCAGCTCTTGCTGGGTCTCGGCTACGCCCTGCCGTTCACCATCGCCGCCTACTTCATCCTGAAGAATCGGGAGGTTGCCGCATGAGCACCGCCACTTCAACAACCACCACCTCGCCCGTCCAGGCGGCGCGGAACCGACAGATTCTCTACGCCCTGGTCATCGTCGCTATCTTCGGCGCGATGCTGCCCTATCGCTACTGGCTCCAGCAGCGCAAGAACGATGCCGACCTCGGCGAGGCGACCATCGGTCAGATCGACACGGCTGGCTTCATGGTCAAGCTCGCCATGATCGGCGGCTTCCGCGGCCTAGTCGCTGACTGGCTCTGGAACCATGCCCTGGACCTTCAGCGCAAGCACGAGTGGGACGAGCTGAAGGCCGCTGTCGGTATGATCACCAAGCTCCAGCCCCACTTCCTTTCGGTCTGGACCTTCCAGGGCTGGAACCTCGCCTACAACGTCGCGGTCGAGTGGGACGCGCCTGACGACAAATACGTCTGGATCAAGAACGGCATCAACTTCCTCAAGGAAGGCGTCGCCCGCAATCAACGCTCCCCCGACCTGATGTGGGACACCGCCTGGACTTACTACCACAAGCTCGGCTTCTCCGACGAGGCGATCATCCTCCGCGGTCTCTTCTATCGTGACCAGGACGAGGAGGGCGAGAACTTCAAGGTCGATCCAGTCTCGATGGAGCCCAAGGACGACAACTTCCTGGTCGCCAAGGGTTGGTTCACGAAGGCCGTCGAGTTGGTGGACGAAGGTGCCGAGCGGATCGAGTCGGGCGTCGAGGGCGAGGTCGAGTACGTCGATAAGCAGCCTCAGCGCAAGGGACGCCCCGGCGACCTCAACTTCCGCGCCATGCCCGCCCACGCTCAGACCCGCTACGCCATCGGCATGGAGAAGATGAGCATCGAGGACGTCGAGCCCCGCTTCGGCCAGTACGCCTCGACCGAGTGGGAAAAGGCCCTCAACGACTGGGTGACCTTCGGCAAGTATCCCTTCCCCGCCTACAACGAACCCGATCAGCTCATCTATCTCGACGACGCCTCGAACGCCGCGCGGTACAACAGCAGCGCCCTCAACGACAATCAGCGCTACTGGACGAACCGCTGGGCCGATCAGATGAACTACCGCTACTGGAAGGACCGCTGCTCCGCCGAGAAGGAGCCTCAGGGCGTCGAGGCCCGGCAGCTCTTTTATGAGGGCACCATGGACCTCAAGAACGCCAACTTTGACGAGGCCGTCGCCAAGTACCGCCAGGGGCTCGAACTCTGGAAGGAACTGCTCGACCGGCACCCGACCTATCGCGACGACGACCTCAACCAGAAGGATACTGGCCAGGTCGTCAAGCGCTACGTCTTCGCGCTCAAGCAGGTCGGCGAGTCCACACCCGAGGATCTGCCGTTCAAGCAGCTCTACGAGGCTGTCAAGGGCGAGGTCTATCTCGACCCGTTCGACCAGCTCGACATGATGCGTGTGCCCCCCAAGAAGGACATGCTCGAACGTCGCCGCTGAGTCGCGATCGCCTTCGGCGACGCGACCGGTTGGCCGCTCGCCCCGATTTTGACTATGATAACCAGGCCGCCGCCTGCCGAACGGGTAACCCCAACCCGGACGCGGGCCGCGGCCCTTTTCCTTCGATCGAAACGCACTCGCCAGGGCCGTCCATGAGCAGCAGCACGACCGCCGGCCAGATCATTCGTGTCGGCCACAGCCCCGACTCCGACGACGCTTTCATGTTCTACGCCCTTGCCCATGACAAGCTCGATACCGGTGGGCTCCGATTCGTCCACCAGCTCGAAGACATCGAGACCCTCAACCGCCGCGCCCTCCAGGGAGAGCTGGAGGTCTCCGCCGTCAGCATCCACGCCTTCACCCACCTGGCCGACCGCTACGCCTTGCTCGCCTCCGGCTGCTCGATGGGCGACCGCTACGGCCCCAAGCTCATCGCCCGCGAACCCTGGACGCTCGATCAGATCCGCGGCAAGACCATCGCCATCCCCGGCACCTTGACCACCGCTTACCTCGCGCTCCGGCTCTGTCTCGGGCCGGATGTGCCCGTCAAGACCTTCCCCTTTGACCAGATCATCCCCGCCGTTCTTGACGGCCGGGCCGAGGTCGGCTTGATCATCCACGAGGGGCAACTCTACTACCCCGACAAGGGGCTCCACCAGGTGTCCGACCTTGGCCGCTGGTGGTTCGAGACGACCGGCCTCCCCCTGCCGCTCGGCGGCAACGTCGTCCGCAAGGATCTGGGAGGGCAGACGGTCCAGCAAGTCGCCCGCCTGCTCAAAGAGAGCATCCAGTACGCTCTCGACCATCGTGAGGAAGCCCTCGCGTACGCCCTGACTTTCGCCCGTGGACTGGATCCGGAGCTGGCCGATCGTTTCGTCGGGATGTACGTCAACGAGTGGACCCTCGACTACGGCGAGCGCGGCCGCGAGGCGGTCCGGACCTTGCTCACCAGGGCTGCCGGGGCGGGCCTGGTGCCCGAAGTGAAGATCGAGTTCGTCGGCTGAGCGAAAGGCGATGGCTGGCAATGACCGCCCCGGCTGCGAATACTTCCAGGACAGGAGAGATCGGTTTCGTCGCCCGGAGGAGGTGGAAGATGTCGATTCGCCAGGCATTTGCAACCCGCGTCCGAACCTCCATTCTCGCTCTGCTGGTGGTCTTCGCGCTCGTTGTGCTCGGTTCAGGCCAGGCCCGTGCGCAGTATTTTGGCTACGGCATGGGCCTCTACGGCTACCCCGGCGCTGCGGTGATGGGCTACGGCTACGGCATGGGCTACCCCGGCTTCGGTTACGGCTACGGCATGGGCTATCCCTTCTACGGTGGCTACGGCATGGGTTACGGGGGATTCGGCTATGGCGGCTTCGGAGGTCTCTATCCAGGCATGGGTTACGGCTATGGCCTGGGCTATCCCGGCATCGGGGCCTATGGAGCCTACTATCCTTACTGGAACAATCCCGCGACCCTCGCTCTCGGGATCACACCCCTGGCGATCCAGGCAGGCTTGATGGAACGCGGGCTCCGTGCTGGTTCCACCACCTCCGCCCCTCAGGCCACCGGAATCCCGCTCCGTGAGGGCGTTTACCGCATTGAGATCAAGCGCATCGATACCCCGACGAGCGAAAAGGCCCGCCAGCCGGAGAAGCCGAAAGCAAAGCCCGAGTCCTGAGTCCCGGCCCGGTTGGCTCGATCCCGAGATCCCTTCCACGCCGCGTCTGTGGCGAGTGGGTCCGCTATCCCCTCGCCCGTCGCGGCATGTTACACTACCAATCCCCCGCACGCCCCGAATCCCCGCAGGAACGAGCCCGCCGCGATCCGGCCGAGGTCTGACCGATGCACAACAGTTTCGATGCACGTAAGAACTTCCAGGTTGGCGACAAGACCTATCGCTTCTATCGCCTTGATGCATTGAAGTCCGCTGGGGTGGACCTTGCCAAGTTGCCCTTCTCGCTGAAAATCTTGCTGGAAAACCTGCTGCGCAACGAAGATGGAAACTCTGTCACCCACGACGACATCCTTGACCTCGCCCAATGGGACCCCGAAGCCGTCCCCAGCCACGAGATCGCCTTCCGACCGTCGCGGGTTCTCCTCCAAGACTTCACTGGCGTGCCCGCCGTCGTCGATCTCGCGGCCATGCGTGACGCCATGAATCGCCTCGGCGGTGACCCGAAGAAAATCAATCCTCTCCAGCCCGTCGATCTGGTCATCGACCACTCCGTACAGGTCGATGAGGCCGGCACCCCGCGCTCCTTGCTGACGAACACCGAACTGGAATACCAGCGCAACAAGGAGCGTTACGCCTTTCTGCGCTGGGGTCAGACTGGCTTCGACAACTTCCGCGTTGTGCCACCCGAGACGGGGATCGTCCACCAGGTCAACCTCGAATACCTGGCCCGCGTCGTCTTCACCGACAACGCCTTCGGCGATCCGCCGATCGCTTATCCTGACACCCTTGTCGGCACGGACTCGCACACCACGATGATTAACGGTCTCGGTGTGCTCGGCTGGGGCGTCGGAGGGATCGAGGCCGAGGCGGCGATGCTCGGCCAGCCGGTCTCGATGCTCGTGCCCCAGGTCGTCGGTTTCAAGCTCGCCGGCCAGCTCCCGGAAGGGGCGACGGCGACCGACCTTGTCCTGACCGTCACCCAGATGCTCCGCCGCAAGGGAGTCGTCGGCAAGTTCGTCGAGTTCTTTGGTGAGGGGCTGGCCCATCTGCCTCTCGCCGATCGGGCCACAATCGCCAACATGGCGCCCGAGTACGGGGCTACCTGCGGCATCTTCCCGATCGACGCCGAGACCCTCCGCTATCTGGAGCTGACCAGCCGTCCGGAGGAGCAGATCCGGCTGGTCGAGGCGTACTGCAAGGAGCAAGGTCTCTTCCACACCCCCGACGCCCCTGAGGCCGAGTACTCCGATACTCTGGAGCTGGACCTCTCGACCATCGAGCCGAGCCTGGCTGGTCCCAAGCGACCTCAGGACCGCGTGCTCCTCCGCGAGTCCAAGGAGGAATTTGGCAAGGCGTTGAAGCTCATGCTGGAGGCACGGCCGTCAAAGAAGGCTCCCTTGCCAGTCGCCGGGTCTCAGGCGACGGCACCAACGACCGACCTCAAGAGTGAGATCCGCCTTGAAGGCGAGGGTGGCGGCGGTACCGCAGTCGGCGCCGAGGATCCCGACGCTCCGGCGGCCGAGGAGCGTCCGGCCGGTCTCGATGGGAGCCTCACTCACGGCTCGGTCGTGATCGCGGCCATCACGAGTTGCACGAACACGTCGAACCCGTCGGTCATGGTCGCTGCCGGCCTCGTGGCGAAGAAGGCTGTCGAGAAAGGGCTGACGACCAAGCCCTGGGTCAAGACCAGCCTTGCCCCCGGATCGAAGGTCGTCACCGAGTACCTGCGCGACTCTGGCCTCGACACGTACCTGGACCAGCTCCGCTTCAACCTCGTCGGCTACGGCTGTACGACCTGCATCGGCAACTCCGGTCCCCTACCGGCCGAGATTTCCCACGCCATCCGTGAGGACGACCTCGTTGCCGCTGCGGTCCTCTCCGGCAACCGTAACTTCGAAGGGCGGATCAACTCCGACGTCCGCGCCAATTACCTGGCGTCTCCGCCTCTGGTGGTTGCCTACGCTTTGGCCGGCACGATGGACATCGACCTCACGACCGAGCCGATCGGTCGCGACAAGCAAGGCCAGCCCGTCTTTCTCCGCGACATCTGGCCGACCCAGAAGGAAGTCCACGACACGATCCTCAAGTCAGTTCGCTCGGAAATGTTCCGCTCGAAGTACGCCCAGGTCTTCGAGGGCGACGAGCCCTGGCGGGCCTTGCCAGTGCCCGGGGGTGACCTCTACGCCTGGGATGAGGCGTCCACCTACGTCAAAAATCCGCCCTATTTCCAGGACATGGGCACCGAGCCGCCGCCGGTCAGCGAAATCAAGGGGGCTCGCGTCCTGGCTCTTCTCGGCGATAGCATCACCACCGACCACATCTCCCCGGCCGGCGCGATCAAGGTCCAGAGCCCAGCGGGTCAATACCTGATCCAGCATGGCGTCGAGGTCGAGGACTTCAACTCGTACGGCTCGCGACGCGGCAACCATGAAGTGATGGTTCGCGGCACATTCGCCAACATCCGGCTCCGTAACCAGCTCGCCCCGGGCACCGAGGGCGGTTTCACTCGGCACCTGCCTGACGGCCAGACGATGTCGATCTTCGAGGCGTCGGAACTCTATCAACAGGAAGGAGTTCCGCTGCTCGTCCTGGCCGGCAAGGAGTATGGTTCCGGTTCGTCGCGCGACTGGGCGGCGAAGGGACCGGCCTTGCTGGGAGTCCGGGCCGTGATCGCGGAGAGCTTCGAGCGGATTCACCGGTCAAATCTCGTCGGCATGGGTATCCTTCCTCTCCAGTTCGGCGCCGGGGACAACGCGGAAAGCCTTGGCCTGAACGGCGAGGAGACTTACACGATTGAGGGCTTGGTCGAGGGGCTCAAGAATGAGTTCGCCGAGGGTCGGGAGGTCACGATCGTCGCTGAGCGGGCCGACGGAGTGAAGATCGAGTTCGAGGCGACAGTCCGGATCGACACTCCCCAGGAAATCCGCTACTATGAGCATGGTGGGATTCTCCCCTACGTGCTCCGCCAGTTGCTCAGTCGCCGCGACGAGGCACCGGCCTCCGGTGGCATCTCCTCGGTGGCCGACCCGGCGACCGGCAGCACACCGACCTGACCGGCATGGATTCGCCACGTCGCGGCCATCAGCGAACGCGGGGGCGAGGGGAAGTCCGCTCGTGGCTCAACGTTACCGGGTCGTCTCGCCTCCCATTCCACACGACCCGGTTTTTCGGTAAGCTTTATCGTCTTTTCGAGAAATATCGCGGAGGCCGACCCTCTCCGGGTCCCGCCGGCTCCCCCCTCGGCCGCCCCGAGCGCGGTCGGACCCAGGACCCCGCGTCAACCGCCCAGGAAAATCGGTTGCCCCAGCGCGGGCATGTTGAGGAGTCCGACTTCATGGCGCCAGCTCAGACCGAGGCCAAACCGATCGTCACTCGCAACCAGGCCGTGGGCTGGCTGCGTCAGATGCTGCTGATCCGCCGGTTCGAGGAGCGATCGGCGATGCTCTATCAGCAAGGGCAGATCGGCGGCTTCTGCCACCTCTATAGTGGTCAGGAATCGGTGGCCGTCGGTTCGATCGGCGTGCTCCGCGAGGATGATTACGTCATCACTGCCTACCGTGACCACGGCCACGCGATCGCCCGGGGCATGGACCCCAAGCTCGGCATGGCCGAGATGCTCGGCAAGGCTTCGGGCTGCTCCAAGGGCAAGGGCGGCTCGATGCACTTCTTCGACGCCGAGAAGGGCTTCCTCGGCGGCCACGCCATCGTCGGCAGCCACCTCCCGCTCGCCGCGGGCGTCGCCTTCGCCATCAAGTACCGCGGGGGCGACCAGGTTTGCATCTGCTACTTCGGCGACGGCGCGATGGACCAGGGGGCCCTGCACGAGGCGTTCAACATCGCCAGCCTCTGGAAACTGCCGGTGATCTACGTCGTCGAGAACAATCTGATGTCGATGGGTACCCAGCTCCACCGCCACTCCTGGACGACCGACCTGACCGTCCGCGGCGGCCCGGCCTACGGTATGCCCGGCCTACATGTGGACGGCAACGACATCGAGGAGATGGCCCGCGTGACCCGCGAGGCCACCGGACGGGCCCGAGCCGGTGAAGGGCCGTCGTTCATCGAGGCGAAGACCTATCGATTCCGCGGCCATTCGATGAGCGACCCGATGAAGTACCGCTCCAAGGACGAGGCCGAGAAGGCCAAGGAGCGCGACCCGATCGTTCTCTATGAATCGCTGCTCAAGGAGCGTGGCTGGATCGACGAGGCCGGGCTCCAGGAACTGCACGACAAGGTCAAGCAGGAGATCGACGAGGCCATCACCTTCGCCCAGGAAGCCCCTGAGCCCGACCTCGACGCGGTTTATGACGACATCACGTCCGCCCCGTTCATCCCTCAGGAGTGACGCCAGGCCATGGCCGAATTGCAGTATCGCGAGGCCCTCAGAGCGGCCATGACCGAGGAGATGGAGCGGGACGAACGCGTCTTCCTCATGGGTGAGGAGGTCGCCGAGTACCAGGGCGCCTACAAGGTCAGCCAGGGAATGCTTGACCGGTTCGGCCCCCGTCGGATCATCGACACGCCGATCTCCGAGGAAGGGTTTTCCGGCATCGGCATCGGTGCCGCGATGGTTGGCCTGCGACCGATCGTCGAATTCATGACCTTCAGCTTCAGCCTCGTCGCTTTTGATCAGCTCGTAAACAACGCCGCGAATATCCGCTACATGAGCGGCGGCCAGTTCCATATTCCGATCGTCTTTCGCGGCAACTCCGGCATGGCCGGCTCACTTGCCGCCACCCACTCGCATCGCCCGGAGGCGTTCTACGCCCACGTCCCCGGCCTGATCGTGATGATGCCCTCCACCCCCGCCGACGCCAAGGGGATGCTCAAGAGCGCTATTCGTTCGGATGATCCGGTCATCTTCATCGAGCATGAGAATCTCCTGGCTGAGAAAGGCGAGGTCCCCGACGACCCCGACTTCCTCATCCCGATCGGCCAGGCCGACATCAAGCGGTCCGGCAATGATGTCACCCTGATCAGCTACTCCCGCTCGCTGATCACGACCCTCCACGCCTCTGAGAAGTTGGCCGAACAAGGGATCGACGCTGAGGTCATCGACATCCGCACGATCCGCCCGCTCGATCTGGAGACGCTCGTCGCCTCGGTGTCGAAGACCCATCGCGCCGTGATCGTCGAGGAAGACTGGCCCTACTGCGGCCTCGGTGCCGGCATCTCTGACCGGATCTACCGGGCCGCCTTCGACGAACTCGACGCCCCGATCCTCCGCGTCTTCAGCAAGGACGCGCCTGTCCCCTACAACCGCAACCTGGAAGCCTCGATGCTCCCCAGCGTCGAGCGGATCGAGCGGGCGGTTAACGACGTCCTCTACCGCTGAGGTCAGTCGCTCGCTGGGTCGCCGACCTAGGCCGCGAACCGAACAATCTCGCCAAACAGGGAGGCCCGGTCGGTTCCCCGCCTGACCGGGCCTCGGATTTCGACTTCCCCGGCCTACCCGGCCGCTTTGCTCGCGGAGTTTCGCCGTGCCCATTGACGTGAACCTGGCCAAGCTCAGCCCCACGATGGAGAGCGGCCAACTGGTCAAGTGGCGGGTCAAGGTGGGCGACCCGATCAAGGAAGGGGACATCCTCGCCGAGATCCAGACGGACAAGGCGGTCATGGAGATGGAATCGTTTGACGAGGGGACCGTCGCCTTGCTCGACGCCAAGGAAGGCGATGACCTGGCCCTCGGCCAGCGCGTGCTCGTTCTCGCCAAGAAGGGGGAAGACCCCAAGCAGGTCGCCGAGCAGGCGTCAAAGAGCAGCGCTCCCAAGAAGGCCGAGCAGTCGATCGGCGTCCACAAGGACTTCGACACCCAGGCCCAGACCAACACGCCCAATCGGCCCGCTCCCTCGGCTCCCCGAGAGTCGGCCACTCAGCCTGGTCAACCGACCCTACCGATGCCCTCGCCAACCGGCTCGAACGGCCACCGCCAGGCGGCGGCGGCCACAGCGACGGCGACGGCCCCCGGCGGTCGCGTCCGGTCAAGCCCACTCGCTCGCAAAATCGCCCAGGAGGCCGGGCTCGACATCGCCCAGGTCCCCGGCAGCGGTCCGAACGGCAGGATCATCCGCCGCGACGTCGAGTCCTTCCTTCAGAACCCGCCTGCCACGGCGACGGCCCCCGCCGCCCAGCCGGCCGGCGTCCCAATCCCCGGGGCCGGGCGTCTTCCCCACACACCGATGCGGAAGACGATCGCTCGACGGATGCTCGAATCAAAGCAAGCCGCGCCCGAGATCCACGTCACCGTCGAGGTCCGGCTCGACAAGCTCATGCCCGTTCGCGAGGCCCTCAACGCACGCCTCGCCGCCGAGAAGGTCAAGCTCTCCGTCGGCGACTTCATCACCAAGGCCGTCGCCCTGGCCCTCCGCCGGCACCCGATCCTCAACGCCTCCTGGGAACCCGACGCCCTGGTCGTCCACCCCGATGTCAACATCGGCATCGCCGTCGCGATGGAAGGCGGCCTGATGGTTCCCGTCCTCCACAATGCCGACCGACTCGGCCTCAAGGAGATCCGCCAGGGGACGGAAGCCCTTGCCCATGCCACCCGCAATGGACAACTTAAGCCGGCCCAGATGATCGGCGGCACGTTCACGATCAGCAACCTCGGCATGTACGGCGTCAAGCAGTTCGACGCCATCATCAACCAGCCCGAGGTGGCCATCCTCGCCGTTGGCGCGGGCGAGAAGCGCCCCGTCGTCGAGGGCGACAAGCTCATCGTCGGCACGTTGATGACCGTCACCCTCACCGCCGATCATCGCGCCGTTGATGGGGCTTCCGCAGCCGAGTTCCTGCGGACTGTCAAGACCTTTCTCGAAGAACCGGCTATGATGTTGCTCTGATCGCCGGAGAAAACACGATCGATCCACAGAGGAAGCGGATCGGCACAGGTCAATTTAATTCTCATCTGTGCCGATCTGTGTCCTCTATCGACATCCTCTTGATCGAAAAGAACATGGCCCACGATTTCGACATCATCGTCATCGGCGGTGGACCCGCTGGTTATGCCGGAGCCATTCGCGCCGGCCAGCTCGGCAAGCGCGTTCTCTGCGTCGAACGCGACAAGCTCGGCGGCATCTGCCTGAACTGGGGCTGCATTCCGACTAAGGCGCTCTTGACCAACGCCCACCTCGTCGAGCTGGTCAAGCTCCACGGCCAAAACCTCGGCTTCCGCGGCGAGGCCGCGTGGGACTTCTCCCAGATGATCCAGCGCAGCCGCGATGTCGCTGGCCGCCTCAACAAGGGGATCGAGGGCCTCTTCCGCAAGTATAAGGTCCAGCACAAGGCTGGCACCGCCCGGGTCGTCGGCAAGAATTCGGTCAAGATCGGCGACGAGACGCTCACCGCCGAGAGCCTCGTCATCGCCACCGGCGTCCGCCCCCGCCCATTGCCCGGCGCCGACTACGACGGCAAGGCCATCCTCTCCTACAAGGAGGCGATGATTCTTCCCAAGCGGCCCGAGACGATGCTCATCGTCGGCGGCGGCCCGATCGGGCTGGAGTTCGGTTACTTCTACAACGCCCTCGGCACCAAGGTCACGGTCGTCGAATTGCTTGACCGCATCCTCCCTGGTGAGGATGAGGAAGTTTCCGCGGCCCTGGAAAAGAGCCTTTCCAAACGCGGGATCGAGATTCTCACCAAATCCAAGACCGGCAAGGTCACGAAAACCGACCGCAGCGTCTCGGTTGAGGTCGAGACGCCCAGGGGAGCGAGGACCATCGAGGCCGAGACGATGCTCGTCGCCATCGGCGTCCTCGGCAACGTCGAGGAAGTTCTTGACCCGAAGCTCGGTGTCACCATCGAGAAGAACCACATCAAGGTTGATCGCGAGCAAGGCTTTACGACCAACGTTCCCGGTCTCCACGCCGTCGGCGACATCATCGGTCCCCCCTGGCTCGCCCACGTCGCTCATCATGAAGCAGTCTGCTGCATCGAGTGGCTCACCGGCCACGCCCGGCGCACCGTCGATTACACGACGATCCCCGGCTGCACCTATACCGATCCCGGTGTCGCCAGCGTCGGCCTGACGGAGAAGGCCGCCCGCGAGAAGGGCCACGAGGTCCGCGTCGGACGATTCCCCTTCATGGCCCTCGGCCGCGCCCTGGCCTCGGATGAGACCGAGGGCTTCGTCAAGCTGGTCTTCGACGCCAGGTACGGCGAACTTCTCGGCGCCCACATCATCGGCTCCCAGGCCACAGAGCTGATTGCGGAGCTGGTCCTCGCCAAGAAGCTGGAGGCCACCGAAGACGAGATCCTCCACGCCATGCACCCACACCCGACCTACTCCGAGGCCGTCATGGAGGCCGCCGGTCAGGGTCTCGGCGAGTCGGTCCACATCTGATTCCGACGCGATTGCGAACGTGAAACTCGATCCGGATGCCGGGCCGAAAAGTCGGGCCGGCTCCTTTCTCGACGGGTTCAGGCTGGCCCCAGCTCGGCATCCGATCCTTCCACCCATGTCCGCTGCATCGCGTAGATCCGGCTTACCAGCCTCAGTGCAACGAGGCAGAGCACGGCCGACGTGACCTCAGCAGCCATCTCCACTCGTGTCAAGCTGACGTAGTCTTCGAGCGTCTTCGCTGTGCTCGCGAGGTGGAAGACGGCCTGACCCATCACGCTGGAAATAAGCCACAACGTCCACCAGGCTGTCAGCACGCCTGAACCGGGCTCCTTGCGCCAGCCGGGAGGATACGAGCTGACCTGCCAGATCTCCTTCATCGACTGGTACGGCTTCCAGAGGCAGACGAACGGCACGAAGTAATAGCCGATTGCCCAGCCCGGGCTGATCTCCATGTCCTCCGCGTTAAACCCACGAGCGTTCAGGTTGGCCCGGTAAATCCACTTCAGAAAGATGAACGCCGTGGTGAAGACCACCCCCATCTGGAGCAGGTTCAGCACGCTCTCCCTGGTGTTCATGGCATCAACCTCGGGCTCGGTGAACGAGCCGCCAGTCAGCAGGGTGTAGCTCATCCAGGCGGATACCGAGCAGAGCAAATGCACGATCATCGACGTCCAGAGGAAGGCCTTCAACGTCGCGGTTAATCGTGAGGGATCACGTCGGAAGCTCCGGAAACCTGACTCACCCAAACCTTCCGCTTGTTCCAACAGATCGGCTTTCGGTGCCTCATACGGATTCATCGGCCACGCTTCAGAGGCCATCGTGGGCCCTCCCTTGAATTCGGAGCGAACCACATTCCTCACACCGCGTATCAGGTTAACCCAACCAACCCAGCAAAGCACTCACGAACTCCGACGCGATCTTGAGCGCTGGGTGCGATCGGTCGCGAATCGACAACGGGCCGGGCAACCTTGATGGTCGCCCGGCCCGTTGTCTCTGTATTCGGCAACACCCGGGGCGACATCCAACCGCCCTGGTGCGTCTTACGGAGTCCGGATCTCAGCGCACCGCGCCTTCGATCCGCGGGGGCTTCTTGCCCTCCTCCTCCTCGGCAAGGTTGGTGATCATGGCCTCAGTCGTCAGCATGAGGGCCGCGATGGAGGCGGCGTTCTGGAGGGCCGAACGAGTGACCTTCGTCGGGTCCACGATCCCGGCCTGGAACATATCGACGTA
Organism: uncultured Planctomycetales bacterium; assembly: GCA_963752755.1. Taxonomy (GTDB): domain Bacteria; phylum Planctomycetota; class Planctomycetia; order Isosphaerales; family Isosphaeraceae; genus CAVVZJ01. The sequence goes on along the minus strand of CAVVZJ010000011.1, from coordinate 643,191 downwards.
CTCGCCGTTGTTGGCGTTGAAACCGTTCGAGCCGCCGCGAGTCTTGACCTCCTCGGCGACGACCGCGCCGTCATAGCCACTGTTCTCGGCGATCAGGCGGACGGGCTCCTCCAGGGCCCGCAGGACGATCGAGGCACCGACGGCCTCGTCACCCGAGAGACCCTTGTGCGTAGCCTCGACGGCCGGAATGCAACGGAGCAAGGCCGTGCCACCGCCGGGGACGATCCCTTCCTCGGCCGCGGCGCGGGTGGCGTGCAGGGCGTCCTCGATGCGGGCCTTCTTTTGCTTCATGTCGGCCTCGGTCGGCGCACCGACCGAGATCACCGCAACGCCGCCCGAGATCTTCGCCAGACGCTCCTGGAACTTCTCCTTGTCGTACTCGCTCTCGGTCTCCTCGATCTGACGGCGGAGCTGGTCGATCCGCTTCTGGATGTCGGCTCGCTTGCCGGCACCCTGGATGACTGTCGTGCTGTCCTTGTTCACCTTGATCTGCTTGGCCTGACCGAGCTGGGCGATCGCGAGGTTCTCCAGCTTCAGGCCGAGGTCCTCGCTAACGACCGTGCCACCGGTGAGAATCGCCATGTCCTGAAGCATGGCCTTGCGACGATCACCGAAGCCCGGCGCCTTTACGGCACAAATGTTCAGAACACCGCGGAGCTTGTTCACGACCAGGGCCGCCAGCGCCTCGCCCTCGACGTCCTCCGCGATGATCAGCAGCGGCCGACCCGAGCCGGCGACCTTCTCCAGAAGTGGAATCATCTCGCGAAGGTTGCTGATCTTCTTTTCATGAAGAAGAATCAAGGCGTCGTCGAGGACGGCCTCCATCGTCTGGGGGCTGGTGACGAAGTAGGGGCTCAGATACCCCTTGTCGAACTGCATCCCCTCGACAAATTCGAGGGTCGTATCGGAGGTCTTGCCCTCCTCCACGGTGATCACGCCGTCACGGCCCACGCGCTCCACGGCGTCGGCAAGCATCTGGCCGATCTGCGGGTCGTTGTTGGCGGAAATGGCGCCGACCTGGGCGATCTCCTCCTTGCGCTCGACCGGCCGGCTGAGCTTCTCATGCAGCTCGCTGACCGCCGCCTCGACGGCCTTCTCGATCCCGCGGCGGACGGCCATCGGGTTCGCGCCCGAGGAGATCGACCGCAAGCCCTCGCGGAAGATCGCACGGGCCAGGATCGTCGCCGTGGTCGTACCGTCGCCGGCCGTGTCGCTGGTCTTCGAGGCGACCACGTTGACGAGCTTGGCGCCCATGTTCTCGAACGGGTCGGGCAGCTCGACCTCCTTCGAAACGGTCACGCCATCCTTCGTGACAGTCGGGCCGCCGAAGGACTTGCTGATGATGACGTTTCGACCCGTTGGGCCGAGCGTCGTGCCGACGGCCTCGGCCAGCGTGTCGATCCCCTCGAGCATCTTCCGGCGGGCGGAATCGGAGAAGAGCAGTTGTTTGGGCACGGAAATCCTCCCGAGGATGGTCCATCGATGATGGCCGATGGTCGAGGCGGAACTTCGCCGGATCGACCATCGACCATCGACCATACCTCATGTCTTTGGGGTCACTTGACGATCTTCGCCAGGATGTCGGACTCGCGGAGGATCTTGATCTCCTCGCCTTCCACCTTGATGTCGGTGCCGGAATACTTGCCGAAGAGAACCTCGTCGCCTTCCTTCAGGGCAATCTCAGCGCGGGAGCCGCTGTCCAGGAGCTTGCCCGGGCCGACCGCCAGAACGCGGCCGCGCTGGGGCTTCTCCTTGGCGGTGTCCGGCAGCACGATGCCACCGGCCGTCTTCTCCTCGGCCTCAATCTGCTGGATCACGACGCGGTCTTCGAGCGGACGAACCTTCAGGGCCATCGGTCAGGTTCCTTATCGATTGGATCTGTGATTGTTGGTCCGGATCAGATGCGTGTTCTCGTCGGTGTCACGGTCGGCAAGGAGGATCGATGGTCGAGGAAGCGCTCGAAACTCATATTGAATTGACCATCGACCAACCTCGATCACATCATCCCCATGCCACCCATTCCGCCCATGCCACCCATTCCGCCCATGCCACCCATGCCACCGTGGTGGTCATCGTGGTGGTCGCCGCCGGCCTTCTTCTTTTCCTTCTTCTCGACGACGATGGCCTCGGTCGTCAGGAGGAGTCCGGCGACGCTGGCGGCGTTCTGGAGGGCAGATCGCGTGACCTTGGCCGGGTCGATCACGCCGAAGCTGATCATGTCGCCCCACTCGCCGGAGTCGGCGTTGTAGCCATAGTTCGCGTCAGACGACTTGGCGATCTTGTTGACGATCACGGCGCCGTCGAGACCGGCATTCTCGGCGATGTAGCGGGCGGGTTGTTCCAGGGCGCGACGGACGATCGCGACGCCCATCGACTCGTCGCCCTTCAGGCCGAGGTCATCCTTCAAGGCGGTGGTGGCACGGATCAAGGCGGTGCCACCGCCGGGGACGATTCCCTCCTCGATCGCGGCGCGGGTGGCGTGCAACGCGTCTTCGACGAGCGCCTTGCGCTCCTTCATCTCGGTCTCGGTTGCGGCACCGACGCTGATCTCGGCGACGCCCCCGGCGAGCTTCGCCAGCCGTTCCTGGAGCTTCTCCGTGTCGTACTCGCTGTCCGTCTGCGTGATCTCGCGACGGATCAGCTCGGTGCGACCCTTGATCTCATCGGCCGTACCGGCGCCGTCGATGATGGTCGTGTTCTCGCTGGTGATGACGATCCGTTTGCAGCGACCCAGGTCGGTCAGCGGCACGTTCTCCAGCTCAAGGCCCAGGTCCTTGAAGATCGCCTTGCCGCCGGTCAACACGGCGATATCGCCGAGCATGGCCTTGCGGCGGTCGCCGTAACCCGGCGCCTTCACGGCGGCGACCTGAAGGATACCGCGGAGCTTGTTGACGACCAGCGTCGCCAGGGCCTCACCCTCAATGTCCTCGGCGATCACCACCAGCGGCTTGTTCGCCCTCGCCACCTGCTCCAGCAGTGGGATCAAGACGCGCGGCGTGCTGATCTTCTCCTCATAGATCAACACGAATGGGTCGTCGAGCACGACCTCCATGCGGTCGGGGTCGGTCACGAAGTGGGCCGAGAGGTAGCCGCGGTCAAACTGCATCCCCTCGACCACGTCCACGGTCGTCTCGAAGCCCTTGCCCTCCTCGATCGTGATCACGCCGTCCTTGCCGACGCGCTGGAAGGCGTCGGCCAGCTTCTCACCGACGGTCCGGTCGTTGTTGGCGGCGATCGTCGCGACCTCGACGATCTCCTTGTCGGAGATGGCCTTGGCCTGGGACTTGACGTTGGCGACGACGGCATCCACCGCCTTGTCGATCCCCCGCTTCAACGCCATGGCGTCGGCACCGGCGGCCAAAGCCTTGAGCCCTTCCTTGAAAATCGCCTCGGCAAGCACGGTCGCTGTGGTCGTGCCGTCACCGGCGGCATCGGAGGTCTTGCTGGCGGCCTCCTTGACGAGCTGCGCACCCATGTTTTCATACGGGTCGGTCAGCTCGATATCCTCGGCCACGGTCACGCCGTCCTTGGTGACATTGGGGCTGCCCCAGCCCTTGTCGATCACCACGTTGCGGCCGCGCGGGCCGAGCGTGCTGCGCACGGCACGGGCCAGCTTGGTCACGCCGCTGGACAGCTTCTGCCGTGCCTCCTCGTCGTAGGCCAGAATCTTCGCCACGTTCGGAGTCTCCTCTTGAGCAGAGCGGACGGCCCGGCGCACGTCCGGCCAAGGTCCCGCGACGCGCCGCCGGGGTCGGGTTCGCTGAGGTCGCATGCAAGAGGCGTACCGAGAGCAGAATAATCGTCGTTACTCCTTTGTGAAAAATAGTTTGTGTTCTGCGTCTACGTTCTAGTGCGGACGAGGATGGCTGCCACTTTGGCAGAGAATCCCGGAAGCCTGCCAGGTTGGCGACGTTCCGGTTGGGGCTGGAGTCTTGAGGGCGTCCCCACCTGCCATTAACCTCATCCGCTCCGACCTTCACTCTCGGAGAAGCGATTGTGGTAACAGACATGCAAGTGCATTCAAAGTTCAGCCTGGTCGGCGCCCTGGTCGGCGCCTTGTGCGGCCTGATCCTCGGGGGGTTCCTCCTCGTCGGAGCCCTCCTGAAGGTGAATCCGGGCGAGAGGGGTTCGGCGACCAGTCCAGGCGGTGATAATGGCACCGGTCGTTCTGGATTCCCTCCTTTGAACCAGTTTTTGAACCAGTTCTCCGGTATTCCACCCAGGGCCCCCGCCAAGGTTAACCCCGCCGCCTTTTACAGCAGCCCGATCGTGGCCGCCCAAGAGCTCGTGGCCCGGATCGTGGCCGCCAGGCTGAAGAGTGGGGATGTCGAAGGCGCGATCCGCTTCATCGACACGATCCCGTCGCAGCCGTTGAAGGACCAACTCCGGCTGGAGGTGGTGCGTGTCCTGCTCGGGCAGAAGACCGCCGAGGCGGTCGCGGTGACCACCGACCAGTACGTCCTGCCTCCCGAGTCCGTGGGCCGGATTCCCGCGGCGCAGGCGGCTCCGCCTGCGATGTTCGAGGCTCCGCCCGCCCCCGGCGTACCCTCCGACGTCGAGCCGGCTGACACACTCCCCTCGCCGCCCGCTTGCCAACCGGCAATGGGCTCTGACGAGTCACAGGACGATCCCGATTCAACGTCCGTTCCTCCCACCCCAGCCGTCTCCCCATCCGCGCTGACCGACACCGAACCGGTCGACGATGCTACGCTGGCGAAGGCCCTGGCGATCGCGACCGAGATTCGTGACCCGGATCAGAAGGTGAAGGCGCTCGGTGCCATCGCCACGACAGCCGCCAGGGAGCCGGTCTCTGTCAAGACCACCGCACGGATCGAGGAACTCGCTGCCGGTCTCATACCCAGGTTCTTCGGTGAGGCACCGAAAAACCCGAAGCTCCCCTACCTGCCTAGCCCGATGGCCACGGCCGAGATTTCCGACCGGTTGGTCGCCCGATATCTCGACGCCGAATCGACGCAAGAGACCCCGGCCCAGCTCATCGGCGAGCTTCGTGAGGCGGCCGAGAGCAACTATCGCGGCCTGATGAAGCTCGATGGCGCTACCGTTGAGGGTGACGAGCTGCCGGCCGCGAACCGGGCGGAAATCCGTAGTCTCGTCGAGAACGCCATCGCTCAGGGCCGCGCACGCCGGGATCTCGAGCAACGGACCGAAGAGACGGCGAGGCGCCGCGGGTCCGAGCGGTTCTGGGGCATCTTGCAGACGATGATTCTTCCACCGCTTCTGGCCGCACTCGGTTTCGTTCTGAGCGGTCTGCTCACGCCGCTCATCCGCGGCTATGGCTTTCTCCTCGCCTCGCGATTCCAGCCGCCAACCGCGCCTCCCGCCACCCCGGGCTCCTCCGGCGGCTAGGAGCGAAGACAAGGACGTAATGACAATTTCAAGGCTTTGATCCTACTCTCCATCCACCGTGGCGAGATCTTGCACCTTTGACACGCTCCACCGGTGCCGACAAACTGTTCGCAACCCTCGAATTAATGGAGGAGGAGACCCCACCATGCGCATTGCGATTTTGACGACCCTGGCCCTGGCGATCTCGGCGCCGGCACAGGCGGAAGACGAGCCGAAGACCTATCCCCTCTGGCCCGACGCCGCCCCCGGCGCCCAGGGGACCGATACCGGCTCCGACCGTAATCCGGGCGACATCCCCACGATCACCGTCTATCTCGCGCCCAAGGACAAGGCCACCGGCGCCGCCGTCGTGATCTGCCCCGGCGGCGGCTATGGAGCTCTCGCCGTCAACCACGAAGGTCACGACGTCGCGAAGTGGCTCAACGGCCTCGGCATCGCTGGCATCGTCCTCAAGTACCGCCTCGGCCCCAAGTACCATCACCCGATCGAGCTCGGCGATGTCCAGCGCGCCCTCCGGACCGTCCGCGCCCGCGCCTCAGACTGGGGCCTCGACCCGAAGCGCGTCGCGATCCTCGGCTTCTCCGCCGGAGGCCACCTTGCCTCCACCGCCGCCACCCACTTCGACGCCGGTCAGACTGATGCCTCCGACCCGATCGACCGCCAGAGTTGCCGCCCCGACCTGGCCATCCTCGTCTATCCGGTCATCGCGATCAGCACCCCCTACGGCCACACCGGCTCCAAGCGCAACCTCCTCGGAGAAAACCCGCCGCAGGAACTCGTCGATCTGCTCTCCAACGAGAAGCAGGTCACCAAGGACACCCCGCCCACCTTCCTCGCCCATACGAACGAGGACACCGGCGTCCCCGCCGAGAACTCAATCCTGTTCGTCCTGGCACTCCGCAACGCGGGCGTGCCCGTCGAGTTCCACCTCTTCGAGAAGGGCCGCCACGGCCTCGGCCTCGGTACCGGCTCCGCCGAGCACCGGATTCCTCCCGAGCCCGCCTTCCAGGCCTGGCCCGGCCTGTGTGCCACCTGGCTGAAGAACCACGGCTTCTGCGACCGCTGATCCGTTCCACTCCGCCCGGCTCTTGATTTCCTGCGCCGCGCGGACCACAACTAAAGCTTTCGCGGCCACGTCGGTCGCGACGCTTCGGGACCCCCGACAGAGGATCTTCACCCATGAGCCTGCGACGCCTCTTCGCCCTTGCCCTCGTCCCGGCCCTGCTGGGCGCGTCGGCCTCCCTCGCCGCCGACGAGAAAGAGAAAGCCGACTCCGTGCTCGACTTCACCATGAAGGACATCGACGGCAAACCCGTCGATCTCGCGAAGTACAAAAGCGACGTCATCCTGATCGTCAACGTCGCGAGCAAGTGCGGCTACACCCCGCAGTACGACGGCCTGGAGCGGATCTACGAGAAGTACAAGGACCGCGGCTTCACCGTCCTCGGTTTCCCTGCCAACGAGTTTGGTAAACAGGAGCCGGGAACCAACAGCGACATCAAGACGTTCTGCACCACGCAATACGGCGTCAAGTTCCCGATGTTCTCGAAGATCGTCGTCAAGGGCGAGGGAATCGACCCGCTTTACCAGTATCTCACCTCCGCAGAGACCAACCCCAAGCACGCCGGCGCCATCCCCTGGAACTTCACCAAGTTCCTCGTCAACCGTCAGGGCGAGGTGATCGCCCGCTTCGCCCCCAAGGACGAACCCGAGTCCGAGAAGGTGACCAAGGCCATCGAGGACGCTCTCGGTCAGGGCAAGTGACTCTCAAGTCCTGATCCGATGAAGTTTGTCGAACGGCCGGGGTGCCACGGGTTCGAAGCGGAGCCCGTGCCACCCGGCGGAACTTGCCTGGTCAGATCGCCGCATTTCGCTATGCTCTGCGCGGGACACCCCGCAAGGGGCGGCACGTTGCGCGCTCGTCGGGGGTCGGTCGCGACCTCGGACTTCAAGGAGGAAGTCAGGGATGAAGCCGCCTTCCCACGGGGAGGCGATCCGGTTCGGGACGGTCCTGCTCGCCGCGGGTCTGATCCTGGGCGTGGTCGCCTGGCCGATGCTCTCCGGCCGGATGTACGTCCACGACGACCTCGGGGCCATGCACATCCCCTTCCGGATGTTCTACGCCCATTGCCTGGACTCCGGCCTGGCATTCGACTGGTTCCCGAACATGCACTGCGGCTTCTACCTCCAGGGTGAGGGCCAGGCCGGGTTGTACCACCCACTGCACCGGCTCCTCTACGGAAGCCTACCGTTCGCGACGGCGTTCAACCTGGAGTTCCTTCTGAGCTACCCAGCTCTCTTCGTGGGCACATTCCTGCTGCTCCGCCGCTGGGAGCTCGGCCGCGACGCCGCGGCGCTGGGGGCCTTGATCTTCACCGCCTCGGGATACAACCTGTTCCACTACGCCCACCTGCACTCGGTCGCCGTCGCCGCCCATCTCCCCTGGCTCCTGCTCGGTATCGACGCCGCAGTCCGCTCCCCGGGCCGACGGGTCGCCGGGATTGGTGTGCTCGCGGTGGCCTTGCTGACGGCCTCGCAATTGCTGCTGGGTCATCCCCAGACGATCCTCTACTGCGCCATGGTCGAAGGGCCCTATGCCCTCTGGCTCGCCTGGCGACAGAATCGTCTGCGACGGCTGGCCAGCCTGGCCTGGGCGAAGCTCCTGGCCTTGCTCTGCGGTGGCATTCAGATCCTCCCGACCTGGGATGCGGCCCGGCATTCCCCCCGCGCCGATCCCTCTCTGGAGTTCCTCGCCTTCGGCTCGCTGCATCCGGCCAACCTCGCCCAGGCCGTCGCGCCTTACCTGTTCCGCGCCCGCGTCTTCGACCCAGAGCCGACACTCTACGGCGGCATTCCCGAGTCGGACCCGATCGGCACCTGGCGGACGGGCGAGTTCGGCCTTTATGTCGGCATGCTCGTGCCGGTCCTGATCGTCTGGACGTTGATGCGTCTCCGGGCGCTCGGGGCGCGTCGTGGACTGGCCCTGGCGGCGCTCGCCCTGATCGTGCCCGCGCTGGTGCTGGCCCTCGGCGCGTACACGCCCCTCTTTGCCGTCACGTCGCGATTGCCGATCTTCCGGATGTTCCGGGTCCCGGCGCGGTTCGTCCTGCTCTTTCACCTGGCCGGCGCTGCACTCGCCGCAATCGCCTTCACCGACCTGGCCGATCCCCGTCGCGCCTCGCCTGACGAACGTCTCCCCTGGCGACGTCTCTGGCCCCTGGCGATCGTGCCGGTGTTGAGCCTGTTGGTCTCGTCGATCTCGCGAGCCATCGCGACACAACCCGGCTCGGCCATGAGCCTCAATATTACGTCGGGCAGCGGGATCATTCTGAGTGTGGCTCTCGCCGTCCTCGCGGCCTTGCTGGTCGCACTGGCCGCTCGCGGCCATCGGTCGGCCATGCTGGGACTGCTCCTGTTCGCCACCGCCGATGTCGCCTCGTACGGCCTAACCCTCGTCGGCCGCGGTCTGACCCTTCCTCCCGACGCCTTCCTGACCAACCGCAAGCTGCCCGACGGCTCCACATCCTCCGCCCGGATCAAGCAGATCGCTGAGGACATGACCTGGACGTGCGTCGGCACGCGCCTGATCGACGGCACCGGCTCGCTCCGCCCGGCGCGTGTCCTCGACTACTCCAAACCAACCGCCTGGCGAGTCGCCGCCGCGCGCTGGGTCCGCCGGAATCCGCCGAGCCTGGGCTGGGAGGACGTGCCCGACCCGCTTCCACGTGCCCGGCTCGTCGCCCGCGCCGTCCCGACGGACCACCCCGCCCGCGACATCGAGTCGGTCGATCACCAGGTTGCGGCTCTGGTCCCCCAACCCATCGACCTCCCGCAAGGTCCCCCCGGCACAGCCGCCCTCATCTTCGACCGGCCCGGCGAGATCGGCATCGTCACTGACGCGCCGGTCCGCCGCCTGCTCGTCGTTGCCGAGACCTACCACGAAGGCTGGGATGCCCACGTCGATGGCCGGCCCAGCTCGGTCCTTCGCGTCAATGGCGACTTCCTCGGCTGCGTCCTCGAACCCGGCCGACACCGGGTCTCGCTCCGGTTCCGGCCCGCGAGCCTCCGCCAGGGCAAGCAACTCACGAACCTCGGCCTGAGCCTCACGGCCATCACGGCCGTCATCCTTCTGGCTCCCCGTCGTCGCCTCCGCCGATCGGAAACCGGCCTGCTGGGCCATCGCGCCGAGCCGTTCCCGGGTGACCCGATGGGCCTTGGCGTTCGCGGCCTCCCGATCGACGAGTCCGTCTAGTGCGGTTCCCGCCTGAGTGTAGAGCCGGCCAGCCGGGGGCGGCTGGCCCACAATTCTTGTGGCACAGCCGCCCCCGGCTGTGATCCTCGACGCCCCTGCACGGTTAACGGTGCTCCACCCACCGATCTTCAACGGCTCCAAAGGGATCGGTGGGCGGAGCCCACGACAAGAGACCAGGCAACCGGCTGGTTCGTAGGCCACGTCGATGAACCCGCCTCAGGGTCCTTGCTGACTTCGAGAAACCTGCCGGTCCAGGTTTCCGAGAAGCGGATCCGGGGGCGGAGCCGGGGAAGAAACCGCCGGCGGCGATGTCTCAAGATTGTGGGCCAGGCAAAGCCGGCAGGGTTGGCGGCCCAGAGCCAGGGGGTCGTCGGCATGATCCCAGTGATGGAGGGTGGAAGGGTCGCCTGCGCGGAGCGTCCCGCAGTCGGAACGGTGGAAGAGCGCCGAGCCGGGCTGGCCGACGAACGAGCGACCGGCCGCGATCCCGCGAACACTCAGTCGGGACCTGATCGAGGGTCGGGCCGGCGTCGTTGTGGGTTCCGGATTGGGCAGCTGTGGTGTGGCCAGCGCGGGGACGTCGGCCCCGCGGGCGAGCCAGCAAGCCATCCCCAGGCTGATCGCCGAGGCCAGGAGCCCCGTCGTGACGACGACCGTCACGACCCCGACGCGACGCGGCGGATCGAGCCAGCGTTCGAGGTCTGCGGCCAGGGCGCGGGCAGCTGGATAGCGTTCTTCCGGGTCTTGTGCCAGAGCGCGGCGACAGATCCGATCCAGGGCCAGGGGCACAACACGGTTGCGTGCACGGGGGGGCAGGGGGAGCTCATCTGGCCGGGCATGCCAGACCGGCAGGCCGCTGGGAATCTCGATCGGGCGGAGGCCGCAGAGTAACTCGTAGAAGACGACGCCCAGGCTGTAGAGGTCGCTCCGGGCGTCCGCATCGTGACTCCGGCCGGCGGCCTGCTCGGGGCTCATGTAGGCCGGGGTTCCGAGGATCGTGCCTTCTCGGGTCAGCTTGGGGTCGGCCTCAACCCGGCGAGCCAGTCCGAAGTCGGTGAGCCGGGGGCGACCGGCCTCGTCGATCAGGATGTTGGCCGGTTTGAGGTCGCGGTGAAAGACCCCCCGACGGTGCGCGTGCTCCAGTGCTTCGGCCAGATCACGGACGATCTCCGCGGCCCGCTGCGGCTCGATCGGCTGGAACTCGCGGAGTCGGACCAGAGTCGGACCGGGAACGAACTGATAAGCGATCCAGCAGCGTCCCGAGTCACGGCCCGCGTCGTGTAACGAGATGATGCTCGGGTGGTCGAGTTGGGCCGCGGCGCGAGCCTCACGGAAGAAGCGCTCCATCACCCGGGCCGACGGATAGGCGTCCTTCAAGACCTTCAAGGCGACCTCGCGGTCTAGCCGGGGGTCGTAGGCACGATACACCCTGCCGAACCCCCCGCCCCCCAGCATTTCGCGAAGTTGGAACCGGCCGATCGTCGCGGGTATCCCCAGGCCCTCGCCCGGGGCCAGGTCACGCCACCACGAGGTGTCTTCCTCCGGCGTCAGAGCCAGCGAGACGGGCGTCTCGTAGAGAATCGTCTCGTCCGCCGGCTCGGCGATCCACTCCAGGGCAGCGCCGCAGTGGTCGCAGAGCGTCGGGGCCGGCGCGTTGCACGTCACCGACCACTCCACGCTCCGCTGGCATTCGCCGCAGATTAGCCTCAGCGGTGCGGCCATCAACGTCCCACTTCCCGGGAAAAACTCCCATACGGCCCGCTCGCGTGGTCCCGCGGGGAGTTTAGAACATCAGCACCCGGAGGAGCCCGAAAAACCGCGACGATAATGCATGCCTGGCGGCACTTAAGGGTAAAGAATCAAGAAAACGAAAGTTCAGCCCTCCCGATTTGGAAGATCCAGTCGCCCTGTCGCGGTTGGCGACGGGAATTGCCGTGGCCGTACTCCCTGAATCGGGACCGGGTCCCGGGAGTCTCTCCGTTGATTTCGAAGGCGATCGGCCAGCCTGGTCACGTTCAGCTCCGGCCTTGTCTTCCAGAGCAGGAGCCGGGGGGACCGTGACCCGGCGTGCCCGCGTATCCGGCGCCGATGATCCTGTACGGGCCTGATGAGCCGAGGGGCGTCGAAGGTGTCGCGGTCGAGTCGCTCGATGACCGCATCCAGCTCATCCTGCCGATCGCCGAACCACCCGCCGAGGGGACGACCGTGTAGATCTCCTTCGACCTGGCCGGCGACCCGACCGTGCTCGAAGGTGCCGTCGGCAAGGCGGCCGAGACGGTTCCTTCGACATCCTCCTCTTGCCATGACGACCGCGGCTCCTGGGCAACACTCTGGAAGACCGCGAAAACCCTGACGTTTGGCTCACGACGATGAGTACGAGCCGCCGGGCCAGATGCTCCCAGCGGCTCGTTACTTCGAGGAATCGGCCAGGAGCAGTGGCCTCCCAGGACAGTCAATCTCAGGAAGATGCTTTCAGGGCCGCATCGGCGGTCCGCGTTGTCAGTTCATCGTCGTTGTTCCCCAGTTCGGCGAGTGCCCGGTCGAACCGGCGTCCGGCGATCCGGAGGTAAAGCTCGCCAGCGTCGTGGTCGAGGTCGGTGGCGGTGCCGCGGGAGTGCTGGTGGTCAAGACGGGCCAGGGTGCAGGCCGAGGTGGTCAGCGCGATGGCGGCCTCGGAGATCCGATCCTGGAGATACTGGCGATCGAGGAACGCCTGGGGATCTTGCCGGTGAGCAATCAGGGTCTTTTCGACGGCCCAGCCGAAGCGCTTGACCCGACCGGCAAGAGCCGTGGCGGCGGGCCGGAGAGCGTCATTCGCGACGGGCACTGACGGGCGACCGACGAGCCGTCCGGCGTGCTCGGCGCCAAATTTCCAGAGCGTCGGTAGCAGCTTCGACGGGCTCTTGAGCCCCTCGGCCGTCGCCATCAGACCGAGGCCGACGTCGCGGAGGCCGACGACCGCGATGAACGCCTTGAGGACCTCATTCGCCCCCTCGCCAATCTGGTTGATGCGGGCATCGCGCATCCAGCGCTCGAATGGCTGATCGAGGAAGTAGCCGGCTCCGCCGTGGATCTGGAGCGTCTCGTAGACGCATTCCCAGAGCGCCTCGGTGGAGAAGACTTTCAGAATCGCCGTTTCGAGCATGTAGTCCTCGGCGCCCGAGTCGATCAAGGCGGCCGTCTCGTAGGTCGTCGCCTCCATCGCGTAGGCAAACGCCGCCATCCGGGCGATCTTCTTCTTGATCAGCTCGAACTGACCCAGGCTCTTGCCGAACTGCCGACGACGATTGGCATAAGCGACGGACGCCTCCAGGCACGTCTTCGCCATCCCCGTACAACTGGCTCCGAAGGTCGTGCGTCCGAAGTCCAGCACCGTGAGCGCCACTCGCAAACCTTTGCCCAGCGGCCCGAGAATGTTTGATGTCGGCACCGGCATGTCGTGGAAGGCGAGCTTGCCGGTGGCCGTCCCCCGGATGCCGACCTTCGGCATCCGCGCCTCGACCACCTCGAAGCCTGGCAGGTCGGGCGTGACAAGGAAGGCCGTCACCTTCGACTCGCCACCCTTCGGGTCGGGCGTGCGGGCCATCACGGTCAGAACGTCGGCGATCCCACCATTGGTGATGTAACGCTTGCCGCCGTTGAGCCGGTAGGTCTTGCCGTCCTCGCTCGGAGTGGCGGTCGTCTGGACGTTGGAGGCGTCGGAACCCGCCTCCTCCTCAGTCAAGGCGAACGCCGCCAACTTCTCGCCATTGACGAGTGAAGGCAGCCAGCGCTGCTTCTGCTCCGTGGTTCCGAAGAGCAGGAGGGCGCGGATGCCGATGGAATGGTGGGCGTTGACGAAGACCCCCACGGCGGCGTCGTGTCCGCCAATCACCTCCATGATTCGACAGTATTGCGACTGCGTGAAACCGCGACCGCCGTAGTCCTTGGGCGCCGTCATGCCCATCACGCCGAGCTTGCCAAGGCCGTCGATGACGCTCCTGGGAATGTCCGCCTCACGGTCGATCGCGACGGAGTCGATCGATTCCTCGGCAAAACGGCGAACGTGGGCCACCGCCTCCTCGGTCTCCTTCCGCAAGGGTTCCGGTAGTTCCGGGTAAGGAAAGAGCGAGCCCGAGCGGAACTGTCCCTGGAAGAGCGCCTTGACGAAGCCCTCCTTCTGGGGACCCGAGAAAAGCAGCTCCTCGGCCTGCTGCATCTGCCGCTGGAGATCGCCGTCAGTGGCGGACGTGTCGTCGTGACGCTCGGGCGCTGTGGTGGACATATCGGCCTCCTGAGATGAATCGAGATGGAGGGCGGGCACGACGGGAGGAACGCACGACCGGTCGTCACGCGTCCGAGAGAATTGTAGGGTCAACGGTCGTGTCGAGGTAGCATCGGCCGTGGAGTTGATCTCACAGACGAATTGGGACCGCCGGATCACAAAGTTTAGAGTCCCTGGCATTCGACTTGCAGATATGACCCTTCCGAATAACCCCAGCCTTCCGAGAGCGGGGGCGGGTCAAGGATAAAATGAAGCGAGAGCGTGAGGATCGAGGGCACACATCGGCCCGAGAACGATGATCGCGATAAAACGCCGGGGCGGAGAGGGATTTCCTCTCCGCCCCGGCGCGATTTCCGGACAGGTCCAGGGTCAAGGCTGATCGCGGCCTTCGATCGAGAGATCGACGACAAACGCCCCGAGCTTCCGACTCTCGACCACCGAGCGCGCCAGGCCAAACCAGCCGGCACAGCGATCGAGGATGGCGGCGTCTGAAGTGGCAACAACCTCCGAAGATCGGGCGAGAATGGGGTCAGGATCGAAGACCAACTCGACTGTCCAGTCCCCGCCAAGCTCGCCAGCCACGCGCCGGATCTCGGTGGCGAGGCGACCGCTGTTTGAGACGGGCCGATCGAGATACCAGCAAACCCGACCGACCCCGAGCCGGACGAGATGGTCGCCGACATGCCGTAATGCGGGCAGGGTCTCCGCGACCTTGCGATAGCTTCCATGCACGCCCGCCAGATCGCGATAGGCCCCGTCGCGACCCAGCAGCACGACCGCCCCACCGAGCGCAGCCTCGACCGTGGTCAGGACGTTGAATCCGTCGAGCATGAGCCGTCCGCCATGCAGAGAGTCGGCCGGGCATTGCCGTGCTTGACGTTGAGCCAGGGCCTCGTCGGTGCAGGAACTGCGACGCACGGCCATCCGCTGTCGCTCGGTCAGCCGGTAGCGATCCCCGACCAGCTTCAAGGCCGACGGCTCCGCATAGCCCCGACTCAGAAGCCAGGAATAGTCAGCCACGCCCTGTCGGAGTCGCGGCCAGACCTCTGGCGCGAACGCCTCGGCGTCGCGAGGGTCGGGTCCGCGGTGCGAGCGCGAGTCGGCCAAAGGGGTTTACCTCGAATATGTCCCCATCAGCTCACCCTCGGCGAGGACGTGCCCCTGCATCAACGCGAGCAGCTCCCGCTTCGACAGACCCGAAGCGGCTTGAAGCTCCGCGTCGAGGGCGTAGAGCTTGAAGTGATAGTGATGCGTCCCATGACCCCGTGGCGGCGCCGGGCCTCGATAGCCAACTGTGCCCCACGAGTTCTTGCCTTGCAGCGCCCCACGCGGCTCCGTCAGTGCGTCATCCGTTGCGATACCTTCCAGCAGATCGGTAGCGGTCCCTGGAATCTTGTAGAGGACCCAGTGCACCCACGGCTCGGCGGTCGGCGCGTCGGGGTCGTCCACGATCAAAGCCCGTTCCGCCGCGCCCTCCGGCACGGCTGACCAGGACAGCCTGGGCGAGACGTCCTCACCATCCTCGGTGTGCTTCTTCGGGATCGCCTCGCCGTCGGCGAAGGCGTCGCTGCGAACGCGGATGCTCATCAGTAGGCTCCCTCGACGATTACAATTCCTGCAATCCCTGGCATAACCCCGATCCGGCCAGGGCACAAGGAGGCAGAGCCCGTCGAAGGCATGAGCCGGGGCGTGGACACCGCGCCGCCGTCGCGTATATCGTCTCCAACTGGCCCGCTGCGGTCGGAACGTCTACCCCACTCACAGGGAGGGATTCTCGATGATCGCCGAAGGACAGCCGGCACCGGACTTCCAGCTCGAAGATCAGGACGGCAAACCTCATAGCCTCAATGAGTTGCGCGATGAGCCCGTCATCCTGTATTTCTATCCGAAGGATGATACTCCTGGTTGCACCAAGGAGGCCTGCGCCTTCCGAGATGCCCGCACCGAATTCGCGGAGGCCGGGGCCCGGGTCGTCGGTATCAGCCCCGATACGGTCGCCTCGCACCGTAAGTTCGCGGATAAGTACGACCTGCCCTTCACCCTCTTGGCCGACCCCGAACGCAAGGTCTGCGAGCTTTACGGGGTCTGGAAGGAGAAGAATCTCTATGGCAAGAAGTCGATGGGCGTCGAGCGGACCACCTTTGTCATCGACCGCGAGGGGAAGGTCCGCAAGATCTTCCCCCGCGTGAAGGTGGACGGGCACGCCGACAAGGTGCTGGAACTGCTCAAGACCTTGTAGGCAGACGTCATGGAACCGCCGAGGAGCGCGGAGATGAGAATCTCTGCGTCCCTCGGCGTCATCGGAGGATCGATCTTCTCATCGATTCGTTCAGCCGACTCGTCGGACCTCATCCTCCTCGCCCGACCGGGGGCCGAGGTTCAGCTCCTCGCGACGGTCGGCGAGGTGGCGTTCGAGCTTGCGGAGGGCCTTGTACTTCTCGTCGCTGACGCGGTTAGGGCTCATTTTGAGGGTTTCGGCAATCTCGGGGACGGTCCAGCCGCGGGTCCAGAGCTCGACGATCCGGTCCTGACGATCGGTCAGCACGGCATGGCGGGCGGCTTCGAGGATCTCGCCGAGTTCCTGGCGCTCGCGATGGCGGGCGTCGAGATCGGGACCGGGGGTGAACTGCTCGTCGATCGGCTGCAACTTCCGGGCACGCTGGACCCGCTTGCGGACCATATCGATGGCCCGGACCAGCTCCCGGCGCTCGGCGGTGTCGTCCGCCAGGACGAGGTTCAGGTCGAGCTGGCCGGCGCGGGCCTTGGCGAGCAGGCGGCAGCAGACTTCCTGTGTACAGTCGTCCCAGAGGCCGGGCTCGATCCGGGCGTTGCGCCAGCAAGCGGTGCAGTAGCGCTGGATGTCGTGGACAAGGTCCGCCTCACCGGCGTACGCCGTCAGGGCCGCCAGGCCAACGACCAAGCCCATGACGGTCGTCGTGGTCCGGCGCGACCGGTCCGGTTTTGGTGGGGACTTGGAAGTCGGTTTGGTGGACTTGGTCGCCTGGTTCATGCCGATCGACTCCGTCGTGGGATGGAGGGCCCGGTGAACCGTCGGCCCTCCTCAACGAAAATAGGACAACGTCCGGAGCCGATCTGGCCGGATCGCTACCGAAAAACCGCAATCAAATCAGGTCGGGTGACGCTTCCGCCCGGGGCCGGCGAGGCCGGACGATGGTCCAGCCGCGTTCGAGGGCCAGGCGACGCAACCGGCGCTGTGGATGGACCACGACCGGCCGCCCGACGCGCTGCAGCAACGCCCGATCACTCCAATTATCCGCATAGGCGGCCGCCTCGTCCATCGAAATCCCCTCACCGGACGCCCATCGCTCCGCCCAGTGTCGCTTACCCTCGCCGTAACACAAAGGCCCATCACCAATTCCGACGACGCGGCCTTGCTCGATCCGCAACGGCGTTGTGAGCATCTCGGCGCAGCCGAGAAACTGGCCCAGCGGCTCGATCACCACACGAGGCGAGGACGTGACCAGCACGACCGACGTGCCGCGGCGTCGGAGATCCTGAAAGTGCTCCACGACCCCTTCATAAAGCCGCGGCCGGACGTGCCGCTCGAAGTTCTCCCGGGAGATCTCCTCCAGCTCGGCCATCGGAACGTCGGCGATGCTCGTCAGGCCGAAGGCGACGAGCCGGCCGTAGTCGAGCCGGCCGAAGCGATGCTGCAATCCATGATAGATTGCACGCAACAAGAACGACCGCTTGATGAAGCCGCGACGCCGGAGGATGCGGGCGCAGAGGTAGGTCGTCGTCTCGGCGAGTAAGGTCCCGTCCACGTCGACGAACGCGGCCGAGGGCGGCGTCTCGTACGTTGGCCAGGACACGACGGCCCTCCGGGTGGCGGTGCTCACGACGGGAACTCCTCCTGAGAAGTCTAGGTCCGGCCCGGTCGATTCAGTCTTGCAGGAGGTCCCAGTAGAAATCGACCGTGAACCGGGCGATGCTCGTCCAGCTAAAGTAATGTTCGACCCGCTCGCGAGAACGTTCGCCCATTTCCCGGAGTTTCTCCGGATCTTCCAGCAAGCGGTTGACCGCGGCGGCCAGGTCGCGGGCGAAGCGGTCGGGGTCGCTTGGCTCGAAGTCGGTCGGCCCCTTCGGCTCGAACGGGACGAGTAAGCCCGTCTTCTCGGGCAGGACCACCTCCTTGATCCCGCCCACCGCCGAGGCCACGACCGGTGTGCCGCAGGCCATCGCCTCCAGGTTGATGATTCCGAACGGCTCGTAGACCGACGGGCAGACGAACAGCGCCGCCTGCGTGTAAAGCGCGATCACTTCCTCTTTCGGCAAGACCTGGGGAATCCAGAGGATCGGGTCGGCCGAGTCGCGCCGCGCCTGCTCGACCTTCGCCGTCATCTCGCGACCGATCTCTGGCGTATCGGGCGCCCCGGCGCAGAGCACGACCTGCACCCCCTCACGAATGTACTTGATGGCGTTGACCAGATGAATGATCCCCTTCTGCCGCGTGATCCGTCCGACGAACAGGACATACGGCTTCTCCCGGTCGATCCCGTAGCGGTCGAGGATGGTTGGGTCGAAGGTGGGCCGGTACTGGTCCAGGTCGATCCCGTTGTGGATGACCCGAATCTTTTCCGTCGGCACGCCGTAGAGTTCCCGCACATCCTCCCGCATCGACTGCGAGACGGCCACCACGCCATCGGCGTTCTGATAGGCGGTGCGCTCGACCCACGAGCTGGCGTTGTAAGCCGTCCCGAGCTGCTCGACCTTCCACGGCCGGTGGGGTTCGAGCGAGTGCGTCGTCAGGACGAGCTTCGCCCCGCTGAGCTGCTTGACCAGGCAGCCGGCCAGGTGGGTGTACCAGGTATGACAGTGGACGACGTCGAACCCCGAGTCGAGCAAGCCGGCCATCATCAGGTCGCGGAGCATCGTATCGAGGAACTTGCCGTGCCGCGGCTCCTGGCTCGGCAGCGTCGTCTCCGGGGCGATCCCCTGGACGCTCAAATTGCCTTCCTGGATGTTCTGCTCGCCGAAGCAGAGCACCCGGATCGTGTGCCGCCCCCCCTCGACGCGGGCCAGCTCTCGGGTGAGATACTCGACGTGGACCCCGGCCCCGCCGTAGATGTTGGGCGGATACTCATTGGTCAGGATCGCGATCCGCATGCGACGAGCCTCGGTCGTGGAGTTCGAAGGGGCGAGCGTCGGAATGTCTCGGCCGGGCGGTGTTCGCAGGACATCCACGGTCCGGAACCCGGGGAATGCCAGTCATGGGTCAGGCCGCAGAATCGACCTAACCCTACCCGAGCGAACCGGGTCTGTCAAAGTGAGGTCTCGAACACACTTCCTTCCAACATTGGCTTCTGTGGCCGTTTGCTTTATGATAGGATTCGTCCAAACCGGCTTCCGGGAAGGGATGGCCCGATCGGGGAGGGGGACCTCTGGCATGGGCGACCCTCTCCGATGAGTCTCCAGTTCGAGTGGGATCCGGATAAAGCGAAGACGAACGCCAAGAAGCATGGCGTGAGCTTCGACGAAGCCTCCTCGGTTTTCGCTGATCCGCTCGCCGCAATCTTCACCGACGAGGCTCACTCGGGAGCGGAGTTGCGCGAAATCATCATCGGACATTCCGCCGACGGGCGCCTGCTCCTGGTCTCGTTCACCGAACGTGGCGAGTCGATTCGCATCATCAGCGCCCGGCAGGCGACCAAGCGCGAGCGGAAAGACTATGAGCAACGTCCCATCTAAGAATCCACCCCCTGATCAGGGGGATGAGCTGGAACCGGAGTACGCCCTCGATTACACGAAAGCCCGGCCGAACCGCTTCGCCGCGTCCTGCCCCCCCGGCGGGCGCCTCGTCGTGCTCGACCCGGACATTGCTCAGGTTTTCACGACGGACGAATCCGTGAATTCGGTGCTTCGTGCCTTGATGACCACGATGCCGCCCGTGACTTCTCGTTGACGTCCGGCGGCTTGGTCCGTTGCCAGGGAGGGCCTCATGAAAGACGACATCGTCACCGCGGCGAAGTGGCTCGGGGCCGCGCTGGTCCTGGCCAGCGTCGTCCTGATCGGTGGGATGCACTGGGTGCTCTCGACGCAGGTGGACCGGCTCCGCGAAGTGCTTTCGCCACGACAGGAGACGGCGGGGCTGCCGGTCCGCGTGGAGGTGAGGCCGAGCGTGGTCTCCGGCGATCCGGTCTCCGCTCAGGTCGAGAAGCTCATGGCCGATGCTGAGAGCTTGCGACTTGCCGGTGAGGAGGGGGAGCGGTTCTGGATACACGACCAGCCGAGCCAGATCGAGCCAGTTGTGGCCGAGTCCCCTCGGCTCGTCGAGCCTCCCGAACCGCTCGACCCGCCGTCGCAGCTCACACCCTTCCGTACGCACGGCGGCCTCGGGCCTTGATTCCGCCGGTCAGGCCGGCTCTCCGCGGACCCACCGACCCAGCAGGTCCGCCAACTCCCGGGCGCGTGCCTCATCGGGCGCCTCGGCGATGACACGGACGATCGGCTCGGTGTTGCTGGAACGGACGTGGGCCCAGCAGTCGGGCCAGTCAAGCCGGAGGCCGTCGCGACGGTCGGGCCGGGCCTCGGGGTGGGCCGAGGCGATCCGGTCGAACAACTCAGCAACCGCCACGCCCCCGAGCGGATACTTCTCCTTGACCATCGCATAAGTCGGCAAGTCGGCGACAATCTCCGAAAGCCGACGGCCCTCCGACGCCAGCAGGTCGAGCACGACCGCCAGGCCGACGAGGCTGTCGCGGACATAACCGACGCGCGGGTCGATCACGCCGCCGTTGCCCTCACCACCGAGCAGGCCGTTTTCGGCACGCAATCGCTCGACGACGTGGATCTCACCCACCGGTGTCCGGAAAACCGAGCAATCCGCCGCGCGGGCCAGGTCCTCGGCGACGCGCGATGTCGACAGATTGAGCACGATCGGACCGCGGGCCTGGGTGAGTCGGTGGCGGACGGCCAGGGCGAACGTCAACTCCTCGCCGATGTAGCGGCCCGACTCGTCGATCAAGGCCAGGCGGTCGGCGTCTGGGTCCTGCGCGAAGCCGACCTCGGCGCCGACCGCCGCGACGATGCTCGCGAAGTCGCGGAGGTTCGCTTCGGTCGGCTCGGGTGGATGCTCGTATCGACCATCGGGAACGCCGCCGAGGATCGTCGGCTGACAACCGAGCGCCCGCAGCAACTTCGCACCCAGCCGACCGCCCGCGCCGTGGGAGGCGTCCAGCGCCACGCGAAAACGCCGCCGCCGGATCGCCTCAACATCGACGATTCCCAGAACGCGGGCCAGGTGCTCATGGTCCGGGTCTTCGAGCATGTGGACCGAGCCAAGGCGGTCCCAGGCGGCCCAGCCGAAGTCCCGACGGTCGATCCGCTCCAGGATCGCGCGTCCCCGCGCAGCCGAGACGACCATGCCGGCCGGCTGGAAGCACTTCAAACCGTTGTACTCGGGCGGGTTGTGCGACGCCGAGATCTGGATGCCGCCCGCTGCCCCCCGCTCGCGGACGAGGACCCCGACCGTCGGCGTGGCCGTCGCCCCAGCGACCAGGACCTCCCGACCGGTGGCCGTCACCCCCGCTAGCACCGCGTGGAGAAACATCGGTGCGCTGGCCCGGCCGTCGTGAGCGACCACGATCGGTCCCGGCTCGCAGTCCGACGCATACGCCGCCGCGAACTCGACGACTCCGGCCGGGTCCAGCCCGTCGCCCACGATTCCGCGCAGACCTGACACGCTCGCGATTCGCGTCCCCACCGTCCGACCCTCCTCTCCTGACCGGCATCGCCCCACCCGCGCCCGAACTCTAGTGCATGGAAGCGTTGCCGGACAAGTCCTCACTGGCGAGGCTCTGAGGCCGCCTTGGCTGGATGGCTTGCCGTTGCGGCCAGGAACCGGACCGACACCCGTAAGCCAGACAAGTCGTCCGAAATAGACTAGACTTCGATTTGGCCCTTTGGTACTGCGCGTCGGTCTCCTCGCCCGGGAGCCGGTCCCTTCGCGCTCGCAGGCGACGCAACGCGGCATGGCGTCCCCGGCGCCGAACGAACTTCAAAATGGGAAACTTCTGTGCCGATATTCCTTCCTGGCAAGCACTTGTGAATCGCATTCTGGAGCCGTCCGGCGCGTCCCCTCGGCGACCCTGGCCGTTTCGGCGCGCCCCCGGAGCGTCGCTGTGGCATCGCGGCAACGTCGCCCGTACCGCATCCGGACCCCTCACAACCGGGTAAGTAGCAAGGCTCATCGTCCGCTCGTCGTGAGATCGGAACTCCTCTTCTAACCGGGTCGCGTCTATGATAAGGAGGCGTCCAAGAACGACTTCGGAGTTTCGGCTCCCGTGGGACAGCCGGTGGCGGCTGTCCCACACGAAGTGGTTCTTGGGTGGCCCCTAAGAGCTTGGTCCGGATGGAACCGGCCCGGCTTTGCCGTCGGCGAGCAGACATTGCCATCCCCCGGGCGCCCTCCAACGAGTTCAAGCCATGGCGACGACAAATCGCGTCGGGACCTGGCTGATCGTGGCCGGGGGCCTCATCTTGCTCGGAGTAATGATCTACGCCCTCTCGCTCGGGAGCGGGGGCTTGTCGCCCGGTGGGGGCGGCCTGGCGGCCGAGGTCGCCGTGTACTTCCCCGACACGAACTCGTGGCGGAACTTCCGGATCGGCGTGGGGGCCTGCGTCGAGAAGGGGCTGATCGAGGTGAGCGAGCAGGGGACCGACTCCGTCCTCGTCCGCTCACGACGGTCCGGCCGCCTGGTCCGCTTCACCTGGGACGGCTCGCTCGGTCTTCGGGAGACGCGGGCAAGTCTGGCGCGGAGGCTCGAAAGTGAAGCTCCACCGGTGGCCGTCGTCGGCTCGACGAACAGCGCCCTGACGGTCGGCCTGGCCCGGGAGCTGGCCGGGCACGAGACGACCGCCGCAGAACCGGGGCCGGTCCTTCTGGTGCCAGCGGCCAGCGCGATCCTGGTCGAGCCGTCGGAAGGCGAGACGGACGCGGCGGCGAGAACCGCTCCGATCCCGTTGTTGGACGTCTTCCCCCACCGAACCTTCCGCTTCTGCCTGAACAACGCCCAGCTCGCTGAGCTGGCCGTCGGCCTGCTGGCCGAGTGGAGGCACGAGCGGCCGACGGAGGTCGTGCTGATCGCCGACGGCTTCGATCCATTCTCGGAGGACCTGGCCGCCTTCTTCGCCTGGGCAATCGAGCGCCGGTTCCCCGGCACCGGCTTGCTTCGCAGTGAACCGAAACCCGGCGGCCAGGGACGCGCCGGCTCGCCGTCGGCCGACGAGATCCAGCTCGCCGAGACGATCTGGAGCAAGGCCCGTCAGGCTCGCTCGGAGTCGGCCGACGGCTCGGTCTGGGTCCTGCTGACGACTCAGGGGGAGCCGGCGCGTCGGATGCTGGAGGTCTTGCGGGCGTACGCGCCACCCAGGCCGCCGGACAACGTACGGGTCCTCAGCGGCGACGGCATCGGACGCTTGACGCTGGCGTCGTTCGCCGGGGCCTTGCCGTTCCCGATCATCTCGTCGTCCTCGACCTCGGCCGCCGTGCCCGACCTGACCGCCTTGCGGGGCTCGGGGACCGGCCAGATCGAGGCCGAGATCGTCTCGGCCGTGGTGGCGGGGCTCGACCGCGAGGAAGCCGACCTGGCCTCAGCCCTCCGCATGCTGGACATCCCGTCCGGCGACCCGGCCGCGATTGGCCGCTCGCTCGTCTTCGCCGCGGGCGAGCGGATCGGCGACGACCTCGGCCACGTCCTCGAAGCGCGGCCCGATGAGACCGTCCTCCTCGCCCACGAGCCAGGGACGGGCGGGCGCTGGGTCGATTTCCGCTGGTCGCGCGACGGTTGGGTCGAGGTCCCGGACTCGACCGGAGCGGATCGGCGATGAGAGCACGACCATCGGGAACCGCGAGCCAGATCGGCCTGGCGAAGCTCCTGCACCGGACGCTCGGCACGCCCGGCCTCGTCATTGCCGGTCTCTCCGTCCTGATGTTCGTCTCCGGCCTCGTCGTCATCTGGCGCGAGTATGACCGGCTCTCCCAGGCCCGTTCGGAAGCCCTCCGCCGCCTCATCAGCCGCTGGGCCCGGACCGCCTCGGTCGATTACCTGGGGACCCGCAACCTCGTCGATGACGCCGACCAGTGGCGACGCGCCCCGGCCAATCGGGCTGACGCCGATCGCGCCCTGGTCCAGGACCGGCTCGATGACCTGGGCGACTGGTTCGAGAAGCAGAACGCGCGGTCGCCGATCGTCGAGATCGTCGAGATGTGGCTCCGGCTTGGGGACAGCCGCCGGGCGGTCCACTGGCAGTCGATGACGGCGACGACCGCCGACTCGCAACTCCTGGAGGGCGTGCCGGTCCTGCCTGCCGGCGGCCAGTGGCCGGTGGTCGTTCTCGACGTGCGCTACCGGACCGAGCCCGAGGTCGCCCAGATCGGGGGTGACCTGGAAACCTCGTATCGACGGCTCCTGCTGGCGGTGCTCGGCCTCTCGGGCTATTCCGTCCTCTGCCTCTTCTACATGGCGTCCCACGCCCACGTCCTCCACCAGCAAGCAACCCGCGAGGCCGCTCAGCAGGCCACGCTCGACCTCGCCGACCGAACCTGCCACGAGTTGGGCAACGTCGCCTTCGTGCTCTCGAACGAGCGCCGCAACCTCTCCGATCACCTGGCCCTGGTCGAGCGGTTCCTTGACGAGGAGCCCGACGCCCTCGAATCCGCCCTCCGTCGCGCCGGCCTCGACCGCGCCGCTGCCGGCCGGTTCCGCCAGAGCTTGCGTCGCGAGTACGAGAATCGCGGCATCGACCCCGACGTCGAGCTTCGCGGAGGTGCCACGATCGCTCGCGACGTCTGCCGGCAGATCGCCGTCTGCTCCGATTACATCGCCTTGACCGTCCGGGAGCTGGATAGCTACCTGAAGCAGTCGGCCTTGCCGGTGGCGCTGGAGCCCGTCGATGTGAACGTTTGCCTCGACGACGCCCAGGCGCTGCTCGGTCCGAGCCTTGACGCCGCCTCGGTCCGGATTGAGCGTGCTTCCGACGGCCCTGATCGCGCCGTGGCGAAGGCCGACCGCCGCCTCCTGGTCCACGCCCTCGTCAACTTGCTGAAGAATGCGGTCGAGGCAACGAAGGGAACCGGGGTCCAGCCGCGGATCACGCTGGAGGCGCGAGCGGAAGGGGCGAGGATCGAGGTTGCGGTCGGCGATAACGGTCCTGGCATCGCGCCCGAGATCCTACCCCGCATCTTCGAGGTGGGCTACTCGACCAAGGCCGTTGGCCGCGGTCGAGGGCTGGCGATCGTCAAGGACTCGATCGAAGCCCAGGGCGGCATACTCCGCGTCGAGAGTCAGCCGGGACGCGGGACGACCTTCCGGATGAGCCTGCCTCGCACCGAGCGAGCGACGAAGCCGCTTGCCGTCAGCGAGGCGAACCCGGACTCGCCGGGCGTGTCTTCCGATCACCCATCGATCTGATCGCTCCTCGCCATGCTCTCCGCAGAGGTTTCCATGTTTCACGCCGACCTGCCGCTCGCCCGCCGACTTGAGTCGGCCGAGACCGCGCAGTTCCGCAGGTTTGCGGAAGCCCTCATCCGACACCGATCGGAGAGCGGAATCGCCAGTGTCTCGATCGGTAGTGGGTGGGCGGTCTTCGCCGGTCCCGGATCACCGATGTCGGAAGTCAAGGGCCTTGGCATGGACGGCCCCGTGACCGACGACGATCTCGATTGCCTGGACAACTTCTATCGGGGTCGCGGCGTGACAGTGCGCGTCTCGGTCTGTCCACTGGCTCACGCCTCGCTCTGGGAAGGACTGGGACGCCGCAGCTTCCGGACCGTCGAGTTCGAGAACGTTCTGGCTCGCCCACTCACTGATCGTGAGGAGGAGACTCCGCAGGTCAATTCCGAGATCCGGGTCCATCCAGCCGACCCTGAAGAGGCCGACGTGTACTTGCACGCGGTTTTCCCCAACTTCTTCAGCGAGCGGGGTCTATGCCACGAGGTTCGCGACCTGAACGATGTCCTGTTCCTGGCCGAGGGATACGTTCCTTTCCTGGCAACCATTCAGGGCCAGGTAGCCGGGGGTGCGACGCTCGTGATCCACGAGGGCATCGCCCTCCTTGCCGGGGCCGGCACGCTACCTCCTTTCCGGAATCGCGGCGTGCACCGGGCCCTCCAGACTGCGAGGCGTGAACACGCCCATCGCCTCGGATGCGATCTCCTCATCCAGATGGCTCAGCCCGGCAGCAGTTCCCAGCGCAACGCCGAACGCCAGGGGATGCGGGTCCTCTACACAAAAGTCATTCTGGCCCGCGATCCGACCTGAGGTGGCCATTTGATTGCCATTGCCCGACCGTACCTAGCGGCTACAATGCGGCCCGCGGCCGAGGAGCGCGCCGCGAGCGGTCGGGAACGGGAATCACGGAGGAGGACCTTCCCTAATGGCCTGGTGTCGGCTGTTCTGCATCATCTTGCTGGCTACGGGTCTCCACGCCTGGGGCGTCGCTCGCTCGACCTTGCCGGCGCAGGATGGCCTGAAGTTCATTCGCGTGGCCCGCGCATTTCACCATCAGCCCTGGGACTCGGTCGTCCGCGACTCGGACCAACACCCGCTCTATCCCGCTCTGATCGCCCTGACGCAACCGGTCGTGTCCTCGCTGACCGGCCCGGGTCCCGACACCTGGCGGATTGCGGCGCAGGCCGTCGCGAGCCTCTGTTCGATCGCGCTGACTATCCCCCTCTGCCTTGTCGCGCGAACCCTCTTCGATGCGCGGACCGCCCTGCTCGCCGCCTTGCTCTGGGTCCTCCTCCCGTTGCCCGCCGAGGTGGGACACGACACGCTCAGCGATCCGCTGGCCCTGCTCGCCTTCACGACGGCTTTATCTCTGGGGTTGCACACGCTTCGGGACCGCTCCGCGTTGTCCGCGGTCTCTTGCGGCCTGGTTTCTGGTGTCGGCTACCTCGCCCGGCCGGAGGTTGCCATCTTGCCGCTGGCGGTCCTGGTCACAGCCGCGGCGCGATGGGCCTGGTCGGCGGTCCGACGGTGGCGCGAGGATCCACGTCCAGGACGAGTGGAAGCAACGGGCAGCGGTCTTCACCGTTCTGCCCGATATCCGGCCCTGGCCGTGGCCTTCCTGGCCATGATCGGGACCTATGCACTCATCAAGGGCGAGGTCTCCGAAAAGCTGGCACTCCGTCAGGCTGCCGCGATCCCCTCGCAGCACGACCAAGCCCGACACGTGCCCCACTGGCTCCCTCCCGGTCTCGACGACCCGCGCTGGGACTTCTCGCCCAAGGAGGAATCGGACGCTCCGGGACGACTCTCTCTCGGCGAATCGATGGGGCGCGTCGTGTACGCCTGGGCCGAAGGCCTAGCCTGGGGATTTACGATCCTGGCATTCCTGGGAATGATCCGCGTCCGGGCAAGCGAGGGCCGGGATTTGATGTCGGTCTATGTCGCACTCTTTCTTGTGATCCTGACCCGACACGTCATGATGCTCGGCTACCTCTCGGGTCGTCACAGCCTCTCCCTGGTCATCGCCTCCTTGCCCTGGGCCGCGGCCGGGACATTGGCCGTGGGTGCCAGGCTGGGAGGATGGCTGAATTTGAGCGAGGACGGGATGAAGCAGCTCCGCTGGTCCGCACTGACTCTCGCCGTGCTGGTGGCGGTGGCGGTCCAGTCGAAGTCGAGCCATCCGAGCCGTTGGGGACACGCAGAGGCGGGACACTGGCTTGCCGAGCACGCCTCGCCGAGCGACTCGGCCCTCGATACGCGAGGCTGGGCGGCGTTCGTCTGGGGAGGCTCGTCTTACGATTACTGGCACGTTCGCCAGGCTCTCACCGACGCCCGACTCGCCTTCCTGATTGTTGGTGCTGACGAACTGGAGGCTGACAGCCAACGTGCTGCGACATTGCGGGCAATCGTCGCCTATGCTTGCGAGCCGCTCATCGCGTTCCCGGCGCGGGAAGGCGGGGCGGGGAAAGACATCCTGGTGTTCCGATATTCGCGGCCGGATTCGTGGGAGGGGATCATCCCATGAATCATGGTTCGCTGCTTGATCGATTGATTCGGGGCACGCGATGGGTCTGGCTCTCGGATGAGTACCGGGCCGCCTTGCCGGCCGATCTCGATGAGCGGGTGATGAGTCTCGAATCGAGCGACCGCTACCACGCCAAGCAAGGTCGCTCGACAGCCCGCGTGCGGTTTGACTCACCCTGGGGGACGCTCTCGGTGTACCTCAAGCGTCACGAGCGTCTCTCCTGGTCCTCCCGAATCGCGGCGATCGTGAATCCGAGGGGGCACCACACGCCAGCCTCGGCCGAATGGTCGCACCTGGAACGGGCGAGGCGGCTCGGTGTGGCGGTGCCGGATGCCGTCGCGGCGGGCGAGCGGATCGGGCCGTGGGGAGAATTGCAGAGCTTCCTGATGGTGGCCGAGTTGGCCGGTTCTCGCGAACTGAACGAGGTCTTGCCGGAACTCGCGACCACGCTGGCCCCGAGCGACTTCGCCCGGCTGAAACGAGGAATCGTCCGCGAGATGGCCGGGATCGCGGCGACCTTGCACAATGCTTGTGTCTTCCACAAGGATTTCTATCTCTGCCACTTCTTCCTCGACCTCTCGGAACGATCGCGACCCGGGCGCCGGTTGACCCTGATCGACCTTCATCGATTGAGTGAGCATCGACTCACCTTTCCCCGATGGCGCTGGAAGGATCTGGGACAACTCCTGTTCTCGACCTTCGATGTTGCCGGGATCGACGACCGCGACCGGCTCCGCTTCTGGTACCGCTACCGAAGGCTCGCGGGTCTGCGATTCGACCGCTGGCAGCTCCACAGGGTGCGGCTCAAGGCGGACCGGTATAGGGCCCATAACCGATCGGGAGCTTGAGGATTTTTCCCATGGAGATCGCTCTGGTTCTCCAGCATGTCGATCCATCGAAGGGGGGCGCCGAGACCTATGTCGCGGACCTCGGGAGGCGACTCGCCGCCGAGGGCCACGAAGTATTTCTCTACGCGGAGACGTGGGACGACGCAGCGTTGCCGAGTGAGGTTCGAGGCGTTCGCGTGCCGGTCCGGGGGCGAAGTCGCGCTGGGAGGGTCTGGGACTTCGCCCGATCCTCGGAGATCGCCTTGCAGCGGTCGAAGCACGATTGCACGGTGGGTTTTATTAACACCTGGCACCAGGATATTCTGATTCCCCAGGGCGGGGTCCATGAGGCCAGTCTTCAGGCCAACGCGATGCGCTACCGGGCGGGACTCGTCCGGGAGACATACAAGCTGGGAAAACGCATCAATCCGAAGTGGTGGCTTCTTCATCACGCAATCGAGCGACGGCAGTACGACTCCACGAGGCCGACCCGGTTCGTCGCGGTGAGTGAGATGGTGCGCGAGCATCTCGAACGGTTTCACGCAGTGCCCCGCGAACGAGTCCGTGTGATCCCGAATGCCATCGACGCTGGCCGGCTCACCGTCACGGATCGCGATGCGGTTCGGAAGGCGTTCCGGGATCGTCTCGGACTGGGAGAGTCGGAACTGATCGGTCTTTTCGTCGGGCACAACTTTCGACTCAAGGGACTGCCGCCGTTACTGCGGACCTGGAAGCAACGCTGCGATCGGAGCCCGGAAGCTCGGCCGATCCATCTCGCCGTCTGCGGAGGCGGCAAGCTGGCACCGATGCGGCGTCTGGTCGCCGACCTGGGCCTGGGAGCGACCGTGCACCTCGTCGGCTTCGTTCCCGAAATCAAGGCCTGCTATCACGGTTGCGACTTCTTCGTCTCACCCACATATTATGACCCTTGTTCGCTCGTCGTCTTCGAGGCCCTGGCGTGCGGCCTACCCGTTATCACGACGCGGTGTAATGGTGCGAGCGAGGTCATGACCGAGGGACGCGAGGGCTTTGTGATCGACCAGCCGGATGATATTACTGGCTTGACCAGGGCCCTGGATCGGATGGCCGACGACCGGGCCAGGATGGCAATGGCCTCGGCTGCAGTGCGGCTCGGCGCAGAGCAATCGTTCGACCGGCACGTCACGAGGCTGGTCGCCTTGTGCGAGGAAGTCGCGGAGACGAAGCGGCGAGCCGGCTCCGGAACCTTGTCAGGCAAGGGGCGGCTTCCCGAGACGCGCCCGATACTCTCGGCTCCAAGCGTCTCGACGGTGGATCGTCAAGCAAGGAGGCTGATGTGAAGCAGGCCATCGTCCTGGCCGGCGGCAAAGGCACGCGTCTGAGGCCGTTCACGCACGTCTTCCCGAAGCCACTGATGCCCCTCGGGGACGACAACCCGATGCCGATCCTTGAGGTCGTGCTCCGGCAACTCGTCAGGTTCGGCTTCGGGGAGGTGACGATTATCACCGGTTACTTGAGCGAGTATATTGAATCCTTCTGTGGCGACGGCCGCCGGTTCGGCGCCCGGATTCGCTACCGTCGAGAGGTGACCCCATTGGGGACGGCCGGCGGCCTGACGTTGATGGAACGTCCGCGTGAGTCGGTCTTGATCCTCAATGGCGACATCCTCACCACACTGGACTTCGGGGCGATGTACGAGGACCACGTCCGTCAACGCTCGGCCGCCACGATCGCGGTCTTCCCTCGGGAGGTGAAGATCGACTTCGGCGTGCTGGACTTCGGCGACGATCCCGGCATCTTGACCGGCTATCGCGAGAAGCCGAGCTTTTCTTTCGAGGTCAGTATGGGCCTCTACATCCTCGACCCGTCCGCCTGGGATTACCTCAGTCCCGGCGAACCACTCGGGATGCCCGACCTGCTCGAAGCCATCCGACGCTCGGGCAAGACGGTACGCGGGTTTCGCCAGGCTTGCGAGTGGCTCGACATCGGCCGCCACGACGACTATTCCGCTGCCAACGAGCTGTTCCAGAGCCGCCGCGCCGCGTTTCTGGGTGAGGCCGAACGGCCCCGGTTGAAGATCGGTTAGGATGACGACATGACCATCGCTCTTGAAATCCTCGCCGTCACCCTCGGCTACCTGATTGGGGCCGTGCCGACTGCCTATGTGCTGGTCCGCACGGTCAAGGGAATCGACATCCGGACGCTTGGGTCGGGCAACGTCGGCGCTACCAACGCCGGCCGGGTCCTTGGGGCGTGGGGGTTCGTGACAGTCTTTGTGATCGACCTGCTCAAAGGCTTGCTGCCGACCTGGGGCCTGCCAGTGGCGGTTCGTACCCTGGCGGGCGAGTGGGTTCCGAGCTTACCCGTCCTGGTCGGCGTGGCGGCGATTCTCGGGCATAACTTTCCCATTTACTTAAAATTCAAAGGGGGGAAAGGGGTCGCCACGAGTCTCGGCGTCGTCTTAGCGCTCGACCCGAGAGCCGCGGAGGCGGCCGCCTTCGCGTTCGTGGTCATTCTACTCGTGACGCGGATTGTCTCGATCTCGTCGCTGCTGGCGGGGATGGTATTCGTGACGGCCCATTTCGCACTGATCGATGACCCGTGGAGTCGCGATCAGGTTGTTCTGAGCGTAGCCCTTCTGCTCCTACTGGCGTTGCTCGTTTTTCGGCACCGGACCAATCTCGTCCGGATCGCGAGAGGGAACGAGCCCCGCGTGAGCTTCGGACCAAAGGTGCGACCGCCCTCGGGGCGAATCGGGATCGGGCTGGTCATCGTGCTCTTGGTCCTGGCGGTGGGCACCTTGATCATTCAACGCACCAGGCAACCCGCCGAGTTGCATTGCGGCCGGTTCTCCCTGGTCGTCACCGATCGTGCCAAGACCGGGCATCAGCGGGCTGAGCGGGTAGCATTCCTCGATCGAGGGCGACTCGTCGCCGTCACCTGTCCGCGCTACGATCGGCTCGTTCTGTTCCAGGTGACGGACGAAGACACGCTCACACAATTTCGCGATGTGAAGCTGTCCGGCAAGCCCGTGGCGCTCTGGCCAACTCCGGATCAGTTGTACGTCCTCCAGCGTCCCAGCGGCGATGCGCGGCATCTGGTGCCGGGATTCTGGCAGGTCTTCGACTTCCAGGGGCACGAACTCGGATCGAAGTTCCCCGTCGGTTATGACCCCGACGACCTCGTCCTGATTGCAGGCGGCCGCGTGGCCCTGGTGCTTCTCTCGGGACATGCCGAGGGCGAGACGAACCGCTCCGATCCTTCGCTCGTTGCCATCGACTTGCAAGCAAATGGTCAACCGAGGATCGTCTCCGAGGTCTTATTCGACCACCCCCGGGATGATCCCGACGCCTTGAACCTTTCCCGTCGAGAGACGCACGCGGCCGTTGTGCTCCGGGGAACGGAGCAAATCGCCGGCATCGACCTGGCCGATCCGCTCCATCCGAGGATCACGGGACGTGTTCCGCTCGCCGAGCGAAAAATGCCTTATGTCTCGATTTCCGGGGACGACCAGATCCTGATGCCGGTCAGGTCGGACCGTCATGCGATCGCAATAACCGAACCGAGGAAGGCCGACGAGGATTCCACGGAAACCCGCCGGTATCTGGCCTGCACCCGGCCCGACGCGTCCGCGATCGAGGTCGCTTCGTTGCTGAACGGTCGCTCCCTCGGGTGCCTTCCGGTTCGCGGACCAGGCAACCTGGGGACGGTCATCCCGATGGCTCTGGGCTATAGCCCGGAAAGGAACCGACTCGCCCTGGCCGATCGGTCGGGGGGAGTGCACCTGATTGCGATCCGGGCGGGAGCGAGCGGCCGAGTTCGCTCGCAATGAGTCGGAATTGAGGTTGGCGGTCGGTATGATGGCTGGCGCAAGCGCCGTCACGTATCATGACCTGAGGAGCGGGGCGACCCGGACTCAGACCTTGTGGTGAGGCAATGCCGGTTCCCGCGACGGTCCAACGGTGAGGTTGCCGTGCCATCCACCTACTGTCCACATTGCGGAAACCAAGATACCAAGGAGTCGTCTGCCACGCTCTGCGAACGTTGTGGCGAGACGCTCGTCGAGCAATCGTACTGCCCGGTCTGCGAGCGTCTCTGGTGCGAGCCGGCGGGTGTACTCTGCCCGAAGCATGACGTCCCGCTGGAGCCGGCCTCGTCGTTGAACCCCGGCGGAAATTCCGGGGGTGAGCCCGTGGATTGGGCAACAATCGCCCGGTTCGATTCCGTGGCCGCGGCCCAGGTGCCGCGCCTCCGTCTGGAATCGGAGGGCATCCCAACGTTCCTCGATGGTGAGCGGATGGGGACCGTCTCGGTTTACAACATCGCCACAGGGGGCGTGAAGCTTCAGGTCCCGAGTGAGCTGATGTCCGAGGCGCGGATTCTCATGAGCCAGACGTGGGAACCACCCAAGGGCTCCGGCGACGACCTCGACGACGCCTACGATGAGTTGGCGCCCGAGCCCGGTGCTCGACGGCGGGCCCTGATGCGAATCATCATCGTCCTGATCCTCGTCTTTCCACCACTCTGGATTCTCTTCGAGACGTTTTTGCTCCGCTGGTTGAGACTCTGAGGCTCAGCCGGTCGAGGATGCGATCGCGGTGAGGTCCGAGATTTCCCTTGCAACCAGCGTCATGCTGCGTTGCCATAGGGCTCACTCAGGTTCCAATGGGGAAGCAAACGCAAGAGGAGAGACTTCGATGGGCCTGCGACTCGCGTTGGTGCTGGTTTCGATCCTCGCGGCCTGGCCACGGTCCTTACGGGCCGATGGTCCACCGCTCGCCGATTACTTTCAGGCTGAGGTATCGCGGATCGCGAGTCGGCCGCTAGACGGGATCAACTCGGCCGAGGAGTGGAAGGCGAGGCGACCCGATCTCCAGCGCCGGTTGCTGGAGATGCTCGGCCTCTGGCCCTTCCCCGACAAGCCCGACCTGCAACCCCGGATCACCGGCACTCTCGAACAGCCGGATTTCGTCGTCGAAAAGCTGGTCTTCCAGTCGTTGCCGGGACTGTACGTAACGGGCAACCTCTACCGCCCCAAGGAAGTCAAGCGACCCCTGCCGGCGATCCTCTACGTGTGCGGCCATGCGCGTGTCGAGAAGGACGGCGTGATCTACGGCTGCAAGGCTCACTACCAGCATCATCCCGAGTGGTACGCCGCCAATGGCTTCGTCTGCCTCGTGGTCGACACGCTCCAACTCGGTGAGATCCCCGGCCTGCACCACGGGACCTATCGCGAGGGAATGTGGTGGTGGTACTCCCGCGGCTACACGCCCGCCGGTATCGAAGCGTGGAATGGAGTCCGGGCGATCGACTACCTCTGCTCGCGACCGGAAGTTGACCCGAAGCGGCTCGGTGTCACCGGCCGTTCGGGCGGTGGGGCCACCTCGTGGTGGCTCGGCGCCATCGACGACCGTTTGTCCGCCGTCATCCCCGTGGCCGGTATCACTGACCTCCAGGATCACGTCGTCGGGGGCGACTTCCCCGGTCCACATAAACAGGGGGTGGTGCAGGGGCATTGCGACTGCATGTATGTGGTCAACACCTACCGCTGGGATTACCCGATGGTCGCGGCCCTCGTGGCCCCCAAGGCACTCCTGTTGGAGAACACCGACGCTGACCCGATCTTCCCGAAAGGCGGAGTGATGCGGGTCTATGAGAAACTGGAAAAGGTCTATGGTTGGTATGACGCCGAGGAAAAGCTCGGGATCGTGATCGGCTCGGGGGGACACGTCGATTCCGAGGAGATCCGGCATCCCTCGTTTGCCTTCATGGAGAAGTTCCTTCAGGGCAAGGACGTGAGCCCTTCGACCATCTCCGAGCCGGATCGCAAGATCCCTATCCAGGCGCTGAAGGTCCTCGACCCAAGCGAGAAACCGCAGGGCAGTCGGAACGCGACGATCCATGAGAGCTTCCTCAAGCGAGCCGAGGCGCCGGCAGTACCGGAGTCCCAGGGGAACTGGAACGATCTCCGCGATTGCTGGACCGAACGGCTCCAGTCGAAGGTGTTCGCCGGATGGCCTTCAGAGAAGGAGGCGGGGAATCTCTCGGTGAAGCGAGCCTACGACGTGACCCGAGGCGGTGTCGGACTGAGGGCCTTCGACTTCCAGTCCCAGCCCGGCGTGTCGCTCCGGCTCTGGCAGTTCTACGACCCCGAGGCGCCAAAGGTGGACCGCAACGTCCTCGTTGTCCTCGATCAAGAACAATGGAAAAAACATGAGAACTTGATCCGAGCGTTCGAATCAGAAGGTGGCGACCCGACGAAGGAGGCGCCGTTCGAGCCGATGCGAGAATTACTGCGATCGGGGACGGTCCAGTCGTTGTTCGCCCCGCGCGGGGTCGGGCCGTCGGCCTGGGCGGAGAAGGAGGACAAACAGGTCCGGCGTCGGTTCTACCTGCTCGGCCAGACGCTCGCCGGAATGCAGGTCTGGGACATTCGGCGGGCCTTGAAGGTCGTCGAGAGCGAGGCGCCGAAGTGGCTCTTCGGAGCCGGTGACGCCGCCGCCCTGACACTCTGGGCAGCGGTGTTTGAGCCGGAAGTGAAGACGGTGCTGCTCGTCGATCCGCCGACCGATGTGGAGCGCGGGCCAGCCTTCTTGAACCTCTCGCGGGTCCTCGACATGCCGCAGGCCATCGCCCTACTCGCCCCTCGGGAGGTCCGCCTCTGGACAACGAAGCCCTTCGCCTGGAGTTGGACCGAGACTTTCGCGGCGAAGTTGAGTCCGGACCGCGACTGGCTGGAAGTCCGACCCTGGCAACCGGAGAGCCCTCGCTGAGCGTCACTCGACGAGTCGCAGGGCGCGGACCGTCGCGGCATAGACCTCCCTGGGCGGTCGCTCGCCGTTGATGGCCACGAACTGCTCGGGGGCGT
Source organism: uncultured Planctomycetales bacterium (assembly GCA_963752755.1). Lineage (GTDB taxonomy): Bacteria > Planctomycetota > Planctomycetia > Isosphaerales > Isosphaeraceae > CAVVZJ01. The sequence goes on along the minus strand of CAVVZJ010000011.1, from coordinate 607,639 downwards.
GCGTGCGGTAGTATTCTAGAATCGGCCCAGCATGCTCGTCATAGAGCCTCTGGCGGACCGAGACGACCTCGATGGCGTCGTCCTTGCGGCGTTCAAGATGGGCGCCATCGTGGTCGCAGCTCTCGTCCCGGCGGGGCGGCTTGGCACGGAGGTGATACGTGGCACCGCAAACCGGACAGACGCGTCGGTCAGTCATCCGCGTGATGGCCTCCTCGCGGCTTACCTCAACGTCGAGGTAACACTCGATGCGAAAACCCAGCTTCTCCTCAAACTGCTCCAGCAAGGGAACCTGGCCCATTGTCCGAGGAAAACCGTCGAAGAGGAGCTTCTCGGTGGACGGGGCCTGGAGGCTATGTTCGAGCAATTCGAAGATCAGGGGGTCGGGGACAAGCTCACCACTTGACAGATGAACTTCGACCCGTCTTCCGAGGAAATCCTCCCTCCGGATGGCGGCGCGTAGGAGTTCGCCCGTGCGGACGAGTTGGTAACCGAATTCCCGACCAAGCCGTTCGGCCAGCGTACTCTTGCCGCTGCCGGGACGGCCGAAAATCACCAGGTGCGTGGGGGGGACGAGCAAGGTCAAAGGGCAGACTCCTTGATCCAGTGGTGTCGGGTTCATCCGTCGATCACCGAAAGGTCGAATTATAGCCCGTCGCCTCGACCGGGACAAAGCGAGCCAGGATTGCCGGGGTCCGAAATTCTTCGTTGGAGAGACTAGAACTGTAGGGCGGAACGCGTATGCTGGAAAGGCGTCGGAGTTCCGCCGTTGGAGGTCGCCACCCTACTGGTAGTTCGTGTGCAGTACGCTGTCCGAGGATCAACGAGGGCGTGCTGGACACGATCGGAAAAACCAGCGGCGGAACGCCCCGAGTGATTCCGACGGAGGCCGGTCCACGACCCATCCTCGGAGGCGCGTCCTCAACCGGCGCGAAGCATATGCCGCTCGGTCCCGTCTTCCATGCGGAGTTGATCACAACCGCACGCCGGGCGCGCTACTTCATTATCAGGGCGCTCTACGGTCTGCTCTTGCTGATCGTGATCTGGTCGGGCTACCAAGCCATCCTCGATCTCGTGGCGAGTCGGGGCGGCGAGGAGCTGACGATCCGCGAGATGGCCGTGTTCGCACAACGGCTTTTTCAGACGTTTACCCTGGCTCAGTTCCTGACCATCGTGGTCCTGACTCCCGCCCTGGTGGCGCCGGTGATCGCAGCGGAGAAGAGTCGCAAGACGCTCCACTACCTGCTCTCCAGCCGGTTGACGGGCGTCGAGATCGTCCTGGGGAAGCTGGCGGCACGGCTCCTGTTGCTCGTCGTCCTGGTGGCCGTGGGCCTGCCAGTTCTCTGCTTGCTGAGCCTTTTCGGCGGCATCGATGAGGAGTTGACGATCCGGACCTACGCGGCCCTCGGGGCCTTGACGGTCTTCCTCGGCGGCCTCTCCATCCTCGTCTCGACGCTGGCGACCGAGCCCCGGCGCGCGATTTTTCACGCCTATGCCATGCTTGCCTTCCTCGCGATCGCCCCGACCATGATCTATTTCCTGATGGTGCCTCTCGGCCCGATACGACACGCTCTCATCAACGGTTTGTGGACGATCTGGCCCATGCCGATGGCGGGGGTGATCGGAAGCCTCCTTGGATACGGGCCAATGGACAGCGGTGACTTGTCGCGGCTCACACTCGTCTGGACATTGTACGGCATGCTCATGCTCGGGCTAGCGATCGTCTTGATCCGACCACTGGGGCGTCGGGAAGGGAACTGCCGCCGTGTGGAACTTCGTATCGACAACCGCGGACGCTGGCGTTGGCGCGTTCTGCCCCGACCAGTGTGTGGCGACGGGGCCATGCTTTGGAAAGAACGATACACCTCGCGAAGCGGGGGCGTCGTCAAGCTCGTGGGTCTGTTCGTCAACCTCTTCCTGACCGTGCTCATCGGCTGCTTTGCCTTCGAGCTTGCGAAGGACGCCTGGCGGGACCTCTCGCACCATGGGTACGGCGACTGGTACCTCCAAGACGCTCGATGGTATCTCAATAGCTTTCTGCGGGTCGTGAGTTTTGGCCTGGTGGCCCTGTGGATGCTCGGGATCACGGGCAGTGCGGCCGGCTCGATCACGTCGGAGCGGGAAGGGGATACCTGGATCAGTCTGCTCGGCACCCCGTTGACGGGCGGCGAGATCGTGCGGGCGAAGATGCTCGGCGCCATCTTGCGGTTCAAGTGGCTCGGGATCTTGCTCGGGGTCTTGTGGCTCCTCGGCCTGGCCCTCGGGGCGATCCACCCGCTCGGGCTCGTGCTGGCGATCCTGGAACTGCCGATCTTCCTCGGCACCGCCGCGGCCCTCGGCGTGGCCTGTTCGCTGACCTCGACGACGACCGCTCGCGCCCTGGCCCTGGCCCTCGGCGTCCTGGCCTTCACGAATGGGGGCTACCTGATCGTCCAGTGGATCTCGCCCGCGCAGCGAGTCGAGCGGACGCTGGGAGGCGTCGCCCCCTGGGTGCTCTGCGCCTCGCTGGCCTCCTATTCGGACGTGACCGACATGCTTCATGGACCCGAGGCGGCCGGATACATTCGCTATGGTGCCCAATTCGCTTATGGCTATGGTTCCTCCTACGAGCCGCCCCGCTCGCAGTACGTGGAGGCCCTGCCCGCGATTGCTTACGGGACCGTCCTCTACCTGGTCGCGGGACTGGTCCTCGTCTGGCAGACGATCCGTCGCTTTGATCAGGTGGAGGACCGCCCGAGAACGACCAATGACTCGACCGCCGCACTTCCCGTCAAGGAGCAGCGTCGGCGCTGGGCTCTCTGACCACCTGGGGCTTGTTTCCGGCGAATCGGTTGCGTGGAGCGTCCTCCAGCCGGGGGAGCGGCCGATGCGACCGTTGGGGGGCTCCAAGTAGGAGTCGGGCGAGGAGTCCTGCGGCCAGGTCGGGCTGGATCAAGCGATCGGGGCGACCGAGGTCGGCGAGGATCTCCTCCGCAGCCCGGTAGCCGGAGCGCACGGCGCCTTCCATCGTGGCGGGCCAGCCAGTCGCTGTCCAGTCGCCCGCGAGGAAGAGGCTGTCAAGCGGCGTGCGCTGAGGAGGACGGATTGCCTCGATGCCCGGCCGAACGGAAAACGTCGCCCCGTGTTCTGTGACGACCCGCCAGCGGAGCAGGTTCGCCTCACGCGTGACGGGCCAGAGGTCAGCCAGATCGTCGAGGGCGTGCTGCAGGATCGCTTCCCTGGACAGAGGCAGGAGGTCGTAAGCGGCGCTGACGACCAGTTGGAGATACTGGCCCTCGCCCTCCTGGGGACGCCTTCCCTGGATCGCAGTGTGATTGAAGACCCACTGGACCGTCCGGTCGAGCGTTACAGCATGTTCATGCGGACAGACCTCGCGGTCGAACCAGAGATGGATGCCGGTGATTGGCGATGCCTGGAACTTCTCAATCGTGTCGAGCGCCGGGATGCGCTGCAAGAGGTCCGGACCGAGCAGCGTCGCGACGCGATCAAACGGCACTGTCAGCACCAGGAAATCGGCGGCAAGCGTCTCTCCCGATCGTAGCGTGACGCCTCGGAGCCTCTGCTCGTCGTCCACATCGATCGAACGCACCCCAGACGTCAGTCTGACCTCGACGCCGTGCTCCGCGAGCCAGTGTTCAAGCCGGGTGCCATACAGTTCACCGAGCGGGACGGTGGGGACTTCCAGCTCGTAACCCCGCCGATGTCGCAGGAAGCCATCGAGGAAGACCATTCGGGCGTGGCCCAGGTCCATCTGTTCCAGACGCTCGTTCAGGGCCGAGACGAGGACAGAACCCCAGTAGCGATCGATCGTCGCGGCGGTCTGTCCATGCCGGAGCAACCAGTCGGAAAACGGCTCACGGTCGCTCTCATGTGCGAACCGTAGGCATGCGAGCCCATAGGCGACGCGGAGCTTCTCCAGAGCCGAGAGGTAACTCGCCCTGAGGAAGCTTGTCGCGAGATGCAACGGCGCCGGAAGCCAGCCGGCCTTCCACTCCGACCGCGTTCCGTCGCGGCTCAGGAAGATGATCGATGGGACCCTTCGGAAAAGGTCACGCGTCCCGACCCGAGAACAGAAGTCGGCGAGGTTTGTGCAACAGGCCATGCTGACATGTTGACAGTTGTCGATCAACTCGTCCGTCGCCGGGTCGCGGAACGAGCTGGCCCGTCCCCCGAGCCGGGGGCGGCTCTCGACGAGAGTGAGCCTCAGGCCGCGATCGGCCAGGGCCGTGGCGGTCGCGAGCCCGGCCAGTCCTCCGCCGACGATCAAAACATGCGGGGCTGTCGGCTTATGGTTCCGGGGCATCATCGGACGAAGACTCCCCCCGCGAGGGCCCGGAGCGTAATCCAGGTCTTCCGCCATCGCGAGAGTGAGACTCTCGCGGACAACACGTCAAAGCCGCGTTTGCCGATCTCTTCGAGAAGGGCGTGATAGATGCCGACGATCGCTCGGAGCATCGGTCGGCCGACGGGGTCGACGAGGCCGACGAGGGGACGGGCCTTCTCGTAATACTCCGAGGCGCGTCGGGCCTCGAACTCCAGCAAGGCCCGGAGCCGATCGCCTAGCTGGCTTCCAGTCAATTCCTCCGGTGTGACTCCGAAACGATCCAGGTCCTCGACGGGCAGATAGATGCGTCCTTCCTGTGCATCCTCGCGGACGTCGCGGAGAATGTTCGTCAGTTGGAGGGCGATCCCGCAATCTTCAGCCATTGCTGCAGCGCGACCGGAATCGGAGCGATAGCCCCAGATCTGCAAACAGCAGAGGCCAACCGCCGAGGCGACGCGGTAGCAGTAAGCGTACAGGTCATCGAAGGTTGCGAAAGGATGCGGCTTGAGGTCCATCATCACACCGTCAAGCACGTCGTGAAGATGCCGGGCCGGGATGGCGTACTCGCGGACTGCATCAGCGAGCGCCACCAGGATCGGAGAATCGACGGATTCACCCCGGAGCGCAGCCTCGAGGTCGAGCCGCCAGTCGTCGAGCGCCGCTCGCTTCGCCTCGGCCGTCCCTGGCTCGTCGGCGAGGTCGTCGGTATGCCGCATGAAGGCATAAAGAGCGCACATTGCTCGACGGCGAGCCGGTGGTAGGAGGAGGAATCCGAAATAAAAATTCTTCGCCTCGCGCCGGGAGATCTCGGAACAGGTCCGATAGCAGGAAGGCAGATCGAGGGCGGTGGAAGTCGTCACGAAGTCGCCCCCGTCGAGGACCGCGCCGGCACCGTGACCGGCATGTCGACACCAGGAACTCCCGTTGCGGCAAGGCGTGCGGGCCTCGGTTGCCGGAGGCGAAGCCTTCCAAGCAGGGCCCGGCTCAGTAGTCCGAGCTTCTCGCGCTTGCTCAAGGAGGGGCGTTCGGTCAAAACATCGTATCCCTGTGCCTCGATTTTCTTGAGGATCGCGAGTCCTCCCCGTGTGAACAGATCGACATCCACGGCCAGGTCGCGCGGCATCCGCTCGACCAGGGGCCAACCCTCCAGAAACATTGCGTGGACGCGCTCGACCTCGAACGCCATCAAGCGACCGAACTCGGGAGTGAACCGTTTGGAACGCAGGTCCGCATCGCCGACGCCGAGCCGCTCGCGATCTTCCCTCGGCAGGTAGATCCTCCCGATGTCGAGGTCACGGGCGACGTCCTGCCAGTGGTTCGCGAGCTGGAGCGCGGTGCAGGTGGCATCGGAGAGTCGGGCGTTCTCGGGGTTAAAGGCGCGGGCGAGATAGAGCACCAGATGGCCCACTGGGTTGGCCGATCGGGTACAGTAATCGAGAACTTGCGAATACGTCTCGTACTCGAGAACTTCCTGGTCCTGCTCGAACGCCGAGATCAATGCCTCGAATGGCTCGATTGGGATATCGTACTCCCGCACGACCTCGGCCAGCACCAGAAAGACGGGGTGACGAACCTGACCCGCGTACATCTTCCGAAGTTCCGACTTCCACCAGGCGAGTAGATGGATCGCGCGCTGTCGGTCGCCGACCTCGTCGCCCAGGTCGTCTGACCATCGGCAGAAGCTGTAAACGGCCTGGAAAGCCGGTCGGAGAGCACGGGGGGTCAGCCAGGTGACGACGTGGAAGTTTTCGTAGTGGGTGGCCGTCAATCGGCGCAATAATGCCGCGCCTCCTCGAAGCTCATCGTGTCAGTCGCATCAGGCCCGAATCGGCGCAGGTCGTCGTGGAAATTCATGTCTCTGGCCTGGACAGGGAACGAGTGGGCTCGATTCTAACCGGCGTCGGCGCCTCTGCCCAGATTTGGCGACGGGGTTGGGACGGCTTCTCGACCCGGTTGACCCGCGCGGGGGCGAAGGTTACAAGTGCCGAGCGAGTCCCTCGCTCGATCGGGCGGGGTAAATCGGGACGAACACCGCATCGGGAGCGTCTGCCATGTTGCGAATCCGAACGACGCCGGCACTGGCCCTCCTGCTGGGTCTTGGCCTCTCCGCAGCGACGCGAGCCGGAGATGACGAGGGCTTTCGGCCGCTCTTCAACGGCAAGGACCTGTCAGGCTGGGTTCAGCCGGATGACAAAGAAATCTGGAGCGTGGAGAACGGCGAGATCGTCGGCAAGACCAAGGCTGGCCAGCTCAAGAAGAACGAGTTCCTCGTCACCGACCGGCCGTACACCGACTTCGTCCTCAAGGCGAAAGTCAAGATTCTAAACGGCAACAGCGGCATCCAGTTCCACAGCAAGCGGGCCGAGAACGGCGCCGTCGCGGGGCCACAGGTGGACATCGCGGACGGTTACTGGGGCGTCCTCTACGACGAGCGCGGGACGCGTGGGATCATCGAACGCTACCCCCCCGAGAAGGCGGCGGAACTGGCCAAAAAGGGGGACTGGAACGAGTTTACAATCACCGTCAAGGGCGACCACCTCACCGCGGTCCTCAATGGCACGACGATCCTCGACCGCGAGGACCCGATGTTCCCGAAGACCGGGATCATCGCGCTTCAGGTCCACGCCGGGCCACCGATGGAGGTACGCTTCAAGGACCTGTCGATCAAGACCCTCGACTGATCGATCGGGAATGGTGTCCAGCGGAGCCGGTCCAGTTTCAGCCGGACCTGATTGCGAAAGACCGGTTTCCCAGGCCGGAAGTTGGACCTACGGGATCGGGGCCGGGCGGATCGATGATGATCCGCCCGGCGTCTCCTGAAGGTTCGTGAACGAGGTGACGCCGATCAGAGTTCCCAGCCTTTGCGATACTCGGGGTGGATGTAACAATCCGCCTCGGCCGCGTTCTTGACGCGGGCGTTCTCGGCGTCCCACTCCACCTTCTTGCCGAGCAGAACGGCGAGGTTGCCGATGAGGACCGTCTCGGAGAGGGCCGCGGCGTAGTCGGGGAAGTTCGAGCCGGCGGGACGGTCGGGGTCCTTGCAGGCTTCGAGGAAGTCTTCCTTGTGTCCCTTGACGCGAGGCAGGGTGGGCTCGGGAGGCTCGTAGCCTTCGAACTCCTTTCGTGGGAGCATGATCCGGTCGGCGCCGTAGTCGTTGGGGATGTAGATTTTCCCCTTCTCCCCGATGAACAGTGATCCACCCTCGCGAACCTCCTCGCCTTCGAAGAGTTCCGTCGGGGGACGCTTGCCGCCGTCGTACCAGGTGAGGCTGAGGGCCGGTCGGCCTTCGCGCTCGGGGAACTGGTACTTGATGATGCTCCACTCGGGGAAGGTGTACGGATTCAGGCCGGAGGATTCCGCCTCGATGGTCGCCGGGTCGCGGAGGTCGAGCGACCAGAAGGCGACGTCGAGGATGTGGCAGGCCATGTCGCCGAGGGCGCCGGAGCCGAAGTCCCACCAGCCGCGCCACTTGAACGGGTGGTATTCCGGGCTGTAGGTGTGCATGGCGGCCGGGCCGATCCAGAGATCCCACTTGACACTCTCGGGGACGTCCGGGGTCTGGGTCGGGGCATGCGGGACCCCCTGCGGCCAGATGGGGCGGTTGGTCCAGGCATGGACCTCCTTGACCGCGCCGATCGCGCCGGAGCGGATCACCTCGACGGTGCGACGCGCCTCGGAGTTCGAGTGGCCCTGGTTGCCCATCTGGGTCGCGACCTTGTTCTCGCGGGCCGTCTTGCCCATCAGGCGGGCCTCGCCGATGGTGCGGGTCAGCGGCTTCTCGCAGTAGCAGTGCTTGCCCATCCGCATCGCCGTGACCGCGGCGAAGGTGTGAAAGTGATCGGGCGTCGAGACGCAGACGGCATCGATCGATTTGTCGAGTTCGTCGAGCATCTTGCGGAAGTCTTGATAGGTCTTGGCGCCGCTGTGGTTCTTGGCGGCGTTGCCGAGATGGCCTTCATCGACGTCGCAGAGGCCGACAATGTTGGCTCCGGCCTTGGCGAGTTCCCCCAGGTTCGACCCGCCGCGCCCGCCAACGCCGATGCAGGCGACGTTGACCGTGTCGTTCGCGGGCCGCGCCAGCAGCGACGAGCCGCTCCCGACGACCCAAAGGCCCGCACCAAACGCCGCCGACGTCCTGAGGAACTCGCGGCGATTCGTTCCGTGTCTCATCGGCAATCTCCAGGTTTTTCAGGGATCGGAGGCAGCCCCGGACGGTCCCGACTCACAGCCGAGGCCAGAAGGGACCCTGGCTCGCCACTCCGCCGGGTCTGCTAAGAACGACCGCGCGGCGGGCTTGGGGGGGTCGGCGACCCGGGATTTCGCCGAGCATCGCACAGGCGAGGTGGCGGATCAACGGTCTCTCGGCCAGGTGATTGCGTCGGTCGGCCGGCGCGGCTACTCTGACCGGGAATCTCCTTCCTCCCGTTTCAACTCGGACCGAACGGCCGTGATCGGTCGAGGAGGCTCCCATGTCGTCGTCCCCGACCGCAAATGGCCAGGTTTCCCGCCGAGCTTTCACCCGCCAGGCTCTCGAGGCCCTGACGGCCGTCGCCCTGATTGAGGGCCTCGCCTCCAGCCGCCTCTTCGGACGGGACGTGGAACCGATCGTCGCCGACTGGCTGAAGACGCTCGATCAGATCGGCCACGACCTGAAGGACCAGAAGCTCAAGGACGTCGAGTTCCAGAAGGCCCTGGAAGGCCTCTTCTCCCACGTCGAGCTGGCTGACCTGCTGCAAACGCTCGATTTCGACCGCCTCACGGCCGATGTCTCCTTCCCGGCGCACGGAGCGCGGAGCCTTCCGGTCGATTTCCGGAACGTCTCGGGTCTGCCTCGCGAGCTGGTCTTCGGCCGGCAGATCTTCGCCATGAAGCAAGGTCGCTCGGTGATCCCGCACGGTCACGACAACATGGCGACCGGATTCCTGGTCCTCAAGGGAGACTTCCGGGGCCGCCACTGGGACCGCGTCGAGGATCGCGAGGACCATTACCTGATCCGGCCGACCATCGACCGGGGCTTCCAGGTCGGTGAGTTCTCGACGATCTCCGACCACAAGGACAACGTCCACTGGTTCACCGCCGAGAGCCAGGTCGGTTACCTCTTCAACGTCCATGTGATCGGCTACAATTCCGAGAATCATCATCGTCCAGGCCGGGTGTACGTGGATCCGCTGGGAGAGAAACTTTCCGGCGGTTTGATCAAGGCCCCCAAGATCACCTACGGGCAGGCCAATCGGATGTATGGGTGAGTCCCGGCGGCTCGCCCTGACCGACGGAAAGCGCGAGCCTCAAGGCCGGGCAACGCGCCCGGCCCGGCGGGTGGCCGTCGGGGACCGAAGCGAAGCACAGAGGGAGCGAGAATGAGGGCGGTGTTCGCGGCGATCGCGTTGCTGGCCGGTGCCGGGCTAGCAGCGCAGGTGGGTTTCAACAGCCATCTCCGGACGAAGTTGGGTCATCCGATCCACGCTGCCCTGACAAATTTCGGGGTCGGCCTGGCTTGCCTGCTCGCCCTGGCTCTGGCGATCGCGGTCCCCTGGCCCAGGGCGGAGTCGGCCGGGCAGGCTCCCTGGTGGGCCTGGATGGGTGGCGTGGTCGGCGCCTGCTATGTCGCCGCCTCGGCCGCGTTCGCCCGACGACTGGGGGCCGCCGGCTGGCTGGCCGCGATCGTGACGGGTCAAATGCTCACCTCGATCGTCCTCGATCATTTCGGCCTGCTCGGTTTCGCGATCCACCCCACCAGCTTCCTCCGCCTGGTCGGCGCCGTTCTGCTCTTGTTCGGAGTCGTGCTGGTTCTCTGGTTCTGAGCGGTTCTGCAACGGTTCGGAGGTTCCCGGATCTGAGAGTCTGTTCCAAAAGGGGCGTCGGCTGTAGTTTGGGGGGATGGAACGCAAAGCCTACCCCAGCGACCTGACCGACGCCCAGTGGCGCCTCCTCGCTTCCCTGATCCCCGAGGCCAAGCCCGGCGGCAGGCCCCGCAAGTACGAGATGCGCGAGGTCATCAATGGCCTGCTCTACCTCAACCGCGAGGGCTGTTCCTGGCGGGCGTTGCCCCACGACCTGCCCCACTGGAAGACCTGCTACAACTTCTTCCGCCGGTTCGAGGCCGACGGCACCTGGGACGCCCTGGTCGCCGCGTTGCGGGGGGAGGTGCGGACGAAGCTCGGCGCGCGCCGACGCCCAGCGGCGCCTGCATCGATAGCCAGTCGGCCAAGACGGCGCACGGCGGGGCCGAGGTCGGCGTCGATGGCGGCAAGATGGTGCGGGGCCGCAAGCGACATATCGTCACCGACACGCTGGGGTTGCTGCTGATCGTCGTGGTCACCGCGGCGAACCTCGACGACGGGGCGACGGCGCCGCGGCTGCTGGCCGGTCTGCCCGCCGTGACGTTCCCCCGGCTGGCCGTGGTGTGGGCGGACCGGAAGTACCGCAACTCCCGGCTCGACGCCTGGCTGTCGGGCCAGGACCGGCTCCGCGTGGAGGTGAGCTCGAAGCCCGAGGGCGAGCGGGGGTTCAAGCCGCTGAAGGTGCGGTGGGTGGTCGAGCAGACCTTCGGCTGCCTGCTGCGGTGGCGGCGGCTGGTGCGGGACTTCGAGCGGCTGCCGGAGACGAGCGCGGCGATGGTCAAGCTCAGCTCGATCCATCGGATGGTCCGCCGTGCCCGGCCGCCGCGATGGCGGAAGAAATTCCGCTACAAGCGGCCGCCCAAAGCGGCCGCTTGAGTCTTTTGGAACAGTCTCTGACCTTGCGAACCACCTGCGCACCATTGCCGATCGCCGATTGCGAATGGCAAGATTTCCCCGGATGAGGCCCGCCCAACCCCTGCCATGCGGCCTTGGCGGGATGGCGAGCAACCGCTTTCTTTGTCTCTTCGCGAACGCTCGGACGGTAACAGAAACGCTCCGGCGACGCCCACACGACGCAGCCGGGACGCCTGACGAACGGTGTGAGGACGCCGGGAGGACGCTCCTTGACGCCACAAAGCCCTGGACGCAACTTCTTGTTTGCCAGATAGTTACCAGAGACTTCTTACCCATTTTGAAGTTCGTTCGGCGCCGGGGACGCTCGGTGGCGTCGCCGCACCTCACCAGAATCGGGTGCAACGGACTTCAACCGGATTGCCAAGGAGCCAGAATTAATTATAGCACATAAACGGGACGCCGAACCGGATCGATTCGTCGTTGAGACGGCACGCCGGCGGTGGCCTGGCAGCGAAGTTGCGGACGAGGGAATGCAGATTCCGAATGGGTCACCGAGCCGGCCCACCTCTACGGTGTCCGACACCAACGGGAAGGGGTCGATACGCGATCCACGACCCAGACTCCACCAAGGGTTGATTGAATTGATGGAGAAATGGAGAAGATCGGGAACGGTTTTTCCTTCGTGTGCTCGTGGACCGTACGTTAGAATGAAGAATGGCCGGTGTCCCAGAGGGTCCTTCTCGGCTTGAGAGCTGGGGTGTCGAGCACGACCAAACCCGTTCCATCACGGCGCCCTGGTTCGGCAAGGGGGATTCCGATGCGATGCGACCCACAAACGATCCATCTTGGCCGGATCGCCATATTCCTGGGCCTTTCTGCGGCGGTGGCGGGCCTGGGACGTGAGGCCCAGGCTCAGTACGCCACTTCGATTCCGTTCAACCCGTGGACGGCTCAATACGAGGCGTTCGTCTACCCGGTGGTGTCCAGCAACCTCGCCCTTCCGAACCAGGCACGCATGTACTACGGCTTCGGTTCGAACAGCTACAATACCTACTCGCGACTCGATTCCTTCGGCGACCTCTCCGGCGGCCTGAACTCGCTCGACCTTGACTTCGCGAACGCGAATCCCGAACTTCGCAATCGCGTCGGAGCGACCAACGGGGGTCGTTACGTTCCCTATTATAGCTTTTACCGGCTCTACGACTCGGACTACAATCGCCGGTACGTCCCGAACGCCAGCGTGGATAAGCGCGACTATGAGGACCGGGCGCGTCGGGAAGATCTTTACCTGAAGGTCCTCTCCGAGCGGGATCCGCAGAAGCGATCCGAGCTGCTCCGCGAGCTGGATCAGGTGAATCGGGCGACGCGCAAGGAGCTGGGATATTCCCGTCGTCGCGACCTCGTCCCGCCGACGACGAGCCTTGCGCCCGTCCCGCCGGCCACCGCCCCGAGCGGGGCCGCGAGCCGGACGGCTCCCGCCGCCCGACCTTCGGCCACCGAGCGCACATCGAGCGATTTGCTTTTTGATCCCACCGCGTCCGACCCGTTCGGACGTGCGACTCCCGACGCGACGCGAGCCCCAGGTCTTCCCCCGACCAGCTTGCCGAGGCCGTCGCGCGAAGTCGGGATCGGACGTCCATCCTACCCAAGATCCGCAGCACCCGTCCCGGGATCGACCATTCCCGCGGCGCCCGGGTTGCCCGGTCGCGCCCCGGGACTGGACGCCCCCTCCCGGCGGAGGACGCCCGCTCCTCCGAGCCGTTGACCCCATCGCCTCGAACCGTACAATCCGGGTATTGCCCGCCACCGGGGGATGAGTGAGGGTCTCCGAAGACATTCGGACCGATACTCCCTTGCGAGTCCCCATCCTGGTGGCTATCTTGAGAAGCCGATGCGGACGTTGACCCGGCGATTCGCCGGGCTTTTTTGCGGACTACTTTGTGAAAGTGTTCACAAAGGTGGTTCTTCCAACTGCCGCGAGACCGCGGACCCGGATCGAGATGGCTACTGAGTTCACGCCGATATTCCTGTTCGTGCTGATCGCGATCTTCGGGATCGCGTTCGGCATGGTGATCGCCAGTGCGATCCTGAGCCCGACCCGCCGGACGGCGGTCAAGCAGATGCCGTACGAGTCGGGTATGGATCCGATCGGCGACGCGCGGCAGCGGTTCGACGTGAGGTATTACCTCGTGGCGATCGCCTTCCTGCTGTTTGACGTCGAACTGCTCTACCTGTACCCCTGGGCCGTCGCCCAGTACAGTGCCGATGCGCCGGCGGCTGTGACCGCGGGTGCCGGAGACGCGGCGGCGGCGGCGGTCGTCGGGGTCGGTATCCCGCCGACGATGAGGAACCTGGTGTTCGGCGAGATTCTGGTCTTCATTGCGGTGCTCGCGGCGGCCTTCGCCTACGCCTGGCGCAAGGGAGTGTTCGAATGGCGCTAGAGCCCGTCCCCCCGACCCCGCCGCTTGACCAGAAGCCGATGGCCGCGCCTGCCGATCGTGTCGTCCTGACCAACGCTCCCGGCGCGGTGAAGACGGCTGGCGATGTCGAGGTGCCCGAGAACACCATGGTCACGACGATCGACGCCGTGGTCAACTGGTGCCGCAAGTACAGCCTCTGGCCCATGCCCTTCGCGACGGCCTGCTGTGGGATCGAGCTGATGGCCGTCGGTGCGAGCCGGTTCGACATCGCCCGATTCGGCGCCGAGGTCATGCGGTTCAGCCCGAGGCAATGCGATCTGATGATCGTCGCTGGCCGGGTGGCGATGAAGATGATGCCGGTGCTCCAGCGGATCTGGCTCCAGATGCCCGAGCCGAAGTGGTGTATCAGCATGGGCGCCTGCGCCTGCACCGGCGGCGTCTTCGACACGTACGCCGTCGTGCAAGGGGTTGATCGGTTCATTCCTGTGGATGTTTACATTCCTGGATGTCCGCCGAGGCCGGAGCAGATCCTCCGTTCCTTGATGGACATGCAGGAGAAGATCCAGAAGGGCGGACGGGTCTTCGGCACGGGTCTGCCCGAGCTTTTCGAGCGTGAGAAGATGCTCGAAGAGAAGCGGACGCTCGCGCCTGGCACGGCTTTGGCGGACGAGCGAGCCGACGAGTCACGCTTCGGCTATCGCCTCCCCGGCGGCGAAGCCCTGCTGGGCGGTGACGAGACGAAGTGAGCCGCCCCCGATCTTGAAGCTTCCTTGATCCAGAGACCGTCGTCCGTCCCTCCTCCGTCGGCGCCGGCGGAAAAGGGGCCGTTGTCCGGAAGGGCGGGGCCCGCCGAGAGTCACCGAGGTTTTCCACGATGAGCGATGCCAGCACGACAGCCGCCGATCCCCACGAGGGCACCCTCCGGCTGCTCACCGAGGCGCTCGGCGAGGGCTCGTTCACGACGGCCCGGTTCCGGGACAACCTCCGGGTTTACGTCTCTCGCGATCGCCTGATCGAGGCGCTTCAGCTCTTGAAGGATCGCGGCGGCTTCGCCATGCTCGCCGAGCTGGGTGGGACCGACTACCTGAAGTATCCCGAAGGCAGCGGTTCCGGCGCGCGTTTCGAGGTCCATTACGTCCTGCTCAACCTCGACACGGCCGAACGGGTCGTCGTGAAGGCGGGTGTGGACGACCCGGACCCGACGCTGCCGACGACCGTCCCGATCTGGGAAGGGGCGAACTGGATGGAGCGCGAGGTCTTCGACATGTTCGGGATCGTCTTCGAAAGCCACCCCGATCTCCGCCGCATCCTGATGCCCGACGAGTTCGCCGCCTTTCCCCTCCGCAAGGACTACCCACTCCGGGGCCGGGGGGAACGCCACAATTTCCCGAGGATCACGCGAACGCAGTCGTGACGGCGGTTGGAAGAATCCGCCCCAGTCAGACAGGACCCTGGCCCCATGCCCACCAACCTGCTCGACGACGCCGAGGTCGGGACCGAGTCGAACGAGTCCCGCGAGTATCGCTGGACCCTGAACTTCGGCCCCCAGCACCCGGCGACCCACACGACCCTGCGACTCGTCCTGGAGCTGGACGGCGAGCGGATCGTCCAGGCGACGCCGCACATCGGCTACCTGCACTCGGGCTTCGAGAAGCTGGGCGAACATCTGAACTTTAACCAATATGTCACGATCGCCGACCGCAAGAACTACATCAGCCCGCCTTACAACGAGATCGCCTGGCACCACGCCGTCGAGAAGCTACTCGACATCGAGCTGACCCCGCGCTGCCGCTACATTCGTACGATCATCGGCGAGCTGGCCCGGATCTCCGACCACCTGCTCTGCACCGGTGCCGCGGCCCTCGACCTGGGGGCGTTCACCGCGTTCCTTTACGCGTTCAATCAGCGCGAGCTGATTTACGACGTCTATGAGGAGATGTCCGGCTACCGCTTCCACCCCGGCTACACGCGGGTTGGCGGGGTCCTTTACGACTTCAACGACAAGGTGATCGGGCGGATCAAGCGGGTCCTCGACAGCCTCCCCGCCGCGCTTCGGGACATGGAAAAGCTCCTGATGCGTAACAAGATCTTCCTGGAACGGACCCGTGGCATCGGTGTGCTCACACGCGAGATGGCGATCAACCTTTCCTGCGCCGGCCCCATCGCCCGCGCCAGCGGCGTGACCTACGACCTCCGCAAGGACGAGCCGTACCTCGCCTATCCCGAGCTGGATTTCGACGTGCCGTATGCGACCGAGGGTGACACTTATGCCCGGTTCCAGGTACGTTTCGAGGAATTGAAGCAGAGCCACCGGATGCTCCAGCAGGCGCTGGCCCAGCTACCCGGCGGGCCGGCGAACGTGCCGATTGCGGAGAAGTTCCCGCTGCCCGACAAGGCGACCACCTACAACAGCATGGAGGGCCTGATCCAGCACTTCGAGCTGATCATGCCCAACCGCGGGATGGAAAGCCCCGTGGATGAGATCTACGCGGCCGTCGAGAGTCCCAACGGCGAGCTGGGTTACTACCTCGTGTCCGACGGCAGCCAGACCGGTTGGCGTGTCCGGACCCGGCCGCCCTCGTTCATCCACTTCGCGATCTTCCCGCACCTGATCAAGGACCACCTGCTCGCCGACGTGGTCGCCGTGCTCGGCAGTCTCAACGTTATCGCGGCCGAGCTGGACCGTTGAGGCCGAGGAGATCGGACGACCACAACGAGGAGAGGCGCCATGACGACCATCGAACGAGCCTGGAGGATCCAGCACGACCCGTTCGTCAACCAGGGGGGGAAGATCATCGCCGAGTCGCATGCCGGCCTGCCCCCCGAGCCGGCCACCGAACTCCAGAAGCGGCTCGAAGCGGGCGAGTTCCGGGTTGCGATCGATCAGGTCACGACCGACGTCGAGGACGTCAACCGCAATGTCATCACCGAGCCGAACCGGACCTACCGGGTCATCAGCAACGGCAACGAACACTACCTCATCCAGACGGCCTGAGAACATCGGGGACCCTCTCTGTCATGTCCGCCGACGCGACCTTGACGCCGATCCTGCCCGAGTCGCTCCGCGAGAAGATCCGGGCGTACATCCCGCGCTACCCGAGCAAGCGGGCGGTTACGCTCCCGGCGCTGCACCTCGTCCACGAGCACTTCCGGTGCGTTCCCCGTCAGGCGATGGCCGAGATCGCCGCGATCCTCGAGATCACACCGGCCGAGGTTCACGACACGATGAGCTTTTACGGGTTCTTCCCGCAAGCGCCCATCGGTGACGTGCGGGTCTGGATCTGCCGCTCGATCTCCTGCATGCTTCGCGGCGGCGACCGCCTGATCGAGCACGCCTGCCAGAGGACGGGCGTCGAGCCGGGCGGCACCAGCGCCGATGGCAAGCTCACCGTCGAGTACGCCGAGTGCCTCGGCATCTGCGACTATGCCCCCGCCGCCCTCGCCGACGACGGCCGCATCTTCGGCCTGCTCGATGAGGTGACCGTGGACAAGATGCTCGACGTGCTCCGCCAGGGGCCGGTCGCCGAGCCACCGACGACGCCGGTCCTGACCGGCTCCGGCGACGGCGGCACCTCGGGCCCGGTCACAGGCGGCCACTAGGGATGAACGCTAGCACACCGAACCGTTGTTGAAGAATCCTCCGCAAGTGCTCCGCAGGGAGAATCGCCGCCGTGGCCAGCTTCGAACCCGTCCTGAGCCGCCACTGGAACGCACCGGACGGCCATGTCCTCCAGGCCGCCGAGTCGCGCGGGGCTTACCAGGCCGCCCGCAAGGCGTTGACGCAGATGGACCCGGACGCCGTCGTCGGGCTCGTCAAGGAGAGCGAGCTGCGCGGTCGCGGCGGGGCGGGCTTCCCCACGGGTCTGAAGTGGACATTCCTTCCGAAGGATCGGAAGGAAACCATGATGTGCGTGAACGCCGACGAGAGCGAGCCGGCCACGTTCAACAACCGCCTCTTGATGGAGCGCGACCCGCACCAGTTCCTCGAAGGCATTCTCATCTCCTGCTTCGCCACCAAGGCGGCAACGGCCTACATCTACATTCGTTTTGAATACATCAACGCCTTCCGCATTCTGGAGCGTGCGATCGCCGAGGCACGCGAGGCGGGGCACCTCGGGAAGAACATCTACGGAAGCGGATTCAACCTGGAAATCTATGTTCACCGAGGCGCAGGGGCGTACATCTGCGGCGAGGAGACGGGTCTGATCGAGAGCCTGGAAGGCAAGCGTGGCTGGCCGCGGATCAAGCCGCCATTCCCGGCGATCGAGGGGGCCTTTCGCAAGCCGACGGTCGTCAACAACGTCGAGACGCTGTGTTGCGTCCCCCACATCGTCGAGCGTGGGGCCGACTGGTTCAAGTCGATGGGCACGCCCAAGAGCTACGGCCCGAAGCTTTACACGATCTCGGGGCACGTCAACCGGCAGGTCTGCGTGGAATTGCCCCTCGGCGTCACCGCCCGCGAGTTGATCGACGAGTACGGCGGGGGCGTCTGGAAAGGGCGGAACGCCAAGGCGGTCGTCCCCGGCGGGATCAGCATGGGTCTGCTGTCGGCCGACGAGCTGGAGACGAAGCTCGATTTCGAGGACATCCGCAAGACCGGCTGCCTCGGACTCGGCACGGCGGCCGTCACGGTCATGGACGACCACACCTCGATCGTCGATTACCTCTACAACACCTGCCGATTCTTCGCCCACGAGAGCTGCGGCCAGTGCACTCCCTGCCGCGAGGGGACGACCTGGTTCGCCAAGGTCCTCAAGCGGATCAAGGCCGGTGGCGGGCGCGTGGAAGACCTCGACATCCTCCGCAACCTCGCCCAGAACATGGGCATCATGCCCGGCACGACGATCTGCGGCCTCGCCGACGGCGCCGCCTGGCCGGTGAAGAACGCGATCGACAAGTTCCGCGGCGAGTTCGAAGACTACATCCGGACCCACACGTCGCCCGCCGTCCTGCCGACCCCGCTCCAGGAGGCGATCGCCCACGGCCAGCCCGCCGAGTCGATGGGCACTCCGCTCCCCGAGCCGAAGAGCGCCCCTGCCTGGCCCCGACTCGTCCACCCGCGCGACGACTCACGCCTGAGCCCGAGCCCGAGCGACCGACCGACACAGCGACGAATCCCGCGAACGAGAGCGACCTGATTCGAGGTCCCGATGGCGACGATCCTGATCAACGGCCAGGAATACCCGCTCCCCGAAGGCGAGAAGCTCAACGCCATCCAGGCCGCCTTGCGGTTCGGGATCGACATCCCGTACTACTGCTGGCACCCCGCACTCTCGGTCGTGGCCAACTGCCGGATGTGCGAGATCGAGGTCGGCAGCCGCGACCCGAAGACCGGCGAGATCAAGATGATCCCGAAGATGGTCCCCGGCTGCCAGACCCCCGCCAAGGACGGCACCGTCCTCGTCACCAACAGCGAGAAGGTCCAGCGCCCACCAGCGGATGATCATGGAATACCTCCTGATCAACCACCCGCTCGACTGCCCCGTCTGCGACCAGGCCGGCCAGTGCGGCTTGCAGGACTACAGCTACGAGTACGGCCAGTCGGTCCACCGCTTCGTCGAGCAGCGGACCGTCAACCCCCGCAAGGATGTCTCCGACGCCATCCAGCTCAACCAGGACCGCTGCATCATGTGCACGCGGTGCGTCCGGTTCACCCGCGAGATCACCCACACCGGCGAGCTCCAGGTGATGCGACGCGGCAGCCACGCCGAGATCGACGTCTTCCCCGGCGAGCCCTGCGACAACCCCCTCGCCGGCAACGTCGTCGATCTCTGCCCCGTCGGCGCCCTGCTCGACAAGGACTTCCTCCACAAGCAACGCTTCTGGTTCCTCTCCAAGCATGAACTCTGTTTGCACCCGCTGCTCCACCGGCTGCAACATCCACGCCGAGGAGAACCGCGGCCAGCTCTGGCGCTTCTGCGCCCGCTCGAACCCCCACGTCAACGACTACTGGATCTGCGACGAGGGCCGCTACAGCTACAAGGCCGCCAACGACCCCGCGCTTCTGGCCGCGATGTACGTCCGCCAGGACGGCCAGATGGTCGCGACGCCCGTCGATCAGGCGTTGACGGCGGTGGGCGAGGGATTCAAGCGCATCGCCGAACGAGAGCAAGACCGTCGCGGGCATCCTCTCGCCTTTCCTCACCGTCGAGGAGGCGTACCTGCTGGCCTCCTACCTCAAGGGCTTGAACCCGTCCAACGTCCTCGCCCTCGGACCGGTCCCCCACGTCGGCCAGGACCAGACCTTCCAGCCCGACCAGCGCGAGGGACGCACCGGCGACACCAGCTTCGTCGTCTCCCGACCCTTCACCATCCACGGCGAGAAATGCCCGAACCGCCACGGCGTCGAGGAGATCCTCAAGCACTTCCAGGGCGAGGTGATCCGCTACGAGACGATCGCCTCCCGGATCGCCCGCAAGGAATTCGCCGGTCTTTATGTCGTCTCCGACGCCATCGACCCCGCCTTCGACGAGTCCGACGCCCACGCGATCCGCGGCGGCACGTCCCTTCCTCGTCGTGCAGGACACGCACGTCACCCCGCTCGCCCAGGCCGCCGACGTCGTGCTCGCCGGGGCGACCTTCGCCGAGAAGGCCGGTTGCTACGTCAACTTCCAGGGCCGACTCCAGTACTCCGAGGCCGCCTTGCCGCCTCGCGACGGAAGCTCTGCCGGACCTCGATATCTTCGCGATCCTGGCCAACCGACATGCCGGGCCGGTCAACTCTTCGGAGGTGCTGGCCGACCTGGCGCGGGAGGTCCGGGCCTTCTCCGTCGCGGAGAAGGGGCACGTCCCGCAATACGGCGTCGTCCTCGGTCAGCCGGATTCCGGCGACGGGACGGGTTCTCGTATGAAGATCCCTGGCTCGCCGGCCGCGGCCACCGCGGCGACCGGCCGGGTCGCGACACGCCCAAGGGGGCCAGGAACGCTTGAGGTCCGTCGAGCGCGGCCGTCGCCGCGCTGGAAATCGATCGGGTCGGGAAGGTGTTGGTTCACGGGGCTAGCGGCTCATGCTTTATCTGATCGGCATCCTGGTCAAGATCGCGATCGTGGTGGGCATCAGCCAGGGTGCGGTGGCGTACCTGATTCTGGTCGAGCGCAAGATCGCCGCCTGGCGCAGGACCGGATCGGTCCGAACCGCGCCGGCCCGCTCGGCCTGCTCCAGCCGCTCGCCGACGGCGCCAAGATGATCCTCAAGGAGGACGTCATCCCGGCCCATGTGAACAAGACCCTGTATATCCTCGCCCCGATGATCGCGATCGTTGCCGCCACGATCGGCTTCGCCGTCATCCCGTTTGGGCCGGTCGGCGATACCGGCGTGAACCTCCCCTGGTACGAGTCGATCCAGTTCCAGATCGCCCCCGGCATCGACATCGGCATCGTTTACATCTTCGCGATCGGCAGCCTCGCGGTTTACGGCGTGATCCTGGCCGGCTGGGCGTCGAACAACAAGTATTCGTTCCTCGGCGGATTGCGATCGAGCGCCCAGATCATCAGCTATGAGATCCCGCTGGGGATGTCGATCCTGGGCATCGTCCTGATCGCCGGTTCGCTCGACCTGAACCGGATCATCGCCTGGCAGGATGCGAACGTCTGGGGCGTCGTGGTGCAACCGCTGGGCTTCCTCCTGTTCCTCGTCAGCTCGTTCGCGGAGACGAACCGCTTGCCGTTCGACCTGCCCGAGTCGGAGCAGGAACTCGTCGGCGGATTCCACACCGAATACTCGGCGATGAAGTTCGGCATGTTCTTCCTCGGCGAGTATCTGCATGTGATCACCGTCAGCTTCCTGACCGTCATCCTCTTCTTCGGCGGCTGGGACCTCCCCGGCCTCAACAGTGCCCAGACCGGCTGGCTCTTCGCCTTGCTGAAGATCCTGGTGCTGCTGGCCAAGGTCGCCTGCATGATCGTCTTCATCATGTGGGTCCGCTGGACGCTCCCCCGGTTCCGCTACGACACGCTCATGGACCTCGCCTGGAAGCGGATGATCCCCCTGGCCCTCATCAACCTGGTGGCGACGGCCGCGATCGTCCAGCTCATCCGGGGATGACGCCCAATCCCCGGACGCGACTCTTTCCGATCAACCTTCCGATGTGGGATCGCTCATGAAACCCGACGATCCGAGACTGAAGCGGCTGACCCCTCCGAAGCTGGGTCTGCTTCGAGAAGACCTATCTGCCCCAGATCCTCGGCGGCCTCGCCGTGACGGGCCGCCACATCCTGGGCGCGTCGCTCGGCGGCAAGGCGATCACGAACCAGTATCCCGAGGAGCAGCACATCCCGTCGGCCAACTACCGCGGGGTGCACCGGCTCAACAAGGACGAGAACGGCCGGATCAAGTGCGTGGCCTGCATGCTCTGCGCCACCGCCTGCCCGGCCCACTGCATCGACATCGTCGGCACCACGGCGCCCGATACCTGGGACGACCGCGAAAAATACCCGCAGAGCTTCGTCATCGACGAACTGCGTTGCATCTATTGCGGCATGTGCGAGGAAGCCTGCCCCGTCGATGCGATCGAGCTGACCGGCCTCTACGACCTGACCGGCCTCTCGCGCGAGCAGATGATCTTCGACAAGGCCAAGCTCCTCTCGGTCTTCGACATGACCAAGGATGTCGAGCCGATGAAGACCTCCAACCCGCTGGCGGCGGCGGGCGGCACGGGGCCGTTGAGCAAACCCTCCAGCACGACCGCCGAGACCCCGGCCCCGCCGCCGGCCGGTCCGATCCCGGGGCCCGTCGCAAAATGACCACCGGCAACCTCATCCTCGTGCTCATCGCCTCCGTGGTCACGGGCCTCGGCACCTACCTGATGCTGCCCGCACCGCCACGGCCGTGCCCGTGCCGGTTCCTGGCACGCCCTCGGAGTCGCGATCGCCACGGTCGGCTCGGCGGCCTTCGGTCTCTTGCTGACGCCGCCAACCCACTGGCTGGCCAACCTCTTCTTCTACGCCTTCGCCCTCCTGGCCTTGCTGGGCGCGGTCGTGATGGTCACGAACCGCAACCCGGTCAACAGTGCCTTGTTCTTCGCGGTGGTCGTCCTGAGTACCTCGGGCCTGTTCCTCCTCGCCGGGGCGCAGTTCCTCGCGGCGGGAACCGTGATCGTCTATGCGGGGGCGATCATCGTCACCTTCCTGTTCGTGATCATGCTCGCCCAGTCCGAGGGGAACGGCTCGTCTACGACCGGCTGGCCCGAGCCCCAGCCCGCTCCGCGATCGTCGACCTTCGCCCTGCTCGGCGGACTTCTCTACGCGATCGTCTCGGTCAAGGCCCGCGATCCCGGCAACCGTCCGGAGACCCGGAGGCCGCGACAGCCGTCGTCGCGGCGCCAGTCGCGGACGGTGCCGCGCTGGAGTCGAGCTCGCCACGATCGCTGAACCCGGCCCCGCCCGTGGTCTATGGCATGGCCGTCTCGAAAACCTCCCGGCTCGTCCCCGAGTCGTCCGAGCGTGCGATCCTCGGCGAGTCTCCCCCGCACGTGGCTGGCCTGGGAGGCACGCTCTTCACCGACCACCTCTTCACGGTCGAGATCGCCGGCGCCTTGCTCTTCGTCGCCCTGGTCGGAGCGTCTGCGATCGCGACTCCACGGCCGCCGATCCGGCCGGGACAGAGTCGGTCCGCCGGTTGATCGGCCCCCGAACTCGCTGGTATTCTTTCTGGAAACTCACAGAATCTCGAACGAGCCCAAGACCATGCCGCCGCCAACCCTCCCCGCCCTTGAATCCCTCGCGGTTCCGTCGCTGTTCGCGGCGGCCGCCCCGGCCGGGGCCTTCGGGTTCGACATCCTGACCAACTATCTTCTCGTCGGCGCCCTTTTGATGGCGTTCGGGATGCTGGGCTTCCTCTCCCGGCGGAACCTGATCGTGATGTTCCTGTCGGCCGAGTTGATGCTCCAGGGCGTCGCGCTCACGCTGGTCGGGTTCGGTCGCTATCATGGCAACTGGACGGGGATCGTCTTCACGATCGTCATCCTCACGGTCGCGGCCTGTGAGGCGGGCCTGGCCTTGGCCCTGATCCTCGTGCTCTTCAAGCGTCGGAACTCGCTCGACGTGACGCTCTGGCAGGATCTTCGCGAAGCCGGGGTTCCTCCCGCGCAGGAGCGTGTCGAGGAAGCCGAGCCGGTCGCGGCCGAACCGGGACCTGAGACCTACCCACACCTGACGCCCGCTGGCGTCGAGCCGCCACACCCTCGTCAGCCCTGGGAGCGTCGCCGTGATTGAGTACGTCTGGCTGATCCCCTTCCTGCCGCTGCTCGGGGCCATCATTGCCGCGGCCGGGGGCCGCTGGCTCCGGGAAAAGTCGCACTGGCCGGTCATCCTCGGGATCGGGATTGCCTGTGGTGTCGCCCTCACCTTGATCGGCCAGGCGGGTCCTCCTGTCGTCGGCCATCACGAGGCCGAGGCCGGTGAGAGCACGTCGCGATCGGAGTTCGGTCCCCATAGCACCACGAAGATTATTTATCACTGGCTGCAGCTCGGGGAACGCCGCGAGTTGACGATCAACGGCGAGCCGACGTCCGTGTCGGAGCTCAACGTCCCGATCGAATTCCGCGTCGATGGGCTGACGGTCATGATGCTGTCGATGGTGACCTTCGTCGCCACGCTCGTGGCCATCTTCGCCGCCGGCTACATGGCGGGCGACCCGGGTTACCCCCGCTTCTTCGCGCTGGTCGGACTCTTCGTGTTCTCGATGACGGGCCTTGTCCTGTCAAGCAACTACGTGTTAACATACGCTTTCTGGGAAGGCGTCGGAGTTTGTAGTTATCTTCTGATCGGATTCTGGCACGCCAAGCCTTCGGCTGCGTCGGCGGCGAAGAAGGCTTTTCTCGTCAACCGGATCGGCGACGTCGGGTTCGCGATCGCCATCTTTCTGATCTGGCTGACGTCGATGAACCACGACCTCGGCTACGACGTCGTGCTCAGCGAGGCCAATATCCGCGCCATGTCGTTCGAAGCCAAGGTGGGCATCGCCTTCCTGCTCCTGTGGGCCGCCACCGCCAAGAGTGCTCAGATCCCGCTCTACGTCTGGCTCCCCGACGCAATGGAAGGCCCGACACCCGTCTCCGCCCTGATCCACGCGGCGACGATGGTCACGGCGGGCGTCTATCTCATCGCGCGATCCTCGGCCCTGATCTTCTCCGTGACGATCGTGCCGCCGATCATCGCCGTCATCGGCTGTGCCACCGCCTTGCTCGCGGCCGCGATGGCCGTCACCCAGACCGACCTCAAGCGGGTCCTCGCCTATTCGACCATCAGCCAACTCGGCTATATGTTCATGGCTCTGGGTGCTGGCGTGGGCGACGTGATGTTGCTGGCCGTCGTGGCGGCGATGTTCCACCTGTTCACCCACGCCTTCTTCAAGGCATTGCTGTTCCTCGGCTCGGGGAGTGTCATGCACTCCATGGGCGGGGTGATCGACATGCGACGCTTCCGCGGTCTCCGCCACCGGATGCCCTGGACCTGCTGGACGTTCGCCATTGGCGGCCTGGCGCTTGCCGGTGTTCCTCCCTTCGCCGGCTTCTTCAGCAAGGATGAGATCCTCGCGGCGCTGAACCACGCTGCCCAGGCTGCCGACGAAGGACCGGGCTGGGGCATCGTTTACACCGTCGTGTACTGGACCGCGATCCTGACCGCCTTCCTGACCGCCTTCTACACCGGCCGCGCCTTCTTCCTCACCTTCTTTGGCCCCGAAAAGCTCCCGAGTCCGGACGATCCCGAGGCCGAGCCTGTCGAGCGTGGAGCGTCCTCCGTCGAGGAGAACCCCCCGGCTCACGCCCACGATGCGGGCCACGCGATTGACCCGCAGCGCCCGGCCGACATCCCGCCTCCGACCCGAGGCGCCACCGACGAGCCTGTCCCGCAGACCGCCGCTCATGGTCATGACATTCACGGCGGGCACGATCATGGACATGGTCACGGCGATCATTTCGGCCACGAATCCCCGCCGATCATGACGGTCCCACTTGTCATCCTGGCGGCTGGCTCCTTGCTTGTAGGGATTGTCTTCGGTCCGTGGACTGGCCTCTTCGAGGGCTTGCTCGAACGGACCCCCAGCTTCGCGAACCTCCAAATTCCGGAGCATCCGCACGGCACCGACTGGATGAGCATGGGCATCGGCACACTCGCCGCCCTGGCCGGTGTGCTGATCTCCTGGTGGATGTACGCCGCGCCGAGCAAGGTTCCCGGCCGGCTCGCGCGCGGCCTGGGTCGACTCTACAGGGCCTCGTATGACAAGTTCTACATCGATGAGCTCTACCAGGCCATCATCGTGAAGCCCACCCGGGCCATCGCAGTGCTCTGCAAGTACGTGGATATCTATCTCGTGGATGGTTTGGTCCGCCTGGTCGCCTGGATTCCCCGGGTGGTTGGCCGCGACCTGCTCGCGCCCTTCCAGAATGGCCTGGTCCAGTTTTATGCCGCCGTGATGGCGCTGGGTGTGGCGGCCCTCTTGCTGATGCTCCTCTTCCGTTGATCCTGGCTCGTCGCCACGACGGTCGCTGTCCCCCTGTCACACCGTCTCCAATCTCGGTGGGAACCGAACGCGGAGCGAGGATTCTTCGATGCCGACTCTGCTGGTGATCACGGTCCTTCTCCCCCTCTTCGGGGGCCTGGTCCTCTTCGGGTTGCCCGGCCTGGGCTACCGACAGGCTCGCTGGGCCGCTCTCGGCGTCGCCCTGGTATCCCTGGCGCTGAGCCTGGTCCTCGCCGTGGGCTTCCACACGGACGTGGCGGGCCCGCAGTTCCAGCAGCCGGGCACGGTCGTTGACGCAGAAGCGACGGTCGCTGCCTATGGCTGGCAATGGATCGACGTCGGACATGGCCCGGGGATACGCTTCGCCCTGGGGCTCGACGGCGTCAGCCTCGTGCTCTTCGTGCTGACAACCCTCCTGGTGATTACATCGATCTTTGCCTCCTGGGAGTCGATCACCGAGCGTGCCCCGGCGCACTACGCCCTGATGCTCCTGCTGGAGACGGGTCTTCTGGGACTGTTCTCCTCGCTGGATGTCGTCCTGTTTTATATCTTTTTTGAATTTACCTTGATTCCCCTGTTTTTTCTCATCGGCCTCTACGGCGGTCCTGAGCGCCGTCGGGCGTCGATCACGTTCTTCCTCTATACACTGGCCGGAAGCCTTCTCACCTTGATCGGTGTGATCGGCCTGGTCGTGATCCATTACCAGCACACTGGCTTGCTCTCATTCTCGATCCCGACCCTCACCGAGAACCTCCGCAACCTGCCCTGGGACTCCTGGCAGGAACTCGGTCTCTACTTCGACAATCCGAGGAGGAACGGGCTCGCTCAGCCCTGGCTCAGCCCGCAAGCCCTGATCTTCCTGCTCCTGTTCGCCGGTTTCGCCATCAAGGTTCCTCTCTTCCCGTTCCACACCTGGCTCCCGCTGGCACACGTCGAGGCGCCGACGGCCGGCTCAATCCTCCTGGCGGGCGTCCTGCTCAAAGTGGGCGGCTACGGATTCTTGCGCTTCAATCTCGGCATGACCCCCCTGGGTGCGCATTATTACATGCCGATGCTCGCCACCCTCTCGGTGATCGGCATCATCTACGGGGCCTTGACCGCATTGGCGCAGACCGACGTGAAGCGCCTGGTCGCGTACAGCTCGGTCAGTCACATGGGTTTCGTGACACTCGGCCTCTTCTCCCTGACGACGATCGGCCTCGATGGCGCCGTAATCCAGATGGTCAACCACGGCCTGACCACCGGCGCCCTCTTCGCCTGCGTGGGCGTCCTCTACGAGCGTTATCACACCCGCGAGATGGGCGAAATGGAGGGACTCTGGGACCGGCTCCCGTTGCTCGCCTTCTTCCTGATCCTCGCCTCGCTCGGCTCCGCGGCGGTACCGGGCCTCAATGGTTTCGTCGGCGAGTTCCCGATCCTGCTGGGGATGTTCAGTCGGGAGCCTGTTTATGCGATCCTGGCGACGATCGGCATGGTTCTGGGCGCCTATTATCTCCTGCTCATGCTCCAGCGTGTGATCTTCGGTCCACTTCGCGAACCCCACGCTCACGATCACTCGCACGCGGCAGCGCCGGAGCACGAATCGCAACCAGCCGTCCGCCCAGTCGGTTGGCACGAGATCGCGGGCCTGACCCCCTTGATGGTCCTGATCGTCGTCATCGGGGTCTATCCGAAACCCATCTTTGACCGGATCAGTCCGCCCTTGCGCGAGATCGCCTCCGGTTTCTATCAACCGACGGTCAACATGACGGCGCCGGTGACGCAACGGCAGCGGTCGCGCGAGCCGTTGCCCGGCGTCGAGGGACGTCGCCCCTTCGACCCGATCCTCTCCCTGAACGAGACTCAGGACCGAGCCCGATGACGCCCGACTCGCTGACGCTCACTAAGCAGACGCTCCTCTACCTGCTACCCGAGGAGATTCTCCTCGTCGTCGCCATGGCGATGATGACCGCAGGCGCCTTCCTGCAATGGCCGCGGCGGGTCTGGTCACTCGCGACGGCGGGGGCTCTGGTCGCAGCTCTGGTCGCAGTCCTTTCCATCGGCGTGGATGGCCCCGAGACTTACGCGGCCATCGTGACTCCCGATGCCCTCGCCTTCTACGCGCGGCTCGGCCTCTTGCTCACGGGCCTGATCCTCCTCGGCCTCGCCCACGACCAGGTGGGAGCGGATCGAGCGGCCGAGTTCTTCGGCTCCTTCCTGATGATGCATGCCGGCGTCATGCTCGTGGCCTCGGCGAACGAACTGATTTTCCTGTTCGCCGCCCTCGAATTGGTCAGCATCCCGACCTACCTCATCCTCTACCTCCCACGCCGCGACGTGACCACTCAGGAGGCGGCGACCAAGTATTTCTTCCTCTCGATCTTCTCCTCCGGCCTGCTCCTCTTCGGCCTTGCTTACCTCTACGGCCTGACCGGCGCGAGCAACCTGAAGGCCCTTTCGTACCTCATCCACTGGAACGGCGGCGCCCTGCAGTTGGCCCTCCCACGATTCTCGCTGATCGCCCTGGTTTTCGTCATGGCAGGTCTCGGGTTCCGGGTCGCGGCGGTTCCGTTCCACTTCTACGCCCCCGACGTTTATGAAGGGTCTCCCACGGTCCTGGCCGCTGCGCTGGCGTGGCTTCCCAAGGCGGTCGGTTTCCTCGCGATCGTGCGAACGCTCACCACCGTCTTCGGCTCCCCGTTTACTGGCAGAGCCTCGGCTCTCGATCTCGTCTCCGACAATGCCGTGATCCTCGCCTGGGTTCTCGCCGTGGCGACGATGACGCTTGGCAATACCGTGGCACTCGCTCAGGACAACCTCAAGCGACTCCTCGCTTACTCGTCAATCGCCCACGCGGGCTACCTCCTGATCGGCGTCGCAGCGGCATTCCGCAACACGGCGAGCGGGACCGAAGCCGTCCTTGGTGTCGATGGGATTTTCTTCTACCTTGCCACTTACGCCTTGATGACGCTCGGCGCCTTCGGCGTGATCATCGCCCTCAGCACACCCGAGCGTCCGGTCGAGACGGTGGAGGACCTGGCCGGTCTGATGCGGACCCGGCCGTTCTGCAGCCCTCGCGATGGCGCTCTGTCTGTTCAGCCTGGCCGGCGTGCCACCACTGGCGGGCTTCTGGGGGAAGTTCCGCATTTTCCAGTCGGCCCTGGAGGTCGCGCGAGGGGCCGAAAGCGGGCGGTTCCTGCTCCTCGTCATCCTTGGCGTGCTCAACGCGGCGATCGGTGCTTACTACTATCTGCGAATTATCGTGGTCATGACCTTGCGTGACCCGAAGGAACGCCTCGAATCGCGGACGCCCTGGGCCACGCAAGCGGCCGTCTGGACCTGCGCCGGGCTGTCGCTGGTTCTGGGGATCTTTCCGTCTCCCATCGCCGTTGCCTCGAAATCCTCCGCCCTTGCCGCCGTTTCGCTCCCCGAACCCGACGCCGGAGACGCCAGCGTTGTGGCCCGGACGGATCAACCGGTGGAAACACCGGCCTTGACCGCGAGGGAGGAACGATAAGGTTATCTCGGCATGTCTCACCCGCGACGTCGAGGAGCCTCCTGGTCCGGTCGCGCCACCTGGTTCGTCCTTGGCGCGGCGGTGGCGCTGATCGTCGCCTGGAAACTCACGCCGGGCTGGAGCCATCTGGTCCTTGGCTCGCGGGTCGTCGAGATCGCGATGGTGATCTCGTTATTTGTCTATCTAGCCCTTCTGGCGCTGGCAACCGTCGGTCTGTTCGTGCTCGCTGGAATCCTCTTTCGGAGGAGGAGGTCGGGTCGGCGTTCGCCCCTGACCGGTAAACTACTCGCAGCCTGCGTCGCCTTCCTCGTGGCCGCCCTGTTCGCCGAGGGCGTCGCCACGTTCCTCGAATCCCGGTCGCGCCGGCCGCCGACCTTCCCCATCACGCTACCGGAAGCTCCCCCTCACGAGCGCGACCTGATTGTAATCGGTGGTTCGAGCGCCTACGGAGAACCGTTCGTCCCGCACCTGTCGATCGGTCAAATCGTCGCCTGGAAGCTCGAAGAGGGCCTTGGCGATCGTGAGCGTGTCCGGCTGGTGATGCTGGCCGAGGATGGGCTCACGCTCCAGCAGTCCTCCGAACGCCTCCACCGGCTCGTCCGCCGGCCGTCGGCAGTACTCATTCTCTCGGGCCACAACGAGTTTCAGGCCCGCATCCCCTGGTCACGCGAGGTCCTCAACGACGGCGGCTCGACCGCCCGGCTCGCCCTCGGATACAACCCCTGGCGGAGCGGCCTACGACCGGACTCGCCACTCCCCGTCCTGCGGTTGCCACGAGGCTTCACACCGTTGATGCGGCTGATCAACAAGATTATCGATCAAAATTTTGTTTACAGTCCTCCGCCCCTCTATGTGACCCGTCCGCTCGTCGATCGCCCCTCCTTCACGCAGGCCGAGCACGACGTCATCCTCGCCAATTTTGAACGAAGACTGGAGGCGATCGTCGCGTTCTGCGTGCGGATGCAAGCGGTACCGATCCTGGTCATCCCACCTGCGAACGAGAGCCGATTCGACCCCAACCGGTCCTCACTACCTTCCTACCTGACTCAGGCCGAGCGGGAAAACTTCGCACGCGACTTCCTTCACGCAAGGGCTTCCGAGCACGACCCCGAGTCGGCGATTCGACTCTATCAAATCCTGGTACGTCGCCAGCCCGGCTTCGCCGAGTCCCACTATCGGCTCGCCCGATTGCTCGAAGCCCGCGGTCAAAACGAAGAAGCCCATGCCCATGCCCAGAAAGCCATTGATCTCGATGGCTGGCCGATCCGTTGCACCACACCGTTCCGCGAGGTGTACCGGGCCGTCGCCACCCGGCATCCCTCGGTCCTCCTGATCGATGGGCCGGCCGTGCTCCGTGCCCGTTCTGCAAACGGACTCCTCGGGGAAAAACTCTTCGTCGATCCCCACCACCCGAGCCTCGTCGGCCATGTCGCTCTCGCCGAAGCGATCCTCAACGGTCTCCACGGTCGGAAACTCTGGGGCTGGTCCGACGCTGCGAAGCCTCGCGTCAACGCCGCCGAATGCGCCGAGCATTTCGGGATCGGACGCGACCAGTGGGCAGCCATCGCCCAGCGACCCGCCGACTTCCTCCGCGGACTCGCCTACGTCCGCCACGATCCGTCCGAGCGCCTGGCCCTCGCCTTGCGCTACTGGCTTGCGGTCGAGCGGATCAAGCAGGGATGCCCCATCGAGGAGGTTGGCGTGAGCAGCCTGGGCACACAGACGCCACCCGAACCCGCCGACTCACAAAGCTCCGACCCACTCAGCTCAGACCCTGAATGACGCCGTCGGCATCGACGTCGATCCGCTCGGCGGCGGGTCGCTCGGGCAGGCCGGGCATCCGAACAATCTCACCCGTCAAGGCGACCACGAAACCCGCGCCGGCGGCAATCTCGACGTCGCGGACCGTCAGGGTGAACCCGCGCGGACGACCACGAAGCTTCGGATTGTCGCTGAGCGAGTCCTGTGTCTTCGCCATGCAGACGGGCAATTCCCCGTACCCGAGTCGTCGAGCCTTGCGAATCTTCGCCGACGCCTCCGGCAGGATCGCCACCCCCTCGGCGCCGTAGATCGAACGGGCGATCGTCTCGATCTTCTCCTCGATCGTCGCATCGAGGCCATACAAAGGCTTGAAGGGCGTCGCCTCGCCCGACGCCGCCTCGATCACCCT
The DNA here is from genome assembly GCA_963752755.1 of uncultured Planctomycetales bacterium. Taxonomy (GTDB): domain Bacteria; phylum Planctomycetota; class Planctomycetia; order Isosphaerales; family Isosphaeraceae; genus CAVVZJ01. The sequence goes on along the minus strand of CAVVZJ010000011.1, from coordinate 576,073 downwards.
CTCCGCCAGTTCCACCGCCCCGGCCCCGCCCTTCCCGAACACGTCCGCCGTTGCGACCGCCACGCCGTGATTCCGGCAGAAATCGTGGATCACCGTCAACTCGTGCGTCCGTATCCTCCCGGCGCTGATTGATCGCCACCACCACCGGCTTCCCGAAATGCTTCGCCGCATCGAGGTGCGCGGCGAGGTTTTCCAGCCCCCGCTCGACCGCCGTCGGGTCAGGCTTTGTCAACTCATCCAGACCCACGCCCCCGTGCATCTTGAGCGCCCGCACCGTCGCCACGATCACCACCGCCGACGGGTTCAAGCCCGCCGAGCGGCACTTGATGTCAAAGAACTTCTCCGCCCCGAGGTCAAACGCGAAGCCCGCCTCCGTGATGGCGTAATCGGCATGCGACAGAGCCATCCTCGTGGCGAGTACGCTGTTGCAGCCATGAGCGATGTTGGCGAACGGCCCACCGTGAACGAACGCTGGCGTCCCCTCGCGCGACTGCACCAGGTTCGGCTGGATCGCCTCGTTCAGGATCGCGGCCATCGCCCCCGTCACGCCGATCTCGGACGCCATCACCGGCTCCCGCCCCTTCGCCGTGAACCCGACCAGGATCCGGTCGATCCTCGCCCTCAGATCGGCCCGCGACTCGGCCAGGCAGAGGATCGCCATGATCTCGCTTGCGGCCGTGATGTCGAAGCTCGCCTCTCTCGGCACCCCCTGTCCGGGTCCTCCCAGGCCGATAACGATCCGGCGCAACGCCCGATCGTTCATGTCCATCACCCGCTTCCACAGGACGTTCCTCGGATCCAGCCGCGTGCCTCCGAAATGCAGTCGATTGTCGATCGCGGCGGCGAGCAGGTTGTGGGCGCTGGTGATGGCGTGGAAGTCGCCGGTGAACTGGAGGTTGATCGCGTCCGACGGCTCGACCCGGCTCGCCCCTCCGCCCGTCGCCCCCCCTTTGCGACCGAAGACCGGCCCCATCGAGGGCTGCCGCAACGCCAGGCACGCATCCTTCCCGATCTTGCGAAGCCCCTGGGCGAGCCCGATCGAGGTCGTCGTCTTCCCTTCGCCGGCCGGCGTGGGCGTGATCGCCGAGACGAGGATCAGCTTGCCAGCCGGCCGTCGCCCCTGGGCCGCTTCGATCGCTTCGAGGCTGGATCTTCGCCTTGTCACGTCCATACGGCTCCACATGCTCGAGAGCAATACCCAGGTCGCGGGCCACCTCGGCGATGGGTCGGAGGGTAAATTCGGCCATATCAGGTTGACTCGCTTGCTAAGGATTTTTACGTATCTGGGCGTAGCAATGCCGCTGGCACCAACAGACGAGTCGGTCCCACTTCCGTTGGACCGACTCCGATTCGTTCGCAACAATTATGGCCTCGGAAACTCGTCTCCCTCCGGATCAAAGTACCGGTCGAAATGAATCCAGAAGACCCGCGAGTAGCGAAAAACAACCGGCACCAGCGGCAGGAAGACCAGCCACGACAGCAAGATCAGTTGCCAGAGTTCCCAACTCGGCAGGACCAGGTAAAGCAGCAACGTGAACAACGCGATGATCGGAATGCCCATCGCATAGCTGAAGTACATCGCCCCCGTGAAGTAACCCGTCTCCCGGAGAAACAGCAAGCCCGCAATCCGGGCAACGCTCGTTCATCGACCACGTCGTGCGGAAGATCCGCCCCTGCCGGCAACGCGGACAGCGCAGGTGTGCGATCGCCCAGGCCCGCGAGGGGCTCGTCGGTTGGTCCGCCATCCGACTCATTCGCCCTTCGCTTCGAGGTAGGTCTTCAGCCAGTCGTGGACCTCGTGCCACCAGATCACCCGGTTCTCCGGCTTCTGAATCCAGTGCCCTTCATCGGGAAAGAAGACGTAGCGGCTCGCCACCCCCCGTCGCTGCAAGGCCGTGAACATCCCCAGCCCCTGCGCCTCCGGCACCCGGAAATCGAGTGCTCCGTGGATCACCAGCGTCGGCGTCTGGAAGTTCTGCACGTAGTGGCTCGGCGAGAACTTCCGGTAAAGTTCCGGGTTCTCCCACGGCGTGCCCCGGAACTCCCACTCGGGGAACCACAGTTCCTCCGTCGTGAAATACATGCTGTGCAGGTCAAACACCCCCGCATGGCTGATCAACGCCTTGAACCGGTCGCTATGCCCCGCGATCCAGTTGACCATGTACCCCCCATACGACCCCCCCGCCGCCGCCACGCGCTCGCCATCGAGGAAGTCATACGTCTTCAGAGCGTGATCCAGGCCCTTCATCAGGTCCTCGTAAACCCGACCGCCCCAGTCGCCGCTGATCTGATCGGTGAACTCCTGGCCGAACCCGGTCGATCCCCGCGGGTTGATCGCGACCAGGGCATACCCCGGCGCCGCGAACAGTTGATAGTTCCACCGCGCATGCCACTCATCATGCCAGGCCCCCTGCGGCCCGCCGTGGATCAGGAAGAGGACGGGATACTTCTTGCCCTCCTCGTATCCCGGCGGCTTGATGACGAAGCCCTGGACCTCGTCGCCGCCGGCGCCCTCGAAGGTGAACGACTCGGCGGCGGGCAGGTCGAGCTTCGCGAGCAGGTCGCCGTTGTGGTCGGTGAGCTGCTTCGCGTCGGAGCCGTCGAGCTTCGCGGAGTAGACCTCGTTGGGGTGGGCGGCGTCGCCGTGGAGGTAGATCAAGCGGTCGCCCTGGTCGGGGGCATCCACCGCCGTGTTCACGCCGCCGGTCAAGAGCTTGTTGGGCTGGCCTGGTGGCGAGGCGACGATGAAGACGTCATCGCCGTCGATCGTCTGCTTGATTGAAACGATCGACTCCGTGCCGCCGTCGTCGAGCACCGCGAACGTCCCGGTCTTCGGCCGCGTGACGAACGACTGGACCGGCCGGTCAAACGACGTGGTCAGCTCGAACGGCGCTCCGTCCTGGTCGGGATAGAGTGCGCTCAAGACCCACTGGTCGGCCTCGAACCCCGCGCGGGCCTGGCTCACGTACAGCAGGGTCTGGTCGCCGAGGTAGGCCGGCAGGCCGTCGGCGCCCTCGTTGTCGGCGGTGACGTTCTTCGGCTGGCCGCCGTCGGCCGGGACCGTCCAGATGTCCTTGTTCGTGGACCAGGCCCCTTTCTCCAGCGGCTCGGACGTGAACGCGATCGTCTTCCCGTCCGGCGAGAACGCCAGCTCCTCCGAGCCCCCGAACGGCGCCGGAGGCACGTTCACCTTCCACTCCGGGATCAGGTCCTTCGCCTCTCCCGTCTTCGCGTCGCACATCGAACACATGACTCCGCTTCCCCTCATCCCAGCTCGACCAGTGCCGGATCATGATCCGATCAAACGCACGGACATTCCCCTTCGCCTTCTTCTTCTCCTCGTCCTTCCTCGCCGTCTCCTCGGGACTCATCCCCGGATAGACCTCCGCCGTCAACGCGAGTTGATCCCCCTTCGGCGACCAGACGAACCCCGTCACATCGATCGGCAGCTTTGTCAGTTGCCGCGCCTCGCCCCCTTCGATCGGCAGGAGCCAGACCTGCGTTGAGCCGCCCCGGCTGGAGAGGAACGCGATCGACTGGCCGTCGGGACTCCATCGGGGGTGGTTGTTCGACCCCGGAGCCGTCGTCAACCGCCTCGGCTCCCCGCCATCGATCGGCACGAGCCAGAGACTGCTGTTCGTCTTGCCCGCCTTGCGGTCGATCTCGGAGACGACATAGACGACCCGCTTACCATCCGGCGAGACGTGCGGGTCGGAGACCCCCTTGACGGCGAGCAGGTCCTCGACCGTCATCGGCCGGCCGTCGGCGAGGTCTGGAGAGGACAGGACGGTCATGAGAGCGAGCCCGAGGAGGATGTGCATCGGTGGGTCAACTCCGGTTGGTGTCGGTCAGACGCCGGGCATGGCCCGCTTCAACGGCCGGATCAGGGCGAGCAGCAGCAACGACATCGCCAGCGCCAGCAAGGCCACCAGCAGCCAGAATGACGAGTGATACCAGCGGGTCCAGAGCAGGCCGATCATTGTCAGCTTGTTGCCGATCGCCGTGGCGACGAACCAGCCGCCCATCAGCAAACCCCGCATCCGCTCCGGCGCCACCTTCGAGACCAGCGAGAGCCCCATCGGGCTGAGCATCAGCTCGCCCAGTGAGAGCACACCGTACGCCGCGATCAGCCAGAAGGGCGAGACCTTGTGCTGGACCATCTCGTACACGCCCTTCTCGTTCGTCACCAGGTTCCCCGCGCTGTCAATCACGAACTCCTGGTCGCCCCCGGCATATCTGGCCGCCACGAAGAGGATCATGAACGCGACGAACGCCAGGAACATCCCCATCGCCATCTTCGTCGGTGTCGAGGGTTCGAGGTTCCGCTTCCGGAGGTACTCCCAGAACTTCACCAGCGGGATCGAGAGCACGATGATCCAGAACGGGTTGATCGCGTTCGAGACGATCCCCGACACGTCCCAGTCGGTATTCTCGTCCGCCCAGTAGGTCATCGTGCTGCCGTTCTGGTGGAAGCTCATCCAGAAGACGATCACGATGGAGAAGATCACCAGCAAGGCCGCGATCCGCTTCCACTCGGGCACCTGCTCCAGCTCCGACAGTTCCGGTCCCGGCGGCACGTCCTCCGTCACGGCGACCGCCTCCGCATCGCTCAAGGACGGCTTCCTCCGCTCGGCGCCGGCCAGCCGCTTGTAGTTGATCGCGAACAGGACCGTTCCGAACGACATCCCGACCGCCGCGGCTCCGAACGCGGTCAGGAACCCCCGATTGAGCGTCGCCTGGTCGGCCGTGGAGAGTTCGATCCCCTTCTGCGCGGCCTCGTAGATCTCCCGTGGGACGAGCCACTGGAGGATCAGCTCGGCCGAGATCGGGGCCAAGAAGGCGCCGATGTTGATGCCCATGTAGAAGATGTTGTACGCCGAGTCGCGCAACGGGCTGCCGGCCGGATAGAGGTTGCCCACCATCGTCGAGATGTTCGGCTTGAAGAAGCCGTTGGCGATGAACAGCAAGGTCAACGCCACGTAGAACGTCGCGACCGTGCCCATCGTCAGCAAGGCGTAGCCGAGCACGAACACGACCGCCGCCGATCAAGACCGACCGCCGGTAGCCGACGAACTTGTCCGCCAGCCAGCCACCCACCAGCGGCGTCAGATAGACGAACATCAGGTAGTTCGACCAGAGCGTGGTCGCGTCGTCCTTCTTCCAGTGAAACGACCCGCGCTGGAGGTACAGCGTCATGATCCCGGCCGCCGTGTAGAAGCCGATAGCGCTCCCACAACTCGGTCGAGAACAGCAGGTACAGTTCCCTCGGGTGTCGGGGTCTCTCCGGCCGAGCCTCCGTTGTCGTCAACTCCGCTCATCGGCATTCCCTTCGACGGTGAGGCGAGACATCGGTCCAACTCAACCCGCGACGGCCGGCGACTGCTCGCCGGCACCGCAAGAGATTACACCATCCCTCGCCTTTCCCCAAGTCCCCGCCCCGCCTGCCGGCCGGTCGATCGATTCCTCCTTCTGGGCCGACCTGGGTGGCCAGCCCATATCCACGTGGGCTTGTTTGCTGGACGGCGAGTGATCGGTCAGGCCCACGCCGACCTGCGCTTGCGAGCCGACCTGGGGTATCCGAATCCTTGAGTTTCACTTCAGCGAAAACGGTATTCAGTTGCTCCAAACTAAATTTTTTACGATTCCAAATCTCGAAAACCGTCATGCCGCCACCCTACCGATGTGCTATAATTAACTCTAGCTCCTTGGCAATCCGATGAGGGTCCTGACCCGGCCCGGCACCGAAATCGCCACGCTGGCGTCGTGACGAGGCGACGCGTCCCAGGTGCCGAACGAACTTCAAACTGGGTAAAATTAGAATCTAACATTTGAAATTCTAACAATTTGCATGCGAGTAGGACGAGGTTCTGTGGAGCGTCCCTTCAGCGTCCTTGGCGTGTTTCACAGGCGTCCCCGCCGCGTCGCTGGGGCGTCGCCAGGGCGTTCCCGCGTGGTCCCGGGTGTTCGTAGACAGTCAAAAAAAGCGTCGATCCGCCGGGCCAGCGGCGGTTTCTGGCATCGGAGGCTGGTGTCGTTCAACCGTTCCCGCCTCGATTTGCGTTCAACGCGTGACTTCCTCAGCGGCTCCAGCCAGCGGAGCACGTACGGCATGCAATCCACCGGCCCCGGGTCGGGGAAGAGCAGGGGTCCCCGGATCAGGGCGACGTGGTTGGCGTGGATCACGACCGGTTCGGGTGCGTCTTCGAGCCGGGTGAGGCGACGGCCACGCAGCCGTCGCCGGTCCCCTCGCTCAACTCGTCGAGCGCCGAGCGGAAGTCGCCGACCGCCAGGCGGGCCAGTCGACTGAGAGCCCCGCTCGCCTCGGGTCACCAGGCTGAGCCGCTTCTCGATGTCGCGACGGGTTCGGGCCGACAGGAACCCGTCGTCACCAGCGAGGATGTGGTAACGGACGCCCTCGCGCCTCGGTCGGGCGTTGAGGGCCTTGAGAAATTCGCTGCCCGGCTCCAGATCCTTCGCCGACGCCCCCAGGCCTTCCCCGACCACCGCCAACGCTCCGGCCCGGTGGTTCTGGATGGCCTGGGTCCCCTCGATCAACTGGAGGATCGTCTGCACCCGCGCAATCGAGGCCCCTTGATTCGGCGGGCCGATCAGGATGAGGTCGGACACGTCCCGGCCGTACTCCTCGCCTTCGACGTAGGCCCGGGCGATCAAGGCCCCCATCGAATGCGTGACCACCGCCCAGGGCCGCCGGTCGGCCGTCCGCATGCGGAAGGCCTTCCAGTCACGGAGGAACTCCGGAACCGTGATGTCCAGATCCTGGTTGTCCGGGAAATCGTAGAGGACGACTCCGAACCCCGCCTCCTCCAGCATCGGGACGATGTACAGGAACGACCCCGCATTCGAGTTCAGACCGTGGACAAGGCAGACCGTCGGGCTTTCTGGGTCGTTCGGGTGATACGATTTCGTCACCCGGAACCCGTAGCGGCCCCGACGTTCTGCCTCCCGGGTGGCCCGCTCGGAAAGGCTCCGGAGGCCTGCCGACCAGCGGGCCAGGTTCGCCGGGTCGAGCAGTTCAGGAAGCAGGAGACGACCAGGGCGTCGCCGCGGACCGCGATCGACGAGCCTGGGCCGAGAGTCTCGGTGATCAGCGTGCGGGTCAAGCGCGCCGGCCAGGCCGGACGCGGGAAGATTGACGGCTCTCGGCCGCTCGATCCGAATTCCGGTCCGCTCGGCCAGCCGCTCCACCAGCACGGCCAGGTCGATCTCTCCCCGTGCATTGAGCGGCACGCGGATCTCGACACTCGCGCGGGGTCCATCCTCTCCTCCGCTGCCCGCTTTAACCAGATTGCGCGGAAGATTCGGAATGGCGAGGATCAGCAACCACACAGGAACAGTGCGAATCGCCCTCAGACTCCGTCCGACTCTTGCAACGGTCATCGATCCTCCTCCAACCGAAAGCCTTCAACTGGCTTCCTTTCATCATGCGATCGTGAGGCCGAGACGTCCATCGACTTTCTTCCCCGCCGCCGGGCTCGGCGCCTCATTCACGAAGACCCGGACCGGCGAGGATGTCAGTCCGCTGATCGCTCGCTACGATGGGAGAGGACCGACAGGACCCACAGTGGGAGAATTCCGATGGTAAGAGCGAACCCGGGTCATCGAGGACGTCGGGCTTTGACGCTTCTCGAAGTGCTCGTGATCCTGGTGGTCGTGTTGGTGATCGGCCTCATCCTCCTGATGCTTCTGCCAATCCTGGCGCGACAATGCGAGACTCTTCCAGTGTCAGCGTCATCTCGCCGCGATCGGCGGCGCGGTCTTGCTCTATGATAACGCCACGCGCCATCTGCCGACCGTCTCCGGCCCCGGGCGAGGAAGGAGCCAGTCCACTCGCGGCGATGCTGGGTCAGCTTGGCGTGTCGGACTTCGGGGGCCTCTCCGCCGCTTCCCGACCGACACCCGTCGGCCAGGCCGGCGAGCCACCGGCCCCGTTTTTGATCGCCGACTTCGTTTGTCCGAGCTGACTCCCTGGCCACCGAGTCAGCTTTCCCCGCCCCGTCAGTTACCGGGCCAACGCCGGGAGCCAGGTCGATGGACACGATGGGCCCTTCGCCCCCGGTCGCTTCGTCCGACTCGCCGACGTCAGTCGAGCCGACGGCACCGAGTTCACGGCCGGCTTCGCCGAACGCCTCGTCGGTTCGGCCATCCCGAGGCTCCCGAGGAACTACGGCCGGTCGTCCCCGGACCGATCACCGAAAAGGGCTGTCCACCAGCTCCCGAAGATGCCTGGCGCGGAGATGCCGGTTCGAACTGGGCCGAGCCGGGCTGGGTCTCGACCTTGTACAACCACGTCCGGCCGCCCGACGCCAAACTCTCCTGCGTGGCGAGAACGGCAAGACGGCGCCCCTGGGCGCCTCCAGCAGCCATCCCGGCCGCACTCATGTGCTGATGCTCGACGGCAGCGTCCGACCTGTCACCCCGCGGGTCGCCCCGAGAATCTGGCAGGCGATGGCCACCTACTCGGACTCCCTCCCCGCAGCGGAGAAATCACCCTGACCCGTGGCCCCCATCAGCCCTTGCCGTCATGACCAGGAATTTCGCAAAATGAGAACCATCCCGACTGGCCTCCGGTAAACCGTTCCATGCGACATGATCGACCCGCTCTGATTTTCGACTTCGGCAACGTCGTGGCCCGATTCGACTACGCCCGTTCCTGCGCGATCCTCGGAAGTCGCCTCGGACTCTCGGGCGAACAACTTCTCAGGAAAGCGCAGGAGGCCGGTCTCACCGCCTTGGTCCAGCGCTACGAGAGTGGCCGGATGCGCGGCGAGGACTTCTCGAAGGCGGTCTGTCAACTGGTTGGCCTCGACCTCCCGCATGGCGAGTTCGCGGAGGCGTGGGCCGACATCTTCTGGTTGAACGAGCCGGTGGCCCGGCTCGTGGCCTGGCTCAATTCCCGAGGCTATTCCCTCGTGCTTGGCTCTAACACGAACGAGATCCACGCCGCGCATTTCCGCCATCAGTTCGCCGAGACCCTGGACCACTTCGATCATCTGGTGCTGTCCTTCGAGATCGGAGAGATCAAGCCCTCCGCCGGATTCTTCCAAGCTTGTGCCCGGGCCGCCGGAAGGAGCCCGGAAGATTGCATCTTCATTGATGACATCGAGGAGAACATCCAGAGTGCCCGTGCCCTGGGTATGACAGGCATTCGCTACGACCCCCGCCAGCATCAGGTACTCCCCGAGGAACTGGTGAGACTTGGAATCGAGGTGCCCGGGGAGGATCGGTCGTGAGTCCCCCGAATCCGGAAAACTGAACAATCCCAAAGACCGCGGGCCGGCCCTTCTGGGGCCGGCCCTTTCGGAACGAGATGTCCAATCCTGCGATCGATCAATCGCGCCTCACAAAAGGCCGGCCATCCCACCGCCAGGAGTGCTGGAGAACCCATAGTATCCACCGCTGGACGAGATATTACCCGTCGGCAGCGTACCGGAAGGGCCGCCATTCAACATCGCGGCCGACGTTCCGAATCCGCCTGCCGTCAGCGGACTGTATCGTGAAAGGCTGTTGAACGCGTTGCCTCGCAAGCCAAACCCCTGGAGACCGGCCACTCCGCCAGGCGTGTTCTGGATGCCGTAAAATCCGCCTCCAGCCGGGAAGGTCCGCACCGGACTACTGTTGAAGCTGGAATAGAACGGCCGATTGGAGAAAGCCGAGGAACCGTAGCCGGAGGAAGAAAACGCACCAAACCCCGACCTCTGGAAGGCCTGCCGGGCGCCAAACAGATTGCCCGCCGCCAGACTCGACTGCGTGTGCGACAGGCTGACTGGGGTGTTAAAGCCAAGCGCACCGCTATAGGCCGTCGCGGGGCCACTGAAGTACACGCCGCCGAACCCCGGGCCGCCGAATGTCGCCGGCACCGCACGCTGGTCCAGGCGTTCCAGCTGAAGTTTGACTTTTCGTCGTGAATGGTTCTTGGAAGTCCACATCGCTGTAAGCTCCTCGGGCCGTTGACCCGTTGGTGATCGTCTCGCGGAATTCACGGTCGAACGTGCCGCTCTGGGCGACGCTCGCGACGGTGGGAACCGCCAGGGCCTATCGAGAGCACTTGTGTGCTCATGAGAGCCATATTCCTCACCATGGGTATAATGCACGCCACGTGCCAAAACCTCACCGGTGTCTCGGAACACCAGCCCAAAGCTCGAAAAATCGCTTCCGGCCATTTGACTTCCCCGCCGGGCAAGTCAAACTCCTGATGATCTGCACCATGCGCCTTGCTCCCTCGCACAACTACGCTCACCACACCTTTCGGTCCCACATCAACCGACATTTTTTTCCCAAACGGACTTGACCGGGAGACGGATTGCCTGTAATGATTGATTGCGTGCATGGAGCCAAGCTTTTCCTTCCTCTCGGCTCAACACGAGATGCGGATCTGACGCCGCAGGTCCCGTCGAGGTGCTTCCCCCAGGGATGGGGATGGCCTGGACGGGGAGTTGTTGAGCCGGGATCGAACACGACCTGATCGGGGGGCGGACCTCAGGCCCGCGGCCGCAAGAGCGGCCGTCGCGGTGGGGGTCGGCTCCCGACGGTGGCGCGATGGCCATCGTAGCCGGTGTCATTCGCAAGCGATTCTTCACACGATCCAACGAGCTTCGACCCGCCGACCCCCGTCGAGGGGCTGGCCCACTCGGTCGCGTACCGACGGGGGCGGAGGCGGGACTAACCGGGGAGCCTGTCGATGGGCAGCTTCAAAGGAAACGGGCATGATCGGGACCCGGGGCGTCGTCGCGGGGCCCAGGGCAGGCGCAAGCAGTCAGTCCCGCGTCTGGAGTCGCTCGAGGACCGGATGCTGATGGCCGGGCCCTCGGACAATCCACCGTCGTGGCATCCGACCAGCCTCGATCCGGCCAACCTCAAGAATGGTCCGCTGGCGCCGCCGGCCAAGAGCTGGTCCAGCTTTATCTGGAGTTCCAGGCCTACAAGCAAACGGGCCAGCCGCTCAGCCAGTTCAACCCGAGCGACAAGATGCTCCGGGTCCAGAACGGCATGGTTGGCGTGGACGTTCGCGGCTATGGCGACGTCAACGCCTTCGCCACGGCGTTGAGTGACCCGTCGATTGGCATGCAGATCCAGACCAAGGATGCGACGAACCGGATCGTCGAGGGCTATGTCCCGATCGACAAGCTGACCGCGGTGGCGAGCCTCCAGAAGGTCGTCAACGGCAAGACGGTGCAAACCGTCGGCATCGACCCAAACGTCAAGCCGATCGTCTCCAGCGTCGGCGCGGCCAACAACCAGGCCGAGGACGTCTTCGGCTTGCCCCAGGCGCTCCAGCAGTTCCCAGGAATCACGGGCAGCGGCGTCACGGTCGGCGTCCTCTCGGACAGTGCCAATCGCTACGCGAACGGGCTCTCCGACTCGATCAGCACGGGCGACCTGCCCCCCTTGAACCGGATCAACGTGCTCCAGGACGAGCCGGTCGGTGGCCCAATAACACCGACGAAGGCCGCGCCATGATGGAGCAGATCTACGACCTGGCTCCCGGGGTCAACCTCGCTTTCAACACCGGCTTCACCGGCGACGTCGCGATGGCCGATGGCATTCGCAATCTCTCGCGGGTGGCCGGGCGCAGGTGATTGTCGATGACGTGAGCTATCGCGACGAGCCATACTTCCAGCCCGGTCCGATTGAGCAGGCCGTCTCCGACGTCGTCAAGAACGACAACCGGATCTACTTCAGCTCCGCTGGCAACCAGGCGGACAAGGGCTTCGCCTCGCCCTTCCGGTCCACGACCGCCACCGTCGGAGGGATCACCGGCACGTTCATGAACTTCGCCCCGAGCGGTTCGGTCGTGACCCAGATGCCGATCACGGTCAACACGCCGGGCCAGCTCGTTTTTCAGTACGATCAGCCGTTCTACACGACCAACGGCGTCACCAGCGACGTGGACGTGCTCGTCCTTGACGCCAACGGCAACATCGTCGCCCAGGGCAACACCAACAACGTCGCCTCGCAGATCCCCGAGGAAGTCGTCACGATTCCCAACGCCGGCACCTACAGCGTGGCGGTCGTGGTCAAGTCGGGTGCGGCCCCGGGGCGGATCCAGTTCCGCGAGTTCGGCGCCGACATCGACTTCTCCCAAGCAATTCGGCAGCACGGGCGGGATCTCCTATCCGACCGCCGTCGGCCACGACGCGGGCGTCGATACCGTGAGTGTCGGCGCCGTGCCGTTCTACAACGCGCCGCCGTATGGCAACCAGAGCCCGCTCCAGAACGAGGACTTCAGTTCCTTCGGTCCCGCGCTACCTCATCTTCGACGCCGCCGGCAACCGCCTGCCGGCTGCAGACCCTCCAGCGCCCGAGGCTCAGCGGCGTCGATGGCACGAACACCACGTTCTTCACCTCCCGGCGGGCGACATCACGCAGGATAGCGACACTTTCCCCAACTTCTTCGGCACCTCGGCCGCCGCTCCCAACCTCGCGGCACTCGCCGCGCTTGATGCGGCAGATCTCGCCGAGCGTCCCCAGACCGACGTGGTCAACGCCCTCAAGAACTCGGCCATCCCGCTCAACGGCAGCAGTTCCGGCACCTGGGACCCCCAGGGCGGTTTCGGCCTGCCGCAAGCCACCGCGGCGTTTCAGGCCGTCGATCGGCTGCGCGTCCAGGCGGTCAACATCCCCGACGGCAGCACGCTTACGACCTCCGTTCAGGATCTCTCGTTCCGCCTCAACAAGCCTCTGAACCTCTCCACGATCCAGTCCAGCGACCTCCAGTTCACCCAGACGCCCGCCGGCATCACCGTCTCGCCCCAGCTCATCTTCATCGACCCGAGCCGCAACACCATCGTCTTCCGCCTGACGTTCAGCCACGCTGCCGGCACGACGGCCAACGGCACCTACGCCTACACGCTTCGCTGATGGCGCGATCGCCTCCACCGACGGCAAGTCGCTCGCCGCCTTCTCCGGCAGCTTCACCCTCGCCGACACGATCGCCCCGCGCGTGACCTCCACCTCGTTCGTCGCCCGAACGATCACGGTCTCGTTCAGCGAGCCGATGGACCCGGCCACGATCAACAGCACCAACATCTTCCTGTCCCGCACCGGCTCCTCGGGCGTCTTCAACAATCCGTCGAACGTCCTGATCCCCATCATCGTCAACTACAACAGCCGGACCAACCAGGCGATCCTCGACCTCAGCCAGGTCCCTCAGTCGAATCTGCCCACCGATACCTATGGCCTGATCATCCAGGACACGGTCACTGACCTCGTCGGCAACAAGCTCGACGGCGAGTTCAACGGCGTCTTCCCCTCCGGCGACGCCAAGCCGCCCGCCCAGGAGGCCAACGACAACGACCCGTTCCGCCAGGTCAGGAGCGCCACGCTCACGGCACCCCAGGTTCTCTCCCTGAGCCTCACTCCTCAGGACGATACGGGCATCGCCGGTGATCAGAACACCAATGTCAACCGGCCGCACTTCGTCGGCCAGGTCTCCGCGCCGTTCCCCGGCACGCTGGCTGGCCTTCGCGTCGTGGTCCAGTTCAATGCCCTGCATAACGGCGTCTTCAACCTGACGACCGGCTCCGGCGGCCGAGGCGTGAACCCCGGCGCGTTGATCGACGTCGAGACGACCACCGACGCCAACGGCCGGTTCACGTTCCAGGCTCCGACCAACCTGCCGCAGGGCTTCCACACCGTACGGATCGTCGTCGTCGGTCAGGCCGATCAGCCGCCGCTGCCCGGGCCTCTCCACGCAGTTCGATTCCTCTTTCCGCGTGGACCAGTCCAGCCCGCTGTTCTCCCCCGGAAACGTTCCCGATGGCGCCTTGCTCTCGTCGCTCAACGGCGGCGTCACGTTCAATGTCGTCGATCCGGTCGCCCCGTCCGATCTGAACAATCCGCTCGGGGTGCCGACCCAGTTCCAGGTCCCCACGCTCGACCCGTCCACGGCCACCAACATCAGCAACTACGCGCTGATCAATCTCGGACCGGACCGCAAGCTCGGCACGTCGGACGACGTCGATTACTCCAACTACATCACCGGCGCCACCTACACCGACACGACCAACCGGCTCCTGACCAACGACTGGTACACCGGCCAGGTCCACCTCAGCTTCGCCACCGGCCTGCCCGCCGGCTACTACATGCTGGCGGCCCGCACGCCGCAACAGGGTTACCAGGGCATCACCGACGCGGCCGGCAATGGGCTTGACGGTGACTTCAACAATCCCGGCCTCCAGAACTTCGCCATCAAGTTCGACCTCCAGCCCGTCGCGACTTACGTCACCGACGTGGCCGCGATCAGCCCGAAGGGCAGCGGCACCGTCTCCAGCGGGCCGCGGTCCTATTTCGAAGTTCCGGTCGTCGGCACCATGCCCCGCGCCGAGGCCCCGCCGAACCAGTTCAATATCGACTTCTCCGAGACGCTCGCGCCCGGCGACTACTCCGACAAGATCTGGCTGATCCGCTCGGCCGACTCGCCCACGTCCGCTCCCGACGGCGACTTCGGCGTGGACCCGACCTTCGGCACCGGGGTCGGCTTCACCCGCGTCACCAACGTCACCGTCACCCTGCAGAACTCCCAGCTCATCGGCGGCGGCGACCCCAGCGTCCCCGGCTACCAGAACCGCCTGGTCGTCAAGCTCAACCCGGGTACGACCCTGCCGCCCGACCACTACCGGCTGTACATCCCCAACCAGGTCATGTCCGACGGCCGTGACCTGCGGATCTACGACGTTTACGGCAACCAGATCGACGGTGAGTTCCTCGGCAACCCCAAGCCGAACGGTCAGGGCTGGGAGACCCTCCTGCCGACCGGCCAGTATCGCACCGGCATGTCCGGCGACCTCGTCCCCGGCGGCTCCTTCGAGACCGGCTACGTCGTCGTGCCCAACGGCAACGTCATCTTCGCCCGGCCTGACTACGTCGATGATCCGCTCCTGACCACCGACGATCCCGACGGCAGCCGCTCTGCACCCCTACGCGGCGCTCGCCCCGGAGGCCCTGCCCAATTCCCTCAACGGCGGCAACCTCAACAGCGTCAACAACTTCGGCCAGGGCTTCAACTCCAACCTCGACCTCAACGGCAACGGCCGATTCGACCGCTCGGCCTTCTATGCCGCCTCACAGCTCGCCTCCAGGGGCCCCGTCGTGGTTGTGGCTCTGCCGCCGAACCCGGGCGATCCGCAGCACCGCACGTTCGTCCTCCAGCACCCCAGCCAGAATCCGAACCAGACGACGGTTCCCGACGGCAGCGCCAACGGTCCCCTTCGATACGATGCTGGTCTTCCAGCCCGGATCGATCCTGAAGATGCAGGACGCCTCGCTCTACGTGCAGAACCAGGGCAGCGCCATTCAGTTCAACGGCGGCCCGAATCCTGATCAGCAGGTGTACGTCACCAGCTACCTCGACGACTCGGTCGGCGGCGACACCAACCACGACGGTGCCCCCACCTCCCAGGGCGGCACCGGCGGCACCCCGTACCCCGGCGATTTCGGCGGCATCGTCCTCCGGAACTTCAACGACACGAGCAACGGTGGTCGCCCGATCCCGATCACCCCCGGACCCGACGACCCGACCCTGCCGCAGGTCGATGGCCGGACCAACCTCGGCGTCTCCGGCGCCGACTCGGCCCTCTCCAGCTTGAACTTCGGCACGATCCGCTACGGCGGCGGTGCCGTGCCCGCCACCATCGGCTACCGCTTCGACGCCGTCACGCTGTTCAACAGCCGGCCGGCGATCACCAACATGGCGATCGACGGCTACCAGCAACCCAACGGCAGCCCCGGCCCCAACGGCGGTTCCCAGGGCGGCATCTCGGGCGACATGGACTCCTTCCGCGAGGATGCGCTGGCCCGCGGCCCGCTCATCCGGCGCACGACTGTCCAGCGGACCAGCCTCAACGGCATCTACGTTCGTGCCGAGCTGAACGGCGTCATCGAGCCGACCGACGCCCAGTTCCTGCCCGACAACCCCGCCTCGCCTCGGCGGGCTCCAGAACTACACCTTCGACGACCCCTTGCCCTACATCGTCGTCGCCCGGATGGACATCGGCAGCAAGCTCCAGCACAACACCGGCCTGAACGAGAGTCCAACTTCGCCGACCGGATGTATGTCCAGCCCGGCATGATGTTCAAGTTCCAGCGCGGCGCCGCCATCGACGTCTCGCTCATCGGCGCCAGCATCAACCTCGGCGATCGGACCTACATCAACGAGTACGATCAGAACCCGAACATCGCCCCCACCGACCCGAACTTCGTGCCCCAGCAGACCGGCGACGCCCGGATTCTCTTCACCTCGTTCTTCGACGACAACGCCACGACCACCTACGTCAATCCGAACACCGGCGCCCGAACCACGATCGTTCCCACGATCGATTCCGACAACAGCTCGTCCAACCTGCCGTCTCCCGGCAACGTCCCCGACCTGGCCCGCTGGGGCAGCGTCTCGATCACCTCGGGCGCCGTGGCCGTTATCGACGAGGCCGAGTTCCGCTATGGCGGCGGCACCGTCAACACCCCCAGCGGCACGATCGGCCAGCGCGACGTCCTGGCTCTCCAGGGTGCCTTCGGACAGACGGCCTTCGGCCAGCCGATTTTCGGGCAACCCCTCGGCTTCCGGACCTACATCACCAACAATAACTTCTACGACAACAAGGAAGCTCCGATCTCGGCCGAGGCCAACGGTCTGCTCGCCGCCGATCCCCTCCGGCCCCTGATCTCCGGCAATCCCTTCTTCCGCGGCAACATCATGCAGCGGAACGACATCAACGCCCTGGAGGTGATGGGCGTCCCGCAGAACCGCGGTGGCACGACGTTCTTTGGATACGCTCCAAACCTTCGTGTCGATTCGGTCTGGGACGACACCGACCTCACCTATGCCCTGCGGACGACAATCTCCCTGACCGGGGCCTCCGGGTTCGCGGGCACGTCCTTCCCCATCCAGGGCGGATTCCCGGTCCCGCCCTCGACCTACAGCGCCGAGCTGAAGCCGTATGTGAGCCTGACGATCCAGTCCAGCCTGCCCGATACCCTCCTGGCCAACGGCCAGCGGATTCCCAAGCCGGGCGAGTCGGCTCTCGTCAAGCTCCTGAACGACCTCAGCGTGCCGCCGATCGGCGACGGTCAGAACGGCATGCCCTCGGGCAACGACTTCGCCGACACCCGCGGTGGCGCCGGCTTCCTCGTCGGCATCGACGACGGTGTCGATCCCACGGCCGACCCCCTGGTCGATCCGGGCGTCATGAGCCAGATCCGCATCCTGGGCATCGGCGGCAACGAGACGACCGGCCAGCCCCGCGTGCCGGTCATCATCACCTCGCTCCGCGACGACTCGGTCGGCAAGACCGTCCGCGGCGTGACGATGGACAGTGCCGTCAGTGCCGGCTTCCTGTCGAGCTTCGGCTACAGCGGCACCACCCCACAGGCCGGCGACGGCGGCGTGATCGGCTTCGGCGGCCTCTCGCTCTCCGACTACAACCTCTACGACCCCCGCGACGGCAACCTGATCGACAACGCCGACATCCGCTACATGACCCGGATCGAGCTGCAGGGTGGCGGCTGGGTGTACTCGAACAACGGGTCCAACGGCGGCACCAACAGCGACAAGCTCGGCACGAGCGACCCGCTGCTCCAGTACAACACCGCCAAGGCGATGACGATCTCCGACTCCCACCTGAGCGACTTCAGCCAGGTCGGCGTCATCGCCCACCCCTCGGGTGTCGGCCAGATCGCCGTCCTGCTCAACCCGCCGGCAGGCAGCCGCGTTCATCGCTCGCGACGGCACCAACCTCGGCCAGCCGGTGCTGCTCAACATGGTCAACAACACCATCGCCAACATGCCCGACCGGCGTCCGGATCAACGGCGACACGGTCGGACAACGTCAACTCCCCGACACCCTACGTCGGCATCTTCCTCAACAACACCTTCTACAACGACGCCGAGGGAATCCACACCGAGGCGCCCGCCTTCGACGGCGCTGAACAGCCTCTCGCATGTCTACTTCCTGGCGATGGACAACATCTTCGCCAACTCGACCGATGTGGCCGTGCGGATCGTCGGCCAGGCGAACCGGCAGCCAGTTGCTCTACAACCTCTTCAACGGCAACAACAACGACACCGACATCGCTGCCGCCCAGTTCGACGCCGCGTCCGTTCAATGCCCAGCCGATCTTCGGCAACCCGGCCTTCCGCGATCCGGCCAACGGCGACTTCGCGCTGACGCCCCTCTCCGACGCCATCGACGCCAGCCTCAGCGAAGTCACCCAGAGCAACTGGGGCAACTATCTCCAGCCGATCGCCGACCAGCAGCTCAACGCCACGGGCGGCATCCGCAACACCACCGGCCGCAATAGCTTCCGCGGTGGCCTCGGCAACGGCCACATCGGGCGACATCGTCACCCTGCCCGGCCTTCCCGCCCGGCCTCCGCGGCTTCTACGACCAGTGGATCCCGGCGATCCCCGGCACCCCCGGTGCCATCCCCGGCCCGGTCTCCAACGCCGGCGGCACCTTCAGCTACATGCCGATCAGCGGCGAGCGCGACCTGACCGGCTTCCTCCGCCAGGATACCCCCGGCACGCTCCAACGTCGGCTTCGGCTCCCGGCCGTTCTTCGACGTCGGGGCCTACGAGTACCGCCAGCTCTTCCCGCCGCACATCACCGACGTCCAGGCCTACATCCCCAACGGCAGCAACGGCACCAGTGCCATCAATCTCTACGCCGTCACCACCGGCGGCCAGGCCCTCGCCGGCACCAACAAGGCCCCGCAGTCGATCACGATCAAGCTCGACCAGCTGATGGACCCCACGACCGTCAATAGCCAGACCGTCCTGCTCGAAGCCTCCGGCGGCGACGGCATCTTCGGCAACAACAACAACTCGCAGGACCGCTTCATCCCGCTCTCGGGCAAGCTCTCCTACGACGCGGCGGCCTCGTCGATCACCATCGGCCTGGCCAGCCTCGGCCTGAACCTGGCAACGACCTCTACCGGATCATCGTCCGCGGCAGCGGCGACCCGGTCCTCCGCAACGAGCAAGGCTTGCCCCTCGACGGCGAGAACACCGTCGGCGGCGACCCCAACGGGGCCCAGCTCCCGCTGCCCTCCGGCAACGGCATCCCCGGCGGCGACTTCTACGACGACCTTCGCCATCGACACCCACCCGCCGGCCATCGTCGCCGGCACGGTCGCCCTCGCCCCCGACAGCGACGCCCACCCGAACGACAAGATCACCAGCAATCCCACGCCGACCTTCACCGGCCAGATCACCGACATCCCGCCCCCGGTCAACGCCGCTCCAGGGCCAGACCGTGATCGTGGACGTCTCCACGAAAGGCAACGGGGTGTACGACGTCCCGATGCCGGGACCGCCACCACCGACGCCCAGGGCTTCTTCTCCATCACCCTGACCAGGCCGCTGCCCGACTCGCCCAACTACAACGTCGGCACCGACGGCATCGCCGGCACCGCCGACGACTACCGGCTTCAGCGTCGCCCGCATTCGCGTCGTCGACCAGTCGGGCAACACCTCGAACCCCAACGACCCGAACGCCCTCGTCCCGTTCGTCGTCGATACCAAGGGGCCCCGCGTCACCGGCACCTCGCCGATCTCGGGCTCGCAGGCCACGTCGCCTCGGGCAACGGCTCGCTCCAGGTCGCCATCGCCGTCAACGAGAACCTTGATCCGCTGAGCCTCACCACCCAGACCATCCAGGTCAGCCGCTCCGGCGGCGACGGGGTCTTCGGCAACGGCAACGACGTCACCCTCAGCATCGTCCCGGGCAGCATCAAGGAGGACTACCTCCACACCCCCTCGGGCTCGGCGATCCTCCGGTTCACGATCAACGGCGTCAACGTCAACGACGTGTACCGCGTGACCCTCGTCGGCTCCGGCACGGGTGTCACCGACATCGCCGGCAACCTCATCGACGGCGAGACCAGCAACGGCCTGCCCTCCGGCGACGGCACGCCCGGCGGCGACTTCAACCTCGACTTCATCATCTTACAACCCGGCCTTCTCGCAAGACGATCTGGGTCGGACCGAGCAATCGCCAACCCCAACCCGACCGGCACCCGCAACGACCCGTACACGACCATCAACGCCGGCCTGGCCGCCGCCGGCATCGGCGACACCGTCGCCGTGCTCGCCGGCACCGCCAGCGGCTCGGCCAACGTGTACCGCGAGACGGTCACGATGAAGTCCCTGGTCAAGCTCGTCTCGGCCGACCCGTCGAGCACCGACGGCAACATCGTCCCCGGCAATCCGCTCAAGGCCATCATCCGGCCCGATGACCACCTCCGGCGCGGCGCCGATCACGATCCAGGCGAACGACCTGGTCAGCGTGCCCGCGTTCGAGACCGAGATCCGCGGCTTCACCATCGCCACCCCGCTGACCGGCAACACCCAGACCGGTGCGATCATCGCCGGCTCGCTCGCCGTCCAGGCGATCGAACTCCGACATCCTGATCGACCGCAACTACATCATCGACGCCTTCGCCGGCATCGCCGCTCGGCCTCGGCGGCGCCGCCCGCGCCCCGCGGATCGAGAACAACGGCATCATCGGCAACACCAACGGCATCGTCGATCAACGGCAACCGGTTCCGATCGTCACCACGCTTCCAGGGCAACCAGCAACTACGTGGAGATGGTCAACAACACGTTCGCCTACAACACCGTACGGCCTCTTCGCTTGACCAGGCCCGGAGTCAGCCGCTCCTGGCCGACGCGGTCAACAACCTCTTCTGGCAGAACGCCGCCCGCATCGACCGTCCCGCACCGGCGCGGCGATCTGCGCCAGTGCGCCAGTCCAAGCTCCGGGTCCGCTACAACCTCTTCTCCCAGAACGGCCCGAGTGCCACCAGCCCGGCGGACGACACGCTCAACGTCGGCGGCGGCTTCGCCCCGAGCATCCTCGACAACGACGCCCGACGTCAACGGCAACCTCACCGGCAACGTCCGGTTCGTCAACCCGCTCGATCCCCGGCCCGATCCCGGCGCCGCCGGCCCCGGCAACTTCTACCTCGGCGGCCAACTACGACCTGACCAGCGGCGCCACCGGCGCCATCGACAACGCCCTCAACTCGGCCGCGCCGACCACCGACTTCCTCTACCGCGGCCGGGTGGACATCGCCGGCCAGCGGCTTCGCCGGCCCGGCCGACATCGGCGCCTTCGAGTACAACGGCTCGGGCGGCGTCGTCCCACCGGCACTCCCACCGGCACCGGGGGCACGGTCTTCACCGCCGCCTCCCTCGCCTACCGCGCCCCGGGCGACGCCCCGCTCGGCTCGGGCGTCTCCGGTGTCAACGCCTCGACGAAGTCCGTCACCGTCACCTTCTCCCGGCCGGTGGACCGCAGCTCCGTCCAGGCCACCGACCTGCTCCTCTCCGGCAGCGGCCTCAACCCCGGCAACCCGGCCCACGCCTCCAGCCTGAGCTGGGTGGACAGCCGGACCGTGAAGTTCAACCTCGCCGGCGAATTCCGCTCCACCGGCACGGTCAGCCTCGACATCGCCCCCGGCGCCATCAGCAACGCCGACCATACCCTGGTGCCCGAGTTCCACCAGGAGCTCACCAGCCCGGCGACCCCCGTCGCCAACCCGACGACGCCCGCCACGACCCCGACCGCTCCGGTCGCCACCCCGACCGTGACCGTCTCCGGTCCTCGACCCAGCCAACCCAGCCCGTCGTCACCGTTCCGCCCCAGACCGCGATCCCGACGCCCGACCCGAACACCCGGGCCGGTCGCCTGGCCGCGATCCGGCAGGCCCGCCTCGCCCAGATTCAGGCCCGCCGCAACGCCGCTGCCGCCGGCGGCTTCCTCGGCCGCCTCGCCCGCTTCGGCCGCCGGGGCTGATCCGACGCCAGGGCTTGGATCACCGATAACCCCTGCGGGCGGCCTCCCGGACTTCGGGCGGCCGCCCGCGGGCGTTTCCCCGACCTCCCGTCCACTCCGCTGCGCCAGTCGCTCGCCGGCAACCTTTTCCCCTCGAGCGCGGAGTCGGTCCACCTTCGAGACCGACTTCTCCGAATCAACCTCCACGGATCGAGGCGACCCTGGATAAGGCGAATCGCTGATCCTCGCCCGAGACGAGAAAGATCCGACCCCGCCCGGCGATTGCCGGACGGGGTCGATTGGTTCCCTCGGATTCGGACACGAGGCCCCGCCGATCAGGCGAAGAGCTTCGGCACTGCCTCGGCCTTGACCAGCTCTCGCGGCTGGTTCAGGTGGTTGTAAACGATCGTCTGCGGGTCGATCCCGAGGCTGTGGTAGATCGTCGCCAGGAGCTGGCCGGGGTGGACCGGGTCCTCGACCGGGGCCGAGCCGGTCTTGTCCGACTTGCCGTGGACGTGGCCCCGCTTGATCCCGGCGCCGGCGATAACAGCCGTGTAGCAGTAGGGCCAGTGGTCGCGGCCATCGGCGCTGTTGCCGTTGCCGGACGTGCTCACGCCCTTCTGAGGGCTTCGACCGAACTCGCCCACCGCGACGACCAGCGTTTCTTCCAGCAAGCCGCGCTCGTCCAGGTCGATCAACAAGCCCGACAGGCCGGTGTCGAGCATCGGGCCGGACTGGTTCTTCATCCGCTTGGTCAGATCGACGTGATGGTCCCACGAGTGGTTGTCGCTGTTGGCGACCTTCGGCCAGATCACCTCGACGACCTTCGTTCCGGCCTCGATCAAGCGACGAGCCAGCAAGCAACTCTGGCCGAAAGTGGTCCGGCCGTACAGGTCGCGCACCTTCTCCGGCTCGGCCTTCAGGTCGAACGCCTCGCGGGCCCGGCCGGAGATGACGAGCTGGAGGGCCTTGTCGTAGTAGGTGTTCAGGTCGTAGGAGGCGACGGCCTTTTCCAGATCGGGCATGCCCGAGTCGATGGCGTCGCGGAGCTTCGCCCGTCGCTGGAGCCGCATGGCGAAGACCTCAGGCCGGAGCTGGAGGTCATCAACCTTGATATGATCCATCTTGTTCATGTCCATGTCGTCACCCTCGGGGAAGAGCGTGTACGGGTCATACGCTTTCCCGAGGAAGCCGGCGGTGCCACCCTTGCCGACGACGTTGGACTCCTGCAACGGCCGGGGCATCTGCACGAACGGCAGCATCGGCTCATCGCTCGGCTTGAGCCGGATGATCTGCGAGCCGAAGTTGGGGAAGTCCTTCGGGCTCGGCGGCTCGAGCTGGCCGGACGGGCTGACCTTGTCGGTCGTGTAGCCGGTCATCATCTGGTAGATGGCGGCGGTGTGGTTGAAGAGGCCGTTGGGCGTGTAGCTCATCGACCGGATGAACGTAAATTTATCGGTGATCTGCGACAGCTTCGGCAAGGTCTCCATCACCTGGATGCCCGGCACCTTGGTAGCGATCGGCTTGAAGGCGCTGCGGACGTTGTCGGGGATGTCTTCCTTCGGGTCCCAGAGGTCGAGGTGGCTTGGACCGCCCTGGAGATAGACCATGATGATCCGCTTGGCCTTGCCCCAACCCGGTCGGGTGGAGAGGCCGGCGGTCCGATCCGGCTCGGCGGCCGAGGCGGCCTGAAGCTGGAGCAACGAGCCGAGGGAGAGGCCGAACAGACCGGAGCCTCCCACCCGCAGCACGTCCCGCCGGGTGATCCCGAGGTTCCGGTCGCACAGGTCCTTGCCGGGCTGTCCGGGGACGATGATCATCGCGCGACTCCTATTGGTTCTGGTTCTGTTCGATTCGTTTGCGGGACGTACGATTTTGGATGTTCGGCGAACCGGTGTTCCGGATCAATGGTTGAACAGGAACGCCGGGCTGTTGATCAGGGCCCAGGCCACGTCCTGCGCAGCAGTGAGCCGACGACTCGCGGACTGCTGGACACTCATCTCGACGTCGCGCCTCAGTTGCGCCAGCCTCGACGGTACCACGACCGGCTTCTGTGCCTGCTCGACGGCCTTGCGAAGCTCGACGAGCTTCGGGTCCTCCGATAAGGGCGCCTTCGCGGCGTTCAAGGCGTCAACGGCCTTATGCCACTCGGGGTCGATCGACCGCTGGTAGGCAACCAGAGCGTCGCGCTGAGTTGGTGTCCGCAGCTCGGGTGCGGTGGCCAGGATCTCACGAAGCGGCTCGGCCAGACCAAGGCCGATGGGCTTCGGTACCCGCGTGATCGAGAGGCGGAAGTGCCCCAGGGTGAACTCCGGGCGGTTGAACCGGTGGTGCAACGTGATCGTCAGCACCGTGCCGCCCTCGGTCCCAACCGCCTCGGTCGGCTCGACGGTTGCCCAGTGGACCTGGCCGGTCGCCGGTGAGACGGCCCAGCCGTTCCCCTGGTTCTTGGCCTCGCCGTCGATCAGGTTCTTGACGGGGTAATTCTCCTGGCTGAAGTCGGCCAGGGCGTTCTGAAGCTTTACCGGCTTGGACTCGCCCGGCTTCGCCTTCGGCGCCGCGGCCAGTTCCAGTTCGGTCAGCACGAAGTTGCCGTCGCCCGCCCGACCAGGGCCCTTGCTCGGGAGCTTTTCGCCCGGCAGGACTTCCAGACGGAGGCCCGTGATGTCCGTCAGGTCGGTCTCGGCAACGATCGTGACGACCCCTTGCTTGTTCTCTCCCTCGACTCGGATCGAGCCGTCGGCCTCCTTGACCAGCTTCGAGCCGTTCGTCGCCTTCAATTCCTTCGCGTCGAGCGGCATCCAGCGGACGGCCGTCGACTGCGCCTTCTCCCACTCGTCGATCTTCTTGGCGAGCGGTCCGGCCTCGTAGTCCTTCAACGCCTTCTCGGCCGCGGCGATCTTCTCGGCGCGCTGCTTCTCCTGCTCGACGATCTTCGGCGCCTGCTCCTTCTCGAAGGCGGCGAGTTCTTCCTTCGCCTGCGCGATGGCCGCCTCGCGTTCGCGTTCGCGTTGTGGACGATTCAGGGCGAAGTCCATTTCCGCCTGGCCGAGTGCCTCGGCGAGCTTGCGGTGGTCGTCGCCGATCTCGGCGAACGAGGCCAGGCACGCCTGAATCTCCGACTCTTTCGCCGGCCGGTTCAGGATGCGGAGGAACAGATCGTTGACGAGCTTCGCATCGTCCGACTCGCGGCCGACGAGCTTCGTCAACTCGTTGTTCGGGTCGGCGATTGCCTCGGCGACGGTCGGTCCGCTCACCAAAGCCATAACCGGCCCGAGTTGCAAGCCGCTCGTCCGCTCGCACTCGCACGAGCTTTCCCGCGCCGGCCGACCGAACGTGTCGAGGAACCCGCTCGGCAACTCGACCCCGGAATCGGGCAACTCCGCCGCCCGCGTGCCTGCGGGCACCCCCGGAATCTTCGAGACCGAGCCTGTGACCGCATGCAACGCGTCGTAAAGCACCTCCGCCGGCAGCCGACGCGCCACCGCATGCGAATAGTTGATCTTGTCATCCTCATTCCACTTGTTCGTGGCGACCGAGATCTGATAGGTCCTCGAGTTGACGATCAACCGCATGATGTGCCGTGCATCGAAGCCGCTCTTGATGAACTCGTCGGTCAGATAATCGAGCAGCTCCGGGTTGGTCGGCGGGTTGCCGGCGCGGATGTCATCGAGCGGTTCGATGATCCCGACGCCGAGCAGGTAGCCCCAGAGCCGGTTGACGTAGCTCTTGGCGAAGTACGGGTTATCGGCGGAGGTCATCCAGGCGGCCAGATCGTCGCGCCGGGTCGATTCCTCGGCGGTTTTGTGGTCACACTCAAAGGGGAACTCGGGCGGGGCGACCTTCTTCGTCCGGTCATGGATCACCTCGCCTTCGGGCTTCTCGTAGACCACCTCATAGAGCGGCTTCGCCCCCTCGACGGCCGTGCCGCCGATGGTGCGGCCCTTGCTCTCTGGATCGGCCTTCAGACCGACGCGGGCGAAGAACGCGGCCGTCTCGTAATACTGGTCCTGCGTCCAGCGTTCGAACGGGTGATCGTGGCACTTGTTGCAGTTGAACCGGATTGCCAGGAAGAGCTGGGTCGTGTTCTCCATCGTGGCATCCGGCTCGCGGAGAATCTTGTAATACGAGGCCGCCGGGTTCTCACGGTTGGAGCCCGAGGCCGTCAGGATCGAACGGGCAAACTGGTCATAAGGAACGTTCTTCGCAACCTGCTCGCGGATCCAGGCGCGGAAGGCGACGGCGCCCTCGGCGCCCAGGAACTTCCGGTTGACCTGGAGCATGTCCGCCCACTTGTTCGTCCAGAATTCGACGAACTCCTTCGATCCGATCAGCTTCTCGACCAACTCCGCTCGCTTCACCTTCGTCTCCCGACCATCGGCCAGGAAGGCGTTGACGGCCTCGGCCGAGGGCGGCAGACCGGTCAGGTCGAGATAGAGGCGGCGGACGAACTCGGCGTCGTTGCAAAGGCCCGACGGCTCGATCTTCATCCGCTGCCACTTCTTCGCGACCAGCTCATCGACCCGGCTCCAGGTCGGCGGATCGTTCCAGGTGAAGCCGGTGCGGTCGCCCATCACGGTGAGCGTGGTGGCGGTGTAGGCCCCTTCGTAACGGGCCAGGATCGGCGCCTCGCCGCGGCGGAGCGTGGTCATCAGGCCGTTGCGGCTGGCGGTGACGATCTCCATGTTGCCGGTCTCGACGTACGCCTCGCGGGTCACGTCGCGGACCGTGCCGTCGGCGTAGGTGGCCAGCACGCGCATCTGCTGCTGCGAGCCGATTTTTTGAACGATCGGGTTCGACGGGCTGATCGTGATCCCGGTGACGCGCGGGGTTTCGAGGTTGAGCTTCGCACCCTCGGCGATCCAGTGGCGGAGTACTTCGTAATACGGCTCGCCCGGTTTCATCAAGGCGCCGCCGACATGCGGGACGGCCCCCGTCGTTTTCAGGAGCATCAGGCTGTCGTCCGGCGAGGCCAGGTTGACGCGACGCGAGGCGTGGTCGTCGGTCAAGGCGCGGACATCGAAGATCGGGTCATAGCCGCGGAGTGAGAGCTTGAACCCATTCTTGCCCTTGGCCGAGCCGTGGCAGGTTCCCTGGTTGCAACCGACCCGCGAGAGGATCGGGTTGACGTCGTGAATGAAATCGACATGCACCGGCGCCGTCATGCCAGCCACCTTCACCGGAACCTCGGCCGACTGACCCTCCAGGCGGAAAGTCAACGTCGCCTCGCCGTCGGCCTTCGGGACGAGCAGACCCGACTTCGAGACGTTGGCGATGTCGGCCGAGAGGACGTGCTCGGCCATCCGGGTCACATCGACCTTGTCGCCCGAGTCAAGCGTGCCGGTGACGAGCAGTTGAGCGTAGGCGAACTTGCCGTCGAGCCGGATCGAACCGGGCTCGACGCCGAGCTTCACGAGCCTGGCCCCTTCGGGCAAGGTCTCGGTCTCGTGGTCTTCCTCCGCGCGGGGCAGGAGCGACGCGACCTCGGCCCCCGCGGATTGACCCTCGCCGGTCACGGGTGCGGCAGAGAACTCCTTGATGGTGGCGCCGTCGGCTGGATTGAGGAGGCGGACGGTGCCATCAGTGCCCGCCGCGGCGATCGCTTGGCCGTCGGGTCGGAAGGCGACCGTGTAGATCGCCGTCTGAGGAAGGTCGATCTTGGCAATCAGCTTGACGCCGTCCTTGGTGTATTTCTCCAGCTTCTCGACCTCCTGCGGGTTCCGCGTGGTCGAGACCTTGGCCATGATCGCCTTGATGTCGTCAGGAAGCTTGGTGTCAAATTCATACGAATAGATATGGATTTCGCCCATGCCGTCGAGGCTGCTACCGGCGACGATCCGCTTGCCGTCGTGGCTCACATCGACGGCCGTGACCCGCCCGCGCATCGGCTCCATCACGCGGATCACGTTCGAATCGTCACCGATGACACGCTGGACCTGGCGGAAGATCCGATAAACCTTGGCCCGGCCGTCCGAGCCGCCGATGACGATCTCATCCCGTTCGGGGTGGCGCGCGACGGTGGCGATGCCCCCTTTGAGGGCGCCCGGCGTGATCGAGGTGATGTTATCGACGAACCGCTGGGTGGCGACTTCTGTCAGCTTCACCGTCATGTCGCGGCCGACGGAGACGAGGTTCGAGCCGTCCTTGGAGAAGACGGTATCCAGCGCCCAGTCGTCGTGCGAGCCCATGAACAGGACTTGCTCGCCCGTCTTGGCGTCGATCGCCCTCACCGTGTTGTCGGCGCAGCCGATGGCGATCTTGCTGCCGTCGGGCGACCAGCTCGCGCCATAGACGGTGTCGAACGTCACCGGCACCGAGAGGACGAGCTTGCGGGCGTTAACATCCCAGACCTGGACCTCGCCCATCCGTCCCGGCAGGCCGCCTGTGACGGCGAGGAACTTGCCATCCGGCGAGAACGCGAGCGACTCGATCCGCTCAGACTGCCCGACGAGCCTGCCGATCATCTCCGAGCCATCGCCCTTCCAGAGCAAGACCTCGTGAAAGCCGCCGACGGCGAGGAACTGGCCGTCGGGCGAGAAGTCGAGGGTGCCGATGACCGGCGGGCGGCTATAGACGGGCAGGTGTTCCTGGTCGTAGCGGGCGACAGCGTTTTCCGGCGTGTCGTCCTTGGCTCCCTGGGCGATCCAGCGGGCGATCAGGTCGATCTCGGACTTCGCGAGCGCGGGCTTATCCTTGGGCATCGGGGCCTTGCCGTCATCGCCGGGCGTGACCTGGTCGAGCAGATAGCTCTCCGCCGGTTTGCCGGCGAGAATCGCCTCGACCCCCGACTCGCCACCCTGGATCAGGCGGTCGAAGGTCGTCATCACGTAGCCGCCACCGTCCTTGGCCGGCTGGTGGCAGCCCTGGCACTTGGCCTGAAAAATGGGCCGGATCTGCTGGTAAAAGCTGACCTCCGCGTCGGCAGCCTTCGGGCCCTCCGCCGGGTCGTCAGCAGCCCGGGCCGACCACGTCGCCGGCAAGAGGGCAAAGCCCAGCAACAGGACGAGGCGGACTGGCCTGGTCTTCGTCGTCGGCATGGCGAACGGCTCCTCGTTGCGATGCGCAGAAACGTCGGTTCCGACGAATCGTCGATTCCAACGGTCCCCGTCCCGTCACACCAGACCGTTCACCGAATTCTCAAGAAATCCCGGCAGAATCGTACGACTCGGCAACACGGCGGGGCAGAGACAGGAGGGAGGACCGCAGATTGTTTATTGCGTGTTGAACTTTATCTTACCGCATCTCCCAACCCAGTCCTAGGGGCTGATGACGTATTCCGATCTCAACTTCGTGATTGCAAGCCCCCATGCTGTCAGCCACCTTCCTTGCCGGGCTTCGGCCGCGCCGCGACTCCGAATTCCGATTCTGGGGTTGAAAACGGCACGCGACGCACGCCCGACGAGAAGCGGTTCAATCCTGCTCCTTGGGTCGGACCCGATCCGCGAGCCGGTGGGCGAGGCGGTCGAGAGCGGGGCTGCGGTCGAGCGGGTCGAGATGGACGTTCAGGAGGCTGAAGCTGTCGGTGTTGGCCAGAGCGGCCTGGATGGCGTCGTCCAACTCGGCCTCGGTGCGGACCTCCAGACCCAGACCGGTGCCGAGGACGTCGGGTATCTTGTGGAAGGCCCAGGTGTGGATATCGTTGAAGGAGCCCTCGAGCAGGAAGCGCTCGGTGGTGTACCCCTTGTTGTTCATCACCACGACGATCGGATTGAGTCTCTGACGGGCGATGGTGGACAGCTCCATCCCCGTCATCTGAAAGGCGCCGTCACCGACGATCACCAGGGGGCGGCTCGCCCGGTTGGCCACCTGCGCCCGACGGCCGCCGGCACGCCGAAGCCCATCGAAGTGTAATAGGCCGGGCTGATGAACTCGGTCCGGTGGTTCATCGTCAGGTCGGCCGAACCGAAGAGGGCGTCACCGATGTCGGCGATGACGACCGTCGAGTCGTCGAGCATCTGGTTCAGGCGGGCAAATAGTCGCGCCGACGTCACCGGCGCCTTCGGGTCAGCGACCCAGTCGCCCGCGACGGTCGGTCGCGGCGGGAGTTCCTGCCCGGCGAGCTGAAGGGTTCGCTCGCGGAGCCCAAGGATGAAGTCGTCGAGCCGGACGTCACGATAGTGGTGATGGCGGATTTGCAGGTCTTCGCTGGTGATGTTGATGCAACGCGACGGGTCGAGCTTGGCGGTGAAGATGCCGAGGTTAATGTCGGTCAGGAAGCAGCCAAGCATCAGGAGGCAGTCCGACGCCTCGACGAACTGCGTCACCTCGTCGCGACCCATCGCCCCTTCGTAAACCCCCACGAACTGCGGGTGTGCCTCGCTGATGACGCTCTTGCCCAGGATCGTCGTCGCGATCGGCAAACCGGCCGACTCGGCGAGTGCGAGCATGGCGTCCTGCAGACCGAACCGGTGAATCTCCACGTCCGCCAGGATCATCGGCCGTCTCGCCGAACGGAGCATCGCCTCGGCCTCGTCGAGCGCTTCGCGGAGGGCGTCGGGGTCGCTCGGCGGCAAGCCTTCGGGCGGACGGTGGGGCGTGACCTGGCGGGCCAGCACCATGTCGCGGGGGACTTCCAGGTAAACGGGACGCTTGTAGCGGACCGCCGCGTTCAGGACGCGGTCGATCTCGGCGAAGGCCGTCAGCGGGTCGGAGAGCACCGCCGAGGCCGCTGTGATCTTCTCGAAGACGGCGAACTGGGTGTCGAAGTCCTTGACCTTGTGGTGCAGCAACGGGTTGCGCGCCCGCTCCGAAACCCCTGGCGAGCCGCTCAGGACGACCACCGGCGACTTCTCGGCATAGGCGCCGGCGATCGAGTTGCAGCAGCTCAGGCCGCCCACGCAGTACGTCACGCAGACGCAGCCCAGGCCGCGGACCCGGGCGTAGGCGTCCGCAGCGAAGCCGGCGGAATCCTCCCGGGTCATGCCGATCAGCTCGATCGGGCTCTCTTCGAGCATCTTGTAGAGCCCCAGCACGTAGTCGCCCGGGATGCCGAAGACGTGCGCCAGGCCGAGCGACCGGAGCCGATCGATCAGGTAACCGCCGATGGTGGTGGCGGCCGGGGCCGTCATCGCGACGTCGCGGTTCGCGCTGGTTGCGGGTACCGTGGCCACGGGGACCTCCTTTTCGGTTTGGGCATGTCCGGGACACGCCGCTGACAACGTCTTGAGACTCGCCGACGCCAGCAGAGCAGGGGGCCTCGCGCCCCGGTCGGGAGGGTCGGAACATAGACGTAAACCCAGACTCGCCGACCGCCTCGGGTCGTCGCGGCCAGGCATCGGTAGAGACCCTCCTCCACCCCTTCATACGGGTCGAGACGCTCGATCAGTTCGTTTTGCGTCACTTCCCTGCGATGCCCCTCGACCCATCCGGCTGACGGGTCGTTGAGGTCGACAAGCGCCGGATACGGCCCGAGGTCAAAGAGCCGGCCCCGGACCGCATCGCCGACCCAGCCGGCCCGGACCGCCTCGTTCGGATCACGCGGTCCAAGCGTCCCATACGCGAAGAGCCAGGCCGGTTCCGCAGTCGCTTCCGACACCGCCGAGTCCTCCCTCCCCTCGTCGGCGGGAGAAACCGCCTCCCGTCACCATCAATCTTAGTCGATCCGGCGCCGGCGACATCCCGAAGTGCGCCGGATTCCGGTCACAACGACCCGGAAAGGCGACCTAGAGTCTTTCATGACGGGGAGTCTCGCGCCGTCTCGTTTTCGTCCCGGCGACGCTGGACCTCGGAGTCACCCTCCCCTGAAGAATCGTGAGGGATCGGATGAACGCGAACGTTTTCTTGCCCGCCGCGTGGACCGCCTGGATCTTTGACGAGGACGGTGCAACTGCCGTGGAATACGCTGTCATGCTCGGCCTGATCGTGGCCGTCGCCTATTTCGCCATCAGCCTACTGGGCGGCGGCACCCAGGGTCGCTGGCGCGACAACACCGACAGTATCATCAACGCCTCCAAGGCCGCGAGCAACGGCTCCTGAACGGAGCCGTCGCGGTCGCTTCCCGGTTCCCCGTTCATCCCACACCACCGCCCGGGGGCTCCGGCCCCCTTGTCCGCCCCGTCGAGACGCCCGGAGGTTCTCCTCAATCCTCCCAGACCCCCTCCTTGCCGACCTTCCCGAGACTTCATTCCTGCGACTCGACCACCCTGATCCGCAGTTCTCCGGTGATCGGGATTTCCGCCTCCATGCCGACCGAACGGAGCACCGCGCCCATCTCCTCTCCCGATTGCGCTCGATGTCCGGACCACCACTGATCCGGTGGCTCGGATGACGTGGCAGGGAAGCCCGGTCAACGCCCCACACGCACGAAGTCTCGAAAGATACCGACGACAGGTCCCGTTCAGAGACGCAAAATCCGTCTCTGAGTGGCGATCCGGGAAGGGGATGCGTGACCCAAAACGGGCCCTGGCTCCGGGTCCTCCAGGTATCTGTCTCCGATTTCACGGCTCCGTTTCGCGTCATCCTCATCGTCACGCGCAAGAGACCTTCGGAATGTCGATCGTTGACCAGACCGGGAGGTTCCGCAGACGTTCTCACGGCAAGCTGTCGGCAATTCCCATCCCTGGCGCAAAGCAGCGACCTGGCCGGTTGATTGGCCAGGTCGCTCGGGACTCACCACGTCCGCGCTTTCTCGTTGAAAAGGATCTTCGATCCTCTCCTCCACGGATCGATCAACTCACCCCGTCCAACAACCGGGTAGCGTCCATGGAGGTGTTTGAGGGAGAAGCCGATCGCGGTCGATTCATGACGGGTTACGGCTTTGACGAGTGGAAATCACCTACTCAATACTGACCGGCTGGAAACTGCTTGGCCGGCACGGCGAACGGCGTCTGCTTGGCCGGCACAGCGAACGGCGTCTGCTTGGCCGGCACAGCGAACGGCGTCTGCTTGGCCGGCACAGCGAACGGCGTCTGCTTGGCCGGCACAGCGAACGGCGTCTGCTTGGCCGGCACAGCGAACGGCGTCTGCTTGGCCGGCACAGCGAACGGCGTCTGCTTGGCCGGCACAGCGAACGGCGTCTGCTTGGCCGGCACAGCGAACGGCGTCTGCTTGGCCGGCGCCACAGGCATTTGCTTGGCGGGTGCGACGGGCATCTGTTTGGCCGGTGCCAGCGGTGCCTGCTTGCTCGGGCCCTGGAGGCTCTGGGCCGCCGCCGAAGAAACCAGGCACGCTCCCAGGACGGGGACCGACAGCAGGCTCAGGAACCGAATCTTCATCGAGTCCATCTCCTCAATGCTGTAAAATCAACCTCACCTGGTGGTGGTGATCCCATGCGGGAGTCGGAAGGGAACTGGTGAGGACATCGGAACTCTACCATGCGCCTCCCTCTTGGGAGCGAGAAAATGGGAAATTTGACAAAGATGGGTAATTATTACAAAACCTGGATTGGAAAGTCGGCCCAACTCCGATAAATGGCCCTCCCGCCTCCTGGAAGCTCGGTCGAGGGACCACTCAAGTCACGGAGGGTCGAGACGTCGCGGCACGGCCTCAACCTGGCAGCTCGACGCCGGAAAGGTCAAACGTATCACAACGCCGGTCGGGCAAGCCAGCGAGCCAGTCGACGGGGAAGTGTCGGGGAGGTTCGGCGATCAGAGCCAGCGGTCGGCGAGGGCCTGGAAGAGGGGGTCGAGGTCGATATTGCCACCAGAGAGGATGAGGCCGACGCGGAGACCGCGGGCGTCGAGACGGCCCGCGAGAATCGGGGCGAGAGGGACGGCCGAGGAGGGCTCAATCACGATCTTGAGGCGTTCCATCACGAACCGAAGGGCGTCGAGGATCTCGGCCTCGGTGGCGGTATGGATGGCGGCGACGTGCTGACGGATCACCGCGAAGTCGCGGCTGCCGAGGGAGGTCCGAAGGCCATCAGCGACGGTCTTCGGGTCCTTCGAGGGGACGATCCGGCCGGCTTCGAGGGATCGGCGAGCGTCGTCGGCCGCGGCTGGTTCGACACCGAAGAGGAGTGTCTCGGGGGAGCGGCCCTTGACGGTGATCGCCGTGCCGGAGAGCAGCCCGCCTCCACCGCAAGGGGTGACCACAGCGTCGAGCGGGCCCGCCTGCTCGAGAAGCTCCCAGGCGGCGGTCCCCTGGCCGGCGATCACCCGCCAGTCGTCGTAGGGGTGAATGAGCGTGTAGCCGTCGCTGGTGATCAAGGCGGCGACCGTCGCCTCCCGGGAAGCGAGCGTCGGCTCACAGTCCACCACCCGGGCGCCGTACCCCTCGGTCGCTGATCGCTTGATCGCCGGCGCGGTCCGCGGCATCACCACGCAGACCGGAACGCCCGCGAGCTTCCCGGCCAGGGCAAGGGCCTGGGCATGGTTGCCCGAGGAGTGCGTGATGACCCCGCGAGCCCGCTCGTCGTCATCGAGCTGGAGCACCGCGTTCATCGCGCCGCGGAACTTGAAGGCGCCGACGCGCTGAAAGTTCTCGCACTTCAGGAAGATCGAGCCGCCGCAAAGGTCGTCGAGCGTCCGCGAGGTCAGCACCGGGGTGCGGTGGACCCAGGGGGCGAGGCGCTCGGCGGCGGCTCGGATGTCGTCAAGTTCGAGGGACATAAGAGGATTCCGGGCGCACTCGGGCTACTGGATCGGGCTGTAGTCTGTTGGCTCCAGGAAGACGGAGGTGACCTTGGCGGCCAGAGGAACGCCGTCGGGCTGGCTCTCGCGGAAGACCTTCTGCCACGCGGGATCATCCCGGAAGGCTTGCCACGACTTCTGCGCGGCCTCGCGGTTGGGGAAGGCGAGAAGGTAGATCAAGGTGTTCTCGTGGCCCTGGTCGGCGTCCATCGGGACCCAGTAGCCGACGGAAGTCATGCCGTGATTGCGGAAGATGTCGAGTGTGTGCTCGCGGAAGCGTTTGTGGAGGTCGTCGAACTTGCCGGGGCTGGCGACGTAGGTTCGCAGCTCGAAGACCCGGGGCGATCCGGGCGTTTTTTCCTGAGCCTGCAAGGGTTTGGGGCTGTAATCCGTCGTCTCCAGGTAGGTGGAATCCACCTTCTTGACGAGCACGCCCTCCTTCTCACTCTCCGCCTTGACCCGCTGCCACTCAGGGTCGTCGCGGAAGGCTTGCCAGGACTTCTGCGCCGCCTCGCGGCTGGGGAAGGCGATCAGGTACGTCAGGGTCTCGCCCTTGCCTTGCTTGTCGTCCATCGGGGTCCAGTAGCCGACGGGCGTGATCCCATGCTTCCGGAAGAGGGCATTGGTATGGTCACGGAAGCGGGCATTCAAGGCATCGAGCTTCCCGGGGTTGGTATGGTAGGTCCGCAGCTCGAACACCCCAGCCGGGGCCGGGTCGTCGGCAACGGCCTCGGCGGCGGCGAGAAACGCCGCAGTCAACAGGCCGGCGAGGATCACGGGGCGCGTCATGAGAGGTGGCTCCAAAATTATTTGAGGGACGGTGGTCCTTCTGCGGACCGTTATAGCGGGCCCCTGGCTCGCCCTCAAGCATCCGACCCGATGGACCGATCGCCAATCTGGTGTCGCCAAGCTCCTCCGGCTTTCGTATTCTTAGGGAAGAGGTGGGTCAACGCTTACGGCCCCGCCGTGATCGCGTGCATGGATGTTGTGGGGCGGTGACGCCCCCGGTGCGGCGATCCGACCTCGTTGAGACCGCAGGGCCAGTCGGATGGCTCGCGAACGCACACCCTGGGCGGTCGGACGCTGGTGCCGTGCTTGGCTTCGGAATGATCGCCGTGCGCGCGGCAAGCTGCTGAGGGTCGAAGGGCTCGAAACTCGGTTCCTGCTTTCGCAGGGAGACAGCCTGAAGCCATTGCTTGCGCCGCCGATGCTAGCGGCCGGTCTGGCGGAAGGCCGGGGCTCGGCCGCGGCTGGCCAGGACGCGGAGGGGCTCGCGACCGCGGGAGAGCTTCCGCGCCCCGGACCCGCAGCAGGTGAGGCCGCGGGTGTCCCTGCTTGGGACGCCAGGACCGGCCGCCAACTCCAACCCGGTTCCGGACTGGTTGACGACGGGCTCCTGGCAGGGACCGCTGCCCCCGACCGGCTGGACCGTCGATTATCTCGAGTCCCCGACGACCCTTCCAACGCGAAGTCGGAACGACGAGGCGGTGCTGCCCGAGACCGTGGAGGCGCATGCCACCGAGACGACCGCCCAGCCTCTTCCCGAGGCGCCCGCGATCCGGGTCGCGGGGTCGCTCAAGCCGA
This sequence comes from uncultured Planctomycetales bacterium, assembly GCA_963752755.1. Classification (GTDB taxonomy): domain Bacteria; phylum Planctomycetota; class Planctomycetia; order Isosphaerales; family Isosphaeraceae; genus CAVVZJ01. Next base: position 540,131 of record CAVVZJ010000011.1, on the reverse strand, counting down.
GCGATGACCTCGACATGTACCGCGTCCCCGTCCCTGAGAACTTCCGCGCCATCCGGATCGACCTGAGCGTGGCGCAACTGTCGCCCGATGCGCCCGAGCAACTGGTTCTGCTCGATGAAGCGGGGCACATCATCGACTCCCACGCCGTCGACACCCAGTCCGGCGGCCTCTTCCTGATCGTCCGCAAGACCAACGCGATCGTCGGTCGGGCGCTTTACGTCGGGGTCTACCAGCCTCGCTCCGCCGGCTGGCTGCCACACGGGGTTGGCGTTGACCGGCTGATGCCTCCGCTTGGAAGCGGCCGCGGACCGGGCATGCCAGCACTGAGCGGCTTGCTCGACCCGGCGACGTCCGGCACGCAGTATGACCTCAGCTTTACCATCGACTCGTCCTCCGCCAGCACTCCAACGTCGTCCGGCTCAACGATGTCGGGGGACGCGACCTCGGGCATAATTCTGACTTCCGAGCCCCTGCGGGTCGCCGCGGCCTCACCGGACGTGTCGAAAGTCGAGTCGGCCCCCTCCCTGAGCTTGAGCAATGGCGCCGGCCTCCAGTCGGTCATCGGACCGGCTGCCCTGGCTGCACGACCTTCACCCTTGCGGTCGGCCACGCCACCGGGCGGGGTCTTCGCGAGCGGCAGTGCCACGCGCCCAGTCGATCGCCGGACATCCGTCGTGGTGGACCTCTCCCTGATCGATCTCCCCACGCCCTCAGGCTCGCCAGGTGTGGGGGCCAGGGATGGTCCCGCCCCATTTCCCGGCGATCCAATCCAGGCTGTTGACTCCGCCGCAACGCCCGGCGGTCATCCGTTCCGGGACCGTTCACAGTCCCGGGGCCGATCGACGACCGACCTCGCCCCGCTGGTCTGGCAACTCCGCAAAGGCCGAACGAATGAGAGCCAGCCCACAACCTCCCGCTCTCCGCGGCCCGTCGCCGTGCGACCGGCCACGGACCTCGATACGGTCTCCAGCCGAGGCCGACCCGGGGTCCAGTTGGCCGTCCGCGCCGGCTTCAGTGTGGCCTATGCCCTCGTCTTCACCTTCCTCCTGCCCGACCTGACCGCCCGCTTCCAGGCCGCTCTCGCCCACGTCCGGCCTCGGCTCCGCAAGCGGGCCTTCCGCCGCCTGCTGGGTCGCAAGGCCGCGCGATGAGCCAGCCGCGGCTCCGGATCATCACCGGCGGGCAGACCGGCGCCGATCAGGCCGCGTGGGCCGCCGCCCGACGCGCCGGGCTCCCGACCTTCGGTATCATGCCCCACGGCTTCCAGACCGAGGACGGACCTCGTCCCGACTTTGCCCTCCTCTACAACGCAATCCAGACGGATTCGCAGAACCCGGCAGTCCGTACCGTAGCCAACGCCCGGGGCTCCGACGGCACCCTGGTCTTTGTCACCGACGAACCGGGCCCGGGGACGCTCCTGACCATCAAGATCTGCCACGCCGCCGGCCTCGCCTGCCGGGTCCTTCACGTGAACCATCTGGGCTCCGCGGAGACGCCCGACTCGGTCGCCTTCTGGATCAATGACCACCAGTTCCGGACGCTCAACGTCGCCGGTGAACGCGAATCCGCCTGCCCCGGCCTCGGCGCCCGCGTCGAGACGTTCCTTGACGCGGTCTTCCAACGTCTCCTCGGAACGCCGGAGGAGACCGACTGCCACCAGGCGGCCCCCCTTCTGTGAGGTCGCCCGTCGTATCGAATCCTTGCCAGGAGACTCCCCCGAACACCTCGCTCCGCGCTCCGTAACCATCCCACGAAGGCAACCGCGATTCCTCCCTCACGACCACGAAGCGACCGACACCGGCCCCCCGAATCTGTGCTATATTTAACTGACAGTTCGTGGCAATCGTGGCCAGCCTCCCGGCCTGTCGTCGCGACGCCACGACGCGTTCCAGGCGCCGAACGGACTTCAAAATAGGCAAAACCATCCACTAAATCACGACGATTCAAGAAATTACGATCGAGACTCTACCGTGACTGGAAGCGTCCCCCCGACGTCCTCACGCCGTCCTGAATGCGTCTCCGGCGTGTCGCCAGACCGTCCTCATACCGTTCCAAGCACTCGCAAAGGTTAAAGAAAGCGACCACTAACCTCCGGTCGAGTTCTCTTCCAGGGCGGTCGGTCCCACCCCGGCCAGGGTGGATTCAAACTTTTTTCGAGAACCAACAGGATTTGGGATCGCGACGATGCCCGCCGAGAGAGGCCAACGTGATGGGTCATCCAACCAGCGAATCGATCGATCGGGCGGCCGTGTTGATCCAATCGGCGGAGGCGCTGCTCATCGGCGCCGGGGCGGGGATGGGCGTCGATTCGGGATTGCCCGACTTCCGCGGGCCGCGAGGCTTCTGGAGGGCGTATCCTCCTTACGAGAAGCTGGGCCTGGGATTCACCGACCTGGCCAACCCCGACTGGTTCCACCGCGACCCGGCGTTCGCCTGGGGTTTCTACGGCCACCGCCGCAACCTCTACCGGGCCACCAAGCCACACGCCGGCTTCGGCATCCTCCGACGCTGGGCGGAAGCGATGCCGTGCGGGGCGTTCGTCTTCACGTCGAATGTCGATGATCAGTTCCGACGCGCCGGGTTCGACCCGGAACGGATCGTCGAGGTCCACGGCTCGATCGAGTGGTCCCAGTGCCTCCAAGGCTGCCACCAGGGCCTCTTCCCGGCCGACGCTGGCGAGGTCGTCATCGACGAATCGACGATGCGGGCCGCCGAACCCTGGCCGTCTTGCCCGGCATGCGGCGCCACCGCAAGGCCCAACATCCTGATGTTCGGCGACTGGGACTGGAACTCCGACCGGACCGACCTTCAACTCCGACGCTTCCATCGATGGCTGGCCACTCTCGAGGGCGCCCGGAGCGTCGTCGTCGAGTGCGGCGCCGGGGTGGCGATTCCGAGCGTGCGCCAGACCTCGGAGGATGTCGCTACGAAGTCTCGCGGTTCGCTCGTGCGGATCAATCCCCGAGACCCCTTGGTGTCGGTGCCCGGCTTGGGACACGTCTCGCTCGCCATCGGAGCCCTGGACGCCTTGCAGGCGATCAACGAGCGCCTTACCGAGCGAGTTCCGCGAAGCCGAGAAGACGGAGGGCAGGGGAGCGGCAATCGACCGCGCTCGCCGCTGGAGTGACCGTGGCGAGGTCCCTACAATGGCAGCCGACAACGGCTGAAAGCCGACGACGATCCGTCGCCTGAGCCAGCGGGCTTCGCAACGAGCGATCCCGCGTGCTTCTCATGCCCGAAAAAGGACCTCTGCCCATGGAGACTGTCCGCGTCGGCCTGATTGGTTCCGGATTCATCGCGGAGGTGCACGCCGAGTCGCTCCGTCGGATCGCGGGCGCGGAGGTCGTGGCGGTGGCCTCGCCGACGCCGGGCAACGCCGAGCGGTTCGCGGCGAAGCGGGGGATTCCGCACCATTACACCGACGACCGCGCCTTGCTCGATCGCCCGGACATCGATCTTGTCGTGATCGGGGCGCCGAACGACTTGCATTGCCCGATCACCGTCCGCGCGGCGGAGGCGGGCAAGCATGTCGTGGTCGATAAGCCGATGGCCTTGAACCTCGCGGAGTGCGACCGGATGATTGCGGCCTGCGAGCGGGCGGGGGTCATCCTGGGTTATGCGGAAGAACTTTGCTTCGCGCCGAAGTATGTGCGGCTGAAGCAGATGATCGAGGAAGGGGCCCTGGGCAAGGTCCACCTGGTCAAGCAGTCGGAGAAGCACGACGGCCCGCATTCCTCGTGGTTCTACGATACGAGGCGCAGCGGCGGCGGGGTGACGATGGACATGGGCTGTCACGCCATCGAGTTCTTCCGCTGGCTGCTCGGCCGCGACGGTCAGAAGGGGAAGATTCTCGGGGTGTATGCCCAGATGGGAACCTACGTCCACGGTGACAAGACGAATGGCGACGATGAGTCGCAATTGATCCTCGACTTCGAGGGCGGCGCCGTGGCCCTCGCCGAGGAGAGCTGGTCGAAGCCCGGCGGCATGGATGACCGGGCGGAGGTCTTCGGCAGCGAGGGGCAGGCGTATGCCGACCTGCTCTACGGCAATTCGCTCCGGACTTACTCCCGCCGCGGCCTCGGTTACGCCGTCGAGAAGGCCGGGGCAACGACGGGTTGGACGTTCCCCATGTTCGAGGAGAACTGGAACTACGGCTTCCCTCAGGAGATGCAACACTTCGTCGATTGCGTCCGCGACGGCCGCACGCCGAGCGAGAACGGGCACGACGGCCGCGCCGTGCTCGAGACCGTCTTCGCCCTTTATGCCTCCGCCGGCCGTCGCCAGCGGGTCGAATTGCCGTTTGCCACGGACGCCGAGCGTCCGATCGACCTCTGGAAGAATCCCTGAGCTGTAGGCCATCGCCGCAACGTGGCCTGTCTCCCTGACCCGTGCCGATCCCGGAGCCGACCATGCGACTTCGATCCTCCTGGCCGATTCTGGCGGCCTATCTCCTGCTCATGATCGAACCGGCCGTTCTGAAGGCCGATGAGGCGCGCCCGAACATCGTCGTGATTCTGGCCGATGATCTGGGCTTCTCCGACGTCGGTTGCTACGGCTCGGAGATCCGGACACCAAACCTCGATGCCCTCGCCGCTCACGGCCTGCGGTTCCGTCAGTTCTACAACGGCGCCCGCTGCTGTCCGACCCGCGCCGCCTTGATGACAGGACTCTACGCCCATCAAGCCGGCGTCGGCCACATGATGGGGGACCGCCACCGTCCCGGCTATCACGGCGATCTCAGCCGCAACGCCGTCACGATCGCCGAGGCGCTCCGACCCGCCGGCTATACCACCCTGATGGCCGGCAAGTGGCACCTCACTCCCGCCAACGGCTCGAAGCACAACTGGCCCCGTGCTCGTGGTTTCGACCGCTTCTACGGCACCATCGAGGGCGGCGGCAGCTACTTCAACCCGGTCTCGCTCGTGCTCGACGACGACCCGATCGAGCCAGACGAGCCTGGCTTCTACTACACCGACGCCATCGCCACCCACGCCTCGCAGTTCATCGCCGAGGCCGGTCGCGAGCCGAAGCCATTCTTCCTCTACGTCGCCTTCACCTCGCCCCACTGGCCCTTGCACGCCTTCGAAACCGACATCGAGAGTTACAAAGGTCGCTATGATTCCGGCTGGGACGACCTCCGCGCCCGTCGCCGGGCAAAGCAGATCGCCATGGGGCTCGTCGAGGAACGCTGGCCGCTCACACCACGCGATGAGGCCGTCCCGCCCTGGAACGAGGCCGAGCACCAGGCCTGGCAGTCGCGGCGGATGGAGGTCTATGCGGCGCAGGTCGAGCGGATGGACCGCAACATCGGGCGCATCGTCGAGGCGTTGAAGGCGGCGAAGCAGCTCGACAACACCGTCCTCCTCTTCCTGGCCGACAACGGCGGTTGCGCCGAGGAGATCCGTGACGCCTGGAAAGGCCCGATCTACCCCGAGACCACCCGCGACGGCCGACCCGTGCAGATCGGGAACGACCCGTCCGTGATGCCTGGCCCGGCAACGACATTCCAGAGCTACGGCCTGCCCTGGGCCAACGCCAGCAACACGCCCTTTCGCCGTTACAAGCACTGGGTCCACGAGGGCGGCATCGCCACGCCCTTGATCGCCCACTGGCCCGCCGGCTTGCGGACCGAGCCGGGCACGTTCACCGATCAGGTCGGCCACATCATCGATGTCATGGCCACCTGCATCGACCTCGCCGGCGCCACCTACCCCACCACGTTCGCCGGCCAGTCCATCACACCCCTCGAAGGCCAGAGCCTCCGCCCGATCTTCGAGGGTCAAACCCGCAAAGGTCACGAATCCCTTTTCTGGGAGCACGAGGGGAACCGGGCCGTCCGCCGGGGACGCTGGAAGCTCGTCGCTCGCCACGGCAGCGACTGGGAACTCTACGACCTCGTTGCTGACCGCACCGAGCTGCACGACCTGGCCGCGGCTCGACCCGAACTCGTCCGCGAGCTGGCCACGCTCCATGAGCGCTGGGCCGAGCGTTGCGGGGTCGTGCCCTGGGACGAGGTGACTGGCCGGACGAAGCGAACGCCCGCCCCGGGCAGCGGAGCGAGGCCATGATGCTCGGAAAGCGTTCCAGAAGGGCCGGGAATCACAGGGGCCGAGGCCAGGCCGCCGGCGTGGTGGTCGGGGGCCTGACCTCTTGCCCGCCGTGTCGGGGTCGGGCTTCCCGGCCGCTCCACGCTCTATTCCGGCAGATCGAAGTTGACCTCGTTGGAGCCGCTCTCGACAGTCGCGGTGAGGCCCGAGCTGTCTGGATTCTCGTACTTCTGCGGGACCAGCCGTTTGGGCGGGACCGGTTTGGCCGGGATATAGTCGAGCACCTCATCCTCGCGGGCCGAGATGGCAACGCGGTAGTCGCCGACCACGGCGCCGTCCTCGGGCTCCTTGGTCTGGAGGGAGTAGGTGCCATCCGACATGATCAGACCCGTGGCATTCGGCCGTTCGGGATCGGTCGATTGAAAGGAGATGGTCCCCTTGGGCACGGGTTGGCCCTTGTAGGTGACCTTGCCGGCGACGGGCGCCATCTGGGCCCGGAATCGCCGCATCCGAACGGAAGTGCGGTGGTGGCGAGCACCAGGGCCAGGGTCGGAAACAGCCTGCCGTTGAGGTTCAGGCGTGCGAGTCTCATCGCGAGCAGTTCTCCCAGGAAAAAGCCGGACCGCCCGTCGCGGAGCGGCCCGGCATCTTGAACGGGCTCAGTAGGCGTCGGCCGAGATCACCTCGCTGGCCGCGCGTGTGCTCAAACCCTGATAAATGTACATGTTAATCGAACTTTTGATGAACTTGACCGAGCCGTCGCACATGGCGAAGTTGCCGCCGCCGGGGTGCTGGCTCCGGAAGCTGTACCAGTGGTACCAGGTTCCCTGGTCGCTGGCGCCGCTGGAAAGGTTGATGCTGCCGGATGGGGTGATCTTCACGCCGGGGGCGACGTAGTTCAGGGGCACGGCGGTCGAGCCGACGCACTGGTTGGCCTCGACCCAGGCGTTCCAGAGCGTCACCCTCATGATCTGCTCGCCCGCGAGGAAGGTGTTCGAAGTGCCGTCCGTGATCTGCTGGAGGGGCACGCCGCGGCATTGCCGCCAGAAGATGCCGCTGCCGGTGCCAGGGCTGGCGGGGAAGGTCAGCGACGACGGGTCGCCGAGCTGGGCACCACGGCACTTGTACCCCTGCGCCGAGCAGAACATCACGATCGACTGGCTGCTCGGGGTATTACACTGCAGGCAGTTGTCGCCGACGTTGCCCACATACGAGGTCCCCGCCGCCCGGTTGCTGCCGATCTCGTCGGCATTGGCCTGATCGATCGCCTGACTGGAGTCGGTCGGGCAGATCAGGGTATTCATGACTGTCTGGCGAACCGTCGAGTTCTGTTGACCCAGGTACATGGGATTCCAGCTCCCGAGCACGTTCGGGCCCCACATGATCGAGAAGTTCACCGCGTTGTAGAGCGGCTGCTGCTCCATCTGGGGCAGAACCATCACGAGCCAGCTCGTGTTGTTCCAGTTGTAGTTGGCCCGGGAGTAGTTCGGATGAAGGTAGAGGTTTGCAGGAAACGACCCCATGACGTCGTTGTAGTTGTGGCAGGCCAGTGCCAGTTGCTTGAGGTTGTTGACGCACTGGGCCCGGCGAGCCGCTTCCCGCGCGGCCTGGACTGCGGGCAGGAGCAAGGCAATCAAGACACCGATGATCGCAATCACGACCAGAAGCTCGATCAACGTGAAACCACGACGCACTCTCATGAATGTCTCCAGCTATGAAGGATGAGAACCTCATCGATTTCTGCCCCGGGCGTCCGGACGCAGATGACCCCAGCGTATAGTGCCATTTTCGACCTAATATGTCCACGGGAATTCTTGTTAATACGGAGAACCATCAATGGTTAAACCAAAAAATCTTCGAAATGACATTGAATGATTATATTTTATTATATTGCGCCACGGTGATTGCATTCAGACATCCGCGTCGTCTTGCGATGCACAATAGCAAACGCTTGACGGGTCAGCGGCCACGTCCGTAGGATGGCGCACGATTTCTGAAAACGCGCATACGCTGGGCCGGGTCGGACGAAAGGAGTCGGGCGTGCATATCCCCGAATCGGTTCTCTCGCCGGCGGTGGTCACAACAACGGCGGTGCTCGGCGCGGCGGGCTTTGGCTACGCGATGCGGTGTCTGGGCGAGGGTCTGCGCGATCGGGCAACGGTCTTGATGGGGATGATGTCGGCCTTCATCTTCGCGGCACAGATGGTGAACTTCCCGGTCTTTCCCGGGGTCTCAGGGCACCTGCTGGGGGGCGTGCTGGCGGCGGTGCTGCTGGGACCGTGGGCGGGGGCGGGGGTCATCGGGGCGGTCTTGATCGTGCAATGCCTGCTGTTCGCCGACGGCGGCCTCTCGGCGTTGGGGGCGAACTTCGTGAACATGGGCCTGATCGGTGCCGTGGTAGGCTATGTCGTCTATGCTCCGATCCGTCGGGCGATCGGGGGGCGGTCGGGCGTGCTTCTGGGGGCGATGGCGGCGGCCTGGTTCACGGTGATCCTCGCCGCGGGGGCGTTCGCCGTGGAGTTGGCGGCATCGGGAGAGTGGGACAGCTTCTTCCCGGTGCTCGGCTGGATGACGCTGGTTCACTCGGCGATCGGCCTGGGTGAAGCGGTCATCACCGGTTTGGCGCTCCAGTTCGTGCTGCGGGCCCGGCCCGATCTGATCTACAACCCCGACGACCTCGTTCCCGCTCTTTCGGGGCGATGGGGTCAGGTGGCTGCGGCAGGTCTCGCCGTGTCGCTGGCCGTGGCATCGTTCGTGGCGCCGATCGCGTCGGAGAGTCCCGACGGGCTCGAATTCGTGGGGGCGAAGCTGAGGTTCCTCACGGCCGAGTCTGACCCGTTGATCATCTCGCCGATGCCCGACTACGGTCTACCTGGCCTGCCCGACCTGAAGGTCGTGACGGCCGCCGTCGGGATCATCGGTACCCTGGCCGTCTTCGCGATTGGCCTGGCCCTCGGACGGGTCTTCGCCCGGATGGATGAGCCTCACGGGGTGAAGCCCGCAGCGGCTCCCGCCTTGAGTGGGAAGGTCGGCTCGGATGCGGCTTGACTTCCTCGAACGCCACAGCCTCCGCGATGGTCCCCTGCAACGGCTCGACCCGCGCGGCAAGCTGGCTGCAACCCTGGCCTTCGTGCTGGTCGTGCTCCTGACACCACTGGGATGGTGGCGGACCCTGGCGGCCGAGGGCCTGGCCCTGGCGTTTGTGGTCGGCCTCTCCGGGGTCCCGCCGCGGGAGCTGACAAGGAGGGGTCTGGCGCTCGCACCTCTAGTCGTGTTCGTCGGCCTGATGGTCGGATTATCGCACCCGGCGCGGCGGACGCTTGGCCTGGGGGGTGTGGCCATGGCGATCGCGGCCAAGAACGCGCTGGCGATTTCGGCCGTGCTGGTGCTGGCGAACGTGACCCCGTTCCCCCGACTGTTGGACGCCTTGCGACGCCTCGGGGTGCCGGCGCCGCTGGTGGCGACGCTGCATTTCATGTATCGTTACCTGCACGTGCTGGCCGACGAGCTGGGCCGGATGATCCAGGCCCGCCGCGCCCGGACCTTCCGACGCTCCGGCCGCCTTGACTGGGGCCTGCTCTCCGGCCTGATCGGCGTGCTGTTCCTTCGCAGCCTGGAGCGTGGCGAACGTGTCCACGCCGCCATGCTCGCCCGCGGCTGGGACGGCACGCTCCGCACGCTTGACGGCGATTAGTACTACTCCGTTACGATCTCCTGCCGGATTTGCATTGATGCGTGACATCGGATTCCGCAACTCTCTGACCTCTCTTGATTTGCGTCGGGTTACATGGACGCAATTGCCAAGAATCGATCATTCGAGCGATGCCGTAAACCATTGTCTTGCAATAAGTTGTACGACGTAACGGAGTAGTATTAGGGCGTGTGACGCCCTCCAGACGAAGACCGAACTGAACCCCCGACTGGGCCGATGACCGACCCGACGCTCGAGCCCGTTCCCGCCGTTCTCGTCCGCGACCTGGCCTTCGCCTATCCCGACGGCCGGCTTGCCTTGCGCGGGGTGACCTTCGCGATCCCATCCGGGGAGACGGTGGCGCTCGTCGGTCCGAATGGGGCGGGTAAGAGCACGCTCTTGCTGCACCTCAACGGTCTCCTCCCCGGCAAAGGTCGTTCCCAGCCGCTCCACACGCATGGCGCCGCCGCCGCGACCAACGGCCGGAAGGCTCCTGCGGTCTGGATCGACGGCCTGGAGGTCAACGACCGCAACGGGCCGGAAGTCCGCCGACGTGTCGGCCTGGTGTTCCAGGACCCGGACGACCAGCTCTTCAGCACGACCGTGCTCGACGACGTCGCGTTTGGTCCGCTGAACCTGGGCCATTCCCGGTCGGAGGCCCGTCGGATCGCGACGGAGTGCCTGGCCCGCGTCGATCTGGCGGACGCCGCCGACCGGATGCCGCATCACCTCAGCTTTGGCGAGCGCAAACGGGTCTGCCTGGCGGGGGTCCTGGCCTGCAAGCCTTCCGTCCTGGTGCTCGACGAACCAACAGCCAACCTCGATCCGCGCGGGCGTCGCCGCTTCCTCGGTCTGATCCGCTCATTGCCGGCAACCAAGCTCATCGCCACCCACGATCTGGAGATGGTCCTCGAACTCTGCGACCGCACGCTCTTACTCGACTCCGGCCGCGTCGTCGCCGAGGGTCCGACGGGCGTGATCCTCGGCGACCGTGCGTTGCTGGAGGAGCATGGCCTGGAGATGCCGCTCAGTCTCCAGATCGGCCGGTCGTCATGAGAGAGGGGTGACCGAGGGAGTGAAAACAGGAACAGCCACCTCCTCGATGTCTCGGGGCCAGTGGCCGCTTTCAGCCGGCCATCCCTTCCTGGATCGCCTCTCAGCCGCCGACGGCCAGACCGAGCAGGGCGCGGCGTGTCAGGGTGGCAACGCGGGCGAGGCGATCCGGATGCGACCGGAGGCAAGCGGCGTAGGCAAGGGCGATCCGGACGAGCAATTCAGGGCGATCGGCCGACTCGCTGACGGCGGCCTCCAGGTCGGCGAGGGCCTGCTCCCAGAGGCCGAGTTGCTGGAAGACACGGGCGCGGCCGAGGAAGGCGACGGGCGATTCGGGGTCGAGTGAAAGCTGGGCCGACCAGGCAGCCTCGGCTTCGTGCAGACGCCCGAGGGCCATCAGCACCTCCGCACGGTGGGCCTGCACGGTCGGCGTGCCGTGACGCTGGAGGGCCCGTTCCAGGTCGATGAGGGCAACGCGGGGGTCGCCCGACTCGAACGCGAGAACGCCTCGAAGTTCCAGCAGGTGGGGGTCATCGGGGTCGATGGCCAGGGCGGTACCCAGGTCCTGGCGGGCCCCGTCACGGTCGCCGATCAGGCGGCGGACACGGGCACGGACGAGGAGCGAACGGACCGAGGGGGCGTCCCCGACGACAGCGCGAGAGGCGACCGATTCGGCGCGGGGGTCACCCAGAGCAGCGAGGATTACGGCCCGATTGCGCAAGGCGGCGTGGGTCGTCGCCGAACGATTCGAGCCGGCGAGCCGCCTCCCGGAGTTCGGAGCGGACGGCCCGCTGTGTCCCGGGCAACTCGGGGAGGGCCGAGGGGCGTTCAAGTTGCAGTTCCTCGACGCGGCCGGAAGCGAGCAAGGTTCGGACCCAGAGTCGCTCACGGCTTGGCGCGTTGGGGTCCAGGTCGAAGGCGTGGCGGGCGTCGGCCTCGGCCTCGGCCGGTCGGCCCTGGGCCAGCCGGGCGCGGGCGCGTAAGGCCAGGTATTCGGGCTGGTGGGGGTCGTGGGCCAGCAAGGTGGAGAGGTCGGCCTCGGCCTCGGCCGGTCGGCCCATCCGAAGGGCGAGCTGGGCACGAGCCAGGCGTGCCGACTCAGCCTCCTCGCGGCCGCGCGACTCGGCCAGCAAGGCGTCATATTCGGCGCGGGCGTGATCGAAGTCGCCATCCTCGAATTCGAGAACGGCGCGGTTCAAGCGGGCAGAGAGTCCGAGCGGTCCGCCAGGCCCATCTTCCGCGACCACCTCGTCGAACGCGTCCCGGGCGCCATCGAGATCGCCGAGATGCAGCAGGATGATACCGCGTTCGAGCCAGACGTCCTTGAAAGGGAAGTTGCCGGCGAGCTGGCTCGCTCGATCGAGGTCCTCGAGGGCCTTGGCCCAGGCGCCTCGCTTCCAGTAGAGCTGGGCTCGGGAAAGGTGAGCCCACGGCGACTTCGGCTGGCGTGCGATGGCCGCCTCGTAATGGCGCAAGGCCGGCTCAGGCTGACCGGAGTGGTCATAGTTGTAGGCGAGGAAGTAGTGGGCCCAGTACTGGGTCGGGTCAAGCTGGACCGAGCGGTCGAGCCAGGTAATGGCACGGTCCAGTCCCGCCCGATCGACGAGCTGGCGGATCAGGCCCCACTGGAAGCACTCCCAGGGTGAGGAGATGGAGCGTGGATCGGGTTCAGGTGTGGGACGCATCGGGCGGCCCTCCACCCGCGCCTGGCAGCGCTCTCGGAGGGCCCGCCAGGGGCCGGGCGTCTGGCTGAAGGCCAGGGCACTGTCGCAGATCGCCACCGCGGCTGACGGGTCGGAGACGGGGTCGGCCGTGATCGAGACCGCCCAGAAGTAGAGCAACTGCTCCACCTCGACGACTAATCGAGCCCGTCGCTCGGCGGAGAGCAGGGAAAGCTCGGGCAGGGTCGTCCAGTCGTCAAGCACGAGGACCTGGAACGGTTCGAGCACGCGGCGGAGTGTCGAGAGGTCGTCGGCCTCGTCGTCATTGGTGAATCCGAGCAGGGTGAACCGGAGATGTTCGGCGACACCCAGCAGCGCCCGGGCGTTCCGATCCACGCGACGGGCTTCCTGGACGTGATAATACTTCTCGACAGCTTCCCACTTGGACTCAAACAGCGAGGGCCAGCCGTCCGCCATCCGCGCGGCGTCCTGGAAGTGCGAGGCGGCGAGGTCGTACTGGCCTTGCAGCTCGGCGTGCCTACCCTCGCTCAGGGCGAGCTCGACCTCGTGGCCGCGGCGGACGGCGGCCAACTTCGCCTGGTAGTTCACGAACGCCAGGGCGGCCAGCGCCAGCACGACTGGGGATGCGACGGCCAGGCGCAGACGGTGGCGTCTCAGCCAACGGACGGCCCGGCTCGGCATGGGCTCGGATGCCCAGCGCAAGGGACGATCCTCGGCGACGGCTCGAAGATCCTCGGCGAGCGCGGCGGCGTCGGGGTAGCGGTTGGCAGGGTCGGGCTCCAGACACTTGCGGACAACGGCCTCGAAGGCGGGCGGGGCCTCGGCGTGGAGCGTGCCGAGCGACGGGGCACCACGTCGGCGATCGTCGGCGGCTTGCTGGAGGGCCTGGGCGAGCGAGCCGGCTCCCTTGCCCGGATGGGCGGGGAAGGGGCGGGTACCCATCGCCTCGAAGAGCACAACACCCAGCGCGTACAGGTCGGCCCGGCCATCGACCCGGTCCGGGTCACCCTCGGCGAGGGCCTCCAGGTGCTCGGGAGCCATGTAGGCCAGGGTGCCGCCAAGAGCGGCCGGCTCAATCTCGTCGCCGGCAGCCAGCTCCGACTGCGCCAGGTTGAAGTCGAGCAGCATCGGCATGCCATCGGACGTCACCAGCACGTTCGACGGCTTGATATCCCGGTGCAGCACGCCACGCTCGTGGGCATGCTGCAAGGCGTCGGCCAGGCCGGCCCCCCACCAGGCCAGCGCGGGCGTAGGGCAAGGCGGCGAAGTGCTGCCGGCAGGACGAGCCTGGTCGACCGCGATCGGGGGCCGGCGGATCGAGCCGGTCAATCGCCTCAAGCACCTCCGCGCCGGTTCGGGCTCCCTTGACCTGTGGCTCGTCCAGCAGGCGGGAGAGCGTCACGCGCCCGAAGTAGGGCATGCAGAGCAGGTGGAGGTCGGTGGCCTGGTCGGTCCGGTAGGAATAGACGGGGACGATATGGGTATGCTGGAGCCGGGCCAGAGTCCGCGGCTCGCGGGAGCCGTTGCGGGTCACCTTCAGGGCGACCGGCCGGTCGGCAAGCTGCCGCTCCTGAGCGCGGAAGACCCGGGCGAAGGCCCCGCGTCCGAGTTCCTCGACGAGGTGAAACCCGCCGATGGTCTGCCCGGCCTCCGGCAGTTCGGCCTCGGAGGCCTCTGGCACATGCAAGGCGGTTGTCGCCCCCGAGCCGACCAAGCCGTGGATGTCGAGCACCCGCCGCAGTTGCGAGGCGACTTCAGGGAACCGGGCGTAATACTCCTGGGGGTCGGGTGCGCCTTGCTCCTCCTCGCGGAGACAGAATTCCTCGTAGATCAAGGCCACCAGCGATTCGCCGGAGAGATCCGGATAGCGCTCGCGATACCAGTCGGCGCCGACCCGCTGGCCGGCCTCCCAGCGCAGGCCGAGGTCAGCGCGGAGCAAGGCAAGTCGGGCTCCGGGGCTCTGGGAGACATCGGGGCCGAGATAATCGTCGGGCCTGGGTCGCTCGGCGGACGGCGGCGCGCCGCGCCAGTCGGCCTCGAACCGTCGGGCGAGTCCGACGGCCGCCGGGCTGGAAGCCTCGTCCCAGGTGTGGCGCGAGGACGACTGCTCGCTCATCCCGATCGTCCCTCGGCCCGGGCTCCCTGATTCCTCTCAAGGAAGCCCCGGGCCCCCCTCGTCGTTGGTTGCCCCGATCCGTCGCTTGCCGGCCGCCCGAGGGAGGGCCGATTCCCGTCCCGACCCGCGTCAGCCGTCGAGCTCGATCTCCGCCCGTCGCCGAAGGTCTTCGATGACCCGCTGGATCGTACGCTCGCTGACCCCCAACCGTTCGCCAATCTCGCGGCTCGAGAGGCCCTGGGCCTTCAGCTCCAGCACCGTGCGGCGATCCTCCGGCATGAGGTCCCTCAGCCGGCCGAACACCTCATGAGCCTCGGCGACCTGACTGGGCGTGTCGCCCCCGGCCGCGAGGTCGCGGGGCCGATCGCCATCGGTCCAGAGTGGTTCCTCACGATGCACGTCCTGCTTCTGGCTGGCGGCCCGACGATACTCGTCGATCACCTTATTCTTCGCAGCCCGGGCCAGGAAGGCGACAAGATGCCGCGAATCTTCGAAGTCGGCCGGACCGGACTTGATGCGGCGGAAGAAACTCCCCCAGACGCTCTGGAGAAAGTCCAGCGAGTCAAATCGCGACCGCAAGAGTCGCGGCAACTGCCGACGAACCACCAGCCGGACCTCCGCCTCGTAGCGAAGGAGCAACTCGCGGGCAGCATCCTCGTCGCCCGCCTGGATTCGTGCCAGGAAGCCGCCGATCTCCTCGCCGCCGAGATTATCGCCGCCGGGTGGACCCGAGACGGTCATGCTTCTCGATCCCTGTCGATCGCGGGGCCGGACTCCGTATGGTGCCGGACTGGGTATCAGCCTAACCCGTGAGGCCCCACTTGGCAACCGCACCTCCCTCCCGTCCCGCCCCACGGGTGTCGATCGATTGGCCTTTACCCACCGGTCCATTCCGGGTCTATTGAGAAGGTAGGTCGGATGATCGATTGCAGGATGGCGAGTCCCGTCATCGTCGAGGGCAGACCCCGTAGCTGCGGTCCTTTCCGTGTCCTACGTTCCCTGACATGGGTCCTCCGTCAACCTTCATCCGACCACTTGGCGAAGTCGAATCAGCCAGGGAGGCTGCGACGTGGGCTTCTTCGAAGGCATGCCGGTCTGGGCAATGGCCCTGATCATCTTCGGGATGCGGATCTGCGACGTCTCTCTGGGGACCATGCGAACCATCGCGGTCGTGCAGGGAAAGCTCAAGGTGTCGGTCGCCCTAGGGTTCTTCGAGGTCCTGATCTGGATCTGCGGCGTCTCGCAGGTGATGTTGTGTGTCCGGCAATACCCGGTCGTGGCCGTGGCCTTTGCTGCGGGCTTTGCCACGGGCAATGGCGTGGGAATCCTGCTGGAGCGGATGATTGCCATGGGCTCGGTCTCGTTGACGATCATCTCTCCCGGGGCTGGCGCCGCGATCGCCGAACGACTCCGGGCGAACGGCCAGCGCCTGACGACCTTCGCCGGTGAAGGCCGGGACGGGCCTGTCACCTTGATCTACACAACCTGCCCCCGACGCGCCCTCCGCAAGCTGCTTGAACTGGCTCGAAGCCTCGATCCGCGGCTCTTTTACACCGTCGAGCCCCTCCGCGAGTGGCGCCTCGACCCCCGCTCCACCCCGCTGCCCCACGCCACCGGCTGGCGGGCGATGTTTCTGCGGAAGTGAGCCCATCAAATCTCCCGGCTCCCGGCGGTCCGGTCGCCGAAGCGGCACCAGAATCACGCCATCAACGCCATGATCATGGTGTCCCAGCCGGGGAAGTCCTCCGACTCCAGCTCTGGTGCGTCGCTCTCGAATCGATCCGGTTCGGACTCAGGCTGTTCCCAGCGGAGGGTCAACGCGGGTCGGAAGGACTGCTGGTCCCGGTCGTAAAGCCTGAGGAGCCAGGAGAATCGGCTCGGGCGTTCCGGGTCGTGGGACATCAGGGGCCTCCGTGGCAAGAGGAGGATGGGCCGGGGAAAGGGGGGGGCGGCGTCGCGGTGCGGCCTCGCGGGGCAGCCCTCTTTTGCAGGACCCGTGCCAGAGCCTCCGGGTTCGGGAAGCCGACGGCCCGGCCCGATTCAACCCAGCCCCGAGACCACCCGACCGGCGCCGGCGGGATGCTCCCGTCCTCGGCGGTCGCGGATCGTCGCCGAGGGGTCGATACCGAGCCGGTGGAGCACGGTCGCCTGGAGGTCCGGCGGCGAGACCGGGCGATCGGTGACGAACGCCGCCCGCTCGTCGCTGGCGCCGAAGACCGAGCCGCCCCGAAGGCCGCCGCCGGCGGCGAGCACGGTGTAGGCGTGCGGCCAGTGGTCGCGGCCACTGCCGTTGGTCGCGGCGTTCATGACGACCTGGCCGATCCGGGGCGTCCGGCCGAACTCGCCCATAACCAGCACGAGCGTTCGATCCAGCCGGCCGCGGGCGTGGAGGTCGTCGAGCAAGGCGGAGAGGGCCTGGTCGAAGGGAGGCAAGAGACGGTCGCGCAGGGAGGAGAAGTTGTCCTTGTGCGTGTCCCAGAAGGGGGACTTCACGTCGCTGCCGTCGTCGTGCCAGTTGATCTGCACCAGCCGGGTCCCCGCCTCGATGAGTCGACGGGCGAGCAGTAAACCCTGGCCGAACGGGTGCCGACCGTAGCGATCGCGAAGACCGGGCGGCTCGGCTTCGAGGCGGAACGCCCGCCGCACGGCCGGCGTGGCGAGCAGGGCATAGGCTCGCTCGGTCTGGGCGTCCATCGCGGCGCCGGAGTCGCCCCAGAAGCCGAGGCGACGGTCCAGCTCATCGAGGAGGTCGCGGCGACCCGTCAGGCGGCCCGGGGTGACGCCGGGCGGCAGGTCCAGGCCGGCCGGGGCGAACGACTGACCATCGGGACTCTCGGCGTTGATGAGCCAGGGGTCGTGACCACCCCCGAGGAACCCGCCGCGCTCGCCGGCGTAGGCGTTCGGCAGGTCCTTGAACTTGTTCCACCGCGGCAAGGTGATCGCGGGCGGACCGCCCCGGGAGGCCCGGTCGAGCTTGCTGATCAAGGCGCCGAGACCGGGGAAGTCGTCGGGGGTCGGGGGCGCGTCGAGATCGGGGCGGGTGTGCCGGCGGCCGGTGAGCATGTAGTAGAGCCCCCAGCCGTGACGGGGGTGCTCGTGGCAGAGGCTGCGGATCAGGCAATACTTGTCGGCTTGCCGGGCGAGCAAGGGGAGATGCTCACAGATCGCGAGGCCGGGCACGTTCGTCGCGATCGGCCGGAACTCGCCCCGGAATTGCTCGGGGGCGTCCGGCTTCATGTCGAACGTGTCGATCTGACTGGGACCGCCGAACAGGTAGATCAGGATGCAGCCGTCCGCATGGCCAAACCCCTCGGGACCGGCTCGCGCCGGAGAGTCGAGCAGGCACGGGAGCATCAGGTTCAACGCGGCCAGGCCGCCGACGCGGAGCACGGTCCGCCTCGTCGCGCCGTCGCACGCACGCTGGGGACGTCCGGTGATGCAGAACATGACTCGATTCTTACCCCGATCCTGGCCAGCGGGCAAGGACGTCGCGGCGGATCGACATCGATCCGCCACACGCGTTCACGGCCGATCCTGGCTCATGGGCTGGGGTTCCATCGCGGTGAAGTCGGGCGGTTCGGTAGGATCGACCCGCTGGCCCTTCGACTTGCCGACGGGCGACGCCTCCTCCACCACCTGATTCACCTGCGCCGCAGCCAGCAGGACCAGGCTCGTCACCCAGAGCCACAAGAGCAGCACCATCACACCCGCGAGCGAGCCGTAGGTCTTCTGGTAGTTGCCCCAGTTCTGCACATACACGCGGAAGAGCAAGGTGAAGGCGACCACCGCGACCGTGCCGTAGAGGCTTCCGGGTGTGATCCAGACCCATTTCTGTTCGACGTCGGGGGCGACGTAGTACGTCAGGGCGAAGCTCGTCAGGATCATCAGGGTGAGGGCGACCCACTGGCCGAGGAGGATCAGCGACTTGTAAGTCGTGCCTCCCAGGCCGAGCCAGTCGAGGATCTCCGGGCCAACGACGATCGCCACCAGGGCCACGATCAGGATCACGGCCTGGATCACGGTCATTACGATGGCCGTCAGCCGCAGCTTCAGGAACGAGCGGGTCTCGTCCACGCCGTACATCGCATTGAGCCCGTCGATGATCGCCACGAACAGACTCGACGCGGTCCAGAGTGCCACCAGCAAGCCGAACGAGAGCAGGCCGAACGGTGGGTTCTCGCGCATCTGCTTGATCTGGTCCCGCACGACCTCGGCCGCCTGGTCAGGCAGCAAGCGGTCCATCGTGCTCTGGAACTGGCTGACGGTCTGCTGGTTCACGTCGCGGGCGACGATCGCGTCCTCGGGGAGCAATTGCACGGCCAGGGTGATCAGCAGGGCCAGGAACGGCACCGAGGCGAGCATCGCGTAGAAGGCGATCGCGGCGGCTCGGGTCATGACCTCGTTGTCGTTGATCCCCTTCCACGTCCTCCCGAGCACCTGCACGGGTGAGAGGCCGCCAAGGGTTAACGCCGACTTCAACCGAACCCAGGTCATTGTGCTCACTCCCGCGTCTCCCCGACTCCCCGCCGCAAACGGCTCCGCGGTGGACCGGAACGGTCGCGGCACAGCCCCGTTTTTACCGCATCCCGCGTGCCAGGCGAATCGTCCGGCACGGCCCTCGCGTGACATAAAGGAACGTGCTCAAACCGACGAGCCGGGTCGTCCTCAGCCCTCTTGTCGCCACGTTTCCTTCCCCCTAGGTTATCCTGAACGCTGGCGAGACGCATCGATGACGTTTTCCGAAGACAGGGAGTCTCTCATGACGCTGCCAACCCTCCGTTCGCGGGGCCTCGCGGCAACCGCCCTCATTCTGACCCTCGGCCTGGCCCTCGCCGGCTGCGGCACCGCCCCCCCGGGCGCCGGCTTGACCAACGGCCCGAGGCCGGAGTCGGCCGACGAGAAGCCCGCCGTGCGCACCGACCTGCCCGTCGATGCCACCCCCGACACCGGCGAGCTCCTCGGCAAGACCGGCGACGCCGAGACCAGCGGCGGCTCGGCCGCCCGCGGCGGCGAGGGCGACCCCGACCAGCCCCAGCCCGCCAAGGGCGACGAGTCCGTCCGCGCCAACCCACCCGCCATCGACTCGGCCACCCCCGGCAGCGCCGCCGGCGCCGACACGCCCGTTGATAACATCAACACCGGCACGCCACGCAGCCCTCAGTGAGCCCAAGAGCACGACCGAGCGGAAGTCGCACCCCCCGGATCGCACCCGGAGGTGCGACGTTCGCCGCTCTCCGGAAAGGTCCCGGCTCGCCCGGAACCCGGCACCGCGAACCGCTTTCTTTATCGTCACCAGGTGCCCCGGACGTGACGCGAACGCCCGGGCGACGGGTCGACGACGCGCCCGGGACGCCTGGGGGACAGCAGGAAGACGCCAGGGGGACGCTTTCTCGGGCCCCAGAACCAAATCGGCAAATGCCGACTGACACAGAATTTAGGAAAGCCATTTTACCCATTTTGAAGTTCGTTCGGCGTCCGGGACGCGTCGTGGCGTCGCGACGTCTCGCCAGAACGTGACGAGACGGATGTCCGCGAAAAGGCCAGAGAGCCAGCGTTAAGTATAGCACACATCGGGGGCGAGGAGGTGGGCGGTCGTGATTTCCGACACGCCGTTGAGAGCCGGGGGGAGGATAGCTGAGCCGGCGTCGGCACGACGCCCGGCGTCCCTTTGGCACGGGAGATGAACCCCGAGGCTCCGCGGAAGGAGGGACGAGTGCCGGGCCCGGCCCGGTGTGTCCGTCGGTCCGCCGGCTTCGTTCCGCAACTCGCACCACCCGAGGGGCCTTTGCCAATGGGATTCCTAACCAAGCCCATCGATCAGCTCGAAAACGTCCTCGGCCATAGCCCGCACCCGGCCATCGTGATGCTGCCGCTGGGAACGTTCGTGGCGAGCAACGTCTGCGACGTCCTCGCTGTGGCGACCGGCAAGAAAGCCTACGACGATGCCGCCAGGATCAGCACGGCGATCGGCCTGGTGGGCTCCGTGGCCGCGGCAGCGACCGGGATTCGCGACTACGGCTTCATCCCGCCCGACCGACAGCCCAACCATCGCGTGGCCACGACACACGGCCTTGGCAACGCTTTGGTCGGCACGCTCTTCGCCGCCAGCTACGTGCTCCGCGATCGCGCCCACCGCGCCGGACGTCGCCCCGGTCCCTCCGCCCGATTGCTCGGCCTGGCCGGCGGTGCTCTTGGGCTCTACACCGGCTGGCTCGGCGGCAAGCTCGTCGAGGAATATGGCGAGGGTGTCCAGCCGGTCATGGACCAGTGGTCCGAGGAGGAGGCCGGATCGGACGAGTACGGCCGCGAACGGCTGGAGCCGGGCACGCCGCTCCGACCGGCCTGAGCCCGCTCTCGCGAGTCGGTTGTGGTCGGGTGGGCTCCGACCGGTGGACCCGCCCGACCGGCCCGACTGCTCGCGAGTGGCCCGACGAGGCGTGGTTCGATCGGTGATTTCCCGCCCGCCGGACCGCTCCGATGTCGGGTGCCATTCCCGGGTCCGTCGTGGAATCCGCACGGGTCGGGCCTGCCTACGAAGTGGTCTGTTGGGACTCCGACTTCGCCCCGGCCTCAACGATCCGGCTCAGGGCTGTTTGCAGGGCGTCACGGTGGGCCTTCTCCTCGGTGAGGACGGCGGCCAGCTCGCGGGCACTCTCGGTGTCGCCGATCGCCTCGAAGGTGTGAACCCAGGCGATCATCCAGTGGATCGCGTCGGACTTGGCCAGCAGATCGTCGGCCACGCGGCGACTCGGGCTGGTTCCGATCTCGGAGACCTTCTCCTTGAGACGGGTGAGCGTGGCGCCGAGGCCACCACCGCCCGGAGTGCGGGAGGGGGTGTAGCCGTAGCGAGTCGCGATCGTCTCGATGGCGGACACGTGGCGTTCATCCTCGACGGCGATCTGGTTGTAAAGCACGACCGTGGCCGGGTCGGGCGGCGAATCGGCGCGCGCCCGAGCCTCGGTCATCATGTGCTGCTCGGCGTCGATCCCCTTGGCGAACTCGGCGGCAATCCAGTCTCGGTTGGGCATCGTCGAGGCCTCGCCCCGCGTCGGGGCCATTGCGGGAATCGTGGGTTGGGTTGGGGGCATCGGCGTGGCCATCCCCGTCGGAGCCCGGACCTCGGTGCTCCGGAGAGGGCTGGGAGCAAGCGGGATGCCGAGGTCGCGATGATCCGGACTTCAGCCCGGCGCCGGCGATCCGTTGGGCGATTCCGCTGGCAGGCTCGTCGGCCAGTCGAGCACGACCGTGGCCCGGCGGCCGGGCTCGACCACCAGCCGGGCCGAGCCGCCGAAGAGCGCAGAGATCCGCGAGGCGGTGGCCAGGTCGATCCCGCGACGCTCACCCACCGTGCCGGTGATCCGCTGGTAATCGTCCGTCGGAAGCTCCATGGCGACGACCGATTCCCTCGGCGGTCCGTCCGCGGTCAGCTCGACCACGCAGCGATTTGGGCCGTCCAGGAGCCGGACGCGGATCGGATACTTGCCGTTGGCCGCGGCGGCGGTGTTCTCCAGGGCGTGGGACCACGCCTGCCTCGCCAGCTCGGGGTCGAGTTTCACGGTTGACGGGGCGGCAGACGCCTTCTCGAACCGGAAGTCCTGCTGCGGCCGGCTCTCGGCGTACTGGTCCACCAGGTCGCGGAGCACGCGCGACGGGTCGAACTCGATCGGCCGCAGCGTGGCCGCTATCGGCCGGGAGCTGGGAGTAGTTGACCAGCGTGGCCAGCATGTGGTCGATCTCGTCGATGTTCTGCCGCATCATTCGGACATCTTCGGTCAACTCCTCGTTGCCCTGTTGCGAGACCTCGTCGAGAACGTGCAGCGTGAGCTTCAGCACGTTCAAAGGACCGCGGAGGTCGTGGACCAGGATCTCGATGAACCGCTCGTTATGGGGCATCGGCATTGGGGGAGGGCTCTCCAGCAATCATGCCAAGGGGGAAAGGGCTCATCCCCGATCATCCCGGTTCAAGTCCGGCCCACGACGCCGGTGCCTGACACCTCGGTTCGCTGGGAGCGAGAGCGGTTTTCTCGGAAGGTTCGACCCGGCGTTCCGGCCGAGTACGCTTCTCGAAATCCGGAACCTCGTGACGGCCGCACGATAACGAGATCTCGACCGTCCAGCAAAACCGCACGAAAAGGCTCAGTCCACGCCAGAATCGCGGACCGACCTGGCCCGGTCGGGCCACGAGCGTCCATGACTGCAAGTTTTGGACCGCCAAGGTCACCAGGGGCGCAGCTTCCAGCCCAGCACGAATCCGATCCCGAGGGCCGAGAGGGCGGCGGCTTCCGGCTGCTCGCGGATGAAGCCACGGACCGAACCGATCAGTTGATCGGCCACCGCTTCCAGGGTGCCCTCCTCCGCGAGTGACCTCGGCTCCTGCGCGACCCGTCGCATATCCTGCGGCCAACGGCCCTGTGCCACGTCCACCATCGCTCCAATCTCCCTGGCCCTCGACCCGACCGCCTCGACCGGTCGCGTCCTGCCTTGAGAACGATCTCACCGGCAAGCGCACCTCATACCGATATCATGATCGGCAATTCCGATGCCGTGAGCGGCCTCTGGGAAGGTCTGAGGGCCCCCGGGGTCGAGCGATGCCCGAGCCGGCCGCGCACCGAAATTCCCGGGTTCGCGCACGAAGAACCCTGAACGGAGAATTCCCTTGATTGTGCAAGCGGAGTTCTCAGAATAAGGCAAGGTCGTTCGCCGCGGAATCGGAATTGCTCATCCGAGAACCGCCCCGCGCGGCCCACCCTCGAAAGGCCGAGCCCAGGACCCCTGAAACGATCTCCCGAGGTTGCGAACATGAAGAGGAAGCTGCTCATCGTTGATGACGATACGTACAGCAGCGGCCACCTGATGAAGCTCCTTGCCTCCGACGAGCTGGATGTCGAGGCGGTCTCCAGCGGCCAGGAAGCGCTCGCCAAGCTGGGCGAGACCGATTACAGCATCCTGATGACCGACCTGCGGATGCCCGGCATGGGCGGCATGGACCTGATCCGCGAGGTGGTCAACCGCCGGATGCTCGTGACGATCATCGTCACGACGGCCTTCGGCTCGATCGACCGCGTCGTCGAGGCGATGCGCCTCGGCGCCTACGACTTCCTCACCAAGCCGATCAACGACCCGACCTATCTGCGACTGGTGATCGACCGCGCCCTCAAGAAGCGAGCCTTGCAGGACGAGGTCCTCTCGCTCCGGCAGCAGTTGCAGGAGAACTACAGCTTCCACAACATCATCAGCAAGAACCCCCGGATGCACGAGATCTTCGAGCTGATCCGGCACATCGCGGGGACCAAGAGCACGGTGCTCATCGAGGGCGAGACCGGCACCGGCAAGGAGCTGATCGCCAAGGCGATCCACTACGCCGCGCAGGACCGCGGCCCCCTGGTCGCCGTCAACTGCGCCGCCTTGCCCGAGACGCTGCTCGAAAGCGAGCTGTTCGGCCACGAGAAAGGGGCTTTCACCTCCGCCGAGGCCCGCCGCAAGGGGCGGTTCGAGCTGGCCGACAGGCGGCACGATCTTCCTCGACGAGATCGGCGACATCTCGCCAGCCATGCAGGCCAAGCTCCTGCGCGTCCTGCAGGAGCGCAAGTTCGAGCGCGTCGGCGGCCACGAGTCGCTCGAGGTCGACCTCCGGGTCGTCGCGGCGACCAACAAGAGCCTGGAGAAGGAGGTCCCCGAGGACAAGTTCCGCGAGGACCTCTTCTACCGCCTGAACGTCATCAAGATCGACCTGCCGCCGCTCCGCGAGCGGCCCGAGGACATCCCGCTGCTGATCTCCCACTTCCTCACCAAGTACGCCCGGCCCGACGAGCCGCCCAAGAAGGTGTCGCCCGAGGCGATGGACCAGATGCTCGCCTACCGCTGGCCGGGCAACATCCGCGAGCTGGAGAACGCCATCGAGCGCGCGGCCGTGACCACCATCGGCGACACGATCAGCCTCGACAACCTCCCGCCGAAGGTCATCGGTGGCGCGCCCAGGAGAAGCCCCGGTTCGAGATCGACCTGAAGCACCCGCTGCCCCACTACCTCAAGCACGCCACCGAGCAGATCGAGAAGGAGTACATCCTCAAGGCCCTGGAGAAGAGCCGCGGCAACGTCGGCCGCTGCGCCGAGCTTTGCGGCCTCTCCCGACGGAGCATCTCGGGCAAGATCAGCCAGTACGGGATCGACAAGTATCCGTTCAAGGCGACCTGAGGCGGTGGCTTCGGGTCACGAACCTCGCGGGCGATCGAGCGGGTCGCCGGTGTTGGCCCGCCACTTGCTTCCGTCATTGCTTGCTGGTTGTCCGCTTGACCTGAGCGGTTCAGCACCGCCCGTCGAACACGAAGCTTCGGAGATCGCACCGATGCCCGACCCCGTTTCCCGACCGACGGCCCAGCCCGTCGCCCGACGACGCCGGCCCACGGTGGCCGCCGACGATCATGACGCCCGACCCGCGGACCTGCTCGCCGTACAGCTCGGTGATCGAGGCCGTGATGATCTTCCGCGACGCCGATTGCGGCGCCGTGCCCGTGCTCGATAACGGCCAGCCCGTCGGCATCCTGACCGACCGCGACGTGGCCCTGGCCCTGGCCGATCACCCCGACCTGGCCACGCGCTCGGTCGCCGACATCATGACCAAGGGCGTCGTCACCGTCCGTCCTGATACGCCCCTGGCGGAGGTCGAAGCCATCTTCGGCCGCGAGGGCATCCGCCGCGTGCTGGTGGTCGATGCCGAGGATCGCCTGGTCGGCATCGTCGCCTGGGCCGACCTCGCCCCCTACGCCTCCGACCGCGAAGCTGGGCGAGGTCGTCAGCGACGTCGTCGAGCAACCCTGACCCGACCCCGTTCGGCCTTGGAATCGCCCACGAGCCCCGGGGCCTGAGGCTCCTCGGGGCTCATTTTTAGAGCGGTTCCCGACACGCGCGTCAAGCCGGCCACCAAGGGCGGCTGGCCGACAAATCTTGTGGCCCAGCCGCTCCCGGCGTGATCCTCGGCAGACCGAAGGAAATCCGTCATCTGGATCAGGGCTCGCCTTTGCAATGCTCGTGCTGCTCGTCATCCTGCCAGCGACCCAGCGATACGGCCGGAGATGCGCTCGCCGGCTCGCCGGTGATGCGGAGGACGGCGGCCGCTGTGGGCGAGGACGGTCTTGATCCAGGTCAGGTTGCGGTTCAGTCTCCTCGCGCGAGCGCTGGAAGCTCGCGAAGGCCGAGCCGAGTCGCAGGCCGAACAGCAAGGCCAGCAGACCGCCGAGGACCAGGCACGCGCCCGCCACGATCAGGTAAGCCCAGGCCCGCTCCAGGGTCGTCACAGAGCACGAGCAATTCGCCGACGCCCAGCAAGAGTACCGGCAGGCTCACCAGATGCCAGAATCACGCCGGCGATGGCGATGCCGACCGGCAGGCGGCCCGGCCGGCGCTCTCCCTGGCGTCGAGCAGGGCGAGCTTGATCTGCAACTCGGCCAGAGTCGTGCAGTCGCTGGCGAACTCGGCGAGGTTGCCGAAGACTCCCTCGCTCAAGGGCGAGTCGATCGTCGACCCGGGGCCCGCCGTTGCGGTTCGCCCGGGCCTGCGACTGCGATCTTACCGTCGCTTGATCAGCCATCCGAGGAGTACTCCCATGCCCAGTGCCAGACCGAGGGCCTTGGCGGGCTCGCGGACCGTGTAGTTGCGGACGAATGTCCTGACCCTGCGCGAGCTTCTCCCGCGCCGTGGCGGTCAGGTCCAGCGCCGATTCCCTGAGGTTCTCGGCCTGTGTGCCGAGGTCCCCACCGCCGAGGTTCTTGAGTCGATCGATCATCGGAACGACCCTCCGGGAGACCGGTCCGCTCGCGGGCCTGGCCGGTCGCGGTTCTTGAGTCCTGCGCGGCGAACACCGGTGCCGGTTGACTTTGGTGATTCTGACTCAGACTCGACTTTGGGCCAGATCGATCGTTCTCGATCCGAACCGGGCTCCGGTGCTCTTCTCAACCCGGACTGCGAGGGACCGCCCGGCGGCTCGCCGAAGCCGGGCGGCGGGCCGCTGCCGGGTCGGGGACCGGGTCGCGAGCCGGGACCGGGCCGCGGGCCGGTGGCCCGGGAAGCCCGAGCCGTCCCGGTCGCGGACCGAAGCCGGGCGGCGGGCCGCCGGCCGACATCGGGCCAAGGCCCATCGCCTGCTGCTGAGCCAGCCAGTTCTCGACGTAGTTCGCCGCGTAAGTCTGCACGACCCGCAGGACGACGGGCGTCACCATACCGAAGACCATGCCCATCAGGCCCGCCTTGCGCTCCTTCTTCTCGACGCTCGGCGGCTCCTCGCCCTTACGAACCGCCTTCCTGGCACGGCGGAAGACAGCCGCGGAACCGGTCGGCGGTTTCCTCCGCCGCTTCCTCGGCCGCCTCCTCGGCCGACGGCCGACGCTTGGGACGACCAGATAGCCGACGACCGCCGTCAGGCCGAGGGCCACCCACGGGTAGCGCTGGACGTAATACTTCCAGTCGCTCGCCGCCTCCGCCCCCGCGACGACACCTTGCATGTCTTCGTGGAGTTCCCGGCGGATCTGCGCCATCTGGCGGCGAATCTCGTCAACCTCGTGGTGCTCTGTCGCCACGGCTGGTTCCTCGTCGTGCTCGTCGCGTGCTCACGGCCGGCCGCCTTTGGCCCTCGTCGCCCGCCTTGGTGAGCAAGCATTGTGCCAACGGCCGCCCACGGGACCGTTCGCCTCTCAACGGGCGGACTCTTTCGCCCGTCCCTTGCGCGAGCGGACCGCGCCCCAGAGTCGCCGTCCCTGACGGCCGACCTGGCCGAGGAAGCGGCGGGCCTTCGAGCGGTTGGATTGCCAGTGGAAATGTCGGATCAAGGCCGTGCGCTCCGCCCGGTGCAGCAAGGCGGCCATCTCGGGCAGGAGCACGTCGTCGATCCCTTCGGGCGGCCTGGCTTCGAGGCCGACGGCCACGACGTCGGTGATCGCGGCGGGCAGCGTCTTGCGCACTCCGTCGAGTCGGGCCCGCAGGGCCGACTCGCGGCTCGGCGTGGGTCAGCACGACCCGGCCGCCTTCGGGCGTCCCGAGCGACTCGCCGGTCAGCTCGGGCCGGTCGGCGCCGGTCAGGACGGCCAGGGCCGGCGGGACCTCCCGCGACGGCTGCGTGTCGAACCAGGAGGCCCAGGCCTCGGCGAACCGGGCATCAAGCGAGAAGTCGGCCCGTCGGCCATCGAGTACCAGCAGAAGGAAGTCGGCCTCGACGGCCTCGACCACGGCATCCTGGCGGGTGTAGCGGTCGCGGGCGACCTCGCCTCCTTCGTGGATCGTGTAACGTTCGATCTCGACGAACTCGGCGGTCTCTCAGCAAGTCGGCCAGCCCTGCGTCGAAGCCGCCCCGTTCCAGGCGGTCGCGAACCGGGCCAAGGTCGCCGGACCGGGCGTCTTCGAGCGCCGCGATGAGCGTTGATTTGCCCGAACCCCGCGCCCCGGCCACCGCGACGACCAGACGCTCGGGCACGCCCTCGCCCTCGCCGAGCGTCCGTCCGGGCGAGCGGCCGGTCAGGCGGCGGTACTGCTCGGCCCCGATCGCGAGCCGGCCGCTGTAGAGTTCGATCAGGTGCGTGCCGAGTCGATTGACGTAGGCCCGGAAGAACCAGCGCAGGAGGTTCGCCTGCATGTTCTTCCAGGCCGGCTCGGTCATCAGCTTCGAGGCACCCAGCCGCATCAGGCCCGCGGCCGGCTGGAAGATCGGCAGGAGGTAGCCGTAGATCTGGTTGGCCTTGTTGATGTAGTTGGCCGCCTGCACTGCCTTCTTGCCGTGGGCGGGCGTGAGCATGTCGCCGCCCGGCACCTCCCGGCAGAGCCGGCCCAGATCCTCCGCGGCCAGCTCGAGCGCCGTGAGGATGTCCACCACTGGCACATGCTCGACCGGGTGGGACGAGTTCGGATGGTAGTGTTTCGCGACTGCCTCGGACAACCGTTTGCCGGTATTGACGTAAATGTCGATGGTCGTCAATTGTTCCATCGAGCCAGTCTCGGCCGTTTCCGCCTCGTGCTGGACGACCTCCCAGGCCTGGCGGTCGCGCGGGGTGAAGGTCCGCGGCGCGTTCCAGTCGATCGGCGGCAGCACCGGATTCTTCGATCGGGTCCAGCGGACCATCAAGGCGGCGAAGACGGAGCCGGCGGCCAGCCAGGCCACGAAGCCGTAGAACCCCCAGTCCCGCTCGGCCAGCCAGCGGAAGCCCAGGGTGATGAACAGGGCCGGCGGCCCGACCTGGAGCGCGGCCAGCACCCAGAACCGCCAGTTCCTGACCATGACCACGCCCTCCCGACCTCAAGTCGTCCCGTTCGCTTGCCACTCTATGGTACGGACATCGGCCCGTCCATCCATCGCTTGCCTGGCCGATCGAGCCACTTTGACGTCCATGCAAGCAAAAGGAGGCCAACCCCGGGACGGGTCCCGAAGCGGCCTCCTTGCGTCCAGTGGCTGGCTCGCGGCCCCGGACCTCAACGATTCGGCAGATATTCCGAGACGGCATCCGGGATGTGCCGGAACCGATCGGGGATGTGGCGGAAGCGGTCGGGCAGGTCGCGGAGCGAGTCGGGCACGTAGCGATCGAACCAGGACTGCTCCCGCTGCGTCAGGAGCATCCCCAGCACCACGCCCAGGCCGACGCCCAGGCCGAAGCCCACGAGCACCGATGAGCCCGGGTTGCGGGCGACCATGCCCTCGGCTTGCCGGTAGCGTCGGGCCATCTCATCGCGGGTCATGTCGTACCCCTCCCTCATCCGGTCGCCCACCTGCTCCGCGCCTTCACGGACGCGCTGGCCCATCTCGCGCATCTGACCCTGCACCGAGCCGCCGTTGTTCCGTCCCTGCGACGGATTTTGTTGCTTGTCGGCCATCGGATTTCTACCTCCCAGGAGTCCGTTGTCCTCGACATTCCGTCCGCAAAGTGCACTCTCGATCCGCTTGAGATCGAGAACTGACTGGTTGACCATCGTGCAAGCCCCGTGCCGCCGAGGCTGGCCGCGCAGCCCGCTTCGCGGCGGGAGGTGGCCCGGGTGCGCGAGGACGCCCGGGGTCGAAACCCGTTCGCGAGAATCGACACCGGGGCACGAACTACTAGTAAGCTGGTCCTTCGCTCGCTATAACAGTCGTGCTCTGTAGGCCGTTTCCGCCGTGGGAGCGGCGTCAACTTGCATGGTTGCCAGGAACTGAAGAACAGGACAGGACGGAAACCCTCATGAAGCGCTTCTTTGCTCTCGCCCTGCTGGGCCTCTTCGCTTTCGTCGGCTGCGCCAACGAGGAGGGCGCCGCCCCGGCTGCTCCGGCCGCAGGCGAGGCAGCCCCCGCCCCGGCCGACGCCGGTGCCATGCCGGCTCCGGGTGCCGAGGCTCCCGCCGCTCCGGGTGCCCCCGCCGAGAATCCCTGATCGGATCGGCTCCCGCTCCACGCCCGAAGCCAACGCACCGGTCGGTTGGAGGCCTGTCTGTCCCACCGCCCGGCTCCTGATAACCACGCACCCCCCGGTCTCATGCCGGGGGGTTCTCTTTGCGCCCGCCACTCCTGGGATCACCCGCCCACTTCAGGGTTCAGCGAGCCGCCCGCCTCCGCGACGACCCCCCTTCTAACGCCCCGGTCCATCTTCTTCCCAGGCCCGGCGACGATGCTCCCGCGCCCGGTTCCTCCGGCTCGATCGGCAAGGCCCGTCACACCGGATTCACAGGCGTCAATAAAACTTTGGCACTGCGATTGCGTTAACAATCCTCTCAACAGCGAATCGAGGTGGGACGGCCGGTCGGCGGCTACCGCCTCCAAGCAGCGTCGAATGGCAACATACCAAGGGAGGCTCGCCGCAATGCTCAACGCGCAGGAAATTCAAGGTCAGTGGAACAAGATCAAGGGCCAGGTCAAGGAGAAGTGGGGGCAGCTCAGCGACAGCGACCTCCAGATCGAGAACGGCAACATCGACCAGCTTATCGGCCGGATCCAGCAGAAGACTGGCGAGGGCCGCGAGGCGATCGAGAAGTTCCTCGGTGACCTGACCGCCCGAGGCGCGTCTGCCACCAGTCAGGCCGCCGAGTCTGTCCGCGACTTCGCCGGCGCGACCGCCGAACGGCTTCGGGCCGGTTATGGCCAGGCGTATCGCGCCATGGGTGAGGGATACGAGACGGCCGAAGATTTCGTCCGCCATCGCCCCGGCCAGTCGGTCGCTGCCGCCTTCGGCCTTGGCCTGGTTGTTGGTCTGGTCGTCGGGGTCGCGATGCGATCCCGCTAATTGGAATGTTCCGGAACGCTGTTGATGCATCGCGTCACGAGCCTCGACGCATTCCGAATCAACGCGGCGTCGCCCTCGATTCCGGGTGGCGACGCCGTGAATGGAGCGACCGGCCACGGACGGCCAACCATCGTTGCGGGGTTCTGACCCCGCAGTCCCCAGACCTCCGGCTTCTCTCCAAGAATAAAGGAGTCAACCGATGCTTCGGTGGGCCATTCTGTTCTTCATCATCGCCCTGATCGCGGCTCTCGTTCCCGGCATGGGCTGGATCAGCGGCACGGCGGCGAATATTGGCTACTTCCTGGCCGTGATCTTCCTGGTGCTCTTCGTCATCAGCCTGATCGTCGGCCGCAGGCGCCGCGCCACCGGTCTGATCGACGAAAGCTCATTGCCAATCCCGACGGGCCCCGCTCTCCCGAGCGCGGGCCCGTTTCCCATGCGCCGGGCCGTGCGATCGACGCCATGTCCGCTCCCACTACCTCAATACCGCCTCGAACCGGACCCGGCACGCCTCGACGATTGCCTGCACGGCCCGCTCGACCTCCTCGCCCGTGAGCGTCCGCTCAGGGTGTCGGAACCGCAGGCCGAAGTGCAGGCTGTGACGTCCCTCGGGGACGTTGCCTCCGGTGAACGTGTCGAGATACGTCAAATCTTCCAGCATCGGCCCCGCCGCCCGACGCGCCGCCGTGGCCAGCTCGGACCACGGCAGGTTCCGATCCACTACCAGCGAAAGGTCCCGGCTCACGGCCGGGAACGCCGGCATGGGATGGTACTGCGGCACGAGTTGCGCCCGCTCGATCAGCAGGTCGAACGCCAGTTCCGCCGCCGCGCAGTCGTCCCGGAGGCCCAGCTTTTCGACCCACTCGGGATGCAACTCGCCAACGAATCCCAGGTGCGTGCCCTCGACCAGGAGCTCCGCCGCCCGTCCCGGCCGGAGCAAGGCGTGTGACGAGGCCCGCGCCTCCAGACCCGGCACGTGCAGACGTTCCAGCAGCGCCTCGACCACGCCCTTCATCCCGAGCACATCGCGACCGCCGACGATCGCCAGCCGCGTCGGCTCGTCGGGCAAGCTCGACTCGGCCCGGGGCCAGTAGACGTTGGCGATCTCGAACAGCTCGGCATTCGGCCACGCCGTGCGCCTCGTTGTACGCCCGCGCGGCCAGCAGGCTCGGCACGAGTCCTTGCCGCAGGGCGTTCTCCTTCTTGCGGCTCGAATGATCGACCTTCAGGCTCGCGATTTCGGGCCGCTCGTTGAGCGCCGCGTCGATCGGCTCGGCCACGAGGCTGAACGTGTACGCCTCGTCGAACCCGATTCCCGGTCAAGGCCGCCCTCACCTCCGCCTCGACCCGCTCCCGGCGACCCCTGGATGATCGCGTCAGCGGCACGGGCCGATCCTCGGGGATATGCTCATACCCGTGAATTCGAGCCACTTCCTCGATCAGGTCGATCTCCCGCTCCAGGTCGGCCCGCCAGCTCGGCGGCACGAACGTCAGGCTCCGCGACGACTCGCCCGCGGGAGTCAGTCCCAATGCCTTGAGGATGCGATCGCACGCGCTCGCGGCCGATCTCGATGCCCAGCACGCGGGGAATCTGGTCCAGCCGGAGCGTGATCGGCGAGCGATCGGCAGGCCTCGGGCCGACGTCGATCACCCCGGGATGCAACGTGCCGCCGCCCGTCTGAAGGATCAGCTCGGCGCAGCGGCGGCTCGCCCACTCGGTCCGCAAGGGGTCCATCGGCCGCTCGAACCGGTAGCTCGACGGGCTGAACAGGCCGAGCGCCCGCGACGTCTGCCGCACGCTGATCGGGTCGAACTGCGCCGACTCGATCAGGATATTCCTCGTCTCCGGCCCGATCTCGGTCTCCAGGCCGCCCATCACGCCCGCCAGGCCGACCGGCCGTTTCGCGTCGGCGATGACGAGCATGTCGGGAGTCAGCTCATACGTCTTCCCGTTGATCGCCACAAGCGTCTCGCCATTGCGGGCGCGGCGGACGATCAGGCGCCGGCCTTCGAGCTTGTCCAGGTCATACGCGTGCAGCGGCTGGCCGCATTCGAACATGACGTAATTCGTCACGTCGACGACGTTGGAGATCCGGGCGACGCCCAGCGTCTCCAGCCGCTTCCGCATCCACCAGGGGCTCTCGACCGACCTTCGCCCCGCGGACGACCCGCGCCGTGAATCGCGGGCAGAGGTCGGCCGCCTCGATGGCGATCGAGGTCAGCGACTCGACGTCTTCCCCCGACGTCGGCGGTTGCGGCACAGGCTCCCGGAAGGGGACGTCGAACAGCACGGAGATTTCCCGCGCCACGCCGAGGTGGCTCAGGCAATCGGGCCGATTGCTCGTCACCTCCAGGTCGATGGCCAGGTCGCCGCCGACTTCCTCGGTCGCCTCGTGGTTCAGGCCCGTCAACGCCAGACGCTCGGTCAGCACCTCGACGGGATTGTCCAATCGGACGTACTGCGACAGCCAGTTCCAGCTTACGATCATCGGGGCGGCTCAGCTCTATCCCAGGATCTCATCGACCGACAGCACCACGTCCGGGAACGCCCCCGGCGCGATCATCTCCCCGGCGCGGACGATCCGCATGCCGGTAGTAGGTTCCCGTCTTCCGGCCCGGTATGCACTTCGATCAGGTTCTTCTTCAGGTCCACGAGCCAGACTTCGGGGATCATCGAAGCGGCAGGGTCGGCCAGCTTCTCACCGCGATCAGACGCGGCGGGAGAGTCCATGATCCTCCACGATCCAGAAAACATCTCCAGGCCCCGGGTAGCCCGAGACGCATAGCCCCCTTCGCGGGCACGGAGCAGCGCAGATGCCGGGCTCCGGCTCCGACGGTCATTGCAAGCGGACAGGACCCAGGACCGCTCATAATCGCTCGCCTCGCCGAGCGCGGTCTCGGAACCTCGACGGGAGGTCGAATCCAGACACGGTGCATGCCGGCTCCCGATCGGGCTCATGTCATGGATTCT
The DNA here is from genome assembly GCA_963752755.1 of uncultured Planctomycetales bacterium. Taxonomy (GTDB): domain Bacteria; phylum Planctomycetota; class Planctomycetia; order Isosphaerales; family Isosphaeraceae; genus CAVVZJ01. The sequence continues at coordinate 506,345 of CAVVZJ010000011.1, read as the reverse complement.
CCCGTCGATCCGTTCCCGCCGTTCGTTGCGGTCGAGGAGGCCGGTCGTCGCCATCCAGGAATCGTCCCTCACGGTGAACCGGTCGAGCGTCGGCTCCGTCCGCATCAGCGAGCCAGACCAGGCCGTCGCGCCAGGCGAGCGGCCGGTCGGGTTCGAGGATGTTTCCCTCGGTCAGCCGCCGGAACTCCTCGCGGGAGAACCGGCGGAGGCCCGAGAGATCGACATCCGGGTAGGGCTCATGCGAGGCGGTGGCCACGGTCGGCCTCCTTCGACTGGCTGACGGGAGTCGCGTCACTTCGCAGCGGGCTTGCTCAGGACCTCATAGATCTGCGTCGAGAGGTGGTACTCCAGGCCATCGACCTCGAACGTCAGGTCGCCCAGGATCGCGGCGTTGCGGCCTTCGGCGGCGAGCGTGGCGGACCAGTGGCCGGTCGGCGTCGCCCTTCACGGCCGAGCCGCCGAGCGACTCCCATCGGGACTCGCGGTAATCCCGCGTGTCGCTCCGGACGACCCAGAACTTCGCCGACTTCGCGCCCTCGGCGCTCGACCTTCAAGGTCAGCGAGCCGTCCTCGGTGTTGCGGACCGGCTCCCAGGTGATCTTCGGCATCGACCGGCCGGTCGCGGCGTGGCGGAAGAGGGCGGCGATGCCGTGGGTGGCGTACTCGCGGTGCTGGTCGAGGCCGTGGCCGGCGTTCGGTAAGTAGACGACATACTTCGGCGCGTGGATGTCGTCCCAGAAGAGGTTCATCGAGTCGAGCGTCCAGTAGCGGTCGTTCGTGCCGTTGATCTGGAGGACGGGGATCTTGATCCGGTCGAGATAGGTGTAAGGATCGACCAGCTTCCAGAGCTGGCGGCCGACGGGCGTGTCGAACTGCTCGGTGAGGCCGCGGCGGGTGTAGTCCTCGATCTGCTCGGAGTACTTGCCCCAGACGTCGAGCTGGTGCTGGCTCTGGGCCTTCATGTTCAGGGTCGGGATCACCATCGGCGCGATCGCGATGACCCGCTTGCCGCCCTCGACGGCGCCGGTGAGCCAGGTCGTCCAGCCACGCTTGGAGGCGCCGGTGACGACGAACGACTCGACCGGCTCACCCTGCTCCTCGCCCCAGGCTTGCAGCGCGTCCATCGCGGCGACGGCGCTCTTGACCATCGGCAGGAGCAAGGGAGCGTCGGACTCCTGGGTCTTCAGGTAGATCATGAACGTCTCGCCGATCAGGTCGTCTTCCTTCTTGCCGCCCATCAAGGGCTGATTCGGCACCTGCGGCAAGACGGCGACCCGCGCCCCGCAGAGCTGGGCCAGGGCGAAGCCCATCGCGTGGTCCTCGGGCTTCGGCCGGCTGTCGGTGCTGCCGCCGGTGATGAACAGCAGCATCTGCTTCGGATACTGGACCTCCTTCGGCACATAGACCCGCAACTGGTGCTCCCACGGGATCTCGCGCCAGGTCTGCGAGGTCAGGTGGATGTCGACGATCTTGCCGGCGTCGGTGTCGTGGTTGCGGACCTGCTTCCAGGCGAACGTCGGGTCCGGCCTCTGGACGTAGCCGAACAGGTCGGCACGGGCGGCGGCGGCCGTCGTGAAGACGATCAGGCCGGCGGCGAGGACAACGGACCAGGTGCGTCGTCGCGAGTTCCGGCCCTGGCTCTGGCTCTGGCTCATGACGTGGCCCTTCAAGAAGTGGTTGCGACGTGGGTCTGACAGAGAGGCAGACGGAACGCATCGACCGGCTTCGATCTCGTCTCCGGCTCCCGCTCAGGACGCGGGCGGGCGGCGAACGCCTGGACGTCGGCGATCGCATGCTGCATCGATTCGCGTCGCCAGTTCGTCAGCGCGGAGTCGAGGGCCCGCGTGAGCTGGTTGACCAGTTGCGTCGCAGCGTCCGCGGGCGACTGGCCCGACGCGCGGATCTCCGGGAAGTCGCGGTGGTGGACCTGCACCCCGCCCGAAGTTTCATCCAGCGATACGATCACCCGGCTCTTGTCGGCGTCCATCGCTCTCTCCCAACCGGTTTCGGAGTCGTGAGTCGGTGCCGATCGGCCCGTCCCCGTACTCTACCCGATCGGAACGCCGGTCGCGACGGACCACCTCGCCGAATCACAGTCCGACGGGAGCGTCAGAACTGGTCGAGGAACCGCGCGTCGTTCTGATAGAGCAACCGGATGTCGTCGATGCCGTGCCGCCTCATGCAGAGCCGCTCGATCCCGAGGCCGAAGGCGAAAGCCAGTGACCTCCTCGGGGTCGTAGCCCACGGCTCGGAAGACGTTCGGATCGACCATGCCCGGCGCCCCCCATCTCGACCCAGCGGTCGCCGCCGTGCCACTGCATGTCCACCTCGACGCTCGGCTCGGTGAACGGGAAGAACGACGGCCGGAACCGGATCTTCACGTCCTCGCCGAGGTAGCTCTGGGCGAACAGGCGGATGACCGTCTTGAGGTCGGCCATCGTCACCCCCTTGTCCACCATCAAGCCCTCGATCTGGTGGAACATGAACGAGTGCGTGGCGTCCACGGCGTCCGGCCGATAGACCCGGCCGATGGCGACGATCCGGACCGGCGGCGGCTGGTTCTCCATGACGCGGATCTGGACCGTGCTGGTCTGGCTCCGGAGCATCCGGCCGCCGGGCAGGTAGAAGTTGTCGAGCGGGTCGCGGGCCGGGTGCGAGAGCGGGATGTTCAGCGCCTCGAAGTTGTGGAAGACGTCTTCCACCTCCGGCCCCCGAGCCACCGAGAAGCCGAACCGGCCGAACAGGTCGATCAGCTCCAGGGCCGTCTGCGTCAAGGGGTGCGGTGCCCCAGCTTCGGCCGCGAGCCGGGACGGGTCACATCGACGGCGTCCGCCTCGGCCTTCGGCCGCTCGACCCGAGATCTTCGCCGATTCCCAGGCCGCTTCGAGCGTGGACTTCACCGCGTTGAACCGCTGCCCGTACGGCCGCTTCGCCGGTCCGGGTAACGACTTGAGCCGTTCCTGGGCCGCGCGGACCTGGCCCTGCTTCTGACCCAGGAACGCGATCCGGGCCGCCTCGACCGCCTCGGCCGTGGCGGCCTTGCGAAACGCCTCAAGGCCGGCGGCTTCCAGGTCATCTAGACTAGCGAGGGCGTCGGCGGCGGCGGATCGGTCGTGCTCATAATCGATCGCCTTCGGCAGGGCTCTCGCAAACGGCCCGGCTGTCCCCCGGACCCGAACTCACCAGCCCGGGTTCAGGGCGCGTCGGTCACTGGCCCGTGAACCCCGGGGTATGGCTTCCATCCATCCAATGATGTTCGAGGGATCATGGTCGATGGTCAACGAAATCGACTCATCCGATCTCGACCATCGACCGATCATCCCTCAAGCCGTCAACGCCGGTTTGCGGGCGGCCAGCTCGGCGTCGGCCTTGTCCAGCTCGGCGCGGACGCGGTCGAGGATTGCGTCGAAGGTCTCCGGGTCGTGGATGGCCAGCTCGGAGAGGCTCTTGCGGTCGAGGACGATGCCCGCACGCTTCAGGCCGTAGATGAGGCGGCTGTAGCGAAGGCCGCGCATCTCGGCCGCGGCGCTCAGGCGGGTGATCCACAGCTTGCGGAATTCCCGCTTCTTGGCCCGCCGGTCGCGGAAGGCGAAGACGCCCGCCCGCAGGAGGGTTTCCTTGGCCGACCGCAGAAGCCGCCGGCGGCCGCCGACGAACCCCTTGGCGGCCTTGAAAAGCTTTTTCTTGGCCTGGTTGCGGGCCGCGCCTTTTCTCGCACGCATCGCTCAGGTTCTCTCAGTCGGTTCGATCCGGTCGGGGCCTCGACCCGCTTGGCCTGGCCCGGCCGTCGCCCCCGGTAAGGGTGGACGTACTTGACGTTCGGTGGTCTGGTCGTCGTCTCGCGTGGCGTCGCCAGCTTTCTGGTTACTCCGCCGCGGAGGGACTCTCGTTGGGGGTCTGCTCGTCCGACACATGCAACTGCGGGATGGCGTCGGCTACCGGCGGCGGGAGTCGCCGGGTACGGCGCCAGCACCGCGCGGCGGAGGCGATGCGTCTCGGCGTTGACGGTCAGGTACTTGCGCCGACGCAGCCGGCGAATCTTCTTGCCTCGCTTGTGGCTGTTCAGGTGCGACGAGCCGCAAGGCTTGTGGCCCACCTTGCCGGTGGCCGACACCTTGAACCGCTTCTTGACCCCCTTGTGGGTCTTCATCTTTTGGCTAGGCATGGCAGTGGGGCGCCTTGGACGGCGTCGCGTCGGGACGCATCGGTTCGGGTTGGTGAGTGATTCGATCCGGCTCGTCCGCCCGGGACTGCGATCCCGAGCCGGTGCGACCGTGGGTCGGGGCCAGCGCGACGCGACCCAATCGTCCGGTCCGTTCGTGTTCGGCTCCCGGGCGGGGCCACGCTCGCGAAGGTCTCTCGCGCAAGGGCCATCCACCCGAATTCGGCCGAGTCGAACACTCTACCACACCGCCCGCGGTCGATTCAATGGCCTCTCGCCGATCGGATGGGGCTCCTGGCCCGCCCAACCTATTGGGACGACCCTCTTGTTGCGTCGCCGCGACGGTCAGCAACCCGGGTGAGGGTGAATCCCTGGCCCTTGAGAATTGTTGCTTGCCCGGGGGCATCCGCCCGGCTAACCTCGAAACTCGGGTCCAGCCAGAAGGGCCGACCAGGCCTGATTCCAACCCGATGCAGGGTCTGAGCGATGTGTGGCATCGTCGGCTACACCGGCTCGAGCGAGGCTGGTTCGATCCTCTTGGCGGGCCTCCGGAGGCTGGAATATCGTGGCTACGACAGTGCCGGGCTGGCCACCCTCGAGGGTGGCCTGCATGTCCGCAAGCGGACCGGCCGGGTCTACGCCCTCGAACAGCTCGTCCAGTCCGATCCCGCTCGCGGCCTCTGCGGTATCAGCCACACCCGATGGGCCACCCACGGGCCCCCGACCGACGCCAATGCTCACCCCCACGTCGGTGGCGACGGTCTGGTCGCCGTCGTCCACAATGGCGTCATCGAGAACCACGCCGCCCTGCGAGCCGAGTTGACCGACGAGGGGGCGGTCTTCCGCTCGCAGACCGACACCGAGGTCATCGCCCACCTGATCGCCCGCGTTTCTCCGCCAGGTCGGCGGACGGACGACCTCTTCGCCGCAGTCGCCGGGCCTTGCCGCAACTGGAAGGCACCTATGGCCTGGCCGTCGTAAGCCCCCTTTGTCCCGGCGTGGTCGTCGGCGCCCGGCGAGGCAGCCCGCTGGTCGTCGGCGTTGGTGACGGCGAGCATCTGCTGGCCAGCGACGCCACCGCCATCGCGCCCCACACCCAGCACGTCGCCTATCTTCAAGATGGCGAGGTCGTCCGCCTGACGCCCGACGACTTCCTCCTGCACCACCTTGACCGCGGCCCCTCCACCCCCCGCATTGACCGCCTCGACTGGCAGCCCGACGCCGTCGAACTGGGCGGCTACGACCACTACATGCAGAAGGAAATCCACGAGCAGCCGACCACCGTCCGCGACGCCTGCCGCGGCCGGCTCCGTCCGCGAGGAGGCAACCGCCCACCTCGGCGGCCTGAACCTCACAGCCCGCCAGCTCCGCCGCGTCCGCCGGATCGTCTTCGCCGCCTGCGGCACGAGCTGGCACGCTGCGCTCGTCGGCGAGTACCTGATTGAGCGTCTGGCCCATCTGCCGGTCGAGGTCGAGTATGCCAGCGAGTTCCGCTACCGCAATGCCCCGCTCGACGACCGCACGCTTGTCTTCGTCCTGAGCCAGTCCGGCGAGACGGCCGACACCCTCGGCGCCCTCCGCGAGGCCCGACGCCGCGGCTTCCCGACCCTGGCGATCGTCAACACCGTCGGTAGCACGATCGCCCGCGAGTCCGACGGCGGCATCTACCTCCATGCCGGTCCCGAGATCGGCGTCGCCAGCACCAAGGCATTCTCCGCGCAGGTGACGGTCCTCGCCCTGCTCGCCCTCTACCTCGGCCGACTCCGCCACATGACCTACCCCGACGGCCTAGAGATCCTCAACGCCCTCGCCGCCGCTCCTGAGCGGGTTGCCGGGACGCTGGTCATCGAGCCGCTCGTCGCCGAGGCCGCAGCCCGCCTGGATTCAGCTCGGAGCGTCCTCTTCCTCGGCCGCGACCTGCATTACCCGGTGGCCCTCGAAGGCGCTCTGAAGCTCAAGGAGATCAGCTACCTCCACGCCGAGGGCTACCCCACCGCCGAGATGAAGCACGGCCCGATCGCGCTGGTGGATCCCCAGACGCCCTGCGTCTTCGTCGCCCCGCGCGGCCCCTTGCACGCCAAGACGCTCTCCAATGTCGAGGAAGTCCGCGCCCGCCTCGGCCCGGTGATCGCCGTCGGCACGGAGGGCGACTCCGCCCTTGCTGACCTCGCCGATGTCTTCCTCCCGATCCCCGACGTCCCCGAGGTGATCCAGCCCCTGGTCGCCGTCGTGCCCCTCCAGCTCCTCGCCTACCACGTCGCCCGCCTCCGCGGCTGCGACATCGATAAGCCCCGTAACCTTGCCAAGAGCGTCACCGTCGAGTGAGCTCGCGATCCGTCGCCGCCATCGGGGCTCTCGGCCGAAGGAGCGACGTAACCGGAGCGATCGCCTCGTGGCCTGACACCATTGCACGAACTCAGCCCAATCGTCTATTCCATAGGAGTGACGCAATACCCCATCAGCCTTGAGGATCGCATCGGCGGAGCCACGCCATGGACGACCTCGCCCGCTTCTGTTGCCTGAATTCCGGCTGCCCCGACCACGGCAAGCGGCGGGCCGGAAATCTGACGGTGACCAGCCGCTACGGCCCCGACAAGGCCCGCCGCATGCTCCGATGCCGGACCTGCAAGGCCCTCTTCTCCGAGCGCAAGGGCACGCCGCTGTTCGACGCCCGGCTGCCGCCCGGCCAGGCCGAATCGGTCCTTGAGCCCGTCGCCGAAGGCTGCGGGGTCCGCCAGACCGGCCGGCTCTGCAAGGTGAACCGCGGCACGGTCGGCCGCCTGAGCCGCCTGGCCGGCGCAGGCCCACGACCTCCACGACGAGCTGGTCGCCGTTTCCCCCCTCACGCGCGAGGTTCCGTTCGATGAGAAGTGGGCGTTCGTGGCCAAGAAGCAGGCCCACTGCGACCCCGACGACCCGGCCGACGACCGCAAGGGAGACACCTGGGATCACGTCGCGATCGACGCCGAGAGCCGGTTGGTCCTGGGCGCCGTGCCGGGCGAACGGACGGCCGAGAACGTCGTCGCGATCGTCGGGGACGTGAGGCGCCGCACCGGGGGCCGGCTGATGGACCGGATCACCACCGACGGTTACCCGGCGTACGAGGTGGCGATCCTCGACGCCTACGGCGAGACGATTACGCCGCCCCGGACCGGCCAGCGGGGGCGGCCTCGCGCCCCCTACAAGGTCCCGCCGGCGGGCCTGACCTATGCCGTGGTGGAGAAGACCCGCGAGAAGGGACGGGTGGTGTCGATCGCCACGCGCGTGGTCTTCGGCACGATGGCCGCGGTGGTAGCGGCCCTGAGGCTGTCGCGGGTCAGCCGGGCGATCAACACGTCGTTCGTGGAGCGGTAGAACGGGACGGACCGACACCGCAACGCCCGAAAGGCCCGCAAGACGTACCGGTTCTCAAAGGACTGGCGGTATCATGAAGCGGTCACCTACTTGACGCTTTACGCCGACAACTTCCGCTGGCCGGTGCGGACGCTGGCAGTCCAGGACGAGTCGGGCCATCGTCAACCCCGCAGCCAGCGATGGCGGCGGGATTGGCCGATCACGTCTGGACGATGGCCGAATGGTTCTCCATGCCGGCTGTGCGGCGCTGTTAGGCAACGAGGCTCATGAGAGACTAGCCTCCGGGTCAAAGTAAAACAAAATAAAAGTTTTGGTTTCCCGAAATATCATTGCGAAGGGCGAGCGCTCGCATGCGAGCGCTCGGCGTTGACGAGAAGATCAAGTCGCTGGGTCTCACTGACGAGGTACGGTCTCGTCGTTCTTCAGTGCCGCTTGACGCACGCGCAGCAGCTTCATGATGCGGCCTGCGACGTTCCAGTCCTGGACGTACAGGTTGCCGTACTTGTCCCAGGATGACCCATGCGTGCCGCTGAAGATTCCCTCGATCCACTGCTCCTGAGGCACGTTGTAGTTCCTTCCCATCGCGGGATCAGGGTTGTTGCCGAGCACCGCGATGATCGCGTTGCCCTTGTCGAGGATGACCAGGCGCCCGTGCAGGTCCGGCACAGAGACGTAGTCTCCCTGGACCGAGGCTGAGGTCGGCATTCCCAGACCGGTCACGACCTCCGCGATGAATTCTCCGTTGAGGTCGTAGTGCAGCAGACGTCCCTTGGGCTCGTGATTGCGGTCGCAGATCAGCAGCCGTGGCGGCTCGTAGCGCGTGTCAAGCGTCATTCCGTGGGCGGTGTTGAACTCCTTCAGGCCATTCCCCTTGGTCCCGAAATGCATCAGGTACTTGCCATTTTGGTCGAATTTGAAGATATGGTCGCTCGCGTACCCGTCTGCCAGGAAGATGTCACCGTTCGGGGCAACAGTCATCGCCGTTGGCTTGAATTGTTTCAGATTCAGACCCGACTCTTCAGGGAATGGGAGCTTGAGGACGATCTCGCCGGTCCGAGCGTTGAACTTGATCCCCTCGGCATTCACGTTGCGTGCGCCGTAAATGAATTCCCCATTCGCCTCCTCGCGGATCTTCATGTCATGGATGTCGGAATACGCGTCGCCGAGGAAGCTGCGGATCACCTTCCCGTCCGACGAAAAGACGAAGACCCCAGCATGAGCGCTGGTGTAGATGTTGCCTTCCTTGTCGATCACGACACTACCGTGGCACGGTCCGATCACGGACTTCCCGTCGGGGCCGAGGCCCCAGCCCGGCACCGTGTCGAACGTCATCAGACCGCAACCCATCCGCACGGGTTGAGCCTTGTCCGCCGCCAGACTCACCTGAGCGAGTCCGAGGACCACGGAGAGGGAGACGCAAGTCAAATGGCTGTTCACGAACAGGACTCCTGATTGCGTTAGGGTCATTACCGGATCGGCGATCATACCCGCATTCCACCGGTCGTCTCGGACGAGGAGTCACGGATCGACCTCGCGTTGGTCGGTGGCCGATCGGTGGCACAAGGAAAGGCTACCAATCTCAACCGCCGATAGGAAGTTTCCTCCGACCCTCGGCTTCATCCCGACTTGTCCTGGGGAATGAATCGTGACGCCGTTTTGAACCCAGCAACCTCTTCTCCAACCATCGATCCACGAACGCCGCCCAAGGGACACCCCCGTGGTAGCCGGGCTCGGAGTGGGTCAAGCAGCGAGATCATCAGGCTGAGCAACCGAATTTCCCCCGCTACCGACGATGGCAATCTCAAGGATCGAGCCGAGTGGTCCCCCGGCGGCGAGCCGATGACCGATGCCCAGGACTGTTCTCTTCACACGCTTGCCCTGAAGACCGGCAGGTGTGTCGGGAACGCTCTGACCCAAGTGCAGGCATCGATGAGAATCGATGCGCTGCGAAAGTCAACCGACGCGGGTGGAAAAGCAAGGCAACAGCGAGGAACCCTTTGGATGCTGAACTCGTCGCTCTCATGAAGAGAGGGTAGGGACCCGCGTCGCTTGCCCGACCCGCAGGGGCCAATCACGCCGTCACCTCGAACGTCTGGCACGGGACCGGGTTCAGGCCCGACTTCCGGTAGGGCCGCGGCTCCGGCTGGGCGAACCCGTTCCGATCGACCGTGCGGGCCCGAAACTCGTACAGTCCCGGCCTGAGCCCTTCCAACCGAGCGGTGAACGGGACCGTACTGAACGGCAGCGGCCAATCCTTCGGCTTCCCGGTCCGCGAGTCGAAGCCCCAGACCTCCCCGGGCGAGGTCCCACCGGGAAGGATGGCGGCCCAGTCGTCGGGCGCAGGCATCAGTTCGCAGGGCCGCCAGACGGCCGACTTCCACGCCGGGTCGTCCTCGGTCAGCTTCTCCTCGGCACCGTCACCCCGCCGGACCCAGTACTCGACCCGTTCGAGCCCCGACCAGCCGACCATCGCTGTCCCCTCGACGACGACCGGCTCGTCCGCCTTGAACGACGACGAACCCTTGCGGAGGTAGGCGGCCGTCTTCAGGTAAGACTCGGGGTCATTGTTCTGGAGGGCGTAAGTGTCGTTCGCCTTGTAGTCGTTCGTCAGGACGATCCGCTGCAGCCACTTGATCGACTTGAACCCGTGCGCCCACGGCACGACCATCCGGACCGGCCCGCCGCGCTCAAGTGGGATGTCCCGGCCGTTCAACCGATAGGCGACCATCGCCGGCGGCTCCCACGGGGGCGACTCCAGCGCCCGGTTGTAGGCGAGCGACGATTGGAAGAGCTGCGCCGGGTCGTCGTTGTGGAAGCCCCAGTAATACACCCGGCGGACGTTTGCGACCTTTCCCACTCGCCGCAGGATTTCGCGGAGTGGCACCCCTTCCCAGAGCCCCTGGCCGAGCGGGAAGGGGATGTTGTTGCACTGCATCGCCTTCAGGTACTTGACGCCGTGCTCGTGGCCCAGTTGCTTCAGAGCCGCGAGGTCGAGGGCGCTGCCGTCCTCGAGCCGTGCTGGGTGAGCGACCTCAGCGGAATCGTCGCCGACGACCTCCAACCGCCAGGTCTCGGGCGTAAGGCGAGCGCGGGCGAGGGCCTCTCCCCGGAGCGTGAAGGGCTTGGGGTTGCCGCGGCTGACGTCGACGAAGTCGCCCGCCTCGGTCAGGAACGGCCTCGCGGGCAGGCGGGCCGCGCCGACGGCCGGGTGATCGGATGCGGCCTCTGCAGCCCATCCTGGGAACCCTGCCGCGAATCCGGTGGCAGCCGTGAGTCCGAGGAAGCTCCGGCGGTCGATCGGGTCGCTCATCGCCCCTGTCTCCTTTGGGGACCGCTATCTCCGTCCACGAGGGTCGCCGAAATGAGTCGCCCTGGCCGTTGATCCGGGGGCCGGGCGTGAGCCACGATTCCAAGGGCGTTTCCGACGAGGCCCACGCGAACGGGGCTATGCCAGGACCCTGGTGAGTACGTTCCCCGCCACGTCCGTCAGCCGATAACGCCGGCCGGTGTGCAGGTAGGTCAGCCGCTTGTGGTCGAGTCCGAGCAAGTGGAGCATCGTGGCGTGCAGGTCGTGCACCGTGACCGGGTCGGACGCGGCTCGGTAGCCGATCTCATCGGTCGCGCCGTGGCTCACTCCACCCTGGATGCCAGCGCCGGCCATCCAGACGAGGAAGCCCTTCGGGTTGTGGTCGCGGCCGTTGCTCCCCTGCGAGACCGGCATCCGGCCGAACTCCCCGCCCCAGATCACCAGTGTGGAGTCGAAAAGCCCCCGGCGCTTCAGGTCGCTCAGAAGGCCGTGGATCGGCACGTCGGTCGCCGCGCAATGGTGGGCGTGGTTGCCGGGCAGGTCGCTGTGGGCGTCCCACTCGCCATCGCTGTATACCTGGACGAATCGCACTCCCCGCTCCACCAGCCGGCGGGCGAGCAGGCACTTCTGGCCGAACGACCGCGACGCGGGATGCTCCAGGCCGTACAGCGTGCGGGTCTCCGCCGACTCCGTCGCGAAGTCCACAAGGTCCGTCGCCTCCATCTGCATCCGGTAGGCTAGCTCGAATGCCTCAATCCGCGTTGCGAGATCCGGCTCCCCGGCGTGATGATCCCGGTGCTCACCATTGAGCCGGGCCAGGAGGTCGAGTTGAGCCCGCTGGTCTTCGTCGGCCATGTCCGCGGGCCGCTTGAGGTTGAGGATCGGGCTGCCCTGCGAGCGGAAGAGCGTGCCCTGGTAGCTCGTGGGCAAAAACCCCGCACTCCAGTTCAGCGGCCCTCCCTTGATGCCCTGCGTATTGCCCAGCACGACGAACCCCGGCAGGTTCCGGTTCTCGCTGCCCAGGCCGTACGTGACCCACGCCCCCGCGGTCGGCAGCCCCGCTCGTGAGACACCTGTGTTCATTTGGTAGAGCGCAGGTACGTGATCATTTGACTCCGTAAAGCACGACCGGACAAACGCGATGTCATCGACGTGCCGCGCCACGTTCGGATACTTCTCGCAGACCCAGGCGCCGGACTCGCCATACTGACGGAAGGCGAACGGCGACTTCATCAGCGGTCCCGGGTTGCCGTTGAAGACGTCGATCGCCATCTTCTTGCCATGGTTTTTGTCCAGCTCTGGCTTGGGGTCGAACAGGTCCACGGCGCTCGGCGCACCCTCCATGAACAACCAGATAATGGAGGTAGCCCTGGGTGCGAAATGCGGGGGGCGGGGGGCGAGCGGGTCGCCCGGGGGGCGACCCTCGTCGGCCGATGCCGGCGTGCAGAGCAGGTCCGCCAGCGCACAGATCCCCAGCCCCGCCCCCGCCCGGGCCAGGAATTCGCGACGCGTACTGGGCAGGGTGTAACGACCGCAGCCGTGACGTCTTTCAATCGACATAAATAAACTCATTCAGACTGAAGAGCACCTGAGCGAAATCGGCGACGGCTCGCAGCCGAGACTCATCCGATGACGGAGACTTGTCTCGCGCCGAACGGCGATTGAGCTGCGCCTCAAGGAACTGCACAGACGCCGCTCGCTCGGCGTCGCTGGGAGCCCTGGAAACGGCCAGCTCGAAACCGCGAGTCACCCAGCCCTCGGGCGTCGAGCCGCCCTCGGCCAGCAGCCGCCGCCCCAGGTCGACGGCGCGGTCGCGCAAGAACGTGTCGTTGAGCAGCGCCAGCGCCTGTGGTGCGACGGTGGTGATGTCGCGGCGACCGCAGCTCACGACCGCGTCCGGGGCGTCGAAAGCTTGCATCAACGGGTGCTGAACAACCCGCTTGTGGAACATGTAAACGCTCCGCCGGCGGGTCGACTCCGTGTCGCGTGCGTCCTTGGGATACGGATCCTTCGTGTTGCGGGCCAGAATCGCTTCGGGCGGGATGGGCGGTTTGAACGCGGGCCCGAACGGCTCCGGGTTCAGCGTGCCGCTCACCGACAGCACAGCGTCGCGCAGAACCTCGGCCTCCAGCCGCCGCGGCCGTCGCCGCCAGAGCAGGCGGTCGTCGGGGTCCTTCGTCGCCCGGTCCACGTCGTAGGTCGTATCCTGCATGTAGGCCGCGCTCGTGAGGATGAGGTGATGGAGCGGCTTGAGCCGCCAGCCCCCCGCCACGAACTCGTGGGCGAGCCACTCCAGAAGTTCCGGATGCGTGGGCCGCTTCGCCGCGGACGCCGAAGTCGCCGACGGTGCCGTACCAGCCCCTCCCCGAAGTGATGCTGCCAGACCCGATTGACCATCACGCGGGCCAGGAGCGGCCCGGCTCCCTGGTCCATGTCGGTGATCCAGTCCGCCAGCGCCCGGCGCTGGCCGGTGCTGCGATCCGGGCCGACCTCCCGGCGTGCGGCGTCCCAGTAGTCCTCGGGCGACCGCGAGCCGGTGAGCACCGTGAGGAAGCCGACCTGCAAGAGATCCTTCTTCGCATAGAAGTCTCCGCGGTCGAGCAGCCAGGTCGGCTCGGGCGTGGCCTGCCGGTCCCTGATCGCGAGGGCCGTCGGGGAGCCGCCGCGGCTCCGACCGCTTGACGGCCTCGATCTCCTCGTTGAGGGCATCCCACTTTCGCCGCTGCTCGTTGGAGAAGACACGCCGATAGTCGTCGTCCGAGATCGCAAGCGCCTTCGCGTGCTGCCTGGCGAGCTTCTTCGCCGGCCTCCGAGTCGGGCTGCTCCTTCAAGAGGGCCTTGTCCGTCGTCGTCGATTGCCAGGGCATCGATCTTCGCATTTCGCAATGGACGCGGCATGCGGCTGTCTTCTGCGTCGGCGAGCCAGTACACTCAACGCTTCCTGGGCCGACTTCAACTGCCCTTTCCATCGCGTTTCGCTGCTCGCGATACCGGGCCGCCTCGGCCCGTGTCGCGAGGAGGACCTCCTCACGCCTGGTGGTGGTGAAGGCGCATTGCAGCCGGTAGTAATCGCGAGTCGGGATGGCGTCGTACTTGTGATCGTGGCAGCGTGCGCAGCCGAGTGTCAGGCCGAGGAAGGCCGAGACTGTGGTGACCGCCATGTCGTCCAGTTCGTTGTACCGAAGCCGTAGCTTCTCCTCCTCCATCGGCACGTTCAGCACCTCGGTCGGCGCGGCCGCCAGGAAGCCCGTGGCCGCCAGGGCATCGCGGTTGTCGGGCTCGTATTCGTCGCCCGCGATCTGCCAGCGCACGAAGGTCGGGTAAGGCAGGTCGTCGTTCAGGGCTCGGATCACGAAGTCGCGGTAGTGGTAGGCGGTCGGCCGGTCGGCGTCCGACTCCAGCCCGTCGCTATCGGCATAGCGGGCGACATCGAGCCAGTGCCGGCCCCATCGCTCGCCGTAGTGTCGGCTGGCGAGGAGTCGGTCGACGAGCGTTTCGTAAGCGTCGGGTGCCGGATCCTCGACGAACGCCTTCACCTCCTCGGGCGAAGGAGGCAGGCCGATCAGGTCGAAGTAGACCCGGCGGATCAGCGTGCGTCGGTTGGCCTGGGCGTTCGGGCGGATGCCTCGCGCTTCAAGGGCGGCGAGGATGAACCGATCGATCGGAGTGCGACACCAGGCTTGCGATCGTGGATCTCTGGGGGATCGATGCGGCTGAGCGGCCGGAAGGACCAGTGCCGCCGATCCTCGGCGAGTGACCACCATCTCGACCCGACTGTTCGCAGCCGCCGTCGCGGCTTCCGGCCAGTCGGCCCCCTGGTCGACCCAGGCCCGCAGGATTCTGGTCTCGTCGTGGCTCAGCGGGTCGGATCGGGGCGGCATCCGCTCCCCGTCATCGTCCGCCTCGACGCGCCGGATGAGCTCGCTCTCGTCGGCCTTGCCGGGCGTGATCGCCCGTCCCCCGGAATCTGTGGAGCCAAACGCCGCGACCCGCAGGTCGAGCCGCAGGCCGCCTTTCTGCTTCTCCGGACCGTGACACTTCCAGCAGGACCGTTCCAGGATCGGCCGGACGTCCCGGGCAAACTCCACGCGTTCTGGGTCCGCCGCCGGAGACCGGGCTCCCGGCCAGGCGAGTACGACAAACAGGAGTATCGTTGGGTATTTCACGGCCCGATGGTCCCATCGACTGTCAGGGATGCGGCCAGAACGCGCGAGTGGCGACGATTCGTTTCGGTGATCTACGGCCGATCGACGGGCCGACGGGGACCCGTCGTTGACTGCTCATGCAGGTTCGATACGTAGGCAAGGGCTTCGTCCAGCGAGACGACATCGGCGAACCGCGCCTGGATGTCGAACAGGGTCCACTCGTGGGCGACCGCCGAGCGATCGCCCACGCACTCGCGGACGACGATCGGCCGGAAGCGATAGCTCTTCGCGTCCGTGGCTGTCGCGCGGATGCAAGCGCTCGTGCTGCACCCGGTGATCAGCAGGGTATCGACACCGTGCCCGATCAGGTATGGGGCGAGGTGCGTCCCGAAGAACGCGCTGGCGTTCTCCTTCTCCAGGATCAGATCCTTCCGATGCGGGGCGACGCGGTCGTCGATGCGGCAGGCGCGCTCGTCCCACGCCCGGAACCCCGGGGACCGGTCGGCTGCGGACTTGAAAGGCTGGTCGCCACCGTTTGGCCGACAGGGGCTGGTTGTGTAGATGATCGGAACCTCGCTGGTACGCGCCGTATCGAGCAACTTCAGCGTGGCCTCGACGGGGCCGTCGAGCCGGCGGCTCCCCCCGGCGTACGCGTCGTCGGTCCATCCGTATGCAAGGTCAACGACGACGAGGGCCGGCGAGCCGCCCGAACCCGAACCGGTCCTGGAAGATTCCGCGGCCGCGATAATCCTGCTCCACGGACCGGATCGCGTCCCGGAGCAGAAGTCGGGCCTGTTCGTCGGAGGGTATCATGAGAGGCCCCTCATTCTCGGCCGGGTATCCGGGTCCGCCGAGGCCTGGCATTGTTGGTGCGCCCAAGTCTCCAGGCTCCCGGCGACACAACCTCCCGGCTCCGATTCCTCCTCGTCCCTGGAGATGATAACCGTCCGGGGTCGGGTTGTGAACTCCCACAGGCCAGGACATGCTGACTTCGCGGCCTCATCGCGGTTCTGCAAAGAATTC
Organism: uncultured Planctomycetales bacterium; assembly: GCA_963752755.1. Taxonomy (GTDB): domain Bacteria; phylum Planctomycetota; class Planctomycetia; order Isosphaerales; family Isosphaeraceae; genus CAVVZJ01. The sequence goes on along the minus strand of CAVVZJ010000011.1, from coordinate 490,354 downwards.
CGACCACCGCCAGGCGGTCCGGGTGCTACGATGCCGGGCAATCGTTTCGGACAAACCATCCAGGAGGATTGCCCACCATGGCTCGCCTGACCCTCGTCCTGGCCGCGCTGGCGTTCGTCGCGTCCCAGGCCACCGCACCCGACCCGATTCGCCCCGATCCGGACGCCCCCAGGCCGATCCCGGCACGTGACACCGTCTTCATGGAGGACATGACCTGGATGGAGGTCCGCGACGCGATGAAGGCCGGCAAGGACACGGCGATCGTCGCAACCGGCGGCATCGAGCAAAACGGCCCGTACCTCGTCGCGGGCAAGCACAACATCGTGCTCCGCGCCACCACCGAGGCGATCGCCCGCAAGCTGGGCAATGCCCTGGTCGCGCCGATCGTCCCGTTCGTCCCCGAGGGAAACATCGACCCGCCGACCGAGCACATGAGGTACCCCTCGACGATCGGTCTTACCGAGGGGACCTACCGGGCCCTGCTGGCCGAGATCTGCGCCTGCCTGCGCACGCACGGATTCCGGCGGATCGTCCTGATCGGCGACAGCGGCGGGAATCAGGAGGGCATGGAGGCAGTGGCCAACGACTTGAATGCAAAGTGGTCCGACGGCAAGACCAGGATCTATTACATCAAGGAGTATTACAGTTATCCCGAGGTGGCGGAGTGGCTGGAGACCCAGGGCATCAAGCAAACCCCGGAAGGCCTGCACGACGACTTCGCGATCACGGCGCAGATGGCGGCAGTGGACCCGAATAGTGTGCGGGCGGCGGAGCGGATCAAGGCCGGGAAGTTCCGGATCAACGGCGTGGACCTGGCCCCAATCGAGGAGACGGCTGCCTGGGGCCGGAAGATCGCCGATCACCGGGCGGAGATCACGATCGCGGCGATGAAGCGGGCGATGAAACCGGCGAAGTGAGGAGCGACCGGCCGGTGCGGAGAGCGGGTCGGTGAGAGGCGCTTACCCCCACGCCGAGAAACCCGCAGTGCCGCTTCGTCCGGTCATGCCAGAACCTCCTCGATCACATCGCCTTCCACATTCGTCAGGCGGCGCCGAATGCCGTTGTGCTCGAAGGTGAGCTCTTCGTGGCCCAGACCGAGCAGGTGGAGGATCGTGGCGTTGAAGTCGTAGAGGGTGAGCACGTCCTCCACCGCTCTCCGGCCGAGTTCGTCGGTGACGCCGTGGCTGACACCCGGCTTGACACCGGCGCCCGTCAACCAGCAGGTGAAGCCGTCGGGGTTGTGGTCGCGGCCCTGCGCCCCCTTCTGGAACATGGGCATACGGCCAAACTCAGTGCACCAGACGACGAGCGTCTCGTTGAGGAGGCCCCGCTGCCTCAGGTCGCAGATCAAGGCGGCGGCGGGCTGATCGAGGATGGCTGCGTGCCGGTCATATTGCTCCTTGAGCTTGCTGTGACCGTCCCAATTCAGCTCACCGCCGCTGGCGTAGGCTCCGTTGAAGAGCTGGACGAACCGCACTCCGCGCTCGATGAGTCTCCGGGCGAGGATACAGTTTCGGGCGAACGCGGCCCGGGTGGGGTTGGACTCGTCGTCGGCCCCGTAGAACCTCAGCACGTGCCCGGGCTCGCTGGACAGGTCGGCGATCTCCGGAACGCTGAGCTGCATCCGGGCGGCGAGCTCGTAGCTGGCGATCCGGGCGGCGAGCTTCTCGTCGCCTGGATTCTGCTCAAGGTGACGACGATTCATCCCTCGCAAGAGCGAACGGGCGGCGCGGTCATCTTCGGGCCGGATACCGACGGGCGGCGCGAGGTGACGCACCGGCTCCTTGGAACTGAGGGGCGTCCCCTGGAACTGGGCCGGGAGGAATCCCGGCCCCCAGTTGTTCGAGCCCGCCTGCGGCACGCCCCGTGGATCGGGGATGGCGACGAACGCGGGCAGATCCTGATTCTCACTGCCGAGGGCATAACTGACCCACGCCCCGATGCTCGGGAAGCCATCGAGCACGGAGCCCGTCGAGAGGAAGTTCTCGGCGGGACCGTGGGTGTTGCTCTTGCTGGTCAGCGCGTGAAGGAACGCGATGTCGTCGGTGAGCTCGGCGAGGTGCGGAATCAGGTCGGAAACCATCTTGCCGGTCTGACCTCGCGGGCGGAACTCATACCGCGGTCGGGCCAGGTTGCCCGAGGGCCCCTGGAAGGTCACCGGCGGCCCGCCTTCCAGCGGCTTGCCGTCGTGCCGGATCAGCTCCGGCTTGTAGTCCCAGGTCTCAAGCTGGCTGACGGCACCAGCGCAGAAGATGACGACGACATTCCTGGCCTTCGCCGGGAAGTGCGGCGGCCGTGGTGCGAACGGTCGCGCCGGATCGATGACGGGCCCCTCCGCGGCGAGCAGCCCGTCGTGGCCGAGCAGGTTCGCCAGGGCGATCGAGCTCAACGCGGTCGCGGAGTGGGAGAGGAAGCGCCGACGGTCGAGCAACAGTCGCCCCGCGGGCGAGAGGCGTTCGGGGTCGTTCGTCATGGTAGGGAGAGGAACTCGTTACTGTTGAAGAGGGCCCGGCAAAGGACGGGGAGTCCATGCTCGCGCACCACGGGCACGATCTCGTCCATCTCATCGCGATGGGGATCGCGGCCGAGGGCGAGCTGATAGGCGCGACGAATCCGGGTCGCCGTGTCGCTGCCGACCTCCGCCTCGACACGCGCGGCGAACGCGGTCGCCTCATCCACGGTGAAGCGGCTGTTGAACAGATTCAGGGCCTGGATCGGCGTGGTCGACTCGCGTCGGCGCGCCGTGCTCTGACCGCCGTCGGGGCAGTCGAAGGCGCCGAACACCGCGTCGCGCTCGCGGCGCACCTTGTGGGCGTAGATCATGCGGCGGAGCCCGTCGCCACGGTACGACTCGACCGGCGTGAAGCCGCTAAGCCCGCCACGTTGCTGGAAGAGATTGAATCCTGGCCCGCCCATCTGGAAATTCAGGCGACCGCTGGCGGCGAGCATCGCGTCGCGGATCGCCTCCGCCTCGATCCGCCGCGAGGGGAAGCGCCAGAGGAGGCGGGCATCGGCGTCCTTCGCCCGCGCCTCGGAGTCGATCCGACTCGACTGGCGATAAGTCGCCGATAGCACGATCAGCCGGTGCATGTGCTTCAACGACCAGCCGGAACGGACGAATTCCGACGCGAGCCAGTCGAGCAGTTCGGGATGGGATGGACGCGCGCCGTTGCGTCCGAAGTCGCTGGGTGTCTCCACGAGCCCGATGCCGAAGTGTCCTTGCCAGAGACGATTGACCATGACCCTGGCCGTGAGGGGATTGCGCGGACTGGCGATCCAATCCGCCAGCGCCCGCCGACGCTCGCTCTCGGGGGCGTCCTTCGGGAGCTCGAGCATTCCCAGCACACCTGGCACGGCGGGAGCGACCTCCTCCCTCGGCTGCTCCGGATCGCCACGATGCAGTCGATGGATCGTATCGGGCGTCCGGAATGTCCCTGCGAAGACCAATTGCCCCACGTCCGTGGCGTCCAGCTTCGCGGCCAGGGTTTTTCTCAACCCCATCAACCGCTCGGCTTCCCGGGCCTCGTCCGCGCCAAGCCCCTCGGTGCTGATGTCGAAGGCGGGTTTCTGGTCACGCTGGTACTCCCGACGGTCCGTCGAATCGGCGACGGTCTGCCAATCTCCCGAGCCCGTACCGACTTCGATCCGGTAGTCCACGGCCAGGCGGTCATCGAATTTCCCCTCGCGATCCCGACTCCAAACCACGAGTTCGACCGTGTGCTCCCGGGGGAAAACCAGCTCGACCCAGCCGCGGCCCGCCTGATTCGACATCCAGCTCCGCGAGTTACCATATCGGCCGTCGTTGACGTGGCGCAGTTCGTGGCGATCGGCAACGACGGTATCGCCCGACGACCTCGCCGTCGTCCCTTCGGTGGCGAGCGCGACGTTATGCCCCTCGGCGTCGAAGACCTCCAGCTCGTCGAGACAAGGCTCCAGGCTGTTGGTCGCGTTGATCGTGAAACGCAGGCGCCTGGCCGTCACCGGGGCGAAGCGGTCGTTGTTCACGCGCGCGTTGACCGGCGTGCGCTCGGCACCGGATCGCGCCGGAGGCTCCAGGCGCGCCAGTTGCCGGTCGACCGCATCCAGCTCTCGACGGAGCCGGGCCGCCTCCTCGCGCAAGGCCTCGGCTTCCGGAGACCGAAGCGGTCGATCGCCGTATTCCACCCCGGCGAAGAACGACTGCATCGCGTAATAGTCACGCTGGGAGATGGGGTCGAACTTGTGATCATGGCAGCGGGCGCAGCCAAGGCTGAGTCCCAGAAACGTCAGTCCGGTATTGGTGACGATCTCATCCAGCGCGTCCTGCCTGGCGAGGCGCTTCGACGGCTCATCCGCGCCGATCTGCCCCGGCAACAACACAGAGGCCGTGACGAGGAATCCAGTGGCCGCATCCTGTCCCAGGGTGTCTCCCGCAAGCTGCTCGCGGATAAAGCGGTCGTACGACGTGTCGGCGTTGAAGGCCTTGATGACGTAATCGCGGTAGGGCCAGGCGTTCGGACGCTCCGTGTTCACCTCGAACCCGTGCGTGTCGGCGTAGCGCACCACGTCGAGCCAGTGCTGTGCCCAGCGCTGCCCGTAGCGAGGCGACGCCAGCAACTCATCGACCACGCGCTCGTGAGCGTCCGGGCGGGTGTCGGCGACGAAGCGCGCCACACGCTCGGGTGACGGCGGCAGGCCAGTCAGGTCAAGGGTCAGACGACGCAGCCAGGTGGCTCGTCCCACCTCCGGCGCAGGGCGCAAGCCCTCCCTCTCCAACCGGGCGAGGATGAACCGGTCAATCGTGCCGCGAGGCCACGTCTTCTCGACGTTCCGGGGTGGAATCGGATCCTTCAGCGGCTGGAACGCCCAGTGATCCCGCGGTTCTCCGAGTTCCTCTCGCCCGCCCCCATCCGGCCACGACGCGCCCTCGTCAATCCAGTGGGTGAGCGTCGCGACCTCGGTCGCCGACAACCGGTCGCCTTTCGGCGGCATCATCAGGTCCGCGTACTCACCCGAAACGAGCTGGATGAGCGGACTATCGGCGGCCTGCCCCGGCACGATTGACGGACCGAAGGCGTCGCCCCCCTTCAACGCCTCCGCCTTGATGTCGAGCCGGAGGCCGGACTTTTGTTTCTTCGGGCCGTGACACTGGTGGCAATGCCGCTCGAAGATCGGCAGCACGTCCCGGACAAAGTCCACGGAGGCCGGCTGCGGAACGTCGGCCGTGAGTCGATCGGGAAGGGAGAGCAGCAGGATCAACAGGATCAGGAGGGTCGATTTCACTTTCGTCTGCGCCTCACGTCCCAGCAATTCGAGAACTTGGCTCGCCCGTTCGCACTCTTCAGACGAGCCCTGGAATCCCCTCATAGCCCGCCATGACCTGAGCAAGCTCACGGGGGAGGTTCGGGACGAGCCGGAGTTGTCCCACGTCGAAGAGGGTTCGCAGGATCGTGCCGAGGAGGTGGCGGCTCGTGACCGGCTCCGACTGGGGAGCGGAAGCATCTCGATTCGAGCGGCCGATGACCTGACCTTGGGCAAAGCCGCCGCCGACCAGCAAGAGCGGGCCAAGGCCGCCCCAGTGATCGCGACCACCTTTCGGGTTGAGCCGGGGGGTCCGGCCCATCTCACCACAAACCACCAGGAGGATGCGATCCTGGAGGCCCCGAGCATGCAGGTCGTCGATGAAGGCGGCCAGGGCATGGTCGAGCGGCGGGGCCATGTAGCGCATCCCCTCGATCATCGGCGCGTTGTTGACGTCGGCGTGCATGTCCCAGACGAAGTTGGTTGTCACCGTCACGAAGCCGCACCCGCGCTCGCAGAGCCGGCGAGCCAGGAGTAGCAGCTTGCCCAGCGACTTCGCATTGTCCACGTAGTTGTTGTAATTCCTCCATGTCTTGCTGATCGCATCGGGCTGCACTAGCGGCGCGGTGTCGTAGCGGGCGACGAGCCGCGGGTCCTCGCGCGTCAGGTCAAAGGCCTCGGCCAGCCCGCCTTCCAGGAGGCGATACGCCTGATCGCGGAGTCGGTCGATGCCCTCGGCCGCCCGCGCGGCCTCAAGACGTCGCGCGGCGGAGCCGAGCAGAGCGAGGAGTTGGCGGCGGTCGTCGAGCCGCTCGCGCGGGATTCGTAGCTTGAGCCCCTCGGAGACGCCGTCTCCCTGGCTCGGATCGAACGGGGCGTAGGCTGACGACAGCGGGCCGGTCGCCTCGAAGCGGCCGAACGCCGTGGTACCCGGTCGCGTCGTCGGATCGACCGCCCGCGGGAAGAGGACGACGTTGGTGGGCAGCCCCGTGCGCGGGTGATTTGGACCGGCGACCCGCGCAAGGACCGCGCCGGGGTTGGCCCCGAACGAGTCGCGGCCGACGAGCGGCTTGAGGTTGTGGTTCGCGTCGCCGGGGACGAAGGAGCGAACGACGGCGAGCCTGTCGGCCCGCGCCGCGAGGTGCGGGAACGTGCCGCCGAAGGTCACGCCAGGGATCCTCGTGGCGACCTCCCCCGTGGCGCTGCGGAGCCCCTCAGGCTGGTCCATCTTCGGGTCGAACGTCTCGATCTGGCTCGGGCCGCCGTGCAGGAAGAGGAAGATCACCGACTTCCCGGTCAGCACACCCGGCATCCCCTCCGCGCGGGCGTGCAACGCCGACAGGTTGGCGAGGCCCAAGCCGCCCAACCCGAGCGCGGTGGCGCCCCCGACCTGCAAGAACGACCGGCGCGTGCCTTGCGCATCATGATCGTAGAATGTCAGCATGCCTGACTTCCTCGGTTGGATGGCGACCGGCCGGGATGTTCGCGTCGTCCACGATCCGATCGTGTCACGAGCGACGGCCCGGGGCCCGGGAGCAGCTTGTGTTCGCCAGGGATCAGTCCGAGACAAACCTCTTGGCCCAACTCGATGAACTCCTTCCCCATGGCATCGGCCCCTTCAACGATTCGTCCCCGTCGGCCGGCCAGGCGATCCGGCCGACGGGTTCAGTTCACATCCGGCTTCCTCGGCTTGTCACGGCCCTGAGGGGCGACCTTCCGGGCGTCGGGTGGGACGACGGCCTGCTCGGCCGTGATCAGCGGCAGTTGGTCGGGCAGCGCCTTCAGGAAGAGATCCTTGTACTGGATCGTCATCGGTGGCCCGACGTGAACCTGCACCGCCAGCACCCCGTCAAGCTTCCGCCCTTTCTCATCCAGGTCGATCACGTCCACCGTCGCCTGGCCATCGATCCAGTGCCGGTGGTGATTCCCCTCGGCGAGCACCCGATACTCGTGCCACTCACCGGGCGGGAATTCCCTGAGCGGGAACTGCCCCACGACCCAGGGCTGGCCCTCGGGGTCGATGATGACCTTCTCGCCCGAATGGGCCAGGATGCGGCGGCCCCGCTCCTCGTAGAGCATCCCGTTATAGTCGGGGCGGTCCGCCACCACGTCGCACTGGTAACCGGTGACGACCGACTCGCCCAGATCGGGCCGCTCGGTTCCACGGTACTGCAGACCGCTGTTACCGCCGGGGCTGACCTTGACCTTCACCCGCAACTCGAAGTTCCTGAGGACGCCGCCCCGCCACGTGAGGAAGCGGTTGTACTTCAGCGTGCCGTCGGCCTTGCCAGTCAGACAGCCGTCCTCGACCGACCAGTACTTCGAACTCCCCTCCCAGCCGGTCAGGTCACGACCATTGAAGACCGCCCGGAAGCCCTCGGAGGCCGTCGGTGAGCTCGCTTCCTCACCCGGCCGCAACTCCCGGATTCGGATGTTCCTCCAGCGGACCTGATACGGCCCAGCGCCCTGGCGATCCCGTGGACCTGGAGGCCGACGAAGCCACGCCTGTCCACATCGTCGGTGAAGTCGGATGCGGGTGAACCGTTGATCCAGGAGCGATAACGGTTCCCCTGGACGACAATCCGGTATCGGTTCCAGCCCTCGTCGTCGAAGGCATCCCTGGCCTCGGGCTTGATCTCGGCCAGCCACCGGCCCCGGCGCCCTTCGTCGTAGAACCGGCCTGCCGTCCCGGTCTCCTTGCGGGCGATCTCGCACTGAGGACCATACACGACACCAGCCCGCTTGCGATTCTCGGGGGCGGCGTCGTCCTTCCCATAGACGTGGCTGCGGACCTGGACACCGGAGTTCAGGCGGGGGTTACACTTCACCTCCAGCTCAAGCTCGAAGTCCGTGAAGTCGCCCTTGCACAGAAAGGTGTTCGGGCTTCCCTCGACGGTCGTGCCCACGATCGCCCCGTCCTCGACGGAATACCTGGCCGTGCCGCCATGGACCGTCCACCCGTCGAGCGTCTTACCATCAAAGAGTGCCGTCCAGCCCTCGTCGGCGGCGAGGCCGGACTCCCCGAGAGGGACGACGACGGCGAGCGTCAGCGTCAGGATCGTCAGCGCGTGTCTGGTCAACGGCGGGGCCTCCGGCTCGGGTCGTGAGAGTTCTGCAAAAAGCGCTCGACCGGATCGGTTGACGCTCTCGATTCTCTCAGCCCTCACCCCCGGCGTCAAACGGCCGCTGAACCGGTCGAAGGACTCAGCGGCCCACACCGGTTCGGCCCACGCCGATTTGGTCGGGCTCCAGTTCGAGCACGCGTAGGCTCCCGGGTCCCGGGTCGTGTCAAGATCTTGAGCGTCGCTCGACACCGGCAGAAGTCGGGGCCGGCTGCGGAGTCGCTGCGGGCGCGGATGGCCGCCGAGCCCCACCAGAATCCGATCGCTCGACCCAGGATCGCCAGCCTCCCCGATCGACAAAGTCCAGCCAGTGCGTCCATGCGGACCGTCGTGGGGATCGGGACGGGTCACCGGCATCGAGAGGACGCCGGGGGTCGTCCGATCTAAGTGGGGCTCGCAACGTGGTTCGCTCCACGGACCGCAAAGCTGGCGGGACGATCGGGCCGGACGAGTCTTGGGAATCCCGCGAGTCGATCGCCCGGGGAGTTCGGGCAAAGGAGGACCTGCGATGGGCTTCTTGAATGGACGGGTGACGTTCGTGCGGTATCGGGTCAGCGGCGACGGACCGCTTCCCTTCGGCGAGGAGCACCTGGAGGCAGTTCAGCGCCACGCGATCGGCAAGAACGGACCCGCCGAATCCGCCGACGGCGTCGCCGCCGGCTGGGCCGCTGGCGACCACGTCCTCGACGTGAACTTCGGACTGGAGAAAAACGTCCTCGAAGACGCTCTCCACCTCGCCTTGCGGATCGACACCGACAAGGTTCCCTCCGACCTCCTCAAGGCCTACACCCGGATTGAGCTGGACGCCCGCGCCCAGCTCAACCCGAGCGGCCACCCCACCAAGGCCCAGCGCCAGGAGGCCAAGGAAGCCGCCCTCGTCCGCGCCGAGGCCGAGGCCGCCGACGGCCGCTTCCGCCGCCGCAAGCACTTCCCAATCCTCTGGGACGGTCGCGAGAACATCCTCTACGCCGGCACGACCAGCCTCTCCGTCCTCGACCGCCTCTTGCCCCTCTTCCGCGAGACCTTCGACCGCCAGCTTGAGCCGATCACCGCCGGCACCCTCGCCGTCCAGCAGGCCGCCGAGCGCGGCGTTACCCGCCCGATCGAGGACTTCCCCCCCGCTGGCTTCCTCGGCGATGAGCCCGCACTGGCCGCCTTCGCCTGGTCGGCCGATGTCACCACCCCCGATTACTGGGGCAACGAGTTCCTCGTCTGGCTCTGGCATACCCTCAAGAACGACGGCGACACCATCCCTCTGTCCGACGGCTCCGACGTCGCCGTGATGCTCGCCAAGACTCTCACCCTCGACTGCCCCCGCGGCGAGACCGGCCGCGACAACCTCACCGACGCCGGCCCCACCCGACTCCCCGAAGCCTTCCGCGCCTTGCAATCCGGCAAGCTCCCCCGCAAGGCCGGCCTGATGCTCGTCCGCCACGGCCAGGAATACGAGCTGACCCTCCAGGCCGAGACCCTCGCCGTCTCCGGCCTCGCCCTCCCCAAGGTCGAGGGCGCCACCGGACGCGAACTCCACCTGGCCCGCGTCGAGTCCCTTCGTCATCTCGTCTCCACCCTCGACCTCCTCTTCGACGCCTACGGCCGCCGCCGCACCAGCCCCGACTGGACCGGCGACCTCGGCCGCATCCGCAACTGGCTCCGCGCCGCCTGAGCCGTGACACCCGACCGGCGGGTAGCCGGAGCCAGGCACAGCGTGTCCAGGGGGGTTCGCCCCAGGAACTGGGCACGCTGCGCCTGGCACGCCGACATTTTCGAGACGATCGACATGTGCCGGCATGACCATTTCGCAGGCGATTTGGTACTCTAGACAGAACGACATAAAACACCTTTGCGACGAAAGTCCCGTCCTCCCGGACTATTTCGCCAGCCGCGAGGCCTGGTATACTGGGTCCTCGCCCCTGACATGAAGGGCTTGCCTGGGCGAAGCGACCGACCAGCGCGGAGAGATCGGCCCGTCCTTTGCGTTCTTCAGCTCCCGTCACCCCGCACCACCGGAGGGCACCTCATGAGAACCCGCGCGGACGTTCCTTGGATGCCAATCTCCCTGGTCCTCCTCGCGGCGCTCGTCTCGGTCCAATCGGCCGTGGCGCAGCGATGGCCCATCTCGACGCGGCGATCGCCCGGCGTGCCGGCGACCAGGACAGCGCGTCGGCCGATCGTGACACCAACGACGGCGGCACGGACACTCTCGCGCTACGCATCCCAGCCCGACCCGCTCGCCGACGCCTGGCGCAACTTCAGCCGGACCCGCCCGTCCATCGCCCCTGACCCGCGCACCCCGGCGGCCTCGAGTTCTCCGGAGCGGCCGGTCGCCGTCACCTCGTATTACCCGGGACTGGTCGTCCACCACACCTGCTCACCCTCGCGGGCGTCACTGCTCGTCGGCCGACAACCCCGGCTGATACTCCACGATCAGCCCCCGCCGGCCCCGGAATTCCAGTCCTGGGGCAACCAACCCGGTCTCCCGCCAGGTGGCCGGGACCCGATGGATCGCAGCGGAACCTACCCTGGAATGCGAGCCCTGGCGCCGTCGTTCCGACGCACCGGAGCGTGAGGACTCTGGCTCGGCCGACGCGTGGCCGAATTGACCGGTCGCCGGATTCCTCAAACCGCCTTCAACCAGGTGGCACGGCGCACGCCCTCGCGATGGCGACGGCCTGCCCTGCGGCGTCTTCCGGATAAACACCGAGCCGCTCCCCGCCCGGAGTTCTCCACCGACACGTCGGTGTCGTAGATTCCCGATTCCGCCCCCTCGCGTCGACGCCACTCCTCGACCGCTCGTCCACGACGGAGCCTGCCGATCTGCCCATCAACTCAACGCGAGTGGGGATCGCCTCGCGGGCCTCGCTTTGTCTCGATATCGACACAAAGAACCTCTTCCGCAGATTCGTCCTTCTCTGCGCAAGCCTGGCATCTTTTCCTGGCCTCTTGGTCGGCCGATCTTCTGGGAGTCCGATCCTCAGAAATGGGGTCGACTTGACTGGATACCCATCGAGCCATTCGACCGACGAGCGAACCTGGTCAATCTGTAGCGATTTCGAATCGAACCCAACTGCCATTCTGGCAGCCAGCCTGGTGAGCTGGCGAGGGCCATCGACCTGGCAGCTTCGAGATCGTCCCGTTCTCGTCCAATGAACAACTCACACACGAACCCGCTGATGCTTTCCGATCGAGCCCGACTCCTGGGGGACAGCCGCCCCCGGCGGTCCGGACCCGACGACAGCCGGGGACGGCTGTCCCACAAGTCCCAACCGGACAGCATCAGCAGGTTCATGGATCAGGCGAAGTCGGTCGCCTCCTTCGAAAGGAACACTCGACCGAGGCATCGGGAGCAACGCTATGCGTCGGCCACATCAAAAATTCTTCGAGCCGCCTATTGCCAAACGTGACATTGCGACGCTAGGGTCAGACACGCTCTCGCACCCGCCGACGGGCGGGTTGAGGGAGCGGCGGAGAAACACCTCGTCTCGGACGCCGACGACTCGACAGGCGTCCCATCCTCGCTCTGGAGATCCCCCCATGTCCCTGAGGCGAAACGCAACGAGACTGACAGCGATCCTGGCCATCCTCGGTGCAACGACCGCAATCGTGTGCGTCGGGAATGCGGCCGGACAGGACAAGCCGACCGCGACGAAGTCCGCGACCGGCACCCAGCTCAGCAAGATGGCCCGCGTGCCGACGAACCTCGGCTTCGTGACAAGCGTTTCCGACGATGGCCAGGCCGCCACCCTGATCTTCGACAACCTCCTGGTCGATGTCGAGCCCGTGCGCAAGGGTTCGGCGGGCCCTCTGGGTCAGACGGACGCCCAGACAAAGGTTGTCACGCTGGAAGTCCCGTACACGACGGACCAGCGCAGCGTCTCGATGGCCATGGATCTCCGCGGATTCCTCAGCGCCGATGCCGGGCGCGGGTCCGATTGGTCGCCATCGCGGGGGACACGGCGAAGGTCGTCGATCTCTCCACGGAAAAGGACAAGTCGGTCCAGCTTAAGGGGAAATCCAAGCAGGCCCGCGCGGAGCGTGACGAGAGGCCGTCGGGTAACTTCTCCGATCGCATCGAGTTCCACCTGCCGACTCACGCCGCCAGGCCAGTCTGCCAGATCACGCTGCTCCTGCTCGCCGAACATGATAGCGACACACCGGATTCCGGCAGTGCCCTGCTCGCCGTGGATTCCTTGGACCTCTCGATCACCGGTTCCGGCAAGGCGTCCTACCGGCGCTGAGACTCACCGGGTGCCCAGGCGTTGGTCCATCCTCGCGGCCTCGAAGACGCGCGGGCCAACGGCCTGGGCCGCTCACCGGCGCCCCGTGACATCCAGGGGAGACGCCGATGTTCTGGACTCGGATTCGCACGGCTGATTTGGCGACGGAACGAGGGACTCTCAGGTCATCTTCGAAACGTGGGAGGGACCATGCAAGGCCGACGTTATCTCTCCGCAGAATTGCGACGCATCGCAGCGGTGCTGGCTCTGGGACTGTTGATCGCGGGATCGGCCCTGGCGGATGATGAGGCTGCACGAGGACCGGTGCTGGTCGTCGCACCCCATCCCGACGACGAGACACTCGGTTGCGGTGGGCTGATCGCCCAGCGACGGAGCGAGGGACGTCGGGTGGTTGTTGTCGTGCTCACCGACGGCCGCGCGCTGCTCGCGGTCCGCGGGATTCTGACCGATCCCACGCCCGAGGAAGTCTCCCGGCTCCGGAAGGACGAGACGCGCCGGGCCTTCGAGATCCTGGGCGGCAACCCGGCCGACCTCCGGTTCCTGGACTTCGAGAACGAACGCTTCCTCCCAAAGAAGGAGGAAGCCGTCGCCAGAGTCGCCCGGATCGTGGAGGAGATCGCTCCGACCGAGATTTACGTGACCAGCCCGTTTGAGGGGCACCCGGAACACGTCGCGGCCAACGTGATCGTGCGCAAGGCCTGCGACGACGTCAACACGAAGGCCGCGATCATTGAATATATCGTTTCTCTCAAGAAAGACTTGTCTCTGAAGGACTTGCCGCGTGGTCTGCGAGAGGTGGACGTCTCGGCGCAGCGGGATCGCGAGAAGAAGGCCCTTGCCCAGTTCAAGAGCCATCTCGGCATCCTGTCGCCTCGCCAGAGCAAGCCCCTGGCCGAGAACTACGACCGGTATCTCACCCCCGTCGAGACGTTCCTCGTGAGGGAGGATGCCAGCAAGTAGCGTTGATGTTGGACTATCAGAGGATGGACGTGCGTCGGCGACCCGGGGCAACCGGGATCGCTGCGGAACATGCCCGCAAGCAAGCCGTGGCTCGCCCGTTCGCGCTAAGCCTCAGCGGCACCGTCCCGCCGATCGCCCGGCTGACTGCTCAGTCAACCGCGTTCGCCGTCGGGTCCCGGTCTGGAGCGGCGAGGTTGCCGTGTCCGTCGAGTCGGCCTACCCGACCGCATCGCCGGCAGCGGTAGAGCGGCCGGACTTCATACGCCTCCGGCGTCATCCCGTAAGGGGCCGGCTCCTTCTGCAAGGGCTCCTGGTGCAAGCCCAGCGAGCAGGCCCATCGGCCGACCTGAGACATGAACAGTTGGGCGTAAGGCACGTCAGTGATTCCCTTCGTGTGCGAACCGTATGATAATTCCACAAATCCCGAGAATCCGCACCGAGTTTATGGCACTGGGCCCGGAAGATCAATCCCTTGCAGCTCGGCGCCGTCGCGTGGCTGACGGAGGCCCGAATCGAGGCCAGGAGTCAAAGCGTGGCCCCGAGGTCGGAGGCTCTGTCCCGCGGGCCGGGATCAGGCCAGCTTCTTGAGGATCTGCTTGCCGTAAACCAGACGCATGATCCCCTCGACGAACCGGTTCAGCGCGGCGAAGGGCGCCGGCATCGGACGCCGGATATCCACGATCAGCACCACGCGATCGCCAGCGGCTTGGTTGACGACCTCATGACGCCAGCTATCGTCGAACAGGATACTCTGGCCCTCGCGCCAGGTATGTTCCTGGTCCTTGATCCGGAGCGTCGGCGGACGTTCGGGCGGCACGACCAGACCAAGGTGGTAGCGGAGGTAGCCTCGATAGGGCCCTTCGTGGGGCGGAATTGACTTGCCGGCGTCAAGAATCGAGAAGAAGGCCTGGAACAATCCGGGGATCGCGTCGAGCAACGCGGATGTCTGCGGGCAGCGGGCGCGGTTGAGGCTGGGCTTCTCGCCCATCGCGTAGAGGTAGTAGATCTTCCAGTCCTTGTCCGGATCGACCCGCGCCGAGATGTAGTGCTGCATCCGGTCGAGCTCATGATAGCGCGGCATCCGGGCCTTGTCGGGCAGGAGGCCGAGCAACTCCTCACGGATCGCCGGGAAGGCGCGGTCGATCGCTCGGAGTTCGGGGCGAGTGGCGTCGATGTCGAAGAAGACCGGCCGGTTAGGTCCACCGGTGGTCAGATCAAAGAGTCGGTTGACCCCGCCGAGCAGGTCATCGTAGGTGAGCTGGGGCCAGCGCATCGGTCACGCCTCCATGAGGCTTCCCGTCCTCCCCGGTTCCGGGACGGCTTCTGCCGTCGGGGCGGCGCGGTGACGGAACCGATCATAGCGCCCCTCGCGTACTCCGATCAAGTCTCCGGAGAAGCCGGACTGCCGGCTTCGCTCGCGTCAGGCGGCCCGAACGGTCGGAACCACGTCGCCCGCTCTGAGCCCGAAATCCCGACAATTGGCGTTGTTTCTCCGATAACAATCGGATAGGATTCGGATCAATGCCAAAATAAGTTATCAAAATCCTAACAGGGAGACGCCGCTATGATCCGCCTCCTCGTCCCGGCTCTCATGGGTCTCTTGCTCGTCGCCGCGGGGGCCGAAGCCGATCCGATCTTCTACGCTGCGAACCTTGACGGCCCCAGCGAGAGCCCGCCCAACGCCTCTCCCGGGACCGGCTTCGCCGAGGTTGCCTTCGACATCACCGCCCACACGATGCACGTGCAGGTGACGTTCGCCGAC
This sequence comes from uncultured Planctomycetales bacterium, assembly GCA_963752755.1. Classification (GTDB taxonomy): domain Bacteria; phylum Planctomycetota; class Planctomycetia; order Isosphaerales; family Isosphaeraceae; genus CAVVZJ01. The sequence continues at coordinate 474,992 of CAVVZJ010000011.1, read as the reverse complement.
CTGACTTCGCCGACGACCGCTTCACACATCCACGCCACCACAACCGACCCGTTCACGGGGATTGCTGGTGTCGCCACGACGACCCCGACTTTCCCGAGCTTTCCCCTCGGCGTGACGTCCGGCACCTACGACATGCTGTTCGACACGAGCCAGTCCTCCACCTACAACCCCGCCTTCGTGACCGCCAACGGCGGCACCGTCGCCGGCGCCGAAGCCGCACTGGCAGCGGCCCTCGCCGCGGGCAAGGCATACCTGAATATCCACACATCTCAGTTCCCTGGCGGCGAGATCCGCGGCTTCCTGCGCCCCGTCCCCGAGCCGGCGAGCCTCGCCCTGCTGAGCGTCGGTGTCGCGGCGATGGCGGCGTTCGCCCGTCGCATAACGGGGCGATGCGGTCGTCCTCGCAAGAGCAGCCAGACACAAGCAAGGTTGCGAGGCCTTTGAGGACGTCCGGCGGCCACCCGTCCGGGAGAAACTTCGAAATCGTGTGATAATTGTGGCCCGGGATTCGGATAATCAGTCTGGTCGTTCACGTTCGCGTTCGGCGCCGTGGACAGATCGCCACGCCCAGGTTCTGTCTCAATCCGGATCAAGCGAAGGTTGGCGAGGCGCGCACCGTCCCACGCGTCCCCAGGCGCCGAACGAACTTCAAAATGTAACGACAAGCCCCAAAAGATCCTAAAATTTCAAGGACTTATGGAACCGACCCCGACAGGCTTTGGAGCGTCCCCCTGGCGTCTCCCGACCATCCCGGAGGCGTCCGCAAGACGTCGCGAAGGCGCCCGATCGCGTCGCAAACGGCGACCTGGACCAGTCCGTCCCGGGCCAACTCGACCTTGACAGGTGCGGCCAGTTCGGTACTTCTCCCTCTTCAGAATAGAATTCCGGCCGTCCTGCCACCCGCAACGACCGAGGCGACTTGGGCAACTACCGACAGCATCTCACCACCTCCGGTCTGACTGGTGCCTTGCTCGCCTGGGCGGCGCACGTCTTGGCGGGCCTGCACTGGCTTTACGGCTCGGTCGCTGCTTTGCTGGCGACGATTAGTGGCATCCTGCCCGACCTGGACCATCCCATCGGGGTCGAGCTGAAGGGGTTGACTGGCACACTCGGCGTCTTGACGGGCCTAGCCGTCTGGCACCGCCTGGGGAGGCACTTTCCCGACTTGCCGTTCGAGATGCACCTGTGGTCGGTCGTACTGGCCTATTTCTTTGTCCGCTATGGCCTTCGGCAAGTCCTCACGCGACTGATGGTGCATCGGGGGATCAGCCACAGCCTGCCAACCTGCGCGGTCTGGGGAGCCTTGACGTACCTCTACTACCCGTCACCGTACCATGCGATCCGCGTCTGGATGGCCGGTGCGGTGATGCTCGGGTTCCTGTCCCACCTCGTGCTGGACGAGGTTTGCAGCGTCGATCTGTCGGACAACCGGGTGAAGCGATCTTTCGGCACGGCCTTGAAGTTCTGGGCACCTTCGGCGGGCTCAACCCTGGCGATCTACGCAATCCTCTTCCTGCTGGTTCGCCAGATCATCGATACCTGGCCCGCGGGCTCGTTCGTGGCGACCCTCTCGGAGCGCGTCCCCGAGCCGCCGCTCCCCCCACTGGAGACGTTCTGGCCGCTCTCGACCCCGGCGACGGACGGCTCTCCCTTACCGCCCTTGCGGAGAGACGGTTGAGCCGGCCGATTGACGGTTTCAAAATCGCCGCAATCCGTATAATCCCTCAATGAGCCGGTCGTCCCGACCGACCGGAATCGGCGGGGAACCAGGGACAAGGGTCCCGCCTCCCACATCCTCCTTTGATCCGACACGTAGGGAGACGTCTCCGATGCGACGCTTCGCCCGACTCGGCCTGGCTGCAGTGGTTGCGGCCGCTCTGACTCTGGCCGCCCATGCTCAGCAGACCCGGCCCGCCGCCGGCATTCCCCCGCAACGTCCGCCCACCGCCGGCGCTCCCACCCCGACCCAGCCGAGGGTCAAGAGACCCGACGACCCGCGGCTCAACGACGCCGTCGCCACGGTCAACGGCGAGCCGATCACCAAGCGGGAGCTGGTCAACCTCCTCGGCGAGTTCCAGATCCCCCCCAGCGGCGAGCAACGCGCCTACGAGGCCGCCCTCGAACTGCTGGTCAACACCAAGCTCCTCGAGCAGTTCCTCAGGCGGGCCAACGTCCCGACCCCGGCCCAGGAAATCCAGAACGTCGTCAGCCAGTATCGCAAGGAACTCCAGGATCAGGGGACCAGCCTGGAGGATGTCCTCTCCGAGACAAACACCACCCTCGAAGAATTTCAGCGCCGGATCGCCCGCTCGATCCAGTGGAAGAAGTATGTCACCGACCGGGCCACCGACGAGGTCCTGAAGAAGTATCTGCAGGATAACGAGGATGTTTTCCGCAACACCCAGGTCCGCGCCAGCCACATCCTGGTGAAACTTGATTCCGACTCCAGCGCCGAGGCGAAGACCAAGGCCCGACAGAAGATCGACGCGATCAAGCAGGAGATCGCCTCCGGCAAGATCAGCTTCTCCGACGCGGCCAACAAGTACTCCGAGGACGATGGCAACGTCGCGGCCAAGAAGGGCGGTGACGTGGGCTACTTCCCCCGCAAGGGCCAGTTCATCGAGGAGTTCGCCGCCGCCGCGTTCGCCAACAAGGACAAGAAAGGCGCGCTCATCGGCCCGATCGAGACCGAGTACGGCCTGCACCTGATCCAGATCACCGACGTCAAGGAAGGGCCGAAGCTCGACCCGGCCCAGTTCCTCGCCCAGTACAAGGACGCGGTCCTGAACCAGTACGCCGCCGAGCTTCAGAACCAGATCGTGGACGCCGAACGTGCCCGGGCCGAGAAGGCCGGCCAGATCAAGACCCAGCCCATGCCGGCCGACCTCTTCAAGCTCATTCCCCCCGACATCCCACCCACCCCCGCAGGGGCTGCTCCGAAGGCCGGAACGGCCGCTCCGAACGCAGGGCGTTAAGGAAGCGAACGAGAAGGGGCCACACCACAATTCCACGTAACCATTCAGCCGATCGCAGGACGGACTGCCGCAATCGTAGGGTGCGTCGCGTCTTCGACGACGCACCATTCCGACTCTCGGAGGATCGGTGCATCGTCGAAGACTTGACGCACCCGACACTTGGGACCATCACCGGATTCGGCTGAACGATTACAATTCCACAAAGAACGCCAAGATCGCACAAACAGAGGAACTCTCTTATGCAACCTTGGCGATCTTTGTGGCCTCGTGGTGAATCTGGAACCCCATCCCACGCCTCACTCCAGGTCGCTCAGATCCAGTCTCCCCTGCTCCTTGAGGGTGGCGAACCTTTCATAAGTCTCCCGGATTCCATCCTCCAGCGACGTCCTCGGCACTTCCCCCAGCCGCTCGACGAGCCGCGAGTCGTCGAGGTCGGGGGCAATGGGGAGTTGTCGGTCGCCGTGGGAAACGAGTTCAGCGGCCTGGGGGGCGACCTTGATGAGCTTGGCCAGAAACGTCTCGATCGGGACGACAGCCCCCCGGATGTTGAACGACTCGGCCCCCGAGAAGGGAGCGGTCAATGCCCGGTGGAAGGTCGCGGCCACGTCGCCGACGTACTGGAGATCCTGAAGTCCGCCATAGCTGATCCGGTACGACCGACCGGCGGCAACGGCCTTGATCGCACGGGTCGGCTCGCTAGTGACCCCGAAGTCCCGGCCGACGCCATAGACGGTCCAGGGCCGCAGGCCGAGGCTCGGGATCTTGTGCTCCAGCCAGTACACGTGGGCGTTCAGCTCGTTGCAGACCTTGAAAGCTCCATAGTGCGTCAAGGGAGCCAGGCGAACCTCGTCGCCAACCGGCCCGGCGACCTCGGGACCCGCTGGACCATGAACGGCCGCCGAACTGGCGAAGACAACCCGCTCGATCTGGTCCCGCAAGGACAGGGCCGCCTCGAAGACACCGAGAGTGCCGATCACATTGACCCGCGCCCCCAGGATCGGGTTGGCGCGGCAGGTCGGCACCTGGAGGCCAGCCAGGTGGAGCAGGTGGGTCGCCTGCACCCGCTTGGCCGCGTCACGAACCTGGTCCGGCTCGGCCACGTCGCCCGGCTCGAAGTGGACCTTCGAGCGGCCCTCGGCGTCGAGCAGCAGGTCGAGCCGGTGCGTGTCCTCGGCCAGGTCGAAGACCCAGACCTCCTGGCCGCTCTCCACCAGTCGCTTGGCGATCCAGGACCCGATGCAGCCGTAGCCGCCCGTCATCAAGACTCGCACGCGCAAACCTCCGCCAGGGAGTCTACCCGCCCCTCGGGGCGGCACTCAGAACATTCGCAACGACCCTTCGCCGGGCCGACCTTATCCTAAGCGATCACCCGTCCCGGCACAAAACGTCCTCCGGCGATTCCCGGCCTCAGTCGTCAGACGAACTCCGCAAGGACCGCCTCCAGCGTCGCCACCGCGTCATACGACCGGAACACCTCCGCCAGGCGGCTGGCACTCACCGCATAAGACGGGTCGCGAAGCATTCGCTCCACGGCGGCCTGGATGCGATTCGGCCAGGCCTGCTCGGTCCGGATCAGAACGCCAGCACCGAGTCGCCGGATCGCCTCCATGTTGAGATGCTGATCCATGTTGCCCGCGATCCCCAGCACCGGCACGCCGACATCGAGTGCCTGATGGGCCGTCGGACTCCCCCCGTTACAGATCACCAGTCGCGACCGCGCCGCGGCCTCGCGACCTGGCAGAAAGGGGGCGTGCCAGACGTTCCTCGGAAAGCGTCCCGCGGGCTCCGGCTGCACGGTGGATGCGATCACCGACACCGGCAAGCCCGCCAGAGCTTCGAGGATCGCGGGCAGGAGACCGGCGCGTCCCGAGCTGCCCATCGTCACATAAACGATCGGGCGGTCTTCCGGCAGGTCCGACCACCATGCGGGCAACGCGACGGCCGGTGACCAGCGGACCGGTCCGAGATAGTGGTGATGTGGCGGGAGGTTTGCGGTTGGGACGAGGTCAGGGACGTCGGCGTAGAGTGTCCGATCGGCCTCGGTGTAGATGCGCCGGAGGTCGAGACCGAGGGGCTTCTGGCCGTACTCCCGACGGACCCGATTCAAGGGCAAGGAATGACAGGCAAACGCCAACGGCCTTGCTATTGGAAAAACCGCCCGTGCCAATGGCACGCCGAGTCGTCGGCTCACCGGCAACTCGGGCATCGGAAACCGAGAATGTGAATACGGGCTCCAGTAGGCGTTGGCGATCGCCAGGTACGGCACTCCCGCCACCCGCGCTGACGGCCAGCGAGATCCGGAAATCGCCGACGACAACATCGGGCTTGAGGGCCTCGATGACCGCCAGATCCTCCTTGACGTATGAGCGGAGCGTCGCAGTGTCGTAGAGGGGCTGGCCACGGTCCAGAGCGTCGCGGAAGCGGCTCGGGTGGACCGAGTCGATGGTCCGGAAGGAGCAGGGGAGGTCACGCCAGAGATCCATGAAGCGGGGAGCAGTCGCGAGGATCGGCTCGAATCGCGACGGGTCGAGCCCTCGCGCCAGGGCGACCGGCCGTGCGACGTGGGCCAGCGTCACCGCCTCGGCGACGAAGAGGACCCGACGACGACGGGGCAAACCCGAGCCGTTCGACTCCACGTCAGACCTCCGCGGCAAGCGACTCCCGCGTCCGAGGAGCGACGGGCACCGGTTCCTCGGGCGACGTGGGGAGATACGGGGCCATCTCGGATTCCGCGCGTTCGAGGAGATCCACGATCCGCTTGAAGACGCGGGCCGCCGGGGCGCCGGCCATCACGCGGCGGTCGAAGTTGAGGGTCAGAGTGAACGTTGGCCGGGCCACGACTTGCCCATCCCGCACGACCGGCCGCGGCTTCGCCAGGCCGAAGGAGACGCCGATCGGGTGCATCCAGGTTCCCAGCACCGCATCGACACCATACTTCGCCGGGGAGCTGATCAGGACCGCACCGCCGCGATACTTCGCCCAGAGGCCCGGCACGAAGCAAGGCAGACGGATCAAAAAAGAGGCCAGCCACATGGGGAAACGGGTGATGACGTCGCTGAACTCCCGCCACTGCCGATTCGTGGTCACGTCGCACGTGGCCAGGGCATTCAGGGCCTCGCCGATCTCGGCGAGGGAGAGACCGTCGGCATCGCGGAGGACGTCGAGGAAGGCGGTCCCCTCGGCGCCGGGGATGTCACGTTCGACGGCGACGGCGACGTCGAACCGGTGGAACGCCTGGAGCCGCGGCCGGGCAAACAGCCGTCGACAGACACGACGGTTCGCGCAGGGGAACTCCTTCAAGGCCAGGGCGACCGCCTTGACGACGAAGGCCGTGTACGACGGCTTCACCCCCGCGACCGGCCGGTCACGAAGGCGCTCGATTTCGGTGAGGTCCACCTCACCGAGCAAGGTGACCGTATTCCCCGGCCGGATCTCGGATTCGACTGCCGCGAGATTGGCCTCGAAGAACCGGTTTCTCGGCTGGATCATGTAGGAGGCGTTCATGAGGATTCCCGGCCGGTGGGTCGGCCGGCCTCTCAGGAGGCGATCCGAACCTCGACCCGCGACGTGGCGGGCTCGGGCCCGAGCGGGACGGTAACCGCCTCCAATGGCCGGCGACCAGTCCGCCCGCTGGGCGGTGCGGCGTAGCCAAATCGAAGGACGAAGGCGAGTCGGCCGCCGTTCCCGGGCAACATGGCCCGCGCTTCGGAGAGCAAGGGCTCCACGCGACCGCGACCCAAGGACGCGACCAGAGCCGACGACCCATGTTCGAGGGCGTTGTCCAGCACGGGCAGCGACATCATCGGCTGCGCCGCCAGCCCCCGGCCACTGAGAGCCAACCAGGCCCGTTGCATGGCGCGACCGACGATCAGATCCGTCAACTCGCCGCGGTCGGGCGCCACGACCAGGCAGAGTCCCGAAGAGCTCTTCACCAGTTTCCGCGCCTTCGTCGCGAAGACACGGCCGAAGCCAAGCATCGTGAAGAGGAGATCGGGGAGTCTCGGCATCCAGGATAGGGCCAGACGATCCGAACGGGTCAGCTCCAGCGAGCCAAGCGAGAGCCCCTCGGAGACAGGCTGGTCGGCCGGCGCGTCGAAGCGGACATTCTTGAGGAAGGACCGGCGCAAGGTCGGCTCGCCGAACATCAACGCATCGGCGCGGCCGATCAGACTGGCCCAGCGCACTAGCTGGTCACGTTTGGTGATCCAGAGCGTTTGCACTCCTTCAAGGGCCCCAGCCTCCGCCAACTCGTTGAGCCGCTGGGCGGGGATGGGCCGGCCGTCGTAGAGCCGGCGATTCGTCAGGCGGTCGGGCAGGACACCCCGGCGCGGACCGGCCGCCTCACCAGGATTCCGAACAAGTCGAACCGCGGCCACAGCAGATCGGGGTGCTGGGATGACCTCCGCGTCCCAGCCGAGCGGACCGGAGGCTTGGAGCAGGTTCTCCATTGCCGCGCCGGCCGCGATCCGAGCCATGCGCAAGCCTGCATTCATGGGCGACGGGTCACGCGACCCGTCCACCTCAACAGCGATCGTACCAGCGTCGGCATCGACGACGAAGCGCCAGGGCTGGGTATTATCGCCCGATGGGGCCCGCGTCGCTGCGATCAGCAGGGGTTCATAGAGACCAATCATCCCCGGGTTTCCCTCCGAGGCCGCCAGGACGGCGGAACGTGTCGGACCGACATCCAATTGATTGACGGATCAACTCTCCGGCTCACACTGAGAGCATAGAACCGATCTTCCACTCATGGGGCCGACGACTTCTAGACTGGACCGGAAACCGTCACGGCCCGAGCCACAGATCAACGGTCCCAGCCTGCTTGTTCGAGGAAGGCACGGAGATGACGGCACTTGCGACGTTGCCAAGGATTGCGACCGCCGCCGAGGATACGACCGCGGCGGAGCTGCTGGCGGTAGGCATCGAACTGGTGATACCAGGGCGCAGGCCGGATCGGCCTTCGTCCAAGGAGGATTTTCACAACCTCGGCGGCGACCACGCCGCCGCAGAGCTGGCAGGCCAGGGCGGCCGACGGCCCCCGGCCCGAGCGAGTCTCGACCTGGGAGAGGTCCATGTAGGTCCGTTGCGTCGCCTGCGGCGTCAGGCCCGCGAGGAAGGCGGCGAGGCTGTCGAGCCGGTCCATGTCGTCGTGAAGGCCGAAATAGCGGTCGAAATCCATCCCGGTCGGCGAGAAGACGAGCCAGGCCGTACTGAAACCGATCGGGCCTGCGGTGATCGCCCAGACTCCGCGGCGACGGGCTTCGCGGAAGAGAAGGCGGCGGGCCTCCAGCGCAAAGAAGTCGATGCCATCCACGAACACATCCACGCCTTCGAGCAGCGCGCCGACGTTCTGCTCACTGATCGACTCGGGCCAGATCCGAAGGTCCAGCTGAGGATTGATTGCCATGGCCTGCTCGGCCATCACCTCGGCCTTGTTGCGGCCGATCGTGTGGGTTGTGGCGCCGTATTGACGGTTGAAGTTGCCCAGATCGAAGCGGTCCGGGTCCGCGATCCGGAAGCCGCCGATGCCGAGTCGGGCCAGGGTGATCAAGTGGATGCCACCGACACCACCCAGGCCGGCAATCGCGATCCGACTGTTCCTCAGCCGCTGCTGTTCCTCGGGGTTGATCAGGCCGAGGTGCCGAGAGAAGGCCACGGAATAGGAGAAATCGCCAGGAGGCACCCCGGCGTCCGACTCATCGCGGATCGTCGTGGAATCGAGCGGGATCATCCGGATCGCTCCGCACCAACGGCGGCGACCTCGATGGCGACGCGGCCTAGCTTCCTGATGGTAAGTGCCGGCGCAGTCCCGGGGTCGAGCGGCATCGTACAGGGATTGAGGAATGTTTGTTTCGTGGGAACCTCGCGCGTCACCCCGTCCGGGGCGGCCTCGACATCATATGCCAAGGTCGCTCGAACCCGCAACACGAGTGATGGGCCGCGCCTGGGCGACACTAGAAATGGCGTCCGGGAGCGATCGTCTCGGACCTGTCATGCGACGGCTCCGACCGCTCTTCCGGGATTTCGGAGCGGCCGGTGTCGCAGCACGAAGTTGGGGTGTAACCGTCGCGAGCAGACTGCGCTAGCTGCCGAGCTTCACCGAAGGTCCGATCTGGCGAGAGACCTCGAATTCCCGCCAGCGCGGGGGGCTTCCGAGGTTCTCGACGAACTGATGGATGTCGAGGATTGTTCGCCGATGAGCCTGAGTCGATTGGTCGGCGAAGTGGCGAACATGGTCGGCCTGACGTGCGGGTCGAGCCAGGACCGTCTCGGGCAATGTCTCGTCAAAGATCCGGCGGTGCATGAGCGGGGCGTTAGCACGCATCAGGTCCACGCTCACCAGAAACGCCTCGGCCGGGTGGTTCCGGACCGTTGGATACGACCGCCGAGGACCCATCGGCTCGAACCCGAGGACCCGGCAGTAGTAGTTGCGGTGCCGCGGGTTGACCGTAATCACCCAGGTATCCCCACCTTGCTGGAGGTGATACTGGAACATCAGGCGCTTCATCCCAAGGAAGGCCTGAAGGAACTCGCGGGTGCTGAGGTCGTGGTCGGCAAGGCTAGTGACCTCTCCCAGCCGCAGACCCCGGCGTCGGAGGGCCTCGACCTCGCTGCCATAAATGCACTCCATCGGCAAGCCGAGCAGCGCGGTGTCGGGCACCAGCGACATCGTCGCAACGACCCGCTCGCCATGCTTGGCGACGAACGTCATCGTATCGGGCAGCACGTGATAAGGCGTGAAGCGGAAGAGCTTTGTACTCGGCTCCTCGTACCCACGAGACTGGTACTTGGCAGCCAGAAGTTGAAAGGCTTGCTCGAACTCGTCCCGGCTCGAAGCGATCTTCACCCGGAGTGATCGCCCGCAGCCGGGCACCGTCAGCGAGGTGGTCGAGGTCGGGGCGTTGGGCGTGCTGTCAAGGCCGGTCCGGAGGCGTCGGGTCGGCAACGGAGCCGGATCGCAGAAGGTGCTCTGGGGGCGCAGGAGATCGGCGGCGGACATGAGAAGACCTCCACGCGGAGTCGGGATGTCGTCATCGAAGGTCAGCGAGGTGGTCGTCGTGGACAGAGCCTTCCGCATGGCCGGTCTCCTGGAAATGGTCCAGGCCACTCTGCCTAACACCAGGAGTCGGTCACAGGAAGTTCAAGGACGGGTGGCACCTCGTCAAAGCCTTCCATGGTGACCCCTGGCGTGAGCCGGGGCACGAGCCGACATCCTTGTCGGCGGGAGGATGGATAAGTCGATGAGAATAGAGGTCGGCGCCCCAGGTACTGGGGCACCTCCGCCTCACCGACCGTTAAGCGAAAGGACTTGAGAGTTCGGGTCGAGAGTGATGGCCTCTCCTGGGCAAAGATCCAAGACGCTCCTCTCCCCGAGTCGCTGTGAGACCAGCGATTGCAGCTCGAGGTGATGAGGATCAATCCAGCTTGACGCCACAGGTTTCAGATACGAAAGCAACACGATGGACCCTTCTCGAAATACCGATAAGCCAGCACCAAACAGAGCGACTCGGGGTCACGAATCGCGGGATTCGATGAAAGAACTCTAGCTCACGTCGCGGATGGGTCAAAAACGTAGCGGAGGGGAACGAACCGGATGACCTCAAGTCGAAGGAATCAGGAGAGACCTTCACCAGTTCAGACTCGCCAAGACTCGTCGGGCACGGAGTGAAGCCGTGAACGGTGCAGGCGGAATGCCAAGGGAGGAGGAGACGAGTCCGAGCGTGGCAGGCGAAGGCGAGGTATCTTTACCTTTGTTCGGCCGACGGTCAAGAATTTTCTTGCGGATTTTGGTCCAGCTATCCGCATGATGACGGTGATCCGATATCCGTCTCAGGATCAATCGGGCTTGCCCACGCGAACCGTGGATGAACCGCCCTCCCTTGCCGTGGCGATCTTTGGCGGTGATAGAGACGAATCACCCTGGGCTCCTGCGCGTAAAAAAGGCCACCCGGAGGTGGCCTGGAGAACGCACTGGGTCTGGTGGTGAAACGAGAGTGAGCCGGTCTCAAGTGCGGAAGGCAAGCCGATGGCGGCGACGACTCCGCTCGACGCCGATGAGGCTTGCCACACCCAGAAGAATGAGGACCGCGCTGGAGGGTTCGGGGACCACTGCGAATGAGTTGTTTCCATCGGACTCGAACTGCACGTCCTTGCCCCCCGACCCGCTCGGAGCGATGGGCAGGGCGCCGTTGATCGAGCCCAGGGACGGGGTGTACCCAAAGAACTGCTTCGAGGGATCGGTCTGGTTGAACGGAAGTCTGTTCGTCGTATTGAAGGAAACCGCGGTCAGCGGCGTCAGGAAGAATGAGGTATTCACGCTTCCCGGGACCACGTTGAACGAGACCTTCGAGGCACCGATGCCCGGCACCGACTTCAGGCCGTTGAAGTTGTCGGGGCCGAATCCGTCAAAGATGCCGGCTGCCGAGGTGCTGGTATTGGTGACCGTGTAGTTGCCCGTGGCGCCAGTGACGGTGGCCGAGAGGATGTTCGTGCCGTCGCGGAAGCCGGTGCCATTGAGATTACTGGCGTTCGGATTCGAGTCGTACCAGATTTCGAAGAAACTCCCCGTCTGGTTCGGAGCCTGCACGAACGAGGCGGTCGCCGTCGTGCCGCTCTGACTGACGTTGACGACCTGCTCGAAAAATCTCGCCGCCACGGTGATCTCGAAGCCGCCCGAAGTGTTGATGCCGCTCGGAGCGATGGTGTTGCCGTTGGTGTCGATGTAGCCAGCAAGAACCGCTTGATAGTCCACCTCGAAGGTGGTCGAACCACTGCCTGCCTCGAAGTTCGCCACCGCCTGGTTGCCTCCGATGGCCACCGCGTTGCCCACTGACCAGTCCAAGCCACCAATCGTGATCGGGCTGTTGGCAGACGCGGACCCGTCCGGGTCAAACAGGACCGGGTCGGCAAAGCAGGGGTTGATGGGAAGTTCTGCTCCAGCAATCCATGCCATCGACAGAACTGCCGCCCATTGGATCGATCGCCAAGAGACCCGAATCATGATCCGCCTCCTCTACGGGTCAGTCGCCCGTGGTAACTGCCGAACATCCCTAGGCTAGCCCGCGCGCCTGACCCGCTTCATTGTGGAGATTCCACGTCGGGGGTTAGATTAATGCTCCGAAAGCGTCATCGATGTCAATATCGACCAGGAAGAAATCTTCTCCAGCTTCTCATCCAACCAATCAATTGGCATCCCCAAAGTTGAGAAAGCCCGGGCGTGATGCATTTTCGCCCTCATCGTATGGGTTCTGGACAACATCCCGATGTCTCCACCCTCCGACCAACTCGGATCGTCCCAAGATCAGGCATCAAAAAGGTAGTCGGATGCGTCGGATCAAACCGACTCCAGAGGGCTGGTTGCCGCTGGGTCATGGCGTCCTCCTGACTCTCGGGCCACAGCGACTGTCAATCTCCGGTGGTGTTGACAGGATACCAGGCCCATGGCCATCGATTCCAGCCAGAACGGTCGAGAAGCGCCGACCACTCCGGTGGGGAACGGCGCGCAACTATCAGACCAGCCCAAGGATCCGATCACTGCTCCTTCTCCGGACCAACCAGCCAAACTTTGCAATTGCGATAGTTTTCGTAGGCCCTAATATCGGTAATGTGTTCGCGGCGATTCAGAGACTGTTCCAAAAGACTCAAGCGGCCGCTTTGGGCGGCCGCTTGTAGCGGAATTTCTTCCGCCATCGCGGCGGCCGGGCACGGCGGACCATCCGATGGATCGAGCTGAGCTTGACCATCGCCGCGCTCGTCTCCGGCAGCCGCTCGAAGTCCCGCACCAGCCGCCGCCACCGCAGCAGGCAGCCGAAGGTCTGCTCGACCACCCACCGCACCTTCAGCGGCTTGAACCCCCGCTCGCCCTCGGGCTTCGAGCTCACCTCCACGCGGAGCCGGTCCTGGCCCGACAGCCAGGCGTCGAGCCGGGAGTTGCGGTACTTCCGGTCCGCCCACACCACGGCCAGCCGGGGGAACGTCACGGCGGGCAGACCGGCCAGCAGCCGCGGCGCCGTCGCCCCGTCGTCGAGGTTCGCCGCGGTGACCACGACGATCAGCAGCAACCCCAGCGTGTCGGTGACGATATGTCGCTTGCGGCCCCGCACCATCTTGCCGCCATCGACGCCGACCTCGGCCCCGCCGTGCGCCGTCTTGGCCGACTGGCTATCGATGCAGGCGCCGCTGGGCGTCGGCGCGCGCCGAGCTTCGTCCGCACCTCCCCCCGCAACGCGGCGACCAGGGCGTCCCAGGTGCCGTCGGCCTCGAACCGGCGGAAGAAGTTGTAGCAGGTCTTCCAGTGGGGCAGGTCGTGGGGCAACGCCCGCCAGGAACAGCCCTCGCGGTTGAGGTAGAGCAGGCCATTGATGACCTCGCGCATCTCGTACTTGCGGGGCCTGCCGCCGGGCTTGGCCTCGGGGATCAGGGAAGCGAGGAGGCGCCACTGGGCGTCGGTCAGGTCGCTGGGGTAGGCTTTGCGTTCCATCCCCCCAAACTACAGCCGACGCCCCTTTTGGAACAGACTCTCAGTCGCCGGGCCGAAGAAAAGCAATGAACCGACGAGATTTTACTGCGCAGAACACAGAGGCGGCCGTCCCAGTCGAACCGGGACGGCCGTCGGAATCTCAAGGTCGTCCCGCCGCGATCCGCCGACAGGATGGATCAACGTGGCGGCGAGGTCTGGAGACGTCAGCGCCGGGTGAAGGATCGACGGACCTGGGGTGTGGAGGCCATCAAGGCATGAGGTCCACTGGGAGGAGTCGCCTGGTGGCGAGTAGCGAACTGCCCCGGGACTTTCGGAGACAGCGGTTTGCCGGTCGTCGGCTGGCCGCGTCCTTGCAATTCGAGAGCAAGGCTGTATTTGCGATTCAGGACGCCGACGAAGGGCGTGCCCGTCGGGCAGAAGCCATTGGCCGTGACCTGATAGAGACCATGAACATTCAGGGGCCGCGACGCCGTGAGGGTGACGGTCTGCTGAAGCGGATCATAGACAGCGGACTGGAGCGGGATGGGCTGATCGTCGGCGGTCCCGAATTTCTGGTCGTGGCCGGAGGCGACGAGACTGTAGTTGCTCAGGTTCTGAGCGCTGGTTGCGTTCAGGGGGGCGTTGAAGGTCAGTACGACCTGGGCCGGTTGGTGATGTACGCCGCGGCGAACGAGGTCCACGACCGATGGGCAGACGCCGAAATAGTTGCTGACCGCCACGCCTGTGACCTGGCTCCCATTCGGAGTCCGGCCCGTGACCGTGGCGATGTTTTGATACTGGCCGACCATCGTGGCAGTGCGGGTGCTGGTGTAGTTCCAGATCTCACCCATGTCGAGCAAGCCGTTGCCATTCGAGTCGCCGCTGACGTACGTCGCCGCGAAGTCATCGGCTGGGTTCGACGGCGTGCCGGCGTTGTCGATGACGGTCACGTTCGAGAGCGGGGTGTCGCCGGTGTTGCGGACGGCGTAGGTGAACGTCACCGGATTACCGATCGTCACGGCCGGACCCAGAGCGCCGGCGGGAACGGAGGCCTCGGGCTGGGGAAGCGTGGGGGCATTCGCCAGCCGGAGCGAGTTCGGGCCAAAGACCGTGAAGAAGTTGCCGCCAGGCTGGCCGTCGCCGTTACCGTCGATCAGGTTGCCTGAGAGGTCGGTCACACCACCCGGCGTTGTGGAGTTGACCTGGAGGAGATAGGTCTGGAAGAGATAGAGGAACCGTTGCTGCGGCGTGAGCGTGACGGTCCTCGTGGCCGGATCGTAAATGGCGCTGCTCAACGGAACCAACTGGTCGTCGGGGGTGCCGAACTGCCGGTCGCGGCCCGCGGTGCTGAGCTGGTAATTGGCCGGGTTGCCGGCCGTGGCTGGGTCGAGCGGGCCGCTGAAGGTCAGGACCAGACTCGTCGGGCGGTGGTGGTAGCCGAACCGTCGGAGGTCCACCACAGAGACCGGCGGTCCCTGGGTCGTCTTTGTGATCGCGATCCCCGGGGTGATCCCAAAGTAGTGCCCGAGTGCGCTGGCGCTGACCGGGATGTTGCAGACGTCGGTGGCCGTGACCCGGGCCGTGTTCTCGTACTGGCCGGCGAGAGCCGCGGCGCTGGCGGTGTAGGTCCAGGTCTCGCCGATGTCGAGCAATCCGTTCCCGTTGGTGTCGCCGCCGGTGAAGGTCGGGTGGAAGTCATCGGCCGAGTTCGACGGCGTCCCGTTGTTGTCGGTGAGCGTAACACCCTGGAGCGGGTCGTTGCCGGTGTTCGTCACCGTATAAGTGAAGGTGACCGGGCTTCCGACCGTGATGATCGGTCCGGGCGCGGTGGTGGCGACCTGGCCGTTGACCAACTTCTGGACGGCGATCCCGGGCGAGGTGATCACCATGTGATTGCTGGTGGCGCTATTGTTGACGGTGACCCCGAAAGCATCCTGACCGTTCACCCGTGCGACATTGGTGTACTGGCAAGGAACGGCGGTCCCGAGCAGGAGGTGGGCGGGCCGGGTGGCGGCTGTAGGTCCAGGTCTCTCCGACGTCGAGCATCCCGTTGTTGTTGGTGTCGCCGCCGGTGAACGTCGGGCTGAAGTCGTCGGAGGTGTCCGACGGAGTGCCGGCGTCGTCGATGACGATCACGTTGGAGAGCGACTCGTTGCCGGGGTTGGTGACGGCATAGGTGAACGTCACCGGGTTGCCGAGCGGCACCGAGGGTCCAGGCGCGGTGGCGGCGGACTGGCCATTGGTGAACTTCTGAATGGCGATGGCCGGTGCGGCGATGGTAAACGAGGTGCTGCCGTCCGCCTGGAACTGGATGTCGGGACCACCCAGCCCACCCGGGGCGATCGGCAAAGCGCCGTTGATCGTGCCAAGAACGGGGTTGTAACCGAAAAACTGCTGAGAGGGGTTCGTCTCCTGGAACGGCAGCTTGTTCGAGGTATTAAACGCCAGTTGCGTGATATTCGTCATGAAGAAACTGGTGTCGAGCGATGCCGGCACGACGTTGAACGAGAGGTCGGTGCCGCCGATGCCCGTGACCGAGAGCTGCCCACTGTAGTCGTCGTTGAGGAACTGATCGAAGAGGACGGGGGAAGCCGTCAGGTCGGTGGTGAAGTTGCCCGTGGCGTTGGCAACAGCCCCTTCGAGGATCTTCGTGCCGTCGCGGAAGCCGGTACCTGCCAGGTTGCTGGCGTTCGGGTTGGAGTCGTACCAGATCTCGAAGAAAGGAGTATCCCCGCCCGATGGCGGCGCTGCCGGCACGAACGACGCGGTGGCGACCGAGGCGGACGTACTGACGTTCGTCACCTGCTCATAGAACAGCGACGCCACCGTGATCTCGAAACCGCCCGGCGTGTTGATCCCGGTCGGGGCAATCGTGACCCCGTTCTGGTTGATGTATCCGGCCAGCGTCGCCTGATAGCGGATCTCGAAGACCGTCGAACCGGTGCCCGCCAGGTAATTGGCCACGGCCTGGTTGCCACCGATGGCCACCGCATTGCCCACCGACCAGTCCAGTGCCTGGATCTGCACCGGCGGCGTTCGCGCCCCCGGTGCCGTCCGGGTCGAAGAGAATTGACAGAAGCCGCCGACGCTCGCACGATTCCACGCCGGGCACCGGCCCGTGACTACGTTTACGGTGCCGGAGCGACCCCTTGGACCGCTTCGACAGCCACTTCATCGCTTTCTCAATCCATCTCATGGCGAACCCCCATGGCCCTCGATTCTCAGGATGTTCCAGGGGCCGGCGGAATCGACTGCGACCTGCTCAGCCCAATATGCAGGCCAATCCGCAGCCAGGCCATTGGATCGGACTGACCGCGACAAGCTTGGCTCGTCGCAACGCGAAGAACTCGCCACCCCTCCCAGACCCACAAACGTCCGCGCATCGACAATCCGGAACGATTCCATGCCCACAGAAGAGGAGATCTTGCCCAGCTCGCGAGCTTCGCGCATGGTTCCCATCTTACCGATGAGGATTCCCTTGTGTAAATGGGCAAAATGGGGAAAATTTAAAACTGGGTCGCTTTCCCTGTTCCGGGCCTCGGAGCATCCTGGCGGCTTTGTACGTACTGGCGCTGAGGTGCGCGCGGAACGAATTCTGGTCTCCAGGTCGCACCCGAGAGTGGCTGGCGGCCTTTTCGTCGGGATCGACGACGCTTCCGAAGCCTTTCGTTCAGAATGTGAAACAAGGTAGGCTCATGGGGCTGAATCGGTGCCACGAGCTAATCGGCCGACCCGGGGTCGCCACAACCGGAAAATATTATGGAGCTTACAATCGCCCTTGCCAGCACTCCCGATTTCGGCACCGGTTTGGCCCCATGAGCCAACAAGGTATTTGGTCGCCCTCACCGCCTCCTCGCGATGCCCGTCGACGTCCGTGTCTCGACACACGGGAAAGGGACGATCCGAGATCGGGACTTACATGACTCAGGGTGCTTTCACGGTGGATGGCTCTGACCTCAATTCCACACTGTTGACAGAGATCACCTGATATCGTGGAACCTTGCTGAGATCCTCGACTTGATCAATGTAGCGCATCGCAGGCCAGAACTTCTCGGGCGTGTCGTGGTATGAGAGGCCCTGGAGGAGAGGGCGGCCGAAGCGACCGGAGGGATGTTTGGGAATCTGCACGATCTGTACACCGTCCCGCAGGATGAGGAAGGCACGAAGGCCGCTTTCGAGGTCAGCTTGGGCGTCCCACGTAATCGCGACGGCACCTTCGGGCGTGGTGGCGATCTTCACGTCGGTCGGCGCGGGGGGTGGCGTAGTGTCACCGACGGCGCCAGTTTTGATGTATTGCTGCCAGGCTTGAGCCACACGCTCATCCGGAAGCCAGACCGCCTCATCGACCTGGCCTTCGAAGGCGGTGGCAGGCTGTGCCGTGTTGCCAAGTAGGGGAGCCAGCCAGGATTGAGACGGGTCAACCGGCTTGAGGACGTAACCATCCGAGACGGGTTCGGGAAGTCGTGCAGCGAGGCAGGCATCGAAGAAGGGGATCGCCAGGTAGCGGGAGTCGCCGCACTCATGGGCCGTGCGCGGATCCGGTGCGAAACCGATCGGGGCTCCCTCAGCGCGGTAGGAGCGGAACATCCCGAGCGTGCCATCCCAGGCGCCGCGGAACCGCTTCTCATCTTTCTCCCTGGCTCCGGGGTTGCACATGACGGGAATCTGATAGGCAGCCCCGGGAATCTCCGGCTTCGGGATCTCGCCCTTCTGCCAGGCAGTGAAGGCGGTGCCGGAGCGAAGCCAGGCGGCAACGACGCGGTCGGGGTCAGACGTCATCATCAGGCTGGCCCAGAAGCCACCGCCGGAGTGGCCCCAGAGACACCAGGGAACCGCCGCCAGCTCGGGATGGCCCGACCGGTCGGCCAGGTCGTCGAGAGCCTGGAGGAATCGGTCGCGCGAGCCGTTACGGGGATCACACCAAGCACGGCAGTCCTGGCCATCTTCCTGTTCGTAGGAGGGACCGAGCAGAGCGCAGTCCCACTTGCGGGCGAGGGCCTGCCAGTGAAGGTCGTCAGCGGCCGTCTCCCCCCCTTGCAGGCGCCGGAGCCGCAACCGTGCTGGTGGACGATGACACCCCGCAGACGCGCCACGGCGTCAGGAATCCAGATCCGATAGGTCACGCCATAGATCAACTCGCCCGGCTTCTCCGAGGGCGGATAGCGGACCTCCACTACGCGCCCCCCGCCGAGCGCCGGCGACGCCTGCGGAGACAGGAGCAGGATCAACCAGGCCAGTCGCCGTGGAGTCATCGGCATCGTGTCGTCCTCCGCTGAGGGGCCTTGCGGGTGTTGGTCGGTTGGGGCTTGGGGGCCGTCCAGGAACCACTTCGGGTGGGACAGCCGCCCCCGGCTGTCTCGACAGCCGACAGCCGGGGGCGGCTGTCCCACGCGAGCCGAAACTCCAAAGTCGTTCTTGGACGCCTCCTTGGGGGACCGATGCGTCCCTCAATCGGACTTCTTGAACAGGTCAAGGAAGCGGTCCTCATAGTCCGGATAGACGCCGAGGAGATCGAGCACGCGTTTCAGTTCGTAGGCGTGGGCGCGGTCGTGACGGGCCTGCTCGAAGAGTCGCTCGATCCGATGTTCCTGCTCGGGAGCGAGGCGGTTCTCGGGAGCTGGCTCGGGAATGGACGGCTCCTCCTCGGCGGGCGTCGGGGGATGGAACGCCTGCTGCATCTGCTCAAGCAGGTCGCCGAGTTTTTGCTCCATGTCGTCGGCTTGCTCGGATAGCTCCGAGGTGTCGATCGTGATGCCCGCGATGGTCGTGAAGGCTTCGAGCACAGCCAGCGACGCTTTGGGGAAGGGAAGTTGAGCGAAAATGTGTGGCATCTCACCCAGAAGGCAAGCTCCTCGCAGGCCGCTCTCGGCGGCGGCGCCGAGCAAGACGCCGTTGAGGCCGCTGATGTGGCCGTCCTCGAGAAACTCCAGCTCCAGCCGCTTTAGCTCAGCGAGCGACTCGTCGTCGGTGGCGGCGCCGAAGACGCGAGCGTCACTGCTGGGGTGCATGTCGGTCGCCATCGCGGCGAACGTGAAGATCCGCTCGACGCCCAGTTCCTCGGCAAACTCGATTAGCTTGCGGCAGAAGGTGTACTTGCCGACTGGCGGCTGAGCCTCGCCAATGAAGACGACGAGATCGTGCTGGCCCTGGGGATCGTTCCACGCAAAGAACCGGCTCCGCGGCATTCTGCCGGCACGGATCAGGCCGTTCTTGACCTCGACATGATCGACGTCGAAGAGCCCCTCGGCCGAGAACTCGGCCATCAGGTGCATCCCCAGCTTGGCCATGAGGTAATAGCCGCCGCTGATCGCGACGTGCCCCATGCCCGGCCAGACCGCGACCAGCCAGGGCTTGTTCAGTTGTCGCTCGTCCGCCATCTCCGGCCCCCCATTTTCCGGTCCGCGATGCCCCGTGCCTATCTGCATGGTGGCATCGCGACCGGGCTCCGGCAAGGGGGACGCGCCAACCAAACCGGACGGCTGGGGTCAACGCCTGGCCTGCTTGCTCAGCGCGGGGCAACGGGTGTTGCCGGAGCGTAAGGGCTCTGCGGGTAGAGCTGACGGAGCCGCTCCTGGACCTCGGCGGCACGTTCCGATTGCTTCAGATCGGTCCAGAGCTGGGCGATCCGGGCGAGGGCGCGGGGATGCTGCTCCTTGTCGGAGTCGTAGAGGATGTCGGTCTTGAGGTACGCGATCAGAGCGTCCTTGGGACGATTGGCGGCGCGGAGGCAGTCGCCGAGAGTGTTATGGGCCTCGGCCTGGATGTCGGCCGCTTCGGGCGGGGCCTGCTTGATGACCTCACGGACCGTCTTCTCGGCGTCGTCGAACTTCTTCATCCCGACGAGGCTCTCGGCCTTGGCAAGCATCGCCTGGCGGACCTGGGCCGAATCCTTAGGGGCCTGGCCGATGATCGCGTCGAGCTTCGCGAGGGCCTGGTCATACTGACCCTTGCGGGAGAGGACGCGGGCCTCCAACACAGCCGAGCGGCCGGCCGCCGACGGGACCTTGGCCCGTAGGTCGTTCAAAGCCGACTCGGCGCGGGTGGTGTCGCCCTTCTGGAGGCTCAGTCGGATGATGTCCTCTAGCGCCGGGCCGAGTTGCCGGCTGCTGGGGTGGGCCTTGACGAACGACTCGAGCGCCGACAGGGCGTCGTCCACGCGGCTAGGGTCGGCCAGTGCGAGGTCGGTGAGGATGCTGGCGCGTCCGAAGAGTGCGGCACGCTCGATGAGGGGCTTGCCGGCCGCCTCGCCCGCAGCCTTCTGGTAAAGCTCGGCCGCCTCGGTGAGTGCGCCAGCGTTCTCGCGCGACTCGGCCAGGGAGAAGCTCGGGGTCAAGTTATCATAAATAACATCATCGATTTGATCGACCGGGACTTTTTGCTCGGCACCGACGTTCGGCTTGATCGAGACCTCGGCGGGCGACTCCGCCGTGATCTGACCATTGATCTGGCCGCCGGCCGCCTTGATGGTCGCGCCGGGGACGAGCCGGATCACGTCGGCCTGCGCTCCGAAGGAAGGGGCGAGCAGGAGGGCCAGGGCCAGGGAGAGGCGTCGTGAAAACATGGTGTGGCGATCCTGGATGGCGAGGGTGGGTCGGTGTCCGGTCAAGGGTATCGTCACCGGGCCGGCTCAGCGGCTCATACGTCGGAGAAGATCATCATACTTCGCCTTCATCGCGGTGCTTCCGACGGAGGGGCTGAGGGTCATCACACCCTTGAGTGTCGCGATCGCCTCCGACTTGTTGCCGAGGCTAAACAGGGCAAAGGCCGCGTGATACCAGGCGTCGTAATACTCGACCGGCTTCTTACGCATCTGACGAAGCTGCAGGGCAAGGGTCTTCCAGTAGTTGAAGCTGGCCGACCATGCGCCCTGGCTATTCTCGGCGCGGGCCTGGGCTTCGAGGAGAAGTCCCTTCTCCATCCGGGGGTCAAGGAGATTGGAGTTCTCGTCGATGATCTCCTGGATCATCTCGTGAGCCTTCGGGAATTGTCCCACTTCGCGGAGTGCGGCGGCGAGCTTGATCCGGGTCCGAAGGAGGCGGTTGCTGGTATCGGCAAGCTTCTGGAAGTTGGGATCCTTGGAGTAGGTGTCGAGAATGCGGCGGAAGACCGCCTCGGCGTCCTGCGGCGATGCCCAGATCGAGCATCGCCTCGCCGGCCCATTCGAGGGAGTCATAGCTTTGACCAGCGGCGCCTGCTGGCCAATGCGTTGAGGAACTGCTTGTACGACTCGCGCGTGCGATGCAAGGCGGGCACGTCGCCCTTCTTCTCCAGGGCATCCATCTCGGCCTTGAGCGAGCGACCCAGCTCAAAATAGAGCTGGGTGAGGGCGGCCTTGGAGGGGCTGACCTGCTCAAGGATCTTCATGTCGGCGATGGCCTGGTCGGAGCGGCCGATGGCCAGATGGGACCGCACAAGGATTGAGAGCGTGGCGGCGTAGAGCGGCAAGACCTGCTCGGAAGGGGTGACCTCCTTCAGCTCGGCGGCGACCGGCTCCAGCAGCTTGACGGCTTCTGCGGGATGTCCGCTGGCGCGGTGGATCTCGGCCAGGGCATTGGCGTTGGTCATCCGGCTCGGCTCGGTGAGGGCGGTGCGGACCTCGTCGCGGGTCTTGAGGGCCGAGGCGATCAGGTCGAGGGCGGCCTGAGCCTCGGAGTCCGCCTCGGCGGACTTGCCCTCGCCGCGGAGCTGCTGGGCGTGTCGCCAATGGGCATCACCGGCCTTGACCTGGGCGTCGAGCCGGCGCGACGACTCCTGGCGCACGGCCTCCAGCCACTTCGCCGCCTCGGAGTAATCGCCGCGGCCCATGGCGATCTCGCCGAGGGTGACACGGGCGGCGTCGGCCTGCTCGGTATCGGGCCAGGTCTCGGCGGTGTAGGTGGCCAGCTCGACGAGATGGTCGAGATCGCTGAGCCGATCGACCTGCGTGTACTTGTTATAGGCCATCGTCAGGGCCGCCATGCCGATCTCGGTCGCCTTGGCCGAGAGGCCACCCTCCGGATAGCGGCGAGCCAGATGCTCGGACAGAATCGCGGCAGCGTAGAAGTGCTGCGCAGAATACTCGCAGTAGGAGAGGAAGTAGCGAGCGCGGTTGACCTTTTCGATCTCCTTGGACTGCTGCGCCCGACGGATCGCATGATTCAAGAGATCGCGCGCGAGGTTCCAATCCTCGGTGCTGATGGCGGTGTCGGCTTGGCTCATCGCGTCTTCGTAGGTCAGGGTCGCGATCTGGTTGACGCGACGGGCGGCCTTGGGCTGGAGCTGCTGGAGAAGTTTGAGGGCCTCGGGTTTGTGCGGCGAGAAATAGCGTACGACCTCGCCGAGGTGCGCCACGGACTTGGCCTTGGCGTCGGCCTGCTCGCGCTCGTTCATCTGGGGAAGAAGGGCGACGAGGTTCTTGGCCAGCTCAAGCTGAACGCCAAGGCCATCCTCGCTGTTGCGGAAGGTCGGGTTAGCCTGGAGCCAGCGGACGGCTTCATCGACGGCCAGGGCGTGCTCGTTGCGCTTGCCGAGAACGATGATCCGGAAGTAACCGACCTTGCGCTGGAGGTCACGGAGGCGGGGGTCGCCGTGCTCCATCAGCTCGTTGTAGATGCCCATCGCGGGGCCGAGTTCACCTTTTTCTTCGTAACTCTTACCCTGAAGCATCCGGGCGTAGAGTCCGCTGAGCTGAGTCCGGTAACGCTTGTAAAGGTCTTCAAACTGAGCGAGGGCCTTGTCAAGCAGCTCGTTGCGGGGCTGGGATCCGAGGTCGTAGGTCTGGGCCTCCTCGTAATCGACGATGGCGTGCTGGAGCTGGTCTTCCATCAAGGCGGTGTGGGCCCGGTCGCGGGCCTCGCGGCGGGGGTCGCCCTCGGGGATGAACTTGGGGAAGGAGTCGAAGATCGTCTGGATCGGTTTCTCGGCCTGGGCGTACGCCTTGCGGGCCTCGCCGAACGCGGCGCGGGCCTCGGCGATCTTGGGCTGAGCCTGGGCCTTCTTGTCCTGGGCGTCGAGTTCCTGCGCCTGGAGCATCGCCGTGTGCCCGCGCTCGACGTAGAGTCGGGCCAGCTGCACCAGGGCCTCGGGTGTGAGTGGGTGCTTGGGGTACTTCTTGGTGAACTCATCAATCTTGGCGCGGGCCTGTTCCAGCAGGACGAAGCGTTTCTCCAGGTCGGCCGAGCGGGTGGCCTCGTCGAGCAAGCCACGGCCGATCTCGTAATTAAGGACCGGCTTGAGATCGGCGGGCGTGTCGGAGGCCTCCAGAAGCTTCTCAGTATATTCGAGCGCCAGGTCGAAGTAGCCGCGTTCACGGAGGCCGCGGAGGAAGCGGATTTCAGGGTTGGCTTCCAGCTCTAAAATCCCCGCGCCCTGGGCGATCGCCGGGCTTGCCGGCACGGCGAACGGTCCGGTCAGGGCCAAGGCCAGGGCCCAGACAATCCCTCGACGTGGCATGATGCGAAGGCTCCCAGGAACAGGTCGCGACAACCCGGCAGGAGGGGATCGACGGGCGGGCCGCCGCAGTCGAAAGCCGGGCGATGCAACGCGTGGATGCGTCTCCAATCCAATCTACGACGCCTCCGCCGAGGGGTCAAGCACTCCACGATCGCGGCGTCAGTCGCTATCCTGGGGGCGCCACACGCCTTCGGGCCGGACCTCCCGGCCGTTCCCCGGCCCCGATGAGGAGCCCGATTTGTCCCGTTACTTCAAATACAAGACCGTCGCCGACCTCGCCGCTGATGCCTGCGCCCTCGGCCTCGACCTTCCCTTGACCGACGATCATACCCCACTCCTCCAGCCCATCCGGGTCGCTGGCCGCGCCGTCGGCAACCGCCTGGCGATCCAGCCGATGGAGGGATGCGACGGCACACCCGACGGCAACCCCGACGAGCTGACCTTCCGCCGCTACCACCGCTTCGGCGCCGGCGGTGCCAAGCTGATCTGGGGCGAGGCCGCCGCGGTCGTCCCCGAAGGCCGAGCCAACCCCCGCCAACTCATCGCCGACTCCAGCCACGCCGATGGCCTCGCCCGCCTCCTCGACACCTGCCGCGACTCCCACCGCGAAGCCTGGGGCGACGATGCAGACCTTCTCGTCGGCCTCCAGATCACCCACTCCGGCCGCTACAGTTATCTCCGTCCGCTACTTGCCCAGCATGATCCGCTACTCGACCCGCTCACCCTGGTCGATCGCAAGGCCGGGATGGTCGTCGGCCTGGAATACCCGTTACTCTCCGACGACGAGTTGGACCGCCTCCAGGACCGCTACGTCGAGGCCGCGGGCGTTGCCGTTCGGGCTGGGTTCGACTTCGTCGATCTGAAACAGTGTCATCGCTACTTTCTGAATGAGCTTCTCGCCGCTCGGTCCCGGCCCGGCCGCTACGGCGGCTCGTTCGAGAACCGGACCCGGTTCATTCGCGAGGTCGTGGGGCGGATCCGCAACCGTTACCCCAACCTGAGCGTCGCCACCCGCCTGAACGTCTTTGACGGTCTCCCCTACCGCAAAGGTCCCGATGGCGTGGGCGTTCCCGGCAGGTTCCGGTTGCCCGTCCTGTCCTGCTGGGGGACCCGGCAGGACGACCCACAGGAACCTGACCTGACGGAGCCGATCGCCCTGGTCGGCCACTTGCGCGAACTGGGCGTCTCGCTCCTGAACATCTCGATGGGTAACCCTTACGCCAGCCCGCACCTCATCCGTCCCTTCGAGTACGCCCCACCCGATGGCTACACGACGCCCGAACATCCCTTGATCGGCGTGGCCCGCCACCTCCGGCTGACGGGCGCGATCCAGCATGCCTTCCCCGACCTTCCGGTCGTCGGCTCGGGCTATAGCTGGCTCCAGGCCTGGATGTTCCACGCCGGCGCGGCGAGTGTGCGCGACGGTCGAGTCACGTTCGTCGGCATCGGCCGCGGCTCGCTCGCGCATCCCGACTTCGGCCGGTCCGTGGTCGAGGGACGCCCACTCGACCCGAAGCGCACCTGCCGGACGTTCAGCTATTGCACCGCCTTGATGCGTTCCAAGCACAACGCCCTCGGCCAGTTCCCCACTGGCTGCCCGCCATTCGACAAGGCCGTTTACGGCCCGATCTGGAAGGAAGCCCAGGCCGATTCGTAGGGCGTGGGGCACACCCTCTACACAGCGGCTGGCTCCCTGGCTGTCTCGACCGGCTCCGTCGTCTCGTAGCGGAACCGCTCCTTTAGACCAAGGATCGGCCGCTCGACCAGGTGCCAGGAGAGGACGGCCACGAGCAACGTCAGCCCGATCTTCGCCGCGCCGTCGGCGATGGAGTCTTCCCAGGTAAAGCGAAAGCCATCGTAAACCCAGTAAATAATGTAGTGATACAGATAAATTCCGTAGCTGATGAGCCCCAGATAGCAGAGGGGATGCCACCGCAAAGGGGCCAGCGCGGGGTGTCCGGCGAAGCAGGTGACGGTGCCGACGAGGCCGAAATACGCGAGGCTGACGACGAAGATCGTCGGTCCTGGATCGGCCGGTGTGGGCAGGCCAAGATAGCCCATGCCGGCGGTCGCGATCTTCCAGCCGATGTAGCCAAAAGCCCCGAGCGCCGTCAGCCCGAAGGCGAGCCGGAAGCGTCCGCGGTGGCGAGCGAGACGATCGCGGTCGGACAGTAAGACGGCCAGAAGGCCGCCGAGGGCGAAGCCGTCGCAGCGGGAGATCAAGATGCGTTCTGGGTAGCGGCCCAGGCGGAATGTGCCACCGTCGCGGGCCAGGATCGCCACCAGCACGACCGTGACGCAGAGCCCGATTAAGCGAGCCTCCCGACCGCCGATCGAGCGAACCCAGGCGGGCCGGCGGTGCCACCTCGCCTGCCAGGCTCCCGGCATCCTCAGCCCGATTTCGCGGGCCAGGCGGAGTCCCCAGCGGTCCCAGAGCGCCAGCGACGCCAGGGCGATCAAGGCGGGCCAGATCAGGTAGAACTGCTCCTCCAACGCCAGGGTCCAGGTGTGGTCGAAAGCGATGTGGAACTCGGGCGGAGTTCGGAGTTGATAGAGCGAGATATTTTGCAGGTAGGCGACGTAATACCCCAGGCCCTTCAAGGGCGGACGTCGGTCCACTGGCACGAACGGGGCCGTCGCGACCACGGCGAACAGGGCGAGGTAGTAGATCGGCCAGATTCGCAGGCCGCGGCGGGCGTAGAAGTTGCGGAGGAAGCCCCGCTTGCCCTGATGATCGAGGATGATCGACGTGATGAGATAGCCTGAGAGGACGAAGAACAGGTCCACGCCCGTCCAGCCGAAAAAGAACCGCGGCGGATTGAGGTGGAAGAGCAGGACGACCAGGGCCGCCAGAGCCCGCAAGGAGTCGAGTTCGGGGATTCGTCGCATCCCTCCAGCATACCCGGACGCCACGGCGCGGGCGACGGCCGACGTCACTCCGACTGGTCGGTCTTCATGTCGTCCACGATCGAGTCGAACACGCGGACCTTCTCCCAGTTGTCCCGGCACTCCGCGATGAACTCCAGATGCCGGGGATGGGCCTGGTAGGCGTCGTGCTCATGCTCGGAGGCGAAGACAACGTGCAGGGCGACGTCGAAATCTCGGTCGTTCACTTCCCGGTTCAACGCCGTCGCCCGCGTGCCGCAGGCGAAAAAGAGGGTGCCGGGGTGGCCACTGAGATGCCGTCGGCAAGAGGCGATCAGAGCCTCGCGCGCCACCACGGAGCGATCCTTGAGGAGAAAATAGACGTTGTGTGCCAGCATCAGGGGAATCTCTCGATCGATACGCAGGTTTCTACGGATAGGCAAGAAACTGCTCGACCAATGCCTGGAGGCCTCCCTCAACGTTCAGACCCATCGCCCGACCCTTCTCCAGCGCCTCCGACGCCGACCAGCCGTGCGCCTTCGCCTGCTGGATCAAGACCAGGGCCGCCGCCCGACCGCCCTTGCGGCAGTGGACGAGAACCCGAGCGTCGGCGTGCTTTTCCAGGAATTGCAGGACGACATCGACTCCTTGGTCGGCGAGCGGACGGTTGCCTCCAATGCCATGGTGCAGGTAATCCAGGCCAAGGTTGCGGCCCTTCGCCCCCTCGTCCTCCGGGCTGATCGGCTGCTCCGGCTCGCCCAAATTACGCAGGTTGACGACCGCAGCGTAACCGTCCGAGTTCAAGGACGCCAGATCGGCCTCGTCAGGCTGGTCGGCAACGGTGATTCCGGGCGTGATTGTCCTGGCTTGCATGGTTGTCGGAACCCCGGTTCGCGGCGGTCTTGTCATCCGTCTGTCTGAGGAACCCAGGCTACCGCAAGAACCGTCGCCAGCCAAGAGCCCGGCAATCGACCCAACTCCCATCGACTCCACCGACTTTTCTGGTTTTGACGTTGAAGAAAAAGGGCCGGCGGGCCATAATACCTACCGTTCGGTATAGAGGAGGAGTGAATGGTCTCGTCGGCGGATCGGGAACGGACAGCGGGCGAAGCCGGGGCCTCGGCGCGGCACATCGCGAGGGTCGCGGCGCGGCTCTTCGCGCAGCGGGGTTACGACGCCACGTCGGTCCGCGAGATCGTGGAGGCGGCAGGCGTCACAAAGCCGACGCTCTACTACCACTTCAGGAGCAAGGAAGGGCTGGCGCAGGCGCTCGTCTCGTTGCCGCTGGAACAGCTCCAGGCGTCGATGCGGGAACGAATGCGAGCGGCGCCGGATGCTGTGTCGGCGCTCGCCGAGATGCTCCAGGCAAAGCTGGATTTCTGTGTCGAGGACCCTGATCGGTCCCGATTCTTCTACGCGATGTTCTTCGGCCCACTGGCAACCGGACTGGCCAACGAGGTCGCATCCTGCGGGCAGGCGATGGACGCGATCCTGCTCGACGGGGTTCGCGGGATGGTCGAGGACGGGATCGTCGCTCCGGAGCGGGCCGAGGCGTTCGCCGCGGCACTCAACGGCCTGATTGTTATCTCCATGATTGATTTCCTCTATCGGGGTCGCGAACTTGGCCCCGGCCTGGCCCGCCAGTTGGTGGACGACCTGCTGGTGGGATTCGGATTGACGGGGCCGCGGGGCTGAAAGGGTCATTCTCATGAGACTGCGACGGGCATGGCCGGGGATCGTGCTGAGCTTGCTGCCGCTGGCGGCCTGCGTCGGCTGCGGACACGGATCGGGTGCGGAGGCGAAGGCCAGCGCGGCCACGGCGCCGGAGGCCGTGCCGGTCACGGTCGCGAAGCTGGAGCACCAGGTCGTCGAGCAGACGGTGCCGATCGAGGGCACGCTCCGGGCCTGGGAGGAAGTGACGATTTCTGCCAAGAAAGGTGGACGGGTCCGCCGCGTCCTGCACGACATGGGCGACCGGGTCAAGCCGGGCGAGTTGCTCGTCGAGTTGGAGACGACCGACGCCGAGCTAGCCGTCCGGCAGGCCGAGACGAAGTACCTGGGCGCCCTGGTCAAGCTCGGGATCACCCGCGAGCAGGCCGCGGAGTTCGTGGCACGCTACGGCGGGACGAGGGGGGTCAGCGAGACCTTACTGCGGGGCGAGGGGGTCGATCGCCTGATCGAGGAGCACCCGAGTATCCGCCAGGCTGTCGCCTCGCGCGACCAGGCCCGGCAAGACCTCAACCGACAGCAGCAGCTCAACACCCGCGGCGTCGGCACGCTTCAGGAACTCCAGAACGCCGAGAACGACTTCCGGATGGCCCAAGCCGTGGTCGATAACGCCTACCTGACCGCCCGCAACACCATCGCCGATGCGCTCCAGACCGGTGTGGCGCTGAAGGTCGCCGAACGCGACCTGGCCGAGATGCGGATCACCGCTCCAGAGCCAAGCAACCGGCCCGATTCCGAATCGCCCGGCTCGGGACCGGTCGAGTACGCAATCACCACGCGGATGGTCTCCGAAGGCCAGTTGCTCAAGGATGGCGAGGCCGTCTTCAACCTGATGATCGAGGACCCAATCCGCTTGCGAGCGAACGTCCCCGAGCGCTACCGGCCGCAGATGGCGGTCGGGCAGTCGGTGCGCGTGGCGGCGATGTCGCGATCGGGCCAGGAGTTCGCGGGGCGGATCTCGCGGATCAACCCATCGGTCGATTCAATCAGCCGGACGATCCAGGTCGAGGCCCTGATCCCGAACCCCGAGGGCTTGCTCCGCCCAGGCGGCTTCGCCAAGGGCGCCATCGTCACCCGGAGCGACCAGCAGGCGGTCGTCGTTCCGATCGAGTCGGTCTATCGCTTCGCCGGGGTGACGAAGATCTTCCTGATCGAGGACCACCCGACCCAGGGCAGCCCCGTCTCCCGCGGCTATCCCGTCGAGACCGGCCGCCAGCTCGCCGGCGGTCAGATCGAGGTCCATTCGCCGGAACAGCCGCTGCCCCAGGACGGCCTCGTCGTCACGACCGGTCTGACCAAGCTCGCCGAGGGTACGCCCGTCGTGATCCGCCAGCCTGACGATCCCGAGTCGGCCAAGCCCGCAGGCACTTCCGAGCCAACGCCGACACCCGCGAAGAATTCGACTTTGTGAAGCTGACCTTTGTCCTCGGTCCCCAAATCTGTTCCCATTGTCGCCCGACCGCGACCCGAAGGTCCGAACGCCCATGACCGTCTCTGAGGTCTGTATCAAGCGTCCCGTCTTCACCTGGGTTCTCGTGGCGATTCCCGTGGTGCTGGGGCTCGCCTCGTATGGACGCCTGGGCGTGGACCTCTTCCCGAACGTCGATTTCCCCGTCTGCTCGGTGACGACCGTGCTCCAGGGGGCAAGCGTCGAGGAGATGGAGACCTCGGTCACGAAGCCGATCGAGGACATCATCAACACGATCAGCGGCATCGAGGAACTCCGATCGACGACGATGGAGGGCATCTCGATCGTCACCGTGCAGTTCCAGCTCTCGAAGAACGGTGATGTCGGCACGCAGGAGGTCCGCGACAAGGTCAACTCGATCCTGGCCGACCTGCCCGAGGGGACCGACCCGCCGATCGTCGATAAGTTCGAGACCGACGCCATGCCCGTAATGACGATCGCCATCTCCGGGCGTCGCGACTTCCGCGAAGTGACGGAGATGGCGCGGAAGCGGATCAAGGAGCGGTTGGAGACGGTCGATGGCGTCGGCGCGGTGAACCTCGTCGGCGGCCGGACGCGGGCGATCAACATCTTCGTGGATACCGACAAGCTCGCCGCCTATGGCCTGGCGATCGCGGACATCAGCCTGGCGTTGCGGCAGCAGAACATCGAGGTTCCCGGCGGCCGGATCGACCAGGGGCCTCGCGAGCTGGTACTCCGCGTGCCGGGCCGGCTCACCACGGCCGAGGAGTTCAACAAGCTGATCGTCGCCAACAGGGGCGGCTCGCTCATCCGCATCCAGGACATCGGCCGCGCCGTCGATTCGTTCGAGGAGCCCCGCTCCCTGGCCCGGCTCGACGGCCAGAACGCCGTGAGTCTCGTCGTCCAGAAGCAGTCGGGCACCAACGCCGTCGCGGTGGCCGACCGCCTCTTCGCACGCCTCAAAGAAATCAAGCCGACCTTGCCGTCGGACGTGACTTACACGATCATCCGTGACCAGTCGCGATTCATCCGACAGTCGATCGAGGAGGTGAAATTCCACCTCCTGCTGGCCGCCGCGCTGGTCTCGGCCACGATCCTGCTGTTCATCCGCGACTGGCGGACGACCGTGATCGCGACCCTCGCCATCCCGACGTCGATCATCCCCACGTTCCTGTTCATGGACCTGATGGGGTTCACCCTCAACAACATCACGATGCTCGGCCTGATCCTCGCCATCGGCATCGTGATCGACGACGCGGTGGTCGTTCACGAAAACATCTTCCGCCACATGGAAGAAGACGGCATGGACGCCATGACCGCCGCGCGGGTCGGCACGAACGAGATCGCGCTGGCGGTGCTGGCAACGAGCCTTTCCTTGATCGTGATCTTCCTCCCGATCGCGTTCATGGGTGGCATCGTCGGCCGCTTCTTCTCCAGCTTCGGATTGACGGTCGCCTTCGCGGTGGCGATGAGCCTGTTCGTGTCGTTCACGCTCACGCCGATGCTTTGCAGCCGGTTCCTCAAGCTGGAGCCCAGCCACGGCGGGCACGCCAGCAGCAAGTCCGGGTTCATCTACCGGATTCTTGACGGAAGTTACGGCTGGATCCTCCGCGGAGCCTTGCGATTCAAGTTCGCGGTGGTGATCCTGACGTTCTTTGTCATCTTCACCACCGGCCCGATCGCCCGGATCATGGGCTTCTCCCTGATTCCTCGCGACGATCAGAGCGAGTACGAAGTCACTCTGACCACCCCCGAGGGCTACACCCTCGAACGCACCCGCGCCTTGACGACCGAATTGGAGTCGCGGCTTCGCCGTCTTCCGGGCACCGTTCACCTCTTCACCACGATCGGCGAGATCAACGGCCGGTCCGTCAAGGGGCAAGGCGACGTGACCCGCGCCACTATCTACGTCCGCCTCGAAGACCTGGAGGAGCGACCGGCCGGCGGTCCCGAACCGCGCGGCTGGTGGGACCTGCCCCGGATCGCCGCCCGCTACTGGCAAGGCGCCGAGTACTCCCAGTTCGACGTGCAGCAAGAAGCCCGCGGATTGATGAAGGACTATCCCGACCTGCGCGTCAGCGTCAACGACATCTCTCCCTTCCAGGGTGGCCGCCGCCCGCAGATCTTCCAGATGAACCTGACCGGTCCCGACCTGGAACAACTTGCCGTCTACGCTGATCGCCTCAAAGCCGGTCTGGTTGAACGTGGAGGTTTGAGCGATCTCGATACGTCGATATCCTTGCGCAAGCCGGAGGTCCGCGTGCTGATCGACCGCGAGGCCGCCAGCGACCTGGGCATCCAGGTCTTGACGGTTGCCGACAGCCTCCGCGTACTCGTCGGTGGTATGCCGATCACCAACTTCCGCGACGGCGGCGAACAGTACGACGTCTGGCTCCGCGCCGAGGCTGCGGAGCGGGCGTCGCTCGACGACCTCTACGACATGGCGGTCCCCTCGGTCCGAAGCGGTCTCGTGCAGCTCGCCAGCGTCGCCACGCTCGCCGAGGCCCGTGGCCCGACCGAGATCGAACGCCTGGCCCGCGAGCGGATCGTCACCGTCCTCGGCAACCCCGACGCCATCGCCCTCGGTGACGCCGTCAACCGCGCCACCGAGATCCTCGACAAGATGGATCTGCCGCCCGGCTACTCCTTCGCCGTCACCGGCCAGGCCAAGACGCTCGGCGAGACGGGCTACTACTTCGCAGTCGCGTTCGTGCTCTCGATTGTGTTCATGTACCTGATCCTCGCCGCGCAGTTCGAGAGCTGGGCGCAGCCGGTGGCGATCCTGATGGCCCTGCCGGTGACGATCCCGTTCGGCTTGCTCTCCCTTGTGATGTTCCGCACGCCGATGGACCTCTACGCGATGTTCGGCCTGTTCATGCTGGTCGGCATCGTGAAGAAGAACGGCATCCTCCAGGTGGACGCCACCAACCAGCTCCGCGCCCGCGGCCTCGACCGCCGCTCGGCGATCATCGAGGCGAACCACACCCGGCTCCGTCCCATCCTGATGACGACGGTCATGCTCGTCGCCGCGATGGTCCCGATCGCCCTCGGCCAGGGCCCCGGCGCCGGGGCCCGCGCGAGCATGGCGAAGGTCATCATCGGTGGGCAGATGTTCTCCCTCGTGCTCGCCCTGCTCGTCACACCCGTCTTCTACGCCTTGCTCGACATGGGCAAGAACTTCGGACGCCGCGTCGGCGACCGTCTCCGCCGACGCCCCGGCCGCCGCCTACCCGTCGGCGCCAACGGCAGCTCCGACGGCCACGCCCCGAGCGCTGAGCCGGTTGAGTCGTTGGCCTAAAAACCACGATCGGATCGGGGAGAGTTCGGACGGATTTCCGTCGATCCGTCCAGCTGATTAGGAGGGAGCAGAGCCTCGGTTTCCCGCAATTCGCAAGATCCTCCGAAGAGGACCAGGGCGCGAAGACTATCAACATCACCGTCGTTCTGGAGCCGCTCGCCAGTCACGGCTTTCGCGCCCGCATCGGGTTGCCTTTCGGCCGAGGGGCCGACCCCGTCGCGATCCTTGAGCCGCTTCGAAATTGAATCCATGGATTTCAGCATGGAAGCGATTGTGCTTGAGAACGGTTCCATCCACGTCATCCGCATTCTCTGCGATTTCGGCCGCGTCCCCGGCTTGACAGTCAAGGACGGGGCTGCCTCAAGACCTTGAGTCCTGCGGGCGACTCGGCCCAGCAATTGCGTGGAGAGAATCCGTCCCGGGGACGGACCGGGGGGAGGGAGGTCTGCATCGATGTCCCCACAGGCACCGCAATCGAGTGAATCCGACTCGACCGCCGAGCAGCCGGCAGGCCGGCCGGCGGCAAATCGCGTCCGGGTCGCGTTCGGGGCCGGGTCGCACATCGGCCGGGTCCGGAAACGGAACGAGGACCATTATCTCGTGGCGCGCCTCTGCAAGGCGTTGCGCATCTACGAGACGAATTTGAGCGGTCAAGGGCCGCGGCGATTCTCCGGGGAGGAAGGGTTTCTGTTCATCGTCGCCGACGGCATGGGCGGCGAGGCAGGGGGGGACGAGGCCAGCCGGATCGCCGTCGAGTCAGTCGAGGATTATGTGCTCAACACCCTGAAGTGGTTCCTCCACCTCGGAGGTCGCGACGAGGTCATCCTCCGCGACGAGCTGCGAGCGGCCTTGCTCCGAGCCGACCGCCTCATCCTCCGTCGGGCCAGCCGCCAGCCCGAACTGCAGGGCATGGGGACGACACTGACCCTCGCCTACAGCATCGGAACCGAGCTTTTCCTCGCCCACGCTGGCGACTGTCGGGCGTACCTCTACCGAGATGGGAACTTCGACCAGTTAACCCGCGACCACACGATGACCCAGATGCTCGTCGATGCCGGCCAGATCGCACCCGAGGAGGCCCGCTGGCATCGAAGGCGGAACGTCGTGACCAACGTGGTCGGCGGCCCGAGCGCGGGCGTCTACGCCGAGTTTCAAAAGACCCACCTTGATGACGGCGACATGCTCCTGCTCTGCTCCGACGGCCTGACCGAGTCGGTCGAGCCAACCCGCATCGCCCGCACACTCGCAGCCCATGCCGACGACCCCAAGGCCGCGGCCCGCCGCCTGATCGAATTGACACTGGAGGCAGGGGCACCCGACAATGTCACGGTGATCGTGGCCCGTTACGCGGTTGAGTCCGAGTAAAGCCGGGGCTGGCGCAGACCGACAGGCCGCTGGGACCTTCCGAACTCGAGACGTGTCGATTCCCGACGTCACGGCGTGGCTCGCGTCCTCCTGTTGGCGCGCCGCGTTGCCGCGGCCAGAATGGGCGTCAACGACGGGACGCGACCGGGACGCGAACCGCGACGTGAACGAACGGACCCGAACACCACGTCAGGAAGCCAAACGCCCATGCTCCACCGTAACGCCGCGCTGTTCACCCTCGCGGTCACGCTCGTCGCACCGGTTCAGGCCCAGGACAACCCTCGGGCCCCGAAGCTGGATGTCGCCTCGTACCGCCTGCCCAACGGGCTGAAGGTCGTCCTGCACCGCGACCCGACCGTGCCGAGGGTGACCGTCTGCGTCGCCTACCACGTCGGCTCGAAGAACGAACGTGCCGGACGGACCGGGTTCGCGCACTTCTTCGAGCACATGATGTTCCGTGGCACCAAGCACGTCCCCAATTACGACGTCCCCTTGCAGCAGGCCGGGGCCGAATCAAACGCCTTCACGAGCGAGGATATGACCGTCTATTTCGAGACGGTCCCCAGCAACTTCCTCGAACGCGCCCTCTACCTCGAAGCCGAGCGCCTCGGCTTCCTGCCCACGGCGCTCGACCAGCACAAGTTCGACACCGAACGCGAGGTCGTCAAGAACGAGCGACGCCTGCGCTACGAGAATCAACCCTACGGGCTCGCCGAGGAGACGCTGCTGGCGCGTGTCTTCCCCGAGGGCCACCCGTACTCCTGGTCGGTGATCGGGTCGATGAAGGACCTGAGCAATGCCACGCTTGATGATTTGAAGCAATTTTTCGCCGATTTCTACCATCCAGGTAATGCCACCCTCTGCATCGTCGGTGACTTCGACCCGGCGGAGGCGAAACGGCTGATTGAGACGTACTTCGGGCCCTTGAAGAAGGGTCCGGAGCCCGAGACGGTGGCGGCGCCCGCGGCCCCGGCGGTGAAGGAGCGGATCGCCCAGACGGACGATGTGAAGCTGCCGCGGCTCTACCTCGCGTGGCCGACCGTCGCCGACGACCACCCCGACGCCCCCGCGCTCGACCTGCTCGCCTCGATCCTCGCTGGCGGCGACGCCTCGCGGCTGCACACGGCTCTCGTGCTCGACCAGAAGGTCGCGAGCGACGTCGATGCCGATAGCGATACCAAGGAGATTGCCGGCCTCTTCACGATCGACGCCACCACCGCCGTCGGCAAGGAACCCGAGGAGTTGGAGAAGGCCCTCGACGGCGTCTTGCAGAGCCTCCGCGACAGGCCGCCCACAGCCGATGAGCTGGAGCGTGCGCTCGCCAAGGTCGAGAAAGGCGTCTATGCCGGCATGACTGCGCCGCTCGGCCGGGCGATCGTGCTGGCGATCGGCTCCGCCCAGCACGACGACCCCGAATACTACCGCAAGGATGTCGAGCGCTACTTCCGCGTCACACCCGAAGACCTCGATCGTGTGGCCCGAAAGTACCTCACGCCCGAACGGGTCGTGCTCCTGATCCAGCCCGGCAAGGACGAGTCGAAGGCCATCGAGGCGGGACCGAAGCCGGATGCCCGGCAGGAAAAGTCGGAGCCGGTGGTGCGGACGCCAGACGGTGGCCCCGACTGGTCGAAGCTGCCCGGACCGTCGGACCCGCGAGCCTTCCAGCCGCCGAAAGTCACGCGGAAAGCACTCTCCAACGGCATCGACCTCTGGGTCGCCGAGTGGCACACCTTGCCCATCGTGCAGGTTCAGCTTCTCTTGCCCGCCGGCACGGCCGATGACCCCGAAGGACACTCCGGCCTCGCGACCCTCACCGCATCCCTGCTCGACAAGGGCACGAAGTCGAAGACCGCCACCGAACTGGCCGAGGCGTTCGACGCCCTCGGCGCTTCCCTGGGCGTGCGGTCCGGCCTGGAAGACACGGGCCTCGGCTTCAGCACGCTCGCCCGCAACCTCGACCCGGCCCTGGCCCTCGTCGGCGAGGTGCTAACCGAGCCAAGGCTCGACCCCCAGGACTTCGACCGCGAGAAGCAACTGCAACTGACCGCCTTGCTCCGCGGTCCCGACAGCGTCCAGTGGATCGCCGGCCGCGCCTTCCGCGCCTTACTCTACGGCCAGGATCACCCCTACGGCAACCCCTCCGACGGCTTCACCGAGACCGTCGAGAAGCTCACCCTCGACGACGTTCGTTCCTTCCACCATGCCCGCTATGTCCCCGAGGGGGCGATCCTGATCGTCACTGGCGACGTCCAGCCCGACGCCCTGGCCGAACGCCTGGAAAAAGCATTCGGCCGCTGGAAGGCTGAGGGTGAGCCGCGAAAGCCGGTCCCGGTCGCGGAGATCGAGGCCGATCCGGGCGTGGTCTACCTGGTGGACAAGCCGGGAGCGGTGCAGAGCGTCGTCAGCGTCGGCCGACGCTGGTACGGCCGCAAGGATCCACGCTACTTCGCCACCTTGCTCGGCAACCGTGTCCTCGGGGGCGACTTCCTCAGCCGGCTCAATCAGAACCTCCGCGAGAAGAACGGCTTCACCTACGGCGCCGGGTCGTACTTCATTTTCCGGCGCAACGGTAGCGTCTGGGCCGTGCAAACAGCCGTCCGCGCCGACGCCACGGCGCCCGCCCTGCGCGAGGTACTCGGCGAGCTGGACGCCCTGGCGGGCAACCGGCCGTTCACCGAGGAGGAGCTCGGCACGGCCGTCGGCGCCGAGGTCCGCAGCTTCCCCGATAGCTTCCAGTCCCCCTCGTCACTCGCCGGCATCCTCAATGACCTCGCCCGCTTCGGCCTGCCGCCGGAGTATCTGGAGACCTACCTGGAGAAACTCCAGCAAACGACCCCCGACGACATCCTCAAAGCGATGGTTGCGGTGGTCGAGCCGAAGGAGCGGGTTGTCCTCGTCGTGGGCGATCGGGCGAGCGTCGAGCCGAAACTCAAGGAACTGGGCTTCCGCGCGATCCGCCGCGTGACGCATGACGGCAAACCCCTTGAGGAGTGACCCCGAAGCGGTCGCCACAAACCATTGCAACACAAACTACTGGAATCGTCCTCCCTCTCCGCCCCTTGCGATCGCCCATCCGGATTTCCTTCGGTAAGCGATTTGCAAGGGGATTGAATACGATTGACGAGAGAGGAGACGCGAAACAATGCGAATATCGCCCCGATTGTGGCGTGGGCTGGCGTTGGTGGCCCTGGCGGTGGCTGTTCTGCTGGTCGTGGTGAAAGTGTGGGTCGTGCCGGCGGTGATCGCCGGTCAGATCCGGTCGGCCTACGGGGGCGACGTCGCGGTCGGTGGCTGGTGGGCCAACGGTTCCTCGGCAGGGGTCACGGACCTTGTGCTCCACGAAGGACCCGACGCCGCCTCACCCGTGCTGGCCCGTGCGGATCGTGTGACAACCGACCTCTCGCTTGGCTCCTTGCTGCGCGGGAACTTCTTGCCGCGAACCATCCGGCTTGAAGGGCCGGAGGTCACGATCCGGCTCGACCGCGACGGCCAGTGGAAGACCAAACTCCCAGCCGGTGGTGGTTCGTCGAGGCCTTTGCCCGCGATCGTCGTCGAGGACGGGCGGCTGACCTTCGAGCAGGAAGGCCGCGACGACATGGTCGTCACCGGCCTGAAGGCCCGCTTGCAACCCGACTCCGACGCCAGCACGCTCACCGCTGAGGCCGACGATCCGACCTGGGGCCGTCTCCACGGCTCGGGCACCATTGCCTCCGACTTCTCCACCATGGACGTGAAACTCTGGAGCGAGTCACTCGTCGCCGACCCGAAGAAGGCCCGGAGTCTGCCCTTCGTGCCCGCCGAAACGTGGGACCACGTCCTCCCGACCGGGCCGGTGGATGTCGTGCTGACCTTCCGCAAGGCCGAGGGAGCGACGAGCCCGCTCGCCTTCCAGACGGTCGTCCAGTATCAGCAGACCGATCTGAAACTCCCGACGCTCGGCCTCGACGCCTCGAAGACAACCGGCCGGATGGTCGTCGAGAACGGCATCGTCCATCTGGAAGATATGAAGGGCGCTTCGATCGGCGGCCAGGTCACGGCCAACGGTGCGCTCGACTTCGTGCAGGAACCCCCGAAGATCGACCTGGACCTCGGCCTCCACAGCGTCGATGTGGCCCACACGCCAAAGTCCTGGCAGCTCGATGAGGCGGGCCTCACTGGCAAGCTCGACGGCCGGGCGCACTTGATCGTCTATTTGACCAAGGACGGCGCCGACCTGTCTGGCTCCTCCGGCGAGGCCGTGCTCACGGGTGGCACCATCGGCGAGATCCCATTCAAGTCGCTCAAGCTCACGATGCGGGCCGAGGGCAACAACCTCCAGTATCAAACCGGTTCGTCCACCGCCGCCTGGCTCGACCGCTGGGTTGCGCTGCACCTCGTCGCCTTCCAGTCCACGCCCGATGCTCCGAAGCCAGCTCCGCAGCCACCAAAGGCCGACGCACCACAAAAGGGCGGCCTGATCCTCCCGAAGACGATCTCGACGGAGATCGAGTTCGAAGACGTGGACCTCACGCAAGTGCTGGCTCGCGGCGAGGCGCTCGGTCTGAGCCTGCCGTTCGTACTGGCGGGCAAGCTCTCCTTGAAAGCCAGCGCCACGATCCCGCTCGGCAAGCTCCGCGACGTGAAGGCGTACGTCTTCCACGGCGAGGCGACCCTCAAGGGAGCCCACGTCGCCGGGGTCGATCTCGGGCGCCTCACAGCCCGGCTCGATCTGGAAAACGGCATCCTGGAGTTGAGCCAGCTCAAGGGTCAGCTCGTGAATATGCCCTCGGGTGGCCTGAAGAATCGCCCCCAGCCGACAGTCGACATCGCCGACGAGGGGCCGTTGCCCGCGGGCGGCTTCCGGGGCCGGCTGCGCGCCGAGCTGTCGCCCCTGGGCAAGTTGACGGCTCACCTCGAGGGAAACGCCTTGCCCCTCGGCGAAATCGCCGCGCCCGCGTTGCCGAAACCGACCCCGCTCGGCGGCCTGGTCGATCTGAACCTTGATGTCAGCGGCGACCTGGAGCGCGCCACTGACCCGAAGTCGTGGATGCTCGACGGCCGGATCGACAGCCGCGAGATCACCTATCGGGAGGCCACGCTGGATGCCATTGTCGCTACCGTCACCCTCCAGCAAGGACGGTTCGAGGTGTCCGACCTTTCCGCCACGCTGGCAGGCGAGCCCTTGAAGGCGAAGGTGGGTGTGACGCTGGAGAAGCCTTATCCGTTCGAGGGAACGCTGGACGTGAAGGGCTGGGACCTTACGAAGCTCCTGGCGCTGGTGCCGGGCATCCCGCGACCGTCGCCTGTGGACGGCCTGCTCACGGCCGAGGCCACTGCCAGGGGTGATCTCCAGCCCCTCCGACTCCAGAGCCAGGGCCACGGCACGCTCGGCCGGTTCCGCACAGGGCCGGTGACTTGGGGCGAGGTTCCGGTGCGGTGGGAGACCAGCGACGAGGCCATGACCGTTTCCATCGTCGAGGCGCACCCGTTCGGCGGCACCCTCACGGCCGAGGCCCGCGTCCCGACCCATCGTGACGGCCCGATCACCGGATCGGCCACGCTCCAGAAAATCGACACCGCCGCGGTGGCGAAGGCGATCCCGGGCGAGGCGCTCCAGCTCTCCGGGGAGGCTGGCGGTCGGGTCACGTTCACGATCCGCCCGCGGGCGGCGCAGGGAACTGCCCCGATCGAGGCCGACCTGCGGCTCGACGCCCCCGATCTGGCGGTTCAGGGCATCCCCGCCAGCGCGGTTCAGGCGGCGGTGACCGTCGATCGCGGCGTCCTGCACTACGACCTCTATGCCGAGAGCCTCGGTGGCAAGATCAAGCTCCAGGGTGAGATCCCGCTCGCCGAGGCCACCACGACCGAGGCGCGGCTCCAGGCCGTCCGGTTCACCTTGCGGGAAGACGTCTGGCAGGCTCTCGGCGTGACCGGCGCCCTGGCGAAACTCCGGGGGCAGGGGGCGCTCGATGCGAACGTGAGACTGTCTGAGTCGCCTCCGGAGATCTGGGCGCGGGGCGTGGCCGAATTCCGCGAGCTGCGGTGGGGACCCGAATACCTGATCGGACGTTTGCAAGGCATCTTCGCCCTGGCGCCCGAGAGCTGGCAGATCCGGTCCTTGAACGGCGAGCTCTTCGGAGGCACGGCCAGCGGGGAGATCGAGGCCGGACCGCCGTCGGAGGACGGCGACCAGCCGCTCCGCTTCCGTTTCCAGATCGATCGCGCGGCGCTCGACCGCATCGCGGCGATCGAGCCGGGCCTGGCCCAGCTGGTCGAGGGCTACGCGATGGTCCGCCTCGCGGGGCAGATGGGCGAGGCCCTTCGCGCCACGGGCGAGATCCGTGTGCCGGTCGGCCGTCTGGCGCTGCTCCCCCTGCACGATCTCCACGCCCCGATGGAGATCACCTACATCCCGTCCTCGTCGGTCGGGACTCTGGAATCCCGCCGCTGGACGACCCACCTCGCCGGCGGCCAGGTGCAGGGTAATGCCCACTTCCGGTTCGGCCTGAACCGCGCTTTCCAGACCGAGTTGCGGCTCTCCGACGTCGAGCTGGAGACCCTCAGCCGGGCGTACACCGACCAGACCCGTCCCGCCTCGGGCAAGGTCTCGGGCCTCCTGACGCTCCGCGGGCTTGACACCTTACGGCCCCAGACCTACAAGGGCCGCGCTGAGCTGGACCTGACCGACGCCAGCGTGCTCGACCTACCCGTCTTCCGCGCCTTCGACCGATTCCTCGGCGGCCCCGCTGGTGGCGGGGTCTTTGAGCTGGGCCACATCTCGGCGGCGATCAGCAACCGCCAGGTGGTTATCGAGGAGCTTTACCTGCTCGGCCGTGTCGCCCAACTCCATGTCCGCGGCACCGTCGGCTTCAACACCGACCTCGACCTGGTCGTCCTCATCAACACGAACCAGATCATCCCCCAGACCGGCCAGGCCCTGCTCGGGATCATCCCCGGACTCCGCGACACCCGCGGCAGCGCCGCCAGCTTGCAAGTCTCCAACTTCCTCTCCAACCGCCTCATCAAGCTCCGCGTCGGCGGCACACTCCGCAACCCGAGCGTCGCTCTCGACCCGACCGCGACCGTCTCGAACGCCGCCGTGGGGTTCTTCGCGGGGGCGCTGAAGCTGCCCCTGGGACTGTTCAAGTAGCCGACCGCCTCGAACCCGACCGAGGGCAGGGTGTGTCGGAACGGCCGACGGGGG
This sequence comes from uncultured Planctomycetales bacterium, assembly GCA_963752755.1. Classification (GTDB taxonomy): domain Bacteria; phylum Planctomycetota; class Planctomycetia; order Isosphaerales; family Isosphaeraceae; genus CAVVZJ01. The sequence goes on along the minus strand of CAVVZJ010000011.1, from coordinate 433,259 downwards.
TAGAATACCCCTGTTTGCGGCGGGCGGCCCGGACCGACGTTGTGGGTCGGGGGGGAACGGCCCGGCCGGGGATTTGAGAGAAGGGCCGGATCGACGATGCTTCTGATCAAGCTGCCGGATGGGTCGGTGAAGGATTATCCCGAGGGCGTGCGACCGCGCGAGGTCGCCGAGGGGATCGGCAAGCGGCTGGCCGAGGCGGCCGTCGCAGCCTCGGTCAACGGCACGGTCGTGGACCTGGACCGCCCCCTGGAAGATGGCACGGACGGGCCGGTCGCCCTGCGATTACTGACCAGCAAGGACCCCGAAGCCCTCGACGTGCTCCGCCATTCGACGGCCCACATCATGGCCCGCGCCATCCTCCGCCTCTTCCCGGGCGCCCGCCTCGCCTTCGGACCGACGACCGCCACCGGCTTCTATTACGATGTGGACATCCCCGGTCATTCGCTCTCGGAAGACGACTTCCCGGCCATTGAGGCCGAGATGGCGAAGATCATCAAGGAATCCGAGGCCTTCGAGCGGTTCAGCCTGCCGGCCGACGACGCCCGCCAGTTCTGCGAAGACATCGGGCAGCGGTTCAAGGTCGAACACATCGACGATGAATTGCACAAGTACGGCGTCCTGAGCTTCTACCGCCAGGGCGAGTTCGTCGATCTCTGCCGCGGGCCCCACATCCCCCACGCCGGCAAGGTCGGCGCCTTCAAGCTCCTCTCGATCGCCGGCGCCTACTGGAAAGGCCGAACCGACAGCCAGGTCCTCCAGCGCGTCTATGGCACCGCTTACTTCGACAGGAAGGAGTTGGACGCCTATCTGACCCAGGTCGAGGAATCGAAGAAGCGCGACCACCGGCGGATCGGCAAGGAACTGGGGCTGTTCACCATCTCCCCGCTGGTGGGGCAGGGGCTCGTCCTCTGGATGCCCAAGGGGGCGATCGTCCGAGGCGTGCTGGAGAGCTTCCTCAAGGAGGAACTTCTCAAGCGCGGATATCAACCCGTCTATACCCCCAACATCGGCAAGATCGAGCTCTACAAGACCAGCGGCCATTATCCCTACTACCGCGACAGCCAGTTCCCCCCGCTTCGCCTGCTGAGCGACCCCGCGATGGCCCTCGTCGCCGGCCTGGAGCGGGGCGACCTGGACGACGCCACCCAGAAGGTCCTGCTCGCCGAGGCCCGGATCGAGCCGGGCGACTACTGGCAGCGCGACGGCGCCGGCCGCGTCGGTTACGTCATGGAGAAGGGCGTCAGCGAGGAATACCTCCTCAAGCCGATGAACTGCCCGCATCACATCCAGATTTATGCCGCTCAGCCCCGCAGCTACCGCGACCTGCCGGTCCGCCTCGCCGAGTTCGGCACCGTCTATCGCTACGAGCAGTCCGGCGAGCTCTCGGGCCTGACGCGGGTCCGCGGGTTCACTCAGGATGATGCTCACCTGTTTTGCACCGTCGATCAGGTCCGCGCCGAGTTCCGGGCGACAATGGAGTTGACGCAGTTCGTCCTCTCCAGCCTCGGCCTCAATGACTACCGCGTCCGTCTCTCCCGGAGCGACCCGAACGATCCCAAGTACCAGGGCGCCGCCGGCGACACCTGGCGCAAGGCCGAGGAGGACATCCGCGTCGTGCTCGACGAGATGGCCCTGCCCTACGACGAGGCCCCCGGCGAGGCCGCCTTCTACGGACCCAAGGCCGACTTCCTCGTCCGCGACTGCCTCGGCCGCCAGTGGCAACTCGGCACCGTGCAGATCGACTACGTGCTCCCCGAGCGGTTCGGCCTGGAGTACGTCGGGGCCGACAACCACCCGCATCGGCCCGTGATGATCCACCGTGCCCCCTTCGGCTCGATGGAGCGGTTCATGGGCATCCTCATCGAGCACTTCGCCGGCGCCTTCCCGCTCTGGCTGGCCCGAGCAGGTGCGGGTCCTGCCGATCTCGGAGAAGGTCACCGAGTATGCCGAACGGGTCCTGCACGAGCTTCAAGCCGCGGGACTGCGGGCCGCGCTCGACAACCGCTCGGAGAAGATTGGGGCCAGGATTCGCGACGCCCAGCTTGAGAAGATCCCCGTGATGCTCGTCGTCGGGGCCAAGGAGGCGGAATCCGATCAGGTCAGCTATCGCGACCGGATCGACGGCGATCGGGGTGCGATGCCGCTCGCCCAGGCCGTCGCCCAGCTCAAGGCCGAGTCGGAGTCGCGGACGATCCGACAGACCGCCACGCCCATTCCGACACTCTCACCGACCCAGGAGACTGCCGAGAAGCACGCGTATTGAGGCACCGGCCAACCCACCCCGACCCCGCCGTCGCGCTGCGGCTGCGGGGTGCGTCGGGCGGCAGAGTCAGACCGGAATTCAAAAGAGGGTTGTTCGCGATCCAGAACATGGGAAGATGGATGGCGGTGTGCAGTCTTCGGTCAGTCGCGGGCGCGGAGGAAACGGATGGCGGGACGCGACGATCCGGGCAAAACCCAGCCGGAGGAGTCGGCGACCGACGGCTCCTCGTCGCGGCCGGGGAGTGATCCGTCGAGCCCGACGACGGAGCCTGGGGGCGACCCGTTTGCGACGCGGGTCACCGAGGGCTCGATCGAAGCAATTCCGATGTCGACGGACCCCGACGCCACCCGGTTCGATGCGGCCGGGGTGAGTCCGGGTTTGCCGGCCCCATGGCGGCGGTTGCAGCCGAATTCGGGCGACGCGCCGGGCTCCCCGATGGTGATGCCGCGGGTGCCCGGTTACGAGCTGCTCGGGATCGTCGGGCGGGGCGGGATGGGTGTGGTGTACAAGGCCCGACGCGCGTTGCTGAACCGCGTCTGCGCCCTGAAGATGATCCGCGCGGGCGATCAGGCCGGCTCGGAAGAGATGCTCCGGTTTGTCGCCGAGGCCGAGGCGGTGGCGCGGCTGGAGCACCCGAACATCGTGCAGGTGCATCACTTCGGCGAGGCCGACGGGCTGCCGTACGTCGAGCTGGAGTACCTTGAGGGCGGTTCGCTGGACAAGGCCCTCGACGGCGAGCCGATGGAGGCGACGGCCACGGCCCGGCTGGTTGAGACCCTGGCGCGGGCGGTTCACTTTGCCCATCAGGCGGGCGTCGTGCATCGCGACCTCAAGCCGGCGAACATCCTGCTCGCGGCCGACGGCACACCGAAGATCGGTGACTTCGGCCTGGCCAAGTCGCTCGTCTCCGACTCGGGCCTGACCCGCAGCGGCGTGGTCGTGGGAACGCCCAGCTACATGGCCCCCGAGCAGGCTGGCTCGAACGGCGCGACCATCGGGCCGGCGGTCGACATCTATGCCCTCGGAGCGATCCTCTACGAACTCCTGACCGGCGCCCCGCCGTTTCGCGGGGCCGACATCATGCAGACGCTCGAACAGGTGCGGACAGCCGAGCCCGTGCCGCCGTCGCGGCTGGTGCCGGGCGTGCCGCGCGACCTGGAGACGATCGTGCTGACGTGCCTGCACAAGGAGCCCTCACGGCGTTACCCCTCGGCCGAGGCGCTGGCCGAGGAGCTGGGGCGGTTCCTGGAAGGTCGGCCGATCCTGGCGCGGCCCGTCGGCGCCGCGGAGCGGGCGTGGCGGTGGTGCGGCCGCAACCCGTGGCTGGCGGCCGTGGGAGCGGCGGCGGCCTTGCTGCTGGGGGCCGTGGTCGTCGGCTCGACGGCCGCGGCGGTCCAGTTTCGCCGGATGGCCGAGATGCAGACCCGACTGGCCAATGAGGCGCGCGTGGCCGAGCTGCGGGCAGTCGAAGCGCGGAGGCAGGCCGTGGCGTCGGAACGCGAGGCCCGCGAGCAGGCGCGCCGCGCCTCCGACCAGGCCGAGCGGGCGCGAGCGACCTCGCGGTTCCTCGCGGGCCTGTTCGAGGCGGCCGACCCGGTCGGCTTCGGCTCCCGCGGCGCTCTGCTCGGCGCCAACCCGGGAGCCGGCGACGTCACCGCCCGCGAGATGCTCGACCGTGGTCTCGCGCAGCTCGACGACGAGCTGCTCGACCGCCCCGAGACTCGCGGCGACCTGCTGCACGCGATCGGCATGGCCTACCTCGGCGTTGGCCAGCTCGACGGCGCCGAGCGGGCCCTGCGCCGCGCGCTGGAGGTCCGCCGCAAGGCCCTTGGGCCGAACCACCCCGACGTGGCCGACACCCTCCAGGGGCTCGGCCTGGTCCTCCTGCTCTACACCGACGTCGAGGCCGAGCCGGTCCTCCGCGAGGCCCTCGCGATCCGCCGGGCGCAGTTCGGGCCGAGGGACCGGCGGACGGCCGAGACGATGTACTTCCTCGGACTGTTGCTGCTGATCGAACACCTCGGCGAGCCCGGAGAGCCGGACCGGCTCCTCGACGAGGCAACCGCCCTGGTCCGCGACCTCGAAGGGCCGGAGAGCCGCGAGTACGGCCTGTCCCTGCTGATCCGGGCCGTGTTCAGTGTGCGCGGCGGTGACGTCGCGGCCGGTCTCTCCGCCTTTGCCACGGCTCGCGGCATCCTCAACCGCTCGGGCCCAGACCCCTTGATTCGCCTCTGTGACGCGGCGCTCCAGGCGACAGCCGCCGAGACGATGCTCGAGAGCAGCCCAGTCGGTGGGCCGTTCCTCGAGCGCCTGCGGAAACTCAACGCCGAGAAGGCCGCCCACGCCGCCAAGCTCAGCGCCGAGATCCTCGGCCCCGACCACGCCCTAACCGGCTATATCACCAAAGTCTACGCCGATGCCCTCGCCCGCATCAATCGCCCCGAAGAGGCCAAGGCGGCTTACCATCGCACCCTGGAGATCTGCCGGCGGGTTTATGGGGACAACCATCGATTCACCGCCGCAACCTTGCTCGACCTCGGCCGCCTGGTTCGCTCCTGGGACTTGCATCAAGCTGAGCAATTGGTCGAACAGGCCCTCGCGATCATGCGCCACGGCCGGGGCAAGAATATCCGCCTGACGCACACGCTCTATGTCCTCGGCCACATCAAGTACGCGCTGGGCCGCGAGGACCCGTCGCGGATCGAGACCGGACTGGCCATGCTCCGCGAGGCGGTCGAGTCGGCGCTGAACCAGCAGGATCCGGACCCGGCCTACGCGGTCACGATCCTCCGGAGCCTCGTGGAGATCTACCGCAAACTTGGCGGCCTCGACGCCCACGCCTCCGAGGTCGCCGAGTTCCGCCGCGCCATCGCAACTCACCCCGACTTCGACGCCGCGGCCCGCCGGGATCTGGACGACCTGACGGCCCACTACGGCCTCGGCCCCGACCACGCCCCGGCCCCGGACGTCCACGCCCCTTGAGCCAACGAGCCCTCCCGCTTCCCGCCCCCTCGCACAACACAAATTGCGGCACGGAGGCTTGACAGGATAGGCCGACATCGGATACGCGTAAGGATAGCCTCTGCGACGAACGAAGGGCCTGCCACGGGGGTGGGCGTCGGGTCGTCGGGGGACGGAGCCCGCAGCCCGGTGGCACCCGAGCGTGTCCGGTCGCAAACGCGGTGCGTCGGTCCCCCTCCGGCAGAGAAGTCCCAGTTTTCGTCCCCGGGGAGGACGCTATCGGCCCGCACGACCGCACCCAGCCGACCGAACGAGGTCTCCGCGTCAACGAGCAAATCCGGATCACGCCCGTCCGACTGATCAACGCCGACGGTACCCAGCTCGGCCTGATCCCGACCGGCAAGGCGATGGAGCTGGCCCGCGAACAGGGGCTCGACCTGGTCGAGGTCGCCCCCAATGAGCGGCCACCCGTCTGCAAGATCATGGATTACGGCAAGTTCAAGTATGAACAGAAGAAGCGGAGCCACAAGCAGAAGACCCACCAGGTCCAGATCAAGGAGATCCGGGTCCGGCCCAAGACCGGCATGGAGGACATCCGGGTCAAGGTCCAGCGTGCCCGGGACTTCCTCGAGCACAAGGACAAGGTCCTGGTCAACGTCCTGTTCCGCGGCCGCGAGCTGGCCCACATCGACGAGGGCCGCCGGGTCATGAACGAGGTCCTCCAGCTGCTCGAGGACGTGGCCAAGGTCGAAAAGTTGCCCTCGATGGAAGGCAAGCGGATGACCGCCATCGTGGCACCTCGGACCTGACCGGACTGGCTGGGCGAGTCTCCTCTCCTCCCCCGCCCTCATCCCGAGGGCGGGGAAGGACGACTTGCCCTTCGTCGCGCCTCACTTGGGATACGTCTTCGCCAGCCACGCGAAGACGTGCGGCCGGATGCTCTGGAGCAGGTCCGGGTCCGTGAAGTAAAGGGCGTACGACTCGGCGAAGAGCTCGTGCCAGTTCTTCTCGCCGTACTGAGTGACGCCGCCGCCAGTGATCTGGAGATTGTTGTTGGCGACTTGAAGGCCGTCCTGAATGGCGGCCGCCCGGAAGCTCCCCGCACCCGCGCCGCCCACCATGGTGGGATTGTACATGTTCATGCCAGGAGTGACATGCTTGATATAGGCGTCGCCGGAGCGTGAGCGCGCGGCCAGAAGCGCCTTCTCGTCCTTGGACGTCTTGAAGCTGGCCCAGGCCGATGTCAGCGGGGCGAAATCGGCCTCATGCCCCAGTTCGTGAATCAAAACCTGGGTGATCCAGGTCGAGGTGCCGAATCGCGTGGCGCCCGTGGTGAAGGCCAGGTCGAAGATCGTGATAGTCTTCCCTTGAGTCAGCCCCGCCGTGTTCGCATCACAGGTCTTGGCTGTGATTTGCGCCGGCGAGCAGGCAGACGCGCGTTGGAAGGTAACACCGGCGGCCTGTCGCAAGGCCACGTCGGGGAGAGTCGCCAGGGACGCCAGGACGGTGCTCCACTCGCTCTCATTCCAGTTCGGTCCCCGCCGGATCCTCACCTTGCGGACCATGCTCTCGCCTGCGGGGAGGACAACCGGCGCGGGTGGCGGCGCCCCAATTCCGAGAACCAGTCTGCGACAGGCGTCCAGTTCCGCGCCCCCAGACAGGCAGTCTTGCATCTGCTTGGCTTCGTGCGGCGGGAGCGGCCCTTGAGCCTCCGTAAACGGTCCCGGGAACGCCTCCCACAAGGGCTTCGGCGCCCGCGGGACGTCCCCGATCTTCTCCACGAGCACCACCTCCGGCACGGGAGCCGGCGCGGCCGGAGCGGGAGCCGGCGCGGCCGGAGCGGGAGCCGGCGCGGCCGGAGCGGGAGCCGGCGCGGCCGGAGCTGGAGCCGGCGCGGCCGGAGCTGGAGCCGGCGCGGCCGGAGCTGGAGCTGGAGCTGGAGCCGGCGCGGCCGGAGCCGGGGCGGCCGGAGCCGGCGCTCCGGCTGGCGCGTGATCAAAGCGCGTGAAGCGGTAGATCGTCTCGGTCGCCGTGATCTCCAGGTCGATGGCCATGTTCCTCGGCAGAGCGGCCTTGTTTCCAGGGTCGGGCGTCACCAGGGAGTGCACCACGTTCGACAGGCCCTTCTGCTCAAACGGCTCGACCGATGCAGCGAACTGCACCGTCATCCCGGCTGGAAGAGCCTCGACCCCTTGGTAGAAATAGTGTTTGTCGAGGGTCTGCTGGCCTTGTGTCGAGATCGAATTCGTCAAGAACTGCACCTTGGTGCGTTCGGCCTCGGGGAACGATTCGAGCTCGCTCTGAAACTGGAGGCTGGCACTGCCGGCACGCTCCTGCTGCTCGACGTGCGCCAGCTCGTGCGCCAGGAGCCGACGACCCGCCGTCGTCTCCGGGGCGTATCGCCCCGCTCCGAAGACGATCCCCGTCCCGAATGTATAGGCGCGAGCCCCCAGGTCGCGAGCCGAGGCGGCCGATCGGTTGTCCGTATGCACGCGGACCCCTCCGAAGTCGCGGCCGAACCGGGACTCCATCCAGCCTCGCGTCACCGGTTCGAGGGGCTGACCGGAGGAGGTGAGGACGTCCCGGGCCGGGAGGGGTAGGGTCTGCGACGTCCCCATCACAGGTTCACTCCGTGGCCCGGACGGCCCGTGGCCGTCGGGCTTGCCTCGACATCGCGGGCATCCGCCACCGCAGGGGCAAGCTCCCCCGGGTCGCGATCCCGGAAGTCGCATCACCCGTTCCGCGACCTGATCGGCTTCCCGTTCCCGGGCGTCTCCGACGCGATGGAGAGCCGAGCTCGACTCGCGGCCGGATCTGGTTGAGACGCCACTCGATCTCACGGATCGTGTCGATCCGGCCAGTCGAACGGACTTCGGCGTCGTTGCGAAGGTGCGCATCGCCAGCTCCTCCCCAGGCTCCCGCCGTCTCGTGGATACCATTCTCACCCGCGCTCACCAGATCCACAACGGCGGGCTCGGCTCTCCGTGCCGGGCGTCCCCTCATTGATTCCAAGACGAGAGGGTGCCTCGACCCGCGCCAAAGTCCCAATCCTGTGCTATAATTAACCCTAGCCCCTGGGCGATTCGTTTCTCTCCGGCCGACCGTCAATTCGCTTGATGCCGCGACGCTGCGGCGCGTTCCGGGCGCCGAACGAACTTCAAAATGGGCAATTTGAAATCTTAACCTCTTTCAACAATAAAATTTGCGATTCAGATCTTGTCGCGAACGGTAGCGTCCCTTCGGTGTCCCCACAGCGTCTCTCCAGCGTCCCTGGCGCGTCGCCTAAGTGTTCCTGCGTCGTCCTGCCTGTCTGGCCGAGGCCAAAGAAAGCTGCGCAGAGCGTCTCCTCCGGGATGGTCCCTGGCGGGCTCCTCCGTCGATCCAGCGATCGTCCGAAAACGCATCCTCGAAGTGGATCGGATGCGGCGGAGGATCGACCCGTCTCGAAACCCGGCAACGGGATCCTACCGCGACGTTCCGGGAATCTCCGGCGAAGACCGGGAATCGGCGGCTCCGCCGGGGGACATTCAAGGGCCATCCGCGTCGGGAGGGAGGTAGGCGGTGTACTTATCAGACCGACCGAAAGCCTGATCTACGGGATACTTGCGGGCGGCCAGCGTGAGTTTCTCGCGGAGGGCGTCGGAGAGGTCGAGGGCACAGACGTCGGCGAGGCGGAGGATCAGCCAGAGGCAGTCCGCCAGTTCGTGGGAAACCTCGCGGAGGTCGTCGGGCCGGGCGAGGTGCTCGCGGACCTGCTCGTGGGTCCGGTAGCGGAAGTGTTCGAGCAGCTCACCCACCTCGCAGGCCAGGGCGAGGCCGAGATCCTTCGGATGGTGAAACTGTTCCCAGTTGCGCTCGCGGCTGAAGTCGAGGACCCACTGCTTGAGCTGGGCGACGGTCGTCTGTTCATCGGGCATGGCGTGGCGGCCTCCAGCGCCTTTGCAGTGTCGGCGGTTGACAGCCTCCATCATGACCGATTGGGCGGCGGGTCGGGAGCGTTGACCGGGCGGGGACGTCGTGACACAATGCCGCCGGACCGGGCCGGACGTCGCCCCGGCCGTGGCGAGGACGACCGACCCGGCGACCCGAGAAGCAATGTCCCCCGCCTTGCCGACGACGACCGAGAACGCGGCGCCAATCGCCGTTGCGATCCCCTGCTACAACGAGGCAGCCGCCATCGCCGACGTGGTTGCCCGATGGCGGGCGGCGTTGCCCGGGGCCGAGGTGGTCGTCTTCGACAACAACTCGGACGACGGCACGGGAGAACAGGCCCGATCGGCCGGGGCGCGGGTGGTGCCGGTGCCGAGACAGGGCAAGGGCTTCGCCGTGCAGGCGATCTTCGCCGAGCTGGGCGACCGGCCGGCGGTCGTCCTCACCGACGGCGACGGCACCTATCCGCCCGAGGAGGTCGGACGGCTCCTGGAGCCGGTGCTGGCGGGCGACGCCGAGATGAGCGTGGGGGCGAGGCGGCCGATCTCGGGGGCCGGGGCGATGTCGCCGGTCAGGGGCCTGGGCAACATCCTGATCCGGGGGGCGTTTGCCTTACTGATCGGCCGGGGACCGGGCGATTTGCTCTCGGGCTACCGGGTCTTCGGCCCGCGGTTCCTACGCGAAGTCCGGCCACGGTCGTCCGGCTTCGAGATCGAGACCGAGCTAACCGGCGAGGCCGTGGCCCGCGGCTACCGGGTCGCGGAGTGGCCTGTGCCCTACCACCCCCGGGCCGCGGGGACGGTCAGCAAGCTCCGGGCGGGTCGCGACGGGCTCCGCATCCTCGCCACGATCCTGACGCTCGCCGCCCGTCTGCGGCCTGGACGCCTGCTGATGTTGCTGGGGGGCCTGATCGGCCTGGCCCTGGTCGCGTGGGCGGTCGGGGGCCGTCGGTAGTTCATGGTCCCTTCGACGTGGGGACAGCCGGGAGCGGCTCTTCCCGATTCGACGGCCTACTCACGACCCGGAGCGTCGGGTTCCGGCTGCAGGGAGGCGAGCAGGCGGCGAAGGGCGTCGAGGGTGACCGGCTTGTCGAGGAAGCCACGAACGCCGGCCTCGCGAATGCGGACCTGGCTGGAAGGGCTGACGTCGCCCGTGAACGCAAAGATGGGGACGTCGGCCAGATCCGGGTCGGCGCGGAGGATCTCGGTGGTGGCGATGCCGTCGAGCACGGGCATGTTCACATCCAGAAGGATGGCCCGGGGTCGTTCGAGGCGGGCCAGCGCGATCGCCTCGCGGCCGTGCTCGGCTTCGAGGACCCGGTAGCCGAGGCGGCGGAGGATGCGGGCCAGTACCAGGCGGCTCGGAACATGATCCTCGGCGATGAGGATCGTGCCGGCGCCGGCCGGCATCCGGGGGGGCGAGGACGACGATCTCGTCCGACGAGTTCGGGGAGACGGTGGCGGCGGGTAGGACGAGCGTGAACGTGCTTCCCTCGCCCAACTTGCTGGTCAGACGGATCTCGCCGCGGAGCATGGCGGCCAGGCGTCGGCAGATCGCCAGGCCGAGGCCGGTTCCCTCGCCGCCGCGGCCGTCGGGGTGCTCCAGGCGAGCGAACTCATCGAAGATTCGCTCACGGTCCTCCGGCGCGATTCCGACACCACTGTCCTCGACCGAGATCAGGAGTTGGTCCCGCGACCGCTCGACGAGGACGCGGATCTGGCCTTTCTCGGTGTATCGTACGGCGTTCGAGAGGAAGTTGCTGAGGATCTGCTTGAGCTTGGCGCGGTCCGTCTCGACGATCAGGCCCGCGGCGTTCGCCAGGTCCAGCCGGCATTCCAGGCCCTTCAGCCGGGCCTGGCCCTCGACGCTCGAAACACACTCGCGGATCGCCCCGACCAGCTCGAACCGGGTGGCCTCGGCCGGCATGGCGCCGGCGTCGATGCGGGTCAGGTCGAGCAGGTCGCCGAGCAGGTCGAGGACGTTGCGGACGGAGTGGCGGATCGTCCGGAGGCACTCCAGGGCTTCAGAATCCTCGGAATCCCGGGCCTTCAGTTCGAGCAGCTCGGCGGACAGGACGACGGCGTTCAGCGGAGTGCGGGCGTCGTGGGAGAGGGCTGAGAGCAGGCGGGTCTTGTTGCGCGAGACTTCCTCAGCGGCGGCCCGCTGGCGGGCCAGCTCCGCCTCAAGCTCCTTGCGGGCGGTGATGTCGAGGACCGTGCCAAGGAAGCGGACGGCCTGGCGACCCGGGGGGTCGTCGGCGAAGACGGTGCGTCCCTTGGCCGTGACCCAGCGGACCGGGCCATCGGGCCAGACGACGCGGAAATCGACCTCGTAGTGGCCATCGCCGGACGGGTCCAGCGCGCGGCTGATCGCCGCCTCGATCTGGTCGCGGTCGTCGGGGTGAATCCGGCCCAGGAAGCGAAGGTAATCCAGCTCCACCTCGGGTGTCAGGCCGAAAATCGCCTTGCCGCGAACCGACCAGCGGAACGAGCCGGAGCGGGGGTCCAGGTCCCAGGTGCCCAGTCCGGTCGCCTCGACGGCCAGCCGGAGCAATTCCTCCCGGTCGCGCAGGGCATGTTCGGCCCGTCGCCGCTCGGTCAGGTCGCGGATGATCGCCAGGACCAGCCGCCGACCACCGACCTCAGCCGCGCGAGCGCTGATCTCGACCGGAAAGGTCCGGCCGTCGCGGCGGCGGTGGTTCGTCTCGAAGACGGCGCCCGCGGCGGGTGTCCGCTGGAGCAGGTCGGCGATCAGGTGACGGGACTCCGGGGCACTGAGGTCGGCAATCGTCAGGACGAGCAACGCGTCGTGGTCGTGACCGTAGGCGGCGACGGCCGCGGCGTTCGCCTGAATGAGCCGGCCGCTTTCGGGGTCGATGAACAGAATGGCATCGCGGCCGTGCTCGGAGAGCAAGCGGTAGTGGTGGAGCGCCTCCTCGGCTCGACGACGCTCGGTGACGTCGAGGCTCAGGCCGGTCAGTCGGATCGGACGCCCCTCGGCGTCCCGGGTCAGGTGACCGATGCCGGCCAGCCGGCGCTCACCGCGGGTCGGGTGGACGATCCGGAACTCGACGTCCCAGTGGTCGCCAGACGCCAGCAGTTCCTGGAGCTGGGCCGAGATCAGGTCGCGGTCGTCGGGATGGATCGAGGCGAGCCACTTCTCGAAGCTGGGGGGCAAGTCCGGTTCCAGACCGTAGAGGTCGCAATACTCGGGCGACCAGTAGAGCGTATCCTCGGCTAGGTTCCAGTCCCAGACGCCGGTCTGGGAGGCCCGCTGGGCGAGACTGAGGCTCTCCTGAGCGGCTCGCGTCGCCTCCTCGGCGCGGTGGCGGTCGGTCACATCGAGGGCGATACCCACGACCCGGGTGGCCCGGCCTTCCTGGTCGTAAAGGAGCCGGCCACGATCCCAGACCCAGATCCAGCGGCCGTCGCGGTGGCGGACCCGGTATTCGATCTCGACTCGCGGCTCCTGGCGGGCAATCGCGCCAACGAACTGGCCGGAGACGTCCTCGCGATCGTCCGGGTGGATCAGGGCGTGCCACCAGGCCTCATCGTGCCCCGCTTCCTCCGGGTCGTAGCCGGTCAGACCGCTCAGGCCAGCGGAATACTCGCCCCGGCCGGAGAGCAGGTCAAACTCGTAGAAGACGCCGGGGAAGGCCTCCGTCGCCAGCCGGAACCGCTCCTGGTTAACCCGTAGCGACTCGGCCAGGCGGTGCGTCTCGGTGACCTCCCGGGCAACGCTCACAGCACCCGCGGGCTTGCCATCGAGGCCGGGCAGGGGGGCGGCCTGGATCAGGTAGCGGCGATCGCCCTGAGGTGACCGCCAGATCAATTCCTCGTCGTGGATGACCTCACCCCGACGAGCGCGGGCCAGGGGGGTCTGATCCAGGTCGTAAGGGGTGCCGTCCGGATGGAGGATGAGCGAACCTTCGGGCAACGGAGGTGGGGAGGTCGTGCGACCGATGACCTCCTCGGGTGCCTCGCCGTGGGCCTCAGCCGCGGCGCGGTTCAGGCCGGCGATCCGACCGGCGGCATCCGCCACCCAGACGCCGACGGGCAGGTGATTCAAAAGTGTGGCCAAAGTGGCCCGTTGCTGGGAAATCTGGTCCTCGGCAGCGCGGGCTCGGTCCAGGTTCTCCTGCTGGTATTGATCGACCGCCCCGGCCATCGCCTCGTCGATCACCTCGTGGACCGTCTCCATGATCGATTCGACCGTCTCCAGGTCGAAGCCCTGGCGATCGGCGTAGGTGTAGGTCGCCCGCCGTAGCGCCGTGCGGAGATGACCCAGCTCGTTGACAACCTCGGCGATATCGTATCCCTGTTTCCAGCGGAGCTGGCCATGCAGGCGGGCTGGACCCGTCGTGCCGGAAGCCCGACCCCGAAGCCGATCGGTCAGCCGATCGAGCAGTTCGGGAATATGGTCGAGGAACTCGTGTCGCGAGAGGCGGCCAGACTCGGGGACGTCGCCCTCGCGCTGGACGGTGGTCCGCCACAGCGTGATCACGTCCTCGCTCCGGGAGTCGAGGTGGTCCGCCAGCAGGGCGGGTCCGTTCATGGGTGCCATCCTGAGTCGGCGTCGTCGCGGCTCGGATTGAGGGTCGATAGGGATGGTTCCGGGATCCCCGACGGCCCGGTCAGACCGAAATGCGTTCGTCGCGGGAGGCGTGACCTTGCGGTGACAGTATCCGGCAAGCTCTTCGCTGGTGTCAAGAACCGAAAAGACTTTATCGGAACAGTCGCCATCCCCGCCCCGCGGCCGACAGAATCGTGGCGCCTCGCCGTGGCCCGTCGTCGTTGAACCTGATGGCTGCGCGGCTTAAAATCCAGGATCGACCACGACGTGTTGATCGGCCTCGACGCCGGCCGTGACCTTCCGTCCGTTCCCGCCGACCGCATGGGGATCGCTCGCAATGCCGTTCGACTCGACTCGCCGGACCCCGGCCCTTGTCGCGATCAGCCTCGGTTGGCTCACCGCAGGGATGGCCTCGACCGCGCTCGGGGACTTGCCTCGGGTGCCCGACGGTTTCTCCTGCCGCCTGGTCGCCAGCGTGCCGGCCCTCGAGTATCCCTGCCAGATCGCCGCGGCCCCCGGCCGACGATTGTTCATCGCCGAGGACCCGATGGACCAGGTTGGGCCTTACGAATCGGACCACGGCCGCATCCTCCTCTTCCGTGAGGGTGCGGAACCCGTCCGCTTCGCCGAGGGGCTCCGGGCCGTCTTTGGCATGGCCTGGTATGGCGATGCGCTCTACGTCATGCACATGCCCTATCTGAGCGTCTTCCGCGACCACGACGGTGACGGCAAGTCCGATGAGCGCCAGGACCTCTTCAAGGACCTCGGTCCCCGCCCCCGGCCCGGCGCCTTGAACGACCACATCGTCTCCGGTCTCCAGTTCGGCATGGATGGCTGGCTCTACATCTCGGTCGGTGACAAGGGCGTTCCGGCGCCACCCGGCCCGAAGATGGCGTCGTCGTCCAGCTCAAGGGCGGAGGCACCCTCCGCTGCCGTCCCGATGGCACGCAGCTCGAAGTCTATTCCCGTGGCACCCGCAACCACCTCGAACCCAACCTCGACGCCCGCGACAACCTTTTCACCTACGACAACACCGACGACGGCGACGGCTGGTGGACCCGCGTCACCCACCACATCGACGGCGGCTACTACGGTTACCCCTACGACTACCACGACCGCCCCGATCGCTTCCTCCCCCGGATGGCCGAGTACGGCGGCGGCTCCCCCTGCGGCGCCGTCTTCTACAAGGAGGATGCCTGGCCCGATAAGTATCGGGGCCTGGGATTCTGGGCCGAGTGGGGCAAGGGGAAGGTCCAGGCCTTCCGGTTCGACCCGGCCGGGTCCACCTTCGAAGTCGGCGAGCAGATCGACTTCGTCGTCCCCCAATCCGGTGACAACTTCCACCCGATCGACCTCGCCCTCTCCGACGACGGCCAGACGCTCTACGTCGCCGACTGGAACATGGGCGGCTGGGGCAACAAGGAGGAAAAGGTCGGCCGTGTCTTCGCCGTCACCTACACGGGTCCGCAGATCAAGACCCGTCCCCGCGGCTCCGATTCCGACCCGATCGCCGCGCAGATCCGGCAGCTTGACCACCCTTCGTTCCACGAGCGGATGCGGGCGCAGCGCGTGCTCATCGCCCAGGGGCGCGAGGCGATCGACGCCGTCCATTCGTCCCTCTTCGACGAGACGACGCCCGTCCTCGCCCGCCGTCATCTCGTCTGGGCCCTCGACGCCATCGCGGGCGGCACGCCCGAGGCCACCTTGCCCTTGATCGACCTACTCCGGTCGCCCGAGGCCGACCTCCGCGCCCAGTCCGCCCGCGCCCTCGGCGAACGCAAGGCCCCCCTGGAGGCCGCGGTCGAGGCGTTGATGAAGCGGGTGAAGGACCCAGACCCGACCGTCCGGCTCCAGGCGATCATCGCCCTCGGTCGGATCGGCGACCCGCAGGCCGTGCCAGCCATCCTCCCCGCGCTGGCGGAGCCAGACGTCTTCCTCGCCTTCAGCGCCCGGGTCGCTCTCCGTCGGATCGGTGACTGGGAAGCCGCGGCCGAAGGCTTGAAGGCGGAGGAAGCGGCCGTGCGGGTCGGTGTCTTGCAGGCGATGGAGCAACAATTTCACAAAAAGGCGGTTGAGCACCTGATCGCCTACGCCTTCGACGACTCGAAGGCCGACGACGAGCGGGCCAAGGCCCTCCAGTTTGCGGCCTCGGTCCACCACAAGGCGAAGCCCTGGGACGGCACGTGGTGGGGCACCCGGCCGACCCGCGGCAAGCCGCCCGCTCAGGTGCTCGACTGGGAAGGGACGAGCGCCGTGCTCGCCGCGGTCCGCCGTGGCCTGGCCGACCCCGAGCCCGCCGTCCGGCTGGCCGCGACTCGGGCTCTGCGGACGACCGACGACCGCGAAGCCCTGCCGACGCTGGCGGAGCGCTTCACGACCGAGCCCGACCCGGGCGTTCAGACCGCGGTGGCCGAGGTCCTCGGCCAGATGCAGTTCCAACCCGCCTTGCCGGTGCTGGTCGCGGCTCTCAAGGACGAGCAGGCGCCGGAGCCGGTCCGCGAGGCGGCCCTGGGGGCGGTCGAGGCGATCGGAACCGAGGCCGCCAGCGAAGCCTTGCTCGACCTGCTCGGTCAGGCCGATCTTCCGGTCACGCGGCAGCCTCGCGTGATCGCGGCGCTGGGCCAGTTCGAGGCGAAGGCGGCGGTGCCAGTGATCCGCGGGAAGCTGGCCAGCGACTCGGCCGCGGTCCGAGCCGCGGCGGCCGAGGCCCTCGGTCGGATCGGCCAGACCGACGACGTCGCCCCGGCTGTCCGCAAGCTGCTGACCGACCCCGACATCGACGTCCGCCGCGCCGCCATCGGCGCCGTCGCGGCTTTGAAGGACCGCGAGGCCGTGCCCGCCTTGATGACCGCGACCGAGGACGACAAGACCCGCTACGAAGCGATGACCGCCCTGGCCGACGTCTCCGACGTCAAGGCCCTCCAGATCTATCTTCGCGGCCTGACCGACGTGAACCCGAGGCTCCGCCAGGCGTCGGAGCGGGCCTTGCAAGCAATCCGCGACGAGGCGGCGCCGATCCTCGACCAGCTCGCCGAGCGCCGCGAGTTGCCACCGAAGGTCATCGCCGAGTTGCACAAGGTCTATGCCGGCTTCGTACCCGTCACCGGCTGGCGGGTCCTCGGCCCGGTCAAATTCCAGGCCCAGCCCTTGATCGGTCCCGACGGCTCGATCGACCTGAACGTTCCCCAGACCGGCCTTGAGGAGCGCCCGTTGACCTGGAAGCTCGTCAAACCGGCCGACGACCGCGGCCGGATCGACCTCGGCCGCGCAATCCGCGGCAACAATCGGGCCGCCTTCGGCTACGCCGAGATCAACAGCCCGAGCGATCGTCGGGCCCAGATCGCCGTCGGCTCCGACGACACGCTGACCGTCTGGCTCAACGGCCAGAAAGTCTTCCACCACGGTGGCGACCGCGGTTACGCCCCCGATCAGAACCGCTTCGAGGTCGCCCTGAAATCGGGCGTCAACCGCCTGGTAATCCAGTGCGGCAATCACGGCGATGGCTGGCAGTTCTCGGTCGCGGTCAGTTCACCGGCCGAATACGCCTTCCTCAAGATGCCGGCCGAAGGGGCGTTCAATCCGGACGAATACCTGGACTTCGCCCTAAAACGTTCGGGCGATCCCGACCACGGCCGCACCCTGTTCGCCGACCTCAAGGGCCTCGCCTGCGTCAAGTGCCACAAGGTCGCGGGGCAGGGGGGTTCTGTCGGGCCAGACCTCTCGGGAATCGGGGCCAAATACGCCCCGGCCGAGATCGCCGAGTCGGTGCTCTACCCTTCGGCCAAGATCTTCTCCGGCTATGAGCCCGTCGTGGTCGCCACCGACGACGGCCGGATCTTGACCGGGATCGTCAAGAGCGACGACGAGAAGGCGCTGGTCATCCAGGACGCCGAGGACAAAACCGTCAACATCCCCAAGGACACCATCGACGAGAAGCGCCTCAGCGATGTTTCCCTCATGCCCAACGGCCTCGCCGAGGGTCTATCGAAGGAAGACTTCGCCGACCTGATCGCCTACCTCAAAACCCTCCAGGAAGCCCAGCCCGAGCCTGCCGGGGGACGTTGAGCCGCCCGGGATGAGGTGGGAAGCTTGTCGATTGGTTGGGAGACCGGACCGATGCGCTACGTCCTCTTCACGGACAACCTGTCCGACCTGACCGTGCCGCAGGCCTGTGAGGCTGCGAAGGCCGCCGGCTTCGACGGGCTCGACCTGACCCTCCGGCCCGGCGGCCACGTCCGCCCGGAAATGGCGGAGGTCGGGATGTCCGAGGCGAAGCGAGCGGCCGACGCGGCGGGCGTCGTGATCCCGATGGTCAGCACGGCCGTCACCGACATCGACAGCCCCCACGCCGAGGCCATCTTCGCCGCCGCCGCCCACTACGGCGCCCGCTTGCTCAAGCTCGGATACTGGGACTATCAACCCTTCGGTACGCTCGCCCACCAGCTCGACGAGACCCGCAGCAAGCTCGCCCGGCTCGCCCGGCTGGGTCGGAAGTACCACGTCCTGCCCTGCGTCCACTGCCACTCAGGCCGTTTGCTCGCCTCGGGCGGACCCTTGCTCTACCTGATCCTCAAGGACTTCCCCCCCGAAGAAGTTGGCGCCTATGCTGATCCGATGCACATGACCATCGAAGGCGGCCGCGCCGGCTGGGAGATGGGGCTCGACCTGCTCGCCCCCTGGCTCGCTCTCGTCGGCGTCAAGAACTTCCGCTGGCTGCCCGACGACCGCGACGAGCACGGCCAGCTACGCTGGCGCTGGGAGTATTGCCCCCTGGCCGACGGCATGGCTCCCTTGCCGGAATTCGTGGCACACCTGAAGACGTTAAAGTATGACGGTGTCGTTTCATTTCACAGCGAGTACAAGGGCGAGACGAGCTTCCGTCGGCTGAACACGCCGGAATTGCTCGACCAGTCGGCCGCGGACCTGCGCTACTGGAAAAGCCTCGTGGGCTGATCACGGTCGCCGCGGGCGCTGGTGCCTCCCGCGGCGATCGCCGGTCATTCGGAATCGTCCTCATCCTCATCGTCCGGTCCGGGTTCCTCGCCTTCGGACTCCTCGGCGGCCGGGAGGTCCTCGGGGTCGCCGGGTTCGTCGGGTTCACCGCGGATCATGAGGGAGTAGAGCATCGGGACGACGATCAAGGTCGCCGGCGCCCCGGCAAGGAGGCCGCCGAGGATCGCACGGCCGAGCGGGGCGTTGGCCTCACTGCCCTTCTCGATCGCCAGTGCGGTCGGGATCAACGCGAAGAAGGCGGCCAGTGCGGTCATGATGATCGGCCGGACACGCATCGTGGCGGCCCGGTGGATCGCCTCGGTCGGGTCCAGCCCCTCGGTCTTGCGCAATTCCTGGGCCACGTCCGTCATCAACACCGTGTTCGAGATCTGGATGCCGACGACGAAGATGATCCCCAGCAAGGATTGAATATTGATGGACGTCCCCGTCAGGTAGAGCATCGGCAAGACGCCGATGAGCATCAACGGCACGATCAGGAGATTGACCAGCGGCACGAGGTACGACTTGTCGAGCGCCACCATCATGAAGTAGATCACGACGATCGATAGGCAAAGCCCGATCGCCAGGTTCTTGAACGCCTGCTGCATCCGCGCATATTCACCGCTCAAAACGATGTCGTAGCCTGGCAGGACCCGCGGGTCGCGGGAGTCGGGGTCAAACGCCTGCCACGTCGTGCCGGTTTCCGAGGCGCTGGTGTCCCCCTCCTTCAGCTTGCCGAAGCGGCTGATGATGTCGTGGATGTCGTCGGCGACGTGCCCGAGGTCGCGACCCTGGACGCCGACGTTCAGGTCGATCGTCTTGTGCAGGTTCAGGTCGGTGATCTCGGTCGGAATCTCCCGACGCTCGAGGGTCACGAGATTGCTCAGGGGGATCGGCGGGGCGATCGGCTGGCCGGTGACCGGTTCCTTGAAGGCGGTCAGCTCGGGCGGTTGCGGAGTCGCCACGCGGCGGTCCTGGCGAATCTGATTGACGCCGGTGATCGGCACGTCAAGGAGGTCTTCCAGCGAGTGAATGTCCTCCAGGGGATACTGCACGCCGACAAAGTACTGATTGCCGCTCTGTTCATCAACCCAGAAGATACGTTTATTGAACTGGATACTCGAATTGAACGCCGAGATCACCTGCTTGAGCACGTCTTCCTGCGAAAGCCCGACATCCGCCGCCTTGGCCCGGTCCACGATGATCTGGTAGGCCGGGTAATTCAGCCGCTGAACAATCCGCGCGTCCACGACGCCGGGAATCCGATCGACCCGCCGGCGAATCCGGTCGGCGATCCGGTGGGTGACGTGCATGTCCTTGCCGATTACGCGGACGTTGATCGGCGTCGGCTGGCCCTGGTTCAACGCCCCGCGGATCAGGCCGCCAGCGTTGAAGGCGAATTCCAGGTCGGAGAACCGCCGCTCGCGGCCGAAGTCGTGCCGGAGTCGATCGGCATACTCGTAGGCGCCGACGGAGTGCTCGGGCGTGAGCTGGATGCGGCACGATCGCGTCCATCTTGCCGGCGTTGGGTGTGTAGCCGGCCGACCAGTCGGGGGTGACGCCGATCTCGGAGACGATCAGCTTCAGGTCATCGCGGGCGATCTGGCCGCGGATGAAGTCCTCCACCTCGGCGACCCGGTCGTTGACCTTCTCCAGCTTCGTGCCGCTGGGTGCCCGGACGTAGATCTCGAAGGCGCCGGCGTCCACCTGCGGGAAGAACTCGCGGCGGAGCGGGCCGATCAGACCGACCAGGATCAGAATCAGCAAACCGTAGAAGACCAGCAGCACGATCCAGCGGAACCCGAGCAGCCAGTCGATGAACCGGCTGTAGCCGCCGATTCCGCGCTCGATCAGGTTTTGCCAGCTCGCGAACGTGCCGCGCGACCCAGCCGCGGCGGTCCTCCCCGTCCTCATCCGCATCCTCGTCCTCCTCGTCCTCCGCGTCATGCGACGGCTCCCGGAGCCAGCCGGCGGCGCGGGAGGGGACGAACGTCCGCGACATGATGTAGGCCGTTCCCATCGCGAAGCCGACCGCCAGGGCCATCGGCTTGAAGAGGAACTGGCCCGAGCTGGGCATCAAGGCCAGCGGCGCCAGCACCATCAAGGTGCTCAGGCTGGCGACCAGCTCCGGCAAGGCGACCTCCGCCGGACCATCCAGCGCGGCCCGTCGCAAGGGGGCGCCCCGTTCGAGGTGCCGGTCGATGTTCTCCAGACTGATGATGGCGCTATCAACCATCGGCCCGATCGCCATCGAGAGCCCGGAGAGCGTCATCACGTTGATCGTGTTGCCGGTCACGTACAGCAGGGCGATCGCCGCCAGCACCGCGATCGGGATCGTCAAGACCGCGATGGCGGTCATCCGCCAGCGTCCGAGGAACAGCAGGATGACCAGCGAGCAGAGGACGGCACCCAGAACTCCTTCGGTCGCCAGCGCCCGGATCGACGTGCTCACATAGACCGACTGGTCCATGATGACTTCGAGGTTGATATCGCCCCGCGAGAGCTTCGCCTCGATGTCGCCGAGCCGCCCCTTGAGCTGCTTGACGACCGACAGGGTGCTCGCCCCCAGCGACCGCATCACCGGGATGTACGCCGCCTTGCGGCCATCGACCCGCACGATCGTCGTCTGGATCAAGGCGGCGTCCGTCGGCTTGGCGACGTCGCGGACGTAGGCCCGGTTGCCGTGCTCGGTCCGCAACGGGATGGCGCCCATGTCCTCGACGTCCGCGAACAGCGAGTTGCTGCTGAGGAAGTAATCCGTATCGCCGAGGATGGCCTCGCCGGTCGGGAGGAAGACGTTGCTGTTGGCGACGGCCGTCATCACGTCGGTCGGCGCCAGGCCGCGGGCCTGCATCTTGGCGCGGTCGAGGTACATCATGACGGCGCGGATCTTGCCGCCGAAGACGACCGGCGAGACGGCACCCTGGATCGTCATGACCTGGCTGCGGACCTCATACCGGCCGACATCGTAGAGCGTCGCCTCGTCGGCCGACTGGCTCTGCAAGGCAACAAGGCAAACCGGCGTCATCGACGTCGGGTCGAAGCTCATCACAACCGGCGGCAACGTCCCCGGCGGCAGGTTTGGGATTTCCGACTGCGCCATCGAGATCGACTGTGAGAGCGCCTCGCCCCGGTCAACCCCTTCGTGAAAATAATTGCGCACAATGCTGCAACCCAGGATCGACCGCGACTCCTGACGGCTGATCCCCGGCGCCATGCCGGTCCACCGCTCCATCCGGTGCGTGATGTCGGCCTGGACGTCCTCGGGCGGCATGCCCCCGTAAAACGTCATCACCTGCACGGCCGGCGTGCCGTAGGCCGGCAAAATGTCGATCGGGATCATGAACAGGCTGAGAACGCCGAAGAGCACCAGCGCCAGGGCAAAGACGGTGATCGCCCACGGGTTCATCAACGCGAATCGGATTAAACCCCTCATGGTGCGTCGTCGCCCCTTCTGTTCAGAGAATTGCGGTCGGGAACGAGGGCATCGTTCTCCCGGGGGGGCCTCATCTCACGACTGCAATCATCGGGCCGAAAGCGATTCGGAATGGGAGTTGCACCAGGATTCCCTGTTAAAAAAGCCCCCGGCCACGTCGGGCCGGGCTTGCCGATCCAGAACGGGAGGGCCGACGTCGTGTCCAGGGCCAAGAAGCGGAACCGGAGCCGATCGAGCCATCAATGGGCCTTCATCGCCCCCGCAGCCCTGGCGCTGGCGGCCTTGGCCAGCGGTGCCCTCTACCAGCAGCAGGACCAGGAATCTTCCCGTCAGGACTCCGACAATGGCAACCGTTCCGGCTCGCAACGCGGTCCCGGCGCCGTGCCGGTCAAGGTGGTCCGACCCCGGCAAGGGGGCCTGCCTCGCACAACCACGCAGCCGGCGGTGCTCCACTACTTCGAGGCGGCCGAACTGAAGGCGAAGGCGTCGGGTTACTTGCGCGGCGCAGATCGTCGATATCGGCGACACCGTCCGACGCGGCCAGGTGCTCGCCGAGATTTACAACCCCGAGCGGCTCCAGGAGGTCGAGGCGGCCGCCGCCGAGGCCGAGCGGGCGCGGGCCGACATCGGCTATGCCCAGGCCCAGATTGAAGCCGCGGAGGCCGAGGTTGTGGCGTCCAGGGCGGAGGTCCACCAGCGCGAGGCCGAGGTCGGTCAGGCCACCGCCGCCCGCAAGTACCGCGAGAAGGAATACCGCCGCTACCGCGAACTCGTCAGATCGCAAGGTCATCGACGAGCGGGTCGAGGATGAGCAGCAGAAGAACTACGAGGCCGCCGTCGCCAACGAGAAGGTCGCCCTCGCGGCCGTCGAGACCGCCCGCGGCCGGCTGGCCAAGGCCATCGCCGAGGTGGACAAGGCCAGGGCCAACCTCCGCGTCGCCCGCGCCAAGCTCCGCGTCGCCGAGGCCCAGCAGACCCGCGCCACCTTGCTCGCCGAGTACCTCAAGATCGTCTCGCCCTATGACGGCCTCGTCACCCAGCGCAACTTCCACCGCGGCGGCTTCATCCCCGAGGCGACGGGCGGCCAGGGACCAACCGTCCTGGCCGTGGCGCGAACGGACCTGATGCGCGTCGTGCTCTACGTTCCCGATCGCGACGTGCCGCTCGTCGATCGCGGCGACAAGACCGTGATCCGGCTCGACGCCCTGCCCGGTGAGGAGTTCGAGGGCGAAGTCTCCCGGTTCTCGAACGTCGAGATGTCCGCCAACCGCACGATGCGCGTCGAGATCGACCTGCCCAACCCCGCCGGCCGGCTCCGCGAGGGGATGTACGGCCTCGCGACGATCCTCCTCGACAAAGCCGACCGACGTGCTCACGATCCCGTCACCCGCTCTCATCACCACCGACGGCCACGGCGGTGGCACCGTCTGGGTCATCGAGGGTGGCCACGCCTACAAGCGACCCGTCCGCGTCGGCAAGGACGACGGCCTTCGTGTCGAGGTCCTCGAAGGTCTCTCCACCGACGACCGCGTCATCGCCACGAGCGTCACCATCGAGAACGGCGAGCCGGTCATCCCCGAGCCCGCCAGCGTCATCGGCTCCGGAAACTCGGCTCCCGGAAACGAATCCACTCGTTCCGTCGCCGATTGATGCCCGTTGTGACAGCCGGATTCACCTCCCGGATCCAACCATGTCACCACGGATCTTCCCCCCTCTCCTCGCGTGCCTCCTTGGTGCCGACGAGGTGCCCTCAATCCTTGCCCTCCCCGGTCGTCTTCTTCCTTCTCCTACGTCGCACCGTGGCCCACAAATTCGCACCGTCTTCCCGATTCTGTGCTATACTTGTCACTGGCTCCTTGGCAATCCGGTTGCTGTCCGGCCCTCCACCTGGAGCCGTAGCGTCACGACGTTCCCCCGCGTCCCTGGCGCCGAACGAACTTCAAAATAGATAAGGTTCACTTCCAACTTGTTGCCAAATCGCGGTTTGCATTCGGCCCTGCCCCGCGCCAGGAAGCGTCCCTCCGGCGTCCCTGCTCCGTTTCCCCGGCGTCCCCGGCGCGTCGCTTCGGCGTCCCCTTCGCGTTCCCACTTCGTTCCGAGGGCCCATGGAAGGTCAAAAAAAGCGGCAGATCGCCGGGTCTGTTGGGATGCCGCAATCGGGAACTAGACGTTCGGTCCCGTCGCTCAGGCCGTGTTCTTCGTCGCCAGTCGGATGGGCAGGTCCTTGATGGTCTGCTGGCCAAACGGGTCGAGAACGAGGTAATCGGTGTTGGTGAAGGCATCGGTGAGGTGGAGCTGGTAGGAGAAGTTGCCCTGGGCGTCGGTGGCGTACGCGGGACCGGTGAAGCTGTAATCGCCGAGGCCGCTGTCGGTAATGACCAGCGCACCGGGGGTGGTGTGGCCGACGATCGTGACGTCGGACGTGGCCGCGACGCCTCCCTTGGCGTTCACAGGATGCCGGCCGCGAAACTGCTGGGGCACGATGATGTGGATCTCCAGCTTCAAGGGCATCCGGGGAGTGAGCGGTGTCATGTTGCGCAGAAGAATGCGTGCATCGTCCTGACCGACCTGATTGTTCTGATTGAAGTCGGCCGCGGGATTGTAGTTAGAGTCGCCCAGCTTGGAGGGATAGGCGGGCGCGAACGCCTGCAGGTCGGCGAGATCGACCTGCCCGTCGCCGTTCACATCGCCGAGAAGGTTCGTGCGCACGACGGCGTCGCCGGTCGTTCCGTTGCGGCCGGTGAGGGCGGTGGTCACGTCGCCCGGGCGGGCGGTCTTGGTGTAGGTGAGGGCGAACGGGTGAGTCTGGGGATGATAGGGAGCCCCGAGGTGGAACGGGAGCCGTCGCCCGCCCGGTCCCGACCGTGGCGATCGGTTGGGGCCGGAGCGTGCTCCCTGGCGTCGGCTGAGCGGCCACGCTCAGCAAGGTGGCGTGCCGGTGTGGGGTCAGGTTGTGAGTCAGAACCTGGACGGAGACCCGGCCGATGGCCCGCGGAGCCGGCACGCGGGCCAGGCCGACGCCGAGCGTGCCGGGTAATCCTCCAGCGTTCGGCACGAGACGATCGGGTAGGCACTCCAGGCTCGGACGCCACCGCCGCCGCTTGTTCATCGGGGTCCTCCCGTTGCGGGTTCCGTCGCCGGCACCGCGGCGCGCCGGATCGTATCGACCTTCGGCATCTCGCCCCGGTGCTCGGTGGCCTCGGAGACCTGATCCAGGGTCCGCTGGTACGTAACCTCGGCCGCCAGGGCTGCCCGATGAGCCTTCTCGACGTCGGCAATCGCGACCCGCACCTCCTCGGTGTCGGCCGCTCGCGACTCGATCGCCCGTCGGAGCCGCGAGCGAGCCTCCTCGTAGTCGCGGGCCGTTCGCAAGGCGTCGGCATGGGCCGTGTCGGTGGCTTTCAGCAGAATGTCCACGGGGATCGGCGGTCCGGCGGGGTGGAGCGGCTCCGGGTTGCGGACGGAAGCCGCGACCGTCGGCACAACCGGCACGACATCGGCAGCCGGTCCCGGCTCGTTGCCAGGGGCCGGGGCTGGAGATGGGGGCGGAAGTGGTGCCGGGGCCGCCGCCGCGGCCATCAGTGGGGTGGGCGGCGGCGCGGTCGGTGCGTGCAAGGGTGGTGGAGAGCCGAGGGCAACGAAAAGGTGGAACTGGGCCTGGTTGTAGGCAATGATCGCCTCGACGTACTGCTCGCGAGCCTTGCCGAGCTGGTCGAGACTGTTCGTCAGCTCGATCGGGCGGACGTCCTGAACTGCCTCGTAGGTCCGCTCCAGGTCCTCGCGGAAGCCGACCTCGGCATTCTCCAGCTCGCCGCGGGCGATCGCGATCCGATCGGACTGGGCGAGAGCGTCGCCCCGAGCCGCAGCGACCTCGTCTCGGACCCGGGCCAGGGCCCGGCCCCGGTCGGCAAACGCCTGGCCCACCTCGGCGTCACGCTGCCTGATCCGGGCGGCGTTGCCCAGACCGAAGTTCAGGAGCGACCAGTAGGCAAAGACATCGAAGTCCGTCCGACCTCGGAAGTTACCCACGAGGGGCGGGACGATGTTGCTTCCGCCTCCAAACGCGGCGCCGCTGAATCCGAGAAAGATTGTCGGCAGGAGCGGCCGGGAACGTTCCTGGCGGGCCCGGGTCTCCGCCTGAGCCAGTCCCGCCGTGCCGGCCGCGACCTCGGGACGCCTTCGCTCGGCCGTCCGGACCAGTGGCTCGACGGGCGTTGCCAGCTCGATCAAGGGGTAAAGCGCGAGCGCGTCGCCGACCGGCTGGAGCCGGACGGACGGGTCGAGGTGGAGCCGACGCGCCAGTCTTGCGGAGGCGACCGCGACCGCCTCCTCGGCCTCGTGGACCCGCGCCTTGCGGAGCCGCCACTCGGTCTCGCCGCGACGGGCATCGGCCTCGTTCCCCTGACCGGCCCGGGCGTACTCGGCGGTCATTCGCGCCACCTCCGCGGCGTCGGCCTCGGTCCGTCGGCGGACTTCCAGGCGGGCGGAGGCCCCCTGGAGTTCCAGGTAGTAGTCCGCCACTTCGAGCAAGGTCGTGTTGGCCGTGGCCGTGGCGTTGAAGCGAACCTGGTCGAGCCGCTGGCGGGCGGCGAGGGGGTCGAAGAGGCCGTCCGAGAGGTGGTTCAGGAGGAAGACCGCCGGTACCGCAGGCGGTCCCGCCGCCTCAGCCTGGGCTCCGCCACCGAAATAGAGCGCCTGGCGCGAGACCGGAAGGATATCGCCCGAGGAGCGCTGGAGCGGGCCGGCGTGGCCGTCGTAATTCACGCCGCCGTTGAGTGTGGGCACAAGTTCCAGACGAGCCTTCTGGAGCAAGGCCAGCGCCTCGCCGACGCGGGCTCGGGCCTCGCCGATGTACGGGTTCTCGGACTCGGCCAGCCGCAAGGCCGTCGGCAGATCGATCGGATACCGTCCGGCCGGTGGCGGAATCGCCGGCAGCGCGGGTTGCAGGCGGAACGGCGCCGGAGACGACTCGGGCTCGGGCTCGGTCACGTCCGGGATCGCCTGAAAGACCGAGGTCACCCGGGTGGTACGCTCCGAACGGTCCTCGCCCAGGGCGTCATCAACAGGCCCGTCGAGGGCTCCGGCGGTCCCAGCCGGCACCGGCAGTGGACCGGCCTCCACCTCGCTGGACGCGGTCCGGACGACGGCGGGATCGACCGGTTCACGGGGTGGCGGTGGGATCTCGGAATGCGGCGCCAGACCGAGCCGACCCGAGTCACGGACGACCGCACATCCGGGGGCAGTCATCGCGACGACGGCGAGCCAGGCCAGGCCAGCCATCAGCACTCGACCAGCGAAGACCCGGTTCATCGCCTCAGTTCTCCCGATTCCGGTCCCAGCAGCCCAAGGGCCGGGACTGCCGGTGGAGAGGCGGGGCCCGGGGCGAGGGGGGAGATGGGGCCGGCCGGTGGTGGAGCGGCGTCAGGGCCAGGACCGGGACCCGCACCAGGCAGGCTGGCCGAGTCGATCGTGGGCTCGAGCGCCACGCCGCCCGTCGGCACCGGCCGGGCCAGGGCGGCGGCGGGCGGCTGGCCAAGGGCGACGTAAAGCTCGAAGTGGGCTCGGTTATAGTCCACGATCGCGTCGAGGTAATCGTTGAGCGAGTCGTTGAGGAGACGGAGGCTGTCGAGAACCTCGATCGGCCGGGCCACGGCCCTCCCCGGCTCGGGGACAGCCTGGCGGATGCGTTCCAGGTCGAGTCGGAATCCTCGCATCCCCGAACGGACCGCCTCCTCATTGTCGCCGATCTGGGCGAAGCGGGCGTGGACACCGGCGTAGGCCTCGGCCACCTCGTCGCGGATCTGATCCAGAACGGCCAGCTCCTGAAACCGTGTGGTCTGGAGCCGCGCCTTGGCCAGGCGGATCAGGGCGGCATTGCCGGCTCCCATGTTCAGCAACGACCAGTAGGCAAACGCGTCGAAGTCGCTCCGCGACGCGAAGTTGCCGAAGACCGGGTTGACCAGGTTGCTGCCGCCGCCGAAGCCGCCGCCGCTGAATCCGACGAGGATCGTCGGCGAGAACGGCAAGACCCGCGCTCCGTCCAGGGCCAGCAAGGCCTGCTGGATGGCGACCCTTCGCGCGGCCAGCTCCGGGCGACGGAGCAAGGCCATCGCGATCAGCTCGGGCATCGGAATCGGCTCCGGCACGATCGAGAGCGGCACGACCACGGCGTCGGTCGGGTGCAGGCGGATCGACGGATCAAGGTTCAGCAAGCGGCAGAGTCGCGACGAGGCCATGAGGATCTCGCCCTCAGCCTGACGGACCTCGGCCTGTCGCCTTGCGAGGAAGGTAGCGGCACGCCGGGCGTCGGCCTCGCGGCCCTGCCCGGCCCGGGCATACTCAGCGGTGATCCGCGCCACCTCCGCGGCCTCGTCCCGCATCTGGAGCGCGATCGCCCGCCTGCCCTCGGCACGTGTCAACTCGCAATACGCCAGACTGACCCGCAGCAGGACCTGGTTCTGCTCCGCCAGGCTGGTGAACTGCCGCTGTCGGACCTCCTGCCGGGCACCGAGGTACAGGAACACGCCCTGCGCGATGTTGCCCGTCAGGAGGAGGCCCGGGATCGAGACCGTACCGGCCGCGGTCGGGTAGGTGCCCGCACCGACGTACACCGACTCGCGGTTGACCGAGAGGATGTTGCCGTTGGACTGCTGGAGGTTGCCCGTGTGGTTGTCGTAGCTGGCACCTCCGTTGAGCGTTGGCAAGATCTGCACGGCCGCAAACTGCCGGAGGGCTACGGCTTCGACGACTCGCTGGCGGGCCAGAAGCAGCTCTGGGTTCTGAACCCCGGCCAGCCGGAGGGCTGTATTCAGGTCGATCGGCCGCACGTCCGCAGCCAGGATCGTGCCCGATGCCCTGGGGTCGGGAGTCGGGCCGGACGGGGGAGCCGGCGTCGAGGCCGGAGCCGTCGCGTCCGGGATCGGGTCGGGGAGCGCCGGCGACGGCGCGGTCTGACCGTCGGCGACGGCGGCGAGGATCAGAAGGCCCCAGAGCGTCCTGAGCAAATGCGTTCGGTACACGGGAACTTCGCCCCCCTGGAGGGATCGCGGACGTCCCGGCGTGACGTCTCCACGTCGCCACAGTATCGACCGGACCAGGGCCCCATATTCGGTCTTTTCGGCACAATCGGATCGCGCCGACTCCCACTCAGGGTGCCGTGGGTCCTTCCGGAGCGGGTCCCCCCGTCAGCCCCCTGGCTCGAGCGTTCAGTGACTGACGGATGCGCCTTGAGGCCGCGTCGTCGCGGTCTGGCCCGGCCGTAAACACCTCAGGAGCAGCAGGTGGCAAACCGAAATCGGTCAGGCGTTTGTGACGCGCGGCGCGATCGAAGTGAGCAAGGGCCTCTTCCCGCTGTCCCAGCCGATCGAGGAGGCGTCCAAGATCGCTGTGTGACTGGACCAGCCGCCCGAGGTATTCGGCGCGATAGCCGTACCGGTTAACGAGGGGCTGAAGGATCGCCAGGGCCCGCTCCAGGTCGCGCCTGGCGTCGTCGAGGCGGCCGGCGTCGAAACTCCAGGACGCTCGACTGCGAAGCGCGTCAGCCAGATCGAGTTGGTAAGCCGACATGCCGGGAGACTTCCGGATGAGCCGGCCAAGGAGGCCGATCGCCTCGTCGAACAACGATCCGGCGTCACGTCGACGGAGCGGGTGCGCGGACTCCCGACGTGCCTGCTCGGTCAGGGCGAGGGCGAGGCTGTCGAGGAGGTCGGGATCGTAGGCCCGACTGCCGACGGACTGGAGCCGTCGCCCGGTCGTCACAGCCCTTGCGGCATCGCGGTCGGCCTCATCGTCACGGCCAGCCAAGGCATGGAGCCGCGAGAGGCCGCGGAGGGCGAGGACAAACCGGTAGGCATCCGGCGGAAAGACCGATTCCGGGTCGACGTCCTCGACGAGCGTCGCGAGCAACGCCACCGCCTCCTCGGCGTGGGCGGTTGCCCTTTGCCTCTGGTCCATCTCGGTCTCGATCTCCATGAGTGTGACGAGGGCCGAGGCCAGGGGTCGACGTCGGCGGTCGTCGCCTGGGTCACGGCTCCAGTCGTCGCGGGCCAGTGCCAGGGCATGACGAAGACTGGCCATTGCCTCGCCAGGGTGACCAAGACGCTGATAGGTCTCACCGACCTGGGCCAGGACCCAGGCCCGTAGCCGTCGCGTCTCCTCATCGTCCGACGAGTCCGCCTGGAGCCGGGCCAGCTGATCATCAGCGGACCGGAAATCGACAAGGGCCTGGTCGAGCAGCCCCATCGACTGTTCCAGCATCCCGGCCGACTGGAAGACCTCGGCCGCCTCGAAGCGAACCTCGGGATCGACGAAACGCGACTGCAGATATCTTTGATAGCTGAACTTGGTGTCCCCCGCCAGGGACAACCGGAGTTGATCCGCGCCCGGCACTCGTGCCAGCTCCAGCGCATTGAGGCGAACGATCAGATTCCTGGCAGTCTGCCTCGCGACGCGGAAGTTTCGCCGCCCCTCCCGGTTTGCAAGTCTGATCCGCCAGGTCGCAGTCCCGAGGACGGCGAAGGCCATCAAGAGCAGCACGAACAACGACAGGAAAGCCATGCGGTGCCGTCGGCAAAAGCGTGCTAGGCGGGACCCGACAGATTCGGAATATGCCGAGACCGGCTCGTCGGCCAGAAAGTGCTGAACCTCGGCAGCCAGTTCGGTGGCGGAGGAGTAGCGATCGTCGGGGTCGCGTGCCAGCGCCTTCAGGCAGATGGCTTCCAGGGGCCTCGCGATGCCACGGCCGAGCGCCCGGGGGCGGACCGGGTCGCGCTCGCAGATCCTCCGGATCAACTCGGGCCGGTCCTGGCCGACGTGAGGGGGCCGCCCCGTGAGGATCTCGTAAAGGAGGGCGCCCAGGCCGTAAACGTCGCTGCGACGATCGACGCGGTCGATCTGGCCGCGGATTTGCTCGGGGGGAGCGTAGCCCGGGGTGCCGATCGCCTGACCGGGTCGGGTGCAGTCGGGCTCGGTGTCGTCGAGGTCCAGCGGGGGTACGACTCCGTTGTTTCCGGTCTCCGGATCGGGCTCGTCGAGTAGCTTCGCCAGGCCCCAGTCGAGCACGACCACCTCGCCAAAGGCGCCGAGCACGATGTTCGAGCCCTTCAGGTCGCGATGGACGACGCCCCGGGCATGAGCGTAGGCAATCGTCTCGCAAACGCAGATGAACGCCTGGAGCAAGCGACGCAACTCCAGCGGGTCGGCGCGTCCGGCCGCGCGCTCGGCGTGGTTGGCAAGGGCCGCCTCGCCGAGCTGCCGTCCGGCGACGAAACGCATGACGTAAGCCGGGGCGTGCGATTCGTCCCCCTCGTCCATGTCGAGGATCGGCACGATCCCCGGATGGGTCAGTTGCGCCGTGATCCGGGCCTCGCGGAGAAACCGATCGCGGATCAAGGAATAGGACGCCAGGTCGGGTCGCAACTCCTTCAGAGCGACCTCTCGGCCGAGGTGGCGGTCGGTGGCCCACCAGACCCGGCCGATCCCGCCGCGATCGTGCAGGTGCGCCCGCCGGAATCGTGCCTGAAACAACGCGGAGGACGCTGGAAAGTCGCCCCGGCCTGCGATCACCTCGCCGTCGAGGAACGCTCCGGGACCGATCAGCCGCGGGGCCGTTTCAAAGGGCATCCGCCCGGGCTCATCGTGCATACCATCGGGGCCGGATGGGTGGGTCGAGCCCGACTCGTTGGGGTTCTCGACCCACTCGGGCATCGAGTCCAGGGAGCCCTCCGGGGAGTCGAGCGCCTCGGGCCAGTCGTCCGGGTCGCCAAGGATGCCGTCGGTTGACATGAGCGCGTCCTGTCGGTCCGGGGCATCCCCGAAGGGGAATCCCACCCGGGGAGCGGCCGTTCACTCCATTCCAGACAAGCTTAGCGGCAAGAGCCGCCGGTCGCCAATCAGAAAGCTCGACTACGGAATGTCCGAATGTCTTCACCTTCATCCGCAAGGTTCGATCCGACTCAATCCGAGAGCCTCGGGGCCACCTCATCCATCAGTCGGCGCAGGCTCTCGCATGTCTGCTCGTGCGACAGGTCCGCCCAGCGGACCTCCACGTTCAGCACGTCGAAGGGCACTCGCTTTCGTAACGATCGGATCTCCCGCGCCACTCGCTCGGGACCGCCGACGAGAAAGTTGATCGGATGGCCACAGAGCGATCTCGGATCGTCCGGCTCTGGCGTCGTCGCCGGGATCTTTCCCTCGTCGCGGAACCGCCGCCACAAGGTCCGCAAGGCCGGCTCAATCATCGCGAACGCCTCATCGTCGTCCGGCCCGACGAACACCGGTCGGTTGGCGGCCACCAGCCCTGAGCCGCCCGACTCGCGGTAGGCGTCCCGATACTTGCGATACTGCTCCGGGGTGCGCAAGTGGGAAAAGAGCATGTGGAAGCCCGAAGTCCCTGCAATCCGCGCCGAGCCGACACTGTTGACCGCCACCCAGCAGCGTCGCGGCAGGTCGGTCGGCGGGCTCGGCAGGCTCCGATGATGAGGAACCCCGAAGAAGCGACGCGCCCGAACCGGCTTGACTCGCTCCGCATCCCCATTCCAGGCCGACAGGATGACCCCAAGCGCTTCCGCGAACCGGGCGTGACGCTCCCGCTCGGCCGTCATCTCCAGGCCGAAGAGAACGAACTCCGCAGGCGTGCTACCGCTGCCAAATCCTGGTGCCAACCGCCCGCCGGTCAGCACGTCGGCCACGGCGACCTGCTCGGCGACGTCGAGCGGGTGGTGCAGGTTCAGACAGATGACCGCCGTGCCGAGCTGGATCTGCCGGGTCTGACCGGCCAGGTGGAGCGTGAGGAGGAGCGGGGTGGGGAGGTGGCCGTGGTGCGCGTGGGCGTGGTGCTCGGCGAACCAGGCGTAACGCACCCCGAGGCGGTCGGCCAGTCGGACCAGTTCGGCCACCTCCTCGAAGATCGCCGACGCCGGCCGCTCGATCGGCCCTTCGAGGTGGTCCGTCAGTCCAATGGCAATCATCCGCTCACAACCCTCTCCACGCGACTCCGGGTCGCACGCCCGGCGCCTTCGACGGGCGTACCACCGGAGAATCGTTGAGCTTTCGGACGATCCCGGCTCAACCCAGGTACCGATCGACCTCGGGCAGCAAGCGGGCGAAGTCGAGGCGGTTGGGGCAGGCGGAGCGGGCGGCGGCGAGGTCGGCGTCGGACCAGTCGCGGGCCTCGGGGGAAAGCTGGGCGTACTGGCGGCGGGCCTCGGAGCGGTCGCCGAGGTGCTGGTGGTAGGTAAGGAAGCGGGTCAGGTTGCCCAGCTCGGCGCGGGTGCCGGCGGCGAGGGAGCAGCGGCCGTCGCAGTCGGCGCAGAGGGTCGGGCCGTGGGCGATCGTGGCGTCGCGGAGCTGGCGGAGATCGGCCTCTTTCAGAGGCTCGAAGCGGCGGGCGGCCTCGGCGTTCTCGCGGATCTGGTCCGTGTTACGCATCGAGACGCAACTGGCACTGATCCGCTCGTCGGTCCAGATTGCGTGCAGCAGTCCCTGGAACGGCGAGAGGTTGCGTTCCTTGAGCGTCGGCACGCGGCGGACGACGTCCTCCAGGATGTTGCCCTGGGGCTTGTCGCCGAAGAACTGGCCGGCGATCTGCTTCATCGAGATCAGGCCGATGCCCCTCTTCCAGGCGGCGTCGAGCGCCTTGTTCAGGGGGGCGTCCTTGTCGAGCCAGGGGCGATACTGGAGCATGATGGCATCGACGATCCCACCCTCGGCGGCGGCCTGGATGATCTGGGCGCGGTCCTTGTGGTGGGAGGAGAAGCCGAGGAACCTGGCCTTGCCCGACTTGCGGATTGCCTCGGCGGTCTCCTTGAACTCGGGGCCCTTGACGAAGTTCATGGCGTCGTTGAGCGAGTGGTCGTCGCCGAGGCCGTGGATGAAGAAGAGGTCGATGTAGTCGGTGCCGAGGGTGGCCAGGCGCTCGTCGAGCATGCGGATCATGTCGCGGGGGGTGCGAGGCATGTCCTTGGTGACGAGGATGATCTGCTTGCGGACCTCCGGGTCCTGCTCGAACCACTTCCGGAAGTTGGGCTCGGTGCCGTAAACCTTGGCGGTGTCGAAGAGCCGGATGCCCTGCGCGAAGGCGAACCGGAGCAGGCGGTCGGCGCTGGGGCCGCGGGTGGCGCCCTGTTCGAGCATCGTGATCTCGACGCCGGTCTTGCCCAGCTTCCGCCGGGGAACCTCGGGCGACCGGTCGGGGACTTCCTGCGCCCTGCGCCGGAGCCGAAGGTCAGGGTCGAGGCCGAGACGACCGCGGCCCCGGCCTGGAGAAACGTGCGGCGATCGGTGCGGTTCCAGGCGTTGTCGGCCATCGCTCTCGACTCCTCGGTGGGTGAAAATCGGGCGGGTGGTCGCGGATCAACCAGTCTGGGATCTTACCACGTCCGTCCGCCCTTCGCCCCTCGCCTCCTCCGAGAAACCTGACGACGGCCGGGATGCCGTCAATGGTCGGCTGCCGCCTCGCAGGCGTGGCAGACCTCGTCGATCCGTAACGGTTTTCTCAGGATCGCGTCGGGATGGAGGCTGCGGAGGGCTTCCAGGCGGTCCTCGTCGCCGGTGCCCGAGGCGATCACGACGCGCGTCGGCAGACTCCGTTCGCGGACGGCGCGGAGCACGGTCTCGCCGTCGCCGTCGGGCAGCATCAGGTCGAGCACCACGCATTCGGGGACATCGTCGAGGAGTTCGAGTCCTTCGCTCACGGTGGCCACGGCGTGGACCTCCCAGCCCTGTCGCGATAGGAGGCTCGCCAGGGCGCGTCGGGATAGCTCGTGGTCTTCCACGATGAGCAGCAAGTGTCGTTTATCCATGGCCGGGAATCCGGGGGGTCAGCGGGCTCGCCTCTTGCTTCGGTCCAGGACCGCCGCTCCGGCTCCGTTCCGTGGAAAAACAAAGTGTGCAATAACGATGCCGTCTTGATTCAAGAAGCGATCGAACCGCCCGAGGCCGGGACAGGGGGGGCGAGTCGCTCCCGGTCAAGACTCCAGGAATATCTCTGAACGGCGGTTGTCGCTCTCCGGGGGACGTCCTACGTTCCCCATGATCGGTTCCAGGTCGGCCCCGCCGACGGCCCGCGTTCCGCTGCCTCCCGAAGCGGAAGCGAGGTTGGCTTTCGCCAACCGTCCGAGGATCGACCCGGACTTCCCTGGGCGCGAAATCCTCCTCCTTCCGGAATCGCAACACGGCTCCGGAGCCCCAGCAACCACGAAGGTAGAAACACCGTGAGCCGAATCTTTTCGCGAGGAATGGAACCTCTCTCCCGCCTCCGAACGACGCGACGACGCCGGGAGACGACCGCGCGTCGGGCCGTCCGGTTGG
Organism: uncultured Planctomycetales bacterium; assembly: GCA_963752755.1. Taxonomy (GTDB): domain Bacteria; phylum Planctomycetota; class Planctomycetia; order Isosphaerales; family Isosphaeraceae; genus CAVVZJ01. Next base: position 397,797 of record CAVVZJ010000011.1, on the reverse strand, counting down.
GGATCGAGGGCCTGGAAGTCCGGATCACGCCCACGGTCCAGACCTGGACCGGGGCGGTGGACAGCCTCTGGTCAACGAACGGTAACTGGGATACCAACACCGCCCCGGTCGGCGGAGACGACCTCGTCTTCCCGTCCGGCGCCGCAAACCTGAGCAACACGAACGACATCGCCGCCGGCACCTCCTTCGACGCGATCTCCTTCGAGGCCAGCGGCTACGACATCGGCGGCAACGCGATCACCCTGACGAACGGCATCACCTCCACGTATTCCGACAGCGGCACCTCGACGCTCGGCCTCGATATCGCCCTGACGGCCGACGAGACGATCGATGTCGCCGATGGCGGTACGCTCGACCTGTCCGGGGCCATCTCCGGTCTCGGCTACGGGGTGAACAAGACCGGCGGCGGCACGCTCGAATTCACGGGCGGCAGCGCGAACACCTACAACAACCCGACCAACGTCAACGCCGGCACGCTCGTGCTGGGCAAGACGGACGGCGTCATCTCCGCCAACGGCTCGGTGATCGTCGGCGACAACACGACGGCCGCCACGCTGCAGTTGGCGGGCACCGATCAGTTCTGGGTCGGCTCGGACGTGACCGTCAACCAGGGATCGATCTTCGACGTCAGCACCTACCAGGCCCACATCAGCAACCTGAATCTCCAGGGGTCCACCGTCCAGATCGACACCGGGGGCGTTCTGGACCTCTTCGTCGGTATCAACACCTTCGCCACGACGAACGATGTGACCTCGTCCATCGAGGGGCTCGGCACCCTGGATATCGACAACACGTTCAACATGTTCACGATCGCCGATGACGCCGACCTGGACGTCGAGCTGCGCATCAGCACGGTCTTGCAGGGCACAAACACAGGCGCCAGCTTCTACAAGGAGGGTGCAGGCACGCTGGCCCTCTCCGGCGATAACACCTACGACGGGACCACCACCGTTGACGCCGGTGTGCTCCTAATCGAGAGCGACAACGCGCTCGGCGCGACCGCCGGCGGGACGACCGTCGCCAGCGGGGCGGAGCTGGACCTGACCGGCAACATCACCATCACCGGCGAGATCCTCTCCCTCACCGGCTCGGGCATCCTTGGCGTCGGCGCTCTCGTGAGTCCCTCGGACGGCGAGTCGAACACCTACGACGGCACGATCTCGTTCACGGCCGACAGCACCATCGGAGTCGGAACCGGCAGCCAGCTCACAATCACCGGCCAGATCACCGATGGCCCCAACAACTTCGGCCTGACCAAGACCGGCGACGGCACGCTCACCCTGCCCAATGCCAACGTGCACGGCGGCGGGACGGTCATCAATGCGGGTGTCGTCCAGATCAGCAACGGCGGCGCCCTGGGCACGGGCAATGTGGTCGTCGCGAGCGGGGCGGAGCTGGATCTCGTCGGCGGCCTGGCCATCGGGGGCGCGGCCCTGTCGATCTCCGGCACGGGCACCGGGACCGCCGGGGCGCTGCGGAACCTCAGCGGGACGAGCTCCTGGGCGGGCGACGTGACGCTCGGCGCCAACAGCACGATCGGCGTCGATGCCGGCCAGTTGACACTCAACGGCGCACTCAACGGGGCGTTCAACCTCGAAAAGGTGGGGGCGAGCACGCTCGTCCTGAACCACAACAGCATTCCCACCTTCTCGGGAGACACCACGATCAGCGAGGGGACCCTCAAGGTCACCAACTCCGGGGGGCTCGGCAACTCCGCCACCAACCAGGTCGTCGCCGACGGGGCCGCGCTCGCGATCAGCGGCACGATCAACGTCCGGACCAACTCGCTGACGATCCAGGGCTCCGGGGTCGGCGGCACCGGGGCGCTGGTCTCGTCCGGCGCCGAGGTCTTCCAGACCCCGATGACCCTGGTCGCGGACACCACGGTCGGCGTCACTGACACCGTCCTGCTCCTGTACTCGCAGATCGACAACGGCAACAACGGCTACAGCCTGACCAAGGTCGGCGCGGGTCGGCTCAACCTGGAAGGCAACCCCGGCTCGTTCGACGGCAGCCTGATCGACAACGCGGGCAACCTCCGGATCAACGCGTACTTCGTCGGCATTGCCGTCCAGGTCAATAGCGGCGCGACGCTCTCGGGAACCGGGCAGGTCGGCGCGGTGACGTCCGCCTCCGGCGCCACGGTCTCCCCCGGCCAGACGGCGCCCGGCATCCTCAACGCGGACAGCGTCAACCTTGGCTCGGGCTCGACCCTCTTCATCCAGCTCAACGGCACCACGGCCGGCACCCAGTACAGTCAGCTCACCTCGGGCATCGGTGGCTCGGTGAGCCTCAACAACCCGGCCCTGAGCGTCACGCTCGGCTTCGCCCCCTCGGCCGGCGACACGTTCCTGATCCTCGACAACTCCGACCCCTTGAGTACCACCGGCACCTTCAACGGCCTGCCCGACGGCTCGACCTTCACCGTCGGCCTCCAGCCTTTCCGCATCAACTACGTCAGCGGCGACGTTGTCCTGACCGCCATGGGCCTCAGCACCACGACCGCCGTCGCCTCGGCCAACCCGAGCGTCTTCGGCGAGGCGGTGACCTTCTCGGCGACCATCTCCGGCACCGGCGTCACACCGACGGGCACCGTCACCCTCAACATCGACAGCACCGACGTTGAGACCGTGTCGCTCTCCGGCGGCTCGGCCAGCTTCACCCCGATCAGCGACCTGGCCCTCGGCAGCCACGTCGTGCTCGTCAGCTACTCGGGCGACTCGACTTACACCTCGAGCAGCGGCTCACTCCTCGGTGGCCAGGTGGTGAACCAGGCCGACACGACCACCACCCTCACCGCCGCGCCCGACCCCTCGGTCTTCGGCCAGACCGTCACCCTCACCGCCACCGTCACGGCCGTGGCCCCGGGCGCCGGCACGCCGACCGGGACCGTCGATTTCTTCGACGGCGCCACCCTGCTCGGCTCCGGCTCGCTCTCGGGCGGCGTGGCCACGCTCACCACGTCGAGCCTGGGCGTCGGCTCGCACAGCCTGACAGCCTTCTTCAACGGCGATGCGAACTTCAACGGTGGCAGCGGGGGGATCTCCACCACGGTCAACCAGGCCGACACGGTCACGATCCTCACCGCCGCGCCCGACCCCTCGGTCTTCGGCCAGAGCGTGACCCTCACCGCCACCATCGCGGCCGTCGCCCCCGGCTCGGGCATGCCGACAGGCACCGTCGATTTCTTCGACGGCGCCACCCTGCTCGGTAGCACTTCGCTCGTGGGTGGCGTGGCGTCGGTGACGACCAGCAGCTTGAGCGTCGGCTCGCACAGCCTGACGGCCGTCTTCAACGGCGACACGAACTTCAACGGCAGCACCAGCCCGCTGGACACGACCACGGTCAACCAGGCTGACACCACGACAACCATCGTCGCCACGACCAACCCGTCGGTCTTCGGCCAGCCGGTAACCTTCACGGCCACCGTCAGCCCCGTCGGCCCGAGCAGCGGCACTCCCACGGGCACCGTCACATTCCTCATCAACGCTGTTCCCACAACAGTGCCGCTCGTGGGTGGCGTCGCCAGCGTCACGTCCAGCAACCTGGTGCTCGGTTCACAACCCATCATCGCGACCTACTCATCCGACTCGAGCTTCACAGCCAGCACCGGCACGGTGTTGCAGTCGGTCCTCCAGGGGAGCACGACGACCACCGTTAGCGCGTCGGTTGCCTCGGCCGTACTCGGCCAGCCAGTCACGTTCACCGCGACCGTCTCGCCGCAGTATCTCGGCACCCCCAACGGCACGGTCCTCTTCTCCGACAACGGCAACCCGATCGGCGGCCCGGTGACGCTCGATGGCAGCGGTCAGGCGACCATCACCACGAGCACGATGATCACTGGTAACCACACGATCACCGCGGTTTACATGGGGGGGCTCGCCTTCCTGCCCAGCACCGGCTCCTATGCCCCGGATCCCTTCGTCGTGGGTTCGGCTGCCACGACAACCCAGGTCGCGTCGGACGACGCGACCTCGCTCTACGGCCAGCCGGTCATCTTCACGGCTCTCGTCGCCGTGGACGCGCCCGGCTCCGGCACGCCAACCGGCAGCGTCGAGTACTTCGACGGGTCGAGCTCGCTCGGAACCGCCACGGTCAACGGTCTGGGCATCGCCGCTCTCTCGGTCTCGACGCTCACCGTCTCGGCGTCACCGCATTCGATCACCGCGGTCTTCACGCCTGCGGACGGCGCCTATGCCACCAGCACCTCGGCCTCGCCAGCGAACCAGGTCGTCGAACGTTCCTCGCTCAGCGCCACGGTCATGTCCAGCGCCAGCACGAGCCCGGTTGGGCAGAGCGTGACCCTCACTGCCCATCTCACCGCCAACGCTCCGGGCGGGGGGACACCAACGGGCCTCGTGTACTTCATGGACAATTACCGTGTCATCGGCACGGCGCCACTGGTCAATGGAGTGGCCTCACTCAGCACCAACGACCTGCGCGTTGGCTCGAACCTGATCACCACGTACTACGCCGGTGACGCCAACTTCACCACAATCAGCTCGCAGCCCAACGTCTTCGTCCAGGTCAACCGCACCACCTCGACGCTGACGGTCAGCTCGTCCGATGCCCAGTCGGACTACGGCCAGGCCGTCACCTTCACGGCCACCATCGCGACCGACTTTGGCACGCCGACGGGCACCGTGACTTTCGTGAACACCCGGACGAACACGGTCCTCGCGGTCGTGCCGGTTTCGGGCAGCAAGGCGCACTTCACGACATCATCCCTCGACATCGGAACCCGTTTCATCGCCGCCGGTTACAGTGGCGACGCCAACCACATCGGCTCGTCCAACGCGGTCGTCCAGCAGACCGCCGCCGCCTCGACGGCGACCATCGTCGTCAGCTCCGCCAATCCGGCCGTCTTCGGCCAGTCGGTGACCTACACGGCCACCGTCCACGCCGTCGCCCCCGGCGCCGGCACGCCAACCGGCGGCATCGCCTTCTACGACGGCTTGACCCTGATCGGCGTTGCCCCGCTCTCCAACGGCCAAGCCGCGATCACACTGCCAGCCACCGGCGCCGGACAGGCCCACGCCATCGCGGCTCTCTACGTCGGCTCCCATGACTTCACCGCCAGCGCCTCTCCGACGATCTCCCAGGTCGTCACCCCGGCAAACTCCGAGACCCGCCTGACCTCGACGCCAGTTGTCACCAACGGAAGCCGGCAGGTCCAGTTGACGGCCGGCGTCTCGGCGCTCGCCCCCGGCGCCGGCACGCCAACCGGGGTGGTGACGTTCTTCGTCGATGGCCAGGCGTTCCGCCAGGCCACGCTCAGCGGTGGCACCGCCACGATCGTCGTCCCCTCGTCGGTCGTCACTGGTCGGAGCGTCTCGGTCGCCTACAATGGCGACACGAACTTCCGCTCCAGCCGCACATCGTCGCTGGTCCTCAACAGTACCGCCTTCCGCGCCGCGAACCGGCCCTTCCACGGCTTCTGACCCGAGGTCAATTCCCGGCCGACGCAACTTCGAGGAGGCCCTGAAACGAAAATCGCCGACCCGGTTCCCTTCTCTGGGGGCCGGGTCGTTTCGCTTCTCTTGGCGAATCCTTGCGCCATCCCGAGGCGACCTTGGTTGTGGTAACAGCGCCCCCTGGAACGCCCCCGGAGGAATTCTCGAACGCTCGGAGAAGCTCCAAAAACGGCGCCCTAGAATCGTCATGTGTGGACATCGTGGGATGGGAAGAGACTGCCACGTCGAGGGGCTGGGAGATGCGTCTCTTCTTCAACCGATCCGGCGTGAAGACAATTCCGACGGACGATCAGGAGTCGCCGGCACGTCGGCTCGGGATCATGTACGTCGCCTCGCTCTGCGCGGTCGCGGCGCTGATGACCGTCAGCCAGTCGTTGATCCTCCGGGAGATCTCGTGGCAGACCAGTGTGCTCCAGGACAACGGGGCGGCCGCGCATGGGTTGCCGAGCGACCGCTCCCTGAGCCTCCACTGCCTCTCCCTGCTCCTGTCCGACAACCCGGCCGAGCGACGCGAGCTGATGGCTTCTCTCCGTTCCGACCTCGCGCGATACGCGGTTCCGTGGAAGCCGTCGACTCACACCGGCCGGTCGGCGGCTTCACCCCACTCGTCCGGCTTCGAGCACGCGCCTCACTTCGGCGAGGCACGGGCGCATCTCCGCGCCGCGATCGCCGCCGCCGAGGAACTGCTGGACGCTCTCACAGACGCGACGTCACCGAACGTCAAGGCCGGGGCGATCGTGCGGCGGGTGCTCGCCGAGGAAGCGGCGCTCCGGCAGTCTCTGGAAACCGCCATCCTCCAGTCGGAGCGCGATGCCTCCGCGAGCCTGGAGCAATTGAGGACGATCGAGTGGATCATCCTCGTCTTCATCCTGGGCGTGCTCCTGCTGGAGGGCCTCTATGTGATCGGTCCGGCGGTCCGGAGGATTCAGAGCTACATGGAGGCAATGGACCGCTCGCACGAGGAAGCCAGGGCTTACGCCGCCAGTCTGGAGCGGAGCAACCGCGAGCTTCAGGACTTCGCCTCGGTCGCCTCCCATGATCTCCAGGAGCCGCTCCGGAAGGTCCAGGCGTTCAGCGACCGGCTCCGCTCGAAGTACCGCGAAGCACTCGACGATCAGGGCTGCGATTACCTCGACCGGATTCAAAACGCGGGTAAGCGGATGCAGACGCTCATCAACGATCTGCTCACCTACTCGCGGGTCACGACCAAGGCCCAGCCGTTCGTTCCCGTCGACCTGGCCGCCACCGCCCGCGAGGTCGTCTCCGACCTGGAGGCCCGGATCGAGCAGGTCCACGGCCCGCGTCGAGATTGGGCACGCTGCCGACGCTCGAGGCCGACCCGCTCCAGATGCGCCAGCTCCTGCAGAACCTCATCGGCAACGCCCTGAAGTACCACCGACCGGAGGAGCCGCCACGGGTCAAGGTTTCCGCAGTCGTTCGCAACGGACCGGCCCGGCCGGCCGGCGAGTGCCTGATCGAGGTCGAGGACAACGGCATCGGCTTCGATCCGATTTACGCCGAGCGCATCTTCACAATCTTCCAGCGCCTCCACGGACGCAACGAGTACGAGGGCACGGGCGTTGGCCTGGCCGTCTGCCGCAAGATCGTCGAGCGGCACGGCGGCACGATCACGGCGCGGAGCACGCCCGGCCACGGCTCCACCTTCCTGGTCACGCTACCGATCCGCCACCCCAAGGAGACAACCATTGATGGTGTCGCGAGCTCAGTTCGATGGCCATCCTGATCGCCGACGACGACGACGACGACCGCATGATGGCCCAGGAGGCCCTCGAGGAATGCCGGCTGGTCAACGAGGTCCACTTCGTCGAGGACGGCGTGGAGCTGCTGGCTTACCTGCGGCGGCAAGGCAAGTACGCTTCGTTGAAGGACACTCCACTGCCCGGCCTGATCCTGCTCGACCTGAACATGCCGAAGATGGACGGTCGCGAGGCACTCCGTGAGATCAAGGCCGACCCCGACTCCGTCGGCTCCCGATCGTCGTGATGACCACCTCGAAGGCCGAGGAAGACATCTACCGGACCTACGAGCTGGGCGTCAACTCCTACATCGCCAAGCCCGTCACCTTCGAGGGCCTGGTCGAGGTGATGAAGGCCCTCGGGCCGCTACTGGTTCGAGATCGTCGAGCTGCCCGCCCCGTGCGGGAACGGGGAGGTCCGGGCATGAGCGTCGAACGGCTGAGAATCCTGCTGGTCGACGACGATGAGGATGACTTCCTCCTGGCTCGGGGCCTTCTCGAGGAGATCTATCGCGACCGCTTCGACCTTCAGTGGATCGCCGGCTTCGAGCCAGCCCGCGAGGCCCTGCTCGGCGGCCATCACGAGGTCTGCCTGCTCGACTACCACCTCGGCGCCGCACACCGGCCTCGACCTGCTCCGCGAGGTTATCGCACAGGGCTGCACGACCCCGATCATCCTCCTGACCGGCAACGACGACCGCGACGTGGACGTCGAGGCGATGCAGGCCGGCGCCGCCGACTACCTGGTCAAGGGCCAGTTCGACGGCCGGCTCCTCGAACGCGCCATCCGCTACGCCATCGGCTACGCCGCCGAACGGCAGCAGTCGCTGGAAGCCCTCCGGCAGAGCGAGGAACGCTACGCCCTGGCGGTCCGCGGCGCCAACGACGGGCTCTGGGACTGGGACCTCGTCGCCGACACGATCTACTACGCCCCGCGCTGGAAGGCCATGCTCGGTTACGACGAGGATCAGATTGGCGAGGGAACCGACGAATGGTTTCGCCGGGTCCATCCCAACGATCTCGACCGGGTCCACCAGGAAGTCGCCGCCCACCTCTCCGGGCAGGCACCTCACCTCCAGACCGAGCACCGGATGCTCCACGCCGATGGCCACTATCGCTGGGTCCTGACCCGTGGCCTCGTCGTGCGTGACGCCGACGGCCGCGCCGATCCGCGCCGCCGGTTCGCAGAGTGACATCACCCAGCGCAAGGCCGCCGAGGACCGCCTCCTCCACGACGCCTTCCACGACACCCTCACCGGCCTGCCCAATCGTGCCCTGCTGCTCGACCGTCTCGGTCGGGCGATCATCCGGATGCGGCGCAAGAGCCAGCACCGCTTCGCCGTGCTTTTTCTCGACCTCGACGGATTCAAGATCGTTAACGACAGCCTCGGCCACCAGACCGGCGACCAGTTTCTCGTGGCCATCAGCCGACGGCTGGAGCGCTGTGTCCGCCAGGGCGACACGGTGGCCCGGCTCGGCGGCGACGAGTTCATTATGCTCGTGGACGACATCACCGAGCCAGCTCATGTCTTCCGCCTGGCCGAGCGCACGCTGGAAGAGTTACAGGTTCCCTTCTTCGTCAACGGCCATGAACTGGTGACCAGTGGAAGTATCGGCATCGTCCTGAGCGGACCGAGCTACGAACAGCGCCGAGGATCTCCTGCGCGACGCCGACATCGCGATGTATCAGGCAAAGTCGCGAGGTCGATCCGGTTACGCGATCTTCGACCCGTCGATGCACGCCCGCGCCGTGGTCCGCCTGAAGCTCGAAGCCGACCTGCGCCACGCCGTTTTGAATCAGGAGTTCCTTCTCTATTATCAGCCCATCGTCTCGATCGAGACCGGCCGGGTCGCCGGTTTCGAGGCCCTGCTGCGATGGCAGCATCCGGAGCGAGGAATTGTCAGCCCGGATGATTTCATCCCGCTCGCCGAGGAGACGAAGCTGATCTTGCCCCTCGGCCTCTGGGCTTTCCGCGAGGCCGTCATGCAGCTCCGCCGCTGGCAAATGGACTACCGGGCCAGCCCGCCCTTGACGGTCAGCGTCAACCTATCCTGCCGCCAGTTCTATCAGCAAGACCTGGTCGCTCAGGTTGATCACATCCTGAAGGAGACGGGCCTCGATCCCCGCTGCCTGAGGATCGAGATCACCGAGAGCGTCGTCATGGAGCAGGTCGAGACGGCCGCGGCTGCCCTCGCCCGTCTCAAGTCGCTTGGCGTCCGGGTCGCCATCGACGACTTCGGCAAGGGCTATTCCTCTCTAAGTTATCTCCACTTATTCCCCTGCGATACCTTGAAGATTGATCGAGCCTTCATCGAACGGATCGGGACCGGCGGCGAGAGTGTCGAGATCGTCCGCACGATCACCTCGCTGGCCCGCGTCATGGGCCTGGAAGTCGTCGCCGAGGGTGTCGAGACGCCCCAGCAACTCGCCGTCCTCAAGGACCTAGGCTGCCACTACGCCCAGGGCTATTACTTCTCCCGGCCGCTTCCCGCCGAGGCCGCCGAGGCGCTGCTCGCCGCGCAGGGGGTCGTCCCCACACTCCCGGATCACACGGCGTTGACGGCCCAGACCCATGTGGGTCAGGGGCACGGCAGCGTCGTCCGCATGATCGCTGGACAAGAATGATCCGCGATGCCCACGGCGACACCGCGATCAGAACACCTGCAATCACGAGGTCTTGAGGTAACGCTTCTCCACCTTCGCGGCCACCGTACCGATCCCGAGGTAACCGACCGAGGTCCGCGCGACGTGCGTCAGGAGGTCGTAGGCTCGCCAGCGGTCCCAGCCGAAGTCCGACTCCATCCAGAGAATCAGTTCCGCAAAGGCCCGCGCCATTGACCTCTCCATCGGGGCCGCCACTGACGATCACAAGGATCTCCTCCGGCGTCTCGACGCGCGGCCAGGCCGGCCGTTTTCCCTTCACGACCTCGACCGTCAGCTCCACTTCCGCGGGCATCTCCAGGCCGCTCGCCGACAGTTCGCCATGCCCCATCGCCGCGTGTGCGTCGCCGACGTGGAGCCGACCTCCGGGCAACCAGACCGGGAGATAGACCGTGTTCCCCGGCGCCACCTCGATGATGTCCATGTTGCCACCGTGCGGCCCGGCCGGGATGGTCGTCGGGACACCCCAGTCGGGGGCGGTTCCGAGACAGCCGAGCATCGGCGCGTAGGGGATCGTCAATCCGTCCCCCCAGTGGATCTGACCGTCCCGGATCGGGCAGACGTGCGTCCCGTGCGGACAACCCTCTCCCAGCCACTCCACCAGCAAGGGCGCCAACCCCGTCCTCGTCGCACACTGCCCGATGAGCGGCCGGATCGCCCCGATCGTCACCGCCAGGGCGTCACCCGGCTCCGCCCCCTCGACGGCGATCGGACCCGTCAACGGATTGCTGAACGGCATCGTCGTCTTGTCCCGCCGATCCTCGTCCGAGCGGATCTGCCCCGAGAAGGCATCCTCCGTCTCCACCTGGAACGTCTCGCCCGGCTCCACGCGAAGCCTCGGCTCGTTGTGCCGGCTGAATTCGTAGTACAGTGGACCGAGGGAGAGCCGCTTCATCGTACGCCTCACGTCATTCGCAGGGCCAATGCCGACCTTTGTAGGGCGTGTGCAGCACGCCGACTTCCCGATTCGAATGGCGTGCTGCACACGCCGCGCGGGTCACACCAATGCTTACTCCTCCCCCACGCCGCAGGCCCTCAGCGCCATCACGGCGAACCCGGTCCCCGCGTGGGTAATGTAATGAGCCTTGTCGTTGTTGACCGACCGTGTAAACCAGCGTCCCGACACCCTCTGATTCGCCTTCAGCCACGCCACACCGCGCTGGATGGCAGGGTCGCCCGCCGGCACTCCGCCTTGGCGGAGCACGTACACCACGAATCCGGTCCCGAACCCGTCTCCCGTCCCCTCCGGATCGTTCGGCGTGCCATCGCGACGCTTCCAGTCATCACCCAGCGACGCCAGGTTCCAGCCGCCGTCAGACCGCTGACGCTCCTTCAAGGCGGCAATAATCTGTTCCTTCTGCTCCGCCGTCCGCAAGCCGTCGAGCTTCGACGCGGCCCAGAGCAACATCGCCTCGTGATGCAGGCTCGGTGGCGGCGTGTCCCTGAGGTACTCCCGCAACCGCTCCAGCCCGCGACGAGCGGCCTCCGTCTCTCGATAGCCGTCGGGGGCCGAGCCAACGCCGACCGCCGCGAACACCGCCCCATAATAATCGTCATGTTCATACGGCGGCCACCCACACTTCAGCCATTCCCAAGCCCCATCCTCGCGCTGGAGTTTCCACATCCGTTCGAGCACCGCCCGCGTCCTCGGATGGAGCCGACCCGTCGTGGCGGCGTCGTTGAGGGCCAGCGCAGGCCGTCGCCACGACCTCCGCATCCCATCGTGGCTGGTCCGTTTTCTCCGGACCGTCCCAGCCGGCAACCCTCCCCTCGAAGAAGGCGCGGATCTCCTCGTGGGCGGAGCGGTCGCCGCCCTGAACGGCCGGACGCGAGATCATGTAGTTATAATTAGTGTGACAGGTCCCGCACTGACGCGTCCGGGTCCAGTCCAGGGCGACGGCGTCCAGAAACGCGCCGGCTCGTTCCAGCGAGAACTGCTCCGCCCTGGGCTCGTCGGGCGAGTTCGGAGCAAGCTCCGCGACCTCGTCCGCTCCCCGGACCGGACTCCACGCGATCGATGCCAGAACCAGCATCGCCCCGAGCCTGCGACAACCGACCCACCGTTCTTGCTGCCGGACCATGGGCTTATCCCTCCCGGTGAACCCGTCCTCTCACGGTGCGGGCCGATTGTCGCGTGGCCCACGTGCTTTCTCAATAGGTCCGTCCCAGAGAGCCGACGATCGCCCGCTTCACCTCCAGCGGCTCGATCGGCCCCGATTTCCGGTAAATCACCTTGCCCCCCGGCGCAATCACGACCGTGTACGGAATCGGCCCCGGCCACTCCCTGTCGAACGCCTCGGCAAACCGGTCCCGATCCTCGGTTTTGAGGATGTAATTCGTCGCAGAAACATGATTCTCCTTCAAGACCCTCAACGCATCCTCCTTCTTCGCCGGGTCGTCCAGGCTGATCGTGACCATCTGGAACTTCCGCCCCCGGTACATCCGGTTCATCGTGACGAATTCCGGCAGTTCCGCCACGCAAGGCCCGCACCAGGTCGCCCAGAGGTTGACCACCAGCAGCCGGTCCGTGTCATTGGCCGCCAGCTTCGCTGCGCCCGCGTCGTCGATCGTCTCCAGCGTCACCGGCTCCGCGTTCCAGCGCTCCAGCGACTTCTTCGCATCCTCGCGCTTCTCCGCCCACTTCGTCGAGCAGCCGAAGACCCGCGTCTTCTCGACCGGCACCGCGCGACCGGCCAGGAGTGCCTCGACCGCCTCGATCGCGTCGTGCGACTTCGCCGGCTTGACCTCACCGTCGTCGAACCGCCCAACATACCGCAACTTGCGATCTTTATCAAAAATGTACACGTGCGGCGTCGCCAGAACTCCGTACGCCTCCGCCGTCCCCTGCGTCTCGCCATCGTAGAGATAGGGATAGGCAAATTTGTGATCTCGTGCCCGGATCTTCATGTCCTCGAACGAGTCGCCCAGATCGGTATAGCCCAGTTCATCCAGCCGCACCGCCGTCGGATCATTCGGCGAGATGGCGACGACCGCCACCCCCTTGTCCTGGTAGTCCTCCTGCAACTTCGCGATCCGTGACTCGTACGCCTGCGCGGTCGGGCAATGGTTGCAGGTGAAGATGACGACCAGCACCCTGGCGTCCTGGAAGTCCTTCAGGCTATACGTCTTGCCGTCCACGCCGGGCAAATGGAAGTCCGGCGCCTCCGCCCCGATCGGCAAGGTCTTCACCTCGCGGTCGGCGACGGCCCCGCTCGCCGTGGCGGCGAGGGCGAGTGCGAGGGCGGCAAGCATGCTCGTTCGATTCATCGTCGTTGGCTCCCGATCGAGGTATCCCAGACCCGAACCCGATGCGTCCGTCCCATCCCTGGCGGGCAGGTCTCGTGGACCAGACGTCCTGAGGCTGTAGTCTGACGCAACCCCGGCCCCGAGCCAAGCCCCTCATGCCGGAGGCGGCCGGCGGCTCCGCGAGGAATCCAAGATGCGGAGGTCTCCTGGATTCAACAAGCGCAGGCGCATGACTGGTTGAGGTTCCGTGGCAGGTGTCAATCCGGAAAGTTGATTCCCGCCGCCTTCGCTCCCGTTATCATGAGGGCTCCTCCGTCTCTCCCGGAGAACCCGTCCCCTCGCCAGGGGGGAATTGCAGGATCCTTGCGCAATCGGAGGTCCCATGCCCGACCTGATCAACATCACGCCCGTCGCGCCCGCCGGCCTCATCCCCGACCTCCACCCTCTGGAGCCGCTGACGGCCCGGGAAGTGCGACAGGCCGTCGAGCGACTCCGGGAGTCCGGCAAGATCACCCCAACCACCCGGTTTGTCTCGGTCATGCTGCGAGAGCCGCCGAAGGACCTCGTCCATGACCGGGACGGCCAGCAGCCCCCGGCCCGGCAGGCCCTCGCCGTCCTCTTCGACAACGCCACCAACGCCTGCTACGAGGCAACCCTCTCCCTGACCGACGGCGCCCTGCTCGACTGGAAGCACGTCCCCGGCGTGCAGCCGACGATGACGATCGACGAGCAGGTCGAGTGCGAGCAGGCCGTCCTGGCCAGCCCCGTGTTCAAGGCGGCCCTCCAGCAACTCACGGGCGTCGAGGACACCAGCCTCGTCATGGTCGACATCTGGAGCGCCGGCAACTACGGCGCCGAGGAGGACAGCACCATGCGGCTCGCCCGGCCGCTCTGCTTCCTCCGCTCCGACCCGACCGACAACGGCTACGTCCGCCCGATCGAGGGACTGCGGCCCGTCGTGGACCTCAACACCATGGACGTCGTCCGCGTCGAGGAGTACGGCCGCTGGCCGATCCCACCGGGCCAGGCGAACTACGCCGCCGACCGGGTTCCCGCACCGCGCCAGGACATCAAGCCGCTGGAGATCGTCCAGCCCGAGGGACCGAGCTTCGAGGTCGACGGCTATCAGGTCGCCTGGCAGAAGTGGCGCTTCGTCATCGGCTTCAACGCCCGCGAGGGACTGACGCTGCACCACCTCCGCTACGACGACGACGGCCGCGAACGCTCCGTCCTCTACCGCGCCTCGCTCACCGAGATGGTCGTTCCCTACGGCGACCCCGGCCCCACCCAGCGCCGCAAGAACGCCTTCGACGTCGGCGAGTACGGCATGGGCATGTGCGCCAACAGCCTCGAACTCGGCTGCGATTGCCTCGGCCTGATCCGCTACTTCGACGCCCACCTCTGCGACAGCCGCGGCGAACCGCTTGACCATCAAGAACGCCATCTGCATGCACGAGGAAGACTTCGGCATCCTCTGGAAGCACACCGACCGCCGCTTGCCCGACGCCCCCGAGGTCCGCCGCTCGCGGCGACTCGTCGTCTCGTCGATCTCGACGGTCGAGAACTACGAGTACGGCTTCTTCTGGTACCTCTACCAGGACGGCACGATCCAGTTCGAGATCAAGCTCACCGGCATCCTCTCGCTCGGTGCCGCCCAGCCGGACGAGACCCCGAAGTACGGCTGCCTCGTCGCCCCGCAACTCTACGCCCCCAATCATCAGCACTTCTTCAACATGCGGCTCGACTTCGACCTCGACGGCACCGCCAACACCGTCTACCGCGTGGACGTCGTGCCCGACCCGATCGACGACGCCAATCCGTTCGAGAACGCCTTCCAGGCCCGATCGACCCCGTTGAAATCCGAGAAGGAGGCCCGCGGACACCTGAACCTGGAGACGGCCCGCACCTGGAAGGTGGTGAATCCCCAGGTCAAGAACCACGTCGGCGAGCCAGTCGGCTACAAGCTCCTTCCCGGCGACAACTCGTTCCCGTTCGCCTCGCCCAACGCCTGGTGGCGCAAGTCGAGCCCGGTTCGTCGATCACCACGTCTGGGTCACCCCCTACCGACCCGACGAGCGATTCGGGGCCGGCGACTACCCCAACCAGAGCCAGGGAGGCGACGGCCTGATCCGCTGGACCGAGCAGGACCGACCGATCGAGGACACCGACGTGGTCCTCTGGTACACCTTCGGCCACACCCACATCCCCCGGCCCGAGGATTACCCCGTGATGCCGACCGCCTACATCGGCTTCACGCTCAAGCCGCTCGGCTTCTTCACCGCCAACCCCGCCAACGATGTTCCGCCCTCCGCGAAGAAGGCGAACGGATCGAGTTGCTGTCACTGATCGCGGGGGGCGATCGACTCGCCCTCCGATCCAACGGACCACGCCGTTGCCAGCCGCACGCCGATTTCGCAAACGCCTGGACCCTCACCCCGCGGGAGCGTGGGACTGAATGCTCCCTCCCCCGGCGAGCGGGTGGCCGCGATGCGGCCGGGTGGGGGTCCGCTCGCAGAAGCTCCGACGTTGCCATCGTCCTGCCGGAGCCGAACGGCGCATCCCGATGCCGTGTCTTTCAGGGGGGTAGGATCCAAGACGTTTGGTTCAGGAACTCGACCATGGCGCCCTGCTGTCTCGCGGCGGCGACCGCGACGGCGGTCCTGACCTCCTTGATCGTCGTGGGCCTCACGGCCTTCGTCCTCGCCCGCGACGGCTTCGGACTCGGCGTCCTGCTGAGCACGACGCTGACCGTGGCCCTCCAGTGGCTCCACTGGATCAGCCCCGTCCCTCGCCTCCTGGACGGCCTCTGCCTCCTGCTCGCGATCCGGGCCGCCTGGCTCCTGGCGACCACGCGACGGCCGCTCGTGATCGTGGTCTGGCGCTTCGTCCGCCCCCGAGCGTCGTGGGCGGTCCTGCACCTGACGCCCCTGGGCTGGCTGCAACGTCTCGGCTCCCGTCCCCGCCCGCACCGTTCCACCGCGGAGGCTTCCCTCGACGTCTATCGCATCGAGCCCGGTCCGTGCCGTGCGATCGAGAATCCGTGAAGGTTGTCCGTGAACTGGCATCAAAAACCTTGAGTGAAAGATCCCCCTTCATCCTTGGCAGGAGGCTGGAAAGACACTTGATTGCGCCGAATAATCGCTCTCGGTCAAAAAATGGCCCGCGAGAACGAAGCCTCCCATCCCACTCTCGCAACAGCATCCTCGAAAGGGGTTTGCCATGCCTCCGGAAGACCTGAGCAATCCAGGCGCGATTCCGGAGCTGGAAGCGGAAGCCGCCAGCAACGGAGCCGGAGAGCGATCGCAGCCCCCCTTCTGGGAGGATCGCCTCCGGACCTGGGCCACCGTCGCCACGCCCGTCCTGGTGGCCTGGCTGGCGTTCGTCGGCACCCAGAACCAGAACGCCCTCCAGCAGCAGAAGAACCAGCTCGATCGGCTTCAGTTCTTCCAGGTCATGCGGGACGACCTCCGCGACGAGTCCAAGCGCGACGTCGCCTTGTTGATCGCCAGTGGCGTCGATCGGGCACTGGCCTCCGAGATCGCGCTGAACCTGCCGCCGCCGCAGGAGGACCCCCAGGCAATCGGCATCACCACCTTGATCCGCGTACTCTCCGCCGGCGCCAAGCAGCTCCGTTCCGATCACAAGCCCGTTGACCCGGAGATCGAACGTCGGCTCCGTTCCCTCGTCGGCGAGTCGCTCGAACGCCTGCGCAGAGCGCACCCAGGAATTCGACTACGAGTCTCGCGACCGCGTGGAACGCTATTACGCCGTCGTCTTCAGCCCGACGCTCGTCGCGATCTTCCGCCAGATCTTCCCGAAGGACCCGAAGAATGCGAGCGCCTACCCCGACTTCGCCGTCTATCGCCGGCTCTTCGATTGCACGACCGAGGACGCGATCTCCAAAGAACTCCGCAAGCAGCTCGACGCCCGCAAGTCGCTCCGCTTCAGTGCGCTCCTCAAGGCGGACCCGCAACTGAAGGCCCGCCTCGTCCAGGCCGTCCTCCGCCAGCCCTTCCGAATCCCCGAACCCGCGCCGGGAGGACTCCTGGGCCGGTTTCCACGGATCGTCAACCTCGTTCAAAACGGTAATCGCGTGTTCGACCAGGCTCAGGAGCGATTCCTGCTCGACCAGAGCGAGCGGCTGGTCTCCGCGTTCTCCCGGCCCACCGGCTACCTCGCCGCCGAGCACCGCTTCGACCTCGACCGCGCCCACAAGCGGCTCGAACAGATCAACCACCTCGACCGCGAGGAACTGGTCGAGGCCCTGGCCGACTTCTACATCGACTCCGACGAGATCATTCATAAGACCAAGGAGAACTGGGACGCGATCTACCGCTCCATCCTCGTCTTCTACCTCGCCGGCAAGGTCCGTCTCGGCACCTTCGACCTCCCTCAGGCCCAGACGCAGGCCCTCAGCTACGGACTGAAGCCGACCGAGGTTTCCGACATCGACGACCTGGACGACGCCTACCGGGAAGTCGTCCGGAGCATCGAGGTCCGTCGCGCCGAGCGCATCCTCGACGTCCGCGAGCGTGCCCTCGCCATCTTCGAGGCCCTCAAGATGCTCGACGGGATCTCCCCCGCGACGACCCGCCGCCACATCACCAGCGTCGCGGCCTCTCAACCGACCCAGGCCCACGGCTCGGCCACCGCCTCGACCCCCGTCTCGGGAGCCATTCCGACCCAATCCAAGAAAAGGTGATAACCGGGACGACCCATTCAGATAATCCTGGTGTGGCCTCCCCCCGCCGACGCACCGGCCCCATGCTCCTTGGCAATCCGGTGGAATCCTCCGACGACGTGACGCTCCGGAGCGTCCCCAACCGCCGAACGAACTTCAAGATGTAGCGATGACCCCAGAAAACTTCTTGCCCCAAAAGGAGTTGCGCACTGTCTGATAATCTTTTTCGGGGCGTCCCTCGGGCGTTTCTGGACCGCCTTCAGGGCGTCCCCGACGCGTCTTCTCGACGTGTCGCGGCGCGGCCGGGGTTTCTCAGGCTGCCGAGCAATCGGCGTCGAGCGCGGCCGCGATCTGTCGGGCCACGGCCGGCCAGACGCGGTCGGGAGTCAGCTCGGAGAGGCAGTCAAGACGGTCGCATCGGACGAGGTAGCTC
Source organism: uncultured Planctomycetales bacterium (assembly GCA_963752755.1). GTDB lineage: Bacteria > Planctomycetota > Planctomycetia > Isosphaerales > Isosphaeraceae > CAVVZJ01. The sequence goes on along the minus strand of CAVVZJ010000011.1, from coordinate 379,545 downwards.
GCCGCGCAGGCCACGTGCGTCGACACCGCGACGGCCCGCGGGCCATACGGGCCATTCTCGCGAGGGTCGGTGCAGGTGTAGAGACCGACCGTCCGGGCCCCGGCCGCGACGGCCAGGTGAAGCGGGCCGGTGTCGTTGGAGAGCACGACGTCCGACCCGGCCGCCAGCGCGGCCAGTTGCGGCAAGCTCGTGCCGGCGCAGAGATCGAGCAGGCGGATCGGAGCCAGCGCCTCCCTCAAGGCCGCGACGAGCGGCCGATCCTCCGGCGCCCCCACGGCCACCAGGCCGGCGCCGAACCGGCCCACGGCACGGCGGGCGACCTCGGCGAAGTGTTCCGGAGGCCAGCGCTTCGTCTCCCAGCGAGCGCCGACATTCAACACGAGACGCGGTCTCGGCACTCCCGCCAGAACCTCGCGTGCCCAGCGCCGATCGGCGTCCTGGCAGGCCGCGAGAAAGCGGGGTTCGGCCGTCGAGGCCCCGAAGGCACGGGCGACCCGCAAGAGTCGATCGACGGCATGCGTCGCCTCCGACGGCATCGCGACCCGATGATTGTAGAACCGCGAGGCCCCTTCGCGAGCGTCCGCGAGGCCGACCCGTAGCGGCGCACCGGTGGCCCAGGTCATGACTCCGGACCGGAGCAAGCCCTGGAGATCGATCGCCAGGTCGAACCGCCGACGTCGCAGGTCGCGGAGGAAACGGCCGAACGACCCGAGCCCGCCCGGTGTGAGCCGGAACCGCGAGCGATCGAACCGGATCACCTCGTCGAGTCCCGGCAAGCCCTCGACCAGGCCGGCCAGGCTCGCGTTGACGACCCAGGCGAACCGCGACGAAGGCCAGTGGTCCCGCAAGGCGGCCAGCACGGGCGTGGCGTTTGCCACGTCGCCCAGCGCACTCGGCTTGATCAGGACGACCCGCTCGGGTCGCAGCGTGGTCAGATCGGCTCGCGATCGGGGCATTGCTGGGAACTCCCTTTCCCTTGGTCCCGGTCGGGGGGCCGGGCATCTTAACCGCGGTCAAGAAGTCGGACAACCGCAACGAGCTGGCGGTTACAATCGGACGAGCCACGTTCCCATCGTTTCGAAGACGAGGCCAACCCGAGATGACGCCCCTGACCTTCCCTCTGCTCTGTCTGCTCGCGGCCGGTCCTTCGATGCGCGGCGAGGCGACCTTCCGACCCACCGGGGCCGAGTCGCGGGTCCCCGAACGGTTCCGCCTGGAGGAAGCAACCTTCCCATTCGAGATGGAATCGCTTCGGGAAGCTGGCGGCTATTCCGTCTGGGCGGTGCGGTTCCCCTCGCCGATCGCGACGCCCGACCCGGAGAACAACACCGTTCACGCCGAGTATTTCTGTCCGTCGGAAGGGGAGGGCCGCCGCGGGCCGGGGGTGGTCGTGCTCCACATCCTCGGGGCCGACTTCGCCCTCTCGCGCTACCTGGCCGCGCGGCTGGCCGATCAAGGGGTGGCGGCTCTCTTCGTAAAGCTTCCTTATTACGGCGAACGACGGCCGGCCGGCAAGCGGTTCCTCTCGGCCGATATCACGCGGACGATCACCGCGATGCGCCAGGGCGTCTGCGACGTTCGCCGCGCCGCAGCCTGGCTGGCCGCGCGGCCGGAGGTCGATCCGGAAAAGCTCGGCGTGGCCGGCATCAGCCTCGGCGGGATCGTCTCGGCGCTGGCCGCCTCGGTGGACCCGGCCATCCACGACGCCTGCCTGCTGCTGGCCGGCGGCGGCCTGGCCGACATCCTCTGGGAGATGCCCGAAGCCGCCTCCTACCGCGCCCTCTGGATCGCCGCCGGTCGCACCAAGGCCGACCTCGAAGCCCTGACCCGCCCCTTCGACCCCCTGACCTACGCCCACGGCCTCAAAGGTAAGCGGGTGCTGATGCTCAACGGCAACGTCGATGAAGTCATCCCGCCCCGCTCGGCGCGGGCCTTGTGGGAGGCGGCCGGCCGTCCCCCAATCCACTGGTTCGACTGCGGCCACTACTCCGCCGCCGGCTACCTCCTGCCGGCCATCCGCCGGACCGTCGCGTTCTTCGCCGTCGAAGGTCCGTAGGCCCGGCATTTGCGGCGCCTGTTCCCGAGATCGGACCCAGCCATCAACCCCAACCGAAAGGAGGCCCGGATGTCCTCGCGCAGCTTCGACGAACCGACCGGCGACCGGATCACCCAGGAGAAGGGGCAGCGTCTCTACTGCCGCAGTTGCGGCTCTGAGATCGAGATCATCAACCCCTGCACCTGCAATCCCCCCGACTGGGACTTCCGCTGCTGCGGCGAGCCGATGCAGCCCTCGACCGGGGCTTCGGTCAACGTGAACGTCCCCCGCGGGATGGCCTGAACCCGGCCCCTCCGACCGCAGCCGGCTCGCCTCGCATTGCAACGCCGGGCCGATCGGGTTATTTTCCGCAGGGGCAAGCCCTTCGGCTTGCCCAGTTGGAATCGATCCCGGACTTTTACGGACCCGTCCGGTCGGGAGGTGCCATGACGGCCCAGGTGACGAGCGCATTCCTCTACGTGGACGACGTCCTCCGCTCACTGGAATTCTACAACGAGATCGTCGGCGCCGAGGTGGTCCAGGTCCACGCCGAGCAAGAAGGCGGCCCGATCAACCTGGCGATCCTCCGCGTCGGCGGCTTCTCCTTGATGCTCCACCCCCAGGAGCCCCACGCCGAGGAGTTCGCCGGCCAGCGCGTCGGTCTGGGAATCCACCTGCAAATGCGCGTGGATGACATCGATGCCTTCTACCAGCACTGCCTCGACCAGGGGGCCTTGCTGAGCGTCTCCGGCGAGCCCGTCGATCAGGCCTGGGGTTGGCGCGAGTTCGCCCTGAAGGACCCCGACGGCTACGTCTGGTCGATCTACCAGGACAAGTCCGGCGGTCAGTGGACCTGACCGGGCGCCTCAGCGGTCGGGGCGGCGCCGGGCTCGGCGGTGGGGTGCGTCTGGACCTCGGGCGTCTGGACCCGGCCGGTCGGCGTGCTTGGGGCGAGCAAGAAATAGAGCCCCATCAGCACGAGGAAGACGCCGTAAGTCTGCTTCATCGGCTCCTTGGGGATCAGGCCCGTCATCCTCGCTCCGAACCAGGCCCCGATCACCAGCCCCAGCGCGATCCAGAGTCCCGACCCGACCTGCACCTGGCTCCGCCTCCAGTATTCGGCCACCCCGAGCAAGGCCACCGGCGGGAGCTGGGCCATCAGGGACGTCCCGAACGCGGTCTTCTGGTCGAGGCCGAAGACCAGGATCAGGGCGGGAACCATGATCAGGCCCCCGCCAATGCCGAACATCCCCCCCATGACGCCCGCCACCAGCCCCAGGACGATCATCGGCAGAAACGAGCCAGGTCCAGCCACGCGAAAGCTCCTCCAGGTTCAGGTTGCCGACCTTTTCCTCCCCAGCCTAACCGATCGCCAGCACCAGCGCCGAGCCGACGATCGCCGCCGTCTCGACCCGCAGGATCGTCGGCCCGAGCGTCACGACTCGCCAGCCCGCCTCCCCGGCCGCGGCGACCTCCGCCTCCGTGAAACCTCCCTCCGGACCAACCGCCAGGGCGACCTCCCCACCCGGAACGCGGCCCGGCCAGTCGGAGGGCGGCAATCCGTCCGGATGCGCCAGCAGCCGGACCGGCGCCAGGGTCGTTTTCAGAACCTCGTCGAGCCTCATCGGCGCGGCGACCTCCATCAAGCGGTTCCGCCCGCACTGCTTCGACGACTCGATGACCGCCCTCCGCTGCTTCTCCAGCTTGCCCGCTCGCGGCTCGACCACCGAACGGCCCGCGATCAAGGGGACCAGTCGCCCGACGCCCACCTCGACCGCCTTCTCGACCAGCCAGTCGAACCGCTCCCCTTTCGGCACCGCCGCCGCCAGCGTCAGCCAGAACGGCGGCTCCCGACCGGGGATCGGCTCGCCCTGGACCTCCAGCTCGACCCGGTCGCCCGAGACCGCCCGGACCTCGGCCCGTCGGCCCATCGCCGACTGCCCGTCAAAGACCTCGACCAGGTCCCCCGGTCCGACCCGACGAACCCGGGCGAGATGGCGGGCCTCGTCGCCTCGAAGCGTGAGTCGGCCCGCGACGGGAGAATCTGGGCAATAGAAGCGGTCGGCCAAGGGGCACAGAACTCCTTCCCTTCGGCTTGTCAGGCGGAAGGCCCAAAGCCCCGGGGGCATCTTAACCGATCAAACAATCAGGAATCCACCGGACCGCCGGCTCCGATCGCTGGAGCCGTCGAACCGGACCCGTCGAGGCGTCGCGATGGTCGAGGTGGAACGACACTGGGGCCTCAGCGACTTTCCCTTCCGCGAGGGAGCGTCCCTGTTCGTGCCGACGCCGACCCACACCTCGGCCGTCGCGCGACTCCGGCAGGCGGTGGAGTCCGGGGATCGCCTGGCGATGCTGGAAGCTCCGGAGGGTCTGGGCAAGACGAGGGTCCTCGATCGCGTCCTCTCCGAACTGCGATCGCCCCGGCGACGTCTCGCCCGCTCCAGCGCCGCGAACGACGGCCCGACGCTGCTGGTGGAACTTGCCGCCGCTCTGGGCGTCCGGGTCCGTGCCGATGCGCCGTGGCCGGTCGCCTGGAAGGCGCTGGCCGACGCCGCGCGGCTCTGCCGGCTCCAGGGTCTGACCGTCGTCCTGGCCCTGGACAACGCCCACGAGGCTGACGACCCCCGCATCCTGGACCGGCTCCTCCATCTTGACGCCCGGCTGACGCTCCTCCGCATTGGTCGCACCTGCGACTCGGAGGCGGATCGCTGGGCGCCCGTGGTTCACCTGTCGCCGTTGACGCGAACCGAGGCCGGGCAATACCTGAATACCAAGCTGGCTGCCATGGGACGCGAACGCCCGACGTTCACCTCGCGAGCCCTCGCCCGGGTCCACGCCCTCGCGCGTGGCATTCCCCGCGTCCTCGACCGCATCGCTGCGCTGTCACTGAGGGAGGGAGCCGGTCGGGGTCAGGAGATCATCGAGCCGGAACTGGTCGAGGAGACGACCGCCGGATGGATGACACTCTGAAGGCACGCCGACGTCGAGTTGTCTTGACACCGGACCTTCGCGACAGCCTCTTGACAGCGAGCCACGGTTGCTAAAAAATAGGATCTGACGGGCACGCTTCCAGTTCTCTACGTTACGGAACGGAGAAGCTCGGGATATGGGCCCGTCGAGGACGTATCCTCGATCCTGGCCACTGTCGGTGGCGCGTCGGGATCGTCGGCTGTGCTGCGTACCCTTGGGGGGTTCGTGGGCCTGTTCCGACGGTCGGTGGGACCGTGTGCCTTCGCGGTGGCCAGGGCGTCTTCTTCCGGTCGAGGCGGGCGGCCGCTCCCGGGGGAAACGATGAGCGACGTCCAGGGCCGCACGAAGTCGGCCTACGCCCTCCAGTGGAACCGCTTCCGCATCCTCCGCCCCGAGGAGGACCGCGCCACCTTCCGCAGCCGAACCGGCCTGACCGAGTCCGACCTGGCCGGGCGCGGGTGCTCGACGCCGGTTGCGGGATGGGCCGCTACCTGCGAATCGCCGCCGAGCAGGGGGCTCGGGCCGTCGGCCTCGACCTGAGCTGGGCCCTCCTCGCCGCCCGCGAGACCACCGCCGGCCTCGGCGACGTCGCCCTGGTCCGCGGCGACCTGCTCCGCCCCCCGTTCGCCCCGGGCTCGTTCGACCACATCTACAGCCTCGGCGTCCTCGACCACACCCCCGACCCCCGCCGCGCCTTCCTCGCCCTGGCGAAGCTGCTCAAGCCCGGCGGCCGGATCGTCGTCTGGGTCTATCCCCGCGAGAAGCCCGCGGTCGAGCGGATCATGAACGCCCACCGCGCCATCTCCACGCGACTGCCTCTGGGCGTCCTGATGGCCCTCAGCCGGGCATCGTCGCCGGTCGGCGGCCTGAAGCGTCGCCTGATGTTCAGCCGCCACCGCCTGGTCCAGCGTCTCGGCGTGGCCCTGCACGCCCTGACCATCGGCGTCTCGATGCATCCCGACCCCGAGGTCCGCGTCTGCGACACCCTCGACTGGTACGCCCCCCGCTACGCTTCCCGCCACACCCTCGACGAGGTCACCTCCTGGTTCTCCGAGGCCGGTCTCGTCGCGATCACCGACCTCTCCGCCGGTCAGGTCTTCTACCACGCTGGCCAGGGGAATGGAATCAACGTGGCCGGCCGTCGGCCGGTCTGATCCACGAGCCCGCGGAGGCGGTCCGGTTTGGCCTGGTGGGACAGCCGCCCCCGGCTGTCATCCGGTCTGGGCGGTCTGGCCTGGTGGGACAGCCGCCCTCGGCTGTCTCCGGTCGGGTCAGCCGGAGGCGGTTGGCCCCCAGAGTCGGGCTCGAATCGGACCGCCTCCGCGGGTTCGTGGATGAGAGTCTCTCGGACGCCACGTTCCCGCCTCCGGGGCTGGCTGGATGAGCCCCCTCGATTCGTCCCGACCAGGAATCCACCCGCGCCAGCCGCCCCACCATGTGCTATAATTATCACTGTCTTCTTGCCAGTCCGGCTGACCTCCGGCTCGCCGGATTCGGCTCGCAGATCGCGACGCCGTGGCGCGTCCCCGGCGCCGAACGAACTTCAAAATGGGCAAAATCTCACCTGAATCCTTTGCTTATACAAAAGTTACATCCTGCCAACCACAACATCGGAGAGCGTCGCCCCGGCATCCTCACGCCCTCTCGCAGGCGTCCCCAGTGCGTCTCCACTGCGTCGCGTCAGCGCCTCCAGGATGTCCCAAGCAGCGGCGAACAGTCAAAAAAAACGCTTTTGACTTCTCATCCGGCCGCCTGCCAGCGGCGACCCGGAGGCCCTCGCCGGATTCGATCCCGCAATCTGCAATCCCCAATCCGCAATCCTCCGGGCGTCGGGGCTCCGCTTGATTCAAGACCGGTCGCATGCCTAGACTCCGTGCAACGGAATACGCCCGATGGGCCGGGTCCGACGCGCCGGCCGCCCCGCCAGATTTCGGAGTCATCGCATGGCCGGAACGCCGGAGAGCCCGGAGAGCAACCCGCTGCGGGCGTCGCTGCCGAGGGCGCGAGTGCCCGACCCCTGCGCCATCGTCCTCTTCGGGGCCACCGGCGACCTGACGCACCGCAAGCTCGCCCCGGCCCTCTACCGCCTGGCCGTCGAGGGGCAACTGCCGGCCGAGTACGCGGTCGTCGGCTTCGCCCGTCGCGACTGGGACGACGCCCGATTCCGCCAGGAACTCCACCAGACGCTCCAGCAGGACGGCGAACCCGAGTTCGCCCAGACCTGGAAGCCCTTTGCCGACCATATCCTCTTCAGCGCCGGCACGTTCGACGACCCAGCCGCCTACGACCGCCTCCGCCAGACTCTCGAACGCGCCGATGCCGAACTCGGCACCCGAGGCAACCGCCTCTACTACCTCGCCGCCGCCCCCGAGTTCTTCGCCCCGATCGTCGAGCATCTCGGCAAGGGTAACCTGATCTACCCGGCCCACCAGGAAGGGCCCTGGAGCCGCGTCGTGGTCGAGAAGCCGTTCGGCCACGACCTCGCCAGCGCACGCACCTTGAACCGCCAGCTCTCCGACGTCCTCGACGAGAGCCAGATCTACCGGATCGACCATTACCTCGGCAAGGAGACCGTCCAGAACATCCTGGCCTTGCGGTTTGCCAACACGATCTACGAGCCGGTCTGGAACCGCCGCCACGTCGATTCCGTCCAGATCACCGTGGCCGAGGAAGTCGGCATGGCCGGCGGCCGGGGCGACTATTACGACACCTCGGGCGCGAGCCGCGACATGGTGCAGAACCACATGATGCAGCTCCTCTGCCTCGTCGCGATGGAGCCACCCGTCACCCTCGACGCCGATGCCGTCCGCAACGAGAAGGTCAAGGTGCTCCAGGCCCTGCCGCACTGGTCACCCGAGGAGGTCACGCGCAACGTCGTCAAGGGGCAGTATGGCCCCGGCTCGGTCCGGGGCCAGGAGGTGAAAGGGTATCGCGACGAGGAGGGCGTCGCCCCCGATTCGAAGACCGATACGTTCGTCGCGATCCGCCTGACCCTGGAGACCTGGCGCTGGGCCGGCGTGCCGTTCTACCTCCGCACCGGCAAGCGCCTCCCCAAGCGAGCGACCGAGATCGCGATCCAGTTCAAGAAGCCGCCGACGATGCTGTTCGAGCCGCAGGAGGAAGGCCACGGCGTGGCCAATCAGCTCGTCCTCCGCATCCAGCCGAACGAGGGAGCGAGCCTCGCCTTCCACGCCAAGGTGCCCGGCTCGCGTCGGCGGTTGCAGGAAGTCCGCATGGACTTCCGCTACGGCACGTCGTTCGCCGCTCCGCCGCCCGAGGCCTACGAGCGTCTGCTGCTCGACGTGATGCTCGGCGACCCAACCCTTTTCACCCGGACCGACGAGGTGGACAGCGCCTGGCGGTTCGTCACCCCGATCCTCGACGCCTGGCACCAGCTTGGTACCGAGCCTGCCTCGTACCCTGCCGGCTCCTGGGGTCCCGAGGCCGCCGACGCCCTGCTCGCCCGCGACGGTGCCCGCTGGCGACGCCTCTGAACCTTTGCCTTTGTCATCAGGCCTTTTCCCTCGAAGCCAGGATCACGAACCATGCCCGAGCCGTCGAACCCTGGTTCCGCCTCCGACGCTTTCCTCAGCGGCCAGGGCGTGTCGGTCGCGCCGGGCCTGGTGGAGACGGAGCTGGCGAAACTGTGGGGGCCGTCAGCGGAGCGAGTGGGCGGGCCGGACCTGGAGAATCCGAACGTCACGCGGGTCTCACTGGCGAACCTCGTCGTCGCCTGCCTTGGCCAGGGCGGCGCGGCGCGGGTCGAGACAGCTCTCGACGTCGTCGTCGCCCGTCGGCCGTGCCGGGCGATCGTCTTGCGGGGCAACGACGACCCGGAGCGGCGGATCTCCGCCGAGGTGTCGGCCCTCTGCCACCTACCGGCTCCCGGCTTGCCTCAGGTCTGTAGCGAGCGGATCATCCTCAACGCCGGCCCGAACGCCCGCGGTCTCCTGCCCGGAACCGTGCTCGGTCTGCTCGAACCCGACCTCCCCTTGATTCTCTGGTGGGCCGACGACCCCCGCCCCGACCTGGACCTTTTCCGCACCCTGGCCGCCGAGGCGTCCCGCCTGCTCGTGGACCTGCCCGACCCCTGGCCCTGGCCGGATCGCGACGCCCTCCACATCGCGCTCGATCCGGCCCTGAACCCCTACAGCCGCGACCTCGCCTGGTTCGGCATCAGCCGATGGCGGGAGCTGGTTGCCCAGTTCTTCGATCCACCCGGCTGCTTGGAGACGCTGCGCCGGATTGCCAGTGTCCAGGTCGAGGCCGCCGCACCGACGGCCGACCGCGTGCCCCGGGTGGCCGCCTGGCTGGTCGCCTGGCTGGCCGGACAGCTCGGCTGGGACACGGTCCGTCGGGAAGAATCGGCCGGTCGGATCGAGGCGACCTTCCGCGGCCCGGCGGACGAAATTGCCGTCTCCCTTCGCGTCGAGGCGGCGCCGGACCTCCCCTTGGCAGAGGTACGCCGTGTGGAGTTGATCTCGCCCGGCCCCGACGGCGAGGAGTCGTTCGGCCTCGCGCGACTCGACCACACCTCCGGCGAGGTTCGCCTCAACATCTGCTCGCCGACCCGCTGCCCCTTGCCGCGACTGGTCCACTCACCGGAGTTCGACCCGGCCCACCGCGTCGCCGCCGCGCTCGAATCATCGCGGCTCGATCCCCCGTACCGCCACGCCTTGCCCCACCTGCTCTGGCTCCTCGGGGCTTGACGGCTACCATGACTCTTCGGTCCTCTCTCATGCTCGACTCCGAGTTCCTCACCCTCTGCGAGTCATCCCTCAGCCCGCTCGGTGCGCGGCCCGACGACGGCGAGGAGTTCCGCGAGCCGCCGCTCGATGTGCTCCGCTACTTCGTTCGCCCGATCCGGCTGAGTCGCCTCCCGATCCTCGGACGCGGATTGAGCATCGTGGCGGTTGTCCGGCAGCCGGTGGACCTCGCCCGGACGCTCGAAGGCACGACCGAGCTGATGCGCCGCGTCGCGACGGCCGTCGCCGGTCGCTATCCCCCCGTCCGCGGCCTCGCCATCGGCCTGACGATCACGACCCTCACCCCCGAGCCGATCGCCCCCGACGATGACGGTCTTCTACAACAGGCCCTCGAAGCCCCGCCGCCGCGGACACGATGCGTGCCCCTCGGCTTGCTCCGCCTGAATCTCGGCCAGGAAGCGCTGGCCTTCGCCCTGGCCCGCGGACCGGACGACCTGTTCCCCGATCCAGAAGCGCTCGCCGATGCTCTCACCCCCCACTTCCGCCGGTTTGTCCCTTTGATCGAGGGGGGCTTCTGAGCGGAAGTGGGCAGAACGTGGGAGTATCCCCTTGCGACTCGCCCGTCGGGGGGTTACCACGAGGCAGCATCCTTGGTTTCCATCCTTTGCCTTTCGGGGGACCGTCTCATGCTCCACTTCGCCAGTGTCCGCGGGCCTCGACCGGCCCTCGTCGGGTTCGTCACCGCCCTGGCTCTCGCCGCAACACTTCGCGGAGGAACCGAAGGTCGTGATCCGTGGCAACGGGACCGACCTCAGCTCGACGCCCCTGGTGGTTCCGATCGCGATGGACCTGAAGGTTGGCGATTATCTGCTCGTCCCGGAGGACGGCGGGCCGCCCAATCGCGCGAACGTGCTCGAAGTCAACGGCAAGAAGCAACTCGCCATCCTGCTGCACCGCCTCGGTGCCGATCAGACCCGCGCGTTCCGGCTCCGTGCGCGGGACATCCGCACCAGCATCCCCGGCGAGATCCAGGTGACCTCCGATCACGGCAAGCTGGTCGTCACAGCCGGTGGCGAGCCATTCACCACGCTCCATCAGGGCGACTTCAAGCCGTACCTTTACCCGGTCTTCGGCCCGACTGGCGACTCGTACACCCGGGCGTACCCGATGGAGGACGTCGAGGGCGAGGACCACGATCACCCCCACCAGCGCTCCTTCTGGTTCACCCACGGCAACGTCAACGGCTACGACTTCTGGGCCTCCGACCCGAAGAATCGGCCGAATCCCAAGTTCGGCAAGATCGAACAGACCGCGCTCGATGATGTGACCGGCGGCCTCGCCGTCGGCCAGTTCCGGACCCGCGACGCCTGGCTCGCCCCCGACGGCCAGAAGCTCTGCGACGACGAGCGGATCTTCTGGTTCTCGGCGGCCCGGGACGTCCGCTTCATCGACGTGGATGTGATCATCAAGGCGGCCGGCGCCCCGTCACCTTCGGAGACACCAAGGAAGGCTCCTTCGGCCTGCGCCTGGAGTCGAGCATGGACGTCAAGCGCAAGCAAGGCGGCCAGATCGTCAACGCCGAGGGCATCACGGACACCGACGCCTGGGGCAAGGCTTCACCCTGGGTCGATTACACCGGTCCCGTGAAGGGGAAGACCGTCGGCGTCGCGATCCTGAACCACCCGGAGAGCTTCCGCTACCCGACCACCTGGCACGTCCGCGACTACGGCCTCTTCGCCGCCAACCCGTTCGGTTACCACGACTTCGGCGTGGACAAGCCGGGCTCCCACACGATCCCGGCCGGCGAGTCGATCCATTTCCGCTACCGGGTCATCCTCCACGAAGGCCGCACCGACGAGGCCCGCATCGCCGCCGCCTTCCAGGCCTTCGCCGAACCACCGAAGGTGGAGATCCAGCCCTGATCGCCCGGATCATTCGACCGCCAACGACTTCCCAAAGCGACGAAACGACGCAGCCCGACCCTCGATCGACGTCGAGGACCGGGCTCGTCGCCTGAGAGCCGGCGCGGGGCTAGTTATCAGTGGGCGTTAGCGGCAAAATCCTATCGCCCCCGGTCAAGGTCCCAACCGAATCGGGGCCTTCACCGGTTGCCCGGAGCCCGAACACCGGAGGAGTTCGGTAGAGCGAGGAACTGGCGGAGCGTCCCGGACGCCTCAAGCCGTCGAGGCTTTGCGAACCAACCTCGGTCGATCGACAGCAGTTACTGTTCGCCGGAATAACGATCGAGAAACGAAGGAATCGACGCAACGGTTGATTCGAGAACGGGTTGGGAGGAGTAGGTCCAGTACCCGCAATCCCGCGGGAAACTTGGTGGAGATCGACCCAGGGGGCCGGCCCAAGTTTGCAGGTTGGTGAGGTTGAAGACGACGTGAAGGATACCGAAATCGGTGACGATGTCAACAAAAAAACCGGTCAATTTGAGACGTTCCACCACGCCTCGTCGCGACGGCCCGCGAGGCACTGACGATGCCGTCGAGCGGCTGGTCGTGCGGCTCGACGGGCAAGTCTGCAACCCACTGTGGTTCCAGGATCAAGGCCCAGCGGGGCACCTCGGATCGGAGTCTTGGCAGGAGGCGATCGTAGTGCCCTGCGCCGCGGCCGAGGCGGTAGCCGTGGGCATCGAAGGCCAGGCCGGGGACGAGAACCCAGTCGATCTGATCGGGTTGAAGCGGCGGACTCTCGGCAGAGGGCTCGGGGATACCGAGGGTGCCGGGTCGAAGGTCGGCGTTGGGGTCGCGGATCTCATGCAAAGTCAGGCGTTTCGCGATGCGATCGACCCGCGGGCAGGCCAGCCGCCGACCGCGATCGAGCACGTGTCGGAGCAAGGGTCGGGTGTTCAGTTCCTCGGGAAAGGCCGTGACGTAGAGCAGGATGGTGCCGGCCGCGGCCAGGCCGGGAAGGTCGTCGAAGCAGCGGACCAACTCGGCTTCCTGACGACGGCGGTCAGCCGGTTCGAGGGCCAGAATACGGGCGATTATTGCCTCTCGGAGGGCACGCTTGCGGGCCCGGAGATCGGCCGTCTCCATCGTACCCCCATCGTTGCGGATCGAAACAAACGAGGACGGCCCGCTCCCGCTCTGGTCGAGCGCGAGCGGGCCGAAAAGGACCTCCACCGCAATGCCGTCTGGGATGCTTTTGAGAACCCGCAATTAATAAGTGGGAGCCTGTGGCCTCCGGCCGTAGCCGGCGGGCTCTGCGATGGCTCCCGACGGGCTGCTCATCGGTTCGACAAAAGACCATCCCTACGCGAACATGGCAGAGGCACGCCCGGCCTGAGCCGGACGTGGATATCCTAGCTTACGAGCTCCGGAGCTGCAAGGTTCACTGGCCCGGAAGGATTTCGGGGCGACCCGGTCATTCCGCCCCCGGTGACGACGGACCGCGGAGGCGGCGGATCTGGTCTCGGAGGCGGGCGGCCTCCTCGAAATTCTCGAGCGCCACAGCCAGTTCGAGCTGTTGCTCCAGCCTCTCGACGGGGCCGATTGGCCGGTCGCGCTCGACCTGCTGCCGCCAGGCTCGGAGCAGGCCCAGTTCCTGGCATTCGTCCTCCTTGTCGGCCTGCTCGTAGTCGCGGAGGAAGGCCCGGATGGCCTCGATACCGGCGTCGATCTGCCTGAGGGCCCCGTGGTGGTCGCCCCGCTGGATCGCTTGCATGCCCAGGGCGCGGGCGTGCATCATCGTCACGTAGGGCCGGTACTGGTCGAACTGCATCCGGTCCCGCGGCCGGGAGGCATGGCGGACGACGAACGCGAAGAGCCGGAGGTTTCGGGCGGTATCGCGGGCCACCAGGTCGTAGCGCTGGAGGTGGAAGAGGGCGAGGTAGCGGTGGTAATACTGGATGCCCTCGCGCATCAACTCGGAGCAGTCGTCGGGGCTCAGGTTGAGATCCTCGCCACTCGCGGCGAGCTGGCGGGCGCGAGCTTCGAGGTGATCGAGCAGCGACTCGGCGTTCTCAGGACACTGACCGTCGGGCCGTCCGTCGAGCTCGAGCTGGAGCAGGCCCAGATCAATGCGGACCTGGAGCTTCTCCCGGCCGTCGTCACCGGGAATGATTCGCACCTGCATCTCGCCGGGCACGAAGTCCCAGCCGTCGAGAACCACCGCGATATCTTTGCTCAAAGCCGCCGACCTCCTCAGCAAGTCACCCCGCCCCGCTCCACTCCGATGCCGTGCAGGCCCTCCCGAAGTCAGTGTACGGCCATTCGCAGGCTCGGACAACGCCCGACGCCGCGGGACCCGCCGGGGGGGGCGGATGCCGCGGCGTCGGGAGTGTAGGCATCAGGAACGATCAGAGCTCGTTGCCGTCATGAATCATTGGCTCAAGCTCCTTGGTGTTGCGCTCCACGGCCAGCACGATGGTCCGCTCCTCAACGCCGTCGGGACTGGAGGCGGTGGCCGGGATGATCTGGCGGGCGTCGGGCAGGCTGAAGCGGACGGTGAAGCTTCCGTCGGGGCGGACCTGCACCGGCTCGCCCTGGAGGGTAACCTTGGCGTTCGGCTCGGTCGTGCCGAAGACGATCAGCTCGGCGTCGATCTCGAAGTGGAAGCTCCGGCCCAGCGAGGGCAAGGCGCCGGTGCCCAGACTCTGGAGCGAAAGACTGGTCATCGGGCGACGGAGCCGCTCCTCGAAGAGGTCGCGGAGGTCGCTCATGGCGCCGGCGTGGTCGGAACCGCCGGAGCGGTGGAAGATTCGCTCGTAATCACGCTCGATGGGAGCCCAGTTCTGGTCAAGCACGTCCGAGGAGCCGGCACGCGGCGTGCTGACAACGTTCGAGCGCGCGAGAACGTAGAATTTCCCCTTACGTGAGAGGTAACCGATATCGACCCGGAATGAACGCGGGGGATCATTGACATCGACATACCAGTTGTTGACGCCACCGTGGATCTCGATATCGCGGATGTGACGCTCGCTGGCCGAGGTCGTGTCCTCGCTGCTGACGTCCATCAGTCTCAGGATCGGCCGGGCGGTGTGCCACTCCTGACCCAGGGCGGCCTGGGCGCGGCTCAGAGTCGAGCGGCTCAGTTCCCAGTAGGTGTGCAGCCAGTAGGGGTCACGGACCATGGTGATGATCCGGTCCTTGCCACAGCCGTGGGCCAGTGTCCGCGGAGCCATCGGGGTGAGGGCTCGCGGCGGGGGCGCAGCCGCCGAGCGGTTCGCCCGCGATGGGACCGAGTGGTCCGGATCGCCCTTCTTACGCCTGGCGACGAGCTCCTTTGATTTCGCCGCTTTCTTTGCCTTGGACGCCGTGGTGGTCAACGCACGAATCAATTGATCCTTGCGCATTGCATGCCAGCCGACGATACCCTGGTCCCTGGCCATTCGTGCCAGTGCCTTCTTATTGCAGTCCTTGAGCGATTCGACGGTCATGCGGGGCCACTCCGTCTCGGCCCGCGACAGCGCGGACCGACTCTAAGGAACGCGTATCATCCATGAGTGGGCCGATCCGGAATGCTCCTTGCCATCCGGACTGCGTGGTGGCTGGGGCATCGCCTCCCAACCCGCAAGCCGGCGAACCGGGGTACCACACCACGCCAGAACTTCGGCTCGTTCCCAAACACGAAGGGCGGCCGTCCGACCCTCAGAAGGGTCTGACGCCGCCCTCAATCGGCCGCGTGGCTCGAGCTTGTCGGTGCTGGCATGGGCTTGTCCCCGTGCAGGCTCGGGCGGTACTCTCATTAGGCGTACCAACCAGCTTGTTTCCTCATACCAAAAGCCGCCGCTCTTGTCAACAATTATCTCTCCATCGCTGTCCAAGGCCGGACACTCAGCGCCTTCCGTAACGATCGCGCCGGCCGTCGACCGTCGCCCTCCGAGGGCCGGGACCTCGACTTCGTGAAAAAATTCTCAGAGTCGGGCGCCAGGGTGTTGACAAGCCCGGCGCGGGGCCGTTACAACATTGCCCGTACAAAGGGGGTCCGTGCGATTGCCCCTAGGTTCGCCGGGAGGCTCCGGTCCCCTGTCCCCCCAATCCAGACCGCTTTTGAGGACTCCCCTCGACCCTCGCGCCGAGGGCCGTTGCGAGTGACGCCCGTGAGCCGGCCCGATCCGCGAAGCCCGTTGTCCGTCGGGATGATGTGGGCCTCGCGGGTCACGACCATCTCCATCGGCTTCGTCGTGCCGGCCCTGCTGGGTTACTACCTCGATCAATGGCTTGGGAGCCGCCCAATTGGCATCCTGGCCGGCATGGTCGTGGGGTTTGTCGCAGGAATGCTCCAGTTGATGCGCATCGCCAAGGGCGATTGAGGGAGCGAGGGAAGCGGCGGGCTGGCGGAGACAGGGTGTGGAGTCGGCCCGGTTCCCCGTCCATCCTCCGGGTCCACCCATGGCTCGGCTGCGCTGGGGTCGCCAAACATGGCCGCAGGTCACGATAGCCCACTCTCCCACGTCCTCGACCACGCCACGCTGGAAGTGCCGTGGTTCGGCCATGAGATCCAGCTGCCGAAATTCCACCTGTTCGGCCACGACTTCCAGGTCAGCCGCTTCATGGTGATGGAGCTGATCGCGGCGGCCTTGATGCTGTTGATCCTCATCCCTCTGGCCCGGCATACCGCCAAGACACGTGTCACCCGCGGCCGGTTCTGGAACATGTTCGAGGCCGTGGTCATGTTCATCCGCGACGGCATCGCCCGTCCGGCCATCGACGGCGGTGACCACGGGCACGGCGAGGAGCATGAAGACAGTCACGGGCACGGCCACCGGCGATTGTCGGACCTGTTCTTGCCTTTCCTCTGGACCTTGTTCTTCTTCGTGCTCTTCTGCAACCTGCTCGGGATGATTCCGGGTGGAGCGTCGGCCACCGGCAATATCAATGTGACGGGAACCTTGGCTTTGCTGACCCTCCTGGCCGTTCTCTCGGCCGGCATGAAGCAGATGGGGCCGATCGGCTTCTGGATCAGCATCGTGCCCAAGATGGACGTGCCCGCCTTGCTCAAGCCGCCGCTCTGGGGCCTGATGTTCTTCATCGAGGTGGCGGGACTCCTGATCCGCCACATCGTCCTGGCCGTGCGACTCTTCGCAAACATGCTGGCCGGACACATCGTGCTGACGGTCATCCTCGGGTTCGCCCTGATGGCCACGGCGCCGGTCTCGTACCTGGTGACGCCGGGGAGCCTGCTGATGGTCCTCGGCCTGAGCTTTCTCGAATTGTTCGTCGCCTTCCTCCAGGCGTACATCTTCACGTTCCTGGCGGCCCTGTTCATCGGCATGGCGGCGCACCCGCACTGATCCGAGCGAACAGGTCGCCGAAGCCGACGAAGTCCGACCGCTGTTTATTGCACCCGGCCGGGGGCCGCGTCGGCGCCCGGCACCTGCCGCGGGACGCCCCGTCCCGCCTTCCCCACCCAGCCCCCTGACGGGGCGAGCCGAGCAAGGAGTCGAGGGTCCGATGAAGCTTCTGAAGTCTGCCGCCCTGATGCTGGCCCTGTTCGTCGTATCGCAGGCCGCCGTCGCCCAGGAGACCGGTTACACTCCGGCCAGCGCCGAGGAGGCGGCCCGGATCGCCTATGCCGGTGCTCCCCGGACGGCCTCGTTCGACATGCGTGCCATCGGCGTCGGCCTGGTGATCATCGGCGCCGGCGTGGGCATCGGCTGGCTGGCCCGTGCGGCCGTCGAGAGCATGGCCCGGCAGCCCGAAGTGGCCGGTAACGTTCAGACGGCCATGATCATCTCGGCGGCCCTGATCGAAGGTGTCACGTTCTTCGCCCTGATCATCATCATGCTGTTCGTGACTCCCTACTGACGCCCGACCTTCCGGGGTCGGCGGCGGGCCCGCACGCCCGGCGCGGTCGCCGGCCCGCGAGGCGTCGTGAGCGTGACGAACCCCTTTCCGAGAAAGTCCTCAGAGGTGAGGCCTGCCCCCATGTCCCGGCAAGTAACCCTGGCCCTCGGGCTGCTCGGACTGACCTTGCTGCTGGGCCAACCGGCCCTCGGCCAGGCCGTCGAGCACGCCCACCCCGCGGCCGCCGACCCGGCGACTCCCGCCACCGCCGACCACCCGGCGCCCGGTCACGAGGCCGGGGCTGGGGAGCACGGGGGCGGCGACGGGAATATCCTCGAATTGCGACTGCCGCTGGCTGTCTCGACGGTCATCGTCTTCCTCGGTCTGCTCCTGGTCCTCTGGCGGTTCGCCTGGGGACCGCTGTCCAAGGCCCTCGACGAACGCGAACACCATCAGGAGGAAACCCTCCGCCAGGCTGAGCACGCCCGCTCCGAGAGCGAACGGATGCTGGCCGAGCACCGGGCCTTGATGGCTCAGGCCAACGACCAGGTTCGCGCCATCCTCGAAGAAGCGCGACACGACGCCGACCGCACGGCGAATGACATCGTCCAGAAGGCCCACTCCGAGGCCGAAGCCAACCGGCAGCGCGCCGAGCGCGATATCGCCCAGGCCCGCGACCAGGCCCTCACCGAGATCTGGACCCGCACCGCCGACCTGGCCGTCAACGTCGCCGGCAAGGTCCTCGCCCGCGAGATCGGCCCTGACGAGCAGCGCCGGCTGGCCGAGGTCGCCATCAACGAGTTGCCCACCGCCCCGAACGGACGGGAGGGCCAGACCGCATGAGTATCGGCCCCCAGACCCGCGAGACCTCGCAGGCCGCGATCCCGCACACCGTCCTCGACGAGTCAGCGGTCGCCGGCGCTCGCACCTACGCCGAGGCGCTGCTGAACGTCGCCGAGAAAGACGGACAGGGCGAGGCGGTCGTCGGCGAACTGGAAGAAGTCATCGACGACGTCCTTCGCTCCAACGCCCAGTTCGCCGACCTCTTGATCGGCCCGGCCCTGAGTCAGGAGCAGAAGGACGGTATCCTCGTCAAGCTCTTCGAGGGTCGGGCCTTGCCGATCGTCACGCGGTTCCTCCGCGTGCTGAACCGCCATGGCCGGCTTGACCTGCTGGAGACAATCGTACAGCAAGGCCACGCCGAGCTCGACCGCCGCCGCAACCGTCGCCGCGTCCTGGTCCGCTCCGCCGCTCCCCTGGACGAGGCCAGCAGGCCGCGACTCCAGGAGCGACTGGGCCGGATGCTCGCCGCGGAACCGGTGATCGACTACGCGGTCGATCCCTCGCTCCTCGGCGGCCTGGTCGTCCAGGCCGGCGACGAGATCTACGACGCCTCGGTCCGTGCCCAGCTCGAACGTTTGCGTCGCGAGATCGTCCAGGTCAGGGCCCACGAGGCCCGCAAGCGGTTTACCACATCGGCGGTCGGCGAGTGAGAGTTTGCCGGCAATTTCCCCTGAGACGGATGACAGAGGATCAACCGCCAGTTTGAAATCCTGAATGTTGCCTCTGTCAGAGGCCATCCGCACTCTGTCCTCGCTCCTCCTGTCCTCCCCGAGAATTCAAGGGCCTTCCCATGAAGTTCCGAGCCGACGAGATCACCTCCGTCATCCAGCAGGAGATCGAGCAGTTCCAGGCCGAGGTGACCCGGACCGAGGTCGGCCGGGTCCTGGAGGTCGGCGACGGTATCGCAGAGGTTCACGGCCTCTCGGGCGTGATGAACAACGAGATGGTCGAGTTCGAGAACGGCGTCAGCGGCCTGGCGTTCAACCTGGAAGAATCGTCCGTCGGTGTCATCATCCTCGGCGACTTCACCCACATCCACGAGGGCGAGTCGGTCCGGGCCACGGGCGAGCTGCTCCGCGTGCCGGTCGGTGAGGCGATGGTCGGCCGGGTGGTCAACCCTCTGGGCGTGCCGATCGACAACAAGGGGCCGATCCTGACCGACCAGAGCCGCCTGGTCGAGTCGAACGCACCCGGCATCGCCGCCCGGCAGCCCGTCGATGAGCCGCTCCAGACCGGCATCAAGGCGATCGACTCGATGATCCCGATCGGCCGCGGCCAGCGCGAGTTGATCATCGGCGACCGCAAGACCGGCAAGACCGCGATCGCCATCGACGCGATCCTCAACCAGAAAGGTCAGGGGGTCATCTGCGTCTATGTCGCCATCGGCCAGAAGGAATCGACGACGGCCGGCCTGGTCGACATCCTGACCCGCAACGGCGCGATGGACTACACCATCGTCGTCGCCTCCGGCGCCAGCGACCCCTCGCCCCTCCAGTACATCGCCCCCTACGCCGGCACGGCGATGGCCGAGTACTTCATGTACGAGAAGGGCGGCGCCACGCTCTGCGTCTATGACGACCTCTCCAAGCAGGCCGTCGCCTACCGCGAGCTTTCGCTGCTGCTCCGCCGCCCGCCCGGTCGCGAGGCGTACCCGGGCGACATCTTCTTCTGCCCACTCCCGCTTGCTCGAACGCTCCGCCAAGCTCGCCAACAAGTACGTCATCGTCCCCGAGAATGCCCCCACCGATGACCCGAACGACCCGGTGACGGAGAACTGGGGCGTCAACGGCAAGGTCTATCTCGGCGTCCCCGGCCACGAGGAGGCCGAGCACGCCCTGAAAGAGCACTACCCCACCGGCCACAAGATCGCCAAGACCGCCGACCTCCGGCGGCTCGCTCACGGCCTTGCCCCTGATCGAGACGCTCGAAGGTGAGGTCTCCGCCTACATCCCGACCAACGTGATCTCGATCACCGACGGCCAGATCTACCTCCAGCCCGACCTCTTCTTCGCCGGTGTCCGTCCGGCGGTGGACGTCGGCATCAGCGTCAGCCGCGTGGGCGGCAAGGCCCAGATCCCGGCCATGAAGAAGGTGGCTGGCGGTCTCCGGCTCGACCTCGCCGCCTTCCGCGAGCTGGAGGCATTCGCCCAGCTTGGCACCGAGCTGGACAAGGCCACCCAGCTCCAGCTCGACCGCGGATACCGGATGGTCGAGATCCTGAAGCAGCCGCAGTACCGGCCGATGAACGTCATCGATCAGGTCATGTCGCTCTACGCCGGCACCGAGGGCTACCTCGACGACATCCCCGTCCGCGAGGTCCAGCGCTTCGAGAAGGACTTCCTCCGCTACATGGAGGAAGAAAAGAAGGAAGTCCGCGACATCCTCGTCCGCGAGCGGAAGATGACCGACGAGTTCGTCGGCAAGCTCAAGGCCGCCCTCGACGAGTTCAAGGCCCGCTGGCGGCCCTCCACCGCTTCCCCGGCCGCCGCCCCGCAGCCGGCGACGGCCGGCGCGTGACCTTGTCGGAGTCGAGGTGACAGGGGTTCGAAGCCTCTGTCATCCCTCCTCTTTCTCTCACCCCGATCGACGAGTTCCCTCGCAGGCGACTCCCCGATGGCCAAGGCCCGAGCGATCATCAAGCGCCGCAAGTCGGTGCAGAACATCAAGAAGATCACCCGGACGATGGAGTTGATCGCCACGGCCCGTTTCAAGCGGGCCCTGGATCGCGCCGTCGAGGCCGAGGCGTACACGCGGAAGATCGCCGAGATCGTCGCCGACCTGGGTAAGACGTCCGCCGAGGTCTCCCATCCGTTGCTCCAGGTCCACGACCCGGTCAACCGCTCGCTCCTGCTCGTCCTGACGAGCAACCGCGGCCTGGCGGGCGGCTACAACGGCAACGTCCTCCGGTCGTCGACCCGTCACCTCCAGGACAACGATTCCGAGGGCATCACGACACGCCTGGAGGTCGCCGGCAAGCGTGGCATCGCCTTCTTCCGGTTCCGCCGCATCCGTCCCGATGCGACTTACTCCCAGTTCGACGACCGCCCTCAGTACGCCGAGGTCGAGGCGCTCGCCAACCGCTACATCGACCTTTATACTTCCGGCCAGATCGACCGCCTCGATGTGGCCTATACGCAGTTCATCAGTTCGTCCAAGCAGGATGCGATCGTCCAGACGCTCCTGCCAATGTCAGCCTCGCAGGTCGGTGACATGGGGCCGTCGGTTCGCCACGCCAAGCCGGGTGACGGGCCGTCGGCTGAGGCGCCGAGGCGACGGGGCGAACAGGTGCCCTACGAGTTTCTCCCCGACGCCCGCAGCATCCTCGAAGAGATCGTGCCCGTCTCGTTCAAGGTCCGCCTCTTCAAGTGCTTCCTGGACGCCGCCGTCAGCGAGCAGATCGCCCGGATGGTCGCCATGAAAGGTGCCACCGAGAACGCCGACGCCATGATCAAGCACCTGACCCGCCAGTACAACCGCGCCCGTCAGTCCCAGATCACCCGTGAGCTGGCCGAGATCATCGGCGGCGCCGCGGCGTTGGAATAAGAGATCGTTCATGGTCGATGTCCGATGTCCGATGGTCGGAATCGATCGAAGCCCGGATTGACCATCGACCATCCCTCATCGACCATCCTTCCCGAGGAATCCCCCATGGCCATCGCCACCGTCACCGGCCGGATCGTCCAGGTGATCGGCTCGACCTTCGACGCCGAGTTCGAAGAGGGTCATCTGCCGGAGATCTACAACGCCCTGATCCTCAACACCGACATCAAGGGCGTGTCCATCCAGCTCACCGGCGAGGTCCAACAGCACCTCGGCGGCAACCGCGTGCGCTGCGTCGCCCTGGGCTCGACCGACGGTCTGGTCCGCGGTATGGAGGTCATCGACACCGGCGCCCCGGTCAGCGTGCCCGTCGGCAAGGAGACCCTCGGCCGCGTCTTCAACCTGCTCGGCAAGCCGATCGACGGCCGCGGTGACGTGCCAACCTCGGAGTGGTGGCCGATCCACCGCGACCCGCCCGCGTTCGACGACCTCTCGCCCAAGACCGAGATCCTGGAGACGGGTATCAAGGTTGTTGATCTGCTCACCCCGTTCGTCCGCGGTGGCAAGATCGGCCTCTTCGGCGGTGCTGGCCTGGGCAAGACGGTCATCCTCACCGAACTGATCGCCCGCATTGCCCGCGTCCACAGCGGCTTCTCCGTCTTCGCGGGTGTCGGCGAGCGGACCCGCGAGGGCAACGACCTCTGGCTCGAGATGCAGGAGACGAAGATCGGCTCGACCGGCAAGTCGGTCATCGACTCCACCGTCATGTTCTTCGGCCAGATGAACGAGCCCCCCGGCGCCCGCCTCCGCGTCGCCCTTTCGGCGTTGACCAACGCCGAGTGGTTCCGCGACACCACCGGCGCCGAGACGCTCCTGTTCATCGACAACATCTTCCGCTTCAGCCAGGCCGGCTCCGAGGTGTCCGCCCTCCTGGGCCGGATGCCCTCGAACGTCGGTTACCAGCCGACCCTCGCCACCGAGATGGGTGCCCTCCAGGAGCGCATTACGTCGACCAAGAAGGGTGCGATCACGTCCGTGCAGGCCGTCTATGTCCCCGCTGACGACCTCACCGACCCGGCCCCGGCGACCACCTTCGGCTTCCTCGATGCCTTCATCGTCCTCTCGCGGTCGATCTCCGAGAAGGGGATTTACCCGGCGATCGACCCCCTCGGTTCCTCCTCCCGCATCCTCGACCCCCAGTATGTCGGTGAGGAACACTACGCCGTCGCCCGCCGCGTCCAGTCGATCCTCCAGCGCTACCGCGAGCTTCGCGACATCATCGCGATCCTCGGCATCGACGAGCTTTCCGAGGAAGACAAGCTCACCGTCGAACGTGCCCGTCGGATCGAGGTCTTCCTGTCTCAGCCCTTCTTCGTCGCCGAGGTCTTCACCGGCAAGGAAGGCCGATACACCAAGCTCGAAGACACCATCCGCTCGTTCAAGGAACTCTGCGACGGCAAGTGGGACCATCTGCCCGTCAGCGCCTTCCGCTACGTCGGCGCCATCGAGGAGGCCGAGCAGCAGGCCAAGAAGATGGCCGGGTAAGGGTCATTCGTCCCTGGGTCCTCGGTCCCTGGTCAGCGGATCACCGACGCGGCGGTCCTGACCGGGGACCAGCGATGTCACCAAGGACTGAGGACCAATGACCAATAACCGATGACCAATGACCCTTCGCGAGAAGTTCCGATGGCGACCGCCGAAATCCTAGACACCGCTTCCGGTAAGAAAGGCCCTGCCGGCAAGGTCGGCGAGGGCCGGGTCCAGTGTCTTGTGGTGACACCCGAGAAAGTGGTGCTCGACGAGGTCGTCGAGTTCGTGGCCTTGCCGCTCTTCGACGGCGAGCTTGGCGTGATGCACGGCCGGACTCCGCTCATCGGCCGGCTCGGCTACGGTGAGCTTCGCATCCGGACCGGAGGTCTCGTCCGCCGCTACTTCGTCGATGGTGGCTTCGCCCAGATTCGCGACGACGTCGTGACCATCTTGACCGCCCGCGCCATCCCCGCCGCCAAGATCGATGCCGCCGCCGCTCGCGAGGAACTGGCGCAGGCGAGGGCCCGTGTCGCCACCACCGAGGCCGAACGGGCTGACAAGTCCCGCGCCCTCGACCGCTCCCGCGCCTTGCTGCACGTCGCCGCGAAGCAATGAAACGATCCCGGCCGGAGGTCGCGGGATCTCGTGCCCTACGTGGTCCGACTTCCCGCGCCGACGGCCTTGCTCGCGAAGAACGCCGGGTGATCCAGCATCGGCACGGCGAGCCAGTCCTCACCGCTCCAGGCGTGATGAATGACGGACACGTCGTCGCCGTTCAGCCGGATTTCGAGGAAACCCGGCAGGTGGAAACCCGTCGGGTCACGCAGCAAGGGGGCACCGGAATTCAGGCAGAGCTGTTCCGGCAGACCCGGCGGCACGAACGCCCAGGCGGCGTGGACGTGACCGCAGCAATACAGATGCGCCCCGATCGTGCGAGCCCATGAGGCCACCTCCTCGGCATTCTTCAATCGTTTCATCGCGAGCTGACGTTCATAAGACGGCGGCGACGTCAGCGGATAGTGGCACGCCACGATCAGGCGACGTGGCCTCCCCCGGACCACCTCCCGCGCCGCTTCCAACTGCTCCGGCGGCAGATACCCGCGGGCCGAGATGTGGGAGCGCGTCGGGTCGAGACCGAGGATGGCCGTCTCCTCGTCGATCGGCTTGAGCCAGGGATAGGAACCGGCCGGCGCGTACCGGCCAAACGCCCGCTCAAATTTCCTCCGACGCACGGCACCCGACGTATAACGGTCGTGGTTGCCCGGGATCACGGTGGCTCGCGACGGGTCCCGCAAGATTGGCCCGAGCGCTTCGACCGCGTCGCGGAACTCCTCCGGCAAGGCCGTCGTCGTCAGGTCACCGGTGATCAGGATGTGATCGGCGTCGAGCGACTTGACCCGATCGACCACCGGCTCCAGCCGCTCCAACCGGAACTTGCTCGCACGTCCCG
This sequence comes from uncultured Planctomycetales bacterium, assembly GCA_963752755.1. GTDB lineage: Bacteria > Planctomycetota > Planctomycetia > Isosphaerales > Isosphaeraceae > CAVVZJ01. The sequence goes on along the minus strand of CAVVZJ010000011.1, from coordinate 354,729 downwards.
TCAGAAGGTCGATCACACCAACGGTCCGCTTGCTGAAGAACCTCATCGGGTTGAGCGGATATCGCCAGACGTGGATGTCGGACAGGTGGATTAGTCGCATGGATGCAATCGCAGTGTAGACCTGGACTCTTTCCGGGCCGCTCCGGCGTCAGACCGCGAGCCACCCAACAAGAATATCGTAAGCAGCGTGCGTGCCGACCGCGATGCCGAATCCCCGCACCACGAAGACCCAGGCGAAATAAACCCCTGCGACCCAGCGGAAAAAGAAGGCGTACCAGGTGAACGGCTCGCCCGGCAAGCCAGCGTGATGCGCGATCGAGAAGAGCAATGCCGAACCCGTCACGGCCAGCGTACCCGCGAGCACCTTCGGCGTCATCAGGAGGCGCAGCAAGCCATAGCCCAGCGGAATCAAGGCCAGTCGGAAAATCGCCTCCTCGTACACCCCGGCGCCAAGATACCCCAGCACCGCCGCGGCCCTGGGGAGCGAAGGTGAACCACCCGCCTCCAGCCAGGGTCGCGCTTCTTCGAGATGTTCCAGCCCCAGGTCCACCAGCCGGCTCAGGCCGACCAGAGCCAGGGCCAACGCCACGCTCTCCAGCGCCATCCCAAACAGGCAAGCCGGTCGGAACCGCCAGGCCCGTCGGTCGAACGCCTGCCAGCCCAGCAAGACCGCCACGAGCACCAGCGGCGGCAACCATCGGTCGGTCAGGCCAACCGCTGGCCAGGCCCTGTCGGACCCAGGCGTCCACGCCCGTTCGCAACGACTCCGACCGTCCCGATCCAAGCCAGGCGACTCCCAGCTCGTAGGCCAGCAGAAGCGGCAGTAGGAACGCCAGGCTCGGCAGGGGACGCCGTGTGATCGACCAGTAGGGCGCTGCCCCAGCCCAGCCTCCGCAGCCCGACCCCACCATTGCCGATCATAGCCAAAACGCGACCGCGGCCGCTCCGGGGCGGGCACAGATCGCACCAGGCGTCGGGCGGTGGTGGTTCGCACAGTCTCGAATGATCGGCCGGTGCGGGCTACCATATTGAGGCCGTCGCCGCGTCTTTCAGAGATTTTGAAATCGTCAAAAAAATCGAAGGGAATGAAATCCCGCGGCCCCTTGTGACGGTCCAGAGGGGCCGATACCATACAACATCGGGAGGCGGACCCACCGGCGAGGCCGTTCCACGCGGGATACGGGCCGCCCATTCCCCCCACGGCAGAATAGATCCGGTCATCGACACCTTCCGCCCAGAGGCCGGGCCACCGGGCCGGGTTGGACCCGGTTGATGCGCCTCCGGCTGATGCCGTGGCCCGCGAGGCCCCGAAGTCGGGGGACCGCCGGGCCTGTCGGCTCCGGGGCGGGTGCCCGTTTCCGATGTGCGTTGTGACGGGGAGGATCGACGCGTGACTCCGCGGTATCGCCTGGCCCTGATCGCCGGGGCGATCGCTCTGTCCGGTTGCGGCGATGCGGGACTCCTGGGCCCGCTGCATTACAACCCGAGCGAGAACCTCAAGACTGATCTCAAGGACAAGCCAAATCTCCAGACCCGGGTCCAGGCGTTGATCGGCCAGGCCTTCGGGGCCACGACGGACACCATCCGTGTGCCGCCCGGGGCCCCCATCCCCCAGGGTGGCGCCCGCCTGGCCGGCTACGCCTATCTCGGTGAGGCCAACGAGCAGAAGCCTCCCCAGCCGGTCATCCACGACGTGTCCTCCAAGCCGGGCAAGCCGTCGTATGAGCGCATCCGGGGCGGCTACGCCATCTATCGCAACCAGTGCATGCACTGCCACGGCGCCTCCGGCGACGGCAACGGCCCGACCGCGCCGTTCCTCTGGCCGCGGCCTCGCGACTACCGCATGGGCGTCTTCAAGTTCACCTCCACCTCCGGCAGCGGACCCGATAGCAAGCCGACCCGCGAGGATCTTCGCCGGACTCTCCATCAGGGCATTCCCAACACCTCGATGCCCGCCTTCGCCACCCTCCTGACTCCCAGCGAGATCGAGCAGGTCATCGACTACGTCATGTTTCTCAGCATGCGTGGCGAGACCGAGCGCAACCTGATCTACCTCGCGATGGACGTCGAGGACAAGAACGCCAAGGAAGAGCTGACCGAGGATCTCGTCGAGGAAGCCGCTTCGCTGGTCTTCAGCCGATGGACCTCCGCTGAGTCGAACGTGATCGACCCGAAGGAGCCGCGCTATCCGGCAACTCCCGGCAGCCTTGCCCGCGGCCGCCAGCTCTTCCTCGGCGAGAAGGGGCTCCAGTGCTACGGCTGCCACGGCCTCGACGCCAAGGGCAACGGCGAGAGCTTCGTCGGATACGACCTCTTCAAGCACGCCGTCTTCGACGGCAACCCCGACCCCGACAAGATCGCCGAACTCAAGAAGATCGCCGACGATCGCCAGAAGAAGTGGGGCGACGACTGGGGCGAACCCCTCCGTCCCGCCAACCTGACGCTCGGTGTCTATAAAGGCGGCCGCCGCCCGATCGACATCTACTGGCGGATCGCCAAGGGGATCAACGGCACCCCCATGCCGGCCCACCTCGGCACCCAGCTCCAGACCGACCGCGAGGTCTGGGACCTGGTCAACTTCGTCCTGGCCCTGCCCTACGAGCCCGATCTGCTCAAGGGGGCGCAGCCCGTCGCCGGCGCCTCGCTGGCCCCGGCCGTGACCCAGAACGGCCCGCCTCGCGACCGGCCGCCCGGCGGCTGAGCCCGACCGCGGTCCGAAACCGCGAACGGCCCGGCCGGTCGCGAGTTGCTGATCTCGATTGCCCTCGAACTTCCGGAACGGCCCGATTGGCCGGTCCTCGACCGAACCCGCCCGAGACAGGGAGCGCTTCCGTGCGGTACTGGAGCATCCTGTTTGGAATCATCGCCGTGCTCTGCGTGTTGTCGTTCGTGTATGCCCCCTTCCACCCGGACTGGTGGCTGCCGCACAACGTCTCCACGACCAGCCCGCTTCACTTCGGCGCTGAGATCGACCACCTGTTCATCCTGATCCTCTGGATCACCGGCCTGACCTTTATCGGCACCCAAATCGCCTTGGTCTGGGCCCTCTGGCGGTTCCCCGCCAGCCCCGACCGCCGCGCCACCTACTTCCACGGCAGCCAGCGGCTCGAAGTCATCTGGACCATCATCCCAGCCGCGATCCTCGTCTTCATCGCGCTGTACCAGATGGGGGCCTGGACGAGCATCAAGTTCCGCTCGGCCGAGCCCAAGGTGCAGCCGTTGGCCGAGATTACAGCCCGCCAGTTTCAGTGGAAGATCCGCTATCCCGGTCCCGACGGCCGGATCGGCACCCGCGATGACCTGCACGCCACCAACGACCTCCGCTTCGTCAAGGGGCGACCGGTCGTCATCCACCTTAAGACCGAAGACGTGCTGCACTCGTTCTTCCTACCGAACCTCCGGATCAAGCAGGACGCCGTGCCCGGCCTGACCATCCCCGTCTGGTTTGACTCTGACCAGCCCTGTCCCAAGGACTCCGGCGGCCACTACGTCCCTTACGACCTCGTCTGTGCCGAACTATGCGGCTGGGGGCACACCAAGATGCGCGGCGAGGTCACGATCTACGACACACAAGAAGAATTTGACGAGTGGATGAAGAACGCACTGGCCGAGCAAAACCGCTCGCAGCTCAACCCGACGGTGGCCACAACCGCCGCCGTGACCGCGACCAGCGAGGGGGAGAACTGAAATCATGAATCCCAACCACCCCGAAGACGGCCACGAAGTCGGCCCTGGCCACGGCTCCGAAGCCTCCGCGCACGCCCACGCCGAGGCCCACGGTCACACCGGGCACGACGACCACATCCACCCGGCGCCCTCAAACTTCCTGACCAAGTATGTCTTCTCCACCGACCACAAGGTCATCGGCATCCAGTTCCTCTTCTCGGGCCTGATCTTCTTCCTCCTCGGCGGCCTGCTCGCGTTGGCCGTCCGCTGGCAGCTCGCCTGGCCCTGGTCCAACGTGCCGATCCTCAGCCAGTTCATGGAGTCCGAGTGGCACACCGGCGGCAAGATGCCGCCCGAGTTCTACAATAAACTGTTCACCATGCACGCCTCGGTGATGATCTTCTTCGTGATCATCCCCTTGCTGACCGGCGCCTTCGGCAACTTCCTGATCCCCTTGATGATCGGCGCCCGGGACATGGCATTCCCGAAGCTGAACATGCTCAGCTACTGGTTCATGTGGCCGGCCTTCGTGGTCATCCTGCTCTCGTTCACCGTCCCTGGCGGCGCCCCCGAGGCCGGCTGGACGAGCTACCCCCTGCTCGCCCTCTTCCGCTGGGCGACGCCCGGCTCGATGAACGGCCAGACGCTCTGGCTGATCTCGATCCTCTTCGTCGGCATCTCGTCGATGATGGGCTCGATCAACTACATGACCACCATCATCATGCTCCGTGCCCCCGGCATGAAGATGTTCCGCATGCCCATGACCGTCTGGGCCATGTTCATCACGGCGACCCTCCAGGCGTTCGCCTTGCCAGTGCTGACGTCGGCCCTGGTCATGCAGTTGCTGGACCGCACCGCCGGCACCAACTTCTTCACGCCGGTCGCCTGGTCGGTCGCCAACCAGCCCGGCCCGGTCGGCGGCGGCCAGACCTTGCTCTGGCAGCACCTCTTCTGGTTCTACTCCCACCCGGCCGTTTACATCATGATCCTGCCGGCGATGGGCATGGTCTCCGACGTCATCAGCACCTTCAGCCGCAAGCCCCTCTTCGGCTACAAGCCGATGGTCTTCGCCATCGCGGGGATCGCCTTCCTCGGCTTTATCGTCTGGGGACACCACATGTTCCAGTCGGGCATGAACCCCGCCCTGGGCGCCACGTTCATGCTCTCGACGATGATGATCGCGTTACCGTCAGCGATCAAGGTCTTCAACTGGATCGGTACGATGTGGGGCGGGTCGCTGCACCTCACCTCGGCTATGCTCTGCGCCATCGCCTTCGTGGCCATGTTCATCATCGGCGGCCTCTCAGGCATCTTCATGGCCGCCACCCCGGTGGACATCCACATCCACGACACCTATTTCATCGTCGGCCACATCCACTACGTCCTCTTCGGCGGCAGCACCTTCGGCCTCTTCGCGGGCATCTACTACTGGTTCCCGAAGATGTTCGGCCGCCTGATGAACGAGACTCTGGGCAAGATTCACTTCTTCCTCTCGTTCCTCTTCTTTAATGGCACGTTCTTCCCGATGCACATCGTCGGCATGCACGGTCATCCGCGCCGGATCGCTGACCCGTACTACTACAAGTTCCTGGACAACCCGACCATCCATTCCATGAACGAGTTCATGACGGTTTGCGCCCTGCTGCTCGGCGTGAGCCAGTTGTTCTTCGTCTGGAACTTTGTTTACAGCCTCGTGGCCGGCCCCAAGGCGAGCGAGAATCCCTGGCATGCCAACACCCTCGAATGGTCCACGACTTCGCCGCCGCCGCACTACAACTTCCTCCGGATTCCGACCGTCTATCACCCGGCCTACGAGTACAGTGTCCCCGGCATCCCCGAGGACTACCTGCCGCAAACCCGTCCCCGGCCCACCGAGGCCGGACCGCTCGACCCGCTCATGGCCTGACTTTCCGCGTGGGGATGGTCGTGCCGTCGTGGATCGACCATCCCCCCGTCCGTGACCCTCGACGAGCCGATGACCACCCCGGAACCCTCGATGACCGACCCGCCGCCACGACCACCCGCCGGACCCTCGGCCTACCGACCCTGGCCACACCGGCTCGCGATCGCCGCGGCGGTGCTGACCTGGCCGATGCTTCTGCTCGGCGGCACCGTGACCGTCCTCCGCGCCGGCATGGCGGTGCCCGACTGGCCGACGACGTTCGGAATCAATATGTTTCTTTATAACATGTTCGAGACGACCTGGTCGGTCTTCGTCGAGCATGGGCACCGCCTCTATGGCTCGGGCCTGGGACTCGCCTGCGTCGCCCTGGCATCCTGGTTCACAATCGACCGCCTCGGCGCCCGGTCGCTCGGGCTCATCGCGGTCGTCCTGCTGGCCGTCGGTGTCGCCATCGGGGCTCCGGTTGGAGCCTTCTACGGTCGACCGATCGCCAGCGTGCTGGCGATTGCCGCGATCGGCTCCGGCGCCTTGATCCTGGCGGTCTGGTTCGGCCTCCTCCGCCGCGACGTCCCGCTCGGCCTCGGCTGGCTCGCCCTGGCGGCCGTCGTGGGGCAGGGGGCCCTCGGCGGCATCCGCGTCACCCGTAACTCGGCAGATCTCGCCTTCATCCACGGCTTTACCGCTCAGGCCGTCTTCGCCCTGATGGTGGTCCTCGCCGTCTTGACGGGCCGACGCTGGGTCGAAGCCGGCCCGCGACGTCGCGATCCGTCCCGGCTCCGCTGGCTCTCGATCTGGACCGTCGCCTTGATCTATGCCCAGATCGTGGCCGGTGCCTACACTCGCCACTTCCTCACGACCACCGGCCTGCTCATCCACGCCTTCCTCGCTCTCGCCGTCCTCGCCCACGCGGTGATGCTGACCGTTCGGGTCTTCCGGCATCGCGATGCGATCCCCGAGCTGGTCCCGTCAGCCCGGGCTCTCTTCGTGCTCGCCGCCGTCCAGGTGGTGCTCGGCGTGGGCAACTGGTGGACGCACCCGCCGTTCGACGGCCTCGCCCGACCGGCCGACCTGAGTAGGCTTCAAGCCTTGATTCGTCTCGGTCATCAAGGGCTCGGCGCCCTGCTGCTGGCAGCCGCCGTGGTTCTGGCCTTGCGATCCTTCCGGCTCCTGACACCCGCCCCGCGACGGGTCGAATCCCCCGAATCCTCCCCCATGCCAGTCCCCGCTCGACGAGATCTGGAGGCGGTCGCATGAGCATGAGCATGAAGACGGCCCTCCCGATCGTGGCCCCTGCCGCCTCGCGACTGGTTGAGGATTCCATTGAACCCGACACCCTGGACCTCGCCGTTTCGCAACGCCGTGGGGGTCTCCTGTCCGCCTACGTCTCGCTCACCAAGCCCCGGATCGCTGTGATGGTCCTGCTGACGGTCGCCGTCGGCTACGGCCTCGGCGCTCGCGGTCAGGGCGCGCTGTCCGCCTGGCTCGGCGTCTTGCTGGGAACGGGACTCATCGCTGGCGGCGCGAGTGCCTGGAACCAGGTGATCGAGCGACGTCGCGACGCCAGGATGCGTCGGACCCTCTCCCGCCCTCTGCCAAGTGGCCGGATCGCTCCTCTGCCGGCGGCCATCTTCGCCACCCTCCTGGCCCTCGCAGGACTGGGCATCCTGTTGACATTGACGACCCCCGCCGCGGCGGCCGTGGCCCTGGCGACCTTCGTGCTCTACGTTGCCGTCTATACCCCCCTGAAGTCGGTCACGACATTGAACACCGCCATCGGTGCCGTGCCGGGTGCCCTGCCGCCGGTGATCGGCTGGGCAGCGGCGACGGGCGGCCTCGGGATCGAGGCGGCGGCCCTCTTTTTGATCGTCTTCCTCTGGCAGTTCCCACATTTCCTGGCGATCGCGTGGATCTACCGCGACGACTACGCCCGAGCCGGCCTGCGGATGCTCCCCTCGGTGGACCCGCTCGGCCAGATGACCGGCCGACAGGCGGCTGGCTACGCCTTGACCCTGATCCCGGGTGGTCTGCTGCCGGCTGTGGTCGGCCTTGCCGGCCACTGGTATTTCCTCGGTGCCCTGGCGGTCGGCCTCTTCTATCTTGCCTATGCCGCCCGCTTCTGGTCTGAGGTGTCCGACCGGGCCGCGCACGCCCTGCTGCGGGCCTCGTTCGTGTACCTCCCGACGGTGCTGTTGCTGCTCGTGTTGAACCCGATCTGACGTGACGTTGACGACGGCTCGCGGGACGTCGGCCGCTCCCCAAGGCAAGGGAACGGGCGATCCGGCGGCCCGGTAGCTTGATCCGAAGGTGGATTCGCGATGGCACATGCCCCCGCCGCCCCGGCCTTCCCCGCCGAGACCCAGGTCGATCGCGGCCTGATGGCCCAGCCGACCGTCCAGGCCCCGCCGATCACGCCCGGCAAGGTCGCGATGTGGCTGTTCCTCGGCACCGAGATCATGTTCTTCACCGGCCTGATCGGCTCCTACGTCGTCCTCCGAGCCGGTAGCCCCCCGGCTTCGTACAGCAACCTCTTCTCCCCCGCCACGAACCTCGAAGGTCTCGAAGACTCCAAGGGGATTGTCGTCAGCTCTGTCGGCTCCGACCGTTCCGCCGTCATCGCGGCCATCGAACGGGTCACGGGCAAGACCGAGCATGAGGTGGAGGAGATCCTCCACGGCTTACCGCATGCCCTGGTCTCGCCGCTGAACCCCGAACAGGCCGAGCAACTGGAAAAATCCCTCGCCGACGTCAAGGCAGAGTCCGAGGTCGAGGCCCTGGAGACCTTCCACTGGCCCGAGCCCTATCATTCCTTGACGAACCCCCTCTCGATCGACCTGACGGCCATCAACACGTTCATCCTGATCTGCTCGTCGGTCACGATGGTCCTCGCACTGTCGGCCATCCAGAGGGGCGATCAGGCGAAGATGAAGCTCTTCCTGCTCGCGACGATCGGCATCGGCAGCGTCTTCCTCAGCGTGCAGGTCTATGAGTACTGGTCGTTGATGCTCGGCCACTACCACCCAATCGGTATCAGCGCCGACCACCATTTCCGGCCGTCGTCGAGCCTCTTCGCCTCCTGCTTCTTCACCATGACCGGCTTCCACGGGGCCCACGTCGCTGGCGGCATCATCCTGCTGACCTGCATCTTCATCGCCGCCCTACGCGGACGCTACAGCCACGACAACCACAGCTCCGTCGAACTGGCTGGACTCTACTGGCACTTCGTGGACCTCGTCTGGATCATCCTGTTCACGGTCGTTTACCTGATCTGAACGCACCCGACCTCGATCGGAACTGGTCCGAATCGCTCGAACCCTCCCGGGGAAGCCGGCCCATGGAAGCCCACAATCTCACCTACGACCAGCAACAGCACGTCGAGTCGCATGCCCCGTACATGAAGATTTTCTACGCGCTGCTGGTCCTGACCGTGCTCGAGTACTTCTACGCCAAGCTCATGGCTGGCGGCTTCGGCATGCTGGTCATCGGCCTGATGACACTGGCCGGGATCAAGGCGGCTCTGGTCGGCCTCTACTTCATGCATGTGAAGTTCGAGGGCAAGTGGGTCTATTTCGTGATCGTGCCGGCCTCGATCCTGGCCACGATCCTGATCCTCGCCCTCATGCCCGACATCGGCATGCAGCCCATCGGCGAGCCCCTGGAAGAGGAAGCCGCGGCCGCGCCCCTCGTTCCCGGCCTCAACACGATGCGAGCGGTCTGAGCGGCCAGCCGTCCGTTGGAAGCCCCGACGCCGAGGTGCCGTTCACCCTGGCCGGGGCACCGCGGGCGGACCCCAAGAAAACCGGATAAGACCCGCCCGTCCCGAACCCGATCGTCATTCCCTGTGAACCGCTCCTATCTCCTCGGTACTCTCGTCGTCGTTGCCACCATCCTCGTCTCGGCCGGGCTCTGCCTCGCGCTGGTCGGCGATCGCCCCAAAGATTTTGCCGTCTCCTCCGCTGGCGAGTCACTCGACCGTCAACCGTTACCCCTCGGCACGTTCCGCCTCACCGAACGCTCGGGCCGGAGCGTCACCCAGGCTGACCTCGCGGATCGGGTCTGGGTCGCCGCCTTCATCTTCACCCGCTGCCCCGCCTCCTGCCCGCGGATCAGCGCCCAGATGAAGGGCTTGCAAGAGAAACTTGGCGGGACCGGCGTCCGGCTGGTCAGCATCTCCGTCGATCCCGAGCACGATACGCCCGACGTGCTCGCCGCCTATGCCCGCGGCTTCCAGGCCGACCCCGACCGCTGGTGGTTCCTCACCGGCCCGTCCGACACCGTCTATCAACTAGTGCTCAACCAGTTCCGCGTCCCTGTCACGCCGGCGTCTGAGGAAGAGCGTGCCCGTGGGGCAGAAGCCGTGGCCCACAGTCAGAAGCTCGCTCTCGTGGATCGCGGCAACCGCATCGTCGGCTACTTTGACGCCAACGACCCCGATGCGATTCGCCGTCTCCAGGCCCGGGCTCGCAAGCTCGACAACCTCTGGGCCACCCGCCTCCCCACCATCAATGCCGCCCTCAATGGCACCTGCGGCTTCCTGCTGCTGACCGGTTGGTTGCTGATCCGTCGGGGTCAGACCCGGGCGCACATCGTCGCCATGAGCGCTGCGGTGGTGGTCTCGGGGCTGTTCCTGACCTGCTATCTCGTCTATCATTTCCTGGTGGTGAAGGGGAGCGTCCCCTTCCAGGGGATCGGACGGGGCTTGCGGACAACCTACTTCACGATCCTGCTCTCCCACACCGTCCTCGCGGCCGGCGTCTTGCCCTTGATCGTGCTGACCCTGATCCACGCCGTCCGCGGCCGTTACGACCGGCATCTCCGGATCGCACGCGTCACGTTTCCGATCTGGCTCTACGTATCGATCACAGGTGTGGTCGTTTACTGGATGCTCTACCGGATGGATTTCTCGGGGGTCACCAGCGCCCTCTGACGAAGAAGTTCCGAAGAATAGGGAGTCGCCTCCCATGAGCCCGAAGAAACTGATCCTCGCCCTCGGTCTGGCCCTGATGCTTGTCATCGCCCCCGCGCGCACGCCCACCGCCTCGGCCTGTCCGAACTGCAAGGAGGCGGTCGCCTCGCAGAACCCCGAGGAGGCCAAGCGCGTCGCCAACGGCTACTTCTACAGCATCCTGCTGATGATCGCGATGCCGATCACCCTCTTCTCCACCGGCGCGTTCATGATCACCCGCGCCGTGAAGCGGGGTGCGTTGCCGGAGATGTGACCCCGCAGGGCGTCGGGTAAAAAACGCCCTGCGAGATCGGATCGCTCCGAGCTCAGCGATGGATCTCGGTCTCGAGGAACCGAGCCAGCCTGTGGAAGTCAGAACCGTGCTCGATCCGGCGGACCTTCGTGACGAGGGTCTCTGGGTCGATCAGTTCCTCGAACGGTTTGTAGAGAAGCTCCAGCTGGCCCGCCACGGAGACCATCACGCCGTTGCGGTGCCCTTCCTTCAAGGCCCGATAGGCTCCGACACCAAGCTGGCTTCCCAGCATCACGTCGAAGGCATTGGGCAAGGCGCAACGTGCCTCGTAGCCGAGCTGGATGGGTGTGATCTTGCGACTGACACCCGACTTCTTGCGGTTGGCGTCGGTGACCAGCCGGGCAAAGCGGCGGGCGAACTGCACCTGGGCGATGGCGATGTGGCCGTGATCGTCGCGATCGATCCCCTCGAGATGACTGGCCGGCAGGTATTCCGCCAGCCCCTCGGCCATCACGATCACGCCGAATTCCTTGCCGTCCTTGTGGCGGACCTCGATCGTCTCGAGGATCAGGCCGACGACCTTGTCGAGATCCATCACCCGGCGCGTCTTCCACTCGCCACTCCGGGGCTCCTGGTACTTCTCGTCCACCAGGTAGTCGTCGGTGAGATCCTCGACGCTGATGACCAGGCTCGCCTCGCCCGCGATCGCGGCCCCGTAGGCGAGCCAGCCGGCGCTGCGACCCATCGCCTCGACCAGGTAAAAGCTCTGCGTCGCCTCGGCGTCGGCCAGAAGGTTGCGGATCTCGGCGGCCAGCGTCTCGACGGCCGTGAAGTAGCCGAACGTGAAGTCGATGCCGTAGTAGTCGTTGTCGATCGTCTTGGGCACATGCACCACGTTGATCCGCGGCCGATCGGCTTCGAGATGGTTCTGGAACATCAGGAACTTGTTGGCCGTCTTCAGCGTGTCATCGCCGCCGATCGAGACCAGCGCATCCACGCCGAGCGAGCAGAGGGCGGCGTGGACGTTTCGCAAGGGTGCGGTCTTCTGAGCATCGGCCAGGTCTTGGGGACGCTCCACATCCTTGCCCGGATTCGTCCGCGCCGTGCCGATCAGGATTCCGCGGCTGTTTCGGGTACGTCGGAGCCGCTGCCGGGTCAGCATCAGATAGTCGCGGCCTTCGACGAGCGGGTTCTCCGGTGAGTAATCCACCAGGCGCGAGTAGCCGTTGAGGATGCCCACGACCTCGGTGCCGCTACGCAGGAAGGACGCGCCCGCCGTCGAGATGACGGCGTTGGCCGCCGGGGCCGGCCCACCGGCGAACAGAATGGCCACGCGGCGCGGATCGCCGCCGGACGCGCCATCTTCGGACAGGGCACTCATGAAGCCTCCTTGGGGGGGACAACCAAGGGCCCGCATGGGGTGCGAACGGCACTCCGGCCGTCGCCCGTCCTCCCGATCGGACGCGACTCGCCCTCGGCGCCTCCTATTATGATGACTCGGGCAGACGCCTTGAAGATCAGTCCCCCGAAGCCCAATGCTCCGCTCACTCCGACCGCAGCGCCTCGACCGGGTCCATCGACGCCGCCCGACGCGCCGGATAGACCCCGAAGACGATCCCGATGCCCACCGCGATCAGGAACGCCAGGACCGGCGACCACGGGTTGATCACCGCCGGGATACCCGACAGCCGCGAGACGATCGGCGGCACGGCCAGGCCGAGCAGCACCCCGATCAGGCCCCCGGTGGCCGACATGACCGCCGTCTCCACCAGGAACTGGAACGTGATGTCCCGCCGACGCGCCCCCAACGCCCGACGGATGCCGATCTCCCGCGTCCGCTCCGTCACGGTCGCCAGCATGATATTCATGATCCCGATCCCGCCCACCAGCAATGAGATCGACGCAATGGAGCCCAGCACCATGTTGAAGATCCGCTTCGTCGCCTCGGCCTTCTCCAGCAATTCCAGTGGCACGGTCACGTCGTAATCCTTCTTCTCATGGTGTTGCTTGAGCATGCTCTTCAGCGCGTCGGCCGTGCGCTTGACGTTCTCCATGCGGTCGATCGCCACGGTGATCTGGCTCAGCTCGATCTTCTCGGCGCTGAAGCTGCCTCGCTTCTCGGTCATGATCACGTCGCCGAATCGGACGCGATCCGTTGTGATCGGGATATAGACATCCTTGTTGAAATCCTGCGCCGCCAGGCTCGACCCGGTGCCGGCCGACGAGGCCCGCAAGGCCGTCACGCCGATCACGCGGTAATAGTGCTTCTCACCGATCCGGATCGACTGGTTCAGCGGGTCACCGAACGGGAAAAGCTTGTCCGCGACCTCGGCCCCCAGCACGCAGACATTGGCGAACCGCTCCAGGTCGGCATCCTGGAGGAACCGGCCCTTGGTCAACCGCAGGGCCGAGAGCCGCGCGTAGTCGGCGTTGGCGCCGACGATCCGGCCGTCGATCTCCTGGTCGAGGTGCCGGACCTTCTGGCGGAACTCCCGCATCGGCATGGCCCCGACGACCGACGGGATCGTCTCGACGATCCGCTCGAAGTCCATGTGCGTCAGGCCGTACGCCAGCACGAAGCTGTCTTCTCCGCGCGGCTTCAGATCGTCCAGGGGCTTGCGGCTCTGGACGATGATGTTCGTCGCCCCCAGCTCGGCGATCTGCCGCTGCGCCTCGAAGCTCGCCCCCTCGGCGATCGCCAGCATCGCCACCACGCTCGCCACGCCGAAGATCAGGCCGAGCACAGTCAGGAGCGCCCGCAGCTTGTGCAGCATCAGGTTGCGAATCGCCAGCCGGACTGCGGTGAAGGTCTTGCGCATCGGAGATCCGCTGTCAAGGTGCCCAGGGTCTTGAATAAAAACTCAAAAAATGGGATAAATTGTGGAAGAGATGGACTTAATGACGCAGGAGTAATCCCAATGACCACGATCGAGGCGTTGACGGCGGCTGTCAAGGACAAGGCCCACAGCTTCTCCTATCTCCGACAGGCCGCGGGGCTCAAGCTCTCCGACGATCAGTTCCTGAATCTCATCAAGGAACATCCCGACCAATTCCAGCTCGTCCGCATCCGTCGCAAGGACGACGAGGGCAAGCCGATCCGTCCCGGTCTGCCCGGCGTCAAGGTCGTGGCCCACGCCTGACCGTCAGGCGCCGAGCCTCGTCTCGCCAGCATGACGACGACACAAGGCTGGCCCCCCGCGATCCCAGGATGCCGTCATCCGGCCAATGAGGATCGTGCCGCCCCACCCCGGACCTCCGTTCGCCTTTCTACGACGGCGCCGCGCCCGGCGACGTGGTCGATGTCGGCGATGGGGCCGGCTCGTCATCGGTCGCCTCGCCCTGGAATTCCAGGTCGGCGCGGGTCTGGGCGTCCTGCGCCACTCGGTCCCCCTCCCGGAGCCCCTCGACGATCTGGACGAGCTTCTCGTTCGTGTCGCCGATCTTGACCTGACGACGCTCGACCTTGCGGCCTTTCAGCGCGTACACGTAGTGATTGCCCTTGTGGGCCACCACGCACTGGACCGGCACGACCAGGGTGTTCGGGATCGTCTTGACCAGGATCTTCACCTCGGCCGACATCCCCGGCCGCAGGTCTTCCGAAGGCATGACATCGATCGTGACGACCGTCGTGTATTCCTTCGAACCGCCGCTCATCCAGCTCCGGTTCGAGTCGGCGATCTGGGAGACGGTCTTCACCGTGCCGCGCAGGACCAGGCTCGGGAAGGCATCGACGCGAATCTCCGCCTTCTGACCGGGTTTCACCTTCTTGATCAGGGATTCGTGGATGTTGACCTTCACCTGCATGCTCGACATGTCGGGCAGGCTGAAGATCTTTTGCCGGAACCAGACCATCGCCCCCTCGCGGATCTGTCGGCTGGAGTCGTACCAGGGCTCGTTGGCGTAGGCGACCACGCCGTCTTGCTCCGCCTTGATGACGGTCTTCCCTTTCTGCGCGTCGTACTCGTCGAGTTGCTTTTTCTCCAGCCCATAAGTGGCCTTCGCCGCCTCGAACTCGCTGGCGGCCTTGGTCACCGACGCCTCGGCCGTGGCCTTGGCTCGCTTCACCTTCCCCTCGGCCTGCATCACCTTCGACGAATACTCGGTCTTCTTGAGCTGGTACTCGTACTGCTGCTTGCCTTCCAGCTTCGTCAGGTCGCGGTCGTGGAAGAATTTGTATTGCTCGTATTCCTGCTGAGCGGTCCGGAGCTGCTCGGGGGTGCGGAAGCCCTTCCGGACCAGCTCGCGCATCTGGTCCACCTTGTCCTTAGACTCCTCGGCCTTGCTGGCCTGCTGAGCGATGTTGCCCTGGAGGTCGAAGACCTCGGCGGGAAAGTCGCTCTTCTCGTACTTCGTCAGGGTGAGCTTGGCCAGCTCCAGCTCCACCTTGGCCGTGACCTTGTCCTCCTCGCCCTTGTTCCGGGCGATCTCGACCTCCTGCTCGGTCGTCTTGATCTTGGTCTCAGCCTGCTGGACCTTGATTTGCTGCTGGGCGATGTTCTTGTCGATCTCCGAGGAGTCGAACCGGCAGACGATCTGCCCTTTCTCGACGTGCGTGCCCTCGGGCGTCAGCTCGATGATCTTGATCTGACTGCCCATCACCTCGCAAACGCCATCGACGGTCTTCGTGCTCTCCAGGTTGCCGCTCTCGGTCACGGTGATCGTCAGCGTCGCCCGACGAGCCGTGCTCAGGAGCGGCAGGTCGTCCTCGTTCGTGGGCAAACGCAAGCCGAGCGTGTCGGTTGAGTAATACCCCAGCGCCACCACGGCACCCGTGCCCATCAGGATCACGAACGACCGGCTAAGGAAGCGGAGGAAGCTCCGGCTCCTCCGCCGGGCTCGGCCCCGCGAAGAGGGCGGGGGCGGGCTCGGTTCCGGGGGCTGGTGGCGGTCCGAGGACGGCGAAGAGGGCGGGATCGACATGCTCATTGGTCCAGACTCCCCGGGCGTCGATATCCAGGAGGTCAAAATCGGCGTACAGATTCATCCGGGCCGTCACGTAATTCACCCAGAGCCCGATCAGGGAATTCTTCGCACCCAGCAGGTTCGTCAGCGATGAGAGCAAGAGCAGCGTGTTGCTGGCGTCCTGTTGCGTGCCTGTGCGGAGCGTGTATTCGTTCTCCTCCACCTGCCGGACGGCGGTGACGAGCTGCTGCCTCGCAATCTCGAACTGCCGGCGGTTGAGTTCCAGGTTCCGCATGTCGAGGCGGATCTGTTGCACCACCAGGTCGTGATTGAGCATGTACGCGCGACGTGCCCGCTGATAGGTGATCCAGGCCGCCCGGTACGCATTGCGTTCCGCCCGGCGGACCAGCGGCGCGTCGAACGCGATCCCGATCCGATGCAGGCTCGCCGAGGCATCGAGCCGGAGGATGGCGTCAAAGCTCGGGTCGTTCGCCAGCAGGCCCTGATATTGCACCGTCAGGCCGGCCCGCAGCGCATTGGCGGCGACCTCCACGTTGCGCCAGGCATCAGCCACCTGCGCCCGGCTGTTCATCAGGTCCTGACGATTGGCCAGGGCGATCGCGACCGCCTTCTCGACGGGCAGGTTCACCTCCGGCAACTCGATCAAGAAGACGCGCACCTGCGTCTGGGTGGCGAACGTATCGGCCAGGCGCCCGCGGTACTCGTCGCCGACCAGGTTGCGGAGCTTCGCGAACACCTCGACCAGCTCCGCCTCGGGAGCCGTCTCGATCGTTTCGATCAAGGCCCGCGTCTCCTCGATGTTGGACGCAAGCTGCTCGATGGTCCTCTGGAGCGAGTCGTTCAATCGGTCGGCCAGGTCATGTTCGAACGACTCGCGAAACCGCGGCTGCGCCTCCGGCAACGGCACCTCGCCGCGCTCGTCGATCAGGCCCAGGCTCCGCCGCCAGCGGGCCATCTCGTCGATCGGGCCTTCCAGCAAGGTTTCGAGCTGGGTCATCCCTTCGAGTAACTGCCGCGTCCATCGCAGCAGGTCCTCGCGAGGCGGCGGCGTCTCCTCGCCCAGGTCGAGGAAGGCCCCCTGGAGCGCCAGGTAGAGCTGGTCGTTTACCCGCGCATCTCCTGGATCTTCGGGTTGTTCAGCTCGAAGATCTGAAGCGGCTCGTCGCTGATCGTCATCGGCAGGTCGGGCGGCAGGCCGAGTTGCTGGAGGCGGTAGAGATCGAGTGCCGTCTGGAGGCCAGCCCGCGCCTGAAGCAACTGGAGCTGGAACCCCTGATACTGGATCGCCACCTGGTCCCGCTCCGAGAGCGACTTCCTCCCCGCGGCCACCAGGGCCTCGGTCTCCTCAAGGTTCCGTTCCAGGCTTCGCAGGTTCTCTTCGAGGTTGCGAATGTTCTGGAGCTGGACGAGCAACGACAGGTAGCCGCCGTTACCGGCCGTGACCTGCACGTACAGTTGTCGCCGGAACCGCGCGAAGAGCCGCATCGCGTAGAGCATCGCCCGCTCCTGAAGCGAGAGCGGCTGCGTCACAATCTTGGCCGTCGCACCCCGCAGGAGGGGCTGGGTCAGGTTGAGGGTCAGGAGCGAGTTGACCGTCGAGAAGCCCGCGCCGTTGTACTCGAAGATCAGGCTGTTGGCGAACTGGACGAGGAGCTGCGCCACGGTGTAAAACGACTTGCGAAAGCCCAGCGTCCCGGCCGGCAAGAACTGGTTGCTCTCGTTCGATGGCGCCCCGCGGTGCTGATAGACCAGCGACTCGTTGAAAAACGGCTGCACCTGGAACGTGAACCGCGTCAGGCTGAGGTCGAGCGCCGTGAGGTAGAGCGACTCAAGCTGGAATTGGTAGTCCCGGCTATGGATGACCGCCAGTTGCATCGCCGACTCGCGGGTCAGCAGCACGGCCCCGTCCGGCCCGCGCGGGATCATCTTCATCCAGGTCTTGTCCTCGATCGGCCGGACCCCACGCCGGGCAATCCGCTTCTGAAACCCCCGCCAGGGGTGAAGCCGCTCGGAGACCTGGAACTGCAAGGCCGCCGGGTCGTCCGGCGGGAACGGCTCGAAGTCGGGGTCGTGCGGGTCGCGATACCGCGAGCGCACGTCAGGCTCGACGGGTCGCAAGGGCACCCGCCAACGCGGATCGATCTGCCGTTCCCTCTGGATTGCGTACACGTCCCGATCGGCCCTCTCATGGTAGAGAGTCCGCGTACAACCGCTCGCCACCAGCAATGCCAGAGTTCCCAGTCGCCACGCCTTGCTTATCGCGCGGCTAGCACTGGAATCCATCCGGGCACGCATCAATGCGACTCCCTTCGCCATACCCGACCGGCCGCCGCCTCCTTGCCGCGACCTTTGACTTTTGTCTTCGGGCGAATCCTAAGTTATTCGAGATCACCTCCCGTCGCAATCCCATTTCCCCAATCCCTGGCAACTTGCCATCCCGTCACCATCGTCCGCCGGCTTCAAGCCCCCTCAACGGGAGAAAAGCCCGGAATTGTCGGAAGACTCCTCGTGCCGATTCCGATAACAAGGATGTGGCTTCACAGACTTCCGCGTTCTTCGTCCGCGCCGAGCCTCCGAAGACCACGTGCCTCACTTTTGAGGCAACGACGGGCCCCCATTTTTCATGGACATCGAAATCGCCCCCGGATTCCACTGACAAGGAGCCCTCAAACTCCATGCAATTTATCTATTATTGACATTTATCCCATTTTCTCCATTGCACCACCCTGGTGCTTTTGTCGTGAATTCGACTTCCCTCACGCCCTGTTCGCCCACGACGAAACGAACCCGACGTCACACTGGGCCCTCAGCGTCGACTTTTACGCTTCGCTTCCCCGTAACAAAACGAACTCGGCCTCCCGACAAAACGAACTCAACCTCCCGACAAAACGAACTCAACCTCCCGACAAAACGAACTCGGCCTCCCGACAAAACGAACTCGACCTCCCCTCGCATCGGGGTGGAACCCTCCCGTAAACTGAAGGGGACCTCGGCCGGCGCGGTCTCGCGGTCGTTTCGATGGGCCTCCTCCTCTATCCCCATGCAACAAGGCGGTCTCGATGGGCCGAATTGAGCAGGTCTTTGCGCTGGCGCAAGAGCGTTACGCCGAGCTGGGTGTCGATGTCGAGCGGGCTCTGGAGCGGCTCCGATCGCTGTCCGTCTCCCTGCACTGCTGGCAAGGTGACGACATTGTTGGGTTTGAGGGTGGCAGTTCGGAATTGGGCGGCGGCCTGGCCGTCACCGGTTCCTACCCCGGCCGCGCTCGGACGGCCGACGAACTTCGAACCGACCTCGACCGCGCCCTCTCCCTGATCCCGGGCACCCACCGTCTCAGCCTCCACGCCATCTACGCCGAGACCGCCGGCGCCCGGGTCGCCCGCGACGAGTTGACCCCCGAGCACTTCCGCGGCTGGATCGCCTGGGCCTCCGACCGACGGCTGGGACTTGACTTCAACCCGACCTATTTCGCCCATCCCCTCGCCGCCGACGGTCTGACCCTCACCCACCCCCACGAGTCCATTCGCCGCTTCTGGATCGACCACGGCGTCGCCTGCCGACGGATCGGCGCCGCCTTCGGCTCGGCCCTGGGGACACCCTGCATCACCAACGTCTGGATTCCCGACGGCTCCAAGGACACCCCCGCCGACCGCCGAGGACCCCGCGAGCGCCTCACCGCGTCGCTCGACGCCATCTTCGCCGAGCCGATCGACCCGGGCGTCAACCGGGACTCCGTCGAAGGGAAGCTGTTCGGCCTCGGCTCCGAGTCGTTCGTCGCCGGCTCGCACGAGTTCTACCTCGGCTACGCCCTCAGCCGCCGCAAGGTCCTCTGCCTCGACGCCGGCCACTTCCACCCCACCGAGGTCGTCTCCGACAAGCTCTCCGCCGTCCTCCCCTGGCTCGACGAGGTCTTGCTCCATGTCAGCCGCGGCGTGCGATGGGACAGCGACCACGTCGTCACCCTGACCGACGAGGTCCGCGCCCTCGCTCACGAACTCGTCCGCGGCGACTACCTCGACCGCGTCCACCTCGGCCTCGACTTCTTCGACGCCAGCATCAACCGCGTCGCCGCCTGGGTGATCGGCACTCGCGCCTGGCTCAAGGCCCTGCTGATCGCCCTGCTGGAGCCGACGGACCTCCTCCGCGACCGTGAATCCTCGGGCGACCTGACGGCCCGGCTGGCCTTGATGGAAGAGTTCAAGTCGCTGCCCCATGGCGCCGTCTGGGACTACCACTGCGCGACTTCCGGCGTCCCCGTCGGCCCCGCCTGGCTTGACGAGGTCCGTTCCTACGAACGCGACGTCCTCTCCCGCCGCGCCTGACCGCCGGTTTGTTATTGACCCTCGATCCTCGTGAATACTTCCTGAGGTTCCAATCTCCCTCGTGGCTCAACTGCTCAAGCTGACCGACATCCACAAGTCCTTCTCCGGCGTCCAGGCCCTCCGCGGTGTCTCGTTCGACCTCCGCGCCGGGGAGGTCCACGCTCTCGTCGGCGAGAACGGCGCCGGCAAATCGACGCTCATCAAGGTCATCACCGGCGCCCACGCCCCCGACGAGGGCACGCTCGAAGTCCTCGGCCAGCCTGTCATCCACAACGACCCCGTCCGCGCCCGCGCCCTCGGCATCGCCGCGATCTACCAGCAGCCGGCCCTCTTCCCCGACCTGACCGTCTCCGAGAACATCGCCCTCGGCCTCGAACCGGGCGGCCCCTGGCGATCGCGTCCGCTGGCGGAGTCGCCGCGACCGGGCCCGGCAACTGCTGTCGCGGATCGGGGCGAGCATCGACCCGGAAACCGAGGTCCGCCGCCTCTCGATGCCCGAGCAGCAGCTCGTCGAGATCGCCCGCGCCCTCGGCGCCGACGCCCGCATCCTGATCATGGACGAGCCGACGGCCTCGCTCGGCGACCGCGAGGTCGAAGACCTCTTCCGCGTCGTCCGCGAGCTGAAGGCCCAGGGCGTCGGGATCATCTACATCTCGCACCGCCTCGAGGAACTGCCCCAGGTCGCCGACCGCGTGACCGCCCTCCGCGACGGCGCCCTCGTCGGCACGCGGCGGATGGACGAGGTCGATCGCGCCGACCTTGATCCGGATGATGGTCGGCCGCGAGCTGTCGGCCGTCTTCCCCAAGGAGGCCGTGCCGATCGGGGAGACTCGTGCTGGAGGTCCGCGGCCTCGGCTGCCGCGAATCGGGCGTCCACGACGTCAGCCTCGACGTCCGCTCGGGCGAGATCCTCGGCCTCGCCGGTCTCGTCGGCGCCGGGCGGACGGAGCTGGCCCGCGTCCTCTTCGGCCTGACCCCCGCCGACGCCGGCACGATCCGACTCCGTGGGCAGGCCAGTCGTCATCGACCATCCCGGGCCGGGCCGTCGCCCTCGGGATCGCTTATGTCCCCGAGGACCGCCGGCGTCACGGCGTCATCCCCGAGATGTCGGTTGCGGCCAACGTCACCCTCGCCACCCTCCGCGCCGATCGCCTCCGCCGGCCTGATCGACTTCCGACCGCGAGCGCGCCGGCGCCGCCGAGCTGGTCCACCGGCTCGGGGTGAAGGCCGCCTCGATCGACGCGCCGGTCGGGCACCTTTCGGGCGGCAACCAGCAGAAGGTGGCCCTGGCCCGCTGGCTCGCCGCCGAGCCGACGGTCCTGATCCTCGACGAGCCGACGCAGGGTGTGGACGTCGGCGCCAAGGCCGAGATCCACCGCCTGATGAGCGAGCTGGCCGGCCGCGGCCTGGCGATCCTGATGATCTCGTCGGAACTGCCCGAGGTCCTCGGCATGAGCGACCGGATCGCCGTGATGCACGGCGGCACCGTCGTCGGGCGTGCTCGACCGCGCCGCAGCCACGCAGGAGGCGATCCTGGAGCTGGCCCTGGGCCATCCGACCGCGAGCGAGGTGGCCTCGATGAATCTCGCTCTCACGATCCGCCGTCACCGCCGCGAGCTCTCGGTGGCGGTGGCGTATGCGGCCTTGCTCGCGATCCTGGCCGCCGCGGCGCCGCGGTTCTTCCTGGCGGACCAGATCCGGGCGATGCTCGTCAGCAACGCCCCGGTGCTGGTGGCGGCCGTCGGGATGACGCTCGTGATCCTCTCGCCGGGAGATCGACATCTCCATCGGTTCCCAGTTCGGGATCTGTGGCGTGGTCGCCGGACTGCTGGCGAAGGGCGGCTGGCCGATCCCGCTGGTGGCGATGGCGACGCTCGCCGCCGGCGCCGCGATGGGGGCGCTCAACGGGGCACTCGTCGCCGGGCTCGGCTTGCCGTCGATCGTCGTCACGCTGGCGACGCTGGTCATCGGCCGCGAAGGGCTTGCGCTATGCCCGCGAAGGGGAGTTCGTCCGCAACCTGCCGGCCGGCTTCCAGTGGTTCGGCCTCGGCCAGGCGGCGGGCCAGTGGGTCGTGGTCGGTCGTGGCGCTGGCGGTCTTCGCGGCGGTCGCCTGGGGCTTGCGGAACCTCGCGGCGGGTCGGGCCGTCTATGCCACCGGCTCCGACCCCGAGGCCGCGCGACTGGCGGGCATCCGACCGCGGCGGGTCGTCTTCGCCGCCTTCGTGGCGATGGGGGCCCTGACGGCCCTGGCCGCCTGGCTCAACGCCGTCCGCTTCGCCGACGTGGACCCGAACGCCGGCAACGGCCTGGAACTCCGCGTGATCGCGGCCGTGGTCGTCGGCGGCGTGGCGATCTCGGGCGGACGGGGGACGGCCGCTCGGCACCCTGATCGGCGTCGCCTTGCTCGGCTCGATCGGCCCGGCCTTGGTCTTCCTCGGCGCCCCGGCGCAGTGGGAAAAGGCCGTCCAGGGGCTCATCATCCTCCTCGCCGTCGCCTCCGACGCGCTCGAACGGGGGGGACGCTGACATGGCCGACAATCCCGCTCCGATCGACCTTGACGCCTCCCCGCCTCGACGCCTGGAGCCCGTCGCAGGCGGCCCTCGCTCGCGCTGCTCGCGGCTGAGATCGCCGTCTTCGCGGTGACGGGAACCAACTTCCTGACCCTCGCCAACGGCTTCGAGGTCCTCCGCCTCAGCGTCGAGATCGGCCTGCTGGCCGTGGCCCTGACGCCGGTGATCGTCACGCGGCGGGATCGACCTCTCGGTCGGCTCGCTGATGGGCCTCGCCGCGGTCGTCTTCGGCAAGCTCTGGCGCGACGCCGGGCACCCGATCGCGCTGGCGGCCTCGGAGGCCCTCGCCCTCGGCGCCGCGGCGGGGGGCCTTAATGGCTGGCTCATCACGCGGCTGAAGCTGCCCCCGTTGATCGTCACCCTCGGCACCTTCTCCCTCTTCCGCGGCCTCGCCGAGGGGCTGACCGGCGGCGTGGACAACTTCACCGACTTCCCGCCCTCCTTCCTCTTCCTCGGCCAGGGCTACCTCGCCGGCCTGGTGCCCGCGCAGTTGCCGATCTTCGTCGCCGTGACCGCCGCCTTCTGGGTCCTGCTCCATCGCGGCACGATCGGCCGCGGCCTGGTCGCCATCGGCTTCTCGCCCGAGGGGGCGCGTTACGCCGGCCTGCCGGTCTCGCGGCTGGTCGCGCTCGTTTATGTGCTGTCGGGCCTGGTGTCGAGCCTGGCGGCGATCATCTACGTCGCCCATCTCGGCCAGGCGAAGGCCGACGCCGGCACCGGCTACGAGTTGCTGGCGATCACGGCCGTCGTGCTGGGCGGCACCTCGATCTTCGGCGGCCGGGGCAGCGTCGCCGGCACCTTGCTCGGCCTGCTCGCCATCGCCGTCTTGCAGAACGGCCTGCGGCTCTCCGACCTCCCCGCCGAGCTGGCCGGGGTGCTCACCGGCACGCTCCTTCTCGTCGCCATCGGATTCGACCGCTGGACCGGCCGCGCCTCCCGTCCCGTGCCAGTCATCCCGCCTCAAGAGGATTTTGACGTGAAGAACTCCCAGGTCGCCGTCATCTGCGCCGTGATCCTGGCCGCGGCCGGGATCGTCGCCGCGAGCAACGTCTGGCTCGCCCGCACGCTCGTCGAATCGCTGACCGGCCGCACCTCGCCCGCGACACCCGGTCAGTCGCTCGGCTCGCCGCGTCCGGAGGCGCCCGCCCGATCACCGTCGCGATGATGCCCAAGAGCAAGGGCAACGCCTACTTCATCGCCTGCCGCCAGGGCGCCGAGGAGGCCGCGAAGGAACTGGGCGTCACCCTGATCTGGGACGGCCCGACCGAGCCCGACCCGGCCAAGCAGAACGAGGTGATCGACACCTGGATCACCCGCGGCGTCGATGTGATCGCCGTGGCCGTCGAGAACCGCGAGGGGATCTCCTCCGTGCTTCGCAAGGCCCAGGAACGCGGCATCAAGGTCGTCACCTGGGACTCCGACGCCGACCCCGACGCCCGCTCCTTCTTCGTCAACCAGGCCACGCCCGAGGGGATCGGCCAGACCTTGATGGACCACGCCGGCCGCATCCTCGGCGGCCACGGCCAGTTCGCCATCATCACCGCCTCGCTCACCGCCGCCAACATGATCGCCTGGCAGAAGGCCATCGAGGCCCGCCGGCAAGCGAAGTACCCCGAGATCAAGATGGTCGCCCTCCGCCCCTGCGACGACAAGCAGGCCAAGGCGTTCGACGAGGCCAACACGATCCTCAACGCCTACCCCGAGGTGAAGCTGATCATGGCCATCTGCTCCCCCGCCGTGCCCGGCGCCGCCGAGGCCGTCAAGCAGTCGGGCCGCGACGACGTGAAGGTGATCGGCCTCGGGCTGCCTAACGACAACAAGCGATACGTTCATGCCGGCATCACCGAAGCCGTCGTCCTCTGGAACACGCATGGACCTCGGCTACCTGACCGTCTACGCCTCCCACGCCCTCGCCACCGGCTCGCTCTCAGCCCGGCGCCGCGCGATTTCCCCGCCGGCCGGCTCGGCACGCTCGACGTCGAGGGCGACAACATCGTCCTCGGCGAGCCGTTCACCTTCACCGAAGAGAACATCGATAATTTCGACTTCTAAATCCCATCGGAGTTACGCAGTTGGCGTCACCGGGCGGAGTAGACCCGACTTCACTCGGGCCGGAAATTCCTGGCCTTCCTGGACTTCCGACCCGACTGTAGTCGGACCAACAGCTTCCGGCATCGGCCAAAGCTCGGTCGAAAGGGCCAACTGCGTCACGTCCTATCCCAGCGAGACCTGGTCTTCTGCGCCTCTGGAAGGACCGGAAACTTCAACTCCTCGCATGGGGCACCAGGGATCAATCAGGAGAGCCGATATTTGTTGATCGAAATGGTCGGGCTCGACGTCGGGTGACTTACCCTCGGGATGCTGGGCAATCGTACGGTGAAATGCGTCCCCTGACCGGGGACCGAGTCGGTGCTGATCGAGCCGCCATGCTCCTGGACGATCCCGTAGCTGATGCTCAGTCCGAGGCCGGTCCCCTGGCCGATCGGCTTGGTGGTGAAGAAGGGATCGAAGATCTTGTCCCGGATGGCCGGGTCGATGCCGTGGCCGTTGTCGATGACGTGGATCTCGACACCATCGTCCGAGGGACGGGTCCGCAGTGTCACCTTGCCGCCGTCGGGGCAGGCATCGAGCGCGTTGGTAAGGAGATTGAGCACGACCTGATTGATCTTGCCGGGGTAACAGGTAATCGGGGGTAGCGGGGCAAGGTCGGCCACCACGTCCACATTCTGCTTCTCGGCACGGGCGGTGATGATGTTGAGGGTCGAGCGCAGGCTCGGGTTCAGGTCCACTTCATCCAGGTCGCTGGTGTCGAGTCGGGCGAAGTCGCGGAGATCCTTCACGATCCCTTCCATACGACTGAGCCCCTCACGGGAACGGGCGATGAGCCCCGGGACGTTCTCCAAAAGGTAGAGCAGGTCGATCCGATCGGCCAACTCCCGGATGCGGGCGAGTGTCGCGGGACGCTGTTCGGGTGTGGCTTCCTCGGACGACTGGTAGAGTCGCAGGAGGTCGCACAGGTCGCCAAAGTCGCGCTGGAGGATGGCGAGGTTGTTGCTAACAAACGCCAACGGGTTGTTCATCTCGTGGGCAACGCCGGCCACCATCTGCCCCAGCGCCGAGAGCTTCTCGGCCTGCACGAGCTGGCTCTCGGCCTGCTTGAGGGCCTCGTGAGCGTGGCGCTCGGACCGAGCGATCTCCTGCAAGCGGAGGTTCTGCACGCGGAGCTGTTCCTCAGCCTCCTTGCGATCGGTGATGTCGTGAGCGACGGCGAAGATCAGCCGACGATGCAGGAACGGGGTCGCACTCCAGAGGATCCATCGATACGAGCCGTCACGGCAGCGATAGCGGTTTTCAAAAGCGATGGTGGCGCCGCCGGTCGCGAGCTTCTGGACCTCGATGAGTGTCGCCTCATGGTCATCCGGGTGAACGAAGTGGAGGAATGGCTCCGCCAGCAATTCCTCGATCGGGAAGCCGAGGTACGCGCTCCCAGGCGGGGTTCAATCGCTTGAAATAGCCGTCAAGACCGGCGATGCAGAGCATGTCGATCGAGAAACGGAAGAAAAGCTCGCGTTCCTCCTCAGCACGACCGCGGCCGCTGATCTCGCGGACGACACCGACGACGAAATCAAGCTCCCCATGACCGACGGGTCCGAAGCGAACTTCCACTGGGATTTCACTGCCATCCTTGCGGCACCCGATGAGATTGAGGCTTGCTTCGGAATCGGCGGACCCGGTCGGTGCGTCCCACGAATCAACCACGGAATCGACGAGCCGAAAGCCCTCGGGGATCAGGAAGTCGAGAGGCTGGCCAGATAACTCCTCGCGTCGGTAACCAAATAGCCGCTCGATCCCGGTGTTGACGTGCAGAATTCGGCAGGCTGCCCCGAGGATGAGAATTCCGTCGGGAGATGCGTCAAGATAGTCTCGAAGCTTCGGCTCGGCCATCGCTGCCTCCCGGCCTCGTCGAGCAGTGGTTGAGCATGATCGCCGTCGGCACGTTCGGCGCCACTACTTCTGCTCCAGTATGCCCCCGGCTCTGACCGCATCGCCAATAGATTCGCCGGGACTCTTGTGGAATTGTGGAAGCCAGATCGCGCATTTCTTTCCCTTCGGGAATGGCACACCGGGAGTCATCGATCGGAGCCAGGGGTCCGAGTAAGCACCTCAACGTCACCCAGCAAAGGCCACTCATCCAAGCAGTTCGGTGTCATCGGCTGCAGTGGAAGGGATCGGGCCGGATTGGAGCCCTGGCCTCGGTTGACGGTCTCGCGACTCTTGAGCTAAAATTGATTGTTCTCTGGAGGCTCCTGTGATGATCGGCCTCAACGCCGCGGTGCCAATCCGGATCATGGACGCATCGCTCCACCAAGCTTGGATGAGCCTCAGTTGCGGAGCGGCCTCTGGGCCACGCTTGCCCGCCGAAGCGTCGAACTGGCGCCTTCGCGGCTTCGTGGTTGCAGTCCTGGCGTTGCTCCTGCTGATCCCGGTTGCTCATCAAGTCTGGGACGCCGACGCCCCCGGACGTTGCATTCGTACGCTGAAGGCTTTCGACAGGACCGAGCATAAGGATCCACTGCACGACCTTGTGGCGAATCTCACAAGGCCCGCTGCGTACGACGCCTGCTATCATGAGAAGGCAACGATCGAGGAGTTCGAGGAATCGGACGAGGTCTGCCCGAGCCTCGCGACCTTCGAAACCATCCCCCCACCCATCCCACCCGGTCCCCGCCCCTCCGGCCTCGCCCGTTCTGACGCCCCTGTTCTCGTTCTCCAGCGCCTTCGGTGTTAAGCCTCCCACCTCGATAGCACGTGCCTTGTCCTGAAGGTCCGTGGCATCGCCCCCGGTCCCGGAACAGGCTCCATCCTGCGACCACTTCCAGGCGTTCCAAATCACTCCGGAAGTCCGGGCGAGCGAAGCGTGCGCGCGAACATTGAAGTCTTCTCATTATCAAATGATTTCAGCGATGGCGACTGTGCCCCAACTGGGGCAGGCTGATCGTTCGGGGCAGACCGGCTTGCAGGCTCTGAGAAACCACGTCAGGGAGAACAAGGAGAATCGCCCGGCTCGGCTCAACGCCGAAGGGCAACGTCGAAGACATTGACGAGGGAATCGCCCGATTTCAATCAAAATGGGCCGAGATGCTCAAAACCGACTGCTCACGACCTCGGCGGACATCTCGACCCCTTCCCAGGAGGATATTTCCATGATCCAACCAAGCACGTCCGAGATCCCAAGTACTCGCCAGCTCAAGGACCTGCCTCTCCGCGCTCTCGTGGCGCTGGCGGCCCGGGTGGGCCGTCGGGTCGAGCCGTGGGCACGACCCGGTGACCGTTCGTTCATCGATGAGGCCCTCGACATCGCCGAGCGGTTCGCTCGTGGCGACCGTGAGGCGGCCGCGTCGGCGGCCCAGGTGGCGACGATCGTGGGGAGTCGGGCCTCCAAGGCCTATCGTGAGGGCCATGATCTGGCCGAGGCCGAGTTCGATTCCGCCGGCGCCTTCCGCGCCTCGGCGGCCGCGACGGCGGCGGCGTACATTGCACATGCCGTCCACATCGCTGCCGATTCGAGCGATGGCGAAGTCCCGCGCGCCGTGCACGCGGCGGTTCGGGTTGCATCCTACATCGATCGCCGCATCGGGGCCGCCGCGATCGCCGATTTCGAACGTGTCCGGGAACAGGATCTCGGGCAATTCCCGGACGTCGGAGAGGTCATCGAGCCCGGAGAAGGCGGTCCGTTCGGCCCTCTCTGGCCGGTTGCGGTCTCGTGAGAGGACAGGCCTTCGAACACTCAGCCTGGTCTGACGGCCCGGCTGGGTGTTCGGAGTCAGCCGAGCGGATCAACCGGGCTTCTCCAGCGTGTCGCTGACATACAGACACCATCGGTCATCACGCGGCGCGTTCGGTGATCGGCTGGGTCTCGACAGGTTGCAGGATTCGAAACGTCATGCCGTGGTAGCCCACCACGATCTTCGGCGATCGCGAGGCGCCCTCCGAGATCATCCGGGACCGGCTCCCTGGGCTGTGCCGCGACGACGAAGCCGGATCGATCAGTCATCCGGTGGAATCACCAGCGCCAGCCCGGCCCGAGCTGGGAATTCACGATGCAATCGGTCGGCCAGTGGCCTCGATGTAGCTCGGCAATACACCACGCGGCCTTCGCAGCCATGTCGGCCATCGAGCGAGTATCGATGCCGGCGATGTGGGGGCTGACGACGACGTTCGGAAGCTGCAGGAGTGGATTGGCGGGGTCAGGGGGCTCGGGGTCGAGCACATCGAGACCGGCGCCGGCGAGCTGGCCGGAGGTGAGAGCCTCGAGGAGGTCGGCCTCATCGACCACGCCGCCGCGAGCGGTGTTGATGAGATAGGAACCAGGTCGCATCCGGGCGAAGACCTCGCGGTTGAACAGCCGGCGCGGTTTCGGGCAAGAGCGGCATGTGGAGGCTGAGGACATCACTCTCGGCCAGGAGCGTGGGAAAGTCCACGCGGCGGACGCCCAGAGACTCCTCGAAGGTGGTCGGCGGCGCGGGGTCGGAGGCGAGGACCGCCATGCCGAAGGCCTGCGCTCGCGGCACCATTGCGCGTCCGATCCGGCCGAGGCCGGCGAGGCCGAGCGTCTTGCCGCGCAAGGGGGCGACAAGAGTGCGATCCCAGCCGCCTGCGCGCACGATCCGGTCGTTGATCGCGACGCGGCGGAGCACGGCGAGTATCAAGGCAAACGCCTGCTCCGCCACGCTCTCCTGGTTCGTGTCCGGCGTGATCGCGACGACGATGCCGCGGCGACTCGCGGCGTCCACATCCACGGCGTCGTAGCCGACCCCAGTTCGAGCGATCACGCGAAGTCGGGGGCTGCGTTCCATCAAGGCGTCGGTGATCGCCTCACCGCCGGCAACGATCGCATCGGACTGGGGCAAGTTTGCGAGCAGGTCGGCCTCCGTAAGCGGGCCGTCGCCGGGGGGGTCGAGGGTGGTGAAGCCGGCTTGCTCAAGGATCTCGCGGAAGCGTCCGGTCTGGTTGCGGAGCGGGCCGGAGCCGATCAGGGCGGTGGGCATGGCAGGCTCGGGTCTGGGCCTTGGGTGGGGCACGATCGCGGGTCGTCCGCTCACTATAACGCCCGGCAACGCAACGGTGGAGTCCCCGGCCGGGTTGCGACGACAGCCTGCAATCGAGGATCAAAACTCAAACACAAGCATATTTCGAAGCATCTGCGAGGCGGCCGCCGGTTTCGCCTCGACCAGGAGGGCGCGTGCCCGCTCGAGGATTTGGACCTGTTCCCGGCGAAAAGGCACCGCCGCGCCGGGCAGGGGTGGGTTGGAGACAATCCGGGCGCTGATGGCGTCCATCAGGGTGGTTAGCCCCTCACCAGAGAGAGCAGAAACCGGCAGACTCAGCCCGTCGATCGACGACCACGCAGGGCTTCGATCGGCCTTGTTCCCAACGACGAGGGCCGCGGGCAGGGTCGCGAGTAACGAGCGGTCGGCGTCGGTCAGCGGCTCCGAGCGATCGAGGACGAGGATCACAAGGTCGGCGCGAGCGCGATGCGCCTCGCCGAGCGCGATGCCGGCCGCTTCGAGCGGATCGTCGGACACGCGATGGCCAGCAGTGTCGCCAAGTTCGACGGGCCAGCCGGCGATGGCCGTCCGGACGGTGACGACGTCGCGGGTTGTGCCGGCCGTCGAGTCGACGATGGCGCGATTGTAGCCCGCCAGGGCGTTGAGAAGCTGGCTCTTGCCGACGTTCGGCCGACCCGCGAGAATGACCCGCCAGCCATCGAGCAGGCGAAGCCCGACGCGGGAGCGTTCGACCAAGGTTTCCAACCCACGCGCGACCTCCTCGTGACACTCCGGCCGGTCGGCAAGTTCGGCCAGCCGACGGACTTCATCCGACAATGCCCCTTGCGCCTGCTCCAGCAGGATCTCGGCCACGCGGAGGGTGGGCGCCTGGGAGAGGTCCAGCCACGCCTGAAATTGCGAGGCGTCCGCGGAGGATGCGGCGAGCCCGTCGGCGGGCCGCTCACGGACGGCACCGGCCGACACCAGGGCCGACTGCACGAGGGCAACGGCCTGCGGTCCACCGTGGCATTGTACCTCGATCACACCCGCCACCGGGTCACGGACGACCACAACCTCATCGCCCATCCCCGATCCAATCCGACCCACCCGGAGCCGGCCGGGCGGAGTCCGGGAGAGAGGCGGTCCCGCGTGGAGGCGAAGTGTACTCTCGACGAGGGCCAGGGCATCCTTCCCACGGACCCGCACGACCGCCACCGCGCCGCGTTCCTCGGCGGTGAGGAGGGCGATCCGGGCATCCGGTGCCGCGACGATCGACCTCATGGTCCGTCGGTTCCCGGCTCGACGCCGAAGGCCGCCGTGGCGAGCCCGCGGAGCACCAGGTCGGGGACCAGCCGACCACCCGGCCAGGCGACCCGACGCGCGAGCCAGTCGGCGTCGCCACCCGTCCAGAGGAGCCAGGGATTCCGTCGGAAGCCCTCCGCCTGTCGGCTGAGGATCTCGCGGACCGCCCCGACCAGGCCCCAGAACAGGCCCGCCGCGAGAGCCGGCGCCGTCGCCACCCCCCAGGACGGTGGCGGATCAGCGGATTCGACGATGGAATCGAGATCGAGCAGAGGCAGTTGGGCCGTTAGGTCGTGCAGGGAACGGGCGATCGGTCCGAGACCGGGGGCAATCGCGCCGCCTTGCCAGACAGCGTCTTCGGAAATGCGCTCGACCGTTATAGCTGTGCCGCAAGAGACGACCAGCCCCGGCCCGCCTGCCGGTTTGCAGCCGGATCGCGGCGAGGACTGCCAGGGCGCGGTCGGCGCCAGTCGTCTCGGGCTGGGCGAGCTGATGGGCGAGCGGGACGTCGGCGGCCGAGCGGAAGAGTCGGAGGTCGGTCACGCCCCGCCGCTGGAGCCTCGCGACCAGTCGATCGACGACCGGCGGGATTAACGCTGCTGATCGCCCAGGATCGGCCGGGAAGATCGCCGACGTCGTTGACGACGCAGGTCGGGGGCGTCGGGGAGGCCGGGGGAGACGGCGTGCAGGGTCGAGAGGACGCCGCGGTTGTCGAGCGTGGCCCATTTCAGGCGGCTGTTGCCCAGATCGACCACCACGCGGCTCGGCGGGATTCATGGCGAACGTCGGCCGGAAGGGATCGCATCAGCCACGAGCCCCAGCCGGCTCCTCCTCGGGGGCCGGGTCGAGATGGTCGAGGTGGCGGCGATCCGGTGGAGCAAGGCGGGCAAGCCCTGGCCGGTGACGGCCGAGATCGCGAGCGTCTCACGGCCGATCTCGCGTTGGAGACGCTGGCGGGCCTCGTCCGCGCCGGTGAGATCCAACTTGGTCGCGACGACCAGCTCGGAGCGGGAGGCCAGCGCCGGGCTGTAAAGCTCCAGCTCCCGGCGAATGGCGCGGTAGTTCGCGACCGAGTCGCTGCCATCGACGGGTAGGACATCGACCAGATGCACCAGCAACCGTGTCCGCTCAACGTGGCGGAGGAACTCGTGGCCGAGCCCGTGCCCTTCGTGAGCACCCTCGATCAGGCCGGGGATGTCGGCGACGACGAAGGTCTGGTCGGCATCGACGGTGACGGTCCCGAGGTTGGGGTATTTCGTCGTGAACGGGTAATCGGCGATTTCCGGGTGGGCCCGGGAGATCCGCGAGAGCAAGGTCGACTTGCCGGCGTTGGGCAAACCCACGAGGCCAACATCCGCAATCACCTTCAGTTCGAGGACGATCCAGCGCTCCTCGCCCTCCTGGCCCTTCTCGGCCTGGCGGGGGGCGCGGTTGGTGGACGACTTGAAGAAGGTGTTGCCGTGCCCGCCCCGACCACCCCGGGCAACGACCACGCGCTCGCCGGGCCGCTTGAGGTCGCGAAGGACGTGGCCCCGGTCGCGGTCGCGAACGATCGTGCCGACGGGCACCTCGATCAAGAGATCCTCGGCGTCGCGGCCGGTACAGTTGGAACCCTGGCCATGCTGACCCCGATTGGCCCGCCAGTGACGCTGGTGAGAGAGGTTGGCGAGATTCGTCAGGTCGTCGGAGGCGCGGACGATCACGGAGCCGCCGTGCCCGCCGTCGCCGCCGTTGGGTCCGCCACGTGGGGCGTACTTCTCCTTGCGGAAGCTAACGAGGCCGTTGCCCCCATCCCCCCCCTTGACGTACAGGACTGCTCGATCGACGAACATGGATTAACCTTTGCGAGTCGGCCAGACCTCAAAAAACATCGCCGCTCCTGGTTCTTCGTCGCAGGGCGGCGCCTGTTCGCCAGAATACCGAGCCGACCGCAATGCCCATCCTGGCAACGTCGCGGTCAAACCTGGGCGAGCGGCTTGACGTTAATCCGACGGCCGCCCTGATCGAACTCGACGGTCCCCTCGATCAAGGAGTAGATGGTCCAGTCGTTGCCGACGCCCACATTGCGGCCGGGCCTCCAGCGCGTGCCATGCTGGCGACAGATGATGTTGCCCGGACGGGCATGCTGGCCACCGTAGAGCTTGATTCCTAGCATCTGCGGATTCGAGTCGCGGCCGTTGCGGCTCGAACCCTGACCCTTCTTGTGTGCCATCGCTCGCAATCCTTGGAAAACGCCCGACCGACCCATCCCGGAGTCCGGGTGCGGACGATCGCCTGGTCTTCCTGTCGGAGGTTCTGAAACGGGACATTGTATCGTCCTGGCCAGGCCCCCTTCAAGGCGAAGAAAGCCGCTTCCGAATCGCGATTTCCGAGCGCTCGGAAGATCTTGCGGCAGGGCACACTCTCGGACGCCTATCGCCTGTGGCGTCGCGGCAGCGATCCTGCGTTTCGATGAACCTGGGGGACCACGGATGAGCGCGGAATCGGCAAATCGGAAGGCCGTCGTTCTGCTCAGCGGCGGGCTCGACTCCGCCACCGCGCTGGCCGAGGCTCGGGCGGCGGGTTTCAAGCTGTACGCCCTGACGATCCTCTACGGCCAGCGGCATGTGGTCGAACGGGAGGCGGCCCGAGAAGGTTGCCGCTTCGATTCAGGTCGAGCGTCACGTTGAGTTGGAGATCGACCTGCGGGCCTTCGGCGGCAGCGCCTTGACCGAGGACCTCGACGTTCCGAAGGACCGTGCCGCCGAGGCGATGTCTGAGGGTGGAATCCCGATCACTTATGTCCCGGCGCGAACACGATCTTCCTGAGCCTGGCTCTCGCCTGGGCCGAGACGATGGGAGCGTTCGACCTCTTTCTCGGAGTCAACTGTGTCGATTATTCGGGTTACCCCGACTGCCGGCCCGACTTCCTCCAGGCGTTCGAAACTCTGGCAAATCTCGCCACGCGAGCCGGCGTCGAGGGCACGGCACGGTTCCGGGTACAGGCCCCGCTTCTGACCTTGACAAAGGAGCAGATCATCCGGCGGGGCCTGGAACTGGGCGTCGATTATGGCCTGACCCACTCGTGCTACGACCCGACACCAGAGGGCCTTTCGTGCGGTCGCTGCGACGCCTGCCGCCTCCGGCTGGAAGCGTTTGACCGGATCGGGATGGCCGATCCGGTCGCGTATGCAGTGCGGGATTGAGCTGGGCGGGTGTCAGGGGTAATAGATCCACTCGAAGGGCGGCTCCTTGAGCATGATCTCGCGGCCGTGAGGATTCCGCTCGTCGCCTGGGCGAGCGAAGTCGATTCGGAGGGCCTTGTAGCGGGTGTAAGGCTCGCCACCTTCGGGCGGCTGGACGACCTGGAAACCGTCGGAGAGGCCGCGGATGAAGACGTTGAAGGCGTCGGCCTTGAAATCGACGTTGTCCCAGATCGCCACGCCGAAAACCGCGTCGTCGATACCTTCCTTGGTGCTGGGCGGGATCGTGCCCGTGCTGGTAACGGCGCCCAGAAGCGGGATGCTGGGGGCTTCCTTGGCCTGGATTTTCTTGACGGCAATCGGCAGAACGGTGTCCTCGAAACGCTGGCCGTCGTCGGTGACGAGGGTGAACTGGGGCACGAACTGGCGAGGCTGACCCGTCCGGTTCACCACCTTGTAATACATGTAATGCACCTTCCGACGACCCTTGCCCGGAATCTCAACCTCGATGAGTCGCACCGGCTTGAACGAGAACTCCAGGACCCAGATGCCCGGCTTGTCCTTGGGCAAGGGGGCGGAGTCGGCGACGACCCAGTTCGGCCCGGGAGCGGTGCGACGGGTCGGAATCGTGTTGAGCGTCGGAAGGGTAAATTCAGGTATCGGCTGGGGCTCAGGCAAGGGCTGTCCCGCCTGGTTGGCGTTGGCCGGCTCCTGGGCGAGGACCGCCGCAGGCAGCGAGCGTTGTCGCGGCGAGCAGCAAGGCGGGGACGATCCGCCGGAACGGCAGAATGCGCATGGACAGGCTCCCTGCATCGTGTAAGGCCGATGTCCGAGGAGGGAGATCGAGAGGGTGTATCGAGGACAGGCTGTGGATTCGATGTGTGTGTAATCTATCGCCCAAACCGGGGTGACGTCAAGTTCGACGGCAAGACATGCGGGGCCATCTCGCCTGGATGGGGGCTCGATCAGGACACGGCGGCCTCAGCGAAGGCCCTGGGCCCGAAGCCACTGCTCGGTGAACAGGATCGCCTTGGCCTGACTGCGGAAGGGCATGACTTGCCAGAGGTAAGGGCCGCCCTCGGGGGCCAGGTTTTGCTGGAACCACTCGCGGATGACCATCGGAGACTGGCTCACCAGAGTCCCCCGCCGCACAAATCCCTCGGGCAGCGGCTGCTCGAACATCACAGCGTAGTAAACCGGCCTCGGGTATGGCAGACCGGAGAGATGCTTGCGGACGCGGCGGTCGAGGGACGGCAGGTCGTTGCCGAAAACGCGCTGAAAGTCTGCCAGATGCTCGTCGGGCGCGCGTGGCTGGAGCGGTTCCATCCGGCTCATCGACTTCAGGTAGGTGACGAACTTCTCCGTCTGCTGGTTGGCGAGATAGTGTGTCAGGGCCCAGGCCAGGGCGTAGTCGGTCGGTGTCAGGTCCTTGCGGGTGGCGAGGTACCGCGCGGTCGAGGCGCCGCGGTCGCGGCCGATCCGGGAACTGGCCATCCGCTGACCGCGGGCGTGGAGGGAGCGGTTGTCGTCGAGGTCGTGAATGGTGGCCATGTGGAACGGATTGACCGAGCTGAAGCCGACCCAGCGGCCATTGTTGGTCGTCGTGGAGGCGGCCAGCTCAGCCAGGCCCTCGACGAGCCAGACGGGCCAGTCGGCCAGACGGGGCTGGACGCCGATGTTCTGGAGGACCTGGTGCGTGCCCTCATGAGCGACGGTCTGGGGCTGTCGCATGGCGGCGGTCCGAGGGTCTTGCAGGTCGCGATCACGCCTCTCGTAGAAGTAGATCCGGTTGGAGACGATCTCGTAATAGGCCTGGATATCGGGCTCGATCCGTCGGCGTTCGCGGAAGTCGCTCTCGC
This sequence comes from uncultured Planctomycetales bacterium, assembly GCA_963752755.1. GTDB lineage: Bacteria > Planctomycetota > Planctomycetia > Isosphaerales > Isosphaeraceae > CAVVZJ01. Next base: position 318,759 of record CAVVZJ010000011.1, on the reverse strand, counting down.
TTCGGTAGATCACGGCCACCAGCGGGAACTCGGTTGGGTGGACCGCGATGCCCTTCTCCGGAAGCTTCGCCAGCAAGCCCTGGTAGAGACTCTCCAGCAACGTCGCGCTGGCCTCGGCGAACTCTTCCGAGCACTGGTAGAAGACCACGTAATGCTCGGTGGTCTTGCAGGAGAAGTCCCGGAATTCGCGGTCCTTCAAGGTGTCGCAAAGTTCCTGGGAAGACATCGGCCGGAACGGCTCGGAGGTGTCGATCAGGCGGTTGGTCCGGGCGAGTCGGCCGTCGGGAAGCAGGACCCAGCCTTTTTCCGGTGGGCCATAGACCCGCGCGACCAGGACACGGCCGTCCTCGTCGGCCACACGGACGCGACGCGGCCCGCCCTCCAGACCGGCGGCCGGGTTCGCCGGCTCTGGCGGGGCCGCGACCGGGGGCGACGCTGGCGGGGAACTCACCGCAACCTGGGGCGGCCCGGGTTCCTCGACGAGGCAGGCGATCGCCCCGGACAGATCCCGGGCCTCCTCGCCAGGGCACGGCACGGAGGGCGCCATCCCCGGGCCGTCCGTGTCTCGGGCCTGGGGAACGGGCCGGGAGGACGGCGCGGAGCGCGTCGCGTCGGCAAGGAGGCGGGAACGCGTTGGACCGACGCAGCAGGGGGGACGTGGGGTCGAGATCCGATCGGCAGGCGTCGGGCCGGACCTCGGAGGGAAAAGGCCCCGGTCCGGGGAGGATCGACCGGCGAGGACCAGGCTCGTCAGGCCGGTCAAGACGACGGCGACGATGGAAAGGAGGGCCGGTGGGGTGCGTCGCCAGAGGCGCGGCGGACCCGACAAGGACACCCCGCAGCGGGGGCAAGGTCGTCCCCGCGACGTCGCGGGCCTGGAGGTCCGGAGTCGGGCATGACACCCGTCGCAGACCACCCACCGTGGTTCCATCGTCGCCCCCAGAGGTTCCCAGTCCGTGTGGCTCCGCGCGACGTGCCTGCCCTACGATACCGGGATCGGATCGTGAACGAAAGAGGCCGGAAGCCGACTCCCGGCCGGAATCTGCCCGGTTACTGGCCATGAATCCTGCGGTGGAGCCGTCGCAAGGTGTGGAAGGCAGGCTTGGGCGACTGATCGGGTCGGAAGAGGCCGGCATGCGGGTAGAGGTGCCTTGGGGCATCGGAGACCTGAGCCCAGGTGATCGACTGGACGAACGGCTTGGCCGCGGCGAGCTTCAGCCAGGACTCGGCATACTCCTCCTGGATCGCCTCGTCCGGAGGACGGGGCCATTGCGACGACTCGACCTGGATCGATCCGCTGGCCTGGGGGTCGGGCCCCGCCGACGAGGGGAGGGCGAACGTCACGTGCAAGGGGAGGTTGATCAAGGCATAGAGGTCCAGCAACCGCGAGAACTCGAAGATGTCGCGTAGCGAGCTGCCGAGGTTGCTGTAACCGAGGGCGATCTCCAGGCCGATCCCGCCGAGGCCGAGGTCGGCGCAGGGCGAGCGAGTCGGCGAGGTGGAGGGGACCGAGCTGGAAGTCACTGGAGGCCATCCACTCGGCCCACGGCCGATCGAGGTCGATCACCAGTTGAGCCTCGGGATCGGCCTGTCGGGCGACCTGGATGAGCCGGGCGGTGAGCCGGATCTGATCCTCCTCGGTCAATCCGAGCACCTCGCCCGAGGCCGGGCGGGCAACCACGTGCCAGGCGGCGATCTTGCCGCGATAGCGGGAGACCGCCTGGCGGACGAGGTCGCCGGCCTGGGCGAGGATCTCGTCGAAATCCCCCTGCCAGAGCCAGAGCCAGTCGGGCAGGGCGCCACGACGGAGGTCGATCAAGGGACCGGCGGTGGCCGTCAGCCGCTTCTTGCGGCACCAGTGAAGCTGGGCATCGGACTCCTCCCAGCGGAAGCTCGTCTCGATGGGGGCGATACTCGCCCAGTTCAGCGAGAGCCGGGCCGCGTTGGCGGCGACCAGCAGGGCGGCCGACCAGGGCTGTCCCTTGGGGACGCCATCGAGCCCGACGGCCAGGAGCGTCGAGAGCTTCGAGGCCAGGTCCCGACGCTTCTTCAGGACCTGATCGGTGTACGCCTCCACCAGCCGATGAGCGGCGAGGAAGGCGTGCTTGAGCGACTCGCCCGACGCGGCGCTGGAGACCTCGATCCGGTCCTGCGAGGTGGCCGCGCGGGCGAAGCCGCGCTGGGCAAGCCGCAACGACTCCTCGACCTCCTGGGGCACCACCAGACCCATCTGTTGCCAGTCGGCGAGCTGGTTGCGGACGTCGTTGAGCTTGCCGCGAGCCAGTTCCACGCCGAGGTCGTAGGGTTCCAGACGCTCGGCCAGAGTCGCGGTGCTGACGAACGGGGTCCCTTGGCCCTCGACAGGCCAGGGGATCGAGAGTCGCCCACTCTCGGGCGAATCGCGATGGACGATCAACAGACCCGGTCGCACCTCGACCTGGACCCGCGTCGGGGTTCGGTCGGGGCCGGTCACGAACGCCTTGCGGAGGTCGTTCTCAGCCGGGGCTGATGGTGGAAGTCGGAACTTGAGCTGGCCCATGCGCCCTCGAAGTCTCGCCAGAATCCCCGTTTGGAGACAATTTTACCGCAATTCGTGAGCCTCCGCACCGGGATCTTCCGTCCAGAGGCCGGCGTTGACGAGATTCGGGGGCCGGTGCCCGCTCAGGGCGGCCACCACATTCTGGGCCGCCATCTCGGACATGGCGGCTCGCGTGGCCCGCGTGGCGCTTCCCAGGTGCGGCAGCAGCACGGCGTTCGGGCAATCGGCCAGGCCCGGGGCCATCCTGGGCTCGTCCTCGTAAACGTCGAGCCCCGCCCCGGCGATCTGCCCGGCTTGCAAGGCCTGGACCAACGCCGGCTCGTCCACGACCGGGCCGCGGGAGGTGTTGATGAGGTAAGCTGTCGGCTTCATCTTGGCCAGGGCCGCGGCGTCGATCAGGTGGCGGGTTTCGTCACTCAAGGGAACGTGCAGGCTCACGAAGTCACTCTCGGCCAGCAGCGCATCGAGGCTGCAAGGGCTGGCGTCGAGGGCTTCCAGCTCCGTGCTCGATCGTCGCCCGCAATAGAGCACCTTCATGCGGAAGCCGGACGCCCGACGGGCGACCTCGGCGGCGATCCGGCCGGGACCGATCAGGCCGAGCGTGGCACCCGTGACGTCGCCGCCGAGCATGTACAGGGGCCCCCAGCCAGGGAACCGGCCGGAGCGCATCTCGCGGTCGCCCTCGACGACCCGTCGGGAAACGGCCAGGATCAGGGCCCAGGTCAGGTCGGCGGTGGCGTCGGTGAGGATGCCGGGGGTGTTGGTGACGAGAAGGCCGCGCTTCGTGGCCTCGGGCACGTCGATGTTGTTGTAACCGACGGCCATGTTGGCAAAGATCTTGCAGCCGCGCGCGGCCTCCATGACCTCGGCGTCGATCGGGTCGTTGAGCAGGCAGAGCACCGCGTCGCGTCCCTTCACGCCGGCCAGCAACTCGGCGCAGGTCAGGGGCCGGTCGTGCGGATTGATCTCGACCCGATCGGCCACCGAGCGCACGAGGCTCGGCCCTGGCTCGGGGATCGGTCGCGTGATGAAGACGGACCCGGGCACCGCGCCACCTCCCGTCAAGCTCTCCGAACGGCTCGAAGCTTGCGGGCCATTCCCGCGAAGTCAACCAAGCATAGCCACCGTCGGGCCAATTGCCAGCCATCTTTGAGGGAGGTCACGGCCGCGAGCCGGCCCCGCGGGTCGGACCAAACCTCGATGGTGGTCGCGGTTGTGGATGCCTTGAGGAGCGGCCGGCATGGCGTATGCTGGGCGGTCTGGCGAAGATCCGCCCAGCCTCTCCCGTCCAAACGCGACGACCCGGAGGAAGTCCGTCATGAAGACCGGTCCGAAAGTCGCCCTTGGCCTGCTCGCGGGCGCGGGGGCCTTGTGGGGTACGCGTGCCTGGCTCCGTTCGCGGCGTCGGATCGACTACGCGGGGCGGGTGGTCCTGATCACCGGCAGCTCGACGGGCCTCGGGTTCCTGATGGCTCAGCAGGCCGCTGCGCAGGGGGCCCACGTCGTGCTCAACGCCCGCGACGAGGCCGAACTGGCCGCCGCGGCGGAGACGCTCCGCGAGCAAGGGGCCCCGGAATTGCTGAGCGTCGCCGCCGATGTCAGCGTGGAGGACGAGGCGCACCACCTCGTTGGGCGGACGCTGGAACACTTCGGACAGATCGACGTCCTGATCAACAACGCCGCCGAGATCCTCGTCGGCCCCGAGATCACTTTCACCCTGGACGACTACCGCCAGATCATGGCGGTCAACTTCTGGGGCGCCGTGCAGACGACGCTGGCGGCGTTGCCCTCCATGCGGGAGCGGGGCTTCGGCCGGATCGCGAACATCGTGTCGATCGGCGGCCTGGCCGCCGCGCCGCACCTGGCGGCCTACTGCGCCAGCAAGTTCGCCCTGGCCGGCTTCACGCGGACCCTCCGCGCCGACCTCGCCCGCTACGGCGTCCTGGTCACGGGCGTCTTCCCCAAGACGATCCGCACCGGCGGCCATACCCACGCCTGGTTCAAGGGCGATGCTCATGCCGAATACCTCTGGTTCGCCGCGACCGACACCTTGCCGCTCGTCTCGGCGTCCGCCGAGTCCACCGCCGCGAAGGTCCTCGACGCCGTCTCCCACGGTGACTCGGACCTGATCCCGAGCCTTACCTCCCGCCTGGCCATTGCCCTCGACGCCCTCGCCCCCAACTGGTCGGCCGAACTGAAGGCCCTGATCGAGCGCGGGATGCCCGGCCCGGCCAACCTCGGCGCTCCGCCAATCCAGGGGTCCGAAATCGAGGGAGCGCTCGCCGCGATGTTCACCCAGATGGTCCCCGACGCGGCCCGCCCTGACTGAGCGGCGTTGCGGACCGTGGTGCGGCGTCTCCGACTGGATGGCGAAAACCGCTTTCTTTTGCCATTCACAGCGGTCGAGACCGCACAAGAACGCCCTGGCGACGCATCCGGGACGCCGGCAAGACGGCGTGAGGACGCCTGGAGGACGCTTCCCTTGGCGTCGCACCCTGGATCACAAACCCCGAAGGCTCTGGAGTTTAGAAGGGCCATTTTGCCCATTTTGAAGTTCGTTCGGCGCCGGGACGCGTCGCGGCGTCGCGACGTCTCGCCGGGATTGGGCGGGAAGGATCGCAACCGGATTGCCAGGGAGCCAGGGTTAATTATAGCACACAATCGAGACGCGGGCGCGGGTGAGGTGTCGCGGTCAGGAAGCTTCGGGTGGCCGATCTGGGCTCATCGAGCACCGACCGTCCCCCTCCGATCGGGAGGCGGTCGAGTCAATCGTTGGCGGTCGGCGGAGGTGTGGGGACGAGGTCGAGGTCGGGGCCGGCGGCGGGAGCGGGGGTCTCGGGATCGAGTCGAGCGTCGTCGGGGGTGAGGGTCCAGAGCGGGCGATCCGGGGACCACGGGCGGGCGAACAGGGCGTCGCCGTGGAAGGGGTCGTCCTCGTTGGGACCGACGGCGACCTCCCAGGAGAGTCGCTTGAAGCCGACGGGCGAGGTGCCGGACTGGGCGGTCTGGTCGCGGCGGTAGGTCTCGATCTGGTGATAGACGACCTTGCCGTGGCTCTCCCAGCGAATCCGGTCGCGAAGGGTCTCCAGACCCTCCTGACCCTCGATGACGCAGAGCGGGTCACCGGCCGGGGTGGTCGCGAGGATCGAGTCGCGGACGATCACCTGAACGAGGGGCAGCTCGGGCTCGCCGTCGGTGCTCTCCAGGCGGATCAGGCCGCGGGCGGAGCGGGACGTGACCTGGCTGAGCATCAGCTTGAGTGGCTCGGGGACCGCGCCCCGGGCGACGCCGTGGCCGTGAACCAGGCTGGCGCCGCAGGCGGCCAGGGTGTTCTTCAAGGTCAGGTCGAGTCGCAGGCCGGGTGCCACATCGACGAGGTCGCCACCGCCGCGAAGGAGGCTGTCGGTGGCACGGATGTTGATGCCCGAGGCGTCCAGACCGAGGTTCGGGCCTTCGGCGTTCTGCACCAGCACGACCGCCGAGCGCACCCGGGATGGCCCGTCCGAGGCGCCTTCGACGGTCACCGTGCAGCGGTTGAGGACCAGCTCCGTTCCCGAGCCGATCCCGAAGGCGGCCCAGCGTCGGCTGGTCGGAGCATCCCGTTCCTCCAGGATCAGATCGACCCCTTGAAGTTCCAGCGCGGCCCCCGGGGCGACCCGGAACAGGACGCTCGGTTGCGAGGCTCGCCTTTCCGGCTCTGCGGACGGGCGGAATCGTAGGCGAGGGCGGGAGCGATTCTCCGCCGGCTCGGCATGGATGAGCCAGCGACCGCCGCGGGGGACATCCACCGTGGCCAGCTCGATATCGGCGTCGGGAGCCAGGCGAATCTTACCGCCGACCACGCCCGCTTGCTCCAGGGCGCGGCGAAACTCGCCAGCGGTTCGGACGAGGGTCGGGTCCTCGAAGGATCGCGGCGACGTCTCACGACGGTCATCCCGGTCTTGAGGGGACGGCTCCCGAGGGGACGGCCCCTCGCTTTCGGGTTTGCGTCTTGGGAAGGTCGGGGCGAGGAGTCCGGAGGTCGTCGCGTCGGTCACCGGGGAGGATTCCGGCTCGCGGGTTCGTTCGTTGGTGGGCGGCTTGGGGGAGTTGGTCGCGGCGAGAGCGTCTGGGACGTCCGCGGGAGCGACCTGCATTGGTTCGATCGGCGCGACCGGCATCGGGTTGGTCGGTACCTGCGGCATGGGGGCATTCGGTTCTGGAAACATCGGCGGCAGGTCGATCTCGGCGACGCGCATCGGATCGTCGAGCGTGGAGGAATCGGTCTCCTCCTCGGCGAGGGGCGTACGTTGGGTCGTGTCGGACGTCAGGCTTCGCGACGGGGTCTTCGCGCTGGTTCGCGAGTCGAGTCCCGGGGGACTCGATGCGGTGGAGGAATCCCGAGGCGCGGCGGATTCGACCGAGGGCTCCCGGTCCGCGGGGCCAGCGGCACGGCGGTGGAAGGCGGAGTCGAGCAGGTTTGCCAGCATGCCGCCCGGCGGGAGATTCAGGGGCCGGGGACGCTGGGGACCGGACTCGTCCTGGCAGGGGGGGGTAAGGTCGGCGAGCCGGAAGGCGCTGGAGGGGTCTTGCTGGGTGAGCAGGCTTTCCGGATCCTCGCGGGCCCAGATGTGCTGGCGGACCGACTCCGAGCGGGACTCCCGGATCACCTGGTCGTCGTTGGCCCAGTCGTGGAAGGAGCGGATCGGGGGGAGATCCGAACGGTCGCCGGTCGGCTGGAGGAAGGTGCCGATCCAGCCGTAGAGGTTGCCGCGTCCGTACCAGTCGAGCTGACCGGGCGCATCGGTGGCGATCAAGGTCGCCTGTCGAACCGACGGCGGCGCGACGACGGAATCGGAGAGGACCACGCTGGCGCGGGTCTTGGTGATCTGGAAGACCGGGGTTGGGCCGGCGAGCATCCGGACGGACTGAAGCGTCAAGGAGACGGGGACCGGTCCGTCGGCCTCGGTGTTGTCGATCCAGAATGCCGGCTCATCGGGTCCGAAGGTGCAGTCCCGCAGATGGATGTCGGCCGGCCCACGGGCCAGGATGCCGACCTGGCCGCCATCGAAATGGCAGTTCACGAGCCGGGTCGGGACCGGACGGACGTCGGCCTGGGAGCCGGTCGCGTCGCCCTGGAGATTCAGGGCGGTGAGACTCACGGAGCCCAGCCGCGAGCCATCGCGACGGAAAACGCAGCGTGCGAGGCTCAGGTCCACGTTCTCGGCGTAGATCGCCGAGAGTCTCCGGGCGGGTTCGGTCGCGTCGAGTCGGAACTCGATACCGTCGAGCCGGATACGACCGCCGCGGAAGACCAGCAGAGCGGCCTCGCCGGCCACTTCGCGGGGCTCGCGGCCGACCCGGATCACGGGTCGCGCCTGGGCTCCGGCCTTGATCGTCAGGTCGCGACGTTCCATCGCGGCAAAGCCGCCGAGCAAGCCCGTGGCGGTGGGGCTGAGGTAATACGGTCCGTCATCGGTGAGGATCAAGGTGGCGCTCTGGGGCCGCCTTGGCGATGGCGAGAGCGAGGTCTTCGTCGGCTCCCACAAGCCACTCGCGAGCCGGCCGGGTCTCGGCGGCGGTCGGCACCGACTCGGCGGCCTCGTTATCGCGATCGCCGATTCCCGGCTCCTCAGGCGCGGCGATCGTGATTCTCGGGACCTCGGTGGCCGTCGGGCTGGGCTGGCCCGCCGTGCTGGTCGGGCCGAGCGATTCGGTTGTCCGGCTGGACGTGAGCGAGTCGGGAGTCTGGCCCCACCAGATGAGGGCCGAGACGAGGATGGCCAGGCCGATCGTCGGGATTCCCCAGACGAGATGCCGCTCCCAGGGGGGCATCCGGTTGTTCGCCATCCAGACCAGGCCCTCGGGGCTGATCGATCGCAGACCCAGCGCCCCGGCCACGGCCAGCAGGTCGCGGACGAGCTGCTCGGGCGTCTGGTAGCGCTGGCCGCGCTCTTTCTCCATCAACTTGAGGAGAATGACGGCGAGGTCGGCGGGCACGGCGGGGTTGAAGGCGCGGACGTCGGGCGCGGGCTCCTCCTGATGCTGGAGGAGCTTCTGAAGGACGGTCCCCTCGGGAAAGGGGGGCCGGCCAGTGAGCATGTGGAACATCGTGCAACCGAGCGAGTAGAGGTCGCTCCGGACGTCCACGTCGCGCGGATCGCGAGCCTGCTCGGGGCTGATGTAGTCAAACGTTCCGAGCGTCATACCGCTCTGGGTCAGGCCGTCGTCGGAAGCCCCGCGCTCGAAGCGACGGGCGAGGCCCATGTCCACGAGCTTGGCCCGACCTTGCGAGGTCACGACGATGTTTGAGGGCTTGATGTCGCGATGGACGACGCCACGCTCGGCGGCGTGGACCAGGGCGTTGGCGATCTGGAGCGTGAAGTTGATCGTCTCGGCCACCGAGAGGACGCCTTCCCGCTCGACCTTCTGCCGGATCGTGGTGCCTTCGATGTACTCGAAGGCGATGAAGTGGTAGCCCTGGTCGGTCCCGATCGTGAAGACGCGGGCGATGTTCTCGTGGTCGAGCTGCGCGGCGGACCGGCCTTCCTGGTAAAAGCGCTGGACGTTCTCCGGGTCGTGCGACTGCTCGGGTGGGAGGATTTTGAGGGCCACTTGCCGTTGCAGTCGGGTATCTGTCGCCAGAAAGACGGCGCCCATGCCGCCGACGCCGATCGGCTGTTCGAGGACGAAGGACTCCAGCCGGTCCCCGGCCTGGGGCATCGGCAGGGTCCGCCGGGCGTCGTCTCGTCCCGCGGCGGAGCCGCTGCTCCGGTTGTGGCCGCCCGAGCGCACCGTCGGCGAGGCGTCGTCTTGCCCCGTGGGGGCTCGCCACGAGCCTGTCTGCTCAGCACGTTCGGAAGAGAGAAGGGGTTCCTGATCGGGCATCGACCGTCTCACACGGTTTGGGGGGACAGAACCCCCGGCCGCGCACTCCATTGCGGGACGCGATGCGTCGGGGAGGCGACTTGAGACAGGTGCATGCAATCGCTAATCTCCCCTCCGCACTATAGGCACTCGCGGACTCCGAGTCAACGGCACAGGCTCGTCTCGCTGATCCGCCATGCACCGAATGTACCGACGGCTCCCGGGCGATGGCCGTTCCCCCGATCGCCCCGATTTCTTCCTCCATCGCCCCTTGTTTCGCGGGGCCTGATGACGCTTCTGATCTCCATACTCCCCCAATCATGACGTCGGCGCGCACGTGCCTTCGCATTCCAGGAACCACGTTGGCAAGTAATCGGCCTCGCCGTATGATAGAGCCATCCTCGGGGACGTAGCTCAACTGGGAGAGCGCTGCTTTGCACGCAGGAGGTTGCCGGTTCGATCCCGGTCGTCTCCACTCGACGTAGATAGCGGAGGTATCTTGGTTTCGGGATATCCTTCGAAGCGCGATTGCATGGCTCAAAGGGGCCATCCAAGAACCACTTCGTGGGGGACAGTCGCCCCCGGCGGTCTCGACAGCCGACAGCCGGGGGCGGCGGTCCCACACGAAACTCTGAAGTCGTTCTTGGACGCCTCCAAAGGCTCCAGCAAAACCGGAACGCCTGGTAACCTGGAGCTTCCGCCATGTCGGCTCGCACCCACACGTTTTTCCTTGTTCTTCAAGCGTGACAAGGCCAGTAAGGAAGGATGATGGAGCGCGGGTCCGGGGGATTCCTTGGCCGACGACCACGGCCGGGGTCGAAGCGATGATCACAGCCGCGGGTCGCGGAGGACCATTCGGGCTGGGCGGTGGTGGGCCGTCGTGGCGAGCGCAGGGGATCGCCAAGGGTGGGGCCATGTCAGCCTTGTAACCAACAGCATCCAACCCAACAGGGAACATGGCTCTGTTGCTGCTCGATCGGTTAGCATCAAGGTCAAGGAAAGATCCTTGAGTCTGGGAGAATTGCTGTTGATTCCGCCGAGGCACCGAGCTGGAAGGCGAGGTGCCGGGCCCAGGTCGGTTCGGTCTCGGGGAAATCGCTACGGGTGTGGACCCCTCGCGATTCCTCCCGGCGACGGGCGGCGGCGATCATCAAGGGGGCGATTGTCAGCATATTCTGGAGCGTCCATCCGGCCGGTTCGTCGAAGACGCGGGGCAGGGCGTAACCGCGCCAGAACTCGACCTGCCGGGCGGCCTCCTCCAGGCCGGCGGCGTCGCGGGTGATGCCCACTCTTCGCCACATCAAGGCGCGAAGGGCGTTGCGGACGTCGGCCAGGTCGAGGGGCTCGGGCTCGGGTGGCGCGGCCCGGCTCACGATTGGCGGGACCTCCAGGCGGACCGATCCCTCGGTTTCGAGCACACGGACCATGTCCACCGACGCGCGTGCTCCGTAAACCAAGCCCTCCAGCAGGCTGCTCGAGGCCAGGCGGTTCGCCCCATGCAATCCGCTTGACGACACCTCGCCCGCCGCCCAGAGCCCCGGCAAGCTCGTCCGACCGTCCCGGTCCACCGTCACGCCGCCGATGAAGTAGTGAGCGCCGGGCCGGACCGGGATGCGGTCGTGGGCCAGGTCGAGGTCAAACCGGCGAAGTAGCTCGGCGATGCCTGGAAAACGTGCGTAGATAGGGTTGGCTTCAAGATGCGAAAGATCGAGATAGACGCACGGATGTTGCGTCTGCGCCATCACCGCGACGATGGCGCGGGAGACGTCGTCGCGGGGAGCCAGTTCGGCCTGAGGGTGGAAGCCGGGCATGAACCGGCGGCCGTCGCGGTCGCGGAGGTAGGCGCCCTCGCCCCGGAGCGCCTCGGTGAGCAGGTGGCGCGAGGAGCCGGCGACGTAGAGCACGGTCGGGTGGAACTGCATGAACTCCATGTCGCGAAGTTCGGCGCCGGCGCGGAAGGCGAGGGCGTGGCCATCGCCGGTCGCGATCGCGGGATTGGTGCTCTCGCGGTAGAGCTGACCCGCGCCGCCGGTGGCGAGCAGGACCGTTCGGGCCCAGACGAGCGAAGCCCCCCGGCGGCGGTCCCAGACGAGCGCGCCACGGCAACGGCCTTCATGCGTCAATAGATCAATCGTGAAACTGTTCTGCCAGATCCGGAGGTTTGGCGTGTTCCGCGCTCGTTCGATGACGGCGCGCATCACCTCGCGACCGGTGGCGTCGCCGAGGGCGTGGACGATTCGAGCGTGCGAGTGGCCGCCCTCCATGCCGAGGGCGACGTGGCCGTCCACCTTGTCGAACCGCGTGCCCCAGGAGACCAGTTCGGCGATCCGCTCCGGCGCCTCGCGCACGACGAGTTCCACGACCTCCGGATCGCAGAGTCCCTTGCCGGCCCGGAGCGTGTCAGCGATGTGGTCGTCGAAGCGGTCCTCCGGGTCGAGCACGCCAGCGATCCCGCCCTGGGCATAGGTGCTGTTGCTCTCACGGACCTCGTCCTTGGTGACGACCAGCACGCGGAACGACTCGGGTACGCCCAGCGCCGCGCGGAGGCCGGCGAGGCCGCCGCCGATAATCAGGACGTCGGTGAAGTGGTGCGGCAGATCACGTGGGTCGAACGCGGTGAGGAAACGGCGGGGCAGGGGAATCGGAGAGTCCATCGGCGGGGCCTGGAATCGAGACGGAGGCGGATTTCACCACAGACTCACAAAGAACATAAAGTCCGCGCGAAGGAAACCCCCTCGCGGGGAGGGGATTTCCGTGCGGAGATATCCCAGGGTCCTCCGTGGCCCGTCGCGAGGCGAGCGGGCCAGCGTCGTCATCGCTGGCCGCCGGAGGGTGCGTTGCGGGACCGGGAGATGCTGTTCTGATACGCCTCCATCCGGGAGCGAATCTCGGGCGGGGCCTCGGTCCGGAGCCCTTGCGTCTGGTCGCTGAGGGTGTCCTGCGCCGTGGTGCCCGGTCCGCGCTCGCCGCGACCGCGGATGATCGAGCCCTTGAGCCGGTCGCCGATCCCCTGGCGCGGGGCCACGGTCGCGTCGCGGCGGAGATCGCCCTGGAGTTTCTGACCCTCGCTGGCCGCCTTCAGATCGGGTCTCTCGAACTTGCGGGCGAACTGCTGCAATTCCTCGCGTGACATGTTGGTGGCGTCCTCCAGCCGGCGAACCTGGTCGGCGTCGCCGCGGTTGAGGATGTCCTGCAACTTGCGAAGGACCAACTCCGGCTCGACCCGGCCGCTGTCGGGCGCGGGCAATTCGCCGGGGTTGGCTGGCGGCGTGCCAGGACGTCGGCCGGCGTTCTCGGCAGGCTGGTCGTTGGGCTTGTCGTCCAGAGACGGCAGATTGGCCTGACCCGTCCGATTGCCACCGCCGCCGGGCGAGGGAGACGGGCCGCCCTGGCTCTCCTGGCTGCCGTTCTCGCCCTGACCCTTCGGTTGCTCACCCGGGCCCTGTCCCTGACCCTGAGCCTGACCCTGTCCGCCATGCTCTCCCCCGGGACCCTTCGGAGCACCCTGGCCCGGTCCCGACTTCGGGCTTCCACTTCCCGGCTGTCCCCCCGGCTGCTGGCCGGGCTGGCCATCTCCGGCCTGCTCGCCGCTCTTCGGCTCGCCTCCGGCCTGCTCGCCGCTCTTCGGCTCGCCCCCGGCCTGCTGGCCACCTTGCTGCGGACTATTGGCCCGTTCGCCAGCTTGCGGTTGACCGGCTTGCTGCGGACCATTGGCCCGTTCACCGCCTTGTTGTCCGCCGGCCTGCTGGTCCTGGCCTTCTGGCATGGGGCCTCGCTCCTGACCCGGCTGCCCAGGTTCGGGTTTGCCGCCTTGCGAGGGCCCCTCGCCACGCTGGCCGGCCGCGGCCTTCGGCTCGCCACCGGGTTGCTGCTCGCCGGCCTGGCCCGGGGCCTCACGATCCCCTTGCTGGCCAGCATCCTGGCTCTGGCCTTTCTGAGCCTGGCCTGGCCGCCCACCGCCCGGTTGCTGCTGACCCTGGCCTGGTTGACCCTCCCGGCCCTGTCCAGGACCTTGCTGTCCTGCGCATTTTTGCCTTGCTGCTCCTGTTGACCTGAACCCGGCTGAGGTTGCCCCTTTTGACCTTGCTGGTCCTGGGATTGCGTGTCTGGGGCCTGGTCCGGCATGGGTTGGTTCGGTCTTGCCTCGCGAGGGTTCGCCGTGGGCGGATTGTCGCGGGGGAGCTGGTTGTCGCGAGGGGGGGGGACTGGAGTCGGTTTGCGAGGAGCGGGCGTTCGCCTTGGGAGTTCCCGACGATGGCGGGTTACCCGAGGGCTTCTGGTTGCCCGAGGGCTTCTGGCTGTCCGCCTCGTTCGTACCCTTCGGAGGCTGACCGCTACCGCGCGGGTCGGCCGGTGGCTGGTTGCTGTTCGAACTGCCCTGGTTCCCCTGGGGAGGATCGTTGGGGTCCGATCGCTGGTTTCCCGACCGCTGCTGCGAGGCGTTTTTCGTGTCAGCCCCCTGCGGGGCACTCGGGGAACCACCCGAGGGTGTGCCCTGGCGGGGATTCTGGGAATCGGATGAGGCGGTCTCCTCGCCGGGCTTGCTAGCCTGGGGCTGACCTTCCTGATTCGGTTGCGGCTGTTCGCCGCCCGACTGGCGCCCTGCTTGATCGGCGCCGCCCTGCTGCGGCTTCTCGACACCCGGACGGGCATTGGACTGTTGTGGGTTGCCCTGTTGGCCGCCGTTCTGCTCGTTCTTTCCGGCTTGAGGCGCCCCTGGGGATTCTCACGATTGCCCGAGTTCTCGCCCTGCGTTCCCTGGGGCTTGCGGCCGTCAGGCCGACCGGATGGACGCTCCGGGTTGCGGGGGCTGGTCTGGCCGTCGGAGGAACCGGCCTGACGAGCCTTCTGGTCTGCGCCGGTCCCCTGGGCCGACTTCGGATCAGGTCGGCCCGGTTGCTGGGGCTGCGAGCCTCCGGCTTCACCCTTCTGGTCCTGTCCGCGACCGGTGGCGCCACGAGCATCTTGCTGGGCGGACTTCGCCGCGGCGCCCTGGTTGGCTCCCGGAGTCTTCCGGGCATCGCCCGTTGGGTTCTCACCGGGACGAGACGGCGACGGCTTCACACCCTCACCGCGTTGCGGTTGTGAACCGGAAGGCGTCCCCTCGGTCCCTGGCTTTGACTGGGGAGCTTGGTTTCCAGAACGAGAACCCGGCGTGCTGGGAGTGTTCTCGGAGCGGGAGCCATCGCTGCCACGGGGCGCCGAAGGATTGGCGTTCGGCTGGCCTTGCGATCCCGGGTCGCCGCTGGAGCGGGGCGTTGGTGACGGCGATTGTCCTGGTTGACCGTTCTCGGGCTTGCGACGCTCGCCGGGCTGGCCATCGGACGTCTGCTGTCCCGTCTGGGGCTTGCCGTTCGGACCGACCTCGCCGCGGGGCGTGGCCCCTTCGCGCGGCATCGGCTCGGAGCCGGGGGCCTTGGGGTTGCCGGCGGCCGCGTTGCCCGTGTCGCCCGTGTCGTTCTCGCGGCCTCGGCCCGACGGATTCCCGGTCCCCTGGGCGCCCTGTTCGGCCTCGCCCTGGGTACCGTCGGAACGGCGACCCGCGTTCTCGCCGGTACCCGACTGCTGTTCCTGTCCACGAGCCGCTTGCGACTTCTCGCCGGGCTTGCGGCCCTGGCGATCACCGGCCGGACCTTGCTCGGGCTTGCGGCCCTGGCCATCCTGAGGCCCAGCCGCTTCCGGCTGGCGACCGTTGCCGGCTTCGTCGCCCGAAGGGTTCTCGCCGGTCTGGTTCGGCGTGCCGTCCGGCTTCCCATTCTGGGATGCGGCATCCTCCGCGCCCTTCGATGTTCCGCTTTCTTGCGGACGGCCGGACGTCGATCCGTCCTGGCGATTCTGACCGCCGGTCTGGCCTCGGCCGGACTGGCCTTCGCGGGGCGATTGCGGTTCCTGACCCGGACCGGACTCCTCGCGCTGTGAATCGCCGGCGCCCTGCTCGTTCTTCTCAGAGGGCTTGGACCCACGCTCCTCCTGCGGCTTCTGGCCAGACTGCGGGGCGCTCCCGGATGAGGGCGCATTGCGATTCGGACCGGCCTGGCCCTGTGCGGGGTTCTCCGGCTCGTTCGCCGACTCGCCGGAATTCGACTGACCACCGCGCTGCTGACCGGCGTTCTGCTGGCCGCCTCCGTTCTGGGGCGGGTGCTGATCCGCTTGCTCGGAACGAGACTGGCTGCGGCCGGTGGGATCGTTGCCCCGCTCGACCTGATCGCCCTGGGACGGCTGACCGCCCTGGGAACGTTGCTGCTGGGTGCTGGCACCGCCGCCCGGACGGGGCGCGTTGGTGTTGGCCCTCTGAGTATTACCCTGGCTGCTCTGGGGCTGACCCTCGCCTTGCTGGCCGGGTTGACCCTGCGGACTCTGGCCGGCCTCGTTCTGGCTGCCGCGCTGAGATTGGCCATTCTGTTGAGCTTGGCCTTGCTGCGGCTGGCCTTGCTGCTGGGCTTGGTCCTGATTGCGGCGGTTGTTTTGCTCGGGATTCTGGTCGCGGGGCTGGTTCGGGTTCTGTTGCGGCTGGTTCTGGCTCTGGGCCGGAGGCTGGGGATTGTTCTGGGCGAGGGCGTTGCGAAGCCGGTCGAGCATCTCGCGATCCTTGTCGGAGAGCTTCGGCGGTTGCTGCTGCCCTTGCTGTTCACCACGCTGGCCGTTGCGAGGCGCCTGGTTCGCCTGCGGAGGCTGGGGAGCCTGATTCGGAGCTTGATCCTTCAATTCGGGCGGCTTCTGACCCTCGCCGGGCTGGGGCTGGGCAGGCGGGGGCTGGTCGAGAGCAGGGGGGGGCTGGGGAGCGTCCGGGTTGGGAGGATTCTGGCGGGCGTCCTCCAGCTTCTTCTGCTGCTCCTCGCGAAGTTTCTCAGCTTCCTCCGGGGGCAGAGGGTCGGTGACCTCGATGACCTGGTCGGGGGGTCTCGAAGCGGTTGGCGGTTGGCTCCCGGGTGTCGGCCACGGTGAGCCAGTATTCGATCTTGTCGCCCTTCTTGGCTCGGAGCGCCGGCGAGGTCGATCACGTCGTCCTGGATCAGCTCGGGGGCCGGCTCCTTCGTCTCCAGGTAATTCTTCGGCGTCAGGTACTCCCGTCCGAACTGGACGTGCAGCGTCGCCTCCTCGACGCCGTGGTCATCCGCGGCCTTCATCCGAAGGGCCACCGAGCCGTTGGCCGGTGCCTGCACCTTCGGCTCGGGCACGAGGAACTGCAGCCGTCGGCGGCCGGTCGGGGATCGCCGTGATGTCATAGACGACGGGGTTGCGGTTCAGCTCGCCTTCCTCGGTCGTGAAGAAGAGCTTGTAGGTCCGGCTCGACTCGACCCGGAACCGCGCCGTGAACTGGTACGGATCGTCCTTGTTGACGAGGACCTCGGCGGAGGGCGGCTCACGACGGTCTCCGGTCCTTGTCCTGGCTCGGCCCGAACTCGACGCGGCCCGAGACGGCCGCCTGATTGGTCCGCGGCATGGACGACGGCGAGCGTCCCCTCGATCGCCTCCAATGTTGCCGCCTTCAAGGCCCTCGATCGTCCGGCGGCAGATTGTCGCCCCGCCGCTCCCGCTGGATGTAGGCCGGGAAGACGAGGTCGTGGCTCACGTCGAGAACCATCGGTGTCGGCCGGACGTTCAGCCGATAGGTCTTCGACGTGGCGTCGCCGCCCTGGATGTAGTAGCGAACCTGCTTCTGACCGTTGCGGGTCTGGACCTCGCGGAGCATGGTCGTCCACGGGTCGTAATCGCTCCGCCCGCGGGCGAATTCCTGGGCCCCGTAAGAACTTGCCGCCGTCCACGCTGTAGTGCAGCGCGACCTTCGCGGCCTCGTGCCGTGGATCTCCACCGAGAAGGGCACGTTCGTCCCGGCCACGACGTTCGCCTGTTTCGGATCATTGCCCGGCTTGATGTTGACCAGCCGTGTGTTCGTCGGCCGGGCCACATCGGCCAGCAAGGCACGGCGGGTCGAGTCGAGGATGCTCTTGGGCGTCAGCAACGAGTACAGGCAGAAGACGACCACCACGCCCGCCAGCGCATAGACCATCCGGATCAGCCGCCTCTGATCGACGACGGCGTCGATCTCGACCTCCGTCAGGTCATCGACCGCCTTCGCCTCGACCGCCGCCAGGAACGCCCTGGGCGTCTCCTCGCGATGCTTGAGCAGGTCGAGGTAGCTGATCAGGCTGTTCTTGAATTTCGGATCGATCGACTCGATCGTCCGGGCCGCGAAGTGGCTGTTGACCCGGTGCAGAAGCGGCCAGACGATCTCTGATCGCCGCGAAGCCGGCCGCCAGAGGTAACCCCAGCAGCAGGATCGCCCCGCGGACCCACGGCGAAAGGCCGAAGAGATGGTCGAGTACAACCTCGAGAAACAGCACCCCCAGCAACGCCGCGCCGAGCAAGACCAGCGAGGTCAGGACGTCCGTCGTCCGGATCTTCGCCCGCGTCTGGCTAATCTGGCGGTTGATGTACTGCTCATAATCCAGCAGTTTGCCTTGCGGTTGCGGCTGCGCGGTCAAGGCCATGACGCGGACTCCGTGGGCTCCGTCTCCGGGTCGATCACCCGTCGTCGCCCTTGATTATATCCCCCCGGCTCGGGCCGGGAAACGGTTTCCGGACAATTGTCGGAACCCCGCGCGAACCGGGCGACGCAAACACCCGGCGGCAAACCGGCATGCGGCGTGCCACCTGGAGACACTACGTCCGAAACCCCGTCCTGTTCGCGACTTTCGCCCGCGCTCTCGCCGAATCGAACCCCTGCCCGCTTTTTGGCAACCCTTGCGTGCCTTGGCTCCCTCCCTCCTTCCCGCCTCCCACCCTCCCCACTGAACACCAGCTCCGTTCCCTCGATTCCTGAGGACCCCGAACGTGCTCACCACGCCCGTCTATCTCGACAACCACGCCACGACCCGCACCGACCCCCGCGTCGTCGCGGCGATGTTGCCCTATTTCACCGAGGTTTACGGCAACCCCGCCAGCGTCTCCCACCGCTTCGGCTGGGACGCCGAGGCCGCCGTCGAGACGGCCCGCGAGCAGGTCGCCGACCCTGATCGGTGCCGACCCGAAGGAAATCGTCTTCACCTCCGGCGCCACCGAATCGAACAACCTCGCCCTCAAGGGTTCCCTTCCCCACCTCAAGAAGAAGGGCAACCACATCATCACCTCCGCCGCCGAACACCGCGCCGTGCTCGACCCCCTCCGCCGCCTTGCCCGCGAAGGCTGGGACGTCACCTTCCTCCCCCCGACGTCCACCGGCCAGGTCTCCGCCGAGTCCGTCGAAGCCGCGATCACCGACCGCACCGTTCTCGTCTCGATCATGGCCGCCAACAACGAGGTCGGCACGATCAACCCGACCGCCGCCATCGGCCGACTCTGCCACGACCGCAGCTCCTCTTCCACTCCGACGCCACCCAGGCCGTCGGCCGCCTCCCGATCAACGTGAACGACCACCAGCTCGACCTGATGTCCTTTACCGCCCACAAGTTCTACGGCCCCAAGGGGATCGGCGCCCTCTACGTCCGCCGCCGCGACCCCCAGGTCCGCCTCACCCCCCTCATCGACGGCGGCGGCCACGAGCGCGGATTCCGCTCCGGCACGCTCCCCGTCCCCTCGATCGTCGGCTTCGGCACGGCCGCCGCCCTCGCCTTGCAAGAACGCGACACCGAGGCCCCTCGCATTCTGGCCCTCCGCGAACGCCTCCACGCCGGGATCGCCGCCCGCGTCCCCGAGATCGTCCTCAACGGCCACCCCGACCGATCGCCTTCCCGGAAACCTCAACCTCAGCTTCGCTTACGTCGATGGCGAGGCCCTGATGATGGCGATGCGCGACGTGGCCGTCAGCAGCGGTTCCGCCTGCACGTCCGCCAACCCCGAACCCAGCCATGTCCTCCGCGCCATGGGCCTCGACGAGGATCTCGCCCGCGCCAGCCTCCGCTTCGGCCTCGGCCGCTTCACCACCGCCGAAGAGATCGACTTCGCCATCGATCGCGTCTCCGAGGCCGTTGCCCGCCTGCGGAGGATGAGTGCCGTCTGGACCTCGGCGCGCCGATCGCCCCTCGCCTTCGTAGGGTGCGTCGAGTCTTCGACGACGCACCTTCCGGGAACCGCCCTATCCCGCCCGCTCCTCCCTCCTCCGTTCCAGCTCGGCGACGAACGCCGCGTGCTCGGGAGAGTGGAGTCCCCGATTCAGAGTGTCGTTGACAGCGGCCTTGTCGTTGGCCACGAGCGCGGCCACGTCGAGCCACAGACCGGGGAAGACCCGCGATCGGAAGACTCCGTCTGTCATCCGGGCTCATCGCTACAAACCGACCCTCGGCCAGCTCGAACCAGTGAATCTCTTGTCCCCGCAGGTCCCACACGAGATATTCCTTGACCCCCGTCTGTTCGTAGTCCCGCAACTTCGCGGCGAGAGCGACCGAGCGGCTGCTCCAGGCGACCTCGATCACCAGTTCCGGCGCCCCGTGCGTGAAGTCGTCGTCACCGTCCCGGGTCTGGCCGCCGTGTGACGGCAGGATCAGCAAGGCCGAATCGGGTTGCGGCTCGCTCTCGCTCACCGAGGATCGTGGTCGTGTTGTTCTGGCCCTCCGTACCCGGCGTGCCGGCGCTGTAGAGGTAGAGCCACCCGCTCAGCCGTGCGTCACTACTACCATGCTTGATCTTCAACGGCGATGGCATGACAAAGACTGTCCCCCCGATCAGTTCCGCCTTCCAGCCCGGCGGGAGCTTCTCATACCGCTCGTGAAACTCCTTCTGGGTCATCCTGGCCCCGTTCTCCAGCCAGGGGAAACCCTCCTCGTCCACGAAGCCGTAAATCGGGTCGGACCGCGGTTCCGATTTCTCGACGGAGGCCATTGCACCACCCCTCTTCTCGTAGGGTGCGTCGAGTCTTCTACGACGCACCTTTCCGAAAAACCGCCCTCCTCCGACCGATGCGCGGTGCGTCGTCGAAGACTCGACGCACCCTACGAAAGGCTACGAACCCATCTTCGCCTTCACCACCTCCGCCGCCTTCTCCAGCGCCTGCGGGATCTTCCCCGGCTCCTTGCCCCCGGCCTGCGCGAAGTCGGGCCGACCGCCGCCGCCGCCGCCCACCACCGGCGCGACCTCCTTCAGCCAGTTGCCCGCGTGCAAGCCCCGCTCGACCACGTCCGGCGTCAGGCCCGCCGCCAGAATCACCTTGCCCTCGTTCGCCGTCGCCAGCAGCACAGCCAGGCCGTTCCCGGCCTTCCGCCGGAGCACGTCGATCAACTGCCTCAGCTCGTCCGCCGCCGCCGATTCGATGGCCGCTGTCACGACCCGGAGCTCGCCGAACGTCGCCGCCGCCGCCAGCAACTCCTCCGGCGACGTCCTCGGCGCCGACTCCGTCTTCCGCTGGGCGAGCTGCTTCTTGAGCGCCTTGACCTCCTCCGCCAGGGCCGCCACCCGCTCCGCCAGGCCCCCGGTCGGTACCTTCAACGCCGCCGCCGCCCCCGCCAGTTCCTCCTCCTCACCGCGGATGTAGTCGAGCGCCGCCTTGCCCGTCAACGCCGTGATCCGCCTGCGTGCCGGCCGACACCGATTCCTCGCCCACGATCTTGAACAGGCCGATCTGCCCGACGCTCTCCAGGTGCGTCCCCCCGCAGAGTTCTCGTGAGAACTCGCCCATCGAGACGACCCGCACGACCTCCGGATACTTCTCCCCGAAGAGGGCCATCGCCCCCAGCTTCCGCGCCTCCTCGATCGGCATGGTCGTCCAGCTCACCGCCTCTCCCAGCAGGATGCGCTCGTTGACCGTCTCCTCGATCTGCCTGATCCGCTCCCGACCGACCGCCTCCGGGTTCGCGAAGTCGAACCGCAACCGATCTGGCTCCACCTTGCTGCCCGCCTGCTGCGCGTGCTTCCCCAGATGAATGTGCAACGCGTGATGCAGCACGTGCGTCGCGGAGTGGGCCCGCCGGATCGCTTGCCGACGCTGCTCGTCCACCTCGGCCCGAACCGTCGCCCCCAGTGTGACGGTCCCCTCCCTCACCTTCCCGAGATGCAACGTGAAATCGTGATCCTTCTTCGTGTCCTCGACCTCGAACGTGAATCCGTCCCCCGCGATCGATCCCGTAGTCGCCCACCTGCCCGCCGGACTCGCCGTAAAAGGGCGTCCGATCCAGCACCAGCACGACCGGCGGCCCGCCCTCCGCGGCCGTCGCCGACTCCGCCAGTTGCCCCTGCTCGATGATCCCGATGACCCGCGACTCCGTCGAGCACGTCCGATAGCCGACGAACTCGCTGCCGTGGTGATACGCCTCCTTAAGCGTGTCGAGCGGCCCGGTGGCGAAAACGTCGGCCGCCTCCGTCGTCCCCCGAGAGACGGCCGCGAACTTCTCGCGAGCCTTCTCGAAACCGGCCCTGTCCACGCGCAGATTCTGATCGGCCGCCAGGCCCTCCGTCACCTCGACCGGGATGCCATACGTCGAGAGCAGGTCGAACGCGGCCGCGCCGTCGATCACGTCCGAGCCGGCCGACTTCGTCTTCTTGAAGGTGTCGGCGAGCAGGCTCATGCCGTTCTCCAGGTTCCGGAGGAACCGCTCCTCCTCCTCCCGGACGACGTTCTGAATCCTCGGCACGCTGTCGATCAGTTCGGGATAGCCGCCCTTCATCGCATCGGCCACCGCCGGCACGACCTGATAAAGATACGGCTCCCGCTGCCCCATCTGGTACGCATCCAGCACCGCCCGCCTCAGCAATCGCCGGAGGACGTACCCCTGCTTCTCCGCCGACGGCCGGACGTTCTCATGAATGCAGAACGTCAAGGCCCTCGCGTGATCGCTCGCCCTTCGAATGCGCACGCCGTCCAGCGTGTCCTTGATCCGCGCGTAGTCGATCCCGAGCACGTCGGCCGTCGCGCGGACGATCGGCTGGAACAGGTCGATCTCGAAGTTCGACCGGACCCCTTGCAAGGCCGCCGCCGTGCGCTCCAGGCCCATGCCGGTGTCGATGTTCTTCTTCGGCAACGGCTCCAGTTGCCCCGGCCCGACGCGGTTGAACTGCGTGAAGACGAGGTTCCAGATCTCAACCTCCTCGATCCCGTCTCCGTGATAGAAGATCTCCGAGCACGGCCCGCAGACGCCGTTGGGCCCGTGAGTTGGCGCCCCGGCGGGCCAGAAGTTGTCGTCCTCGCCCATCCGGGTGATCCGGTCAGCGGGCAGGCCAACCTCCTGGTGCCAGATGTCGTACGCCTCGTCGTCGTCGAGATAAACCGTGATGGTGAGGCGATTCCGGTCGATCTTGAGCGTCTTCGTGAGGAACTCCCAGCCCCACTGGATCGCCTCGCGCTTGAAGTAGTCGCCGAAGCTGAAGTTGCCGAGCATCTCGAAGAAGGTCATGTGCCGGGGCGTCTTGCCGACGTTTTCGATGTCCCCTGTACGCAAGCACTTCTGGCAAGTCACGGCCCGCTTGAAGTTCGGGTCGCCCAGGCCCATGAACTCGCGCTTGAACTGGTTCATCCCCGCCGGGGTGAACAGGACCGTCTCGTCGCCGTGCGGGACGAGCGTGTCGCTCGGCTTGCGGACGCAGCCCTTGGAGGCGAAGAAGTCGAGAAACGCTTCGCGGAGTTCGTCGGTCTTCATGGGCGATCCATCAGAATCAAGTCGTTGGTTGCTTGCCGGTTCGGTCACAGAGGCGTCGCCCTTCAGGATAGCCGATCGGGATTCCCTCGCCCAGACGGACACGCCACCGCCAACCGACCGAACCGTCGCGTCGCGGCATCGTCGAACGCCCGTATCCGGACGTCGCCGCCGGCTCCGGAGTGATCGCGTTGCCGCCGTTTTCTTTAACAGCCAGCCGTCGTTCAAGATGCTATGCGGACGCCCGGACGACGCTGAGGCGACGCGCTCGGGACGCCGTCAGAACGGTTCCCGGACGCCGACGGGACGCTTTCGATACGGCTTTGTCGCAATGGGGACTGAAATCGGGCTCGCCGGGTTGACAGTTTGAGTGGAAGGGGAGGCCGCCCCGTGGTGGACTGGCTCACGAGCAAGATCACCAGCACCACAGAGGACCTCCCCGATGAGCACGCTATCGCTTCGCACCTGGGTCCGCAACGCCGCCGCCGTCTTCTCCGGGGCCTACGGCGCCGTCTCCCGACGGGCCGAAGAGGTCGGCTGCAGCCGGCAGACCATCTACGAGCACGCCCGCCAGGTCGAGCACCGCTTGCAACCGCCGCAGGCCCCCGACGCGACACCGGCCGATGGTCCCATCCCCACCTCGCCACCGGCGGCCCTCGACGAGGCGACCCGGCGGCGACTGGCGGTGACGGCCTTCGCCATGGGCATCAGCACCCGACAGATCGAGGACCTCATCCGGGTCATCGAGCCCCAGTACGGCCCCGACCATTCGACCATCGCACGCTGGGTCGCCGAGGAGGCCAGCAAGGCCGAGCCGGTGCTGAAGGCCCTCGACGGGGCCTGTCAGGGCCAGGTCCAGACCCTGGCCGTCGACGAGGTCTTTTTTGGGGGCGGCCGACTTTGGTCGGCATCGAACCGACGAGCATGACGGCCGTCTTCTGCCGCAACGCCGCCGACCGTACGGCCGAGACCTGGAGCCACCAGCTGGAGCCGTTCGTCGCCCTGGAGTTCGTCGTCTCCGATGCCGCCCGGGGGATCACCGCGGCGGTCGGACAACTCGCCGAGGCGCGATGCCGGGACCCCGCGGCCCCGGGCCTGGGGCACGGCCTGGACGTCTTCCACACCGCGATGCAGGCCAAGCGGGTCCTGGGCCGGCACTGGCGGCGCGCCGAGGCGGCCTGGGAGCAGGCCGAGGACGCCGATGTCCAGGTCGCCGCCAGGAAGCGGCAGGGAGTCGACGCCCGTGGCACCGCCCAGACGGCCCGCGCCGCCTGGCGCAAGGCCACGACTCTCTTCGAGCAGGTCGAGCGGTGGGAAGCGGCCTGGGGCCGGATCGACGCCGCGTTGGGGTTATTCCGTGCCGATGGCCAGCTCAACGACCGGGCGCACGCCCGAGCCGAGATCGCCGCGGCGCTGGTGGACCTGCCCGGTGCGGACTGGTCGAAGGTCCGCAACTTTCTCTCCGACCCGCGGAGCCTGGCCTTCCTGGACCGTATGCAACGCCGCCTGGAGTCGGCCGAGCCGCGACCGGCATGGCGCGAGGCGATGGCCTGGCGGTGGTGGCTGCGTCACGGCCGTGTTGAGCCGGCGGCGGATCGGCGGATCGCGACGGTGTGGTCCGTCGCTCGGCGAGGTGAGCGGGACGAACCGGAGCGGGCCAGCTACGCCCGCGTGGCCGCGGTGCTGGAGACGACGGTCCGCGCCAGCAGCGCGGTGGAATGCCTCAACGGCGTGCTACGGATGCAGCAGTCACGACACAAGCGGATGAGCCAGGCGATGCTGGACCTGAAGCGGCTTTACTGGAACAGCCACGCGCTGCGTTCGGGCCCCCGCAAGGACGTCTGCCCGTACCGGGCCTTGGGCCTGGAGTTGCCGACGTTCGACTTCTGGGAGCTGCTCCAGGCCGACCCGACCCTGTTGACGCAACAACTGTCAACCCAAAGGAATGGGGAGTGAGACAATCCCTTCGATACCACCCAAACGCTGATCGCAAATCTTTACAAGATCAATGATAAGGGCGATAAATTGCCCATTGTGAAGTTCGTTCGGCGCCGGGGACGCGCCGCGGCGTCGCGACGTCGCGACGTCTGGACGGGATTGACCGGGCCGGGAGCGAATCGAATTGCCAACGAGACAGGGTTAATTATAGCACACGATGGAGAATCTGGAACGAATCGATTCGCGTGTAGGACGAACCGTGGGGTCGGGGTGGGCATTCCTCCGGGGTTCGTCATTAGAGCGGTTCCCGCATGAGTGGAGAGCCGGCCCGCCGGGGGCGACTGGCCCACAAATCTTGTGGCACAGCCGCCCTCGGCTGGGATCCTCGACGACCGAACGAAATCCGCTCTAAGCCGTGGCGAGGTGGTCCTCGGCCGCCGGCTCGACCCTGGCGGCGCAGAACTTGAACTCGGGGATCTTGCCGAACGGGTCGAGCGCGGGGTTCGTCAGGAGGTTGGCCGCCGCCTCGGCGAAGCAGAAGGGGATGAAGACGAGTCCGGGCGGGACGTCGCGGTCGGAGCGGGCTTCGAGCGTCGATCGCGCCGCGGCGGGTGGCGACGCGGACGAACGTCGCCGGGTCGGACGCCGAGCCGTTCGAGGTCGTGGGGCGAGACCTGCACGATGGCTTCGGGCTCCAGGTCGTCGAGCACGCGGACCGGCGGGTCATGGCGCCGGTGTGCCAGTGTTCGAGGAGCCGGCCGGTTGTCAGGATCATCGGGATACTCGTCGTCGGGCATCTCGTCGGGTGGCAAGACCTGGGCGGGGACGAACTTGCCCCGGCCGGTCGGGGTGGGGAAGCCGTCGCCGAAGAGGACCTCGTGGCCGGGCTGGTCACTCGGCGTCGCAGGGATAGGTCACGGCCCCCTCGCGTTCCAGGCGTTCCCAGGTGATGCCGCGGATCGAGGGCATGCAGCGTCGCATCTCGGCGAAGACGTCGCGCGGGTGGTCGATAGTCCCAGTCGAGGCCGAGCCGTCGGGCGATCTCCTGGATGATCCACCAGTCCGGCCGCGCCTGGCCGGGCGGATCGAGCGCCTGACGGCCGAGCTGGACGCGGCGATCGGTGTTGGTGAACGTGCCGGTCTTCTCGGGGAAGGCGGTCGCCGGCAGGATCACGTCGGCGTGGAAGGCGGTCTCGGTCAGGAAGATCTCCTGCACGACCAGGTGTTCCAGGCTCGCGATCGCCTGCCGGGCGTGGTGCAGGTCGGGGTCCGACATCGCCGGGTTCTCGCCGATGATGTACATCCCCTTGATCTCGCCGCGCAGGATCGCCTTCATGATCTCGACGACCGTCAGGCCCGGCTTGGCGTCGAGCGGCATGCCCCAGAACTGCTCGAAGAAGACCCGAGCTGTCCTCGCTGCCGACCGGCTTGATAGTCGGGATAGACCATCGGGATCAGGCCGGCGTCGGAGGCGCCCTGGACGTTGTTCTGACCGCGGAGCGGGTGCAAGCCTGTCCCCGGCCTTGCCGACGTGCCCGCAGAGCAACGCCAGGGCGATCAGGCAGCGCGCGTTGTCCGTGCCGTGGACGTGCTGCGAGATCCCCATGCCCCAGAAGATGATGGCGGCTTTCGCCCTCGCATACGTACGGGCGACGTTGCGGATCGTCTCGGGGTCGATCCCGCAAATCGGCGCCATCGCCTCGGGCGTGCAGGCCCAGGTCTTGCGGCGGAAGTCGTCGAAGTCTTCCGTGAACCGTTCGACATAATCCCGATCGTAGAGCTTCTCCGCGATGATGACCTGGATCATGGCGTTCAGCAGGGCCACGTCCGTCCCGGCGCGGAACTGGAGCAGGTGGGTGGCGTGCCGACGGAGGGCCTGGCCCCGGGGGTCCATCACGATCAAGGTCGCCCCCCGCTTCGCGGCGTTCTTCATGAACGTGGCGGCGACGGGGTGATTGACCGTCGGATTGGCCCCGATGACGACGATCACGTCCGAGTTCGCGCATTCGGAGAACGGCGCCGTGACGGCCCCCGACCCGATCGTCTCCATCAGGGCGGCGACCGACGAGGCGTGGCAGAGCCGCGTGCAGTGATCGACGTTGTTGGTCCCGAAGCCGGTCCGCACCAGCTTCTGGAAGAGGTACGCCTCCTCGTTCGACCCCTTCGCCGATCCGAACCCGGCCAGCGCATCGCGGCCGTCGCGGTCGCGGATGCGCTGGAGCCCCGCCGCGGCAAAGTCGAGCGCCTCCTCCCAGCTCGCCTCGCGGAAGTGGGTCCACGGGTTCGCCGGATCGACCTCATCGTCCTGCCGCTTCGGCACGTCCGGCTTGCGCACGAGCGGTTGCGTGAGCCGATGGCGATGATGGATATAGTCAAACCCGAACCGCCCCTTGACGCAGAGCCGGTTGTGATTCGCCGGGCCGTCGCGGCCGTTGACGAAGAGGATGCGGTCGCCTTCCAGGTGGAAGGTCGTCTGGCAGCCGACGCCGCAATACGGGCAGAGGCTCTCGACCGTTCCGATCCGGACGATGGGCCGCGAGCCCTTGTTCATCCAGCACCGATGCGGGCAGCAAGGCCCCCGTCGGGCACGCCTGGACGCACTCGCCGCAGGCGACGCAGGTGCTCTGGCCCATCGGGTCGTCGAAGTCGAAGACGACCTTGGCCGCGTGCCCGCGGTAGGCCATCCGATGACGTCGTTGACCTGGACCTCGCGACAGGCCCGCACGCAGAGCCCGCACTGGATGCAGGCGTCGAGATGGACGCCCATCGCCGGGTGGCTGCGGTCGGGTGCGGGCGATGCGGGCCACGACGGGAAGCGGCTCGACGTCACCCCCACGCGATCGGCCCACTGCCAGAACTTCGCGTCGGGGTCGTGGGCGATGTCCCGCGCGCGGCTGGTCGGCCAGAAGCAGCTCGAAGACGAGCGCGCGGGCCGAGCCGGCACGCCGGGAATCTGTTGCGACCGTCATGCCTTCCGCCGGCCGTCGGATGCACGAGGCGGCCAGCACCCGCTCGCCCTCGATCTCGACCATGCAGGCCCGGCAGTTCCCGTCGGGCCGGTAGCCGGGCGCGGGCGAGTAGCAGAGGTGCGGGATCGCGATCCCTTCGCGGCGGGCGACCTGCCAGATCGTCTCCCCGGCCTGGGCCTCGACCTCCCGGCCGTCGAGCGTGAAGCGGACGGGTTCCTGGGCCTGTTCGGTCATCGGAGATCCTCCGGGAACGATCGGATGACCGCGAGCAATGGGTTCGGCGCCGCCTGGCCCAGCCCGCAGATCGAGGCGTCGCGCATGGACTCCCGAGAGCTCTTCAAGTAGCGGCAGGTCCCACGCGGGACGCTCCATCAAGCGGGCGGCCTTCTCGGTGCCGCAGCGGCAAGGGGTGCACTGGCCGCAGCTCTCGTGCTCGAAGAAGCGCATCAGGTTCAAGGCGATGTCGCGGGCGCTGTCCTGGTCGGAGAAGACGACGACTGCCGCCGAGCCGATGAAGCAGCCGTGGGGTTCGAGGGTGCCGAAGTCGAGCGGCAGGTCGGCCAGGCTCGCGGGCAGAAGGCCCCCGGAGGCGCCGCCGGGGAGGTAGCCCTTGAAGGTGTGACCGTCGAGCATGCCGCCGCAATAGTCCTCGATCAGTTCGCGGGCCGTGTCCCCGCCGGCGCCGGACCACCCCCGGCTCGCTTCACCCGCCCCGAGACGGAGAAGCTGACGCAATCCCTTGCGGTCGCGGCACCCCTGGCTCGCGTACCAGGCCGGTCCACGCTCGATCAGGTCGCGGACCCAGTAGAGCGTCTCGACGTTGTGGATCAGCGTCGGCCTCCCGAACAGGCCGACCTGGGTGGGGAAGGGGGGTTTGTGCCTCGGATAGCCCCGCTTGCCTTCGAGGCTCTCCAGCATCGCCGTCTCCTCGCCGCAGATGTACGCCCCCGCGCCCCGTCTCAGGTGGACCCGGGGCGGGTCGGTCAGGCCACTCGCGGCGAGCTTCGGGAGTTCGCGGAGCAGGAGTTCGCGGATCTGCGGATATTCGTCGCGGAGGTAGAAGTAAACCTCCTCCGCCTCGACCGCCCAGGCGGCGATCAGCATCCCTTCGAGGACCCGGTGCGGGTCGGTCTCCAGCAGGTGCCGGTCCTTGAACGTGCCCGGCTCCCCCTCGTCGGCGTTGACCGCCATCAGTCGCGGCTTCGCCTCCTGGCGGACGAACGACCACTTCATCCCCGACCGGAACCCCGCCCCGCCGAGCCCGCGGAGCTGCGAGTCGCCGACCTGGGCAATCACCTCGTCCCGATCGCGCTGACCTTCGAGGCAGTCGCGCAGGAGCCGATACCCACCGGCTTCCTGATATTGCTCGAAGTCGAGGACGGAGTCCGGCGGGTGGGCCTCCGTCTGCCCCTCGGCGACCGCCCGACTGATCGACGCGACCGTCGCCCGACCGATCGGATGGTGTCCGACCATCGCGGCCGGGGCGCGGTCGCACCGGCCCATGCAGGGCGCCCGCATGACCCGCACATGCGGAGCCGACCCCGTCGCGCAGCGCCTTGAGAAGTTTCTCCGCGCCGGCGAGGATAGCAACTGACGCTCTCGCAGACGCGCACCGTCAGGGGCGGCGGGGGCGACTCGCCGTCCTTCACCACGTCGAAGTGGGCATAGAAGGTGGCGACCTCGTAGACCTCCGCCAGCGGCAGCCGCATCTCCTCGGCCAGGGCGGCGAGGTGGGCGTCGGAGAGATGGCCGAAGTGGTCCTGAATCACGTGCAGGTGCTCGATGAGCAGGTCGCGCCGCCTCGGGCGGTCCCCGAGCAGTTCGCGGACGTCCGCCAGCGCCCTGGGCTCGATCTGCCGGCCCTTCGGATACGGCACCGCGTGACGTCGCCCGGCCCCAGGATGACCGGGTGCGCGGGCGTCGTGTGCGTCAGCCGACATGCTGCCACTTCCCTCGCCGCATCGGGCGCAAGACCATCGGGGCGTTCCCCGGCGCAGGCCGGCCGATGCGATCCCCCCACCTCAGTTCGATCATAGGGACCCTCACCGTCCGATCAAGATTCCGGTGCCCCCGACTGCCCGACCCTGGCTCTCAGGCCAGGGCCGCGTCCACCACGGCCTTCAACTTCTCCAGGCCGGTCTGGGCGACGGTCTTCGCATCGAGTTTCCAGTATTCCTTGTTAAACAATTCGAGGGAGAGATGGCCCTGGAATCCGATCGCGCGGAGGTCGCGCAGCAGGTCCGTCAACGGCGCGACGCCGTCTCCCGGATAGACCCGATCCGCGTCGCCGATCGTCTCGCGAGGCGGCTGGGCGGGATAATCGTTGAGGTGAAAGACGTGGATCGCCCGCCCGCTGAGCAGGCGGACGCCGTTGAGTCCGGAACCGCCTTTGTAAAGGTGGAACACATCGGGCAGGATGCAGGCGTCGGGATGGCCCGACTCGATCGCCACCAGGGCCGCCTCGCCCAGCCGGCCCAGGGTCTTCGAGAATCCCCAGATCTCGACCTCGGGCACGACGCCCATCTCGTCGCCCAGCTCCAGCAGCTTCCGGTAACGCACCGCGATCCGACCCAGGTCCAGGTCATCCCGATCGGTGGCCCCGACCGGCGGCGCGGCCATGCGCGTGCCTCCGACGGCTCGGACCACCTCCATGCTCCGCCGTGCCTCTTCAAACCCCTTCCGACGGCGCTCGTCGTCGTCCACGACCCACTCGAAGAAGCCGATGGCGCTCGGCACCGCCAGGCCGAGGTCGCGGAAGTGCCGCCCCAGGTCCTCCAGCGAGCCGCCGTCCCGGGCGTGCTGATCCAGTTCACGAATCCACGGCTCGATCGCGCCGAAGCCCGCCCGCGCGGCGATGCTCGCCTCCTCGGCAATCGGGATCGCGAACCCGCGGAGCGTGCTGGTGTTCAGGCAGTAGCCGAACGGATCGCGGCCGTCGGTGGGCTCGTCGGCACGGGCCCTCATCCCCGACGCGACCGCCAGACCCGACGCCGCCCCCAGGAAACCGCGTCGATCGATCGTCGGTCGCCCGTCCGCTGCACGCTTCCGTTCCACGAGACCACTCTCCCCGGGCCGCTCCCGCGTCATTCGTGTCAATCCGGCGGTTCCGGCCGCCGGCGCCATCGTAGGGGATCGACAACGATCCCACCAGCCCGACTCCGCGGCCTCAGCGGCCCTTCGTCACCACGAACCGATCTCGCTCTTGACCATCCACGTCCACCTGCCGCACGACCAGCCGCGACGGCTGGACGTCCATGACCGTGATGGAATGCCTGTCCGAAACAAATTTGCAGGTAAACTCTTGCCAGGACGATGGGTCGTCCTGTTGCTCCGGGTTGTAGAGCTTCGCCCCACCCGCGCCGGTGACGAGGTAGATGATGCCCTTCGGCTGGGTTCTGGCAACGCCGTCGAACTCCCGGTCGAGCGTCCAGCGGCCCTCGATCCGACGTTCCTTGCCTACCGGGCGCCCTCGCTCGTCCCGTTGAGCGACGAACGTCATCGGATAGCTGCGCTGATAATTGTGGACATGGCCGCTGAAAACGAGATCCACGCCCCCCGCCTCGAAGACCTCGGCCAGCAGGCGCGTTCGCTGCTCGTCGAAGTGGGATTTCGACGACTGGAAGCCGGGTTGATGGAACGCCACGAACCGCCACGCGGCCCCGCGGGCTGCGGCCAGGTCCTTCGCGACCCAGTCGCGGAGCTTCGCGTCTTCCCAGTCGATGTACACATTGGCATCCAGGATCAGCCAGTGGGTGTCGCCCACGTCCAGGGAGAAGTTCGCCATCCGGGGATATGCTGGCCCCGCTGCTTCCAGGAAAGCGTCCTGATGGGCCTGCGCACCTTCGAGGATCGGCGAGTGGAGCGCCCCGGGATTCTCGATTGGTCCATTCCGCGGTTGCGACCAGTAGAGGAAGTAGGCCAGGCCGTCGGGGTACTTCTCCAGGTCCCGCGTCCCGATGTCGTGATTCCCCGGTGCGGCCACGAACAGCGTCGATCGCAGCAGCGGAGCGCCGATCTCGGGTGAGAGGACATCCGCGTTATAGACCGGGAAGAACCGCTCGCGGTACTCCGAGATCCGCCCACGGCTATACACGATGTCGCCCGTCACCACGACGAGGTCGGGGTCTTCCTGGTCCACGCGGTCGGCGATCCGCCGCTGCTCGGGCGTCCCCGCGGCGCAATCCCCGAAGATCACGACGCGATGCGGTTCCCCGCGCTTCGGCCGCGACTTCGCTCGTGCCTCGAAAACGACCTTCGCGTCCTTGCTGATCCGGTAATCAAACTCCGATCCCGGCTCCAGCCCCGCGATGATCGCCCGATAGACGCGATGGGATTCGATCGTCGGGACCGCGACGCGCCGGAATGTGGGATCGGCCGCGACGTCGCCAGTCGTCGGACCCCGCGGCCGGTCGGGTTTCGACCCGCCAGCGAGCGTCGCGGTCCTGGTCGTGCCAGAGGATCTCGATCCTGTTGTCTCCCGGTGATGGGACCTCGCCCCATTGCAGGTAAGGCTCGACGAGGAAAGCCGACGCGGCATCCGCACCCGACGACGGTTTCGAACCATCACCCCGTGAATCGTCCCCGATCGAGGGCCATCCGCCCCAGGCGATCGCGAGCGAGGTCAGCACCAAGGCAAACAGACCGGTTCGTCGTCTCATGGAGGGACCTCGTCGCGGGTGACCTGTCGGGCCGGGATCGGCGTTCGCCTTGGCACGATAACTGAATGAGGTTGGAGAAGAAAGCCTCGCTCGCTCCGATCCTGGCCTCGATGACCACTCCGGTTCGGGCCCGACCCATCGGGAGGAAGACCCATGTCACGATGTTTCGCCCTGGCTCTCCTGATCCTCGCCGCGTGCGTCGCGTCTGCCGTCGCCGAAGATCCTGATGATCCGCCGGAATCTCCGGACGTGCCTCCGGTGATCGATCGACTGATCGACGCTCATAATCAGATTCGCTCACGCGAGGACCGGAAGGCCCTGAAGGTCGGTCCGCAGTTGATGAAGGCCGCCCAGGTCCACGCGCGCGACATGGCCGAGCACGCGAAGCTTTCTCACGAGGGTTCCGACGGCTCGACCCCCGCGCAGCGAGTCGAGCGGCAGGGCTATCATTACGTCGCAACGGGTGAGAACGTCGCGGAGGGACAGGACACGGTCGCGGAAGTGATGGACGGCTGGATGAACAGTCCTCACCACCGCCGTAACATCCTCGGCGACTTCACCGAGATTGGCGCCGCGCGGACTGAGGACGCCGAGGGCCATCCCTACTGGGCCGTCGAGTTCGGCCGCCCGATCCCGCGACTCGACCCGAAGGAGGCCGCTCAGGCCGTTGTCGATCAGATCAACAAAAAACGTTCCGACGCCGGCCACCCCGCCCTGACAGTCGCCCCCAAACTCACCGATGCCGCCCAGGCCGCCGCCAGGGACATGGCCGAGAACGACACCCTCCGCCGAAGCGACGGCGGCTCCCTCGCCCTGGAAGTGGTCCGTCGCGAGGGCTATCCCTACCGCGAGATCCAGCAGAACACCGCGTCGGGCTACTCCACGCCGGAAAAGTTCGTCGCGAGCCTCATGGCGAGCGACGACCGCGACCGGTCAATTCTCGGCGATCATGAGCATATCGGCGTCGGTTATGCCCGCGCCGGGGATGGCAAGCCCTACTGGGTGGTCCTTCTCGCGACGCCCCGCCAGGGGCCTTGATCCGCTCCGTGATTGCCCACCATCAAGGCGCCGGTTAAGCTCGGGGGCGTTGTGCATCGCTTGATCCTGAGGTGGGATACTCACCTCCCCTGATCGCCCCGAGCCGGAGCCATGCCCATGCGTCGCCTTGTCCTGGTCCTGGCCCTGCTGGTCCCCACTCTCACCACGGCTCAGCCCGAGCGTGCCCGGCCGACACGCGACCCCAACTCCCTCGGCTGGAGCGCCTCGGGGACTCAAGGTGCCGTCGTCGCGGGCGGCTCGGAGGCGGTCGAGGCTGGCCTGGAGATCCTCAAGAACGGCGGCAACGCGGCCGATGGGGCGGTGGCAACGATCCTCGCCCTGAGCGTCACCGACGCCAACCAGTTCTGCTTCGGCGGCGAGGTGCCGATCCTCGTCTATGACGCCGACCGCACAGGTCGTCACCGTCATCGCCGGCCAGGGTGCGGCCCCTCGGCTCGCGACACGGGAGCATTTCGCCGCGAAGGAAGGCGGCATTCCCGGCTCCGGCATCGAGGCCGCCGCCGTCCCCGCGGCGCTCGACGCCTGCCTGACCACCCTCGACCGCTTCGGCACGATCCGCTTCGCCGACGCCGTCGCCCCCGCCCTCCGCATCCTCGACCGCGGCGAGCATCCCTGGCACGCCGACCTCGCCCGCACGATCCGTCTCTTGATCGACGCCGAACGCGCCACCGACGACCGCCGCCGCGGCCTCCGCCTGGTCGCCGACACCTTCTACCGCGGTCCGATCGCCCGCCGGATCGACGCCTGGTCCCGCGACCACGGCGGCCTGATCCGCTTCGAGGACCTCGCCACCCACGTCACGCGCGTCGAGGAGCCGCGTCTCCGTCGCCTACCGCGGCCACACCGTCTTCAAGTGCGGCCCGTGGACCCAGGGCCCCGCCTTGCTCGAAGCCCTCCAACTCCTCGACGGCTTCGACCTCGCCGCGATGGGCCACGACCGCCCCGACGCCGTCCACGTCACCGCCGAGGCCCTCAAGCTCGCCCTCGCCGACCGCGACGCCTACTACGCCGACCCCCTCTTCGTGGACGTCCCCATCGGCCCACTTCTCTCGACCCGAATACGCCTCGCGCCGCCGCGACCTCATCGACCTCCGCCACGCCTCCCTGGAACTCCGCCCCGGCGACCCTCGCTCCGGCCGCGCCCTGCTCGATCACCCCGCCACCCCCGCTCGGCAACGCCAGCCCCGCCCACGACACCACGACCTGCCTCGTCGCCGACGGTCGCGGCAACGTCGTCGCCGCCACGCCGAGCGGCTGGTCCGGCGTGCTCGCGGGCGACACCGGCGTCTGGCTCGGCTCCCGGCTCCAGAGCTTCAACACCTGGGAAGGCCACCCCGACTGCATCGAGCCCGGCAAGCGCCCCCGGATCACCCTCACGCCGACCCTCGTCCTGAAGGACGACCAGCCTGTGATCGCCGTCAGCGTCGCCGGTGGCGACGGCCAGGACCAGGTCGACGCTCCAGATGCTCCTGAACCTGATCGACTTCGGCCTCTCGCCCGCCGAGTCGGTCACGGCGCCCCGCTTCGTCACCGATCACTTCATCGGCTCCTTCCGCCAGACTCCCCCCAAGCTGGGCAGCCTCACGCTTGAACCCGCCTTCCCCGACGACGTCCAGGCCGACCTCCGCTCCCGCGGCCACCGGATCACCGTCAAGAATCCCCCGCTCTGGGTCCCCACCGTGATCCGTCTCGACCCCTCCTCCCACCACCTCGACGCCGCTGGCGATCCCAAAGCCGGCCGACACGCCGGAGCCTATTGATCTCTGTCGTCTTTCTTTCGACAAACCTCGATCTAATTCTCGATCGGTCTCGCCGCCCTGGATCGGACTCAGCCGACGACGACACCCTACCGAGGCCCCACGATGCCCCGCTCTCGATTCCTGCTCGCCGCCCTCACGACGCTCCTCCTTCCCGCTGCGCCGTCGCCCGCCGAGGAGCCCTTCGACCTCGTCATCCGCGGTGGCCGGATCGTGGACGGCACCGGCAACCCCTGGTTCTTCGGCGACGTCGCGATCCGCGGCGACCGGATCGCCGCCGTTGGCCACGTCCCCGACGACGCGACGGCCACCCGCACCATCGACGCCCGCGGCCTCGTCGTCGCCCCGGGATTCATCGACATGCACTCGCATTCGGACTGGCTCCTCTTCGAGGACGGCCACGCCCAGGCCAAGATCCGCCAGGGAGTGACCACCGAAGTCCTCGGCGAGCACACCTCCGGCGGTCCCAACAAGGGGAAGCTCCCGCCTCGCGAGGTCACGATCGACGGCCAGACGACGAAGATCGTCACCCTCGCCGACTACCTCGACGCCCTCGACCGCTCCGGGATCGCCGTGAACATCGCCACCTACGCCGGCCTCCGCAACATCTGGGGTGGCGTGATGGGCGACTCGTTCGACCACCCGTCCCCCGCACAGCTCGACGCCATGAAGGCCCTTCTCGACGAGGCCATGAGCGACGGCGCCTTCGGCCTCTCCACCATGCTCGCCGAGTCTCAGGAGCGCGTCGCTACCACCGACGACATCGTCGCCCTCGCCCGCGTCGTCCACGACCACGGCGGCATTTACTCCAGCCACATCCGCAACGAAGGCACCGACGTCCTCGACGCGATCCGCGAGGCCATCGCCATCGGCGAGCGAGCCGGGATTCCGGTGGACATCATCCACATCAAGATCGCCGACCAGCGCCTCTGGGGCCGGATGTCCGAGATCGTCGCCCTGATCGACGCCGCCCGCGCCCGAGGCGTGAACGTCCAGGCGAACGTCTATCCCTACACCCGAGGCAACAACGACCTCGTCAGCATCATCCCCCCCTGGGCCCACGAGGGCGGTCGGGACGCGCTGCTCGCTCGACTCAAGGACCCCGAGCACGCGCACCGGATGAAGCGCGACATCCTCAATGGCCTCCCCGACTGGTACAACCACTACCTCGCCGTCGGCGGCGACTGGTCCCGCATGCTCGTCAGCGCCCGCCTCACCCCCAAGAACGCCGAGTTCGAGGGCCAGACGATGGACGTCATCCTCGCCCGCGCGCCGAGGGCCAGGACCCGAAGCCCGACCCCCTCGACCTGCTCTTCGACTTCCTCATCGAGGAGAACGGCTCGATCAGCACCATCTACGCCCACCACACCGAGGAGGACATGAACCTCGCGATGGTCCAGCCCTGGTGCTCCTTCGGCTCCGACGGCTCCGCCTACGCCATCGAGGGTCCCCTCCGTCGCGGCCATCCCCACCCCCGCAACTTCGGCACGTTCCCCCGCATCCTGGGCGAGTACGTCCGCAATCGCCACGTCCTCCGCCTGGAAGAGGCCGTCCGCAAGATGACCTCCGCCAACGCCTCCAAGATCGGCCTCCTCGACCGCGGCCTCCTCCGACCCGGCCAGTTCGCCGACGTCACCCTTTTCGAACCCGAGGTCGTCATCGACCGTGCGACTTACCTCGAACCGTTCCACTATCCGGAGGGGATCGCCTTCGTGGTGGTCAACGGCCAGGTCGTCCTCGAAAAGGGGCGACACACCGACGCCCTCCCGGGCCGGGCTCCGTCATCAATCGACCAAACGCCCCTGATCCCCCGTCATTCCCGGAGAATCGCACTCCGCCGCGAGCACGCCGCGTCCGAGCGATCACCACTCCCATTCTCGGATGGCATGGCCGATCAGGCGATGGATCACGTATCCCAGCCCGACCGCAAGCACCATCGCGGCCAGTTGACCCAGCGCGGGGTGAAAATCCCGGATGAGGCAGAGGGCGAGCATCGTCAAGAACAAGACGAGCGTGGGAACAACAATGACGAGCATGATCGCCGCCGAGACGAAGAACGCGATCACCTTGTCGAAAGCGTTCATCCTCCCGGCCTTCCGCGGCCTGCCAGCGATCCGGAGAACCGTCCTCGACAGGGCCATGATCGCCAGGACGGCCAGCGGAATCCCCAGCGCCGGTGTCACCCGCACGACCACCGCGCAGCCCGCGATCAGGGCAATCATGAGCATCAAGGAATCCAGGCCGAACGAGAGTCGTGATCGCGCCATGCCGAGGGTTCCCCGGTTCTTCCAGCGATTCCGCCGGGTCGCGTCGTCGGAGTAGCTCCTCTTCGCTCCCGGCCTTGGGAACGCTCCGGGGTCCCTTCATCCCCGAGGTTGTGGCACGAAGAATCCTCCGCCCTCAACGCCTCGGCCGGTAGATTCGCAGGCCGCCGGCCTGTTCGACCAGGACATAGCTTTGCTCGATCTGATCGACCCACGACGGGGGCAGGCCGTGATAGTGGAACTTGAAGTCGTTGGCCGTGAGCACGATCGCGGCGAAGTGCTGGTCATGGATCAGTCGCCGACCGGGCTCGGGATCGAGCTTGCCGAGTTTGAAGGCAGTCAGAGTCAGGTCGGGCGGGAAGTTGTAGTAGGGGCGGTTGAGCACGCGGTAAACGTCCGACTCGGTCGAGAGGATCGGGCCTTCGATCTCGGCCAGTCGGGGAACAATCGCCAGCGCGTCTTCGCTGCGATAGGGAAACTCACCCCGGAGCAAATCCATGCCGAGATCGAGCCGGCCGATGCAGAGCGGCAGGCTGAGCAGGAGGCCGAAGGCCCAGACCATCGCCTGGCCGCGTGCGTCGGCGCTGCGGAGTAACCGCTCGATCAGGACGGCGGACAGAGGAGCGGCGAACGTGATCGGCTCCAGCATGTAATTGACCGAGGCACCCGGCTTCACCGCGGCGATCGTGTTCAGGACGAAGCTCAAGGCGACCATCCCGAACAGGGCGTCGCAACGCGCGCGCGGCAATCCCGCTTCCGGGCGGGCCAACGGGTAGAGCATGGCCGCACCGAGGATGATCGGACACTCGGCGAATGCGACCTCCAGGCAGTAGAAGGGCTGCTTCCAGAGCGCGCCTTCCAGGGTCTGAAACCGCAAGCCATCGAGGAAGTGCGGTCCCAGCCACCATCGCCCCAGCGCCAGGCCGACGGCGGCGATGGCGAGACCGGCGATCGCGTAACCGATCAGGGTCCGGAATCGCCGTTCGATGAGCAGCTTCACGCCGATCACGAAGGGAGCGGAGATGTAAGAATGCTTACTCAAGACGGCCCAACCGAGCGGCAAGGCCGCGAGGAAGGGGCGGGCGTGGATCAGGGCGAGGTAGGCGCCGAGCAACGCGAGAAACGCGGCGAGTGCGTCCGGACGCGGGTTGACCGGGAGCATCAGTTCGCTCAACGTCCCCTGAGCCAGCACGAGCAGGCCGCCGACCAGCACGGCGACCGACCAGCGAGCGCCCAGCCGCGCGCGAAGAGTGACGCGACGAGCCCGGCCAGCAAGGAACAGGCCAGCGTGACCTCACGAGCCACCCAGCGGCCATCTTCCCCGAGGCCGACCCCGCAGAGACGACCCGCCAGGGCGAGCACGAGGTAGCTGCCCGGCGGGTACGAGACGAGGTTGTACGGCGGACTCGATGGAGACCCCAGTTCCGGAAAACGGCCATTGAAGTGGCCCATCGCCGTCTCGACAATGAACGACTCGAAGTAGTCGAGATCATTGCCCCAGGAGACCAGAGACAGCCGTGCGGTCAGTGTGAGCATCGCGGTGGGAATGATGACCGCGAGCACCAGCGCCGGCCACGCGAGCCGAGCGATCCTCCTCCACCCCCCGACTTGTCCCGGCTCCTCCCGCGACCCGGACCCTCTCGCGGACTCCGGAGAGGCGGGACCGAATTGGGTTCGGGCCTCCCAGGCAAGATCATCTTCGGGTTCCCGCTTCTCGTCGTCTTCGAGCTGCCTCATCAATCCCAACCTCCCACCGTCACCGAGTGCATCCGGCTCGCCGGCGCCCTCCACGCTCGACGGGTGGCACGAGGTGGCCCTTGAGCGGTCTGACGGAAGCCCATCGTGAGTCCGCAGCGCGTGGCGATACCTGCTGGCGATCATCCGCGTCTCGACCCGACCGACTCTTGATCGGGAATCGGACAGCGGCGACCCTGCAAAACCTGAGCCAGCTTCCCGAGCCTCGCACAGGCCGATCCGCTCGTCCAGACTCCCGCTCCGCCCGCCGATGGTGAGCGACCACCCGTCAAGCGGCCCGAGCCGAATCGTGTCGGCCGCGGCGGCGTCTCGGTGTCCAGCCGAGGTGCCAGCCAGGCGGAAGCCACCCTGGCCAGCATCCAGGCCGCCGGATCGAGGTGTCCGGAGTGTCTCGCCGGCAGCAGCGGACACGGCGAGGCTTCCGGATCGTGACGACTGGCGAGCCCGGGAATCTCGGGTGACTGGGACGTGGACCGACCATACGGTCGATGCCCGATGGTCAACCCCTTGACCGGGCCCCGGAAGCAACCCTAGCATGGGGCGGATGTTCGCTCATCTTCCTCATCTGACGGCCTTTTCGCCGTTTGATCTTCCGTCCGCCGGATCCGGCATCCCCAACGATGACCACACCCGAATCTCCCGACCCGACCTTGGAGTCCGAGGCCGACGCCGCGACCACCACCACGGAGGAGTCGCCGCCGCCGGAGCCGATGACACCCGAGCGGGTCTCGGCCTGGAACCGCTACCTCGACCGCTACGTCGCGGGCGGTGTCCTGCTGCTGGTCTTCCTCGGCGCCATGCACCCGATCATCAGCTCGTCGCTCTGGCCTCGCCTGAAGGCCGGCCAGCTCGCGAGCAGCCAGGGGCCGATCACCCGGGACCCGTTCTCCTACACGATGGAGGGCCAGAACTGGGTCAACATCCCCTGGCTTTTCGAGGTCCTCAACTGGCAGCTTTATAACGGCGTTGCCAGCGCCATCAACGGCCTGAGCGCGACCAAGACCTTCTGGGCAGCCACGGCCCTGACTGTCCTGAATGCCCTGGTGCTGGCGATCACCGCCGGGGTCTTGCTAGCGGTCCGGCGTCGGGGACCTGGGCTCTGGTGGGCGTCGCTCTGCGTAATGCTCGCACTCGGTGGGTTTCTCCTCCCCTCGGCGGCAATTGGGATCGTGCCTCTGGTTGGTGGGATCGCGGCCATCGCTGGGCCGAGCGAGGTGGACCCGGGGGTCTGGGGCATTCTGCTACTCGCCGTGGAGCTGTGGCTCTTGCACCGCGCGGTCAACCAGGGTCGCCGGGGCGCCCTTTATGGCTTGCCCTTCGTTTTCCTGCTCTGGGCAAACCTCGACGACAGCTTCGCCTTCGGCCTGATCGTGCTGCTCGTCTGGCTGGTCGGGGCGCTCATCAAGCCGTCGCGACGCGAGCCGGCAGAGACGCCCGCCCTCTCCTGGCCGCTCGGCCTGGGAATCCTTGCCGCCAGCGCCGCGGTCTGCCTGCTGAACCCGTCGCTCTGGCGCATCTATCCGACCGCCTTCGGGCCTGTGGTCGAGATGGTTCGCAACCTGACCGGGCTCAAGACAACGCCGCTGACCGGCGATCAGCTCTCGTTCTTCGATCCGCAGAGCCGCAAGTATTTCGAGGACATGCTCGGACCCGGCATGGCGCGGCTCCAGATCGCCCTGTACCTGATCCTGGTGACGGTCGGCATGCTCTCGTTTGCCCTGAATCGTCGGCGGTTCGCGCTCGGGCGATTCCTGGCCTTTGTTGCGGCATCCCTGCTCTGGGCGGGCCTGATCCGGCTGGCGCCCTTCTTCGCTCTGGTCTTCGCGGCGGTGCTCACCCTGAACGGTCAGGAGTGGTATCACGACCGTTTCGGCACCGAGGGCCGGCTCGGCGCCGGCTGGAAGCTCTGGTCCGACGGTGGTCGGGCCGTCACGATCCTGCTGATCTTCGCCTTCCTGGCGCTCGGGATCACCGGCTTCGCCGGGGTCGAGCTGCCCTTCGGCTTCGGCGTGGACGCCTCGCAATTCGCCTTCGAGGCCGCCGAGCACCTGCGGCAGTCCGAGGTCGAGGGGCGCGTCCTGAACCTCTCGGTCTCCCACGGTGACGCCTTGATCTGGGCCGACCCCCGGCACAAGACCTACATCGACAGCCGTGAGGGCCTCTTCACCGACGCCCTCCGCTCGGAACTCCGCGACCTCCGCCGAGCCCTCCGCGACGACGACCGACCGCAATGGTCGGCTCTCCTCGAAAAAGTACGGCGCCACGACAATCATGATCTCGCCTCGCCTGCCCGTGGATGCGCCCGTCTATGAGGCCCTCCTGCGCAACCCGAGCTTCGTGCCGTATTACGATGACGGCAACGCCGTCCTCTTCGGTCGCGTCGATCCGACCAGCGCCGACCGTGATCGCTTCCTCGCGCTTCGGCTCGACGCCGAGCAACTCGTCTATCACCGCAACGATCCGATCGGCGACCCCGAACGCACCCCGTCGCCGGTCACCTGGATGGATCAGATCCTCCGCCACCGCGCCCTGGAGGAACCCGGCCCCCACGTGACCGCCGCGGCGCGCTGGCTGGGCCGGGTCTGGTCGGCCGGCACCGCCGAGCAACCGCTCGAACCGGCCGACTGCCTCATGGCGATCCGGGAGGCACGCATCGCCCTGACGCGCAACCCGGACGACAAGTTCGCGTTCCAGCTTCTCCAGGCCGCCTACGAGAACCTGACCCAGGCCGAGCTGACCATCATCGGCCAGGCCGCCACGTCCACCGCCACGGCCTCCACCGACTCCACCATCAACCTCCGCGCAAGCTCCGCGCAGGGCCTCAGCGCGCTCGACTTCTTTGCCCCGTCGGCCCCGCCAACCAACATCACCGACGCCTTCCGTCGGCTGGAAAACTCCTTCCTCACCCAGATGCTCCAGCCGACCGCCGATACCCCGGCGACTCCGGCGACGCCCTCGCCCACCCAGTTCATCTTCCTGCGCTATCGCCAGCGCATCGCGGCCCTGAACTTCGCCATCCAGACCACGCCTCCACCCCGCAACGTCGCCGCCCGGGGTGACCTGGCCTCGCTCCACGCTCAGATCGCCGACCTGTACCTCAGCAACCAGGCCTTCGACCTCGCCCGCGACCATCTCCGGTCCGCCCGCGAGCTGGTCGGACCCACCGAATTCGGCGAGGTCCGCCAGCAACAGCTCGATCAGCTCAACGAGGAGATCGACCGCTTCCAGACCCAGTTCGAGGAGGAGACCGCCAACATGCAGGCCGGCCCGATTCAGCGGGCGAGCCTGGCCGTCCAGCAAGGCTTCCTCGGCCTCGCGATCGAGGAGCTTCGGGCCGCCGAGAGCGCGGGGGTCAGCCTGATCCAGGTCCGGCCGATGCTGGTGGACCTCTACTGCCGCGTTGGCCAGCCCGACGAGGCGTTCACCCTGCTGGAGCAAACGACCGTCAACGACCCCTCACTCTCCTCCGGCCCGGGGACCGCCGCCTACCGTCAGGGGATCGTGCACCTGCTTCTAGGCTACTACACCAACGCCACCTTCTACTGGCAAGGCTACGCCATCCCCGAGCTGCGACGGACCGAGGTCTTCCAGGCTCTGAACGCCGCCCGCAGCCTGATCGTTGGCGAACCCGCCGGGGCCACCAGCTCGATCCTCGAAATCACCGGCACCTCCGATTCCCGCGGCTTCCTCGACAGCCAGGCTCAGTGGGAGTTCGAGCTGGGTCTCGCCCTGCTGGAAGCCGGCCAGCCGCAGGACGTCCGGGATGAGAGGGGCAATGTCGTCCAGCTCGGTGCCGCCAGCCACTTCCTCAAGGCCATCGAGCTGGACGCCGAGCTACCGACACGCCCCTTGATCGACTACTACCTCAAGAAGCTCGGCGCCGAGGTTCCCTCCGCCGAGGCCAAGACTCCGCCCGCTCCCGGCGAATCGTCCGGCGCCGAGCTGAAACCTGGCGCCACCACGCCCGAGACCACCGCAAACCCCGCAGCCAGTCCATCCCCCCGGGGCGACGCCAGGCCCGACGACACCCCTCCCGCCGATACGGAGAATCCTCGTTGAGGTTCCCCGATCCCATCCAGGGCGACCGCCACAAGGGGACGCTCCCGTGAGGTGCTCGCCCCGCTTGCTCTTCTCCGGGTGCTTCGAGGAACTCACCGGCTTGCCAATCGTGTGCTATAATAAAACCAGCTCCTTGGCAATTTGGTTTCGGTCCTGATCTGTTCCTCACCGGAGGCGACGCGCGACTCCCCGACGCGCCCCACGCCGAACGAACTTCACAATAGGCAAAATTCCGATTTAAGAGTCTAATACAAAAGAAGTTGTGCCACGGCACCTCACGCCCTTCGAA
Source organism: uncultured Planctomycetales bacterium (assembly GCA_963752755.1). GTDB lineage: Bacteria > Planctomycetota > Planctomycetia > Isosphaerales > Isosphaeraceae > CAVVZJ01. The sequence continues at coordinate 275,064 of CAVVZJ010000011.1, read as the reverse complement.
GCGTCCTTCGAGCGTTTCGCAGACGTCCTGACAGCGTCGCCATGGCGTCGCTCAGGCGTTCCCTCACCGCTCGGGAGTGCCGCTTAACAGTCAAACAAAGCGAGCACGGAGGGCCGTCCGGCGCTTTTGCTCACGCGGTCGTTGAGATCCCGCTTCCAACTTTCGCCCGAGGGCGACGCTTCGGGGTAGCGGTGGTCACGGCACGAATCCTATCATGTGAGGAATGATGCCGTTGGAGGTCGTCGGCCTTTCTGTGGGCGTGGGAACCGCGCCGGGCGAACGGGAAGACGGCGCGATTTCCAGCTCCGATGAGGCCCGTGGGGCACTCCAGTCCATGCTCGATCGGGGGAGCCCCACCTCCATCGCCCAAGGAGCCACGTGCTCTGAGGCGGAGACGGACGGGCCATCTTCCGGGTAGAATCAGACATCCGCACATGGCGTTCTCTGCTGGCCCGAGAGAGAGCCCTGCCGGGGGGATGCCCGAGTGTCGGCGGCGGGAAAGTCCCGGCAAGGAGGCGGCACCGATGTCGCAGACCAGTCACGAGTCCCGAGACGGTCGGCCCCCGAGCCCGGCCAACCGGGTCTTGATTGGGGATGGGCCGTCGGCCGGTCGTGGGGACATCCCCGGCGTCGCGACCGACACGTCCTCGGGGCTCCCGGACAACGCGGGTTGGGCTGAGGCCCTTCTGGAGGCCGAGGGGCCGATCCTCCTGATGATCGGCGCGGGCCGTCCGCTGGTCGAGACCCTGGAGACTCTCTGCCTCATGGTCGAGACGCTCTGCCCCGGCGTCGTCGGCGTGGTGATGCTGCTCGAACCTGACGGGCTTCGCCTTCGCTGGGCGGCCGCGCCGAGCCTGTCCGACGAAGGTCGAAGCGGACTGGAGGCGTTGCCGGTCGGACCGGGGGGAGGCTCGTGCGGGGCGGCGGCTCGGTCGGGCGAGCCGGTTGTCAGCACCGACATCGCCAACGACCCGGCCTGGTCCAGCCTCGCATCCCTGACGACGGCCCACGGGCTCCGGGCCTGTCTCGCGACGCCGTTCCGCTCGGCGGCCGGGGAAGTTCTGGGCACCTTCGCCGCCTACCTTTGCGAGCCGCGGCCGCCGACAGCCCGGGAGTCGCGAGTCGCCCGCCGCGCCGCGAAGCTCGCCGCTCTTGCGGTCGAACGGCACCGGGCCGACGCGGGCTACCGTCGGATCGTCGAGACGGCCCTGGAGGGGGTCTGGCAGATCGACACCGGGTTGCGGACAACCTTTGTCAATACCCGGCTGGCGCAGATGCTCGGCTACGACCCCGAGGAGTTGATGGGTCGCCCGATCCGCGAGCTGATGTTCGCCGAGGACCTCGGCGAATCGATGGCCCAGTGGGAGCGCCGGCTGCGTGGTGAGCCCGGCGCGGTCGAGTTCCGCTGGCGGCGGAAGGACGGCGGCGAGGTCTGGACCCACTGCGCGATCAGCCGAGTGGACGGGCCAGACGGCCGGTTCGCCGGAGCGCTCGGAATGGTCACCGACATCACCGAGCGACGTCGGGCCGATCAGCAGTTGCGGGAGGGCGAGCAACGGTTCCGGGACCTGATGGAGCAGGCTCCCTTCAGCATCCAGGTCTTCGCCCCCGACGGCCGGGCGGTGCGGGCGAACCGGGCGTGGGAGCGTTTGTGGGGCGTCCGGTTCGACGAGATCCCTGACTACAATATCCTCCACGACGCGCAGCTTGAGGCCCGGGGCGTCCTCCCGTCCATTCAGCGGGCGTTTGCGGGGGAGGCCGTCGCCGTGCCGGCCATCCGCTACGACCCGAATGAGACGATTCCCGGCCGCACTCGCCACACCGACCCCCGCCGCTGGGTGGCCGCCGTCGCCTACCCGCTGAAGGACGACGCTGGACGGGTCCGCGAGGTCGTCCTCATCCACGAGGACATCACCGAGCGGGTCCGGGCCGAGGAGGCGCTTCGCGAGAGCGAGGAGCATTACCGGGCCGTTTACGACCAGGCGGCTGTCGGCATTGCCGAGGTGGACCTCGACGGCCGGTTCCTCCGGGCCAACGACCGCTACTGCGAGATCGTCGGTTACCCCCGCGAGACCTTGCTCACACTCCGCTTCCAGGACATCACCCATCCGGGCGACCTGCCGGCGAACCTGGGACTCTTCGATCAGATCGCCCGGCGGGATTCGGCCTACCGGATCGAGAAGCGGTACCTCCGGCCGGATGGCCGGGAAGTGTGGGTCCGGGCCGCCGTTTCGCTGGTCCGTGACGGTTCGGGCCGACCGGCCGGAGTGGTGGCCGTCGCCGAGGACATCACCGAGCGTGTGCGAGCCGAGGTGGCGCTCCGCGAGAGCGAGGCCCGGTTCGCCCGGTTCATGCAGCAACTGCCCGGCCTGGCCTGGATCAAGGACGCCCAGGGCCGTTACCTCTATGCCAACGATGCGGCCGAGCGAGCCTTCCAGACACCGCGGTCACGCCTCTACGGTCGGACCGACGAGGAGATCTTCCCCACCGAGACGGCGGCCCGATTCCGGGAGCACGATGAACGGGCGCTCGAATCACCGACCGGGTTGCAGGTTGTCGAGACGCTGGAGCACGCGGACGGGGTGCTCCACCACTCGCTCGTCAGCAAGTTCCCGATCCCCGATCCCGTCAGCGGTGCGACCTGGGTCGGCGGCATGGCCATCGACATCACCGACCGGTTGCGGGCCGAGGAGGCGTTGCGGGAAAGCGAGGAGCGGTTCCGCTACCTGGCCGGGGCGATGCCACAGATCGTCTGGATCGCCCGGCCCGACCACTCGGTCGAGTTCTACAACGAGCGGTGGTTCGACTACACGGGGCTGTCGCCCGAGCAGGCCTACGGCCTGGAGGGCTGGCGATCGGTCGTCCACCCCGACGACCTCGCCCGGATCATCGAGGCCGGCACGCTCTCGCGCGGGCCGACCGCTCCGTTCGAAGCCGAGTACCGTTTGCGCAACCGCCACGGGATCTACCGCTGGCACCTCGGCCGCGCCGTCCCGGTGCTCGACGCCAGCGGCAACCTGATGCGGAGGCTCGGCACCGCAACCGACATCGACGACCGACGCCGGGCCGAGCAGGATGCCCACTTTCTGGCCGAGGCCGGCGCTGCCCTGGCGGCCTTGACCGACGAGGCCGAGGCGCTCCGACGGGTCGCCCGCCTGGCCGTGCCCCACTTCGCCGACTGGTGCGCCGTGGACCTGCTCGACGACGGCGGCTCGCTCCATCGGCTGGCGGTGGCACACGCCGACCCGGCCAAGGTCGAGCTCGGCTACGACTTGCATCGCCGCTACCCGACCCGTCCCGACTCCCCTCAGGGCGTTTACGAGGTGATCCAGACGGGTGAGTCGGTCCTCGTCCCCGAGATCACCGACGAGATGCTGGCATCCGGTGCCCAGGATGCGGAGCACCTGCGCATCCTGCGAGATCTCGGCCTGAGGTCCTACCTCTGCGTGCCGCTGGTCGGTCGGAAGGGTCCACTGGGGGCAATCGCCTTCATCGCCGCTGAGTCGGGCCGCTGCTACGGCTTGGACAACCTGCGACTGGCGGAAGAGCTGGCGCACCGGGCGGCCATCGCCGTGGAGAACGCCCGGCTCTACGACGCGCTCCGGGAGGCCGACCGCCGCAAGGGAGAGTTCCTGGCCACGCTGGCCCACGAGCTCCGCAACCCGCTCGCCCCGGTCCGCAACGCGGCCCGGCTGCTGGCCGAAATCCCCGCGGTTGTCGCCGCGGCGGGGGACGAGGTCGGCATGATCGAGCGCCAGGCCGCCCACCTGGCACGGCTGGTCGACGATCTGATGGACGTGGCCCGCATCGAGCAAGGCAAGATCGGGCTCCGCCGTGAGGTCGTCGAACTGGCCCCGGTGGTCCGCCACGCTGTCGCGTCGGTGCGCCCGGCGGCCGAGTCGCAGCACCATCAATTGATCACCTCCCTGCCGGCTGAACCGATTCTGCTGGAGGCTGATCCTGCGCGTCTGGAGCAGGTGCTCGCCAACATGCTGACCAACGCGATCAAGTACACCGCGCCTGGGGGTCAGATCAAGTTGGAGGCTGGACGCGACGGCAGCGAGGCGGTCATCCGGGTGCGCGACACAGGCGTCGGCATCCCGCCGGAGAAGCTGCCGCACGTCTTCGAGATGTTCGTGCAGGTCGATCAGGGCTCGGCCCGTTCCCAGAGCGGTCTGGGCATCGGTCTGGGCCTGGTCAAGACTCTGGTCGAGATGCACGGCGGCACGATCACCGCATCGAGCGCGGGTCCGGGACAGGGCAGCGAGTTCGTCGTGAGCTTGCCCACCCTCGCCGCAGCCGCCCTGGAGCGATCCAAACCCGAGCCGCGGCTTCCGGTCTCTAGCAAAGCCGCCTTACCCCGCCGCCGCATCCTGGTCGTGGACGACAACCGCGATGCCGCCAGCAGTCTGGCCCGAGTTCTGGAGCGACTGTATGGTCAGGAAGTGCGGGTCGTCCACGACGGCCCCGAGGCGCTGGTCGCCGCCGGGGAGTTCCGTCCCGAAATCGTACTGCTGGACATCGGTATGCCTGGGATGGATGGCTACGAGGTCGCTGGTCGTCTGCGGAGTCGGCCGGAGTTCGCCGAGATGACACTCGTGGCACTGACAGGTTGGGGCCAGGAGACGGACCGGCAGAAGTCCCGGGCGGCTGGGTTCAACTGCCACCTCGTCAAGCCGGTGGACCCCGAGGCCATCCGGTCGCTACTGGCCGATGCGACCTCGCCCGCAACCAAAGCCGTTCGGAAAAGCGAGGCTCCTTGAAAGGTAGAGCCGATCACACCATCTCGCCGTGTGTGCCGGTTGGGTCGCGGTTGCCCGGAACCGGTCTGTGAAGCGATCTTCGAGCCCTCGGAACGGACGGCGGTCTGGATCGTAGTCCAGCGCCAAGCACCGCCGCGAGAGTCGCCCCAACTCGGGGCGATGGCGCGCCTGGTCGCGCAACGATCGAGATTCAGGAGGAGAGAGAGGGGCTTTCGCGTCCCGTGGATCTATCGGCGTCGGGCGGAGTTGCGGTACTTTATGCGAAGGTGTCGCGGGACGCCTCATCGACGGGTGACGGGGGCAACGAACGATGCGACCGACCGCTCAGTACCACGCCGCAGAGAAAGGGTGGCTGTACCTGATTACCGGGTCCGGGTAAGTAACTCGGTGTGCATGATTCGAGGAGACGGCTCGGTCCTTTACAGCGCCGGGGCTGCTTCGGGGGCGGGGACGTGATCGAACTCCAGCACAGCGCCGGGGCCGTGCCGCAGCAACGCCGTCAGGCGCTCCAGGATCGTAGGGTAGTAGCGGACATAACTCCATTGCCCTTAGTCCCTTGCGTCGGAATCCGACCCCGCCGGGCGCCCCCCAACACGCGACTCGGGCAACTAACCATTGCCGGCTGGAATTTTTCAACTATTAGTCGCCTTTGACCCGTCGCCAGTGAGGATGAAGTCCATGCGATCTCCGACAGCCGATCAAGGTTCAGAGCCCCGTCCGGAGACTCGCTGACGGACTCGGCTTCGCGCGGCTCGCCAGGAAGTGCCACATCTCTATGGCCTTCTTCCAGGGTCCTGGCGCATTTCTTCCGCCGTTCCCGTCTCTGCTACCAGCGCCGGCGACCCTGGCGGTGTGCAGTTAACACAGTTGATCACACCATGAACTGATTTCCTCCAGCGTCCCTTATCCCGGCAATAGCGGTTGGTGCATCTCCAGGGCTTGTCCGACTCCTCCTCGGATGAGGGAAGCGGCCAAGGGATCTGGACATAGGAGTCCAGTTCGGAGGCGTCAACCGGGTAGAACCCCTTGCTCAACAGGTATTCGTCGATGTGATCCCAGAAGTCGTCGGTCCCGGTTGGTTCCGGTCCTTGAACCGCTGGAGGCAGGCGCAACCGCTCCGAGATGTCTTCGAAGGCATTCCGTTCGGCGGTCTCCCGGTCGAGGCCCGCGTCGAACTCCATGATTGCGGCACGTTCCTCCCACGCCTCCTGCCACTCCTGAGGCCAGCGTTTCAGTTCGGCCTTCCACGCTGCCTCTTGGGGGATGCTCCCTGATCGCGACGTCGGGCGGGGTGGATCGTTCGCCGGCCCAGCGGTGCTCCACGTTGATCCACCAGCGGGGTCGGAGACTTCCCCGAAACCTAGAGAACCGGGAAAACTCGTCGGCGAGTGGCCCTGGCTGGGTTTTCCCGGTTTTCTCGGTTCCCCGCGTGCTCCATCACGCGGGGGCACCGAAGGCTGGGTCGGCTTCGTCCGGCTGGATCTCGATCCAGATACGCCTCGTGGGGAATCTGGTTCAACCGGGCTCCTGGAACCGGATTCCTCCTCCAGGCGTCGGCGGAGGGCCTGGTAGTATTTCATGCGGCTTCTCCCAAGAGCCTCGGGTTGACGTGGACTACGGTCTTCGGCCGGCCACCTTGGGGGCTGGACGGGCTCTTCTCGCGTCGGACCCAGTTCAACGCCTCCAGTCGCTCCACCGCCATCTCCACGTCGGCGGACGTCCCCAGGTCGGTCCAGCCCCGCTGCGCCACCTGGTGAATCCGGAATGAGGAACGGACCTCTCTCTTTTTGATCCGCTCGGCCAAGCTGCGTGCCGCCTTGGCGATGGGATCGCCGAACCTCCCGTAGATGCGCCTTGCGTGGCATTCCAGCACGTCGCACCATCCCGCCGCCATCTCAGCCGCATCCCTGCTCACGGGTCCGGTCGCCGTCCCACCGGCGACCTCGATCAGGTGGAACAGCAGGGCGAGTTTCGGCATCAGGGAGCGGTATTTCGCCAGGTGACAGATGATGAGCGGATCTTCGTCGATCGCTCTCAGCTTGAGGTTCTCCAGGTCATTCCGCCACTCATCGAAGAGTTCCTGGGCGTCGTGGGAGAACCGCAAGAACGGCGGACCGCCGTACTTGTCGACCTCCGCTCCGATCGTCAGCCCGTCCAGGCGATCCAGTTCTCGGAAGACCTGGAACGCACGCTCCTTGGCCTGTGCGTCGGGCCACTCATCCACGTTCTTTCATCCGCCCATCGCGTCGGGGTACACGAGGAGTTGGAAACGAGAGATCAAGCCGTCGTGATCCTTCCCGCTCTTCGCGGCGGCTCGAAAATAGTCACTCAGGGGGCCGGGCTGAATTCCGCCCAGGATCGACAGGCAGACCGCCGGGATGAACTTCGTCCCGCGAGCGATCCGATCGAAGGTGAACTGGCCTTCTCCGTTCCAGCCCTCCAGGTAGAATGCCCGGTCCTGCTCACGTCCGGCCTTGTCCAGGCCACGGAGCAAGCCCATCAGTTCGTCGCGGAAGACGAGCAAGCCGTCGGGATTGTCCTGGAGAACCTCTCCCAGTTTCTCGATCGTCGCGTCGTTGATGACGTATCGTTTCTGGCCGGGCGGCTCGATCTGTTGAGCGGCCACCGCTTGCGCGGCCAGGTCCCGGAGACGCTCCTCATCGGTTCCTCCTTCCTTGAGCTTGTTCTTGATCTCCCTCTCGGCTTCCTCGGCCCGGGACGCTGCGAGCAACCTGTCGAGTTCGAATCGCTGTTGCTCCTCCTCATAGCGGAGGCGCGATTCCTGTTCCAGTGCCGGAGCGGTTTCATGACCTCGGCCAGGGCGGGCGTCTTCATCACGCCGGGGTTCCCGACAACCCCTCCCCAGAGGTTCGGGATGACCGTCCATTCGTCGCGGCGCTTGGGTCGGAGCGTCATCCGGCGACCGACCAGGGAGCCGACAACCACCATCAGCCCGACGGCGAGGAACTCCAGGGGGCATTGCATCCGTTCGGAAATGTCGGCCACCCAGGGCCGGAATGGAGCGGGGATCATCTCGGGGATCAGCGGCTCGACAGGCAGGAGTTGATCTCGGATCGGCTGTGGTTCGGGTGGATTCGCGAGGAAACCTCGAAAACCCCCCTCCTCGATCACGTCGGGAACCTGTCCTTCGGTCTTCGAGTGGGGTGGCGGCTTGCTGAGCCAGATGAACCAGTTCCTCGACCTCGTAGCCTCGATCCAGGAAGTCGCTCAGGTCGCCCCGGTGGGGGACGTCGAAGAGGTCGATCACCCGCACCGACGCGGCATGGGCGACGAGATGATCGGCCACGCCCGCAGCGTGTTTGCGGCCGGGGTCGTCGTTGTCGGCGATGACGACCACATCGCGCCCCCCGAAAAATGGAGCCAGTTCGGCCCATGCCCTCGTGTTCCCCGTCCCACCGTGGTTGCAGGTGGCGACCAGGCCCTCGGAGATGGCCCGATTGACGTCCTTCTCGCCCTCGACCACCCAGACGGTCTGGCTCGGGTCGGCAGCGAGAAGTTCCGGGAGCCTGAAAGGCAGCGGTGGGACCCCGTCGAGGTCGTAGGCGAAGTCACCTTGCCCATCCGGCCGTCGCTGATGAAAGGTCTTGCCACCATCCCGTTTCCGGTAGCGGATCGCCTGGTGGATCAGCGAACCGTTCGCGTCCCGGTAGTCGTAAACCTCCTCAACGAACTTGCCATCCGTGCCTGGCTTGGTCGCGGGGAGGTTGACGCCGGCCTTGGCGGCGAAGTGCTCCAGGGCTTCGATGAAGCCCCCCATCCGACCATGCTCCACCGCGAAGTCGAACAGGTTCAGCGTCTCGGCGTCCTCGCCGAACGACTTGTAAGAGACTGTTCCAAAAGACTCAAGCGGCCGCTTTGGGCGGCCGCTTGTAGCGGAATTTCTTCCGCCATCGCGGCGGCCGGGCACGGCGGACCATCCGATGGATCGAGCTGAGCTTGACCATCGCCGCGCTCGTCTCCGGCAGCCGCTCGAAGTCCCGCACCAGCCGCCGCCACCGCAGCAGGCAGCCGAAGGTCTGCTCGACCACCCACCGCACCTTCAGCGGCTTGAACCCCCGCTCGCCCTCGGGCTTCGAGCTCACCTCCACGCGGAGCCGGTCCTGGCCCGACAGCCAGGCGTCGAGCCGGGAGTTGCGGTACTTCCGGTCCGCCCACACCACGGCCAGCCGGGGGAACGTCACGGCGGGCAGACCGGCCAGCAGCCGCGGCGCCGTCGCCCCGTCGTCGAGGTTCGCCGCGGTGACCACGACGATCAGCAGCAACCCCAGCGTGTCGGTGACGATATGTCGCTTGCGGCCCCGCACCATCTTGCCGCCATCGACGCCGACCTCGGCCCCGCCGTGCGCCGTCTTGGCCGACTGGCTATCGATGCAGGCGCCGCTGGGCGTCGGCGGCGCGCCGAGCTTCGTCCGCACCTCCCCCCGCAACGCGGCGACCAGGGCGTCCCAGGTGCCGTCGGCCTCGAACCGGCGGAAGAAGTTGTAGCAGGTCTTCCAGTGGGGCAGGTCGTGGGGCAACGCCCGCCAGGAACAGCCCTCGCGGTTGAGGTAGAGCAGGCCATTGATGACCTCGCGCATCTCGTACTTGCGGGGCCTGCCGCCGGGCTTGGCCTCGGGGATCAGGGAAGCGAGGAGGCGCCACTGGGCGTCGGTCAGGTCGCTGGGGTAGGCTTTGCGTTCCATCCCCCCAAACTACAGCCGACGCCCCTTTTGGAACAGACTCTAATACTACTCCGTTACGTCGTACAACTTATTGCAAGACAATGGTTTACGGCATCGCTCGAATGATCGATTCTTGGCAATTGCGTCCATGTAACCCGACGCAAATCAAGAGAGGTCAGAGAGTTGCGGAATCCGATGTCACGCATCAATGCAAATCCGGCAGGAGATCGTAACGGAGTAGTACTAAAAGCCGGTGCGGACGTTGACAGCCGCCGAAGGGTTCTTGTCCTCACGACCGAACGCCCGGCACGTTCGCCACCCCTTGGCGTTCGCCTCGGAGCCGGTGAACGTGACGCCGAGTGCCTGGAACTCGGCGGCGATGTCGAGTTGGGCGAGGATCGACCGCTTCGTCTCCGCCCAGTCGAGAACCTGGATTGTTTCTGTGGACATTCAATTCCTCCTGGTCGTCATCGACCAGTTGAAGGGGTTCAGTAGACGCGGCTTGACGCTGCCGCATCGAGACCATCGGCGACCGAAGCGGCGCCCTGCCGCTCCGGTTTACAGGGAGGGATTTGGGGAGGAAGTGGGATCAGATCCCGAGACGATCGAGCACACGCTCGGCTCGTTCGGTTCTGGCGCGGACGACGGCCGTGGTCGTCCTGGGAGACGGAGGGGGAGAGGGAAACTCGTCGAGGGTCAATCGCTCGGCGAATCGCTGGAGCGCCTCGCTCGAAGTGTAGAGACAGCCGCCGATGCGGACGGCTTCCAGCTTGACGCCGCGATGCCCCCGGCGAATCCAGCGGTAAATCGTGCTGACGTGGGTGGGGCGACCCGATCGGCCGGGAGGACGGAGTCGAGCCGCGTCCGAAGGGGTGACGAGACGCTCGGAGCCGATGTCGATCATGGGGTTGGTCCCAAGTCCAAGACCCGAATACCAATGTCGCCTGCGTTGCGATCGCACCGCCTTGGTGCTGGGCGTTCCATCGTTCGTCGATGGGCCACAGAGCAATCGCCGCACTGGAAACCTACGTCGCCGTCACCGAGAAAACAACAAGTTCCTATGTGCGCAGAACTGCGAACGTAGATCGCACTGATCGCGGACGTAGATCCCCCCGAACGCGGACGTAGATCATCTCGAACGCGGACGTAGATCCGGCACCAAGCTCGATCACCAGTCCATGAACTTGATACCGATGCGGTAGCCGCATCTACCGCGTTCGAGGAAGGGACCAAGATCGTCGATCCGCTTCATCAGTTGTTTCCGGAGGTCCCCAGGCCGGCTCAGGTGCACTTCGTCCACGGCCTGGAAGGTCTTGCTCTGCACCCAATGTCCCCAGGCGTATGCCAGCACATAGAGGAACAATGCTTGCTTGTAAGGGACGACGTGGGTCTCGCCTTCCAGCGTGATCTTCGATCGCGCGGGGTTGAGGACGATCGCCAGTTTGTCGGCGGTGAGGGGAGGGCCTGTCCCTGGCCCAACGTGGCGCTTGATGTTCTCTCGTAAAGGATCAGCCGAGTTCAGAGCATTTCGCTGGCAGAGGTGGTAGCTGGCCGGTTCGCAGGTGAATGCGCACGGCCTCCAGGACTGCGGAGATGGGGTTGTGACCGCGCTGCTTGAGTGTGCGGAAGACACTCATGAGGACCGCCTGCGTCTCCGCACCGTCCTCGCTGCCATTGGCGTAACGGTTCTTGCGGATCAGGACCGCCGGGCGGATCTCCCGCTCGCCGTGATTGTTGTCCGAGGGCACCTCCGGATGGTCCAGGAACGTGAACAACTCCACTCGGTGACGCTTCAAGTCGCTTCACCAGCCGTCGCGCGTGCCGTTGCTCCCACGGCTGTGCCAGCAGTTCGTCCAATCGCTGCTGCAGGCGTCGCCGCCGCGACGCGAACCGCTCTGCCGGCCACTCGCGTCGCCGCTTGCTCAGCCGCAGCGCATCCCGGATCAGTCGCTTCAACGGCTTCCGGAACGCTGGCCAGTCCCCCTCGGGCTTGTGATAGTGCTGGGTCCGCTTCAGGTCGCGCAGCAGATGGGGCAGGCACTTCTGCTTCCGCGCCAGACGACCGCGTTGTAGGCCGACCAGAAGTCGGTCACCAGGACCCCGGCGAACCCCTTCTTGAAGAATCGCTTCAGCGCCGGCGAGCCGCGACTGCGATCGATCATGTAGTAGGTCAGGTCCCCGGTGGTGAAACACCACAGCCAGTGCGACCGGCCGTCGACCCGCCAGCCGGTCTCGTCCGCGTGCAGCACCGCGCTGTCCAGCGCCTGGGACTGGATCTCCAGGTCCCAGGCCCGGAGGATCTCGCGGAGTCGTCGCCACATCTGCACCAGGCCGCCGGAGGAGAGCTTGAAGTGCAGGTGGAAGTTGAAGACGTCGACGATCTGCGACAGCGTGACGCCCAGCAGGTAGTGCAGCCAGGCCGACAGCGCCACCACCCGCAGCCCGATGGACGAGCCCGGCAAGGCATCGGTGACCACCGGCTCGACGGTATCGCGGCACTGCGGGCACCAGGCAATAGTGACCGGGAATCCGTCTTCACAGAATCTTCACTTGCGCTTTTTTGAGAGGTTTGGCCAAGCTGTCTCTTCATGGCGGCGAAGAAGCGATCTCCGAGAGGGGTGCCACCGTCTCAACGACCCGAACACATGGGGTCGGAGGAGGCGCGGCTGCGCGACTTGCCGATCTGGCCCGAACAGGTTGTCGGAACCAAACATATCCGCTCTTTGGAACGGCTCATCGAAGGGCTTCGCCCAGAGACACCTCACGGCAACCGAGAACTCTTCCTGGATGACGTCTTTGTCGCCTACCTCTTGGCCTTCTTCAACCCCGCGCTGAGGACCTTGCGGACCATCGAGGACTTCAGCCAGACCCGGCAGGCCCAGCGACATCTCACCATCAGAAAGCTCTGTAAGAGCACCTTCTCCGACTTCAACAAGCTGGCCGACCCCACCCTCCTGCAGCCGATCCTCGATCATCTCCGGCGTGAAGTGCTGAGACCGGGGCCGGCCCAGGCCGCCGAGCCGCTGGTCGCGCTGCACCGCCGGGTCCTGGCCGTCGACGGCACCTTCCTCAAAGCGGCCGCCGCTGTCGTTTGGGCGATCCGCCGTCGAGGGAGTAAAACCGGCGCACGACTCGACTTTCATCTCGACGTCGAGACCTGGCTGCCGGAACTGCTGGTCATCCCCAATGACCGCGAGGGCGCGGCGAAGACCGCTCAAGATACGATCACGGCCGGGGCCATTCATCTCTACGATCGGGGCATCTTCAGCTTCGATCTGATCGCGGCGCATGCCCCCAAGACGGCCGATTTCGTGATGCGAATCCGCGAGCCGGGGCCGCGCTGCCCGAAACTCGAAACCGCCGAAACGCGCGAACTCACTCCAGAAGCCCGGGCGCGGGCGTCACGAGCGATCGCCTGGTGCGCCTGGTGGGCTCGGACCATCGCAGACCGCCGGATCTGGTCCTGCGCGCGGTGGTGATCATCCCCGCGGACGACCCTGAGAATCCGGTCTATCTGCTGACGACGTTGCTCGACCTCGACGCGTCGATCATCGGGCTCTTGTACCGGCATCGCTGGCAGATCGAGCTGTTCTTCCGCTGGTTGAAGTCGTACGCCCGGTTCGACCACCTGATCAGCCACAACCGCGAGGGTGTGCTGCTGAACTTCTACGTGACCGTGATCGGCGTGACGCTGATGTATCTTCACATGGGCCATCGTCCCAGCAAATATCTGTTCCTCATGATGGGGATGGTGGCGAACGGATCGGCGACGCTGGAGGAGGTCATGCCGATCCTTCGGGAACGGGAACGACAGTGCAAGATGCAGCGTGATCGTGTCGCGCGGAAGCGTACCGAAAGACCGAAGTGAGCGATCCAGGCCAGTCCGCGCTCTGCGGCCGAGGTCGCGCCGCTGCATGCGCCGCGCTCGCCCACGAAACGACAGGAGACGACCACCAGCCCCTTCAATTCGTCGTGCTTGCGGATGACCCAACAAGGGGACCCCCTCCGAAACAGGAATCCCGGACACTATTGGGCACCAGTACCGGTGGATGGTGTGCTCGGTGACCACCGGGGTGATGTCGGCGGGGATGTCCTCGATGACCCGCGTGCGCACGCCGCGACAGGGCCGCACCGGCCCGTGACATTGTGGGCAGGTCGTGAGCGTATGCTCCTCGCGACGGTCGATGTTCGGCGGCGCGGGGCGCCGATGGCCGGGATGCCCGGGCTTGGCCCCTTTCCCCCTGGATCGCCCCTTGCTCGTCGGCTTGGCGTACGGTGGCGTCTGCCCCGAGGGCGCCGAGGGATCGTGCGCGGTCGGACTGGTGGAGGGCTTCTCAGCCAGTCGCTTCGCCAGGCTCAGCAGCGCGAAGACGACGGCCTCCTGACCCTGTTGGTAGATCAGTTCGGCTTGCTCGGCCGTCAACTGCGGCCCGAGCAGGGCCTGCAAGGCCGCCGAATCGAGCGTGTCCGTGTCCGTCCGTGCCATGCCTCCAGGAAAACGACGCGGTCAGCCGAGGGCAAGATCAACTGGATTCGGCTGAGGCTTTACGATCTCTCTAAGCTGCCTCTCAGGATCGTCGAGCGGCCGTTCAGCCTGATCCTCGGCCGCACCTGGCCCTCCATCAACCGACCCTTCGTTCTCTTCTCGCCCCTCCGGTTGCATGGCCCTCTCGGAATGGACATCCTGGCCCTGGCGGGTATCGACGTGCTCCTCGCCCCCGCCGTTCCCCTGACCTTGGCTTGACTCTTCGCCAGAACCTTGATGCGATCGTTCGCGCGACATGGGGGTTCCCCCGTGTTGTCGGGCGACCGTAGGGGTCGGTGGAACAATTCCTCGGAGATCGAGCCGAGGAAGAGATTCCCCGGTCTGCCGGTCGCCCGATTGCCCATCTTGCCTGGAGTCAACGGACAATCAGCCGATCTCGGTCATGACCGCGAGTGCCCTGGCCCGATCCCGCTCGGCGTAAATCTCGGTCACGTCGGCCTTGGAATGGCCCAACACCGTCTGTGCGGCTTCCAGGCCGTACTTCGCCCGGATCAGGGTGGCGGCGGTATGTCGGAGTTGGACGGGGCTCCACGTCGTCACCCCGGCCTTACGGCATGCCCGCCGGACCGCCACCCGGTACGCATCCTTCGTGTAGCGGGGACCGGGGCGACGTTTCGGGGCGGCTTTCCGCACCGACCTCGCCCCACGACTTCGGGCCTTCGAGGTCTCCTTCGACGCCACGACCTCCGCAGGACTGAAGCAGAAGGATTCACCGGGGCGATCCAACCACGGGCGGAGCACTTCCTGGGCTCGCGGGCCGAGGAAGATCACGCGCTCGCGGTCGAAGTGCTCGGTCTTGGGTTCTCGGGGTCGGTAAACCCAGACTTCGCCACCCCTTCGGTCGATGTCGTCCGGCCTCAGGCAGGTCACTTCGCCGGGCCTTGCCCCGGTAAGGAGTTGGAGCCGCACCATCGCGGCGACCTGGGGCGAGAGGTAGGGCAGCGTTGCCTCGACGGTCTCGACGGGGACCGGACCGATCGGCTCGGCTTCCTTGGCCGCAGATCGTCCCTGCCGGAGGCCCGCCACGGCCTTCAACGCCTCCAGGACCGCGACGGGCACCATCTCGTTCTCGACGGCCCAGCGGAACAGGCCCCTGATCCGGCAGATGTCCTTGTTGATCAGGGCGCGGCAGCGGCCGGCGTCGATCATCGCCTGCCCGACGGCCTTCAGGCCCGACGGCCCGAAGCCCAGGGCCGGCGTGTGCCCGTAGAGGCGCCGCAAGAAGCGGAGGGCCTGCCGGACGTTGTCCTGCTCGCTGGTCGGCCGGCCGTTCTTGACGTAATACGTCGTGACGTGCCGCTCCCAGTAGGCGACGATCAGTTCGTTGATCGTCATCTCGGGCGCGGGGGCGATGCCGGACGTGGGCGTGGGTACCCCCGCCAGGTACTCCTGGATGAGCCGGTGGTATTCGGCCAGGGATTCCGGGGAGCCGTGGGGTCCGAGGTAATGCTGCCTGCCGTTGATGACGACCAGGCCGAGGTTCTTCGGCTTGTAGCAGCGGTAGGAGGGAATGCGACGAGAAGCCATGCGACAAGCTCCGAGTTGGCGCATCACTGGTGATGCTGGGAGCCAACCGGGGGCTTAATCGCGATGACCTGCTCTATTCTTGTGTGTTGGTTCAGCGTGAAATGGAGAAACGGGTTCGCGCCGTAAGCTAGCCACCAAGATCAAGAAATTTGGTTGGATTTATCGCATTCGTGCCAATCCCGGAGCCGATGCAGGGGGGCATCCTGCCCCCCCTTCCGGTCTCGGCCCCCAGGTCGGCGCTCGGGTCGCGTCCCCGCGTTGCCCAATCCTCCGCCTGGGCCATCCGAACTGTCGCCCAGATCACAACCCGGTGGCAATCGACGAGTCGGCGCTCTTCGCAGAACCGACGCTCCGACGCCGGGCCCGAGCCGCCGCCAACTTCCGCTGGCGACCAGCGAAGATCGCCTCCTGGCGGCCCTCCAACCGGTCCTTCGGCGTGATGTAACCAATCGCGCTGTGCAAGCGGACCTCGTTGTCGTGCGTCCCATACTCCGCCACGATCCGCCGCGCGTCCTCCAGGCTCAACGGCGTCCTGACCCGGATGCACTCGCCCTTGAGTGTCTTGTGCCACCGCTCGATCTTCCCATTGCTCTGTGGGTAATACGGGGATGTCCTCACAGGAGTCATCCCGCAAATCCGGATGAACTCCTTGAAGTCGCGGGCGATGAACTGGGGGCCGTTGTCCGAGATGATCCGGGGGCGCGCCTCGGGATACCGCTCGCGGGCCCGCTGGATGATCGTCTCGACGTCCGGTTCGGTCATCGACTCGCGGATCTCCCAGTGCACGATGAACCGGCTGCAGCCGTCGAGCAGGCTGCAGAGGTAGAAGAACGTCCCGGCGACGTTGATGTACGAGACATCGACATGCCAGTGCTCGTGGGGGTGCCGGGGCTGCTCGAACCCTTGACCCTTCTTCGAGGGTCGGCCGCCCCGCGGAGCGAGGCGGCCGGCGACTTTGAGGACCCGGTAAACGCTGGACGGGCTGACCGCCACGATGTCCGCATCGAGCATCATGTAGGTCAGTCGTCATACCCCTCCAGGGGATAGCGGGCGTGGAAGTCGAGGATGGCCTGCTTCTCCCAGGTCTCCAGCCACCCATCGCGTGGAAGCCGAGCATTGTGCCGATGGGCGGTCCCGAGGCGGGCCTTCCACGAGAAGAACGTGCTGAGACCGACGCCGAGCCAGCGGACGAGCCGCGTCAGGGGCCATCCCGTCCGAGTCGCCCAGCGTTCGAGGAACGCGACGACCTGATCGCGTGTGGCCTGGGGAACCCAGGCTCCCTTCAGAGTTCCCCAAGCTCTTTTTTTAGCTGAATATGTTCCTCCATGAGTTCGGCGAGGACCTCGTTCTTGCGCCGGAGCTTCTCCTCCAGGAAGGCGATCCGTCGCTCCTTGAGGTCGGCTGCGGGCTTGGAACGGCGTTCGAAGACGGCGGCCCCGTTCTCGAAGAACTCCTTCTGCCAGCGGTAGAACATGGTGGGGTGGACGCCGTGCCGGTCGCAGAGGTCCGAGACCGGGGTCGGCTCCAGGAGGTGGAGCCGGAGGATCGCGAGCTTCTCCTGGGGGGTGAACCGTTTCCGCGTCTTCTTGGACATGGGGTAGCCTCCGCTCGAAAGTGTAGCTTATCCGAGCGCGGCGTTACTCCATTTCCGTCTGAAGCAAAACAAATGGCCGCCCTGTGCTGCCTGCCCTACGCCGACCAGTTCGAGGCCTACTGGAAGAAGTCGGCTGGATAGCGACCAGATTCCCTGACCGCACCCTCGGCCCTGGCTCGGAGGCTATAGTAGTTGACAAACTATGGTCGGCGGTTATTATAAAACTCATCCGTGTTTCTACGGGGCGTAGCTCAGCTTGGCTAGAGCGCACGGTTCGGGTCCGTGAGGTCGGAGGTTCAAATCCTCTCGCCCCGACTGAAGGTAGCAAAGGACTTGCGGCGAACGTACGATACACCGGTTCGGGCTCCTGCAGAGATCCGCTGCAGAGTTACGGGGGTGTATCGTGCCGCGCCGCTATCCGCAGCCGTTCTGGCGGGAGTTCACCTCCTGCTGGTATGTCCAGGTCGGTAAGAAGCAGATCCGGCTCTCGCCCGACCGGGACGAGGCGTTCCGCCTCTACCACGAGTTGATGGGCCGCGGGCCGGAGGGTAACCCCTCCCCTCCCGCGGTTTCGTCGTTGCGCTCGCCGCTGGTCGTCGAGGTGCTCGACCAGTTCCTCGACTGGTGCGAGCGGACCAATGCGCGGCGCACCTACGAGTTCTACCGCGAGAACATCCGGCGGTTCGCAAAACGAATCCCGCGGGAGCTCACGGTCGCGGACTTGAAGCCCTACCATGTGACGAACGCCCTCGCGGATTTTCCGAATTGGGGCAACAACACGAAGCACGACTTTATCGGCTCGGTGAAGCGCGCGCTCAACTGGGCGGCCGACGAGGAGCTGATCGAGCGGAACCCCCTGGCCCGGATCAAGAAGCCGGCCAGGGAGGCCTGCGAGATGGCGGTCTCGCCCGAGGAGTACGCCCGGGTCCTCGAGACCGTTGAGGAGCCGAGGTTTCGGGACTTAATCGAGATGGCGTGGGAGACCGGCGGGCGGGTGCAGGAGCTCAGGCTCCTCGAAGCTCGGTTCGTGGATCTCCCGACGGGCCGCATCGTGCTCCCGCCGAGCAAGGCCAAGGGCAAGAAGCACCACCGGGTCATTTATCTCACCGACCGCTCGCGCGAGATCGTCTCGCGTCTCGTCCGCGAGTCGCCGACCGGGACCCTGCTGCGTAACTCGGAGGGGAACGCCTGGACGAAGGACGCGATCAACTGCGCGTTCTGCCGGCTGCAGCTCGCGCTCGGGCGGCGGGCGATGAAGGAGCTCGGGATCGAGGTCGACGTACCCGGACGCTTCAAGGCGGGCGACATCCCGCCCGAGCAGCTCGATCGGGCGCGGGCGAAGCACGCAGCATCCGTGCAGAAGGCACGGAAGGGCGAGGAGGCCCTCGCTCGCGAGCACGGGACGAAGTACCACCTGGGGGCGTTCCGAAAGGGCTACGCGACCGAGGCCTTGAAGAACGGCGTCGACACGGTCACCGTCGCGCACCTCCTCGGGCACGCCGATGCGAGCATGGTGAGCCGGGTCTACGCCAAGGTGCAGCAGGACCCGAAGTTCATGGCGGAGGCGGCGAGGAGGGCGAAGGGCAACCATGTCGACGACGGCGGCGGTGGAGGAGGATGAAGTGCCCGCTTCGTTGCCGGCTGTCTCTAACTTGGGGGTACCTCGCCGCCTCCTCCCGGCCTTCGTTCGTAACGGCGATTGTCGACACCGGCGGAGGGCGGACCGGAGCGGAGGCCCGGTCGCCCGGCGAGGAACGATAACAAAGATTGCTAAACTCTGTTATTATTGACAGGATGAATGCGAGTCGCGACGTACGCCGTTCCGCGACTGACAAGAGTCCCTGTTGATGGGTTTCGCTTGCCCGGAAGCGTACCGCGAATCCCCGCCGGCAGGTCTCGCAGGAGGCACATGAACGTATCGCTAACACGAGAACTCGAAGAGTTCGTTGATAAGAAGGTGAGCACCGGCCTGTACCAAACGGCAAGCGAAGTGGTCCGCGAAGGACTCCGCTTGCTCAAGGAGCGGGACGACTTGCAGCAGCGAAAGTTAGAAGACCTCCGGCGAGACATCGCCATCGGCCTCGAAGAGGCTGAGCGCGGGGAAGTGACGTCCGTTGATGCCGGGGCTGTTCTTGAGAAGGTCCGTGCTCGCCGCATCTCAAGGAAGAAAGATGGCCGAGCTGACTCTAACGACTAGAGCACTGAACGACCTAGAGCAAATATTCGAATCCCTCGAAGAGCAGGGCCCACAAGCGGCCACCAATTTCGCGAAGAGCCTGGACGCACTGCAGGACCGGCTCTGCGCGTTCCCCGAGCTCGGTCGGGCCCGCGACGAGTTATCTCCGGGTCTCCGAAGCGTTCCCATCAAGCCCGTCTTCGTCGCGTTCTATCGCCTCAAGGGCGGCAGAATCGAAATCCTCCGCATACTGCATGGTCACCGGGACATCGGCACCGCGCCTGCAGAGTAAAGCGAATCGTCCCCATCGGTACGCCCCGGTTCGGGCCCCGGCGATATCCGCGCCGACGAAGTCGTTATAGCGGAGGTCGGCGCGTAACGCCCCATGGAGACCTTACTGCTCGCTTGGTCTCGGGCGGTGACGCCCGCGACATAGGCATCACCAGAGGATGACCTAGAAGCGCGGGTCAAGCCGAGCTTTCCTGCTCTCGTCATACGTTGAAGAGTTTCGCGAGCAACCCAACGCCCGGCTCACCCGTTGAATAGGCCGGCAGCGGGCACCTGTGATCGCCGCCTGAGGTATTGACGCCGCCTGTCAATTTCGTCCCGGAAGCGGCGAATCCCTCGTCGTGCGGTGAACTCCTGCCAGCCCGTCGTCTCGATCGTTGCGGTGGCCACGAGCCGCGTTGCGAGGGTGGCCACGTCGGCCACGAGCTGACCTCCGAGCTCTGCATCCACCGGCTCCAGCCGCCGACTCGACCAGTCGCGAAACGATACGCTCATCTCGGGGGGATCGCCCTTCATCGTCGCTTCGACTCGCGTCCCCGCATCCGGGTCAGAGCAGCACAGAAACACCTCGCAACCGGGGCCTTCAGGAGCCGAGAGTGAAAGGGTCAACGCACTCCCATCGTCCAGTCGAGCCTCGTAAGACGCCATGGGAACCCTATCTTTGGTGCCGAAGCGGAGGGCCGGGAGCGCGACGACTTCGCCTACCCTTCGGACGAGCCGGGCAAGCTCCTTCATGCGCAACGTTTCCCTGCGATCGTGGTGGCGCATGTCAACGTAAGCGAGTGGATCGTTGACGTCCGATAAGCCGATCACGCCGCGCGGCATGTCCTCCGCGCCGCGGTACTGGTCCACCCAGACGTCGAGTCGGGCGTGGCGGCCGGTCGAGTATCGGGACGAGTCGTTGACGGGATACGTGTCGAGGCCAAGAACCTCTTCGAGGACGACGAGCCCCTCGCTGTAGGGCACGGCGACGAACACCACGCCCTGGGACGAGAGGAACTTCCTGTGTTTTGCTTCAGACGGAAATGGAGTAACGCCGCGCTCGGATAAGCTACACTTTCGAGCGGAGGCTACCCCATGTCCAAGAAGACGCGGAAACGGTTCACCCCCCAGGAGAAGCTCGCGATCCTCCGGCTCCACCTCCTGGAGCCGACCCCGGTCTCGGACCTCTGCGACCGGCACGGCGTCCACCCCACCATGTTCTACCGCTGGCAGAAGGAGTTCTTCGAGAACGGGGCCGCCGTCTTCGAACGCCGTTCCAAGCCCGCAGCCGACCTCAAGGAGCGACGGATCGCCTTCCTGGAGGAGAAGCTCCGGCGCAAGAACGAGGTCCTCGCCGAACTCATGGAGGAACATATTCAGCTAAAAAAAGAGCTTGGGGAACTCTGAAGGGAGCCTGGGTTCCCCAGGCCACACGCGATCAGGTCGTCGCGTTCCTCGAACGCTGGGCGACTCGGACGGGATGGCCCCTGACGCGGCTCGTCCGCTGGCTCGGCGTCGGTCTCAGCACGTTCTTCTCGTGGAAGGCCCGCCTCGGGACCGCCCATCGGCACAATGCTCGGCTTCCACGCGATGGGTGGCTGGAGACCTGGGAGAAGCAGGCCATCCTCGACTTCCACGCCCGCTATCCCCTGGAGGGGTATCGACGACTGACCTACATGATGCTCGATGCGGACATCGTGGCGGTCAGCCCGTCCAGCGTTTACCGGGTCCTCAAAGTCGCCGGCCGCCTCGCTCCGCGGGGCGGCCGACCCTCGAAGAAGGGTCAAGGGTTCGAGCAGCCCCGGCACCCCCACGAGCACTGGCATGTCGATGTCTCGTACATCAACGTCGCCGGGACGTTCTTCTACCTCTGCAGCCTGCTCGACGGCTGCAGCCGGTTCATCGTGCACTGGGAGATCCGCGAGTCGATGACCGAACCGGACGTCGAGACGATCATCCAGCGGGCCCGCGAGCGGTATCCCGAGGCGCGCCCCCGGATCATCTCGGACAACGGCCCCCAGTTCATCGCCCGCGACTTCAAGGAGTTCATCCGGATTTGCGGGATGACTCCTGTGAGGACATCCCCGTATTACCCACAGAGCAATGGGAAGATCGAGCGGTGGCACAAGACACTCAAGGGCGAGTGCATCCGGGTCAGGACGCCGTTGAGCCTGGAGGACGCGCGGCGGATCGTGGCGGAGTATGGGACGCACGACAACGAGGTCCGCTTGCACAGCGCGATTGGTTACATCACGCCGAAGGACCGGTTGGAGGGCCGCCAGGAGGCGATCTTCGCTGGTCGCCAGCGGAAGTTGGCGGCGGCTCGGGCCCGGCGTCGGAGCGTCGGTTCTGCGAAGAGCGCCGACTCGTCGATTGCCACCGGGTTGTGATCTGGGCGACAGTTCGGATGGCCCAGGCGGAGGATTGGGCAACGCGGGGACGCGACCCGAGCGCCGACCTGGGGGCCGAGACCGGAAGGGGGGGGGGCAGGATGCCCCCCTGCATCGGCTCCGGGATTGGCACGAATGCGATAAATCCAACCAAATTTCTTGATCTTGGTGGCTAGCTTACGGCGCGAACCCGTTTCTCCATTTCACGCTGAACCAACACACCATCCGTTCCAGCCAGCGCACCTTCCACCTCGCCCCGGTGTGCTTCAGTCGCTTGCCGATGGCTGTCTTGCCCGCTGCTATCAGGCCGGTTGTCAAGTGGCGTCGATCGAATCCCGAAGCTGGTGAGGATCAGCCTGCTATTCGTGCTCGGTGGCACAGGGTGGGGTCTGCGATCGCGAACGAGGGCCGCCATCTTTTTACGCGAGTCACAGCCCGCCGGGGGCGCGACGCGGTCACCTCACTCGCAGATCTTCGCTGCCTCGAGGGGGATCAGGTCCTCTCGACGAGTCGCTCGGTCAGGGGGAGTCGGGATCGCTGGCGTCGCTACGCGGCGGCTCGCTAGGGCTCGCCGCTGAGGCTCAATCGCCACAGCAGGATCGCCAGGCGGCGGGCCATGCCCACGATGGGCCTGCTTGCCGTTGCCGGTGGAGGCGACCAGCCGGCGGTACCGGGACTTCGCCACCGCGTCGCTGGCGACCCACCTCCAGGCCGCCTCGATGAGCACCGTCCGCAGCCGGGCGTTGCCCGACTTCAAGAGCCGACCCTCGCGACGCCTTGGGCCGCTCTGCAGGACCTGAGGCGCCAGCCCGATCATCCGGGCCACCGGGCCGCCGTCGCGGAAACGAGCCGGGTCGTGCAGCTCGACGTGGAAGGTCATCGCCGTGATCGGCCCCACGCCGGGGACCGTCCGCAGCGTCGCGACGGTCGCCCGGTGGTGCTCGGCCTTGGCCAACTCCTCCTGGCGTCGACTGGCGCGGGCCTCCTGCTCCTATGCGTGCTTCCGCTCGTCGAGCATCACGTCCAGGCAGAACCGCACTCGGGGCCCAGCTCCAGGCGGCGCAGTGCCTCGACCGCCGCGGCGGTCTAGTGCGTCAGCCCGTCCGGCTCGGCGATGCCGTGCTGCAGGAGCAGGGCCTTGATCGGCTGCTGGATCACGCGGAGCTTGCGGGCGAGCTGCTCGCGCAGCCGCATGACCTGGCGCTCGGCCTCCTCCGGCTCGTCCGGGACGCGCACCGGCCGCAGCAGCCCCTTCTGGGCGAAGACGGCCAGCTTGCGGCAGTCCAGGCGGTCGCTCTTGGCCTCCGGGCCCGGCATGGTGGGGATCTTCGACGGGGCGATCACCTCGGCACAGTAGCCGGCGGCCCGGAGCCGTCGGACGAGGGAGAAGCCGGTGGGCCCGGCCTCGTAGACGACCTGGGTGATGTGTTCGCGGATGGGCCCGAGCCGCTCGACGAGCAGGTCGGGGTCGGCAGGCAGGGTCCAGGAGGCGACGAGGCCCCGCAGGTCGGTGACGACGGCGACGTGGTAGCTGGCCTTGTGGACGTCGACGCCGACGTGGGCGGTCTCGCCCTCATCGAGCTGCAACGCGGAGGAGGCCTGGCGGTCGCGACACAGGTGGCCAGACGGCTTCGCCCGTCAGGAGCCCGAATCGTCTGGGAACCAAGAACATTGGTTAATACTACTCCGTTACGATGCCTCGCCCGATATGCATGCGTGCGTGGTATTTCTTGCTACAGATTCTTGATAACGCAGGAGTTACGCCGGATTACATGGATGCAATCATCAGCTTTTTTCGCTCCGATCGATGCTATAACTTCTTTTCTTGAAAGAAGTTGCGGAATATAACGGAGTAGTGTTAAGGACGGTGGCAGTTCCGCGACGATCGTGCGTGCTGGGGAGGGCCGTTCCCGTTCTCTAAAGGTGAGGACGGCAGGTGGGACCCGCCGGCCATCGGGGGTGATGGAGGAGTGAGGACGTCTACGGTCGTGCTGGCGGGGAACGCGGTGAGTGCTGCGTGACCGTCGGACGTCGCTGTGTGCCGGAGACCCTTTTGGTGTCTCACTTCTGGGGAAGGATTCCACGGAGGCGAAGCTCAATGCAAGTCATGATCCGTCGAGGCTTGGCAATCCTGTGCGTCACGCTGCTGGGCGACGGTGGGGGGCTGTCAGCCCAGACGACGCCGGCTGCGAACGGTCCGAAGCCGACCGAACCGGCCGCTCTGGCCGTGGATACCGCCGCGAGCCGGGTCTATATCCGGGTCGGGGCGGAGGGGATCGGGGGACACTCCCACGGTGTGGAAGGCCGACTGGCTTCCGGCTCGATCCGGCCCGGCGGGCCCGGAGAACTGGTCTTCGCCACGCCCACATTCGTCGCCGACACCCCGAACGCGCGAGCCTACGTCGGCCTGGGCGGTTCCGTCTCGGCGTCCGATCGGCAGAAGACGACCGAGAACATGCTGGGGTCGTACGTCCTCGACGTGAGGCATTATCCTCAGGCCCGCTTCGCGATCAGCCGGGCCGTGCCGATGGACGGACAGTCTCCCGGCGTCTCGGGCCGCTACCGGCTCGACGGCCGGTTCACCTTGCATAACGTGGCCCGGCCCCTGTCAATCCTCGCGACCCTGGAGCCAACGAATACGCCGGGCGCCCTGCGGATGCGAGGGGCGTTCGCGATCATCCAGAGCCAGTATGGGATCACCCCGTTCTCAGCCCTCGGGGGCCTGGTCCGGGTGGCCGACAAGCTGGAGATCTGGGGCGATCTGATCCTCCGGGCTCAGACGCCCTGATCGCTCACGGGCGCCGCGGCTCGGCTCACACACCGGGGGGGACGTGGGTCCGGGACGTGGCGCTCGTACTGACCGAGAGTGGAGAACAGATCGGAGGCGGGGCGACGGCCGTGGCGTCGCTCGGCCTGGGGCGTCCGCAACGGGTGAGACTCCGATGATCGAACTGCAAGCCGTGACGAAGGTGTACCGGTCGGGTCGTCGTGAGGTGGCGTCGCTGCGGGGGATCAACCTCCGCATCCCGGCTGGGGGCTTCCTGGCCATCATGGGTCCGAGCGGCTCGGGCAAGTCCACCCTCCTGCACCTGATCGGCGGCCTGGACAGGCCGACATCCGGTCGCATTCGATTTCAAGGCACTGACCTGAGCGACCTCTCGGACGACCGGCTGGCGTCGTACCGCCGTCGCGAGGTCGGTTTCGTCTTCCAGCAGTTCAACCTGCTGCCAACCTTGAGGGTGGTCGAGAATGTTGCCCTGCCGCTCCGGCTGGCAGGCGTGGGTGAGAGCGAGTCGCGATCGATGGCTCTGGAGTCGCTGGAGTGGCTCGGACTGTCCGCGAGGGCCGGGCATCGGCCCGAGGAACTTTCCGGCGGCGAGCAGCAGCGGGTGGCGATCGCCAGGGCACTAGTCTCCGGCCCGGAACTCATCCTCTGCGACGAACCGACCGGCAGCCTCGACTCGGCGACCGGCCGCGACGTGCTCGCGAGACTCCGCGACCTGCCGGAACCGGGTCGCCGGTCGGTCGTGATGGTCACTCACGACCCGTCGGCCGCCGCGTGGGCCGACCGGGTGATCCACGTCCGCGATGGACGGGTCGAGTCGGAGGATCGGACAATCGATGCAATTCCTGTCGCTTGAACGGTCTTTGAACCGTCCCCACCGCCGACATCGCCCCGCGCGGACGGCCTTGATCGTGGCCTGCCTGGCGCTCGGGGTGGCGGCCTGGACGGGTACGGCGACGATCGAGAGTGGCCTCTCGGCGTCCCTCCGACAAGCGGCCACCCCGCTCGAGGGCGCCGACCTTTATGTCAGCCACGACGAGGCCGGTCTCCCCGTCGAACTGGGGGCTCGAATTCGTCAAATCCCGGGGGTCCGCGAGGTGCGGCCCGTCCTGATTCGCCGGGTTCTCCTGTCGGCCCCGATCCACCACCCGGTCTTGCTGATCGGTCTCGAACTCGCGGCCTGGCGGACGACGCCGACGGAAGCCGGCGTGTCCGTGAGTGAGGGAACCTCGGCCGCCTTCCTCAAGGCGAAACTGCTCGGGCGAAAACCGGTCCTGATCGGCCGCGAGCTGGAGCGAGCCCTTCCCCCGGAAACGCGGCGACTCGCGGTGCTTGCCTCGGGCACGTCGCAACGGCTGGAGATCATTGGGAATCTCGACGGCGACGGTCGCGAGGCGACGCTGGGCGGGTACGTTCTGGTGCTCAACCTGTCCGACGCCGCGCGGCTCCTCGGTCTTCCCGGTCGGGCCAGTCGGCTCGACCTGACCCTCGAACCGGGTGCGGACCGCGAGGACGTCCGGCGTCGCGTCGCGGCCTGCCTCGGCGATCCGGCTTCCGTGCGGACGCCTGAGGCGCATGCCGGCCGCATCGGTGACGTGCTCCAGGGCTTGCGTCTCGGCTTCTCGATCTGCGGTCTCGGGGCCCTGGGACTGGGCGCCTTCCTCGTCCGGAGCGCGATGGCCGTGGGCGTCGCCGAACGCCGGCAGGAGATCGGCCTGCTCAGAGCGTTGGGAGCGACCCGGTGCCAGGTCTGGCGCCTGATCCTGCTGGACGCGGCGGAACTCGGACTGATCGGCTCGCTGATCGGATTGCCGATCGGCTGGGGGCTGACCGCCGCGTCGCTCGGGCCGTTGCGGCAAGCCTTGAGCGACGTCTTCTTGCCGCTGGACGCCGCGACGCCCAAGGGCTCGCCGCTCGTGGCCCTAAGTGCGGTCGTCCTCGGAATCGGCGTCGCGGTGCTGGCGGCACTCGGTCCGGCAGCCCGGATCGCCGCGGAAACTCCGGTCGGGGCTCTCCGTCGGGTCGAACCGGAACCATCGGGGTCACGGCGAACAAGGCAGGCCGTCGGGCTGGCCTTGCTCGCTTGCGTTGGGCTCGTATCGCTCGGGATCGGTGGTCGCGTGGCCCGCTACGGCCTGCCGCTCGCGAGTGTGCTCGGGGCCTTCCTCGTGGTGCCGACCTTGACGGCCCGGCTCGCCTGCTGGCTGCGGCCTGCGGTCGAAGCCTGGCTCGGGATCGCCGGTCGGCTCGCGGCGGATCACCTGATCCAGTCGCCGGGGCGCACCGGGCCGACGATCGCCGTCCTGGCGGCGAGCACGGCGCTCGTCATCCAGACCGGCGGAGTCATCGGCGGCAACGAGTCGGCGGTACTCTCCTGGATCGATCAGGGGATTGCCGGTGATCTGTTCGTCACCTCGGGCGGCCCGCTCAGTGCCAGCGGGCAGATTCTGCCGATGCCCGATCGCCTCGCTTCGTCGATCGGCGAGAGCCTGCCCGGCTCTCAGATCGTTCCGATGCGATTCCGTTATCTGCCCTGGAGGCGCGATGGGCACGCGACCCGATTGCTGATGCTCCTTCTTGATGCACAGACTTACTACAGTGCCAACGGCCCTCGCCATCCTCCACTCCGCGACCGGACCCTTTATCGCCTCCTCGCCGAGCCCGGCACAGTCATCGTCTCCGACAACTTCGCGGCTCGGAACGGCCTCCGGGTCGGCGAAACGATCACCTTACCCACCCCGCGCGGAGACCGTTCGCTCCAGATTATCGGCACGATCCCCGATTATTCCTGCCCGGAAGGAACGGTCCTCGTCGATCGAAACCGCTACGCCGGGGACTTCGCGGACGCCGAGATCGATGTCTTCAATGTGTACCTCCCGCCGGGGTCGGACCCCGAGTCGGCCCGGCGGGCCGTCCTGCAATCCCCCTTCGGCGCCGAGCAAGGGCTGGTCGTGCTGACCCGGGACGAGCTTCGCGGGCACATCACCGGCATGGTGCATCGGTTGCACAGCGTCGCCTACGTTCAGGAGGGATTGGCGGTTGTCGTGGCCTTGCTCGGGGTCTTGACGAGTCTCCTGATCTCGGTTCTCCGGCGCCGTCGCGAGCTGGGAATCCTCCGGGCGCTGGGGGCGACAGCCAGCCTGGTCCGGCAGACGGTGCTGGCCGAGGCGTTGCTGATCGCCTTGATCGGGACGGCGATCGGCCTCCTGATCGGTGTGCCGCTGGAGTGGTACGTCCTGCGCGTGATTCTCTTCGAGGAGACGGGGTTTGTCTTCCCGATGGGGGTTCCCTGGGTCGTCACCGGGACGGTGGCCCTGGCGGTGCTGATCGGCTCCCTTCTGGCCGGACTCGGACCCGCGTCGCGGGCCGCCAGGGCCGGGATCGCAGCGGCGATCGCTTGCGAGTGAAGGAACTGGAACGGAGAGCGCCGGGAGGACCCGACGCCGCTTGTCCTTGTCCACGGAAGGAC
This sequence comes from uncultured Planctomycetales bacterium, assembly GCA_963752755.1. Taxonomy (GTDB): domain Bacteria; phylum Planctomycetota; class Planctomycetia; order Isosphaerales; family Isosphaeraceae; genus CAVVZJ01. The sequence continues at coordinate 246,862 of CAVVZJ010000011.1, read as the reverse complement.
CGCGACCATGATGAGGCGATTCTGGATCGCTTTCGGGATCGGGACGCATCTGCTCTTCGCCTGGACAGTCGTTCGCCTCTTCCCCTTCCTCCGGGGAGGGATCGTGTCCGACGCCACGACCGCCGGGGGTGGCGCTGGCTGGCTCTGGATCGACGCCTTGCTTGCGGCCCAGTTCGCTTTGATCCATAGCTGGCTCTTGCACCCCACGACGCGCAAGCGGCTCCAGGCGTGGATTCCGTCCCCGCAGTACGGCTGCGTCTTCTGCGCGGCGAGCTGCGCCAGCCTCTTGTTGACGATCGAAGGCTGGCAGCACAGCCCCACCGTCCTCTGGCAATTCCGCGGCGCGGCCGGCACGGTCGTGTCGTCGGCCTTCCTGTTGAGCTGGGTCGCCTTGCTTTACAGCCTCTGGCTGACCGGTCTCGGCTTCCAGACCGGCTGGACTCCCTGGTGGGCCTGGGTCCGCGGCCAGGAAATCCCGCGAAGGCAATTCCAGACCAGGGGGGCCTATCGCGTCCTGCGACACCCCGTCTATCTCAGCTTCCTCGGCCTCATCTGGTTCACCCCCGCCATGACGCTCGACCGCGCGGTGCTGACCGGCTTCTGGACGCTATACATCTTCGTCGGAAGCTGGCTGAAGGACCGGCGACTGCTCCACTACCTGGGCGACACCTACCGTCGCTACCAGGCCCGCGTGCCCGGTTATCCACTCCTGCCGATCGGTCCGCTGGGCCGGGTGCCGTTTGCGGGTGACGACCTCAGCCCGGTAACCACGCCGGATCACGCGTCAGGCGGAAGCCGGCGGCCAGCAGCCGCGGGGCAAGGCGGTTGAACGTCGAGGCCACGTCGATCCAGGCCGGCCGGATCAGGGCGTGATGGAAGAGTCGGCAGAGTCGCACGCGGCGATCGAACCGGCGATTCCAGGCGGACTGGCATTCCTGCTGGAGTACCGCGTCGGCCCCACGCTCGGAGGAAACGGCTCGGACGACGAACGACGCGAGCAGGTCGGCTCCGAGCAAGGCCATCGTCATCCCCTGGCCGCCGAGCGGATCGACGGTCCCCTGGCAATCTCCCCCGTAGAGGATGCCGGGGACCCGCGGCGTCGAGACCTCGACACGGACGCCGGAAACCGCCTTCCACGCGCCGGCCGGCTCCGCGGCGTCGAGCAAGCGGGCCAGGACCGGGTTGCGTCCGAAGAAGCCGCGGGCGGCCCGGTCGAGGTCGCCGCGCTGGCCACGAAGGGTCGACTCAGGCATCAAGGCGCAGAAGTTCGTCAAACCGCCGTCGATCCGGCAGGCCCCCCCGTAGCCGCCAGGGACGAGGTGCAGGCCGACCGTGCCCCACGGCTCGGACGCGTCCTGATCCGCGAGCCACAGGTGACGCTTGATCCCGACATGCCGGCCACGCGACCGCCCCCGCGTCGTGCCGGTCTGCCGAACCAATGCCGAGTGGCGGCCGTCGGCGGCGACCGTGACGGTGGCCTGCACGTCCAGCGGGCCTTCGGTCGGATGCCGGGCGCGAAGCCCGATCACCCTCCCATCGCGGAGCATCGGCCCGCCGACCTGCGTCCCCTCGAAGACCGTAGCCCCCAGCTCGCGGGCCGACGCGACGATTGCCTCGTCGAGCGCCGAGCGACTCAGGCCGAGGCCCGGTCGCTCATCGGAGCCGAGCAGGTCGGCTTCGAGGACACGGCCGCGAGGGGTCGTGAGCCGGGCGCGCCGGATCGGGTGGAAACCGCAACGAACGAGTCCCTCGGCCAGGCCGAGGAGGTCAAGGACGCTCCAGGCCTCGGGGCTGAGGAACTCGCCGCAAAGCTTGTCGCGGGGGAAGGTCGCCCGGTCAATCAGGGCGACGCTCAGGCCCCGCCGCGCCAGATGGATCGCCAGGGAACCACCGGCCGGTCCCGCCCCGGCGATCGCCACGTCAAAGCGGCTCATGTGAACAGGGCCGCCTCGATGACCAGTCCCGGCCCGAACGCCAGCGCCACGCACGGCAAGGCGGCCCGGCGCTGTCGGAGGCGGTCAAGAATGAATAGGACTGTTGGTGAAGACATGTTGCCGCATTCTGCCAGCACCTCGCGGGAGACGGACGTCGCCGACTCCTCCAGGTCAAGCGTCTCGCGGACCGATTCAAGGATGCGCGGTCCGCCCGGGTGGACGGCCCAGGACGCCACGTCTTCGAGGCCGAGGCCCTGCCGGGCCAGCCAGGATTCGAGCCAGGGGCCAAGGTGCTCGGCGATCATGCCAGCGACCCGCGGCGAAAGCTCCATGTCGAACCCGTGGTCGCCGATCCGCCAGCCGATCGCCTCCGCCGAGTCGGGGGCCAGGTACGAGCCGCTGGCCGCGAGCCGCCAGGCCGCCGGCCGATCGGGCCACTCCGCCGCGCCGACAACGGCCGCCGCGCCGTCAGCGAACAGGGCATTCGCCACAAACCGCTCCGATTCGGCCCCCTGGCGGAAGTGCAGGCTACACAGTTCGGCCGCGCAGACGAGCACGCGGGCCTCGGGGTCCGACTCGGCAAACGCCCGCGCCACTCGCAGACCATTCAAGGCGCCGTGGCATCCCATGAAGCCGATGTGCGTCCGCTCGACCCTCGCCGGCAAGCCCAGCCCCTCGATCAAGGCGACATCGAAGCCCGGCGCCGAGAAGCCGGTGCAGGAGACCGTGACCAGATGCGTGAAATCTTCCGTCGCCACCCCGGATGCCTCGATCGACCGACGCGCCGCCTCCAGGGCCAGCGGACGGACGCGCTCGATCATAGCGCCGCATGCGCCAGGCCGTCGAGGGCCCTTGCTCCCGATCCGTCCCGTCGAAGAACTCGGCCGGATCATCCAGAACGACATGCCGGCGCCGGATGCCCGTCCGCCGATAGACCGCGGCCAGCCGACGGGCCTGGCCGGCGTCATGCCCGGCCCAGTGGCTCGTCAACTCGGCGGCTCGTTCCTGGGTGAAGCTATTCTCTGGTTGGGCCACTCCCAGCCCGAGGATCGTGAAGCTCATCCCTGTGTCCCGCCGTCCCCGGCGGCCTCATGACCCACTTGTTGGCAGAATCGAGGGTTGTTCATTTCCAACGTTTTTGACTGCCGAAAGAATGCCGTAGCGCATGCTGCCCAGCTCGTAAGCGAGCCAGATCCGGAAGAGGGTCAGCGCGAAGATCCGATCCGGGCTCCCCGAACGGAGCAGGAAGCGGCGGTAGGACGAATCGAGGCAGAGGTGCTTCAAGCCCCGTCCGATGCAGATCGGCCAGGTCCGCTTGACGTGCCGGCTGATGTCCTCGATGGCGACGGCCTCGAATCCCGCGTTGCGGGCCAGTTCGTGGTATTCCTCCGCAGTTCCCATGCCAGGCAGGCGGCCCTCGCGGCAGATCGGTTCCAGCAGGCCCGCCACCTCGACCCGGCCCGGCCGCGGTCGGGTGAGCCAGGCGCAGACCACCAGCCGGCCCCCAGGTCGCAGCACGCGATGGGCCTCGGCGAAGAACGCCGCCTTATCGGCCATGTGCTCGCTGCTCTCGATGGCAATGACGGCATCGAAGCTCAACGCCGGCAGGCCATTCGCGCACCAGTCGCGCAGCAGGTAGTTCGGATTCGGGCTCTCCCGGGAAGCGTCGAGGCCCTGCGCATAGGCGTGCTGGGCCGGCGAGATGGTCAGGGCCGTGACCCTGGCGCCGTAATCGCAAGCGAGCACCCGCGCGGTCCCTCCGTAACCACAGCCGACATCACACACGGTCTTCCCGGAGGCGATGGCCGCGCGTTCGGCTACGGCGTCGATGAGCTGGCGAACCGCGACCTCGGCCGTCTCGCGGCCGGTCCGCCAGTAACCATGGTGGACGTGCTCGCCCCAGATCTCGCGATAGAAGCGGTCCAGGCTGTCGTAATGGGCCGAGACGTCGCCGACGCTCGGTTCCCGACGTGGGACGATCATCAATGGGTACCCCTGCTCTTGACACGTCGGCCTTGCCGGCCTCTCGGATTCTAGGGAACGGACCCCGGCCTCCCCGGCGCGCGCGATTTTGGAGATTGTACGAAAAGACCGGGTGAGCCAACGCGCTCAACTTGCCTGGCTCCGATCCGTTTGATTGGTTATGATGCCGCTCCAAACAGCCCGGATGGCTGACCGAGTAGGCCCCAAGGAGTTCGGAGGCTCACGGTTTTATGCCGACTCATGGAGGACGGGCGTACCGTCGCGCACCGGCCCTGGATCGGCTGGAGGCGCGTCGTCTGCTGAATGCCGGGGCGGCCGCCACCGACCACGACCCGAGGCCCACGATGCCGCCCGCGGCGGTCTTCCTGGGCGAACCCCCTGCGGCTCAGGCAGAGGACGATGGCGACGAACCGGAGGACGAGGCGACCTCCGGCGCCGTGAGTCCCGGCCTCGATCCGAGCCCCGACGAGGACGTGGAAGCGGCTCCCGCAGGCGTCACTGTCGTTCTCGCCCCGCCTCCCCCGAGCCTGCCCCCGGTCACTCCTCCCCTCGGAGTCGATGGCCGGCCGGTCACTCCAAGCGTCTCGACCGTCGCCACGGCCCTGCCCGCGGCCCACCTCGTCGCGGTCGCCACGAGCGACGGCCGGAATGCCGTCCCCGCACCCGCGACCGATCCGCAATCCCTGCCGCCTCCGGAACCAACTGTTCCGCGCACCAGACCCACGACCCCGCCCGGTCAACCGCCGGAAGCCCTTGCCGGCAGTCCTCTCGAATCGAGCGCGTTCCCTTCTCCTCATGAAATCGGCCCCATCTCCGCGGTTTTCCCAATCGATCCAGAGGCCCTCGGCGAGTCGCTCGACCAGTTCCTGGAGAACTGCGGCGACGTCGGACGCGGGATCGTCCGGTCGTGGACCGACGCCGGCCCCCTCGCCGATTCGATCGCGCTGATGGCCGCGATCCTCGCCCTCGAACTGTCCCGCCGTTTCCTCCGCGATGCCGCTTCCTCCGAGAGCCGACGCGGCTCCGGGCCGGTCGGCCTCCCGGAGATCTGGCCCCTGAGGTAACGATCCGATGGACGACAACCGACTGGACGAGCTGATCGAACGCCTCAACGGCGGCGACCTCGACGCGGCCGAGCAGGTCTATCGCGATTACGCCCCTTACCTCCGCATGGCGATGAGCCGGCGGCTCGGGCGTCGGCTCCGCACCAAGCTCGACTCGATGGACCTGGTCCAGTCGGTCTGGGTCGACGTGCTCGCCGGCTTCCGCGACGGTCGCTGGCAGTTCGCCGACCGCTCCCAGCTCCGTGCCTTCCTCGTCCGGGCGGTGACCAACCGCCTGATCGATCGCACTCGGCAACATCGCCGGGCGCTCGAGCGCGAACGCCCCCTGGGGGAGTCCTCCGACGCCGGCCTGCCTCCCGGTGGCGATCCCCGGCCGAGCGAGGAAGCCCGCGGACATGAGCTCTGGGAGCAGATGCTGGCCTACTGCCCGACCGGCCATCGCGAGATCCTCCGCCTCAAGCGGCAAGGGCTCCCCCTCGCCGAGATCGCGGCGCGGACCGGTTTGCACGAGGGGAGCGTCCGCCGCATCCTCTACACGCTGGCCCGCCGCCTGGCCGCCTTGCGCGGACACCGGCCCGAGTCCCGCCCCCGCGCCTTGAACCGGCCGTGAAGGACGATCCCCAATGAGCGCCCTGGACGAGCGTAGCGCCGATCGGCTCGCCGCGGAGCTGGAGGCGATGGCCTCCGCCTGGCATCGCGGCGAACCGATCGCCGCCGAGGAAGTCCTCCGACACCAGCCCGACCTCGACGACGAGGCCGCCGTCCGCCTGATCTACGAGGAAATCTGCCTGCGACGCGAGGCCGGGCAGGACCTCGCCGCGTCCGAGCTGGCCCGGCGCTTTCCCCGCTGGGAACGGGAGCTGGTCACCCTCCTGAGCTGCGAGCGCTGGCTCGACGACATCCCGGTGGTCCGCTTTCCCGAGGTGGGCGAGGCCCTCGGCGACTTCCAGCTCCTCTCCGAGCTGGGCCGCGGAGCCTCAGGGCGAACCTTCCTGGCCGCGCAGCCGTCCCTGGCCGACCGGCCGGTCGTCCTCAAGGTCGCCCCCCTGGACGTGGAGGAACACCTGCACCTCGCCCGGCTCCAGCACGCCGCGATCGTGCCGCTTTACTCCGAGCATCGGTTCCCCGACCGCGGTCTCCGGGCACTCTGCATGCCCGATCTCGGCGGGAGCAGCCTGGATCGGATTCTCCATTCCCTGGCCACCATCCCAACCGGTCAGCGACGGGGCGCCGACCTCGTCCGGACTCAAGACGGCCGCCGGGATGGCCCGTTGCGAGCGTTCTTCGAGCGTGAGTCCTACGTCCGCGCCGTCTGTGCCCTCGGCGCCAGCCTGGCCGACGCCTTGCAACACGCTCACGAACGGGGCCTCGTCCACATGGATGTCAAGCCCTCGAACATCCTGATCGCTGACGACGGCCAGCCGATGCTCCTCGACTTCCACCTGGCCCGCTGCCCCCTCGATGCCGGTGACCGGCCCACGGGGCGGCTCGGCGGCACGCCGGGCTGGATGTCCCCCGAACACCGCCTCGCCTTCGAGGCCATCGAGGCCGGCCTTTGCGTGCCCCGACCCGTGGACGGCCGCACCGACCTCTACGCCCTCGGCCTCGTCCTCGCCGAGGCGCTCGCCGGCCGGGAAGCGACGGCGGCTGGCGCCACCTCGGCACGTCTCCTAAGTCGGCTCAACCCCGACGTCAGCCCCAACCTGGCCGATCTCATCGCCCGTTGCCTGGAGCCCGAACCCGGCGATCGCTACCCGGACGCCGCCACCCTCGCCGACGACCTGCGACGCCACCTCCAGCACCGTCCCTTGCAAGGCGTCGCCAACCGGAGCGTCCGCGAACGCTGGCTCAACTGGCGGCGCCGACGCCCCGGAGCGGCCTTGCGTGCCTTCACCGCGGCCACCCTGGCAATCGCCTCCCTGACGACCATGACCCTCGTCTGGGAACGCCACCGTCAGCGCACCGAACTGGCCGCCGAAGCCCTCGACGACGCGAAGCCGTTGCAGAGCGCCGGTCGCTACAACGAGGCCGCCCGCATCCTCGGCCGGGCCCGCGATCAGCTTGCGGGCGACCCTCTGGCCGCGCGACTGACCAGCGACCTGGAACGCGGCCTCCGTCTCGCCCGCCGCGGCCAGCTCGCCGAGGAACTTCACAACCTGGCCGACCAGCTTCGCTTCCAGTCCGGCGCCGAGGCTTCGTCCCTCGACGACCCCCGACACCTCCTCGATCGGCTCCGCCTGATCTGGGAACGTCCCGACCTCCTCGCCCGACCTCCCGACGCCACCCTCGAACCTGCCGTCGAGGAACGTCTCCGCCGCGACGTGGTGGAGCTGGCCGTCGTCTGGTCCAGCCTGACCCGGACCTCTTCCCCTCGCAAGCGCGGCCTCGAAGCCCTTCGCCATCTCGAAGCCCTGGAAGCCACATTCGGGCCCAGTCACGCCCTCGACCACGAGCGCGCGGCCCTCGCCCGTCAGCTTGGCTTGCCGACAGCCTCCTCGCAGCCTCCGACCCCGCCCCGCACCGGCTGGGAGCATGACCAGCTCGGACGGGTGCTCCTGCGGGAAGGCCGGCTGTCCGAGGCCCTCGACCAGTTCCGCCTGGCCCTCGAACGGGACCCCGGCGACTTTTGGCCCAACTTCTCCGAGGGACTCTGTGCCTATCGCCTCGGCCGACCCGAGGAGGCCGTCGCCGCGTTCCGCGCCTGCATCGTCCTGTCCCCCACCTCGCCCGAGCCCTTCTTTAACCGGGCCCTGGCCCTCGAACGACTCGGACGGCTCGATCAGGCGATCCGTGACTACGACCAGGCCCTTCGCCTCGCCCCCGACTTTGCCCCCGCCTCGCTCAACCGCGCCCTCCTGCATTACCGGGCCGGGCGCCTCGAAGCCGCTCGCGACGACCTGCGTCGCGCGATCGCCTCGTCCCCGGGTCGCGCCTTGACCGGTCACGCCTATTACAATCTCGCTCTCGTCGAACTCGCTCTCGGCCACCCCGCCGCCGCCCGCGCCAGCCTGGAACAAGCCGCCGCCCTGGATGATCCCGACGCTCTCGCCTTCGCCAAGCGCGAATGATCCCCAATCGCCTCGCTCCGCGATGCCAGCCTCCCAATTCTGTGCTATAATTAACCTTGCCTCGCTGGCGATCCCGATCCATCCAGATCCGCCAGGCGCCTGGCGCAGCGACGCGACGTCGAGTCGCGTCCTCGCGCCGAACGAACTTCAAAATGGGTAAAAAGGCGACTCAACTCTCTTGCCAGGCCTTCGTTTAGAATTCTGGCAACGTGAGCACCGAAAGCGTCCCCCCAGCGTCCTCACACCGTCCTGCAGGCGTCTCGGACACATCCTTGATGCGTCGCCCGGGCGCCCTCGCACCGTCCCGGAAGTCTCACACGGTCAAAGAAAGCGACCCATGACGCCGGATGCGGACCGCCCCCGCGGACCCAGGAGAGCGGCAACGCGGTGACGGCCGCGGATGGCTCAGCGCCGGTCAGCCGCGACGGGTGGGCGGGGTCGAAGCGACCAGAGCATCCCGGCGAGGCCAACGGCCTGGAGGGCGAACAGGGGGGCAAGGGACAACCAGGCCCAGCCGGGGCGGGTGGCGAGGTCGGCGGCGAGCGCGGGCCGGAGGGTGGTCAGGAGGTTGCGACCAAAGCGGCCGTCGCCCGACAATCGCCAGTCGGGGACGGGATCGCCCCGCCAGAGAGGCCAGACGACCTGGAAGAACGGATCGGAGAGGTCACGGCCGGGGAGCATCTCAGGGATGCGACCGCCGACCCCCTGGAACATCCCGACCACCACGCCCCCGGCCAGCGCCAGGACCAGGGCCAGCACCGTCACCCAGCGACCGAACGCCCCCAGTGCGGCAGCGACGGCGAGCAGCGCAAACGGCAGGAGCGTCACCAGGAGCCGCGGGCCGGTGGACCAGCCACCCGTCCACTCCGGATAGCTCAGGTTGATCAGGAACAGCACGGCGCAGGTGGCGAAGCTCACCAGCAAGACCGACCATCGGCGTGCCCGAGCCATCGCCAACCAGCCGAGCGGGGCCAGAGCGACGATCGGGGCATAGAAGAGAAGCCCGCGGTAGCGTCCGAAGAGCAGGGGGGTGGCGAGGGACCCGTCGGGCGGGTTCAGGCCGAGCGGATTGCCGCGGCCGTGGATCTCGCGAAAGCGGGGGATGACGTGGTAGGCATAACCGAGATTCAGAGGCGAGTCAAAGGCGAGCGTGTTGTAGCTCAGCAGGATCAGGGCCGGGCCGAGGGCGCCGAGGGTGAAGGCGGCGACCGTCGCCGAGGGCCATTCCCCACGCCACGACTTCGCCAGCAGGAACCACCCCAGGATCGCCGAGACCGGACCGACCGACAGCTCGATGATCGCCGCGTACGACGCCAGCCCACCCGCCACGAAGGCCCGGAGCCGCGGCCTTCGCGATCGGCCGTCGTCCCAGAGAAGGGCAAACGCAACGAGCAGAAAGCTGGCCGACGCCTGGTGGCCATAGGCGAGCGTCGCATAGACGTAAGCCGGTGTCGCCAGGCCATACGCGAGGCCGACGAGTGCCGACCGCCGCGGCCCGCAACCGAACCGGCCCGCCAGAAGAGTCAGCAACAGGCCGGCGAACGCCGTCAGCAGGCCGGAGGTGGCGAGCGTGACCCAGTAGTCCGCCGGCCAGTGGGCGAACCCGGGACGGTCCCGGGGATGATCGGGCAGGCTGAAAACCTGCTTGACGACGAGGTAGGGCGGCAAGGCGAGCAGCGAGTAGCCGGGCCCCTTGTCGCTATAGGAATGGCCGCGGAAGTAAGAGCGGTCGCCCGTCTGGCGAGCGAGGCCGTCGAGCTGGATCGTGCCCCGATCGCCGAGGGCGTAGGTGAGCATCAATCGGCTGGCGCTGTTCCAGTCGCGGCTCTGCCAGAAGTAGGCGTAACTAACCAGAAGGATCGCGAAGACCCAGGCGGCGGCGAGCTGGTGCGATCGGTTTGGCACAGGCGATCAGGGCTCCCGGAGAGACGAGACTTCGACGCCCGACGGGCCGGCACGCACCCGGCGTCGGAGTCGATCCAAACCGGCGACCGCCACACCGGAGGCCAGGAGAATCGCGCTGGGTTGAAGCGAGAGGAAATAGCGGTCCCAGGCCAGCGGGATGAAGGCGGTCACGGTGACGAACGCCAGCATCGCCTGAAAGAGCACGGCCCAGGCGGTCGGGGGCTCGGCCGCCGCGAGCTGACGACGGCCGCGGCCGAACGTCCAGACCACCCCGGCGGCGACCCAGGGCAGCCAGAGCAGGGCGGACCAATCCCGTCGCCACGAGTAGCGGGGCAGAGCCTTGAGGGAGTCGTGATCGCGGGGGCCGAGCGGACTGAAGCGGCCGAACCCTTGCACGGCGACCGCCGCAACCTTCGCAGCGGGGGTGGTCAGGGCGTCGTGGGGGAAGAGGGACTGGGCCTGGTCGGAGACGTCCTGGCGATGCTGGATCACCGCGCGAATGCGCTCGATGGGCGTCTGGTTGGGCGGCAACGGAGCGAGCAGCCACGGCGGCAGCGGGCCGGTCGGACGGGCAAGGACGTACGGATTGAGCAGGATGAACGTCGCCAGCGCGAGGACCGCGGCCGTTGCCGTGATCCCGAGCACCGCCAGCCGCCGGGGCATTGGGAAACGTTCGAGCCAGGAAGCCAGGATCAGCCAGGCGGTGATGGTCATGATCGCCAGGCCGCCGTTGAGCTTCGCCAGCACCGCCAGGCCCGCGAGCAGGCCGACGCCGATCAAGGACGTCAGTCCCGAGAAGACCCCCAGGCGTCCGGAGAGCGACCGTCGCCAGGCCCAGAGGCCGAGCGCGAGGGTGGCCAGGATCAGCGCCTCGGCGGGGACATCCGACATGGCGCGGCGGGCGTGGAGACGATACAGAGGGTCGAACATCAACAGGATCGCCGCGAGCAATCCCGTTCGTCGGTCGCGCAGGAGACAGCCCAGCGAGAAGATCGCCACGCACCCCAGCGCCCCCAGCACGACCGACGGCCAGCGCGCAGCGCAGGAGCATCCGGGGCGTGCCGAACGGCCTGGTGATGTCGGCAAACCAGCGACCGGCCGCGAGCCGGCCGGGGGGTCGCTCGCCAGCGCCCCTCAGCGACGCGCCAATAAGGTACTTGGGCAAGGGGGGGAGGTCGTAGGCATGGTACTCGACCCAGGCCCAGTCGTCGTGCCGACCCTCCATGAAGAGGTCGAAGAAGTACGACTGGGCGATGTAGGCCGATTCGTCCGGAAATCGGGGCTCGTGGTCGAGGTGGAAGGCGAAGACGCCGAACGCGACGAGTCCGACCGCCAGGCCGAGCGCCCAAGTCCCCCGGAGTCGCGAAGGGGGGGACTCGGGATGATCGGAAGGGGCGGTCATGGGTGGGGTTATTCCTTTCAGCGAAAGCCTGCGGGCGCCGACGGCTCCGGATCGGACGAATCATTCTAGAAAGCCTTTACGCCGTTTGGCAACCGTCGGAATGCAGGTTAAGTTTCATTGACGATCCTCAACCTGGGGTCGTCGCCGGTGCTCCCCAGACCGTGGGGCCGGCGGTTCCGGAGACTGCGAACGAGCGGCTTCTCCGGATTCGGCCGCCTGTCGCGGAGTGAGTCAGGAGCCTCCCGCAACGATGTGACCACCGCGGGGCGAACCGGCCCTTGAGGCCAGACGCTCCGGCGGTCTCCTGGGGACGAGTTATCACGCGATTGAGCCGACACCCGCGAGCTCCCCGATGCGTACCGCCTCCCGATCTGGCCGCCCCGAATCGCCTGTCTGGCGATCCGCGTCCGGCCCGCTTCACGGCGATCCGGCGGCGACCGTGGACTCGCCCGTTCCCCCGAGCCGGCCAACCCAGCCGCTCCTGACGCCCTGCGACCAGGCCCATCGTCCTGGCGGCCGGGCCCACCGGAGCCACGGCGTTGGCCGGGGAGTTCGCGGGTGTCGCGAGACCGGAGGACCCTTGCCATGAACGCCCGACGTCCCGGCGCTGCCGGAGGCTTCGGCCGCGATGCTCCGAGTCGGGGCCGTCGCCTGGCCCTGGCCGCCCTGGCACTGATGGGCCTGACCCTCGGCGGCTGCGCCTCCTTGGGCATGCCCGGCCTTTGTAATTCGTGTCGCCCACCCGGCCCGATGCAACGGCTCCGCCAGCGTATCTTCAATCGCACACCCGGGTGCAATGACTGTGGCGAACCCGGCCTGATCGGTGTCGCCGCCCCGCCCGTTCAGGTGCTCGAAGCCCCGCCCGTCGTGACCGCGCCAGCCATCGTGCCGGGCGGCGCCCCCGTGCTCAGCAACCCGCCGCCGGCCGAGGAGGCCCCGCTCGATCTCAAGGCGATCGAGGGCAACGGCACGAGTTCGCGAAGCGAGAAACCGTCGTCCTACCAGACCTTCCGGCCTCGCGACGGCCTGCAAACGGCCCGCCACGAGGCGCCAACGGCGGCGGGATCGGGAGGTGTGGACCAGATCCTGAAGAACCTCGTGCCCAAGCTTGAGTCGCCGGCCGAACTCTCGGGCGTGCCGCCTCCCGCCGAGGCGATCGCTCCGAAGCCGCCCACGCCCGCTGAGGAGGCCGCCCCGGCCCCCTCGGCGGAGGCCCCTCGAACGCTTCCCCAGTTCCAGCCGACGCCCGACGCCGGCGCCGTGGCCCCGACCGATCCGGTCGAGGCCGCGGCCAGCCTGGCGCCGGGCTTCCGTAGTTTCCTCTCGGTCGAGCCGCGACTGGCCGGCGGCTGCCTGCCCGATCCGTCCGGCTGGTCGTGGCTGGCCGATCAAGGGTTCCGGACCGTACTCGACCTCCGCCCCCCCGACCAGTTCCGCCATGAAGACCTGGCCCAGATCAACAACACGGGTCTGCGCTACGTCGCCTTGCCGGTCAGCGATGAAGGCGTCGGCGACCCGGCGGTCCTCGGCCGCTTTGCCGCTGAGATCGCCCAGGAAGCCGCCCGGCCGCTCTACTTCTTCGACACCGACGGCTCGCGTGCCGCAGTGTTGTGGTATCTGCATCGGGTCGTGGACGAGCACGGCGGCCCCCAGCACGCTGCCCGCGAGGCCGACGAGATCGGCCCGCGCGATCCGAAGCTCTGGGCCAGGGCCACGGCCTACGTCGATCGGGTCCAGCCGCCCGCCGTGAGCCCGACAGCCCCCACGCCTCCCGAGGGGCCGGTGCCCGACCGCGATGCCAGCCCGGTCAACCCACCCGCTCCCCGGGCCGCCCTGAACCTCCCCGATACGGCCAGCACGAGCGTTGCCCCCTTGCGGAACCAGGCCGCCGGCGCCCCGCGCTGCCGGCGCCTTTGCCAAGACCGTCGGACCCCTACGCCTGGCGTTCGTTCGCGGCGCTCGCCGTGGCGAGCCTGACCGTACCGCTGGCCTTTCTCGGCCGCTCCGCAATCACTCAGGTCGCCTGGGTCCGCCATCAGGCCAGTCTGCCCCGACCGGGGCGACGACCGAAATCACTTCCCGACGCGTCGGATGGGTGAACGTCAAGCTTCGCGCGTGCAAGGCGATTCTTGGCCGCCCGTCGAGGGCCAGGAGTCGGCTTCTTGACCCGTACTTGCGGTCCCCCACGATCGGCCAGCCCCGCGACGCCAGTTGCACCCGGAGTTGATGACTCCGTCCTGTCTTCGGCCAGAGTTCGATCCACGTCCTCCGCTCGCCACGAACCACCACGCGATACGCGAGCTGCGCGAGTTTGCCCTCCTCCTCAGCGACGACCTCCACGACATTGCGTCCGGAGTCCTTGCGCAAGAAGTCGGTCCACTCGCCCTCTTCTTCGGGGATCAGACCTTCGACGACGCACCAGTACAGTTTCTCCACGGTCCCGGCCCGGAACTGCTCCGAGAGCCGACCGGCGGCCTTGCTCGTGCGTGCTAGCAGGACCACGCCGGAGACCGGCCGGTCGAGCCGGTGGACCAGACCGACGAAGACATTGCCCGGCTTCTGATACTTGGTACGCAGGTACTCCTTCGCCAGTTCCACCAGCGAAGACTCACCCGTCACGTCGCCCTGCGTGAGCAGGCCGGCGGGTTTATTGACCGCAAGAAGGTGGTTGTCTTCCAGCAGAACATTGAGCATGGCGTGACCGAGGAGGATGCGGGCGTCACGATCTACTCTATCACAGCCCGGCCACTGATCATACACGTCGGATCGGCAATTCGAAAAAGAATCGAATCTTTGCCCCGATACAGGACCTTCCACGCCGGGTCGCGCAGCAGTCGCTTCGCCAGGCCGCGGTCGGGCTTGACCCAGACGAGAGTGATCCGCTCGCGGTCGCGAAGCTCATCCCACGTCGGCCCGCCCTGGAGCGCAGCGACGTATTCGAGGATCGAGTCTTTTCCCCAGAGCTCGAAGCGATCGTCGAGGTACGCCCGCCGCCACGGCCGACATTCCGACTCGATCAGGCCGCCCCAATCCTGCTCATGAAAAAGCCGATCCACAACAGGCTGGCGGTTCAACACGGCCAGCGCCCTGAACGGCCACTTCTCCGCGTCCGGCCCTCCGAGCGGCGCCCCGAGCCAGGCCGCCGTCAGCAATCCAAGGCTCGCCGCCAGGGTCCAGGCCGAGACCCTGCCGGCTCGCTCAGGCTTCGAGACCGGGGCGGGGGTCAGCAGTCCGTCAAGCCAGCACGCCAGCAAAGGCGCCGAGGCCATCGCGAACAACGGCGCATGCCGGATCGACCCCAGCGCCAGGTGGAGCCAGACGATCGTCGGCGCCAGGTCATACCGGCTCGGCCTTCCCCGCGAGACGACCGGCAGGGCCACCATCGCCAGCACAACCCATTCCAGCACTCGCGCCTCGGCTCTTCCGAACGGCGCGGATCGGTACTCGTCGATCAGGTCCGTCACCCCGCTGCCGACGAGCAAGTTCCCGACGTGACGGTAGAGCCCCACCCCATACGGGTTGACCAGCGCTGCCGCCAGTGAGGAGACCAGCACGAGTCCGAATGTCGCCAGTTTCCGCCGACGTCCCTCGTCCCACGCACCCGAGATCGCCTCGCCCATTCCGGCCGATGCCACGATCAACGGCCCGGCGAGGAAGCCGCCGTGCAGGTTGCCCCAGAGCCCGACGACCGGAGGGATCGTCCAGAGCAGCCGACTTCCCCGATCATGAAACGCCCGACAGGCGACGAGACACCACAGGACAAACACAAACGTGAAGAGATGGGGACGCACGAGGAAATGGATCGCCCCGATCCCCGCCGCCAGGATCGCGACGACGAACGCCACCAACGGCGCGTTTCCGATCGCCTCGAGCCAACGGGCCAGCGCGGCATAGACCCAGGCCAGAATCAGCGCCGTCACCGCCACCGCGCCCGACCAGCCGGCGCGGTCCACCAGCCAGGCCAGGCCGACGATCGAAGAGCCAGGATTGATCGACCCAGGGGCGTCCCGAGCGCGTGGCGGTGAGGAAGTCCACGCGGGGAATATGCCCCGTGGCCAGGATCGCGCGGCCGAGCCGCAGGTGCCAGAACGTGCCCGGGTCGTTGAAGAAGCCCGTCCGACCGCCGATGAGGCCCGAGACCAGCACGACGGCGAAGACCAGTTCGGGCGCTCCCAGCCGCCAGCAGAGCGTCCGGCCCAGGCAACCGGATTTCGCAGCACGCATCGCATCCCTCCAGCCCCGGGCCGGAAAACTCACCACGATCCCGATCGGCGGAGGGAACCTTCCCCCATCGCGAAGCGTAGAACACGGGCTGATCGGCGGCCGGAAAGGCGCTTTCCCTCTCGGGGTTCTCGGTTATACTGAAGAATTGGTGAACCCGCCCGGAATGCATCCGGTCTCTCCCCCGCCTCGGCCGGATCTCTGGTTGTGCCCCTTGGAGACGACCCGCGAATCGTCGCGATCGCGGACCCTCGTCGCAGCCAGGGAGGGCCGGCCCCTTCGGAGCCCGCGTCGCGTGAGAAGACCACGACGTTCCCTCAACCGGCGCACCATGATGCGGGGCCTCGGACAGCCGGGGCGTGCCGTGGTGCCGACCTTGCCGGAGCCCCAGGTGGCGGGCCAGGGCCTCGGTCGGCATGACCTGCTCGTCGCGAGCCGACCGGCGATGGGCTCCTACTTCGAGGTCCGCCTCCCCGCCGCCTTGCCCGGCGCCCTGGAACTGGCGACGCAAGCCCTCGACCGCATCGAGCATCTCGAAGCGCAGTTGACCGTCTATCGCGACGACTCCGAGGTCAGCCGCCTCAACGCCACCGCCCATTGCGGACCGCTGCCCGTCGAGCCGGGACTGTTCGACTTGCTGACCCGGGCCGTCGCCATCGGTCGCGCCACGGGCGGAGCCTACGACGTCGCCGCCGGCGCTCTCTCCGTCGCCTGGGGCTTCTTCCGCGGACCGAAGCGCGTGCCCGATCCGGAGACCCTCGCGGAGGCCCGTGCCCGGACCGGCTCTCACCACCTGAAGCTCGACCCCGAGACTCGCACCGTCGCCTTCGACCGCGAAGGGGTCATCATCAACCTCGGCAGCATCGGCAAGGGCTACGCGATCGACCGCGCCGCCGACCTCGCCCGCGATTACTGGCTACCGGCGCCTGGCCTGATCCACGGAGGGCAGTCGAGCCTCTACGCGCCTCGGTTCACCCCCCTGGATGTTCGGCGGGCGCTGGGAGGTCACGCTGCATAACCCGTTCGACCCGACCCGGCCGCTCGGCGTCGTCCGCCTGCGCAACCGGGGGCTCGGCACGTCGGGCACCGCCTTCCAGCAGTTCGAGGAGGGGGGACGGCGTTACGGCCACATCCTCGACCCTCGGACCGGCGAGCCGCCCGACAAGGGCCCCGTGAGCGTCACCGTGCTCGCGCCGACCGCCGCCGACGCCGACGCCCTCTCGACCGCCTTCTTCCTGCTCGGCCCCGAGGCCGCGGGCGCCTACGTCGCCCGCCAGCCCGGCGTGGGCGCGATCTTCGTCGAGCCGAGTCGAACCGACGGCTCGCCCCGGATCACCACGTTCGGCCTCGACGAGTCCGACTTCGAGGCCGATCCAACGGTCCGCGTCGAGTCCCGCCGCTTGCCGGCCTGACGTCCGACGTTCTTGTGATCGATCTGTCCCTGGTCCTCTCTCCTCGAAAGGAGCCCCGCCCTGGCCGCCACGCGACGCTATTATCCCGGCTTCCTGGCCGCTCTGTTCCTCGTGCTGCTGCGCACGGCGATCGGCTGGCACTTCCTCACCGAGGGGCTGGAGAAGGTCAACCCTCCCGACGGCAAGCCGTTCACCGCCGAGAACTACCTGCGCAACGCCACCGGCCCGCTCGACTGGTGGTTCCGCTCCAAGGTGCCCGACGTCAACAGCCTCCAGGCCCTCTCTCGCGACCACAACGGACGACCCGCGAACCTCAAGGAACAGTGGGAAGCGGAGCAGTCGAAAATCACCAGACATTACCACTTCACCCCCGAGCAGAACGAGAAGGCCAGGCGAGCGCTCCAGAACGTCGAGCAGACAGGCCGACGCCTGGTTCAACGACCTGGGCAACGTCCAGCGGATCGAGCAATACGAGGCCGGCGTCGAGCGGCTGGCGGAGCGCCGGCGCAACCCGAACCTCCTGCGGCACGAGCTGGAGAAGTATTACGAGGACCGCCGCGACCTGGAGAAAGTCCGCATCGAGCTGACGGCCCCGATGCGGGGCTGGACCGAGTCGCTCCACACGCAATGGGCCGACATCGTCACGCAGGACCAGCGCTCGCAGTACGGCGAGCCGCCTCGGCCGCCGCGGACCGAACTGGACTGGATCAACCTCGCGACCGCCTGGGGCCTGACCTTCGCCGGCCTCGGCCTGATGCTTGGTCTGTTCACGCCGCTGGCGGCGCTGGTCGGGGCGACCCTGCTCGGCCTCTTCTACCTCAGCCTGCCCCCCTGGCCGGGCCTGCCCGTGCCGCCGAACGCCGAGGGGCATTACTGGATCGTCAACAAGAACCTCGTCGAGCTGCTCGCCTGCCTCTCACTGGCGACCCTCCCCACCGGCCGCTGGATCGGCCTCGACTCCCTCCTCTTCGGCTGGATCGGCCGGCGACGAGGCGTCGAGCCCTCGGCCCAGCCCGCCGGCAGCGAGCCGCCCGGCAGCAACCCCGCCACCAACCGTCCCGACCGCGACCGTCCGCGCGGCACGTCGGAACCCAAATCTGTTCCCGTATCCCGGAGCTAACGTCCCATGACGACCTTGACCCCCGAACAGCGCGCCCTGGGGCGTGAGAACGCCAACGACGTGCTGAGCAAGCTCAACCGCCGCGACTTCCTCAAGGCCGCCGCCGTCGCCCCCGTCGCCGGCGCCTACCTGTATGGCTACGAGCGCGTCAACGAGCCCGTCCGCGCCGCGATCATCGGCACCGGCAACGAGGGTTGCGGCGCCATGATCCACGACAGCAACCCCGAGTTCATCAAGTACATCGGCTTCTGCGACGCCCGCCCCTTCAACCGCCAGCGGGCCATCAAGGAGTTCGAGAACCACCCGGGCTACTCGGCCGACGACGTCAAGGCCATGAAGCAGTACGAAAACCTCGACGCCATGCTCGAAGACCCGGATGTCGAGGTCGTCGTCATCGCCTTGCCGCTCTGGCTGCACGCCCCGGTCGCCATCAAGGCGATGCAGGCGGGCAAGCACGTCTTCAGCGAGAAGCTGATGTCCCACTCGATCGGCGAGGGCAAGGCCATGTGCCGCGTCGCCCACGAGACGAACAAGCTCCTCGCCGTCGGCCACCAGCGGCACTACTCGGCCCTCTACGACAACGCCAACTTCCTCGTCCAGGAGGGCCTCCTCGGCGACATCCGCCACATCCGCGCCCTCTGGCACCGCAACAACGCCGTGCCCATCATCAAGAAGGACGAGCAGGGCAACCTGATCTACAACTCCGACGGCGAGCCCGAGTACCTCCGCGACGAGGACGGCCACATCCGCTATTTCGACTCGTGGAAGCCCGGCATCCCCGCGGACGACCAGGGGATCGACCTCTCCAAGTGGGTCGTCTCCCTGAAGAACTCCAAGGGCCGCGAGTGGACCTACCCCTACGAGAGCGTCCAGCAGCTCGTCCAGTGGCGCCTCTACGACAAGACCGGCGCCGGCCTGATGGCCGAGCTGGGCAGCCACCAGCTCGACGCCTGCTCGATCTTCCTCGGCAAGATCCACCCCATCTCCGTCCAGGGCATCGGCGGCACCTTCTTCTTCGACGACGGCCGACAGGTCGATGACCACGTCTTCGTCACCTTCGAGTTCCCCGGCCCCGGCGGCGCCGAGGACAAGGACCGCGTGGTCGTCACGTATTCCTCGATCAACACCAACAACTTCGAGAACTACGGCGAGATGCTCTACGGCTCTCGGGCGTTGATGGTCGTCGAGGCCGAGAAGGACCTGCTCCTCTACAAGCAAGGCGACCCGAACCTCCCGCGCGGCACCGCCCCCCGCGACACGAAGGTCACGGTCGAGAACAAGGGCAAGAAGCCCGTGCTGGAGACCAGCCCCAGCCTCGCCGGCTCCACGGCCGCCGTCGCCGCGAACGTCTCCGACTACGCCCCCTCCCGTGGCTACCGCGAGGAGCTGGAGCACTTCGCGTACTGCGTCCGCAACAATACCTCGGGCTCGCTCTACGACGTGCAGGACCCCAAGCTCCTGCCCCGATGCCACGGCAAGGTTGCCCTGGCCGACGCCATCATCGCTCTGTCGGCCAACCTCGCCATGCGCCAAAAGCAGCGCATCGAGTTCGATCCGGCCTGGTTCGACTTCACCCAGGACGCCACCCCGGACAAGTCCGAGGACGACCTCGAAATGGCGCTCTGAGCCCCCGAAAACCGGTTCCACGACACGACCCCGGCCAGAGCCCGAACTCGGCCGGGGTCGTCGTACGATCGGGCCTCCGTCGGGTTGAAACCGGCGAAGAAGGGGAAGAGAAGAGTCACCACAAAGTCACCAGCAACTCAGGCCTGCGCAAAGAAAAAATCCCCTTCACCCCAGACCTGCGTGCGTCCTTCGCGTCCCTGGTACCTTGGTGGCGAATGAAAACGCCTCTCCCCTTCCTCCCCCAGGACCCGCGCGACGCTCACTTCTCCTTCTTGGCCTCCCAGTCCCGGCTCATCGTTTCGCCGTTGCGCTCGAACTCGACCTTGCCCTTGATCGTGTCACCCTCAACGGTGCCCTGGAACTTCTGGACGAACTTGTTGTCGTTGAACATCCGGGTGACCTGGAAGGAGATCTTGTCCCCCTCGACCTTGCCGTCCTCGATCTTGGTCTCGTTGCCCTGGCGACCGGAGATGGTGCCGGTGAGCTTGTCACCCTCTTGCTTGAGCTTGAGGGTCGTCTCAAAGGTCTGCCCGTTGCGCTCGACGCTCCACTTCCAGGTGCCGGTCGGATCGGCCGCCCGGCTCTCGGCGGGTGTGAGCAATCCCGCGAACAGTCCGAACGCCACGAGTCCTGCCCAGCCGAACAAGGTGCGCGTCATGTCAATCTCCTGCACGATAGGGAAGTGATTCCAGACCAGCGACGTGAGCCGGTCCGGCGCTCCGGACAATAGCAGGCGCCGCCGGCCAAGTCCAGAATTGACCCGGCCGAAATCCTTGGATTCGTCAATTGCGGGCAATGCGTCTGTTCCTCGCGTTCCCGAGATCAGATGACCTGCGGGTCCCGATGTTGTTCGGGCCTCTGTCCCGACCGGAGCCGTCCTCGATGCCGCCGGAATTCCCCGATCTGCCGATCGTCACCCCCGACCCGCCGCGACGTTCGGAGTCCGAGCGCTATGGCAGCCTCTTTTACCTCGGCGTCGGCGGCCTGGCCGTGCTGGTCGTCCTGATCGGCTGGTTCGGCTGGAGTGCCTGGTCCCTGCGCGATGTCTGGACAAACATCTATATCTTGAACGACCCGAAGCTTCCCGGACCAAGCGGATCGCGTCGGCCTGGACCTTGAGCCGTGACCCGAGGCTGAACCAGCGCCAGGCGCTGGGACCTCGCGCTCAGCCGGATTCCGCCCGAGCTGGGTCGCTACCTCCTGGCCGAATCGCTCAACGCCGAGGCAATTGAGGCCGACCCCTCGGCTTACGCGCTCGCCGTGGCGCGGAGCGAGGGCTGGCCGGCCTGGCTCCGGCTCTTGCTCCTGCGGCCGATGGCCTACGACGACGGCCGCCACGGCATCCCCAGCGCCCCGCTGGCCGAGCTTCGTGAGAATCCCGACGCCGCCATCGCCCTCTGGGCCGCCTACATCCAGGCCGTCGCCCGCGACGACGCCGAGGCCGCCCAGGCTCTGGAAGAGTCCGCCAGGGGCGACGGCCCGACCGCCCCCCTGGCCGTTCTCCTCCGCGACGCCCTGCACGCCCCGCCCGACCGGCGACCCGACTTCCTCGACCGTGCCACGCTCTGGCTTCGCGAGAACCATCCCGACGCGCGACGCGTCTGGAATGGCTGGGAAGTTCACGACGGCCGGCTCGTGGCCCGCGAGTTGCAGCCCGAGCCCGAGGGAACGATCGGGCCGGACGGCGGACCCGCCGGCCCTCGGTAAACCGCCCGCTTGAGGAGCTGACCCATGCTCGCGGACTTGCTCGCGCATCGCCGCCTGGCTCTCATCACTCAGGCTCTGCTCGGCCTCGCCGTCGCCAGCGCTGCCATGGCGCAGGAAGGCCGACGAAGCGACGAGAAATCAGGGAAATCGAAGGAATCCGAACGTATCGAAGGCGTGATCGTGAAGGTCGAGCCAGTCGCCGACCAGGACACGAAGGACGCTCCGCGCCACCTCCGCTTGACGATCAACACTGCGGCCGTCTGGATCGACTACTCCCGCGACACCTCCACCACCAAGCCGAAATCCTCCAAGGAGGCGGCCAGGAAGGGAGACGACTCGATCGCGACCAAGGGCCAGCCCCGAGATGAAGACACCCTGGTTCGTCTGGTCGTCGCCCCCGACACCCCGTTGAAGTTCCGCCATCGCTGCGAGGGCGATTCCGGCTCCCTGGGCGCCGCGACCGTCGAGGAGGCCCGCAAGCTCGCCGCGAGCGAGGGCCGCCCCGAGAAGTCGGTGGCCGACGACAAGCCCGACCTGAGCGACAGCCGATCCCTCAAGCCTGGCGACTTGAAGGTTGGCCAGTTCGTCGCCGTCCACTTCCACCACGCCAATGACCGCCAGCAGGCTGATTGGCTCGTCGTGCTTGACCCGGTCCGGGAGAAGAAGTAGCGCGCAAATCGCTCCCGTGGGATCGCAGCTTGGCTGAGGGACCAGGGTCGATGGTCGAGAAGCGGTTCCCCGCCTCGATCGATCATCGAGCCTGGTCGAAAAGGATTTCCTTCCAGCAGACGAGACGTTCACGAACCGTCACGGTTTTGCGGACCCGCTGATCGCCTCATCCAGCTCGATGGCCCGAATGACCCGCGTGTCGGGATCGCGGAGGCCGTCAAGGGTGATTGCGTCGCCCTGCTTGAGGATCTCGAAACGCGGCAAGTCGCCGGGAGCCGGCGCGATGGCGATGACGTAGGACTCGCCCACGACGCTGAGCTGGCCCCCGCGACGCTCGCAGACCAGCGCCGTGCCCTCATCGACTCCCAGTCCGATCAGGCCCGGATGCTCTTCCAGAAAACCGAGCAAGCGTCGCAGGCGGTTCCGCCGCAAGAAATGCTGATCGATCACCGCTCCCGGCAGCAGGTCAAAGCCGCGCCCCTCGACCGCCACCTGGTGCCCGCCCGCGATCATCGCCTTGCAGAGCGCCGCCGCACCGGCCGAACTGCCGCCGACGGCGCCGCCGCGATCGAGGATCGCCCGCAAACAGTCCTCCAGAGCCGTGCCCGCGTACAGCTTCTCGAACATGCCCTGATTGCCGCCGCCGAGCCAGATGCCCGTGGCGTCGTCCAGCAACCCGAGCGTCCGCGGGTCGCTGGCCTGCTCGCGAGTGCGGGCCTGCCAGACGCTCGCCGAGGCCATCCCCCGGTCGAGCCAGGGCGCGAGCATTCGCTCGGCGGCCTCGTCGCTCACTGTCCCGGCCGGAATCAGCACGATTCGGGCCTTGGGACCGCCGGCCAGCTCCAGGAACCGGCTTCGCACCGCGTCAGGGATCGACCCGCCGCCGACGATCACCAGCGCCCCACCCGGTCTCCGCCCATCGGCCAGGCCCGGCACCGCCGTCGCCTCGGCCGTGTAGCGCACTAGCCCGAGACCAAGCCACGCCAGGGTCACAACACCAATGCCCACCACGATCCGCGACACCCACACCCACCACTTGCTCGCCACCGCCGACAGTCTCAGCACCGCCCCCTGCATCCTTGCCCCCCTGTCCGACACCCCAGATTTTGGATATTTGTTAAAAATCATTCTAGACGAGCGATCAGAGTTCGGCAAGATCGGCCGGGCACGGCTCAGCTCAGCGTCGGGCCCGGCGGTCGATCTCGACCCGCGAGGGCAGGCCACCCTGCGCTCCGGGCTGAGTCACGGCCAGCGCTCCCGCGACGCAGGCCCAGGCCGCGGCTTCGACCAGTGTCCGACCTTCGGCCAAGGCGACGGCCAGCGCCCCGTTGAAGGCATCGCCAGCGCCGACCGTATCGACGGCCTCCACCTCTGGGGTCGCAACATAGCGCACCGTCTGACCCGCGACCACCAGCGCTCCGGCGGCCCCGAGGGTCACGATCACGTCCCGTGCCCCCCGGTCGCGCAACGCCCTCGCCGCACGCTCGGCATCATCCAGCGTGGCGACATCCACGCCAGTCAGCACCAGCGCCTCGTCCTGATTCGGGGTCAGGACGCCAACACAGTTCAGAATCTCCTCTGCGAGAATCGCCGGGTCGGCTGGAGCGGGGTTGAGCAACGTCGTCATTCCCGCCCTTGTGGCGCGGGCCAGCCCTCGGGCGACGGTGGCCCGAGGAACTTCCAGGCAGGCGAGGAAGACGTCGCCAGCGCGAAAGAGTGTGTCGGGCAAGGCGTCAATGTCCTCGGGTGTCAGGTGATCGCTTGCCCCGGGGGCCACGCCGATCAGGTTCTCACCCTCACCGCCGACGAAGATCAGGGCGACCTGGTTGGACAGGCCCACGACCGTCTTCGCATGCGACAGGTCGAGCCCCTCGGCGCGGTCGTGCTCGATGAGCTGACGGCCGAAATCGTCGTCGCCGAAGGCCGTGAGGAAGACGACCTCCGCCCCCGCCCGACGCGCCGCGACCGCCGCATTCGCCCCCTTCCCGCCGGGGCCCGTCTGGAAGGCACCGCCCAGGAGCGTCTCGCCAGGCCGCGGCAGTCGGGGCAGACGGATCGTCAGGTCATAGCCACTGGAGCCAAGGACGACAACTCGCGGCATGGGTGCGAACCTTCCTGGGAAAACGGTGGCCAATCCGCCGAGGACACCAGAGGCCACCGATCCGAAGCAACGGAGCGTCGACTCCCCAACCATCCTTCCTGAGATCTCGCGAGTCTGCGAACGTCGACGTCATCCGCAGATTGTATCGCTTCGCGACGCTCCGGAATGCCTCGATCCCCCCGCGCAGCCTCCATCTGGGGCTCGCCTCACAGGACAAACCTTCGCGCCAGCTCTTCAATTTTGTGCTATACTTAACACTATCCTCTGGCAATCCGGTGGCAGCCCTGACCCGCCGTTCGCCGGGCGCGTCGTCACGACCGTGGGGCGCACCTCTGCCGAACGAACTTCAAAATGGGTAACCATCCTGCGATAATCTCCAGATAGAAGACCATTTACGGCATACCAGCCGAAGCCATCCAGAGCGTCCCCTGGGCGTTCCGCAGGCATCCCGAGCGCGTCGCCTGGGCGTCCCGGCATCGTCCCGAAGAATCACTCACGGTCAAAGAAAGCGACACACGGCGTCCAGCCGGGTCACCTTGTGACGGGTCGGGTTGCGACGTCCGGGCCCTCCCCGGACCTTCCCAGCGCGTCTCTCAAGACCGAGTCGCCTGGATCTCGGATCGTTGTCGGGTGGGCGAAACCCACCCGGCAAAGGAGGAGTTCACCCCGGCGACCCCGGATCATTTCCCGATGCAGAATCTGCCGAAAATCCGGTCGAGAATATCATCAGTAACGACCTCGCCCACGACCTTGCCCAGCTCGTCGAGTGACTGGCGGAGATCGATGGCGACCAGCTCGTCGCCGCCGTCGAGAGCGAGCGTGGAGGCGGCGGAGCGGAGGGAATCCGCAGCCTGTCGGAGGCTCTCACCGCATCGGGCCGCGGTGGAGCAGGGGGCCGCGCCCTCCGACTCGCGGGCGCGAAGGGACGCGGCAATCGCCGACCTGAGGGCAGCGAGGCCGGCACCCGTGGCGGCGCTGGTGGCCAGGACATCCGGCTCGGTCGCCGGCGCGACGTCGGACTTCGTCCAGACTCGGAGACGCGGGCGATCGGGGGAGAGGGCGGACTCCGTGTCGTCGGCGGAAACGACATCGGCGGAACGGCAGAACAGGAGCAGGTCAGCGGCGGCCGATTGCTCGGAGCGTAACTCTTGAGCGCGAAACGCGATCGAACCCGGAACGGTCTCGATGCCGGCGGTGTCGATCAGCTCGACGAGCAGACCATCGCAGTCGCAGGGAGCGGCGAGGTAGTCGCGGGTCGTGCCGGCGCGGTCGGAGACGAGCGCCTCGTCGCGGCCGAGCAAGGCGTTGAACAGGCGGCTCTTGCCCGCATTCGGCGGCCCGACGAGCACGACCCGAGGCCGCCCGTCGGGGCGATCGCGGGCGCGGAGGTGGTCGGAGAGGGTCGCGATTTCCTTGGAGGACTCGGCCAGACTGGCGGCGAGCGCGGCACGGTCGATGGCGACCACGTCCGGTTCCTCGGCGAAGTCCAGAACGGCCTCCAGAAAGGCGAGGGTGTCGAGCAGTCGGTCGCGCAGACGCCGGATCGGACCGGAAAGACCGCCGGCAAGCTGGCGCAGTGCGGCGTCAAGCTGAACGGGATTGCGGGCGTCGATCACACCGAGGACGGCCTCGGCGCGGGTCAGGTCGAGCCGGCCGTTGAGGAAGGCTCGCAAGGTGAACTCGCCCGGTTCGGCCAGGCGGGCACCGCGGCTCAGGCAGTCAGCGAGGAGCCGTTGCAGGAGTGGCGGCGAGCCGACGGTGTGGATCTCAGCCAGCGGCTCGCCAGTGTAGGTCCGCGGGCCGGGCCAGAGGGCAACCGTCGCGGGCAGAGCCGGGTGCAGGCCGTCCAGATGCAGTTGACCCGGCCGGGACTCGGGACGATCGGGAAGGGGGCGATCGATGTCGGGCGTGAACCCAGCCAGCGCGATCGACCACGCCTTCGGGCCGCTCAACCTCACGATCCCCCGCAAGGCCGGGCCCGGTGGGCTGGAGATTGCGGCGATGGTGTCGGTGGGGTCGAGGGTAAGCAAGGGTGGAAGGATCAAGCGGGCCAGAGGGAAACGGCCGAGGGCGAAGTTCCACGTACGAACTCCGACCTTCGGCCTTCGATCCTCGGAGCTTCGGAACCGACGGTCAACGGCGCTTGCCGGGCCGCGGGCGGGGCCGGCCTTTGCGGTCCTTGTCGCGCTCGACGTTGCGGTGAGTACGGTCCTTGGAGGCTTCTTCCATGACCTCGTCGAGCTTCTCGCGGAGCCGGTCGCGCCAGTTGCCCTTGCCGTTGCCCGTCCCGGTGCTGGCCGGAGCCGGTTTGCCGCCCGGCGGAGGGGCGGGCTTGCCGCCGGGACCACCCTTGCCGCCGCCCTCGTCCGACTTCGGGGACGGGGCCGGGCGGTACGTCCGAAGCTCCTTCGGGAGCAGCAGTCGCTCGGCGATCGCCCAGGAGCTGCTGGTGATGAAGTAGATCCCCAGGCCCGACGGCACGCGGTAGAAGAAGAAGGCCATGACCACCATCATGTACTTCATCATCTTCTGCGACATCTCCTGCTCGGGCGTCGTGGCCGGCGGAGAGAAGAGCTTCATGTGAACCAGCATCAAACCCACAACCAGGAACGGCAGCAGGTTGAAATACGGGCCGAGGAACGGCAGCTCGGTCGGGAAGGCGAAGAGCTGGTCGGGCGCGGCGAGGTTGTCGATCCAGAGGAACCGGGCACCGCGGAGGGCCACGGTGTTGTTCAAGGCTTGCCAGAGCCCGAAGAAGATCGGCATCTGGATCAAGGCCAGGAGGCAGCCACCCATCGGGTTGACGCCGTGCTGGCGGTAGAGATCCATCGTCTCGCGGCCGATCTTCTCCTTGTCGTCCTTGTACTTCTCGCGGAGGGCCGTGAGCTGCGGCTGGAGGTCCTGCATCTTCTTGGCGGACGACGCCTGCTTGCGGCTCAGGGGGAAAAGCGCCAGGCGGACGGTGATCGTCAGCAGGATGATCGCGATCCCGAAGCTGCCGCGCTCGAAGCCCAAGATATGGGCGACAACGCTGGTCAAGCCGTAGATCTTATCCAGCAGCGGCGTGATGACGTAGCGGGCCATGAACGACGAAGCCGGGCCGATCACCCAGATGTTCCAGCCTTTGCGGTAGGTGGCCAGGTCCTCGGCCTCGTATGGTCGCAAGGCGTCCTCGGTCTTCGGGCCGGCAAAGACGCGGAACGACTGGCTAACCGCCCCGTTCGGCGAGACCGTGAACGGCCTGGCGAACATCGCCACCGAGACGTCGGCCTTCTGCTCCTCCTTGGGCGGCACCTCGATGGCCGTGGCGACCGTCC
This sequence comes from uncultured Planctomycetales bacterium, assembly GCA_963752755.1. Taxonomy (GTDB): domain Bacteria; phylum Planctomycetota; class Planctomycetia; order Isosphaerales; family Isosphaeraceae; genus CAVVZJ01. The sequence goes on along the minus strand of CAVVZJ010000011.1, from coordinate 219,333 downwards.
TCTCATCGACTCGCTGATCCGGGTTGCGGGGGAGCGGGTCGGGTTCGAAGAAGACGGCGAAGTACTGGTTCTCGACGCCGGTGTACTTCAACGGCAAGGTCGTGATCCGGATCGGGTCGCCCTCGCGCTCCTTCTTGACGATCTCGGTGGCCTGGTGGGTCTCGATCTCGGTCGCCTGGCCGTTGACCTTGCCAAAGAAGACCTCGCGGAAGTTGCTGGTGTACCACTCGCCCTCGATCGGCAGTCCGTGAGGCCCCTGGAGGCGGTAGGAAAGCTCGCGCGGGGTGTCGGAGACAAAGCTCAGACCGAGGCGGAAGGCGTCGCGTCCTTTGCGGAGGGTGTAGGTCTTGGTGACGGTCACGCCCAGCTCGGGAATCGACGTGCGGAAGGCGATCGCCTGGCCTTCGAGGAGCCCGTCCTTCGGGTCGGCGGGCACGGGGCGGACGAGAGCCCCCTGGTCGTCGGGCACGACCTCCCAGAGCTGGTCGTCGAGCGGGAACTCGCGGGTCTTCTCGGGATCACCCTCGGGGTCTGGCAGGATCAAGCTGAGCGCGAATGGCGGCGGCACACCGATCGGGGCTTCGGCCGCCTGGAGGAGCTGGAGCCGGGTATCCCGGGGCTGGCCCTGCACCGGCTCGGCCGCGTGCTCGGCCAGCGTGATCCCGATGACGCCCGCCCCGCGCTGGGCCAGATCGACCCGCATCCTGTAGCCCTGGTCCGGCTTCGCTTTCGGGTCGGCCTCGCCGAGCACGAGCAGGCCGGCGGCGACCCGATCCACCTGGGGAGGCTTCTCCGCGACCGGCTTCACCTCGTCGCTCACCTTGGCCTTCGCCACCTCCTCGACGGGCGCGATCGCCGGCTCGGATGGACCCTCCGGGGCAAAGGCGAGGACGCCGTCCGGCTCGCCGGCAAAGGCCGGCACATGCGCCGGATCGAACGCGACCTGGTCGGCCGGGGCCTCCTCCGATTCCTCGACCGCTGGTGGCGGGGGCACCAGTCCGAGCATCTGGAGCAGGGGCTGCGACCCGATCAGGATCAGGAACGAGAGGATGAAGAACAGGACCGTCCGCTTTTCCTTGCTCATCACGCAGGTGCTCGGGGTCAGGTCGATGCGGGAATCCGGGGTGAGGCGGCGGGCGATTGCCCGTCGCGACGGCGATTGACAGCGGGCGGGATGTTCCTACTGCTCCCAAGAGGACACGGCGGCGACGGCCGATCGCCCGACTTGTCCGATCTCCGGTTCTTCGCTCCGGACCTCACTTTTGTTCCACGACCGCTGGCGGTCGGGTCGTGGCGTCAGGCCTTGCCAGGCAGGCGAATCGGGCCGGTGGGATCGCCGCAACTCGGGATTTCCTTGCGACTTCGCAACCGTCGTCCGGTCTCAGCGGCCCTGGCGGAGGCGGTCGCCGAGGAAGGGGTCGAGGTCGGGGATGTCGTAGATCTTCTTGATGGTCAATTCGAAGTCGTAGGGCAGCCGGCGGTAGGTGATCCGGATCGGCTGGGTCGTCTGCCAGGACTCGGGGCGGGCCGTCTCGACCGTTTCCCACGAGGTCGATGTCGGAGCTCGCTTCGGGCTGGCCGTCTTCGAGAATCACGTAGCAGGCCCGCGGATCGCCGTCGCGCGGCTGGCCCACCGAACCGACATTGACCATGACCTTGCCCTCACCGAGGGTGTACTCATGGTCGATCTCCTCGGGGGCGTAAAACTGGAAGCTCTCGGTGAAAATGCCGGGCACGTGCGTGTGGCCCTGGAAGCAATACTGCTCCACGAGCTGGAACAGCCGCTCCATCTTTCGGTGGTTGTAGATGTCCTCGGGAAAGATATACTCGCTGAGCGGGTTGCGAGGCGAGCCGTGGACGAACAGGAACGGCCCAAGTCGGTACGATCGGGGCAGCTCGCCAAGGAACTCCCAGCGCTTCTCGTTGTTGGTCCGGTCGTTGGCACTTTCCAGCTGGGCGCGGGTCCAGAAGATCGGCCCGCTCGGCCCCGATGTTGAAGCCGTCGGGGTCGTAGAGCGCTCCCTGGTCATGATTGCCGAGCAGGGAGAACTTGCAATGCTGCATGACCAGATCGATACATTCCCGGGGATTCGGCCCGTAGCCGATAATGTCGCCCAGGCAGAAGATCTCCTGGATCCCCTGGGCCTTGATGTCGGCAAGCACCGCCTCGAACGCTTCGAGGTTCGCGTGGATATCGCTTATCAAGGCGCGTCGCACCGGGAGGGACCTCCGAACGGGGGGTCGGGAGCGGCTGAGGCGGGCGCGGCGGCGGGGAGTGGAACTCGACGGGACGCAACCCGATAATGCCGTCAATGTAAATGGTTATTCTCGCCAAGGTCAAGGTCAAGCACAAGCATCCACTCGGCGCAGGTCGATTCTTCCGTAAGGATTACTAGCATGCGAATTGCGAACCCGGAAGTGTCGTGGCGGCGGCACGGACGGCCATCGTCCCGGGGCAGCGGTTGGGCTCTGTCCACAGCCCGACTCGATGGGAGCATGAGGGGATGCCACGACCCTTGCTCGTCCTGGACACTTCGACATTCCGAGCCGCCGTCGCCCTGCCATCCGGCGTCCGGTCCGCCGCGGGTCGCCCCTGTTGAGGCCGCGTGGCGCCACGCCTCCGGCCTCTTGCCGGCGATCCGCGATCTCCTCCGCCAGGAGGGCCTGGAGGTCGGCGACCTGGCGGCGGTCGCCGTCGGACTCGGCCCCGGCTCGTTCACGGGTCTGCGGGTTGGCCTGGCGGCGGCCAGATCCTTCGCCTATGCCGCCGGCATCCCGCTCGTCGGCCTCGACAGCTTGGAGGTCCTCGCCCGCAACGCTCCGGTCGACGCACTTCGCGGTCCGCGTGGCCGCCGACGCCCAGCGCGGTGACCTTCTACGTGGCGGATTTCACCCGCGACGACCCCGGGGCGTCCCTGAAGCGGATCGGCCCGACGCGAATTCGAGGCCGCCGACGAGTGGCGGGCCTCGCTCCAGGCTGGCGACTTCGTGCTCGGACCCGCCCTCGATCGCCCCTCGTTCCAACTGCCCGGGTTCGTCCGCCGCGAAGATCCGGAGCATGACCATCCCGAGGGCCTCCACCTTCTCGAACTCGCGGACGAAGCCCTCCGCCGTGGCCAGCACGACGACCTCTGGCTCATCGAACCGATCTACCTGCGTCGCAGCGCAGCCGAGGAGAAGCGGGATTCGTGACCGGCCCATTCGTAGGATTCGCATCGGGAACCGGAGAGCCGGGGAGCGGCTTGGACAAAAGTCCGTTGCACCCTGGCAACAGACTGGCGTAAAATAGTAAAATCAGCCCGCCACTCTCTCCCCAACGCTCCGTCCCCTCCTCGCGCCGAGGAAATCCGAATGGCCGTCCGCGACGAGCTCGCCAGCCCGGTGTCGGCGTCTGCGCCTGATCGCGATACGATCCTGGCTGGCACGACGCGCCCGGACGAGCAGGCAGAGCATGCGGACGACGACCATCTCGGCATGCGACTTTCGCCCTCCATCGAAGATCACGCCCGCCGGATCCAGCGAGCCGCCGAGCGGAGCACGATCCCCTGGCCGCCGCCGTCGAGCCGGGGTGGCAAGGTTGAGGTAACCGACTTCGGACCTTATGTGCTCATGGAGGAGATCGGTCGTGGCGGCATGGGTGTGGTGTACAAGGCGCGACAGAAAGGACTCGACCGGATCGTCGCCTTGAAGATGATTCTCAGCAGCCACCTGGCCAGCCCCGAGCAGGTGGAACGCTTCTACGCCGAGGCCCGCGCCGCGGCCCGGGTGCAGGACCCGCGGATCGTCGGCATCCATGACGTCGGGCAGATCGGCGGCCAGCATTACTTTGCCATGGAGTTCGTCGCCGGGCCGAGCCTGGCGCAGTGGCTCCAGGTCGGGCCGCTCTCTCCGGAAGACGCAGCGCGTTGCGTGATGATCGTGGCCAAGGCGATCGGGCGCCTCCACGCCCAGGGGATCGTCCACCGGGACCTGAAGCCCTCGAACATTCTGCTCGACGAAGCCGGTCTGCCCTGCGTGACCGACTTCGGACTGGCCAAGATGCTCTCGACCGACGGCCCGGCGACCCGCACCGGCGCGATCGTCGGCACGCCCAGCTACATGTCGCCCGAGCAGGCCGCCGGTCACGGTGGTGACGTTGGCCCCTTGAGTGACGTGTACAGCCTCGGTGCCATCCTCTACGAGCTGCTCACCGGCACCCCGCCGTTCGACGAGGCCAACCCGCTCGACACACTCGTCCAGGTGCTCGAGGGTGAGCCGTCGCCCCCGGGCCAGCTCCGCCTCGGCCTGCCGCGCGATCTGGAGCTGATCTGCTTGAAGTGCCTGGAAAAGTCACCCGAGAGTCGCTACGTCTCCGCCACCGATCTGGCCGATGACCTGGAGCGGTTCCTCCGCGGCGAGCCGGTCGAGGCCCGCCGCCTGGGCGTCTGGCCGCGTCTGGCCCGCTGGGCGCGCCGCGAGCCGGCCCTGGTCTCAAGGCTCAGTACCTTGGTGATCTGCGGCGCTGTGCTCCAGATCGATCGGGCCCAGATCCTCACCCAGGACCCGACACTCAACGGCCGGATCATGATCGTCCTGGGCTTGGGAATCGGGGCCTCCTTGATCTTCCAGACGTTGCTCAATCGCGAGCGGTTCTCCAATCTGGCTCGCTATATCTGGGCGACCGCCGACGTGATCCTGTTCACCTCCCTGATCACGTTCTCCGACGGCCTGACCACGCCCCTGGTCGCCGGCTACTTCCTGCTCGTGACCGCCTCGGGACTCTGGTTCCGCGAGCAGCTGGTCTGGTATACAACGACCCTGGCCGTCGGCTCCTACGGACTGATGGCCGGCTTCGACCTGGCATTGAGCCGTGCTGGACTGGGCTCGGCCCAGGCCCACATCCTCGTGATGATCGGTCTGATTGTGACCGGATTTGTCGTCGCTTACCAGGTCACGCGCGTCCGAGCCCTGAGCCGCTTCTACGAGCATCGACCGCTGCCCTGACTGGATGGACTGTCGATGGTCCATGCACGCGGCTCGCTGGATCAATGATTCCGATGCTTCAATGAACCATCGACCCGCGTGCATGGACCATCGATCCCGCTCAGCCCCGGGCATGGTTCCGCCGGAAGCGGCTGAGGCGGGAACCGGAGCCGAGCAAGGTGTCGAGGGCAGTGGCGCTGACGATCCCGGTGCCGCGGATCTGGGCCACGTAGTCGCCGCCGGTCTGGGAGTCGCCATTGCCGTCGAGGAGCTGGCCGCTGGCGCCAGTGACGCCGCTGGCCGAGGTACCGTTGATGGTCAGGCGGGTCAGCAAGGCCTGGCTGTAGGGCCGGGCGGAGGTGAGGGTGACCGTGTTATTGGCGGCGTTGTACGCGGCCGAGGAGAGCCGGATCGGGACGTCGTCGCGGGTCCCGAAGCGGCCATCGGCACCGGCGGCGACGAGCCGATAGTTCGCCAGGTTCTGGGCCGTGGTGGCCTGAAGGGCCTGGTCGAAGGCGACAACCAACTGCGTCGCCTGCCGGCCGGAGCCGACACGGGTCACGTTTGTCACCGTCGGCGCGGCACTCGACGCCGAACTGCCGGTGGCCGAGGAGATGGGGGCGGCCGTGACGAAGATCGGCACGAAGCCTGAGTTGTCGCCCGCGATCGTCTGGCCCTGATCGGCCCGAACGATCGTCGAGCTGACCAGGGTGCCGGCGGCGGTCGGCGTGCCGACGATCGTCACCCGCGCCGAGTAGCCCGCCGACGTACTCTGGGCCGGTGGCAGGCTCTCGTTGAACCTGATGGTCAACTGCTGGCCGTTGCGGGTCGTGGTGATCGGGGCCGTCGCGTCGGCACTGACAAAGTTGAAGTTGTTCGGAAGGTTCTGCGTGACGACGACGTTGGTAGCCTGCTGGGTACTGTTGTTGGTGATCGTCAGGATGATGGCGACGTTCTGGCCGGTCGTCGCCGGGTTCGGCGAGGCCGAGAGCGTGGCGGCCAGGTCGATCCCGGTGATCACGCTGGAGACCAACGCCGAGGTGCTGTTGCCCTGGTTCGGATCGACCTGGCCGGAGCCGAGCGTGGCGGTCGCCGTGTTGGTGATCGTGCCGGAACTGGGAACGGTCGAGGGGGCGACGAGGGTGAGCGTCAACGTGGCAGTGCCCTGGGTCGCCAGGCTGCCGGCGCTGAGCGTGACGGTGTTCGTTCCAAGCGAGATACTGCCCTGGCTGGCCGTGGCCCCGACAAACGTGGCGCCAGTCGGCAGGGTATCCGCCAGGGTCACGCCGGAGGCCTGATTGGGGCCATTGTTCTTGACGATGATCGTGTAAGTCACGAAGCCGCCGGAAATCGCCGTATTGGCCGGGGCGAGGGTGGGGACGGAGAGCGACTGGGTGACGCTCAGGTCGGCCGTCGGAGCCGAGGCCTGCACCGGAGCGGAGAACTCCGAGGTATCGCCGCTGGAGTCGGTGGCTGTGGCCGTCACATACTGGCCGGTCGCGAAGGCCGTCGAGGGGTTGAAGCTGAAGGAGGCGTTGCCGTCGCTGCCGGCGATCACAGTCGTCGAGCCGAGGTAGGTCCTGGACTCACGCTGATTGTTGGGCGTCGAGTAGAAGTCGATCGTGTACGTCAGTTTAGGTCGGCTGTTCAGGGTGCCGCTGACCGTCGAGGTGCTGCCGGAGGTGGTGGCCGAGGTGATGATGGGGAAGTTCTGGAGCAGGTTCGGCCCGATGTCGGGATCATTCGGGTCGTTCGGCGTGATACCCGTGGCGCCGAGGTCGATGCCGAGTCCGGTATTGCTGAAGATCGGGTTGCTACGGATCGTGTTGGAGTTGCCAGCGTTCACGCTGACCCCGGCGGCCTTGTTGAAGGCGATCGTGTTGGGGGCACCGGAGACCGTGCCACCGATGGTGGTGTCGGAGGCGCCATCGATGAGCACGCCGTTGAGGCCGTTACCCAGGGCCGTCGTGCCGTCGATAGCCGTACCAATCAGGTTCCCGATGAGCTGGGTACCGGTAGTGCCGTAGGAGCTGAGCAGGACGCCATTCTGGTCGTTGCCCGAGATGACGTTGCGGCCCGAGGAGCTCGTCGAGCCGATCGTGTTGTTGGTCGCACCTTCACTGATGACGACGCCGTGGCCGATGTTGGGGACCGCCGTGGTACCCGCCGAGTTGGTGCCGATGTCGTTGCCCTGGATGGCGTTGCTGCTCGAAAAACTCCCCGCGCTCCCGGTCCGTCCCCGGATCCAGACGCCCGCGCCCGAGTTGCCAGAGATGATATTCGTGGTCGCCGAACTGAGGCCGCCGATCGTGTTGGAATTGGCGCCGTTCTGGAGCACGATGCCGGCCTGCGACTGCTGCCCGCCTGGCAAGGCGGCGCTGGCGTCGGCGTTCGTGCCGATGGCGTTGGCCGCGATCAGGTTGTTCACCGAACCGTCCACGCGCACGCCCGCCTGGGTATTGCCGGAGATCACGTTGCGAGCGGTGCTGATGAAGCCGCCGACCGAGTTGCCGCTAGCCCCGTTGACGATCCCCACGCCGACGGCGTTCGGCAGGGCCGAGGTGCCCGAGGCAGTCAGACCGATGTAGTTCCCCTGTACGGCGTTGCCCGCGGCGCCGGGATCGCTAATCAGGACCCCCGAAGCGGCATTGCCCGAGATGATGTTCCGAGCCGCGACCAGCGTACCGCCAACCGTGTTGTTGCGGGCACCGCTGCTCGTCGAGCCGTCTCCGGAGATCAAGACGCCGTTGCCGCCGTTGGCCAGCGCCGTGCTGCCGCCGACGTCCACGCCGATGTAGTTGCCCTGCACGATGTTGGACATCGAGGAGGCGCCGACAATCTTGATGCCGTCACCGGTGTTGCCCGAGATCAGGTTGCGCTGGGTGGTGGTCAAACCGCCGATCGTGTTCGACGCCGAGTTCACGACCGAGACGCCCTGGGCGTTGGGCTGGGCCGCCGTGCCGGCCGGGTTGGTGCCGATGAAGTTGCCTTGCAAGGCAATATTGCCGGCGCCGTTGATCAGAACGCCAGGGCCGGTGAAGCTATGGATGTCCAGACCCCGCAAGGTACTGGCGCTCGATGTGCTGCTGCCGGTCCCCGTGCTGAGGGTCAGGCCCGCGGTGTTGGCTGTCGTGATCAGACTGCCGTCAATCTCGATCAAGGGAGTCGACGAGGTCCCCTGACTCGTGCCGTCGAGGAACACCGGCGCCGTGATCGTCGGCAGCGGGGTCGCCGGCTGGAACGTCTTGACTCCCGGCCCCGTGATCGAAAAGTTGATCGTGTCGGACTCGGGCGTGCTGTTCGCCTGGTTGATCGCGTCGCGCAGCGTCACCAGCGTCGGGTCGGAGCTGACATCCGCCGTCGTGTTGACCGTGATGATCGCCAGGAGTTGCCGCCCCTCCAGCGCCTCTGGGCGCCAGTCGCCCCCGGCCCAGCTCCGCCGCCGGCGCCGATCGCGGGAGACATCGGTTTCGGGGACGAACAAGCGTCGTCGCATGGCTCACGCCTCCGGAACGCGGTCCGCCTCCGTCTTCGCGGGGCGAGCGGGCCGTCCGTGCTGGTCTCGGGTTGCATTGGTGAAATTTGGGACTTTGGGAAATCCCGGCTGACTGAAGACCAATATAACCGCGCCCGGAGCCAAGTCAAAGGAAATTCAACCAACCAAGCATGGAATCGGTGATCAAGAGGCCAGTTCTGGCTAATAGCCCATCGCGGCGCCATCCTTGCGCGGATCGGAGCCGCCCAGGAGGACGCCTCGTTCGAGGTCGATCCGGATCGCCTGGTAACCGCCGTAGCTGCCGAGGCCGCCCTCGACGACCCGGTGTCCCCGGGCTTCCAGCGCCCGACGGACGTCGGGGCCGAAGCCGGATTCGAGCACGACGGTCCCGCCTTCTTGAGCGGGCTGGCCCGTCGGCTCGGACGAGCCGAAGTGACGCCAGCGTGGAGCGTCGCCGGCCTCCTGAATGTCCATGCCGAAGTCGATCAGGTCGCAGAGCACCTGGACATGCCCCTGGGGCTGCATGTCGCCGCCCATCACGCCGAAGCTGAGCCAGGGCTGGCCGTCCTTGGTCACGAAGCCGGGAATGATCGTGTGGAAGGGGCGCTTGCCCGGTTCGAGCCGGTTGGCGTGGTGTTCGTCGAGGGCGAAGAGGCTGCCCCGATTCTGGAGCGGGAAGCCGAGCTCGCCCGGGACGTGCATCGACCCGAACCCGTGGAAGTTGCTCTGGATCAGGCTGACGCAGTTGCGGTCCTTGTCCACGACGGTCATGTAGATCGTGTCCGCCTGCGACGGGTCGCCGGCCGTGGGGCGATGGCTGGCGTGTCGTCGGGTCGATGAGCTTGCGACGGCGATCGGCGTACGGCTTCGAGATCAGGGCGGCAACGGGCACGTCGCTGAACTCGGGATCGGCGTAGTATTTCGCTCGGTCCTCGAAGGCGAGCTTCTTGGCCTCGATCATCAGGTGGAGCGCCTCGGGCGAGCCGAAGCCGAGGGACTTCAGGTCGAAGTCTTCGAGGATGTTGAGCATTTGCAAGGCCGCGATCCCCTGGCCGTTGGGCGGCAACTCCCAGACGTCGTAACCGCGGTAATTCGTCGAGACCGGCTCGACCCAGGTGCTGGTGTGCCGGTCGAAATCCTCCTTGCCGAACAGCCCGCCAACCCTGTCCGAATAGGCGACGATCGCCCTCGGCGATCGGCCCGCGATAGTAGGCGTCGTGACCACCCTCGGCGATCAGTCGGAGCGAGCGGGCGAGTCCGGGGTTGCGGAAGACGTCGCCGGTCCTCGGCGCGTGGCCGCCGGGCAAGAAGCACGCGGCGGAAGTCGGAATCTCGCCCAGCATGGGAGCCGCGCCTTGCCAGTCGTGGGCGATGATCTCGCTGACGGGGAACCCTTGCTCGGCGTACTCGATCGCCGGCTGGAGCAACTCCGCGAGGTCCTTCGTCCCGAACCGCTCCCGCAAGGTCGCCCAGCCATCGACGCAGCCCGGCACCGACCAGCTCAACGGTCCATGAACCGGGATCGTCGTCCAGCCCGCGACCGCGGAACTCCGCGATCGTGGCCCGGCCGGGTGCCCGACCACTGGCGTTCAGACCGTAGAGCTTCTGCGACTTCGCGTCCCAGACGATCGCGAAGAGGTCGCCCCCGATGCCGCACGACATCGGCTCGACCACGCCGATCACCGCGTTCGCCGCGATCGCCGCATCGACGGCGTTGCCCCCGTCCTGCAAGACCCGGATCGCCGCGGCCGTCGCCAGCGGCTGACTCGTCGCCGCCAGACCGTTGCGAGCGAGCACCGCCGATCGCGTCTTCTGCAACGGCCCCGCGGGCCGGTCGTGCGCGGCCAGCCGAGCCAGGCCCGAGGCGGCACGACGCAGGCCACCAGCGCAGCCACGACGAGCAAGCCCATCACGGCGGGTCGTTGAAGCATGGTGGCGTCCCCTTTAAGAACCTCGTACCTGGAGTCGGACCGATCCGTTAAAGCCGCGATCCCTTGATGTTCAGAGCTGCGAAAGCGCCAGCCTGGCCCAGTTCATCGCATGCTTGGCCGACCGGCTCCGGATGACCTCGCGGGGCTGCTCGGGACCGATCTCCAGCCTGCGATGCGACACGCCCCCCGGTCCGGCCAGGCCGAGGAAGACCAGGCCGACCGGCTTCTCGGGCGTGCCGCCCGTCGGCCCGGCGATGCCGGTCACCGCCAGACCCATGGTCGCCTGGAACCGTCGTCGGACGCCCTCCGCCATCGCCTCGGCCACCTCGGCGCTGACCGCCCCGTGGGCCGCGATCAGCTCGTGCGGCACGCCCAGCAGGTCTTCCTTCGCCTCGTTCGAATACGACACGACCCCGCCCGGAAAATACGGGCTGACCCCCGCAATCGCCGTGATCCGCTGCGCGATCAGGCCGCCGGTGCAGGACTCGGCCGTGGCGATCGTCGCCCCGGTCCGTTCCAGTTGCGCCACCAGGGCCTCGGGCACGTCCACGTCCCCCTCGCCGACGATCAGGTCGGCGAACCGCTCGCGGATCAAGGCGAGGGTCGGCTCGATCTCGCGGAGGGCGTCGGCCTCGGTCGGGCCGTCGCACGAGACGCGGAAGCTGATGGTGGCGTCGCTCGCCGTGATCCCGACCTCGGGCCGACGTCCTCGCGCCGTCAGGTCGAGCGCCTGTGCCTCGATGTCCGACTCGCCCCTGCCGAACAGGTTGATGACCCGGTGCACGATGACCCGGCTCAGCCGGCCCGACTGCCTCAGCCGGGGCACCACCTGCTCCTCGAACATGATCTTCAACTCGCCCGGCACGCCCGGCAGGCACGCGAACGTGGCCCGGCCGACCGTCATCCAGACCCCCGGCGCCGTGCCGGCCCGGTTCGCCAGGGCCTCCGAGCCCCTTCGGCAAGAGGGCCTGCACCCGGTTCCGCGCCGGCATCGGCCGGTTCCGCCGGGCGAAGAACGCCTCCGAGCGCCTTCAACGACGCCTCGTCCTCCTCCAGGGGCACGCCCGCCAGCGTCGCCAGCGCCTCGCGGGTCAGGTCGTCCTGCGTCGGCCCGAGCCCGCCGCCGACGACCACCAGGTCGGCCCGCCCGGCGGCGATCCGGAACGCCTCGATGTTCTGCGCCAGGTCGTCGGCCAGGGCGGTGTGGTAGCGAACCTCGATCCCCAGCTCGCCCAGCCTTCGGCTGAGCCACTGGCTGTTCGTGTCGAGCTTCTGCCCGCTCACCAGCTCGCTGCCGACGGCGATCACCTCCGCGTTCATGCCCCCTCCGACCGGTTCTCAGGTTGGACTCGATCCACGATGGCCTCTCATCCTACCGCAACGCCCGCCGGCCGCCATCGGTCGGCGCTCGATTCTCCGCCGACGCCCCAGGACCCGCAGGCATGCTCTACGCGAAACCTTAACAAGTTTTCGCCCTTTCCCGAATTGACCGGCACAGGGTTCTCCCCAGGCGGGCCTCGTGTATGCTGTAATGGTGTAACCTTCCGCCAGGGGGTTCGACTCCCCCGGTCGCCCGGTCGTCTCGCTGGGAGGCTCCTTGCCGATGAGTTCATCCGTCCTGGACCGACCGACCCTCGTCCTGAACCGGAACTGGCAGCCGGTCAACGTCGCGCCGGTGGCCCGGGCGCTCGTGATGCTCTGGAACGAGGCGGCCCGCGTCGTCGATCCCGAAGACTTCCGCCTCTACACCTGGTCCGACTGGTCGCAGCTTCGCCCCCGCGACGGCGAGCCGTTCATCCAGGCCGTGACCTTTCGCCTCCGCGTCCCCGAGGTCCTGACCCTGACCCGCTACGACCGCTCCCGCGAGTGCGCCGTCACCTTCAGCCGCCGCAACATCTTCAAGCGCGACCACGCCACCTGCCAGTATTGCGGCTGCCGCCCCGGCAGCGCCGAGCTGACCATCGACCACGTCCTGCCCCGCTCCCTCGGCGGCACCTCCCGCTGGGACAACTGCGTCCTCGCCTGCGTCGACTGCAACTCCCGCAAGGCCAACCGCACCCCCGACCAGGCCGGCATGAAGCTCCGCCGACCCCCCGTCCGCCCCAACTGGAAACCCCTCTACGCCTCCAACGGCATGAAGATCGAGAGCTGGTCCAAGTTCCTCAGCGAGGCGTACTGGAACGTCACGCTCGAAGAATAGTCACCGTCGCTGGACATTGGCAGGACGGCCGATCCTCGCGAGAATCGGTGCTCGATGACGGCAATCTTGTCGGGCGTGTGCCGCACGCCGTCTTCTCTCGCGGACGGTGCGCCGCACTTGCTCTAGACGACCAAGGGCCTTGCTCCCTGACCAATCGACCCGTGACCAATGACCCCCACCCAATTCCTCGTCACCGGCGGTTCCGGCTTCATCGGCAGCCACCTCTGCGAACGCCTGCTCGACGACGGCCACTCCGTCCTCGCCCTCGACGACCTGAGCACGGGCCGTTACGAGAACGTCGCCCACCTCGAAGGCCGCGACGGCTTCGAGCTTCGCGTCGCCAGCGTGACCGATCCGGACGTCGTCGAGCGCTGCGTGATGGAATGCCGGGCGGTCTTCCACCTGGCCAGCGCCGTCGGGGTGAAGCTCGTCGTCGAGGAGCCGGTCAAGACGATCGAGACGATCGTCAACGGCACCGACGTCGTCCTCCGCTCCTGCGCCCGCTACCGACGCCCCGTGCTCCTGACCTCCACCAGCGAGGTTTACGGCAAAGGCGTGAAGATCCCCTTCTCCGAGGGCGACGACGTCGTGATGGGCCCCACCACGACCCGACGCTGGGCCTACGCCTGCGCCAAGGCCCTCGACGAGTTCCTGGCCCTCGCCCACTGGCACGAGACCCGCCTGCCCGTCGTCGTCGCCCGCCTCTTCAACACCGTCGGCCCCCGCCAGACCGGCCGCTACGGCATGGTGATCCCCCGCTTCGTCTCCCAGGCGCTGGCCGGCGAACCCCTGACCGTCTATGGCGACGGCACGCAGACCCGCTGCTTCGCCCACGTCGCCGACGTCGTCGGCGCCCTCGTCTCCCTCATGTCCGAACCCCGCGCCCGCGGCCAGGTCTTCAACGTCGGCAACGATGAAGAAGTCTCCATCCTCCAGCTCGCCGAGCGCGTCCGCTCCCTGACCGGCTCGACCAGCCCGATCCGCCTGATCCCCTACAGCCAGGCCTACACCGCCGGCTTCGAGGACATGCTCCGCCGCGTCCCCGACCTCACCCGCCTCCGCCGCCTCACCGGCTACCGCCCCACTCGCGACCTCGACCAGATCCTCACCGACGTCATCGCCGCGCAGACACGCACCGGCAACGATCCCGAGGCGAGATCGTGAAGTTTCGCGAACTGGTTCGACTCCTCGAAGACAACGGCTTCAAGCTGGTAAGTCAGAAGGGTTCCGTCCGGTATTATGGAAAAGACAGTTGGGACCGGCTCATCCGCGTCGATGACCATGGCGCGAAGGAGGTTCCCACCGGGACATACCAATCCATTCCGGGAGCTGCCGGCATCGACCTCTCGAGGGGTTTGCCCAGGATCGATCTGCCCGATTCTGTAGTCATCGAAGCCACGGAGGAACGCGACTTCTCCGGCTTCTTTTCCCCCGAACTCGAAGGATTCACCGGCATTGGTCACTCGATTGAGCAATACCTCTACCAGGCGCGTTGGGGCATGAAAGAGCACGTCGCGTCGCTTCAGGAGCAGGGACTTCCCATCCCCCCCAGAGTGTGAGCCCGACCGTCTTGATCCGGAACACCGACTCAGCACTGGTCGGCTAACATTCCCTCTCATGAAATCCCGAGCATTCCCCCGCCTCCCATTCCACCCCCCCCGCGCAACGTCCCGCCAGTTCCTCCGCCCTCGGATCGTCCCGACGGAGCACCGCCGCTCCGCCCGGCCTAACGCTCTCGACCAGGACCCGAGCCGCCTCGGCAAACGGCTCGGTGGTCGCCGCTCCCTCCCAGCCAGTCACATAAGCCCGATCGCAAAAGTCGAAGGGCAAACCCTCCTCGCGCACATCCTCCGGCCGGACCTCCACGACCGCCAGCTCGACCAGCGGGTTCGTCAGCAGGTCGCGAGCCAGGGATGCGGTCGTCCTCCCTTCGTCGGCAATCCGGCGCTCTCCGAGGAACAACCCATCGGAACACGCAAGGCCGACACGAACACCCCCTTCGGCATGCCGACGCGCCAGCCTTCGAGCCACTTCAGCCGCCTCGGGGCCGCCCGTGACGGCCAGAACCGGAATCCGACCGTCGTCCCCCTCTGGGAAGAGGCTGGCGACGATCGCCTCGCCAACCGGCCGCGGTCGGCCCGACGCGGGCATGAGGTGCCCCATCAGGCCGGGGCCGGCGTTGACCTCGACGATCGCCCCGCCTTGAGCTTCGAGCGGTCGGGCGATGTCCTCGGCCAGCAGGTCGATCCCCGCGATGTCCAGGCCGACGACCGCCGCCGCCTCCACCGCCCGCGCGGCCACCTCCGGATGGACCTGATCGGTCACATCCAGGCAACGATCGGCCGTTCGCTGGAGGATCACCCGGGCTCCGGCCGGAGGCACGGCGTCGGGCGTGAGCCCCTGATCGGCGAGGACCAGCCGCGCCACGTCGTCGATCTCCACCCGATCGAGCGGATAATGCCACTCCGTCCCCCGCCTCGGGTCGCAGTTCAGCGCGGCGACCAGCTCCGCGACACTCTGCCTCCCATTTCCGACGACCTGCGCCGGCTCGCCCCGATAGGCCGCGACCAGCCGGCCGGCGACGACCAGCAAGCGGTGCTCATCCCCCCGGATGAACCGCTCGACCAGCACGTCGGTCGGCGACTCGCCCCGGATGCCGGCGGCGATCGCGAAGGCCCGTTCGACCTGCTCCCGCGTCGTCAATCCGATGGAAACGCCCTGGGCGTGGTTGGCATTGCGTGGCTTGACCACCACCGGCAAGCCGACCTCCTGCGCCGCCTTCCACGCATCCGACGCCGACTCCACCAGCCGACCGGCCGGCACCGGCACCCCGGCACGTCGCAGGAGCGTCCGGGTTAGCTCCTTGTCCGAGGCGATGTCGGCGGCGATCATGCCGGTCCGGTCGGAGATGGCCGTCCAGATCCGATGCTGCCTCGATCCCCAGCCGAGCTGGACAAGGCTGCCGGCATTGAGCCGCCTCGCCGGGATACCTCGCGCCCTCGCCGCGCCGACGATCGCCGCAGTCCCCGGGCCGAGGCGTTCACCGTTCGCCCGCGTCCTCAAGGCCGCGATCTCACCAGCCACGTCGATCGGCCCGTCCCCCAGCCCCGCCCGGAGCAGTCGCCAGCAAGTCTCCAGCGCCGCCCGATCGACCGCCTCGTCGTCGTACCCCAGGATGAACCGGTATCGCCCGCTTCCCTCCGCCACTGTCTTGGCAAACGTCGCCTTCGAGCCGCCCTGTCCGAGCACGATCCTCGCCAGTAATTCCACCAACCTAGGTGGCGGCAGGTCCCCGGCCATCAGCCTCGCCTGCCAGCCGGCCATCTCCTCCCGCGCCGGATCAAACGGCCCTGGACCCGGCAGTCGATCCAGCAACCGCTCGCGGAGCCCATTCCACCGCCGAGCGTCACGACCCTCCGGGTCGCCCAGGTCGGCGGCAATCTCGAACACGGGGAATCGGACCCAGCGGTTAGGCCCGCGCAAGGTTCGGACGCCGCAAAGATCCATGCCCGACGTTCCCGGCAGGGGGCCTGCTCGCTCGGGAGTTCAGGCCGGGGGAGTGGAGTGGTCCGGTCCGGGGTGTCCCGATCGCCTTCGATCCACCACCCCGAATTCCGCGAAGAGTGCTATTCCAACCGAATTCCCCCGATCCTTCAACGGCCCACCGACCCGAAAGGAGCCTCTCGGTCCCCTCCGGCCCGGCTCAGGCCCCGTCCACCAGCGAGTACGTGCCCGCCATCTCCCGCTTCAGCTTGCCCCGACTCACCAGTTCCTCCCAGATTCCGGGCGGGTGTCCCGACGGCGGGGTGATCCCCGTGATCCCCGACTTCCTGCCGCCCCGGCTCAGGCCCGACTCGTCGTCCAGCCTCGCCAGTTTCAGCCGCTTCTTGAATGCCTTCAGCGCCTTCTTCAACTCGTCCTCGGTCGCCATGGCCTGCCGCTCCGCAGGTTGTTGAGAGCTGACCCCGATCACGCCGGCTCCCATCTATGCCCCCTCGCCAGGGAATCCGCAAGCGGATCGTCCCCCGAAGGATCGTCAAGGCCGCGCTTGATTCTCGATCGATCATGGAAGAAATTGGAATCGCGATGTTGACCTGTCCGCTCGAACCTCGACGGTTCCGGACAGAAGTCGCTCCGGCTCGGGACGACCCGGAGTCTTCCAGGAAACCCGGGTCGGCGAGCCGCCGGGATGGAAGGCGTGCCGACCCGCCGGGGTCGATCGGCTCCGGCTTGATCCCGAAGGGGGATTGCCAACATGCCTCGATCGAACCGCGCCGTCAGCCGGCACGCCGTTCACCCCCGCGTCGAGTCGATGGAGGAACGCGCCCTGCTCTCGACGCTGACCGTCACGGACCTCGGCGACTCCGGACCCGGCACCCTCCGCAACGCGATCGAGCAAGCCAACCTCGACCCCAGCCCCGACGCCATCACCTTCGCCCCGGGCCTGAAGGGGGCCATTGGCCTGTTGTCGCCACTGCCCGACCTGACCGGCACCCTGACCCTGCTCGGGACGGGGGCGTCGGACCTGGCCGTCGTTCGCGACCCGTCGGTCGCCGACACCGGGTTCCGGATCTTCACCATCGCCCCAGGCGCGACCGTCGGCCTCGCGAACCTGATAATTGCCGGCGGCGGCGGCGTCGCCCAGGGCGGCGGAATCAGCAACGCCGGCACGCTCACGGTCGTCCGCTGCACGATCCAGGGCAACGCTTTGGAACGATTCCAGACGCAAGAGCATGCCAGGGCCGGGATCATGCCGGCCGGCGGCGGCATCTACAACTCGGGCACGCTCGGCCTGGTGGACAGCCTCGTCGCCGGCAACACCGCCAACACCGTGGCCTTCGACGCCCCCGCATTCCTCCCTGCCCCGCTCAATTCCGGCGGCGGGATCGCCAACACGGGAACGGCCGTGATCGTGGGCTCGACCATCGCCGCCAACCACGCCTACCTCCTCGGCGGCGGCCTCAGCAACACCGGCACGCTCACCTTGCTCAACTCCACCGTCAGCAACAACTCCGTCGGCTTCGCCACCAGCCATCTCTCGCCCGGTTCCGGCGGCGGGATCGCGAACCAGGGCTCGCTGACGACCGTCTTCACCACGATCACCGCCAATACCGCCGACTACAGCGGCGGCGGCCTCTACAATTTCAATACCTCCTCCCCTCCCACCCTGCTCGACACGATCGTCGCCGGCAACCTCAAAACGCCCCCCGGACCGCCCGTCCTCCCAGCCAGGAGCGACGACATCGTTACCGACACCCCCATCCCGGCCATCCTGGCGCCCCGCTCGCACAACCTGATCGGCACCGCCCGCAACCAGCAAGGCCGGTTCCTCCGCCGTCCCCCCGCCTCGTTCCAGCCCCGCCTCGGTCCCCTCTCGGGCAACGGCGGCTCGACTCCGACAATCCCCTTGCTGCCTCACAGCCCGGCCATCAACACCGGCCTCTCCGTCCCCGACGTCACGACCGACCAGCGCGGCTTCCCCCGACCCCGCGGTCGTGCCCCCGACATCGGCGCCTTCGAGGTCTGAGCGGCTTTGCCCGAGGTCGCTTATGGAGACGACGGATCGCGACCCCATCCGATCGACGGCCTCGTCTCCGAATTCATGGGAACTCGACCAAGCCGCCCTGTCACCTCTCCCCCACACCGCATCCTGTCCGGCCGATCGCTCGAAGTCCCGCGGTGAACGACTCGGCTTCCTCGTCGATACCCTGGCGAGAACCCCGGAGGACCTGTCATGCCTCGCAACGGCTCCCTGAGTTGGCTGGTAATGTGGGGTGGGCTCGGATTCACGAGCGCAATCGGATTCACGCTGCTCGCGACCCGACCGCAATCCGCCGTGGCGACCGACGATCCCCACGGGCCAGGCGACACCAGCCCGGGAATCGCCGAGGCGCGGGCTCTGGTGAAGGCGCTGGAGGCCCGCGTCCGTTCGGCCGAGTCGGACCTGAAGTCCGCGAGGGAATTGCTGGCCCGACTGGAGAACGCGGAGAAGCCCGCTCCGGCCGCCCCCCTCGAACTCACCCCGATCGAAGTCCCCGATCACCGCCTCGAAGGCGTCTGGCGGATCGTGAGCATCGGCGGCAACTTCGGCGACGAGTTCCACGACCCGCCCTACGACGAATACAAGATCATGACCGCCGGCCACTACCTCTGGCTCTCCTTCGACCGCGACACCGGCGCGGTCCTCCGCTCCGGCGGCGGCGCCTATCAGCTCGACGGCGACCGCTACACCGCCCGCGTCGAATACTCCAACAGCTCCGACCTCCGCGCCGTCGCCGGCCTGGAGTACACCGGCACCAGCCGGATCGAGGGCGACCGCTGCTACCACTACGGCCGGATGCCCAACGGCGCCGTCTTCGACGAGCTCTGGGAACGGGTCCATTGAACCCGGAGCCACTGTTCACGTTCGCCATTCGATGAGGTCGCGTCACGCGCCCTCCGCGTCGAGTTCCAATCCCGCCCGAGCAGGCCCCATTCGCGACACGAGGAAGGCCGTCAGGTTCGCCTGTGCCTGGCTTCACCGCCTCTCCTTCCGACGAGGGACACGCCATGCCATCCCACTCCGCCCGTCTCCGGATACGAGCGCGTCTCTTGGGACTCGCTCTTTGCACTCTCGTCCCTCCTGCCGCGACGATCCAGGCACAGGAGGAAGCGCCCCCGAACGACGCCCCAGCCCGCCCCATCGACGCGCAGCTCGCCAACATCGCCCATCGCATCCAGTGGATCGCCGAGACGATGGAGGACTCCGAGGAACGAGCCGAGGCGTTGAGCCGGGCCGCCGAGGTCCTCGTCTGGGCGGGCGACCGCGAAGCGGCCCGGAAGACGTGGGAACGAGCCGTCAACGCAGCGACCGAGGCCCCGGCGAGCCGTCCTTCCTCCTCTCCGGCCATGCTCGAAATCGGCAGCGCCCAGGTCCGACAGGGCGAGCGCGAGTCGGCCCACGCGACCCTGGCCCGTGCCTGCGAAATCGCCCTGTCGATGCCGGATGACCACCGCTACAAGGTCAGTACCCTCGCCAACGTGCTCCTCCAGCAACAAAGCGCCGGCGACGACGCGGCCGCCCGCCTCACGCTCGATCGGGCATCGACGTTCATCGAAACGACCAGGGCTCCGTCCGTCCGCGACAATCGCCGGAAACTTCGCGCATTCCTGCTCGCCACCGTCGCGGACTACCAGGGAATCCTCCGACTCGTCGTCGAGCCCGAGCCGGACGGACGCCCGATCCCGGAGCAGACGCAATTCGACCTGCTGATGACCCTAGCCGGTTGCGCCCGAAGCGACCCGCGGCCCGACCTCGGTGCGGCCCTTCAGGAGTCCCTGCCTCTGGTTCGCGGCCTCGAAAATCCCTCCCTCCGCGAGCACGTCCTCCTCTACGATGTCCAGGCCGAGGCCCGCCTCGACCGGATCGAGGAGGCGACCCAAATCATGGAGAGCCTCCACATCCTGGACGCCCTCCGCGAGATCCCCGATCGCAGGATGTATCAAAACCGGCTCATCCTCACCGTCGAGACGCTCATCGAGATCGCCCAGGCGCTGACCCGCGCCGATCGCCCCGACGAGGCGCGGAGCGTCCTGGTCGCCGCCGTGAGCCTGGCCGAAACGCTCCCGAACGGATTGCTCCTGACGAAGCTTGCACTCGCCCAGGCCGCCGCTGGCGATCTCGACGCGGCGAGGAAGACGATCACAAAGTTACCCCAATACCAGATCGGTCAGGGGCTTCTGTCTTTGGCCAGAGAACGTCGCAAGGCCGGCGACGCCGAGGGGGCGAGGATCGTTCTGAAGGACATGCGTCGCGACGCCGAAGCCCGTCTCCGAGACCAGCCGAGCGATCAGGCTCGCCTCGACCTGGCCACGGCTCTCACTGGCCTGGGCGACCTGGAAGCCGCCGAACGTCTGGCCCGCGAACTTCCTGAGGGTTCCCTTCGAATCTCCGCCTTCGCGCGGATCGCCCAAGCTCAAGCCGAGGCCGGCGACCTGGAACCGATCTTCCAGTTGTCCGAGGAACTGGAGACGCCGCGAGCCCGCGCCGTTTCCCTCTACTTCCTGGCCCGCGAGTTGTCCAGCCGCGCGGCCTCCTCTCGGAAACCCGAACCTGCGAGCCGTTAGCGCCGGTCCCACTCAATTGCGAGAATACCCGCCTTCTCCCAGGAAAGGGTGATAATCCCGACTGCAATTTCAGAAGATCAAGACGAGGACTCCCCGCGCCGTCGCCCGCCGACGGGCCGGGTCCTGCTCCTTGGCAATCCGGTTGGCAGACCATGAGACGCGTCGCGCGAGCGCGTCCCCAATCCCCGAACGAACTTCACAATGGGCAATTTCGCCCTTGAAGTTCGTTGCCCATCAAGGACTTGCGAAACGCCCCCTTCCTGACGCCGGCGCGTCCCCGACGCGTTTCTGGCGCGTCCCCCCGACGTCGCGCGAGCGTCTCCCCGGGCGCCGGGGGACGTCGCGTGGCGTCGGAGCGGAATCGCGCGGCCGGATCAGACCGGGTTCTGGCGGCGGGTGGCACGCCAAAAGATCGTGCTTCCAGGCGATCCGATATCAGACCGGCTTGCCCGGATAACTTTCCTTTCGGTGTGGGACAGCCGCCCCCGGCTGTCATCTGGTCCGGACAGTCGGGGGCGGCTGTCCCACACCACCATACGCAACGCTTCCAGGCAATTCGGTGTCAGACAGGCGATGCGAGCGCAGTCCCTCTTGACCGAACGAACTTCACAATGGGCAATTTTTCCCATAAAGTTTGTTATCCAGCAAGGACTTGTGCAACGCCACATTCGACATGTCGGTGCGTCCCCGACGCATTTTCGGCGCGTTTCCTCCGACGTCGTGCGAGCGTCTCCCTGAGCGTCGGGAGACGTTGCGCGGCGGCGAAACGGGATGGCGTGCGGCCGGATCAGACCGGGTTCTTCCGGTCGCTGGCGATCGGCGAACGGATGAAGCCGGAGTCGGCCGGGGCCTCGTAGTCGATGGAGGCGAGGTCGGGCGTCTCGACCGGACGGTGGCCGCGGACGCGGCCCTCCAGCGCGGCGTCGAGGATGCCGCCGGTGAGCTGGGTCCGCTCGGCGGGGTAGGGGGGGCGACCCGTTCGGAAGAAGTCCTCGATCCGGAGGACCAGGGGGGTGAAGAAGTTCGCCCCCGGTGGGGCCGGCAAGTAGAAGAGGGTTGAGACGACTGAGCCGTCGGCGAGCCGGCCGCCGAGGGAGGTGTCGTCGATGTGGCCGTTGAGGATCAGCACGCCGGCCTTCAGGCCATCGACGTACTCGACCAGAAACGCGACCGGATGCGACAGGAAGGTCGGGCGTCCCGGCGGCGGAGTGAAGTCGCGGGTGTTCTGGCGGACGTCGCCAGGGTTCAGGGTGTGGCTCCGGCTTAACGCGGCGTTGAGCAACTCCCACGACCAGAGCCCCCGGTCGCCCGCGTCCCAGACCGCATCGCCCTCCAGGCAGGTCACGCGGGCCACCCCCTGCGGCTTCCCCTTGCGATCCCGGCGTTCGACCATGCACTGGAGCGACTCCAGCGCATGAAAGCCGAAGATCTCGATCTCCCCCCGCGACGCGATCGTCGCGCCCGTCCACTCCCGACCCAGCGGCACTTCCAACGCGGGAAGCCGCCACGTCACCGGCAGGCTGGAGCCGGCCATCAACGGGACCTTCAACGCCTTCGCGTCGGCGACCATCTGCGCCGCCTCGGCCCGGTTGTACGAAAGATGCTTGTCCACGAAGACCGGCACCGAGCGACCCGCCTTGCGGAAGACGTCCAGCACCTCCCGGAAGAACCGCCCGCGCGGGTAGAGCTTCTGGAGCTTGTCGTTGTAGCCGTAATCGCCGTGTTCCGCGATCAGCAGCACCGCATCGACCGCCAGCTCGCCGGTCCCGAGCGTCAAGGCATCGGCGATCGACGGACTGAGCCGGACCCCGTGCCGCTTCGCCTTCGCCCGCCCGAGATCCCCCTCGGGCACCTGCTCGATGAACAGGCTGGCGACGTCGAAATCGGGCCGGTGGAACCCGCGATCGTCATTGAGAAGGAATCCGTCGAGGAAGCGACCGACGATGTGATAAGCGTGCGAAAGGTAATGATAGACCGTTGTGACCGCCGCGATCTTCGGCCGCTTCCCCGGCGCCTGCGGCGGCCCGCCGACGGCGTAAGGGAACTCGCCCGGCTTCGGCTCGTCGGCCGTCGCCAGGGAGGAGAGAGCCACGCCGGCCCCCAGGGTCGCCCCCGCGGTGCCCAGGAACTCCCGCCGCGTCGCGCTCGGTCGCATCGATCGGTCCTCCAGGTCGATTGATCGGCGCGGGCTCAACGCCCGACCCCGAGCAGGATACGCTCAACGGAGGACGATCGCCACCTCCCCCTGCCGGGCGACCACCCGTCCCACCACCGCCGCCGCCATCGCCCCGCGTCCTCGCAACTCGGCCAGAAGACGGTCGAGATGATCGGGATCGACGGCGATCAAGAGGCCGCCCGAGGTCTGGGCGTCGAAGGCGTACTCAACGCCGAGCGGGTCGGCCCCCGACTCGATGCGGTGTCGGCCTTCGAGGAAGGCCCGGTTCGACTTGCTGGCGCGGGTGTGGTAGCGGCTCACGGCCAGGGGTTCGGACCCGGCAATCTTTGGGAAGGAGCGGGAATCCAGCTCGATCGTGAGGCCGGAACCCTCGGCCATCCCGGAGGCGTGGCCGGCGAGGCCGAAGCCGGTGATATCAGTCAGGGCGTGGGCACCGCCGGAGGCGCGGAGGGCGTCGCGACCGACGGCGTTGAGCTGCGTCATGCTCGCAATGGCCCGTTCCAGAACCTCGGGAGGACACTCTTCCTTCTTGTTGGCCGTGGTGACGAAGCCGGTCCCCAGCGGTTTCGTGAGCACGAGGGCGTCACCGACCCGGGCCGTGGCGTTCGTCAGAAGCTCGGCCGGATCGACGAGGCCAGTCACACTCAGGCCGTACTTGATCTCGGCATCGCGGACCGAGTGGCCGCCGAGCACGACGGCCCCCGCCGCCGCGACCCGCTCGGCCCCGCCGCGGAGGATCGCGGCGAGGATCGCGAGGTCCAGCTCGTTGTCGGGGAAGCCGACGAGGTTCAACGCCGTGATCGGTCGGCCGTTCATCGCGTAGACGTCCGAGAGCGCATTGGCCGCCGCAATCTGGCCGTAGGCGAACGGGTCATCGACGAGCGGGGGGAAGAAGTCGAGCGTCTGGACGAGGGCCAGCCCCTCGTCCAGTCGATACACCCCCGCGTCGTCGGCGGTCTCGGTCGCGACCAGGACGTTCGGATCGTCCGATCGCGGTGGCAAGTCGCGCAGAACCTGCGCGATCCCGGTCGGGGCGAGCTTGCCCGCTCACCCCGCGCAGTTTGCGTAATCGGTCAATCGCTTCTTGCGGCCGGTGGACATCGACGGGCCATCCGCTCAGGAATCCAGGGCCCGGCCGACCTCCGCGACCATGACGTTCTCGTCGGGGAAGCGGCCGGTTTCGAGCTTGGAGTAGATCAGTTTGTCACCGACCTTCAGCTCGAAGCAACCCCCCTTCGACGGGATCAACCGCAACGACCGGATCTTCTGCTTATACGCAGGCAGGAGCTTCGCCGTCAAACTGACGGCCTGCGGTTCGTAGTTTCACATCGCGCAGTATTCAAGAGTCAGATCCATGCGTGCTTCTCCTCGAGATTCCCCGGGGACTCGCCTCCGGGAGACATCGGCCCGGGTTCCGATCTCCACCGGCATCGTAGGGAGGGCGACGCCCCGGTCAAGGCGACACGCCCGGTCGCGACGCCTCCGCGAGCCGGTCCTCGTCGGCAAACCGACGGAGCAGGCCCCGCAACGTCGCCTCGGCCGCGCCGAGATCCTCGTCCGTCGGTTCCCGATCGGAATCCACCCGGACCAGTCCCGACCACGCCAGCCGGAATGGCCAGCGAGCGGCCTCGGCGGAGCGGTTGAACCGTTCAAGAACACGCAAGGCCCAGACCACCCCCCAGCGGTCGCGGAACCAGAACCAGAGCCGTTCCACGCCCGGACCTCCGGAACGAGGACGCGAGCCGGTCACCTCGGCCACCCCGAGCGCGAGGGCCAGGAACCAGGGGCAGGCCGTCCAGATCCAGGCCCGACGCGACTCGGGCCAGTCGGTCCACGTCAAGCCGGCCAGTTCCAGTCCCAGCCCGACCGCGATCGCCAGGGCCGCGGGACCGTGCCGCGTCGGCAAGTAGTTGGTCGATCCGGTCAGCAGGAGCAAGCCGAAGAAGAGGTTCCACGGCAATTCCAGCCGCAGCCGCTCCAGGGCCGACGCCGAACCCGCCAGACCCGCACCCTCGAACCACGGGATCAAGAACACCAGGACCAGCAAGATCATCAGGAACGCCCAGGCCCCGCTCCCGGGCCGTCGGGCATTCAGGACCGAGATCAAGGCGGCGAGCGTCGCCAGGCTCGACAGATAGGCCAAGTGCCCCGCCCAGGGCCGACCATCCGCGAGCGGTTCCCCAAAGGCCACCCCCTCCGCCACCATCCCCATCACGACCGCCACCATCGCCCAGATGACCGCCGCCCTCAAGGCCGTTCCCCACGCCACCCGCCAGGCCCGGGCCAGCACGAGCGGAGTCATCGCCAGGGCCGCCAGGACCCAGGCCGGGGCCGACCCCGGAGCTACCAGCAACGCCACCCCGCCACCCAGCCACGTCGCCCACGCCACGCCCCGCATCAGGACCCATCCGACACGCACCATGCCCGCCTCGGCAGTTGAATCTGGGAAGTTTAGAAAAAATCGGTAGAGTCACTTTGCCGTCGATGCTTCTTCCTTATATAGTGGAGTGACGGGCCAAGGGAGTGGCATGGCAAGGATTGGGCCCCGAGGAAGGACAACACGTCATGACAGCAACCCTGTATTCGATCGTCTTCCTGGCGCAGACGGCGCTGGGGTGCGCTTGGGGAGGGCATCACGACCGGCCGCTTGTAGCCTGCTGCGACGTCTGCGGTGTGGAGACGGCCGAGGTCTTCGCGGAGATCCGGACCCTCCAGGCCGACCCGCGCTGGCGGAAGCGGGACAACGCCGCTCACGAGCTTCGCGAATTCGACTGGCGATGCCACCCCGAGATCCTCGCCGTGTTGACAACCGCGTTGCTGACCGACTGCGAGGAGGAGGTCCGCGAGGAGGCGGCCGAGTCCCTCGCGAGGATCGACCCGCCACCTTGCACGCCGGAAGTCCACGCCGCCCTCGCCCGCGCCGCCGTGGCCGACCCGGACCACGCCACCCGGAAGGACGCCCGGCGGGCGCTAGCGCGGATTGGACGTCATTGCGTCGCGCCCTGCTCGCTCTGTGGCCCGGCGTCGCCGGTCGGCCCGGTGCCCACCGAGGTCATCATTGCACCACCGCGGACCGTGCTCCCGCCGGGAGCGGTCTATGAACCGCCGACCACTGTGCTACCCCCGGGGACGATCGTCCAGCCGCCTACCGTGGTGACGCCCGAGCCGCGATTCGAGAGCGACGGGCTCGAACCGTTGCCCCCTCCGGAGCCGATGCCGCCCGGAGCCGTCCCGCCGGCCAACGTCCCGCCCTTGCCGCCCGGTGCCATCGCGCCTTTCGACCCCACGCCCGAGGCCCGGCGCTCGATCGAGGACCGGATCTCCTCGCGATCGACGACCCCGCGCGATCGCGACCCCGCGCGGATCGCCTCCCGGTCGGAGGAGGAGAAGCGGGACGAGTTGCCGCGGACATCCAGCCGGCGTCGACCGCGGCTTTTCCCGTTCTCGATCCTGGGCCGCCGAGGTCGATAAGGATCGAAGCCTCCGTGATGGATGGGTCGGGCGCGTTCGACGCGCCCGGCCCTTTATCGTTGCAGGGCGCCCCGGCCGATGGCGCCGGGGTCGTTGGCGATGCGTTCGGCGAAGCGGTTCATGTTGGCCAGGACGCGCTCGGCCAGAGCCACGACCCGGCCGGCGCCGGCGGACATGGCGTTGAGGTTGTCGTAGAGTTCGGGACGGGTCAAGAACTTCTGGAGTGAGCCGCTTCGGTTGAGGCCGCCTTGGCCGTCGGAGAGCTGGTTGGTGAGGAGGTTCAGGTCGTAGCTGATCCGGTTGATCCTCATGACGGCCTGGCCGAAGGCGGTCTGGGCGACGTGGCTGGGCTTGCCGCCGAGGTCGGCGGCGAGAGGGCCGATGTCGGCGAGAATCCGGTCGAGGCGGGTGGAGCCGGAGGAAAGTTGCTGGACGGTCGTCTGGAGGTTCTTCTGGGTCTGGGGGTCGAGCGTGGCGTTGACCTTCTCGGCTGCCTGCCGGATGCTGGCGATCGCGGGCTGGAGGCCGCCCTCGTTGTCCTGCACAACCTGGTCGAGCCGTTCAGCCAGGGTGCCGACCTTGCGGCCCATATCGCGGAACGAGACGAGGAACTCGTCGATGCTGCTGGCCTTCTTCGTGACACCCGCCAGGCCGTGGGCGGCTTCCTCGATGGCCTGGAGCGTCCCCTTGACGTCCTGAAACGCCTCGGTGGCAGCGGCAAGCGCATTCGACGGGTCGGGGGCGACCGCCCCTTCGACGACGTGATTCATCGCCGCGGCCGGGCTGGCTGCCGTCGGCAAGGACTCGGTCGTGTCTCCAGGCAGCATGTCGATCCACACGTCACCGATCAGGCCCCGGGTGATCCGAGGCACGCTGCCGCCACGGAGCCTGTACTTGCTCTCCAGCGCGAGCGTCACGAGCACACCGTCCGGCTGATTCGAGCGCTGATCGAACTCGATCGAGAGGACCTCGCCGATCCGGATACCGCTCTTGCGGACCGGGATGCCTTCACTGACTCCGGGCGCCTCGTTGTAGTGGACCACCAGGTAACGATGCTCCCGGAAAAGCGACGGACTCTCCCCAAACCAGACGAGCAGCATGGTCAGGACCAGGCCCGCCACGATCACGAACATGCCAATCCGGAACTGCATGACCCGTTCGTCCATGGCGACCCCCGGCGTAGGGCGACTCAAATGTGTGCCCGAAGCTCTATCCGTTTGTAACTTGAGAATCATCCAGAGAACGGCATGGAGGCTGGCCTCAGCCCCGGCGCTGGCCCATCTCGCGGAGCCGCTCGCCCGCCTCGCCGCGGACGAACTGACGGACGCGGGTGTCGGGGTGATCTTCGAGCCCCTCGGCCGGGCCGTCGTAGAGGACCTGGGACTCGTCGGGCGCGAGGCGGGCCAGGGGGTAGAGCATCACGACGCGATCGGCCACCTTGAGGACGGTCTTCATGTCGTGGGTGACGACGATACCGGTCTTCTGGCCGCTCTGCTGGGTCTGGAGGATCAGCTCGTTGATGACGTCGCTCATGATCGGGTCGAGCCCGGTCGTCGGCTCGTCGTAGAGCATGACCTCGGGGTCGAGGGCGAGCGCCCTCGCCAGGCCGACGCGCTTGCGCTGGCCTCCGGAAAGCTCGGCGGGCTTCTTGTGTTCGAGCCCCTCGGGCAGGCCGACCTCGTGCAGCCGCTCGGCGACGATCCGGGCAATGGTCGGCTCGTCGAAGAGGTTGTGCTCGCGGAGGCCGAAGGCGACGTTGTCGAAGATCGTCAGGCTGTCGAACAGGGCCGCCATCTGAAATAGGAAGCCGAAGCGAAGGCGGACCCGGGTCAGCTCGGAGTCGGAGAGCTTCGCCAGGTCGCGGCCGTCGAAGCGGACCATGCCGCGTGTGGGCCGAAGGAGGCCGATCATCAGCTTGAGCAGGACCGTCTTGCCGCAGCCGCTCTCGCCGATGACGCAGACGGTCTGCCCGCGGGGGATCGCGATGTCCAGGCTGCGGAGGACGTGCTGCTGTCGAAACCGCATCTCCAGGCCGCTCAGCTCGATGAGCGGCGCATTCGACGCCGCGCCCTCCGGGCTGCCCGGGGCCGGCTGGGAGATCGGCGAGGTGGTCGGCCCGTTGGCGGGCGCGGGACCGCGGCTCATCTCAGAGCAGTCCCCCTTCGAGCGGCCAGATCGAGTAATAGACCATGTTCCAGCCCCAGCCGATGACGAAGTCAAGCGCCAGGATCGCGATGAACGAGAGCACGAAGGCCTCGGTCGCCGCCCGTCCCACGCCCTCCGCCCCAGCCCGCGAGTGGAACCCGCGATGACAACTGATCAGGGCAATCCCCGCGCCGAAAAAGAAGCTCTTGAAGACGCCGGCGAGCAGGTCAAGACTCCCGACATATTCCCGCGAGTGCTGCCAGTAGTGGAACGAATCGACGCCCAGCAACTGCGTGCTCACGGCCGCCCCGCCGATGACGCCCATGAAGTCGGCCATCAACGTCAGCAGGGGGATCAAGAGCACGCAGGCCAGCAGTCGCGGCGTGACGAGGTAATAAATCGGGTTCGTGCCGAGGGCCGAGAGAGCGTCGATCTGCTCGGTCACGCGCATCGTGCCCAGCTCGGCGGCCATCGACGAGCCGACGCGACCGGCGAGCATCGTCGCGGCCAGCACCGGCCCGAGTTCCTTGACGAGCGAGATGTTGATGACCGAGCCGAGCCGCGTCGCCATGCCCATCGCCGCAAACTGGCTGTGCGCCTGCATGGCCAGCACCATGCCGATGAACGTCCCCGTGATGGCAACGACCGGCACGCTCGAAACCCCGATCGCGTAGAAGTTCGGAACCAGGATCGACCATCGCGGCCGGCGGCGGACCAGCCAGCCGAGGGTTTGCCCCATGAAGCTGCGCCATGCCGCCGAGTTCCGAGACCGCCTCGAAGACCTGCTCGCCAAGACGGTGCACGCCCGTCGGCGCCGGAGCCGGCGCGGCGGCGGTCGCGGTCGGCGGCTGGGGCGCGGTGGCAACGGCCATCGGCTCGCTCCTCGACTCGGGGTCCGTGGCGGCGGCTGGGTCGGTGGGGGTGTGGGAGGTCGTGGCGTGCCTCATCCGTCCTGGCGCATGAAGGGGTGACTCCCATCCCTGGGCGACTTCCTCATTCTGGACCGTAACCGCAAAAAGGGCAAGACCGAGTGAGTGGGGAGAACACATTCCCCGCATCCATGGGACGTCGAAGGCCGCAAGGATCGTTCCGCCAAGGCTCAACACGGTGGACGGGTGCGATTTCGGCACGCGGGATGGTACGCTGGTCCCTGGCGACATGGCCCCGACACGACGCCCCTCCGAACGATCCACCTCTCCCGATGAAGCTCAAGCGCCTTCCCGAAGACTTCCTGGTCGAGGAGCTGCCGACCGTCGCCACCGGCGACCGCGGCCGTTACACCTTCTACCGCCTCACGAAGCGAAGCCTCGGCACGCTCGAAGCCGTCGAGTCGATCCGTCGCCGCTGGAACCTCGCCGGCCCGCGACTCCAGTACGGCGGCCTCAAGGACCGCCACGCGCAGACCATCCAGTACCTGACAATCCTCGACGGCCCGAACCACGCGATCCATCAGGACAACCTGGATCTGGAGCCGCTCGGACGTCTGCCCCACCCCTACGGCCCAGCGCATTTCCGGGGCAACCGCTTTGCGATCGTGATCCGCGACCTCTCCGCCGAGGCGGCGGCGAAGGCCGAGCGGGCCGCGAGCGAGGTCCCCCGTGACGGCCTGCCGAACTACTTCGACGACCAGCGGTTCGGCTCCGTCGGCTTCTCCGGCGGCTTCATCGCCGAGGCCTGGCTCCGCGGCGACCACGAGCGGGCCCTCTTCCTCGCCCTCGCCGAGCCCAACCCGTCCGATCGACCCGGTGTCCGCCAGGAGAAGGCGATCCTCCGCGAAGCCTGGGGACGCTGGGACGAGGCCAAGCAGCGCCTCCCCCGTTCTCACGCCCGCAGCCTGGTCACGTACCTTGTTGATCACCCGACCGACTTCCGCGGCGCCTTCGCCCGATCGCGTCGCGAGCTGCGATCGCTCTACTTCTCCGCCTTCCAGAGCCACCTCTGGAACCTGATGCTCGGCCGCTTGATCGAGACCGTCACCCGCCCGGAACAGCGAGTTTTGATCGACTTCAAGGTCGCGAGCCTGCCCCTCCCGTGCCACCTCGACCCCGATCAATCCGCCACCCTCGCCGCCTGGCGACTGCCGTTGCCGTCCTCCCGCAACTCACTGCCGGAAGGGCCGGCGCGGGAGATCGCGGAGGCGGTCCTGGCGCCGATCGGCTTGCGGTGGGAGGACCTGAAAGTCCGCCACCTCAAGGACGTCTTCTTTTCCAAGGGCACCCGCCCCGCCCTCTTCTTCCCGACCGAACTCGAACGATCCTCCGACGCCGACGACCTCTACCCCGGCCGTCGCAAGCTTCGCCTCAGCTTCGAGCTGCCGAAGGGAGCGTATGCGACGCTCCTCGTCAAGCGGCTCACCGAGGTGGCGTGAGTCCCAGGGTCGATCGGTTCGTGAAGCTGGACGCATTTTTTTCGTCGGGTGGCATGCCCACGTCTTCGTGGGCCTGTTCGCGCACAGGTGGACGAACAACAGGCCCACGAAGACGTGGGCATGCCACCCAGGTATCGCCAGAACGATCGGCCCTGGGCATGAGGGCATCGCCGCTGGCCGCATCCGGGGCGAACCGCTACAATGTCGCGTGGCCCGAGCGGACCAGAGGCCGGGAAGGAACCCGGCCGTCCCCGAGCCGCTTTTCCAGTTCGCAAGACCCCTCAACGACGGAGCGCACCGATGGCGAAACTGCGATTGCTCAAGACGGGTCACGGTGACCTCTGCCTGGCCGAGTGGGATACGAAGCGCCCCGAGACCGTACGCGAGGCCGCCTCCCGCTTCGCCGAGAACCTCACTCCGGGCCGCCTCGCCTTTCGCCTCGACGGACCCGGTCAGACCCGCCCCATCCGCGAGTTCGACGCCACGGCGCCGGAGATTCTCCTGGTCCCCGCCATCCAGGGTGGCTGAGCGGGAATGGCGGATTTCGGATTGCGGAATCGTCCGGACTTCCCATCATTGATTCCAGATTCCGCAATTCGAAATCCGCAATCCGACCGATGATTCGAACCGGATATCTGCGCTGGGAGATCGAGGTTTCCGACCACCGCAGCGCCGTGGATGCCACGGCGCGTGAGGTGACGTTCCTGGCGCGTCCGAGCTATCGCGTCGTCCGGGTGAAGAACCAGGGGCATCAGGAAGCCGCGGAGCGTTTCCTCCGGGGCGAGGCCGCGTATGACTCCGTGGTCCGGACCCTGAACCGTCCCGGCGCTGAGGTCGATGTGACGATCCCGGACGTCGGCCCGCAGGCATTTCGCTACTCGGAGAGCGACCGCACCCAGAAGCTCCGGTTCTGGCTGGCGAAGCTCCAGCGCGAGGCGAGCGCGTTTGCCCATGAGGTCGTACGGGTCTCCGCGGGGTTCCCGCAGCTCGTGATCTCCAGCGCCGCCTTGCGGGCCGGTTACGCGCGGCTGGTCGAGGCGGAGATCTTCCGCGTGATCGAGGGCAAGAGCACCCCCCAGCCCACGAACGACACCGAGCCGATGCGGATCGAGGCCAACGCCTACCGGCAAGGCGTCCCCGAGCTGGTCGCCGCCGAGCTGGTGCGCGACGTGGTCGACGCCAAGGAGTTCTCCGAGTTCTGCACGTTCGACCGGGTGACGGTCCTCAACGACGGCAAGTATTACCGCATCCCGAGACGTCCTCACGCCCTGATCGAGGTCTGGGACGCGCAGACCCTCCGCGGCCTGGCGCGTCTCTGCGTGGTCTTCCAGGACCCCGGCATGCCGCCGTCGGATGAAGTAGTGATGAAGTATCTCCTGGCGAAGCATCAACCGGACCTGCTCTGGCAGGTCGGCGTCCGCTTCAGCGCCCCGACGGGCCGGTTCGACGGCGCCCCGCCGCGTCGCTGGCGCTAGAAGGGAAAGGGAACGACCCATGACCCTGCCGCTGCTCCTCGGCCTTCTCGCCCCCTGGCTGGCTCCGATCGCGGACGACCCGGCGCCCAGCTCTCCCTATGCCGCCTGGGAGCACGGCCCGCCCGCCGATCCCGGGTATTTCCCGATCGCCGTCTGGCTCCAGGACCCGAAGAATGCCGAGAAGTTCCAGCAGGCCGGGATCAACCTCTACGTCGGCCTCTGGCGAGGCCCGACCGACACCCAGCTCGATCAACTCCACAAGGCCGGCATGTCCGTCATCTGCGGCCAGAACCGCGTCGGCCTCGCCCACAAGGACGACCCCACCATCGTCGGCCTGGATGCACGGCGACGAGCCCGACAACGCCCAGCCGGTCGTCGATCCGAAGACCGGCAAACGGGGCTACGGCCCGCCGGTGAAGCCTGAGCGAATCGTCGCCGACTACGAGCGCATCCGCCAGGCCGACCCGTCCCGGCCGGTCCTCCTGAACCTGGGGCAGGGGGTCGCCAACGACGAGTGGAAGGGCCGCGGACCGGGCGCCAGCCTGGACGACTATCCGAAGTACGTCCGAGGCGGCGACATCATCTCGTTCGACGTTTACCCCGTCGTCGGACTCGATCGACGCGACGGCTCCGACCTGCTCTGGTACGTCGCCAAGGGGGTCGGCCGGCTCGTGAAGTGGACCGAGGGACGCAAGATCGTCTGGAACTGCATCGAATGTACGCACATCGGCAACGCCCAGGCCAAGGCGACGCCGCATCAGGTCAAGGCCGAGGTCTGGATGGCCCTCGTCCACGGCTCGACCGGACTGATCTACTTCGTCCACGAGTTCGCCCCTCGCTTCAAGGAGGCCGCCCTCCTCGACGACCCCGAGATGCTCGCCGCCGTCACCGCGATCAATCGCCAGATCCGCGAGCTGGCGCCGGTCCTGAACAGCCCGACTGTGGACGACGGGGCGATCGTCGCGTCGTCCGCCAACGAGGTGCCGATCGACGTGATGGTCAAGCGCCACGACGGGGCAACCTACGTCTTCGCCGTCGGGATGCGGAACGCCCCGCGCGCGGGTCCTTCACGGTCCGTGGCTTGCCCGAAGCGGCCACGGCGGAGGTCATCGGCGAGGGTCGTGCGATCGACGTCCACGAGGGCCGGTTCGAGGACGACTTCGCCCCCTTCGACGTTCATCTCTACAAGATCACGACCCGCCAGCCCTGAATCCGTCCGATCGGAGGCTCTCCGCAACGCTCCTCGGGCCTCCCCCAGGAGTCCCCTTGCTGCCTCCAGGTCACGAATTGACCCGCGCCAAAGTCCCAGCCCTGTGCTATAATTAACGATGGCTCCTTGGCAATCCGGTTGACATCCGACCGTCCGACCTCCGGCGAGGCGTCGCCACACCGCAGCGCGTCCCAGACGCCGAACGAACTTCAAAATAGGTAAAATCAGCCCTTAATTCTCAGCAAAACAAGGATTTGCGTCCAGGACTCGGCAACAACTGGAAGCGTCTCCCCAGCGTCCTCACGCCATCTCCCAGGCGTCCCGGGCGCGTCACCTCAGCGTTCCGGGACCGTCCCAGGCGCCCACGGGCGGCAAAAGAAAGCGGCTCTGGCTGGCCAGCGGGGACCACCGCCAACCGATTCGCAAGGCCGATTCGAGGAGGGCCTGCCCCTTCCCGACGCGTCGTTCACTCCCCTTCGAGGGCGGCGACTCGAGCAAGGTACGCCTCGGCGTCGATCTTCTTCCGGATGCCCTCAAAGCTCATGGATCGGACGGTGCCGAAGATGGGACGCTCGGGCCAGGGGCGGTCGTGCAGGCCGCCGATCGCCCAGGCGACGCCGACGTAGCCGTTCGGGTCGCGACCGTCCATCTCGTAGCGGTCGTTCAGGTCGAGCGCGAGGGAAAAGGCGGTCTCGGGGTCGGGGGTCCACTGGAGGATCTTCTTGGCCCAGTACATGCGAAGATAGTTGTGCATCCGGCCGGTGAGGACCATCTCCTTCTGGGCCGCGTTCCAGATCGGATCGCCGGTGTCGCCCGCTTCGAGCTGGGTGGCCGAGTAGAGGACGGGGCGGCGGTCCCCGGAATGCTTGGCGAGGGTCTTCAAGGCCCAGTCGGGGCAGCCGGTAAGGCGGTCGTAGTCGGGGTTGCGGGCGACGTAGTTGATCGCCAGCTCGCGGCGGACGATCAGTTCTTCGAGGTAAGCGTCGATCGATTCGGGCGGGGCGCCGCTGTCGCGGACGGCCAGGGCGATCGTCAAGGGGCTGATCTGGCCGAAGTGGAGATGGGCGGAAAGCTCGCTGGTCGTGTAGGGGGTGGGCTCGTTGCGGTCCTCGGCGTAGCGGGGCAGACGATCACGAAGGAAGCGTCGGAGACGTCGCAACGCCTCGGCGGTGCCGCCCGGATAGTCGGGCAGCTCGGAGGCGCCACCGACCTTCAGCCGAGCGAGCAGCGCGGCAGGATCGATCGGGACGCCGCGAGGGATCGCCGACCCTTCCCAGGGAACCTCGGCCCTGGGGTTCGGGATCGGTTTGAGGTAATCGCTCAGGACCTTGTGGATCTTCGGCCGGATCGTCCTGGCAGCGTATTCCTGCTTCGGGAAGAGTGAGGTCGGCACGACGACATCGGCATCGACCAGTCGGAACGGCACCTCCAGTCCCTCGGCCACCTTCGTACGCCAGGCTTGGCCGATGCGGACTGGGTTCTCGTCACCGACCACGATCGCCGGTCGGACCTCGGAGGCAACGGCCAGGGCGACCTCATCCGGCGGGCCGAGCCGGACGACCAGCGGAACGCCCCGCCTGGCCAGGTCGTCGGACGTGTCGCGGAGCCCCTCGATGAGGAAGCGGTAGTGGCGACGCTGAGCCCCCGGATACTCGGCCGTGAGGCCGAAGACGGCGAGCACCGGGAGCCGCAAGGCGTTGCCGAGCGCGACTGCCAGGTTCACGGCCGCGTTGTCCCGTCCACGCTGGGAGCGCTGCATCCAGTAGAGGACGCACCGCCCCTCCGGGTCGGGGGAGCCCGGTCGGAGTTCCCGCACCCGCGGATGCGACTTCAGCAGACTATCGAGGCGGGCCGTCGGCAAGTTCAGAGGCTCCGGCGAAAGTGGGGGCAGACGTCCGGCGAGTGGTATTGTAGCCCTGAGGAAACGTCGGCCGATTTTCACAATACCTTAATGGATTCCTCATCATCTCGTGGATACAATCACACAACCTGGTTGGGGGCGGTCGCGGGCGGGCTCCTCTGACGCCACCACCAGTGCCTTCCCTGCCGGTTGACCGTAAAAACCTCCGGGTCCGGGCCTCTCCCCCGCCGGTTGAATCCGTCTTTCGAGTCCGTTCCACGCGTCCGGGCTTGTTGCTCCGAGTCATCTCCCTCCCCATCCCAACCGCGAGAGTCCTTGACCATGAACTCCACGACGAGTCGTCCCCAACGGGGCTTCACGCTGATCGAGCTCCTGGTGGTCATTGCGATCATCGGCGTCCTGATCGCCCTGTTGCTGCCCGCCGTGCAGGCGGCGCGCGAGGCCGCGCGTCGGGCTCAGTGCACCAACAACCTGAAGCAGCTCGCGCTGGCGGCGAACAACTACGAGTCGACCAACGGCTGCTTTCCGGGCAACACGTATGAGGCCCCCTGCTCGAGCTGCTATCAGAACTTCAGCGCGTTCGTCCGCCTCCTGCCGTTCACCGAGCAGGGGCCCCTGTATAACGCGGTGAACTTCAGCTGGACCGACTACGACGCCCCCAACATCACCGTCCACGGGATCAAGATCGCCACGCTGGCCTGCCCGAGCGATCCGTGGTCACCCAGTCAGATCAGCCCCAACACGCCGAACGCCAGCTTCAACTTCAACATGAAAACGCTTCCTCCCGGCACCTGGCAGCAGCAGTTCACCAGCTACGCCGTGAACAACGGGACCTTCCCCGACCCGGGCTTCCGGATGTATTACATGTCGAGCACCCCCCAGGAATACCAGATGCTCAACGGCGTCATCTACGCCGATAGCGCGGTCAAGATCGCCGAGATCACCGACGGTACCAGCAACACCATGATCTTCGGCGAGCATGCCAAGATGCTGATGGCGAAATTCAATCCCACCTACCAGAACTCCGACATGTCCTGGGACTC
Organism: uncultured Planctomycetales bacterium; assembly: GCA_963752755.1. GTDB lineage: Bacteria > Planctomycetota > Planctomycetia > Isosphaerales > Isosphaeraceae > CAVVZJ01. Next base: position 182,889 of record CAVVZJ010000011.1, on the reverse strand, counting down.
GCCCCAGCACTACGACACCACCTTCGCCACCCTCTTCCCGCTGAACGTCCAGTCGAACAACCAAAACCTGGCGGGCGGCAGCGTGTCGTATTACTTCTCCCAGGGGGCGACCAGCATGCACCCGGGCGGAGCCAACTTCGCCTTCTGCGACGGCTCGGTCCACTTCCTCAAGAACTCCATCAACTCCTGGTCGTATGCCTCCGGCAACGGGCCGCACGGCTCGCCCCTTCCGGTCGGCGTGACCTACTCCAACTACGCCTGGAACCTGACCCTCGCCGCCTCTCAGAGCATGGGCGTCTATCAGAAGCTCTCCACCCGCGCCGGTAACGAGGTGATCAGCTCCGATTCGTATTGATTGAGGCCCTGACCGTCCTTCAGGAACGAACCAACCTCATCGGCCGGGAGAGCCTTCCTTCCCGGCCGATGTCGTCTTTTGATTCGGGACTCTCAACGATGCGCTTTCCCTCTCGCCTTTTCGCCCTCGCCTGTCTGCTGGCTCTCGCCGGCTGCGGAGAGACCGTCCGACTACCCGATGAAGCCCCCTCCAGGGTGCCGGGACCGCATCAGGGCACCGCGCTCAAACTGCCCGAGAATCCGGGGTACATCGAATTGCTCAACGATCCTCCCGTTGACCTCCGCACCGAAGGCCCCACCGCCATCGTCGCCTATTTCCTCCAGGAAGATGGCCAGCAGCCCCTCGCCGGCTCCCCCTCCGACGTCAAGTTCCAGATCGACGCGAACCGTAAATCGACCACCGTGGACCTCAAACCCTCCTCCGAACCCCATCGGTTCGCCTCCGATCAGGGTCCTTACAACCTCAAGATGATCCGCGGCAAGCTGACCGGAAAGATCGATGGCAAGCCCTTCGAACTTGAAGTCTTCGAAACCCGCTGATCCCCCTCATCCTCGCCCACCGCGTAGTACTTATCTGGCCGACGGCTCGGCGATCCTGGGCGTCCATCAGACGCTCGCGACCCGAGCCGGCAATGAAGTGATCTTATCCGACGCGTACTGATGACCGAGGGCTCGGCGGGCGTCGATCCGTGACTCGCTTCGCGAACGAGGACGGTTCCGGCCCGGCCCCGAGTCGGCCCCGACCGACGTGATCTACACCGACGAGGAAGGCCAATGGCCGGGTTCCCAGGGGCGATCCAGCGGCGGCTTGCCCAGCCTCCGACGGCTGGCAGCCACCGCGGCCGGATCGTTGACGGGGTTCCTCGGCGGCTCGCCGTGAAGAACACCCAGCACGTCCTCGGCCACCCCTTGGGCCATGTTAATCAGGCTCTCGACCGACTGAGCGGCGCTGTGCGGAGTAAGCAGGACATTATCCTGTCGGCCGATCAGCGGGTGATCCGATGGAGGCGGCTCGATGTCGAAGACGTCGGCGCCGTAGCCAAAGAGCCGGCCGGCGTCGAGGGCCTCCGTGACGGCCCCCTCATCCACGACCGGGCCGCGACAGGTGTTGATCAGGATCGCATCGGGCCGCATCTTCGCCAGGGCCGCGCGGTCGATCAACCGGCGGGTCGCGTTGTCGAGGGGAACATGCAAGGTCACGTATTCGGATTCGGCGAGCAGCTCATCCAGCTCGACCCGCCTGGCCCCGGCGCGGGCCTCGGCCTCGGGAGGGGGAGCGACGATGTCGTTGTAGAGGACCCTCATCCCGAAGGCGACCTTGACCAGCTCGCCCAGCCGGCGACCGATCCGGCCGAAGCCGATGATGCCGATGGTCCGGCCCTTCAGGTCGCGCCCGCAGAGCTTGGTCCGGTCGTTGTAGCGGCCTTCGATCAAGGCCCGCCCCTGCGGCGTGAAGTGCTTCGAGAGCCCGATCATGAACGCGAGTGTGTGCTCGGCCACGGCCTCGGTATTCGCACCCGGCGTATAAACGACCTGGATGCCCCGCTCGGTGGCGGCGGGCACGTCCACCTGATCGTAACCGACCCCGTGCCGACCGACGACGCGGAGCCTCGGGGCGCAATCCATCAAGGCGGCGTCGATCGTGCCCGCCGTGCGGATCACCAGGGCATCCGCGTCGCGGACCTCGCGGTGGAGGACCTCCGGCGTCAGCGCCGTGGCCATGCGAAGCTCGCCCGCCTCACGCAGCAGGCCCAGGCCCTCCTCGCGCATACCGGTCAGGGACAGGATGATCGGGCGGTCGGACATCGTCGGGGCCTCGCGTGGCAACGATCCGGAACGAGTCGAAGTTGGTTGGCCGGCCAGCCTAACAGATTCGCCGGACGACGGGTAGGAGGGCCGACTCATCGGAACCCCGAGACCTCCTCACGGATCATCTGGCGCACTCGCGATTCGACGTGCGGGAGGCGGGCCGAGGCCCGTCCGCCTTCCTCATGGTTTGCGGATCATCCGCGCCAGGAACATCCCGTCCATGTCCGCCTCGTGGGGCCAGAGCCGCAGCATGCCGTCGGTCTCGGCACCGGTCAGGGGATGGGGGAACGGGTCGAGCTGAAACTCGGGGTGCTCGTCGAGGAAGCCGCGAACCACCTCGGTCGTCTCGGCCAGGGGGAATGTCGGCACCGCATAAACCAGCACCCCGCCCGCTCGGACCCCCGCCGACCCGACGCGCAAGGTCGCCGCCTGGGTGGCGGCGTGCTCGGCGATGGCCTCGACCCCCGTCGTCCAGCGGGCGTCGGGGTGACGTCGCCAGAGCCCGAGGCCGGTGCTGGGCGGATCGACCAGGACCCCCGCGAAGCTCCCGGCCTTGCCGGCGACGTGCTTGCCGTCCCAGGGCTTCACGGCGAGGTTCCGGAACGGGCTCCGCCGTGCCCGCAAGGTCAGCGGCTTGAGCAACGCGGCGCGGGTGTCGCTCCCGATCACAGCCCCTTTGCCGCCCAGCATCGCGGCCAGTTGCAAGGCCGTCCCTCCCGTGCCGGCGAAGAGGTCCCACCAGCGCTCGCCCGGCTCCGGATCGCACGCCAGGCCGACCGCCTGCGATGCCAGGTCCTGGATCTCCAGCTCCCCCCGCTCGAAAGGCGGCAGGTGGGTGACATCCACATCCGCGTCCAGCTTCGCGGCGTGGCCCAACCGCCGGTGGACCCACGGCTTGAGCCCCAGCTCGCGAAGCTCCTTCCAGGTCCGCTCGGGCTCGGCTCCCGTGGCGCGGACCCAGAGCGGGGGCGGAGTCTGGATCGACCGGATCAGCTCGACGAGCCGCGCCTTGGGCGGCCCATCACCAGGCGGCAATGGCACGACCTCGCGGAACCAGGCGGGAAAGAGCCGCCAGGGGTCCACCGTCACCGGCCGACCGCCCACCAGCCGCTTGAACCCCTCGGTCTTCGCCGTCCAGCTCGGCGCGCTGCCCAGCGCGAGCAAGCTCGACGGCTCGATCCCCACCGGCCGTGCCCAGACGCGGCAGACCGGGTGAACGGCTGGCAGGTCGAGCAGACTCGCCAGCAAGAGCCCTTCCTCGATTCGCCCCGGCGCGGCCGGTTCCACCCAGCCGAGCCAGCGAAACAGCGCGTGGACCGCCCCGCCCACAAACCGATGGTCGCCCGGCCCCAGGTCGCGAAGCCGCCGGCGCTCCTCGACCAGAATCCGGCCGAGCCGCTGGCCCTCGTCCCTCACAGCTCTCAAGGCCCGCGAGGCCACCTCCACCGTCGCCTCCGCCAGTCGCCCCGCCGGGACGACCTGGGGCAACGCCCCGGCCGCGGCCTCGGAGTCGAATTCACCGGGATTCGGCATCGTGGACGCGGGGCGTCGCGGGGCCGGGCCGCCGCGGCGGGAGGGGGAAGCCGGTCGAGTCGGGCGTCGGGGGCGCGGTTTCATAAGACCTATTGTAGAGTCCGGCCGACGCGGAGGAAGCCCGGCTGGGCCGGATTCTGGTCGAGGAGCGCCGGCGGCTTCCCATTGACCGAAGCTCGCGTCATGCCCAATGATGGGGAGGGTGTCCCCGCGACTCCCAGACCGGGCGCGGCGGGCGTCCTCGGGCTTCTCGACCTCAACGGAGGAATCCCCGGCATGTGGGGTCTCACCCTGGCCGATCTGCCGACGATCCTCGTGGCAATCGCCACGCTTGTGGTGCTGGAGGGTCTGCTCAGCGCCGATAATGCCCTCGTGCTGGCCGTGATGGTCCGCCACCTTCCCAAGCACCAGCAGAAGCGGGCCCTGCGCTACGGGATCTGGGGGGCATTCGTGTTCCGGGCGATTGCGGTTGTGATCGCCGGCCAGCTCATCCGGTTCTGGCAACTGAAGCTGCTCGGCGGCCTTTACCTGCTCTATCTGGCCATCAAGCACTTTGTCTCCGGCGAGGAGCACCACGACGAATCGGCCGAAGGCGAGCGTCCCACCCGGCTCGGCTCCGGCTTCTGGGCAACGGTCGTCAACGTCGAACTGGCCGACGTCGCCTTCTCGATCGACTCGATCCTCGCCGCCGTCGCGATGGTTCAAGGACTCCCGGAGAAGCTTCAGGCCAACCACTACGTCGCGATGGGCACCATCTACATCGGCGGCGTCCTGGGCATCATCATGATGCGCCTGGTCGCGGGCATCTTCCTCACCCTGCTGAACCGCTACAAGGGGCTGGCCGGCGGCGCCTACGTCCTCGTCGGCTGGATCGGCCTGAAGCTCTGCGGCGGTGGCCTGGAACAAGCGATCCATGGCAACAGGGAGCAGGGCCTCGGACCCGAGCGCTGGGCCCGTTCCCTCCCCGATTGGATGCACCGCGTCCCCTGGGAGATGGCCGACTGGTTCTTCTGGTCAGGCATGGCCTTGATCGTCGTTCTCAGCCTCCTCTACAAACCCCGTCGCCGGGAACCCCACCGCGGTCCCGAGTCGCCTCCCTCCGGTGACTCCGACGCCTCCGAAGGCCCCGTCCACGCCGCCGAGCAGGCCGGTGCCCATCACCCCGACGGTGCCTGATTTTCCCTTTCTGTTCCCCTGGCCCGCCGCGATGCCATAGATTCCCCGGTCGCGGTACGCTCCTTGGCAATCCGGATTCCGTGAATCTCCCTGTTACGGAAGAGCTTCGCCACCGCGCCAGCCGGGTTTGTGTTCGCCGGTCGCTGAAGACGCACGCCGCGCGTCCTGGCGCCGAACGAACTTCAAAATGGAATGGCAGACCCTATTAACTCTTGCCGGAGAAAGAATTTGCGGATCGCCTCCACGGACTAACCGGCGCGTCCCTCTGGCGTCCCGGCGGCGTCCACAACCCGTCCCGGGCGCGTCCACAACGCGTCCCAGCACTGCTTGATTCTTCGCCAGTCTGCCTATCTTGACTCCGCCTCGTACCTCCTTCAAGGCCCCGCCCGGGGCGACCGATAATGGCGCTGTCGGGGACGACGCGACCGACGGTCGGTCGTTCCGGAGGATGGAGCAGGGCAGGGAGGCCTCGAGGATGAAGCGTTCCGAGACGGCGGTCCGGATTGGGGCCGAGCTGATCCCGGTGCTGCTGGTCCTGGGCTGCCTGGGTGGTTCGCTGGCGCTGATCATCGCCGCGCACCAGCGGCAGACCGACGCGGTCCGCGAGCGGGCGTCGGCCGTCGTCCTGACGCCACCGAAGCGCCAGCCGCCGAAGCCCCTACCCACCCCGGCCCCTCCGCCCCCTCCGGAGCCCGAGCCGCCGGAAGACCCGACGAAGCCGATCGTGGCGGCCTATGCGGCCCAGGCCGACGAGCAGCGACTGGAGGCCGCCCGGTCCGACGCGAAGGTGGTCGTGCTGGAGGCTGCCCGGCTCCGGGCGGAAGCCGAGATTCGCCGCTGGCGGCAGCGCGAGCGGTTGGTCCGTGACCAGGCCGACCGGCTCGAGGCCGAGGCCAGCCGCCTCGAAACCGAGGCCGACTCCCTGGCGCGTCTCCGCGACGTCCTGGCCCACCGTCGCGACCAGGAGAAGGCCGATCTGGTCCAGGCCCGGTCCCGCGCCCGCGACGCCTTCGCCGTCCTTCCCTACCGCGGCGAGCACGGCACGTGGCGTCGCCCGATCGCCCTGGAGTGCCGCAACGGACTGGTCAAGATCCAGCCGAACGGACCGACCTTCAGCATCCTGGAGATCGCTGGCGACGGCTTCAGCCCGCGTTCCAACTCCCTCGTGGCCGCAGTCAGCCGCGAGTTCGGCAAGGCGAAGCGCGACGTCTCGCCCGACGGCGGGACGGTCGTACCCTACATCCTCTTCATCATCCGTCCCGACGGGATCCGGCCCTACTACGAGGCCCGCAGCCGGCTCGAACGCCTGGGCATCGCCTTCGGTTACGAACTGGTCGGACAGGATGTCACGCTGGATTTCCCCGACCTCGACGACCCCACCGAATGGCCCGGCGCCCCGCCCCGTCCGACCGTCCCCCTCTGGCCCGACCATCAGCCCGCGCTGGCCGACAGCCAACCCGGAACCACCGGCCGACCCGGGACCGCTGGCCAGCCCGGAGTCGGCGGCGGCGACGGCCCCTACGTCTGGCACGCCTCCGAGCCGCCCCCGCCGCCGCCTTCCCGCGCTCCCGGTCGCGGCCTCTCCTTCAGCGACCTCGAAGGCGATGAGCCCGGCCGCCTTCTCGCCGACGAGGGTCAGGGCCGGGGCGTTAACATCGACGGCATCGACCTCTCCGGTCCCCCCATCCCCTACGAGCCAGACCCGAGGCGCCCCGGTGCGGGGACCGGCTCCGGCTCCGGCTCCCTTCCCGGACGGATCGGGGCCGGCTCGCCGTCGATCGCGGGCCTCGGCCGGACCGGCGGGCCATCTAGACTTCCCCAGCGTTCCGGCCAAGGCGGACTCGGATGGCCCGGTGCCGGCCGCGGACTGGGACGCCCCGGCCAGGAGCGGGGGCTCGGACTCCCCGGCGATGGACAGGGCCTGAGTTCTCCCGGTTACGGACGTTCAGGGGACCTGGCCGGGGCTTCGGGAAAGCCTGGGGAACTCGTCGGAATGCCACCGGCCCGGGTCGTGGGTGAGGAAGCCGAGGGGGATCGGAGCCGACCCGGCGACTCGGAGGGGCACGATTCGCCATTCGACGCGTCGTCCAGTCCCGGGAACCCGGATCGGCCCGGGTCGTTGTCGGAGACCGGAACGGGCCGGGTTTCCGATGGTGAGCAGGCGGGTCGGCTCACGCAGGGCGGACCCGGCGCTGACCGGTCGCGATCAACGGCCGGTGCTGGCGAATCGCCCGGACTCCCCGAGTTGCCTCTGCCTGCGGACCAGCCCGCCGGGAATCGCGCGGGTCAGGAAGGCACGGGGTCGCTCGCCGCACACGGCAGGGCATCAGGCGGTAGTCCGACGCCGGAGGTCTCCCGGACGCCCGGCCGGCCGGGTGGGGGTCCGGGGGCGCCGAGCCTTGGGGGCTCGGGGAGCAATCCGGCGGCTGGACTCGGGTTCGGCCTGGGCTTGCCCTCGTCGACGATGTCGGGCGTGTCGCCGCCCGAGTCGGGGATGCTCGGTCTGGGCAGTCTTCCCCACACCGTCGGCCAGGGTGGACAGCCGGAGGCGAAGCGCCTGAGCCTGGTCATCGACTGCCGGCCCGAGGGCGTGACGATTCAGCCGGGCGGCTATCGCCTGAGCCGGCAGGCGCTGGAAAGCTCGGACCTGCTCGTCCGCCGCCTTCAGGCGATTGTACGAGCCGACCCGGACGCCAGCCGTCCCGACGCCCCTCGGCCCTGGCTGAACTTCCTGGTCCAGCCCGGCGGCCAGCAGACCTTCTGGGTTGCCCGACGTCAGACGACCTTCGCGGGCCTCGACTGGCCCGCCACCCTGCGGGTAGCCGAGTCGGGCGGCCTGGAGTCGTTCACGGGGAGCTTGCGATGAGCCAGGGAACCACCCCTCTCGTCTCCAATGGCCTCGCCGCCTACGCCCGCACCCTCGCTGGACCGCTGGCCGTGGCCGCGATGCTCGGGGCGATCGCCGGCTTCGGCCTCAAGCGACCAGGTCCGAAGCCCACGCCGGCCGTTGTCGCGGTCGAGCCGGAGCCCGCACCCGAGCCTGCGCCTGCGTCGACGCCGCCACCCGTGCCCCGTCCCGCCCCCAAGCCCGACCCTGCGGCGATCGCCCGTGCGCAGGACGAACACGACGCCGCCAGCCGCGACCGCGCCCGCGCCGACGACCGGGCCGCCCAGGTGGCCGACAGGCTCAGGATCGCCCAGCAGGAGGTCGCCCGACTGATCCGGTCGTCGCGGACCCTTGGCTCGCGACTTCGGGACCCGAGTTTCCGGATCAACCGGGCCCGGGCCCGGGGCGAGGCCCTTCGCGTCGAGCGCGACCGGCTTCAGGGCGAGCTGGCCGCACTGGCCCAGTCGCCGAAGCCTCGGGGCAAGCCGCTGGTGGAGAAGACCCCTGTCGCCCGGCCGCCCAATGGCGATGAGTTCCACTTCGAAGTTCGTCGCGGCCGGGTCGCCTTCATCGACCTGGAGGGCCTGCTCGACCGTGTCCGGACCGACGCCAAGGTACAGCTCCGACTGACCGAGCGTATCCGGCCGATCGGTGGCACGGTCGGGCCGGTCGGCTCCTTCTCGATCCAGTACGAAATGAGCCCCGACGGTCTCGACTTCGGCGAGTCCCTGATCAGCAGCTCGGTTCGCGCCAGCTACAGCCTGACTGGTTGGGAGATCGTGCCGCGGTCCGACCTTCGAGGTGAGACACTTGCTCAGGCGTTCCAGCCCGGTTCCGACTTCCACCGCGCCGTCAACCGCCTGAACCCGGCAAGCGACGCCATCACCCTCTGGGTTTATCCCGACGGATTCGCTCTCTACGGCCAGCTCCGGGAGTGGCTGCATCAGCAGGGCTTCCTCGTCTCCGCCCGCCCCTTGCCCGAGGGCGTGGCGATCCGGGGCAGCCCCGGCGGCTCGCTCTCGGCCGGTCAGTGAGGCTCGCCGACGGGACGGGTCGGACCATTCCGTCACAGGGCCGCGCCGGCATCGTATAATCAATGTTGGAGGACGTGGCGATCCGGGGGCGGAACGGTCCGGAACAACCATGCCGGAGCCCGCGGCGAGCCTGAAGGCGACGAGACCAGACGATTGGGGCGGGTGCTCAGCTCGTCGGGGACCCAGGCACGACGGCGGCCGGATAATGGCAGGGATCCGTTTGTGCTTGGAGTAGCCCTGGATTCGATCTAGAATGAGTTGGCCCCCTTCCTCTCGCCATGGGCGCGGGTGTTTCGCCACCCGTGATCTCGGCTCATTCAACTCCCAGGATGCTCATCGAATGGTCCAGCCTCAGGCGTCGATGTTCTGGCAGTCGGCCGTCAAGAGCGGCCTGCTCGACGCCAAGAAGCTCGAGAAATGCTGGGAGTCCTTGCCGCTGGAGAAGCGCGGTGATGCCGAGGCCGTGGACCGCCGACTGGCCCGGCAGGCCGTTGGCGTCGGCTTCCTGACCGTCTGGCAGGCCCATCAATTGCTCGCCGGCCGCTACCAGGGTTTGCGGATCGACCGCTACGAGCTGCAGGACGTGCTCGGGCAGGGCGGCATGGGCCGCGTCTATCTGGCCCGCGACACCAAACTCCGCCGCCCGGTCGCCTTGAAGATCCTCTCCCGGGAACGGATGCACAACCCGCGGGCCCTCGCCCGCTTCCGCCGCGAGGCCCGCGTTGGGGCGCAGCTCCAGCATGAGAACCTCATCCGGGTGTATGACGAGGGCGACTCCCAGGGCGTCCGCTTCCTCGTGATGGAGTACATCCCGGGCCTGACCGTGGGCAAGATGATTGCTGAGCAGGGCCGCTTGCCCTCCGCGCTGGCCGCGGAGCTGGCCCGGCAGGTCGCCCAGGGTCTCGAGCACCTGCACCAGAAGGGGCTACTGCATCGCGACGTCAACCCGATGAACATCCTCGTCGATCGCGACGGTACCGCCAAGCTGACCGATCTCGGCCTGGCGATCGATCCGGGCGACGATGAGGAAGGCATCGTCACCCGCGACGGCGCCACCGTCGGCACGTTCGACTATATCTCGCCCGAGCAGGCCCGGCACTCCCGGCAGGTCGATACCCGGAGCGACATCTACTCGCTCGGCTGCACGCTCTACCACATGATCGCCGGCCGGGTTCCCTTCCCGGCACCGAGCTTGCCGGAGAAACTCTTCGCACACCAGCAGTCCGAGCCCGAGCGCTTGTCGAAGCTGGCGCCCGACGTGCCCGAGGGGCTCAGCGCGATCGTGCGCCGGATGATGAGCAAGAAGCCCGAGGACCGCTTCGCCCGTCCCCGGGACGTGGCGCGGTCTCTGGAACCCTTTGCGTCACTGACGCCCAAGCCGACCCCGTCCGACGACCCGACACCCCCCGTGGCTCCCGTGGCCCGCACGCAGGTTGCGGCGACCGTCTCCAACGGCACACTCCCGACGGTTTCGCCTTCGCCCCGGGTGCCTGTCTCGGTGCTCACGCCGTCCGATCCGGAGTTGAACGTGTCGTCGTTGATGGGCGACAAGGTCGGCGCGACGTCTCCTTCGAAACCAGTCGCGACGGTTGCGAGTACCGATCCCAGCGACCCTTTTCGGATCGACCTGGGCCCTCCCGAGCCACTTTCTGTGAGTGTCTCCAACAGCAGCCGGACCAGCGACGACGACGGACGCCGCACGGGCCTCTGGATCGCCCTTGGACTGCTGACCGTCTTCTTGATCGGTGTGGGTCTCGTCTATCAGGCCGGCTGGCTCACCGCGGGGAAGGGCACGACCGGACGCAGGGGTGACCGAGCGAACATCGCGAAGAACAAGACCCCGAAGTCCGACGTCGTCAACGCCCCCGCCGAGCCGGAGCCGCAGAGCGAACTGCTGATCCAGTATGACAACGGCGACACGCATGTTCCGCGAAGCCTCCGTGATGCGATTATCCTGACCGCGGGCAAGTCCGCGAGTAATCTTGCGGAACAAGGAACCCCTGAAGCTGGACATCGAAAGTCCGATCCTCCTCTCCGGTGACCTGCGAATCCAGGCCGCGCCGGGATCAAAGCCTGTGATCGCCGTGAGCTTCAAGAAGGCGGTGAACCTCTTCAACGCCCCGTTTCACTCCCGGATCTACCTGGAGGGTCTGAGGTTCCAGTTCGCGGTGGCGAAGCCGGGCCAGGCCGGCGTCTTCATCGACACGCTCGGCCAGGTGGAGCTGAAGCGTTGCGCACTCGTCGCCGCCTCCGCCGACGCCCAGGCCGTCACGCTCATCAAGACCGGGGGCCGTGCCACGAAGCTGGAGCAATGCTGGATTGAGGGCTTCGATGCCCCGATCGACTCCGGCCTTTTCCCCCGTTATCAGGTGGCTCTCTCAGGCTGCATGATCGTTCATCCTCTCGCGAACGGGCCGGTCACGGGCTCGGTCGTGACCGCGAAGGCCCTCAAATCCGGCGATCAGGAGTCTCGGACGATTATCTTCGATCATTGCACGATCGCCGGCCTCGAACTGCTGAAGGCCAAGGGGTTCGGCGAAGCCGGGCTGGATCTGCATGTCCAGGCAACGCAGACCGTCGTGGATGCCCCGGCGTTGCTGAGTTGGGATGGCGACTTTCCCGGCAGCCTGCACTTCGAGGGCCAGGGCAACCTCTACCGGATCACCGGCAGTGGCTGGGTCACGCAGCAACCCGGCGGTTCGGAGCCAATTCCCGGCAGTCCGACCAGCCTGGAGACCTGGAAGACCGGCCCGATCCACGAGAACGACAGTCGGGCCAGCGACTTCCCCTTCCAGAACGATGCCGCGGCCCTGGGCCACAATCCGACCGACTACACCCTCCTCAAGGTAGATCCCCCCAAGCCCGGCGCCGATCCGGAACAGGTCGGACCGGCCGCCAAGGCTCCGTGAACCCGACCTGGATCGGAACGGCGTTGGAGCCTCTCCTCGACGCTTCCCCGATGCTTCGCAGGATGGCCGCAAAGGGGCTGGATCGTCCCGGTAGAATGGCCCATATCGGATCGGCTTGCCCGCTCGATCGGGACCGCTGGGAAGGTCGACCGACGTGGTGAATCCGATCCCTCCAGAGGGGTCAACGGGAGCAGTCCATGGCATCGCGGGGCGGGGTCCGGAGACGACTCTCAGGAATGATGGCCGGAGTGTACGCCGTCCAAGGGGCGTGGTGGCCGCTCCTGGCCGTCCACCTCCAGGACCTGCAGATCGACGGCCGCGCCCGCGGAGCGATCTTCGCTACCCTCGCCATCGCGGCCCTCTTGACCCCGCTCGGTGCCGGCCAGGTCGCTGACCGGCTCATGCCGATGCAACGCCTGCTGGCTTTGATCTACGCCCTGGGGACCGGCCTGCTCGCCTGGATCGGCACGGGCTGGGTAACGGGCGCGGGCCCGTTGTTCGCCCTCTTTCTGGTTTACTGGCTCCTGACGGCTCCCGGCCTTGGTCTGAGCAGTGCGCTGGCCTTCCGCAACCTGGAGCGACCCGCCGACCAGTTCGGTGGGGTTCGACTCTGGGGAACCGTCGGCTGGATGGCAATCGGCTGGGTCGTCTCCACGGCGATGGCCCTGCACGGCACAACTCGCGCCGGCCAGGGGGCTTACGAAGCCTTCTGGGTCGCGGCGGCCGTCTCGGCGTGCCTCTCGGCTTACTGCTGGATATTCTTACCCCACACACCGCCGCTCGGTCGCGGCGAGGCGCCAGCGGGCGGTCGTCGGAGGATCAACTTCTCCGAGGTCCGCGGGCTGACGCGGCGACCGTCAGTGGGACTGTTCCTGGCTCTGGCGTTCGGCGTGAGCCTGACGACACCGTTCGTCTATCAGGTCGTGCCGGCCCACCTCGCCGTGCGGGGCTTGCCGAGAGCCTGGATCGGGGCGGCGATGTCGCTCGGGCAAGTCCTGGAGATCCTCTGCCTTTTCGTGTTGCCACGCGTGCTCGGCACCCTCGGACATCGGGGGACACTCGCGCTCGGGATCGTCGCCTGGGTCGCGTATTACGCCCTGCTGACGCTCCGCCTTCCCTTGCCTCTGGGTCTGATCGGCCTGCCGGTACAGGGCCTGGCGATCGCGTTCTTTCACATCGCCGGCCCCATGTTCCTCGACCGCCACGCGCCTCCCCAACTCCGCGGCAGCGCTCAGGGTCTTTACCTGATGGCAACGACCGGCCTGGGCGTGCTCGTGGGGAGCCTCCTGGCCGGCGAGGTGGTGTCGCGGGCGGGCGGGGCCTCGGCGGCGGTCTTCCTCGTGCCGCTGGTGATCGACACCGCGGTGCTGGTGGTGCTGCTCGTTGCCTTCCGTCCCGAATCGGCCACCGAGTCTTCGGGCGTTCGCCTCTTCCCCGGCACTCCCCGCTGGCTGGCCGCCGCCGCGCGGGCACGAACGCTCGCGCCAGGACGTGGGGAGGGGGAGTCATCCCGGATCGGATCGCCCAGGAGGTTGTGAATTTCCGAGCGGGATTTCCCCCTCAACCCCGCGGCCGCCGGGCGAGGGCACGAGAGACCGAGCCCCCGCCGAGGGCGAACAGGAGTGTCAATACACAGTGACCGATCCCAGCGCGATTGGCCAAGCGGAGTTCGTACTTCATCGTCGCTGCAGGGTTGATCGGCCTCGGGTTTCGGAATGGGGGCGGACCGTCCATTGCGGTCATGATGGCGGGGAGAAACTCCAGGATCACCGAGGTGGCGAGGCTCCGGTTCACCGCGCCGTGAGGGGGATTCAACCTGGTGGGTGTGTTGATCCAGGGCCCGAAGCCGATGAGGAAGTAAGCCACACCCGCGATGGCGAAGCCATGCCAGAAAGCATCGCGATAGCGGGCCGCGATTGTCCCATATACGAGGACGAAGAACGTCAGGGTGTAGGCCAGCTTGAACGCATCATTCGAACCCGAGTGGAGCGCAGCGAAGATCAGTCCGGACACCAGGATGAATCCCAGCAGCCCGGCAATCCGGATGCGGAAAGATGAACGCTCGGGCGCCATCCCGTTTTCCCTCTGGCTGTTCCCTCACAGGCACTACCGGCCGGCCGAGGCGTACTGGCCGCGGGAGTCGTGGGCGATTTGCTTGAGGTCGTCTCCGGCGGCACCGCCGGAGAGGTCGACGCAATGGATGGGGGTCAGGCGCTTGTTGGTCTGGGCGATCGCCTCGGCGGAACCGTGGGGATAGGCGCCGTCGGAGAGGAGGAAGACGGCGTCGGGGCGAAGAGAGAGGGCCATCCGCATGGCGGATCGGGGGTCGGTTTCACCCTCAGCGTCCACAAGGTTCAGCCAGGCGAAGGTCTTCGAGCGGGCTTTCGGACTGGCAGAGACGGGAATGCCTTCGGGCATGGGAACGGGGCGGTCGTTGTAGAAGATGACCATGTAGCGTTGCGGAAACCGGAGCTTCGCCACGGCCCGGCGAAGCTCCGCCTTGGCGCGAACGAGGCGCTGGCGGTCGCCCATGCTGCCGGAGCAATCGACGACGTAAATGAAGAACGTCCCCTGCGCCCGGACGCCGAAGAATGAAGTTTGACGCCAGGGGGGAACCTGGCTCCAGTCGATCGGCGAGTACGGGTCGGAGCCGGGCGGACGGAGCAGTTCGGAGGTCTTGTCGCCTGGCTTCGAAGGCTCGACAATCACCTCCTGGGCCGCGACCGGCCACGGGGCCATTCCGAGGCCAGCGGCGAGGACGAGGAGCACGAAAAGGGGTCGCCGTCGGCTCGTCATCTCGGACCCTCCGACAGGTGGACGGTTCTCGATGGAACGTTCTGGTCAGCCGGTTCCGAAAAATCGTTTGAGGAGGAAGTCGATAGCGATGGCAACTCCGCTGAGGATCATGCCGCCGATAATGCTCAGGACAAAGAGCCCGACGACCTCGGAGGCCTTATAGGACTGCCGGTCCCGCGTCCGAAAGAATCGACCTCGACTGCCCATCGCGGCCACCGGTCCCCGGCGCCCTCCTCATCCGCCCCGGTCGGCCCTCCGAACGAACTGGGCTCCCGTTGTCCCGGGCCACGCGCAAGTCTAGCCTACCCGGCAAGCGACCCGTGTTCCAGTCGGCTGCTTCGAGCTGATCCGATCAATGCCCCCGACGACGAGCCCCCTTGCGACCGGGCCGGTAGCCGGCGGAGGATGCGGATCGGGGGTGGCGATTCTTCCGCTCGGAGGACGACCCGGCCTTGCTGGCCTCGATGGTGTGGACGTAGTTGCCTTCGGTGAGCGCCTTGCCGGCGCGCTCCATCCGGGCGCGAAGGGCAGCCTTGGGGGGCTGGGCGGGGATCAATGCATCGCAACCGGAGCCGATCAGGTCGCCGCGACCGGCCTTGAGCAAAGCCTCGCGGACCTCGAAGTAATTCTCCGGCTTGAAGAACTGCAAGAGAGCGCGCTGGAGCTTGCGGTCGTGCAGCTTCTTCGCGACGAAGACCTCCTGGCCGGTGAACGGGTCGAGGCCGGTGTGGTACATGCAAGTGGCGATGTCGAAGGGCGCGGGGATGAAGTCTTGAACCTGGTCAGGGCGGTAGCCGTTGCGCTTGAGGAAGATGGCCAGGTCGATCATCGCGTCCAGATCGCTGCCAGGGTGCGAGGCGATAAAGTAAGGGACGGTGTACTGCTTCGGTTTGCCGCCGCGGGCACTGGCGGAGCGGAAGGCGTCGTCAAAACGTTTGTAATCGTTGATTTCTGGCTTCTTCATCAAGGCGAGCACGTCGGGTTCGGTGTGCTCGGGAGCAACCTTGAGGTGGCCACCGACGTGGTGCGTCGCGAGTTCCTCCAGGTACTCGGGCGAGAGCTGGGCAAGGTCCATCCGGACACCCGAGGCCACCAGCACTTTGCGGATGCCCTCAACGTCGCGCGACTTCTTCATCAACTCCACGAGCGGCCCGTGGTCGGTCCCCAGAAGCTTGCAGAGTTTGGGATGGACGCAGGAGAGGCGCTTGCACTTCGCTTCGACGTCGGGGCGGGTGCAGCGCATCTGGTACATGTTGGCCGTCGGGCCGCCGATGTCGGAGACGATACCCTTGAACTCGGGATCGTGGCCAAGTTGCTGCAACTCACCGAGAATTGACTCCTGGGAGCGCGACTGGATGATCCGGCCTTGATGGGCCGTGATCGAGCAGAAGGTGCAGCCGCCGAAGCAGCCGCGCATGATCGTGACGGAGTCCTTGATCGCCTCGAAGGCGGGGATCGGCTCGCGGTAGGACGGGTGGGCGCGTCGGGTGTAAGGCAGGCCGTAGATCCTGTCCATGTCCTCCTGGCTGATCGGCAAGGTCGGCGGGTTGCAGACGACGGCCTGGCGGTCGTGGTACTGGACGAGGCGGCGGGCGTTGAGCGGGTTGGTTTCCTGGTGGATGATCTTCGTCGCGAGGGCGAACTTGTGCTTGTCGGCCTTGATCTCCTCAAAGGAGGGGATCACGAAGGCGTCGGCGGGCGGTTCCTCGCGGGCGCCGAGGGCGTAGGCGACGCCGCGCATGTCGCGGAGGTCCTTGACCGATTCGCCGTTGGCGAGGCGCTGAGCGATCGTGACGATCGGCTGCTCGCCCATGCCGAAGACGACGAGGTCGGCCTTGCTGTCGAGGAGGATGGAGCGCTTGACGGTGTCGGACCAGTAGTCGAAGTGAGCCAGTCGTCGCAAACTCGCCTCGACGCCCCCCGCGATCACGGGAACGCCGGGGAAGGCTTCGCGGGAGCGCTGGCAGTAAGGCAGGGTAGCGCGGTCGGGACGGAGACCAATCCGGCCACCGGGGCTGTATGCATCGTCGTTGCGGACCTTCTTGTTGGCCGTGTAGTGGTTGATCATGCTGTCCATGTTCCCCGCACTGACGGCGAAGAACAGGCGAGGACGGCCGAAGGTCCGCCACGGTTCGGCACTCTTCCAGTCCGGCTGCGCCAGCACGGCGACCCGGAATCCGGCCGCCTCCAGCACGCGGGCCAGAATACCGTTGGCGAAGGAGGGGTGATCGACGTAGGCGTCGCCGGTGACGAAGACGACATCGACCTCGTCCCAGCCGCGGGCCTCCATCTCGGCGCGGGTCATCGGCAAAGGGGGGCGCTCCGCCGGGATCGACGGCAGGACGGGCAGCATTGTCGGGGCAACGTTCGCCTCGACTCGACGGATTGAGCACGGCGGCGGGTCGAGGATGTCGAGCGACATGGGGAAGGGCCTTGGTCGAGAGACGCGGCGAGTCCGATCGTGGTATTATCCGGTAATCTTACGCCCTACGGCAACGGAGGTTCGCGCCGATGGCCGCCACGATCGAACGGGCCGAGGTCAACCCGGAGGACCTGCTCGGGCTCACCGACCGGCCGATGCCGGAACTGATCCGTGGGCAACTGGTGGAGCGGGAACCGATGGGTCAGAAATCCGACGCGGTCGCCACTCAGTTACTCGCCTTGATCTGGAATCTCGTCCGAGAAAAGGATCTTGGACTGGTGAACGGCTCCCAGGGCAGCTACCAGATCTTCCCGGATGATCCGAAAAAGGTCCGGATTCCGGACGTCTCATTCACTCGCAAGGATCGCTTGCCGCCTGACGGGCCAGCCGAGGGACACTCGCGGGTTACGCCGGACCTGGTCGTTGAGGTTGTCTCGCCGAATGACTCCGCGACCGATCTGCTCGAAAAGATCGAGGACTTCCTCGCGGCGGGCGTACCCCTGATCTGGGTGGCGAACCCCGAAACGCGGACGGTCCAGGCCATTCGCCGCAACGGCTCCGCCGCCTGGCTGCGGGTGGGAGACACGCTCGACGGCGAGGACGTGCTGCCGGGGTTTCGTTGTGAAGTGGCGAAGCTGTTCGAGGTCTGACGGAAAAGCGCCGCGACGGCGGCGGAGTGGGGAGGCTCTTGCGGTGGGGTTCACGCATTCCGAGGCGATCGAGGTCAAGTGGATCAAGGGGAAGGGAAGGGGAGTTTTCGCGAGGCGACTGATCCGGGAAGGAGAGGTAATTGAGAAGGTGCCGGTGATCGTGCTGCCCTTGGAGGAGGTGGAGGAGAACACCGACGTGGGGAGGCTGACACAATATATCTTCACGTGGAGCCGGCGGTCGGTGGCGCTCGCACTCGGTTACGGTTCTTTATACAACCATTCGTACCGGCCGAACGCGCGGTACGACGACATCGGCAAACAGACGAAGATTTTTACGGCCTTGCGTGATATCGAGCCCGGAGAGGAGATCACGGTGAACTACAACGGTGATCCGGAGGACGAGGCCCCGGTGGGGTTCCCCGTGATCATGCCGGAGGAGGAGGTCGAGCGATGAACTGGAGCCGTGGCCAAGCGCTGGGGCCTTGGGGGGGTTGGCGATTGTGGGGATCAGAAGCCGCAGTCGGGGAGCGGAGGTCGGAGAGTGCCTCGCCGCACTTGTCCTGCGCTGGCAAATGCGATCCGACGCCGGGGCCACAGTCGACGTGCCGGCCCTCGACCTCGGACCGGCGAAGTTGATCCTGTTGCCGAGCGAGTCATACGTCGATTACCAGTTTCTCGCCCAGAAACTCCAGCCGGAGGCGATCGAGATGGCCGTTGACTACGGTGAGTGTGCCACCGGCGACGTCCCCACCGAGAAGGCGATCGCCGAGAGCGACACGAACCGGAACAACCGGTACAGGGTCGCCCCTGGCTGCGAGGGGAGATGACATCGGCAATCCGCAAGGCACTGGGCGGAGATCATTGCGACTTTCAAGTTGGAGAGACTCCGAGATGAGTGAAAATGCACTGGTGACGATGCTCGACGAGATCCGGGGCAAGATGCTCCGAGTTCTCAATGGCGTGGGTCCCGAGCAGGCGCGTTGGGCGCCGGAGGGTCTTCAAAATACGATTCTCTGGCACGCCGGACATGCTTACATCGTCGTCGAGCGGCTGGCGATGGGGGCACTAGGACGACCGCCGGAGGAGCGGGAAAGCTGGTTCGCGATGTTTAGCTGGGAGAGTAAACCGGCGACCGTCCCCGCCGAACAATGGCCGACTCTGGAGGAGGTCGTGTTGGAACTCCAGAGTCAGCAGGAACGGTTGCGAGCGGTGTTTGCATCGCTGACGCCCGAGGATCTATCGCGGGCACCGGCGAGCGGGACGAGGCCGACGGTGCAGGCGACGATCATCCACGGTTTACACGACGAGGCGTGTCATACCGGAGAAATTATGTTGCTGCGAAAATTGCAGGAGATGGCGCGGAGTTGAGAAACAATCACGAGTCGGAGGACAGACCGTGACGGAAGCCCTGGGTGACACGTTCCGTCGCGGCCTGGCGACCTTGGAGCCGAAGTCGCCGAAGTATGTGACGGAGCTGGTGGACCTGGCCCTGGCCGAGGCCCGGCGGGACCGGGCAAGCGACGTGCATCTGACGCCCGCGGCCGAAGGGTTGGAGATGCGGTGGCGGATCGACGGCGTGCTGCAACACATCACCACGTTGCCGGCGATCCTGACGCCGAACGTCGCAGCCCGGTTAAAGGTGATGGCGGACCTGCTCACCTATCGCAACGATGTGCCCCAGGAAGGGCGCATCCGGGGAACGCCCGGTGCGGTGGAGATGCGGGTGAGCACGTTCCCGACACTCTTCGGCGAGAAGGTGGTCGTTCGGCTCTTCGCTGACCCGGGGCGATACCGAAGGCTGGCCGACCTGGGGTTCCCCGAGGAGATCCACGACGACCTGGAACGCCGTCTCGGCGAGACCTCCGGCGCCATCCTCCTGGCCGGTCCGGCAGGAGCGGGCAAGACAACGACGCTCTATGCCTGCCTCCGGGAGCTGGCTGCGGCGACGGGGGGGCGTCGGAGCCTGGCGACGCTGGAAGACCCCATCGAGTCGGCGGTGACGGGCGTGGCCCAGTCGCAGGTGAACCCGGCGGCCGGGTTCGACCTGGCGACGGGCCTGCGATCACTGATGCGTCAGGACCCCGAAGTCATTGGCGTCGGCGAGGTTCGCGACCGGGCCACGGCCGAAGGCGCGTTCGGGGCATCGCTGACGGGCCACCTCGTGTTGAGCACCTTCCACGCCGGTAGCGCCGCGGGAGTTGTGGGGCGTTTGCTCGACATGGGGATCGAGCCGTATGTGCTCCGAAGCGGCCTGCTCGCAGTCGTCTGCCAGCGGCTGGTCCGACGGCTCTGTACCTGTGCCCGCGAGGAAACCGACCCGCTCCGCTACCTCGGGCTGACGGTCTTGCAGGCTCGCGTGCCCGTCGGCTGCGACGCCTGCGGCGGCACGGGCTACCAGGGGCGTTTTGTGCTGGCCGAATGCCTCGACCCGTCTGCTGGCGGGTTCGGTCATGCCCTGCTGGACCGCGCGGACGTGCCCGCCCTCGAAGCCGAGGCGATCGCGGCCGGCATGAGGACCCGATGGCAACGTGCCGCGGAGGCTGTCGAAGCCGGGAAGACGAGCGCGGCGGAGGTGAGGAGAGTGCTCGGCTTTTCGGAATACGCAAATCTTTAATTCTACTGTCTAGGCCGCTCGTGCGGACTGATCCTCAATGGTGCCATTTGATTACGTGCTTTGTAATGGTAGAGCCGTGCCGACTCGTTCCGCTCCAGCCGGCGCGTTCTCTCGCGCGCCACCCGACTCGGCGCGTCGCAACCGCTGGCCCGGTGCAGGATCAGCGCCAGCCCCAGCCGCACCTGCGGCACGGTCCGCGCCGGGACCGCCTTTTTTCCCCCGACGCCCCTCCACCACGAGGAACCACGTCGCGATCAGGGACAGCGTCATGTGGTGGTGCCACCCGCGCCAGTTCCGCACCTGATATTCCCCCAACCCCGCCTCGCTCTGGGACCGCTTCAGGCCCTCCTCGATCCGGTGCTCCGCCTTGGCCACCCGGGCGAACTCCACCAGCGGCGTACCGGCCGCGGAGTGGGAAAGGTGGTAGTCGTGCTTGAGCACACCGCCGTCCCTGTACCGCACGACCACCAGCGTCTCCTCGAACCCGACGACCCGCCGGGCGACCTTCGACTCGACCCGCCGGGCGACGCTCTCGACCTCCAGGGGGCCTTTCTCGCCGTCCCGAACCCTGAGCTTCGTCCAGGCCTCCACCGGCAGCGCCGCGCACCAGGTCTGCACCCGACGGAATGGGGCCTTGGGCCGGCGACCGTGACCGCCATACGGCGGCGGCGGTTCCTCCAGGTCGCGGACGGACGTGTGCGAGGGCACGGCCAGCAGGTAACACTCCCCATCGCAGGCCAACCGCTTGCGGAACCATGCGGGCCGGCCCATCTCGTCGTCGCTGGCGACCCAGCCGTGCGGCAGCACCCCGCCGCGCCGCGGAAGCATCTCCAGGGCCAATTCGTGCCGCGTCCGGGACTTGACGCCCTTGGGGACGCCGGCCTTCTGGCGGCGCTTCCGGTCCTGGGCCCACTCGCGGGGCAGGTAGAGCCGGAAGTCGACCAGGGCCTGCTCGTCGTCGCTGACGTAGCCGAGGAAGACGCCGACCTGGCCGTTGTCGACCTTGCCGAGCCGGCCGCACCACTGCCGCTGCACGCCGACCGAGGCGGCCCCCTTCTTGGGGAAGGCCGAGGGGTCGAACACGAGCACGGCGTCGGGCCGGCCGATCGCGCCGGCGACCTGGCGGGTCAGTGCTCCGATCAGCGGGTCATGGTTCCCGTCCACTTCGCCGACGAACCGCTGGATCGTCTGGCGGTCGAGGTCGTAGCGAGAGGCGATCGCCTCGGCGTTCTTGCGCTCGACGTCGGACAGCAGGCCGGCGAGGTAGGTCCGGGAGTGCGTCCGACTCTCCGGACTGGGGAGCGAGGCGACCAACGGTTGGGCGAAGGACTCCAGCCGGCTCATGACCCCGCGGAAGAGGGTGGGAGGGACCTGGCAGTCAGCGAGGAGTTGTTCCTTACGGCGTTGGTATCGGGGCTCCATCTCAGGTGCTCCTTCCATCGAGTGATGTCCTCTGGAAGGTAGTAGTACAAAAAGCCTTGCGACCGTTCAAGCGACTTCAGACAGTAGAACTACACAAACAACCTGATAATTTCATGGTCCTCGATGTGGGGAGGGGTCGCCGAGGGCATCGTAGGTGACAGCGGCGGCGCCGGAGGTGGTGACGGCTCGCGTCGAGGGCGATCCGAGGATCGACGCGAGGCTAGCGCCGGAGACGGAGCCGCGGGTGGACGAGACGGCGTGAACGATGATCGTCGAACTACCGCTCACGTCGAGAGTCACCGCATCGGACGTGAAATCCGTGCCGTCGAGGTTCGAGGAGCCGGAGGCGATTATCGTGAGGGAATCGGCGCGTCCGCGGGGGTTGATCGAGCTGGCGCCGCTGACGTCGAGGGTCACCGTCGCGGCGTCGATCTCCTCGACCGTGAGCGTGCTGGAACCACTCACCTCGGCGGTGAAATCGACGCCCGGCATGGCCGCGGCGCGGACCTCGGCGGAACCTTGAATGCAGACAGCTTCGAGCCTCGGCGTGAGCGCCGTCACGCGGATCGGTTCGGAAGGTTCAACGTCGCGGGACTCGATACGCAACACAAGTCGGCCGTTCTTCACCTCGGAACGGATCAGCGGCAAAAGGTTCTCGTCGGCCCGAATTCGGAGCGTGGGCGACTCAGCATAGCCGATGATCGCCTGGAATGTTGCCGCCCAGCTCAAGGGCGGTGAACATCGAGACCGCGCGCGACTCCTCGCGGACATTCCCATTACCCTTCACGCCAGGCACACTGACCGGCAAGGAATAGCCGCAACCAGTTGCCATCAGCAGTGATAGAGCCAGGATGGCCGGGGGGATACTTCGCATGGCGGAGTCCTTAGTTCATGGCGCCCTTGACGAACGTCGGAGCTTTGTGGTGAGATGCCATTCTACAACTGTCCCAGGCCGAAGGGGAGGTGATTTGTGGCGCGGGAAGTCGAGGCGAACGGCGGTGCGATTGCGCTGGACGACCTGATCGCCTTGAACGACGAGATCGCTGCGCTCTCGCGGGCAGGCTTACCGCTGGAGCGGGGATTGCTCGGCTTCGGCATCGAGGTGCCGGGGAGACTGGGTGCGGTAGCGACGGCGCTGGGTGAGCGGATGGAGCGTGGGGAGAGTCTGGCCGAGGCGGTCCGGGACGAGAGGTTGAACCTGCCAGCGACGTATCGGGCTGTGGTCGAGGCGGGCCTGCGGTCGGGAAGACTGGCGGCGGCGCTGGAGGACCTGGCGGCTTATGCGCGGGGTTCGCGGAGCTGAGGAGGGCGGTGGGGCTGGCGTTGCTCTATCCGATGCTGGTGCTGTTGCTGGCCTGGGGGCTCCTGGTGGCGTTCGTCCTCCAGCTTCTGCCGAGACTGATCGGCGCGTTCGAGTCGTTCCGGATCCGTGTGCCGATCGGGGCGAGGGAGGCGGCGGGTCTGGCCGACTCGGTCCTTTTGTGGGCGCCGGTCGTGCCGGCCTTGGCGGCGATGGTAGTGCTCGGATGGTGGTGGTCGGGACGGGCGCAGGCCTTGCGGGTCGGGAGGGCGTTGCGGTGGGTACCCTGGCTGAGAGGCATTTTGGCCGACTGGAAGGCGTCGAACTTCGCCCGCTGGCTGGCCTTGCTGATCGAGCATGGAGTACCGCTGCCGGAGGCCGTCGAACTGGCGACGGAGGCCACCGGCGACCCGGCCTTGCGGGAGGCGGGATCGCGGATCGCAGAGGCGGCGAGACGAGGCGAGCCGGTCCCCGTCGCTCTGGGTGGCAACCTCGATGCCATGCCGCCGCTTTTACGGTGGATCGTGGTAACCGGCCGGCAGCAAGGAGGGCTCGGCCCGGCATTGCAGCACGCGGCGGAGACGTACCGGCTGCGAGCGCTCCGCCAGGCCGACATCTTGCGGACAGCCTTGCCGACCTTAATGCTGCTCGCGATCGGGGCGACCGCCGCTACGGTCTATGTCCTGGCGCTCTTCCTGCCCTGGACAAACCTGCTCGATTCCTTGGCGAGGCCGAACGCGTGACACCGAGCCATCCGACGCCCCCATCCCCCGGAACGACCCACGGGCTCCGTTCGTTCAAGGACGGCACGCTCGACGAGGGTCAGGCCACCGAGGTCGTGCGCCAGATTGGCAGCCTGGCACGGGCGGGCCTACCGCTACCGACAGGCCTCCGCGCCCTGGCCGAGGAGATGGGCAACGGGACCTCGGACCGACTGTGGCAACGGCTCTGGCCGTTCGGAGCCAAGGACCGCCGGTTGCGCCGGCTGCTCGACGAACTGGCGGAGGATCTGGAAGCCGGCGTGCCTCTGGACGAGGCACTCGCCGCGAGAGGCGACCGGTTCCCGCCGCACCTTCAGGGCCTGATTCTGGCCGGGGCACGGTCGGGGCGACTCGCGGAATTGCTGGCGGAGTTCCTGTCGCATTACCGCGTCGGGGACGAGATCCGGCGGCGGGTCTGGCTCAGCTTGTTCTATCCAGGCATGCTGTTGCTGACCTGCCTGGGGACGTTCGCCGTGCTGTCGTCGATACTCTCGGACCAGCTCGTTGACCTTCTCAACAACTTTGCCGTGAGCTTGCCGCGGCTGACCGAAGCGGTGGTCCGGCTTGCCTCCGCGTTTGCGGGAATGGGGGTCTGGGTCGTGGTCGGGCCGCTGGTCGTCGGCTCGCTGTTCTTCTTGCTGGAGCTGATGCTGTTCCGGCCGGCGGAACGCCGGAAACAACTGCTGGCGATCCCATTGATCGGCCCCTTGTGGCGATGGACGGCACTGGCCGAGTTCTGTCACGCGCTCGCGGCCTTGACCGAGGCGGAGTTGCCCCTCGTGGAAGCCTTGCTGCTGGCCGGTCGAGCCGCGCGGGACCCGGCGCTGGAGCAGTCGTGCGCTGGGGTGGCCGCCGACCTGGCCGACGGTCATTCGCTGGCCGAGTCGCTCGACCGCCATCGCGCCTTTCCCGAAGGGCTGGCCCGGTTCCTCCGATGGGCGGAGGATCAGCGTTCCTTGCCCGAGGCCCTCACCCTCGCGGCCGGGATCTTCGAGGCCCGAGCCCGAGCGCAGGCCTCGTTTACGGCGACATTTCTTGGCTTGCTCACGATTGTCCTGGTCCTCTGGTGGATCGCCTTGATTTATGTGGCCCTCGTCTGGCCGATGTTCGACCTACTGCTGAAGCTGATCTAGAGCGAATCCAAGCGGAGGACACGATGCCCAGGCGACCCTTCCTCATCCCAACCCGCCGGCGCGGGGGTGCGTCATGATCGACGCGGAGCCGCACGGAACCAGGCCGCCGAAGCTGCCGGTGGAACGCCAGGTCGCGGCGGCGCTCTGGCGGTGCCGGTGGCTGATCGCGGTGGAGCTGATCGTGGCCGTGTTCGAGGCCACACTGTTCGCGTCGGGCATTCTCAATGCGTTCGCGGCTGTCTTGCTGTTCCCGCTGGGGCTCTTACTCTACGCGATCGCGATGGGCCTGATGCGGCTTGCGAGCGGGCGATCGTGGAGCCTCCGGTTCGGGATGCGTCATTTGATGCTGTTCGTGGTGGTGGCGGCGGTGGCCTTTCAGCTCATGAGGACGTTCGGCTGGTCGCTGGCGACACTGCTGGTCGTGATGACGCCTCCGGTGGTGGGGGTGGTTACTTACCTGCTGCTTTCGAATGGGCGAAGCACGCAGCAGGACGCCTTGATCTCGGTGCTGGCGATGGCAGCGCATCGGAAGATGCCGCTGGGTCCGGCGGCACGGGCCTATGCCGGGCTTTGCGGCGGCGACTATCGCCAGCGGGTCGAGTCGCTGGCGAGCCGACTCGACGCGGGCGAGATCTTGCCCGACGCGGTGGACCGCGTGCCGGGTGTTTTGCCCGGCGACGCCACGGCGCTGGCGCGGGCCGGCTGGGAGTCGGGCAAGCTCGCCCCGGCGCTCGACGAGGCCGCCTCCTCCCGCGCTGCCCGGCAACGCGACACGCCGCCAACTCGATCCTTGATCGCGTATCCGCTGCTGGTCGTGCTGTTCACCCTGACCAGCGCGAACTTCCTCATGGTGTTCATGATCAGCCACTACGACGCTCTCCTATCGGACATGAATCTCAAACCACCGGAGCCCTCCCGTACGGTCTTCGAGGTACTGAGGCCGGCGAGTCGAATGCTCCGGGGAGTAGGAGGAAACTGGGTCGGGTCGCTCCTTGTGTCGTTTGGGCTCGCGATCCCGGAGTTTCTCGTGCTGATGGCCGTGCTCTTCGGCGGGGTCTGGATCTTGAAGCGCGTCGTGCGGGACATCGGCGAGAGCCTCGATCACGTGGCGGGCGCGGCGGTGGGACAGAGGCCGCTGGCGTCGCGGCTGGCGTCGATCCGGCTGAGGCGGGACGCGGCGACGATCTTGCGGGCGCTCTCACTGGGGGTCGATGGCGGTCGGCCGTTGCCGGACGTGCTGGCTAGTCTCGGACGACGGGACCTCGGGTTCGGTTCGCGCTGGAGGGTCCGTAAGGTCCAGGCCGACGTGATCCGAGGGCGCGACTGGATTGCCTCCATGCACAACCGCGGCTTGATCCAGGCGAGCGAGGCGGCCGTACTGGTGTCGGCCAGGCGGGCGGGTAACCTTGGCTGGGCCCTTCGCGAGCGGGCCGACGCCGTCGAGCGACGACTCAACCACCGCCTGCAAGCCTGGGGCCAGGTGCTTCAACCGCTGGCGATCGTCGTCCTGGGTTTGCTCGTCTTGCTGTTCGCACTCGTCTATTTTCATCCGCTGGTCGCGATGATCGCACAGCAGGCGGAGGAGGTCGTATGAGACGCCACGCATCGGGGAAGTGCGGGAGATGCCGGGGGCGCTCCTGCTGGAATCGGTGGCCGCGGTGATCGTTCTGTTCGCAGCAATGGCGGCGACGGTGCGTCTGCTCGGTGTGGTGGCCGATTCTCGGCGATCCGCCGAGAATCGCCAGTTCGCCGTCGAGGCCGCCGCCAACGCGATGGAACGCATCGCAGCCTTGCCGGTCGAGGAGCGGACATCGAAGCGATTGGAGCAGGTCGGGTTCGATCCCGAGTCGGCACGCCGACTCCCCGAAGGCCGGCTTCGAGCGGCGTTCTCGTCGGCTGCGAAGACCTCGGACACGCCGGAGCTGGCGAGGGTAGTCGTGGATGTCCACTGGCGAGGAGCGGCGGGACGAAGCGAGGCACCCGTGCGGTTGACCGCCTGGTTCGCAACGCAGGGGGCCGAGCGATGAGGCGAGTGCGGACCAGAGGGCGTCATGGTTACACACTGGTCGAGATGCTCGTGGTAATGTTCGTCTTCACGACGTTTCTGGGGGTCTGCGTGGCTCTCGTCGAACTCCTGCTGAAGCTCGACGATCGGGGTCAGGCCCACGAGGAGGCACTGGCGACGACGGCGAGAATGGCGAGGACCTTCCGGGAAGACATCCACGCGGCCTTCCTCGCCGAGCCGATCGCCGCAGCCGGAGGGGCTTCAGGCCGGATCGCGCTCGCCGGTCCGGAGGGACGGCGGATCGAGTACCGGGTCGCAAAGGGTCTCCTGATCCGCGAGGAGCGCCAGGACGATGCTTTTCGCCGTACCGACACGTTCCCCCTGCCAACCCGCACGGGGCGGCTGGTGATCGAGCCGGGCGAAGGTCGCCCTCTCGTCGCGATCGTCTTCGACCACCGTTCCGCCCGCAATCGCGGTCGGCCGCAGGAATTGAGGATCGAGGCCGCGCTGGGGACCGATCATCGCTTCGGGAATTCTGATGAGGAACCTGATGAGAAACCATGACCTCGGCCCCAGCCGTCGTCCCGCGAGCCGCCGCGGCGTCGCGCTGGCGATGGCCTTGCTGGCTCTGACCCTGATCGTGATGGTTTTCGGCGTCTTGCTCAAACGGGTCGGCGGAGAGCGGGCAATCCTCCGAGTCGAAGAACGGTCGATCCAGGCGGGCTGGCTGGCCGAGTCGGGCCTGGAACGGGCCGCAGCGCGGCTGGAACGCGACCCGGACTTTGAGGGCGAAACCTGGACAATCGCGGCCGAGGAACTGGGCGGCAACGCGGGCGCCGAGGTCCGGATCGAAGTGGAACGTGTGGATGGTCGGCCCCGGCTGCGACGGGTCCGCGTCCGGTCCGATCACCCCCCCGACGCCTCGAGGCGGGCGCGTCGGTCGAAGACGGCTATCATCGCCCTCGATGAGGGCTCCGAGGAGGAACGCTGAGATGCTTTGCCGAAACACCGCCAAGCGCGGTTTTACCTTGATCGAATTGCTGGTGGTCATGGCGATCATCGGGGTCCTGATCGCCTTGCTGCTGCCGGCTGTGCAAGCCTGCCGGGCCGCGGCGCGTCGCACGCAATGTATCAACAACATGATGCAGATCGGCATCGGATTGCAGAACTACGAGGTCGCCTTCGAGACGTTTCCCCCCGGCGTCGTCAATCCGACCGGGCCGATCGCCAACAAGCGTGTGGGCTACCACTTCAGCTGGCTCGCCCAGATGCTGCCGTTCCTGGAGCACAAGAACATTTACAACCACTTGAACTTCCAGCACGGCGCTTATGCCGCGGTCAATCTCACCGCACGAGCCGTCACGGTCCAGACATTCCTCTGCCCGTCCGACCCAACAGGTCCCGGTGGCTGGTCGAATTACGCCGGTAATCACAACCACGACGAGGCGGCGATCGACGTGACCAACACGGGCCTCCTCTTCCTCAACAGCCGAATCCGGACCGAGGATATTTCCGATGGTGCCTCGCACACGATCGCCTTCGGCGAGCGTCTCGGCACGGGCGCCGGCGGCTTCCCCGACGAACTTGGCTGGGCCTCGGGTACCCGAGCCACCCTGCGCAACGGCGGCACACCGATCAACGGCATACCCGTCCCGAGCAAGAAGCACCCCGACCCCGTGGGAGGCTTCGGTAGCCTCCATCCCGGAGGAAGCGACTTCTGCTTCGCTGACGGATCGGTGAAGTTTTTGAAGTCCAGCGGCGATCTGAAATTCCTCCAGCTTCAACTGAACCGCGACGACGGTGAGATGATCATGATCGAGTGAGCAGCCGGGAACTCGCCCGACGGGCCGGCAAACCCGTCCGGCCCTCAAGCCTTCCTGCGACCCGTCTGGGCTGGCGAGGGAGTCGTTGAGACGACCGCCTCGTCGTCGGGTTCGTCGGGCAAGGGAAACTCGCAGAGCGGCACGCTCGGTGAGGGGTCCGCCAGGACCTCGGCCAGGGTGGTCGCGCCGAAGGCCTGCTCCACCTGAGCGAGGGCCTCGTCAAGCCGTCGGTGCAAGGGGCAGAGGCGGACCCCGTGCGAAGCCAGCCCCAGCGGGCAGCTCTTGATCCGACCAATTGGCTCGACGGCCTCGACGACCTGGAGGATGGTCAGCTCCCCCGGGTCCCGCGTCAGCGACATCCCCCCGCCCAGTCCGCGCTGGGAGTGGACCAACCCCGCGCGGACAAGACCCTGAAGCACCTTCGACAGATACGCCTTCGGCACCCGTGTCGCCGTGGCGATCTGGTCCGTCGTACGCGACTCGGGCGCCTGGCCCGCCAGGTACACGACCGCCCGCAAGGCATATTCCACGGTCTGAGAGAGCATCGGCGGCCGCCCGTCGAAAAAAGTTGAGAAACCGGATCTTGACATCCGATTTAGCTGAGGTATCCTGATCGACAGAGAGGACAAGTTGATCCAATTGTCCCCGTTGGAACTTCCTTCGTCAAGCCGCGCGGTGCGCTCGCACGGCCTAGGCCCACGACATGGGGTGAGGAAACCCTCGGATGATCAAGCACATCGACGAAGAGCGGCTGGAGTCGGATCTCGGCTACCGATTCGGCTACCTGGCCGAGTTCATGGGGTTCGGTGCGGACGACGTGGCCGCGATTCATGCGGCGGCTCCGAAGCTGGCGCCACTGGTGCCGTTCCTGGTGGACGCCGTCTATAGCAAGCTGGACGACTACGACGCCACCTGGCGGCACTTCGTGCCGCGGCAGTTCGGCTACGAAGGGCCGCTGGCCTCGAACCTCGAGAGCCTGTCGCAGGACGACGAGGTCATCCAGTTCCGCAAGCAGCATCTCGGCCGCTACCTGGCGGCGCTTGTGACGAGGCCGTACGACGGCAAGATGGTTGCCTACCTCGACATGGTGGGCAAGATGCACACTCCCAAGGGCGGCTCCAAGGAACTGGACGTACCGCTGGTCCAGATGAACGCGTTGATGGGCTTCGTCGCTGATGCCCTGACGGCGACGATCCTCGGCCTGAGCCTCGATCGCGAGGACGAGGTGCGGACCGTCCGCGCGTTCAACAAGCTGCTCTGGCTCCAGAACGATCTGATCACGCGGCACTATCAGAAGGCGCGGCTGTCGGCGGCTGTGGCCTGATCGGGAGGGTCTCGGACGTCCTTGCCAGGAACCTCTCTGGGTCGAGGATCGGCCACCCCAGACCAGACGTTGCAAACCCGCCTGAGGCGGACCCGGCTGAAGGGCAAGGAACGCTTTGTTTAACTGCCAATAGAGGCTCAGGACGGTTTGAGGACGCCCAGACGACTGCGCCCAGGACGCCTGAGAAACGGCATGAGGACGCGGAAGGAACACATTTTACAGCATCATAATGCTGATCACAAGTCCTTGGAATTCCGAAAGTTAGCAGAGCTATTTTACCCATTTTGAAGTTCGTTCGGCGTCCGGGACACGCCGCGGTGTCGCGACGCCTCGCCAGGATCTGGTGAACGGTGGACAACCAGATTGCGAGGGAACCAAGGCTAATTATAGCACATAGATTCCGCCGCTGCACCGGGTATCTCGTTGGTCAGGGGAACCGACCCACTCCTTGGCGTGGAGATGAGGCCACGACGACGGAGCGCGGCTGATGACCAGAACCAGAGAGCCTGCTCGATCGGGCGCGGACCGCAGGCCGTCTTCGATCTCGTCAAAGACGGCCTGCGGTCCGCGCCTGAGGAAGGGTTACTCCTCGCCGGAGAGTAAATGGCGGCTGGAGTGGAAGATCCGTGACGGCGGGTCTCGATGGACCTGTCCGAGGGCGTCGGCCTTGCCCTTCAGGTCGGCGAGGTTGGCGAGGCAGAAGGGACACTCGATCACTTCGAGGTGAAACGTGACGTACTCAGATTGCTCAGGGTCGAGCACGTCGAGCAGATAGCTTCCGAGCTGCTCGCGGCTGAGGCAGGTGAGACGGTTGCGTCGCCAGATGGCGCCGAGGGTGTGGAGGGTGGCGTCAGGGCGATCCTGGCGTACGTGCTTCCAGCCGCTCGCGAAGCTCCGAGGAGTCGCGCAAGGCCTTCTCCACGCGGGCCATCCGGTCGCCGGGTAGGCTCTCGGCGAGATACTGACGCAGCTCGACGTCGTCGATGGGCTCGGGCATGTCGGACTCCCCGCGGGCTCGACTAGCTCAGGTGTTCCTCGACGTTCATCCCGGCGCGGCGGGCCATGTCCTTGAGGCGGCTGACGGTCTGGAACTTGTAGCTGGCAACCGCCTGCTCGGTCAGGCCGAGGTACTTGGGCGACGTCCTTGTTGGCCCAGCCCTTGACGATCAGGAGCTCCAGGCAACGTAGGCGGGTGAAGTCGCCGCGATCGAGCCACTCGCCGACGAGGCGGCCGAGCGAGTCGGCAAGGAGTTGCTCCTCGGCCTGCCGGCGCTCGTCGCTGCGGGCGATGCTGGAGGCGGCCCGGATCGGGCCGGGGACCTCTTCGAGGGGGCGTCCCTGGTCATCGGAGCCAAACTGGTCGATCGGCCGGCGGCCTTGCTTGCGGAGGTGGTCGGTCAGCTTGTGGGCGGCGATCGAGAAGAGGTAGGCTTCGAGGTCGCGGTCCTCGTCGTAGTGGGGCAAGCTCGTGAGGAAGCCGATGAAGGTTTCCTGAACCGTGTCCTCGCTGGCAGCGCGGTCGTGCAGGCGGCTATCGACGAAGGCGAGCAAGCGGCCCTCGTAGCGTTCGATGAGCTGATGCCAGGCTGGTTCGTCGCCGGCGCGGACCTGCTGGATCAGGAGTTTCTCGGCCTCGGTGGTCGGCATCGCTGGGTTCGGCCCCGGGGTTCGGGTCGGGAGCGTGTTCTTCCCTGTCCAGTGTAAGTTCAGTCGGGGCCGCCCTGACTACGGGAAAGCCCGATCGTCTCAGCGGGCCAAGCACCCAGCGGGCCAGCGTGGCGAACGTCGGGGCCTTGCCCTGCATCAAGAGGCCGACGCGGAAGATCTTGCCCGCCGCCCAGATGCAGACGACCGCCGTCGCGGTCGTCAGGACGATCGAGAGCAAGACCTGCCAGGCCGGCGGCGACGGCTGGAGCGCCATCCGCATCAGCATGAGGAAGGGCGTTGCCGGCGGGAAGAGTGAGACCCCGACGGCGATCGGGCTCGACGGCTTGGTCAGGACAACCGACCAGAAGAACGTCGGCAGGAGGGCCAACATCATCACGGGGAACATCAAGGACTGCGCGTCCTTCAGTTCGTTACACGCCGAGCCGACGGCCATGAACAACGAGCCGAAGAGCGTCACGCCTAGCACGATGAACAGCACCGCCGCTGCCAGCAGAGAAGGCGGCATGATGTCGCCATACCCGTAGTGCGCCGCCGCGCCGTAGGCGGCGCCGACGTAGAGCCCCGCCAGCAGCAGGGCCACGCCCACGTTGCCCAGGAGCTTGCCCATCATCAGCTCGAACGGCGTGATCGAGCCCAGCAGAACCTCGCTGATCTTGCTCATCTTCTCTTCGAGCACGGTCTGCATGAGCTGGGGCGTGGTCGTCATGATGACAATGAACATGACAAACATCAACGCGATCGGCGGCCCGAACGTCCTCACCGGATCGACCTTCTGCGCCTCCTCGATGGCCGCCGGCTTCGCCGCGGTCCCCGCCTCGCCGGCCGCGGGCTGGCTCCGCGAGAGAAGGCCGAGGTCTTCGGTGGTCACGGGCTGGCTCAGCTTCGCGACCATCCCCGTGTCGATCCCCGCCTTCTGGAACCGTCGGGCTCGCACCTCGTCGCTCAGGACGAACTGGAGCCAGTTGCGGAGGTCGCGGTCGGTCGGCGAGTTCGAGTAATACCGGATCGTGGCCGGCTTGCCGTCCGGCGCCTCAAGCACGTCCTTCGGGATCACGAGGAACGCGAAGAGTTCCCCCTTGCGGACCCGCTCCGACAGGGCCAGCAGGACTTCCGGCGTCGGCCGCTTCGGGTCGGTCGCGTCCGTCGGCTCGAACCGGGCGCCAACCGGCTCGCCGTCCTTGACCACCTCCGGCGACTCATTGCGGTCCTTCGCCCGCTGCTCGATCGGCCCGTAAAGCTCGCCCGTCTGATCGACAACCGCGAAACCGTCGCGTCCGCGTGTCGGCCTTGTTGGCATAGATCTGGATCAAGAACGCCGCGCCGTAGATCAAGGGGAGCATCAACAGACTGACGAGGAACGCCTTGGTCCTCACGGCGTTGTTGAACTCGGTCGAGGCCACGACGCCCATCTTACGCCATCGCATGGATGCTCACCTCCCGCTCCGGGGCCGCGATCCGCACGAAGATGTCGTGCAGGGACGGCCGGGCGACCTCGAACCGCTGCACCGGCGTCCGCTCGACGCAGGGCCTGCAGCAACTACCTGCGGGTCGCGCCGCCAGCGGACTTCCTGGTAGTTGCCCAGGTCCTTGATCCACTCGACCCCGTCAATCGTGCGCAGGACGCTGCTCCCGCCGTCCACGCGGACCCGGATGACGTCCTCGCCATAAGCCGCCTGGATCTCGTCGAGGGTGCCGTCGAGCACCTTCTTCCCCTTGTGGATCATGAAGATCCGGTCGCACATCGCCTCGGCGACGCCCATGTCGTGCGTCGAGAAGACGACCGTCGTGCCCGACCGCTTCAACGTGAGTACCGCGTCCTTGAGCACCTCGGAATTGACCGGGTCGAGCCCCGAGAACGGCTCGTCGAGGATGACCAGTTGCGGCCTCGCGACGACCGCCGCGATGAATTGGACCTTCTGGGCCATCCCCTTGGAAAGATTGTCGATTTTTCGATCGATCCAGTCGATCAGCTCTAGCCGTTCGAGCCAATCGACGATCGCCGCATCCAGGTCCGGTCTGCCTGGCCCCCTTGAGCTGGCCGTAGTAGCGGAGCAAGCCGCCGCACGGTCATCTTCTTGTAGAGGCCCGCGCTCCTCGGGCAAGTAGCCCACCGTGTCGTGAGCCGCGCGGGTGTCGCTCTCGCCCAGGACCTCGATCGAGCCGCTGTCCGGCAAGAGGATGTGCATAATCATCCGCAAGGTCGTCGTCTTGCCCGACCCGTTCGGCCCGATGAAGCCGTAGAGCGAGCCGACCGGCACCCGCAACGACAGGGCATCCACGGCGACGTGCGAACCGAACGTCTTCGTGACGTCGCTGAGAACGATTGCATCCATCCAAGGGATCCCCATCCGGTCGCGGTCGCGACCCCGGCCGACGCCGGCCGAGGACCCTTACCCGATTCAGAAGGGCGTTCGCCCTCCTGTCGCAAATATTGGACACGCGCCATCCTGAGACTCGCCGGTTTTTTCGCAATTGATCTTGCGAAAATTGCCGAAAAGGTCTGGAAGCCAAGGGAAGAGGTTTCTAGAATACCCCAGACCCGAAGGAGCGCCCTGCCGTATGCCGAAGACCGCCGAACCGCCCGATTCGTCCGATCGCCCTCTGCTGGACCTGATCCGGCGCCGCGGGCCGTTGACCGTCGCCGAGATGGCCGAGGCCATGGGTGTGACACCGACAGCGGTGCGGGTTCGCTTGACGCGGTTGGTCGGCTGCGGGATGGTCGAGCGACAGGCCGAGCATGGTGGTCGCGGCCGCCCGCGTCACACCTACCGCGCCAGCGACGAGGCCCACCGCCGTCTGGGTCAGAACTATGCCGACCTGGCCGTGGTGCTCTGGGAGGAGATGATGCGGACCATTGAGGACCGCAAGCTCCGCCGCATGCTCTTCGGCCGGATCACCGACCGTCTGGCCGAGCTTTATCGCTCGCAGCTCTCCGGCGACGGCTGGCAAGGCCGGCTGGTCGAGCTGGGCTCGATCCTGCACGATCGCGGGATCGAGGCCGAGGTCGTCCGCCGGACCGGGTGACGAGCTGCCGGTCCTCCGCCAGCACTCCTGCCCGTACTTCGAGCTGGCCGAGACCGACCCGGCCGTCTGCGCCATCGAGCGCAAGATGTTCGAGAAGGTCGTCGGCCACGGCCTCCGGCTCTCCCAGTGCCGGCTCGACGGCCACCGCTCCTGCGACTTCGAGGCCAAGCCCGGAGTCGATCCGCCGCCGGCCCGCGCCAGCTGACGCGAGCCGAGCGGAACCGCAGACTCACAACAGCACAGACGCCATGGCTTGATCTTTGCAGCCCCCGCATCTTTCGCGGGACGCTTCGAGACTCACATACCCAAGAGAGACTGGTTCGAACCGGGGTGGAACGAAGGATGAGCAGCAAGGTCCTGAAGATCGAGAACCTGCACGTGGCCGTCGAGGGCAAGGAGATCCTCAAGGGGGTCAACCTGACGCTCAAGCAAGGTGAGGTCCACGCCCTGATGGGTCCCAACGGCTCGGGCAAGAGCACGTTGAGCTACGCCCTGATGGGCCACCCGAACTACGAGATCACCGCGGGTTCGGTCACGCTCGACGGCGAGGAGGTGCTGGAGCTGGAGCCCGACGAGCGTGCCAAGAAGGGCCTCTTCCTGGCCTTCCAGTACCCGACGTCGATTCCCGGGCGTCACCCTGGCCAACTTCCTCCGCCACGCCGTCACCAACATCCGGATGCCCGACCGCAAGGAGGGCGAGGACCTGATGCCGATGCGCGAGTTCCGCAAGGAGCTGAAGCAGCAGATGGACGAACTGGGAGTCGACCCCGACTTCGCCCGCCGCTATCTGAATGAAGGTTTCTCCGGCGGCGAGAAGAAGCGCGCCGAGATCCTCCAGCTCGCCATGCTCCGCCCCGCCTTCGCGATTCTCGACGAGACTGACAGCGGCCTCGACATCGACGCGGTCCGCGTCGTCAGCGAGGGGGTCAACCGCGTCGCCGCCCGCGAGGGCACCGGCGTCCTGGTCATCACCCACTACCAGCGCATCCTGAACTACATCCAGCCCCAGTTCATCCACATCCTCTTCGGCGGCCGGATCGTCGAGGACGGCGGCCCCGAGCTGGTCGCCCGGCTGGAGCAGGAAGGCTACGACTGGGTCCGCTCCAAGTACCCCGAGGCCGCCCGCGTGGAGGACGAGATCGAGCAGGGGATGGATGCCGCTTCGGCGAATGTGTGATGAGTTAGAGGCTGAATGCCGTGCCGTGCCCACCATACTTCGCGACGGCCCCTATCGGTTCTTTTTCTACTCGGCAGACGGTGGAGAGCCGCGGCACATTCACGTTGAAGCCAACGGCAAAGAAGCGAAATACTGGCTCGATCCCGTTAGTCTCGCGACCAATCGGGGGTTCAGCCAAAAGGAACTGAACCAGATCGAACAGATCATCAACAACATCAGACTTTTAAGGAACAGGTGGGATGCCTTCTTCAACCCATGAGGTCCGGTCGCCTCAGGTGGTATCCGTCACCTTCACCAACCGGAACACTAGACTCTCGGTGGAACTCGACGACGGAAGGAGCATCTCCGTCCCGATCGCCTGGTATCCACGCCTGTTGTACGGCACTTCGAAAGAACGCAATCACTGGAGGCTCATCGGTGAAGGAGGCGGTGTCCACTGGCCGCACCTCGACGAGGATATCAGCGTCGAAAACCTACTTTCTGGCAAACGATCCGGCGAGAGCCAAGAATCCATTGATCGATGGATTGAAGAGCGTCGCGAGAAATCAAGACAGCGTTAACACCGATCAGATTCGACTCGATCGATGACACTTATAGGGACACAAACACCATGTCCACCGACCTCAGCGCCCAGGTTCAGGGCATCAAGGACGAATACAAGTACGGTTTCCGCGACGACTTCAAGTACTCGTTCCAGGCCGCCAAGGGGCTGAACCGTCAGGTCGTCGAGCAGATCTCCGAGATGAAGAGCGAGCCCCAGTGGATGCGGGATTTCCGCCTCCGCGGCCTCGAAGTCTTCCAGCAGAAGCCGACGCCCCTCTGGGGCGGCGACCTCAGCGAGCTGAACTACGACGAGATCCACTACTTCATGCGGGCGTCCGACCGCCAGGGGAAGTCCTGGGACGACATCCCCGCCGAGATCAAGCGGACGTATGACCGCCTCGGCATCCCCGAGGCCGAGAAGCGCGGCCTGCTCGCGGGCGTCGGGGCGCAGTACGAGTCGGAGGTCGTCTATCACAGCCTCCGCGAAGACCTCCAGAAGCTGGGGGTCATCTTCACCGACACCGACACGGCCGTCCGCGAGTACCCGGACCTCGTCCGCGAGTACATCGGCTCGATCATCCCGATCGAGGACAACAAGTTCGCCGCCTTGAACTCGGCCGTCTGGTCGGGCGGCTCGTTCGTGTACATCCCGGCCGGCGTGAAAGTGGACATCCCGCTCCAGGCGTATTTCCGGATCAACGCCGAGAACATGGGCCAGTTCGAGCGGACGTTGATCATCGTCGAGGAAGGCGCCCAGGTCCACTACGTCGAGGGCTGCACGGCGCCGATCTACACGTCGGAGAGCCTGCACTCGGCCGTCGTCGAGATCCTCGTCAAGAAGGGCGGCCGCTGCCGCTACACCACCATCCAGAACTGGGCCAACAACATCTACAACCTCGTCACCAAGCGAGCCGTTGCCGATGAAGATGCCCTGATGGAGTGGGTGGACGGCAACCTCGGCTCGAAGCTCACGATGAAGTACCCGGCCGTCCACATGCGCGGCAAGGGGGCCCGCGGCGAGATCCTCTCCATCGCCTTCGCCGGCAAGGGGCAGCACCAGGACGCTGGCGGCAAGGTCGTCCACGAGGCCCCGTACACCAGCTCGCGGATCATCTCCAAGAGCATCAGCAAGAACGGCGGACGATCCAGCTACCGCGGCCTGCTCAAGGTCGTCGATGGTGCCAAGGGCAGCAAGTCCAACGTCGTCTGCGACGCCTTGATCCTCGACCCGATCAGCCGATCCGACACGTATCCTTACATCGAGATCGATGAGGATGACGTCAAGATCGGCCACGAGGCGTCCGTCTCGAAGATCGGCGAGGAGCAGCTCTTCTACCTCAGGAGCCGCGGTCTTTCCGAGGCCGAGGCCAGCACCCTGATCGTCAGCGGGTTCATCGAGCCGCTCGTCAAGGAGTTGCCGATGGAGTACGCCGTCGAGATGAACAAGCTGATCCAGCTCCAGATGGAGGGCTCGGTCGGCTGATCTGGGATCGCCCGACCCTCCCGACCGGCCTCGGGGCACGCCAAGCGTGCCCCGGTCGCATTGCTTGACCTTGCGACACGGAGACGCTCCCGATGTCGAAGGTTGGCTTCAGACATTCTGATCGGCACACTGCCGCCGCCGGCGTCCGCCGGGCCGACGAACTTCGCTCCGGGCCAGACGTCGGCTCCCCGGTCACACCGTTCACCGCCTTCGCCGCCACCGGCCATCAGGCGGGCCAGAAATTCGACTGCCGTCGCCGACCGCAAGGGCCAGCCGACTGTCTTCCTTTTCGTCCAGGCCGAGCGCTGGGACCGCCCGATGGCCCGGTTCATCCGGACGCTCGACCAGCGACTCGCGCAGGGGATCGAACGGTGCCCCGGACGCCGCCGTGGTCGCCGTCTGGCTGACCGACAACCCGGATAAATCGAAGGCTTACCTGCCGATCGCCCAGCGATCGATCCGTCTTCAGAAGACGCCGCTGGCCGTCTTCGAGGGCGGCAAGAACGGCCCCGACGGCTGGTCGATCAACGACATGGCCGGCCTGACCGCCGTGGTCGTTCGCGAGGGCAAGGTCGTCTTCAGCAAAGGCTACCTCTCACTCAACGAGACCGACGTGCCCAAGGTCGTCGAGGCTCTCAAGCCGCCCAAGGATTGACCTGATTGGCAGGACGGTCGGCGACGTCAGACCGCCCGGTACTCCGCATCAGCATTCTCCTCTTGAACAAGAGATCGCGATCGCCGATGAGTAGCGCAGCCGCGACGACCCCGACCGTGACGGGCGGCTTCAACGAAGCCGCCTTCGAGGGTTCCTGAAGGGCCGGGACGAGCCCTCCTGGCTCGCCGATCGCCGCCGCGCGGCGTTCGGCCAGTTCCTGGCATCGCCCTGGCCGAGCCTCCGCGACGAGGAATGGCGGCGGACCGATATCCGGATGTTGAAGCTGGCGAACTTCGCCCCGCCGACCTCGGCCACGCCGTCGGAGGCCGCCCGCGCCGCGATCGCACCAGCGTATGAGAACCTGAACAACCTCTACGGCACCGGCATCGAGCAGGTCGATGCCGCCGTCAACCGCCGGGCCGACGCCGCCCGCTCTCCCGGCCGGGGTCGTCTTCACCGACCTGCCGACCGCGGCGAAGCAGCATCCCGAGCTGCTGCAGAAGTACCTGCTGACCCAGGCCGTCGAGACGGGCGCCGACGTCTTCGCGGCCTTGCACGGGGCGTTCTGGACAGGCGGCGTGCTGCTCTACGTCCCGAAGGGCGTGAAGGTCGAGGTCCCGCTGTTCCATCTCGTCGGGCCTTCCGCCGAGGGCGCGGTGGATCTGAACCACACGCTCGTCGTGCTGGAAGACGGCGCCGAGGCGACGCTCGTGCAGGAGACAGCGTCCCGCGGTCGAGGCGACAAGGCGGCCTTGCACGTCGGCGCGGTCGAATTGCTCATCGGGCAGGGGGCCAGCCTCCGGTTCGTCAACATCCAGAACTGGGACGAGCGGACCTGGCACTTCAGCCGCGAACGGGCCATGGTCGGTCGTGACGCCAGCCTTCAGTGGACCGTCGGCGGCCTCGGCGCCCGCCTGGCGAAGGTCAACCAGGAGGTCGCGTCTGACCGGACCCGGAGCACGCGGCGCAGGTCAACGGCGTGATGTTCACCACCGGCCGGCAGCACCTCGCCTACGTCACCCGGCAGGACCACATCGCCCCGAACACGACCAGCGATCTGCTCTACAAGGGCGGCCTTCAGGACAGCTCCCGCGTCGTCTGGCGTGGGATGATCCGCGTCGAGAAGGACGCCCAGCGGACCGACGCCTACCAGAAGAACGACAACCTGATCCTCGACGAGGCCGCCCGCGCCGACTCGATCCCTGGCCTGGAGATCGAGGCCAACGACGTCCGCTGCACCCACGGCGCCACCGCCGGTCGGGTAGACGACGACATGATCTTCTACCTCCAGGCCCGCGGCATCCCCCGCGACGAGGCCGTCCGCCTGATCGTCGAAGGCTTCTTCGCCAACGTCTACGACCGGATCACCCTCGAACCCGTCCAGGAGACGCTCCGCCAGGCCGTCGCCGCCAAGCTGGCGCTCTGAGCCGGAAATGCTCGCTCGATACACTGGCTCTGGCCTCCCCAGGCGGTAGGCCCGACTTCACTTCAGTCGGGCCTACGACTGGAACTCCCGTTCGTAAGCCCGGACTGAAGTCGGACCGACGCCCTCAAACGGAGCCTTTCCCCGAACAACCGCAAAACGGAACCTGTCCTGACCTCGACCATTCTGGTCAATACTTCCGGTTTCCTCGCACCAGGACCCGCCACCATGCCCGAACCGTACGCCCACCCCGAAGTGCTCGTCAGCGCCGACTGGGTCCAGGAGCACCTGAACGACCCGAAGGTCCGGATCGTCGAGAGCGACGAGGACCCGGCCCTCTACTTCCAGGGCCACATCCCCGGCGCCGTCGAGATCGGCTGGCACTCGCACTTGCAGGACCAGATCGTCCGCGACTACATCGACCCCGAGGCGGTTCGCCGAGCTTTGCTCGAAGGCCGGCATCGCCAACGACACCACCGTCGTCTTCTACGGCGACAAGTCGAACTGGTGGGCCACCTACGCCTTCTGGGCCTTCAAGCTCTTCGGGCACAAGGATTGCCGCATCCTCAACGGCGGCTACAAGCTCTGGAACGATCAAGGCCGGCCGATGACCAAGGACGTCCCCGAGTACTCGCCGACGAATTACCAGGTCGCGGCGATCGACGAGTCCAAGATCCGCGCCTTCCGCGACGACGTGCGCAGCACATCCAGGCGAAGACGCCCCCTGGTCGATGTCCGCAGCCCGAAGGAGTTCACCGGCGAGAAGCTCCACATGGAGGACTACCCCCAGGAAGGCGCCCTCCGCGGCGGCCACATTCCCGGGGCCCAGAGCGTTCCCTGGAGCCGCGCCGTGAACGAGGACGGCACGTTCAAGTCGCCCGACGAGCTGCGCCAGCTTTATCAGGAAGAATGCGGCCTCAAGCCGACCGATGACGTCATCGCCTACTGCCGGATCGGCGAGCGCTCGAGCCACACCTGGTTCGTGCTGACGTACCTGCTCGGCTTCGAGAAGGTCCGCAATTACGACGGCTCGTGGACCGAGTGGGGCAACCTCGTCCGCGCCCCGATCGCCCGCGGAGCCTGAGCCCGAGCCGAGCGAGGAGGCCGATCGTGCCCGGCAGCCAGTCCGCCAGGACACTCGTCGAGGAACTCCGCGAGTCCGAGCGTCGCGAGCGGATCGAGCTTCTTAATCGACCTCGCCCGCGACCTCCCTCCGCTCCCGGACCGCCTCGCCCAGCACAAGGACGAGGCCCACCGCGTCCCCGAGTGCCAGTCGCCGGTCTTCCTCTTCGTCGAACTGCGACGGCGACCGCGTGACCATCTACGCCGACGTCCCCGCCGAGGCGCCGACGGTACGCGGCTTCGTCGCCTTGCTCGTCGAGGGCCTCGACGGCGAGACGGTCGCCGAGGTCCTCGCCACGCCCCAGGATCTGATCGAGCAGGCCGGCTTGCAGGAAATCCTCGGCATGCAGCGCGTCGGCGGCCTTCACGCCGTCCTCCGCCGCCTCAAGAACATGGTCGCCCGCGTCGCCGAGCAAGGCCCGGCCTCCTGAGTCCAGCCGCCTCCCCGCCCAATCGCAAGGAATCCGCCGCCATGCCCGACCAGGAAACCATCCTCAACGCCCTCCGCACCGTCAAGGATCCGGAGTTGCACGTCAACGTCGTGGACCTGGGCCTCGTCTATACGATCCAGAGCCGCGACAACGAGGTGGACGTCGAGATGACCCTCACCTCCCCCGCCTGCCCGGCCGGCCCGCAGTTGCTCCGCGACGCCGTCAACGCCCTCGAGCAGCTCGAGGGCGTCGCCAAGGCCAATGTCAGGCTCGTCATGAATCCGCCCTGGACCCCCGAAAAGATGACCGACGCGGCCCGCGACGAACTCGGCATTTTTTAGGTCGAGAATCGCGGCACCGATCACGCCTTCTCTCGCGCTGACACGTCGCGAATTCCCAACCTCGACCTCGTCCCTTGGCGAATCTGGACAACGACCCTAAGTCCCGGCCCATTGCCTTTTCCTCGACCCAGCCGTCAACATGGAGTCATGTCAGGAAGCAATGAAGCAAGTCATCCCGACCCTGCAATCATCAGCAGGCCAGCTAAAAAAGGACGGCCGCGGGAACTTTCTCATTGACACCGGCCAACGAACGCTGCTATAAATCAGTCTCGCATGCTTTGTTCCGATGGCGGGCATGGCGGATTCGGGCGGCCCGGTGGAACCTCAAACGGGGGAGGCTAGGGCGACGTGGCTCGAAAAAAGACTCCGACGATCCGGGTCAATGTCAAGGCTCAGATTTCCAGCCGGCTGCGCGAGGTCCGCCAGGAGCTCTTCGGCGAGCATGGCGGACCCGAGCTGGCGCGGTCGGCTGAACCTGCCGGCGCGCACCTGGTATAACTATGAGACGGGCGTGACGGTCCCCGCTGAGGTTCTGCTGAGCTTCATCGACCAGACCGGCACCAACCCGGTCTGGTTACTCACCGGCCAGGGGCCGAAGTATCGGCGTGGCCTGGAAGATATGGTCCTGGCGGAGTCTGACGCCCGAGCAGCTCATCCGGCGGGGCCTGGAGAAGCTCGAGACGGGAGCCCAACGAGGTCGTCTTCGTCGCCCCGGAGAACCTGCCGGGCGACAGTACCTCCGACTTCGTGGCCGTCGATCTGGTCCCGCTGTCGTCCCTGGCTGGCAAGGGCGTCGGCGGTTCCCGAGGGCCACATCCTGGCCTATCGCC
Organism: uncultured Planctomycetales bacterium; assembly: GCA_963752755.1. Taxonomy (GTDB): domain Bacteria; phylum Planctomycetota; class Planctomycetia; order Isosphaerales; family Isosphaeraceae; genus CAVVZJ01. The sequence continues at coordinate 140,240 of CAVVZJ010000011.1, read as the reverse complement.
AGTGGATCCCGCACCCGCGGGAGACGGTCGCCGTGCAGTTGCAGGACGACGCCATGCACCCGATCCTGCCGGCCGGCTCGGTCGTCGCCGTCGATCGGGCGGTCCGCGACCCCCAGCAGCTCCAGGGCAAACTCGTCGCCGCCGCGCCCGAGGGCCGGGCGATGATCTGCTGGCTGGAGATCACCGGCCGCCACCTGATCCTCCGTCCCAACCAGCCGAGCCGCGAGCACCCGATGGTCCCCATCGAGCTGGAGAACCGCGCGGCCAACGCGATCGTCGGGCAGGTCGTCTGGTCCTGGAGCAAGTTTGCCAACTCCTGAAGCGGGCACGACCGGGTTGCTCTGGCTCATCGCGCCCGCTCCGCAATCGCCAAGGCCCCGAGGGCCGAGGCCCGGTCGGCCTGATCGTCGTCAAGCACCTCCACCGGTCCCGCGTACCGCCCCTTCAGCCAGCGTGTGAAGAGGCCGCGCTGAGGCTGCCGGCCACCGATCACCAGCGGGTCGGAGCCGGCGAGGATTGGGTGCCGCAGGAGGTTTGCCGCGTCATCGGCCACGACCGCTCCGAGCCAGAAGGCCGCCCGCGACTCGGGGCCCAGCGCCCCGCCCAGTGCGGCCAGGCGGACCGCGAAGGCGGCGCGGGCCAGTCCTGACCGCTCGACCAGCCGGCGCCCGGCCTCCAGGGCCTCGGGGTCGGGCCGTTCGGGCACCGCGCCGGCTGCCGGCAAGCTCGCGGCCAGCAAGGTATGGCCGGCCACTGCCGCCCAGAGCTCGCCGGCCAGTGTCGTGTGACTCCGGGCGATCCGACCGGCGTCGTCCAGCTCGACGAGCTTGGTGTGCGAGCCCGGCCAGAGGAAGACCCGGCGGCCCGGTGGCCGCCCCAGAAGCGTCCAGGCCCCGAGCGTCTCACACTCCTCGCCCCGCATCACGTCCGCCTCGGCCCAGCCGTCCGGCCCTGGGCCGGCGGGCGTCCGAACGCCGGGGATGAACGATACCGTCCGGCCGCCCAGCTCCGGCAAGGTGCGGACGGCCAGGCCACGGGCCAGCTCCTCCAGGCCGGCCGGGGCGACCGCGTGCGGCACGGCGACCAGGCCGACCTCCGCGGTCAGCATCCCCGCCGCCACGATCGGGCCCAGCGGCCCGCCGGCCAGCAACTCCAGCTCGTCCAGGCAGGCGCGGACGGCCCCGGCCAGCGGACCCGGGCCGCCCGAGAACGCGGTGTCGCGGGCGCCGACGGCCCGACGGGTCGTGGCCACGATCCGACCGTCCTCGATCAGCCGGGCGCGGGTGTTGGTGGTGCCGCCGTCGAGGGCGACGGCTCGTCTCGGTCTTTCCATCTTTTTCCTTGCCTTCGCGAGGTCTCCCGACGATCCTGAGTCCCGGGTGTCGGCGGCAAACGCCGCGGGGCCAGCCTTCCTTCCCGATGACCCGGCGAGCAAGACGGCCCACCAACTCGTCGCCCAAGGATAACCGATCTCGCGCACCGTCGGCCCCTCTCCTCTCCATTCATGGCGACCACCCGCGCCGTCAGCGTCCGCCGGCTCAATACCCTGTTCCAGAAGGCCGCCGAGCCGGTCTTCCTGCTCGATGCCGAACGCCGGCTCGCCTACGTCAACCGCGCCTGGGAGGAGCTGACCGGCCGTTCGCTCGACGAGGTGGTCGGCCTCGCCTGTCGGCCCCACGGCCCCAGTCGCGACGGCGACCTCGAAGGGCTCGGCGGCAGCTTTTGCCCGCCGCCCGAGGCCCTCGAAGGCCGGCCCGCCAGCGGCCCGACCCTGGTCGTCCACGCCTCGGGCGAACGCCAGTGGCGGCGCCTGGAGCTCTGGCCCCTGCGTGACGGCCAGAACCGCCTGATCGGCTTGCTCGGCTTCGTCCGTGACCCCAACGCCCCACCCCATGCCCCCGACAGCGCCTCGCAGCGGCTCCGGGCCGAGTTGCAGGAGGTTCGTGAGCGCCTGCTCGCCCGGCACGGTTCCGACGCCCTGATCGGCCAGGGGGCCGCGCATCGTCGCCTGCTGGAGCAGGTCGCCACCGCCGCGGCGACCACGTTGCCGGTCCTGATCGTGGGCGAACCGGGCACGGGCAAGCGCCTGGTCGCCCGTACGATCCACCTCCGCGGCCCGCGCCCCCAGGCCCCGCTGCTCGTCTTCGACACCAGTGCCTTGCCCCCCGAGGTGCTCGACCGCGAACTGTTCGGCTCTGACCCAGCGACGGAACGGCCCCGCCTCCAACTGCCCGAGGGCTCCTCGCTGCTGCTCGGCGATATCCTCGAACTTCCCCGCGACCTCCAGGCTCGCCTCGCCGCCGCCCTGCAGACGCCGGGCGTCCGCCTCCTGGCCACCACCACCGCCGATCCCGACGAGGCCCGCCGCGACGGCCGGCTCCGCGACGACCTCTACTTCACCCTGACCGGACTCATCATCCGCCTCTTCCCCCTGCGCAACCGCCTCGATGAACTGCCCCTGCTGGCCCAGCACGCCCTCGAACGCACCAATCTCCGCGAGGAGCGCCGCCGCCTCGGTTTTGCCTCCGACGCTCTCGACGTCCTCCGCGCCTACGACTGGCCCGGGAACCTCCGCGAGTTGACCCGCGTCCTCGATGCCGCTCACACCCAGGCCACCGGCGACCTGATCACCGCCTCCGACCTGCCCTCGTCGGTCCGCGGCCACCTCGCCGCCGCCTACCCCGCGCCACCCTGCCGCCGCCCGTCACCCCGCTCGACCAGATCCTCGAACAGGTCGAGCGCCGCCTGATCGAGCAAGCCCTCCACCGCTCCCGCCAGAACAAGTCCCGCGCCGCCGACCTCCTCGCCATCTCCCGCCCCCGCCTCTACCGCCGCATCAAGGAACTCGGCATCCCCGACCTCCCCGAGGCCGGCGAGGAAGCGACCGCCAACAACGGCGGCTGATCCGGATTCGGCCGACCCGGTTCCTGTTGCAAGAAGGATACGGAACCCAACGCCAGTCCAGACGAACCAGGAATCGTTCCGGGAAGAGGCGGAGTCAGCACCGGAATACCCCCCCGCGAACCGACACGAAAGACCCGGCGGAGCGGCACGCGACGCTTTGTTTAATCACCACCCAGAGGCTTTGGACGGCACGAGGACGCCCCGGCGACGCACCCGGGACGCCTGCGGAACGGTGTGAGGACGCTCTCCAGAATCCCAGAGCTCAGGACGTAAGTCCCGAGAAGCCCGAATGTTACCAGAGAGATTTTGCCTATTTTGAAGTTCGTTCGGCGCCCGGAGACGCGCCGCGGCGTCGCGAGGCTTCGCCAGCAGGTAGAGTCCGGAGGACCACCGGGCTGCCAGGGAGCTAGAGTTAATTATAGCACACAGCGAAGGGGCGCGTGCGGCCATTCGTCGTCGGGAGACAAGAGCTTACTCCGCCGAGTGACGATGCCAGATGGCCAGTTGAGGCTTCGTGTATTCGAGGAACCAGATTTCCTCCTCGACTCCCAGTTCCTGGGCGAAGCGGTGGGCGACCAGGTGGTTGATCACCTCCAGCGACGCCGTCAGGAAATCCGTGCCGGTGTCGATCTCGGAGTCGGTCGGGTTGTGGAAGATGAACCGGAAGACCAGGACCCGCTCATCGATCGGGCCGGAGGACGACAGGTAGCGACCATCCATCTCGTAAATCGAGTAACCCCGGCACGCCCGGGCCAGCGTCCTGACCCAGCGCTCCTCATCAAACGTCGGGTCCTGCCGCCTTCGCTCGGCGATCGTCCGCCCGACGAACGGCACGTCGCGGATCGCCTCCTCGCGGAAGAGGTCTTCCAGAACCTCCTCGATCTTGCCGAAATAGCCGAGCTTCTTCGGCAGGATCACCTCGTACATCCGCGCCGGTTTCGGCCCCTCCAGGGTATAATCGCCCATCGCTCCGCCCCCCCCGGCCCGACTCGTCCCTTCCCCAGTCTAACCCCCAGCGCTGCCCCACCCCAATCCCGGTTCTCGATCGGAGTTCCCATTGATCTCCGGCCGGCTCCCGTCTAGAATCACGATCAAGAAAGATTACGTTCCGACCGAACATGGTGATGTTCGAACCGCGGGAGCGATCGGGAGGGAGAGTTCGATGGACGCGAAAGCCCAGGGCAAGCCGAGCAAGGTCGAGGCCGTCAAGATCGCCAGCGAGTACCTGCGGGGCATGCTGCTGGAGGAGTTTCGCGACCAGACGACCACGCACATCCCGGAGGAGTCGGCCAACGTCCTGAAGTTCCACGGTTCGTATCAGCAGGACGACCGGGACCTGAGGTTGCAGCTCAAGCGCGAGGGCAAGGAGAAGGCCCATCAGTTCATGATCCGGACCCGCGTTCCCGGCGGTCGGATCACGGCGGCGCAGTATCTCGCCGAGGATGAGCTGTCGCGGACGCTCGGCAACGGCACCTTGCGGATCACGACCCGCCAGGAATTCCAGCTCCACGGCGTGCTCAAGCAGGACGTGCCGGCCGTCCTCCGCAAGATCAACGAGGCGTTGCTCTCGACCCTGGCCGCGTGCGGCGACGTCGAGCGGAACGTCCTGGCCTGCCCGGCGCCGTCGAAGGACGCAGCCCACGAGGAGTTGCACGCCGACTGCCTCGCGTTCACGTCCCACATCGCCCCGCGATCGACGTCCTATTACGACCTCTGGCTCGACGGCGAGAAGATCGCGATCCCCGACTTCCCGGCGCAGGGTCCGAGCCTCGTCCCCACGCCCAACGACGACCCGGTCGAGCCGATCCTCGGCAAGGCGTACCTCCCGCGCAAGTTCAAGACGGCGTTTACCTTGCCGGACGACAACTGCGTCGATGTCTATGCCAACGACCTCGGCTTCATCGCCGTGGTCGAGGACGGCCAGATCGCCGGCTACAACGTCTCCGTCGGCGGCGGCCTGGGCACGACCCCGAGCGCGGGCAAGACCTTTCCGGCGCTGGGGCAGGAGATGGCGTTCATTCCGCGGGGCGACGTCCTGGCGGTGGGCGAGGCGGTCGTGAAGGTCTTCCGCGACCTCGGGAATCGCTCCGACCGCAAGCGGGCCCGGCTCAAGTACGTGATCTATGACATGGGCCTGCCGGCCTTCAAGGCGAAGGTCGAGGAGTACCTCGGCCGCCGTCTGGCCGAGCCCCGGCCCAACCCGGTGACGGAGGTCTGCGACCACCTCGGCTGGCACGACCAGGGGGACGGCAAGCTCTCGCTCGGCCTGCCCGTCGAGAACGGCCGGATCAAGGATTCCGACTCGCTCCGACTGGCGAGCGGCCTCCGCGCCTTCTTCCAGAAGTACGGCACCCCGGCCCGCCTGACCTGCCAGCAGTCGATTCTCCTGATCGACCTTGACCCCGCCTGGAAGGCCGAGGTGGAGGCCTGGCTGGAGGCGTACGGCATCGCCCGGGTCGAGAGCGTCTCGACCGTTCGCCGCTGGTCGATGGCCTGCCCCGCCTTGCCAACCTGCGGCCTGGCCGTCACCGAGGCCGAGCGGGCGTTGCCCTCCTTGATGGATCAACTGGAAGCGGAGCTGGAGCGACAAGGACTGGCCGAGGAGCGGTTCACCGTCCGGATGACCGGCTGCCCCAACGGCTGCGCCCGTCCGTACAACGCCGACATCGGCCTCGTCGGCCGTTCCGCCGTGAAGACCGAGGACGGCGGCAATGAGGCCGGCACCTATACGGTCTTCCTCGGCGGCAGCACCCTGGGCGAGCGTCTGAACGTCCTGTTCAAGGACTACGTGCCCTTCGACCGGATCGTGGCCGAGCTGGCCCCCGTCTTCGCACGCTTCAAGGCGGATCGCCAGCCGGACGAGCACTTCGGCGACTTCTGCCACCGGATCGGCGTCGAGACGCTGGTCGCCGAGTTCGAGGCCGTCGCCTGAACGGATCGACCCCATCCGGACCGCCCTCGCGGACCCGCTGCGCCCGGATTTCTGATGAAATGTCCGAGGCGGACGGGTAAGGTACGATGGCGTGGAGGGATCAAGAAGGCTCGAAATTGCCGATGCCTCCCTCCGCGCGACCGATCGAACGCCCATCCGGCTCTCGCATCTTCATCGGTCATCCCACGACCTCTCCCCGCGCGGAGGTGACGATGGCGATCGTGTTCACCTGCTCCTGCGGCCGATTGCTCCGGGCTCGACCCGAGTTCGCCGGCAAGCGGACGAAGTGCCCCCACTGTGGTTCGGCCGTCCCCATCCCCGACCGGATGGGCCTGGATGACGGCATGAGCCCGTCCCCTTTGCCCACAACACCCTCCGCGACCGGAGACGACTGGAGCCTCGCCCCCATCCGCCTCGACGACGCCGCCACCGGCCCGACGCCCCGGATCGAGCTATCCGGCTCGACGGACATCATGGCCGTCGCCGCGCCGCCACCGCCGACGGACGTCGCCCCCGCCGGCCAGGCCGATCGACTCTACAAGGTCCTCACCCACAAGGACCTCGGCTTCGCTGCCAAGTTCGACCCGGCCCGGCTGGAGGAGACGCTCAACCGCTACTCAAGCCAGGGCTGGACGGTCAAGTCGACCGTCGTGATGAACCTCCCCAGCCACGCCGGGCCGCACGACGAGCTGGTGGTGATTCTCGAACGCTGAGCCCCGAGCCGTCGCGATCCGGGCGGCCCGCTCCGGTCCGATGACTTCGGTCGCCGGCCGCAATTCGCCTTTGCGCCTTCGGGAGATCGGTTTAGACTGCCGGCCGCACCGGACCACCCGCCGCAAATCGCCGCGCGTCCACCCGACGCGTGAGGGAAGGAGCCCGCCATGCGACGGATCGCGATCCTGAACCAGAAGGGCGGCGTGGGCAAGACCACCACCACGGTCAACCTCGCCGCCGCGCTCGCCAATGAGGGTCACCGGACCCTCGTCCTCGACCTCGACCCCCAGGCCCACGCCACCCTCCACCTCGGCCTCCTGCCCGGCCGTTCGGGCCCCTCCCTGTACGAGGTGCTCACCCAGAGCATGCCGATCGCCCAGAGCCGCCACGAGATCGCGCCCAACCTCTACTGCTGCGGCAGTCATATCGACCTGGCCGCTGCCGAGGTCGAGCTGATCGGCACCGTCGGTCGCGAGATGATCCTGCGTGACCAGCTCGAAGCCGACTCCGAGGAGTTCGACTACGTCCTGATGGACTGCCCCCCCTCGCTCGGCATCCTCACGCTCAACGCCCTCTGCGCCGCGCGGGAGGTGTTGATCCCGTTGCAGGCGCACTTCCTGGCGTTGCACGGGTTGTCGAAGCTGCTGGAGACGATCCACCTGGTCTCCAAGCGGGTCAACCGCGACCTCCGGGTGGCCGGCGTGGTGCTCTGCCTCTACGAGTCGGGCACCCGGCTTGGCGGCGAGGTGATCGAGGACCTGGAGACCTACTTCTCCGGCCCCCGACGCGCCAACGCCCCCTGGGCCGACGCCCGCCTCTTCCGGACCCGCGTCCGTCGCAACATCCGGCTCGCCGAGTGCCCCAGCTTCGGCCAGTCCATCTTCCAGTACGCTCCCACCAGCCGGGGCGCCGAGGACTACGCCTCCCTCGCCGCCGAGCTTCAGGGCCGCGACCCCGCCCCCCTCTGGATGGTCGAGGACGCCCCCGCGTCCACCACCCGGACCGACGCCCCCCATGACTCCACCCCCGCGCCGCATCCGGCCACGACCCCGGCCACGAGCCTCTTTCGCGAGTAGGGACGATCGCGGGAAAAGGCCCCGGTCCGCCCCGGTCGTGGTGTTTCGATCCGCCTCGGGGCGGTCCGGTTCGGGTTGCACTCTCCGCTTTATTGAAACTCACTCCGGTCGCCCAGGACTAACCAGGAACGCCCCGGCGACGCCTCCAGGACGCCTGCGGAACGCCTGAAAGATGCCGGGGGGACGCTCCAACTCTCGCCACCGGCCTGTTCGCAAGCCGTTTGTTGCCAGCAAGCTAGATCGCCATTTTACCCATTTTGAAGTTCGTTCGGCATCGAGGACGCACCGAGACGTCGCGACGCATGGCCGGAATCGGGTCGGTGCGTGGTCCGCCGGATTGCCAGAGAGCTAGCTTTTATTATAGCACATAATCGGGACGCCGGCGCAGGGGTTCTCGTCGTGGAGCAGGGACCGGAAAGTCCTTCGAGGCGGTTTGCGGGCATCGACGAGGCCGGCTACGGTCCGAACCTCGGGCCGCTCGTGATGACCGCCGTTGTCGCCGAGCGAGACGGGGGCGGGGAAGACGTTCCGGCTCCCGACCTCTGGGCCGACCTGTCCGCCACCGTCTCCCGCGCCGGCGGCCCGAGCGATCGCCTCTGGGTCGATGACTCCAAGCGGGTGTATGGCTCCGGCAAGGGTTTCGACCGCCTCGAAGCGGCGAGTCTCGCCGTGCTGGATGCCGTCGGCCTTCCTTTGCCAACGGACTTCCCCGGCCTCCTCGCCGCCCTCGGCGCCGGTTCGCTGGCCGACGTCGAACTGGACCTCTGGCTCGACCCCGAGGCGCCCCCACCGCCCGTGCCCCGGCCCGACTTCCAACCCCGGGTGGCGGCCACGCTCGCCGCGCGACCGTTCGCCGGCGCCCCCTGGCGTCTCGTCGCCGTGTACGCTCTCGTCGTCGGCCCGGCCCGCTTCAATGCCGACCTCGACGCGACGGGCAACAAGTCGTCGGCCCACTTCGCCACGTTCGCCCACCTTCTCGGCGGGCTCTGGTCGGACACGCCGGACGGCGTCCCCCTCTCCGTCCGCGCCGACAAGCACGGCGGCCGCCACTTCTACCAGGCCCCGCTGACCTCCGCCTTCCCCGACTGCTGGATCGACCGCGGCCCCGAGGGCCCTTCCCTCAGCCGCTACACCCTCCGCACCCCTTCCCGCCGCCTCACCCTCTCCCTCACCCCCCGCGCCGACGCCGACGACGGCCTCGTCGCCCTCGCCTCCCTCATCAGCAAGCACCTCCGCGAAGTCTGGATGTCCGCCTTCAACGCCCACTGGCGTTCCCTCCTCCCCGGCCTCCCCCCCACCGCCGGCTATCCCGTCGATGCCTCCCGCTTCCGCGCCTCCATCGAGCCCCTCTGCCACGCCCGCGGCCTGGAACTGAGGCGGTGGTGGCGTAGCCGCTGAGGGCCAAGAGTTCACAACCGCCCCTCTTACCCGATCGAGCCAGCGTGCTGTCTTGGCCGCTCCATCGGAAGTCGTCTCATGCCGGAGTACCCTTGCCAAGCCCTACCCGATCGGGGAACATTGTTGATCTAGGTGGAATTGGACCGATGAACAGACGTGGGTTCCACGACGGTTCGGTCGCCCACAAACAGGTTAGGCAGCGGATTGCTGAAGACGATTCGACTGAGTCGGCGGCACTGGCCCCAGGCCACTTGCCGCTTTGCCCCGCAAAATTGGAGACGCGACAGAATGGATCAACACAACATAGGGATCAAAGTGCTCGAGTCTTATCAAAAATGGGGTGAATGGCTTGCAGGCCTTGACCTCGCAGCTATAGGGGCGGTGGCTTTCCTATACGGCTTCAACAAGGCGGTTCCGTCGTCCGGCATTCCTCCACTGGCCAAGTGGGGTCTGGGCTGTTTTGGAGCATCAATCTTGATGGCCAGCATGCTTGTTGGCAACCTGCCTTCCGTTACGCTGCGGTTTTCATCCGAATCTCCACCCGACCCCAATAGCATACCAACCAGGGCACTAGTGACCTTCATACCCTGCTTAACCCTTCAAGTTGTGTCAGCGCTAGCAGGAATATTCTTCACGGTCGGAGCTGTTCTATTGGTGATCGAAATCGTGCGACGATGATATGTCTTTGGCGGCGGGTGGTACTGGTGGCTTGTCCACCAGTGCCCCGGTCGTCTCGAAAACACTGGTGGACAAGCCACCAGTGCCACCCGCCGTCCACCGGATCGAAGGGGAATCGGACACAGGGGCGTCATAAGAATTCGGTAGGGTGCGTCAAGTCTTCGACGACGGCGGGGTGGCACTGGCGGGCCATAAGTGCTAATGTCTGGGTGCCACTGGCTCTGCCAGTGCTCTGCCGACGGTCTTAGCCGCTCGCCCCCACGGGCAAGCCGTGGATGAACGGCAGGTGAGCTTCCTGCAGAGAAGGGGGATCACCGAGGTAGTACCGCGGCGGGGTGGCACTGGCGGGCACTGATAAGGTGCTAATGTCTGGGTGCCACTGGCTCCGCCAGTGCTCCGGTCCGGACCGGCACTGGCGGAGCCAGTGGCACCCGAAGACAGTGCCACCCCGCCCGTCGCTCCGCGGCGTCAGCCCGAGCGGGCTCCTTCAACCGAACCAACTGCTCTCCGTCCCTTCGCGAACGGAATTCCGAGACGACCAAGGCCAGGTACTCCGCCTCGCTGCTGGTGCCGAAATCCAGCTAATCGACAGCCCATATGGAATCCGCCCGGAGTATTTCGGGGAGGTAGGTGTCCTCAAAAAGGGTGGATGCGGGAAGTACAGAACGTCGTGCTGGGTGAACGTGCATCTTCCTGCTGAGCGGCCCGATTTTCTGGTCCGACCATCTAACCAGCCCAATCACGACGAGTTCCTGGTGTTCTCGGGAAACCTCCTCATTTCAGAGTTCGACGACGACCAGCGGCCTTTCGAGATCGCATATGTTCGAGAAGGGGATCGGTTGGTCTTGGAGCATTCCCCTGCGAAACCCATCTCCTCTCGGTACAACGTGGTCAGTGTCAGCCCGATCACCGATGCCGACTATGACTACTTCCTCGCCAATTACCTTGATCCACGAAAGTGGCGGTGACCCTAGCGGAAGAGGGGGACAAGCGGAGAAGATGGATATCGCGCGATTTGGGCCTAACCTCGCGGCGGGGTGGCACTGGCGGGCCATAAGTGCTAATGTCTGGGTGCCACTGGCTCTGCCAGTGCTCTGCCGACGGTCTTAGCCGCTCGCCCCCACGGGCAAGCCGTGGATGAACGGCAGGTGGGCTTCCTGCAGAGAAGGGGGATCACCGAGGTAGTACCGCGCCGAGGACCAGCGCCAGTCGATCGCTCGTCGGCAGAGCCCCCGCTTCACGGGGTTCTCGTGGATGTAGTCCAGGCTCGCCCGGATCGCCTCATTCGTGAAGAGGTTCCGATCGAAGCCCGACCCCTCCTGCCAGAATCGGAAGCACGACTTGCCCGGACGTTCGCGGACGGTCAGCCGGGAAAGCAAGCCGGACCGACGCTCGACCAGGAGTTCCTTGATCTGCCGGGAGAAGGGCTGCTTGATGCGGGCCAGGTATCGCCCGATCGAAGGGGCCGGTTCGGGCAGGTGGACGAGCAGGTGCAGGTGCTCGGGCATGAACACGAAGCCGACGAGCCCGACGTTCGCCTCGCGGTTGGCCTCGTCCAGCGAGCGGGCCAGCCGCTCACGCCACGGGTCGTTGGTCAGCAGGGGGAGCCGTCGGTAGCATGAGAAGGTCAGCTCGTGCAGGTGCCCCGGCTCGTGGACATGACGGACCCGCTTCCGATGAGCCATCGGCGGTCGCCCCCTCGCACCCCGACGCGATCGTCACCCGGCACTGGCAGAGCCAGTGGCACCCAGACATTAGCACTTATGGCCCGCCAGTGCCACCCCGCCGTCGGGTTGAGATCCTGGCCATCTGGCATGGATCGCGGCGGGAGCCGAGACCTCCCGGGTAGGCCGGGGGACGTGGTCTCCGCGACCGGCTTGCGGCGAGTGGCCTCGACACCGTCCGGCAGGTGGATGGGGATGTCTTTGACCCCAGTCCGGCCCCTGACACAACACCGGAGGGACTGGTGTCGGAGACGACGCCAGCCATCCGCCGTTCCGAATCGGGGTGATAGACTTGGGAGGACATTCCTCACCCCGCCAGGGACCGGCCCATGACAAGTCGCCACCGGAGACGACGTTCCCCGCTCCGCGTCGAAGCCGTTGAGAGGCGTGACCCACCGGCCGGACTGGGCCTGGCGAGCTCGGCGTTGGCCCTGTACAACTCGCCGGTGGTGGCCGCCGCAAGGACGGCGATGTTGGCTTACAAGGTCGGACAACTGGCCTATACCGGTCACACGAGTCTGCTCATGGGGACCGTGCGGGTCAGCCAGCCGTTTGCGCTGAGGAACCTCCGGCTGCCGACCGCGCCACGCCCAGCAACGGCCCTGGTGCGGACCTCGCAACCGTTGAGGTCGGCAGCGGTTATGTCCGAGGCGCCGGGTCGCCCGGCTCACCGGGATCATACCGTTTCCAACGAACCGGGCCGGGGTCGTGATCACCACGGAGGCGATCACGGCCAGCATCGCGGCTGGGATCATGCGGCCGACTGGCACGAGGGTCCGGGCGGTCGAGGAGGGGGAAGGGGGTGATGGACGGGGGCCATCCGGTTCGATGCTCGGCAAACGGTATCTGCGTCAGAGCCCGTAAAGCTCGCCGTACTTGGCTTGCAAGGACGCGACCAGGGGGCGGTGGTCGGGTTCGGAGCCGGTGGCGTGGCGGATGAGGTCGGCCGAGCGGTAGCGCTTGCCGTGGCGGTGGACGCGGTCGCGGAGCCAGGAGAGGAGGGGGGCGAACTCGCCGCGGGAGAGGAGGGCGTCGAGGTCGCCGAGGGAGGAGCGGGCGGAGGAGAAGAGCTGGGCGGCGAAGACGTTGCCGAGGGTGTAGGTGGGGAAGTAGCCGAAGAGGCCGGCGCTCCAGTGGACGTCCTGCAGGCAGCCCTCGGCGTCGTTCGAGGGGGTAACGCCGAGGTAGCGGCGGTACTTCTCGGACCAGGCGCCGGGGAGGTCGGCGGGGGAGAGGTCGCCGGAGAGGAGGGCGTGCTCCAGCTCGAAGCGGACGATGATGTGGAGGTTGTACGTCACCTCATCGGCCTGAATGCGGATCAGGGACGGGGCGACGTGGTTGACGGCGAAGTGGAAGTCGTCGGGGGAGACGTCGGCGAGGGCCTCGTGGAAGACGCGGCGGACGAGGGGGAAGGCGTGGGACCAGAAGGCGCGGCTGCGGCCGACGGCGTTTTCCCAGAGGCGGGACTGGCTCTCGTGGATGCCGAGGGAGACCGCCTCGCCCATCGGGGTGCCGTGGTGGGCGGGGTCGAGACCCTGGTCGTAGAGGGCGTGGCCGGTCTCGTGGAGGACGCTGAAGAAGGCGTCGGAGACGTCGTGAGGGTCGTAGTTCGTCGTGATCCGGCAGTCGCCGGGGCCGATGCCGGTGCAGAAGGGGTGCTCGGTCACGTCCAGGCGTCCGCGGCGGAAGTCGAAGCCGACGGCCGCCGCCATCGTCTCGCCCACGATCCGCTGGCGCTCGATCGGATAGGAGCGGCGGAGGATGCTCACATCGGGCTTTTTGGGGGCATCGGCGATCGCGGCGATCAAGGGGACCAGGGCCTCGCGGACCGACGCGAAGAGGCAGGCGAGGTCGGCGGACTTGGCGCCGGGCTCGTAGTCGTCGAGCAGGGCGTCGTAATCGTCCGGCCCCTTTCCGAGGCAGGCGGCCTCGCGACGCTTGAGGCCGAGGATCGTGTCGAGCCAGGGGCGGAAGCGGGGGAAGTCGGATTGATGCTTGGCCGTGACCCATTCCTGCTGGGCCAGGGTGGTCGTCTGCGCCAGAGATTCAACCAGGTCGCGCGGGAGCTTCGTCGCCCGGTCGAAGTCGCGACGCCACTCGCGGACGTTGACCGACTCGACGGAGAGCGGGTCGGCGTTGAGGTCGGAGCCCTCGACGGTCGTGAGCAGGTCGCCGAATTCGGGGTCGGTGGCGCGGTCGTGGCTGAGGCCGGCGAGCAGGCCCATCACCTGGCCGCGGTGCTCGGCGCCGCCGGTCGGCATGTAGGTCTGTTCGTCCCAGCCGAGCAAGGCCGAACAGGAGTCGAGCAAGGAACGCTCGCGCGATCGGGCGAGGAGCTGGTCGTAGGCGTCGCGGGGTGTCATGAGGGAGCGCATTCTGGAACGGGATCGGGTTTGCGTCGTGGGTTGGTCTCTCATTATAGGAAGAGATCGCGCGGGGGCCACCGATCGACCCAGCCGGCGTCGAGGGCGCCCCAGAGGCCGATCAGGATCGCCTCGGCGGCGTCGTGGCGGAGTGAGGTCGGACGAGGCGCCCCGGACCAGGCGATCACCCGGCGGCGCCAGCACGTTCGCGCTGCGCTTGGCCTGCTCGCGATCGACCCGTTCGGACGGGATGAAGAAGAGAGTTCGCCATCGCTCCGCGTCGATCCGACGCAAGGCCAGCCCCCGACGCGTCGCCTCGCGCGACCAGACCTCGGCGATCGGGCCGCCGCCTTCGAGGACCAGGAGCGTGATCTCCGGATGGGCGTCGAGCAGGCCGTGGACGCCCCGTCGCAGGCGGGCCATGTTGCCGAAGTGCTGCGAGCGATACCAGGCGAGCCGGCCGTCGTCGCCGAAGCGGGCGAGGCCGGTGTGCAGTCCGACATCCACGCCCAGCAAGGCCGCCATCGCCCGCTCGCCTCGCTCAGTCGCCGACCCGCGCGAGCGTCGCGCTCAAGGTCGGCGTTTGCTGGAGTGTTTGATAGATCACACAATACCGCTCGGTCAGCTCCAGCAGCTTCGCCCGCTGGGCCTCGTCGGCGTCGGTGTCGAGCGTGATCTGGAGCCGGATGGCCGTGAAGCCGACCGGAACATCGCGGCTGACGCCCAGGGTACCGCGGAAGTCCATCTCGCCCTCGGCCTCAACCGTCCCACCCCGCAACGGCAATCCCATTGCTCTGGCCACCGCCGCGCACGTCACCCCCGCGCAGCCGACCAGCGCCTGCAAGAGCATCTCCCCCGAGCAGGCCCACGACCCATCCCCCCCGGCCATCGGGTGCAGTCCGACGTCGGCCGAGCCCGAAGCGCCTTCGACACGGCAGGCCGCCTCCTCCGGCGCGAGGATTCCCCGCGCTCGCAGGGTCGCCCGAGCTGTGGCCGGATCGTCCTTGTAGCGGGCTTTCAACGGCGCCTGCCGCTCGCGCAATGACCCGACATCCATCGTGGTGTGACCTCGCCCTGGGGTCGCTCTTCATCCCCACGACCATCCTATCTCGGACGGCCGCCGCCCGCGACCCTCGGCCCCACCGTCAGGCTTCGGCGTCGTCGATCACCTGAAATTCGGACATGATCAGCGTATAACCGTGCAACACACCCTCGCAAGTGATCGACTGGCCAACGAGCGAATCGAGCTGCGGGTCCTGAAACGGGTTGCCACCCTGGCGGCGCAGGACAAACTCGCCCGATTCGGTGACGAGGATCACGGCCTCGTGCTCGCTCTTGGAGCCAACGCCGAACGGCTTCTTCAAGACCCGGCCACGATAGGTCATCGCTCGGCTCAACTCAACGGCTGAACAGGTGTCGGACAATCATCTGACGATCTTCCTCGCGGACGAGGATCGCCTGCAACTGCGGCGCCGGGGCCTGGGCCTCGGGCATCCGGCCGATCGCGAGGTGGACCTCCTGCGGCGTGCCCGGCAGTCCGGCCGCGGCAGCGGCGATCCCGTGAGCCTCGGCCAGCAAGGCCCCGAACGCCGGCCGGGACGAGGCCACGGTGAAGCTCGCGACGTTCACATCGGTCAGACCGAGCCGCTCGGCCTCCCGCCGCAGGATCGCCACGATCCGCGCCGGCGTCTCCGGTCGGAGGCCCGTGAGGATCGTCAACGCCGCGGCGCCCAGGGCGAAGCCGATCCGGACGAGCTGCGTCCGCCGCAAGGCCCGGCCGACGCCCGGCGCCTCCGCCGCGCCGGCGGCCTCCGCCATCGCGATCGCCCCGCCGCTTTTCGGCAGAAACGCCGCGGCGTGCGCCGATTGCACCGCCTGGATCGACGGGTCACCCATCAGGCTGAACTGGGCCAACGTCTTCAGGTCGATCGGATCGAGCACCGGCGAGGCCAGCACGAAGTCTTGCCGGGCCTGTAAAGCGGCCCGACCGAGCGACGCTCCGCCCAGCACATGCTTGAGGAAGAACTGACAGATCAGGTCCGCGGCGCCATTGCCGACGGCCGGGCCGTAGGCGATCGTCGAGCTACCGAAGACGCCATAAGCCCCCCAGGCCAGATACGTGTTGCCGATCCCGGGCTGTCCGCCGGTCAGGTTCGGGTCGTACAACTCGGCCCCGTAGCAGCATTCGGCCGAGAGGACCGTCCCCTCCTGCAACCGGCCGGCGAGGTACGAGGCGTCGTGGGCGATCGGGAAGCTGTTGCCCAGTTGACCGTAGTAATGCGAGTCGGCCGCGGCCCCGTGGCAGTTGATGAAGTGGCGCGGGCCTGGAGTTGAGCCGGCAGCCAGTTCGGCCCGTCGGGGGGCGAGAGATGCAAGGCATTGCCCGAGCCGAACGTCTTCTGGAGGCTCAGCCGCGTCGAGTTCTGCCAGACCGCCGCGCTGATGCCCAGGTAATTCGCATAGGAGGCGAACGCCCCGGGAGTGGCCCTCGCCGCCCGGTCGAGCACGGAGATCAGATAGGCGGGGTCGGTTCCCCGGGTCAGGTCCGGCAAGCGGCCGACGACGCGGGTCGGGCCGGTGAAGTCCTCGGGCTTCTGACTGTAGGGCGCCTCGCAGGCATAGGGCAGGTCGCCGGGTGCCAGCCTGTCATCATCGGCACCGGGGCTGTAGACCGGGTTGATGAGATCCTGATGCGGGACAACATCGATCGACCCCAAAATCATCAGGTAATCGGGTGTGTATGCCCGGAAGACGCCGTCGATCGCGTCCTTGTTCTGCTTCGGATCGCCGGCCGACTTGACGGCCTTCACCTTGAGCTTCTTCAGGGTGTTGGCGTCGTCGAGGCCGACGAGCACCGTCTTGAGCCCCTTCGCCTTGTCGGCCGCGATCAGGGCCTTGACGGCGTTTCGGATCGCCGTGAGTCCTGTTGCGCCGTACTTGGCCCGCAAGGCTTTCAGGTTCGTCACAATCACCTTGTCCACGCGGACTGTCGCTCTCGACCCGGCCTTCGACCGCTTCACGGCGACCCCGGATTTCGCCTTCGACCTGGCCTTCGTCTTCGTCTTCGCCATCGCAACCTCCCCGATTGGCTCGCCCCTTTCGCATCCAAATCTACAGCAATGGCCAATGCCGCCGCAAGAGAGCTGGCCGGAGGCCCAGTGCGGCCTTTGCGAATCCTTGCGAACTCTCGGATCGGACCGGCGAAACGGGTACAATCGAATGATCCTCTCCGGAACCGCTCGCGTAGGAGTTTACCCATGTTGCCCGCGCCCGCATTCCGCCGACGGCTGGTCCGGCTCTGGCTCGTCGTCGCCTTGCCGGTCCTGATCGCCGCCGGGCCGTCGCCCGAGGTGAAGAAGGGGTCGAAGACGTTCTGCCCCGACCCGGCCTCGGTGAGCCGCCACGGACCGGCGTACAAGTATCCGCAGGACGGCTGGACCGTGCTCCACATCGAGGGCTCCCCCTACGACCGCGGCTACCAGCACGGCCATCTTCTGGCGCGCGAGATCGAGGCGTACATCCAGTCTCTCGGACGCTACCGCGCCCCGAAGTCGCCCGCCGACGGCTGGCGCGAGCTGAGGAACCTGACCAACGCTCTGTTTCTCCGGCGCTACGAGAAGGAATACCTCGAAGAGATGAAGGGCATCGCCGACGGCGCCGCCGCCGCCGGCGCGGAGGTGGACGGACGGCCGATTGACCTGACCGATGTGGTGGCGATCAACGCGGAAGTGGAATGCTCGTTCGTCGATGAGGCTCTGGAGGCGACCGCCAACGGCCTCGAAGCCGGCGACTTCCGCGTGCCGGCCGAGGGGAAGCCGCGAGCGTCGCACGAGGAACACTGCTCCGCCTTCGCCGCCACCGGCGCCGCCACGGCCGACGGTCACGTCATCATCGGTCATATCACGATGTGGAACCTCTACCATGCCCGCAACTTCTTCGTCTGGCTCGACGTCCAGCCCGCCGACGGACACCGCGTCTTGATGCAAACGTACCCCGGCGGCATCATGAGCGGCATGGATTATTACATGAACGACGCTGGCATGGTTGTCTGCGAGACGACTCTCGACCAGACCGCGTTCGACCCGGACGGCAGGCCCCTCTGCTCGCGAATCCGTCACGCGCTCCAGTACGGCGACTCCATCGACGCGATCGTCTCCCATCTCAGCCTCGACAACAACGGCCTCTATACCAACGAATGGCTCATCGCCGACGCCAAGACCGACGAGGTCGCCATGTTCGAGCTAGGCACGCGCCGGACACGGCTCTGGCGGAGTGGTCGCGACGAGTGGTTCGGGGGCACGAAGGGTTTCTACTGGGGCTGCAATAACGCCAAGGATCTCCACGTCCGTCTCGAAACGGTGCCCGGCCTGGAAGGCAAGCCGGCGAACGTCGTCTTCCACCCGTCGGACCGCGACCGCGCCTGGCTGAAACTCTTCGATGCCCGCCGGGGCCGGATCGCCGCCGACTTCGGGTTCGAGGCGTTCACCACCCCGCCGCTCTGCGCCTGGCCGTCCCTCGACGCCAAGTTCGCCACGGCCGATATGATCAAAAACCTGAAGACGTACGCCGTCTTCGGCCCGCCTCGCGGCCGGACGTGGGAGCCGACCGACGCCGAGCGCGAGCGCTATCCCGACACCGGCGCGCTCGTCCCGAACGACTGGACCATCCTCACGGCCACGCCGCCGCCGGTGGACTCCGACGCGAAACCCGCCGCGGTGGATCTCGCCGGCCCTTCGGAATCCGAGCACCGTCGCCGTCCCGAGGGCACCCGACCGCCGGCCTGGCACGGCACGATCCGACCCGCTGCCAACGCGGACCTCTGGCTCGCCGCCGCCTTCGCCGATTTCGAGAAGGTCGTCGCGCTGGAGAAGGCGCTTGGGAGCGACAAGCCGACCGACTCCGATCGCCGTCGCCTCGACCTCGCCCTCTTCGCCCCGACTGTGAAGTACCTGACCTCCCGGGCCCGTCTCGGCCATGACGTGCCGCTTCCCGAGGTCCATCCGGACCTCCGCTCCAACGACTGGTACGACCTCGCCTCCGGCAAGGGATTGCTCGTGCTGGCCGCCTTGCGTCGCCAGATGGGTCCCGCCACCTTCGACGTCTTCATGGACGCCTTCGGCCGCGCCCATGCCGGTCAGACCGCCACCACCGACGACTTCTTCGCCCAGGCCGCGAAGGCGCACGGCCGTTCGCTCGACGCCTTCCGCGCCGACGTCCTCGGCCCGGAGCCCCTCGAACGCCTCGGTCTTGACGTCCGCGACCGCTGGGACTCCGGCCGCTTCTGGTCGGTCAACGCCTTCGAGAACGACCTGGAAAACGCCTTGATCGTCTATGGAACCCTCCACGACGCCGACGCCCAGCGCGAGGCGGCCGAACGTCTGCAAGCACTTCTGCGGCGACGCTGGAGCAACATCACCGTCCCGATCAAGTCCGACGCCGAGCTGACCGGAGCCGACCGCAACGGCCGACACCTGCTCCTGATCGGGCGACCCGCCACGAACGCCGCCGCAGCCTCGCTCGCGGCGTCCTGGCCCGTCCGCTTCGGCCCGGCCTCGTTTACCCTGGACGGCACGACCTACGCCCACCCGGCCAGCGCCTTGATCGTCGCCGGCCCGAACCCGGCCGACCGGGCTCATTCCGTCGTTCTCTTCGCCGGCCTGAGTGCCGCGTCGACCTGGCGGGTCGTCGAGCAATGGCCCCACGCCCCCGCCGAGGTGGTGCTCATCGAGGCGGGCGCGTCGGCTCGCTCGCTCGTCGTTCCCGTGCTCAGCGCGGGACCACGACCCGTCGCCCTGGGAGACTGACCACGCCGCTTTGCGACCCGCCACCCATCCACAACCTGGAGGTCCGCGATGACCCGACCGCAACCCGAGCCCGCACCGCCGACCCAGGTGGCCCTGCTCGCCGCCCGGGTCGTCGCGGCCTGCCGGTTCCCCCAGCTCGCCACGATCGACGGCGACCAGCCCCGCGTCCGTCCCGTCTCGCCAGTCCGGACCGACGGCTTCCTCGTCTATGTCGCCAACCTCCGTTCCTATCACAAAACCGCCGAGATCGCCGCGAATCCCAAAGTCGAGCTGTGCTACCTCGACGACAAACACGACCAGGTACGCATCACCGGAATCGCCGAGGTTGTCACCGACCGCGCCTTGCTCCAGCAGATCTGGGACGACAACCCGCTGCTCCGCCAGTACCTCGGCACAATTGACAACCCCGAGCTGATCGTCTATCGGATCATGCCCCGTCGCGTCCGCTACATGCGAGAATGGTCCCTGGAGTATCAGGAAGTCGAGCTTGCCGACGTCGCCCGGGTGATCCCCATCTTTTTCCTGGACCCGCGCCCGGTCGCGATTAGACTATTCTTAGGCAGCTAACGGATGTCCGGAGGTGATGCGATTGTTACGTTACGACTTCGATCAGAGCCTGATCTTCTGGACCAGCTCGACCTCACACGCCCTGGAGCGAGCCCTCAACGAGGAGCTCGCGCCCTACGGGATCACCTACCGCCAGTGGCAGGTGCTCGGATGTCTCGCCCTGGAAGGAGAGCTGTCGCAGGTGGCCCTGGCCGAGCGGATGCGGATCGAGGCCCCGACGCTGGCGGGCATCCTCGACCGGATGGAGCGTGACGGCTGGATCGAGCGCCACGCCTGCCCCGGCGACCGTCGCAAGAAACTCCTCCGGCCCACGCCACGCGTGGCCCCGGTCTGGGAGACAATCACCGAGGCCGCCCGCCTCGTCCGCGCCCGAGCCGCGGCGGGTCTCTCGCCCGAGCAACTCCAGGCGCTCAACGAGACCCTCGCGACCATCCAGCGGAACCTCCGCGAGGAGTCGCCCGCCCAGCCCCCCGAAACCGAGGACAAGAAGCGATGCCGACCCGCCAAGCAGCGCTCCTGATCGCCCTCGCGACGGCCCTCGCAACGGCCGACGCAGCCCACGCCCAGGCCACCGGCCCGGTGCCCGTCTCCGCCTCGACGATCATCCAACGCCGGGTCCAGGCCGGGCAGTCGTTCGTCGGCACGGTCGAGGCGCACCGCACGAGCATCGTCAGCAGCGCCGCCGAGCAGCGGGTCGTCGAATACCCGATCGACGAGGGCGACCGCGTCAAAGAGGGGCAAGTTCTCGCCGTGCTCCGCACAGAACCGGTCGAGATCATGCTCGCCGGGGCCAGGGCCGAGCTGACCGCCCTGGAGCAGCAACTTGCCGAGCTGGAAAACGGCTCGCGGCCCGAGGAGATCGAGCGCGGACAGGCCACCCTGGCGAAGGCGGAGGCGATGCGCACGTACCAGCGCCTCCGGAGCCGTCGCCTGATGAGCCTGGTGCAGTCGAACAACGCCAGCCGCGAGGAGGTCGATGAGTCGATCGCCCAGGCCGAGCAGGCCGAGCAGGCCGTACTCGAAGCGAAAGCGGCGCTCGAACTTCTGGAGAAAGGACCGCGTCAGGAGCAAATCGCCCAGGCCGCCGCTCACGTGCTGGCGCAGAAGGAGGAAGTCCGCCGCCTGGAGGACGAGCTGGCCGAGCTGACCATCCGTGCTCCCTTCGACGGCTACGTCGCGGCGGAGCACACCCAGATCGGCCAGTGGGTCTCCAAGGGTGCACCGGTCGCCGAGGTCGTGGCCCTGGACACGGTCGACATCACGATCAATGTGCTGGAAGACTACATCCGGTTCCTTCGCACCTCGCGTACGGTCGAGGGTCGCTCCGGCACACCGGCGCGGGTCGAGCTCTCGGCCTTGCCGGGCGAGGCGTTCGCCGGCGAGGTCGCCCACATCGTCCCCCGGGCCGACGCCCGATCGCGGACCTTCCCCGTGAAGATCCAGCTGGAGAACCCCGAGCGCGACGGCTCGGTCCTGATCAAGGCCGGCATGTTCGCCCGCGTGACCCTGCCCGTCGGCCCGTCCGAGGAAGCCTTGCTCGTGAGCAAGGACGCTCTCGTGCTCGGCGGGACCGGCGGCCCGGTCGTCTGCGTGATCGATCTCGACCCCAAGGAACCCAAGCTCGGCCAGGTCCGCCTTGTGCCCGTCGCCCTGGGCGTCGCCGACGGCAACCTGATCCAGGTCCTGGGCGACCTGAAGGCCGACTCAGACCGTGGTCGTCCAGGGCAACGAGCGTCTCCGACCCGGCCAGAGCGTCCTGGTCAACCAGATCCTCGCCCCCGAGGCCACCGCATCGCCCAACCCGTAAACCCGCCCGAATTCCTCCGTCGACTCCCTCCGCGAGTCCGCCTCGCGTGCGGCCCGGCCCCGAGTTCCCCCCAGCGGCAAGGAACTACGAGCGATGTCCCTGATCGAATCCTTCGTCCGCAACCGCGTCAAAGTGACGGTCGGCGTCCTGCTGGTGGCCCTCTTCGGGTTCATCGCCGTCTTCCGGATGCCGACCCAGCTCACACCCGAGGTCCAGGTCCCGACGATCACCGTCGAGACGAGCTGGCCGGGGGCCAGCCCGCAGGAGGTCGAGCGCGAGATCATCCAGGAGCAGGAGGAGCAGCTCAAAGGGGTCGAGGGCGTCACCAAGATGACGTCCGAGTCGATGGACTCGATGGGCCGGATCACGATGGAGTTCTCCGTCGGGACCGACATGGCCGAGGCCCTCCTGCTGGTCAACACCCGGCTCCAGCAGGTCCGCGAGTATCCCGAGAACGCCGACGAGCCGGTCGTCAGCACCTCGAACCTCTCCGACCGCCCGATCGCCTGGTTCATCCTCAGCCAGAAGAACCCGTCGCGGCAGCAGATCGCCGAGTTCGGCCAGGCTCATCCCCAGCTCGCGCCGGTGATCGCGAAGGCGATCCAGGCCATCGACGCGGGCAACGCCGCCCTCGCCGTGAAGCGGCTGAAGGATTCCGCCGACCAGCACCCCGAGCTGAACGCCCTCCTGCCCGAGCCGATCGCCGTGCCCCGCCTCCGCAAGTTCGCCGAGGACGTCATCGAAGCCCGCTTCGAGCGGGTGCCCGGCGTCTCGAACTCCAACGTCAACGGCGGCGAGGAGGAGGAGATGCAGGTGATCGTCGATCCGCAGAAGCTCGCGGCCCGACGGCTCACCATCATGGACGTCCGCCGCGCCCTGATCGCCCAGAACAAGGACACCTCCGCCGGCGACCTCTGGGAAGGCAAGCGCCGCTATGTGATCCGGACCCTCGGCCAGTTCCGCAGCCCCGAGCAGGTCGCCGAGCGTCATCATCGCCACCCGCAACGGCACGCCGGTCTATGTCCGCGACGTCGGCATGGTCCACCTCGGCTACAAGAAGCCCGACGGCATGGTCCGCCGTTACGGCACCTCGAACATCGCCATCAACGCCATCCGCGACACCGGCGCCAACGTGCTCGACGTCATGGCCGGGCTCCGCGAGGCCACCGCCGAGCTGAACGACGGCCCGCTCGCCACTCAGGGGCTGGAGCTCAACCAGGTCTACGACGAGACGGACTACATCTACTCGGCCATCGGACTGGTCAAGGACAACATCATCGTCGGCGGCCTGCTGACGATCGCCGTGCTCCTGCTGTTCCTCAGGAGCGGCCGCTCGACGCTGATCATCGGCCTGGCGATCCCGACCTCCATCATCGGCACGTTCCTGATCCTGAGCCTGCTGGGCCGCTCGCTGAACGTCATCAGCCTCGCCGGGCTGGCGTTCGCCGTGGGCATGCTCGTCGATAACGCGGTCGTCGTGCTGGAGAACATCTACCAGCACTACCAGCGCGGCGAGACCGTGCTCCGGGCCGTCGGTCGAGGGGGCCGCAGGAGGTCTGGGGCGCGGTCGTCGCCTCGACGCTGACGACCCTGGCCGTCTTCCTGCCGGTGCTGTTCGTGCAGGAGGAGGCCGGGCAGCTCTTCCGCGACATCGCCCTGGCGATCAGCGCGGCGGTCGGCCTCTCGATGATCGTCTCGATCACCGTGATCCCGACCGCCGCCGCCGCGATCCTCAAGGACCGCCCCGGCGAGGCCCTCGCCGCCGCCGCGGCCGTTCCCGGCACGCACCCGAGCCACGGGCCGACCAACGGCGACGGTCCCGACCAACGGCGACGGTCCGTCCGCGAACCGGCTCGCGCGGCCGACCCCGCTGGAAGGTCGGCCCGCGGTCCGAGACGCTGGCTCAGGCGGTCGGCCGGTTCGTCCGCGACGTGATCGTCTGGCCGTTCGACCGCCTCGGCGCCGGCTTCGTGCGCCCTGGTCGTCGGCGTCAACGCCTGGCTCCAGCGCGGCCTGCTCCGCCGGCTGGTGACGGTCGGCGTCTTCGTCGGCCTGGCGTGCTTCCTCAGCTACCTGATGATCCCGAAGGTCGAATACCTGCCGACCGGCAACCGCAACCTCGTCCTCGGCATCCTCCTGCCGCCGCCGGGTTACAACATCGACATGCTCAAGGACCTCGGCGAGCAGATCGAGGCCGAGCTGAAGCCCTACTGGGACTACGACCAGACGACCCCGCCGGAGCCCGGCAAGCCGAGGATCAGCGACTTCTTCTACGTCGCCCGCGGCCGCCAGCTCTTCCTCGGCCTCCGCTCGGCCGACCCGCTCGACGCCGCGGCGCTCGTGCCGCTCGTGCAGCAGATCGGCTCGAAGATCCCGGGCATGTTCGTCGTCGCCAAGCAGTCGAGCCTCTTCGAGCAGGGCTTGACCGCCGGCCGGACGATCGACGTCGAGATCGTCGGCCCCGAGCTGCCGAAGCTCGTCGACCTCGGCGGCCGGGTGCTCGGGCAGGTCAAGGGCGAGTTGATCCCCAAGGCCCAGGTCCGCCCGGTGCCCAGCCTCGACCTCTCCAGCCCCGAGATCCACGTCGATCCGAAGTGGGAGCAGGCCGCCGACATGGGCGTCAACGCCTCCGACCTCGGCTACATCGTCGATGCCCTGAACGACGGCGCCTACGCCGGCGACTACTACTTCGGCGGCGACAAGATCGACCTGACCATCCTCGGCGGCGCCGACTTCGCCAGCCAGACCCAGGACCTCGCCTCGCTCCCCGTCGCCACGCCGGCTGGCGACCTCGTGCCGCTGGAAGCCCTGGCCCGCGTCACGCTCCGCAGCGGTCCCGAGCAGATCAACCACCGCGAGCGCCAGCGGGCCATCACGATCGAGGTCAGCCCGCCGCCCGAGATGGCTCTCGAAGACGCGATGGACCTGATCCGCGAGAAGATCGTGAAGCCCCTCCGCGAGGGCGGCGAGCTGGAGAACGGCCTGTACCAGATCAACCTCGCCGGCACGGCCGACAAGCTCACCGCCACCTGGGAGGCCCTCCGGTTCAACATCGTCCTCGCCCTCCTGATCACGTACCTGCTCATGGCCGCACTTTTCGAGTCGTGGCTCTACCCGTTCGTGATCATCCTGAGCGTGCCGCTGGGCGCCGTCGGCGGGTTCGCGGGGCTCTGGCTCTTGAACCGGTTCATCCTCCAGCCGCTCGACGTCTTGACGATGCTCGGCTTCGTGATCCTGATCGGCACGGTGGTCAACAACCCGATCCTGATCGTCCACCAGGCGCTCAACCACATCCGCGAGGACGGCATGCACTTCGTCCCGGCGGTGCTGGAGAGCGTCCGGACCCGCATCCGGCCGATCTTCATGACGACCTCGACGACCGTGCTCGGCCTGCTGCCGCTGGTCCTCTTTCCCGGGGCGGGCAGCGAGCTTGTACCGCGGCCTGGGCAGCGTGATGCTCGGCGGCCTGATCGTCTCGACCGTCTTCACCTTGATCCTGGTCCCCAGCCTCTTCAGCCTGACGCTACAGGCCAAGTCCGGCATGATCCGCCTGCTCGGCTGGGGTGACGCAGCCGAGCACGCCAAGGGGGCCGAGTTCACCGAAGCACCAGCCGAGACCGAACCACCTCGGGAGGTGCCGGTCGCCTAGCACAGACTGGCATGGCGGCCTGCCGCCCGGCCCGGGTATGCTGGCCGTTAGGGTGCGGGGCTTGCAACCCCGCGCCCCAGCTTCCAAACCCGGGAGATCGTCTGATGGCGAAGGTCATCCTGGCCGATGATGACGACGATCTCCGCGCAGTCTATGTCGCGGCGCTGCAGGCTGCCGGCCATGACGTCTGGGAAGCCCCTGACGGCCGCTGCGCCATCGACCTCGTCCGTGCCCACCGCCCCGACCTGCTCCTGCTCGACATCTGGATGCCCGCCCTGAACGGCTTCGAAGTGCTCGACGCGCTGCGGCACGATCCATCGGGGGTCCGCCTCAAGATCGTCGTGATCTCCAACCTCGCGGACGCCGACGCCCGCCTCGAAGCCTTCGAAGGCGGCGCCACCGATTACCTGGTCAAGGGCCTCGCGCTGGACGACTTCCTCCGCCGCGTCCGCGAGCTGCTGGAGACGGCCAAGGTGCCCAGCCTGGACGAGTAGCCGACGACGTCCACCCAGCCCCGATCGAGCCCCCCGGATTCGAGGCGAAGCCCACTCCTGGTCCCGACCGACCTCCGACCATGACCGACCGCTACCGCTCCAGCCTCGACTACCTCTTCGGCCGGCTGAACTACGAGCGGGCCGGGATGCCACGCCTGCCGGGCGAGCTTCGCCTGGGCCGGATGCGTCGCCTCCTCCGCCGACTTGGCGACCCGCACGATGGGCTCCGGATCATCCACATCTCCGGCACGAAGGGCAAGGGCTCGACGGCTGCCATGATCGCCTCGGCCCTCACCGCTTCCGGCGTCCGCACCGGCCTCTTTTGCTCACCCCACCTCCATCGCCTGGAGGAGCGATTCCGGATTGACGGCCGCGACGCCACGCCTGACGAGTTGATGGCCCTGGTCGAGGAAGTCCGGCCCGCAATCGAGCTCATCGACGCCACCGACCCTCACCCTCGTCGTCGCGATCTGACGTTCTTCGAGGTCACGACCGCCCTGGGCCTGCTCCACTTCGCCCGTCGCGGCTGCGGTGCGGTCGTGCTGGAGGTCGGCCTCGGCGGCCGGCTCGACTCGACCAACGTCGTCCGCCCGCTGGCCTCGGTCCTCACCTCGATCTCGTTCGACCATACGAAGCTCCTCGGCTCGTCCCTGGCCGCCATCGCGACCGAGAAGGCCGGCATCCTCAAGCGTTCTGGCCTGGCCGTCGTCGGCGTGCGGGGCGATGAACCTCGTGCAGCAATCGCCCGGGTGGCCCGCCAGCGACGTGCCCAGCTCCGCTGGATCGACGTCGATTTTCACGAAACCTATCAAGCTCCGACTCCGCCTCTCGACCGTCCGACCTCCGGCCGCCTGAGCGTGCAGACCTGGCGCTCCGACTGGGGACCGCTCGATTTGCCGTTGCTCGGTCCCCACCAGGCTCAGAACGCGGCGACCGCTCTCGCCACGCTCGACGCCCTGGCCGATCGCGGGCTCGTCGTCGGAGCGGAGGCGGTGGCGCGGGGGTTCGCCGGCTTGAGCTTCCCGGCTCGGGTCGAGGTGCTGGGCGAGCGTCCGTGGCTGGTCATCGATGGCGCCCACAACGTCGCCTCCGCCGCCGCCCTGGCCGAGGCCCTGCGGACCTGCTTCCCCCCCACCCGCCGGACGCTCGTCTTCGGCACGACCCGAGATAAGGACCTGATCGGTCAGCTCCGGGCACTCCTGCCCCTCTTCGACGAAGTGGTCGCCACACGCTACGTCGAGAACCCCCGGGCCGTGCCCCCGGTCGAGGTCGCCGAGGCGGTCTGGGCCCTCAACGGCCAGTCGGCCGAGGTCGCCTCCGACCCGGCCGAGGCCCTCGCCGTGGCCCGCCAACAGACGCCGCCCGAAGGCCTGATCTGCGTCACCGGCTCACTCTTCCTCGCCGCCGAGGCGCGCGCCCTGCTGCTCGGCATCGAACCTTCCCCGGCCGCCACCGTCGCCGCGGTCTGAACCGCCCTGGCTGATGTCGGAGCCGGAACATTCCATCCCCACCGTCAACGGAGGCCAATCCCACGATGACCGCATCGACCTGGTTCCGCATCGGCGCGATCCTGGGCTTCCTCGCCGTCTCGGCCGGTGCCTTCGGGGCTCACTGGCTGGAGGGCCGTCTCAAGGACCCGGCCTTCGTCGGGAGTTCCGAGGGCCGGGTCAGCCCCGATCGTCGGCTTGCCGTCTTCCATACAGGCGTGACTTATCATATGTCCCACGCCCTCGCCCTGGTCGCCCTCGGCCTGCTGCTCGCCCGTGCTCCCGAGTCGGTTGGCATCGCGGCGACGGTCGCTGGCTGGTCGTTCCTGCTCGGGGTGGCCCTCTTTTCGGGCAGCCTCTACGCGATGGCCCTCACCGGTCACCGCTGGCTCGGCGCAATCACGCCGATCGGCGGCGTCGGCTTCCTCGTCGGCTGGGCCTGCCTGGTCCTCGCCGCCTGGCCGTCGAAGGCGGCGATGCCCGACCTCTGACGGCAGAGGGCCGATGGTCCCATCCCTCAACCGGGCTCGACGCGACCATCGGCCCTCGCCCCTGGACGATCACTCTCCCGTCGATCCGAACTCCGTCGCCGGGTTGATCGTCCCCGACGCCTCCGGCTGGTTCGGATCGACCGGATGGTGCGACAGGTCGGGGGGCAGACCGGTTCCATCCGACTCCTTCGCACCCTGGCCCTGCGGCGACTCGGGCTCATCCACGCCGTGCTGGACCTCGCGGGAACCGAAGATCTTCTCGAAATTGGGGAAGCCGTACTTGCGGACGATCGGGCCGCTCATGAAGGGGACTCCAGACCAGGCATTCGGGAAACGCTGACGATACCGTCTCCCTCTATCTTAGGGGACCGAGGGCCACTTTCGGCAAGGCTGGCTTGACCGGCCGCCGAGGGCGGCCCTCGATCGCAAGGGGTTGTTTGAGCCTCGGCTAACCGGCCGACTTCTGGCCTTTTTCGAAGGCGGAGTCGAAGAGGCGGCCGGGGGCGGTGAAGCCCATCTTCTCCTTGACGAAGCGGGCGGCCTCGGCGGCGCCGTACTCGCGGTCCATGCCGGGGTCTTCCCACTCGACGGAGAGCGGGCCGTCGTAGCCGATCGTGTTCAGCGCGCGGGCGATGGCGTCGAAGTCGACCTGGCCGCGGCCCGGCGAGCGGAAGTCCCAGCCGCGGCGGGGGTCGCCGAAGTTCAGGTGCGAGCCGAGGATGCCGGTCCGGCCGTCGAGGGTCCGGGCGGCGTCCTTGACGTGGACGTGGTAGATCCGGTCGGGGAAGTAGCGGATGAACTCGACCGGGTCGACCATCTGCCAGAGCAGGTGGCTGGGGTCGTAGTTGAAGCCGAACTCGGGGCGGCGGTCGAGGGCGTTCAGGGCCGTCTCGGCCGAGTAGATGTCGAAGGCGATCTCGGTCGGGTGGACCTCCAGGCCGAACCGGACGCCGTCCTTGCTTGAAGACGTCGAGGATCGGGTTCCAGCGGTCGGCGAAGTCCTTGAAGCCGGCGGCGATCATCGGCGTCGGAGACCGGCGGGAACGAGTAGAGCAGGTGCCAGATCGAGCGAGCCGGTGAAGCCGTTGACGACCTTCACGCCGAGCTTCGGCGGCGGCGCGGGCGGTGTCCTTCATCTCCTGGGCGGCCCGCTTGCGGACGCCTTCGGGGTCGCCGTCGCCCCAGACGTGGCGGGGCAGGATCGCCTTGTGGCGCTCGTCGATCGGTGTCGCAGACGGCCTGGCCGACCAGGTGGTTGGAGATCGCCCAGCACTTCAGGCCGTACTTGCCGAGCAGGTCGTGGCGGCCCTGGCAGTAGCCGTCGTCCTTGAGCGCCTTCTGGACGTTGAAGTGGTCGCCCCAGCAGGGCAGCTCGATGCCGTCGTAGCCCCACTGGCTGGCCTTCTGGCAGGTCATTCCAGGGTCAGGTCGGCCCACTGGCCGGTGAACAGGGTGACGGGTCGAGCCATGCGGTCGTTCTCCTTGAGTCGATATGGCCGGTGATCGTCGCGGGGATCGGCGGGGAGGCGGGACACGAGGCAAACATAAGCGGGCGCGCCGCGGGAAAGTCAACGATTTGACGGCCCCGGCACTCTGAGCGAATAATCCGACTTTGCGTCCGGCCGGTTCGTGCGACCTGAGGGAGAGGTCGCGACCCATGTCCATGCCGCCCCGCGCCCTGCTGTTCGACTTCGACGGGGTGATCGCCGACACCGAGAACGTCCACGTCGCGGCCTGGGAGCGGACGTTCGCCCGATGGGCTGGGACGTGCCGCCGGAGGTCTGCGCCGCGCGGCCGAGGAGGACGACCGCGTCCTTCCTCGCCAGCGATGCTTCGCCGAGCGCGGGATCGAGGGCGGCGACGTCGACGGCTGGGTCGCGCCGCAAGCAGGAGCTGACCCGGACCGCTGCTGGCCGACTCGCCGCGGCTCTATCCCGGGCGTCGCCGAGCTGGTCGAGCGGCTCCGAGGGCCGGGCCGAGCTGGCGGTCGTCTCGACCACCTGGCGGGAGAACGTGGAGACCGTCCTCGGCACCGCCGGGCTGGCCGACGCTTTCGACTGATCGTCGGCAAGGAGGACGTGGCCGCGACCAAGCCCGACCCCGAAGCCTACCGGCTGGCCCTGTAGCGGCTCGGGTCGAAGCCGGACGAGGCCGTGGCCCTCGAGGACTCGCCCACCGGCCTCGAAGCGGCGAGGGCGGCGGGGCTGCGGTGCGTGGCGGTCGGGCATCGAGAGCCGAGGGGGACTGGGCCGGCGGAGCGGTCTTCGTGGCCGATCTGAAGGATGCGGGGCGAGTGGTGAGGCGCGGACTCTGAGCGAGCGGCCGGGGTCTGCAGCACAGAGGCCGGGTTTCCATCCACGAACCCGCGGATGCGGTCCGATTCGAGCCCGACTCCGACCGGACGACAGCCGTGGGTGGCGGTCCCACCAGGCCAAACCGGACGGCATCCGCGGGTTCGTGGACCAGAAGCGATTATTGCCTTGGTGCAGCCTCAGCCCCACTGTGACGAATCTTGCCTTCCTCATCTCCTCTCGCCCCGGAACCACTCCACGAACGCCGCAGCCCCTCGCGGAACGGCGTCGGCGGCGCGTATCCCAGCTCCTCGGCGAGCCCGGGAGATGTCGGCATAGGTCTGCCGGACGTCGCCCGGCTGCTCGGGCAATCGCCGGATGATCGGCTGCCTTGCCCAGCGCCTCGCCGATGCGCGGCGATCATGTCGCGGAGGGCGATCGGGTCGGAGTTGCCGAGGTTGTAGAGGTGATGCGATCCGGCAACACTCGATCGCCCGGACGATCGCCATCGACGATGTCGCCGACGTAGGTGTAGTCGCGGCGGGTCGAGCCGTCGCCGAACATCGGCACGGGCTCGCCGCGGTCGATCAGGTCGGCGAACTTGGCGATGGCGAGGTCGGGGCGGTTGCGGGGCCCGTAGGCGGTGAAGAACCGCAGGCCGGTGACGGGCAGGCCGTGGAGGTGGTGGAAGGTGTGGGCCAGCAGCTCGCACGCCTTCTTGGTGGCGGCGTACGGGCTGACGGGGTGATCGACGCTGGTCGGTCTCGCGGAACGGGGCGGTGTCGCGGTCGCCATAGACGCTGGAGCTGGAGGCATAGACGAACCGCGGGCGGGGTTCGAGCCGGCAGGCGGCTTGCAGCGAGGTGGACGGTGCCGGTGACGTTCACCTCGGCGTAGAGCGCCGGCTGCTCGATGCTCGGCCGGACCCCGGCCCGGGCGGCGAGGTGGACGATCGCCTCGGGGCGGACCTCGCCGACGAGCCGATCGACGCCGGCCGCGTCGCGGATGTCCAGCTCGACGAGGCGGAACCGCGGGTTCGCCGAGGCAGCCGCCAGGTTGGACTCGCTTGCGGGCGCGGCGTAGAAGGGGTCGAAGTTGTCGAGGACGACCACGTCGCCCCCGTCGGCGAGGAGGCGATCGACGAGGTGCGAGCCGATGAAGCCGGCGCCGCCGGTGACGAGGGTGAGCATGGGTTCGGAAGACTCTCGGGAGCCGTGGGAGGAACGGCAGGTCGATTCACCACAAAGGGACAACGGGAGCACAGAGACCATCGGGCCCGGGCCCGGCGACGAACATCGGTCTATTTGCCGGCGTCGGCGCCGACGACCAGCTCGTAATGGACGGCGGGAGAGCGGCCGTCGATCACGAGGCGAGCGCCGGTGGGAGTCTGTTCGAGGGTCGCGGGACCGTTGCGGTGGCCGGCGTTGTCGAGGGCGAAGGCCTGGATGCGACCGCGGCGGTTCCACTCGACGCGGGCGAGGACCGGTTCGAGAACGCAAGGGGGGTCGGCCGGGGTCGGCAACCTCGCGGCCGGTGGCGTCGGCGTAGGTGAGGCCGGTCGGCTCGACGCGGGCGAGGGCCGTCACCAGCAAGCGGCGGGCCGTCGCGATCGGCTCGGGGCCGACAGAGGAGACCGCCACGGTGGCGCCGGGGGTGTCGGTGGCGATCGTCAGGGCGTCGGAGACGACCGGGCGGCGTCCGAGTTGACCGGCCAGGGCAAGAGCCTGGGTGTGCGGGGTGATCACCGCCAGGCGGCCCTCGGACGGGTCCCAGGCCACCCGACGTCGGCGGGAGGCGCGGGCGGCGTGGTCAGGTTCGGCGGCGGGGCGGAGGATGATCGAGGCGGCGTGAGGCAGGAAGGCGAAGACGGCCGGGTTGGCGTTGAGCGCCTCGGGGATCGGGAAGAGGTCCTGACCGCCGGACGTGCCGGGCGCGGCGGCGCCCCAGGTCTCGGGGAAGAGGAAGACGCCCCGGCGGACCAGGGCGTCCCAGCCCTCGGCCGCGGCCATCTCGGCACCGAGCAGGAGGTCGGCCCCCTCGTAGGGCAAGGCCCAGTTGCCCCCGGTGTGGCTGCACCACTGGGAGACGACGTAGGGCCGGTCGGACTTGTGCTTCTTGCTCGCCTCGGAGGCGAGGCTGCCCTCGGCATGCTCGACCATCGAACGGCGCTCGGCCAGGGCGTAAAGCGGCGGCGCCCAGTAGAGGCGGTCGTCGATCAGGTCGAGCCCCTTGGCGGTCTGGGCCGCGACGAACTCGGGCTCGCGGCGCCAGTGGGAGCACCCGGCGATCGGGACCCTCAGGCCGTCGTCGCGGAGGTCCTTCGCGATCGACTGCCACTGGTCCGACTCGGCCGACTGCCAGAACCTCCGGCCCGCGCCGAGCGTGCTCCGCTCTTGCAACTTGCGAAGCTCGGCAGCCGACTCGGCCGGCAGGATCTCGGGGTTGTCGATCAGATCGAACAACGATTGCTCGCCCGAGATCGAGAGCCAGGCGAGGACCGGGTCGTCCTTCAGGGCGAGGCCCGTCTCGGGGTTGACGTGATCGAGCAGGGCGTGGGCGAACTTCAAGGTCCGTGCCCGGATGGCCGGGTCGAAGGCGGTCGCTGGCCCGCCGCCGGGCGGCAAGGCCGCGCCGCCGGCGATCGCGTCGCCCTGGCGGAACCGGCAGGAGGCGATCAGCTCCAGCGAGACGTAGAGGCCCCGCTGTTTCAGGGCGGCGATCAGGTGGTCAAACCGATCGAGCATCATCGGGTCGAGCGTCGCGGTGTTGTCGGCGGTGTCGTCGATGAGGCTGCGACCAGGCCCGAACGGGGCGTCGAGCTTGTCGAAGCGGACAAGGTTGATGCCGCGACGAGCCAGGCGTTCGGCCATGGCGTCGGCCCGTTCGGGGGTCGGAATCGTCGTCGGGGGTAGCAGCACGACGCCGAAGAACCGGGCGCGGCCGCCCTTGGTAAACGCGAGATGACCATCCTGAACCGTGACCAATCCGTGCTTGCCAGCGGGTGGGTCGTGGAGGAAGGCGAAGTCGAGGGCCGAGTCGGGCTCGATCAGCTCGGCGGCCTGGTAAGGATGCCAGCCGTCGGTGTCGGTCATGGCGTGGTACGGGGTCCAGGCGCCGCGGGAGGGGTCGGGGCTGGCCGTGATCGTGAGGTCGTCGAACTTGATCGAGCCGATACTGTCGGTCTTCTCCAGTTGAAGCACGGCCCGGCTCGCCGCCTGCGGAACGCGGATGACGGCGAGAAAGGAACTCCAGTCGAACGAACCGGCCCACCGGAACACCCGCGCGCCGGCCGCGGCACCCGGCAGGACGCGACCATCCTCGTCGAGGAAGAACACCTCGCCGACCGCCCCGCCCGAACCCCGCAAACCCGACCCCCGGGCCCAGAGCCGGATCTCCAGGGCGTCGAGCCGATCCACCGGCACGGCCACCGCCGCCTGTCCCCGGGCGCCGGAACGCGACAGCTCCAGGGCCGAGTCGGAATCATGTCCCGGCATCACCCGAGCGGCCCCGCCGGAGACGACCCAGTGGGCCGGCGACGGGTCGCCCAGTTCCAGCCCGCCGTTGAGCACGAGGTCGGTGGTTTCGGAGCCACCCCGGGGAACCAGATCGATGGTCAGGCCATCGACTTCGAGCACTCCCGTGGCCCCGATCAGGCCGATTGAGAGGATCGCGTCGAGGGTGGCCTCGGGCACGGGGATGCGCTTCGCCACCCAGGTCCAGCGCCGGGAGGGCACCGAACGGGTCCAGGGACCGAGGACGCCGTGGCCCACGGTCCGCAGTTCGGTGCCGAGGAAGTCGATCAGGAGACTCGGTTCCTCGCCCATCCGCTCGCCGCCGCGGATGTCGTCGATCCGGACCCAGAGGCCGATGACGACCGCCTCGAACTGCCGGCCGTCAATGCCGAACGCCCGGCTCGCCCGCGACGGCCGCCCCGGCCGGTCGCACTCGAACCGCAGGCAGGTTGGGCCGTCGATCCCGTCGCCGGCGAGCCGGGCATCGCGGAGGTTGTACCAGCCGTCGGGCACGCCGTCCTTGTCCAGATCGACCTCGAACCCCTCCTTCGGCGGCGGACCCGGTCGCACGACCAGTTCCTCCTGCGCCCGGACCGGACAGGCGACGGTCAGGAAGAGCAGGCAAAGCAGGGCACTGGGACGGATCGGAGAAGCTGATCCGCCGTTGGGTTCGTTTCGAAAACTGCCCATCTTACCGTTGGGTTCGTTTCGAAAACTGCCCATCTTACCGTTGGGTTCGTTTCGTCGTGGCGAGGAACGGGTCCGAAGGAGTCCGGGGGGGAGGTGAGGGGAATGGCTAGAGTCTGGGAAATCACTGAAGTTGACGGATCGCGCCAACTTTCGCGACTCGGTGAAGACTTCCGGTTTCCTGGACATGGCGGAATACGAAGTTGTGCGCAACCTTCGTGTCCTTTGTGCCTGGGTGGTGGTTCCGGCTTCCGCGTTCCCGGTGACCGCTCCGCAGCGACCCCCGAACCTATTATCTGAAATCCCGGCCCTCCCGATCGCACTTCTTGACGAGATTCCCGCCCCCAACCTTCGATCCTACCAGAAAGATCCGCGCGAATTGCCCTTCCGGCCGCCGGAAAAACCGACTCCAGGCGTGAACATCCGCCGGGTTTCGGCGTCTATCGGGACGAATCGACGAGGCGGCGACCGCAAGGGCTCGGGGCCGGGGGGGGGCGTCGCTCGTGCGTTTTCGGGACGAGACGGCTCGTAGTTCAACGGCAGAACGGGCGCCTGATAATCGCCAGACAGCGGTTCAACTCCGTTCGGGCCGATTGCCGGTGGCAGCGAAACGGGACGCCGGGATTCCGGCGTTGAGCGACGGCACACCCGGCTCTTGACGGTCACCAAAGCTCGACGGGGGATCGCTATCCCGTCCCGTCCAGCGGTCGCCTGATCCTCGAACCCGCGGAGGCGGTCCGGCCTGGAATGGTGGGACAGCTGCCTCCGGCTGTCGTCCGGTCGGGCCACCCGGGAACGGCTGGCCTCCAGGTGTCGGGCTCGAATTGGACCGCCTCCGCGGGTTCGTGGATGAGAAGGGGAATCGACCACTCAGGACGGCCGACCGCGAAGAGATGCTCGTGGGGTCGCATGTCCCACTGGCAGCCGGAGTGGTTCAGCGGTAGAAGAGGGGTTGAGCCCCTTCCGCATCGACACCACACGGGGCCGTCGCACCCTGGACGCAGGGATCAGCGGGCGATAACGGGCCACCGGTCATTTCAACCGGAGGATGTCTGATGAGCACCGAGCCGATTGAGGGCCTGATCGCTCGCTACGCCAGCGGAGCAGAAATCCTGGTGTATGCGACCCAACAGCTCACGCGCGAGCAGGAGCAGGCGCGGCCGGGACCGGGTCAATGGAGCCTCGCGGAACTGGTGACGCACCTGCTCGACGCGGACCTCGTCTATGCCGACCGGATGAAGCGGATCATCGCCGAGGAGGAACCGACCTTGCAGGCGTTCGACGAGGAGGCCTGGGTCGCGCGGCTGGGCGGGCACGAGATGTCGGTCGAGGAGGCGGTGAACCTGTTCGCGGCCAATCGGCACTGGATGACCGGCCTCCTGCGTCGGCTCGGGGCGTCCGACTTCAACCGCGCGGGGAACCACACGGTGGCCGGTCGGCAGACCCTGGCGCAGGTCGTGGCGACGATCGCCAACCACGTCGATCATCACCTGAAGTTCCTGTACGGCAAGCGCGGCAACCTGGGAGTGGCGCTGTATCCGCGCTATACCCGGTCGCCGCTGGAATAGGGGACGTTTCGCAGACCTTACGGGAGACTCGACTTGGGACGCCTGTTCGCCGGAACGCCCTGGGATCGGCCGCCGCGCTGCGAGCGTTGCGGGAAGCTGGAATCGGAGTGCGACTGCCCGCCGCCGCCGGCGCCGGAGCCGGTGCGTCTCGCACCGGAGAAGCAGACGGCGCGGCTGCGGCTCGAGAAGCGGCCGAAGGGCAAGGTGGTGACAGTCGTCGCCAACCTCGACCCGGAGGGCAACGACCTGGACGCCCTGGCCGCGTCGCTCAAGGCGAAGTGCGGCGCGGGGGGTACGGTCAAGGACGGTCGGATCGAGTTGCAGGGCGACCACGTCGCGTCGGCCGAGTCGGCGTTGAGGGGGCTGGGTTACAAGACCCGGCGTGGTTGAGGCGACGCACTTCCGGCCCCGAGGGCGACGGGCGGGTCATCGCGCGTCGAGCCGCGGGGCGAGTGGGTCGTTGGCCTGGCGATTCGACCGTCGATCGGTCCGGAGGATCGGGTCGGGTCGAGTCGGTCGCGAAGGCGGGGTACGAGCGGTGCGATTCGGAGTGTGTCGGTCCGTCGTCGGGGCGGGACGTCGGGCGTGGGTTGGGCTCAGCGCTCGCGATAGACGATGCGGCCCTTGGAGGTGTCGTAGGGGGTCAGCTCGACGGTCACCTTGTCACCGGGCACGATGCGGATGAAGTTCTTGCGCATCTTGCCGGCGATGTGGGCCAGCACCTTGTGGCCCCGCAGCGGGCCTTCCTCGAAGGCGACCATGAACTGGGTATTGGGCAGGGCCTCGACTATGCGGCCCTCGACCCGGATCGGTTCTTCCTTGGCCACGCGGTCCTCCGCAATTCGACCGCCCCGGCAGCGGTGAGGGTGTGAAATGGGTGGAGTCATTCCGGGGCTCGCACACGGGCGGGATGGTCCCCGGGGCCGGTCGCCTCGACGACGCGACCACTGCCTCGCGGGCCGGATGCGAGGCGACGCTGGAACGCAAAGACACGGGGTCCCGGCGTCATTTTATCGGGGGAGGGATGTCTTTTCCAGAAGGAAGAATCGAAGGGTTGCGTCATCTCGGCGGGCTGAGCTTCTCCGTCCGGCCGGTCGCGGTTACGATAGAGCCATGACGGAGACGTCCTCCCCGGGCCGGCGCGGGTTCTTCCTGACGCTTGACGGCCCCGACGGCGGCGGCAAGACGACCCAGGCAGCGCGGCTGGTCGATTGGCTGCGCGCCGAGGGCCATGACGTCGTCGCCTGCCGCGACCCCGGCGGCACGCCGCTGGGCGATCGGCTGCGAGCGTTGCTGCTCGACCGCTCGGAACTGGCGATCGGCCTGCGGGCCGAGATGCTGCTGTACATGGCCAGCCGGGCGCAGCTCGTCGAGGAGGTCGTCCGGCCGGCGATCGAGGCGGGGAAGGTCGTCGTGTCGGACCGGTTCCTGCTGGCGAACGTGGTCTATCAAGGTTACGCCGGGGGCCTGGAGGTCGAGGAGCTGTGGCGGGTCGGCCGGTGGCGACGGGCGGCCTGATGCCCGACCTGACCGTGGTGCTCGACGTGCCGCCCGAGGTGGCCTCGGCCCGCGTCGGAGCCCCGCGCGACCGGATGGAGGACCGCGGCGCGGCGTTCCACCGGCGGGTCCGGGACGGGTTTCACGAGGCGTTGAAGGGGTATTCCGATCCGTATGCCCTGGATCGATGCCTCGGCCGACCCGGAGGCGGTGGCGTTGCGGATTCGAAGCGAGGTGGAGCGTGCCCTGGCGAACCGTTCGCGGACATGACCGGCGGGTCGAGGACCTGCGGCGAGGGCCTGGCGCAGGGCCGGTTCCCGCACGCCTTGCTGTTCGTCGGGCCGGAGGGGGTGGGCAAGAAGCGGTTCGCCCGGACGCTGGCCCAGGCGCTGCTCTGCGAGCCGAAGGCCCGAGGCGGCGCTCGACCCGTGCGGCGCATGCCCGAGCTGCTTGCAGGTCGAGGCGGATTCGCATCCGGATGTCCTGATGATCGGTAAGCCGGAGGACAAGCACGAGCTGCCGATCAAGGTGATCCGCGACCTCTGCCTCGACCTGGGCCTCAAGCCAATGCGCGGCTCGCGCCGGATCGCGATCGTCG
Source organism: uncultured Planctomycetales bacterium (assembly GCA_963752755.1). Lineage (GTDB taxonomy): Bacteria > Planctomycetota > Planctomycetia > Isosphaerales > Isosphaeraceae > CAVVZJ01. The sequence goes on along the minus strand of CAVVZJ010000011.1, from coordinate 101,999 downwards.
ATGACGCCGACGACCTGAGCGAGGAGGCGGCCAACGCCTTCCTGAAGACGCTGGAGGAACCGCCGCCGGGCTCGGTCCTGATCCTGATCGGCACGACGGCCGAGGCGCAGCTCGACACGGTGATCTCGCGATGCCGGGTGCTCCGGTTCGACCCGTTGAGCGAGCCGGATCTGGCGACCGTGCTGCTGGAGCAGGGGGTGACCGACGACGCCGAGGAAGCCGCGAGGCTAGCGAAGCTGGGCGAGGGGAGCGTCGGGCGGGCGGTCGGCCTGGCGAGCCCGGACCTGGAGGGCTTCCGCCGCATCGCTCATCGACGAGCTGGCCGGCCCGCGGGGGTTCAACCCGCCGGGCCTGACGCAGCGGATCGAGGCGTTCGTGAAGGAGGCGGGCAAGGAGAGCGTTCGCCAACGCGAGCGGGCCGGGTTGTTGATGGGCGAGCTGGCGCGGTTCTTCCGCTCGGTCCTCTGGCAGACCGCCGGCCTCGAACCGCCCTCACCCGACCCGGCCGACCGCCGAGCCGCCGTTTCCCTGGCCGAGCGGCTCGAACCCGAAGACGTCTTCCTCCTGGCCGACCGCTGCCTCGAAGCCGATTACCAGATCCGCCGCAAGGCGAACCTGCCCCTGATCCTCGAAGCCCTGTCCGCTGACCTCGGCCGATTGTTGGGGCGACGGCCTTGATGCCGAATTGCCTGGAGCTGGTGCGCGCCGGCCTGAGCGGAGTCCGGCCCAGGCCGGACCGGACTCGGGATAAATCCAGGGGTTCGGCTCGAGCGACGTTGGTCGGACTCCTTTCTGCAACGGGAATGCAGGCCCGGCGATTCCGAATGCGGCCGGTCGTCTGGATCGCGCTGCGTTCCGGCGGTCTGCCCGAAGTCTTCGAGGGTCGTCTCGGGGACGGACCGCGCCCTGCCGTTTCGGGAGCGAGTCAACCGGACCCCCGTCGCAGGAGCGAGGGCGTCCCTACCCCAGCACTCCCGCACGGAAGTGTGCGGACGCTCTCGATATCAAAAATTCAAAAACTAATCAATTTTTTCCATTGAAAAGTTTCTCTGGTTAGCTATTAATGGATTTGGCTTGATTGAGGAGATGAGGTGCGGGGGAGTCGCGATCGCCGACGGCCGACGCCGGGGACCACGGCCCGAGAATCGGGTCGCCCTGGGCGGCGTCGGAGTCGGCGGGGCAGCCATCTCTCATCAGGAGACATCCCATGGCGACGATCGAAGCGGTGGACGCCCGGAGCGTCGACGGGGGCGTGAACCTCGACGTACGGGTGCAGATGTTCGAGTCGGAAAACGGATTGAAGGCCCCCGAGGCGGCGGTGTACGCCTTCTCGGCGGGCGGACACTTGCTGGACACCCAACCGCTCGACGGCAAGGCGTCCGCCAGGTTGTCGTTTCCCGCGACGCGAGAGCCTCAGGGGGTTCGCCTCCTGGTCGGGCCGGTGATCGAGACGGCGGGGGTCGGGATCGAGGAACTACAACGGCGCGGTGCGGTCGAGCAGCAGTTGCGGATCGAGCCGGGCAAGACCGCCGAGCAGGCGCAGATCGACGTCTTCCCAGGTGAGTGGGGATGCTGGCTGTACGGGCTCTGCTTCGTGCCGGGGACGCTGCTGAAACGGGACATCAGCGGGGGGGTGCCGATCGACCTGCCGGTCTGCCAGGCGACCGTGGAGGTTTACGAGGTGGACCCGTTCCCGATCATCATCCAGAATCTGCCCGACCCGGTCATCGAACACCTCCGGGAATTGATCCTCAATCCCCACCTGGTGAAGCCGGGCGTCGGCCCATTCCCGCCGGGCCCCGGCCCGGACCCCGGGCCCCTGATGGCGATGGCGGCGGGTCCGGCGCTGTCCGAGGCGAGCGTCCGGCCGGGTATGGCCGACCTCCAGTTCCTCGCGGGCGTCTCGGAAACGTTCGCCTTCCGCCAGTCGTTGATCGACCGCGCGGAGTTGGTCCGCCCGCTGATCTGTCTCTTCTACCCGGGCTTCGTGAAGATCCGGCGGATTGCCACGGCGAAGACCGACGACTGCGGTCACTTCCGGGCGATCTTCTTCCGCGGCTGCTCAAACTCCGACACACCGGACCTTTACTTCAAGGCCACGCAGCGCCTCTTCAATTTCTTCGACGTGACGATCTACGCCCCGACCCCAATCGGATGCTACACGCACTGGAATTACGCCTGCGGCACCGAGGTCACGCTCTACACGACAAGCCCCCTGGCGCGGACCTGCCGGCCCTGCCCGCCGGTCATCGCGCCCGACGACTGGGTGCTCGTCGCCGCCGTCGGCAACCTGCCGCTGAGCCGGATCCACGGCACGAGTCAGGATCTCCAGGCGACGACCGACGCCGCGAATCTCGGTCTGACCGACGTGGGTGAGCCGTTCGGCGGTCTGCTGCGGTTCCGGATCGAGTTTGACAACCGACTCCGGGAACTCCACGACGTCAAGTACTATCGGGTCTCCTACCGCAAGGGGGCCGCCGGGGCCTGGACGCCGCTGTCGAGCGAGGTCCACCGGCATTACACGCACGTCGTCGGCGGCGACCTGGTGCTGGAGGTCCTCTCCCTCGGGCCGAAGGTCGTCAACAACGTGCCCGACCTTTTCGAGATCCCACCCGCGCTGCCGCCGCTCGGGCAATACAGCTTCCCCGACCTCTACGAGGACCTCACCAGCGCCAAGTTTCCCACCACCGTCTTGCTCCCCCATCCGAACACCGACTTCGGCCCGTACCAGATCAAGGTCGAGCTCTTCACTTCGGCCGGGGCGTCCGCCAACCTCGCGGCCCTGGGAATCAACTTCCGCGTGCCGACGTCGACCGACCTCTCGGGGACGATCCACACCTCCGACGCCGCCGCGCTCGGCCTGATCAGCAGCAATGGCTTCGTGATGACTCTGCACATCGACAACAACGTCTGTACAGCCGACATCGCCGCTCCGATGCGCAGCGGGGTCGGCGCCGACGATTGCGGCGTCCTGCAATACGATCCGGACGCGCCCGGGTTCGGTGACGCTCGGCTACGAGGTGCATCACCCACACAACTTCGCCACCTACAGCTTCAACGTCACGCGGGGCGTGACTCCCGTGGTCCTCGCCGCGAACGGACCCGTCACCGCCGGCACCCTCTCGGCGAGCGACACGGTGGACGACCTGATCGGGAAATGCCGCGTCGCGGGGTTCTCCGAGAACCTGTATGTCGCCGCGATGGCGACCGACGGCTGGAGCCGCCAGAACCAGTACGACGCCCAGAAGGTGTGCGCCTTTGTGCTCGCTCCCCAAGGGCCGTAAGCCGGCCAGGGGCCAGCAGGCGGCGGACCTCCGGGCGTCAGTCATCGCCGGTCCTGCCACCTGACGTTACTCTCGCGATTCAGAACCGAACGACCGAACGCACTCCCCTACCCGGCATGGCCGGAGAATCGAACCGACGATGTCCACCGAACTGCACGACATCCGCCTGACTCACGAACGCGACGCGGCCTGGCTGATCGCGCTCTACCTGGCGATCCACGGCGGCGACCCCGCTCCCAAGGAGGGCGTGGTATCGCACGAGCTCCAGGAAGCCGTCGCGCTGCGAGCCATCGCGGCGCTCGACCGAGTCCCTGGACAAGGCGACCCGCGACGCGGTTCATCACGCGCTCGCCCACGTCGAGAAGCGGTATCCGTTGAAGAGTGTGAACGAGACTGTCGCCGGGGAGCGGCTGGAGGCGATGGGGTTCCGCATCACGGAACAAGAGGTACGCCACGCGGACGGCGCAACTGTCGCCGCGGAGTTCCATCCCCCTCGGCGCTACTGCGTCCACTTCCACGGGCAGATCGTCTGCATCGAGCTTCCGAGCCCGGTCCCGCATCCGATCGCCTGATCTTTAACGGGCGCACCAGACTTGTGCGGGTACAACGATGAAGGAGGTCGGGCCGTTGGCAGCGACCTCCGCATCGTGTCCTCCCTCCCCCTGGCCCTTGGTGCTCGGTAACCATTCCGCCGATCGCAGGACAGATTGCCGCAAGTGTAGACGCACCATTCCGAACTCTCGGAGGATCGGTGCGTCGTCGAAGACTTGACGCACCCGACACTTGGACCATCACCGAATTCGGCTGAACGATTACGGTGCTCGAAGCGTTGACCGCCGACCTCGGCCGCCTGCGGGCGCGGCGGACGTCAGAAGCTCACGAGACGCGGCCGACGAGCAAGGTTCGGTCGTCGGAGGCGGGCTGGTCGGCGGTGAAGCGGGCGAGCGCGTCGAGGAGGTGCGGATCAGGGCGTCGGCGGTCTCCTCGCAACTGGCAGAGGGCCTGTCGAGCCGTTCGACGCCGAACATCCGGCCCTCGGAGTCGGCGGCCTCGGTGATGCCGTCGGTGTAGAGGACGAGCTGGTCGCCGGGTTCGAGGGTGACGGCGGCCTGGTCGAAGGCGATGTCGTCGAAGAGGCCCAGCGGCAGGCCGCCGACGCGGTCGAGCACGTCGATCCGGTGGTCCCGGCAGCGCTTGACGCGGGGGGGTTGTGGCCGGCGGTGGCGTAGGTCAGGCCGCGGTGTCGGGGGTCGAAGATGGCGTAGAAGGCGGTGACGAACGTGCCGCTGTCGGCCGTGTAGAGCGCGGGCGAGGCGGTGGTTGACGTGGGCCAGCAGTTCGGCGGGCGGCATGGGGTGGCCGGGGTAGCCGTGGGCGAGGCTGTGGGTGATCGCCATCATCACGGCCGCGGGCGTGCCGTGGCCGCTGACGTCGGCGATCAACAGGCCCCACTGGTCGTCGGGCAGGGGGAAGAAGTCGTAGTAGTCGCCACCGGCCCAGCGGGAGGTCTGGTAGTGGGCGGCGAGTTCGAGGTGGGGGATGCGGGGCAGGTCGCGGGGCAGCAGCGAGCGCTGGATCGTGGCGACGTGTCGCAGCTCGCGATCGACGATCTCGTAAGCCCGTCGTAACTCGTCGTTGAGCACGAGGTTCTGGGTGGCGCGACCGAACAGGTTGCTCATCCAGACCATCTCGGGGAACTGCTCGCGGTCGAAGGCGGCGGGCTGTCGGGAGAGGCGGAGGGTCATGTTCAGCGAGACGCCGGCGTCGTAGTTGGGCAGGGCCATCAACGGAGCGGAAATCGCGGAGATACTCGGCGGCCGGGTCGTCGGGATCGACCTGCAGGTCGTCGATGATCCGGGGCTCGTCGCCGTAGATCAGCTCCGCCAGCAGGCCGCCGGAGAGCAACGGCAAGCGGTCGCGCTGGGTCCAGGGATTGATCTCCTCGACCCAGCGGCTGGACCGGGTGATCCGATATAGTGGAGCGTCCAGGTCGCGGCGGCTGAAGGCGAGGAAGGCGTCGGCCGCGATCAGCCGGCGGACCCGCTCGCCGTAGGAGACGGACCATCGCCTGGGGGTCGGTCTGCCGGCTCATCTCCCGCATCATCGCGACGACTTCCTCCAGGCGATCTCGCCAGGAGGCGGGGCCACCGGGAACGAGCTGGGATGCGGGCTTCAATGCTGCTCATCGGGTTGGCTCGCTCGGGTCGGCGGGGCCGAGGCCCGGGTCGAGGAGATCCCCAAGACCGTCGCGTTGGGGCTCGCCCCCATTGTAACCCGAGGAGCCCGCGCAACGGGACGGAGGACATCGACGGATTTCTCGCGTCTCGCGCCCCGCTGGCCGTCCTCGAGACTCCGACCGCTTCCCCGCGACCCGGATCACCGCGAGGCAGAGGGCCCGCCGGTGACACCGGGCTGGGCGGCGAGAACGGGGTCGCGCCGCCGTTGGGCAGCGGCAGGGCTCGGGAACCGATGTAACTTCGCCCGACTGCGCGGTCGCCGGCGCGGTTCGTGCCGGTCGCCGGGCCCGGGCCTGACGGCGCCGCGCGGGGACCGGAGGTCACGACCGGCGGAGCGGCCATCATCAACGTCGTCGGTGCCCCGACGGCCATCGGAGCCGCCAGGATCGTGCCGGCCGGCGCCATCACGCCACAATCGCCACCGGCACAGGGCGCGGGCATCTGGTCGCAGGTGTCGCAATGGGCACAACCGACCGCGGAGGTCGCCACGGCGGCGGCCAACAGAAGCCATCTCGACCGCGTCATCGGGCGGTCTCCTTTCCGTTGCAACAGGCCGGTCGGGTCCGTTCCGGCCGATTCGACATCGTCCAGGTGTTCCCGGGGCACGGCGACCCGGCTCGACGTTGTGGATCGGACGCGTTCCTCACCCGTTCTGAGCGATTCTCTTCGCCCGGCCGGTTGCGGCGGCCGATCGTTCGGAAGCGGCAAAAAGCACCGGCAAGGAAAACCTGCAGATCTCGGGTGAATGAGACGACTGGGAATTTTGTTGGACCTGGGGAAGTGATTAAGAACACGGAGGTCGTCCTCGCTTCGTGCATTGGGGGGGAAATCCTTTCAGGACGACAATTCGCGCGTCGCTAGATAGGGAATCTAGGGGCTTACGGCAAATGCCGGGGATGTCTCACTCAGAAGCCACCCTGGACAGAGACTTCGCGTAACAGGGGATTTACATCGAGACGGGCGGAGCGTTCAGGGCGGCATCGGTCCGCCTGGCGCGAGACTTGCTCCCATCGTCTTGCACAATCAGGACGCGGCACGAGCGAGACTTTCGCCCACCGTCCGCCGCTCGTACGCGAGAGCGTCGGCGCCCTGGATGCGCCGATGGCATGGAGGTGCTCCGTACCCCGCGGCGGAGCGGGGTTGGCGCGGCCCGTCCGGGTCCAGCGCGTTCGAAGGGTCCCGAAATCAGGGGCGACGTGATGAGTTCCGAAACACCCTGGCGACGGCTCGAGGCGTTCGCCGACCGCAACGTGCCGAAGCTCGATAACCTCCGTCGCGCTGCCCGCGCCGGCCTGGCCGTGCCGACGACGGTCTGGGCACCCGCGGTGTTGCTGGCGGCTCACCCCGACGTGGAGCCGCCACGAGCGATCCGGGGGCTTCCCTGCATCGTCCGATCGGGCTCGCCGAGCGAGGACACCGCGACGACCTCTAACGCCGGCCGGTTCCTCAGCCTGCCGGTCCACGACCCGGCCGGCTTCCGCGAGGCGGTCGCCCGGGTGGTCGCGGTGTTACCCAAAAGCGACGGCCAGCCACAGGGCGTTGTCTTCGTGCAACCGTTGATCCGAGGCGAGGCGGCGGGGGTGACGTTCTTCGACGGATTCTACTTCGAGGAGTCGTGGGAGAACGGCGGCAACGTAGCGAGCTGACCGCAGGCCGTCGGCGGGGGCATGTGGGACGCGGGCACCTGCAGCGGGGAGTCGCCCATCACGACTGGCTCCGGCGGGTTCATCGCGTCTTCGGAGGCCGGCTCGACCTGGAATGGGTCCGGCCCGAGGGGTCGCCGACTCCGCTTCTCCTCCAGGCGCGGCCCGCGCTCTTCCCGGTGCGACGCAACGAGACCCTGAGCCTGGCCAACCACAAGGAGATCCTCGGCGAGTCGCCGAGCCCCTGGATTGTGGGCGCGTTCGTCGAGGCCGGTCGGATGGCCATGACCTACTATGAGAGAGTCGAGCCGGCGGTGGCCGGTTGGGGCGAGAGCTACGGTCTTGAGGCCGCGGAGCGGGTCTGGATGAACTTCGCGTTGCAGTTCCGCTTGATGGACCACTGGGGCTTGCCGCGCCGGATGGTGACGGACTCGGTCGGCGGCCTGGCCGAAGGCCCCGAGGACGGTCGGGTCCTGCTCGGTCGGCTGTTCCGCAAGCTACCCGCCCTGGCGCGAGCGGCATTGGTCGATTATGCCACGATCTTCGGCCGGAACCGCGAGTTGCTCGCTCTCGACGCGACGATCGACGGGGCGCGCTCGCTGCTCGACCTGCAACGCGCCACGGCGATCGGGGCCGACATCGCGATCCGGGTCAACACGGCCCTCATGCAGATCCTCGCGATCGCGGCGAAAGCTCCGTCGGCGTCTCGGCCTGCCGGCGTCGGGCCGGGTCGTGACGCACACGATGATGGACGAATACGCCGACCTGGCCGCGCGGCCGACCGCCGAGGAGCGTCTCGCCGGACTCGACGCCTGGCTGGCCTGCTACGGTCATCGTGGCCCCCTGGAGACTGACCCCCGGAACCCGCGGTTTGCCGAGCTTCGTGAGTCGCTCCGCGCCGACCTGGCCAGCCATCGCGGCCCCTTGCCGCCGCCCCGGCCGCGACCCACGTTCCTCCAGGCGACGGTCGGCCGCTTCCTCAGCCTCGCCGACGAGTGGCGGGAGTCGTGCCGCGACCAGTTAATGCGACGCTGGTTCCGGCTCCGCGTCCGGCTGCTGGAAGAAGCCCGTCGAGCCGTGGAGGCCGGGCATCTCGACGAGCCGGACGACCTGTTCTTCCTCCGCCGTGAGGATCTGGAGGCCGAGCCGTCGAGTTGGCGACGCCGCGCTGCCGACCGCCGTGCTCGCTGGGAACGGGCGCGGCGGCTCGACCTGCCGACGACCAGCAGCCGGGACGCGATCGAGGCCCTCGTCGCCCGCGCCGAGACGGACGGCAGGCCTCAGGGCAGGCGCCGCTTCGAGGGGATCGGGCTAGGAGGCCGGGCAGTCGTGGGCTCGATCGTCCGGGCCGAGAACCTGGCGGATCTGCTCGACGGCCGCGCGTCTGCCCGAGTCGCCGATCCTGCTGACACCGAGCCTGGAACCGTCGTGGGCCGTCGTCTTCCCGCGGTTCGCGGCGGTCGTGGCCGACCTGGGCGGCGAGTTCAGCCACGCGGCGATCTTGCTCCGCGAGGCCGGCATTCCGGCCGTGGTCAACGCCACCGGCGCCTTCGCGGCGCTGGGCGACGGCGACCGGGTCCAGGTCGATCCCGGTCGCGGTGAGGTGGTGGCCTCCGCGTTCCCGGCCGGGATGCCGGAGTCTTCCGGATCGTCGTTGGGCGCGTCTCCGGGTGGTCTGGTCGGGCCGTCACCGGCCCCGGCGGCGATTTCTTAATATAACCTATTGACGGGCGACAGACGGTGTCCTATGTTCAACCGGAGGGGAGCTGTCTGGTCGGCGAGCGAGGTCTCGTCGACCGGCCGGCCGCCGCGGCGCAGCGCGCGGCCGACTGCCCTCATCCGGTTCGCGACGACGCCACCAGGAGCCCTCCCCCAATGTCCACTGTCCGAGCGCGACGTCGGGAGCGTGATTACCCTTCCACGCTCCAGATTTACCTGCAAGACATCAACTCCACGCCGCTGCTCACGCCCGAGGAAGAACGCGAGCTGGCCGCCCGGGTCGCCCTCGGCGACCCCGAGGCCCGCGACCGGATGGTCCGAGCCAACCTCCGGCTGGTCGTCAACATCGCCCGCGGCTATCTCGGCAAGGGGCTGAGTCTGGACGACCTTATCGAAGAGGGCAACCTCGGCCTGATGCGGGCCGTTGAAGGATTCGACGGCGGCATGGAGGTCCGCTTCAGCACCTACGCCAGCTACTGGATCAAGCAGTCGATCCGACGCGCCGTGATGAACCAGGGCAAGCCGATCCGGTTGCCGGCGTACATGGTCACGCTGCTGAGCAAGTGGCGTCGCGTGAGCGTCGCCCTGACCGAGCGACTGGGACGGGCCGCCGATGCCCGAGGAGGTCGGCAAGGCGCTGAAGCTCTCGAAGAAGAAGATCGCGATCGTCGCCAAGGCGATCCGTGTCAACAACCTCACGCCACACCCCGACGGCCCGGAGGACGAGGGCCAGCTCCTCGACGACATGCTCACCGACGATCGCTGCAAGGCCCCCGACATCGCCCTGATCGAGGCCGACGACCTCAGTCGCGTCCTGCGACACATGCGCCTGCTCGACGACCGCGAATCGGCCGTCCTCCGCATGCGCTTCGGCCTCGACGACGACGGCCCGATGACCCTCCGCGAGATCGGTGAGACGCTGAGCCTGACCCGCGAACGCGTCCGCCAGCTTGAGAACCAGGCCCGCATGAAGCTCACCTACGCCCTGGAAACGGAATTCTAGCCCAACGGGACCGACCTTCGTCCGCAAAACCGACCGCCGATAGCCGCGAAGTCATGGCGAGATGGCAGTGACGCCTGACGCTTACTTTGAGGCCATCGGCGGTCTTTCTTTATCGTGATACCGATCTATCTCAGGCCACTTTCCTGCGGCCGGTGGCGTCCGGGTCCGCCGTTGAGGATCGGGAAAACCGGGTCGAGTCGCCGCGACGGGGGCGACCGGATCGGTTATGCTGCGGCGGTCCGCCGCCCGTGCGCCGAGGGAGGGAGGTCGGCGGGCCGGGCGGCGCGGACGGTTTGCGCCGAAGAAGCCCGGCCGGCGGCCGAATGGCATCCTGGGAGGTCCCTGGAGTCACGATGTCCGCGTATCCGAACCACGTCTCGTCACGGTCACGACGGATCGTCTCCCCCGCGATCGCCTTCGGGATCGTCCTTGCCATCGCGCTTAACCGGGCCGTTCTCCCCGCCGGCCACCGCTTCCGAGCCGGCCCTCGTGGCGGCTCCGGCCTCAACCGCCGTCCACCAACCGACGCCAGCGGAGTCGGAGTCGCGCCGTCTCTCGGCGAGCCCGAGCACGCCCACCCGATCCCGCACTGGGTTTGGACCTTGCCGTTCGCAGTCTTGCTGATCCTGATCGCAACCTTGCCGTTGGTCCGCGCGGCGCACCACTGGTGGGAGAACAACCTCACGAAGCTGATGGTCGGCCTGGTGCTCGGCCTGATCGTCCTGGTCTACTACGCCGCCCGCGAGTTCGGCTTCCACGGCACCCCAACCGGCTGGCCGACGATCCGCGCCGTGCTCCAGCATGCCGTTCTGGACGATTACGTGCCATTCATCGTCCTGCTGTTCAGCCTGTACGTGATCGCGGGTGGACTCCAGGTGCGCGGCGATCTGCTAGCCTTGCCAGCGGTCAACACGGGCATCCTCGCCCTCGGCGCCGTGATGGCGAGCTTCGTGGGCACGACCGGCGCGTCGATGGTGTTGATCCGTCCCTTGCTCCATACAAACCGCGACCGGACGCACGTGGTCCACACGGTCGTCTTTTTCATCTTCCTGGTCTCGAACATCGGCGGCTGCCTGCTGCCGATCGGTGACCCGCCGTTATTCCTGGGCTACCTCAAGGGGGTGCCGTTCTTCTGGACGTTCCACCTGATCCTGCCCTGGGCGTTCTGCCTGGTGGCCCTGCTGCTGATCTATTACCTCTGGGACCGCTTCTACGCGTTCCCCCGCGAGCCGAAGCCGATCATGCGGCTGGAAGAGCAGCACTTTTCGCCGCTCCGCCTGCACGGCAAGGTCAACCTGCTGTACCTGCTGGGGGTCGTGGCCTCGGTGGCGTTCATCGTACCGGGTAAGCCGCTGCTGCCGGGCGGGGCGTGGGTCGTGCCGGCGTTCGTCCGCGAGGCGATCATGCTCGTCCTGGCCGTCGCCTCACTGGCCTCGACCCCGCGCGGGCTCCGCAAGGAGGTGCAGTTCAACTACGCCGCCATCGCCGAGGTCGCCGCGCTCTTCCTGGGCATCTTCCTGACGATGCAGGTACCCATCGAGATCCTGCAGGCCGAGGGCAAGAACCTGCCATTGCATCACCCCTGGCACTTCTTCTGGGCCACGGGCTTGCTCTCAAGCGTGCTGGACAACGCTCCGACCTACCTCGTCTTTTTCGAGTCGGCCCGCTCGCTCGGGGCGCCATCGGGAGAGTTCATGACCCTGCTCGATGGCAGCCAGATCGGCTTCGGGCTGGTCAAGGCGATCTCCCTGGGCGCCGTGTTCATGGGGGCGAATACCTACATCGGCAACGGCCCGAACTTCATGGTCAAGTCGATCGCCGAAGGGCACGGCGTCCGCATGCCGAGCTTCTTCGGCTACATGAAGTACAGCCTGGCGGTGCTGCTGCCGGTCTTCGCGGTCGTGACGTGGCTCTTTTTTTCTTGATCGGGCCCGTCCGGGCGCGACGATGACGAGCGGCAGGGAGGACGTTCGTCGCGAACGTCTCCCGCGCCGCCCAGCAGGGTCGCCCGAATTCACGTTGACGCCTGAACTTCGGGTGAATCGACGGCGAGCCTCTCTTGCAATTGCGGGGCGTCGGGCCACTCGCCGAGGGCGACAGCCGCGATCGCCGGAAATCGGCGCTTCGAACCAATAATCCGGGTGGAGGATCCGAATGCTCTGGTAGGGGGCCCGGTCGCAGGAGGCCGAGCCGACACCAGAAAGAACGAACGCCTGGCCGCAGTTGGAAGGAGAAACCTCAGATGGTGCGAGGCATGTGCAAGAAAGGGCTGATCGGCGCCGGCCTGGGAGCCGCGGTCCTCTTCGCCCTGTTCGGGACCAAGGCGTGGTACTACACCCGCTACGCCGCCAATAAGGTTCGTGAAAACGCCCGGGCCGCCGTGCCCTTCGAGGCCGACGTCGAGGCCGCGCGGCAGCAGGTGCAGTCACTCCGGCCGGCGATCGACCAGGGGGTCGAGAGCCTGGCGAAGCTGGAGCAGAGCATCAAGGACATCCAGGGCGAGATCGTCGCCCAGAACGACCAAAAGGAGCACGCCAGCCGCGAGGTCCAGCGCCTCTTCGCCAGCCTCGATGACGCGGGCGTCCAGCGTGTCAGCACGAACGACGCCCGGACGCGCCTGGCCAAGATCGAGCTGAAGCGTCAGCTCGACATCGCTCGACGGGCCAAGTACATCCTCGAGGTCAAGCAGAGCGAGCTGGAGCACCGCCAGGCCCAGTGGCAGAAGCTCCACGACGCCCTGCTCGAGATGAAGGCCAAGCGTGAGGCGTTGCTGTCGAAGATCCAGGAGATCGAAGCCAAGCACGACGCCATGCAGTTCGCCCACGAGTTCGAGTGGATCACGATCGACGTCGGCCCCCTGGCCGATGCCGAGCGAGCGGTCGCCGAGTTGAACCGCCGGGTCGAGCTGGAGAGCCGCACCAATGAGCTGAAGGCGCAGTTCAGCGATGGTGGCGAGGCCCTCGATGTCGATCAGGTTCCCGATCGCGACGTGCTCCGCGAAGCTGGCGAGTTCCTGAGCGAACCAGACAGCTCTGGCCGGGTCGCCGAGCGGGAGCTCTGAGAACCCCGGCCGGTCCATCCCCCCCGCCGGCCGGCCCCGGCCCCTCGCGGACCCCCGACCAGCGCCCCGGACCGGCCCCGCCGGGTCTCCGGGGCGCTGCGACTTTCCCGGCTGGACAGATTCGCCGTTGATCGCTCCGTAGACGACCGCAGGTCTGAGCCCGTGCAGGGCCCCTGATCGGACCTCGACTCGCGTCAGATCGCGGTTCTCCTGTGAGGTGACATCGGCCCTCTGGTCCACCTTCGATCAAGGGCCACCCTGGGCGTCTCGGGGCGGGCGATCCGAGAAATCCCCCCAAGATCGTGGTCCCGACGGCGAATAGCTTGGCAGGCGAACATGCCTGAGCTGAGATGCGACCGAGCGAACCGACAGACGAGACGCGACGAAACGAACAGGAAGCGGCGGTCATCCCCATGGTCAACCCGGGCGGCAGATCCACCATGCTGGGACAATGGCGAATTGCGTTGCGACAGGCGGAGGAGTCGGCCAGGGCCGGGCGCTTCGATGAGGCGCTGGCCCTGGTCAGCCGGCCCGACGTGGCCGACCACCGCCAGGCGGTCCAGATGCGCGGCCGGCTGGCTCGGGAGCTGGTCGGTCGGGCGACCCGCCGTGCCGAGGCGGACGACCTCGCCGGGGCGATCGGCGACCTGAAGCTGGCCGAGCAGCACAGCGTGGCCCCCGACGTTCTGGCCGCGGCCCGCCTGAAGCTGGCCGAGCATGTGGCCGTTGAGGTCCGCGTCGAGCTGGAGGCCGGCGACCCGGCCCGCGTGCTCGAACGGGTCGATCGGCTGGCCCGCGATCAGGTTAGCGGCCCAACCCTCCGGCGGTATCGCGAGGCGGCCGAAGCCTGGCGCGAGGCGATCGACGACGCCCGCCGCGGCGAGTTCGGCCGCGCCCGCGAGGCGCTCGACCGCGCCGAGCGGCTGGCCGGCGGTGTCGCGGCCGACGTCCTCGCCGCCTCCCGGCACGACCTGGACGAGCGGCAGAAAGCCGCCTCGCCGAAGGTCGAACGACTCTACCGAGCCCTCGGCGACGCGCCGAACTGGGGCGAGGTCCTTGCCGCCGCCGAGAGCTTGCTGGAGACGATCCCCGAACATCCCGCGGCCCGCCAGGCACGCACCCGCGCCTGGCAACAGATCGGCGGCATGAGCCCGGCCAATACGTTGCCGGCTCGCTCCGGCCGCGTCGCACACATGCCCGAGCTGCTCATCGCAGCCAACGCGGCCGGCGTGGGCAAGGTGCCGGCCGAACCGAGGCAGGAGGGCATCGTCTTTCTCGACGACCGCGAGGGCTCTGGACCCGAGCCAGGTCGCGTCGCCACGGTCGCCGTGACGCCCAACTCCGGCCCGACGGGCCGCTTCCTGCTCTGGGCCGACGCCGTCGGCGGCTACCTCGTCTGCTGCGACAGTGAGATCGTCCTGGGCCGCGCCGGGGCCGACAGCCAGGCGGACGTCCCCTTGCTCGGCGACCTCTCCCGACGCCACGCCAGCCTGATCCGCCAGGGCGACGGCTACGTCCTCCGAGCCCACCATCCCACGTTCGTCAACGGCCGCCAGGTCGTCGCCGTGGTCCCACTTCGCGACCGCGACGTGATCCGGCTCGGCTCGACCGTGGAATTGATGTTCCGCCAGCCGAGCCCGGTCAGCGCCACGGCCCGACTGGAGATCGTCAGCCGGCACCGGCTGCCGCTGGCTGTCGAGGGAGTGATCCTGATGGCCGAAACGTGCATCCTCGGGCCGTCGCCCCAGGCTCACATCCCGGCCTCGCACCTGGAAGCCCCCGTGGTCCTCTTCCGACAGGGGGGCGAGCTCTGGTGCCGCGTGCCGGGGACCTTCGAGGTGGACGGCAAGCCTTGTCTCTCGCGGTCGCCCCTGACACTCAGGTCGAACGTGCTGGGCCAGGGTTTCTCCTTTAGCCTCGAACCTCTGGGTCCCCGGGGCGTGTCGGCCTGAACGGAATGTGACGGGGAACGACGTTTTGGCGAGCGCCGATTTGGATACAATAAAGGTCGGGGACCCGCCGAACTCGCTCCCGAGGGATGACCCGACCCGGCGAGCCCTGATTGCAGCGAGTGAGTGTGTTGGAGTGCCCATCCCGATGAACGCGACCGCCCCCCAGCCCCGAGGCGCGGCCATGGACGAGACGATGGCCCACGAGCCGAACCCCGCTCCGAACCGCCACGCCGACGAGGCCCGCGGTCGCTTTGCCTATGCCTCCGGCATCCGGCCGCTGGAGGGTTACACGATCAAGCGAGCGATCGGCCGCGGCGGCTTCGGCGAGGTCTATTACGCTGTGACGGACGCCGGCAAGGAAGTCGCCCTGAAGCTCATCACACGCAACCTCGAGGTCGAGCGCCGCGGGGTCCAGCAGTGCATGAACCTCAAGAGCCCGCACCTGATCGGCATCCACGACGTCCGGACCAACGACGAGGGCGACACGTTCGTCATCATGGAGTACGTTGCTGGTCCGAACCTCGCCACGATCCTCGAACGCAGCCCGGGCGGCCTGCCGCATCATGAGGTCCGCCACTGGCTCAAGGGGCTCGTCGAGGGGGTCGCCTATCTGCACGACCACGGCGTCGTCCACCGCGACCTCAAGCCGGCCAACCTCTTCCTCGAAGAAGGCGTCGTCAAGATCGGCGACTACGGGCTCTCCAAGGCGATCACCAGCAGCAAGGAGCCCGGTCACTCGCAGTCGGTCGGCACCTGTCACTACATGGCCCCCGAGATCGGCACGGGCAAGTATCACAAGCCGATCGACGTCTACGCCATCGGCATCATCGTCTATGAGATGCTCACCGGCCGTGTGCCGTTTGACGGCGAATCGGTTCAGGAGGTGCTAATGAAGCACCTGACCTCCCGGCCCGACCTCTCCCCTTTGCCGGAGCCGTTCAAGTCGATCGTCGCCCGCGCCCTGGCCAAGGACCCGAACCAGCGACCGGCCCGCGTCACCGAGCTACTCCTGCCGGGCGACGTCCCCAGAGAGCCCTCCGTCCGGTTCATCACCGACAACAAGACGGCGACCGCCGGCAGTCCGCCGGCCCCTTCGGGCGGTGAGGAGGAGATCCTCCGGATCGGCCCCGAGGAGCCGGTCCTCTACATCGGTCCCGACACGATGCCGCCTCGGGATCGTGTCCGCAAGTGTGGCCGGATGGTCCGCCGATTCTGGAACGCCTGCCCCGTCAACCGGAATGCCCCGCCTCGCCAACCCGCGCCGGTCCCCCGGCCAGTGCCGGCGCCGGTCGTCCGACGGGCCACGATCCGCCGCGAGCCGCCGGCACCCACGCGACCACAAGCCCCGCCCGAGCCGCCGCCGAGTCCGCCGATCCTGCCGAGTGGCCGGGTCCGCCTGGCCGAACTGGCTGGCTCGATGCTCCTGGCAACCCCGCTGGCGGCCATGGCGACGCTCCTCTGTGTGCCTCTCTTCGGCATGCTCGACGCGCCCCATCCCCAGCGGCCCGAACAGCTCGCACTCCTCTTCTCGACCATCCTGCTCGGCACCTGGGGTGTGCTCGTCCCCGCGAAGTTCTGGGAAGGGCGTGCGGTCTCGGGCACCGGTCGGCGGCTGACACAGATGGTCGTCGGACTGGCGGTCGGACTGGTCGCCACCACACTGGTCGGCTGGGCCCACCTCGATTTCCCGGCGAGGTCCTTCAACAACGACGCGACCCGGCAGTTCGTGCAAGTCTCTCAGGGTTCGCTCGACTCACGCTTCGTCCCGTTCGCGATCGTGGCCGGCTACTTCGGATTGACGTTCGCCGCCGTCGGGTTCGGGAAACTGACGGACCGCGACCGCAAGGCGCGCTTCCGCTTTTTCCCGGTCGGCCTGACGGCCCTGTTGGCCGGGGTGCTGGCGACGTTTGTTCCCTCACCGGAACCCTGGTCGGCAATCGTCGTCGTCTGCGTGGCAATCCTGGTCCAGCTCGCCAGCCCCTGGAGCCGCGAGGCCGCCACTTACGCCCAGTACCACCGGGCGCTCGGCCGACGCGCGGCCTGAACGCCATCGCGTTGCGGGGCTCCGGGTCCGGGCGAATCGACCTTCACCTCTCAATAATGCGTCCTCCCCAGCGAATTCCTTGATGTGGAGCGACGCGGCCCGCTCGGGCCGGAACCGGCAAGGATATCGAGAGCCATGAAGCGACTGATCCTCCTGGCCCTGGTGCTGACCCCCCTGGCCCTTCTCTCCGTGGATCGCCTGATGTGTCCCGGCTACTGCGGTGGCGACGCCCGCACAGCCGATCTCGCCTTCAGCTTTCCCGAGCCGCCCCGACCGCCATTGCCACCGCCTCTGCCCACGCCTCCCGCTCCCCCCACGATCCCGGCCGTCGCCACTGACGCGCCCCCTGCCGATGAGGCTGTCCGCAATGTCCAGAGCGCTTTGATGGCTAACGAGGACCGCGCTCTGGCTAGCCTCCGCGAGCAGATCGAGGTAGCCGTCTCCGACTGGCTGGCCGACGCCGGCATCCCCCGCACGTGGAAGGCCCCTCGCTCCCTGATCGACCCGATGATTCAGGGGCGCCCCGAGGTCTTCCTGGCCGCCCAGCGTGACTACGGCGATCTCTACCAGGCCGAGGTCCCCGTCGCCTTCCGCCGCGACCAGAAGGCTCGCTTCGTCGAGACCTTCCGCCAGGAGGTCGCCACTCGCCGCCTCGGCCAGCTCGGCGGGGTCTTGACCTTCATCCTTGCGTGCCTGGCCATCCTTGCTGGCTACATCCGGACCGACGAGGCCACCCGAGGCTATTACACCACCCGCCTCCGCCTGCTCGCCGCGGCAGGCCTCGGCGCCGCGGGGGTCGTGCTTTACCGGTTCCTCGGGGCCTGAACCGCAGGCCCTTCCGGGAATCAGCTTCTCAAGACGGTCGCTTGCCTCCGAACACCCGTCAGGTTGTGTCATGCCGACGATCTGCCGTCAGTGTGGAGGTCCACTTCAGGCCGGCTTCACGACCGCGACAGGGCTTGTTGGTGGGGCCAAGATCGAAAGCCAGGAACCGCATTTGTTCTTCGTGGTTCTTGGGAATCGCACCTCGCCGAATCCGATCAAGGCATTCCAGCAAGGCCTTGAGAATGAACCATCCGATCAAGCTTACAAGATCGTTGGATTTCGTTGCGAGCGGTGCGGAGCTTTGGAACTCTATGCGAGGTGAATAGCGATCAACAGACTGCCCATGCCAAGGACAGTCCTGAAGATCGAAACTTGAATCATGCCAACCCGCTGGCTCAAGGTCTTGGTTCTGGGAACTTGCCTGTTACTCCTGGGCCTCCTGCCGTACCAGAGTGATCTCGGCTGGATCGATCCTGTCACGGGCTCGATGAAGTCTCAGACCCGGATCTTTCTCGTACCCGTCTCGACCGTCGTCGAGCTGTCGGCCATCGAGGAATGGATTGTCCGCTGTGAAGGTCGTCACTCGCGCCGATGGCAATTCCTTCACGATACGTCCTCCGCTCTCCTCTACGGCTGTGCTCACGGCTGTGGGCGTGCTCCCGAGATCTATCCGCTTCATGCGGGTGAATCGAACGAGGCGTTCGTCCGCAAATCCTCGGATGAGGAGATCGCCGAATTCGTCTGTGTGATGAGGTCGGGTACGTCCATCGAGAAAGAACGAGCCGTCTTGTGGGCGATTCACCAGATTAACGGATGGGGCGGTTCACAACACCGATTACCCCTCTCGCATAGAGATATCATCGAGGATCGCCCGCAACACTAGGCCGTGGAAAAGGAGACGTCCTGATGCGCCGCAACTCCCTGCTCCTGGCCGCGGCTCTACTCCTGGTCGCTGCGGTCTCCCCGTTTCTGCTCGCCCGCGAGGAGAAGCCACCGGCCCGTGTCGCGAAGCCGACGTGGGAGTATCGGGTCATCCTTCTGTCGGACCTCGCCCGGCCGGGCCAGGAACCGGAGAAGGAGACCTCCGCTGTCGAATTAAGGTTCAACGAACTGGGACGTGACGGCTGGGAGCTTTGCCAAATCCATCTCCGTGTGGCCGTCTTCAAACGTCCCAGGAAGTCCGCGGACTGATCCCTCACCGACATGGCCGATCTTGCCGTCGTACCCTTCTCGATCTCTCTTCCTCAAACCCTGCCTGGTCTTCCCATGGACTTTACTGCCCACCTCCGGAACGCCGCCCGCTCACTCCATCACGCGGGGCATGACCTCTGCCACCGGGCCGCCCGCATCCTGAGACGTTCGGAGGGCTGGCAACTGGCTCTCTACGTCGCTCTCGGTCTGCTGGCGATCGCGGTGGTCTTGCCGCTGGCGCTGGCGCTGGCGGTGGTGGCCCTGGTGGTCGCCGTCGTGCTGGCGTGGGTCCACGAGTTCGTCTTCTTGATGAGGCTGGGCGACGAGGCGTTCCCCGGCCGGCAAGACAAGCTTGTCTGGGCCGCCTTGATGATCGTGCTCCCACCGATCGGCCTGCTCGCCTTCTGGGCGTTCCGCAAGTCTCACTGGATCGAGGACAAGCCCGCAACTCCCACCTCGGACGACTGGGCCTGATCTTTGGTGCCCCCCCTGGGGGTCCCGGTCTCGGGGAGCGCCACCAGCAGGTTGCAACCTCCCCTGATAGGCGGTTTCCTCCAGGAGGTCCTGCGGCTCGACGAAAATGATGGATTCCCTGCGAACCCTTGGCTTCCCTTCGGCGTCTCTCATGGTGTTCTCGGTGATGAACGCCTGACGGACGGCCTTGTTGAACCGCCTCATGATCGCCTTCTGGGTGGTCGAGGGGGTGGGTCGGGGACCAGCCACGGGCGCCGAGGAACGCCTCGACGCGGTGCGGTGCGGCTTCCGCCGCGACACCCTGCCGTGGAAGAATCGGGCGATCGGCCGCAGGTTTTCGCGGTGGTCGGCAACCGTGGGGGGCTTGTTCCTGGGCGAGACCTCCCGCCCACCGAGGAACCGCTCGACGAACGTTGGGACGGTCCGATCGCGGACCGCACCTCGCCGTCGTGCTGCCTCGGAGTTCGCGCCGAGAGGGATCTCACACCGGCCGAGTTGCACGGCTTCACCACGTGCTTTGTGGGGCTACAGTCTCGGTCGGGCTCGCCTGGTTGGTTCTCTGTCGACGGGGAAGGGGGAATCTCGGCAGGTTGTCGCGAGTCAGGTCTCTGGGATCCAGGTGTTAGCGGCAGCACACCCGGCTCTTAACCGGGAAGGTGAGGGTTCGAGTCCCTCGGGTCCCACTCGGCGACTGGGCAAAAAGTGATGCACTGGTCGTCCAGCGGCGAGGACTCCGCTCTCGTAAGGCGGCGACGTGGGTTCGAGTCCCACCCGGTGCTCTCCTTTGGCAATCCGGCATGCGAGTGATTGTGCCCGTGAGGTAGCGGCTGCCTACCGCCCCGCCACGGCGGCAGTGCGGGTTCGAGTCCCGCCGGGCACTTCGGTGAGATCGCGTAACGATCGGGGTGTGGGAAAGTCTGGCAAATCCGCCTGGTTCGGGTCCAGGAGAACGCCGGTTCGAATCCGGCCAACCCGACTCTCCTGGAGATTGTGAGGTCAAATTCAGAATCTTTCAATTCAAAATCCAACATCTCCAACGATTCCGGTGGATCTCGTGCTGGTACGAGAGCCCGGCTGTTAACCGGGAGGTCGCAGGTTCGATTCCTGCCGCCGGAGCTGCGAGGCAAACAATGGGTCTGCTCGTCTAACAGGAGGATTCTGGCCCCTCAAGCCGGGAATACGGGTGCAAGTCCCGTGCAGACCACTGGGGTGACTTCCAGCAACGGCCAGGTGGCGGAACCTGGGAGACGCGCGACGCTCAGAACGTCGTGTCCTTGAGACGTGGGGGTTCGAATCCCCCCCTGGCCACTGTTTCGCTCCGATTGTCGGACGGGAACCAACTGCGGGCGGGCCGGTGCCCTGCCGAGTCCCATAAACTCGGACTCCCGGGTTCAACTCCCGGGCCCGCAACTGGGTTGGAATATCGCCGGGTAGGCAAACTGGAAAAGCCGCCAGCATGAGATGCTGGTGCTTGCGGGTTCGACTCCCGCTCCGGCGACTGTTCACGCTTGAATTGTTCTAAAGAAAACGTCCCGTGGTCGAGCGGCCAAGACGCCTGCCTCACATGCAGGAAGCCGCAGGTTCGAGTCCTGCCGGGACGACTGGCTTCCGGGCGAGTTCCCGGGCGCCTTCACGGGCTGCTGGTCCAAGGGCAAGACACCGGCCTTGCAAGCTGGAGATCGGGGTTCGACTCCCCGGCGGTCCATCAGGAAGAGGAAAGCGGGAAGACGACCGAGCGCCGAAGGAAGGCAGCCGGATACGGGTGGCCGGGCCTCCATGCTAGGGAGTGCGCCTCGCAAGAGGTGTGAGGGTTCGAATCCCTCGCCTTCCGCTGTCGGGTTGAATCGAGATTACGGGGCGGTTAGCTCAGTTGGCAGAGCGCCGGCGTGACGTGCCGGAGGTCGCGGGTTCGAGACCTGCATCGCCCACTCCCCGGGTCGAGAACGGGGAAACACGAGGGGAGCCAAGGACGCTGGGGGCGGGTTCGAATCCCGTCACTCCCGCTGTGTCTGTGGTGCAAAGGGCGAGCATGCCGGCTTGTGAGGCCGGAGATGCCGGTTCGAGTCCGGTCAGGCACATGGGCCGCGTCGGGCATTGAGGGGGAGGTGGGGGGTGGAGATCCTCGAGCAACCTTCGCTGGTGCTAAACCGCCACTGGAGGCCGGTCCACGTGACGACAGTCGAGCGAGCCTTGGTCATGCTCTGGAACGATGTGGCCCGCGCCGTCGATCCGGAGGATTACCAGATCTATGGCTGGAACGAGTGGTCGATGCTGGAGCCGAAGCCGGAGGCCCCGTCCGTGAGGACGGCTCGGTTGCGACTACGGGCCCCTGAGGTGATCTGCCTGGCGCGGTTCGACCGCTTGCCGGCGGTGGGCGTGGCGTTCAGCCGGCGCAATGTCGCCAGGCGCGACTACCACACCTGCCAGTACTGCGGCGGCCAGCCGGGCTGGGAGTCGATCACGATCGACCATGTCGTCCCGCGCTCGCAGGGCGGGCCGTCGAACTGGGCAAACTGCGTGGCGGCTTGCGTCTCTTGCAACGCCCTGAAGGCCGACCGCACCCCCGAGCAGGCGGGCCTGCGGCTGCGTCGCACGCCCAGCCGGCCGGAGTGGCGGCCATTCTACGCAGCCAGGGGGGCCAAGTTGGCAAGCTGGTCGAAGTTCCTGCCGCATGAGCCAGCAGTGGCCCTGGCGTGATCACGAATCACCTGGATATCGAATCTTCGTAGGGAGGGTTCGCCCACCGATCGACCCCTGATCAGTGGATCGGTGGGCGGAGCCCACCTACGAAGAAGTATCATATCCTGAAAAATAGGGATGTTCTCCTGGGAGAGGCCCCGGCTCCAACCCGGGCGGATGGGGTTTGAATCCTCACGTCCCTGCTGATTCTTGTCGCTCAATCGACGACCCGTGTGCCCTCGCGGGCAGTCAGATCGCGATAGAGAGTGCTCAATCGTTGCATCAGTGAGCCAGGCTGGCCGTTGCCGATGCGGCGGCCATCGATGGAGAGCACGGGGGCCAGTTCGCCCATCGTGCCGGTGCAGAAGACCTCGTCGGCGCGATAGAACTCGGTCAGCGAGAGGTCGCGGACTTCGTGGGGGATGCCGGCGTCGCGGCAGAGTTCGAGCACCGTGGCACGGGTGATCCCCTCGGGGCAGGCGTGAGTGTGGCCGGTCAGGACGGTACCGCCGGAGACGAGGAAGACGTGGGTGGCGTTCGTCTCGGCAACGAACCCTCGCGGATCGAGCATCAAGGCGTCATCGGCGCCGGCGGCATTGGCCTGGATCTTGGCGAGGATGGAGTTGATCAGGTTGCCGTGGTGGATCTTGGGGTCGAGCACGTCGGGGCCCGGACGGCGGACGTTGCTGGTGATGAGGGTGATCCCTCCCTTGTCGTAAACCGGCGGCTTGTGCTCGGCGAGGACTATCAAGGTCGGCCCGGCCGTGTTCAGGCGCGGGTCCATGCCGGAGGTGTACTTGACGCCCCGCGTGAGTGTCAGGCGGACATGAACACCATCACGCATTTTGTTCGCTTCGAGCGTGCGGCGGATCTCCTGCGTGATCGCCTCGTGGCTCGGGATCTCGGCGAAAGCCAACGCGAGGGCGGAGCCGCGGAGGCGGTCGAGGTGTTCAATAAGTTTGAAGATGCGACCGTCGTAGAGGCGGAGCCCTTCCCAGACGGCATCGCCGCCCTGGACGACTGAGTCAAACGGGCTGATGCCCGCCTGGTCGCGGTGGACCAGGCGGCCGTTGATGTTGACGATCAGGTCGCGGTTCTGTTCGTGGAAGGATTGAAGCATCGGGAGCGGGCCTAGTGAATGCCTCAGCCGCGGCCGGCGACGATCGGCGGGACGCGACGATGCCAGTCAGTCGCCAACTCATAGGCAGCGCCGGCACGGAGCAAGGTCGCCTCGTCGAAGGGCCGGCCGACGAGTTGCAGGCCGACGGGCAGGTCCGACCTCGTGAACCCGCAGGGGACCGAGAGCGCGGGCTGGCCAGTGAGGTTGAAGGGGAGTGTCAGGTCGAGATAGGCGCGGACGAGGGGGATATCTCGATCGCCGAGGTGGGTGGTCATCGCCTCGATCGGGGAGGCAGCGATCGGGCTGGTGGCGGTGATGAGCACGTCGAACGACTTCCACAACGCCCGGAACTCGGCCACGATCTTCTTGCGAGCCTGCTGGGCCCCGAGGTACTGCGTGGCCGTGAGGAAGAGGCCAGCCTTGAGCAGGCCGTGGACCTCGTCGCTCAGCTCGCCGGCGCGGTTACGGATCAGATCCTCATAGGCCGCGGAAGCCTCGCCGAAAATGATGGCGCGGTGGGCACCGACAACGGGATCGAGCGACGGCATCGCAGCCTCGACGAGCGATGCGCCCTGGTCTTGGAGGACGTGGATCGCCTCCTGGACCGCGGCGCCGACGTCGGGTTCCATCGCTTCGAGGAAGCGGTCGTGCGGCACGCCGACGCGGAGGCCGTTCAGGGGGCGTTGACCGTCAAGCCGATCAGCGGCGAGGTAGTCGGGCACGTCCTTCGTGGAGGTCGTGTCGTCCTTCGGGTCGGGACCGGCCATGACGGCGAGCATGGCCGCGGCATCGGCGACGGTGCGGGTCATCGGGCCGACGGTGTCCATCGACCAGCTCAGGGGAAAGCCCCCATAGCGACTCACGCGGCCATACGTCACCTTCAACCCGACCACGCCGCAGAGCGCCGCCGGCTGGCGGACCGAGCCGCCAGTGTCGCCGCCGACGGCGCCGAGGGCCATGCCCGTCGCGAGTGCCACGGCGTTGCCGCCACTGCTGCCGCCGGGGACGCGGGAGACGTCCCACGGGTTCCGGGCATCGCCGTGGTGGGGATTGCGACTGGTAAAACCATAGGCAAACTCATGCATATTGGATTTGCCGACGACCACGCAGCCCGCCTTGCGGAGCCGGGCGACGGCCTCGGCGTCGTCATCTGGTACGAAGTCGGCCAGGAGTTTCGAGCCGTTCGTGCATGGCACGCCCCGGACCCAGAAGCCATCCTTGACTGACAGGGGCACGCCCGCCAGCGGCAATTCTTCGCCCGCGGCGACGGCCCGATCAACCCGCTCGGCCTCGGCCAGGGCGGCGTCGGGCAGAACGGTGATGAACGCGTGCAACTGTTCATTCAAGCCGTTGATCCGCTCCAGCGCGGACCGGGCGACTTCGACAGCCGAGACCTCGCGGCGCTGGACACGTCGGGCGATCTCGCGGGCATTGCTGGCGGTCAGGTCGATCATGGGGTCCAGTCTCCCGGCGCGTAGATCAAGGGCGGTTCTGCACCTTCGCGGTCCTCCAGGCGCACCAGACGGATCTCGGCGAGCAAGCCGTCGAGGATCTGGCGGAGGCCATCCCGCTGCGCCTTGGTCGTCGGAAGCTGGATGACCTCCTCAGCCGTCAGGCGGATCGTCTCATCAGAGAGCTTCGGCGGGTCGGGTGGGCTCATGGGAGGCTCCTGAGAGGAATGGTCGACGGCCGATGACGAATGAGGTTTTCTTCCGTCATCGGCCCGGATTCAAACAATCGTCCCCAGGCTCACTGCCCCGGCGTCCGGTCGGGCAGGATCATGACCTCGACCTTGCGGATGCAGACCTTGCTACCGGGGTCGTGCTGTTGGAAGGCGAAGTGGCCGGGGCCGAACTGGCGGGTGTGGTCGAGGAACTGGTAGAGGACCTTGTCGTTGACCCGCACGGTGATCGCGGCGACGACCTTGCCGCGGTAATTCACGTCCTGCACCTCGACCTCCTGGGTGAACCAGGTGTCGGGAGGAACGAGCTGTTCGAAGATGTGGACCCAGGTGTAGATTGAGCCGGTGCGGATCGGGTCGGAGTGGGTGCTGTTGATCTGGCACTCATAGCCATCGGTGAAGGCGGGCTTGGCGCTGGGGCAGCGAAAATACATGCCCGAGTTGCCCTTGTCGTTGATCTTGATCTCCGCACGGAAGCGGAAGTTTTTGTAATCACCCTTCTCCGTGGCGATCATCGAGGCGGTGCCCGAGCCGCACATCATCCCATCGGCAACCTCCCACTTCGACTGACCGGTGAAGTTGTTGATGACCCAGCCATCGAGAGTCTTGCCGTCGAACAGGGAGATCCACTTCCCTTCCTGGGCACGGGCCTCTCCGGCGGTTGCGAGGGCGAGCAGGCCAGCGAGCAGCGGGGCGGCGAGCAAACGTCTGGGCATGGGTGGGGTTCCTTGGCAATCGTGGGAGAATCTGGTCTCGTGGAGAGGGGAGCCACGTCCTGTCGCGGCACCCTGGAGGCTCCGCGGATCATAAGGCAAGCCGCGGCCGTTGTCATGACCCCAGCCCTTCCGCCCGCCCCGTCGGTTCTTTCGAGGTGGAAACCCCGATGTCCGAACCTGACCGTCCCCTCATCGACGCCCCCCATCCTTCCGCCCACTCCCGACCGGCCCTTTCGGCGCCCGAGGCGATCGCCCTTCGCCGTGCCACTCGCCACTTCGACCCGGACAAACCCCTCGCCGACGACCTGCTCAAGACGATCCTGCACCTCGCCACACTCGCGCCGTCGGGCTACAACATGCAGCCCTGGCGGTTCGTCGTCGTACGATCGGCCCGCAACCGTGAGCGGCTCAAGGCGTGTGCCTACAATCAGCCGAAGATCGGCGAAGCCCCCGTCGTCGTGATCGTACTTGGCTATCTCAACCCCCACCGCGACGATCTCGATCCGATGGCCGATCACCAGGAGCGTCTCGGCGTCATCAACCGTGAGATCAGCTTCGCGATGCGGTCCAACGCCCGCAAGGCCCTGGAGCACCAGCCCGACCCGACTGTCTGGGCCACCCGTTCCGCGATGCTGGCCGCCGCCACCTTGATGATCGCCGCCGAGAGCCTGGGCGTGTCAAGCGCCCCGATGGAAGGCTTCGAGGAGCCGAAGGTCCGCGAGGCGTTCGGCGTGCCCGACGACCACGCTGTCTGCTGTCTCATTGCGCTCGGTCATGCCTCCGAGCAGAAGCCGTTTCCCGGCCGGTTTGGACTGGGGCATGTTTGCTACGAGGAGCACTTCGGCCAGCCCTGGACACTCGGCGAGCTGTAGGGCCGCTGGCATCGTCCCCGGGGCGCGGTTAGGATGACGCCGAAGCGAAATCCGGGCTCACCGGTTGATCCGATCCCTTTCCGTTCGAGGAGTTCGAACCCATGCGCTGGATGTCCCCGAACCGTCGACTCGGGCTGCTCGCACTGGCCTTCGTCAACGCGCTGGCCCTCTCCGCCTGCGGCCAGTCGTACCAGGGTGGCACCGCTACCGAACCGGAGGCCCGCGAGAACGACTTCTGGACGAAGCTGCACAAGTCGTTCCTCGACCGCGCCGCCCAGGGCGACATCGACCTGCTTTTCCTAGGCGACTCGATCACCCAGGGATGGAACAATAACGAGGTCTGGAAGCGTTACTACGGTGCCCGCAAGGCTGCCAATTTCGGCATTGGCGGCGACCGCACACAGCACGTCCTCTGGCGACTCGATCACGGCGAGATCGACGGCATCCATCCGAAGGTCGCCGTCCTGATGATTGGCACGAACAACATCGGCAGCAACACCCCCGAGGAGATCGCTGAGGGGGTGCGCGCGATCGTCGATCGACTCCGCTCCAAGCTTCCCGAAACCAAGATCCTCCTCCTCAGTGTCTTCCCCCGAGGGGCCCACCGCGAGCGGAAGGATATCGAGGTCGATCAGCTCGACCCCCGGCCCGCCCAGGTCAACGCCATCATC
The DNA here is from genome assembly GCA_963752755.1 of uncultured Planctomycetales bacterium. Classification (GTDB taxonomy): domain Bacteria; phylum Planctomycetota; class Planctomycetia; order Isosphaerales; family Isosphaeraceae; genus CAVVZJ01. Next base: position 74,827 of record CAVVZJ010000011.1, on the reverse strand, counting down.
AAGAAACTCGACGACGGCAAGATGGTCCACTACCTCGACATCACCCCCGCCTTCCTCAACGACGATGGCCTGATCCCCCGCTCCCTCATGCCGGACTTCCTTCACCTCAGCCTCCCCGGCTACCGGAAATGGGCGGACGCGATGGAGCCGACGCTCTGGGATTTGATGGAGAAGCGATGAAGCGAGAAGGCCGATGGCGATGACAGAGAGTAGGCAGCCCTATGTCTTTGCTCCGAGATGCCGCCGACAAACTCCTCGCCGCCTGGTGCGCCCCCCGAAGTGAGCACGTCTCCGAGGACCCAATCGGTCGGGTCGGGACGGAGAGAGGCTGCAGCCCCGATCGGGAGCGGTATCACCAAGCCTACGACCAGTTGCTCTGGCTTGTTGCCACCGCTCCCCGGGAGGATCTCACCGACTTCGCCGCATTGTTCCACGAGGCCCCGTACGCCAATCTACCCGCGCCGATCCAGGTCACTCTCTTCCGACTGGTCGGCCTGGAGTACCCTGAGGACCTTGAGAAGCTTCGCTTTGCCGAGGCGGGCGTCTCCCTGTATTGCTCTCCAGGAGAGGCCGAAGGGGCCGTGGCGGGGATCAAGCAACGCATTCAAGAACTCGAATCGCAACAGAGCGACTGATTCCCCACGACAGGTCATCTCTCTTCGACCATCGATCCCGGAGTTACGCCGTGGGCCTCTTCAAGGGAAGTCGGAACTACGGCTCTCGGGGACGGTCAACGGTTGGCTCAAAGAGCCCTTGCGTCACTCCGACAAGGATCGGCCATCGGTCAGCCCTCACTCAAAAGAGATCCTTGAACTTCTTCCCCTCGCCCTCCTCCCACATCATCGTTTGCTCATCTGCGAAGGGGTGAATTGAGCCTTCGCGACGTGGCTGCGGTGTGGCCCGGAGAATTGCCGCGGCGAGACGGAGGTCGGCGGCGGTGGTGATCTTGATATTGAAGGGCGAACCGGGGACGACCTGGCAAGGTTCGCCGAGGGCTTCGACCAGGCGGGCGCAGTCCGTGACGCTGGAAACCCGCCCGCGGTTGGCGTAGGCTCGGAAGAGCAGGTCGCGGCGGAACGCCTGGGGCGTCTGGATGGCATACAGACCGGCACGGGGGACGGTCTCGACGATCGTGCCATCATCGGCCACCCGCTTGAGCGTGTCGGCCACGGGATATCCCGGCACCGCAGCGCCGTGTTCGCGGGTCACGGCGAAGACGTTTTCGATCAGTTCGGGCGTGACGCAGGGTCGCGCCGCGTCGTGAACGGCCACGAACGCCACCGAAGGGTCGAGCACTTCCAGTCCTTTCGCCACCGAATCGACCCGCTCGGCGCCGCCGTCGATGACCGTCACATTGAGGAAGGCGACATTGGCCCGGTAGCGTCGCTCGAACAACTCCCGGTCCTCCGGCGCGATGGCGAGGACGACCTGGGCCACGTCGTCGCGGTTGACGAACGGCTCGACGGCGCGGAGCCAGACAGCCCGGCCGTCCAGGTCGGCGAAGATCTTCTTCTGCTTCGGGTCGCCGAAGCGCGTCGAGCGACCGGCGGCGGGCAGGATCACGGCGAACGGTTCCGCTGGTGGCGGCCATGATGACCGGCTCCCCCTTCATGCTGTTCCGAGCCACTCCGCAACCTCTGACCATCCCGGTCGGGAGCGGATCGGTCCTGATTTTCGAGCCAGCGGGCCGACAAAGTCAACGCATCCGGAACACCCCCGGCCGCAACCAACGGCCCCGACGCAGGTTCCGCAACCACTCCGAAACTATCGAAAAAATCGTCGGAATCCGTTCGCGGCAGCCCCCTCTGCTCGCGTATAAGGGCCATGGATGCGGACCGACCTCCAACCCGGCGCAGGGAATCCACCCTGCCGGACCGCGGAGGCTCTTGCTCGACCCAGGGCGAACCGGGGACCATGGGGGAAGCCTGATCAGACGTCAAGCCTCACGACCGATTCGCCCAGCATGTCAATACCAGGAGTCACGCCCCCGCATGGAATGCCCGGGTCCCCCGCAGTGCGCTGCCCTCTTGCTGGAATGGCTCCGCGGACGGCTCGCCGAGATCGAACCAGGCACGACGGCTCCGGCGGCAAGCTCCACATCGCCAACCGCCCCCGCCGCCCAGGGCTGGCTCTTCCGCTCCGTACCCTACCAGGACGAGGCCCCGGCGATCCGCTCGCCGGCCGAGTTTGAGGGAGCGCTGGAGCACCTGGATTACGCCATCCATCGCCGCTTCCACAACCAGCTCACCCGCGCCGAGCGAGCGCGGCTGGACAACACGATCGACAACGCCCTGTTCAAGATCGATCGCTACCTCGATCGCCTGCCCGACGCCGAGCGACGCCGGCATCGAGCACCGCGTCCGGATCTTGCGAGAGACGGTCGCCGAGCACCGCGAGCGTTCCGAGCGCCAGCGGAGCCAGGCCAGACGGGCCGACTTGAAGCTCGCCCAGCTCGCGTCGTTGACGTCCGAGGGCTTCGAGGAGTTCGTCGCCGAACTGTTCGAGGCGCTCGGCTACGACGTCGAGCGCACCGGCGGCACCGGCGACGAGGGGATCGACCTGCGCGTCTCACGGGCGGGACTGCGCGGAATCGTGCAGTGCAAGTACCACAGCCGGGGCGTCGTCGGCTCGCCCGAGCTGCAGAAGTTCCTCGGCTCGGTCCACCACGCCCAGGGTCACAAGGGATTCTTCGTCACCACCCGGACCTTCTCCCTGGCCGCCGAGAAGTTCGCAGCCGAGCATCCGATCGAGCTGATCGACGGCCCCCGGCTCGTCGAGCTGGTGCAGGAGGCCCTCGGCCCCGGCGCCCGTCGCGACCGCGACCGTGAGGCCGAGCCATCCTGGTTCTGAGCCCGTTATCCGCCGGATCGGTCGCGGCCAACCGGATTTTGGCGCACCGATTGCTCTCAATCGTTCTCGTCCTGTGCTATGTTCCCGAGTGAATCGCGGGACACGTCCGAGCATCAAGGCACACTTGACTGGGGCACGGGTCGAGATTAGGTTGAGTTCCGCACGTGAGGGATTCGTGCAACCGTCCCCGCCCCAGCCAAGGAGGGTCAGCATGGCCATCTGTGAGCGCGCGGCGTCGTTCGAGGCCCTGGAGCTTCCCCCGGAACTGGAAGACCTGGAAGGCTTGCTCCAGGCCGACCTGCAAGCGATCGTGGCGATGGTGACCACCCGGGCCCACGAGCGGCTCTTCCTGACCCGCCGCGAGTTCGCCGAGCTTCAGCAGAAGCTCTGGAACGGCCTGGTCGGCGTGCTCAACGAGGCCGTTGAGCCGATCTCCGTCGAGACGCGCTGAGCCGTCGATCGGTACAATGCCCGTCGAGCCGTCGCGATCCGTGCCGGCCCGCGGAGGGCAAGCGCATGTCCCGCATCCTCCTGGGCGTGACCGGCTCCGTGGCCGCCGTCCGGACCCCGGAACTGTTCCGCAACCTGCGATGGCCGGGCATGACGTCCGCGTCGTCGCCACCGAACCGGCTCTCTACTTCTTCGACCCCGACCGACCTTGGCCCGACCGAGGCCGAGGGCGGCCCGCTCTACCGCGACGCCGACGAGTGGCCGGGCGACCGGTACCGTCGCGGCGACCCGGTGCTTCACATCGAGCTTCGCCAGTGGGCCGACCTGCTGGTCGTCGCCCCGCTCGACGCCCACAGCCTGGCCCGGTTCGCCCTCGGGCTCTCCGACAACCTCCTAACCTGCCTCTTCCGCGCCTGGGACTTCGCCCGACCCGTCGTGCTCGCCCCGGCGATGAACACCTTGATGTGGGAGAGCCCCGTCACCCGCCGCCACCTCCGCCAGCTCCTCGACGACCGCGGCGACGGTCTCCACGACGACGCCTGGCCCCTCGACCGCGCCGCCGAGGTCTTCGCCCGCCATGCCCCCGGCTTGATCCTCGTCCCGCCGCAGAGCAAACGCCTGGCCTGCGGCGACGTCGGCGTCGGGGCGATGGCCGAGGTCGTCGCGATCGCCGAAGCCGTGCGGGGGTGGGGCCGGGAGCCGGGGACTGATCTCCGGCTGAGGCGGTCCGCCACCGAATCCTTGAGAAGGCACAGCCGTCGCGACCCACCCCGCGAGCGGATCCCCGGCTCACCTCTCCGGCTCACTCGGGCCGCCCGTCGGGAGGAGGGGCGGAGCGGGCATCGTTCGCACCTCGCCTCCGAGGGCCGGCAGAAGTCCGAGCCGATTCGTTCCATCCAGCCCGCGAGGTCGGCCAGGGCCAGGAGGTCGTCGGGGGCGAGGCTTTCGACTAGGTCGCGGGCCTCGTCGTAGTCGGCCGAGGAGTCGATCCAGCCGTGGCGGACGAGGACGCGGTAGGTGCGCCCGATCGAGCGGGTAAGCCGGGTCGGTCGAGGGCGTGGAGAAGCAAGGCGTCGGCCGCAGCCGGGGCCGATGCCGGACAGGGTACGAAGTTCGTCGCGGAGGGACTGGTCGGCACGTCGGCCAGATCCTCCATGCCACCGCGATCGACCACCCAGCGAGCGAGCCGTCGAAGAAGGGTAAGGACCTTGGGAGCCACCCGGGCGCCGGCATGTGGCAGCAGCCTGGGCAAGCTCGGACGGGTCGGCGTCGGACGAGGGCAGGGGGGTCGAGCAGGCCGGCCTCGGCGAGGGAGGTCAGCAGGGCCTCCAGCTTGCGGCCGGCGACCGAGCGGTCGAGTAAGATCCGGGCCAGGCGGCCGAAGCCGCCACCGACCGTCTCGGGGCGAGGGGAAGCCGACGGACGCCCGTAGTGCGCGGTCAGCGCCTCGCGGGCGGCCGGGTACGAGTCGTGCAATGTTTCCATGGGCGACGTCCCGACCCGTTCCGTCCCGAGTGGCCCTCCGCAGCCGGCCTGGGCCGGCGACTTGACTCGGCGCTAGCCTTGGTCAAAGCCGCCTGGAAGTCGCGGGACAGCTTGCTCTTGCGGCGGGAGGCGGTGTTCGGGTGGAGGACGCGGCGGACGCCGGCCTTGTCGATCCGGCCGACAGCCATCTTGAAGTCGGCATCGGCCTTCTCGCGATCGCCGGCCTCGGCGGCGGCCAGGGCGCGCTTGGTGTAGGTCTTGATCAGCTTCTTGGCGATCCGGTTACGCATCCGGCGCTTCTGATTCTGCCGGAGGCGCTTGGCAGCGGACTTCGTGTTGGGCATCGGGGACTCGACTCGATCTCGGGACCTTTGGTCGGAATGTTCGCTTGGGAACGCGGCCTTGCAGAGCAAGCATGTTCCCACGGCGCAAGGCCGGGCCGGCCGCGCTCGGGAAAGCCCGGATCATACCACGACTAGCGCGACTGGTTCAAGGCCCGGAGTCGTTCGGCGACATCGAGGTAGGTATAATCCATGGCGGCGACCTCGTTGTAATGCTCCTCGGCGCCGGTCCGGTCGCCGGTCCCCTCGGCGACGCGACCGAGGCGGTAGTGCAAGGCCAGAAGGAGAGCCTGGTCATCGGCGTCGAGGTGCTTGAGGGCTTCCAGATAGCTGCGTTCGGCCAGCTTGGGCAAGCCCTTGGCCTCGAACGACTGGCCTGCCAGATGCAGGGCTTGAACCTTCCGGGTCGGGTCGGAACGGACCTGCTGAAACTCGGCGATGGCCTCGTCGTGCTGGCCGGCGCGGGCGAGGGCCTCGCCGACTGGAGCCGGAGCGTGCGTGTCGGTCGGCTGGAGCTTCAGGCGGTGCTTCAGCTCGTTCAGCTCGAAGGCCTGGAACTTCTCGCGGATCGTCTTGAGCTTCTCCTGGCTGTCGAGGTCGTCGGGGTCGAGCTGGACGCGTTCTTCTCGAAGTGGCTGAGGGCCCGCTTGAGGCGGGCGAGCTGGATCTCGGCGTGGAGGCCGCGGAGCAACTCATCGTCGGGAATCGCCTTGCGGCCGCGGGCCAGGACCTTCTCGGCGTCGTCGAGCTTGTTGAGGTCGCGGTAGTAGTCGGCCAGTTCGAGGTAAGGCGCGGACGCGGTCGGGCTCCTCGGCGATCTCGCGGAGCATCCGCTCCTCGGGCGTCTCGGACTTCTGCTTCTTCAGGTCGTCGAGGCCGGGGACGTTGATCTCGCGGCCCGGCGGCCTGGCGTCTCGGCGCGCTGGATGGCGTCGCCGAGGCCGGAACGGGCGATGGTGGCGCTGGCCGAGAGGGCGCGGATCTGCCGCCGCGCGGCCTCGTCGGCGGGGTTCAGCTCCAGACCTTCTCGTAGCAGCGGATCGCCTTGCCGAACTGCTCGGACCAGCTCGTAGATCTCGGCCAGGTGGCGGAGGTAGTCCTTGTCCTTGGCGGCCTGGGCGTGGACCGACTCCATCAGCCAGATCGCCAGCGGACGGTTGTTCGAGGTGCTCTGGCGGCCTCGGCGGCCTCGCGGCTGGTGGCGATGTCCCAGGGGTTGATCCGGAAGCCTTCCTCGCAGACCTCCAGCACGCGCTCGCCAGTGTCCCTTGCCGCGCTCGCTCCTGGCCCGCATCCGGATCGGCTGGACCCGGGCGCCGGCGAGCATGCCGACCTTCGACGGCTCGTTGCCGAACTTCCGCCGCTCGACGCCGCGCAAAGCCTGGCGAAACAGCAGGTTCTCGGGCTCAAGCTGCAGCGCCTGCCTGATACATCTCGATCGCGTAGTCGAGGTTGTTCTTCATGGCGGCGTCGTTGCCGTGCTCGAAGAACGCCAGGGCGCGCTGTGCTGCTTGTCGTTCCGCTCGGGCGCCTCGGGCATGGAACCGCCCCCTCCCAGATTCGAATCCGCCGAGGCCCGGCGCCGCTCGGGGACTTCGGTCCCGACCCCGGCGTGGGCGACGAATACGGGGGCCGGCCCCTTGCAGCCTGCCCCGATGACCTCGATCATAACACTCACGATACGACCCCGACCTCGAACCGGCCTCGTCGCTCCGCCGGGCTGGACCGGTTCATCGATCTATCAACCCTCCACGCGTCGGCCAACCTTCCCGCGAACCGGACGGTCGATTGCCACGTCTGTCGTGCCCTCGCTCGGACCCGCACCCCAGCCCTCTCCCGCGGGCGTGAGGGCCAGCCCTCTCCCGCGGGCGTGAGGGCCCGGACGCACGGTCCCGACGCGAAGAACACGGACCTGGCCATCGTCCTGGCGTACCTGGACGCCGCCGCCGCATCCCCCGGCCATCGTCATTCCCCGGTCCCCATTGCCAAGCCGCGAGGAGAACTGCCGCCATGGCCCGTGTGCTCCGCGATGCCGGACTATCCAGTCTCGTCGAGGGCGAGGTCGAGACCCTGGCCGACGGCTTCCAGTTCACCGAAGGGCCGCTCTGGCTGCCCGACGGCTCGATCCTCTTTCAGGACATCAAGGCCGAGCGCACCTACCGCGTCGCGCCCGATCGGTCGGTCCAGGTCCTCCGCGAGAACACCGGCGCCGCCAACGGTCAGACGTTCGACGGCCTCGGCCGGATCGTCTTCTGCGAGCAGAACGGCCGCCGCGTCTCCCGGATGAACCCCGACGGCTCGAACGTCGAGACCGTCGCCGAGCACTTCGAGGGCAAGCGGCTGAACAGTCCGAATGACATCATCTGCCGCTCCGACGGCCAGGTCTTCTTCACCGACCCGCCCTACGGCGTCCCGCGTCCCGAGGACAAGGAACTCCCCTTCCAGGCTGTCTTCGCCCTCGACGCCACCGGCCAGCTCCGGCCGATCGTCTCCGAAGATTTCGAGAAGCCCAACGGCCTCGCCCTCTCGCCCGACGAGATGACGCTCTACGTCAACGACACCGCCCAGTATCACGTCCGCGCCTTCGCCCTGGAGCCCTCTGGCGCCGTCGTGCCCGGCTCGGGACGGGTCCTGGCGACCTTCGACCCTGAGGAAAAAGGCGGTCCCGACGGCCTGAAGGTCGATCGCGAGGGCCGGCTCTACGTCGCCGTGGCGCAGGGGGTCTGGGTCCTTGACCCTGACTGGCAAGTTGCTCGGCATCCTCGCCCTGCCCAAGCGCCCCGCCAACCTCGCCTGGGCCGACCCCGACGCCCGCACGCTCGTCATGACGGCTGTGGACACCGTCTATCGCGTCCGCATGAAAGTCGCCGGGATCATGCCCCCGTTTACCCCGAAGCGATGATCCGCGTCGGGTGGGTGTTACTCACCGAGCTTCTTGCCGTGTCCAGGGTTCGGTGGGCGGACCTGACCCTACGAAGCTCCCCCCTCCACGGTCCGCTCGCCGCGAATCCAGGCGTCGGCCTCGGCGAAGAGCTGGCGAATCTTGGCGTGGTAGAGCAGGGTGGTGATCTCGTCGAAGGTGCCCCAGCGGTACCAGTGGCCGGTCGGGTCCTCGACGTGCTCGGCAGAGCGGGCGAGCGTGGCGATGTCGTGGACCTCGACGATGAAGTAGGCGACCGTCTTGAGCACCTTGCGACCGCGGCGGATGTAGGTGTAAGAGAGGCTCTGCTCGAAGCCCTCGCGGAACGACCAGTTCGCAGGCTGGTCTCCTCTTCGAACTCGCGCGCGGCGGCCTGGCGGGCGTTCTCGCCCGACTCGATGCCGCCTTTGGGGAACTCCCAGCGGGCGCGGGGGTTGCGCACGGTGGCCGAGTGCAGCGACCAGGTAAAGCAAGGTGCCGTCGGCGGCGGCGAGGTAGGGGATGACCCCGGCGGAATTCTCGTGCAGGAGGGTCATGGGGACCGGGAGTCCCCCGGCCCGCCGGGCCCGTCGGACTCGACCGCGCCGCCGGGGAGGCCCGCGTCCGATGTCTTCGTCTTCCACGGCCAGCAGGCCGAGCACGGCCCCGGGCTGGACCCGGTCGTCCTCCCGGCCGCGGATCTCGGCCAGTCGCCCGGTCGTCGGCGCCGGCACGTCGAACGTGGCCGGACCGACCAGCACCTCGACCAGCCGGTCCCCCTCCCAGACCGCCTCGCCCCGCGCCGCAAACCAGTGGCTGACGATGATCGGCACGTCCGGACCGGTCCCCAGGTCGGGCAGGATCACTGCCTCCAAACGCATGGCGAACCCCGTTTTTCGGTCGGACTCGAATTGTCGCGAAACGGCCCGGCCCAAAGCCCGCCAGAACGGGCAAAGGCCGATGCACTCAATTTCCAGTCTATCCCCGTCGCGGCTCGTTGACCAGTCAGTTTCCCGCCCCGCCCGCGACCGCCCGCGACACCTTCCCGTCGTTTTTCCGAAACTTCTCGACGACGCGGCGGGTTTGACACTACGAGAATCTCGATCGGTCCGCGCACCGCGACCCGTCGCGGCCGGACATCTCATTCCACGCCGACTCAGCATGGCCCCGTCCGGCCAGAACCCCAAGGGGGAGGAAGCCCGTGCCGCTCCGCCACGCCCGCCGACTCGTCGCCGCCGCGGCCCTCTGCGCGGCTGCCTTCCTGACCCAATCCTCCCCGGTCGTCGCCAACGATCAGGAGCGACCCATCGACCGCCTCGTCGGCCAGCGCATCGCCAACTTCACGCTCACAGATGCCGTGACCGGCCAGCGTATCAAGCTCTATGGGTATCGCGGCAAGAAGGCCGTCGTGGTCGTCTTCACCGGCACGGATTGCCCGATCGGCGATCTTTACCTGCCCCGCCTGGTCACCCTGAATGAGAAGTACCAGGATCAAGGGGTCGTCGTGCTCGCCATCAACGCCAACGCCTCCGAGCCTCGCGAGCAGGTCGCGCAACATGCGAAGGAATTCGGCCTGACCTTCCCCGTGCTCACCGACCCCTCCGGCCGGGTGGCTCGCCTGCTCGAAGCCGAGCGGACCTGCGAGGCCCTCGTCATCGACGGCACTGCTCAGCTCCGTTACCGGGGGGCAATCGACGACCAGTACGGCTACGGCACCCGCAAGGAGGAGCCCGGCCGACACTACGTCGTCGAGGCGATCGACGCCATCCTTGCCGGCAAGCCGGTCGAGACGACGGCCACCACCGTCATGGGCTGCCCGATCGAGCAAGTCGAGACCACAGTCACGAACCGGCCCCGCGTTCGGCCGGCGCCCCAGGAAGTGATCGCCGCCCTGAAGGCGATCGACCCGAGCCGTCGATCCCGACGCGGTCGGCCCGGTCAACTACGCCGAGCACGTCGCCCCGATCCTCCGCCAGAAGTGCGAATCGTGCCACCGACCGGGCCAGGTCGCCCCCTTCGGCTTGCAGACGTTCGACGACGCCAGGCGCTGGGCGAAGTCGTTCCCCGAGGTACGTCGAAGACCTCCGGATGCCCCCCTGGCACGCCGACCCCCGCTTCGGCCACTTCGCCAACGACCGCCGCCTGTGCGCCCGCGATCGGGCTGTCCTGATCGCCTGGTCGACCAGGGAACGCCCGAGGGCGACCCCGCGAAGCTCCCGCCGCCGGCCACGTGGCCCGTCGGCTGGACCATCGGCAAGCCCAACGCCGTCTTCGAGATGCCGGAGCCGTACACCGTGAAGGCCGACGGCGCCTTGCCGTATCAGCACTTCCGCGTCGCGACCGGCTTCACCGAGGACCGGCTGGGTCAGGGCGATCGAGATCCTCCCCGGTGAGCGGTCGGTTGTCCATCACATCATCGTCTATCTCCGCGACCCGGCCCGCGGCGACGGGGGCGAGCACCTCGAACACCTGGCGGCCTACGCCCCCGGCGACCTCGCCGTCGCGCTTCCCCGAAGGGGCGGCCAAGCGGATCCCAGCCGGCGCCGAACTGGTCTTCGAGCTCCATTACACCCCGATCGGCAAGGTCAAGGTGGACCGCTCCCGCGTCGGCTTCGTCTTCGCCGACGAGCCGCCGAAGTACCGCGTCGTCACCCAGGGCATCCCCAACATGCGGTTCGCGATCCCGCCCGGCGCCGACAACCACGAGGTCACGTCGAATCGCGACCTCCCCCGCGATGTCGTCCTGCTCGGCTTCCTGCCCCACATGCACCTTCGCGGCAAGGATTTCCGCTACACCGCCAACTTCCCCGACGGCCGCTCGGAAGTCCTCCTTTCCGTTCCCCGCTACGACTTCGCCTGGCAGAGCTACTACTGGCTCTCCGAGCCCAAGCCGCTCCCCAAGGGGACCCGGATCGACTGCGTTGCCCACTTCGACAACTCGTCGAACAACCCGGCCCTGACCGAGGGCGACACCCGCGAAGAGGTCCGCTGGGGCGAGCAGACCTGGGATGAGATGATGATTGGCTACATTGACTACATGGTGCCCGTCGATTCCGCCACCGACGCTCCGAAGGCCGCCAGCACCGATCGCCCCGGCAATTCGGGCGCGACGTTCCGCCGGGTCCTCCGGGCCCTGGCGCGTCCGAGGCCCGCCAGGGCGGGCGCGACCGACGTCGCCGGCCAGCCCGACAGCTCGCGCTGAAGTCGGGAGTTTGCCTCAGTCCCGAGCCGGAGAATCCTCGGACCTTGACCCGGGGAGACTCCGGCTTGCCTTCTTGAGGAAAGCACCCGACAATGGGCCCGGAACAGGGAGGAGCGGACCGACTTACCGGCACGTCTTCCGCCCGACTCGACGACTGTCGCCCCAGCCGAGCCTCTCCATGCCGCAGCGACTTTCCACCGGGATCGAGGGGCTGGATGACGTCCTTCGTGGCGGACTCCTCTCCGGCCAGGTGTACATGATCCGGGGTCAGCCCGGGGCCGGGAAGACGACCCTGGCCATGCAGTTCCTCATGGCCGGCGCGGCCCGGGGCGAGCCCGTCCTGTTCGTCACGCTCTCCGAGTCGGAGGCTGAGCTTCGCCAGAGCGCCGCCGGTCACGGCTGGAACCTGGAGGGCGTCAGCTTCCTCGACATCCACCCCGGTCAGGACCAGCTCGCCCCCGACAGCCAGTACACCATCTTCCACCCGGCCGACGTCGAGCTGGCCCCGGTCACGCGACGGATCACCGAGGCGATGGAACGCTACAAGCCCGCCCGCGTCGTCTTCGACAGCCTCACCGAGGTCCGCCTCCTGAGCCGTGACCCCCTGCGCTACCGCCGCCAGATCCTCGCCCTCAAGAGCTACCTGCTGGCCCAGGGGGTGACGACCCTGTTCCTCGGCGAGAGTGCCCATCAGGAGCTGGACATCGAGATCGCCTCGATCGTGCAAGGGGTCATCGCCTTGAACGTGACCCGTGGCCGCGATGGCAACTCCCGACGCTCGCTGGAGGTCGAGAAGTTCCGCGGCAGCGACTACCGCGAGGGCGAACATTGCATGCGGATCCTCCGGGGCGGCCTGACGGTTTATCCCCGCCTGCTCGCTCTGGAACACAGTCAGGATTTCGAGCGTCAGGCTGTCCCCAGCAACATCCCCGCGCTGGACCGCATGCTCTCCGGCGGCCTCGACCGCGGCACGAGCACGCTTTTGACCGGCAACGCCGGGGTCGGCAAGACCACCCTCGGGCTCGCCTTCCTCGCGGCGGCGGCCGAGCAGGGCGAGCGGGGCGTGCTCTTTACCTTCGACGAGGGGCCGGCCGAGATCACCCATCGATGCAAGTCCGTCGGCATGCCGCTGCGGGGCCTCATCCAACGGAAGCTACTGGAAATCCGCAAGGTCAATCCTCTTCTGCTCTACCCCGACGAGTTCGCCTCCTGGGTCCGGCAGGAGGTCGAGCAGAAGGCGACTCAGATTGTGATGATCGATAGCCTCAACGGCTACCGCCAGAGCATGATCGATGAGGACTACCTCACGGGCCACATGCACCAGCTCGTCGGCTACCTCAACCGGATGGGCGTTACCACGATCCTGGTCAACGAGGTCTCCAACCTGACCGGCGACTTCGCCGCCAGCACCGTCGGCATGAGCTACCTGGCCGACGCCGTCGTGCTGATGAAGTACTTCGAGTACGAGGGCACCCTGCGCAAGGCGATCGGCACGCTCAAGAAGCGGCTCAGCGACCACGAGAAGACGCTCCGGGAGTTCGAAATCACGACGCAGGGGCTCATCGTGGGTGATCCCTTGCCGCAGTTGCGGGGCATTCTCCGTGGCGAGGCCGAGATGAACGGGGCGCCTCCACCGCCGCCCTCGGTGTTGAAGGGGAGCACGCCCGATGGCTGAGCCGGCCCGCACGCCATTGGTGCTGGTCCGATGCGGCTGGCAGCGCGACCGCGAGCTGGTCGGCCAGATGCTCGGCATGCTGGGTGCCTCCGCCCGTTCCATCGACGACCCGGCCGAGCTGCAACGCCTGCTTGTCGAGGACCGCATCGACCTCGTGCTCGCCGACGCCGCCGGTGGTCTCGCGTCCCTCCGCGAACTGCTCCAGCTTCTCGATGACCGTGCCGAGAGCGCCGAGCTGCCGATGGTCCTGCTCGCTCCACCCGACGAGCTGACCGACCTGGCCGTTCTGACCTCCCGACGGTTCAACGCCGTGCTCCTGACCAAGCCGGTCGCCCGCGAACAGCTCGCCGCCGCCGTCGAGTCGGGCCTGCGCTTCCGCGACCACCAGCGGCAAGTCCGCGAGCTCCTCCGCCGGCTCTCAACCGCCAACGCCGAGCTGGAAATCCGACGCGCCGCTGCGGAAGAGGAGGCCCGCCGCAAGACCCGCTTCCTCGCCGCCATCAGCCACGACATCCGCACGCCGGTCAACGCCCTCGTCCTGACCTGCCAGCTCCTCGAAATGGCCGGCAACGGTCGGGGCCAGACCGACCCGGCCGAGGTCCACGAGCTGATCGCCGGCCTCCGGACGCATGCCGCCTCGCTCGTCGAGCTGGTCAACGACCTGCTGGACATCGCCCGTTACGACCAGGGCAAGCTGGAATTTCACGAGACCGAGTTCTCCCTCGGCCCGTTCGCTTCCCAGACGCTCGAAGCCCTCCGCCCGCTCGCCCGCCAGAAGTCCCTCGCCTTGACGCTCGACAACGCCAGTCCTCGGGCCGTGGTCCAGGCCGATCGCGTCAAGCTTGCCCGCGTCTTGCAGAACTTGGTTTCCAACGCCATCAAGTTCACCGAGTCAGGCGAGATCGGCGTCACCCTCCGGGCCAGCACCGCCGATGGCCTGAGGCTCTCGGTGCGCGACACCGGCATCGGTATCCCTCCCGCCCAGCATGAAAGCATCTTCGACGAGTTCGCCCAGCTCCGCAACCCGGAGCGCGACCGGACCAAGGGCACCGGCCTCGGACTGGCCATCTGCCGACGCCTGGTAACCGCCATGGACGGCCAGATCCGGGTCGTTCCCGAACCCCAGGAGCGGGGCACGACGTTCCTCGTCACCCTCCCCCCCGATCGGGTCGTTGCCGACGACCGGGCCCCCGAGGCCACGCCCCCGCCGGCCTCCCAGCCATCCCATGCCCGGTTCACGGGCCGGGTCCTGATCGTCGATGACCACGACCCGTCCCGCCTGGTCCTCCAGCGACTCCTCCAGCGGCTCGGCCTCGACGTCACCGTCGCCGCCAGTGGCCGCGAGGCGCTCAAGCTCCTCCAGCCATCGCAGCCCGACCTCGTCCTGCTCGACCTGATGATGCCCGATCTGAGCGGCCTGGACGTCCTCCGGATCATCCGCCAGCGTCCGGAGCTCGACGAGCTCCCGGTGGTGATCCTCACCGGCGACGTCACCGACCAGAGCGAGTCTCAACTCGCCGCCGCTGGTGCCTCCGGTTTCCTGAGCAAACCCCTCGACCTGCCCAAGCTCACCGCCCTCCTTGATCGCCTTGAACCACCCCCGGCTTCCTGATCTGATCGCATCGCCGCCGGACGAGCAACCGGGGGAGGCTCTCCTAGTCGGCCGGCAGCAGGTCATCGCGGCTCAACTCGCCCACCTTCCCCTTATCCGGCCCGTCCCAGACGAAGACCCGGACCAGGCGGTTTCCGCCCTCGGCGGGAGGATTCTGTTCGTCGGCCTCGACCTCGACCTTGGTCCCGGCGTCGATCAGCACGAACGAGCCGAACGTCGATGTGCCCTCCTTCGAGGCGGTATCCAGGACCACCGTTTTCCCACCGTCCGCGGGAGCGATGATCGCCTTGCTGCCAGCCGCCAGTCGCGCCGTGCGGTCGGCCGAACCGCAGCCAACCAGAGCGATCGACAGGCCCATTCCCAACCAGACCAACTTCCGCATCAGCACAGCCAGACTCCTCGGGTCCATCGTTTCGAGTCTAACCGACGAGCCGGTCGATTGCGAAGGCCAGGCGGCCCTGAAGCCCCGGTGCACGCCTCGCCGCCGGCGCTGGCCGGGTGCAGCCGGCGGCCGGATGGAGTATGCTTGATGCATGCGCGGTCCTGCATCGCGCAGACCCCATCACCAGCGCACCGAACCCGGGAGGTCACGATGAGTCGTCACGCAAGGCACGCCTGGCTCGGGACCGCGGCGGCGGTCCTCGCCCTGGGGTTGCCGTCGGCCAGGCCGGCGGTCGCCGACGAGCCCTCGTCGGAGATCCCGGCGGCGTTCGCCCCGTTCGAGCACCTGATCGGTGCCTGGAAGGGTGCGGGCATCCCGACGGCTAACCGAATCGAGGGCTGGCCCGAGAAGCACGCCTGGGCCTGGGTCTTCTCCAAGGGTCAACCCGTCGGCCTCTCGGTCACGATGACCGGCGACAAGACCCTCGCCAAGGCCGAGCTGACCTTCGACAAGGTCAGCGGCGACTACCGCCTCTCCGGCACCGACCCCAAGGGCGAGCCCGTCGTCTTCACCGGCAAGCTCGCCGACGACAGGCAGACCCTCCCCCTCACCCGTCAAGGCCAGCTCACCGGCGGCACTCAGCAGCGTCTCACTCTCCGCCTCAACAGCAACAAGATCCGCTACGTCCTCTGGGACGACCGCCAGGAGGTCGGCGCCCCGCGGTTCTCCCGGTTCATCGAGGTCAACCAGGGCAAGGAGGGCGAGTCGTTCGCCGCCGGAGGCGCCGCCTCGAACCTGCCCAAGTGCATCCTGACCGGCGGCGCCGCCACGATGTCGGTGACCTTCAAGGGTAAGTCGTACCCGGTCTGCTGCACCGGCTGCCGCGACGAGTTCGAGGCCGACCCCGAGAAATACGTTAAGAAGGCCGCCCTCCGCGCCGCCGCCGCCAAGGACCAGCCCAAGAACAGCCCCGGCATCTCCCGGATCGGCAAGGACGACGGCTCCTTCGATGCCCTCCTGATCGATGAATCTCCCTCCTCCAAGCCCAAATCCAAGGGCAAGCCCTCGCCCACCGACCAGGAGAAAGCCCGCGAAAAGTCCGAGACCAAGGACCAACCCACGGACGAGGCCAAGCCCACCCCCTCCGACTCGAAGGACTCCGGCGACGCCCCCGTGAACAAGGCCGCCGAACTCCTCCAGAAGGCCCAGGGCCTCGAAACGGACGGCAAGGCTCGCGCCGCCGTCATCTTCTACCGGATCATCGTTCAGGACCACCCGAAGACGCCCCAGGCGAAGACCGCCGCCCAGCGCCTCAGAGCACTCGGGCAAAAATAAGAGGAGTTACGCCGCTGGCGACAGTCGGAGGAGTCGGCCCGACTTCACTTCAGTCGGGCCAGAAGTTCTTCAATTGATTGGGATTCCGGCCCGACTTCAGTCGGGCCGACTCCTTCCCACATCGGAGAAATCTCAGACGAAGGGGCCAACGGCGCAACTCCTAAATAATTCGAAATCCTGGATCCGTTGATGACGCCGATGTCTCCGGATTCCCGATGATTCTTGCTGAATGTGTGTGCACCCGCGTCATCGGCAGAGAATCCGTTCAGATTCCCTTCGCTCGCGGTCGGATGAGAATGTTCAGCCCGATCCTCGTCGTGGTGATCTCCCAGTCCCCCCGGTCCCAGCCGACGATGATCCCTGAAGCCTCCAGCCGGTCGAACATCTGCTCGACATAGGCCGGCACCCGGTCCTCGTACTCGGCCACGAGATCCAGCTTGCGACCGAGGAAGTTCAACAAGCCCCGGATCGACGCCGGCCCGCGGTCGGCGATCCGCCGCTGTCCCTCCGGCGAGGCCGGGTCCGGCCCCTGGAGGGTCAGGTTCATCGACTTGATCAACATCCCGAGCCGACCGAAGAAGTTGTCTCCAAAACCAAAGTATTCCTTGTGAATGATCTGGATCTCCCCCCGCCGCACGACCGCCGCCTGATAGACCGACTCCAGGTAGTTCTCGCCGTAATCGGACTGGAAGGCCACGTTCACCGCCTTCGCCAGGTGCTGCAAGGCCCCGGCCAGACCGACCTCGTCCGGATCGACCTGGAGCGCCATGTCTCTCAGGCCGCCGGCCCGCCTTGCCGTCACGACACCCCCGCCCTCCGCCGCCACTGCCACGCCCAGCCCAACCTCGTTCGGGCTCGCCGACGTGGCCGGCGCCACCGTCGCCATCGCCCCGCCGACCCCCCGCTTCGGCTGGCTCCGCGTCGGCAACGTGACCGGCCTCGCCGGCCGTTCCGGGTTCTTCGCGGCGTCCTTCGTCGGTCGCGACGGCATGATCTCGGCTCCACGTCTCGGGTCGAATCGTAGCGTCCAGCCCTCCCAGGCTAGTCGAACCCCTTGACCGACGCCAGCCGCCAATCCATCATCGCCCATCGCCGCTGATCCCTTATCGCCCCTCGTTCCTCCCGCAACGATCAGCGACCCTGCCCCGCCGCCGGAGCCCCGCCCATGCCCGACTTCCCCTACTGCCTGAACACCAGCACGATCCGCCCAACCCCCTTGCTGGAGAAGGTCCGCATCGCCGGCCGGCTCGGCTTCCGTGCCATCGAGCCCTGGAACGATGAGATCCATGACTACCTCGCCCAAGGCGGCACGCTCGACACGCTCAGGTCCGCCCTCGCCGACGCCGGCCTGAAGGTCGTCAGCGTGATCGCCCTCCACGGCTGGGTCACCTCCGAGGGCGACGACCACACCCGCGCCCTCGACGAGTGCCGTCGCCGGATGGACCAGGCCGCCGCGCTCGAAAGCCCCTACATCGTCGCCAGCCCGCCCCGCGAGGTGGTCGATCTCCACCACGCTGCGCGTCGCTACGCCGAGCTGCTCCAGCTCGGTCGCGAGCGGGGCGTGAAGCCGTCGATGGAGTTCCTCGGGTTCGTCGCGGGGGTCAAGGACGTGGCCTCCGCCTGGTCGATCGTCGAGGGGTCAAACGACCCCGACGCCACGATCGTTGCCGACGTCTTCCACCTTCTCCGCGGCGGCGGCTCGATCGACGATCTGCTCAAGATCCCCGGCGACCGCATGGCCATCTTCCACATCAACGACCTGCCCGACTCGCCCCCCATCCCCGAGCAGACCGACGCCGACCGCGTGATGGTCGGCGACGGCCTCGCCGACCTCCCCCGCGTGATCGCCAACCTCCGCTCGATCGGCTATCGCGGCCCGTTGTCGCTCGAACTCTTCAACCGGGCCCTCTGGGAAGCGGACCCCGAGGAGGTCTGCCGAAGGGGGCTGGAGCGAATCCGGGCCCTGGTCGAAGCGTGATTCTGTTCAATCGGCTGTTGAGCCTCACTTGTGATTCACCGCAGGAGTTCTCTCAACTTCGGATCGTGGCGCAGTTCGCGCTCGCGTTTTGCCTGGTAGATCCGATCTCTCGCCTCCAGCACCTGCAACCGGGCCTGCAATTGCCGGATGCGTGTCGCCTGGAGCACGACCGTACATACCAGGGCGAGGAGGGCCACCACGATCAGGAGCGTGCGCAGCGGGATCCGCCAACGCCCCGGTTCCATCAAATATCTCCGGCTCAATACTTCGCCAGTTCCCCGGCGACCAGCTCCGGATGGATCGCCTTGGCCACCTCGGAGGCCCCCTGGAGCATGAACTTCAATTCGCTCGCCACGGCGATGAACTGCCACCCCTCGTCGATCCGGCGCTTGGCCTGCTCGATCGTCTGGACGTGCAGGCCGCTCGGGACGTTGTTGCGGGCGCAAGCCTCGCGAATCCGCTTGAGGGTATCTTCCATGACCTCCTTCGTCGGGGGCGTCCCGCGCTCGTCGCGGAGCGAGGCGGCGAGGTCGTTCGGGCCGACGAAGACGGCGTCGATCCCGGGGACGGAGTAGATCTCATCCGCGATCTCGACGGCCTGGATGTGTTCGGTCTGGATCACGACGAGGATTTCGTTGTCGGCCTTGAGGTAGTAATCGTCGGCCGAGGCGCCGTAATTCAGGGCGTGCAGACCGCCACCGAGCGAGCGATTGCCCAGCGGCGGATACTTCGCCGCCGAGACGGCGTGGCGGGCTTCCTCGGGGTTCATCACCATCGGTACGACAATACCCATCGCGCCGCAGTCGAGCACCCCTTTGATCAGGTCATGCCGGCAGCACGGCACGCGGGCCAGGGGGACACAACCGCCGTCGGCAATGGCGCCGAACATCAGGGCGGCGGTCTGGATGTCGGTGTGGGTGTGCTCCATATCCACCGTCAACCAGGGCAGGCCCGTCCGGGCCAGGAACCTCGCCGCGAACGCGCTGCCCAGCGAGAGCCACGTCCCCACCTGGGGCTCGCCCTCCTTCAACGCCTTCTTGACCGGATTCGCCTTCAACGCCGCGCCCTCCGCCCTGGACCCATTCGCTCGTTCGGGACCCGCTCGGCCCCACCCTTTGGAGGCGTCCAAGAATGACTTCGGAGTTGCGGCTCCCGTCTGGGACCGCCGCCCCCGGCTGTCCGCCGTCGAGACCGCCGGGGGCGGCGGTCCCACACGAAGTGGTTCTCGGATGGCCCCTCTCAAGCAACGGGGCCGAGTGTCCCACGGATGCCCCGCCAGGGCAAGGCCCCGGGAGGGAACGGAACGCTCACCGACCGCCCCCGAACCGATGCCCGGTCGCCTCCATCGGCGCCCCGTAGAGCGAGGTCCGGGCCGTGATGAACAGCGTCTTCAAATCCGGTCCGCCGAACGCGCAGTTGGACGGGTTCTCCGGCACGCGGATCAGGCCGAGGGTCTTTCCTGCGGGCGTCACGACCTGGATCGCGCTCAGGGCCGGTTGCGTGAAATACAGGTTGCCCTTCGCATCGACGGTCAGGCCATCGCCGCCGCGAGCCTCGCCGTTCGCCGCCTGCTGGAGCCGGCAGAAGACCCGGCCCGCGCCGATCTTGCCGGGCGACTCGACCGGATAGGCCATCACGTCCGGCGAGCCCGACGGCAGAACATACAGCGTCTTCTCGTCGGGCGACAGGATCACGCCGTTCGGTCGCGGCAGGTCGTCGATCAGGCGGGAGACTTTTTTATCAGCATTCACATAAAACACCGACTTCGCGTTCGGGTCCGTGAAATAGACGCCACCCTCACGGTCCACGACGAGGTCGTTGGGCCGGTCGAACGACTGCCCCTCGTACGAATCGGCGACGACCTGGATTTGCTTGGACTTCGGGTCGATCGCGATGATCTTGTGCGCCCCGCCCTGACAGGCGAACAGCCGACCGCGGCCGTCGAACATCAGGCCGTTGCAACCCTCGGTGTTTTCGAGGAAAGTGCTCAGTTGACCTTCGCGGATCAACCCGGTAAATCTTGCTCTCGCGGACGTCGGTGAAGTACAGGTTCCCCGCGGCATCGACGGCGGGCCCCTCGGTGAAGGTGAAACCCGTCTGCAACCGCTGGACCGGCTGCTTCGGCCCGATCCCCGCAATGGGCGGGTCCTGCGCCACCGGTGAGGCGGCGACCAGCGAGAGAGCCAGCGTCACGAGCAAGGATCGAGGCACGTTCATGTCAGGGTCTCCCTGTCCGCGGATTGTCGAGCCGAACGGCCAGAACGCGACGATCGTACCACCTCGCCGCAAGGCATCCAACATTCCAGGTCCGGCCGATCCCCCACCGCCCGGATCGGGTTTCATCCGAAGGGGCCCGTCGGTCCCGTCATTGAACCGAATCCACCCTGTCCCGATCGGAGCAAGCCGATGTCGAAGCCCAACGCCCTGCTCATCCCCGCGCTCCTGCTAGCCGCGACCGCCGCGCCGCCCGCCCGGGCCGACGACGACCATGCCGGCAAGATCGAGGAGTTCGTCTATGCGAAGACGCCCCACGGCGAGCTGAAAA
The DNA here is from genome assembly GCA_963752755.1 of uncultured Planctomycetales bacterium. Lineage (GTDB taxonomy): Bacteria > Planctomycetota > Planctomycetia > Isosphaerales > Isosphaeraceae > CAVVZJ01. The sequence continues at coordinate 54,073 of CAVVZJ010000011.1, read as the reverse complement.
CGTTCGTCCACTTCCCCGAAGGCTGGAAGGCCGGCGACCACCGGCCGGCGATCGTCTTCTTCTTCGGCGGCGGCTGGCGCAACGGCAACCCCGCTCAGTTCGAGTCGCAGGCGAAGTACCTGGCCGGCCGCGGCATGGTCGCGGCGCGGGCCGATTACCGGGTCAAGTCGCGGCAGGACGTCACCCCCGTCGATTGCGTCGCCGACGCCCGAGCGGCGGTCCGCTGGCTTCGTGAGAACGCCGAGAAGTTCGGCATCGACCCCGACCGGATCGTTGCCTCCGGCGGCTCGGCCGGCGGCCACATCGCCGCCTGCACCGGCACCACCCCCGATCCTGACGCCAACGCGGCCGTCTCCTCGCGGCCCAACGCGATGGTCCTGTTCAACCCGGTTCTCGCGATCCAGGGCGAGCGCATCCTCCAGATCGCTGGGATCGACGCCGAGGCCGGCAAAACCATCTCGCCGACCGCCCACGTCACCGAGAAGACCCCACCGACCTTGATCCTTTTCGGCACCGAAGACCCCCTCATGCAGCAGGCCCAGCCCTTCCTCAACGCCGCCAAGGCCCACGGCGTCCGCGCCGAATTATTCACCGCCGAGGGCGTCGGCCACGGCTTCTTCAACCGTCCGCCCTGGCAGGATCGGACCATCCGCCGCGTCGATGAGTTCCTCGGCTCGCTCGGCTACCTCCAGGGTCCGCCGACGATCAAGATTTCTCAAACGTCCCGTTAACCCCTTACGTCGCGCCTCCGCTCCGGATACATTCGGAGGCGCAACCCAAACGACCATGGATCGGGACCGCGCCCCGTCGCGTCCCGGCGTGCCGGACGCCGGTACGGGGCCGACCCCGGTCGCCTCTCCCGGAGGGACTCGCGATGATCGACCCGAAGAGGAACGTCCCGAGCGACTGCCCCGAGTGCCGCGACCCTGAGAGCTTCTCGCGACGCGACTTCGTCCGCCGCGTCGGCGGCGTCGCCCTGGCCGGTGGCCTGCTGCCCGTCATCGGCAGCCAGGCCCTCGCTTTCGGCGACAAGGAAAAGGCCTCCCAGCGTGCCGCCGAGACGGCCGCCAAGCGGCTCTTCGAGTCGCTCAACGACGAGCAGCGGAAGACCCTCTGCTTCCCGTTCGACCACGAGCTCCGCACCCGCATCAGCGCCAACTGGGCCATCACCAAGCCCCACATCAGCGACCTGAACAGCGAGCAGAAGCACCTCGTCACCGAGATCGTCAAGGGGGTCACCAGCCCCGAGGGCTTCGAGAAGCTCACGATCCAGATGGACGAGGACTACGGCGGCCTCGAAGCCTACCACATCGCCCTCTTCGGCGAGCCCGGCTCCGGCCAGTTCGAGTTCGAGCTGACCGGCCGACACGTCACCCTCCGCGCCGACGGCGACTGCGTCGAGGGCACCGCCTTCGGCGGCCCGATCATCTACGGACACGGCACCGGCGACTCCGAGAAGGGCCTGCCCGGCAACGTCTTCTACTACCAGACCCAGAAGGCCAACGAGGTCTTCCAGGCCCTCGACGGCAAGCAGCGCGAGAAGGCCCTCGCCAAGAAGGCCCCCCAGGAGAGCGCCGTTTCGCTCCAGGGCAAGGACGGCAAGTTCCCCGGCATCGGCGTCGGCGAGCTTTCCTCCGACCAGAAGGAACTGGTCGAGAAGGTCATGAAGATCATCCTCGCCCCCTACCGCGAGGACGACGTCGAGGAAGCCGTCGCCATCATGAAGGACGGCGGCGGGCTCGACGCCCTCCACATGGCCTTCTACGAGGCCGACGACATCGGCGACGATCAGGTCTGGGACATCTGGCGCCTCGAAGGCCCGACCTTCGTCTGGCACTTCCGCGGCGCCCCGCACGTCCACGCCTACGTCAACATCGGCAAGAAGGGCTGACCCGCCCGTTTCCCGCCAGACCTGCCTCGGAGAGTAGGCCCGACTCCAGACGGGCCTACTCCCTCCTGGATCGGAGGCTCGAACGGGGGCTCCGCGAGCCGAACCTTGCCCCCCGCGATCACTCCGCCCCAGACGTCAGATACGCCATCAGGTCCTGGATCTTCAGATCCCCCAGCGCCCCGGTTAGGCCGACGGGCATGATCGACGTCGCGCTTGGCCGCAGTTCCTCGATCTCCGACCGCTTCACCCGCGTCTCCTGGGCGTTCGTGTCGAGGACCCGCACCGTCTCCGCATCCTCCGTCCGCACCACGCCGGAGAGGACGCGTCCATCCTTCAAAACGACGGTATACGGCACATATCCCGGGTTGATCCGGGCACTCGGCTCGGCGATGTCCCGGAAGATCGCGGCGCGCTCCCGACGCGACTGGTCGCTCAGATCCGGCCCGATCACGCCCCCCTCCCCGCGGAACTTGTGACACGCCGAACAACGGGCCTCCTCGCTCCGGAAGACCGCCTCCCCCCGCTTCGCGTCGCCCCCGGTCAGGATCGGCGGCGGCGTGGCCGGCGCCAGCGGACCCGGCGGCGGGGTCGGTGCCCAGGGCACCATCACTTGATCCGCCGAGAGCGTCCGCTCGGCCGTGTCGTCTCCCGGAACGTCCGTCACACGCAGGGTCAGCGGCTTCCCACCCTCACCCGTGCGGACGGTCAACGCCAGCTCGGCCGGCTCACCGCGCGACTCCAGGGTGAATTCGGCGTGGCGGCCGTCGTCGCCGATCAAGCCCTCCTCGAAATTCAAGACCGCTTCCTCGATCGTCCCGCTCGACGCGACCCGCAGCACGTGTTTCCCCTCCGGCAACGTGACCAGCGTCCGCAACCCCAGCCGCCCCGGCCTCGCCAGCAACTCCAGCGCCCGTTCCTGCCGGACCGAGCCCGCCGCACGCTTTCGAACCTCCTCGGGATCGACATGCGGCCACCAGCCCGACCACGTCGGCTCCTCCCCCTCGCCCTCCCTCCAGACCGCCTCGACGCCCGACAGGTCGTACTCCCGGCTCGCCGACGCACCCAGTCCCGTCTGCCCGGGGCCGCGGAGATCGGTCAAGCTCACCTTGTAGGTCGCCTCGCCCGGGTGCGGGTCGGTGACGAGCACCAGCGTCCTTCCGTCATCTTCCAGCCGCGCCGCGGCGATCCGCAGAGCCCCGCTCGGGTCCGACTCCGCCCCCCGCTCGGCCTCGATCCCGGCCCGATGAGTCCCGCATGCGGAACGGGATCGCCTGACCCACGAGCTTCCCCGCCGACGACGCGTCCATCGGCCGATCGAATCGCGACGCCGACCTCCAGCGGTCCCGCCGGCCAGGCCAGCACTGCCCGCGGCGCTACGCTCCCCTGCTACCGCCGGTAAACAGGCCGCGACAACACCGCCGATGAACGCCACCGTGAATCCCGATCCACCGCTTCATGAGAACATTCCTTCTCAACAGTATCTCATCGCCCGAGACACTATCCGGATACCGCTCGCGGGCTCGAAGGTTTTCATGGTATTCCGATTGCAACGCCCCCGACAATGGCTCCCACCTCCTCGACACCGCGTCGCACGACTCGACCGGGACAACCCCGATGCCCCGAACCAGGCGACCCGCAACCAATCCCAACCCCCGCGGCGACAAGGAACCGTTCGACATCGTCGAGGCGTTCCGCCGACTCCGCCCTTTCGTCGCCGACTGGCCCAAGGCGGCCATGTTCGACCTGCGAGACCGCGGATTCGGCTCGCCGTTCGAGCAGCTCGTCGGCGCCTTGATCTCGGCGCAGGACCCGCGACGAGACGACACTCGTCGTCTGCCTCCGGCTGTTCGCGGTGGCCCGCACGCCGGATCAGATGGCCCGGCTCCCGGAAGATCAGATTGCCGAGTTGCTCCGCGGCGCGTCGTTCCCCGAGCCGAAAGCCCGCGACCTCCGCAAGATCGCGCGTCGGATCGTCGCCGAACACGGCGGCCAGGTCCCCGACACCCTGGAAGGGCTTGACCGCCTTCCGCGGCGTCGGACCCGAAGATCGCCAACCTGACCCTCGCCGTCGCCTTCGACCGTCCCGCGATCGCGGTGGATATCCATGTACATCGCATCACAAACCGTTGGGGCTATGTGAGCACAAGAACACCCGAGCAGACGATGACCGCGCTCGAAGCAGAAGCTGCCGGATCGCTACTGGGTCGAGATCAACGAGCGGCTCGTCCCCTTCGGCAAGTTCCACTGCACCGGCGGCGCACCTCCGAAGTGTTCGACATGCCCACTTCTGCCGATGTGCCAGCAGGTGGGCGTGACCAAAACGCGTTGAATCGCGACGATCCCTGGACCCGACCTTCGTGCTACGATCCGGCACGCCGCAGCCAGCGACGGACCTTCTTGCGGTCGAGCTTCGACCAGGCGTCGGGGAACCGCTTGCGAGCCTCCCTCGCGGCGCGTAGCTGTCGGGCGAGCAACACTCGAGCCGCGTCGCGGAAGCCGGAGTCCTCGGAGTGGGCGACGACGACCTGCTCGATCAACGTCCGGGCCATCACGGCGTCCTGGAGCCGACCGAGTGCGTCTTGCAATCGCGCGGCGTGGCGAGCAAACCGCAACGCGGCCCGACCCCGACGCGGGCGCGAGCGACGGGGCCACCGCCTCGGCAGCGTAGCGGGCACGCTTGGCCAGGATGCGGACCCGGTGGAACCGCGCCTCCGGAGCATCGCGGCGGAGCCGACGGACCGCGCGTCGCAGCTTCCGCCAGGCGGCGGCTGCCAGCGCCGGCAAGGTCGATCGGCAAGGGGCATCCGCCGCCGGGTGAAGCCGGGGATCACGCGCCGCCTGATCGAGCCAGGCGACCAGATCGCGATAGGCGGCCGAGTCCAGGTGACTCGCCAGGGCCGCGCAAGCCTCGGCCCGTCGGCGGTCGAACGTCTCACGGAGTGGCCCGAGCACCCCGACCGGCAAATCGATCGCGTCCCGTTCCAGGCGGACCTGGAGCACGTCGAGATCCCGCACCGCGCCCAGCGTGTCGGCGAGGTCCCGGAGCCTCGCGGCAGGTTCCGCGGCCCAGTCGCGGTCGAGCAAGGGGCGGAAGGTTCTCAGGTCGCTCCGGAGCCGGCGAACGGCCGCGCGCAACTGGTGAACGCCCTCCGGGTCGAACCGGCGCGCGGCCGGCTCATTCTGGCGGAGACGTACCAGGTCGGCGGCCAGCGCCGACCGCACGGCCAGCGCCGCCGGGTCGCCCGGCGCGACCGGCAACCCGCCGCCCAGCGACGGTGCCGGCAAGGCCCGACAGGTTCTCCCGACGGGAGCCGGCAGCGCAGCCAGAGCGACGGTGACACGCAAGGCCCCATTCACCCGTTCGTGCGGCCAATTCGAGCGCGAATGTGCCTCTCCCTCGTCCATTCCCGGCCACATGGTAAGAGGTCCACCAACGATAGGATTCCCGGCAGGATACCACATTCCGGTTCCCCTCGCCAGTGGACCGCCACACCTCAGGCTGATCAGTCCTTCACACCGGATCGCTCCCAGGTCGGGTGCCGTACCCACGTCCACGTGGGCATGACACCCGCATCCAAACTGGTGTAGGAGTTACGTAGTTGGCGACAGTAGGAGGAGTCGGCCCGACTTCAGTCGGGCCAGAAGAAGAAGTTCTTCAATTGATTGCGGTTCCGTCCCGACTGAAGTCGGGCCGACTCCTTCTCGCATCGAAGAAATCTCAGACGAAGGGGCCAACGACGTCACTCCTAATGCTGTCCCGATCCGATCGATCGCGACCCGACCGCCGTCGGACCCTCCCCTCGCTGCTCGGCGTTTCAAGGCTGGCTAGGGCCGGGGCACGTCCGCTGGCTCCGTGGCCGGGTTGGCCGGGCTAGGGCTCGGCACGGCGCCGCCGCTTTCCGAGGGAACACCGACGCCCGCCGCAGAGCCCGCGGGTTCGGCAGCGTCGTTATGGATCGTGCCCGGACCAGGGGGCTCATTCGAGTTGCCGGTGCAGCCGGCGAGGCAGAGGCCGAGCAGGCCGAACAGGACCGGGCCGAGGGCTGTTCGCGCGGGTTTCCGCCGACTCATCGCGAGCCTCCCGGCGGTTCGGTGCCGTCGCGGTTCAGGTCGAGATCACCCTGGGCGCTCTCGGGCCTGGCCACCCCCGACTCGGGCACCGGCCCAGGGGTCTCCGTCGTGGTCGCGGGCGTGGTCTCCGTCGCGGTCGTGCCACCCGGCATCTCACCCGTGCCGGCCCCGGCCGGGTTCGCCGGGCCGGGCAAGGGCGAGCCGACCCCCGTGCTCGGGCCGGTCCCTTCGGGAACGCCCGCACCCGAACCGGTATTCGTACCCACGCCCACCGCGCGGTTCGGTCCCGTCTCGCTCGGGTTGTCGGTGCAGCCGATCAGACCCACGGCCGACACCAGGGCCAGCGGGCGGAGCCAGGAGCGCAGTCTCATCGCATCGTCCTCCTCAGGGCAAGACCCGGCTTGTCTCGATCCGAGGCCCTTCGCGATTCGCGTGCCAGTCGCAGCCGTTCCAGGTCGGGCAGGGCAGGGGACCCACTCACTTCTTCCCCTGCCTGGCCCGGCACGGGCTCCGGCGGCGGTGTGGGATACGTCGGCTCCATATCCGACTTCCCGACCTCCGGCGGCACCCCGCCCGAGCCCTTCTGCGGTCCGAGCTCGACCGGGCTCTCGGTCTCGTAAGGACATCCACACAGGCCGATTCCGGCCAGCGCGATCCAGGTCAGCAGACCGCGGCGGCGTTTCATGACGTTGATCATGCTCGACTTGGTCCGTCTCCCTCCGTCCGAACGCGATTCCCGTGCCGGGAGCGACGATTCCGCCCAGGAGCGGATTTCGTTCGGTCGTCGAGGATCACAGCCGGGGGTGGCTGGGCCACAAGATTCGTGGGCCAGACGCCCCCGGCTGGCCGGCTCGACACACATGCGGGAACCGCCCTAACGATCCGGCCGACGATTGCGACGCGGGCGGGCCATGCGGAAGATCAACTCCGCCGCGCCCGCGCGACACCCCGACGCAGCAGGGTCTTGCCCAGGTCATTCATCGCCGTGCGGAACGCCTCCCGGTCGATCTGCGGATTCTCCAGCGTGCCGCCGATCGGGACCGAGATCCGCGTCCCCTCGACCACGTCCCCCAGCAGGTCGTTGTTCGCCACCATCGCCCGCGTGATCGGCAGGCTGGCGACCAGGTCCAGGCTTCGGTCGAACCCCACGGCGCCCTTCAGCTCGATCCGCGTCAGCCTTCCCAGCGGCAAGGCCAGGCCGCTCTGGCGGACCCGCCCCTCGGCGATCGAGAGCACCACCGGCTCATCCAGCCGCATCGTCGCCGCCTCGGCACCGATCAGGCCCACGAGCGTCGTCGCCAGCGGACCGGGCGCGAACGCCACATCCTGAAAGACCACCCGACCTTCGACGACCGTCTTCCGCCCGAAACCCGGCCCCAGCGGAAACTCCGCCCGGTCGATCTCCGCCGAGACCCGGCCGCGGACCCGCGTCGCCCGGTCGAGCACCGGCGCCGCGTACGACAGCACCCGCCGCGAAACCTCGTCGTTCACCTCCGCATCCACCAGCGCCGAGCCCGGCTCCAGCCGGAGCGTCCACGAATCGTCCTCGCCCCGATCGAGCCTCGGGTCGAGCCGCAAGCGGCCGCCATTAAGCGTCGTCCGGATTGGATCAACACTCACCGTTCCTTGCTCGACGCGCACAACCACCGGCGTGGCCCCCAGCCGCATTCCGAAAACATCCAGCTCCTCCAGCGCGAACCCGGCCTCCGCGTCGATCCCGGCCAGCGGGTCCTCGCGTTCCAGGCTCAACGGCCCCGTCAACCGGAACGGCCGCGAGCCGCCCGCGACCCGGGCCCCCGGCTCGACGTTCGCGACCAGCCATTGCGTGAGCGCCTCCCAGTCGGGCGTGACCGTCCCTCGCAGATCGACGACCCGCGCCCCGGCCGGCTCGACCACCCGACCGGCCGCCTCGATCGTCGCGAACCGACCCGAGCCCACCAGCTCCGTGAAGCTCAGCTCGTCCGATGCCTCCCGGTAGCTCCCCGCCAGATCCAGCGCCATCGGACCCAGCCCGCGCCGCTCGCCGTCGGACGTCGGCCAGGTCAGGTCCGGCAATTCGACCTTGCCCGCAAACCGGACCGCCTCGCCTTCGCCGCTCCAGGCATCGGCCCGCACCGACCACGAGCCATCCAGCTCCGGGTCCGGCCTCCCCGACCACGTCGCGACGAACCGCCCCAGCACCCCGGCCTCGCCCACCAGCCGCCCCTTCGCCCGCCACTCCGACCCGCCCAGGCCGGCGACGCTCAACCCCTCCGGCCCCAGCCCAATCGCCCCGCCCGACGACGCGCCGGCCGACCGGAGCGTCAGCTCGCCAGCGTTCGCGTCAAAATGTCCCGACATCAAGACCTCGGCCGTCCCTTCCGCCTCGGCTCGCAAGGCGTCCAGCACGACCGCCGCCTCGTCGATCGCCCAGCCATCTCCCTCGCGACGCGCCACCACCCGCGCCACCGCCCGGCCCGGCCGGCCCCGGAGCGTTACCCCCGCATCAACCGACGCCGCCACCCGGGCCAGCCGGTTCGCGTCGGCAAACGCCACCGCGTCGGCCACCAGGTCGTTCGACCGCCAGGCCAGCCGCCCCCGCTCCCAGCCCGCCGGCGCCCCCGCATCGTCGGCCGGACCCTCCAGGCTCGCCACCAACCGCGCCTCGTCCGCATGCAGGCCGCCCGACCCCGAACGCCCCAGCGCGAGGTCCGACAGCTCAAGCGTCAGATGACCCACAAACGATCCGCCCGAACGCCGATAGTCGCCCGCGATCGTACCCCGACCGGCCAGGTCGATGCCGCGGAGGTCGATCAGGTCCCGTGCTTGCTTCTTCAATTCCGCCAGATCGATTATTCCCGTAATGTTCACCCCCCGATTCATGTCTCCCGACCCGCGTGCCCGCACGAACGCACTCTCCAGCTCCAGCCAGGCGACCGACAGCCCGCCGTCGTCCACCAGGTGCGCCGAGAGCGTCGCCGGCTGCTCGACGTGAATCCTCCGCTCGCGGAGGGTCGCCACCAGGTCGCTGACCCGAGCCGACACGTCCCAGGCCGGCTTGCCCGCGTCCTCGGCCGACTCCACCGTCAACCGAACCTCGCCGCGATCGAGGCTCAGGCCCTCGCGGAGCCGCAGGGCGTGCGGGATCTGACCGACCAGCGCCGCCAGGTCGAGCCGCCCCTCGATCCGGGTCGCCCGACCCCTCGGCGCCGGCAACGGCCCGCTCGCCCGGAGCGTGCCCAAAGGCGATGCCAGGTCGAGCCGGGCCACCCGCCAGCCGTCCTCATCGTGCGAGACGTCCCACGACCCCTTCGCGCCGCCCAGGTCGAGCCGGTCCCCTTCCAGCCTCGGGCCGCCGACCACACCATCGCCGATCTCGGTCTGTCCCGTCAGCCGCCAGGCCCCGTTCTGCCGGGTGAACCCGAGCACGCCCTCCAGCGTCCCGTTCAGATTCACGCCCGCCGCCTCCACCGCGAACGGCCAGCGAGCCCCGTAGAGCGAGAAGGCGAGCGGATGCCCGCCCCCCGGCTCGTGTTTCCAGCGATCATAGGCCCCCGTGCTCCTCAAGCGGCCCGCCGCCTGGCGCCCGTTCTGCGCCTGCTCCAACTCCAGGCTCCAGGTCACGGGCCTGGGCGCCGACGGCCGGTTGACGATCAGCTCCCGGATCTGGCCGCGGAGCGGACCCGCCAGGCCGTCGCTCCGTAGCCGGAGCGTTCCGCCCGTCACCTGCACCCGGAATTGCGTCTCCGGCCGACCCGTCAGAATCGGCCTCAGGGCCTCATACAGATCGATCGTGCCGTCGGGTTCGCGCTCCACATCCAGCCGGCCACCCGGCAACGACAGCCGGCCGTAGCGCGGTCGATCGAAGAGGGCCTGCCAGAGATTGCGGTCCCAGACCGCCACGGGCGCATCCACGACCCGGTCGCCGTGATGGTCGAAGATCTGAAAACCCTTCATCCGGGTCGCACCCAGCCACGAGAAGCCGAACGCCTTCACCTCCAGCCTGGCCGGGGCCAGCGTCGCATTCGCCCTCGCCAGCAGCCAGCGCCGCGCCGGGGCCGTGCCCAGCAGCCAGGGCAGCGCCGCCACCCCCACCGCCAGGACCACGACCACCACCGCCGCGACCCAGCGCCACCAGCGCCGTCTCGGCTTCGCTCTCGGATCGACGCGTTTCTCGGCCATTCAGGCGGACTCCATTCGGTTCAGAACGACTTCTCGGTCGGCCGTCACATCAGGCCATCCCGGCCCCCTCCATCTTACCGCCCCCCGTCCACCGCCGACCACCGCGGCCAGCCGGACCGCTTCTCACCGAGGCTCCGAGGCCGCCAGAACCCCGGGAGTCGCAGAGACCCCGCGGTCTTCCCCGATCATTCCTCGCTCTCCACCATCCTCCTCGGTGTCCACACCTTCACCCCTTGATACTCCCCCACCTCCAGCACTCTCTCGTCGTTCGTGACGATCACCCCCGCTCCGCCCGCCAGGGCCGCGGCGAAGAGCATGTCGTCCGACGGGTCCGCCTCCACCACCCTCACCGTTTCCCCCGGCTCCACCGCCACCGCCACCTCCAGGAACGCCGCGAACCGCTCCTCCCAGTCCCGCCGCCTCACCGCCCTGGGCAAGACGAATTCATATTCTCCCTTCAAGGCCGGACTCACCACCGCCTCCAGCCTCCCTTCCAGACATGCCCCCACCACCCCCGCGCTCGCCGATCCCGGGTTGTACGCATCCGCGATCAGCACATTCGTATCGACCACCACTCGCTTCATCCGTCGGCCCCCGTCGCTGCCGGCCGTGCCACGCCGCCATCTCTCCTTCGCTTCCCCCGCATCCTCCTTGCCCGCTTTCGCCAAAATTCCCAAAAAAGGTGATAATCCCCGCCCCGATTTCAGAAGATAACGACGCCAGGCCCCATGTTGGGGCCTCCGCTCGACGTCGAGCCGCGGCCTTCCGCACGCGGAGCCAAATCGCGAGGTGTCTCATGCTGTCGCCGTCCCCGATCTCCGAGAAGCAGCGCGAGGCCGCGCGCCAGAACGGCTCGAAAAGCCAGGGTCCGCGCACCCCCGAGGGCAAGGCGAAATCCCGTCGCAATGCCCTCAAACATGGCCTGACCGGCGCCGGCATCGTCCTGCCGGACGAGTTGTCGCAGGAGGTCCAGGCCGAGCTGACGATCTTCGAGAAGGCCTTGAAGCCCCGCGACGACTTCGAGCGCCGGCTGGTCGAGAAGGCGGCCCTCTCCTCGATCCGCTGGCTCCGCTTGATCCAGGTGGACCTGACCCACACCGCCGACCGCGTCCGCGAGGCGACCCGCCGCTGGGACGAATCCCGCGAGGACCACGTCGCCGACCTCGCCGCCCGGCTCGACGACCAGCCCGCCGAGGCCCTCCGCCTCCTGACCCGCTGCTGCGAGGGCTGCGACTACCTCGCCGACGCCTGGGCGACCCTCCGCGACGCCCTCGAACGCTTCGGCTCCTGGGACGCGTCCGAGTCCCTCCGCGCCCTCCATCTGCTCGGCCTCGACCGACCACCGACCCGGTCCGGTCCTCCCTGGCAGTGGGAGATCTGGCGGCAGATTCTCGCCGTGCGCCTGCCCCGCGACCCGGAGGGCGTCCAGCGGGCCCTCGGCCTCGAACCCGGTCCCTTGCCGATCGTCCGCGGCCTACCCGACCCCGCCACCGCCCGCACCTTCCTCCTCGACCTGATCGACGAGCAGGCCGCCGAGCTGGCCCACCAGGGTGAGGAACTCTGGCAGTCCCACGACCGCCCCGACCGCGAATCCGCCCCCAACCGCGCCCTGTTCGACCCCGGCCCCGAGGCTTCCCGCCTCGCCCGCTACCTCGCCGACGCCGACCGCACCGAGCGCCGCGCCCTCGCCCTGCTCGCCGCCCACCGCCGCGACGACGCCCGCTCCCGCCGCGACCTTCCCCCGCCTCCGCCCCCAGCGCCCCGACCCCGTCCCGACCTCGCCCGCCCCGGCCTCGCCCACCTCCTCGGCGACCTCCTCCGCCCTCCCACGCCGGACAACCCCATCCCGCCCTCCCAAAACGAACCCGGCGCCCCGTGGCCCGACGTCCCGTCAACCCGCACCGCCACCGAACCCTCCCTCCCCGAACCGTCCCCCGAGCCCCCCGATTCCGCTCCGCCGCCGTCCGGACCACCGCCGCAACCCTGATCCGTCCAGCTTCACCGCCCGACCCTCCGCCCGTGGCGACCCGAATCCGTCGCCATCCCCGCTTTCCGTGCGCTCTTTGACAATCCGGAACCGTCCCGTCGTCTCGGCCGACCGGACCACGTCGGCCCCGCGTCCCCAAACCTTCCCCCTTCTGGCACGCCATTTGGATGAGCGAATCGCGAAGAGGCTGGCCCGCCGAAAACGGGCCGATTTCCGGAGCGGAATAAGGTTCTGGCGATGTCACAGGTCATCACGAACCGTCGTCGGCCGATCGGGGCCGAGGTCGGACCGGCGGGCGTCCACGTCCGGCTCTGGGCGCCAGGTCATGAGAGGGTAGAGGTCGTGGTTGAGTGCGGACCGGGACGCAACGGACGCGGGTCCAGACCGACGTTCCCGCTCGAAGCGGAAGACCGCGGCTACTTCGCCGGCACGATCCCCGGCGCCGCGGCCGGCACACGCTACCGGTTCCGCCTCGACGGCTCGGACCGCCTCCTCCCCGACCCCGCCTCCCGCTTCCAGCCCGACGGCCCGGAAGGCCCCTCGATGGTCGTCGATCCCGACGCCTTCGCCTGGTCCGACTCCGCCTGGCGCGGGGTCGAGTTGCCGGGCCAGGTGCTCTACGAGTTGCACGTCGGCACGTTCACCCCCGAGGGCACCTTCGCCGCCGCTACCCGCGAGCTGCCGGCCCTGGCCGAGCTGGGAGTCACCCTGATCGAGTTGATGCCCGTCGTGTCCATGCCCGGCCGCTTCGGCTGGGGTTACGACGGCGTCGGCCTCTTCGCCCCGTTCCACCACTACGGCCCGCCCGACGACCTCCGCCGCCTCGTCGATCGAGCCCACGCCCTCGGCCTCGGCGTCCTCCTCGACGTGGTGGACAACCACCTCGGCCCCGAGAGCTGCTCCCTCCCCGCGTTCTCCGAGGACTACCAGACCGACCGCTACCAGACCGAGTGGGGCCGGGCCATGAACTTCGACGGCCCCCGCAGCCATCCCGTTCGCGAGTTCTTCCTCACCAACGCCGCCTACTGGGTCGAAGAATACCACCTCGACGGCTTCCGCTTCGACGCCACCCAGGAGTTCCACGATAATTCGCGAACGCATATCCTCACATCATTAATCCGTCGCGTCAAGCTCGCCGCCCGGGGGCTCGGCCGCAAGGCGCTCGTGATCGGCGAGAACGAGCCCCAGCAAGCCACCCTCGCCCGCCCCGTGCGGCGCGGGGGTTGCGGCCTGGATGCCCTCTGGAACGACGACTTCCACCACGTCGCTCGCGTCGCCGCCACCGGCCGACGCGAGGCGTACTACGGCGACTATCACGGTTCGGCCCAGGAATTCGCCTCCCTCTTCCGGCGCGGCTGGCTCTACCAGGGTCAGCGCAACCTCCGCCAGGGGAAGCCCCGCGGCACCCCGGCCTTCGACCTCGATCCACCACAATTCATCAACTTTCTCCAGAATCATGATCAAATCGCCAACTCCCTCCGCGGCACCCGGCTCCACCAGCAGACCGACCCGGCCACCTTCCGGGCCCTGACCGCCGTCCTCCTGCTCGCCCCCGGCACCCCGATGCTCTTCCAGGGCCAGGAGTTCGCCGCCTCATCGCCGTTCGAATACTTCGGCGACCTCTCGCCCGAGCTTTCCGAGACGATGCACCGCGGCCGTCGCGACTTCCTCGCCCAGTTCCCCAGCGTGGCCACCCCGGAGGCCCGTCCCTTGATCCCGCACCCGGCCGACCCCACCGTCTTCGAGCGCCTGCAAACTCGACCACGCCGAGCGCGACCGCCCCGTCCACGCCGAGGTCTTGGCCCTGCACCGCGATCTGCTCCGCCTCCGCCGCGACGACCCGATCTTCCGCCTCCAGGGTTCCGCCGGCCTCGACACCGCCGTCCTCGGCCCTCACGCCTTCGTCGTCCGCTACTTCGCCCCCGAGTCCACCGCGGGCGATGACCGCCTCCTCGTTGTCAACCTCGGCGATGACCTCTGGTATGCCCCCGTTGCCGAACCCTTGCTCGCCCCCCCCGACCGCCAGGGCTGGTCCGTCCTCTGGTCCAGCCTCGACATCCACTACCTCGGCCCCGCCACGCCGCCCCCGATCCGCGACGACGGCTGGCACCTCCCGGGCCGCTCCGCCCTGGTCTTTCAACCTGCCCCAGATTCGACTCACTGACCCCGCGCCATCGACTTCGGAGTCTGTTATCGACCCTTGACCCTTGACCATCACCCATCCCGAACCGCCAACCCCCTGGAGTCCCGCCCCATGCCCGCCAACCTGCCCACCCGGACGATGAGCTGGTCCGGCCGCGCGGAACCCGGGGTCGACCCCCTTCTGACCCGCGAGTGGCTGGTCACGAACGGCCTGGGCGGCTACGCCTCGGGCACGCTCTCCGGCGTGGCGACCCGTCGCTACCACGGCCTCCTGATCGCCGCACTCCCGGCGCCGCTGGGCCGGACCTTGATGCTCAACCACCTGACCGAGCGGGTCCTCCTGCCCGACGGCCACGTCCACCGCCTCGGCGGTCGCGAGCACCCCGGCCGGCTCGCCTTGCACGGCACCGAGGCCCTCACCGAGTTCCGCCTCGAAGCCGGCCTGCCCGTCTGGCGCTACACCTTCGGCGACATCGCCATCGAGAAGCACATCCTCCTCGCCCACCGCCAGAACACCGCCTACCTCACCTACCGCCTCGTCTCGGGCCATGACACAGTGCGACTCCGCCTGCGGCCGTCGCTCAACGTCCGGCCGCACGATGCGCCCGTCAATGCCCCGCTCGATCAGGATTACCGGCTGACCATCCTCGGCAACCGCTACGAGATCGCCCCCGGTTCCGACCGACCGCCGCTCCGGCTCTACCTCTGGAGTCAGAAGTCGGCCATGCTCGTCCGCCCCGGCCGGGTCAACAACCTCTTCTATCGCGTCGAGGCCCGCCGCGGCTATCCCGAGCGCGGCGACCTCTGGAGCCCCGGCGACTTCCTCGTCGACCTCCGCCCCGACCGCCCCGCTACCCTCACCGCCTCGACCGAGTCGTGGGACGCGATCCTCGCCATGCCGCCCGAGGAAGCCTTCCAGGCCGAACTCGAGCGCCGCGAACGCCTGATCCTCGAAGCCGACCCGCGAGCCCGCTCCGGCGTCGGCGCCGAGCTGGTCCTGGCCGCCGACCAGTTCCTCATCACCCCCGCCACCCGTGCCCGCGACGCTACCCGCACCCTCGCCGCTGGCGACGAGCCCCGCTCCGTGATCGCCGGCTACCACTGGTTCACCGAGTGGGGCCGCGACACGATGATCAGCCTCGAAGGGCTCACCCTCACCACCGGCCGCCACGACGAGGCCAGCCACATCCTCCACACCTTCGCCCTCGCGATCCGCGACGGCCTCATCCCCAACCTCTACCCCGAAGGCGAAACCGAGGGCGTCTATCACACCGCCGACGCCACCCTCTGGTTCTTCCACGCCCTCGACCGCTACCTCCAGACCACCCACGACCGCACCACCCTCCGCCAGCTCCTGCCGAAGATGCTCGACATCGTTGATCACCACCGCAAAGGCACCCATTTCGGCATCGGCGTCGATGAATCCGACGGCCTGCTCCGCCAGGGCGCCGAGGGATATCAGCTCACCTGGATGGATGCCAAGGTCGAGGGCTGGGTCGTCACCCCCCGCCGCGGCAAGGCCGTCGAAATCAACGCGCTCTGGTACAATGCCCTGCGAATCCTCGAATCCTGGCTCCGCTCCGAGTCCCGCCCCGACGACGCCGAGCTGATCGCCACGCTCGCCGAGCGCGCCCGCGTCTCGTTCAATCGCCGCTTCTGGTACGACGAGGGAGGCCACCTTTTCGACGTCATCGACGGCGAAAACGGCGACGACCCCGCCTGTCGACCCAACCAGCTCTTTGCCATCTCGCTTCCCCACCCGATCCTCGACCCCGCGCTGGGAAAGCGTCCTCCAGGTCTGCCGCGACCGCCTGCTCACCCCCGTCGGCCTCCGCTCCCTGGCCCCCGGCCACCCCGACTTCAAGCCCTACTACGACGGCGACCTCCGCGCCCGCGATGCCGCCTACCACCAGGGGACCGTCTGGGCCTGGCTGATCGGCCCGTTCGTGGACGCCTGGTGCAAGCTCCACCCCGACGACCCCGCCTCCGCCCGACCGTTCCTCGAAGGCTTCGTGCCCCACCTCCTCGAATTCGGCGTCGGCTCGATCGCCGAGATCTTCGACGCTGAGTCCCCCTTCACCCCCCGCGGCTGCATCGCCCAGGCCTGGAGCGTCGCCGAGGTTCTCCGTTGCTGGGTCGCAACGTCGGAATGAGCCAGCTCGCGGCTGCTCCGAATTGGTCGCATTAAAAATTTTATAATTTCTAATATTATACTTTCCTAAATAAATATAAATCATCATATCATAAATTTAATAATGGCTCTGCCTTACTTCAGTCGGGCCTACGAGGAATCGACCTGTCGGCCCGACCCGCAGGGAGCATTTCGACCGAGCACGACCCTGCGATCAATCATCTTGAATTTGTCATCTCCGGGAAGACGTTCCCCGCTTCGAGCGCCTCCCCCCGATCCGTACAATGCCGCCATGAGCACAACCCAGCCTCCCCCCGAGAGCCCTCCTCCGCCCGCCCCGGCTCGCCGTCCGCGCGTCGTGATCCTGGGCGGCGGATTCGCCGGCCTGGCGGCCGCGAAGGCGCTGAGGCGGGCCGAGGTCCAGGTGACGGTCATCGACCGCCAGAATCATCACCTGTTCCAGCCCTTGCTTTACCAGGTCGCCACCGCGGCCCTGAACCCCGCCGACATCGCCAGCCCGATCCGCCGCATTCTCCGCGGCCAGGCCAACGCCGAGGTGCTCCTCGCCGACGCCGAGGCCATCGACCCATCCCGCCACGTTGTCGTCCTGGCCGATGGCGAGGTGCCGTTCGACTTCCTCATCGTCGCCACAGGCGCCACCCACTCCTATTTCGGCCACGACGAATGGGAGCAATTCGCCCCCGGCCTCAAGAGCCTCGCGGATGCCCTGGAGATCCGCCGACGGATGCTCCTCGCCTTCGAGGTCGCCGAGCGCGAGCCCGACCCAGGCGCTCCGGTCGGCCTGGCTGAGCTTCGTCGTCATCGGCGCCGGGCCAACGGGCGTCGAGTTGGCCGGCACGCTCGCCGAGGTCGCCCGCAAGACGCTCGCCCGCGACTTCCGCCACATCGACCCGGCCTCCGCCCGTGTGATCCTCCTCGAAGGGACCGACCGCGTCCTGCCGCCCTACCCGCCCGATCTCTCCGCCAGCGCCCGCCGGCAACTGGAGCACCTCGGCGTCGAGGTCCGCACCGGCTCGAAGGTTACCGGCATCGACGCCGAGGGTGTCTCCATCGGTGACGAGCGGATCGCCAGCCGCACCGTCGTCTGGGCCGCCGGGGTGGCCGCCTCGCCCCTGGCCCGCTCGCTCGGCGTGCCCCTCGACCGCGCCGGCCGCGTGCGGGTCGAGCCCGATCTGACCGTCCCCGGCCACCCCGACATCGCCATCGTCGGCGACCTGATGCACTTCGAACAGGACGGCCACCCCGTCCCCGGCGTCGCTCCGGCCGCGATGCAGGCCGGCCGCCACGCCGCGGCGAACATCCGTCGCCGGATCGCGAACCGACCACCCTCGCCGTTTCACTACCGCGACAAGGGCATGCTCGCCACCATCGGCCGCGCCGCCGCGGTCGCCCAGATCGGTCGCTGGAAGACCTCCGGATTCCTGGCCTGGATCATGTGGCTCTTCATTCACATTTTCTTCCTCATCGGCTTCCGCAACCGTCTGCTCGTCCTGATCCAGTGGGCCTGGTCCTACGTCACCTACGACCGCGGCGCCCGTCTGATTACCGCCCGCGCCTCCGGTCCTCTGGTCCACGGCCTCTCCACCGGCCTGCTGCCCCCCGCCGGGCCTGCTGGCCAGGACGCATCCGAGCAGAAGTGGACCGTCTCGTGAATCCCCGGCCCACGCCCGGCCGATCTTGAACGTCGTGGACCGTCAGCCGCCAAAACTCGTCCTAGCCCCGCGATTACTGTACAATTGTGTGGAACCCCCCTCGGTCATCCCCGGAGTCTCGACCGTGCCCGAAACGCCCGAAACCCCGGCCCTCGCCCGCCAGGTCCTCCAGCGGCTGGAGTCGCTCCGACGGGCCGGGCTCGACCGCATCCCCAGACCACCCGAGTTCGCGGCCGACTCCATCCCGATCGCCTCCCAACCCGCCGTCGCCCCGCCGGAGCCCGGGCCCCGGGCCGAACCCGAACCGAGGCCCGTCCCCGCCCCGCCGCGACCGGTCCGCCGCCCCGAGCCCCCGCCCACCCCGGCACTCGCCAGAGCGCTGTTCGAGGAACCCGACCAGGGACTCGGCCCCTACGTCCCGCCCGACGAGCGGCCGGCCTTGCTCCGCGTGATCCAGGAGGAGGTCGCCGGCTGCCAACGATGCCCGTTGCTCGCCTCCACCCGGACCCAGACCGTCTTCGGCGAGGGCAACCCCCAGGCCCGTCTCATGTTCCTCGGCGAGGCCCCGGGCGCTGATGAGGACCGCACCGGACGCCCCTTCATCGGCAAGGCGGGCCAGCTCCTCACCGACATGATCACCAAGGGCATGGGCCTAAATCGTGAAGATGTCTTCATTGCCAACATGCTCAAATGCCGGCCGCCCGGTAACCGCGACCCTCAGCCGGACGAGATCGCTCACTGCCGCAGCTACCTCGACCGCCAGATCGCGATCATCCGACCCGAGTTCCTCTGCTTCCTCGGCCGGATCTCCGCCCAGGGGATGCTCCAGACCGCCTTACCCCTCGGCCGGCTCCGCGGTCGCTGGCACGCCTACCAGGGCATCCCGGCCCTCGTCACCTACCACCCCGCCTACCTGCTCCGCAACCCCGAAGGCAAGCGGGACGCCTGGGAAGATTTGAAAATGCTCATGACGGCCATGAAGATCAGGCCGCCCGAGCGGAGGAAAACTTCAAATTGAGCGACGCCGCTCGATGCCTTGACCTATTCCGATTCGCCAATCGGCCGGATCTCGACGTTGCGGAAGAAGATCTCCGCCGCCTCGATCTCCAGCGCGATCCGGCCGCGGCTGACCATCCGCGCCTGGTCCGGCTTCTCGGGATCGACGATCCGGATCTTCCGGCCCCGGTTAACGACGTGTCCGTTGAGAATATGAACCGTCGCATCTCCCTTCGCGATCACCTCGGCCGTGTTCCAGCCCTCGACCTCGAACCGGCCCGGCAGCCGCTTCTGATAGCCGATCCCTTTCCCTCCCAGGACGGCCGGCTCGCCCCCCTCCTCAAGACCGAGGAAGGTGGCCTGGTCCTCGCCGCGGGTCCTGGGGTCGATCCAGGTGTCGAGCTGGAAGCCGTAGAGCGCGAGCAGGTCGCCGACGTCGGTCTGCTGGATCTGGAACTGGAGCGCCTGCGGCCAGACGGCGTCCTTTCCCTGGATATGATAATAAAGGCCGGCGTCTCGCTTGAGCTGATAACGCGGTTCGAACTTCTTCACGCCCCAGCGGTATTGCCAGCGGAGGTGGTAGTCGCCGAACTCCTGCTCGGTGGCGATGTAGCCCATCACGACCCGGGAGCCGTCGTCGGCGAACTTGTAGAGGTGGATCGTGCCGTCCTCGATGGTGACGACGCGGTCGGGGTCGCGATCCTTGCCGTGGACCTGGAGGAAGGTGTACCAGCCGTCGAGGTCGCGGCCGTTGAACAGCGGCGTCCAGCCTTCCGCGTTGATCGCCTGCGGCGTGCCGGCGAGGGTGGCGAGGCTCAAGAGGAAGCTTGCGGCGTGCATGGGCGGTCCCCGACCGGGCAAGGCCGCCGGTCGGAGTGCCCCGGCGGACGACGGGACAGGCCCTCCGCCGTCGGGCCCGGCGTCCCGCACTCTTAACGCCCCGGGAGGCCCACGTCAACGATCCCGCGGCCGTCGCGTCACGGATGGCTCACTGGTTGATCGGAACGAGGTGCTGGAGGGCGTCCTGCACGTCCTTCATCTTGATCGGCTTGGTCAGCACGACCAGCCGGTCGTCGGTAGGCAGGCGCTCGGCGAGATGGCCCTGACGGGGGCCGAGGAGCACCAGGGCGGCGAGCTCGTGGCCGTCCTCGTGGGCCTTCTCATGCATGTCGAGGAAGGCGTCCAGGGCGTCGGGGCCGAGGCCGTCGATGTCGTACACGACGACGTCCGGCGGGCTCTCCCGATAGCGCTCGGCGGCACGCTCGGCGTCGCGGACGAGCAGGACCCGGTAGCCCATGCTCGTCAACGCCTTCTTGAACGCTTGCTGGATCGCATCCTGCACCTCGACACAGAGTACATGCTTCGGCTCGGGCTTGAACTCAGGGGTATCGAAGGCCGAGGCGAAGAGCTCCTCGGCGATCTGGGCTTCCGTCTTCTGCGACGACATGACCGTGCCGGCGCTCACCGCACGCTCGTAGGCTTCCAGGTCGGCGACCACCTGATCCATCTTCTGGTAGCGCTTCTCCAGGCTCATCGCCATCATCTTCTCGATGATCCGGGAAAGCCCCTCATCGGGGGCGTAGCGCATCTCGTGGAGGGGCTTGATGGCGCCGAAGCTTCGCTTGAGCATCTTGGCCAGAGGGTCGCTGGCCTCGACCTCGGGCATCGGCAGGACGCCGGTGAGGATCTGGTAGAAGACGCAGCCGAGGAAGTAGATGTCGCTGCGGGAGTCGCCCTTGGGGCTGTGGCAGGTGCGTTCCAGGGCCGAGTAATCGACGGTCCGGGTGTGGGCGAACTCGCTAACCCGGTCGTCGCCGACGGTCGCCAGGCCGAAGTCCACCAGCTTGGCCTCGCGGCGGTGGCTGATGAGGATATTCGTCCCCTTGATGTCGCGGTGGGTGACGCCCTCATTATGCGAATACTGGAGGCCACGGGCCATGCCCAGCAGGATCGGCAGGGCCTCCTCGGCGCCGAGGCGGTGGCGGATCTTCAGGAAGTCGCGGAGGTTCGAGCCCTCGACGTACTCCATGACCATGAAGTGATTGCGGTCCACCTCGCCGTACTCGTAGATCCGCACGATGTTCGGGTGGACCAGCTGCATGCCGGCCTCGGCCTCCTGGGTGAAGCGCGCGACGGCCTGGGCATCGGTGGTGAACCGCTTGCGGAGAACCTTGATCGCGATCGGCTTGCCACCCTCGGACCGCTGGCCCCGATAGACCCGCGCGAAGGTGCCCTCGGCGATGTGGAAGAGCACCTTGTAAGGACCGTAGAAGAAGCCCTGAACGTCGCCCTTGAGCAGCTTATCGCGCTGCCAACTCGTGATCATCCCTTTGCGGAGCAGGACACGCGTGAGCGATTCCTGGCTGCCGTTCTCGGCCTCGGCTTCGGCCTCGCGAATCTGGCCGCGGGTCAGGAGACCGATCATCACGGCCTGATCGGCCAGCATTTCGGCGTCGAACTCGGCCATCGTCTCGCGGTCCTCGACGGGCAGGGTCGGAGGTGGGCCACGAAGCCAGGGGACGGGTGGGCCCGATCAGGTCATCAACATTGTAACACTGCGGATCGCCCGTGTAAGTTTACGGACGCGACCGCCCTTCGTGACGCGCCGATCCTGTCGGGCCGGACGGTTTTCCCAGGTACGCGAGGGCGATCGGAAACGGCGAAAAGGCGGGGAGGGGAGGTTGCCGCGGTTTGCCGCAACGCATTTGGCCCGCGGTCCGGTTCGCGGCACGAACCGGGGCGGGCCTTTCCGGACTGCCAGAGAGACCGCTGGGGGCGGCCCCGGATCGCGATCAATAGCGCCCGTAGCCGCCACCACCGCCACCGCGCGAGCCACCACGGCCACCGCCACCGCCGCCGTAGCCACCGCCACCGCCGCCGTAGCCGCCACGGCCGCCGCCACCGCCGCCATAGCCACCGCCACCGCCGTAGCCACCGCCGCCGCCACCACGAGGACCGCGGTCCTCACGGGGGCGGGCCTCGTTGACAGTGAGGTTCCGTCCCCGGTAATTCTGGCCGTTCAGCGCCTCGGCAGCCTGCTCACCGCCCGACTCCATCTCGACGAAGCCGAAGCCCTTCGAGCGATTCGTGTCGCGGTCGATGATGATCTGGGCCGACACCACGGTCCCGTACTCGCCGAACAACTCCACCAGCATATCCTCGGTGGTGTCGTACGTGAGATTCCCAACATAGAGCTTCTTCACAAACTGACCCTTGTACGAAAGGAGGGTTGCGTTCCGGCGAGGCTAGCGACCGAGGAGGGGCTAACTAACGGGACCCGCCGAGAGCGGCTACCCATAAGACTAGCAAGTCGCCCGATTTTTAACAGTCGCATTCTGTGGATTTTTTCAATTTTCTTGGGAGACTTTGCCACCCTCACGGGCGGCTTCCTCCGGACGTTTCCGAGGTCCGCGACGGACCGCTGCGCCGACGGCGATCAGGGCAATCGCCGGCACGATCGGCGCGCGCATCCGGAGGTCCGTCCAGAAGGCCGCATGCACGGCCGTCAGGGCCAGAACGGCGGCCGGCGCGGCGACCGCCGGCCAGCGCCAGAGGTCACGACGCAGCAGGCCCCAGGCCATCGCCAGCCAGAGCGGCAGGGTCCAGGCTGCGGTCCCCAGCCGGAGCCAGAACGGATAAACCGCCCCCGATGGCGCCAGGCCCCAGAAGCGTCCCAGTCGTGCCAGCATGGCCCGCGCGAAGGTGCCGGGTCGCTCCCGAAGCATCCGCAAACCTTCATCCCTCAGGTAGCGGTCGGCTTGCGGCTCGGTCATGCCGGCGGTCGCCTCGCTGACCTCGACGAACCAGCGGAACTGGTTCTCTCCGGACCAACCGCGCCCGGCGGGCCGTCGAGCACCTCGGCGTAATAGACCGGGTTATTCGCCAGGGCCAGGGTGTAGCCGCCGTGGGTCGTCGTCCAGACCGGTTCGCCCAGCACGAGGGCGTTGCGGAACGCCCAGGGGGCGAGCACGGCGGCCGTCGCCAGCACGATCCCCGCCGCCCGGACGAGCCGGGTGCGTGCGTTGCCGGGTCCGAATCCGAGGCTGGCGACAACGGCGAAGGCCGCGGCGGCGAGCGTGCTCGGTCGGCAGAGTCCACCCAGGCCGAAGGCCAGGCCACCCAGCACCGGACCCCACCACGACCCGACGCCCAGGCCCGCCAGGGCCGCGACCAGCAGGAACGCCGCCAGCGTCTCCGTCATCACCGAACGCGACTGCACGACCAGCACCGGGTCCAGCGCCACGATCCAGGCCGCCGCCAGCGATCGCCCGCGGCCGAGCCCGCCGGCCCGAGCCGCCAGGTACGTCAGGACGACCGTCCCCGCCCCCAGGGCCAGGTGCAACGCTGCCACGCCTGCCAGGACATGGCGGTCCCCGAGCCGTTTCACGAGCGGCGCCAGCGCGAGCGGATACAACGGTGGCCGGTAGGCCGACGGCCGCCCATTGATGAGAAATCCGCGGCCCTCGGCGAGCGTCCGGGCCAGGGGCAGGTAGTTGTCGGGGTCGTCCGGCGGCTCGTCGAGCCTCGGCGCGATCACCGCCAGCCGTGCCGCCAGGGCCAGGATGACGACCAGGCCCAGGCCGATTTGTGTCGCCCGCGGGCTCAGCGCCATCGCAGGCTGTCTCGCAGATGCGGCACCAGGCCAACCAGCATCCCGAACGCCAGGCCCGCGAAGTGCGCCGCGTTGGCGATCGGGCCGACGAAGCCCAGCATGCAGATTACCAGCCACGCCAACATGAAAATAATCGTGTCGGTCCGGATCCGCAGATGACTTTCCGGCTCGTAGTCGCTCTTCATCCAGACGTAGCCCAGCAGCGCGTAGATCACGCCCGACATCCCGCCCGGCAACGGCGGAACGTCCTTGGGAAACCAGTAGTTGTCCCAGAGGTACTCGGCCAGGAACGACACCGGCGAGGCCGCCAGGGCGAGCATCAGCAAGAGTCGCGAACTTTTCCGCAGCTCGATCAGACCACCCAGCCGGTAGAGCCAGATCATGTTAAAAATTAAATGGGCAAACCCATAATGAATGAACATTGGTGTAAACAGGCGCCAGACCTGCCCCTCGGCGATCGGTTCGAGCGTGGCCACGATCCGCGTCGCGGCCACGGTCGTCGGCGTGCCGTCGGCGTCGCGGACCGTCCGGACCTCGCGGACGACCTGCCAGGGGGCGAGGTAGAACGGCATCAGGAGATCGGTCCGCGAGCCGACGAACGAGTAAACCGCCATCAGCAGCGAGAGCCCGATCAAGGCATACGTCACGGGACAGCGTTCGGGGCTGATCGTATTGAGCCGACCGCGGAGGTCGATCGTCTTCTTGCGGTGCTCGCGTTCGAGGCGATCGGCCTCCTTGCGCTTCTCGCGGGCCGACTTCACGGCCACCTGATACTTCACGGCCTGGGGATCGGCCCGAAACGCCTCCAGTTCCTCCTGTCCACGACGGACCTGGTCCTCGCGGTGGACCCAGACGCCCCAACCCTGCCGGTTCGCCCTCGCCTCGGCCGGCACGTCCAGCGTCAGCAGGTAATCGACCAACCTCCGTGCCTGGGTCTCGTCCTCGATCGTACCGATCTCGCGCATCGCCTCTCCCCCGGCCACGAATCAAGCCGGCGTCATTGTACACGCAATGAGGGTGTTCTGCACCAAGGCGGGTGGGGCCGGCAAGGTGGAGCGTGGCGAGAAAAGACGTTTCCGAACGCAACACCCGCCACCCATTCACGGCGAGAGCCGCTCGACGATCCAGCCATTCCCCTCGCGACGATACCGCAAGCGGTCGTGCAGCCGGCTGGGGCGGCCTTGCCAGAACTCGACGACGTCGGGCACCAGCCGGTATCCGCCCCAGTGGGAAGGCCGGGGAATTGGCTCTTCGGGGAAGCGACGTTCGAAGTCGCGGACCCGGGCCTCCAGCGACTCACGGTCGGGGATCACCCGGCTCTGCTCCGACGCCCAGGCCCCGATGCGCGAGCCCGACGGGCGGGTGTGGAAGTAGGCGTCCGACTCCTCGGCCGTCGTCCGCTCGACCCGTCCCTCGATCCGGACCTGGCGCTCCGGACCGTGCCAGTAGAAGACCAGGGCGGCGCGGGGATTGGCGGCGAGTTCCTGACCCTTGCGGCTCTCGTAGTTGCTGAAGAAGGCGAAACCGCGGTCGTCGAACCCCCGCAAGAGCACGATCCGGGCCGAAGGCCGGCCGTCGGGCGTGGCGGTGGCGAGGGTCATCGCCTCCGGCTCGACCACGCCGTCGCGAACCGCCTCGTCGTACCAGACGGCGAACTGGCGGAACGGGTCGGGGGCGGCCTCGTGCTCAACGAGGCTCGAACGGCTGTAGTCCTTGCGGGCGTTCGTGGTCCTCATGCTCATGATCGGCGCTCAGACGGGCTGGTTGGCGGCGAGGTCCGTGGTCTGCATGCTGACATCCCAGAGCCGACGCGCCGCGTCGTCGTCGAGGGCGGCCTTCGAAGGTCGGGCGTCCCGGCACTTCTCGAAGTAACGGCCGCTGATGCCCTCGACCTCAGGCGAGGAGGCCAGGTAAATCGACGTCTCGGCTCCCTTCTCGGGCTGGATCGCGAACACGGCGGCGCCCAGCCGCATGGCGACGCCGAGCCAGCCGTTGCCCGTGAAGAAGTTGGTCGCGACGAACCCGGGGTGCAAGGCGTTGGCCGTCACGCCCGTCCCCTCCAGGCGGCGGGCCAACTCGCGGGCAAACAGGATATTGGCCAGCTTCGACTGCGAGTAGGCCCGGAACGGCTGGTAGCGGCGACGGCCCTCCAGGTCCTCCCAGTCCAGGCCGGATACCGTGCGGTGGGCGTCAGAGGCGACGCAGACCACGCGCGACGGGGCCGCGGCCTTGAGCGGATCGATCAGGAGGTTCGTCAGGAGGAAGTAGGCCAGGTGATTCAAGGCCCACGTCCGCTCGATCCCCTCGGCGGTTTCCAGCCGGGGCGCGAACAGGGCACCCGCGTTGTTGATCAGTACGTGCAGCCGGTCATAACGTTCCCGGAATTCCCCGGCCAGCCGGCGGACCTCGGAAAGCTGGGCGAGGTCGGCGACGAGCGCCTCGACGTCGTCGTTGCCGGTCTCCTGGCGGATCGACGCGACGGCACCGTCACAACGCTCCCGGTTGCGTCCCACGAGCACGACGTGGGCACCCTGTCCGGCCAGTTCTCGGGCAGTGACCCGGCCGATGCCGGACGTGGCACCAGTGATCAGGCAAGTCTTGCCCCGCAACGGGGCGTCGGCATCTGGCATCGTCATGCTCCCGGGTTGGCGACCTCGGGCATTATAGCAAAGTCCACCGAACCCGTGACTCGCGCCCCCTAGCGTTCCGGTTGCGGCCCCACGCGATCAGCCAGGCAGGGCGATCGGCAGAACGGCAATCTTGACAGGTCGCGATTCGAGGCATAGGCTATCGTTCGGATTGGCTCGCGACGGGCTACCTCCAACCGGCTACGACAGCCCCGCTCTGCTGAATCGCGCAGAGACGGGCTTTTTTGTTTCTGGGCCTTCCAAATCCGAACGCGATGGTTCGTTCCCGAGCCTTCCCGAGCCGGAAAGCGAGGTGTTCCGATGGGTAAGCCGAAGAAGCCGCAGCAGGACCCGAAGTCGTCTGGCAAGAAGCCGAGCACGTCACCCGAACAGGCGCGGGAGGCCCGTGAGGCCGCCGAGGCCCGTGAGGCGCAAGCGTCAATCCGCGATCGCATGGTGGATATCGGCCGCGGCGAGAACCAGGCCGGTCGCCAGAAGGGCGACTGATCGGCGAAGCCCGCGGAACACAGACGCGGAAGGTTGCCGTTGCCTCTCATGGTTAGGAATGGCCCAAGGGATGCCCGATGAAGCCTTACCCAACACACGAGTGTGCGTTGATCCGTAGTAGGAACGTCGCGGGTGAGAATCGCATGTGAGAACCCGCTGTTGAGCCCACGCAGGAGAACGTCCCCGGGGTTGTCTCATCGGGACCCGGTTTCCCGACGTCCGGCTGAGCGAAGCGAGTTGCAGAAGGGCGGTCCGGCCCCGGCGAGGCAAGTCCACCGGGGCACGGGTGAAGCGTTGACGGCGAACTCGTCGCGGGGAGCCGGTTGCTCGGGGAGGCTGGCGACGGTAACGTGATCTCCGACAAGCGATTCGGCGTCCGTCCGGGCTGCTGGCGTGTCCAACCTCGGGCGAGAGAGGCACCCCAGTCCGCGAGCCGGTCGAACCGGATCTCCCCGGACGGCGATGAGCTCGGACAGGTGTCACCGGCACGACGGACTTCTCGAGGAACGATCAGCGCCATGAGAGGACTTTGGATCATCCTGGCGAGCCTGCTGTTCTTCCCCGCGATCTCCCAGGGCGACGACCGGGTCCTCGACTGGGTGAAGGTGACCGACCGGGCCGGCTGGCGGCCCCGCGATTCCAGCGGTGAGATGGTTTTCCAGGACCGGCTCTGGCTGCTCGGCGGCTGGTTTGACTCCTTCTCCCCACCGCCGCGCGACGTCTGGAGCTCGCCCGACGGGAAAGACTGGGACCTCGTGACCCGCGAGGCACCCTGGAACCACAGCGATCTGCCGATGACGGCCGTCTTCCACGATCGAATGTGGCTGATGGGCGGCTGGTACAACGGTCGGCTGCCGGATCACGAAGCCAGCCACGAGGTCTGGTCGTCGCGTGACGGTCGGACCTGGGAGCAGGTGACGGACCAGGCCGGCTGGAGCCCGCGGCTCGCCGCTGGCGTGGTGGAGTTTCAGGGACGCCTGTGGATTCTCGGGGGCACGGAAGACTATTACTTCGGCGACGACGCGAGCCTCAAGAACGACGTCTGGTCGTCGGCCGACGGCAAGCACTGGCGGCTTGAGGTCGCGAACGCCCCCTGGTCGCCCCGGGCCTACCAGGCGGCGGTCGTCCACGCCGGCAAGATCTGGGTGCTCGGCGGCGGCAACTACGTGCCGCGTTACCAGGCCCAGAACGACGTCTGGAGTTCGTCCGACGGGGTTCACTGGGAGCGGGTTACCGAGCATGCCCCCTGGGCTCCGCGGCTTTGGTTCTCCGCGGCGGTCTATAGAGACCGGATCTGGGTCCTGGGCGGCTGGTCGAACCACCCCTCGAAGAACTGGGGCGACGTCTGGTATTCCCAGGACGGAAAGGAGTGGACGGAACTCCGGTCCAACGTCGTCTGGAAGGAGCGCCACGAGCATTCCACCTACGTCTTCCGGGACAAGCTCTGGGTCGCGGGCGGGCACGCTCAACCGCTCAGTAGCGAGGTCTGGTCCCTCGAGGTTCCGCGCGACTGGTTCGAGGATCATCCGGCGGAGAACCCGAACGTGCGTCCGGCCGGCGAAGCGGCCCGGAGGATCGAGCGATGAGGAATCCGGGCAGATCGCTGGGCGCGTGGATCACATGGGCCTCATTGGTCCTCCTCCCCGGAACGGCCCGCGCCAGGCGGACCGGCCGCCGGTCCCGAAGCATCAGGACCCGGTTGTCCAGGGCGTCCAGGACCACATCGACCGGCTCTGCGTGGCCCACGACGCCCGGCTCGCGAGTATCGACAATGCCGGGGAGCTAGAGCGGGAACTCTCCCAGGCGCGGGAACACTTCCTGGCGTTGCTGGGCCTCGACCTCGACGCCCCCCGACAGCCACCGGCCGTCACACCGGCCGGGGTGCTGGAGTTCCCGGAGTACCGCATCGAGAAGCTAATCCTCGAATCGGCTCCGGGCGTACCCGTCACCTGCAACCTCTACGTACCCCGATCCGGCCCAACGCGCAAGCCGGCTCTGCTCTGCCCGCACGGTCACAGCGGTCGCGACCGGCCCGTCTATCAGAACGCCTACCAGCGGTTCGCCAAAGCCGGGTTCGTCGTCCTGGCCAAGGACGGCTGGGGCAAGCAGGAGCGTCGAGCCACCGGCCACGGCGAGGCCGGCGGTCAACTGGCGCTGACGGGCACGGAGTTGATGGCCCTGGAGCTGTTCGACAACATCCGCTGCCTGGACTACCTGGTAACCCGCCCCGACGTGGACGGCGAGCGGCTGGGCATGGTGGGCCTCTCCGGTGGGGGTAGCCAGACGCTCTACACAGCGGCGATCGAGCCGCGCCTCAAGGCCGCCTCGCCGACCTGCGCCGTGACGACCTTCCGCGCCGACCTGGCCGACACGACGATGTGCGTCTGCGAGATGGCCCACGACATCCTGACGATCGGCGACCACGGCCTCTTCCTGGCCATGGCGTACCCGCGGCCCTTGCTGGTGGTCAATGGCACCCGCGACCCGATCTTCCCCATCGCCGGCGCCCGCTCGGCCGTGGCGCAGGCGAAGCGGCTCTACGAGGTGGGAGGACGTGCCGACGGCGTCGCGTTCGCCGAGTTCGACATCCCGCACGACTGGAACGACGCCATGATCGACCGTCAGATCGGCTGGTTCCGGCGCCGGCTCGACCTCCCGGAGCTGGCGAGCCTCCCTCCCGGCGACGGCCCCCACGACGAGGATCGACTCGGTTGCTACCCCGACGGCGACCTGCCTCCAGGCTCATGGACGCTCTGCGAGGTTAACCGCGCCCGGATGCGAGCCGCGGCAGCGGGCACGGACACCGCCGCTCGGGAGCGTTCGCTCGACGCCGACCGCGAGCGGCTCGCCGAGACCGTGAGCCGGCGATGGTCGGGTGAGCCCGTCTTGCCCGAGAATCTCGAGCGACGGGACATCGGCCCCGACCCGAGGCACGGTAGCCACCGCGAGCGCCTGGCGTGGCCCTCGGGGTTGGGCGGGACCGTGACCGCCGTGGTGACTCGGCCACCGGATGATCAGGCCGGGGGAAGGGTCGTCGTCCACCTCAAAGATCGGGACCGGCCCGAGCCACGGCTGGAGCAGTTGTACTGGGATGACCGCGTGAAGGGCCGTGCCGCCGTGGTCACGCTTGCCTACACCGGCGCGGGGCTCGATGCGAACCGCGAGGGCCAGCTCGGCTCGGCGTTGATGGCCTCGGGACGTTCGCTGCTCGCCGAGCGGGTCCGCGACCTGCTGGTCGCGCTGCTGGTCCTGCGCGAGCGGGGGTTCGTGACCGACCCGGGACGGGTGACAGTGGTCGCCCATGGGTTCGACGGAGTGTTGCTGCTGGCCGCAGCGCCGCTGCTGCCGCCGGAGGTCGGGCTGGTGCTCGATCGGACCCCGGTCTCGTATCTGGCTGGTTCGGAGATCGATTTCGCGACTCCACGGCTGCTCGCCCCACCCTATCACTGGACCATCCTCCCGGACCTCGGGCTGGACCACGACATGGTGGAACTGCTCGAACTGGCCCATCCGCGACGCGTCCTGCTGGCCCATCCGCTCGACGCCGCGCGGCAGGCACTTGGTCGCGAGGAATTCGAAACGCTCCTCCGACCTCTCACCCGCACGGATCGGTCCCACGTCGTGGCCCTGACCCGCGAGCGGACGCGTGCCGAGGTCTTCCGCCGTCTCGTCCAGTCGGTCACCGGAATCTTCCCGCCCTCCGGCGATGACGAGTCCCGGCCGAAGCAACCGTGATGGGTGCCCGAAGTTCTCGGGACTCCAGGATCGCCCGGATGAGGCGCTCGGGGAGAGAGATGGGACGGTTCCTCGGTGGAACGGACCGTATTCCCGACCTACTTTCCGTCGACACGGGCCGCGGGCGGATCGAGCCGCAGGCGATCCGCCCGCTGTGCCAGGTCCCAGCTCGCCTGGTGCACCAGCCGGACGACTCGCTCCAACTTGTCGTAGCGGATCTTCTCCGGCCGGTCACCCGCGGTGTGGTAGTCGGGGTGCAGGCCGGTGAAGAACCAGATCCCCGGCACGCCGCGCTGGAGGAACGGCCAGTGGTCGCTGCGACGGATCAGGTTCGAAATATTGTTGTCGTAGCGTTTCCGGATCTCCAGACCGAACCTGCCCGCGGCGTTGGAGCGCTCGATCGACTCGGTCAGTGAGGCGCAGCGGCTGTGGCCCACCAGGTTCAAGGCGTCCCGGTTCTCCGCAGCGGACTGGACCGGCAGGCCGCGGAACCGCGGACCGCCCCCCTCGGGGACCTCTTCGTCGCGGCCGAGCATGTCCATGTTGAGGGCGGCGACCACCTTCGCAAGGTCCACGGGGGGGTTCTCGACAAACGCCCAGGACCCAAGCAGCCCGCGCTCCTCCGAGTTGAATGAGGCAAACAGGATTGACCGGCGGGGACGCTGTCCCTCCCGCGCCGCGGTCGCGTACGCTTCGGCAATCTCGATCAAGCCGACGGTACCGGTGCCATTATCGTCGGCCCCGTTCAGGATCGTCGCGCCATCGGCCCCGTCGTGGTCGTGGTGGCAACTGATGACGATCCACTCGTCCTTGAGCATGGGGTCGGCCCCCCTCAGGGCGGCGATCACGCTCCGATCGGGGACGACCCGGCGTCGCACGTCGGTCGAGAGCGTCACGGTCACGTCATCCATCGCGACGACCCCCGCGTCCTGCGAGGATTCGGCGTCCCGGGCCAGCTCCTGCAATGACCGGTCGATTCCCTGGAGCAGGTCGGAGGCGGCCGATCCGCTCACCTGGGCCACCGGGATCCGGACCTGCTCAACACGGGACTGGAGCGCGTAGCGTTCGATCCGGGGCGGCCTGGCGGGCCAGTAGGCGCTGGCCTGGGCCCCAAAGTTCTCAGGCCCGGGGTGGTTGTGGACGTCCGAGACGATCAGCAGCGCGGCTGCGCCGCGACGCTGGGCCTCGATGGCCTTGCGGAGTGGATCGGCGTGTTCGGACCGGACCAGGCCATCGAACGGGCTCTCGGGGTCATTCTCGCCCGGCTCGTGGTCGAGAACCAGAACGATCCGGCCGCGGACGTCGCCCCCTCGGTAATCGTCGCGGCCAAGCTCCGGGGCAGCGATGCCGAAACCGGCGAACGCCAGCTTCCCCCTTGCCCGCCCACTGGCGCTGAAGCGGTGCGGGTAGAAGTCGGCGCCCTGAGCAAATCGACGCATGGAGTCGTCGCGTGAAACCTCCAGTACGCCGGGTAAGCCCGACTCGGCTGCCACCAGATAATAACGGAAGTAGAACGAGCCGTCGCCGGCGATCGGCTCAAGGCCGAGACGGGCAAATCGGGACGCGACGAACTCGGTGGCCAGGTCATTCTCGGGGGTCGCGGTGAGGCGCCCGCGGAAGGCATCACCAGCGAGGAAGACGAGGTCGGCCTTCAACTGCTCGTGCTGGATCGAGTCGTTCTGCGGTGCACGGCCGTCGTCGTCAACCGCGACGACGCAGCACGCCAGGGCAAAAGACAGGAGGAAGTTCACGGCGTGGTCTCCGATCCGCGGTCGTGATGGGGCTCTGGGGAACGCCCGAGGAGCCCGTATTTCAACCACCCCCGCGTCGGGAGTCCATCAGGGAGTGTAGTAAATCCTCTGCTGCTGAGTGAATCCTCGCTGCTGCATGAGTTTCGGAGGGATGGGGGGGGTGGTGCAGGGCCGGCGCGCACTTTTATGACGATTTAGCAAACTCTGCGGTCTTGCGCCCGCTCGTCGGACCGGGTCTACCGACCACCGGGTCGTGAACCCGACCCGGGGGTCGGAGGTCGGCGATGGCGAGCCCCCGCAGCAGGCGGGACGAGATCGGGGAGTCCTTCTCCGCCCTGGAGGACCCACGCTCCCCCCGCAACCGGCGGCACCCCCGGCCCGGCGTCCTGGTCCTCGCCGTCCTGGCGGTCCTCGCCGGCGCCGCCGGGCCCACCGCCATCGCCCGCTGGGCCGAGGGCCAGGCCGAACTCCTCACCGGCCGGCTCGACCGGCCCCACGGCATCCCCGGCCAGGACGTCGTCCGTCGCGTCCTGATGCGGCTCAAGCCCGGGGCCGTCGCGGCCGCCTTCCACGCCTGGATCGCCCGCCTCCGCGGCGAGGCCATCGCCGAGACGGGCGTCGATCGCCCGGTCATCGCCCTCGACGGCCAGACGGCCCGCCGCAGCCACGACGCGAAGAACGACCGCGGCGTCCTGCACGTCGTCACCGCCTGGGCCGGCGAGTCCGGGTTGGCCCGGGGACAGGAGGTCGGTGCCGAGAAGTCCCACGAGATCACCGCGATCCCCGAGCGGCGGAAGAGCAGCGATGTCCGGGCCGGCATCGTCACGAGCGACGCCATGGGGGCCCAGAAGGCGATCGCCGCGGCGGTCATCGGCGGCCAGGCCGACTCCGTCCTGGCCCTGAAGCGGAATCCCGAGTCGTTGCAGGCGGCGGTCATCGAGCACATCGGCGCCATCGGGACGGCCCAGGAACTCACGACGACCGATCGCGGTCACGGCCGCGAGGAACAGCGGACCTCCCTGCCGCTGCCGGTTCCCAAGGGCCGGCCGGGTCCGGCCGAATGGAAGCGGCGGAAGTCGGTCGGCGTGGTGACGTCGCGGCGGCGGGCGGGCGGGGAGCAGAGCCTCGCGGTCCGCTACGATCTCAGCCGCCTGCCGGTGGACTTGGACCGGTTCGCCCGGGCGGTGCGCGGCCCCTGGTCGGTGGAGAACGCGGGCCACTGGACCCTCGAGGTGACGTTCCGCGAGGACGAATCGCGGATCCGCGAGCGGGGGCTCGGGGCGAACATCCCCTGGCTCGACCGCTTCACCCTCTCGATCCTCAAGCCACACCCCGACCGTCGCATGAGCCTCGTCAGGAAGCGCCGAAGCTGCGGATGGAGCGAGGGGTTCCTCATGGATGTCATTACCGCATTAGCATGTTAGTGTGCGCCGGCCCTGTGCGGCGGGTGTGGGTCCAGCGGTTCGCAGTCGACGCCGGGCGGGTGCGGTGGCGCACCGAGGCCGAGGGCGTCCCGCCGGCGCGGCGGTTCCTCAGCTCGCCTTACGACGTCGAGGCCCGACTCGGCAAGAAGGACACAACGACGTGGGTCGGCTACAAGGTCCACCTGACCGAGACGTGTGAGGATGATGCGCCGCACCTGATCGTCCACGTGGCGACCACGCCGGCGCCGGTCGCCGACGGCGAGGTCACCCTGTGCTGGTTCAGCGTGAATTGGAATTCTTGCCGGTTGGTGTAAGCGAGGGGTCGGAACCTCCTGTCCCGGATTTCGCGGCCTCGTGCCGCGAGGGTTTGACGCTTGGATGCCAATCCCGGAGCCTTCCAGGGCGGGAGCGAGCACGGGACCAGACGTTTCCGACTGGTCCCGGCTCCGGTCTTGGCCCCTGGGGCGACGCTCGGGGTGCTCCCCAGCAGAGCCCTATCCTCCGCCCAGGCTATCCCCGATTGTCGTCGCACCACGACGCTCACGCAACCTCCCGCGACGCCCGACGCAGGCGACGGCGGGTTTCCCGCGCCTCCTCCAGCTTGCGATCCCGCTCGGCGAAGATCGTCGCGTCCAGACCGGCGAGCTTGTCCATCGGCGTCACATAGCCCAACGCGCTATGCAAACGCACGGTGTTATAGTAATCAACATACGACGAAATCAGACGCCGGGCCTCCTCCCGCGAACCGGGCGCCGCGGGACGAACGCATTCCCGCTTCAAGCGGCCGTGCCAACGTTCCAGCTTGCCGTTGGATTGGGGGTCGTACGGACTGGTCCGCACGTGCGTGATCCCCGCCACGCGGATGAATTCCTTGAAGTCCCGCGCGATGAACTGCGGGCCGTTGTCGCTGATGATCCGCGGCTTCTTGTCCGGGTAGCGTTCCAGGCCGCGCTGCACGATCGTCTCCACGTCGCGTTCGGTCATCGATTCGCGGATCTCCCAGTGCACGATCGCCCGGCTGAAGCCGTCGAGCACGCTGGTGAGGTAATCGAAGGTGCCGCCGACGTTGATGTACGAAACATCCCCATGCCAGTGCTCGTGGGCCGCCAGTGGCTGCACGAAGCCCGTCCCCTTCTTCGACGGTGAGAACGACCGCCGGTCGAGCCGGCCCGCGGCTTTGAGCACCCGATAGACGCTCGCCGGGCTGGTCGCCACCACGTCGTCGTCGAGCATCATGAAGGTCAACCGGCGATAGCCTTCCAGGGGATGCCGCTCGTGGTAGTCGAGGCTGGCCTGCTTCTCCCAGTCGTGCAGCCACCAGTCGCGGGGCACTTTGCCGTTGTGCTCGTTGACCTTGCCGTAGCGATGTTTCCAATCGTGGAACTTGCTGGTGCCCAGGCCGAGCCAGCCCAGCAGCCGCCGGGCGGGCAACTCGGTGCGTTCGGTCCAGCGGTTCACGAAATCGACGATCTGGTCGCGGGTGTCATGGGGAACCCAGGCTCCATTCCGGGTTCCCCAAGTTCTTTTTTTAGTTTGACATGTTCCTCCATGAGTTCCGCGATGACCTCGTTCTTCTGAACGAGCTTGGACTGGAGGTGCTCGATCTTGCGGTCCTTGAGCGGCTCGACGCGCGGGGGCCGTCCGGGTCCGTGCTGGAACGCCTTGGCGGCCTGGTCGAGGACGAGCTTGATCCAGTTGTGGATTTGGCTGGGCTGGAGGCCGAATTCATCGGCCAGGTCGGAGATCGGCTCCTTGCCGATGAGGTGGCGTCGAACGATCTGGGCCTTCTGATCGGGAGTGAAGTGCCTGCGGGTCTGACTCATGGAAGGTGCCTCCGATGGGGTCCATACTAACCCAACCGGCGGAGCGTTCCAGTTTCGGCTGAGGCACTACAGGGTGATGATATCGGTCGTGGGCCAAGGCCCGCCGCTCGTCGGCGGAGAAGGTGATGATCCGCATGACGGGTCCACCGGATGCGGTCTCCGGTCATGTCCCGTCTGCAGTTTATGCCGATGAGCAGCCAACTACAATTTGTGTCAGTCCCAACCGCGCCGAGTATAACCATCGATGCCATACCTCTGCTGGTACGACCACGACGGAACTTGGGCAAGGGCCTGTTAACCATTTTGTTAACCGGAGTTGGGTTTGGCGGTACGCCCGGTTAACGCATCAAGAAGTGCGGCACACGCCCGTTGAACGCAAGTCCTAATGGGCAATCAATTTGAGCGGAGAGGGCGGGATTCGAACCCGCGGTACGTGTTACCGTACACGGCATTTCCAGTGCCGCACCTTCGGCCTCTCGGTCACCTCTCCAAACTTACTGAAGTCTAAACGATTTCCCGACTTGCGTCAATCCTGAATGGCCGAGTTATTGTCAAAAACCCGGTTGTCAAAATTTCTGTCAATAATCGGGAAGGAAACCATGCCCACAGGATACCGGAAAGTGCGGCACTTTGACAACGACCTAAGCGGCTTGCGGGAAAATCAATTTGACGAACTCGCCGGTAAGCGGAAGGACGGCGGCATCGTAGGACCGCGCGGACTCTTCCTCAGTCGAGGGAATAGCTGACAAAGCGGAGCGGCTCATGAGGGGCTCTTGGTGACGAGGCCCTTTACCGGGTCCGTTGGTCGCGGTGCAATGGAGAGCGAGCCTACCTTTCGGCTCGATCGGAGGTGGCCATGTGTAGTGCCTCAGCCGAAACTGGAACGCTCCGCCGGTTGGGTTAGTATGGACCCCATCGGAGGCACCTTCCATGAGTCAGACCCGCAGGCACTTCACTCCCGATCAGAAGGCCCAGATCGTTCGACGCCACCTCATCGGCAAGGAGCCGATCTCCGACCTGGCCGATGAATTCGGCCTCCAGCCCAGCCAAATCCACAACTGGATCAAGCTCGTCCTCGACCAGGCCGCCAAGGCGTTCCAGCACGGACCCGGACGGCCCCCGCGCGTCGAGCCGCTCAAGGACCGCAAGATCGAGCACCTCCAGTCCAAGCTCGTTCAGAAGAACGAGGTCATCGCGGAACTCATGGAGGAACATGTCAAACTAAAAAAAGAACTTGGGGAACCCGGAATGGAGCCTGGGTTCCCCATGACACCCGCGACCAGATCGTCGATTTCGTGAACCGCTGGACCGAACGCACCGAGTTGCCCGCCCGGCGGCTGCTGGGCTGGCTCGGCCTGGGCACCAGCAAGTTCCACGATTGGAAACATCGCTACGGCAAGGTCAACGAGCACAACGGCAAAGTGCCCCGCGACTGGTGGCTGCACGACTGGGAGAAGCAGGCCAGCCTCGACTACCACGAGCGGCATCCCCTGGAAGGCTATCGCCGGTTGACCTTCATGATGCTCGACGACGACGTGGTGGCGACCAGCCCGGCGAGCGTCTATCGGGTGCTCAAAGCCGCGGGCCGGCTCGACCGGCGGTCGTTCTCACCGTCGAAGAAGGGGACGGGCTTCGTGCAGCCACTGGCGGCCCACGAGCACTGGCATGGGGATGTTTCGTACATCAACGTCGGCGGCACCTTCGATTACCTCACCAGCGTGCTCGACGGCTTCAGCCGGGCGATCGTGCACTGGGAGATCCGCGAATCGATGACCGAACGCGACGTGGAGACGATCGTGCAGCGCGGCCTGGAACGCTACCCGGACAAGAAGCCGCGGATCATCAGCGACAACGGCCCGCAGTTCATCGCGCGGGACTTCAAGGAATTCATCCGCGTGGCGGGGATCACGCACGTGCGGACCAGTCCGTACGACCCCCAATCCAACGGCAAGCTGGAACGTTGGCACGGCCGCTTGAAGCGGGAATGCGTTCGTCCCGCGGCGCCCGGTTCGCGGGAGGAGGCCCGGCGTCTGATTTCGTCGTATGTTGATTACTATAATACCGTGCGTTTGCATAGCGCGTTGGGCTATGTGACGCCGATGGACAAGCTCGCCGGTCTGGACGCGACGATCTTCGCCGAGCGGGATCGCAAGCTGGAGGAGGCGCGGGAAACCCGCCGTCGCCTGCGTCGGGCGTCGCGGGAGGTTGCGTGAGCGTCGTGGTGCGACGACAATCGGGGATAGCCTGGGCGGAGGATAGGGCTCTGCTGGGGAGCACCCCGAGCGTCGCCCCAGGGGCCAAGACCGGAGCCGGGACCAGTCGGAAACGTCTGGTCCCGTGCTCGCTCCCGCCCTGGAAGGCTCCGGGATTGGCATCCAAGCGTCAAACCCTCGCGGCACGAGGCCGCGAAATCCGGGACAGGAGGTTCCGACCCCTCGCTTACACCAACCGGCAAGAATTCCAATTCACGCTGAACCAGCACACTGCGACGGGTCGAGGAACTCTACCCAGTAGTCCTCCTCCATCCGGATGGAGCGGACCACCAGGGCCACGCGCTGGCCGTCCACATCGACCGTCATGCCGCCCGCCACGGCATCGACGAAGACCCTCTCGGAGACCCGATTCCCCACCCCCGGCGCCGCCCGGCAGATGGTGGCCAGTCGGGTCCCCGGGCTACCCTCCGGCAAGGGGGCCATCAATAGGGGGAGGGTGATCGCCTCCCCGACCTGCAATCCCTGATCCATCATGTCCGTCTCCGTCTCTCATCGGCTCCCATCGCGGTCGCCGTCGCTCGGCGGGGGTCCATCCTCCCGCGTCACGACCATCGTTACCGCGATGCCGGGAGGGACGCAATGCCGGGAGGGACGCAATAGTAAAATTTAGTAATGAAAATATAAACAAAATTTTATTCATTTTGGTCGGTACTGTGGCAAGGCATAAGGCATTTCGGTGGTGGCGCAGGGTAGTTGAATGCCCAGGCGTAATCCGATGTGGTGTCAACCCTTACGACGCGCCCGGCAGGAGTTGGCCGAAGATCGCCGTAATCCCTTGGCTGCGTTCGACATCGGCTACGTCGTTCAACTACCGTGCGCCACCACCGGCATTTCAGGACCGCCGAATAGACAATCGAGCAACCAAGTCGTCTTCCGTTTGACATATTTGGCGCCCTGTCCTATCGCAGAGCCTATTGGGAACCTCGGCGTGAATGCGGCGTCGGTCGAGACCTCGATTTACCCCTAAAGTCGGTGGTGACCTGCCGATCACCGGGCTACCATCGACCCAGAAACCGCCTAGAACTCAGGAGACCGTCGATATGCTCCAGCGGATCGTGTCCTGCCATCGCGTCGTCGCCATCGTCCTGGTCACCGTCTCCACCACATCAAGGGCCGACGACCCGCCGCCCGTCCCGCGCGGCTACTCGATCCCGCTGATCGACCTGGCCGACCAGGAGAACCGGCAGGTCGTCGTGGACCGGGAGGAGGGCCAGTACCTGGGCCACCCGACCACCGTCCTGCTCGAAGACGGCAGGACCATCCTCGCCGTCTACCCCAAGGG
This sequence comes from uncultured Planctomycetales bacterium, assembly GCA_963752755.1. Lineage (GTDB taxonomy): Bacteria > Planctomycetota > Planctomycetia > Isosphaerales > Isosphaeraceae > CAVVZJ01. Next base: position 14,987 of record CAVVZJ010000011.1, on the reverse strand, counting down.
GCACGGCAGGGGCGCCATCGTCCTGAAGCGGAGCACCGACGGCGGCCTCCACTGGTCCGACCGCCTGCCCGGACCCGAGAACTGGGCCACCTCGAAGGAGACGCCGACGATCCACCGGGTCGTCGATCCGCAGGGGACGAGGCGGCTGATCCTGTTCTCGGGCCTGTACCCGATCCGCATGGCGGTCTCCGAGGACGACGGGGCGACCTGGACGCCGCTGGAGCCGATCGGCGACTTCGGCGGCATCGTCGCCATGGCCAGCGTCGAGCGCCTCAAGAATGGCGATTACATGGCCCTGTTCCACGACGACGGGCGGTTCCTGCGGGACGAGGGCAAGGTCACGAAGTTCCGGGTCTACAAGACGATCTCGAAGGACGGCGGCCTGACCTGGGGCCAGCCGGAGGTCATCGCCGAGCACCCGGAGGCCCACCTCTGCGAGCCGGGCCTGATCCGCTCCCCCGACGGCAACCAGATCGCGGTACTCCTCCGGGAAAACAGCCGCAAGTTCAACTCGTTCGTCATCTTCTCCGACGACGAGGGGAAGACCTGGACCGAGCCCAGGGAGTTGCCGGGGGCGCTGACCGGCGACCGCCACGTCGGCAAGTATGGCCCGGACGGCAGGCTGTTTGTCTCGTTCCGGGACACGACGTACGAGAGCCCGACGAGGGGGGATTGGGTCGGGTGGGTCGGCACCTACGAGGACATCCTGGAGGGCCGAGAGGGCCAGTACCGGGTCCGGCTGATGGACAACACGAAGGGGGCGGATTGCGCCTACCCCGGCGTGGAGGTCCTGCCCGACGGCACCTTCGTCACGACCACCTACGGGCATTGGGACGAGGGGGAGGAGACCTACATCGTCAGCTTCCGGTTCACCCTGGCGGAACTCGACGCGCTGGCGAAGAACCTATCCCGCGTTGACACCACGGAAAGCAAGGCCGGGCGACCGCAGGACATCGAGGCTCTGCTCTCGGGCCGGTTCCGCTGGGCAGCGACCGCCCCGCTCGTGTCCCCCGCCGATCGACCCGATGATCCCTGCCACGCCGTCAAGGACCCGACCGTCGTCCATCACGATGGGCGCTGGCACCACTTCTGCACCATCCGCAGCCGCCATCGCACCCACCAGATCGAATACTCCTCGTTCACCGACTGGGAGGACGCCGACCGGGCCGAGCGCCATGTCCTGAAGCTCACCGACGGCTACTTCTGCGCCCCGCAGGTCTTCTACTTCGCCCCGCACCGCAGGTGGTACCTGATCTATCAGGTCGCCGAACCGACCCGGAAGCCGGCCTTGCAGCCGGCCTTCTCCACCACCGAGGACCTCGCCGACCCCGACTCCTGGACCGAGCCGACCCTGCTGTTCGACGAGCACCCCGACAACGTGACGGCCTGGATCGACTTCTGGGTCATCTGCGACGAGCGGAAGGCCCACATGTTCTTTACCTCGCTGGACGGGCGGATGTGGCGGTCGGAGACGGACCTGGAGGATTTCCCCGGCGGCTGGGATCGGCCCCGCGTCGTCCTGGAAGCAGACATCTTCGAGGCCAGCCACACCTACCGGCTCAAGGGGCTGGATCGCTACTTGACCGTGGTCGAGGCCCAGGGGGATGGAGGTCGGCGGTATTACAAGGCATACGTCGCCGAGCGGCTAGACGGTGCCTGGGAGCCGCTGGCGGCGACCCCCGAGCGTCCGTTTGCCGGGCCGGTCAACGTGCGGTTCGAGGGCGAGCCCTGGAGCGACTCGTTCCGCCACGGGGAACTGCTGCGGGCCGGCGTCGATGAGCGCCTGGAGGTGGAGCCGACGGGCCTGCGGTTCCTGTTCCAGGGGGTGGCCGAGGCCGATCGGCGGGGCAAGCCCTACGGCGAAATCCCCTGGCGGCTGGGGCTGCTGGAGGCGGTGCCGATCCCCTGAGCCCAGACCGCGCCGACTGCTCCTGGTCGCCCTGTACTTCAGGTCACACCGGGCGCTCCACCAGGATTCCAACCGCCATTCGACCGAATCCACTGCGGAGGGACAGGGTATCCGCATGCGACTCACCGTGGCCTTCGCGATCCTGGGGTCGGTCCTGGTCGGGATGGCCGTGCGGCTCGCGACCCATGCCTCCGGCGCAGGGTGGTTCCTCGTCGCCCTGGTGGCCTACCTCGCCGTCTGCCTCCTGACGCTCGCCCTCGTCTACGGGTTGCGGCACGCCGGAATCCCGGTCGAGAACTTGCTCCGGCACCCCTCTGGGCACCGGTCCTCCGTGTCCTCCTGCTGCCGTATCACGCCCTGGCGGGGCTGGTCCTCTACCTCTCGTCGCGGATTACCGGGGAAGCCCTCCTGGCCCCGGTCGCCCCACGCCTCTACATCGGGAGGCTGCCGTTCGCCTCGGAGCGGGTCAAGCTGGCGGATGTCGAGATCGCCGCCGTCCTGAACCTCTGCTGGGAGTTCCCCCGGGCGCCGGAGTCGAGGAGGCCGCCGGCCTGGTCACCGCCTACGTCCCGATCCTGGATGGCGCCCCACCGACCGATCGGCAGTTCCGGGAGGCGTTGGATTGGGTCGCCGACCAGCACACGCGAGGCCGGGCCGTGCTGATCCACTGCGCCCAGGGGCATGGCAGGAGCGGGACGATCACCGCCGCCGCGCTCTGCCGCCTCGGGCTGGCGGCGGATGGGGAGGAGGCCCTCGCCCGGGTCCTCAGAGCCCGACCGGGGGCGAGGCCGTCCCGCGAGCAACGGGAAGCGCTGGCACGCTTCCTCGTTGAGCCATAGACTGCGGGTTGGTCCCTCGAATTCCGCACGTCGCCCGACTCCTTCCTCATCGGAGGACTGCCGTGCCCGAGATCGACCGCGAGCGGATCGCCGCCGACTGGGCGGCGCGGGGCTTCGGCTGCGACCTCTGGACCGACCCGCCGGGGCGGCGCTGGGAAGACTTCACCCACGCCACCGACGAGGTGGTCGTGGTGCTGGACGGCGCGGTGGAGTTCGAGGTCGAGGGGCGCATCATCCGGCCCGCCGTCGGCGAGGAGCTGCTGATCCCCGCCGGCGCGGTCCACTCGGCCCGGAACGTCGGGGCGACCACCGCCCGCTGGCTCTATGGCTACAGGGAAAGCGCGCCACGGTGAACGTACGCTCGCCCGGGGAACCCCGCCGAATGCTCCCCCCTTCGGCGGTGACCGGGGCGGGACGCAATCAGGAGGAAGGACGCATGGCCAAGCTGCTGCATCGGCCCGAGGGCCACCGAGGACCCCTGGACGACCACCTCCCGCGCATCTCCGACGGCCTCGCGCGGGTGATGGCCGAGGGGCAGAAGGACTTCCTCCACGACACGCTGGCGTTGCCCAGGCCCGTGCTCAGGACGCTGGCGGCGATCCTGGTCGAGTTCGCCGAGGACCTCCACTGCGGGATCGGCCTCTGGAGCAGCCTGGAGCGACACCACCGCGAGTTCTTCGGCACGCCGCTGCCCTTCCTCGCGGAGCCGGGTGCGGAGATTCCCCTGGGCGCGATCACACCCGCCCGCGTCCGGCACCTCCTCTGGGTCCTCTACCCGCAGATCAGCCCCGACGTGATGGTCCTCGCCCCCGAGCACGTCGATCTGGTCCCCCTCGCGGAGGTCGTCGCCGCGTTCCTGGGGGAACGGTTCGCCGATCTGCCGAAGGATTCGGGCGTGACGCGTTTCCTCGGGACGCCCGACGAGTACGGCTGGGAGGTCAAGCGGAAGCTGGTCTGGCTGGGCACGAAGTCGTACCTCTTCCGCGTCCCGTTCCAGGGCTACGCCGAGGAGCAGGAGGCCGAGCCCACGGACATCAGCATCATGGACGACTTCATCTGCCAGCGCTGCACCGGATGGTCGGGGCTGGGGGCCTTGGATATCCTCGCCGACGTGCTCCAGTTGACCCCAGGGCTTCGGTCCGACCTGCTGTCCTGGTCCCAGCGGCACAACGCCGTCTTCGAGGTCCTCGCGGGCGACGAGGTGCGGATCGAGGTCCGGAACCTGATCAGCGGCGGCACCTATCAGGTCCGCATGAACCTGGAGCGGAACCCGTTCCCCCAGGGCAGCTACGTCCTCGGCAGCCTGGTCCCCTGGGACGGGCAGTGGTACTGGTCCGGGCAGCAGAAGACCTTCAAGGAGTTGAGCGCGAAGGAGATCGACGGGCTGAAGGAGGGCTATCGCAAGCTGCCGAACATCTACTACCGCTACAGCCCGAAGGACCTGGAGAAGGCTCGGGCGCTGGTCCGCGAGCAATACGAGGGGTTCGTGGCCCGCCACGGCCAGGACTGGGTGGTCTACCCCGACGGCCTGGCGATGGCCGCCGACTGGCAGAAGGCGGCGCAGGAGAAGTTCGAGGCCCTGCCGCCCGCCGAGCGGAAGGCGTTCCTGAAGCGGCACGGGATGAAGCAGTACAAGCCCAGCTTCAGCCTGCCGCCGGACCTGCTGGAGGCCGAGGGCGGCATCGGGGTGTACTTCAACCCCGAGGAGGGCCAGGAGATCGCCCTGGCCTTCGACGACGTGCGCTCCGGGCTGGCGAAGCGGGGCGCAGGGCCTGACCCTCGACGAGGCGGCAGCGATCCGGGGCCTGATCTGGAGCGATTCGCTCAGCCCGGGGTTCGTGCGGCGGCTGGTCGAGGAGCACGGGGAGGAGTCGATCCTGACCGTCTTCCTGCTGGGCGAGCACCGCGAAAGCTACGCCCTGGACTCCCTGCTGCGGCGGTACAAGGGGCATTTCTACCGTCCGAGGTATCCGACCCTGACGCTGGCCGGATGATGGGCCGGGACCGCCGATCCGGGCGGTCGGGGCCGAGGAGGAGGATGTGGATGGCCGTCTTCCCGGAGGAGCCGACGTGAGCACGAGCCTCGCCGACCGCCGCCCCGCCCGCGACCTGATGGCCCTGGTCGCCGCGCTAGCCCTCTGCTTCGCGGTGGCGGGCCTGGGCGGCTACTGGACCAGCCTGGGCCTCGGGGCCTGGTACGAGGGCCTCCGCAAGCCGTCCTGGACGCCGCCGAACCGGGTCTTCGGCCCGGTCTGGACGGCGCTCTACGCCGCCATGGCCGTCGCCGCCTGGCTGGTCTGGCGCCGGAGAGGGACGCATCGGGTCGCCCTCTCGCTGGGCCTCTTCGGCCTGCAACTGGCGATGAACCTGGCGTGGTCGGGCCTGTTCTTCGCGCTGCGGAGCCCGGGGCTGGCCTTCGGCGAGATCGTGCCGCTCTGGGCGGCGATCCTGGCGACGACGGTCGCCTTCGGGCGGGTCAGTTGGGCCGCCGGGTGGCTGATGGTGCCCTACCTGCTCTGGACCAGCTACGCCGCCGCGCTGAACCTGGCCCTCTGGCGGCTCAACACCTGATGCCGGGATCGGAAGACGAGGGAGGTCCTTGATGAGGTGGTTCGAGCGGACTGCGGTCTTCTTCCTCGTGATGGTCCTCCTACCGATGAGCGAGGTGATCCCGGCACGGGCCGATGACGGAGCCGGGCCGGAACGGACCCGCCTGATCATCCTCTCGGACATCGGCAGCCTGAGAGCCGGGGTCGCCGAGCCGGACGACGGCCAGTCGATGATCCGCCTGATGCTCTACGCCAACGACTTCGACATCGAGGGGCTGATCGCCACCTCGAACCTCGGGCACGGGCAGCGGACCCGTCCCGACCTGATCCGCCGGGTCGTGGACGACTACGAGGAGGTCCGACCCAACCTGCTCCTCCACGACGACCGCTATCCACCGGCCTCCAGGCTCGCCGAGGTGATCAAGGCCGGGCAGCCGATCGCCGGCCCGAAGGTGCCGGTCGAGCAGAGCGTCGGCGCGGGCAAGGACACCGAGGGATCGGACTGGATCATCGAAGTCGTGGACCGGGACGACCCCCGACCGGTCTGGGTCCTCATCTGGGGCGGTTCCGCCGAGCTGGCCCAGGCCCTCTGGAGGGTGCGGAACGACCGGAGTCCCGAGGACCTCGACCGGTTCGTCGCGAAGCTGCGGGTCCACTCGATCGGTGACCAGGACTCGACCGGCCCCTGGATCAGGGACCAGTTCCCCGGCCTCTTCACCATCGTCCAGCGCCGGGCCTACCGGGGGATGTACCGGGGCGGCGACACGGCGCTGGTCTCCTCCGCGTGGGTCAAGGAGCATATCCACGGCCACGGGCCGCTGGGCGACCTCTACCCGGACTACGACGGCGGCGACATCTGGTCCGGCACGCTGGGGAAGGTGCGCGGGATCAAGGAGGGGGACACGCCCTCGTTCCTCTCCCTGGTCCCCAACGGCCTGGGCGACACCGGGCGGCCCTGGCTGGGAAGCTGGGGCGGTCGGTTCGCGGGTGAAGCGAACCGGCTCGCCGACGTGCCCGACGCGGACCTGGACACCTCGGGCGACCCGGACCCGAGGATGTCGTCGGTGTACCGCTGGCGCCCGGCGTTCCAGTCTGACTTCCAGGCCCGGCTGGACTGGTGCATCAAGCCATACGAACAGGCGAATCACCCGCCTGTCGTCCGGATCGCGGGCCAGCGGGAGCGGTCCGTGTCGCCGGGCAAGGTGCTCACCCTGGACGCCGGGGCCTCGTCCGACCCTGACAGCGACGGACTGAGCTTCGCCTGGTCGGTGTACCCGACCCTCGGTGACGGCGAAGCGATCCGGATCGAGGGCTCGGGGGCGAGCCTGGCCCGGCTCACGGTCCCTCCGGGCTCCTCGGGCCGCACGATCCCCGTGCTGCTGACCGTCACGGACGATAGCGAGCCGGCCCTGACCCGATATGGTCGGGTGCTGGTCCATGTCGAGCCATGAGCCAGCACGTCTACGCCCGCCTGACCGGCTTCGGCTGGACCCTGCTGCCGCTGGCCCCCTTCCGCTTCGAGCGGGTGGACGGGCGGGAGCGGACGGTCCTGGCGATCCATGACCCGGGCGACGGCCCCCGGCGGGCCACCATCAACCTCGGCGGTGCCAAGCCCATCGTCCACCTGGGCGAACGCACGTCGGACCTGGGCGAGGTCCTCGACCTGATCCCCGGCGGCGGATGCGACCACTGGCGGATCGAGACGACCGTCTTCACCGCCCGCTGGCCGTCGGGGTTCGCCCTCGCCTCGCCGCCCGGCCCGGGGATGCCGAGTCCTTTCGACCTCCTCGGGCCGGACGGGGCGCTGATCTACGTCCAGGGGCCGCTCCCACGGCGCGATCTCCGGGGCCTGGACCGCATCGCTGCACCGGATCAGGTTATCCGCCGCCACGGCAGATCGGCGGGCCGATCCTGGTGGCCGCCGGGATGGGCCGTTCGACACCCTGGCTGGTCCTGGGTCGAACTGGAGTACCGGCACGAGGGCTCACCATGGCGACAGGTCTACCGCCTCGCCGACCTGGGAGGAGGGTACGCGTGCGTGGTCACCAAGCAAGCCCCGGAGCAGTGGGCGGAATGGACCGACCAGGCCGCCGAAGAGGTGGCCGCCAGCATCGCCCGGTTCGAACCCGGTCCGGAGGTCGGCTGAGGTGCGTTCCCTGGTCGAGGACAACTCGGGCCGAGCCTCCTCAAGGCGGGTCATCTGGCGACTCGCGGCGATCCTTCGCTGGGCCGGTCCCATCATCCCGGCCTGTTCGGGTCCCGCTCTGCGCCACGGGACAGCCCCGGGGCGTCCGGGACATACCAGCCTCACGCCGGCTGCGAAGCGTGGCAGGAGCACTCAACCGGAATCGGCCCGGCCTGCACGATTCCGCTCGGCCTCATCGGGCGTCACTTGGCCCCGCCAGCCCCGCCAGCGGGTCGGGCGGCCCGCATCGGCAGCCACCTCGCCGGGTTCGACGACGGTACGCCGGAGGTGCTCAAGGAGCGGCTCGCCCTCGAACCGCACCTTGCGGGTGCAGTCGCAATCGTTGCACGCGGGGTAGCCCTCGCAATGGGCCGGGCTGCGGGCGTCGGCGACCTCGATGGCGGTGAGGTAAACCTCCAGGTAGGGCAATTCCTCCTCCATGGCGACCCCGTAGTATTCGCGGCAGTAGCAGACCTCGACCCAGCGGATCGTGCCCGAGGCGTCCACCCGGCCCCGCCGGAGTACCGTGCCCAGGTCGCCGTAGGGGAAGCCATCGCCGAAGGAGCCGTCCTCCAGGGCCGCGAGCAGTTCGGACCGCTTGCCCGGCCTGACCCGGGCCGACATCAGGTAGCCGCACGTCCACGACCTCCTCGGGCCATCGTCTTCCGGAACATTCTACGGACCCCGGGCTCGGCCTCCATGCCTTGACCGCCGGCGCGAACGGTCCCCGACGATCACGGGCGCCGGGCCTCCAGCCGCATCAGGCCCCAGAGCCAGTCGATCTTGAACCGCACCGCCTCGACCACCGCGAAGCCTGCCCCCTCCAGGAGCGACCGACACTCGCTCAGCGAGTACGTCCGGTGGAAGGCCGGGTCGGTGACCCGCAGCCACGCGCCGCACAGCTTGCAACTGAGGTCGTCGTCGTACCAGTCCACCAGCACGAGCCCGCCGCCGGGCCAGAGGACACGCCGGGGCGTGACTCGTGGTCAGCCGCCCGGTCCTCGGCTACGATCCGGTGGACCTTCGGGACTCCAGGTCGAGCGGAGATGCGCCGCATGAATCCCCTCTCGCCGCAGGAACAGGCCGCGCTGGCGGCGATCGACGCGGGCGGCCTGGTCGCCTGCCTCCGCGATCTGGTCGCCATCCCCAGCGTCACCGGATCGCGAGCCGAGTCCGTGGCCCAGCATCGGTTCGCCGCCCACCTGGAGGAGGCGGGGCTCGTCGCCGACCTCTGGCCCATCGACCTGCACGCCCTGCGGGCCGACCCCGAGTTCCCCGGCATGGAGGCCCCCCGCGATGAGGCATGGGGCCTGGTGGGTCGCTGGGGGACCGGCGAAGGCCCGACCCTTGTGCTCAATGGGCACATCGACGTGGTGCCGCCCGGCGACCCCGCCCAGTGGGCCGGCGGCGATCCCTTCAGCGGGCGGCTCGACGCTGGCCGGGTCTACGGGCGGGGCGCCTGCGACATGAAGGGGGGGCTGGCCTGCGGCCTTCACGCCGTCCGGGCGATCCGGGACGCCGGGATCAGGCTCAAGGGCTCCGTGCTGCTGGAGAGCGTCGTCGGCGAGGAGGACGGCGGGCTGGGCACCTTCGCCACGTTGCGGCGTGGCTACCGGGGGGAGGCCGCCATCCTCCCCGAGCCGACGGACCTGCACATCATCCCCGCCTGCGCCGGGGCGCTGACCTTCCGCCTGACGATCCGGGGCCGGTCGGCCCACGCGAGCATGAGGAGGCAGGGCATCAGCGCCCTGGAGGCGTTCTGGCCGGTCTGGCGGGCGCTGGAGCGGTTGGAGGGCCGCCGCAACGCCGCGCCGGACCCCTTGATGGCCCGGTTCGACCCGGCCTATCCCCTGAGCCTCGGGATCGTGCGGGCCGGCGACTGGCCCAGCAGCGTCCCCGACCAGCTGGTGGCCGAGGGGCGGCTGGGCGTGGCCCTCGGCGAGCCGCCCGAGCAGGCCCGTGACGAGTTCGAGGCGGCGCTGCGGGGTGCCTGCGATGCCGACGCCTGGCTGCGGGAGCATCCGGTGGAGGTGGAGTGGTTCGGGGGCCAGTTCGCCAGCGGGGGGATCGCCGGGGACCACCCGCTGGTCGGCCTGGTCGGGCAGGCCCACCGCGACCTGCACGGCGACGACCCGGCGGTCCACGGGGCGCCCTACGGCAGCGACCTGCGGCTGGTGACCGGGCTCGGCGGCGTGCCGGCGCTGCACTACGGCCCGGGGGACGTGCGGCTGGCCCACGCCCCGGACGAGCACGTCGAGGTCGCCTCCCTGGTCGCCGCGACCAGGACCCTGGTCCTGTGCATCCTCCGATTCTGCGGATCGCGATGATCCGGGCATTGCTTGCGGACCGACCGGTCGAGATTGCGCGAGACGCCTACCGAATCGCGAACTGCGGAGGGCCGGGTCTCCGCAAGTCCCGGGCAACCCGGCCTCTCCGCCTCAGCCGGGAGCCGGCCCCAGCCGCAGTCGAACCAGCAGGTCATTCAGGGCCGGGCGGGCATCCGGCCCTTCGGGCAAGCGGCTCGCCCGCTGCACGTCCTCCAGCGCGGCCACCAGCCGCTCGTACTCCCGGCGGTGGAAGGCCACGTCGGCGTCCTCCAGGTCCGACTGCTCGGGGCCGGACCGTTTGCGGGCGATCAGGTCCTCGACGTGCCCCAGCCGGGCCTCCTGGTGGAGCCGCACGAGGTTCGCCCTGATCTCTCCGTTTCGCAGAAGCCTCTCGGCACTCGACTGGAAGGCTTCGCCTACGTCCCGATCTCCTCTTCAGGCTGAGCATCGTTCGGTGCGAGGAGCCGTGATCGCAGCCAGTCAAGGGCCTCGAAGAATTCCTCGTCGTCGGGAATGACGTAATGTTCGTCGGCCACGGACCTGGGGCTCTGGGCGAGGAAGTACTGGGCGTAGAACTTGTACTCGCGGTGGCGTGCTAGCAGCGACGAAGAGGTCTTGCGGAGGTTCTTGAGCGGCTTCCTGATTCCCGCCACGGTCTTCAGGCGCGAGTAGAGGCTCTGGATGGTATCGTAGCGCCGCTCCTTCTCGCCCTCCATCCAGTAGGCGGTCAGGGGCTTTCCATCACCCGTGACCAGGACCCGTCGTCGTCCCGATTGATCCAGCACGGGCACCCCTGGTGCCGATGCTCCGCCAGCAACTCGAAGGTCTCGGGCCAGAGCTTGTAGGCCACGACCTGGCTCCCCGTCTTGCTCCGGCTCCGGGTGATCGTGCCGGCGCCCCAGTCAACCTCGTCCTCGGTCAGGTCCGAGAGGTCGGACTGGTACATCCCGCAGCTGAGCATGAGGAGCAGGAACAACCTCAGTCGCTCGCCGGCCCGGGCGAGGAGCAGCCGAACCTCCTCCTCGGTGAAGAGGTCCTCCCTGGTCGCACGCCTGCCCTTGCCGAACTTGAACCTGCGGGAGGCGATGTTGCCCGGGAGGGGGATGGCACCGTGACTCGCGAGCCATGATGAGGAATTGCTTCGTCGCGCCGAAGATGCTCCTGGCGTAGTCCGGGGAGTACCGCCCGTCGCCGACGCGGCGGGCGAGTTCGGCGTACCAGGCTTCCAACCTCGTGGCGTCGAGCGATTCCAGGAGGGAGTCCGGCCCGACCCACTCGACGAAGAGGGCGAGGTTGCGCCGGTACGACCCATAGGTCTCTACACAACTCCCGTCACAATTGGTAAGATTGGCTGGATGGGATACCTCTACCGGCGCTGGATCGACGACTCCAAGCGCGCTATGATGTGCAACTCGTGAAGGAGCAGGCGCACCCGGCCCGTCTGCTCTCCGCCGCAATCGCGGCCCTGCCGGGGGTCGGCACAGCTTGGGCCTCGACTCAGGCGGCCTGGCGGTTCTTCCACCATGACGCCGTCACCCCGGCCGGCCTCGCCGCCCCGCTCCGTCAGGCGGTCCGACAAGAATTGGCGGTCCGTCGCTCGCCCTATACGTTGGCCCTCCTCGACGGGTCGAAGGGCGATTATCGGCGGCACCCGGCCCAGACCGATCGCCGGACCTTCTGCAACCCCGGCGAGGCCGGCTCTGCGCTGACCTCGGTCCTGGCCGTCGACGCCCACACCGGCGACCCGCTGGGCCCCCTGGAGGTCGAACTCGAAGCGGCCGACGGCGTGCAGACGACCCGGGCCGACGGCCCCCAACCGGCCGTCCACCATGTCGAGCAGGTCGCCCCCCTGATGGACGCCGCGGCCGCCTGGGATCTGCCCCGGCGGCCGGTCTTCGTGATCGACCGGGAGTACGACTCGCTCGAACACTATCGGGCCTGGCAGGCCGCCGACCGGTTGTTCCTGGTGCGGGCGGACACGGTGCGGCGACTCCGCTGGGCGGGCGAATCGACCCGGCTCGATCGAGCTCGTGCGTCGGCTGCGGGCCGAGGGCTCGTGGACCCAGGCGCGCGACGTCGACTATCACGGCCGGGTCGTGTCGCGTTGGCAACTGTTCACGAACGTGCCCGCGGATGTGGACGCGTCGCAGGTCGCCTTGGGGTATTCCTGGCGTTGGCGGATCGAGTCGTTCTTCAAGCTGCTGAAGTCGGCCGGCATGTCCCTGGAGCAGTGGCAGCAGCAGACGGCCGCGGCGATCCTGCGGCGGTTGCTGGTGGCGTGCATGGCCTGCGTGACGGTCTGGCGGCTGCAGAAGCGGACGGACCCGGCCGCGGTGGCCTGCCAGGAGTTGCTGGTGCGCCTCAGTGGTCGCCAGAGGAAGCGGTCGCGGCCGGTGACGTCGCCGGCCTTGCTGGCCGGACTCCGGATGCTGCTGGTGATGGAGGACGTCCTCGATCATGGCGGCCTCGACGAGATTCGCCAGGTCGCCAAACCAGTCCTGGCTTACCTGGAACCGCCGTGAGTTGTGTAGAAACCTATGCGTCATGCCGACGGCACGGAGTCCGACGAGGTGCGGAATTCCCTGTGCCCTCGCTATCTCGGCGGCAAGCGGTTCGGCGAAGCGGTTCGCGGCCATTGGGGCATCGAGTCGATGCACTGGGTGCTGGACGTGAACTTTCGCGAGGACGACAGTCGCACCCGCGAGCGGACCCTGGGCAACAACCTGAGCTGGCTCCGGCGGTTCGCCGTGACCCTCCTGAAGCGTCATCCCACAAAGGACAGCCTGCGCGGCAAAATGATCTCTTGCAGTCTCGACACCGACTTCCTCACCGAAGTTCTGTCATTACAGCGTAATCTGCAGTTACCGGGTCGCTGACCGCTGATTTCTCGCGTCGGACGCCCCTCATCGGGTAAAACTCCGTCCATGAGCGGAGCCACGCCGTCCTATGACGAACTGCGCGCACTGACCCGACAGCAAGCCCGCCTCATCCGGGAGCTGGAGGCGAAGCACGCTCGGTTGCAGGCCGAGACCGACCGCCTCAAGGCCGAACTGGAGGAGACCCGCCGGGCCGGCAAGCGTCAGGCCGCCCCCTTCTCGAAGGAGCCGCCCAAGGTCCGACCCAAGCGACCGGGGCGCAAGCCCGGTCATCCGCCTGCCCATCGGGCGGCTCCGTCACCGGATCAACCTCAGATCCTCCCTTCGAGGCTCCTGGAACTGGCCCGGTTCTGTCACAGCCTGCGCACGGGCTGCGGCCAACGCCGCCCCTCGAAGGGGCACCCGCGGGGCCGGACAGCGGCCTCCAGGCGATCTGGTTCCAGCTCCCGTTGACCGACCGCCAGCGGTTCGGCCACCGCTTCTCCGGCATGGTGCTCAAGGCCCTCGGCCTCCGCTCCGGCCCAATCGAGGAGGATGAGACATGACCCGCGACACGGCTCATCCCAAGATCCGGCCGGTGCACCTGAGTCGCCAGGCGGTCGTCTACGTCCGCCAGTCCAGCCCGCATCAGGTCCGCAACAACCGCGAGAGTTCGAGCCGGCAATACGCCCTGGTCGAGCGTGCCAGGGCGCTGGGCTGGGCGGGCAAGTCCGTCAAGGTCATCGACGAGGACCAGGCACGCTCGGCGACCGGCGCCACCCACCGCCAGGGCTTCAAGACGCTCCTGGCGGAGATCGGCTCCGGCTAGGTCGGCGTCGTGCTGGCCCTGGAGGCCTCGCGGCTGGCGCGGTCCTCCGCCGACTGGCACCGACTGGTGGAGATCTGCGTGGTGACGCAGACGCTCCTGGCCGACGAGGCGGCGGTGTACGACCCTCGCGACCCCAACGACAGGCTCCTGCTCGGCGTGAAGGGGACGACATCGGAAGCAGAGATTTTCACACTTCGAACTCGTCTCCATGAGGGACGCTGGAACAAGGCCCGGCGCGGCGAACTGGCTCGCTCGCTGCCGGTCGGCTACGTGCGGGACGCATCGGGGGCGGTGACCAAGGATCCCGACCGGCAGGTCCAGTCCAGGCTGGCCTACATCTTCCGGCTCTTCGGCCGCCACAAGGTCGCCCACCAGGTCCTGCTGCAACTGGTGCGGGAGAAGCTCCAGGTCCCGACCAAGATCTGGGGCGGGCCGCGGCACGGCCAGGTCCGGTGGAAGGAGCCCGACTTCCGCGACGTGATCCGGCTGCTGCACAACCCGACGTACGCCGGGGCCTATGTCTACGGGCAGTGGGAGTACGACCCGTTCGACCGCTCGCCGACCAACGGCGAGGCCCGGACGCATTGCCGGCCGATGGAGGACTGGCCCGTCTGTCTGCACGATACCTACCCGGCCTACATCACGTGGGAGGAGTTCGTCCAGAACCAGGAGATCCTCCGTTCCAACGGGTACGGATTCGGGAAACGCGGGGCGGCCCGGAGGGGCAAGGCGCTGCTGCAGGGGATCGCCTACTGCGGCCGGCGCGGGGCGCGGATGTCGGTCCTGTACTACTCGACCAAGGAGAAGCGGGCCCCCGGATACGGGTGCTTCTATGAGTATCACCGCCACGGTGGCAAGACGTGCGAGTGCTTCAGCTCGGCGGGGGTGGATGCGGCGGTCGCCGGTCTGTTCCTGGACGTTGTGTCGCCAGCGAAGATTGAGATCGCCCTTCAGGCGCTGGAGGAGCTGGAGTCCGATCGCGAGGGAGGCCCGGAAGCAGTGGGACCTCCAGTTCCGGCGGGCGGACTACGAGGTCGAGCTGGCCCGTCGCCGCTACAAGGCCTCGGACCCGGAGAACCGCCTGGTGACTGCGGAGCTGGAGTCCCTCTGGGAGGATGCTCTGCGGCAACGAGAGCGGCTACAACGCGAGCGTACGGAGTTCGAACGCCGGCAGGAGCACCCGCTGGGCCGGTCGGACCGGGAACAGATCCGGGACCTCGCCTCGGACCTGGGCCGAGTCTGGGACGCGGAGACGACGTCAATGGAGGACCGCAAGACGCTCCTCCGCTTCTTGATCAAGCGAGCCCATCTGGATGGAATGACCGAGGCGGGGAAGATCCGGATCGACGTGGAGTGGCACACGGGGGCGCATACGGCGCTGACGATCGATCGGCCGTTGGTCGGTGTGTGGGCGCCCGGACGCCGCAGGCGGCGGTGGAACGGATCCGGGAGTTTCTGCCCGGGGAGGACTATGCCGCGATCGCGGCGAAGCTC
>CAVVZJ010000010.1:0-610682 GCA_963752755.1 uncultured Planctomycetales bacterium | reverse complement strand
AGCCCTTCAAGATCAAGATGGTCGAGCCGCTCCGGCTCACCACCCCCGAGCAGCGCGACGAGATCCTCCGCCTCGCCAGCTTCAACCTCTTCCAGATCCCTTCCGAGGACGTCCTGATCGACCTCCTCACCGACAGCGGCACCTCGGCCATGAGCAGCGAGCAATGGGCCGGCATGATCCGCGGCGACGAAGCCTACGCCGGCGCCCGGAGCTGGTTTCGCTTCGAGGCCGTGCTCCGCGAGCTGACCGGCATGCCCCACATCCTCCCGACCCACCAGGGCCGCGCCAGCGAACGCATCCTGTTTGAGCTGGTCGGCGGACCCGGCAAGGTCATCCCCAACAACAATCACTTCGACACCACCCGCGCCAATATTGAACACTCCGGCGCCGCGCCGTCGATCTCGTCATCGATGCCGGCAGCCAGCCCCGCACCCGCCACCCCTTCAAGGGCAACCTCGACCCCGCCAAGCTCGATCGCCTCATCGCCGAGGTCGGCTCCGACCGCATCCCCCTCTGCATGGTCACCGTCACCAACAACAGCGGCGGCGGCCAGCCCGTCAGCCTCACCAACCTGCGCGAGGTCAAGGACGTCTGCCGACGCCACGGTATCCCCCTCTTCCTCGACGCCTGCCGGTTCGCCGAGAACGCCTACCTCATCAAGGTCCGCGAACCCGGCCAACGCGACCGCGAGCCCCGCGACATCGCCCGCAGCATGTTCGACCTCGCCGACGGCGCCACCATCAGCGCCAAGAAGGACGGTCTCGTCAACATCGGCGGCGTCCTCCTCCTCCGCGACGACGACCTCGCCCGCCGCGCCAACGACCTCTTGATCCTCACCGAGGGCTTCGTCACCTACGGCGGCGTCGCCGGCCGCGACCTGGAGGCGATGGCCCAGGGGTTCGCCGAGGTGCTCGACGAGGCTTACCTCCAGTACCGCATCCGTAGCGTCGAGTACCTCGGCGAACGCCTGCTCGCCTCCGGCATCCCGATCGTCGAGCCCCCCGGCGGCCATGCCATCTACATCGACGCCGCCGCCTTTCTCCCCCGGATACCCTCCGACCAGTTCCCCGGCCAGGCCCTCGCCTGCGCCCTCTACCGCCACGCCGGCATCCGATCCGTCGAGATCGGCGGCGTCATGTTCGGCGGCGGCGATCCCGAGACTGGCGAATACCTTCCTCCCCCGATGGAACTCGTCCGCCTCGCCATCCCGCGCCGCGTTTACACCCAGAGCCACATCGACTACGTCGCCGAGGCCCTCACCGAGGTCTTCTCCCGCCGCGACACCATCCGCGGCCTCCGGATCGTCGAGGCCCCTCCGACCCTCCGCCACTTCACGGCGAAGTTCGAGGAAGTCCCTGGCTGAGGGTGGCCCGGCCGCGAGCTGGCTCCGCCATCTGCGATCGCGGCTAGGAACTCACCCCGATCCTGCCGTCGCTCGACTTCGTGGACTTCCTCATCGACGAGGCTACGGCCGCACCTGGATGTTGCCGCCCTCGATGGGGAACAGGGGCGCTCCGTTGACCTCCACCGGGAAGTACGCGCCCGCGTCGTTGAGTTCACACACGAGGTCGTGATCCTCCGGGAAAAACGGGAAGAGGAAGGAGATCCGGTCCGGCTCGTCCCCTCTTCCCTCGCCGTTGTCCTCGACACCGAAGATGGCGCCGTCGCCCACGGCGGCGAACTCCGGGTTGTTGCTCTGGGTGACGTACCCCACCAGCGACGCCTGATTCCCGTCGATCGCCATGCAGTCGATGGCGACGTGGACCCGCAGGCCATCGGATCGGTTCTGGAGTTCCGCCTGACCCACCACCGTCCCGTCGGGATGACGGACCGCCACGAACGAGAAGGTCCGCAGCGCCTCGGTGGGGTTCCCGTCGCCATCGACTCTGAGGTTGCCATGGCCCGACGCGCGGGAGACCTCCCCTCGGGCCCACGCCTCCGACGATCCGGCAGCCAGAACAAGCAGGGTGACGGACGCCATCAGGGTCCGACTGGTGATCCTCCGCATGGTCGTTCTCTCCTGGGAGTGGTGGGAATGGAAAGCATTTCGAACAATTCTCGACGCGGGCGGCGCGACCATTTGTCGGACATGCGCCCATGACCATGAGAGTCGGGGCCTGTCACCCGCCGGCCGCCCGCGGTCTCAGAATCGGAACCCAAAGCAGACCCCGATGACTCTCCAGGGCCGATCGCCGCATTTCTCGGCCAGGATGAGAGCATAGCACCGCCTCCGGCAGGTGCCGCTGGAACGGCCGTGACCGCCGGCGAGGTCCCCCAAGGCGTCCTTGATCGCCCTCCAGATGTCGCCGAAGATCGAGAACTCCACCGGGGCCCGCGCGATCTGTTCCACAGCCCGATTCGCCAGGGGGCTCTCAACGAACATCTGGACCGCATCGGCGAACAGGTGCAGCGCCACGGGGCGCAGGGCCTCGTTCTGGCTCAGGGCCGCCGCGATCCCCATCAGTTCCTGCGGCTTCAGGTCCGGGGCCTTCTCCAGACCTTCCAGGAACTCGCGGTTCTCCGGGACGTCCAGCACGATGCCCCCCGGTCCCAGTATCAGGCCGTGCGGCATGGGACGCTGCTCCGCCCCCTCAACCCTCGGCGCCAGGCCGCCGGCCAGCAACAGGCCGGTCGTCGCCGCGGCTCCCAATCTCGCGGCCTCTCGGCGATTCAATTCCTCTGCCATCGGACTCGCTCCTCTCGGGTTCGACCATCTCCGCCCGACCGGCCAGCGAGGGATCGGGGGGAACGGCCGTTTCGTCTCGGATCGACGCCAGGGAATCCACGGCGATGGCCCCGCCCGGACCCGGCCGCGCCGGTCCCTCCGGGGCGATGGTCGCCGGGGCCCATCACCTCGACAAATACTGGCCATCACCATTTTTCCTTGACACCCAGGGTGTACAATCCCCCTTTTCAGGGGGGTCCGCGTTCGAGCGAGAGGAGATCGCGCGATGAGCAAGTCGCAACGGCTTCGTTTCCGCGACCTGCGTGACATCTATCGACTGATCGGCGATTGTCGCGATCTCGGCGCCAACGTGCGATCGTGGCGCGAGCACATGCTCCAGGGTCTGCGTCGACTCGTCGATGCCCAGGTTGCCGTCGGCAGCGAGGTCCGAACTGGCGGCCCGGAGCGACGGATCGAAGTGCGCCATTGCATTGACCTCGGATGGGCCTCCGCCGCGTCGCGGGCGTACTTCCTCCGCTACCTCGACGGGGGAGGCGTCGTGGGAGACCCGACGCTCTGGACCTGCCTCAACCTGGCCCATCCCCTGGCGACCCGGCGTCGCGAGCAGCTCATCGGGGATCGGCCCTGGTTCAACTCGGTGGAGTACAACGAATTTCGACGGCCCGCCGGGAGCGACGACTGGCTCGGCTCCATCGCCTCACCGGCCGAATTCCCCGCCTTCCAGGTCATCAATCTCGACCGCCCACCCGGAGCGAAACGATTCACACCCCGAGAGACACGGTTGGTGCATCTCTTCCATCACGAGCTGAAACGGCTCATCCCAGTGTTTCTGGCCTGGGACGAAGACGGATATCTCGCGGGGCTCTCTCTCCGCCTGCGTCAGACCCTCGGTTGCCTGCTGGAGGGCGACAGCGAGAAGCAGGTCGCGCTGCGACTTGGCCTGAGCCGTCACACGGTCCATGAGTACGTCAAGACGCTCTACCGTCGATTCGACGTCTCCAGCCGTGCCGAGCTGCTCGCGTACTGCCTCCGAATCCGGCCGCCCGGACGAGGCGTCCCGCCTTCCCTTTGACTGCGTCCTTCTCGACGGCCGGCGACCTGCGACCGCGTCCATCCTGCTTCGACGGCCGGTGACGCGACCAGCCGCAACCCCACCGCGTCCCCCGGAGCGAAACTTGAGTCAAATCTCCAGAAAGGGTGATAATTCCCCGACCTCGCCTCGATGATATACGGTGATGGCGCGCCGAAGTCCGTCGCGCCGGGTCCATCCACGACGCCGATCCACCTCCACGAACGCGAGGACCTCATCATGTCCCGGCCCACCCCGCCCCCCTCCGACGCCAACCCCTCCCAGCCCGACCCCCTCAGCCCCGAAACGCCCGCCGCCCTCGGCCAGACGCGGCCCGGCCGGGCCACCGGGCCGAAGACCCTCGCCGGCAAGACCAAGAGCCGCGCCAACGCCGTCAAGCACGGCCTCCGCTGCCAGGTCGTTGAGCCGCCTCAGGACCGCGAGGCCATCGCCGAACGGGTCGCGGCCTGGACCGAGGCGCTCCAGCCGGCCGACCCGGTCGCGGCCTGGCTCGTCGCCCGCGCCGCGGCGCAGTCGGTGCGGCTGGATCGGTGCCGCGAACGCGAGAACCTCGCCCTCGAAGAGAACACCGCGAAGGCCGAACGCGACTGGTTCCGCCGCCAGCGGGCCCGCGCCCGCCGCCTCGGCCACCAGCTCGACACCGACCCCGAACGCTTCCACGCTCATCTCAGCCGCTTCGCCCTCGGTTGCGACTGGCTGATCGCCCGCCTCGACGACCTCGCCCGCGACCTGGCCATCCCCGGCGGCTACTGGTCCACCGAGGAGTTCGTCCGCGCCCTGGCCTTGCTCGGCCTCGAAGCCCGCCGCTGCGGCCCCGACCACCCTGCCGTCGCCCCGCTCTGGCGACTGACGCTCACCGCCCAGTCCCACCCCGACCCCGCGGCCGTCGATGCCCTGCTCGGCACCGACACCCGCGCGCTCGACGAACCCGCCCGCGGCGCCGCGCAACGCGTCCAACTCGGCGATCGCGAGCCCGCCCGCCAGGCGTTGCTCGCCTTCGTCCGCACCGAACAAAATCGCCTCACCGTCCTCCGCTTCGACCTCTGGTGTGACCACGACCGCCTCGCCCTCGCCGCCGCCTGCGCCCACGCCCGCACCTTCGACCCCAGCCCCGAGGCCTCCCACGCCCGCCGCTACGAGGCCTCCCACGCCCTCGACCTTCACCGCACCCTCACCGCCCTCCACCGCCACCGCCGCGAAGCCGCCCACGCCAACCCCGAACCCGCGCCCGCCCCCCTCCCTCCGCCGCCGCTCCCGACGCCTGCGTCCCCGGGCCGAACGAACTTCAAGATGGGCTGACTTGCGACACAACTCCTGAGTCATCAAGCCCTTCCGCCCCGCCATCCGCCCCTCCCGCATCGTCCCCTTCCCGTCCTTCGGCCCTCTCCAACGCGCCTGCACAACGTCCGCCAGCCCTCCCCCCGCCTCGTCGCCCCGGCTCGATGCAGGTCAAGAGGCGAAGGAAGAGCCAGCCAACATCCCCTCGAAGACAGATTCGTCCCTGGTCGGGTGGGCGCCGCCAGGTCTTCCTTCCTGAAAGGGGGCCACGATCCCGGTCGGGTGGGACTTCGGACGTACCAACCGCCGCCATCGCAGAGGAGGGAGTGGGTGGGTCCGTGGACGCTCCCGACGAAACCTTCGCGGGCCGGGGCGCCTCGTGGCAATGCGCCTGGCATTCGAGTAAGTTGTGGGGGCTTCGCTCCACGAAATGGCCCCGATTCGGTCCCATCGCCCGCGACGTTGAGGGAAAGGTACGTCCATGAGCATCTCCTCCGCCAAGAGCTGGAAGGCCCTCCAGGAGCACGCCCGGTCCATCGCCGGCACCCAGCTTCGCGACCTGCTCCGTGACGAGCCTCGCAGCCAGGCCATGACGGCGAGCCACGGCCCCATCGTCCTCGACTACTCCCGTCAGAACGCCACCACGGAGACGATGAAACTCCTCTTCGACCTCGCCCGCGAGGCAGACCTCGACCGCAAGAAGAAGCGGATGCTCGATGCCGAGCGGATCAACGTCACCGAGGACCGGGCCGTCCTCCACATCGCCCTTCGCGCCCCCAAGACGAAGTCGATCATCCTCGACGGCTCGAACGTCGTGGAGGACGTCCACGGCGTCCTCGACCACATCCGCCAGTTCAGTGAGAACATTCGCGACGGCCGCCTCGTCGGCGCCACCGGCCAGAAGCTCACCGATGTCGTCGCCATCGGCATCGGCGGCTCCTACCTCGGCCCTGAGTTCGTCTATGAAGCCTGGCGGACCGAACCCGGCTGCGCCCAGGCCGCCGAAGGCCGTCGGCTTCGCTTCCTCGCCAACGTCGATCCGATCGACGTCACCCGCGCCCTCGACGGGCTCAAACCCGAGACCACGCTCGTCGTCGTGATCTCGAAGACGTTCACCACCGCCGAAACGATGCTCAACGCCCGCACCCTCCGCGAGTGGATCGTCAACGCGCTGGGCGAGGAGGCGGTGGCCAAGCACATGGTCGCCGTCAGCACGAATCTGGAGGAAGTCGCGAAGTTCGGCATCGACCCGAAAAACGCCTTCGGCTTCTGGGACTGGGTCGGCGGCCGTTACAGCGTCTGGAGCGCGGTGGGGGCCGTGCCGCTGGCCTTGCAGTACGGGTTCGACCCCTTCGACAGGTTCCTCGCGGGCGGTCATGATATCGACAAGCACTTCTTCTCCACCCCGATGGAGCAGAACCTCCCGATCCTCCTCGGCCTGCTCGGCGTCTGGAACTCCTCGTTCCTCGGCCGCAGCACGCGGGCGCTCCTGCCCTACTGCCAGGCACTTCTGAAGTTCGCCCCGCACATCCAGCAAGTGGACATGGAGTCCAACGGCAAGCGCGTGACCCTCGAAGGCGAGGTGCTCGACTTCGACGCTGGCGAGATCGACTTCGGCGAGCCCGGCACGAACGGCCAGCACAGCTTCTACCAGCTCATCCACCAGGGGCGCGTCGTCCCCTGTGACTTCGTCGGTTTCCGCAAGAGCCAGCAACCCCGCCGCGTCGCGGGCGAGCCCGTGGCCAACCACGACGAGCTGATGGCCAACTTCTTCGCCCAGCCCGACGCCCTCGCCTTCGGCAAGACCGCCGAGGAAGTGAAGGCCGAAGGTGCCCCCGACCCCCTCGTGCCCCACAAGGTCTTCCCCGGCAACCGCCCGTCGAGCCAGCTGCTCCTCGAAGAGTTGACCCCGTTCACCACCGGCCAGCTCCTCGCGATCTACGAGCACCGTACCGCCGTCGAAGGCTTCATCTGGGATATCAACTCCTTCGACCAGTGGGGCGTCGAGCTGGGCAAGCAGCTCGCCAGGCAGGTCCGCAAGCAGCTCGCCGCCAGCCGCAACGACGGTGCCCCGGTTCAAGGATTCAACCCCTCGACCACGCGGCTTCTCAAGGACTACCTCGGTCGCTGATCGTCGCCGCGACGTGTCTTTGTCCCCGTTGACTCCGATCCACTTTCGAGGCCCAGGCCCGACCCATGCCCCAGCCGACCGACATCCGGCCCGTCGCCGCCTCGCTCTACTTCCTGCCGATCCGGACCCGCATGCCCTTGAAGTTCGGCCCGGAGGTGACGACCGAGGTAACGTGCGCCCGCGTGAAGCTCACCGTCGCCGACCGCCAGGGCCGCAGGGCCGTCGGCTGGGGCGAGACCCCTCTCAGTGTCCAGTGGGTCTGGCCCAGCACCCTTTCCTACTCCGCCCGCCTCGAAATCCTTCAAAACCTCTGCATCCGCCTCACCGACGCCTGGGCCTCCTTCGACCACTTCGGCCATCCGATCGAGGTCGGCCACGCCTTCACCGAGGCCGTCCTCCCCGGCCTGCGAGACGAGGCCAACGCCGGCCACGACCTGCCCGAGCCCTTGCCCTGGCTCGCCGCGCTCGTGGCCTCCTCCGCCTTCGACCTCGCCCTCCACGACGCCTTCGGCCAACTTCACGCTCTGCCCGTCTATGACACGTACAACCGCAACTTCCTGAGCCGCGACCTGTCCTCGTTCCTCGAACCCGCCGCCGGCAGCGACGTCGATTTCTCCAGCCGATTCCCCGCCGACTTCCTCACCTTCCCCCGACCCGACTCCCTGCCCGCCTGGCACCTCGTCGGCGGCAAGGACCCCCTCGAGCCCTCCGACCTCACCGGCTCCGAGCCCGACGATGGCTACCCCGTCCTCCTCCGCGACTGGATTCGCCGCGACGGCCTCCTGTGCCTCAAGGTCAAGCTCACCGGCACCGACCCCGCCTGGGACTACGACCGCCTCACCCACGTCGGCCGGATCGCCGTCGAGGAAGGTTGCGACTGGCTGACCGCCGACTTCAACTGCACGGTCAGTGATCCCGAATACGTAAACACTATTCTCGATCGCCTCGTCGTCGAGCACCCCCGCCTCTCCGGCATGATCCTCTACGTCGAGCAACCCTTCCCCTACGACCTCGAACACCACCGCATCGACGTCCACTCCGTATCCGCGCGTAAGCCATTGTTCATGGACGAATCCGCCCACGACTGGACCCTCATCCGCCTCGGTCGCGAGCTGGGCTGGTCGGGCGTCGCCCTCAAGACCTGCAAGACCCAGACCGGCGCCCTCCTCTCCCTCTGCTGGGCCCGCGCCCACGGCATGACCCTGATGGTCCAGGACCTCTCCAACCCGATGCTCGCCCAGGTCCCCCATAGCCTCCTCGCCGCTCACGCCGGCACCATCATGGGCGTCGAGACCAACGGCATGCAGTACTACCCCGACGCCTCCCGCCCCGAGGCCGCCGTCCACCCCGGCCTCTACCGCCGCCGCCTCGGCCGCATCGACCTCTCCACGATCCGCGGCCCCGGCTTCGGCTACTGTCTCTCCGAGATCGAGCGAGCGCTGCCCGAACCCGCCGCCGAGGCCGGTCCCTGACCTCCCCGTAGGGCCTGTGCAGCGCGCCATCGTCCGGGCTCGTTTCCGGTTGCCCGACCGACCCCGGCGCCTTACGTTCGAACCGGCTCAGACCCCCTCGGCCTTGCCCCGGATCGGCGTATTCTGATCCTGCACCATCACCCAGCGGTCCCCGTCCCGTCGGAAGACCAGCGTGAGATAACTCTGCTCATGGATCGGCTCGCCGCCCTCGGGGCGATCACGATAATCGAGCCGGAACGTCACGACCGCCAGGTCGGCCGACTCCATCGCGCTGACCTCCTCGAAGTCGAGCGTCCACGTCTTCGACTCGAACCACTCCCGGTGCATTCTCGCGAACTCGAGTGCCGAACGCACGAGCCGGCCATCGGCGGTTATCAACACCAGTTGATCGGCTGGCAGCGTCTCGGCCAGCGATTCGTGATCGCGTCCCTGGATGGCCCGAAGGTGCTTGTCGAGTGTTTCTCGGAAGGTCATGTGTTGTCCCCGGCGTCGAGGGTGTTCCGGAACATCCAGACGACCACCGGAGCAGATCGCGTGCCGGTCCTCGCTCGATCACGCCGCGAGCGCCTGGGTCTGCTGATCGTGCGTCCGGGTATAAGCCCCGCCGAGTTCGAGCAACTCTTCATGCGTCCCCTGCTCGACGATCCGGCCCTCTTCCAGCACTACGATCCTGTCCGCATGCCGGACCGACGACACCTTGTGCGAAACGATCACGCACGTTCGCCCCGGCATCAGCTCCGCCAGCGCCTCCTGAATCTTCGACTCGGTCTCGGCATCCAGGGCACTCGTGCAGTCGTCCAGCAGGAGCACCGCCGGGTCGGTCACGAGAGCGCGAGCCAGGGCGAGCCGCTGCCGCTGGCCGCCGGAGAGCGACAGGCCCCGCTCGCCCACCGGGGTTTCCAGCCCTTTCGGCATCGCCGCCACCAGCCCCGCCAAGTCGGCCGCCTCGAGCGCCCGACGCATCTGCTCTTCGGTCGCGTCCGGATTCGCATAGAGCAGGTTCGATCGGATCGTGCCCTCGAAGAGCATCGCCACCTGCGGCACCAGGGCGACGTGGTGCCGCAGGTCGTTGAGCTTCAGGTCCCGCACGTCGCGGCCGTCGAACCGGACCGACCCGCCCCCGTCGGGCAGGTCGTAGATTCGGGGAGCGAGCGCCAGCAGCGTGCTCTTGCCCGAGCCGCTCGGACCCAGGATGCCGACCGTCGTGCCCGGCTCGATCTCCAGGTTGATCCCTTGAAGCACCGCGCGGCCGCCGGGCATGTAGAAAAAGTTCACATCCCGGAACGTCAAGCCGCCCCGCGGCCGTCCAACGATCGCCTCCGCAGCCGGCCGGTCCGACACGGGCTCGGGCTCGTCGAAGACCTCGAACAGCCGCTCCAGGGAAACCCGCGTCGCGACCGCCGTCGCCTGAAACTGTGTCAGTCGCACGATCGGGTTGTAAAGCTGGCCGATCAACGCATAGAACGCCATCAGCTCGCCCACCGTCAGGCGGCCCCGACCGATGAGGACAGCCCCATACGTCACCACGGCGACCGTCCCCAGCCCGCTGATCAGTGTCGCCAGCGCCCCGAGCGTGGCGCTGGTGCGGCTGTTCGCCAGGCTCAAGAAACGGTGGGTGTCGATCCGCTCGTCCAGCGCCGCCAGCTCGGTGTCCTCCTTGGCGAACGACCGCACGACCCGCACCGCCGACACCCGCTCGCTCAGCAACGCATAAAGACCCGCCACCTGAGCCCGGATCTCCTGCGAGAGCCGGTGGATCTTCCGGGCGAAGAACGCCTGGTTCAACGCATAAAGCGGCACGACCACCAACGCGATCAACGCCATTTGCCACTGGAGCCAGACCAGCAGTACCGCGATTCCCAGCGCCAGGATCAGGTCGTTGACAAGCTGGAGAAACCCGCCGTTGAGGAACCCGAGAATCGAGCCCACGTCGCTCGTCACCCGGGCCATCAAGCGGCCCGTCTGCTGTGCGTCGAAATACGCCATCGGGAGCCGCATCAACTTGCGATGCAGGGCTCCTCGCAGCGCGACAACCACCTCCTGGCTGATCCGCCCTACCATCGCGCTGATCGTCCAGGCCAGGGCCATGCGTCCCAGGTGACACGCCACCGTGGCCGCCAGGCAGAGCGCGATCGCCCGCGAGGCCCCGGCAGCCTCGACGGTCGTGATCGACTTCAGGTGACCGGCCAGCGGCAGGAGACGGTCGAGCACCCAGCCCTGAAACAGCGGGATCGGCAGGAGCAGGAGCGATTGCGCCAGCAAGCCGACCAGCCCCAGCAGCAACCAGGAACGGTACGGTCGGAGAAACTGCAACTCCAGCCTTCGCAACGGCTCGATGGGCGAGGTTGGGTTCGCTTGAATCGGGGCCATCCTTGCGGAAACTCCCGGGCCTCAGCCCGCGGCGCGGATGAGCGGACGGGTCTTGTCGAAATCGAAATGCGGCGACGGCAGCGCGAGGCGTCCGGCCTCCAGCTCGGCCAGTGTCTCCTCGCCGAACTGCCGGGCGCAGAGCTTCCGGTAGAGGCCGTCGCGGTCGGTCAGCAACTCCTGGTGTCGCCCCTTCTGGACGGTCAGCCCACCTTCCAGCACGACGATCCGATCGGCATCGACGATCGTCGAAAGACGGTGGGCGATGATGAAGGCGGTCCGGCCACGGAGGAGGTTCTTCAAGGCGGCCTGGATCAAGGCCTCGCTGGCCGTGTCGATCGAACTGGTCGCCTCATCGAGCACCACCAGCGCCGGGTCCATGCAAAAGGCACGTGCGATCGCGAGGCGTTGCCGTTCCCCCTGGCTGAGCTTGTAACCGCCCTCGCCGACGATCGTCTCGTAACCCTCCGGCAAGGACGTCGCGAACGTGTGAACCATGGCCGCCCGCGCCGCGGACTCGACCTGGGCGTCGTTGGCTCCGGGATTACCGTAGCGGATGTTCTCCGCCACGCTGGCGCGGAAGACCACCGGGTCCTGCAACACCACGCCGATCTGGCGCCGAAGATCCGCGGTGGCGTGATCCCGGATCGGAACCCCATCGAGCCGGATCTCGCCCCAGGAAGGATCATAAAAACGCATCATCAGGTTGACGATTGTGCTCTTGCCGCTGCCCGTCGGCCCGACGAGCGCGATTCTCATGCCGGGCTCGACCTTGAGCCGGAAATCCCAGAGCACCGGCTCATTCGGTCGGTACCCGAAGCCCACGCGGTCAAACTCGACCTGTCCCCTCGCCCGGCCGATCGCCGTCGGCCCGGCCGGCTCGGGCACGTCCGGCTTCAGGTCGAGGATCTCGCCCAGACGTTCCACGCTCGCCGACGCCTGCTCGAAGACGTAAGCCAGGTCGCCCAGCCGCCCGATCGGCCCGAAAAGCAAGGCCGCCAGCGCCGCTGTCGAGACGACGCCGCCGGGCGTGAGCCGCCCGTTCAGGACCTCCATCGCCGCCACGGCGAAGACCGCCGCCGTGCCGATGCCGCTGATCGCCGCACTCAGGTTCGAGAACGCTGCGCTCAGACGGCTTTCTCTCACCCGCGGCACGTGGACATCGGCAAGCTGCGCCGCGAAGTCGTCCACCTCGCCCGGCTCGCGGGCACACACCTTGACCACAAGCGTGCCATCGAGCTTCTCCTTGAGATGGCCAAAGAGAGTGTCCATCTTCGTCCGGATGACCGTACTGTTCGACCGGATGCGGCGGAGGAAATACCGGAAATTCAGCGCGTAGACCGGCAGGAAGACCAGCACCACCAGGGCCAGCCGCCAGTTCATCGTCAACAGCAGGGCCGCGACTGCGGCGGTCGTTCCGAGGTCGGTCAGGATCGTCACGGTTTGCCCCGTGACGAACGCCTGGATCGCCCCGACGTCGTCCATCAACCGCGAGATGATCGACCCCACGGGCGTCCGGTCGTAGTACGCCAGGCTCAGCCGCTGGAGCCGCTCATACAGGCCGTGTCGCAGGTCGCGCACGACTCCCTGTCCGACCCTCGCGATCACCAGCGCGTTGCCCATCGCGAGCCCCGCCTGCGCGGCGAAGACGCCGAAGAGTCCCAGGGCATACGTCGGCAAGACCCACCACCGGCCCCTGGCGACGACGCCGTCGATGAGCCCTTGCACCAGCAGGGGGACCAGCAGATTGACCAGGCAGGCCAGGGTCGTCAGCCCCAGCGCCAGGGCGACCCGGCCTCGGTATGGCGTCAACCAGTTCCCGATTCTTCGGAGCGTGCTCACAGCGCGTCGTGCTCGGATGGGCGTCCACCGGCCTCCGACGCAGCTCAACCTCGGGCCGCGTCTCGTGCTGACAACCCCATCATAGCATCTACGACAAGTCCGGCCAGACGGTTTGCATGCCCCGACCAAACTCCTTGGGGGTTCGCAACTTCCTCATCCCTCCAGCCGCCTCAACGCCCGCTCCAGGTCGGCCGGGATCGCGCGTCGATCCCGCCAGACGCCCCCCACGCCACGCAAGGCCGCGGTGAATCCCTGCCTCGTGGCCGTATCGCGGAACCAGGGCCGGAGCAACGCCAGGGTTCTCCGCAATGCCCCGCCCGGAGGTCGCCGCATCCAGGCACTCCAGAGCGCGTTGCGCACCTGGATGCGCCTCCTCGCTGCCACGTCGCGCACCGGCGAGGGATGATGATACGCGATCAGCTCATCCACATAACAAAGATCCCACCTCGCTACCGCCAGGTCGATTGCCAGCAGTTCCTCCTCGCCGCCGATGCCGAACCGCGTCGGGAAACCCCCGACGCCGAGAAACGCCGATCGCCGCACCACCGCCCCGCACGCAAGGAATCCCAGAATCGCCGGCCCCGGCAACCCTTCCCGGCGAGGCAGGGGACTGTCAGCCATCTCGGCGCAGGTCGGGTCCTGCCTCTCCTCGGGACCGACAAGAACCCGAGCGGCGACGAGCCCCAGCGTCGGATGCTCCTCGAACAGCTCAGCGGCACGACTGAGCGAGCCCGGTTCCCACCACGAGTCATCATCCGCGAACGCGATGATTGGATTCGCAATTCTCTCGACCGCTGCGTTCCGCGCCCCGCGCCGAGGTTGACATCCAGACTCAACAGCTCCACGGACGGGAACTCAGCCCGCAACGCCTCCGGCGTCCCGTCCGTCGAGCCGTTGTCGGCCACGATGATGCGGGGCCGCTCGGGCAACGCGCCGAGACGACCGAGCGTGATCCTCAACGAGCCGAGCCGATCCCGCGTGGCGATCACCACCGCAATGCGTTCGTCGGGAACCGTCATGGATGGCGGCTCTTAAAGGAAAAGGACGCGGAACTTGCAGGCTCCATAAAGCCTCCAGAAGACCGACAGTGGTGGGATCAAGGCCGACGTCACCAGCATCTCCAGGACATGCCCCGGCGCTCGCGAGTTCCGCTTGAGCCTCCGCAGGCAGAATCGTGCCGTCAGGACGCCCCAGGCGACCAGCGATCCGACCACCAGGTCCCTACGGCCCGCCGCCCCGGCTCCGGCGACCCCCGCCAGAGCGATCACAACCGCGTAATAGTCCCAGGGTGGCGCCGACTCGGATGCGCTGGCGATAAAGTTCGGGATACTTCTTGAACAACAAGGCATTGAACAGGCTCTTGCGCTGCTGCTTCAAGCTCACCCCCCAAGGTGCCGGTCGGACTGGATGCACGACCACCGCCGCCGGTGCCTTTACGATCCGATCGCCCCGCCGGAGCAAGGCGAAGTGCAGGTCACTATCCTCCCGCCAGGCGGCCTGGAACCGCTCGTCGAAGCCGCCGACGGCCTCCATGGTCTCACGACGGACGAAGCAGTTGGCCGTCACAAACTCCGCCCGTTCCAGCCCCGCCTCGTTCCGCTCGTAATCCGTCGGGGCCTCCGGCAAGGGAACGATCAGCTTCCCGCTCACCGCCGCCACCCCCTCGCGGAAGGCGGCCAGCCCCTCGGTCAGCCAGCGGGGATCAGGCACGCAATCATCATCCGTGAAGGCGATGATCTCTCCAGTAGACTCTCGCCAGCCGACGTTGCGTGCCGCCGCCGGCCCGTGCGTCTCCGTCACCGAAAGATAGCGGACCCGCGCCGCCGTTCCGCGGCCGAACGCCTCCACCTGGCGCCGCGTCGCCTCGCTCACGGCGTCGTCAGCAATCAGAATCTCATAGTCCGATGCTTGGAAATCCTGGGAGGCCAGTGCCTCCAGGCAACGCCGGAGGAGATCCGCCCGGCGAAATGTTGGCACGACGACCGAGACGCGCATCCCTCACCGACCTCCGTGTGGCTTCTCGAGCAAGAACGGGCCGATCACCAGGGCATCCAGCGGCGAGGTCCAGAAGCTCTCCACGGCGTCCCGCGGCGTGCAGACGATTGGCTCGCCCCGCGTGTTGAACGACGTGTTGACCAGCACCGGCACCCCCGTCCGCACCTGGAAGGCCCGCAGCAGATCGTAATACAGGGGGTTCTGCAACCGATTGACCGTCTGCACCCGCGCCGTGCCGTCTGTGTGCCGGACGGCCGGAATGCGGTCGGCCTTCTCGGGCTTCACGTCGAAGACGAACAGCATGAACGGTGCCACGCCGGCGCCCTCGAACCAATCCCCGGCTTCCTCCTCAATCACGACCGGCGCGACGGGTCGGAAATCCTCCCGGTCCTTGATCTCGTTGAGCCTTGCCTGCATCTCGGGGTGGAGCGGCGACGCCAGGATCGACCGTGCTCCCAAAGCCCTCGGCCCGAACTCCATCCGCCCCTGATACCAGCCGATGACCCGGTCCTGCGCCAGGATCGCCGCCACCTCAGCCGGAACGTCGTCGAGCCGCCGATAGGAGAGCTTGCGACCATCGCAGGAATTCCTCGATCTCCTCCTCGCCGTAGCCTGGGCCGAGATAGGCGTGATCCATCCGGTACGGCCGGTCGATGCCTCCCCGCTCGCGGGCGTCGATCCAGAGTGCCGCCCCCAGCGACGTCCCCGCGTCCCCCGACGCCGGCTGGACCCAGATCTCCCGGAACGGCCCACGCTCCCGCAGCCGGGCGTTCATCACGCAGTTCAGCGCCACGCCCCCGGCCATGCAGAGATCATCGCACCTCGACTCTTTGTGCAGCCAGCGTCGCCAGTTCCAGCACCGTCTCCTCCAGCACAACCTGGAGCGAATGCGCGATATCGTAGTGCCTCGGCTCGATCGGCCCGCCCCGCAATCGCGAGCGGGCCGAACCGCTCTTCCAGCCGGGTCGGTGCGATCGTGAACTGGCCGTTCTCGCCGAGCTGGACAATCTCGCGGAACTCGGCCACGAACCGCGGCTTGCCGTATGAGGCCAGGGCCATCACCTTGTACTCGTCGGACGAGTGCAGGAAGCCCAGGTAGCTCGTCACCTGCTCATACAAGATCCCGAGCGAGTGCGGCATATGCACCTGGCCCAGCCATTCGAGCTGCGTCCCTTCGCCGATCGCATATCCGGTGGTCGCCTTCTCTCCCCGACCGTCGAGTGTCAGGACGGCCGCCCGCGCGAACGGCGAGGGATGGAAGGCGCTCGCCGCGTGGGCCAGGTGGTGCGCGACGAAGTGCCATCGGTACGGGCCGTCCGGCCTGGCCCCCCGGAATCGTTCCTTGAGATGATGCGGCGCTCCGTCCGCAAGCTGCCGCGGAGCATTGACGATCGACGACAGGAACAGCGGGTCCCAGGCCGCCTCGAACTCCTCAGGACTCGGGTGCGCGCTCGGCTCCAGCGGGAGCGTGATCGTCGCGTCGTCCCTGTGTCGATCAAGCAGCAAGAACGGGTCATACGAGTACGCGACATGATCCAGGTCCGTCAGCCGGATGCCGGCCTCGCGCAGGCAGTAGTCGATCGCGTGGAACGGCAGCTCCCACGTCGAGAAGGGCACTGGCCGCTTCGCGTGCTTGATATGCGTGAACCGTTCGTCCTCCGCCGCCGCGATGACCACTCCATCGCGAACCAGGCAGGCCGACGAGTCGTGATAAGCCGCATTGATCCCCAGCGTGTCCACAGCATTGGCCCTCGAAAGCGGGTTGGATGGCCTTGCCGTCTGTCATCCAGCATTTGTCCTGGAACATTCTCGCCGCGTCGCGTTCGCGACTTCCCCGAGCAGTTCCCGCGCCGCCGACACGACTGCTTCTGGCGGCACTCGCCGAAGGCAGTCGTGGTGACCCTCGGGGCAGACGCTCTTGTAGCAGTTCCGACACGGGACCTCATGGTTCAGGACCCGGCTCGGCACGGCCCAGGGGGTGTGCTGTGGGTTCGTCAAGGCATACAGATCAACGACCGGCGTGCCCACCGCCGCGGCGACGTGGACCGGTCCCGTATTGTTAGCGACCAGGAGCGGAGCCCGCTCGATCAGGGCGGCCAGCTCAGCCAGTCCCAGACGGCCCGCCAGATCGTGCGACGGAGATCGCATTTCCGACCGGATGCCCTCGATCAACGCGTGTTCGTCAACCGAGCCGGTGAACACGATCTCCCGTCCCTCCTCGGCCAATCCGCCGCGCCGCCTCCGCGAACAACTCGGGTGGATATCGCCGAGAAGGCGCCGTCGCCCCGGGGTGAACCACGACCCAGTCCCGCCGCCCCGCGAGACCCAACTCCGAAAGCAAGCGATCGACCTTCGCCCGCGCCTCGTCCGGAACCGTCATCACCATGCGCTCATCGTCAATCCGGCAGCCGACGCAGGCCACCAGGTCGAGCTGTCGCCGGACCTCGTGCCGCGCCAGCCGATCGGGCTCGGGGTCGGGCACCCAGTCGTTGAGGAGCTGATAGGGGTTCTCGCGACAGTGGGCCAGACGCCTCGGGATGTCGGCCAGGTAGCAGAGCATGGCCGCGGGCAGTGGGTTCTGGCTATAGACCGTGAAGATCGCTGCCGCGTCGAACCGGCCCCGACGAAGACACTCGATCTGGTCGAAGTCTGGCCGGCTGTCGAGCCGCGGCGCTGTGGCTTTCATCCAGGGAGCATCATACACGAGAACCTCGTCGATCATCGGCAGGAGGCTCGCCGCCTCGGCCCCCGTAGGGGACGTCAGCAGCGTTACTCTCCGACCCGGCCGCGCCTCCTTGATCGCACACAAGGCCGGTGTCGTCATCAAGACGTCACCCAGGGCGTCGAGTCGGACGCACAGGACATTCTCAGCCCGCGACCAGGCCGCGATGGCATCAGGATTCACGGCCGACCTCCGCTTGGAAGGAGGAGCCGCAGCGCCGAGCAAGCCTCGTCCGCCAGGATCAGACAGGCCGCCTCGGCCAGATCGGCCGCCTTGTGCTCCGGTTGCCGGAATGGCCCGGAAACCCATTCCGATCTCATGGCCGTTGTCGATCAAGACCGCCCGGCAGCCCGCCCGGTTCGCGGCCTCGACATCGTCGAGGATGTCGCCGATCATCCATGACTTCTTCAGGTCGATCCCGAGCGTCTCGGCGGCCCGGAGCATCATCCCGGGCGCCGGCTTCCGACAGTCGCACGTGATGGCGTACTCGCGGACCACGCCCGCCGGGTGATGCGGGCAATAGAGAAAGTCTGTCAAGAAAACATCAAATTCTGCCAGTAAATCTTCCAGCCTTCGCCTGACCGGCACGATCGCCTCGATCGGAAAAAAACCCCGCGCCACGCCCGACTGGTTCGAAATCACCACCAGCCGAAAGCCCGCTTCGTGCAAGGCCGACAATCCCTCCCTGGCCCCCTTCGCCAGCCGGATCAAGGCGGGATCGACGTTGTACGGCACGTCCTCGATCAAGGTGCCGTCCTTGTCGAGAAATACTGCTGGTAAACGCTCCATCCCGGTCTCACTCACGGCCACGACGTTTCCCTCATCGGGATCACCATCACCTCGGGGATGACCGTCTCGTCCGGCTGCGAGAGGACGTACCGCACCGTGTCGGCAACGTTCTTCGGGTCCTGCAAGACGCCGGGGTCGAGATCGGGGAAGCGGTCAAGCAGGAAAGGGGTCCGCATACCACCAGCGATGACGGCCGTAACCTTGACCCCATGCGGCCGGGCCTCGGTGTGCAAGGCGTGGCTGAAACCGAGCAATCCCCACTTGCTCGCATGATACGCCGACGCGTTCGGCCAGGCTCGCCTGGCGGCCGTCGAAACGATATTCACGATGTGCCCGCGCCCTTGCTTTCGCATCGCGCCGAGAGCGTGTTTTGAGAGCACGAATGGACCGCGGAGATTCACGGCGAGGATGCGATCCCAGTCGGCGACAGACAGTTCCTCGATGCAGACGGTCAGGTCGGTGCCCGCGTTGTTCACGAGCACGTCGAGCCGTCCCCTGCCGCTCGACCACGCGTCGGATCGCCTGCTCAGCCTGATCCTCGTGGGTCACGTCGAGCCCCAGTGGCTCGGACCGGCCGCCCGCGTCGCGGATTGCGTCGGCGACCGCCACCGCCGATTCCTCCCGGAGATCCGCCGCGATCACGTCGCCCCCGACGCGGCCAGGGTCCGGCAGATCGCCTCGCCGAGTCCGCGACCGCCGCCCGTCACCAGGGCCACTCTGCCGCTCAGTTCACTCACGGATCGATTCTCCCGACAAATTTCTGGATAATTTTAAATTTAAACCGAGATCATGGGTTAACGGTCGTCTGCACGGCGGATGGCCGTCTTGGCGAGGCTCCGCGCCAGGACGGGCGTCTGATGATCGGCCACGACTTCTTCATACAGCTCGGCGATGGCATCGGTCACGCGATCCCAGGTGAAGCACCGGTTGGCCCGCCTCACGGCCGCCCGGCCGAAGGCGCGGAGTCTTGCCGGGTCGCGGAGCAGATCGGCCAGTCGGCCGGCCAGGGCGTCGGGATCCTTCGGAGGAACGAGGTAGCCCGTCCTGCCGTCGTCGATCGTCGTCTTGATCCCGCCCACGTTCGAGCCGATGACCGGCGTGCCGCAGGCCATCGCCTCGACCGGCGTGATCCCGAACGGCTCATACCAGGGGGTCGTGACGAACACGTCGGCCGCCGCGTAATAGTCGCTGCAACTCGTGCCGCGCCGGCTCCCGACGAACGTCACCGCGTCGTTCACGCCCTCCTGCCTCGCGATCCTCTGGAGCCGGCCGATCTCGGGGGTCTGGACGGGATCGGGCTCGCGCGACTCGCCACCGACGACCAGCAGCCGCGCGGCGATCCCCTGCCGCTTCCGCAACCGGGCGAGGCCGCGAATCACGTTATCGACCCCCTTGCGCGGGACCATCCGGCCAAGCTGGAGCAAGATCGGCTCGTCCGGGTCGAGCCCCAGTACCGCACGCGCCGTCGGCTTCGCGATCGGCCAGAACTCCGACGGGTCGAAGCCGCAGGGGATCGTCACCAGCCGCGACGGCTCGGCCCCGTACATCTCGATCAGGTCCGTCTCGTCCTGGGGACACTCGGCGATCACCCGATCGGCCTCGGCAACCGCCCGCTCCTCGATCGCCAGCCGCTCTTCCGGGAAGGCGTCGCTGCCGCCCTGGTAGCGCCGGCGGACGCGCCCCAGGGCGTGGAAGGTCACGACGAACGGTGTGCCCGTCGCCTCCTTGATCTCGGCGGCGACGAGCGCAGACATGAAAAAATTTGCGTGAATCACATCGTACGCGACGCGCCGGCGTCGTGTGAATCGGAGCATCCAGGCCGCGAACTCGCCCATGAATGGCAGCAAGTCCTCCTTGCGGACCGCCTCCGCCGGACCGGCCGGAACGTGGACCACCCGGGCATTCTCGCACCAGCCGACGACCGTGGGCAGGTCCGCCCGGTCGCGACGGGTGAAGACATCCACCTCCCAGCCCCGTTCGGCCAGCCGACGGGCGACCTGTCCGACGTAGACGTTCTGGCCGCCGCTATCGACTCCGCCGAGGGTCGCCAGGGGGGAGGCATGCTCGCTGATCAAGGCCACTCGCCGCTTCATGCGTTTACCTCGAGGACGATAGGCCGGGCGCAACGAGCGTCCGGTGGGTCGTGGATCGGCCGGTGACGTCGGAGAAGGCTTGCTCCCAGTCGCGGGCGAATCGCTCGATGGAAAACCGCTCCCGGGCCGACCGCCGCGCTCCCTGGCCCAGCCGACGCGCCTCGGCCGGGTCGGCCAGAAGTCGACGCATCGGCTCGATCAGAGCGGTCTGGATCGGTATCGACGATATCCCGAGACGCCGTTCTCGATGGCCGTCGCCATCTCGGTCGTCGCCAGGCCGATGATCGGCATGCCGAGCATCATGGCCTCGATCACCGCCAGGCCGAGGCTCGTGTAGCGGATCGGGTTGAAGAAGAACCGATACCGCGCCTCGAACGCCGCCAGTTCCGTCGGCGGAACCTCCCCCAGACCGCCGAGCGACGTCGCGTCCATGCCGACCAGGTCGAGCGGCACCTCCTGCCGGACCCGCTCGAAGACGTCGGCCCCCAGCCGCCGTCCCCGGCGGGCGAGGTTGTTCACGACGACAATCCCGCGCTCCAGCTCGCCGGTGTAGCGCCACGTCCTCCGGCACGAAGACCCCGTGCTCGATGACCCGCGTCGGCGTCCGGCCGCAGTCCCACATCAACGCGTTGAACGGCGTGACGTGGACGAGCAAGACCTCCGGGTCATCGACGACGTGCCTCGTGTTCGTCGGGTGCTCCTGCGGCGGATCGTGTTCCAGGTAGATTCGTGGCAGGCGACGTTGCGATTCGGACAGGATCGCGTACTGATCGACCTCGTAGTTTCGCCGCGACTGGAAGAGGATACAGTCCAGCTCCAGACCGCGCACTTCCTCCGCCGGCACCTCGACGACGTTCTCGCCGAAGGGAAATGTTGTCCCCCGACCGCCATATCCGGGCGATCGGTCGGCCCGAATCGGGTAGGTAGAACTCGACTCGTACCTGTGAAAGGTAGAGTAAATAATTGCCGTGGATATGCCACGTCAACACGCGTAGCGGCTTCATGCTCGGGCACCTCTTCCCGGACCGTTGCTGCTATGGTTGTTCCGTTCGCGATCGTCGGACTTCTCTTCTTCCGGTAGATTCCTCAGCGGGCCTCGATGGCCCTCGATGACACCTCGCTTCCCCTGGACGCAAATCGTTGCCACTGCCGCGTTAACCGGCGCGGGCCATTCCCCAGCGGAGTAGTGTCCTCCGCCTCGGCGATGGCGGCCTGCGGCGTCGCATCCTGATCGAGAACGCGATGCCTCCGCCGATCCGACGGTGCCCAGCGAGCGATGTTCGCTGCCGGGGCCAGCACCACGCTCGGCACCCGCAGCGCCGCGGCGACGTGCGAGACGCCCGTGTCGTTGCAGACCAGCATCCTTGCCCCTTCCAGTAACACCCCGAGCGACCCGAGCCCTGTCCGGCCCGACAGGTCGAGTGCCTCCGCCCGCATCGCCTGGCCGACGGCGTGACACAAGTCCGCCTCGCGAATCGTTCCCGTCAACAGCACCCGCAACCCATGGCCCGCCAGCCAATCCGCCACAGCCGCAAATCGCTCCGCCGGCCAGCGCCGTTCCGGCACGCTCGCCCCCGGATGCACGCAGACGTAGGAGCCGCGCTCCAGGTCGCGGACCATCGCGATCCCCGACAGTTCCCGCCGATCCGCGTCGGACAGGGGAAACTCCAGCTCCTCGCCCGCGAGGCGTGGCCCCCAGCGAAGTGACGAGGTCGAGCCACGTCCGGACCTCCGTCATCCTCCTTGGGATACGGCCGGAATCTCCGAGGGTCCGGACAGTACTGGCCGGGGACGAAGTACCCCGCAACGGCCCGCGCGCCGAACATCGCCACCAGCGGGTTCGTGATCAGGCCGCTGCCGTGAAGCTGGATCGCCAGGTCGAACCGTTCCCGACGGATTTCCGCCAGGAACCCTCTCAGCCGCTCGAGGTCCGGCTCACGCTCCGGCAGCCCAGGGTAGCCCGGAAACTCGCGGAAGCCGTCGAGATACCGGCCGAACCGCCCGATCAGGCACCGCGCCCAGGGCAGTCCTACCAGCACCACCTCCGCCCCCGGCCAGGCCGCGCGCATGGCCCGCAAGGCCGGCACCGCGCAGAGCATGTCGCCCAGCTGGAGGGCCCGGAAGACGAGCACGCGACGGGGAGGGGCGTGATCCATAGAAACAGTCCCGGGCAAAATCTGAATTAATCGGAAAATGTCTTGAGTTTGGGAATATTCGGCATTCTTGCGAAGACAGGACGAGGGACATGGAGGTGCAAATCCTATACCGTGAACATCGGTCGGTGACCGGAGACGGCCGCGCCGATGGCACTTCGGCGTCGAGAATTGATGATGGTCGAGAAGACAGGCCGTCGTTCGAGCGACGCGCGGCGACTCTCCTCGAACTCTTCGTCCACCTCGAACCAACGCCCTGGAGGATCATTGCGCAGGAGTCTGCAGACCTTTACCCGCTCTTCGAGATCCTGGGTGATTGGTTGCGACCGTCTCAGCCGGCGTCCACCGCGTCGGCTGGGGGGACGATGAGGTAGCGCGCCTCGGGTCGCGAGACGGCCCGACCTCCGCAGTTTCGCGATGATCGCCTCCGCTCGGCGTCGCATCTCATCGCTCAGCCGAGGAAATCCCAGCAACCGGAAGGCGGCGCCGGGGAGAGACTCAGGATCGATCCCGTAGGCGTCGCGGGCCACGCGCTCCAGGGCCAGGGCCAGTTCCTCGGGAGTCACGAACTCCGGTCGCCGCGAGGCGGCCGGGATCTGGCTCCGGTCACGCAGGCTCACGGTGGTCAATTCCCGGGGCCAGAGGAAATCCCCTTCGCGACGGAACCGACCCGACCGGACCGCCTCCGCACAGGCCGCCTCAATCGCTTCCTGAATCTTCGAGCCGAGCCTCCGAACCCCCGCCGCCTCCGCCAGCCTCCGGGTTACTTCCGCGATGTGCACTGGGCCCTCGGCTCCCGCCACCGTGGCGACCAATTCAGCCAGTTCCTGGGTGGCCAGGCCAGTCAGATCCTGACCCGTCAAGGATTGGGGCAGTTCGGTCATCCGGTACGCGGGAATGTCGGGGGCACCGACTGGCTCATCGGACCATTCCGACTCGCCCGCCGGTTCGTCCGATTCCTCGCGAGTCGCAGGATCGGCGCCACCGGCCACGGAGCCGGGCCTTGGCACTCTCAGTGACCGACTCGCGAAGCCTGGCCGTGGACCCCTCGGGGTCGCGGAGCCAGTCAGGGCTCCAGGCCCGCCGCAGTCGCCAGCCGAGGCGTTCGAGCACGAGTGGTCGCAGCCGTTCACGGTCCCGTACCGACGGCGCCTCAAGGTACGAGCGACCGTCGGTAGCCACTCCGAGGACGTAGCGCCCGGCGTCCCCCTCCTCGAGTACGGCCAGATCGATCCGGCATCCCGCTGAGCCGATCCGCGACCGGACCGTCAGGCCGAGCGATTCCAGGCTCTCGCGGATCGCATGCTCGAAGGAGGTTGGGGCCGGGCCTGCGGTCATCGTCTCGGTCGCGTCCTCCTCCTCCCCGTCCCGCGCGAAGGCGAGAAAGGACCGCAACGCCTGGACGCCCCGGGCGCGGGTCCGCGACGGGTCGAGGTCATCGGCGGTCAAGTTCGTGAACACCTCGCAGCGAACCCGCGCCCGGGTGATGAGCACGTTCAGCCGACGCTCGCCGCCCTCACCGTTCAGCGGGCCGAAGTTCAACGAGACCGAGCCCTCGGCCGTGCGGCCGTAGCCTATGCTGATATAGATTACATCACGTTCATCGCCCTGGACATTCTCCAGGTTCTTGATGAAAAACGGTTCCTCGGACCCCTCCGCGAAGAACTCCTCGACCTCCGGCTCGTCGCGCCGACGTCGCTCGATTCGGTCTACGATCGCCTGCATCTGCGCCACGCTAAACGTGGCCACGCCGAGGCTGAACCGTTCGCCGGCCGGTCGACGGAGCTGATCGCGAGCAAACCCCATCACGGCCTCCGCGACCGCCTCCGCCTCGCCCGGATTGGTCCGCGAACGGCCACGGTCGTAGGCCGCCTGCGGCAGGTGCCGGAAGACGAGGCCCGCATCGTGACGACGGGCGTCCGGGCTGGGGAAGACCACCAATCGGCCGTCGTAAAACTCGCGGTTCGAGACCGCGATGAGCGACTCGTGCCGGCTCCGGTAGTGCCACCTCAGCATCCGATCGGGAGCCCCCTGGGCCGAGAAGAGTCCCAGGATGCTTTCCACGTCGGACGATGACTCCTCGTCTTCGAACGCATCGTCGCCCCCCGTCAACCGGTCGAAGAAGCGGGTCGGTGGAAGCTGGCGGTCGTCGCCGACCACCACGGCCTGCCGGCCCCGGAGCAACGTCCCCAGGGCATCAACCGGCCGGACTTGGCTCGCCTCGTCGAAGATCACGAGATCAAATCCGATCGCGCCCGGCGGCAGATAGGCGGCCACCGAGAGCGGGCTCATCAGGAAGACCGGCGTCGCGGCCTGGATCGCGTTGCCTGCCCGCGCCATGAGCTGCCGGACCGGTAAATGCCGCGCCTTCTTCGCCAGCTCGCGGCGGAGCGTTCCGAGCTGACCCCCGCCTGCATGTCGCGGCAGTCGTTCCCAGTGGCCGCGGGCGATCTCTGACTGAGCATGCACGAGGGATAAGCGGTCGAGCGTGCGGAATTCCTCGATTCGGCGCTCCTGAGTTCGCGCCGTCAAAGTCGGCGAGGCACGGTCGCTCGCGCTGCGAACGTCGCAGCAACGACATCGTAATACGACTGCCGGAAGGCCGCCCCGAGACGCTCGGTCAGCCTGGTCCCAGCTCGCCGCCAGTGCGACGACCGCCGCCATCCCCTCCGCCCGGCAACGATCCGCCAAACGATTGAGTGCCGCCAGTCCATCGAGCGTCTCCGTGGATCGCGACCAAGCGTCCAGCAAACCCGCTTGCCGCTCGAACGTCAGTTCCGCCAGTCCACCCTCGCCGCCGAATCGGATCGATTCGTCAAAATCGAGGAATTCGAGCACGCGATGGACCGACTCCCGGTGCGCCGCCGAGGCCGTCTCGACAGTCCTCGCCAGCGCCTCCAGGCCGGGCGGCAACGCCGCGTCGGTCGGCGTGTCGAGCACGCCGCGCGGAAGCCGACCCTCGGCGATGTCGAGATGCAGACGATACAATCCGTTCGCCAGCTCCGCCAGGGCTCGCCAGTCGGTCCGCTCGCCCTGCCAACGACGGCCGAACAGCCTGGCTCCCAGCTCCTCGTGGCGACGGACCACCTCGCCGCAGTCGCTGCACATCAAGAACGGCATCCAGCAAGGCGAGCCGATCGTCGAGCCTCGCGGGCGGCTCGCCCTGTACAGAGCCCGGCCAAACCCGCGACCGCCCGCCGGTACTCCGACGACGCCCAACGCCACCAGCTCCGGCCCCAGGCGTTGAGCCGCTGCCGCAGGGCCAGCACGTCGCCTTCCCAGGCTTTCTGGCAGCAGGACCGTTCCGAACCGACTCCGGATCGCCGCGATCGTCCGAGCCCGCCCCGATCAGCTCGCGAACCTCCTCCCGACGCGTCCGCCATTCGACGATCGACGCCGGCACACCCCAGCGCGCCAGGTCGGCCACCCTCCGCGCCGCCTCGACCAGCCGGCCACAGGCCGCCCGGTTAACCGCCTCCGGCAACCGGAGCGTGCCCGCCAGCGCCGCCGCCGCCTCGCGGAGCGCCGACGCCGCGTGCCCCGCCGTCTGCAGACGTTCCCGCAACGCCGAGCCCATCCCCCGGCGCCATCGCTTGCCGTCGGCTCCCGAAAAACGGATGCGTGCCCAACGCCCCGAGCAAGGCCCGTTGCGACTGGAGCCGATCGACCGACTCGCAACGTCCCCGGAACTCGTCCGCCGACCAGTCCTCCGCGCCCGGCAGCTCCAGCGCCGGAGGCTCGGCCCCGGCCAGCTCGCGACGGAGCCCGAGCAAGGCCCCGATCGCCTCGTGCGGCGAGACCTCGCTCGCGCCGATCGGGGCGTTGATCGCCTCGCAGTAAGCGTCCAGCCGCGCGCCAGGTCGTCGCGACGGGCGAGGTCGCTCGACGGCGGGCCGGGCCTCGGCCGGCTCCGGCCGAGCGTGCGACGCAACTGGTCGAGCATCGCCCTCTTGCCGGTCTTGTGGCTGTGCAGTTCGAGGCAGGCCGGGCCGAGTCCGACGGCGTCGAGCCGCCTCTTGACCACCTCCAGCGCCGCGAGCTTCTCGGCGACGAACAGCACCGTCCGGCCCCGTCCGATCGCATCGGCGATCAGGTTCGCGATCGTCTGCGACTTGCCCGTGCCCGGTGGCCCCTGGATCACGAGGTCGCGACCGTCGGCCGCGTCGAGCAATGCCAGCGTCTGCGAGCCGTCGGCGTCGAGAACGAGGCGGAGTTCGATCGTACTGCGGGTGACGCTCCGGCCTCTCCTCGTCGTCGGGCGGACGGCAATTCCCCGGGGAATCCGTCGCCCAGCAAGCACCTGACGAGCCGGTGCCCCGACGGCCCCTCACCCTCCGGCCAGCTCGACTCATCCAGATCCCGATACATCAGGAATTTTCCGAACGAGAAGAACCCGAGCACTGCCGCCCCACGATCCACCGACCAGTCGGGCCGTTCGCGCACCACTTCGGCCACGGCGTCGAAATACCGATCGAGGTCGAGCCCGTCCTCGTCGGGCAGGTCGGGCAAGGTCAGGCCGAACTCGGCCCGCAGTTTCTCCTGGAGCGAGAGGTTCGCCCCCGGTTCTTCGCCGTCGTGTCGGAGCCGGAACCACTCGCGAGCCCCCGTCCGCCCGAGCGCCACCGGCACGAGCACCAGCGGGGCACGCAGCGTGCGCGAGCCGCCCGGCTCATCGAGCCAGGTCGAGCATCCCCAGTGCGAGGAAAAGGGTGTTGACCCCCTGTTCCTCGATCGTGGTCCGCGCGGCGTGGTGGATCGCCAGCAGGCGATCGACGAGATCGCCGGGCGGCAGGTCGGTCTGGAGCTTGTTGTCGGTCTGCGCGGGCGATGGGCCGAGCGTCTCGGAAGGCGGATTGGGTTCCGGCTCGGTGACTCCCTCGGTCGGCAACGCGTCCGGTTCCGCTCGGACTTCACCCGCCAGGAACGCCATCGAGCGTCCCTCATCCACGAGTAGTCGATACAGCTCGCGCGGCGACTCGCCAGACGAACTCCAGCCCCCGCACACGAGGTCGGTAGTTCAGGAGCGGGTTGCGGAGGGTCAGGTCGAGCAGGTCGCGACGATCCGCCTCCAGCCGCGACCGCACCGCCTCGACGTCGGGTTCCAGCACGTCGCCTACCGCTTCAGTTCGTACAGGTTCAGTCGCTCCATCACGTCCACGATCCACGGGTGGCTCCACGGCATCCGCATCGCATAGCCGACCGACAGCACCGAGACCGCCAGCGCCAGCAAGGCCAGCCAGCGGACCCACGTCCGCTCCTGCCCCGCCTTCACCCCCAGCGGCAGCATCACCACCCAGAACGGGATCAGCCAGAACAGCCAGCGCAGCCCTTGCGTCGAGCCGCCGTAGTTCCTCGCCTTCGGGTTCCAGGTGTAGAACGCGAGCATCGCCGCCGGTCAGGATCAAGGTCAGCCAGGCCGCCGCCGAGAGCCTGCGACCCCGCCCGAAGAGGTTCGCCAGCATCCCCCAGATCGAGAACAGGAAGATCGGCGTCAGCGAGAAGACCCCGTGGTGGCCGAACGTCATGTGGAACAGGTAAACCTCCTTCGGCTCGGGGAACTTGTTGAAGTAATCGAACTCCAGCGGCGTCTGCCAGTAACTCCCTTCATACTCATACGACTTGGTGCCGAACTCCTCATAAACCGGCATGAACTGCCCGAAGGCGAGGTACTGCGTCACCAGGAACGCCACGCACGGGATCGCCGCCGCCGGCACGAAGCCGAGCAGCGTCTTCTTCGGGAACCGGAAAAAGCAGGAACAGGAACAGCAGCACCCCGAACAGCGCCGCCGGCAACTCGTTGCAGGCGCAGAAGGCCCCCCAGAACCCGGCCGACGCGAAGTAGAACCAGCCCCGCTCGCCGTCGTTGAAGATCCGGATCAGGCAATAGAGCGCGAAGAATCCGCTGTAGGCGGCGACCGTGTGGTTGTTCAAAGTCTGGTCGAAGGCGAACAGCTACGTCCCCCAGGCCGCCGCGACCAGGCTGAAGAACCAGGCCCAGTCGTTCGCCGCGTGGCGGTCGAGCAGCCGGGCGTAGCAGCACGAGATAGACGAAGAACGGCACCACGTTGAGCAGGATGATGATCGGCTTGAAGTAATACGGATAGACCGGCCACTTGACCGGTTTCCGGTCCCGCTCGACCTCGTAACCGGAACTTGCCCGGCTCGCCCTCGACCGGCTTCTTCACGTTCCGCTCGGGCATCCGCGGCGTCTCGGTCTCCTCGTCGAGTGCGACCCCGGTCGCCTTGCGGAACGGGTAGAGAATGCCGGCGATCATCGTCGGCAAGAGCGGCGGCTTGCTGGAGTAGTAATGCCGCTCGATCCCGTCCGACTCGTCCGGACCCGTCACCTCGCCCTCGGCGGGTTTCGACTCCGCGGACTCGCCGTGGGCTTCTCCATCGTCGGGCTTCGGACCTCCTCGTCGGTCGCGGGCGGCGGCTCGCTGGCTTTCGCCTCCGTCGCCTCGGCTCCGCGTCTTCCACGACGTCGGGAGCGATCTGGTATTCGAACTCCTTCAGCGGCGAGGCGTCCGGCCCCGGCGGCTCCAGCTTCGCGGGGCGATAGACCTTGTCCTGCGTGCGGTACTGCC
Organism: uncultured Planctomycetales bacterium; assembly: GCA_963752755.1. GTDB lineage: Bacteria > Planctomycetota > Planctomycetia > Isosphaerales > Isosphaeraceae > CAVVZJ01. The sequence goes on along the minus strand of CAVVZJ010000010.1, from coordinate 581,477 downwards.
AGGGGCATTCGTCGATGGCGTACGTGCCCTGTTCGAGCAAGGACCAGACGGTACACCACCGCGAGATGTCGTTGGCCTCGAGCATCGAGGGGACGTTGAGCGTGTAGCCCAGGTTCTGCGCCGTGGCGACGCCGATGACCAGCAAGGCGACGAACTGCCGGGCCTGGGTACGGGCGGGTCGGATCTCGCGACTCGGGCACGGTCGATCGGCTCGGATCCAGCGGCACGGGCTCGCGCTCATCCATCAGGTTCGCTCCTCGACGCGGGGAACTCGTGGAACTGGCCGATCGTGGTCGGGGCGTCCGGCATGGCCGGCACCGGCCCCGGCGATCGGATTCGAGCGTCTCGGCGACGCTGTACGTGTCCTTCGGCCGGAGATTGTACGACGTGATCAGCTCCGCCAGAATCCCCAGGCAGACCAGTTGCGTCCCGACGCCCATCAAGGTCGCCGAGTAGATCAGCAGCGGCCGGGTCCCGATCGGCCCGTACGCCGAGCAGCCACTCGACCGCCAGGTACACCAGGCCCGAGCCCGCCGATGAGCAGCAGGAACAGGCCGATCGCCCCCAGCACGTGCAAGGGCCGCTGGCCGAACCGGGTCAGGAAGCGGACGGTCATCAGGTCGAGAAATCCCTTGACGAGCCGGGAGATCCCGTACTTCGACCGCCCGAACTTCCGCGCCCGGTGATGCACCACGATCTCGCCGACGCGGAACCCCCGGGCATGCGCCAGGACCGGCACGAACCGATGCAGCTCGCCGTAGATGCCCGACCTCGTCGAGCACCGCGCGGCGATAGACCTTGAAGCCGCAGTTGTGGTCGTGCAGGTGGCAGCCGGTCAAGGTGCTGACCATCCAGTTGAAGACCCGGCTCGGCCCGACCTTGTGCCAGGGATCGTGCCGCGTCCGCTTCCAGCCGCTGACGACGTCGAAGCTCCTCGCCGAGCCTGTCGAGGAACCGGGGGACCTCGGCCGGGTCGTCCTGGAGGTCGGCGTCCATCGTGAAGACGACCTCGCCCCGCGCCGCCTGGAAGCCGGCCGTGAGCGCCGCCGCCTTGCCGAAGTTGCGGCGGAACCGGATGCCCCGGACCCTCGGGTCGCCCGCCGCCAGCCCTCGCACGACCGCCCACGAGCCGTCGCGGCTGCCGTCGTCGACGAACACGAACTCCACCGGCCCGCCGCCGGCGAACGCCCGGTCCAGCTCGGCGTGGAGGGCCGTCAGGCTCTCGCTCTCGTTATAAACGGGAATGACGACGCTGATCATCGTCGGGGCGGGCAGGCCGTCTATCGGGGGGATGGGTTCGGGATCGACACGACTCGGGCGGACTCCTCGGTCGGGACGTTTCCGGTTCGGAGGCCGGCGGGTCGCGCGGACGCCACGGCGCCAGCGCCGCGGCCCCGACAATCTCGCCGACGACCCAGGCCAGCCGCAGGGCCAGCGACGCGAAGACCGCCCGGTCGTGGTCGAGCACCGAGCCGAGCGCCGTCCAGAGGACCCACTCGCGGACCCCCAGGCCCCCCGGCGCCACCGGCACGAGGAAGCCGGCGACCGTCGCCAGCGCCACGCTCGCCATCGCCAGCGGCCAGGCCGAGGGCGGCAGTCCCGTCGGCGTCAACGCATGGATCACGGCCACCTGGCTCAGCCCCAGCAGACCCAGCCCGCCAGGCACCAGAGCAGCCCCTCGCCCAGCAAGCGATGGCGGAACCGCGGCAAGGCGTCCGGCCCGACGCCCGGAAACGGCAAGGTCATCAGCCGCGTCAACGCCGGGAAGACCTTCGGCAAGGTCAGCGACCAGGAACGCGACCGCCGGCCCAAGGCCCAGCAAGGCCAGCGGCACGATGATCGTCCCGAAGTCCCCGATCGAGAGCGGCACGCTCCGCGACGGCGCCGGCGCGAAGACGACCGCCGCGAGCAAGCCGCCCGCGGCCATCATCACCATCGTCTCGTAAAACGCCGCGAAGGCCGCCGTCGCCGGCCTGCGCTCCATACGGTGCCGCCAGGCCCACCCGGAGCACGACGACCATCGCCTTGCCCGGCACATATTTGCCCAGATGGCTGATGAGGTAAGCTCGCACCGCCGCCAGCGGCCTGATCCGGCTCGGGCTCGCTTCCAGAATCCGCCAGTACCAGAGGCCGAACAGCACCAGGCCCGCCACGTACAACCCGACCGCCAGCGCCATCCCGCCCGGTCGCAGGCCGGCAGCTCGCCCTCGGCGCTCAGCTCGCGCCAGGTCTGGACGACGTGCCGACCCACCGCGAACAGCACGACGACGCCCAGCGTCGTCTTGACCGCGAAGATCAGCCGTTTTTGCCAAGCCGGTCGCGCACGAGTCGTCGCCTACCTTGCCGCCGTCTTCCGTCCGTCTCGCGACCACCCGGGGGCGGGCATCGCCCGGTCCAAAGTAGCGGCCGGGACGGGACCTGGCAAGTGGGCGGGCCGACGCAAGCGGGCCCTCGCACCGGTTGCCCCATCGCTCGTTGACTTCCCGCTCCGGGGACCCGTACACTCATCTCCGATCCAACCCGCTCGGCTCAGTCTCTCCCTGCGAAGGAGAGCCCTCGTGACACCCGGCCCGCTCACCCTCGGCACCCTCCTCCTCGCCGGCCTGCTCGGCTCCGACCCGGAACCGGTCGTCATCGACGCCACCCCCGCGGCCCGCCAGCCCCAGCTCGCCGTCAGCCCGCGGGGCGACGTGTTCGTCACCTACGGCGTCGGTCCAGACGATCCGCTGCGCCGCCTCCACCGACGGCGGCCAGTCCTTCCGCTCGCCCGTCACCGTCGGCCAACTCCCGAACCTCGCCCTCGGCATGCGACGCGGCCCCCGAATCGTCGCCACCGACGACGCCGTCGTCATCACCGCCATTGGCGGCAAGCTCGGCAAGGGTCAGGATGAGAACCTCTTCGCCTGGCATTCCACCGACCGCGGCGCCTCCTGGTCTGGGCCCGTCCAGGTCAACGACGTGGCTGCCTCCGCTCGCGAAGGGCTGCACGGCATGGCCGCCTCGCGGCCGATGGCGAGTTCTATTGCGTCTGGAACGATCCCCGCTCCGCCAAGATGGAACTCTACGGCTCCCTCTCCACCGACGACGGCCGTTCCTGGTCGCCCGAGCCACCTCGTCTACCGCTCCCCCGACGGCTCGATCTGCCCCTGCTGCCACCCCTCCGCCGCCTTCGCCGGGGACGGCTCCCTCTACGTCATGTGGCGCAACGACCTCGGCGAGTCCCGCGACATGTACCTCGCCCGCTCCGGCGACAGCGGCGTCTCGTTCGACCCGGCCGTCAAGCTCGGCCGCAAGACCTGGGTCTTCGACAAGTGCCCGATGGACGGCGGCACCCTGACCGTTCGCGGCCTCAACTCTGTCGACACCGTCTGGATGCGAGCCCAGCAGGTCTTCGCCGCGTCCCCGAACGGCCCCGAGCGCCTCCTCGGCCCCGGCGTCCAGCCCTGGGCCGCTCCGGGCGATCAGGGCCTTCACGTCGTCTGGCTCACCCGACGCCCCGGCGACCTCCAGTACCTCGCCCCCGGCGACTCGATCCCGCAACGGCTCGCGAAGGACGCGAACGACCCCGTCATCGCCTCCGGCGGCAAGTCAGCCCCCGTCGTCGCCGCCTGGGAGTCCACCGCCGACGACCGCCGCGGCATCGTCGTCCAGCTCCTTGAACCGTCCCGCGATTGAGTCCTCGGTCCCCGCATGGTCCGACGATTCCGCAACCCTCCGACTGGGCCACCCCGATGCCCCGCCTGCAAGCCGTCGATCGTTCCGACGTCCCCGCGCTGCCGATCTCGCCCCGGCTCCGGTCGCAGCTCGTCTATTTCTCCTCCAACAATGTTGGGCCCGGCGTCCCCACCCTCGGCCCCGACGAATTCTTCTTCCCCGAGGCTGAGGTCGCGCGCGCCCTCGATGAGGGCGTCATCGAGTTGGTCTCCCCCCTCGACACCGCCAACACGACCGAGGTCGAGATCAGCGACGAGCAGGAAGCCTTCCTCCAGTGGTTACAGACGAACCGCGTCCAGCACGTCCGGGTAGCCACCTGAACCGCCATCGGTTAAACTTGTGTTGGAAGAATCGAGCGACCCGCAGAACCCGACCCGGCCGAGGCCGAGGCTGATCTCATGAGCGACGCCCGACCGCACCGACACGACCACGACCACGCCTTCTCCGACTGGAAGACCCGCGACCCCGAGGGCCTCGTCGTCTTCAGCCGCCGCAATATGCTCAAGGCCGGCCTCGCGGGCGTCGCCGGCCTGAGCCTGCCAGGCTTACTCCAGGCCCGCGCAAGGCCGCCGAGGAAGGCAAGCCCCTCGGCCCGAACGACAAGGCCGTCATCCTCCTCTGGATGGCCGGCGGCCCCAGTCAGATCGACACCTGGGACCCCAAGCCCGACCGACCCATCGAGAACCGCGGCCCCTTCGGCGTCATCCAGACGAAGGTCCCCGGCGTGATCATCTGCGAGCACCTGCCGAAGCAGGCGGCCATGCTCGACAAGTTCACGATCCTCCGCTCCGTCGATGCCTCCGGCAGCAATCACGAGCCCAACAAGACCTTCCAGACCGGCAACCGACTCGCCGCCCCCCGCATCAATCCCGAGGGCGACAAGTACCCCGCCATCGGCTCCATCATCGCCAAGCACCGCGGGGCCAACCGACCGGGCATGCCCCCTTACGTCGCCTTTCAGACCTCCCGTACCCACCTCGCCTACGCCGGTTACCTCGGCCGCCGCTACGACCCCTTCATCGCCAACGACGCTACCAGGCTCCCGATTTATACCAACGTCGGCGTCGATACCGGCCGCAAAACCTCCGGCGACTTCTTCAGCCTGCCTTCCGGCCTCTCTCAGGACCGCCTCCTCGACCGCCGCTCCCTGCTCGGCGACCTCGACCGCCTCCGCCGCGAGCTGGAAGGTTCCGGCCAGCTCGACGCCCTGGACATCTACAACCGCCAGGCCGTCGAGCTTCTCCTCGGTCGCCGCGCCCGCGAGGCGTTCGACCTCTCCCAGGAGCCCGAGGCCGTCCGCGACCGCTACGGCAAGCACCTCTGGTGTCAACAGGCAATGCTCGCCCGCCGCCTCGTCGAGTCCGGCGTCTCCTTCGTCACCCTCGACCTCAGCTACCACCCCGCCTCCGGCACCTGGGACAATCACGGCGACAACATCCCGCCCGTATGGCGGCATCAGCAAGGGGCTCAAGCCGCTCCTTCCCCTGTTCGACCACCTCCTCACTACCCTCGTCTCCGACCTGGAGGAGCGCGGCTTGCTCGACAACGTCCTCGTGATCGCGATGGGCGAGTTCGGCCGCACGCCCCAGCTCGGCACCCAGGGCAGCACCGACGGTCGCAACCACTGGACCAACATCATGTCGATGTGCCTCGCCGGCGGTGGCCTCCGCCACGGCCAGGTCATCGGCTCCTCCGAGTCCGACGGCGGACACATCAAGGATCGCCCCATCACCCCCGCCGACCTCGCCGCCACCATTTACCAGCACATGGGCGTCCCCCTCGACACCACCTACAACGACCCCGTCGGCCGCCCCCGCTACGTCGTGGACAACGGCGCCCCGCTCCCCGAGCTCTTCTGACCGGCACGGATCGGCTCACCCCCGGCCCTGTTCCGCCCACCGCGCCGGACAACAGGGCGCCACTTCTCCAGACTCGACGAGCCTTTCCTGGTCAGCGTTCCGATTCTGTGCTATAATTAACTTCATCTCCCGGGTCCTCGGGCCGATGTCCCGACCCGGCTGGTGGCCCAGTAACGCGACGACGCGACGCGTCCCAGACGTCGAACGAACTTCAAAATGGGCAAATTCGCCACACTAACTTACAGCAAACCAATTACTTGCGCTCGAGCTTCCATGGCGTTCCCGAGCGTCCCCTCCGCGTCCTCCCGGCATTCCGCGGGCGTCCCGAGCGCGTCGCAGGGGCATCTCGGTCCTGTCCCGATCGCTCGCGCCTGGTCAAAGAAAGCGGTTGCTGCCTCCTCGTGAGGTCGCCCCTGGAGCGTCTTTGAGAGCCTGGGAACGTCCCCTCGGGGCTTCCGCAAGCTTGACGACCGCGGGCCCAATGCACTGAGATGGAATGGTTTGGAGGCGTCCAAGAACGACTTCGGAGTTTCGCTCCCGTGTGGGACCGCCGCCCCCGGCTGTCTCGACGGCGGACAGCCGGGGGCGGCGGTCCCACACGAAGTGGTTCTTGGATGGCCCCTTTCGGCGCCGCCCGATCGCTCTCGATCCCGCGACGCCGGGTCGTGCACCAGCCGTTCTCCCTCTCCGCGAGATCATTCGCCCACCATGTCGCTGAAAGTCAACGGGGTCCGCCTCGACCTCGACGAGCCTGAAGACGTCTTGCCCCGCAAGCTGGCCGAGCGGCTCGGCGTCGGACCCGAGGCCCTCGGCTCCTGGCGCATCCTCCGCAAGAGCCTCGATGCCCGCCGACACGACGAGATCCACTTCATCTATTCCGCCGAGGTCGAGCTACCCGACGACGAGGCCGACCTCGCCGCCCACGGCCTCGCCCCGGGCGTCGAGCGATTCGCCGCCGCGCGGTTCGACTGGCCCGACACGCCCGGTCGCGAGCCGCTCGGACATCGCCCCGTGATCGTCGGCGCCGGGCCGGCCGGTCTGTTCGCCGCGTACTTCCTGGCCGAGAGCGGCTATGCCCCGATCGTGCTCGAACGCGGCCAGGGCGGTGAAGGAGCGCGTCGCCGATGTCCGTCGCTTCGACGCCGGCGGCCCACTCGACCCCGAGAGCAACTACCTCTTCGGGGAAGGGGGGGCCGGCACCTTCTCCGATGGCAAGCTCACCTGCCGCGGCTCTGGGCCCGACGTGAAGAAGGTGCTCGAGGTCCTCGCCGACTGCCACGGCAAACCCGCGATCGTGTACGAGCAGCGTCCCCACCTCGGTTCCAACCGCCTCCCCCTGGTCGTCCGCACCCTCCGCCGCAAGCTCGAATCGCTGGGCGGCGAGGTCCGCTTCACGACCCGCGTCGAAGACCTCGAACTCTCCGACGGCCGCCTCCGCGCCGTCCAGACCAGCTCCGGCCGGATCGCCGCCGATCTGGCCATCCTCGCAATGGGCCACAGCGCCCGCGACACCTACCAGATGCTGCTCCGTCGCGGTATCCCCTTGCTGGCCAAGCCGTTCCAGCTAGGCGTTCGGATCGAGCAACCCCAGTCTCAGGTGGACCTTGCCCGTTATGGCGGCCAGGCCGGCCATCCCGCCCTGGGCGCGGCCGACTACATGCTGAACGTCCGCGCCGCCGGCCGCGACCTGTTCACCTTCTGCATGTGCGCCGGCGGCTACGTCATGCCGAGCGTCAGCGAGCCTGGCTACTTCTGCACCAACGGCATGAGCGAGTCCCGCCACGACTCACCCTTCGCTAATAGCGGCCTCGTCGTCACGATCACCCCCGAGGACACCGGCAGCCGCCACCCCCTCGCGGGTGTCCACTTCCAGCAAAGGGCCGAGCGCCTGGCCTACATCGTCGGCGGTCGGGCCTACAAGTCTCCGATCCAGCGCGTCCGCGACTTCCTCGCCGGCCGCCCGAGCCGGGGCCAGGTCCCGTCGAGCTACGCCCTTGACTCCCGCGGCGTCGTGCCGTCAGACCTCGGCCTGATCCTGCCACCGCTGGTGATGGAGAGCCTCGAACGGGGCCTGCCGGCGATGGACCGGCGCTTCGGCGGCCTCTTCCTCAAGGAGGCCACGCTCGTCGGCCCCGAGTCCCGCGGCAGCTCGCCCGTCCGCATACCTCGCGACCCAGCCACCCTGGAATGCCCCGTTGCCGGCCTTTACCCCTGCGGCGAGGGTGCCGGCTACGCCGGCGGCATCGTTAGTGCCGCCGTCGATGGCCTCCGGATCGCGCGGGCGATCGTGGCCCGCTACGCCCGGCCGGAGGGAGGCAGCCGGTAACCAACGAAGGACACCGGGGAAGTTTCCCGCCCTCACGCCTTCCCCAGGGTCCTCGCTGGTGAATCTCACCTCAGACCGCCACCCCTTCTCGCACCGGCACATCGAAATGCGGGGCCGGCACGACCGACTCCGGAGCTTCCGCCTCATTCAGCACGAACGGCGCGAACCCCCGGTGAACCGTCTGCACGATCGCGTCGAATCCGGCCGATTCCATCAGCTTCCGGAACCGCTCCCGAGAACAATGATGAATGTTCCCCTCCCGGATCGCGACGCAGACGTCATAGATGAACCACCCGTAGAGGGCATCACGGTAGCCGTCGATGAGCAGCAGACGTCCGCCCGGCTTGAGCACGCGACACATCTCGGCGACGGCGCGGTCCTGATGCGGGTAATGGTGGAAGCTGTTGGCGCAGGTGACGACATCGAAGGCCCCGCTGGCGAACGGCAAGCGCTCGCTGTCGCCCTGCACCGGCGCAGCCCGGTCGGCGAGCTTCCGCCAGCGCTCGCGACCCTTGTTCAGCATCCCCTCGACCAGATCGACGCCGCAGACCCGGGCCTGCGGCAGCGCCTCGCGGAGTCGGGCCGCGAACAGGCCGGTACCGCAGCCGATGTCGAGCACGCGGATCGGCCGCTCGCCGAACCGCTCTCCGATCCGTCGGATCAAGGCCCGGTGGGACGGGCCGAACAAAAGCCACTGAAGCACGCTCCTGTCGTAACTTTCGCTCCAGCGGGTGAACTCCGCGGTCGCCTGGTGCTTGTCGTAGCTCATCGCGAGGGCCTCCGTGCCTCTTCCATAGGGGGTCGATCGTGGTGGATTCGGCGTCTCGGCGCGTGCCAGAGCAGGCTTACCGCATCACGGCCGCTCGTGCAAGGTGGGTTTGCTTCCGAGAGCGCGACCACGACCCGTCCGGAAACAAACTGCCCTTGACCCGCCCCACCGGATCGCTAAGATGGGCGTTTCGCCCCGAGGGACAGCGGCGCTCTCCTCGCGCCCGTGTCCGATTCGTCCGGAGCGACGGGGCCCAGACACACAGCAACAGCCAAACGGCCCGGCCCTCCCGGGCGGTCCGACAGCAGTGGGTGATCCACGGTGATGAACTGCTTTCAGGCGAAGACCGGGCAAATCGCCCCGCAATGGTACGTGATCGACGCGACCGACCAGGTCGTTGGCCGCCTGGCCGCACAGATCGCGCCAATCCTCATGGGCAAGCATCGCCCGACATACACCCCCCACGTCGATACCGGCGACTACGTCATCGTCACCAACGTGGACAAGGTCGTCTTCACCGGCAAGAAATGGGAACAGAAGGTCTATCAACGCTACAGCGGCTACCCCGGCGGCCAGAAGGAAGAAGCCGCCTGGAAGCTCTTTCGCCGCCATCCCGATCGGATCCTCCACGAGGCGATCCGCCGGATGATGCCCAAGAGCAAGCTCGGCCGCCACATGATGGACAAGCTCAAGCTCTACGCCGGCGCCACCCATCCCCACCAGGCCCAGCAGCCGATCCCGCTGGAGCCCAAGGCCGGCCGGCCCGCCGCCTCCGGCATCCTCCTCGCACCCGAGCGGGTGGTCAACCCCCCGCGCCGCAAGCGACGCGAGAAGCCCGCCCCGGCCGCCGAGCCCGAGACGACGGCCGCCGCCACGGTGACCCAGGCCGAGGCCGTCGCCTCCACCACCCCGCCGCCCGAGGCCACGACTCCGGCCCCGGCCTCCGAGCCGTCGCCCTCGGAGCCGACGCCCTCGGAGCCGTCGACCCTCGAGTCCGGTGGCTATGACACCGACAGCGGCGAGGCCCCGCCAACGCAGGTCTAATCCCGAGCCGTCCGTCTCGATCCGACACCGTTCTTTTCCGTACTGAACCGAGGACGAAACGAGCACCATGTCCACGGCCGAGAAGACTTATATCTGGGGAACTGGCCGCCGCAAGACCGCCGTGGCCCGCGTCCGTATCCGCGAGGGCACCGGCCAGTTCCTCGTCAACAACCTGCCGGTTGACGACTACTTCGTCGAGGAAGCCCACCGCGCCGACGTCCGCGCCCCGCTCGCCGCCACCGAGATGGCCGGCCGGATTGACGTCTTCATCAACGTCCAGGGCAGCGGCAAGAGTGCCCAGGCCGGCGCCGTCGTGCTTGGAATCGCCCGCGCCCTGAAGGAGTTCCGCCCCGACCTGGAGCCCGCCCTCCGTGATGGCGGCTACCTGACCCGCGACCCCCGCATGGTCGAGCGCAAGAAGTACGGCCACAAGAAGGCCCGCCGCAGCTTCCAGTTCTCCAAGCGCTGATCCGCAGCGGACCGGCCAGTCCCCACAGATCGACCGCGAGCCGGCGAGGAGAGATCCAATCTCTCCTCGCCGGCTCGCGGTTCGCCTGTCCGTGCGTCGAGGCCCGATCAGGTCCGGAACTCGGCTCGGAACTGCTCCAGGTTTGCCGGCCTTCCGAGCACGACGATGCTGTCACCGGCCACGAAGGGCTCGTTGCCACTCGGAGGGAACTCGACTCGCCCGTCGCCTCGCTTCACGGCGATCACCATCACGCCGGTCCGCCGGCCGATGTCCAGGTCGCGCAACGTCCGCCCCGCGAACGGCCCTCCGGCACGGACCTCGACGTCGGCCATCTCGATCGCCAGGCTCGATCGGTGCGTGACCAGCTCCGTGAACTTCACGGCCGATGGATTCGTCAAGATCGATGCGATCCGGTGCGCCCCGATCGTCGCCGGCAGGACGACATGATCGGCCCCCGCCTGTCGCAGCTTCTTTTGCGTGCTCGGCTGCTCCGCCCGCGCAACGATCTGCACCTTCGGGGCCAGCTCGCGGGCAGTCAGAGTGATAAACACGTTCTCAGCGTCCGACGGCAAGGCCGTGACCAGCGCCTTCGCCCGTGCCAGCCCTGCTTCTTGAAGCACCTTCTCCTCGCTGGCGTCCCCCAGAACATACAGCCAGCCACGCCGCTCGACCTCGGGAACCTTCTCCGCGCTCCGGTCAATCAGCACGAACGGCTGGCCCGCGGCCTCCAGCTCCTGGCAGACCAGGGTGCCCATTCGTCCCATCCCGGCGACGATCGTATGCCCGCGCAACGCCTCGATTTGCCGCTTCACGCGCTGATGTCCCAGGAGCCGCTGGAGTTCTTCTTCGGTGATGAACGCGAGGACGCCCGTCAGGGTATAGCCGAGGGCAAAATAGCCAAACAGGATCAAGAGGATCGTATGCAGCCGGAGCCAGCCGGTGTTGATCTCATGGACCTCGGTGAATCCGACCGTCGAGACGGTGATCATCACCATGTAGAAGGCGTCACCGAACTCCCAGCCGAGCATCATGTATCCGGCCGTCCCGAAGACAATCACGCAACCCAGGAACGCCACACCCCAGAGGATACGACGCATGGCTGTGCGGCGCGGGGAATCCGACTCCTCGGCAGACGACAACTCGGACGCGGGTAGGTCGTCGGTCATAAATCGAACCGGCTCGCCTCGACACGCCACGCCGCCGGTCGACGGACCGGGGCGGCCCACCCTCGTCCGGGTTCCCAGCCTAGCCGACCCGCCCCCGCCTGGCAATCCGACCGGGGAACGTCACGCCCGACGCACCCGGAACCGCTGGTTGAACCCGACAGCGAGCACGACCACCGTGCCCAGGACCAGCCCTTCGATCTGCGTACTGTCGATCCCACGCACCACGATCCCGGTCCCTTTGATGACGATCTGGATCAGGATCAGACCTAGCACCGTCCCCCGGATCGACCCCACACCGCCCGCCAGACTGCAACCGCCGACCACCGCCGCCGTAATCGCGTAAAGCTCGTAAGTCGCCCCCGTCGTGGCCGGCTGGACAGAGCCGGTGTTACCCAGAAACAGCAAGCCCCCGAGCGCCGAGAGCAGGCCGGCGAGACCGTAAGCGATCGCCTTCAGTCGACGCGTCGGCAACCCGCTCAACCGCGCCGCGGCCTCGTTGCCACCGAGGGCGTAGAGGTGCCTTCCGAGCACCGAGGCACCCATGAGCAAGCTCGTCACCACAGCAATCGCCGCGAAAATCGAGACAGTATAGACATTCTCCTTCCCGAAGTTGCGGAATGACTCGAACTCAACGTTGATCGACCGATTGTTCCCCAGGATGATCGCCAGGCTTCGCAAGCCGGCGAGCGTCGCCAGGGTCGCGATGAACGCGGGCAGTTCCAGGGAATTGATCATTACGGCATGCATCAGGCCGATGGCGAGGCCGAGCAGGAGTGTCAGGGTGATCGTTGCCGCGATCAGCCAGACGGATGCCGACTGCGGGCTGGTCGGTGGCGGAGCGGTCAGGCCCATCGCCACCACCGACCCCGACGACCACGGCCAGTAGCCCGGCCCCTTTGCGGAGTCCCAATGCCAAGCCCGACCAGCAACGCCAGGGCGACCGAAGCCGACGACCATCGCAAGCTGACGCCACCTGGCCCCACTCCCGCAATGGCCCGATCCCCGCGGGCGAATGGTCACACGCCCGCAACGCTCGTCAGCAACGCCGTGCCGCGACCGACACCCAGCCCGACCGGCCTCCTGCCGGGCCCTTGCCAGGCCGATTCCCTGCGTCACGATCGCCAGGCCGACCACCGCGCCAACAGCCATCCGCCGGCCGTCGGGTGTGAGCGAACCCTCCCACCATTCCAGCGTCGTGCCGAGATCAAGGCCGCCGATGCCGCCAGGGCCAGGCCGAGTGCCGCAACGACGAACGGCCGACTCCGATCGCCCTGGGTCGCCGACCAGAGGCCGAGCGACCGTGCCGATCCCACCGCCGCCAGAGCCAGCCGCGTCGCCCCGAGCGTCTCCAGGCTTCGCGAGGCCAACGATCCAGCCCGTCATCAACTGCGCCGCCACGACCGCCGACAACGCCACCACTGAGCCGATCGACAGGTCGATCCCGCCGGCGATGATCACGATCGCCACCCCGATCGAGAGCACGCCGAACAGGGCGATGTTGTGGATCAGGTTCTGATCGCTGTATTCCGAGAAGAACGCGCCATGCTGGTCGAGCCTGTAGATGACCGCCGAGCACCGCCAGGATGCCCACGATCAGGCCCCATTCCGGCGCCGTGGCCACCGCTCGCCAGTTCAGCTCGCGAGTGAATGCCAGTCGGAGGAGGTGCGGCGCCAGGGTCCACGCCACCAGGACAAGCAGCGTCCAGCCCAGGTAGCTTGACGTCAGATACGCGGCCAGTCGCTCGATCATGTCGACTCGGACCCGGTTGCGTTCTCGGGAAGTGAGGACGATCTTTGGCTCAGGTGGATCGCAGCCCCTTGCTCTCCAGCCACTCGTTCATCTGCTCGATTGTCCAGACGTCGTCACCCTGCTCCTTGTTCTTCATCACGGGCGAATTCTCTGAGGGGACGACCACCCGCACGGCAGTCTCGCGGGTCGATCCATCGGGGAGGACCTCGGTGATGGTCTTCTCGTCCTTCTCGATCAGGGCGGTCAGAAGCTTGGACGCCGAGATAACCCATCTCGTAAGGGTTCTGGCACACGGTCGCATCGATATTCTTGTTCTTGATGTGGTCGCGGGCCGCCTCGTCGAGGTCGAAAGTCACGACTGTCACTTTCTGGCGGATCTCTGGCGATCGGGCGACCTGCTCGGCGATCGCCGGGGCGTTATACGACCAGAGGCCGAGTAACACGCCGATCCCATCGGGGCCGTACTTGCTCAGGGCGTTTTGCACGTTGTTGCCGGCCTTGGTGTGGTCGCCGCCGTCGTCGTAGGTCTCGGAGCTGGCGATGTCGAACGTCGAGCCGGCCCCCTGAAAGAAGCCCTCCCGCCGCTCGCGGGCGTTGGCCGCGTCACTCGTGCCGACGAAGACGACCACCCGGCCGCCCTCCGACCTCAAGGCGGCCGCGGCACGACCGGCGGCCTCGCCGGCCTTGACGTTGTTCGTACCAATATAGGCCCGCCGCGCGTCGACCTTCTCGGGGGCGATGTCCGAGTCGATCGCGATGACGACCTTGCCTGCTTTCTGCAAATCCCGCATCGCGTCGTAGATCCCCGGCGCCCGGACTCCAATACCGAGACGGCCACTCCCTGCACGTCCGGCAGGCTCAACGCCTCGCGGAGTTTGTCCACCTGACCCTGGACATTGCCGTTGTTGCGACGCATTTCGACCTGGGCGCCGAACTCCGCTGCACCGTCAGTCATCCCCTTCTCGACGGCGTTCCACCAGTCGGCGTTGCTGTTGGTGATGAACAGCAGCTTCGGCCCTTTCGCATCACCCTTCGCCGTTCCGGCCTGCTGCGAAGGCTTGCCCGACTTCCGCCGGAGCCTGGTCCGAGGCGTCGCCGCAACCCACCAGAACGACCGCACACAAGGCAACCCCCAGCTCGTACCATCGCCGCTTCACGGTGACGTCTCCTTCTCTCAGTCTTCAGGTGAGAGTATGACTTGCGGCGAATCCGGCCCGACGCTCGCAAGATCGGGGCCGACCCGGTTCGGGACCCATCCTAACCGACCCGTCGCTGTCGCGGAACCACCGCCCCCCTTGAAATTCGAGCCTGTGCGCCCGATCATATTCACGCATGCGGGCCGTCTCCGATCCGGCCCGCCCACGGTTCCCGTCGGGGCGTCGCGATGCATTGGAATGACCGGGTTTACGGCGAGTCGGACATCGATGACCCCGATCTCCTCCACCTGATCGCCTGTCCCACGTTCCAACGCCTCAAAGGGATCAAGCAAGCCGGGCCGTCTGCCTTCGCCCACCCCTTCAAGACGGTCACCCGCTTCGAACACAGCCTGGGCGTCTATCTGCTTGCTGGAACGCCTCGGCGCCGATCGTCTGGAGTGTGTCGCCGGTCTTCTTCACGATATCTCGCACACGGCGTTCTCCCATGCCGTCGATTTCCTCTTCGAGACCGAGGACCAGGCCCACCACGAGGAGATCAAACCTCTTTTCCTCAACCGGCCCGATCTGGCCGCCGCGATCGCTCCGCTTGGCTACCGCCCCGCACAGTTCTACGACGATGCGGTCTATCCGCTGCTCGAACGCCCCTTGCCCTGGCTCTGCGCCGATCGGCTTGACTACTTTCTCCGCGACGGCTGCGCCTGCGGCGTCGTGACCGAGTCGAGTTTGAAGCGAACGCTTGCCCATGTTGTCGTGGCCGACGGCCTGATCTGCCTGGATGACCTGGCGGTCGCCCGGGACGTGGTCGCTCGCTTCGCGGAGATGAACGCTCGTTGGTGGGCCGGTCCGGTCGAAGCGTACATCTACAATGAATTCGCCGACGTGCTTCGTGAAGGGCTCCGCCTCGGGGTCCTCCGCCGCGATGACCTGCTCGAAGATGACGAGCACGTCCTGTCCTGCCTCCGCTCCGCCCACAGTTCCCTGATCGCCGAGAAGCTTGATCGGATTACTCATCTCCAGGCGGATCGCCTGGCCCGATTCGTCCCCCGTGTGATCCCCAAGGTGCGCTGGCTCGACCCCCCAGTGGTCCTCGACGGCCATGTCCGCCTCCTCTCCGAGATCGATCTGGCGGCCCATTCGGGGCGACTGGCCGATCCGAACGGCGCCCCGGCCCTTGATGATCCGAGGGGCCTCGTATAAGATACCTTGCAACCGGGCGGGTCTGCGCGCCTACCTTCCGGCGCGGCTCACTCGTCCCCGGACCAGCCCCCATGCCAGGAGGCCAACTCATGCCAGTGACTCTGAGCGAGAAGGCGGCCCGCGAGGTCAAGAAGATCATCACCGAGCAGAATCTGCCCGAGGGCACCGTCCTGCGCGTCGGCGTTCAGGGCGGCGGTTGCAGCGGCTTCGCCTACAGCCTCAACTTCGACACCGAGACGACGGACCGCGACCGCGTCGCCGAGTTCGAGGGCGTCAGGCTCGCCGTCGAGAAGAAGTTCGATCCCTACCTCGACGGCACCATCATCGATTTCTATGACGGCCTCGAAAAACGCGGCTTCGTCTTCAATAACCCCAACGTCGTCAAGTCGTGCGGCTGCGGCAGTTCCTTCCAGGTCTGACGCAACCTCAGACGCCATGTCTGGGCGATTCAGCGTTCTTGCCACGCGACGCATTCGGCGACCGCGCCGGGTGCGTCGTTTTCCTTTTGCGTAATCGATCCGCCGAATCCGGTGATGGCCCCAAGTAGGGTGCGTCGAGTCTTCGACGACGCACCGATCCTCGGGATAGTTACCCTTTTCCATCCTCCTGAGGCTTTTTAACCGGCATTGGGTTTGCGGACTTGGAGAGAATCTTTAGCGAGGCGCCGGTACAAACCTTAATTTTGTCAGTATAAGAAAAAGGGGCGTTCCGCTCGGAGAATCCTCCCGGATACGCCTTCCCCCCCCGGCGCCGGCCGCCGGGCCGATCGGATCGGCTTCCGCCCAGCTCGAACGTCCCCGTGACGCCCGAGTGAACCGACCGACCGACCCGGCGGCGGACGCCGCAAGTGCGTCTGCGCCTAATGTCGTCTCCACACCCCTTCGACGTCAACGCCCTTCGGTCGTTCTTTGTCGAATGCCGTCGTTAAAAGTAGTCGAAATCGGTCAACTTCGACCGACTCGTCGCCATGCGTCACCCTCGGCGGCGGGTCCACGGCGTGAGCCAGGGGCCGACATCAGCCAGCTCACAACCTGAGTGGTTCCAGGTAATAACGGTCCGACTGAAAGGAAGTCGGACCGTCGTCGTCGGAACTTTTTGACGACATCAATCTCGCAAGCATCAGGCGTACATCCGGCCCCCGTGGCTCCGGACCTGGGCCCCGTGCTCGTTGAGGAAGCCGAGGCAACGTCGGGGCAGCCGGCATTGGAGGAGGACCCGGCCGTCCTCGTAGGTGCGTTCCTTGACCTGGGCGTGCTGGGCCAGGTAGGCAAGGACCCGACCGTTGGCTGTCTCGGTCTCGACCTCCGCCTCCATGGCTTGCTCGGCCAGGGCCTCGCGGACCGCCTGCTCCAGCCGGTCGAGGCCGTCACCCGTGGCGGCGCTGAGGGCGACCGACTCGTCATGGTGGGCCTTGAGCACGTCCAGGTAGGAGCGGTCCGGCACCTTGTCAGCCTTGTTCAAGACGAGCAAGGTAGGGTGCTCGGCTAGGCCCAGCTCGTCGAGCACGGACTTGACCGCCCCGATCTGTTTTTCCGCCTCGGGGTTCGACGCATCGACCACGTGAAGCAAGAGATCGGCCTGTCGGGCTTCCTCCAGGGTCGCCTTGAACGAGGCGACCAGCGCGTGCGGCAGGTCGCGAATGAAGCCAACGGTGTCCGAGAGGAGCACGTGGCCGCCTCCTCGGAGATTCCAACGCCGGGTCCGGGTGTCGAGCGTCGCGAAGAGCTGGTCCTCGACCAGCACGCCCGCGTCGGTCAGGGCGTTCATCAAGGTGCTCTTGCCGGCGTTGGTGTAGCCGACGAGCGAGACGGTGGATACGTCGCCGCGTCCCGCCACCTCGCGCTCCTTGCGGGCCTGGATCTTCGCGAGCTTGGCCTTGAGGTCCTGGATGCGGTGGACGACCAGGCGCCGGTCCTCTTCAAGCTGCTTCTCACCCGGTCCTCGTACCCCGATGCCACCCTTGTAGCGTGAGAGGTGCGTCCACATCCGCTTGAGACGGGGCAGGGCGTACTCGAGCTGCGCCATCTCGACCTGGAGATGGGCCTCGTGGGTCCGGGCTCGGTTGGCGAAGATATCGAGGATGACCTCGGTCCGATCGATCACCTTCACCCCGAGCGCCTTCTCCAGGTTGCGCACCTGGGACGGCGCCAGGTCGTTATCGAAGACGACCAGGTCGGCCTCATTGGCCTCGACCTTCTGCTTCAGCTCCTCGACCTTGCCCGAGCCGATGTAGCTGGCGATGTCCGGTTGCGGTCGCTTCTGCAAGAGGCTGCCGACAATGAACAGGCCGGCCGTCTTGGCCAGGCCCCGGATTTCATCCAGCGGGTCCTCCGGGTTGAACTCGCCCTGGGGCAGGAGTACCCCGACCAGGATCGCCCGTTCACGCCGATGGATCTGCCCGGAGATGGTGAAGTCGGTCAAGGTGAAGTGGTTCCTCGTGGGGTCGGAGAGTCTCGGGAAAGAGAATCCGCGGACCGATCGGTCCCGCAGGATTCTAGGGAGCTGGCGCCGGGGGCGTCAACGGCCTGGAGGCCGCGATTGCCGGACACGCTGACCCTACCAGGAGGTTCGCTCAGCCGGGAGCGATAGTTCGCTCATTTCCGCATCCCACTTTGTTCGGCTCCCGTTTTCAACGGCACCAGACAGCGTTGATTGCCTGGTTGTTTGAGGGGCGACGAGAGTTCCGACAGCCTCTTCTGGCGTGAAGGAATGGCTCCGGACGGCACGGATCGCGGTCGCATGACCGACCAGACCACCAGGCGTCCTCGATGGGGAGGGAAGACCAGAACTGGGCCTGAAAGGAGCAGATTGATCGGAGCAGTGGGCGCACGAAGATTCGAACTTCGGACCTCACCCTTATCAGGGGTGCGCTCTAGCCAACTGAGCTATGCGCCCGACCGACGGGCTGAACACCGCCATCAGGTGGAGCTATTCTAAGGTTCCTCCCCGCCGAGTCAACCACCTACCGCGGTTGATTCTCCGTTGCTTCGGACTCACAAATGGGCCGGAATCGCTGAGAGCCGTCGGGGAGTCGAGGATTAGCCAAGAGCGCTCACCACCAGGCCCCTCCGGGGCTCGCCTGTTGTCTCGACGGAAGTGGTCTCGGAGTGGCTCCTCACCAGCCGGAGGGCGGTCTCGCGGATTGACCGACGCAGATCGGCGGGGCTCAGGACCTCGATGTCCTCCCCGAATCCGAAGACCCAACGCTTCAGGCTGTCCTCGTTTGTGACGTTCAGAATCAACGCGATCTCCCCATCTCCGACCAACCGGCACTCGATGACTTCGCCGGGCGGCCGGGCTGAGGCCTCCAGTTCCTGCATCGCGATCCCTCGAAGGCGCAGCCAGACGATCTGGGGACGGTCGGCCGGGGGCCTGGTGTCGAGGAGGCTGGGGGACCGACCGGGTCGGAATCGGGGCGGGATCTGGTAAGTGTCGTCCGTCGGCTCCGCATGGCGAATCCAGGGCAGCGGCAAGACGTGGATCTGGCGGTGGTAGCTCGAACGGCCGATCAGGCACCAGGCGTCAGCCTGGAAGCCCAGCCGGTAGGTGCTGAACCTGGTGGCCACCTCGGCCTCCTCCCCCGGCTGTCGATAGGAGAGCCGGAGCTGTCGGCGCTCGCCGAGGGCCTCGAGGATCACGCGGTGCATCGCGAGCCGAGCGGGGGCAACCTCGGGAGCGGGTGTCTCGTCGCCGACGATCTCCGCGAGCGACAGGACCCGCCGACGTGCTTCCTCCGAGAGACCCTGCGCGCATTTCAAGGCGGCCGATTCCGCCTTGCGGGGCAGCGAAGGCCAGTCCCGGAGGCCGCCCTGGCTGGCGCGGAGGATCAGTGCCGCAATCTCGTCCTCCTCCAGTCGGGGTGGGTCGAGGAAGAAGCCCGAGCCCAGCTCGTAGCCCTGCCGGTCCGACCGATACCGGACCGGCACCCCGGCGCGGAGCAAGGCGTCGAGATCGCGGTAGATCGTGCGACGGCTGACCTCGCACAACTCAGCTAGTTGGTTGGCGTTCGGGAAGCGGCCCGACCGCAGGGCCAGGATCAATTGGAGGAGTCGCGAGAGCTGCGATCGGCAGAGGACGTTGGTGGAAATGGGTCGAGCCCCCGTTTCGAGAAAGTCGCCTGCCCCGAGCTTTCGGGGAGGGCCGGCATCCCAAGAAACCTAAGACACGCCAACCCTCCTGGAGAACTCCCGACCACAGCTCTCTGCATTCGCTGGAGCGAACCCGTTCCCTGAGCACCGGACCGTTGACATCAGCGGGACGACACGTTATCGTTACATCCCTTCATGCGGATGGGCAGGTAGCTCAGTTGGTAGAGCATGCGACTGAAAATCGCAGTGTCGGGAGTTCGATTCTCCCCCTGCCCACTCGACGTTCGTGTTGAGCCGCTGCTCCAACTCGGCGATTCGCCGCTCCAACGACTCCAACCGAGCCTGGACGGCCTCTTGGGTCACGCGGTACGGATTGCCACTGCGGTTCCGAGATCGGCGGCGGCTTGTTCATGTCCCCGGTATCGGGAATGCCCTGGGCTTTTGCAACACACAACCATGAATGCCTGCGGGGACAACATCGACTCATAGACGGCGATGATCTCGGGGCCCGCCGCGGGTCACTGATACCGAGAGAAGGTCCAGGATTCGGCAAACGTGCGGAATAAAAGCCCAGCGCCTTGACTGACCAGGTGGGTACGGCCACCGATCAGAGACCTCCAACTCACCGCCCGGTTGGCGGCCGGGCGCCCGCTTGGGCCCGCTCGATGGTGAAATCGATCAGCTCCTGGCAGTGGAAGAACCCCTCCCAGAGGTTGTGCCCCTGGCCCTCAACCACGACGAGCCTGACCAGGTCGCCCGCACCCGCCGCTCGGTACCGGGAGACGAACGCGGCGGAGTTCGCGTTGAGTGGGACGACCTCATCCGCGTCGCCGTGGATCAGGAACGCCGGTATGTGATGCTTCGCGAGCACGTCCACACGCTCGATCGGGTTGACCTCGGGGAGCCGGTCCTCGAATTGGGCGGCGGTCAGCTCGTAGGCCGGGGCTGCCTTTGCCAGCCCGGGATAGCTCCGGAGATCGAACACCGGGTAGATCCCCGACAGACCAGCGACCCAATCGGGGTGATCCTCGGCCCAGCTCGTGTTCCAAAGACCGCCACGGCTGCGCCCGAGCAGGCACGGTCGGGGCGCGAAGCCACGTTTCTCGGTCAGCTCTCGATACAGAGCGGTAAAAAGCTCTCGACCACGGGGGCTACCATACGACTCACCCACGTCAATCCCGGCCACGGCGACTCCGGCATCGAGGAATTGCTGGTGCATCCACTTCTCGTGCCGGTCGGGATAGGGTGGCAACGTCGGGGAGTACAGGACCCAGGGTTGAGGCGTCCGTCGTCGCTCCTTGGACGGCCACAGGATAAACGCCGGGCGACCGGCAACCAGGAAGGATTCCCCGGGCAGGATCAGTTCTTTGACCGGCTTGTCCGGTTCGGCCGCCTGAGCGGGCGGATTGTCCAGCCGGACGCGGGCCACTCCATAGACCAGGAACTCTGGCATCCCGAACCGGACCCGTCCCCCCGCGGTCACGAAGGGCAGCGAACGCGGCTCGGGCCACTCGGGCGAGAGTGCCAGGATCTCCGTCACGCTCGACCCCTCGGGCAGGCGCAGATCGGCCTCGATCCCGGAGACGGGCCGGGGCCGGTCGTCGGCGATCCCGGTGCCGGGACTCCGCGGCTCGTCCGGCTCGTCGCGGTCGTAGTTGACAAAGTGGACCGTCAGCTCGCCGCCATCGAGGGGCCGGCTGGCCGAGACACGGACCGTGGTCGGGGCCTCGAAGCGGCTGAGGTCCGCGTCGTCAAGGTCGCCAGGCAGTCCATCGGCGACCGTGACAATCCGGTGATCGGCCGGCCGGTGGTCGGGGGTAGCCAGATGGTCGGGGAGGACGTCGAAGAGGACGTGGCGTTCGAGAAGGCAACGGCCAACCTGCTTGAATCGCTCGACGGCCGAGACGTCTCCCTCGTGCAATCGCCGTCGCGGGTAGAGCAGCACAGCCTCGGCGTGGGGTCGGTTGGCGTGGTAGAGGGCATCGTTCTCGCGGAGGAAGCGGTAGTAGCGGACCAGCTCAGTGCGGGCCTCAGGGTCGCGGAATCGGGCGTAGAAGCCCATCGGGGCGCCGCCGTTGGCCGCCAACTCGGCGATCGCAACCCGGATGCGGGTGGATTCGTACTTGCCGAGGGTGAACGGCTTGTCGTCGAAGGCGCCGCGAATATAGCGAGCCTGCAAGGTTCCCTCGCCGAGAATGCCCGCAGCGAGATCGGTGAAGCAGGCGGCGGAACCCGTGCTGTACCAGAGATAGTCCTCGCCGCGGCCCCAGAGCCTGGCCGGTAGAAGGCAACGTTCGTCGCCAGCGATCTGAGCAAAGTCGCCGAGGTGGTCCCACTGGGCGACGATCAGGTCCGACTTCAGTGACCGGCCGAACTGCCGGAAGACCTCGTCGAAGGCCCGCTTGACCGAGATCTGTGAGAATCGCAGCATCTCCCGCAGCAAGGGCGACGACTTAGCAGGGTCGTGCCAGCCGACGATCTCGCGAAACTCGTGATGCTCCAGATCGACGATCTCGAAACGCTCCCGTAGCTCGTCCGCGGTAAACCGGTCGGCAAGGTAGCATCGGAAACCCTGGACGCAGTGGTCACAGAGACAGTTATGGCGATAGAGGTAGTTGCCGATGAAGCCATCGACCCCTCGTCGGAGGGCGACTCTCACCCAAGCCTTGAGCACATCCCGCCACTTCGGGTTATTCAGGCAGCCCCAGTATTCGCTCATCCCGCCGATCTGGTAGCTGTGGTGGATGATTGGCAGGCCATCCGGCCCCTTCTGGAGCAATTCGAGCGGGTCGTCCGTCGGCCGCGGTCCCAGCACCTGCTCATTCCAGAGGTCGCGGTAGAACTGGAAGAAGCCGCGAGGCCCCTCGGGACCGTCGGGATCGCCGACGAGGAACTCGACGTTGAAGTGGCCGACCACCTTGGCCCTCCGGCGGTGGAGTTGCCCGTTCAATTCCTCGAACCAGTTGCCGCACTCGTCCAGGCCGCGGACGGGGAAGTGAGCGGGATAACCGCCGCCAAAGGGGGTGTGGGCGAGACTCCAGAAATGGGCGCCGTAGAAGCCAACCTGCACGACCTCGGGCCGCGCGTCGTCGATGAAAGCCAGGTAGTCGGGGTCGGCGTAGCCGTCCCAGTGAGCCACCATGCGAGTGAATTCCAGCCGCGGCGGCTGTGCTCTCGCGACGAGCGGACCGACGAGGATGAGTGCCATCGCGGTTGATCGTAGAAGCGTGCTCAAGTGCATCAGAGTGACCTCGGGTCTGACTTGCCTCCGCTGGACTCGATCCCGGGGGCGATGGGCCGGCCGGTTGGGTCCTCGTCGCAACGAAACATTTTGCCGCCCCAGGGTTTGATCCGGCTGGTGTGGGTGTCACATGGGCCAGTGTTCGGATTGGCCCATTGTGCCCTCCCTGCCAACCTCGTACGAGCAACCACACCCCGCCCCAGCATCTGATCTGCCTCGACCACGAGCGTCGGACCGACCGTGACGCCGGCAGTGAATCCGGGGTGACCGGCGTTTCCGGAAAGGGGCGACCCTCACGAGATCTCCGGTAACTCGAAACCCTTGCGATGTTCGCGGCCGAGGTACTGGTTGGCCGCCGAGTCATCAAACGTCTCCGTCCGCGAGTCGAACCGCAACCGACGTCCGGTGCGCCAGGCGATATGGCCGGCATGGCACATGGCTGTGCTGATGTGTCCGGATGCGATCTCTTGATTCAAGGACTCGCGCTTCCGGCTTCGGACGGCGTCGAGGAAATTGCGGACATGGGCTTGCTGGGCCTCGGCTCCGCTGGTCCCTCCCTCCTTGACCAGCTTGTCGGCGGCGTCAAAGGCCTTCCATGTGGTGTTCGTCAGCAGGATCCAGCCATTCTCACCGTGGATGACCGCTCCCTCGGTGGCGCCGAACAGCTTCGGCCGTGACCACAGACGCATCTCGTACTGGAAGATCTGGCCCGGGTATTCGTACTGGACGAGCAGGGTATCGGGCCACTCCTGATCGTCGTCCGTGAAGAAAAGCTTGCCGCCGGTGCAGCCGATCGCCGTGGGCATCCCCTCCAGACCCATGACATACCGGCCGTAATCGATACGATGGACGCCGTCGTTGCCGAGGTCGCCGGTGCCGTAGTCGAAGAGCCATCGCCAGGCGCCGCCGACGATTGTGGGGTTGTAGGGACGCTCGGGACAAGGTCCTTGCCAGATCTCGTAGTCAAAGCCGCGTGGTGGGGTTCCATCGGGTGCCAGGTGGACCTCGCCGTTGCGATCGGTTTCCCAGGCCTTGCCATAGATCACCCGTCCCATCGCACCGCTCTTGACATAATCGGCAGCTTCGCGAAGGAACGGGGCGCTGCGGATCTGCGTGCCGACCTGCACCATCCGGTCCTTCTTGCGGGCAGCGGCCAGCGCCGTCTGACCCTCGCGGATGTTGTGGCTGGCGGGTTTCTCGACGTAAACGTCCTTGCCGTGGAGGCAGCCGTCGATTGTGAGCATGGCGTGCCAGTGGTCCGGCGTGGCAACCATGAACGCGTCCACCGAAGCGTCGTCGAGGAGGGTCCGATAGTCGTTGACCAGTTTGGGTAGGCGGCCGGTCCTCGCTTTCATCTCCCCGCCCCGCTGTTCGCGGACGGCCTGGTTGACGTCGCAGATGTGGCTGATCTCGCAGTCCGGCTCAGCCGCGAAGCTGTGCATGACCGAGTTGCCCCGCCCGCGGACGCCGATGCAGGCGACGCGGATCTTGTCGTTGGCCGAGAACGCCTTGCCGCCCAGCGTGAACGTCAGACCCAGGCCGAGGGCCGCCGAGTGCTGGACGAATCCGCGACGGGTGGTGCTGGACATGGGGAATCTCCTGAATGCCGGGTGCCAGTCGGTCGAAGTCGATCGGGACGTCTCGAAGGCGCCTCTCATCGGAGTCGCCCACCGGGAGTCGTTCCTGGCCATGCTCCTGCCCGGCGAGTTTAACATGTGCTGGAGGAAGTGCCAGAACGATCCGGACCGGTTCCAGGTCGTGAAGGAAGGCACACGTCTGGGATGACGTTACTTACTCCTGATCCCAGTGGCAGCATTCGGCCGGAGTTCACGCTCGGAGAAACGGACGACTTCGGTGACAACATCATCAAGGGTTCCGTTTACGTTCACGACTTGCACGCGACGTTCTGGCAATGTCTCGGCATCGACCACGCGAAGTTGACCTTTCGCTTCCAGGGCCGCGAATTCCGCCTGACGGATGCGGAAGGCCCGGTCGTCGAGCCGATCCTCGCACGAGGGCCAACCCCTGTCGGAGCTGCGCCGTGGGGCTCGCCGTCTCGTTGAGGATTGGTTGAGCCTCGGCGAGACAGCAGAGCCCCGGGTGGACGACTGGGCGGCGTGGCTACTCCTCGGCCACCACGGGATTGCGCAGCACGCCCACACCCTCCAGCTCGACCTCAACCACGTCCCCCGGCTTGATGGCCGCGGTCTCTCCGGGCGTTCCGGTGAAGATCAGGTCGCCGGGATGGAGTGTGACATAACGGCTGATGAAACTAACGGCGGAGGCGACATCGTGGATCAACCGGCTTGTCTGCTCCTCCTGCTTCACCTCGCCGTTGAGGCGTAGGGTCAGTTTCAGGTTGTCGTAGTCGAGGCCGGTGGCGATGTACGGTCCGACCGGGCCGAAGGTGTCGGCCCCCTTGGCACGCCACCATTGGACGTCCTTGCCCTGCTCGTCGTTCTGCCAGAACCGCTCGCTGACGTCGTTGCCGCAGGTTACGCCAAAGACATAGTCCAGCGCCCGCTCCCTGGAGACCTTGCGGGCTCGCTTTCCGATCACGATCACCAACTCGGCCTCGAAGTGCACCGGACCAGGGGAGTCCCGGGGGATGATGATCTTTTCCCCATCGGCGATGAGGCAGGAGGGACTCTTGAAGAACGGCTGGGGGATCTGGAACTTCGAGGGGACTGCCTCGCCATCGAGATGGCTCCTGTAGTTGCCGGCGAGGGCAAGAATCTGCGTCGGCTGGGTCGGCGGGAGCAGTGTGACCTCTTCCAGGGCATAGGTTTGATCGGTCTTCGCGAACTCGCCGAAGAGATCACCCGAGAGCTGCCTCACGCGGTTTCCTTCAAGGATCCCGTAGGCCATCGTCTGGCCCGCGCGGAAGCGGAGGTAGCGTTCACTGGCCCGAGGAGGATCGGCCGTGGCGGGTCCAGCGGTCGTGAGAAACCACCCCAGCACGCCGAAGATCACCATCGCTTTTGCACGTCCCATCGTCTGTCCTCCGATCTTGAGTGACGGGTTCGAGTCGTCGTGTCAGTTTGGGAGATCCGGGCATGGGGAGCAACGTACCACCCCACATTCGCGTTCTTCTCTCTCCATGATCCCGCCATGGCTTGTGGATGGACTGCTGCCGTGGGTGGCGGCTCACTGTGTCGACAAGGAACCACGGGGAGCCGGCCAGACGCGATTCGGTCCGATGTTCCCGTCGATTCGACCGGCCATCGTGCGGATGCCCCTCTTGCGAGCGGCCGGTCTCTCCCCGACAATCAGTCGTTCTGAGGGCACCGGATCGCCGTACGCGGGGAGCGAGGACGTGGTGACCACACGCGGCTATCGGATTCACTTCGCGATTCTCGCAGCACTCTCCACGTGGGGCGGAGTCGGGCCAGCCGTCTCCCTGGGTGCTGACGACCCACTCACCCTGGGAGTCGAGCAGCGAGAGCAGATCGAGCGCGACCTGAAAGAACTGACGGGGCGGTTGGAGACGTTGAGGGGAACCGAAGGTGGAGGATCGGAGAGAAGAAGCGACCGCCTCGCCGATGCGGAGGTCTTTGCCAAGGGGATCGCCTGGGGACTGGAATATGACGCGACGTTCGGACCGTCCGACGTGAAGCTCTTGAAGACGGCACTGGAGCGGTGCCAGGAGCGGCTCAACGCGCTTGAAGCCGGCAAGGCACCATGGACGGGAAGGAAGGGGAAGGTTGTCCGCGGCTTCGTCTCGGCGGTGGACAACTCGGTCCAGCCCTTCGCATTGATCGTGCCCGAGAACTACGAACGGGGTAAGCCCATGCGGCTCGACGTGGTGCTCCACGGCAGCACCCGGCCGATCGGGATGAGCGAGCTGCGGTTCCTGGGTGCTTCGACGAGGGGGATCAGCCCGCCGCCGATGCTCCCGAGCGGGACTACATCGAATTGCACCCGCTCGGCCGGGTCGAGAATGGCTACCGCTGGGCGGGCGAGACCGACGTTTTCGAAGCGATCGAGGCGGCCTGCCGAAACTACGCCGTCGATCGTGACCGGATCGTGCTGCGCGGGATGTCGATGGGGGCCTCGGGCACCTGGCACCTCGGGCTCAAGCACCCGGATCGATTCGTCGCCCTCGGGCCCTACTGCGGATATGTGGATACGCATGAGTTCTCGAAAACGCCGCTGGAAAACTTCGTGGTTGTCGGCCCACTCCCGCCGCAGCAGGAGAAGATGCTGCACATGCTCGACTCGGTGGACTACGCGGCCAACGCCGGCATGGTGCCGACCGTCGCCTGCATGGGCGACAAGGATGTTTTCTTCCAGGCCCACGAGATCATGGGTCGGGCGATGGCGAAGGAAGGCCTCACGATGGTCAACCTTATCTCCCCGGGTACGGGTCACGTCATCGATCCGGTCACACATGCGGAGCAGATGCGGCGCCTCGGCGAGTTTGCAGCGAAGGGGCGAGAGCATGCCCCGAACCGTATCCGCTTCGTCACGTGGACCCTCAAGTACAGCCGTTGCGACTGGCTCCAGGTGCTCGGGATGGGCGAGCACTACAACCGTGCCGAACTGGAAGCGCGGTTGGTCGAGGAGGACACGGTCGAGGTCGTGGAGGCGAGCAACGTCACGCGATTCGCCATCCTCCCTCCGGTGTCCTCGACGGTGAAGGAGGTCCGTGTCGGAGGCGTGGACGTGCCGGTGCCGGAGCATCGAGGCGGGCCGGAACGCATCGGAATCGTCCTAGGCAAACGCGGTGATCAGTGGGCTTACCTGGGCGAGCTCGACCACTGGAAGCTGGATGGTAAGCGACCGGGGTTGCAGGGGCCGATCGACGACGCATTCACCGCCCCCTTCCTCTGCGTTCGCGGCACCGGCGCGGCGTGGGACCCGGCGGTGCAGGCGTGGTCGGAAGCCAGTCTGAAGCGGTTTGCCTCCGAGTGGAGGCATTACTTCCGTGGTGAGCTGCCGGTCAAGGACGACACGGAGGTCACCGCAGAGGACGCTCGCCGCTTCCACCTGATCCTCTTCGGGGACCCCGGGAGCAACTCCTGGATCGCTCGCGTGCTGCCGGGCTTGCCGATCCGCTGGACACGCGAGGAATGCGCGATCGGTGACACGAACGTGGCCTCGGCCGGCCATGCGCCGATCTTGATCCAGCCGAATCCGTTGGCCGAGGGGCGCTACGTGGTCCTCAACAGCGGGCACTCCTTCCACGAGCAAGAACTCGCCACGCTGAACTATCTCCTCTTCCCCCGCCTGGGCGACTGGGCCGTCATCAAGGTTCCTGACGACCCGTCCCGGCCGGAGGCTGGAGTCGTGATCCGAACCGGCTTCTTCGACGAGCAGTGGTCTCCACCCGGGCACCCGAACAACCGGGTGGAACGAGCCGTTGCACCGCGTTCTCGATGACGCCCTGAAACCTCGAAGAGTGGATGGGAAGATCACGAAGCCTGTTCCAGCATCGAGGCTCTCGCCGCCGGCCTGGACGTGACCGACCCGGAGCCGCTCCCGGCAGGACACCCCCTCTGGAAGCGCAATGTGATCATCACCCCGCACACGGCCGGTCAGTCCCCCAGGGGCGAGCGGCGGGCGCACGAGCTCTTTCGCGAGAATCTCCGGCGGTTCGCCGCGGGTCGGATGCTCCTGCATATCGTCGACAAGAAGTCCGGATATTGAGTCCGCCGGGGAGCCTTCGACCCGGGCCCGAGCGGGTCAGCCGACCCGCGAATCCGGAGAACGATCGCCGACATCCGACCTGCGCGAACCGTCCCGAGGGCAGCCCCCGACCAAATGGCAACAATCGCTTTCTTTGACCGCACAAAGATGCCGGGACGGTGTGGGAACGCGCAGGCGACGCTGCCGGGGACGCCTGCGAAACGGCGTGAAGACGTCCGAGGGACGCTTCGCGGCACGCCGGTATGTCAATCGGAAAGAGTAAGCGTCTCAGAAGTTGCGTCGATCATCTTGCCCATTTTGAAGTTCGTTCGGCGCGGGGACGCGCGACAACGTCGCGACGTCCCGCCAAAAGACGGGGCGGGCGGGAAACCGGATTGCCAAGGAACTAGCGTTAATTATAGCACGCACTTGGCCCGTCGGGGCGAAATGCTGCACGAGCGCGAGAAACGGGCGGACGCTCGGCGGCCAGGGCGTCACCTCACGATGGGATGCGAGGCCGCGGCTCGGGCCGGAACTGACCGCCGAGCAAGAGCGTTGAACGCATGACCCGGTCCGGTCATGTTGGGAAGGAGTACGGGGCGATTCGACCTCGGCCGAAACGATCGTTCGGGGGGTGTCATGCCGGGAAGAGTCCTGAATGGCGATGAGGCGATGGGCCAAGGCGCTCTGGCCGCCGGGGTCAGCGTGGTGACCAGCTACCCGGGTTCGCCCAGCTCGGGGACCGTCGAGGTGCTGATCGGGCTGGCGGAGCCGCACGGTCTGTATGTCGAGTGGTCGAGCAATGAGAAGGTGGCGTTGGAGCTTGGCATCGGCGCCTCGATCGCCGGCCGCCGGGCGCTGGTCTGCACCAAGAGCGTGGGGATGAACGCCATGCTCGACCCGCTCATGGTGCTGAACCTGACGCCCGTGCACGGGGGACTCGTGATCCTCCTGGGTGATGACCCCGGCGGCTACGGATCGCAGAACGACCAGGACACGCGCCCGCTCGCCGCGCTCCTGGAAATGCCGCTCGTCGAGCCAGCGAGCCCGGCCGAGGGTTACGCCCTGATCCAGGCGGCCTTTGAGGCGTCGGAGCGGCTCCGACTGCCGGTGATCGTCCGCGTGACACGGAGTTTCACCCAGCAGTCGGAGCGGGTGGAGCTTCTCGATGGGCCCTTCCCTCGTATCAACCTCGGGCTGGCGCGGGAACCGTGGCGGTTCGTTCCCGTCCCGCGCAACGTCGTCGAGAAGCATCGAGACCTCCACGAGCGGCTCGCGGAGGCAGGCCGCTGGGCCGAGGCCCTGCCGTTCCACCGGATCGTGGGGGAGGGAGAACTGGGCATCGTCGCCGCCGGGTTCGTGTTCCGGAAGCTGCTCGATGTTCTGGGCGAAGAGCCTGCGCGGGGTCTGCGACTGCTGCAGCTCACCGCCCTCGCTCCGCTCCCCGAGGCGGTCGTGGCCCGGTTCCTCTCCGGCTGTCGAAGGGTCCTGATCCTCGAGGAGATCGAGCCGTTCGTTGAGGACCGGCTGAAGGCGCTCGCCTTCGACCATGCGATCCGTGTCGAGATCCTCGGCAAGCGGAGCGGCCACGTCCCGCGCGAGGGGGAGCTGTTCCGCTGGCAAATCGTTCAGGCGCTCTCGTCCCTCAGTTCCGATTTCCTTCCCAACCGCGATTATCGGTCGGACGCCGAGGCCTCGGAGCGGCCGAGCCGGGAGAACCACTGCGCGGGCTGCCGCTACGGCGAGGTGCTGGACGCGCTCCAGGCGGCTGCGGACGAGCGGGGCGAGGAGTTGTTCCTCGTCGGCGATCCGGGTTGCCTGGTGACGGTAGCCGGTCGGCTGGACGCCAAGTATGCCCTCGGCTCGGCGGTCGGGGTCGCCGATGGTCTGCGCAAGGGGGGCTACCCGGGGCGACCCGTGGCGCTCTTCGGCGACTCCGCGTTCTTCCACACCACCCTGCCGGCCCTCTGCAACGCGGTGGTCAACCGCAGCGACATCCTGATGGTCGTCCTGGACAACGGGGCAACCGTGACCTCCGGGTTCCAGCCGAACCCCGGCGTGGGTCGGGATGCCCGCGGCCAGCCAGCGCCGGCACTGAGCATCGAGGGGATTGCGCGGGCCTGCGGCGTGGCGAAGGTCGCGAGCCACGGCCCGGATGAGTCCGGTCCGGCACTTCGGGAGCGATTCCGGGAGATGCTCGACCACCGCGGCCTGGCCCTGCTCGTCGTGCGCACCCCATGCGGCCCGCCGAAGGTCCAAGGATGAAGGCGAACGGCATCAAGGCATCCGGGGACTCGTGAACGACGTCAAGGCTCATCGACCAACCTGAGGAGGCCGACCGAGGCCAGAATCCTCGTAGGTTGTAATCAGAAGAGTTCCGCGATCGGCTTCCCCGAGCCGACGATGGAGACCGGCCGCCCGGAGGCGTCGGGGAAATGCAGGTCGAGGGGGATGTCGAGGGTCCGATAGATCGTGGCCAGGACGTCCTGGGGAGTAACCGGCCGATCCTTCACGTCACCCCCTCGCGATTCGCTCGCGCCGACGATCTGTCCCCCCTTCAGGCCACCGCCACCCAGGAGGACTGTGAAGCAATTGGACCAGTGATCGCGTCCCGCGTAACCGTTGATGAGAGGTGTGCGGCCGAATTCGCCCGCGCAGAGGATGAGGACATCGTCGAGCATCCCGCGCTGGTCGAGGTCTTCCACAAGTGTGGCGATGGCCTGGTCGAGCGGTGGCAGGTGCACTTCCAGGTTCTTCTCGATGTCGTTGTGATGATCCCAGTAACCAGTATTGACGGTGACGCAGGTGCTGCCCGCCTCGATCAGGCGACGGGCCAGCAAGGCGCCCTGGCCATAGAGGTGTCGGCCGTAGCGGTCGCGAAGGCGGGGATCTTCCTTGCTGATATCGAATGCCTGCCGGACACGGTCGCCCGTGACCATCTCGATCGCCTGGGCCTTGAAGGTGTCGAGCCCTTCGAGCACGCCGCTGGCGTCGATATCGCGGCGGAGGGTGTCGAACTCCCGGAGCGCGGCGGACCGGGATCGCATCGCCTCGGGTGTGAGCCCGTCGGGGAGCGTGAGGTTGGCGACGCGGAAATCGGCCGAGTTCGGGTCGGCCCCGACCTCGAACGGCTGGTAAGCCGCTCCCAGATAGAGCGCACCCTGGTAGCCGAAGGCTTCGGACTTGGGGATCGTCACATAAGCTGGCATGTTGGGCGAACGGGGGCCGGCGGCGCGAGCGATCACGGAGCCGAAGGACGGCTTCTGGGGGGCATTGCGTGCCAGGGTCGGCCCGAAGTAGCCGGTCTGCATCCAGTGGGCGGAGGGGGCGTGGATCGCGTTGCCGTGGTGGACCGAGCGGACCAGGGAGAGCCGGTCCATGACCCGCGCCTGGCGGGGGAACCGCTCCGTGATGAAGATGCCCGGAGCCGAGGTCGAGATCGGGCGATACGGCCCGCGGAACTGGGCGGAGGCGTCGGGCTTCAGGTCATAGGTGTCTTGCTGGCTCATGCCTCCATGCGTCCAGAAGACGATCAGCGACCGCCCACGAACGGACGAGGACGGTGTGTCCGGCCTGGCAACCGCGCGGCGCGGAGGACGTCGGCGAGGCCCAACCCGAGCGCAGGGAGGCCGAACTGGAGGAGCCGCCGCCGGCTGATCGCACGGTTCAACGGGTGGATTCCGTCGCTGGGGATCGGCATGGTTCCTCCTCGATTCAATGATTGAACAGGAATTCAGCGGAAACCAGCAGCGACCAGGCGAGCGACTCGAAGGCGACCCGTCGATCCGACTGGGCCTCCACGAATTGCCGAGCCTTCTCGACCTCGTCGGCGCGGGCGGGGCGACCGAGGACGCGCCGATACAGGTCGTCGATGATCTCCGAGATGGGACGCGTGTCTTCCGCCAGCCGGGACGGCCAACTTTCCCTGGCCTTCAGCTTGTGTTCCAGGATCGGCGATCCGATCAGGGCGAGCGCCTGGGCGAGTGACGCCTCGCCGACTCGTTCGCACTCGCAGGAGGAAGCCCGCGCGGGCGGCCGAAACACGTCGAGGAACGCGTTGGGCACCGCCTCATCCGGCAGGTCGATCGCGCGGGTCCCCGCCGGGAACTTGCCGGGACCGCCCGAGAAGTCGGTGGGGACTCCGAGGGCGTCGCTGAACGCATCCAGAAGCACTTCAGCCTGAAGGCGTTTCGGATAATAACGAGCGAACGTCTGGTGGTCATCGCGATTGGTCGCGTTCGGCTCCGAGCGGAGGGCATAAGCTTTCGAGTTGCAGCAGACGCGGATGAGGTGCTTGACGTCGTAGCCGCTCTGGACGAAGTCGCGAGCCAGGGCATCGAGCAACTCGGGGTGACTCGGCGGGTTCGTGCTCCGCGCATCGTCGATCGGGTGAATCAGGCCCCGGCCGAAGAAGTGACCCCAGATGCGGTTGGCCATCGTGCGGGCGAAGTAAGGGTTTTCCGGGTCGGTCATCCAGCGTGCCAGGCTGACGCGGGGATCGTCGAAACGCCCCACCGAGAAGTCGGGGCCACCGAGCGGTCGAGGGGTCATCGTCCGCTTCGTGCGGGGGTTCTGGACCCGTCCCTCGGACGCGACGAAGATCGTCTGATTGGTGGGCACCTCCGCATCGGCGAACCCTCCCTTGCGACCGACGCGCGCGAAAACGGCCGCCAGCCCGTAGTAGTCGTCCTGACTCCAGCGTTCGGCGGGGTGGTGGTGGCACTGAGCGCACTGGACACGCACGCCGAGGAACGCCTGGGAGATCGATTCGACGTAATCCTGAGACGTCCGCACCGAGCGGTACCAGACCGTCGGCGGGTTGACCTCCTGACTGCCGACGGCTGTGAGGATCTCGGTGGCGAAACGGTCATAGG
The DNA here is from genome assembly GCA_963752755.1 of uncultured Planctomycetales bacterium. Taxonomy (GTDB): domain Bacteria; phylum Planctomycetota; class Planctomycetia; order Isosphaerales; family Isosphaeraceae; genus CAVVZJ01. The sequence goes on along the minus strand of CAVVZJ010000010.1, from coordinate 548,195 downwards.
GCATGTTTGAGCCGATCGCCTCGCGAATCCAGGCGGCGAACAGGCTGGTGCCGGCGCGTTGTTGATTGGTGGAGTAACCGCCGCCGCGGTTCTTCAGGATGTCGGCCCACTTCAGGCCGAACAGACTGGCGTATTCCGGTCGATCCAGCAGGCGGTCAATCAGGCGGGCTTTCTTATCCGGCGGCGTGTCGGCCAGGTAGGCGCGAACCTCCTCGGGCGTGGGGATCGTACCGCAGATGTCCAGACTCGCGCGGCGGAGGAAGGTGGCGTCGTCGGCTGGAGGCGATGGCTCGATTCCCAGCTCGCTCCACTGTTGACGCAACAAGCGATCGACCCACGATCGGTCCCGGTCCCCGTCCGTATTTGACGCGACCGATCCGGGATTGTGGAACGGTACCGTTCCGTGGAACACGCCGAACTGGTCGCCGTAGCGCACCATGACGGCGAAGAGGCCGCCGCGGTCGTTCGTCTGGATCACTCCCGAGGGGCTCACCTCGGCCACGTCGGGCTCGTTCGACTCGTAGAGGGCCTGGCGGGTGACGTCGCGCGTCGAGCCGTCGGAAAGCGCGGCGCGCACCCGCAGCGCCACGTGGGCCTTCCGCGAAAGGACGGCGTCACCGGGCTCGATCGCGAGGCTCTGGACCACGGGGTCGTCCACCCGGGGAGGAGGAGCGCCCTGCTCGATCCAGCGGCGCAGGACCTCGTAATCTTCCGAGTCAGGAGCCAGCGGCCGACCGCCGCCGTGGGCGACGGCCCCGGTGGCCTTGAGCAGGAGGAGGCTCTTCTCGGGCGCGGCAAGGAGAATCCGACGTCCCCACGCTTCGCGGACAATCGCCTGGTAGTCTTCGGCCGGCTCGAATCCGAGCAAGGAGAGTTTGAATCCGTTCTGGCCAGTCGCCTTGCCGTGACAGCCACCGCTGTTGCAACCGAGTTTTGTGAGCAACGGCCGCACGTCGGTGGTAAAAGCCACACGCGGGCCGGCGGTCTTCGCATCACCGAGGGCGTTCCGCCCGAAGCCACACAGCAAAGCCGGCCAGACCGCGAGGAAGACCGCGACGCGACGGGTCGAGGTCAATCCAACAGGTGTTCGCTTAGATGGAATCGTCATCGTGTGATCTCCAGATCGACGAAGCACCCGATGTGATGGATCGGTTCGTCCTCGACGGTCCCGATCGACTCAAGCCGGAGGGTCGGCTGCCGGCCGAGCGGGGCGTCGTCGGAAGCGACGATCTGCAAAACGCCGCTGTCGGTCTGACCGACGAAGGTGACGCCGCGAGCCCGCAGACCGCTCACACCTTCCGGAGCGTGCAGCTCCGTATGGATCTTGCCGATGAATCCGTTGCGTCGGAGGGCGCTGTACTGAAGCTGGATGACTTCCCCGCGCCGGATCGATCGGGGGGTCCTGGGGTCGAGACGGAGGTCGAACGCCCCGGGGCCCACCTCGATCGTCACCGGATTCGAATCGACGGTGATCGGCTGCGTTCTTGGCTTGGCGCCCGGCTTCTCGGCGGGAGTGGTCAGCACCGACTCGGCTCTGATCACGAAGGTGTACGGGCCAGGCGCGAGCCGCTCGGGAACCTGGAGGCTGAACCACAACCGGGTGGGGTCGGCGTGCTCCGGCGAAACCCGGTGGCTCATGCCCGGGGGAAGGCCGACACCGGTCAAGCTGACGGGGCCGGACTTCCCTCCCTGGAAGACATCCAGGTTGACCTGGATGTCGATGACGGTTCCCTGGGAGACGGCGGTCCGGGTCGGGGCCGCCGTCAGGAGGGCGGCGGCCTCGGGGCCGGTCGCTGCCACGAGCTGGCCGGTCATGCGAGCGGAGGCGGTCGGCGGCCCGGTCGAGAGGACAGTGGCCACACGCGCCTCGTGAGCAACCTCCAAGCCTCCCACGTCCGCACGTCCAGTCAAGGTGAAAGCGACGGGCCCCCGGCTCGCGTCTCGACTCGAGGAGACGATCAAGGGAACGCGATCGACGTCCGGCCCGATCCAGACATCGGGACATTCGTACCCGTCGGGCAGTCCTGATACCGTCATGTGGATTGGCTGTACCAGCCCTCGACGGCGCAGTGCGACCAGCTCGATCCACGCCCGGCCGCCACGGGGAACGTTCCAACCGCCGGGTACCTGACCGCCCCCTGGAATCGCGAGGAGCTGGAAGTCGGATTCCTCGCGCCGGACGCTCAGCCGATAGAGTCGCCGGGGGTCCCGTCGTGTGCCTCCGATGACATTGCGCACCACGATCCAGTAGTCGCCGCTCACGGGCGCCACCCAGCGCCCGGAGGGATCGGAATGGCGGGTCGAGATCGCGCCTTCGGTCGGCTCTTCCACAGGGTCGGTCAGGTGGAGAAGCTCACGTTTCTCGCGGGCCTCGAGCACCGACAGATCCAGATCGACCGGCGCACCGATTCTTTCGCCAAACAGCTCCAGCCAGATGACATCACCCCGATGGGCGTGGAGGAGATACCAGTCTCGCTCATCGCCGACTTCCAGCCGACCGCTGACCTCGCAAGGCCAGGGGATCTGCTGGGCTGTCGCGGGATCGTGGTTGTCCTCGACGTCCAGGAGGACGGGAACGTCGGTCACTCCCACAAGAACCGGAGCCGGTGCGCCCGGGTAATCGACGGGGAACTCGTCGACCTCAAAGCGAGGCGGACGTGCGAATGTCCGCGGCAGGAGAGCCGCCCTGGTCGCTGGCGGCGTGACGTCGACCTCATCACGATCGAGCTGAGGCGGATCGCCCCCGCGACCATCGCGTGCGAGGTTGCGCCCGAAGAGGGTCACGCGAGTCGTCTTGCCGGATTCGACAACATTCGGCCACGCGAATTCCAGACGCGGACCTGTGTCGATATCGAGCCGGTAGACGTGCTCGGGGCTTCCGGTGTAGGTGAGGTCATACACACGGACTACGTAAATGCCATCGGCAGGCGCGCGGAAGTCGATCAGGGGATCGAGGCCGACATAGCCCCGGCTCGACGCCAGGCGATGGCCTCGTACATCTTCCAGTTCGAGCACCGCGCGGAGTTTCGAGTCGAGCCGTTCCGCCCAGCATTCGATCACGACGCGCTGGCCGGACCGGACAAAGAAGCGGTGAGCGTCGACGTCGCCCGGGGGATCGATTCTCCCGCAGAGGGACACGTCCGGCTCGACCGGCTGGGACAATTCTGCTGTCTCGTTCGGCTCAGTTTCCGGGCAGGCGTCCCGAGGGCTTACGAAGAAGCCGCGCGGGGAACTCAGGCCGTTCGCACCCAGGGCGCGGAGGTCGTAAAGACCGGGAGGGACGTCCGCCGGAATCTCGATCGTGAACTGCCCTGGGCCACAGTTCGACGCCTGGATGCGAGGCTCGTCACACCGAAGCGCGGTGAGTCCCTCCAGCCCTGTTCCACTCACTCGAACATGGACCGTGGTTCCGATCTTGCCGCCGGGCGGGTCCACGATGCTGAGGCGGGGCGCGAGGTCGTCGGCGATCGCGGAATGCCCGAGAACCGCCAGGAACGTCGCGACGGTGATGAGCCGCAGCCGGGTTGGGTGGAGCATTGCCGACGCCTCACATCGTTTGAGCCGATCGTTGTTCGAGCCGCGTTCGCAACGGCCCACCCGACTGGACATGGAGGACCACCGCGCGGGCCGACTTCTCGGATCACGGTCTCGTGGACCCGTCCTGCGTTTCCAGACGGAGCAGGTCGGCCGAGCCCGGGACAAACAGGCGCAATCTCGTTCTCGGCCACGAGCAGGCGGCTCGTCCCCGGGTTCAGGGACATGCACACCGGGCCCTTGAAAGGAAGCCTGGCAAACGCTGGCTCAAGGCGATCAGGAGCCGGTGGGTCGGGCGAGCCGACCATCCGCGAAAAGGTCCAGAGCAGGCGACTCGTCGATCCGAACTGCTTTACCGAGGACGAGGAGTCGTCGTCCGGGGCGACGAGTCCCGTCCGGGGCGCGCGCCCGAGCCAAGCACCCATTCGAATCCGAGCAACACCACGCGACATGGAGTGCATTCTGCCCATTGGATCCGCGCCGGGAGCCCAGGGAGGCACCCGCCGGATGTTGTGAGACCAACTCTTGTTTAACATCCGGGAACCTCCAGGTCCAGGGGCACGTGTCGACCATCCGCCCGGGGCTGAACCCCAGGGCCGATCAGCCCTGGAGGACGTCGCGGATCGCGTCCGGAAGATCTTGCGAGAGGGGCTTGTCGAGGTTTTCGTCCCACACTTTGGGAGTGATGAGGACCGCGGAGGGGATGCGACCGACCGGCGTCGCGTCATCGCGATATCGAGCCGATCCATAGAACCGGGCCGCGCCGGGCGGGCAGCGCCCCGGTTAACGGACTCGCCGAGGCCCTGGTTCTCTCCTTCCATGAGGCCTTGCGGCCGGTCTCACGAGGCGGAGCCGGGCGCCTACCGGGCCGACGCGATCACGCCTGGGATGAGCCGTCCACGGACGTCGGTCAGGCGGTGGTCCCGGCCGCCGTAGAAGTAGGTTAAGCGCGTGTGGTCAAGACCCATGAGGTGGAGGATCGTGGCGTGGAGGTCGGAGACGTGGCAACGCTCCTCGACCGCCTCGAAACCGAGCTCGTCGGTGGCGCCTACCGCCTGGCCGCCACGCACGCCGGCGCCGGCGAGCCACATCGAGAAGCCGTGGGGGTTGTGGTCGCGGCCGAGCTTGCCGACGCCCTCGCTCGTGGGCGTCCGGCCGAACTCGCCGCCCCAGATCAACAGGGTCTGGTCCCAGAGACCGGTCCGCTTCAGGTCGGCGATCAAGGCGGCGATCGGCCGGTCCGTCTCGCCGGCGTGCAAGGTGTGGTTGGCGATACAGTCGGTATGGCCGTCCCAGGTGTCTTCGAGGTGGCCGCCGCCGGAGTAGAGCTGGACGAACCGGACCCCGCGCTCGATCAACCGTCGCGCCATCAGACACTTGCGGCCGAAGTCGCGGGTTTGATCCTCGTCCAGGCCGTAGAGGGTGCGGATGGCGGAGTCCTCACGGTCCAGGTCGATGACCTCCGCGGCGCTCGACTGCATCCGGTAAGCCAGCTCGTAGGACTGGATCCGCGCGGCCAGCTCCGACTCACCCGGGTGGTCCTCCAGGTGCTCCCGGTTCAACCGCCCGATCAGGTCGAGGTCGCGTCGCTGGGCCAGGGTATCGATGCCCTCCGGATTGGCCAGGTCGACCAGGGGTGAGCCCTGACCCCGGAAGAGTGTCCCCTGGTACGCCGCCGGCATGTAGCCGGCCGACCAGTTGGACGCCGCACCGATCGGCCCGCCGCGCGGGTCGGTCATCACCACGAAGGCCGGCAAGTCGTCCGACCCGGTGCCCAGGCCGTAGCTGAGCCACGACCCCAGGCAAGGCCGGCCGATCACGACGCGACCGGTGTTCATCTGGAGGCAGCCCGAAGCGTGCGCGGCGGTGTCGGTGTAGAGTGACCGGATCACGCAGAGGTCATCGGCGAACTGCGACGTGTGCGGGTAGAGGCTGCTGATCGGCAGACCGCTCTGCCCGTGCGGGCGGAACGGGAAGGGAGACTTCATCAGGTGGCCGATCGGCCGGCCGTTCGAGCCTACAGGCGTCTTGCCCTGATACGGTGTCTCGTGGTACGTCTCCAGCGCCGGCTTGGGGTCGAAGGTATCGACGTGGCTGGGTGCACCGTTCATGAACAGGAAGATGACGTGCTTGGCCTTGGCCTCGAAGTGCGGGGGCCGGGGCGCGAGCGGGTTCGGCGCATCGGTCGCATCGGCCCGCGCAGGCTCGGTGAAGAAACCGTCCCGCAAGAGCAAGTCGAGCAGGGCCAGTCCGGCGAAGCCCCCACCCACGTGACGGAAGAACGCGCGCGCGGGAGCGGTCAATGGGAGACGGGTCGGGGGTGGGCGTCGCGCGACGGGACATCGCCGGTCTCCTCTCTCGCCGATCAATCCGGGTACACGAACTCGTTCAAGTTGAAAAGCACCCGGCCCATCCTCGCCAGGGCCTCGCGCCTCGCCTCACCGGGCTCCAGGTCTTCACCTCGCCCCGAGGCGGCCTCGATGAGCCACGTCGCCTCGCGTTCGAGGTAGGCGACCATCGCGGCCGTCTCGTCCGCTGCTGGAGACCGACACAGGGTGAGCCAGTACGCCTGCTCGACCTGTCGAGCCGGGTCGTTGCCTGCCTCGCGGAGTAGGCGGTCGGCCAGGTGGTGCGACTGCCGGGCGACGAAGCCGCTGTTGAGAAGCGTGAGCGCCTGAGGCGCGACGCTGGTGACGCTCCGCCTTGGGGACGACTGTGTGGTGTCGCAGAAGTCGAGCACTTCGAGCCAGGGCACGACGAGCGAACGCTTGACCATGGCGTAAACCGTGCGGCGGGAGGCCTCTCGTTCCTGGAATGGCTTCCAGACCTTGTCGGGGTCGCTGTGCGAGGCGAGGACCTCGCGAGGGATCTCGGGGTAAACGCTCGGACCGTACATCGTGGTGTCGAGCTGGCCGCTGGAAGCGAGCATCGCATCGCGGATCACCTCGACCTCCAGGCGGCGGTACGGCACGCGCCAGAGCCTGGTGTTCTCGGGGTCTTCCACGCCCTTGACCGGGTCCCATCGTTTGCTCATGCGATACGTATTGCTCGTGAGGATCAGCCGGTGGATCCGCTTCAGCGACCAGCCGTCCCGGATCGAGACGGTCGGCCAGCCAGTCGAGCAGCTCGGGGTGGGTCGGCGGGGCGCCGAAGGTGCCGAAGTCGCTGGGCGTGCGGACCAGTCCCTCGCCGAAGTGGAACTGCCAGACCCGGTTGGTGATCACGCGTGCGGTTAGCGGATTGTCCGGGCCTGGTCAACCAGCGGGCGAGCGTGAGCCGCCGCCGCGTCGTCCGCTCGCCGGGTGGCAAGAACTCCGGCTGCTCGGAAACCAGAACCGCCGGCAAGCCCGGCTCGACCTCCGGGCCGGGGGAAGTCGCCTGGCCCCGGAAGAGCAAACGCGTCCGGGGTGACTCGGGCGACGTCTCCTCGAGGAAGTAGCCGAGTGGAAGGTCGGGCGTCGCGTCGTGGAGCCGACGGACCTCCTCCTGGATTGCCTCGATCCGACTGCGCATGTCCTCCGGCATCGCGGCGGCCAGTTCCTCGCCGATCGCCTTCTCATGGGACGCAGCGAGCGCCTTCTGGGATTCGGTCCGCGCCTCAGGCTCGGCCCGCAGCGCCTCGACGACCTCGGCTGGAAGACCGCTCCGATCGCTGGCGAGGAACTCCGCCCGAAACTTTCGCCGCAGGGATGCGATCCGGCCCTCGGCCTCGCGGATCTTCCGGTCGCGCTCGGCCTGCGGCCTCCAGCTCGGCCGGCGTTCCGACGGGTCGGACCAGCTCGCGGCCGGCCGGCCTGAGGGCGGCGGAGCGGGTCGAAGATCGCGACCATCCGGGTGTAGTCGAGCGTTGTCAGCGGCTCGAACTTGTGGTCGTGGCAGCGGGCGCAGCCCAGGGTCAGCCCGAGGAATACACCGGAGGTGGTCCGCACCAGGTCATCGAGCTGATCGAACCGGTCCTGCTTCGGGTCGGCCGGCTCGTCGTCCCAGGGTCCGAGCCGGTTGAATCCGGTGGCGATCCAGGTCTCGGCCGTCGCGTCTGGCAGCTCGTCGCCGGCAAGCTGCTCGAGGATGAACCGATCGAACGGCTTATCTTCGTTGAGCGAGCAGATCACATAGTCCCGATATTTCCACGCGAACGGCTTGAGGTCATCGCGCTCGTAGCCATTGGTCTCGGCGAAGCGGACCAGGTCCAGCCAGTGACGTCCCCAACGCTCGCCGTAAGAGGGGCGGGCCAGCAGGTCGTCCACCACGTGGTTGAGCGACTCGGGGGAGGGATCTTCGAGGAACGCCCGCACCTCTTCGGGGGTGGGTGGCAGACCGCTCACTCCCAGATGGATTCGACGCAGCAAGGCTGCCGGATCGGCCGGCGGTGAAGGCGTCCAACCGGATTCTTCGAGGCCGGCCAGGACAAACGCGTCGATCGGGTTTCGCACCCAGGCGGTATCCTGAACCACGGGAATCCCAGGCCGCCGGATCGGTTGGAACGCCCAGTGCTGGAGGTCTTCCGGTTCCTCATGCTCGCCGGCGCGTGCCGGAGTTCCCGCTCCTCCGGATAGCCACCCCGTCGCAGGCATCGCCGCGGAGATCAACACTCCGGCCAGGAAGGAGATGGTCCAGCTTCGTCTTCGCCTCGGAATCCATCTCATCGAGACCTCCAACACCGCCACCAGCCTTTCGGACCCGGCCTTGCCCATGCGACTCGCCATACTCGTTTCTAATGCGGGCTGTCCCTCGACGCAAGCCGTCAGGCTTTCGCCCGTATGGGGATGCCACTCGCCTACGATCGATCGGGGCTGAAGACTGGCCTCACTGTGCCGGCCGTGGCGATCTGGGCCGGTGGTCATGAGCGTATGCTCCCTCCTCGTGACCACCGTGGCCGTCAGGTTCGTGCCGAGGTGCCGGAACGTCCCGACGAGGGGGAGACCCGAGGCCCCGACCATGCCAAGCCCCGCCGAGCGCAGCCAGACGGGGATTGGCATCGACGACCACGCCATCCACTCGGGGTCGATCAACCAGGTGATGACGCCCGTCAGCAGGGGGAGGCCGCTCAGCCGCAGACCGAACAGGATGAAGGACCCTTCCTGCCATCGGTCGAGCTTCTCGTCGGTCCTGGATCGGATGCGGCGGCAGAGGCCAAACGGGACGAAGGGGGCGACCACGATCCGGAACATCAGGCGGAAGAACGCTTGTCGAGCATCGGGACGCCTACCCCGCTGTGCGGGCTCGCCAGGGTGGCCTGTGGGGTTCCGGGATTCCGGAGGCGCTGGGACAATAGTCGTCACGGACGCTCGCCTCGGGTCCGATGCTCCGGGGGAAGGCGTACCTGGGTTGTAGTGCCGGCCCATCTCCATGAAACTCGAGGGCCGGGTGTTGCACCAGGACACGTCCCTCGAAACCGATCCGGTCGGGCCGGGTCAGCACTGTGGAGAGACGAAGTTCAGCCCGCCAAGGCAAGGCCCCGGACGTTGGAGAACTCGACCATGACCGTCCCGGTCGACCTGCTGACCGACAAGCACGAGTTGCTCGGCTTCGACCTCGACCGGGACGACTGGTGGCAATGGCTGAAGGTCGAGCACGGCAATCGGACGTACCGGGTCCGGGTGCCGATCGCCTACGACAACGGGGTGGAGCGGGTCGTGCGGATGGACGACGGCGGCGACCTGCTCTACCTGATCGGCGAGGTCGGGCACGATGACGACGACCGGGGCCGCATCGGCTGCCTGATCGTGGCCCGCCCCGAGGAGGACGGAACCTATCGAGCGGTCGTCTTCCACAGCCTCTACCCACTGGCCCTGACGGGGCTCGTGTGAACGGACCGCCGTCGCTTCGAGAGGAGGTACCATGCTCCGCAAGCAGATCATCGGGACACCACAGCAACCGCCGGCCCCCAGGCCCGGCGAGATCGACATCGCCGCCGTGGCCACCGTGCTGGTGACCTCCGAGGACCCCGGGCACCCCATCGACCTCGCCTTCGACGGGCGCCGGGGACCGGGTGGGACCCGCTGGATCGCCGGGGAGCCCGGCGAGCAGGCCGTCATCCTGGCCTTCGATGCCCCGCAGGCGATCCGCCGGGTCATCCTGGAGGTCGAGGAGCCCGAGGCCGCCCGCACCCAGGTACTCCAGCTTGCCGTCTCGACCGACGGCGGGCAGACCTACCGGGAACTGCTCCAGCAGGAGTACAACTTCAGCCCGTCCGGCTCGACCTTCGAGCGGGAGGACTGGACGGTCCACGCCGAGGGCGCCACCCACATGCGCCTGGTGATCAGACCGGACAAGGGCGGCAAGCTCGGTCGGGCCACCATCACGTCGCTGACGCTGTGTTGAGAGAACTTGGAGGGATCGGGGGGAGGGGAAGAACGATGGCCAAAGCTCGCAAGCCCAAGGGCAAGCCGAAGCGCGACGAGGCCCGCGAGGAGCGGATCACGATGGAGATCGTTGTCGATTGCTACGACGAGCACGAGCAGGCGATGGGCTGGTATTACTACCTCGAAGACTCGCTACACTTCCCCTTCCTGACCCGGTGTCGCCGGGAGCGAGCGATTTCCCCGCTGCGAGTCGGGGATGAGGTGGAGGTCGTCGGCATGGCGCCCGCAGACGAGTGCGAGCGCGAGATGTTCGTGGAGATGCCCTGGGAGCACAAGCGGACCCTCGCCGTCCCGCTCTCTCAACTGGAGGTGGCCCAAGCCGACGAGGAGACCCGGCAGGCGGTCGAGGACTGGCACTACTGGGTGGAGATGGGGTACGGCTCCTGACGACTGATCCGCAGCTTCTTCGGGGCCGATGACCTGATGTCGGTTCCCAGATGAACGCTGTTCGGTTGGGAATGGGGACCGGACAGCGTATGATCATTTGGACCGGCAAGCCGTCACAGGGTCGGTGAGGAGGTCGAGCCGCCCTGTGAGGCGAGTTGAGTGAGATCGCCGTGCTGACACGATGGCTGGTCTACCACGTCGCCAGCGGCCACGCCTTCTTCACGGGCGCGGCGTGCCTGATCGTCGCGGCCTGCGTCTCGTGGTCTGCCCGGAGGCGCGGCATCCGCACGGCCCGCAACGCCCTCGTCCTCTTCGGAGGCACGGCGGTCGCCGTGTCCGCGACACCGCTGCCGGCCTGGGCCGATCTCCTCCTGGTGCTCGTGTCGCTCGCCTGGCTCGCGGGCGAGGCGTTCCGGAATCGCATGACCCTGAACGGCGACCTGGCCTACCAGCTGGCGATGCCGATGCTCGCCAGCGTTGTGATGACAAAACCTCGCTAATGCTTCACCGTTTTCGCTTTTCGCGGCGGGCCAGGTCCGCTGAGACGCGGAACTATAAAGCATCCATATGCCACCCGTCTCTCAATCTCGGAAACGTGCCGAGTTAGCAGGTGCTCGAATGCCTGCTGCTGCTCGGAACTCGGAAACACTCGCTTTGGAATTACGGTGAACTGGCGCGTGCCGTAATAAAGCACGTAGGAATGGACATCAACCAACGCTCGCGTATAAATTCCCCACTGAAGCTGAGAATCGATGTGCTCGGTGCGGAAGTGGATTCCCTCCGGTGAGAATGCGAGCGAATACTCGTCGCGAAACTTCGGCTCGCGGCGAAAGGCCAAGGGCGGAATGACGGTGAACGCCGCGACGAGCATGAGACTGAACAAGCTCGAGACGACGACGCAAGCGACTCCGAACCAACGGGAACCCGGAGACTGCCACAGATAAACCCCGATCCCCGCGAGCGCAACGATGACGGCGATGTCGAGGCGCAAGCGAAGGCGTGAAGCGTAGTGCGCTCGAAGTGCTCGAACGTAATCGCTCTCGATGTAGCGGAACGAAAGATTGACGGTGGAATTCACTGGAAGCGCTCGATGCCATCGGAAGAATCCATGCAGGCCGTGTGGCTCCCCCAGAAGAGGGATTCTTAAGATGCGATGACATCTTAAAATATCCACAGAGCCACGCGACCATGACCCCGATTCTCGGACTCGACCTCGGCATGTTCAAGAGCCTGGCCTGCTTCGACGACCCCGCCACCACCGACGCCCGCTTCCTCACCGTGACCACCGACCCGAACGCCCTACGCTCGATCCTGCAGGCCGGACGACCCGACCTGGTCGTCTTCGAGACCGGCACCATCGCCGGCGGGGTGGCCAACCACTGCGATGAGCTGGGTCTGACCTCCGTCGTCGCCAACCGCATGCACTCGGCCCGGTCCTGGTGCAAGCTCAAACGCAAGACCGATCGCGACGACGCCCGGAAGCTGGCCCGGATGGCCGCCATCGGCGAACTCTCCACTGTGCCCATGCCCAGCCCGCGGGCTCGCCAGTACCGTATAGCCTGGTCAAGCACGGCGACCGCCTCGTCGGCCGCCGCACCGCCTGTCAAAACCGCATCCGGGCCTTGTGCCCGCGACAGCGCGTACTGCGGCCCGCCGGGCACCGGGCCTGGACCCAGGCCGGCCGGGAGCCGATCGCGACCCGGGCCCGACCACAGGCCGAGTGCGCCGCCCTGAAGCGGTGGCGCGGCGAGCTGGCCTCGGAACTCAGCGAGTTGCAGACGCTGATGACGCAGTTGGAGCCGCGACTCGACGCCCTGGGCGCCGAGGACGAGCGGGTCCGGCTGCTGCGGACGATCCCCGGCGTCGGAGCACGCGTCGCCGAGGTGTTCGTCGCCCACCGCGACGAAGCCCGCCGGTTCCGCACGGCGCGGAAGGTCTCAGCCTACGCCGGGCTGGTGCTCCGGCAGCTCCAGTCCGGTGAGACCGACCTCCGAGACCGGATCACCCACCGCGGCCCGGCTGGTGCAACGGATCACCCGAATCCAAAAAAAGCGGCGCAAGCAGGCGTTGGTGACGTTGGCCCGCCAGCCGCTGGTGCGGTGCCGGGCGATGCTCCGCCTCGGCACCGCCTGGGACGCGCGGCTGTCGGCCCCGAAGGCCGGCCGGCGGGCTGCAGCAATCCAGGATCACCTATATAAAGTAATACTATTATACATAATAATATTTTACTTAATAAAACATGCCCTCACCGGCTCGGAGCTTGGACGGTCCGACGCGTGTCGTCAGGACGGCCGAACGAATGAGCGACGGGTCGCATTGGACGCGTTAGGCCGGCCCAGCGCGGTCGAACGTACCGGGTTGTGACCCCGGATAGTCGATTGGGACCGACGGCGTCGGCCATGATGAGACAATCGGCCCGAGGAGGAAGACTTCCAGCAACCGCTTGACTGCCACACGGCTTCATCATCGACCAAGTTGAGCGGACCGGCGCGCACGCTGAGCGTGGATTCAAGCAGAACTCACCGCGACGGGCCGGGTCTGCTGGCAGTGCGAGGTTAGGCGTCCTCTGGCGAGCCGACTTTGGTTTTTTCAGGCTTGGTAATGATCGGCGATCGCTCGTCGGACGGCAGACGGGCTGTCGACCTGGACCGGGCTGACGTGGAGCCCGGTCCAGGTCGCGTGCAAGAACAATCAGGCAACGGGCTGACCAGTCACGCTTGCGATCGGCTCAACTGTTCCCGGATGGTCCCGAGCCGTTTCCGCGATGGCCGTGCCGGTGCCCCGAGGATTTCCCGGACTCGGCATCCCCGCCATCCACCATGCCCAGCAGGCCATCGTCTCCGGAATGCCCGCCACCTTTGGAGGAGACCGAGACAATGGTCGAAGCCTGAGCCGTGCTGACCGAGCTGGCCGTCACGCTTCCGAAGACGCCGTCGGCCTCGTCGTTGATGCCGCTGGCGAAGTAGAGCGTGCTGGTCGGACCTGAGCCGGTGCCATTGCCGAAGCTGAGTCCCCATAAGCCCTTTGTCTCGGTCCCGCCGAAACCGCCGTCGAGTGTCAGGGGATGGCCCTTCGCGTCGGAGAGTTGGCCGAGGAAGGCGCCGGTCGTCGGGTCGAAGGCGCTGACGTGGCTGTCGCCGAAGTTGCCGACGAGCAGGTCGTTGCTGAACCTGCCGAAGTTCGCTGGAGCCAGGGTCAGACCCCACGGGGAATTCAGCTCCGGCTGGCGGCCGACCCCGCCAATTCGCTGGATGAAGAATCCCCCGGGGGTGTACACATCGACGAACCCGTGACCCGCCCCGGCGACGTCGTCATGACGGTCGGCGTCCTGCTGGGCGTAGGTCACATAGACGTTGCCGTTGAGCACCTGGATGCCGAACGGGGCGTAATTGGCCGGCAGCGTCGGGTCATGGAAGGCGCCCAGGGGCAGCGTGACTGGCTGGAAACTCGCGTCGAAGACGTCGATCCGGTTGTTGTGGAAGTCGGTGGCGAGGAGGTACTGGCCGGCGGGCAAGGTCGAACCGCTCGGGGCGGCCAGGAGGGCCAGCCCCTTGTACACGGCGCCGGCGGGGGAGCTGTCCACCTCGCGGATGGCGTGGGTCCGATCGACGCCGGGGTTCCAGCCGCTGATCGTGCCGTCCTCGGTGGCGAAGATGAAGACCGAAGCGCCACTCTTGCCGTTCGCGGAGACGACGAAGTCATTCGGATGGGCCGTATTGTTCTGGACGACGATTCCCGTCGGCGCCGAGGGATCGGTGCCGCCGGCGGTCGGCGGGACGGTGACGAAGGGTAGGCCCGCATTGAGGTTGCCGGCGCCGTCCACCAGTTCGGAGAGGCCCGTGCCGGCGTCGTTGATCCACCAGGGGCTGGCGGCTCCGGCGACGATCCCCCAGGGATTGACGAGGTTCGGGTCGATGTGGTCAGCCGGCACGGCGCCGTCGGAGATCAGGTTCGTCGAGGTGTAGAACGGTCGTCGAGACGATCCCCTTGCCGCCGTCGCGGATCGCGACCTGGGCAGCAAAGGCGCCGGTGGCCTTGTAGGTGTGCGTCCCCTGGACGTCGAAGCCGCCGGCCGCCTTGTCGCGCACGATCTTGCCGGCCGAGGAGGTGCCGTCGCCCCAATCGATCGTGGCGGCGAAGTCGCCTGGCTTGGCGTCGGGATCGTCGTCGGTGAACGTGGCGACGACGACATTCTTGAGCGCCGTGTTGCGGCGTGGCGTCGATCGTGGTGCCGGTCGCCATCAGGGTGGCGTCGGTAACGATGTTCGTCGTCTTCGCCGTGGCCGAGTCGCCGTCCTTGTCCTGGATCTGGGCGGTCAGGGTGAACGGACCTGGATCGTTATAGGTATAGGTGCCGACGACGTCAAATCCTCCCTTCGGATCGACGGCGATTTGGCCACCGGACGTGTGGCCGTTACCCCAGTCGATCGTGGCCGAGTACTGGGTCGGATCGGTGTTTTGGTCGGCGTCATTGAAGCGGGCGACGATGGCGGTGAACGATGTCCCCTCGACCGGGCCAGGGGTAATCGGAACGCTCAAGGCCGCCAGCGCCGAGGCCAGCAGGCGGCGATCCTCCAGAAGATCGAGGTCCGGTCGCCGTCGAGCCGAGAGTCGGGCCTTGATGCGTTGTCGAGAGGCCGTGCCGTTGCGGAACATGGTCGGATGTCTCCAGGAATGAAGCGAAGGCTAGAACGACGGGAGGGCTCTCGCGACTTCGGCCCCCCGTCACGGTCGCGTCGGCCCCGTCGCTGGGGCCGGCCGTTCATCGGATGAGCCGGGGGACGTTGATCCGATAAAAGGCGGCCTCGATGTACTCCAGGAACAGCAGGAAATCGAGGATCCGGAAATTGTTCTCGCCCGAGGCGTTCTCGGGGTCGAACGACGGCAATCCCACCACCGAGTTGGAGACGAACGGCGCGACCCGCGCCAGGGTGATTTCCTGGGCGATCGGCGACTCGACCGGCGCGAAATTGGGAACCAGGGCGTTGCCCAGCAGCGCGTTCAGGAACGAGGCGTGCCGGGACTCGACCGTGCAGAGGCCGACGGCGGTGGGGAAATACTCGTCGGTCTGCTGCACGGCGAAAAGGGCGCCGCCGTAGGTCCCCGAGCCGGTGTTCTCGAAGGCCGAGGCGGTTTCCAGGAACGTGAGGACGTTCCGCTGCACGAGGTTCGCCATGTTCAGGACCGGCATCGGCCGGATCTTCGGCATCAACGGGTTATCCTCGTCGTCGAGTAACTTCTGAAGAATCGGGACGTGAGCTGCCTCGTCGTTCATGATCTCGTTGATCAGAATCCGGGTCAGGGACGCGTTGACCCCCAGAGGCGGGGATTTGGGCGGCTTGGGCTTGCTGGCCAGGACCCGCGACCCCGTTGCCAGGATCGCCCCCGGACCGGCCAGCAGGGTAGTCCGTCGCAGGAACGACCGCCGGGACTGGCGACTTCGTTCCGCTGCTCCCGCTTCGCCATCCAACATTCGGTTCCGCATGAGGTCACTCATGGAAAGACTCTCCGAGATCAGGTCCACTCGCCGGTCAGGGACGAATCATGTCTCGGCCGGTTCATTGCCGTAGTGGCGGACGCGGTCTCGGTGGTCGGGACTTTCTTCGAGGAAGTGGGCGAAACGCGCAATGGGAAGTTTCTTGGAAAAAAATGCCGACCGGAACGGCGACTCGGGGCACTACTATGGAGGAGGGAACGAGACGCGAGCCCGGATTGAAGCGGAACCAAGCCGAGCGGGGGCCGATCGATGGCAAGTCAGCCTGCAGCCAGAATCCGGAGCGCTGACGGTGGCACCGTCACTTTCCCCCTCAACTGGCAATCCGACGCTCAGCTTCTGGAAATCTTCCTCGCCGATCGGGACGCGGACGCCTTTGAGGTCCTCGTGAACCGTCACGGGCCGAGGGTCTTACGCGTCTGCCGGCAGATCCTCGGCCGTTCGCCTGACGCCGAGGATGCCTTCCAGGCCACGTTCCTCCTGCTCGCCCGCAAGGCGGCCTCGATCCGCAACCGCGATTCGCTCGGACACTGGTTGCATGGCGTGGCCCATCGCCTCGCGGTCCGCTCTCGGGTCAACGCCACACGACGGAGAAACCGGGAACTCAAGGCCCCCGTGCGACTGACCGACGGACCCGTGGAGGCAAACGTGGATGTCGAGGATCTCCGCTGCGCGCTGCATCGAAGAGATCGACCGCCTCCCCGCACGCCTTCGCGAGCCGATCCTGCTCTGCTATCTCGAAGGAAGGACCAACGAGGAGGCGGCGAGGCTCCTCGGATGTCCCACGAGCACCCTCAAGGAGCGACTCACTCGCGGCCGGGAATTGCTCCGGAACCGACTCGCCCGCCGTGGTCTGGCACTGACGACCCTGCTCCTGCTCCTCTTGCTGCCAGGCCAGGCGCCCGCCGAGACCGTCCCCCCCTGGCTCGTCCGGGAAACCGTCGAGGCCGTGAGGCGACGTCCCAAGCGGACCTGGAACTTCAACTTCCGAGGCGGTCCCGGCGGCAGCCCGAATCTCCTCCTGATCGCGATCACGGCCACGACGATTCTCGCCTTGGGCACCGCCGTGGCGCTGGCGTCGCCCACGCCTCGACGGGGGACGTGGTTCTCCTGGATGATCGAATCGGCCCGGAATGCCTGTCACTGATGCGAAGCCCGGACGATCCTCCGACCCGACCCTCGGAGTTCGGGCATTCGTCGGCTCCTCGAGGGAGGCGCGGATCCGCGATGGTGATTTCACCCAGAAGAAACCCGACGACATGGCCGTCTGATCGGTGCGACGGTCCGACGGGAATCACAACACGAGATGCGACTTCGCCCGCCAGGCGAGGCTTCAGCCTGATCGAGATCTTGATCGTCCTGGCGATCGTCGGCGTCCTGGGGGCGTTACTCTTGCCAGCCATCCAGGCGGCCCGTGAGGCGGCCCGGCGGGTGAAGTGCGCCAGCAATCTGAAGCAGATGGGCCTGGCCCTGAGCGTCTATCACGAGTCGGTCGGCTCGCTGCCGATGGGCTACGTCGCGACGCCGAGCCGCGATGTGTACGCGACGAGCCCGGGGTGGGGCTGGGCATCGCTGATCCTTCCCCAGATCGAGCAGGGACCACTCTACGCCGCCACGAACTTCGACCTGCCCGTGGAGTCGTCGCCGAATCAGACTCTGCGATCCACCGTCCTCGACCTGTACCTTTGCCCCTCCGACACGGACTCCGGACTCTACGACGTCCAGGGCCAATGGGGTCGGCCGATCGGGGTCTTCGCTACCAACAGCTACGCCGCCTGCTTCGGGGCCGGGCTCGACGTCGGCGACTTCCCCGATCAGGGCAACGGCCTCTTCCGGCGGAATCGCGTGGTCCGCTTCGCGGAGATCCTGGATGGAACCGCGACGACGATCTCGATTGGCGAGCGCGGGGCCTGCCTCGTCCAGACTCCCTGGGTCGGCGCCCCGGACGGCGGAATCAGCGTTTTCTCGGACGACGAGCCGGGCCTCGTCTCCGATTACTCCGCGGTGGGCCGCGGTGCCGAACTGGTGTTTGCCCACGCCGGCGACGTCGGCCTGAACGCCCCAGGCACCACCGCCGCCGACTTCTACAGCGCCCACGTCGGTATGGCCAACTTCCTCTTCGCCGACGGCTCGGTGCGGCCCGTCCGATCGACGATCACCCTGCAAGTGTATCGCGCCCTCTGCACTCGCTCTGGCGGTGAGATCGTCAGCGCTGAGGCCTATTGATCCGCCTCCCGCTTTCCCGGATCAGGGCCCTCGGAAGCGATACGGAGCTTCCACGAGGGCGATTCCCGAACCGGGACTCGTCACACCAGCCCGAATCGGCCTCGGCGTCCTCGGTTGGTACGTTCGCGGCTTCAGGCCCGGCCGTCCTCGAATCCGTTCACCGTCACCGAGAGTCCCGGAATCCCCGTCGATGGACAGTGCAAACGAACAGTCGTTGATAGATCGCAAGAGAATCCGGTGACATCGGCCTCACCCGCACACCAGAAACCGCACCGACCTTGGCGGATCGGGGCGGGCCGATCGACTTCTCGGAAGGGAGCGGGTGCCGATGACGGATCCCAGGCAAGACGACCCCGGATCGTCGGAGGAGGGTCGAAGGCCCGAGGGAAGCTCCGATCACTCGCTCCTCCTGCGTTTCCGCATGGGGCAGCCCGACGCCCCGACCCAGCTTTATTTGCGCTATGCCGAGCGACTGCATGCCCTGGCCTCGAAACAGAGTTCCCCCGACCTGGCGCGTCGGCTGGAGCCGGAGGACATCGTCCAGTCGGTCTTCCGGACCTTCTTCCGCCGCGCGGCCGAGGGTCAGTATGACGTGCCCGAGGGCGAGGAGATCTGGAAGTTGCTGCTGGTCATCGCTTTGAACAAGGTCCGCACCGTGGCCACCTACCACCGCGCCGCCAAGCGCGATGTCCGTCAGACTACGGGCGGAAAGGCCGTCGAGCGGACCGTCGAGGCGCGGACAGGCCAGGACGAGGTCGCCCTGACCACGCTCCGCCTGACGATCGAGGAGGCTCTGGCCGATCTCCCCGAGGTGCATCGAAGAATGGTGGAGTTGCGCATCGAGGGGCACGAGGTGGCCGAGATCGCCGCAGCGGTGGGGCGGTCGAAACGGTCGGTCGAGCGGGTCTTGCAGGACTTCCGCAAACGGTTGGATGACCTGATCCGTGAGGATGTGTGAGATGGACAGGCGCGTGTCTGGGCTGAGCTGGCCGGACGTACACAAGTATGTGGAAGCCTACGAATCCGCCCACGCTCGCGACGGCCAGGCGTCGATCGACGACCATCGACCGCCCCAGGATCATCCCCGAAGGCTGGCGATTCTCTGCGAATTGATCCGCGTCGAGCTGGAGTATCGCTGGGAACGGGGAACGCCCGATCCCCTGGAGGATTATCGTCGCCGCTTCCCCGAGGTCTTCGACGATCCCGATTTGGTCCCCGCCCTGGCCTTTGAGGAGTACCGACTCCGACTCCAGGCCGGCGAGGCCCCAACCCCTTCGGAATATCGCCAGCGTTTCGGCGTCGAGGGGCGCGACTTGCCGGCGACGCCGCTGGCTGTCTTCGTTCCCGGCGACGAGGCGCGACCGGTACTCGAAGAGGAATCAGAGCCACTCCGTGAAGCCGCCGAGGTGTACCGCTCAAGCCGCCGGTCATCCCGCGACGACCTGATCGAGACCCTGGCCGGAGCCGGGGTCGCCCGACCGTATGCCGACCTCTTCGGCGACCTCCACCGCGCCGACCCCCGCGCCGCCGATCGCCTGGCCCTGGGCGTCGCGTCCCTCCCCGAATCCGGCGAGGAGGTCTTCGGCTTCCGGCTGGAAAGCGAGCTGGGTCGGGGCGCCTTCGGCCGGGTCTTCCTGGCTCGACAGGCCGCCCTCGCCGATCGCCCGGTGGCCCTGAAGGTCGCCGCCGACATCGCCGGCGAGTCGCGGGTCCTGGCCCAGCTTCAGCACACCAATGTCGTCCCCGTCTATTCGGTCCACCGCGGCCGGGGCCTCCAGGCCATCTGCATGCCTTACCTCGGCTCGACCACCCTGGCCGATGTCCTGTCTGACCTGAGGCGACACGCCACCCTCCCCGACTCCGGCGCCGGTCTGCTGAGCAGCCTGGAATCGCGTAAGCGCACCCGATCCGGACCCGACTCCGGCGAACCGACCGACGGCGGCTCGGTCCTCCGGATCGATCCCGCCCAGGACGCGCCGCCGGGCTCATCTCTCCCCGCGCCCCGCCTCGCGACGCCGAAGGCGCAACTCGATCGGCTCCGGGGACTGCGATACCCGTCGGCCGTCCTCTGGCTCGGCGCCCGGCTCGCGGACGGGCTGGCCCACGCCCACGAGCGGGGCATCCTCCACCGGGACCTCAAGCCGGCCAACGTCCTCTTCGCCGACGACGGCGAGCCGATGCTGCTCGACTTCAACCTGGCCGCCGACACCAAATTCCGCATCCACGCCTCGGCCGCCCTGGTCGGCGGCACGCTCCCCTACATGGCCCCCGAACAACTCACAGCCTACCGCGACCTCACGCTGTGCGACGACCCCCGGAGCGACCTCTACGCCCTGGGCGTCATCCTCTTCGAGCTGCTGACCGGCCGCCATCCCTTCCCGATCCACCGCGGCAGCGTCGGCGAAATCCTCCCGCGGATGATCGCCGATCGCTCGGGACCGCCGCCCCGGCTCCGGCCGATCAATCCGGCGGTCTCGCCCGCCGTCGAGGCGATCGTCCGCCGCTGCCTGGAGCCTGAACCGGCCCGTCGCCACACCGATGCCCGCCAGCTCCAGGAGGACTTGCAGCGCCAGCTCGACGACCTCCCCTTGAAGCACACACCCGAGCCCTCGCTCCGCGAGCGGCTCGGCAAGTGGGCACGCCGGCATCCCCGGCTGACGTCTTCCTCCACCATCGCCCTGGCCGCCGCCCTGTTGTTCCTCCTGCTGCTCGGCTTTGGTGTGGCCCGTCAACGGCGACTGGAGCGGCTCGAGGCGACCGACTCACTCCGTCAACTCGACGACGAGCTGAGGCAGGTCAACTCTCTGCTCGTCAGCCGCGATGCTCTGCCGGAACAGCTCCGCGAGGGGGAAGACCTCTGCCGGCAAGTCGCCGAGCGTTACGAGCTGCTCGACGCGTCACATCCCTGGACGAAGCGTTCTCTGTTCACGGCCTTGAACCCCGACGAACGGAACCGACTCCGGGCCGACCTCGGCGAGTCACTGTTTCTCTGGGCCAGAGAGACGGGTTGGAAGGCCGGCCCCACCACCGACCGCGCGGCCCGAGCCGCAGCCATTTCCGAGGCCCTCCGGCTCAACGCCGCGTCGGTCTCCTGCTTCGGCGCCGGGGCCGTCCCGAGGGCCGTCGCGCTCCAGCGGGCCGAGCTGGTCCGACTCGAAGGCAACGGCGCCGAGGCCCGCCGGCTGCGCGAGCAGGCCCAGTCCATCCCCCTGCGATCGCCCCGCGAGCGGCTCCTGCTCATCTCCGACCAACTCGACCGCCACCGCTTCGGCGAAGCCCTCGACCACTTCCAAGACCTCCTGCGCGGCGACGCCCAGAACTTCGCCCTCTGGCTGCTCCTGGGCAACGCCTACGCCGGCCTGGACCAGTTCGACGACGCGCTCGCCTCCTACAGCGTCGCCATCGCCCTCCAGCCGAACCTGCGCTGGTCCTACTTCAACCGCGGCCTGCTCGCCCTCGATCACCAGGACTTCCGCCAGGCCATCGACGACTTCACCCGCGTCCTCGAACTCCGCCCCGGCATGACCGAGGCGCTCATCAATCGCTCCATCGCCCGGCTGCGGCTCGACGACCCTAAGGGAGCCGTGTCCGACCTGAATCAGGCCCTGAACGACCCGGATGCCCCGACGCGCGCCCTCTTCATCCGCGCAGGCCCATCACCGCTTGGGCGACCTCGAAGCCGCCCGCAACGACCACGGCGACGGCCTCCGTCGCCAGCCTCGCGACGAGGTGAGCTGGCGGGTCCGCGGCGAGCAGCGGGCCGCCACCGACCCTCAAGGCGCCCTGGCCGACTTCGAGGCCGCCCTCCGACTCAATCCCCGGTCGAGCGAGACCCTGCGGGACATGGCCGCAGTGCTCTCCGAACAGCTCGGCCGCCCGGAGGAAGCGGTCCAGGCCCTCAGCACCGCGATCGAGCAGCGCCCTGCCTTCGCCCCCGCCCCCTTGCTCGCCGGCCGCGGCGTGCTGCTCGCCCGCCTCGGCCGCCGCGAGGATGC
The DNA here is from genome assembly GCA_963752755.1 of uncultured Planctomycetales bacterium. GTDB lineage: Bacteria > Planctomycetota > Planctomycetia > Isosphaerales > Isosphaeraceae > CAVVZJ01. The sequence goes on along the minus strand of CAVVZJ010000010.1, from coordinate 526,194 downwards.
CCATCGCGACGCCCGAGCGGCCCTCGCCGCGAAGCATGAAAGCGAGCAGACTTACCAGGCCGCCTGCACCTACGCGCTGACGTCCCGCCAGCAGCCCGACGACTGCAGCACCGCCCTCCGCCTGCTCGCCGAGGCCGTTCGCGACGAACCGAAGTGGTTCCCGATCATCCCCCAGGATCACGACCTCGACCCGATCCGCCAAACCCCCGAATTCCGGGATCTGGTCCAGGCGCTCGCCGTCGTCTGCCGAGAACCGTCCCCCTCAACCCCGCGGGTCCCCCCTAGCGAACCAGCGAAATAAGTTCCTCGAATGCAGGGCAATACGGGGAAAGCCGCATCCGGACGAAAAAAAGTCTCGCCCGTGGCGGTTCGCGCGCCTCGTATCGACGACTCCAGGTTAACGGGGGCGAGCCGGGTCGTGGCCGCCCCGAATTGGTCCGCGTTGAGCGGCGGTTGCAGAAGATCCGGCACCCCCCGAACCGGCCGACGTCTGCTCGCCGAGGAGATTGACAATGGCCGCCGACACCCGCAAGCGTTCGCGCCGATGCTTCCCGTCCCTGGAGACCCTGGAAGGCCGCGCCGTGCCGGCGACCTTCGGCGTGCCCTGGAAGGACCCGTCGCACCTCACCCTCAGCTTCGCCCCCGACGGCACCGCGATCGCCGGCCACGTCAGCTCCCTTTCGGCCACGCTCGACCGCCAGATGCCCACCGCGACCTGGCAACGCTCGATCCTGCAAGCCTTCCAGACCTGGGCCGTCAACGCCAACATCAACATCGGCCTCGTCTCCGACAGCGGCCAGGCGTTCGGCGAGGCCGGGCCGAGCCAGCACGACCCCCGCTTCGGCGACATCCGCGTCGGGGCTCAGGCCATGTCCCCCGAGGCCCTCTCGATCTCGGTGCCGAACGACCCGTCCCTCTCCAGCACCTGGACCGGCGACGTCCTGCTCAACAGCGCCGACGCCTTCGGCCCCGGCAACCTCGACCTCGACCTCGTCCGCGTCATGCTTCACGAGGCCGGCCACGTCTTCGGCATCGACGACGGCACCGATCCGAATTCCGTCATGTCCTCCAACTACAATCCGGACGCCGTCCTTACCCCCGCCGACGTCGCCAGCCTCCAGGCCCTCTACGGCACCCGCTCGCCCGACCTCCACGACGCGGCCTCCAGCAACGACGCGCTCAACCACGCCACCCAGATGCAGTTCCCCGGCAGCTACCAGGGGGCGACGCCCCTCGTCGTTTACGGCGACATCACGACCAACCGCGACCTGGATTACTACGCCCTCCGTCCGATGAGCGGCTACCAGGGCTCCCTGACGATCCGGCTCCAGTCGCAGGGCATCAGCCTGCTGACGACGAAGCTTTCGGTCGTCGATTCCCACGGCAACGTCCTCGCCTCCACCCAGGCCGCCTCCGACACCGGCGACGTGGTCAGCCTCACGATCGCCAACGCCGACCCCAGCAAGACCTATTACCTGAAGGTGGAAGGGGCCACGAGCGACGTCTTCGGCATCGGCAGCTACGCTCTGGCCGCCACCTTCGACGCCACAAACACCGTCGATGCCGCGACGCTCGACCAGGTGATGCGCGGGCCTTACCAGTCTCTCGGCCCGAACGAGATCGCTGCCCTCTTCACCGATCCCAACGCGGTCCTCTTCCACAACGACCAGCACAGCGACGACACCTCCTCCTCGGCCGTGGTGCTGACCACCCCCGCCGGCTACGCCCCGAACTCCCATTATGAGACCGTCGGCAGCCTCAGCGATCCCGCCGACGTGGACTTCTTCAGCGTCCGCGCCACCAACGCCGACAACGGCCAGCCCAACGTCCTGACGGCCACCGTGCGGGCCGTCGAGCCGAACGGCGTCGCCCCCCGCCTGCTCCTCTTCGACCGCGACATGAACCCGGTCGCCGCCCAGGTCCTGGCCAACGGCGACGGTACCTACACCATCCAGGCGGCCGGGATGAAGTCCGGCGCCCGGTATTTCGTGGAGGTTCTGGCGGCACCGACCGGGCAAGGCGCGGGCAATTACGCTCTGAACGTCGATTTCGGCCACAACCCCGTTAGCCTGGAGAACTTCGCCCAGGGCTCCCTCGACGCGACCGCGAGCGCCACCGAATACCACCTCTATGTCGCCCAGAGCCAGCTCTTCCAGTTCCTGCTCTCGGCCACGACCCAGGACCAGGCGATGGGGATCACGGTGACCCTCACGATCCGCGACGCCAGCGGCGACGTGCTCGACACGCTCTCCACCGCGGCGAACGATTCGGCCAGCGGCCGCGCCCTGTTCCTCACTCCGGGCGCCTACACGATCGAGATCGTCGCCACATCCACGAACAGCGGGCCGGTCCCCTCACTGGCGGTCAGTCTTCTCGGCAAGAGCATCAGCGACCCTATCGGCCCGACCCTCGGCGACTCAATCCTGGCGCCGATCTACGTCTCCCCGACCACCCCGACGGTCTACACTTATCCGGACGGGACCACCACGCTCACCCCCTTCCTGATTGTCCAGGTCCCCCCGAGTCCGTAACGATCCACAACGATCCACCCTCTCTTTCGACCTGACACGAGGGACGGCGCCGACGCCTCCGACCGGGGAGCGTCGACGCCGTCGCGGCTATTGCGATCGTGGATCCCGGACGGATTCCTCGGACCTTGTCACCGTTCTGGGTCGCGTGCCCCTTGCCGACTCCGCTCCGGCCTCCCGGAACGGATTCCTTCGCGCCGGGACACCGAACATGGGCTATAATTAACACTGGCTCCTTGACAATTCGGTCGTCCTCCCAAGCCGGTACGTCACCCGGCAACGCACCGGAAAGTTGCGACGCCGCACCGCATCTCCGGCGCCGAACGAACTTTAAAATGGGCAAAATCCACTCTTAAATTATTGTGAAAAAAGAACTTAGGATCAAGGATCTACCCCAATGGAAAGCGTTCCTCCGCCGTCCTTAAGGCGTTTTTCCGCCGTCCCGGGTGCGTCTCCATCGCGTCACCCGGCGTTCCCGCTTGTTCTCAAGCACCCGAAAACGGTTAGAAAAAGCATCCCGCAACGGTGACTTGGGCCAGGCGTTGATCCCCTTCCTCGGACGCCCCCGGCTCTGCGAAGGTGGCACACAACGTCACGACACCACGACACATCCGGGCGCCGAACGAACTTCAAAATGGGTAATATTTCCAAGTAACCTCCGTTCCACGAAGCTCTTGCGACCGCGCCTCCGGCACGATTCCGCGCGTCCCCGGGGCATCCTCCCGGCGTTTCCCAGCCGTCCCTGCGACATCCGGGACGCGTCGCTGTGGTGTTTCCACGCGATCCCGGACTTCCTCGCCCGGTCAGAGGAACACAGATCGCGTCGTGGAGGCGCTCCCACGACATCGCCCGGCTCCGTTACCCCTCGGGGTGGCCCGCCGGAGTCTGAGACACGGACCCGCGGATGCCGTCCGGTTTGGCCTGGTGGGCCAGCCGCCCCCGGCTGTCGTCCGGTCGGGCCAGCCAGGGGCGACTGGCCCACAGGATTCGGGCTCAAATCGGACCGCATCCGCGGGTCCGTGTCGGAGACGGGGGCGAGCGGATACCCCTGTCCCCGTCGGAGACTCCCGGCGGGCCACCCCGGTGGAAGAGTGTCGGAGAGCACGCCCCCCGGCGTCTCGGCTCCCCGAACGCAGGGCTTGTCGCCCATGAGAACGGGGTCCGCCAGATCAGAACGCAGCAGCGGAGAAACGTCAGGGCGGGTAGGGAAGTGCCCCCGCCCGCCTTCGATCTCTGGTGGGAACGACTCGGAGTCTCAAGCACTGCCCTTGCCGCCACCACCACCGCCACCGCTGCCGCCGCCACCGCCACTGCCACCGCTGCCACCCCCGCCACCACCGCTCGCGGACTTGACACTGAGGCCGGCGCTCGCGGTCAGCGTCGGGTCGGCCAGATCGACGACGGAGAGCGTCTGATTCCCGACGGTGTTCAGGGTCATCGTGAAGTCGTGGACCCCCGCGTCGTTGACCGTGAAGGTGTAATCAGCGGGCAGGCCGTCGATTCCCGCGGTGTTCGCGAAGTGGATCGTCCCGAAGTAGTTCTTGACCTTGTTCCCGAAGGCGTCGAGCACCGACACGCGGAGCGAGAAGGCGACGCCCGCGGTGATGTTCGAGGGCACGCTGAGGGCGAACTTCGCCGCGGCGGCGTTCGTCACCTCGAAGTTGGTGATGGTGGCGAGCGTGGCCGCGTTGTTGGCGTCCACCACGCTGAACGACCAGACGGCGTTCGTGGCGGTCGCGGTCTTCAGGGCCACGTTGAAGGTATGGACCCCCGCATCGGCGGCGGTGAAGTTGTCGTCAACGGGCAGGCCGGCCTGGGTGTCCGTGCTGGTGAAGTGCACCTTGCCGGTGTAGCCCGCGACCGCGTTCCCGAAGGCGTCCACCGCCCTCACGGTCACGGCGATCGGGTCGCCCGCCGTGACGAGGAAGTGACCGTGGCTGTCGGGTGCGAGCGGGACCGAGAGCTGGAAGCCGACGAACGCCGCGGGACTCACCGCGATCCCCAGCTCGCTGCCGCTCAGGGTGCCGGTCGTGTCGCGGGCGGTGATCGACTGGGTGCCGGCGGTCGTCAGCGTGGCGCTGAAGGTATGCACGCCCGCGTCGGCGGCGGTGAAGGTGTAGCTCGCGGGCAGGCCGGCCCGCACGTCCGAGCTGGAGAAGAGAATCGTGCCGGTGTACCCCGTCGCAATCTGGCCGATCGTGTCGCGGACCGTCACCGTGAAGGTGTTCGCAACCCCGGCGACGGTCGCCGGATAGCCCGCCACGTCAAACCGCGCGGCGACCGGCGGGGTCGCGTCGCTCGACACCGTGCCGTTCATCGCCCCGTTCATCACGTCCGTGGCCGTGATCGTCTGCGTGCCGACTGTCATGAGGGTGACATTAACCGTCGCAACCCCGTTCACCAGTGCAGTATCGGGCGGCAAGACCGCCAGGGGGTCGGAGCTGGTCACGTGCACCGTGCCGTTGTAACTAGTGTCGATGTTCCCGAAGGGGTCGCGGGCGACGATGGTGAACGGCCGCGAGATGCCGATCGAACCTCCGCTGCCGGCCAGGGCGAGCGACTCGGCGGCGGCCGGGCTCACGTTGACGTTCGCACCGACGTTGGCGGTCCCGAAGACCTCGGCGACGTTGACGAACCGGGTCCCGGCCGACTTCAGCGTGACCGCGAAGGTATGTGTGCCCGCGTCGGCCGCCGTGAACGTGTAGTCGGCCGGCAAGCCGGCGATCGGGTCCGAGCTGCTGAAGCGGATCGTGTTGGTGTAGCCCGCGGAGACGTTGCCGAGCGCGTCGATGGCCGACACCGTCACGTTGAACCCGGAGCCGGCGACCGTGGCCGTCGGGCGCTGACCGCGAAGTGCGTGACCATCGGCAGCACGTTAACCGTCACGGTCGAGGACGTCATGAACGGCGCCGCCACCGTCACCGTCTGATCGCCCTGGGTCAAGAGCCGGACCGTCAAGGGGAACGAATGAGTCCCCGCGTCGGCCGTCGTGAAGGTGTAGGTCAGCGACCCTGGCGAGGCCGGGTCGTTGCTGATGATCCGCACCGTGCCGAGGAAGCCCGTGGCCGGGTTGCCGTCCGCGTCCACGGCGGTCACGGTCATCGGCAAGGGTGCCCCGGCGGTCGTCGAGGCCGGTGCGCTGACCTGGAACCCGACCGCGCCGGCCAGGGCGGCCTGGTCGTTGTTCGCGTTCATCATGACCGTGAGGCCCGCGCTACTCGGGTACAGCAGGTCCGCGGCGCCGTCGCCGTTGAGGTCGCCGACCCCGCCCATCTCGAACCGGCCGGACGGGGTCGCGTAGGTCGTCACGGGGAAGAACGTGCCGTCGCCCTTGCCGAGTTCCACCATGTACTCGGTGGTCCCCCGCACGGCGAAGTCCTCGGCGCCGTCGCCGTTGAAGTCGGCCGACTCGATCTCGAAGCCGGTCTGGGGGATGCCGTACGTCACCGGCGGGTAATACGTGCCGTCGCCCTTGTTGAGGATGACGCTCATCGAGCTGGCGATGTAGGAGTTGGTCACGACGAAGTCGTCGTACCCGTCGCCGTTGTAGTCGCCCGAGCTGAGGTACACCGGGGCCGAGAAGGCGTCGTAGCTCTGCGCGAGGTCGAACGACCCGTCGCCGTGGCCCCTCAAGACGGTGATCGTGCCGACGCTCGCCGTGTTGGAGGTGGCCAGGTCGAGGTTGCCGTCCTTGTTGAAGTCGCCGACGACCGTATTCGTGGAGTTGCCGGGGATGGCGAGGTCGATCTTCGGCCGGAGCGAGCCGTCGCCGTTGCCGAGCAGGAGGCTCGCCGTGTTGCTGTTCATCGTGACGACGTCGAGGTTGCCATCCTTGTTGAAGTCGCCCACGTTGATCGAGTGCGAGCCCAGGCCCGTCCCGTAGGGGACCACCGGGGCCGCGAACGAACCGTCGCCGTTGCCCAGCAGGAGGCTCACCGTCCCTCCGATGCCGACGACCGCGAGGTCGAGCTGGCCGTCGTTGTTGAAGTCGCCGGCCTTCGCGTCGATCGGGTTCGTCCCCGCCGGGGAGCTCACCTCCGGCTGGAAGGTGCCGTCGCCGTTGCCCAGCAGGATGCCCACCGCCCCCGACAGGGCCTGGTTGACGATCGCGACGTCAGCCTTGGTGTCGCCGTTGAAGTCGCCGATCGCCACACCCGCCGGGTTGGTTCCGGTCGAGTACGAGGTCGGGGCGAGGAAGCTCAGGACGACCCGGCCTTCGAGGGCCTCGATCATGGGTCCGAAGCGGAAACCCCTCCGCCTCGGTTTCATCCGCGCTTTCCGGGATGTGGCGGTTCGAGGCCGCCCTTGATTTCCGTCGTGGTGCCGAGCGAAGAACATCGAACAATCTCCCTTCGTGGTCACGAATCCGGGATGAGGAAGTAGTCCCGTCCGTCGGGTGATCCGCCGGGCGCCCCCGAGAACCCCAGCCGGCTGGCGTTCACTCGTTCTTTTTCGCGACGTCGTCCTCGCCAGGGATCGCAACGCCGACGCACCCGGGAGGCCATCCTCACCTCCCCAGGAAGCAACCCAGCACTTCGCCAGGGCTCCCTGCCGCTCTTCCGACGTGGTCAGGTCCTCATGAGCGCCCCACCATCGAAAGAAGTCGATCGCTCCTCACTCGTCCGCCATCCGATTGTTGACTAACAATCCGTTCGCCGACGCCCGATACCGAATCGCTTGAATCCTTGGCTCATGTCGGGCAACTGGTGGGATGACGTATTCCCAGGAATGCTCGGACGAACTCCCCTGTCACTCGCTTGATAATGCAGCCCCACTGATGGATGGCGACGTACTGGTGGAGGGACTCCTTGTTGACCCCGCGGAACGGCCGCAGGAAGTTCCGCAGGCCCGTCCAGCCCCCCTCCAAGGTGTTGCAGCGCACCTCGCGCACTCCGTCCCCGTCGTCGTCCCGCGACCACTTCCCGGCAGCGTGGCAGACCGCCGAGCGAACGCGGCCGATCGCCGGCAGGCGATCCTGGCCCGGCCACTCGTCGGTGTCGACCTGCACCATCGGCCAGCTCGCCCGCCGCACCACCCGCCGCAGCGTCTCCCCGTCCGAGTGCCACGCCACCGTCAGCCGGACCTCACCGCTCTGGCGTCCCACCACGCCACAGACCGGCGGACGATCCGTGTCCCCGCTGCCGTGCCCGGGCCGCGGGTCGTCGGGGTCGCGGTGCGGCACCCCTGTTTTCCCCGGCGTTCTGGTCCATCGCGTCGGCCTCCAGCGTCGTGTCGTCCAGCGGCCCGCGGTGCCGGCCCGCATGGGCGGCCTCCGGCCCGCGGTGCCTCCGGTCGAGCCGCTGCGAGCGGTCGCGGCCCGGTTCGCGTGCCAGCTGAGCGGTGGGCACGCCCTGGGCGATGCCGCACACGATCAGGACCAGCTCGACGCGACGCCGCCGGGTGCCGTGGAGGGCCGTGCCGGTGAAGGCGTTGAAGACCCGACGGCAGCCGCCGCAGCAGTAGTCCACGACCGGGGTGTGGGAGCGGCGGTGGACGTGCAGGCCCAAGCGGGCCCCGCAGCGCGGGCAGGCCAGGCCATCGGGATGCAGCCAGGCGACGAGCCTGGCGTAGCAGGCGTCCTCGTCCATCAGCTTGACGATCGCGAAGTCCATGGCGACCTCCGCCCCGGCAGGGGCAATGGACCTCCCGTCATGACATCCCGATGGCCGAGCGTGGTGAAGCCCCCACACCAGGTAACCGACATGAGCCAAGCTTCTTTGTCTCGTAACGACCGACTTTCCGCACATCTCGCGGTGAATATCGCCGAATTACCGGGGGGGCTGGGAGTCAGCTGCTGTCGGCCCCGGGCACGCCCAGCCGGCGGAGGACCTGGCGATGCAGGCGCGTCAGCTCGGTGGTGAAGACCCCAGCCGGTTGGCCCTGCGCCTTCAGCTCGTGGCGTTGCACGGCCTCGAACAACTCGAGCACCCGCCGCGCTGTCGGGCGGTGGCAGGCTCGGCCTTCGGGGTACAACGGCAGGCTCTCCACCCCTTCCCGTGCCATCGCACGGCGCCGCGCGCGCTCCAGCAACGCCTCCACCAGCAGGGCGAAGCCGTACACGCCCACGAGGGCCGGGACCCGGCTCACCGCCTTCCGGAACACCGGCGCCACCACGAAGTCCGTCTTCAGCGGCGAGAACCGCTTCTCGATCCGCGGCGGCGGCTGGGACCCCAGCAGCCGCTCCAGGGCGGACAGGGCCGTCACGTGGGTCACCAGCGGGAAGACCCCGTCGCACCACGCCTCGGCGGCCAGGCGGTCGTGGTCCAGGGGCCAGGACAGGGCGAACCGCGTCGCCTGGTGCCGCACGGACTTCGTGTCCGGGCCCGGGCGGCCACGCTGCGCCTGGCGGTAGGTCGCGGTGGTCCGCTCCGCGACGGTGACCGCGACGCGGCCCGCGGCCGGGCCGTCGCGGAGGATCGCGTCGACGGCCGGCGTCAGCTTGGCCCGCTCGCGGGACCGCGTGCGCGGCGAGGGGAGCTGGGCCCGCAGCGCGGCCAGCGTGGTCGCGGCCCGCTCCCGCCGCTTGGGCCGCGTCAGCGCATCCAGCGTGGCCGGGCGGACGCTGGGGGACCCGAGCCACCGGTCCCCCTCGGCGGGGGGCGCCTCCGGGTCCTGCCCACCGAACCGGTCGACGACCTCGCCCTCGTCGCGCCGCTCGGGGACCGTACGCCAGCGGGCTTGGCCCTCCCGGACCGCCGCCTGGAAGGCGGCGTCCTCACCGCGGGTGCGGGGCAAGACGGGGAGCAAGCGGCCACCGTGCTGATGGAGGGGGGCCAGGTTCGCGGCGGTGGCGAGCGTGCCGTCGGCCACGGAGAGGAAGTCGCGGCGGCCGCTCAGCCGGCAGAGCTGCTCCCAGGGGCCCGGAGGGGAGCGGTCGTCGGTGGCGGTGCCGCTCTCGACCCGCCACTGCACGGGCACGGCCCCGTCGCGGGCGACGGTGAGGAGGCCGAGCCGCGGCTTGAGGTCGGGTCGGTGGTCCTTGTTGTGGCCGGGGGTGACGGCCAGGCGGAGCCGACCCCGCAGCGTGCGCTCGCGGTCGACGCCCTCGTCGTCTCCGTGGACGGTGATCGTCGTGGAGGCGTTGTGCCGCTCCTCCAGCGCGACGGCGAACTCCCGGACGGCGGGGGCCACGACGGCCCGAGTGAACGCGGGGACGTCGGCCTCGAAGAGGCGGTCGAGGACGCGGCCGACGCGGTCGTCGTTCAGCGCGGGCCGCTCTCCGGTGGCGAGCCCCAGCGGTGTCGGGTGGTGCCGTGCGGCCCACTCACCGACGCCGTAGAGGGGCTCGCGGGCGACCCAAAGGTGCTGCAGCAGGATCATCAGGGCGGTGGCGGTCGGGACGCGGGCGTGGCGGCCCTCGCGCGGGAGGTGGCCGCGGAGGAAGTCCTCGCGGCGGAGCCGCCGGAGGAGGCGGTCGAGGACGGGCCAGGCGGCGACGCGGGCGGCGGTGAGGGTGTTGCCGGCGGCGGACGCGTCGGCGCCGGGGTGGCTGGGGGTGGGGCTCACGGTGTCGTCCCGCGACGTCCCGGGTGGTCGCGGGGCGGGCGGCCGGTCCGCCACGCCCGGTGCCGTCATGGTTGTCCGGGGCGGGGGGTCGTCAAGGGGGCGGGGCCTCGCAAAATTGTTCCATCGGCACGCCTTGATGTAAGTCGCGCGACGCGCGACTTACGCTCATGGCCGTCGCCGTAAGTCTCGGGGCAGGTCGGCGGTCCGGCATGGTAGACATTGCCCCCGCGTGGGACGAGGCGCAGAATGCCGCACCGGGGAGAGGTGCGGTCGGGTGGAGGATCGACTCGGACCGCGACGCTCTCACCCCGACAAGGGCACCCCGACTTCACTGGGAGGGAGCGAGGGCTAATTCGACGAAATCACGGACGAGATGGGCGGAAAGTCGGTAACGAGTGTTCGCTATTGCCCATTTCTACGCCCAAATAGAGGCGAGTCGTTGGCGGGCCGGGTCCGCTGAGCGTTGGCGACTATGAAGCCGAGTGACAGTCAATAGGTGGCGATCATTCTTTTTCGGAATCGGTGCGCTCGATCGGCTCTCTCCCCAACAGCTTCCGGGCCACCGCCACCAACGCCGACTTCCGACGCGACTTCTGGCCTCGAACCAGACGCGTGAACAGCCGGGCCGCCCACGCGTTGTAACGCAGCCTCAGCCACGCCGCCTCCACCAGCATCTTCCGCAACAGCCGGGAGCCACGCTTCGTGATCCGGCCCTGGCGGTTGGTCTCGCCCGACTGGAACCGACGCGGGACCAACCCCGCGTCCACCGAGACCTCGGCGGCGGTGGAGAACCGCCCGGCCTCGTCGAGGTCGGCCGCGATCACCTCGGCGGTGCGCCGGCCCACGCCGGGGATCGTCTCCAGCAGCCGCGTCCGCTCATCGGCCGCGCTCAGCGCGTCGAGTGTCGTCTCCAGGCCCTCCAGGCGCGTCCTCACGTCCTCCAGGGCGTGGACCTCCAGCGCCAGTTCGAGCCTCCAGAGGGAGCCGGCCTTGGGATCGGGATCGTGGCACGCGAGGTTCGCCAGGAACCGCCGACCGGCGGCGGTCCAGGCCCGGTGGCCGACGGGCAGGAGCACACCCGGGGCCTGGCCGAGTACGCAGATGTGGTTCTGGATCGCGGTGCGACGCCCGACCAGCCGGTGTCGGAAGGCGACCAGGCAGTTCAGGCCCAGCTCGACGCACAGATCCGAGACCCAGCCGGCGAACGTGCCGGTCTCGAAGGCGACCAGGTCGGGCCGGATCTGCTGGAGTTCGGACCTCAGCGTCGGGGGATCGGTGGCGATGGTGCGATCGGCGGCCTCCTGGGTTTTGGGTCGGTAGACGCCCATCATGCTCTTGAACTTGCCGAGGTCGAGCCCGAGAATCGTGTTCATGGCCGGGTGGCTCCGTGGGGGCCGGTGATGCGGACGTGAGACCTCCTTTCCTTGTCTCCCACGACGGCCACTCGGCTTACATGAATTCTTTAGGCGGCAGTCCTCGGTTGGCCGATGGAGACACCCCGATGGCAGATGTCACGGCCCTGAGGCGCCTCCGCGAGGGGCGATTCTTCGACGGCTGGGACGGTTACGTGGCCGTTGATCTCATCGCAGCCTCCGAGGCCAGCGTTCGACGCTTGATCGATGATCTGATCGCCTGCGAGCCCGACTGCTCCGAGGAATCGGCCCGGTGCCTGGTCGATGACTGCGTTCGCAGGTTCAACGACTTGGACGAGGACGGATGGATCTGCACCATCGAGCGCGAGGATATATTTGAGCAGATCGGTCGTGTCGTCGATTTGTGTGGCTTCGGGTACGATGAGGATTGGATCGGCGAGCGGGATTGGTGAATCGACCGCCTAACCTCGCACTGCAGTGGTCCCGCGATGCGGGTCGCTGAATTCCATCGTTATCGCACACAATCGGGACGAGGGCGCGAGCGATCGCCGGGATCGGCCTGGCTCGGGATGGCGCGGGCGGCTTCGAGAAGGGCAGTGGTGGTGTGGCGGTCGCGATAGCCTTCGAGGAAGAGCTTGGCGCGGATGACGCCCTGGGAGTCGAGGAGGAATGTGCCGGGGTGGGGCACGCCCTCGGCCTTGCCCCTGGCCGCCTCGTTGCGGATGTGGTAGGCGGCGATCGTCTGGCTCTCCGGGTCGGAGAGCAGGGGAAAGGTAATCCTGGCCCCATCGGAAAACTGTTTCAGCACGTCTGGATCGTCGTAACTGATGCCGATGAGCTGGATGCCGGCCTTCTCGATCGTCTTCAGGTCGCGTTGCAACTGGACCAGTTGCCGTCGGCAGAACGGTCACCAGGCCGCCGATCGGTAGAAGACGAGGGCGACCTTCTCATGCTTGAGGAATTCGTCGAGGGTCCGGACCTCGCCCGACTGGTCCTTGAGCGAGAACCGCGGCGCCGGGGTGCCGACCTTCAGCCCGGTCTGTTCCTCAGGAGCCGGTTTTCCCTGGCCCTGGGCCAGAACCAGCATCGCGACGGCGACGACGGATCCGATTCGAGAGTTCATGCGAGGGCTCCCGGAATGGAAGGCGAGACGTCGAGAGCGTGGGGTGATTTCCGCGCCGTGAGACTAGCCTGACGGAACCGTGGCGAACAGGGGGTATCCCCGGTAAGTCCGGTCGCCGTTTCCAGCGACCGGGCGGCGCGGGGAGATGGCGGGCTCAGATTGTCCGATCGCGAGGTCTCAAAACGCCACGACGCCCTGGGGTCGGGCACCTTCGGGGACGGGTAAGACGACGCGGTCGACCTGTTCGAGCGTGCCGTCGTGGTGGACCTTCAGAGCATGCAGGGCGTTGGCCTCGGCTGTCTGGGACGGATCCGCGCGCTGGGTGACGACGTAGAGAAACTCCCCATCCCGATCGAGGTCGACCTGGAAGGGCGAGCTGGACGGTCCTTCGAGCGTCAGCTTCTGGATCTCGACCGGGTTGAGCGGATCGGTCGCGTCGAAAACGGAGACCGAGTCATCGCCGGTGTTCGTGGCGTATAGCCGGGAGCCTCGGGCATTGGATGTGATCCAGCAGATCGCGACGCCGCTGTCGGGAACGCTCCGCACGAATCGGAGTCGTCCGAAAAGGTCGTAAGTGTAAACACCCATCTTGTTGATCGTGACAAAGCCAACATAGAGGACTCGTCGTCGGGGGTGGGCGGCGAGTCCGAGCCCCAGGCGGGGGGTGGTGGCGTCGGGGAACTCCGAGGCGGGTAGCGGCAGGGGCATGTTCTGATAAAGCCGGCCGTTCGGGAGGATCACGAACGACTGGAGCAGGCCGCCCAGAAAGTCGGCGCCGAAGGCGAGGCGGTTGTCGGGGGCGATCAGGGCCTGGCTCGGGGACGAACCCTGACCGACGAAAATCGTCGAGTGCGGCAACGGGATGAGTCGGCCGTGGCGCGTGACGAGGAAGTTGGTGTAGTTGGGCAGCGAACCGGCGGGGTCCTGGTTCGGGTCCATGTTCTTGTTGACGACGCAGAGGATGCGGCCAGCCAGGCCGACGCTGACCGGATTGACGCCACCGGACGGGAACGGCGAGCCCTGGACCGGCTGAAGCGTTCCATTCTTGTGAATCTGGAAAACGGCGATCGTGTTCGACCCGCCGTTGACGGCGAAGAGAAGTCGGCCTTCCTCGTCGGCGATGAGGTTCTGGTCGGAGTCGTAGGGGCCGAGTTCGAATGTCGGGCCGACGCCCGTGCCGGCGGTGCGGAACGGCGAGCCAGAGATCGCGCTCAGGTGGCCGCTTCCGTCGCGACGGAAGGCGAAGATCGCGTTGTTGCCGGACGATGTGCCGATGTTGCTCTCGACGTAAACGACCCCTTCCGGACCGTCCCTGTCACCGGCTCGGACCGGGGCGGAGGAGGCGATTCCAACCAACGTCAAGGCCAGCAGCAGGCCGGACCAGGCGCGCAGACGCAGCATGAGAAGACTCCCTTCGGAGATGATGGAATCGAGGCGGCCGTAAGCCGCCAGGCTGCCGGTCTGAGCGCTCAGCTGGCGAGGGATTAGTCGCCGAAAGGAAGGAAGTGTTACAGAATCTTCCGAATCTCGCCGGTCGTCCGGACGTCTCTGTGAAATTGAGGTCACGGGGACCGTGAGTCCAGCACGATCATGAAGCATCCGAGCGATCCGACCTTGGAGACCGAGCGAGCGCCGTCCCGCGAGGATGCGTCGCGGTGGCTCGACGAGCACGGAGATGCCCTGTACCGCTACGCCCGTTCGCGCGTCGGTCGGCGTGAGCCGGCGGAAGACCTGGTGCAGGAGACCTTGCTCGCCGCCCTCACGGCGCGGGAGGAGTTCCGCGGCCAGTCCGCCGTCCGGACCTGGCTGCTCGCGATCCTCCGTCGTAAAATCGTGGACTATTATCGAAGAAGGGCCTCGACGGTCGAACCCGACACCGACCGCGCGGAGGATGTTGGTCCGCGCTCCGCGATCGAGCGGCACGTCTTCCGGGACGACGGTCTCTTCCGACGCATGCCCGCGCCCTGGAAGTCGCCGCCCGAGTCGTGCGAGGAGGCCGAGTTGCGGGAGGTTCTGGATCGCTGCCTTGCTCACCTGCCATCCGGCTTCGCCGTCGCCTTCACCCTCCGTGAACTGGACGGCGTGCCGGCCGTCGAGATCCGCGAGCGGCTGGGCATCTCGGCGGGGAATCTCCGGGTCCGGCTCTATCGGGCACGTCTGCTGCTCCGGGAGTGCCTGGAGAAGAACTGGTTCGCGCCTCACTTTCCCCCCAATCTCCCGAGCCATCCATGACCTGGCGGGACCGTCTCTGGCATCTCCTGGCGCTCCGTTGTGAGGCGTCCTCGTTCCTGGCTTCTCAGGAGCTTGACGAACCGCTGGGGGCTTTCGACCGTCTGGCAATGTGGGGGCACTTGCTGGCCTGCCGATCCTGCCGGCGGTTCCGGTCCCAGGTCCGTCGGATCGGCCTGGCCTACCGGCATCGCGAGGCTGAGCGGATCACGTCAGAGTCCGACGGTGAAGGGCTTTCTCCCGAGTCTCATCGCCGGATCGCCGAGGCGCTCCGGCTTGCCGGCAACGACGGCCAACGGGAGGGAGGCCACTGATACACGAACCCGCTGATGTTGTCCGGTTGGGACTTGTGGAACAGCCGCCCCCGGCTGTCGTTCGGCCCGGACAGCCGGGGGCGGCTGTTCCACAGGAGTCGGGCTCGAATCGGATAGCATCAGCGGGTTCGTGTATGAGGAAAGATCCGTGGGGCGACGGGACCAAAGCCGGCCTGGGCCGAGCCGTCCTGGGGGAGCCGACTCGACATTTACGCGAAGCGAGCCCCCGGTCCCCGCCGGAACCCCGTACGCGTCAGATCATGGGATCTTGAGGGCGGTCATTCTAGAATGTGATGGGATCGCAGGGTCCGACAAGAGGCCGCGACGATGAGTGCCGGGACCGGCCCGGGAAACGCGGGGCTTGAGGCGCGAACGAGGGCGGTCATGACCGGCTGGAGCAAGCGGATTCCGTTTCGGGTCGATATCAGCGGGGTCATCGAGATCCTCGGCACGGCCCTTTACAGCCAGCCTGAGACGGCCGTGCGCGAGTTGATCCAGAATGCGCACGACGCCTGTGGATCGCCGTCATCGGACGTCGCTGGCCTATCAAGATCGGATCGACATCGAGCCCGACCCGGTCGTGCACACGCTCCGGTTTCGGGACGACGGCATCCTGGCGACTGACGAGGATGAGGCCCGCCGCTTTGTCCTGGCCTGGCAAGGTCGCTGCTCCGCGCTCGAAGCGGAGATCGAGGCGATCGAACTCCGCGAGGAGGGTTACACCGATCACCCCGGCGTGGTCTGGCAGGGCCTCCGGGCGCCGGTGGAATGACCGGGATCGTCGGGCGTGTGGGAGCCGGCCCGCCTCACTTCGAATCCTCCGGGGTCGAGGGTGCCGCGAAGCGATCGCTGACCCACTGGATGACGTAGTAGAAGACCGGGGTCAGGAAGATGCCGAAGAGCGTGACGCCGAGCATGCCGCCGAAGACGGCCGTGCCGAGGGTCCGCCGCATCTCGGCGCCGGCCCCCTCGGCGAGCACCAGCGGGACGACGCCGAGGATGAACGCCAGCGAGGTCATCATGATCGGCCGCAGCCGAAGCCGGCAGGCCTCCAGCGTCGCCTCGCGTCGCGGCGAGCCCGACTCGCGCTGGGCCTTGGCGAACTCGACGATCAGGATCGCGTTCTTGCACGCCAGGCCGACGAGCACGATGAAGCCGATCTGCGTGAAGATGTTGATGTCCATGTGCGGCCTGAGACACGCCGGTGACCGAGCAGAGCAGGCACATCGGCACGACCAGGATCACCGCCAGCGGCAAGCGCCCAGCTCTCGTACTGGGCCGCCAGCACGAGGAAGACCAGGACGACGGCCAGCGTGAAGACGAACATCGCCGTGTTGCCGGTCTGGAGCTGGAGCAAGGCCAGCTCGGTCCACTCGGATCGCATCGAGGCGGGAAGCTCGGCCTCGGCGACCGACTGCATGGCGGTCGATCGCCTGGCCCGAGCTGACGCCGGGCGCGGGAGCGCCGTTGATCGCGGCGGAGGGGTACAGGTTGTAGCGGGTGATCATCACCGGGCCGTTCGACCTCGCGTGAAGCGGGCCAGGGCGGCGAGCGGCACCATCCGGCCGTGCTCGCCTGCGGAACTTGAGCCGCTTGAGGTCCTCGATCTGCGGCGGATAATCGGCGTCGCCCCTGGACGTTGACCTGCCAGGTGCGGCCGAACCGGTTGAAGTCGTTGACATAAAGCGAGCCCAGATAGACCTGGAGCGAGTCGAACACCTCGGCCATCGAGACGCCCATGGCCTTCGCCATCGAGCGGTCGATGTCGAGGTAAGCCAGGGGGTGTTGGCGCGGAAGCTGGTGAAGAGGTCCGACAGCTCGCGATCCGATTGCCGCGGAGACGACGCGGTCGGCCGTGGACTGGAGCTGGCCGAGCCCGGGTCGCCGCGGTCCTCGACCACGATCTTGAAGCCGCCGGCCGTGCCCAGGCCTCGACCGGCGGGGCGGCGAAGACGTCGATCAGGCCGTCGGAGATCTCGTCCTGGAGCTTGCGACGGAGCACATCGGCGATCGCGTCGCCCTGAAGACTCGGCTTGAGGCGGTGATGGAACTCGTCGAGCATGACGTACATCGCGCCGAAGTTCGGGGCATTGGCGTTTAGCAGGATCGACTGGCCGGCGATCGCCAGCGTGTGTGCGACGCCCGGCACTTCGCGGCTCGCCGACTCGACGCGCCGCATCACCCGCTGGGTTTCGCTCGGTGGAGGTCGAGTCGGGGAGCTGGACGTTGACGAGCAGGTAGCCCTTGTCCTGGGACGGGATGAACCCGGTCGGGGTGGTCGGCGAGCCCCTGATAGGTCAGGTAGAGCAGGCCGCCGTAGCCGAGCAGGACCACGGCCGAGCCGCGCAGGAGCAGGCCGACGAGGCCGACGTAACCATCGGTGGCGCGGCGGAAGCCGGCGTTGAATGCGGCGAAGAAGACCGGGCGAGCACGCGGTTCAGGAGACCGCTGACGACGTAGCCGGCCAGCGCGCCGATGACGATCGCCGCCGCCGCCGGGGTCCATTCGGGCGTCCCCGCCGGCCAGCCCTGACCGACCGAGCGGAGCAAGACGGGCATTCTCGGCAGGAGGAAGGTGTGACCCAGCCAGCCGCCAGCCAGAGCGAATGCAGCTCGCGGCAGCGGGTCGGCCAGGCGTCCCGAGCCGTGTCCGTCGCCGATGTCGCGAGGCCGCAGCAGCAGGGCCGCCAGCGCGGGGCTCAGCGTCAGCGAGTTGAACGCCGAGATCAGCGTCGAGGCGGCGATCGTCAAGGCGAACTGGCGGAAGAACTGGCCGACGATCCCCGTGATGAACGCACACGGCACGAACACCGCCGCCAGCACCAGGCCCGATCGCGATGACCGGCCCGGAGACCTCCTCCATCGCCTGGATCGTCGCCTCCCGCGGCGCCAGGCCGTGCTCGATGTGGTGCTCGACCGCCTCGACGACGACGATCGCGTCGTCGACGACGATCCCGATCGCCAGCACCAGGCCGAACAGCGTCAGGTTGTTCAGGCTGAACCCGAGCGCCGCCATCACGGCGAACGTGCCGATGATCGCCACCGGCACGGCCACCAGCGGGATGATCGCCGACCGCCAGTTCTGGAGGAACAGCAGCACGACCACCGCCACCAGGATCACCGCGTCGCGCAGGGTCTTGAAGACCTCGTTGACCGACTCGTCGATGAACGGCGTGGTGTCGTAGACGATCGCGTAGTCGAGCCCCTCGGGGAACCGGTCCTTCAGTTCGCTCCATCTTCGCGCGGACGAGCCGCGCGGTCTCGAGGGCGTTGGAGCCGGGACGCTGATAGATCGAGAGGGCCACCGAGGGCTCGCCGTCGAGCGTGCAGGTCTGGTCGTACGCCTGCGCGCCCAGCTCGACCTCGGCGACGTCGCGGAGCCGGACGATCCGCCCGTCGGCATGTCGGTCTTGAGGATCATGTCGCGCGAACTGCTCGGCGTCGGTCAGCCGGCCCAGGGTGCTCATCGTGTACTGGAAGACCTGGCCGTTGGGGACCGGCGGCTGGCCGATCTGGCCGGCGGCCACCTGGACGTTCTGCTGCTGCGATCGGCCGCCACGACGTCGGACGCCGACAGGTTGCGGGAGGCCATCTTCTCCGGGTCGAGCCAGACCCGCATGCTGTAGTCGCGCTGGCCGAGGTAGGTGATGTCGCCGACGCCGTCGAGCCGCGACAGCTCGTCCCGGATCTGGATGGTGGCGTAGTTGCTCAGATACAGGTTGTCGCGGCTGTCGTCGGGCGAGAACAGGTTGACGATCATCAGGATGCTGGGCGACTTCTTCTTGACCATCACCCCGCGCCGCTTGACCAGGTCGGGCAGGACCGGCTCGGCCAGCGCCACGCGGTTCTGCACCAGCACCTGGGCCATGTTCAGGTCGACGCCCAGCCTTGAACGTGACCGTCAGCGTGTAGGTGCCGTCGTTGGTGCACTGCGACGACATGTACATCATGTTCTCGACGCCGTTGACCTGCTGCTCGATCGGCGCGGCCACGGTGTCGGCCACGACCTGGGCGTTGGCGCCGGGGTAGTAGGCCGAGACCTCGACCGTCGGCGGCGTGATCTCGGGGTACTGCGCGACCGGCAAGGTGAAGACGGCGATGCCGCCGGCCAGGGTGACGATGATCGACAGCACCGACGCGAAGATCGGGCGATCGATGAAGAACCGTGAGAACATGACGATCTCCTGGCGGCCGTCTCAGGAAAGGTCGATCGGCGGGACCGGGCTGAAGGAATCCGAGGTGCCGACAGTGTCGGCGTCGGCCGGCGGGGCCGGGGCGGGGTGGGTCGGTTCGTGGGCATGGCCGTTCGCGTGGCCATTCGTGGTCGTATGGGTATGGGCGTCTGTCGGACCGTGGGCGGCGACGTGACCGTTCGCAAGGCCGTTGGTCGGTGCGAGGGCCGGCTTGCGGACCCGGCGAGGCGGCCAGGTGGATCACCCGTCGGCTGAACGTGCGGGCGTAGCCGAGGGCGAAGATGCCGAGGACGATCGGAGCTGACCCGCCGCAAGGCGCGGGAGCGGAAGAGTCGTGTACTCGCCGACCCAGTCGACCAGGACGAAGAAGACCGGCGTCAGCAAGATGCCGAAGATCGTCACGCCGAGCATGCCGCTGAAGACGGTCGTCCCGAGCGTCCGCCGCATCTCGGCGCCGGCCCCCTGCGAGATCAAGCAGCGGCACGACGCCCGAGGATGAACGCCAGCGAGGTCATCACGATCGGCCGCAGCCGCAGCCGGCAGGCCGACGAGCGTCGCCTCGCGACGCGGCATGCCCGCTCTGCCGCTGCGCCTGGGCGAACTCGACGATCAGGATCGCGTTCTTGCACGCCAGGCCGACCAGCACGACGAAGCCGATCTGAGTGAAGATGTTGATGTCCTGGTCGGCGTACCGGACACCCGCGATCGAGCAGAGCAGGCACAGCGGCACGACGAGGATCACCGCCAGCGGCATGCGACCAGCTCTCGTACTGCGCCGCCAGCACCAGGAAGACCATCACGACGGCGAAGGCGAAGACGATCATCGCCGTGTTGCCCGCCTGAAGTTCCAGGTACGCCAGCTCGGTCCACTCGATGCCCATCGACGGCGGCAGCTCGCGATCGGGCCAGCTGCTCCATCAAGGCGATCGCGTCGCCCGAGCTGACGCCCGGCGCGGCGCTGCCGTTGATCGGGGCGGCGGGGTACATGTTGTACCGGGTCAGGACCAGCGGCCCGTTGACCTCCTGGACCTCGGCCAGGGCACCGATCGGGACCATCTTGCCCTGCGCGTTGCGGACCTTCAGCCGCGACGGACCGACTCGGGGTCGTTGCGGAACTGCGCATCGGCCTGGACGATCACCTGCCAGGTGCGGCCGAACAGGTTGAAGTCGTTGACGTAGAGCGAGCCGAGGTAGACCTGGAGGGTGTCGAAGAGGTCCCGTAAGGCGACCTGCTTGCTCATCACCTCGGTCCGGTCGACGTCGGCGAAGAGCTGCGGCACGTTGGCGCGGAAGACGGTCGTGCAGGTTGGCGAGCTGAGGCTGATCGGTTGGCCTTGCTCGGTCGAGGTTCTCGGTCTGCCCCTGGAGGGTCGCCAGGCCGATGTCGCCGCGGTCCTCGACCATCAGCTTGAACCCGCCGGCCCGGCCGACGCCGCGGACCGGCGGCGGGCCGAGGACCGTGATCGTCGCGCTCGGGCACCAGCTTGCGCGAAATTCTGCCGCAAGCCGGCCCAGGATCGCCTCGTAGTACAGGTCGGGCGACTCGCCGATTATGGAAATCGTCCAGGATGATGAACATCGAGCCGAAATTCGATCCGAAGGCACTCAGCAGCAGCGACTGGCCGGCGACGTTGACCGTGAACTTCACCCCCTTCTCGTTGCGGGCGATCTGCTCGATCCGGTTCATCACTCGCCACCGTGCGCTCGATCGAGGCCGAGTCGGGCAGCTGCACGTTGACGAGCAGATAGCCCATGTCCTGCGACGGGATGAAGCCGGTCGGCGTGGCTGACGAACGCCTGGTGGGTCAGATAGAGCAGGCCGCCGTAGATCGCCACCACCAGCGAGCGACCCGCGGAGCAAGAGGCCGACTCCGCGGGTATAGACGCCGTGTCGAGAACCGGAAGGTAGCGTTGAAGGCCACGAAGAACAGGGCGAGCAACCAGTTGAGCGGCCGGCCGACGAGCACGCCCGCGATCGCCCCGCCCACGCCCGCGACGACGCCCGCGGCCCATTCCGGCAAGGGACGACCGCGGAGCGTCAGGCCGTGCAGTAGTGGCTCGACGCGATCTGGCGAGCATTGCATACGCGACCCAGCCGCCGATCAAGGCCAGGATCAAGCGGAGGCAGCACGTCGGGACGCCGCGACCGTCCTGGCGCCATCCACTTTCGGCTTCAACAGCAAGGCGGCCAGCGCCGGGCTGAGCGTCAGCGAGTTGATCGTCGAGATGACTCGTCGAGGCGGCGATCGTCAGGGCGAACTGGCGGAAGAACTGGCCGACGATCCCCGTGATGAAGGCGCACGGCACGAACACGGCCGTCAGCACCAGGCCGATCGCGATGACCGGCCCGGAGACCTCCTCCATCGCCACGATCGTCGCTTCGCGAGGCGCCAGGCCGTGCTCCATGTGGTGCTCGACCGCCTCGACGACGACGATCGCGTCGTCGACCACGATGCCGATCGCCAGCACCAGCCCGAACAGCGTCAGGTTGTTGAGGCTGAACCCCAGCGCCGCCATCACGGCGAACGTGCCGATGATCGCCACCGGCACGGCGATCAGCGGAATGATCGCCGACCGCCAGTTCTGGAGGAACAGCAAGACGACCACCGCGACCAGGATCACCGCCTCCTGGAGCGTCTTGTAGACCTCGGCGATCGACTCGCGGATGAACGGCGTGGTGTCGTAGCGGATCTCGTACTGCATCCCTTCGGGGAAGTCCTCGGCCATCTTCGCGATCTTCGCCTTGACGACGTCGGCCGTTTCGAGGGCATTGGCGTCGGGCAGCTGTGAAGATGGCGAGGCTGGCCGAGGGGCGGCCGTTGACGCGGGTGGAGACGTCGAGGCTCTTGGCGCCGATCTCGACGCGGGCGACGTCCTTCAACCGCACCATGCCGCCGCCGGGTCGGGCGTCGGACGATGATCTGGCCGAACTCCTCGGGCGTCGGCGAGCCGCCCCTTGGTGGTGATCGTCACCTGATAAGGCTGGTGCTCGCCGGCCGGCGGCTGGCCGATCTGGCCGGCGGCGACCTGGCCGGTTCTGCTCGCGGATCGCGGCGACCACGTCGCCGGCCGTCAGCCCGCGCGAAGCCAGCCTGTCGGGATCGACCCAGACCCGCATGCTGTAGTCCTGCGCCGCCGAGCATCGAACACGTCGCTGACGCCCGGCAGCCGCGCCAGCTCGTCCTTGAGGTGCAGCGCGGCGTAGTTGCTCAGGTAGAGCTGGTCGTAGCGGCCGTCGGGCGAGTTGATCGCGATCGACGAGCAGGATGTCGGGCGATCGCTTGCGGGCCGTGACGCCCGGCCTGCTTGATCACGTCGGGCAGCAGCGGCATGGCCAGGGCAACGCGGTTCTGCACGAGGACCTGGGCCATGTTCAGGTCCATGCCGTGCTGGAACGTGACGGTCAGGTTGTACGAGCCGTCGTTGGTGCACTGCGAGGACATGTAGAGCATGCCCTCGACGCCGTTGACCTGCTGCTCGATCGGCGCGGCGACGGCCTCGGCGACGTCGCGGGCGCTGGCCCCAGGGATACTTGCAATCGACCTGGACCGTCGGCGGCGAGATCGTGCGGATACTGCGCCAGCGGCAGGTGGAACAGGGCGACGCCGCCCGCCAGGGTGATCACGATCGACAGCACCGACGCGAAGATCGGCCGGTCGATGAAGAATCGCGAGATCACGGTCGCCCCGCCTTTCTCGACGTCCGGTCGGATTCGCGCCCGCCGGTGTATCGAAGGTGATTCCCTGGGACCGATTGTGGGCCGCCGAGCGTCGGGACGGCCCGCGGACGTCAACCGCCCGCGTGCCAAGCCGCCCGCGGGTCGTGGCTCTCGGGCGGTTTGCCTCAGCCGCCGGGCTTGCCTACGGGAGAGGACTCTCCGCGTGCCAGCGGACCCGAAGACTCTCTATTCGAAGGTGGGTCCCCGCCAGGGGAGTGTTCCTCCGGCTTGGGTACGACTTTTACGCCCGGCTGGATGCGCTGGAGGCCGCTGACCACCACACGCTCGTCCGGGTTGAGTCCCGACTCCACGACCCGCATCATGCCGTGCAAGGCGCCGACCTTCACCGGGCGGAAGATAACCTCATCCTTTTCGTTAATCACATAAAGGTACTTCTGGCCCTGATCGGTGCCCAGGGCCCGCTCGGCGATCAACAGAGCTTGCCTCGGCCGGCCGATCGGCAAGCGGATGCGGAGGAAGAGGCCGGGCGAGAGCAGGTGCGGACGGGGGTTGTCGATGACGGCACGGACCTGGAGCGTGCCGGTCGTCGAATCGACGCGGTTGTCGCTGAAGTCAATCATGCCGCTGAGGTGGAAGTCCTCGTCGTCGGCCAGCGCCGCGTGGATCGGGATCTCGTCGCCGTTGGAGCGCGACTGCATCCGGCCATTCTGGACCAGTCGGCGGAGTTTCAGGAGGGTGCGCTCGTCAATGTCAAAATAGATGTAGAGCTTGTCGATCGAGACGATCGTGGTCAGGATCGTGTCATCGGCGCGGACGAGGTTGCCGATATCGACCTGGCGACGGCTGAGGCGGCCGGGGATCTCGGCCTTGACCCGGGTGTATTCCAGGTCGAGGGCGGCCATCTTGCGGTCGGCCTCGGCGACCTTGATCGAGGCGCGGGACTCGGCGTAGTTATCGACCGCGAGGTCGAATTCCTCACGGCTGATCGTCTGGCGGGCGTAGAGAGCATCCTTGCGGAGGAAGTCGGCCTCGGCCCGCTTCTCGCGGGCGATCGCCTGGGCCAGGGCACCCTCGGCACGCTCCAGGGCGGCCTCATAAGGTCGGGGATCGATCAGGAAGAGCGGGGCGTCTTCCTCGACCTCCTCACCGTCCTTGAAGTCGATCTCCTGGAGGTAGCCGGTCACACGGGCGCGGACCTCGACGGTTCGGGTTGCGTCGGTCCGGCCGGTGAACTCCTCGAAGTCGATGACCTCTTCCTCGACCGGCATGCTAAAGATGACCGCGGGAGGTCGTTTCGGGGCCGGAGTCACAACCTTGCGACCGCAACCGCCGGCCGCAGCCGCGGCGAGCAGGACGAGGGGAGCCACGGTGCGCCATCGTCGGGCTCGTGGACGATTCATCTTTTGTTTCGCCTTCAGGTCGGCCGGGGGGGACGGCGGGTGCTGGGCTGGGGGCGGGAGGTTCAGGTTGGAGGATCGCAGTCGCGGTCCGTCGTCAGTCGGGGGCGGGGCGTGTTGTCTCCGTTGCAGCTGGGAAGCGGCAACGCTCGGTCTCCGAGAGGATACCGAAGAGCAGGATGTCCATGACGTCCTCGGCCGAGGCGATATGGGCCTCGGCCCGGCCGCCGAAGTAGCCGAGGAACAGGATGCCGTATAGCGCCGCCGAGACGACGCCGGTGATCCGGTCGAGCGGCATCGGTCGCAACCGGCCTGCTTCCATCAAAGAGCGATAAAGTTCGCGCCAGCGGGCCACGCTCCGGCGGCGATACTCGAAATAGGTGGGCTCGACGCGGTCCTTGAACCGCGCCCGTTCCTGGATCAAGAGCTCGACCAGTTCGGGGTGGTCCTCGGCATGTCCCAGGAACGCCTCGATCGCGCAGGCCATGCGGTCGAACGGCTCGTCGATCCCTTGCAGGTCCGACTCGATCCGCTCGTAAAGGGCGCCCATGGCCCGGTCCACGGCAGCGAGGAACAACTCGCGCTTGCTGGGAAAGTAGCGGTAGAGCGTCCCCTTACCAACGTCCAGGTTGTCGGCTAGTCGCTGGGTGTCGGCGTTGTCGTAGCCCAGGGCGGCGAAGAGTCGCGTGGCCGCTTCGAGGATCTCCTCGCGGCGGGATTCGACCCGTCCCTCGACATTCTCCCGCGTCGCGTCGGGCATGGCGGGCGATTCTCGATGGAATCCGATAGGGGGAAGGAGGACTGACTGGTCAGTCCGTCGCCTTAGATTAAACGCACGTTGATTCCGTCGTCAATGGGCAGCTTGTCAGAATTGGCGCGGGGACGGTGATGGTGGCGGGGGAGTGAGATCTGGGGCCGAGCCGTGAGCCTCTCGAGCGCTGGGGCGCCGGGTGGCCCATCCGGCCGGGGCAGGGCTGCAACGACTGCGAAATTGCTGTGGCGGAAGGGGTTGTGAGGTGACGGGGGATTTCCCTGAGTGCGCGTTCCGGGCGCCTCATACACGAACCTGCTGATGTTGTCCGGTTGGGACTTGTGGGACAGCCGCCCCCGGTTGTCGTCCGGTCCGGACAACCGGGGGCGGCTGTCCCCCAGGAGTCGGGCTCGAATCGAAAAGCATCCGCGGGTTCGTGGATCAGGCCGGTGCTTTGTGGCTCGGCGGGGTGGCGCCCTGCGTCGCCCGGACCAGGGCTTGCCGGGTCTCTTCGTGGCGGGCACGTTCACTCTGAAGGTGCCGGCGAATCGTCGCGTGCTGCAGGGCGTGCCAGTTGGCATCGGCGCGGTCGTCGGTCAGGTTGGCATCCGGGTCGCAATGGTAGCCGAGGGCCTGGAAGACTTCGAGCTGGGCGTCGGCGATCTGTCGAGCGACCCAAGCCGGCAAGAGTCTTCGCCAGAGACCCGGCTCAGCCTGCCAGAAATGGTAATGCCAGACGCCTGGCTGGGACCGCTCCTGTTCCAGGGAACGGGCCGCGACGACCTTGTCGATCGGCAATCCCCCGCGGGGGTCGATCCATTCGACGAGTCGTTTCATGGTGCCGACCCCATCGGCAATCAGGTCCTCGTAGCGCACCCGATGGACGCTCGGCTCGGCCCACCAGTCGGGCGTGAAACTCAGCAACGAGCCGGGATGGTTCGAGCCGGCGTATTCGAGGAAGGCCGGACTCCGCGGCGTGGCGCCGACGAGCGTCCGCTCCTGGCCGTCGGCACCGACCCAGCGATGCGGCTCCGGGACGTATTGCTGGTAATTCAAGCTGGAGATCAGCACGTCCAGCGGATGCCTCGCCGGAGAAACGACCTGGAAGCCGTGACGCTCCAGCAAGGAGACGAACGGCTCCTGCCGGAGCCAGTGGATCTGCAACGCGCAGCGAGCCGGCAGGGTGTCCCAGTCCACCTGCTCAGGAGTGGGGACCGCCAGCTCGTCGAGCCCGTAGATCAAGGCGAGCAGCCCGCGCAGCCAGGTGTTGCCCGAACGCGGCGAACCGATCACGGCGACGCGCAAGGAATGGGACGATTGTTGTCGGACGACGTGACGGGTCTGAGGAGCCTCCCTGGACGAAATTGGCATCCCTGCTCTCCTTTCCTGTCGGACCAACGCCCGGATTCTCGAAGGTTCTCCGGGACCGAAAGCGACTCGAAGGGGGCGTCACCGAGTGCCGGACCAGCCGGGGCCCTCGGCGACGCGCAATCGGGCGGCAACACTCTTCCCTGGCCAGTCCTGTCACCGCGGGTTTCGCAACGGATCGCTAGCCCCGCAATGCCCGCGCCAGCAGCTCGCGATAGGCCGCGTCGCGCACGGCGAGGGCGAACGGGTTCCGGCCTGGGATGCCGGTGCTCCCTTGTGGGCTGGACGTTGTGGCCCAGCCGGCGGAGTAACGGCTCCAGAGCCAACCACGGCGACCGTATCCATATCCATATCGGTAGCCGTAGCCGTAGCCATAACCAGAACCGCTTCCGGGGTTGCCTGTCGACCCCGATTGGCCACCGGTCGGATTTGAGGCGACGCCGCCACCAGTCTGAGAACCGCCGGACGCGCCGGTTCCGGTACCGCTCCCGGTTCCGGTCGTCGTCGTCGTCGAGGCCCCGAAGGCCAGGCCGTTGACCAGAGCGGAGCCGTTGGGCGAGCCGAGGCCGGTCGTCGTGAGGCTGCTGACTTTGTGGAAGTCGCTCGACGGCAGGCTGTAAAGGCTGGGTAGGGTCTGGGTTGCGCCGTCGAGTGTCCCCAGGCCGGCGGCCGCACGGCCCTGATCGGCAATCGCCACAATCGCCGCCCAGGCCGGGGCGCCGAGGCTCGTCCCGCCGACGGTTTCCCAGGTGCCCTGGCCGGTTGAGGGGGCGGTCGTGTACACGGAGACGCCGGTGTACGGGTTGGCGTCGAAGGCAACATCGGGAGCGGTCTGGACGCCGGTCGTCTGGACGCTTCGCTGATAGGCGGCCTCAGCCTCGAAGCGGCTGTAACCTCCACCGCCGCCCGACCAGGTCGACTCGCCCCCATAGGTGCCTGAGGCGCTGATGGCGAGCGTCGTGCCGCCCACCGCCAGTACGTTCGGCGATGAAGAGGGCCACTCCGCTCCGCTACCAGTGCCGCTGTCGCCGCTGGCCGAGACGAAGGTGACGCCGTTGTGGCCCGCCGGAGTCGTGAAGTAGCTATCGTAAGCGGTTTGGCCCGAGAACTCGGACATCCCCCAACTCATCGAGACGACCGAAACCCCCGAGATCGAGCGTGCGGTGTTCACCGCCGAGAGCATGTCGCTGAGGTTGCTCGACCTCGCCTCCACGACCACGATCTTTGCTCCCGGTGCGATCGCGTGCGCCCACTCCACATCCAGCGATTCCTCACCCGCCCAGCCGTCATTCGTCTGGGTGCCCGCGAGGTTGACCTGGGACAGATTGGCGCCGGCGAGGTGATAGGTCGCGTCGAACGTGTTCAGGTCTGAGGTCAGGTAGGGGTCGTGATACGCAACGACGACCGCGATCGTCTGGCCGCTACCGTCGCCGTGGATCGACTGGCCGTTGACGTTGAACGTGACGGCATTGAGCCCGTAGGCGGACGTGATCTGCTGCGGTGTCAGGCCCGAGAGAAGGCAGCGGTCGTCAAGAGATTCGAGAGAGGGCGCAGGGCGCGATCGACGTCGAAGGCTCATGGTGCAGGCTCCTGGTGTCGGCTCGCGAGTGGAGGGCGTCGAGAGGTGGATGGCGACGGAGGTTCCGAAGACACTCCGCGTCGGCCGGATCGTGGCGGCTCAGGGCCTGAGACCAACTCCGGCGGTGATCGCGGTCAAACAGACGAGACCGCCCCGTCGGTCCGGACGGCGGGGCGGTCGATCGCGGGGGGGATGGACCAGGGATGCTTCCTCAAAACGGCCTCCGTGCCGGGGACAGCTCAACGGAACCGCCTCCCGAACGCTCCCCTCAAGGCCCGGCCGAACCCACCCTGGCGCCCGGCCGATCCGCCGAAGCGATGTCCGGAGAAGTCGCCGCCGCCTCCGAACCCGCCGCCGTTGTTCTGGCTGCCGAGGTCGTTCTGGACGGCCTGGAGGTCGCTGGCATAGGTGGTCAGATCGCTGCTGGTGACCTGCGAGTCCTGGATCGCCTTGGTCAGGTCGGTGAACGCCTGGTCGATGACCGACTGGCTCACCGAGGTGTTGGCGAACAGGGCGGTGAAGTCGGCCTTGGCCTGGGTGGTATCGCCGCCCGCGGTGGTCAGGGCCGTGGCCAGCGCCGAGACGGCGCTCTTCAAGGCGGTCGGGTCCAGATGGGCGCCGGCCTGGGCGATGGCCTGAGAATCGGTGGCGAGGCTGTTCAGGTCGGCCACCGTGACGGCCGACTTGGCCGCCAGCGTTTGCTGCTCGGTCTGCAAGGTTTGCAGGTCGGTGGCGAGCTGCGAGTTCTGACTGCCGTGCGAACCACCGAACATCAGGCCGGGACCCGGGTTGGTGCCTGTCACGACGCCGAGGGACGACAGCGCCGCCGTCAAGGCGCCGCCCTGAACGGACCTCGTGTCTTCCGAAGTTTCCCGCACCGCAGACCGAATCCTCGCCGTTCTTCTGGCTGCCGAGGTCGTTCTGGACGGCCTGGAGGTCGCTGGCATAGGTGGTCAGATCGCTGCTGGTGACCTGCGAGTCCTGGATCGCCTTGGTCAGGTCGGTGAACGCCTGGTCGATGACCGTCTGGCTCACCGAGGTGTTGGCGAACAGGGCGGTGAAGTCGGCCTTGGCCTGGGTGGTATCGCCGCCCGCGGTGGTCAGGGCGGTGGCCAGCGCCGAGACGGCGGTCTTCAAGGCGGTCGGGTCCAGATGGGCGCCGGCCTGGGCGATGGCCTGAGAATCGGTGGCGAGGCTGTTCAGGTCGGCCACCGTGACGGCCGACTTGGCCGCCAGCGATTGCACCTCAGTCCGCAACGTTTGCAGGTCGGTCATCAACTGGGAGTTTCTGGTTTCCGTGCATCTCGCCGGGCATCGAGCCGGGGCCCGGATCGGCACCGGCCACGATGCCGATGGACGACAAGGCCCCGACCAGGCTCCCGCCCGGGGCCTGGGGAAGCTCCATGCTCTCCATTGGCGAGAAGCCCCAGCCGCCGTGCGACAGGACCACGCGGCTCTCCAGCGACTCGCAACCCAGCGGCCCGCGACGGGCGGGTCGTCGCGGGTCGCGGCGGTCGTTCTCCTGCGGACCCGGTGAAACCGGGCGTGTTTCGATTTGCCATCGACTCGTCCTCGCTTATGATGTTTCAAGGCAGACGGCCGAGACCCCCATTCGGCTCCTCAGCCTCCTGTCGGGGTTTCCTCGCGTTCCCAGGAACTGATCCGATTTCGACCGAAAAAGCGCGCGCTGATCTCCGCCAAGAAGAATCGCCAATCTCCGGGGTGACCGCGCCCAAATCCCGGAGTCCTCGGGGTGATCGGTATCCGGATGGATTCGGGAAAGGTGGATCGGATGGTGTCCTGGATTTCAACGGAGCGTCCATTGAAGCCCGATGATTCACACATGCCGAAGTCCCTTGCGCCATCACCGAGGCCGCACCGGCTGGTTCCGAGGCCGGAAGAACCGCCCCCCGCATCTCGATCCTGGTGAATCGCGTTCGGAGAAGCGACCGACCCGCCGATTGAGGACGAAACCAAGATGAATCCCGGTCTTCGTCATCGAGGCCCCTGGGTCCCGGAACTGGACTTCCTGGAAGACCGCCAGCTCCTGAGTCACTGGTCGGGGCCGTTGCCGCCGCCACCCCCTTCGCGGAGGTGGCGCCGGTCGGACCGGCCCTCAAATCGTCGGATCAGAACCTGGCGTCCGGGGCGTCAGTCTCAGAACAGCGTTCCCGCCAGGAGCCGCTGTCTTCCCGTCCATCGCGCCGATTCGCATGGGCCGATGAACGGCTCGCCCGGAGCGTCTCGCCGCACGACGGTTGGGCCGGCTGGTCGCCCTTCGCCTTCCCAGGCCGCCCGGCCGATCCGTCTGGCCCGTTCGCCCGGCTCGGGGACCATTCGGGTCCGCCGGAGCACCGCGGAACGTCTCCGCCGCGATCGCGGACACGTCCTCGACCCTCTCGGCCACGCCGTCGGGCTTGCCGGTGCTCGTCCTGGTGGCTGAACCGGCTCGATCCCGGTCCGCCCGGTGGCGGCGATCTTCTCCCCCTCGGCTCCGGCAGACTCATCAGGCGTCGGACCGCCCGCCCCGGCCGTGGATCATGCCCTG
Source organism: uncultured Planctomycetales bacterium (assembly GCA_963752755.1). Taxonomy (GTDB): domain Bacteria; phylum Planctomycetota; class Planctomycetia; order Isosphaerales; family Isosphaeraceae; genus CAVVZJ01. Next base: position 495,607 of record CAVVZJ010000010.1, on the reverse strand, counting down.
CCGCGACCTGGCCCGACGGTCGTCGCGCTTGCCTCTGAACGTCCCGACGACGCCCGCCGTGCCGCCGTCACCCGCGGGACACGCCGCGGCCACGGCCGATGCGCCGGTCGCCCCTCCGGCCAGCGGCCGCCGGTCTGCCGATCGATGCCGGACCGGACCGATCGATCGCGAACACGATCCACCCGCCGATCCGGCTCTTCCCGGATTCCAAGGCCGAGCCGATGCCGGACGGGCCCGCCACCCAGGCGCCGACGTCGCCCCGTGCCCGACGTGCCCACGTCACGGCCCGCCCCAGACGAGGGCGGCAACGCGGCGGTCCCGCTGCCGCTGGGCAACGGCCCGATTGCCGAGGCGGGTCCGCTGGAGCGGCTTTCCCTTCTGGAAGCGTCGTTCGCCCAGTTCCTCGACCAGCTCGATGACCTCGGCCGACCCCTGGAAGAACAGGCGGCCCATCACTGGACCGACCTCCTGCCGGTCGCCGCCGCACTCGCCGCCGCGGAGGCCGCCCGTCGCTGGCGGAAGCAGCGCGGGGTCGACGGTGTCGCTCCGGCGTCGGGGATTCCGAAGTACCCTGTGGTCTCCACTGTCCTGAACGGAACATCGCACTGCGAGAGCGTCCCGTCGCCATGAACGACGACTCGCTGGAGCACTGGATCGGTCGCCTCAACGAAGGCGACGCCGAGGCGGTCGAGCGGGTCCTGCTCGCTTATGAGCCATACCTGCGGATCGCGGTCCGCCGGCGACTGGCGCGGCGGCTCCGTTCGAAGATCGACTCGATGGACGTCGTGCAGTCGGTCTTCGCCGACGTCCTCGACGGGCTCCGCAAGGGCGACTGGCGGTTCGACGGCCGCGCCCAGCTCTTCGCCTTCCTCCGGCGAGTCGCCTGGCGACGGCTGGCCGATCGCTACCAGAAGCACCGCCCCGGCCTGGAGCGGGAGCAGTCCCTCGTCGAGACCGAGCCGCGCGACTTGCCGCAGTCCGACCTGCCCCGGCCGAGCCAGGTGGCGCAGGGACGCGAGTTCTGGGAGCAGGTCCACCGGTCGTGTTCGCCGGCTCACCGGGAGATCGTGCGACTGCGGATGGAAGGGCTCCGGATCAACGAGATCGCCGCACGGACGGGCCTCCATGAGGGGAGCGTCCGCCGCATCCTCTACGACCTGGCCCGTCGGCTCTCCGATCACGCGGCGGAGCATCAACCGCGACCTGGCCTCGACCGACTGAGGGAGCCGGGATGCCCCGTTCCGATCGACCGACGCCCGGCCGTGCCGTCGACGCCCGGACGTCGGCCAGCCCGAAGGCGGCGGCTGGGCCTCGCGGCAGGTCGCCGCGATGGCCGACGCCTGGAGCCGGGGCGATCGCGTCACCGCCGGGGAACTCCTGGCCGCCAATCCCGGCGTCGATCCCGAGACGGCCCTCCGCCTGATCTACGAGGAAGCCTGCCTCCGCCGCGAGGCGGGCCTGGAGGTCGATACGACCGAGGTCGTCGCGCCGCTATCCCCGCTGGGCCGAGGAGATCCGCGACCTCTTCGACTGCGACCGGCTGCTCCGTCCCTCCGGCGCCTCGGCCGTCTTCCCGGAGGTCGGCACGACCCTCGGGCCGTTCGTCCTGCTCGCCGAGCTGGGCCGTGGCGCGGCCGGTCGCACCTTCCTCGCCACCGACCCGGGCCTCGCCGACCGGCCGGTCGTCGTGAAGGTCATCCCGGGCGACCAGCAGGAGCACCTCGCGCTGGCCCGCCTGCGACACACGCATATCGTCCCGCTCTTCTCCGAGCATGCGTTCGTCGAGCGGGGCTTGCGCGGTCCTCTGCATGCCCTACCTCGGCGGCGCGAGCCTTGCGCAGGTGCTCCGGGATCTGGAGGGGTTTCCCCTGGAGCAGCGTTCGGGCAAGCTCCTGGTCGAGACGCTCGATCAGCAACACCCGCGACTACCCCCGCCTCACCGCCGGCCGACGGGCCGTTTCGCCGGAGCCTGGAGCAGGCCTCGTACGTCCAGGCGGTCGTCTGGATCGCCGCCTGCCTGGCCGATGCGTTGCATTATGCCCACGCTCGCGGCCTGGTCCACATGGACCTCAAGCCGTCGAACGTCCTGATCACCTCCGACGGCCAGCCGATGCTGCTCGACTTCCATCTCGCCCGCGGACCGCTCCGGGCCGGCGAGCTCGTCGCCGATCGCCTCGGGGGGACGCCGGGCTGGATGTCGCCCGAGCAGCAATCGGCCATGCAGGCGGTCGCCGAAGGTCAGCCCGTACCCGGCGCCGTGGACCGGCGGACGGACATCTTTGCACTCGGCCTCCTGCTCCGCGACGCCCTGACCGCCGGCGGTCCCGAGCCTGACGAGCCAGGCAAGCCCCCCACATTCCGCCGGCCTTCGGGTGTCAGCGTCGGCCTGGCGGACGTCATCTGTAAGTGCCTGGCGACCGACCCTCGCGATCGCTACGAGGATGCCGCGACCCTGGCGGAGGACCTTCGCCGCGAGCTGAACCACCTGCCCCTGCGCGGGGTCCGCAACCGCAGCCCCCTCGAACGCTGGCGGAAGTGGCGTCGCCGCCATCCGAACGCCTTCGCCTGGGGCGTCAGCGGGCTGTCGATCTTGCTGGCCGTTGTCCGTGGCCTCGACGTTGGCCGCCTACCTAGTCCGCCAGCAGATCGAACGTCTGAACGAGACCTTGCGGGTCGGTCGCACCGACCGCGTCGGTGGCAAGTACGACGAGGCGGTGCTCTCCCTGAGCCGCGGGCTCGACGACGCTCCCGCCTGGCCGTTCTTTGCGGCTTTGAGGAGCGCCCTGAACCGCGAGCTTCGACTCGCCCGACGCGGTCAGCTCGCCGAGGCCCTCCACGAAACGGCCGACCGCGTCCGCTATCGCTACGGCCTCGAACTGCCCCCGATGGACGAAGCCCGTTCGCTCGTCCGGTTCTGCCAGGCGATCTGGCAGCGCCGGGCGGACCTCCTTGCCGCCGAGGGGCACCCACTCGATCCTCGTTCGGAGCAACGGATCCATCGCGATCTGCTCGAGCTGGTCCTCGTCTGGGCCGACCTCGCAGGTCGCCTCGCTGCTTCCGGGGAGGCCGTCGAGGCGCGTCGGGAGGCCCTCCGGGTCCTTGATGAGGCCGAGAGGCGAATTCGGCCCCAGTCCCGCCCTCGTCGGGCGTCGCGACCGGCTGGCCTCGCCGTCCGGCCTGGCTCCGACCATGGCTCCGGTACAGCCCGGCCGGTCGGCCTGGGAGCACTACGACCTCGGCCGCTTCGATCTCCGTTCCGGTCGGATTGAGGCCGCGGCCTCCGAGTTTCGCGAGGCCCTCGACGCGCGGCCGCAAGATTTCTGGTCGAACTTCTACCTCGGCCTTTGCTCCTACCACCTCGGGCATTTCGAGGACGCGATTGACGCGTTTCGGGTCTGCATCGCCTTGAAGCCCGAGTCCGCGATCTGCCGCTACAACCGCGCCCTCGCCTTCGAGGCCCTGGGCCAGATCGTGGACGCGCATCGCGACTACACACACGCCCTCGACCTGGCCCCCGAACTCGCCCCGGCCCTCCTGAACCGGGGCATCCTCGCCTACAAGGCCGGTCGGAGCCTCGACGCCATCGCCGATTTCGAGCGAGCCCTTCGCACCCAGCCCGGTCGCCTGACCCGAGGAAAGCTCCTCTACAATCTGGCTCTCGCCCGGTTCGCCCTCGGCGATCGCGAGCAGGCTGTTCGCCTCGCCGAACAGGCCGCCCGGCTCGGTTGCGCGGAAGCGAGGCGCTTGCTGGAGTCCTGGAAATGAGCCTCGCCAGCGGATCGTTGCGCCCGAACCGTCAGCAGCCCGGGTGTGTCGGAGTCAGGGAAGAATCGTGTCGGGGGGCCTCCGCTTACCCGACGTGAAGAGACCGGGGGAGGACCAGCGTTGGCCAGGCATCGGAGGCGGATTCCACGTTACCTTCGCGAAGCTGAGCCGCGGGTCGAGTGCCCTCGCGGTCGCATCCCGGCCGATCCCGGCGAGCAAGCCGCCAACAACTCCTACGACCCGCCCCTCTACTATGACGACCTCGAATTCGTTTGTGTCGATTGCGGTCGGAGGGAGGTCTGGACGGCCAGGCAGCAGAAGTGGTGGTACGAGATCGCGAAGGGCTCGATCTATTCGACCGCGATCCGTTGTCGCGTTTGCCGGGTGGCACATCGAGAAGCCCACCGCGGCACGCCTCGCCGATCGCATGCGGAACGTCGGCGTGCGGGCGAGACGTAGGCAATACGTCAGATTCCCGTCACGGTGGGACAGCCAGCACCGGCTGTCCCCCATCACGATCAACTCAGGGGCGAACCTTGATCGCGACCGGCTGGGGGGCCTTGCGACCGTGGTTCTCCCCCGACCAGCTTTGCCAGCCGAGCTGGTAGGTGCCGGCTTCGGACGGGATGAATCGGGTCTCGCCCGACTTCGACTTGGCCGAGAGATCGATGATCCAGGGCGTGCAGGTCTCCTCCTTCCCGGAGGGAGCCTTGAATGCCGGCCTCGCCCCAAGGACGCTGATCGCGGGCGGCGGCTGGATCAGCTCGGCCTTGACGGTGATCGGCTGGCCGACCCGGTAGGGGCCGGGCGAGACATGCACCTTCCAGGCCGGTCCCCAGAGCCCGTCGTCCACGATTTCGAGGTCCGTGGTGGGCACCTCGCGAAGCTGCATCAGGTCGTCGGCGTCCCAGCGGGGATCGGGGTGCCCCTGGATTGACCAGCCCTCGGTCCGGCCGGTGCCGTCGGCGCAGATGCCGCCATAGACCTGCAAGGTCCGCAGGATCACCTGGTTGGTCTTGGAGAACCGGGAGAGGTCGAGGTCGCGGCGGACGCGGATTCGTGCTCCCATCGGCACGGCCCAGGGGTTCGCGTCGAAGTTGTTCGGCGTGGCATGGGCGGGGAGCTTATACCAGCCAGGAGCGTTCGCGTTATTGGGGTAGGCGACCCGGATCGCGTGGCCAATCGTACCGTTCCGTTGTGCCGCTGCCCGGGCCACCTCGTCATAACAAATCACCCCGGGCAGGATCGGCAGGCCGGCGGCGTCGGCCGAGTCGCGGCCCTCGGGACGCTGCTCGTGAGGGGATTTGGCGAGGTCCCACGCCACCCCGCCGTTCGACTTCCAGGTTCCGTTGGACTCGCGCGACGCCTGCCAGAACTCCCAGAGCTTGCCGTCATCCGGTGAGAGGATCAGGAGGTGGCAATCCACCGGGTTCTCGATCATCGGATTGGCCGGCACGCGGGCCTCGATCGTGTACGGTTTGCCTCCCCAGAGCGGCGTGCAGGGCACCTTCACCATCGGCGTCGTCTTGTCCACGACGTTGTACGGCATGCCCTGCTGGTAGCCGTTCCACGGGAACCCCCAGACGTTATCGAGCCCGCGGTCGCCATAGCGTGCGATGTACTTCGCGGAGTCGCGCAGCTTCGGAAGGTGATCGACACGCTCCGTCCAGGCGACCTGGAAGAGCGGGGTCTTGCGGACCGCCAGGCTGATCGGCGCGTTCGGCCCGGTGGCCGGAGTATCAAGCTTCAGAGGGGGGGAGCCCGGAGTGTCGGTCGCCGCTTCGGCCGGGGTGTCGGACTCGGCTTTGGCCAGGGTGTCGCTCGCCGGTTCGGCCGGGGTGTCGGAGGAAAGGGGGACCAGGCCCTCGGCGGGTAGGTCGGCTGTCACCGCGGCCGTCACCGGCGACTCGGTGATCGGACTCGCTGGTTCCGTGCTCGGAATCGGTCGATCGAGGCTCGCCACCGATCGATCGGCGCCGCGAGCCGGTGGGTCGTGGCTCTCCGAACAGCCGGCTGACCCGAGCGGAAGCAGTATGAGGAGCAGGGCCAACTTGCGGGTCGGGCTCATGGGAGAGGGCTCCGGGTCATTGGAGTCGGGCTTCGGGCTCGTCGGCGACCGATCGATGCGAGGCTGGAAAGCATCCCGTGCGGGCAGGCGCAGGCGGCTTCCCTGCATGCATTCCACAGGCCGAAGATTCTCCCGCCACGCCAGGAACATTCCGGGGAGAGCCGGTATCAGCCAGGGGGCAGCGAGAGGTCCTCCCAGGGACCGGCCAGGGGATCAGGCGGCCAGTGCCCGGCCGATCCGCGCCGCGGGGGTCTTCCGCACACCTCGCCCAGGCGGCGCCTTTCAACCCCGCCAGCCCGGTCGCCGGGAAGGTCATCCCGGCGACCGGAGCCTTTTCCCGTGGGTCGTGCTGGGTTCGATCCGGTCCGGATCAGCCGTTCCACCGTGTGAACAGTCGCTCCATCGCCGCGACGGCCTCGGCGACCCGATGCCGGTCCTCGTCGTACAGCGAGCCGACTTCCATCGGGAGCCGCTTGACCGCGTCAGCGATCTGGTCACGTGCGCCGAGCATCTGGGCATAAAGCTTCTCGGCAGCGGCCCGGTCGGCCTTCGCGGGCAGTTGCCCGCGGGCCTCGGCGATGCGGACTTCCCACGATTGAAGCAGCGCCTGCCACTCGGCACGTTCCCGGATGTGGACGCGCTGGGGATACGACGGGCTCCGGCGGGGGTCCACGGCCTTCGGATTCACGGCGACTTCGGTCTCGGCCACGGAACGGGACTCCAGGGTCAAGGGACGGTTGCACGCGACGATTCCGTCGGAAAACCCAACTGTACCAGACGCCCGAGGATCGCCGCCACACCGACAGACGGCCCGGCAACGACGATCAGCCGCCCGGAGGGGCCTGTTTGTCGATCTCCCGATGGGGGTCAGGCCGACGCCTCGCCCGTCGCCAGATTCTCCGCCAGAGCGACGAGGGTCCGGACGAAGCAGCCGGTGCCGCCAGCGTCGCGGACCGCGTTCTCGGAGTCCGACCAGCTTGGGCCGGCGATGTCGAGGTGGACCCAGGGCAGCCCGCTGACAAACTTCTGAAGAAACTTGGCCGCCGTGATCGCGCCGCCCCACTTACCGCCGACGTTCTTGCAATCGGCCACGTTGCTCTTGAGCAATTCCTCGTAGTCGTCGTCGAGCGGCATTCGCCAGGCGCGCTCGCCGGTCTTCCGGCACGCGGACAGCAGGGCACCGGCGAACCCGGCGTCGTTGCTGAACAGACCCGCGACCTTCGGCCCGAGAGCCACCATGCAGGCGCCGGTCAAGGTCGCCAGGTCGAGGATGCGGGCCGGCTTCTGCTCGGTGGCGAATGCCAGGGCATCGGCCAGGATCAAGCGACCTTCGGCATCGGTGTTGAGCACCTCGACAGTCGTGCCGTTGCGCATCGTAAGCACGTCACCCAGCTTCATTGCATCACCGCCGGTCATGTTCTCGGTCAACGGGATGTAGCCGCGGAGATTCACCGGCAGATTCAACTTCGCCACGGCCTGAAGCGTTGCCGCCACGACCGCCGCACCGGTCATGTCGGCCTTCATGTCCTCCATCGACGCCGACGGCTTCAGCGAGAGACCGCCCGAGTCGAACGTCACGCCCTTGCCCACCAGGGCCAGCGCCGGCGACTCCCCCGCTCCCTGGTACTCCAGCACCACGAACGCCGGCGGCTTCGCCGAGCCAGCCGAGACCCCCAGCAGACCCCCGAATCGCTCGGCCGCGATCCGCTCGCGGTCCCAGACCTCGACCGTGCCCCCGACCGCCCGCGCCTCCTCCGCGATCCAGTTCGCGAGCACCTCCGGCGCCTTCTCCGAGGGCGGCAGGTTCACCAGCCAACGCGCCCGGTTGACTGCCTCACCAACGACCTCCGAGCGCCTCACGATCGCTGCGAGAGCCGCCGCGTCCAGGGTACCGCCCGTCGGCACGACGATCTTCAGTTCCTCAAACGCATGCCGCGCCGGCTCCGTCTTCTTCAGTCCCGGCCCCTGCGTGCCGACCAGGACGCCCTCCGTCAAGGCCGAAACGATCGCCGGAGTCTCCGCGACCTCCGGCACCACGACGGCCACCGTCCCCTTCGGCTTCGCCGCCAGCCGCTTGCCGACCGCCACGCCCGCGTGGAAGGCGGCCCCGGCGTCGAACTTCTCCGCCGTCCCAAGCCCGAATGCCAGCACGTTCCTCGCCTCGACTCCAAGCTTGAAGAACGGCGTCGTCTCGCCGACCGATCCGCTGATATCCTTCGAGGCGATCAATTGCCCGATCAACTCGCCCAGAGCCGTGTCCGCGGGGGCCGACCGCGGGTCCGGCTTGCCGTCGAAGACGCCGACGGCCAGCCACTGGGCTTCCACGCTCCCGAGAGCCACGACGTCAGAGGAGATGCGCATGGTCCAGTCGGCTTCCATGTCAGGAGGGATTCGGAACCGCTCGTGGAGACTCGACGGGCGCTGCCAGCCCCCAGCACCGGAACCTCCGGCGAGGCTTTCCCGCAGGAAAGCGGCCATCTTCGCAGGCCGGCCCCGACCGCGCCAAGTCGCCTTGCCCGGTCGGGGTGCCCGGGCTAGAATCCCCCCGCTCCGCCCGGGAGGCGGATGTCCCACATCGCAAACGAGCCCTTCACGTCTTCGGGTTCCTCCAACGACGCACCCACCCGACCGCCCGACGTCGTCCCCGAGCCAAAAGTAGGCAGGGAGGACCCCGCATGTCCCGGTCCGTCTCGTGGTCCCGACGCCGCCGCCTGGCGACCGCCCTCCTCCTCGCCTGGACCGGCCTCGGCCTGACCGGCTGCGTCACCCGCCGCTACACGATCCGGACCGACCCGCCCGGTGCGCTCGTCTATGTCAACAGCCAGGAACTCGGGCCATCGCCGGTCTCCCAGAGTTACACTTACTACGAGCCCCGCGAGATCGTTCTCGTCGCTGACGGCTACCAGACCCAGCGGATCATCCAGCCCTTCCCCGCACCCTGGTACGACAACGCCCTGACCGACTTCTTCACCGAGAACCTCGTGCCATTCAACATCCGTGACGAACGTGAATTCGTCTACAAGATGCCTGTCGCCCAGAACCCCGACCCCAACGCCCTCCTCCAGCGCGGCGAGACCCTCCGCAGCCAGGGCAAGCAGCCTCCGCCCGAGCGCCGCCGCGGCATCCTCGGCTTCTTCGGGTTCTGAGTGAGCGGGCACCGCAGCGGTCATCGACCGGCGCGACGATCAGAGCCACGCCTGCACCCAAAGCAACTCCAGCCGCCACCCCCACCCCCGACGCTGATAATCCCGCTCGCCAAGCCCCACGGCTTAAGCCCGCACCCCGGCCCAGTCCGCCTCCTCGCAAACCCGCGACCAGTCCATCGGCCAGCGTGGTGTTGCGACTCTCCGCCGCGAGACCCACGACGAACACGATCCCGACGGCTTGCAGCCGCCGATGACGATCAGCAGTTCGATCCGAGTGAACGCCCGACGGAACTCCCTCCCGGCAGGTTTCGACCGTTGACCAGGGAGAATCAGGACCGCCTCCGGCAAACGCCTATCGATACAAGGTCGATCTCCGATCGTTTCGGGCGCCGCCCGGCCTCGGCCCCGGTCCCGAGACCAGGTGCGTAGCACATGCGGCGCGCTGGCCGCGCTCATTCTGTGACTGCTTGGGGGGGAGAGATCCACTTGGCCAGATCGAGGCCAGGGGGGTGTTGACGATGGCTGTGAAGCCACCGGATCAAGATGCGTTGACCTTCTCGCGCCTCTCCGGTGATGCCAAGCAAGAAAACTGACCCGCAGGAATTTTTTTGGGACCGACATTCCTCAAGTGTCGCTCTCTAAAGGTTTATCTTGGATCTGGGCCCAATGCATCTTTTTTTCGCCCGACTTATCTGGATATCTCGAAGCGCCCCCATCGGCCGGTCTCGGGCCCAGCGCGGCCTGCGGTCGGCCCGGGAACGAGGCATTGCTCTGGTGATCCTCGCCGACTTGCGGTAGATTTCTCCCGTCGGGCACGGACACCGCTCAACCGTCTTAGCCCCGACGTTCGTGATCGACCCATGCAAGGAGGCCGGTGGTCGCGATTCATGATTCTTGAGGCCAAGCCCGGCCACCCCTCCCGCCGATAACTAATTCTGCGCCCTCCGAGAGGCGTGATCCTGGAATGCCGACCCGGCTGGTCGGTCCGGGGCCCGTCCCGCCTCCGGAGCCGACACCGCGGACCATCCCCAGGGACGCAGGAGGTGGAGTCCGTTGAAGCTCGACGTTGCTGCCATCCAGATGCCCGCCGAACTGCTGGCGGTTACCGAAAACCTCGAACGTGCCGATGGCCTGCTTCGTCAGGCCCATCTCGGCGGCGCCAGCCTCGCCGTCTTGCCGGAAATGTTTAACACCGGCTACGGCTTCCTCTCCGATTACGGCCCGTATGCTGAGGGCCGCGACGGCCCGACCTGGGCCCACCTCCGCCGACGCAGCCAGCTCTGGCGGATGGTGATCGCGGCCGGCTTCGTCGAGCGCGAAGGCCGCCACCTCTACGACGCACTCGGCGTCTGCCTGCCCGACGGCCAGTTCCATGTCTATCGGAAACGGAACCTCGTCTTCTGGGAGCGGTTCCGCTTCCGACCCGGCAGGGGACCCCTGGTCGTGCCGACGCCCTGGGGCCGGCTCGGGTTGGCGATCTGCGCGGATATGATCTATCGCAAGATCTGGGACGATTACCGCGATCGGATCGACCTGGCCATCGTCGCCGCCGCCTGGCCCGACTTCGCCAACCGCCACACCGGCCGCAAACACTGGCTGATGGGCCACATCGGGCCAATGTCCGCCGAGATCCCGGCCCGGGTCGCCCGCGACCTGGGCATCCCCGTGGTATTCTCCAACCAGTGCGGTCCCACGCACACCACCATTCCCCTGCTCGGCACCTGGGTCGCCGAGCGCCTCCCCGACCGCTTCGCCGGTTCCAGCGGCATCTGCGACGGCCTCCACGGCCCGCCGATCCTCGCCGGCACCGACGAGGAAATCATCCTTTCCACCGTCACCCTTCATTCTCGCCGAGGGCCCCGAACGTGTTTTATGTCCCCGTCGGTCCCCGCGGCTTCCTCCTCCGCGTCGGCACCTTCCTCATCGGTGTCCTCGGCCCCATAGCCTACTCGCGCGCGGCCCTTCGCCGCCCCCTCGCGGCGTCCCTCACCTTGCCCTTGGAGCTGCCCGAGGCCTGAAGTCGCCCCCATTTTTTTCCGCCGACCGGAGACGATACGCCGCCCCTGTTATACAATCCTCTCGACCTGGCCCGTTCTTCGTCCATCCCTGGTCTTTGGTAGGGTGCGGCAAGTCTTCGGCGACGCACCACCACGGTTGGAGAACGAAGATCCTCGTAGGGTGCATCGTCGAAGACCCGACGCACCTTCCGCCGGCAACGTCTGCGTAAATCCTCCATCCGTCTGTTGGTCGTCACTGATCGGTGATTGCATGAAGCGTTTGGATCTGCGGAAGGACTTCGCCGACATCTCTCGCTTCGTCTCCGAGCGCGTGGAATCCTTCGACCCCGCGACCAATGACGGACCGGGCAAAGGCAAACGAGTCACGCGAATCGATCTCGGCTACCAATTCGATCAAGCTGGCTGGGTGGCCCTCGTGTTCGACACCCGAAGCGACGCCGAGCCCGATGGGCAGTGGAACGCTCACATCCAGGCGAACTGGTTGGAACGGCCGAAATGGTTGGCCGCCGCGGAGGCGAATGAAGAGGAGCCGGTCCAGTTCATCATGCCCGACGGCACCCGGCGCGAAGTCCCACCAGAAAGCGGCGACGAATTCGCGACCATCCTCGGAGATCTTCTCAAGAGCGTCCTACTCAAGGCCCGGACCGATGGTATTTTCGCGGACTTACCCAGATCACCCCGATGCGAACTGGGTGTGGAGGAGCATGATGGGCAATACGGATGGCCGGTCTTCGAAGAGCGGGGGCAAGAGAACCTCGTTTAATCTGTCGCTACAGCGGAGCCGCCCCGCCGCGGCGGGTCTTGGTCCTGCAACGGTTTCCCTCAGCCTGCCCGTCCGCTGAGATATGTCGTTATCGCCCCTCTTCGTTGGACCGCCGGGTTGATCCCGCGGGCGTCTCTCTCCCGTCTTTGTGCACCCTTTGTGCCTTTGTGGTGAACACGATCCCCGTCCGATCCCCGACGACCGCGTCCCCATTGCCGAACGAACTTCACAATGTAACGTTGACCCCAATCAAGGCCTTCTCCCATCGCGATTTACGGCAACACGCCCGACTCCTTCCGGAGCGTCGCCGAGCCGTCTCACGAACGCACGACCGCAATCCGGCGGCTCCGCCGTCGCGGTCCCCGAATTGCGTTCTGGCAATCTGGGGTATAATTGCCGGACGGAAAGCGATCTGGACAGGACCCCTCAGCTTTCGACGTGCCGCGCCGCCCTCCCGCGTGGTTTTCCGTCCGTCGGTCCCCCTCTCGGAGCCAGCTTGCCATGTGCGGTATCGCCGGCGCGTTCGACTTGACGGGCCAACGTGACTTTCCGACCGACCGCCTGCTCGCCATGACGGGCGCGATCGCCCACCGCGGTCCCGACGATGAGCACACCCACCAGGAGCCCGGGGTTGCCCTCGGTGCTCGTCGGCTCTCGATCGTGGACCTGGCCGGCGGCCGTCAGCCGCTCTGCAATGAGGACGGCTCGATCTGGGTGGCCTTCAATGGCGAGCTGTTCGAATACCCCGAGTTGCTGGAAGAACTCCGGGCTCGCGGACATCGCTTCTCCAGCCGTTGCGATACCGAGCTGTGGGTCCACCTCTACGAGGACCACGGCCCCGGCATGTTCGAGAAGGCCCGCGGCCAGTTCGCCGTCTCGCTCTGGGACCGCGACGAGCGCACCTTGATCCTTGGCCGCGACCGCGTCGGCATCTGCCCACTCTATTACACCGAGGTGGACGGCTGGCTCCTTTGGGGCTCTGAGATCAAGGCGCTGCTCGCCTCCGGGATGATTCGGCCCCAGGCGGATCCGAAGGGGATCGACCACCTCTTCAGCTTCTTCTGCGCTGGCACGACCCGCACCTTCTTCGAAGGCGTCAAGTCCCTCCCTCCCGGCCACTTCCTCAAGGTCAAGGACGGCCGGATCTCCAAGCATCAGTACTGGGACCTCGACTTCCCCGACGAGGGAGACGAGCGTCGGCTTGACGACCCGACGCCCCTCGTCGATGAGTTCGAGGAGCTGCTCCGCCAGTCCGTCGAGCGCCGGCTCCGGGGCGACGTGCCTGTCGTCAGCTACATCAGCGGCGGTCTTGACTCGACGGTCGTTCTCGGTCTCAGCTCCCGACAACGCGGCGCAGCGGTCCCCTCGTTCACGATTGGCCTCGACCACGCGGGTCCCGACGAGCGCGGGCCTTCGGCGGAGGCGGCTCAGGCCCTCGGCTCGGAACTCTCCCTGGTCACGATGGACCGCGCCCGGATCGCCAACGCCTTCCCCGAGCTGGTCGTCGCCGCCGAAGGCCCCGTGCTCGACACCTCCTGCGCCGCCTTGATGCGCCTGGCCGGTGAGGTCCACCACCAGGGTTACAAGGTCGCCTTGACCGGCGAGGGGGCCGACGAGGCGCTCGCCGGCTACGTATGGTTCAAGTCGCAGCAGTTTCGCAACCGCCTGGCCCAGAGATTCGGTAACTGGCTTCCCTCCGCCGGCCGCAAACTCGCCCTCTCGCTGATCGGCGGCGGCTCCGAGCGACGCCCCCCGATCATGGGGATGAAAGGTGTCCGACCGGCGCAGCAGGACCTCTACGAGTTCCTCATGCAGGTCCGCCCCGTCCTCTTCAGCCGCGACCTCCGCGGTCAACTCGCCGACCACGACGCCTTCGACGACCTTGACCTGACCAATGACCGCATCGCCCGCTGGCACCCGTTGAACCGCTCGCTCTACGTCGGCTACAAGGTCATGCTCGCCGGCCTCTTGATGCTCTCCAAGGGTGACCGGATCGCGATGCACAACTCGGTCGAGACGCGTTACCCGTTCCTCGACGACGATGTGATCCGCTTCTGCGCCGGGATCGCCCCGGAGTACAAGCTCCGCGGCCGGACCGAAAAGTGGATTCTCCGCCAGGTCGCTGCCCGGACCTTGCCCCCTCAGATCGCCAACCGCCCCAAGACGATGTTCCGCGCCAGCCTCGCCGCCACCTTCCTGGGTCCCCACCGACCCGCCTGGGTCGATCAGCTCCTCAGCCCCGAGTCGCTCCGCAAGACCGGCTTCTTCGACCCCGACGCCGTCGCCCGCGAGGTCTGGTGGCAGCGCTCGATTCCGAGGATCACGCCGAAGCGGTTCGTCTATGACCTCGGCCTGACGAGCGTCGTCTCCACCCAGCTCTGGCATCACCTCTTCCTCGGCGGCGGCCTCTGCGAACTTCCCCAGTGGACCGCCCCCGAATTCGCCGGCAACCGCCTCCCCACCCAGTACAAGACCCGCGAAGAGATCGCCGAGCCGGCCGTCGCCTGACCCTGGATTATTCATGATCGATGATTGATGGTCGATGATCAATGACAGGCTCTTGCTCTTCTGCTGTCATCATTCATCGACCATCGCCGAGGTGTCCCGATGCGAGCCGTCCTCCAGCGCGTGACTCGGGCCGCCGTCCGGGTCGAGGGTGCGCTCGTCGGACAGATCGATGCCGGCTGGCTCGTCCTGCTCGGCGTCGCCCGTGGCGATACCGAGGACGATGCCGACCGCCTCGCTGAGAAGGTCGTTGGCCTGCGTGCCTTCGAGGATGATGCCGGGAAGATGAACCGCGACGTCTCCGAGGTTGGCGGCTCCGTGCTTGCCGTCAGCCAGTTCACCTTGCTCGGCGACTGCCGCAAGGGTCGTCGACCCGGCTTCACCGACGCTGCGCCGCCCGACGACGCCGTCGCGCCTTTATGAGCACTTCGTCTCGCGGATCGCCTCGGCCGGCATACCGGTGGCCCAGGGCCTCTTCCAGGCCCACATGGAGGTGGAACTCGTCAACGACGGCCCCGTCACGCTTCTGCTCGACAGCCGCCGACTCTTCTGATCGGAACGGAAGGTCCGCAGAGTCTGATACCCATGCACGTCCTTCTCAATCCGATCGGCAGCGCGGGCGACGTTCACCCCTTCGTCGGTCTCGGCCTCGGCCTCCGAGAGAGAGGTCACCGCGTCAGCTTCCTGATCTCGCCCCACTTCCGCCCCTTGATCGAACGGCTCGGCTTTGAATCCATCGACCTCGGCACCGACGAGGACTTCCTCCAGATGATGCGCAACCCGGACCTCTGGCATCCGATCCGCGGGTTCGCTGCTGTCTGCCGCACGATCATCGAGACGCTTCCGATTCTGTACCAGGCCATCGCCAGCCGTTACGTTCCGGGCGAGACGGCCGTCGTCACCGGCTCGCTCGGTGTCGGGGCGCGGGTGGCTCACGAGAAGCTCGGCGTTCCGCTGGCGATGCTCCACCTCCAGCCGAGCCTCTTCCGGAGCGTCCACGAGACGTCCGTTTATCCGGGCTTCCGCTTCCCCTCCCACACCCCCCGCATCTTCAAGCGTCTCTTCTACCGGGTCGGCGATGCCCTGGTCGTCGATCCGCAACTGTCCTCAGGCCTGAACGCCTTTCGACGCCGGCTCGGGCTGCCGCCCGTCAAGCGGCCGATTCACCATTGGTTTCACGCTCCCGACCTCGTCCTCGGGATGTTCCCCCCCTGGTTCTTCCCGATCCAGCCCGACTGGCCACCACAAACGCGGCTCGTCGGCTTCCCGCTCTACGACGAGCGTGGGGTCGAGCCGCTTTCCCCCGATCTCGCAAACTTCCTCAACGAAGGGGAAGCCCCGATCGTGATCACGCCCGGCTCGGCGAACCTCTTCGGCCACCGATTCCTCGCGGAAGCCGCAGCAGCCTGCCGGCTCCTGGATCGCCGGGGACTTCTGCTGACGCGGCATGCCGAGCAGGTTCCGGCTGACCTGCCTGCCGGCGTGATTCACCGACCTTTCGTGCCGTTCAGCCATCTCCTGCCACGCGCTGCGGCTCTCGTCCATCACGGTGGAATCGGTACGATGGCCCAGGCGATGGCCGCCGGAATCCCGCAGTTGATCCAGCCCCTCGCCTACGACCAGTTCGACAACGCCGACCGGACGCTTCGCCTGGGAGTCGGCCGCTCGCTCGCCCCCAGCCACTTCCGCGCCGAGGCCGTGGCCGCGACGCTCTCCGAGCTGACCGGATCGGCCGAAGTCCAAGCAAACTGCCACCAGGTCGCTACCCGGTTCCGGGACTCCGACCCGATTGGTGACGCCTGCCGGGCCCTCGAAGAATCGTGGAGCCGTTCGGTCCGGGTCGTGCCGGTTTCCGAGTGAAATTGCGAGTCGGGTCGGTTACATTTCGCTCGATCGCACGCCGGTTCGCATCGTTCGTCGAGGCCGCGGAGTGGCCGCTTCTCGAGGTCGAGGTCTCCCGCCATGAGCCAGCCGCCCTTCCTGCTCGGATTCGATATCGGCACGCAGTCGCTCCGCGCTGCCCTCGTTGATTCCAGGGGCCATCCCGTGGCCTTCGGTGTGGCCGAGATCGGCACGACCTTCCCCCGTCCCGGCTGGGCGGAGCAGGACCCCTCGCAGTGGTGGGACGCCGCCCGCGCCGCCACGGCCCTGGCACTTGGGGCCGCGAAGGCAACGCCCGAGGACGTTGCCGGCATCGGCTTCGACAGCACCGCCTGCACCGTCGTCGCCTGCGATCAGGCCGGCGTTCCGGTCCGTCCGGCCTTGCTCTGGATGGACCAGCGTGCCGCCCGCGAGGCCGACGCGATCAGCGCCACCGGCGACCCGATCCTCCGTTACGTCTCCGGCCGGGTCTCGCCCGAGTGGATGTTGCCCAAGGCGCTCTGGCTGAAGCGGAACGAGCCCGAGTCCTACGATCGGGCTGAGCGGATCGTCGAATGCACGAACTGGTTTATGTTCCAGCTCACCGGCGAGTGGACCCTTTCATTGAACCACTGCGCCGTGAAGTGGAATTACGCTCGCCCCGACGGCGGCTGGCCGCTCGGCGTGTTGCAGGCCGTCGGACTCGACGACCTCGTCGGCAAGTGGCCCGAGACGATCGTCGCTCTGGGCAAGGGTGAGGCCACTCTCAGCCGCCAGGCCGCCGACTGGCTGGGGCTTCGCGCCGGCACGCCCGTCGCCCAGGGGGGCATCGACGCCTACCTCGGCATGCTCGGCCTCGGTGCCACCGGCGAGGGCGACGTGGCCGTGATCGTCGGCTCCAGCACCTGCCACCTGGCTCAGTCGCGCGTCCGGCGTCTTCGGCTCGGGAGCCGGCGGCTGCTACCCGGATGCGACCGTCGAAGGGCTCTACACCCTCGAAGCCGGCCAGACCGCCACCGGCTCGATCCTCGACTGGTATCGTCGCCACTTCGCCGGCCGCGAGCAGGCCGCGGCCGAGCGGCTGGGCGTCTCCGTCTATCAGGTTCTCGACGACCAGGCCGCCAAGGTTCCCGCTGGCGCCGAGGGGTTAGTGGTCCGCGACGACTGGCAGGGCAACCGTTCCCCCTTCAAAAACCCCGATGCCCGCGGCGCGATCGTCGGCCTGACTCTCGCCCACGGCCCCGGCCACATCGTCCGCGCCCTTTACGAGGCCACCGCCTGCGGGACCCGCCAGATCCTCGAAGATGCTTCCGCCCACGGCCTCCAGGTCGAACGGATCTTCCTCGGCGGCGGTGGGGCCAAGTCGCCCCTCTGGCTCCAGATCCACGCCGACGTCCTCCAGCGCCCGATTCACCTGCCCCGCGACCCCGAGTGCTGCTCGCTCGGCTCCGCGATGGCGGCCTCCCTTGCCGCCGGCATCTACCCCGATTTCGACGCCGCGGCCGCCGCCATGGTCGCCATCGACCGCGTCCTCGAACCCAACCGCCAGGTCGCCGCGTCCTACGACGAACTCTTCGGCCGTTATGTGGATCTGTACCGCGCCTTGAACCCGTCGCCCCGCGTGCCGTCCTGATCCGGAATCGACGGCCGAGTCATTCTTGTCGTGGGCTCCGCCCACCGTCTCCCGGACGCTGGGCAGAGCCCCCACGACAAGAAACCCCGATCCTCATCCTTGTTGCGACGCCTTGAGGAACAGGACACCCAGCGGCGGCACGTTCAGCTCGATATGGAAGGCTCGCCCCGCGTGAGGTTCCGGACGGGCCCAGACGCCCCCCTGGTTCCCGACGTTCGAGCCGCCGTAGATGGACGCGTCGGTGTTCAGCAGCTCGCGGTAATACCCACCCGCAGGCACGCCAACACGGTAGCTGTTGCGGACAATCGGCGTGAAGTTACAGACGACCACGACCTCCTGACCTGGCTCCTTGCCACGACGGAGAAAGGCCAAAACGCTGTTTTCCCAGTCGTGTAACTCCAGCCACTCGAAGCCGGACCACTCGAAGTCCACCTGGTGCAAGGCCGGCTCCTGCTTGTAGAGCCGGTTCAGGTCGGTGATGAGCGACTGCGTCCCGCGGTGCGAATCCCACTGGAGCAGGTGCCAGTCGAGGCTCTCGTCGTGCTTCCACTCCCGCCACTGGGCAAACTCACAGCCCATGTACAGAAGTTTCTTGCCCGGATGGCCCCACATGTAACCATAGAGGAGCCGCAGATTGGCGAACTTCTGCCAGAGGTCGCCCGGCATCTTGTCGAGCAACGACCCCTTGCCGTGGACGACCTCGTCGTGGGAGAGCGGCAGAATGAAGTTCTCAGTGAAAGCGTAGATCAGGCTGAACGTCAACGCTCCGTGTTCATACTTGCGATAGATCGGGTCCTTGGCCATGTAGCGGAGGGTGTCGTTCATCCAGCCCATGTTCCACTTCAGGCTGAATCCGAGCCCCCCGAGATACGTCGGCCGCGACACGCCCGGCCAGGCGGTCGACTCCTCGGCGACGGTCAGGATGCCGGGGTGGTAGTGGTGGGCCACCTCGTTGAGCCGCTTGAGGAAGTCGATCGCTTCGAGGTTCTCATTGCCGCCGTAGATGTTGGGCACCCACTCGCCTGCCTCGCGGGAGTAGTCCAGGTAGAGCATCGAGGCGACCGCATCCACCCGAAGGCCGTCGATGTGGTAGCGGTCCAGCCAGAACAGGGCATTGCCCAGCAGGAAGTTGCGGACCTCCGAGCGGCCGTAGTTGAAGATCTTCGTGCCCCAGTCGCGATGCTCGCCGAGCCGGGGGTCCTCGTGCTCGAAGAGGTGCGTGCCGTCGAAGAAGCCGAGGCCGTGAACGTCGCGCGGAAAGTGGGCGGGGACCCAGTCGAGGAGCACGCCGTAACCGTTCTTGTGCAGCGTGTCTACGAAGTAGGCAAAGTCGTCGGGGCTGCCGAAGCGTGACGTGGGCGCGAAGTAGCCAACCGGCTGATAGCCCCAGCTCCCGTCAAACGGATGCTCGTTGATCGGCAGCAGCTCGACGTGGGTGAACTCCGTCTGCCTCAGGTACTCGACGAGCTGGTCGGCCAGTTCCCGATACGTGAGAAAACGACCGCTTTCCTCGAGCTTCCGCCGCCAGGAGCCGAG
Organism: uncultured Planctomycetales bacterium; assembly: GCA_963752755.1. Lineage (GTDB taxonomy): Bacteria > Planctomycetota > Planctomycetia > Isosphaerales > Isosphaeraceae > CAVVZJ01. The sequence goes on along the minus strand of CAVVZJ010000010.1, from coordinate 476,313 downwards.
GTGAACCTCATAAATCGCGATCGGTGCGTCGAGACTCTGGCGCTCGGCGCGATGGTTCATCCAGTCGTCGTCGTCCCAGCGGAACTTCTCGATGTCCCAGACGATCGAGGCCGTATTGGGCCGGACCTCGGCGTAGAACCCGTAAGGATCGGACTTCGTGACCATGTAGCCGTGATAGCGGCTCTTGATCTCAAACTTGTAAACCTCGCCTTCCGACAGGTCGGGGATAAAAATCTCCCAGATGCCGCCGGGGCCGCAGTTGCGCATCGGATGGCGGCGGCCATCCCAGTGGTTGAAGTTGCCGACGACACTGACTCGCAAGGCATTGGGCGCCCAGACGGCGAAATGGACGCCGCGTATGCCCTCATGGGTGATGATGTGGGCGCCGAGCTTTTCGTAATTCTTGTAATGCGTCCCCTCGCCCATCAGGTGCAGGTCGAACTGGGTGAGGACGGGGCCGAACCGGTACGGATCGACGAACTCCCAGGAGTGGCCCTCGTGGTCCTCCACGGCGAGCCGGTACGGAAAGTCCTCGCGGGCGTCCCGGAAGACGGCCACGAAGAAGCCGTCAGGATGGATACGCTCCATCGCAACCCGCTGGCCTGGCTCGCCCTTCGACAGATCGACCACCCACGCCCGGCGTGCTTCCGGCATGTAAGCCCGGATGATCCGGCCCGGCTGGCCGTTGCCGCCGAGGGCATGGATTCCGAGGATGCCAAACGGGTCCCAGTGGGATGAGTGGAGAACCTGATCGAGGTCGTTCGGGCTGATCAAGCCATCAGTCGAACGGGGGCTGGCCGTTGCCATCGTCATGCACTCGCTCCGGGGTCGCGGTCATCTTCGCCATCTCCAGACGTCGTTCCGCCGAAGCTACCCGCCACGGCGGCTCCGTGCAACTGCGCACGGTCTCGTCGGAACGCCGGCCGTTCGGTGCAAAGATGGCGCCGAAACCGGCCGATCAAGGCGACGAGGGGCTCGCCGGTGCCCCATTCCGGACCACTTCCGCGATCAAGGGAAGGTGATCCGAGCCCACGTCCGGGCCGACCCAGCATCGCGTGAACGTCCATTCGGACGACGCCAGCACGTGGTCGATCCCGACCCACGCCAGCGTCGCTGGCCTGGTATAGCCATAGCCGAGCCCGACCTCCTCGAAGCCGAACCGAAAGACCGACCGGAGCGGGTCCAGCAGCGGACTATCCGACGGTGCGTTGAAGTCGCCTGCCAGCAAGATGGGCAGCCGGCTCGTGCCGACGACATGCTCCAGAATCTCCGAAACCTGCTGACGCCTCCAGTACTGGAAGCGGCTCATCCGCGCGAGGTCGCCCTGAAAGAGCCATTGGAAGCCGTTGGTCATCGTGGGCATGTGGACATCGGCCACCCGGATCACCGCACCCGATTCCGTCTTCACATCCACCCAGACCATCCGGACACCCCAGAATCCGCCCTCCGGATACGGCGGGTCGAGCCAGTCCGCCTCGGCGACGATCGGCAGCCGGCTCGCGAGAAAATGGTTCCGTTCCCAGTGCCAGTCCTTCGCGAGGAAGGCGTCCAGCTTCGGGTTCAGCGACCCGTTGTTCCCGCGCCCTTCCTGAAAGCAGAGCAGGTCAATCCCCTCGCTCTCGATCAGGGCGATCAACCGCTCGGCGTCCAGCTCGACGGTGTAGCGATTGAGAGTCAAGATGCGCAAACGTAGCTGTCCTCCCTCCGGCTGGCTACCGATCAGGCTGTTCCACGGGACGTGCAAGCCCATCAATGGCCCCAGGATCACCAGACCCACAGCCGCCTGCAGCCCCCAGAGATCCGACCGCCGGGGCCCGAGGTTCCAGAAGACCAGGCCGAGCAGCGGCACCAGCCAGAGCGCGCGGGGCATGTACAGCAAGACAGTTCCCGGCCACCAGAGGTCGCCCCACCACTTCATCAGGGTCAGACCAAACAGCACGACCGCCGCGAAGCCCCAGGTCGTCACCGCCAGCGCCCGTCCCCGCCGCCGCTCGCGGACGACCACGACCGGCCCTGGCTTCGAAGCCGGCTGGCGCCGACGATCGATCGGGGAGTCCCGCAGCCGATACATTCGGTCACATAGGCGGCCGACGGGTTCGGAGTCTGACAGCCGGCACAACGCCAGAACGTCACGGGTGTTGACGGCTCCGCCATGTCCACCTCATTGATTGGCCGTCATCCTGATTCTGCGACGAGCCGGTCAACGGTCCGCTTTTCCCGGCTCAACGGACCTCCAGCATGCGCTGAAGGGCCACGCGCGCCGAGTGCGCCGTGGTCTCGGGAACCTGGATCACGTTCGTCGGCGTGCCCCGCTGGAGGTTCTCCAGGGACCAGGCCAGGTGCGGCAGGTCGATCCGGTACATCGTCGCGCACATGCAGACCATCGGCGAGAGGAAATGCACCTCCTTGTCCGGATGCTCCTTCGCCAGCCGGTTGACCAGGTGCAACTCCGTGCCCACCGCCCATTTCGAGCCGGCCGGGGCCTCGCTCGATCGTCTTGATGATGAACTCCGTCGAGCCGACGAAATCCGCCATCTCCACGACCGACATCATGCACTCCGGATGCACCAGCACCTGAATCCCCGGATGACTGCCCGCGGAACTGCTCGACATGCGGCGGCCGGAACATCTGGTGGACCGAGCAATGGCCCCGCCAGAGCAGGACCCGGCTCGCTTCCAGGGCGTCCTCGGTGTTGCCGCCCATCGGCAGGCGCGGGTCCCAGACCGGCATCTGCTCCAGCGGGATGCCCATTTTCCGGGCCGTGTTCCGCCCGAGGTGCTGGTCGGGGAAGAAGAGGACCCGCTTGCCGTCGCGCGAAGGCCCAGTCCAGCACGGCCCTCGCGTTCGAGCTGGTGCAGACGATCCCGCCGTGCTCGCCGCAGAAGGCTTTCAGATCCGCCGACGAGTTGATGTAGGTGACCGGCATCAGCTCGTCGGTGTCGATCACCTCGCCGAGGTCGGCCCAGGCGGCCTCGACGGCGTCCAGGTCGGCCATGTCGGCCATGCTGCAACCGGCCGCCAGGTCGGGCAGGACAACCCGGACGTCCGGCCCGGTCAGGATGTCGGCCGTCTCGGCCATGAAATGGACGCCGCAGAAGACGATCCAGCGGCACTCCGCGCTCTCGGCAGCCAGGCGGGCGAGCTTGTAGCTGTCGCCCCGCAGGTCGGCGAACTGGATCACCTCGTCCTGCTGGTAGTGGTGTCCGAGGATCATCAACGAGCGCCCCATCGCCCGCTTCACGGCGAGAATCCGGGACTCCAGCTCAGCCGGTTCCCAGGCGTGATAGGGCTCGAACGGCAAGGGCGTCTGCTCGGTCTTCGGCGTGTCGGCTACGGCGGGCATTCGCTTTCCTCGCCCGGTTGGCACAAGGATCGTGGGAATCCCCGGTTGGCGCGGCCCACGTTCGGGCGCCGGCCACTCGGGGTTGTCGCTATTCTTCTTATTGTACGATACGGGAGGAAGGCAAGGAACGTTCGGCCTTCAAGGCCACGATCGAGAAATGCTAGACTGACCGATGCTGCGGTGGGCCTTCTCCCCGGTCGAGAAGACTCGGGATCGTCCGCCGCTCTCGGGAGACGGGGAGGACCGCCCGGATGTGCGCAGTCCTGATCGCCGATCCAGGCGCCGCGGATCGCGACCGACTCCGCCAGCTTCTCAGCGAAGCCGACCTGCCCGTCCACGAGGTCGTGCGGGCCAGTGACATCCTGCCCGGTCTGGACGAAGCCGAGCCCGACGCGCTCCTGCTCGGAGTCGATTTCTTCCAGGACGGCGGGGCCGCCCTCTGTCGCACGATCCAGGCCCATGCCCGCTGGGCGGGCCTGCCCGTGCTCCTGCTCACCCACCGCGACGATGAGCCCCTGATTCTGACCGCCCTCGAAGCGGGGGCCGCCGACTACGTCCGCAAGGATGCTCCCGACGCGGTCATCCTGGCCCGGGTCTGCCGACTGGTCCGCTACCGCCAGCTCTCCCGCCTCGCGGCGCTCAACGACGGCCTGGTCCAGGCGGGCCGCCTGCTGGCCGGTATCGTCCACGAGATCCGCAGTCCGATTGCGGTGATCCGCGGTCATGCTGAGATTCTCCGCCTGGAATTCCCGGATCTGCCCGGCCTCGACGAACGCCTCGAACCGATCCTCCAGTCCTGCCGGCTCCTCCAGGTCCGGCTCGAACATCTGATGGCCAGCGTCCGAGGGGGGCCGTCATCGCCCCAGCCGCTTTCGATCCCGGAGTTTCTGGAGGAGGTCGGTAACCTCTTCCACAAGAGCAGCGATCCGCGATCGCCCCGCATCGTGGTACGGACTCACTGCCCCGCCGGTCTACCACCGGTCCACGGCGATTTCGGCCGCCTGATGCAGGTCTTCCTCAACCTCCTCGGCAACGCCCGCGAGTCGATCGTCTCTGCCCGCGGTTCCGGCCAGATCCGTTTGACCGCCGCCGTCGAGACGGCCGAGGGCGACGACGGGGTCCGGATCGCCGTGGACGACGATGGACCCGGCATCCCCGAGGCCCAGCTCGACCGCATCTTCGAGCCATTCTTCACCACCAAGCCCGACGGCAGCGGCTTCGGCCTCTACCTCGCCCGCCAGATCATCCACGAACACCACGGCTGGATCACCGCCCGGAACCTCCCGACCGGCGGCGCTTGCCTCTCCGTCTGGCTCCCCCTCTCCGCTCCCGTCGTCTGCGCCGAGTCCGCCGGCTGACCCCCGAACCTCCCGGCGACCCGTCAGATCCCCGACCACCATTCCTCCCCACACGCCCGCCTCGCATCCCTCTCGAACCAGTTGTCCAGATACGCGTGTCCGCCCCGCGACCACGCCCAAAGGCTCGATAGCCCATACGCCGGCAGGAACGCCGGTCCCCAGCGCTCGACCTGGCGGACATGGGCCTGTTCGTGATCGCGACAGGACTCCAGGCAACCCGGGTCGCGGCCGACGATGACGTGCCCCAGCGTCATGGCCGCAGCCCGGATCGGCGTTCGTTCGAGCATCCAGCGGGCAAACCCGCCGTGAAACTCCAGGGCTCCTCGACGGACCTGCACCCGCCCCCGCGTGGCGAGCGTCAGACTGCCCACGACCAGCCCCACCGCGGTCGTCGGTGACGCCCAGGCATAGGCCGCCACCCGCACGGCATGTCGGACCAGGGCCATTCTCCCTCCCTCTCCAACCAGGAATCGGAAAAAAGGTGATAATCAACCCCCAGAATTCAGAAGATCCTACCGAACCCTCGCGTTCACGGTCCGCGCTGTTGCCGACCGAGACCTCTCCAGAACGCTCGCCCAGTTCCCCCCTCGTCCGGCCCCGCGCCTCTCCCCGCGAGAGCAGCGGGCCACAGGGAGGCCTTGAGAGTTCGGGCGAGGTCGCAACACCCCGGGCCATCGTCCTCCGGGACGCGCCCCGCTCCTTGACAATACGGACCCACGAACCCGCGCCGATCGCGTCCCGAGGACGCGCGTCCTCGGGCGCCGAACGAACTTCAAAATGGGAAAGATCCCGACTTAACTCTTTTTCCAGAATCAAGTTGCAATCTGGCTTTCAGGCCGGCACTGAGCGTCCCTCCGGCGTCCTCAGGCCGTTCCACCAGCGTCCCGAGCGCGTCTCCAGCGCGTCGATCGGCCGTCCCCGCTCCCCACCGAAGCCGTCGCGAGCGGTCCGAGAAAGTCGCCTTCGACGTCGCGCCAGCCGACGGACAATTCCCCCCGCACGGTGGTCCGGCCAGCCGCGATCCCGGCAAGTTTGGGACCCGCGGGGCCGGTCTGCTGGGGACTTTTTCCCAACGCGACCGAACCCGGGTTGGCCGATTGCGTAGAATTGACGTAGGCGCCTCGGGCGACCGCGTTACGCTGCCCCCTGGTGGCAAAGAACCGAGGCCCATGGTCGCCTTGTGCGCCTAGTTCCCTCGGGCTATCATGACGGGGTGTGGCTTGGCACGGCGCGGACCCGTTCGTCAGTCCCCTTCTCGACACGGAAGAAAACTCATGGCTCGATTCGCCCTGCGACGTCCGACGGGCCTCCTGGCCCTGGCCGGTGTCCTGGTCGTCTCGGCGGCGGCGTTCGTCGGCGCCCAGGCGCCTTCGGTCAAGCCGTCTCCGATCGACGAGGTCACGTCCGAGATTGTCGCGCAGTTGATGGAGAAGGGTCACCTCTCCAAGCCCACGATCAACGATGAGATCTCCAAGAAGTGGTTCGAGAACTACTTCGAGATGCTCGACCCCCTCAAGTACAACTTCACCCAGGCCGATATCGACGAGTTCCAGGATTACGAGACCAAGCTCGACGACCTCGTCGAGCAGGGCGACCTCTCGTTCGCCAAGAAGGTCTTCGACCGCTACCTCGAACGCTCCAACGAGCGCCTCGAACAGGCCAACGAGATCCTCAAGGAAAAGCCCGACTTCACCAAGGACGAGTCGCTCGTCGATGACCCCAAACGCCTTACCTGGCCCAAGGACGGCGCCGAGGCCCGCGACCGGCTCCGCAAGCTCATCAAGCTCGACCTGCTCCAGAAGAAGATCGACGGCACCGACGACGAGAAGGCCGTCGAGCAGATCGCGATCCGCTACAAGGACCGCAACCGCTACTTCCGCCTCTTCGACATGAGCGACCTGCTGGAGCTTTACCTCTCGGCGATGACCACCGTCGTCGATCCGCACTCCAGCTACATGAACGCCAAGACCCTCGAAGACATGATCGGCCAGGGTCTGCACCTCTCGCTCGAAGGCATCGGCGCCTCGCTCGTCATCGAGGACGGCTACCCGGTCGTCAAGGAGATCGTCCCCGGCGGCGCCGCCGACAAGGACGGCCGGCTCCAGGTCGAGGACAAGATCGTCGGCATCGAGAAGGAAGACGGCAGCCGCGACGAGTTCGTCGAGAAGAAGCTCAGCGACATCGTCCGCAAGATCCGCGGTCCGAAGGGCACCCAGGTCCGCCTGATCATCCGGCCCGCCGGCACCAAGGAAGAGAAGATCTACGAGCTGACCCGCGAGAAGATCGAGCTGGTCAACGACCACGCCAAGGCCGAGGTCATCGAGGCCAAGACCGACGACCGCGACAAGCCGGTCAAGATCGGCGTGATCCGCCTGCCCGCCTTCTACGGCGACACCCTCGCCGTCCTCCAGGGTGACCCGAACGCCGTCAGCGCCACCCGGGACGTCCGCCGCTTCCTCGAGGACTTCAAGAAGCAGGACGTCGATGTCGTGATCATGGACCTCCGCGGCAACGGCGGCGGCCTGCTCCAGGAGTCGATCACCCTTTCCGGCCTGTTCATCGACCAGGGGCCCGTCGTCCAGGTCCGCGAGGCCTCCGGCCGCAAGCACCTCGATGACGACGAGGGCGGGACCGCCTGGGACGGCCCAATGGCCGTCCTCATCGACAAGGTCAGCGCCAGCGCCTCGGAGATCTTCGCCGGCGTGATCAAGGACTACGGCCGTGGCCTGATCATCGGCGACTAGCTCCACCTACGGCAAGGGCACCGTCCAGAGCATCGTCCCGCTCAACGAGCAGCTCGGCCGCGCCGGCTCCCGCCTGCCGAACCTCGGCGGCTTGAAGCTCACGATCCAGCAGTTCTACCGCCCCAACGGCGAGAGCACCCAGATCCACGGCGTCAAGCCGGACCTCCACATCCCCTCGACCCGCGACCACCTCGACGTCGGCGAGGGCAAGTCGGACTCGGCCTTGCAGTTCGACAAGGTCCCGGCCCTGGCCCACGACCTCTACAACCGCGTCCCCTCCGAGCTGATTCAGCAGCTCCGTGACCGCTCGGAAACCCGCCGCGCGGAGGATCCGAAGTTCCAGGAGGATGAAAACTTCATCAAACGACTCGTCGCCCGTAAGGCTCGCCACGAGATCTCCCTGAACGAGGAGAAGTACAAGGCCGAGACCCGCGCCGACGAGATCACCGTCGAGGGGGTCAAGAAGGACAAGGACGGCAAGAAGGGCCGCCACTCCGAGGCCCCCGCCTGGGAACCCGACGACTACTACAACCAGGAAGTCGTCCGGATCGTGGCCGACTACGTCACCCTCGGCCACCGCATCCTCGTCGCCGCTCCCACCCGTGTTGCCAACGCGGGTGAGGATCTGCCGGCCCAGGTGCCCTGAGCCGGGGCCGACGCCGCTCCTTCGACAATCAAGCGGACGCGACCGGCCGACCGGTCGTCGTCAGACTTAGCGCTTTCTCGTTCTGGCCGGCTCGAAAAGTGGCCCTCCGCGCTGCTAAAGATAGGGCGAGAGGAGCCTCGCCAGGCCATCGCGGAGCCGGACACCGAAGCCGCGGTGGTTCAGCTCAACGAGCGTGAGGGGCTGGGCCTTCTGCTTCTTGTCGAGGTAGATCCGCTCCACCCTCTCGGCGAAGTCCTTGCCGTAGCATTCGAGGTTGACCTCGAAGTTCAGGCGAAGGCTGCGCGGATCGAGATTGGTCGAGCCGATGAAGGCCCAGGCGTGATCGACGATCATCAGCTTGGTGTGATCGAACGGCGGCGGCGAGAGCCAGACCCGGCAGCCTCCCTCCAGCACGGTCCGCAGGAACGGCATGGACGCCCACTGCACCAGCACCGACATTCGTGCGGCCCGGAAGCACGATATCGACCTCGACGCCCCGCAGCGCCGCGACACCGAGAGCCGAGATCAAGGCCTCGTCGGGCAGGAAGTACGGCGTCACGATCGCGACCGAGGCCCGGCGCAGGCAGATGGCGCCGATGATGGTCGTCAACAAGCGATCAACGATCATGTCCGGCCCGTCCCACACGCACCGCGCCGGCGTCCGGCCGACCGGTTCCAGCCGGGGAAACCAGGCGTCGCCGTGGAGGATCTCCTGGGTCGTGAAGGCCCAGTCGTCCACGAAGACGCGCTGAAGGTCGGAGACGACCGGCCCGCTGGACCTGGAAATGCAAGTCGTGGTGCTTCTCGACCTCGCCGTGGCCGTGCAGGAAGGTCTCGTCGATGTTCATGCCGCCGGTCAGTGCAAGGCGACCATCGGCGACGAGGATCTTGCGGTGATTCCGCATGTTGAAGAAGCTGATCCGCGTCGGAGCCAGCGTCGGGATGAACGTCGCGACCCGGATGCCCACCTCTCGGAGCGGGCCGACGATCGTCCGCCAGCCGTAACGGGCCCCGACGTCGTCGATCAAGACGCGGACCTCGACACCTCGCTCGACCGCCTTGCCCAGCGCCTCGACGAATCGGCGGCCGGTCGGGTCGTCGTAGAAGATGTAGGTGCAGAGCGACACGGAATGCTCGGCCTCGTCGATCGCCCGGAGCATCGCCGGAAACGTCTGGTCACCGTCACGCAGGGGGACAATGTCGTTGCCGTCGGTGAGCGGCTCCCCGGTCAGCTCGCCGACGAGCCGGGCCAGGCCGAGCAGATTCAGATGGTCGGGGCCGAGAACCTCGCGAAGCTCGATCGGCTCGCAGATCATGTCCGAGGAGCGATCCGCCCGATGCATCCGCCTCCGCAGCGATTGGGCCCGTCGCTGGATGCGGTTGATGCCGAGTACCACGTAAAGCGCCGTGCCGAGGAACGGCGCCACCCAGATCAGGCCGATCCAGCCAATGGCCGCTCGCGTCTGCCGCTTCGAGAAGACGACATGGATCGACGCCACCACGCTGATCAAGAGGCCGACGACCGTCACGATCATCGGCCACCATTCCCGCAGCCAGCTCGGGCCGGCGATCGCCAGCAACATACCCCATCCACTCCTTCCCAGATCCTCATGACCGCTGGCCCGCGAGTGACCACCCGTCGGCCACCCACAACCCCCTGCGATCGGCCGAGCCACCACGGGCAAGTTTGGTTCCACCCCCGATCGCTTCCGGGGCAGGGAACACCCCCGGGTTCACGTTCGGCCTGGAAGCAAAGGAAGCGTCCGGCTGGCAACCTCAACGCATCCGGAGTCGGCTGAGGTTCTCGGACTCGATCCGAGGGAGCCGGGTTTCCAGGATCTCCGGCGTGATTGGGGCGGCGACGACCCGGCCGGTCAGTGACATCGGACGGCGATCGAGCAGCCACGCTGCCATCTCCGCTACGAACTCCGCGCCCACCTCCTTACCCTCGGCGAACGCCTCGGTGAACCGGGGGAGCCAGCGGCGGCCTTCCGGGCTGTCGAGCAGGTGCTGTACCAGCTCGGTCGGTACCAAGCCTGGATTCAGGGCGAAGACGGCGACCCCTTCCGGTCGCAGTTCCTCCGCCAGCGACTCGGCCAGCCGGACCAACGCCGCCTGCGCCGTGCCGTAACCAGATCCGAAGGCCAGGCCCGCGGCATGTCCGGGTCCGACCAGCAAGGTAATCGACGCGGCGGGCGACTGCTCGCAGGTGTGTCCAGGCCGCGCGGATCGCCTGCTGAGACCCGCGCAAGGCGGTCTCGACGTCCCGCCACCAGTCCTCCGGATCGACGGCGACCATCGGCCCGATTCCCCGGAAGACCCCCGCCGCACAAACGAGGGCATCAAGGCGCCCCGCCCAGCCGGCAAACCGTTCGACGGCCCGACTCACGGCCGCTGCATCCCGAACGTCCGCCTCGATCCCGAGAGCCAACGCCGCCGGACTCCCGGATCGCCGCGGCCGCCTGTTCGCTCCTCTTCGCCGATCGCGAAAGCAGACCGACCTCCCAACCCTCCCCGGCCAGCCGTTCGCCGATCACGCGGCCCAGACCCCGACCCCCACCGGTAATCAAGCGCCGCTCGTGCGGGTCGTTCCATGGGACGATCTCCAAGCACCATCGAGCATCAGGCCTCTCGTGGCATTATCGTTTCTCCGATCGGTTCGGCAAGATGACCGAGGAATCCGCTCGTCGTCTTCATCCTCAACCTTTTTTCGTTGACCGCACTCCGAAAACGGATACTTTAGGACTTCGGGCGGCCTCGACGGTCGCCCGCCATTTCTCCAGGCGACGGACTCACCTTCCATTTTCCTGACGAGGTCGGCCCATGCGTCCTTCGCATCTGGCAGGTCCTGCGGACGGGTCGGATGGGTCTGGGTTCCTCGCCTGATCTGGCCGGCGACGGCCCCGGCGCAGCTGCTCCGGGGAAGGCCGGCAAGGGCGGCGGGATCGCCAATCCGCCGGCCATCACCGCGATCGAGCCGGCGGGCGCGACGGTCGGGGCCGTCTCCGAATGGAAGGTCCGTGGCCAGAATCTGGCGAAGGTCGATCGCTGGGCCATCTCGGGCGAAGGGGTCGAGGTCGAGGCGACGGAGGCGAAGTCGGACGGCGAGGCCGTCGTCCGGGTCCGGGTCTCGGCCGGCGCCGAGCCGGGGTTCCGCGAGATCCGCGCCCTGGGTCCGGACGGGCTCTCGAACCTGGCCCTGTTCCGGGTCGATCCCTTGCCGCAGGTCGCCGAGGTCGAGCCGAACGACCGGCCCGAGCAGGCCCAGGAGGTCCGCCCCGGTTCCGCCGTGGCGGCCACCTTGAAGGCGCAGGACCTGGACCACTTCCGCCTCTCGGTTCGCCGGGGTACACGGCTGACGATCGAGGTCGAGGCCCAGCGGCTCGGGACGCCGATCATCCCCGTCCTCACGCTCCACGGGCCGACTGGCCTGGCGGTCGCCCAGGCGACGGAGACGCGGGGCCTGGAGCATGACGCCCGGCTCTCCTACGTCTTCCCCGACGACGGCGCCTACGTCGTCCAGGTCCGCGACAACCTCTACGGCGGCTCCGACGACGCGACCTATCGCCTTCGCGTCCTCGAAGACGGCCCCTTCGCGACCGGCCTTTTTCCGCTTGGCGGCCCGAGGGGCCAGACGATCACGGTCGAGGCGGCGGGTGGCAACCTCGATCGTCCCCGTTCCAGATCGATCTCGGCTCCCGGATCAGCCGGGACTCCTCGACCCGGGCGCCTTCGACGGGCCGGACGGTCCGGTGACGGTGCCCATGAAGCTGTTCGTTGGCGACGGACCGGAGGTCGTCGAGTCGAAGACCGACAATCGCCGAGGGATCGAAGACCGCGATGGAGGTCGGGCAAACGGCCAACGGCCAGATCGGGCATCCCGGCGAGGTGGACCGCTACACGCTCCCGGTCAAAAAGGGCGACTCGATCGGCGTCCGCATCCGGGCCGGCCAACTGGGCTCGTGGCTCGACTCGGTCGTCCGGGTCGTCGATGCCGAAGGGCGAGGAACTGGAGGCGAACGACGACGCGGGTGTCAACCCCAACCCGAACCAGCCATTCCAGCCGTTCAACAACCAGCCGCCCGCCGAGCCCGATAGCCGATTGACGTTCCAGCCCGAGCAGGATGGCCAGGTCACGATCGAGGTTGCCGACCGCTACGGCAACGGCGGCGCCGGAGTACGCCTACCGGCTCGAAGTCGGCCCGTCCCAGCCCGATTTCGCGGTGAAGCTCCTGTTCGGCGACCCGAACCTGATCCGCCGCCAGGCCCGCTTCGGCCAGCAACAGCGCGCCCCTCGGTTGCCGGGGGCCAATGGCTCGTTGAACCTGCAACCGGGCACGACCACCACCCTCAACTTCCTCGTCACGGGCGAAGGGGTCGTCGGCAAGATCGAGGTCCGCGCGGAGGGCTTGCCGGAGGGCGTGACCGCCGCCCCGATCGAGGTCAGTCCCGCCGGCCTTCCTCGGCTCGGGCCGCCCATTGCCGCCGACGGGCGGTGGCCTCGTCCTCAAGGTCGATCCCGACGCCTCGGCCGGCCTGGGCCATCTCCGGATTGTCGCCACGAACAAGCCCTCGGCCAGTGCGCCCCTCGATGACCCGGCTGGCGACGGCCGTGATCCTGCTCGACGCCCCGAACGCCGCGCCGACCGGCACGCCGAGCCTGCCGATCATCCGCGAGGTCCGTGAGATCCCGACCTGGCTCGCGGGCGACACCCGGCCGGCGGAGTTGAGGCCGGGCTTCGTCGGCCCGCCACGGCCCCGCCCGATCGCGTTGAAGGCCTCACCAATCCCGGCGTGCTCCTCCAGGGAGGGCGTCTCGACCTGGCCCTGGAACTCGATCCCCCCAACCCACCGTCGGGCAGCTACCGGCTCGAAGCCGACTCGGAGGCCCCTGGCCTGACCGTGCAGACACTCGTCACCGAGGCGCCCCCGTCCGCCGACGTCTCGACGGAGAACCCGGAGCCGCCGGCCCTGGTCCGCCTGGTCGCCAACATCGACGCCCCGCCCGGCGATCGGCAAGTCCAGATCCGTCTGCGTCCCTTCGGCGCGGAGCCGACGACGCGGACGGAGACGATCGCGGTGCGTCCCCCGATCGCCCTGGAGCCGCGCGAGGCGTCGGCTGAGGATCGGCCCCGGCCAGTCCGCGACCCTTCACGTCGAGGTCCGACGCGAGCCGGGACTCAGCGACCGCGAGCCGGTCCAGATCGTCCTCGGACTGCCCGAAGGCGTGGAGGTCGCCGACCCGTCGCAGCCTGAAGCTGCCCGCCGACGAATCCACGGCCGAGATCACCTTGACCCTCGCCGAAGGGGCGAAACCACCCGCCCAGGCCGTCGCCGTCGCCATCACCGGCACGATCCGCATGCCTCGCGGGCGGGTCCGGGTCGATTCGGCGGTTCGTCCGATGTTGTCGGGGCGTCCTGCCGAAAACTAGAGGAGACGCGTTCGAATACCCGTGATCCCCGGAACGTCAAGAAGGTCGGCGGGAACCTTGCGCCCATCGCGAAGGATGGATTCGGCTCGCTCGAATTCGGTTCGAAACGCGGTCCAAGGGAATGGCCAGCAGGCCCGGCAGTCCGGGTCCGGTCTCCCCGACAGGCCGCGGCCTCACCCTCCCCGGAAAGGTCTTCACCATGCGGAAGCGACCGTTCAGCCCGGTCCTGGCCTTGCGGCCGGCCGCGGCCCTGATCGCCTGCACCTGCCTCGTCGTCGCCCGGCCCGCCCTGGCCGATGACCCTGCGCCCGCCGTCGATTTGGGCGCCTCGACCGTCCACGATGGCCATCCTCGACGCCCAGAAGGCCGGGGACCTCGACGTGACCGTCCGCGGCGCCGGCCACGGCCGCGTGAAGCTCACTCTGGCCAACACCTCCCCTCGCCGCCTGAACGTGGTCCTGCCCCCCGGCCTGGTCGCCGCCGCGACCACCGGCCAGGGCTTCCAGAGCATGGGCCTCGGCGTTCCGACCGACCAGCCCGGCCGCTTCGGCCGCTATTCCACGCCAGGCCGCCACCGGCCCCGGCTTCCGCTCGCTTCCCGCCTCGGACGAGGCGATGGGAGGCATCGCCGTCTCGCCCGGCCAGACCGTCGAGTTGGATGTCCCCGCCGTCTGCCTCAACTTCGGCATCCCCACCCCCACGCCCAAGGACGTCTTCCGCCTGATGAACGTGGACGACTACACCCAGGACGCCCGCGCCCGCAAGGCCCTGCGGAGCCTCGCCGTGCTCGGCACGAGCCAGGGGGTCGCTCAGGCGGTCGCCTGGCACGTCTTCAACGGCATGACGTATGCCCAGATGAGCAAGCTGGCGCAGCGGTATCTCAACGGCTCGGAGATCAGTCTCGCCGCCCGCTTCGTCGAGGCGCTCGACGCCTCGGGCACGCATGAGCTGGTGGACCCGGCCTACTTCCGCGACGGCCGCATCCTCGTCCACGTTCATGGGTCTGGCAGCCTGGGCAAGGTCGCCGAGCGGCTCAACGGCGAGCTGGCAGGCACCCGCATCCTCGGCCTGCCGGTTCAGGTCGTCGAGGAGGTTGACCCGTCGCACTCGCGGCCGGCATCGCTCCTGTTCGATGTCGCCCTGACCCCTGATGCCGCCGGCCGGGTCGGTGCCCGCGACCGTGCTCCGCTACAACGTGGCGGTCGGCGGCTGGCTCCGCGTCGGCGGCTTGAACCTCGGCCGCGACCTCGACGTGACCGCCGTCAACGGCGAAGCCCTGGCCGACGTCCTCGACCGCGCGGTCGCCTCCACGTTCGTCAGCGCCACCCCCGCCCGTCGCGGGACCGGCACGACCACGGTCCGGATCGTCAACAAACTTCCCTTTACTCTTGGAGGACGTCGTGCTCCGGACCGGTCGGTCCGAGGATGCCCCGCGAGTCACGGTTGAAGGCCTGGGAGTCGGCCCGTTCCACGGCGCCTTCGCCTCGGTCCAAGCCCAGGATGCCCTGGTCGAGCGGGTCGTGTTAAACGGACTGTGAATCTGGGACGGAATTGGGCAAGTGAATCGAAAGTTCACCACGTTGGCACAAAGAACATAAGACTCACAATTGGTTTGTGACAGTTTGCATTCTTTCGTGCCTTTGTGGTGAATCCGAACACCGCCCTCCTCACCTGCCCAACTCATTGCGGTGATTCCGCAGCAACCGCCCTCTCCGTCCGGATCAAGCTTCGACTCCACACCCGCGATCGCCAGGCCGAAATAAGTCACGAACGCAACCGCGAAGGCCAGCACGGATGCCGGCTGGACCCGTGATCCCGCCTCCCAACCGAGCGTCGGCCCCGCCACGGGGACCAGTCCGACGGTGACCCCCGCGATCCAGGCCAGCCAGCCGGCCGGATTGATTCCGTCTCGAGAACCCGGCCAACGTCCGCCGTGTCGGAAGGCATCCGCCGCGAGGGCGCCGACGACCGGCGCAAAGAGAGCACCGAGCAAGCCCAGAATTGGCTCCAGGCGAGCGGGCCAGCGGAACGCGATCATCGGCCAGGTGGCGACCGCCCCGGCCATCGACCACGCCCATCTCGGCAAGACCGGACAGGCGTCGTTGAGGCGCCTGCCGATGACATACGGCGCGAAGCAGGCCGGGCCGAGCAGCGCGAGGTTCAGCACGATCAAAGCGAGGCCGCCCGCCAGGCCACCCAGCCCATACTGGAGGACGTGCCGGACCGTGTAATTCCGCCCTCCCGCCTCGCGGACGGCGACCCGCGCCGATTCCAGCGAGCCGCCTCGCAGTGAGCCAGACCGGGCCTCGATCAAACGCTCCTGGGCCGCGACATCACGCCGCAAACCCTCGGGCAACGGCTTCCGGCCGTTGCCGCCAGCGACGATCAGCAACGCCAGGGTCGCCAGCACCGTCGCGGCGAACGCCACGCCGACGAACCCGCCCCAGCGGACGTCGTCCTCACCGCGGCTCGCCGCACCCCAGTCGGCCGCCATCGCGCCGAAGGTGGCGAAGAAGCTGAAGACGAACTGGACCATCATCACGAAGGCAAACCGCGACGGCTCGGCCACCGCCTCGGCCGTCACTGGGTCGTACCGAAGCGGGCGGAACTCGACAACCCCCGGCATCGCCCAGACGGCGACGAGCCCGATCGCGATGGCCGGGAATGGTTGGTAGCCCGCCATGACGGCCGCCGTGAGCCGGAAAGCCAGCGTCCCGATCAAGGCTGATGCGATCGACCAGGCCAGAACGACCCAGAAGAACAGCGGTCCGGCCAGGGTGAACCCTCGCCAGCGGACCGGATCAAGGTGCGTCGCGTCGAGAAGGCCGAACGCGCTCAGGGAACGGATGGCCAGGTCCACGGCATAGTAGAGCGTCACGCCGAACCAGATCACCTCGACCACACCCAGCAGGACGCCAGGCAGCCAGATTGCCCCGCGAACTCCAAACGTGCCGGCGGCGATGCCGTCGAGGCCGCGTCGAGCCCGGAGGCCCCACATGGCTGGCGTGTAAAAAAGCAGGAGGAAGGCCAGCACGCCGCCGATCGTGGCCCCCAGCGCCGACGGGGCGAACCCGCCGACGGCCAGGGTCCGGACGGCGATCTGGTCGTGGAAGACGATCAGGAGGAACAGGGCGATGTAGCGCGGAGCGATCCCGCGGGTCCAGGGGAGAGTTTCGGTTGTTCGCGGGCGTTCCGGGGGCGTCGGCCATCTTCGGAGGGGTACTTTCGGACTCCGGGCCGGCCGGGAGGGTCGTGAAGGGAGTGGCTCGGGGCCTGGAGCGTTCCGGCTCTCCAGGCCCCGCAGGTCAAGTCTGGCGTTGGGGCGGGCTCAGAATTCGGCCGGTCCCTCGACGCCACTGGTCATCATCTCCGCTTCTTCCTTCTCGGTGACGAGGATCTTCGGCTTGTAGCCGCCCTGAGACCGGAAGTAAAGGATCAGGCCCAGGTAAATCACGGCCATGGTCGCCGGCACGAGCGCAGTGAGCTTCAGGGCCATCCGGCCTCCGTAGAGGCTCGCCGCGGTGACCCGATCCGCGTCCTCGTCGGCCGTGGTCTTGGCGTCGCTCCACCAGTTAACAAGGGCCTGCTGATTCTCGAGCGCCTCAGGATTGGCCTTGGGGTCTTTTCGCAGGACTTCCAGGGCGCGGATCGCTTCCTTCCCGCGGTCATCCAGCACGCCGACCTTGGCGCCGTCGAGGCCGACGGTCTGGAGGCCGAGGAACTCATTGGCGCTCGGGGCCTTGTAGCGCTCGTACACCGCAGGGGCGTTTTTCTCCAGCATCTGGGAGGCGTAGTAATCCTGCTCGAAGCCGATGCCGGGACCGCCCAGCAGGCCGGCGGAGAGCATGCCGACGCCGCCGATGGCCCCGATCGTGATCGCCCCGCCGCGCGGGAACTGCTCGGAGACGACGGCGAGCATCGTCGGCCAGAAGAACGTCTTGCCGCAGGCATAGACGGTCGCCGCGAGGACGCAGAAGAGGATGGTCGTGGCGTTGCCCAGCAAGGTCAGACCGAGCGTGCCGAGGATCGCGCTGAAGAACAGAAGGCCGAGCGGCGACGTCTTCTCCACGATCGGACCCGCGAAGAAGCGGAGGGCGAACATCAAGCTGGATGTGTAGACGAGCAGCATCGAACCGTATTGCTTCTTCTCCAGGATCGCGCCGGTGATCGTGGTGATCCAGGAATCCGTCCCCAGCTCGACATAACCGACCAGGGCATGTGTCACCAGGAGCACGGCCAGGAGGACCGGACCGAGGTGAAAGCCGATGACATAGGAGAAGACCAGCCAGAGAGCGCCGGCGAGAACGATCGCGACGGTCGTGTTGAAGCCGAGGTCCCGGTGGAAGAACAGGCCCAGCAGGACGCAGATGATCCCACCGCCGAGGATGCCCAGCTCGCGGAGCATGTCGCGGTAGGAGACTCCTTGCTGGCTCGCCTCCGACTTCGGGAAGTTCTGGCCGAGCATCATCAAGCCGTACAGGACAACGGGCACCAGGAAGAACGAGATCTGGTACTGCCAGGCCAGCGGCTCCTCCAGCGGCTTCCAGCCGAAGAGGCTCTCGCCGGTGAAGACTGTCGAGATCAGGCCGCCGACGACCAGACCGGCGGGCCAGCCGGCATGGAGAATATTCAGGTAGTGGGTCCGATTCTTGGGGAAGACGGTGGCGACGAGCGGGTTGACGACCGCCTCGGCGATCCCGTTGCCGACGGCGAAGAGGAACATCCCCCAGAAGAGGCACTGGAAGGCCGCCGGCTTGCCGCCCGCCGCGAAGGCCGCGCCGGTGGCCAGGGTCAGGGCGGCCGACGCCAGGTGCATGGCGAAAGCCGTCACCATCAGGGTTCCGTAACCGACCTTGTCGGCGAGCATCGCCCCGATCAGGATGATGATGCCGAAGCCGGTCAGGCCGCCGCCGGTGATCGTGCCCAGCTCGGTCTGGGTGAAGCCGTACTGGTTGGCCCACTGTGTCAGGATGCCGGTGCGGATCGAGAAGCCGACCCCGGAGGCCAGGATCGCCATGAAACCGGCCCAGAGCAGGCGGTAGGCATTGGGGGCGGCAGCGTCGTCGGGCTTCATGACGATCCCTTTCGTCGGGAATCGGGTGGAGATTGCCGGAGGCAGCGGCGGGAGAGTCAACGGATCAAGCGGGCTCGACCTCGCCCGAGCCCTCGCGTCGGGAAATCGTCCATCTTCTATAATGAAGAAGTGACGCCGCCGCAATGACCCACCCACGCCGTTGGCGTCGGCTCAGAGGCGCAGGTGCTGGGCGATGATGTTGTGCTGGATGTCGTTGGTGCCGGAGTAGATCAGGCTGCCGACGCTGTCGCGGAGGTCGCGCTCGATGCCGAACTCGGTGACGAAGCCCTGGGCGCCGAAGAGCTGAACGGCGTCGAGGCTGTTCTGGACCCAGCACTGGGAGACGTGCAGCTTGGCCATCGCGGAGGCGAGGGTGGCGTCGCGGCCCTGGGCCTTCAGCCAGCCGATCTTGTAAACGAGGTGGCGGCAGGTTTCGAGGCGAAGGGCCATCTCGACGATCCGGTTGGAGACCGACTGGAACTTGCCGATCGGCTTGCCGAACTGCTTGCGGGTCCGGGCGTGCTCGATGCACCTTCTCGAGCTGGCGGCGCATCGTGCCGAGGGCGCTGGCGAGGATCGCGCCGCGTCTCCCACTCCATCGAGCAGTTGAAGACCTCGGCCCCCCGGCCTTCGCGGCCGAGCAGGGCGTCGGACGGCAGCTCGCAATCTTCGAAGGCGACCTCGCCCATCGGGACGGTCCGCACGCCCATCTTGGGGATCTCGCGGACGACGCGGAAGCCGGGCGTGTCGCGGGGGATGATGAAGGCGGTGATGCCGAGCACGCCCCTCGACGGGTCGGTCGTGGCGTAGCAGACGAAGAGGTCGGCGACCGGGCCGCTGGTGATCCAGGTCTTGCGGCCGTTGAGGACCCAGCGGTCGCCGCGGCGTTCGGCGCGGCTTTGCATGCTGAAGATGTCGGAGCCGGCCTCGGGCTCGCTGGCGCCGTTGGCGCCGACGAGGGAGCCGTCGCAGAGGCCGGGCAGCCAGCGTTGCTTCTGGGCCTCGGTGCCGTAGCGGAGGATCGGGATCGTGTTGGTCCACGTCGAAGCGTTGATGGCGAAGATCAGGGCTGTCTCGGCGCAGCCGTAGCCGAGTCCTTCCATCGCGGCGATCGTGACGGGCAGGTCCTGGCCCTGGCCGCCGTATTCCTCGGGCACCGGAAGCCCCTGGACGCCGAACCCGGCGCAGCGTCGCCAGCCCTCGCGCCAGAACTCCCGGCGCTCCTCGCGCTCGATCAGGTCGTCGCTTGCCAGGTGCTCGCGGGCGAAGCGGACGGCCGCGTCGTGCCAGTGCTGTTGTTCGGGACTGAGGGCGAAGTCCATTGCGGAAACCTCCGGGCCGGGTCGCGAGGATCGAACCGGGGCCAGACTCTAGCGAACCGCCCGTTCCTTGTAAATCGGAAGCGCCTCAGCGGCCGACCCCCACAGCCCCGGCCTTCGATGCCGCGTTTTCCCGGGCCTCGGCGATGATGTGCTCGATGGCGTCCGGGTCGCTGGGGATCTCCTCGGAGAGCTTGACGGGACCGTCAGCGGTCATCAGGTAGTCATCTTCGATGCGAATGCCGATGTTCTCCGTGGGGATGTAGAGGCCGGGCTCGATGGTGAAGACCTCGCCGGGTTGCATCGGCTTGCTGAAGTTGCCGACGTCGTGGACATCCATGCCGAGGTAGTGGCTCAGGCCGTGGATGAAGAAGCGGTCCATCGTCTGCTCCCGACCCTGGCGGTCCTCGGCCCGAAGGGGACTCTGGCGGAGATACTTGCTGGCAATCTGGGTCATCTCACCGAGGGTGGTCTTGCCGGGAACCATCTGGCTAGCGGCGTGCTCCTGGGTGTCGAGGACGAGCTGATAAAGCTCGCGCTGGCGGTCGGAGAAGGTGCCGTTGACGGGGTAGGTCCGGGTGATATCGGCCGTGTAGTACTGAAACTCGGCGCCGATGTCCACAACGACGAGGTCGCCGTCTTCCATCTTGCGGTCGTTGGCGAAGTAGTGAGGGATGCAGGCGTTTGGCCCCGAGCCGACGATCGAGGCGAAGCCGGGTCGGAACGACCCGCCCTTGAGGAAGGCGCCAACCAGGGCCCCTTCCAGCTCGTACTCGAAGCGGCCGGGGCGGACGGTCGCCATGACGGCTTGCTGGGCATCGCCGGTGATGGCGATGGCGCGGCGGAGGATCGCCAGCTCGGCGTCGGTCTTGACCTTCCGCAGCTCGCCGAGAATCGGCGCGACGCTCAAGAAGTCGGTCGTCGGGGCCCCTTCCTTCAAGAAGGCGAGGAACCGGCCCTCGGGCGACTCGGAGCGCCGTGAGGGGGGCAGGATCGTGTACACGACCGCACGGTCAGAGCGTCCGAAGCCGAAGCCGGAGGGAGGACGCAAGGGGTCAGCGATCGTGCCGAAGACGTCGGCGAGCAGGCGGCTGGTCGAGGCGACCTCATCGAAACCGTACTTCTGGGCGGTCTCCTCGCCAGGCGGGGGGATGGGATGGTCGCCTCCTGAGAAGGCGGTGCCGAGACGGCCGGGAGGCAGATAGAGGATGTCCCTGGAATCGGCGGGCAGCAGAACGAGGTAGGCACCGGGGATCTCGACGCCGGTCAGGTAGGCGAACCCGTTGTTCTGGCGGAACCGCCCTTCCTCAAAGTCCTCGCGATCGCGGTTGTCGGTGCCGCGTATGAGGACCATCGTCTTGCGGTCGCCCGACTCGTCGCGGAGGCGCTTCATCAATTCCTGACGGCGGGCACGATAATCGGCGACCGGCTGCCCCAGGAGGTCGCCGTCCGCGTCGCCGAAGGACTTCATCGAAGGGTACACGGCCAGCCAGGCGAGCAGGAGGACCGACCCGGTTCGGACAGGGAGGTAACGCATGGCGCATCCTCGGACTGGGTCGCCCCGACGGGGCCGAAGGCGGGCCGGGGCGTTGGCGGGACACGGGCCGATTGTAAGCCGCCACAATCGTCGAGACACCAGACTCTCGCCCGATTCCTTGGCGTCGGGAAGGCGCCACGCGCCGCCCTTTGCCGTCGAACGGATGCAGGAGGAGACGCGTCGTGGACGGTTTCGGGACGCCTTCGCGACGGCTCCAGGACGCCGGGGGGACGCACCGAAACACGAAAACAGCCGCGGCGCAAATTCTTGGCCCACAAAAGATTTGCGGGCCAGAACCCCCCATTTTGAAGTTCGTTCGGCGTCCGAGACGCCTCGCGACGTCACCGCGCCGGGGCGACACGTCGCGGGACCGGCCGGGTCGCTTGAGGAACCAGTTTGCCAAAGAGCCAGGGAGAAATATAGCACACGATTGAGGTCGCGGTCGGTGGGAGGGGGCGGAGTCCATCGAGACAAGTTCGGCAGAGCGGGAAAGATGCGGGCTCTTTCCTGGCCACGCGGAAAGACGTGGCGGGTCGCTCTCCGCGCTCCACCGCTCAGAGGAGTTCAACCCGCAGCGGGGCCAGCATGGCCTGGGGACTCGTCGCGGCCCCGACCTGAACCGGCATGGGGACGAAGTGGAACCAGAACCGCCAGGTTCGCGGCCGTGCCGGACCAGAGCGCGCTTCGTGGGAGAGGGTCCGACGGAGCCGGACCCGACCGTCGGCCGTGGCCTCGATGGTATCGACTCCCTCGCGGCCAAATTCGGAGACCGCCAGGGCGGTGCAGCGGTCGCGGTCCATGACGTGGACCCAACCTTCCGCAGGTTTGCGGGCGTCGGGGAGGGAGGCGGCGAACGCTTCGAGCTTCTCCGGCATCCCTTTGAGCACCTTCCAGTCGGGAGCCGGGCCGGCTTCGAGTCGCATGAGATCGTGGCCCTTGAGGGTGCCGTACACGGTCGAATCGGCGCCGAGGTCCACGAGAGTCGGCGTGCCTTCGAGCTTCAAATCCAGGTCGAGTCCGACGGCGGGAATCTGATCCGTGTCGGGGAGGGTCCAGGTCGTCTCGACCCAGCTCTTGGTCGAGGGGACGCTCATCTCAACCCAGGAGTTCAGCGGCGGACCGTCACCCAGCGTGATCGGCAAGGCGTAGCGGATCGCGACGGCGAGAGGACCGCGCCAGCGGATGGCACCCACGGCGGGGCCGACGGGGTGTGTCTTGCCGTCGCGGTCTTGCACCCAGAGGCCGGGCGAGCCGGGTTCGAGATACTCGCGATTTGGGTTGCCGACGGCCTGGAGGAAGCCGCGGAGGTTGTCGGGCAGATCGAATCGGAGGGCCGGCCCGTTGGCGATCCGGAAGCGTCCGTCGGCATGTTCGACGGTCAGACCGCGTCGCGGCTCGGGGCCGGGCTCGACGTCGGGACCGTATTCGACGGTGTAGGTCTCTGACTCGAAGGGCGCGGGGCTGGAGTTGAAATCGAGGGACAAGGCCGGCGGCCGGTCCGACGGGCCTTCGGGAATGCGGAACTGGGCCGGCACGGGCCGAGCGTCGCGGAGCAGGCGGAAGCGGTCGTCCGGTCGGGCGAGGATCGGCAAGGCGGTATGGACCGGATAGCCGAACCGTCGCAAGCCGGCCGTCTCGACGACACGGAGGGTCTTCGAGGCCGATCGGCGCGACGTGCCGGCCTGAAGGCACGCCGGCGCCGCGAGGGCCGCGACGGCCGAGCGGAGCCAGTCGCGACGGCCGATGGCGTGGGGAAACGACGGTTCGGGTCGAAGGGAGGGATGGCTCACGATTTGCACCCCGGGTCGTTGGTCGGAGATACGGAGACGGCCGCTCGGTTGTAGCCCGGTCGGCGAACCGGATCAAGCGGCTGGGCGGTCGCCGCGGATTGAGGAGAGGTTACGCCAGCCGATCGAGGGAGCCAACACCAATGCACAAGCGATCGCGATTCCGAGCGTTCGGGTACCTGGGTCTCTTCGCGATGGTTGGGAGCCTGGGGGCCGCGGCCAGGGCTCAGGAGCCCGCGGCGACGCGTCGCGAGGGCCGGACGGCCGGGACGGGAGCGGCGGTCGCCCGCGAGAATGCGATGCTGATCGCGCACGGCCTGGAAATGGCCATCAACGCCTGCACCCTGGAGGCTCTCGCTCGCCAGTCCGACAAGGGGGGGAACGACCGCGCGGTGGAGACACTCCGGAAGCGGGCGGCGGACGACTTCGCCACCTCCGACCGACTGCTTCGCCAGGCCGGTCAGATCCAGGGTCAGCAGAACCGGGGCCGCGCCGAGGGAGCCGGGGAGGCCAAGGGGGTGGAGGGTCGCGGGGGCGAGCCGAATGGAAGGCCCGCGGACCGGCTCTACTTCCTCGCGAATGAGTATGCCGGCATGCTCCGTCGCCTCGGCGACGAGGGCCGTGGTCCGGGCGTCGAACCGATCGAGGCCGACGGGCAGGATGTCGCTCTCATCAATCACGCCGTCTGCGAGGCGCTGGATGCCTTCGCGATCCGCCAGGCCCGCTCCGACGACGGTTCCTCCGCCGCCTCGCGGGCGCTCGCCGATCATGCCAGTCACACGGAGCAGGAGAGCGAGAAGGTCTTCGCGATGTACGTCGGCGAGCAGAAAGAGGACGCGGAGAAGTCGGCCATCCAGAACCTCGCGGGGGTCGGCTGGGAGATCGCTCAGGCGCTCCGGCATCTTGGGGGTGCGGAGCGGCGTTGAGACCGGGATCGGAGTGACGCCGTGGGCCCTTTCGCCTGTGATTTGGCCGATGCCGAAAGGAGTAGGCCCGACTTCAGTCGGGCCGGAACTCCTAGGAATCCAAGAATTTCTGGCCCGACTGAAGTCGGGCCTACTCCTCGTGCTCATGCCAACTGCGTCACTCCCAAGGGATTGGCTCAAGCCGGGATCATCCCGCTGTCGATACCGCGGATACGGTCAGTTGCCGACGCCACTCCGGGATATCGCAACGGGATGATCCACCATGTTCGAGCGACCTGGGGCCACATTCACCCTGAGCTTCTTGCTGGTTGTCGTGGCGGCCTTGATCCTCTACCGTCCCGATCCGCCGCCCGAGGCGGAAGCGGGGCCAGCCGCGGAGTCCGAGCCGTTGGAGGCTGTCGCGGAGGCGGAGGCCGACGAACCGGGACCGGCCTCGCTCGTCGAATCGCCGCCGGTACCGACCTCGGGCCGTTCCTGGCCCCGGGGACGCGACCCGTTACCTCCGGCGCCAGGGACGCTGGCACGCGGATTTGAGGACCGATCGCGCGCCGAGTCGATCACCTCGGTCGCGGAACGAGGCGAGCCAGCCCGCCGGCCCGTCTCGCCCGACCGGAGCCAGGGGCGGACGGCGTTCGTCTCGGAGCGACGCCCGCGACGGCCGGGCTCTCCGTTCACACTCGCCGAGCCGGGCGAGACCCTCGCCGACGTGGCGGCGCGGGTCTACGGCCCGTCGGGCGACGTCCGCGCTCTCTGGCTCGCCAATCGCGATCTCGTCGCCCGGCCTGAGGCTCCCCTGCGGCCCGGCATGGTCCTGAGGACGCCGAGCCTGGATTGAGGGTCCGCGATCCCGAAGACCGTGGCGTCGCCGTTATTTCTCCTCGGACTTCGACCCTTTGTGCGTCTGGCCCCAGACCTGGATGGCGTCGAACTGGCCGGTGTCGTCGAACGAGCCGACGCCCAGGCGGCCGTGGGTGAAGGTCTTGTCGTGAGCGGTCATGATGGGCTTGTCCATGTCGTCGAAGAAGACGTGGATGGAGCCGTCGGCCACGTGGCGGACGATGCGGACGTGGTGCCAGCCGTCGGTCCAGGGTGTGCCCTTCGTGCGCTCCTCGGCGATCGAGACGCGGGGGGCGTCGTTGACGAGGAAGATGCTGTGGGCGTGGGGGTCGGCCTCCTTGCCGAGGTGGACGTAGTAGAAGTGGCTGGGGTCCTGGTGGTCGAAGAAGAGACAGAGGTCGCGGTGGCCGTAGTCGCGGCCGGTGGAGTGGACCTTCAGGTCGAGCACGAAGTCGTCGGCGTCCACGCCGGGCAAGAGCGCGATGTTGAACGGCGAGCGGACCTTGGGCTCATACTGGCTGGCCTGGTGCTGGTCGAGGACGTGGTTGCCGTCGGCCTCGGTGACTTTCCAGGCGGCCTTGTCGGTGAAGTGCCAGCCGGAGAGGCCGCCGGATTCGAAGTCGGCCTGGAAAAGCTGGGGCCAGTCCTTCGCGACCTCGGGGCGGGGGGCGAAGTCGTGGTCGGCGACGAAGCCGAGGCCGAGGAGGACGGGAACGAGGGCGAGCAAGGCGAGTCGGCGAGGAAGCCGCAACACGGTTCACCTCCGGGATGGTGGGAGCGGCGCCTGGGGGAACGACGTGAGGGCGTTTATACCAGCCGCGAGGGCGGGAGGGCAGTGGGGTGGTGGTCGAGTTGTCGTCGGCGTGAAGCCCTCGACCACCGTTCCTCTCAACGGCGGTCTGACCGGAGCGAGAGCCAGAGCAGACACACACCGGCAAGGGCCATGGTCGTCGCGACCACAAGAACCCATCGATGTTCCTGGTCGTGTTCCACATGGAGCTCCAGACCGCTCCCCACGGCAAGGCCATAGGCCCAGAACAACAGGCCGAGACCCGTGAGGTATTGCCAGGGGGATGGTCGGGGCAGACGCAAAGGCTTCGACTTCCAGGGGCTTTGTCGCGAGGGCTGAGGCAGCCGTGGTGGTGTGTGTCGTCGATGGCTGGACCGTCCTACTGCCGCGGTGGTGCGTCGGCGAAGACGTGACGCACCCGACCAGGGATCGAAAACCAGGCTTACGGGGTGTGGAGCAGGCAGGCGGCGAGGATGGTGAGGTCGTCGGCGAGGGGGCCGGGGTTGCGGAAGGCATCGAGATTGGTGCGGATCTGACGGACGAGAGACTCGGCGTCGTCTTCACAACCGGCGATCGAGGCAAACTGATGCTGGAGGCGATCGACGCCGAGCTGGCGACCGTCGGGGCCGGCGGCTTCGGTCAGGCCGTCGGAGTAGAGGAGGATCTGGGAGCCCGGGTCAAGCGTGACCTCCCCCCGGGGGAAGCCAAGACCGGCACAGGTGCCGAGAGGCAGGCCACCGCGCGTGAGCGGCTGGACGCCATCGCGACCGCGCACGAGGATCGGCGGATGGCCGGCGAGCACGTAGCTCAGGCGTCGCGAAGACGGATCGACGACGCAGGCCGCAGCCGTGACGAAGCGGTCTTCGAAGAGACGGGCGACGGCCCCGTCGAGGTCCTCCATCAAGGCGACCAGGTCCTCGGTCTTCGAAAGGTGAGCGGCGAGGGTCGCCTTGACCGTGGCGGCGACAAGCGCGGCCTGCACGCCGTGGCCCATGGCGTCGGCGAGGAAGAGGAGGGTCCGGCCGCCGGCCAGGGGGATCACGTCGTAGAGATCACCGCCAACCTCCGTGGCCGGCTCGTAACACCAGGCGGTCGCCAGGCCGGTCGCGTTGGGAGGCTTCTGCGGCAAGATCGAGCGCTGGACGTGCCCGGCGACGCGCAGTTCGTCGGCCTGCCGCGTCAGCTCGTCCGAGAGCCGCGTGGCCGTGTGCTTCAAGGCATCGCGGGCTCGCTTCAAGGCGCTCTGCGAGGCGAGCCGGGCCTGGAGAACGGGGAAATTGATCGGCTTGGTGACGTAGTCGTTCGCCCCGAGTTTCAGGCCCTCGACGATGTCCTGCGTCTCGCCCAGGCCCGAGACGAGGATCACCGGCAGGTCGGCGGTGTCGAAGCCGTCGCGAAGCCGGCGGAGGACGTCCAGGCCCGAGAGGTCGGGCATCATCACGTCCATCAGGACGATGTCGGGCGACTCCTCGACGACGACGCGAAGCGCCTCGCGGCCGCTGTCGGCGCAGAGGACCTCGTAGCCGATCCGGCGGAGGTTCCGCCCGAGCAGCTCGGCGTTCATGGGGTGGTCGTCCACCACCAGGACCCGGGTCCGAGCCGGCTCTGGTCCCCGCACCTCGGCCGCGGCGAGGGGCGGGGCATCGCGCAGCGGAACCGAGGCGGGGGGCTCAGGACTGTCCATGAGATTCCAGGCCGTGATTCGTGACATGATCGGGTCCAGGGTGGCTGCTTCCTGGCCGCCGGTGCGCATCAACGCTCGATCCTCAGAGGGTCAGTCTTACCCTGCAAGGTGCGTGTCATTCAGGCCGGAGCAGTCAGTTGACGGAGCAGTGCGGCTCGGGACGACCCGGGGCCGGCAGGGCGGGAGCAGGATGCCGGTCGGACCGTCGTTTGCGTTGTTGATCCTCTGAGGCACTCATCATGCAAATATCAGTCCAATCCGCAGATTGTCCCTCGGAGAGAGGACGCGCTGAAAGCCGGCGCCCGATCAGGCCACGCTTCGTCGAGGACGGTCGCGATGGGCCAGTCCTGGGCGCAAAACCACGGAGGGCCAGGGTATTCGCAAACACCCTGGCCCTCCGTGAAAGCGAACGGACGCGACCGGCCGATGGTCCGCAACGACCGTCAGATCGCTCAACGGGAGCCGGCCGCCGGCGCCGCACCCCGGATCGAGCGAAGATAGGCGATCAGGTCGGCCATCGCCTGCGCGTCGATTTCTTTTTCCAGTTCCTCCGGCATGAGCGAGAGGCCCGTTGAGGAGATCTCCTCGATCTGGGCACGCGGGATCACGTCCTGCGCCCCCTCGGCCCGGCGGAGGGTGACGGAGGTGGCCGACTCGTCGGCGATCAGGCCGGTCAGGATGCGGCCGTCGGTTGTAGCGACATTGTAATTCTGGTAATTCGGGGCCACCTCGCGGTTGGGGTCGAGAATGTGGACGATCAGGTCCTCGGGGGTCCGGTTCGGTGACGGTGGCAAGGTTCGGGCCGACGTCCTGGCCGACGTTCTCGGCGCGGTGGCAGGTGGAGCACTGCTTGCGGAAGACCTCGCGGCCGCGGTCGGCGTTGCCGTCGAGGTCGAGGGCCTTGTGGTAGGAGGCGATGACCTCGGAGCGGTTCGACTTGCCGACGTCGCCGAGCAGGCTCCGGGCCCGCTGGCGGAGGGCGGGGTCGGGGTGGTCGAGAAGCTGCTTGATCCGGGCGGGTTCGAGGTCGGCGCGGGCGATCGTGCCGGATTCGAGGGCGTCAAGCAGGGTTTCCACGCGGTCGCGACGGGAGAGCAAGGTTTCGGTCGCCTCACGACGGAGCGAGGGAGTGAGCGACCGCCACTTGCGCGACCAGCTCAACGCCGATGCGCTCGTCCGGGATCGTGGCCAGGGCTTGCAGGGCCGCAAGCTGGACCTCGCCTGGCTGGCGGGCGTCGAGCAAGGCCGGCAGGACGTGGATCGCCGCATCGACCGGACCGAGGCCGAGGAGGCGGACCGCCTCGACGCGGGAAGCGACGGAGCCGTCGCCGCGGGCGGTGTCGCCGGCCTGCTCGAAGAGGGGTACAAGCGTCTCGTGGGCGGGGCTGTTGAGCAGTCCGCGGAGCGAGCCGCCAGTGCGGCGGAGCCCCTGTCCGAGGCCGAGGACGAGGGCGCGGGCCGTCCGAGCATCGGACTTCGGGCCGGCGAACCGGGCGAGGAACGCCGCGACCGCCGCCGGCTGATTCTCCGCGCCGACCAGCTGGGCCAGATCGCCCAGCCAGGCCCGGCCCTCGGGCCGGTCGAACAGGCCAGCACCGGCCAGCGCATCGGCGAACGGGACCACGCGACCGGCCACCGAGCTGAGTACCGCGACCCGAATCCAGCGATTGCCGGCGTCGCGGGCGGCAATCTTCGCGAGGGCCTTGAGCGACGCCTCGCCGGTCGCCTCGCCGAGCGAGAAGGCGGCCTGGAAGCGGACCATCGCGTCGGGGTCGTCGGCGAGGGCGGCGAGCGGGCCGACGCGGGAGGGGTCCGCCTTCACGAACCGCTCGCTGAGGCGGGCGGCCTGCTCACGGACGCGGGGCTCCTCGTGCTCGAAGGCCGGGAGGACGTCGTCCCACTGGAGTTCGCCGAGGGAGTCGAGGGTCCAGAGGGCGTGGACGCGGCCGAGGGGGCGGCGGTCGGTGCGGGCCATCTTGTGGAGCATCGGGCCGGTTTCGAGGTCGTCGAGGCCGCGCTCGATCAGGAGGCGCTGGGCGGTCTCACGCCACCAGGCGTCGTTGTCGGCCAGGAGGCTGACGAGTTCGAGGTTCGCGGCCTGGCTCAAGGGGAGGCGGGGGCGGCGGCGGAAGCCGTCGGGGAGGAGTTCATAAAGACGGCCGCGGTCGTGGCCGCTGGTGAGGTCGAGGTGCTTCTTGATCGGCTCGGGGATCGACCAGGGGTGCTCGATCGTCTCGCGGTACATGTCGAGGATCATCAAGCGTGCCGGAGGGCGTGTTGAGGAAGTTCACGGGCCGGAACCAGTTGTCGGTGGAGGCCAGGAACTCGACCCCTTCATCGGCGCGGACGGCCTTGTAAACCGGGCCGTCGGCGAGCATGTGCTTGCGGTGGACGAGGTTGCCGCCGACGTCGCCGATGAAGGCGTTGCCGCGGTAGTCGTCGGGGTAGGCGGAGCCGCGGTAGATGGTGACGCCGGTGGCGGAGGTGAAGAAGCCGATGGCGACCAGCTCGGTCGGCGGGGGCTCGCTTGACGAAGGCCGGATCGGCGGCGCGCTGGCGGGTCCGAACGATCCGCCAGGGCTCGGCCGGGCTGATCCGGAAGACCGGCGCGGCACCACCCTCGGCGGCGATGTCGAGCACGGCGGAAGGTGCGACGAGGTGCGGGTTACGCTCCAGGTAGCGGCTCGGCAGAACGATCTGGCGGATGTGGTTGCTGTTGCTGCAGACGAACCGGTGACCCCAGTCGTCGAAGGTGTGGCCGAACTGGCCGCCGCCGGAGATCGCCTCGAAGGCAGAGCCGTCGGGCTTGAAGCGGAAGTCGCGACCGCGGACGGCGACGGGCTTGGCGTCCGGCTTCGTCAGGTTCTTGATCGTGCCGCCGTTGGGGCCGGAGGCGCCGTAGATCCAGCCGTCGGGACCCCAGAGCAGGCCGTTGATGAGCGCCTGGACGTTCTCCTTGCCGAAGCCGGTGAACATCACCTTGCGCACGTCGGCCTTGCCGTCGCCGTCCTGATCCTTGGCGTAGAGGATGTCGGGGGCGACGGTGAGGAAGACGCCGCCGTTGTAGGGGGCGATGCCGGTCGGCCAGTCGAGGTCGTCGAGGAAGGTGGTGGCGTGGTCGAACGTGCCGTCGCCGTCGCGGTCTTCCAGGCGGCTGGACGCGGCCCGTGGGGACGTCCTGCGGGTACGGATACCCGCGCATCTCGACGACGTAGAGCCGGCCGTCCTCGTCGTAGCAGGCGGCGACGGGGTCGGTGATCAGCGGCTCAGCGGCGGCCTGGAGGAGCTGGAAACCCTGGTGAAGCTGGAAGGTCTTGAGGGCGGCGGCCGGTTCGGTCGGCTTGATCCGGGGGAGTTCCTTGGCGAGGTCCTCCTCGTCACCGGCCAGTGCGGCCAGCGGGGCAAGGAAGAGAGCGAGTGCGAGGAGGCGTCTTGAGATCATGGCGGGGTTCCGATCCGACGGGGATGGTACGGGTGCAGAGCCCCGATTGTAGGGAGGAACAGCCCTCGTGCTCAATAACGTAGGGTGCGTCAAGCCTTCGACGACGCACCCTACGAAGATGAGATCAGCCCTGGATCGCGTTGGTCCGGCCGAGGGCGATGTCGAAGTCGCTGACGGCCGGGACGAGCATCGCCAGGAGGAAGAAGCCGTAAACCCCCATGCTGAACAGGAAGGCGGCCATGAACTCGCCGTTGATGAGGCTGATGACGCAGTAGAATGACCAGAAGGGCGTCAGGATCGCCACCAGCGCAATCGCCTGCGAGGGATTCTTCGCCCCGAGCGAGCCGATACAGCGCCACGCTGCCGGCGCCGATGAAGATCATGAAACTGAGCAACTGGCGGCCGAACTCGCGGTCGCTGAGGATGATGAGGAAGGCGCAGATGCCGATGCCGACCATCAGGAAGAACATCGTGCCGAGGCTGTGGGCGACGGCCGTCCGGCTGTTGATGTACGTGATCGCCGCGTGGAGACCGAGCATCGCCGCGAAGTGGCAGAGCAGCAGGAAGTCGATGATCAGGAAGACGGCGTTCTCGACCGAGATCATCCGGGTGGCGGCCAGGTAGATCGTCCAGAGCAAGGGCAGGGCGATCATCTCCTTGGTGTTGTAGAGGGCGCCGTAGAGCTTGCCGTAGATGAACTGACCTGGGCGAGAGTTCCGTCACCAGGAGGAGGTCGAGGGCGCCGCTGTCGCGCTCGCTGGTCAGGGCGGTGACGCCCTGGGCGTTGACCAGCAGGAGGCTGAGGATCGCCAGGGCGAGCGGGATCATCGCCAGGTTCGTCGCCAAGGGCGCGACCACGCCGGCGGCCAGAGTGTGGAAGGCGACGACGCCCATCGCGAAGATGAGCACGTAGAGCCCCTTGATGATGATCGGCTTGGTGCCGTAGCCGCGGGTCTGAAGCTCGCGCCAGAGGATCGGGTTGTCCCAGGGCTTGCGGTAGGGCCGCGGCGGCGGGGCGACGCGGCGGTGGGTCCGGCGGGGGACGTGGAGGCCGGTCGAGTCGCCGATGACTTTCGACGGGTCGCCGACGTGGAATTCCTTGCGAGCGGCAGGGGGGTGGGAGGCACCGTCGCCGTCGCCATTGCCGTCCGCCAGGGTCTGGACGGCCGGCGTGGTGGCAGTCGCCGCCGCCGGGCCGGACCAGCCGGGACCGCTCGTGGCAGCGGGCTCGGCGGCACCACGGGCCATCGCGAGGAGGTGCTGGCCGGAAACCTCTTCCACCTCGGCGAGTTCCTCGACCACCTCCTCCAGACTCTCCTCCCGCTGCTCGCGCGGCTCGCTCTTGCCGGGGTTCCACTTGCGGAGCATGTGGGTGCCGAACGCCACCAGCAAGGTCGCGAAGCCAAGCCGCAGCACGATGTAGACCAGGCTCGATGTACGGAACTGGTTGACCTGCTCGGCCGCCGGATAGAGCACCGAGAGCATCGCGCGGTACGGGTTGAGTGCCTCGACGAGGGTGACGCCGAAAATCCGGAAGTCCGGGATCACCGCCGCCAGGCCCTCGACGGCCACGATCGAGAGCACGACGAACAGGATCGTCAGCGAGACCGACTGGAACGTCCGGTCCCGCCAGAGGGCGATCAGGAGTCCCATCGCGCCGCCAGTCAAACCGGAGGAGATTGTCACGGCGTAGAGGTTGGTGATCTGCCAGAACGAGATCCCGCCAAGCAAGGCGCAGAGTGTCAGGACCGGCAAGCCCGCGACCAGGACCGTCAGGATCAGCACGAAGCTCGCTGCCAACTTGCCAAGGACGATCTCCAGGTCGCTGAGATCCGTCATCAGCAGCAGGAGGAACGTCCGCCGGTCCTTCTCGTGCGAGACGGCGGTGGCCGCGCTCAGGGGGGCGAAGAACAGAAGGAAGGTGAGCTGGAGCAACGAGATCAAAAGATAGAGGATGCTTCCGAACCGCGCCAGCACGCCCAGCTCCAGCACCTCGCGCCAGCCGACGAGTGACTGCCAGGCGGTCCACATCAGGATGAAAATGCCCGTGGCAAACGCCGCGCGGAGGAGATAAAAGCGCAACGGACGGGGCGCGGTGAGCACCTCCCGCGCGATGATCGGTCCGGCGAACAACGGTCGTCCTCCCAGGGCCTGGCAATGATGGAGAGCGGGGGCAGTTCGGGGACGTCGGCGCGCGGCCTACCCCGCTGGGCTCTACGAGGCTCGACGGTCCATGGTTCGGTCGCGGCGGATCTTTTTCCCGCCCGGCGATCCTGGACAGGGGATTCTGGCTCTGCCGGAATCAGCGTACCAAATGTTTGTGTCCGGACCCAAGGGCCGTCCGCCGGACCTTCCGGCTCAGCCACGGTGGTGACCGCGATCGTGTGAGAACTTGACAGCGCCGGCGCGAGCCTCCATAGTGGAAAGAACTTCCCTTCGTCGGTTCGAGGCATCTGGAAACCGCCTCACCATCTCAGCGGAGATGTCTGCGTGCAACGGTTGGGCCGGTTCACCTGGAGCCGTGCCGCATCCCTGGCCCTGATCGGGCTTCTCGGGATGTTGTTCGCCGATGCGCGCCCGGCTCATGCGGGGGGCTGCCACGTTGCCGAGCGACCGACGCTTGGCCTGACCCGCACGATGGATGCCTCGTCCCTTGCGAGCCCTTCGCTCGGGACCCCCGCGCCGATCCCGGCCCAGGTGATTCCCCGACCTTGCTCGGGCGACGCGCCCGGCTCGTCGCCCCGCTCGTCGAACAACCCGGCCGCGTCGGCCTCCCTCCTGTCCGCAGCACTCGCGGTCGTCTCGTCCGGTTCCGAGAACCGATTGACCGCGCCGTCGTCGCCGGTCCATCCCCGCCACCGTTCCGAGGTCCCCGACCGACCGCCGAGGCCCTGACGCCGGTTCGCCGGAGTCGTCGGCCAACGTCGCGCCGCCCGGGATCGGTCGGGTGCGCGATGGGGCCGTTTTCCGTGGGCTTTGGTGTCTCTCGGTGGGGAGGGGATGAGCTTGTCCACACGACCATGGTGTTGCGCCTCGCTCCGGGGCGCGGCCGTCGCTGGGTTCACGCTGGCTTGCGCGCTGCTGATCGGCTGCGAGGCGGACGACCTGCGACCGGCGGTCGGCATCGCCCGAATTGGGGTCCCGGATGGCTGGAAACCCGCGGACCCGAGATCGTTCCCCGTGCCGGGTGAGGCCAAGCTCGCCTGGAGGGGACCGGAAGGGGCCTCGCTGGTTGTCTTCCAGAGCCTGCCGATCCCGGATCCATCGGCCCCCGCACTGTCGGAGGAGACGGCCGCTCGCTGGAGAAATCTTCCGGGTTTGACGGTCCGCTCGGCGGCAACGATCCGCCTGGGGCCGGTCGAGGCGGCCCGGGTCGAGGCGGTCGCCCCAGGTCTCGGCGACCGCTGGGTCAGCACCGGCACGGGTGAACCCGCCACCCCGGAGGGACGGACGCTTGTCCTGACGCATCGCGTCCTCATCCTCGTCCCCCGACCCAACGGCACCCTCTCGCTTATCTGGCACTTCCCCGAATCGGCGAGAATCACGCTGGAACCGCAGGTCGATCAGACGCTCCGTAATCTGAGCTTTCTCAGGAACGACTGATCCCGGGTTCTTGTTCTTTGGCATCATCCGCCTGTCATCTTCTTCTCGAGGTTCACGACGATGTCCGCCACCGCACCGCCGCCGATACGGGACCGCCGGGGCCGGGTGTACACACCGGCCATCGGGACGGGCCTGCGACCCTGGCTCTGGATCATCCTGATCGGGTTCGCGCTGCTCGCCGCCAATGGGGCTTATCTCGCGAGCGTCACCTTCCTGGGATGGCTCCGGGGCGACGTCACGCAGGCAACCTGGTTTTCGTTGCTGATGCTGATCGTCCACCTGGCCCTGGGCGTCGTACTGGTCGTGCCGTTCGTTGTCTTCGGGCTGGCCCACCTGGTCACGTCGTGGAAGCGGCCGAACCGGACCGCGGTGCGGTTCGGCCTGATGCTGCTGGCGACGTCGATCGTCTTGCTCGTCACCGGCTTCGCGCTCTGGCGAGAGTTCATCGACGTGCGTGACCCGCAGGTCCGCCGCGTTCTCTACTGGCTGCACGTCCTGACCCCCTTGCTGGCGATGGCCCTTTATCTCCAGCACCGACTGGCCGGTCCGCGGGTGAAGTGGGAGTGGGGACGGGTCTGGCTGGTCGCCGTGACCGGCTTCATCGCGATCATGGCCATCTTCCACACCCATGATCCCCGCTCCGATCGACGCTCCAGCGACCCGCGCTACACGTTCCCCTCCGAGGTCAAGCTCGCGGGCGGCAAGCTGATCTCGGAGGAGTCGATGTTGATGGACGAGTATTGCTTGAAGTGTCATCAAGACGCCTACGAGGGATGGTTCCACTCGTCCCATCACTTCAGCTCGTTCAACAACAAGGCCTATTTGTTCAGCGTTCGCGAGACTCGCCAGGTCGCCCTCAAGCGCGACGGCGACATGCGCGCCGCCCGCTGGTGTGCCGGCTGTCACGACCCCGTCCCGTTCTTCTCCGGCGCCTTCGACGACCCAAAATATGACGATGTGAACACGCGAAGCAGCCAGGCCGGCATCACCTGCACAGTTTGCCACGCGATCACGCACGTCAACAGCACCCGGGGCAACGCCGATTACACGATCGAGGAGCCGCAGCATTATCCGTTCGCCTACAGCGAGAACCCCGTTCCTCCAGTGGCTTAACAACACGCTGGTCAAGGCGAAGCCCGAGATGCACAAGCGGACCTTCCTCAAGCCGGAAGTCCACCGCAACCCCGAGTTCTGCTCGACCTGCCACAAGGTCAGCCTGCCGTTCGCCCTGAACCACTACAAGGACTTCCTCCGCGGGCAGAACCACTGGGACCCCTATCTCCTCTCCGGCGTCTCCGGCGCCGGGGCTCGCTCGTTCTATTACCCGCCCGTGGCGAAGACGAGCTGCAATGACTGTCATATGAACCTGATCCCCTTCCGACGACTTCGGCGCCCAGGACTTCGACGGTCTGGGTGGTCGCGAGATCCACAACCACCTCTTCCCCGCCGCCAACACCGGCCTCGCCGCGATCCGCGGTCGCGACGACATCGCCCGGATCCATGCCCGCTATCTCTCCGAGGACAAGGCCCGCATTGACCTGTTCGCCCTCCGCGAAGGGGGCGAGATCGACGGCAAGTTGATTGGCCCCTTGCGTCCCGAGGAGCCCACGCTCCAGCCGGGTCGGAGTTATCTGGTCGAGACGGTCGTGCGGACGCTTGGCGTCGGCCACCTGTTCAGCCAGGGGACGGTCGATTCGAATGAGATCTGGGTGGAGTTGATCGCGAAGGCCGATGGCCAGGTCATCGGCCGCTCGGGCGGCATCGGTTCGGACGGCACCGTCGATCCGTATGCCCACTTCATCAATGTGTACATGCTCGACAAGGAGGGCCACCGGATCGACCGCCGCAATCCTCAGGATATCTTCGTCCCCCTCTACAACAACCAGATTCCCCCCGGCGCGGGGCAGGTCGTGCACTTCGCCCTGGAAGTGCCCGAGGGGCTCCACGTCCCGATCGAGCTGGAGGCCCAGCTCAACTATCGCAAGTTTGACAGGACTTACATGGATTACGTCTTTGGCAAGGCGGGGAAGAAGCCCGACCTGCCGGTCGTGGTCATGGCCCGCGATGCGGTCAAGCTGGCCGTCGCGGGAGGGACCGAGGTCCACAACGACCCGTCTCCCATCAAGGACGAATGGCAGCGATGGAACGACTACGGCATCGGCCTCCTGCTCGAAGGCGGCTTCAAGGGGGCCCAGAAGGGGGAGTTGAAGCAGGCCGAGGAAGCCTTCTCGGTCGTGGCGAAGGCGTACAAGAAGCCTGATGGCTGGGTCAACCTCGCCCGCGTTTATTTGAAGGAAGGACGCAACGCCGACGCCCGCGCGGCGCTCGAGAAAGCCACGTCGATGGAACCGCCGGCCCCCTGGGTCATCAACTGGCTGGCGGCGCAGGTGGACGAGCGCAACGGCGAGCTGGACAGCGCCATCGCCCGATACCGGGATGTGCTTTCCACCAGGATTCCGGCCCGAAAGTTCGACTTCAGCCGCGATTATGAGATCATCAACGCCCTCGGTCGCGCCCTCTGGGGACGCTACAAACAGGAGGACCCCGACAGCCCCGCGCGGGCGGAATTCCTGGCCGAGACGATCGCCACGTTCCGCCGGACCCTCGCCCTCGATTCCGAGAATGTTGATGCCCACTACGGGCTCGCCCAGGCGTATTCGGAGCTGGCGCGGGTGACATCGGATGAGGAGGCGGATGCGAAGGTCGCTCCGGGACCGGCGCCGGAGAAGGTGACGCCCGAGTCGCTGGTGAAGCTGGCCGACGCCGCCAGCCGGGAGGATGTGAGCGATGGCTCCAGGATCGCGGCCTCGCGATCCTTGATCCGGGACATCCCGCGGTTCCTCGCGTCCGAACGTCCCCGCTTTGGCTCGCGGCTCGATCCCTTGCGGAAGGTCGCCGAACGTCTGGCCGAACCCTGCGGGCAGGAGTCCGACCCGGCCGCCCGGGCGGCGCTGGCCGCGGTGCTGGCGGTCGCCCACCGGACGATGCATGGCCTGTACAAGCCCGACGAGACGGCCGAGGGCATCGCCCAGAAGCTCGCCCGCCAGCGTGACCCGGCGGCCAATCAGAACGCCAATTCGGTCGTGATCCACCCGCTCCAGCGCCCCGGTGCCCCTGGCCTCGACGCGCCGAGCCGCACGGCCGACGCCACCCTCATCCCCAGCTCGGAGGTCTCCGAATGATTCACTCCCGAGTCCGTCCCGTCGCCGTTGCCGGGGCCTTCGCGCTCGCCCTCCTGGCACTGGCCGGCTGCGAGTCGGCGACGCCCATGCCCGTCGTGCCCAGGGCGACCGCGCCGAAGGCACCGAAGACGGTCAAGAAAGCCGAGATTCCGAACGTCCGGTTCGTGGACATCACCGAGGAGGCCGGAATCACGTTCCGCCATGAGAATGCGATGGCCGGTGAGAAGCTCCTGCCCGAGACGATGGGCTCCGGTTGCGCCTTCGTCGACTACGACGGCGACGGCGACCCCGACCTCCTGCTTGTCAACCAGCAGCCCTGGCCCGAGCAGGCCAAGGGCCGCAAGCCCGAAGAACTCCCGACACAGGCCCTCTACCGCAACGACGGCCAGGGGCACTTCGAGGACGTGACCCGGGAATCCGGCCTGGACGTCAGCCTTTTCGGCATGGGCGCGGTCGTCGGTGACTACGACAACGACGGCGACCCGGACGTCTATCTGACGACCCTCCACGGCGGCCACCTCTTCCGCAACGATGGCGGCAAGTTCGTTGATGTCACCGACGAGTCCAACGCCCGGGGCGGCGAAGGCTGGTTGACGAGCGGGGCGTTCTTTGATCTGGAAAATGACGGCGATCTGGATCTGTTCCTCTGCCACTACGTCGATTGGTCGGCCGAGTACGACCGGGCACAGTCGTTCCCGTTGGCGGGCGTCGGCCGGGGCTTCGGGCCGCCGACGGCCTTCGAGGGGTCGTTCTGTATTCTCCTGCGCAACCAGGGAGGCCGGTTCACCGACATCAGTGAGGCGTCGGGAATCCGGGTTCGCTCGTTCGATTACAAGGCGCCGATGGCGAAGTCGCTCGGCGTGGCGCCGTGGGACATCGACGGAGACGGCCTCGTGGATCTGGCCGTGGCCAATGACACGACGCCCAACTTCCTCTTCCACAACGAGGGCGGCGGCCAATTCGCGGAGGTGGCGACCGTTTCCGGCGTCGCGTTCGATAGCAACGGCCTGACCCGAGGCGCCATGGGGATCGACTGGGCGCACTTCCTCAACGACGAGACCGTCGGGTTGGCGATCGGCAACTTCGCCAACGAGATGACCGCCCTCTATGTCAGCGAGGACCCCAGCCGGATGCTCTTCTCCGACCAGGCGAACCTCTTCGGCCTTGGCGCGGCGACGCAGCCGCCGTTGAAGTTCGGCCTCTTCTGGTTCGATTACGACAACGACGGCCGCCAGGACCTCCTCTCGGTCAACGGCCACCTCGAAAGCGACATCGCCAGGACGCAGGCGTCGATGACCTATCCCCAGCCGCCGCAGCTTTTCTGGAACACGGGCAAGCGAGGCCCGACCTTGTTCGTCCTGGTCGGGCCGGATCAGGCGGGCGAAGACCTGTTCCAACCGATCGTCGGCCGCGGCAGTGCTTACGCCGACATCGACGGCGACGGCGACCTCGACCTCGTCCTGACCGAGAACGGCGGTCCGGCCCGGCTCTTCCGCAACGACAATGGGCCGACGAATCACTGGGTTCGCCTCCGGCTCGTCGGTCGAGCCCCGGGTTCGAATCGCGACGCGATCGGGGCGAAGGTGACGCTCCGCTCGGGCGGCCGGGACCAGTACCGACAACTCTTCCCGGCGAAGGGGTATCTGTCGTCGGTCGAGCTGCCGCTGACGTTCGGCCTCGGTGAGTCCGAGAAGGTCGAGAAGTTGACGATCACGTGGCCCTCGGGTCGAATCACCGAGCACGCGGGCCTGACCGTCGATAAACTCCA
This sequence comes from uncultured Planctomycetales bacterium, assembly GCA_963752755.1. Classification (GTDB taxonomy): domain Bacteria; phylum Planctomycetota; class Planctomycetia; order Isosphaerales; family Isosphaeraceae; genus CAVVZJ01. Next base: position 436,840 of record CAVVZJ010000010.1, on the reverse strand, counting down.
TCGGATCGAGGAGCCGGTGGGTCCGTCGCCGGATCGTTGATCGCATCACGAGCTGCCGCCCCGGAGGTAACCATGGATGGCGGAAAGTAAGCCTTTGCATCGGCCCCGAGGTTCTGCTTGAATAGGACGACGGGGCGAGAGTCTCCCCCCTGTCACGTCCTTTCGCGGGACAACTGGACCGTAGCCCTCCGCGAACGGGGCCCTTCGCATGACCGTCGAACACCGGGACTCCGAGCCTCCCTACGACCGCTTCGACGACGACCACCTGACGGACTGGACGCTGGTCCTCGTCGCCAAACAATCGCCCGCCGTGCACCCTGCGGCCAAGGCGGCCCAGGAGCGCCTGCTCAACCAGTACAAGCCCGCGATCGTGAGCTACCTGCTCGCAGGCGTCCGCGACCCAGACGCGGTGCAGGATCTCTTTCAGATGCTGGCCCTCCGACTGGCCGAGGGTCGGCTGGCGAACGCCGACCCGAGCCAGGGACGGTTCCGCCATTATTTGAAGATGATCCTCCGCAACATCATCAGCGATCACCACAAGTCCCTTGGCCGTCGCCCCAGGCCGCTCGATGCCGTCACGGTCGAGCCGGCGGAGGCGGATGACTCGTTCGTCCTGCCGGATGACGAATTGCTTAACGAGTCGTATCGACAGGCCGTGCTCCAGAAGAGCTGGGATGACCTTCGGCGTCACGAGGCACTCACCGGACAGCCCTACTGGACGCTCCTGAGCTTCGTGGCGAAGAACCCGGACATGCGGCCGATCTACCCGGAGATCGTGAGCCGGTTTGGGGCTCTGATCCACTCTCAGAACAAGGAGGCCGCCGCGCGGAAGCTCGTCCACCGGGCCCGCTCCGAGTTTGCGACGCTGCTGCTGGAGAGCCTCTCGCAAACGCTCGCCGAGCCGACGCTCCCCGCTCTGGAGGAGGAGTTGATCGAGCTGAGGCTGTTGAAGTACGTCCAGAAGGAGCTGCGTCGGCGTCGCCTCCTGGCCACGGGGACGAACGGTTCCGGGTCCTCGTGAGCCGGGCGGTTTGACGGGGCTTTCGGGAGGCCTTCCCCGGATGTGATATAATCGCGAGGGAGGGGTGGAGGCGACTGGTCGCCGCCCTCCTTCCCGGCCGACCCGGAGCGTCCCCAGATCGCGGCGCCAGCCGTTCCCGGGGTTCCCGTCGTCGCGCCCTCCGAGATGGATTCGCCTCTTCGAAATGCACCCAGGGAGCGGTGTGCGGACGGACCTCCGTCGCTTCGGGTCGGCAAGACGGCCAGGCCCGGCGTCGGTCCAGGTTGGTGGCCCCGCCTCCGGGGTGAACCACCGGGCCGTGCCTCTCGCCCAAGGGCGGGCCGTCGCCGCTTTCCGCCCGAACGCCCCGGCGATCCTCCCGCCCTCCCGTGGTTGGTGGGAGGATCGCCTGCGATGCGCCTGCGCCTGCGACCGCGACTTGCACCGATCGGCCTGGCGGGACTCCTCTGGGCTGCTCGGCCTCGCCCTGGGCCTCATGCCCGCGGGCCGTTGTCTGGCGACCGACGGGCCGCCGCTGATAGCCCCGGCCGGACTCACCCCGGCCTCCTCCGTGCCCGATCCGCAGGCGGACGCGGCGCTGGAGAAGGCGCTGGAACTGGAGCGGCAACGTCAGTGGTCGGCCGCGATCGAGGCGTATGAGAAGGCCCTCGAGCGCTGGCCGGATCGGGTCGATTTCCGACATCGGCTCCGGCTCTGCGAGTCGCACTACCGGCTCGGCCGTCGCTATCAGGACCGGAGCTTCCGCGAGGTCCTGCTCGCGACTCTCGCGGCCCGAAGCCCTGGGCCTCTATCGACGAGGTGCTCGATCGGATCCAGATCGCACTACGTGGACCCGGTCTCGCTCGTGCCGCTCCTGCGCGGCGGGCTGGACAACATGGAGGTTGCCCTCCGCGACCCGGTCTTCCTCGCAGGCCAACGCCCCGCAGGCTGAGCCGTCGCGGGTCCTCTGGCTCCGCCAGAGCTCTGCCGAGCCGTCGCGAGCAGATCGTCGCCCGCGACCGCCGCGAGGCGTGCCGCGTTCGTCACCTGGGCCTGCGACCTCGCCCGACAGGCGATCAACCTGGAGGCGGCCCCCGTCGTCCTCGAGTTCGCCTATGGCGCCTGCGGGATGCTCGACGATTACACCGCCTATCTGACCCCCGACAAGCTCGACGACCTCTTCGCCGTCATCGACGGCAACTTCGTCGGCCTGGGCGTGGAGCTGAAGGGCGACCCCCAGGGACTCCGGCTGGTGGGCGTGATCCCGGGCGGACCGGCGGCGGAGGCGGGCCTGAAGGCGGGCGAGCGGATCGTCGGCGTCGGCAGCGAGCGCCTGGCCGGGCTCGGGCTCGACGAGGCCGCCGCCAAGCTCCAGGGTCCCGAGGGCACGGCGCTCGAGTCTGGTCGTCCTCGACGCCGGCGGCCGTTCGCGGACGGTCCGCCTGGTCCGTCGGGAGGTGGAGGTCCACAGCGTCACCCAGGCGAAGATCGTCGATCCGCTGACGAAGGTCGGCTACGTCCGGCTCGACGGCTTCCAGAAGACCTCGACCGAGGAGCTGAAGCAGGCGATCGCCGACCTCGACCGCCAGGGGATGCGGTTCCTCGTGCTCGACCTCCGGGGCAACCCCGGCGGCCTGCTGGACGTGGCCGTCGAGATGGCCGACGAGTTCCTCGAGGGTGGCGTGATCGTCTCGACCCGGGGCCGGGCGGCCAGACCAGAGCGCGGTCTATCGGGCCAGGCCGGGGGCGTCTGGAAGATGCCGATGGTCGTCCTGATCGACCACGACAGCGCCAGCGCCAGCGAGATCCTGGCCGGGGCCTTGAAGGACAACGGCCGGGCCACGTGCTGGGCGAGCCGAGCTACGGGAAGGGCTCGGTTCAGAGCATCTTCCCCTCTGCGATCGGCGCCGGCCGGCCTGAAGCTGACGACGGCGAAGTTCTACTCGCCGAGGAACCTCCCCTACAACGAGCAGGGGTCGAGCCCGACGTCCGCGTCCGGCTCGCGGCCAGGCCGGCGGGAACGGGGGAAGGGGCGGACGCCGAGGCGTTGAGCGTGGCCGAGCCGACGTTCGGCGACCCCCGGACGGACCTCTTCCTGGAGCGGGCGCTCTCCCTGGTCCGGGGTCAGTCTTCCCGCTGAGGGACCGCGCATGTCGGAAGGCCCGAGACGGACGGCCCGGCTGGAGCCCGCAACCGCCTGGACCAGCGTGACCGATGCCCCCCTCGCGGGCCTCTCCCTGGCGCGGGAGGCGGGCTCGCTGCTGGCCTGGGACGAGGGACGCAACCTCTACCTCCTGGGGGCCGACGGCACCCGCTTCCTCGCCGAGCGGGCTCCGGCCCCGATCGTCTCGGCGGCGATCAGCGACGACGGCACGCTGGTCGCCCTCTTGCTCGGCGGTCCCAGGCTGATGCTGCTGGACCGCGAGTTCGGACCTGTCAGCGACCGGCCTGCCCCGAGCGGAGCGGCCAGCCTGGACGTGGACAGCCACGGTCGGTTCGTGGCGATCGGAACGAAGTCCAGCCAGACCGCCTTCTTCACCCGACACGGCCGGCCCGCCGGGCAGGTCGATACCCGGCAGCCGCTGGCCCATCTCCGGTTCGTGCCCGCCGACTCGCTGCTCGTCGGCGCCTCGGGCTACGGCTCGTTGCTTGCGTCGAGCTGAGCCCCCGGGGCTCGGACAAGCTCGACGGTGAGGTGCTCTGGGAGCAGCGGATGCTCTCGAACGTCGGCCGGCTGGAGGTCAGTGGCGACGGGTCGTTGATCCTGGCGAGCTGCTACAACCTGGGCATCCAGCGCTATGATGGTCGGGGACGCAATGAGGGTTCCTACCACCTTGCGGGCACGGCCACCCACGCCATCCCCGACTTCCCCGGCCGCTCGATCGCCGCAGCCACCCTGGAGGGTGAGGTTTACCTGCTCAACCAGGCTGGCAACGTCAAGTGGAAGACGGGCCTGCCCGCGCCGCCTCGGCGCTGGTCTTCGACGCCCTCGGCCGTTTCCTGATCTACGGCCTGCCGACCGGGGAGATCGTCCGGATCGACCTGGAGACCGGTCCGGCCGCCCGCCGACGGGCTGCGAGCCGACCGGCTCCGGCTCCGGGATCGACTCCGCCGCCCGCCGCCCCCGAGCCCGTCTCGGCCGGTCCAGGCGGCTCGGTCCGGCGACCCGACTGGGTGGCCGAAACCGCCCGGAGCGACGAGGAGGCCGAGGCGGCGGTCCTGGCCGTGCTTGACAGCCCGCCTCGGATCGGTTTCATCAGCCGGGGTAACCGGCTCCAGCTCTTCGCAGCCGACGGCCGCCCCCTTGGCCAGGCCCCCGAGATCCAGGGCGTCGGCCGCATCCTCCGGAGTGATCCCGGCTACATCGCCGCCGCCACCGACAAGATGATCGTCCTCTACGACGCGAACCGTAACGGGGCTCACCGCATCGACTTGAATCTCTACCAGGTGACCCACCTGATCGTTCGTCCCGATACCTACGGGCTGGCGATCGTGCAGGAGCGCGACCGGCTCGGGCGGGCGACGGTGGGGGGGCGCTGGGTCTGGAAGCGGGAGCTTCGGGTCCCGGTCGAGGAGATCGCGCTCGGGCCGCTCGGGATGATGGGGGTGACCTGCGACGACGGGGGCTTCCTCCTGTTCGACGCCGCTGGCGAGCCGGCCGGGCGGTTCGACCCCGACCCGCCGGAGCCCTTGCTGTTGGTCGAGCCGCCGGAGGGACCGGGGGTCGAGGGCCTGGCCTGGGTCACGCTGGCCAGGCGGGCCCAGGTGCTCCGCGGCCACCGCGCCGATGGCCGGGTCCTCTGGGAGTCGCCAACACCCTGGGAGGGCTGGCACTTGCAGACGGTTGGCTCGCGGATCGTGATTGCCGCCCCCGACGGCCGGCTGCTGGCCTACGATGGGGCCGGCTACCTCCGCGGCCAGTCGCCCGGCGAGGAAGCGCCGTTCCTGCTCATGGCCGGGCCGTCGGGGGACGTCTGGCGGGTCGTGCGCCGGGACGTGCACCTGATCTGCTCAAATCTCTCCGGCCAGGTGATCTGGCGCGCCGTGGCCGAAGCTCCGCTGGGACCGATGGCCGCCGGCCGGATCGGCGTGGCAACGATGGTTGGCAGAAACCTGGCGTTCTTCACCGCTCCCGCCGACCTCCCCGAGCTGGTCTGAGGACCGCGAACGGCACGGATTGGTCAGGGACGCGTTCGTGTGCTCAAATCTCTTCAAGAAGGAACTTCGACAATGGCGAGGTGATTTCCAGGAACGTCTTTTTTTTTGAATTCTTGGCGCACCTCTTGCAGGAGCCGGGTGCGTCGGGTAACTTCAATCTCTGGACAAATTGAAGTTTAACGGAAACAACGGGAACTAACTGCCAGCCATCGTGGGACACGCCCGCTCCCCGGGCCTCCCGACTCTCGGGCGGCGAACTTCCGGACTGACGTTGGCGGCCTGTCCGACCGATGCTATGATCGGGACCCTCCCGCCCCCGACACCCAAGCCGAGAGGCCGGTCGCGGTCCCCAACTCCGCTCCAGGGGAGGTCGCCATGATGGTCACTTACGACATGACGTCGGTCGGCACGCTTGAAGAGCCTGACGTGCGCCACAGCGTCTTGATCGAGGGCCGTGAGGAGGCCGAACGGTACAAGTGGATCGAGAGCGAGAAGGCCGGCCGCGACCTCGGCGACTCGGCCATCAGCGCGTGGGTCCGCCACCACTGGAACGGTTTCCTCCGCGCCCGCTGGATCGAACACCTCGAAGGCCGCGCCTTCTGGATCGAGCTGGACCACCACGACTTCGGACTTCTGCACCGCGCCTTTCAGGATTCGCCGATCATCAGCGAGATCCTCTGGTATCTCAAGCTCGGCTCCGAGAACCTCGACATCATCCTGCTCGCCCGCAAGGAGTGCTGGTGCATGGCGGAGGTTCTCGATATCCTCGAAACCCTGGATATCAACAGCCGCCGCATCGAGTTCCAGCTTGAAAGCCGTCTCGGTCAGGGCCACTGAGGCCGTGTCGACGCTCTCCCCCTTGCTTGCCATCGCGATTTCCCCCGCACACCCGACAGAATTCCGGTGCGGGTCCCGAGCCCGGTCCAGGGACCTGGCCCGAGTCCTTTGCGAATCTGCCGTTCTCGGGTTCGGTCGTCACGACTCTCGCGCGGCGAGGGACGTCCCTGGCTCCGGCCGGGGCGTGGCCCGACCCTCGTTCGCCTCTTGACCCCCATCGAGCCGGGGCGATGAGGCTCCGGAGATGGCTTGCGGACGCTCCGCAGACGCCGGGGAGACGTCGGAAGGATGCGGAGGGGACGCCGGTGGAGTGGCGGGGGGCGGTTCCGAGGTCCTTGAAGGTTCGGAAGTTGCGTCGCGGGTTTCTCTATCTTGAAGTTCGTTCGGCGCCGCGGCGTCTGGCGTCGGGACGAGGGGGGAGGGGGCGGCCGCGGGGACGTCGGAGGCGAGGCGGTGGCGGTGGAGGGCGGTGAGGGTGCGGTGAAGGTCGAGGGCGTGGGAGGCTTCGTAGCGGCGGGCGTGGGCGGCCTCGGGACTGGGGTCGAAGGTGCGGGCGTGGGCGCAGGCGGCTTCGAGGGCCGGGGCGTCGTGGGTGTCCCAGAGGGCGGCGCGGAGGGCGGTGAGCTGCTCCTGCTCGGTGCGGACGAAGGCCAGCAACGCCTGGCGGGCGGGCTCGCGGTCGCCGAGCTGGGCGCGTTGCTCGACGCGACGGGCCGGCTCGTCGAGCGCGCGGGTGTCGGTGCCGAGCAGGGCATCGACGGCCGCGGGGTCGGGACGCGACTGGGCGGTGAGCGTCAGTCGCCAGAGCGGGGCGACGGCGGGGTGGTCGGGGCCGCAGCGGCGGGCTTCGAGGCCGAGCAAGGTCAGGGCGCGGACGAACTCCTCGGTGGACCAGTAGCCGCCGGGGATGGCCAGGTCGCGGGCGAGGTCGTCGAGGCGGGCGATCAGCCAGTCGCAGCCGAGCGCCGAGCGGGTCAGGCGGGCGTGGAGGCGTTCGGGGTCGGAGCCGAGTTGATGGCCGAGGCGACGGGCCCAGGCGCGTCGGCGGCGCAACCAGTCGCGTTCAGCGCCGGCGACGTTCGCTTCCAGGGCCAGGCACTCGCGTTCCCGGCACCGATCCAGCCGCACCGACTGCGCCGCGGCGCGGGCGACAAGCCAGGCCGCGACCGGGTCGGCCGGTTGGAGCGCCTCGGTCCAGGCCGCGACCCGTTCGGCGATCGCCTCGCGATCGGCTGGCGGCTCGACCACCTGGCAGCGCAGGCCATGCTTGACGGCGTTGGCCCGGCTTTTGGCCTTGCCGGCGACGGTCTTCGGTCCGGTGGCCCGGCCCGGCCGCGAGCGGCCGCTGGCGGCGTGCGTTTCGGCGTTGAGGGGCTCAGTCTGGGAGGCGTTGGCGTCGTCGGCGGGCGGTGTCGGCCGGGACATGGTGGGGCCCTCGCGTTCGTGGAGGTGGATCAGCGTCGTGGATGGACCTGGCGCGACGGACTTCGGCGCACCATCCCCTTCACTATCGCGGCGGCGGCGAAGAATTATCACCTTTTCTGAAGATTTTGCTCAAGATTCTCCGGGGCAACTCCGGGGGAAGCGCGTGCGGACCCGATGCGGCCCGTCGGTGGGAGGGTCGTGGTCAGGGAACCGGGCCATGCCGAAGATTCCACGGAGATGAGGCCCAGCGGCCTGCCCCCGCCTTCGGAAGGAAAATGGTGTCAGTTCAGAATGGCACTCGGATATGACGTAACTCGCAATCCCCATTGGACTTCAGGCAAGCCATCATACCGGGCCTTGAGGTTAATTATTCAGGGGCCGAACCCGCAGTCCTTGGATTCCAGGGCGAGCGAAATATAAAAATTTTATTTATATAAATGCGCGTCGTGAGCAATACGGGCATTTCTCGCCATAATCTTTTGTCTGATTTGGGGTTTCGGAAATCCGAGTGCCATTCTGAACTGACACCATTTTCCACGCGCCTGGCCTGACCCGCTGCCGCGGGCCGACACCGGCGGGCGGCCTCGGCAACTCTTTAGATGCCACTGACTGTGCCGGTGCTCCGGTTAGGATCGGCACGGGCAAATCCACTGGCACTCGGCGCCATGTTTGCCGCCCCGTGGGAAGTCGTCTAATCCCGGATTTTCCTTGCCAGGCCCTTTTCGATCCGTGATATTTGTAGGGTCGAGCGGGATTATACGCCTGAACAGCCGTGTTTTTCCACGACTTTTCGGACGCCTACAAACAGGTTAGGCGGCGGGGGCTTCACCGTGGATGACGCCGTCCTCTGGCAACCGCTCCTCCGCGACGCCTTGGCTGCCTTGGCGGCGCCTCCCGAAGAGCAGGTCCGCGCCAACGGCCCCGGCTGCATCGCCTGCGAGCTTCTCGAAGACTTTGACCACGCGAGGCGGGCGGGTGGCACTGGTAAGTAGCCTTTTCTGGGTGCCACTGGCAGTCTTCTGCCAGTGCTCCGGTCTGCGGCCGAAGACACTGGCGGGCAAGCCGCCAGTGGCACCCGATCGGAGGAGCCGCCGCCTAACCCATCGTTGCAGCGGACCCGGCCCGCAGTTCACTTTCAGGTCGTGCGGACGCTGACCCTATGCGGGCCGGTCCGCTGAACTCAAGCGTTAGGCGGCTCCATCGCACAGGGGGCTATCATGCTCGAGGCTTCACCCGAACGTATCGTTGAGCGGCTTACCCAATTGGAGGCGGAGAATCGTCTCCTGGCCCGCAAGGTCCGGCGGCTGACCGGACTCGGGTTCGCATCACTCCTCGGCGTCTTCGTCACGTTGGCCTGCGGAGCAGCCATGCTGGCCAACCCCGACCTCAAGCCCGGAGAAATCATCATCACCGACCCTGGCGGGAGCAAGGTTGGCATCAGCTTGAAGGCCGATCCAGGAGGCACTGCCATTAACATGTATGATGCCAGTGGGGCGAACATGATGAACCTCAGCGCCGGTAAGACGGGGTTCGGATTGAGCTTCACAGACGGTCAGGGCAACATCCATCACTTCCCTTGAGCGCGGCGGGTGGCACGCCCCGGATGCGACAATAGCCCACCGGACACATCACTCGCATCAAGTCTCCACGGAGTCTCAGTGATGTCGAACCCAGAGCCGACGAAGTCGGAACCGTCGAAGCCAAGTCGGAACGCGATAGTCGCGGTCGTGCTGGCCGTGGCGGGCGCCGTGGGATACGGCGTGGTCTCAGAGATGACCAAGGACGCATACAATGGGGTGAAGGAGGCCGCCCGCAACGGCGATTTGCGATTGCCGGGCGGCACTTGCAGGGAATGCGGGGGTACCGGCCAGGTCGAAGTGATGACCAACCTGGGAGGAGAAGACGGAGTGTGGACTAGACAGGGTACGTGCTCCGTTTGCCAGGGGACCGGAGTAGAGTGATGAGCATCATCCCTCACGGTTGTGCTGGATGGGTGGCATGCCCACGAAAACGTGGGCATGTTCACGCGTCGGTCGAACCGCCTAACCTCGCGCTGCAGCGGACCCCGGCCGCCGCCACGGTTTTCCCGTTGTCGAGTGCTCCTCGGGCGGCCGGGTCCGCTGAGCTTGGTCGTTAGGCGGCGGAGGTTTGATGAGCGATTCCAAGTGCCCCCGTTGCGGCAAAGAAGACCATCTGAGGGGCGGGATGTCGCTCGGCTACGGCGGCCGCAGCTTCTCGCAGACTTTCTGTCCCGATGACCTCCGCCTACTCCCCAGGCTCTTCGAGCACGGAGTCACGGTACAGCAACCATTCCACGCCTGTATCTCCTGCGGCCTCGTCTGGTCCGAGGTTTCAGCCGATGACTTGTCGGCGCTGATGAAAAGCGACGGCCGCACCCAACCGTAGTCGTCGAAGCCCGAGCCGCGGGTGTCGGCCGCCGCCTAACCCGGCGCGGCAGCGGACCCCGGCCGCCGGCAAGGCTTCCGGTCAGTCGTGTGCTCCTCGGGCAGCCGGGTCCGCTGAGCTTATTCGTTAGGCGGCGGAGGTAGGAGATGAAGCCCGATCTCTGCCCTCGATGTGGTAAGGATCGCACGATCGCTGGCATCATCGATGAGATGACACGCCAAGGGTCGTTCCAGCCCGATGGGATCCCTTGGCTGCAGCATCTCCTCTGGCGCTTCGGGCAATCGACCGCCGCCAGGATGCAGGGTCAGTTCCGGGCCTGCCTGGGGTGCGGACTGGTCTGGAACAGTCTCGATCCCGAACAACTGAGGGCAGTCCTTGAGCGGGAGGGGATACGCCACTCCAGCGATGCACAGGACACGGAGGCGGTATGATTGCGGTCGACACAGTGACAGCCGCCTAACCTCGCGCTGCAGCGGACCCGGCCCGCCGCATCGGCTCCCGGTAGTTCGATGGTTTCGCTCGGCGGGCCGGTCCGCTGAGCTTTGGCGTTAGGCGGCTTCTGGAGGACGGTGTTCGAGATGTCCGAAGGTGTCAAGATCGCCCTCACAGCACTTCTCGGAGTCGCCGTCTTCGTCGGCGGGCAACTTCTCCAACGGATTTTCATCGAACCGATTCAAGAGATGCGGCGCACAGTTGGAAGAATTGCTCATGCCTTGACATTCTATGCGAACTTCATACCTCTGACTCCAATCCCATCCCAACTGCAAAGCGGCGGCGTAGTTGGGAAGCCGCCGGAGAAAATGGAAGAGGCATCGCTTGAGATTCGAAAGATGGCATCGGATCTCCGAGCATATTCGCTCGTTATCCCTTGGTACCGACTGTTTGCCACCGTAAAACTGGTCCCATCACTTGAGTCTATCGATGTGGCATCGCAAAATCTTATCGGTTGGTCGAATTCTCTCGGTCATGAGCAGTCAACCCATTGCAAAGAGATTGCCAAGGCGTTGAAACTCTCAATTCCGGGGCTATACCCATGATCGGCCGGTCGGTGACTGGGGAAGGCTTTCGGCCTCGGTCTGGACGCCTAACCTCGCGCTGCAGCGGACCCGGCCCGCCGCGGCGTGTGTCTCTGACTTCCATGCTTCACTCGGCGGGCCGGTCCGCTGAGCTTTGGCGTTAGGCGGCGGAGGCTCGATCATGAACTCTCCTGGACTGAAGACAAGACTGTTGGCGGCGATGGCCCTGATTGCAGTGGCTTTCACTGAACTGGGTACCCGCCCGGTAGCCGCGGGCATCGTCATCACGAACCCTTTCAATTTCCGGGATCACACCGGGCCCAATCCGCTCGGGCTCCCGGAAGGTGATGTCCAACAGGTCGGCGCCTTCGTCAGTCCCTCGGGCTCGCCGACGACAGTAACGGCGACCCAAGGGGGGACAGTCCTCGGCCTCACATTCACGCCGGAAACCATCTTCCCCGACCTCTATGAAGCCGTCTTTCCGTTCGACCCGGCTCTCACAGGGGCCTGGACGATTACCGCGACCAGGGGGACCGAATCCGCCTCGGCCGTGACATCTCCGATCAGCATTCCTCAACTTCTCCCCCTCGTCGACAACCTCCGAGTCGTGGGCACGGGCTTGAATCCAACGCTCATGTGGGAGTGGCCGGACCTGACCGCCTTCGCGGGCACGCTCGTGAATGGGATCCGCATCATCGACTTCGCCACTCACGACCAATTGTACACCGACTGGCTCTCGTCGGTCCCGGTCGGTCCCGCTGGCACAACGGCGTCGATCACGGTCCCCGATGGGGTATTGCAAGTTGGTCGGTCGTATATTTTCCGGGAGGGGGTATACGCGGTGAACCCTGATGGGAGCACGATGAATCGCTCTGCTACCTTCACACAGACCCCGTACGTTGTCGTCCCCGAGCCTGGCACTTTCCTGCTGACCGCAATTGGCGTGCTCTGCCTTGCACTCGGGCGACAGCGGGTGGTTTGGGCGAAGTCTTCAAGACCCGGTTCGCTTGGCAGGGTGGCATGCTCACGTCTTCGTGGGCATGTTCATGCGTAGACGAGCCGCCTAACTTCGCGCTGCAGCGGACCCGGCCCGCCGCGGCGGTTTCTGGTCATGCAACGGTTGTCCTCGGCGGGCCGGTCCGCCGAGCTTGGTCGTTAGGCGGCGTCGAGCGATGGCCACCGACGAAGTCGAAACCGTCCTCGCCAACTGGATCGAGCGGGCGCTTTCGTCGAGTGGCAGCCTGCCGGAGGGCACCTCCCCGGCAGCCTGGGTCGCCGCTCGGTTCGCCGACTCGTGGCGCGAGCGTGCCGGTGATACGATGGCCGACGCCGAGCGTGCCGCCTCGGCAGTCGTCGAGGAGTTGACGCGGCTCGGGGGCTGGGAGTCGTTCGGCGAGGCCCTGCACGAGATGGCCCATGTCCGCGATGCGTTGGGCGACTTGCGGTGCCTCTTGCGGCTGCCCGAGGAGGCCGACGCCTAACCTTGCGCTGCAGCGGACCCCGGCCGCCGCGGCGGTTTTCCCGTTTTCGAGTGCTCATCGGGCGGCCGGGTCCGCTGAGCTTTGTCGTTAGGCGGCAGGAGACAACCGCGATGGTCGAACTCCCAGGCGATCTGCTGGCGGCAATCCCTCCGGCATCGCTGGATGTCGCTCGTCGCTGGTGGGCCACGCTCTCGGAGGCCGACCGCCTCTCGATCGCCGGCCTCTGGGATCAGCGACGCGAGGTCCATTTCTTCGCGCCCCAGCCGGACGAAGCGGGGCGGCTCGACGGTTGGGACGAGGTGCCGGCGGTCCGAGGCGGTCGATTCCTCCCGCCGGACGACGCCTGGGGGCTGGCCGAATGGGGGCCAGGCTACTTCGAGCACCTGCTCCAGCACCCCGAACTGGTCCTGCTCTGGGAGCCGGCCGAGCGGACTTTCCACATCGGCTGCACGGTCCATGCGTTGGCGCGGTCATGCCTCGCGTCCGGGGGCGTCCCGGCGGGGTTCGCGTGCCCGGCCGATTCGCCTACATGCCCGCTGGTGCCGCTGCGGGGAGCCCGCCTAACCTCGCGCTGCAGCGGACCCGGCCACGCGGGCGCGTTATGATCGTGCGGAGCGTCCCGGTATGTGGCCGGTCCGCTGAGCTTGGTCGTTAGGCGGCGGGGGGACTCCCTTGAGTGGCGACACGGACAGTGGGGCGTCTGAAGCCTCGCAGGCCCCATGTTACTGCCGGCCGCGTACGGGCCCGCGAGTCGAGCGCGTCGCCTTGAGCGTCCACGCGACGCTCTGGCTGTGGAAGGTCCTGGCACTGGTCGGCGTCGGCCCCCTGGGCAAGGTACGCGAGCCTCCCCCCGGGTACTGCGGTTGGTGTCAGGTCTGCGGGGCACCTGGGCACACGCGGCACGCCCCGGACGGGCCATACACCTCGGCCTGGTGCGATGCTCATTGGGCAGAAGCGACAGGCGGCCCCGCCTAACCTCGCGCTGCAGCGGACCCGGCCCGCCGCCGCGCTGTCCGGTAACATCAAGGTCACACTCGGCGGGCCGGTCCGCTGAGCTTTGGCGTTAGGCTTCGGAATGCGATGGGGCTCGACTTCTCGGCGCTGATCCGATACGGCGGGCCGAGCCGCGAAATCCTGCCGGGCGTTGCACGCCTGGAACGCGGTGAGGAGGACGCGCCATTCCGGCAGGTGGTGGCAGTCGGCCTCCATCGAGGCTTCGCCTTCGCTGAGCTCGCCGACCGCAAGGCGACGTGGCGGCCCTGGTCGGACATTGAGCAGGTGATCCCACAGAGGCCTGATCTCCCCTCCTTGGATACATTTCTCGATCTGCCATCAGACTTCTCGCTGACTTTCGGGCATGATGCCGTCTGGGTGTATCACACACTCCGCTGGATTTACTTCGTAACCGAGGCCGAGTGGCAACTCGTGATGCTCGCTGCGGTGGGGCGGTTCCGTGAGCTGCTGGGAGCCGACGATTGTATCATCACCAATGACTGCCACCCGGCGATTTCGGCCTTCCGCGGCGGTGCCTCATTCGCGGCGGCGCTGGAGGTCGCCTCGCGCGAGGGCGAGGGTGAGGTGTCGTCTCTGGGCGATCTCTATCGGGAGGTCGAGAGCGAGTCCGATGTGGCCCTAAAGCCCGGGTCTGGGCCCGCGGCCCAGTACCTTGAGGGTCAGTTGGTCCTGTGGCCGCAAGATAAGCCGTTGCCCGAAGGATGGGCTCGGCCAACGGTATGGGAGTCTCAGGGTTTCTGGCGGTTTCGATGACAGGTGGGAGGCCTAACCTCGCGCTGCAGCGGACCCGGCCCGCCGCGGCGCTTTCTGGTAACATCAGGGTTACTCTCGGCGGCCGGGTCCGCTGAGCTTGGTCGTTAGGCGGCGGGGAGTTCCTGAGGTGGAGCGGGCCGTCGAATGGTTCGTGGCCGTCACGTCGCTGGTCGTCGGCGCCTCCCATATCATGCGGGCGGACGACTGGGTGGAGGTGTTCGCCCGGCTCCATCGCGCCGGCCGGCCGGGGGCGTTCGCCAACGGCGCCCTGAGCCTGGCCCCCGGGGCGGCCGTGGTCGCCGGGCACGGGGGCTGGTCGTGGCCCGGGGCGGTGTTGACGGCGTTCGGCTGGCTGATGGTCCTCAAGGGCCTGGTCTGCTTGCTGGCCCCCGACACGGCCCTGCGCTCGATGGAGCGGGCACCGTCGCGGCCCGGGTTCGTCGTCGGGGGGCTCGCGCTGATGGCGATCGGGGCGTGGTCCGGGTATTGTCTCTGGCAGGGCGGCCGAGCCGCCTAACCTCGCGCTGCAGCGGACCCGGCCCGCCGCGGCGATTTCTGGTCAGTCAAAGCTTTCCCTCGGCGGGCCGGTCCGCTGAGCTTGGTCGTTAGGCGGCGGAGGACGCACCAAGGCGATGGCGGAGGGTATGCGGCGAATCGTGGTCGATGGACAGCCGTTCCGTTGGCGGTTCGACGGCGTGCTGGTCGTCATCCCCAGCGAGCGCCAGCGGGCCGCCCCTCTATGTCGATTGGGGTTGGCGAGACTGGCTGGAGCCAGACGAGCCTGCGGCCAAGCCGCTGATCGTCACACCCCGCTTCGTGGCCGAGGCCGTCCGGTTCGCGCTGGCACGCGGCTGGCAACCGGTCGCCGGGGGAGGGCCGCTGCGTCTCGGCTTCGAGAGCGGAGACTTCTCCCTGGCCACCGACTCCGCCTAACCTCGCGCTGCAGCGGACCCGGCCCGCCGCTGCGCTTGCTGGTCATGCAACGGTTACACTCGGCGGGCCGGTCCGCTGAGCTTGGCCGTTAGGCCGCAACCGCCCTTGCCGTAAGGGTTTGCGAACGGACTTCGCGTCGGCAGGGGTCCCAGGATGGTTGCGGCTCCCTCCGAGGCGTATCCAGGACGGATCGGCGCCTCACGGAACGCGACGCTTCCGCACTGGCGTCGCTCGGGTGGGGTCGCCCTCCCCGACCCCATCGACCTCTGGGAGCTAAGCGTGTCGTGGTAGCGGGCGGTTGCGGCCTAACGTGGAGCTAAGCGGCCACGCCTGGGCCGACGCGATGAGGTGCTCCGCCTCGTCGGGCGTCTGCGGCCTAACCCGTCGCTGAAGCTGACCATCCGCGCCGCGACGAGACCAGGGGAGGCACGCCCATAGAGGCGCGGCTGGCAGCTTAGCTCCAGGTTAGGCGCCTCATGGCGATCATCGAAGAACACGTCAGCCCCGATGGTCGCTTGCGGTTCGTCGTGGTCACCGATGCCGAAGGCGACCTAGCGTTGGGCTTCGACGGTTTCCACTGGCACACGCATGCGGATATCCTGGCATCGCTCTCCGGCCTGTCGGAGCCCAATGCAGTTCGCCGGTACGTCGACGACCTGCTCGGCGATCGCTCGGTGGTCGCCCTCTGGGGCGTCCCCGGCGAAGTCCGCGATGTCTGGGTGTCCGAGGAGCCATCCCGCGATGCCGCCTACTCCATCGATGGCGAGACGATCGAATTGCGGTACTGGAGCGGGCGTCCTTGGGCCGACGCCTAACCGCGCACTGCAGCGGACCCGGCCCGCCGCGCCGGCCTGTGGTAACATCAAGGTTGTTCTCGGCGGGCCGGTCCGCTGAGCTTGGTCGTTAGGCGGCTCAGCCGTGAACTATTGCCGCGCCTTCTGTGTCTTCGTGGGATCAGGCGCTCTACTCTCGCTTCCGTCTCACAAGGGCTGGCGTATGGACCCGCAGAAGAAGGACGCGTTCTTCGGTTGGGCCAAGTTCCTGAATCCCGAATCGTTAAAGGGAAACCTGATCGCGGCCTCACTGTTCTTGGCGGCATACGAGACACTAAAATCCTCGATCATTGAGCAAATTCGCAGATTTTTCAAGAATGGATTCGACCAGAACGGCTTGATCGTCGATGCCGACTACCAGACCAAGGTTCTGTCATTGGACAAGAGTGCACTTCGGGCGTCCCTCCTCTGGTTGAAGGAACATGGAGTCATCAGAGAAGACGACTTGAAGCTGATCGATGAAATCCGGGAGCATCGCAATGAATTGGCTCACGATCTTTCAAAATTTATTACGGATGCTAATGCTGGAATCAATGTTCGGCTCCTCGGGTGCATCTACGAACTGGTAACAAAGATCGATCGATGGTGGGTCCTCGAAGTCGAACTCCCGACCGATCCAGACTTCGACGACCAAGAGGTAGATGCAGAGGGCATTCACTCCGGGAACATGCTTTTCCTACAAATGATGATCCATGTTGCTACCGGTGAGGATTCCTCCGCTTACTGGGACGAATTCCAGAGGCTTTCCAGCCATTCCCATCAAGGGAGTAACGGACCCGCCTAACCGCGCGCTGCAGCGGACCCGGCCCGCCGCGACGGTTTCTGGTAACCTCAAGGTCACTCTCGGCGGGCCGGTCCGCTGAGCTTGGGCGTTAGGCAGGTTCGGTGAGCCCGGTCATTTGAGGATGGAAGGCATGCAAATTGATCGTGAAGATCAGGACCGAAAGAGCCTTCTTGCTGGGCTGGATACAAGAACGAAGGTTCTTGGGTTGATTTGCTTGATCGCCGAAGCGCTGTTGCTAGCGGCCCTGGTGAAACTCCAAGGTGCGCAGGTCATCTACGCCCTGATTTCATGTGCATTGATACTAATATCTACGATATTTGTTATAATGAGGATCGAATTAAAAGGATCGGGTGTCGAATTTAAGGGATCGGGTATTGCGCCGCTCCGGGCGAAGTTCAAATACGACGCCTATGTCGCCATGCCAATGGCTGCCGCCGAGACCGAGGAGGATTATCAGCGATTCAGGAGGGAAGCGCTAGAGGTCGTCCAAGCCCTAAAAGAAGGGTGCCATCGCGACACGGTGTATTGCTCGCTGGAGGATATTTCTTCAAAGAAGGAATTCGATGATGTTAACATTTCCTTGAAAGACGATATCGAAAAAGTTCGGGAATGCAGCCTGGTGTCCTACTCAACTTGAAAGGAGTCCATTGGGTGTTGTAACCTGCGGCATCGCCAAGGCTTGACAACGTGAGGCCTCAGCCCGGGACCGACACCATGGACGACCTCGCCCGCTTTTGCTGCCAGAACGCCGACTGCCCCGATCACGGCCGTCGCGATGCCGGCAACCTGACCGTCTGTGATCATTACGGCAAGCACCGGCAGTATCGCCTGCTCTACTGCCGCACCTGCAAGGCCCGCTTCTCCGAACGCAAGGGCACGCCGCTGTACCGCTCGCATCTGACCGAAGAGAAAGCCCTCGCGGTCCTGAATCATGTCGGCGAGGGCTGTGGTGTCCGTCAGACCGGGCGACTCGTCGGTGTCCATCGGGATACGGTGATGCGGTACAGTCGCCTGGCCGGCGACCACGCCCAAGGGGCCCACGACGAACTGGTGGCGTTTTCCCCCCCGAACCCGTGAGGTCCAGTTCGATGAGAAGTGGGCCTTCGTGTACCAGCAGCCGGAGCACTGCGACCCCGCCAATCCCGCCGACGCCAATTGGGGGGATTACTGGGACCAGGTGGCCTTCGATCCCGTGCACAAGCTGGTCGTCAACGTGGTGCCCGGGGCTCGGGGCCTCGAAGAGGCCGAGGCGGTGGTCGCCGACTTCCATCGCCGGACCGGGGGACGGGTCATGGACATGATGACCACCGACGGCTACCCGGCCTACGAGACCGCGATCCTGCAGACCTATGGCGTGACGGTCACGCCGGACCCCACGGGCCGGCCCGGCCGCCCCAAGGCCCCGTACCCGGCCGTGCCGGCGGGTCTGAACTACGCCACCGTGGAGAAGCGGCGGGAGAAGGGCCGGGTGGTGGAGATCGTCTGCCGGATGATCTTCGGCACCCTGGCCGCGGTGCTGGCGGCCCTGAAGCGGTCGAAGGTCAGCCGAGCGATCAACACCGCGTTCGTGGAGCGTTACCACGCCACGGACCGCCATCGCAATGTCCGCAAGGCGCGGAAGACGTACCGGTTCCGTAAGGATTGGCGGCAGCATGAGGCGGTGACCTACTTCACGATGTATTCGTATAATTTCTGCTGGCCTGTGAGGACGTTGCAGGCCCGGGATGAGAACGGGATCTGGCGGAAGCAGACCCCGGCGATGGCCGTGGGCCTGGCCGACCACATCTGGACGCTATCGGAGTGGTTGAAGTTCCCAGGCGTTCAACGCGCGTAGGACACCAGGGGCCGAGCCGAGTATATCTCAGGTCATACGTGGTGCCCGCGTTAGCCAGTCAGCTCGCGGACGACCGCACTCACGAATGAGCGGGCGTCGCCGAAGAGCATCAGGGTCCGGTCGAGGTAGTAAAGGGGGTTGTCGATTCCGGCGAAGCCGGGACTCATCCCGCGCTTGATCACCATGACGGTCCGGGCCTTGTCCACTTCCAGGATCGGCATCCCGTAGATCGGGCTTGACGGGTCGTCGCGGGCGGAGGGATTGGTCACGTCGTTGGCGCCGATGACGAGGGCCACGTCGGTCTGGGGCAGGTCGCCGTTGATGTCCTCCATGTCCAGGAGCTTGTCATAGGGGATGTCGGCCTCGGCCAGGAGCACATTCATATGTCCGGGCATTCGGCCGGCGACCGGATGGATGCCGAACTTGACGTCGATCCCGCGACGGCTCAGGGCGTCGAAGAGTTCGCGGACCTTGTGCTGCGCCTGGGCGACGGCCATGCCGTAGCCCGGTACGATCACGACGCGAGTTCGCCGCGGCGAGCAAGGCCGCCGCTTCCTCGGCCGTCGCGCTCTGGACCGGCCGCTCAGCCTGATCGCCGGCCGACGGTGGCCTGCACCTGGCCGAACGCGCCGAAGAGGACGTTGGTAAACGACCGGTTCATCGCCCTGGCCATGTTCACCGAGAGGATGAACCCCGAGGCGCCGTCGAGCGCCCCGGCGATGATCAGCAGCTTGCTGTCGAGCACGAAGCCCATCGCGGCGGCGGAGAGCCCGGCGTAGGAGTTCAGTAACGAGATCACCGTCGGCATGTCGGCGCCGCCGATCGGGATGATCATCAGGACGCCGAAAGCCAGCGGGATGGCCATGATCGCCGGGAAAAGCCAGGCTTTGCCGGGATCATGAACCAGGACGGCCGCAAGCATGATGGCGAGGGCCAGGAGGGAGAGGTTGACGATATTCTGCCCTTTGTAGGTGATCGGCCGTTGCGGCAGGACCTCCTGGAGCTTGCCGGCGGCCATCAGGCTGCCGGTGAAGGTCAGGGAGCCGAGGATCACCTCCATCGCGAGAACGGCCATCAGGAATCGCGGCACGCTCGGGGTCAGGAGGTAAAACTCCGCCGTGCCGACGAGCGTGACGCAGAGCGCCCCGAAGGCGTGGCTGAGGGCCGTCCGCTGCGGGACGGCGGTCATCTGGACGAGGCCGAGCGGCACGCCGATGATCGAGCCGAGCACGAGGGCGATGGCGATCCACTGGTATTCGACGATCCCGTGATGCAGGAGCGTCCCGCCGATCGCGAGCACCATGCCCATCTCGCCGGCACGGACGCCTCGACGCGCCGTGCGGGGCGAGCTCATCCAGATCAAGGCGAGGATGAATAGGGCCGTCGCCGCCAGGTACGCGACCTCGATCCCGTATTCGGCGGGGATCATGGCTGGGCCGGCCGCTTCGGGCCGCTCGCCTTGAACATCTTGAGCATTCGGTCGGTGATCAGGAACCCGCCGACCACGTTGCTCATCGCGGCGACGATCGCGATCGTGCCCAGGACCGTCGCCAGCGGGCTTCGACGCGAGCCGGCGAGGATGATCGCGCCCACAACGGCGATCGCGTCCAGCGCGTTGGTCAACGACATCAACGGCGTGTGCAGCAGCGGCGAGACCCGCCGGATCACCTCGAATCCGATGAACCCGGCCAGCATGAACACATAGAGGCTCGTCATCAAATCAAGCTTCATGACGCGGTTTCCCCCCGGCGTTGCGATTCCTTCGAAGAAATCGAGGACGTGCGCGTTGACGACCTCGCCGCCGCGCGTCAGCAGCGTGCTCCGGATGATCTCGTCGTCCCGGTCCGGGGGGGCTTCGGTCTGAAGTAGACCGTCCTGGACGAGGTGCAGGAGGAACGCGCTGAGGTTCTTGGCGTACATCTGGCTGGCGTGGAAGGGGACCGTGCTGGCGAGGTTGAACCGGCCGATCAGGGTCACCCCGTGCTCGACGAGCGACCTCGCCGCCGCGGGTCAGCTCGCAGTTGCCGCCTCGCTCGGCGGCGAGATCGACGATCACCGAGCCGGGCGCCATTGCGTCGACCATCTCGCGAGTGACCAGCACGGGCGACGGTTTGCCCGGGATCACGGCGGCCGTGATCACGACGTCGCTCTCGGCGACGACCCGGCCGAGCAATTCGCGCTGGCGTTGATAGAAGGTTTCGTCCTGGGCACGGGCGTAACCGCGCGGTCCTCGGCATCGCTGGCTTCGAGGGGCAACTCGACGAACCGGCCGCCGAGGCTCTGGACCTGCTCCTTGGCGGCCGGCCGGAGGTCGTAGGCGGAGGCGACGGCGCCGAGGCGACGGGCCGTCGCGATCGCCTGGAGGCCGGCGACCCCGGCGCCGATCACGAGGACGCGGGCCGGCGTGATCGTGCCGGCGGCCGTGGTCAGCATCGGGAAGATCCGCGGCAGCGTGTCCGCGGCGAGGACGACGGCCTTGTAGCCGCAGATCGTCGCCATCGACGAGAGGGCGTCCATGCTCTGGGCCCGGGTCGTCCGCGGCATCAACTCGACGGCGAACGACGTGACCCCCTTGGCCGCGATCGCCTGGCTCGTCGCGAGCGTACCCAGGGGACGCAAGAAGCCGATCAGAGCCTGATCGCGACTGAGCAAGTCGAGGTCCCTCTGGCCGGTCAGGTCATTCGAGCCGTAGCCGAGGACCTGGACGATGATGTCGGCCTTCTGGAAGACCGCGGCCCGTTCCGGGAGGATCGTCGCACCCCGGCTCTCGTAATCGTTGTCCGGGTAGCCGGCCTCGGCCCCGGCCCCGGCCTCCACGACGACCTCGAGGCCCGCCTTCTGGAGGCCCGGGATCACGCCGGGGACGAGGGCGACCCGACGTTCGCCCGGATAGATCTCGCGAGGGACCCCGACGATCATCGATGATGCCTCTCCGGATCGTAAACGCCGGGGCGGCTCCCGAACTTCGGGGGCCTCTCTCGACCTGGCTCCCCCGAAGATAGACCCTCGGCGCGTCCAATGCTACCCTCCGCCGCCGGAAGCGGAATTCGTGCCGTCCCCGGAAAGCCCGGTGAGGCCCCTTCGCGAGCGGACCCGCTCTCACAGGCTAGAAGAGGTCGAGGATCGGGGAACCCGTGCTGGCGCGGACCGAGAAGCCGTCGGGATGGATGGGTGTCGTGGGAGGGATGCCGAGCGCGTGGAGGAGAGTGGCCGCGAAGTCCTCGGGGGAAACGGGGCGGTCCATCACATAGGCGGCCTGCTTGTCCGAGCGACCGTAAACCTGACCGCCTCGCACCCCGGCGCCGGCGAGCATCGCGGAGTAGCATCGGGGCCAGTGATCGCGGCCGATTGCTGAGGCTCCGCGGCTGATTCGGGGAGTGCGGCCGAACTCGCCCACGAGTACCACGAGCGTCGTGTCCAGCAGGCCGCGCTGGTCGAGGTCCTCGATCAGGGTCGCGACGCCTTGATCGCAGCAGGGAAGGGCCCAGCCGAGGCCATTCCAGCCGTTGCCGAAGATGTCGATGCCGGCATTGCCGTGCATGTCCCAGGTCTCGATGCTGAGGAACTTGTCCTCCGGCGCGAGGCCACACCAGCCGACGACATTCACCAGTCGCACGCCAGCCTCGATCAACCGCCGGGCCAGGAGGAGGTTCTGCCCCATGGGATTGCGGCCATAGCGGTCGCGGACCCTCGGGTCTTCACGTTCGATGTCGAAGGCGCGGCGGGCCGCGGAGCCGCCGAGGAGGTCGAGGGCCCGGTCCCGGAACCCGGCCAGCGAGTCGGAAGGGGTCTCGGGTTTCTCGTCGGCATCAATCCGATCGAGCAGTCGCATCCGGTCGCGGGCGCGATCAAGACCCAGACCATCGGGCAGGTCGAACGCATCGACCCGGAAATCGGGGTTCGCCGGGTTGTCATCGTGCTGCACGCCGACGAGCAAGGGGGCGTGGGACATCCCGAGGAAACCACCCGTCAGATATGTCGCTTCCGGCGGCATCGAGCCGCCGCCGAACTTCTGGAGCCAGACCTGTGAGGGCACCCCGTCTTCCGAAGGCCGGAGCTTCGTAACGATCGCCCCGAGCGACGGTGCGCTCAGATCGGGTTGCGATCGACCCGCCAGGAGCATCCGGTTGGCGATGTCATGGACGGGAACGTTGTGGCTCATCGAGCGGATCACGCCAATGCGATCCGCCAGGCGTGCCAGCCTCGGCATCAATTCCCCGACATAAAATCCCGGCACTGACGTGGCAATGGGGTGATACGGCCCTCGGATCTCGGAAGGACCGTCGGGTTTCGGGTCCCATGAGTCGAGCTGGCTGAGGCCGCCATACTGGAAGATGAAGATGCAGGACTTCTGACGGGCAGCCCGATTCGTCTCCTCGGCGGCGAGGAGGCGGGTCAGATCCAACCCGAGGAACGGCAAGGCGCCGGCTTTGAGGACCTGCCGGCGGCTCCATCCCGCGATCTGAGGAGATTTCATCGACATGCGCACTCAACCTCCTTATCCTGTACTTTATCAGAGTTGATGACCGACATCCTTGCGAAAATCGAAAAAAATAAAGCGACTGATCGCGGCCCTTAGCTGCAAGCGGCGAGCCGGAGAGGCGTCGACGGGACGGGACCAACCCCGCTTTCCGACGACCGCGGAAGAGATCCTGTTCCGGAAGCGTTGCCGGGACGATGAATCGTTGCGAGCACGAACCGATCCACATCCGTGGGATTCCGAGGGAGATCAACGAATGTCTCGCGTGGTGGTAGACCCCGTCGCTCTGGACTTCGACACGCCCGGTCGGCGTGATTACTGGGTGGCGCTCGAACACGATACGATGTGGGGGATCCAGCCCATCCCGTTGACCGTCTTCGTGGGACCGCGTGCGGAACCGGGACGCGGGCTGGTCGCGTTCGGCTCGACCCACGGTAACGAGTACGAGGGGCCAGCTGCGATCAAAGGGCTCCTGCATGAGATCAACCTCGACCGCGTCCTCGGGCGGATCATCCTGATTCCATTGCTGAATGTGGAGGCTTTCCGCACCGGGACTCGGGACAGCGTCGGCGCAGACCGGGTGAACCTCAACCGCGCCTTCGTCGAGGGGGCTGGCCGACAGCCCGCGTTGGCAGGCATCACCCACCGGATCGCCGACTTCGTCCGCCGCGCGATCTGGCCGAATGCCCACGTCGTGCTCGACCTGCACTCGGGCGGGAATCAGATCCGATTCGACCTCTGCGCCAGCTTCCACCCGATCGACAACCCAGAGCAGGCGAAAGCGACCGCCGAGACGGCCCGCTGGTTTGGCGTGCCGATGATCATGGTCTATCAGAACCGGACCCCCGGGCTGCTTACCAGCGAGGCCGAGCGACTGGGGAAGATCACCGTGGGGACCGAACTCGGCTGGGGCGAGGCGGTGCTCGCCGACGGCGTTCGGTACGGCCGTCAGGGCGTGCTCGCGGCGGCGATCCGTCATGGACAACTGGCGGGCGAGGTCGAGCCCATCGCCCACCACGCCGACGGCTCCCAGAAATGCGCCGCCATCGTCGATGCCGACTGCTACGTCCCCGCCGCCTTCGACGGCCATTACGAGGAGGTGCTCCCCTGCGGCGTTCGGGTCCGCCGCGGCGAGCTCGTCGGCCGGCTCCACGACTTCGGGAGGATCGATGAGCCTGCCTGGCCGGTGGTTGCGCCGATCGACGGCATCGTCGTCGGCCAGGCGTGGGCAGCGCGGGTCCGTCAGGGGCAGTTCATCCTTTGCGTCGGGGTCGAGCAGCCCTGGTGACACGCACGATCATGGACTTCGTGCCGACCTCCCTCCCGACGCCTCGATTGGGGGAATGGTCGGACCGCGGCCTCAGTCCTCCGGAGGCCGCCGCGGTCGCATTGGCATGTACTTTTTTCGTCTTTTTCCTTGAAGCATCGATCCCGCACGACTAGTCTCAGAACCAGTTCAACAATAGTAGCAAATCCTGCCGACTTTTCCGTGTTGGCCAGAAGGATTTGAATCCTTCGCTCCTCTTGGGGCCATTCCAGCCAGCCAAACCGGAATTCTCCTGATTGAGAAGAGAGGTGTCCCATGCATCGTCGCGGTTTCACACTGATCGAGCTGCTGGTCGTCATCGCCATCATCGGCGTCCTGATTGCCCTCCTGCTCCCCGCCGTCCAGGCCGCACGTGAGGCCGCCCGCCGGGCGCAGTGCACTAACAACCTCAAGCAGATCGGCCTGGCGATGCACAGCTACCATGACACCATGGAGAGCTTCCCGCCCGCGTCGCTCGTCACCGCATCACCAGCCGACGCCGGGGGCTGGGGCGGCTCCTGGTGGTCCTGGTCGATCTTCGATCATGCCGCAGATCGAGCAGTCGCCGCTCTACAACGCGGCCAACTTCTCGATCCCGACCGGCGGCAACATGATCGCCCGAGAACAGCACGGTTTATCTGACGATCATCAACGGCTTCCTCTGCCCGTCGGACGACTCCAACAGGCTGTTCACCGACCGGAAGTGGACCGACGATCACGAACCTCGCCGGCGCCGGTACACGGCGGCCTCGACCAATTACGTGGCGAGCGTGGGCGACATCCGCACCAATAACCCGCTCTTCGACGTCTGGACCAGCTCACCGACCGACAGCTATTTGGCTGCGACGGCAAGTTTCAGGGGATGTTCGGCGACTGCAGCAGCGGCCAGACGACCAACATCGCGAGCGTCACCGACGGCACGAGCAACACGTTCCTCGTCGGCGAAAACTCGCCGAACTACAACGGGCAGCTCGTATGGGTCGGCGGCCACGGCACCTGGGCCGGGACGCACGTCCCCATGAACTGGCTGACCAAGTACAAGGACGGCGAAACGGACCCGACCGACGGCACCGTCTGTAGCATCTCGTACCTCGGCAACCTCACCCAGGCGAAGTTCTGCTACCGGAACCAGTTTTATATCTGGGGCTTCAAGAGCAAGCACCCGGGCGGGGTAAACATGGCGCATGGCCGACGGCTCGGTCAAATTCGTGAAACAGACCATCCACCCTCGCGTCTATAACGCTCTGGGCACGCGGAACCGGGGCGAGATCATCTCGTGCGGACACGTACAACTGACCCGGGTCCGCGGCCCCATCGAATGCGTGAACAGACTGGATCGGGGTGGCCGGAGGTCGAGTCATCGAGCCTCCGGCCGCCCGGGACATGCTGGGCTGGCTCCCGACGGGCCCCGCGGCGACAACGCTGGCTTGACGACTGTTCCGACTCATGGCGATCCCCACCGGAGAGCCACCGTCAACAGGAGTGGTCTGTTGCGGTGGCCCTGGCGGTTAGCTCCACGACCACGGGAGGCTCGGTTCGATGCGTGGACGGATAACTTTGCTCTTGGCGGCGGCCTTGCTGGCCGCGGCCGGTTGCGGTTCGGACAACGGGCTGGATCTCGCCCGTGTCCGCGGAAAGGTGACCTACAAGGGCGAGCCGATCAAGAACGGCACGATGTGTTCCTGCCCGACGAGTCCAAGGGAACGACCGGTCCCCAGGCCATCGGCACGATCACCAGCGACGGCACTTACATTCTCTCGAGCGAGATCCGGGGGACGGCGCCGTCGTCGGCACCACAAGGTCGGGGTCCTGGGACTCGAGACGTCCCCGATCCTCCGGTAGGAAGCCGATGCCGACTCCGGAGGAAGACCCGCTTGAAATTCATGGCCGCGAAGACGAAGGCCGGCCTGACGCGGCCCGAACCCGCAAGAAGGCCGATGAACGAACGGTCTACGGGCTGGACGGCAAGTCCTTCCGGATCGTTCTCCCCGAGAAAGCTCACCAGCACGGAGACCTCCGGGAATTCGGCCAAGGTCGCTCCCGGCTCCAACACGCTGAACATCGACATCAACGAAGAGGGGATCGCCGATCAATAAGGTCGGCCTGAGCGAGTACATGCTTCCATGCTGAGCAGGTGGTTCCGGCGGCGTATGCTGGCGGTCCTCGTCCTGGTCGGCGCTGGGCTGGGGCACGTACCGCGTCGCTGCCGGCTGGTGGATCGGCGCTGAACTTGCGCGGGCGCGTCGGGAGGTCGCCACGGGGAGGTTCGGCCCGGCGCGGGCGAGACTTACCCGGCTCCTGGCGTTCCGACCGGGCTCGGCCGAGGTCCATTACCGGCTCGGTCTCTGCGAGCAGGCCGCCGGTCGACCGGCACGGGCGCTGGCGGCCTGGTCGCGGATTGGGAGTGGGTCGCCCTTCGCCGCTCCGGCAGCTCGCGAACGTGACCAGTTGCTCCGACAATTCCTGGAACGCGGCCGGTTCACGGATCTGGAGGAGCTTCTGGAAACGGCCCGACGCGGCGGAGGGCCGGATGCGGCCGAGCTGGGCCAGGCCCTCGCCAGGCTCCTGCGATACGAGGGGCGTTTCGGCGAGGTCAGACGCCTCCTCCAGGAGGAATGGGCCCGGGCCCCCGACCCGTCCCGCACCCTCCGTGACCTCTGGATGCTCGACGCCGAGCCGGTGCCCGTCGCGATGGTGCGTGGGGTCCTCGAGGAGGCGGCGAAGCAATCGCCGGATGACGATCGGGTCTGGCTCGGTTGGGCGAACCTGGCGATCTGGTCGGGGCGATTTCCAGGAAGCCGACCGCTGGCTGACGGCCTGTCTCGGTCGCCGACCACGCGACCCACCCGTCTGGCAGGCTCGGCTCGACTCGGCGCGGGCCACCCGGCGACGTGAAGGTCGCCGAGCAGGCCCTCGCGCGATTGCCAGCCGGCTGGATCGAACCGGCCGAAATGCTTGAGCTGCGCAGCCTGGTTCGCCGCCGACCGGAACCATCGCGAGGCCGAGCGTCAGGCCCTGGAAGCCCTGATGGATCAGGCGCCCGGCGACACGCGGGCCCTGGAGCGGCTCACGGTCCTCGCCATCGAAGCCGGCCAGATATCCGCGCCCGCGAACTCCGCCACCGCAAGGACTATATCGACCGTTGCCGGGACCTCTACCGCAAGCTCCTCGCCATCGACGCCACGACCATCGACCTGCCGACCGTTGCTCGCCTGGCCGAATCCCTGGGGCGCTGGTTCGAGGCCAAGGGTTGGTGGTCTCTGGTCCTCCGGCTCGAGCCCGATCACGCCGGGGCCCGCACCGCCCTGAACCGGCTCGGCGCGTCGGACCGAGAACCAGAAACTCGACCAATCGCTCACCGACCTCAAGGCACCCCACGACCACATCCCCCCGCCAACCACGGCCATCGTCTCCGCTGACTTCTCCGACGACGCCGAGGCGGTCGGGCTCCGGTTCATCTACGACAATGGACGGACCGAGGCCCGCCACCTCCCCGAGACGATGGGCGGCGGAGTCGGCCTGCTCGACTTCGACGGCGACGGCTGGCTCGATGTCTTTTGCGTGCAGGGGGGGCCGTTTCCTCCCAGGCAGACGGAGGGCGGTCGGTCGCGCGGAGCGGACGGAGATCGCCTCTTCCGCAACCGCGGTGATGGCACCTTCGAGGATGCCTCGCAACGGGCCGGAACTCGCGGCCCTCCCCGGCGGCTACGGCCAGGGTGTGGCCGTCGGCGACTTCGACAACGATGGCCGACCCGACCTCTTCGTCACCCGCTGGCGATCCTACGGGCTCTATCGCAACCGGGGGGACGGCACCTTCGAGGATGTCACGGCATCGGCCGGTCTGGGAGGCGAACGCGACTGGCCGACCTCGGCGGCCTGGGCCGACCTGGACGACGACGGCGACCTCGACCTCTATGTCTGCCACTACCTGGCCTACGATGCCGCTCACCCGACTGCCTGCAATGATTCCGCCGGCAACGGCCAGCAGCGTGTACTGCGATCCCCGGAGGTTCGAATCCACCCAGGACCATCTTTTCCGCAACGACGGCGGTCGGTTCCTCGACGTGACGGACGCGGCAGGCCTGGTTGACCGTGATGGTCGCGGACTGGGCGTGGTCGCGGCCGACCTCGATGGCGACGGCCGGGTCGATCTGTATGTCGCGAACGACACGACAGCCAACTTCCTCTTCCGCAACATCGGCGGCCTCCGGTTCGAGGAGGTCGGGATCAGCTCCGGCGTGGCGGCCAGCGGCGCCGGCGGGTTTCAGGCTGGGATGGGGATCGCCTGCGGCGATCTCGACGGCGACGGCCTGCCGGACCTGGCGGTCACCAACTTCTTCGGCGAGGCGACCACCTTTTACCGCAACCTCGGCGGCGGCTTCTTCAGCGACCAGAGCGACGCCGTCGGCCTGACCGCCGCCAGCCGGTCGCTCCTGGGCTTCGGCATCACTCTCTCGGATTTCAACAACGACGGCCGGCTTGACCTGGCCACGGCGAACGGTCACGTCAACGACTACCACCGACTCCTCCCCTATGCGATGCCGGCCCAGCTTCTCGCGGGCGTTGGGGATGGCCGGCTGGTCGATGTCTCGGAATCGGCCGGGTCCGTGTGGAAGACGCCCCGCGTCGGTCGCGGACTGGCGGCCGGCGACCTCGACAACGACGGCCGGCTCGACCTGCTGATCGTCGATCAGAACACGCCCCTGGCCTTTTTCCACAATCGGACCGCAGTCGGTCATTCCGTCACGCTCCGCCTCGAAGGAACCGCCTCCAATCGTGATGGTGTCGGGGCCCGGGTGACGGTCACTTCCGGCGGCCGTCGCCAGGTCGTTCAGCGCGTCGGTGGCGGTAGCTACCTGTCCGCCTCCGATCCTCGACTCCACATCGGGCTTGGGGCCGGGGTCGATCGCGTCGAGACGGTCGAGGTCGTCTGGCCGTCGGGGAAGGTCGATTGCTACCGGGACTTGCCCGCCGATACCGGTTACCGGCTCCGCGAGGGACAGGCCGGGCCGTTGCCCCTGGAGGGGTTCTCCCGAGGCCGACAGGAGCCTTGATCGCGTCGGGTGTGTCGCTGGTTCAGGACACGAGGGCCTCGATCGGCCGGGCCGGATAGACGTCGGTCAGCCGCTCGTCGCGGCCGTTGTGGGGGAACGTCAAGCGTTGGAAGTCAAGGCCGAGAAGGTGCAGGATCGTGGCGTGCAGGTCGGCCACGCTGGTGCGGTCCACCGTGGCGCGGTAGCCGAAGTCGTCGGTCGCTCCATAAGCCTGGCCGCCCCGGATGCCGCCCCCGGCGAGCCAGACGCTGAAGCCGTAAGGATGGTGATCGCGACCGTCCTTGCCCTGGGCGCCGGGGGTCCGACCGAACTCGCCGCCCCAGATCACGAGCGTCTCGTCGAGAAGGCCGCGACGCTTCAGGTCGGTCAGGAGTGCGGCGACCGGCCCATCCGTCTGCTCGCAGCAAGCCCGGGTACTCGCGGCGTTGTTAGTATGCGTGTCCCAGGGCTGGCCGGCCATGAAGATCTGGACGAACCGGACCCCGCGCTCGACCAGCCGACGGGCCATCAGGCAGCGCGTGCCGTACGGCTGCGTGACCGGGTTGTTCAGGCCGTACAACTCGCGGGTCTCGGCGGATTCCTGGGCGAGGTTGAGGGCATCGGTCGCCGAGAGCTGCATCCGGGCGGCCAGCTCGAAGCTGGAGATCCGGGCGTCGAGTTCGAGGTTCCCCGGATGGCGCTCCTTGTGATCGGCGTTGAGTGCCCCGAGCAACTCCAACCGGGCCCGATCGACCTCGGGGGGTCGGGGGCCTCGGGGGCGGAGGTTGAGCACGGGCATCCCCTCGGAGCGGAAGGGCGTCCCCTGGTAGAGCGGCGGGAGCCAGCCGCTCGACCAGTTGTGGATGCCGTCCACCGGCAGGCCCTTCGGGTCGGGCAGCACGACGTAGGCGGGGAGGTTCTGGTTCTCGGTGCCGAGCGCGTACGTGACCCATGACCCCAGGCTCGGCCGGCCCGAGATGATCAGGCCAGTGTGCATCATCCAGAGCGCCTGCTCGTGGTTGCGATGCTCGGTGTACATCGACCGCACGACCGCGATCTCATCGGCGTGGCGGGCGATCTGCGGCAGGACCTCAGCGAATTCGAGGCCCGACTCGCCGTGCTTCGCGAACTGGTACGGGCTCCGCAGCAGGTTGCCCGTCAGCTTCTCGTCGTCGGCGACCTCGGCGGGGGGTTCCTTGCCGTCGTACTTGTCGAGCGTCGGCTTCGGGTCGAGCAGATCGACGTGGCTCGGGCCGCCGTGCATGAAAAGCTGGATCACCGCCTTGGCGCGAGCCGGGGCATGCGGGGGACGCGGGAGCAGGTCGAACCCAGCCGGACGACTCGGCGACTCGCCGCGGGCCTCGCCCAGAAGTGCGGCCAGGACCAGGCCGCCGAAGCCGCCACCGAGCCGCGCCAGGACCTCGCGGCGTGTCGGGTGAAGCGATCCGAGGACGGCGTCAGGGAGGCGATGGAACATCAGTCGGGCCCTCGCTCGGATTCAATCGACGTACGTGAACTCGTTGCTGCTGAGAAGCATCTGGCCGATGTCGGTCAGCGCGGCCGACAGCCCACGGCCGCGGCGGTCGGCCTGCTCGGCGAGATAGTTGCGCAGGAGTGACCGCTCGGCGTCGGTCGGTGGCCGGCCGAACGCCAGCCAGACGGCGTGCCCCGCCGGGTCCTCGGGCGACTCGCGGAGCACTCGCGCGGCGAACGTCTCGGCCTGCTGGATCAGGAACGTACTGTTGAGCAGGTTCAACGCCTGCGAAGAGACGGTCGAAGTCGATCGCCGGGTGCAGTTGGTCTCCATCACGGGCTGGTCGAAGACCTGCAAGAACGTCAACGGCTGGCTCCGACGGACCTGGAGATAGACCGAGCGCCGGCGCCCTCGGGCCCATCCGGCACGACCACCTCCCCCTCGGGCCGGGCGACCATCGGCACCGGCGGACCTCCCATGGCCGGGTTGAGCGTGCCGGCGACGCTCAGGACCGCGTCCCGCAGGGCCTCGGCTTCGAGCCTCCGGAGACGCTGCCGCCAGAACAGGCGAACGTCGGGGTCGATCTCGCGAGCACGGGCGTGCCGTTGCGGGTCGTCGCGGCTCGACTGGCGATACGCGGTCGAGGTCATCATCAGGCGGTGCATCGACTTGATCGACCAGCCCCGCGCGACGAACTCCGTGGCCAGCCAGTCGAGCAATTCGGGGTGGCTTGGCGGGTCGCCGCTCACGCCGAAGTTCTCGGGGGTGGAGACGATCCCCTCGCCGAGGTGGTGCAGCCAGAGCCGGTTGACGAGGACCCGAGCCGTCAGCGGATGTTCTGGCTGGGTCAGCCAGTCGGCGAACGCCCGACGACGGCCGCTCGTGGGACTGCCCTCGGCCGGACTTTCCCAGCGGAACGGCTCGGGCGCGGCCAGGGCGGGCAAGGCACCCGGCTGGACCTCGCGGCCCGGTCGGAGATAATCCCCGCGCTGGAGGATCGGCGTCTTCGGCTCTCCCGGCAGGTCGTAGAAGGCCCGGATCTCGGCGAAGCTCTGCCGTCTCGACGCGTCGGCCTCGTTCGATGCCTTGAGCACCCGGATCAGGTCGCGGTCGCGGGGCGACTCCGACGCCAGCCGGTTCGCGAGCACTCCGGGCGGCGGTCGCAACTCGGATTCGAACTTGCCGAAGAGGTAGCTCTGGACCTCGTTCCGCTTGTCGGCGGCGGTCGCGAAGGCGGCCCGGACGTCCTCCCGGATCGCGACGGGCAGCGCCGCTAACCGTTCCTCGAAGCGGCGCTCGCCGAAGGCGGTCGTGATCGCGTCGATGACCTTCTGGCGACGGGCGATTGCCGCGTCGATCTGGTCGTTGACGGCCTTCGCACGCGTTTCCTGGACCTCGGTCGCCTCAAGTCGCTTCCGCTCGGCCTGAGGCACCCAGTCGGCGGGACGATACCCGCTCATGAAAATGGCCTGAACCCGGTAATAGTCGGCCTGCGTGATCGGGTCGTACTTATGGCTGTGGCAACGGGCGCACTGAAGCGTCAGCCCCAGGGTGGAGGACGCGACGATCTTCACCGTATCGTCGAGCGTCTGGTAGTAGTACCCGGGCGCGTTCTTGATGTTCACGAAGTCGGGCCGGCTGGTGTCCCCGGCGCAACGGAGGAAACCCGTCGCCTCCAGGGCCTCGACCACCCGGGGCGGCAGGGTCTTTCCGCTCTTGTAGGCGGTCCAGTAATCGGCCAGCTCGTCGCCGGCGATCTGCTGGCGAAGGAAGCGGTTGTACGGCATGTCGGCGTTGAAGGCGCGGATGACCCAGTCGCGATAGCGCCAGGAGGCTGAGCGGACGTGGTCGGCGGCGAGGATGCCCTCCGAATCCGCATAACCGGCCAGGTCGAGCCAGTGCCGACCCCAGCGCTCACCGTACCGGGGCGACTCCAGCAAGCGATCGATGAGCCGCTCGTAGGCGTCGGGTGCGGGATCGGCCAGGAACGATTCGACCTCCGCGGGCGTCGGTGGAAGTCCCCAGAGGTCGAAGGTGGCGCGTCGGATCAAGGTGCGGCGATCGGCCTCGGGAGAGAATCCCAGGCCGACCGATTCCAGCCTGGAGAGCAGGAAGGCGTCGATCGGGTTGCGGACCCGTGACGGCTCCGCGACGTTCGCCGGCTCCGGCCGCTTCGGCGGCCGGAAGGCCCAGTGAATCGGCTCGTCGTCGGTCGGTCCGCCGGCCACCGTCACGCCGTCCTCGGGGCAGTTCGCCACGATCCAGGCCTTGAGCTGGGCGACCTCGACCGGGGAAAGCTTCTCGCGCTTGCCAGGCGGCATTGCGCCGCTCTCGACCTGCTCGATGATCAGGCTCTCATCGACGCTCCCCTTGACCAGCGCCGGGCCGCTGTCGCCTCCCTCGATCATCGTGGCCGGGGTGCGGAGGTTGAGCCCGCCCTTGCGACGGGCCTGGCTGTGACACTCCAGGCAGCGGCTCCGCAGGATCGGCAAGACGTCCCGCTCGAAACGCGGCGGCGCATCGTCGTCCGGGGGCGCCGCCCGTCCCGAGCAGCGTCACGAGCAACCAGAGGGCGGATCGAGTCATCAAACAGACCCTCCGAGTGACCGTTTGTCCGGCATCCTGATGCGTGGCCGGATTGTTTGATTCTTATTGTGCTGTGGAGAAACGCGCATTGCAAGTTTGAGCCGAAACTCGGGGCGGTCCTCCGGAGCGTGGGCCCGTCCGCCGCACCCGAATCGACCCTCCGCCCGCCCGGTTCCCTCCGACTCGGCGCCGGACTCAAAGACTCTCCGAGAAGGTGCGGAGTCGCCCCGGAACTCGCCTATGCGAAGCGTCACGCGGAGCGTTCTGGCGGACGACATGGGCCGCTTTGTTTGACCGCACGACGACACTCCAGAACGGCACGGCGACGCGCGAGCGACGGAACCGGGACGCCAGCGCGACGGTGTAACGACGCCGGGGGGACGCTTCCTGCGGCGCCAAGCTCTTGATCGCAAATCCTGGTGATCAAAAAAGTTTCGGAGGCACTCTTACCTATTTTGAAGTTCGTTCGGCGCTGGAGCGCGTCGCGGCGTCGCGATGCGTGACGCGGAGCAGGGGGGTCAGAGACCAACCGGATGGTCCGGGAGCTAGCGATAATTATAGCACAAAACCCAGACTCTGGCGCGGGTTCTCCCGTCATGATGGGAGGAACCTAGCGGGACGACGGCTCAGCCGGCGGTCCCGGAGGAGCGGCTCGCGGCCTGCTGAACGCGGGCATGCTCGCGGGCGGCTTCGCGGGTGCGGGGGTGGTCGGGGCCGAGGATGCGGCGGGCTTCCTCGGCGGCGCGGCGGAAGAAAGGCTCCGCCTCGGAGGGCTGGCCCTGAAGCTGCCGGAGGCGCCCGCGGTTGGCCAGGGCGGCGACGATGTCCGGGTGGTTCGGGCCTCGGGCGCAGCGGATACCGTGCTCGTAGGTGATGGCGAGCGACTCGGCCTCGTCGTAGCGGCCTCGGTCGCATTGCAGGAGACCGAGGTGACGGACCGTCCGGAGGGTGTCGGGGTGGTCGGGCGGGAGGACGCGGAGGCGGCCTTTGAGGGCAGCGCGGAGCCAGGGCTCGGCCTCGGCGGGTCGGCCGTTGGCGCGGAGTAGCTCGCCGAGAGCGTCGGCGGCGTCGAGAGTCGGAACGGCTTCGGGTCCCAGGGCACGCCGGCAGACGGCGAGGTTGCGACTGAGCAGGGACTCCGCCTCGGCAGCCCGGCCGGCGGCGGCGTGGAGGTTGGCAAGGCGGTTGACGGCCTGAAGGGTGTCGGGATGCTCGGAGCCGAAGGTCTGGGCATCGAGCCAGACAGCCGTCTGGAGGTGCGGCTCGGCCAGGGCGAACTCGCCGAGCGAGAGATAGGCAATGCCGATCATCTCGCGGATCGGGGCCTCGGATTCGGGCTCGCCCTGGAAGTCGCCCCCGACGCGGACGGCCAGGCGGTCGAGGAGCTGGCGGACGGTGAACGGGTCGCCCTGCGGGTTGACCTCCGTGGACGATTCGGCGATCACGCGATGGGTCAGGTAGTCCACGAGCCTCGCCGAACGGGCGCGCTGGTGCTCGGCCTCCTGCCATTTCCAGGTGACGCCGGCCAGGCCGCCGAACACGGCGATGAGGAGCAGGGCCGCCAGCACGGAGGGCAAGGGGTGGCGGCAACACCACTTCCGCGCCGGAAGAGGGGGCAGGCGGGCCGGGCGCTGATGGGTCGGCCGTCGAGCCAGCGACGGAGGTCGTCGGCCAGGTCGCGGGCGCCGTCGTAGCGGCGGCGTGGGTCCTTCTCCAGGCACTTCAGGCAGATCCATTCGAGGTCGCGAGGCACGCGGCGGTTGAGCCGCGACGGGGGCTCGGGCGGGGTGTGGCGGACCCGGTCGAGCGTCTCGGCGAGGCTGGCGGCGGCTTGCGGCGGCCGGCCGGTCAGGAGGGCGTAGAGGACGGCGCCGAGGCCGTAAACATCGGTGGCGGTCGTCAGCGCACCGCCGGCCCGGTCGGCCTGCTCGGGGGCCATGTAAGCCGGGGTGCCGACGAGGGCGCCGGTGTGGGTCAACGCCGAGTCGCCCTCGACCGGCCGGGCAAGGCCGAAGTCGCTGACGTGGCGGCGCACCGCCGCGTCGATCAGGATGTTGGCCGGCTTGAGGTCGCGATGGAGGATGCCGCGCGCGTGGGCATGGTGGACCGCCTCGGCCGCGACGGCGACCAGGCGAGCGGCGGCGCGGGGGTTGTCGGCGAACTCGTCGAGCCGGTCGTCGAGGCTGGAACCCTCGACCAGCTTCATGCTGAAGTAGGGCTGCCCCGCGCTCGATCCGACCTCGTAGATCGGGACGATGTGGGGATGGTCGAACCGCGCGACCGCCTCGGCCTCGTTGCGGAAGCGTCGCCGCTCCGACTCGGAGGCGAAGCCCGAGTCCCGCAAGACCTTCAGGGCGACGACCCGGTTCAAGGCGATCTGGCGAGCCCGGAAGACGACGCCCATCCCGCCCCGACCGATCGGCTCCAGCACCTCGTAGCCCGCAGCCCGAAACGCGTCGAGTCGGCCTCCGGCGAGGCCGTCGAGCGGAGTCCGCGAGCCGGCCGTGGTCGCATCGCCGGGTCGACGGGAGACGGTCGCGGCCGCAGGCCCGCGGAGGGTGAACGCGGCGTCGATCGCATCGGCGTCGTCGGGGAAGCGGTCGCGATAGGGGGCGGGGTCGGGACGCTCGCCGGCGGCCTGGCGGAACTCCAGGTCGAGGGCGAGCAACTCGCGAACGAGCCGGTCGCGAACGGGACCCGGCGGCAGGTCGAGGTAGTCGGCCAGGTCGGGACGCGGGCCGGATCGCCAGGCCGCCTCGAAGCGGTCGCAGGCGGCATCGATCCGCCGCCGGTCGTTCAGTTGCAGGCCGCCGCCGGTCGTCTCCGGAGCGATCATGACGACACCTCCTGTTTCCAGATGGCCCGGATCAAGGCGAGCTTGCGATCGACGGTCCTCGTCGTGGTCCGCAACTCGGCGGCAATCTCCTCGCTCGAATAGCCTTCGAGCCGGCGGACGGCGATCGCTTTCATGGTCGGGTCGCCGAGTCCGTCGAGCAGGCGTTCCCACGCGTCGGCAAGCTGCGCGGCGGCTTCGGGGGTGGGGTCGCGGGCGAGGATCTGGGTGATGGCCTCGGCGTCGCCTTGATCGGAGTCGCCGACGACGCGACCGCCGCCGCGCTTCAACCGGCCTTGACGTCGAATCGTGTCGATCAGTTTGCGGGTTGTGATCGTGGCGAGCAGCTTCCAGAGGGCGTCGCGATCGGCCAGGCGGGGGAACTGGCCGCGGCCGGCGCGGTCGCAGAAGGTCCGCAGGGCGCTCAGGGCGATGTCCTCACCATCCAGGACGCGGCGGGTCGCTCTCGGCAGTCGCGAGCCGGCGAGCTCCGCCAGTCGCTCGAAATAACGCTCCCAGAGCCGGCGGGCCTGCTCGCCGTCGCCGTCCCGCAGACCTTTCATCAGGCACGCCACCGAATCTTGCAACGACATTCCAGGCGGCTCCGTCGGGTGGTCGGTCGGGGCTCCCCGAAGCCGGGCGAGTTGGCCCCTTCCTCTCTCCTTTCATTGCCGATGGGTCCTCGGGCGGACAGACGGAGAAAAAGTACGGGGCTCGTGTCCGAACGCGGAACGGTCCGGCGATGTTGTCGCTGAACGGGAAGGTTGCGAGGCGACCGCCGGCCGGAAGCCAGGCCGGAACGCATCCCGGATCAAACGACCAGAACGGCCCGGTGACAGGGCGGATGACGCGGGCGAGGGTCGCCCGTGCCGCCCACGGTCGCCGTCCGCACCCGGCACTTTCGAGGATTCCTGCCATGTTGAATTCCTGGTTCCGCCGCTCTTGCCCGTCCGCGACCCCCGCCGCCCGCCGCCGCTCGGCGCTCCGGAGCCGGCCGACGATCGAGGCGATGGAAGGCCGCCAGCTCCTCTCGACCATGACGTTCGACGTCACGACCAATGAGGACAGCGGCAGCAACGCCGCCCCGCTCGCCAACTCGTTGCGATGGGCGATCATCCAGGCCGACAAGGTCGGCGCCGGCAACACCGCTGAGATCGACTTCCACCTGCCCACCAACGTGCCGAGGACGATCGCCCCCGATGACATCCCGCTGCCGGCCGTCACCGTCCCGACGTTCTTCAACGGCGCCTCGCAGGCCGGCTACGCCGGCAGCCCGCTCGTCCAGCTCGACGGCTCGGAGGCCGGCGCCGGGGCGATCGGGCTCCAGTTCCTCGGCGACGGGGCCAGTGGGAGCCAGGTTGTCGGCCTCCAGATCATCAATTTCAACGGCGGCGGTGTGCAGGCCAGCGGCGCCAACCGGGTGCAACTGGATCACGACTGGGTCGGCGTCGCGACCCTCAACAGCGGCGAGGGCACCCAGGTCGTGCCCCGGGGCAACGGCACGTTCGGCGTCGAGTTCATCCACGGCGCCAGCCAGGGGTCGGTGACGAACTCGGTCGTCTCGGGCAACCAGTACAACGGCGTCGTCATCAGCGACCACTCGAACAGCACCCTCGTCTCCGGCTCGTTCATCGGCACCGACCCGACCGGCGCCTTCGGCACGACCGTCTCCGGCGGCTCCTCGTTCGGCAACGGCGTGACCGGCGGCGGCGGAAGCGGCGTCGTCATCAACGGCGGGTCAAGCTACTCCAGCATCAACAATGATGTGATCTCCAACAGCCACAACTACGGCGTCTTCATCACCGACCAGTCCACCAGCGGCAACCAGGTGATCAACAGCAAGATTGGCACCGACGTTTCCGGCAACGTGCGCTTGCCGAACTTCGACGGCGTGACGATCGCCAACGGCGCCTCGTCCAACACCGTCGGCTTCAACGGCGCGGGCAACGTGATCGCGGGCAACACCTGGGACGGCGTCCAGGTCGTCGGCCTGGGCACGGTGTCCAACATCGTCCAGGGCAACAAGATCGGGACCAACGCCGTCGGTGGCTACCAGATCCCCAACGGCAGCAGCGGCGTGGCGATCGCCCAGGGGGCGAGCTTCAACACGGTTGATAACGACCTGATCTCCGGCAACACGCACAACGGCGTGTATCTCAGTGACGCCAACACCGTTTACAACACGGTCAGCGCCAGCATCATCGGCGCCGACGTCCACGGAACGTATTCGGTGCCCAACAACTGGGGGGTCCTCGTGCAGGCCGGGGCCCAGCACAACACGATCAGCGGCGACCTGATCTCGGGCAACAGCTGGACCGGCGTCGAGCTGTCGGGGCAGGGCACCTCGGGCAACGTCGTCTCGTCCGACAAGATCGGCACCGACACCACGGGCAATGCCCCCCTGGCCAACCCCGGGGCGGGCGTGGCGATCTCCAACGGGGCGTCGGGCAACACCGTCACCGGCGACCTGATCTCGGGCAACAACCTCGCCGGTGTCTGGGTCAGCGCCTCGTCGGGAAACCAGATCAGCTCCAGCACGATCGGCCTCAGCGCCAGCGGGACGCTCACCGTGCCCAACGGCATCGGCATCGAGCTGCTCAAAGGTTCCAGCGGCAACACCGTCAGCGGCGACCTGATCTCGGGCAACGCCTGGGACGGCCTCCAGCTGCTCAGCGGCGCCTCGGGCAACCAGGTGCAGGGGAACAAGATCGGGACTGACCCGACCGGCACGTTCGCCCTTGGCAACCGCGGCAGCGGCGTCGCGATCGCCTCGGGAGCCAACGGCAATACGGTCGGCGGACCGAGCGCCTCGTATCGCAACCTGATCTCGGGCAACGGCCAGGACGGCGTCTATGTCAGCGACTCCGGCACCAACGGCAACACGATTCAGTATGATTACATCGGCACCGACCTCTCCGGCGAGCACGCGGTTTCCAACGGCCTGCACGGCGTCGCGATCCAGGGTGGAGCGGCCTGGGACTACGTGTACAACGACCTGATCTCCGCCAACCTCGCCGACGGCGTCCTCGTCACCGGCTCGAATACCCACGACAACTTCCTGTCCGGCGACTGGATCGGCCTCGACGGCACCGGCACCCGCGCCCTCAAGGCCAACGGCCGCGCCTTCAGCAACTCCGTCGGCGTCGAGATCAACAACGGGGCCTACAACACCTCCGTCGGTAACAACTTCATCTCGGGCAACAACACCGGCGTCGCCATCGAGAACGGCGCCACGAGCAACTGGGTCGTCTATGACCACATCGGAACCGACGTCAACGGCAACGGCAACGTCGGGAACGTCCAGGACGGCGTGATTCTCAACGCCGTCTCCAACAACCTGATCGGTTACGACACCATCGCTTACAACGGCGACGTCGGTATCCTGGGTGAGATCGGGGCGACCGCCGGCAACAACTCGCTGATCAGCGACAACCTCTTCGGCAACAAGAACGGCCCGACTGACTTCGATTGATCCCGGGAGACCGAACCACCGAGGGCCACAGCCGCGGGCCGCCGGGTCACAACCCGGCGGCCCTTCGGCATGTCCGGGGGAGGCTTTGATCATGCGTCGATCACACGAACCATCGACCCGCCTGGCCGCCCTGGACGGCGGCCCTGATATCGCCGTGGG
The DNA here is from genome assembly GCA_963752755.1 of uncultured Planctomycetales bacterium. GTDB lineage: Bacteria > Planctomycetota > Planctomycetia > Isosphaerales > Isosphaeraceae > CAVVZJ01. The sequence continues at coordinate 397,023 of CAVVZJ010000010.1, read as the reverse complement.
ACCGGCCTTCGTGGTCGTCGGACGCCACCCCGGCTGCGACGTTCGCATCCGGTCGATCCGGGTCTCCCGGCTGCATTGTCTCCTGGCCAGGATCGACGGCGACCTGATGGTCTGGGACCTCGGGAGCCGCAACGGGACCCGGATCAACGGCCTCCGCGTCACCCGCGGCCACCTCAGGCCGGGCGACGTGCTGGAGGTCGCCGGCCTGCGATACCGACGCGGCTCCGGACCGGCTTGAGGGCCGAACCGGTTTCGCGGACGATGGACACAGGCGGTCGGGCCGGGGATAATCATCCTGGATTCCCCCCCGGTTCCGGGACCACCGGCCGGCTGTCGCTGACCGGAACGGCCCGCCAGCCACGAGGGCGCCGAACTTGGGTGAGACGCCGGCCTGTGATGACGACGCCGAGTTCATCCGCCGGATTCGCGAGGGGGACGCGAAGGCGGCCGAGGCGCTGGTCCGCCGTTACGAGCCGGAGATCCGGCTGGAGATCCGCGGCTGGCTCCGGCACCGCAACCCGCAGCTCCGCCGGGTCTTCGACTCGATGGACGTCTGCCAGTCGGTGCTGGCGAGCTTCTTCGTGCGGGCGGCCGTCGGCGAGTTCGACCTCGATGAGCCCGGCCGGCTGATCGCCTTGCTGGTTGGCATGGCGCGGAACAAGCTGGCCCAGCAGGTCCGCTTTCACCAGCGACGTCGTCGCGACGTCCGCCGGGTCGAATCCGCCGAGGCGGGACGCGAGATCGCCGGCCCGACCGACGAGTCGCCGAGCCAGCTCGTCTCGCAGCGGGAACTGCTGGAACTCTTCCGCGGTCGGCTCTCGGACGAGGAACGGCAGATCGCCGAACTTCGCAAACGAGGCCACGACTGGGCGGCGGTCGCCGAGGCGCTCGGCGGCACGGCCGAGGGTCGTCGCAAGCAACTGGCCCGCGCCATTGCGCGGGTCGAGCAGGAGCTGGGGCTGGACTCGGTCGCCGGCTGAGCCGATTCTGGCGAAATCGTGTCCGACCACCGGCTTGTCGGCAATGGGTCGATAGGCAAGGCCGACGACGACCCCAGGCCGGGACTCAGCGATGGACGACACCGTCGGCGGGACACTTGTCGGGGAAGGCAACGAGCGCGATAAAGCAGGCGAGGCCCTGGCCGATCGGCTCTGCGCCGACCAGCTCGCGCGCTGGCGGTCTGGCGAGCGGGTTCCGGTCGAGGCGTACCTCGAACAGTATCCGGAACTGAACGACGACGCTGAGGCCTGTTTCGAGCTGCTCTACGGGGAATACCTGACTCGGGAGTCGCTGGGTGAGGTGCCCGACGTCGCGGAGTTCCAGTCCCGGTTCCCCCGGTTCGCCGGTCGGCTCCACCGGCAACTGGAACTGCATCGCGCCCTTCAGGGCGACGGCCCGGATACCTGGCCCGACGCCGAAGGCGGGGGTGAACCCGGGTCGGAGCCGGCGAACCGGTCCCGCCCGTTGATCCCCGGTTTCGTGGTGCTCGGCGAGCTGGGACGGGGCGCCATGGGCGTCGTCTTCGAGGCCCGCCAGCAGGGGCTCAACCGGCCGGTCGCCCTGAAGGTCATCCAGGCCTGGGCCTATGCCGACCCGGCGGTTGCGGCCCGTTTCCGCGCCGAGGCCGAGACGGCGGGACGGTTCCAGCATCCTCACATCATCCAGGTCTTCGAGGTCGGCGAGCACGACGGGCAAGGGTATCTCGTCCTCGAATACGCGGCCGGCGGCAGCCTCCTGCAGCGGCTGGCACGCGAGCCGATGGAGCCACGCGAGGCGGCCGCGTTGATCGAGACGCTGGCAAGGGCCGTCGATTACGCCCACCGTCGCGGGATCGTCCATCGCGACCTCAAGCCGGCCAACGTCGTCCTGACCGAGGACGGCCTGCCGAAGATCACCGACTTCGGACTCGCCAAGCTGCTGGAGCAGGACGCCGGCCTGACCCGCTCCGGCGACATCCTCGGGACGCCCAGCTACATGGCCCCCGAGCAGGTCCGCGGTTTGCCGGGGGACGTCTCGCCGGCCACCGATGTTTACGCCCTCGGCGCGATCCTCTACGAAGCCTTGACCGGCCGGCCGCCGTTCCAGGGATCATCGCCCCTCTCGACACTCGACCAGGTCGTTGAGCGGGCCCCGTTGCCGCCCGGCCGGTTGCGCTCGCAGACGCCCCGCGAGCTGGAGACGGTCTGCCTCAAGTGCCTGGAGAAGGAGCCGCGACGCCGGTACGTGACCGCCGCGGACCTGGCCGACGACCTCCGCCGATTCCTCGAAGGTCGGCCCGTGCTGGCTCGCCGTCTCGGCCCGATCGGTCGGGCCGCGAAGTGGTGCCGACGCGAGCCGGCCCTGGCCTGCCTGGCCCTGGCACTCCTGCTGGCCGTCGTCGTCGGGTTCGCGGGTATGTCCTACCTCTGGCGACGAGCCGTCCGGCAGGCCAGCGGCGAGGCCCAGGAAAGGCGGCGGGCCGCGGCGGCCGAGGAGGTCGCGCGCGATCACCTCTACGTCAGCCAGATTGCCCACGCCCGCCTCGAATGGCGACTCAACGACGTGGCGCGGGCCGGCCTGATCCTCGACCGCTGCGAGCCGGATCGTCGGGGCTGGGAATGGCGCTACCTGAGCGGTCTGAACCAGACCGAGCTGCTCGCTTCCGAGGACATCGCCTTCCCCGTGGCGACCGCCGTTGCATTCAGCCCTGATGGCTCGCGGCTCGTCGTGCTCTGCATCAATCCATACCAGAACGCCAATCCGTGCCGGATCGAAGCGTGGGACACCCGCAATGGCCATCGGCTCTGGCAAGGCGACGGGCCGGCGCTGGCCTGCCGGTTGTCGATCCACCCCGACGGCCGGCTCCTGGCGGTCAGCGGAGAAGAGGGACTCGTGCAGTTCCGGGAGGTGGAGTCCGGGCGGCTCGTCCGCTCCTGGCAATCGGACGGCACGCCTGCTTTCCTGCCCGACGGACTTCGCCTCGTCGCGGGCGGCGGCGACGCCCTCACCCTGTTCAACCTGGAAGGCCACCCCCTCCGCCGTCTCCCCTCCGTCGGCGGCCGAGCGACACCCAGTCCCGACGGCCGACGGCTGGCCGTCAGCGGGCCGGAGGCGGTCGTGATCCTTGACGCAGAGAACGGGGCCGAGATGGCCCGGTTGCCGCACGGTCCCGGCGAGTCCGAGGCCCGGAAAAGCCGCTACTTCAGCGGGGAGGGACCCGGCCTCGCCTTCAGCCCCGACGGCTCGCGCCTGGTCGTCGCCACGTCCCCGGTCCGGATCTGGGACCTGACGACCGGGCGGCCTTTGCATGCCCTCGTCGGTCACGACGGCCAGGTCCTCGGCGTCGCCTTCCGGCCCGATGGCCGCGAGGTCGCCACCGCCGGCGCCGACGCCACCGTCCGGCTCTGGGACGTCGAGACGGGCGACGAGCGATCGTTGTTGCGGGGCCATCCCGAGTGGATTCCTTGCGTCGCTTTCCACCCGGAAGGCTGGTCGCTCGCCTCCGGCGGCGGCCACGCCGGCGACCTCCGGCTCTGGGACCTGACCCGCGAGGCCGAGTACCTCACCTTGCCCGACGCCCACGCCTTCGCCGTCGCCTTCGACCCGACGGGGCATCAGCTTCGGACCGTCCGCAAGGGCGGTCGGCTCGACGTCTGGGCGATCGAGGCCGGCCGACTCACCGAGGGTCCGCCCGTGGACCTGACCCAACGCTGGCTGAGCCCCGCCACCCTCGCCGACTTCGCCGACGACGGCTCTCGCGTCGCCACGGTGGCCGACGACCGCCGGTTGATCAAGCTCTGGGACTCCGCGACCGGCCGGGAGCTGACGACCTTACGCGGGCTCGAGGAGCCGGCGATCTTCGTCGATTGCGGCGTGGACGGCCGGCGGGTCGCTGCTCTGGGCACCAAGCCTGGCCGGGATAATCCGGTCCGCCGCGTGGTCCGGGTCTGGGAAGCGGCCAGCGGCCGGACTCTCGCCTCGTTCGTCGCGGCGCGGTATCCGGTCCCCTATACGCACGGCGCGGTCGCGATCGACCCGCGCGGCGATCGGGTCGCGTTCGACGACTACGAGGGCGGCACGCCCGACCGGCCGCCCCTCGCTGTGATCCGGGTCTGCAAGCTACCCGGCGGCCGGGAGGTCCTCAAGCTCGACCACCTCCGCCAGCGGATCATCTCTCTCAAGTTCGACCGCGACGGCCGTCGGCTCGCCGCGTCGGACATCGACGGCAGCTTCTCCGTCTGGGATACGACGACCGGCGCCCTCTTGCTCCGCGTCCAACCCCACGACGATTGGTCGATCTTCCACTTCGCGTTCAGCCCCGACGGCCGCCGTCTGGCCGGTGTCGATCGCGAGAAGGTGCGCGTCTGGGACCTGCACACCGGCGAGGAGCTGCTTGCCCTCCGGATCGCCGACCGCCGACCGTTCGACGGCGGCTCCAACCCGACGCTCGCCTGGAGCCCCGACGGCCTCCGTCTCGCCTCGACGAACTGGGACGGTTCCGTCAGCGTCTGGGACGGTTCGCAACCGCCCACAAACCCGGCCGACCGCATTGAGGCCGCCCGGAGCCGCGTCTTCGCCTGGCATCTCCGCGAATCCGGCCGCGCGATCGCCGACGGTCGCCCCGGGGTTGCCGACTTCCACCTCGACCGTTTGCAGACCCTGGAGCCTCCCGACGCCGCCTCGCGACAACGCCTTTCCGCCCAGCTCCGCCAGCGCGACCAGATGGCGAAGACCGCACACCCGACACCCTGATCCACGAACCCGCGGATGCTGTCCGATTCGAGCCCATGGGACAGCCGCCCCCGGCTGTCCCAACCGGACGACCCCAGCATCGCGGAAGTTTCCTTGCTCTTGGCCTGGTGGGACAGCCGCCCCCGACTGTCCCAACCAGACGACAGCCGGGGCGGCTGTCCCACCAGGCCAAACCGGACGGCATCCGCGGGTTCGAGGATGAGAACCGGTTCCGGGGAGACCTTGGCTGAGGTCCGCCGCGGCATCGGGCGCCCGATCTCCTGACACGAGCGCCGAGGGCGACACCCCCGGCGCCGTCATCGTCGCCAACGATCAGCGCCGTGGCTCCGAAGTCGCCTTCGCGTGGTCCTGTTCCCGATGCTGCCAGGCCCAGCGGAACAGGTTCCGCGCGTCGGCGTAGCGGCCATCGGAAGAACCGGAGCCGAGCACGACCACGATCAGGTGATCGTCGCCCCGACGGCCGCTCGCGACCAGGCAGGCGCCAGCCGCCGAGGTCGTGCCGGTCTTCACGCCGTCGTAGCCCTCGATCCGCAGCAGGCGATTCGTGTTCGACCAGACGACATTCCGCCGCTGGCCTTCCGCGTCGGTCAAGGTACAGCCCCGCCGCAAAGTCGCGACGTAAGCGGCGAAACGCGGATCACCCAGAGCCGTCGCGGCCAGTCGGGCCAGATCCTGGGCGCTGGCGTGATGGTCGGCGGCCGGCAGGCCGTGGGGATTGGCGAAGCGGGTCGCGCGGAGGCCCAGCTCGGAAGCGACGCGGTTCATCTCGGCGACGAACCGGAGGAGCGGGTCGGTCGTCTCCGGCCGATCCTCGGGCGGTGCCAGGCGTCCTCCGAAGTGCTCGGCGAAGGCGACCGCCGCATCATTGCCCGAGGGCAGCAGGAGGCCATAGAGCAGTTCGCGCACCGGCAGGCGTTCGCCGCTGCGGACACCCGAGGTCGAGCCGCTGGTGCGATCGGCACGCTCGGAAAAGGTCACCACCTCATCCAGGATGCCGGGATCGGCGGCGGCGAGTCGGAGGACGACCAGGGCGGTCATCATCTTGGTCGTGCTGGCCATCGGCCGGGGCTCGTCCGGCTGATCACCCCAGAGCACCCTGCCGTCGCGGCCGTCGGCGATGACCCAGGCTTTCGCGGTGACGAACGGCGGCCCGTCGAGCGCGTCGGGCGGGGCCTTCGGCGTTCTGGCGTTGTTGACGTCCTCGGGCGAGGGGACCTCCGGCTCGCCCTTCGGCGCGGGTCCGAGAGCGCGCCAGGTTGCGGCGTTGGCAGCGCCGCTGGTCCCCAGATCGTGTTCCCGCTGAAAGCGGATCAAGGCGGCCCGCGTGGCCGGTCCGAAGTCGCCGTCCACGGCGAGGCCGGGTGAAGGGTCCAGCCGGGCATTGAGCCGTCGCTGGAGATCCTCGACGGCCGGCCCCTGGTCCCCTTGCCGGAGAACCGTGGTCGTCTGGCCCGGCGCATCCGCGACAACCGGCGACTGGGCCGACGTCGGCCGGAGAAGGACTCCCGGCCCGATTCCGCTCGCCACCATCAGCCCGAAAGCCGTGAAGGCGGCAACGAGCAGGCATCGCGGTTCCCGCGACCTTCGCAGATGTGCAGAAGATTGCAACATGGGCAATTTCAGATTCCGTGGTCTGTGGTGGTATTGCTCAACCTGCACAAATCCAGGCCGTCGCCTACCGCTTCCCAGCATACTCGGTCCGCGAATCCTCGGCGAGGCGCGGCCCGTCCGTCACCTCCGGAACCGCTCGTGCTTGACTCCAGATCCCAGCCGGCCAACGATCGGAGGGCCGAACGCTGGCGAGACGCCGCTCCTCAAGAAAGGGACTCCGGTCGCCCCGATTCGAGGCCGGTCGACCGAATCACGACCCTCACTCACCCACCCAGGAGATTGCCGCGGATGGAGTCCAAGTATTCGGTCCTCGATGCCCTGATCGACCGGACCCAAGACGAGTGGATCGGAGCCTTGATGATCGCGCTGGCTCTGGCCCTGGCCGCACAGATCGTCTTCCGATTGGTGCGACGTCGGGTAAGCGATCCCTTGCTGCTCGTGACGGGCGTGGTGCTGGCGTCCAACGTCGTCGCGATGATGCTGGTCGCCAGCTATGTTGGTTGGGTGATGTCGGCAACTCCGAGGGACATTCCCGTCCGGCCCCGGATGTCTTTCGGCGAACCGGGACGTCCTCGTGGGGGCGGCGGCCTCTTGCTGGCCTGGCGCCTCCTCCGGCAGGGAGACACGGATCACGACGGTCGGCTCTCTGCCGACGAGGCCGCCGCTCTGGTGCATGCGGCTCGTGGTGACGACGCGGGGGCGGCTGATGCTCACGACCTGGCACGGACCCTGGGCGGTTGGCCCGAGGAACGGTCGTGGGCTGGCCTGGACCGCCCGATCCCCGCCAACGGCCCTCCTGATCCCGCCTCGGCCACCCAGAACGTCCCGCAAGGGGCTCCCCAACCCCTCCGGTTCCGGAGAAGTCGGCTCCTGTCCCGCCCTTCTCCCGCGAGTCCAATCCGGGACACCGGCGATAACCCGCCCAAGCCGGCGCGTCGCTCAAACACCGAATCCGCCTCCCGCCCTGCTTCGTAAAGATCGGGGTAGCCGCCTGTTGGACAATGGGACTTCTATTGCAACTGAAATGGATCAAGACATTCTCAAAGAGCGATTCGCGAATCGGATTGCCTGCTCGGGGGTTCCGCTCGCCTCGCTCACCCCCCAGGCTGGCCTTGAGTTGATGCTCCGCTTCTACGGGGACGACCCCGCCGTCGGGAATCTGAGTTGCGCCTGGAGTGTCGTCACCCGTTACGGGCCAGAAGAGTTTGGGTTCGCCATGACCCGCTGGTTCGACGCCGATCCCGATAATCCCGAGGCCACCGCGCCGGCTCAGCTTTCCCTGATCTTCAAGATCGGGCCGCAGGCCAGGGCGGGTGACTTTCCCGGCTGGATGAAATGGTGCACAGACCGGGAGCATCTGGCGTCCTTCCGTTCGACCGTTGAGAGGTCGCCCCCTTTCCCGATCTACGAAGAGTCACCGGCGGCCGGGGTCGTGCTCGTGTCCGAGGACCTCGAATCGTGGGCTCACGCCCTGTTCGACTGCTGGGGGGTCCGGGACCCATCGCGGCCCGTCGTGAGCATGACCGGGCCAGAGTGGTTCCAATCCGACGACGTGGCATTGATGCTGCGTTGGTTTCGCCAGGAGTGGCGCGGTGCGGTCGCCGACCTGGACCGGCTCTTGCAACGCTATTTTCTCGCCTGCTGTCGGAGGATCTGGCGACTCCTGCCCCAGGAGGAAAGTCGGGTGGGCGTCGAGGTTGCGGAGCGTTACGTCAACGGCCTGGCCACTCCGGACGATCTCCACCGCGCGGAATGGCTGGCGGAAGCCGCGGCCTTCCAGTTCGAGTACGACTCGGACCCCGAGGCCATCACGTCCTGGTGCGCTGAGGTTTCGCAAATCTCCCCCGAGGACCGCGCCACGATGATCCACGCGCCGCGTCCCGGGGACGACCTGTCGCCGCGCGGCTTGCTGAAGCACGCGGCCTACTTCGCGGATCTCGCAATGTGCTATCCCAGCCTCGAACCGAAGGAGTCGATCGAGAGCTACCGGCTCTTCCTGCCCGCCCCGCTCCTCCGGGAAGTCGTCGGCAACCCGATCCGCTCCGCATCGGGCGGCCAGTCGTCTTGACGCTTTGTCCTGGTTGCAGGCCACGGGAAGGCCCGTCCCTCCGGTGAATGCGGTATCACGCGCGCTTCGGTCGAGAAGCCCAACCCCGGACCTCAAAAATGGGGTATACTTTACTGATGTGTTCTCCTGGTCCGATCATCGGCTCTTTGACAACTCGCCTGCCTCCCCGCCTTCCCATTCCCGTTTTTGCTTTTCGCGCTCACTCCGCGACGAAACGAACCCAGGCCCCCCAGCCGCCTCATCCGGCACCGCGCCTGACGAAACGAACCCGACGTCACGCTGGGCAACACTGGAAAGATTTAGCGGCCCGAGTTCTTCCGCCCTCACCGCGACGAAACGAACCCGACGTCACACTGGACCCTCTTGGGAACTTTTGACGTGCCGCTCGCGTTGTCGGTCGTCGTACGAAACGAACCCACCTGCCAGATTGGCAGCCTGTCCAGGCTCGCCGACGCTTCCGTTCCCCGGCTCTGGCCGGCGCCGGGCCGGAAGCAGAACCGCCGCAAGGCCGAGCGCAACGAGCCGCGGCGGCGAACCGGACGCGGACGCACCAGCCTTCCGTAGCGAAACCTGATCGCACTGATACACGAACCCGCTGATGTTTTCCGATTCTAGCCCGACTCCGGTGGGACCGCCGCCCCCGGCGGTCCGGACCGGACGACAGCCGGGGGCGGCTGTCCCACAAGTCCAAACCGGACAGCATCAGCAGGTTCGTGTATGAGGCCAGCCCCGGGCCGGAAAGTTAGTCACTCACAATCATTTGACCATTCATCACCATCCAGTGACCGGGAAAGGAGCAGAGGTACGGGTAGCGACCCGGCTGTTTCGGGGCGTGGAAGAAGATCGAGAAGGACGATCCGGGGCCGACGATGTCGGTGTAGCCGAGCACGTCGTCGGTTCTCGGGATGTATTGACGGATCGCCGCGTCGGGCTCGGCGACGATCGCGTTGACCAGAGCCCCGACCTGGTTCAAGGTCCCCGGCCGGATCAGGACCCAGTTGTGGGGCACGACGTCTGGGTTGTTGAACGACAACCGGATCGGCTCGCCGGGGCGGACCTGGAAGGAGCGGACGTTGTAGCTCAGGTTCTTGCCGGCCTCGATCACGATCGTGCGTGCTCCCGGAATCGCCTTTCGCCAGGGGTTCGGCTCCGGCTTGACAGTCAGGGCGACCATGTCGGCCAGAATCGGATGGGCGGCGATGGTCCTGGATCTCGGCTGATAGTCGGGCAGATTGGTGAACGGTGGCGCGAGCCGATGGACCGTCGCGAACAGTTCAATCCGAGTTTCCTCATTGGTGCGCATGTGGAGATGGAGTTGATTCACTGGCTGCAAGTCCGGGATCTCCAGGAAGAGGGAACGGCCGTCCTCCAGCAGATGAGCCCGTGTGATCGTCAATGGGTCGTGACCCGCCTGGCCGGGGTGTCGTGGCGAGAGTTCGGGCGAGCCGTACCCGGGGCTGTAGCGGTAGTTCCAGACCTGGGCAAAGTGCGAGGTCGCGCGACCGGCCACGGACCTGTCCAAGGGCTCGGCGAAGGTGACGAGGACGCCGTTTTCATGGGCATGCCAGGCGGTTGGCAACTGGGCCGCCTCTCCGGTGTAGCGGACGCGCTGGAAGCTGCCATCGGCCACGGTGTAGGTGCCCCATCCGGCCATGCCGCTGACGTAGAGCTGTCCATCGGCGGGGTTGACCCGCCCGCGGTGCGACCCGGAGCGGAACTCGACCGGCAAGGGGACGACGGCCCCTTGCGGCTGGTCGTCCACCCGGTCTCGCAGAAGCAAGAACGGCCGCCCCATGCCGAAGGAGAGATGGACCCACTGCCCACTCAGCGGTCCGAAACGATCGCCCGAGATGAAAACCTGGCCACCACTGGAGTTGTCCAGACCGCGTGGCAGGTAAACCAGAGGGAGGTCCGGCGGCCGACCCTCGCGCGGTCCCCGGTAGCCGTAATGACCGCCGGGCCGGACCTCACAGACCATCGAGGCGGGTACCCACTCGCCCTCCGAACTGGGCACCGTCAAGACGCCGTGAGGTCCGAGCCCGAGGCCATCGGGATTACGCAAGCCGGTGGCCAGCACCTCGACATTCCGCCCGTCCGCCGAGATCCGAAGCACCCCATCCCGTCCCGACGCGGTGTAGAACCGACCCGAATCGTCACGTTCCAGGCCGCAGACGAAGTCATGACCGGCCGTCGAGGTCGCGAAAGCGTTGCTGAAGCACTCGTAGTAATCCGCCTCGCCGTCGCCGTTGCGGTCGTGCAACCGGGTGATCTGATCGCGCCCCAGCACATAGACGTTCCCCTCAGCGATCACCAATCCGAGCGCCTGGTGTAACCCCGAGGCAAACCGACGCCACCTCACATTTTCCAGCGTCTCGTCCAATCCCTCGACGCGCCAGACGTCCCCCTGCATCGTGCAGAGCATGGTCGAGCCGTCGGGGAAGAAGTCATGCCCCCCGAAGAACATCAGCGCGTGCCACGGGTTCTCGAAGGGTGGTGCGATGGTATCCACCGCGTACGGTCCGAGGCTCCCGGTGGTTCCCCGCGTCTTGATCTCCTGCGGCCATTGCGGCGGACCGCCGCGGATCAGGTCGGCCAGGGGATGCTCGGCCACCGGCGCAACGACTCGCGAGAAGCGGCCCTCCTTGACCCAGGGAGCATCGAGATATTCCACATCGCCAATCCGATAGGCAAAGATCACGCGGTCGCCGTGGCGGTAGAAGCCGTGATAGACGAACGGCTCGACGGGCGGCTGGCCCTCAGGGCGGGGCAGGGGAGTGCCTTCCTGAATCAAGCCGTCGAGAAACCCGTAACGCGTCGCGGAGAACCGGACGAAGCCACCGCTCCAGAGCGCTTCGTAGCAGAGCGTCTCCGGATTGAAACAGGTGGCCAGCTCTCCCTCTTCGCCCAGTCGCACGCAAACCCCTTTGGCGACGGTCGCAGCGTGACCCCGGAAGACACCGCAGAGCAGCCGGCCCAGATCCGTCTGGTTCCATCGGTCGTCGGCCCACGTCTTCTCGTCCTGATTTCCCCAGTGGCCCAGGTGGCCTCCGTCCAGTCCGGGGAAGGGCGGCAACAGCAAGGCCGCTGGCCTGGTGACGAAGTGCTCGGCTTCCTTGGCATAGAAGTCATAGACTCGTTCGCGATTGACGGGGTGGTGCCAGCTCGGCCAGTGCTCCGGGTGAAGGGGCTTTCGGTCGTAAGTGAACTGGGCCGGGCCGTGGGGATGGGCATGAGCGAGCAACTTGCAGGCGTCCTCGACGCCGGGCCGGCCGAGGTCGAGAAGGAACCGGACCAAGTCGCGGCGATCGTTGAGCGACATCGCGGCCAGGAGTCCCTCAGGCATCAGCGAGCCATCCTCGTGAATCGCTTCAATATCCGCTTTCTTGATCCGAAGTCGTTCGCCGGTGGCGGGATCGCGCAACTCGATTGCGTCGCTCGTCTCGCCTTGCTTGTGGCCCTGGCGGATCAGACCGTCGAGCGTGGCTACCGAGATCGCCGTGAAGCCCTCCTTGATCCGGCGCCTGGGCCAGAGCACGGACTCGACGATTTCCTCGGGAGCCAGGTTCGCCCCGACCTTGGTCAGCTCGGGACCAACCTCCCCCCCCTGGTTGCCAACTCGGTGACAGCTCAGACAGGCCGCCTCCGCCGAGGCAAAGACCGCCGCCCCGTGCCGGGGATCACCGACGTCCCGCGCCATCTGGATCAAGGTCGCGACTTGCGCCGCCTCGCCCTCGCCGGGCAGCGTGGTCGGGTCCTGCTTCGGCTTCTCCTCAACGGCTTCGAGTGCGGGGTTCACCCCGATCACAGCCAGAACCAGCACACCGACCGCCAGGTTTCTCACCAGTCGATCTCCCCATCCCCATTTCCTGGTTTCTCTTCAGCACATGGAAGAATCAATTTGGGCTCATGATGGATTCCAGGTTGGTACCCGCAACTGGCCGATCAGGGCACCCAGCAACCGCTTCCGACGAGCGTGCGGCGTTGTGCACGAACTCGAAGAACCCCAGGTACAGCGGCCAGATCTCCTGAGCGATCCCGCGATGCGGACGCAGCCCTGGCATTGGTAACACTGGCGGTGGGGCTGAGAGTCCTCATGCCTGTCGTGGATGACCGAGTCCGCGGAGCAATGCGGGCCGATCACCCTCTCGGGCCACTGCAACTCCTGGATCGTCTGGTAGCACTGGGCGTCGTCGATGAGGTCCTGGATGTTCACCATCGGGGGAAGCTCGGCCATCCGATCGGGGGTTCGATCGAGCCGAAACCATCCCGGCCCGCTGGTCCAATTGTAACGGTTCAGAGGCCCTGCCGGACCACCACACCGGAATTCATCATAAACCATAACGCTCTACTTCACCGCCCCGCTGGCGATGCAGACGGCCCTGGCGCTGCGGTAGGCGATCAGGCGCAAGGGCCGACCCCACTGGCAGGTCTGCGGCATCTCGGAGGTCTTCTATTCCGACCACAGCAGCGACTTCACCTCCCGGCATCTCGACCAGGTGGCCGTTGACCTGAAGTTCCGCCTGATTTACTCCGGCGTAGGGCGACCCCGCGGACGTGGGAAGATCGAGTGGTTCTTCGGGACCGTCTCCCAGTTGCTCCTGTCACGTCTGCCCGGCTACGCACTCGCCGGGTCGGTCCCGGACTCCGAGCTGACCCTGGCCGAGCTGGAGCGATTCGTGGTCGATGCACCGGTTACAACGGCTTCCTCGTGCCTCCCGAGTAGGTCGACCGCTGGCGGTCGGCGTGGTGACGCGCGCGGTGGTCGAGGCAGCGCGCGAGATCCTGCTCATCGGCGCGGTGTGAAATGTGGACGCCCATCCACGACACGACGAGGGAGCCGTGGATGCGACGGACTGCCGGATAACCGTGGTGATCGTTACAATATCGACTATTTGAACATAATTTCCATTATCGGACGGTGCGTCGTTTTAATATCATGCAATCGCCCACTCAGTGGGAGGAGGCACTCGGTCGATGTGTCCGGGGCGACCGGCACCACCGACGCCGAAAGGCCGAAGTGGGGGAAGCAGCCGGCCCAAGTCCAAAGTCACGGGAAGCTGAAATCAATCAAGCGACCGCGTGGCAAGCCCCGACTGGCATGGCCAAGGCTACACTGCTTGAAGTCCAATCCTGAGCGGATGATCAATGGACCCGCCGCTACGTTGATTCGGAGGCGGCGTGTATCGGGTGCCGACCCCAAGCGTCCGAGGGTCGGCAAGACCGCCCGGTACAGCGGTCGGGGAGATGAACCCGGTTCAAGGGATGAGTTGGCGACCTAACCCCAATATAAGGGTCTCGATACGTTGCATGATCTGGAAGGCGAGATCGCCTAAAAGGTTCGAGCCCCTCGGGGCGGCCTCATGGCGACGGAGGCCCGGTAGTAGTCCGAGGGCGGGAAAGCCGTCCACATGGCGAAGCGGGCCAGGTAGGCGGATGGTCGGGTCGGGAGGTTCGCGACATGCGAGACGCCGAAACGACGCTGGCCATCATTCACGAGCGCGGCAGGAACGGACTTCACCGGGAGGACGTCTACCGACGGCTCTACAACCCGGACCTCTACCTGAGGGCCTATGGGCGGATCTCACGAAACGCCGGGGCGCTCACCGAGGGGGTCTCGGGGGAGACCGTGGACGGGATGTCCCTGGAGAAGATCGGGACACTCATCGAAGCGATTCGACACGAGCGGTACCGATGGACTCCGGTCCGACGCATCCTCATCCCCAAGGCCAATGGGAAAATGAGGCCGCTCGGCATCCCCACGTGGTCGGACAAGCTGCTGCAAGAGGTCATGCGCTCCCTCCTGGAGGCGTACTACGAGCCGCAGTTCAGCGACCACTCCCACCAGGGCCGGCGCGGCACTTTTATGACGATTTGGCAAACTCTGCGGTCTTGCGCCGCTCGTCGGACCGGGTCTACCGACCACCGTGACGTGAACCCGATTCGGGGGTCGGAGGTCGGCGATGGCGAGCCCCCGCAGCAGGCGGGACGAGATCGGGGAGTCCTTCTCCGCCCTGGAGGACCCACGCTCCCCCCGCAACCGGCGGCACCCCCGGCCCGGCGTCCTGGTCCTCGCCGTCCTGGCGGTCCTCGCCGGCGCCGCCGGGCCCACCGCCATCGCCCGCTGGGCCGAGGGCCAGGCCGAACTCCTCACCGGCCGGCTCGACCGGCCCCACGGCATCCCCGGCCAGGACGTCGTCCGTCGCGTCCTGATGCGGCTCAAGCCCGGGGCCGTCGCGGCCGCCTTCCACGCCTGGATCGCCCGCCTCCGCGACGAGGCCATCGCCGAGACGGGCGTCGATCGCCCGGTCATCGCCCTCGACGGCCAGACGGCCCGCCGCAGCCACGACGCGAAGAACGACCGCGGCGTCCTGCACGTCGTCACCGCCTGGGCCGGCGAGTCCGGGTTGGCCCGGGGACAGGAGGTCGGTGCCGAGAAGTCCCACGAGATCACCGCGATCCCCGAGCGGCGGAAGAGCAGCGACGTCCGGGCCGGCATCGTCACGAGCGACGCCATGGGGGCCCAGAAGGCGATCGCCGCGGCGGTCATCGGCGGCCAGGCCGACTCCGTCCTGGCCCTGAAGCGGAATCCCGAGTCGTTGCACGCGGCGGTCATCGAGCACATCGGCGCCATCGGGACGGCCCAGGAACTCACGACGACCGATCGCGGTCCCGGCCGCCAGGAACAGCGGACCTCCCTGCCGCTGCCGGTTCCCAAGGGCCGGCCGGGTCCGGCCGAATGGAAGCGGCGGAAGTCGGTCGGCGTGGTGACGTCGCGGCGGCGGGCGGGCGGGGAGCAGAGCCTCGCGGTCCGCTACGATCTCAGCCGCCTGCCGGTGGACTTGGACCGGTTCGCCCGGGCGGTGCGCGGCCCCTGGTCGGTGGAGAACGCGGGCCACTGGACCCTCGAGGTGACGTTCCGCGAGGACGAATCGCGGATCCGCGAGCGGGGGCTCGGGGCGAACATCCCCTGGCTCGACCGCTTCACCCTCTCGATCCTCAAGCCACACCCCGACCGTCGCATGAGCCTCGTCAGGAAGCGCCGAAGCTGCGGATGGAGCGAGGGGTTCCTCATGGATGTCATTACCGCATTAGCATGTTAGTGTACGCCGGCCCTGCCACTCCCACGGCTTCCGGCCGGGGCTGGGCTGTGACACCGCGTTGCAGGACATCTCCCAGCACTGGAAGGGCACGAAGTGGTTCATCGAGGGTGATATCAAAGGATGTTTCGACAACATCGACCACCAGGTCCTGCTGTCGATCCTCCGCGAGAAGATCCACGACAACCGCTTCCTCAGGCTCGTCGAGAACATGCTCAGGGCGGGATACCTCGAGCAGTGGGACGTACCGGCCCACGCTGAGCGGCACGCCGCAAGGCGGGATCATCAGCCCCCTGCTCGCCAACATCTACCTGGACAGACTCGACCGGCACGTCGAGACGACGATCTCCCCGGCCTACAACCGGGGCGGGAAGAAGCGACTCAACCCGGAGTACGTGCGCCTCTGCAAGAGACGGAGCCTCGCCAAGGAGAAAGGAGACATGGCGACCTACCGGGAACTGGGCCGGACCCTGTCCAGGATGGCCACGCAGGTGGCCTACGACCCAGGTTACCGCCGGCTCAAGTACGTGCGCTACGCCGACGACTTCCTCCTCGGCTTCCACGGGCCGGAGAGCGAAGCCGAGACGATCAAGGGCCGGATCGGGGACTTCCTGCGCGATCACCTCAAGCTGGAACTGTCCCCGGAGAAAACCCTGATCACCCCCGCCTCCCAGAAGGCGAGGTTCCTCGGCTACGAGATCACGACCCATGCCAAACGCGACTCCGACACGGTCTCACCGACACGAGCGAATCGCGGCGGCATCAAGTTGATGATCCCCGCCAAGGTGGTGGTGAACCTCAGCGGCCTGTACAAGGGCAAGGGGCGACCCGAGCCCAAGGGCAGCCATCGGTTCGACGATGATTTCACGGTCATCGCGACCTACGGCTCCGTGTACAGGGGATATGTGCAGTACTACAAACGCGCCTCGAACCTGAGTTGGTTCGGCCACCTGCACTGGGCCATGTACTGGTCCCTGCTCAGGACGCTGGCGAAGACCCACAAGACGACGGCCAGCTCGATGCGGTCGAAGTACGCCGCATCCCAGCTCATCTGGGACGCCGATCGAGGCCGGTTCGTCGCCAAGCGGGTCC
This sequence comes from uncultured Planctomycetales bacterium, assembly GCA_963752755.1. Taxonomy (GTDB): domain Bacteria; phylum Planctomycetota; class Planctomycetia; order Isosphaerales; family Isosphaeraceae; genus CAVVZJ01. The sequence goes on along the minus strand of CAVVZJ010000010.1, from coordinate 380,424 downwards.
TCAAGGCGGTCCGGACCGACCCCGGGACGGGCCGGGAGTACACGGCACTATTCGGCGACGTGTCCCTCAGGACGGATCGCTTCGCCCCGATCCAGGACGGCCCGATGCAACGGCATCACACGGGCGGGAGGAACGAGCTGATCGCCCGACTCCTCGCGAACTTCTGTGAGGTCTGCGGCTCGGACGACCGGATCAACGTTCACCACGTGAGGAAGCTCAAGGACCTCAAAGTCCCAGGACGACGGACGCCCCCGGTCTGGAAACAGATCATGGCCGCCCGCAAGCGGAAAACGCTCGTCGTCTGCCACCACTGCCACGTCGCCATCCACAACGGGACGCTGACCAACCGGCTCAAGGCCCTGATCGACGAGGGAAAGCTCAGCCCCACCGGGGAATGGGTCCTCCCCGCCAGGGACGAACCGATGGCCGGGGACGACAAGCGGACCGGGCGGAGAAGCGGCGGGAAGTTGAAATCGCCTACTGGAGAGCCGGATGATGCGAAAGTATCAAGTCCGGTTGTGTGTCCAGAAAAGGCTGATGTGCTCAGCGGGAGTCAGACCCGCCGGGGGAAGAGCCGAAACCCCGTAGCTCGGATGGCAGGCCGGAGGGAAACCGACCGGCCTGAAGCCCATCGACACGGTCATCCTCGGGATGGTCGGCGAGTCACCGGGCCGTAACGCAAGTGAACGCAGAGGTGGCCCCGAAAGTGCGAAGACCCGGAGGCCGAGCCTGCAACCGGAAGGCGAAGGCAGCATGGACCGTCGCAACGCGGCTGACGCGGCGGGACACTCCGGCGGGGTGGGAGCGACGGCACGGTGACCAGGGCACATCGAGCAACTGGAGAAGCCCTCCTCGCCCCGCCGCGAAAGCGGCGGAAGAAGGTAGGCCGTATAACCGGCGACCCCGGGAAATTGGCCGAAGGCGAGAGGGTGGCGGAAAGGCCCGTAGTAGCGACGAGGCGGGATAACGCCCGCGGAGCAAAGGGGCCCTGCTGTTCTGCGACTCCTTCACCGACATGGGAGGCGGGGGCGAGATGACAAAGGCGCCCATCGATCTGCAAGACCTGAGGCGGAGGATCTACGTCAAGGCGAAGGCTGAACCGTCCTGGCGTTTCTGGGGCCTGTACGTCCACGTCTGCAAGATGGAGACGCTCCGGGAGGCCTACCGACTGGCCAAGAAGAACAACGGGGCCCCCGGCATCGACGGGGTCACGTTCGAGGCCATCGAGGCGGGCGGACTGGAGGGCTTCCTCGGGCAGCTCCGGGACGAACTGGTCCAACGCACCTATCAGCCCCTACGGAACCGGAAGCAGGCGATCCCGAAGGACGAGGGCCAGGTCCGCGTCCTGTCGATCCCGGCCATCCGCGACCGTGTGGTCCAGGGTGCGCTGAAGCTCATCCTGGAGCCCGTCTTCGAGGCCGACTTCCAAGACGGGTCGTTCGGCTATCGCCCGAAGCGGACCGCTCACGAGGCGGTGCACCGGGTCGCCAAGGCGATCGTCCGGGACAAGACACGCGTCATCGACATCGACCTGAAAGCCTACTTCGACAACGTACGGCACCAGCCGCTCTTGACGAAGGTGGCGGCCCGGGTCGATGACGCCGACGTGATGCGCTTGCTCAAGATGATCCTGAAGGCGTCCGGGAAGGCGGGCGTCCCCCAGGGCGGTGTGATCTCGCCGCTGCTCAGCAACCTCTACCTCAACGAGGTGGACCGGATGCTGGAGCGGGCCAAGGAGGTCACCCGCCGCGGCAAGTACACGTACGTCGAGTACGCGGCGCTACGCCGACGATCTGGTGATCCTGGTGGACGCCTTCCCGCAGCATGACTGGCTGCGGAAGGCGGTCGAGAAACGACTCCGCGAGGAGTTGGCCAAGCTCGGCGTGGAGGTCAACGAGGAGAAGAGCCGGGTGGTCGACCTGGCGAAGGGGGAGAGCTTCGGGTTCCTGGGCTTCGAGTTCCGCCGCATCCGCAGCCTCGGCGGGGTGTGGCGGGCGCAGTACACGCCCAAGCTGAAGACGCGGACGACGCTGCTGCGAAAGCTCAAGGAGATCTTCCGACGCTATCAATCCGAGCCGGTGGGCCGGGTGATCGCACTGATCAACCCGATCCTTCGGGGCTGGGTGAACTACTTCGCGGTGGGCCATTCGAGCCGCTGCTTCGGTTTCATTCGCGACTGGGTAGAGAAGAAGATGAGGCGGCCCCTGATGCGTGCCCGACAACGCCGGGGCTTCGGTTGGCGGAGGTGGAGTAGACGGTGGCTGTACGAGGGACTCGGGCTGTTCGACGGTTACCGGGTCCGTTGGTAGGCGCCGCAGCCGAAAGCGTCCCCGACGTGATAGGTCCCATAACCCTTGACGCGAAGCGGACAGGAAAGCCCGGTGCGGGAGAACCGCACGCCGGGTTTGACGTGGCGGGGGCTGGAGACGTGACCATGGGAGCCGGACTGAGGCCCACAGCGAAAGCGATGGAGGAGCCACCGGACCCTACCGTGCGCGCACCAGTCCTCGACCCTACCGGAGGGGGGCGGCAGAAACGGGGCCTGACGGCAACCACGCTGACCACCCACCCTATGTGTGTCGCTTTCGTATCACGCAATCGCCCACTCGGTGGGACGAGGCACTCGGTCCACCTGCCCGGGGCGACCGGCACCACCACGCCGAAAGTGGGAAGCCCGATTCGTCGAGGAGGCTCTTCGGGGAATCGTGTGGGTGATTTTGTGGCCCTGACGGGCGGTTGCCCCCTGTTTTTGCAGGGCGGAAGGCCCTTCCGTCAGCTCCGGAAACTCGTCACGATGCGCCGATGGGCAAACTCAGACGGCTCCAGGACATCTCTCGGTTCCCGGGCTTCGTGCCGATGGCCGAAGTGCGGGGCATCTTCGGTGATCCCTACGCGGTGGTGATCACCCTCCGCCGGCGCCGAAAAAAACGCGCTGCGGCGTGTGGGGGCGAATGTCTCGCGCCTTCTACGACCAGCGGGCACGGCGCGTCCGCGACATCGCCTGCGGCGACCGGCGGGTCTACCTCGATCTCCGGGTGCGGCGGGTCCGATGCCCCCGGTGTGGCGGCGTGAAGCGTGAGCGGCTGGACTGGCTGGCGGACAACCCGCTGGACACCAAGCGGTTCGCCTTCTACGTCGGCAGGCGGTGCCGGGAGAGCACCGTTCAGGCGATCGCCGAGGAGCTGCACCTGGAGTGGCACACTGTCAAGGAACTGGACAAGCAGTCCATGCGGGAGCAACTCCGCCGGGCGGGCTGCCCGGCACCGCGGGTCATCGGCATCGACGAGATCGCCGTCGGCAAGCGGCACAGCTACCGCATCGTGGTCAGCGACCTGGAGCGGGGGCGGCCGATCTGGTTCGGCGGCCAGGACCGCTCCGAGGCGAGCCTCGACGAGTTCTTCGCCTGGCTGGGCCCCAAGCAATGCCGCAAGATCCGCGTCGCCGTCATGGATATGTGGAAGGCGTTCCGCAACTCCACGCTCCAGGAGGGCCACGCCCCACAGGCCCGGATCATCGACGACAAGTTCCACGTCATGAGCCACCTCGGCCAGGCGATGGACGAGGTGCGGCGGCGGGAGTACGCCCGCCTCTCGGGGAAGGATCGCCGGTTCATCAAGGGGCAGCGGTACAACCGGCTCTCCCGCCGGGAGAACCTCACCACCGAGGGGAGGCAGACGCTGCGGCTGCTGTTCCGGGCCAACAAGCGGCGGCATACGGCCTACCTGCTGAAGGAGTCGTTCGGCCAGCTCTGGGACTACAACCGACCCGGCTGGGCGCGGCGGTTCTTCGCGCACTGGAAGGACGCCTTGAAGTGGCAACGCCTGGAGCCCTTCCGCAAGTTTGCGGCGATGGTCGAGAAGCACTGGGATGGCATCGAGGCGTATTGCCACGAGGAGAACAAGGTCCCGCTGGGGTTCGTCGAGGGCCTCAACAACAAGATCCACGCCCTTCAGGGTCGCGCCGACGGCTACCGTGACGAGGAGTACTTCCGGCTGAAGATCCTCACCTGCATGCTGCCCAAGCTCTGAAATCACCCACACGATTCCCCGAAGAGCCGTCGAGGAAGACCCGAGGAGCCATCCGCTCCTGAGCCGGCTCGAGGAACCGGGGCCAGTCGGCGGCCGGTCCGGGGGCGCTCGGATTGGCGTTCCGCGGCCGGGCCTTGCGGGGGGCTTCGGGCGGCTCCCGTGCCGCCGCCGCCGGAGGATCTTGCGGACGTGCTCGCCGTGATACTCGACGCCGAAGCGGCGGTGGATCACCGCGGCGACCCCCGGACGCACCGGAGGTCGTTGTGCCAGCCGTGGGCCCTGGCCCCCTCCCGCAGCAGCTCCTCCCGTTCTTGTCTCGGCTCGTCAGTCCGCCGGGACTGGGGGCCGGGATGGGGCTTGGCGTCCAAGCCCTCGGGCGACCGCTCGGCCTTGGCGAGCCAGCGAGGTACGGCTGACGCCGAGGATGCGGGCGACGACGGTTGGCGACTCGCCCCATTGCCTCAGTTCGGCAGCACGGCGGCGACGGCGTTTCAGTTCGGCTGGGGTTCCGATGGGTCCCCTACCTTAGGTTTTACCACAAATCCTGCGGCGGGCAGCGAGGTAGCCGTCGAGCATGGCCTGGAGTTTCATCCAGCCGCGCCACAGCACGAGCCACACCCGGATGCCCGTCGCACTTGCGGTTCTGGTGCCCGCCAAGCCGCGCCAGGGCGAGGAAGAACTCGCGGACCGTCAGGTCCGTCACGGACCGTGCCGTAACGCTTCAGGCTCAGCACCTCGATGTACTCGCTGGACACCAGCGTGTCCGCACGGCGCGTGCCGGCGTCGTCGCGGCGGCTCGCCTCGCGCAGGTTCAGCAGCGTCACCGCGACGACCGACAGCAACGCGATCGCCGGCTCCAGCCGGTCGGTCGTCGTGAACTGCATGTCCTCGATCCGGCAACCGGTCTTCTGCGCCTTGTGATATTCCTCCACCACCCACCGCCGCTCGTACCAGCCGGTCACGCGCCAGGCGTCCTCGAACGTCTCGCACGCGCTCGTTCGTCAGCAACGTCCATTCGATCGCCTTCTCGCCCTCCGGCGGCGCGACCTCGGTGACCTGCACGACGTACAGCGGCAGCGGGTCATGGCCGTGATGACCCGCCTTCGCGTGCGGCGGGCACGACCAGCACCGCCGCGCCGCGCACCACGAACTCCGCGCCCGTGCGCGGCCTTGCGTCCCGGCTGCGCCTGGACGTCCATCGTGAACCGCCCCAGTTCGGGCAGGCCACGGGCGTACGCCTTGATCTCCTGCCGGGGGCCGACCGGCTCGTGGCCGGCGTAGACCTTGCGCGGCTTGGCGGCGCGGATCACGAACCGTCGGCCGCCGGGGATTCGTGCTCGAGGAACTCGAATGTATCGGAGACCTGGTCGGCGACGTCGATCAGCCGTCGGTCGGCCGGCAGGTGCCGCGTGCCGGTGACCCACAGCCGGCTCTCGCGCGTCGGGCGGTCGCGGTGCTCTGCGAGCGTCTCGTCCTCGGGGACCTCGTCGCGGTGGTGCAGGATCTGGTCCATCAACCCCAGCACCTCCCCCGAGTCGGCCTCCACGGCCAGGACGTTGTGGCACAGGTAGCCGCGCCGATCTCCCTTGCCGATCTGTCCCAGGTCGCCGGCCAACGATTTCAGCGTGGTGTCGTCCAGTTCGGTGGCGTCGTGCAGTACGAGCACGTCCCGGGGACAGGCCTCGTAAAACCAAAGGTCTCCTACCCAGACTACGACCGGAACCGCACCTGGGTTTCCTTGGCTACGCGGGAGTCAGGAGGATTCTTCAAGCCCCTTATCCTCGAGACGACGCGGGAACCACCACCCCGGCATCTCGGATGAGCCTCTCTGGATACGGTCGCCTGTCGCTGGGGATGCCTCAACGGGGGAAAAGCGTCGCGACTTCCTCCGCGCTGAGGGCCCGATTGAAGATGGCGATTTCATCCAGCCGGCCTTCCCAGGTCGAGTCGCCGTCGCAACGGCCGCCGAAGAACAACTGGCCAAGATCCGCAGTCGATCCAGCCGCGGTCGTGGTCGCGATCTCCGGTTCGGGATCAGCGTTGAGATGGATGCGGACCGACGCCCCGTCACGGACGAAGACCACGTGATTCCACGTCCAGCGATCGATGTTCGTCCGACCGACGAGCGGCCGAGAGCCCGCCGGAGCGTCGCCGGAGCGATAGAGGAGTTTGCCGCACGCGGCACCCGTCCCGCCCAGGCCCAAAACATCGGACCCGCCGTCCCGGTTCCCGTCGCGGCCTCGCGCGAAGATCCAGCCCGAGACGGCGCGGGCGCCGTCGGGCATCCCGTTCCAGATCCAGAGCGAGACCGAATACCGGTCGCCGAGCTGCGGGACCCGGGCGTTCAACCTCCCGCCCGCGAAATGCGACGCGCGATTGGTCTCGCCATCGGCACAGAACGCCTTGGACCGGGGGCCTTCGAGGAAGAACACAACCCCCGGCTCGTAAAGGGCGTCGTGATGGCCCATCTGATCGAGGGCCCTCGGGCCGGCGAACTCGTCGAGCCGCCAGTAGCCGACGGGGCGCAGGGCGAGGATGGCCTCCGCCGCCGCGCCGCGGGGTTGGCGATACGCCGTCCGCTCTCGACCGGCGACGACCTCCAGCAAGGACAGGGCCGCCTCGACGATCTTCGGCTCGGCCTGGACCTCCAGCCCGGCCGAGCGCGCGGCCCAGGTGTTGTAGCCGCCCAGGCGGTGCTGCTCTGGCGGCGGGATGTAACCGTCGCCGCCGTTCGCCAGCTCGATCACCATCGTCCGCGGCAACGGGCTCTGGAGCTTGATCTTCAGGCCGCTCAGCGCGTACGTCTCCGTTGGCGTCGTCGCGATCGCGATGTCGCCGATCCGGATCGCCTGCACGACAACCTCGGTGGACTGCCGCTCGTGGAGGATGACCTGCTCGCGGGCATAGACCTCGCGCTGGTCCTTCGGGGGCTGGTCGCCCATGGTCTCCACAATGCGACGCGCCCATTCGAGCCGCTGCTGGTCGGGCACGCGATAGCGGAGCTTCAGCCTCGCCTCGGCCATCGCGAGGTCCGCGTCGTCGTGGAACTCGATCTTCTCATAGGCGCCGGCGGCGAGATCGATCAATTTCCGTGAATACGATTGGATCGTCAGATCCTCGCCGCGGGACCCCGGCGGCTTCGTGTAATCCATGCGCCAGATGTCGCCGCTGCAACCGTGCGACATCAGGCCGACGAACGGCGGCTTCCCGCCGTCCGAGCCGTCTGCGAGTCGGGCCTTCAACCCCTCGCAGAAGAGGCCGAAGTAGTCGGCGCTCAGGGCCTGATCGCCGAAGTAGTGCATGGAGAAGTTGGCCAGGACGGCCAGCGGTCGCCCGTCGTGCGCCTGGACGGCGATCAGCGAGAGGGCCGGGTCTTCCGGGCCGGACTCGCCGGTGACGTCGTCCCAGTTGCGGCCGGCGTGCATGTTGGCCCGCACGGTCGGGTTGCCGAACGGGTCCTCGGCGACGCGGTCAGGCCGTCGGACCCAGCGCCTCAGGGCCGTGTACTCGGCGGCATTGGCAACCCCCCATCCGACGCGCGCCGGCTCCAGGTTCTTCTCCGCCGCCGCGATCGCCTCGACGAGCTTCCCTCGGAGGAACGGTACGTACGACGGGTCGGCCTCGGTGCCGAGGCAGCCCATGCTGGACGGCACGCTGTGCGCATGAGTCGCCGAGATCAGGATGTGGTCGGCCTTGATTCTGGTGCGTGAACTCGCCTCCGCCTTCACCTCGTCCAGGAGCGGCCGGGGCATCATGCAGCTATCGACGACGATGATCGCGAGCCGATCGTCGCCGTCGTCCAGGACCAGCGCCCGAGCGTGGAGCGGGGTCTTGACCTGATTGGCCTTCCTGCTGAGCATTCCCCCGTTGACCAGGACGGGGAGCGACTTCGGCGTGACGTCCACCGTGACGGCCCCGGCCGACAATTCCCCACGAGCCGAGCCTGCGATCAACGAAGCGAGGGCGAGGGGACAGAGGATCGAGAAGCGTGAGCGCATGAGGTTCTCCGGTCCCGATCGAGGTCCAGCGAGATCACGACTCCCGATAGTCATAATCCATCTCCCGGCTCCGGGCCAGGGACCACCGCCGGGCACTCACAGCACGCCGCCGCCCCGGCCGCGGTCGGACGCGAGTTGCCCCGACCGCACCGTTGTCGTATATCTGGCATCATGCAAAGTGACCCGCCGCTCCTTGGCCCGGCCCGACTCCCGACCTTCGGCCTCGCCCTGGCGATGGCCCTCCTGACCTCAACGGCTGCACCCGGCGCCGACGAGATCGAGCCCGAGGTCGTACGCCCCGGCCTGCTCGCCTCGTACCGCTCCCTGGTCGAAACTGACGCCACGCTCCACCGGATCGACCCGAAACCGGCGTTCTACCTGGGCCGCTCCAGTCCCCACCCACGGCTGCCGTCCGGGCCGTTCGAGGCGGCCTGGGACGGCCTGATTCTGGTGCGGGAACCGGGCCCGATCCGCTTCCGGGCCCAGCTCGGCGGCGAGCTTCAGATCGATTTTGACGGCCTCACGGTGCTCCGCAGCCGCAGCCAGGACGAGTCCGAGCCGGTCGGTCCCTCCGAGTCCCTGGAGCGCGATTTTGGTTTCTACCGGATCAAGATCCGTTACCGTTCGCTCGCCGACGTCCCCGCGGCTCCAGATCTTCTGGGAAGGGGCCGGCTTCGCCCGCGAGCCGCTGCCGGCCTGGCGACTCGGCCACCTCCCGGCCGAGGTCTCCGACGCGGTGAAGCAGGAGCAGAGGGCGGAACGCGGGCGCGCGGTCGTCGTCCGCTTGGGCTGTGCCCGCTGCCATCCGTCGGCCGTCCCCGGCGTGACCGAGCCCCCGCCCGGCCCCTCGCTGGCCGACGCCGGACGGCGACTCCGTCGCGACTGGGTGTTGCACTGGCTGGACGAGCCGGCCGCCGTCCGCCCGACGGCGCGAATGCCCGCTCTCTTCTCCGCCGATCGCCGCGGGTTCGTCGAACGCTGGATCCTCGCCGACTCCCTGGCTCGGGCCGGCAAGAGCAGGCCGGAAGACCGCCCGCCTCGCGGCGACCACCGGGCGGGTCGGCGGGCCTTCCTCGGGCTCGGATGCGCAGCCTGCCACCTCGTCCCCGACCTCGACGACGCCCGCACCGAGACCGGCGACCCGGGCCGGCTTCCGCTCGACGGCCTGGCCGACCGATTGGGGGCTGAGGACCTGGCCGCCTTCCTCGCCAATCCCCACGCCCGCTACCCCGACGGCCGCATGCCGCGCCTGCCACTGAGCCCCGACCAGGCCCGGGACATCGCGGCCTATCTGCTCCTCTGGTCGAAGCCCGCAACGGTCCCGCCCGAACCGGAGCCGCCGACTACCGAGGAGATCCGGGACGTGGGCCGACGCCTCGGCGTCTCCGGCCCGGCCGTGGCGGTCGCACTGGCCCGCGAGAAGGGCTGTCATTCGTGCCATCCCGGCCTCGGTCCGTCCGCGCCGGGGGATGTCCCGCTCACGGAGGTCGCCGAGGGCTGCCTTTCCGATCATCCGGAGTCGTCGCCGCGCTATCGGCTTGACGGACCGACGCGGGAGGCGCTGACCGCCTTCCTCGCCGTGGCCCCGCGTGAGAACCACCTGTCGCCCTTCGCCGATCGCCAGCGACGACTGGAGCGGGCCGGCTGCGTCCGCTGCCACCAGCGCGACAGCGACCGGCCGCCGCCGATCGAGGCGATCGGGGCCAACCTCGGCGGTGCCTACCTCGAATCGCTCCCCTACCAGCGCACGCCGCGGTTGACCAACCCCCACCGCAAGCTCCGTCGCTCCTACCTGGTCGCGACGGTCCGCGAGGGCATCGCCACGCCGAGGCACCCCGGCTATTCCTACCGGATGCCGGCCTTCGGTCCCGACGCGGAGACGTTCGTCCAGGCGCTGGCCGAGGCCGACGGCGAATGGCTCGACGACGACCCGCCGCCGCGGCCGGTCGAGGACCCGACGACGGGGACGCTCAACGGCCCGGCCCTGGTCGGGACCCAGGGGTATAGCTGCATCGCCTGCCACGCCTGGGGCGGCAAGCTGTTTTCCCAGCCCGACCCTGGCGCGATCGGCCCGGACCTGACGCGGGTCGTCGCTCGCCTCCGGCGCGACTGGTTCGACCGCTTCCTGGAGGGCCCGGAACGCTTTTACCCGGGCACGCCGATGCCCGCGATCTTCGAGCGGGGCCAGCCGGCGACCCTGCCCTCGATCCTCGGCGGCGACCCGGCGAAGCAGAAGGACGCCCTCTGGAGCTACCTCGCGGCCGGGACGCAGGCCCCTGCCCCGAAGCCGCCACCCCCGCTGTCGATCGCGTCGCCCTCGCCCGGCGAACCGCCCCTGGTCGCCCAGATCCCCATCCAACTGTCTGAAGGCGCGATCGTGGAATCGATCTGCGTTCTCGACGGCCGCAACGACCTGTTGATCTACGACCTGTCCACCGGCGCCCCCCACAGCCTCCTGACCGGCGCCCGCATCCTCCGCGACGTCGAGGCACGCCGGCGGCGGTTCCTCGCCTCCGGAACGCCGATCGGGGACGGTCCCGCCACCGAGCCGTCGCTCCATCTCGTTCGTCCCGGCCAACCGGCCACGACCGCCGACCGGGAGCTTCGCGGCTACGATCGCCTGCCCGACGGCGTCCGCTTCCGCTGGCGGCTCCGCTTCGGCCCGCAGGTCGGCGTGGAGCTCGAAGAAACGTTGCGGATCGAACGCGGCGCCGACGGAGGCCGTCTCTCGCGGTCCCTCCGGCTGATGGACGTCCCCGGGGGGCGTCCGTGGCGCTGACGGCCCCATCGCTCGGCTCGCCCGCCGTCCGGCTCACCGCGTCGATCGGCGAGGCCCACGTCGCCACGTCGCCCGACGCCCTCGCGGTCCGCCTGATGCCCGACGCCTCGGGCATCATCGCCGCGACGATCCGCCACGACTTGCCGCCGGCCCGCCCCGCGCCCGCCTGGGAAGGCCATACGATCATCGACCCCGGCCACATCGAGGGAACCCTCGAACGCCCCGGCTACCGGGCCATCGCCTACCCGCGCCCCAGGACCGTCTCCGGCGAGGATCGGATCATGCCCGGCGCCCTGGCTGTCCACCCGAAGGACGGCCGCGTCTTCGTCGCCTCCCTGAAGACCGGCGAACTCTTCGTCCTTCGCAACCCGGACGACGCCCGGTCGGCCCGCTTCGAGAACTACGCTGGCGGCCTCTTCCAGGACGCGCTCTCGATGCTCGCCGAGGACGACGCCCTGTACGTCCTGCACCGTCGCAACCTCACCCGGATCACCGACACCGACGGCGACGGCACCGCCGACCGGTTCGACCGCGTGGCCGCGCTGCCGCACGGCGTCGCGGACACCTACGATTACGCCTACGGCCTGGTGCGAGACACCACCGGCGGCTTCATCCTCAGCTATGCCCCCTACGCCAACCGGACCCTCCCCGGCTCCGGTGGGGTTCTGCGTCTGGAGCCGGGACGCGAGCCGCGCGAACTCGCGTTCGGGCTTCGCAACCCTCTGGGCTGGTGCGTCGGCCCCGAGGGCGGAGTCTTCTTCACCGACAACCAGGGCGAGTGGGTCGCCGCCAACAAGCTCTGCCACCTGGACGAGGGCCGCTTCTACGGCTTCCCGAACCCCGAACAGAAACAGCATGCCACGCTCCCGGCCGGGAAAGCCGCCGTCTGGGTGCCCTACGGCTGGGCTCGGTCGATCAACGGCGTCGCCTGCGACACCACCGGCGGCAAGTTCGGGCCGTTCGCCGGCCAGTTCTTCCTGGCCGAGTTGATGTTCGGCGGCGCCCTCATCCGGGCCGACGTGGAGCGGGTTAACGGCCAGTACCAGGGGGCCTGCTTCCCCTTCTGGGGCCAGGGACTCCTCGGCCCGGTCACCTTGGCGTTTGGGCCGGGGGGCCGACTCTACGTCGGCGGGATCACCGAGCCCGGCTGGATGGCCCAGCCCGACCGCGGTGCCCTCTTCGGCATCGAGTACACCGGCCCGACGCCCTTCGAGATGCGCACGATCCGCGTCCGCCCGCGTGGTTTCCGGATCACCTTCACGGCCCCTGTCGATCCCCCCTCCGCCGCCGACCCGGCGTCGTATCGCCTCGACCACTACCGCTACGAATACACCGGCTCCTACGGCTCGCCCGAGCTGGACCGCAGCCGGGCCGCGCTCGATCGCGTCTCCGTCTCGGCCGACGGGCTCAGCGTCGATCTGACGATCTCGAGACTCGTGAAGGATCGCGTCTATCGGATCGACGCCTCCGGCGTCCGCTCGGCGTCCGGCCAACCGCTCGTGCATCCCACCGGGGCGTACACCTTGCACGAGATCCCCGATGGGCAGAACTAACATTACCTATGGAACCATTGTCTGTGCATGAACGCGACAGCCGCCAGCAAATCCGACGTATCCCGGCCGGGCTCGATCCACATGAGCCACATCCACATCACCGGGCCGACGCAGCCCAGCAGCCTCGGGGCACCGTGAGCGGTGCCTGTCAAGTGCTGCCACCAGAAGAATGGCGTGTCGAATATCCAGGAATCGCCATGAGCCAGCTTCAATGCGTGACGCTTGCAGGCGATCGAACGGACCGACTGTGTCCACAGAAGTTCACCGTTCCGACGCATCGCGTATCGCATGCCGGGCACCAGCCTCTCAGGGTGAATGACGCCCCCCTCGCGCCCGCCGGCATCGAGCACCCGCAGCCTCGGTGAATCGCGAAACCGAGGCTCCAGGCGCAAGCAGAGCGTCCCCGGCAACTCGCTGCTCGCCTCGTCGCCGTCGGTCGCATCGAAGACGCTCACGGGTTGGACCGACTCCTCTCCGATCAGGGAATAGTACCGGCGAGCGTGATCCAGCCAGGCCGGCTTGCGTGACTCTTCCATGCCGTGGCTCTCCTCATCCTCCGAGCGACCCGGTGCGGCGGACCTGACGGCGAGGCGCAGCGAGACGAATGATCGGCCCCCAGCGACGACGACCCGTTCCGGCTAACGGATTCAGCATGATATCACATATATAGCAGATTATTGTAGGCTGAGCCGTCGGGAACCTCAGGACACCGCGCCGGAAGCGGGCCTCGTAAACGACCGCGCCGTCGATGTCACGGAGCTGGAAGGCGATGACGCTCTGCCGGCCCTCGGGGCGCAGCTCCACGCTGAGAAAGCCTCCCTTCACGCGGTGGAAGCGGTGATAGCGCGGATTCTCGCCGGGTGAACCGCCAGCGTGGGAATCGCTCGCGGCTCCGACGCTGAACTCCTGGGTCCCCGTCTCCGGGTGCACGGAGTGATACTGCCAGTGCCGGTCGCCGCAGACGATGAAGAAGTTGTCCGGCGCGTGCACTTGCAGCCACTTGCGGATCTCGTCACCCTCGTGGGCGAAGCCAGCATTGGAGTGGTTGTCATTCTTGGTCGGTCGGTCCGGCCCCACCAGCGGCGTCGGGCTGATGAGCACCTTCCAGGTGGCATCACTTTCCCGGACCGTGCGCTGAAACCACGCCTTCTGGTCGGCCCCCCAGATCGTCTTGTCTGGTCCGTCGGGCATCGTGTTCGGGGAACGGAAGTCGCGGCCGTCGGTGAACCAGACCTGAAGGTCGCGTCCCCATCGGAACGTGCGATAGCTCCGGTCGCTGATCGGAGCCTGCTGGCGAAAGATCTTCTGACCCTCGGCATAGGTCAGCTCGCCCGCCTTCATGCCCGGCCAGGAATCGTCGCTGAGCGTATCGTGATCGTCCTTGAGCCAGTAGCTCGACGTATTCCGCAACATCGCGATCAATCTCGGCAGGCTGAACATCCTCTCCCAGTGCAGGCGTGCCAATGCCGGAGTCACCGCGCGGGGCTCGTTGCTGTCGTAATAGACCAGATCCCCGGTCATCACGACGAATTTCGGCGCCAGCGCCAGCATCGAGGGATAGATCGGGTGCCCATCCGGATGATCACGGTCGGGGTAGCCCTGGCAGGTCATCACGCAGAACCGAAACGCGCTGGGCGTCGAGGCGTCCGGCGCGGTATCGAACTGGCCGCGAAACTCGCTCCCGGGACGGCCATCGGCCGCGGCCTGGCTGACGTAATGGTACTTGCTATCTGGCTTCAGTCCGTCGAGCCGAAACTGATGAATGAAGTCGGTGTCCCGCGACACCTCGACCCATCCGGTCTCCTCCGCGTCGCTCAGATCCTCGTTCAATCCGTAACGGAGTCGAACCCGGCCGGTCATGCCGGGACACGCCCCTTCGATTTGCTCGACAGGGACGGTGACCGGGCGTGGGTTCCGCCGATCCACCTTCGTGGCGAAGACCACGCCGTCTTGATTCCGCTGCGGGAACCTCGTGAGCCGCGTCCAGACCAGGGCCGATGTCTCGGAGACCTCGCCGACGCGCACACCCGTCGCCTGATGGGGGCCTTCCGATTCACCACCGCGCGCGACTCGGTTCCATGGGACGGCGAGTGCGACCGCCGAGGCGCCTTCGAGGAAATCCCGACGAGTGATCAAGGAGTTCTTCTTCATGATCCACCGAGTGTCCGATGAGGTCTCTGAGTCGATCCGGGAATTCTGATTCTTCGTAACATATCGCTCAATCCGGAGATCTGCACTACAGTTGCCCGGAAGACCGAGGTGGCCAGGATACAGGAGAGCGAGACCGAGGGCCGGACGCGACGGTCCAGGCTCGCTCTTATCCGCTCTCGGCCTCTCCGGTTTCTGCGTCCTCCGCGACTCGGAGAGAGCCCTCCTCCTTCTCGCCTCGCGAATCCCCCGACGACGCTCTCGGCACGCGCCGGCGACGCGCCGGCGACGCCTCTCCGACGCCTCCGGGACGCCAGGGGGACGCAGGCAACGCCGCCGATGTGGTTTCTGAAATGATTGGAGATTCAAGTTTTATGTCGCAATTCTGCCCATTTTGAAGTTCGTTCGGCGCCAGAGACGCGTCCGGGGCGTCGCTTTCGCGACGGGCGCGGTGGAAGTCGTCGAGGTGGCGGTGGAGTTCCAGGGCTTGGGACGCCTCGTAGCGTCGGGCGAGCGTCGCCTCGGGGCTGGGGTCGAAGGTACGGGCGTGGGCGCAAGCCGCTTCGAGGATGGGGGCGTCGTGCTCGGCCCAGAGGACCTCGCGGAGACGTTGCAGCCGCGCCTGCTCGTGGCGGACGGCGGCCAGGAGGGATTGGCGGGCGTCGTCGCGGTCGCCGAGAGTCTGGCGGTGTCGGTCGGCGCGGTCGGCGGGTTCGAGGGACTTGGTGTCGAGCTTGAGGAAGAAATCGACGGCGTCGGGGTCGGGGGACTTGTCGGCGGTGAGCACGTCACGGTAGAGCCGGGCGACGGTCGGATGATCGGGCGGGATGCGCAGCGGGTCGATGCCGAAGAGGGCGACGGCGCGGAGGAACTCGGCGCGGGACCAGTAGCCGCCGGCGATTTCCAGGTCGCGGGCCAGCTCGTCGAGGCGGGCGATCAACCAGTCGCAACCGAAGGCGGAGGAGGTCAGGCGGCGGTAGGCTTTGGCGTGCTCGGTTTCGAGGTTCTGGCCGGTGCGGCGGGCCCAGGCGCGGCGGCGTCGGACGAAGGTGCGTTCGGCGTCGGCGGTGGTCTCTTCGAGGGCGAGGTTCTCGCGTTCGACGCAGCGGTCGAGTCGGACGGAGGCGGTGGCGGCTCGGGCGACGAGCCAGCGCTGGACGGCGTTGGTAGGCTGGAGGGCGTCGGTCCATTCGGCGACGCGGTGATCGATCTTGTCGCGCTGGTCGGGCGGCTCGACGACCTGGCAGCGCATCCCGTGCCTGACGGCGTTGGCCCGGCTTCTCGCCTTGCCGGCGACGGTCTTCGGGCCGGTGGCGCGGGTGAGTCGCGGGGCCGGGGCGGGGGAAGGGTCGCAGGGCGGGGGCGTGGAGGCGTCGGGTTGGGACGGCATCGGTGAGAGCCCTCGGCGTCAAGGGTGGCGATCGGGGTCGGCGGAGCGCAGGAGCGACCGACGTGGTCGCGTCGGTTGACTCCTTTACTTTCGAAAAAAAGGCGAGAGGCTATCACCCATTTTTGAAATTATCCTCAAGTCGCCTGCCACGACGGCCCACCGCCGTTCTTCGTACCGCTCGCTTCCCCGCTTCTCCCCCCCCCTCGAACCCGGCCTTCCGACCGCCCCGTGCTGCGGAGACCGCCGAAGTCGTTGGCGCCCTGGGGACACGCTCGAAGACTCGCTTTGCCCCGGCCACCCCGCCGCCGTGACCTGCCGAGATCCGTCCGCAATCGCCGGCGCACCAAAGTCCGCATAATCGCGGCCCGGCCGTTGCACGTGGCGGCCGGCAAAGGCATACTCAACAACTGTGTGGGATTATGCGGACAATTGGACGTGTTCTAACACAGCCCGTTCGTCCGTAGAAACCAAGGTTAGGCGGCTCAACCCGATGACACTCGCCACCGGCCGCGCGTCGTACTGGCTTCGGGGCATCGCCGTCGGGGGAATCCTCGCCACGATCTTCGCGATCGCCGTCGGGCTCGGCTTCGCCGCCGCGCGAGACGGGCAGCCCTTCCGCCGCGGCAAGGCCGTCCCGAGCCGATCGATAGACATCGCCTCGCACATCGGCATCCCGGTCGCCGCGCCGCTGGGGGCGGTTCTCGGCGTCCTGGCGGCCGAGTCCCTCTGGCGGCGCCGCCTAACCTCGCGCTGCAGCGGACCCGGCCACGCGGGCGTGTTATGATCGTGCGGAGTGTCCCGGTGTGTGGCCGGTCCGCTGAGCTAATTTGTTAGGCGGCGGAGGTCTCCGATGGCGGCACTGCCGCCATTCCTCTCGGTTCATCAACGGCCTTATCACGATCGCGTCCCAGACACGGAGAGTTGCCATGAGGACACGCCTGCTCGACCCGTCGCAGGCCTTCGGGTCCATCCTGTTACCCAGTGCCGTTGTCAGAATGACTCGAAAGCGGGCAGCCCTGACCGTCCTGATCATTGCAGTCGTCGCAGGGGGGCGGGCCGAGGCGGAGATGATTGACCTGAAGGCCAACTTTCATCTGCTCGGGGAAGTCAATCGATTCGCGGCTCCCGGGTTCGGCTTCGGCGACATGGGGATCCACTTCGGGGTCGACCAGGCCGGGGCGGTCCCCGAGATCGGGAGCATCGCCTATTCGGCCGGGGGAGGGGCCCCGGACACGACCGGGGTCCTGGCCCCGTTGACCGGGACGCTCCCGAGCGGTACTGGCTTCGGGATCGTGGACCTCAGCTTCTGGCCTCTCACCCTCACCGTCGGCCAGGCATCCTCAATGTATCATCGGCCTCGGCGACAACGGCCTCGGCGGTTTCTTTGGCGGCAGCGTCAGCGTGATCCTCGACTTCTCGGATAACATCTCGTTCGTGGGCTCCCTCTCGGGAACACGCGCGACCAGATGACCCTGACGTCGTTCACGATGGCGGACGGAACTTCCCTGGAGGACGCCGGCCTGCGGCTCGATTTCCTCGCTTCCAATACGGTCCTCACCGCGGGCGAGCGCGGCCGATCACGGCTTCGGCCCGACGACGAGCGTCGCCGCTCCCCCCGATCGAGCGGCCGTCTTCGTGTTCCCTGGGACCGCGACGGCCAAGTTGCTCGGGCGGCTCCGACGCCGGCGGCATCCCTACGGACTTGCGCTCGTCCAATTGGATGTCAATCCGGAACCCGATCCGCAGGTGTTCGACCAGGCGTTCGCGGTGGTCAGCGGCACGAACAACGTCATGCTGGTCCGCGTCGTGCCCGAGCCACCGGCGTTTGTGCTCACCTCCCTCGGCCTCCTCGTCGGAATCATCTACCGGGTCGCGGGCGGGTGGCCGGGGCAAAGTCTTCGTGCCCCGGTCAGGGAACCCCGCCTAACCTTGCGTGCAGCGGACCCGGTCCGCCGCAACGCTTTCTGGTAGTATGAGGCTCATCCTCGGCGGGCCGGTCCGCTGAGCTTGGACGTTAGGCGGCGGGGAGGCGAATCGATGAGCGATGACCTGATCGCCGTTCGCGATGTCGCCACCGAGCACGGCAAGCGAAAGCAGACCGTCTTCAAGGTGCTGAAGGCGCTCGGGATCGAGACGACCAAGCGGCCCGCCTCGATCGGCAATAATCAGCTCATCGCGTACATCACCCAGGACGACTACCAGCGTCTCACCGCCGAGCTTCTGGTCATCACCAACGGGGCCGACTCCGCGGAAAGCGAGGTCGAGGGCTCCGAAGGCGTCACGTCAGCCGAGGAAAGCGTCTTCTACCTCGTCCAACTGGAACGTCGGGAACTCGATCCCGGGCGGCTTTAAAGTCGGCTTCGCTGCCAGCCTGCCCGAGCGACTGCGGCATCTGCGTTGTTCCGCTCCGTTCGCGGCTGTCGTAAAATCGTGGCCGTCTCGACGGCTCTGGGAGAAAACCGCAATCGATTGCGTCTCTCGGCTGCGAACGTCTCCACACGGAAGTGTTTCGCACGGCGTCGCTCGATGAGGTCGTAGGGCGGTGCGAGGGCTTCTTCGCAATCATGCCTCCGGTCCAAGCGGACGCGCCTAACCTCGCGCTGCAGCGGACCCGGCCCGCCGCGGCGGCTTTCTCTGATGCGATAGGTCACTCTCGGCGGGCCGGTCCGCTGAGCTTGGTCGTTAGGCGTTAAGGAGCCAACGTCCATGCTGGATCGTCACTCGCGTTCCATCGCATCCGCGATCCGGGCCTCGCCGTCGCGCTCGTTGGCGAAGCCAGGGCCGACCTGATCGCCAATGGGTCGTTCGGATTCCCGACTGCCCCGGTCGGCAGCTTCACGACTTCCCAGGCGGCTCGACGGCCATCACGGGGTGGACGGTCGTTGGCGTCGATGCGGCGCTGATCGGGGCGAACTACGCCTCCAACGGCATCCTGTTCCCGGCAGAGGACGGTGACCAATGGATCGACCTGACCGGCCCCGGCACGAACTCGATGACCAACGGGGTGACTCAGGACGTCGCGACGACGATCGGCCAGACCTACCTCCTGAACTTCTACGTCGGCTCAGCCACCGATAACGCCCTGATCTTCGCCTCGACGGTCGATCTCAGCATCAACGGCGGGCCGCGGCGGGGTGGCACTGGCGGAAGATGAGTCCTAATATCTGGGTGCCACTGGCTCTGCCAGTGCTCTGGTCTGGCCCGGCACTGGCAGAGCCAGTGGCACCCGGCGCCTCTTGTGGGATCATCGCTCACTCGGCGGTGCGGGTCCGCTGAGCTTCGGCGTTAAGCGGCTCAGGACAGGACGACGGACGGCGATCGCGTCAATTGGGAGGCTCGGTCATGCTGCGAAGGCTCTCGACGTTCTCGCTCAGCTCGCTCCTCGCGGTCGTGGCTGTCACCTCTGCCCCTCTCTCGCGGGCAGCGGACGGGCCCGACGACGCAGAGAAGGTGTTGAAGTCCTTGCAGGGCAAGTGGAGGCTGGTCGCGCTGACGGTCGACGGCCAGGAACTCGGAGAACAAAACTACGGCGTGTCGGTTCTCGTACACGAGGGCAAGACGCAGACGATCCAGATCAACGGAGAGAATCGGGGGTCGTACGACGTGGAGATCACGCCGAGCGAGGAACCGGCGCGGATCGACCTGGCCTCCGTCGACGGCCCCACGAAGGGCAGGAAGTACCCAGGCATCTACAAGCTTGAGGGCGATCGGCTGACGGTCTGCACCAGCCGCGACCCTGATCTGCGACCGGCCGACTTCGCCAGCAAGCCGGGCACGCGCGTTACGCTGGCGGTCTATGAGAGGCAGAAGCCTTGAAGGACCGCGGGGGATGGCCGAGGCATCGCCTTCGTGGCCTGGCCTGGTGGGCCTCGGCCATGCCGCCTAACCTCGCGCTGCAGCGGACCCCGCCCGCCGCGGCGGCTTCTGAAAACATGGGGCTTATTCTCGGCGGGCCGGTCCGCTGAGCTTGGTCGTTAGGCGACAGACGCGGAGGGCTTGCGATGGGCGATGAGGCCGATCTGCTGTTGGCCTTCTACAATGAGCAGACAACGCAGGCCCGCCACCACGAGGAACAGCGAGCGACAATGACGAACGTGGTTCTGGCTGTTGCTGGGGCTGCGACGGGGTTGACATCATTCAAAGACGCCGATGTATTGCATCTGCCGTTGGCATTATTCCTAGTGGGCGTCGGCTGTTATGGAGCGATATTCAGCGCCAAACATTATGAGCGGAACCGGTACCATAGCGAGCTGGCAAGGCAATATCGACGCACGTTAGAGAGAGTGATGCCCGGGGCAAAAATCGATCGCGATGAGGTTCGCAAAGAGCATGCGAAGAAGTTTCCCAGGCTAACGAGTTGGCGGCTGAATTGGTTCTGGGTTGCAATTCCTCTGCTCGCCGTTGCACTTGGCATCCTGATCGGCGTGAGGAGTCTCTCGGGCTGACGGCAGGAATCGCCTAACCTCGCGCTGCAGCGGACCCGGCCCGCCGCGGCGCGTTCGGGGAGTTCGATAGCTCGTTCTCGGCGGGCCGGTCCGCTGAGCTTGGTCGTTAGGCCGCAACCGCTCTTGCCGTAAGGGTTTGCGAACGGATATCGCGTCGGCAAGGGTCCCAGGATGGTTGCGGCTCCCTCCGAGGCGTATCCAGGACGGATCGGCGCCTCACGGAACGCGACGCTTCCGTACTCGCGTCGCCTGGGTGGGGTCGCCCTCCCCGACCCCATCGACCTTTGGGAGCTAAGAGGCCCTAACTTTATGAAGCCGGATGGCTGAAAACTCGGCGTCCGGACTCATTTTGTCCGATGCCTCTAAGCGTGTCTCGGTGGCGGGCGGTTGCGGACGGGTGGCCGGGGCAAAGTCTTCGTGCCCCGGCATGCCCCGATGCGGTGACCGATCCACCAGCGACCCATTCCGGTGGGATCGGGTCGGGGATGAGTCCGTGAGCCGCGGATTCGCATCCCTCGAACCACGCCGCGCTCGACCAGCGCCAATCCCGCGCCCGCTCGACCAGGCCGCGCCGGACCGGATTGAGGTGGATATCGTCGATCATCGCACTCAGGGTCCGCGGCTTGACGATCTTGCGATCGCAACCCCCACCGGGCTGCCAGAAGTGGCGTTCGAGGCGTTGGCCACGCCGCTGGGTGACCCGGGGAAGCCATTGCGGGGCGTGCCTGGCGGGAAACCAGGCCGCCCGGCGCCCGACGGGTTCCTTGATGGCCTTCAGGATCGAAGCGACCTCGTAGGAGGGTCGGCGAGGGTGGACGATCAGATGGACCTGCTCGGGCATGAAGACGTAGGCCCAGAGGTCCAGTTCCAGCTCGGCCCGCGCCTCCTGGATCGCTTCGACGAGCCAGAGGCACGTCCGCTCCGCGCGGAGGAACTCGTACCTCCGGTAACAACTGAAGGTCAATTCATGGGCGTGTCCCGGGTCGTTGTCGCTTCGGCGCTTGCGACGCTCGGCGGGCATGCCCATAATCATGAGGTCGGCCCCTCGGCGTGAGCAAGGGCCGAGGGACCGGGGCACGAAGACTTTGCCCCGGCCACCCGTCCGTCTTCGGACCACGGCGATTCGGGAAAGACCGTGGTCCGTCTTCGTACCACGGCCACCCGCCGTCATCACGAGCCAGCCCGCGACGAGCGGCGGCGCTCCCGCCGAATCACGGCAAGATCCTCCTCCCGACCGCTGTGTTCAGCCGCAGCATGCTCCGCCGATGCAGGATCAGGCTGTCGAGGTACTGGCGGACGACGTCCTGGTAGTTCCGCTGGGCGTTCAGGTACGTCAAGACATTCTCCTGGCCCGCCGTGAACAGGCGATACTTGTCGTCGCGGGGGTGAACGGGCGGCCCGGAGGGAGACGACCGGCGTCGTGGCCGGCGGCTTGGGCCTCGGAGATGCGTGGTGGGGCGGTCGGCGCAGCGGGACCCCTTCCGATCAACGTGCCCGAGGGCTCGTTGCGGATGCGGATGCGGGGCGGGTTCCTCCCCAGCCGGTCGGCGCAGGCGACGACGGCGCGGACGACCCGCCGGGCCGACCTCGGATCAGAAGCGGTAGATTTGGAGGAGGGATTGGCGCAGGGCGGCGGCGGGCGGTGGCCATCGCCACGGCCCGACACGCCGCTCGACGCCGATCGCGTCGGAGAGCGTCCCGCAAGTCGGCGTGGCGAGGATGGAGAGGTTGAGCGGGAGGTGATGGGCGAGCAGAAGATCGCCCCTGGCGTCGTGCGCGGCGGTGATCGCGACAAGGTCGCGGCCGTCGAATTCCTCGTCGGCCGCCTCCTGGCCCGATTCGCAGAGGCTCTTTCCGGCGACAGCGATCGCAAGAGCGAGGCCGTGAGCGACCCTGGCCTGGACCACGAAGGGTCCGGCGAAGACCAGGCACAGGCAAGACCAGGCCGTGAACCGTCGCATCAAACGCCAATCTCCCATCTTCAATCCCCCATATTACGGGGGACGCCTGGATCGGTCAAGGCGAGGCAGCGAGACGTGAAGACCATGTCACATGAGGCCAGCCTGTGCCGGGGAGCCGTCCCGTCGAGATGCTCGGGAAGGACCGGGCGACGCGGTCGAGGAGGATCGGCCGGGTCAGCGCGGGGGCGACCCGGGCGATCGATCCTCGCCGGCCCGGCCGGGCAACACGACCCGGATGGTCGTGCCTCGGCCGACGATGCTGTCGATCTCGATCCGGCCGTTGTGGGCCTCGACGATGGCCCGGCAGATGGCCAGGCCGAGCCCCTTGCGCTGGTTCGCCGTCCGTGCGGCATCGACCCGGTAGAACCACCGGAAGACCTGGGGCAGGTGCTCCGCCTCGATGCCGACGCCCGTATCGCTCATCTCGATCACCGACTCGCCGTGCGCTTCGAGGCAACGCACCCGGACCCGGCCGCCGCCCGGGGTGTGCTTGATCGCGTTGTCCAGAAGGTTGAAGAAGAGCCGGCGGAGCCGAACCGGGTCCCCGGAGACTGGACACGGTCCCCACGCCTGGACCTCCAGGGAGATCGCTTTCTCCTCGGCCACGACCTACATGTGACTGGCGACGTCGCGGACCAGTTCCGAGAGCCGAACCGGCCGGCATGCCCCCGTCGGCAAGCCGGCATCTTCCCGCGCCAGGAAAAGGAGATCGGTGACGAGCCGGGTCAGGCGCACGATCTTCTCGAGCAGCTCCGTCAGGACCTGGCCGTCCCGCTCTGGACAGCGCAGGCCGCGGAGGGCCACCTCCGCCGCGGTCCGCATGGCGGCCAGGGGCGTGCGGATCTCGTGGGCGGCGTCGGCGGTGAACTGCCGGACCTCGTCGAAGGAGTTTTGGAGTCTCGCGATCATGGCGTTGAAGGTGCGGGCCAGACGGCCGAGTTCGTTATCGGGATTGGGCGTGTTCAGTCGCCGATCGAGGCGGGTCGCGGTGATGGCCTCCGCCGCGGCGGTCATCCGATCGACGGGCGCCGGGGCATGGCCGAAGCCTCCCGGCCGCTGCCCTGGAGGACCAGGTAGCCGACCGGAATCAGCAGGCGCGTCAGCAGCATGTTGGTGATCAGGCCGCCGATGACCGCGATGGCCAGCGGCTGCTGCATCTGCGCGCCGGGGCCAACCCCCATCGCCAGGGGCACCAGCCCGAAGATCGTCGTCAGGCTGGTCATCAGGATCGGCCGGAACCGCGTCCGCCCGGCCTGCACCAGGGCCTCGCGCAGCGGCATCCCCTCGTCCCGGAGCTGGCCGATGTACTCGATCAGGATGATCCCGTTCTTGACGTCCAGGCCGATCAGCAGGATCGCCCCCATGAACGACGAGACGTTCAAGGGGGTCCCCGTGACCCAGAGGGCGAACAGGGCGCTGGCGATCGAGACCGGCTGGGCGAGGAAGATCAGCAGCGGCAGAGTGAGGCTGTGGAACTGGAAGCCGAGCACGAGGAAGACGAGGGCCGCCGAGACGATCAGGACCATCAGCAGGCTGGCGAACGACTCCTGCTGGGCCCGGTAGTCGCCGGCCAGCTCCCAGCGGTAGCCGGGGGGGAACTTCAGGGTCGCGAGCTTCGCCTGCAATTCGCGGTTGACCGAGCCGAGGTCGCGGCCCTCCAGCTCGGCCGTGACGGTGATGACCGGCTGCTGGTTCTCCCGCCAGAGCTCATTGGGGCTGCGGACCGTGCGGATCGTGGCGAGCTGGCCGAGCGGGACGAAGCCGACGCCGGCCGTGCGGGTCGTGCCGGCGGGAGCGGGGGCGGGCGCGGCCGTCGCCAGGCTGATCGGCAACTGGCCCAGGTGCTGCCGGTCGAACCGGACCCGATCGGGGTAGCGGACCCGGATCTTGGTCATCCGGTCCTGCTCGGGGACCGTGCTCGCGACCTGGCCGTAGAGCGCGGCGTTGAGCTGGGCCTCGACGTCCATCTCGGTCAGGCCGACGCGCGCCGTTTCGACGCTGTCGGGCCGGATCACGATGTCGGGGTTGCCGAGGTAAACGTGGGGGTTCACGTCCACGGCCCCGGGGACCTCCTCCACGACCGTCCCGACCTGCTCGGCCAGCTCGCGGAGCTGGGAGAAGTCGGGGCCGAAGACCTTGACCTCGATCGGGCTGGCGACGCCGGCCAGGTCGCCGATCTGGTCCGCGACGAGCGGGACGAGCTCGGTCTCCAGCTCGGGCACCTCGGCTTCGAGTTCCTCGCGGAGCGCGTCGAAGATCTCGGCCATCGGCCGGCGGGTGCCGGGCGGCTTGAGGCTGACCAGGATGTCTCCCGTGTACGCCTCGGTCGCGAAGAAGCCGAGTTCGGCCCCGGTCCGGCGGATGTACCCGGAGACGTCCGGAGTCCGCAGGAGGATGGCCTCGACCCGCCTCATGACCTTGTCGGTCTGCACCAGCGAGGTGCCGACCGGCATCTCGTAGTCGAGCACGAAGGCCCCTTCGTCCATGTCGGGCATGAATCCGGTCTCCAGGTGGTGGAAGAGCCACCAGCCGGGGACCACGGCCAGGATCGCCAGCAGCACCGCCGTCTTCGGCAGCCGCAGGCCGACCCGCAGGAGGCCCTCGTAGCGATCGGCCAGGCGGTTGTAGATCGGGCCGGACGTCGGCATCGCACGCCGCCCGAGGAAGCGAGCCGCCAGCACGGGGATGATCGTCAGGCTGACGACCATCGAGACCAGCAGCGCCACCGTCAAGGCCAGGCTGAGCGACTGGAAGAACTGGCCGACGACGCCCCGCACGAACGCCAGGGGCAGGAAGACCAGGATCGTCGTCAGGGTCGAGCCCACGACCGCGCCGCTGATCTCCTTGCTGGCGAGGTCCACGGCCTCGTCGCCCGATTGCCCTTCGGCCAGGTGCCGCGCGATGTTCTCGATGACCACGACGGTGTCGTCGATGATCAGGCCGATGGCCACGGCCAGACCGCCCAGCGACATCAGGTTCAGCGTGTCGCCGGTCAGGTAGAGGAAGACGAAGCTGATGATCAGGCTCAGGGGGATGGCCAGCGAGGCGATCAAGGTGGCCCGGAGGCTCTTGAGGAACATCAGCAGGATCACCACGCTGAACAGGCCGCCGACGACGATCGCGTCGCGGACGTTGGCGATGGCCGTGCGGACCAGCAGCCCCTGGTCATAGACCGGACGGATCTCCACCCCCGGCGGGGCCGACCGAGCGGCGTCGGCGAGCACCGCTTTGAGGTCCCGCGAGACCGCCAGAGCGTTCCCCCCGAGGCGCCGGAAGACGGTCAGGGCGACGGCGTTGCGGCCGTCGGACCGGATCGCCATCGTGCGGTCCTCGTGCGAGACGATCACCCGGCCCAGGTCGCGGAGCCGGATCGCCTGGCCGTTCTTGTGGATGATCACCCGGTCTTCCAGGTCGAGCGGATCGTTGGCCAGGGTATCAGCCAGGACCTGATACTGCAGCGCCCCGCGATCGAGCCGGCCGACGGCCTTGAGGCGGTGCTCCTTGTTCAGGCGGTCGGCGATGTCGGCGATCGAGAGCCCGGCGGCGGCCAGGGCCTGGGGATCCACCTCGACGACGATCTCCCGGATGTCGCCCCCCTGGACCGTGACGTAGGAGACGTCGCTGATCCGGCTGATCCGGGGCCGCAGGTCGTAGTAGGCGTAGTCGTGCAAGGCCGACGGGTCGCGGCCCCCCGTGACCACGAACGAGATGATCGGGAAGACCGAGGGGGTCTGGCGCTCGGTGATCGAGGTGGTGCCCGGCGGCAGCTGGGCGCCGACCTCGGCCATGCGGGCGCGGACATCGTTGAGCGCCTGGATCATGTCCGTCGAGGGGTCGAAGTCGATCGACAGCTCGGAGGCCCCCCGGACCGTCTTCGACCGGACCCGGATCACACCCAGGACGATGCTGACGGCCTCCTCGATCGGCCGGGTGACGGCGACCTCGACGTCCTTGACCGCCAGGCCCGGCGACTGGGCGATCACGACGATCCGCGGGAAGGCGACCTCCGGATAGATCCCGCTGGGCATCCGGAGCATCGAGACGACGCCGAAGGCCGCCAGGAGCCCCGTGGTGAGCACGATCAGGCCGAAGTACGGCCTGGCCCGGGCGACCAGGTTGATCCCACCCCGGGTTCGCTCCCCGGTCCCCGACCTCCATCGGGTCACTCATCAGAGGCCCTCCGATCGCGGGAGGGCCGTCTCCCCGGCCAGTTTCACCGGGGTTTCCTCCGGAAGGTTGTAGCCCCCCTCGACGATCACCGGCTCACCCGCCTTGAGGTCGGTGCCCGAGACGGCGACCCAACCGTCCCGCTCCTGACCGACCTCGGGGTGGAGGCGTCGCGACCTTCCCCTCGCGGACGACATTGATCACGGGACCCTCGCCCAGATCATAGACCGCCGCGACGGGAACCTGCAGCACTCCCTGGCGCACGTCGATGTCGATGGCGACCCGGACCGCCTGACCGCTCGTGAGCCGACCGTCCGGGTTCTCGACCAGGACGCGGATCGGCAGGTTGCCCGTCTGCGAGTCGGCGACCCGGCCGACGAAGGCGACCTCCCCGGTCAGCTCTCCCGCTCCAGGCTCCGAGGCCGGGGCCTCAGGGTCTCCGGGGGCCTCCAGAGTAACCTGGGCCGCTCTGACCGGCCCGCACCGAGAGCGCCGACGTCGCGGGCAGCCAGACGACGGCGAAGATCTGGCTGAGTGTCCACCACCTCGCCGACCGGGGTGCCGATCGCGATCGTCTGGCCAGGGTGACAGGTCAGACTGTCCAGGACGCCGTCGATCGGCGAGCGGATCGTGTGGAACTCCAGGTGCGCCTTGGAGAACTCGACCAGCCCCTCGGCCGTCTTGATCTTGGCCTCGGCCTCGGCCACCGCCTCCGGCCGCGGGCCGATCATCATGACGTGGAGCGTCGCCTCAGCCGAATCCTTCTGCAACTGGGCCGCTTCCAGGGCCTTCTCGGCGTCGAAGACCTGCTGCTCGGCGACCTCGTGACGTGCCAGCAACGGGCGGAGCTTGTCCACGACCACCTGGGCCCGCTCGATCGCAACCCGTGCCTGCTCGACCGCCAGCTCGTTGGCCCGACGCTCCTCGGGTCGGGGCAACGACTTCAGTAACGCCAGCGCGGCCTTGAGGCTTTCGAGGTTGGCCGTCTTCTCGGCCAGGTCCGCCTCGGCGACCGACCGGTCCAGCTCGATGATCGGCTGGCCCGCCTTCACCAGGGAACCCTGCTTGACGAAGAGTCGATGGACGTGCCCCTCGACCGCCGGGGTCAGCATCGCCAGGTGGTCCGGCAACGCCTCGCAACGGCCCAGGCCCTCGACCACATCGACGACCTCACTCACCTTCGCCGGCTCGGCTCGCACCGTGACCAGGGCCGCTGGCTCACCCCCCTGAGCCTCGGCCGCCGTCGGATCATCCTCGGCGCCGCAACCGGCGAAACCCGCCAGCGATCCGGCCAGGAACATCCATCGCCATCGCATCCTCATCGGGCCTACCTCCGCAATGGAGCATCTCTCAAGGGCCGCTTCCCTGGTCGTCGATACTTCCACCGTATCCGCCGCAGGTCTGAGTGGCATGGGCAGTTTGGTTAATTCTTCTTAATGGAGGAGCGCGGGCGAGGTCACGGACCGATCAGGGGGATGGGTTGTGGTTTCGATCGCGGATCGGGTGCTCTTCGGAAAGCGGCCGGGATCGGGCCGTGACGTCGCGAACAGGGCAGGAGGCCCCCATGCGCCGATTTTTCCTCGTGGTGATCCTCGGAACGGGGGCGAGTTTCGCCCCGCTCACCCGAGGCGACGCGCCTGGGCGGTCCGCCCCCGGCAACATCCCGTCACCCCCAGCCGGTCCGTCGGAGACGAACCCCTTGCCGTCGCTCGACATCCCATCAATCCCGCCCGGCTCCGCGGGCCAGTTCCGCCTGCTTCCTTCTCCGGCAGCATCGACAGGTCCAGCTCCCGGCGCGATTGGCCCGGCTGCGTCGGGCAGGCCCCGACCCTCCGCCCCCGACGACGCTCCCAACCACGATGCCCCGGTCCGCCGCGCCCAGGCCGGCCTCGGCGATATGATGGCGCCGCTCGGGTCGAATCCTTTCCCGGCGATGCCCACCGCCAGCCAGCCCGACATCGCGGGTCCCGTCCTCGGCGGGCAGTCGATCAGTCTCCAGACCGCCCTCTACGGCGCCCTGACCAGCAACCCCGACCTGGTCTCGCTCCGCCAGGGCAACGTCCCCGGCAACGCCGCCTCGCCCGAGGCCGTCGAGGTCGCCCGACGGCTCCCGACGACCCTCAACCCGACCCTCTGGATCGATTATCGGCCCATCAACCTCATCCCCCGGGACACCTTCGGCAGCGGATCGCCGGCCGGCAGCAGCGGGGGGGCTCATCAGCCCTTCTACTCCTTGGGCCAGAATTACATCTACCTGTCGCTCCGCCAGCCGATCGAGCTGGGCCACCAGACCCGCTACCGCTACCGCGATCGCCAAGGAGGCGCTGGACCAGCAGCGCTGGAACATCCTCCAGGCTGAGCTGCTGGCCCTCGTGCAGACGTACCGGTTCTTCCAGACCGCCGCCTATCGCCGCGAGAAGCTCCGGGTGGCCGATGACCTGGCCGACTTCAACGACCGGCTCGTGCGACACGCTGCGGAGGCGGCTGGAGGCCAACCAGGTCACGGCCGACACCGTCGCCCTGGCCGAGGTGGAACCGGAGGCGACCCGCCAGCAGGTCGAGGTTGCCCGCCAGGACTACGCCACCGCCCTGATGGACCTGCGCAACCAGATCGGCACGCCCGAGGCCGCCGGCACGGTCGAGCCGCTCGGCGAGTTCATCCTGCCCCGGTTCCTCACCGACGTCGATGACCAGGCCCTCATCCAGATGGCTCTCCAGAGCCGCCCCGAGATCCACGCCGCCCATGCCCAGATCCGCGGCGCCCTGCGCCGCCGTCGGACTGGCCCGCGGCGACATGCATCCCGACCCCGATCATCGGCCCCGAGTACGAGCATGGACGAGGCGGGCGTCCAGTACATCGGCCTCGTCTATATCACCCAGGTGCCGATCATCAACTCCGGCAAGCCCCTGGTCCGCCAGCGCCAGGCCGAGCTACCGGCGCGCCTGCGTGGCCCTGCAGCAGATCCAGCAGCGGACGGTCGCCCAGGTCCGGCCGGCGACGGCGAAGTGGAACCAGGCCAACCGGCTCGTCGACCGCACCGCGGGCCTGACCGACCGCCTGAAGGGCTCGGTCGACACGCTCGAACGGCTCTTCGAAGCCAGCCAGACCGACCTCTCCAAGCTGCTCCAGGCCCGGCAACGGCTGATCCAGCTGGAGAACGCCGCGCCTCGATGCGATCTGGCAGGCGACCCAGGCCCAGGCCGACCTGCTCACGGCCCTCGGCGCCCGACCTTGATCCAGGCCCTCGAACGGACGGCCGTGGCCGGTGATGCGGCCACGAACAATCCCGCCCCCGCCCCGCCGCCCCCCACATCACCACCCCCTTTCCAGCCGGCCAGGATCTCCACGCCCCCCCGGACCAGTCCCCCTCCCCGTTGAGATTGCCGGGCATGCCGACCCTCCGTGTCCCCCGGAATCCCCCGGGACGCGGTCTCCTCGCGCCACTCTCCGGAACACCCAGGACCGGCTTTGCGGAACTCATCGCCAACGCCTTTGCGGTTCGAGGCCCAGGGTCACGGAACCCGCGCCCGCGTCGCGACCGTGTGCTATAATTAACATGGTCTTCCTGGCGATCTGATGACGATCACGGCCCTTACTTGCAGCGCGGTCATGCGAACTCACGACGCGTCCCCGGCGCCAAACGAACTTCAAATTGGGTAAAATTCCATCTGTATCACTTGCAATTTCATGACTTGCGAACGGCGGTTTCTTCGGCCTGAAAGCGTCCCCTCCGCACCCTCAGACCGTCTCATCAGCGTCTCCGAAGCGTCCCCGGCGCGTCGTCGAAGCGTCTCCGGACCGTCCTTACCGAGGATAAGTAGTCAAGAAAAGCGATTCCCGGCCTCCGGCGCGAGTCCGCTCGAGGTCGTCCCGACGGACCGAGGGGCCTCGGTGAACGTCCGCGACGGACTTGACGGGCCGGGATTGGGGATCGAAGTTTGGAGTTGGCTCATGATGGATTCCGGGGTGGTGGCCCCCTGATGTTGGCCGTAAGCCGTTGCAGGAAAGGCGTTTAATCACCCAGAAGGCAAGAGTCTTGCCCCCGAGCCGTAAATCGCGTCCTCAACGGAAGTTACGACGATATCGCCGAGCCACCACCCCGGAATCCATCATGAGCCATAAACAATTCAAATAAATCAATAAAACAACGCGGGCTGCCGCCCTCGCCTGTTGCTGTGGCTTTTGAGCGTCTGATGGACGCCGGATTCGATCGGAAATCGGCGAGGGCCCTGGTCGACCGGCACTCGCCCGAGTGCATCCTCCGCCAGTGCGCGTGGCTCGAGCGGCGTCACCCCCACCGCAACTGACTCGGGATGCTCCGCCGGGCGATCGAGGAGGACTGGGCGGAGCCCGAACAACCGCCACGAAAGCCGCAGGTCCGGCCGCCGCAGCGAAGAGACTTCCGGATCCCGCGGCGTGATCCGATCGAGCCGGATGCCAAGCGGGCCGGACTCCTGGACGCCCTCCGGGCCGAGGCGGAGGAAAACCCGCGTGCACGTGCCGGATCTCTACCGGCGGTTCCTGGCCGCCGAGCAGCAGCAGCGGCGGAAGATCGAGGCGATGCCGCTGGTGGGCGGGGAGACCATCCGGGCGTTGCTCGAGGCCTTCGATTCGGAGGTGCGGCGGCTGGAGCGGCTC
Organism: uncultured Planctomycetales bacterium; assembly: GCA_963752755.1. Classification (GTDB taxonomy): domain Bacteria; phylum Planctomycetota; class Planctomycetia; order Isosphaerales; family Isosphaeraceae; genus CAVVZJ01. Next base: position 349,316 of record CAVVZJ010000010.1, on the reverse strand, counting down.
CGCACGTTCGTCGGGCGGACGCGGTGACGGCGGAGGCCGGCGTCCGCCGTCCCGGCACGGACCCGGCGCGGGCCTCCTCGACGCGTCGGTCGGGCCTCGGCATCGTCGCCGTTCAGGATCGGTCCGGGCATGGGCCCCCTCCCCTTCCCTCGTCGCCGACTCCGCCCGCATCGAGCTGGCATCGCAGGCCGCTGCCGTCCCGGACGGGCTCACGCCCGGAGGCCGGGGATCCAGCGGAGGGCGTTCTCGCGGAAGAGCTTTCGGAGAACGCCTTCCGGGAGGGCCAGCCCGCGGGTCGGATGACCCGCGTAGTCCATCCTCTCGTCGCCGGAGAAGAAGGCCCAGTCGCGGTCGTGCATCGACTGCAACACCTTGGCCGCCGCCGCGGAGTCGCCGTCGCGGAGGGAGAAGTCGGTGGCGTAGAGGATGCGGTCCTGGTAGCGGGTCAGGAAGTCGCGGGCTTGGTCCCGGTCGCCGCGGGCGAAGTAGCGGACGCGGGCGGCGGTATCGACCGCGAAGTTGGGGTGGGCGTCGAGGCGACGCGCCAGTTGGTCCAGGTCGTCCTCGTCGCTGCCGAGGTGGCAACCGACCACGCGCAAGTTCGGGAAGCGGGCGAGCACCCGGTCGCGGGCCGCGAGGATCGCGTCCTTGTCGGGCGCGCCGGCCTTGCCGAACATGTGCCACTGAGGGTTCTTCGAGTAGTAGGCGATCTCGGGGTTCTCGTCGTCAAGCGGCAACCAGGCGCCGTCGGGCTCGGCGAGGTGGGCGAGGAGGGTCCGGTCGGCCCGCTGGATCGCCTCGTAGATCGGCAGCAAGGCGGGGTCGTCCGGCAGGAGGTAGGCGCCGGATCGCGACTGGATCGCCATGCCGATGTTCTTCCAGATCTTCACGGCGACCGCGCCGTTGTCGAACGACCGGCGGAGCCGCGCGATCGTGCGATCGGTGAAGTCGGGCTGCTCGAAGCCGCGGGCGTCGAAGGTGGACGCCCAGGCCAGCGTGCCGCCGCTCTCGCGGGCGACCTTCTGCGTCGCCTGGAGCTTCGCCTCCAGCTCGAACGGCTCGTCGCCGACGGCCGGGCAGACGACGATGTCCAGCCCGCGCCAGCCCGACCGCTTCAAGGCGGCGATGATCGCGGGGGCATCGCGGTGGATGTGGAGATGCGTGTCGATCCGCTCGGGGTCCGGCCCGTCCGTGGCGCGGGCGACCGCGACGAGGGCCGGGGCGGCCGTCAGGCGAAGCAGGTCTCTCCGGGTCAACATTCTCTCACCTCAATTTCTCAACCGAATGGTCTTACCCCAGGAACTCGAAGCTGAAGAGGGCCGCGTTGCGCAAGCGAAATTCCAGCCGCACGGCTTGGCCACGGAGGCGCCCCAGCGGTCGAGGCCAGCGTACCTCGCCAGCGAGCACGTCACCGCCGAGGGGACCGGACTCCGCGGCGCCGAGGTCGTCCAGCGGCTGGCCCGACGGGTCGAGGAGCCGGACGAGGACCGTCCCCCGCGAGGCCTGGGCGTTGACGGTGAGCCGGCCGCCGGGGACGAGCAGCGGCGGGGTCACGAGCCGGCCCTCGTCCCCGCTCGGGGTGAGCGCCAGGTAGCGATCCCGCTGCATCCGCGCCAGGCCGATCTGACGCTCGGTCGCCGGCTCGACCTTGTGGCCGCGGGCGTAGCCCCCGTAGTAGAAGAATACCTCGTCGCCCACCGGCAAGGCCGCCCCGATCCAGCTCATTGCGTGGTCCCAGGTGCCACGCGCGGGGTTGCGGTCCAGGAATGGCTCGCGGCGGCGTTGCCAGGTGACGCCGTCCCGGCTGGTGGCGAGCACGGAGTAACCGATCCCATCGGTCGGGCCGCCGGGGTCGCAGGGCAAGTCGTCGCGGAGGACGCGCACCAGGCCGATCCGCAAGGACCCGCGCCGGTGCATGGCGCCCATGCCGTAGAATTCCAGCAAACCCTCGTCCTTCGCGTCGGGCGCGAAGATGCGATACGGCTTTTCCCAGTGGAGGAAGTCGGGGCTGGTGGAGAATCCGACCAGTCGGCGCATCCCCTGCCCTGCCCGCGGGCCTGGCGGGTAGCCGTCCTCGGGGACCGCGTGCACCTTCACGGCGGCGCCGTAGTGCTGGCGGATCGGGTCGTAGGAGATGTCCACGATGTCGCCCACGCCATACCGCGTCGGCGTGCCGTAGCCCTCCGGCCAGGTGGGCAGGACCGGGTTCTTGTCGTAGGCTGTCCAGTGGAAGCCGTCGGGGGAGAAGCCGACGTACATGCCGCCGTCGTCTCCCGGCCTGTCCTCCTTGGAGCGGGTCGCCTGCCAGTTGGCGAGCTTGTAGCGCCGCGCGGGGTCGCGGGCGCGGTCGCCGTCGTCCAGGAGGCTCGCGCCGTAGCCGCGCGGCAGGTCCCAGGCGACCCGCGGGTTTTCCCAGTGCAGGCCATCCGGGGACTCGGCGTGCCAGACGGCGGGGCCGTGGTTGTACCAGAGGCGGAAGCGGCCGGTCTGGGGGTCCCGGATCACGCTGACGTAGGGCTGGGTGCAGCCGAACGTCGTGCTGTCGAGGACGGGTTGCTCCAGCCGCTCGGGCGGCTCGGCCCGCCGTTCGAGGCCGTCGAGCCGGTCCACCAGGTGATCGTCGAGGAACAGTTGCGGCCCCGGGTCGAGTTCCAGGGGCCGGCCCTCCTCCGGGGGAAACCCGGTCGGCCCGGCCTCCGTGAGTCGCGTCGGCGGGGCGACGCCGGCCATGGTTCCCGCGGCAGTGAGGCGGAGCACGTCGCGGCGGGTCCAGCCAAGGGAACGGGGATGGGCCGGTGGGCCAATCGGGGACGGTTCGGGCATCGGAACACCTCCAGCCACGAGGATACTCGACGGGTCGCCCGGTTCAACCGTTGGATCTCCGGCCGGCCCGCGGGGGTTCAGGGGGCTGCCGACGTCTCGGTCTTCGCCGACTGGCGCAGCGCCTTCAATCGCTCCCGGCCGACGCGGTCGATCCAGGAAGTGGGACATTCCTCGCAGAGCTGCTCGAACAGCCGGATCGCCTCCTCGGTCTTGCCCTCACGCGCCAGGGCCGCGGCCTCGTTGAACCGCTGCTCGCCGGTGGTCAGCACGGAGGCCATGATCCGGATGGCGTCCTCACGGGTCACGTTCGACGGCACCTTCGCGAGCACCGGCGGCTCGGGGTCGGTGAGCAACCCGTAGGCCCCGGGCACCCGCTCGCGGAAGAGTCGACCACGCAGGTCGATCTGGGTGTTGAAGGCGTCGCCGCCCTCGCGACCGCCGGAGGGATCGATCTCGGCGATGGCCAGCGCATCCGGCCCGTCGGCGGTGGCGAGGACCTTGCCACGCGGCGAGACGATCATGCTGCCCTGGCCGCGTTTGGCGACGACCAGATAGACGAGGTTCTCCGCGGCCCGCGTGCGGAAGGCGGCCAGGCTGATGTCGTCGTCGCCGAAGGCAGCGCCGCCGAGCGTGGGGTGAAAGATCACGTCGGCCCCCTGAAGGGCCAGGCACCGAGCCGCCTCGGGGAAGACCATGTCGTAACAGATCAGCATGCCGACCGAGCCGAGGTCGGGCGTGGGGAAGACGGGGAAGGAGTCGCCTCGCGTACGACCCTGCTCGCCGAGGGGCAGGTTCACCTTGCGGTAACGGCCGATCTCCCGGCCGTCGCGCCCGAGCAGGAAGGCGGTGTTGTACGAGCGTCCGTCCGGCTCGACGACGTCGCTGCAGACGACCAGGTTCATGCGATGTTCCGCCGCCGCCCGGCCGAGCCGGTCGAGCATCCGGCGGACCGCCTCGGGGAGCACGGCGTCGAGGCGGTGCGGGTTCGCGGCTTCCCAGTGGAGCAGGCCGAGGGTGTCCTCCGGCAAGGCCAGGGCGTCGCAACCGGCAGCCCCGGCCTGATGGACGATCTGTTCCAGCTCGTCAAGTGACTGATCGACGCGGGCCAGGACCTCGGCGGGCTCCAGCCGGAAGTCGATCGTCCGGTTGCTCGGCTGGGCGGCGGCGACCCGCACCGTCGTCCTGTCGCTTGGGGACGAGGCCGTTTTGGGATCGAGGCGACCGGTGCCGACGACCAGCTCGTCGATCCAGAGGGTCTGCTCGTGGGGCAGGAGGCCGGGGCCGAAGTAGGGCGCCAGCAGGAACTGGTTGAACTTCATATCGGGGAAGTCGGTCGAGCGAGGACCACGTCATTGCGATCGACGACGAGCCGGCCGTCGAACCAGGCGCGGACGACGCCGTCGGCGTTGGGGCGGTCGCGCTCGCGGTCCAGGCTGTTGAGGCGGAACAGGGCCTCGACGCAGTGCCAGTCATCGTCGTCGAAGAGCACGTTTTGGCTGTCGAAGAAGGTGCCGTTGTAGCCGCCTCGGAGCGGGCCCTGGGTCAAGCCGTGGGGGGCGTCGCGGTTGGAAATGTCCTGGGCGGCCAGGCGCAAGTGGCCCGCCTGCGGCTCGACGTAGACCGTCAGGTGGCTCGCGGCCGGGCCGTGGTACCGGTCATCCTCGGTGGTCATGAGCTGGATCAGGTGGGGATGGTACGACCGGCCGGACCAGCCCCAGCCGGATGACAGCTTGAGGAAGAAGCGGAGATAGACAGTCTCCGTCGGCTCGAACAGGTGGCGCAGGGCCGACGACCGCTCGGGCGTGGTCGTGTCGGGCTTCCAGTGGTACGCGATGCAGCCTTCCCCCGCCCTGGCCCCCTCAGCGGCGATGGCGACGGTCCGGCCGTCGTACCAGCCGCGGGCTGGCAATCGGGGGTCGTCGAAGGATTCGCGGAAGAGGACGCCGCGTCCACCGTCCTGAGTGTCCACGGCTGGGTGCGCGACGCCCCCCATCAGGAGGACAGCTGCCAGGCAGCACACAACCGTGTTGGTCAGGCGATGGATCCGTGGCCGAATCGGGATCGGCATGGCAAATTCTCCTCAAGGCTGGGGTTTCCCGGTCCGTCCGGCGGTCGCGTGCGGTGGCCTCGTCGATGGTGCGGCGGGCCTCGTCGCGCTCGCCGGGTGCGGTCGTGTGGCCCCGGGCGAGTCGCCACGCGACACCCGATAAGCTATCAGGGGGAGGACGCGACCAGAAGCGCGCCGGTCTGGCCGCTCCGCGGGAGGTCGCTTCGCCTCATCCCGGAATGGCCTTGCCCGGCCCTTCCCGATCCGCGATGCTCGCTGGATCGGCCGGGGTCGGGCGTCGGAACGGGCGTGGTTTTCCGCGGCTTCTCGGACACGATCGGCCGGTTGGGCGGACGGGTCCGCGCCGGCCGGCGAGCCGGGTGGAGAGGTCGCGACGTGCGCGGAGGTTATGGGCATGTCCTTGAATAACACCTTGTCGTGTGTGCTCCTGGCATCGTTCGCGTCCCTGCCCGGCCCTGCCGCGGACGCGGAGGATCGCGAGCCGGTCCCCGACCGGCTGGTCGTCCTGACGTTCGATGACGCGGTGAAGTCGCACTTCACCGTCGCCCGCCCGATCCTGAAGCGGTACGGCTTCGGCGCCACCTTCTTCATCTCCGAGGGGTTCCACTTCGCCACGGACAAGGTGAATTACATGACCTGGGAGGAGATCCGGGCGCTGCACGACGACGGCTTCGAGATCGGCAACCATACCGGCGACCACATGGGCGTAACGGCCAGGACCGTGGGCCGGCTGGGCGCTCAGCTCGCGGCGATCGACCGGGCTTGCGAGGCGGCGGGCATCCCGAGGCCGGTCTCGTTCGCCTACCCGGGCAACGCGATCGTCCCCGAGGCGCTGCCGGTGCTCCGCGCCCACGGCATCCGCTTCGCCCGCCGCGGCGGGGCGCCCGAGTTCCCGTACGAGGCGGGGCGGGGCGTCGCCTACGAGCCCGGCCAGGACCACCCGCTGCTGATCCCCACCGCTGGCGACGCGCGGCCGGCCTGGACGCTCGACGACTTCCGGGCGGCGGTCGAGCAGGCCGGGGACGGGCGGATCGCGGTGCTCCAGTTCCACGGCGTGCCGGAGGGGGAGCATCCCTGGGTCAACACGCCGCGCGAGCGGTTCGAGCAGTACATGAAATACCTGCACGACGGGGGCTTCCGCGTCGTCGCGATGCGCGACCTGGCCCGCTTCGTCGATCCGGACGACGCCCCGGCCGACCCTTGGGCGGTCATCCGCCGGCGATCCGGCCGGCGTGAGCGGGAGGAGGAGCCGGGCCGGACGACGCTCGCAAACCCCGCGATCCGGTACACCGTGCCCGAGTCGCCCTACGTCGTCCTGCGGCGGGGCGACGTCGAGGCGGTCGTCGTCGATCACCGGGCGGTGGACGACGCGGTCCTGCCCGGCCATCGCGCCGGCTACAGCGGCCTGGCCGCGCTGCGGCACGCCAGCCGGCGCGAGAACCTGTTCGTGCCGGCCTACGCCGGGCTGAACTTCGAGCACATCCACGACGGCACGACCCAACCCCGGGAGATCCTCTTCGAGCCGCGCCACGCGCCGGTGGAGCTGCGGCGGGTCGATGACCACACCGCCGAGCTGTACCAGCGGCCCACGCCCCACTGGGGGCTGGAGAGCTGCACGCGGTACGAGCTGCTGCCCGACGGGGCCATCGAGATGACCCTGGAGTGCATCCCGCGCCGCTGGGCCTTCCGGAACGGTTACATCGGCCTGTTCTGGGCCAGCTACATCCACCGGCCGGAATCGGGCGCCATCCACTTCCGCGGCCACCCCGAGGGCGGCGAGCCGGCCCCGCGCTGGATCGAGGCGGTCTCCCCGGCGCACGGGGAGCAAGCGACCCACCTGGCCGCCGACGACCGGCGGGACTTCCCGCACGTTGCGGACTTCCCGCTGACCCTGGTCTTCCACCGCGCCGACGACCGGTACGACGAGCCTTGGTACTTCGGCATCAGCCACGGCCTGGCCTACGCCCAGGTCTTCCGGCCGCGGGACCGGGTCCGGCTCTCACAGTCGCCATCGGGGGGCGGGGCGGGGAACCCGGCCTGGGATTTCCAGCACTTCATTCCCGATTACCGGGTAGGCCGCCGCTACACGCTGGTGATGCGGGCGCTGTACCTGCCCTACGAGTCGCCGGAGCAGGTCCGCCGGGCGGTCGAGCCCCACCAGCTCGCCCTGGAGCGGGACGTTGAGGGGGAGTGAACACCGGAAGTACGGGATGACATCCCCCGTCGGCCACTTCGCCCGCGCCCGCGTTTCAGGCGGGTCGACGACTGACCATGGTGAATGGCCTCAAAACCGGACCAGCGAGTCTCGTTAAGGTCCGTTAAATGAGACACTTCAACCTTCTACCCTGAAGAGGCGAATGTCCTGGAAACGGCTTTACGTTCGACAGCACTACCGTAAAATCATAATAATTCGAGAATTTTTCGATCCAATCAAGTAGCCAGTGAAAGCCCGCCCCGCTCGATTCGCTCCCGGAACTGCCCTCAACGGACCGGCGTGCCCGACAGGCGCGTGAGTCTCGACGGCCGTTTTATTCATGAAATATAACGATATATTAGTATTTTGAAAATTCGGTTTGGCTAATGACATGTGGCATAACCCCGGTTAAGGTGATCGTCGCACGTCCGGAATAATTCGGCGGTCCGAGGCTACCCTCACGCGGAGGCACCACATGGATCGGCACCGACTCGGCAGCCAGGGCTTGATCGTCTCCAGGATTGGACTCGGCTGCATGGGCATGAGCGACGCCTACGGCCCGGCCGACGACGGCGAGTCGATCGCGACCATCCACCGGGCCCTGGAATTGGGGATCACCCTGTTCGACACGTCGGACGCGTATGGCCCCTACACCAACGAGGAGCTGGTCGGCAAGGCGATCCGTGACCGGCGCGACGCGGTGAGCGTGGCCACGAAGTTTGGCTTCGTGGGTGGCACGGACGGTAGGGGAGGAGGAAGCATCGACGGCAGTCCGGATCACGTGCGCGAGGCTTGCGAAGGCTCGCTCCGGCGGCTGGGGGTCGACCATATCGACCTGTTCTACCAGCACCGCGTCGATCCAAACGTCCCCATCGAAGACACCGTCGGTGCCATGACCGAGCTGGTGCAAAAGGGGAAGGTGCGATACCTCGGCTTGTGTGAGGCGGCACCCGCGACCATTCGCCGGGCTCACGCGGTTCACCCGATTACCGCTCTGCAGACCGAGTATTCGCTGTGGAGCCGCGACCCCGAAGACGAGCTGCTCCCCACCGTCCGGGAATTGGGAATCGGCTTCGTCGCGTACAGCCCGCTCGGACGCGGTTTCCTCACCGGCCAGTTGCGCCGCTTCGAGGACCTGCCGGCGGACGACTGGCGTCGCCACAGGCCGAGGTTCCAGGGCGAGAACTTCAACAAGAACCTTCAGCTCGTGGATCGCGTGAAGGAGATCGCCGCCACGAAGGACGTGACGCCGGCCCAGCTGGCGCTGGCGTGGCTACTGGCCCAGGAGGGCGTCGTCCCCATCCCCGGCACCAAGCGCCGCAAGAACCTGGAAGAAAACGTGGCCGCTCTTGGGATCACCCTCACGAGCGAAGACTTGAAGCGGATCGACGAGGCTGCGCCGAAAGACGCGGCCAGCGGGGAGCGCTACGAGGACATGACTCCAGTGAACCTCTGACCGCGACCAACTCCGCTCTGATGCGGGACGGATTCTCCAGCTCCCCGGAGGCCTTCATGAGCTCTATGGCTCCCCCGGATTGGTCGCCTGCGACATCCTCGCGTTCGGCTTCCACGCTGAACCTGATCGGCGGAACCTGGGTCGAGGGTCTTGGGAACGCGAGCCGCGACATCTACAACCCGGCAGATACGGCCGAGAAGCTGGCGCCGGTCCGCGAGGCCGCGCCGGAGCAGGTGGACGAGGCTTGCGCCGCCGCCGCCCGGGCCTTCCCCGGATGGCGTGCCACTCCGGCGCCGGATCGCGCCCATGTCCTGTTCAGGTTGCGGGAGCTGCTTGAGAAGAACTTCTCGGACGTGGCGCACAGCATCGTCCGAGAAAACGGCAAGCTGCTAAGCGAGGCGCGGGCCGCGCTGCGGCGCGGGATTGATGTTGTCGACTTTGCCTGCGGCATTCCGTCCCAGATGATGGGCCAGACTCTGACCGACGTTTCGCGGGATGTCGACTGCCTCACCGTCCGCGAACCTATGGGCGTGGTCGTCGGCATCCCACCGTTCAATTTCCCGGCCTTGATTCCACTGTGGATGATGTCGGTCGCGGTCGCCTGCGGGAACACGTTCGTCCTCAAGCCCGCCGAGAAGGCGCCGCTCACCGGCACCGGACTCGTGGAGATGTTCGCCGACGCCGGCCTGCCGCCGGGCGTCGTCGGCGTCGTGCAGGGGGGCAAGGAGGTGAGCGAACGGCTCATCGCCAACCCGCATGTCCAGGCAGTTTCCTTCGTCGGCACCTCGGCTGTGGCGGAGTCGGTCTATAGCACCGCGGCGGCCCACGGCAAGCGCATCCAGGCGCACGGCGGGGCGAAGAACCATCTGCTCGTCCTGCCCGATGCCGACCTGCAGCGCATCCTGCCCGACCTGATCGGCTCGTGCTTCGGCTCCGCGGGACAACGCTGTCTTGCCGTGAGCGTGCTGGTGGCGGTCGGCGATCGGGCGCGACAGGACGCCGTCGTCGATGCCTTCATCCGCGCGGCGGGTGAACTCAAGCTGGGAGACGGCCTGGACGAAGACGCGACGCTGTGTCCTGTGGTGAATCCGGATCAGGAAAAGCGAATCCGGGCCGCGATCGAGCGAGGGGTGGCGGAAGGGGCCCGGCTTCGCCTCGACGGCCGTTCCCAAACCGTACCCCACAGGCCGCGGGGTTGCTTCATCGGACCGAACATCTTTGACGATGTGACGCCCGAGATGTTCGTTGGCCGGGAGGAGATCTTTGGTCCGGTGGTGAGCCTGATGCGCCACCCGGACCTGGACGCGGCGATCACGTTGGCGAACCGTAGCCGATACGGCAACACGGCTTGCCTTTTCACGCACTCCGGGGCGGCGGCCCACACCTTCCGGGAACGCATCCAGGCCGGGATGCTCGGCATCAATGTCGGCGTACCAGCGCCGATGGGGTTCTTTCCGTTCGGCGGCTGGAAGGACTCCATCTACGGTTATCACAATACGCAGGGTGCAGACGCCGTTGCGTTTTATACGCGAAAGAAAGTGATCACAGAACGCTGGTTCGGTTCCGAGGGTCCGAAGGACGGATGGACTTGATCGGAAGGGCATGCCGGCATCCGCCATCATCACAAGGCGTGTCGATCCTATTATTCCACTCCGGGAGATTGGCCCCATCCTCGTGCGTTCGCTCGCGGAGGCGGCGCAATTCTCTGACCCTGCCGATAGGCAGAGATAATTCCCATGGCTCATGATGGATTCCGGGGTGGCGGCCCCCTGATGTTGGCCGTAAGCCGTTGCAGGAAAGGCGTTTAATCACCCAGAAGGCAAAAGCCTCGCCCCCGGGCCGTAAATCGCGTCCTCAAGGGAAGTTACGACGAGATCGCCGAGCCACCACCCCGGAATCCATCATGAGCCTCGCCGAATTACCGGGGGGGCTGGGAGTCAGCTGCTGTCGGCCCCGGGCACGCCCAGCCGGCGGAGGACCTGGCGATGCAGGCGCGTCAGCTCGGTGGTGAAGACCCCAGCCGGTTGGCCCTGCGCCTTCAGCTCGTGGCGTTGCACGGCCTCGAACAACTCGAGCACCCGCCGCGCTGTCGGGCGGTGGCAGGCTCGGCCTTCGGGGTACAACGGCAGGCTCTCCACCCCTTCCCGTGCCATCGCACGGCGCCGCGCGCGCTCCAGCAACGCCTCCACCAGCAGGGCGAAGCCGTACACGCCCACGAGGGCCGGGACCCGGCTCACCGCCTTCCGGAACACCGACGCCACCACGAAGTCCGTCTTCAGCGGCGAGAACCGCTTCTCGATCCGCGGCGGCGGCTGGGACCCCAGCAGCCGCTCCAGGGCGGACAGGGCCGTCACGTGGGTCACCAGCGGGAAGACCCCGTCGCACCACGCCTCGGCGGCCAGGCGGTCGTGGTCCAGGGGCCAGGACAGGGCGAACCGCGTCGCCTGGTGCCGCACGGACTTCGTGTCCGGGCCCGGGCGGCCACGCTGCGCCTGGCGGTAGGTCGCGGTGGTCCGCTCCGCGACGGTGACCGCGACGCGGCCCGCGGCCGGGCCGTCGCGGAGGATCGCGTCGACGGCCGGCGTCAGCTTGGCCCGCTCGCGGGACCGCGTGCGCGGCGAGGGGAGCTGGGCCCGCAGCGCGGCCAGCGTGGTCGCGGCCCGCTCCCGCCGCTTGGGCCGCGTCAGCGCATCCAGCGTGGCCGGGCGGACGCTGGGGGACCCGAGCCACCGGTCCCCCTCGGCGGGGGGCGCCTCCGGGTCCTGCCCACCGAACCGGTCGACGACCTCGCCCTCGTCGCGCCGCTCGGGGACCGTACGCCAGCGGGCTTGGCCCTCCCGGACCGCCGCCTGGAAGGCGGCGTCCTCACCGCGGGTGCGGGGCAAGACGGGGAGCAAGCGGCCACCGTGCTGATGGAGGGGGGCCAGGTTCGCGGCGGTGGCGAGCGTGCCGTCGGCCACGGAGAGGAAGTCGCGGCGGCCGCTCAGCCGGCAGAGCTGCTCCCAGGGGCCCGGAGGGGAGCGGTCGTCGGTGGCGGTGCCGCTCTCGACCCGCCACTGCACGGGCACGGCCCCGTCGCGGGCGACGGTGAGGAGGCCGAGCCGCGGCTTGAGGTCGGGTCGGTGGTCCTTGTTGTGGCCGGGGGTGACGGCCAGGCGGAGCCGACCCCGCAGCGTGCGCCTCGCGGTCGACGCCCTCGTCGTCTCCGTGGACGGTGATCGTCGTGGAGGCGTTGTGCCGCTCCTCCAGCGCGACGGCGAACTCCCGGACGGCGGGGGCCACGACGGCCCGAGTGAACGCGGGGACGTCGGCCTCGAAGAGGCGGTCGAGGACGCGGCCGACGCGGTCGTCGTTCAGCGCGGGCCGCTCTCCGGTGGCGAGCCCCAGCGGTGTCGGGTGGTGCCGTGCGGCCCACTCACCGACGCCGTAGAGGGGCTCGCGGGCGACCCAAAGGTGCTGCAGCAGGATCATCAGGGCGGTGGCGGTCGGGACGCGGGCGTGGCGGCCCTCGCGCGGGAGGTGGCCGCGGAGGAAGTCCTCGCGGCGGAGCCGCCGGAGGAGGCGGTCGAGGACGGGCCAGGCGGCGACGCGGGCGGCGGTGAGGGTGTTGCCGGCGGCGGACGCGTCGGCGCCGGGGTGGCTGGGGGTGGGGCTCACGGTGTCGTCCCGCGACGTCCCGGGTGGTCGCGGGGCGGGCGGCCGGTCCGCCACGCCCGGTGCCGTCATGGTTGTCCGGGGCGGGGGGTCGTCAAGGGGGCGGGGCCTCGCAAAATTGTTCCATCGGCACGCCTTGATGTAAGTCGCGCGACGCGCGACTTAGTGGTTCATCCGGCAGGTGATTTGCAGATGGATGGAGGCATCACCAGGAGGTGCCCCATGGCCGCCCGAGTCACGCTCCGCCCGATGACCCCCGAGGAACAGCAGGCCATCGCCGACCTGCTCCACTCGCGCACCGCCCCGGTCCGCCTGGTCGAGCGCGCCCGCATCGTCCGGGCCGACGCCGACGGCCGATCCGCGCCCGTCATCGCCGCCGAGTTGGGCTGCTCACGCCCCACGGTCTATGCCTGGGTCCGCCGCTTCAACGACCAGGGGGTCGCCGGCCTCCAGGAGCGGCCCCGCGCCGGCCGGCCCCCGACCTACACCGCGGCACAGCGGGCCGAGGGCGTCGCCGCGGCGTTGACCGACCCCAAGGCCCTCGGCCTGCCGTTCGGCTGCTGGACGCTGGACCGCCTCCAGGCCTACCTCAGCGAGCAGAAGGGCCTGGCCATCAAGCGGAGCCGCATCGACGAGGTCCTCACGGAGGAGGGCCTCCGCTGGCGGAAGCAGGAGACGTGGTTCGGCGAGCGGGTCGACCCCGACTTCGCCGAAAAAAGGGGGCGATCGAGCGGCTCTACACGGACCCGCCGGCGGGCTCGGTCGTCGTCTGCCTCGACGAGATGGGGCCGGAGTCGGCCAAGAGCTTCCCGGGCCGACAGCTCGTCCGCGTCGAGCCCCGAGGCGACGCCGATGGCCGAGGCCGGCCGGCCGGACGCGCCAAGCAAGAGATCGACTACGGGCGGCGCGGCAAGGGATACCTCTTCGGCGCCTTCCGCCCGGCCACCGGCGAGGCGTTGACGCGCCCGTATCCCAGCCGCAGCGCCGCCAACTGGGCCGACTTCCTGGCCCACGCCGAGTCCTGGGTGCCGGCGGAGGTCGGGCGGGTCTACGCGATCGTCGACAACCTCAGCGCCCACCGGGCGACCGACGTGCTGCTGTTCGCGTTGGCCCACCCGCGCTGGGAATTCGTGTTCCAGCCGAAGTACGCGGCGTACCTGAACCTGATCGAGCCCTGGTGGAAGGGGCTGCGGAGCCTGGCCCTGAAGGGGCGTCGGTTCGAGACGTGGGAGGAGGTCTGCCGGGCGATCGAGGAGGCGACGGCCTACTGGAACTGGCACCGCCACCCGTTCGTCTGGGGCCGGCACCGGAGACACCGGCCGCGACGCCGCCCCGGCATCGCGGCCGTACCCGGAGTCAGGGGACTTGCCGGATGAACCACTAAGTCGCGCGCCGCGCGACTTACGTCAAGGCGTGCCGATGGGAAAAAATTTTCTGCTTATCACGGATTTTGGGGAGGGCACCGGATGTCCATGTCACCCCGTCCGATGGCGGCTATGCTGAGGGTCACGGATCTCCGCCTCGTGAGCCATCAGCAGGGACGACGCCATGCCGGCCGCCGACCCCACGTTCCCGCCCGTCCGGGGACAGAAGACCCTCTGGATCCCCTGCTCCCAGCAGCAGTATGAGCCGATCGCAGGCGATCCCGAGCGGTTCCGGGAGTCTCTGGACCAGCAGATCGAGGCCCATCCGGAGCTGTTCTCAGCCGAGATCCGGCGGGGCTACCGCATGAAGGATACCTACACCTCCCGCAAGACCGGCTGGAGGCTCCGGCGGATCGACCTCCGCAACAGCCAGAGCTCCCTGGTCCGTCCCTCGTTCCTGATGCCCTCCTTGACCGGGCGGACCGAGGACGTGCAGGCCCCCCTTTTCTCCGCAAGTTCGCCGGGCCCGACTGGGCCCTGACCGAGGTCTTCGGGCGGGACCCGAGGTCCTGGCCTCGCCTGGAACGCTCCCTGGGGCGATCCAGCCTGGTCGGGACCACCGTCAAGGCCCCCGAGCGGTGGCCCGGTCATCTGGTCGCCGACGAGAAGCACACGACCCTCGGCAGCGAGAAGGTCTAGCTGGCGGCCACCGCCGGCGGCGGCGGGTGCTGCCTGGGCCTGGCGTTGGCCGAGAGGGCCGACCAGGACGAGTTGACGAGGGCCTACGGCGTGTTCCGGGATGCGGCCCGGGACCTGGACCCGGCGTACCGGCCCCGGACCGTCAACACCGACGGCTGGGCCGCCACGCAGGCGGCCTGGCCGGCGTTCTTCCAGGGGGTCACGATCATCCTCGGCTTCCTGCATGCGTTCCTGAAGATCCGGGAGCGGGCCCAGCCCTTGAAGGAGACCTTCGATGCGCTGCGGGAGCGGGTCTGGGAGGCGTATCACGCCCCGGATGCCCGCACCGTCTCGCAGCGGCTCCGCCGGCGGCGGGAGTGGGCCGTGAAGCATCTCGACAAGCCGATCGTGCGAGAAAAGGTCCGGTCGTTGTGCGAGAAGCGTGGGGCGTTTGTCGTGGCCTACGCCCATCCCGGCTGCCGTCGGACGAGTAACCCGGTGGACCGGTTATTGCGACGGCTCGACTACCGCCTGTCCTGCACGCAGCACCGGCACGGCAAGACGGCGGCGGCTGAGCAGGGGTGGCGAGGTTGGGCGTTGCTCCACAACTTCGCCCCGATGTGCCCAGGGACGGTCCGGGAGACTCCCGAGTTGAGGAGCCCGGCGGAACGGCTCAATGGGAAGCGGTATCACCCCGAGTGGCTCCAGAACCTGCTGATCTCGGCCTCACTCGGAGGATACCGCAGGGCTCCCCGAAATCCGTGATAAGCAGAGAATCCCGGGGAACCCAGAAGAGAAAGGTGGGGAGAACAATGCGGCTGATCTCGCTGATCGCGTGCGCCGCGGCGCTGGCGCTGGGCATCCTCGCCCTGCTCGTGCAGGGGCTCGCGCCGCCGCCGTGGCTCACGGGGCTGGAGGCGATGGCCCTGGCCGGGGCGGCGCTGATGTACGGCTACACCGGCCGGCCGCCCGCCGTCCCCGGCTGGCTGTGGCTGCGGCCGGTGCGTGGCGCGGTGCTGGTGGTGCTGGGGGTGGGGGCGATTTACGTGCCCCCGCAACTGCTGCTGTCGGCCTGGCTCATCGGCACCGGCGTGCGGCTGGTCTGGCGGTCGGCGTGCGAGCTGGCCACGCCGCCCGACAGGCCGCGCGTGGAGCTGTACCGGAAGGCGGGCGGGATCGCCCGTGTCCCCCCCAACCGGGTGGCGAGAGGAGGCCGGGCGTGAATCCGTGGTTCCGGGCCGCCTTCTCCTGGGCACTGACGCTGATCAGCGGGGCGGCGGCGTTCCTCTGCCTGCGGGAGGGCTTGAAGAAATGAGCGCCAACGACGACGAGCTCCTGTGGGAGATCGCGCAGAACGCCGCCGAGCACGCCGCCTGGTCCCACGGCAAGCACAAGGACAAGCGCGAGCGCGCGGCGCTGTATCAGGCGCATTTCGACTCCGTGCTGGCCGGACTCATGGTCTTCGCGGAGATCGTCGAAGGGCGCAACCATAGGCGGCAGTTCAAGATCAGCAACAACTGAGGGCGGCGGGCAGGGAGGCCCGCGTTTCCTCGGGGGATGACCGTGAACGATCGCAGGGACGACTTCAGCGCCCGGCTGGCGGCCTATCGAGAGTCGGGCGACCTGCAATTCCATGACCATGACGACCGCTGGCGGCCCTGGCGCGAATTGTCGCCTCAGGGGAAGCTCGCCTACGTCGCCGTCGCCGCGGCGTGCGAGGGCGTCTCCGCCGCACGCTTCGCGGAGGCGGCCCGCGAGGCCCTCGCCGGGGTTGCGCCGGATGAGTAGTGGCGCGCGGCGCTCGGTTTCGCGCTCAAGATGCAGCAGGAGCGGCACGAGCTGGAGGGGATGCTGCCGCCGGACCGGGAGCTCCTGGGTACGCCGCTGGTCGAGCGGGTCCGGCAGTACATCCGCGACATGCACGAGGCGCTGGGCGTCACGGACACGCACGAACCCGACCCCCTCGCCGCCGCGCTCAAGCGGTCCATGGAGCGGGTCAACGACCGGAGTCGGGAGCTTGGCGGACCGGAGATCTGAGCGGGATGGCTTCGGGGATCCAGGCGAAAGGAGAGAGGGCCATGGCGGGGGGTACCACGGCCGCCAGCAACCGTGCGGACTGGCGCTACGCCGACCTGCGGCTGGCCAACCTGGGCGGCGCGTATCTGGAGGGCGCGATGCTGCCGGCGCCGTCCCGCGAGCCGGAGGGGCCGGGGAGCGATCCCCTGGATGCGGCCCGGCAGCGGGCGGAGCAACGGGTGTCGCAGAAGCCACGGGGGAAGGACGGGCCGGATATCGGCTGAAAGTGGGACCGACGTGGCGGTGGGGCCGATGGGATTCGATCCGCAGCGGTTCTTCGAGGGGCGTGGCCGCGGCGCGCGGCGTATGCCCTGGCGATCGGTGATATGCCGGAGTTGGCGGCGATCGTGGTGGCCTGCCCGCCCCCTGGGAAGGGGGACGTCGCGTGTTGGGCCTTCGCCGCGATGGTGCGAAAGGTGCGCGAGGAAGCAAAGGAAGGGGGTGCACGATGCTGACCGTGGCCGAGGCCGCGGAGCGATTGCGGGTCAGCCGGAGTACCGTCTATGCGCTGGCCGCCTCCGGCAAGCTGAAATGTTGCCGGATCGGCATGGGCCGCGGCGTGCTGCGTTTCACCGAGGACCAGATCCGGGCGTTCCTCGCCGGGGCGGAACAGGGACACCAGGCGTGCCCGAGCGAGGCCCCGCCCCGGCCACGTCGCGTCATCCTCCGGCATCTCGATCTGGGCTGAGCGCCTTGCGCAAATGCTCGGGGTTCTTCATCAGGTGCGAGTACTGATTGGCCCGCATCGAGAGATTGGAGTGGCCGAGCAGCAGCGCCACCGTGATCGGATCGACCCCCTCGAGCAGCTTGCGGGTGGCGAAGCTGTGGCGGAAGCCGTAGAGGCAATACTTCTTGCCCAGTCGCTTCTTCTTGAGGAGGAACCGGCGGCTGACTGTGTCCTTGTCCCAGGGCTGCCCGGCCCGGTTGCAGAAGAGCTTGCCGGAGGGATGGGCCCGGCACAGCCGCGCCGTGACCTCGTAGGCCGCGTCGCTCAGGTAGACGATCCGGGGCTTGCGCCGGCCCTTCGATCCGCTGACGGGGAACAGCCACCGGCGGCCGTCGTGGTCGACGAAGCGGTCCTCGACGGCGAACAGCTCCTGCGGCCAGCAGCCCGTCTCCCAGGCGGTCACCAGCACGTCGCGGAATTCCCGGTCGGGGAATCGCGCCAGCAGCCGCTCATACTCCTCGCGGGTGTAGACGTCCTCACTCCGCCCCCGCGGCGGCTTCTCGACGTGCTCCACCGGGTTCTGCTCGATCAGGCCCTGCCGGCAGGCCCAGCGGAAGGCACGCTGGACGCACCGCGCGAGATTCGCCCGCGTGTCGTTGCCCCAGTTCGGGTGGGCGTTCATCTTGCGGGTTACGTGGAAGGCCTTGAGCTGCGAGACGGGCAGGTCGCGCGGGATGCCCCTGGCGAAGGTCTCCAGCATGTCCTTGCGCCATTGGTAGGTCCTGGGGGTGCTGTTGGCCGCGCACCAGCTCAGGAAGGCGTCGAGGATTTCGACGACCAGCAGGGGCCGGTCGGTCTCGGGCCGCTGCGGTTCCGGCGGCCGGCTCATCAGCTCGTGGTAGAGCCGCCAGGCTTCCCCCTCGTCGGGGGCGAGCCGATGCTGCTTCCAGCCGATCTGGACGAAGTAGCACTGCCGCTCGGCACGCCAGAAGGGTTCGGGCCGTTTCCTGGGCATGATTGTCCCCCCGGTTCTCTGCCAGAATGCTCTGCCAGGGCCACCGGGAGGGATTCTACGATCGCCTTAAGTCCTTTCAAGGCTTGAGTGGGCGATGCAGGGCTCGAACCTGCGACCTCCAGCGTGTCGAGCTGGCGCTCTAGCCAACTGAGCTAATCGCCCGTGAGGGAAGTATTCAACCGCATTCTGCGGTGAGCGTCAAGCGGGTCGTCTCAAATCATGGCGAGTGACCGAGTTGATGGGGGACGCCGTCGAGGGCCTTCTGGACCGCCTTGCGGATCGAGTCCTGGCCATCGGAGACCACCCCGACGATCGGCACGTCCAACGCTCGCTTCACCGCGCCGATCAACGCGGCCAGATCGTCTTGCCTCGAGGCCAGGAGGCTCCTGGCCAGGAGGACCGTGCCCCTGAGGACGTCGCGGAAGACCCAGTGTCCCTCGTGGCCGACGTCGGGCTGCAAGCCGTCGATGGCCAGGACGACCTGGCCCGCCGCGGCGGCCGCCCTTCGGAGCCGCTCGGTGTCCGACAGCGCGAGCGTCAGCCGCTCGTCATCGCGATCCAGCAGGTTGCTGACGCTCCGGGCGCCGATCGGCCCGCCGCGGCGGACCAGCTCGGCGTGGATCGCGGGCACGCTACGATGCTCGGCGTGGCGGAGGTGACCGACCGTGGCGATGACGTCCAGGCCGAACTCGTGCTGGGGCAAGGCGAAGCGCCCCTCCGTCTCGGGGCGGAGGCCGACCCTGTGGCGTGGGCAGTCGGGGTTGCGGCAGCTGCGGATCTGCCGGGACAAGCGGACTAGCCCCTCGCAGGTCACGACGGTGCGCTGCGCCGTGGCCGCGGACCAGAGCGGCCCGGCGCAGGTGGGGCAGACCCGTGTGGAGGCGGGCCGATCCACGATCCGATCGGGCTGGGGGCGGGCACTCCGTCGCGGCATGGGGTGACTCTTCGAAGCGGCTCTCGCTCAAGGAGTAACGACTTCATCGCCCTTGATCAAAAGAATTTTGCCGCCCTAGATTTTCCCGGGTGAGCGTCTCGATTGTTGGTGGAAGATTTCGTACAACGGGGCTCATTGATGGGTCGTCCTCGATTCCGTCGTCATCGGTTCACGAAGGGCCCTTCCCATGTCCATCCCCGAGATCCCATTGACCTCCGAACAAGAAGCGGACGCCGAGCGCCTCTACCAGACCCTCCGCTCGGCCTGTGACGACGACTTGCGTCAACTCGCACGGCTCTTGGCGTCCAAGCCCGATGACAAGCTCCTGGGAGCGACCGAGTTCGAGGTCCGGGACCGGGTCCACAAGATCGGCGCCAGGGCTCTGGAAGCCGCTCTGAACGAGCGGAAAAGGGGGGGACCAGGGCTCCAGCATGAGCTGTCCGACCTGTCAGGGACCGAGCAAGTTTCAAGACCGCCGGGACAAGACCTTTGTCAGCCTCCTCGGCCCCATCGTGGTCTCGGACCGCGCTATTCCCTCTGCCCGGCCTGTCACCAAGGCCACGTCCCCATCGATGCCGCGTTGGGGTTCTCCGCCCCCAAGCTGACGCCGGGGGCTGAGCAGGTCGCGACCCTGGCCGGCACGGTGGGCAGCTTCGCCGAGGCGGCCGCGAAGCTCCTGCCGAAGATGTCCGGCCTCCGGCTGGCCGAATCGACGGTCGAACGCACCACTGAAGCGGCCGGCGAGCGGTTGGGCACGCTCTGGGACGCCGGGCACGCCCTCGGGGCGGCCGTCGATTGGTGTTGGAACCGCGACGCCCGTGGCCGGACGGTCGCCTACGTCAGCGTCGATGCCACGGGCATCGGGATCCAGGGGGAAGGCGGGGTCAAGGCCGACGGCCGAATGGTCTACGTGGGCAAGGTCTTCAACCCCCGCGTCGTGGCCACCGCGGCGGGGCCCAAGCCGCACCCGCCGAAGGCCCGCTACCGGGCCGGGCGGATCGACCTCGACGCCTTGGGGACGCGGATGCGTCGCCAAGCGGCCCAGGTGGGCCTGGACCGGGTCGAGCAGTGGGTGGCCTTGACCGACGGCGGGTCCGGGCTGGAGGACTTCATGGACGGGTTCTTCCCCCGCGCCGTGCGCAGCCTGGACTTCTACCACGCAGCGGAGCACCTCGGCGACCTGGCCAAGGTCTATTGCCGTGGGGACGCGACAGCCGCCGAGGAGTTGACGGAGCAGTGGAGCCATCAGATGAAGCACGAAGGCGGCGTGGCGATCCTCGCCGAGTTGGAGGCGTTGGACCTCAACGGTCGATCGGCCGCGACACGGGAAGAGCATCGCCAGGTGACCGGTTATGTGCGGAACAACCTGCATCGGATGGACTACCCCCGGTATCAGGCGGAGGGCTGGCAGATCGGCTCGGGTCACATCGAGGCGGCGTGCAAGACAGTGGTTAACCAGCGGCTGAACCAGAGCGGGATGCGTTGGGGCGGCGACGGGGCTGACGCGGTCTGCCACCTCCGGGCGTTATACGAAGGCGAGCCCAGCCAATGGGATGCCTTCTGGGAGCGATCCATCAACTGATGCCCCAAGCATCTACCAACAGAAAAGACGCTCACCCGATTTTCCCCCCGCAACTCCTCGCGCACTCGGGCCAGGAACAGGGAGTTGACCGCTGAGAGGATCAGGTGACGTTTCAGCCCCGGGTAACGCTGGCCCTCGTACTGGTCCAACCCGATCTCACTCTTCTGGTCCTCAAAGCAACGCTCCACGCGCCAGCGCGCGAAGGCGACCAACAGCAAAGTCCCGACGCCGGTCCCCACCGGCGCGTTGCTCACGAAGCACTTCACCGCGGCCGGGTCCAGAACCTCGCGGGCGAACAGCAGGTGGAGCGTCTCCCCGGCAAGCCGTCGGCCCCCTTGACCGTCAGCATTGTAGGCTTGCACTCCCAGACCATCGGCCCATTCTGAGCATCCTTGACCTGGAATCGCTGCCAGGGCTGGTCCCGCAGCCGCGGGTCGCCGAGCAGCTCATCGACCCGCCGAGCCGGGCGGCTGCCACTGGCCAATCGAGGGACCTTGCGGCCGCCACCGCGGCGGTTCTTGTGGTACGGCAGGGTCACGACCCGCGGCCGGTCGAGCCCGCCGGCGAGGTTGCGCGGTACCTCGGCGACGTATCGCTGGTTCCGCGTCGCCAGCTCGCGCAACAACTCGGGCTTGCCTCCGTAGCCCTCATCGAACGTCTACCATTCGAAGTGGACACCGTGGCCGACGGCCCGGTCGTACAACTCCAGGGCAATCTTCCACTTGGGCCGGTAGACCACCGCGTCGGGGATGCCCGCCTCGCGGCCGCGGCCGCGGCCGCGGTCGCGATCGGCGTCCCAGCTCTCGGGCAAGAACAGCTCGCCGTCGAGCAGGCAGTGGAAGTCGTCGCGGGCGTAGCCCAGGTGGACCGTGACGACGAAGTTCTCGGTCTTACCCAGGCGGCCGCACCATTGCTTCTGGACGCCGGGGGTCTTGTCCCCCTTCTTGGGATCGCCGGTCTCGTCGAAGAGCCCCAGGGTGTGGGGGCCCTGGTGCTCGGCGACCGCCAGTTGCTGGAGTCGGTCATGCACCCGATCTTCCTGCCATTCGAGCTGGCTGAGGAACTCCTGGAGGGTGCGTGGGGCTGACCTGCTCCCCCTGGACTGGTCCAGCCGATATGAGAGTCATTCTCGCCCACGAGGGCAGGAGGACTTTCGATGAAGCGTATCCGCCACTCGCCCGAGCAGATCATCCGCAAGCTCCGTGAGGCCGACGCCGAGCTGGCCAAGGGGGTCGCCATCCCCGAGATCTGCAAGGCCCTGGGCATCGCCGAGAACACCTACTACCGCGGGCGAAATCAGTTCGGCGGCATCAAGGCCGACGAGATGAGGCGGCTGAAGGAGCTGGAGAAGGAGAACGCCCGGCTCAAGGCCCTGGTCGCCGACCTGGCCCTGGACAAGGCGATCCTCAAGGAGGCCGCCCGGGGAAACTCGTGAGCCCGACCCGGAGGCGAGAGGCCGTCGCCAAGGCGATGGCGGCCTTTCAGATCTCCGAGCGTCGGGCCTGCCGAGCCCTGGGCGTGCCCCGGTCGAGCCAGCGATACGTGGGGACC
The DNA here is from genome assembly GCA_963752755.1 of uncultured Planctomycetales bacterium. Taxonomy (GTDB): domain Bacteria; phylum Planctomycetota; class Planctomycetia; order Isosphaerales; family Isosphaeraceae; genus CAVVZJ01. The sequence goes on along the minus strand of CAVVZJ010000010.1, from coordinate 327,254 downwards.
GAACGAGAACGAGAGGAAGAGTTGTTGTTGCGGATCAGGGCCCTGGCCCGGGAGCATCCCCGCTACGGCTATCGACGCATCCGGGCGTTGCTGAAGCGGGAGGGGTGGTCGGTCAACCTCAAGCGGGTCCACCGCCTCTGGCGGCGGGAGGGCCTGAAGGTGCCGCAGGCGCAGCGGAAACGCCGCCGGTCGGGGCAGAGCGAGAACGGCTGCGGCCGCCGCCGGTCCGAGCGTCCGAACCACGTCTGGAGCTACGACTTCATCCACGACCAGACGGCCGACGGGCGGGGCCTGAAGCTGCTGCCGGTGGTCGACGAGTTCACCCGGGAATGCCTGACGATCGAGGTGGAGCGGCACCTGACGGCGAAGGATGTGGTCTCTACCCTGGAATACCTGTTCGAGGTGCGGGGCGAACCGGAGTTCATCCGCAGCGACAACGGGCCGGAGTTCATCGCCGAGGCGGTCAGGGGCTGGCTGGCCGGTCGTGGGGCCAAGACGCTGTACATCGCCCCGGGGAGCCCGTGGGAGAACGCCTACAGCGAGACGTTCAACAGCCGGCTGAGGGACGAGCTTCTGGACCGGGAGATGTTCGAGACGCTGAAGGAGGCGAAGGTCATCCTCGAAGATCATCGCCTGGACTACAACCACCGGAGGCCGCACCGCTCGCTGGGCTACCAGACCCCGGCGGAGTTCGCAGCGGCCCAGATCAAGCCTGGGGTCGCTTCGCTCCCCCCGGCCGAGGCCGTGCCGATCCCCGACCCCGTACTCTCATAACCCCTGGACCAGGATTCGGGGGCAGGTCAGCACGACGTCCGCCTCCAAGGCGATCGGCTCGACGCTCTTCTCGGGCAGGTCGGAGAGTTGGCTGCGGACGTAGACGCCCAGGTGGGAGCGGGTGTCCTTAGAGCCAATACCGTTCAACGGCGCATAACCACCGCCTCTGGAAAGGTTTTCCTCAAGGGCGGAAGGTGTCGATGTTCCGATCGCTTCTTCTTCCATTTCGACATCTTCCGCTTGATCACTCGCGGATTGATCCGGTTCCGGCGTGGGTCGGTGCGCTCCATCTGCATCTCCCAGAGCACGCCCGGATACCACGCCTCGAACGCTGCGGGCGTCCGGCTCTCGCACTCCGGCAGCCGGCACTTCAGGATCTGGAAGCAACCCGTGAACGACAGCGCGTCCGGGTCCAGACCCGCCGTCCCGGCGGCCTCGCACATCAGCGACCGGATCACGAAATGGCCCAGCGACCGGGCGTACAACTCCTGGATCACCCCGGCGGGCGTCTCGCTCCGCAACTGGGCCGGCTTGGTCGCTCGCCGCGGGTCCTGATGGGTCTTCTGCTCGTCGAAGGTCCGTTCCTCTTCCCAGCGTTCATGATAAAGGATGAGCAATCCCGTCGCCGGGTGGGCCGTCGCGTCGAGCAGGTTGGTGATCAGGACGTGCTCCTCGCCGTGGCCGACCCGTTGCGAGTCGTCCCGCGTGTACCGGATCACCCGGACGGTGATCCCGTCGCGGTCCTGGCGGCGGTCGGCCTCGTTCCGGTAGATCTGGGCCAGGTACGAGCCGTCGGCCAGCACGTGAATCGGCCGCAGGATCAACGACTTGACGACCCGCGCCAGGAGCTTCCCACCCCGCGCCTCCAACTGCCGCCACCGCTCGTCGCTGAAGAACGCCCGGTCCAGCAGCAGGAGCATCCCCGGGGTGAGGTGTCGGAGCAAGCCGGCGACCATGGCTCGCTCGTCGCTACGGCCGGGCCGCACGACGAAGGCGACCTCGGCATGGGTCCCCAGTTCGACCAGGCTGAGCTTGCGGATCTGGGGGAAGGCGCCGTCGCCACGCGGCCCCGCCGAAGGCGGTCGCGTTGGCGTCCGAGTCGGGCACGTCGAGGACCGTGCCGTAGGCGCAGTCCCTGGTAGAAGGCCCCCGGGGTCTCGGGCCGCCCCAGCGGGCGGACGACCCGGCCGAAGAGATGCCGCAGGGGCGCCACGCCGAGCCGCCGTCGGGCCATACACAGGTTCGAGCGCGGCGGCGACGCCTCGCCGACGCGGAGCCGGCGGGCGTGCTTGAAGACCTGGCGGATCGGCAGGTCGGTCAACAAGCCCATCGCGAGCACCACCCGAAGGATGACCTCGTAGGTCAGGACGCAATCGCAGGTGTTGACCCGGCCGGTTGCCGCCAGTGCTTGTCGGATGTCCTCGGTGCGGATAACCTGTTCGCGTCCCGCCAGGCGATCCAAGATCCGGCCCGCCTCATCGGCCGGGAGCGTGCATTGTCCTCGTGGCATGCGAGTCGCGGCCTCCTGGTTGCCTCGGTTCTCAGCAAACCTAAGGTAACAGGAGGCTGTGACTTGCGCCAATTTGAACGGTATTGTCCTTAAGAGCGCTCGGAAAAAATGAGGTTATGGTCCCAGGAACCTCAAACAGATCAGGGCACAGGCCAGATGGAGGAACGCCTCCTGAAGCTCCGTGAGCCGATCCAGACGGCGCCGCAGGCGGCCGAACGAATGCAGCCAGGAGATGGTCCGCTCCACGAACCAGCGGAAGACCCCCAGCCCGCTCCCGTGCTCGGTGTTGCGGGCGGCCAGGATCGGGGTGATCCCCCGCCGGCGCAACTCCTGCCGCACCGGTTCGGAGTCATAGCCGCGGTCGCCTTGCAGGCGCTCGGGCTTCTGCCGCTTCGGCCCGGGCTTGCCGCCGACCGGCGGCATGTCGTCCAGGACCGCGAAGACTTGCGTGACCTCGTTGACGTTGGCCGCGGTCACGGTCGCGGACAAGGGGATACCGTGCGCATCGGTCATCACGTGGTGCTTGCTGCCCGATCTGCCGCGGTCGGTGGGATTTGGGCCCGTGTCCTCGCCCCCTTCGGGAGCCTCGGCAAAGGAGGCGTCGATCAGCGCCCGCTCCCAGTCGATCTGGTCGGCGCCGTTGAGTTCGGCCAGCAACACGGCGTGCAACTTGAGCCAGACGCCCGCCTGGTGCCAGAGTCGCAGGTAGTGACTACAGGTCTTGCCGCAGCCGCAGCCCCACTCGGCGGGCAGGTCGTCCCAGGCGATGCCGGTCTTGAGCACGAAGAGGATGCCGGTGAGGATCTTGCGGTAATCCAGGGGCTTGCGGCCGGGGAAGCGGAAGCGGCGTGGGGGCGGGGGCGGCAGCAGCGGTTGGAGGCGTTCCCAGAGGGCATCGCTGACGAGCGGTTTCATGGCCTGTGCTCCTTCGGTCCCGGGGCTCACTCTCCGATTCACGAAGGAGCAGTCAGTGTGCCGTTCGGCTCATTATTTCCGAGCGCTCTTAGAGCCGACTTTCCGCCCATCTCGTCCGTGATTTCGTCGAATTAGCCCTCGCTCCCTCCCAGTGAAGTCGGGGTGCCCTTGTCGGGCTGAGAGCGCCGCGGTCCGAGTCGATCCTCCACCCGACCGCACGTCTCCCCGGTGCGGCATTCTGCGCCTCGTCCCACGCGGGGGCAATGTCTACCATGCCGGACCGCCGACCTGCCCCGAGACTTACGGCGACGGCCATGAGCGTAAGGAGCCGTTCCAAAATAACTTGGTGAATTTGCCGCACCAGGCATAGGATGTCGGGATGGTCACCGACGAAGCGATCCCTACAGTGCGAAGGAAGTATCAAGCCCTGTCCCGGATCATGGACGAGCGGATGCGGCGGCGTTGGGCGGCCAGTGAAGCACTCGCCCTCGGCTGGGGCGGGATCACTGCCGTCGCCGAGGCCACGGGGCTGTCGCAGACCACGATCCGGGCGGGGATCGCCGAGTGCCAGTCCCCCGAAGCTCCTCCGACGCACCCCGCCCCCGAGCCTCATGTCCGCAGCCCGGGTGGGGGGAGGAAGCGGCTCGCCCAGGAGGACCGGACGCTCCTCGAAGGACCTGGAGACTCTCGTCAACCCCTCGACCCGAGGAGACCCCCAGTCGCCGCTGCTCTGGACCTGCAAGAGCACCCGGAATCTGGCGGAGGCCCTGATCGGCCAAGGCCATCAGGTCAGCCACCAGACGGTAGCCCGGTTGCTCCGGGCGATGGGCTACAACCTCCAGGTCAACCGCAAGACCCGGGAGGGGGCCTCCCATCCCGACCGGGATGCCCAGTTCGAGTACATCGCCAAGCAGGTCCGCTCCTTCCAGAGGCGAGGCCAGCCCGTCGTCTCGGTGGACACGAAGAAGAAGGAATTGGTCGGGGATTTCAAGAATCGCCGGGCGGGAATGGCAGCCCGAGGGGTCGCCGGAGGAGGTCCGGTGCAAGGACTTCATCGACAAGGCCCTGGGCAAGGTCGCCCCCTATGGCGTCTACGACCAGACGCCTCAACGAGGGCTGGGTCAGCGTCGGGATCGACCACGACACCGCCCGGTTCGCCGCCGAGACGCTTGCGTCGTTGGTGGTCCAACATGGGACGACGGGTCTACCCCCGGGCGACCGACCTGCTGGTGACTGCGGACGGGGGCGGGAGCAACGGCAGCCGCTCCCGGCTGTGGAAGGTCGCCTTGCAAGGGCTCGCCGACGAGATCGGCCTGCGGATCGCCGTGTGCCACTTCCCGCCGGGCACGAGCAAGTGGAACAAGATCGAGCACCGGATGTTCTGCCACATCACCGAGAACTGGCGAGGGAGGCCCCTGGTCAGCCGCTCCGTCGTGGTGAGCCTGATCGGGAGCACCAGGACCAAGGCGGGGCTGAAGATCAATGCCGAACTGGACACCAACTCCTACCCGACCGGACTGAAGGTCACGGATGAGGAGTTCGCCAGGATCAGAATCAAGAAGGCCAAGTTCCACGGGGAGTGGAACTACACCATCTCACCGAGATAGGAAATTCACCAAGTTATTTTGGAACGGCTCCTTACGCTCATGGCCGTCGCCGTAAGTCTCGGGGCAGGTCGGCGGTCCGGCATGGTAGACATTGCCCCCGCGTGGGACGAGGCGCAGAATGCCGCACCGGGGAGACGTGCGGTCGGGTGGAGGATCGACTCGGACCGCGGCGCTCTCACCCCGACAAGGGCACCCCGACTTCACTGGGAGGGAGCGAGGGCTAATTCGACGAGGCTCATGATGGATTCCGGGGTGGTGGTCCGAAGGGGCGCCCGAGTCGTTACAATCGGCCTTATCCGTCGAGCTTCGGAGTGGCTCGACCCACCCCCTGGCCCGGTACCCGAGGCGTCGATCGATGGTGAACATCCAGAACCTCTTCAACGACGCCCAGTGCTACCAGACCATCCGGGAGATGCGATGGCCGGACGGCGTGACCTGCCCTCGTTGCTCCTCGGATTCGGTCATCAAGAACGGCCGCGATGACACCGAGATGCATCGCCAACGCTACGAGTGCCGGGGCTGCCGCCAACGCTTCGACGACCTGACCGACACCGTCTTCGCCGGCCATCACCTGCCGCTGCGGACCTGGATTGCCTGCCTGTACCGGATGGGCCTGAACCGCTCAGGATTGCAGATCGCCAGCGAGTTGGACATCAACAAGGACGACGCCCGGGCGATGATCCAGCAGTTGCGACCGGGGATCGTCGCCCGTCGCCCCCCGGTCGTGCTGGAGGGCGAGGTCGAGTGCCACGAAGTCTATGTGGTGGCCGGACATAAGGGCCATCCCGAGGCGGTCAAAAAAAAGGCCGGCCCCCTCGACGGCGACGGCTGAAGGGGGAGCGGGGGCGGGGGACCCTGGCCAAGGAGAAGCCGCCGATCTTCGGGATGTTGCAGCGGGGTGGCGAGGTGGTGATCCGGATGCTGTCCAACGTCCAGCAAGCGACGATCGGCCCGCTGATCGCGCGGACGATCGCCAAGGGTACCCGGCTCTACACCGATGAATACGACATCTACAGCCGGCTGGTGGCGTGGGGCTACGGCCACGAGACGGTCTGTCATGCGGCGGGCGAGTACGCCCGGGATGATGACGGTGACGGTTTCTGCGAGGTTCACGTCAACAGGCTGGAAGGATTCTGGTCGTTGCTCCGGAGTTGGCTGCGGCCACACCGGGGTATCCCGCAGGAGAGCCTGCCGCTGTACCTGGGCTTCTTCGAGTTCGTTCACAACGTCCGGGCCCGGGGAAAGAGGCTCTTGGGGTCGCTGATCGGCCTGTTGCTGACACCACCCCGGAATCCATCATGAGCCTCGACGAAATCACGGACGAGATGTGCGGAAAGTCGGCTCCATGGAACATCATCTCTGTATTTTTGGGCCTTCCTGGAAGGGGTTTGCAGAGGGGGTGACGATTTCGAGTCAATCGTCCCATTACGCTTGTTTCGGGTCTCGCGCAGCGTGCTTCGGTGTCATCGACGAATGGCACTTAGATTTTGCTAGCTCGTTTGAGCATCTGGAGTTTGATCTCTTTCCGCGGCCTCTTCAGGCTCTCGTACCCCCTCGGCCCCTTCTTGGTCATGCGGGGCTCGAACCGGTCGGGCCGGTCGGCGACCCGATGGACCGCGATGGCCCGGAGCAGCGGCCCGTAGAGTGCCGCCAGGTGCCCCGCGCCGAGGTGGGCCCGGGGGGCGATCAGCGGCCGGAACGCCTCGAGCACCTGGAGCGTCGCCTTGAAGCTGATCGAACGCGGCGCGACCCCCTCGCCGGCCGCCGCCTGCGCCATCACCGTGCGGATCAGGTTGTACGCCAGCACGTGCGTCCAGATCTCCTTGCGCACGAGCTCCGGCGTCTTGCATCGCAGCCTGTCCATCTGGAGCGTGACTTTGATCGACCTCAGATCGAGCTCGTTGTTCCACCGGGCCCGGTACAGCTCGGCCCGCTCCTCCCGGCTCGCCTGGGCAGGGTCCAGCAGGGTCGTCACCACCACGATCGACCGGGTCCGGAACCCCGCCTGCTCCACCCGGAATCGCACCTCGCGGACCGTGATCGCCTCGGGCAGCTCGTTGTAGGTCTTCCGGTCCACCGAGCGGATCGACGTGGGCTTCTTCCACACGACGAGGTGGTCGTCCTTGCCCAGGCGCCTCCCCTTGCGGAAGTCGGCCCGGCGGTGCGCCGAGAGGCGGCTGACGGTGTCGACGCCCCGCTGCTTGAGCAGGTACATGCCGACCCAGCCCGACATCAGGCGGTCGCCCAGCAGCACGTCGCCGGGGCGGAGCACGTCCCACAGCTGGCGCAGGAGGCTGACCTCGCCCTGGCCCTTGCCGGCGTAGCGGCCGATGCCCAGGTCGAGGATCGCGCCGCAGGACAGCGAGATGATGGCCCCGATCCGAGCGGGGGCGGAGCTCGTCCCGGGGACCTGGTTATAGGCCAGCGGGTACTCGCGCCGGTTCTCCGGGGTGTCGGGCATGGAGACCGTGGACCCGTCGAACAGGCAGACGCGTCGGCCCTTCCAGAGCCAGCGACGATCGACCTGTGCGTCGAGGTTTCGCCCGACGAGGCGGGCCACGGCGGCGAAGAACCGCTCAGGCAGGCGCTTCCGCGCCTGGCAGTAGCCGCCTGTGTCCGAGCTGCACGGCGGCAGCCCCTCGGCGACGCGATGCGCGATCAGTCGGGCGACCGCGGCGCGGCCGGACTGGTCGGCATTGAGCACCTGGCCGAGGAAGACCCAGAGGGTCACAAGCGGGGTGAAGATGCGGTCGTTCCAGGCCGCCTTGATCTCGGCCATCGCCTCGGTGAGGCACCCCGACGAGAGGACATCGGCGAAGGGGAGTTCGCCCCCCTGGAGGAACTCCCGCCGAAGGGTGTCGACCTGCTGGCGAAGACGTCCGTGCGAAGGGCCTCGCATCGCTCTGGCTCCGGGTTGGAGGAGGAGTGCACCTGCCCCCATCAGAGCCAGAGCCCCGCTATCGCTGTATCCCGATCTCAGGCTGTAGCTTGTGGAAATCTAAGTGCCATTCGTGTCATCGACCGAATCATCGACTGACGGGTGGGACTGAATCGCCGCGGGTCACTCCAGCGCCCATGCCCCCCCCGATGTAACTCGCACAATTAGTGCGGTTTTTCGTTGACCGTGACGGTTGACGAGTCGGTCGGGTATCCGCTATGGGCGAACCATCCCCGGATGTCGTCCACCCGGATCGCCCGCAGGCCCTCGCCCATCGCCTCGATCAGGGCATCCACCGTCCGCGCCGCCGCCTTACGCAGGGCCGCCTTGAGCTTGCTGAAGAGCTGCTCGATCGGGTTGAGGTCCGGGCTGTACGCCGGCAGGTGGCGGACGGTGGCCCCGGCCGCCTCGATCAGCCGGGCCACCTCGGCGGTCTTGTGGCCGGCCAGGTTATCCATCACCACGATGTCACCCGGCCGCAGGGCCGGCACCAGGCACTTCGCCACGGATGTCTCGAAGGACGCGATGTCGGTCGCCCCCTCGAACGCCAGGCAGGCCGAGACCGGCACGCCGTCGAGCCGGACGGCGGCGGTCAGGGTCACGACCTGGCAGTGGCCGTGCGGCACCGGGCCGTCGACGCGCACCCCGGAGGGGGCGCGGCCGTACGTGCGGTCCATCGCCGTGCTGGCGCCCGACTCGTCGAGGAAGACCCGCTGCGCCGGGTCGACCGCGGCGAACTGCTCGCGCCAGGCGGCCCGCTGGGCCTTCCGCTCGGGCCGGTCCTGCTCGGCCGCCCGCCGCGACGTTTTTTTCGCGTGATCCCCAGCCGGTCCAGCGCCCGGTAGACCGCCGCGGGGCTGCACGCCACCCCCGCGGTCCGGCCCCGCTCCGGGAGCGTGGCGTCGGGGGCGTCGCGGACAGCCTGGCGGAGCCGCGCGTCGGCGGCGGGGTCGAAGGCCGGGGCGTGACCGCTGCCGTGCGGCCTGGGCTCGATCGAGCCGGTGTCGCGACGCTGGCGGAGGAGCTTGCGGACCCAGGAGAGGCTCACGGCGAAGCGGGCGGCGACCGGCTCCTGGGTCCCCGCGCGGGCGTCGGAGGCGGCGACGACCCGCTGGCGCAGGTCGGTCGAGTAGGCTCTCGTCTGGGCTGGCCCTCCTTTACCGTGGAGGGATAACCGGATCAACCGTCACGGTCAACGAAAAACCGCACCAGGTCGTTCCCGTCGCCGCCGTCGAGCCAGTCATTCTGGTTGTCTCCGTTCGACCAGTCGTCACCGCCGTTGCCGTACAGGGAGTCGTAGCCGTCGCCGCCGAAGAGCCAGTCGTTGCCGCTGCCGCCCTGGAGGGTGTCGTTCCCGGCGTCTCCATAGGCCGTCGAGTGAATGCCCGTTGCGTTCAGGAAGAGGTCGTCGCCGCCGCCGCGGTACGCGACAGAATGCACAACTCCGGTCGGGAAGGACTTCTGATCGACGAGCTGGTTCGTCTGGCGGTCTGTCTCGGTGACCCGGACGAGGTCATCGAACGGGTTCCACCAGTCCCTCCCGTCGATCTCGACCTTGGTCTGGGTGCCGACGGATGTCCCGTCGATGAAGATCGTGTCGATGTCGAACGTGATGTTGCCGGTCTTCAGCTCGCGGGCCTCCATGGCTTCCAGTTAGGGACATCTGCGCGACGCCCCGGTTCTCCGAGCTCGTTCCGATGACCGTCTCCCCTCCGTTCCGAGAATCCTCTTCGCAAGACCGATCATTGCAAGCTCCTCACTGCCTCACATCTCCCCGAGGTAGAAGGGGCCTCGGCTTCCCCGGAGCCGCCGACCGGTCCGACCCGCGACGCTCCACTCGGGAACTCAACAAACGCGCCCGCGACCCGACATCCCCGCGAGGAAAAAATATCCTCTTCGTGCACAAATCATCTTTGTATCGCAGGAGGCGGTTTGCACGGTGTCCCGAGCCCACTACAATCGGTGCGATAGCTCCACGGCGTCGGGCCCCGGAGGCGGCGATGGCGACATCCTCGGATGATGGGTCGATCACTCGCTGCCTCGGCCTGATCCGGGCCGGCGATCGCGCGGCCGCCCAGCCCCACTGGGAGCGGTATTTCGGCCGGCTCGTCGCGCTGGCGCGGGGCCGGCTGCGGGCCTCGCCCCGCGGCCTCGACGGCGCGGAGGACGTGGCCCTGAGCGCCTTCGACAGCTTCTACCGCCGCGCCGAAGACGGCCAGTTCCCGAAGCTCCAGGATCGCGGCGACCTCTGGCAGGTGCTCTACGTCCTGACCGTCCGCAAGGCGATCAACCTCCTGCACCACCAGACCCGCAGGTCGCGCGGCGGCGGCCGGGTGCGGACGCTGTCCGACCTGGAGGATCTCGGGGCGTCCGGGTTCCTCGACCCCGAGCTCACCCCGCAGCTCGCCGCCATCATGGCCGAGGAGTGTCGGCGTCGGCTCGAGGCGCTGGGCGACCCGACGCTTCGCCAGGTGGCCCTGTGGCGGCTGGAGGGCTACACCGTCGCCGAGATCGCCGGGCGGCTCGGCTGCGTCGAGAAGACGGTCGAACGCAAGCTCCGTCGAATCCGCGAGGCCTGGGACGCGGGAGGCACGCCATGAGCGAAGGCGTCCCGACGCGACGCCCAGGCCTGTCCCAGTTCTCGGAGATCGACGCGGCCTGCGACCGCTTCGAGGACGACTGGCGGGCCGGCCGCCGGCCGCGGATCGAGGACTACCTCGACGCGGTGCCCGAGCCGGCGCGACCGGCACTCCTGCGCGAACTGCTCATGCTGGAACTGGCGTATCGTCGTCTCCATGGGGAGGAGGCCACGCCCGATGAGTACCGCCGACGCCTCCCGGCGCACGACGAGTTGATCCTCGCCGCCTTCGAGGCGAGGAGCGGGACGTATACCGAGGTGGTGCGTCCCCTCGGATGCACCCCCGGAGAGACGGGCCGCAACCTCCTTCTTGGCCTCCTGGGTGCCCAGATGGGGCTGCTCGATGGCGAGGCCCTGATCGCCGCGCTGGAGACCTGGGCACGGGACAGGTCCCGGCCGCTGGGGATGGTCCTCCGCGAGCGAGGGGCCCTGGACGACGACAAGCTGACCCTCCTGGACAAGGCCGTGGCCGAGCACCTGCGGCGGCACGGCGACGACCCCGATCGGAGCCTGTCAACCATCGGCCTCGACGCGGCGCTGCACGCCGGCTTGAAGCGGGTCGCCGACCCCGAGATCCAGAGCTACTTGCTCCTCGCGGCGGCCGGTCCGGCGACGCAGGACCCCGAGGCGACGCGGGCCGGCGTGGAAGTCGGCACCGGGGTCACGCTCGCCAGCGTGGGAGGCGCCCCCACGCCCCGGGGGCTGCGCTATCGCATCGTGCGGTGGCACGCCCAGGGCGGACTCGGGATCGTGTATCTCGCCAGCGACGAGGAGCTTCATCGCCAGGTGGCCTTGAAGGAGATGCAGGACCGACACGCCGATAGTCCGACCGCCCGCGTCCGTTTCCTCCTGGAGGCCCAGATCACTGGCGGCCTGGAGCATCCGGGGATCGTGCCAGTTTACGGCCTGGGCCACTACCCTGACGGCCGGCCCTTCTACGCTATGCGGTTCATCAAGGGCGACAGCCTCCGGGAGGCCATCGAGCACTTCCACCGCGATGAGGAAAGGGATCGCGATCCGGGCCGTCGCAGGCTGGAACTGCGGGAGCTGCTGCGCCGGTTTCTCGACGTCTGCAACGCGATGGCCTATGCCCACAGCCGGGGGGTGATCCATCGCGACCTCAAGCCGGCCAACATCCTGCTGGGCCAGTACGGCGAGACGCTGGTCGTGGACTGGGGACTGGCCAAGCCGTTGAATCGCCCGGAACCCGCACCAGACGGTGAGGAACTGCCGCTGGCCCCGTCGGGCAGCGGCTCGGCCGAGACGCTGCCCGGCTCGGCCGTCGGGACGCCGCAATACATGAGCCCCGAGCAGGCGGCCGGGCGGCTCGACCGGCTCGGCCCGGCCAGCGACGTCTATAGCCTGGGCGCGACGCTCTACAGTCTCCTGACGGGCCGCGCTCCCGTCGAGAGTCGGTCCATCGTCGAGATCTTGGATCAGGTGCAGCGGGGCGAGTTCCCGCCGCCGCGCCAGGTCAACCCGTGGATTCCCCGCGCCCTCGAAGCCATCTGCCTGAGGGCGATGGCCCTGCGGCCGGAGGACCGCTACGGGTCGCCTGCGGCCCTGGCCGGGGACATCGAGCGCTGGCTGGCCGACGAGCCCGTCTCCGCCTACGCGGAACCCTGGCCCGCCCGGCTCGGGCGCTGGGCGAGGCGGCACCGATCGGCCGTCGTCGCGGCCGGTCTGCTGCTGGCCGCCGTCGCGGTGATCGCGACGGTCGCCGCGATCCTCGTCGATGGATCGCGCCGGACCGCCGAGCGTGCGCGGTTCGCCGAGGCCGACGCTCGGCGGCAGGCCGAGACTCAGCAGTACCTCAGCGACGTCGCGCTGGCAGGGCGCGAATGGATGGCTGGCAACATGACTCGCGTCGAGGATCTGCTCAACGGCTGCCCCGCCGATCCGCGCCACTGGGAGTGGCATTTCCTCAAGCGACAGGGCGGCGCGGGTCTGCGGACGCTCGTCGGCCCGCACGTCGGCTGGGTCACGGGCCTGGCCTTCAGCCCCGATGGCAAGCGGCTGGGCTCGGCCGGCTGGCACGGAACCGCGAAGGTCTGGGATGTCACCGCCGGCGACGTGGCTCTCGACCTCGACGGCGCGGCCGGGCACACCGGGCACGTCCTGGCCGTGGCCTACAGCTCCGACGGAAAGCGGCTCGCCACCGCCGGCAAGGATGGGACGGTCCGGCTCTGGGACGCCGCCGACGGCCGGCCGGGACCGGTCCTGAAGGGCCACCAGGGACCCGTCGCAGGGGTCGCCTTCAGCCCCGATGGCAAGCTCCTCGCCACGGCGGGTCACGACCGGCTCGTGAAGCTCTGGAATGCGGCCAACGGCGAGGCGTGGCTCACCCTGCCGGGCCACGAGGCGCCCGTCGCGGCCGTGACCTTCCGACCCGACGGCCGGCTTCTGGCCACCGCCGGCGAGTCGCCGGACACGGCCATCCGGCTCTGGGACGTCGCGACCGGCAAGGAGGTCCGCCGGCTGACGGGCCATACCCTGAACATCAACGCCCTGGCCTTCCGACCCGACGGCCGCATCCTCGCCTCGGCGGGCAACGACGGTCTGGTCCCGTTCTGGGACGTGGAGACGGGCCGGCTGGCGGGCGTCGTCACCACCGGCGAGAGCAAGATGGTCAAGGCGGTCGCCTTCCGCCCCGACGGCAAGGTCCTCGTCACCGGGGGTCTCGACCAGACGATCCGGGTCTGGGACCCCGAGACGGCCCGGCCGCTCTACGCCCTTCGCGGGCACGACGCCGGCGTGCTGTGCCTGGCCTTCCGACCCGACGGCCGCGTCCTCGCCTCGGGGAGCGAGGACGGCATCATCAAGCTCTGGGATGCAGCCTCCGGGCCGGAATTCGTCCGGCTCGCGGTGCCCGAGCAACGCCACGCCGCGCTGGCGTTCAGCCCCGACGGGCGTTGGATCGCTTCCGCCGCCCTGCCCCGTGAGGCGAATCCCCGAGGCGGCACGGTCCGGCTCTGGGAGGCGGTCGGCGGCCGGCCGGGTCCGGTCCTTGAGGGCCATGACGATGACGTCTCCGATCTGGCGTTCGACCCCGACGGCCGCCGCCTGGCCGCGGTCGGGAGCCGGGGACTCGTCTCCGTCTGGGAACTGCCCTCAGGCCGCAAACTCCGGAGGCTCCAGGGGCCGTCCGGGAAGGTCGCCGGGGGCCACCGGCCTCACGTCGCGTTCGGCCCCGACGGCCGGGAACTGGCCTGCGTGGGCGTGACCGGGTCCGTCGTCGTCTGGGAGGCGACCGGCGGGCGCGTGGCCCGCTCTTTCAGCGCCGCGCATCCGAATCGGTTTGGCTTCGGCCCAAGCGTGCTGGGGTTCAGCCCCGACGGCCGCCACCTGGCCGCGGGCGAGATCGATGGGGCCGTGCATCTCTGGGACGTGGCCGGAGGCCGCGAGGTCGCCGCGCTTCGCGGGGGCCAGGCCAGCTTCCTCGCGATCGCGCTCAGCCCCGATGGCCGGCTCCTGGCCATCGCCGCCGCCCGGCAGAGCAGCGCCACCGCCTCCGCGGAGATCAAGGTCTGGGACCTCGCCTCCCGCCGGGAGCTGGCGACCTTCGCCGGTCCGGGGGGGATCGCCGAGCTGGCCATCAGTCCCGACGGCCGCCGGATCGCTTCGACGGGCCCCCACCTACCCGCAACCCTCTGGGACCTCCGGAGCGGCCGGGAACTGCTGAACCTGCCGATCGACGGCCGCACGGGACTCAACGAGCGTGCTTCCGGCCCCGATAGCCGCATCGCGTTCAGCCCCGACGGCGCGCGGCTCGCCCTGGTCGGCTTCGGCGGGCTGATGATCTGGGACGCCGCCGCCGGCCCCGAGGTCCTGACCCTGCACACCGGACGCGAGGTGATGGGCCTGGACTACAGCCCGGACGGCCGTCGCCTGGCCGTCGCCGACAGCGAGGACGCCGTGCGGGTCCGCGACGCCGCCACCGGCCGCGTCCTGCTCACCCTGGCCGTCCCCGACTGGTCGATGGGCCTGGCCCTGTCCGCGGTGAAGTTCAGCCCCGACGGCACGCGACTCGCCGCGGCCTGCGGGACGAGCACCTCGGGGAGAGTCGCCATTTGGGACACAACGACCGGCCGGCTCGTGGCCCGCCTCGACGGGCATACCAGCTTCGTCTTCAACCTCGCGTTCAGCCCCGACGGCCGCCGGATCGCCACGGCCAGCCATGATAAGACCGCGAAGGTCTGGGACGCCGTCAACGGCCGGCTCCTCCGGACTATCCTGGCGCATGCCGACCTCGTCAATGCCGTGGCGTTCAGTCCCGACGGCACGCGCCTGGTCACCGGCGGCCGGGACCGGACCCTCAGACTCTGGGATACCGCGAGCGGTCGCGAGTTGATGACCTTGCGCGGGCACAAGGGCAACGTCGTGGGCGTGGCGTTCCGCCCCGACGGCACGCGCCTGGTCTCGGTCGGAGGCCGCGGCACGGGCTCGCCCCTGGGGCCGCCTCGCGGCGAGGTGAAAGTCTGGGACCCGGCGACCGGCCGGGAGGTCCTGCGTCTCCCGGACTACCCCCGCCAGTTCCTCAGCGTGGCCTTCAGCCCCGACGGCCGTTCCGTTGCGGCGGCCGGCGAGGACCGCGTCGTGAGGGTCTGGGATGCGTCCACGGGCCGGGAGCAGTTCGCCCTGCGGGGGCACGAGAACACGATCATGCGGGTGGCGTTCCGGCCCTCGGGCGCTTCCTCGCCTCGTGCGGCACTGATTCGACGGTACGTATCTGGGACCTCACGCCGCCAACGCCCTCGTTCCGTCCCGCCGCGCCGTCCCCGGACGGAAGCCCTCCCAGACCGGGGCGGGATGGGGCGCGGTGACACCCGAATTGGCCGACGCGCGACCCGCCGAACGGGTTGCTCCAGAAGGCCCTGGACCCGCTGCGCCAATCCGTTGAACCCACTGCGTTTGGTCGGCCTGTTTCTGGGCCAGGAGGAGGTGAATCGGGGGAGGCAGGCTCAACTTCCGCAGGCCTCCCGGGTCGGGATTCAGGAGCAAATCGGCGGTGCGTGACTGGCCGCCCGCTATGCCGCAACTGCCCCGTAGTGCCTGGTTTGCTCCTGCTCGATGCGGTACTCCAGGAACTCCTCCCACTGGTCGTTGAGGTCCAACGCCCGGACGTGGAGCATCGCCTGGGCTCCCGCCAGCGTCCAACGCATCCCCGTCAGTTCCATCCGGTCCTTGACCAGAGGGCGACACGCACCCTCCGTTACGCCGCTGCCGATCGGGTCGCCCGCCGCCAGGGACTCGTCATACCTTATGGGCTCCCGGTTGTTCGCCAGGGACTCGATCGCCGACCTGACCACCTTCCGCTTGTTCCCCCGGAGCCGCTCCCGAGTCATCCGTCGGCGAACGCCCTCGATCACCGAATCGACCCGCCCCTCCAGCAGGTCACGCAGCCGCTCCTCCACGAACGGCTCGGCCTCATCACTGCCCTCCTTGTGGAAGCCGTGGGCCACGGACCAGACCCGCTCCAGGACGTGGAACAGGTCCAGCACCCCGACCGCCTCGGGGAAATACGCCTCCCGGGCGTCCCACAACGACCGTTCCCCGTCCATCAGGCAGATCACCGGGCGGCCCTGACCGGGGTTGCGGATCGCCAGTTCGTCGAACAACCGGCAGAACAGCCCGTCCTTGGCCGTCACTGGCGGCTGGCCTTCGATCTCCCGGATCATCTCGGCCCAGACGTGCCTGTGCTGAGGCTCGGGACGCTTCTTGGCACACTCGTCCCGGAGCACCTCGTCAAGGATGTCGTCGGCGGTGCGGACGAACGGCTCGATGCTGTCGACGGCCCCGAGGCGGGCCATCCGCTTCTTTTGGGCTTCTCGCCCTTGTCCCGGCGGTGGTGCCGCCGGGGGCCGTCCACCTCGGGCTTCCGCCGGCCCAACACCTCGGGGGCGATCATCCCGTCATCGGCGGAGGCCGCCGTGACCAGCACGACCAGCAGCAACCCCAGCGAATCTACGACGATGTACCGCTTGCGGCCCCGGATCTTCTTGCCGCCGTCGTAGCCCCGCACGCCGCCGACCTCGGCCCCCTTGACCGTCGGCCTGTCGATGCTGCCGGCACTGGGGACGGGCTTCCGCCCCTCGGCGACCCGTACCTGCCGCCGCAGGGCGTCCATGATCAGCTGCCAGGTGCCGTCGTCCCGCCACTGCGGGAAGGAGTCGTAGACGGTGCTCTGGGGTGGGAGGTCAGCGGGAGCATGTCCCACGGGCAGCCGCTGCGGGCGACATCGAGGATGGCGTTGAGCACCTCCTGGATCTCGACCTGGCGGGGTCATCCGAGCTTCGAGACGGGGATCAAGGCCTCGGCGATCTCCCACTGCGGGTCGGTCGGGTCGGAGGGGCAGGGCTTCCGCATCGGGGCCTGCTCCGTCGTCGGTGGGTCCTGCGGGCCTGCTAAATCAGCAAGAGTTTACGGCGACGGAGTATTCTCGGATAGCCTGTTAAAGTCGCCGGCACAGCCTCCGACCGGACGGCCCATTGCTCGCGGAAGAGACGCAGGAGGTTCGCAGAGGTCTGCTCCCAGGTCGCTGCGCAGGCGGTGGCCCAGCGGTCGGGGGCACGGCCGTCGTCGCTGTCGCGATCGACGATGCAGCGGATCGCGTCCACGAAGGCGGTGGGATTCCCGGCGATCTGGAAGAGGTGCGCGTAGAGTCGGCACTCGGGCAGGTCGGTCGAGACGACCGGCCGGCTCGTGGCCATGTAGTCCATCACCTTCGTCGGGCAGGCAACGCGATTGAACGGGTGATCCGCCCGGTACGGGATCAGGCAGACGTCGAACGCCGACGTGTACCGCCCGATCTCCCCCTGCGAACGCCAGCCGAGCTGGTGGACGTTCGGCCTGGCGATGGCGCTCCGATAGGCACCATACCACGATCGGCCTGTCGCCCCGGCGGGCTCGCGACCGATCAGGACGACCGAGCCTCCGGGAAAAGCCCGCGCCGTTTGCTCGACCAGGGGCCAGTCGATCCGATCCTCCAGCGACCCGACGAAGCCGAGCCTCGGCCGGGGCAAGGCCGCCAGGTCGGGCGGCGGCGGTCCGGGCCGACAGAGCGGCGCCGACGCGATCGCGTTGGCCGGGTGCGCCGTGAGGCAGGTGGACGATCCGATCGCGGGCCTCCGGCACCGTTTCGGCCAGCTCCTCGGCACGGACCTGGCGGCAGAAGACCGACAGATCCGCCTCGGCGACCGCCCGTCGCTCCAGCCGTCGGATCGTCTCCGCCCGAGCTTGCCAGTAGAGGGCGTAGTCGTCCATGTTGTAATAGATCAAGGCATCGGGCCGGACAAGGTCGCGCAGGTAGAGGTAGTGCGGATACGAGATCGCCAGCACCAGCGGCCGGCGTCCGGGCAAGGCACGCCGCCAGTCGCGAACCGCCCGCGCGATCGGTCGCATCCCGAGCCGGGGATAGGTCTTCATCCACCCGGGCGGCAGGACGAACGTCCGCTCCCAGAGGTCCGACCCAACCCGCCGCGACGGCCCGAGCCAGTCGCGCCAGGGGCGACGCTGGACCAGGGCCGTCCGCCAGTCGCAAGCCTTCAGGCGGAGGACCCGCACCCCTTGGTCGGCCAGCGGCGAGAAGAGCCGCTCCGTCCACGACCAGGAGGCATCGGCCACGACCAGGTCAAAGCCGGCCTCGTCCTCGTCCCGGCCGGCTATTGCCAGCGCGGCGACGCTCGATGGTGTGTCCATTCTGGACCGAGGCTCCAACCTCATCGCGGGCGTCCTGCCTGTCAAGGATGCTCGGCTCGGTGGCGTCCCGGTCCGCCGGCGCGTCGGCACGCCGCGAGTTCGGAACGCAATTGCGAGTCCCCACTGTATTGGGAATCGTCGGACTGTCAAGGGAGGCGACACAACCGCCCGGATCGGTGGTTGTGCCACGGCGACCGATGAGCTAATCTCGCAAGGAGATGGCCCGTCCCGAGGAGGCCCCGCCGATGCGACGAACCGCCGCTGCCTTCGCACTCTGCCTGGCTCTCGCCCCGGTCGCCCAGGCGTCCGACGATCCTCGACCGAAAACCGAATCCCTGTCGATGACCGACCCGATCCCCTGCCGCTCGATCCGGGGCTACGAGGATTACGATGTCCTCGACCCGGCGGAGGTCACGCCCGACGAGAAACTCTTGATCTACGTCCGCTCGCGCCACCACGCCTACCAGTTCGACGACGAACTCGGCAAGTATTGCGCCGATCTGATCGAGGACGTCAACATTCGCCGCAAGGGCCAGAAGAAGGTGCTTTACGGTCGCGATAAGGTCGTCGATCTGAAGATCTCGAGCGTCCAGCCGCCGGAGAATCTCTACCTCGGCACCACGCTCGGCCTCAAGGGCATCCCGCCGGGAGAATATGAGGCCGACCTGATCCTCAAGGACATGCTCGATCCCGGCTCGAAGACCGAGAAGAGCCTCTCGTTCCGCATCCTGCCCCGCAAGTCGGGTGCGGGGCCGAACGCGAAGCATGCTGGCTCAACGGACGGCCGGTGAGGTGGTCACGGAGCCCTTGCCGATCGGTTTGACGACCGGCTCGCGGGTTGGCTCGTCCTGGAAGCTCAGGTCGGGCGGATTCGGACTGGCGTCGAGGTTGAGTCCCTTCAGCGGTGTGGCCGCTTCGAGATAGACGTCCATCTGCTGACCAACATACACATCCATCGGCCGCTCGTCGGGCAAGGCATAGATCACCTGCAAGACCCGCGTATCAACCCGCTCGGTGTTGCTGCCCGTCAGGTTCACTTTCGGGATCACGTACGGATCGACCCGGACGAATCCCAAGGGAAACTCGACACCCGGCCGCCCCTTGAGCGTGGCAATCGCCCGCGGCTCCGGGCTTGAACAGCGGCAAATCCTGCTCGTCGATATCGACGCGGACGTGCAGCTTGTCCACGTTGCCCAGCACGATCAACGGCTCCTTCCACGCCATCGCCCCGAACTGGCCAGGCAAGACGTTGACCTGGAGCACCTGACCGTCGGTCAAGGCGCGGACGGTCCGACGGTCGATGTCGGTCCTGACCCGCTCGACCTCCGCCTCGGCCTGGGCCACGGCCGCCTCGGCGATCTTGAGATCCTTCTCCCAGGTGCCGTGCTGGAGCCGTTCCAGCTCCTTCTGCGCCTTGGCCAGCGCCGCGCGGGCCTCGGCGGCGGCGTAGCGGTCGCGGTCGTAGTCGCTGGCCATGCCGACACCCCGCTCGTACACCGCGGCCGTCCGCCGGAACTGGATCTCCGTGCTGGCAACCCTTGCTTCCGCCTCCTCGACCGCCGCCAACGCCGGCGGGATGTCTTCCGGCCTCGGTGCCGCGCGAGCTTCTCCAGTTGCGCTTCGAGGCCTCAAGCATCGCCAGCCGGACCCGCAAGTCGGACTTCAGCTCGCGGTCGTCGATCCGGAAGAGTGGGTCGCCCGGCTTGACCTTCTGGCCCTCCTTGACGTACACCTCCTCCACCACCCCCGGTACCGTTGAGCCGACCGGGATATTCCGCTTCTGAGCCTCGACGATCCCGGCCCCCGCGATCGCCTGGAACTCCCTGGGCCGTTCCGGCGGCGGGATCAACGGCCTGGCCGCCGGCGGCGACTTCCGCGACTCGAGCACCGTGAATATCGCGAACGCGAGCCCCGCCGCGGCCAGCAGCGGAAGAATGTACTTCGTAAACACGATAGACCCCTTTACCCTCGACCATCCGCGATCGGTCTTGCCTCAGGCCGCCGCGCCCACCTCTTGTTCCCGCACTTCCACGATCCGGCCGTCGTCCATCCGCGCGATCCGGTCGCCCAGGTGGAAGACCCGGTTGTCGTGCGTGACGACGATCACGGCGCGGTCGGGCTTGACCGCCGCGTCGCGGAACAACTTCATCACCGCCTGACCCGTCTCGTGGTCCAGCGCCGCGGTCGGCTCGTCGCAGACGATCAAGCGCGGCTCATGGACCAGCGCCCTCGCGATCGCCACCCGCTGCTGCTGGCCGCCGGAGAGCTGGCTCGGCAGGCTGCTGGCGCGGTTGCTCATGCCGAGCCGGTCGAGCACTCCCTTCGCCTTCTCCACCGCCTTCGTCCGCGACCAGCCGCCGATGATCAGCGGGATCGCGGCATTCTCGGCGGCCGTCAGGGCGGGCAAGAGGTTGTATTGCTGGAAGACGAACCCGATGTGTCCCTGGCGGAACCTCGTCTTCCTGTTCCCCGAATACCTCGCCAGGTCCTCGCCAAAGACCTCGACGACACCGCCTCGGTCGCAGTCGAGAATGCCAGCGATGATCGAGATCAAGGTCGTCTTGCCGCAGCCCGACGGCCCGATGAGCATGGTCAACTGGCCGTTGTAGATGTCCCAGTCCACCCCGCGCACGGCCATGACCTTGCGCTCGCCCGTGCCGAACGTCTTCGCCACGCCCCGCAGTCGGACCGCCACCGACTCCGCCGGCGCGGACGCATCGATCGCCCCGGGCGTCACCTTGTCCAACGCGTCCGCCAGTGACATCATCCAACCCTCTCGTGTCCTCAACCCCGGAAGACGATCGCCGGCTCCAGAACCACCACCCGCCGCACGCTCAAAATGCTCGACAACGCGCAGATGAAGAGGATCGACACCGCCGTGATCGGTAAGAGTTGCCAGGGCGTGAAGAAGGCCAGCTCGGTTCCCTTCGTCCGGTATCCGAACCAGGCCGCCGCCCCCACGCCGAGGCCGAAGCCCAGCAGGCCCACCACGAACGCCTGGAGCAAGATCATCCCCACGATCCGCCAGTTGCTCGTGCCCATCGCCTTGAGCGAGCCAAACTGCTTCAGGTTCTCGATCGTGAAGTTGTAAAACGTCTGACCCGCGATCGCGGTCCCAATGATGAACCCGAGGATGATCGTGATCCCGAAGTTAATCGGGATGCCCGTATATTTGAGAAAGTATTCCATCGTCATCCACGAGAACTCATCGCTGGTCTTCGCCCCCAGGCCCGTCTGCCGCTCGATCCGCCGGGCCACTTCCGCGGGCGTGTGGCCCTCCTGGGTCTTGGCCAGGATGTACGTCAAGGGCTTGCGCTCCTGCGGCACAAACCGCTTGGCCCGCGAGTACGTCGTATAGACGACCGCGTTCGACTGGAACGTCCGCGTCGATTCGCAGATCCCCACGATCACCGCCCGGCGGTCGTTCATCTCCATCTCGCGACCGACGAACTTCCTCAAGACCGCCGGGTCCGTCGTCACATCCCCCCCTTCGCCCGGAAAGAGCTTCCGCAGTCCGACCCGATCCACGATCACCGCGTCCGGCCGCCTCAGGTCGCGATAGCTCCCGACCCACAGTTTCTGCGGCGCACCCACCAGCGACGTATCGTCCAGGCCCAGCAGGATCACCTGCTCGATCACGTCCTGCTTCACCCGCCCGACCACCGACCCTCGCTCGTCCCGCCTCGGCACGAAGTGCGTGAGCTTGGCCCGCCCCTGCCCCTTGTACAGAGGCACCGCCCACCTCACGCCCTCGACCCGCGCACCCGGTACAGGTTCGTCTCGATCATCGGCTTCAGGTCGTCGATGAACCGGACATTGGGGTCCATCACCCAGAGGTCCGCCCCCGTGATGTCCCCGATCTGGCCGCACGTCCGCAGCATCAGGCCGCAGAAGATCGAACCCTGCTGCGTGATCAAAAGCGCAGCAAACGTCAGCCCCATGACGATCCCGAAGAACTTCGCCCGATCGCCCGTGAGCATCTTCAATGCGATCCAGGCCATGCCTCAACCCTCCCCATTCGCCGCCATTTCCGCCCGACTCCCCCCGTCCACAACCGGCCCCCCCCGCCCCGTCGCCGCCAGGATCACGCGGCTAATGTGGTCCGTCAGGTACTCCACGTCCAGGCTCGCGAATTTCTCCTCCCCCACGATCTGCTCCGCGACCCCCCGCCCCACTCGGTAGAACAGGCATTGCCCGATCAGGCTGAACGTCAAGGCCTGCCTCCTCCTCTCGTCCGCCTCCGGACAGAGCCGCTTCCAGACCTCCTGCAACCGCTCGAACCTCGGCCGGATCACCTCCCTCACCAACGTCGCCCGCGCCGAGGTCGGCCTCAGCATCTCCCTCAACATCAACGCATGATGCCACGACCTCTGCCGGTCGATCGCCAGCACGTCCCTCAGGAAGTTCCGGATCAGCCACCGCAACTGCTCCTCCGGCTCCCCCTCCGGAATCCCCTCCGACTCGTCCGCCACCCCGCACCGATGCGCCTCCAGCACCGCCTGCGTGTAGAGCTGCTCCTTGTCCCCGAAGTAGTAATTCACCGCCGCCACGTTCGCTTCCGCCCTCTTGCAGATCGCGCGCACCGTCGCCCCGGCGAACCCCTTCTCCGCGAACTCCTCCCCCGCCGCCTCCAGCAGCCTTCCCCTGGTCGGGTCCATGCTCGCCATCGTCGCCTCGCCCCGGATGCCCGTCGTTCAATCAGACGTTTGAGACACCGGTTTCAAACGCCCGTTTCAATCGATTGTATGCGGGACCGGCCGGGCGTCAAGGCGGCTTCGGGAAGTTCGGATGGGGGGGAGGGTGGGGGGCATGTTATAATGGGACGGACGTTCGGGTCAGACGTTGTCCCAGGTTCCCGAGCCCGCGACCTGGGTCGATGGAGGCGGCGCATCCGTGGATGAGGAGATCGTCCGTGGCATCCGGGAACCTGGCCGGTTCGACGCGACGGTCTCTTCCGAGGAGGAGGCTCGCCGATTGATCCGCGAGGCGCTCCCGGATGCGGTCGAGTTGCCGCGAGCCGTCGCCGGACAGCCCTGCGCGCCTCCGCCACCGGGGACGCGGCGCTGGTTCCAGGTCCACCCGGCCGAGCCGGACGTCGCCCAGGACCTGCCCCACCTCAAGCACGCCGACTGGACCGGCGGCAAGAAAGGGCGTGGAGGCCGCTGGGGACACCTCTTCTTCCCTCCTGATCCGGGCCCGCCCTGAGGGGAACGTGGCATGTCCTACATGTTCGAGGTTTACTATCGACCTCCCGCCGACCCGACCCGCGAAGCCGCCCTGGCGGAACGGATCGCCCCGTTTGGCGGGCACCTGGATTATCGCGAGGGGTCTCCCGATCCCGAGTCGGGTGGCGTCTGCCTGACCTTCGAATTCCCGGACCTTGAGAAGGCGAAGGCCGCGGCCGATGCCCTCCGATGCGAAGGCGAGTACGTCGAAGGACCCGTCGATTATGGCCCCTGACTCCTCGGCCGTTCCAGAAACCGCTTTTTCGCCAGAGGAAGGGGATACGGAATAACAGGATGCTTTCCCACAGTCGTTTCTTGATCCGCAACGACGACTCCCGGCCGCTGATCCTGAACATCGAGCCCGAGGGAGCGTTCTTCCCTCTGGCCCCGGGAGACGAGGTGTCCGTCTCCGAGGCGTTTACGACCGCTCCCCTGACCATCAGACCCACGGACTCGGACATAAGATCAAGAGGGCCACGGCCTGCGGATCGAGGTCGGCTCCAACCCAACGGGGAGGAAGAACGAAGGTGCATTACAAGCTCCCCCTGATCTTCGAACCTCAGCCGGAGGGCGGCTACACGGTCACTTCGCCGGCCTTGCCGGAACTGGTCACGGAGGGTGACTCGATCGAGGACGCCCTGGAGAACGTCCGCGATGCCCTGGCCTCTGTGCTGGAAGCCTATCGCGACCTGGGCTGGCCCCTCCCTCCCGGCTTGCTCGTGGCCGATTCGGCCGGTCCGATCGAGGCTGAGACGGTGGTCGAGCTCTGATGAGATACCGTGAGGTCGCGAAGAAGCTCGTCTCCCTCGGTTGCCAGGAACTCCCCAGGACAGGCGATGGCTCCCATCGGAAATGGTTCAATCCCGCCACGAACCGCGTCACCAGCGTGCCCGACTGGGGTGGCGACGACCTGAAGCTCGGCACGTTCTGCGGAGCGATCCGCCAGCTCGGCCTCTCCTGGGATGAGTTCCAGCGAGCCTGATGGCCACGGCCGCTCAAACCGACCCTTCCACGGACTCCCGCCCATGCTCGCCTTCGACTTCCTCCGCGACCCCTCCAAACCCGGCGTCAAACCCGTCTACGCCGTCGTGGGCGACGACCCCTACCTCCGCCACGAGGCGCTCACCGCGATCACCCGCGTCGCCCTCAGCGGCGAGGCCGACGAATTGGCAGTCGCCCGGTTCGCGGGCGAGTCGGCGAGCCTGGCCGACGTGCTCGACGAGGTCCGCACCCTCCCCTTCCTGGCGAAGGCCCGGGTCGCGATCGTCGAGAACGCCGACCCGTTCGTCACCGCCCACCGCAAGGAGCTGGAAGCTTACGCTGAGCACCCCTCAACAACCGGCGTCCTCGCCCTCGCCGTGAAGACGTGGCCGGGCAACACGAAGCTGGCGAAGCTGGTCGAAAAGGTCGGCCTCGCCATCGACTGCAAGACCCCCGCCGAGCGCGAACTACCAACCTGGCTCGTCGGCCTGGCCCGTTCCCGATACGACCTCCGACTCGCCGAGGACGCCGCCCGCCTGCTGGTCGAGCTGGTCGGCCCCGAGGTGGGTTTGCTCTCCTCCGAGCTGGAGAAGCTTTCCGTCTATGTCGGCGACCGCAAGACGATCCAGCGTGACGACGTGACCACGATGGTCGGCGCCGGCCGCGTCGAGGTCATCTGGGAGGTCCTGAGAGCCGCCACCACCGGCCGCGCTCCCCAGGCCCTGGCCGACCTCGACCGCCTCCTCGGCGCCGGCGAGCATCCCGTCGGACTGCTGGCCGCGATGACCGCCTCCCTCCGCAAGGTTTACCACGCCGGCCATCTCCGCCTGAACCGCGTCGAGATCCGCGAGGCCTGCCGCGAGGCCGGCATCCCCACCTTCCCCGCCGCCATCGACAGCGTCCAGAACCAGCACAAGCACCTCGGCCCCGGCCGCGTCGCCCGACTCCCCGCCACCCTCCTCCAGGCCGACCTCGACCTCAAGGGCTCCTCCCAGCTCCCCCCCGCACCATCCTCGAACGCCTCCTCGTCGCCCTCGCCCTGCCCCGCCGCGACTGATCAGCCTCGCCATTTCCGAAATCTTTCCGGAAAAGGTGATAATCCGCCCGCCAAATTCGGAAGACAACGTCGGCTGTTCGCGACAGCGTCGAATCCGGATCGGCTCTCTCGCCAGCGCACAAGGAAGAACGCGAAGCATGTCACGCTCTTCCTTGGCCTTCTTCCTTGGCGACCTGGCGCCTTTGCGAGAGATCCCGCTTCCCGAATCCAGCGACGCGTCCCGACGCCGAACGAACTTCACAATGGGCAATTTTGCTTCGGCAGACCACGATGCTGCAACAACTTGCGACTCACCACTTGGCCAGGCAAAGCGCGTCCCCCCACCGTCTCCGTCCCATCCCGACACCGTCGCCCGGCGCGTCGCCCTGGCGTCCCGGCGCATCCCTCGCCTCAGGTGGACTCGACGACATCCCGTCGAAAGGACCCGGCGCGGACTTCGGCGCGTCCCCCGTCCCGAACGAACTTCAAGATGGAGAATCTTCCGTCGCCTATCCCTTGGAAACCACGGACTTAGGATTCTCCACCTGGCCCCACAAAGCGCGTCCCCCCGCCGTCCCCGGCGCCTCCGATCGCCGTCCCCAACGCGTCTCTCCGGCGACCAGGAGCCATCAGCCCTTCGGCTCCAGCTCCTTCAGGACGGCCGCCAGCAAGGCTGGGTCCCGCTTCTGGTCGATGTGGGCAACGCGGCTTTCGGGCAACTCCAGGTCGCGGAGGATGGTCGAGCACCTGGGTCCAGTACCGGTCGCGCTTCTTGCCCTCGGCGAGGTAAAGCTCGGTGACGAGTTCGGCCAGTCGCTGGTACTTGATGGCGTCGTAGTTCTTGTAATAACGGTCGATGATCTTCCTCTGGTGGGGCGAGTAATCGGCCATGGCGTTTAACCTTCCGTGTCGGGCCGACGGCGGAGTTGCTTGGTTTGCGACCGGCGGGCCTTGGCCTCCAGCCGACGTCGTCGCGAGGCTTTCGTCGGTTTTGTTGGTCGCCGGGGCGTCGGCGGCCTGACGACCGCCAGGAGCAGGCGGCGGAGCTTCTCCAGGCAGTCCTCGACGTTGCGTCCTTGGTCGCGGGTGAGCTGCGAGCTGATGAGCAGCTCGCCCTCGTTCGTCAGCTTCGAGCCGATCCGTGCCGAGCAATCGCTGGCGGACCGGCTCGGGCAGGCTTGGGCTCTCGCCGGGCTTCCAGCGCAAGGTCGCCCGCGAGTTGACCTTGTTGACGTTCTGACCCCCCGGACCGCCCGAGCGGCTGAACTCGAACTGGAACTCCGAGAGCGGGATCGAGAGTGTGTCGTTGACGATCAGCATGGAGACCCCCGGCTCCTCCCATTCTAACGCTGGGGGCCTCCGCGCGCCTTCCCCTTCGCCGACCGCCGCAGGAACGATCGGGATTCCGCCCACCGCTCTCTGCCCTGCCGGTCCTGGGTGGCATGCCCACGTCCTCGTGGGCATGCTCGCGTCCGGAAGGGCGTCCCTCATGCCCACGAGGTCGCGGGTTGCCACCCGGAATCGCCGCATGAGGAATGATCGATTCACCTTACCGCTCTACTCGACCGCCAGCGATCGTCGCCAGGTTGTTCATGTAGCCGCCTTGATCCAGCTGGTTCAGGGCGCGGGCCTGAGCGGGCGTCGGGCTGAAGGTCTCGGTCGGGATGGACACGGTCGGCGTCGGCGTCGCGGTGGGGGCCGGGGGACGACGCGGACCGCCTGCCTGGCGGCGTCGCCTCGCCGCTGGCGACCTGGACGGCATGGCCCGCCCGTCGCGCCGCCGCCACGGCGCCGGCGGTCGGCAAGCTCACGACCGGTCGGCCCACGGCGCTCCAGGGCCGGACCGACTCGTTCTGAAGCTGGTCGATGACCACGTCCACGCCGGCCTGTCGGGCACGCTGGGCCAGGTAGGCGGGCGGGAAGTTCGGGGCGACGCCGCGGATCGCCTGCCGGCGCTGCTGGGCATTGATCTGGCCGGCACCGTACGAGGAATCCGTCTTGTTGAAGATGATCTTGGCCGTGTCGAAGGTGCCCGTTGTTCCCGTGCTGGTGGTGTAATCGCCGGTGACGTGCGCCTCGACCGACCCCGGCCGGAAGCTGGATCTGGTCGCCGCGGAAGACGTAAGTGGCGTCGAGGAACTCGTCGTGGTTGATCTTGCGGGTGAATTGCCCGATCGGGGCCGCGCCGCCGAGGCGGACGGTCCCGGGCTGAATGCTGTTGACGTCGAAGCCGCTCGTGCCGAAGATGTTGACCCGCACGTACTCCGGGTGCGCCGTGTTGATGTGCCGGTGCTGATGGGGATTGATCAGCACGGGCGGCGACTGCGGCGGGCAGACCTCGGGAGGCGGAGGCGGCGTGAGGATCACCCGAAGGAGACCGGCCTGAGCCGGGATGAACTCCTCGTCGATGAAGTCGTCGTTCGAGCCGGCGAAGGCCCCGACGCCCACGATCGAGTCGGTTTGCAGGGCCTGGCCGGTTTCCTCCTGGTAAAGACTGGAGAAGTTGGTGATCTGGAACTCGAAGGCACCGTGGGCCGGGTCGGTATCCCGGAGGAAGGCATAGCCGGTATGGCTCGGCAAGGGAGTGCCGAAGGCCGGGGCGGTCGTGGCGGCCTCGTTCGGATCGGGCTGGTGACCGCCTGGGAGACCGTGAAGAGCTTGCCCGCGCCCGGGGTGTTCGGGATGCCGGCGACGACGTCGGGGATGTGGTCGTTGTTCAGGTCGAGGAAGATCGCCATCGTCTCCGACCCGCCCAGGTTCGGGAAGTCGTTGAACAAGGGCTGCACCAGCCGGACGGCCGGTTCCACGGTCCCGCCGTTGCCGTTGTTGTCGGCGTCGCCGGCAATCACGGGGAACTGCGGGTTCGTCTTCTGGTTGAGCGGTTGCTGGATCGCGACGCTCAGCATGTCGTCGGCGGGCGTGTACTTCATCCGGACCGCGGAGATGTCGAACCCCGAAACCTTGATGAGCTGGGCCAGTTGGGGGTCACGAATCGGCAAGGTTGTGCTGTTGGTGACGATCGCGACGCCTGGCGCGGATGTGTCGGGAATGTCGGCTATGGCGTTTCCGGTGAAGTTGACGCTGAGCAATCGCCGATGATGCAGTTGTTCCAACGCCAGTTCGGAGCGCGGGCGCGTCCGCGGACCGTTGCGACGCTTTCGCCACGCCTGGAAGGCGTTCCGGAGCGTTCTGAGGAGAGCCATCACGCCAACTTCCTTTCTGGCGGGGCCTCGGATCTCGCCCAGGCGAGTCGTCCCGAGAGCCCCGGGAGTCGAATCGGGCCGCCACCCGGGTCCGACCCGGTCGGGGGTCCGGAGGGGCGCCGGCCGGCGGAGTCGCCGTCCTGGTCGGACGTTCCGCGGAGCACGAAGCAGTAGGACAGTCCGAGTCGAGCCTCAGATTCCGCGGGCTGACGACCGCCTGGGGGCGTAACCCCAGGAGATCGGGCCCGCGACGAGCAAGGGTTGCTACGGGCGGGGGACCGGCAGTGGTCTCGCCCGGGGCGACGCCCCCTCAACGCGGAAGGAGAAGCGTCATGGTTCGCCGCGAGTT
The DNA here is from genome assembly GCA_963752755.1 of uncultured Planctomycetales bacterium. GTDB lineage: Bacteria > Planctomycetota > Planctomycetia > Isosphaerales > Isosphaeraceae > CAVVZJ01. Next base: position 298,380 of record CAVVZJ010000010.1, on the reverse strand, counting down.
CCAGGCCCCGAGCCCGAGCCCTGATCGGCCCGACTCTGACCCTGGCCCTGGTCCTGGCCTGGCTCGCCGCCCCGGCGCTGGCCAACCCGATCGGGCCGAACAGCACGGGCAATGTCGAGAAGGACTTCGTGGCCGGTCAACCGGGGATCACCACCCTGGTCAACCCCCGCTACCCGACCGTCAATCCCGAGAAATACATCGCCGACAACCAGCTCAGTCCCGGCTGGTCGATCAAGGACGTCCGGGTCTCTTACGACAAGGCCACCGACACGCTCGATGTGGGTCTGAACTTCTTCGGGATCGCCGGCGATGCCGACGGCAACGGCGACCCCGGGACGGTCTCCACCGCCGCCCAGTTGATGGGCGCCAAGGATGTGGCAAACCTCGGTGGTCGCGAGTCGATCACCGTCGGATTCGACGTGAATGGCGACGGCCGGCCCGACTTCCTGGCGGGCGTTCCCGGCGACAAGTCCCAGGCGGGTCCCGGCACCGACGGCTTCACCTTCGCCTCGTACCAGTCCACCGGACTCGGCCTGGCCAACAGCTATGGTCAGCCGCTCACGACGTATCTCGGCAACCTCCAGTTCAACCCGTCCGCGACGCATCCCGACTTCGAGTTCACCGTGAAGAACTTCAGCAAGCTCCCCGGCTACAACCCCAAGAACGGTTACGGCCTGATGGCCTTCGCCGGTACGCCGGACGACATTTACGAGGAGGAGGGCGTCCTCTTCCCCCGCGTCTCCGCAGGTGAGATCCCCGAACCCGCCAGCCTGCTTGCCTGGGCGACCCTGGTCGCCGGCGGCGCGCTCTGGGGTCGCCACCGTCGCGGACAGAAGACCCCAGCGAGCCGACCAACGCGCTAACATCCTTTTCCGTCTCCCGTTCCAATCCCCAGACTCCGCGACGTCCTTGCTCCTTGTAGATCGTCGCCCGTCGGGTCCGGAGTCCCCCGATTTGGCCGCCCCGGCAATCGCCAATCCGCCCCGACGCCAAGCGCCGCACAGCTTGCCCAGGCCCGGGAGAACCCGCGGCCTGGCGAGTTTGTGCGGTCTTCCGCGCGCAGATCATCGTCAGCGTCCCGCCAACCTCGCCAGTCGTTCAGGGCAGCCGACCGATCGCCCAGTTGGCGACCTCACCGAGCTTCCGGGCGGCCTCAAGAGCGTGCTCCCGGAGCCGGAAGAGATCCTTGAGGCTCCCCGGCCGCTTCCAGATCGCCCCCAGCGCCGCCCCGACTCGATAGCCGCCCGATGGCCCGAGGATCGTCAGGATCTCCGGCGGCAGGTCCACGTCGGCCACGTCGCTGATGATCCTTAGCCCCAGGAACCTCACCCCGCGATCCGCGCAGACCCGGGCGACCGCCGCCGTCTCCATGTCCACGGCCACGGCCCCTGTCCGCTCTCGCAGCTCGGCCTTCTCGGCGACCGTGCGGACGATCTCGTCGACCGTCGCCAGTCTCCCGGCCCTGATCCGAGGTCCGCTCACCTCCTCGTGGACCTCCAGGCCGACCCGGGCGAGGTTTCCGTCCGGGTCGAGGACCTCGTCGGGCAAGAGGACCTCGTTGCGTCCCAGGGCCGGGTCGAGTGCCCCGGCGAACCCCGCCGAGACGACCCAGCGCGGTCGGTGACCGGCCAGGAGTAGTTCCGTCCCCCGGCGCGCAGCCTTGCGGCCCGGCCCTGTCACGATCAGCGTGACGAGCTTCGGGCCGCAAAGCCCTTCGATGATGGTATGCCGTTCGCTCGAATACTTCCGGGTGTCGTGCAACCGGGCAATCAGCGGCGCGACCTCGATCGGCAAGGCGGCCACGATCCCGACATCCGCCGGCTCCGGCGGCGGCGCCAGCGGTCTTTTCTCCATCAGCGGCCCCCGACGACGGCCCCGGCCGGTTCCGCCGCGTTGCCGATCTGGACCAGTTCCGGCGTCGGACTCGTCGCAGCCCTTTCGGCCACGCGGCCCGGACGTCGCCAACGTCCCAGCGACCACGCCGCCATTCGCAAGGTGCCCCGCCAGGTCTTCAGCATTGTATCGACGGCGCTGTGCTCAAAGCCGCTATGCATCTTGCAGTTCTGACAGCGACGGTCCTGCCGACTTTCCCAGTAAGCCCAGTCCGTCTTCTCCCAGAATTCGCCCCAGTCTTGAAAGTATCCCTCGCCCTCGACCAGATAACACGGCGCCTTCCACCCCTTCGGCGTGTAGTTTACCGTGGACCACGGGGAACACGGCAAGTCCCGCAGGCCCGCCGCGAACTCCAGAAAAGCCGGCGTGGCGTTGATCCGGTAGCGGCCCGAGAAATCGCGGATGACACGAAACTTCTCGTGGATCTGTTCCCGGTTCAGGAAGATGTCACGACCGACGCTATCATACTCGTAGCCAGGCGAGACGAGGATGCCGTCTGCCCGGAGCTGGTCGGTCATCCGGCAGAGTTCCTCGACCTCAGCGACGTCCGTCTCCTTGTAAACGGTCGTATTCAGATAGATCCGATAGCGGAGCTGCTTCCCCTGACGGATCATCGCGACGGCCTTTTCGAAGACGCCCGACCGGTTGCAGACGAAGTCGTGCGTCTCCCGCATGCCGTCGAGATGGATCATCAAGAAGAGGCGGTCGCTCGGCGGGATGATCCCGAAGACCTTGCTGTCAAGCTTCAGGGCGTTGGTGCAAAGCAGGACGTGCTTGTCGCGGGCAATCAGGCCCTCGACGAGGGCTTTCAGCTCGGGGTAGAGCGTGGGCTCGCCACCGCAGATGTTGACGATCGGCGCGCCGCAGTCTTCGACCGCCTGGAAGCAGCGTTCCAGGGGCATCCGGTCGGAGAGCTTGCCCGAGTAGCGCTCGACCGAGCAGCCGAGACAGGCGAGGTTGCAGGTGTAGAGCGGTTCCAGCATCAAGACGGTCGGATACCGCTTGTGCCCGGCCCGCTCCATCCGCGACCGGTGCCGCGCCTGGGCCAACGTGAATCCGAGGGGGAATCGCATGCCCCGTTAATCTCCGAAAAGTGAGCGGCGAAGAATACCGAAAGCCGGCCGTCGGCGTCCTCGGCCATCCTGGTTCGGTGGGCCTCAGACGTCCTGCATGCGGGGCGACGCCGGGATGCGCGTCGCGATCGGAGCGGTGCTCGTCGTGCCGCCGCCCGACAGGCGGCCGGCCGCGGCTCGGTAGCGGGCCAGAGCCATCAGAGGGAAGTAGATGCGATAAAGGTGGTACTTCAGATAGAAGACCCGAGGGAAGCCGGTGCCGGTGTAAACCGGCTCGTCCCAGGTGCCGTCGGGGTTCTGAGTTTCGAGCAGGTACTCGACTCCGCGACGGACAGTCTCCGACCTTTCGCGGCCAGCAGCGAGAAGGCCGAGCACCGCCCAGGCGGTCTGCGAAGCGGTGGGAGGGCCCTGCCCCTTGAGGTTCGGTTCGTCGTAGCTCTCGCAAGACTCGCCCCAGCCGCCGCCGGGTTGCTGGACCGACTCCAGCCAGTCGGCCGCGCGGCGGGCGGCGGGGTGGTCCATCGGGAAATCCAGGGCGCGGAGGCCCAGCAGAACCTGCCAGGTGCCGTAGATGTAATTCACGCCCCAGCGGCCGTACCAGCAACCCTCCGGTTCCTGCGTGGACCAGAGGTAGTCCAGCGCCCGCGCGACCGCCGGATTCTCGGCGCGGTAGCCTTCTGTACCGAGAATCTCAAGGATTCGAGCCGTGATATCGGCACAGCTCGGGTCGAGCATCGCATTGTGGTCGGCGAAGGGAACCTTCGTCAGGATCTCGTTGTCAATGTCGGCATCAAAGGCGGCCCAGCCACCATCCTTGTTCTGAAGGGCCAGGAGCCAGTGAACGGCGCGCTCGATGGTCGCCCGCGATTCCGGCTCATCGGCCACGGCCGATCGGCCGATGGCAAGCAGGACCATCGCGGTGTCATCGATGTCCGGATACAGGCCGTTCTGATACTCGAAGGCCCAGCCACTCGGCTCGACGCCCGGCCGGTGAACGGCCCAGTCGCCGGGTCGTCGGATCTCACGATCCAGGAGCCAGCGGGCCGACCGCATCAGGGCCGGGTGGTAGTCCGGCACGCCGGAGTCGGCGATCGCGATCGTGGCGATGGCCGTGTCCCAGACGGGCGAGACGCACGGCTGGATCCGGATCGAGCCGCCCTCCTCGATCAGGAGGTCGTCGAGGTGGCCGAGGGCCCAGCGCATCTGCTCGGAGTCGTCGTCATAACCAAGGCAATTCAGAGCGATGACCGTGTAGATCATCGGCGGGAAAATGGCACCAAGGCCGTCGGAGTCCTCGAAGTGATCGAGCATCCAGCGGTGGGCGGCCTGGATACCGGGCTTGCGCCAGGAACGAGGCACGCAGCGGTCGAGCACCTTCAGGACGCGATCGACGCCGAGAAAGAAATTCTCCCAGCAGAACCGGGTCTCGCTCTTCCAGAATGTCCGAGGCAGGTCGTCCCGGAAGAGCTCGGCGATCCCGAGCGAAGGCGGTAGCGCCCGCACCGGCTTGTGGGCCGACATGATCGAGAGTGGCACAACAATCGTGCGAGTCCAGGCGGACATGGCCGCCAGGCTGAAGCCCCATTTTGAGGGCAGCAGCACCAGCTCGGGCGGCACGCAGGGGCATTCGTCATAGGAGATCTGGCCGAGCAGGGCGAGGTAGAAGCGGGTGAAGCTGTTGCACCGTTGGGCGCCGCCGGCCTCACGAATCATCTCCCGGGTGCGGACCATCTCGGGATGGTCCGTCGGCATCCCGACAAGCTTTAACGCGAAGTACGCCTTGACCGAGGCGCTCAGCTCGAACGGTCCACCGGGGTAGATCGCCCAGCCACCCTCGGGGCGCCGCTGGTCGAATAGGTACTGGCACGCCTTGACGCAGACCTCGTCGCGTTCGCGGCCGAGGTAGGCCATCAGCAGGATATACTCCGACTCGAGGATGGTGTCTCCCTCGAGTTCTCCGATCCAGTGGCCGTCGTCCTGCTGCTGGTCAAGCAGCCACTGGCGTGTCCGATCGAGGCCGCGGTCGAGTGCGTCGGCCGAGGGGGAGGGTCGCGGGGACCCGACCCAACCCGCGGTCGCGGTCGCCTGACGACCCAGAGCGCCTCCGTCCCTGTTGGCGATCATGCGTTCCCGATCCCCTCCCTGTAGTGTTGATCGGGCCTTCCCTACTCCTTGTCGGAAAGCCCACGCGCGACCGGAGATTCCACCCACTGGTCGCGGGACGCGGCAGCATCCTAAGCCGATGGACGATTTTCAAGCAAGGTCAATTCTGTTGCAAATCCTGCACAGGAGACCCGAAAAACGGGCTGTCCGAACGCGATTGGGACGCGATGGAAGCAGGAGATCCCTCATCCACGAACCCGCTGAGGCTATCCGATTCGAGCCCGACTCCTGGGTGGGACAGCCGCCCCCGGCGGGCCGGACCGGACGACAGCCGGGGGCGGCTGTCCCACACCGCCAAACCGGACAGCATCAACAGGTTTGTGTATCAGGAAGCGGCCTCGACCCGCAGATCTGGTTCGATGCGGAAGCCACGGAGCGTGGGCAAGGAACGGAGGATGGCCTCGACGCGGGCTCGGGCGGGCTCATCCAGCAAGGTCCCGTCAATCTCCAGCCGATCGCCCTGCAGTTGAACGCGATCGATGTGGGCCGAGTCCCCGACCTGTCGCTGGATCTGAGCGGCGAGGTAGGGCTCGATGTCCTCGGGGCGCCCTTTCTGGAGCAAGGGGTTATCGCGGCCATCGGTCGGCACGGCGAACGAGAGCCGATCGACGATCGCATGCACGCCGGGAGTCCTCTGCGCCGCCCGGAAGGCGAGCATGGCCTCATAGAGACTGGGGACTGAACCATTGAGAGTGACGATCCCCGCTTGCTCGCTCACCTGGATGTTGGCGTTGTTGAGGGCCGGGCGACGCTCCAGCGCCCGCTGGACCCGGGTGGCGAGACCCGGTGCCGGGGCGACCGCGCCGGCGACGGGGAGGGATCGGGTCGATGGTGCCGCCGCGATCTGGAGGCACTTCGGTGGCCGGCTCGGGCGCTGGTGGCGGGGGCGGCCTGTCCTCCGCAGCGTTTGGCTCGGCCGTGGCCTCGGGCTGGGCGACGTTGAGCAGGTTGACGACATCAGTAACACCGGCCGTCTCGGCGATCTTCTTTCCGATTGCGATCCGATCCTCCAAGGTCGGCACGGTCCCTCGGAGAACGGCCACTCCGCGGGCGTCGAGCGTCATCTCGACGGTGTCCGGCGGCAGGGGAGAATCCGCGATCGGTCCAGGGTCAGCTTCGGGGATGGACGGCGGAGTGACCGGGACGGACGTCGGAATGCCCGGGGCCGACGCGACGGCTGGTGCCGACGCGTTCGCCGCAGCCGACTCGGCCAGGCGGCGCGCGGAAAGGGCCCTCCACCACGGCGGATAGCTGATCACCGGCGGCTGGAAACCATAGAAGGGTTCGTCCCAGTAGCCAAGGAGCGGTTGTGGGTAAACGTAGGGCACACCCCCGGAACCCGAGCCGTATACCCCGTAGGTCGGAGGAAACGCCGACATGGGCATCGCGGATGCCGGGTACGCTCCCGGCGCCACGCCGGGCGAAGCCGGTGTGGTGGCGAGAAGCGTCGCGGCGGTGTCGATGACGAGTTGGTCATCGATCGACGGGGTGAAGGCCAGGGCGGTTCGGATCGCAATGTCGTGGACTCGCTTGGTCCCGACCCGGCCCATCAGGACGAGCCGATCGTCTTTCAATGCGGTGGCGAAGTTGTAGGGCGCGGTGGCGGGGTTCAAGGCGAGACCGCGGAGGACCCCTTGTTCGAGCGGGGTGAGTTGCTGCGGTACCGGGAGCGACCCGTATGAGGCGGGGGCCGGTTTGTCGTCGAAGGCCAGGGCGAAGGAGGGGGTGAGTGTTGCGACGAGAGCGGCCAAGGCGAGCGGCCAGATCCGTGGGCGCGGGGACATGGAGCACCTCCTGGCGGTCGGGTCCGACGGCCCGACCGCGCGGACCATCGTCCCATTGGCCAGTCTATGTCCGCCGACGCCGCCGGACAAGCACCGTGGCCGTTAGTCCCCACTCCCTCAGCGGATCTCGATCGGCTCGATCTTCATTTCACGGAAGACACGAAGGACAGGCAAGAAGGCCTCGAACGGGGCCACTCCGTCGAGGCTGGAGTCAGAGAGCTTGAGGTGGGTGGCGTCCACGCGCGACTGGTTGAAGGTGGCATCGAGCGCGACCCAACGGTTGTTCACATAGACCTCGGTCCACATATGGGGGCCGAAGCCCCCGAGCGTCTCGGCATAGACGAGCCCGACGGCGCAGCGGGTGGGGATGCCGGCGGCTCGGCACATGGCGGCGGTCAGGACGCTATGCTCCGTGCAGTCGCCCGAAAGTTCGCGAGCGACCTCCGAGGCGGGGGCGAAGGCGGTCGAGAAGTTCTTCTTACGCATGTTCGAGAAGACCCACTCCTCGATCGCCACGGCCCGTTCCCACGGGTTGACCCGGTTGCCGATCGCCTCGTGCATCCGGCGGCGGACCAGCTCGTCGTCGCTGTTGATCAGCGGATTCGCCTTGAGGTACTCGGCGCCGACCTCGGCGGGGCCGGCCTCGCCGAGGTCGGGACCGTCGGTCTTGACCTCGACCACGGCGACGTCCTTCGCCTCCGCCTTGCTGGTCTGACGGTGATCTTCCGGAAAGAGGTCGCTCGCGCCCTGGCCGGTGACGCGATAGATGATGTCGCGGGTGTTCTCGGAGTTCGGGATCGGCTGGGGCACCTTGAGAATCGAGGCCGCAAGCAGCTCGAAGGGCGAGGTGACGGCGGCTGTGGCGCCTTGCTTGGTAGTCCGGTAGGTGTACATGCCGCCGAGTAGGTCGGTCCTGGTCTTCATCGGCTGGCCCTGGGCATCAACCCAGAGGGTCGAGGCGAGACCCTCGATCGGCTTGCCATCCAGGTCGGTGACGACTGTTTCGATCTTTAGAAGCTTGTGCGGCTCGGCATTCGGCCCGAGCGGAACCTCTTCATAACCGATCGCGTCGAGCTTCGTCAGGCAGATCTTGTTCAGGTCGGGGATGAACGTCTTGACCTGGCGCTTCTGGCCCGGCTGAAGTGGATCGCGGGAGAGGCTCAACTCGGCACCATAAGGCCCGCGGACGTCGGGACCCCAGGGAACGACGACCTGGCGCTTCTGGCCGCCGACGTCGAGGATCAAGGTCATCTGACCGTTGATGACGTCGCCATAGGTGCGGATGTTCTGTCCGGAGGCCTGGGTCAAGGTGTCAAGACGGAGGACCTCGCCCTCCTTGGTCTCGATCGTGCCGTAGAGCATCCGCATCTTGGCCGTGTCGCGGCCGCGACGGAAGGTCAGCTCATAATCGACGCGGACATTCAGGAGTTCGCGACCCTGGGCGTCCTTGACCGATTTGATCCAGAGATGCAGGTAGCCGACCCGGGAATCACCGACATAGATCGCGTCCCACGATTCCTGCTCGCCTCGGCTCAACGGGGGCACGACCAGGCCAAGAACGAACAGGAGCAGGCCGGCAGCCAGGCGTGAGCGGTGGGGCGAGGGAGACCAGGTCATCGGGCAAACTCCGGAGAAACAGGTCGAGACACGGACTGTCGGGAGGGTGGTCCCATCATGCTCGAAACCCCCGCCGCGCTCAAGTTCAGGAGCGGGGCGGGGGCCGTCTTGGGGGTTCGATTCCATCCAGAGTGGGATCGGATCGGGGAAGGCGATACTCAGCCGACGGTGATCATCGGCCGGCAACGCTTCGTCCCCAGCGCCTCGAGGGCGCCCTGGAGCGCGAGTTGACGCATGTGATGCGAATGGACACGTCCACGCACGACCACCCGGCCTTGCTCCTCTTCGACGGCCAGGTCGCGGATCCGTCCGTAGGTTGCTTCGCGAATGCGGCGGGCCACACGCTCCGTCAACGACAGGCGTTCCTGATCCATGATCTGAGCTGCCATGCGGGAACTCTCCTGAAAGCGGGATGTGACTCGACACAGATTTGATTCGGCGCCGCGATTCAGGACCAACCGAATCCTCATACCAGGCGGGCACAGATCATTCTGATCTCGGCCGATTCCCAACGCAAGGAAAATCTCACAGAGAGAAAGACATAATCTAGCTAGGACATCGCCCCGAGAATGTCAAAGTTTGTTGCAAAAAATGCTCGGAGAGGCGGGAATTGCGTGATTGCACGCCTTAGAAGACTTCACGAGCGGGGGCATCCTCAGGCGTCGTCAGAGTGGTTGCCGGATCAGGCTCGCTGCCGGGCGGCATCCGGACGGCGGATTCGAGGCTCCAGACGGCGTGGGATGGGGCGCGCGGGCCGGGAGATTCAGGGTCGAAGTGGATGATCGACTCGGTGGCGGGTCCCAGCTCAGAGCGGAGCAGATCCCGCGCATGGTCGAGCGTCTCGTGGAGCTGGACGACGGACCAGTCGCGGGGCACGACCAGGTGGAAATCGACGTAGGTGCGGTCGCCGGCCTGCCAGGCGCGGAGCTGATGCACGTCGCTCCAACCGGCCTGACGGCCGGCCTGGAGCGTGGCCACGATCCGGCCGAGCAATTCGGGGTCGGCGCGGTCCATCAGACCGGAGTATGCCTCACGGGCCAGACCGAAGCCGGTCCGGAGAATGTTCAGGCCGACGAGCAGGGCCATGGTCGGGTCCAGCCACTGCCAGCCGGTTGCCATCACCAGGCCGATGCCGGCCACGACGCCGAAGCTCGTCCACGAGTCGGTCAGGACGTGCTGCCCATCGGCGACCAGGATCAAGGAGCCGGTCTGGCGACCCTGCCGGATCAGCCAGAGCCCCAGCACGAGGTTGATGGCGCTGGCCGCCACGATCAGGAGCAGACCGAGGTCGAGCGACGTCAACGGCTCGCCGCGGACGAACCCCTGGATCGCCTCGTAGATGATCAGGAGGGCCGCGATCGCGATCAGGCCTCCCTCGAAGCCGGCGGAGAAGTAGCCGATCTTGCCGTAACCGTAGGGATACTTCGGGTCGGGCGGCCGGGCGGCCACGATCAGGCTCAGCAGGGCGAATGCGGTGGCCGCGATGTGGACGACCGACTCCATCGCGTCGGAGAGGATCGCGTGCGAGCCGGTCAAGGCGTAGGCGGCCCACTTGCCCAGCAACATCACCACACCGACCGCCAGTGAGAGTACGGCCGCCATCCGGCGTCGGAGATCGTCGGGATGCCCGGAGGTCGCTGGGTTATGGTTGTGATTGTGAGCCATCGGCATGCCTCGAAACGTGAGATCAGACCGGCCAGCCGGCGCGATCGGATTGCAACTGGCGAGCCAGCCGCTCCAGTTCAGGGCGGTTTCCCGAGGTGACGGCCTCCTTCCAACGATCCCAGAACGGCCCACGACCCTGGCCGGTCAGCTCGCTGAGCCGGCCGAGGTTGTAGCCGAGCTGGAAGACCGAGCGACGGTCGTCCAGGCCGCCGAGGGCCAGCTCAAGCACCTTGGCGACGCAGTGGTCGATGGGAGAGTCCGCGGGGTCGGAGGGCATGGAACCTCAAGGATGAAAATAAAATCTAGATTGCAAAATTCCAATTCTTGATGACAAGTCAGGGAATCTCGATCGTCGTTCAGAGCGATTCCAGGAAGGCGATCAGTGGCTCCCGCTCCTCGGTCGTCAGGGGCTCGTCGGTGCCGGGGTGATGGATCTTGAGGGCGGCGTCGAGGTCGGGGGCGCGGCCGTCGTGGAAGTATGGGGCGGAGCGGGCGACATTGCGGAGCGAGGGGGGACTGTAGCGGGAGCCGTCGCTCTCGGACTCGGGCCAGGGGTCGCGCAGGGGGCGGCTGGTGTAGGAAGGCGGGACGTGGCAGGAATCGCAGCGACGGGCGCGGAAGACCGAAGCGCCGCGGAGGGCGGCGGGATCATCGGCGGCTCGGACCGGCGGAGGAATCGGCAAGGAGCGGAGGTAAGCGGCCAGGTCGGCAAGCTGGGCCGGGGTCGGAACGGGGCCGTGGAGGCTCGTCCGCATCGACTGGTCGATCTGGGCTTCCAGGGTCCGGAACCGACCGGTCCAGGCATAGGGGGCGGTCTGGCCCACACCGAGGAGGGTCGGCGTACTCTTGGGCTCGCCGTAGGAACCGTCGCCGAGGGTGTCGAAGCTCAGGCTGTTGGTGTGTCCGTCCGTGTGGCAACTGGAGCAGCTCATCCAGCGGTCCATCGCGTTGCGACCGTCAAGGAAGAGAGCCTCGCCGCGAAGCACCGCGGAACGTTCCAGGTCGGGTAGGCCGAGCGGCACCGTCGCCACCGGTTCGAGCGTGTCGGTTGCGACCACCGAGAGCGTGTCGGACATCGCGTCGGCCGTCACGAGAAGGCGTCCCGAGGAGTCGAGCACCAGAGCTGAGGGGTTCCGGCCAACCTCACAGGTTCTCAGCTTCATGCTGTCACCCAGAGGTCGGTGGTAGGTATTGGCCGGACCGCCAAGCTTGCGATCGGCAAGGAGAATCTGATGGGCGCCTCGCAGGGCGAGGTAGATGCGCGACTCGTCGGGCGAGACGGCCAGGGCGACCGGATCGGCGGCGCCGTGAGCGGAGCCGTCGAGGGTGAGGCGGCGGGTATCGAGACGCGTGCCAGGCTGGTCGAGCAGCGCCAGGCGAAACGCCCCAAGTTTGGCCGAGAGGGCCAGGCCCCAGTCGATATTCGTTCGGGTCAAGGGTCCGGCGCCCGAGGAGACGAGTGCGGCGAAGAGTACCTCACCGGTCCCTTCCGAGAATGTCAACCCACGGATGTTAACCCCTTCCAGGTTCCAGAACTGTTCCGAACCGATCTTACCGGGCTGGAAGGAGGCCAGCCGGCCATTGAAGGCATCGGCCACGAGCAAGCGCCCGTCAGGCAAGGCGAGCAGTTCGCCCGGCTCGATCGGCAGGCAGTGCTCCGCCACGACCCGGCCCGTCGCCCGATCGACCACGCGGACCGCGCGTTCCCAGACCGACGCCGTCGCGAGACGACCACCCGGCAAGGCGACGACCCGCGTCGGCCCTCGACCGAGCCGGTCGCGATAGACGACCTCGCCGGAACGGACGACCAGGGTTTCCCCGTCCTGGCCACCGACAAGAAGGGCGCCGTCGTCGGCAACCGCCAGCGTGGCCGGACGGACTTCCAGGGGGAACTCGGCCGCGACGCGCCAGCCCTCGGGCTCGACCACGATCAAGCTTCGGCCTTCACGCAGCGCGACGACCAGGCGACCGTCCCGATCCCACGCCAGAGCCACCGGGACCCGCGACCCAGCCTCGGCTGCCGAGGCGACAAGGACGGCGGCGATGATCATTGCGAGCGGAAACGCTGGGCTTGGCGGTCGGTTCATCGGGCGGTTCCTGAGGATCGGAGCGGCGGCGGCGACGTCTCGGGACGCCCGGATCACGCCGTGGAGACGCGCAGAGGACGTGTCAGGGATGGCCTGAGGACGCGCTTTGCATCGCCAAGAGTGCGGCCGCAAGTTGAGTATCTAACGGGAATTAGAAGTGGAAAATTGCCCATTGTGAAGTTCGTTCGGCGGCGGGGACACTCCGGTGTGCGGTCCGCCACCGAAGGCGACGGGAAGGACTCTCCGCGTCTTCTGTGGACGGACCGTGACCGGAAATCCCCGCGGGTTGACCGCCATCCCATACCCCTGGCGCCGTCGCTCCATGGTTGTCGGTCGAGGCGCGTATCCGGTGATTATCGGAAACTGGAGGGCTGATTATCACCGTTTTTTCGGGATCGGGAAAGATTTCGCAAGCGGAATGGACCGGGTGGGCCGGATCAGCCCTGTTTCAGTTGAGCGCGGAAGAAGGCGTCGATTTTCTGCCAGGCGTCCTCCGCGGCCTTGGCGTTGTGCTGGGGACCGCCGGGCCGCATGAACGCATGGCCGGCATTCGGGTAGACCTCAAGCTGGGTGGTCGTGCCTTGCTTCTTCAAGAGCTCGGCGAACTGCTGGACCTTGGCGACCGGGATGCCGCGGTCGTCGGCGCCGAAGATGCCGAGGACGGAGCGATTCTTGAGCTTGGCGAGGGCGTCGGCATCGGTGGTGACGCTGCCGTAGCAGATGACTGTGGGACCGATGGCGTCGGAAGCCTGTGCCAGCTCTCGGGCGTAGCCGCCACCCATGCACCAGCCGATCACGCCGAGCTTCTGCGCCCTGGCCACGAAGGCCTGTTTCTCGAGATAGGCGACACCGCCCTTGAGATCCTTGACGGCCTCAGACTGGTCGAGCGCCCGCATCAATTCGTGGGCCATCTGGGGATCGTCGGTGACCTTGCCGCCGTAGAGATCCACGGCCAGCGCGACATAACCCTGGGCGGCGAACCGGTTGGCGTTCTGCTTGACCCAGTCGGTCAGGCCCCACCACTCGTGGATCAGGACCAGGGCCGGGAACGGGCCATCACCCTCGGGCCGGGCAAGGTAGCCCTTGATGGGACCCGACGCGCCGGCAAACGTCACCATCTCCGAATGAACCTTCGGTTCCTCGGCGACCACCCGCGCCCCCGACCAGGCAGGGATCAGGGCCAGACCGAGAACCCAATAGAAGCGGCGAATCATGATTCGTTCTCCTTGGGACTCCCTCATGGCTTCCCCCACCGGTCCAGCCCGGCGCGGGGACGCGACTCCGGAGACCTGATTGAAAACCAGCGTCACGGCCCGGTCAACCGAGCAACCCCGGGCCGTTTTGCTGGAATCCGATGATGGTTTTCTCGGGTTTTTTCTTTTTGCGTACTCTTAATTGTCGCCTATTAAGACTTTCCTGGCCGCCCAATCCTGTGTGCATCCGAGAAACCTCGGGCTTGACGCCAGAAATAGCCTATTGACAGGGATTCAACGGTTTCGTAAAAGTTTGGTTGGTTCCCTTTTTCGTTAAACTGGCCTTCAACCAGGAGACCCTCGATGAATCTGGCTCGGAGAATCCGCGACTGTCGGTATGCGAAGGGTTGGGGGCCGGACGAGCTGGCGGGTCGTGCGAGCATTTCAAGGACGGCACTCTATCAGATTGAGAGTGGCAAGACCGAGACGCCGCGTGCAGGCACGTTGCGACGGATCGCGACGGCGCTGGGCGTCTCCACCGAGGCGCTGCTTGGGCACGAGGCAATTTCCTACGAGAACCTGCATGCCGTGGCGAGCCAGGAGTCCGAGCCCTCGGTGTCGGAGGCGGGTGAGGCGCAGGCGTCGAACGCGACTCTGGGAATCCATCTCGACGGGATCGAGGCCCTTGGCCACGACCGGATTTCGGCGATGCATGCCAAGACGGCCCGGAGCCGTCGGCTGGAAATTGATCGGAAGTTCCACGAGTTGCTGGAGTCGCCGCTGGGCGAGAGTCTGGTCCAGATCGTCGAGGAGACGCACCGACTGCTGCCGGTGCATCGGAGCTCGGCTCAGGGCTTGATGACCTCGGAAGCTTGAGGCCGACGCGCCTCGGAGGAACGCGGCTTTTCCTGATTTCGTGTCGGTCGACCGACGGCTGCGACGCTTGCGATTGGGCTCGGGTGGAGCTCGACCCGAGGTCCCGGTTGGCGGCTCGATCCGGTTTCATGGGGTAGAATGGCAGGGAAGTCCGACGTATCCGGCCGCCCGCCGGTCGCGGCGTCCTCAATGACTCGACATCCCATGAGGCTGCACCAATGAGACGCGTCGTCCAGAGTCCCGGTCGGGGCCTGTGCTGGAGTCTGCTGGCGCTGATCCTGCTTCCGTTCCCGGCCGATGCGGGAGGCCCGTGGTTGCGACGGACGACGGGCTACTACCGCCCGACGGCCGCGGTGGTCTCCCAGCCGCCGCCGGCCTCCGCGCTGGCGCCCACGCCGATGCTGGGGACGTTTTACCCGACGCCCTACATGACGGTTGGCGGCAATGGCGTCGTGGGAGGGGCCGGCTACACGCCCTTGCAACAGTATGGTGACCGGGCGATGTCCCTGTATGGACCGTTTTCCTCACTTCGTGCCGTGGCGGCCCCGGTGACCGTCTACACCCGCGGCTATGATGGCGTGGTCCGGCCGACGGTGGGCACCAGTTTCAGCTACCCGTTTCTTCCCCCAGCCTCGCCGGTCGTCTATCCGACCCGCGCTGTGCAACGCAATGCGTTCCGGGTGCAGCAGACGCCGCCCTGGTGGGATACAGGGTTTTACTGGGTGGATCAAAACTGACGGCGGGTCAGAAGTTGCTCCCTGTCGGGCGGGTGAAGGACGCCGGCCGACTCCTGAAAGCTGGCGTGTTGCACGCGCCCGACACGATCGATGGCGCGTTCGGGGCCATGGTGATCAGCGGCGCTTGAGCCGTTTTCGGAGGGCCGTGAAGCGAGATTGGAGGGGCTCTCCGCCGAGGTCGGGGTGGAGGGCGGCGGTGGCGTCGAGGAGCTGGCGGGCGAGGTCGGGCTGGCCGGAGCGTTCGAGCGCCAGAGCGTGACCATAGCGGGCCTGGAACCAGGCCGTCGAACCGGTCGGTTCCCGTCGCGCGATCCGGCGGTAGGCCTGGATGGCCTGATCGAATTCGCTCGATTCCACTGCCAGGTCCGCCAGCTCGGGCCAGAGCCGGGGCGGCAGGTCGTCGAGGGCGCTGGGCCAGTCGCGGAGGGCGCGACGGGCGGCGGGCGGGTCGCCACGGAACAGCTCGGCGCGGGCCAGGCGAAGCCGGGCCTCGGCCTTCTCCGGAGCGGAAAGACCCTCGGGACGGTCGCGGAGCGCCTCGGCGATCCGACGGAGTAGCTCTCCGAAGCGGCGACGAGCCAGATCGGACGTCGCCGACGACGCGGCGCGGTCGAGTCGCCGAGCGAGGGGCAGCATGTCAGAGGCCGGTTGCGACTCGAGCAACGAGCGAGCGCCACTCTCGGCGTCGAGATAACGGCCCAGCTCCGAGAGGGCGACCACGCGCAGACGACGGGCCCGGGCGCGGCGAGGGTCATCGAGCGGTCGGGAGAGCAGCCGGTCGAGGATCGTGAGGGCGAGTGACGGCTGGCCGGCGTCGGGCACGGTTTCCAGCTCGGCGCGGGCGAGGGCGACGTCGGCCCGGCCGCTGAGGTCGTCGGCGGGAAGCTGGGACTCGATCCGGTCGAGCGCCTCGCGAGCCTCCCGGATCGCACGACGCACGGCGTCAGGGTCCGATTGCACCAGGGCGGACTCGACCGCGTCGCGGCTGCAGGGCCGCGAGGGCCAGTCGGGCCGCGAGCCAGCGAGGATGGTCGCGGGGGATGCCCTCCCAGGACTCCACCGCCCCCGGCAGCTCGCCCGACTCATAACGGGTCTGACCGAGAAGCCAGCAGGCCTCACCCGCCTCGGTCGTTTCGGGGAATTCCGCTCGATCAGCTCGGAGAGCGCCTGGGCGAGTCGCTCGCGGTCAAATCCCGGGAGTCGCCGATCGCGACCGCGATCGATCGTCAAGGCGCGGAGCAAGGCCGCTCGGGGGCGGAGTGGGCCGGCGTCGGGACTGCGAGCGATCCGGGAGAAGAGGCGTTCGGCCGGCACGAGCTGTCCGGTCCGGAAGAGGATGGAGGCGGCGTTCAACCGCCAGGCGGCCGCCTGCTCGGGTTCACCCTGCGACTCCGCGAGGTCGGCCGCGAGCTGGTCGAGGCGAATCGCCCGTTCGGGCTCATCGAGAGCGAGCGCCCCAGCGGCCAGGAGAGCGACCTGCTCCGGCGACCGCCCGGGGCCGGGATCCTTGACGCTCGTGCGAGGTGAAGCAAGGCGAGGCGACCGGCCGGGCCACCGCGCTCGCGAAGACGTTCGGCCAGACGGAAGGCCTCGGCCTCGGCTCGATCGCGGGACTCGGAATCGCGGGCATCCTGCCGGCGGGCGAGGGCGAGGGCGAGGGCGAGGCGATCGTGGAGGAGCACCGAGTCGTCGGGGAGCTTCGGCGAGGGTCACTCAGGCATCGTCGAAGCGTCCCTGGGCGATCTGCAAGGCGACGCGGACCTCGATGCGCTCGGGGAGCGTCGGCTTCGGGTTGGACTGATCGGCCTCGTCGAGGGCTTTCTCGGCTTCTTCGAAGCGACCGAGTTCGGTGAGCAGGTCAGCGCGGAGCAGTTCGGCAAAGCCGCGGAGACGGGGTGCCTCGATGGGCGGAGCGAGGACGGACACGGCGTCTTCCAGGCGGGAACGGCGAGCGTCCGAGTTTTGGGGTTCCAGGCGGGCACGGTCGGTCAGGGCGCGGGCGAGCCGGTATCGGACCTCGGGAGACAGGGCGTCATCGCGGCTGGAGATCAGTGGGCGGAGGGTGGCGATCGCGTCGTCGAGGGCCCTGGCGGCCTGATCGTGGCGCTTTGGCGTCAGTGGGGTCGGTTGCGAAACGTTCGGCCCAGCTACGACCGATCGCCCATCGGTAGATGGCGGCCTGGGCGGCGAATGTGGGAGATTGGGGGTGGTGGGGCTGTCGAGTGTTGAACTGTTCGAGGAGCGTGGCGGCCTGGTTCCATCGCTGGCGAGCGATCGGGGCGTCGGTCGCCTGACCGGCGGCGCGGTCGAGCGCGGCGGCCATCTCGCGTGCGGTCTGCTCGCGTTGTTCCATCGGCCGGGACGCGTCCTCGATGACCCGGCGACGGGAGGCGAGATAGGCGTCGAGCTCATCGGTCTGGGACGGAGCGAAGGTGAGCAGGAGGAGGGCCGAGAGAGCGACCGGCAGTCCGTGGCGTTGGCGGGTTCGCGATGGGTCGATGGCCGAGGATCGATCCTCGGGCGGGACAACGGTGTCTCGATCGATGGGCCATCGTGGCCAATGGTTCACGAAAAGCTGGTATGTCTCATCAAGGCGGCCCTGGAACCCGGCGGTCGGCTTCCTCAAGCATTGTAGGAGGCGGGCCAACCGGATCAGGGGTGGTCGGACCGGCCGAAGAGGGCGTCGGCGAGCCGTCGAAGGAAGCCGCGGTGGCGAGGGGGCTCGTCCGCAGGGCGGCGAGGGGTTTCGTCCTGGAGGCGGACGGTCGCCTTGCGGACATTGATGTCAGCCGGGGCCTGGTTGGAGACGGCGATGGGCTGTTTGCGGACGCGGTCGAGGTGGGACAGGAGCAACGAGGCGGGGCCGGGCGTAGGACCGTCGCCGAGCGCGGGGGCTTCGAGGCGTTCGGAGAGGGGCACGGGATCGGTGGTCGCGCGGAGGTCGCCGAGGTAAGCAAGGAGGTTGGCGCGGTTGGTGGAGCTACTGTTCAGGAGATAATGGACCCAGGCCCAGGACTCGCGGTAGTCGCGGGGGGTCATCTGGCGGACGTCCTGGAGGCCTTCGAGGCGGCGGAGGTCGGGCGACCAGCCACCGGCAAGGTCGTCGGGCAGGCGGCGGAGGTGCTCGGCATTGACGCCGCCGTGAGCGGAACCGTCCTCGAAGTACTCGGCCAGGCCCTCGTCGAGCCAGAGGGGAAGCTCGGCGAGGGCGGTGTGGAGCAGGGCATGGGTGGCCTCGTGGCGGAGGTCTTCTTCGAGGCGGTCACCGAGATAGGTATAGACGACGCGGCGCGGCCCCTGGGCGAAGAAGAAGGCGCGGCGAGGCGGAAGCTCGGGGTAGTAGTAGGTGAGGAAGTGGGTGAAGGCGCGGCGGTCATCGAGGATATAGACCTCGATTGGAGCGTCACCCGGCTCGACGTGGACGTTCAGCGCGTCTTCGATCTGGCGCTCCAGCGCCTGGAGCTGACGGACGGCCGCGGCGTCGGCGGGGAGGGCGAAGTTGGTGTAGATGGCGTAGGGGCCGGTCTGGGTCTTGTATCGGGTGGGAACGAGGGACTGGCCGGTGTTGTGGGTGATCGTGGCGCAGCCTGTGAGCGTGAGGATGGCGAGCGCGGCGAGGATGGATGCGAGTCGCGTGGTTTGGGGCATGTTGAGGGCCTCGGCGTCGGTCGATTCGAAGAGTGTCGGACTGTGTCGTCAGGGAGCGCCTCGGTTCGGTGTCAGGAGAGGGCGCGACCACGTCGCTGGTTGCGCCGGGTCTTGGAACGGCTCCGCCGTGCGATGGAATGCCAGAGGGCCTTGCGCTCGGCCCTGGGTGTCAAGGACCAGGGGAGATACGAGCGGAGGAATCGGAAGGCGTCGGTCCGGGTGCGATCAGGGACGCGAGCGAGACTCAGGTGCAGTCGAGCCAGGTTCTGGGCCCGGCGACCAGGCGGGATGGGGTGGCGAAGCTCCACACCCACGAGGTCGATCAGGCAGAGTTTCGGCTCGGGGTCGAGCGGATCGCCCTCGATCAGGATATTGGCGGCCTTCAGGTCGCGCTGGGAAAGCGAGCGGTCATGCAAGGTCCGGATCAAGCGGGCCAGGGCGCGGGTCATGGCGCGGATCGCGGCGCGTCGGCGGTCGGGGTTGAGAGCCGGAAGAACCTGGTCGATGAAGTCGGCGAGCGTGATCGTGGGCTCGGCCTTGAGGGTGATGAGGTAGCTGTCGTGCGGGAGAAACTGGTGTGGCAGGAGGCGAAGGCCGGGCTTGGATCGGCGGAAATAGGCGAGGTTGCGGGGTGTCGGCACCGCGCGGCTGACAAGGTGCTGGCCGGCTTGCCACGCCCGCCAGGCGCGGGTGGGTCGGAGGAGAGCGAGGATCGGGTCGAGCCACTTCTTGCGATTGAACCGCTTGTAGATCACGCGGGTCGGCCGGCCGGCGACGGGCAAGGTCAGCTCGGCGACGGTGGTGGTCCGGGAGTCCTTGAGCACGACGGCGTCGGCGTCGCGGAAGGGAGCATCGAGGTCGTCCATCAAGGAGGCGACCGTCTCGGGATCCAGCTCACGGGCGGTGATGCCCCAGGCGTGGCGGCCTTGTTGGATTTGAAAATACTTGTTCGTTCCACGGCAGCGCCGACCCCAGCGTCGCCAGAGTCGTTCGGCCCAGGCGCGGGTGGCGCACTCGATCCGACGGGCGAACCGGCGGACGTCGGGCCGGGGGCCGGAGCGGGCGGCAAGGTAGGCGAGGAGGAAGCGGTGCCGGTCGGCCCGGCCACAACGGAGCCAGAAGTAATGATTGAGCAAGGCGAGGTTGGCCTCGGCATCGCGCCAGCCGAGATTGCGGCGGACGCGGAGGGCATCGAGGTCGATCATCGCGAGGCGGAGTGAGCCATCCGCTTCGAGGCCGACGAGGAGGTTGCCGGGGTGGAAGTCCTGATGCACGAAGCCTGCCTCGTGGAGCCGCGCCGTCAGTTCAGCGAGCTGGCGGGCGAGGTCGCGGCGAACGCATCCGCGGAGGTGGGCGGGAAGGTCGGGGAAACGGCCTTCGAGGAAGGCGTCGAGCGGGACCAGGCCGGGAATCTCGGGTGTGATCAGGTAGTTTTCAAAGAGGAATTTTTTGAGGCGTTGTTCGCCCAGGGCGATCGGCGTGATCGTGGGGACACCGATGCTCGCCAGGCGGACGGCGCGCTTGCCCTCATTGCGGCCCTTGCCCCTGCGAAACCACTGGCGGAACAGCTCGCGCCAGCCCGGAACCTTGAAATGCTTGACGAAGACGGTTCCTTCGGGCAAGTCGGCGCGGTAGACGACGCGGTGCGGGCCGGTCTTGATCGTGGAGAGACGGCCCTCGCGCTGCCACTGGTCCAGCTTCAAGCCGTCCGGGCCGATCAGGGCTTCGTGCCAATCGTGCCGGACCCACCAGCCGATCTGGCCGGCATGCGACCAGGCCCACCCCGGTGGCCGAAAGAGCGGCTCCGGCGGAACGAGCGTTGTGGGAAGGAGCGGGGCTTGCCGGGTCATCGGTGATCCGCCTCGGGGCGACGGTTGGCGACAGGGTCGCTCGGAAGACTGAGATCCTGGGCTC
This sequence comes from uncultured Planctomycetales bacterium, assembly GCA_963752755.1. Lineage (GTDB taxonomy): Bacteria > Planctomycetota > Planctomycetia > Isosphaerales > Isosphaeraceae > CAVVZJ01. The sequence continues at coordinate 277,730 of CAVVZJ010000010.1, read as the reverse complement.
AACAGGCCAGATCGCGGCCGGGTTCCGTTTTCGCGGTCGGTCGGACCCGCTCGGAGCGCGGGGCGGGCACGCCCCCCGCACCGCTGACGGCAGCGACGAACGCGCCGGACCAGGCCGCCACCGAGTATCGAGACTCGACCGACGCCCGGGCGGCGCGACCCATCCGGTCGCGGAGCTGCGGATCGGAGGCCAGGGCGCTGATCGCGGCGACCCAGTCGTCCGGGGTCTCAGCAAGGAAGCCGTTGACGCCCGACTCGACCATCCGGGGGTGAACGCCGACGGGGTTTGCGACCACCGGCAGGCCGGCGGCCTGGTACTGGAGGATTTTCAAGCCGCACTTACCGCGGCTCCAGCGATCATCGGGCACCCAGGAGATCCCGACGTCGGCCTGCGCCAGCTCGGCCGCCTCGGTGGTCTCGGACCAGGGGACCCGCTCGACGGGCAACGAGTCGAAGCGCGGAAATCGGTCGCAGATCACCCGCAGACGCAAGCCGCGGATCTCGCGTCCGAGACGCTCCCAGAGGCCGCGCTGAAGTTCCAGGCCGTTGAGTGTGCTCGACGAGCCGATCCAGACAAGGTCCAGGCCGCGATGTTCGCGAGTGCCGAGCGGTGGTCGGGGGAGGTAGCGTTCGGCCGGGATACAGGTCGGGATGACCCGGACGCGGTTGGGCGTGGCGCCGGCGGCGAGAGCGCATTCAGCAAGGAAGTCGTTGCCGGCGATCACGAGATCGGCCAGGCTGACCGTGCGAACGAACCGCGAGGCGCGGCGAAGATCGAACGGGCCGCGAGGGTCGTAGGAGTCGCGATAGAGGATCGCATCATCGAAGTCGAAGATTAGACGTTTCGCCCGGTGGCGGAGGGTCCGGAGCTGCCAGCCAGCGAGCAGCTTGCGTTGCAGGATCACGGTCTGATACTCGGCCCCTCGGCCGAGCTGTGCCAGCCTCGGGAACGTACCGCGGGCCAAGCCGACGACGTCGAGCGCCCAGCCCGAGACAGCCAGGGCCGGCGCGAAGGCGGCGACGCGGTAGCGACAGCAAACATGATCGGGCGATTCGACCAGGGCGAGAGCCTTCATCCGTCCTCCGTGACGGCGGTCGCGGGCCGGTTCGGCAAGCGATGGGGTCGGGGGAGTCTATCGCCTGGGTCGCGATCCGCCAAGGCGAACCCGGACGGGAATCGTGTCAGGTCCGCGACCGGCTCGGAAGTCGCCTTGCCGCCGGGGACGGATCGTGGTAGAAGCCGGTCCGGCCTTGACCCCGGTCATCATGCGCGTGGCCAGCGGGGAGGCATGGATGCCCAAGGCTGATCCCGTCCCGGCGCCCGTCCAGTTATGAAGAACTTCTTCCGTCTCGTGCGTTTCGCCTGGCCGTACCGGATAAGGTTCGGGCTCTCGCTCGGCTTCGCCGTGATGGTCGCCGTGCTCGGGTTCGCCAGCATCAGCGCGGTCTATCCGCTCTTGCAGATCTTATTTTACAAGCAAAACTGCCAGCAGTGGATCAGGGACGAGATCGCCGTGACCGAGACAGGTCTCGAAGCCTTGCAGGCAAGGCTCGACGAGCTGGACGATGTCGAGGACTTCGCGCACCTTGGCGACAAGGCGATGAGCGAGGGGCTGCTGGCCCGTTACCGCCGGATGTCGGTCGCAGTCCGGAAGCTGGAGGACGCTCTGCTGGACGAGGAGATCCGGGAAACGAGTCGCGTCTCCGTCCTGGCGAGGCCTTGCCCAAGCCCGCGGTCGACGCTCTGGCAAGGCAGCGCCGCCAGGGGCTTGTCGCGAGCGCTCGCCTCGAAGAACTCCAGTCGGCCATGTATCTCGCCCGCAAGCACGACGCGGTCGGACTGGCCCAGCGACGCGGCACCCTCAGCCATGACCTTCTCAAGCAACGGAAATACCTCAACCGACTTCAGTGGGCCCGGCCCTTCGTGCTCCGCTATCTGCCCAGCGACGGTTTCCGCACACTCGCTCTGCTGCTCGCCATGGTGATGGTCGGCATCGCGGTCAAAGGGGTCTTCCAGTTCTCGCAGGACGTGCTCGTCGCCAACGTCACGCAGTTGAGCCTGTTCGGCATCCGCAACCATTTCTTCCGGCGTACGGTCGCCCTCGATCTCGGCAGTTTCTCCGATCAGGGCTCGGCCGAGCTGATGGCGCGGTTCACCAACGACATTGACTCGGTCTCGCAGGGGTACAACACTCTGCTGAGCAAAATGGTCCGCGAGCCCCTGCGCATCCTGACGTTCCTGGCCGGGGCCTTCTGGATGAACTGGCGGCTGACCTGCCTGACGCTCATCATCGTACCGATCTCGGCCGTGACGACCTACCGCGTTGGCAAGACGCTGAAGCGGGCCGTCCGGCGCTCCCTGGAAAGCATGTCGAATATCTATCGGATCTTGCAGGAATGCTTCCAGGGGATCAAGGTCGTCAAGGCGTACACGATGGAGCGTCGGGAGCGTCGGCGATTCTTCCTCGAAACCAAGAGCCTGTACAAGAAAAGCGTGCGAGTCGCCAGGATCGATGCCCTGAGCGACCCGGTCCTCGAACTTCTCTCGCTGACGACCGTGGCGATCGCGCTGCTGGCGGGCTCGTATCTGGTCCTCTACCGGACGCCCTTCCTGAATCTCGGCCCGCTGAAGCTGCAACTGGCGTCGCGACCGATGATGATTGAGGAGCTGTTGACCCTTTACGCGATGCTGGCGGGCATGGCCGATCCGATCCGGAAGATGGCCAACGTCCACTCGAAGATCCAGCGCGCGGCGGCGGCCTCGGATCGGATCTGTGCCTTGATGGACCGGGCTCCGGAAGTCCGCGACAAGCCGGCCGCGGCACGACTGGCGTCGCATCGGCGGTCAGTCGAATTCGATCAGGTCTGGTTCGGCTACGACGGCCGCGAGCCGGTGCTCCGCGGGGTGGATCTTGCGGTCAAGCACGGCGAGCGGCTCGCGATTGTGGGACCGAACGGCTGCGGCAAATCCACGTTGCTGAACTTGCTGGCGCGGTTCTGGGACGTGCGATCGGGGGCGATCCGGGTCGATGGCCAGGACATCCGCGACGTGCAGTTGCAGACGCTCCGCCGCCAGATCGGTCTGGTAACCCAGGAGACGATCCTGTTCGAGGGGACGATCTCCGACAACATCGCTTACGGCAGACCATTCGCCGGCCGTGCCGAGATTCTGGAGGCGTCGAAGCGGGCCTATGCCCACCAGTTCATCGAGAAGCTACCGGAGGGTTACGACACTGTCCTGACCGAGCGTGGCATGTCGCTCTCAGGCGGGCAACGGCAGCGGATCGCCCTGGCGCGGGCGATGCTCCGCGACCCGGCCCTCTTCCTGCTCGACGAGGCGACGAGCGCCGTGGATATTCAGGACGAGGCTTTGATCCGCAAAGCCATCGAGGAGTTTTCCCGGGACCGGACCACGTTCATCGTCACGCATAGTCTGGGTGCTTTGCAGTCAGTGGATCGGATTGTCTTGATGAATGCGGGAAGGATCGAGGCCGTCGGCACCGACGCCGAGCTGAGGCGGCACTCGCCGCTCTACCGCCGCTTGCACGAGATCCATTTCCAGCGGGAGAGCGCCTGAGCGGATCGGAGAGCCTCCACGACCGCTCAGTTGCGATCCGGGGAACGATCGGGGTCGGGCTCGCAGCAGTCTTCCGCCTCGAAGCCGAGGAGGACGGCGTCAGGCTCGGACCAGGAGCCGCGCGGCAGGCCAGCCTTGCGGCAGAGGGCATCGAGGAACTCCTTGGGCTCGGTCATGCCGTAGTAGGCGGGGACCTGCGGGAGCAGGAGACCGGAGCGGCGACCTCGCATCAGCAGCAAGCCGTGACGTCCGAGGACGACGTCATCGGGCCGAAGACGTCGCATCGGGGTCAGGACGCTGATGCGGATCTGGAGCGACGCGACTTCCTCGCAGGCGACTGGCACGAAGCGGGGGTCGTCGGTTGCCGAGGCGATCACCTGGCGCGCGACGGACTCGATCAGCGGGCGGCGGGCCCGGGTCTCGCCACGGCAGCCGCGAAGCTCGCCGGTGTCGCGGCGGCGGAGGGTCACGAACGTGGCCCGAGGCTCATTCAGAGCGGGAATCTCGGAACATGGCGGGTCCGAGTCGCCGCGGTCAAGGTGCTCGATGAGGGTCTGGCGGGCCAGCCGGAGGAGAAGTCGCTTGGCATCGTCGGAGAGGGGCGGCATAGGAATTCGGGGGTTCGAGGTCTTCGGAGAGCCTGGATCAGGTCAGCGGATTGACGGGATTTCTATCCAAACTGCGCCCGTCGCAGCCACCAGCTTTATCCTGACGGTGGCGGCAAGGCGGTTCAAGTTCGGGGATCAACGGCTCTCGAGAGGTCCCAGACCCGAGGCTGGCCGCCGAACGGCCCCCGGCATAGGATGATTGTCGGGAAACCGGTCGGAACCGATGCGAAGGAGGCCGTCATGAGCGAGACCCTGAGGACGAACCGGAGGGGCTGGCTGAGGGGGACGATCCGTGCGTCGGTGCTGGGCACGGCCGCGCTCAGTGGAACGACGAGGGCGGAGGAGCGTCGCGACGGCAAGGCGGTCAAGAATGGGCGAATCCGCCAGTCGATCGTCTCCTGGTGCTTCGCCCCACACTGGGACGTCCCCCGGATGATCGAGGTGGCGCGTTCGCTCGGCTGCGACAGCATCGAGCTGATTGCTCCGAAGCATTTTCCCATGCTGAAGGAAAACGGCCTGGAGTGCGCGATCGCGTCGATCGACATGGGACCGGAGCCGGCGTTCGTGAAGGGGTTCAATAACCCCAGGTATCACGATCGCGTGATCCAGGCGACGCGGGATGCCATCGACGCCTGTGCCGCCTTCGGTTTCCAGCGAGTCATCGCGTTCACCGGGATGCGCGAGGAAATCCCCGACGAGGAGGGGGCGGACCACTGCGTCGCCGGGTTCAAGAAGGTTGTCGGATACGCCGAGAAGAAGGGCGTGACGCTCTGCCTTGAGATGCTCAACTCTCGGGTTTCCGACCATCCGATGAAGGGGCACCCGGGCTACCAGGGCGATCACACGGAGTACTGTGTCGACATCATTCGTCTCGTGGGTTCGCCGCATCTGAAGCTCCTGTTCGACATCTACCACGTCCAGATCATGGACGGTGACCTCATCCGTCGCATTCGGGAGCACCGGGACGTCATCGCCCACGTCCACACGGCAGGCAACCCCGGCCGCGGCGAACTCGACGAGTCGCAGGAGATCCAGTACCCGCCAGTCATGAAAGCCCTGCTGGAGATCGGCTACGAGGGCTACGTGGGCCAGGAGTTTATCCCGACCCGCGATCCGCTTGTGGGACTCAGGCAGGCCGTGGAAGTGTGCGACGTCTGAAAGGCAAAACTCGGATTCACTTTCTCCAATGAAATTCATTAATGGAAAACTGAAGCATTCCTTGTTCGGCATGGAAAGCTGGGTTATTTGCCAGGTGAACCGAAGGCCTCCTCGGCGGTGAGGATTGTCTGAGCGATCTCGATGAGCTTCTTGTTCTTGTCACTGGCAATCTTCTGGAGTCGGCGGAAGGCGTCGTGCTCATCGAGGCCGGTTTTGCGCATGAGGATGCCCTTGGCTCGCTCGATGATTTTGCGGTCTTCGAGGGCTTGTTTGAGGTCGGCGGCTTCCTTGCGAAGGGCCTGGAACTGCTCGAAGCGTCGCATGGCGATGGCGATGGCGGGCTCCAGGTCGGCCTGCTTGATGGGCTTGATGAGGTAGGCCAGGATGTGGTCGGCCTCGGCGCGTCGAATGAATTGCTGGTCGTGGTGGGCGGAGACGAGGATGACCGGGATGGGTTGCTGTCGATAGATCTGCTCGGCGGCCTCGATGCCATCCATATCGGGCATCATGATATCGGTGATGACGAGGTCGGGCGGGGTCGCCTTGCAATTCTGGACCAGTTCCTGGCCGGTGCGGGCGACACTGACGACGGCGTGGCCGAGTCGCGGCAAGGAGGTGCGGAAGTAGTCCTGCATGTCGGGCTCGTCATCGGCGACGGCGATACGGAGGGATCGGCTCATGGTTCATTCTCGCGGGAGGTCGATGAGGAACTCAGCGCCCGGCTCACCGGGTCGGGGCTCGCCGACGGCGAGACGGCCGCCGTGCGCGTCGATGATCCGCCGGGTGATGGAGAGGCCGAGGCCGGTTCCCTTGGTCTTGGTGGTGAAGAACGGGTCGAACACCTTCTGACGCTGCTCGAAAGTCAGTCCGGGCCCGTTGTCCAGGATGCTCACGCGGAGCGCCGGGTGTCCATCGAGACAGACGTCGTCGGCCTGGATGGTGACGACCGCGGGAGTCGGGCAGGCGGCGAGGGCGTTCTCGAAGATATTACGAAAGACCTGGCCAAGGCGAAATGCATCAGCCTCGACGACCAGGTTCACGCCTCCCGTCAGCTCGCGGAGGCTGGCCTTCTTGAGGGCGCGAGTCGGCTCGAGGTGGGCCCAGGCCTCGCGCCAGACGTCGTGCAGGTTACAGACCGAGCGCTCGAGCTGGATCGGGGCGGCGTAGCCGCGGACGTCCTCGTAGAGATGGTGCAGGTGATCCTGGGCGGCCTGGAGGCGGTTGATGAGGTCGATCGCGTCGGGGCGATCCTCGACTTTCCAGCGGAGCATGTCGAGGCAGGCCTGGCTGCGTTGCAAGGCGTTGCGGCTCTCGTGGGCGAGGCCAGCGACCATCTGGCCAATGGCGGCCAGACGCTCGGACTGGAGGGCACGTTCCTGGGCCTGCCTCAACGAGGTGATGTCCTGGCCGAATGAGATCACGGCAGGGCCGCCGTCATAGTCGGGGATCAGCCGGGCATTCCAGACGATCCAGTGGCGCTGGCCGTCGCGACAGACCAGGGCGCCTGGTAGCCGGGCATCTGGTGGCCGGCGACGACCTTCGCGAATTCCTTGCTGGCGGCCAGGCGATCGGGCTCGGGCACGAACAGGGTGAAGAAGTCCTGACCGCGGACATCGGCAGTCTTGTAACCGGTCAGGCGTTCGGCGAATGGGTTGAGATAGACAATCGAGCGATCGGGCCGGCAGATCCGGATCATGACGTCGGCGGCCTCGATGAGCGTGCGGAAGTTCGCCTCACTGCGCTCCTTGGCCTCGGCGAGACGGCGGCGGTCGGCGATCCGGTCGAGGCTGGCGCGGAGGGCGTCCGGGTTGAGCGGCTTGAGAATGTAGTCGGAGGCTCCCTGGCGAAGTGCAGCGATGGCCCCCTGGAGGTCGGAGTAGCCGGTCACGATGATGACGGCCGCCTGGGGGGCGAGGGATCGGAGCCGGGGTAGGAGTTCCTCGGCCCTCGCATCCGGAAGCTGGCGATCGAGGATGATGGCGTCGAGGTCGGTCCAGTCGGAGCGTGTCAGGGCCTCGGCGCGGTGGAGGCTTCGCGGACGCGGTGGTCGTCGAGTTCGAGGATATCGCGAAGGTTGGCCCGGGCATCGGCGTCGTCCTCGACGATCAGAAGGGTCATCGGCCGGGACATGCTCATGGGCCTCAATCCTCCGTCGTCGGGCTGGGGGAGACGTCGCCGCGGGTCAGTTGCTCCAGCTCCTTTAGGAGCTGGGGAACGTCGAACGGCTTGTAGCAGACGGCGTCGGCCCCTTCGGCGAGGACCTGGGAGACGAGTCGATCCATCTCCGAGCGGTAGCCGGTGATCAGGACCGTGCGGGCCTCGGGGTTGGCGGTGCGGACCAGCCGGAAGACCTCGCCGCCGTCGCCGCTGGGGATCTTCATGTCGATCAGAACGACCTGAAACGAGGTGTCCTGAAGTTGATTGGCGGCCTCGGAGGTGTCGTGGGCGATTCCGACGCGATAGCCGCGGTCGCGGAGGATCTCCCAGAGGTTGGCGCAGAGGTCGTCGTCATCGTCCACCACGAGGACCATCGGCTGCCCGAGGGCCGTGTCCACCAGAGACAGGAGGCGGGGAAGCTGGACCGGCTTGGGAAGGACCTGCCAGGCGCCCGCAGCCAGGGCCTCCTCGGTCGTGCCGGCACCGGCGTAAGCGGTGACGATCAGGGCGACGGTCCCGGCGCGGAGCTTCTTCATCTCGCGGTAGAGCGTCAGGCCGTCCATTCCGGGCATCTTCAAGTCGAGCAAGGCGACGTCGTAGGGCTTCCGGCGGACCATCTCCAGGGCCGACGGACCGTCGTGGGCCGTGTCGACCTGATAGCCAAGGTCGGTGAGGATGTCGGACATGTTCTGGCAGATGTCGACGTCGTCATCGACAAGGAGGATCGACGGTTCGGACCGCGAGCTCATGGATTGGCTCCGTTCTGGGGGGCGCCGGGCAGGACCACGGTAAACGTGCTGCCGCGTCCCGGCTCGCTGGCGACGCGGAGCCTGGCCTGGCTGCGTTCGAGGATCGAGCGGACGATCGCCAGGCCCAGGCCCAGGCCGCGGGCCTTCGTCGAGAAGAGCGGCTCGTGGATCCGCGCGAGTTGCTCGCCCGGGATGCCGACGCCCGTGTCGGAGACGCTGACGGCCACCTCGCCGTCGTTGGCCTCGCTGGTGATTGCGAGTCGACCGCCCTGAGACATCGCGTCGCAGGCGTTGCGGATCAGGTTGCCGAAGACGATCCGGAGCTGATCCGGGTCTCCCAAAATCGCGGGCTGACCGGCGTGGACCTCCAGCACGACCTCGACACCGGGGCACGGCGGATTGATCTCCAGGGCCTCGCGGAGGATCGGTTCGAGGGGCATCGCGTTCAGTTGCGGATTGGGCATCTTGGCGAAGTTCGAGAGGGCCGTGATGACGCCGTCGGCGACATCGACGTGGCGCTCGATCCGCATCAGGTGCTCGCGGGTCTTCTCGGGGGTGGCGTTGCGGGCATGCAGGAGGTAGTACACCGAGGTCCGGACCACGTTCAAGGGATTGCGCAACTCGTGGGCGACGCCGCCGGCGATCTGGCCGAGGGTGGCGAGCCGCTCGGTCCGCTGGAGGCGGTTGCCCAGCTCGGTCTGGTAGGCGTCCTCGATGATGGCCAGGTCGAGATCAAGGAGCCGATTGAGGGAGCGGACGGTGGACCAGAGCTCCTCGGGCTCGCCCGACCAGCGCTGCTGGATCGCGCGGGTCAGCCCCGTGCGGAGTCGCGACATCGCCACGTTGGTATAGACCTGCGCCAGGCCGATCTCGACGTGCCGCCAGCCGACGCGCCAGCGGCGCTCGGCGTAGTCCTCGTCGTATCGGCCGGCGAACAACTCGGCGACCCAGGTTCGGAGCGTCCCCTTGAGGCGTTCGATCTGGGTGGGGCCGCCGGTGATGACCTTGAGCGTGTCTGGGTGGCTCTCGATCTCGCGGTAGAAATCGTCAATGAGAGCCGGGATCTCCGGCTCGACCAGCGACGCGCAGTTGGCCACGCGGTGGGCATCGTCGTCAGTCCAGCCGACGTAGCGCTGAAGCTCGTGATACCGCTCGAACAATGAAGGACCGCTCATCGGAGGTCTACCCTCAACCATTCGGGAACCGAGGGTCCAATAAAAAAGCCCACGCACCGCAAATCCTGCGGTGGCGTGGGCAACCTTAACCCGTCTGGACAACCCGTCACGAGCCATCCATCTCCAGCTCGTTGAGAATTCTAGGCGATGCGATCGGCCAAGGGAAGTCGTCTGTCGGAATCTTCCCCGACCGGACCCGCCGGAATGTCACTTCCTCGTGATCCACCTTCGAGCCGAGTCGGGGCGCGGAATTCCAAAAAAAGGCTCTTGCAGGATCTGGAATTGTCCGATACAGTGCGTTCGTCGATTGCTCATGAAGGGTAATCGAATGGTGGCTAAGATGGCCCCACCTTGCAGCATTCCGCTGACAATGGTGGGGTTTTGTCTTTGATCCTCCCTCCGTCCGATGACCGGACACCGGGATCTGCGCGATTCCGGTCTTGAACTCCTGCGGTAACGGCTGCCGCGCTCGTGGTCCCCAAGATGGCTCGCCATCAACGGGCGCCCCGGAGTCGGCAGACGATGGCCAGACCACTTTCCAAACCGATCCTCGATTCCCTCCGTGGCCCGACCGAGCCGACGGCTCCAGCTCGACCCGTCGAGCACGAAGCCTTGACCCGGCTGCACGGCAGCGGATACCTGGCACTCCGCGATGTGACGTGCTGGGTGCGGGATGGATCGTTGCACCTGCGTGGTTCTCTCCCCTCGTACTACCTCAAGCAGGTGGCCCAGGCTGTCGTTGTCGATCTTGAAGGCGTGGACGACATCGTGAACCAGATCCAGGTGATCGCCGGACCTTCCCCGTTGGAAGGCTGACGCGATCGCCCCGCGTGAGCCACCCTGGTGGGCGTTCGCCACGCGGTCGTAGCTCGGCCGACAGTCACACCTTTGAAGGGAGTCAGAGACCATGTTAGTTCTCAGCCGCAGGTTGAACGAGCGCATCCTCATCGGCGACAACATCCGCATCACGGTCCTGGGCATCCGAGGCAACCAGGTGCGTCTGGGCATCGAGGCGCCGGGCGAAGTTCGGGTGATCCGCGAGGAGCTGACACGCTTCTCCTCGCCGACCGATCACGAGGTCGAGGATCTGAGGGAAGTCCTGGTTCCGGTCCTGGAAAGCGAGTCGGAAGTGGTTCCGAAACCTCCCCTGTCCCGGCTGGTCGGGCGTTCGCGGAGTTGACCCGACCGTCCAGCGACCCCGACTCGCCCGAGTACGAGGTCCCGAGGTACCCCCCCTCTCCTGCGCACGTCGTCGGCTGGTCGACCGGCCGCGACGCGACCAGGAGCGACGATCGTGGTTCCGCCCAACCGTTCGGAAAGCGAGGCCCCTTCCATGAAAAGCAACCCTGGTCGAATCGTGGCCTGCTCGGGTGACTGTGCCCTTCATTCCGTCGCCACCCGGCATGCGCACCATTGCGATTTCCCCGAACTCTGGGCCGAGGGTCGCGACGTCGCCGAGGCGGTGAATCAACTGGCCCAGAACCTGTCCCGGGCCCTCGAACAATCTCCCGCGGGCTGGCAACGCGAGGGGATCGAGCAGGCACTGACCGATCTTGATGCCTTCCGCGAGCGACTGGCCCTGGCAACGGCCGGATCGCTCGATCCCGGCGACCCGCATTGCACGGCAACCGCGGCGGTCGTTCCCTCGCTCGTCGGAGCGGGCCGCCCGTTGGGGACGGACCCGATTCGACTGCCGTGAGACCCACGCCAATGGCTCCCGGCAGTGAATCAGGCTCGATGTGTCGAGGCGGGTGAGCCACGTCGCTCCCCTTGAGATTCGCGGTCGATCGGATCAGCTGGAGCGAACGCGTTCAGGTCTGTTCTCTCGGCACGAGTAGCTCGCGGGTCCTCTGATCGACTCCGAAGCCCTTCTCGCGCAGCAGAAGGCGGAGATTCTGAAACGCCTCGGAAGTCTTCGCCGCGGTGGGGTAGCTGAGCCAGCCCATGAACCGACCGTCCTCGGCGTGATCGCGGGAACCGAGTGGACGGCTCTTCTTCGTCAGGCTTGCGAAGACCTGGTGCAGCGTTTTCAGGTAGGGGGCGGGCTGCGGGGGACCGTCGTAGGAAGGGCTCACACGGCGGCTCGGCCAGATGAGGCTGAGGTTGCAACTGAGATTGCGGTCCTCGGGCGCGAGGAGGAAAAACTCGACCGGGTCTTCCATGGCAAATCGCAGAAGCATCAGATCGACGTCCACCAGGTGGGCAGGGTTGTCCACGTCGTCGCGGACGCCGGTGCGGACCTGCTCCTCACCCGGATCGGGCGGCCTGATGACCATCCGGGGATCAGACGTCGCCGGGCGGACCACCGACTCTTCCGAGACGCGACTGGCCACGCGGGCCGTGACGAGCAACTCATGAGCCCGCTGGATGATCCGGAACGCCCAGGGGTCGCCCTGGGCATCCGGGTGATACTTCTTGGCCTTCTCGCGGAAGGCCGTGCGGATCTCCTCCAGCGACGCGCCGCGGGCAACGCCGAGGATCTCCTCCGGTTCGAGCTGGAAGCTGTAGAGCATGGAGGCCGTTCTCGACACCCGAAGGGAAAGCGATCGTCGTGAAAGCGGGTCAGACCGAAACGCCCGAAGTCGTGGCCTTCAAACTTGCGAGTCGTGACGACTCTCTCCGGCAAGAATAACCGTTCGGGGGATTTGAGGATCAGACTTCCCAGCCGTGCCGGGGCTCGCGGCGGAGGAAGCGGTCGGCCTCGGGACAGCCGCGAACCGTCAGGTTCGCCGCGTCCCATTCCAGCTTACGGCCGACCCGGTAGGCGACGTTGCCTAGCAAGACCGCCTCGGTCAAGGGGCCGGAGTAGCCGAAGTGGCAGGAAGTCGGGCGGCCGGTCTTGCACGCCTCGATCCACTCGGCATGGTGGCCGATTGACGGCGGAATGCTGGGATCGGGACGCTGAGAGTCGCGGAACTTCTCCTCGGGGAGAAGTCGGTGCTTGGTGTAGTCGGCCAGCAAGAGGCCGTCGTCGCCGACGAAGAGCACACCGTCGCCCCAGCGGGGCATGCCGGCCTGGCGCATGAGGTCGGGCCGCTGACCGCCGTCGTACCAGGTCAGATTGACGGCCGGGCGATCGCCGCGGGCGGGATAGGCGTAGCGGACGATCAGCCAGTCGGCGGCCGTCTCGGCACGGGCCACGGACGGCGAGCCCTCGGCGGCGACGGTCGCTGGCCGGTCGAGGTCGAGCGCCCAGAAGGCGAGGTCCATGTAGTGACAGCCCATGTCGCCGAGGGTGCCGTTGCCGAAGTCCCACCAGCTCCGCCACTTGGCGGGCTGATAGGTCGGGTGGTAGGGGCGTTCGGGGGCCGGGCCGAGCCAGAGGTTCCAGTGAAGATAATCGGGCACGGGCGGCGTCTCGGCGGGACGGTCGCCATCGCCCCAGGACCGGCCGACCCAGACGTGGACCTCGCGAACCGGCCCGACCGCCCCGGCGCGGATCAACTCGACGACGCGGCGGTAGTTCTCACCGGCGTGGATCTGCGTTCCGAGCTGCGTTGCCACTTTCTGCTTGGCGGCGGTCGTCGTCGCGAGGCGGACCTCGGCGACGTCGTGACCGAGGGGCTTCTCGCAATAGACGTGCTTGCCCCGCCGCATCGCCATCACGGCCGCCGTGACATGGATATGGTCCGGCGTGCTGATGACCACGGCGTCCAGATCGGACTGATCGAGGAGTTTGCGGAAGTCATTGTAAGTTTTGGCTTTCGGAAACTTCTCGTGCGTGGTGCCGAGCAGGCGGTCGTCGATGTCGCAGAGGGCGACAAGGTTCTCGCCCTCGACGCCAGCGATATTGGCCGCGCCGCGGCGGGAGGTGCCGATGATGCCGATGTTCAACTTCTCGTTCGGCGAGCGGACCGCACCCGGCAAGCGGCGGGTCCAGAGCCCGACGGTGGCCGCCGAACCGGCCACGCCGACGTGTCGGAGGAAGTCGCGACGTCGCAGGGAGTTCGCCATCACAGTGTCCTCGGATCAGGATGTCGATCGCTCGATGCTACGGCCGCGCGGGCCGCGACTCAAGACCCGGGTGGGGACGCCTCTACGACACGCCTCGGATGGCTCAGGGATTCCCCTGAGTCGGCCCGGGGACGCGCTTTACGTTGCCAGGTGGAAAAACGTAAGCTCCAAAATCATAAAGGATTTGCGGGTCAATATTACCCATCTTGAAGTTCGTTCGGCGCCGGGGACGGTGATTGCTGTTGTGGGTTCGTTCCGCACATCGGTCAGGCGGGAGGTCTCTCGTCAGGGCGCAGCCGCAACGGAAGAAAAGCCTGAAGGCGCACGAACCGACTCGTGATTCCTCCAGGGTTTCCCGGCGAGCATGGTGGTTCCCGTCCTTGTCGGGTGAGTACGGACCATGAGCGACCAGCCGTATCTTCCGGATCTGGGGAAGGAATTATCGCCTTTTCTCAAGTTATTTCTGGAGAACAGCGGGAGCCAGCGGGCTGTGAACATGACGGCTTCTGGATTTCAAGAACGCGATGGCCAGATGACTTCGGAATTGTGTTGCCAGACGGGTGGAGGCGGGCTATGTTTAACAACGGTTAATCGTTGGTTCCCGCACGATCTCGGGGCATGGGGGCCTGGACCTCCGCAAGGGCAGGAGGTGAGCGATGGATCAGGGATGCGGACGACAAGGACTCGTCGGCCTGGCGACGTGGCTGCTGGTGGCGGGTTGTGGCGATCGGGGCAGAGCCGCCCTTGCACGAGCGAATCGACCGGTTGATCGAGGAAGCGGCCGACGGTCCCCTTGGCGGCGCCGGCGACCGACGGCGAGTTCCTCCGACGAGCCTGCCTCGACCTGACCGGCTTGATCCCGACGGCCGACGAGGCGCGGGCCTTCCTCGATGATCCGTCGCCGTACAAGCGTGAGCGACTGATCGATCGGCTGATGGACCGCCCGGAATACGCGCGTCGGATGCAGATCGTCTTCGACGTGATGCTGATGGAGCGTCGGCCGGACCAGGGGGTGCCGTCGGCGGAGTGGGAGGAGTACCTCCGGAGATCGTTCGCGGAGAACAAGCCGTATGACCGGCTTGTCCGCGAGATCCTGGCGGCCGATGGGTCCGACTTGAACGAACCGGGCGGCGGCCAAGTTTGCGCTCGACCGCGATTGCGAGCCGAACCTGATGGTCCGCGATGTCGGCCGGATCTTCCTCGGGTCGAGACTTCCAGTGCGCGCAGTGCCACGACCACCCGTTGATCGACGACTACAAGCAGGCCCACTACTACGGCCTCTTCGCCTTCTACAGCCGGAGCAGCGTGGTGCAGGAGGCGAGCCGGCCTGAAGACGCTCAGCGAGAAGGCCGACGGCGACGTGACGTTCACCTCGGTCTTCAAGAAGAAGATCACGCACAAGACCGGCCCTCGCGTGCTCGATGGCCCGGAGATCCCCGAGCCGAGCGTCGCCAAGGGCGAGGAATACTGGGTGTATCCGGCCGACAAGGTTCGCGCGATCCCGAGGCATAGCCGTCGCGAATTGCTTCCCGACCGGCTGGCCTCGCCGGAGGTGCCGGAGTTCAGCCGGAACATCGTCAACCGGCTCTGGGCCTTGATGATGGGTCGGGGACTCGTTCAGCCGCTCGATATGCATTCGGAGACGAACCCGCCGTCGCATCCGGAGCTGCTGGACTTGCTGGCGAACGAGTTCGTGGCGATGGGCTATGACGTGAAAGCATTCCTGCGAGAGCTGGCGAGGACGCGGACCTACCAGCGTTCGAGCGAGCCGCCGCCGGGGGCGAGCGAGGAGATGCTGGCACCGGAGCAGTTCGCGGTGGGGGCGTTGAAGCCGCTCTCGCCGGAGCAGATGGCCTGGAGCGTGATGCAGGCGACGGGGATCGTCGCGGCGTCACCGATCGCGGGCAGAGCGCGAGCTCTTCGGAGCTCGACCCGAAGTTCGCGACCTTGACACAACTGGACGAGGAGCGTCGGGAGCTTCGGACGGGAGCGGCTCGAAGCGCTCGTCTTCGAGCGTCTCAAGGGGAACATGAACCCGTTCATCAGCCAGTTCGGCGGCGCTCCCGGGCCAGCCGCAGGTGGACGGGCAGGCGACGGTCCACCAGGCGCTCTTCCTCGCCAACGGACAGCCGATTCAAAGCTGGCTGGCTCCCTCCGGCACCGAACCTGACCGGTCGGCTGACGGCCTTGAGCGATCCGTCGGCGCTGGCCGAGGAGCTTTACCTCGCCGTCCTGACCCGTCGGCCGACGGCTGAGGAGCGGGCGGAGGTCGCGAACTACCTGGAGCAGCGGGGCGAGGCCGAGAAGGTCGAAGGCGGTGCAGGAGCTGGCCTGGGCGCTGCTGGCATCGGCGGAATTCCGGTTCAATCATTGAGTGAGGATCATGGTCAATGATTGATGGTCGATGATCGCATCGAGTCCGATCGACCTTTGACCATCGGCCATCGATCTTCCCTCGATCAATCCGGCCAAACGGGAGGACCAGCGATGAGGTGCAACTACGCTTGCCGCACGGCGGACCATGAGATCTCGCGACGGCGGTTCCTCGGCGGCGTGGCGGCGGGGATGGGGCTGGCGTCGGGGTTTGGCCTGGGGGCGTTCACGCGGCCCTCGGTGGCGGCGCAGCTCCAGGCGAAGCAGAAGCAGGTGCTCGTCATCTGGCTCGCCGGGGGCGCCAGCCAGCTTGAGACGTGGGACCCGAAGCCGCACACCGAGACGGGCGGACCGTTCCGCGACATCGAGACGTCGGTGCCCGGCGTCCGCATTTCCGAACTGTTGCCGCGCACGGCGACCTTGATGCACCACCTGGCCCTGGTCCGTGGCCTGAACACCAGCGCGGAGACGAGAACGACCACGGGCGGGGCCACTACCTGATGCACACCGGCCGGGCGCAGTCGCCGGGCCTGGACTATCCGCACCTCGGGTCGGTGATGGCGAAGCTGCTCGGGTCCGACGACGATCCCCTGCCCGGCTACATCCACATCACGCCCGGCGGCGGCCGCGTCGGCGGCAGCGAGGCGGCCTTCCTCGGGCCGAAGTACGGCGCCCTCTACCTCGGCAACGGCTCGGCCCCCGCGAACACCGACGCTTCCCGGCTCCGTCAGCCAGGCCGCCGACCTCGCTCGCAACGCCTTCCGCTGCCAGCTCAACGACCGCTTCGCCGAGCGTCGCCGGACGGCCGAGACGGAGGCTTACACCACGACGTATGACCAGGCCCGCCAGCTCATGGAACGCCGCGAGGTCTTCGACGTGACCAAGGAACCCGCGAAGGATCAGGAACGCTACGGCTCCCACGACTTCGGCCGCCATTGCCTGCTCGCCCGCCGCCTGCTGGAGGCCGGGGTCACGTTCGTGCAGGTCTCGCACTCGAACTACGACACGCACAACGAGAACTTCAGCTTCCACCTGGAGCAGGTCGGCGAGTTCGATCAGGGGTTTTCGAACCTGATCGGCGACATGGCCGCGCGGGGTTTGCTGGAGCACACGCTGGTCGTCGTCATGTCCGAGTTCGGCCGGACGCCGAACATCAATTATCTGTACGGCCGGGACCACTGGGACAAGTGCTGGTCGGTTGCCCTGGCCGGCTGCGGCCTGAAGCACGGCCTGGCCTTCGGCAAGACGAACGACAAGGGGACCGAGGTGGCCGACGCCCAGGTGAGCGCGGGCCATCTCTTCCATACCTACCTCCGCGCCGTGGGCGTTGACCCGAGCTTCGGCTTCGAGGCGAACGGCCGACCGATCCAGCTCGCCGACCCGGCGGCGCGGCCCATCATGGACTTGCTGGCATGATCTCTTTCCGAACTGATGGCCCGATCCCAGCCGACCCGGCGAAGACCCACGTTGCGAAGGATCTGGCCCACGACCGCCCCTTGATCTGCTGCCGCTTCGATCCGGCGGGCAAGTACGCCTTCGCCGGGTCGGAGGACGAGTCGATCGTCCGCTTCGACCTGGAAACGGGGGCGAAGACCGTCCTCAAGGGGCATGAGAGCTGGGTCTTCGCCCTCGATGCCACGCCCGACGGTCAGACTTTGCTCTCGGGCGCCGGGGATGGCCGATTGATCTGGTGGCCCGCGATGGTTGAATCGCCGACGCCGCGCGGACCGTCGAGGCCCACTGCGGGCTGGATCAATCACCTGACGTTGAGTCACGATGGAAGCCTCATCGCGACCTGCGGAAACGACCGGATGGTCCGACTCTGGAAGACGTCCGACGGCTCGCCGGCCGGCGAACTGCCCGGGCACGAGAAGCCGGTCTATCGAGTCCTGTTCGAGCCGTCGGGGACGTTCCTGCTCACGGCCGATCTCCAGGGTCGGGTGATCCAGTGGGAGCTGGCGACCTCGAAGGAGGTTCGCCGGTTCGACGCGGCGAAACTCTACAGCTACAATGGTGGCCAGCAGGTCGATTACGGCGGGGTCCGTGACTTCTCGCTCAGTGCCGATGGAAAGTCTCTGGCGTGCAGTGGCTTGATCGAGGCTTCCAACCCGCTGGGTGCGGTGAGCAATCCAGCGGTGGTCGTCTTCGACTGGGCGAGTGGCGCAGGAGAAGATCCTCCAGCGTCCGAAGGCCGACATCAAGGGGGTGGCCTGGGGGTTGAAGTTCCACCCAGCCGGGTTCCTGGTTGCGGCCTCGGGCGGTACGGGCGGCGGACACCTCTGGTTCTTCAAGCCAGAGGAGAAGAACGAGTTCGCCACCTTCAAGCTGCCGAACACTGCCCGCGCGCTCGACCTGCACCCGGACGGCCTCCGCCTCGCGACCGCGCATCACGACGGGCATTTACGCGTCTGCTCGATGACCCCCGAACCGCCCAAGTCGGGTTGAGCCGGAGGGCTCGACCGGGGAGAGTGGCCATGAGCCGGGACGATCGCGAACGCCGACGCGGCGGCTGGACCCGTCGGAGTCTGCTCCGCGTCGGGGGCCTGGCCGCGTTGGGGCTGGACCTGCCTGGCCTGCTCCGAGCCCGGGCCGTGGCCGCCCCCCTGCCCCGCGTTCCGAGGACCGTTGCCGCCGATCCGATCGTGCATCGTGATCTTCTACTACGGCGGCCCGAGTCAGCTCGAAACGTTCGATCTTAAACCCGACGCACCCGCGGAGATCCGGGGCGAGTTTCAGCCGATCGCGACGAGCGTGCCGGGATTGAACATCTCGGAACATCTGCCCATGACGGCTAGGGTGATGCACCACGTCGCCCTGATCCGGAGCATGCACCACAACAACCACCTTCATGATTCCGCCTCGATCGAGACGTTCACGGGCCGACCGCCGCCGACGGGCGACCGCGAGCTCTTCAGCCCGGTACCGCAGACCTTCCCGAGTCATGGCGGGATCGTGGGCTATCATCGTCGCGGTCAAGGGCTGGCCGTCGCGCACGCGGTCGTGCCGTTCCTCTTCCATAACGTGGTGGACGTCCCCTGCCAGGCCGGCGGGTTCCTCGGATCGGCGCATGACCCGTTCCCGATCCATGTCGATCCCGCGACGCTCGGCTACCAGTCTGACCTGCTGACGCGGCCCGAAGGGCTAGCGCGGTCGCGCGAGGCCCGTCGCCGTGAGTTACTGGAAGGCATGGACGCCTGGCCATCGAATCGAGCCGATCGCCTGCGCGATCAGTTCGACCGGGCTTTTCGATTGCTCGACTCGGAGACCGTCCGTCGGGCTCTCGACCTCTCGATGGAAGATCCGAGAACGCGCGAGCGCTACGGATTCGATGACCCGCCATCCTCCGTCGGCGAGGGCGGGGGCGGCGGCAACGGCGCTGAACTGGGGTTTGCCCGCCAGATGCGGGGCCAGAATCTGTTGCTGGCTCGGCGGCTGGTCGAGGTGGGCGTGCCGTTCGTGAACGTCACGGATTTCCGCCAGCAAGGGCAGAACTGGGACGCGCACTTCAAGTGTTTCAACCAGCATAAAAGGCATCTTTTGCCCCTGGCGGACCGCGCCTTCTCCGCCTTGATCGAGGATCTAGAGGCTCGCGGGCTGCTGGAAAGTACGCTGGTCGTGGCCCTCGGCGAGTTCGGCCGGACGCCGCGAATCAACAAGGATGCCGGACGCGACCACTGGCCCGACTGCTACAGCATCGCGCTGGCGGGTGGCGGGGTCCGAGGTGGTGCGGTGCATGGGTCAAGCGACCGCTTCGCGGCATACCCAGCGTCGGACCCCGTCACCCCGGCCGACCTGGCGGCGACGATCTTCTGGCGGTTCGGGCTCGACCCGTCGAGCACAATCCGCGACACGCAGAACCGACCGTTCAAACTCTCGGAAGGCGAGCCGATCCGGGATCTCTTCGGTTGATCGACTCAGCTCGTCAAGCTCGCGACGACGGCCTCGATGGTGCCAGGAGCGTTGCCCTCGTAGCGGTTGTTGACCAGGAGGAAGGTCGGCTTGCGACGCCGTCGACCTTCGAGGGCGAGGTCGCGGAGGGCCTTGCGGCCGGAGGGGTTGGGGTCCTGAAGCTCGGTGTAAGGCTCGAAGAGCTGGACGGCCTGCTCGTAAGGTCGCCCCGTGCGGAGCAAGGCGCGGGCGACGAGGAAGTCGGCGGTAAACGAGCCGGGACGGGCAAGCTGGTGGGCCAGCTCAGGCATGCGGGTCCAGGCATTGAAGACGTGGGCGACGTTATGGCGGGCGAGTAACGAGAAATACGGCTCGGTGAGCAACTCGGAGTTGCGGACCTCGACCGCGTAGCGGAAGCCGGGAGGCAAGACGGCGAGGAACGGGTCGAGTTGTTCGAGGAAGGCGGCCGGTTTGGGGAAGGTTGAACGGGCGTAGGCGCCGAACTCGAAGATGAGAGTCGCGACGCGGTCGCGGTGGGGACGGAGGGGTTCGGCGAACTGGCCGGCAAAGCGCGAGTGATTGAGGAAGCTCGGGTTGGTCTGACCGGCGCGGAGTCCGTAACGGTCGTGGCGAGGCCAGACGGGGACGGTGATTTCCTCGGGAACCTTGAGGACGAAGAGGAAGTCCTCGGGGGTCATGCCGAAGAGGCGGCGCCAGGATTCGGGGGTGGGGAAGTTGTAGAAGCTGAAGTCACCGCCGACCAGGGGAAACGTCCGCGCGTACTCGGCGAGGCATTGCGTAGCGAATCGCCGCGGCTGGAACTTGCCTCGCGACATGTAGCGATCGGCGCGTATAGATCGAGCCGACCCAACCCGGATATTTCCAGGAACTGGTGCCGAAGTAGATCCCTTCCGAGGCGAGCTGTCGGAGCCGGGACGCGAGTCGGGCGGCATGGGCGGGGCGGTCATCGGGCGATTCAAAGAGGGAGAGCTGAGTCATGGTCGAACGCGTGCCGAGGTCCATCGGAAACGGGGTGAGATTGTCCCACGAAAGGGGCGCCGCCGAGAAGTGGAGCTCGTCGGCGCCTCGATGCGGCCTGGACCCCACGGCGGTGAGGCGCGATAATCGAAGGAACCTGCCGCCGGGGCGTCGCGGCTCATTTCGGGCCTCCCCACCCCGCCCCGGCCCCGCCGCGGTCGAGGTCTCACCGCCATGTTGAGTCTTGCCCTCCTGCCCCGCTGGTTCGCGCTGGCCCTGGTCGCAGTCGTTCCGGATGGTACGGCCACGAAGCCGGAAGCGGTCGCCTACTTCGAGTCCAAGGTGCGGCCGATCCTGGTTGAACGCTGCTACCAGTGTCACTCGGCCGGCGCCGAGAAGTTGCGGGGGAACCTCTCCCTCGACACGAAGGCCGGCTGGCAGAAAGGCGGCGACATCGGTCCGGCCATCGAGCCGGGCGACCCGGACGGCAGCCTGCTCGTGCAGGCGATCCGTTACAACGATCCCGTCCTCAAGATGCCGCCCAAGGGTAAACTGCCGGACGATGAGATTGCTATCCTGACCGAGTGGGTGAAGCGCGGGCGCCCGACCCGAGGACAGAGCCGACGAAGGCGGTCGCAACCGGCAAGAAGCGCGTTATCGACATCGACTCCGAGAGTCAGCACTGGGCCTATCAGCCGCTCCAGCTCGTCACACCACCGGAAGTCGCGGGCGAGACGTGGTGTCGCAATCCGATCGACCGGTTCCTCCTCGCGCGTATGGAAGCGAAAGGGTTGTCACCGTCGCCTGAGCCGGAACGCCGCGTTCTGATCCGTCGGGCTTACTTCGACTTGATCGGCTTGCCGCCATCCCCGGAGGAGGTCGCGCGAATGGGCCAACGACCCGGCGGATGACTGGTATGATCGGATGATCGACAGCTTGCTCGATAGCCCCCACTACGGCGAGCGCCGGGCGCGGCACTGGCTCGACCTGGCGAGGTTTGCCGAGAGCCACGGCTTCGAACACGACTACGACCGGCCGACGGCCTACACCTACCGCGACTTCGTCATCGAAGCTCTCAACCGCGACCTGCCCTATGAGACGTTCGTGAAGTGGCAACTCGCCGGCGACGAGTACGCTCCCGACGACAACCTCGCACTGAAGGCCACAGGCTTCCTCGCCGCAGGCACACATAGCACGCAGATCACGAAGAACCAGGTCGAGAAGGAACGCTATGACGAACTCGACGACATGATTAACACCACGGGCACGGCCTTCCTCGGCCTGACGATTGGCTGTGCCCGCTGCCACGACCACAAGTTCGATCCGATCCCGACGCGGGATTATTACCGCCTGATCGCGACTTTCACCACGACCGTCCGCAGCGAGGTCGAGTTGCTGAGCGATCCGGAGAGTTACCAGAAGGCCCTGGCGAAGTACGAGGCCGAGCATGCGCCGTACCTCACCGCACTGGCGAAGTACGAGGCCCAGCAGCTTCCCGGCCGCCTCGAGCGCTGGGAGCGGGAGCGGGCGTCGGCGCGGAGCGAGGTCCGCTGGGTCGTGCTGGAGCCGGGCAAGGTGGAATCGAAGGGTGGGGCCACGTTTCAGAAGCTCGACGACGGGTCGTACCGGGCGTCGGGAAAGAACCCAGATTTCGACACTTATACGATCGTCGCACCCTGCCACCTGGGCGAGATCACAGCCGTCAAGGTTGAAGCGTTGGCCGACCCGTTGCTGGTGAAGGGCGGCCCTGGTCGCGCGGGAAACGGCAATTTTGCGTTGTCGGACCTGAAGCTCAAGGTTGGTCCTCTTTACGGTATCGGTAAGACGGTCGAGCCGAAGCTGATCAACCCCAAGGCCACGTTCGAGCAGAAGGGGCTGCCGATCGCCGCAGTCATCGACGACGACGCGAAGTCGGCCTGGGCGGTCGATCCCGAGTTTGGCAAGGACCACGCCGCGGTCTTCGAGTTGGGCAGCGACGTGCGGCCGGACGCCGGATCGACGCTGACGTTCACACTTCACTTCAACAACAATACAGGGCATAACCTCGGCCGGATTCGCGTCTCGGCCACCGACGCGCCCCGGCCAGTCGGCCTCGGCGACGACGGCCTCCCGGCGAAGGTTCGCGAGATCCTTGCCGTCGATCGCGAGGCGAGAACCTCGGAGCAAAAGGCCGAATTGCTGGGCTGGTACAGAACAATCGATACCCAGTGGAGAGCCTTGAATCAGGCGATCGAGGACCACGCCGCCACGGCGCCGAAGAAGGACGGCGAGAAGGCGCTCATCAGCACCGAGGGCTTGCCGGCCGTCCGCTTGCACACCCAAGGTCCCGACTTCCTCGATGCGACCCATTTCCTTCGTCGCGGTGACCCGAACCAGAAGGAAGAGGTGGTCACGCAGGGGTTTCTCCAGGTCTTGATGTCGGAGTCTGAGGATCAGTGGCAAGCCCCACCGCCGGAGGGCTGGCGAACGTCGTATCGTCGGCGTGCTCTGGCGGAGTGGATCACGGACACCGCGGCGGGGCGCCGGTCAACTTCTGGCCCGCGTGATCGTCAACCGGCTCTGGCAGCATCACTTCGGCCGGGGGATCGTCGCCACACCCAGTGACTTCGGGACGCAGGGCAGCCCACCGACACATCCCGAACTGCTCGACTGGCTGGCGGTCGAGTTGATCCACAAGGGATGGAAGCTCAAGGCGGTCCACAAGCTGATCATGACGAGTTCCGCCTACCGACAGGGGTCGAAGATCGATGCGGCGAAAGCCGCCAGGGACATCGAGAACCGCCTCTTCTGGCGCCAGGAGCGACGTCGTCTGGAAGCCGAGCCGATCCGCGACGCGATGCTCACCGTGTCCGGCCTGCTCGATCCCCGGATGTACGGACAGGGCACCCTGGACGAGAGGATGCGGCGTCGAAGCATCTATTTCACCGTCAAGCGTAGTAAATTGATCCCGATGATGACCCTCTTCGACGCCCCGGATGCACTGGTTCCGATCGCGGTACGGTCGAGCACGACGGTGGCGCCGCAGTCCCTTCTCTTGCTGAACAGCCCGATCGTCCGCGAATGGGCCGCTGGGTTCGCAAGGCGGGTGGCTCCGAAGGAAGGGGAGTCGCTCGATGATGCGGTCCGAAGGGCCTACCTTCGGGCCCTCAGTCGTGAGCCAGACTCCGAGGAACTGGACCAGGCACGGGAATTCCTTGACCGGCAAACCGCGTCTCACCAGGCCGCGGGGCATGGGGATGGGGTCGAGTCGGCCTTGACGGATTTCTGCCAGGTGTTGATGGGCTTGAATGAATTTATCTTCATCGAGTGATGACCCCGAGCGGACACGCCGAACGATCGAGGAGCCAGACGCCATGACACGGATTCCGCACCTGTTTGCCCCACCGATCCGGTCCTCGTCGCGACGATCGTTTCTGAAACGTGCCGGCTCGGGGTTCGGCTTGCTCGCACTTGCAGGCTTGCTCGAAAGCGAGGGATTGTTGACCATTCCCGCGCAGGCCGATGACCGCGCCTTGCACCCGATGGCCCCGAGACCGTCCCATTTCCCCGCGAAGGCGAAATCGGTAATCTGGCTGTTCAAGAACGGCGGGCCGAGCCAGGTCGATACGTGGGACTACAAGCCAGCTCTGGAGGAGTGGGACGGCAAGGAATTGCCGGGGTTCGACAAGAACACCGGATTCTTCGTCGATCAGGTCGGGCCCTTGATGAAGTCGCCCTTCCGGTTCGCGAGGCATGGGCAGTCGGGGGCCTGGGCCTCGGAAATCTTCCCGAACCTGGCGAAGCATGTGGACGACATGGCGTTTATCCACTCCTGCTTCACCGAGACGAATAACCACTCGCCGGCGCTTTTCCAGATCAACACGGGATTCAGCCGGATGGGCTTCCCGTGCGTGGGGGCCTGGGTGACGTACGGCCTTGGCTCGGAGAGTCGCGACCTGCCGGGTTTCGTCGTGATGTACGACACCCTCGGACGCGGTCTGCCGAAAGGCCATGCCCAGAACTGGGGCAGTGGCTTCTTGCCAAGCGTCTATCAAGGGACCGCGCTCAACGGTCAGGGGCCGCCCATCGACAATCTTGTCCGGTTGCCGCAACTGAGTGACAGCCAGCAGCGGGCGCAGCTCGATCTGCTCAAGTTGCTCAACACCGAGCACCTGGAGGAGAACCCGGCGGAGGCGTCGCTCTCGGCGAGGGTCGAGGCGTTCGAGCTGGCTTATCGAATGCAGATGGCGGCCCCCGAAGCTCTCGACGTGGATCAAGGAGAATCGCGAGCAACGCAGCAACTCTACGGTCTGGACAACCCCAAGTGCGGCCACTTCGCCCGCCAGTGCCTGATGGCCCGACGGATGGTCGAGCGAGGCGTGCGGTTCGTGCAGATCTACAGCGGCGGCATGGAGAACGAGCGGAGCTGGGACGGTCATCAGGACATCGTGAAGAATCACGCCGGGTTCGCCCTCGAAACGGATCAACCAATCGCCGCACTCTTGACCGACCTCAAGCAACGCGGGCTGGCCGACTCGACGCTGGTGGTCTGCAACGGCGAGTTCGGCCGCTTGCCGATCGTGCAAAAAGGCGGCACCGGCCGCGACCACAACCCGCATGCCTTCACCACGTGGTTCTTCGGCGGAGGAGTGAAGGGCGGCGTCCATCACGGGGAGACGGATGAGTTCGGACACAAGGCGGTCATCGATCGCGTCAGCGTCAACGACTTGCACGCCACAATCCTGCATCTCCTCGGACTTGAACATACCCAATTGACGTACCGCTACAACGGCCGCGACTTTCGACTGACCGACGTGGCCGGGCAGGTCGTCAAGGAGGTTCTCGCGTAAATGAACCGAAATTGGAGGCTCTGCGCGTTCGCTCCCCTGGCTGTCGGCCTGGCGACCCTCGCGGTCGGAGAGGACAGGCCGGCGTATGTGCCCACGGAGCAGTACGTCGAGCGGCAGGTGGAAGGGTGGACGGTGCGCGTCAACAAAGGTCTGCTTGACGGAGAGCATGAGGCGATCGGTCGAGACGTCCTGAGGTTGCTGGAGTGGAAGCTCTTCGAGATCGGTCGGTCGGTTCCGGAGGAGGCATGCCGGGAGTTGCGGAAGGTCCCCATCTGGCTGGGGATCGATGATGGCCACGCCCCTTGCGCCGAGTATCACCCGAGCCGGGAGTGGCTGGCGGAGCATGGGTTCAATCCGGACAAGGCGCGGGCCGTTGAGATTGGTAACGCCCGGCGGTTCCTCGAATGGTCGAAAGACCAGCCGGCGATGGTCCTGCACGAGCTAGCCCATGCATATCATCATCAGGTGCTCGGATTTGAGCATGAGGGGATCAAGGAGGCTTATCGGCGGGCATTGAAGTCGAAGTCGTATGAATCGGTCCTGCGGGTCGGGGATCGAAAAGAACGGGCCTATGCACTCAACGACCCACAGGAGTTCTTCGCCGAGGCGACTGAGGCGTACTTCGGCACGAACGACTTCTATCCGTTCGTCCGGGCCGAGCTACGGCAGCACGACCCGGAGATGGCCGACCTCCTGGAGCGGGTCTGGCGCGGACCGGTGGTGGATTGATTGAGAGGCGTCAACCAAACAGTTCGGCGATCGGCCGGCCGCCGTCGGTGATCGGGACGGGTCGGCCACCGTCGGCGCGAAGCTCGCGGGAGGGGTTGATCCCGAGGGCGGCGTGGATTGTGGCGTGGAAGTCAGGGACACCCACGGGGCGATCGACGATCGTCTTCGCGAGGTCGTCCGTCGCACCGATGACGCGACCGGTCCGCAGGCCACCGCCGGCGAGGAGGACGGAGAATGCGGTGGACTGATGGCCTCGACCGCCGCCGGCGTCGAACTCCGGAGGACGGCCAAACTCGGTCGCCACCACGACGAGCGTGCGGTCGAGACGACCGCGGCGCTCCAGGTCGTCGAGAAGGGCGGAGAGGGCGGAGTCCAGCTCGGCAATCAACTCATGCTGGTGCAACTGGCCTTGATTATGAGTATCCCACCCGGTGCCGTTGAGAAAGTTGAGGTTGTGGGCGACCTCGACGAAGCGGACGCCGGATTCGACGAGGCGTCGGGCCAGCAGACAGCGTTGACCGAACTCGCCGCCGTAAGAGGAGCGGAGGGAATCGGGTTCGGAGTTGAGTTGGAAGACGCTGGAGAAGGCTGGGCCGGCGAGAGCGGCGGCCTCGCGGCCGGCGTCGGCGTAGTCGGCCATGGCAGGGTCGTCGGGGTGACGGCCCTGGAAGTCGGAACGGAACGATTCGAGAAGGGCCTCGCGACGCGAGCGGCGATCGGCGGAGAGGCCGGGAGGGGGCGTCAGGCCGGTGGGGCCGGATTCGGTGTCGGTGAGGTAGATATAACCGTACTTCGACCCGAGAAAGCCGGGACCGCGGGTGACGTTCGGGTAACCCATGACGACATAGGCCGGCACGCCTTCACCGGCCGACCCGCGCTCGTGGGCGACTATCGAGCCGATCGACGGATAGGTGATCGTGCCGCTGACGGGCCGGCCGGTGTGCAGGAGGTTGGTGGCGGCGGCGTGCTCGTCGATGATCTTGTGATGGAGCGAGCGGACCAGCACGCAGCGATCGAGGCGGTCGGCCAGACGGGGAAGGTGCTGGCAGACCTGGACACCGGGAATCGCGGTGGGGATGGCGTCGTAGTAGGAGCCGGCCTGCTTCTTGCCGTCGCCGCGGCCCTTGGGGTCGAACGTGTCGATCTGGGCGGCGCCGCCGCCGAGCCAGAGGAAGATGCAGGCGTCGGACTGACCGCGGGCGGGTTCGCCCTGGCTGATCGCGGGACGGGCCGCGGTCGCGGCGAGTGTCGCTGCGGTGCTGGCACGAAGGAATTGACGACGCGATGCCCTGGCGAACATGGTCAAGCATCCTCCTCGCGGCCGTTGCCGCCCGGGACGTTCGTCAGTCGCCGGGCGAGTCGTTGGTGAATCAGGATTGCGATTTGACGGACGTGGTCCTTCAAGTAGCCTTGTTCTCCCCACTGCATCTCACCGAGCGTCTCGGCGGCCCTTTGCTCGAACGAGACCTCGATGATCGGCGCGACTCACGGTCCTGCTCCAGCAGACTGAAGACGATGTTGAGGACGTGATCACCAAGGGAGCCGACGTACCAGGCGGGGGGCTGGTACGAGCCATAGGAATGAAGATTGTAAGCCGCGGGATTCGGTCGCCTCGTCCAGGAAGGAGTCGAACGGTGCGATCGCCTCGACCTTTCCGCAACGCGGACAGGGAACGGTCGGGCCATACGGGATGTAGTAGGCCGAACAGGCGACTGCACTCGGGTCGTAGTGAATCGTGCAACGTCATGGAAACGTCTCGACCGTCCGATCAAGGGACAGAATACAAATTCGGGACTGTTCACGAGTGTCCAGACGATGTCTTCCATCCGCTTCCGGAACCCGGGCGTGAGCCGGGCCGAGGGCGGGTCGCCTTCGCGGACGTCGCGCTCGCGTTCGAGCTGGATTTCGGTGGCCTCGGGGCTGAGGTGGTTGGACCAGGAGACGCGGCGGGCGAACCGGCGAGGCGGGTTCGGTCGGGCGCCGGAGATGACGCGGTCGGCGTAGGAGGAGCCGAGGTAGGCGACGAGGCGGTTCGATTCCTCGGCGGTCGGCTCGCGGGAGAGGATGCGGAGGAAGACGCGGCGGATCAGAGCCTCGGCGGGCTGGTCGTCGAGGCAAAGCTCGGTCAGGGCGGAGTCGTCCGAGAGGCGGGCGACCCGGCCGGTGACGATGACGCCGTTGGCGAGAAGGGCGGGCTGCAAGGCGGTGGTGGCCTCGTCGCGGACGGTGATCGGGTCCTGTCGGGAAGGGCGCCAGCCGAAGGTCTCGAGGACATCGACGAGGCTCTGGGCAACGGGTAAGGAGAGGGCGGGGCGGTCGCGCTCGTTCGAGAGGGAGGTGAGCTGCCAGGCGCGGCGGGGGACGCCGAGGTTGAGCATCTCAGATGGGGGGCGGCGTCCCTCGGGGTCCATGCAGAGTTCCTCGGCGTGGAAGTCCTTGCCGGCGGCGGCGAAGAGGGAGTCGAGCAGCTGCTCGGCGGACATCCGGCGGCGGACCGGTGCGGCGATCGGCTCGTCCCTCGTGGGGGGCGTACCGGCGATTCGGCCCTGGTAGAGCCGCGAGTTGAGGATGACCCGGGCGACGTGTTTGAGGTCGTAGTCGTGGGTCATCAACTCGCGGGCGAGAGCGGCGAGGAGG
This sequence comes from uncultured Planctomycetales bacterium, assembly GCA_963752755.1. GTDB lineage: Bacteria > Planctomycetota > Planctomycetia > Isosphaerales > Isosphaeraceae > CAVVZJ01. Next base: position 248,919 of record CAVVZJ010000010.1, on the reverse strand, counting down.
TCGGGGTGGCGGGCGGTGGTGGGGCCGTCCCAGTCGTCCACTGGCTCCACGAGTCCGACGCCGACGAAGCGGTGGAAGAGGCGGTTGACGACGACGGGGGCGAACCGGGAGTTCGTGGGTGAGGTGAGGAGGGCGGCCAGGCGATCGCGGTCGCTGGCGTCTTCGGGCAGGAGGCCATCCGGGAGACCGTCGGGGGTGAGGTCGGACAGGCTCCAGGAGGGGGGGACGGTCTCGCCAGCCTTGAGGGTGATCGGGACGGCGGGCACGCGGCCCCCTTCGGCGACCTTGACGGTGCTGGTGGCCGGCACGACCTGGGGCGACTCGGCGAAGAGTCCGGCGAGGCCGAAGAGGTCGGACTGGACGAACGGGTGGAAGGGGGCGTCGTGGCAGCGGGCACACTTCATCTCGACGGCGAGGAACGCCTTGGCGATCACGTGGGCGCGGGCGACCATCGGGGCGTCGTTCTGGGAGGCGACGCCGAAGCCGGCGGGGCCGCCATAGTAGGGTGATCCTTCGAGACGGATAAACTCGGTGGCGAGGCGGTCGAAGGGGGTGTTGTCGCGGAGGGCAGTGTGGAGGTAGTCGCGGAAGGGGCCGGTGTTGTTGAGGGTCGGCTTGAGGATGCCGGGGTTCTCGGCGAGGACGTCCTGCCAGTAGCCCATCCAGGCATCGGCCCAGCGGGGATCGTCAAGGCGGGCGTCGACGGCGCGGGCGCGCTTGTCGGGGTGGTCGTCGGCGAGGAAGGCGGCGACCTCGGCGGGTTCGGGGATCACGCCGGTCGTGTCGAGCGCCAGGCGGCGGTAGAAGGCGGCGTCATCGACGGGTTCGGGGAGAGCGACGCCGGAGACCCGGAGGTAGCGGTCGATCAGGTTGCCGGCGCCGGGAGGATCGACCGGAGTCTTCGTTGTTGGCGATCGAGCGGGCGAGGTCGTGACGCTTCCGCCAGTACGGGGCCTCGCTGGCGGCGGAGGCGCGGCGGTGGGTGGTGTCGAGGGCGTCGATCCGGAGGCGTTCGGATTCGGCGAAGGCGTCCCAGCCGGCATCGGTCAACTCAACGCGACCATTCGAGGCGATCAAGGTCGGCACGCCCCCCGGCGCCGCGATGCTAGCGGAGAGTTCGCCCGTCTCGGGCCGGAGTTTCCTGTCACCGATGACGGCCCAGAACTCGACCCTGTGGGGCTTGCCGTCGGATTCCCAGGCGGCGATTTGCTCCTGCTCGCCGGTGGCGACGTAGCGCCAGCGGGGGTCGTCGGGCGGCGGCACGTCGGGGACGTGCTCGTGGCCGGAGCCGTTGCGCGAGATCGGCCTCGTCTCGGCGACGAGCCGGTCATCGATGAGCAAGCGGGCGGCCCCGCGCGAGCGGAGGATCAACCGGTAAGGACCGGCGGGGGCTACCAGCGTGGCTTCGGCGTGCAAGGCGAACGGAGCCTGGCGGTCGATCGCGATGCCCCGGCGGTTGTACCTGGCGGGCAAGCTCGGAAAACCCAGGGCGGGCCAGTCCTGGCGCTCGAAGGTCGCCCCCTCGGGCAACGACCAGTCCCAGTCCTTCGGCAAACCCTCCACGATCTCCAACCGCACTGGAGGCTCGGCTCGAACCACCGAACCGGAAATCCACGCGGACCAGACCAGGCAAACGAGAGCGGTCGATCGGAGTCGGGCGCCGGGCATGGCGGGATCTCCCGAGGGTGGGACAGAGGCCGACAGAGCTTCAACCTACGTCAAGGATCGGCACGGGTCAACGGCCCCGATGCCTCGCCCCAACGTTGAGTCGCCCCCCTCGACGACGCCGTGCGCCCGGTGGAGGACGCTCGAAGGACATGCCGGTGACGCTTCGGGGACGCGCTTTGCCTGGCAAAGTGCTGGATCTGAAGTTCTTCTGGTGTTGTTATTTACGTGGTGAAAATTCTCCATCTTAAAGTTCGTTCGGCGTTGGGGATCGGACCGAGGTCGCCATCGAGGTCCAGGGTCGGAGGGAGGTCTCTTCACCACAACGGACCCAATGAGGGCACAGAAGAAGAGAGGCGAAGTCCCCGATTAATCGGTGGGAGCTTCGTGTCCTTTGGGGTGAATGGGCCGAACGCTCGTCCCATCACCTGGATTCTCGAAATCGGGGCGGGGAATTATCGTAGGAATTGAAAAAATGCGGGCTCAGGCGATCTCCGAGGCGACCAGGAGCGCGATGCCGAGGGCGTCGAGGAGGAGAAGGATGGTCACGAAGAACCGGGCAGGTCGGTCGAGGCGGGGACGTAGGCCGGGTGTGAGAAAGACGGCCTCGCGGTAGTCGGGGCGGAAGAGTCGGATAGTGCGGGAGGAAACGAGGACCACGAAGACCGTGGCTGTTGTGGTCGCGAGCAAGAGGAGTCCGCCGATGGCGAGTGGGGGGTGAGGCAACTTGATGGTGTCGCCCGTGCCGGTGACGAACGTGAGTGTCGCGAGGAGCGACAGGGTGGACCAGCCGATCCGGGCATGGGGTCGGAACCGGCGCATGTCGCGACCGAGGTATGTCGCGATCGCCGACGCGCCAATCGGCCAGAAAAACCCGAGCAAGAAGAACGCCCCTCGCGGCGACGAGTCCGCTGTCCCACCGAGTAGACCGGCCCAGAAGAGCATCTCGAAGAGAAACGCCATGAGTCCCATCGCGAGCATCCCGAACGCCAGGACGTAACCCACGGTTCCGAGCAGCCGGACCGCCGCTTCGAGCGGAAGGTGCGGACGTCGGAGGGCGGCAGCCTCGGGGTCGTCTTCCGAGGGAGGGGCGACGGGCGACTCGGAGGAATCGCGGGGAGCTTCGTAGGGGTTGAAGGGCCGGTCGGGGCCGGCGGGCGTCACCATTTGTCGATCGGTCCCGAAGGCACCGGCACGCGGGGCTCGAAGTGGCCGGGCAAGGCGGAGGAGGGGCCGGCGTCGCGGAGGAGGGGAAGAATCTCGTCGAAGACGGCGGAACTGGGGAGGTTGATAAGGCGGTGGTAGAGGGGCTTGGGCATCCGGGTGAAGTAGCTGTACCACTTCAAGGTCTTGCGGAACTGGAGGCAGGCGTAGAACTCGCCGCGGAGGGCGAGGAGGCGGCGGAAGTGGCGTTCCATCATGTCCACCCGCTCGGCGAAGGTGGGGTCGGGGCCGGGGTCGCCGGTGGAGGACCAGCGGGCAAGCTGGCGGAAGAGGAAGGGGTTGCCGAGGGCGCCGCGGCCGATCGAGACGGCGGAGCAGCCAGTGAGGTGGAACATCCGGGCGGCGTCGGCGAGGGTGCGGACGTCGCCGTTGCCGACGATCGGCATGCGGTCCACCGCGGCGACGACGGCGGTGATGCCGTCGAGGTCCACGCTCCCCTTGAACCCCTGGGAGCGGGTGCGGCCGTGGACAATCACGGCGGCGACACCGATCTGCTCGAAGGCGCGGGCGAGGGTAGGGGCGGTGAGGGTTTGTTTGTCCCAACCGAGCCGCATCTTGACCGTCACGGGAACGCCAGCGGCCTCGACGATCGCCGCGACGAGGCGGGTTGAGTTGTCCACGTCGCACATCAGCTTCGAGCCGCCACCGGACTTGACGACCTTGCGGACGGGACAGCCCATGTTGATGTCGATGACGCTCGCCCCGTTGGCAACCATCCGGCGCGCGGCCTCGGCCATCTCCTCAACGACGTGGCCATAAAGCTGGATCGCCATCGGACGATCCTCGGGGCAGGTCTCCGAGAGTTCGAAGGCGCGGCGGCGGCCTTCGAGGATCGAGCGGGCGTTGACCAGGTCGGTCGTTACCAGGCCGACACCACCGTTCTCGCGGACGGCGAGCCGGAAGGCCAGGCTCGTGTAACCGGCCAGGGGAGCCAGGAAGAACCGCGACGGGATCGGCACATCCCCCAGTGCCAGCGGCCTGCGGACGATCGGCGGCGGTTCGGGGACGCGGTGGATGGGATCGGTCAGAAGGGTATCGTCGGCGTGCAAGGCGGTCGGCTCCGGGGATTATCAGGTCAGGATGCAGCCCATTATAACGCGGTTCACCCGGCCGTCGCCTCTTGACGGCGTTCCGGTTCCGGCACGTAAAATGCGAGCACGGCATCACACCCCCCCATATTCGTTGACAAGGATTCAGACGCGTCGTACTGCGTCAATCAAAAGGGGTAGGAAAGTTATGAATACGGCGATGGCGGAGACCGCCCGTTCCGAGGCTGCGCGATGGACAGCCGAGGTCGAGGGACTCGACCCGAGCGACCGCGTGGCGGTCCGCAAGATGGTGGAGCGGGTGCCGTTCTGGTGGCACACGATCGATCTGGGCGGAGGCCTCGTCACCCCGGGTCGCGGCCAATCGCATGAGCGGCTGGAGAACCTCAACTTGCCCGACCTACGGGGCAAGACCGTGCTCGACATCGGCGCCTGGGACGGCCTCTTCTCCTTTGAGGCCGAGCGTCGCGGGGCTCGCGGGTGGTGGCGGCGGACTTCACATTGCCACAAAGCTTCCAGGTGGCACGGAAGGCGCTCAGCTCGAAGGTCGAGTTCGTCGAGATGGACATCCGTCGCGATGACGGGGTCCCGCAGGATCTGGGCACATTCGACGTGGTTCTCTTTCTCGGCGTGATCTACCACGTTCCGAACCCGTTCGACGTACTTAGGAGGGTCGCCTCCCTGACTCGCGAATTGATGGTGCTGGAGACCGATACGGACTTCAACTGGGTCGGGGTGCCGCTGGCCCGACTGCACGCTGCACATCACGGCTCGCCGGGCCGCAAGGCACGAGACGCCGTGGACGACCCGGGTTTCAACTGGTGGGTGCCGAATCGGGCCTGCGTGGAGCGGCTGGTTGAGGCGGCCGGATTCGAGCGGTACGAGCAGGTTTACGGACCGCCGAAGGCACCAACGGGGACCGCCGCGAAGCTGCTCTGGAAGGCGGGAAGGTTCCTGCCGGCGGGCCTGCGCGATGGAAGACCCGAAACGTTCGGGGGAGGGCCGAGCCGCTTGATCGCGCATTGCTGGAAGGCGTGAGGGGGCGTTGCGGCGCGGGGCGAGAGTCTCCGCATCGTCGCGTCGCCTTCGGGGGTCGCCTCATGCTATGCTGCGTCGGACCGCCGACGTTGAGGGGCCAGCATGCGACCGTCAAGCGAGTGGGAGTGGATCGTCCTGAGCACCGATCCCGGCCGAGCGTTGTTGCAGGAGGTCACGACGGTTCTCGAACCGGGGCCAGCGGACCTGAGCCGCTGGCGTCAGGATTGGCCGGCCGAGGTCGTCGCGGCGGCGGTGAGACTGGCGGCGGGTCGGAGGAGGGCCACGAACAAGTTCACGCGGGCCGATCGGATGTGGCTGGAACCGACGGCCCTGGAGCAAGCGACCGCCGAGTCGGTGGCGCGGCACAAGGCAAGGCGGTTCGCAAGGACGGACGGCGTGGTCGTCGATCTCTGCTGCGGGATCGGGGGCGATGCGCTGGCAATCGGTCCCGGGGCGACGGTGATCGCGGTCGATCGCGACGCGGCGATGGTGCGTCGAGCCTGCTGGAATGCCCGAGTGTATGAAGTGGGCGACCGCGTGGCGGGAGTCTGTGCGCAGGCGGAACGGTTTCCGATCCCGGAAGGCTCGCGCGTTCACATCGACCCCGATCGGAGAAGGCGATTGGGTCGGCGGGCGATGGCGTTGAAGGATTATGAGCCGGGGCTGGCGTTCCTTCGCGAGTTAGCGGAGCGTAATCCCGGTGGGGCGATCAAGCTGGGGCCGGCGAGCGATTTCGAGGCGTGCTTTGGGGGCGAAGGGTTCGAGGTGGAGCTGGTCAGCCTTGGGGGAGAGTGCAAGGAGGCGACCGTCTGGTTCGGCGATTTGTCGTCCTGCCGGCGACGCGCCACCAACCTGCCTTCGGGGGCGACCTGGACCGAGGGGGACGGGCGTGGCGGGTCGGCAGTCGGGACGGTTCCGCTGGCGAACTGGGTCTTCGAGCCCGACCCGGCCCTCGTTCGCGCTGGCCTGCTCGACGGGTTCGCGGCGGCCCACGGCCTGGCTCGGCTGGCGTCGGGAGTGGACCTGCTGACGGGAGGGGAGCGGCGGACGTCGCCGTTTCTGACCACGTTCGCCGTTGAAGAGATCCTGCCGATGGACCTCAAGCGGCTTCGGAGGCGGGTAGCGGAGCGACGTCTCGGGCCGCTGGAGATCAAGACGCGGGCGCTCGACCGGACGCCGGAGGCGATCCGTCGCGAATTGCGACCGACGGGACCGAACCCGGGGACGCTGCTGCTGATCGGCAGCTCGGGCCGGGAACGGGCACGGGCGATCCTGGCTCGTCGGGATTGACGAAAGCGACCCGACCTCCCGGACCGGGACGCAGGTTGTGGGGAGCGTTTGGGTTGCGTTGTGTGGCGTCGGGGCCGGATAATGAGTCCCAGTGGACGCCCGGAAAATCCTCTCATCGAGGCGTGTCCGGCACGCCCGAGCCATCGACCCGCGAGGAGTAGAGATGAGCGTGTGGAAGACCTGGCGACGTCGCGTCCCCTCGACGGTGTGCGCCCTGGTGATCGTGTCGAGTCTGTTGGGGGCGGAGCGGTGCAGGGCGCAGGTGGAACTGAAGTGGGCGTTCGAGCCGGGTCAGAAGTTCGGTTATGAGTTCTCCCAGACCAGCAAGATGACCATGCGCGGCGGGCAAGGCCCCGAGGAGCGGACGATCGGCCTGACGGCCGGGCTGGCCTGGGAGGTCAAGGCCGTCGAGTCCGGTACGGCCACGATCGAGCAGACGGTCGAGCGGGTCCGGGCCGAGGTGAAGGCAGGGACGCAGTCGGTCGTCTACGACTCGGTGAAGAAGGAGGCGGCGGGTCCGAACGCCTCGTCGCTGTCCGAACTCTACGGCGCCGTGATGGCGGAGCCCGCCACCTTGAGGATCGACGCCCGGGGACGGGTTGTCGAGGCTCGCGTCCCGGCGAAGGTGAGGGAAGCACTCCGGGGCTCGCCCTTCCAGAACCTCGCCGACGGTGGCAGCCTGATGTCTGAGAAAGGGATTCAGAACATGCTCGGCCAGGTCTTGCCGCTCTTGCCGGAAGGAGCGATCAGCCAGGGCGAATCCTGGGACAGCCAGCTCGCGATCCCCGCCGGACCCTTGCAGATGAAGCTGGCGACCAAGTACACCCTCGAAGCCGCCGAGAACCCGATCGCCCGGATCTCTACCGTCATCGACACCGAGATCGAACCGCAGCAGGGCGTTCCTCTGAAGGTCACGGTCAAGTCTCAGGAGGGCGCGGGGATCTTCCGCTTCGACACCGGGGTCGGTCAGCTCACCGGTTCGGAGATCAAGCAGAGGTTTGAACTTGGCATCGAGGTGGGCGACCAGATGTTCGGCCAGTCGCTCGAGATCGAGATCACGATGAAGCCGCTCAGCGAGGGACCGTGAGATCCGGGCCGGTGGTCGATAAATCCTCGTGGCATCGACCATCAACCGTGGCTCATCGTCCTGGCCGAACACCGGGATCATGTCAGGCCGTGCTTCTTGAGTTTGCTGAAGAAGGTGCTCCGGGGCATCCGGAGGAGGCGGGCAGCCTCACTCTTGTTGCCGCGGGACTCATCGAGGGCGTCGAGCAAGCGCTGGCGCTCATAAGCCTCGACCTCGGCATCCAAGTCGTCGGTCGGACCGTCGAAGGCAGGTAACTCGTCGTCGCGGCGGGAACGGCGGCCTTCCCACATCGAGCCTGGAGCGGCGGAGCGGACCGATACATTGGTGACGGCAAGGCGCGAGCGACGGCGGGACCGCGAGGGACCGGGGCGGAGGATCTCGGAGGGTAGATCGTCGAGGGTGACGGCCGGGCCGTCCGCGAGGACCACGGCGCGTTGTAGGACATTCTCCAGTTCACGGATGTTGCCTGGCCAGTCATGGGCGACGAGCGCCTCGATCGCGGCGTCGTCGAGGTGGGTCACAGCCTTGCTCACGAGTCGGGCGTTCTCGTTGAGGAAGTGGACGGCCAGCTCGAAGATGTCCTCGCGACGCTCGCGGAGCGGCGGCATGGAAAGACTGATCACATTGAGGCGGTAATACAGGTCCTCGCGGAAGCGACCGGCGCGGATGAGGGCTTCAAGGTCCTGATGGGTCGCGGCCAGGATGCGAACATCAACGCTGATCGTCTGCGAGCTGCCGACACGCTCGAACTGCATCTCCTGAAGCACGCGGAGCAGCTTCGTCTGGACCTCCAGATTGATATCGCCGATCTCATCAAGGAACAGGGTGCCAGAGTCGGCTTGCTGGAAGCGGCCGACGCGGTCGGTCTTGGCATCGGTGAAGGCACCTCTGACATGGCCGAACAGCTCGCTTTCCAGCAAGGTCTGCGAGAGCGCGGCACAGTGGACCTTCACGAACGGCTTGCCAGCGCGGGGGCCAGCGGCGTGGATCGCCTCGGCCAGCAGTTCCTTGCCCGTGCCGCTCTCACCGCGAATCAGGACCGCGGAGGGGCTGGCGGCGACCTTGCGGGCCAGGGCGAGGGTCTGGCGAAGAGCCGGGCCTGACCCCTTGATCGCCGTGAATGCCTCGGGCCGTTCGGGGATCGGCTCCGCCCGCACGAACAGGCGGTCGGTCTCGCCGTCACTCTCCGAAACCATGTCGGACATCCGACGGCCGGCGAGTTGGTCCTGAAGGATCAGGATTCGCCGCTGCTGCTCAGTGATCTTCTCGACCTTCTCGCGAAGCTCGCCATTGAGCGCTTCGAGCGTCTGCTGGATGTCGGCCGAGCGAAGCGCCAGCACGGCGACCGAACCGAGGGCGTCGAGGAAGGCGACCTCCTCATCCTCAAAGGGTAAGCCGCTGCGTTTCGGACCAAGCACGAGCAAGCCGGCCAGGACACCGTCGGCTTGCAGGGGGGCGGCCAGTTCGCCGCCGAGCGAAATCATGGCGTCGGTGGCCGGGTCGGAGGAGGGGACGAGCGTCATCGCGTGCGGCACGCGGAGCGTGGCCGGCTGGTGACGCATCCGCAAGACCAATGGGTTGGACGGATCAAGCGTGCGATCGTCGGGCTCGGCGCCCGAACAGGCGGCCACCCGGAGCGGCCCGCCAGCCGGGTCGACGAGATAGAGCGCGCCCCACTCGACCCGCAAGACCTCTCCCGCCGCGTCGAGCAAGCGACGGCCGAGCGTCGGCCGGTCCACCAGGCTCCCGACCGCCTGGCTCATCTGCCGCATTGCCTGGTCAAACTTGTACTTCTCGCGGTGAAACCGACGATCGAGGGCCGACTGGAACCAGCGTCGCCCGGCGCCCGAAAGGCTCAACAAGGCCAGGGCCGTCACACAAGCCACCATCGTTCCGAAGGAGGTCTGGTTCTCCTTGAGCCGGTCACCGAGGAACAGCGTCCCGATCACGAGACCGCCCGAGTAGAGCAAGCCCGCACCCATGCTGACGGCCACGTAGAGCTTGCCCCGGTTGAACCACTCCTCGGCCTGCGTCAGCTTGTAACGCATGATGCTGCGGGCATACGCCACCGTGTACAGCAAGGACACGATGAACATCGGCCAGGCCGACCGCGAGAGCCCGAGTCGCGCCGGGTCGTCGGTGGCGTCCCAGAGCAGCCAGGTGATCGGAGGGACCGAGAGGAACGTCGCCAGCAAGATCCAGCGTACCTGGTTCTGCTCGGCGCGGCTGAAGTCGTGGCGGTAGTAGCTGTAGATCAAGCAGGCCAGACAGAGCAGGAAGACGCCGGCCGAGACCCCAATGTAACCTAACGCGAGGAACTGGAGCCCTTTGAGGGCGGTCTGCACCTCCCGGCCGTCCTGCCCCCAGCGCGACCAGATCATGAAAATCCAGAGGCCCGCCGCCGTGATCGCAGGCAGTCCGTACAGGATGGCCAGGATGGGGCGCCGGTGCTTCTGGAAGATCGGGTTGGGGCGGGGAAAGATCAGGTAAAAGTGCAGGCTCACGATGGGCACGAAGACCACAAACGCCGCGAACGGGAAGATCAAACCGGGAAACTTCGCGATCTGTCCCCAGTGGTATCCACCGACGTAGGAGACGACCGTGACGACGCAGAGCACATAAAAAAGCCGTGCTGACGGGTCCTTCGGCCGCCGCCAGAAGACCCAGACACCCGTGAAATAGATCAAAATTTGCTGAAGAAACCAGATCCAGGAGACAAACTGCCGTTGCCAGGGCGGCTGCTGAACCTGCACGAATCCAAAGCGCGGACCTTCTGCCGTCACCCAGCGAGCCTCCACAAACTGCCCCCAGGCCGTATGAATCCCGCGAAGCGCACGGATGTAGTCCGTATAGTTCGCGATCGGTCGTCCTCCCAGCATTGTCAGGGATTCGCGATCGCCGCGTCCTTGAGGCCCCGTCGGTGAGAACCGGCCGGGCGGCGGCCAATCGCCCCGAAGAGTCTTCGAGAGACCGGCCGGGTGGGGGTTCGGGCTCCACGTGTAGGACGACTCAACTTCCTTGATTTTCGGTCCGAAGACGCAGTGGATCCCCACGTCTCCGAAATAGACCACTGTCCCGAGTACCGCCAGCGCGTAAATGACCACACCGAGTGAGGGTGCACCGACCGCCCAAATACGCCAGTCGCGCAGGCGGCCCGGAATCCGCTGCGACAAGGTTGAACCCCTGGAGATCCAGGGAGGGGAGGGTTCCATTGGTGAAACGACTCGAAACTCGGGTGTTGTGGTTCGCTGGTGGTGACCTCTCTCCAAAAGCCTAACGAATCGGCGCCGAATCGCAAGAACTTCGTTAACGAAATGATGGGTAACAGCAGTTCGGCGCCGATCTGCCACGAACTGAGTTTGGATCTGGGGCGTTGAAATAAAGGGGTCGGATTAGAGAACTCTGGCAAGTTGAGAATCTTCAGACTGTTGAATTTACAGGCTCTAGAGGGCATGGGCAATGAGTAGATGGAATAGATAAGGAGACTATAGCGCATCGGCGCCGATATTTCGTCGGCGCCGATTCCACGAGGATGGAGATGGAGAGTGGCAAAGTCGTCGGCGCCGAAGGCAAACGAGCCCGGAAGGCGGGAACGGCGTGATATTGGGAGTGCTTGGAACGCCGTATGCCTTGAATGAGAGTTCCAGGAATCATCAGACGAGGGGTGCCTGAACCCACAAGGAACGTGCAGAATCCCAGGAGTGGTTTCATGAGGCTCGCACCGAGGCGTCAGGCGCAATGGCTGAAATACCGGGAATTCGGCGAGGGCGTTCCGGAACAGGTCCCGACGCGGACAGGAATCGTCGAGGTCGTGCGGATGGGCGAGGGCGAGCCGATCGTCCTTGTGCCAGGACTGGCAGGAGGCTGGAAGCTGGTCGCGCCGCTCGCCAGGCGACTGGCGGCGCGGCATGAGGTGATCCTGTTTGGCCACTGGGGCGATCGGGGTCTGATGGTCGGGCCAGGCCGACCGACGCTCGCCGGCTATGCCGACGACCTCGCGGAACTGATCGAGGCATTGCGACTGGAGCGACCGACGGTTTTCGGTGTCTCGTTCGGCGGGGCGGTGGCTTTGGAACTGGCGGTCGGCCATCCAGGAATTCTGGGGGCCTTGGTGGTCCAGGGGGCCGAGGCGCAGTTTCAGGGAGGGCTGGGAGTCAAGATCGCGCGGAGGGTGCTGGAGCGGTTCCCCTTGCCGAGTGACAACGGGTTCGTGAACCAGTTCTTCAACCTCCTGCACGGCTGCCGGCCGGAGCCGGGTCCCTTGCCTGAGTTCGTCGTGCGAAGCTGCTGGGAGACGGATCAAGGGGTGATGGCGGGACGGCTGCGGGCTCTGGAGGGATTCGACGTCTCGGACCGGCTCTGGCAGATCGACGTCCCGACCCTGGTTCTGGCGGGTACGCGCGACGTGGTCGTTCCGCCGGCACGACACAGGGCCCTCGCCGAGTCGATCGCCGGGGCGCGGTTCGCGACGCTGGAAGGGGCGGGCCACATCGGCTTCTTGACTCATCGCGACGAGGTGGCGCGACACGTTCATCGCCTGGTCCGCGATCGGCTCCGCTCGGCTTGCTGAGAGTGTCGGTTCGGAGGCGAGGTCACGATGCCGACGTTGACAACTCGGCTCGAAAAAGCTCTGCGCCTGGCGTCACTCTGGCACCGAGGCCAGAGGCGCAAGCAGTCTGATTTGCCGTACATCCAACACCCATTCGCCGTCGCCCTGATCCTCGATCGGCTCGGATTCGAGGAAGATGTCGTGATCGCAGGTTTGCTCCACGACGCCGTGGAGGATACCGAAGCCACCATCGAGATGATTCGCGAGGAGTTCGGGGAGAGGGTTGCCGACCTCGTTGCCTCGAGCACCGAAGAGAAGCGGGACGCCGAGGGACGAAAGCGGCCGTGGGAGGATCGTAAACGCGACCATCTCGAATCGCTGGCCAAGGCGTCGGTGGACGCGAGGGCGGTCGTCCTTGCCGACAAACTCCACAACCTGTTGAGCATGCGGTTTGACGTCGAAGCCGGCCAGGACCTCTGGGAGCGGTTTAACGCCCCGCGCGACCGGGTGCTTTGGTATTACGAGAGCATGATCGTGAAGACAGGATACGGCGATCCGAGGCTGAAGACGCTGGCGGGGGAGTGTCGCGACGCGTTGGATACGATTCGGGGTTCGGAAGCCAGCGGGATCGAGACCCCGGGAGGATTAACGGGAAAAGGAAAGCCGAGATCCTGAGGGAAGCGATCTGGGCTCACGGAGACGGGAGTGGACAGCACAGCCTGCAGAACTCGAGCGGTTCCCGCATGCGTGTAGAGCCGGCCAGCCAGGGGCGGCTGACCCACGATTCTTGTGGCACAGCCGCCCCCGGCTGTGATCCTCGACGACCGAACGAAATCCGCTTTAGGAGCCGTAAACGCGGTCGGGCTCGAAGATGCGTTCGGCGACGATTTCGAGATGGCCTTCGGCGTTAACCCGGCGGAAGAAGCAGGAGCGGAAGCCTTCGTGGCAGGCGCCGCCGACCTGTCGGGCACGGATCAAGACGACATCGGCATCGCAATCGACGCGGATCTCGGCGACGTGCTGGACGTGGCCCGAGGTGCCCCCTTTGTGCCAGGAAGCGCGTCGGGATCGGGAATAGAAGTGGGTCTGTCCGGTCACGAGGGTCCGGAGGATGGCATCGCGGTCCATCCAGGCCATCATCAGAACCTCATTTGACTCGGAGTCCTGCACGATGGCCGGGATGAGGCCGTCGGGGGTCCACTTGAGAGCGTCGAGGAACGGGACTGAAGGCGGTTCGGCGTCGAGCACGGTCGGTCAATCCTCGGAATGGGGCGGCGTCGCGCGGCGGGCGTTAAGGGCCAAGTTAAATCGGGCGGTCAGGTCGTCATCGCCGAAGAGGCGGGCGGAATGGAAGGCGTCGGCGAGGGTGGAGGCGTCGAGCGTGGCGGGGTCGAGAGCGCGGAGCTGGGAGGGGTTGAGGCAGGATGGGTCGGTCGTGTCCAGGGTGAACGGGTCGAGCGTTTCGAGACCGAGGCGGTTGCGGAGGCGGTCGAAAGGATAGCCGGCGTAGAGAGCCGCGGTGCTAGGGCGTTCCCCAAGTTGCTCGCGGAAGCGGACGGCGGCGGCGAGCTTCACCCTGGCGACGGCGTCCCCGCGCCCGGCACTCCGGGCGGCGCCGGCGGGGGTGGAGTCGGGGGAAATGCCGGCCAGGCTCATCAGGGGCTGGAAGATCCAGATCGATTCATAATAATGCTCGACGGCCTCGCGGGTGAGGCGGGCACGGGTTGGCTCGTCGAGGCCGATAGGCAGTCGGATGGTCCAGACGGCCGCGTCGAGGAGCGAGAGGGGAAGCGGCGTGGAGCGGCGGTCGAGGTGTTCATCGGCGGGCAGGTCTTCTGAAAGGAGTTCCTCGATGCGTTGCAGGCTTGAGGCGCGGGGGGAGGAGAAGCGGAGAGCGTCGGAGGCGCGGAGAACCGTGGCCAGGACTCGGGGAAGGTCGGCGTGAGAGGACACGTCGGACGGCTTGAGCATGGGCCGATCGAGCCATTCGGAGACTTGCACATCCTCGAACGGGGCGCGGCTCGCGTCGAGGTCGTTGGTGGGGATGGAGACCGGGCGGACGGTGTCGATCGGGGCAAGCTCGGACGGGTCGGGGTCATCCGTTCGCCAGGGGACGATCAGGGCGTGGTCGAAGTCGTCGGCCAGGGGCTCGGCACCGGCTCCCTGGCGGAGGACGGCGGCGAGGGTCCAGGCGTCCACGGACTCGTCGGAGTGATCGGCGGCATCGAGGTTCACGGTCGCATCGAGGGCGTCGATCGCCTCGGAGTTGCGGCCGAGCCAGGCGAGACAGAGGGCCTGGTTGTAGTGGGCCGGGGCGTCGGTCGGTTCCTCGGCTACGATCGCGGCGAAGGCGGAACTGGCCTCGGTCAGGATCTGGAGATCGCGATTGCGAAGCGCGGCGTCCCAGGCGAGACGGCGTTGCTCGCCCCGGGGCTGGCGGAATCGGTAGGTGGCCCTCGCCGCGTCGGGGAGGTCGTGGGCCGAGGCCAGCCGTTCGAGAGCCTGCAACGCCGCGCGGTTGCCCGGCTCCAGCCGGAGCGCCTGCTGCCACGAGGCCCAGGCGGCCAGAGGGCTCTGGAGCTGAAGGTAGGCCCAGCCGTGCTGGACGTGGGCGAGCGCGTCGGTGGGGTCAGGTCGCGGGGTCATGGAGTTGAAAGCAAAGGAAGTATAACATCTCAGGGATATTCAATCGGCGATGCTGAGGAACCGGCCCACGAGGACGTGGGCACGGTACCCGGTATTGTGTCCCTCCCCCAGGTTTTGCGATCCTCGGAGAGCGCCCGTGAGCGCCAGGTCGTGAATTCGCAGGAAAAGAGGGCTCACAGAGCATCCGACAGGAGGCCCACGATTTCCGAGGAGTCCCTCTCGGAGAAGTGCAATTGACAAAGCCTGGCCGCTGATGGTTAGCGGCCAGGGATAAAGAGCTTGCTGGGCTTCTCTCCGCCCTTGTCCGGGTTGCCAGAGGGGGAGGAACCGGGGGTCCAGAGGCCGCCCGGGGCGCCGGTTTCGCTGCCGGGGGTCCAGAGGCCGCTACGGGTGGCGGAAACGCCCAGCTCTCCGGAGGCGGTGGTGATCCGAGGGCCGTAGCGAGAGAGGACCGCCTGGAGCGGCCGACTGTCGAGGAGCATCTCACCAGGACGGTCTGGGTGGGGCTGCATCTGGAGCAGACCCATGTCGAGCAGGTTCGAGGCGAGCACAGGCCCCGCGGCGTCCGAGTCGCGGTAGCGCTCCATCACGGCGGCGAGGAGAGGAACCCACTGATCGGGCGGATCAATCCGGGCGTGCATCCGGACTTCGAGCATATCCCAGCGGGGAGCATTGGCGCCGCGAGAATCGGGGTCGGACTCGCGACCTCGGCGGACCCAGGTGAAAGCCTCCTCGCGGGACTGTCGACTGAGGGCGAGGTTGGCGAGATCAGCGAAGACCGTGAAGCGGGCCGGGCCGCCCTCGCGGTCCATCAACTCGGGGCGATGGACCATCGCTTGCGCGGCCTGTTCCATCGCCTGAGGCATCAGGTAACGATGCGAACGGATAAAGAGAGCGACGAGGCGGTCATCGTCAAGTTTCTCGGCCGGAACGCGATGCAGGCGGGCGAGGTGAACCTGGTCGATCTCGACGGACTCGGGGTCGATTGGCGGCTCGGGCTCAATGCCGAGTTCGCGACGGAGGGCGGTGAAATCGACGTCCTCGCGGAAGAACTCCTGGCCGACCTCGAACTGGCAGAGTGCCGCGCGGAGGGCCAGTGCAGCGTCGCCGTCCTTCGCGGCCTGGCGGGGCGTCCGGTTGCCGAGGTATGGCATCGGGGTCTCGGGCCAGACCTGGGTCAGCACGCGGCGTCGCTCCAGCCGCTCGACCCGTCGCATCTCGTCCTCGCCGATCCCCTCGGGCATGAGCCACTCGGTTCGCAAGGCCAGGGCCGAGCGCCGCGACTCGCCGAGGACCTTGGTGCGGGGGTGAGCCGGGGCGATCGACTCGCCGGCAATCGCCTTGAATCGTTGAGCGAGCCTGTCGAGTCGACCGTCGTCGTGGGCCTCCAGGGCGACGATCTCGCGGCCGACGAGCACGCGGCCCTCGATGATTGGCAAGGAGGTCGGATCGGAGACAGACTGGCCCTCGGCAGCGGGCTTGTCGAGAAGAATGAACAGATCGACCTCGAAACTGTCGGGGTCGTCAGGCTCCATCGGAGTCCGGCCGTCGTGTCGGGCGCGGGGGTCGTCATGGAGAGCCTTCATCAAGGCGTCATGGTCGCGGACGGGCCAGATCCATTGGAGCAGTTCGACCTTCTCGTCGTCGGCCAGCGGAGCGATGATCTGGCAGAGGGCCTCCAGATCGACATTGTCTGGTGAGGCGCCAACCCAGCTGGTATAGCGTCGGAGGGCCTCAACGGCGCCGGGGTCGTCGCCGAGCCAGAGGCGGCAGAGGCCGAGATTGCGGTCGGATTCCGGGGTGCCCTCGGCCGAGAGGGTATCGAAGCGGGCGGCGGCGGCAGCCCAGCGGCCCTCGTCGGCCCAGTCGATCGCCTCCTGAAACCGATGGCACTTCGACTCATCGATGCCGTCGGGCACGGGCGAGAGCTCGTAAGGATTGCGCAGCCAGGGTGAGAACCCAGCATTCGCCTCGATCATGCGGAGCGTCGATTCGACGGCCGAGTCGGCATCCTCGGGCATCAAGGAGGCGGCGAGGACGAGGTGGGCGATGGCGGCGGGGAGATGGTCCTCCTCGATCATCGCACCGCCGACCATCTCCGCGGCGATCCAGAGCGTCGAACGGTTCTCGGCCGCGACGGCACCGAGCGCCTGCTGCAACTGGCCGGCACCGGCGCTGGCGCCCTCGGAGAGGAGGACCAGGCGAACCAGGAACGCCTGCGCGCCGACGTGGTTGGGACGCTTCTGCACAACCCGGCGGAGCAGACCCTTGGCCGGCTCGAACTCGTTGCGGCGGGCGAGGATGATCGCCTTGCGGAGCGAGAGCCAGGCGTTGTCGGGGTTCTTCCGCAGGCCCTCATCGAGCGCGATGAGAGAGGCGTCGATCTGGCCATTGTCAAAGAGCCGCTGGGCGCGGACGGCGTAATCTTCGACCTTGTGGCAGCACCACTTGAATTTTTCGCCGCTGCCGCATGGGCAAGGGGCGTAGGGTTCGACGACGGCCATCGGTGGCTTCCCCGGCTCTTTTGGATCTGAGACGCGATTGGCGCTTGCTGGCGAAAACTTCAAAGTAGCAAAGGCGACCATCACGCGCCTACCGCCCGGCGCGACGTCCGACCCTCAACCGGGAGACTTCCTTCGTTGAACATTCTCGCTGCGTTGGCCAGTTCGTCGAAACGGCCTCGATTCGCGATCCTCGCAACCCTCCTGCTGCTCGCCCAGGCCAGTCCGGTCTGGGCCTGGGGACGCCTCGGCCATCGGGCCTCGGCGCGGTTCGCCGAGGCACGACTGACCCCCGAGGCCCGCGCTATCGTTCGGTCGCTGCTGGAACCGGGCGAGAGCCTCGCCGATGCCGCGACCTGGGCCGACGAGATCCGTCGGGAACGGCCCGAAACGGGTCCCTGGCACTACGTCAACGTCCCGATCACCGTGGAACGCTTTGACCCGAAGTTCTGCCCCGTCGAGACCGGCTGTGTGACTTCCGCCATTGCCGAGAACAGGCGTATGCTGGCGGACACCAACGCGCCGGTCGCCAAGCGACGCGAGGCGTTGCGGTTCCTCGTCCACTTCCTTCAGGACCTGCACCAGCCGGTGCACGTTGGCGACCACGGGGACCGCGGTGGTAACGACCTTCAGGTTCAGTTCTTCGGCCAGGGTTCGAACCTGCACCGCGTCTGGGACTCGGGCCTGATCGAGAAGGTGGCCGCGGACGAGGCGGCCCTCGTCCGACAGATCGAGGCCCTCGCCACGCCGGAGGCGGTGGCGGCCTGGTCACGCGGCCAAGTCAAGGACTGGGCCGAGGAGAGTTTTCAGGCCGCGAAGTTGGCCTATCGGGTTCCCGGCACGGACCAGCAACTCCGTCCGGGTGCCAAGCTCGGTCAGGATTATCTCGACGCGAATGGGCCGCTTGCTCGACGGCGGTTGGCTCAGTCCGCCGCACGATTGGCGGCAGTGCTAAACGCGACTCTGCATTGAGCGCCAGGGCGGGACGCTTCGCCCGGCCGGTCCAAGCGTGACACGGAGGATTCCCCTGACTCCGAGCCACGTGTCTTCGAATCGAGGAAGGATCGGACCGGACCGGGCGAAGCGCGTTTCGGGCAGAGGCGAGAGATGGAGGCGTTGAAGAACGAGGCGAACAAGCGGGAGTTCGCTCAACCGGTGGTCGGGCGACGGACCCGGGAACGCAGAGCAGGGGCCGTCAGAGGCGCGGGAATCGCGGGGGCCGGGAATGCGGCGCGTCTGAGCGGTCGCGTACGACGACGGTCGCCCACCCGAGTTGAGCCAGCGGGGCGACCCCATGTAATGGTTGGGTGATCGGCAGACTTGACAGGTCTGTGCATGTTCGGGGATGTCCGGAGCCGCCTTGATGCTTGAGGGCTGATCGGTCCGGCTGGCCATCGCCGAGATCGCGATCACGCCCGTAATCGCTGCGACGGCCAGGAGGTGCGTCGCGCTGTTCTGGAACCGACGGAGTGTGCCGGTCATGGAATCCGCTCGCTTCGTGCAGGGACGACGTATGGGGCGTTGAGTAACGGCTTCTTCAAACCTCCGCGACAATGAATAGGTAGCGACAACCGCGAAGCATTGGGGCCAAGATTCCGAAACGATTCCCAATCGATCCGGAGTTGGTCCGTCGCCGTCCGCGCAACCTTCCTCCAGAAAGCCGAATGGTGGGGTGATGCCCCTGATTCCTCGACCGGTTGATCAAGGGGACTCGGGCGCGCCAGAGACCGTAACGCATCTCCAACGCTCAGGCCCCGGAGCCGGGCAGACCGACAAGAACGGACCGGATCGCGAGTCGTCGGGACTGCGAACTGGGCCGGGGGCTCTCGAGCGGATTTCGTTCGGTCGTCGAGGAACACAGCCGGGGGCGGCTGTGCCACAAGATTTGTGGGCCAGCCGCCCTCGGCTGGCCGGCGCATGCGGGAACCGCTCTGGTCGGCATGAGCCAGGCAACGCTCGGAACTGTCAAGGGCGTGCCTCACGGTAGGACCCGCGGCGTCGGGTTTGCGATACGACCGGCGGGGCGCTGACCGGAGCCCCGGCGATCGCCGTCGCCGAGCGTTCGACGAGCCTTCTCCGCCAGGATCGTCAAATGCTGCACAACATCGGGATGCTCGTCGGCGACGTTTTTCGACTCACCGGGGTCGGTGTCAAGGTCGTAGAGACGAGCCGATCGCGACTCGGTCCGATCCGTGGGGTCGGCCTGCGGAGCGGGGGGTCCGAGAAAGAGTTTCCATCGCCCGGAACGGACGGCGTCAAGTTGGTCCGCGGCGTAGTAGAAAAACGCTTTGTAGGGCGACGCGGCCCCCGGAGACGCGACAAGGATCGGCCCGATATCGTGGCCATCGATCGCCCGGTCCTGCGAGAGTCGGGCTCTCGCAAGGTGGGCGAATGTGGGAAGCAGATCCATGGTGGTCGTGACTTGATCCGAGGAACTCCCCTCGGGAATCTGGCCTGTCCAGCGGGCGATGCAAGGGACTCGCATGCCGCCCTCGCGGGTCGTATAGCCCCAGCCACCCAGAGGAGCATTGCTGCCTTGTGGCGGATCGCGCCGGGGAGCACCGTTGTCGGACGTCCAGATGATCAAGGTGCGCCGGTCTAGCCCGAGCCTCGTGATTGTGTCGAGGATCTGCCCGGTGGACCAGTCGATCTCCTCGACCGAGTCGCCGTAGGGTCCGTTGGCCGATCGCCCCTGAAACGTCGGGCTGGCGAAGGGCCTTGTAGTGGACCCTGGCATGGCGTGCGCCAGATAGAGGAAGAAACGTTCGTCCTTGTGCTGTGTGATGAAGTCGATGGCCTGTCGGGTATAGCGTTTGGTCAGGGTGTTCCGGTCAGCCGGGGCCTCGATCACGCGGTCGTCCTGCATCAGGGGCAGGGGCGGCCAGTCCCGATCCGGACGCGCGGTCATGTCGTCGCTGTAGGGAATCCCGAAATAGGTATCGAAGCCTTGCTGGGTGGGGAGGAAGGGTGGCTGATCACCCAGATGCCACTTGCCGATACAGGCGGTCGCGTAACGCTTCGCCTTGAGAACCTCGGCGATCGTGATTTCCTCGGGGTTGAGGCCGTTGGGTGACACCGGTCGGAGAACGAGACCATCGGGTTGGGTGAGATCCAGTCCGACGCGGCGAGGATAGCAACCTGTGAGGAGGCTAGCTCGCGAGGGGGTACAGACGCCGCTGGTCGAATAAAAACTTGTCAGCCGCATGCCCTCACGGGCCATGCGGTCGATCCGGGGTGTCTGATGCTTCGTTGAGCCGAAGCAACCGACGTCCCCAAAGCCGAGGTTATCGCAGAGGATGACGATGAAGTTCGGCGACTCCGGATCGTCGGCACGAGCGGCCTGAGTCAGACCTAGAAGGGTGAGGGTTCCGAGCAAGAAGGAGGCGGATGGCTTCATGATTTTCTCCCGTTTGAGGAGGCGAACGAGAACCGACCATAGAGGCCGTCGTCCGGAGCCGTTTCATCCGGCCCGATCCGGAGCCGCCCCGGCTCTCTCCTGGTCACAGTATTCGCTCGATCGGAATGCGGGAACCTGCTGGTCTTCGGAGTTGACCGGTTCCTGAGAGGAGCATGTCGGCAATCGCTGCGAGGATAAGGGCTGCGCTCATCGATCACGATTCCGGGAATGGCCGCTTGCGGCCCGCGGTGCCCCCTGGCATCCTGGCAGACTTCGAGGAGAGGCTACGGAATCTCAGAGGAGATCCAGACGTGAGCGAGCGTCCCAGTCCGATCAGCGACCTGAAGATCACCGGCGTCGAGGCGATCTACCTCCGACTGCCCGAGGTCAAGGAACAGTGCGACAGCGGCCAGGACGCCCTGATCGTCAAGGTCACGACCGACGCCGGGATCGTCGGCTACGGCGAGGTCGATTCGAGCCCGCTGGCCGCGAAGGGTGCCATCGAGGGGCCGTTCTCGCACACGGCGACCACCGGCCTGGGCCAGGTGCTCGATCGGCGAGGACCCGTTCCGGACCGAGTACCTCTGGCAGAAGATGTACCGGGCGAACATCTACAGCGGTCGTCGCGGGATCGGCATCCACGCCATGAGCGGGATCGACCTGGCACTCTGGGACATCAAGGGCAAGGCGCTCGGGATGCCGGTCTGGAAGCTGCTCGGCGGCGGGTTCGCAAGGTCGCTCCGACCGTACGCCAGCTCCCTCTTCGGCGCGACCCCGGAGGAGACCGGCGAGCGGGCCCGGCGGTTCGCCGATCAGGGGTTCACGGCGGTCAAGTTCGGCTGGGACCCGATGGGCCAGGACGCGCGAGACCGACGTCGCGCTGGTCCGCGAGGCCCGAGCGCGGGCTCGGGCCCGACATCGACCTGATGATCGACGCCGGCCTCGTCTACGACGCCAAGACCGCCATCCAGCGGGCCCGGGCGTTCGAGGAATACGACCTCTTCTGGTTCGAGGAGCCGCTGGCTGCCCGACGACTACGAGGGCTACGCCAAGCTCTCGGCCGCCTCGACCTTGCGGATCGCCGCCGGCGAGGAGGAGAGCGAGCGGAGGTCGTTCCTCCAACTCATGGACGTCGGGCAAGATCGACGTGGTCCAGGTGGACCTGACCCGCTGCGGCGGGTTCACCGAGGCGATGAAGATCGCCGCGCTGGCCGCCGATCGCGGCCTGCCGGTCGTCAACCACGGCTTCACGACCTATCTGAACGTCGCCGCCGCGCTGCACTTCCTGGCCAGCGTCCCGAACACGCTGGGCCTGCTCGAGTTCGTCGTCGAGGAGGGGACCACGCTCCGCCACCAACTCACCGAGCCGATCCGGGCCGTCGAGGGTCGCGTGGCCGTGCCTGACGCCCCGGGCCTCGGGATTGCCGTGATCGAGGAGGGTCTGGAGCGGTTTCGCGTCTCCTGACTGATCGGCTCGTCACAACGACGAGGGGAACGACTGCCAGAACGCAGGGTCGGCCTCGTTCCGTGATCTGAACGCACGACCAGTAGGCGCGGCGATCCGGCGGGATGGTCGGGTGCTGGTATGGCGATTGCATTTGCTGCTGGTGAGACCCCAATCCCGGGGCCTTCCCGAACCGAAGACACCATTTGGAGGGAAATCACCCATGGCGCAGACCCACCGAAGACCGATCACGAGAGCCATACGACCACCGATCATGAGACGATCCGCCGCTGGGCGGAGGCCCGTTGCGCACGACCTTCCACGGTCAAGGGGACGGCTGACAAGGGCGAGGAGGCGGGCCTTCTCCGACTTGACTTCCCCGGCTACCGCGGCGAGGAACGTCTGGAGGAAATCTCCTGGGAGGACTTCTTCCAGAAATTCGACGAAGCGAACCTGGCGTTCGTCTACCAGGAGCACACGGCGGACGGGAAGGAAAGCCACTTCTGCAAGTTCATCCGCCGGGAGTCCTGAGGGTCGCATGCCGGCCTGGAATCCGGAAGGGGGTCTGTGTCTCAGCCCCCTTCCCTTTGCGACAGTTGGGGCCACTCTCCGGTCGGGAGATTGACAAGGCCGATTGACAGAAGTCGGGAGCGAACAGCAAATTGTGGCGAGCGTGGCGCCCGGTGGGTGGCCTGGACGGACCGGCATGGTTCCAGGTCAGGCGGCGGCGGTCTTCGAGGCCTCGGCCAGTCGGGCGAGGAGCGCGTCGGCGGCCTCGTGGCCGGAGCGGATGCAGTCGGGGACGCCGACGCCGTCGAAGGCGTTGCCGGCCAGGGCGAGGCCGGGGTGACGGCCGACAGGCGACGGATCGCGGCGACGCGGTCGAGGTGGCCGAGGGTGTACTGCGGCATGCCGCGGGGATGGCGGGCCAGTCTCCATCAGGATCGGCTCGCCGCGGACGCCCAGCAGGTCGGCCAGCTCGCGGCGGACGAGGGCCGTGAGTCTCGGCGTCGTCGAGGTCGTACAGCTGCGGCTGGGTGGCGCCGCCGACGAAGACCCGCATCAGGACCGTGCCGGCCGGGGCGCGGCGGGGGAACTTCACGCTGGTGAAGGAGACGGCCAGGATCTGGCGGCCCTCGACGATCGGGACGACCGCGCCGAAGCCGTCGAGCGGGTGGGCGACGTCCTCGCGGCGGAAGGCGACGTTGGCGATGGCCGAGGAGGCGTAGGGAATCGACCGCAGTTGCGAGGCCAGCGCGGGGTCGAGCGTGTCGAGCAGGCGGGCGGCGGCGTGGGCCTCGGTGGCGACGACGACGGCGGAGGCGTCGAGCGTCGGGCCGTCGAGCAGCTCGACGCGCCAGGGGCCTTTGGCCTCGGGGCGGAGCACGCGGCGGACGGGCGTGTTCGTGCGGATCGAGCCGGCCGGCAGCGACGCGGCGAGGGCCTCGGGGAGCGTGCCCATGCCGTCGTCGAGCGTGACGAAGAGACCGTAGCGGGCGCCGGAGGACGTGGCCTTCGCGGACGCGTTCCTCGCGGGACTTGCGGTGCATGGCCCGGATCAGGCTCCGGTGCTCCTGCTCCATCGCGGGGAACTGCGGCAACGTGGCCTGGAGGCTCAGCTCGTTCGGGTCGGCCGTGTAGATGCCGCCGACGAGCGGCTGGACCAGGCGGTCGAGCGCCTCGCGGCCGAGCCGGCGGCGGACGAACGCGGCGAGGCTCTCGTCGGTATCGTCGGTCCGTCGCGGCAAGACCAGGTCGAGCAGGAGCCGGAGCTTGCCGCGCAAGGAGAGGAGGGGCGTGGTCAGCACCGGCCAGAGCCGGCCGGGGGCCATCATCACGAACCCCTCGGGGACCGGCACCAGCCGGCCGCGGTGGACGACGAACGAGCGGCGATGGCGGCTGTCGGTGCCGATCAGGCGGTCGGCCAGGCCCAGCTCGCGGCAGAGCTCGACGCCCCAGGGCTTGTTGGTGATGAACGAGTCGGCGCCGCCTTCGAGGGTGAAGCCGTCGCGGTGCTCGGTCCAGATCGGCGCCGCCGAGGCGGTCGCCGGCCTCCAGAAGCCGGAGTTCCAGAGGGCGGCGGGGCGTGACGGTCGGGGCGTTCGCCAGCAGCCGGTGGGCGGCGGCCAGGCCGGTCAGGCCCCCGCCGATGACCACGACGCGCTGCGGTCCTCCCGGTCGTTCGCCCAAAGCGGCCCCTTTCCTGGCAGGTGCGGTGCCCGGGAATCCGGGACCATCAACGTTGATCTTAACCAACTCGGTCGCGCTGCGATACCTGGTTCGATCCGGCTGACCGGACGTTTCGAACCGTCCGGCCGTCATTCCGTGGGAATCGATCAGATGACCGCCGGTGTGCGTTCGGATCGCCGCGAGCAATCCAGCCTGACGGGGCCAGGTTCATCGGCTGTCGGGGCCGCGGACGCGGGTGGCCTTGTCCGCGGTCCTGTGGGGTTTCCCGCACCGAGGCGGCATTCTCCGCCGGCCGCGTACCGGCCTCGGGCGTGGGGTCGGAGGAGCCGCCATAGACCGACGGGCCGGACCGATTGTCACAACCGGCGAGGATCAGCAGCGCAGAATCCACTCAACGACGCGGCGAGACACCTCATCCCGTCTCTCCTTCAGAAGGTGTACGGAATGCGTTGCCTGTCGGAGTGCGTCGAGCCCGTCGACGACGCACCGTACGGCCAAGGAATCGTTGCGTCGTCGACGACTCGAGTACGCACCCGACAAGTCAACCAGGTCGCCATTTTTGTTCACCTGTTAGTAACTATCAGCGCTGACGACCTCGTTGCCGGCCTTGGTTCCCAGGCTGCGATAGGTGGCTCAGGTTGATCGATTGCTTCAGGAAGTGGACCGAGCCATCGCCGAAGAGGAAGTTGGCGCCGCCGGGGTGCTGGCTCCGGAAGCCGAACTGGCCGAAGTTCTGGGAGACGCCGTCGAACATCCAATCCTTGGCGCCGGTCAGGTCGTTCTTGTTCTTCCAGACCGGCTGTGGGTCGGGGATCATCACGTGGGCGTTGAGCTTCGGCACGACGTAGGCATAGCCCTGGATTCGCGTGACACCCGGAATCGAGGTGCTGTACCAGAGGGTCGCGGGACCAGGTGTTGAGGGCGGGATCGAGCTCGCCCCGGAACCGCGATGTCTCGCCGATGTAGAGCGTGTTGCTCGTGCCGTCGAGGTTCGCGGTGATGTCGTAGCAGTATTGCTTGGCGAACATGCCCGTGGGCTCGATCTCGTGGGGACAGCCGAACCACCAGCGGGTTACGTCCCAAGTGCCGGCGACGCCGGCGTAGGAACCCCAACTGAAGGGGTTGTTACCCTGCGAGGGGATCTGGTAGGGAACCTGCCGCGACGCCTCGGACGGGCAGATGTAGGTGTTGATCCGGGTCAGCAGGCCAGTCGAGTTCACCCGGCCGCCGTGGATGCCGTTGGGCATCGTGCCGGGCGGGTTCGGATTGAGCGAGCCGGCCGGGTAGTGAAGTTGATCGCGTTGTAAACCGCTGCCGCCTTCCATCTGGTTCAAGATGGCCGTGAAGAGACTATGGCCGCGGGGGCCATAGGTGCATCTGGTGTCCCAGGTGCCGAAATAGTCCACGCCGAACGGAAACCTGCCTTGCTGGTCGAAGTAATTCTGGAGGGCGATGCCGATCTGCTTGAGGTTGTTGGTGCACTGAGCCCGCCTCGCGGCCTCGCGAGCGGCCTGCACGGCGGGCAGGAGCAGCGCGATCAAGACGCCAATGATGGCGATGACCACCAGCAGCTCGATCAGGGTGAAGCCATGACGCGGACGTCTCGGCATGGGAAACCTCCACGGAACGAAGGGAGCGGGGGGCGGGCCGACGTCCTGTCACCACGGGTCGAGAGAACGGCGGGGACCTTCGTAAAGTTACAGTCGCGTCAATGGGAATGCACGTTACCATCCGTGGAGTCGGATCGCATGCTCGTCGGGACGGACTTCAGAGTTGGCCGAATCGAGAGAGCCTCAGTGGCCGGCCAGTCGGTCAACCAAAAGGGGGGGCATGGTGGGCGACCGGGAGTGGAACGATTTTGAAAGCGCATCCGCGACGAATAGGCGGCAGGGCGTGAGTCCAGGGCGCATGCAATCGAGAAAAGATAGGCGCCTGATCGGCGTCGATTTCAAGTCCCGGCCTGATTTTTTGGACAATCGCGCCGATCCGGTGAGGTTTGACGGCTATCGGGCCCGTTCCGCCGAACCCGCGGGGGCGAGCACCCGCCTCATGGACGAACTCGACCAGGCCTCGGACGTGATCGACGGGTGTCTGGGGGAGGATGCCGTGGCCGAGGTTGAAGATGTGCCCGGCCGGCCGGCCGCCTCGTCGAGTATCCGGCGGGCCTGGCGGCGGACCTCGTCGATCGGACCGAGGAGGACAGCGGGGTCGAGATTGCCCTGCACGGCCACCTCCGGACCGAGCCGCGCCCAGGACCGATCGAGATGGACCCGCCAGTCGAGCCCGATGACCTGGCCGCCGGCCTCGCGCTGAAGTTCCAGGAGCGAGCCGGTATCGGTGCCGAAGTGGATCACGGGCACGTCCGCCGGCAAGGCGGCGAAGAGGCGGGCCATGTGCGGCTGGACGAAGCGGCGGTAATCGGCCGGAGCGAGCGTGCCGACCCAGCTATCGAAGACCTGCAAGACCTGCACCCCGGCCTCGACCTGGGCCGAAAGATACGCCGCGGTGGCCTCGACGAGCCGGGACATGAGGGCGTCCCAGGCGCCAGGATCGCCGTAGAGGAACGCCTTGGCACGCTCGTAATGGCGTGAAGCGCCGCCTTCGATGGCGTAGCAGGCGAGGGTGAACGGCGCCCGGCGAAGCCGATCAAGGGGGTGTCGGGGGAGAGACCGGCGCGGATCTGGCGGACCGCCTCGAAGACGTAGCCGAGGGCCGCGGGGTCGTCCAGGGGCCGGACGCGGTCCACGTCGGCCGCCGTCCGGACGGGGTTATGGATCAGCGGACCCTCGCCCTTGCTGAATTCGAGCTGGAGGCCCAGCGGCTCCAGGATCAGGAGGATGTCGGCGAAGAGGATCGCCGCATCGACGCCCAGCCGCTCGGCGGCCGTGACCGTGACCTCGGCGGCCAGGGCGGGGTCCTTGCAGAGCTGGAGGAACGGCACCTTCGCGCGGACGGCGCGGTATTCGGCCATGTAGCGGCCGGCCTGTCGCATCAGCCAGATGGGCGTCGTGTCGGTCGGCTCGCGATGGCAGGCGCGGAGGAACCGGCTCTCGCGAAGCCGTTCGGCGGGTCGGCTGGCCTCGGCGTTCGCGGGCAGACTTCGATCCGGGGAGTGTCCCCGACCGCCTCGGGGGTCGATCGGCACGTCCTTGCCCGTGTCCCGCCAGCCGGCGGCGACGGCCGCGACGAGGTGGCCCATCTTCGGGTGCTCCGGAGTGATGTCGGGGCTCAGGCCCTGAGCGGCCAGGGCCTCGGTCGTCGTCGGCCCGATCGAGCCGATCGACGACCCGCGATCGGAACGCCTGGAGCAACGCTTCGGTCGGCCTTCCTCGGCGGCGATCTCGCAACAGATGGGCAACCTGCTGCGCCGAGGTAAACATCGCGGCTCCGACGCGGCCCTCCGATGATCTCGGCGACGGCGCGGCGGAGCGGCCCGGTGTCGTCGGGCAAGTCCCAGCGATAGACGGGCACGCGGGTCACGCGGGCACCGCGCTCGACCAGGCCCGTCGACCAGCTCGGGGTTCGGCTTGCCGTATTCCTGGACGGCGACGTGCTTTCCGGCAGACGGGGAGCTGGGCGTCGAGGGTCGCGAGGATCTCGTGCCAGGTGTTCGGCTCGGGGACCTGCACAGCGACGCGGACCTTCCATTCCCGCATCACCGCCAGCGGTTTCGGCCCGCGGACGACGACCTTGACCCGGCCCAGGGCGTCCAGAAACGCCTCGCGCGGAACCTCGGCCTCGATCTCGCGGAGCAGGTAGCGGCCGCCGACGCCGGTGAGGAAGATCACCGCGTCGAACTCGCCGGCGACGAGGCGTCGGGCGAAGTCGATCGCCTCGCGGTTCTCGCCCAGGGGCACCTCGCGGAGTGAAGGGGCCTCGACCGCCTGACCGCCGTGTCGCGCGATCAGGTCGGCCATCGGCCCGGACATCCGGCTCTCGAAGGCGGCCACGCGGAGACCGTCGAAGTGTCGGGGGGCGTTGGGGTTCGTGCTCATGGGGAAACTTTCGCTTCTTGCGGGAACCTCAGGGAGATCTGGCCGTCTGGATCGCATCCCTCACCCGGCGCCGCCCCATCGTAGCGACTCGCGACCGCGGCGGGGAGCCTGCCCCCCTCGCCGGATGCAGACACTCCGACGACGCATGGGGGATGCCCCGAGGACGCTCCGCGATGATGCGAGGATGGTCAAAGGACGCTTCGAAGGAATTCGGCTTGACGATCGCTAGATCTTTGGACTCAATGAGAGTTGCAATCAGATCTTCGCTATCTTGAAGTTCGTTCGGTCCGGAGGACGCCGTCGGTGTCGCCACTTCCGTCGTGAGCCTCGTCCGGGCGATGGCTTGTGCGGGCCGTCCTCATCCTGATCCACGAACCCGCTGATGCTATCCGATTCGGCCGATCCTGGGGTACTGCCGCCCCCGGCTGTCCGGACCGGACGACAGCCGGAGGCGGCTGGCCCACGCCAGGCCAAACCGGAAAGCATCAGCAGGTTCGTGCATGAGAGGGACGCTTCGACTCTGCGAATTCCTGGCGAAAGCGCGACGGAGGCCGAATGACCTCAAGCGGCGGTTTTCCAGTTGTGAATGAGCCATGAAAACCGGCGAGTAAAACGGGACGGTGATCGGCGGGATGGCACCAAGATTCACCCCCCACCCGGCGGGGCCTGTCGGGGCAAGTCATGTGGGTTTGATGCAACAATCTGGAGACGGTCCACGTGACTCCTTTCTCCAGGCCACCTAGAATGACTGGAGGTGCAACGGGGAAGCCGAGGGGACGGTCAGGCGCGGGTCGGTTGGGCTCCAGTCGAGAGACGCCGTTCCCGCGACGGCGCGCCAAGTGCCTGGTAAGGGGTATCCGGGAGGCGATGCCGGGAAGGCCCCAAGTACAGATCGGAACGAGAAATCCCAGAGCGAACGGAACTTCGCAATGTCCGAGCATGAGTCTGGTGGTAGTGAGGGCGCAATGGAGCGCGACCTTTGGAATTCGAGGCGAGTGGAATCGTCCCGCGACGGCCCGGTCGGACGATGGGGCCAAGGTTCGGGCAGCCGACCGAGGATGAGCAGCTTTTCGAGCGCGGCCATCCTCGATCGCCGAGGGCGCGGGTGCCTGAGTTGGGGCGTTTCACGCACACCGAACCCGTGGCGGGTCCTGCGAATTCAGGGGGAGTTTGTCCACGGGATCAACGCCCTGGCCGAGGTCGGGGCGGCGGTGGCGGTCTTCGGCTCGGCGCGGATGAAGGAGAGCGACCCGGACTATCAAGCGGCTCAAGAGTTGGGGCGACGCCTGGTCGAGGCCGGCTTCGCCGTAATCACTGGCGGCGGGCCCGGCATCATGGAGGCCGCCAACCGGGGTGCCATCGAGCGGGAAGCCGGCCTCTCGGTCGGCCTGAACATCGAGCTTCCCCACGAGCAGGAGGGTAACCCGTACACGAACCTGGCGGTCAACTTCCGCTATTTCTTCGTGCGGAAGACGATGTTCGTGAAGTACTCCGACGGCTTCGTGATCTTCCCCGGCGGCTTCGGCACCCTGGACGAGCTGTTCGAGGCCCTGACGCTGGTGCAGACGAAGAAGATCAAGAAGTTTCCCGTGGTGCTCTACAATTCCGCCTACTGGCGCGGCTTGCTCGAATGGCTGAAGGGCCACATGCTCGAGTCGCGGCATGATCTCGCCGGAGGACCTCGACCTGCTGGTCGTGACCGACTCGGTGGACGAGGCCTGCTCGATCCTGCTGCACTGCTACGAGGACCGTTGCTGGCGGGTGCAGGCGAGAATCGGAGGGGGCCGAGGTCCAGGCCGACCCGGACCCGGCCGGCGCCGGCGGAGGGGATGTCGCCGGAGGAGAAAGCGCGACGGGCAGTAGCGAGAGCGCGGCCGAGGGTATCAGAGCCGATCACGATGTGATGCGGGTGACGGCTCCGATGGCCCTGGTAGAATGGGGGATGTTCGGGGCCGCGGGTCGTCTGCCGTGGCCCGGCCGCTTGAGAGCGGTCAGACGCGGACCGATTCCGAGGACTCCCATCCCATGAGCGACGACGCCGCGACCGCGACTCCGACCGTGCCCGAGACCCAGGCAGCCGACTTCGAGGCCGTCGAGCGGACGCTCCGCGAGCAAGGGGCCGATGCGGCGCTCGGTCAGCTCGTCGCGTCCCTGGCGGGTCGGGAGGAGCCGCGGGCGTTGCTCGATGCGCTGCTGCTCCAGGCCCGGCATGAACTGGGCTTGCCGGCCGTGCTGGACGGCTCACTGACGGAGTTACCCGAGCCGCAGCGGACGAAGTACGAGGATCGGTACGTCGAGGCGATCCGGCGGGTCGGTACGAAGCTGCTGGAGTCGGGCGACCTGATTGGGGCCTGGCCGTACTTCCGGGCGATTGGGGAGAAGGAGCCGGTGGCGAAAGTCGATCGACGACTTCCAGCCGATCGAGAATGACGAGCGGCTGGGCCAGGTCGTCGAGATCGCGTTCAACGGCGGGGCGAACCCGCGTCGGGGCTTCGAGCTGATCCTGGAACACTACGGCGCCTGCTCGGCGATCACGGCGTTCGACCACCTCCCGCCGGAGGAGCCGTTGCGGGCCCAGTGCGCCGGCAGCTGATCCGGCACCTCCACGAGAGCCTGGTCCTGAACCTGCGTGCCGACATCGAGCGGCGTGGCCAGCCCTTGCCGCCGGAGGGGACGAGGCATCCCCGCCTTGCTGGCGGATCGGGACTGGCTGTTCGCCGACGAGGGGTATCACATCGACGTCTCGCACCTTTCGTCGGTCGTCCGCATGGCCTTGCTGGCGACCGAACCGGAGGTGATCCGGCTGGCCGTCGAGCTGACCGACTACGGACGGCGGCTCTCGGAGCGGCACCGTACGAAGCCGAGCCGCCGTTCGAGCGGACGTATGAGGACCATGCGGTCTTCCTCCGCGCCCTGCTCGGCCAGGACGTCGAGGCCGCGATCGCCCACTTCCGCGGCAAGCTGCCGACAGCCGGACCCGGACGGCTCGGAGGACACGCTGCCGGCTGCAGGTGCTCGTCCGGCTCCTCGTGCGGCTCGGATCGGCTCGACGAGGCGATCGACGTGGCCGCCGAGCACCTGGCGGGCGTGCCCGAGTCGGCCCTCTTCTGCCCGAGCCTGCCGCAGCTCTGCCGGCGCGGGTCGGCTCGATCGGCTGGCCGAGGTCGCCCGGTCGCGGGGCGACCTGGTCAGCTTCGCGGCGGCGCGGCTGGGCATGGCGGAATCCAGGGCCTCGTGACGTCGAACGCGAACGATCCCGAGCGGGAAGCGAGGATCGAGGATGCCCCCCAACCGACGCATGGCCCGATGCCCGCGAGGTCGATCAGTTCGAGGCACTGGTGACGGTGCCCGACCCGTCGCGCGTGGAGGAGTTCCTGGTACGCTGCGTGGTCGGCTCGACCTGGCGGGCGAAGATCCGGACGGCGGAGGTCACGGCGCACGTCGCAGCCCGGAGCCCGCTGGGGACGTTCGACGAGCGGCATTGCACTTGCATCCGGCTGGACCTGGAATTGCCGGTGCCGGTCGAACCCGGCCTCCGCTTCCAGATCGCCGCCGGCGACGACCCGGGGCTCTCGGCGACCGGCGTCGTGCGGCCCTGGGCGTCGGAGAAACCAGGCTGCGGTTGACAGAAGGACCGCGAACCGGGAGAACGTCCGCTCCGCTGAACAGCGGGCGACGAGCCCTGTCGGCGATCATGGAGGCCGCCCGCGATGTCGGCAAAGCTCGGGCTGGAACGGGTCCGACGATCCCGCTCCCGGCGCCGGAGGGCGTCGACTCGCGTTCCGAGAGGGGATTGGAAGGCGGAAGTCGCGACCTTGCGGCGACTCTGGGAGCAGCAGAAGGCCCACGCGGCCACGCGGTCGGGTGAGGCGATTGCCGCCGGAATGGACTACCTCGCGGCCCACTTCGGGATGTCCTTGACCCTGGAGCGCCACCTCCGCGTGATCGACCGGCTGATGCCGTACATCGACGGCCGGGTGCTGGAGTGGGGTTGCCGGCACGGCCTGGATGCCTGCGTCTATCGACTCCGCCTCAGACGACCAGGTCGAACTGCACGGTTGCGACGTCTGCGAAGGCGAGGACTACCGCCCGTTCCACGAGTTCAGCCGGACTTCAATACTCCCAGATCCATCACCCGTACCGGCTCGACTATGAGGACGCAAACCTTCGACGTGGTGACGAGCAACGGCGTGCTGGAGCATGTGCACGACGACGCCGCATCGGTCGGTGAGATCCACCGGATTCTCCAGCCGGGCGGGCTCTTCGTGGTGACGTGCCTGCCGAACCGTTACAGCTACACCGAGGCCCTCCAGCGCCTCCGCGGCGCCACGGCCCATGACCGCCTCTACACGCTGCGGTCGGCCGGTTCGCTCCTGGCGGGCTGGCGGTTCGAGGTCATCGCCGTCGCGACCGTTCCTGATGGTGCCGACGATGCTCAACGGCTTGCCCGAACCGGTGAAGTCGCACCTATCAGGCGATGTCCGGGTGGTCTGGTCGGTCAACGACATCCTGGAACAGATCTGGCCGCTGAACCGGCTGGCGAGCAACCTGATGCTGGTCGGGCGGAAGGCGCGGATAAGATCTCGGCCTATTTTCCCGGATCTCCGAAAAGAATCGGGCACGGGCGGCGAATCGCTCTCGTGATCCAACCGGTGGCTCGTTGTGGTGTCGAGGGCGGGCGTGGTAAACCGTCGCCGTGGCCGGTCCGCGACGACCGGGGCCGAGGGGAGGCCGCGTATGATTCGGGTGCAGGACCTGCGGGTCGATTATGATGACTTCTGCGCCGTGAAGGACCTCTCGCTGGAGGTCCATCCGGGCGAGGTCTGCGGCCTGATCGGACCTAACGGCGCGGGCAAGACGACCACGATGCGGGCCTTGCTCGGCCTGATCGAGCCGACGTATGGCGAGATCGCGCTGGCCGGGTGTGGACATGCGAGAGCACCCGCGCGACGCCAGCCGGTCTGTCGGGTTCATGCCCGACTTCCCGCCCATGTACGAGGATCTTCTCTGCTGGGAATTCCTCGACCTGTTTGCCGCCAGTTACGGCATTCCCAAGCCGAAGCGGCCGGAGTCGATCGACCGGATGCTCGACGGTGGTCGGCCTGACGGCCAAGCGCGACGCCGAGGTCAAGGGGCTCTCGCGGGGGATGCGGCAACGGTTGATGCTCGCCAAGACCCTGATCCCCGACCCGCAGGTCCTGATCCTCGACGAGCCGGCCAGCGGTGTCGATCCGCAGGGGCGGATCGATCTGAAGAACGTGCTCCGGGCGCAGGCGGCGGCGGGCAAGACGGTCCTGATCTCGTCGCACATCCTGGCGGAGATGACCGAGTTCTGCACCTCGATCGCGATCATGCAGAAGGGGCAGATGGTCGTCAGTGGCCGGATCGAGGAGATCCGCGACCGGATCCTGGGCGCGGCGACGATGGCCGTCGAGCTGGTCGGGCCGGCCGACGGCTTCGTCCGGATGATCGAGGAGGACGGGCATTGCGGCGGAGCTGACGTGGTGCGGCGAGAACGCTCTATGAATTCCCGTTCTCCGGCGACGCCGAGGAGGCCAGCGAGCTGCTGGCCCGGCTGGTGCGGGGCGGGGTGCGCGTGGCCTCCTTCGCGAGGCGGCGGGAGGGCCTGGAAGAACTGTTCCTCGCCATCGGGGCCAAGGAGCTGTCGTGATGCGAGAGAATTATCTCAACGAGCTATTTCTAGATAACCCGATCCTGGTCAAGCACGTGCGATCGCGGCTGCGGAAGTCGCAGTTCGTGCCGGCGGTCGACGATCACGCTGGCCCTGATGGGCCTGATCGTCTGGTGGGGGATCGCGACGCAGGGCTTCGGCCAGCCGGCGGTGTATCTGATGACGCGGATCCTCCAGACGATCATCCTGGTCATCGTGGGGGCCACCCAGGTGGCCGGCTCGGTGGGCGGGGTCCGGGAGTCGAACATCCTCGACTTCCATCGGATCTCCCCCTTGCCCCCGCTGGCGACGACCCTCGGATTCTTCCTCGGGGCCCCGATCCGCGAGTACATCCTCTTCGCCCTGACCCTGCCGCTCGGGCCTTTACTGCATGACTCCGCGGGTTTCCCCGAGCCGGCCCTGTTCTTCGAGGAGATCGCACTCCTGTGGTGATGGTCGCCTGGTTCTTCCACGGCCTCGCCTTGCTCAGCTCCTTGATGGCCAAGAAGCCGAAGGCGAACGCGGGCGGGATGCTCGTGGTCCTGTTTATCGTGCTCTGGAACGTCTACGGCGCGTTTTACCGGCAATTGTCGGCACTCGGGGGGGATACGACCCTGCCGTTCTTCGGCGTCCCTCTACCCTGGCTACTCTTCGCGGCG
Organism: uncultured Planctomycetales bacterium; assembly: GCA_963752755.1. Classification (GTDB taxonomy): domain Bacteria; phylum Planctomycetota; class Planctomycetia; order Isosphaerales; family Isosphaeraceae; genus CAVVZJ01. Next base: position 214,517 of record CAVVZJ010000010.1, on the reverse strand, counting down.
CTCTACCTGCTGTCGAGCGTGACGTTCTTCCTGATCGCCTCGACCCGCAAGATGCGCTCGGAGCGGGCGCATGCGTTCTCGAAACCGCAGGCGACGGCGTTCCTGCTGACGGTGACGGTCCTCCTGCTCGGCGGCTTCTGGACGGTCACGGAACCTCGACGTCCCTGATCGTGCTCGGTGGTACTCTACGGCCTGGTGCTGGCGGGCCTGGTGATGGCGGTCACGGTCACGCCGACGCCAACGAGTATGCCAAGGGACTGCGGCGGGCCGAGCGGCAGGGTCGCAAGCACCTGCCGGCCTGGGATGACCTGGCCTTGAATCGCGTGGCGCTGGGGGTCTTCTGCCTGATCGTGCTGATCGGCTCGACGCTGGCCTGGGACGCGATCGCCGGGCGGGCCGAGGGCGTCGGTCCCGAGGGACGGCTCACGCTGGCGATCGCGGTGGGGGTGCTGGTGGTCGCCTATTTCGGCCTGGCGTACCAGTTCTTCGCCCTGGTGGCGCCGAAGCGGCCGGGGAGCGTGATGTTCCTCTTCCTCTTCTTTGCCTGGATCGTCCCTTTGCTGGCCGGGGCGATCACGCCGCGGCCAACATGAAAGTAACGCTCGACCGTGTCGCCCTGATGTCACTGAGCCCGATCGCGGGACTCGCCACCGCGGCCGGCGCCGTGCCGCCGAGCTCAGGCCGAGGCGGCCCAGATCGCGGCCCTCCTTGCCGGCGATCCTCTTCGCCTTCCTGTTCAACAACCTGGTGACGGTCTATCGACGCCGGGTCGAGCGCTCGCGTGGCTGAGCCACCGACGCCGAAGGCTGGAGGCCAAGGCGGACCCGCTGATGGTGGGATGACGATGGTGGCTCTCAGCGATCAACGCCGTGATCTCGATACGGCTCACGACTTGCGGCCTGACGAGGCTGGCGACGCGGTCGGCGTCGATCAGGGAATCGCGTTGGCCGGAGGAGCAGGCGGCGCCGCGGACGGCGAAGAGGTCAGGGCGGAGAGGGGTGAGGCGATTGATCGCGTGAGCATCGAGGCCGCCGGCCAGGGCGACGAGAAGTTGCTGGGAACGAGCGTGGGCGACGAGATCCGACCAGAAAGGCCCGGTGTCAAGCGGGCTGGGTCGGACCCTTGCTCCAGGTATCGATGAGCAGGCCCGCGCAGCCGGTGGTCCTGGCCACGTCGAGAACCTCCGCCGGATGTGGGGCGTGGGCAATCTGCCAGTCGGCATAGATCACAGCGATCCAGGGCGGACCGTGGCCCCAGGAGTCACGGAGGAACTGCCAGCGAGCGGGCCAGTCGGGAAGTTTACCCGCACCGGCGAGGCCGAGTTTGCGGTAGCAAATCCCGACGAAGTCGTCCGACGAGGGCGGAATCGCACCGGGACGCTCCCAGTCGAGCAGTTCCCCGAGGGCGACACTCACGGGCCGATCGGCGGGCGCCCGATCGCGGACGGCCCGCCAGACTGCCGGCGCGGCCATTCCGAGCGGGCCGCGCGAAGGCTCCTTCACGTCGAGGACGTGCGCCCCCCCGGCCAGTGCTGTGGCCGCCTCGGCCGACGATCGAACACTTACCAGCAGGGCCGCCAACCCGGGAGACTCCCCCTGCCCCGACGTTACTCAGTCCGCATCGGCCGCGATGAGGATCGGCAAGATTTGCCGAGAGCGGACGGCCCAGCGACGCGCCAGGGCGTCGAGGCCAAACAGGACGCCGGTACCGAGAAGGTCGGCGGCCAGCATGTTCCCATAGAACGGGACGGCCGCGGCATAGCAGGCCAGAAGTCCGGCCGGATTGAGAGGATAGAGCGGCGTCATGAACGATCCGTGCGCCATCGGGGTGGCCCAGACGGCGAGGTTCGTGGTGAGGAAGAACAGCGTGGAGGCCCCGACCGACATCCCCGCGCGGCCGAGCACGCCGATCCGTGCCGGCGCCAGGCCGCCCAGGATGGCGACGAGGGCGAGCGTCGCATAGCTGGTCATCCGCACGACGCCGAAGAAGGCGAAACCGTGGCCCCAGTCGAGGATGACGTCGGAGGCAAACATCGCCGCGAGGGGGATCAGGTACGCCCAGCGACGCGGCAGCCTGGCCCCGGCGTAGAGCGAAAGGGCGCCGATTGCAACGAAGTTCGTCGGATGCGGGACGATCCGGAAAACGGCCCCCAGGACGATCAAAAGGCCGGCGAGAGCGATCGACATTCTCACCTGAACTCCTCAAATGCGGTGGCGACCCGGTCCGGGCCGGAACCTCGCCAAGAGTTGAAACTTAACCGCCCACGCCCGATTCTTCAAGCCTCGGCCGCCGCCGCCGCCTCGTCTTTTTTCCGATGAGAGCGGTTCCCGCATGAGTGGAGAGCTGGCCAGCCAGGGGCGGCTGGCCCACAATTCTTGTGGCACAGCCGCCCCCGGCTGTGATTCTCGACGACCGAACGAAATCCGCTCTAGACGACTGCGACGACCTCGAAGCGGCGGACGCGGTCGAGTCGGAACGACTTCTCGAAGTGGTCCACGTGACAGAAGGCGACCACGTAGGCGATGCCCCCCTTGTGGAGGAACCGGCGCGGGGTGATCTCGCGCGGCAGGTCGCCGCGAGAGCCGCCAGCGTACTCGATGCGGACCCGCCAACCGTGCGTGATCGCCTGGGCCAGCGGCTCCCAGCCCACCGGAGCGGGCTCGTCGTGGCTCGGGTCGAAGATCCGGTAGCAGACCAGACGGGGCCGTGTGGCGGAACGCTCCTGAGCGGCCAGCCAGAGGCCGCGAACGCGAAGGCTGTCGGCCAGGGCACGGTGAGAGTCGGTGAGGTCGAGACCGAGGAAGGCGGCGAGGGTGTCGAGGCGGTGGTCGGGCGCTTCGGGCCAGACGAGGCGGGCGAGAGGCAGCGTGTCGATGATCTCATGCCCAGGCGTCGGGAAACCGGAGCGGGTCAATTCACGGCCGAGGAAGCCGGAATCGAAGAAGGCGTTGTGAGCCATCATTCGCGAATCGGCGGGTGGACCGAGCCATTCGAGGAAGGCGGGCAGGATCTCCGAGGCCGTTGGGGCGCCGATCAGGTCGGCGTCCGAGATGCCGTGGACCGCCTGCGCCCGCGCGACATCGGCCGGCGGGGGTCGATCAGGCTGGCGAAGCGGTCCAGCACGCAGCCGGACGCGTCGAACCGAACGGCCCCGATCTCCACGATGCGGTCGGTCTGCGGGAAGAGGCCGGTCGTTTCCAGGTCGAACGCCACAAAGCTCGACGCCGACATCGCCTCGCCTCTCGATCGGGATCGACGTACCGGCCTCCGGTTCACGGAGACGCATTCTCGATTATGCGATATCGCGGGCCGCACACCAACCGGGAACATCCCGGATCGGACTCGACAGGAAAGGCCGAAGCCGCTACATCCGCCCGAACCGTCACGGAGGGCCCCAAGGCATGAGTCCCGCGATCGTCCTGGCTTACGACCTCTTCCGGGCCGCCGTCCTGCTCACAACCCTCGCCACCCTGGCGGGGCGTCTGCAAGGCCGCCGCTGGCCCGTCGGGCTTGCGATGGTCGGGATCGTGCTGGCGCTGGCGTGGGCCTGGGCCACGTACCAGCTTCCCTACGACTTCAAGAGGTTCTGGCACGTTGGCCGCGATCTGGCCGTGGGTCTGGACTATTATCGTCTCGACCCGCGAGGCGATCGGCAGTTGATCTTGAACCCACCGACGGTCATACCCCTCTTCCGGCTCTGGGCGTGGATGCCCTTGCCGACGGCCGCACGGATCTGGACGATTCTGAATCTGCTCGGCGTTCTCGGACTGGTCCCGCTGGCTCATGCGGCGCTCCGGCGCAGGCCGGTCCGGAAGCAACGCGACTGCCGGGAGACCTGCAACTCCTGCTCTCGGCGACACTGGCGTTGTCGTGTGCGCAGGGCATGGGACTCGCCCTGGGGCAGGTCTCGCTTCTGGCGGTGGCAGCGACCTTCGCGGCGCTCCGGGCGGAGGGGTCGGGTCGTCGCTGGTGGGCGGGATTCTGGCTGGGTCTGGCGACGGTCAAGGTCAACACGATGCTCCCGTTCCTGCTGCTGTTTCATCGGCGGCGGGATGTGCCAACCTGGATTGCCCTCGGCCTGACAGTCGCGGTCCTCTGCCTGGCGACCGGCGGACCGGCCGAGTTGCCAGGTCGGATCGAGACCACGCTGGAGACGATCCGGGCCACGTTCGAGCCGGGACGGGTCAACGACTACGGGGAGGCCGGTCCGTCGCACGCCAGCCTTGTTGGGATCGATCAGGCGTTGTATCGCCTCGGCTTTCGGGATCGTGGTCGGATTGCGACGATCCAGATGGCGATCCTCGCCGGGCTCGTCCTGGGACTCGGATGGGGCCTCTGGTCGGACCGCTGGTCGAGCGAACGGGCGTGCGTCCTGGTGGCGCTGGTCGCCGGGATCTTCCTCTATCATCGCCTCTACGATCTCCTCCTGCTCGTTCTGCCGTTGGTCGGCACGGCGATGGCGGCTCGTCGAACATCGTTGCCGCCAGGCGATTCGCGACGATGGCGGATGGCGAGCCTGGCAACGTTGATGGTCGTGTTCGTGAACCCCGAGGGGTTGCTCGCGATCGAACGGGACTCGAGAAGTCTCGGTCTCGTCGGGAGTCTATTGCGGGCGGCGATGATGCCGTTGGCGTTCTGGCTGATCGCCCTGGTCCTGGCGATCGGCGGGTGGGGATGCGGTCGCGACGAAGCGGAGACGCCTCGACGATCAGGTCAGCGTCGCGGGAGCGAGCCACGAGCGGAACCGTGCGACCGAGGTGTCGGGTGGCACGAGGTCCTGTCACGTTGAATCACTCCACCGGATTCCTGAGCCCTGCTCATCGAGCGGTCGATCTGGTTCAATAGCAGGTCGCGTCCTTCCCTTTCGAGGCGAAGGAGCCGGATCGTTCGTGAGGCGGCCCATCGGGATTCCTCCGGTCATGGAACGAGTGAACCGAGCCCGAATCTGGACCGGATTGCTGGCGATGGTGGGCGGCCTGCTCTCCTGTGCGCCACCGTCGTCGGGTCCGCTGGCAGATCGGTCGGTCCGGCCGCGAGCCGTCCGGCAACGCGACGACAATCGGCCCGCGATCCCGCCAGGAGCCTGGCCACCCGGCCGGGAAACGGCGGTCGAGCCAGCTGAAGAGGGCGGAGAGGCTGGGGATACGGCCCTGCCGAACGACCTGTACGCGAAGCTCACGGAAGGAAACGTCGCCCTGGGTCCCGATCCCGAGTTGGGGCGGAGGGTCTCGAAGCCAGACCCACCGGCAAACCTGGATGCGATGGCGAGACAGCTCATCGAGGCGCACAACCGCGTGCGGCAGGATGTGGGGTTGCCGCCGCTCCAGGCCAGCGCGATGCTGATGACGGCGGCGCAGGCTCACGCCGAGGACATGGCGCGACATGACAAGATGGACCACCAGGGCACGGATGGTTCCCAGGCCACCGAGCGAATCCGTCGCGAGGGTTATGCCGCCGCTGGCAGCGGTGAGAACGTGGCGGCGGGGTTTCGGTCGGTGGACCAGGCGGTTGCGGGCTGGATGACCAGCAAGGGGCACCGGGCGAACATTCTGGGCCACTTCAACGAGATCGGCGTCGGCCTCGCGAGGGGGGCGAAGGGGATGCCGTACTGGTGCGTCGTTTTCGGACGACGGTTCTTCGTGATGGACCCGGACGAGGCCGCGGCGGCGGTGATCGATCGGATCAACAAGGCACGGGCCGAGCAAGGGCTGGCACTTTTTCAGGCCCATCCGATCCTCCAGGGAGTCGCCCGCCGACATGCCTACGCGATGGCGAGGCGCGGACGACTCGTGGCGATCGACGAGATCGGGATGAATCCGCTGGAGCGGGCCGGTCGTCTCGGCTATGCCTTCCGGGACTCGGGCCTCAGCATGGGGAGTGGCCAGGATGACTGTGACGCGCTCGTCCGGGGATGGATCGCGGATCGGAAGGCGCGACGATTCGTGCTGGGAGAGTTCAGGGACGTCGGCGTCGGGAATGCGGCCGATCGGGAGGGGACGCCGTACTGGAGCCTCATCGTGGGCACGACGGCGGGTCCTTGAAGGAATCGGAGGCGTCACGAGCGTCCAATCGGATCAAGGAACCCGGATGTGGTCGAGGATGCGGCCGAGGATGGCGTCAGCGGAGAGGCTCTCGGCGTCGGCCTCGTAGCTGATGACAATGCGGTGGCGGAGCACGTCGCGGGCCAGAGCCTTGACGTCATGGGGCGTGACGTAGTCGCGGCCGTTGAGAAGGGCGTGGGCCTGGGCAGTGCGGACGAGGGCGAGGGTGGCGCGTGGGCTGGCACCGATCTCGATGAGCGGAGCGAGATCCAGGCCATAGCCCGCTGGATCGCGGGTGGCACGGATCAAGTCCACCACGTACTCCTTGATGGCCGGGGCGACCCGCACGGCCGACGCGCTGGCACGAAGGGCCAGGACCTCGGTTGGGCCGAAAAGTGGCGGCGGTTCAGGACCTTCGAACGGGCAGGCAACGCCGGGAAGGTCGAGCATCGCGAGCTCGGCGTCGCGGTCGGGGTAACCGACCAGGAGCTTCATCAGAAAGCGGTCGAGCTGGGCCTCGGGAAGCGGATAGGTGCCCTCGTGCTCGATCGGGTTCTGGGTCGCGAGGACCCAGAAGGGATCGGGCAGGCGGATCGTCTCGTCGCCGATGGTGACCTGGCCTTCCTGCATCGCCTCCAGCAAGGCGCTCTGAACTTTGGCCGGGGCGCGGTTGATCTCGTCGGCGAGCAGGACGCTGGTGACGATCGGGCCGGCCTTGGCGTCAAAGGTGCCGGAGGCGGGGTGATAGATCTGCGTGCCGGTCAGGTCGGCGGGCAGGAGGTCGGGGGTGAACTGGATCCGGCGGAAGGGCAGGTCAAGGGCCCGTGCCAGCGCCCGGACGGCGCGCGTCTTCGCCAAGCCGGGGACGCCCTCGATGAGGACGTGGCCGCCGGCCAGTAACGCGATCACCAGCCGTTCCAGCAAAGGCCGCTGGCCAACCACCGAGCCTTCCAGCCGTTCGATCAGGCTCGTGAGCGCCGGCGCGGGGTCGATCTGAGGGGCGGTCGTCGGCATGGAGGGTGGGAAGCTCACGGAGTCGGGACCGGAAAGGAGTGGGAGGGCTGAGCGGTTCGTGAGCCGAGGGGAGGTGATCCTCAGGTCAATGGTCCGACGCGACGGCCCGGGGGCGGCGTGATCGTCGGGAGATTCCCCATGACCAGCTCGTTGGCCAGGAGGGACGTCCCAGGAAGAACACTCCGGCAAACAGACCGACCGACGGCTCACGCCCCCGGACCGATCCCGGGGCGTGAGGCGCCGGTCGTCGACCGCGCGGACGGACGATCAGGTGCGGCCGCCTCGTCGTCGCTCCAGCATCCGGCGGAGGATGTCGCTGGCCGCGTCGCTGGTGTCCTTATAAGCAGCCTTCGCCGCGGCATCGGCGGCAACGCCGGCGCCGTCGGCCTTCTTGCCGGTGTAGAAGGGATTGGTCTCGTCGATCAATTCCTCGGTCAGATCCTCGTTCTCTTCCTGCTGGTCGTCTTCAACCTCCGTGTCCGTCATTTCCGCTGGCTGGGCGGGGGCGTCGCCTTCGCCCTTCGGGCGGCGCCTCGTAGCCTTCGAGGGCCGCGGCGAAGTGAGCATCATCGCTCCGCTTCGGGCTTGGCCTCCGGCAGCGCGGGCTCAGGCCGGGGTTCGGCCTTGGGAGGTGTCTTGGCCACGGGCGCGGGCTCGGGTTTGGGCTCCGGTCTGGGAGGAGCCTGGGCCGCGGCCGGGCGCGGGTTCGGGTTTGGGTGGGGTCTTGGCCGGAGGGGATGGGGGTTGCGGCTCCGGCTTGGCCGCGGGAACGGTGGCGGAGGACTTGGTCTTGGCGCCGCCAGCCTCGCGGTAGGCGTCGATGGTGAGGGTATCGCCGTCGTAGACGCCCGAGGGACGATCGGGGGTGGGTCGGGCGTTGTCGGAGACGAGCCAGGCCTCGATCTCGTCCTGCGGGACGTCGTCGAGCGACGGGGCGCCGGCCTTGGCGCCGGCGCCGGCTGGCTGTGGTCCCTGAGCCTGGGGCTGCCGCCATCGCGGCGCCCTGGATGGCGACGGCGAAGGTCAGCGGGCCGATCTGGACCAGCTCACCACTCTTGAGCTTGTGGACATCGCTCAGGAGCTTACCGTTAACCCGCGTGCCATTGCGACTGCCCAGGTCCCGGATGAATACCTCGGTGTCGCTGATGGTGATCTCGGTGTGCCGGCGGCTGACTTCCTCGCTGTTGGGCCGGAGGTGGCAGTCGTCGGCCCGTCCGATGCGGAAGACGGGCGTGGTGACGGGGATGGTCTTCCCCTCTGGCTTGCCCTGCACGACAATAAGAAGCACCTTCAACATGGGTTCCGCCCCGAGCTGGAGGGCGCGGCAGCACGCCCGGAGGGATCAGGGATCACGTTCAGCGACGGCTGGAACGAAAGAATTCGGAAGTTGGCCAGGATTGAGGAGGGGAGTCACGTCGCGCGGCCCACTCTTCCCGTCGCCGTGATTACTTTGAGTATAACCAGTCCACAGGGACGGCAACAGTCTTGGCCTGACGATTGTCGGAAAAAAACCGCGCGCGATGGTCCGGGCACCGGCCATTCGCGATCGGAGCTGTGGGTTCTCTTTGAAATGCATCGGCAAACACGGGACCGGGAGATCAGGAGAAGTCAGTGATTCGCTGATGTTTTGACGCGGTTAGCGCCGTCGGGTCCAGGTCGGGTCACGATAAACCTCGCCAGCCAGTCTGTCGGCCGTGGCTCGCTCGCTCGCATCGAGCCGGGAACCGTGCGGATCGAGACCGAGCGCGGTGGGGATCGCCCGGGCGATCAACTCCGGCCAGGGTCGCCCGGCCGAGTCGGGTCCGGACAACTCGCGGAGGCCGGGCAGTTCGGGAGTCGTCCCGGAGCGGGCGAGCAGCAGCGCGCCATGCTGGAGGACCGCCGCGGGTCGTCGGCGCTGGGCACTTCCGACGATCTTGCGGCCATCGAGCAGGATGTCTTCCGGGTCCTGATCGAGGAAGCAGAGGAAGGGTCGCGACGGTTCACCCGAGGACGAGCCGCGACGGCGGGCGTCCAGTCCCAGCCCGCGCAGCCACGAAGCGATCGCGGCATGAACAGCGCGGTAGAGGTCGGAGGGCCGGAGGGCCAGCGGGTGCGAGCGGGGAACGACCAGCGCGTAGGTCAACTCGCGGTCGTGCCACAAGGCCCCGCCGCCGGTCGGTCGTCGCACCACCGGGACCGTCTGCCAGCGTGGGTCGCTCTCCAGATCCGTCATCGACTGAAAGTAGCCGAGGCTCAGAGTGGGCTCGGACCAACCGTAGGTGCGCAGGATGGCCGCGTCAGGCGCGGCGTCCACGGCATCGAGCAGGGTCTGGTCGATCGCCATGTTGGCGGGACCGTCGGCGATTTCATGGGGCAATACGCGGCATCGCATCGGTCGGGGACCACGGGACTGGCAGGGAAAGCACCTGGATCGTCGCAGGGGACGGCGGGTCCTGGTTTCATCATACCCGGGTTGTCGAAGGGGGTTCAGCCGCGGCGTCATGTTGATCGTTGGTTGAACCTCCGTTAGCGTAGCCTGGGTGAACGACCCTCGGCCGCCGGGAACGTCCCGGGGGCCGGAGGGGGGGCCGAGTTCGCCAGCGAAGCGAAAGGACGAACCATGACCGGAAAAATCGATCGCCGGGAATTCCTCGGATCGGCCGCCGCGGCGGGGTTGCTGGCCGGGACGTCGGCGCGGGTGGCGCAAGGACAGGCGAACGAGAAGGTTGTTGTTGCTGTCATGGGCACCGGTGGTCGGGGCACTGTCGCACGCCGAGGAGTTCGCGAGGCTCAAGGGGGCCGAGGTCGCCTACGTCTGCGACGTCGATCGGCAGCGGGCCGAACGCGCGGCCGAGGCGGTGAGCAAGGCCGGCGGGCGGACCCCGAAGGCCGTCGAGGACTTCCGCAAGATCCTCGACGACAAGGCGGTCGATGCCCTGATCATCGCCACCTGCAACCACTGGCATGCCCCGGCGGCGATCCTCGCCTGTGCGGCGGGCAAGCATGTTTATGTCGAGAAGCCTTGCAGCCATAACCCCCGCGAGGGCGAGCTGCTGGTCGAGGCGGCTCGCAAGAACCAGCGCGTCGTCCAGATGGGCAACCAGCGTCGGAGCTGGCCGAAGGTGGTCGAGGGGATCGAGCAGGTCCGTTCCGGCGCGATCGGACGACCGTACTTCGCCCGAAGCTTCTACAACAACAACCGCCCCTCCATCGGCCACGGCAAGGAGGCCCCGGTTCCCGAGGGCCTGAATTACGAGCTGTGGGAAGGCCCCGCGCCGCACCGGCCCTATCACGACAACTACCTCCACTACAACTGGCACTGGTTCTGGCACTGGGGCAACGGCGAGGTCGGCAACAACGGCGTCCATTACCTCGACGTCCTCCGCTGGGGTCTCGACGTCGATTACCCGACCCGCGTCACCTCCGTCGGCGGGCGCTACCGCTACGACGACGACCAGGAGACGCCCGACACGCACGCCGTCTGCTTCGACTTCGAGGGCGAGAAGTCGTGCACCTGGGAGGGACTGAGCTGCAACGGCTACCGCCCCGGCGGCCACGGCGACGAGATGATCTTCACCGGCGAGGAAGGCTCGCTCGGCATCAGCGGCGGCGGCTACACGATCTACGACCTCAACGGCAAGGTCCTGAAAACCGTCAAAGGTCCCGGCGGCGACACGACCCACCAGGTCAACTTCCTCGACGCGATCCGCGGCGAGGCGAAGCTCAACAGCGAGATCGCCGAGGGCCACAAGAGCACCTTGCTCTGCCACCTCGGCAACATCGCCCACCGGACCGGCCGCACCCTCAAGTGCGACCCGAAGAACGGCCGCATCCTCGACGACCCCGAGGCGATGGAAATGTGGTCGCGCGAGTATGCCAAGGGCTGGGAGCCGAAGGTATGACCCGCCCGATCGGTCTCACCTTCCTGACCGGGCTCGCGCTGGCCATCACGGCCGCGCGAGTCCCGGCGCAGCTCGATCTGCCCGACGCCGAGGCCGGTCCCGCGCTATCCAGGTCCTCCCCCTGCCCTACGACCAGGCCATCGTTCGAGGACGCCGGACGCGAGCTGACCCGTTACCACTTCGGCCCGACGCTCCGCCGTCCGTTCCTCTACCCGGTCGATCGGCCCCTCCGGTCGCTCGCTGACCCGGATGGGCCATCCCCACGACCCGGTCACGCACAGCCACCACAACTCCGTCTGGATCTCCCACAACGACGTCAATGGCGACTCCTTCTGGGACGACCGCGGCCCCGGCCGGATCGTCACACAGAACGTCCTCCGCTACGACGACGGCCGCGACGAGGCCTCGCTCGTCGCCCGCAATTACGTGGGTCGGCAAGGAGGATCGCGTCCAGCTCCGGGAGCTTCGCCGGGTGGCGGTGCGTTCGCTGGCCGATCCGCGCCTTCGCGACTCCTGGCTGATGGTGATCGACCTGAAGCTCGAAGCCGCGAACGGGCCGGTCACGCTCGGCAAGACGCCCTTCGGCCTGATCGGCGTCCGGATGGCCAGGACGATCGGGATCAACGACGGCGGCGGCCTGATCCGCAACTCGGAGGGGAACGTCAACGAGCAAGGCCCCAACGGCTGCTTCTGGAAGCGGGCCCGCTGGGTCGATTACTCGGGGCCGATCACGCCGGTTGCGGTCGAGGGAATCACCCTGTTCGACCATCCGCGAGAACCCCAATTACCCGTCCCACTTCCACGTCCGAGCCGACGGCTGGATGGGCGCGAGCCTGACCTTCGAAGGCCCGCGGACGATCCTTCCGGGCAGCCGCTCCGACTCCGCTACGGCCTGCTCATCCACCCCGGAGCGCCCGAGGCCGACTGGATCGACGCCCGGTGGAAGGAGTTCGCTGACCTGCCGGTCGAGTCGATCCCGGAGAAGTGAGCGGCGCTCGGGGAGGACGTCCGGGCGTCGCCGGAAATGGCTTTCTCGGACCGATCGTGAAGACGTGGGACGTCGCGGGGACGCTCGATGAACGCTCCTGCGACGCGCCCGGGACGCCTCGGAGACGTTCGAAAGACGCCGGGGGGACGCGCTGTATCACACCGCGAAAGGGATCGCAAACTCCTGAGACTTTGAGCTTTAGCAATAGGAATTACCCATTTTGAAGTTCGTTCGGTGAACGGGACGCGCCGCGGCGTCGCGACGTCTTGCAGGCGACCGGAGGGATTCGGACCCGGTCACAGAGTTCAGAAGCTAGCGTTAATTATAGCACAGGTTCGCGTTGCTGGTACGGACGATCTTGTTTTTAACGGGGAATCGGGACGGCGGTGGCGGATGGCACGCCCAGGGAAAGCAAGGCTGAGCGGGGAGCCTCCGACGTGGCGGATCTTGCCGCGTGGGTTCTACGATCGAGATGCCGAGACGGTCGCGAGGGCCTTGCTGGGGAAACGGCTCGTGAAGGGGTCGGCCGGAGTCTGGCAGGTCGGCCGGGTTGTCGAGACGGAAGCCTACCTGGGTCCGCACGATTTGGCCGCCCACTCGGCCCGGGGACGGACGGCCCGAACGGAAGTCATGTTCGGGCCGCCGGGGCATGCGTATGTCTACTTGATTTACGGGATGCACCATTGCCTGAACGCCGTGACCGGCTCGGAGGGGGTGGCGTCGGCTGTTTTGATCCGGGCGCTGGAGCCGATCGCGAACATCGATGGGTCCACTAGCGGACCCGGCCGGCTCTGCCGAGCGCTCGGGATCGATCGCCGACTCAACCGTCATGACCTGACCGGGGGCGAGCTGGTCTTCGCCGAGCCGGATGAGCCGGCGGAGTCATTCGCCGTGGTCGCCGGCCCGCGGGTTGGAGTAGATTACGCGGGCGAGTGGGCCGAGAAGCCGCTCCGGTTTTTCATCGAGGGGAACCGGCACGTCTCGCGGAAGTGACTCGCGACTCACGACGATCAACCCCCGAGTTTGCCGGTCGACGCGCGGGGTTTGGACGTCGGGGCACGACCCGCTAGAATGCGGGCCGCGACCAGCGTTCCCGGTTTCCGTTTCTTCTGAGCGAGCCTCGACCCATGGCCCAAGACGATCCGCGCGACCTTGCCGCCTTCCCAGCCTTCGACCCGGGTCAGGGGCAGGTGATCCGGCAGCCGCCGGGCACGGGTCCTGGCTACTGGGCCGGAGCTCCGAGCGTCACGTTCGATCGGGAGGCGGGAGATTTCTACCTGGTCTATCGCCTCCGACGGCCTCGTGGCGTCGAACCCGACCGGGGGGCCGAGGTCCGGATCGCGAAGGGGCGGGACGGGGTCAGCTTCGAAGACATCTGGACGGGCTCGAAGGATCAGCTCGGGAGCACGAGCATCGAGCGTTGTGCTCTCGTGCGTGAGGGTGGGACGTGGGCTTTGTTCGTCAGCTACGTCGATCCGTCCGACGGTCGATGGCGGATTGATCGGGTCGAGGCGGAGCGTCCGGACGGGTTCGAGCTACCCGGCGCCCGGCCCGTCCTGACGGCCGCGGAGACCGGGACCGAAGGGGTCAAGGACCCGTTTCTCTTCCGTGTCGGCAATCTTTATCACATGATCGCCAGTATCGCGACGGCGGATCGTCCGGCCTCCGAACGCGACCTTCACGGCACGTCGGACGTCTACAACACCGGCCTGATCCGCTCGGCGACGGGTCTGGCCACCAGCGAGGATGGCCGCCGATGGAGCTGGGAGGGTGAGGTCTTCGGTCCGAGCCGGGAGGGCTGGGACCGCTATTGCGCCCGGATCGGATGCGTCTGGTACGAGCCGCCGGTCTGGCTGGCCATCTTTGATGGGTCGGCGTCGGTCGAGGAGAACTACGAGGAGCGCTGTGGGTTAGCGTTCAGCCATGATTTGCGGAGGTTCGAGCGGGTGAGCCGGCAGGGGCCGTGGCGCTTGCCGCCGCATGGTTCGGGGGCCTTGCGGTATTTCGACGTGATCGACCGGCCGGAGGCCCGGTTCTTCTATTACGAGATGGCGCGGCCGGATGGGAGCCACGACCTGCGGGTCTTGAGGCAGGAGCCGAATTGAGGATTCCTGGATTTGTCGGAGGCTCTGCGAGCACCCTTCTCGATCGATCGGGAAGACGGTGCTCGCAGAGAACCGACCGGATCAAGGATCAGGCGCCTTTCTTGAGGAACTTCACACAGACCGGTCGGGGCACCTTGACCTCGGTGCCGGTCGGCTCAAGACGGCCGGTCTGGGGATCGACGCGGAAGACGACGATCGAGTTCGAGTCCTGGTTGGCGGCGAGGACGAAGCGGCCGGTCGGGTCGATGCCGAAGTTGCGGGGGTTCTTGCCGCCGGTGGACTGGTGGCCAACAGATTGAAGCTTGCCGTCGTGGCCGATGGTGAAGATGGCGAGGGTGTCGTCACCACGATTCGAGCCATAAAGGAAGCGGCCGGAGGGGTGGACCTGAACCTCGGCGGGGTAATTGACGCCGGTAGCCCCTTCGGGACGGCTGGAGATCGTCTGGATCGTCTCCAGGCGGCCGCTCTCGGGGTCGTAGGAGAAGGCGGTCACGGTTGAGGACAGCTCGTTGATTACGTAGGCGTGGCGGCCATCGGGATGGAAGGCGAAGTGGCGCGGGCCGGAACCGGGGGTGATCGCGGCGGAGGGCGGGTCGTTGGGGGTGAGCCTGGCCGACTCGGGGTCGAAGCGGTAGATCAGGAGCTTGTCGAGTCCGAGGTCGGCGGCAACGGCGAAGCGGTTCTGTTTGTCGAGGTTGATCGAGTGGGCGTGGGGGCCTTCCTGGCGTCGCGGATTGGCGCTGGAGCCGTGATGCTGGATGACGGAGGCCGGGTCGCCGAGGGAGCCGTCGTCGCCGATTGGGAGCGAGGCGACGCTGCCGCCGCCGTAATTCGCCACGAGGACGGCCCGGCCCTTGGAATCGACAAAGACGTGGCAAGGCCCCGCACCGCCGGAGGATCGGCGGTTGATCGGCGTCAGCTCACCCGTCTTCGCGTCGAGCTGGAAGGCGGCGACGGAGCCAGTCTGCTTGCCCTGGAACTCGGTCAGCTCGCCGACGGCGTAGAGAGACTTGCCGGTCGGGTCGATCGCGAGGAAGGACGGGCTGGGCGTCTCCGCGGCGAGCGTCGGCCCGGAGAGCTTGCCGGTTTTCGGGTCGAGTTCGAGCCGGTAAATCCCCTGGCTCTCGCCGCCGGTGTAGGTGCCGACGAAGACCCAGAGCGGATCATTTCCGGCCTGGGGAGGCTCGTCGTCGGCCGTGGAGGTGCTGGCGGCGAGGGAAAGGAACAGGGCGGTGAGCAGGCCGGCGCGGACGTTGGATCGTTGGTGGGGCATCGGGGCGACTCCGGTTGGCTCGGGATGGAGAATGGCAAACGATTGATGATCCAGGGTCGATGGCTGATGGACCGATCGTCGATCGACGGGCTCTTGTATTTCCCGGCGTTGACCATGGACCATTAGCCATCGCCCCTTGAACGGCCGCCTCAACGGCACGCCTTGAGGAACGTGACGAGATCGGCCAGCTCCTGCGTTGTGAGCTGCTGATCGAGCCCGGCGGGCATGACGCTGACGGTTGCCGGCTGCATGGCCTCGACCTGGTCGCGGGGGATGTGCTCCTCCTTGTCGGCGGCGACCTGGAGGACGACCTCGTCGTCGGCGTCCTTGCGAAGCAGACCGCTGAAGACCTGGCCATCCGTGGTCGCCACGGCCATCGGCTCGAAGCTACGGACGAAGCTGGCGCTGGGGAAGGCGATCGACTCCAGGAGGTCGCGTTCGGTCCGGATCTGACCGATCCGGGTCAGGTCGGGGCCGACCTTGCCGCCGAGGTAGCCGATCGAGTGGCACGAGGCACAGGCGGCCTTGGTGCCGTTGAAGACGGCCTGGCCGCGGCGAATGTCTCCGGACGGCAGCGACGACGAGCAGTTCCTCCAGTCGGGCCGACTCGTTCGCCCGACTCGCCGCGATCGCCTCGAAGAGGGTCGCGGTCGGCCCCTCCAGAGTCGCGCCGAACTTTGCTAGTTTCGGCTGGAGGGTCTCGGCCCGAAGCGACGGCAAGGCCGGCGACTTGCGGAGCGACTCGACGAGCACTCGACCGACCTCCGGGTCCTTCGTGCGGTCGAACGCGGCGAGCAGGCGATCGACTTCCAGCGGCCCCATCGACGCGAGCCGACGGGCCAGGGCGAGCAACTGGTCGTGACTCAAGGCGGCCTTGCTCAGCACGTCGGCAGCGGCGAGGCGCGAGGAGACGGGTCGCTCGGGGTCGAGCTGGGAGCCGAGGAAGCCGAAGATGTCGGGACTGACCTGGGTCAAGCCACCCGGCACGGCCGCCAGGGCGTCGAGCCGGAGGAATTCCGGGGCCTCGGGGTTGTTGGCGACGTGGATCAGCTTCGCGGGCAAGTCGCCGGCCCGCTCGCGAGAGATCTTCAACGCCCTGGCGGTTGCAACGGCCTGCTTCAGGGCCGCGTCGTCGCTACCGGAGAGGATTGGGACGAGCGCGGCGACCCAGGACGCGGGGACCTCTTTGAGCCCGGAGAGAGCCATCGCGCGGAGTGCAGTGAGGCGAAGGTCGATCGGGGCGGAATCGTCACGGGCCGATTCCGCGAGCAACTCCTGGATCGGTTCCGAGCTGGCGAAGCGGCCGAGCTGTTGTTCCAGTTCGACCCGAGCACCGGGCGAGTGGTCGGCCTGTTCGAGCCGCGCCTGCAGGAAGCCGGCCAGGGCGTCGCCCCAGTCGGGATGTCGGCCGAGGACCCAGGAGGCGGCTTCCCTCAAGCCGGGATCCTCCGTCGCGAGCAGGCCAGCGACGTTCTCCGGCTTCAAGCCTGCCCCACCCAGTTGATCGAGCGCCACCAGGGCCGCCCGCTGGACGCGAGGATTGTCACTCTGCAAACCAGTGGCGAGCGAATCCTTGTCGCCGATCTCGATGAGGGCGTAGGTCACGGCATGCTCGTTGGCCCGGTCGGTCGCCCGTCCGGCGGCCTCAAGCAAGGCGGGGACGGCCCCCGGATTTCCGAGCCGGCCAAGCGCCTCGGCGGCGAGGCGGCGGTTCAGACCTGAGTCCGAATTCTTGAGAAGCTCCGTCAATTGCGGAGCGGCCTCGCGATCGCGGTGGAGCGAGATCGTGTTGAGTGCGGCCTGACGAACCATGGCGTCGCGGTCGCCCAGCGCCCGGCGGACGAGCTCACGGGCCTCGGGGTGGTCAATCCGACCGGCGGCCCAGACCGCATTCTCCCGGCCCAATGCCGACGCGCCCCGGTCGCCCGCGCTCACGATCGTCGCCGCCAGGGCCGCGATCGCCGCCGAGCCCTGCGATGCCAACGCTTCACGAGCCCGTTGTCGGACGGCGGGTCGAGGGTCGTCGAGCCGGCGGGCCAGGTCGCCCGCACGGACGTCGGACCAGTTGAGCCTCTGACCGCGTGGGTCCTCAAGCTTCGGAGCGCCCACGCGTCGGACTCGATAAATCCCGCCGAGGACATCGGGCTTGTGAAGCTGGGACGTCGGGCAGCAGAGCTTGTACCAGCCGCCGGTGTCGATGACGATCAGGCTGCCGTCAGCGTCGGCCAGCACGTCGGTCGGGTGGAAGTCCACGTCGGGCGAGGTGACGAAGTCCTCCGTCTCGCAGGCGAACGAACCGCCATCGGGTGTGAGGACATGCCGCGTGACCTTGTGCAGGTTGAACAGGCAGGCGAAGAGGTTGTCCTGGTAGTCGTCGCCGAAGCGGTCCGACTCGTACCGGGTGAACCCGCAAGGCGCCGCGGGGCCGAGATGGGCCAGGACGGGCATGACGTCGGGGCTGGTGCGCGTGTGCCCTTCGAGGACGTCGTGGACCTTACCGTAGACGCCGCCGTAGATCGCGTGGATCAGGCCGTCGCGGCGACCGGCCTCCGGGTGCTGAAGGAAGGTGGTGGTGAAGACCCGCTCGCCGCCTCGGGTGAAGACGCAATCGACCGGGTTGTCCATGCCGCCGGTCATCACCGGCTCGATGAAGCCGGAGCCGTCGGG
Organism: uncultured Planctomycetales bacterium; assembly: GCA_963752755.1. Lineage (GTDB taxonomy): Bacteria > Planctomycetota > Planctomycetia > Isosphaerales > Isosphaeraceae > CAVVZJ01. The sequence goes on along the minus strand of CAVVZJ010000010.1, from coordinate 196,545 downwards.
ACGTCGCCGGAAGATGTGCGAGGCGCGGGTGACGAACGGCGGCTGGCCCTCGGGGCGTTCGTAAGTCTGCTTCGCGAAGGCCCCCTTGCACCAGTAGATCAGGCCGTCGGGTCCGAGATAGGGCCCGTGCAGGTCGTTGGCGCAGCCGGTGAGGGTCTGGCCGTTGAACCACTCCTCGCGGCGGTCGGCGACTCCGTCGCCGTCGGTGTCGGTGAGCTTCCAGATGCTTGGCGGGGCGGAGACGTAGAGGGAGCCGTTGCGCCACATCGCCCCCTCCGGAAACATCATCCGGTCGGCGAAGATTGTCCGGCGATCGAACTTGCCATCACCGTTCGAGTCTTCCAGGCGGAGAATACGGTGCGGTTTCGATTCAAGCTGCTTTTTCACCGGGTCGTTCGAGCCGGACGAATCCGCGACGTAGAGCCGCCCTTGCTCATCAAAGTCGGCCACGATCGGCCGGTCCACCAGCGGTGGCCCGGCCACCTGCTCCACGACAAAGCCCTCGGGCACCACGAGCGTGCGATCGGCAAGCTTCACCTCGCTCGCAGGCAACTCCAGGCCGACCGCCCCGAGGACGATCCCGACGGCGCCAACGACGGATCGGAGGAACCGAAAGTTTCTCTCAGTTTTCATGATGCGATCTTCCCCACGAACTTCGGACGCCTTGAGAATCAGCCGGGGTCGTGCGCCCTCGACCCCGCACGGACAACTAGCTTTTCTATTCGACTCACGCCGCTCCTGCTAGTACACCCCGCCTGAATCCCTCCTTCGCGAGGCCAGTCTTGTTTGCGATACTCCCTGGCTGACCCATCTTCACAAGAGGCCGGGGAGGTCAGACCGATGCCGGGCCGGGCGGCCATGTTGATCATCACGGAATGTCAACAGGATGCTCTCCCCACCAGCCGGAGCGTTTCTTCAAGTGGGGCCGCGTTGCAACCATTAGTGGCTCAACGCGTTCACGGATGACTCGAAGGGATTCCGGTTCCAGGTCGAACCCGAGTGTGCCTGCGACCGGGCGTCCCTCGAACGCTTCGAGGATGAGGTCCGCATCGTGTGCGTGGACGGGAGGACCGGCATCCCGGCAGTGGAGCGGATTGCGCGGACGAAGACTCTGGAACCAGGGCGGCCCGAGCGGGTGGAGTTCGAGTCCAAGCGCCACGGGACGCAGTGCCTGATCGGCAAGTTCGAGGTGGCCCCAGAGCGGGTGATCAGCCCGACGGTTCACAAGACCCCGCCGGAGGAGGACTTCGCCCCGCACATCGGCCGTACCCAGGCGACCGTTCCTGAGCCCGTTTGGATCTTCGTGGCGGACAACCTGACAACCCACGGCTTCGAGTGGATGCCGATTTGCCGATTTTGCCGAGGCCAAGTTCCTTTCAGGGGGGGGACAGCAGGGGTTGTGGCAGAACTAGCGATGTGTGGGTCCATCTTTCAGCCGACAGGCGAACCGACCGGCCTCCAGCCGGTGGCGCGTCCTTAGATTATTTTTTCAATATTCGGTCGTTTTTTCAGGAAGCAAATCCGCGACATCGCGATACCCGCCGTCCACCAGGGGTCCGCCTACGGGAATCGACCGGGCAAGGTCGGAGAGAGCGTCGAAAACATGTGGCATCAGTCCTGGTCCGGGGGCGGATCGGCAGCGAATTGAAAGGCATAGAGCTTGGCGCGACGAGCCGAGATGTGAAGCACAATCGATTGCTCACGCAATGCCGTGAGGTCCGCCTTGCCCTTCCAGCGAACGGGCGTCTTCAGGAAGTTACCGCCAATCTCCTCGCAGTCGGCGAGCGTGAAGCCGGTGATGGGTCGTCCCTGAGCATCGCGGATCTCGACGAAGGCCGTGCCCATCCCGCCCGTGTCGATATTCAAGTGTAAGTGTGTGCCGCTGAACACCAGAGGTGGAGTCGTCAGGGTCCCGCCCGAGCAAGCGAAATCGGCCGAGACGAAGCCGTCGAGACGCTGCCGCAACGCACCGATGGCGGCGATTGGCTGGAGGCTTCTGTCGTACTCCGGTCGCAGGATGCCCGAGTCGTGTGTCCGGCCGGTGGACCAGTAGTATTGATAAAGGGCGTTGCCGTGGCGGATCAGGCCCACGCCCATCATGGTGAGCCAGCGATCCCACTCGTCCGGCAGGCCCATCGCGAGATAGGGACGACGGTCCGGCCGCTCCCAGTGGATCCCGTCGCGGCTGACGGCCATCTGCAACTCGATCAGGCCATAGTCGTTGCCCGGCTCGAATCGGAACCAGGGCTGCCGGCTCGGCGCGAAGTGGCGGAAGAGCGACGGGAACATCAGGTACACGTCCTGGGCGTCAGGGTAGCGGCAGGCCGCGCTCGTATAGATGTCGCAGTACGGTCCGTCGCCCTCGTCCACCGAGAGAACCTGCGCGATGTTCTCAGGCGACGGCGGGCTGAGCAGCGGGTCGGTGGATTGGTAAGGCCAGGGCTTCAGCAGGTCGTCGGTCTCGAGCCGGCCGACGCGACGCTGGTTCTCGTCGTCGCGGACAAAGACGCGCAGGAAGACGACGTACTTGCCGATACGAGGGTCCCAGTCGGCGATGGGCGACGTCTCCGGCCACATCGGCAGGACGCGATCCGCCTCCGTGAAGTGGATGCCATCCGGCGAATACGAGGCGTACACGCCCGCCCGCGCCGGGTCCTGCGTGACGAGCGAGCGGAAGAGCTTGTAACGACGCTCCGGCGCATCCTCCGGGTCGATCATGATGGTGGCGTCGATGGCGTCGTCGGGATAGAGGACGTTGTTGTCCCGACGGCCGCCGATCTCCACGAGCCCGAGGGCGGGCCGGTTCCAGTGCAAGCCGTCGTCGCTCTCGGCGTAGCAGAGCCCATGCCCGGTCTCCAGGAAGGCGCCGTAGTACAGCTTGAACTTGCCACCGTCCTCGATGACGCGGAAGTAGCCACCCGTCCCACGCTCCCAGGGTACATCCTTGGAGTTGAGCACGATGCCAAGCTTCTGGGCCGGATTCATGGTCAACGTGACGTTCTCGCAGTCCGCGATGAAGCGGCGATCAATGAACAGTTGCTTACTGTCGCCGACTGCCCACGGAGTCGTGACCGGCACCGGCGTTGCCAGCGGCTCCGACCCGCTCGCAGTCCGGATACCCGAGGCGCCCAGCAGTACCGCCGTCACGGCGAGGAACTCCCGTCGCCGAAGCTCCGCATCGTGACGGTCCTCGACCATGATCCGTTCCTTTCTTCGGGAATCGGCGTTGATCATCCCGCGATGGCTTGTCGATGGAACTTACGAATCGTCGTAATCCGGGGGTCGGGACGGTTGCCGGGATGGACCATATGGCCATGAGGACGAGTCGGTCCCGATCGAAGCCTGTCCTCCAAACGGCCACTGCGGGGATCCAAAAGCAGGGACTCAGGGTCTTTTCTCAACACCGGCCGCGGCTGAGTCGAGACCGACCTCTGAGGGGGATGCCTCCGCACCGGTGCGGAGCCGGTAAGGTGTCGCCTCGACGTTGCCGGCCTCGTCGACGGCGTGGGCCTCCACGGTCAAGCTAACCCCTAAACAAGCGTAATACGACGATTGACATAGGACTGACAGTGACCTACGGCCTATGAAACAAGGCGAAAGGTGAAACGATGGAATTCGGCGAGGTGCTCACTCGAAATCGACACCCCCCTCGGAGACGCCTTGCCTGAAAGCCCGGAAATACAGGGGTGATGCTCCGGAGCCCGTATCGATACGCTTGTTTCAGGGATAACCGGTTCGGCGTCGAGTTCAATCTCCCACTCGGTGAAACCGGGACGGATGGCGCGGGCCTCGCGGCCGTTGACGAGGAGCCGGGCGATCGACCCGTTGTCACAGGCCGAACCGCGGACCAAGACGCGACCGGCAGAGTCGGCCGGCTGGAACTGGGTGATCGTCGCAGGCGAAGCCGTTCTCGCTGTCATCGTCGCCGGCCTGGACCTTGATCAGGCCGACATCCAGCCGGGTGTCGCGATCTCGGGCGAATTCGAGGACGCTGGCGACATGGATCGAGCGGATCGGCTGGTCCGAGTTGCGATCGTAGAGGACTCGGTGCCCTTCGCGGACCTGCACCCGCGAACCGGGGCCGGGCAGAAGGCCGCCTTCCCGGGTCATCGGATCGGACCAGGGGCCGCTCTGCACCGAGCGGATCAAGGGCGGGTTGGGAATCGCGACGGGCGTCATGGCGAGCGTCGTCGCGAGGGCGAGTTCGGCGAGCATCCCAGGGAGTCCTTCCGGAAGTCGGAAGCGCGGTTCCATCGAAGCCGTCGCGGTTGGGTCGGAAACGGGGCGAGGTGGGGCGTCGCGAGGGGTTGGACGAGGCGGATGGGACCTCGAACGGTTCGAGGCGGTTCTCACCCTCGACGATCGTTGCTTCGAGGCTGGTCCGTTCGGGGGAAGCAAAGCGCCCGCCGAGGCCGTCGGTCGGTGGCTCGGGACCGGGCGGTCGGGCGGACCAGAAGAGCGTCACCTGGTAATGTCCGGCGGGTGCGCCGTCCTCCTTCTCATAAGTGCCCAGTACGAAGCGTCCCTCCTCGTCCGTCCGGGCGAACGCCCTCAGTGCATCCGGATCGTCGGGCCGGTCGGCCGGCACGAGGCGGACCTCGATCCCCGGCGTCGGTTTCCCATCGACGAGGACTCGGCCGGACGCCGGATAGAGCGGTACGCGGTCGTCGTTGCCGCAGCCGGTCAAGGCCAGTAGCACGGCCAACATCGGGACGCGGCAGCACGGACGGCCGCCGCGCCGTCGCCAATCGGTCTCCAAGTTCGTACCCTTTCCCTGTTTCCGATCAGAGCTGATCGGCACTGAGGACTTCACCCTCAGCTCGCGTGACATACGCCTTGATTGCCGACTTCGCCGTCGATTCCTTGAGGAAACGCACCGAACCGTCGCAGGCGAGGGTGTTGATTCCACCGGGGTGGAACGAGTACACGCCATTCCAGCCGTTGTGGCAGTTGATGACGCAAGGGCCGTCGTACCCGTACTGGCCTCCGGTGAAGCTAACAATTCGCATGTTCATGAAACCGGCCCAGGCCCCATGACTCCACCAGTGATCGATCGCGTAGGGAGAGCCTGGCGTGGGGAAGCCGTGGATGAACTTGCCGCGGACCCAGTAATCGGGCTTGCCGGCACATTTGTAGGTGAGCAGGGTGTTGGAAAGGCCGTCGGTGATCGACGAAAGCGGTGTGTGAACGGTCTGATCGAGGGCCCCGATGTGCTCGACAAACGGCGAGGCGTACCAGGAGACAATGTACGACCGCGCCGTGAAGTAGTCGCCCGCGGCGGCGTCGAGGGACATGTTGGGCACGCCCCCCTTCGTGAAATCGACGACGCCCGCGACGGGGTTCTGCGTCCGCGTTGCGGACGGGCAGAGATAGACCGACAGCACCGTGCGGACCGCGGTCTGGTTGGCCGGGAGGTGGAACCCCAGGTCGAAGTTGTAGGCCCCTAAACCTGAGGCTGCTCGATGTAGCCGAGGATCTGCACGCCCCAGCCGCCGAACTGTTCGAGCGTCGGCCGCTGCACGCCGATGGCCGTGGGAGGAAATCCTTTGTGGATGTCAGCATAATTGTGAAAGGCGATCCCGATCTGCTTGAGATTGTTGGCACACTGGGCGCGTCGGGCCGCCTCGCGGGCGGCCTGGACCGCCGGCAGGAGCAGCGCGATCAGGACGCCGATGATCGCGATAACGACCAGCAACTCGATCAGGGTGAAGCCCCGGTGACATCTCATGCAACAAGCTCCCTGGAAGGTATTCGACTCGGACAGCGTCGCTCTGGCGAAACCCGTGCCGCACGCTGCCTGTCGAACGCAAGTCCTTGATAGGGAAGGCTTGTCGCAATCGAAAGTGGTCGTCGAGTCGGGGGTGAATGATCAGGAAATGTCCAGGGGTGATGAACCCTCGACCAATCCGGGCGTCCCGGGCCGGGTCGAGTTGGTCCGGTCGCTCCCCGGGAACTGGCGACGGCCGCCGGGAGTTCGAGGGCCGGGATCGTCGTTCAACCGGAGGCCGGCTGGCTCATGATGCGTTCGCGGGCGGCCTCGGCCTGCTGACGGACCTCGGCACTCGGATCGTCTTGCAACCGTTCGAGTGCAGGGAGCGCCGCCCGGGCCCTTTGACCGGCCAGTCCCAGGAACCGGACCGCCAGCAGGCGGACGGGCTCCTGATCATGCTTCAATTGTTCGATCAGCTCCGGGACGGATCGAGGGTCGGTTCCCGAGCGCTCGAAGCGGCGGAGCGAGCGCTCGACGGTGCGTCGTTCGTCCCGGTTGGCTGCCAGGAGGATGATGTCGGGCACGAAGAGCGCGCCGTCGGGACCGAGTCGCTGGATGGCTCGCATGGCGGCGCGGCGGACGTCGGGCTCGTCGGCCCGGAGCGCCTGGGAGAGATCGGGACGGATCGCTTCCGCATCGAGTTCCAGACTCCCCAGCGTCGAGACGACCGCGACCCGGACCTCGGCGGGTTGGTCCTTCAGCAGGGCGGTCAGGCGGGGCAAGGCTGGCTGGGCGGCCTTGCCGATGTTTCCGAGAGCCTGGGCGGCGATCGTCCGGGTCTCGGCCGCGGGATCGTCGAGCAAGGAGGCGAGCGCGGGCACGGCCGCGGCGGCGGCCGGTCCATGACTCCCGATGAACTCGGCGGCTAACCGACGGACCTCAGGATCAGGGCTTTCCAGCTTCGCGATCGTGGCGGGCAACGCGCCGCGGCCGAGAGGACCGAGCGAACGGAGGGCCAGGAGAGCCCGTTGCTGGACGCGGGGGGCGTTGTCGTCGAGGCAGGCCGTGAGGTCGTTGAGGAGTGGGTCGTCATGAGGGGCCGAGCGGACGAGGACGTCGATCGCCTGGCAACGGATCTCCGCCGATTCGTCGTGGAGCCTAGCACGCACGGCCGGCGCGGCGGCGGTGCCGCGGCGACCGAGTTGATTGAGAGCGGCGAGGAACCCGGCGCGGACTTCGGGGACGGGATCGTCCAGACCGGCGGTCAGCTTCGCGACCACGCCCGGCGGCAACGGTCGGACCTGGCCGAGGGCGAGGGCCGCACCGCGACGGGTGGCGCGGGTCGGCGTCGTTGAGCGAACGGGCGAGCGGTTCGACCGCCGGCCGACCAATCCGCGCCAGCGCGGCGGCGTTCGGATCGATCCGGCTCTCGTCCCGGGCCAGGGAACGGATCAGGATGGGGACCGCCTCGGGGCCGAGGGCGCCGAGCAGGAAGGCGGCATGGCGGGCGACCCCGTCATCCTCGGCCGTGAGCAGGGATTCCAGGTGCATTGCCAATGGCGGAAGCTGGTCCCGATGGGCCATCAGCAGGTTGACCGCGGCCAGGCGCACATCCTCGTGAAGGTCGGCCAGACTCGCCTTGAGGATTGGAGACAGTCTCTCGTCGGGCAGGTCGGACGATGTGAGCGACTTCAAGGCGGCGGCTCGGACCTCCGGCGCGTCGTCCCGAGTGCGTTCCAGGACGAAGGTGCGGGCGCGATCGTCGTTGGCCGTCAGGGGTCCCAGGGCCTCGATGACCCGAGCGCGGACGGCGGCGCTCGGATCCTGGGTCGCCTCGGTCAAGGGTCCGACCGCGGCCGGGCCGATCCGGCCGAGGGCGAGGCTGGCCTCGTGGGCGACGCGTTCGCTCTCGTCGGCGAGGCGGAGGATCAGGTCGGGGATGGCTGCCTCGGCCTCTGGGCCGATCCGACCCAGGGCCATCGCGGCCTCGGCGCGGACGTTGACCTTCCGCTCGCCCAGGACCGTGCGCAGCCCGGCGACCGCCGGCTTGCCGATGGCCGCCAGGGCCAGGGCGGAGCGGTAGTCCTGGTGCAGTTCCTCCTTCGACTGGCCTCCATAGTTGGTCTGCAAGGTGGATACGAGCGCGGGCACGGCCGGGGCGGCGTCGGGTCCGAGGGAGGTCAACGCATCGAGGACGGCCAATCGCACCTGGCCGTCTTTCTCCGACTTCAGGAGTTCGATCAAGGCCGGCAGGGCCGCGCCGCTGAATGTCCTTCCCGGAGAACCGTATCGCGATCGCGGCCTTGCGGCGGACCTCCACGTCCTCGTTCCGAAGGTCTTGAATCGACTCGCCAGCGCGTGCGGGGGCGGGCGTGTCCTGGCCGCGAGTGGTGGGCAGGATGCAAGCAGCGAACACCAGGAGGGTCCAGCTCAAACGACGAATCCCCACGCGAGAAGCTCCTTCGTGACTCTCAGAGCAGGCCGGGCAGCGGCTCGGTGCTGTCGCCGAAGCGGTCGACCGGGACGCCGGCCTGCTGGAGCATCGACAGCAGGAGGTTGGACATCGGCGTCTCGGGGCGGCACGCCAGGTGCTGCCCGGCCCGCAGCGTGCCGCCGCCCTTGCCGACCACGATGACCGGGAGGTTGACGTGGTCGTGGCGGTCGCCGTCGCTGATCCCGCTGCCGTAGAGGATCATCGAGTTGTCGAGCAGGGTCGATCCGTCGGCCTCCTCGACGGTCATCATCTTCTCGACCATGTAGCCGAGGATCGAGATGTGGTAGCGGTCGATCTCGCGGAGCTTGCGGTTCTTCTCCTCGTCGTTGCCGTGGTGGGAGAGCTCGTGGTGGCCGTCGGTGAAGCCGAGCCAGGGGTAGTTCCGGTCGGTGGCTTCCTTGGTGACCATGAAGCTGGAGGCCCGGGTGCTGTCGGTCTGGAAGGCGAGGACCATCAGGTCGCACATGAGCCGGAGGTGCTCGTCGAAGTCCTCCGGGATGCCGGCGGGCCGCTCGAAGTCGGTCGCCGGGGAGCTCGACCGAGGTGGCGGCGTTCTGGATCGCGGCGCTCGACCTCGCGGACGCCGGTCAGGTACTGGTCGAGCTTGCGGCGATCGGCCGAGGAGACACGGTCGCGGACGCGGCGGGCGTCGTCCAGGACGTAGTCGAGGATGCTCCGGCGGTAGAAGTCGCGATCGGCGACGGTCGCCTGGGTCAGGCTTGCTGCTCCCCTCGGTGAAGAGGCGGTCGAAGACGAGCCTTGGGGTTCATCTCGTAGGGGGCGGGCGAGGTCGGCGTCCGCCAGGAGATGTGCGTCTTGTAGGTCCCGCTGTAGCCGAAGGCGTTGCCCGAGCGGGCCGACTCGCAGCCGAGCTCCAGGCTGGGGATGCGGGTCGCGTCGCCGACGTGCCGGGCGTAGAGCTGATCGACGGAGATGCCGACCCGGACGGCGTCCTGCGACTTGTACGCCTGGGCGCCGGTCAGGAAGCTGGCGGCCCCCTGGCCGTGGCCGCAGCCCTCGGTGTCGCCGTTGGTCAGGGCGGTGTTGTGCGTCAGGCCGTGGAAGCAGTTGAGGTAATCGCGGGCGAAGGCGAGCGGCTGGAGCGTCTCGGGCAGGTCGACCAGGACCCCGTCGTGCTCCGGGAACCAGGTCGGCAGGTGGACGCCGTTGGGGACGTACCAGAAGCACATCCGCACCGGCGGCTTGCCGGATGCGCCGGCGGCCCGGGCGACGGCCGGGAGGCTCTCCATCCAGGGCAAGGCCAGGGCGGCTCCCAATCCGCGGAGCATGGTCCGACGGTTGATTCGGCTCGCCATGTCGTCGTCCTGGTTGTGACGGTTGGCGGACTGACTCGCGGTCACTGGGCGACGCCCCGATGCTGGAACGCCTCGCTCTCCACGATCCCGAAGAGGATGTTGCGAATCCGGTACGTCATCGGCCAGCGAGCCGCTTGCGGATCGCCTCGACCGTGCAGTAGTCGTCAGGCTCCAGGCCCCGGCCGAGGGCGTAGGTCAGCATGTTCTCGATCAGGTTCCGGGCGAACTTCTTGGCGGACGTGGTCCCGAGGACCTGCTTCAAGCTCGCCGGCGTCCGCGAACTTCCGTCCGCCGGACAGCTCGCCGGAGGGGTCGATCGGGAACTGGCCGTCGCGTGGTCCGCCAGCGGCCGACCGCGTCGTAATTCTCCAGGGCGAAGCCCGAGCGGGTCCATCTGGCTGGTGGCAGACGGCGCACTCGGGGTTGGCCCGGTGCAGCTCCAGGCGCTCGCGGAGCGAGGCGGCGTCGGCGGCCTGCGCGCTCTCGTCCAGCTTGGGGACGTCGGGCGGGGGCGGCGGGGGCGGCGTGCCGAGGATCTGCTGGAGGATCCACTGCCCGCGCTTCACGGGCGAGGTCCGGTTGGGGTTCGAGGTCAGCGTCAGGACGCTCGCCTGCGTCAAGACCCCGCCGCGACGACGGTCGGCCAGGGCGACCCGACGGAAGTCGTCGCCGGAGACGCCCTCGATCCCGTAGTGCCGGGCCAGGGCCGCGTTGACGAACGTGTAGTCGGAGTCGAGCAGCTCCAGGACGCTCCGATTGCTCGCGGAGGATCGTCGGCGAAGTAGAGCTCGGTCTCCCGCCGCATCGCGTCCCGCAAGGCGTCGTCGAAGCCGGGGAAGAGGTCGGCGTCGGGGCGACGCGCCGTCCAGCCTGCGGAGCTGCAGCCACTGGCCGGCGAAGTTCGCCACGAAGGCGTCGGACTTCGGGTCGTCCAGCATCCGGTCGACCTGCCGGCGGAGGTTCGCCCGCAAGGTCCCGGCGCGAGCCTCGCGGAACAGGGCGTCGTCGGGCATGCTGCTCCAGAGGAAGTACGAGAGCCGGCTGGCCAGCTCGAACTCGTCGAGCGGCCGGTCCTCGCGCCGACGCCTCGGGCTCGACCAGGAAGAGGAACCGGGGGGAGGCCAGGACCGTCGTCAGCGCGATCTGCACGCCGCGCTCGAAGCTCTCGCCGCGGTCGTGGGCCAGGCGGAAGAATCCGATCAGGCGATCGACCTCCTCGGGCGTCACCGGGCGACGGAAGGCCCGCTCGGCGAACCGGGCGATGACCTCGCGGGCGCAGTCGAGCCGCGATTCGTCGCCGAAGCCCGGTTGACGGAACAGGATCCGCCGGTGCGACTCCGGCAGATCCTCGGCCGCGAGCCGAACCGGGCCGTGGACGACCATCGAATCGACGTGCAGGCCGCGGTCGGACCCGTAGCGCTGGTCGCCGCTGACGTTGGCGGTGATCTCCGTCGGCTGCGCCACGGCCTTCCGCTCTCGAATCTGCCCGGGGCGAGGGCGACGTGGACCGAGTCGATCCCCCTCGGCGACCTCGAGCCAGTAGCGATAGACGACCGTCTCGTCCTGCACGCGGACGGCCTCGACGGTCCGACGGTCCTTGCCGAAGCCGATCACCAGCCGGGGCGGCGTGACCGATTCGGCGATCGCCGACCCGCACCAGGCTGAAGTCGGCCAGATAACGGCCGGGCTTGAGCGAATGCTCGAACTCGACCGGCTTGTCCGGCGGCAGCGGGTAGGTCTTCAGGCCGATCAGCTCGATGGGGGGCAAGCCCTCGGCGTCGGGAGGGACGATCGCGGCGTCGAGGGCCAGCTCGGCGGCGTCGAGGTACTTCTCGACGTGGATCGGCGAGATGTTCAGGGCCGAGCCGACGTTGTCGAAGCCGAAGCCGATCTCGTCGGCGGGGAAGGCGTCGGCGAGGTGGAGGTCGAGGCCGAGCAGGTCGCGGATCGTGTTGTCGTACTCCTGACGGTTGAGCCGACGGATCACGACCGGCGCCGGAGTCGGTCTCGCCGCCGCAACTGGGCGGCCAGGTAATCGTCCTCGATCCAGGCGATCACGCCCTCCAGCTCGTCCAGGGTCGGCTGGGGCATGTCGGACGGCGGCATGATGCGGCCTTCGAGCGCATCGAGCACGCGGAGCCAGGTCTCGCCGTCCTTCACGGCCGCCGCCTGGTCGGCGAAGCGGTCGAGGACGATCTTCCCCTCCGAATAGTCCTGGGAGTGGCAATCGACGCAGTAGCGATCGACGAACGGCTGAACGCGACGCTGGAAGGCGTCGCTGCCGGCCGTTGCCGGTCCCGGCTCGGGCTTCTGCTCGACGGCCGGCGAGAGGCTCACCGCCATCGCGAATGCGGCGAGCATCGACACCGTACCGAGGAACTTGAGAATCTTCATCGTTCCGAGAGCCTCATTTCGCGACGCAGTGCCGCGAACTCGTTCGGGAGGATGGAGCCGCTCCGGGCGACCAGGATCATCAGTACTGAAGCGTCAAACGTGCTGCGCCTGGCCGGATCGTCTCTGCGGGTCTCTCCATTGGACCGGCGTCGAGCGGTGGTGTCCAGTTGAATCCGTCGATCCCGACTGGCCGAAACCTCGCCTGGTCCCTGGAGTCCGGGCCGGTCTGGATCGGATCGCAAAGGACCGAGCCCGACGCCTTTCTCGCGAGACGCAAGGGCGGGTCAGGCGCTTTGCCGGGGAACGGGGCGGCGGGGATGGCGACGGGGTGGGCCTCTGCTATGATGGCCGCTTTGCCGGGTTTTCCAGGTGAGTCGGGAGGGTCCGATCCGATGGCCGAGTTCGACGTCTTGATCCGGGGTGGCTGGGTGATCGACGGGTCGGGTGGGCCGCCCTTCAAGGCCGATGTGGGCGTGCTCGACGCGGTCGTCGCCGACGTCGGCCGGCTCGACGGCGCCCAGGCGGCGAAGGTGATCGACGCGACCGACCGGCACGTCGTCCCCGGCTTCATCGACACCCACGTCCACGGCGACCTGATGCTCCTGGCCGACCCGGTTCACCTGGCCGCGCTCCGGCAGGGGGTCACGACCTACGTCCTCGGCCAGGACGGCTCGGCCTTCGCCCCCGGCTCGCCGTCCACGATCGACTACATGCGGCGTTACACCGCCGGCTTCAACGGCAACCCGCCCGAGGTCGCCTCCGACTGGCGGACGGTGGACGAGTACCTGGCGCGGTTCGACCGGACGACGGCCCTGAACGTCGCCTATCTGATCCCGAACGGCAACGTCCGCCTGGAGGTCATCGGCCACGACCCCAGACCGGCCACCGATGACGAGCTGAAGGCGATGCAGCGGATCGTCCGCGAGGGGATGGACGCCGGCGCCGTCGGACTCTCGACGGGTCTCGACTATCTGCCCAGCCTGCACGGCGACGCCCGCGAGTTCGCCGCTCTGTGCGAGGCGATCGTGCCCGACGACGGTGTCTATGTCACCCACATGCGCGGCTACGGCAGCGCGGCGCCGATCGGGATGAAGGAGGTTTACGAGATCGTCGAGCGCTCGGGGGTCGCGGCCAACATCTCGCACTACAACGGCCGGGCCGACGTCCTGCTGCCCCTGATCGACCAGGGGCGTGCCCGGGGCATGGATCTGACCTTCGACTCGTATCCGTACCTGGCCGGCAGCACGATCCTGGGCATGGTCACGCTGCCGTCGTGGGTGCAGGAGGGCGGGATCGAGCCGACGCTCGAACGGCTCGCGGACCCGGCGATCCGTCGGCGGCTGGAGGCGGAGTGGTTCCCGAACCCCCTGCCCCACCCGCTCGAAGGGATCACGCTGGCGATGGTCGCCAACCCCGATTGGCGATGGGCCGAGGGCTTGAAGGTGCTCGATGCGGCGAAGCAGGCCAAGATGTCGGCCTGCGACTTCATCTGCGAGATCCTCCTGGCCACGGGTCTGGCGGTGGGAGTGGTCGCCTTCCGGGGCGGCGACCGGACCGAGGAGGACGTCCGGGCGATCCTCCGCCACCCGGCCCACATGGCCGGCTCCGACGGCATCTTCATCGGCGGCTTCCCCCACCCCCGGGGCTGGGGGGCCTTCGCCCGCTACCTCGGCTACCACACCCGGACTCTCGGCGATTACGACTGGTCCGAGGCGGTCACCCACCTCGCGACCCACGCCGCCCGTCGCTACCGCCTGACCGACCGCGGCCTGATCCGCCCCGGGTTCGCCGCCGACATCGCCATCTACGACCCGGCCAGCGTCACCGACCGCTCCACCTACGCCGAGGGCCGCGCCCTGGCGGAGGGGGTGCTCCACGTCCTGGTCAACGGTGTCCCCGCCCTGCTCGATGGCCAGCCGACCGGCGCCACCCCGGGCCGGGCGCTACGAAGGGGCTGAGAGCGAAGGTCGCCGGTCTTCCTGCAGGGTGCTCCCTGAGCATCAAGTCGTGATCTGGCAAGAAGTTGGTGCGCACAGAGCACCCTGCAAAGAGGCGGTCGGTGGACGGAGCCGACGAGACGGAAGACCGGGCGAGGGATCGGACTCGACGGGCGCAGGGGAAGCGAGGCCCGGGGTCGGGAGGGCCGCGGAGGGGGTTCCCAGGGAGGAGCGGAGGGGGTCAGAGGAGCGGATCGGGGGGGATCTCCGGGGGGACGACGAGGGGAGGGACGGGGTCGAGGAGGGTCGGGAAGTCCCGAGAGCGATCGGCGCCGGGTTCGTTTCGCGGAGCGAGGGTGTCGAGAATCGGGTCGGCGAGGTCGGAGAGCGGCAGGAGGTCCGCGAGGGGTCGGGGTGGGAAGAGGGGGCGGTCGGGGGGAGGAGCGGGGCGGCGGCCAGGCGCGGGGGCCGGAGTGCGCCCGCGGTCCAGTTCGGCGAGGGACAGACGGCGGGTCCGTTCGGCGTCGTTGAGATAGCGATGGAGGCGGGCGGCTTCGGGAGAGGGATCGAAGAAGGCCAGGTCGCGAGCGGCGGCGCGGTCGGGGGCGTCGTGGTGTTGCCAGAGGTGATCGCCGAGGGTGGCCAGCTCGTCGTGGTGCTCGGCGATGAGGTCGTCCAGCATCGCGCGGGCGACGGCGGGGTCCGGGAGCCAGCTCTGGAGGCGCTCGAGACCGGCGTCCCAGGAGAGCTGGCGGCGGACGGACTCGGGGTCGCGGACGAATTGCAGGGCAAGGATCGCCTTCCAGGTCGTCACCTGCCACTCCGGACTGTGCGGGTTCGGCGGCTCGGGCATCCCGAGCAGCCGAAGGACGCGGAGGGCGTGGGAGCGATCCCAGTAGCCGACGCGAACGAGGCGGTCGCCCAGCTCGGACCAGACGTCGGCGAGGTAATCACAACCTTCGGCAAATCGCTTGAGTAATCGAATGGACGCTTCCGGATCGCTTTCCAGACAGGCGACGAGGGCGACGAGGCGGTCGTCGCGGGCCTCGTCCCAGTGCTTGACGGCGTCCTGAAGGCGGCGCTCGTCGCGGGTGAGCAGGGCTTTCTGGAGCCGGATGCTGCGGACGGACGCCAGGGCGGCGCGCTCCAGCAGACGACGCTCGTAGGCATCGGCCGGTCGGTGCCTGGCCTCGAAGACGGCGATCTCGTCGCGGACCTCCCGGGCCAGCTCCTCGGGTAGCACGACCCCATCGCCCGCGAGACCATGCTTGAGGGCATTGCGTCGGGAGCGCTCCTTGCCGGCGGCGCTGGTCGGTCCCTGACTCCGGGCGCCGTTGATCCGGGCGGTCTCGCGTTGCTTCTCGGTGATCGCCACGTTGCCACTCCGACGTTGAGTTGAGGCGTTCGGGGCGCGGACGTCGAGCCCCTCGGGCGCGAAGGCGCAGCGCCCGAGAGGATTAATAAGCGACATCGGGCGAAAGTCGAGGGAAATCTCGGACAATTTTTGGCGATGAGGGAGGACTCTGGCCGACACGTGAGAAGGTGGGTAGCGGGGAGCCGAGTGTCACGAGACGGGTTGGGAGCCGTAGCGTGTAGTGTGCCGTTCGGATGACAAATGGGTGCTTCCTCCGCGCCTGGAGAACGGCCCGCCGAAACCGATGCGTCCAATCGATCATGGCCAACCGTTTGACATCGCGCCGAGTCGCTTCAGATAATGGCGAATCGGGGTCGCACCCAGCCGAGGGGAGTCCTGGCCCCGTGGGGGGCGCCGTCGCGAAGCAGATTGGACCCGGGCTGGGTCCGGTACGGGCAGGCGTCCCCGGACATGGACAGTACCCCAAGGGCGGTCCCGTGAACTGGGAAGAATCGATCGTCGAGGCCGCAGCGACCGACACCGGCATGCGGCGGGCCAACAACCAGGACAGCTTCGCGGTCGTCCGCGCCCCCAATGCCGAGATGTGGAAGCACCGCGGCCACGTCTTCATGGTGGCCGATGGCATGGGGGCGCACGCCGTCGGCGAGCTGGCGAGCAAGCTGGCCGCCGACAACATCCCTCACAGCTATCTGAAGACCAAGGCCGGCACGCCGTCGGAGGCGATCACCAAGGCGTACCTCCAGGTTGGCGCCCAGATCTACAACAAGGCGCAGGCAAACCCCGACTTCCACCGGATGGGCACCACCTGCACGTCCTTGATCCTCGGCCCCAACGGCGCCATGATCGCCCACGTGGGCGACTCGCGGACCTACCGCATCCGCAACGGCCGGATCGAACAGCTCACGTTTGATCATAGTCTGGTCTGGGAGCTGGTCAAGAAGGGGCACATGAAGCCGGAGCAGGTCTCCAAGGCGTACCCGAAGAACGTGATCACCCGGAGCCTGGGACCGGAGCCGACGGTGGAGGTGGACATCGAAGGCCCCTTGCCGGTCGAGCGTGGGGATGTTTACGTGATCTGCTCGGACGGTCTGTCGGGTCCGGTCAGCGACCCCGAGATCGGGGCGATCGCCAGCCAGTTCCACCCGGAGGACGCGGTCCAGTACCTGATGCACCTGGCGAACCTTCGCGGTGGCCAGGACAACGTGACGGTGGTGGTCGTCCGGATCGGTCCGTGGCTCGAACCGGGCTCGGTCGAGGACGACGGCGAGGCGGACGACAAGGCGAAGGCGCGAGGCTCGCTCTTTTCCAGCCTGCTCGGCTCGTTCCGGGGCAAGGCCCAGCCGGCGGTGGAGGAGCATATTTACCAGTCGGCGGAGTGTCCGCTGGAAAACAAGCTGCTGGCTGGCCTGAACGAGACGGTCAAGCAATCGCAGGCCGCGGCGGTCGAGCAAGCCTGGTCGATCGAATGGCCCGAGCTGACCCAGTTCCGCAAGAAGGCCGAGGCCGCCTTTGGCGCCGGGCAGCATCGGGAGGCTTTCCGGCAACTCTGCGAGGCCGTTGCCCTGCTCGGACAGGCGGGCCGGAAGCATCGCCGGGAAATGATGAAGAATAGCCGAGGATGATCCACGGACGGGCATCCTTAACGTCGGGTCATGGCCAGCAATGAGGCCCCTTTGATACCACGTCGGTGGATATGACGACCGGATTTTCCCATCCTTGACATCGCGCCCTTCCGCCTGCTAGCCTCGACAACACCTTCGATCGCGCTCAAGGCGGGCGGATCGATCCGGCCGAGACGGCTCATGGCGATCCGACGGGCCGATCCCGGGAGGGACGGGTAGCGTCGGGCCAGCTCTGTTTCTCAATTTTGGCCGGAACGAGGACCGGAGATGCGACGTGCGCTCCTCGCCATGGACCGCCGCGTCCGGTTGCGGACGAGAACCGACACGACGGCGATCGGCGTGGAGGGAGGCGTGCGCCGGGGCGTCCGGGCGATCCGGGAGGAGACTCGCATGCTGACGCGATTGCTGGTCGGTCTGGACGGCTCGGACGATGCCGCGGCGGCGCTGGATCTGGCGCTGGAGTGGGGCGGCCGGTCAAAGGCGCTGGTGGGTGGAATCGCGGTGGTGGACGAGCCGGGAATCCGGGCCCCGGAGGCGGTACCGCTGGGGGCCGGAGCGTTCAAGGAAGCACGCGACGAGGCGCGGATGGAGGAGACGCGGGCCCAGGTCGAGGGCTGGCTCGACGCGTTCCAGAAGCGTTGCGGTGAGGCGGGTGTCACCGCCGGGCCCTGAACCGGATGGGCCCGCCGGTCGAGCAGATCGTGGAGGCGTCGCAGCGGTTCGACGTGATTGTGCTGGGCCAGAAAACGCATTTCCGGTTCGACTCGCCGGACGAGCCGGACGACACGCTGAGCGAGGTCGTCAAGCATGGTCCGAGGCCGGTCGTGGCGGTGCCGCGGTCTCGGGCGGCGGGCGGAGCGGTGGTGGTCGCGTATGACGGCAGCCTCCAGGCATCGCGGGCGCTCTTCGCCCTCGTGGCGACGGGCCTGGCGGCGATGGGAACGGTGCATGTGGTGGCGGTCGGCGAGCACCGCGAGATCCTCAAGCGTCGGGCCGAATCGGCGATCGACTTCCTCGATGCCCATGCGATCGGCGCCGAGCCGCACCTGGCGGTCACGGAACGGCCGGCCGGCGCGGTGATTTTGGAGGAGGCCCGACGGCTCGGGGCCGGCTTGCTGGTGCTGGGCGCCTACGGGCAGCCGAGGCTCCGCGAGTTTGTCTTCGGCTCGGTAACGAGGCAGCTCCTGGAGGAGTCACCGGTGCCGCTGTTCCTGTTTCACTGAGCGGATGAGCGAGACGGTCCGTCTGGCCAGCGGCGGGCGGTCATGGCCGGGCCGACACGAAGCCCTGAATCGAGTGAGCGGGTCGAGGAGACGCGTGATGGATTCGTTCAAGAGCATCCTGGTCGTGATCCGGCACGAGGGCGACTCCTCGCCGGCCCTGGGGCACGCCTCGGCGCTGGCGACTTGCTGCGGGGCGAAACTGACATTGGCGGTGGCGTTGGAGCAGTCGCCCTGGTACGCGCGTTTGATCCCCGGGGCGATGCCGGCAGCGGAGGCGATCGCGGAACGGGCCAGGGCGAAGCTGGAAGACGCCGCGGCCAGGCTCCGGAACGAGGGCCTGTCCGTGGCGACGGCCTTCCTGGAGGGCAAGCCCTGGCTCGAAGCCGTGCGGGCTTCGATCCGCGATGAACCGGATTTGCTGCTCAAGGATGCCGGCCCGGAGCCCGGGGGCCTGTTCACATCAGAGGACATGCAAATCTTTCGAAATGCGCCTTGCCCGGTCTGGATCGTCAATCCGCGTGAGGAGGGCCGGCCAGTGCGTCGGGTGCTGGCCGCGGTGGACCCGCTACCTCCGCCCGATGCCGCGGAGGACGAGCTGCATCTGAGAGCGCACGAAGACCGCGTGGCGCTGAACGACACGATCCTCCGGCTGGCCGGCGAGGTCACCCGGCTGGAGTCGGCCGAATTGCACGTCGTACATGCCTGGAACGCGCCGGGGGAGGAGATGTTGCAAGGGGAAACGCTCCTGTCTCGCCAGCAGGTCGAGTCATACGTCGCCGCGATCCGCGAGGCCCAGCAACGGGCACTCGACGATCTGCTGGCCCGACATCCGGGCGAGGTTGAGCCGGCACGGGTTCACTTCGTCAAGGGGGAGGCGTCGGACGTACTGGCCGATGCGTCGCGTGAGCTGGAAGCCGACCTGATCGTGATGGGTACGGTCGTCCGCACGGGGTTGCCGGGCCTGCTGATCGGCAATACCGCGGAGACGGTGCTCCGGCGCGTGAGCTGCTCGGTGCTGGCGGTCAAGCCGCCGGGGTTCGTCTCGCCGGTGAAGACCGAATGAGGAGCCCGGATGCGGATTCTTTGTTGAATACTCGTGATGTGATGTTTGAGATTTCTGGTACGACCGGACTCACCCCCCCATGAGCCAGGCCGCACTCCAGTTTGCGATCTCGGCCGCCGTGATTGTGGTGGCGGGGATTCTTCTGTCGCGGTTCGCGGACGCGATCGCAGATCGAACCGGGCTGGGGAGGCTGCTGGTGGGCAGCATCCTGCTGGCGTCGGCGACGTCGATGCCGGAGCTGTCCGTCGATGTGAACGCGGCGCGGATGGGCTCGCCGGACCTAGCCGTCGGCGACCTGATGGGCAGCAGCCTGATGAACCTTCTGATCCTGGGATTGCTCGATCTGATGCCGTCGTCGCGGGGACGGGTCCTGTCCCGGGTCTCGGTGGCGCACGCCTTGCCGGCAACCTTGAGCGTGGCCTTGATGGCCCTGGCGGCCCTGGCGATTACGACGCGGTCGGGGGCCGACCTGTTCGGGGTCGGTGTCGGAAGCCTGGCGATCGTGCTGGGGTACGGCTACGGCGTCCGGCTGGTTTATCTCGACCAGCGGCTCGGGCTGCCGCCGCACGTCGGGGGGCTGGTGGTGACGTCGGAGGAAACGGGAGGCCGGGTGCCTTCCTTGAGGTTCGCGATCGGCGGGTTCGGATTGAGCGCGGGGGCGATTGTTTTGGCGGCACCGTACCTGGCCAGTGCGGCGGGCGTGCTGGCCGAGCAGACGGGGCTGGGTGGCACGTTCGTGGGCACGACGCTGGTGGCACTGGCGACCTCGCTACCGGAGCTGGTCGCGTCGCTGACGGCGTTGCGGATGGGGGCGCCAGACCTGGCATTGGGGAATGTCTTCGGGAGCAACGTGTTCAACATGGTGCTGCTGGTTCCGATCGACCTGGCCTATCCCGGCTCGCTCTTTGCGGCGATCTCGGCGGCGCATGTGGTGACGGCGCTGGCGACGATCGTGGTGACGGCGGTCGTGGTGATGGGCCAGCTCTACCAGGCGGAGCGGCGAGTCCGTTTGATCGAGCCTGACGGGGTGCTGATCATCGGGCTGGTGGTGGCGTCGCTGGTGATGGTGTACCTGATGAAGTGACCGGAGCCGAGGAAGCGGCCACCAAGAATCCTTCCGCCCAATCGATCCGGGAGCGACACGGATGACTGACCCGACTGCACCGATTGCAAGTCCGGAGGCGACGACGGACGCGGCCCCAGCCTGGCACACGTTGACGGTCGCGCAGGTCGCGGAGAAGCTCGCGGCCGACCCGTTGCGGGGGCTTGATGAAGACGAGGTGTCGCGGAGGCGCGAGCGATTCGGGGCGAACCGGCTGGCCGAGTCGCAGGGGCGGTCAGCGTGGTCGATCCTGCTGGCCCAGTTCCGGAGCCTGGTGGTTGGCTTGCTGGTGGCCGCAGCCTTGATCGCATTGGCGATGAACGAGTGGCTGGAGGCGGGAGCGATCGTGATCGTGATCGCCTTGAATTCCCTGATCGGATTCGCAACGGAGTGGCGGGCGGACCAGGCCCTGGCGGCGCTGCGGAGGCAGGTGGTGCCGGAGGCGGAGGTGATCCGGGGAGGTCGGGAGCGTCAGATTCCGGCGGCCGAACTGGTGCCGGGCGATGTCGTCCTGCTCGCCGCCGGTCAGCGAGTGCCGGCCGACGGTCGGGTCCTGGAGGCGTTGCGGCTGCAAATCGACGAGGCGGCCTTGACCGGCGAGTCGCATGCCGTGTCGAAGCAGGTGGCGCCGGTGGGCGACGCGGGCACGCCGCTGGGAGACCGGCTCGACGTGGCGTACATGGGCACGGTCGTCACCGACGGCCGCGGTCGCCTGCTCGTCACGGCGACCGGCCACCGCACGGAGATGGGCCGGATCGGCACGTTGATCGAGGAGGCCGGCAAGCAGGAAACGCCGCTCGAGATCAAGCTCGAGCAGCTTGGTCGCACGCTGGTTTACCTCGTGCTGGGACTCTGCGCGGTGATCGTGGTGGCGGGCCTGCTGCGGGGGATCGCCCCGCTGCGGATGCTGGAGGTCGGGATCTCGCTGGCGATCGCGGCGGTGCCCGAGGGTCTGCCGGCGGTCGCGACGATGACGCTTGCCCTGGGGATGCAGCGCATGGCGCGGATGCGGGCGCTGGTCCGGCGGTTGCCGGCGGTCGAGACGCTCGGCTCGACGACGGTCATCTGCACGGACAAGACCGGCACCTTGACGCGCAACGAGATGACGGTCACAACCTATGTGCTCGGGTCGAGGCGCCTGGAGGTCGGCGGGGTCGGCTACGAGCCGAGCGGGGAGTTTCGCGAGGACGGCCGGAGGATCGACCCGCAATCGGATGCACTGTTGAGCCGGGCCTTGCGGATCGGGGCATTGTGCAATGATGCCCGGATGGAGCGAGCGGAGGAGGGAGACGCTGCGATCGGCGACCCGACGGAGGCGGCCCTGATCGTGGCGGCGGAGAAGGCGGGGATCGACCTGAAGCGGCTCCGTCGGGAGTTCGAGCGGGTCCATGAAATCCCTTTCGAGAGTGAAAGGATGCGGATGGTCACGGTCCACCGGACGCCCGAGGGGCGGCAGGTGGCGTTGGTGAAGGGGTCGCCGGGGGCGGTGCTGAAGCTCTGCAACGCGAAGCTCGCGGATGGGCGCGTTGAGCCGCTGGATGAGGCCGGTCGCGAGGAGCAGCTGGAGTTCAACCGACAACTCGCGGACCAGGCGCTTCGCGTGCTCGCCCTGGCCGAACGCCAGCTGCCGGAGGCGTTCGATGAAGCCGACCTGGAGCGTGACCTGACTTACGTCGGCCTGGTCGGCATGATCGACCCGCTGCGCGAGGAGGCACGCGAGGCAATCGCGACCTGTCGCGGGGCGGGCATCCGATCGATCATGATCACGGGCGATCAGGTGGGCACCGCGGCGGAGATCGCCCGTCAACTCGGTCTGGACCGCGACCCGAAGGGTCGGGCGATGAAGACGGTCCATGCCCGCGAGCTGGATGGTCTCGATGACGAAGGGTGGGGCCGGGTCGCCGAGGACGCGGCCGTCTTCGCGCGGGTCTCGCCCGAGCACAAGCTGCGGATCGTCGAGGCGCTGCAGCGCCGGGGCGAGGTCGTGGCGATGACCGGCGACGGCGTGAATGACGCCCCGGCCTTGAAGAAGGCGGATATCGGCGTCGCCATGGGCATCAAGGGGACGGAAGTGGCCAAGGAGACGGCCGACATGATCGTCACGGACGACAACTTCGCCTCAATCGTGCGGGCCGTCGAGCAGGGAAGAATTATTTATGCGAACATTATAAAATTCATACATTACCTCTTTTCGTGCAACTTCGCGGAGGTGATCACGGTCTTCACGGCGATCGTGACGGGTTTGCCGTTGCCGCTCTTGCCGTTGCAGATCTTGTGGTTGAACATGATTACGGATGTTTTTCCAGCGTTGGCGTTAGCGCTGGAGCCGTCGGCGCCGGGGATCATGAGGAGGCCGCCGCGTGACCCGGACGAGCGGTTGCTTCGGCCACGGTTTCTGGGCCTGATTGCGTGGCAAGGATTGATGATTGCGGTGTTGACGCTGCTGGTCTTTCTCGTGGGGCTGCGGTGGTACGGGTCGGAGGGCGCAGGGCCTGGTCCACGCGCGGACGATGGCGTTCATGACGCTGGCGCTGTCGCAGGTCTGGCACGCATTCAATACCCGGTCGCAGGCGCGGACGATCTTCGACGCTCAGTTGTTCCGCAACCCGTGGCTCTGGGGGGCGGTCGGGGTCTGCTTCCTGCTCCAGTCAGCGGCAGTCTTCGTGCCGCCGCTGCGGCGAGTTCTGCAGACGGCACCGCCGAGCCTGGGGGATTTCGTGCTGGTCAGTCTTTGTGCGTTGGCGCCGATTCCGATTGTCGAGCTGGCGAAATGGGGACAACGGACGGCGGGTGTTGGACGGGGGGAGGGAGCGGATCGAAGCGAGGAAGGTCGATGACCGATGGGCGATGGTCGTTGACAAAGTGGCCGGTCGGAAAACGGAGGAGTGGTTGCGACATGGCGGATTCATCGCATCCTCGGCCGGAGACGACGTGTGCGAGGCCGGCGGCGGAGCCGGCGATGGTGACGGGGCCGCTGGTGCCGCCGTTGCAACTGAGTGTGGTGTACCGGGTGGACGGATTGGAACAGATCGACGCCTTGTACGAAGGTCGCGAGCCGGGGTTCCTCTACGCCCGGGACGGGCACCCGAACGGGGTGGAACTTGCGTCGAAGGTGGCGGCGCTGGAGGGTGCGGAGGCGGCCCTGGTATTTGCCTCGGGCATGGCGGCGGAGGCGGCGGTCTTCCTGACCTTGCTGGAAAGCGGCGAGCAGGTCGCGCTCTCGGAAGGGGTCTATGGCAGGACGGGGCGGTTGGTCCGGGAATTGGGACGGTTCGGAATTGAGCATGCACTTTTTGATGCAACGAGGCCGGAGACGCTTCGCGCGGCGTTGACGCCGAGGACCCGGGTGGTCTTCGCGGAGACGCTGTCGAACCCGCTGGTCAGGCTGGCGGACATCGGGGGACTGGCGGAGGTCGCGAGGGAGGCGGGAGCCTTGCTGGCGATCGATCATACCTTCGCCCCCCTGCTCTGCCAGCCGATCGGTCTGGGGGCGGATCTGGTCACGCACTCGGGGACGAAGCTGATCGGCGGGCATAGCGACCTGACGCTGGGGTTGCTCGCCGGGTCAAGCGAACTGATCGGGAGAGCGGGGGCGGTCGGATCGACATTCGGGTTGACGGGCAACCCGTTCGAGTGCTGGCTGGCGTTGCGCGGGATCGCCACCCTGGCGGTCCGCTCGCGTCAAGCGTGTGCCAGTGCGATTGTCCTTGCGGCGAAGCTGGAGGCGCATCCGAAGGTGCGGGCGGTGCATTATCCGGGCCTGGCGTCGCACCCGGATCATGAGCGAGCCGGGACGAGCCTCCAGGGCGGGTTCGGCACGATTGCGACGCTCGACCTCGGCGGTCGCGCGGAGGCCGATACGTTGATCCAAGAATTGCGCGATTCGATCCCGTTCGCGCCGAGCCTGGGAGACGTGGCCACGACCTTGAGCCATCCGGCGACGACGAGCCACCGGGGGCAATCGGCGGAGCAGTGGGCGCGTCAGGGGATTACGGCGGGGATGGTGAGGCTGTCGGTCGGCCTGGAGGATCCGGAAGACCTGTGGGCAGAGATCGAGGGGGCGCTGGGACGGCTCTGAGTCGGTCCGCTTGCGTTCCGAGCGCTGGTTGGATGAAAGTAGGGGTGGCGGTTGCACCGATAATCGGAGAAGTCGGGGACGCGGGCGCCAGGCGGCGCGAGCCCTGGGGCCGTCACGGAACACGGCCCGCACGCGATGGGAGGACCGTCCGGGAGGGAGCGGGTCGTGCAGACTCGGGACGCTCGCGACGGCGCAGGCAGGAGGCCACGACGTGATCCGCAAGCCCCGACCGGGCGTCGGTCCGCTGGTGCTCGCGCTGATCCTCGCGGCCGGAGCGAGTCGGACGCGGGCGCAGCTCTCGCTGGCCGATGACATCATCATCGCGGCGTCGGAGGAGAAGTCGAAGGAGGACGACGACCGCGAGAGTGCGCTGCCGAGGACACCCGGGGAACCGTCGTCGTTGTTCGGAGCCTTGCCGATCCGGACGCCCCTGTCAGTGCTGGAGGAGCCGAGCCGGACGCATCGGGAGTTCCTCCGTCGAGGGGCTGCGACGAATTCCTTCCGCCTGATCCGTCGGGAGCGGCAGGGGGATGGGCCAAGTTCGGTCCGCTCGGAGCGGGATCGAGGCTCGCAGTCTCGGGAGCCGGCGATCGTGGCGCCGACGCTCGTCTCGCCGAGCGAGTCGGCCAGCTACGGCACGTTCGAGATTACCAGCGAGGACACCGGACCGCCCGGCGGACTGACGCTCGACCAGGCGATCCAGAGGCTTGTCACGGCCAACCTGGAATTGCGACGAAAGCCCACGAGATCTCGATGGCCGAGGCGGAGATCATCTCCGCGGGCTTGCGGAAGAACCCGTTGATCTTTTACGACTCGGCGGGCATCCCTTACGGCTCGTACGGCCGGAACCGGCCCGGTTCGGTGGACTACGGCGTCAGCATCGTCTATCCCATCGACTACTCGGGCAAGCGTCAGGCCAAGATCGAGGCTGCCGAGGCGGCCCGATCTGTGCGGCTGGCGCAGTATCAGAACGCCGTCCGGCTGGAGATCGACAACCTGGGCACGATCTTCATCGATGTGCTCGATGCCCGCGATGCCGTCCGTACGGCCGAGGCCGCCCTGTCACGACTGGACCGTCTGCTCGCCGAGGCGCGTCGGACCGGCGCGGGCGAGGAGACAATCGAGGACCTGTACATCGAGCGACAGACCACCGCCTTGCGGCATGAGGACGAGCACAAGCGCTACCTGCGGACCCGCCAGGAGCTGGTGGAGATGCTGTCGTGGCCGGTCGAGGTGGCGGGGAACCTGAGGGTCCGTGGCACGCTCCAAGACGAGGCCCCGACCGCGCCGCCGGCCGAGACGCTGCTTGCGGTCGCCATGGAGCATCGGCCCGACCTGATCGCGCACCGGCTCGGGATCCGCCACGCGTTCAAGGAGCATGCACGGGCCCGGGCCGAGCGGTTTCCGAGCGCCTACGCCCTCTACACCCCCTTTGGCTACACCGACAACCGCGCGCCCGGTGAGCACGACGTGCGGACATGGGGCGCGGGTGTCTTCCTGTCGCTCCCGGTGCTCGACCGCAATCAGGGCAATATCCGTCGCAGCGAGGTGAACATCAGCCGGACGCAGGTCGAGCTGACGGGCCTGGAGCGGCAGATCGTGACCGAGGTGCAGGTCGCGGCTCAGGAGTATTTCGGCACACTGCACGACCTCCGGCAGCTCGAACGCGAGATCCTGCCGCTGGTCCTCCGCAAGCGCGATCGGGTCGAGCGGAAGTACCGGGCGGGAGAGATCAGCGAATCGGAGTATCTGAGCTCGCTGGGCCAGCACAGCTCGTCGATCCAGCACTACCGTCGGCTACTGGTCCGGCACCGGCGGAGCATGCTGGCGGTGAACACGGCGGTCGGCCGTCGCATCATGCCGTGATGTAGTGTTCTTTTTTGCAGATAACGATGGTTGCAGGCAGCGAGACCAGAAGCGTCATTCGTGAGGGGGAGATCAAGGGGGATCGTAGCCGCCGGGGTGCCAGGGGTGGCAGCGACCGATCCGGGCGAGACCGCGAGCGAGTCCTTTGATCGGGCCGTACTTACGCAATGAAGCGATCATATAATGACTGCAACTCGGTTCGAAGCGGCAGACGGAGCCGAGGAGCAGGCCGAGCATCGGTCCGGCGGTGAACTGGTAGAGTCGGACCAGAGTGACCAGGGAGGCGACGGTCAGTCGCGTGGACCAGGAGCGGAGTGGCTCGGGGTCGCTCACGGCCCTGGCCTCGGTGTCCAGGGTCTGCGGTGAGAACCGAGGCGGCGGGTGGCGTCGCGGGCGAGCGTGACGAGAGAATGGCGGGCCTGAGCGAGCGTCAGGGTCGGACCGCGGGGGATGACGACGAGGTCGAGGCCCTGGGGAAGCTCAGGCTTGCTCAGGCGGAACGCCTCTCGAATCAAACGCTTGAGGCGGTTGCGCGCCGTGGCTCGTCGCACCTTCTTCCGCGAGACGGAGAGCCCGAGGCGTGAGTGGTCGCGGCCATTCTCGACGGCATAGACGATCAAGGCCGCGTCGGAGACGGACCGCTTCCGCTCGAAGGCCCGGCGGAAGTCGGCGGGGTCCTTGAGGCGTTCGTGGGGGCGGAAGGTGGCGGGGAGGTCCATGGAAGGTAGCGGATTGCCAGGGGATTGGGAGCGACGATCAACTGGGGGGTGGGGCCGGGGGCTCGGGAAGCTCGGGCCAGCGGACGACGCGGGGTTGGCCGAGGCGTTCGCGGAGCAGGCGGCCGCGGCGGACGAGGTGCCAGAGGGTCAGGGCGACCAGGAGCACGACACCGCCGAGGGTCAGGGCGGCCCAGGCGGTTACGGCACGATGGACACGGCGACGGTCGCCGGCGTTCGCGGGCGGTCGGCGACGAGGCGGGTCGTCGGGGGAGGGTTCAGGGCTCGACGCCGGGGTCCGCCTCAAGGGTCTCCTCCGGTTCGGAGTCAAGATCGAAGATCGCGTCCGGGTCGAGTCCGGCGAGCAAGGCGGAGGCGAATCGGCGGAACTGGCGGCGGTCCTCGTCGAGACGGTCGCGGAGTCGGAGGATCGCTTCGATGCCGGCGAGGTTGACGCCGGCATCGCGGTGGAGGCTGACGACGGTCCAGACCCGCCGCAACTCGGTCGGCTCGTAACCCTCGACCCCCCCTTCGCGGACGCAGCGGATCAGGCCGCGGGCCTCGAATCGCGCCAGGATCGCGGGGTTCACGGCCAGGCGTCGGACAACCTGTTCGCGGGGGATGATGGGGGGACGCATGGGCTTCGGATCAAGAACAGCAAGACGATTCACGTCGAGAACATCAATTGACACAAGCTTTCGAAGGTATGCGAGACCTCACCAGAGCCCGTCGCGGGGCTTCTGGGAATTGCGTTCGGCGAACTCACGGATCAGGCGGCGGCTCTCGTCGTCCAGGTTCTCTGGGTACGACGACTTTGGCGACGACGAAGAGGTCGCCGGCCGGCTTGTCGCCGCGAGCGGGGACGCCCTGGCCGCGGAGGCGGAGCTTCTGGCCGCTGGAGGTTCCGGGCGGGATCGGCAGAGTCTTCAGGCCGTCGAGCGTGGGGACCTCGACCCGGGCGCCGAGGGTCGCCTCGTCGATCGTGAGGGGAACCTCGACGGAGAGGTCGCGGCCCTGGCGGGTGAAGTAGGGATGAGGCTCGACGGTGACGCGGATGAAGAGGTCGCCGGCCGACCCGCCGGCCACGCCGGGCTCGCCCCGACCGCGGAGGCGGAGGCGGCTGCCGGTCTCGGTTCCGGGCGGAATCTTCACCTCAAGCGTCTCGCGACGGCCGCCCTCGCGGAGGACCTCGATGGTCGTCTGGCCACCGCGGACGGCCGTGAGGAATGGGATGGTCAACTGGGCCTCGGCCTCGCGACCCTGGCGCGGTCCACGTCGCCCGCCGCCGGCGCGGCCGGCACCACCGCGGAGGCGGCCGAGGAGATCGTCGAAGAGCGCCGCCGGTCGGTTCGGCGCCGGGGCCGGGTCCGCCGCCCATGTTGGGTCCGCCGTGGCCGAAGAACTGGCTGAAATCGACGAACTCCGGGCCGGGTCCGGCCTGCTGATAGACCCACTCCGAGCCGCCGGCCCGCGGGCCGGCGCCGACGCCTTCGAACGCGGCCTTCCCGAACTGGTCGTAAAGCTTGCGCTTGTCGGCGTCGCTGAGGATGTCGTAGGCCTCCTGGGCCTCCTTGAACTTCTTCTCGGCTTCCTTGTCGCCGGGGTTGACGTCCGGATGGTACTTCCGCGCCATGGCCCGATAGGCCTTCTTGATCTGATCGGGTGTCGCGTCCCGGGCGACTTCCAGGACGTTGTAATAGTCGCGGTCGGGCATCGTTTTGATCCGCTCCCGGCTGAAGGCCGATGGGGTCCGGTCGAAGGCCGGGACCTCAATTCTATCGGTTGCGGCGGGCCGGATTCAAGCCGGCGGGACGACCGGCGCCCCTCGCCGAAGATGACCGAAGCTGTTAGAATTCTTGGGAATTGGGTTGGGCCTGGGTCAATGGTCACCGGTCACCGGGCAAAGTGTGGGTTTCGAAGGGGTCGGTTCGGGAGGCGTTGAGGGACGATGGCACGCACTCCGTTGATCGTCCACGAGCGGCTGGCGAACTGGGCGCGGTTGCTCCGGCCTCGAGTCGTGAGCTGGCCGGTCCGTCTGGTCGAGACCCGCACGGCGGCCGACCTGGCGCGGGCCTGGCGGTCGTCGGCCTGCCCGTTGATCGTCGTGGACCTCGACCGTTGGCCCCGCCAGGGACTCGATGACCTCGTGAAGGCGCAGCCTTTGGATTCGGAAGCCCTGGTGCTCGTGCTCGACCCTGGCGTCCATGCCGAGGTCCCGCCGTTAGCTCGCGAGATCGGGGTGGCACACGTGCTTGGGGGCGTCGTGACGCCCCCGGCGGTGGCCGCCTTGCTGGAACGCTGGCTCGCCATCGCCCGACGGCGAGCCGAGGCTGAGGGTTGGGCCGGCGAGGCCGAGCCGGAGCCCGAGCCCTGGGAGCTGCCGTTCGCCCGCTCGGATCGGAGACGTTGACCGAGCCCCGGTTACTGGTCCTCCGCCGGGTCCGCCCCGCCGGCAAATCTCTCCGACCCCCTATCCTCCACCCGAATAATCGTAACGAGAACCGACCGACCCTCCCGAGGAGACCCTTGATGTTCGGCAAGAAGACCCTGAGCGAGGCGGACGTCCGCGACGCGTTGAAGGGGGTCAAGGACCCCGAGATCGGCCGCGACCTGGTCGATCTGGGCATGGTCAAGGACATCAAGATCGGCGACGGCGCCGTCTGGCTGACGGTCAACCTGACCACGCCCGCCTGCCCCTTGAAGGCGAAGATCGAGGGGGACGTCCGCAATGCCTTGAACGAGCGGCTCGGGACATCGCTCCAGTATCACATCACGATGGGCGCCGAGGTCCGCGGCAAGGGGATCAGTGAGAAGGGCGACATTCCCGGGGTCAAGAACGTCATTGCGGTCGGCTCGGGCAAGGGTGGCGTCGGGAAATCGACGATGGCCGCAGCGATCGCCTACGGCCTGAAGTCGTACGGTGCGGCGGTCGGCCTGATGGATGCCGACGTGTACGGGCCGTCGATCCCTCACCTCGTCGGCGCCAGGGGTCGCCCGATGGCGCAGGGCGAGCGCATCCAGCCGATCGAGGCGGGCGGCTTGAAGCTGATGTCGATGGGCTTCCTCCTCGAACCGGAGCGGGCCGTCATCATGCGCGGGCCGATGCTTCACGGGATCATCGGGCAATTCCTCCATCAGGTCGACTGGGGCAGCCTTGATTATCTGGTGATCGACCTGCCCCCTGGCACGGGCGACGTGCCCTTGACCCTGGCGCAGAGCCTGCCGTTGACCGGCGCGGTGGTCGTCTGCACGCCGCAGGAGGTGGCGTTGCTGGACGCCGTGCGGGCGATCTCGATGTTCCGACAGTTGAAGGTGCCGTTGCTGGGCATGGTGGAGAACATGAGCTTCTTCGATGTGCAGGCTTATCTGGCCGAGCGGGGGAGCCCGCGTTGCCGGGAGTTGATCGAGCGCCATGAGCTGTTCGAAGCCGAGGGCGACGAACGAGTCCACGTTTTCGGTCAAGGCGGGGCGCGTCGCAAGGCGGAGCAGATGGGGGTGCCATTCCTGGGCGAAGTGCCGTTGAACGTGATGCTCCGCGAGCGGGGCGACGTGGGTCGGATCGACGAGGCTCTCGCACCCGACTCGCCCTCGCGGCCGTACCTGCTCGGAGTCGTCGAGCAACTGGCGGCGCAGATCAGCATGCAGAACATTAAGAAGCCCAAGATGCCGACGCTGGAAATCCTCAACTGATCCCTGATCCGTGGGGCCAGCGCCGCATGCCGTCTTCCGGTCAAGCAGAGCGTGTGGCACACGCTCGACGGGCGTGATTCTTCAGAGATCGTGGGACTCCCGCAGGGCGCTCGGAGAGCCCCATTGTCAGGCGAACGACGGGCCGGTTACTTATCGAACATCCTCCAGGAAACCCACCATTGCCGGGTGGATGCTTCACGACGGGATATCACCATGATGGACGCGATCAAGCCGGAATATGCCAGGGTTCATGGATGCTTCCTCGTCGCGATCCTCGGTGGCTTGTTGACCCAGTCGGCGGGGGCGGAGAACTTCACGTTCCATCATGAAAACGTGATGGGAACTTCTCTTGAACTTCAGGTCCGATCCGAGAGCCTGGAGGCCGCGCGCGGGGCGGAGCGACGGGTGCTCGACGAGATCGACCGGCTGTCGGCCATCTTCAGCAATTACGACCCGAACAGTGAGTTCCGCCGCTGGCAGGCAAGCGGACAGGGGCCGGTGAAGATCAGCCCGGAATTGCTGGAAATGCTTCGCTTGTGCGACCGCTGGCAATCCCTCAGTGATGGGGCGTTCGATCCGAGGGTGCAGGTGCTGACTCGCCTCTGGTCGCGATGCGCGGCGGCGGGACGATTGCCGACCGAGGCGGAACTGACCGAGGCCAGGGAGACGATGAGGCCGCCGGTCTGGCAACTGCATGCGGATTCGGGCACGGCGGAGCGGCTCACGGAATGCCCGCTGAGTCTCGATGCGATCGCAAAGGGGGCGATCGTCGAGCAAGCCTGCGAGGCGGCCCGGAAGGACCACCCTGAGGTTCGTGGCTTGCTCCTGAACGTCGGCGGCGACCTGCGCGTCTGCGGGGATTTGACTGGCGAGGTTGATGTCGTCTCGCCCTGGACCGACTCAGAAACCGCGACGCCACTGGCGCGGGTCGTGATGCGCAACGGGGCCCTCGCGACTAGCGGGAAGTCCCAGCGCGGCTTTGAGATCCTGGGGAACTGGTACTCTCACATCTTCGACCCGCGATCTGGCCAGCCCGCGGGGGCAACGGCCGGGGCGACGGTGATCGCGGGACGTTCCACCGATGCCGACGCATTGGCGACGATCCTGAACGTGCTAACCCCGAGGGAAGGTTTGCGGTTGGTGTCGAAGATTCCCGGCGCCGAGTGCCTAATCGTCGGGGCCGACGGCCGGCTGTTCCCGAGCGCCGGCTGGAACCGCTACGCGAAGCCCTTGCCTCAAGCGGCGACCCGACAGGGCGAGTCATGGGGCGACGATCACGAGGTCTTCGTCCAGTTCACGATCAACCGGCCGGACACGCGCGGCGAGCGGTATCGGAGGCCATTCGTGTCGGTCTGGATTGCCGATGAGAACGGCTATCCGGTTCGCAACCTGGTGCTCTGGGTCGTGCTGACGGGTTCGGGGCCGCAGGAATGGCTGCCGGACCTGAAGCGGTGGTATCGTGGCGAGCTGGCGCGGAGGAAGGCACAGAAGACGGACATGGTCCGCGCGATCTCACGGCCGACCCGTCCGCCGGGGACCTACACGGTGGTCTGGGACGGCAAGAACGACCTGGGCCAGCCGGTCGGACCCGGTAAGTACACTCTCATGATCGAGGCGGCGCGCGAGCATGGGACATATCAGGTAATCCGCAAGGATGTCAACCTGCCCACCGAGCCGTTCACCGAGGAGCTGAAGGGGAATGTCGAGATCAAGTCCGCCACCGTTGGTTACCGAAGAAAGCAGCGCCGCGAAGTGACCGGCCGGAGGCGGTGCGGCGACGCCGGTTCGGCCCGAAGGTCGCCGCGTTCGTCCGCTGGTTGCATACGTATCTGTCGATGTTCGCGTTGGCGACACTCTTGTTCTTCAGCGTCACCGGCATCACGCTGAACCATCCCGCCTGGTTCTCCGACGGCGTGGCTCGCAGCGCCGAGCACGAAGGCCGGCTGGATGCCGACTGGGTGAGGTTGCGCGACGAGAGCGAGGGAGCAGACCCTGCGGAGGGGGTGGCGAGGCTGGAGGTCGTCGAGCAACTCCGGAAGGTGCACGGCATCCGCGGAGCCCTGGCGGAGTTCACCGCCGACGAGTACGAGTGCGTCGTGTCCTTCAAGGGACCCGGCTATTCGGCCGACGCCTTCATCGACCGCGAGACGGGCGAATACCAGCTGACGGAAGTGAGCCACGGGATGCTGGCCCTGGTCAACGACCTGCACAAGGGACGGGACACCGGGCCGGCCTGGTCAGTGGTCATCGACGTCTCGGCGGCCTTGATGGCAATTGTCTCAGTGACGGGTCTGCTCCTCCTGTTCTACATCAAGCGGCGGAGGGCACTGGGGCTGGTCACGGCGCTGGTGGGGGCGGTCGTGCTGGCAGTGGCGTTCGTGCTCGGGGTGCCCTGAACCGAATCCAGGCTTCGTGGAAGGGGACGAGCCGTGGTCGACACCGAAGTCTCACGCGGGTGCGACCGCGGCTCGTGGCCTCGGTCCGGTGATGGGTACTGGACACGCCTCAACGCTTCTTGAGCGTCACGCCGACCCCGGCGCCGTCCATGAGCAAGAAGGAAGTATCGAGATCGGGATTGGTGGTAATGGCCTCGATGTAGTCGGGGTCGGGTGCGGGGCGGTGCATGTTGTGGGCAAGGATCAGGCCACCGGGTCGGACCTTCGGAAGCAGCTTCTGGAGGTAGTCGGGGTAGCCGGGCTTGTCGGCATCGATGAAGAGAATGTCGATGGGACCCTCGTGCTGCTGGACCGTCTCATGAGCGTCGCCCTGGATGATCGTGATGAGGTCCTCGACCCCCGCCTTCCGGTAATTCTCGCGGGCGATCTTGATGCGGCCGGGGTCGATGTCGTGGGTGTAGAGGTGACCGCCGGTCTTGCGGAGGGCTGTGGCGAAATAGACACCCGATTCGCCGGTGGAGGTTCCCAGCTCCACCACGGTCTTCGCCCCCAGAGCCTCGGTCAGTTGCCGGAGCAAGCGGCCGTCGGCGGAGGAGACGTTGGCGAACCGCGGGCCTTGACGCATCTCGTCGAGCGCAGCCAGGATCTTCTTCTCCCCGTCGTCCTTCGGCAATTGCGGCTTCTGGAGTCCCCCTTCACTCGGCTCCGACGGTCGCGACCCGCGCTGGGGCCGGTTGGCTGAAGGGCGGGGCAACTCGTCGGCGGTCAGCTTGCCGTCCTCGCTGGCGTCGAGCTGGCGGAGGCGGGGGGGGATGGCGTCGATCTCAGCGATCGACAGGGTGCCGTCCCGGTCCTTGTCGAACAGCTCGATGAGGGGGTGTGAGGGCCGTTCTTGCTGGGCCAGAAGGACCCCGGCCAGGAAGACCGCGCCGACCAGCGAAGTGTACAGAACTAGTTGTCGCGTCATGGTCTCCTCTCCCGAGAACAGAATTCTCGATGAAGGCGTCCAAGAACGACTTCGGAGTTTCGGCTCCCGTGTGGGACAGCCGCCCCCGGCTGTCCGGCGTCGAGACAGCCGGGGGCGGCTGTCCCACACGAAGTGGTTCCTGGATGGCCCCGATGATCCGGAACGGCGGTGAGGGAACGCCGCTCCAGGCGCCCACCCCATCTTTTTAGCGTCCCCTGGGCCGGTCCGGGCCGAAATTCTCCGAAACGGCCGGGGTTCGGTCTCGGAGTGGAGGCACGCTGAGGCCGATCATGGCGCGGTTGGAGGCAACGGAGGTCGGTCCGGATTGGTGGAGCCAGCCGGAAATACCAAGCCCCCGGGACCGCGAGGGCCAGGGGGCTTGGGGGTGGTTCTTGAGTTGTTGCGAGGGCTGGTTCGGTCATCGCCAGCGATGGCAGGCGAGGAGGCCCAGCAGGCCGAGGCCGACGAGGGCCAGGCTGGAGGGTTCGGGCACGGAGGAGACCGTCATGTTCGGGATATCGCCGTTGGGAGCGCGGTCGGTGACAGCGTTCTCGCTGCCGGCGAGGATACCGAAGTTGATCGAGCCGTCGCCGTTGCCAAGCAGCGAGAGCGTGAAACTGAGGCTATTGCTCGTGTAGGTGATCGGGACGGTGGCGGCGACCGTGTTGGTCGAGGCGTTGAACAGATCGACCTGGTTGGCGTGATTGGCTTCGGAGCCGAGGTCCACGAAGTATTCGTCACCAAGGGCGATGGTAGGGCCAGGGATCGAGCTGCTGTCAACGAAGTAGTTGATCCAGGAGTTACCGCCTGTCTGATCGGCGCCCCAGGCGGCGTTGCCACCGGTGGAGGCATTTTTGTCGGTATCGAGGTCGATATAACCGTAGAGAGAGTTGGACTGGAAGTCCGAGGGCCGGGCGATCGGGCTGGCGAAATCGATCGTGAAAGTCGTCGTGCCGGCCTGCGAGTCGAAGGTGGCGGAATACGTGGTGATGTCGGGTGTGAAGCCGCCGCCGTTGAAAGTATCCCCCGTCGGGTCGAGGTAGCCGGCGCGGGAGGCCGCGGGTAGGGCCAGCAGGAAGACGACGACGACCGCCGGGAGGAGGCGTTTCCTATCGAAGTTCATCAGAGACTTTTCCATGAATGCAATCCTGGCGTTGTAATTGGCCCCACGCGAGACGATCTTGCCGCAAGGCGATCCCCTCAATCGAGGAGCGAGCGGAAAGCCGAGGGAAGGTTGACGGTGAGGGAAGTCCCGTCCTTGCGTGATTGGCCGCGGGAGAAGCCCTCGATCGCCTGATCGAGGGCCGAGGCAGGGGCCGCGATCGGAGCGGATGTCGGCACGGGGGGCAGCATCACGAACGTGATAAGGCCCGGGAAGCTCGAGGGTGGGACGAGGAACGTGCTCGGCGGCATGATCGCCGGCTGGGGTATCGGTGGTGGGGCGACGTCGAGGGAGCCGGCCGTTGCGCCGTCGAAGCTGCTGCTAGAGGCGGGCGGGACGACAGCTGAGGTGGACATGACGGGCAAGCTGCCGGTGGCGGCTGCGTAGGGGTTGGCGAGGTACATCGCGTCGGCCACGACCCGGCCGGTGCTGGAGTCGGCCAGGCGAACCGAGATCGAGTTCGTCGTGCTGGTGAAGACACCCAGGCTCTGGAAGACGGCGCCGCTGGTCAGGGTGCCGTTGGAGGCGAGTCGCTGATTGACGGTGACGCTGCCGATCTGGCTGGCGCCATCGAAGATCAGGTAGGTGGCTGCGGTGGCGTTGCTCGGGTCGGGGACCCAGGTGGCAAAAAGCTCGTAGGTGCCGGGGACCTGGCCGAAACTCCAGCGGGCGGAAGTGGAGCCGTTGCCAGTGGCATGGGCGCGGTAGCTGCCGCCGAGGCCACCGGATTCGAGACTCCAGCCAGATCCGAGCACGCGGAAGCTGAAGGCGGTGTTGTCCACCGTAAGGACCGGAGTCGTGGCAAGCGAAAGCTCGAACATGCCCCGGCCGTGGGTGCCGGCCGCGAGGATCTCCAGAGTCGGGTTCAGGGCCAGCTCGACGACCTGAGCGTGCGGCAATCCGTCACCGAGGCGGGACCAGTGAGCGCCGCCGTCAGAGGAGCTATAGACGCCGTCGTCATTGCCGATGTAGAGCACGTCGCCGGAGGACGTCTTGCCGACCTTGATCGTGTTGGTCGGCAGGTCCGGAAGGTTGCCGCTGATGTCGGTCCAGCTCGCGCCACCGTTGGTGGTCTTAAAGACGTGACCGCCACCGAACGCATCGCGCACGGCGTATGCGACCTGGCTGTTGGTCGGATCGATCTCCAGGGCCAGGACGGAGCCACCGGGCACGTTCGAGAAGGTCCAGGTGCTGCCGTTGTTGGTCGAGATGTAAACGGATTGGTTGGCGGCCGCGTAGATGACGCTCGGATTGGTCTGGGCGACCTCGATCGCGTTGACCGTGGTTTGCGTCGGCCAGCCGGCGACGCCCGGGTTGCTGATCTGCGACCAGCTCGCGCCCTTGTTGGTGCTGACGTTGATCCGGTCGGTTCCGAAGAGGACCCGGCCGTTCTGGTCCACCTGGTAGAAGGAGTAGAAGTTGCCGTTACCCTGGATACCGCTGCTGACGTTCACCCAGGTCCCGCCACCGTTATCGGATCGTTCCAGCGAGGTGCCGGTGTAGGTGTGATAGACGGTGTTCGGGCTGGTCGGGTCGATGCGGACGTAACCGCCGTCGCCGCCACGGATCTGGGTCCAGCCGAGGGCGTCGTTGAACTTCTCGGTGCCGTTGTCCTGGCTGCCGCCGTAGGCGATGTTCCGGTTGGTCGGGTCGATGGCCACGCCGGTAAACTGGGTAATCTGGAGGTCGCCGTTGAGGTTGGTCCAGGCGATGCTGCCGGGGGTGGGGTTGTCGAGCCGCCAGATGCCGCCGTCATTGACCACGAGCAGGCGGCCCTGGGAGTCGAAACTACCGTAGTGGTAGTCGGTGTGGGGTGAGACGCCGTTCGTGCCGTCCTTGATTATGGACCATGAGGAGCCGCCGTTGCGGCTCTCGATGATGCCAGCCCGGCCGTAATTGCTTGATCCGCCAGCGAAGACGACGTTCGGGTTGGTCGGACTGACGGTGATGAAGTTGTTATACCAGCCCTGGGTGGCCATGTACTCGGGCGGATTGGTCGTCACGTTCCAGGTCGCGCCACTGTCGGTCGTCTTGTAGATGAGTCGGATGTTGTAAGTGCTCGGGTCGGCGATGGCGGCGTAGAGGACATTCGGGCTGCTCGGGGCGATGGCAAGCTGGATCCGGCCGTTACTGTTGCCCTGGGGGAAGTTGCCTGCGGCGGACCAGGTGGCGCCGCCATTGGTGGACTTGTACACGCCGTTGACCGACGAGCCAAATAAGGTGCCGATGGCGGCGTAAAGCGTCTGTGGCTGGTTCGGGTCGATCTGGATTGAGGTGAACTGTTCGGTCGAGGAGAGGGACGACGTGGTGTCGGTCCAGGTCGCTCCGCCGTCGGTCGTCTTGTAGATTCCTGTATTGGGGCCGTAAAGACCATTCACGCCGAAGTTGCAAACGGCGGCGTAGGCGACATTAGCGTTGGTCGGGTCGATGGCGATCTCGTTGACGGTGAGACGGTTGAAAACGCTCTGGCCGGTGAGAGTCCAGGTGTCGCCGCCGTTGGTGGAGACGAGGATGCCGCGGCCGTAGAAGGAGTCACCGGAGTTGTGGGCCTCGCCGGTGCCGGCGTAGAGGACGTTGGAATTGCTGGGCGCCATGGCCAGAGCACCCATGAACAGGACCGGCTGATTGTCGGTCAAGGGGGACCAGTCCTGGCCCCCGTTGGTCGTCCGCCAGACGCCGCCGCCGGCCGCCGCGAGGAAGATCCGGTTGACGTCGATTGGGTCCACAACCACGCCCACGGAGCGACCGGCCGAGGGGTTTGACTGGCCAATCGGGGCCGGTCCGATTGCCGTCCAAGCCGAGCGGTCGAGCGGATAGCTCAACGAGAGCAGCGTCCGATCTTCCAGACCCTCAATGCGAGCTATCCGCCACGCCACCACGCGCCGCCGGCTGGATCGGTCCGCGACGGTGTCGCAAATTCGGTCAAGGGACCGACTTGCTTCGCCAGTGCCGCTCATCCTGAAGTTCTTCATGGGTTCCATTCCTTCGGTTGCAACAGGTTGAGCCTTGATGGTAGGTATGTTGCAATCAGCCTTCTTTGCAGCCAATTCTTCATGTCGAGTGATTGCTCATGATGACGCGGAGCATCCTAGCGAGCGGTGAGAGACGCCGCCAATGAGATTCCGGCCATGTTGAAAAAAACAAACATGGTCGGAAGCGAAGACGCCGGGACCGACACTGACGCCGAATTGGCGTTTGGACGCAACGAATTGGCAAGTTTGGAGCTGGGAGGTTCAGAGAACGAGGGGGGCGTCTTCCTG
The DNA here is from genome assembly GCA_963752755.1 of uncultured Planctomycetales bacterium. Taxonomy (GTDB): domain Bacteria; phylum Planctomycetota; class Planctomycetia; order Isosphaerales; family Isosphaeraceae; genus CAVVZJ01. The sequence goes on along the minus strand of CAVVZJ010000010.1, from coordinate 158,174 downwards.
TTCGATGGTGTAGTGGAGGCAGGCCCGGAGATCGGCCTCGGTCAACTCGGGATGGGTGCGGAGGATGTCGGCCCAGGACCATCCGTCAACGATCAGGCTGACGACACGGGATGCGGTGATCCAGGTACCTCGGACGACGGGTGAGGAGTCGGAGACCTCGGGGTCGAAGAGCAGGCGGTTGCGCCAGAGTCCGTCGATGGGCTCGGCGGGGACGGGCGCGGAGGCATCGGCCGGATCGGCGCCTCCCTCGGTGTCGAGACCCTCGACGTGGTAGGGGGCACAACGGGCCAGGCGATCGAGGTCACGGGTTGGCTCCTCGGCCGGCGTGTGGACGCTCGGCGCGGCCCCAGCGTCGAGATCGGCGGTCGCGGAGTTGCTCCAGAGCGTCGAGGGCTTGGAGCAAGTTGCGTTGCGACCCGAGCCGATCGCGGCGGCGGGAATGGTCACTGCAGTCGAGTTCCCAGGCCGAACGCGCCACCACGTCGGCCAGGACCCGCTCCAGAAGACCGGCGGGCGCCAGTTCCTGGTGAACCGCGCTGGCGAATGTCTCAAAATCCTCGGGGGATCGGCCGTCGCGGGTCCTGGTCGCTCCGGGCTCTCGGGACGCGTCGTGGCCGGGGAATGGGTCGCGGATGTCATCGCCAGCTTGGCGGTGCGCGGGAGGAGGAACCTCGCCGGCGCGGTGGTGAAGAGCCGATTGCTTGCCGTTCTCGCGGTTGCCGGTCAGACGGTGCATGGTCGATACCCCTCAAACGGTGGCGTGGCGTGTTCGGGCGTCGAACGGGCTTCGCGGCGCTCGTCCTCGGGCGCCGCTTTTGCGGAGGTAACGACTACATCATCGAAGATCCGGTCCGCGATTATCGTAGAATCTTGAGTTTTTTGTCGTAAACTCTGCGGCTCTTTTCCGAGGTCTCCGGATCTGTCCGGGCGAGTCGCCTGAATCGTCTCTTCTGACAGGTGGCGGGAACGTGCGGTGAGCGAAGATGAACGATCAAGGTTGCTCGATATAACGGCCGAAGATGTCGCGGTTCACCTCGACGTTCGCATCCACGAAGTAAGAACTGTGGGCGCAGACCGGATCGGGCAAGATCCAGAGGATGCGTGTGCAGCCAACGGCCGGCAAGTTCGGAAACTCGCGATCAACCTGGAAGGGCTGGCCGCGGAGCCAGCCGCCGACAGGATCGCCCTGAGCATCGAGGTTCAGCCATTGTCGGACGAGCCGCGGCTTGCGGCCGTCGCGGACTTCGGGGAGAAGCCGGCTCTTGACGGGTGGAATCGACAGGGCGCTGCCGACCGTGAAGAAGTTGTGAACGGAATCGGCCGGCAGGGTCGTCTCCGCATCCCAGAGGCGGAGCGCTTCGTAGGCGATGACCGTGCCCCAGCTATGCGCGATGATCTCGACCGAGTTCCCGGCCTGCAACAAAGGGAGGACTGTCTGTCGGAAGCGGTTCAGGATTTGCTTGCGGAGCGGCCGATCGGTGAGATAGCGAGCGAAGTCGTCGATGCCGCCGAAGGGGCCGAGGCCGTGGGCGACCGCGATCTCGGCCTGGCCCTGAGGTTCGACCAGGTCGCGTGTCGCGTCCTCAGGTTGACCCGCGATATGTGCCGCGGCGGCGGCGACCGTCTTTTGCTGTTGAATCCGGTCCTGCAGCGCCGCTCGGAGTTCCTCGGCGACCTGCCGCGCTTCGGCTTCCGACGCCGATTCGGGTGCGACAGCCTCCGCCGCAGCCTTGGGGGCGGGAATCCGGTTGACGAGGTCGCTCCAGTAAGCTTCGTGCCGGTTGCCTCCCAGTTTCCCCGGCCAGAGGATCGGCACATACGGACGCATCGCCTCCCACCACGCATCGGAGAAACCGGGCAGATGCGTGCCGATCCCGTGGACGTAAACGAGTTGCCGAGCCTGCAGCACCTTGGGCTCGGCTTGCGCCAGCTCCGGCCCGCCGGTGGTCCGGATCAGGTCGATGAGCCTGTTGCTCGTCTGAAGGAACTCTCGGAAGAGAGCCACCGCCTCACTCGAAGCGATCGGCGTCGGCCCGGTCGGAGGTTCGAGTGACGGTTTCGGAGGTGACGCTCCGTCGGGCGGGTGCGGTTGTTCCTTGGCCGGTTCCATCGCGCTGAAGAGTGGGCCGGAGAGACCTTCGGGCTCAAGTTGGGGGACCTGTGAGAATCCGGCCGTCTTCAACGCTCGTGCCAATCGCGCGGCCAGTTCGTGGCGGTCGAGCTGACGGCCGGCCTCCCGCAGCGTCCTGGCTAGGAAATAGGTGAACGCTCCGCGAAAACTGCCTTCGAGATAGGCATCGGCCGCAGTCTGCGAGTCGAGACAAGCGGCCATCAAAACGTGATTCATCACCATTGGCAACTTCCGCGCCAGCGACCGGCGTCCCCCCAGAGCCTCGACCGCCGCCACGACCTCCGGCGGCGGCTCGACGAACCGCGCGATCACCTGCGACTCCGCTGATGGGTTGAGCACCGCCCGCGCCAGTTCGACCCCGCCCATCGTTTTCCCCCGGCGCTGGCCACCGACTGGGCCACCCGGGACGCCGTGTCCTCCTCGATCAGCCGGGGATACGCCTGCGAGCCCATCGTCTTGCTCGATGGAATCAATAACTTCGTGCCCGTGCCGGAATGGCAGTTGTCGAGAAAGACCGAGAGATGGACTCCCTCCGGCGCCTTCGCCAGCAAGGCATGCAACTCGTCGTCGGTCAGGTACGACCCTTTTCGGGAGAAGTCCATGTCGTACAGGCAGATCAGCTCATCGGTGCCTCGCTCGTCCTCCTCCTTGTCGAGATCAGCCACGAACGACCCGTGCCCCGAGAAGTGCAAGGCCAGGCGATCGCCCGGCTGGGCGTCGGCGAACAGCCAGCCGGTCACATGGGACCGCACTGCCCGCTTCGTCACCTCGTCATCCGTGAGCACCTTGACATGATCGGCCGCAAACCCGAATGTCTCGGCCATGAGTCGGGCCATGTCCTGAGCGTCGTTGACACAGCCGCGGAGCGCGCTGACCGACTTGTAGTGGTTGATCCCGAGGATGAGTGCCTTGTCCGCCATGGGATGTTCCCTCCACTAACTGCGAATGCCGGCAACCGATGCAAGGGGCCAAGTGTTCCCCTGACTGGCAACAACTCTCCCGCCACAATAACCGAAATTGCACAGGCTGGGAAATCTGTAGAAGTCCAAACCAGCCTGCGCCGCCGGGTCCGGTTCGACTCGGCCCGGCACGGTTGCTAAGATGGTCGGCCCGATCGGAGACGGCCGACTCAGCGGGAGGCAAGCATGCGCGTGACACTCGTGACCGAAACCTACTTCCCCCAGGTCAATGGGGTCTCTCGGACCCTCGGACAGCTCGTGCGCGTCATGACCGAGGCCGGCGACACCGTGCAACTCGTGATTCCCGACTACGGCGAGCCTCCGACCAATGAGCACAGGCAGGTCGTCCGGTCGTGGAATTTGCCCTTTTATCGAGAGCTTTACCTGCCCTTGCCGCCATTTGGGCAGGTCAAGCGTTCCATCGACGCCTTCCGCCCCGACATCGTCCACATCGCCACCGAGGCGACGCTCGGGCTCAGTGTGCTGCGTCATGGTCTCCGGCGGAAGTATCCTGTGGTTTCGAGCTTCCATACGAACTTCGATCAATATACGAGGCATTACCGGGTCGGCTGGCTCAACGGGCTCGTCTGGCGTTATCTGCGATGGTTTCACAATCGGACAATCGAAACCTACGTCCCCTCGCGGGCGACGATCGCCGATTTGGAAGGCCGGGGCTTTCGCCGCCTGGTGCTCTGGCCGCGGGGAGTGGATGGCACCTTGTTCCGCCCCGACCGTCCGGGGCGGCAGGCGATCCGGGAAGCACTCGGGTTCGGCCCCGAGCATGTCGTGATCGGGCATGTCAGCCGGATCGCGGCCGAGAAGAATGTCGATTACCTGTCAGAAGCCTTGGTGCGAGTCGAGGCGTCTTGCCCGCAGGTCCGGATCTTGATCGTGGGCGACGGCCCGGCCCGACCCGCCCTGGAGAAGAAGCTTGGCGCCGCAGCACGTTTTGTCGGATACAAGACGGGCGAGGAGCTGGCTGATCACTACGCCGCCTGTGACCTGTTCGCCTTTGCCAGCCTGACGGAGACCTTCGGCAACGTGATCCTCGAAGCGATGGCATCGGGACTGCCCGTCGTCGCTGTCCGCGCCGGCGGTCCCGGTGACACGGTCCGTCCTGGCGAGACGGGCCTTCTGGTCGAGTCAACCGACCCACCCTCCACTCTGGCGGATGCGCTCCGCGGCCTCGCCGACGACGCTCCGCGTCGCCGACGGCTGGCGGTCTCTGCTCGGGCTTACGCCCTCTCCCAGACCTGGAACGCGATTATGGGCGGTCTCCGGGAGAGGTATTTGAAGGTGCTCCAGACTTTGCCGGTACCGGCCGGAGCCTGACACTGCGCTCGGACCGGCCCGTTCCTTTGTTCCGGCTGGATGGAGGAAGGAGCCCGCTCAGGGCGGGGTCATCTTCCGGCCGAGGTGGTCGACTCAGTCGATCGAAGCGGCGGGCGTCCTTCTTCACGACCCACAGTACTGGTGCCTCGGGCACCAATTGGGAGACGCGGTAGTGAGTCAGTAGGAACTGCCGTAATGCCGGGAACGGCGGGTCGCCCGTGAAGATCAACATCGGCGGATCTTCCTCCAGGTCGGCCAGAATTTCCTCGACCCACGGCTCGACGACCGGGTGCGGCCGGTTGGCGAACGCCTTGACCATGTCGTTCGTGAAGAAATGCCGTGTCGGGCAATCCATTCCGGAGTAGTAATACAAGGGGCTTTGCCAGCCCCACACGTAAAGCTTCGGCTTTACCCAGATCTGCGACCGCCGGCCGATCTCCCGGCCGATCTCCCGAAGCCGGACCCACTGGTAGCCCCCCTTGTATCGGACCAGTTCCACGGGCCTGACCAGGAGGTAATCGCGGACCTGGATCGCGACGGTGCCGCCAATGGCCCCCAGCAAGGCCGTCGCCACGGCGGAGCGCAGGACTCCCGCCACGACCCGCCGCCCGCGGAGGGCGTCCCGGGCTGCCACGAGGGACTCGGCCGTCAGCAAGCCCACGGCCAGGGCGACGCCGGGCGTTGGCAGCAGATAATAATGGGCCCAGAAAAGGCCCGGCAGGGCCACTTCCACCCAGGTCGCGAGCGTCCAGCCCACCGCCAGCCGACGCGGGCCGGTCGTCGGCCCGAACGTCAACCAGGCCAGGGCCGGCAACGACGCTACCCAGAGCGGCCAGGTGCCGGTGCCCCACCACACCAGCCAGTCAGTCTCCCCGAACGGCCAGGGAAGCGAGCCGTTGCGCGGGTCAGAGTTGCCGGTCAGCCAGCGGATCAGTAACGGGGGAGCATTCGGCGCAACGGGTGTGTCGGTGGCCATCGCCGAGCCGAACCGTACGATGTCCTCATAGGCCGACGGCCCGGCCCCCTGCCCCACCAGCACCCCGACCGCCAATCCCCAGACGACCACGAAGCCCGTCGCGAGCAGGGTCTGATCCAGCAGACGAGTCCAAACCGGCCTCGAACGGCCTGCTTCATCCCGACGGAGCCACAACGCCAGGGCGTAAACCAGGCCGACAAGCGCCGCAACCTGCTTTACCAGGCTCGCGGCCCCCACCAGGGCCCCGGCCATCGCGAACCAGCTGAGCCTGCCCGGGACGACCCCTCGGACCCCAGCCCGCGACCATCGCCGCCAGGGAGGCGATGGCGAAGAGGTTCATCGCATGCTCGAGGTTGGAGCCGTTTCCATAGAGATACGGGTCGGTGCTTAGAACTGCCTCCAGGAACGCGGACAGGCAGCCCGCCAACGGCCCTGAGAGCCGCAGTCCGAGCCACCAGACGCAGCACGATCGTCACCAGAACCATCGGGATCGATAGGAGCCGGACGGTCAACTCGTCCGGGCGGCCCATCCGGATGCCGAGGGCGTAGAGCCAGTAGCCGAGCGGCGGCTTGTTCTCGGTCAGATCCCGATACATCACCGCGCCTTGATCGATCTCCCGGCCGATGTAGCCGTAGGCGGCCTCGTCGCAGTCGAGCGGCTCCGAGTCCCCCTCCACCACGGGCCAGAGCTTCAGGTCGTAACGGGCCTTCACTGTCGGCCCAAACGTATGACCGCGCCACCAGACGTCGAAGATCAGGATCGCCAGTAGCACCATCCAAGCCCACTCCGGGATCGATCGCCCCGTCTCGACCTTCTCGGTGCCCTCGTCCTCGACCATGACCTACCTCCCGCCCAGCCGGTAGAGCCGCACCCGATGCGGCAATCGTGCCGACGATTCCTGGATCAGCCGGTCCTCGGTCAGTCCGAGCGACTTCCGGAGCGACTCCAGATACGACCCGAGCCGCTCCGGGTCCTGTTCCGGCGCCGGTTCGAACGATCCCCAGAGCACATCCGTCACCCCGTACTGCCGAATCGTCTCTGTGATCCGCTGGTATTCGTAGGCTCCCGCCTCCAAGGCCCGGGGAAAAAGCACGGTCGTCCGGTCGCTCGTCACCCGTAATTCCCAGGGAAACCACGTCAGGATGCGAGCCTCGGGCGGCACAGCCGTCGGATGCAACCTGACCCACTCTCCCGTCTCCCGGAGCGCCGGCCAGTGAAGCTGGTAGGGCTTCACGAGCCAAGAGGCGTCGTAGGCCCACGACGGGTCGGCCCAGAGCAGGAACACCGTCGCCGTCAAGACCCGGGACCACTTCGAGCGTTGCACCGACGCCACCAGCCAGTCGCCGAGGCCGGCGGCGGCGGCTGGGAGCATGAGCACATAAACTGGCAAGTAATACCGCCCGAGCTGCTGCACCTGGGTCACGTCCGCAATGTTCACCAGGGTCGCCAGCGCGAAGACGACAAACGCGGTCGCGGCGATCCGGTCGGCGTCCCGCGCTCCGGGCCGCAACGGCTCGCGAGGCCAGACCAGCCGGTGCACGAATCCCAAGGCGATCGGGAAGCTCAGGATCATCAGCGAATACACGCTGATGATGAGCAACGACTTGATTTTGACCCGCACGATGTCCGGGAGGTTGGCCGCGTTGTAAAATTGCTCGGGACGAGTGTTGCCTTGCTGGTAGTGGTGGACCGCCCAGGAGAAATTGTACTGGAAGTACTTCGTATAGGTGTAGAAGGGTTCGCCGTAAGCTCGCCAGGTCACCCAGGCCCAGGGGGCGATCATGCCGAGGGTCACGACTCCCCAGAGCACTAGCGGACCCAGCTTTCTGAGACCATGCGCCCCCATGGCTGCCAGACCCGCCGCCGCCAGCAAGGCCATCGCGGTATTGCGGGCCAGGATCGCCAGGCCGCCCGCCAGGCCCGCCGCGAAGGCCCAGGCCCAGGCCGCTCCACCTTCGGCGACGAGTGTCTCGACCAGGAACCATGCCACCAGCACTGAGGTCAAGGCGACCAGGCTTTCCCGCAGTCCGAAACCCGCATACAAGGCATGGAGTGGCATGACCGCCAGTGCCGCCATCGCTCCCAGCGCCACCCCGGGTCCATACCGTCGTCGGGCGAAGGCGTAGAGCACCGGCAAGGTCAGCAGGTTCAGGACGAAGCTTGTTCCCTTCGCCACCGCGAATGTCGCCGTCAGGTCCTCCCCCGGCACGATGCCCAGGACCCGAAAAACGCAGGAGAGGAGATAGGCCCACAGCGGCGTTGCCCAGTCGTCTAGCACGCCATCCCCGGCCCGGATCGATGGATAATCACGGAAGAAACTCTCGACATAATGCTTGACCGGCCCCTCGCCGCGATAAACAGATCGAGCGACCTCGATGTAATGGCAGCTATCCCCTGGCACAAGCGGCAGGTTGCCTCCTGCGATCCAGAATGCCGCGCGGATTGCATACCCGACGCAGAAGATCGCCCACCAGCGTCGTCCCGTGCCTGCCGACCCACGGCGCACCGATCCATCCAACACCTACCATTCCCAGCCAGATCGTCGCGTGGACCCGTGCCAGCGGAATCTGCGACGGTTCCCGGATCTCGGCCAGCGGCGACTGCTCATAGAAGAGGTGAGCCGCCGTCCGGTACGCCGGCGCGAACCAGGAGTACGTAACGTCCGCCCAAGCGAGGACCGCCAGGCCGAACAGCAGGGTCAGGCCGAGTCCCGCCCATCGTCGATCCGGAACGTTGATCCGGTTCATCGTCCGACCTTGTCCCGAAGCACGGCCTCCCGCCTCGCCTTAAACTCACTGCCTGGCTTCCACTCGGGGAACGTGTCGCCGTCGGCGACCAGAAGTCCGACCTCCAGCAAGAGTCGCGCGTCCTCAACGGCCCCTGAAAGGTCCCAGTCAGGTTTCACCTCGTCAGAGACTTTGTGATAGTCATTCTTCGTGTACTCCTGTCGCTTCTGCAATCCGTAGCCCTCGGGTTTGCCGAAGTAGTCGATGCCCCCCTTGGCGTTGAGCGCCGGCACGCCCACCTTGGCGAACTCGAAGTGATCGGAGCGGTAATACATCCCTTTCTCCGGCTCCGCGTCGGGTCCGACGACCCGGGTCTGTCGCTTCGCCGCCTCAATCAACAGATCATCCAGCGTCGTCTGACCCATGCCGACGCTCGTCAAGTCGCGGGTCCGGCCCCAGAGGTTAATCACGTCGGTGTTGATATCGGCGATCGTGGATTCAAGAGGGTAGAGTGGATGCTCGGCATAGTAGCGAGCGCCCAGCAAGCCTTTTTCCTCGGCGGTCACGGCGAGGAAGAGGATCGAGCGTTTCGGCGCCGGCTCGACCTTTGAGAATGCCTGAGCGATCTCTAGCAGCATCGCCACGCCCGAGGCGTTGTCGGCGGCCCCGTTGAAGATCTGGTCGCCCGCGAGTGACTCGTCGCGGCCGAGGTGGTCCCAATGGGCGGTGTAGATGACGTGTTCATCCTGGAGCTTCGGGTCGGACCCTTCCAACCGGGCGAGGACGTTCTTCGAGCGGACCTCACGGAGCGTGTTGCTGGCGTTGAAGTCGGCGGTGGCGTCCAGAGGCAATGGGCGGAAGTCCTTCGACGCCGCGGCCTTCTTCAACGCCTCGAAGTCCTGCCCAGCGTTGGAGAACAGTTCCCTGGCGGTCTCCTGCGTGATCCACGCCTCGATGGCGGCGCGGGAGGCATTCTTGTCGGCGGCGGGAAGGTCGAAGTTCTCGCGTCCCCAGCTCCCGGAGACGACTTCGAACGGGTAACCCGCAGGCCCCGTCTTGTGCACGATGATCGCTGCCGCGGCCCCTTTCTCGGCGGCAATCTCGTATTTGTAGGTCCACCGGCCGTAATAGGTCATCGCCCGACCCTTGAAGAAGTCCTCGTTGAGTTCTGACGGATCATCCGGATCGGGCACGGGCGGGTCGTTGACGAGCATCACGATCGTCTTGCCGCGGACATCCAGACCTTTGTAGTCGTCCCAGCCATACTCGGGGGCGACGACGCCGTAGCCGACGAAGACGATCGGCGAGTCCGCGACCTTCACCGTCTCCAGTTGCCGACGCGAGACACCTACCCAACGTTCGGGGGAATCAAGGCGGACCGTCTTGTCGCCGACGTGCGATTGTGCCCTCGGCCTCCGTGCGGAACCCAACGAGCGGCACCTCCTGAATATACGACCCGTCGGGATGACCCGGCCGGAGGCCCATCTTCTTGAACTGATCGACGAGATACTCGACCGTCTTCACCTCGCCCCGGGAGGCGGGGGCGCGGCCCTCGAAGGTGTCGGAGGCGAGTACTTGGATGTGGTGGAGCATCTCCCGGGCATCTATGCTCGACAGCGGCGCGCTCGAGGCGATCATCGGCCGGCGGGGTGGCGAGAAAGACGAGGGCGAGGAGGGTGGGCAGCGTCATCAAGTCGGACTCCTCGTTGCGGTTAAGACGAGGGCCGCCCGGGCGACCCGGGCCGTCGGATCGCCTGAGCGTACCATGTGCCGGCCCGGCCGGGGAAGGCCCGGCAAGCGGACCATTGACCCCACGGAGCCGCCAGCCGATGATCGGCGTTGGCGGCCGCCTACCGTCGGTGTTCGATTCTAAGAAAGATGTCTCCAGGACGTTGTTGAGGGGGAGAGATCGGGAACGCTGACACCGTCACGTGCGTCCAACGAAATGCGTCGGACATGGCGAGTCCGTTTCCCTCGGGGCTGGCGTCGAGGCAAAGCCGGCTCCTGGATCATCGAGAGGGAGGCACCGAAGATGAACAGGCAAGGCCGAGGCTTCACGGCACTGGCGGCTTTGTTGGTCGGGCTGTTCGGGTTCGAGTCGCGGGCCGCCGATGAGGCGCCCGGCCGCGTCCCGGGGCCGAAGCAGGCGGTCGCGCCAGTGGCCCCGAAGCTGCCGGCCGAGGTCGTCGTCGCCATGCAGGAGGGGCGATTCGACGAGGCGATCCCGCAACTCGCGAGGCTCGCCGATGACCCCGACGCCAGCGCTGACGACCGGGCGTACTATCACCTCGTTCGCGGAATCGCCTTGCGGCTCGACAAGAATCTCGACTTGGCCAGCAAGGCCCTTCAGGCTGGTCTCGATCTCGTCCCGCAGGGCTCCTGGGCTGTCAAGCTTCGATCCGAACTGGCCGCCGTGGCATTGGCCGACGGCCGATTTGCCGAGGCCGAGAAGGTCGCCCGCACCGAGGCCGAGCGGTTGCTCGACACGGACCGCAAGGACCGCCTCGCCGCCGTCTATCACGACTTCGCCCGCCGCCTCCTCGAACCCGCCGATCCCACCACGCCCCCCGATCCCGAAGGCGCCTACGCCTTGCTCGTCCAGGGTCGTGATCTGGCTCAGGGTTCGGATCTCCGCGCCCGACTCCTGCTCGCCATGGGACAGGCAAGCCAGAAGGCCAATAATCACGCTCGTGCCATCGAGAATTTTCAAGAATATTTGAACAATGATCCTGAGGGTGTCGATCGTGCCACCGTTCGCTACCTACTCGCCGAGTCGCAGCTTGCTACCGGCCAGCCCTTGCCAGCACGCCTGACCTGGTCCGACCTCGCTCGCGATCTGGAGAAGAGGGATACGAGAGAAGCCCAGGAGCTTCATGGCCGGGCCCTCTACCAAATCGCGAAGACGTACAACATCCCGAGCCCGCCCGACGACACGAGCCTCAACCTCGGCGTTTCGGCCCTCGAGCGATTGCTCGAGGCGTATCCGTCGCACCCTCTGGCTGTCCGCGCCGCGTTCGAGATCGCACAGGCGTACCAGAATCGCGGCCGGAGTCAGGCGGCGATCGAGGCATACCAGACCTTTCTTTCCGGCAATCTCTACAAGGTGGACACCGACGAGGCCCGGCGGGTCGAGGCCGACTTGCAGATGTCGGCTCAGTTCCAGGTGGCCCTGATTCTCCAGGGGCAGCAGAAGTTCGATGAGGCGATCGAGGCGTGGAAGGGCTACCTCGCGAAGTATCCCGACGGCCCCCAGTCGGCCGATGCCCAGCGGGCAATCGTCAACACGCAGCTCCTGATCGCCCAGGAGTCATCTCAGGCTCGAGCAGTACGACGAGGCCTGCAAAGCCTGGCGCACAGTTCGTCGCCCAGAATCCGCTGGATGGCCGCGTGCCTCAGATCCTCTTCCAGATCGGAGCCAGCTTCGCCGAGCAGAAGCAGTGGGACGAGGCGGTCGCCGCCTGGGAGACTCTCGCCGGGAAGTTCCCTGGCACGGAACCGGCGGCACATGCTCAGTTCCAGATTGCTTATGTGTACGAGGTCGAGAAGGGAGAGCCGGCAGCGGCGATCGAGCGTTACAAGAAGGTGGCCGTCGAGCCCTGGGCCAGCCAGGCCCGTCAGCGGATTGCGATCATGGAGGCGAAGGCGCTCGTCGTCGTCACCCCCCGGACCTTCAGGACCGGCGAGACGCCGAAGCTGAAGATTTCCACCCGCAACATCGAGAAGCTCACCTTCACCGCCTACAAGCTGGACCCCGAAGCGTACTTCCGTAAGAAGCAGGCGTTGGAGAATGTCGAGTCGCTCGACATCGGCCTCGTTCAGCCGGACGCCGAGTGGACGGCCGACGTCCCCGGTTACGACAAGTATGAGCCGATCGAGAAGGAATACGCCCTCGGAAAGCTCGACGTACCGGGCGTCTATGTCGTCAAGGTCACGGACGAGAAGAACCTCCAGGCCACGACGCTCGTGCTCGGAAGCGACCTCGACGCGATCGTCAAGGCGTCTCGCGAGCAGATCCTCGTCTTCGCCCAGGACATGAAGACCGGGCAGGGGCGAGCCGGCGCTCGGGTGCTTGTCTCGGATGGCGAGAAGGTCGTCTTCGAGGGTCGGACGGGCGACGACGGCGTGATGCTCGAAGCCTGGAAAGGCCCGCGTAATCCGGGAGCCCCGCTCGATTACCTGATCCTTGACGGCGACCATGTCGCTGGCTCCGGACTCGGCGTGCCGCAGCAGGTGGCGCAGGGGCTCTCGCCGAGGGCGTATCTCTACACCGATCGACCGGCGTATCGGCCGGGTCAGCAGGTGGAGTTGCGGGGGGTCGTGCGAGAGGAGAAGGACGGCGGCTATCGGAACCCGTCGGGCGCCGAGTACCGGCTGGAAGTGCATGACAGCCGGGGCCGGCAGTTCTTCAACCGGGAGGTGATGCTCTCCGAGTTCGGCACCTTCCACGCGACGATCCCGGTCGATTCGTCGTCGCCGGTGGGGGTGTACCGCGTCCGACTCTTCCAGCCCAACGGCAGTGACTTCGCCGGCAGCTTCATCGTGCAGGCGTACCAGCTCCAGAAGATCGACCTCGACTTCGACCTGCCGCGGACCGTCTATTTCCGCGGCGAGACGATCGAGGGCGACCTCAAGGCCCGTTACCAGTACGGCACGCCGCTCGCCAACCGGCCGATCAGCGTGCAGCTTCCCGACGGCCGCGTCCTCCAGGGTCAGACCGACGAGGCCGGCGAATATCACTTCTCGTTCCCGACCGAGGGGTTCGCCGAGGAGCAGACGCTCCGCCTGATCGCCCAGTTGCCGCAGGACGGCGTCGCCGCGTCGGCCCAGGTGCAACTTGCGATCCGGGCCTTCCGGATTGCGCTGGAGACGGCCCGCGACGTCTATCTCGACGGCGAAGCCTTCCCGCTCCAGGTCGTCACGACCGACGCCCTCGGCGAGCCGACGGGCCAGGCGCTCACCGTCTCCGTGCTCAAGCGGGTCGAGCAGGCCGGGCGGACCACCGAGCGCGAGGTGAAGCAGGAGAAGGTCCGCACGGACGAGAAGACCGGCCGCGCGGTCGTCCCCCTGCGGATCGACGACGAGCAAGGCGGCTCCTTCGTCCTCCGCGCCGCCGGGTCGGATCGGTTCGGAAACCCGGTCGTCGCGGACCGCCTGCTCACGATCTCGGGCCAGAAGGACCCGCTGAAGCTGCGGTTGCTCGCCGACCGGCTCACGTTCAAGGTCGGCGAGACGGCGAAGGTCAACCTGCACAGCCGCGTCGAGCCGGGGACGGCCCTGCTGACGTGGGAGGCGGACCGCATCCTCCGTTACAAGCTCGTCCCGATCGAGCAGGGGGACAACGCGATCTCCTGGGAGGTCGAGGGCGAGCAGTTCCCCAACTTCACCCTCACCGCCGCCCGGATGGCGGGCACCGATTTCCACGAGGCCCAGGTGAACGTGCGGGTCGAGCGCGACCTCCGCGTCACGATCCGCCCGACGAAGCCGACCGTCGGGCCGGGCGAGGAGGTCGAGGTCGAGGTCGTCACCCGCGACCAACTGGACCGGCCGGTCAAGGCCGAGGTTTCCCTGGCGCTCGTCGATCGGGCCTTGCTGCGGCTCTACCAGGACAACCTGCCCCCCATCGATACCTTCTTCTACGACCAGACCCGCACCGGCGCCTTCGAGACCGAGGCGACGAACACGTTCCGCTATGAGCCGGCCACGGAGCCGGTCTCCGAGGCGGTCGTCGAGGAGGCCGAGCAGCAGATCGCCCTGTTGAAGGATGCCGAGCAGCGGAAGGAACTGGCGAAGCGGATGGACGACAGGGCCGCGGCCAAGTCCGAGCCCGCCATGGCCCTCGGCGAGTCGAACTACTTCGCGCTTCCGGGGGCGGCGCCCGGCGGGCGACCAGGCCGGCAAGGCGGGAATGATGGGCGGCATGGGCGGCATGGACCAAGCGGCCCCGGCCGCCGTGCCGCTCGCCGTGGGTGGTGGTGGGCTTGGAGGCCAGGCCGCGGCCGACGAGAAGGCCGGCGCGATGCCAGGGATGATGGGCCGGCAGGCCGGAGCGATGATGGGGATGGAGGGGATGGACAAGAATGTCCCCCAGGAAGGCCTGGCGTACGACGGGATGGCCGGTCGTCGGGCCCGATTCGGGTTCGCCGTCCGAGGGGCGACCGCCCAGGCGGCACCCGCGGCAGCAGTTCGTCGAGACGGCCTACTGGAACCCCGCGGTCGTCACCGGCGACGACGGCAAGGCCACGATCAAATTCAAGGCCCCCACGGCGCTCTCGGAATACCGCTTCACCGCCCGCGGCGTCACCGGCGCCGAGACGCTGGTCGGCCAGTCGAACGCCGACCTGGCCGTCCGCCAGGACTTCTTCGTCGATCTGAAAATCCCGGCGATCGCTGACCGAAGGCGACAAGCCCCGCTTCTCCGCCGAGCTGCACCACCGCGGCATCCAGGGCGAGGTCCGCGTCTCGTTGAAGCTCTACGCGGGCGGCCAGGACGTGACCCTGCCGAAGACCCTCACCCTCAAGGGCGACGGCGTCGAGTCGATCCTGTTCGACCCGTTCGAGGTCCCGGCGGGCGACGTCGTGCAACTGACCCTCGAAGCGCAGGCGGGCGACGCGGCCGACAAGCTCGTCACCGAGGTCCCCATCCGACCGTGGGGCGTGCAGGCGTTCGCGACGGCCTCTGGCACGGCGAACGACGACACGACCGTCTTCGTCGGCCTGCCGGCGGGTCGGCCGTATGAGAGCCCGGAGATGATCGTGGTCGTCTCGCCGACCCTGCGGAGGATGATCGTCGAGCTGGCCCTGGGGCAGTCGTACTTCATCCTCGATCGGCGGACCGCGTCCTGCATCCTGCCGCCCACGTTCGGCACGACGGCCGACCGGGCGAGCGACCTGCTGGCGTCGGCGTCGGCCTTGAAGTACGTGCGAGAGGTTGGAGGAGCGAAGGCGCCGGAGGCGTCGCGGCTGGCGGAGAACATCCGGGGATCTGGTGGCGGAGCTGGTCACGTCGCAGAACGACGACGGCGGCTGGCCCTGGGTGGCTCCCGAACCGGGGAAGAACGTGCCGAGCGATCGGCTCACCTCCGCCCGAGTCACCTGGGCGCTCCAGCGGGCGTCCGAGCTGGGGCTCCTGAGCGAGCCGCAGACGCTCGACAAGGCCGGCGAACTACCTGACGCAGGAGTTCGCCAAGGTCGAATCCGGCGACCACGACACCCGCGCCGCGATCCTGCACGCCCTCAGCACGCGGGGGCAGGCGTCGTTCGAGCAGGCGAACAGCCTCAACCGGCTCCGCCAGAACCTCTCCGACGCGGCGCTCGCGTACCTGGCCCTCACGTTCGCCAATCTCGATCGCCAAAGCCTCGCCGCCGAGGTGCTGGGCGTGCTCGGGCCGAGGGCGAAGACGGAGGCGGTCGCACCGGGCGTGAAGCCCCGGAAATACTGGGAAGGTCGCAACCAGCACCCGACGCTCCGCTCGGCCGCGGAGACGACGGGCCTGGCGGCGTTGGCGTTCGCCCGTTCGCGACCGGAAGACCCGCTACTCGCGCCGGCGATCGAATGGCTCTCGGCGCACCGGGTCGGCACCGGGCTGGGTCCCGCACAAGGCGAAGGGGCCGGCGGTCGCGGCCCTGGCCGGCTACTACGGTCGGGCGCAGGCGGCCGAGGACAACTTCACGCTGGTCGTGACGGTCAACGACCTGGAGGTCGGCCGCTTCGCGGTGCAGGGGCAGGCCGAGGGGAAGGCGATCCGCGTGCCCTTGAAGGTGGTCAAGGCGGCGGGACAGAACCGGGTCCACTTCGACCTGGAAGGGCGCGGGACGTTCGGCTTCGCCGCGACCTTGACCGGCTTCGCCCGCGACTTCCGGCCGGATCAGGACCTGACCGGCCGGCCGTTCGTCATCAACCGCCGCGTCTATCTCGCCGCCGAGCCCGAGTTCGAGGGCAAGCCCTTGCCGACCGGCTTCAGCGTCGCGGTCAACGCCCGGTCGTTCGAGAACCCGGTCAGCCAGGTGGCGCTGGGCGGTCGGGCGCGGGTTCGTGATCGACGCCTCCCGCTATGTCCCCGGCGGACAGCCGGCCTGGGAGCGGGATTTCCTCGTCGTCGAGGAGCACGTCCCGGCCGGGGCGACGCTCGTCGAGGGCTCGGTGCAAAGCTCGGCCCACCACTTCGAGCAAGGAGACGGCACCCTCACCTTCTACTTCGCCCCCGACCAGTGGCCCGGCCGCATCCAGTACGACCTCTTCGGCTACCTCCCCGGCGACTACCGCGCCCTCCCCGCCGAGATCCGCAGCGCCTACGATCCTGGCCGTCGCCACCTCGGCCGCGAGGACAACCTCAAGGTCCTCCCGCCCGGCCAGAAAGCCGACGACCCCTACAAGGCCACGCCCGACGAGCTTTACGCCCTCGGCAAGGCCCTTTACGACGCCGGCCGGCTCGCCGAGGCCGCCGGCCCGCTGGAGAGCCTCTGGGACGCCTACACCCTCCGCGACGACGTCGCGAAGGACGCCGCCCGGATGCTCCTGAAGATCCACATCAAGCAGTATGACCCGCGCAAGGTCGTGAAGTATTTCGAAATCCTTCGCGAGAAGGCGCCCGAGCTGTTCATCCCGTTCGACGACATCAAGGTCGTCGGCCGCGCCTATGCCGACATCGGCGAACACGAGCGGGCCTATCTCGTCTGGCGGGCGACGGCCGAGGCCAGCTACCTGGAAGACGCCCGTGTCGGCGAGGTGCTCCGCCAGCGCGGGAAGACGCTGGAGGGGGTCGCCTACCTGCTCGACCTCTGGCGGGAATACCCCGGCACGGCGTCGATCCAGAGCGACTTCTTCGGGCTCTCCCAGATCCTGGCGAGCCTCGCGACGAGGGCCATCAGCGAAGCGCCCTTGCGTCGCGAGCTGGCGGAGGCGAACGTCACGCGGACGGATCTACTCGCCCAGGAAATCGCCCTCGTCCGCGTCTTCCTCAGCCTCGCCCCGCGCGACCCGGTCGCCGACGAGGCGAGCCTGGCCCTCGTCGGAGCCTTCCTGGAGCTGGAGGACTACGAGGCCGTCGTCAACCTCTCGGGGCGGTTCGCGAAGCTCTACCCGAAGAGCCATTACCTCGACAGCTTCCAGTACAGTATGGCCCTAGGCCACTTTCACCTCAACCAGTACGACGAGGCCATCCGCCTCGCCGAGAAGATCGCCGAGGCCACCTACAAGGATGAAAATGGCGTCGATCAGCCGAGCCCAAACAAGTGGCAGGCGATCTACATCCTCGGCCAGATCCACGACGCGAGACACCAGCCGTCGAAGGCGGTCGCGTATTACGAGAAGGTCGCCGACCGCTTCTCCGAGGCCGCCTCGGCAGTCAAGGCGTTGACTCGCAAGGAACTAGAACTGCCCGAGGTCTCCGTGGTCCGACCGGCCTTGAAGCGCGAGGTCGCCGGTAATGCTGAGGGGCGCGGCGTCGGCCTTCGCAACGTCGATGCCCTGCCCTGTCGCGACGACGAAGCCGATCCGGCACAGCCGGACACGCCCGAGACGTCCGATGTTAAGCTGGAATACCGCAACATCGCCGAGGTGGACGTGAAGGTCTACGCCGTGGACCTGATGCGCCTCTACCTCGAACGCCGCAACCTCGACGGCATCGCCGGAATCGACCTGGCGGGTATCCACCCCTTGGTCGAGAAGACGGTCAAGCTCGGCGATGGCCTCGACTTCGACGAGAAGACCTACTTCCTCGACCTTCCCCTGGAGAAGGAAGGGGCTTACCTCGTCATGGCACGCGGCGAGAACCTGTATGCGTCGGGGATCGTGCTGGTGAGCCCATTGGAGATGGAAATCCTCGAAGAGACCGATGCGGGACGGGTCCGCGTCCGCGTGCTCGATGCGAGGACGAAGGACTTCGTGCCCAAGGTGCAGGTCAAGGTGATCGGGTCGGACAACCCGACGTTCTTCTCGGGCGAGACCGACCTACGGGGCGTTTTCGTCGCCGAAGGAGTACGCGGGCCGGTGACGGCTGTGGCCCGCAAGGACACGTCCCAGTATGCGTTCTACCGAGGCCACGATTACGTCGGCCAGCCCGAACCCGCTGAGGCCGAGGTTCCCAGGGCCTCCGCTCCGACCGAGGCCAAGAGCCTGACCCCGCAACCGAACGCCGCGCCGGGACTGGAGGAGAACCTCAAGAACCTCAACACCTCGAACCAGTTAAAGCAGCTCCAGCGGCTCCAGGAACGCTACAACGCCCCGGCCGCCTCAGGAGTCCAGGTCGACAAGGCGATGGACCGACCGCCCCAGCCCTGACGAGGAGAGGATGGCCGACCATTCCGGAGAACGATCTCTTCAGGTTCAAGCTCTGTGATCTGTCATGATTCACGTTGCGGGAAATGCAACGCCCCCGCTCGCGGGTGGGTACCGCGTGCGGGGGCGTTATCCGGCCATGTGGGCGGGGGATGAGGGGTGTCCCCGCCCGGTTGGGAGGACGGCTGGGGCCTGGCTCCACTCAGGCCACCGGCACGAAGTCCCACGTCTGCCAGTCGTCGATCTCCAGGCCACTCCCGAGGATCATCGCGGCATCGATGGCGTCCATCTGCTGCTTCGTTGGCGTCGTTGTGGTGTCCGTTGGCGGTGTGTCGGTGGCCAAAGCGGTCGCGTCGGACTGCTGGCCCTTCGTCTCCGAGCCCGAGTCCGATCCACCGCTGGTCTGGGTCTGAGTCGGCGGATTGATCTGCTGAGCCTGAGGCTGAGTCCGGGTCAGCTGACTTCCCTGGTTGTCCGAGCCACCACTACCCTGATCGGAGCTGTTCGTCTGAACCGCCGCCTGCGGCGCGGACGGGGTCTGGACCTGATTCTGGGATTGAGCCTGCGGCTGGCTCGACTGGCTGCGACTGGAGTCCTGGCTGGAGGAAGGAGTCACGGGATCGGTCAGGTCGAAGTCCACCTTGACATTCTGATTGGCGATGTTGATGTCCTGGCTGCGGATCTGCTGGCCACCCAGCAGGGCGGTGAGGTGATAGTGGCCGGGGGCCAGGGGGATCTGGTAGCCACCAGCGGCGCCGCTGAGGGTGCGGAAGGTCTGTCCCTGATCGTTGGTCAGGTCGATCTCGACGCCGCCCTGCCCCTCGCCGGGGGTGTAGAAGTTGTCGTGGTTATTGTCGCTGTAGGCGACGCCAAGGAGGTAGGTCGAGCTGTTGTTGCGGAGGCCGAAGTCCTGGGTGACAACCTTGGCGAAGCCGGGCTTGGTCGAGTCGGTGATCCCAATGCCGACCTCCTTCATGGTTTGGTCGTCGGGGGTGTCGGGCTCCGTCATGTTGCGGAGGTGGGAGTGTTCGGGAACCCCCCAGTCGAGGGTGAAGGCTTGCATCGCCTGGTCCACCGACTCAGCATAGGCAAAGGCGTTTTCCACAGTCTTGCGAGCGTTGGAGTAACCGGCCTGAGCCATTCGCTGGTCGGGCGACGAACCGTCGGAGCCGGTGTGCGACTGGTAGCCGACCGTGGCCATATCGTTGCTGTGACCCTGGGCGGCCTGGGCGAGGTGGCTGTTCCAGGCGAGCGGCTGGCGGGACTTGACGCTGGCGAGGAGTTGCTTGGCCTGGTCGAGGTTAACGCCGTAGTACTTGAGTGTCGCGACAGTCGAGGGCGAGAAGTTGGAGGTGAGGCGATCGGCCGCGGCCTGAGGGTTGGTGCGGACAAGGTTGGTCAGCTCAAGCATGTACTGCTTTGTGGCGGTCGGGGCGACATCGCCCACGGTCGCCCCCGCGACCGAGAGCATCTGACGGGACTCGAGGGACTCCAGTTGGAGGTTCTGTCGCTTGGTCGGCCGCCGAGCCATGGCTTCTCTCCCCATCCTTGAGACGGATCGCCCCGGGTCGTGGGCGTTTGGGTCTTCGTCCTCGCCTTGGGAACGAGCCGGCCCCGCTTGAGCCGGCGTCGTTTTGTGGAAGGCCGATGCGACTTGAGTGGTTTTTCCCGGGGTGTTGCGTCCTGGCCGTCTCGGCGTCGGAAGGATTTGGCAAGCGCCGTGCCACACCCTTCACCGATCAGATCGAAATGCGGTTGACTTATCGCAAGTTCTTGATTCCCTAGGGTGTAGGACGCTCGTTTTTTCTCAGCCCGGAATGCCCTTTGCTTGACAAGCCCGGTTGGTCCCAAGGGGCATTGGGATCGAATGCAAGGGCAATCTTACAACGGGGTGGTTTTTACAAGGCGCCATGAAGCAGAAAATCTGCTCAAGTTTGAAGTTACGGCGACCGAGGCGGTCCTTTCGGATCCTCCGAACTTGCCGGTTGGATGGTCACTGGAAGGACGGCTTGCGGTCCGCCGGGACACTCGCTGACGGTCGTGCGGACCTTGCGTCCCCTCGCCCGGCGGGATAGTGTGAGGGCCCGGGGCCGGGTCGAATCCGATTGCAAACGGCGAGAGCGGCCCCGTGGCAGTTGCTGGGAGAGAGAAGCAAGGGGAGGAAGCGATCATGCCGACGGCGGATGACTTGACGGGTCGGATCGACCAGGCCGCGAAGGCGAGCCAGCTCTCGGACTCGGCCGCCGCGAACATCCGGCGCTGGCTGACCGAGGCCCCCTACGCCGCCTATCGCGACCGCCTTGCCGAGGACATCCAGGCCGGTCGCTGGAAGGCACTCGATGATGCATTCTACACCGTCATCGACTTCGGCACAGGTGGACGTCGCGGCAAGATGTACCCGGTCGGAACCAACGTCCTGAACGCTCGCACGATCGCCGAGAGCGCCCGCGGCCTGGCCGACCACGTCATCTCAAAGAAGGGTGAAGGGTCCGCCCGCTCGTGCGTGATCGCCCGAGACACCCGCCACAACTCGCCCGAGTTTGCCGAGATCTGCGCCCGTGTGCTGGCCGACGCCGGGTTTCAGGTGTACCTCTTCCCCGAACCCCGCTCGACCCCATTGCTGTCCTTCGCCGTGCGTCACCTGCACTGCGACGGCGGCATCATGATCACCGCATCGCACAACGCACCGTCCGACAACGGCTTCAAGTGCTACGACGAGCATGGCAATCAGGTCGTCCCGCCCGACGACGCTGGCATCATCGCCTGCGTCAAGGCCGCTGCCGATCGTGAGATCCCCGAGGCCGATTTCGACCAGGCCGTCAAGGAAGGTCAAATCCAGCTCGCCGGGCAAGAAGTGGACGACGCCTACGTCGCGGCCGTCGTCAGCGAGTCCGTCTCGCGGGCACGGGACATCAAGATCGTCTATACGCCGCTGCATGGTGTCGGCGCCTCGTCCGTGGCGGCGGCCTTGAAGACCGACGGCTTCGAGCAAGTCGAGTTGCTCGCCTCCCAGAGTACGCCCGACGGAGACTTTCCCAACGTCCCCGGCCACGTCTCCAACCCCGAGATCCCGAAGACTCTCGAAGCCGCCATCCTCCGCGCCCGCGAGACCGGGGCCGACCTCGTCATCGCCAGCGACCCGGACGCGGACCGGATCGGCGTGGCCGTGCCCGTCAGCGGCGAACCGAAGGGCGAGTGGACCACCCTGGACGGTAACCAGATCGGCGCCCTGCTCGCCGCCTTCGTCATGAAGCAGGCCGAGGCGATGGGCAAGTTGCGTTCGGACCACTACCTGATCACGACCCTCGTCACCAGCCAGATGACCCGGGCGCTCGCCCACCGCGAGGGCATTCAGGTCGTCGATAACTTGCTGGTCGGCTTCAAGTGGATCGGCAAGGCGATCGACGAGAATGGCCCGATCAGCTTCCTCTTCGGCTTCGAGGAGTCGCACGGCTACCTCAAGGGTACCCATGTTCGCGACAAGGATGCGGCCATAGCCGCGTTGCTATTCGCCGAACTGACCGCGACGGTCAAGGACCGCAAGCAAACGGTCCTCGAATACCTCGACGACCTCTACATCGACGTCGGCCACTACGCCGAGCATCTGATCAACAAGACCCTCGAAGGTCGCCAGGGTGCCGCCCAGATCAAAGCGCTCATGCAAGCCTTCCGCGACGTTCCCCCGACCCGGATTGCCGGCCTGAACGTCACCGAGATTCACGACTACAAGGATCACGTCATCCGCCGTCCCGGCGATGGTGAGGAGTTGCTCCCTGAACCCTCCGGCGACCTCCTGATCTTCCACCTCGACGAGCCTGGCACCCGGTTCGCCGTTCGACCCTCTGGCACCGAGCCGAAGATCAAGTTCTACCTCTTTGCCCGGAGCGGCACTGAGGGGGTCAACAACCGCGATAAGCTGGCCGAGATCAAGGCCAAGACCACCGCCCGGCTTGACCAGATGGCCGCCGACCTCGATAAATACATTCAGAACGCCCTGGTCGAGTTCAGCGAGTAGGCCGGTCGGTCGCGGTGGTTGCGAGCCGGAAGGCACGTGGAATACCGCATGATCGAAAGTTGATGATTGAGATCATGTCCACGGTCAACCGCCCTCGGGACTCTCTCATCCACCCTAGAGCGACACCGATGCCAGGGTCAACCACGCGGAGGCATGCACCATGTGGAGTCGTCGGCTGCTCGAACTCGGCGCCTTGATGATGATCGGTGACGGCCTCATGGGCCTGATCTATCCGCGACGGTACGCCTCCTTCTGGCGGTTCGGGCCGCGGGCCTGGCAAGAACTGGCCGAGATTTTGCACGAGCACCCCGATGCCGTCCGCACTCTGGGGGCTGCCGAGTTCGGCCTTGGACTCTGGCTGGCGGCGCGGCAGTTGCCCGAACGCTGACAATTCCACTCAACCAGGATTCGCCACGACGCGGCTGGACCGTACTGCCCCTTTTCGGTCCGGCCGCCCTCTGGCGGGGTCGAACCCCGCGAGGGTCCCATGTCCGACAACCCGACGACCGCCTCCGGACCCGTTGAGAAGGTCAAGATGTTCCCGACGACGCCCGGCCTCTATCTGATGAAGGACGCTCAAGGGCGCGTGATCTACATCGGCAAGGCCAAGAACCTCCGCGCCCGCGCCGGTTCCTACTTCCAGAAAGGGGCCGCCGACGACCCCCGTATCAAGGACTGGATCGGCGAGGTCGCCGACGTGGACCATCTCTCGGCCGAGAGCGAGGTCGATGCCCTTCTGATGGAAGCCCGGCTCATCAAGGACATCCAGCCCAAGTACAACGCCGACCTCAAGGACGACAAGTCCTTCCCCTATCTTCAGATCACCACCAGTGAAGACTTCCCCCGCGTCAACTTCACCCGCGAGCCCCTCGACCGCGGCGTGAAGCTGTATGGGCCGTTCCCCCGCGCCAGGAGCCTCCGCGGTGCGATCCAGGTGCTTCAGAAGATCTTCAAGTTCCGCACCTGCTCCCTCGACATCGAGGAGGATGACCCCCGCTGGCGCTGGTTCCGCCCTTGCCTGTTGCATTCGATCAACCAGTGCACCGCCCCCTGCAACCTCCGGATCGACCGCGAGACCTACCGCAAGGACATCCGCCGGCTGCGCCTCTTCCTCGACGGCAAAAAGGACGTCGTCCTCAAGGAACTCGAAGACGAGATGCGGGAGGCGTCGAAGGCCCTCCAGTTCGAGAAGGCCGCGCGGCTCCGCGATGAATTGAAGGCCCTCCAGAACCTCAACCTCCGCGGCGACCTCGCCCGCCACGCCCAGCCGGAGGTCTTCTACCAGGACCCCAAGAAGGGCCTGAAGGGCTTGAAGAAGGTCCTCGGCCTGTCGAAGATGCCCCGCACCGTCCACGGTGTGGACATCGCCCACCTCGCCGGCAACGAGACGGTCGGCTCCCTGGTCACATTCATCGACGGATTGCCATTCAAACCGGGCTATCGACGTTACCGGATCAAGAGCGTGGCCGGCGTCGATGATTACGCCTCGATCCGCGAGGTCGTCAGCCGCCGCATCCGCGGCCTCCAGGAGCGCGACGAACCCTTCCCCGACATCTTCCTCATCGACGGCGGCAAGGGCCAACTCAACGCCGCCCTCGACGCCTTCCGCGCCCTCGGCGTCGAGCCGCCGACCCTGATCTCGCTGGCCAAGCAGGAGGAAGAAATCTTCGTCCCCGGCCGACCCGAGCCGATCGTCTTGAGCCGACGCTCCTTCGCGCTCCGCCTGCTCCAGTACGTCCGCGACGAGGCCCACCGCTTCGCCCAGCACTACCATCACATGCTCCGCAGCAAGCGGACGCTCGGCGATCCTGGACTCGCGGACGGTCCGGACGGATAATGGGTGCTCGCTTCATCCGAGGTCGAAGGCTTCCCGTCCGGGAAAAAAGTGCATGAAAGTGCTCCTGTTGGCTGACCACTGCAACCCGACCTTTTCCTCAACGCCCTATTTCGGTTATCAGATCGTCCGCGCGATCGCCGGGCAGGTTGATGCGACGACGCTGGTCACCCAGGTTCGGAACCGGGGCGCGATCGTGCAGGACGAAGTCGGGGTTGACGAATTGGTCTTCCTCGACACCGAATACGTCGCTCGCCCCTTCTGGAAGCTATCGAACTGGATTCGTCGCGACCCGAACAAGGCCCTGACACTGAACGTGGCGCTGAATTACCCGTCGAACATGGCCTTCGAGTGGGAGGTCTGGAAGCACTTCCGTGACCGACTGAAGCGAGGCGAGTTCGATCTGGTCCATCGGGTGACGCCCCTCTCGCCAACGCTGGCGAGCCCGCTGGCCAGGTGGAGTCCCGTGCCGTTCGTCCTCGGTCCGGTCAATGGTGGTCTGGCTTGGCCACGGGCCTTCGCCGCCGAGATGAGCCGCGAACGGGAGTGGTTATCGCGAATCCGGGGCCTCCACCAGTACCTCCCCTATTACCGGACGACCTATCGCAAGGCCGTAGCCATCCTGGCCGGTTTCCACCACACACGCGCCATCCTGCCCCGGGAGGTCGGGGACCGCGTCTTCGACTGCCCGGACGTCGGCTTCGACGAGCAGTCCCAGGCGCCTCAGACCACGCCTGCGCGACCCTTCAGCTCCGATGGAGGTTCTGTTCGTCGGCCGGCTGGTACCCTACAAGTGTGCCGACGTGCTGGTCCGCGCCTTTGCGAGAAGTCCGCTGCTGAGGCGCCAGAAGCTGGTGATCGTTGGCGATGGGATGGATCGGAGCCTGATCGAGTCGATCATCCGTGAGGAGGATCTTGGAGATTGCGTCGAGCTGACCGGCTGGCTCGGGCACGACGAGGTGATCCGGCGGATGCAAGCGGCCGACGTCTTCGGGTTCCCCTCGATCCGGGAGCTTGGCGCGGGCGTGGTCATCGAGGCGATGGGTATGGGAATGGCCTGCGTCGTCTCGGACTACGGCGGCCCCGGCGCCTACGTTGCGGACGACCACGGGATCGCCGTGCCCTTAGGCGACAAGCCGACCCTGATCGACGGCTTCGTGAAGGCCCTGGAGCTTCTGGCCGCCGATCCCGGGGAGCGGGCGCGGCTGGGAGAGAACGCCCGTCGGTATGCAACTTCCCTCCACACCTGGAGTGCCAAGGCCCGGAAGATCGTCCAGGTTTACGAATGGGTCCTCGGCCGGCGCCGTACCCGCCCTGACTTCTACACGATCGACGAGGCGATTTCGCCGGACTCCCCTCCACTCGCTCTCGGGAACCGACGAAGCGACACCGGCGGCGCTGCATCACTCTGACCGCAAACAGATCTTCCCTAAAAGAATGATCCTCGCTCAAGCTACCCAACTCGGCCGCCAGTATTCCGGCGACCCCATCTTCCAGGGGCTCGCGTTCGAGGTCCGCGCCGGCGAACGCATCGGCCTCGTCGGGCCGAATGGCGCCGGCAAGACCACCTTGATGAACCTGATCTCCGGCCTCGACCAGCCGGATTACGGCACGTTAAACATCCGGCCGGGCATCCGGGTCAGCCTGCTCAAGCAGCAGCCCGACTTCGATGCCGACCAGACGCTTCTGGAGGTCGCGCGTTCGGGCCTGGCCTCGCTCGTCGAGTTGCAGCACGAGCTGGAAGAGGCCGCCAACGAGCTGGCCGACGCCGAGACTGACATCGAACGCGAGGTCGCCACCCGGCGCTACGAGCAGGTCCGCGACCAGATCGAACACCAGGACGCCTACGCGATCGAGCACCGCGTCGAGGAGGTGCTCACGGGTCTCGGCTTCGCAGCCGACGACTACGGGCGGCCGGCGCGGACGTTCTCGGGCGGTCAGCAGTCGCGATTGATGCTCGCGAAACTCCTGCTCGAAAGTCCCGACCTGATGCTGCTGGATGAGCCGTCGAATCACCTCGACATCGCCACGACCGAATGGCTGGAGTCGTACCTGACGCGGCAGCCGGTGGCAATGGTCATCGTCAGCCATGACCGCTACTTCCTCGACGCGGTTGTCAACAGGATCTGGGAGCTGCACTTCGGCCGGATCGAGGCGTATCCCGGCAACTATACGCAATACTGGCGACTCCGCGAGGAACGGGCGAAGGTCCTCCGGCGGCAGGCCGAGAAGCAGGCCGACCAGGTCGCAGACCTGCAGGACTTCATCCGCAAGTGGGGCGTCGGACAGAAGGCCAAGCAGGCGAAGGACCGCGAGAAGAAGCTCGCTCGGATCGAACAGGTCGAGACGATGCGCGACATCGAAGGGCCTGTCATGGGCTTCGGTGAGGTCGAGCGCTCCGGCGACGTCGTCGTGGAGGCCGAGAAGGTCTCCAAGGCGTACGACAAGCCTCTGTTCAAGGACTTCGATCTGGCCGTCCAGCGCGGTCAGTGCGTGGGAGTCATCGGACCCAACGGCGCCGGCAAGACGACTCTTCTCAAAATCCTCATCGGACGCGAGAAGGCGGACGCGGGCGAAGTCCAGATCGGGCACAAGGTCCAGATTGGCTACTACGATCAGGGGCTCGAGAGTCTGCCGCCCGAGACCCCCTTGATCCGCGCCGTTCGTCCGGAAGATGATCCGACGTGGGTCGATCAGGACGTCCGCGACCTGCTCGCCCGCTTCGGCCTCAAGGGGGACCTAGCCTTGCGGACGGTCGGTCAACTCTCTGGCGGTGAGAAAGGCAAGGCGGCCCTCGCCCGGCTCTCGGCCACGGCCGCCAACGTCCTCGTGATGGACGAGCCGACGAACCACCTCGATATCTGGTCGTGCGAGGCCCTGGAGCGCTCGATTCAGGATTTCGAGGGGACCGTTCTGGTCGTCACCCACGACCGCTACTTCCTGAACCAGGTCGCCGACCGCCTCATCGTCGTTTCAGACGGCCGCGCCCGCGTGATCGAAGGAGATTACGAGACCTATCAACGTCTCGCTAAACAAGAAGCCGAGGCCGCCCAGGCGAGGAAGAACGCCGCGGCATCCGCGGTTGACGGTCATGGCTCGAAGTCCGACGATTCAGCCACGAACGGCAAGAGGCGTCGGAAATTCCCCTACCGCAAGGCTGGCGAGATCGAGCGCGAGATCTCCCAGCAGGAGGAAGAACTGGCCGTGGTCGAGTCGGCCCTCGCGATGCCTGAGACCTGGAAGGACGCCGAGACCGCTCGCGAAATCCAGGCCCGATTTGACGCGTTGAAAGAGCGGCTCGCGTATCTCTACTCCCACTGGGAAGAGGCCCTGGAACTCAACTCCTGATAGGCCCGATCCGCCCGGTTGAGAATCCACCCCATGCCCGACCCGCAAAAGATCCTGGTCACCGTCCGCCTCGCCGCCGAACTCTTCCGCAAAACACCCGGCCGATCGGGGTCGATCATCGCGCTCGACGAGTCGGCCGATGATGTGATCGTCCTCGGCGACCTCCACGGTCATGTTCACGTCCTGGCACAATTGATAAAGATCGCGGCGCTAGACCGGAATCCCGGGCGGCATCTCGTCCTTCAAGAGCCGACTCACGACACACGCATCGACCCCGACGAGGGTGACATCGACCGCTCCCACCGGGCTATCGACCTTATCTGTGCCCTGAAATGTCAGTGTCCGAGCCGCGTTCACCTGATCCTGGGTAACCACGAACTCTCGGAGTTCACCGGGCGTTCGATCAGCAAGAAGGGATTCGCGTTGAACAGCCTGTTCCGGCAGGGCGTGGAGGAATCGTATGGTGAGCACGCGGAGGCGATCGTTGCCGCCTATCACGAACTTTTCCGATCATTGCCGCTGGCGGTGCGTACGTCGAATCGCGTGTTTATCAGCCACACGATCCCAGACGCAGCTGACCTGGAAAACCTGGATCTCGACGTACTCCGGAAGAGCGAATGGCCGCCCGAGTCCTTGAAGCGGGGCGGGTCGGTGTACGCCTTGACCTGGGGACGCGACACCAGCCCTGAGACGGCCGAACGGTTCGCCGGATTGGTCGAGGCCGACCTGATCATCAATGGTCATCAGCCCTGCGACGAGGGGTTCCAGAACCCGAACCCGCGGCAGATCATCCTCGACGGTACCGACCCGTATCCGACTTATTGCTCGTTCAAGGCGAACGGTCCGGTCGCCCTCGAGACGTTACTCGCGGGCGTCCGGACCGTGCCAATGCCGACGGGCTGAGTTGAGGGTCAGACCGCGACGTGGCTGTTGCTCGACTGGTAGGCCGGGACCTCTCCGGGGCTGCATCGCGGGCGAGGGACGCGGCGTAGCCGGAATCGACATGGCGACCGCCCATCAACTCGCCGACGCCCATGATGTAGCCACGCTCGCCGTGCTGGGAGAGGTCAAGGCCAACCTCCTCCTCCTCCTCCGTGACACGGAGGCCGATCGTGGCGTCGATCAGCTTCAGCAGAACGAAAGTCACGCCGAAGCTGTAGCACGCCGCCGCGACGAGTGAGAGCATCTGGGCACCGCAGCAAATCCGATTTGCCATCGATCAGACCACCAACGTCGCCCGGGATGCCAGCCAGGGCCGTCATCGAGCCAGTTGCCAGGAGGCCGACGGCCACCGCCCCGAAGGCGCCGCCGACGCCGTGAACGCCGAAGACGTCGAGCGAGTCGTCGTAGTCGAGCTTGCCCTTGAGCAGGATGGCACCGTAGCAGAGCGGGCTGACCAGCAGGCCGATCCCGATCGCCCCCATCGGAGTGACGAACCCGGCCGCGGGCGTGATCGCCACGAGCCCGGCCACTGCACCCGAGCAGGCGCCGAGGACGGTTGCCTTGCCCTTGTGCAGCCACTCCAGCAAGGCCCAGGACACAGCCGCGGTCGCCGCGGCGGCGGTGTTCGTGGTGACGAAGGCCACAACCGCCGACTTGTTCGCCGCCAGAGCGCTGCCGGCATTGAAGCCGAACCAGCCGAACCAGAGCAAGGCGGTCCCAAGGGCCGTCATCGTCAGGTTGTGCGGGTGCATCTCCTCCTCGCCCAGTCCCTTACGCTTGCCCATCACCAGCACGCAGCAGAGCGCCGCGATGCCCGAGATGACATGCACGACCAAGCCCCCGGCGAAGTCGAGCGCGCCGAGCCGCTGCGCGATCCAGCCCCCGCCCCAGACCCAGTGAGCGACCGGGTCATAAACGAACGTCGCCCAGAGCAGGGTGAAGACGAGATACGCGGAGAACTTCATCCGCTCGGCGAAGGCCCCCGAGATCAGGGCCGGGGTGATGATGGCGAACATCAGTTGATAGACCATGATGAAGCAATTGCGGGACCGTCGGCGCGTACGTCGCATGCGGCTCGACTCCGACACCCTTGCAGGCCGACCCAGTCGAGGTTGCCGATGAAACCGCCGAGTGTGTCGGGTGCCGAAGGCCAGGCTGTAGCCGAACAGAACCCACTGCACAGCGACGACCCCGAGCATGATGAAGCTCTGCATGAACGTGGCCAGCACGTTCTTCCGACGGACCATCCCGCCGTAGAAGAGGCCGAGGCCCGGCGTCATCAGCATCACCAGGGCCGAGCAGACCAGGAGGAAGGCCGTGTCGGCCCCGCTGATCTCGGCCGCTGCGGTCGTGGCGGCGGACGTCGCCGCCTCCTCGGCCCGGGCCGTGACTGCCGAGGCTCCCAAGGTCAGCGCTCCTGCGCGCCAGCGCGCTCCCCAATCGTCGCATCGTTGTTGTCTCCGGCGGTCGCCCCCTCGTGAGGCGGTCTTCACTCATCAGCACGATCTCCACGCGCCCGCCGACGCGGCGGCACGACCCTCGTGGACACGCCCCGTAATGAGCAAACGCGGGTTGAAAAAGGCAGGAATGACCAGTCACAGGAGAAAAAGGCATGCCGGAAACCTCGACCTGACCCGCGGAGCCTGCGTTAAATCATTCAATTGTAACGACTTAAGCAAAACCAACGAGGACGCTCGCGGCACCACGCCTCCGATAATCGTGCTGTCATTCGGGGCGAACGTGCTCGATTTCTGGGCGGGAGGAGGGACTTTCGGTAGCACCCCAAGAGCGCCTAACCCTTAGAGGCGCTCGGAAATAATGAGCCGAACGGCACACTGACTGCTCCTTCGTGAATCGGAGAGTGAGCCCCGGGACCGAAGGAGCACAGGCCATGAAACCGCTCGTCAGCGATGCCCTCTGGGAACGCCTCCAACCGCTGCTGCCGCCCCCGCCCCCACGCCGCTTCCGCTTCCCCGGCCGCAAGCCCCTGGATTACCGCAAGATCCTCACCGGCATCCTCTTCGTGCTCAAGACCGGCATCGCCTGGGACGACCTGCCCGCCGAGTGGGGCTGCGGCTGCGGCAAGACCTGTAGTCACTACCTGCGACTCTGGCACCAGGCGGGCGTCTGGCTCAAGTTGCACGCCGTGTTGCTGGCCGAACTCAACGGCGCCGACCAGATCGACTGGGAGCGGGCGCTGATCGACGCCTCCTTTGCCGAGGCTCCCGAAGGGGGCGAGGACACGGGCCCAAATCCCACCGACCGCGGCAGATCGGGCAGCAAGCACCACGTGATGACCGATGCGCACGGTATCCCCTTGTCCGCGACCGTGACCGCGGCCAACGTCAACGAGGTCACGCAAGTCTTCGCGGTCCTGGACGACATGCCGCCGGTCGGCGGCAAGCCCGGGCCGAAGCGGCAGAAGCCCGAGCGCCTGCAAGGCGACCGCGGCTATGACTCCGAACCGGTGCGGCAGGAGTTGCGCCGGCGGGGGATCACCCCGATCCTGGCCGCCCGCAACACCGAGCACGGGAGCGGGCTGGGGGTCTTCCGCTGGTTCGTGGAGCGGACCATCTCCTGGCTGCATTCGTTCGGCCGCCTGCGGCGCCGTCTGGATCGGCTCACGGAGCTTCAGGAGGCGTTCCTCCATCTGGCCTGTGCCCTGATCTGTTTGAGGTTCCTGGGACCATAACCTCATTTTTTCCGAGCGCTCTTAACCAAGCGTGGTCCGAGGCTGAAGCCGCGTGATTGGTGAGGGAAAACTCGAAATCTCCCGGGGTTTGCGGCACATTGGATCAATGCACACCAATCCCCTGGCCCAACCCCGAGGAGATTTCGAGTGAAGCCGATTCCCCACCGCCACCACGCCGCCGGCAAGCGCAAAAGCCGCCGACGACTCGACCGGCCCGTCACCGCACCTTCGCCCGACCCGGTCTGCTCCGCCTCGAAGATCCACTCCGAGGTCGCCACCAAGACCCGGGCCATCGCCTGCGGCGGCATCGGCGCCATCCCGTTGCGCGTGCGCAAGCTCGGCCTGGCCGAGGCCATCGACCATCGGCTCCACCTGCTCACGTTCCACTTCCCCTGCCACGAGTCGGACCAGGTCCTGAACTTCGCCTACAACGCCCTGGGCCACGGGACCTGCCGCGACGACATCGAGCTGCGACGCGACGACATCGTCTTCCTCGATGCCCTCGACGCCGACCGGATCCCCGACCCCACCACCGTCGGCGACTTCGGCCGCCGCTTCCCCCCGACGACGTCGAGACCCTCCAGGACGTCTTCGATCAGACCTGGGTCAAGGTCGGGAAACAGCCGCCGTCGCCCTTCTTCGACGCGGCCGTCATCGACGCCGACGGCTCGCTCGTCGCCACCGCCGCCAGCGGCAAGCCGGGCGTCGATATCGCCCACGACGGCACCTGGGGTTATCACCCGTTGATCGTTTCCCGGGCCAACACCGGGGAGGTGCTCAGCCTCGTCAACCGGGCCGGCAACCGGCCCTCGCACGAGGGCGCCGCCGAACAGATCGACCTGGCGATCCGGCACGGCCGCGGCGCCGGCTTCCGCACGAGCTACCTCCGCGGCGACACCGACTTCACCCCGACCAGGCCACGCGACGCCTGGGACGCCGAGGCCGTGACCTTCCTCTTCGGCATCGACGCCATGCCCCACCTCAAGGCGATGGCCGAGGACCGGCTCGCGTCGGACTGGGCTGAGCTGCAACGGCGGCCGCAGTACACGGCCCAGGGGAAGCCCCGGAAGCGCCCCGAGAAAATCCCGGACCGGAGCGTCCGCGAGCGTGGGTTCCAGACGTTGACCCGGGTCCGTGAGGACGTGGCCGAGGTCGCGTACCGACCGACGGCCTGCCGGCGGGCGTACCGGCTGATCTGCGTCCGCCAGACGATCCGGGTCGAGGCGAGTCAGAGGCGGCGGTTCGACGAGATCCGTTACCGGTTCTCCTGAACCCACGACCGCAAGGGCCCGCCGCGGGCGCGGGTCTTCAAGGCGAACGATCGCTGCGACCAGGAGAACCGGATCGCGTCATTGCAGGGGGGCGTGCACGCGTTGCGAGCGACGGTGGACAACCTGGTGAGCAACGGGGCGGACCTGGTGATGACGGCGCTGGCGTGGAACCTGAAGGCGTGGTTCGCGTTGGCGGTGCCGGAGCACCCGCAGACCCAGGAAGTTCATCGCGAGCAGAAGCGAGGTCGGTTGCGGATGGAGTTCAAGCGGTTCGTGAACGCGATCATCCTGATGCCCTGCCAAATCGTCCGCGGTGGCCGCCGAGTGCCGTATCGGCTGTTGTCGTGGAACGAGTGGCCAGGAGTGTTCCTGGGGGTGGTTGATGCCCTGCGGTGCTGAAGTCCAGTGAGAACGAAGCCGGGATCGGGATGTCCCGGTCAACCGAGGCGCCCAGAGCCGCGAGGGAGAAGAGCGAGGGGAAGATGACAGGAATCAGGTTGTGAAGTGACGGGGCGGCGGTGCCCCATGGTTCGTCGTCCGTAGGTTTGGAAGTGGTAAGCCAACCTGACTCGACGGCCAAAACCTCGCTTGTTTAAGGACTAGTGCGGTTTTTCGTTGACCGTGACGGTTGATCCGAGTATCCCTCTCCTGTTAGAGCGGTTCACGATTGGGTTGCGCACAAGCCGCACGATCCGAACCAGCCCCGGATGTCCGAATCGCTGACCGTTTCCAGGGCGGTCCTCATCGCCTCGTACACCGCCTCGGCCGTCCGACCCGCCACCGACCGCAACACGCCCTTGACCTTCGACCACAGCTTCTCGATCGGCGTCAGATCCGGGCTGTACGGTGGCAACGGCTCCAGCGACGCCCACGCCCCGGTCCCACTCGCCTGGGCCTGACGGTCCGCGTGCGGCTTCAGGTTGTCCCAGATCACCACGTCCCCCGGACGCAACTTCGGTCCCAGGACCTGCTCGACGTAGGCCCGAAACGTCGGGGCCTCCATCGCCCCCTCGAAGGCGAAGGGGGCCACCACCCCCGAGAGCCGCAGCCCTGCGACCAGGGTCACCGAGGTCCAACGGCCGGGCACAGCTCCCTGGACCCGCGGCCCGCGGGGCGCCCGCCCGTCGGTCCGGGTCATCGCCGTGTTCGCCCCGGTTTCGTCGACGAAGACCTGGTGCTCAGGGGCCACGGCGGCCATCGCCCGGCGGTACGCCCGCCGCTTCCGCCGGACCCGCGGGGTGTCGCGTTCGGCGGCCTGGAGCGACTTCTTCTTGCGGGTGATCTTCAGCTTGCGGAGGACGCGGAAGACGGCCATGCGGCCGCAGGGGACGCCCACGCGGCGGGCCCGTTCCTCCAGCGTGGCGTCGGGGTGCTCCCGGACCAGTCGGCGGAGGGTCTCCTGGCCGGTCGGATCGAGGGCCGGCGGGTGGCCGCCGCCGTGCGACGCGGGGGCCAGCGACCCGGTCTGGCAGCGACGCGTCCGCAGTCGGGTGAGGAAGGAGACGCTGACGCGGAAGCGTCGGGCGATCTCGGCCTGGGTGCCCTCGTAGGCGTCGAGGGCCGCGGCGATGCGTTCCCGGAGGTCCAGTGAATAGGGATTCATGGCGCACCTCCTCGCAGTCAACTCTCCTCATTCAGCTTACCGGATCGGCCACCCAACCGTGAACCGCTCTAGTGCGGTTTTTCGTTGACCGTGACGGTTGATCCGGTTATCCCTCCACGGTAAAGGAGGGCCAGCCCAGACGAGAGCCTACTCGACCGACCTGCGCCAGCGGGTCGTCGCCGCCTCCGACGCCCGCGCGGGGACCCAGGAGCCGGTCGCCGCCCGCTTCGCCGTGAGCCTCTCCTGGGTCCGCAAGCTCCTCCGCCAGCGTCGCGACACCGGCTCGATCGAGCCCAGGCCGCACGGCGGCGGTCACGCCCCGGCCTTCGACCCCGCCGCCGACGCGCGGCTCCGCCAGGCTGTCCGCGACGCCCCCGACGCCACGCTCCCGGAGCGGGGCCGGACCGCGGGGGTGGCGTGCAGCCCCGCGGCGGTCTACCGGGCGCTGGACCGGCTGGGGATCACGCGAAAAAAACGTCGCGGCGGGCGGCCGAGCAGGACCGGCCCGAGCGGAAGGCCCAGCGGGCCGCCTGGCGCGAGCAGTTCGCCGCGGTCGACCCGGCGCAGCGGGTCTTCCTCGACGAGTCGGGCGCCAGCACGGCGATGGACCGCACGTACGGCCGCGCCCCTCCGGGGTGCGCGTCGACGGCCCGGTGCCGCACGGCCACTGCCAGGTCGTGACCCTGACCGCCGCCGTCCGGCTCGACGGCGTGCCGGTCTCGGCCTGCCTGGCGTTCGAGGGGGCGACCGACATCGCGTCCTTCGAGACATCCGTGGCGAAGTGCCTGGTGCCGGCCCTGCGGCCGGGTGACATCGTGGTGATGGATAACCTGGCCGGCCACAAGACCGCCGAGGTGGCCCGGCTGATCGAGGCGGCCGGGGCCACCGTCCGCCACCTGCCGGCGTACAGCCCGGACCTCAACCCGATCGAGCAGCTCTTCAGCAAGCTCAAGGCGGCCCTGCGTAAGGCGGCGGCGCGGACGGTGGATGCCCTGATCGAGGCGATGGGCGAGGGCCTGCGGGCGATCCGGGTGGACGACATCCGGGGATGGTTCGCCCATAGCGGATACCCGACCGACTCGTCAACCGTCACGGTCAACGAAAAACCGCACTAGAGGCGCAGGGGATGGACCGGAGACGGATTCGCCGGTTGACCGGCGATCCGGGCCATTCCCTCACGTTCGCAGCGGGATGGACTCCGTTCGGGGAGCATCGTAACCTCGGTCATCTTGGTATTTCGATTCGCTGCCGGCGGGACGCTCGCCCCGTCCTCCTGTGCCCCATTAGAGGCCGGACCTCCCGGAGATGTTCGCGCCGCCATGCGAGTTTTCGGGGAATGTCGTGAGGTCGTCCTGGACGCCGCGCCGGCCGCTGATGCTCCGTGGGCTGGTGCCGTGCAGGCCACCTGGTCAAGATGGCTCACGGCCGGAAACCCGGAGGGTGCTGGCGTCGGAGCGTGCGAGGCGATGCGGGCCGGCTCGCGCCCGGGGAAGGGGACAGACATGGAGTTCACGCGCCGTCCCGCGGAGTCACCCTCGGTGGAACCCGACGCCGGAGAGTCTCCGGCGGTGAGCCCATTCCTCCTCCGCTCGTCCGAGGTCTTCGACCGGCCGGTGTGTCGGCTCGGCCTGGCTTCCCGCGGCCAATCGGCGCTCTCGCCCGAGGAGATCCATGACGCGCTGGAGCGGGGTGTCAATTTCCTGAACTGGCCCGGTGAGGCGGACACCCCCGGCGGGCCTGATGCCTTCAGCGAGGCCATTGCCAATCTGGGTCCGCGGCGTGCGTCGGTCGTCATCTGCGTCCAGTTCGGCGCCCGGACCGCCGCCGAGGCGGCGCACGAGCTCCGCTCGATCCTGGGCACCCTGCGGACGGACTTCATCGACCTAATCACGTTCTACTACGTCGAGCGGCCCGAGGAGTGGCGGTCGCTGATCGGCCCCGGTGGCGCACTGGCGTATTGCCGGGCCGCGCAGCGGGACGACCTCGTCCGGCGGCTCGGCGTCACCAGCCATCGGCGTCCTTTGGCCGCCGAGATGGCCGAAAGCGGCCAGCTCGACGCGCTGATGATCCGCTACAACGCCGCGCACCGGGGGGCCGAGCGGGAGATCTTCCCGGCCACCGAGGCGAGACGAATGCCGGTGATCGCCTACACGGCGCTCCGCTGGGGGGCCTTGCTGAAGCCGACTCCGGACGACCCGCCCGGGTTCCGCGTGCCGGGCGCCCCGACGTGGTATCGATTCGTCCTGCAGTCCCCCGCGGTCGCCGTGGTCCTGGCCGCGCCCCGGTCGCGGGCGGAGCTTGAAGCGGATCTGGAGGTGTTGCGGGTGAGCGGCCCGCTGGAGCCGTCGGAGTACGCGCGGCTGGCCGAGCACGGGGAGCGAGTCCGCCGGTTCGCAGGAAGCTTTCCCTGAGACTGCCTCGGTTCATCACCCGCTCAGGCCGGCAATGACGCCCAAAAAAAGAGACTCCTCGCTGATCTCCACCTGATCCTCATGCGGCTCGCCGTGATCGTTGGCCTGCATCCGCTTGTGTCTTGCGGTCCCCGCTCGATCGCTCGGCCTTGAACTTCGCGGCTTGGGGCGACGACCGATGGCTCCAGACCTCGTCCAGCTTCAGGACCACGAACCACACCAGCGTCCGCCGCCGCCACTTGTACCGCACCTTCTCCAGGAACCGGAACCGTCGATTGGTCCGCTCCGCATGGTTGTTCGTCCGCACCCGACGGCTCGCCGGGCCATCCAGGTACGCCAGCAGCTTCGGGAACTTCCCCTGGTCGAGTTGCTCCATGGCCTTGACCAGCTCGGGCACCGCCCGGAACGCCGGGTCACGGACGATCGCCGACCGACGGCAGCTCGCCTGGTGGAAGTCCTTGGGCGTGTCGAAGAGCCAGTAGACCCGATCCGCGAACCGCCGCAGTGTCGCCAGCTCCGGCAGGTACTCGACCATCCGGGTCAGGTCGGCACGCTCGGCCTCGGTGAGCTCACGCCGCTTGACCTTCAGAGGACGATGCTTGAAGGCGAAGTGGGCCTTCTGCTTGAGCGTCGGCCCGCGACGATTGGCCGCGGCCCTGGCCTTCCGGCTCTTGCGGCCCCGCTTCTTCTTGCGTCCGGCCTTGCCCCGGCGGGCCATCGCCGCCTTGAGCCGCCGCACGGCGTCCAGGATCAGGCCGTTGATCGTCTTGAGGACGTGGAAGACGCACCGCTGGTGGTCGGCGTCGGGCCAGAGGTTCGCCAGCAGTTCGGGATAGAGGTTCGAGCCGTCGGTGACCACGACGCGTGGCATCAGCCCCCAGGTCTTGAGGTTCCCCAGGAACCGCCGCATGTGATCGGCGTCGTTCGTGTCGACCAGGGCGAAGGCCACCGGCAGGTCGGCCAGCGGGTCGGTGACCAGCAGCAGCGTGCAGCGACCCAGGTGCAGCTCGTCGACGCAGAGCGTGCCGCGGAAGTGCTCCAGGACCCGGCGGCGGTGCGCCGCCATGTCGAGGGACGCGGCGTGGTCGCGGAGCACGTCGTAGACGAACCCCGGGGAGAGGTCCAGGAGGAACTCGCGGCGGATCGACACCAACGCCCGCTCGATGCTCATGCCATCCTTCAGGAGCCGGTCGAGCACCAGGTCGCGGACCTTGTTGTCGTAGCGAGCCTTGGGGAGGACGCCCTCGGGGCAGTTGCGGAAGGTCGTGCGGCAGCCGCAGCGGGCGGCGTACTCGCCGGAGGTGACCTCCAGGACGGCGACGGCCTTGTAGGCGACGGTGCGGATGGTGCGGGTCAAGGTCCGCTTGTGGCGGCCTCGCTTGCCGCACGTGGGGCACGGGGCCTTCTTGGGGGCACAGCGGACGGGTATAACGATCGGGGTGGGTGCTTCGGTGCCCAGGCTCGTGACCCTGGTGATGAGGTGTCGTGATCAACCCCATTCACCAGGGCACGAGCCCTATCGTTCAAGAGCAAAACGACTTATCGCCGGCCAGGCGAGGTGGAGATCGGCGAGGAGTCTCCAAGAATTGGCTGTTTTTCGGGAGTGATCGCGGCGGAGAGACCGCGGCGATCTTGATGAGTATCCTTGCCAGTGCCAGGCGACACGACCTCGAGCCGTTCGCGTATACCCGTCAGTTATTGGCCGCCATGTCGTCATCTGATGTGGATCTGAGGTTGCTGTTACCCGACGTTTGGATCGCTGCTCATCCCGAGCACTACCTGCAGTATCGTCACGACGAGGCCGAGGCGGCTGCCCGTGCGCGAAAGCGGCGCCGCGAGACACGCCGGGCTGAGTCGAAAGCCCAGCTCCCCGCGGGTTGAAGCCGTGCCTCGCGCTGGGTTGAGTGGACAGCTCGATCAGCGTTGTCGACGTCGCCTGACCGGCCAAGGGTCCTGGCCGGTGAACGGGCACGGAGCATCGGCAGGCTTCTAGGACGGCGTGCACCGCGTCGAGAGTCTGCGGGTCGAAGCCCGGCGTGCCCCGAACAGTCGGCCCGGTGGGCAATTACTGACCGCTGCGCAAAGAACTAAAGTTTTGACTGCCCGCCCCCCTACAATTGGGCATGGCATTCCGGCAACCTTTTTCCCACGACTGGCGGGAGTGGCGGCGGATGCGGGCTTGGCAATTGAAGCAGCAAGGCTGGCCCCAGCGCCAAATCGGCCGCGCCTTGGATGCGTCGGAGGGGGCGGTCAGCCCATGGGGCGCCGCTGCAGAGCGTGAGGGCCCGGAGGCGCTGCGAGCCCATCCCGCCCCCGGCCACCCGCCCCGACTCTCCGCGGACCAGAAGCGCCTGATCCCCGAGTTCCTCTGGCACGGGCCGGAGACCTACGGCCTTCGCGGCCAGGTCTGGACCTGCGCCCGCGTGGCCCGAGTGATCGAGGAGGAATTCGGGGTCCGCTACCACAAGGACCATGTCGGCCGGCTGCTCCGCGAGTTGCACTGGACTGCCCAGGTCCCGATCACTCGGGCGATCCAGCGGGATGAGGAGGCCATCGCGCGGTGGCGTGGCGACGTCTGGCCGGACCTGCGACGTCGAGCGCGACGCGAGCGACGGGTGCTGATCTTCGTGGACGAAGCGGGTTTCTACCGGCTGCCCGGCAAGGTCCGGACTTACGCCCCGGAAGGGCTGACGCCGGTCCTGATGGAGAAGCTGACGCGTGACCACCTCTCGGTCATGGGGGGCATGACGCCCGAGGGCAAGCTCTACACCCTGACGCGGCAGGAGTCGCTCAATGGGATGCACTGCATCGAGTTCTTCCTCCACCTGGGGCGAGTGGCAGGGACACGGCTGTTGCTGATCTGGGACGGTTCGCCGATCCACCGCCGACAGGAGGTTACGGAGTTCGTGTCCGCCACACACGGCAAGCTCCGCCTGGAAGCCCTGCCGGGCTACGCCCCCGACCTGAACCCGTGGGACGCGGGGGGGTGGCAGCATCTCAAGCACGTGGAGATGCGCAACCTGGAGTGCCCGGACCTGGAGGAATTGCATCTTCAGTTCCATCTGGCGGTCGGTCGCCTCCGGCAGAAGCGGCATCTGATCCGATCATTCTTCACGGCGGCCGGCCTCGCGCTTTAGTTCTTTGCGCAGCGGTCAGTAGAATCTCGACCGGTGTCGTCTCATGAGTCGGCTCCGGCTCGTCAGGCACGACCCGTACCGGAAAGAAGGTGGAACGGACGGCCAGCTCGGTGGAGGGGCTCAGGGCTGGGTTCGCCCCTTCGATCGTGCCCCATCCATCGCGGCGGGCCAATTCCTGCCGCCAACAGCGGAGGGTGTGTGGCGTCAGTCCCTGGCGTTGGCCGAAGTCAGCGATGGACAGGCCGACGCGGGCGTGCTCTGCGACCGTCCACCGTCAGGTCCATTCCTTGGCGGGATTGCGCAGTCTCCCAGATCGTGGAGCCATGCGGCACCTCCTCGGGAAGTCGATTTCGCTCCAAGAGATGCTGCCATGTCTCGCAACACGGCTTTGGTAATACGCTTACGATTAATGGACGTCGCGACACCCGAGCGGGGGCGCGCAAATAGGGGGATCGATGGCGGGAGTTGCCCGGCCTTGCTGGGAGGCCAGCCCGGGGAAGTCGAGGTGGAAGCCCGCCGACAGGTCGCCCTCCCCCGGCCTGGCGACGGGCGGTCACGGACCTAGCGAACGGCTCGGCGCCGGAAATCCGAAGAAAAACTGCCGGCGACCTGTGTACGATCGGATCATGCTTCCGGTATAGGTCACATGAGTGTCACGGCGATGAGTGATCCCAGCGGGACTGAGAGCGCCCCTGCTCCGCAGGGCCAGTGCCGGCGACCGGCAGGCGGTCGCCGAGCTGTTCGGCCGCTTCCGAGACCGGCTCAAGCAGATGGTCCGCCTCCGCATGGACCGCCGGCTCCAGGGGCGGCTCGACCCCTCCGACGTGCTCCAGGAGGCCTATCTCGACGTGGCCCGGCGGGCTGAAACCTTCGCCCGCGAGCCGACCACGACTCTCTACCTCTGGCTCCGGTTCCTGACCGCTCAGGCGCTCCTCG
This sequence comes from uncultured Planctomycetales bacterium, assembly GCA_963752755.1. Lineage (GTDB taxonomy): Bacteria > Planctomycetota > Planctomycetia > Isosphaerales > Isosphaeraceae > CAVVZJ01. The sequence continues at coordinate 117,584 of CAVVZJ010000010.1, read as the reverse complement.
ACCTGACCCGCCGCCACCTCGGCGCCCGGATGCGCGATGCCGGACAGGAGATCTCGCTGCACCGCGGGGCCTGGCCGCAGGCGTCGTCGGCCTCGCTGGCCGGCATGCTCCTGGGCCGCCTGACCAGTCCGAGCCGGGCGGCCGTCCGCGCCGAGATGCGGCTGGGCATCCAGGAGGCGCTGAACAGCATGGACTCGATCGACCGCGAGGTCCTCGCCCTGCGCCACTTCGAGCTGCTCTCCAACGCCGAGGTCGCCCAGGTCCTCGGGCTCTCGAAGGCGGCCGCCAGCAACCGCTACATCCGCGCCCTGAGGCGTCTCAAGGGCATCCTGGAGTCGATCCCCGGCTTCGGCGACGAGTCGGAGTAGAGAACCCGGACCACGGGCGACCGACCGTCCCCGAACCGACAGGGCCGTCGATCCCCCCACACGACCCCGGACCCGGCAGGCGGAGAGCAAGCCATGGCCAACTCCAGCGCCGATCGCAACCCCGTCGAGGTCCTCGCCGAGGAGTTCCTGGAGCGCGATCGGCGCGGCGAGCGTCCCACCCTCTCCGAGTACGTCGCCCGGCATCCCGAGCTGGCCGACGCGATCCGCGAGCTTTTCCCCGTGCTGCTGGACATCGAGGACGTCCGCCCGGACCCGGCCGAGGCGACCGGCTCGTTCGCCGTCCCCGGTGCCGACGGCGGCGAGCCGTTGCCGGAGCGGATCGGCGACTACCGCATCCTCCGCGTCATCGGTCAGGGCGGGATGGGCACGGTTTACGAGGCCGAGCAGGAGTCGCTGGGCCGGCACGTGGCGGTGAAGGTGCTGCCGCGTTCGCTGCACAACCCGAAGCACCTGCGCCGCTTCGAGCGCGAGGCCCGCGCCGCCGGCCGGCTGCACCACACGAACATCGTGCCGGTCTTCGGCGTGGGGCATGAGGGGGATCTTCACTATTACGTGATGCAGTTCATCCAGGGCCAGCCGCTCGACGAGGTGATGGCTGAACTCCGCCGGCTGCGCGACGGATGCGGCGTCGGGGCTCCCCCCGCGGTCCCGTCAGCTCGCGAGCGGACGCCGACGGCGGCCAACGTGGCGCGGTCGCTCTGGACGGGCGACTTCGCGGTCGAACCGGGGCCGTCGTCAGCTCAGCTCGGCTCGGACTCGTCGCTGCCGTCCACCGAGCCGGCCGCCAGTTCCGATCGCTCGGGCGCTTCGGCGCCGGAGTCACCCTCCGCGGCGCTCGCCCCAGCAAGGGACGAGGGTCCGGCCGGGGCGTCGGGTCCGCCCGTCCCGACCGATGCTCGGATTGCCCGTCGTTCCTCACCAGGCTCGACGCTCCCGTCGAGTTCGAGCCACCTCGCCCGTTCGGGCGGCGGGTCGTCGCACCCCGATCGGCGGTACGCCCGGAGCGTCGCCCGGCTGGGCGTGCAGGCGGCCGAGGCGCTGGCGTATGCCGCCGACCAGGGGGTCATCCACCGCGACATCAAGCCGGCCAACCTGCTTCTCGACGCCCACGGCTCGGTCTGGGTCACCGACTTCGGCCTGGCCCGCGCCACCGGCGAGGCGGACCTCACCCGCACCGGCGACCTGATCGGCACCCTGCGCTACATGGCCCCCGAGCGGTTCCGCGGTGTGTCGGACCACCGGGCCGACGTGTACGCCCTCGGCCTGACCCTCTACGAGTTGCTGGCCCTCCGACCGGCCTTCGACGAGCAGGACCGCGCCCTGCTCATCCGCCAGATCGCCCAGAGCGAGCCGCCCCGGCTGGAGCGTCTCGACCCGACGATCCCGCGCAACCTGGCCACGATCGTCCACAAGGCGATCGCCAGGGACCCGGCCGACCGCTACGCCTCGGCCGACGACCTGGCGGCGGACCTGCAACGGTACCTGGAGGACCGGCCGATCCGGGCTCGGCCCCTGAGCGCCGTGGGAGTCGCCTGGCGGTGGTGCCGGCGGAACCCGACCGTCGCGGGTCTGCTGGGCCTCGTCGCGGTGCTCCTGGCTGGCATCGCTGGTGTGGCGACAGTTGGCTACTTCAGCACCAAGGCGGCCCTGGTCGAGGTGGACCGGCAGCGCGACGAGGCGATCGGCCAGCGAAACATCGCCGAGGACAACCTTTACTTCGCCAACATCCCCCTGGCCCAGCACGCCTGGGACGAGGCCAACATCCGCAGGATGAAAGAATTGCTCGTCGTCTTCCGGCCGCGGGCGGATCAGGTCGACCGACGGGGTTGGGAATGGTATCACCTGATGTCCTTGACGCGGCAGGAACTGCTCACACTCTCCGACCACTCCGGCAGCCTCGGCGTCGTGGCATGGAGCCCCGACGGCCGGCGCCTGGCCACCGGCGGCCAGGATCGGACGTTCCGGGTCTGGGACGCCGAGACCGGCGAGGAACAGACGGTGTTTCGGGGGCACGACCGCAACGAGATCCAGCCTTCCTCAGCGTCCTTCGTCCAGGATCGCCGCCCCCCCTCGGCCCTCGCCTGGAGCCCCGACGGGCGAGCCCTCGCGTCGGGCCATGGAGGCGGCGAGATCAAAATCTGGGACGCTGCCACAGGGCGAGAGCTCCGGACGATCGTCCTGCCCGAACGTTGCACCGTGACGACGCTCGACTGGAGTCCGGACGGGACGCGAATCGCCTCGACCGGAGATCTCCACGGGACGCAAACGGCGCGGATCTGGGATGTGTCCACCGGCCGTGCCCTGCATGCGCGCTGCATGACGAGGAGGCAGGGATTTTCTGCATCGCCTGGAGCCCAGAAGGCGATCGCATCGCATCGGGGTCGAACTACAGCAGCAGAAACAAGGTCAAGATCTGGGATGCCGCGACGGGGCGGCTGGTCCGCGGCATACGTACCGGTGCACTCGGGACACACTCCCTGGCTTGGAGCCCAAACGGGCGGCTCCTGGCAGCATCAAGCGGCAACCACTCGGTCGAGATCTGGGATACAAGCACGTGGGATCAGTTGCATGCTCTTGCCTTGCCGACGGGTAATGTGAATGAGATCGAATGGGATGAGGCGGGCCGTCTCCTGGCCATGGCCGGTGAGGACGGGACGGTGAAGGTCTGGAACATGGGAGAGGAACGGTTCGTGCGAATCCTGCGGGGGCATGCCGCCTCCGTCAAGTCCGTGGCCTGGAGCCCCGACGGCCGGAGAATCGCGTCGGCGAGCATGGATGGCACCGCGAAGGTCTGGGATGCAACTCGAAAGGGGGGACCGCTGGAACTGGACGGCATCATCCGGTCGGCCTGGTGCCCCGACGGCCGTCGAATCGCCACCCAGGCAAGGGTCCTCGCTCCCGGCCAAGAGGGGCCACTCCGATCTTTGACGTGTCGTCTGGCCGCATCCTCCGGGAACTTCCGGCGATGGTCGATCACTGGTTGGCCTGCGTCGCCTGGAGGCCGGACGGCTGGCGCATCGCCACGGCCAGCCCGGATGGAAGGGTGCGAATCTGGGACCTGAAGCGTGAGGAGAAGATCGCGGATTTCCCGCGCATTCGGGCGAGGTTCGCTCCGTGGCCTGGAGCCGAGACGGGAGGCTGCTGGCCTCAGCGGGCATGGATGGCTTCGTCAAGGTTTGGGATGCCGACGACGGCCGAATCATCTGCACCCTGCATGGGCACATTTCCACAGTGGGTTCCGTGGCCTGGAGCCCGGACGGGAGATATCCTCGCCTCCGCGGATATGCGACCACGTAGTCAAACTCTGGGACACGACGACCTGGCGTGAGGTCCGGACGTTCGGGCGACCGAGGCTCTGGTCGCACGTCACCGCCGATGCCCAGTATTCCATCTCCTGGAACCCGGATGGTTCCCAACTGGCCGCTGCGGCCCCGAGGGGGACATCCTCATCTGGGACGTTCGGTCAGGGGAGACGCTGCTAACAATCAAGGCCCACACCTCGAACGTCCGGTGCGTCGCCTGGAGCCCCGACGGCCGTCGCATCGCCTCGGGCAGCGAGGACCACACCGTGAAGCTCTGGGATGCCTCATCCGGGAGGGAACTCCTATCGTGGAGCCTCGGCCCCGAGACGCACTACGCTTGCGCGTTGTCCTGGAGCCCGGATGGCCGAGGCCTGGCCGTGTCCACGGGAACGGCCACCGTCATCCGGGAAGCCCCGGATTACCCACCGTCTAACTTACCCGCGGCTCCGACCCGTCCAGCCGTTGATCGCGGAAACAATGCCGGGTCCAGCCTTGATGAAACGGGTTCATTGCCGGGTTCAAGCATAGGAAGCACCGAATCACCCCGGGCCGACGTGACCGGCCGCTGAGGCCGCGTCCGGGAGGCGTGCCCGAACTGCGAACCGATGTTCATCGGATGACCGGCCGCGGAAGCCCCGCGTCGCCCTCGGGGGGCGTGCGCGCCGAGGGGCCGCGGCGTAAACATCCCTTTTTTCGTCGTTCGAGTTGTCGTCCGGCCCGCCCTCGCGTGTCGGACCATCCCATCAACCTCGGAGAGGAGCTGACGTGATGTTGCACCCGTGGACGAACCGCAGGTCGTGGAGCCGGAAGCCGAGGACCAGCCGAGCCGCTCGACGCCGAAGAGGTCAACGGCGGCCAGGTATCGAAAGCCTGGAGGACCGCGTCGTCCTCTCGACGTTCCCCGTGACGACGACCGCCGACGGCGGGCCGGGCTCGCTACGGCAGGCCATCCTGGACGCCAACGCCAACGGCGAGGCCGACGTCATCCTCCTGCCGGCCGGCACCTACGACCTGACCATCGCCGGCGACCCCTTCGATCTCGATGCCGCCGTCGGCGACCTGGACATCACCGACGACCTGGAGATCCGCGGCGACGGGTCGGCCTCGACGGTCGTCGACGCCAACGGCCTGGACCGCGTCTTCCAGGTGTACCTCGCCGACGTGCGCATCGAGGGCGTCACGATCACCGGCGGCGCGGCCCTCCAGGGCGGCGGCATCAACGTCCTCGGCGGCAGCCTGGAGCTGGTGGATTCCGTCGTCACCGGCAACACGGCGACCGGGCTCGACGACGACGAATTCCTGCCCGACGGCAGCGGCGGCGGCCTCTTCGCCACCGAGTCCACGCTGACGCTGATCGACTCCGCCGTCACGAACAACCGGGCCCTCGGCGGTCATGGCTATCTTCCTCGGCGGCTCCGGCATCGGCGGGGGGCTCGCCCTCTACTCGTCCAGCACGACCCTCACAGGACAGCGAGGTCTCCGGCAACGAGGCCCTCGGCGGCCCCGGCGGCACCTGGGGCGGCGGCGCCCTCGGCGGCGGGATGCTCGCCCAGGGCGGCGAGCTGACGGTGATCGATAGCACGATCACGGGCAACCGGGCGGTCAGCGCCGACGGCGAGCAGTCCAATCCCGCCCAGGGCGGAGGGCTCGCACTCAGCGGGTCCGCCGTCGCGACCCTCACCGACAGCGAGGTCTCCGGCAACGAGGCCCTCGGCGGCGATGGCGGCGAGACCGGCGGCGGTGCCGACGGTGGCGGGATCTTCTCCTTCAGCGACGTGACGCTCACGCTGGTCGGCAGCGCGGTCGCGGAGAACCAGGCCATCGGCGGCGACGGTCAGCAGGGCGGCCGCGCCAACGGCGGGGGGCTCGCCCTGAATGAGACCGTCGCCACGTTCACGGACAGCGAGATCTCCGGCAACAGAGCCTTCGGCGGCGACAGCGAGATCGCCGACGACTCGCATCTCTGGGGCGAGGCCACCGGGGGCGGTCTCTCCCTGGACGGCTCCAGCTCCGCGACGCTTCGCGACACGAGCCTCTCCGGGAATCGAGCCATCGGGGGGACGGGCATCGACTTCGGCGGCGCGGCCGACGGCGGGGGTGCGTACGTTCAAGGAAGCACCCTGACGGTCGAGCGGGGCGGGATCACCGGCAACCGCGCCGTGGCCGGTGACGGCGTCATCCACGGCGGCGACGGGTTCGGCGGGGGAGTCTACGGCCGATCCGGGACCGTCATCGTCCAGAATGGAACCATTGCCGGCAACACGGTCGTCGGCGGCGCCGGCGAGGAGGGCGGCGCCGCCGGCGGCGGGGGCATCTTCGACATCGGTACTCTGGCGATCGAGGAGAGCCAGGTCGCGGGCAACCGAAGCCTCGGCTCCGACGGCACAGAGGTCGGTGGCAACGCGCTGGGCGGTGCGATCTACGGAATCGGCTCGACGATGCTGCGGGGCATCACGGTCGCCGGCAACCGCGCCGACGCGGGCGATGGCGGGACCACGGGAGGCTACGCCTACGGCGTCGGGGTGCTTCTCGTCGTTACCACCGCGACAATCGATGACAGCACTTTCGTCGGCAATACAGGCCGTGGAGGTGACGGTGGGCTCCAGGGTGGCAAGGCGACTGGCGGCGGTCTGGCCATCGGAAGTTTCTCGACGGTCACGATCACCGCTTCAACGATCGCCTCCAACGCCACGATCGGCGGGGATGCCCTGGAGGACGGCGGGCTCGGGGGAACCGCTCAGGGCGCGGGGCTCTACATCAGCGGTTCCGAGGTGAGCGTCACGAACAGCTCCGTCTCCAACAACCGGGCCGTCGCCGGTGACGCCCGGGGCGCCGACGGGACGGGCGGCGACGCCCTCGGCGGCGGGATCTACGTGGAACCCTACATTGCCTTCATCTTCAACTACCCGGGTATCCTGACGCTCGAGGGGAGCACCGTCGAGGGCAACGAGGCCCGCGGCGGCGATGCCAAGCGGGGCAAGGGCGGCACGGGCGGCGACGGCCTCGGCGGCGGGATCTACGCGGGTGCCCTCACCGAAGTGACGATCCGCGATAGTGCCATCATCCGGAACCGGGCGACCGGTGGCAAACCTGGCGGTCAGGGCCTTGGCGGTGGGATCTACATCGTTCCCACCGCGATCGTCTGCCTCGATGACGACTCGATCGTCGCGAAGAACCGGGCCTCGACCAGCGACGACGAGATCTTCGGCATGATCTCGCCTTGCGGATGACTCCCCGGACCCGGTGGTCCCGTACGCTTCCGGCCCGTGCCCGCCTCACTCAATGAAGGAAGTCAATGACGTTGGCCGGCTGGGTTCACCGAACGGACACGGTGAGGACGCGAACCCGTCGGAACCGGACGTCGCGGGTGGCGCGGCCTCGGGCAACGGCGGCAGAGCCCCGTCCTCGCCTCTCGCCTGGACCCGTCGAATTCCCGCCACGCCCGTGAGCGTGTCGTGGATCGGGATCGGCTCAGCGCCAGCCAGAGACGGGAACACAGGCCAGTGCGGCGGCGGAGTCTGTGCCGGTGACTGACTTGCCAATACGCCGAGAGCCAGGGTCAGGATGGCCAGGAGTTGCGGGGACCACTGAGGTACCTTTGCCATACTCGATCACTCCGGTTCGGGGGCCGTCGGGTCCCCGGCGGGAGAGGAGCCGGTTCCTGACCAAGATCCAATTCATCGGGAACAAGGAACACTCTCGGTTCCGCATCGAGTGTTGGCGGGGAACCCAGACGAACCTGTCGGAATCCAGAGTCTGATCTGGACAGACGTTCCGACTGGATCATTCGAAATGGCTATCGACATCTCTGGACTGCACACTACACCGATTGTTCCCTTTTTAACAGTCGTGGGGACTGGCCCCGTCCTGTCGGATCGGCTGGGCCTTGATGGCGAAGGGGCGGTCCGCTTGACGGCAGCCGCAACCGCCGTAAACTGGGGAGCATTGCCGGAGATACGACGAGCCCGAGACGGCGCTTCATCCATCCTCGGGCGGGAAGACGAGGATAGCACCCGCCATGACCGTTCACGCGATGTGGGTGATGTTGGGGGTCCTGGCCTGCCTGGCCGTGGCCTACCGCTACTACAGCGCCTTCCTCGCCGCCCGGGTCGCCGCACTCGACGACGCCCGGCCGACGCCGGCACATACGAAGTACGACGGTCAGAACTACCACCCGACGAACCGCTGGGTCCTCTTCGGCCACCACTTCGCCGCGATCTCGGGTGCGGGGCCGCTGATCGGTCCGGTACTGGCGATCCAGTTCGGTTACCTGCCGGGCCTGATCTGGCTGATCGTCGGTGTCTGCCTGGCGGGAGCCGTGCAGGACTTCCTCGTCCTGGCGGTCTCCACCCGTCGCGGCGGACAGAGCCTCGCGGGGATTGCCCGCCAGGAGATCGGGCCGGTGGCGGCGACGGCCACCGCCGTGGCGATCCTCTACGTCATCATCATCGCCCTGGCCGGTCTCGGGATCGTGGTCGTCAAGGCGCTCGGCGGCGAGGAAGTCTCGATGCAGGCCGGAACCCGCGTGGTCCTGCCCGATCAGGCGACGATCGCCAAGAAGACGGATGTCGCCGCCCGCTTGACGATCTACGACATCGCCCCCGGCTCGACTTACCGGTTCGACCCGAAGGACCTCGACCAGTCACTCCGCATCAACGAGGGGTTTGAGCTGGCCGTGCCATCAAGCGCCGAGGTGGCCCTGGACGCGGAGAAGGTCGACGGCGGAGAACGGACAGCCATCGTCCTGCCGGCCGGTTCGAAGCGGCTCGTGCCGGGCAGCTCGTGGGGCACATTCACGATCTTCTGCACGATCCCGATCGCGTTGCTGGTCGGCCTTTACATGTACAGGATCCGCAAGGGGAAGGTGGTCGAGGCGTCGATCCTTGGGGCCGTCGGCGTGCTGGCGGCGACCTTCTACGGCGCCGCATCCCCGGTTCGCCGCTCGAGCCGTACTTCTCGCTCTCGCGGGAGGAGACCATCCTGGCGATCGCGGCTTATGGCTTCGTCGCCTCGGTCTTGCCGGTCTGGCTCCTGCTCTGCCCGCGGGATTACCTCTCCAGCTTCCTGAAGCTCGGCACGATCGCGCTCCTGGTCTTCGGCGTGATCCTGGCCAATCCGACGCTCCAGGCGCCGGCTGTCAACGAGCAATTCGCCCACGGCGGCGGACCGTACTTCAAAGGCGGAATTTTCCCTTATGTTTTCATCTGCATCATGTGCGGGGCGATCTCGGGCTTCCACGCGCTCGTCTCCTCGGGCACGACGCCGAAAATGGTGGACCGCGAGAGCGACTGCCGGATGATCGGCTACGGCGCCATGCTGATGGAAGGACTCGTCGGGATCGTGGCCCTGATTGCAGCGGCATCCTTGCCGAATCAGATGTATTACGACATCAATATTGACCTCGCCCAAAGACCGCAGTACGCCAACCAGATCGCAGCTCTGGACGTCGACGCGCACGGCGACGGCGGCGGCGAGTTGGTGGCGATGGAGCAAGAGGTTGGCGAGTCGTTGCACGGCCGGACCGGAGGTGCGGTGACGCTGGCCGTCGGCATGGCCCGGATCTTCACCGGGGCCTTGCCGATGATCAAAGGGTTGACGAAATACTGGTATCACTTCGCGATCATGTTCGAGGCACTGTTCATCCTCACCACGATCGACACCGGCACGCGGATCGGCCGGTTCATGCTCCAGGAGTTTCTGGGCAAGGCGTACAAGCCGCTGGGCCAGCTCGACAACCTGCCGGCGTCGATCCTGGCGACGGGCTTGATCGTCCTCGGCTGGGGCTACTTCATCTGGACGGGCACGGTGGGTACGATCTGGCCGATGTTCGGGATGGCGAATCAACTGCTGGCCTTGATCGCGCTGACGATCGTGACGACCTTCCTGTTCAACTCGGGACGAGGCCGGTATGCCCTGGTGACGCTGGTCCCGATGACCTTCGTGGCCTCCACGACCTTCTCGGCCGCTTACCTGGAGATCACCAACACCTATTGGGGCAAGTGGGTCAAGGCGGGCGGGTCGGATGCCGTCAAGGGTTGGCTCAACATCGGCCTGACCGCGCTGCTTTTGACCTGCGTGGTGATCCTCGTCGTCGAGGCCGTCCGGCGCTGGCTGGAAGCCATCCGCTCGGGACGATCGGCGGCGGAGGTCGTGGCGACGGGCGAGTCGTCGTGAGGCAAGACTTGGGAAGGTGCCTCGTGCCCTCGTCGGGCGAGGGGCGGAGTGTGTCTCCGAAGATGTCGAGGGCGACGAGGCGCGGATGAGCACGAAGCCAAAGGAGCGCTGGGCCTCACGGCTCGGCCTGGTGCTGGCGATGGCCGGCAACGCGGTTGGACTGGGCAACTTCCTCCGGTTCCCGAAGGAGGCAGCCCGGTACGGCGGCGGGGCGTTCTTGATTCCTTACTTCGTCGCTTTGCTCATCATGGGGATTCCCCTGATGTGGATCGAGTGGACGATGGGCCGCCACGGGGGCCAGTATCGCCACCACAGTGCGCCGGGGATCTTCCACACGATGGGCCAGGGCCGGATCTGGAAATACCTCGGCGTGCTCGGGCTCTGGTCGTGCCTGATCATCTCGGCGTTCTACCTCTACATCGAGTCGTGGTGCCTGGCGTATGCCGGCAAATCGATCGTCAACGGCTTCGGCGGGATGGACAAGGCGGGCGTCGAGTCGTTCTTTAACAACCTGACCGGCACCCGTCCCAACGAGATCCTCGCGATCAGCGGCTGGGGCATGGCGATCTTCGCGGTCTGCATCGGCATCAACCTTTACATCCTTTCGCGTGGACTGGCGAAGGGGATCGAACTGGTCGCGAAGGTCGGGATGCCGCTCTTGATTGCCTTCGCGGCGGTTCTGGCCGTGAGGGGCCTGATGGTCAACCCAACGAGCGACAAGCAGGCGGTCGCGGACGCCTTCGAGGGGCTCAACTTCGTTTGGAATCCGAATTTCTCCCAGGTCGCCAACCCCGCAACCTGGCTGGCCGCCGCCGGGCAGATCTTCTTCACGCTCTCGATCGGAATGGGCTCGATCCACTGCTACGCCTCCTACCTCCGCGAAACCGACGACGTGGCCCTGACTGGTGCCACGACCGCCTGGACCAACGAATTCTGCGAGGTGATCCTGGGCGGTACGATCCTGCTGCCCGTGGCCGTGGCTTACCTGGGCATGGCGAGCGTGCAGGAGACGGTCAACTCGGGCTCGGGGTTCGAGCTGGGCTTCATGGTATTCCCGACGCTCTTCAACAAGTGGGGTTGGTTCGGGCCGGTGGCCGGTTTCATGTGGTTCGGCCTGCTCTTCTTCGCCGCGATCACCAGCTCACTGGCGATGGGGCAGCCGATCATGTCGTTCCTCCAGGAGGAATTCGGCTTCAACCGCCGCGAAAGCGCGGGGGGCTCGGGGTGATGATCCTTGCACTGGCGATCCCCGTGGCGATCTTCCACGCCAACAGCTTCAACGCCGAGTTCGACTACTGGGCCGGCACCCTCGCGTTGGTCGTCTTCGCGGTCATCGAGACGATCCTGTTTGCCTGGGTTTTCGGGATCGATGCCGGCTGGGCGGAGCTAAACAAGGGAGCGGAACTGAAGATTCCAAGGGTCTTCTATTACATCATCAAGTATGTGACACCCGTCTTCCTGCTGCTGATCCTCTCCGCCTACATCTTCCAGCCGAAGGGCGAGGTCGTGGTGAAGCGTGCCGACGGTGAGGTCGTGAGAGAGAGCCGGAACTGGGAGCCGTACCTCACCGCGCCCTTCACCGGACGTCCGTTGCCGACCTGGGAGTGGTCGGGAGACGGTATGATTGGCAAGCTACTGCACAAGGACCTGAAATTGCCGCCGGACGCCCCACCGGAGAAGGTCCGGTTCACCGAGCAGCTCAAATTTGTACGAAACATCGACCGACTCTCGATGGTCGGCGTCTTCGCCGGCCTGACCGTGCTGGTCAGCTTCGCCTGGCGCAAGCGGGCTCGCGAGGGGAGGCTTTGAGCGATGACCACCCAGGCTTGGATCTTCCTCGTTGCCGCGTGGTCGGTGATCCTCATTGCGACCGGTTATTGTTTCGTCAGGCTCCTGAGCAGCGACCGGCAGTTCGAACCGTCCGAGGACGAGCCTGCGCTTGACGATTGACGGCCTCGCCGGTTCAGGAACCGGCGTCAGGCTCGACCCACTTCCCGTCGCGATAGAGGCAGCGACGCGGGTCGTGGCCGGTCAGGTCGCGGATCGAGAGCAAGGGAGCGGGCTGCGTTGGTCGACGGAGCAACTCCGACCAGGGAGTCGGCTGGGCGGCCTTTCCCTTCGTAACAGCCGACGGGGCGGCGGACTCCGCAATCAACTCGGAACGGAGGATGGCCCGGAGCTGGTCCTCGGAGATCGTGAGCGTGCTCTTCTCGCCCTGACAGGCCGCACAAGGGATGGTGCCCCAACCCCCGCAACCCGGGCACTCGGCGCTGCGGAAGCTATTGCGGCCGTCGGCCCGGCCCGTGCCGTGGCAAACGGGGCACTTCTCGCGTCCGTCAGGGCCGCACTTGTGGCATTCGGGGTGGTCACGGCATGACCGGAGGAAATCGCCGTACGACATCAGGCCGGATGCCCCATCAAAGTGCTCCTTCACGCCCGACTTTTGGGCGAGGTCGAGGGCGCGGTCGGTCTGCTTGAGACGATACGCCTCGAGAGCGGCGACGAACATCTTGCGGGCCTGAGATCCCCGCCGCGTCGCGGAGGCGGTCGGAGCCTGGAGGACACCGCGGTCGTGACGGGGATCGAGCAGGTACGCCAGGGCACGACATTGCCGCTCCTGACCAGGCGAGCCTGCCAGGCCCGCCATGCTGAGCAAGGAGCCTCGGCCGAGGTTGTCCGGATCGAGGTAGGCCGCGATGTGAAAGAGTCGTAAGGCCAGCTCGCGGGCCTCCGGATCGTCGCGCTTCTCGGCCAGCTCCTCGGCGTAGTTGCGGTAGTCCTTCGGCTCATCCGGCCTCAGCGATGCCAGACGCTCCGGGTCCACCGATCGGAGGATCAGGGCAAGGTCAGCCTTTACATATGACTGCGTGACCTCCTCGCCGTCGAGGTCGCGGCGCACGACGATCGTCGTATCATCCTCGCGGACCAGGTAGCCGGCCACTCGCGCCCCGGCCGTCGTCTCCAGGATGACCGCGCCGGCCATCGCCGGGAACAGGGCCGTGAGAGTGAGAGCCAGAATGGCGAGCCTCGCGTGGACCATGACGTCTAACCCGAATCAAGCAGGACACATTTTAATTGTTAGTAATCAACCAAGAATCACTGGGATTCGTCGCCCCTCAACAGTCTCCAGAGCTGCAAGGCCCTCTGCTCGCCGGAGCGCAACTGAACGAGGACATCCCGGGAACCATCGGCCCCGATCTCGCTCCCCTCGATAATCTCGCGGGCCTGGACGGCGAAGGCGGGCTGCTTCGAAGCGACGTACACGGCGAGCGTCTTGAGCCAGGCCTGCTGCATCAGGACGGCACGCTGGAGTTCATCCCCTGCCAGGTAGTCGGCCGCGACGATCTCATGGGGAACGCGGGCCAGAATGACCCGTTCCGGCTCGGCGAGCGTGGTGCGTTGCGGGTCGAGGCGGCTGGCCAGGTGGCTGGTGACGACCTCGATCATCTGCGAAGGCCGCGCCGTCAGGAGGCTATCGGCCTCGCCCAGACCGAGCAGGCGACCCTGCGCCTGATACAATTCGCGGTAGCGGGCCGCAGAGGCGTCGATGTCGGGCTCCATGTCGTCGAGGACGCTGGCGAGAAGCAACTGCTGAGCCTGGGAACGCCAGTTCGACGGACTGAGCGTGACCGGGTGGCCAAGGATGCTCGCCAGGAACCGCTCGGCGATCGGGACGCTGATGAGATGGAAGTGCCGCGGTAGCGGCTGCAACTCGCCGAGCAGGTCGGCCAGCGCCAGGCGAACCGATCGGGGACGCGTCAAGGGGTTCACGCCCGGCGACGTGATCGCTCCCTCCTGGCCCGACTTGCCCCCCCAGACGACATACTCGGCGATGATCCGAGCCTGCTCGGGGGGTAGGTCGTCCGGCAAGCCCGACCGGGCGAGGCTCTGCCAGGCGCTCATCCGCTCGAAGGGCCGTCCGCGGGCGAGCAGACGGATCATCTCCTCGGTGTCCGGGGGAACAGCTGCGCCGAACGTCGCCGGCCGGTTCAAGACGCCGATCCCGGGGATCGCCAGCGCGGGGGCCGGTGCCGCGTTGGGACCGGGCTTGGCCTCGACTTTTGGACCTTTGAAGATTGCGTCGAACTCACTCGTGCCGGCCTCGCCTTGATCCAGTGCACACGCCAGGCTCGACGCCTCCGCCAGGGCGACGATCTGTCGGAGCAGCTTTCCCGGGCCGTCGGACGTTCCGACCGACGCGGCGAGTGCGGCCTCGGCCTTCTCCCGAAACTGCTCGCGACGCCCTCGGGCCGGCTTGCCGCGCTTGCGGAACGCCTCGATTACCGCCTCAGGACTGTCGAGGTTCGCACCACCGCCGAGCCGGTGGCGAAGCTCGAAATCGAGCTGGTCGCGGAGCGCAGTGTTGGCGGTCGAGCGATACAGGTCGAGGATTGGCTCGACGCTCCGCGGGTCGCCCAGGTCGAGGCAGTCGGCGATCTGTCCAAGATAGCTTCGCCACTCCGAGCCGGACGATTCGAGCGCCACGGCCAGGAAGTCAGCGTCGAGCCGGGCTCGGACCTCTTCGGGGAGATCCTTCGCGACATGTCGGCGGAGAACCTCATGCGACTCGGCGAACCCGCTCAAGGAGGCCTGTGTGGGTGCCCGATCAATCAAGCTGCGATAGTACCGCGTCCCGACCCGCTCGCGGACGAGGGCCGCCGCCGCGTCCGCCTCTCCGGCCGAGCCGCCGGCAACCTCCGCCGCCGCGCGACCTTCCTCGCCGAGAAGGCCTGTGAAGAGGGCGATCAGGCCATTGACGCGACTTTCTTCCTGACCCGCTTGACGCAAGGCCCGCAAGGCCACGTCGAGTGCCCAGTAGGCCCGATCGAACGGTCCGGCCCCCCGGACCTCCGAGCCCAACGGGTCCGACATTAAGTTGCCGAGCTGTTCGCGGATCAGGCTTGCAAACGCCTCCAACGGCTCCGCAGCGTGGCCGGTGGCCAGGAGGTTGGCGAGGGCGTCACGCTCGGCGTCGCTCTCGATATGGCTTGATAGACGGAGCAGAAGACTCCGCAATGCGCCGAGGCGACGGTCTGCGTCGTTCGCGGCCAGACCTTGGAGGATGACCTCGTCGGCGGGCGATCGGAAGACGGTCCCGGCCCGCCGCAAGGCCTCCCGCCAGGCCCCTTCCGGACCCTCGCCCGGGGCCGCCGGAGCCACACCAGCCGCCTTCGAAGCGACCGCCGCCAGTGTCTTCGTCTTCGGGACCGCTTTCCGGGGCGACATCTTCACGAAGCTCATCGCGATCAGGAAGATCAGGACCGCTCCCACACCCAGGCCGATCACCAACGCGAGGAACCGGCTGTTCTCCTTGCGAACTTCCTCCGGATGCGCCAGGCGCCGTCGCGGCCCCCTCGCTCAACATCACCTCGGCCCGTGCGCGGGCGATCCCGAGGGTCGCGGCGAAGGTTAGCAGGCGCTTGCGCTTGACGGTCGTGATCGGTCCAACGATTCGGGTCGTCTCGACCTGCTGCCGGAAAGTCGCCTCGGCCGCTTCCATCGAAAGCCGCTTGAGTCCCCGCTCGCGGGCGACCTCCCGCACGATCTCCGCGGCCTGGTCAGTATCGAGTCCGTGCTTGTCCCGGCCGATCGCCTCCAGCCGCTCGACATGAACCGGGTTCAGCACTCCCCCTGTGTGGAGCTTCGCCTTGTTCAGGATCGATCCGACCTGCTTGCGAAACGCCACCAACGCCGGCGACGTCGCCGACGACGACGACCGCGCCGATCGGATCTGCTCGACGACCGCCTCGATCTGCTCGTCCGTCAGGCCCAGCCCCCGTCCCTTCCGACGGATCTTGACCAGGCTGATTGCCTGGAGCCCGCCCGAGATCCGGATGATCCTCCGGGCCTCGTCCTCGAAGGCAGCCATCGTGTCGGGCTCGGGTCTGGGTGCAGCCGGTTTCGACATGGCTCCGATCCATCCGGTCGGGCAAAGGCTGGGTCACGAGGCCAGGCGGTCCACGCTTCGGGCGACGAGCCGATCCGTCTTCAATTCTGCCGCCGGGAACGTGATTCGGCCGTGCGAGAGATCAAAGCGGCCCAATCCTCGACCGTCGCGAGGTCGAAATAGGTACGCTCGAACGTACAACCGTAGGAAGACGCGGAAATGGTCTGCCCGTTTTTCGCAAGAATCCTCGTGGCTTCGAGGGGAATGGTGTCCGGCTTCAGACGACCACCTGGAAGGTAAAGCAACTCGATGAAGGGACCGTACCGAATGTTTTGATGAGGCGGAAACCGATGGATCAATCGCTCGACGTCTTTCCCCGGGCCGATGTCCCCGTGCCAGAGTGCCAGACCCACGGGTGTGTGGTGAGACACGCTTTGATACGCCAGGAGATCTTGACGGCTCCAGAGGCAATAGTGCCAGCATCCCAGGAGGAGCGATGCCAGGCCCGCCGCGCCTCCCAGGAGGAGCCAGCCCAGCCAGAGCCTTGTCGATCCCCGCAGCACGTTCATCGATTGCCTCAGGCTGACCGAACGAGAATGCCAACGATCGAACATCGACCGCTCCTCCAGCCGGCGACTTCCCCCAACCAATTCTCATTGTACCCATTCAAGGCAACCCGAGACCCTCCCCCAGCGATTCGAACCGACCACGCCACGCTTCCCCACCGAGTTTTGGATACAGGATTCGGAACTGCTCGAAGACCTGCTGGGCCGCCTCGCGATCGACCTTCGCCAGCGCGGCCATCAGGTGATACTTCGCCTCGAACCAGCCGTCGGAACCGGCGGGCAGACCATCAACGAGCGTCTGCCAGCAGTCGAGGGCCGGCTCGAACTGGCCGGCCTGGAAGTGGGCGAGGCCGGCGCTGCGGAGGTAGTTGGCATCCTTGGGATAAGCCTTGAGGATCGTGTCGTAACGTTCGGCGGCCTCGGCGTGGCGGCCGAGTTCGGTGGCGTAGGAGGCGACGCGGGAGCTGGCGACCAGCGCGTTGCGGTTGGAGGCGAGGGCGTCGGACGACTCGCCGAGGCTGGACGCGAGGCGGGCGTAGATCTCGTGGGCCTCGGCGAGTCGGGCGGGTCGGGAGCCAGGGTCGGCCTTGGCGAGCGCGGCGTCGGCCATGCGGGCGAGGGTAATGAGGGCGGCCTGCTCGGTGACGGAGCCGCGGGCGTGCTGGCTCAACCAGAGGGCCTCGGCACGGGCGGCCGAGGCGTCGCCAGACGACTGGGCGGCCTGGAGGCGGTCGCGGTGATACCAGAGCACGAGGCGATCGTCGGCCGGCAAGGTCGCGGCCAGGGGCTCGGCGCGGGCGAGTCGAGCGTGAGCGGCGTCGGAGGACGGGTCGACGGCAAGGACGACGTCGACTTCCGCCAGCAGGCATTCGAGACGGCCCGCGTTCGATTGCGAAGCCTCCGGCAGCTTGCGATAGGCGGCGACGGCTCGCTCGATCTTCGAACGCTCGACGTTTGCCGGACGTTGGGCAGCGCGGTCTTTCCGCCAATGGTCAAAATGATGACGCAGTGCGGCGAGGCAGGTCGGACCGTATGTCGGGTCGTTGGTGGACTTCTGCTCGGCCGATTCGACCGTGATCGGTCCGCCGCGAAGCTTCATCACCTCGAACTCGACGAGTCGCGCGTTGGCGTGTTCGGGATACTCACGGCGGAACGATTCGAGGGCCGCGATGGCGTCGGGGGCTTGCGCGGGGTCGGCGGTGGCGAGACGCTGGAGGGCGACGGCGTGCATCCAGGCCGCATCGGCGACGTCGGAGTCGTTACGGGCCTTGAGGTCCTTCGCAGCCTGGGCGAAGGCCTCGGCGGCCTGGGCGAAGTCGCCGGCCTGGTAGCGAGACCAGGCGAGCAGGTAGCGGGCGTTCGCAACCAGGTCCGGGGCTGTGGCGGCATCCGGAGCCGACAGGGCCGCATTGAACGCCTTCGCCGCAGCCTTGAAGTCGCCGGCTTGCTTCGACTTCTGCGCCGTCTCGAACTTCTCCCGAGCGGCGGCCCAGCGGAAGACGATCTCGTCGCGACCGTCGGCCGAGATGTTGTACTGGCCCATCAGCTGCCGGACGCGATCATACCGCTTCATCCTTGCCAGGGCCGCGAGTCCCCGTAATCCGAGCGGTTGCCGACCCGGTTCCGCCTTCGGTCCAAACCCGGCACGGACCAGCAAGGTCGCCAGAGCCTCCTGCCCCGGAGTGGCCGAGGCGCCGAGCGTGTCGACCAGCTTATCGACGAGCGTTATGGCCTTCGCCCCCTGACCTCCGTTGAGGTGAGCCCAGACGGTCCAGTAATCGGCGAGGTCGCGGATCTCAGGGTTGACGCCTTCCTTGTGGAGCAGGTCAAACCAGGCGTTCGAGGCCGATTCGTCGCCAGCGGCGAACGCCGCGAGGGCCGCGCCGAGCGCGGCGCGGGCCATGCCGGTGGAGGCGAGCATCTCGGCGTCGATCTCGTCCACCTTCGCGACGCCCATCAGCTTGAGGAACCCCCCCCGTGCCTTGCGCAAGGGCTCGGCGGCCGGGGCGCCGGGCTGGAGCAAGCCGAGGTAATAGTTTGACCAGGCATCGAAGTAGAGCGCCGCCCGGCCACCTCGCCGAGCCGGCCCAGGGACTGCTCGCGACGGGTCCGCAACGGGCCATCCGACAATTCATCGACGGCCTCTTGTTCCTTTTCCAGATCCTTGAAGAGTTGCGCCTGCTGCTCATCCAGCTCGGGCGTAATCCGGGTGAGGATTTCGAGCGAGGCATCCCGGGAACTGGTGTCCTCAGGGTCGTCGATCCACTTCGCGGCGAGGGACTCGGCGCGGTTGTAATCACCTTGAAGACGCATCACTCGCAACGACGGCGTGGCCGCTTCCGGGTGGGCCTTCAGCAGGGCGTCGATCCGGCCGTTCAGTTCTTCGGCCTGGGCCGGGTCGGGTAGCGAGAGCAGGCGAACGGCGTAGAGGTCGGCCAGCGTCCGGGCCGAAGTCGCATCGTCGGGGTGTTGCTCCAGCACGCGCTCGAAGTGGATGATTCGAAGTTCGCCGAGGTTGAGGCTATCGAGGTAGCGATCGACCTTTTGAACGTCGGTCTCGGGCTCGTCGTCTTTCTGGGCGCTGGCCGCGCGGATCGGCGCAACACAGCAGAACGCGACGAGAATCCACAACATCTTCCCGACTCGCATCTCATCCCCCCGGCGACTGGGGCACATAGGAAACCGACAGGAAGCCGGCGTCGTAGCACGACTGGATCGCCGCGGCGACCAGGGCGAACGGCGAATCGTCGCGGACCCTCACGAACGCCCCGCCGCCCTGCGGCATCAGACGGAGGAGGCGCGTCAACTCGGCAGCGTCCGCCACCTCGCGTCCACCAAACTTGAACACATAATCTCCCCCGCCAGAACGGGCGATATCCACGACGACCGGGTCCAGGTGCGACTTCGTCCGGCTGTTCGACTGCGTCTGAATTCCCGAGTCCAGCTCCCGCTCGGCGACGTGGTAACCGACGTTCAGCAGAAAGAAGATCAGGAGCAGGAAGATCACGTCGATCATGCTGGTCATCGCCAGCTCGATTCGGTTGCCTCGGGTCAATCGTCGGCTGGTGAGTTTCATGCGGCGGCCTCGTGGCGGCGTTTGGCGGTGGGGCGAGTGCTCAATGAGAGATGGTCGATGTTCAAGCGGATAGTTCTGATCTCGATCGACCTTCGGCCCTCATCCCGTCCCCGGCACCTCGACGGCAATTCTCGTGTGGGTGATCCCGGACCGCTTGAGCAGGGACATCACGCGGTTGACCAGGGCGCTGTCGGTCCGTCGATCGACACGAAGCACGACCTCAACCAATTCAGGCCGCCCGCCCGCGGAGACGACCTCTCGGGTGATCCGGACTTCGAGGGCGGCGAGGTCGATCGGGTCGCCAGCGACGATGAGCCGGTCGCCCTGGGCGATGTTGATCGTGATCGACTTCGGCCTCTGGTCGTCCAGGCCGGCGAGCTTGGGGAGTTCGACGGGCGTGGTGTCCAGCTGCGACTGCTGGGAGACGGTCATGAAGAAGATGATGAGCTGGAAGACGACGTCGATCATGGGCGTCATGTCCATGCCGACCGTCGCCGGTCGTCGGCGTCTGCTGAGTCTCATGGTGGGGGCCCTCCGCGTCGCGACCGGGTCACTTCTTGTGCCGTCCGAGCGGGAGCAGGATCTGCTCGACCCGCTTGCCGGCCTCAGCCACGAGGCCGTCGATGCGAGTTCGGAAGATGCTCAGGGCGACCATCGTCGGGATCGCGACCATCAAGCCTTCGAGCGTCGTGACGAGGGCCTTCGAGATCGCGTCGGCCAGGTCGGACGGCTTGGCCATACCGCCCGTGGAGGCGATCGTGTTGAACGCCTCGATCATGCCCTGGACCGTCCCCAGCAGCCCAAGCATCGGGGCAATGGCTCCGATGACGGCGAGGACCTCGGTCTGCCGGTAGAGCCGGGCCGTCTGCTCTTCGCCCTCCTCCTCGACGGCCGCGCGATACTCGACGTCGCCGAACTCCGAGTTCTTGTAACGGAGCAAACCAGCCTGGACGACGTCGGTCAGGAGCGATTCGGGCTTGTGTTCGCGGCAATACTCGATCGCCTCATCGATCTCGCCTTCCTTGATGAGCGCGTCGAGCTTCGCGATCGCCGGATCGGGCATGAGACGATCCTTACGGATTGTCATGATATGATAAATGATCGCCGAGAGCGAGACGAGCGAGAGCAGGATGATGATGAACCCGATGATCCCACCAGCCTTGACCGTCTCCCAGAAGGTGCGCTGACCGGCCGTATCGGTGACGGTCGGGGCCGCATTGGCGGCTGGGGCGGCTCCCTGCGCCGGGTCCTGGGCGCGAGCGGTCGGGACGAGTGCCCGGTCTCCGAGCAGCAGGTATGCCAGGCTGAGGGCCAGGATCAAGGATCGAGCCGGGGAAGGATGCGTCAGCGACATCGTCGCAGGTCTCCCTGGGGAATCGTCTGGCGGTGCAGATCGCCTCAGCGGCCTTCTCGGGAGGTCGGGCGTTCGGGTTCCTCGGCGCCTCGACCGGCGTCCAGCTCCGACTTGAGCCGGGCGGCGGCGACGGTCGCCGGATAGCGGAAGAGCAATTCCGAGCGGAGGACGCTCGCACCGGGATCGCCGAGGGCTTCGAGGGCTTGCTGGGATTTGTCCAGTGCGGCGGCGGCGATCTCGGGGTGACTCTCGCCGAAGAGGGCGGGCAGGTGTAGAAGCTCGACCACTCCTTCCTTCCTCGCCCGCTCGTCCCCGGAACGGAGCTTCGCCAGCCCAACCCAGTAGCGTGCCAGCGGCTCCTGCGAAAAATCGTCCGACCGCAACGCTCGCTCCAATGCGGCGACCGCCGGTCCCGCCCGGCCGCCGTCGGGTCCGTTCAACTCGCGCTGGGCGGCCACGACGCGCAGGAGGTCGTGAATCGATTGCGTGTCGGCCTGCACCTTCGCCAGCAGGCGGTCGGCCTCATCGGGCTCGCCCGCCGCGAGGGCGAGCGTGGCGGCATAAACGTCGAGCCCGGGAGGGACGGGCGGTCGGACCGTTCCCAGCGCCTTCAAGACGCCCGGCAAGGCTGCCTTCGCCGCGGCCGGGTCGAACCAGATTGGCAGCAGATCCGAGGAGAGTCCCGACTGCACGCTGAGCTTCGGCTGCCGCTCGCCCGGCAAAGGGATCGACTGTCCCGGCGTCAATCGCAGACATTCGAGAGCCAGGAGATACGGTTCGAGGGCCTTCTCCCGTTGACCCTGGGCGAGTCGCGACCACATCAGGGCCGTAAACACCATGTAGGCCGTCGGCGAACGACGGTTGGCGTAGGTGGGGAAGACGGCCTCGGCCTGTGCCAGGATGTCGCGGTAATCGCCGTTGGCCAGTCGCAGGCGAATCCGGTAGAGCGGGTCGCCAAGCTGCTTGAGCAAGGCGTCGAAGCGGGTTTGATCCTTCGAGAGCCGGGCGGCCTCGATCTCGTCCCAGCCGAGCACCAGCGGCGGGTTGCCGGAAAGGCGGACACCGTCGGGGTCGAATGCAACGACAGACCGACCGGTGACGACCCGGGTGTTGCGGAGGATGATCCGGTCCTGCGCCGGGGCGAGGCCCGGCAGGGCGGCGATCAGCGCGAGAGCGAGGAATGCCACGCGGGGTTGGAGGGCCATCCAGTCACGGGTCCACATGACGATACTTTCCCCCCGAATCTTCGGCGATCTGTCGGAGCATCGACTCGGCGGTGCGCTCGATGAACGAGATCGTGTGGATGACCACCTTGGGCCGGCCGCGATTCAATCGCGCGACCTCGCCGGGGACGTTGTTCGAGAACAGGCCGTCGGTCATGAAGAAGATCGTGTCGGGCTTGGGGGTCATCTGGAAGGCGATCTGGAAGGCCGGCAAGGGGTCGGTGCCGCCGTACGACTGGGCGGAGCGAATCCAGCGCGCGGCCTGGGCGGCCTGGCTCCGGCCGCTGACCCAGCGATTGCCGGGCATCGGCTCGGCCATCTCGTTGTAGAGGATCACGTAAAACCGCGTGCCAGGCCGGAGGTCGCCGAGCGTCTTGAGGATCTCGGCCTTGAGGTATTCGAACTTGGGGCCATTCATGCTGCTGGAGCGATCGGCGATGATGAGGAAGCGGTTCCCCTCGCCCTCGACGCCCATGAACTTGAGCTTGCCCCCAGCCCCGCCCGCCGCCCCGGGGGGTCTCAGGTCCAGCCCGTCGCCGCCGGTGCCGGCCGCGCCGCTGGGCATGACCTCGGGCAAGGACAGTTCGGCGGCGGACAGCTCCGTCGGCGGACTGATCTCGACGGGGTTCGACAGCTCATCGGCGGCGGGGGCCTCGGCGATCGGGGCCGGATCCAGGCTGCCCGCGTCGGTCTCGGTGAGCACCTCGCCAGGGAGGTCGGCGATCCCAACCTCCGCGCCGAGGCCCGGACGCTGGGGCCGATCCACGATCAGCCAGGCGAGAAACGCGAAGAGCGCCGCTTCCAGCAGGACGGCGATGACGGTCGAGACGGTCTTCTCCTTGAGCCGCCGCCGTCGCCGCTGCGGATCCTCCTGGGGTGCCTCCTCGGGCTCGGCCGAGGGGAACAGCAGTTCGTTCTCACAATAGGGGCAAAGCCCCCGGTGGCCGTAAAGCTCGGGGGGGACGTGAACGGTGCTGGCGCAGTGCGGGCAGGGAAGATTCATGGTGCGATCGCTTCCCGTTTCGATCCGTTCCCATCGCGGAGGACGGGAGAAACCCGGGCGGGTCGCCGTCGTCGAAGGCCGCGAGAGGGCGGCGGAAGGGAACGCCGACACGGCCCCGGCCGACCGGCCGCGGGCCACCCACGCACTTCCCGTTATACCACAATCCCCCCTCCAACATCCCGCCTCTCAGACATTTTTCGGACCCGGCCTCCGGCGCCGAAATCGGCCTGTTCGGAAATCGTCCGGACCGCTAGGATCTTGGCCGCGCGGGGCGGTCCCGGCTCCGGTGACCGCCGCCGATGCGGCACACGGCCCGCGTTGCAGGGAGGCACGCCCGCCATGTCCCCGAATCTCGAACAGATCCGCAAGGCCGCCTATCACCGCTGGGAGCGTCGCGGTTACTCCCACGGCCACCACCACGACGACTGGCTGGCCGCCGAGCAGGCGCTCCTGTTCGCGTTGAACTACGAGGTCGTCGCCGCTTATCCGACCGGCCGCGAGGTTCACCTCGGCCGCGGCGGTCGGCGGGTCTGCCGCTTCTGCGAACAGGCCGAGCCGCGGACCCGGTTCGGCGAGCCCGCCCCCGCCTTGCCCGCTTGCCTCGGCCTCGATGGCCTCCGCGCCCTCGACCAGTGCGATGACTGTCGAGCCCTCTTCCGCGATGGCCTCGACGAGGCCCTCGCTTCATTCCTTGAGCGGCTCCGCGACGACCCCGCGCCCGCCTCCATCCCGATCGCCGCCTACAAGGCCCTGGTCCGCTCGGCGCTGGCGGTCCTGCCCGCCGACGACCTCGACGTCTTCCCCGACGCCGTCGAGTGGGTCTGCAACCCCGACCACGACCTCGACGGACACTCCTTCGCCGGCATGGGCTGCCACCTCCACCACGGTCTCGGCACGCCGTCGCACCCCTGGTTCGCCCTGGCGCGGAAGTCGGACGACGAGGCCGTCTTCCCCTCGGTCCTCTTCTTCGTCGGGACGCCGGGCCTCGTCTTCGTCCTCTCCGTGCCCCTCTGCGCCCGCGACGAGGACCTCGAAGGCGAGCCCCTGTCCGTCCCCCAGGTCGCCGCGCCCGACGACTTGATGACCTGGTGCGGGCCGACGTTCTCTCGGTTCCTCCCCGTCGCAACAGCCCCGAAGCGCCGGCGGCTGGCCGTTCTGGGAGCGTCCTGACCCGCTCGACCGTCGCACCGCAGAGCCCTCGCCGTTATCATCCCCGGTGGACCTCGGCCCGCTACCCACGGCCCTCACCACCGGGGAGATCCACCTTCGATGACGACGCCTCCACGCTTTCTCGCCCTCCTGCTGGCTCTCGCCGCCCCGTCCCAGGCCGCCCCCGAGCCGGCACGACGTCCGAGCATCCTCTGGATCGTCCCCGACCAGTTGCGTGCCCAGGCCCTCGGCTGCATGGGGAATCCCGACGTCCGCACTCCCAACCTCGACCGACTCGCCTCCGATGGGTTGCTGCTCCGACAGACGTTCGCCAACACCCCCGTCTGCTGCCCCGCCCGCGCGATCCTGCTGACCGGCCAGTATGCCCACAAGAATGGCATGGTCGCCAATGACCTCCGACTCCGCGAGTCGGAGACCACCCTCGCCGAGATCCTCGACGATCAGGGCTACCGCACCGGCTTCATCGGCAAGTGGCATCTCGACGGCGGCCCGCGCGAACCCGGGTTCGTCCCTCCCGGACCACGTCGTCAGGGTTTCGAATTCTGGGCCGCCCACGAGTGCCGCCATGCCCACTTCCAGCCCAAGTACTTCCGCGACACCCCCGACCCGGTCACCGAACGCCGGTTCGAGCCGGCGGTCTGGACGGACCTTGCCATCGAGTTTCTTCGCAAGACCGGCGACGACCCCTTCTTCCTCGCCGTCGAGATGGGACCGCCCCACGACCCCTACGGGGCCCCCGAGAAGTACATGAACCTGTACAACCCGAGGCGCCTCACGATGCGTCCCAACTGGCAAGAAGGCACCCGCGGCGGCAGTCGCGACGACATCGCCGCCTACTATGCCGCGATCTCCGCCGTCGACGATCAGGTCGGCCGCCTCTTGAAGACCCTGGACGACCTCGGCCGTGGCGAGGACACGATCATCGTCGTCACCTCCGACCACGGCGACATGCTCGGCTCCCACGGCAAGCGGCTCAAGCGCAAGCCCTGGGAGGAGTCGATCCGCGTGCCCGGAATCGTTCGCTACCCGGCCCGGGTCAAGGCCGGCCGCACCTCCGATGCCCTCGTCACCCACGTCGATCTCGCCCCGACTCTGCTCAGCCTCTGCGATCTGCCCGTCCCCGAGACGATGCAGGGGTCCGACCTCTCCGGCGTCCTCCTCGATGACGCCCCCGGGCCCGAATCGGCCTTCTTCCAGATCTTCGTCCCCTACGCGGGCGACGAGTCGCCTCGACCCTGGCGAGGGGTCCGTACCCAGCGCTTCCTCTACGCTCAGGCCGAGGACGGCCCCTGGCTCCTGTACGACCTTGAAACCGACCCCTACGAACTCAAGAACCTCGTCGATGACCCCGCCCACGCCGCGACCCGAACCGCCATGCAGAAGCGGCTGACCGACTGGATGGAGCGCACCGGCGACTCCTGGTCGTTCGACTCCCCGGCCCACGTCGAGGACAAAGGGCGCCTCTACCGCTTCCGCGCCTTCTACACCATCGACGAGTATCTGAAATGGGCCGCCGAACATCCCGACCTCGCTCCCCGGGATTGACTTTCCACCCCTTCGGACCACCGGACCGACGGTGACAGCAGCGGAATTCTGTGCTATAATTAACATCGTCTCCCCGATGGTCGGGTGGTGACCCCGTCCCTCCCTGAGCCACGCGAGACACGACGGCGACGCGACGTCACCGCGCGTCCCGGGCGCCGAACGAACTTCAAATTGGGTAAGACCGCGGTGTAAATAACGGTGACTAAGCAGTTTGCATTCGAATCTCCGGCACGATTCGAAGCGTCCTCCCGGCGTCCTCTCGCCGTGACGGTGGCGTCCCTGAAGCGTCGCCAACGCGTCGCTCCAGCGTTCCCGCTCCGTCCCGGACCTCCGCCTGCGGTCAAAGAAAGCGAGAGAAGGCGTCAGGCCGGAGGCGAGGGGAGTTGCATCTCGGTTGCCACGAAGACCCCGCGCGGCGAGCGGGCCGCCGCGGATGAGGTCCAAGTTCAACCGGCCTTATGGGCAAAAGCAACGACGCCCCCGGAGCGGACTCCGGGGGCGTCGAGGATCGGTGACGTGTTGATCGGACGGGCGATCAATAGCGGCGGAAGCGCTTCTGGCCGTGTCCCAGCAAGGGAAGCGACTTGCCGCAGGGGCCACAGGGCGGGATCGTCGTGCATGGGATGTCGCTCTGCGACGAGGCGAGCACGCTCTGGGCCGAGGGCACCACCGCCGCCGGGCAGTGGACGACCACCGGCACCTGGCGGCAGACCTGCACCGGCACCTGCTTGCAGACGGTCCGCGGCTCGCAGACCATCTTGCACTCCTTGACCTTCCGGCAGACCGTCACCGGCACGCAGGTCGTGGTCGTCACCGGCACCTGCTTGCAGACGGTGTAGGGCACCTTCTTGACGCAGGTGACCGTCTGCATCTCGCAGACCGTCGTCGGCACGACCTTCACGCATTCGACCGGCACCATCTCGCAGACCGTCTGCGGGCATTGCTTGACGCAGGTCTGCGGGACCATCCGGCAGCTCGTCACCGCGACCGGGCAGTGGCGGACCTCTTTCACCATCCGGCAGGTCGTCACGGGAACCTGCTTCACGCAATGCTGAGGGACCATCCGGCAGTGAACCACCGGAACCTGCTTGACGCACTGCTGGCGGACCATCCGGGTCACCGTGCAAGGCACGACCTTGGTGGCTGTCTCCTTGACCATTCGCGTGCAGGTGTAGGGCACCTGGCGCTTGCAGATCTCGGGGACCTGCATGGTGACGGTGTACGGCACGGTCTTGCAGACCGTCTTCGGGCACATCTTGGTCACGGTCGTCGGCACGCACTTCATCACGGTGCGGGGCACCATCTGGCAGTACGTGTAGGGGACCGTCTTCGTGCAGGTCTGCTGGACCATCCGGCAGGTCGTCACCGGCACGGTCTTGGTGCAGACCTGGGGAACCATCTCGCAGACGGTGTACGGCACCTGCTTGACGCAGGTCTCCTGCACCATCCGGCAGTGGGTCACCGGGATCTGCTTGACGCATTCCTGCGGCACCATCGTGCAGGTCGACACCGGGATCGTCTTGCAGACGGTGTACGGCACCTTGCGGCAGACCGTCACCGGCACCTGGCGGCGGATCGTCTGGGTCTCATAGACCGTGCTCGTGACATTCTCGACCACCTGCCGCGGGCACCACTTCTTGCAGACGACCATCGACGGCGGCGCCTGAACCCAGCAGCCGTTGATGCAGTACGACTTGCCCGGCACGCACTGCCGGGTCTCGACCCACTCGCCGCACTCCTTGACGACCTGTTTGCAGACCGTCCGCGGCACGCAGACCGTCTCGCAGACCTCCTTGCAGGCGGTCTCGGTGATGGTTCGGTAACAGGTCTCGGAGACGGTCCGGTAGCTGGTCTTCTGCACCGGCCGGCAGACCGTGTAGCGGCACTCCTTCATCACCGTCTCGCGGACCGGCCGACAGACCGTGTAAGTGCACGTCTTCATCGCGGTCCGGCGGACGGGTCGGCTGACGGTGTACTGCACCGTGCGGTACGACGTCTCCCGGACCGGTCGGCAGACCGTGTACGGCACCTGCTTGTAGCCGCACTGCTTGACCGGTGTCATCACGGTCGAGGGCACCTTCTGCATGACCGTGGAGGTCACCGGCACCGTGATCGAGACGGGCACCTTCTTGTAGCAGGTCTTCTGCACCGGCCGGCAGACCGTGTAGCAGACCGTCTTGAAACGCGTTTCTTGCACCGGCCGGCAGACCGTGTAGGGAACCGTCTTCATGACGGTTTCCTGCACCGGCCGGCAGACGGAATAGACGCACGTCTTGAACGTCGTCTCCCGAACCGGCCGCATCACGGTGTAGGTGCAGGTCTTCATGTGCGTCTCCCGCACCGGGCGGCAGACGGTGTACGACCGCATCTCGGTGTGGGTCTCGCGGACCGGCCGGCAGACCGTATAGGCGACCTGCTTCCAGACCGTTCGCGAGACCGGACGCTGAACCGTATAACGAACTTCGCGTGGAACGGTCCGGTAGCAAGGACGCTGGACCGTATAAGGGACGTCTTTGTAGCAGGTCTCCGCGACGTTGCGCAGTGTGGTGACGGTGGTCGGTCGCATCACCGTCTCGGGCACCTCGCGCTCGACGACGACGGGCCGGGTTTCGAAGACCGTCTCCTGAACCGGCCGCAGCACCGTGCAAGGCTCAAGCCTGTATTCGACGTGCCCACCGCATTCCTGATCGGCCGGGCAACATCGTGTCGAGGCGGCACCGCCGTAGCTACCCGCCTCCGCCGTTTCGGTCACGCACCCAATCCCAAGGACCAGGAAGGCGACCGCGAGAAGTCTTCGCATGGTCTGTCGCTCCAGTTAGCTCCCTACTCGTGTGAGCCCGGCTCCCTCCCGCCATGCGCCATCCTGCCGGCGCGGAGTCGCCCACTCTTAGGCAGTCCATCGTCCTCTTCCATCACCCACCTTCAGGATCTTTACCCAAATTTCCCAGTGACCCAATTCGACCAAACCGTAAGGTTTCCCTGGACGTTATGTGCGTCACGCAGAGCGCCCGGATAGCCAGAAGAGTCGGCAAGGTTTCCGGTGTTGGAAGGGCTGGAATGAGCGGCATGGATTCGCGGACCGTTGCGAACCCCGCGGTTCGTCCGGGGTCTTGGAGTGGCGGCGATGGTGCGTTAGGCTGATGTCAAACCGGCGGGTCGTTGCCGCCCGGGTCTGGCCTGTAGGACGTGGAGGGGCGAGCGATGGGCGTGCTCGATCGGTTCCGGCTCGATGGCCGGGTGGCCCTGGTGACGGGCGGTTCGCGTGGCCTGGGGCGTGCGATGGTCGAGGCCTTGGCCGAGGCGGGCGCGTCGGTGGCCCTGACGTCGCGCACGGCGGAGGCGTCGGAGTCGGTCGCGAAGAAGGTGGCCGACGCCGCTGGCGTGAAGACATTGGGCCTGGCGGCGGAGGTGACCCGAAAGGAAGATGTCGAGACGTCCGTCGCCCGGGTGCTCGACACGTTCGGCCGACTCGATATCCTCATCAACAACGCCGGCATCAACATCCGCGGCCCGATCGAGTCGCTGGAAGAAGCCGACTGGGACGCGGTCATCAACACCAACTTGAAGGGCCCCT
This sequence comes from uncultured Planctomycetales bacterium, assembly GCA_963752755.1. Taxonomy (GTDB): domain Bacteria; phylum Planctomycetota; class Planctomycetia; order Isosphaerales; family Isosphaeraceae; genus CAVVZJ01. The sequence goes on along the minus strand of CAVVZJ010000010.1, from coordinate 88,321 downwards.
GGCTCTACTGTCGCGCCTGCGCAGGGCCCATGAAGCGGCAGAAGTGGGGACGGGTGGTGAACGTCTCCAGCATGCTCGGCGTGGTCGGCCTGGCCGACCGCACGCTCTACAACGCCAGCAAAGGCGGCCTGACCCTCATGACCCGGACCCTGGCCCTCGAATGGGCCAAGGACGGGATCAACGTCAACGCCCTCTGCCCCGGGCCGTTCGCCACCGACATCAACAAGCCCCTGCTCGACGACCCGGCCGCCGCCGCGCCGATCATGGACAATGTTCCCCTGGCCCGCTGGGGCGACCCGGTCGAACTGGGGCCTTCCGTCGTCTTCCTGGCGTCGGAGGCGTCGAGCTTCATGACGGGCGCCGTGCTCCTGGTCGATGGCGGATACACGGCACGTTGACGGGGAACCTTCCGATGAGTGACAACGGCCTCTCCCTCCCCGACGGCTTCCGCGCCGCGGGGGTCAAGGCAGGGATCAAACCCTCCGGCGGGCTCGACCTGGCGGTCTTCCTGTCCGACCGGCCGTGCGCGGCGGCGGGGACGTTCACGACGAACCGGGTGGCCGCGGCGCCTGTGCAGTGGTGCCGGGCGATTGTGCCTTCGGAGCAGGTCCGGGCCGTGGTGATCAACGCCGGCAACGCCAACGCCGCCACCGGCGACGCCGGCCTGGCGAACGCCCGCGCCATGGCCCAGCAGGTCGCGGACCGGATCGGCTGCCAGGCCGACGAGGTGCTCGTCGCCTCCACGGGCGTCATCGGTCGTCAACTGCCGATGGATCGTGTTGCATCAGGGATCAAGGAAGCGATTGCTGCCGCGAACGATCAGGAGTCCTCCTTCCACGACGCCTCGAAGGCGATCCTCACGACCGACACCGGCCCGAAGGTCGTTTCGCGGACCCTGGAACTCCCCGACGGCCTGGCAACGATCCTCGGCATCGCCAAGGGCGCGGCGATGATTGGGCCGAACATGGCGACCATGCTGGCCTTTCTGCTGACCGACGCTCGCGTATTGCCGGGGACCTTGCAGGGCATCCTCACGGCCGCGGTGGACGATTCGTTCAACTGCATCTCGGTCGAGGGCCACATGAGCACCAATGATACCGTGCTCATGCTCTCCCGAAGCTCCGACCGACCCACCCCCCAGGGTCCCGACCTGGCCCGCTTCGCCACGGCGGTCCGTGAGGTCTGCACTGACCTGGCCCGGATGATCCCGGCCGACGGTGAAGGAGCCTCGCACCTCATCACGATCGACGTCGATGGCTGCCGCGACCGCGACGAGGCCCGTCGGATCGCCCGAACTGTGGCTGACAGCCCTCTGGTCAAAACCGCCATCCATGGCGCCGATCCGAACTGGGGACGGATCGTTTCCGCGGCGGGCTACGCCGGGGTGCCATTCGCCGAGTCCGAGCTATCCCTCTGGCTTAATGACGTGCTTCTCTACCAGGCCGGCACCCCCCTGCCCTTCGATGAGGCCGCCGTCTCGTCCCATCTACGAGCCAACCGCGAAACCCACATCCGTCTGATGCTGACCCGCGGCAACATTTCCACGCGGTTCTGGACCTGCGACCTCACCGCCGATTATATCCGGCTCAATGCCGATTACACGACCTGACGTTTCTCGCGAAAGCGCCTCGACGGGATGGCTCAGGCCGTTGGGCCGAAGCAGATCAGGGTGATGTCATCGGCCTGAGCATGACCAGCGGAGAACTCACGGATTTCCTGGAGCACGGCGCGACCGACCGTCGCCGGGCTGCCGCCGGTCTCGGCCACACGCTTGAACAGGCGGTGGTTTGCCCGCGAGTCGTAGAGTTCCTCGGCCGGGCTACGGGCGTCTGTCACGCCGTCGGAATAGACGATGGCAACGTCGCCGGGTTCGAGCGTCAGCTCGGACTGCTCGTACGCCGATTCGATGGCGATTCCCAGGGGGAAGCCGCTGACCTCGGCGCCGTGCTCCTCGATCCGGCCGTCCGCGCGGCGGACGAGGATCGGCAGGTGACCGGCGGAGGCAAACGTCAGGCAGCGTCGGCGAGACGTCGAGGACGCTGAGGCTCAACGTGATGAACTTCTCGTCGATGCCGGCTGAGCAGAGCAGGTGATTCAGCCGGTTCGCCGCGGCGCCGGGAGCCTTCTCGGTGAGGATGCAGGCGCGGGTATCGCCGGAGAACTTGGCCATCATCAAGGCCGCCGCCACCCCCTTACCGGCCACGTCGCCCAGCGCGATCGCAATCCGGTCGTCGCCGAGATCGACGAAGTCGTAGTAATCCCCCCCGACCTCGTAAGCCGCGTGGTAGTGTGCGAAGAACTCGAAGCCGGGCGGCTCGGGCACACCGCGAGGCAAGAACCGCATCTGGACCGTCTGAGCGAGGTTCAGGTCGCGCTTGATCCGCTCCTGAGCCAGCAAGTTTTCGTGCATCGCCGCGTTCTGCAAGGCGATGGCCGCCTGGCCGGCGACGGCCAGCAAGCACGTCGAGGTCGTCCTGGCACGAACTGCTTGCGGTCGCTCGTGTCGAGTTGGAGAATGCCGAGAGCCTGGCCGTCGGGCGTCAGCAGAGGGGCACACATCACCGAGCGGATCTTCAGGTCGGCGATCGAGGCGCTGGTGGGCAGATTCATGTCGTTACCCGCGTCCTGGCTCAGCACCGCCTTTTTCTGAACCAGCACGTGGTTGATGATTGATCGGCTGATCGAGAGGCGGGCCTCATCCGCCAGGGCGGGGCCGAGCCGATTGACGACGCCGGAGGGCGGGCGCTTCGGGGCGCGGAGCTTGTGGAAGGTCTGGCGGATCGACCACTTCTTGCCGTCGTCGGCCTTGAGCAGGACCAGAAAGGCTCGCTCGGCCTGGCCAAACAGCTCCAGCAAGCTCTCCAGCACTTTAGGAGCCACGGCGTCGATCTTCAGAGCGCTGGAGAGATTGCGGCTGATCTCGAGAATCGCCTTGAGCTTCAGCTCGGGCTTGATCGAGGTCAGAAGGTCGGATCGCGAGGCATCGAGGGTATGGATGGTGGTGTCTTCGCCCTCGGTGACGACCAGGTCACCGTTGCCGACGAGGTTCGTCTGCGGGAAGGACTGGTAGAAGACCATCTCCACGTCGCAGATGTTGATCCGATCGCCCTGCTGCAAAAGGTGGTCCTTGTTGGGGGAGATCACCTTCTCGTTGACCTTGGTCTTGTTGCGGGACTCAAGGTCTTTGATATAAAAATTCTCGCCCTTTCGGGCAATTCGGGCGTGCTCGCGACTGACGCCGTGTGGGTCGAGCACGATCGTGCATTTGGGGAGCCGGCCGATGAGGGTCTCGGGCTCGGAGATCTCGATGACCTGGCCGGGCGGATTGCCGTTGGTCAGGACGAGGACGGCCATGCCAGGTGACTCCCGGGGCTGAGCAGACTGGGACCGAGGGGGCGTTCCGAGGCTCCGGAGCGTCGGAACGGGGCCGCTCGATCAGGTTGGGGAAGGCAAGCGGACGCGAGCCGAGGCGGTTTAGAGAAACCAATCAATTTATTCCGAATTCGGTCGATGTGTCAAGTCATGGGCCAGGCGGAAGAGGGCCGATCGGGGTCGCATCCAGTCAGTCGAGTTCGAGAAGCCGGGGTCCGCCCGGCAAGCCGGCGATTCCCGAGAGGCCGAGTGGTTCGAGCAAATCGTTCATCAGACGAATCAGGTGCTCATCCGGGTTGCCGCCGTCGCGGACGCGTCGGGCGCGGATGACGACCTCAAGGCCGAGTTCGGCCACGGCCGGGTCAAGCGTGGCGAGGTTCTTGATCTCCTGAAACTGGCCCTTGACGGCCATCTCGTCACCGCGAATCGCCCCGGCACCGGCGCGGGCCACCACGGCCAACGATTGCCAGAGTGGCCGCTGGTCCTTGTTGCGTTCCCAGGAATCGAGTTCCTCGGCCAACGCGGCGAGCCGATCGGCTTTTCCCCGGCGGAACAACTCGCGGGCGAGCTGGACATAGGCGCGGAACGTGACGTCGGAGGCGTTCGACATGCCGGCCGGGCACCGCCAGCCAGGCCGCTGCACGCTCCGAGGCCGGGGCGCCGGTCTGGGCATAGCGATACTGCGCCTGCGGCGTCGGCAACGCGGGCACGTCCGACCACGGCTCCATCCAGAGCCCCGGCACCCCGCGACCGGTGGGGCACCCTTCACCGAGCAGGTCGGTCGGCCGTTCGAGCCAGCCCCACCCCGCACCCGCCAGCAAGGCCGCCACCAGCAAGGCGGCCAGCACGCCCCGGCCGAACGGCGGCAGCGGCACCGCCCGGATCGACCGGACCAGCCCGCTTCGCGAGACGCGGCCAGCTTGTCCCTGCGCCCCAGGTTCGGGTTTCGACCCTTCCGTCGGGATCGCCATGGACTCCGAGGCCAGCGGTCGGGTCGTGGCGCTCGCCTGGAGATTCTCCTTGATTCGCGCCAGATCGCTGAGCATCTCAGCGGCCGATTGATAGCGATCGGCCGGGTCCTTGGCCATGAGCTTCATGACCAGGTCTACCAGTTCCATCGGCAGGTCGGGCCGATGCACGGCCAGGCTGATCGGCTGCTCACGGACGTGCTTCAAGGCCAGCGCCACCGGCGAATTCGCATGAAACGGAGGGAAGCCGGCGAGCATGTGATACGCGGTCACGCCGAGCGAGTAGAGGTCGCTCCGGTGGTCGAGTGCCTGCCCCTGAACCTGCTCGGGGCTCATGTACATCGGCGTGCCGAGGGTCACGCCCGGCTGGGTCAGGTGCAGGCGGTCGGCGTCGGGACCACGGCAGAGGCCGAAGTCGGCGACCTTCACGTGGCCCTTCTTCGTGAGGAGGAGGTTCTCCGGCTTAATATCCCGGTGGATCAGGCCGACCTCGCCCGCGGCCCCGATCGCCTGGCCCGACTGACGGAGGATCGACAACGCCAGTGGCAGTTCAGTGACGCCTTTCTTGGCGAGGTACTCGCGGAGGTTCGTCCCCTGGACGTACTCCATCGCGATGAACTTCACCTCGCCGACACCGCCGAGCGTGTAGATGTGGACGATATTCGGGTGATTCAGCTTGGCGGCGGCCCAGGCTTCCGACTCGAAGCGTGCCATGTACGTCGGGTTGTTCAGCAATTCGGGGCGGAGGACCTTCAAGGCGACCGGCCGGTCGAGACTGACCTGGCGGGCCAGGTACACCTCTCCCATGCCGCCGTGGCCGAGCAGGCGCTCGACGTGGAAATCGGCGAGCGTCCGGCCGGTCAGGTCACGCACTGCACCGCTCGGCCACGGGAACTGGCCTGCGGAGTTCGTGTTGCCGGTCGGCGAGGAGTCTTCGAGCTGTGCCATATCGCACCGTCGCGTGCCACCGAGGTTGCCGTCTCGACGGCCCTCGACCCTTCTCCAACCAGTTTACGTCGGCGGCTCCGATCTGGCAAAGGAGAACTCCTCCACCCTTCGTGGGCCCTATGGGTCGGTGAGCCTCTTGAGAATCGTGGGAATCTTTGTACACAAGCATTAATTCGGTGAAGACGTCGGAAGACCTGGCGGCGTAACCGGTGTCCACACATGATGTCCGAACTCCTGCCGCCCGAGACGGATACCGAGATCAAGGATCTCACTCAGGCTCTCCGTGAGGCCGTCGATACCATGACCCACAAACTGGCCGCCAATCTCGCCCAGACCGACGCCCCCCCTCTTCGGATTGGTCGCGTTCAAGATCCGTGCGAGCGCCCACAGGATTGCGGTCACGGCCATCGAGCAACACGGTGCGGCCGCGTTCCACTCGCGCCGCTGGCCGACCTCCCTCAGACTCATGGGCCCCTTCTGGTACCGCCGCACCTCCATACCTCTGCCGGGTTTGCGGCTGCGGCCTGTTCCCCTTCGGCCGCGACGTGAGGCCGACGACCCGTGACCCGACGCGAACCCGGGAGCGGGCCGCCGCCTTGGCCGGGGCGGTCGCCGACAGCTTCGAGAAGAGGGTCGAATGGCTCGCGGAGATGGCCCGTGCCCGGCTCTTGAGGTCGACCGTCGAGCGGACGACCGCGAACGCCGGTCGGCGTCTGGCCGATGCCGTCGCCTCCGGCATGACGTTCGGCCTGAAGGCGAATCGGCCCTGGCACCTGGACGACGGGCCGACGTCGAACCGAACGCCATCGGGGCGTGAGAGTCGGCCGCGGGCGGCGATCGTGCATCCTGGTTTCTGGGCTCTTCGGGGAATCGTGTGGGTGATTTCAGAGCTTGGGCAGCATGCAGGTGAGGATCTTCAGCCGGAAGTACTCCTCGTCACGGTAGCCGTCGGCGCGACCCTGAAGGGCGTGGATCTTGTTGTTGAGGCCCTCGACGAACCCCAGCGGGACCTTGTTCTCCTCGTGGCAATACGCCTCGATGCCATCCCAGTGCTTCTCGACCATCGCCGCAAACTTGCGGAAGGGCTCCAGGCGTTGCCACTTCAAGGCGTCCTTCCAGTGCGCGAAGAACCGCCGCGCCCAGCCGGGTCGGTTGTAGTCCCAGAGCTGGCCGAACGACTCCTTCAGCAGGTAGGCCGTATGCCGCCGCTTGTTGGCCCGGAACAGCAGCCGCAGCGTCTGCCTCCCCTCGGTGGTGAGGTTCTCCCGGCGGGAGAGCCGGTTGTACCGCTGCCCCTTGATGAACCGGCGATCCTTCCCCGAGAGGCGGGCGTACTCCCGCCGCCGCACCTCGTCCATCGCCTGGCCGAGGTGGCTCATGACGTGGAACTTGTCGTCGATGATCCGGGCCTGTGGGGCGTGGCCCTCCTGGAGCGTGGAGTTGCGGAACGCCTTCCACATATCCATGACGGCGACGCGGATCTTGCGGCATTGCTTGGGGCCCAGCCAGGCGAAGAACTCGTCGAGGCTCGCCTCGGAGCGGTCCTGGCCGCCGAACCAGATCGGCCGCCCCCGCTCCAGGTCGCTGACCACGATGCGGTAGCTGTGCCGCTTGCCGACGGCGATCTCGTCGATGCCGATGACCCGCGGTGCCGGGCAGCCCGCCCGGCGGAGTTGCTCCCGCATGGACTGCTTGTCCAGTTCCTTGACAGTGTGCCACTCCAGGTGCAGCTCCTCGGCGATCGCCTGAACGGTGCTCTCCCGGCACCGCCTGCCGACGTAGAAGGCGAACCGCTTGGTGTCCAGCGGGTTGTCCGCCAGCCAGTCCAGCCGCTCACGCTTCACGCCGCCACACCGGGGGCATCGGACCCGCCGCACCCGGAGATCGAGGTAGACCCGCCGGTCGCCGCAGGCGATGTCGCGGACGCGCCGTGCCCGCTGGTCGTAGAAGGCGCGAGACATTCGCCCCCACACGCCGCAGCGCGTTTTTTTCGGCGCCGGCGGAGGGTGATCACCACCGCGTAGGGATCACCGAAGATGCCCCGCACTTCGGCCATCGGCACGAAGCCCGGGAACCGAGAGATGTCCTGGAGCCGTCTGAGTTTGCCCATCGGCGCATCGTGACGAGTTTCCGGAGCTGACGGAAGGGCCTTCCGCCCTGCAAAAACAGGGGGCAACCGCCCGTCAGGGCCCAATGCCCGTTCGATAACCAGAACTACTGCATCGCGAAAGGTTTTCGTCGGCTGTGGCGGATTCCGAGGCTCGGGTCGTCTCTTCTTCCCATTCGACCTTTTTCGCTTGATGACCCCAGGATACCCTCGGTTCCGCCGCGGTCGCAGTCGCTGATCACCGACCTCCCGCAGAAGCCGTCGATCCCACGTCTCGGTGTCCACCTGCGGCGACTCGGGCCACGGGCACGGCAGCACCCGCAGGCAGTCGAGGAACGAGAGCCGGTCCGGGTCCGGGCCGGTCCCGACCGCGGCGTCGGGCATCACCCGCCGGACCACGGAGTGCGCCAGCATCAAGCCGTCGCTCTCTGGCACCACCCCCGCGGGCGTCTTGCTCCGGATCGGGATCGCTCGATTACTCAAGGGGGTCTTGATTGCATCGAAGGCGAGGTCCTCCTCCCCGCGTTCGTGGTCGACCAGGGACGCTGCGCACGCTGGCTGGTCGTTCGATATGGATCAGGTCGGTGATCCGCCGGTGGCGTTCGCCGGCACCGGGGCGATTCGGGGCGTCGTGGGTGGACTCGATGACCCGGACCCCCAGACCACGAAAGTCCCGGCGGCGGTCGGCGGCCCGCGGGGAGATCTTGGCCCGGTCGGAGCCGTCGGCCAGCCGGCGGAGCGGTCGCAACACGGTGTGGCTCTTGACCCGAGCCAGGAGCTGAGCCCCCCGCCGGACGACGGCGGAGCTCCCCTCCTAGCGGAAGAAGCCGCGATCCCAGATCAACCGCCTACCGGGCCTGAGGTCCTCACAGCAGCGGCCCGACCATCGACGGCTCACCGTGACACCGCGGCGTGATCGTCAGGCCGCAGACGGCGGGCGTGCCCAACTCCCAGAGGGCCAACCATCGGACCTGGGGGAACGCCCCCGCGGCCCGGCCGGTGGTGGGGCGACCGAAGGGGCGCGCGTTCTCCGGGGTATCGGGCCGGTCGAGCGTGGTGCCGTCGAGGCCCATCCGGTGCCCGCCCCGGGCGTCACCTCCCGGGGTCTGGTGGGTGGCCATGGGGCGAGCGGTTTCCAGGAACAGGAACAGGGGCCGCCACGACGCGACGCCGAGTCGGCGGCGGGCCTGGGAAAACGCCGAGGCGGTCGGCTCGGGACGGTCGCGGGTCGGAGGCCGCCGACGCCAGACCTTGGGGATCGAGTCGGCGGCGCACAGGGCCATGGCGAGGACCCGCCCGAGGACGGAATCGGCGGGCAGGCACCGTCGCCGTTCCGACGACCGAGCGGTCCGTGAGAGGATGGCGGCGAGGCGTTGCTCGGGGATCAACGGATCCAAGCCGCGGACGGAGGGCCGCGGGTGTATCGCCTTTGGGTTCTCTGGACGGTTACTTGATCGTATCACGCCGCTGCGGCCAGGCCATCGACGAAGTCACGCCGGACCTGGCCCGGTGGCCGATGACCGTGACGACCGATCAGCCACGGCTCGTTGTACGTCCGCTTGAATTCCCGTAACGCCTCGACCCACTCCTCCACCGTGGTGAACGTCCGCACCCAGAGCAGATTCTCCTTGAGCGTGCGGATGAACCGCTCGGCACAGCCATGGCCCTCGGGCTCCGCACGAAGCTCGGCAAACGGGTCATCCCCAGGAACTCCAGTTCGTGTCGGAAGTCGTGACTCATGTACGCACTGCCGTGGTCGTGGCGGATCGCCAGGCCCTGGGCGACGCCCTCCTCGAAGCCGCCGAAGTGCTCCCGCACTCCCTGTCGGATCGGCTCCAACGCCTCGAACCGGTCCCCTGACTTCGCCGCATGCAACCCGATGCACTCGCAGGTGCCGTGGTCCACCGCCACGAAGACGTGCACCAGGCCCTCCTCGGTCGTCACCGTCGTGGTCATGTCGGTGCCCCACATCACGTCGGGCCGCTCGGTGGTGATCGTGCCGTCGTGGGCTTTCGGGCCGTGCGGGTGGCCACCCCGGCGTGGGGCCTGGAGGCCATGCTCCCGCATCAGCCTCCGGATCCGCTCCTGCGAGGTCCGAACACCCTGGTGTCGCAGGCGGGCCCAGACCTTGCGATAGCCCTCGCCGTGGAACGGGCTCTCGGACAGGACCCGGCGGATGTGGCCGACCAGTTCGTGATCCGAGCACGGCCCCACCGGTCCCCGCTTCCTGGGCACGGGCCGCTGCTCCGGCGGGACGGCCTCCCGGGCCTTGAGGTAGTAGGCGGTGGAGCGGGCGATGCCGAAGATGCGGCAGACCCGCTGCACCCCGTAGGGCGTGCCGGTGCCGGGGGAGGCGGTTCGGCTCAACCGCTCCGCCTCCTCGACGCAAAAGGGCAACCGGCCTCCAGGTGCTGGCACTTCTGGTCGAGCCGCTCGTTATCCATCGTGAGCTGGCCGACCTTGGCCTGCAGCCGGGCGATGACCTCGTCCCGGTCATCGGTCGGTCGGCTCTTCAGGGCCGCCGTGCCGCCGTCGAGGAAGGCATCCCGCCAGGAGGAGAGGGGGGCGGCGGTGACGCCGAGTTGCCGGGAGGTGGTCTCCAGGTCCTCGCCCCGCAAGAGGCGGAGGACGGCCTCGGTCTTCCGCTTGGCCGAGAACCGGCCTCGCTCGTTGCCGGCAGTCTTGGAGTTCGTGGTCATCTCGGACACTCCTTTCAGGGTCTATATCGACCAGAAGAGTGTCCAGAGAAAACCTCAGGCTCAGGAATGCGTTGCTGCGGGGAGTCGATCGCGGGGACGAGGCCCTTGTCCATCGCGCCCGCTCTGAGCTTGCCGCCCTGGGTTTCGAGGTCACATTGACCGAGCCCCGCCAAGGCGCCCACGAGCCCCACGAGCCCCGCCACGAGGAAGGCCGGGAGGTTGGCCATGATGCCTGACTCCCGCCCCGTTCCCGAGTCGGCACCGTCGGACCGCGACCGGCAGCCCGTCGCGAGGTTGACCTACCGCCTCGATGAGCTGGCTGAAGCGTTCGGGGTGAGCCGTCGGACCATCGAGCGCGAACGCTCCGCCGGCCGGTTCCCCAAGCCTGATTTGAAAATGGGCAAGATGCCGCTCTGGCGGGTCGAGACGGTCCGACGATGGATCGAGGAAGGGGGCCGGCCGTGATCCGACCCTTTGACGCCTGGGTCTTCCGAAGGCTCCTGATCGGTCACGACCCCGGCGAGCACCTCGACGCCGTCTCTCCCGCCCTGCGTCCCGTGGTTAAACACCTCGCCTCGTTGACCGAGCATGGCGAGGCTGATTGGCGTCAACTATTTTTCCCTGCCGACGACGATGATTATTCCCGGACCCATCGGCGGTTCTTGATCATGCCGTAGTTGCCGTTTGGCGGGCCTTCCTGGCCTGCTCCGCGCGGTAGCTGGGCCCGTTCAACTCCAGGATCACGCAGTGGTGAACCAGGCGGTCGATCGCCGCTGCCGTCATCATCGCGTCCTTGAAGATCGCCTCCCAACCCGAGAACGCCAGGTTGCTCGACACCATCACGCTGCCCCGCTCGTAACGCTCGGCCAGCAGGCTGAACAGCACCTCCCTCTGCTCCCGGCTCTGCTGCACGGAGCCCAGGTCTTCCAGGATCAGGACCGCGGACCGCGAGAGGCTCTGGAACACCCGGCTGAGCCGCAGGTCCCGCTTGGCCGCTAGCAGGTCCTGCACCATCAACCCCCAGTTGCGGAAATAGACCCGGCGCCCAGAACGGATCACTTCTTGTCCAATCGATGAAAGGACGTGCGTCTTCCCACTCCCCGGATTGCCGAACGTCAGGACGTTCTCGCACCGGTCGGCGAACGTCCCGTCCCGCAGTGCCCGCACCTGCGGCACGAGCTTCGGCGGCAAACGCTTCAGGTCCAGCGTCTGAAGGCTCTTCTCCAGCGACAGCCGTGACTCGCGCAGGAGCCGCTCGACCCGGTTGTCGCGTCGCGTCGCGCCTGGCACTCCCTCTCCGTCAGGCTCAGCAGGTCCTGCTCGTCGCTCTGCGACTCCTGCTGGGCCTGGTGCGCCAGCTCCTCGAAGCCCGCCCGCAGCGCCGGCAGGTGCCGTGCCTTGAGCTGCTCGGTCAGCTGGGCCTTCCTGTCCGTCGGTCCCGTGCTCATGTCCCTCCCCCGGCTGCAACAGCCGATCGCACATCGTCAGATCCACATTAATGACGGTCACATCAGTCACCGCTGGCGGCCGGCGGCCCTGACGCACCGCCTCGGCCACGGTGTCGCCGCACAGCGGCCGGTCGCCGCCGAGCCACCGCCGCAGCGTCTCGTCCACCGCGGTCTCCCCCTCCTGCGCCGCCAGCAGGAGGATCTCCAGGTCCTCCTTGGCCGCCCGGGCCGGGCGGTCCTCCTTCCGGGCGTCGTACGCCATCCGGAACCGGCTGGTGGGGAACATGGCGTCGCGGTCGCGGTCCTCCTCGAATGCCCGCGGCTTGCGCACCAGCCAGTCGATCACGTGGCGGTCCTCGATCTTCTGCTGGCCCCGGCCCCGCAGCCGCGGCAACTCGTCCACCCGACGGGCCCCCTACCAGACCTCCCATCGTTCGGCCCCGACGTGGACCTCGACCCGCTCACCGCTCAACCGGCTCGGCACCGAGTCGACGTTCCCGCCGACGTGGATCGTGCTCCCCGCGTCGACCCGGACCGTGACCCGCCGGCCCCGCTCCAGCCGCCGCAACGGCAGCGACGACACCACGGCCTGCTCCTCGGCGAACCGCTCGCAGCGATTCGCATTCCGCCCGGCCATGGCCTTGCGGAGGAACGCCTGGTCCTCCCCGCGGGTGGCGAACTCGCGGCTGCCCCGCAACATCAAGGCCTGGTCGACGGCCGGCTGGAACCGGTAGGGGCTCTGCTCGAGATCGCCGTTCTCGTGCGCCTGCCGCGGCGGGATCGCCTGGCCTTGCAGGCCGTAATGGGCCAGCCGCGCCGGGTATCGCCGGGGGAACATCTCGGGATCGGGGTCGGCCTTGACCGCGGCACTGAGGCGGTCGGTGCGGTGCTGCCGGGGAACCCCTCCCAGTTCCCCGAGGGTGTTTTGCCGCCCCTCCCCCAGGCCCTCCCAGCTCTCCGAGAAGCAGACCGTGCCGGTCTCCCAGTTCGAGTAGGTCCGCACGAAGTGATAGACCAGGTGGTCGAACGGCTCGCTGGCGATCGTGACGCCCAGCTCGGTCATGTGGGTGAAGTCCGAGGCCCAGAGCCGGCCCGGTTCGTGGGTCTGTGCGACGCCCACCTCCTTGGGCGGCCCTTCGGTGGCCCGCCAGTGTTTGAGCCGCCGCTGGAGGGTCCGCCGTGGCCCGTCGGGGAAGCGGCGTTGCCGGTCGGCGAAGAGGGTCCTGGCCTCGAGCCCGGGGTTGAGCCGGAGCATCTCCTGGAGCTCGGGCCACACGTCCTGGAACGGGTCCTCCCAGGTCCGCCAGGTGCGCGGGACGCGCCGCTCGGTGGGGAGCCGGTCCGAGTCGCGGTACTTGCGTGCCGTCTTGTCGTCGACGCCCGCCTTGTCGGCGGCGTTGGCCAGGGTCGTTTCGGTCTGAAGCAACTTCCGCAGCCTCCTGAACAGGCGATCGGTGACCATCCCTTCGCTCCGTCATCGAGGGAGCCGAAAAGGGACAGCCTACCGGGCCTCAGGGGCCGGCAATTCTAATTGTCGCTGACCGGGAGAAATGATTGTCGCTGATCACAATCCGACGGCCATCGCACCGCAGGGGGTCTCTGGCATCCAGCGCGGATGCCTCTGGGAGGTTTCGATCGGTCCCACGGGAGGGGTGGAGACCCTGGTCCAGTCCGATCAGCGGTAGGTTCCGTCATCAACGAGCACCTGTCCACCGGGGTACATACCGGGCAGCGACTCGGCCCACCTCGTGAAGCGGGCGTGTCCGTCAAGGTAGAGGCAATTCGACGTGGTGCCGTGACGCTGCGAGGCGATCCAGTGGGAGATCGTGTTCGTGCCGAGCCAGACGTCATAGTCGTCCTGACGGGAATTAGGAGCATCCTTGAGGCCGGAGGCGTTGCGCTCGTTGAAGGCGACGAAGCTTGAGGTACCGAACTCGTACTGGAACCTCACGAAGTTCCAGTGACCGTATCGACGGGTCTTGTGACTTAGCAAGGAGTTCATCAAGTAGCTGGTGCGGTTGGCAATCCCGTCGACAACGCCGTCCTCGTTCAGGAAGCGATGCCGCAATGAGAAGTCGGATGGGCAGCGGAAGAGCCGTTCCTCGACGATCGTCGTACCGCCGCGAGAGAGCCGCTCGTCGGCGAAGCGCGGGTTGATGTAGGGCATCAGTTTGTCTTCCCAGTAGATCTCGGCGAACGAGTCGGCCGAGTGGGCGAAGGCGTCCACGTCAGCATCGAAGGGGTGGTGCAGGAAGAACTGGCCGTTCCAGTCGTCGAAATACTGGTTCAACGCCAGACCGATCTGGTGCAGGTTGCTTCGACACTCCGTCGCCCTCGCGGCCTCTCTCGCGGCCTGCACTGCAGGCAGCAGCAGAGCGATCAGGATTCCGATCAAGGCAATAACCACGAGCAGTTCCATCAGCGTGAAGCCGATCCGCCCTCGTTTCTCCGGCGGCCCGCCCATGACTCGTCCCTCCGCAAGCGACAGATCGATTCAGTATTACGATCGCAAGAATGATAACACCACCTGACAGCCACTCAAATAAAAAACTCAGGGAAGCCATGCAAAGCTACAACTCGGGTAAGCGGGGTTGGCCGGGAGGTTCCGGTTTGGAAGGCGAGAGCTTTTTTGCTATGGTCTTCTGGAATTCACTCCACGGGCTGTAACTTTGTCTTCAGGCCGATGAGCCGACCACCGTGCCGCATTCCGAACGAAGCGCCGAGATCAAGCGTAAGACGCGCGAGACCGAAATTCGCCTGAAGTTGTCCTTGGACGGCCAGGGGCGAGCCGAGGTCAGTACGGGCGTGGGTTTCCTTGACCACATGCTCGAACTGTTTGCCAAGCATGCGATCGTGGGTTTGACCGTCCACTGCCGGGGCGATGTGCAGGTCGATGACCACCACTCGACCGAGGATGTCGGGATCGCACTGGGCCAGGCGATTGAGAAGGCACTCGGCGACAAGGCGGGCATCCGGCGCTACGGGCATTGTGTCCTGCCGATGGACGAGACGTTGGTAACGTGCGCCGTAGATCTGGGTGGTCGGGCCTTCTTCGCCTGGAACGCGGCGATGCCGAGCCCAAAGATCGGCATGTTCGACAGCGAGTTGGTGGCCGAGTTCTGGCGGGCCGTCGCCTTCAACGCGAGGATGAACCTTCACGTCCTGCTGCACTACGGCGCGAACACACACCACATCAGCGAGGCGATCTTCAAGGGACTGGCTCGCTCGTTTCGTGACGCCTGCGAGCGCGATTCGAGGGCCGAGGGCGTCCCCTCGACCAAGGGAGTGCTCTGAGCGATGGATGCGGACTCTTCGCACGCGACACCCAGGCCGCGACGGTACGGCTGGATCGTCAATGCCTTGCTCGTGCTGGCGGCCTTCGCACTGCTGGCCTGGGCCGTCTGGGGCAATCGCGACCAGATCCGCCGCGTGCTCGACGAGCGGCCGAATGGATGGCTGTTCGTACTGGCCCTGGGGTTCTATCTGACGGCGATGGTTCTGACGTTCGTGCGGTGGTTCTTCCTGGTGCGAGCCCTGGAACTCCCGTTCCGCTTCCGCGACGCTCTGCGGCTCGGTTTCATCGGCAGCGTCTTCAACCTGGTCATCCCCGGCGCAGTCGGCGGTGACCTGATCAAGGCTGCTTTTCTGGCCCGCGAGCAAGAACGCCGGACCCAGGCAATCGCATCAATGGTCATCGACCGCCTGCTCGGGTTGCTTGGGCTTTTCCTGTTGGCCTCGATCGCCGGTGCGGCTCAGTGGTCCGATCCCTCGACCCCGGACTCGATCCGCAAGCTGATCCTCCTGGCCTGGGCGATGGTCGCGGGTGGCGTGATCGGTTTGACCGTACTCTTCACACCATCGCTCTACAAGCCTCTCCTCAAGCTGGTCTCCGGCCGTGGTCGCCTGGAGATCCTGCTCAGTGAGCTAGTGACGATGGCCGCGACCTATCGGAGGCGGCTCGACGTGATACTGGGTGGGGCCTTTCTGGCAGCCTTTTCCCATGGAATCTTTGTGCTCTCCTTGGTAATCGTGGATCAGGCCCTTTACCCGGAGACGGCACCGTCGATCGGCCGTCATTACGTGATCGTGCCACTGGTCTTTTTCACGATGGCCGTGCCGCTCCCGTTCGGCGCCCTCGGTTTGACAGAGAAGGCGAGCGAGGTCCTCTTCGATTTGGTCGCCTTCCCGGGCGGCGCGGTCGTGATGATGGGCTACCGGGTTGTGATGTATCTCGCCGGGAGTATCAGCGCCTTCGTCTATGCGGCCAATGCGCGGCAGGTGAGATCACTCCGGCAGCGAACCGAGTCGCTCTCGTCCGATATGGAGGAGGGTCGGCTCGCCGATCAGGCCGAGCCGGCCAAGGGCTAGCCGCACCCGACGGTGTCGCATGCTGGCCGAGGCGACCCCAGTTTGCCCGATCTCGACGACCAGAAGCTCCGTTAATCCTGGTTGGACAACGCTGTCGAAGGATCGACGAAAAAAATCTGACGAGCTGAAAAAACCTAGGGCAGCAAAATCTCTTTGATCGGGGGCGGTAAAATCGTTACTCCTTGAGTGGACGCCGCTTCGAGGAGTCCGCCCCATGCCGCGACGGAGTGCCCGGCCCCCGGCCGACCGGACCCTGGAACTGCTTACCCAGACACGGGTTTGCCCCGCCTGCGCCGGGCCGCTCTGGTCCGCGGCCACGGCGTAGCGGACGGTCGTGACCCTGGAGGGGCTGGTCCGCTTGCACCTGCAGATCCGCGGTTGCCGCAACCTCGAGTGCCCGCGCCACAAGGCCTGTCTCCGCCCCGAGGCCGAGGGGCATTTCGCCCTGCCGCAGCACGAATTCGGCCTCGATGTCATCGCCGCGGTCGGCCGGCTCCGTCAGGCCGAGCATCGCAGTGTCCCGGAGATCCACGCCGAGTTGGTCCGCCGCGGCGTGCCGATCTGCGCCCGCAGCGTCAGCAATCGGCTGGACCGCTACGACGAACGGCTGGCGCTCGCGCTGTCGGACACCGAGCGGCTCCGGCGGATCACCGCCGCGGCCGGCCGGGTGGTCCTGGCCATCGACGGGTTGCAGCCCGACGTCGGCCACGAGGTCCTCTGGGTCTTCCGCGACGTGCTCTCCGGCGAGGTCCTGCTGGCCAGGAGTCGGCTGTCGTCCACCCAGGACGACCTGGCGAGGCTGATCCGTGAGGTGAAACAGGCGTTGGAGGTGCCGATCGCCGGGGTGGTCTCCGACGGCCAGGACTCGATCCGCAAGGCAGTCCAGGAGGCGCTCGACGGCGTGCCCCACCCACTGTGTCCCTTCCACTACCTCCGCGAAGCCGCCAAGCCCGTCTACGAAGCGGACCGCCACGCCAAGGTCCCACTGCAGAAGAAAGTCCGGGGGATCCGGCCGATCGAGCGAAGGGTGGAAGGCCGCGACGATGCGGAGGCCGGGGACATCCGGGGCTACTGCGTGGCGGTGCGGAGTGCGTTGACCGATGATGGCCGGCCGCCGCTGGAGGCCTCCGGGTGGAAGCTCGTGGACCGGCGGGAGCCGGTCGCGGCGAGCCTGGATCGGGTCGCGTCAAAAAGGGGCTCCCGAAGGAGCTGATGCGGTTGCGGGCGATCCTGGCGAAGGGCCTGGAGGCGCCCGCGGACTCGTGGCCGGACGTGCGGATCCCCTTCGGCTGGGTGTACCGTGCGGCGGTCATCCGGCGCAACAAGAAGGGGCTGGACGCCCGGGGAGTGCGGCGGCGATACCGTGGACTGCTCGGCGCGATCACGCGGCACCAGGGGCGCTGCGGCCGGCGGCCGGAAGCCTTCGCGCACTTCCGGAAGGTGACGCGGAGCTACTGGAGGGGGTTGTTCCGGTGCGATGACCTGGCGGACTGGCCCCGGACGAACAACGACCTGGAACAGTTCTTCGGCTCGTACCGCGATCACGAGCGGCGGGCCAGCGGCCGGAAGGTGGCTTGCCCGGGGACGGTGGTTCGGGGCTCGGTCCGGCTGACCGCAGCGGCTGCGACGCGGTTGCGATCCATCGAGGTTGCCGACCTGGTCCCCTCCGACGTACAGGCCTGGCGCGATCTCCGCGGCGCGTTGGAGCGGCGGCTGGCGATCCGGACGCTCGGCCGCCGCTTCCGCCACGATCCCGCGGCCTATCTCCAGTCGCTTGAAGAATCCCTGATCAAACAGGCTTTGCCGCCCTAGAAAAAAAGCGTGGTTGAGGCGCACCGTGTGCCTGCTCCCGGCCATTAATCGGCAACGTCGCGCCTCGACCACTCAGGCGCGGAGACGCTCCCCCTGGCCGAGACAGGCACGACAGGGCTCTCGGATGACCCGGAAACCCGTCTGTTTTTGGCGTGGCCTGGAAATGGCCGCGCATCTCTTGCTGCTCGTAACGACAGCAGGCGTGCTTCCGTGCCGGGCACAGGTGCCGAAAATCCCGGGAATGTCTGCTTCGAGCGGGAATTTGGGGGGCGAGGGAAGTCGCCATGAGTCCGGTGGAGCTTCGGACGACTCAGCGCCATTCTGGGTGATGCAACGCCTGAATGCGGGGTTGCCGCCTTTGCACCCCCCACCAGACCTGACCACACCGCAGGCATCACTGGAGAATTTCATCTTATCGGGAGAACGGGGCGACTTCGAACGGGCCGCCTATTCATTGAACCTGAATGGAATCGAGCCAGAGCGACAGCCAGTGCAGGGACGTGAACTGGCCGAGCGGCTGAAGGCAGTGATGGAGCGGCAGGTTTGGTTTCATTGGGACCAGATCCCGGATCGACCGGACGGCGCGGACGACCCGGAGCCGGGGACAGAGGCCAAGGGGGCCACCGGACCGACTCGCGGCCTCGTGCTCGGTCGTGTGTATCTCGGTGACCGCGACGTAGAGATCCGCCTGGAGCGATTGAAGACGTCCCAACGTCCGCCGGTCTGGGTCTTCGCTCGGCGGACGGTCGAGCAGGTGCCGGCGCTCTATCGGATGTACGGTCCGAGCGGCTGGCAGCGGTCGATCCCGACGTTCCTGAAGAAGACGAAATTCGTCGATGTGGCGCTCTGGCAGTGGATCGGATTCGGCATCGTGCTGGCTGTGGGCTCGCTCCTGGGCTGGCTGGTCCACAAGGGGATGGATGTACTGCCGCGACGGGTTGACAAAGCCGTGGTGCGGGCCCTGGCGGCAGCGTTCCGCGGGCCGGGGCGCTGGCGATCGGCCTAGCGGTTTCCTATGGCCTGGTGAAGGCGATGCTGGGCCTGGCAGGTCCGATCCTGGCGATGCTAGAGCCGTTTTATTTCGCACTGCTGGCGGTGCTGGTAACCTGGTTCTTCCAGCGACTAGTCGGGCAGATTGCCGATGCGGTCAGCCGTCGCTACGAGGGTCGAGGGGACGGAGCCTCGAACGCACGGATCACGCGAGTTGCAGTAAGCCGCCATGTCGCGACATTCCTGATCTTCATCGCGGGCCTCGGCTTCGCTCTGAGCCGCTTCACGTGGTTCCGGCAGTTCGGACCGACGCTGCTGGCGTCGGCGGGAGTGCTGGGGATTGTCCTGGGGATCGCTGCGCAGCGCGTGGTGGGGAATCTGTTCGCCGGTCTGGTTCTGGCGCTGACACAGCCGGTCAAGTCGGGCGATGCCATTCTATTCCAGGACGAGTTCGGCTGGGTCGAGGAGATCGGCTTGACGTTCCTGGTGATCCGCACCTGGGACATGCGAAGACTCGTCGTGCCGCTGTCATACCTGATGGACCACCCGGTGCAGAACTGGTCGCGGCGATCTCAGCAGATGATGAAACCTGTGTATGTTTACGCGGATTACCGCGTGGACGTGGGTGCGGTTCGCGAGGAGCTTGGGAAGATCCTGGAGGAGTCCGACGACTGGGATGAGGAGGTGCCGCCGATTCTCGAAGTGACGGACTGCTCGCCGACAGCGATCCAGCTCCGCGCGCTCTGCTCGGCGAGCGATCCGGGGGCAGCCTGGCGGCTTCATTGCCAGGTGCGCGAGGGCCTGGTCGCGTTCCTTCGCCACCTGGAGTCGGGCGATTATCTCCCGCGTTCCCGGGTCGCCCTGGTGGGCGATGCACCGGGCGGACCGGACCGCGAAGAGGAGGAGCGTCGCGAGGCGGTCGAGGCTCGGCACGGCGGACCGGATCACGGCCATCATCCGGACGAGCAGACGGATGGTGAAGGCGATGGGTCGAAGTAGGACGGGACGGATCGCCTCGCGACTGAGTGACTCAGCCACCTTCATGGACCGGAGGGTCCGCCGGATCAGGCCGTCGCGATCCGAGTCGAGCGAAGAGAAGTCCGGCGAGGAGATCGTAGAGGACATGGACGACGATCGGGACCGAGAGGCCACCGGTCAGAGCGTAGAGGGCCTGAAAGCCGAGTGCGAAGACGAAGATGATCGCCACGCCGCCACGGCCCTGCACCTGGTGGCCGAGCGCGAAGGCCAGAGCGGTGAGGACCGCGGAAATCCAGGAATGGCCGGTAAGGCGTCGCAGGAGGCCGAACATCACGCCGCGATAGGCCGTCTCCTCGGTGATCCCGGCAACGAGACTCACGATCGCCCAGAGGGTCCATTCGTTCCGTCGGTGGGGAACGAGCATCAGCAAGCGCCGACGCTCATCATCAGTCGCGGTCGTCCAGCGGACCGGGATCGTGAGCAGGAGGACAACGACCGCAAGGAAGGTTGGAATCGGTTGAACCGGCCCGAGCGGGAAGAGGGCGAGCCGGTTCGAGCGGGAGACAAAGCGGGCGGCGGTGTAGATCAGTGAGAGCCAGAATACCGTCTCGGCGTAGATCGCCCAGCGCGGGGGGGAGGGAAGGCCGGAATCGAGAAGGCGGGCGGTCTGGGTGGCGAGCAGAGGGAGCAACAGGCCAAGCACGAGAAGGTAGAGGAGGCCCCAAAGGTTAATGGGCATGGGAGCCAGGGGGTGGGGCGAGCCAGAAGATAGAACTCAGAACAAATTAATATATATAATAGCATATGGAGAAAAACGCCCTTTTTTCTCCGTGCCATCTTTGTAGTCCTTGTCGTGAACTTGGCCTCCCATTCAACCAGCCAAAACCGGCAGGACATAGGGTCCCTTGGGGATCACGGCCACCCGCGCCGAGGGGCCATACTCTGCCAGACTGTCGGCCACGGCCGACTCGACCGAAGGGGCCGGTTCGACGAAGAGGCCGGAGAGAACGTCGGCGGAAAGGCCGTCGCTGACGATCTTCACGCGGGCCTTGCGGCGGACCTTGGCGAGTTCTTCGACCTGCCACTGGTCGAGGACAAAGTAATCCTTGCCTAGAATCCGCTGCATGAAGACTTCCAGTGAGGGGTTCTCCTGGAAGAGGGACTGGAACTCGGCGCTCCCGATCCCCTCGGAGAGGCTGGCGGCGAGGACGATCGTGCCGCCTTGCTTGACGATCGGGAGACAGCCAGTGAGCCCCTTGACGGCCTGGTAGAAGGTGGTGTCCAACGGGTAGCCGGCGGAGGAGGTCACGACGACATCGACGGCTTCGCGGACGGGGGCCTTGACCACGTTTTCAATGAAGCGGACGCCTTCAAGGAAGGCGGCTTCCATGTCGCCGGCGACGACGGAGGTGACGCGGCGGTCCTTGTCCATCGTGACGTTGACGATGAAGTCGCAGCCGGCCAGGCGGGCGATGCGGGTGTTCTCCTCGTGGACGGGGTTGCCGTCGAGGTAGCCGCAGTCGGCCTTCGGGTGTTCGAGGAACCTGGGGCCGTGCCAGACCTTGACCGTCTCCAAGGCGGCGATGCCGGGGCAGATGAGCTTGCGACCACCGGAATAGCCGGCCATGAGATGGGGCTCGATCAGGCCGGTAGTGATTTTGAGGTCGGCCTGGATGTAGCGGGAGTCGATCCAGGCGGGGACGCCGTTGGGGGTGGTGCCGAGGAAGGTGTGTTCGTCGAGGTGGGTGCCGTGGTGGTCCTCGACGCGGTAGGCGGCGGCGATCTCGGGTCCAAGCATCTCGACGCGTTCGGCGTCGGTGCTGGGGCGGTGGAGACCGGTGGCGACGAGGATCAGGATATCCTCGCGCTTCAGGCCGGACTCGTGGAGGGTCTGGAGAATCGGGCGGAGAAGGATCGGGTTGGGGACGGGTCGGGTGATGTCGCAGATGAGGATGCAGGCGTTTTTCTTGCCCCTCGCCACCTCGGCCAGCGGGGGGGCGCCGGTGGGTGAGGTGAGGGCCGAGACGACGGCGGCCTCGGGGTCGGCGAGGGGGGGACGGCCTGGATTTCGAGGGGGCCGACGAGGCGGTCGGCGGGGAGTTCGATCGGGAGGCCGGTGCGGCCGTAGTCGAGGGTGAAGCGGCGGGTGGGATTCATGGGCCAGGAGAGGGGTTGGAGGAGAATCGGGAGATCGGATTCACCCCAAAGGCACAAAAGACGCAAAGAGTGCACAAAGAAGTTGTTGAATTCCTTTGCACCCCCTTGTGGTCATTGTGCCTTTGGGGTGAATCCTAGCGTTCAAATTTCACCGAGGCCCCGCTTCGCTCGCAGAGCCGATCTCCCCATCTTACCTTCATTTCTTCGACGAAGGAATCGGCTGGATTCGGATGTGGCGGAAGGCGACGGGGCCGTGGTCGCCCTGGAGGAGGATGGGACCGGGACGGTCGGGGCCGGAGAGCCCGGAGCGGGTGCCGCCTTCGCCGAAGTAACCGACGTACTTGCCGTCCTTCGCTTCCAGCTTGACGCGGAGTTCGGGGGGCTTGCCGGCATTCTCGGCGGTCAGGCGTTCGAAGGCGGCCTTGTCGGTCTCACCGTAGCGGATGTCTTTTTCTTTGAAGACCAGTTCGCCGTTCCAAACGAGGGTGAGCTTCTTGGCCTGGAGGGTGATGTCGAACGACTGCCACTCGCCGGGAGGTTTCGCGAGATTCTTGGGGGGGATAGCGCGTTCGTAGAGAGCGCCGCAGTCGTGGAAGGCGAGGTGTGGGACGCCGAAGCTGTCGAAGATCTGGATCTCGAAGAGGCCTCGGTTGTAGACGCCGGAATTGCTGCCCTGGGGGACGGTGAACTCGATGTGAAGCTCGTAGTCGTCGAACTTCTCGGTGGTCATGATGTCGGAGGAACGGCCATCGCCGCCGCAGAGGAGGACGGCGTCGGGGCCGCCGCCGTCGCCGATGGGGAGTAGGCGGGTGGGGTCGGAAGGGTCCAGGCGGACCTCATCGCAGACGACCCAGAGATTCGGAGCGGAGGGGTTGCGGAAGGTCCAGCCGTTGAGATCACGGCCGTTGAAGAGGGTCTGCCAGCCGGTGTCGGTCTGGGAGGGGAGGCCAAGGACGAGGGCAAGGGCGAGGAACATCGGATTGGGTCTCCTCGTTGGGGTGAGTCCGTGGGGAAGACGGAGCCGAGGATAACGAGGGGAAGCAGAGGATGCGAGCGATTCCAATTCACCACAAAGGCACGAAGGGGGCACAGAGAATCGATGTCTCTCGTTGTGCCCCCTGAAGCCTTTTGTGATAGAGTCGGGCCCCGCGAGTGTTCTCAGGGAGCCGTCGCGAAGGGCGGGGCCTCGGTCGGGGCGAATTGCTGGAGAATCCTTTGCCGCGCATCGGAGAGGTTGAAGAGGACGGCGGTGGCACCGGCGGAGGTGAGGCGCTCGGTGACGCGGCGGGCATTGCCTGTCTCGCTCCAGCGTCCGACGAGCAAGGGAAGCGAAGGGTGTCGGGAGCGTAGCCGGCGCACAAGATAGCGGGCGGGTGTCAGGCCGATGGGGGGCAGGTGGGAAAGAACCACGAGCTGGGGCTCGCGTTCGGCGACCGCCTCGATCAGTTCCAGGGAGGGCCCCTGCTCACTGGTCATGATCTCCATCGGGCAGCCGCACTGAGCCAGCAACTGGCGGAGCATCTTCAAGACCAGCGCATCCCCGTGGTCGTTGGCCGCGACACCCAGCACGGCGGAGGCTGGGGGTGCGGAGGCGGGATTGAGCCGCGGGACGGTGTTCACACTTTCCAGGTCAAGCTCCTCGGAGCCGTCCAGGTCCTCGACGATCTCGCCTACAACGCGCCAGACGAAGGCACGCTCGCGCTCGTCAATCTCCTCGCGGGCGAAGTCACGTTCGGCGCGGGACAGGGCAGCGATGAGGATGGAGTCAAAGATTTCGGCGCGAGGCCGTTCCTTTAAAGCCTCCTCAGCGATCTCGGTGGCGCCATCTTGGTCAAGAGCGAGCAGACGCTGGTAGAAGCGGACGTCTTGCTCCAGTTCGGCCTCTTCCCCGAGCAAGGTGGAGAAGAAGGAGAGGCTGGGAACGTACTTGCCGAGCACAGCGAGGCAGACCGTCACGGGGGTCGAGATCAAGAGCCCTTCCAAACCCCAGAGCCAGGTCCAGAACATGGCGGCCACGAGCAAGCTAAGTGCCGAGACGCCGGTCGTGCGGCCATAGATGATCGGCTCGACGGAATTGAGCACCGTCTCGACAGCCAGGAAGAGGCCGACCACGCCCAGAGGAAGCCAGTTGCCCAGGGCCGATTGCTCCTGGGCGAAGGAGTACGTCAAGGGTAAGCCGAAGGCGATCGCGGGACCGACGTAGGGAATGAACCGGAGCAGGCCGGCCAACACGCCCCAGAGCACGGCATACTTCAAGCCGATCAGCCAGAGGCCCAGGCCGATCGTCAGGCCGAAGCACGAGTTTACCGTGGCGAACATGGCGAGGTAGCGGCTGATCCGCTGGCCGACGTCCTCCATCGTGCGGGTCGTTAGCGTCAGTTGCCTTCGTCCAAAAAGCTGGACGATCCGATCGCTGAGGTCCTCACGATTGAGCATCATGAAGACGATCAGGATCAGCACGAATGTGCCGACGGCGAAGCCCTCAAGGTAGGGGCCGACCTCGGATTCGAGTCGGTTGCGCCAGTCGGGAGCCTCGACGACGTGGACATCCACCACACCTTGCTGCTCATCGACACCCTGGGTCTTCGCCTCGGTCTTGGCCGACTCGACCTTCTTGACGACCTCGTCGATCGTTTCGCTGGCCTTCGTGATGGCGCTCTTGCCGTCCGGCCGCAGTGCGCGGACGCGCTCAAGGATTCGCTCCTGCGAACGCGGAAGCTCCTCGGCCAAGGCATTAAGCTGGCCAAAGACGACGTAGCCGATTCCGCCGATCGATCCGAGGGCGACGATCACCGTGAGAAGGACAGCCGCGATCCGCGGAAGCCCCCGGCGCTCCAGAACACGGCTCAGCGGTGAGAGGGCGAACGAAAGTAAGACCGCGACTGCCAGCGGCTTGAGCACTTCGGCCGCCATCGCTAGAGCGGCGACGACTGCGATGATGACGAACAGCTTGACGACCGGGTGGTCCCAGGTGAAGGTCCGGTTTCGGGCGGCCACGATGGGGGGCTCCAGGGGCGGACGGGAAGAGCGAGTTTTTCAAAGCATTGTGAATGCGAGGCGACAATGAGTACAGATGGCCTATCGAGAAATGGAGACGGATTAGGTGATGATCGGTCGAAAGACCATCTGTCCACGATTCTCGGTCATCGGCCATCTATCTCAGAGTGTCGCGGTTGGCCTCTCCCAGAGGAGTCGACCCTACTGAACTGAAGTAGGGCCACATTTTCTGGATTCTCTTTGATTACTGCCACGACGGAAGTTGGACCTAGGTTGTCTGGCATCGGACGAGGTTGGAGAAGGCCCAACGGCTTCACTCCGACTCTCCATCGTGGAATTGATCCGGTCCGAGTGACGGCCGGGTCAGGCCTGAACGGGCCGGCGGCGGGTCACACCAATCGGAACGGGAATGGGAACCTCGCCGGAGCCGACGAGCGAGCCGATGATGACCAGCAGGAGCGAGACGATCACGCCAGTAAGAGTCCAGCGCGTCGCCTGGCGGCTGGCTTCGACCAGGACCGCAGCGGCCTGACGGGCCTCGGGGTCCTCAGTGGCGTTCTGAATCGCGGCGACCGGGCTCCGCTTCATCTGGCGGTAGTAAGAGACGGCCTTGTCCACCTGCGATTCCTCGACTCCAGCTTGCTTCAGGTCAGAGGCGAGTCGGTCCACGTCCATCGGCGAGGCCGATTCGGTGGTAGCGTAAGTACCGGAGGCCACGCCCATCAAGGCGGTGAAACCGGTGCGGACTCCCGACGCAACCAGCCAGACCAGGCCGAGGAAGAGCACCCCCCAGAGGATCACGGCGTGCAGGACTGCCTCGACCTTGTCCTCGCCGACGGCCAGGCGGCTGGTCGCCCAACCCCCGAAGAACATCGCGATGGCCAGCACGGCGACCGTGTAGAGCCCCGAGCCTGTGCCCAGATCGACATTGGTTCCGCGCACGGCGACCTCGATGCCGACGGTCACGCCGAGCAACATCAGGACGACATAGATCGTCAAGGCCACCATCGCTCCAGCGGCGACGGCGCCCCAGCTCACGCGGCTGCGGACGGAGATCATATCAGCAGCCTTCAACGGTTCTGTCGCAGCAACGGCCATGAATGGTACCCCTTTTTGTTTCTTGACGCCAATGACGGTGTTCGGCCCCTGACGAACGATTCACACGCCGCGCCACCGAAGCCGGCGGCGGTTCGTGAGGACCGTTGTCTCGTCGCGATCGCGCCCCGATCGCACCGGGACCGAGCGAACGTCCCGATCTGGCATCGGAAGCGAATGGCGTGCCGGGCGCGCGAGTTGCTCAGCTAGGTGCGATGGAACAAGGTTGGAGATGCGGTCGACGGCTTGACGGAGCGAAGCGAGGCGTCGATGCTCAGGCGTAAGCCGCCCTGGGTTTGGTGTGGCCGACTGGACCGCTTCACTCCTGAGGTGCCGGGGTCGAAAAGGTCGCACGATCTTCCTGCCTCGGAGCATCGCTTAGGCGGCCGCGTTGCGGTCCGAGCCATCTTTTTCGAAGATCGAGAACTCAAGAGAGGAGAACCGTCGCAATGACGCCCAGCAAATCGAACCGCCGGGAGTTCCTCCAGACCGGAGCCGCTGGCCTGGCAGCCGCCGGCCTGGCCGCTGCCGCCGAGCCGCAAGAGAAGGGGTTGAAGGACCAGGGGACGAAGAAGAACGATGGCGGCATCCCCCTGCGCCCGCTTGGTCGG
Source organism: uncultured Planctomycetales bacterium (assembly GCA_963752755.1). Classification (GTDB taxonomy): domain Bacteria; phylum Planctomycetota; class Planctomycetia; order Isosphaerales; family Isosphaeraceae; genus CAVVZJ01. Next base: position 61,771 of record CAVVZJ010000010.1, on the reverse strand, counting down.
ACCGGCGAGATGGTGAGCCTGATCTGCCTCGGTGGTCACGCCAGCACAAACCCCAAGAAGATGTCGGAGAAGGAAAGCCTCCGGTTGATCCAGCGGCGCCGTTGATGAGGGGATTACCTTCATGGACAACGCCTGGGACTACCACGACGGCCTGGCCGAAGAGCGTATGGGCAAGGCACTCGCCGAGGGCGGCCGACGGGACAAATGCTTCCTCATGACCAAGGTCTGCGGCCGGACCGCCAAGGAAGCCCAGTCGAACCTGGAGGACAGCCTCCGTCGACTCCAGACCGATCACCTCGATCTTTGGCAATTTCACGAGATGGTCTATGACAACGATCCCGACTGGGTTTTCGCCGAGGACGGCGCGATCCAGACCGGCCTCAAGGCGCTGAAGGACGGCAAGGTCCGCTACCTCGGGTTCACCGGCCACAAGGACCCGTCGATCCATTTGAAGATGCTGGCCAAACCGTTCCACTGGCACTCGGTGCAGATGCCTTTGAACGTGATGGACGTGCACTTCCGAAGCTTCCAGAAGCAGGTGCTCCCGGTTTTGCTGGAGCGGGGCATCGGCGTGCTGGCCATGAAGAGCCTGGGCGGCAACGGCTCGATCGTGACCCAGGCCGGTGTGCCGGTCGAGGATGCCTTGAATTACGTCCTTTCGCTGCCGATGTCGACGCTGGTTTCGGGCATTGACTCCGAGAAAGTGCTGGACCAGAACCTCAAGATCGTCCGCGAGTTCCAACCGCTGAGTGTGGAGCAGCGGGCGAAGATCGAGGGGAAGACCCTGGCCCTGGCCGGTGACGGGCGATTCGAACTGTTCAAGTCGTCGAAGGCGTTCGACGGTCCTGTCCACCGCAAGCAGCACGGCTTCGACACCGAGTTGACCGGCTGACAGTGAAAACCCGTCTGGCGTAACGGCGGTGGAGCGTACGCCGGAACGGGTCTGGGCACTGCGAAAGAATTCTGAAAGTTCGAGCTTGAATCGTGTCCGGTCGGAAGCTAAATTGTGCGTTTGTTGTCGGCCCGAGATGGGCCGATCGATACGGCTAAGAAGGCCCCACGGCGTGTTGGTCCGCGTCGATGGGGCCTTTGTGTTGCGCCAGACGCTTCTACTCCAAGAAGAGGAGGCCCCCCCATGCGTAAGAGCAGCATGCCGAAGAAGGCGACCCCCAGGGTCTTCCTCGAGGCGGCAAGCCGCGGGGCGCGAATCTCGGCCCGAGCCTTACGGGCCCAGGGCTATCCGGATCGGGAAATCGCGAGCATCCTGATCGCACGCTTCCAGGAAGAGTTCGCGGATTCTGATCCGTATCTGATGGAAACGCTGATCGAGGCCGTGCGCCTCGGAATCGAGGGGGCCCTGGCGGGGCGGTCGCCCGTGGACAACAACTGAATGGTTCGCGACGATGGCGGACGAGACTGCGAAAGATTCGGAAGCGCTGGTTGACAACTTGAAGACCACAGCGGCCAGAAGAGACTGGCCGCTGTGGTCAACATGCGCGAGGACGCGCAGGAACAACCGGCCGTCGTCCCTCGTTGGCCTCCGGAGGGGTGTGATCGGGTGAGGTCTCAAGCGTTGCGTGCGCCTTCCTCGACGAGGATCTGACGAGCACGGGGGACGAGGGACTCGTCACACTCGACCGAGACCAGGATGTGGCCGCGCTCGATCCGCTCGGAATAGTCGCGGGCTTCCTCTTCGGGGATGCCGGCGCCGATCAGGCCGCCGATCAGGCCGCCGCTGGCGGCCCCGACGCCGGCGCCGGTCAGGCCGGCAACGAGTGGGCCGCCGATCAGCACCGGTCCGACCCCCGGAATGGCGATCGTCGAGCCGACCAGGGCGAGGCCGATCAAGGCCCCGACGCCCGCGCCGGAGACCGCGCCGGCGGTCGCGCCCTCGGCGCTCAGATCGTCCGCGCCGGTCTTCTCGGCGATCTCGCGGGACTCGCGCGGATCGCGCATCGCCACGCCGATCTTGTCGCGGGTGAATCCGGCCGAGAGAAGGCGCTGGATGGCGTCCTCGGCGGCGTCGCGCGTCTCGAACATTCCAACGACGGTGCGCATGGTTTGATCTCCAGTCGGGTTCGCGGGCCGTTCAGGTGGCCCAGGGCTTGTGAGTGACAGAACCAGAATCCGCCGCCGCACTGCCGGGCCTGGCAATCTGGCGGCGCCTCGTGATCCCCCTTCCGGGCAAACCCCGCGCCAACATATTTGGTTCGCCGTGAGGAACCCAGGTCGACATCACATCGCGGAACCCGTTTCGCGAAGACGAGAAGATTCGTGCGCGGAACGGAAAGACCCAGTACGGGGCGTGGTGGCACCGGAGTTGCTTCATTTATCTGCGTATGCAAACCTTCAAGCGAAGCGGATCGCCTGGGGACCCGGCCGACGAACCCAAAGCGGCGGCAGGGGTCGCGGGCTTGCGTCATGTGAGTGACCGATCGCCGGGTCTCCGACGTGTCCGAAGCGGGCGGGGCTTCGTGTATCGGGACGCGGAGGGCCGGGCCGTACGCGACCGCGAGACCCTCGACCGTATCCGCGCCCTGGCGATTCCGCCGGCCTGGAAGGATGTATGGATCTGCACGTCTCCGGAAGGGCACATCCAGGCGACGGGTCGCGATTCCCGCGGCCGGAAGCAGTATCGGTATCACCCACGATGGCGGCAGGTCCGCGACGCGGCGAAGTATGATCGACTGATCGCATTCGCCCGTGCCTTGCCGAAGATCCGGCGGCGGGTCGCTCGTGACCTGGCGCGGCCGGGCCTGCCCCGCGAGAAGGTGCTGGCCGCGGTGGTCCGCCTGCTGGAGACGACCTCGATCCGCATCGGCAACACCGAATATGCCCGCACGAACCGCTCGTTTGGATTGACCACGCTGCGCGACCGGCACGCCCAGGTCAACGGCCCCTCGATCCGATTCCGCTTTCGTGGCAAGCACGGGATCGAGCACGAGATCGACCTGGAGGATCGCCGGCTAGCGCAGATCGTCCGGCGTTGTCGCGAACTGCCGGGTCAGGAGCTTTTCCAGTATGTCGATGAATCGGGCGTCGTTCACGACGTGGGCTCGGAAGATGTCAACGACTACCTTCGCGCTGTTGGCGGCAAGGAATTCACGGCCAAGGACTTCCGTACCTGGGTTGGAACCGTGCTGGCAACGCTGGCGCTTGCAGGAGATCGGGGCTCACGATTCCCAAGTCCAGGCCCGGAAGAATGTGGTTCGGGCGATCGAGTCAGTCGCCGCGCGGCTGGGAAACACCCCGGCCGTCTGCCGTAAATGCTATGTCCATCCGGCGGTGCTCGACGCCTACCTCGACGGCACCTTGCTCGATGCCTTGACCCATCGCGCCGATCGTGCCATGGCCGAATCGCTGCCGAACCTCAAGCCCGAGGAGGCGGCCGTGCTGGCGTTGCTGCAGAGACGACTCACCGAGGAATCGCGGTCCAAACGACCAGGGCAGAAGCCGTCGGCTTCTCGGTCTCGGAAGCTGCGACCGACGGGCGATGCGACGGCGCCGGCGAGGTCCTGAGGCGGAATCGCCGCCCGAGGACGCGGTCCCGTTGCCAGCTTGGCCTCGCCGCCTGATCCCCTGGCAGGACGAGGCGATCGCTGGACCAAGCCCCGTTCCGAACTCGTTGCCCGATGGCCGCCCCGACCGCTCCGGACCAGGAGGGTGGCAACATCCCGCAAACCTCTTGAAGTCCCCCAGAGAAGGTTCGGGAACGCCCCGAACGGGCGCTGCGAGCCGACGCGAAGCGGCTCCGGCAAGACCGCAAGGGTAGCCTTTTTTTACCGTTCACCGATACCTGTGACGGCCCGGGAACGCTCGGGCGACGCGCCTGAGACGCTGGGGAGACGGCTGAGGAACGCTGAGGGGACGCTTCTGATCATCACGAATCTCAATTCGTAACTTCAGACAGTTAAAAAACTTAAAAATCGATTTTACCCAATTTGAAGTTCGTTCGGCGTCAAGAACGCACGGCAACGTTCCCGCGACGGTCCCGGATCGCAAGGGACCAATGTCTACCGAATTGCCAGAGAGCTAAAGTTAATTATAGCACAGAATGAGGGTGCGGGTGAGGATCATTTCCGGAGCAGGACGCTCTGAGGGAGTCCAGGCTTGCCGGTAAGCCAGGGAGGTCGGAACCGAGCTTCCCTGGAACGCGGAGGGTCGTGGAGGCGGAACGAGCGAGGGAGGATCCGGTCGTTCGCTCGGCGGCGAAGTGACCTCGTCGATCCCGGTTCTCGAACTGGGATCGACCTCGTCCCACAATGCAGGACGATTCCCAATCCTCCGGTGACCTCGTCCGGTTCTTGACCCGGTCGGGACGGGCCCAAGGTTGCCAAAGGAGAAGAGGGAGGATCTTGATCCCCTCTTCCGCTGACTCGCCGTGGATGCGGGTCGAGTTAGAAGACCGGGCCAGGGCGAGCGGGGATCGGGGAAACGTCCTGCGGCTCGCAGGGAATCGCCGGGATGACCTGTCCTGGGTCGGGGTCGGCGGAGCCCACCCGACGAAAGAGCACCGTGATCCAGGCGATCCGATATCCGAGGCGGTCCGGGTTGATCCCTCGACGGATCGTGGCTCAGGGACATCGGGGATCGACGATCACGAGCCTTCGGGTATGCTACACGGTCCGCACGCGAATGGGCCGGAGGAGGGGAGAAACGGAATGCCCGCTGGAGATCGACCGGGCGGGGCCGGCCAACGGCGGAGGCGGGCCTGGCCGCACGCCGCGACGGCCCTGATCCTGGCCTTCGCGATGTTCTACCTGGCCGATACGGTCGCCGACCCCGACATCTGGGGGCACGTCCGGTTCGGGCAGGACATCCTCCGCGCCGGGACGATCCCGAGGGAAGATCCTTACTCATTCCTGACGACCGGGGCAACCTGGATCAACCACGAGTGGCTCGCGGAGGTTGCGTTCGCGATGGCTTACAGGCAGGCGGGCACGCCGGGCCTGATCGGGCTCAAGCTCTTCGTGAGCCTGCTGATTGTGGTCCTGGTGATCCGGCATCTCCGTCGTGAGGGACTGGGGCCGATCGGCGCGGCGCTGGTGACGCTGGTCATGGTGATTCCGTTGCGGATCGGCCTGGGGACGATCCGGCCGCATCTGTTTACTTACCTTGGATTTTTACTCACGCTCCTGATGATTCGGGCATGCGACCGTGGACGGACCGGATGGCTCTGGGCGTCGCCGGGGCTTTTCGCCGTCTGGACGAACCTGCACGGCGGCTTCCTGGCGGGATTGAGCGTGCTCGGGGTGTGGGGTGCCTTGCGGATGATCGGGATGCTTCGGAGGTCGTGGTCGGCGGCAGCGACGATCGGGCTGGTAGTGATTGCATCCTGCGTCGCCACGCTTGCGAACCCGTATGGCGCCGATTTGCTCCGGTTTCTGCTGAGAACGGCGACGGTGCCCCGACCGGAGATTACCGAGTGGCGGCCCTTGCCGCTGGTCAGCCTACGGGGAGGGTTTTACCTGGTCCTGCTCGCCCTTGCAGGTCTGGGGACGGTCGCGAGCCGGCGGCCGAGGTCCGGGGCGGGGCTGGGAGTGCTGGGGTTGATGGCACTGGCGCCGCTGGTCGCGGACCGACACCTGCCCCTGTTTGTTCTGGCCGCCGCAGTCCTGCCGGCGGGCCACCTCGCCGACGTCTGGCAACGAGCGACGTTGCGATGGGGTTGGCCACCCTGCTGGCTCGCGACCCTGGCGTCCCTACCGCTCTGGCTGGCGGCCCTCGCCCTGGCGCTGATGCTACCTCTGCGACTGACCTGCATTCGACTCGACCCAGGCTACTGGCGGTTTCCGACGGCCGCCGTAGGCATCCTGAAGGAGAGCGGGGTCGGTGGAGACCTGGTGGTGCCGTACAACTGGGGAGAATACGCAATCTGGCACCTTGCGCCGCCTATTCGGTCTCGCTGGATGGTCGCCGGGAAACGGTCTATCCCGAGCCGATCTATCAGGAGCAACTGGAGTTCCGCGATGGCCTGGGTGATTGGGACGCGGTCCTGGAGCGGCCGGGTGTGGACCTGGTGCTGGCCGACCGTGGCTATGCGTCGTTCAACCTGATGACGCTGGCGCCGGGCTGGAGCTTCGTGTATCGCGACCGGGTCTGTGGCCTGTTCGTCCGGAGCTGTCGGACCGACCTGATCGATCAGATCACGAGCACGCCATTGCCCAGACTGCCTGATGACGGCCGCGGACTCTGCTTCCCCGGCCCGGGTCGGTAGCCAACGCGGGGTCGTGGGCCGATCCGTTCGGAGCGACGGCGTCGGCCCTTCCGCGCGGGTCCGCACAGCCGAAGTGCGGATGCGGTCGGTGTGTCGAACAACTCTTGCCGTAATTCCCTAGAATATTTTTGGCCCGTCCGACAGGGGATTGACGCTCTAAGAGATTAGGCCAACGACCTGACCCTCAGGGATAGAGGGAGTGACGAGGACTTTACCAGGTTTTTGCATGAGCACGCTCATTTTTGCTTATTTTGGTCCGGAGACAACGTTGCCTGTGGCCTCGGTGCTGGCGGCAGCGGTGGGGTTCATCCTGGCCTCGGGAAGGCTGGTGACCTCCTGGATTACCCAGAAATTCCGCTCCTCCAAGCGGAAGCCGGCGGGGAGCGAGCGTGTCGTGAACTGATACTGATGATGAGTCATGCCGGGCAGTCCAGCCCCCTCGCACCGGTTACGGGGTGAGGGGGCTGGACTCCGCCTTGGCGGGGTCGGTATGCGCCAGAATTCCGTAAGGTCGTGGTCGTCGGTCTCGACGGCATGGAGCCGTCGCTGGTCGCGCCGATGCTGGCGAGCGGCATGTTGCCGAATCTCGCCGCGTTGCGCGAGCGGGGCGGCTTTGCGCGCGTGGCGACCACGGCGCCGGCGCAAACCCCGGTGGCCTGGTCCAGCTTCGCCACCGGGCTCAACCCGGGCGGTCACGGCATCTTCGACTTCCTCCGCCGCGACGCAGGCACCTACCTGCCCGACCTGGCATTGAACCGCTACGAACAGAAGAACGCCTTCACGCCGCCGCGGGCCGTCAACCTCCGGCGCGGGGAGGCGATCTGGTCGATGCTGGCCGGGGCGGGTGTGCCGGCAACGGTGCTGCGATGCCCTTGCACGTATCCGCCGGACCCGGTCCAGGGTCGCTTGCTCTCGGGCATGGGGGTTCCCGACCTCCGCGGCGGTCTTGGCACGTCCACCTATTACACCACGTCCGAGAGTGTCGAGGCGGGCGAGTCGGAGCGTGTGATCCGGCTGCGAAGCGGGGCGGATGGGGTGCTGGCGGCTGCGTTGATTGGGCCGCGGAACCCGAAGACCCGAGCCGACCTGACGCTCGATTTCACGCTTGAGAAGGCGCCTGCGACGGGTCGGGCTCGCTTTCGCTGTCCAGGGGCCACGCCGGGCGAACTGGAGCTGACGCCGGGCGTCTGGAGCGAATGGGTGCGGGTGAAGTTCAAGGTGGGCCTGCTCCAGTCGATGCGGGGGATGGTCCGCTTGCTCCTGATCCGTCGGGGCGAGGAACTGGCCCTGTACGTTTCGCCGATCAACTTCGATCCGGAGGCCCCCCCCTTCCCGATCAGCAGCCCGGCCGAGTTTGCGGGTGAGCTGGCGGACGCGATCGGACCCTATTACACGGCGGGGATGGTCGAGGACCACGCGGGCCTGAGTAATGGCCGGCTCGACGAGGCCACCTTCCTGGCCCAGTGCGACCTGGCCTGGCGCGACCGGCAGGCCATGATGGTCCGCGAACTGGAGCGGCTCGACGAGGGGTTCTTCTTCTGCCTGTTCGACACGACCGACCGCGTCCAGCATATGTTCTGGCGTTTCCTCGAACCCGACCACCCGGCCCACCGGGGCCGGACACCGACCGGCGAATATGCCGGGGTGATCGAGGAATGCTACCGACGGGCCGACGCGGCGGTCGGCGCGGCGCTCGAATACGCGGATGACGAGACGCTGGTGATCGTCCTCAGCGACCACGGCTTCGGCTCCTTCCGTCGCGGCGTGGATCTGAACGCGTGGCTGCTCGACCACGGCCTGCTGACCCTTCGGGACGACTTGCCCGCCGGCCCCGGCGCAGGCGATTTGCTTCGCGCCGTGGACTGGTCGCGGACAAAGGCGTACGCCCTGGGCCTGGGCGGCATTTATCTAAACCTGAGGGGTCGGGAGGCGTCGGGGATCGTCGCACCGGACGAGGCGGAGGCACTCAAGGGGGCCATCGCCCGCGAGCTTCGTGGGCTGGCCGACCCGGAGGGCGGGACGGTGGCGGTCCGAGGGGTCCAGCCTCGCGAGAAATTGTATCGAGGCCCGTATGTCGGCGAGGCGCCGGATCTGGTGACCTTTTTCGCGAGGGGCTATCGCGTCTCGTGGGGAACGTCAATGGGCGGCGTCGGTGCGTCGGTGTTCGAAGATAACGTGAATGCCTGGGCTGGGGATCACATCGTCGATCCCGCGCTGGTGCCGGGCGTGCTGTTCATGAATCGTCCGTTCCGCGGTGAGGGAGCGCGACTGATCGACCTGGCGCCGACGATCCTGTCGGGGCTGGGTGTTCCCCCCGGTCCCGCAATGGAAGGTCAGACGCTCCGATGAAGATCCTGGTCCTCGGCCTCGATGGCGCCGCTCCCGAGATCCTGCTGGAGGATGAGCGGCTGACCAATCTCCGCCGGCTGATGGAGCTGGGGTGTTATGGCCAACTGGAGAGTGTGATCCCGCCGATCACGGTGCCCGCCTGGATGTGCCTGTCCACGGGCCAGGACCCCGGTCAACTGGGCGTTTATGGGCTCCGGAACCGATCCGACCATTCCGATTCCGGCCTCCACATTATCAACTCCCGGTCGATCGACGCGGTCACGGTCTGGGACCAGATCGGCCGCGAGGGCGGGCGCTCGGTGATCATCGGCGTGCCGCCGAATTTCCCGCCCAGAACAGTCAACGGGATTTCGATCGGATGCTTCCTGACGCCCGACACGTCGAACACCACGTACACCCATCCTCCCCAGATCGCCGACGAGATCCGTGCGCTGGTCGGCGCGTATCCAGTGGATGTGAAGGGTTTCCGGACCGACGACAAGGCCTGGCTCCGGGATCAGATCCTCGCGATGAGTCGGAAGCAGTTTACGGTGGTCCGGCACTTCCTCCAGCATGCGGACTGGGATTATTTCCACTTCGTCGAGATCGGGCTGGATCGGATGCACCACGGCTTCTGGAGCCATCACGACCCTGCGCACCCGCGACACGACACGAATTCGCCCTTCCAGGACGTGATCCGGGATTATTACCTCCATCTCGACGAGGAGATCGGCTCGGTGCTTGAGCTTCTGAGCGACGAGACCGCGGTGCTCGTCGTGTCCGACCATGGAGCCAGGTCACTCGAAGGCGGGTTCTGCGTCAACGAATGGCTCGTGCGGGAGGGATTGCTTTCGCTCAACACGTATCCCGAGCAGGTCACGCCCTTCGCCGAGCTGGACGTGAACTGGGACAGGACAACCGCCTGGAGCGAGGGGGCATACGCTCGCGGGTCTTCCTCAACGTCCGCGGCCGGGAGCCGCGAGGGTCGATCGCGCCGGCCGATTACGAGAAGGTTCGCGACGACCTCAAGGCCCGCCTCGAAGCCACGTGCGGTCCCGACGGCCAGCCGCTCGGGACGCTCGTCTTCAAGCCTGAGGCGATCTATCGCGAGGTCCGCAACGTCGCGCCCGACCTGATCGTCCACTTCGGAGGGCTGGGCTGGCGATCGATCGGTGGGGTCGGCTATCCGACGATCCACGCCATCGAGAACGATACTGGCCCGGACGACTGCAATCCCGCCCAGCAAGGCGCCTTCATCCTCGCCGCCCCGGGCAACCCGCTTTCGGGAAGGGTCGACGGGGCGCACTTGCTCGACATCGCACCGACGCTCCTGGAACTGGGGGGCCACGACATTCCGCCCTCGATGCAAGGGCGCTCACTGCTGTCGGGTCAGGACCGGACACCGGCCTCCGGCCTCGACCCTCGATGGCGAAGCCCTGGTTCGCGAACGGCTCAGGGGTCTCGGCTACCTCGGATGAGACGGTATCGCCGGCCGGCCCGGCCCAGGTTCGGGTCGTCGCTCAACGCTGATTGGAACATCGGGCCTTCGACTTCCAGAGTCGTCATTTTACCGTGCCGACCGACCCGGGACGATTCGTAAAGGAAATGATGGAATTACCTGCCCCACCCGAATCGGTGGAGATGGCCGACCGCCCACGCGGAGAAGTCCTCGAGTCCGGGCGTGCCCGCGACTGGCCGGCGTCGGGCTCTGGGCGGGGCTGCTGGCGGGCTTGATCGAACTGGCCTGGTCCTGGCGAAGGTCCAGTTCGCACAAAGTCGGCATGTATCGCAAGAGTTTCCATGTGCTCTGGATGACGCCGGTCGCCGACATGCTGATTGTGGGTGACGGCGGGTCTCCTGCTCGGGATGCTGGTCTGGCCGCTCCCGAAGGTCGGCCGGGCCCTGGCCAGTGTTCGTGCTGGGGACGATTGCGCTGCTGTCTCCGCTTGCTGGCGATCCCGGGGTGAGGGCCGCGTTCCTGCCTGATCCTGGCCGTCGGCCTGGCGGCCTGGATTGGGCCGGCGATCCGGAAGCGGTCGGTCGGTTTCCGCCGGATTCGTCCGCCGGAGCACGCCGCTCCTGTCGCTCGTCCTCTGGTGCTGGTGGGCCTGTCGCGTTCGGCAAGTCCTGGATGGCCTCGCATGGCCCGGGCCCCGCAGGCGGTCGAGCGTCGGGGCGCCGAACGTCTTGCTCGATCGTCATGGACACCGTCCGTGCCGACGCCACGAGTCTGCATGGCTATCCGCTCGACACCACGCCTCGCCTGCCGGCTCTCGCCCGCCAAGGGGCCCACTTCGACCGGGCGATCGCCACGGCACCCTGGACGCTTCCCTCGCACGCGAGCATGTTCACCGGCCGCTGGTCCTGGGAACTGGGCGTTGGTCCCGACCGGCCGCTCGACGATCGATATCCGACCCTGGCCGAATACCTCGGCCGTCGTGGCTACGAGACAGCCGGCTTCGTCGCGAATACGACCTTCTGCACAGCGGAGTATGGCCTGGATCGTGGTTTCGGATATTACGAGGATTACGTCCTCTCGCCGGTCGATTTGCTGCGGAGCTCCGCTCTGGGCTGGCTGATCGTCCGGCGGGTCGGGATCGCTCCTCGACCGTCTCAACGCGGCCTTCGGACGCGCGCCGGGGCACACCCTGGAAGGAGAATTCACGCGGAAAGATGCCGCGGAGATCAACCGCTCGGCGCTCGGCTGGCTGGCGATCGCGAACGCGACGCCGATCGCCCTTTCTTCCTCTTCCTGAACTACTTTGATGCCCACGACCCTTACCTCCTACCCGACGGCGAGCGCCCGCCGCTTCGGCCGTGATCCCGAGACGCTCGCCCATCGGAAATTGCTCCGTGAGTGGATTAGCGAGACGCCGCGCCAGCGGACCCCCGAGGAAATGGCCGTGGCTCGCGATGCCTACGACAACTGCGTCGCCTATCTTGACCAACAAATCGGTCGGTTTCTGGATGAACTTGGTCACCGGGGCCTTTCTGGAGAATACGATCGTCATCGTGACGGCCGACCACGGTGAGCACTTCGGCGAGCATAATCGCGACGGCATACCCCTGGTGGGCCATCGTCTGAGCGTCTATCAGCAGGAGATCGCACGTCCCTCTGCTGATCGTCGCCCCGGGCCGGGCGCCGTCGGCGCGGAGGTCGCCGGAGCCGTGAGCCTGCGCGATCTGGCGACGACGATCGTGGACCTCACCGGTCTCCGCGATGGCTCCCCGTTTCCTGGCCAATCGCTCGGCCCGCTTCTTTGGAAAGCCAGAGGTGCCAGCGACCGAGCCGATCCTCACGGAGTTCACTCCCCACCTTGGGTTGCCAGTCCCGCTGCGCTACCGCTCCGATGCGCCGGAGCTAGATGCGCGCGGTGGTGGCGGGTCAGATGGCTTACCACCATCATGCCGACGGCCGTGAAGAACTCTACGACCTCGCACACGATCCGCAGCAGCGTCTGGACCTGACGGACTTCGCCGAGGAACGTGACCGGCTGACCCGGTTTCGCGGCTGGCTCGCGACTCTCGCCCCCCCCACGGGTCACTGATCCGAGCCTGACAGGCCGATTGGACGGGAACCCGGAATCGACAGAGGGCCGGACCCACGGGAGGGTCGATGCTCAGAGTCGAGCAGACGTCCACGCACGGGAGCGGCAGAAGCGGGGCCGATGGACCGCGATGAAACTCCAAATCCTGGAGCAAGGGTCCCCCAAATCTTCCGTGCCTGGGAGTCTAGGCACGACAATTGCTTGCCGGAGGGCCGGCCTCGTCGGGGCCGCATGGCGACGACCTGGATGCGGGAAGCAATCCCAGGCCGGCGCGCGGCGGCTCACGAGCGGCGCGGGGAGTCGCGACCCCGTTGCCGGGCCGGGCGCACGGAAGTTCTCCTCCCGGCCAAGGCGTGGCCAGGATCAGGTCTCTCCCGTTCAAGCCGTCCCGGTCGCCTCAGCAACCACGGCCCCCAAGGAGAAAGCAGCAGTGAAAAGCCAACCCTTGTCGATGGCCACCACCCTGGCGGGAGCTCTGCTCGCCGGCCTGGTCGCCCTCGCCCCAGCCGCCCGCGCGGAGTTCTTCGAGTATTCCACGAACGTTTCCGCGACGAACATCACGGGCATTAGCAGCATCAGTGGCAACGACTCCAGCTTGGTGACGTTGACCACGCCCAATGGTGACACCATCACCGTGGATGGGACGACCACGAGCGGGCCAGACCACATCAACGCCTCCGCGCCGGGGACCGACCTGTCCTTCAGCCACATCGGAGTCACGGTGGGCACCAACACGCCGGCTCAGGACATCAGCTTCGGCCTGACCTACACGCTCACGCTGACCAACTACGAGCAGGCAACCGGTGGTTCGAGTACCGGCACCGCCACGATCACCTTCACCGGCTCGCTGAGCGGCTCGCTCGGGGCCGGCCGCAAGGCCAACCTCAACAACTTGATGCTTTCGCCGACCTCCGGCTCTGTGGTCATCGGCAACACGCAGTATAACTACTCGCTGAACGCCTTCAGCCCGGCTGGTCCCGATGCGACGGGTGCGGTCGGTGCCCACATCGTCAGCCAGGCGGTCCCCGAACCGGCCGGCGTGATCTCGATCGCGCTAGGCTTCCTGGGTCTCGTCGGCCTGGCATCCCGGAAGCGCATTCTGAGGCGTCCGATGGCTGCCGCCTGATCGATACCACCTTTTGAATTCTCTGCCCCGGCGCCTCCTCAGAGCGGAGGCGCCGGGGCCGTGTTCGTTTTTGAGGGAGGAGAATTGATGCGGCTCGAATGGACCACTCGAACCCGCGACGATGAGAAAGAACTCATCGAAGCGAAGGCGCCGGGGGGCAAGACTTTGCGTTAAACTGAAAGGAGGGAATCGGAAAATCGCGGTACGAGCCACCCATGGCCCGAATCCTGATCGTCGAGGATGAGGACAAGCTCCGCCGGGTCCTTCGGCTCGGATTGGAGCAGGAGGGATTCGAGGTTCAGGCAGCAGCGGATGGAGATGAGGGACTGGCTCTCGCCCTCGGAGGCTCGTTTGACTGCCTGATTCTGGATCTGTCCCTGCCGGGATGCGACGGCCTGGAGCTCCTGAACCGGCTTCGGGCCGCGAACATGCGAACGCCGACCCTGATCCTAACCGCTCGCGGCGAGATCGAGGATCGCGTGACAGGACTGGACGCGGGGGCCGACGACTATCTGACGAAACCGTTTGCCTGGGCCGAGTTGTCGGCCCGCGTCCGAGCGTGCCTCCGTCGGGGCGAGGCGGGCGGCGAGACCGGCCTGGTCCTCCGGGCGGGCGGTCTGGAACTCGACCGGGTTCGCCGCGAGCTGGTCCGGGGCGAGATCCGGGTCGAGTTGACGGCCCGCGAGTTCGAGCTACTCGAATATCTTGTCCGCCACAAGGGCACGGTCGTCACTCGCGAGCAACTGGCTCGCGACGTCTGGCGCGACGCCGAGACGGAGCTGACGAACGTCATCGACGTTTACATCAATTATGTGAGGAAGAAGCTCGACCGGGCCGGCGAGCCGGGCTTGATCGCGACGGTCCGGGGTCAGGGCTACAGTCTGCGGGGGTGAGGGATGGCGGGGTGGTCGTGGAGCATCCGGGCCCGCCTGACGGCCTGGTTCGGGGCGGTGCTGGCCTTGATCCTGGTTGGCCTGGGTCTCGCCGTCTATCTTGCGATGGACCATACCTTGATGGGCCGGATCGATGCCGCTCTGGTCTTCGAGTACGAGGAGACCGCCGAGAGGGTCCAGGTCGGTGGGCTCGATGATCGTGGTCTTGAGGCCTTGCCCGAGGCGTTTCGGGAAACGTACCAGATTCGACTTGAGGGTCCGGATGGGCGGTCGCGGCTGGAGAGTGCGGCCCTGGCCGGAGCGCCTCTGCCCGCCGTTACACCCGGCCAGTGGCCTCACTTCGCCACGATCCGACCGCCGCGACACGGTCGGCATCGCCTGATCGCTGGCTCCATCGCCGGCCCAGGCGGACCCTGGGGGTTACAGATCGCCACCTCGCTCGACGCCCACGACCGCGAGCTGGCCGAACTTCGGACGACGCTCTGGACGATCCTGCCGGCGGGCCTGGTAGTGGCGATCGCCGCCGGGTACGGCCTGGCGGGTCGCTCGCTGGCACCCGTTCAGCGGATGACTGAGGCGGCGCGCGGATCTCGGCGAAGAACCTGCACGAGCGGATTTCCGTGGTCAACCCCGGTGACGAACTCGGGCATCTGGCCGCCACCCTCAATGCCCTGCTCGATCATCTCGACCGGACGTTTGCCGCGATGCGTCGCTTCACGGCCGATGCCGCGCACGAACTTCGTACTCCGATCGCAACCATGCGTGCCGAGGCGGAGGTCGCCCTGCGCTCGACCCGCTCGCCCGAGGCGCTCGCGGAGGTCCTGGAGAGCGTTATCGAGGAGGCCGACCGGCTCGGGCGGCTCGCCGACCGGCTCCTCCGTCTCTCGCGGGAGGACGCCGGACTCGTCACCGACGACCCGAGGCCGATCCGTCTCGATGAGGTTGTGATCGCGGCGACCAGTCGAGCCCGCGCCGCGGCCGAGCGGAATAGCCTCGACGTGCGGCTTGACGGCCTGACACCGATCACAGTCCATGCCGACCCGGACCGGCTCCGCGAGGTCTTCGATAACCTGCTGGATAACGCGGTCAAGTACAACCGCCCGGGTGGCTCGATTGAAGTCGCGGCGACAGGCCGCCACGGTTGGGCCGTCGTCGAGGTGTCGGACACCGGCGTCGGCATCCCGGTCGAGGCGCAGGCCCATGTCTTCGATCGCTTCTTTCGCGCCGATCCGTCTCGGAGCCGGCGCACCGGCGGTTTCGGACTCGGCCTGAGCATTGCCCAGACCACCGTCGAACGGCTGGGGGGAACGATCGAGCTGGAGAGTAAACCCGGACAGGGCAGTCAGTTCCGCGTCATCCTGCCAATCTTAAGCGGATTCTCATCCGAGCCGGCCCGCATTTCGCTTCCCGCTCCTGGTGACGGGTCGGCGTTGCGAGACTTCTAATCCCTTCAAGGGTGGCCAAAGTGTGGGAGCATCCAAGAACGACCCGTCAAGCGCCGGGCCGCTGGGCTCGCATCGAACGAACCGGACAGGTGGAGTGCTGCATTGATGGATACGGGCGGGACGATGGATCGTGGACCTGCGGTCGGGACGGGGACTCGTCGGCGTCGCGAGACGGAGGGATTCCGATTCGGTCTGGAGGCGGAATACCTTCTGGTCGAGGCCGGCACGTTCCGGCCGCTCTGGTATCGTGAGCTGGACTTTGCGACTCTGAACGCCGCGCTGGAGGCGATCCCGACGGGGGATCTGCCACCCAACGACGGCCTGACCTTGTCGGCGCCACATCGCAGGCGGATGCCTTTCTACGTGGAGGGCTACCACCTTCCTGATCCGGAGGCCGACGCGCCCGGCCTGTTGCCCAAAGGGATCGAGGTCCGGACTCCGACCTGCGACTCGCCGGAGGCCGCGGTTGCGCTACTGGGCGAGCTACGGGAGCGGCTGCGAGGAGCACTGGCCCAGCTGGGCCTGCGGCCCGTGGCCCTTTCGTATCATCCGATCGAGGATCATTTCGACGGTCCGCGTGGTCAGCGCACGAGCGACCGCTGGCGATGGGCCAAGGAAGCGATGTTGACCTACGGGCCAGACGTGAACCTCGCGTTGCCGTCCCCCCAGGCGCAGTGGATCGACCTCGACGACCTTCATGCCAGAGTCAATTGCTACACCCCGGCTCTGGCCGCCCTGAGCCTGGCCTCACCGTTGTTTCGGGGTGGGCCTTGGTGGATCGACGGTCGGGTTGGCAAGTCGGTGAGGACCTACCGCCGGAGCGTCTCCGGCCAGGCGTTGAGGCTGCACCCCGGTCAACCGGGCCGGCTGGAGTTCAAGAGCTTCGAGATGAGCCCAAGGCTCGCGGACTTTCACGGCTTCCTCTTGCTCTGGCTGGCGGTCGTGCTCGATGACGGCCTTCGGGGCCGGGCTTCGGAGCAGTCGCGAATCTACGACCTCGGCGCGATCGCCTGCGACGGTCTGGCCGTGGCGCGCGTTCGTGAGCATGCTTCCGAACTGCTCGACCGCGCTCCGGGAGTGATCGCGGCGCGCGGCTTCGACCCTCGACCGCTGGAGCCGTTCGCGGCTCGGCTTGCCTCCGGCCGATTGCCGGCCGACGAGATCCTGGCCCTTTTCGATCAAGAGGCGACGATTCCGGGGGTCCTGCGACGGCTCGACGGCCTGGAGTTGTCTGAACCCACGTCGGCAAAGCCCTCGCCGGCCCTGACGTCTTGAGGAGGGGAAAAGGATGACCAGCGTTCACCTGCTGTCGGACCTCCCCGACTCGCCGAGCACGCCTCATTCCGACCTGCCACCCCGGAACGCCGAGGAGGAGCGGTTCCTCTCCCATCTTCGCGACGCGAGGCCGGAACTCCTCGGAACTTACCTCGCCCTGCTCGACCAAGGGCGTCGAGGAATCCTCCATCGACTGCTCCAGGCCGTCATCCGTGAGGACGTCGCCGGGGTCGCGAGTCGGACGACGTGGGACGCCGACGGTTCCTCGGTCCAGATCGCGTTGAGCGGCGGGCGGACGATCCGGGCTCGGATCGGCCGACGCGGCTCGTTCGGACGCATCGAGTTTGCGGGAGACGTGATCCTGGAAGGCGACGGACGCACCGAACGGATCGAGCAACCCCGTCGACTCCTGGAACTGGTGCTGGAGGGCACGGGAGACAACGTGCCCGAGTCGTTCGGCCGGGAGCTGGACAACAGCGCCGCCAATTACAGTCTGGCTCTCGTCGGTGCCGAGCGTCGGATGGCGGCGATGGAGGTCGAGGCGCGGGGGTCACGCACATCGCTGGACTGGGTCGAAAACCGCCTGCGGAGCGATCCGGAGTTCAACCCGCTGGTGTTCTATGAACAGTGGGTGGTGGACGGTCATCCCTTGCACCCGGGAGCCAAGATCAAGCTCGGGATGGAGCCGGAGGACGTGATCCGGTACGCGCCGGAGTGGGGGGCGCGGCCGGGCCTGGCCCTGGTGGCTGTGGCGCGCCGGGTCTGCCGGGTCGCCGCGGTCGGAGAGGAAGGAGCTTCGGACATCCTCCTCCGCGAACATCCCGAGCTGCAGGCAGTCGTGGAGGAATCTCTGGAGCATTCGGGCCATCGGCTGGACGACTTCGAGCTGATCCCGGTCCATCCCTGGCAGCTCGAGCACACCTTGCCGCGTGTGCATGCCGGGGCGATCGCCCGGGGTGAGGTGGTGCCGATTCCAGGTGCGGTCGTGCCGGCCGCGGCGCTGGTCTCGGTGCGTTCGATGGCGACGCTTGGGCCGAGGAGTCAGCGGAGGCATCACGTCAAGTCGGCTCTGGCGGTACAGATGACGAACGCCGTGCGGACGGTCTCGCCGCAGGCCGCCGAGAACGGCCCGATGTTGACCCGCATCCTCGCCGAGATCCAGACTCGCGAGGGTCGTTTTGACGGCCAGTTCGCAGTGCTCCGGGAAGATGTCGGCGTCTATTTCGATCCGACCGATCCAGGGCTCGACCCGGAGGCCCGAGCCACCCAGAGCAAGCACCTGGCGGCTCTTCTCCGTGAGGGGCCCGAGGACCATGCCGGACCTGGCGAGATCGCCTTGCCAGCCGCGGCGCTGACGGTCCGCTCGCCGATCGGCGGGGCGCCGGTCGCGGTTGAGTTGATCGAGCGATTCGCCACGAAATGCGGCCAGGCGAACCTGCAGCAAGCCGCGCTCGACTTCCTCGAAGCCTATGCCGCGGTGTCGGTGCCCGGGTTTCTCACCTTGATGGTCCGCTACGGCATCGCGCTGGAGGGCCACTTGCAGAACAGCGTGACGGTCGTTCGCCTCGACGACGGCCGGCCGGTCCGGATGCTCGTTCGTGACCTGGGCGGCGTTCGGGTCTTGCCGGATCGGCTCACCCGCCAGGGCTTCTCGGCCGCATTCCGCCCAGGATCGGCGACCCTGGCGAAAGGCGAGGACGACCTGCGCGACAAGGTGTATTATGCTTTCGTGCAGAATCACCTTGGCGAGTTGATTGCCGCCGTCGCTCGGCATGGCAGCCTGGAGGAATCGACCCTCTGGGGCCCGGTCGCTGATGCCTGCCGGGCGACCTTCCGTCGCTTGAGACGCGAGCCGGCGCTTGCCTGGCAGGCCGAGGCCGACGAGTCCGCCCTGTTCGGCCCGACACTCCGCCTCAAGGCTCTGACCCAGATGCGGCTCCGCGGGGAGGTGACCGACTACCGATTCGCCGAGGTCCCGAACCCGCTGGCCGGGGCAGGTTGAGCGATGCCGTCGGCCCTACGCGAGACATCGCACGATGATGCCGGCCGGGAGGCGCCGGGAGGCGGAGGCGAGCGGCGGCGCGATGAGATCGGGTCGCGAGTGGCTCGCTCGCCGTGGCCGTTCCGGGTCTTCATGGCGGGTTCGGTCGTGTCGTGGGTCGGCGACTGGATGGACCTGACGGCGTTGAACTGGGCCGTCCTGGAACTGACCGGTTCGGCGCTGGATCTCGGACTCATCAACGTTTGCCGGCTGGCGCCGGTGTTCGCACTGAGCTTGCCGGCAGGCGTCCTGGCCGACCGCTACGAACGGAGGAGACTGCTTCTGGCGCTCACGACGGGGACCATGCTTCTGACGTTCGTGGTGGCGTCGCTGGTGATGGTCCGCGCGCCATTCGGGGCGTTCGCGGCGGCGGTGACAGCCCGCTCGGCCCTGGCGGCGATGATCCCGCCAGTCCGGAACGCCTTGCTACCGAATCTGGTCCCGCAATCGGTGATGTCACGGGCGGTCGCGAGCCAGGCGGCCTGGATGAACCTATCGCGAATCGCGGGTCCGGCGATCGCGGGGGCGTTGCTCGCGGCCCTGCCGATGCCGGCGGTCTTCTGGGTCAACGGGGCCAGTTTCCTGGCGGTGCTGGCGACGCTCCTGGTCGTGCAACCAAAGATCGCCCAGGCGGTTGGGAGTGGGCCGCGGTCGTGGCCGGCGGTGAAGGAGGCGTTCGCGTTCGTGAGGCGGGATGCGGCAGTCCAGACGCTGTTGGTGCTCTCGGTCGTGCCGATGATCTTCGGGTTCCCGTACACAGCCTTGATGCCGCTTTTTGCCCGTGACCTCCTGGGGCTCGGACCGGCGGGGTTCGGGCTCTTGCTCTCGGTCGCGGGGGGCGGAGCCCTGCTCGGCTCGGGCTGGCTGTCGCTTTGTGGACACTCCGGTCGGGCGGGACCCTGGCTGGTTGCCTCGACGATCGGCTTCGGCCTGGCCTTGCTGCTGTTCACGGGTTGCCGGACGTTCCTGTCTGCCTCGCTGGCAATCTTCCTGGTGGGTCTGGCCGGGCAAATCTACCGCACGACCGGCCGGATCGCCCTCCAGAGGCAGGTCCCCGATCGACTCCGGGGTCGTATCCTGAGTATCGCCCTGATGGACCGCGGCTTGATCCCTCTGGGTGCAATGCTCCTGAGCGCGATCGCCGAATGGGCCGGCACGGTCTGGGCCGGTGTGGTGATGGGGGGCGGTTGTATTCTCGCCACGCTGGCGTTGATGGCCGTGAGTCGGTCGCTTTGGCGAATCTGATTTGCAATGGCCTGCGACCGAGAGGTTTGACTCGCGGAGTCAGTCCGACGGGAGTCGTCGCCAGTTCCGGGATGGGTTCCCTTCGGGCGGCTGATCGGGCGATAATCAGGGCTCACGATCGACCGATCCGGAACACTGCGCCAGGGATCGGATCGAACCAGGGAGACTCCGTGAGGATTCACGATGCTCAAGCAGGTTGCCAAGCGGATCATCCCGCCCCGGATCTGGTCGCGGTTGCGCCGGTTCAAGATTCGCAACTCGATCGCGAATTACCGCCCAAGGCAGGTGTCGCACCAATTTGGCGGATTCCCACTCACGATCCAGCTCGCCGACCCGCTCGGCGAAGGGTGGTACGATCAGGATTGGCCAGAACTGCCTGAGATTGCCTTGCTTCGCCAGCACGCGTTGAAGCCCGGGGCGAGGGTATTCGATCTGGGGGCGCATCAGGCTGTTGTCGCCTTGATGCTAGCCCGGATCGTCGGCCGGCAGGGTCAAGTGGTGGCGGTCGAGGCCGAGTCGCACAACGTGACGGTGGCCCGGACCAATCGTGATCTCAATGACGCCGGAAACCTGGACGTGGTCCACGCGGCCGTCGCGTCGAAGCCAGGGACCGTCGAGTTCTTCGAGGGGCTCAACGGCAGCGTCGATCCCTCCGGCGGCTGGGGGCGCGTCTCGGTCCCGGCGCGCACGATCGACGACCTGGCACGGGAGTACGGGCCGCCGGACGTGCTGTTCATCGATGTGGAAGGGTATGAGCGTGAGGCCCTTCTGGGAGCGACGGAAACTCTGACCCGACGGCCCGACGCCTACGTGGAGATTCACGTTGGCGAGCCCCTGAGTCGCTTCGGAGCCACCCCCGAGGAGGTGATTGCCTTCTTCCCCGAGGAGCACTACGACCGCTTCATCGCCGCGGATCAGGCTCCAGAATTCGTGCCTCTGAGTTTCGCGAGCCCCTTGCTGAAGGATCGATTCTTCCTGATCGCTCTGGCTCGCGATCGATCGGATGGATGATTCCGAGCATGGAAGCTGGTAGCGCCGGCTTGCGAGACGGGGCACGCCCGGGCAAACGATTGACTTGTGGTGATCCGTTGATCGCCGCATGTTCGTCGGATCGTTTGGAACGGCGGCGCATTCGTGGATTGCTTCCTGCGAAATCGCGGCGTCCGCGGGATTGCCAGGAGGAGAGCCGTCCATTAAGATCATTGGTTCGCGATCAGCGATGACGGGGAACCCGGTCCCATGTTCGACGACATCCAGAATCGGCTTCGCAACGCTTTTGGACGGTTCCGCGCCCGCGGCAAGCTGTCCGAGGAGAACATGAGGGAAGGTCTGCGCGAGGTGCGCACGGCCTTGCTCGAAGCCGACGTCAATTATCAGGTCGTCCAGGAGGTGATGCGGCGGGTTTCCGACACGGCGGTCGGGACCGAGATTATCAAAAGCGTCCGTCCTGAGCAGCAGATCGTCAAGATTGTCCATGACGAACTGGTCGGCCTGATGGGGCCGAGCGACTCGTCGATCCGGTTCGAGAAAGCCGGACTGACGATCCTGATGATGTGTGGTTTGCAAGGCTCGGGCAAGACGACGACCTGCGGCAAACTCGCCCGGTTGCTATCTTCCCAGGGGCGCAAACCGTTGCTCGTCGCGGCTGACCTCCAGCGGCCGGCAGCCGTCGAGCAGCTCAAGGTGATCGGCCAGCAACTTGAAGTGCCGGTCTATAGCGAGGCGGACAGCAACCCCGTCAAGGTCTGCCAGTCCGCCGTCGTCGAGGCCAACCGCTCCGGACGCGACACCGTGATCCTCGACACCGCCGGCCGGCTCCACATCGACGACGAGTTGATGGCCGAGCTTCAGCAGATCGAGAAGAAGGTGAGGCCGCATCAGGTCTTCTTCGTCTGCGACGCCCTGACCGGCCAGGATGCCGTCTCCAGCGCCAAGGCGTTCAACGAGGCCCTCGAACTCGACGGCGTGATCCTCACCAAGCTCGACGGTGACGCCCGTGGCGGTGCGGCCTTGTCGGTCCGCGAGGTGACCGGGGTACCGGTCAAGTTCGTCGGCATGGGTGAGAAGCTGGACAAGCTCCAGCCGTTCGACCCCGAACGGATCGTCGGCCAGATGCTCGGCATGGGCGACATCGTCGGCCTGGTCGAGGCGGCCCAGCAGGCCGTCGATGAGGACGAAGCCCGCGAGACCCAGGAGAAGATGGCCGCGGGCAAGTTCGACCTCAACGACTTCCGCAAGCAGATCGACATGATGCGGAAGATGGGGTCGATGGGCGAATTGATGGGCAAGATGCCCGGCATGTCCGAGCTGAAAGACCAACTCGAAGGCGTGGATGCCGACGCCGAGGTCAAGCGGATCAAGGGGATCATCGACAGCATGACCCCCGCCGAGCGGTCCAACCCCCACCTGATCGACATCCCTCGCCGCCGACGGATCGCGGCCGGCTCCGGGGTCGAGCCGTCGGACGTGTCGGGCCTGGTCAAGCAGTTCGACACGATGGCGTCGATCGTCAAGCAGATGGCCCAGATGTCGTGGATGGACCGCCTCAAAGCTTTCTCCGGCATGGGCAAGATGGGGGCGTTTAACCCGGGAGCCAAACTCGTTGCCCCCAAGCAAGGGACCGGGAAGCGACTTAGCCCCAAGGAACGCGAGAAGCAGCGCAAGCAGCGGGAGAAGGAGGAGCGTCGGCTCCGCCGCGAGATGCGGGATCAGCGCCGGGGGCAAAACCCCGGAGGTCCGGGCCGATGAACCCTGATCCCGTCTGGTCCCGATTCTCGATGGACGACTTCCGTCGCATGCTGGAGCAGGTCCGCGATGACGGTGCGATGCGCGATCGCCTGGCCCAGCATCCGATGCTCAAACGGTTCATCGCGCCCTCACACAAGGCCCACCTCAACGACGGCTTGGCCAGGTCGCTCCGGATCATCGACGAATTGACCCTGGAGGAGCGTCGAGAACCAAGCCACATCGATAACGACCGCCGCAACCAGATTGCCAGGCGGGCCCGGGTCAAGCCGCTCGATGTCTTCGAGCTGACCCATCGCTTCGGCTATCTGGCCGCGCGAATCTGGATGTTGACCTCGAAGGAGTTCCTCGAGGAGGTCTGCCCCAGCCTGGCCAATCCCTCGGACCAGCGGCGCCGGCATCGCGCATCAACCGGCGTGCCGCGGCCCCGGTCTAGTCACGCAACCGAACCGGTGAACCTCGCCGGCCTGAGCCTCTACTGCCGGATGCCGCCCGCCGAGCGTGACGCCTTTCGGCGCCACTGGAACCGCCTGGCACGCTCCGGTCTGATCCCCGAGGCCGATGTCGCCCTCTTTAGCCTCTGGAACCGCGACCTCTTGCTTTGGGACTGTACGGAAGACGATTGATCAAACATAACCGGGTTTCGACCCGGGACCGACTCTCGTTTCGTTCCGCCGATCGAGAGGGGATGACACATTGTTCAGTGACGCGAGGCCGCCGCAGGCTCGGGACCGGCCTCGTCTCCGCCGCAACGGTCGGTGGGGGTCCCCAACATTGACTTGCCATGCGTCCGAGCCAGTTCGACAGGGACCCTAATCTTCGGAGGAGTTTCGCGTGGTCCGAATCCGCATGAAAGCGATGGGGCGGAGACATCGTCCGTTCTACCGAATCTGTGCCATGGACGCCCGCACACCTCGCGATGGACGCGCCATCGAGGAGCTGGGCTGGTATGACCCCCTTGTCCGCAATCCCGAGTCCCGTGAGCATCTCGACGCCAGCCGGATCCGCTACTGGCTCTCCGTCGGTGCCCAGCCGAGCGAGAAGGTGGCGGCGATCCTCAAGCGGCTCGGGGTGAAGAAGCCCGCGCCGGGTGAGTCGTGGGAGTTGCCCGAGGATCAGCGCGTACGTGCCGCAGCCAAAGCCGGGAGCTGCCGCCCCGGCCCCGGCCGCCTCTCAGGCTCCGGCTGCCGCTCCGGAACCGGCACCGGCGCCGCCGGCTCAGTCGTAACCCGAGTCGTCGCCGCCGGCGCGTGGCCGGGAGGAACTTCCGTCCATGCCTCCGCCGATCCGCTTTGACCTGTTGACACTCTTCCCGGGCCTCTTCGACGGGTTCCTCAACGAGAGCATCCTCAAGCATGCGATCGCGCGGGGCCTCGTGGCGGTCCATCGCTGGGATATCCGCGACTGGGCGGAGGGTCGTCACAAGCAGGTCGATGACCGCCCGTTCGGCGGCGGGCCTGGAATGGTCCTGATGGCTCCACCGGTCGTCGCGGCGGTCGAGGCGGTGCAGGCAAAGGGCGAGCGGCCCGGTCGCTTGATCGCCTTGAGTCCCCGCGGACGTCGGCTCGATCAGGCGTTCGTCCGCAACCTGGCTGCCGAGCCGCGACTGACCTTGCTCTGCGGACGTTACGAGGGCTTCGACGAGCGGATCTTCGACGTACTTCAGCCCGAGCCGGTCTCGATCGGCGACTACGTGCTCTCGGGCGGCGAGGTCCCGGCGATGGTGATCGTTGATGCGGTGATGCGGCTGGTGCCCGGCGTGCTTGGCGACGACCAGAGCGCCGTGGATGAGTCGTTCGGCCCCGAAGGGGGCCTGGAGTATCCCCAGTACACCCGCCCCCGTGAGTTTCGAGGGCAGGCCGTCCCCGAGATCTTGCTCAGTGGCGACCACGCCGCGATCACCCGCTGGCGTCGGAGCATGAGGCAGGATCGACACCCCGAACACAACGTGTCTAAAACACAAGGCCGCGGCAAGCCGCAGCCTCAACCCGTGAGAAAGGACGGGCCGAGCGATGCAGAATAAATTCCTGGAGCTGGTCGAACGCTCCACGATGAAGGAGTCGGTGCCACACTTCGAGATTGGCGATACCGTCGATGTCCACGTGCGGATTCTCGAAGGCGAAAAGGAACGCGTCCAGATCTTCAACGGCGTGGTGATCGCCCGATCCGGCGGCGGGCCGCGCGAGATGTTCGTGGTCCGTCGGATCGTCCAGGGCGAGGGCGTGGAGCGGAAGTTCCCCGTGCATTCGCCGCGGATCGCCGACATCGTGGTGAAGCGATCCGGCAAGGTCCGGCGCGCCAAGCTCTACTATCTCCGCGAGCGCTCGGGCAAGGCGGTCCGGCTCAAGGAGCGTATCCCCAAGATTTCCGCCGCCGCCGCTGCCGAGGCCAAGGCCGCCAAGGCCGAGAAGCGACAGGCCAAGCGCACCGCCAAGAAGGCCAAGGCCGAGGCCAAGGCCAAGGCGAGCGAGTAAGACCGCGCCGGGTCTTCTGGTCTCTCTCCTGCCCACACCGGCATCGGTCCAGGGACCGTCCCGGTGTGGGCCGTTCGTTGGACTGATCCAGGAACCCGTTCGGGTGAGGCCAGCCGAGGTCGTCTGTCTCACGGAGAAGCCAAAACTCCGTCGTCCTTCTGGGTTGTGTCGTTGGTGTCGTCTCGCGGGGGGAGGGGCGTGGTGAGCCGTTCCGTGACTTTGCCCGCGGAGCCTGGGACCGCCGCGGCGTCGGCGACCGCGGCGCTCGTGATGCTGATGCTCGCCCACGGGCTTGTCGATGTGTTCGCGGCTTCGATCCAGCCGCTCTGGCCCGATCTTCAAGAGACGCTGGGAGCGGGCGACGGCTCGATCCAGTGGGGCTTCGTCGCCTGGAGCCTGGCGACCTCATTCAGCCAACTTCTCTTCGGCTACTGGGGCGACCGCTCACGGGGTCGCGGAGTGATCTGGGCCGGGCCGCTGGTGGCGGTGGTCGGATTGAGTCTGCTGGGATTCGTCGGCTCGCTGGGGACCTTGATCGGCTTGCTCGTGGTGGGTGGGCTGGGCATCGCAGCGTTCCACCCCGAGGGCGCCGCGAGGGCCGGGGCCTGCCTGCCGCACGACCGGAGTCGGGCGATGTCGCTCTTCGCGGTCGGCGGCTATCTCGGACAGGCGGTCGGGCCGCTCTATAGCGGGTTCCTGACCGCTCGGTTCGGGCTGCGTGCCTTGCTGTGGGGGATCGCCTGGGGACTGCCCGCGCTGGCGGTGCTTGGCCTGGGCTTGCGACGGCTCGATGGGACGGGACAGCCGAGGGTCGGCGGTCGGGAGGAGTCACGGTCGGTCGCGGGAAGGGTAGCGCCGAGGACGGTGGCCCTGCTGCTGGCGATCGGGACGTTGCGAGTCGTGCCGGCGGTGGGGTTGCCGTTGACGCTCGCTTTCCTGCTCAAGTCGCGTGGAGCGACCAATGAACAGGTTGGGATGGTGCAGTCGATCTTCCTGGCGGCGGTCGGGGCAGGGAGCCTGGCCTGCGCGGGGCTCGTGCGGAGCGCGGCGGAGTGGCGGGTGCTCTGGCTCGGGCCTGTCCTGCTGGCGCCGGTGTTGATGCTAGTGCCGGGGGCGGCGGCGGGCTGGCTGGTCGTCACCGTGGGGGCGGCGGGCCTGATCCTGGGGGTGACGATGCCCGTGATGGTGGGCTACGGACAGCGGCTGATGCCGGGGGCGCAGAGGGTCGCCAGCTCGATCACGATGGGGGTGTCATGGGGCCTGGGAGGCGTGGTTGTGGCGGCGACGACCGCGGCTTGCAACCACGTCGGGAGGCCGGAACTGGCCGGGTTCGCGTATGCCGCGGCCTCGCTGGCGGCGGGGTTGCTCTGCTTCGGGCTACCCGGGCCGGGGCGAAAAAATTAAATATTGTTGAATGAATCATCTAAAGCGGCGTCGGCCCGGTTGAAGTCGGGCCGACGCCTGGAACTCAAGGGCCGGATCATTTTTCGGCCGAGAGGATGTAGGAGAGCAGGTCGAGGACCTCCTCCCTGGTGAGTGTGTTGAGCAGGCCCTCGGGCATGAGGGAGACCTGGGAGATGGTCCGCTCCTCAATGTCGTCCGCGCGGACGAGCTTCGGCTCCGCCTGCTCGCGATCGAGAGCGAGGGGGTTGGTGCGGACGAGCAGCGTGCCGTCGCCGCGGTCCTCGACGATGCCGGTGAGCACCTCGCCGCTGGAGAGGGCGAGGACCTGGTTGCGGAACTTCTCGTCGATGACCTTCGAGGGCTGGATCATCTCGACGAGGACGTCGGCGGGGGCCATCTTGCGAGCGTCGAGCTTCTCGCGGACCCCGGCGAGATCGGGGCCGACCTGGCCACCTTCGCCGTTCATGCGGTGGCACTGGACGCAGGAGAGGGTGGTGAAGAGCTGCTTGCCGCGATCGCGGTCGCGACCCTGGTTGAGGGCTTCTAGCTCGCTCACCAGATCCTCGACCGTCCACGCCTGTACGAACGGCCGCGAGGCGGCGGGGGTGGTAGAGGCGGAGGCGGCGAGGAGGGCGTCGGGGGAGACGTCATCGAGGCTGCGAACGACGTGGAGCGTGCCGTACATGCGTTGCCAGTGGCCGGGGAAGGTGCAGACGTAAGGATATTCGCCAAGTTTCGACGGCGCGGTGAAGCTCAGGCGTTCCGACTGTCCGGGGGCGAGCAGGCTGGTGGCGTGGAGCACTTCGGGCAACTCCGGCACGAAGTTGCGGGCGTAGGCGTTCGGGTCGGCGGCCATCTTCTCGGCGGCGATCCCGACTTTCGCCAGCGCGCCGGCGCGGTGACGACGAAGTTGTGGGGCATGATGTCCACGTTGTCGAAGACAATTTCCACCGGCCGGCCCGCCTCGACGTAGAGCTGGGTCTTGTCGTAGAGGATCTGGTGGGGCACGGGTCGGACGACGAGGACGGGCACGCCCAGCGCGCGGAGGGCCTTGCGGATCGACTGGGCGTCGTGCCGGGGGAGCAAGGCGGCGAGGTCATTGCCGAGCTGGAGCGCGTCGCGGGCGGCCGGGGTGGTGCGTTCGGAGGCAGGAAGCTTGCTGACACGAGCGATGATCGAATCGACGAGCGGGCGGACCTCGGCGCGGGGCCATTGGCGGCTGGGGATGCGGCTGATCGCGTTGATGGCGGCGTCGCGCTGGTCGTCCTTGCGGACGAGATCCGCCAGTTGGTGGAAAGTGCCGGCCGGGTCCACGCCGGTCGTGACGATCGCGGCGATGGCGGCGCGGCGGATCGAGCCGGCGGGGTCGCCGGGGAACTCGAAGCGGGTATGGTCGGCGGGGGCGGGAAGGTCAGACTTCTGGAAGACGGGTTGGCGACTGGCGTCAAGCACGGAGAGTCGGAAGCCGTCGAGTCGTTTGGCGTACCGACCGCCGTCCTCGGTGCGGTTCCAGATCACGACGGCCTCGATCGGGCGCTCGGAGCCGAGGTCGAGTTCCCACCAGGGATGGTTCTCGTTCTCGCGAGTGTGAGTCTGGCCGCCGTCGCCGTAAGCACCGCTGGTCTGGCCGTCGATCGCCCGTCCGGGCTCGCCGCCGTAGGCGACGCTCGATTGCGTGGCCTGGCCGCTCGGGGCGATGTTGACGCCGTCGCTGAAGACCTGGACCTCGGCGAGCGTGAGCGTGCGGCGACGGAGAAGCTCGATGCGGACGTAGCGGCCGGTCAGGCCCTTCGACTTGCCGGCGGCTTCCGCCAGGTCGGGCGGCAGGTCGGTGACGAGCGGCCTGACCCGTTCGTGGGCCTTCGCCCGGAGGGCCGGGTCGGGGATGAGGGGGACGGCTTCCAGCAGGTCGCGGAGCGTCGCTGGCGAGCCGGCGGCCTGCGACCAGGCCGGGTCGAGTGCACCATCCGCGGTCATGAGGGCGACGAGGGCGACCTGGCGAGTGAACGGCCGCTGCGCAGAGTGGGCCAGGGTGGCAAGACGATCATGGGCGGCGTGCAGGTCGGCGCGGGCGTGGTGGGCGTGGTCGTCGCCAGTCTGGCCGGAGTGGTCGAAGAGGAGCGGGGCGAGGTCGCGGAGGGCGCGGTCGCCGGTACCGCCCTCGGCGCGGTCGAGGCGGTCGATCGCGGCGAGTAGCTCGTTGGTGACGTCGGTCTGGTTCTTTTCCGCGAGACCCTTGAGGGCTTCCTCACGGTACTGCGGTGGGATCTCGGGGCGGGAAAGAAGCGCCTGGAGGACGAGAGGCGTGCGCGGGAGCTTGACCAGCTCGACGGTGTTGACGCTCTGGAGCAGATAATCGATGCCGGCGGGGTTGTCGAGGGCGATCGGGGTGCCTTCAGCGATCGCCTTCTTCCAGAAGGGTTCGAGCTGGCGCATCGTCTCGCGGAGGGTGTAGCTGAGGTATTCATCGGTGGGATACTTCAAGGCTTCGAGGGCGACCTCGGCGGCCTTGGGGTCGTTGAAGAAGCTGCACGCGCGGACGGCTTCGAGGCGGACGCGAGGGTGGTCGTCGTTGGCCTGGGTTTTGAGCAAGGCGAGGGGGTCGGAAACGCGATCGCGCCAGTAGCACAGAACGCGGGTGGCGGCGGCGCGGGCGTGGTAGTCGGGCGAGCGGAGGAGCCGGCGGAGGAGGTCTTCGTTGACGACGTTGTGGAACTGATGGACCCAGAGGGCTTCGAGGCGGTGGTGTTCGACGTCAGGATCAGAGGCATCCAGGTTGGCCACCCAATCCTTGACGGCGTCGAGGACCTCGTCGGTCTTCCGCGCCGCCAGCTCGATCCGGGCGCGGTAGCGGACGCGGTCCTCGGGGCTTTGAGGCGCTCGAGCAGCACCGGGATCGGCTGGCCCGCGATCGGGGCTGGACTGGTCAACGGGCGGCCCTTCGACCGTCACGCGATAGACGCGGCCGTGGATCTTGTCGCGGCTGGGGTCGCGGAGGTTGTGCTGCATGTGGCCGATGACGGGGTTGTGCCAGTCGGTGAAGTAGAGGGCGCCGTCGGGGCCGATTTCGAGGTCGGCGGGGCGGAAGTTGGGGTCAGACGAGAAGATGATCGGCTCGACCTCGGTGCCGGCGTAGCTGGCCCCTTTCTCATCCATCCGATACTGGAGGATGCCGGCGAAGCCGATCACGTTGGCGACGAGCAGGTTGCCCTGGCTCTCTTCGGGGAAGTGCTTGCTGGAGAGGACCTCGATGCCGGGGCAAGGGCGGGTGCGCTGCTGGTAAAGCTGGGGCGGGTGGGGGTGCTTTTCCGGGGAGTCGAGATACCCGGAGAAGAGGGCGGCGTCGTAGGGGTTGGCGCCGGTGCCATCGACGACGTAATCCTGTCCCCAGCGGCCGAAGGCGTGGCCGTGGGGGTTGGCGAAGTCGAAGGGGACGTAGCGCTCGAACTTCCAGGTGCGGGGCTCGAACCGCCAGACGCCCGCGTTCAGGTTGCGGACGGGTCCATACGGTGTCTCGACCTGGGTGCGGTGGAAGACGCCTTCCTGGAAGTAGAGGCCACCGCCGGGATCGAGAGTGAAGCTGTTGGCGGTGTGGTGGGTGTCGGCCGAGTCGAGGCCACCGAGGATGCGCTCGCGGACGTCGGCCCTGTCATCACCGTCGGTGTCGCGGAGCTTCAGGAGGTAGGGGGCCATTGCGACGAGGACACCGTCGCCGTAGAACTCGAAGCCGGTCGGGTTGTGGAGATGGTCGGCGAAGGTGATGCACTTGTCGGCCTGACCATCGCCGTCGGTGTCTTCGAGGATGAGGAGCTTGTCGTTCATCTCCTCCTTGGGCTTCCAGTGGGGATACATCGGCCAGGCGGCGACCCAGAGGCGGCCTTTGGTGTCGAAGGCCATCTGGACGGGGTTGATCAGCTCGGGGAACATCTCCTCGGAGGCGAAGAGGTTGACCTTCATCCCCTTCGCGACGGTCATCTTGCCGATGGCCTCCTCGCCGCCGAGGTAGAGGTGTTCGCCGTCGGGACCCTCGCCGGGCTTGTTGGTCTTGACGGTGAGGAAGGGCGGGGTGTTCGCGTCGTTGATCTTGAGGTCGCCCCCCTGGGCGACGGCCCAGAGGCGTCGGTCGCGGTTGGCGGTCATGACGTCGAGGACTTCCATCTCGCGCTGGACGACCTCGCGGTTGGTCTGGCCATCGACGAACTTCAGGTCGGCGCGGCCACCGTAGGTGGAGTAACCGTCGGTCGTGCGGTAGCGGTGGAACCAGTGGAAGTTCTTGTCGAGCACCGCGCGGCGCAGGGGCTCCAGACGGGTCCAGTCGATCGCAGTGGGTCTTGGGCCGAAGAGGACCCGGTCGAGGACCGGGGCGAGGGCGCGGTTGCCGTCCGAGGAGAGGTGGATGCCGTTGATCGTCAGCGGCTCATCGGTTTTCGCGAAGAGGTCGCGGGTGGGGCCGTAGAGGTCCACGAAGGGGACCTTGTTGGTGCGAGCGACCTCGGCCATGGCCTCGGTGTAGGCGGCGAGGCGGTCGTTGATCGCGTGGCCGTCGGGAAGGTCAGGATTCTTGAGATCCTCCGTGGCGATCGGCGAGATGAGCACGATGCGGGGCGGGGTGTAGCCGTTGTAGTTCTGGCTGAGCGTGTGCTTGAGGAAGGCGTCGAGGTCCTTCTTGAAGGAATCGAGCCCGTCCTTGTCGTGGAAGGACTCGTTGAATCCAAAGAAGGCGAGGATGACGTCGGCCTTGTGGGATTTGAGGTGATCGTCGGGCGAGCCAAAGCCGTCGGAACGCTGGCGAATGACGACCTCGTCGGCGGAGAAGGCGAGGTTGCGGACGACGAGCTGATGGCGGGGGAAGCGGCTGTGGATCAGGGTCTCGAACCAGCCGTCGTGCTGCAACCGCTCGGGCAAAGTGTTGCCGATCAGGCAGACGTGGTCCCCTTGCTTCAACTCCAGGGGAGCCGCCTGGGAGGTCGTGGTCAGGACGAGGGCGATCAGTGCGGGCCACATGGGTTGCCGTCTCCGGGGTTCCGAGGAGTCGTCTTCGGCCATCGTCGTCGGAGGGTGGTTGTCATGATCTCAGCCGGAACACGCGGAGGCAATCCCGCGGCGGGGGATGGTTCGCTCGCTTGACCTCTGATCGCCGAGTGATGCCGGCCGCTCCGCCGAGGGTCGGGCGACGTCGTCGCGACGTGATCCGGACGCGCGGCGGACGTGCCGGAGATGCCGCGGGGACGCTCCGAGTTGCCTGGCCGTGCGGTCCATAAACCACGAAGCCATCGTCATGTTATGGCGACAAATTGCCCATTGTGAAGTTCGTTCGGCGCCCGAGTCACTCGGCGACGCGGCGTCGCGTGTCGGCGGGGGCGGGTCGGTTCGGCGCGGTTGGGATGGGTCCGGATTGTCAAGGTGCCAGAGTTAAGTTTAGCACATGACGGGCGTCCTGGCTCGCCGCGGGATCCAGGCGAGGAGCGGCCCGGACGAGCCATTATCCGGCGGGCGCCGGCCCAGGTCTTGCGATTCCGCTTCGGGAATCGGACCAAGGGGTGTGGGGCGGGAGGTTACCTGGAGGAAGATCATGCCACCCGGAGTCGATTCGTCAGAGCGAGGTCGGGAGCTGGGACAGGTCTTGCAGAAGCGGTTTGGGTTCCATCGGTTCCGACCGGGGCAAAGACGGGCGGTCGAGTCGGCGATCGCGGGACGGGATACGCTCGTCTTGATGCCGACGGGATCGGGCAAGAGCCTCTGTTTCCAGTTGCCCGCGCTGGAGTTACCGGGAACAGCCATCGTCGTCAGCCCGTTGATCGCCTTGATGAAGGACCAGGTGGACGCGCTGCGCGGTCGTGGCCTCGGGGCCGCGGCGATCCACAGCGGTCTCTCCGCGGCCGAGGAGAGACAGGCGCTCGACGACCTGACCCAGAACCGCCTGGAGTTCGTCTATGTGACCCCCGAGCGGCTGGCGCGGGCCGACTTTCGGGAGCTTCTGCGTCAACTGAAACGGATTGACCTCTTCGTGGTGGACGAGGCGCACTGCATCAGCCAGTGGGGCCATGACTTCCGCCCCGAATACCTCGCTCTCGGCGCCGCGATCGACGACCTCGGACACCCGCCCGTGCTCGCCCTCACCGCCACGGCCACCAGCGAGGTGATCGACGACATCCTTCAGCAACTTCGTATCCCGGACGCCCACGTCGTCCATACGGGGTTCTACCGGGAAAACCTGTTCCTCGAAGTGCAAGCCGTCACCGACGAGGCCGACCGGACCGCGCGGCTCGTCGCGTCGCTGGAGCGGCTGGAAGGGAGTGGGATCATCTACACGGCCACCGTGAAGGCTGTCAACGAGCTGGCCGGGGCCTTTGAGGGGCGGGGCATCCCGTCGACTTCCTATCACGGTCGGATGCGCGGAGCCCAGAGGGCCGCCAATCAGGACAAGTTTCTTGGCGGTCAATCACGCATCATGGTCGCTACCAATGCTTTCGGGCTGGGAATCGACAAGCCGAACATCCGGTTCGTGATCCATCACCACCTGACGCCAAACCTGGAGTCGTATTACCAGGAGTTCGGACGCGCCGGTCGCGACGGCCTCGCCGCCCGGGCCTTGCTCCTCTCCGACCCCTCCGACCGCCGCCTCTTCCGCTTCTTCCAGGCCCGCCGCTACCCCGACGCCGACGATCTCGTCAATACCCACCACGCTCTTCGTCGGCTGGCGGACCGGCCCGAGCCCCCCAAGCTGGACGACGTCCGGGCCATCGCGCCCCTGGCGCCAACCCGGCTGAAGGTCGTGCTCGCCCTGTTCGAGTCGCGCGGAGTGATTTCCCGCAATCCGAAAGAAGGCTACCACTTAAATCAACCCGATCTGACCCGGGACGAACTGGCGCGATTGACCGAGTCGGAACGCGAGCGGGACGAACGCGACCGCGTCAAGCTCCAGCAGGTCGTCGAGTACGCCGAGGTTCGCCGTTGCCGGTGGGACTACCTGCTGGATTACTTTGGACGTGATGAAGAGCCCGATATCGCTTGCGGTCATTGCGATCGTTGCGCGCCGGGCGAGGCTCTCGGGGTGGGTTCCACCCGTTCGCCTTGAACCCGGCTGGTCACGGGTTTCCGCGGATCACTCGCCCGCGAGGCCGCCGTTCAGATGAGGTCGAGCCGGCGGCGTCGGCTCCGGGCGCGCAGGCAGTCGGGGCAGACGCCCGTGATGATGAAACGATGCCCGTTGGACTGAAAGCCGTGCTCGCGGCTGACCGCCTCGCGGACACGGCGAACTTCCTCGTTGGTGAATTCGAGGATCTTGTTGCACTCGGTGCAGTGCATGTGGTCATGCGAAGGGTAGCCGTAGTCGTGCTCGTAGGCGGTCCGGTTGGTGAGGCGCAACTCGCGGAGCAAGCCGGCCTCCACCAGGAGGCGGAGGGTCCGATAGACCGTCGCGCGGCTGACCTTACGACCGGCGTTATGCAGCTCAGCGACCAGTTCGTCAGCGTCGAAATGCTTGTGGGAGCTGAAGATGTGACGCACCAGTATCCTGCGAGGCTCGGTCAGCTTCTCGCCCCGGATCTCCAGGAACTCGCGGAACTTGTCCTCGGGGCGATCCGAGACCGCCAGAGGCATCAAGGGGGCGGGTTCGGCCACGTTGGTCATCCTTCAGGGAACCCAACCACGAACGCGGTCGGGTAGGGATTCGAGATCGGCTTAGGGGAGAATGATTCTCCATTGTATCGGCAGGAGACGCGGAGGTCGAATCGAATCGCTGAAGGCCAGGTCGCCCCGAACCATCAACTCGGGCTCCTCGCCGCTCCCGAGCCTCCGATTGCAATGCCCTGCCCCGGCCGGGATAATCGGTCGTAAGTCATGGCCTTTCCCTGCCCTCGGACGGCGTATTCGGAACGGGCCGGAATCAGAACGGGAGGACTGCGATGAGTGGTGACCCCTCGGACCTCCCGCCCCGTCGGCCGAAGCCCCGACCGCGTCCCCGGCCCGAGCCGCCTGACTACGACCTCCCCGAACCAACCGCCCCCTCCGACGAGGCGACCACCTTTCGTCCGGCTCCCGGCGGAGGCGTTCCCCCGAAGAACCCCGAGCGTCCCGGATACGCCAAACGGCCCGCCCGTCCCCCCGACTTCGACGACGACGAGCCCCCCTCCCCGACCCGCCAGGCCGCGCCGTTCGATCGCCGAGGAGCCGACGCTCACGGCCAGGGACAAGGGCGGCAGCCTCGTCGAGCGCATCCAGTTTGGCCGGGTCAGCTCGGGACTCCTGTCCAACTTCTGCCGCCAGTTCTCGGTGTACCTGAACAGCGGGGTCGGTCTGACCCGCGCCCTCGACAGCCTCTCCAAGCAATACGCCGGAACCGCCCTCGGACCGGTCATCGATCGCATGGGGTTGGCCGTCCGCCGCGGCGAGACGCTCTCCGAGGCCGCCGCCCGCGAACCGCAGGCGTTCGACGCTCTCTTCCTCAGCATGCTCCGCGTCGCCGAGGCCCGCGGCGGCGTGCCGGAGGTTCTCCGCAACCTCTCGACGCACTACGAGTCCCGCCAGCGCCTCATCAAGCAGACCCGATCGGCCCTGATCTATCCGTCGGCCGTGATCCTGATCTCGCTGGCCGTCGGCGGCCTGCTCACGATCTTCGTTTTGCCCAAGCTCGTCGAGATCCTCCGCGACTTCACCCGCGGTCGCGGCGGCGTCACCCTCCCCTTGCCGACCCGCATCCTCATGGCCCTCAGCGACTTCATCCAGGCGTTCGGCTGGTGGCTGCTCCCGGCCCTCCTGATCGGCGGCGGTTTCGCCTTGCTCCGCGCCTACAAGACCCCCCGCGGTAAGGCGTTTCTCGACGAGGTGATTCTCCGCGTCCCCGTGATGGGCAAGCTCCTCCGCTTCATCGACACGGCCCGCTTCTCCCGCACGATGTCCGACCTGATGAACGCTGGCGTCGATATCGGCAGCTCACTCGACCTGAGCGCGGACGTGCTCCACCTCGTTCCCTTCCAGCACTCCGTCCGCTCGATCCGCCGCCCCGTCCTCCAGGGGACCGAGCTGAGCACCGCCCTCGACGCCACCCACCGCTTCGACACCGACGTGATCGCCTTCATCGAGTCCGGCGAGGAGACCGGCAACCTCCCCGAGAGCCTCTCCCGCGTCGCCGACGACTACGAGGAGCGCGTCACCTACATGGTCAAGAACCTCGGAAGCCTGATCCAGCCCCTTATCATCATCATCCTGGGCAGCATCGTCGGCTTCATCGCGATCGCCTTCATCATGGCCTACATCGCCGTGATCGCAAGCCTCGCGGGCGGGATGTAGCTGTTGTCCGGTGTGTGAAGCGCGTCACCTTGATTCGGAAGTGCAGCCAGCACCGAAACGCGCGCTCGTGGAGGCAGGACGGTTCGGAGCGAGGAACGCGACGGATGAGCGTTGACCCGCGCCCGATCAACCCGATGCACCCTGCTCGGGTGTCGTGGGCGTCCAGGCGAAGCGGTAGCGGTCGCCCAGTTGCATCCGGGTGATGAAGACGATTTCCTGGGTGTGGCCGCTGAGGTGCTCCAGCGAGCCCCAGAGAGCCGACATTACTGTCTCGTCGAAGCCCTGAATCCGGCGGGGTTCCAGCAGTCGGGATTCGTCAAGCGCCGCCAGGGTGGCGTCCGCCTCGGCGATCACCGCCTTGAGCCGGTTGATCAACGCGTCTCTGGAAATCGGTCCGCGCTCGGCGAACTCGGCGGGCCGGTCCCTTGTGTCGGGCACGCCGCCGAGACCCGAGACGATCCATTGCTGGAGGTTGCCGCACAGGTGCAGGAGGAGGTTGCCGACCGAGTTCATCGACGCGTGCGGTCGCCACCAGAGCTGCTCGTCGCCGAGCTGGTTCACGCAATGCTCGATCCGCTCCAGACAGGCGGTCAGATGCCGCCTGGCCCTTTCGATGTAAGCCGTGCCGACCGTCGTCATGGCAAGGTCCTCCGCATGATTTCGGCAACCGCCTGCGAATCCTCATCGGGTCGGGCCTCGAGCGCCGGATCACCTTTTGACGCCGCTCCTCCGGCTGGTTCTGGTTGAGCTTCCACTTACCCTCCAGCCGGTGGACCTCGATGCGGAAACCGACGATCGCCTTCAGAAACCCCTCGACGTGGGGCTCCGACTCGTCGAAGGACCAGGGTTCCGGCCTCGGACTCTCGTAGGCGTGGACCGTCCGTCGGAGGATCGCCAGCAGCTCGTCCCGACCCTCGACAACGTGGAACGTACCGTAGGCGTGGACGGCGAGATAGTTCCACGTCGGGACCGTCCCCCGGCTCTCATACCACGACGGCGAGATATAGGTGTGTGGCCCGGAGAAGACGGCCATGACCTCTCCCTCGACCTGTCGCCACTGCGGGTTGGCCCGCGCCATGTGCCCGATCAGGTGGCCGTTCGGCCCGGCGTCGGCCTGGAGAAGCAGGGGCAAGTGGCTCGCCACGAGCCCATCCTCGCCGCGCGACACCAGGACGGCAAAGCTGTGGCCCCTCATGAACTCGTGCAGCCTGGCCGTGTCGGTCTGGGCAAAGGTGGCGGGCACGTACACGCTTCCAGCTCCCGTTTCGAAGGTGGGCCGGCCGGCGCAAGCGGCTCCTCCCTGCTTGACCGGCCAGGGCTCTGGACACGATTCTGAACAGAAAGGTTCCGGAATTCCAGAGTCCCGGCGTCGGCCAATGGCCCAACGTTCCGGGACCCCGGCGCCTGACAACACGATCCCGACCCACGAGACTGACGGAGCCAACGATCATGACCCGACGACGCACGCTCCTCCTGATGGCCGGCCTGGTGCTGGCCGGGCTCGGCCAGGCCGGGCTGGCCCAGGAGCGGCCGCCCGAGCAGGTCCGCGCCGCCGGCCTCGATCCGGCGAAGCTGGACCGGATCGGTGCCCTGCTCCGCGAGACCGTCGCGGCACGGCGAATCGCCGGGGGCTCCGCACTCGTCGCCCGACGGGGCCAGGTCGTCGGCCTCTACCTCGCCGGCCGTCGCGATATCGAGGCCGATCGGCCGATGACCGCCGATACGATCGTGCGCATCGCCTCGATGAGCAAGCCGATCACCTCAACCGCCGTGATGATCCTGGTGGACGAGGGCAAGATCGCGCTCGACGACCCCCTCGCGAAATATGTTCCCGAGTTCCAGTCCCCCCGCGTCCTGGTGAACCCGAGCGGCGACGACCCGACCGCCACCCGACCGGCTGGCCGCGAAATCACGATCCACCACCTGCTGACTCACACCTCGGGCCTCTCCTACCGCTTCTTCAACAAGCCCGTCCTGGGCGACCTCTACACCACCTGGGCCATCTCCGACGGCCTCAGCGAGACCCCCGGCACGATCGGGGACAACGCCCGCCGGCTCGCCGCCCAGCCGCTCCTGTTCGACCCCGGCACGGCCTGGGAGTATAGCCTCTCGACCGACGTGCTGGGCCGCGTCGTCGAGGTCGCGTCCGGCAAGACGCTCGATGAATTCTTTCAAGAACGTCTGTTCAAGCCCTTGAAGATGACGGACACCCACTTCGTCCTGCCCACCGCCAAGCGCGACCGGCTGGCGGCCGTCTATCACCCGGGCAACGGCGGCGCGGTCGAGCGGACGGTCGGCCATCCAGTCCAGGACGGGCCGCTCGTTTACTCGGCGACCTATCCGACCTGGGACGAGGGCCACTACTACTCGGGCGGCGCCGGGCTCGTCTCGACGCTCGGCGACTACGCCCGATTCCTCCAGATGCTCCTGAACCGGGGCGAGCTGGACGGCGTCCGCATTCTCAAGTCCGAGACGGTGGACCTCATGACCGCGAACCAGATCGGCGACCTGCCGATGCCCGGCTTCGGCCACGGCGACCGCTTCGGCTACGGCTTCGGCGTCGTCTCCGATCGCGGCGATCTCCCCGAGGCCGTCGGCACCTACTCCTGGGGCGGATTCTTCTACACCTACTTCTGGGTCGATCCCAGGAACGACCTGATCGGCGTTCTCTTCACGCAGACCTACCCGAGCGGCGACCTGAAGCTCCGCGAGGAGTTCAAGCGACTCACCTACGAAGCCCTTACCGACGCGAAATGACGCGGGTTGTCCGAGACGGAAGTGACGCCATCGCTCAGCCTCCTCGACCACGCTGGCAAACGGCCCGATTGGGGAACCGCCGCCCTCGACGGTCCCCTTCGGGAACCCGCCAGCCGAGGGCGGTTTCGAAGCGCGGTACTCTCATCGGCGCCCCGAGGGGCCGGAGAAGTCCGACCGCGAGGAAGTTGAAAGAGGGAAATCTCGGCCCCATCACGGCCTGCTTGCGGTCCCGCCTACCAGCCGCTCGGCAACCCCCCTGCCTTCCTGGTCCCCCGAAAGTAACAGCTTCCTCCCTCCCGACGTGGCCTTCCCACCCGGACCTCGCCACTGGTCCCGATGTCGGCACAACGTGCAGACACCCCATTTTTGTGCTATAATTAACCCTGGTTCCCGGCCCTCTTGTTGGCAACCGACCGACTCGGTTCTGGGCAGGCGTCGCGACGGTGCAGGGTGTCCCGGGTGCCGAACGAACTTCAAGATAGGCAAAATCTCCGTCTAATTCTCTAAAGATTAAGAGTTTGCAATGAACGCCCTCTCGCATTCGGAAGCGTCCCTTCGGCGTCCCCATGCCGTAACACAGGCGTCCCAGG
This sequence comes from uncultured Planctomycetales bacterium, assembly GCA_963752755.1. Lineage (GTDB taxonomy): Bacteria > Planctomycetota > Planctomycetia > Isosphaerales > Isosphaeraceae > CAVVZJ01. The sequence goes on along the minus strand of CAVVZJ010000010.1, from coordinate 22,392 downwards.
TGCGTTGCCAGAGCGTCCCTGCCCCGTCCGGAATCCTGGCGAATGGTTAAAAAAGGATTTCCGCTCGAGGGCCAGAAGCGCCGGGCGAGGGGCGATCAGAACCGGATTTCGCTTCGATCGGTCACGCGGCTCCTTCCTCCCGGAACCGCTCGTTCCGGGAACCTGGCTCACGCGAGGATCGGTCGGAGAACCGACCCGGTGACGTCGGTCAGGCGGAAGTCGCGGCCGGCGTAGCGGTAGGTCAGGCGCTCGTGGTCGAGGCCCATCAGATGCAGGATCGTGGCGTGGTAGTCGTGGACGTGGGCCGGGTCGCGGACGATCGCGATCCCGTACTCGTCGGTTTCGCCGTACGAGGTTCCGCCACGGACGCCCGCACCGGCGAGGAAGCCGCTGAACGCCTCGGCGTAGTGGTTGCGGCCCTTGGTGCCAGGGCCGTCGGTCCAGGGAGTGCGGCCGAACTCGGTGCAGCCGGCCAGCAAGGTCTCCGAGAAAAGTCCGCGAGACTTGAGGTCGCGGATCAAACCGGCGATCGCCTGATCGACCCGTCGGGCCTTGGGGCGGTGGGTCTCCATGTCGCCGTGCGAGTCCCAGTTGTCGTGCGAGCCGGTGTCGATCAGTTCAACGACCCGTACCCCCCGCTCGATCATCCGCCGGGCGATCAGACACTGGTAGGCGAAAGACGTGCTATCGCCCCGCTCGAGGCCGTAGACTGCGAGCGTCGCATCCGACTCTTCCGCGATGTCGAAGATCTCGGGTGCCTCGCGCATCAGGCCGTTCGCGACGTCGGCGCCGGCGATCCGGGCGCGGAGGTCGAGGTCGCCGGGGCGGGACTCGGCGTGTCGTTCGTTGAGGTCGCGGAGCATGGTCTGCTCCAGGTCGTGCAGGGTGGCCGAGCGGGCTGTCGTCTTCAGGTCGGGGATCGGTTCGGGACCGGGGACGATTCGGACCCCCTGATGGATCGGCGGCAGGAAGTTGCTGTCCCAGACCTGCGAGCCGGCATAAGGCAGATGCTCGCAGAGGACGACATAGGAGGGCAGGTTCCGGTTGAACGTACCGAGGCCATAACTGAGCCAGGAGCCGAGGCTGGGCATCGGCACCGTGGCCGAGCCGGTATGCATGGCCAGCACCGCCTGGAAATGTTCGACGATGTCGGTGTGCAACGAGCGGATCAGGCAGAGATCGTCGGCGACTTCGCCCAGGTTTGGGAACAGCTCGCTCATCCTCAGGCCCGACTGCCCGCACGTCCGGAACGCGAACGGCGAGCCCATCAGCGGCTTCTCGCCCGCGCCCCGCAGGTCCACCGACGGCACGACCTTACCGTGATCGGCGCGGAGCCGCGGCTTGGGGTCGAACGTGTCCACGTGCGACATGCCGCCCGTGAGGAACAGGACGATCAGATGTTTGGCCTTCGGCGGGAAGTGCGTCGGCCGAGGGGCGAGAACCTCGGCCCCTCCCAGCGCGACGGCCCGAGCCAGGATCGGATAGAGTCCGAGCCCACCCGCGGCCAGGCCCGCCGAACGTCCCAGGAACGTGCGCCGCCGCAGACTCTCGCGATCCCTCATGGCCGAGTCTCCCGGCGGGGAATCCTGCCCAATCAATCGATGTAGAGGAATTCGTTTGCAGTCAGCAAGAGCCGGGCGAAGCTGACCCAGGCCTCGCGAGCCGCCACGTCGGCCGGGGCACCGGCGCGTCTCGACTCGGCGGCGAACTTGTCCACATAGGCGAGGGCGCGCTCGACTTCCTCCGACTCCGACGCCCGGGACCAGGCCAGCTCGTAACCGAGCGCGATCCGCTCGCGAGGGTCAGACGAGGCGGTCCGCAGCCGATCGGCGAGATCCTCCGCCCGCTCGCGGACGAACGGGTTGTTCATCAGGTAGAGGGCCTGAAGCGGCACGGTAGCGCTGGTACGGGAGGCGGTCGAATGGTTCGTGTCGGGACCGTCGAAGAGGCTCAGGAATGGGTGGCGCACCAGCCGCTGGGTCATCAGGTAGACGCTGCGATGGTTCGACGGATACACCGCCTTGAAGGCGTCGTGCTGGGTCCAGTGCCAGCCGTCGATCGGGGGGAAAGGGTGCGGTCCGGGCCGGCTCGGATCGAGATCGCCGCTGATGGCAAGCATGGCGTCGCGCAGCGCCTCGGCGTCGAGCCGACGGCGGTCGTGACGCCAGAGGGCGGCGTTTTCGGGGTCCTTGGCGGCGTTCGACGGGTCCGGGTTGCTGGAGAGCCGGTACACCTTCGACGACAGGATCAACCGGTGCATCGCCTTGATCGACCAGCCGCTGGCGACGAACCGGCGTGCCAGGAAGTCGAGCAGCTCGGGATGGGTCGGCCGTGCGCCGCGGAGGCCGAAATTGGACGGCGTGGCGACGATCCCTCGGCCGAAGTGGTGCTGCCAGATCCGGTTGACCAGGACGCGGGCCGTCAGGGGATGGTCAGGCCGAGTCAGCCACTCGGCGAGCTCGGAGACGGCCGCTGGCACCTTCGGGGACCGCCGGTGGAGGGAGATTGTGGAGGAACCCTGGCACGCCCCGCGGTACGACCGGACCCGGCTTGTTCGGATCACCGCCGCGCTGGACGGGCACGTTGGTCGGTCTCCCCTCGGTGACAGCGTAGGCCCCCGGCACGCCAGGCGGCAGACCGGGTCGGCGAAGCGTCCGAAGCTCGCCCCTCAATCGATTCAGATCCTCGTCGATCCGGCGGGCTTCCTCACTGTCCCTGCCGGAACGCTCGCCTTCGAGGTGCCGGATGCGGGCTTCGAGGTCGGCGATCGTCGCGTGGTAATCGGCCAGCCTCGGCCCCGCCGCATCGGGTTGCAGCAGGGGGACAAAGTGCTCCCGCGGCTTGTTCATCGACTGGAATTCTTCCGAGCCCGCATAAGGAAAGGTCGTGCTGGCGAAGATGCCGTAGAGGGCGTAGTAGTCCTCGGTCGGGATTGGGTCGAACTTGTGATCGTGGCAGCGGGCGCAGCGGAGCGTCAGGCCGAGGAAGGCGCTGCCGGTCGTCTCGATCGTGTCCTCCAAAGTCAGGTGCCACAGTTCGTAAGGGGCCGTGGCGTAACGTCGCGAGAGGGCCAGGAAGCCGGTGGCAATCACGTTGTCGGCGTGGCGCTCGGGCGGCCCCTGCCGCGCCAGGATGTCGCCGGCCAGTTGCTCGCGGACGAACACGTCAAACGGCTTGTCAGCGTTGAAAGAGTCGATGATGTAGTCGCGGTAGAGGCGGGACTCGGGAATGGGATAGTCGGCGTTGTCGCCCGCCGTGTCGGCGTAACGGACAATGTCCATCCAGTGCCTTCCCCAGCGCTCTCCGTATTGTGGAGACGCCAGCAACCGCTCGACGACGCGCTCGAAGGCGTCCGGCGACACATCGGCGAGAAAGTCCGCCATGTCCTCGGGCGAAGGCGGCAGCCCGATCAGGTCGAAGGAGACCCGGCGCAGCAAGGTCCTCCGGTCCGCCAGTCGGACGGGCTCCAGCCCCCGCTCCAGCCAGCCGGCCACGATGAAGCTATCGATGGGGTGGTCCGACCATCCGGTCGGGTCCAGCGGCGGCTCGGACACCCGGACTGGCTCGAAGGCCCAGTGCCGGCGCGACGCGAATCCCTCCGCAACATCCCCCGGCGACTCGGGCCAGACCGCTCCTGCTTTGATCCAGTCGGTGAAGCGGCCCACGACCTCGTCCGGCAATCGCTCCTTCCCGGGCGGCATCTTCAGGAATGCGTCCTCATGCCGGATCGCCTGGATGAGGAGGCTGCCATCCGGATCACCCGGCACGACCGCCGGGCCGAGGTCGCCTCCCTTCAACAGCGATTCCCTCGCATCGACCCGGAGCCCGCCACTGACTTTCTCCCCGCCATGGCAAGGGAAGCAGGTTCCCGCCAGCACCGGGCGGATCTTTCCCTCGAAGAACGTCTCCCCCTCCAGTTCATCGGACGGTGCCCCGGCAATCGCCCTGGTCCCGAGCCAGGTCAACATCACCGCCACCCGGAAGACCTGGGCCGTGGACATGAGACGTCCCTCACACGGTTGCCGTTCCGACTGCAAACTGGCGGCTCCTACGTCGATCGATCTCCTGATCCCAGAGGAGAGCCGACGGACCTGCCTGTCAGCCCGATCTGCTTGACTCGTTGGGACATTCGAATCGAGCTCATGTGGCAAATCAAGCCCCTTCCCGTCCAGGACAGCGAGAGAGGCAGGCTCCGGAGAGACTCCGTGGAGGAGTGCTCGGCCCTCCCGCGGGCCACACGCCGCACGACGGTGCGGCGTGTCCGAGACGCACATTCCTTGACGTTGGACCGACCCGCGGACGCCGATTGGGTCGGGCGATCTGATCGACCGGGAGAGGAAAACCCGGTGGCATTCCTCGATGAAGGGGGCTCCAGTCAGAACCAGAGCGGTTCCGACCCGGCGGCACGTCGGCCCGGCACAAGCCTCATTTATCGGCGGCAAGAAGGCGAGAACCGATGATTAACGCGAAGAGCCTGCGGCGGCCGCTGCGCCCGGTGAGCGGAGGTTGGGCTCGGGCGGTCGGCCGGCGGGTCCAGCGGACCGAAGCTCGGCCGATCGCTGCCTCATCTGGGCCTCGTTTTCCAGGTTCTCTTGCCGACGTTCGTCGGCACCCGACTCCATGTCGGTGTTGTAAATGTGCTTGGTCCCCCCCGTGAGCATCGGAGTGGCGGAAGCTCTCATCGGGTCAAGGAGCGCGGGGGGATAGAGACCGAAGCCGACGGTGACGGCCGTGGCCAGGAGGATCGACCAGAGGACGCCCGAAGGGGGCGAGGCGGCGAGCCGGTTCGTTGGCTGGCGGAGGAACATCGCCTTGAGCACGCGGACATAATAGAAGGCCGAAACGACGCTGTTGAACAGGCCGAGGGCAACAAGCCAGGTCAAGGAGATTCGTCCCTGCTCACCCGTGTTCATCGCCTCCATGAAGATCACAAGCTTGCCCCAGAAGCCGGCCAGAGGGGGCATGCCGATCAGCGAGAGCATCAGGATCACGATGCAAACGGCCAGGGCTGGCGATCGGAAGCCGAGTCCGTTCAGGTCGTCAATCTCATCGGTTCCGAGATCCTTGGCGAGCCAGGCAGCGACGGCGAAGGCGCCCAGGGTAGCGAAGGCGTAGGTGACGAGGTAGTAGAGCACGCCGCCAGCGGCTTCGGTGCGGCCACGTGAGACGGCGACAGCCAGGACCCCGACGAGAATGTAGCCCGCGTGGGCGATCGAGGAGTAGGCGAGCAGTCGCTTGAAGTTGCGCTGGGCGAGAGCAGCGAAGTTGCCGTAGGTCATCGAGACGGCGGCGATCAGGGCGAGCAGACCGACCCAGCCAGGGTTGGTGATCCGCTCGGGCTGGGCAGCCCAGGGGCCGAGGCCGAACACGAGGACCTTCATCAAGGCCACGAAGCTCGCCACCTTCGAGCCCGAGGCGATCCAGCCAGCGACGGGTGCCGGGGCGCCTTCATAGACGTCGGGCGCCCACTGGTGGAAGGGCACGGCCGCCACCTTGAAGCCGAATCCGACGAGGATCAGGAGCACGGCCGTGGCGCCGGCGACGTTGCCTTCCAGACCGAGCCAGTCCGGGTTGGCGGCCAGGACCATGCGGATCGCTGGCAGGCGGGTGGTGCCGGTCAGTCCATAGACGAGGCTCAGGCCGAACAGAAAAAGGGCCGAGGAGACGGAGCCGTAAACGAAGTATTTCAGACCACCTTCGGCCGAACGGCGCCGGGCTTTCTCCAGCGAGGTCATCAGGTAGAGGCAGATGGTCATCATCTCCAGCGTGAGGAAGAGCGTCAGCAGCTCCTCGGCGGCGACCAGCAGCATCATGCCAACCGTCGCCCAGAACAGGAGGGCGTAATACTCGCCCCAGTGCTCGGTGAAGTCCCAGGTCATCGAGAGGAGCACGGCCAGGGCGAGCAAGGCGGTGATCGCCAGGTTCATCCAGACGGTCGAGCTAGTCGCCGGAGAGGGTGCCGAAGAAGAGGGTATAGTCGGCCTGGACGGGATCGATCCCGAGGACGCCGGTGATCGAGACGACGCAGACGAGGAGCGTCACGAGCGTGCCAGCCAGGGAGAGGTAACCGAGCCACTGGCGACGTCGTTCGCTCGAAGCACGGCGGAAGGCGCTGATATCGACGACCAGGACCAGGAGTCCCCAGACGCTCAGGAGGACTTCCGGGGCCAGGTAGAGCAGCTCCCACGGATCGGCGGCAACGATCGGGACGTTCGCAGTCTCGGGAGGCATCGGCTTGGGCCCTTCTCGGTGGACGTCAAGGCGGGGCAGAATGCTGGGGGTCCGCTTGGGGACTTCCCTTGCGACCGGCTCGACTCAGCCGGCCAGGCTGTCGTAACGATCGACGTCGGCGGCCTTCCACTTGCGGTAGCAGAGCAGGATCAAGGCGATCCCGACAGCGACCTCGGCGGCGGCGATCGTGATGACGAAGACAGCCACCATCACGCCAGTCAACGGTCCTTCGCCGCCGGGCATGCATGGCGTAGCGCCAGAAGGCGAGAAAGTTGATGTTGGCGGCGTTGAGCATGATCTCGATGGCCATCAAGCACCGCGATGGCGTTGCGGCGCACGAGGACACCGAAGAGGCCGACGGCGAAGACGGCAGCGGCGAAGTAGAGAAACCAGCTCAGGGGGATGTCGGTGCTCATCGCGTCGGACTCCCTGGTGCCGTGGCCTGAAGGGCCTCTCGTGTGGGGGCTTCGGTGCCGGCTCGACGGCCGGGGCGCCTCCAGGGCGGAGGGTTGCCATCGCACCCAGGCGGCGGGTTGGGCGACTCGTCGGTGCTGTCGGACATCGCCAATGCGATCGCACCGACGAGGGCTGCCGTCAGCAGCAGACCGGCCACCTCGAACGGGATGACCCAGCGGGTCATCATCTCGAGTCCGAGGGTCCGGGCCATGTCGTTGACGGCGACGGCGGGAACGTGACCGAACTCATCCAGCGGGGGGCGGACCCGCGTCGCCGACCAGCTCGGGCGGGCTCGCTCACCACGGACGATTCCTCGTTCATCGCGAATACCGTAGGCAAGCAGACCCAACAAGGCGACCGCCACGATGGCCGCAGGAATCTTGGAGGTCCAGGGGCCCCCGGTCGTCTCATCGCCCTGGATATTGCGCGTGAGCATGATCCCGAACATCAGCAGGATCGCCACGGCGCCGATGTAGACGAGCACCTGCATCGCCGCCATGAACTCGGCTTCCAGCAGGACGAACTGGCAAGCGACCAGGAAGAAGAACGCCACGAGATACAAGGCCCCATGGACGAGGTTTCTCGCCGTCACGGTACCGATCGCGGCCAACCCTCCCAGGGCGGAAATCTGGAGGAAGATCGCCCGCAGGGGGGATAGCGTGGCGAATAACGCGACTTCCAGAATTGCCAGCGCGGAGATGCTGACCACCAGGCCGACCAGGAACCGGATTCTGCCGTTCAAGGAACTTACCTCCGACCTTTGTTGGCCTGCCTCAACGCGCCGCCCAGGACGGCTGCGCACCCGACAGCCTCGACTGACCGTTAGCCGACGACGTGGGCACGGTCGGCGCGGCCGCGCGGTTGATCGCGTGGATGCCCCCGATGGCCACTAACTCCAGCACGCCCGTCACCAGCACGCCGAGTAGCCAGGTCGCGTCGATGATCCACCAGTGACGGTGCAAGGGCGACCGGATCACCAGCTCGAACCAGACCGCCGCGATCGGCAGGTTGATGATCGACAGGGGGACCAGATACTTCCAGGCGAAGCCCATCAGTTGATCGACCCGCATCCGCGGCAAGGTCGCCCGGATCCAGAACATCACGAAGACGAAGAAGCCGACCTTCAGGGCGAAGACGCCCACGGTGATCGCGTTGACGATCAGGAAGGAGGCGAGTGTGTCGGTGAGAATATTCTTGGGGAAGTTGGTGAACGGGATCGCCCCGCCGCCGAGGAAGAGGAGGGCGGCCAGGCAGCTCACGGCGAAGACGTTCATGTATTCGGCCAGGAAAAACAGGCCGAACCGCATCCCGGAATACTCAGTGTGGAAGCCGGCGATGATCTCCGACTCGGCTTCCGGCAGGTCGAACGGCGTCCGGTTGACCTCGGCGATGCTCGCAATCAGGAGGATCACGAACGACACCAGACCCGGCGGCGAGAAGAGGAACCAGCCTTCCTCGACCTGATGGTCCATGATCCCGACGACGCTCAGGGTGCCCGCCCAGAGGATCACTGGCACCGTCGCCAGCACCTGCGGCACCTCGTAGGAGACGAGCTGGGCCACGGCCCGCATCGCGCCCAGCAGGGAATACTTGTTACGGCTCGACCAGCCCGCGAGGAAGATGCCCAGGGCCGACATGCTGGAAACGGCGATCAGGTAGAGCAATCCCGAGGGCAGGTTCACGGGCACGAGGCCGGTCAAGCGGTTGTCGGGTGTTCGCCAGCCGAAACCCATGGGGACGACAGCCAGAACGAGCACCGCAGAAACCAGGAGCAAGACCGGCGCGGCGAGGTGGACCCAGCGGTCGGCAGGTCGGGGGACGATGTCTTCCTTGGTGATCAGCTTGAGGAAGTCGGCGAGCGGCTGGAGCAAGCCGAACGGCCCGACGCGGTTTGGCCCGATCCGGTCCTGAAACCGCGCCGCGGCCTTGCGCTCGGCCCAGACCATGTAGGCGACGACGCCGGGATAGACTCCCCCGAAGCCGACAAGGATCCAGATGGCCCAGTAGAGCCAGGGCGGCGATTCGGCCGCCACCTGGGCCCAGAGTATCGGGAGCGTGCCACTCGTCGCGAGTTCCACCGTTGCCGACTCCTCGATCGAGGCCGTTTGTTCGAGGTTTGAGATGCCTGTCTCCGCGGGTCTGATCAGACCCAGCGAAGGACGCCGCGGGCCCAGGCGTAGGCCAGGCCGACGGCCAGCATCAGCAGGAAGATCACCATCTCGATCAGGGCGAACCAGCCGAGCCCGACGTAGCTGACCGCCCAGGGGTACAGGAAGACCGTCTCGATGTCGAACACAACAAACAAGAGCGCGTAGATATAATACTGAATGCGGAACCGGATCCACGTTTCGCCGAGCGTGATCACGCCGCACTCGTACGTCTGGCCCTTCTCCTTGGAACGCTTGCGGGGCGCGATCAGCGTCACCAGCATCAAGGGCGCCAGCGCGAAAGCAATGCCGAAAAGCAAGAGCAGGCCGACGAAGATATAGCGGGTCAGGATCATGAGGTGCCGCCGGGCGTCACCGACGCGGTGGAGGTCGTGATCGGGGCCTGGGACGAGTCGATCGGCTCGACGACCGTGTTGGCGTCGAGCGCGACGACGGTGAGTTCACCGTCTTCGAGGCGAAGCCGCAATGTGGGCTGCTGACAGTAGCGGGCCTTGCCGCCCATCTCCATGCCGCCGACCGGGCGGCTGCCCGAATCCTCGACGGTGCCGACGATGTAGGTCGTCCATCGACGGTGTCCCACGCGGACCTGCTGGGCCACGCGGACCAGCGTGCCGGGCGGGAAGAGCGGCTTGGGCGCAGTCGGAATCATCAATGGTTCCCTCGAAGGAGCGGTCATCTTAACGGTGCCCAACTGGCCGGGCAAGGGTCTGGGGGCGATTCCCCTAGAGGGGGCCATCGTCCACACCAACAAAGCTCATTTCAAATGGTATTGTGTACAATCATGCAGTCTGAATAGGTCGGATCGACGAACGCCTGGACGCCATGCTTGCGTAACAGTGCGATCGCCTCGCTCACGGACCGGGGTCGATGAACCTCAACTTTCATCCAGCGAACCCGGCGGATCCAGGACTCACAGTCCACGAGCAGGTCGAACTCGACGCCTTCCACGTCCATCTTGAGGTAATCGACAGTGGGACCAAGTCGGTCGAGGAGCATAGGCAGGCCGTAGGCGGGAACCCGGTCGCGGGTGGCACCCGAGATCGAATCGCCGTTGACCATGACGCGAAATCCCCACTCGGAATCGCCGCCGTAGGGAATCTCACCGTCGGTGACCCAGGCGGCGCCATGGAGGACTTGACAGCGGTCGCCGAACGGCTCGACGTTGCGACGGCAGAGGGCGACGTTGCCGGCATCGAGTTCGACCCCGAGGATGCGCGCCTGGGGGAAAGCGACGGCGAAGTGGGCCATCGTGTAGCCGACGTTCGCACCAAGGTCGAGGATTGTCTGAATGAAGCCCGCCTCCTCGGGTGGCAGGTGGTGGCCCAAGAGGAAGCTGTCCCAGAGGGCGCGGATATCGCTCGTACCAGGGCGGCAGAAGACCTCGCGATCGCCGAGGGCCTTGACTCGCAAGGAGACGGGTCCTTGCGACGGATCAATCCGGCCGGCGATCAGGTCAAGGTGGGTCCGAATCGACGCCTCGTCCGAGTAAACGGCACGGCGGAGCCGGGCGTCACGAATCGAGCGATAGAGGTGACCCGCCAAACTGCGCGCCGATCGGTAGAGGCTCGTCATCGCAAAGATCCCAACCGTCGCGCGACCGCGGAGACGGTGAGGCTCCCCATGTTGAAAATGGAGATCAGTGATTAAAAAGTTGGACCTCGAAATACGCGTCGATCAGCCTTTCCCAACTGGCACCGGTTTCGGCGCGGCTGGAGCGGCGGCGGGTTTGGGCTGGGCGGCGAGGGCCTTCTGCAATCGCTGATCCTTCTTCTTCTGAACCTTGCCCCGCTCGGCGACCTCCTCGGCGCTGGCCCAGGCGTCGGGGTGGGTGCGGGCGTAAAACTCGCTGGAGACGAGCAAGTCCTGGAGGCTGAAGATGTGGGTCTGGTGCCGCTCGTAGTTCGACAGCTCGAAGTTCTGATCCATCTTGATGGCGTCGAACGGGCAGTACTCGGAGCAATACCCACAGTTCATGCAGACGTCCATGTCGATGAAGAAGTCTTCCGGCAATGGGACGGGGTTGCCGTTGGGTCCCTTGGCGTGGGTCATCCAGATGCACTGGGGCGGGCAGACCTTGGCGCAGATGTTACACGACGTGCAGCGGACGTTGCCGTCCGCATCGTCGTAGATCAGCATCGGCAGGACGCGGAACCGCTCGCGCAGGGGCAACCGCTCGTCGGGGTATTCGACGGTGAAGAGGCCCTCGGTTTTGGCGTCCTGAGCGACGACCGGCTCGTGGCCGCGACCGGGCTTGCGGAAGAGATCGACGATCAGGTGTCCGCCGCCGCGACGCTTCAGGGTCCGGCCTCCACCGACGAAGAAGGTGCGGAGGAAGCGCCGGAGCGTGACCAGATGGCCGATGAAGAGACCTTTACCGAGGCTCATGACGTTCCCTTTCGGTCGTATCCTCACGCGACCAACCGGCCGCGGTCGCCCTCGTCGGAGAGCATCCAGGTCAAGATGCCGAGGATCTTGGCGATCCGTTCGATGTGGTTTTCGCGGTCGTCCAGTTCGAGGGTCTGGCGCTGAAGACGGAGGAATTGCCAGGTCGTGCCGGTGGTGACTGCGCTGAAGACAGCGCCGACGGCTGCCCCCTCACGCTCATTGAACAACTGGGCGCCGACCATCGAGGCGACGCACTGGCCGAGCCCGGCCATGAGGAGCAGGTTCTTGGCCTCGACGACCGTCAGGATCGGGTCACTGAACACCCACGGGGTGGGCGACCTCGCGAGGATGAAGTCGCACGCCCCGTTCAGGCCGCGATCGGGAGCGACGCTGAAGTCGATGCCGGAGAAGAGGCTGACCCGGTGTTCGAGCATCCGGCGAACCTCGACAAGCACCGGCGAGACGATCAGCTCCGACCGGGCCTTCTCGGTGATGATCGCCATTGCGATTGGCACGTTCTCTTCCAGGGTCGCGGTCAGGTGTGGCGTGGCCGGGCGCTCCGCGACGTCCCGGAACAGGTCGTCACGCTCGACGAGAGCGAGCGAGAAGGCCCGGCGGGCGCGGTCGAGGGTGAAGTCGCTGTAGGCCATCGGTCTCTCGTGTCGCGGCTTACTCGCCGTCTTCGTCGGGGGTCTCGGGCTCGTCGAGATGAACCCCGCCGATCTTCTGATAGAGTTCGTGCAAGGCGGAGGCAGCCCGCTCGGCGAGGGCGAACCATTCTTCATTCTGGAGGCAGGAGGGGTGCTCGAGGAGCGAACGCTCGACCATGTCGGCGATCAAGGCGGTCCGGTCGAGAAGCTCGTGGCAGCCGAAGGTCCCCGGCTGGGAGGCACCTTCCCAGCCCGGTCCCTGCTCGGAGGCCAACGCTTCGAGGCGACGACGCCGTTCCTGTTCGGACTCGATCGAGCTGGCGGCCGTCGCTCCCATCACGTCACTCCTCGTTACCCATCTTCGCCCGAATTCTCGTGCCCGTCGAGCCGTCCTCAGCGGTCCACCTCGCCGAGCACGATGTCGAGGCTGCCGAGGATGCCGACGACGTCGGCGACGGTGTGGCCGAGGCACATCTGCTCCAGGCGCCGTGAGGTTGATGAAGCTGGGGCTGCGGACGTGGTAGCGGTAGGCGGAGCCGGTCGTGCCGTCGGAGATGACGTAGTAGCCCAGCTCGCCCTTGGGGGCCTCGGTCCGGGAGTAGGCCTCGCCGGCCGGGACCTTGATCTGGTAGCTCTTCTTGCCGGGGAGGATCGGACCGTCGGGGAGGTCGCGGATCGCCTGCTTGAGGATCTTGACGCTCTCGCGCATCTCCTGGAGGCGGACGTAGTAACGGTCGTAGATGTCGCCATCCGTGCCGGTGATGACGTCGAAGGAGAAGCGGTCGTAAATGCCGTAGGGGGCGGCGCGGCGGAGGTCGTACTTGACGCCGGAGGCGCGGAGGACGGGGCCGGCGGTCGAGTAGTTGGTGGCCTGCTCGGCGGTCAGGTTGCCGATCCCCTTGCAGCGCTCGAGGACGATCTCGTTGCCGGAGAGGTAGCGGTCGAGCTCGTCGATCTTGGCGTCGAGGCGGTCATAGACGGTGGCGCGGCAGCGTTCGGCCCAGCCGTCGGGGAGGTCGAAGGCGACGCCGCCGAAGCGGTAGTAGTTGCACATCATCCGGCTGCCGCTGACCCACTCGAAGAGGTCGAGGATCAGCTCGCGCTCCTCGATGCAGTACAGGGCCGGGGTGAAGAAGGCGCCGAGGTCGTTCAGGAGGAAGCCGATCGACCACATGTGGCTGGCGATCCGGGTCAGCTCGGCCATGATGACGCGGATGTACTCAGCCCGCTCGGGGGGCTTCGCGTCGTCGCCCATGAGCTGCTCGACGGCGAGGGCATAGCCGAAGTTGTTGGCCATGCTGGTGATGTAGTCGAGGCGGTCGGTGAACGGGAAGTTCATGAGGAACGTGTTCCGCTCGCCGATCTTCTCGTGGTTGCGGTGCATGTAGCCCATGACCGGCTTGAGGCCCACGATCGTCTCACCGTCCACCCGGAGGTTCATCCGGAAGACGCCGTGGGTGCTCGGGTGCTGGGGGCCCATGCTGATCATGAACTGGTCGGTGTCGATCGAGGTGACATCGACCCCGGAGGGGATCAGGCCCTGGCCCTTGACGTCGGCCTCAGGGTCGAGCTTGTTCCAGTCCTTGAAGTCCTTCGGGATCTTGAGGTTGGTCCCGTAGGGATTGATTTCCTCGCCGCGGAAGTGCTGTCCATCCTCGACGCGGCTGTCGAGAACCTTGGTCGGGCCTTCGTAGTACGGTTCGAGGTAGTCCTTGCGAAGCGGGTAGTAGGCAAAGCCTTCCCACATCAGGATGCGGCAGAGGTTGGGGTGCCCGGTGAACCGGACGCCCATCATGTCGTAAACCTCGCGCTCCTGGAAATCGGCCCCTTGCCAGACGGAGACGAGCGACGGGACCTCGCCCTGGCCTTCCTCCGCCGTCGTTCGGACGCGAAGTTCGATCAGCTTGCCGGGCTGGGTCGTGCTGTCGAGCTGGTAGTTGACCTCGATGCAGTCCTCAAAGTGGACGCTCTGGAGGCTGGCGAGGTAATCGTAGCGGACCTCGTTGCGGTCGCGGAGGTAGAGGCAGACGGGCAGGAGCTTCTCGACGGGGATGAGCAAGGCGGCCTGGATGATGGTGGCGGTACCGTCTCCAAACTCGGTATTGAGCCGACTGGCGAGCCCCTGGAGTCCGTCCTCGCCAATCCAGACGAGACTGGGCCGGGCCGCGGCGACCTTCACCTTCCCCTTGCCACCCTTCGCGGACGGCTTGGGAGCGGGCTTGGACTCGGAGGTGGCCTCGGGTGGGGCCTCGCCACGCTGCTTGGCGCGGATCAGATCGATCTTGCTGGGGGCCTTGGCGGAGGCGGCCTCAGCCTGGCCGTTGGCGGATTCGGGTTCGGGTTCGGGCGGCTGGGGGGCGGGGATGATCGCTGGCTTGGTGAGGGTTTCCTCGCGGGCCTCGACGAGTCCCATCGCGGTCTTCTCGGCGGTGATCTCCAAAGTTCGGAGGTCGATCAGGTCGGGGCCGAGCACGGGGACGGGCACGTCGCGCTCGACGTCTTCGCGATACCAGGGGGTATTCCCCTTGCGGCCGAGGGCGGGGATGTCGAGTTTCTCGCCGTCGATCTTTTTCTGGAGCATCATCAGGCCCTGGAGCAGGGCCTGGGGCGTGGGCGGACAGCCGGGGATATAGACATCAACAGGTAGATATTTGTCGATCCCGGAGACGACGTTGTAGCCTTCCTTGAAAGGTCCGCCGCCGGTGGCACAGGCTCCCATGCTGATGACGTACTTGGGCTCGGGCATCTGGTCGTAGAGCCGGGCGATCATCGGCATCATCGTCTTGGTGACGGTGCCGGAGACGATCATCACGTCGGCCTGTCGGGGCGAGCCGCGAAAGACTTCGGCGCCGAAGCGGGCGATATCGAAGCGGCTGCTCGCCGTGCAGATCATCTCGATGGCGCAGCAGGCCAGGCCGAAGCCGAGTGGCCAGAGGGCCGAACGACGCCCCCAGTTGTAAACGCTGTCCACCAGGCCGAGCAGTTTGTCCCAGTTCGTCACCAGCACGTGGTGTTTCAGTTCCTCCTGGAGAATGGGGTCGATGACCGTCATCCATTCAGGACGGATGGTGGTCCGTTCGGGGGTTGGAGCGCTCGGGGTCGGTGTGGCCATGGCGTTTGCGTTGCTCCGCTCGACGTCGCTCGATCGTCCTCGTGACGGCTCGGCGCTGGCCTCGGCTCGACTCCGACCAGCCGGCCCAGAATCCGAATTCTGACCATGATCGGTGAGTGGGAGAGGCACGGGCCGGCGTCGCCGCCGTCCGAAACGTCCGGGGCCTGCTCATCCTAAACCTGCCGCGACGCGCCTGCCAGGGGGTACCGTCCTGACAGATCGAGCGCGACGTGACCCTCGTGAAATCCTACACGAAGTCAGCCCGCAAGCCAACGCCCACCCTTCCCAGGGCCGTCCCGGCGCCCATAATCGGATCATGGAGCGCAACCGGATGCAAATGAGCGTGATGACGATGCTGGCCGTGGTGGCCTGCGTGGCGCTCAACATCTGGTTGTTCCGGCTGGGGGCGCTCTGGGGCATTCTCGGACTGAATGTCACCAAGCATGTCCTGATCGCCGCGCTTTGCCAGAACCTCGGTGTGAATCAATCGAATGGCCGATCTCCGGACGGCCCCGCTGGCCCGTCCCCCCCCAGCGGCGAGGTGCCTGTCGCTCACGCACGGCCGATCCCGCCGGGATAGAGCCTTGCCCGCAGCATGGGCGCCGTGCCGGAAGCTCCTCCAGTCCATCCCCGGGCCCGATCCGTGTGGGCGCGAGTCGGAAGTGTCGCTAGGATACTGAGACCGCGGCGCGGCTGGTGCGTCTCCCGGCAGGGAGGATCGGTGGACGCGATCAAACCGTACGCCGCGTGATCCGAGGAGTCCGGCGGATGCGAAGTGCCAAGCTGCTGTTGGTGGAAGACGAAACCGTCCTCCGCCGCCTCGTCGCCCAGTTCCTTCGCGGGGCCGATTTCCAGGTGGTCGAGGCGGGCGATGGTCCCGAGGGCGTCGATCGGTTTGATGCGCACGGGCCGTTCGATCTGGCGGTCGTCGATCTGAACCTGCCGGGTTACTCGGGCGTGGAGGTCTGCCGACAGATCCGCCAGGCTTGCCCGCAGCAGCGGATCTTGATCTGCAGTGCTGCCATCACGCCAGAGTACGAGCGGGCGCTCGGGACGCTGGGCATTGCCCACTTCCTGACCAAGCCCTACCATCCCGAGTCTCTCCTGTCGCACATCCGCCGCGAGCTGCATTCTGGGCCGCTCGGCGCCGGGGGGTTGCAGGCGTCGGCCTGAACCCGCGCGGCGGCCGTATCCTCTGCTGACAAAAGGGGACCGGTTCGATTACATTCGGGCGGAGGAACGTTGCCTGGCCCGCCGCTCCTGCGTTTCGGTCGGCGGACAGGGCCCGTGGCGGCCCGCTCAATCGATTCCACTACTGGACAACGAGAGGAAGGACATCGCGATGGCTGGGAAACCGCGCAACCGGTTCGAGCTTCGGCGCCAGTACGAGGCCGCCGAACCGCTCGACCCGATGGAAGACGAGTCCGAGGAAGTCGCGGACGTCGCCGACGACGACGAGGATGCCCGGCCGAAAAAGAAGCCCAAGGCAGCTCCCAAGAAGTCCCGGGCGACCAAGCCGGCCAAGCCGACAGCCCGGATGCGGATCGTATGGCAGGTTGTCAACGACGCCTTCAAGCCGATCGCGACCTTCGAGTTTTCCCAGAAGGAGGCTGCCGAGGCCAAGGCGGCCGAGATGACCGCCAAGGGTAAGGGCACCCACTTCGTCCAGAAGGTCAAGGAGCCCATGCCAGACGACGCCCCCGGCCTCGGCGCCTCGGTCCCCCGCACACCCCAGGAAACCGCCCGCCCCAAGGCCGCCGCTGTGAAGCCGGTCGTTGAGGAGGAGGACGAGGAGACCGAGGACGACACCGATTCGGACTTCGAGGAAGACGAGGACGTTGAGGAAGACGAGGAGTGATCCCACCCCCGTTTTGATCCGATCCAACAGTCACGGCCACTGAGCCACGCGTCTCCAAAGGGTTCCCCAGGCAGAACCGCTCGGGAACCCTTCACCACGCCAGTCGTAAACCTCTCCCCCCGGCTCATTCTCACCTCACCCAATCTCGGCCGGACACGCCTCCCGGTGATCCGGACACGCCCCCATCCTTTTCCACCGGCTCCCGGACCAGGTCCGCGTGTTCTTGAGCGGACTGACCGCCGCTCGATTGGAACGCGCGAGGTCCAACGGATGGGGCCGGTTCTCCGTATGAATTCATAGGGTGCGTGGCGTCGCCGTGATGGGTCACCGAGATCAGGACCGGCGTGCCGCGTCCGACCTCGACGTTCCCCTCTGGCGACTTCCCGAGTGCTCACACCATGAGAGCGAATCCCCGATTCTTGCAAGTTTTGACATGGACAGTCCCTCTGTCCCTGGCGATCTTCGGATGCGCCAATGAGGAAGAAGTGCCGGCGAAGTCGGGACTGGTACCGTCTTCCGAGGTCGGCCTTGCCCTCGACGGGCAGTCCATGGATGTGGATCTTCGCACGCCGGAGGTCACGCACAACACCGAAACTTACGACCGGATCGACGACAATCCCTTCCTCCGTGTCGCGCAGGCCCCTCTCTCGACGTTCGCCATCGACGTCGATACCGCGTCTTACGCCAACGTCCGACGATTCCTCGAACACAGCAGCCTGCCGCCTCCGGACGCCGTCCGCATCGAGGAATTGGTCAACTACTTTCCCTACAACGACCCGCCCCCGACGGGTGATGCGCCTTTCACAGTGAACGTCGAGGTCGCTCGTTGCCCGTGGAGCCCTGAACACCGGCTCGCTCGCATCGGGCTGAAGGGACGCGTCGTCTCCGAAGAGGTGCGGCCGGCCTCGAATCTCGTTTTCCTTGTGGACGTCTCCGGCTCGATGCAGTCGCCGCAGAAGTTGCCTCTGGTCAAGCAGGCGCTCCGGATGCTCGTCGAGCGGCTGGGAGAGAAGGATCACGTCGCTATCGTGGTCTATGCCAGCGCCGAGGGACTGGCGCTGCCGCCGACGACCTGCGACCATCCCGACGAAATCCTCTCCGCGATTGATGCTCTGGAAGCCGGTGGCTCGACGGACGGCGGTTCGGGGATTCAGCTCGCCTACGATATCGCTGTGGCGAACTTCATTCCGGGCGGCACGAACCGGGTTCTGCTCTGCACCGATGGCGACTTCAATGTCGGCATCACCGACCGCGGTCGCCTGACCCGCTTGATCGAGGGGAAGGCCCGGAGCGGGGTGTATCTCAGTATCCTCGGCTTCGGGACCGGCAACCTCAAGGACTCCACGATGGAACAGCTCGCCGACCGTGGCAACGGCAACTACGCATACATCGACTCGCCCCGCGAGGCTCGCAAGGCGCTCGTCGAGGAGATGGGCGGCACGCTCGTGACCATCGCCAAGGACGTGAAGATCCAGGTCGAGTTTAACCCCGTCCAGGTCGGGGCGTACCGGCTGATCGGCTATGAGAATCGCTTGCTCCCTTCCGAAGATTTCAATGACGACACCAAGGATGCCGGCGAGATCGGCGCTGGGCATACCGTCACCGCCCTTTACGAACTGGTCCCCGCTGGTCAGGAGTCGAACGCGCCGACGATCGATCCGCTGAAGTATCAAGAGCCGTTGCGACCCTCGCAGGGCCCCGGTGCGAGCGCCGATCTGTTCACGGTCAAGCTCCGCTACAAGGAACCGGAGGGTGACGCGAGCCGCTTGATCGAGGTTGCCGTGCCTGACGCCGATCGCGGCGATTCCGAGGCGACGACCGACTTCCGGTTCGCGGCGGCCGTGGCGGAGTTCGGGATGCTGCTCCGCGACTCGCCGCACAAGGGGGAAGCGACCTATGCGAATGTCCGGGAACTCGCCGGATCGAGCCTGGGAGTTGACCCTTTGGGTCATCGCCGGGAGTTCATGGAACTGGTCCGTAAGGCGCGAACCCTGGACGACACGCAGTGAGCCGATCGACTCGCGATGGGGGAGGATCGCGTGGATCCGTCGTTGCCATGACGGCCACCCCTCCGCGCGGTTTGAGGTCAACTCGCCCCAGGATCGACGGCACGGAGGCGAGCGGCGGCTTCCTCGGGTGCGGTGACGTTAATCTCCATCCCGGTCCCGACCTCGAAACCGGCCGGCTCGACAAGGCGAGGGAAGATCTGGAGGTGCCAGAAATAGTCCTCCCGATGCTCCTCGCTCCGCGGAGCGCTATGAATGTCGAAGTTGTAGTCGAACTCGCCGAGGACCGACCGCAACCGCCGGAGCGTACGGCCTAGGACTCCCGCGAAATCGAGCAATTCCTCCGGCTCGACGCCCGCAAAGGTAGCGCGGCGACGCTTCGGTGCGATCCAGGTTTCAAAGGGCGTCCGCGACGCGAACGGGCAAAAGACGAGGAAATGCGGCGATTCGGCGACCATCCGCTCGCCGTTCCGGAGTTCGGCGCGAACGAGATCCACGTAAACGCAATGGCCGGTTGCGTCGAAGTAACGGGCGGCGAATTCCAGCCGGTTGCGGACCTCCGACGGCACGAGCGGTAGCGCGACCAGTTGTGAGTGGGGATGCCTCAGGGACGTGCCGGCCCGCTGCCCATGATTGCGGAAGATCTGCACGAACCGCACGTGCCGCTCACTGCGCAGCGAACGATCACGGACCTGGTACGCCTGGACCACCCGAGCAATCTCGTCGGGACTCAGGTCAGCCAGGTCGGCCTCGTGGTGGGGAGACTCGATGATGACCTCGTGGTAGCCCGAGCCGCTGACGCGAGGGAAGACCCCCGCCATCCCTTCGCGGTCGATCGGGAACTCCGGCCGGACCGCCGCGAACCGGTTCGGAACCACCCGGACCCGCCAACCCGGGCCGTTTGGTACCCCTTCGGGACGGTCGGCGTACACCTCGGCCGGTGTCTGTTCCTCGCGGCCGAGGCAGAACGGGCACGTCGCCGCCGAGCCGGTGCCCGAGGGTCGCGGCCTGGTGAAGTCCTCCGGGCGACGGCTTCGCTCGGCGGCGAGGATGACCCAGTCACCCGTCGTGATGTCGCGTCGCAGTTCCGACATCCTTCCCCCTCCACGCTACGATTCCGCCGGACGCACCTGAGACGCGGGAGCCCGGTCGAGAACGTCCCGGATCAGTCGCAATTCGTCGCGGACCAGGCGGGGAACGAGGAAGTGTTTCCGAACGTGCTCGCGGCCCGCGCGGCCGAGA
Organism: uncultured Planctomycetales bacterium; assembly: GCA_963752755.1. Classification (GTDB taxonomy): domain Bacteria; phylum Planctomycetota; class Planctomycetia; order Isosphaerales; family Isosphaeraceae; genus CAVVZJ01. Next base: position 2,284 of record CAVVZJ010000010.1, on the reverse strand, counting down.
TCGCCTTGCGCACCGGGGTGACGAAGTAGGTGCGTCACCCGCTCCGCGCACGCCTCGACAGAATCGATCAGGTAAGATTCGTAACCCGCCGGGAACTGCATCGGGATGCCGCCCGTGCCTCCCGCGACCACGGGTTTCTCCTTCCAGAGCGCCTCGGAGACGACCAGGCCAAAGCCCTCGCGCAGCGACTTCTGAATCACCACATCGCAACCGCGCTGAAAGACGTTGACCTCCATGCTGCCGACGCCCGCGAGATTCGTGAACACAAAGATATCGGGGTCGTCCCGCGACTCCGCCTGGACCTTGGCGAGCAACTCCCAGCCTTCCGGATCGTCGCTGGCCATCGCCCCAATCAATGCGAGCTGGACATCGGGGATCTGCTGCTTGACCAGCCGGTAAGTTCGGATGACCCCCAGAGGGTCCTTCCACGGGTCGAACCGTGAGACCTGCACGATCAAGGGGCGTCCGATATCGACTCCCGAATCCGCGATTGCCTGTCGGCACATCCCTTGGGGCAGCACCATGTTCTTCGTCGCGAACGGGTCGATAGCCGGCGCGATGATCGCCACCTGTTCGGACGCCAGGCCGGGCAGGCGGAACTCCTCCATCGTGAAGACGACGGCGTCGTATTCCTCGATCCAGGGGATCAAGAACGCGGCCACACCTGGGTCCGGCTTCGAGGTGTCGATGTGGCAACGCCAGATCCAGCGGCTGTCTCTCGGCCCGCAGAAATGACGGAGCGCGGCGGGTTGAGGGTCGTTGACGATGACGACGTCGTAAGGCCCTTCGAACAGCTTCGCACTCTGCTCGTTCACATCGAGATAGGTTTGTCGCTCCTGCTCGCCGATCTCGTAATGGCCACCCTGGAGCGCGTTGTGGAACTTCTTCGTGACCGCGAAGAATTCCGACTGGCCGTGAATCAACCGCCAATCGGCCTTGATCCCTACGGACTGGATGAGTGGGAGGTAGCGCGCCAGTAGCTCGGCGACACCGCCGCCGGACGCAGTCGAGTTGATGTGGCAGATCGAGACTCCCCGGAGTTCCCGGGCCAGCGACAGGATCTCGTCGATCAATTCGTCGCCGACCAGCCGACGATAACCCTCCAAACTGGTGGTGATGTTGCTGCCGTGATGCGCAAGTGAACACGCGGGAGCATGGCTTATCCTCGGTTTGACCCTGTGTTCTTGCTTCGCCTCCGGCCGGGGGATTCCGAGGCAAAAAGAAAGCCCCGTCCGCACGAGGATTCGCACGGTCGGAGCCGCCATAACCGGTCGTGATGCCCAACGCTGACAGCACGACAACAAAAGTACTCTAGCGGCCGGGCGATTCGCGGACAAGTACCGATCCGTACAGCAGGACGGACGGACGTTCAACGAGTTTCGTAGCGGCTCCACTCCGGTTATGCTGAAGACGGTGGCCTCGCAATTTCGCTCGGGTCGGGCTTATCGTCGGATTGCGTCCGTTCGCCGTGACCGCGGGGCCGGCCAAGGGGAGACGCATGACGCCGGTTCGGAAGACCAGGAGGATCGCCGAGGATGGACGCATCGAATCCGCGTAATCAAGCTATCCACAAACTCGGGGAGTTGATTGAGAAGATCCGGGTTGCGATGCTGACCACGGTCGCTCACGACGGCAAGCTCCGTTGCCGGCCTATCACGACCCAGGGTTCCACATTCGACGGAAACCTCTGGTTCCTGACCAGACGCAGCTTCCCAAAGACCGACGAGGTTCGCGAACACCGGCAAGTCTGCCTCAGCTTCAGCCGACCCGAAGAGAACACCTATGTCTCTGTCTCGGGCCGAGCCGAGTTGGTTTCCGATGGCGAGAAGCTCAAACAACTCTGGAATCCGGACTATGCGAAGTGGTTCCCCGGTGGCCCGGACGACCCGGACCTCGCTTTGATTCGCGTCGTCATCGAGCGAGCCGAATACTGGGATGCCCCATCACTGGCCTGGCGCACCATGGCCGGCTTTGTGGTGCTCGAGCCTGCGCAGTGGGATGATCCCGAGTACCACGCCAAGATCGTTTGGGAACCCGATTGAGCCGGCGCTCGTTCTGTCCATAGGAACGACGGTTGATCTCCTCAGCGATGTGCTCCTTAACCTGTTCATTCGAAATCGATTCCCATGTTTTTCGGGGCGATCTCGTTTCGGCTGTAGCGACCGTCTCGCGTGTTGACAGATCGGTAGAGCAAGTGGCCCCCTGTGGTGAGAGTTCTTCTGAGCCAGGTTATCACTATCACGGAGGGACCTCCCATCGCGAAGTTACCGATCCGCACCTGGAT
>CAVVZJ010000009.1:0-10219 GCA_963752755.1 uncultured Planctomycetales bacterium | reverse complement strand
GGGTGGGCGTCTCGAAAGTCCCCCATGCCAGGTTCTGGCACCCGCAACCCCATGAAAAGGGATTCGGGCTCGGTTCCAATGGGATTGGCCCTCCGAACCGGAACGAGGCCGTCACCTACTTTGGTGCTTCGAGCCCGCTCGAAAGTCTGGCCCGGACCTGGCGCACCCCAACCTGTCGCCCCCGTCGTCCGGGGAGCACGAAGAGCAGTTTGCTCCACCCCGAGGTCCTCCGGTCGGATGGCCGAATCATGGGGGAATTCGACCGATGGAGGCCATCTTCTCCTGCTGCGCGGGCCTGGACGTCCACAAGAAGACCGTCGTCGCCTGCGTCCGACGGCTCGAGCCCGACGGCCGCGTCGACCAGCAGGTCCGCACCTTCGGCACCATGACCGACGAGCTGCTGGCCCTGGCCGACTGGCTGGCCGGCCACGGCGTCGTCCAGGTCGCCATGGAATCGACCGGCGTCTACTGGAAGCCGGTCTTCCACCTCCTGGAGGGCCGCTTCGAGGTGCTGCTGGTCAACGCCCAGCACATCAAGCAGGTCCCGGGGCGCAAGACCGACGTCAAGGACGCCAGTGGATCGCCCAGCTGCTCCAGCACGGCCTGCTGAGGCCCAGCTTCATCCCGCCGCGGCCGATCCGCGAGCTGCGCGACCTGACCCGGCAGCGCACCCAGCTGGTCCGGCAGCGGGCCACGGTGGCCAACCGGCTCCAGAAGGTGCTGGAGGACGCCAACATCAAGCTGGCCGGCGTGGCGACCGACGTGCTGGGGGCCTCGGGCCGGGCCATGATCCGGGCCCTGATCGCCGGCGAGCGCGACCCGGCCCGGATGGCCGAGCTGGCGCGGCGGCGGCTGCGGGCCAAGATCCCCCTGCTGATCCGGGCGCTGCACGGCCGGGTCACCGACCACCATCGCTTTCAGCTCCGGGCGCTGATGGACCAGGTCGAGCACCTGGAGGGGCGGATCGAGCGGATCGACGCCCGGATCCAGGAGGTGACCGCCCCGTTCGCCGAGGAGGTGGCACGCCTGGCGACGATCCCGGGGGTCAATCGCCAGGCGGCCGAGGTGATCGTGGCCGAGATCGGCGTCGACATGACGGCGTTCCCGACGGCGGGCCATCTCTGCTCGTGGGCCGGGCTGTCCCCGGGCAACAACCAGAGCGCCGGCAAGCGCCGCAGCGGGAGGACGACCAAGGGCAACCAGTGGCTGAGGTCGGTGCTGGTCCAGGCGGCCTGGGCGGCCAGCCACACCAAGCAGACCCGGCTGAGCCTGACCTACCACCGGCTGGCCCGGCGGATCGGCAAGAAGCGGGCGGCGGTGGCCGTGGGTCGGAAGATCCTGAAGCTGGTGTATGAGCTGCTGACGCATCGGACGGCCTATCAGGAGCGATCGACCCCGGACCAGGCGGCCTGACCAGGACGGAGGAACGGACCGCGAGACGAGCGACGCCCGAGCCAGGAGAAGGCCACGCCAGAGGAGGCGTGGTCGGTGTTGAGGGTGTGCGCCATCGAGCGAGGAGGCCCCGCCGGGGATCGCCCGGTCTCACCTTGCGAACCGGAGTTTTCAGAGCAGTAGGTGGGAAATCGCGTACAACGGAGCCCTCTGATGCGTCCCTCGGGAATCCGTCGTCCTTCGTACACGGAGGGCTCCCATGTCCTTCTCGCACCTCAGCCCCGAGCAGGCCGAACGCGCCGAGCAGATCTTTCAGTCCCTCCGCCAAGCCACCGAGGCCGACCTCCGCGGCCTCGCCGAACTGCTCGCCTGCAAGGAGGACGGCCAATGGCTCGGACCCACCGATTTCGAGGTCCGCGACCGCGTGTATAAAATCGGAGCCAAGGCGATCGAGACCGCCCGCAACGGGCGGAAAAAGGGGGGGGTACCACGGGTCGAGCCTGAGTTGTCCGAACTGCCGCGAGGCGGCCAGCTTCGTCGGCTACCGCCCCAAGGGCACGCTCTGCCCGCTCGGGCCGATCCGTCCCGAGCGGGCCTACGACCACTGCCCCCATTGCCATCAGGGTCATGGCCCCGGCGATGCCGTGATCGGTCTGGGGGCCGGCGACCTGACCCCGGGCGCCGCGCAGGCCGTCAGCCTGGCCGGCGTGATCGTCAGCTTCGGTGAGGCCGCCGAGGAGGTCCTCACGCGGTTGGCCGGGCTGCACGTCTCGGAGGCCACCGCGCAACGCACCACCGAAGCGGCCGGGGAGGGGTTGGGCCGGCGTCTGGCCGCGGGTGAGACGTTCGCCCCGGCGCAGGACTGGGCCTGGCACCAAGATGCCGAGGGGAAGACCTGCGCTTATTTCTCGCTCGACGCCACGGCCGTCCCGCAGCAAGGGCCCGGGGCCGCGAAGGCCGACGGGCGGATGGCCACGGTGGCGATGGTCTCTAATCCGGTCCCGGACGACCGGACGTTCTGGGCCCATCCCCCGGGCCGGCGGCCGCCCTGGCAGGCCCGCGACCTGGCCAGTCTGGAGGGCCAGGTGGGGGGAGGTTTGGGGGGTGGAGGGGCCAGCCTGGCCGACCCGTTGCGGCGGCAAGCGGCCCAGGTCGGGATGGATCGGGCCGACCGCTGGATCGCGGTCTTCGATGGCGGGGCCGGGCTGGAGGACTGGCTCGTGACGAACTTCGGGCGGGTCGAGGCGGTGATTCTGGACTTCTACCATGCCGCAGAGCACCTCGGAGACCTGGCCAAGGCCTGGCACGGCGCTGGCACGGAGGCGGCCACGGCACAGCACGAGGCGTGGTCGCACCGGCTGAAGTATGAAGGGGGCGCAGCCGTGCTGACGGAGTTGCGTGCCCTGGACGGGGACGGACGCCCGGCGGCCCGCGAGGTGTTGCGGGAGACGGTGACCTCCTTCGAGAATCAGGTGCATCGCATGGATTACCCGAGCTCCGTAGCCAGGGGTTGGCAGATCGGTTCGGGCCCGGTGGAGTCGGCGTGCAAGACGGTGGTGGGCCAGCGGCTCAAGTGTGCCGGGATGCGTTGGGGAGAAGAAGGGCTCCGATGGCGTATGTCTCTACGCGCCCTGTTCCTGAGCGAGCGGGGCCAATGGGATGGGTTCTGGGCCAAGTACCGCAAGGCGGGATAGGTCTCTCTACCAGCCCTCTAAACATGCACCACATGAATGTGTTAAACTGTCTTCCCGCAAGGAGTTACTGCCTTTGGAGGAAGAGAGTTCCCATGATCCACAGCGAAGCCTTCGAGCGATTTACCCAGGGCGATACCATCCCCGTCATGACCCAGGCCCTGATGGAGAACGCGCTCAACCCCCGAGTCCTCGATCAACTCTTCGAGGACCACGCCCAACGGCAGTATTCGCGCGATCTGCTCTTCTCTTCGATCGTCGAACTGATGAGCGTGGTCGTCTGTGGTATCCGCCCCTCGATCCACGCCGCCTATGCCAAGAACGCGGTGCCCATCCACACCTCGCTCACGGCCCTCTACCGCAAGATCGAACGCCTCGAAACGCCGATCGGAGCGGCCATGGTCCGGATGTCGGCCGAGCGGCTCGGCGCGGTCACCACCGCCATGGGAGGTGCGCGGACGCCGTTTCTGCCGGGCGATCACACCAAGATCCTCGACGGCAACCACCTGGCCAAGACCGAGCACCGGATTGCGGAATTGCGGACGATGCGTGCCGGCGCCTTGCCCGGTCAGGCCCTGGTGGTCTTCGATCCCGAACTGATGCTGGCCATCGATGTGGTGCTCTGCGAAGACGGCCATGCCCAGGAGAGATCGCTGCTGGATCAGATCGTGGAGACGGTCGCGGCGCGGGATCTCTGGATCGGGGACCGGAACTTTTGCACCACCGGCTTCCTCTTCGGGATCGCCCGACGCGGTGGATGTTTTGTGATCCGTCAGCATCGTTCAACCCTGCATTGCACGCCGGTGGGCCGGCGAAAGGCACGGGGACGGACCGCCACCAGCGCGGTGTTCGAGCAGACGCTGCGGGCCCCCAACGACGACGGGGACCTCCTCGTCTTGCGTCGCGTCACGGTGGTCCTGGACCAGCCGACCCGGGAGGGGGACACCGAGATCCACCTGGTGACGAACCTGCCGGTGGAGGCCGCCGACGCCCGAACGGTCGCGGACATCTACCGCCGGCGCTGGACCCTGGAGAACCCCCAAGCACACTGCACCTCAAGAAGGTGGTTGTCACAGGCCGCCTGATCCCGTAATCGTGGCGGTTGAGGCCCTCCTGAGACTGGCTCGGTGGTGCCATTCGATTGCTCCGGGCGATTTGAACGGAGTCCCTTCATGCCGCGAAACGCCTCCGTTCCCACCAACGCTCCCCCCCGCGCCGCCTGAAGGCGACCCGAAGCCCGGGGACGGAGTCCCCCTGGACCACGATCCCGGAGCCCCGTCGTCAACGATTGCTTCGACTCCTCGGGCAACTGATGGCTCGACGCCTGCTGGCCGACCGGCCCGGAGGCGGTCATGAATGACTCCTCCGCGCCGTCCCGATCGCCCAAGCTTCAGGACTGGCATCTCGCCCGCGTCGCCGTCGTCTATATCCGGCAATCCTCACCTCAGCAAGTCCTCGATCATCGCGAGTCCACCGCGCGTCAGTACGCTCTCGCCGATCGCGCCGTCGAACTGGGATGGGCTCGCGACCAGGTCGTGATCATTGACGAAGACCTGGGCAAGAGTGGTCAGTCGGTCGAGGGCCGGCCGGGATTTCAGCGGCTCCTGGCCGAACTGGCGCTGGACCGCGTCGGGTTGATTCTTCGGCCTGGAGATGAGCCGGTTGGCCCGGTCGTGCAAGGATTGGCATCAACTTCTGGAATTATGTGCTCGCTTTCGCACGCTCCTGGCCGACGCCGACGGCCTCTATGATCCGACCGACTACCACGACCGGCTCTTGCTCGGGCTCACCGGGATCATGAGCGAAGCGGAGCTTCATATCCTCAAGGAACGGATGAATCAGGGCAAGTGGAACAAGGCGCGACGCGGCGAACTCTACGGCTTGCCTCCGATCGGCTACGTTCGAGGCCCCTCGGGGGCTTTCGAGCTCGATCCCGACGAGCAAGTCCAGACCACGGTCCGATTGATCTTCGATGAGTTCGAGCGTCAGGGGACGCTTCACGGCCTGCTCCGCTATCTCGTCCATCATGGAATTCTCATGCCGGTGCGAGTTCATCGACGCGGGCAACGCGACCGCCTCGAATGGCGTCGCCCGAACCGGGAGACGCTCCAGAATCTGCTGCATCACCCGGTCTACGCCGGGGCCTATCGTTACGGGCACCGGCCGACGGATCCGCGACGCAAGGTCCCGGGGCGGCCCACCACCGGGCGATTGATCCGAACCGCCGAGCAGTGTGCCGTCCTGATCCGCGACCACGGCCCGGCCTATATCAGCTGGGACCGCTACGAGGCCAATCAACAGACCCTGGCCCAGAACCGCGCTCGATCGCAGTCGCACGGGGCACGCCTCGATCGGGGCCCTCGCTGCTCGGCGGCCTGCTGCGCTGCGGCCGTTGCGGCCGGCGGATGATGGTCAGTTACAGCGGGGTAAACGGGACCCTTCGCTACGACTGCTCGCGAGGCGTGGCCGACTACGCCGAGCCGCTGTGCCAGACGATCCCGGGCCGGATTCTGGACGAGTTGGTCGCCCGGCAGATCCTGGCGGCGATGACTCCCGCGTCGTTGGAGGCCAGTCTCGCCGCCCTGGCCGACGTCGAGCAACAACGCCGGCAACTCGACGATCAGTGGCGCAAACGCCTGGAACGAGCCCGCTACGAGACCGAGCGAGCGGCGCAGGCAGTATCACGCGGTCGAGCCCGAGAACCGACTGGTCGGTCGCGAACTCGAACGACGCTGGGAAGACGCCCTGAGAGCTGAACAGGCTCTCAAAGCGGAGCATGAGAAATATCGCAGGGAACAGCCCCAACCACTGAGCGACGAGCAACGAGCCGAGGTTCTGGCACTGGCCAGCGACCTGCCGGCTCTGTGGCGGGCCCCGACCACGACGCCGGCCGACCGTCAACGGATCGCGCGTCTGCTCCTGGACCGCGTCGTGGTGAGCGTGCTCGGCAAGAGCGACCAGGTCGATGTCCGCCTGGAGTGGGCCGGCGGCTTCGTGACCGAGCAGCGGTTGGTCAAGGCGGTCGCCCGGTACGATCAGAAGAGCGACTGGCCCGAGTTGGTGGCCCGGCTGAGGGAACTGCACGAGAACGGCTGCTCGGCGGCCCAGATCGCGATGACGTTGAACCAGGAAGGGTTCCACCCCCCGAAGCGAACCGATCGGTTCAAGGCGGGGATGATTCATCGGCTGCTGATGCGTTGCGGGCTCGTGAGTCGCCGTCCCACGGCGGAGCAAGACCGAGAGAGCCTTGCAATCTGACGAATGGTATCTCGCGGACCTGGCGGATCACCTGGGAATCCCCGAGGAGACGATGCACCGCTGGCGTCGCGTGGGATGGGTCCACGCCCGAAAGCAAGAGGACTCCCGCGGCCGCTGGATCCTCTGGGCCGATGTCGACGAGTTGAACCGATTGAGGCAGTTGCGATCCTGCCCCCGGACCTGGGACAATCAGCCCCTGATCGGGCAACTGATCATCCCCAAGACTCGGATCGACGCAATCAGTAACTGACGATTGATGACAGGCTCTTGCTTTGGAGGCAGTATGGCTGGCAGATCGAGAGCGTCTTCCAGGAGATGGAGAAAACGCTCCAGGGCGAGATCCAGGAGTTGGGCTATCCCAAGGCGGCGTTGTTCAGCTTCTGCGTGGCGTTGCTGTCCTACAACGTGATGAGCACCGTCAAAGCGGCGCTCGTGCCGCGCATGGTGCGGAGCAGGCCGAGATGGTTTCGGGGGATCACCTGGCGGATGAGGTGAAGATGAACCACCAGGGGATGATGCGTGCGATCCCGAAGGACGAATGGGTGGCGTTTCAGGAGATGTCTCCCGAGGCGTTGGCGGACGTGCTGGTGGCGTGGGCGGGGACGGTGCCACTGTCGGAGTACCGCAAGAGCCCCCGTGGCCCCAAGAAGCCGAAGCCCAAGAAACAGAGTGGAGCGAAGATCAGCCATGTCGCCACGTCGAGAATATTAGAAGCTCGGAATCAGTGTACATAACTTATGTTTAGAGGGCTGGTCTCTCTACCTACTTCAAAGATGCCTACCCATCGACAAAAGCGCAGCCTCACCCAGCAACAAGACGCGGCGGCGGCGTTGGCGAGCGAACCAGTCCACGTGCACAGGTCTGCCCTTCCTGATCACGGGCTCCGAGCACGCTTCGGGCCGAAACGCCTCGGCCGATCAGACCGAGGCGTGCAACAACGCGCGGTGGGTTCGTCGCGATCAGGGGAGGGATGTTACCGCCCGGGTCCATCTGCTCCAGCCGTCCGTGGAGTTTGGTTCCGGCAGAACATTTTGTTCGGAAGTCGGGATAGACGCACCACCGGCAGAAGACCACCGGTGCCCGCGGCGGGTGCCGGCCGGCGACGGCTCTCGCCGCGTCGTCCTGGGCACCCTCAGGGAACCCCGACCCGTCTCTGGCCAGGCCCTTGGAGACGCGAGGGCCTTCGACGCGATTCGCGCACCCGCGACCAAGACCAAGCCGCTTCCGCGCAGGAGGCCCTGGAGAGCCCGTGGCGAGGCCCCGGGCGACGAACGGAGGGGGGAATTTTCGCCCCGGGCACCGGAGCCCCGCCACGGGGCTCCTGGGGCCTCTGGGCCGGATTCCGCGCTGCGCCCCCGGTCCTCGGGGATGGCGTCGCGGATGCGGCACATCATTCCGGTGCGACTCGCCCGGCCGTCGCCGACGCCTCGGCCGACGATGCCCGGCCCGCCGGGATCGTCGCCAGATGCGCCGCCCGTTCCTCGGCCGACGGCGCGAGCTGCGCCAGCGCAACCTGGATCCTCATCACGACGGTCGGATCATGCTCCTGCAGCCGCGCGGACAGCATCGCCTGCACCGCCGCCGGACGCGCCGCCGGCACGCTGCCGAAGGCCATCAGCGCCGAGACGATCCGGCACCGCAGCCGGGCGTCCCTGGGATTTCGCGTATAGGCGTCGGCGAGGAAGTCCACCGCCATGGGACCCAGCCGCAACAGGCCGCGCAGCACGCGCAGGCTCTCCTCGCGATCGTCCGTCACGAGCTGGGCGATCAGGCGGCCGACGGCGCGGTCGACGCCCGTCAGGGCACGATCGATCGCGTCGGGTTGGGGACGGGTCTTCGAAGGGGCGTCCATGCCGAGAGTCTCCAGGTGAGGGGGATCATGAAACGGATCGTCGTGCCGCCGGACGCCGCGCGGATCGGCGGTGATGACGTCCGGCGTCGATCGAGCGGACCGCGCCGGCCCGGCCGGCGTGGCCGACGGCAGCAGCTTCCGCACCGTCGCCGAGCGTGCCGATCGCCTGCACGTAACGCCGGTGCGCCCGGTCCTGACGCTGAAGCACGAACTTCGCCTGCTTCAGCGAGACGTCGTGAGTGTGGGCGGCCGCCGCGTCGGCATAGTGGACCTGCAGCCAGCACGCGGCGATGCGCCCGATCAGCAGGCGTTCGGTCGCCGAGGGCGCCGGCCCGGCCAGCTCGGCCTTCAGCGCGGCGACGTGCCGCTCCAGCGACTCCCGCGCGACCAGGTCATCCCCGACCGCCAGGTCGATCCACGCTTTCTGGGCGTGCGCCGCCAGGTCGCCGCAGGCTTGCCAGATCTCCGGGTGCGCGTCGAGCAGGTCGCGCAGCTCCGGCAGCACGTCCGTATCCCCCCGCCGGGCGCGGTCCAGCAGCGTGCCGAGCGGGCGGAGGATCGTCGGCAGCTCGGGCTCGGGCATCGGTTCATCGGACACGGCGACGCCTCCACGTTCCCTGTTTCGGTTTGTGATACCCGGCGGCCACGAGCGTCGCCGCCAGCACGAGCTCGACAGCCTCGTGCAGCGCCGCCGTCGCCCGCTCGGCGTGTGCGTGCCGGCGGACGTCGGCCTGCACGCGCCTCGGCCTCGGCGACGCGGCGGGCGCGGGCCTCGGCGTCCAGCCGCGCCGCCTCGGCGCCGAGGATGCCGCGGCCGTGGTACGTCTTGATTACGCGGCCCTCGACCCGACGGGCGGAGTAGTAGTAGCGTCCTCCCGGACGCGATTCCCAGGCCATTGGGGCACCCTCCGTGTGCAACACTTCGTCCGTCGACCTCGACCGTATCACGAGATGACGTCCCGGAGCAGACGAATCGGCCCGATCGCGAGCCTGAAGCCGCCGTTGGCGGGTCAACCCACCGCACGGCGGACCTCCCCAGCTTGCCCGTCGTCCCCCGTTGCCCCGCACCTCTCCTCCTGGGCGTCCGGATCCGTGCGTCCCGGCGCACCGGGGCGCGCACCGCCAGGCGCCAACGCGTGCCGTCGGGGCCGCTGGCCGTGCGCATTCGCGGCCAGTTTGCTCCAGGATCCGGACATCGACGGCGCCGGCGAGGACCGGTTGCGTGACGGCCGAGGCCGAGTTGGCAACTTCGGCGCGTTCGGTCAACGCCCGGTGCGCTCCTGGAGCCGGAGCAGCCGGGCGGACGTGCGCGAGGTGACGGGCAGGCGAGACGCCTCGGCGAGTTGCCGCACGAGACCGGTGAGCCGGGGATCGACGTCGGGACGCGCGGACCGCCAGCGAGGCATCGCCCGTCGCCTCGTCGCGCAGGACCGCCAGCATCAGCTCGGCGACGAGCGGGCCGCCGTGGTAGGCGTACAGCCGGATCAGGACCTCCGGCGTCGGCTCGCCGATGGCCAGAAGGCCCTCGGGGTCGACCGCGGCGAACGTGATGTAGTCGGGGCTGCCGAGGCGATCGCCCACGGCGAAGAACAGCGCCTCGTACGCGGCGACGGCCTCGGGTGTCGACCGGAGCGGCGCGGCGATCTCCTCCGGCGGCTGATCGGCCAGGAGCCGCGCCGCGAGTTCCAGGCGCAGGCGAGCCGAACCATCGTGCAGGCGGCAGGCGGCGGCCACCGCCGGGTCGAAATCGACGAGCCGGGGATGGGCGGGGTCGGCCAGGCGGTTTGCCCGGCGCCGGTAGCGAATGGCGCGGCGGACCCAGGCGTCGTCGCGGCGGAAACCCGGCGGAACCGGTGATCGACGCGTGCCGTCGCGAGCCGCCAGCGCCAGTCGAGCCGCCGGCAGGGATTCCGCGGCGCCAGCGCGGCGAGGTGATGGGGGTCGTCCATGTCGTCCATGATCGGGGACTCCGTTCGAGTAGGGGTGGAAGTCAGGGCCAGCGCCATAACTGTGCGGCCTGGGTAGT
>CAVVZJ010000008.1:0-148235 GCA_963752755.1 uncultured Planctomycetales bacterium | reverse complement strand
CGGCTCGCGTCGGAGGACCGCCAGGGCGGTCTCGCGGCGGGCGGCCAGCGACTTCTGCCGGTCCCTGATCTTGGTCATCTCTCCCTTGGCCCTCGGGTCGCCGGCCTGGGCCTTCTCCCGCAGCTTCCCCCGCGTCTGGGCCAGTTCGGCGTCCTGGTACTCGAACCCCCGGGCCACGAACTCCAGCCGCGACGGCAGGCTCTCCAGGCGCTCCTGGAGAAGCCGGTCGGCCAGGGGGCGGGCGATCTGCTCCGAGGCGAAGGCCCGAGCCGCCGTCAGGCTCCCCGACTCCGTCGCCAGGGGGGCCGCCGACGAGGGGACGCCGTGACCGCCCTTCAGCAAGAGCAGGTGCTCCACCGGACATTGCTCGATCGACCCATCTTCGGCCTGCCGCAGTCCGACGAGGCGGTGCTCCAGGACCTCGGACCTGACCAGGGCAGGCATCTCGGGGTCGGCCCGCCGGGCGACCGAGATCGCCGCCAGGTGGAACAGGTACGGCCCGGTCGCCGTCGGATCGACGAAGACACCGCCCCGGCGGGCGTCCTCGGCGAACCGCTCGCAGACGTGGACCCGCACGCGGTCGAAGACCGGCTCCCCCGGGTGGAGGAACATCGCCCCGGCGGGGTCCGCCGGCTTGCGGACCGTCAGGCAGTGCCTCCGGGCCGGCGGGTAGGTCTCCAGGAGGTGCCACAGGAAGTCCAGGGCTCCGGGCCGTAACGGCGCCAGGGCGAAGGTCCCGTCCAGGTCCCCCTCGATGCCCAGGCCAATCAACGGGGCCGACTTCTCGACGAACCGCCGTACGTAGCCCGGCAGCAGCCGACGCCAGTTCTCCCGGTCCAGCTTCGCCCGCTCGGCGGCCAGGTCTGCCTTCACGTCGCCGCCGTCGCCGTAGATGCGCCGCTCCTTCGCCTCCAGGGCCTCGACCTGCTCCCGGTCAGCGTCCCCTCCAGGGCTCGGCACGCGGCCTCGGCCCCCTCCGGGGTGACCGACCGCTCCATGTACTCCTTCAGGCTGACCCCCTCGAACAGCCGACCGATCACGTCGAAGACCTTGTCCCGCCCCAGTTCCTTGCGGATGCGTTCGATCTTGTCCAGCAGGGTCTTCATCACCCGCCCCTCGCGGGTCTTGCCGGCCACGAGGTTGGCGATGTAGACCGGGTCGTGCTCCTGCTCGTAGCGGTGGATGCGGCCCATCCGCTGCTCCAGCCGGGCCGGGTTCCAGGGCAGGTCCCAGTTCAGCATCCGCCAGGCGAACTGCATGTTCATCCCCTCGCCCGCCGCGTCGGTGCAGACCATGTACTGGGCGCCGCCCTCTCCCCCCGGCCTGCGGAAGAACTCGACCTGCCGCTCCCGCTCGCGGAAGTCCATCCCGCCGTGAATCTGGGCGACCGACCCGGTGAAGCCGAGCCCTTCGAGCCGCCGGACGAGGTAAACCAGGGTGTCGCGGTGCTCGGTGAAGATGAGCAGCTTCTCGTCCCGGGCCTCGGGGTCGTCCAGGACCTCCCGGAGCTTGTCGAACTTCGACTCGTCCCCCCTGGCGTCCACCTGCCTGGCCAGGTCCAGGAGCGCCCCGACCTGGTCCCGTTCGGCCTGGAGTTCCGCCAGCGAGACCGCCACGACCCCGCCCAGGGCCTTGGCCTCGGCGATCTCGTTCTCCTCCTTGCCCCCCTTGGCGGTCTCCTCGTCGGCGGTCTCCTCCTCGAACACGTCCTTGGTGTCGTCCAGCTTCCGCTGCAAGGCCGCCAGTTCCTCGGCGGTGATCCGGCCCGACTCGATAAATTCGACCCATTCGTCGAGCTTCTCGGCCCGGCGCTCGAAGGACCGCAGCAGGGCATAGGTCGAACTGGCCAGCCGCCGCTGGAAGACGGACATCGCCAGCCGGGCCGCCGAGCGGTTGAGGATGCGGGCGCGGTTGTAGTAGGTCTCGATGTAGGCGGTCGTCTTGTCGTAGAGGGCCTGCTCGCTGATCTCCCCCCGGGAGAGGTCGTAGCTCAGCGTGTCGCTGACCCGGCCCGGGTAGATGCGTTTGCCCTCGAAGTTGACCATCTCCTCCTTGGTACGCCGGAGGAAATGGCGGCGGCGGGCGTCGTCCGGGTAGGCGTTGAAGGCGTCCACCGTGGCCAGGGCGTCGGGCTCCAGCAGCCGCCAGAGGGCGTAGTAGGGGAAGTCCTTGCCCATGTGGGGCGTGGCCGTCAGCAGCAGCAGGTGGGTGCAGGCCCAGTCCAGCGACCAGCGGGGCTCGCCGGAGGGGATGCCGGCCAGGGCCTCGGCGACTCGATAACGGTCGGTCTTGCGGATGGTGAAGTCGGGCTGGCGGTCGGCCGCGAGCTTGTGGGCCTCGTCGAAGATGGCCAGGTCGTAGGGCTCGACACCCGGCTCCTGGAGCCGTGCGAAGGTCCGCTCGCTGGCCAGGGTATCGACGCTGACGATCACCCGGTCGCCGCCGTCGCCCGCGAACGGGTTGCCGGCCCGGGAGTCCGAGCCGGTGACGATGCGGAAGTCGAGGGCGAAGAGGTCCCTGAGTTCCCGCTCCCAGTTGCCGACCAGGCCGGCGGGGGGCACGATCAGGACCCGACGCAGCAGCCTTCGGGCGAGCATCTCGCGGATGTAGAGGCCCGCCATGATGGTCTTCCCGGCACCCGGTTCGTCGCCCAGGAGGAACCGGAGGCGGGGCTGGGTCAGCATGTGGTCGTAGACGGCGATCCGCTGGTGGGGCAGCGGGTCGATCATGGAGATTTCGGTGGCGAAGGCGGGGTTGACCAGGTGGCCGAAGGCCAGGCGCTCCCCCTCGGCGACGACCCGGACGACCTCGGAGTCGGTGGCGAAATCGGGGATCGGCGTCGATCCGGGCGGCCCCGCGTCGGAGCCCTCGATCCGGGCTCCGCTCGCGGTCGCGGCGGCGGTGTCTTCCACGAAGCACTCCCCTCCGGCGCAAGGGGCACGATGCCTCCATTGGCATCGACACAACATCTTTGTGGCCGAGGGGCCTAGTCTACGGGAAGCGGGGCCATGAGGAAAGGGCGTTCAGTCTGGATGTCGGCATGGAAGGCTGAATCACGGGTCCGGCCTTCGGGGTGAGTGGAACGACCGGCGGCAGGTCCCGAATTTGCCCGATCTGGGGTCCGAGGAAGAAACGCTGGCTGCTCAAGTCCCCTGACCCTCAAGACAATAACGGGCCGCTCCTGCGAACCCGGCGACCCGCCATGGCGATCCACATCGGCACCTCCGGCTGGAGCTACGACCACTGGGAGGGGATCGTCTACCCGCCCGGCACCCCCAGCCTCCCCCGCCTGGACGCCTACGCCCGCCGGTTCGCCACCGTCGAGGTCAACAACACGTTCTACCGCTGGCCCAAACCCGAGGTCTTCGCCAACTGGCGCGACCGCACCCCCGACGGCTTCCTCTTCAGCGCCAAGGCATCGCGCGGCCTGACCCAGTTCCGCAAGCTCAACGATCCGGCCCCCTGGCTGGAGCGGATGGACGCCGGATTGCGGCAACTGGGCGAGAAGATGGGCGTGCTGGTCCTGCAACTGCCGCCCCACTTCCCCTACCACCCGGAGCGGCTGGCGGCGTTCCTGGAGGTCGCCCCCTCCTGGCCCCGGCTGGCGATCGAGTTCCGGCACCCGAGTTGGCACCGCGAGGAGACCTTCGCGCTGCTGGAGCGGCGGGGCGTGGCCTACTGCGTCATGAGCGGGGCGAACCTGGCGTGCATGCTCCGGGCCACGGCACCGTTCGTCTACGTCCGGTTGCACGGCCCCGACCCGGGCCGGCTCTACGGCGGCTCGTACCCCGAGGCCGACCTCCGCTGGTGGGCCGAGCGGATACGCGAGTGGGCGGCCCAGGGCCGGGACGTGTACGCCTACTTCAACAACGACGGGCACGGACACGCGGTCCGCAACGCCGAGTCGCTCCGCGCCCTGCTGTCAGGCTGATCCGGGACGTGGGCGATCCCCCGCCGGACCGTGTTTGGCTTCCGAAAACGAAACAATTCAGAGATAAAAAGCTGAAGCGGGTCCCCTCCGCCGGGGGGGTGGAACGGCCTCCGGGACGGCGATCGAGGTTCCCCGAAGAGGGGACTCCTGGGCGCCGAGGGTGGCGAATTTAGCCACCCCGGCGGTTGCCGATTTCTCCCCCTCGGAGAGGCAATAGGACGGTTCTTCGCCCGGCAGGATAGATAAGGGCATGGGCAACCGACCACGAGCCAACGAGCGCCCGAGTATCGCAACGAGTTCCAAGCGACTGGCGTTGTCGCTGTTCGAGATCGCCCTCCACGAAGGCGCCCACGCGGTCGTGGCTTGGGCGACCGGGATTCGCGTCCTCGGCCTGGCGATGGTCACCGACGCGGAGTACGACCAGATCGCCCGCCGGCACCGCCCCGGGACCTCGTGGGGGCAGGCATACTTTCCCGGCCCGCCCGCCTCGATCTCGAAGGACCGACATCGCCGAACTCTCGCCGATCGCGAGGCCATGGTCAGCCTGGCGGGCGACCTCGCCGTCCGGATGTACCGGGGCGCTCCGCTCCGGAAGCAACCGACCGACTCCGACCTCGATGCGGTCGTCCACGCCGCCGCCCTGGCGGTGGCCGCCGGAGAGGACGCCGAAGTCCATCTGGGGCGTCTCACCTCAAAGACGGTACTCATCCTGAGCGTCTACTGGGACGGCTCCTGGTGCTGGCCGATGCGTTACTGGCCAGGCGTCGGCTGACCGGCGCCGACATCGCGGACTTGCTCCAAGACCCGCGATCGTCGCAAACGCCGCCGACCCGTCACGAATGAACCCGCCCAACGCCCCGCGACCAACCCGGCGGTGACTTCTGGCCACGCTCCGGGCGCCTGCTTATATTAGAATCTCTGCACAATAACGACGCCCTTGCTGTAAGCTCTTTCCTGAGAGAAACTTGTGCCACCTTTCACCTTGGAGTGAAAGATGGCCGCAAGTTCTTGCCATTATGATAGTTAGGGTGGAATCGGCTCTTATTGTGCAGCGACTCTATTGGCCGTCCTATGGTGGATTGACACCGGAGCGGTCCCGACCCTCGTACCCCGGAGCCCCGCCGTGAGCCCGCCCGAACTGCCGCCGATCGACCCCGGACTCCAGCCCGACTCCTGGAGGATATCCAGGAGCGGGGTATGTTGGTACCCGTGATCGTCACCCCGGATGGCGAGGTCCTGGATGGCCGACTCCGCATGGAAATCGCAGAGGAGATCGGCCTCGACTATATCCCCAAGATCGTCGTGGGCAAGCTCTCCGAGGCCGAGCGGGAGGACCTGCGGCTCCGGGTCAACGTGTACCGGAGGCACCTCAGCCAGGCCCAGATGCGCGAACTGATCGCCTGGGAATTGAGAAGGGACCAACACGCCTCGGACAACGTGATCGCCGGGCGGGCCGGGGCGGACCACAAGACGGTGGGGGCCGTCCGGCGCCGCCTTGAGGCAGTTGGGGAAATTCCCAACCTGGGGGTCCGCAACGGCGCGGACGGCAAGCGATACCCGGCCCGCAAGCCGGTCGTCTACACCTCCGGCGAGGCCCAGGCCCGGGAGGTCTCCCGGCTCCTGGAGGAACTCGGCGACGACGCCCCGGACGAGCCGGTCAACGTCCGGGACCTGCGGACCCTGAAGTGGCAGAAGGAACGAGAGGCCCGGATCAGCCAGGCGAAGGGCTCGACGAGGCTCGGGGAGGATTTCCTGATCTGGGCCTGCGACCTCCGCAAGCTCGGGGACCGGATCGCGCCGGGCACCGCCGACCTGATCCTCACCGACCCGCCGTGGGAGGCGAAGCTCGGCCCCGATCTGGCCCAGGCGGCTGTCCGGCTCCTGAAGCCCGACGGGATTCTGGCCTGCTCCACCGGGGTCTACTACCTGCCGTAGTAGCCGTTCACGGCCCGGGTTGCTTGGTCATGTCCGCGCGATTATAACGGCGGCATGGACCGGCCGACCTTGATCCCTCAGCACGTCTGGGACAGTCTCTCGGATGAAGCCCGTGCGGTCATCGGCTCCGTCGTCGAGGGATTGGAACGACGGGTCGCCGAGTTGGAACAGCATGTCCGGGATCTGACGGCCCGCGTCGAACAGAACTCCACCAACAGCTCCAAGCCGCCGTCGTCCGACCCGATCGGCGTCAAGCGTAAGCCGCCGACACCTCCGTCGAAGAAGCGCCGGGGCGGCCAAAAGGGGCATCCGCGTCGGATGAGGGTCCTGGTGCCGCCCGAACGCGTCGCCTCGGTCACCGACTGCAAGCCGACGGAGTGCCGGCGGTGTCGGCACCCGCTGAGCGGTGTGGACGCCGAGCCCCGGCGCCACCAGGTGGCCGAGTTGCCGCCGATCGAGCCCGAGGTGCACGAGTACCGGCTCCATCGCCTCTGTTGCCCGCACTGCAAGGCGGTCACCTGCGGGGCGCTGCCCGAAGGCGTGCCCCGCACGTCGTTCGGCCCCCGGTTGCACGCGGCCCTCAGTGTGCTGACCGGGGCGTACCGGTTGAGCAAGCGGCAGGTTGTGCAACTCGGCTCCGACCTCCTGGGCCTGACGATCTCCGTCGGCATGATCGCCAAGCTGGAGCGGATCACGGCGGACGTGCTGGAGCGACCGGTGGCCGAGTTGGCCGAGGCGGTGAAGGCCGCCGAGGCGGCGAACATCGACGAGACGGGCTGGCGGGAGGCGCACCTCAAGGCCTGGCTCTGGGTCGTGGTGACCTCGGTGGGGGTCGTCTTCCGCATCGCCCGCTCGCGGGCCGGGGCGGTGGCCGCGGACCTGCTCGGCGAGGAGCCGAAGCCGATCGTCATCAGCGACCGCTTCCCCGGTTACGAGTGGATCGAGCTCAAGTCGAGACAGGTTTGCTGGGCCCATCTCCGCCGCGACTTCCAGGCGATGATCGACCGCGACGGCGACGGCGACGGACGTCGGGCGGCAATTGCTCTGGCAGTCGAACAAGCTGTTCGAGTCCTGGCACAAGGTCCGCGACGGCACCATCCGACGGTCGACCTTCCTTCAGACCGTGGCGTGGTTGCGGCCGATGGTCCGTTCGAGCCTGGAGCGCGGGTCTCGGTGTGGCTGCGCCGAAGACGGCGGCGACATGCGGCGAGTTGCTGCGCCTGTGGGATTGCCTGTGGACCTTCACCCGGGTCGACGGCGTCGAGCCGACGAACAACGCGGCCGAGCGAGCGTTGCGGCACGCCGTGATCTGGCGGCGGATCAGCGGCGGCACCGACAGCGAAGGCGGGAGCCGGTTCGTGGAGCGGATGCTGTCGGCGGTGGCGACGTGCCGCCAACGGGACCAATCGGTGCTCGTGTACCTGACGGAATGCCTCCGTTCTCACTTCTCGGGACGGCCAGCGCCCGCGTTGGTCGCCTCCGGGGGTGAGCCTGCCGGGGCTGCGGCCTGAGGCCGTTCGCGGGCCCCTCTCGTCACCCGGCTCGTGAGCTGGCGTCAACTCACCGCCTTTGCCGGAGTAAGGGCTGGCTGACCCCTGGGGCCGGGGCCGCTTCACCGGTCGACCAAGCCTTCCGACTTGAGATACCAAAGCAGATCGGTGCGATCCGGCTCGGGCCAAGAAGCGATCAGGTCCCGCGCCACGTCGACGGCCCGGTCGCCACCCACCCTCATCAGGCACGCCACCGCTACATGGGCCACCGAAATGCTGCCCATGAGCCGGACTTGGTTCTCGGGGGAGGTTGCGGCCTCGCGAATCTCGTCGAGCAATCCCTCCCCATGCCGGGCGTGGTTGACGAGTGCTTCCAGGGCGTTCGCACGGACGACGATTGAATCGTCGTGTAACAACCGACGGATGTCTTCGACGGGCACCTCGCCGGAGCGGAGGAGTCGGACGGTTTCTTGGGCTGTTTTTGTCATCATTACTTCCCCAGGATCTGCCCGACCCTGTCTTTCATTTGCTGCAGGATGTTCGGCACTACGTCGAGGTGCCCCAGTTCCCTGGCGAGCTTCACCTCCTCCATATAAGCGCGGACTTCCATTCGGGCAAACTCCTGAGGGTCCGCCATGTATCGCCCGAACCCAGGATACCCGGCGTCTCGAACGTCCGCGAAATGCTTACAGTCGTGACGGAGTGCACCCAGGGAGGCGTCCGGATCGAGGATCATTCTTCCTGGCCCGCCCCTCTCCGGAGCGTACGCGAGGGTGCCAGTCCGGTACTCGACCTCCACTCCCGCCTCTTCGAGTTGGCGAAGGGTGCCGGCGAACTCCTCAGGGTGGGAGAGCCGAGCGGGTCCGAGCTTCGCCTTCAATAGGTCTGCTTCGGTTCGGAAGGCGGACAGCCGTCCCGCGCCGTGAACGCCTACTACCATTTTGAGTCACACGGCCTTCCCGCGGAAGCCAATCATGATTTTGATCCAGCTTACATTCAATCTCGCGTTTTTCATCGCGAATGCGGATCATCACGTCGCCTCGTTGTTCGCCCGTACCGTCGAGAAAGAGCTCCGCACCTTCATCCAGATGCCGGTCGAGGAATTTTCCAGCGGGCATGATCGCCCAGAGGGCGTCGCACATCATCCCCCGATAATGCTTCTCGGTTGAGAGGGCGTTATCAACAAAAACATCCATGATGGCACCGGCTCGATCCTCGGAGAGCCTGTACTTCTTCCGACCGTCCTCGCGGACACGGTAGATCGAACGCTCCATCTTTCCATCGAAGGAATCCACTTCAAGAACGAACTTCCCCCCCTCACGCATGGCAAACTCAAAGTGCTTACGGTGTGGCTCCGAAGACGACGTGATTGTGTCATCCTCGATAAACTCCAGACTGCCGACTGATCCCCAGACCGCGTGTAACGCCTCAGAAACCTCGGCACGATCCTTTAAAAAAGCGCCAGATGCTTGAGAAGCCCTAACAGAATGAAGTTCCTGGTATCGGATTCGCACCTCGTGGGAGCCAATGGAGGTGCATCATGGCCAAGCCGCTGCTGCCTGACGAGTTGTGGGTCCGGATCGAGCCATTGCTCCCGCCTCCCAAACCGCGTCGCGCCCGCTACCCCGGCCGCAAGCCGATCGGCAATCGCCAAGCCCTGACCGGGATCCTCTTCGTGCTCAAGACGGGCATCAACTGGGAGGACCTGCCCCGCGAGATGGGCTGCGGCTGCGGCATGACCTGCTGGCGACGGCTGGCCGAGTGGACCGAGGCCGGGGTCTGGCAGCGGCTCCACGGACTGCTGCTGGCCGAATTGGAGTACGCCGGCAAGATCGACTGGTCGCGGGCGACGATCGACAGCGCGCATGTCCGCGCCCGAGGCGGCGGTGAGAAGACCGGCCCGAGCCCGGTAGACCGGCGAAAGAAGGGCAGCAAGCACTTCGTCGTGACCGACGCCGAGGGCACCCCGCTCGCGACGATCCACACGGCGGCCAATACCCCGGATGTCAAAGGGTTGGAGCCGGCGGTCGACGCGGTGCCGCCGGTGCGCGGCAAGCCAGGCCGCCCACGGCGTCGGCCCCGCGCGTTGTATGGCGACCGGGGTTTCGACTCCGACCCGCACCGCCGACGGTTGCGACGGCGTGGGATCCGGCCGCGGATCGCTCGCCGCGGGACGCCGCACGGCAGCGGGCTGGGCAAGGTCCGCTGGGTGAGCGAGCGGACGCTGTCCTGGCTGCACAACTTCGGCCGGCTGCGGGTGAGGAAGGACCACTCGTCGAAGATACATCAAGCGTTTCTCACCCTGGGGACCTCAATCATCTGTCTAAATCAGCTCCTCTAGGTAGTGTTGACAATCATCCAGGGAACATGGGGAGGATGGGATGCTTGTTAGACGGCAAACGCACTTGTCAAATCAGGACTCCTTAAGAGACAGACTCTACCCGAGGTGATCTGATGACTACAGGTGCATTTTCGTCCTTGGCCCCCGAGGCTCTAAGTTGTCTGCCAGCTTGAACCAGATTACCCAAATTGTGATTCTTGATTGTCAACACTACCAGGCTCATTTTGTTAGGGCTTCTAAAGCATAATGAAAATTGAAATCGAAATAAGCATATGCATTATTTTACTCACATATAAAGCAACATTATAAAACCGATTCCGAGGAGACACGATCCACGCTCATGATAATCTACCTTTTGTCATTGCGTTCGCTCCGCGAGCCTGTCAAGAAAAAAATTCCGTGGATCACGATTTTCTGCATCTGCTTCCAGTCCGGACGGGTGGCACTGGTATGTAGCCATATTTGGGTGCCACTGGTCGTCTTCGACCAGTGCTCAGGTCCGGCCGGCCGATGCCACGGGCGGGAGACCACCGGTGGCACCCAGATCAAGAGGGGAGGAAACGGGGGAGGAAACGGGGGAGGAAACGGGGACATCGCGAATTCTTGACGTAAGCTGCGAAAGCTCCGTTGTTTGTACAATTTGGGATGTCTCGAATCCTGAGTTCACCGGGAGGGGTCATTCCCTGGGAACACGATTGGGGACATCGCTGATTTTTGACGCACACGATTGGGGACATCGCTGGCACACGATTGGGGACATCGCTGATTTTTGACGCAAATTCCACAAATTGCGTTGTTTGGACAATTTGGGGTGTATCCCACTTTCGGGCCGGCAAACCCGGCCAGGACGCCCGGCATGTGCTATAATATTCCATGCCCTCTGGTCGGTGTCCCTGGACACCCCGACGCCCCTGTTCCTTGGCCATCGAACAGTCATGATCGGCGGACCGATCACCCGACCCCATGAAAATGGAGGTTCTGGGCGACATGGGTTCAGCGGCACGGCCTATTTTCTGAGTAACCAGAACGGCCCGCCTTCCCCACCCTCGGGTCGCCGGTCCGGCCGCGAATCCAACGCCGGGACCGCCTTCGAGGACGCGACGGCGGACCGCGTCCCCGACGCCGAACGAACGTCACACTGTCACGATTGCGAGCCGTTACGGCCGTGAAGTCCAGGACTTGCGATTCGCCGCTTTGAGGTGCAAAGCGCGCCCCCAACAGCACCCCGGCTCAGAGCCGCCCGCGCCGGCTGATCCGGAACCGTCTGGATCACGGCTCATTCCGGGCGGCTCACCCGGAAAAGTCCACTCTTCCAGGCGATCCCATAGGAGATGGCTGAACAGGTGCTATCTTAGAGATAGTGAATGAGCGCGCGGGCCGGACGACTCCGCCCGGGGCCGGGCGAAGGAGGTGTCGGCCCGCGGTTCTTTGGCAAGTCGCGAACGCAATGACCGAGGGCGGCCCCGCGCGGACGCCGGCCGCCGCTCAAAAGGCGCGGCCACCGGGCTCACGCCAGGGCCGGGACGGCCGCGGGCGGCTCGACCTCGGAGCCGAGCCCCTGGACCTCGTTTTCGAGCCGGATGGCGTGGCCGCCGTCGAGGCGCTCGATCAGGACCATCGTCGGCTGCCGGCACTCGGTGATGAGGTCCACCACGGTGCCGGTGGTGGTCCGGCCGGTGTTCGTCTGGAAGCTGACCTGGTCGCCGAGAGAAATCCGTTTCATCGCGGGCCCTCCATGATGATGACCCCGCTTGGGAGTGGCAACGGGGTCTGGACCGGGCCGCGAAGGGGTGGGTGGATGGGTTGGAGGCACCGGCCGACCGCTCGGGGACGGCGCCGCGGCGACGGCCGCGTTCCCGCGCGGGCCTTCCGGGACCACCGAGGCGATGTCGCTATCGGGGAACAAGCCGCCGACTTCACGTTGAAAGGCGAGGCCCCCGCCTGATACAGTGACTCCGGACGATCGGCCTCGCCGCCGAGGCCCGCTCCGGCCCTGGAGACGTCCGGAACGGATGCCGGCCCGTCAACACTCCGCGCCCGCCCGACGTGAGCCCCTCGACGAGGACCGCGCGATGAGGCCACCCTCGCCCGCCCCCCAGGCCCGCCGTCGCCCCGCCCCGCGCACGAAGATGCCCTGGGGCTGGCTGGAGTGGGTGGTCGTCGGGCAGACGCTCTTCCCGGCCTTGCTGTTCGTGCCGGGCCTGGTCAAGGTCCGGTTCCTGCTGCGGGTCGCCTCGTTCGGCCTGGCCTTGGCGGCGTGGGTGTTCGTGTCCGCCTCGGGCCGACGGGCCGTTGGCCGGTTCGCGGCGAGCCCCTGGCTGACCTTCTGCGCCGGCTGGCTGCTGCTGATGCTGGTGCACCCGGAGACCAACTCGCCGACCGCGGGACTGGCCTCGGCGATGCTCAACCTGGCGATCCTCTCGCCGGTCTTCTGGGCCCCGGTGCTGGCGACCTCGACGCCGCGGGTCACGCGGCTCTTGACGCTCATGCTCGTCTGCAATGCCGCCAGCACCATCGTCGGGATCTTGCAGTATTACCGGCCCGGCCAGTTCGACCCGCCGGCGATGATGGTGACCGAGCTGGTGGGCGGGAACATCCTCCAGCAGCTCTCCTACACCACGGCCGACGGCCGGCAGGTGCTCCGGCCTTGCGGCCTGACCGACGCGCCCGGCGGCGCCTGTCTGGCGGGGATGTATACCTGCCTGATCGGCGTGGCCTGGACGCTCCGGCCGATCGGCCGCCGGAAGCGGCTGGCCTGCCTCGCGCTCGGCCTGGCGGGCATGGCGGTCGTGTACTTCAGCCAGGTCCGCTCGGCGCTGGTGCTGATCCTGGTCGGCCTGATCCAGATGGCGGTGATGCTGGCCCTGCGTCGCGACTACCGCCGGCTCTCGCAGATCCTGGCCGTCGGCGGCCTGATCTGCGCCGGCTCGGTGGCCTGGGTGGTCCGCTCGGGCGGCGCGGTGGTCGTCCGGCGGTTCCTGACCCTGATCGAGGGATCGACCAGCAAGACGTTCTACCAGAACCGGGGCGTCTTCCTCGACGCGACCTTCAAGGAGTATATCTGGGACTACCCGCTGGGGGCCGGTCTGGGCCGCTGGGGCATGATGTACCACTACTTCGGCAACCGGTCGCGGCCGCCGCTCTGGAGCGAGATCCAGCCGTCGGCCTGGGTCTTCGACGGGGGCATCCCGCTGCTCTTCGCCTACTCGATGGGGATCGCCGCGGCCATGCTGGCGACGGTCCGGCTGGCCCTGAAGTCACGCGACGTCGAGCTGGCGAACCTGGCGATGGTCATCTGCGCCATCGGCCTGAGCGTGCTGGCGGCCTGCCTGTCGTCGATGCCGTTCATCGGCCCGGTGGGGATCCAGTTCTGGACGATCCTGGGGGCGTTGCACGGGGCGGCGGGCCGTCGCGCCGCCGCGGGCCGTCGCGCCGCCACGGTCGCCGCCGGGCCCCTGGCGGCGGGGAGCCGCCGATGACGGCCGCGGCCACCCGGGGCGCCGCCCGGGGCGACGTCCGCCCGGAGGCCCCCGAGCCGGGCCGCGGAGCCGACGGGCGGTCTGGAACTACGCCAGCAGCCTGCTCTACGCGGCCGTGACCCTGAGCGTCGCCCTGTTCAGCACCCCCTTGCTCGTCGCCTGGCTGGGCGAGGTGAAGTTCGGCGCGGTCCGGATGCTCCTGGAGTACTCCGGCTACCTCGTCCTGCTGGAGAACGGCCTGCGGGGGGCCCTGGCCCCCTTGCTGGTCCGCGCCCTCGGCCGGGGCGACGAGCGGACCCTTCGGGCCACGGTCGCCACCGGCACCTGGCTCTACCTCGGCCTGGCCGCGGCGGCGGCGGCCGTGGCCCTGGCCCTGTTGCCCTGGCTGGGCCGCCTCTTCGGGCTCGAAGCCGAGCACCTCGGCGACCTCCGGCTGGCCTGGGCCCTGAACCTTTTGGCCTTCCCCGCGCTGGCCCTGGCGCCGATCCGCGTTTTGACCGAGGCCGGCCAGCGGGGCTACGTGATCAACCTCTTGCTGACGGTCCAGGCGGTCGTGACCGTGACGCTGAGCCTGGTCCTGGCCCGCGCCGGCCGGGGCGTCAGCGGGCAGGTGCTGGCGATCCTCGCCGGCCTGGCCGTGACGAACATCTGGCTGGGCGTGCTGGCGTTGCGGTCGCGGCCGGACCTGCTGGCGGGCCTCGGCCGCGGCCGGCTCGACCGCCGGGTCCTGGCCCGGCTCAAGCGGATCGGCCCGCCGGCCTTCGCCCTGGACCTCGGCGGCCGGGTCAGCTACATGACCGACGCCATCGTCCTGGGCACGGTCCTCGGCCCGGCGCGGGTGACGATCCTCTACGTCACCCAGCGCCTGACCCAGCCGGTGCAGGTCCAGCTCCTGGGCATCGGCTCGGCCGTCTGGGCCGGCCTGGCCGAGCTGCACGCCCGCGGCGAACAGGCCCTGTTCAACCGCCGATTGGTCGAGCTGACCCGGCTGGTCGGCCTGCTCGCCGGCGCGGCGCTGGTGCCGATCGTCGCCTACAACGAGCGGTTCATCGCCCTCTGGGACACCCCCGCGCACGACGGCGGCCCGCTGGTGATCCTGGTCGCCGCGGCCAACGCCTACCTCGTGCCGGTCACGACCCTCTGGGCCTGGTGCTTCACCGGGACCGGCCGGGCCGGCCGGGTGGTCGTGCCGCTCCTGCTCTCGGCGGCGCTGAACCTGGCGGCCAGCGTCACCCTGACCCGCGCCCTCGGCCTGACCGCCGGCCCCTTGCTGGGCTCGTTCACGGCCCTGGTCTCGATCCAGCTCTGGGCCTTGCCCTGGATGCTCCATCGCGACTTCGGCACGCCGACGGCCGGCCTGGCGCGGGCCGTCGCCGGGCCGGTCGCCCTGAGCCTGCCGGCCGGGCTGGCGCTCTGGTGGATCGCCCGACGCTTCCCCCCGGCCAACCTTGCCCTGGTGCTCGTCGCGATGGCTCTGTCCGGCCTGGCGATGCTGGCGATCGGCGCGTTGTTCCTGCTTAACAGGGCCGACCGCGCCCTCTGGCGGGCCCGCCTCCTCGCGGCCTGGCCGGTTCGCCGTCGCGATGCGACGACTCACCCGACGTCGGACGGGCCCCCCGCCGAGGAACCCCGCCCATGAGTGCCACGATCCCGACGCCCGTCCCGGCCGCGACCGCGACGCCTCCCCAACCGATCCGCCTGGCCCTCGTCTGCGACTACCGCGAGGAGCACTGGCCGAGCATGGACCTCGTCGGCGAGATGGTCCTGACCCACCTCCAGGCCGGCCACGCCGACGCGATCGCCCCCACCCGGATCTGCCCGCCGTTCCGGCCCGTGCCGCCAGGCTGCCGGGGCTCGGCCGGCGCGGCTTCGCCCGCAACGCCGACCGCCTGCTCAACCGGTTCTGGGACTACCCCCGACGGCTCGCCCGGCTCGTCCGCGCCGGGACGTTCGACCTCTACCACCTGGTCGATCACAGCTACAGCCAGCTCGTCCACCATCTGCCGCCCGGCCGCGCGGTCGTGACCTGCCACGACCTCGACACCTTCCGCTGCGTGCTCGAACCCGCCCGCGAGCCGCGGCCCGCCTGGTTCCGGGCGATGACCCGCCGCATCCTCGACGGGTTCCGCCAGGCCGCCGCCGTCGCCTGCGACAGTGAGGCGACCCGCGACGCCATCCTCGCCCACGGCCTCCTGCCGCCCGAGCGGCTCACGTCGTCTACCTGGCCGTCCACCCCGAGTGCACCCCCGACCCCGACCCCGAGGCCGACGCCCGCGCCGACGCCCTGCTCGGCCCGCGCCGCGACGGCCCCGACGCCGGCCTGACCTCCTGCACGTCGGCTCGAACATCCCCCGCAAGCGGATCGACGTCTTGCTCCGACGCCTTCGCCGGGGTCCGCCGCGCCTTGCCCGAAGGCCCGCCTGATCAAGGTCGGCGGCGCCCTGACCCCCGACCAGGGCCGCCTGGCCGCCGGGCTGGGCGTGGCCGACGCGATCGCCACGCTCCCTTCTTCTCCCCGCGATCCGGCCGACCGCGCCACGCTGGCGGCCGTCTATCGCCGGGCCGCCCTGGCCTTCCAGCCGAGCGACGCCGAGGGCTTCGGCCTGCCGGTCGCCGAGGCCCTGGCCTGCGGCACGCCGGTGCTGGCCAGCGACATCCCAGTGCTCCGCGAGGTCGGCGGCGCCGCGGCCTCCTACGCCCCCGTCGGCGACGCCGACGCCTGGTCCGAGGCCGCCCTGGCCCTGCTCGACCCGACCCGCCGCGACGGCCCCGACCGCCCCGCCGGGCCGGCCTCGCCTGGGCCGACCGCTACCGCTGGACCACCCACGCCGCCCAGCTCGCCGACCTCTACCGCGCCGCGGTCACCGAGGCCCCCGGCTAGCCCCCGCCCCCGTCGCCCGTTCGCAATCCGGCCGGCTTCCGAATCGCCCTCGGCACGGGGTTTGCAATTAAGTAAATTAGTAAATTTATAAATAAAAACAAATCTCAAACCTGGGGGGCCTGGAGGTCGTCGTTGCCGCCCAGCGAGGGTCAGGCCATCGAGGCCGGTTACCTGCCCGAGGGGCCCTGGCCGGGGCCGTTGCGAGCCGCCGGGATCGCTGGCCCGCCGCACGAGACCCCCGGCTGAGGCGTGTCGGGAGCCCTTGGGTTGTCCGCCCCGGGGCGAGGGTGGGCCTCCTCGATGACCGAAGATCAGGCGACGCGGGTGAAGCGGGTGGCCGACCGTCGCACCGTCCGATCATGGCAATCCTGGCCGCGCATCGCAATCATCACAATCGCCAGAATCAACATGGTTTCCCGGCCGCGCCCCAACGGTGCATGGAGAAAGGGGTGTTGAAGGTTGACATGGAACAGATCTATCGTTTCTAATGGATCAACCACGACGGCGTGCTCGTCTTGGGCACGCCGTCGTGGCGAAGAGAGCCCCGCTATGCACCTCCTCGTTTTATTTGGGGCTGGCGCCGACGCCCCCACCCCTGTCGGCGTATCCTCAACCGCGAGCGAGGAGGTGTCGAAGATGAACCGTTTCCGGGTCCCGGCATGGCGGTCCGCGCCCGAGGCGATGCGGTTCATCGCGGTCGGATCGCTGAGTCTGATGGTGCTGTGCGTTCCGGCGCGGGCGGAATACTACAACGTCACCGACCTCGGCACGCTCGGGGGCGTGGCCAGCTCCGCCTTCGGCATCAACAACGCCGGTCAGGTCATCGGGAAAGCCAATCTCCCGGGCGACAGGGCGTCTCACGCGTTCCTGTACAGCGGGGGCACGTTGCACGACCTCGGCACCCTGGGGGGGACGAACAGCGCCGCCTACGGCATCAACGACGCCGGCCAGGTCGTCGGGATCGCGTCCGCCACGGGCAACCGGGCGTTTCATGCGTTCCTGTACAGCGGGGGTTCGATCCACGACCTCGGCAACCCGGGCGGGGCGGCCAGCCACGCCCACGGCATCAACGATGCCGGCCAGGTCGTCGGGATCGCGTCCGACACGGGCGACACGTCGTCTCACGCCTTCCTGGACAGCGGAGGTTCGATCCAGAACCTTGACACCCTGGGGGGGATGGCCAGCTACGCCTACGGCATCAACGACGTCGGCCAGGTCGTCGGGGACGCTCAAAAACCGGATAGCTTGGTGATTCACGCGATCCTGTACAGCGGGGGTTCGGTGCAGGACCTCGGCACCCTGGGGGGAACGGACAGCTATGCCCGCGGCATCAACGACGCCGGCCAGATCGTCGGGGCCGCGCGGCTTCCGGGCGACACGGAGCTGCACGCGTTTCTGGACAGCGGGGGCACGTTGCGCGACCTCGGCACCCTGGGGGGCCGGGTCAGCTACGCCTACGGCATCAACAACGCCGGCCAGGTCGTCGGCTACTCCCAGAAGCCGGGCAGCTCGGTCCTTCACGCGTTCCTGTACAGTGGGGGCGCGATGCACGACCTGAACGACCTGATCCCGGCCAGCCCGGGATGGACTCTTGAGGGGGCCTACGGCATCAACGACGCCGGCCAGGTCGTCGGCTACGGCATCAACCCGAACGGCCAGAGCCATGCCTTCCTGCTGACGCCGCTGGCCGTGCCCGAGCCGTCGGCGATGGTGCTGTGTGGCCTCGGGCTGGTCGGTTTGCTGGTCGTCGCCGCGCGGCGACGACGGCCGGGACGCGCTGAGCCGCCCTCGGGAATCGGGAGCCTCTGGGTTGTTGGAGGTTGACAAGGATTGGTCCCATCCTTGCAAGCGGATGGAGCCCGACGGCGTCCCCACGTCGGGGGTACCGTCCCGGCGTTGATCGCCCCGCCTTGCGACCGCTCGCAGGGTCGGGGCTCCTGTCCTTGGGGCTCGGGCCGATGCCCGGCCGGCGAGCCCCTCACCCCGAGCGAGGAGGCAACCGATGATGAATCCGTTTCGGGTTCCGGCGTGGCGCCCTGCGCCTGTGATGCGGCGGTCGCTGGCGTTGGTGTTGCTGGGCCTGCTGGGCCTGGGCCGTCCGGCGCTGGCGGAGTATCAGGAGTACGCCATCACCAGCCTCAACACCTTGGGGGGAGTGTCGGAAAGCATTGCCTCAGGCATTAACAACGCCGGTCAGGTCGTCATGAATGTTACCCTTCTGGGCTCGACGGATCACGCGTTCCTGTACAGCGGGGGAACGATGCACGACCTCGGCACCCTGGGGGGGACGAGCAGCTACGCCCGCGGCATCAACGACGCTGGCCAGGTCGTCGGGGATGCCTCCCTACCGGACAACAGGACGGATCACGCGTTCCTGTACAGCGGGGGAACGATGCACGACCTCGGCACCCTGGGGGGGCTGGACAGCTACGCCCGCGGCATCAACGACGCCGGCCAGGTCGTCGGCTACTCCCGCCTCCCGGACAAATCGCCGTCGCCATCGACGTATCACGCGTTCCTGTACAGCGGTGGCACGATGCACGACCTCGGCACCCTGGGGGGAAGGAACAGCATCGCCGTCGGCATCAACGACGCCGGCCAGGTCGTCGGGTACTCCTACCTACCGGACAACAGGACGTATCACGCGTTCCTGTACAGTGGCGGTTCGATGCAGGATCTCGGTACCCTGGGGGGAACGGACAGCTATGCCATTAGCTATGCCATTAGTATCAACAACGCCGGCCAGATCGTCGGGTACTCCTCCCTCCCGGGTGATCAGCAGGGGCTGTTCTTGTACAGCGGGGGGACGATGCAGGAACTCCCGCTGAACCTGGCCCCCGTCGAGATCAACGACGCCGGCCAGATCATCGGAGCCTCCAATGGCCACGCGATCCTGTACAGCGGGGGCGTGGTGCACGACCTGAACGACATGGTCCCGGCCGGTTCGGGATGGTCTCTCCATCAGGCCACCGGCATTAACGACGCCGGCCAGATCGTCGGCTGGGGGGTCAACCCGAACGGTCGGGTCCAAGCCTTCCTGCTGACGCCGGTGCCCGAGCCGTCGGCGGTGGTGCTGGGCGGCCTGGGGCTGGTCGGGTTGCTGGCCGTCGTCGCGCGGAGTGGGAGGCGGCGGAAGGTCCGATAATGGGGCTTATGTGGACGGTTGGGAACACGGGGCGATCGGGGCGGTCGTGCGGGCCGCGAAAATCGGCGGATTGGTCCTGACAAGGCGGCGGCGGGACGGCAAAATCGTGGGCGGCGACATCCCGGGTCGCGGCCGTCGCCGCGGCGCCGTCCCCGAGCGGTCGGCCGGTGCCTTCACTCCATCCACTCACCCCTTCGCGGCCCGGTCCAGACCCCGTTGCCACTCCCAAGCGGGGTCATCATCATGGAGGGCCCGCGATGAAACGGATTTCTCTCGGCGACCAGGTCAGCTTCCAGACGAACACCGGCCGGACCACCACCGGCACCGTGGTGGACCTCATCACCGAGCGCCGGCAACCGACGATGGTCCTGATCGAGCGCCTCGACGGCGGCCGCGCCATCCGGCTCGAAAACGAGGTCCAGGTGCTCGGCTCCGAGGTCGAGCCGCCCGCGGCCGTGCCGGCGTTGGCGTGAGCCCGGTTGCCTCGCCCTTCGATCGGCGGCCGGCGTCCGCGCGGGGTCGCCCTCGGTCATTCTGTGTGCGACTTGTCAAAGAACCGCGGGCCGACATCTCCTTCGCACGGCTCCGGGCGGAGTCGTCCGGCCCGCGCGCTCATTCGCCATCTCTAATATAGCACCCGTTCGGCCGTCTCCTATGGGATTACCTGGAAGAGTGGCCTTTTCCTGGCGTGCCACCCGGAATGATCCATGATCCAAGGCGACTCCGGATCAGCCGGCGCGGGCGACTGTTCGCCGGGGTGCTGTTGGGGGCGCGCTTTGCATCTCAAAGCGGCGAATCGCAAGTCCTGGACTTCACGGCCGTAACGGCTCGCAACCGTGACAGTGTGACGTTCGTTCGGCGTCGGGGGCGCGGTCCGGCGTGGCGTCGTCGGGGGCGATCCATCGCCTCGGGCTCGCGACCGAATCGGCGCCGGGACGTGGCCGCCGACGCGGTCGGGGCGATCGCCCCTGGAGGCCGCGTGCGCGTCCGGGAACGCCGCCGCGACGGCCGGGGGGCGCGCTTTGCCTCTCAAAGTGGCATCCCGTAAGTCCTTTTCTCACCGGTATTCACGATCGGCCATCGTAACAGTGTGACGTTCGTTCGGCGCCGAGGGTGCGGTCCGCCGTCGCGTCCTCGAAGGCGGTCCTGGCGTCGGATTCGCGGCCGGACCGGCGACCCGAGGGTGTGGAAGGCGGGCCGTTCTGGTTCGATTGCCAAGGAACAGGGGCGTCGGGGTGCCTGGGGACATCGACCAGCGTGCATGGAATATTATAGCACATACTGGGTGTCCTGGCCGGGTTTGCCGGTCCGGGGCAAGAAAGATCCCATGTTGTGCAAATGATGCGGACATCACAGTTTGCGTCAAGAGTCAGCGATGTCCCATTTTCCCCGTTTTCGCCCAAGCTCACGCCCGTCCGAACGCCTCGCCCTTCGCCGCGGGAACGGTACAATGAGGGGTCGAGGAGGTGGCCCATGCCGGTTCATGAGTGGTCCCGTGTCGAAGCTGGGTTGTTCCATCACTTTCATCATTCCTGGATCGAAGAATTGCAGCGGGCGCTGAACGCGAAGGTCCTGCCACCGGATTACTACGCGCTGGCCGAGCAGTTCGCCGGAGGGTTTGGGCCCGACGTGCTGACGCTCAAGGGCCCACCCGAGGAGGCCGAGCCGGAGGGATGGTCGCCGGTCGGTCGCCACCCGGGCGAGAGACGCCTCGCCCTGGCGGAGCCGAAGCTGGAGGTCACGGCCGAGACCGAGATGGAATTCTACCGACGCAAGCAGGCCAGCGTGACCGTGCGACACGTCACCGACGACCGCGTCGTCGCGGTCATCGAAGTGGTCTCGCCAGGTCACAAGAGCAACCGGGTCGGGATCGAGGCGTTCGTCCGCAAGGCCGCCGACCTGCTGGACCGGCGAATCCACCTGCTGATCCTCGACGTCTTGCCGCCCGGCCCGCGCGATCCGCACGGTCTCCACGCCCTGATCTGGGAACACCTCGCCGGCGTCGAGCCGCCTCGGCCGGAACGCCCGCTGACCCTGGCCTCCTACGAGGCCGACCTCGCCGTGCGGGCCTTCGTGGTGCCTCTGGCCGTCGGCGACCGGCTCCCCGACATGCCGCTCTTCCTGGCGCCCCGGGGCTGCGTCGAGGTCCCGCTGGACGAGACCTACCAGTCGGCCTTCGCCGTCTTCCCGCGCCGCTGGCGGCACCGGCTCGAACCGCCCGGCCGTTGACCACGGTTAGCCCTGGTGAGGGCGTCTTGATCTGGGTGCCACCGGCGGTCTCCCGCCCGTGGCATCGGCCGGCCGGACCTGAGCACTGGTCGATGACGACCAGTGGCACCTAGATATGGCTACATGCCAGTGCCGCTCGTCCGGACTGGAAGCAGATGCAGAAAATCGTGATCCACGGAATTTTTTTCTTGACAGGCTCGCGGAGCGAACGCAATGACAAAAGGGCTCTTCTCCCGATCGAGTGGGTAACTTTGGACCGCTTTTCAGATTTCTGGCAGCATGCACGTGAGGATTTTGAGGCGAAGGTACTCTTCGTCCCGAAGTCCGTAGGCCCGTCGCTGGATGACGCGGATCTTGTTGTTGATGCCCTCAACGAAGCCCAGAGGCACCTTGTTCTCCTCCTGGCAATACGACGCGATTCCGTCCCAGTGGTCCTCGACCATCCGGGCGAACTTCTCGTACGGCTTGAGGCGCTGCCATCTCAAGGCCGACTTCCATCGTTCGAAGAATCGCCGCGCCCACACCTCCCGCTTGTAGTCCCACAGTTGGCTGAACATCTCCTTGAGCAGGTAGGCTTTGTTCAACCTCCGGTTGGCCTTGAACAGCGCCTTCAACGACAGACGCCCCTCCTGCGTCAGGTTGGCCCGGCGGGACAGCAGTGTGTACTTCTGGCCCTTGATGAACCGCCGGTCCTTGCCCGAGAGCCGGGCGTACTCACTCTTACGAACCTTGTCCAGGGCCTCGTTCAAGCGCTTGAGGATGTGAAACTTGTCGTAGAGGATGCCGGCTTGGGGCGCGTTCCCCGCCTTCAGCGTAGAGTTGCGGAACGGCTTCCACATGTCCATCACGGCCAGGCGGATTCCCTTGCATTTCCGCGGTCCCAGCCACTCGTAGAAGAGATCCATGCTCTTCTCGGAGCGGTCCGCGCCTCCGAACCAGATCGGCCGGCCGCGGACCAGGTCGCTCACGACGATGCGGTAGTTGTGCCCCTTGCCGACAGAGAGTTCGTCGATACCGATCACCTTGGGGCCGGGCGCCCCGGCCCGTCGGAGTTGCTCGCGCATGTACTCCATTTCGAGCGACTTGACCGTCTTCCAATCGAGGCGCAGTTCGCGTGCCACATCCCGGACCGTCGCGGCCCGACAGCGACGGCCGACGTAGAAGGCGAACCGCTTGGTGTAGTAGAGGTTGGTGGCCAACCAGGGCAGTTTCTCTTGCTTCACGGCGCCGCAGCTCCGGCAATGCACGCGCCGGATCTCGATCTCCAGGTACACCCGGGTGTCGCCACAAGAGAGGTCGCGCACCCGACGGGTCTTGCGGTCGTAAAAGGTCCGCTGCCACTGTCCACACGATCCACAGGCCGTTTTTTTCCCCGGCGCAGGAGCCGCAAGATACGCGCCTTCGGATCGCCGAAGATGCCACGGACCGTGGGCTCCGGACGGAAACCGGTAAACCGATACGTATCATCGAGCCGGCGTGGTTTTCGCATCCGCGAATCATGCCCGATTCTTCGTCTCGGAGAGAAGAAGAAAACCCTGCAAAACAAGGGGTTTCGAGGTATTCAGACGCGTTTCTTACCCACTCGATCGGGAGAAGAGCCAAAAGGTAGATTATCACGAGCGTGGATCGTGCCTCCTCGGAATTGATTTTATACTGTTACTTTATATGCGATTAAAATAATGAATATGATTATTTCGATTTCAATTTTCATTATGCTTCAAGCATCTGGCGCTTTTAAGGATCGTGCTGAGGTTTCCGAGGCGTTACACGCGGTCTGGGGATCAGTCGGCAGTCTGGAGTTTATCGAGGATGACACAATCACGTCGTCTTCGGAGCCACACCGTAAGCACTTTGAGTTCGCCATGCGTGAGGGGGGGAAGTTCGTTCTTGAAGTGGATTCCTTCGATGGAAAGATGGAGCGTTCGATCTACCGTGTCCGCGAGGACGGTCGGAAGAAGTACAGGCTCTCCGAGGATCGAGCCGGCGCCATCATGGATGTTTTCGTGGATAACGCCCTCTCAACCGAGAAGCATTACCGGGGGATGATGTGCGACGCCCTCTGGGCGATCATGCCTGCTGGAAAATTCCTCGACCGGCATCTGGATGAAGGCGCGGAGTTCTTCCTCGACGGTACAGGCGAGCAGCGAGGCGACGTGATGATCCGCATTCGCGATGAGAAGCGCGAGATCGAATGTAAGCTTGATCAAAATCACGACTGGCTTCCGCGGGAAGTCCGCGTGTCTCACAATGGTAAGACATCACTGGATCTGGCCATTACCAAGTTCGCGATGACTGATGGCCACTGGTTCCCGGCCGAAGGTTACTCGACCTTGAACTATACACACCAAGGACAGAACCATACAGAAACAAGAGCATTTATTATTCGTGATGTGGAAATAAATTCTGTTGTGAGCGATGAGCGATTCGTGCCACCAAATCTGCCTCGGGGAACCACCATCAATGACCTCACGACCGGCGAGAGGAAGATTCTCGGTGGTGCTACTGCCTGGCGCGAACGGTTTGCTCACCACGATGGCAACAAAGCCACTGATGATAAAAATGGGTTTGAAGTTGATGTCAGGAAAGCCACGCAAGGTGGCCTGGACTGGAAGCTTCTTTGGCCATTCGCCGTGAGCCTTTTCGCGCTGGGCTTCGTGGTCTTGATCAAGGTTCGCCGCCGGTGAGATCCCGGGCGTCACCGAATCGGCCGGTTTTTTGATCTCCTTTTTCGTTCAGTCACAATAAGGGAGGACAAAATGCGACGCATTTTCTCTT
Organism: uncultured Planctomycetales bacterium; assembly: GCA_963752755.1. Taxonomy (GTDB): domain Bacteria; phylum Planctomycetota; class Planctomycetia; order Isosphaerales; family Isosphaeraceae; genus CAVVZJ01. The sequence goes on along the minus strand of CAVVZJ010000008.1, from coordinate 124,029 downwards.
CGACCTCGGTGGCTTGGTTCGCGGTCTTCACTGTGTTTCAGGTCGCCATCCTGGCCGTGGTGCTCGGACGACAGCCAGTCTCAGCCGATGGTGTTGTAGTCTGGGATGGTGTTTGCGCACCTATTGTCGGTTGCCTTGGATGCACAAATTTTACGACATTCTCGGTTAATTGTGATGTTAGTGCCCCAATTCCGAATTGCTGCGTTTTTACGTGGTTTTGTGGAAATCTCATCGATCCCACAACTGGCGAAGCAACAGATCAGCCATGCGGTGACATTTTTGCATGCAACAACTGTCATGCAGGATGATAAATATGTACCGATCGATACCACCGGCAGGAAGCCGGTGGGTTCGGCAGTCGGCTGAAAGCCCGACTGATGCATTCCTCATTCCTCGATCACCTCATCCGTCACAAGGCGAGGGATTTTAGATCCCAGGAATGGACATTAACGCAATGAGGTTGAGCAGCTATGAAGACGAGACCTACCGGTGTGTACGGATTCACGCTCGTCGAGATTCTCGTAGTCATTGCCATCGTCAGCCTCGTCGTGGGCCTGTCGCTCCCGGCCGTTCAGGCCGCGCGAGGCGGCCCGGCGGCTCGAATGCAGCCACAATCTGCATCAGCTCGGTCTGGCTGTTAACGAGTATGCCGGCATCTTTGACGCGTATCCGTTGCCTATGGGGGCATCGGTCATATTGCGCAGCCCTCATCAGTTCTCGCTCTACACGCAAATTCTCCCCCAGATTGGCCGAACCGTAGATTATAACGCGATCAATTTCGAGGTTCCTATCTGGGACTTCTACCTGTTCGACCAGGGCCGCGGGAACTATGCGGCAAACACGACCATCATGGCGGCCTCCCTGACGGTTTTGCTCTGCCCCTCTGATGGCGGCTGGGGTGATCCCGGGTGGACGGGCCACTCGAATTACCGGGCGAACCTCGGCACAAGCCTGTACTATCATCCGGGCGCAACACAGGCTGGGCCGTTCCTGGTCCACGGCATTTCCCGGCCGGCCTCGATTTTGGACGGGCTCAGCCAGACCATCGCCTTCTCCGAGAAACTCCGAGGCGGAGTCGGAAGACTCGATTATCCACCCGCCCGGGCTTCGCTCTTTCCCCAACGTATGGTGCTCAATCCTGAGGAAACCATCCGCTCGTGCCGGTTTCAGGACTCGTTCCCCCCTGCCCGCTATGATAACGCCGTGGGTTTGATCTGGTTCGTCGGTTCCCTCACGCAGACGACCTACAACCACTTTCTGGGCCCGAATGCCTCAGTGCCGGACCAGGGCCAGCGCACACTAACATGTTGAACCCATAACGACTTCCATCAAGAAGGCGTCGCTCCAGCCGCAGCTACGGCGTTTCATCACCAGACTCTGACGGCCCGGGTGCTGCTTCAACAGCGACAACGCGAACCGGTTCAACCACGACAAATTCTCTCGCAAGTGCCGCTCGCGGGTCCGCGAATGGTCTTCGCCAAACGTCATGTCCAACGTCCAATGACAACTGTTCTCAATGCTCCAATGGCCGCGAACCGCGCGGGCAAACCGCTTCACGTCCGACTCAAGGCTGCTGAGGTAATAGCGGACCTCGATCGTCTCCTTCCCGTCACGCCGGATGCTCGTCGTCGTCAACCCGATCGACTTCAGCCCCTTCCAGAGCAGGAACCCGGGCAGGTCCTTAGGGGTCGGCAGTTGAAGATAGGTTCGCACCTCCTCGCGTCCGTGCCCCGTCTCCGTGGTCACGTGCTCTCGTGCGGCGGCCAGGTCCCCCTCAAGTTGTTCGTCGATGTAGGCGATGACGGCTTGGTGCAGTGCCTCTTGGTTCCCCTTCAACGCCAGCACATAATCACCGCCTCCCGCGATGATCTGCTCGGCGATCGCCTTCTGCGTCCCCATCGCGTCGATCGTGATGATCGCCCCGTGGATGTCCACCAGCCGCAACAGTTCGGGGATCGCTGTGATCTCGTTCGACTTCTCGGCACACGCGACCTGGCCCAGCGACAACCCGTATTCGCTGGCCCACACACTCACACAGTGCAATGCGCCCAGCCCGTGGCTGCGGTCATGACTGCGCCGTGCCGTCTTGCCGTCCACCGCCAGTACGGGCTGTTCCACGCCGGTCTGCGCGACCGCCTCGGCACGAAGCGACTTGAGCCAGTTGGCGAAGCAGGTCTGGAAGGCGGCCGGCTTCAGCGCCATCAGGACGCGGCGGAAGACGTCCTTGCGGGGAATGCCGTGGGGCAGGTGAAGGACCCCCAGGAGGAACTCTTCCTTCAGGGCGGCCCAACGGGCGATCGCGGTCGGGCCGCCCGCTCCGGCGAGCACCGCCAACAGCGCGATGACCAGGACACTGGCCAGGGGATGCCGCTGGTTGATCGTCGAGCGCGGGTCCTCCAGTTCCTGGAAGTGGACGACGACCTCATCGAGACCGACACGTCGAAGATCCCCCATGACTCCCCCCCAGTACAGCTTCGTGGAAGCGACACCGGGGAGGGTATACACAAAAACCAGCCAGGGCGCAAGCGTTACAGCTTATCAGGATTACCCATAAGTGCGCGCTGGCCCTGAGTGCCGGACTGCATCATCGGTGGAGGGTATCCCATGGGCGGACAGGCCGCCAGGAGCCTTCATCCCGGCGGCGTGTCTTGCGGTTATCTGGATGGCTCCGTCCGGTTCACGCGCGACACGATCGCGATCCGCGCCTGGCAGGCCCTGGGCACGCGGGCGGGAAGCGAGATCTTGGGGGAAGTGCCATGAAGATTGGCCGATTACCGACCGTCACCCTCTGCCTGGCCTCGATCGCTGTGTCGTCCGCCTCTCTGGGATTGCTGCGGCTGAGGCGATCGATGCAGCCCCCGCGGTGTGCCATCCCGTCCAGGATCGTCCGCGTCTTCACCCCGGTCAGCGGGGGGAAGATCAAGGGACAGTTGAGGGTCTTCAATGATGGTGGTGGTCTCCTTCGGATTGAGAGCGTGAGAACCTCGTGCGGTTGCACCGTCGCTTCCGTTGAACCGCAGACGCTCGCGCCCGGTCAGGAAGCCTTGATCTCACTCATCGGGAATGGACCTCCAGTCGGTGAGAAGCGGGTGGACATCATGATCGCCACCAACGACCCAGAGCAACCGACGCAGAGGGCGGTCTTCGTCATGACGAGCACTCGCCCGATTCCCCATGTGTTTGATGCGCCCCAGACTCTCAACTGGAACCCCACCGGCCCTTCGGATTGTCTTCGGTTCATTGTAATTCTACTGTAACCGTTTCAACGGAGGATCAAGCGCCTCAACTCGTATCGGATCGTGACCGACGCGGCGGGAATCTCCCGGTCGCCTTGTGCCAGTGGTAGATCCGCGACTCCTCGTTCCGCCGCAGCACCCGCGTCACGACCGCGGCGATCACCTCCGGCGTCGGGGCCGGATGGCGGAGCAGCCGCGAGAAGATCTGCCGCATCTGCGGCACCGTCATCGCCGGGGTTTTCCCCCCCGAGTCGCCGCCGCTCCAGGCACAAGAACCACAACGCCACCAGCGACAGCGTCATATGGTGGTGCCAGCCGACCCAGCTCCGCACCTCGTAGTGATCCAGCCCCGCCTCGCCGTTGCCCGCCTCGAACAGCTCCTCGATCCGGTGCCGCTGCCGCTGCACCCGGACCAGCTCGGCCAGGGGCACCTCGGCCCCGGCATTGCTCAAGGCGTAGTCGATCCGCGACTCGCCCACGCCTCGGATCACCACCAGGCGTTCCTCCGGCCCGATCCGGCCGTCCTGCCTGGCCCGGACCGGCACGGTCATCGCATCGACGACCAGCGGCCCCTTTTCGCCGTCACGCACGGTGATCCGCTCCCACCGCGACTCCGGCTGGCTCGCCGCCCAGGCGTCGGCCCGCACGAACGGCACCTCGCGTTTGCGGCCGACCCCGGCACGCTTGCGGGGCGGCCGACGACGCTCCAGATCGCGGACCGTGGTGTTGCACGGCACGTCCAGGAGGTACCGCTCATGCCGCAGGCGGAGCTTGGCGCGGAACTCGGAGGCCCGGCCGAACTCGTCGTCGCCGGTGATCCAGCCGTGGGGCAAGCCGGGCAGGCTCCGGTCCAGGAGCTCCAGGGCGATCTGCCATTTCTCTCGGAACTCGACCTCCGGCGGGACGTGGCATCTCTCGCGACGGACCTCGTCGTCGGCCCAATCCTCGGGCAGGTAGAGCCGGCGGTCCAAGGGGGCGTAGCCGGCCGTCGCGGCGTAGGCGAGGAAGACGCCGACCTGGCAGTTCTCGACCTTGCCCAGGCGGCCGCACCACTGGCGGGCGACGCCACAGGACTCCGTCCCCTTCTTGGGGAAGCTGCTGGGGTCGATGACCACGACGCCATCCGGATTGGCCAACTCCTCGCGGACATGGGCTCGCAGCTCGCGCATCACCGTCTCGTCGTCCCACTTGCCGGCGCCGACGAAGAACTGGATCGGCTTGCGGGGCAGCCCGGCCTCGATCGCGATCGGTTCGCAGGTCTTTCGTTCCAGGTCGCTGAGCAGTCCGCGGATGACCCGGGTGGCATTCTCGCGTTGCTCGACGCGGTAGAACCGCGGCAGGTAACGCTGCAGGAAGCCGGTCAGGCGGTCGGAGCAGTCGCGGACGCAGTCGGGTGTGACCGTGGCGTCATCCAGGAGGGCCTGGGCCTCGGGGTGATCCAGCAGCGACATCGAGCTCTCTCCGATACGGGAGACGTATCGTCCTCTCGCTCCAGGATATACGAACAAGCCGCGGCGGTCACGGAGAATCGGTTACAGTAGAAGTAAGGACCTACGAGCAATCTGGCTCCAGAAAATGGTTTACCTCAGCGCGTTCCTCTGATACGTCGCTGACGATCTCGGGTGGTTTAGAAAGGGATGTCCCTCAATCCGACAAGGCCGTGATGAGGGAATATCACTATGTGATTCGGTCCTCGGGTCGCTGGCCGGTTTCCGAGAATCCGAGGGTGATCCAGCTTTTGAGCGCGGGGCCTTCCCACCCATCCCTGGAAATCCCTCTTGTTGTCGAGAACCGGCCTCCGGTTGCCGTCGTCCCCTCGATGCTGTTCGCCCATGTCTCGAAAGGTACGGCGAACGCCAAATTCCTTGTGAGCTTCGTCGCGAATGAACTCGAAGAGCCCCTTGAGGTCCGTCCGGAGACGATGATGATGGGCCTTTCCTACCGAACCAAGCTCCGCGAACACGCCCGCCAGGTTCTTGAGGTTGGAATCAACGCAAGCGATTTCCCTGAAAAACGGGAGCCGCCATCATACCTTGAATTCAGGACCAACCACCCGCTCGCACCGATGGTGAAAGTCCGGCTCCTGCTTCAATTCCGTGGACTCGTGCTCGGGGAATCGACCGATCGGAGTGCGATTCCTCCGGCGACGCCCTGATTCGGAGGGGATCTCATGACGGGACATGCTCTCTCTCAGCCAGCTCGCGGCCGCTGCTTGTTGCTGGGGTTGTCCGCTCTGGTGCTGGCGCTGGGGCTCGGGCCCTTGGCCGCGAGCCTCCACGCCCAGGAGGTTTCGGGGGCGGAGAAGCCAGAGAACCAGGCGGAAGGGGACAGGAAGCGGTTGCAAGGCGAGTGGCGGCCGGTTCACGTCCGCTCCGGCGGCCTCGGACTCGGCGACGGCGACCTTTCCGCCGAGGAGGCGGAGCAGTTCGGCCTCAAATGGATCTTTGAGGGTGATGTTGTCACCATCTATCGAGGGGGGAGACCCTGGGGACCGCCGTTCAAGGTCATCCTTGATCCCGAGAAGAACCCGAAGCACATCGATCTGATCGGTGTGACCGAAAAGAAGGGATTTACCGCCAAAGGTTTCTATAAACTCGAAGGCGACAAGCTCCAGGTCCGCTACCGTGCGGGACCTCGGGCCGAGAGTCCTCACTTTGATGATCCTGTGACTCCCTTTGATATGGATTGGGTTCTGGAGCGTCGGAAGGAATGAATTCCCAGAAGCACGGGCAACGGGTGGCCGGGGCGGCGGGGTGGCCGGGACAACAAGTTGTCCCGGTCGTGAAGCGACAAGAGGTTAGCAAAGCCAGGCGGCGGGGGATGGTGCTCGGGGGGAAATCAGTGTCAGTTCTTTTTTCGTCCAATGGATGGGAAATCGGGCGGCCGTCGGGACGCTGGAGTCGCGAGGAAGTTACTCCGGCAGGAAGGCGGCCGGTGAGACGCCGAAGAACCGGGCCAGCTTGACCACCTGGCCCTTGGTCAGCGAACGGCTGCCGTTGAGCACGGCCGAGAGGGTCGACTGCGCGATCCCGACCGCCTGGGCGAGCTTCGGCTGGCTGAGGCCGTGGGCGGCCATCAGCGCGCGGAGCACGTCCGCCTCGGGGGCGTCTGGGATCGGGACATGCTCGTCCTCGTACATCGCGACCAGGTCGGTCAGGACATCCAGGTATGCCCGAGCCCCCTCGTCGAGGTCCTGACGCAGCAGGTCGTCGATCACCTCCAGGGCCGCCTCCAGGTGCTCGTCGTCGCGGAGGTGGGCGAGCGGAAACCGCTTCACCAGCCTGAAGTAGGTGTCCGGCAGGGTGCGGGCGGCGGTCTTGACGGCCATGGCTTACTTCCCTCCCCTGGGCTTGCGGATGGACACCTTCCCCTTCGGGGGCCTCTTCTTCGGGACGATCGGTCTCTCGGGTGTCGCGGGCCTCTTCGGCGGCGGCTCGTGGCAGCCGCACTCGTCGATCCACCTCTGCCTGTCGTACTCGGCGTGGTCCATCACCTTCAGGACGTAGAGCCGGCGGGCGCCGTAGTTGACCCGGCCGATCAGCCGGAAGCGGTTGTTGCCCACGTCGAAGACCACGCAGTTGCCGACCTGATCGGCCGAGCCGAAGGTCTGCCGCAGCGCGGCGAAGTGGGGCCAGTCGGCACTCCGGGCGAGCTTGTACCAGGCGGACAGGTCGCGTTCGGCCCCCTCGGAATCATGCTTCCGGGATTCCCAGAACTGCACCAGCCGGCTCTTGGCGATGACGCGCATGCCAGACCCATCGCCCCCGGTCGTCGGCTCCCGGGAGAAGAATAATCGCAAAACGCGATAAGTCAAGGGCGGCGGCGGGTAGCTGGGGTCGTCTTCGCCCCCAGTCGTTCCGGCGAGAAGGAAATCGATGTTAGTTCATTTTTTCGTCCAATAAAAGACGCCGATTTCCCCTCACGATCCAATGAGCTTCCGAGGGTGCGTCGTCGAGGACTGGACGCACCCTACGGTGGGCGGCGTTGGCGGGGCCGGCCCACACGGTCGTTTGCTACTTTTAATATAGCACTTGTCCGGCCTTCTCAGCCGGCACGGCGCTGGTCCTGGATCTTGCGGACGATGTCGGTGGTGCTGAAGCCTTCGAGGCGGGGGCAGATGGCGACGCGGCCGCCGAGGGACTCGACGAGGTCGCGGCCGACGACGGTCTCGGGGGTGTAGTCGCCCCCTTTGACGAGGACGTCGGGGCGGATCGACTCGATGAGGTTCATCGGGGTGTCCTCGTCGAAGAGGACGATCAGATCGACGAACGGGTAAAGGGAGAGCATGTAGGAGCGCTGGTCCTCGGGGACGAGGGGGCGGTCGGGGCCCTTGAAGCGGCGGACGGAGGCGTCGGTGTTCAGGCCGAGGATCAGGAAGTCGCCCTGGCCGCGGGCGAACTGCAGGAGGTGGGCGTGGCCGTAGTGGAGGATGTCGAAGCAGCCGTTGGTGAAGACGACCCGGCCGCCGCCTTGCTGGACCTCGCGGGCCTTCTGGGCGGCGAAGGAACGGTCGGCGACCTTGGCGGCGCGGCCGTCGCCGTCGCCGCGGGCCTCGGCGAGGAGGTGGCCGATCGAGATCGTGCCGACGCCGAACTGGCGGACGACGGCGCGGCCGGCGAGGTTCGCCAGATGCGCAGGCGTCGGCCATCTCCACGCCGGAGGCCAGGGCGATCGCCAGGCCGGCGGCCACGGCGTCGCCGGCGCCGGTGACGTCGAAGACGGCCACGGGGACGGTCGGGATGGGGGTGTGGTCGAGACGGCCGGCGAGGTCGCGGAAGAGGGAGATGCCCTCGGCGTCGCGGGTGACGGCCAGGGCGGCCCCGGTCTGCTCGACGAGCTTGCGGGCGGCGGCTTCGAGGTCGTCGGGGCCGCCGATGGAAAGCTCGGCGGCGACCTCGGTCTCGCGGAGGTTGGGGGTCAACACGGTGGCGCCGGCGTAGCGTCGGTAGTCGCGGCCGTTCGGATCGACGACGACGGGCGCCCCGCTCTGGCGGGCGCCGTCCAAGGCGGCGGCGATGACCTCGGGGTTGAGGACCCCTTTGCCGTAGTCTTCGAGGATCACGGCGTCGGCCTCGGCGGCGGCGGCGCGGGCGGCGGCGGCGAGGCGGTCGAGGACGGCCCCGCTGGGCGCGGCGCGGCGTTCGCGATCGACGCGGAGGAGCTGCTGGTTGTGGGCGACGAAGCGGGTCTTCTCGGTCGTGCGGCGGGACGGGTCGGGGATCAACGAGTCGGCGAGGCCGGGTCGGGAGGTGAGCAGGTCGCGAAGCTCGTCGGCCGCGCCATCGGCACCGACGAGGCCGACCATGCGCACGGAGGCTCCCAGCTCGGCGGCCTTCATGGCGACGTTGGCGGCGCCGCCGGGCATCTGGTACTCGTCGTCCACCTCCAGGACCTGGATCGGCGCCTCGGGGCTGAGGCGGTCGGCGCGGCCCTTGACGTAGCGGTCGAGCATCACGTCGCCGATGACCGCGACCCGGCACGGTCGCAGGGAGCGGACCAGACCCTCTAATCTCGACGGGGCACCGTTCATCAACATCCTCGTTTCATCCGATCGTGGATCTTTGATCCCTGGCATGCCGCCCCGTTGCCCTGCAAGCGTCATGCCGTCGTGGTATCGTGGGCGATCATGGCGTCGATGCCCTCCTCCAGGGTGGCGAAGGGCCGGTCGTAGCCGGCGGCCCGGAGGCGGGTGACGTCGGCCTGGGTGAAGCTCTGGTACTTGCCCCGGAGGGAGTCCGGGAAGGGGACATAGCGGATCTCGCCCCGGCCGAGGCGGTCGATCAGGATGCGGGCGATGGCGTTGAAGCCGCGGGCCTCGCCGGTGCCGACGTTGAAGACGCCGCGGCGGGTCGGCCCCTCGGCGAAGAAGCGGTTGACGGCCACGACGTCGCCGACGGCCACGAAGTCCCGGCGCTGCTCGCCAGGCTCGAAGCCGTCGGTCCCCTCGAAGAGTCGGGCGACGCCGTCATTCTTCAGTTGCTGATACAATTGCCAGACCATCGAGGCCATCCGCCCCTTGTGGCCCTCGCGAGGGCCATAGACGTTGAAGTAGCGGAGGCCGACGACCGTGCTGGCGGGCTCGGGCAAGGCGCGGACGTAGCGGTCGAACTGGAGCTTGGAGAAGGCATAGACGTTCAGCGGCCCCTCGGATTCCGGGTCCTCGGCGCAGACGCGGGAGAGGCCATAGACCGAGGCGCTGGAGGCATAGACGAAGGGGGCCCGGCGCTCCAGGCTCCAGTGAAGGAGTTCCTTGGAGAACGCATAATTATTATCCATCATGTAGCGGCCGTCCGACTCGGTCGTGTCGGCGCAGGCGCCTTGATGGAAGAGGGCCTCGACCTTGGGATTGAAGGCGCCGCGGCGGATCAGGTCGCGGAACTCGGCGTGGTCGAGGTAGTCGGCGAGCTGGCAGTCGGCCAGGTTGCGGAACTTGTCGCCGTGGGTGAGGTCGTCCACGGCGAGCACGTCGCGGACGCCCCGGTCGTTCAGGGCCCGGACGAGGTTGCTGCCGACGAAGCCGGCGGCGCCGGTGACGATCTGCATGGGGCCGGTCCCTCTCCTTCCCTGGATCAGGCTATTTTTGAAATTTTGATATGATGTGATCATGCGGACGGCGCGGGGGCCCGGGCCTCGACGTCGGCGGCGAAGCGGCGGTTGAGGTCGTCGATGACCCAGTGGAAGACGGTCAGGTGCAGGGACTCGACGACGCCCATGTCGTCGATGCCGACGTGGAGGTTGTGGCGGGCGAGCTGCTTGAGCCGGCCGCCGGAGAAGCCGGTGATGCCGACGGTCTCCAACCCGTTCGCCTCGGCCCACGCGACGGCCTTGACGATGTTCGGGCTGTTGCCCGAGCCGGAGATCGCGAGCAGGAGGTCGCCGGGCGAGGCGAGGTTCTTGAGCTGTTCGAGGAAGATGCCGTCGTAGTTGAGGTCGTTGGCGACGGCCATGATCCAGGGAGTGTTGTCGGTCAGGCTCAGGACCTTCAACCGGCGCTGGCGTTCGAAGTCGCGGAGGGTGCACTTGGCCAGGTCCTCGCAGAGGTGCGAGGCGTTGGCCCCGGAGCCGCCGTTGCCGATGATGAAGACGAACCGGCCGTCGCGCCAGGCGCGCTCGATCAGGTCGCTGAGGTTCTCGACCTGCTTCGGGTCGAGGTCGGCGATCGCCGCGTGGACCCGTTGCAGGTAAGGACCGATCCCGAGCGTCACGCCGAGCATCCGACGGCCTCCCCTGTTTCCGTCCCGCCAGGCGCGGCGGAACCCTTGTGATGATACGGGCCAACGATGATCCTGACAACGCCGGCTTCGGCCCTGCGGGCTGGGTCATTGATCATTGGTCATTGTGAGGATCAAGGTCGCCCGCCGGCTGTTGGGCTTGTTCGGTCTGCGGGACTGTAATTGACCGCTCCCCCACATAACCCCAGACTGGATGACCAATGACCAATGACCCAGCCCGCAGGGCCTGGAGCCGGTCGCGGTGGAGGCGTTGATTGAGGCGGACGTCGGGCGCTGGGAAGGCTTGACCTGGGACGAGGCGCGGGAGCGGGAGCCGGTCGCGTACGGGCGGTTCCACGACGATCCGGGGGCGGTCCCCTACCCTGGGGGCGAGTCGTTCCTCGATGTCGCCCGACGCGCCGGGCTGGCCCTCGAACGGCTGGCCGCGGCCCACCCGGGGGGGCGGATCGCGGTCGTCGGCCACAACGTCGTCAATCGGGCCTGCCTCGCCGGTCCGCTCGGGTTGCCGATCGCGAAGGCGCGCTCGATCCGCCAGGCCAACGGAGGGATCAGCCTCCTTGAATATGAAGCCGACGGCCGGGCGCGACTTGTCATGCTCAACGCCTGCCTGCACCTGGAAGGGGTCGAGACCGCCGGGCCGCCGCCGGCGCCGTAGGGGGCGTGCGCGGGAAAGGGGCAAGCTGGTGAAGGCCGGGTCGGGACCAGAGCTTCGGATTTACGACGTCGCGGGTCTTTTCGAATCAAACGGAACAAGAATTGCTATGCCCGAGGGCAGCCGTGAGCCGGACGACCGGATCACCGGCTCACGGGGGCCTCAATCGGATCAAGACGATGGTGGTCAAATCAACTTTGAGTTGCCCGATGTCGGGTGGAGACAAGGACCAAAATGAAACCTGACCGGCCGATCTTCCTCATCGGGACGGGCCGTAGCGGCTCGACCGTGTTTCATCGGATCTTCACCCATCACGAGCGGGTGAACTTCCTCCACGAAGGCAGCCGGCGGTTTCCGGGGTCGGCCGGCTGGCACCGTTGGGGCTTGCGGCTGGCGGATGGCGACCCCACGGGCCGGGTGATGGCGCGGTTGCTCTGGCCGTCGGAGTGCTGGGAGTTCTGGGAGCACCACATCCCCGGCTTCAGCGAGGTCTGCCGCGACCTGCGGGCCGACGACGTGCGGCCGGAGCAGGCGCGTCGGCTGGTGGCGGCGGTCGGTGAGCGGCTGACCCGGCGTCGGCCGCGGTGGCTGGTGAAGTTGACGGGCTGGCCCCGGGTCGGCTACCTGTCCCAGATCTTCCCCGACGCCCGGTTCGTCCACATCGTCCGCGACGGCCGGGCCGTGGCCAACTCGCTGCTCGACGTCGAGTTCTGGCGCGGCTGGCTCGGCCCGCGCCAGTGGCGCTGGGGCGACCTGTCGCCCGAGCACGCCGAGGAGTGGGAGCGTTCCGACCGCTCGTTCGTCGTGCTGGCGGCGATCCACTGGAAGATCCTGATGGCCTCCTACGCGGAGACCCGCAACGCGGTCGATCCGGCCCGTTATCAGGAAATCCGCTACGAGGATCTGACCGCCGATCCGATCGGGGTCTTCCAGCGGGCCCTGGACTTCTGCGAGCTGGACTTCTCGCCCCGGTTCCGCCGGATCATCGAGGGGTTCGGGCTCCGCAGCGCCAACGACAAGTGGCGCCGGCATCTCACCGCCCGCCAGGCCGAGCTGCTCGAGACGTCCCTGGCCGAGGAACTGCCCCGCTGGGGCTACGCCCCGGCCGGCGCCTCGACCCTGGCGCACTGAGAGGCTATCCCGTAATTATTCCCTGTGATTCCCGGTATTTGAACGGGATGGGCTTCATCGATTCATCCTTTTTCAATAGCCTGAGCATGCGATGAACCGAGCTGAGAGGCTATCCCGTAATTATTCCCTGTGATTCCCGGTATTTGAACGGGATGGGCTTCATCGATTCATCCTTTTTCAATAGCCTGAGCATGCGATGAACCGAGCTGACCTTGACCATCGCCTCACTCGACCTCGTGAACCGCTCGTAGTCCCGGCTGTGCCGCCGGTATCGGCCGATCCAGGCGAACGTCCGCTCCACCACGTACCGCTGTGGCTGTTCCACGAACCCGACACTCCCCTTCGGACGCCCGACCACCTCGATCTCGTACCCCGCTTTGGCCTCGATCAACCAGGCGTTGAGCGAGTGGTTGCGGTACTTCCCGTCGGCCCAGATGTTCCTCAGCCGTGTCCGGTGCTCGGCGGTCATCCGGGAGAGCACCTTGGGGGCGAAGGTGCCGTCGTCGGCCGACGCCATCGACACCACGACGACCAGCAGCAACCCCAGCTTGTCCACGAGGATATGCCGCTTCCTCCCGGTGATCTTCTTGCCCCCGTCGTACCCCCGGCAGTCGGCGACCTCGGTCGCCTTGACCGTCTGGCTGTCGATGCTGGCCACGCTCGGGCTGGGGTCGTGACCGCCGGCGACACGGACCTGTTGCCGCGGGGCGTCCCTGATCCGTTGCCAGGTGCCGTCGTCCCGCCACTGGGCGAAGTGGTTGTAGACGGTGCTCCTGGCCGCCAGGTCGTGGGGGAGCATGTCCCACTGGCACCCGGACCGATTCAGGTAGAAGATGGCGTTGAGCACCTCCCGCATGTCGTTGATCCGGGGCCGACCCACGTTGTGGACCGGGATCAGGGGCTCGATGATCGCCCACTGCTGGTCGGTCAGGTCGGAGGGGTAGGGCTTACGCATCGGGGTATGCTCCGTCGTCGGTGTATCCTGTGAATCTCCTTGGTGATGAAGAGTTTACGAACATCCCGAATTCCGGGATAGCCTCTGAGCTCGACTGGTGCACTTTTTCTGAGTCTGAGTTGGGTCCGCCTCGGCGGTACTCTGGGGAGTTGAACCGACTTCTCAGGAAACCGACCGAGGACGGACGCCATGTCGATTCTACCGGATCACGCCCTGCCGTTACTGCTTTCCTTCGCTCCCGTCTTCTCGCAGCCCACCTCTCAGCGATTTCTCCTCCTGCTCGGATCCGCCATCATCACGCGCGGACCTCGCACGGTCTCCAACCTGCTCCGAACCGTCGGAACGCTCGCGACCGGACATAGTTCCAGCTACCGTCGCGTCTTCTCCAAATCGCGTTGGTCCTTGCTCCGCCTGGCTTGCGCTCTGATCCGACAGGTCTTCACCCTGCTCCCGGAGGACCTCCCGGTTGTCCTGGTCGGCGATGACACCGTCTTCGGACATCCCGGGCCTCATGTCTATGGCAAGGCCCGGCATCGCGATCCGGTTCGTTCCTCGCATGCCTTTACCGCCTGGAGGTACGGCCACAAGTGGGTTGTGCTCGCCGTCCTCATCCGCTTCCCGTTCGCCAACCGTCCCTGGGCGTTGCCCGTTCTGGTCGCCCTCTATCAGTCCGAGGAGAACGACCGTCGCCAACGCCGTCGGCACCGGACGCCGGCCCAGCACATGATCCGGTTGCTCCGGCTGATGCTCCGGTGGTTCCCCGACCGCCGATTCGTGTTGGTGGGCGACTCGGCCTATGGCACTCATGAGGTGGCTCGGTTCTGTCATCACCACCGCAGACGGCTGGCCCTGGTCAGCAAACTCCATCCCGAGGCCAACCTGTTCGAGCCTCCTCCGCCTTACACCGGCAACGGCCGCCCACGAGTCAAGGGACAGCGGCTCCCCAAGCCACGCGAGGCGGTTTCGGCCGCCCGACGATTCCAGCGTCGCACGGTCGGTTGGTATGGCGGGGGCACGCGCCGCGTCGAGACCCGCGGCGGCCGGGGTCACTGGTACAAATCGGGTGAGGGCCTGGTCCCCATCCTCTGGGTCTTCGTGCGTGACCGCGAAGGTACGCATCGCGACGAATACCTCTACACCACGGACATCCGACTCAGCACCGAGCAGATGATCCGTTATTACACAGGGAGATGGAACATTGAAACCACCTTCCAGGAAGCCCATTCGTGTCTCCACGTGGAGAGCGTACGTCCGTGGTGCCGAGCCTCGGTGCTGCGTGAAACCTCGTGCCTGTTCGGGCTGTACTCGATCGTCGCGATGCTCTACCACAATTTGCCCGAGGACCGCCGGATCGGGCGCATCGAGTGGCCAGGCAAGACGGGGGTGACGTTCTCCGACGCCCTGACAGTTGTACGGCGGTGGATCTGGTCGGAGGGTGTTTTTGCACAGCTTGAGAATGGGGCGGATCTCGAAAAACTACCCGTCCCAATTCGAGAGACCTTATACTCGGCCCTCGCCTCAGCGGCATAGGGCCGAGAAAGTGCACCAGTCGAACTGAGAGACTGTCCCGAAAGTCCGCTTGGCCGGGTCAAGGGGACTGGCTCCGGACGTCTTCGGCCGGTGCCTGTCCCCTTGACCCGGCCGCTCCGCCCGAGGAAACGGGGACAGGCACCTCGGAAGACCTCGGAGCCAGTCCCCGTTTCCTCGGGCTACGCATCACTTTCGGGACAGTCTCTGAGCCGGAGGACGTTGGCGAGGGGCCGGGCGGGGGCGATGGGCCCCGGCCAGCCGTCGCGGACGACCTGGGAAAGCCGGCGGACCTTCGGTTACGCTGGACCGAAAGGAGGGGCCTGTCATGCCGCTGCGCGATCACTTCCGACCACCGCTCGCCGACCGGAGATCGTGGGATGGCCTCCACGGCCAGTGGCCGGCCATGATCGTCATCGATCTCAACCGGAATCTGCCCCGACGCTACGTCGCCGAGCCGCAGATCCATCTCGGCTCCTCCATCGAGGTTGACGTGGCGACCTACGAGGCCGAGGAAGCCGCTCCCGCGGCCGGCGAGCGGGGCCACGACGTTGGGGCCTTGACGGCGACCTGGTCGCCGTCAAGGCCGACTCTGGCCGTCGCGACCGACCTGCCGAACCGGGATGAGTACGAGGTCCGCGTCTATGATACCCGGTCGGGCCGCCAGGGCCAGCGCAGACTTATGGGTAATCCTGATAAGCTGTAACGCTTGCGCCCTGGCTGGTTTTTGTGTATACCCTCCCCGGTGTCGCTTCCACGAAGCTGTACTGGGGGGGAGTCATGGGGGATCTTCGACGTGTCGGTCTCGATGAGGTCGTCGTCCACTTCCAGGAACTGGAGGACCCGCGCTCGACGATCAACCAGCGGCATCCCCTGGCCAGTGTCCTGGTCATCGCGCTGTTGGCGGTGCTCGCCGGAGCGGGCGGCCCGACCGCGATCGCCCGTTGGGCCGCCCTGAAGGAAGAGTTCCT
Organism: uncultured Planctomycetales bacterium; assembly: GCA_963752755.1. Taxonomy (GTDB): domain Bacteria; phylum Planctomycetota; class Planctomycetia; order Isosphaerales; family Isosphaeraceae; genus CAVVZJ01. The sequence goes on along the minus strand of CAVVZJ010000008.1, from coordinate 108,325 downwards.
CCTGGGGGTCCTTCACCTGCCCCACGGCATTCCCCGCAAGGACGTCTTCCGCCGCGTCCTGATGGCGCTGAAGCCGGCCGCCTTCCAGACCTGCTTCGCCAACTGGCTCAAGTCGCTTCGTGCCGAGGCGGTCGCGCAGACCGGCGTGGAACAGCCCGTACTGGCGGTGGACGGCAAGACGGCACGGCGCAGTCATGACCGCAGCCACGGGCTGGGCGCATTGCACTGTGTGAGTGTGTGGGCCAGCGAATACGGGTTGTCGCTGGGCCAGGTCGCGTGTGCCGAGAAGTCGAACGAGATCACAGCGATCCCCGAACTGTTGCGGCTGGTGGACATCCACGGGGCGATCATCACGATCGACGCGATGGGGACGCAGAAGGCGATCGCCGAGCAGATCATCGCGGGAGGCGGTGATTATGTGCTGGCGTTGAAGGGGAACCAAGAGGCACTGCACCAAGCCGTCATCGCCTACATCGACGAACAACTTGAGGGGGACCTGGCCGCCGCACGAGAGCACGTGACCACGGAGACGGGGCACGGACGCGAGGAGGTGCGAACCTATCTTCAACTGCCGACCCCTAAGGACCTGCCCGGGTTCCTGCTCTGGAAGGGGCTGAAGTCGATCGGGTTGACGACGACGAGCATCCGGCGTGACGGGAAGGAGACGATCGAGGTCCGCTATTACCTCAGCAGCCTTGAGTCGGACGTGAAGCGGTTTGCCCGCGCGGTTCGCGGCCATTGGAGCATTGAGAACAGTTGTCATTGGACGTTGGACATGACGTTTGGCGAAGACCATTCGCGGACCCGCGAGCGGCACTTGCGAGAGAATTTGTCGTGGTTGAACCGGTTCGCGTTGTCGCTGTTGAAGCAGCACCCGGGCCGTCAGAGTCTGGTGATGAAACGCCGTAGCTGCGGCTGGAGCGACGCCTTCTTGATGGAAGTCGTTATGGGTTCAACATGTTAGTGTGCGCTGGCCCTGGTCGGGCCGCCGGCTGGTGGCGGCGGTCGAACTCGTCAGCCCGGCCAACAAGGACCGGCCTGAACATCGGCGCGCCTTCGTCGCCAAATGCGCCGCCTTGATCCAGGATCGCGTCTGCGTCGCGATTGTCGATCCGGTCACGACCCGCACCGCCAACCTGTACAGCGATCTGCTGGAACTCCTCGGCCAGACCGACCCCTCCCTGACCGACGGGCCCTGCCCGCTCTACGCCGTCTCCTGCCGCTGGGCGCGGACCGGCGAGAGTGGGCAACTCGAGACCTGGATGCACCCCCTGGGGCTCGGCCAGCCGTTGCCGACCCTGCCGCTCTGGCTCGCCGAGAACCTCGCGGTGCCGCTCGACCTGGAACGCAGTTACGAAGAGACGTGCCGCATCCTTCGGATCACGTAAGAGGACTCGCCGCCGCCGGGCCGACTGGCCGCTCGGCGAGGCTCCGCCGGGCGGGTCGTGGCGCGGGCAGGCTGGTGGGAGAATCCGGGCTGGAGGGAACCCGCGACGACCGACGCGGCTTTACTCCTGTGAGGGCACCGTTGCGGTCCTTTCACCGTGGTCTCGCGGCGGACGTGGGCGCTGGCGGGGTTGTTTCGGGTCGGTTGGCGAATCAAGGAGGATGGATTGGTGGCACAACCGCGGGGATCGGCCGTCCTGAAACACCTCGGGGTGTTATTCGATGAGGGGACGACGTCGGGCCTGACGGACGGGCAACTCCTGGGGCGATTCACGGCGGAGCGGAGCGAGGCGGCCGAACGCGCCTTCACGGCCCTGGTGGATCGGCACGGGCCGATGGTCTTGCGGACCTGCCGGGGCGTCCTGGGGCGTGGGCCCGAGGCGGACGATGCCTTCCAGGCGACCTTTCTGGTGCTCGCCCGGCGCGGCGGCGGGCTCTGGGTGCGCGACTCGCTCGGCCCCTGGCTCCATCGGGTGGCGTCGCGGGTCGCCCTGCGGGCGCGGGAGGCCGGTCGTCGTCGGTCGGAGATGGAGACGCGGGCGGCGTCGCGGGCGGCCGGCTGGATCGAAGGCCCGGAGCCCGACGACCTCGGGCCGGTCTTGCACGAGGAGATCGATCGGCTGCCGGGGCGCAACGGGCGTTGGTGGTGCTCTGCCACCTGGAGGGCCGGTCGATCGAGGAGGCCGCCCGCCAGGTCGGCTGCCCGGTAGGAACTGCCAAGAGCCGACTGGCCCGAGCCCGCGACCGGCTCCGGGGTCGGCTGGAGCGTCGCGGGCTGGCTCCCTCGGTGGCCCTGCTCGCTCCAACGGGCCGGCTGAGGATCGCGGAAACCTTGATCAGTGCGACGGCCCGCCTCGCGGCGGGGCGCGCGGCCTCCGGGACGGTCCCGGCGGCGGTCGGTGCCCTGGTTCATGGAGAGATCCGGAGACTCATCATGGCGAGATGGACGATGACCGCCGCGCTGGCGGTCGGCCTGGCGACCCTCGGTGTGGGCGTGATGGCCCAATCCCGGCCCGAGGATTCGGCGCCCGAGGCAATCCCGAGCCAGCCGGAGACCCAGCCCCGGCCGAAACCGGCGGCGAAGCCGCCCGCTCCGGAATCCAAACCGGCGCCCGAGGGCCGGCCGGACCCGCTCCAGGCAGCGCAGGCGGAGATGGTGGAGATCGAAGCGGAGATGGCGGCGATCCGGCAAGTCACCGGGATGCTGGGCGAGTTCGAGGCAGCCGCGGCGACCGCGGAACTTCAGTCGGAATGGCTCGAAGGCCGGCTCCGGGCCTACATGGAGTTGCTGCAGAAGGTCAACTTCGGAGTGCCGCGCGAACTTGGCCCGGGGGCTGCCGAGGCGGAAGAACAGGCGAAGCTGGTCGCGGAGGTGACGAAGGAGTTCGAGCAACTGACCGGGCAGCTCGGCGAGTCCAAGGCGATGATCGTCATGGCCCGATGGACGCGGGCCATGCTCGCCGCGAAGCACCCGGAACTCATCACCGATGAGATTGAGGCCACCCTGGCCCCGCCCCCGGCCGACCAGGAGCGGCGCCTCCGGGAGCTGGAGCGAAAGCTCGATCGCGTCCTGAAGATCCTCGACTCCCGGGGCTCGGATCGCGGCCTACCGGCGGGTGGCCAGGACGAGACGGAGGGTTAATACCGAATCGCCTGGAAGCGTGGTCTTTGCTGGGTGGCACGCCCGGAACGGAAACCGATCCAGGTGATTCGGTATAAGACCGGCTGTCGGGGATTCCGACCGCACCGCTTCCCGGACGGCCCGCTCGCGTGAGCGGGCGTCCGGGGGTGCGATGGCTCAAGTGGTCCCGGTCCGCTTGGTCCGGCGGCGCGGGCCGGTCGGGGGTCGAGGGGGCTGTCGGCGAGTGGGGGGAGCGGCTTTGGGGGGAGGCAAGGCCGTGGCGAGCGTCTGGGCGACGAAGGCGTTGAGGCTCTGGCCGCGGGCCTCGGCCGCGACGGCCAGGTCGCGGTGGAGGGCGGGGCTCAGGCGGACCTGGAAGTTGCCCGAGTAGGGCCGCTCCGGGGGCTCGCCCCGGGAGGCACAGAACTCCAGGTAGAAGTCCACCGACCGGTGGAACTCCTCGACGAGTTGCCGGGGGGTCTCGGCCTGGAAGGTAATCACGTCGCGCAGACCGATCACCCGGCCGAAGAGGAGGCCGGCCTCGGTGTCCACCTCGGCGACCCCGGTATAGCCCTTGTAGTGGATCATGAGGGTTCGACCCCCGCGTTGAGGAGGAAGCCTCGCACGGCGCGGACCCGGGCCTTGCTGATCTGCTTCTCGGGATGGGGCTCGTGAAAGCGTTGTCGAAAACTCGACGCACCCGACGCTTGCTGCGGTTACGGGCTCACTTCCTGAATCGAGATCTCCAACCGCTTGCCGATCGCGGCGGCATAGCGCCGGAGGGTGGCCAGGGTCGGGTTCGGCTGGCGGCCGTTCTCCAGCTTGCTGAGGGTGGCCCGGTCGATCCCCGAACGGGCGGCGACGTCGCTCAGGCTGAGGCCCTGACGCTCGCGCTCCTGCCGGAGCGTGGCCAGCGTGGCCAGGGTTTCCGCGTCGGCCGTGGCGGGCGGGAATTCCGCACGGATCGCCGCGCGGTCGGCCCGCTCGCGGGCGCGGGCGTCCGGGGTGCGGTGGCGGGCCCGGAACGCCTCGACGCGGGCACGCTGCTCCGGGCTCAGGTCCTCGAACGATTTGCGGGGCATGGTCACTCGTTCCTGGGGTCCACCTCGTAAGCCGTGATCGGCCGCACGATCACGAACCCGCCGTCGTCCTCGATCTCGAAGACGATGATGAGGTGCTTGCCGGTTGAGGTCCAGCCGAACCGCACGGGGCGACCGGTGGTCCGGCTCAGGTCGTCGCGGCCCTCGGGGCTGGAAAGGACCTCCTCGAATTCCTCGGGGGTGACGTCGTTCTCGGCCAGATGCGCGACGTTGCCCTCGGGGTCGTCCGGGTCGTCCCAATCGATGAAGTCGGCATCGATCACTTCCGGGCGATCTCCGGGGCCTGTCGCGACCGCTCGCATTAACGACCGCCCGTTGAATTTTATCTCAACGACGCCGGAGCCTCAAGTCGCCTTCCGGGCACGGCATCACGCGGTCCTTGAGGTCCGCGAGCGTCGGTCCCGGATCGCCAGGCCGGCGAGGCCGAGGGCGAGGAGGAGGAGGGCGGAGGGCTCGGGGGTCGTGCGGAATGCGACGAGGTTGTCGAGGGCGAAGAAGGCGGGGGTGTTCATGCCGAAGTCGCCGACGTCGGTGGAGGTGAGGGAGAAGGCGAGGCTGCGGGAGCCGGCGAGGGAGGTCAGATCGACGGTGGTCCAGTCGTGGATGAGCTGGAGGGAGGAGCCGGGGGTGTCGGGGTAGTTGGCGAGATCGAAGGGGACGATGCCGAGGAGGGTGCCGGTGGCGTCGGGGCCAGAGTAGCCGAGGATGTCGAGGCGGAGGTAATCGCCCTGGTGGAAGGCGCGGGCGAAGCCGTCGCCCGAGGTGATCGACTGGGCGACGTAGGTGGTGTTGGTCAGGTCGATCGAATCGGGGTCGGCGCCGGCGGGGAGGTTGATGAGGGCGTCGCCGGTGGTGCCGTTGTAGGCGACGGCGTAGGTGGCCGAGCCGCCGGCGCCGGTCAGGCCGGAACGGGCGGGGGCGTAGGCGCCGTACTGGTGGGTGTAGTCGAGGCCGCCGAAGGTATTGTCGAGGCGGCTGGAGACGGCGAAGCCGGACCAGGAATCATAGGTGGCGTTGTAGGAATTGTTGAGGGTGAAGCCGGCGGTGGTGAACGAGTCGGTGGGGCGGAAGTCGTTTTTGAAGGTGTCGGGGCCAGGGTACTGGTCCTCGAAGGTGCCGGTGACGAGGTCGGCGCGGGCGGTCGGGGCCTGGAGGAAGGTCGCCGCGGCGACGAGGGCGGGGGCGAGGAAAGGACGGCGACGGGGCGGAAGGAGCGTGGGCATCGGTGGAAATCCCTTTGAGGAATCAATAGCTGTCGGTCGAGAGCACTTCGGCGCCGTCGCGGGTGCAGAGGGCGGCGAGGACGCGGGGTTGGGTCGTTGCTTTGAGGAAGTGGACGGAGCCGTCGGCGAAGAGGGCGTTGACGCCGCCGGGGTGCTGGCTGGTCAATTCCTCGCCGTGCTCGAAGGGGGGTCGGGCGTTGATCGGGAAGGCCTGGTCGAAGAGGTTGTGGCCGCTGGCCCAGAGGGCGTTGATCGCCTCGGGGTCCTCGCCGACCTGGATGGTCTGGGAGGTGCCGTCGGTGATCGTGGAGAGGGGGAGGGCGCGGTTGAAGATCAAAGCGCCGCGGGGGGGGTTGTTGGTGACGGTCGGGCTGCTGAGGCCGCGCTCGCCGTAGAGGCCGCCGTAGTCGGCGTCGGCGTGGTCGAAGCGGTCGCCGGGGGCGCGGTTCCAGAAGGAACGGCGGGGCTCGGAGGGGCAGAGATAGACGCGGAGGACGGTGGCGGTGGCGGTGGCGTTGGCGGGGTGGTCGTAAACGACGTCGAGGTTCAAGGCGTCGAAGAGAGGGCCCTGTTCGAGCCAGGGGAGGACCGACGCCGACCAGCCGGAGTTGAGGTTCCGGGTGGCGGGCTGGTTGAACAGGGCGATCCAGCCGCCGGCGGGGAAGGTGTTGTGGGCGTCGTGGTAGCCGTGTAGCGCGAGGCCGATCTGCTTGAGGTGGCTGGTGCACTTGCGCGTCGGACGGCCTCGCGGGCGGCCTGCACGGCCGGCAGCAACAGCGCGATCAGGACGCCGATGATCGCGAGGACGACCAGCAGCTCGATCAGGGTGAAGGCGGGTCGTCGATCCGGAATGGGGGCGGGCACGGGCGGTCGGCTCCGTCGAGGGGCGGAAATCTCCGGTCCTCGAACGGCAATGAGCCGGCGCGTTTCCGCCAAAGGGAAACGACCGTACCCAACCGGATGCTTGAGGCCGAAGCACCGCTGGTCCAAAGGGAGCGGCCAGCGGTCTTCCGGCTCACGGCTGCTGGCGGTCCGGACGCCTTCCCACGACTGGATGTCGCAGTGGCTCTTTGGTCCGGCCCTCACCGTTTACGGCGGCGGTCCCGCGACGGAGTTTCACCGTCTTCCTTCCCGGGGTTCAACCCCGGGGCTGGCGGCCCCTTTTCGAAGTTTCAAAGAGCGCGCCCGCGGGAGGCGATCCCAGCGGGCCGGCTCATCGTCGCAACAAGGCGGGGCGGTTGTCAACGGGTCGGTCGGACGTCGCGGATCAAGGTCCGGCGGCGATCGTTTCCAGGCCCCAGGTGAGGCGCACGCCCAGGGCGGCGGGCGTAGCGGTGGAGGGTCTCGACGGTCGGGTTCTTGTTCAAGCCGATCTCCAGCTTGTGGATCGCGGCGCGGTCGATGCCCGAGCGGTCGGCGATGTCGGCCAGGCTCAACCCCTGGCGTTCCCGCTCGGTCCGCAAGGCGGCGACCAGCCGCCGGATCGGGTTGTCGGGCGGACCTTCGGCACGCTGACGACGGGTGCGCTTGTAGGTCTCCGGGCTGATCTCGCCGGAGTCGCGCAGCTCCCGGAGACCGGGCTCGGACTGGAAACGACGGCGGATCGCTTCCTCGGCGGCCCGCTGCTCAGGGGTCCGTGGGGGCTGGCTTCGGTCGGGCTGGTTCGTGGCCATGGGCAGGAACTCCCGACGGGTCTTGTAGGAATACGATACGACGCGGGGCGCAAGTCGTCGAGCGTGTTCGCGGGCGTGACGCGGCCGTTGGGTGGCGGCGAGGCGGCGGCCGGTTGCATTGGGTTTGCCGGAGCGCGGGGCGGGTTCCTATAGTAGGGTTCCCTCGGGGGAGTGGGCTCGTTGGCGAGAGGCCCCCGGCGACGTCGCGAGAGGCAAACCAGGTGGGTCGGGAACAAGAGCCAATGGAACCGCTCCGGATCGTGTTGGTCTTCCTGGAGGCGCCCTTGCCGTTCGGCAACGCGGCGGCGCGGTGGTTTTATGTGTTGTTGAAGGGGCTGGTGGAGCGGGGGCATCGGGTCACGGCGCTGGCGGCTTGCAGCAAACCGGAGGAGATCGCGAAGGCGCGGGCGCTGTTCCCGGAGGCGGAGTATGACCTGAGGCTCTACCCGGTGCCGCCGGGGGGCGGGTGGAAGGGGAAGTGGCGAACGTTGCGGAGGCCGTACTCGTTCTTCTTCGGGGGCGACCTGCGTCGCGATCTGGAAACCGAGCTGGCCCGAGGATACGACGTCTTGCACCTGGAGCAGCTCTGGTCGGCGTGGGTGGCGCTGGAGCATGCCGAGCGGGCGTTGGTCAACGTGCATCACCTGGTCGGCATCGACCTGGAGGAGGCGCCGACGGAAGGCTGGAGGCAGAAGCTGGACTTCCGCCTGATGATCGGGGCCGAGGAGCGGCTGGTCCGGGCGTTGAAGCACTTCCGGGCCTGCTCGCCGAGGCTGGTCGAGCCGATCCGGCGGTTGAACCCGGGGGCGGACGTGACCGTGGTGCCGGTCGGCCTGGACCCGGCGCTCTATCCGTTGATCCCGGTTGAGAAGCGGGGCGCGAGCCGGTCGTGAGCCTGATCGGGGCGATGAACTGGTATCCGGGATACTCGGCGGGGCTCCGGCTCCTGACGAGGCTCTGGCCCGAGATCAAGCGGCGGGTGCCGGCGGCGCGGTTGCAGATCGTCGGCTGGTCGGCGCGGTCGGCTTTCCGGGATTCCCTGGGGTTGCCGGATGTCGAGATCGCGGAGAACGTGCCCGACACGAGGCCGTACTTCGAGCGGACGGGCGTCTTGCTGTACGCCCCGAGCCGGGGCAGCGGCATGAAGATCAAGGTCCTGGAAGCGATGGGCTTCGGGGTGCCGGTGGTCACGACGAGCGAAGGCGTCGAGGGGATTCCGGCCGGCTGACGGCGTGCACGCCGGGGTCTGCGAGGACGACGCGGGCTTGATCGAGCGGGCCGTGGCCTTGCTCGAAGACCCGGCGAAGCAGGACCGCCAGCGGCAGGCCGCGCGGGCCTTGCTGGAGTCGCACTGCGGGCCGGAGCCGACGTTGGACGCGATCGAAGCCCTCTATCAGCGGATGCTGCAACCGGAGCCGGTTCGATGAGCACGAAGGCCGACGATTCGGAACGCCCCTGGTTGGTGACGGGAGCCGCCGGCTTCCTCGGGTCGTACGTCGTGGAGGAGCTGCGGCGTCGCGGACGTCGGGTCGTGGCCCTGGACGGGCTCCAGTGGGGTCGGCTCGACTTCCTGGCACCGAGCCTGGAGCAACCGGGCTGCACGTTCGTGGCGGCCGACCTGCGGGATGTGTCGGCGACGGCCCGGATCGTGGCGCGGTTCCGGCCGTCGAGCGTGATCCACCTGGCGGCCTTGCACTACATCCCGGCGGCGGTGGCCGACCCGGCGTTGGCCGTCGGGATCAACGTGTTGGGGACGCAGTCCTTGCTGGCGGCCTGCGCGGCGGCCGGGGTCGAGCGGTTCTGGTTCGCCTCGACGGGCGACGTCTATGCGCCGTCGGAGCGGCCGCACCGGGAGGACGAGGCGCCGGCGCCGTTCAACATTTATGGCCTGACGAAGTGGCAAGGGGAGCAGCTCGTGGCGTTGGCGTCGCGGAACCAGCCGGGGAGGCGGTTCGCGGTCGGCCGGCTGTTCAACCTTTATGGACCGCGGGAGACGAACCCGCACTTCTTGCCGGAATTGATCCGGCAGATCCGCGAGCGACCGGACGAGCCGTTGCGGCTGGGCAACCTCTGGCCGAAGCGGGACCTGGTGCCGACCGACGAGGCGGCGCGGGCGGTCGTGGCGATGGTCGAGGCGATCCCGGAAGGCCTGACCGTGGCCAACGTGGCCACGGGCGTGGCGCGTTCGATGCAGGAGGTCATCGCCCTGATCGGCGAGCTGCTGGGCCGGCCGCTTCCGGTCGAGACCGATCCGGCGAAGGTCCGGCCGGTCGAGCGGGCCCATCTTCAGGCCGACGTGTCGCGGCTCCGCGACCTGATCGGCTGGACGCCTCACGCCGACCTCCGTCGCGGGCTGGCGGCCCTGCTCCGGGCCGAGGGCCGGCCGGCCGGCTGAGCGGCCCGGAAGGTGGGGCAGGAGCCAGAGATGTGGCGAAAAACCCTGGAACGTTCCGGGGCTGTCGGCCGCTGCGCCGTTGAACTTAGTCAACATTACCGGGCGATTTTCGAACCTTAACATTCCGTTTTGGAAGAAAATGCAACCGACTGCGGCGAATGATTGACGTGGCGCTGGTGAGAAGCTAACCTGGGGCCTCGTCGCGTGAACGAATTGGCTCTAATCCGAGAGAGCACGAACGGCTCGGCGATCGAGCCGAAACTTACCAGACGAAGTCGTGATTGGTCAGGTTGATCCCCACGGACAACCGCGTTCTCGTCCCTGCAAGAATGATGGTTGGTGGAGTGGAAACGGCCAGCCGGGGACACTTGCTCGCTACCAGGGATGCCGCCCCCCCTGAATCCATCCGGGTTCGGAGACAGCCTCGATGAATCCCACGTCGCCACAGTCCACTCTCTCGCTCGGATCATTCATCCAAGCGGAAAATCTTGGTCTCCATAATGCTGCTATCTATGAAGAGATTCCGGCGTCGGGATTCGTGCCGGTGGCGGAATCGGCCGCGGCACGGTCGCTGAGCAAGCGGACGGTGGACCTGGCGGGCACGGTCGTCGGCTTGATTCTGCTATTGCCGGTGATGCTGGTGATCGCCGCCTTGATCAAGCTCGACAGCCGGGGCCCGGTGCTCTTCCGGCAGCGTCGGCTGGGGCTGGGGGGCCGGGAGTTCTGGTTCTACAAGTTCCGGACGATGGTGCCGGATGCCGAGCTGAAGCTGGCGGAGCTGGAAGCCTACAACGAGTCGGCCGGCGGGGTGCTCTTCAAGATCAAGCAAGACCCGCGGGTCACGCGGCTGGGTCGGTTCCTCCGGCGGACGAGCCTGGACGAGCTGCCGCAACTGTTCAACGTGCTGCGGGGCGAGATGAGCCTGGTGGGGCCGCGGCCCTTGCAACTGCGCGACTGCGAGCGGCTGCAAGGGCTCGACCCCGAGGGGTTCGCCCGACGCCTGGCCGTGCCCCAGGGCCTGACCGGCCCCTGGCAGATCGGTGGCCGGAGCGACGAGCATTGTGAGACCATGCTGCGGCTCGACCTGGGCTACGTGGATTCCTGGTCGCTGGCGCAGGATCTGAAGATCCTCGCGCAGACGCTGCCCGCCGTGGTCACGGGTCGGGGTGCCTGCTAAGCTGAAGTCCGGGAATCGGCCCCTCAGGGGAAGTCCGGTCGGCCGACGGGCGGGGCCGGGCTTCGGAAAGGAAACACGCGGCGATGACAACGTCCACGTCCACGTCCACCCTGGAGACCGCCGCGGCGGCCGAGCCCGTCAGCGACCGTGGTCGCGGCCGCGGCGGCAGGATCTGGCTGGTGCTGGCCGGCGTCCTGCTGGGGGGCTCGGGCCTGGTCCGGGCCTGGCAGGACGATCAGCTCGAGGCGGCGACCCACGCGGTCGAGACGATGCCCTTCCCGCTGGCCAAACTACCGCGGGACCTCGGCCAATGGCAGACCCGGGGCGAGGACCAGAAGCTCGACCCCGAGACCTTGACCATCGCCGGCGCCAGCTCCTACGTGGCGCGAACCTACACCGACAAGCAGACCGGCGTGGTCCTCTCGATGATCGTGGTGTACGGATCGGCCGAGCGCGTCATCGGCCACATCCCGGAGGTCTGCTTCCCGGCCGTCGGCTACAGCCCGGCCACGCCCCCGCGGACGCCGCCATCGAGCTGAAGTCCGGCCCGGTCGAGTTCCGCTCGATGGTCTTCACCAAGGGCAAAGGCCCGACGGCCGAGCGGCAGGAAGTCTATTACTCGTTCCGCCACGCCGGCCAGTGGTCGCCGACGGTGGCCGGAACCCGCAAGCGGCTCCGGATCGAGCCGGCGACCTTCAAGATCCAGGTCCAGCGCCGGGTCGGCGAGGCCGAAGGCCGGGGCCTGAACAACCCGATCGAGTCGCTGCTGGAGGAGCTGGTGCCCGCGCTGGAGGGCCAGATCGCCGCGGCCGAGACTCAGGGCCGGGGCTGAATCGCGCGTCGGGGTGACCGGCCGAGGGCTTGCCGGGAGCTCTGGCCGAGGTGCGACGCATGGTGGACGCAGCGGGGGTCCGCCCCGTCCTGGCCGGATCGGGGGCGACCGTGCCGGCGCGGCCGGATCGCCCGGACGAGCCGGGCCGCGGCCTGGACCGCCAGCAACAGGCCACCGACGGCCAGGGCCACCAGCAGGGCCGGCAGCAGGTAGATCGCCAGCACGGCGCGGATCAGGCCGCCGACCCAGTCGCGGCCGGCACGCTCGCGAGCCTCGGTCTCTGTGTCGGAATTCGCCATGGTTCTCGCTCCCCGGGTCCGGGCCGTTTCGCGCGTGCCCGGAGGGGAACCTAGGTCACGATGGCGGATGGTGCAACTCGGGATCGCGCCAATCCAAAAACCAGCAAGGCGGGCGACGGCTCGCCTCCACGGATTCACGGCGCTTGGTTAAGACTAGCAAATCTGGTTCCCTGATCAATGCCAAGAGGCTCCCGAATCGAATCCGGCGACCCGGACCACAACGCGTTCGCCGGCCTCGATCGGCCCGAGAATTCGTCCCGCCGGAACCGCTGCGAGGATTCCGCCGGGTGTGGGTCGCTCCCGACCCCGAGCCGCCGAGTGATTCCGAACGGAACCTCAAAGACGCGACGCCGGGGATGCTCGCCGACTTCGACTCGACGCGCAGCGGCCGGGTGAGGGTCACGGCGATGGTCCAGCAGACCTGGTCATTGTCCTGCCGCGGCCCCTCGCCGCGGCCGCTTTCGTCGGTCTGGCCCACGCCCTCGCGGGACCAGACGACTCCTGGGAGTCGTGGATCGAGGGCTCCTGGCGATTTACCGGAGCGCGGGAGCGCCCGACGGCGCGAGCGCCCGACGGCGGTTCAGGCCGTTCGGTGCTCGCGCCGGGGCGGGGTCGGGTCGGCGGGTCGGGTCAGAGTTGGAGCAGGGAGGCCAGCTCGCCGCGTTCGGTGGGGTCGGCCATGTTGAGGTTCAGGCCGTCCTGGCGGGCCTTCTGGAAGTGCTCGCGGAACTTGGCGTCCTGGCCGGCGGCGCGGTAGGCGCGGGCCAGGTGGTACTGGCGGACGGGTGTGGATTCGATGGCGATGGCGGCGCGGAGGTCGGCGATGGCGCGGTCGTACTGCTGGAGGCGGGTGAGGATGGCGCCCCGGGTGGCGAGGTACTGGGGCGTTTTGGGGTGGCGGTCGATGACGGGTTGATGGTCTTCAGGCCCTCGTCGGGCTGACCGAGTCCCTCGGAGAGGGCCCAGGCGAGGTTGTTGAGGACCTTGTCGCCGTCGGGGTCGCCGTCGGGTCGGCCGGCGAGGATCTGGCGGTAGAGGGCGATCTCCTGCTCGTAATGGCCCTGCTGGTGGTGGAAAAGGGCGATCATCAGGAGCAGGGCGGGCGGAGTCGGGTTTGCGGGCGAGGGCGGCCTGGAGGGCGGCCTCGCCGCGGTGGACGACCTCGGGCGGGGCGTCGGGCTCGGAAGCGACCGTGGCGGCGACGCGGGCGGCCTGGTCGAGGTCGGCGCCGTCGGCGTTGGCGATGGCCTGTTCGCAGAGTTTCAGGGCCTCGACGGGCTGGCCGCGTCGGGCGACGACCTCGGCGGGCATCCAGTTGAGGGCGGGGCGGGCGTCAGCCAGGAGGCGACCGATCTGTCCGGCGGCGTCGAGGTTGGCGGGTCCCCGGCGAGCAGGAGCTGATAGGCGACCGTCCGAGGGGCTCGGCGCGGGGGGTGCCGGCCGGCGTCGGCGACGGCCTTGAGCAGGGCGGCCGGGGCGTCGGCGTCGCCGGCGCGGTCGCGGATCAGCAGGGCGCGGAGGCGGGCCTCGCGGCGGTCGCCCGGGAGGACCATGGCGAGCCGGTCGAGCTGAGCCTCGGCCTGGGCGAACCGCCGGGCCCGGATCAAGGCCTCGGCGTGGAGGAGGACCGCGGCGGGGTTCGAGCCCGGCTCGGCGGAGACGGCACTGACCTGGACGGCCTCGTCGGCGCGGTCCAGGGCCAGGAGCAGCCGGGCGAGGTAGTCGCGAGCGGCGGCGGCGGTGGGCCGGCTGGGGGGGAGGTCGGCCAGGAGGGTTTGGAGGAGGGAGATCGCCGCGTCGGCGCGGTCGCCGCCGGGGTGGCGGGCGATGACGACGGCGCGGGCGAGGCGGTCCTCGGGGGTGTCGGCGTCGGGGACGTCGGGGCTGACGAGGGCCCGGGCGCGTTCCCAGGCTTCGGGATCGTCCTGGCGAGCTGGACGGCCAGCTCGCGGGCGACGTCGCGGTCTTTCGGGTCGAGCCGCTGGGCCTGCTGCGAGGTGCTCGACCGAGCGGGCGGGGCCGGCCCGTCTCCTCATAATACTGAGCGGCGGCGATGTGGACCTTGGGGTCGTCGGGCCAGCGTTTCAAGGCGTTGGCGACGGCCCGGTCGGTGGCGACCCAGTCGTGCAGGGCCATCAGGCACTCGGCCTGGAAGAGTTCGGGCCGTTCGGTCTGGACGCGTCGGCGGGCGTCGTCGGCGACCCGTCGGGCGTCGTCGAGCCGGCCGTGCTCGGCGAGGAAGCGGATCAAGGTGATCCAGGGCTCGGCCTGGTCGGGGCGTTCCTGGACGCGGCCGCGGAGGGCGGCCTCGGCGTCGCGGTCATGGCCGATGGCGTCGAGCAGTCGGGCCTGCCAGGAGCCGACGTCGAGGCCCTCGGGGCGGTCCTGGACGGCCTGGGCGACGAAGCGGGCGGTCTGGTCGGGGTCGCCGGCCTGCCAGGAGGCCAGGGCGGCCAGGCCGCCGAGCTGGAAGGCGCGGTCGGGCTTCTGCAAGGCCGCCAGCTGGTCGTAGCGCTGGTGCGGGCCAGCAGGGTGGCCAGGGGGGCGTAGGCCGAGGCGACGCCGCCGTCCCAGGCGCGTCGGTAGGCGTCCAGGGCGTCGTCGAGGCTGGCCCTGGCGTTCGAGGAGCCGGCCGCGGAGCAGGTGGGTGAGCGGCCGATCGGGGTCCCGGGCCAGGAGGGCCTTGACGATGGGCACGGCCCGTTCGGGGTGTTCGGGGTCGGTGCGGAGGATCACGTCGGCCCGGGCGGTGAGGTCGATCGGATCGGCGTCGCCGGTGACCCGGCGAAGGTCCTCAAGCAGGTCGGGGACGCGGGTGAGATCACCGAGGCTCAGGGCGAGCTCGAGGGCGGCCAGTCGGGGCCGGGGGTCCTTGGGCTGGAGCCGGGCCCAGGCGTGGTAGGCGTCGCGGGCGGTCTCGGCGTCACCTTGGGCGGCGGCGAGCTGGCCGAGGGCCTGGAGCACGAGGGGTCGCTGGTCGTCGTCGAGGTTCTGAAAGTCGCGGCGGAGCCCCTCGCGGGCTTCGCGGCCGCGGCCGTCGGCGAGCAGCAGGCGGGCCTGGGCCAGTCGGATCGCGGCGACGTCGCCGGCGGCCTTTGGCTGGGCGGCGCGCTGGAGCCAGGCGAGGGCCTCGGCGGACCGTCCCAGGCGGCTGAGGGCCTCGGCGCGGGCGATCCAGAGGCGGGTGTCGCGGGGGTTGTGGATGGCCGCCGGCTCGAGCAAGGCGGCGGCCGGTTCGAGCTGGTTGTCGAGGGCCAGCCGGTCGGCCCGCATCAGGACCACGGCGGTGTTGTCTGGGAGCCGCCTTGGCGGCGCGGGCGAGGGCGGCGTCAAAGACGGCCCAGCGGCGCTGGGCGGCGGGCAAGGCTTTCTGGCGGCTGAGCTGGGCCTCGGCCAGGGCGATGAGCAGCTCGGGCTCGTTGGGGGACGCGGCCAGGCCCTCCTTGATGGCGCTGATGGCCGCGTCCGGGTCGCGTTGTTGCTGCATGAGGGTCCGGGCCAGGGTCAGCCGTGGCTGGACCGAGCCGGCCTGGGCGTGTCGGGTTGCCTGCCGGAGCGCGTCGAGGGCCTTATCCCGATCCTCGAGGGCCAGGTAGCAGCGTCCCAGGGCCAGGTAGAGCTTCTCCTGGAGCGGGCCGCCGAGCTTGGGTTGGAGTTCTTCGAGAATCTGGACGGCCTCGGCGGGCTGGCCGCTGGACTCGGCCATCAGGGCTCGGAGCAGCAACAGGCGGGGGTCGGTCTCGTCGCCGACCAGGCGGAGGTACTGATTCAGGAGCGGCTTGGCGTCCTCGACGCGGCCCAGGCGGAGTAGGGAGTAGGACAACCACCAGGTCAGGTCGGCGCTGGTGCCCTGGGTGGCGATCAGGCCCTGCCGCCACTCGTCGATCGCATCCAGGGGACGTTCCTCGCTGAAGTCGATCAGGCCGGTGAGCATCCGGACGCGGAGATCGTCGCGGTGCTCGGACCCGAGGGCTTCGAGGTGGCGTCTGGCGACGGCCGGGTCGCCACGTTGCAGGGCATCCTCGGCGGCGGTCAGGCGGACGGCCGGGTCGTCGGGGGCCAGGCGGGTGGCCGCCTCGATCTCGGCGGCGGCCGGGTCAAACCGGCGGCGCTGCCGGAAGTACCGGTAGCGGAGCAGACGGACCTCCGGCGCGTCGGGCCGGGCGGCGAGCAGGGCGTCGAGGACCCGCTCGGCGGCGGCCGGGTCCTTGCGATCCTCGGCCAGCAGCCGGGCGAGCCGACCGGCCGCTTCCAGGTCACCGGGGTCGAGCTTCAGGGCCTTCTCATACTGGGCGACGACCTCGGCCACGGCCTTGGGATTGTCGGGCGAGGCCATGCCCTCCAGAGCCATGCCCAGGAGGCGGTGGGCCTCCGGATCGTCGGGGTTCTTGGCGATGAGCTGGCGGGCGATCGCCTCGGCGGCGCGGTAGCGCAGCTCACCGGCGGCCAGCTCCGGCACGTCCTGGAACAACGCGCTGGAGTGGTAGAGGTCGCTGTAGAGGACGTAGAGCTGGACCAGGCGTCGACGGGTGGCGTCGCGGTCGGGGCCGTCCGGGTCGAGGCGGAGCAGGCGGTCGTTGACCTGGGCGGCGTGCAGGATCTGGCCGGGCGAGCTGGCCAGCTTGGCCAGCAGCTCGGCCTGGATGTCCAGGGCCTCGACGTCCTCGGGGGCCATGGTGAGGTACTGGTCGAGGTGCTGCAGCGCCAGGCCGCCGCGGCCCTCCTCGACCAGAGCGCGGACCTGGGCCAGGGCGTCGGCGCGGACCAAGCGACCCTGGAAAAACTTCAGGCCGAACAAAGTCAGACCGAGCAGCATCAAGACGGCCAGGGAGGCCAGCAGGTACCGGACGTTCAGCCGCTTGGTTGCGCTTCGGGGTGCGGTCACGGTTCTTGCTCCACTGGAGGCGCCATCGCATCGCGGTGGCCCGGAGACCCAGGCCAGGGGACCGCTCGAGCGCGTCAGGCCGGCTGCACGCACCCGACCATGTTACGGCTCGGGGAATACAAGCTGTCAAGTCTTGACATGGGATTTTGAGGATTGGGTCCGCGGCCGACGCCGGCACCGTCGCGAACGGGCATCGCGGCCTCGAAAACCTGACATGAATCGTCCATTTGCGGTTTGACGCGCCGCGGCCAACCCCGGTAGAATGCGATCTTGAACCAATCGGAACGCCATTGATAGTTTGCCAAATCCACCAAAAGAGAACAACCCCGTAGCCCGGCCGCACGGCCATAAAAGCAGGGACCCGCCGCGGTCTGTCACGGCGGGACCAAACATCCGTAACGCAAACACCCAGTCCGCGCTGATGGCGGACACGCAGTGATGCCCGGATGGAGCCGCCGGGGCCGCGACCGAGGCGGCTCCTTTTCGAAGCCCACTCCACGATCCCAGGCGAAGCCCCTCCGATGGATACTCGAGACGCCTCCCGATCGATTGAGCTGCTCCGCACGACGCCGATCCGGCGCGGAGGCGGGTCTCCGGCGCGGGCGGAGGCCCCGGCCGGGCCGCCGCTGAACCCGCGGGTGCTGGTGCGGGGCGTGCTGCGGCACTGGTGGCAGATCCTGACGCTCTGGGTCATCGGCAGCGCCGCCGCGGCCGGCTTCATCTATCTGAAGTTCAAGCCGAGCTACGAGGCCATGAGTCTGCTGCGGGTCGATCCGGTCGGTGCCGACCCGTTCAGCACGGTCGTCAGCCACGACCCCACCTTCCTCGAGACGCAGGTGCAGTTGATCACCAGCACGAACGTCTTGCTGGCCGCGTCGAAGGACCCGGAGGTCGCTGGCTTCCCGATCATCCGGCTCTCGCCCGACGTGGTGACGGCGATCCGGTTGGAGCTGATCGTCGGGATCGTGCCGGGGTCGAATCTGATCCGGATCTCGATGAGTTCGAGCTCGTCGGAGGAGGCCGCCGGGGTCGTCAACGCGGTCGTGGACGCGTACCTGAAGGCCGACTCGGATTGGTCGGAGAGCATCAACGAGGATCAGATCAAACGCCTGACCGAGTTCCACGAGCAACTGAAAGAGCAGGTCGAGACCAAGCAGAAGGAATGGATGAGCCTGGCCGCGAACGGGAACTTCGAGCCGGCCGGCGGCCTCGTCACCGAGGCAACGGGGACGTTGGGGGGCCAGGCCCAGACCCAGGCCCGGACCCCGGCCTCGCGGCTGAGCGTCACGATTGACGAGTACCGGAAGATCCGCGAGCAACTGGTCGGGGTCAATATCGACCTGGTCGAGGCGGAGGCCCATCTGGAGGCCCGGCGGCGGGACCAGGCGGTCCGGGAGCGAGGCCGGAGCGTCTCGGCGTCGGCGTCGCCGGGAGGAATCGGCTCGTCAATCGAGTGGCAACTTCGCCAGGACGGCGACCTGGCCGCGCTGCGGGCTCAGATCGATGAGGCCGGCCGGCAGGTCGCCGCGGCGTCGCGGCTGGCGAGGCACCCGCGGAACGAGGTGTCGGTGAAGCGTTTCCGGGCGAACCAGCAAGCCCTGGTTGAGCGGTACAACCGGCTCCACGCGGAGAAGCTGGAGCAGCTCCGTCGGCTCGCCGCCCAACCGGCGGCCCAACCGGGGCCGGCCAACGTCGCGGCCCCGGTCGATCGCACGCTGGAGGAGGCGGCCGCGCGGGTGGACACCCTGCGGGCGACCAAGGCGCGGCTGGAGTCGATGCTGGCGCAGCTCGATGTGATCAACCGCCAGCAGGGGACCGACGCGGTGAAGATCGCCTTCCTTCAGGCCGACCTGCAACAGTTGCGGAGCATGCAGGCGGTCGTGGACCGGCGGCTGGAGGCACTGCACTACGAGTCGCGGGGGCGGAGCCAGATCCTCAAGATCGACGAGGCGATGCCGACCAAGGCGCCGATCTCGGACAAGCGGCCGAAGCTGCTGGCGATGGCGCCGCTGGGCGTGCTGTTCTCGGTGCTGGGTCTGTTCACGTTGCTGGAGATCCGGTCGCGGCGGGTGGACTGCCCGGACGATCTGTCGCGGCGGGTGCAGACGGAGGTTTATGCGATCCCCCCCCTGCCCCGGCCGCAGCCGGTGGCGGGCGTCGGCCGGCTGAACCGCCGGCCGCCGCCCGACCCGGGCGAGCAGCTCGAGGAGTTCGCCCACCGGATCGACCATCTGCGGGTCGCCCTCTGCGGCGACGCGGCGGACCCGGGCTGGGGCCGCTGCGTGATGATCACCAGCGCCGTGGGTGGCGAGGGCAAGACGACGCTGGCGGCCCAGCTGGCCGCCCGCTGCGCCGACGCGGGGCTGGCGACGCTGCTGATCGACGCCGACCTGCGTCGGGCCTCGCTGGGCCGGGTTTTCGATCTGGCCGAGTCGGCGGGCCTCAGCGAAGTGCTGCGGGGCGAGGCGGCGCTGGAGAGCGTGCTGGTGGATCTGCCCCAGGTCAGCGGCTGCAAGCTGCTGGCCGCCGGCGGGCCGGTGACCAACCCGGGGCGGGTGCTCGAGGGACCACGGCTGCGTGAGACCGTCGAACGGCTCCGGCGGAGCTTCGACGTGATCCTGATCGACACGCCGCCGATCCTACCGGTGCCCGACGCGCTGATTCTGGGTCGCTGGGCCGACGGCGTCCTGCTCGCGACGCGGCACGACGAGAGCCGCCTGCCGCTGCTGGAGCGAGCCCGTCGGCTGCTCGACAACGCCGGCCTGCCGCTGCTGGGCGTCGCCATCAACGGCGTCCGCCCTTCGGGCATGCACTACCCGAGCTACGCTTACCAGTATCAATCGAGCCACCGGCGGACCCCGGCTAAGGACGTCTGAGCCAACGCCCGGACGAAGCGTCCCGAGATGTCGCCCAAGCCGTCCTCCAGGACTGTCGCGATTCGTCGGGCCCCGCCCCCGGGGCCCGATGGAGACCACCGTGGCCCCACGAGGACGGCGTGCGCACGCGTGCGGACGGGCGAGCCGGCCGCGTTCCCGAAACCTTCGGTGGTCAGCCCGCGGCGACGAGGTGATGCCGTGACTGACGAGGTGATGCCGTGACTGAGGTGATGCCGTGACTGACTCGCAAGCACCGACGACCCATGACCCGGCCCCGATCGCCTCCAAGGCGGGATCGGTCGCCGTCCGCGACCGGTCGCGGGCGGTGATGGTGCTCGGGGCCCTCGGCCTGGGCGTGATCTTCTTCGGAGCCTACGCGCCGAACCTGTGGCAACTGGCCGAGACCTGGTCCACCGACTCGGACTACTCGCATGGCATCCTCGTGATCCCGGTCGCCTTGGTCCTGCTCTGGCGGCTCTGGCCGGGTCCCGAGGACCCGGCGCCGCGGCCCACGCCCTGGGGCCCGGTTGGCCTGGCCTTGATCCTGGGGGCGCGGGCGGCGCTTTATCAACGGGGCGAGTACTGGCTCGAGACGGCCACGATCGTGCCCGCCGCGGCGGCCCTGCTGCTGAGCGGTGTCGGCTGGCCGACCCTGCGGCGGACCTGGCCGGCGGCCGCCTTCCTCGTGTTCATGCTGACGATCCCCGGCAACTACGACGATCGGCTCTCGCTGCCGCTGCAAGGGCTGGCGGCGCGGGTCAGCTGCGCGCTGCTGCGGCTGCTGGGCTACTGGGTGATCAACCAGGGCAACGTGATCGTCCTCGGCTCCGAGCAACTGGAAGTGGCCCGCGCCTGCAGCGGCCTGGCCATGCTGGTCAGCCTGGCGGCCACGGTGACCGCCACGAGTCTGCTGATCGCGATGGAGCGCGCTGGAAGCGGTGGATGCTGCTGGCGAGCATCGTGCCGATCGCCTTGCTCTGCAACACGATCCGGATCGTGGCCACGGCCGGGGCGTACCAGATGTTCGGCAACGAGGCCGGTCGGAAGTTCGCTCACGAGCTGGCCGGCTGGCTGATGATGCCGCTGGCGATGGTGCTCGTGGGCCTGGAGTTGGTCTGGATGTCGCGATTGGTCACCGAGGTGCCGAGTGAGCCGCCGCCGCCCGAGCCGCCGTCGCGTCGGCCGTCGCCGCAACTGGTGATGATCCCGGCCCGGAGCCTCGACCGGAAGGGGCGTGGTCGATGACGCCGGAGGGCGCCGCGATGAGCCAGCCGGTCTGGATCTGGGGCGTGCCGTTCGCCCCCTGGACCCGCGCCCAGGCGGCCGACGCCGCGGCCTTGCTGGCCGAGTCGGGCCGGCCGTCGTTCTTCATCACGGCCAACGCGCACTACGCGATGCTCTCGCACGAGCAGGCCGAGCTGCGCGCGGTCAACGCCCGCGCCGCGTTCATCCTGGCCGACGGTGCGCCGATCGTCTGGGCGTCGCGTTGGAAGCGGTCGCCCTTGCCCGAGCGGGTGGCCGGCTCGGACCTGATCTACGACCTCTGCGAGCGTGCCGCGGCGCGCGGGCACCGGGTCTTCCTGCTCGGCGGCGCCGAGGGGGTCGCCGACGCGGCGGCCAGGCGGCTGGCCGACCTGTACCCGGGTCTGGAGGTCGCCGGCACGGCCTGCCCGCCGCACCGGGGCCTCGGCGACGAGGAGCACGAGCGACTGCTGGCGCAGATCCGCGAGGCGCGGCCGCACCTGCTGTTCGTCGCCTACGGCCAGCCCAAGGGTGAGCTCTGGATCGCCCGGCACCTGGAGAGCCTGGGGGTGCCGGTCTGCGTGCAGGTCGGCGCCAGCCTCGACTTCATCGCCGGCCGGGTCCGCCGGGCGCCGCGCTGGGTCCAGAAGATCGGCATGGAATGGGCCTACCGCCTGTCTCTGGAGCCAAGGCGGCTCGCTCCTCGATACGCCGCCAACGCTCGCTACCTGCTGCGGATGATTACCCAAGACCTGGTCGGCGGCAAGGCTGGCGGCCCCCTGCGCGGGACACCTCGAAGACTCGACCAAAATACTTGAAAATCACTTTTAATTAAACTTTTATTAACAGGTATATTTTGGAGAAAATCATGGCATCGATTGGGAAAACGTCGAGGCCGGCTTCGTCGATGGCCGTGGTTCGGGACGGCCGATCTCGCCCCTCCACCGAGGGCCTGGAGCGTCCCCTTCGCGTGGCGATGGTCCTGCCAGGTTTGGGGCGGGTTCGCCGTGGAGCCGAGACGGCATTTTTTGAGATTGCCCGGGGGCTGTCCCGGTATCCGGACCTGGAGATCGAACTCTTCGGGTCCGGAGTCGAGGGTCTGGATGGGGTCGATTCCAGGCCGCCGGCCCCCCTGCACCGGATTGCCTGCGTGAGTCGTGATCGCTTCGAACGCTGGCCGGGGATCCCGCCGCTCCGGAGCGAATACGAGTACGAGGAGTTGACCTTCACCCTGGGGCTCTGGCTGAGTCGGACCTTCGATCCACGGCGATTTGACGCCGTGCTGAGTTGCACGTATCCGTTCGTCAACTGGTACTTGCAGAAAGCGGGGGGACGGCGTCGGCCGCGCCTGATCTTCGTGACCCAGAACGGTGACTGGATGGCCCGGGCGCGGAACTCGGAATACCGCTTCTTCCGGTGCGATGGCCTGGTCTGCACGAACCAGGTTTACTACGAACAGCACCGCGAACGTTACCGGACGGCCTTGATCCCCAATGGTGTGGACCTGGAGACCTTCCGGCCGCGCCGGCCCGGAGAGGTCGAGGACCTCTCCGGCTTGCCGGGCGGACCGCTGCCGACGGGGAGGCCGCTGGTTCTGGTGGCGAGTGCCCTGATCGCCTCGAAGAACGTGGCCGTCGCCATCGAAGCCGCCGCGCGTCGGCCCGAGGTTTTCCTGGTGATCGCGGGCGATGGTCCGGAGCGGGGCCGGTTGACGGCCAGGGCCGAAGCACTTTTACCGGACCGGCACCGCTTTCTGGGGGCCGTGCCCCGTGGACGGATGCCGGCTTTGTACCGCCGGGCCGACGCGTTCTCGCACCTGAGCTGCGTCGAGCCGTCGGCCAATGTCTATCTGGAGGCCGCCGGCTCGGGCTTGCCGGAGGTCGTGGATGACAACCCGGTGACCCGGCAGACGCTCGGCGAGGCGGCCCTTTACGTGGACGCCAGCGACGCGGGCGCCGTGGCCGAGGCGCTGGGCCAAGCCCTGGAGCCGGAGATCGGGAGCCGACTCGGTCGGGAGGCCCGGTCGCGCATGGCCGAGGGCTGGGGCTGGGAGGTGCGGGCGGGACGCTATCGCGATTTTCTCCGCGAGATTTGCCGGGAGACGCCATGTTCTCGGTCGTGATCGTCAGCTACAACACCCGCGACTTGCTCCGCGACTGCCTGGCTTCGCTGGAGCGGCACGAGCCGGGCGCCGAGGTGATCGTGGTGGACAACGGCAGCCGCGACGGCTCGCCGGAGATGGTCCGCGAATCATTCGCCGGAGTGACGCTGATCGCGTTGTCCGAGAACCGGGGCTTCGCCGGCGCGAATAACGTCGGGATCGAGCAGGCGAGCGGTCCATATCTGGTGCTCTTGAACTCCGATACGGTCCTCGAGGACGACGCCCTGAGTCGCTGCGTCGCGGAGCTGGAATCCGAGCCGACGCTCGGCGCGATCAGCCCTCGGTTGATCGGCCTTGACGGGCGGCCGCAGGTCAATCGTCACCCGTTGCCGAGTCTGGGTGCCATCGCCCGCGCCGTCCTGGACCGGCCACCACGGCCGGAGTCGGCCGGCGAGGTCTGGCTGCCGGGCACGGCCCTGGTCCTCCGCCGTCAGGCGCTCGAGGCGGTCGGCGGCCGACTTGACGACGCCTATTTCATGTACTGGGAGGATGCGGACTTATCCGCCCGCCTGCTTCGAGACGGCTGGGAGGCGCGGCCTTACGAAGGGGCCCACGTGCGTCATTTCGGAGGCGCCAGCGGCGGGGGAGCCGACGCCAGTCGGCGCGCCGACCTTCATGCCTGGTTCCTCCACGGGCAGTTCCGCTGGTTCGCTCGCCATCGGCCGGCCCTGGAGATGGTCGGCCTCTGGCTGCTCCTGGCGCTGGACCTGCCGCGCTGCTGGGCCCGTTCCCTGGTCCGGCCAGGGCGGCGTCACGACCGCATCCACGCTCGGGTCCTGGCCTCGACCCTGGTCCGGTTCCCTCTGGGCCTGAGCCCACCGCGGCCGGCGGCTTCGACCCGGCCGGCCGTCGCCCCCGTCCTGGCCGAGGAGCGTTTGGGATCATGAAGCGACCCAAATACTGCCTGATCACCCCCTGCCGTGACGAGGCCGCCTACGCCCGCCGCACGCTCGACAGCGTCGTCCACCAGAGCGTGCCGCCGGACCTCTGGGTGATCGTCGATGACGGTTCCACCGATGAGACGCCGGCGATCCTCGACGAGTACGCCGCGCGGCACGAGTTCATCCGCGTCGTCCGCCGCGCCGACCGCGGCAGCCGCAAGGTCGGGCCGGGGGTCATCGACGCCTTCTACGCGGGTTACGAGTCGATCGACTTTTCCGAATTCGACTATCTCTGCAAGCTCGACCTAGACCTCGACCTGCCCCCGCGCTACTTCGCGATCTTGATCGGGCGGATGGAGGCCGATCCGAGGCTCGGCACGTGCAGCGGCAAGCCGTACTTCCAGCAAGGGGGCCGGCTGGTCAGCGAGAAGTGCGGCGACGAAAACTCGGTCGGCATGACGAAGTTTTACCGGCGATGCTGCTTCGAGCAAGTCGGGGGCTTCGTCCGCGAGGTGATGTGGGATGGCATCGACGGCCACCGCTGCCGGATGCTCGGCTGGATCGCCGCGAGCTGGGATGAGCCGGACCTGCGGTTCGTGCACCTGCGGCCGATGGGCACGAGCCAGACGAGCTGGTGGACCGGCCGGGTCCGGCACGGCTTCGGCCAGTACTTCATGGGGACCGGCCCCTTCTACCTGACGGCCAGCGCCGCTGTTCCGGATGACCCGGCCACCCCTGGTCGTCGGGGGCCTGGGGATGCTCTGGGGCTACTTCAAGAGCCTGGCCGCCGGCCAGCCGCGGTACGGTGACGCCACGTTCCGGCGGTTCCTCCGCCGCTACCAGCGCGACTGCCTGTGGCGCGGCAAGGCACGGGCCACCGAGGCGCTGAACCACCGCCAGGCGGCCTGCTGGAATCCAGGGCCGACCGCCGCGGCGACCGAGGCCGTCGAGGCGGGGGCGCAGACCATGATGGGCAACGTGGGGGTCGTGGCGATCGGCCGCAACGAGGGCGATCGGCTCCGTCGCTGCCTGGAGTCGGTCGTCGGCCAGGCCGCGGCGGTCGTATACGTCGATTCGGGCTCGACCGACGGCAGCGTGGCGATGGCGCGTTCGCTGGGCGTCGAGGTGGTCGAGCTGGACCTCACGACGCCGTTCACGGCGGCCAGGGCCCGCAACGCGGGGTTCGAGCGGCTGCGGGAGCGGTTGCCGGGCCTGCGGTACGTCCAGTTCGTGGATGGCGACTGCGAGGTCGTGGCCGGCTGGCTCGAGAAGGCCCGCGCGGCCCTGGAGGCGGCGCCCGGGCTGGCGGTTGTCTGCGGCCGTCGCCGCGAGCGGTTTCCGGAGCGTTCGCTCTACAACCGGCTGGCCGATCTGGAGTGGGACACGCCGGTCGGCCCGGCCGAGGCTTGCGGGGGTGACGCCTTGATCCGGGTCGGCCCGTTGCGGGCCGTCGGCGGCTACGACCCGTCCTTGATCGCGGGCGAGGAGCCGGACCTCTGCCTGCGGCTGCGGCGGGCCGGCTGGACCGTCCTCCGGCTCGACGCCGAGATGACGCGGCACGACCTGGCCATGACCCGCTTCGGCCAGTGGTGGCGACGTGCGGTGCGGAGCGGCCACGCCTACGCCGAGGGCGCGGCCCGTCACGGCCGGGGGCCGGAGCGGCACTGGGTCCGGCCCTCGCGGAGCCTCTGGTTCTGGGGCCTGATCGTACCGGCCACGGCCGTCGGCCTGGCCTGGCCGACCTCGGGGTTGAGCCTGCTGTTGCTGGCCGGCTACCCCATCTCGGCGGCGCGGGCGGCCCGTTCCGTCCGGAAACGGGGCGCGACCTGGCGGCAGGCGGCTCTCTACGGGGCCTTCTGCATGCTGGGGAAGTTCCCGGGGCTGGAGGGCCAGCTCCGTTACTGGGCCGGCCGGCTCCGCCGCCGGGAGTCCCGCCTCATCGAGTACAAACGGCCCGCGGCCGACGCGCGTGCCTGACCCCGACCTGAGACAAACAGCCCCGAGACCCCGACTCCTCATGTGCGGCATCGCCGGCATCCTTGGCACGATCGACGACACGAACCGCGAAGCCCTCGGCCGGTTGGCCGACGCTTTGCGGCATCGCGGCCCCGACGGCGGCGGGACCTGGATCAGTCCGGCCGACGAGCAAGGGCGCGGCTGCCTGCTGGCGCACCGCCGGCTCTCGATCCTCGACCTCTCGGAAACGGCCGACCAGCCGATGGTCGAGCCGGTCGGCGGTCGGGTGATCGTCTTCAATGGCGAGATCTACAACTATCGCGAGCTTCGCGGCGAGCTTCAGGCCGAGGGCCGGCGGTTCGCGTCCACCGGCGATACCGAGGTCTTGCTGGCCGCCTTGGCAAGCTGGGGGCCGTCGGCGGTCGCTCGGCTGCGCGGGATGTTTGCCTTTGGATTGTGGGACCCGTCGCGGCGGTCGTTGCTGCTGACCCGCGACCCGCTCGGCATTAAGCCCTTGTACGTGGCCAGGAACCCGGACCCGGAAGGCCCCTGGTCGCTGGTCTTCGCCTCGGAGCTGCGGGCGATCCTCGCCTCGGGGCTGCTGGGACGGCCGCGGCTCGACCCGTCGGCGGTCGCCGCGTTCATCTGGAACGGCTTCGTGCCGGGCCCGACGACCGTGGTCCGGGGCGTCGCGATGCTTGAGCCGGGGGAGGTCCGCGAGTTGGACGACCGGGGGCGGACGGTCGCCTCAGGATCGTCCTGGGCGTTCCCGGCGCCCGGAGGGCGGCCGGCCGACGAGGTCGGAGGTCCGGGAGGCCCTGGCCGGATCGGTCCGGTCGCACCTGGTCAGTGACGTGCCGCTGGGGGTCTTCCTCTCGGGCGGGATCGACTCGGGCGCCGTGGCGAACCTGGCGCGGAAGGCCGGTGGGGAGCCGGTCCACACGTTCACGCTCGCCTTCGAGGAGGCGGAGCTCAACGAGGGGCCGGCGCGCGCCGGATCGCCGAGGCGATCGGCACGCGGCATCGCGAGGTGAGGCTGACCGAGTCGGACTTCGTCGCCCGGCTGGACGACGCGGTCGGCTCGCTGGACCAACCGACCTTCGACGGCCTGAACACGTACACCATGGCCCGCGCCGTCCGCGAGGCGGGCCTGACGGTGGCGCTGGTCGGGACCGGCGGCGACGAACTATTCGGCGGTTATCGGAGCTTCCGCGACCTGCCGCCCTTGCAACGCTGGCTTGGCCGCGCCGGCTGGGTGCCGGGGCCGTTGAAGGCGCGGGCGGCGGCCTTGGCGGCGTCGGCGATCGGACCGCGATCGCGGGGACCGGTCCGGCCGCAGGTGCGCTGGGCGAAGTTGCCGTCGATGGTCCGCACGGGCGGCGACCTGCTGCGGCTCTACCAACTCTCCTACGCGCTGTTCTTGCCCGAGATGCAGCGCGAGCTGCTACGATGGCCAGTGGCGGACCCGGACGTCGCGGACGGCCTGCCGCCGGCCCTGGCATCGCGGCTGGGCCAGGAGACGCGGGGCCGCTCGACCCTGGCGGCGATCAGCGTGCTGGAGCAGCGTTGCTTCCTCGGCGAGCGGCTCCTGCGCGACTCGGACGTGGCGGGCATGGCGGCCTCGATCGAGATCCGGTTGCCGCTGGTCGATCGGGAGGTGGTCGCCTGCGTCGGCCGGCTGCCGGACGAGGCCCGCTACCGCCCGATCGGCCGCAAGGAAATGCTCCGGCGGGCCGGCCTGGTCGGGCTGGACCCGGCGCTCTTCGAGCGGCCCAAGAGCGGGTTCGTCCTGCCGTTCGACCGCTGGATTCGCCGGGGCCTGGGCGACGTGATCGATGAGCGGATGCGCGACCCGGGGGCGGCCGAGGCGGTCGGCCTGGACGGCGAGGCGGTCGGGCGGCTCTGGGAGGCGTTCCGAGGCGGCGCGCCTGGCCTCTACTGGTCCCGAGTCTGGGCAATTTTTGTCCTGATCCACTGGTGTCATTCGCACGGCGTGTTGTTATGATGGTGATATCATGCTCGACACGCCTCGCCGGGCTGTTCCGGGGGCGGTCAGGCGTGGCACGCCGGAGTGCTCGGAACCCCGTAAAGGACGGACTTTGGGAACCGTGATCGCCTACCTCGTCAACCAGTACCCGCAGCCGAGCCAGACGTTCATCCGGCGCGAGATCGCGGCGCTGGAGAACGCCGGGGCGGTGGTGGCGCGGTTCACGCTGCGAGCCTGGCCGGGCACGCTGGTGGACGAGGGCGACCGGGCCGAGCGGGAGCGGACCCGGGCCGTGCTGGGCGTCGGAGCGCTCGGCCTGCTGGCGGCCCTGCTCCGGACGGCGGCCACCCGGCCGGTCCGCTTCGCGAAGGCGCTCGGGCAGGCGATCCGGGTCGGCTGGCGATCGGATCGCGGGTTGCTGGTCCACCTGATCTACCTGGCCGAGGCGTGCGTCCTCCGGCGCTGGCTGGCCGCTTGCGGCGCCGGGCACCTGCACGCCCACTTTGGAACGAACCCGGCGGCGGTGGCCTTGCTCTGCCGGAGGCTGGGCGGCCCGCCTTATAGCTTCACGGTGCACGGCCCGGAGGAGTTCGACCGGCCGGGCACGCTGGCCCTGGGCGAGAAGGTCCGGCACGCGGCGTTCGTGGCCGCCATCAGCGACTTCGGACGGAGCCAGCTCTACCGCTGGATCGACCTGGAAGACTGGGCGAAGGTCCGGGTCGTGCACTGCGGCCTGGACGCGGCGTTCCTGGAAAGCGAGCCGACGGCGGCGCCGAGTGCCCCCCGGTTGCTGAACATCGGCCGGCTCGACCCGCAGAAGGGCCAGCTCCTGCTGGTCGAGGCGGCCAGCCGGCTCCGGGACCGGGGCCTGGCGTTCGAACTGACGATCGTGGGCGATGGCCCGCTGCGTCCCCGACTGGAGCGTCGGATCGAGCAACTCGGACTGAGCGGCCAGGTCCGGCTCGCCGGCTGGAAGAGCGGCGAGGAGATCCGCCGCGAGCTGCGGGCGTCGCGGGCGTTGGTGATGGCCAGCTTCGCCGAGGGCCTGCCGGTCGTGATCATGGAGGCCCTGGCGCTGGGCCGCCCGGTCGTCTCGACGTGGGTGGCCGGCATCCCCGAGCTGGTCGAGCCGGGCGTCAGCGGCTGGCTGGTGCGTCCCGGTTCGGTCGAGGCTTTGGCCGACGTGATGCATGAGGTTCTGGCGGCCGACCCCGTCGAACTGGACCACCTGGGCCGCCGCGGGGCGTCGCGGGTCGCCGAGCGGCACGACGCCTGGACTGAGGCGTCGGCGCTGGCCCGGCTCATCGCCGGCGAGCGGCCGCTGGAGCCCGCCGAACCCCTGCCTGATGTCGCCCTGGCGTCGCCGATGGCCGAGCGGGTCGGCTCGCGCTAGCGGTTGCCCCCCGGCCCCTTTGCTCCCCTGCCCCTTCGAGGTCTTGCCACCATGTCGCAGACAACACTTTCCCCGATCCGCCCGATCGACCGCGACGAACTCCGGAGTCGCGTCCGCCAGGCCGTGCCGTTCCCGCATTTCCGCATCGACAACTTCCTCGATCCGGAGTTCGCCGAGCGGGTGCTGGCGGCGTTTCCCACCTACGAGGAGTCGGTCAAGGTGGGCCGCTCGTTCGCGGCGGTCAACGAGACGCGGGAAGGTCCAGGTCACGGACGCGGGCACGTTCCCCGAACCGATCCGGTTGCTGAACGAGGCGCTGGCCGCCGACGAATTCCTGGAGTTGTTGAGCGACGTCTTCGACATCCCGAACCTGCTGGCCGACGACCAGCTCGTCGGCGGCGGAATCCACCAGACCGGACCGCGCGGCCATCTCGACGTTCACGTGGACTTCAACTACCTGGAGGAACGCGACCTGCACCGTCGGCTGAACATCCTGATCTACTTCAACCAGGACTGGGCCGAGTCGTGGGGGGGCAACGTCGAGCTCTGGGACAAGGACGTCAAGGTCCGCCACCACTCCCTGGCGCCGGTCTTCAATCGTTGCGTCGCCTTCGAGACGAGCGAGATCAGCTATCACGGCGTCACGGCGGTCCGCTGCCCCGAAGGGCGGTCGCGCAAGTCGTTCGCGGCGTACTATTATACGCGGGAGGCCCCCGCGGGTTGGACCGGCGAGAAGCACTCGACGATCTTCCGGGCGCGGCCCAGCGAGATTCTCAAGGGCAAGGTTCTGATGCCGCTGGAGACGACCAGGCGACGCGTCGTCCAGGCGGCGCGGACCGCCAAGAAGAGGATCTTCGGCTGATCCGCCCCCGGCCCGACCCGCGATCCGCACGACTCCGCCCCGAGCCTCCAGACGTCAGGACCGCCTCATGACCACTCAGGACGCCACCCTCGACCGTGATGCCCCGGAACGGGCCGCCCCCGACCCGCTCCGGACGGGGTCGGCGCCCCGGGACGACGTGACCGAACCGGAGGAGACCGTCATCCGACCCCGCTCGGGCTGGGTCGGCCTCGACTGGAGGGAACTCTACCGTTCCCGCGAGCTGCTCTTCTTCCTCGTCTGGCGCGACGTGAAGATCCGCTACAAGCAGACCGTGCTGGGCCTGGCCTGGGCGGTGCTCCAGCCCCTGTTCATGATGATGATCTTCACGTTCATCTTCGGCCGGTTCGCCGGGCATCCCGTCGGATGGTCTTCCGTACCCGGTCTTCGTCTTCGCCGGCCTGCTGCCCTGGACCTTCTTCGCCAACGGCCTCGAGCCAGGGCGGCCAGTGCCTGGTCAGCCAGCAGCAGACTGCTGACCAAGATCTACTTCCCCCGGCTGTTACGTGCCGACGGCCGCCGTGGGGGCCTTCCTGGTCGACTTCGCCGATCTCGCTGGGCCTGTACGCCCTGATCCTGGTCGGCTCTACCGGACGCCCTGCCGGCCTGGACCGTGCGTCTTCCTGCCGGTCCTGATCGCCCTGACGGTCCTGGCCACGCTCGGGGCCGGCCTATAGCCTGGCTCGGCGCTGACGGTCCTCTACCGCGACTTCCGCTACGTGGTCCCGTTCCTGGTGCAGGGCCTGATGTACGTCAGCCCGGTGATCTACCCGGTCAGCCTGATCCCGCCGCGGTTCCAGTGCGTGCTGGCCCTGAACCCGATGTACGGGATCATCGAGGGCTACCGCTCGGCGATCCTGGGCACCCCCTGGAACTGGCCACGCTGGCCGTCTCGACGGCCGTGACGGCCCTCGCCCTGTTCGCCTTCGGCCTGTTCTACTTCCGCCGGATCGAACGCCGCTTCGCCGACATCGCCTGAGCCGCCCACCCGAGACCATCCACCACCCCGCGACCCACCATGAGCCGACCCGCCATCATCGTCGACGACCTGGGCAAGTCCTACCGGATCGGCCTGCGGGAGGAGCAGTATCCCGACGTTCCGCGAGGCCCTGGCCGGCGCCGTCACAGTCCCCCTGCGCCGGCTCCGCGCCCTGGGCGAGCGGGGCGACGAGGACGGACACGTTCTGGGCCCTGAAGGACGTCTCGTTCGAGGTCGCAGCCCGGCGAGGTCGTCGGGATCATCGGCCGCAACGGCGCCGGCAAATCACGCTGCTGAAGATCCTCAGTCGCGGATCACCGAGCCGACGGACGGGCGAGCGTCCGCCTCCGCGGCCGCGTCGCCAGCCTGCTGGAGGTCGGCACCGGCTTCCACCCCGAGCTGACCGGCCGCGAGAACATCTACCTCAACGGCTCGATCCTCGGCATGAAGCGCGCGCGAGATCGACCGCAAGTTCGACGAGATCGTCGCCTTCGCCGGAGGTCGAGAAGTTCCTCGACACGCCGGTCAAGCGCTATTCAGCTCGGGGATGTACGTCCGGCTGGCCTTCGCCGTGGCGGCGCACCTGGAGCCGGAGATCCTGATCGTCGATGAGGTGCTGGCCGTCGGCGACTACGAGTTCCAGCAAAAATGCCTGGGCAAGATGGAGGAAGTTGCTCGAGGGGGGAGAGATAAGAGGCGTACCGTTTTATTTGTCAGCCACAATATGAGGGCGGTCTCGAACCTTTGCCGTCGCGCCATCTGGATTGACTCTGGACGGGTTCGGACTGTCGGTTCGTCCGCCCAAATCATCCGGGAGTACCTGGCCCAGAGCGTTTCAGAGAACTCCGAGGTGACATTCGAGATTTTAGACAACCAACCAGCCCAGTTTCGAAGTGTGCGGCTGCTCAACAAAACAGGCCGACCCAAGCTCGAGTTCGCGATGGCGGAGCCCATCGTGATCGAAATGGCATTGGATGTTCGGGAGAGATTGGCGGGATCTTACATCACGATGTCACTGCACACGCCCGATGGCGTGCAACTGCTTTTCTCGGAGGAACGCGATTCAGAACTCGCCGCACGGGTCGGTGTCGTTGGTGACCACATTCTTCGGGTCACGATCCCGGGCGACCTACTGGCGCCGGGCCGCTTTCTGATCAACCTGGGCATTAACTCAAGCTTTGGGGTCTGCCACAATCCAAAGGCATTCGTCTCGTTCGAGGTGACACCAGGCGATGCAAACCGTAAGCATTGGCCGGGACTTATTGCCCCTCGGCTCCTTTGGGAGCCATGCAATGAAATCATGATCTAGAATTATCATAAGCAAACGATCCCGCGTGGCAGAGGCGGAATCTTCAATAGTATTCGGACCGCACCGAGAAAGGCCGGGACAAAATCGTGATGTATAATAAATTTTTTGATTTTTATGACATTGGAGTTGAACTTGTGACTGATAATGCCGAATTCTTGGAATTCGCCGGTCAATATCTCCAAAGCCACGAAGGGCGATCCCAGGTGCGGATTCGCTCGACCGTCCGATTTCCGAGTGCCCCCGGCGGGGAAGCAGTCAGTCCAAGCATTCCAGAGGAGATGCGGGGGGGACGCCAACTTGGATACCACGCGAGGTTCACTGAAAACTCGTTTCTTGATATTCAACCAAACGGTTTTCGATTGGAGATGACGGTAAACCGAGAGGCCAAGGTCTTCGAGGTTCTCTGCGTCGAAACACAATGGCCCCAACGCGGAAAGAGGTTCTGGCGGACGCCACGTCCAAACCTACACCGCTTTCAGCAAATACTCCGCTTGGCCGTGCATTATCCTTTGTTCTGGTTGCTAGAGCGAGAACGTCGTGTGTTCGTGCTCCATGGTTCGGCCGTGGAGATCGGCGGGGATGGCGTCATGTTTGTCGGTCTCGCCGGTGTCGGAAAATCAACGCTCGCACTGGCGTTGACCGCGATGGGACACTCACGGTTCCTCACGGACAATTTTCTCCTCTACGACGACGAGCGAGTCCTTCCTTTCTTGGAAATGGTGCGTGTGGCGCCTGGCATCGCACCACTGCTCGGCGACCGGAGCATTCTCGATCTCTCTTCTCTCAGCATAAGAGAAAGAAGCTATTTCAACATTCCAGGCCATATGGCTGGGAGTCCTGTACGCCCCAATCGCGCATTTTTAGTCGTCTTGTCGGACAAAACAGAGGTCGAACCCATCTCACGTGAGCAATTCGCCGACATCGCCCTACGTTTAGGCGAGTACGTCAAGGAGTTCCACAACTCTGCCTATCCGGCCCTCCTTCCGATTCTTTGGCCCGAGGAACATCCCGTCTATCCTTCCCGATACGAGAACCTGTTATCCCTGCTCGGAAATGCCAGCTGTTATGTTCTGAGCATCGAACGCGATCAGGAGTTGACACAACAATGGAAGAAGCTCGAAGCCTTAATCTAAACTTTCATGACATCGCCTCCATACAACTCGACGGTGTGTGTGAGCCGATGACCAATAGAATCCGGGAGCTGTACGGTCGGCACGTTGGAGGACCGGTCCAAACCGCTGATTGCCGCATCGAGTTCAAAGAATCTGTTGTCAACCTCAGCGACGAACTCGTCTACATCACCCGCCGAGCCGCTTTTTCTCCGACGCGGTTTCTGCTGCGCGATCGGTCGGACCGGTCCGTGGTGTTTCAGGTCAATGGTTCGATTGATTTCAGGAATATCGAATCCGATACGCATTTTGACCCCAACATGTTCGCCGAGATCCTGCAGTTAATCCTACACTCGCTCGCTATTCGCAAGGATCGAGCATTTCTTCACGCCTGTGCCGTTGCTCGCGATGGCGAGGCAACGATCTTCTGTGCTTGGCGTAACACCGGCAAGACGGCGATTGTCTGCGAGATGCTACGGCGTGGATTTCAGTTCATGGGAGATGATTGGTGCATTATTTCCCCCAATGGTGAAGTTTATTCAATCTTGAAGGCAATTCGCGCCTACGCTCACGACCTTCAAACCAGCCCGGAAGTTCTCGTGAACCGATTCGGTCCGTGGCGATCGCGGATCTTGCTGGAATACTACAAGACATTAGCGCCATCAAAGCTGAGAAACGTCGAGCGGAGCCGCCTACATTGGCGAAAGCTCCGCATGTTGACCTGGGCCGTGAAAAAGCTCAATGTATTTGTTCATGATTTTGCAGTCGATCCGGCAGAGCTGGCGCCATCAGGAGTTACCGACCGAGCCCGAATCAAGCAAGTCTACCTGGTAGGTCGTTGCCGTTCCGACACGATTCACACCAAGCCTCTCTCATCTGAAGAGTTGGCAGATCGTATGGTTGCCTGCTACTTTTCGGAACAGCAAGAGATCGTCGATCCCCACATGCTCCAGTACGCGTTTCCCGGCTCGAACGCGCGCTTCCTGACATCGT
Organism: uncultured Planctomycetales bacterium; assembly: GCA_963752755.1. Lineage (GTDB taxonomy): Bacteria > Planctomycetota > Planctomycetia > Isosphaerales > Isosphaeraceae > CAVVZJ01. Next base: position 73,908 of record CAVVZJ010000008.1, on the reverse strand, counting down.
GGCGACACAAATGAAGGAGATCCTCGTCACCGCGCTGCAAGGAGCCGATGTCTCATGGCTCAGAATTCCAGAAGAGGCCGATCCTCGTCATGTCGCCGACTATTTAGAGGGGAATCGGCCATGAATTGCGTTGCCTATAATTTGCACAATCTCGTTCGTGTCAAGCTCACCGGCGCACCGTCACACCTGTCTGAGTACTTCGCCAGGGAGTTCGGAAGTGCCAAGAGCGACGCTATCGGTGATGTCGATATCGAGGTCGTTTTCACCGACAACTTGGGCGAGGTGGTCAGCCAAAACAAACATGGCCAGATTATCCGCAGGGCCGACGGCTCTGAAGCATTTAGCGTCTATGGCGTCTGCTGGCGATTCGAGGATCTCGATGGTCCGTTTGTCATCCGCTGTGAGACAGCCGTGAACGCTCGCTGGGCCTGGCACATGGTCGAGCAACTGATCAAAGTCAGGCTTCTCCAGCGAGGCTTCGCCATGGTTCATGCCGCAGCGTTCGCCGATCAGGGTGGGGCCTGTGCTCTCGTCGGACTTTCACATATGGGAAAAACATCTATACTTATAAATGCATTACGTGCCGGCTGCGAGTATATGGCGGACGACTTCCTGATTGTCTCCGCGAATGGCTTGGCACTGGCATATGCACCAAGCCACATTGAATTGAGAAACGATCAGTTGGAACCGAGAGTGACGACTGGTCCTCTCGAAACTTCTCAACGTACTCGTTCAAAGAACGGTCACCGACTGCTACATCTAGCCTGGCGATTGCCAAAGCCGATCCGCGGTGTTCTCGGTAGTGTCTTTCCTAAATTGGCTCGCGGGTACGTCGCGACAGTCAACGCGACGTCTTTGGTTTACGCAGATCTAGTGCATGTTGTCCCAGATCTTCGCGTCAGAAATCACGCTTCGCTTCGCCGTGCGGTCCTCCTCGGCATGCACGACAAAAATTGTGTCGAATTAAGGACACTTTCGCGAAATCAGGCCATGGAAAGAATCGTCGCTGCCACAGCCATCGACTTCAACTCAATGACGAGCGCATACCTAAATTACAAGTATCTGAGAGGTCCGTGCGATCATGTGGAACCGATCATCGAGGAGTTCGCGCTTCGAATGCGGCGGACCGTTGGATCTTTTCTTGCAACAGGGACAGATTGCTACGAGTTGCTGCTGCCTGTAACGCCAACCACGGAACAATACAAAAATGCTGTTACCGTGATTACTGGGGCAGAGAGGAGAAACGGTCAATTTGGAAATGGCTCGGTCCCTCACCACGTGGAACCACCATGAGGTTGATCCAACAAAACTCGATGGCGGACAAGGATTTGCATAAGTCGGCCAGGCCATACGCTCCAACAAAGGGCCGGATTTCTTAGATCAGGCAGGAATACCCATGAGCAAACTCCGCCAGCAATTCGAGGAGCAAGGCTACATCCTTGTTCGTGGCCTGCTCTCGCCTGAGGAGGCGGCCCACTACCGCGCCGAGATCCAGCAACTCTCCGGGGTTGCTGACGCCGACTTCGGCGCGAAGGTCTTCGAGTGCCCCGACGGTGTCACCCAGAACCGCCCGTTCTGGCCGCTGATCGACCACCCGAAGTTGCTGGAAGCGGTGCGCGAACTGCTCGGTCCGGAGGCCCGCTACACCCAGCACTCCGACCTGCACGCCCACCGCGGGAGCACCAAGGCCGCGCCTGGCAAGGAGATCGGGGGCTGGCATCGCGACTCCGCCTGCCGCGACTTCGGGGTGGGGCCCGACTGGGACGAGTCGCTCGGGCCTTACCAGATCGTCCGCGTGGCGATCTACCTGCAAACTTACGCCGAGAGCGGCTCGTCGCTGGGCGTCATCCCCGGGAGTCATCGCTACGTGCGCGGGCTTTCGGGGCTCGAGTCGCCGCCTGTGGTCGGCGGCCATTGACCTGGACTATCACCTCCGTTGCGGGTTGCGCCGGCTTGGCCTGGCCGAGGAGCCGCACTATTACCACCCCTGGCTGCGGATGCGGACCCGTCCCGGGGATGTGCCCGTCCTGACCCCGCCGGCCCGGCCGGTCTGGACCAAGACGGAGCCGGGCGACTGCGTCATCTTCCACCAGCGCCTGCTACACGGCGCCTCGCCGATCCGTGGTCCGAAGTACGCGATCTACCTCTCGTATTCGCCCGAGGACGAGCATGCCCGGAACCACCTGCGTTACTATCGCCACGTCCGCAAGGACCTGAAGTACGGCCCGCTGGCCCCCGAGCTCGCCGAGAGGCTCCGCTCGCAGGGCCTCTACATGGATGCCCCCCTCCGAGCGACGTGCAAGGCGCCGTCATCCCGGAACACGTCCGGAGCCAGGGATGAGGGCACGACCTCGTCGGGGAGCCTCACGATGAAGACGCTGGCCGTCATCCCGGCCCGGGGGTTCGAAGGGCATTCCGCGCAAGAACGTGCAGCCGCTCGGCGGCCAGCCGCTGCTGGGCTGGACGATCGAGGCGGCGCGCACCGCCCGACGGGTGGACCGGGTCGTCGTCTCAACCGACGACCCGGAGATCGCGGCGGTCTCCCGCCGCTTCGGGGCCGAGGTGATCGAGCGGCCGTTCGAGATCAGCGGCGATAAGGCCTCGAGCGAGGCGGCCCTGCTGCACGCCCTCGACCATCTGCGACGGGCCGAGGGGTACGAGCCCAATCTGCTGGTCTTCCTCCAGTGCACGTCGCCGCTGACGGCGCCCGGGGACATCGACGGCACGATCGAGGCCCTGGAGCGCGAGGAGGCCGACACGGCCCTGGCCGTCGTGCCCTTCCATTACTTCCTCTGGCGGCGCGAGGCGTCGGGCGATGGCGTCGGCGTTGACCACGACAAGCGGGTGCGCAAGCTCCGGCAGGATCGCGAGCCCCAATATCTTGAGGCCGGCACCGTCTATGTCATGAAGGTCCCCGGCTTCCGCGAGACCCGGCACCGCTTCTTCGGCAAGACGGCCCTGTACGAGATGCCCGCCGAGCGTCGCTGGGAGGTGGACGAACCGGTGGACCTGGAGGTCGCCGAGGTCCTGCTCCGGCGGCGATCGGAGGGCGCGAAGCGGGCGATGCTGCCCGACCGGCTCGATGCGCTGGTCTTCGACTTCGACGGCGTTTTCACGGACAACCGCGTCACCGTGCTGGAGGAGGGCCGCGAGGCGGTCGTCTGCAGCCGGAGCGACGGTCTGGGCCTCGAACGGCTCCGCCAGGCCGGCTGGCCGATGCTGGTCCTCTCGAAGGAGGCGCACCCGATCGTCTCGGCCCGCTGCGCAAGCTGAGACTGGCGTGCCTCCAGGACGTCGCGGACAAGCTCCCCGTCCTGCGCCGCTGGCTGGACGAGCGCGGCTTCCGCCTGGAGCGAACGCTCTACGTCGGCAACGACATCAACGACCTGCCATGCCTGACGGCCGTGGGCTGCCCGGCGGTCGTGGGAGATGCCCACCCCGAGGCGCGACGAGCGGCACGCCTGGTCCTCGACGCCTCGGGAGGGCGGGGAGCCCTCCGAGAATTGGCCGAACTGATCGAGTCCCGCTATGGAGCCACGCACCATGCCCAGGGTCGTTGAAATCGGGGGCCGCCCCGTCGGCGAGGGTCAACCGGTCTATGTCATCGCCGAGATTGGTCTGAACCACAACGGCGACGTCCGGATCGCCAAGCAATTGATCGACGCCGCGGCCCTGGCCGGCTGCGACGCCGTGAAGTTCCAGAAGCGGACGCCCGAGCTGTGCGTGCCTCCCGAGCAGCGCAACGTCATGCGCGAGACGCCCTGGGGGCTGATGACGTACATGGAGTACCGCCGCCGCGTCGAGTTCGGCGAGGATCAGTACGCCGCGATCGACCGTTACTGCAAGGACAAGGGGATCGCCTGGTTGGCGTCGTGCTGGGACGAGCCGTCGGTCGATTTTCTCGAGCGGTTCGACCCGTCCTGCTACAAAATCGCCTCGGCCTCCCTGACCGACGACGCGTTGCTGCGGCACACCGCCGCCACCGGCAAGCCGATCCTGCTGTCCACCGGGATGTCCACGATGGAGGAAATCGAGCACGCCGTCTCCCGGCTCGACCCGGCTCGGCTGATCCTGCTGCATGCCACCAGCACGTACCCGTGCAAGCCCGAGGAGCTGAACCTCCGGCTTATCCCGGTCCTCAAGGCCCGGTTCGATCTGCCGATCGGCTACTCCGGCCACGAGGTCGGCCTCCAGACGACCCTGGCGGCCGTGACCCTGGGGGCCCGCGTCGTCGAGCGGCACATCACCCTCGATCGTACCATGTGGGGCAGCGATCAGGCCGCCTCGGTCGAGCCGCACGGCTTCTCCCGGCTGGTGCGCGACATCCGCGTCATCGAGCAGGCGATGGGCGACGGGGTCAAGAGGGTTTACGACAGCGAGAAGCCGATCCGAGCCAAACTGAGACGGGTCTGAGCGGAACGATGGAGGCCTGGTCCATGAGACGGGTCGTGTGCATTCCCGGCGGCGTCTGGCAGCTCTTGACCGTGGCCGGGGCCATGAGGCAGGCCAGCCGGGCGAAGCCGACGGTGTCCGAGGATACCCTGGTCGTTTTCTCCCTCTTCGACGGCCCGCTCCGCCCGGAGATGGTCGAGGCGATGGACCTCGCCGCCGGAGCGGTCTGGCCCTGGCGGGATGTCCGTAATGTCGCCGACCTGAACTATACGCGGATGGCGTGGGGCCCGCTGATCGAGACGGTCCGCGATCGGATCGGTGTCGCGGGCGTCGATGAACTCTGGCTGGGATCGCTGTGGGGCCACTTCGAGAAGGCCGTCGCCGAAGCCTTCCCCAAGGCCCGGATTGTCCTCTACGAGGACGGCCTGCATACCTACGTGACGGCCGGCAACTACCGATTCAGCGCCCGCGGATGGTTGACGGCCCCACGACGGTCCTGGCGCCTCCTCAAGAGTCGCGTCCGTCAGTCGCTGCATCACGATGACCCGTCGGTGGCCTTGATCCTGCACCGGCACCTTCGACGGGTCGCGGCCGCCTATCTCTGGATCGGCCGGATCCTGCCGGCGCCCGACTACCTGCGGCCGTTGCGTCGCCTCCTGATCGAGCCCGAGTTCTTGAGAGCGGCGATCCAGGACGCCGCCCGCGTGGTGGCCGTCCCGGCCCTCGACCTCGACGGCGACGCCAACGGCCCGCTCGCCGTGGCGCTGGGCCAATGCTTCTCGAATTACGGCGACCTGAATCACGAGACCGAGCTCGCCGGTTATGTGGCCATGGCCCGGCGGCTCCGGGACGAGGGCTTCACCGTGCTCTGGAAGGAGCACCCCCGCACCCGCCGCCCCTTCTACGACGAACTGGCCGACGCCGTCGAGGGTGTGTACCAGATGCCCCACATCGGCCCCTGGCCGATCGAACTGTTCGCCGAACGACTAGGCTTCGCCCGCTGCGCCGGGGTAACATCGACGTCGCTTTTCAACTTCCCTCTCCTGTTCCGCATCCCGGCATTCACGATCGCGGATCGCTTCCTGCACGCGTTCAGGCACCCCAACGACCAGATGGCGAGGTTGGCTCTTGCCCACACCGAGAGACTGGTCTAAGGTCGATCCTTTCATCGATCGAGCCTTCGGAGCGGTTATGACCGGGTCCGATCACCGCGAGGCGGACCGGCTTGACGTTGCCGATGCCGATCCGTCGGATGATTGGCCCTTGTCAGTCGCCTACCTGAGCCCGGGCTGGCCGCGCGATGCCTTCGCCAACGGGATCGTTTCTTACGTCGATACGATGGCTGGCGGCCTGAGGCGGCTGGGCCACGGTGTTCATGTGCTCTCCCAGAACATCGTCGGGGGCGAGACCGAGGGGGTGCACGACCTCAGCCGGGGTCGCCAGAAGCCCGGCTGGGGCGTCCGCCTGGCCCATCGCCTGCTGTGGCATGTGGCGCCGGAGACCGTCGTGATCCGGCCGCTACGGGAAGTGATCCAACGCCTCGCGGCCCGGGACGGTCTGCAACTGCTCGAGATGGAGGAGTCGTTCGGCTGGGCCCGTCGGCTGGTCGGCCGGGTGCCGGTGCCGGTGGTGGTCCGGCTGCACGGGCCTTACTTCCTCACCGGGACGGCCGCGGGAGACGCCGAAGACGCGGCCTTCCGCCGGCAGGTTCGGCATGAGGGGGCGGCCATCCGATCGGCCGACGGGGTCACGGCGCCGTCGCGATTCTGCCTGGAGGGCGTCCGGGCGCGTTACGGGCTGGCGCTGGAGAACGCCGAGGTCATTCCCAACCCCATGCCGGTCGCCCCGGAAGGCGACCGCTGGCGGTTGGCCGATTGCGACCGCGAGCGGATCCTGTTCGTCGGCCGGATGGACCGGCTCAAAGGGGCGGACCTCGTCATCGAGGCCTATCGGCGGCTCCGGGAAAATCAGCCGGGGCTCCGGCTCGAACTCGTCGGACCGGACACCGGACTCGTGGACGAGGCCGGCCGGCGCTGGGCCGTGACCGACTACCTGGCCGATCGAGTCCCCGAGGCCTGGACCTCGGGCGCCGTCGCCTGGCTGGGCGGCCAGCCGAGGGAAGCTCTGGTTGCCTTGCGGCGTCGGGCGATGATCACCGTGGTGGGCTCGCGGTTTGAGAGCTTCTCGCTGACGACCGTCGAGGCGATGGCCCACGGCTGCCCGATCGTGGCCTCGGACGTCGGCGGGATTCCCGAGCTGATCCAGGAAGGGCGTAATGGGCGGCTCTGCCGGGTCGGGGATGCGGCTGACCTGGCATCGAAGCTCGGCTCGTTGCTGGCCGAGCCGTTCCTGGCGGCTCGGCTGGGCGAGCAAGCGGCGCGGGACTGCGCCAGCCGATACAACCCGGACGTGCTGGCCGCCCGCAGCGTTGCGTTCTATCGCGCCGTGATCGCGAAGGCCGGGTCTCCACGCCGGGGGAGTCGCTGACGTGTCGCCGCTCTTCGCCGTGATTGCGCTGTTCGCATGGATCCCGGTCGTCCTGTACCTCTTCAGCACCCTGCCGCCGCAGCGCGCGGTCGCGGTGGCTTACGTCGCCGGCTGGCTGTTCCTGCCGGTCATCGGCATCTCGTTCCCGGGCCTGCCCGACTACACCAAGATGACCGGCACCTCCTACGCCATCCTGCTCGGCTGCACCCTCTTCGACCTCGACCGTCTGATGGGGTTTCGCCCCCGCTGGTTCGACCTGCCGATACTGATCTGGTGCCTCTGTCCACTGGCGTCGTCGATCAGCAACGAGCTGGGGATCTATAACGGTGTGGCCATGTCGTTCGACTCGATCGCCACCTATGGACTTCCCTACTTCCTGGGGCGACTCTATTTCGGCGACCCCGCGGGGCTCCGCGAACTGGCGACGGCGATCTTCGTCGGCGGCCTGACCTACGTCCCGCCCTGCCTGTTAGAGCTGCGCATCAGGCGCAACTCAGCCCACTCATCTATGGGGTTGGGGGTTGGCTCGGATCCAAGTACGGACTGTATAATCCACGCGTCTTCCTGTCGAACGCGCTCGAGCTCGGGATGTGGATGTCGGCGTCGGCCTTCGTGGGATGCTGGCTCTGGGCGAGCGGCGCCCTTTCGAGACTGAGAGGCATCTCGACCGGCTGGCTCGCGGGTCTCCTGACGGTGACAGCGATCCTGTGCCATCAGACCGGCGCGATCGTGCTCCTGGCGATCGGCCTGGCGATTCTAGGGAGTACCCGGCTCGGCCCGCGATGGCCAGCGGCCCTTGTGCTGCTCCTGCTGGCCATCCCGCCGCTCTACATGACCACCCGGGCTACTGGCCTCTGGTCGGGCCGGGGCCTGGTGGAGATCACCCGGTCCTTCATCAACGAGGAGCGGTCCGAATCGCTCAGATTCCGGCTGGTCAACGAGGATGCGTTCGCGGCCCACGTCCTGAATATTCGCCCCTTGCTGGGCTGGTGCGGCCACGGGCGGAATATGCCATACGTTGAGGAGCTGGCGCAGACCGCGGTCCCCGACGGCTTCTGGGTCATCGCCCTGGGGATCAATGGCCTCATCGGCCTGACCGCGATCACGCTGGTGTACCTGCTGCCCGGCCTGCGGCTCTGGCAACGCCTGCCGGTCGCGACCTGGGTGACGCCGCCCCTCGCCGGGGCCGGGGCGTTCGCCATCCTGCTGGCCCTGTCCATGGTGGACAACCTGTTCAACGCGATGTTCAACCCGATCTATGTGCTCGTGGCCGGGTCCCTGATTGGCCTGAAGATCGGCGACGTACCGGGCCTCCAGATCGACGCATCAGCCAAGGTCGCCACGGCCGATGCAGCTTATCGGACGGTGGTGTTCGCGTACATCCGGTCGGCTTCAGGCCCCGGAGGGCGGCGGCACGTTGCCGCCCGCGAGGCCCTCGACAACGCCGGCCACCGCCTGGAGCGGGCGCTGTGGGAGGCCGAGGAGTCGGCCACCAACGCCGCCGAGGCGAAGATCCCGCTGCTCGAGCTAATCCGGGTCGATGTCGAGCTGGCGGCCGTCCTTCGGGCGGCGGGTTTGGAGGCGGAGGCGGGAGCCCACTACCTCCGCGCCGTCGGGCGCGGGGAGCGACTCCTGGCCGGGGTCACGGGCCATGTCGCCGGGCCGGTGGTCCCTGACAACGCCGACGGCCCGCCAGGGTCCCGCTGGGACCCCGCGCAGCCGGAGACCCTGGCCTCGTGCTGGACCCACGCCATCGGCGTCTGGGGACAGCTCGAGCGGATCGCGCCGAGCGATCCGGAGGTCCGGGCGTACCGGGCCGACGCTTGCAACAACCTCGCCTGGCTCCTGGCCCTCGACCCGACCTCGTCCGCCTACGACCCGAGGCGAGCTCTCGAGTTGGCGACCACAGCCGTTGCGCCTCGCGCCCGGAGGCAGCGGCCACTGGAACACCCTGGCCCTGGCCCAGACCCGAGCTTGCCGCTGGGATCTGGCGATCGCGGCTCTCGACCGCGCCGGGCGGCTCGGCGACCAACCCTCTCCATTCGACCATTACATCCGGGCAATCGCCCTCGCCCACCTGGGCAACCACGAGGGAGCCTGCGACGCCATCAGCCTGGCGGATGCCTTGCGGATGCGCCACCACGAGCCGGGTGCCGATCTCCAGGCCCTACGGGCGGAGGCCATCGCCACCCTCGAACGCCCGACGGCAGGCCCTGGCAGATCGGGGCTGAGGGCCTTCGATGACGGCTGGGCCCCAGAAACACCAAAAATCAGGCCAAACCTCCGAATACGGTGTATAATATGGCTACAGACCGAGGTCGATTTCCCCTCAGCCCGGCTTTTGTATGGTGCGACCGGCCGGAGAACGTCCGCCAGTCGTCGTGGGTCTCCGGTTCGTGTTATCACATTGGCTGCTGTTTTGGCTTCGCTCGGTATTGGGTTTTGCGCACTTGTCACTTACCTTTGGATGCATCGCATGGCGCCAGCCGATCCTCAAGGCCAAGGTCCGTCCGTCCGGTGACCGGCTGACTCTGACGTGTGAGGATGCCTCGGGCCGTCCCCTCGCGATTCTCGCGATCAGAACCAATCCGACGATTCGGATCGGTGATGGCGGTCCAGTCCGCCTGTCGAACCCCCGGTTCCTGGAGGACGAGGCGCCGGCGGTCGAATGCGCTGCCCGAGCGGGTTGCCCCCGACCTCGCCGCGATGCTCGATGCCCCGGCCGGTTGGGCGACCACGGAGTCCGGGGACCTGCCGGTCCTGGCCTCCTTCGCGGTCAAGAATCCGGCAACGGTTCCCGCCGAGGGCCAGATGGGCTCACTCGTCCGCCCGGCAACCCGCGGGCCGTTCAGCCACCCTGCTCGAAGCCCAGCGCCATCACCCTCCAGTTCGATTCCGCCCAGGTTCTGGCCTCGGGCCGCGTTCTCCAGGTCCATTTCACGTCGGACATCCCGCCGGCCGACCGATCGACGTTCGTGGATCATCATCTCTCGAAGGCGGACCAGCTGACGCTCTCCGGGGGGCGGACCTCATTGGAGTTCGCGGGCTGTTCGTCCGCCAACGGCAAGGATGACTTTTATTTCCTCGACGCTCCCGACGGCATCGACGGCGTCACCAGCAACGGCGGCGAGACGATCACGTTCTTCCACGACGGGACCGAGATCGGGAGTATCGGACCGACCGCCAACCGGAGCCAGATTCAGCGGGTGACGCTCACCGGGGCGACCAGCGGGACGTTCACGCTGGGCATCAACGGGACCACGAGCGACCCGATCGCCTGGAACGCTCCCGCCGCCGCCGTGATGACGGCCCTCGGTTCCGTGCTGGCCTCGAACGGCCGGGGCGTGACCGGCGTGACCGGCAATGACGGCGGACCCTGGGACCTCACCTGGTACGGCACCACTGAGTACGACCTATTGACCGCGACCGACGTGGATCTGGACGCCGGTACTCTCAGTGTCACCGAGGTCCAGAGCGGCGTGGACTGGCCGACCGCGTTTCGGCAAGCCTGGGATGACGCCTTCCACGCGATCCCGTTCGATCCGCTGGTCACGGTGGATCGGTGGGTGCTCCGGAGTCCCGCCGCGCGGGAACAGACCGTGGCGGTCGGTCAGGACCAGACCTACACGCTCACCCTCTCCGGCGACGGGATCGCCGATATCGTGGTCGGTCCCCTGACCTACCAGGACCCCAACCCCAACCTGGTGCCGTTGACCGGCTGGGACACGAACTGGCTGGTCGCGATCGACGCCATCAACGCGGCCGTGGGGACCAGGTGCGTCACGGGAGGCCGCAACCTCGACCGAGCCCAGGACATCGAGTTCACGTTCCTCAAAGATGGCTGTCCGGCGTGGCCGATGGCGGTCGCGATCACCGCGATGTCCGATCCGGGCCTATTCTCCGGGACCAGCCGGGACCTCTGCCAGATCGGATCGAGCGGCGGCTCGACGCTCACGTTTTACTTTAACAACGCCCTGGGATGCCGGAACCTGAACCTCTCCGCCTCGTCGTCCCCGAACGGCTATTATGACAATGCCGTCCGACAGATCGCGCCGGGCGATTCCCGCTACCACTGGACGGCGTACTGGTATCTTCGCGATCCCGCCGAGGTGGTTACGTTCGGCGAATCGCTCACGGTCTCCGGCCCCGACGGCTTGCTGGCGGGGTTCACGCATTCGGGGGCGACCGGCGACCAGACGGCCGCCTTCTCCACCCAAGCCGTGACGAACCGCTCCTGGGCGGGTTCCGACGGCGATGTCTCCCCCGACCTCTGCCATGTGACCGACGCCGCGAACGGCGTGGACGACGGCTGGTCCCGCTGGCGGACCGAGCCCCCGCCCGCCGGCTGGCACTTCACCAACATGCGATCGGCGGGTCAATCGAAGCCGCTGCGGATCGCCTACATCGACCCCGGTTACGACGGCTCGAATCGCACGTCCCGGCTCAACGATCCCACCCGCCCGTACACGAATTACGAGTTGGCTTACGAAGACCTGCGAGGAGCGGTGTGGTATGAGCTGAACGGGATTCAGCCCGAGGTCCCCCGGATCGTGCTACTCAAGAAGGGGACGACCCTGATCGACAACGGGTACAACAGCGACCCCTGCTACCTGCGTGGTCCGTCCCCGGCGTCGCCGAGCCTCTTCTCGACCTACTGGATGGCCTCGGACGGCCCGGAGCCCGCCTCTTACGCCACCTGGAAAATCTCCGGGTATTCCGGGTCGGGCGGGGCGAAGCTGGCTTATGGGAACTTCCTCATTCACGGCTTGCTGATCCCCGGCGGCATCGAGCTGAAGTCCGTTTATCAAGATGGCTCGTTCTGGGATTGCACCTTCAATCCCGACCCGACTTCCTACAACCACGGTCTCCGCCTGAACTCGTCTCCGTCCTCGGTTCGGTTCAGCCTGGTGCGGACCAAGTTTTACGACCACTGGGGCACGGGACAGGACGTCAGCGGCTTTCAGGGGGCGGGTTTCCAGGATGCCTTGATGGACCAGTGCGCAGTTCATCCGGAACGGCTGGACGAACTTCACGGACGGTTACGACAACAACGGCGACCCCGGCGACCCGGCTCATCCCGACAACTACATGCACATCATGGGCGGCGATCCCGCGATCACGCCGGCCAGCGGTTACAGCAACCCCCGCAACCACAACTTCTACGCGGCATCCAGTTTTTCCACGCCGTTCCTGCTGTTCAACAGCTGGGACACGCAACCCTCGTTCAGCGGGTTCGACGCCCGGGTGGGGACGGTCCATTTCGGCTGCGTCCACTACGATTACCCGATGGCCCTCTACCTCGTCGGCGACCAGTGCTGGGCTCGGCGTTATTCGTCCCATGTCCGCAAGGGGCTCTGGCTCCAAGGCTACGGCCGGGCCTGGGGCATCCAGATGGGCACCCTGGAAGAACACCGGGCCTGTACCAGCCTGGGGGCCGTCTATGAGGACAACCTGTTCCTGGAGCCCAAGGCGGGCACCCAGGAGCATGAAGCCTTGCTGACCTGGGACCTGAGCAAACGAAGCTGGGGCGGCGGCATCATCGCCCGGAACAACAGCCTCGTGGACGGCGTCCTTTACATCGCCTGTGCCTACAAGGGCGATGTGGTGGACTTGCCGATCACGATCTCTCAAAACCTGATCGTGAGGACGGCCGATCTCGCGAGCCCCGACCCGTCCTGGCACGCGGCCGGCCTCGTCGATACCCCACCCTGGCCGGAACTGTCCATCGACGACAACCTGTATGTGCTTCACGACGACCGGGACGCCGATTTCGTGACCACGAACCTGGCGGGCGGGGCCTCGGGTTGGGCCGCCTGGCAAGCCGCCGGGTTCGACGCCGCCAGCCCGCGGTTGATCCAGGACTTCACGACCGCCTCCCCCCGCCCGGACGGGGGCCGGGATGTGTTCGTCGAGTACCTGGCCGGCAAGTCGGGATCGGTGTCGGACAGGTCGTCGGCCCTGGCCCTGCTCCGGAACCGGATGCCGGGCGAACCGTGGGACGACGCGATCCACGCCCCGCTCGGGAACAAGTCGGGCCTGTACGAATACGCTCTGGAGGCGTACCGCCCGACGGGGCTGAACAGCGACCGGCCGGTGGGCGGCGGCTACTTCGGCGCCCTCAACTACACAGTCAAGTTCACCCAGCACAATCGCCAGCGACCCCCCAGGATCACACCCCGGCAACTGCAACGCGTGGGTTTGCCTCGCCCCCGATCCCGCTAAATCGTCCCACACCCGAGGGGACGAAAGACCGCCGTGGGTAGCTGTTCCCGGCCGGCCAGTTCTCCCGAGAATCTTGCCGCTCGTGTCCCCGTGAGGTTGATCTCCGCCGGGCCTGAATCGGGCTCCACCCCCGACGGATCGTACCGCGGCTGATCGCGGACCGACGATGACGCCTCCCCGGTGTTTCCCCGGCCGTTTCCAGGGCTCGTCGCGGGTCGGGCCCGGTTTCCAGCCCTCGCCTCGCGATTCGCTCGACGCCGATCCCGGGCCGGAACGAAAGCCACCTCGAAACGCGCCACCCTGGAGGATCGGCACTGTCGCCAATCCGTCCTCGCACCTCAGCGGACGACGCAACGCCGGTACGAGGCCCTCCACGCGGTCTTCGTCACGGGGGAACCGCCGGCCGTCGTCGCGTCGCGGTTCGGGGACAAGGTCTCGGCGTTGAAGTCGCTGGTCCGCCGCTTCCGGGCCGAGTGCCGACGACGCTGCGCTCCCCCTTTTCCTTGCCGATGGACGGGGCCGACCGTCCAGACCACGCGTGGGTGACGACCGACACGGGCCCGACTTGCCCGAGGTCGCCGACGGCCGAAAGCTGAACCGGGCGGCCGGACGAACCCTCCGCACACACACCGCGGGGGTCTTCCGGTTCCTGCCGTTGCCGGCGAAGTGGGGCTTCGACCGCCGGGCCGCCGAGGCCCGGTATCCCAGTTCGGAGATGGTCCCCACGCCAGCCGCGTTACGGTCGCCGCTGGCGTTGAAGCTCCGGGACAAGGAACGCCGCGGCCACATCGGCGACTTCAACTTCGACGAGGTCCTCGGCCGGTCCGCCGGTCGGAACCTCCTCCCCAAGAAGTCGTTCGCGACCGATTACTCGTATCGCCCTGGTCGGGACCAGCAGCGGCGGCTCTTGCAAGGGTGGGTCCAGGCGTTGGCCCCGGTGATGTTCCCCGACGCCTCGGGGTTCTCGCTCGACTTTCATCCCATCCCCTACCGCGGTGAACCCTCGGGCCTCGATCGGCATGACCGGCCGCGTCGTGGGAGCGTCGGCCCGAGCGTGCTGACGTTCTTCGCCCTGAAGCCGAAGAGTCGCGGCCCGGGCTATGGCAACGCCGACCTGACGCGCACCGATCAGAACGGCGCGTTGACGCGCTGCGTCGAGTTCCGGCACACGGTCACCGGCACCGATCCCCCGTGGCTCTACTTCGACAGCAAGCGGATCGACTACGCCGAGATGTCACGCGTCAACCAGCGGCGGATCCACGTCATCACCATCCGAGGCCGCGACGCGGCGATCCTCCGCCGCCTGCGACGACAACCCGCCTCGGACTGGAAGAAGGCGGTCATCGACACGCCCAAGCGTTGTCCTCAACAGCGGCGTTCCCTCGAAGAGACGGGGCGGCGGCGTGGCTCCGAGGGGCCGATCCGCCCGCTCGCCGTGGCCGGGTTGGGACGTGACCAGCCGACGCGGTTCCGCTCCAACAACGTGGAGCAGACACCCCGTGAGCGGATCATCCGCTCTGCCGGTCGCAACCGCATCGAGGATGGGTTGGGCCTGAGCGTCAATGGCTTCCACCTCGATTGCCTGGCCAGCGAGGCGCGGCTGAACGTCGATCTCGACGCGGCCTGGACGGTGATCGCCAACGGCGGCTACCGCGGGCTGGGATCGCGGCTCCGAGGGTTTGCGAAGGCGGCTCCCAAGCAACTGGACCGTCGCTTCGTCGAGACGGCAGGGACCGTGCTGATCCAGAGGGATGAGATCACGGTCACCTTCGAGCGTCGCAGTCACAATCCGATCCTTGGGGACGCGGCCCTGGACCGCCAGCCGACCCCGATCCCGGAGGTGGACCCCATTGTCTAAATAGAAACTCGCGAAAAGGAAAGTGGACCAAGCGGCTTTGGCCTTCGGGTAGACGGAACCCTCGATCTCGAACGGGTTTTCCTCCCCAAGCCAGGGGAACCCCTGCTCCAGCAATTCCCCCGGGTCCCCGCACCGATGGTTCCGCGTGATGGTCTCGCGCAGGTGCCACCAGACCCGCTCGATCGGCTGGTAATCCGGAGAGTAGGAGGGCGGCCGGTGCCCTGCGATCCGACCCGCATGCTTCCAGAGGTACTGGATCACCTCATGGCTGGTGGGGAACCCCGCGTTGTCGCGGATCCCGGGGATCTTCCTGGACCGTCGCCACCGCCACCGCCACTCCTCCCGGTGCTTGAGGAACAACGCCGAGTTCCGCCCCGGTTTGGGAGCGGCCTCGGTGAGGAACCCCGTCCCGGTCCGCCCGTGGATCGAACCGGCCCGATGCCGGTTGCGGTTGGGGCCCGGTGTCGGAACCTCGGCCTGCTGTCCCTGGAGCATCCCCATCCGCCCGAGCTTGTGGTTGGTGTGGATCTGGACCGCGTCCCGCCAGAGGACCGTCTCGTCATCCGGCAGGCCCTCCGGCAAGGCCCGAAGCTCGGCCGGTCGGGCCGGCCGCTGTTCTTCGTTGGGTGGGGGGATGGGTCGGGGCCGCCGGTAAACCCGGTTCCCCCGGGGGAGCAACCGGCGGCCCGTCTGCCGGCCGGCCGGGACGCCTTCGCGTTCCCGGAGCAACAGGGCCGGCACGGCAGGGCACCAGCGGCTGCGCGGGAAGCCGAAGTCGCCGGGGTTTCGCTCCGCGGCGGTCAACAACCCCATGGCCGGCACCACCCGGCGGACGACCTCGGGAGTCAGCGTGCGGCGGCGTTGCCGGGCGCGTCCGGTCGCCTGAAGGGCTTGGCGAACGGCCTCGGGGGGACTAACCCGTTCGAGTGCCGCCAAGCGGTCCAAGATCCGGCCCGCCTCGTCGGCCGGCAGCGTGCCTGGTCCCTGTGGCATGCGGTCATGGCCTCCTTGTCGCTCGGGTCCTGAGCAAACCCAAAGTATCAGGAGGCCGTGATTTGCGCCGATTTCAACGGTATTGGCCTTAGAGCATATTTTTGCACCAATCTGGGCGGTACCCTAGTTAGCAACGTCGAGACGCGAGCGGGGCGGCTTGACGCTTCCGTTCTCGGAAGATCGACGCCGCCCCGACCGATCCAGGCCATTCGGCATCAGTCCTGGCTGCTCGTCCGCTCGACCAACCGCTCGACCAACCGCTCCGGGTCGCGGAGCCCGATGTAGGTCGAGGCGACGGCTCGGACGTAGGCGTCGCCGTCGAAGGGCGCGCGGACCTGGTGGCGGATCGCCTCGTTCAGGGCTTGGGTGAACCTGGGGGCCAGGGCGATACCCCGCTGGGCCCGGATCAGGCCGTCGTCGGCATCCACCAGGCTGACCCAGAGCAGAGCCCGCGTCTCGGGCGGTATCCTCGCAGGCGGCACGACCCGGGGCCGGCTGGTAACCGTCGCCAGCGGCCAGGCATACGGAAGGGTCTCCCAGGCGGACGACGTCCCGAAGCGATACGCCAGGACGACCAACGGCCGCTCGAGCACCAGCGCGAACTCGGCCGGTTCACGACGGATCATCTCACAGTGTCGGTCCGTCACGGCTGGCTGGAAGAGCGTCAGGGTGTAGCCCTGGCGGTCGAGCCCCCAGCAGGCGGCGGCCGGCCAATTCGACCGGTCAGTCCGATGAGGCTCGCCAACCCGGTAGGGCCGGCTCGCATTGAGGCGTGAGACGACCCGGGCGGTGGCCTCGGAGGACACCGCGACGGGTCCGGCCGACTTCCTCGTGCGCCGATCGGTCATCGATAAGAACCTGAGTCAGGGGTGCAGGCACAAAGAGGGGGAATTCTCCGTCGAAGCTCGCAGTGGCCTCTCGACGCAGACTCGCGGGAGAGTCGTCGCCGAGTCGCTGGATCAGCCGGTGCGTCGCGATCCCGCGAGTTCTCCAGCGTATCCCGTCCACCCCAATTTTGCAAGCTTGGATCAATCCGTAATTGACCGCATCCTTACTCCAAGACTCGGCATCGATCTTGCCAGTTCGAATTCTGACCGAGATTGCGGTCCGGTGTTGATTCTCTCCGGGTCAGATCGGAGAGGAATCGTCGTCTTCGGGCCCTGGCGAAGCCAAACGAGGACTTGACGAGTCGACATGCTCTTGTCGCGGCGGTGGAATTAGAATAAACTGGCATTCCCCCTCTCTTCAAAGTTCAGCGCAGTACACTCCTGGTAGAACCTTGGTTCAACTTGGATGCGGCCCGGCGATCCCCGGCCGGCGAACTGGGGCTTAATTAGTCAGAAGAAAAGAAACATCTCGATCATGTCTGATTGGGAATTGAATCGAAAACTGTTCGTGACCATCCGATCCGGCTCCCGTCCCGGGGCCGTCACAACCCACCTGGGCGACTCGGTCGGCACCGCGCCGGTCGTTTGCCGATAAATTCCGCGAACGGGTCGTGTCCGTTGGGGTCCTGAGACCCCTTTTCCCGAGAGAGTCCCATGAAACTGTCACATCGGATCCGTCAGTTGCGGTACGCCAAGGGATGGGGTCCCGACGACCTGGCAAGCCGGGCCAACATCTCAAGGACGGCGTTGTACCAGATCGAGAGCGGCAAGACGGGCTTGCCGCGGGCCGCCACTCTGCGCCGGATCGCCCGCGCGCTGGGCGTCGCTCCGGAGAACCTCCTGAGCGACCCGGAGGCCGAGGTGGCGACGTCGGCGGAGGCCCCGGCCCACGAGCCGGCGCCCGGCGCCGAGGCGCCCCAGCCGACCGCCTGGCTTCGTGACTTCGAGCTGGAGCGGAAGTTCCGGATCCTCCTGAGCTCGCCACTGCGCGACGCCGTGGCCCGAATCGTCGAGGAGACGTTCCGGCTCCTGCCGCCGGAGTCGCGCGACCTGGCCGTCTGATCGGCACGGGACCGGCCGTACCCGCCGGCCGGTCCCGGACCCGCGCAAGGCCCCGCCCGACGAGCGACCGGTTCACGGCCGTTCGCGCACTTCCTCCCGCGGAAGCTGGCGGTGGACCTGGAGGACGGAGAAGTCGAGCGTCTCGATGGACGTCCGGGAGGCCGGCCACGGCGGGTTACCAGCTCAACTTGATCCTCCTTTCAGCAGGCGGGCGACGCGGCCCCAGCGCCGCTGCTGCTCGTCCTGCATCTCGTGGAGCCGCTGGCAGACCCAGGCCAGCGAATCCCCTTGCGGCTCGGCGGCGGGGGGAGGCCTGTCGGCCGCGCGATCGGCGTCGGTCGCGGTGGGGAGTTTCCCGGCCGATGATTCCGTCGGCCGGCTTGTCGAGCCCGGCGCGAGCGGGAGCGTCGAGCCGCCTCTTGAGGGCGTCGAGCTCGGCGGCGAGCTGGCGGAGCCGGCCGACCTCCTCGCGAATCTGCTCTCGCTCCTCGCGCTGGCGCTCGCCGACCAGCTCGAAGACCATCCGCATCGCCTGCTGGAACTGGTCGAGCATCTGTTGCTGCATCCGGCCCATCTGCTCGATGAAGAGCAGGAGCACCGGGCTGACCTCCCCCTCGCGGCCGGCCGCGACCTCGGCGATCAGCTCGGGGCGGATCGGGGTGAGGACCGACCGCGACGTTGCGGCGAGGGCCGGCAGGCCGGCCGGATCGGGCGACCAGGCCTCGTCGTCCGGCCGGGCCTCCGACTCCGAGCCGGCCCGCGGGGCGAGCCGGAAGCGGCCGACGCCCAGAATGTCGCCGGGCTCCAGGAGGCCATAGCGAGCGGCGTGACCGTTGATCGAGACTCCGCCCCGACCGAGCAGATCCACGACCCAGAGGCCGGCGGACGTGCGGACGAGAGCGGCGTGGGTCCGCGAGACGCTGTCGTCCTCAAGCCGGACCCGGCAAAGGGGCGACCGGCCGACGAGGTTGACGGCCCGGGTCAGGTTCCAGGACGTCGGCCCCTCGGTGTCGGGATCGTCCAGGACCGGAGGCGGGCCGGGGAGCCGGTTCCGGAGCGGGTCATGAAGGCCATCGTCGCCGGCCACCGACTCGTCGGCCGGGCGCCGGATCGTGAAGGGACCGATGCCGAGACTCTCGCCGGGGGCAAGCGTTCCGCGGCCGGCGGGCCGGCCGTGCCGCCACTGGAGGCCACCCCGGCTCCCAAGGTCGATCGCCCAGAGACGACCGCCGAGCACCTGGAGGTACGCGTGTCGCTGGCTGACCTGCTCGTGATCGAGCCGGACATCGGCCGCCGGGTCGTCGCCGACGACGGCGAACGGCCGGGCGAGGACCACCGCGCGAGGCTCGCCGGTCCCGTCGTCAATCTCCAGGTGGATCGGGTGGGCGGCCCCGCAGGCCGCCGAGAATTCGTCCATGATTGGTCACTGGTCACTGGTCACTGGTCACTGGTCACTGGTCACTGGCAATTTTTCATCGCTCATTGGTCTTGGAGTGACACGGTTGGCGTTATCGATTTTGATTCCTGGATTTCTGGCCCGACTAAAGTCAGACCTACGGATTCTCGAACTGGTTCGAGGGCCAGCGAGAAGGCCAACCGCGTCACTCCTATGGTCATCGGTCAAAGAAACGGAATCTCCACCAGTAACCAATAACCAATGACTAATGACCAATGACAGCGTATCGGGGCAGCCGATCGGGGGCGAGCTCCGCGAGCCGCGGGGCCTGGCGATCCTTGGGCGAGAGGATCGGGTCGGAGACCGGCCAGGCGATGGCCAGGTCGGGGTCATCCCAGAGGACGCTGCCTTCCTCGCGGGGAGCGTACGGGTTCGTGCATTTGTAAAGTACCAGCGCCTCGTCGCCCATCACAACAAAGCCGTGGGCGAATCCCTCCGGGATGTAGAGCTGGCGGCCCTGCCCCGCGTCGAGGTGCTCGCCGACCCAGCGGCCGAAGTTCGGTGAGCCGTGACGGAGATCGACGGCCACGTCGAAGATCGCGCCGCGGAGTACGGCGATCAGCTTGCCCTGGGCGGTCGGGTGCTGATAGTGCAGGCCGCGGAGGACACCGCGGGTCGAGTACGAGAGGTTGTCCTGCGCGAACTGGTCGGGCAGGCCGGCCTCGGCGTAGCGGCCGCGTTGCCAGAGTTCCTGGAAGTGGCCGCGGTCGTCGCGGAAGATCCGCGACTCGATCAGGAGGACGCCGGGCAGTCGCGTCTCGACGACATTCATCGGGGGATGGGTCCTGCTGCGGGTTCAGGGTTCGGGGCGCGTCCGTCGCGACGGGGCTCAGATCTCGGAGGTCGAGGCCGACTCCTCGGGCAGCTCGCGGAGGTAGCGGCCGTAGTCGTTCCTGTGGGCGTCGGCCAGGGCAAGCAAGCGGTCGCGGTCGATGAAGCCCATCCGGTAGGCGACCTCCTCGGGGCAGGCGACCTTCAGGCCCTGCCGCGACTCGATCGTCTCGACGAAGTTGGTCGCCTGCATCAAGGACTCCGGCGTGCCGGTGTCCAGCCAGGCGAAGCCCCGGCTGAAGCCGCTCGACGCGCAGGCCGCCGCGGGCCAGGTAGTCGCGGTTGACGTCGGTGATCTCCAGCTCGCCGCGCGGCGAGGGCTTCAGGGCCGCGGCGATCTCGACGACCCGGTTGTCGTAGAAGTACAGGCCGGTGACGGCGTAGTGCGATTTCGGTTGCTTCGGCTTCTCCTCGATCGAGATGGCCCGCCCCTCGGCGTCGAACGCGACGACGCCGTAGCGCTCCGGGTCGCGCACGGCGTAGGCGAAGACGGTCGCCCCGCTTTCGCACGAGGCGGCCCGCGCCAGCATCGGCTGAAACCCCTGGCCGTAGAAGAGATTGTCGCCCAGGATCAGGGCCACGTGGTCGCGGCCGATGAACTCGCGGCCGATGAGGAAGGCCTGGGCCAGTCCTTCCGGACGGGCTTGCTCGGCGTACTGGATCGTCAGGCCGAGCGCGCGCCGTCGCCGAGCAGGCGTTCGAAGCCGGGCAGGTCCTGGGGTGTCGAGATCAAAAGGATCTCGCGGATGCCGGCCAGCATCAAGGTGCTCAGCGGGTAGTAGATCATCGGCTTGTCATAGACCGGCAGCATCTGCTTGCTGACGGCCCGGGTGATCGGGTACAGCCTCGTGCCCGAGCCCCCGGCCAGGATGATCCCCTTGCGGCAGCGTGGCGTTGTCATGGTCGGGTCACCCCCTGCGAGGCGCGATCTTCGGGTTGGGTTCAATTCTCATGGATGCCTGGACCATCCTCCTCCGGGTGACCCCGCTCCCGGGGCGTGGGTGCCACGCGGCCAAACCAGGGCGAGGAGAGCGGATGCCGCTCGTAGTTCGACCGCAACGGAAACAGGAACTCACCGTCGGCCGGGAACCCGCCCGGGACCTCGTAGATCGAGTGTCGGCCGAACTGCGCCTCGAGGCGGGCATGGGATGCGATCCAGTGATAGGCCGCGGGTCGGAGATAGGTGTAGCTCCCCAGCCCGGGTCCGAGCACCAGATGGACCCGGCGCCCGCCGAAGTCGTCCCCCAGGACGTCCGCGATGTTGACGGTCGGACGGCTCGCCAGATACCGGACCGTAAATCCCTGGCCGAAGCCGGCCACCACATCCTCGGGAGGGATCCGCGTCGCGAGATACTCCATCACCGCGGCCTGATCCTGGATCGCCTGGAACCGGCGGAAGTAGTCGAGCCCGATCTCGCGGGACCACTCCCAGGAGGTCACGTCATGGTTGCCCAGGATAACCGAGCGCGTGGAGGTCCCGACCCCGGTCAGAACAAAGCTCAATGCGAGGATCAGGCACGCAACCTGAACCGACCCTCGTCCCGCCCGCTGGGCCCACCGGTCCAGCACGACCAGTCCGATCCCGAGCAGGATGGCGAAGCACTCCAGCCCGATCCAAAGATAACGCAAATGCGGGATGGGCGCCCTCAGGTGCCAGCTCAGCCAAAGGAACCAACCCGTCAGCATCAACAGCCGGGCCAGCCGCCGGATCGACTCGGGCCAGCCCTCCGCGCGGGGCCGGAGCCAGAATGGCACGAGCGTGGCGAGGACCAGGACGGGCAACGGCCCGAAATCCTGGCCAATGCGGACCTTGTTGAGCAGCCGGGGGTAGTCCAGAACAAAAAGACTCTGGAGTCCGGTCCCGCCCAGGGCCTGCCGATCCTCAACCACCGGCCCGGCCGCCTCATGGAGCAGAACGTTGGCGACGACCACGACCATCCCCACCGCCGCCACCACCAGCTCACGGCCCGGGAATCGGAAGCGAAGGCGGAGGCCGGCCGGCCCACCCGGCTGGAGAAACGCCGCGGCCAGCACGGCCGGGGCAAACATCACCAGCTCCAGACGCGAGCACGCCGCCAGGCCAAAGAGAAACCCGGCGACGACCGCCTGCCGGAACCCGGCCTCCTCCTCGACCCGGCTCCAGTACCAGGACGCGACCAGCAGCAGCAGGAACGCCGAGGCCGCGCCCAGGGCCGGCGTGCCGATCTCGGCCGTGCCCGGGACGCCCAGCATCGGCGCGATCAGGAGCAGGCCCGCGCACCGGGACGACGCCTCCCGACGAGCCCAGCGATAGCAGAGGGCCAGAGCGGCGATCAGGCAGGACCAGGAGAACAGCCGGTGCAGCCAGACCCGAGGGCCGACCGTGGCTTCGATCAGCAGGTGGACCAGCGAAAGCAGGCCGCCGTTGGTGTACTCCGGCTTCGAGCCGAAGCCCTTCACCTCGGGATCGATCAGGCTCCGGGTCCCCATGAGGATCCAGGCCTCGTCCGCGCCGAGCGTGATCAGAAAGACACAGGCAACGGAGAGGAGGCCCCAGAACATCACCGCGAGCAAGAGGACCTTCTCCAGAAGGGAGATCCATCGTTGATAGTCCAATCCGACAGGTCGGTCATCGGTGTCAACGCGGCTCTCGAATTCACGGACATTAACGGTTTCTTGATATTCCATTCTTCGGAAGTCCCATGCCTTTCCCGAGCGCGCCGCCGACCGTGGGGGACACGGCCCGAGTTCCGGTTCATCGGCCCATGACGGCGTCGCGTCAACTTCGACCGACATCGCGGATGATCTTATCACCGCGCATCCGGCTGGGGAAGCCGATACGGGTCGCCCGTGTCGCCCGTCGGCAACACGCGCCATGGGCATGGGCCGCCGTGCGACCAACAGCGGACCGGTTCCCATTTACCCCCGGCCTCATTTCCCTCATGATAGACGGATCACCTCCCGACCCGAGAACGGGCGGGGTCGTCGCAGGCCCCTTGGACGCCGACGTCCGCTCGACCCGGAGGGATGCCCCCCGTCGGATCGTGGCCCTTGGCCGGTCCCCGGACCTCACCCGATTCCGAAGAGCCTCGCCCATGACTGATCAGCCGGAACCCTCCACCGGCCGGCGCGAGCCGAAGCTCTCCATCGTCGTGCCCGTCTATCGGAGCGAGGGCTGCCTGGAAGCCCTCGCCGACGCCATCGCGGCGGCGCTGGGACCGATCGGCTGGGAGTACGAGCTGGTCCTGGTCAACGACAACTCGCCGGACCGCTCGTGGATGGTCATCGAGTCGCTCTGCCGCGACCATCCGAACGTGGTCGGTGTGGACCTCCGGCGCAACTTCGGCCAGGACAACGCCATCCTGACCGGGCTCCGGTTCGCGCGGGGGCGGTCCATCGCCATCATGGACGACGACTTGCAGCACGACCCGCGCGACCTGCCCGCCCTCGTCGCGAAGGCCGAGGAAGGCGCCGACCTCGTGTACGCGGACTTCCGGGTCAAGCGGCAGAAGCTCTGGAAGAACCTCGGGAGCTGGTTCAACGGCAAGGTCGCCGAGTGGCTCATCGGCAAGCCGAGGCGGGTCTATCTCTCTCCGTACAAGGTCATCCGCAAGGAGGTGGCCGACCTGATCCGCCGCTACGAAGGGCCGTATCCTTACATCGACGGCTTGCTCTTCCAGGTCACCTCGCGGATCGCCCAGGTCCCGGCCACGCACCACGATCGCTTTGCCGGCACGAGCGGTTATACGCTCTGGAGGTCGATCGCGGTCTGGGCCCGCCTGGCGACCTCCTTCTCGGTCCGGCCGCTTCGCCTGGTCACCTGGTGCGGCTTCGGGCTTGCGAGCTTTGGGGCCCTGCTCGCCGTCTGGGTGGTCTTCTACCGGCTCCTCTTCCCGGAGGACTTCCCGCCGGGGGCCGCGGGCTGGGCCTCCTTGATGGTGGCCCTGCTGGTCATCGGGGGCGCCAGATGGTCTTCCTCGGAATCCTGGGGGAGTACGCGGGACGGTCCTACACAACCCTCTGCGGGCGGCCGCAGGCGACGATCCGTGAGGTCCTCGGTGCTGAGAAGCCCGGAGAAGCCGCCGCCCGGGACGGGCAACGAGACCGCGAAAGGTCGGTGAGCCTTGGGCACGAGCCTGGTCTATAAGAACACCGTGTTTTACGAGCTGGTCATGCTCGGCCTGTACGGCCGCCATTACACGGCCCGCTATCGCGCCATCGCCGAGTTGATCCCGGCGGGGGCCGGTGTCCTGGACGTCTGCTGCGGCCCGGGGGTCCTCTACGACCGCTATCTCCGCCGCCAGGGGGTGGACTATCTGGGCCTGGACATCAACCCCCGGTTCGTCGAGCGGATCGCTCGACGCGGCGGCCGGGCGCGGGTCTGGGATCTGCACGGCGACGAGCCGCTGCCCCGGGCCGATTACGTGATCATGCAGGCGAGCCTGTATCACTTCCTGCCTGACGCCGCCCCGATCGTCGACGCGCATGCGTCACGCGGCCCGGGTCCAGGTCGTTGTCGCCGAGCCGATCCGCAATCTTTCCACCAGCGCCGTGCCCTGGCTCGCGAAGCTGGCGCAGCGGCACACGAACCCGGGGCTCGGCACCCAGCCGCGACGGTTCACCGAGGCGACGCTTGATGAGTTCTTTCACGCGCTCGAGACGCCGCCGAGCCGGTCCTTCCTGATCCCCGGGGGGCGGGAGAAGGTCCATGTCCTCGACGCGGCCCGGGAGTCGGCCGAGGGCGCGGGAGCTGACCACCCGGCGGCATCGCCCGACGCTCAGGGGAAGGCCGGGCCGGGAACGACGGCGACCGCCGTCTTCGCGAAATAGGCCCCGACCTGCTCGACGACCCGGCCTTGCTCGGCCTCGGTGATGTCGTAGAAGAGCGGCAGCCGCAGCAGCCGGCGGCTGATGTCCTCGGTCATGGGCAGGTCACCCTCCCGGTAGCCGAACGACTGGCCCATCGGCGAGGTGTGCAGCGGAACGTAGTGGAAGACGGCGTGGATGCCCTGCCGCTTGAGGTGGGCCATCAGGCCGTCGCGAGTCTCGCCGGTCGGGCAGGAGGAGGTAGAACATGTGGGAGTTGCTCGTGGCAGTCCTCGGGGATGTACGGCAGCCGCAGCAGGCCCTCGGCCGCCAGCGGCTCCAGGGCGAGGCGGTAGAACTGGTAGATCTGCCGGCGGCGCTCGCTGATGGCGTCGAGCATCTCGAGCTGGGCGTGGAGGAAGGCCGAGCAGAGCTCGCTGGGCACGTAGCTGGAGCCGAGGTCGACCCAGGTGTACTTGTCCACCTGGCCGCGGAAGAACTGCTTGCGGTTGGTCCCCTTCTCGCGGAGGATCTCGGCGCGTTCGACCAAGCGCGGGGTCGTTGACGCAGAGGGCGCCCCCCTCGCCGCAGATGTAGTTCTTCGTCTCGTGGAAGCTGTAGCAGCCGAGGTCGCCGATCGAGCCGAGGGCGCGGCCGTCGTAGAAGGCGTTGACCCCCTGGGCGGCGTCCTCGGCGACCCGAAGGCCGTACTTGGCGGCGATCGTCATGATCCGGTCCATCTCGCAGGCGACGCCCGCGTAGTGGACCGGGAAGATGGCGCGGGTCCGCTCGGTGATCGCCTCCTCGACCAGGGCATCGTCGAGGTTCAGGGTGTCGGGCCGGATGTCCACGAAGACGGGCTTGGCCCCCAGCCGGGCCACGGCGTTGGCCGTCGAGACGAAGGTGAACGAGGGCAGGATCACCTCGTCGCCCGGCTTCAGGTCAAAGAGCATCGCGGCCATCTCCAACGCCGCGGTGCACGAGGGGACGAGCAGGACCTTGCCGATCCCGAACCGCTCCTCCAGGAACCGGCAGCAGGCCTGAGTAAACCGGCCGTCGCCGCCCAGGTTGCCGTAGGTGACGGCCTGGGCGACGTAATACAGTTCCTTGCCGGCGATGAACGGCTTGTTGAAGGGGATTCTCGGAGTCGTCACCGCAGTGATCTCCCGGAATTCGGATCGTCGCTGATCGGTTCCACGTCGTCGCGTCGGAGCCCCGTCCGGCTTGGGGAGGGTCGGCTCGGGGAAAGGCGAAAAGCCGCGTTCGTCAATCTTCTCAAAAGAAATCCGGCATTTCCAGAGGTCCGGCCTCGGATTCCGAAAAGCTCATTAGCGATCACCCGCGGCCGTGCCCAGGCCGAGCCGCTCGCGGCGGTACTGGCCCGAGGCGACCCGCGCGACCCAGCCGGGGTTCTCCAGGTACCAGCGGACCGTCTCGGTCAGACCAGCCTCGAAGTCGCGCGACGGCCGCCAGCCCAGCTCGTTCTGGATCTTCGAGGCGTCGATCGCGTAGCGGCGGTCGTGGCCGGGGCGGTCCTTCACGTAGGTAATCAAAGAACGGCAAGGGGCGCGCGGCAAGTCGGGGCGGAGGTGATCGACGGCGTCGCAGATCGCCTCGACGACTTGCAGGTTGGTCCGCTCGCTGTCGCCGCCGATCGTCGTAGGTCTCGCCAGGCGCGGCCGGCCGCCAGGACGCGGCGGATCGCCCGGCCGTGGTCCTCGACATAGAGCCAGTCCCGCACGTTCCGGCCGTCGCCGTAGACGGGCAGGGGCTTGCCTTCGAGGGCGTTGAGGATCATCAGCGGGATCAGCTTCTCGGGGAACTGGTACGGCCCGTAGTTGTTCGAGCAGTTGGTCAGGAGCGTCGGCAGGCCGTAGGTGTGGTGGAAGGCCCGCACGAAGTGGTCGGAGGCGGCCTTCGAGGCGGAATACGGCGAATGCGGGTCGTAGGCGGTCGATTCCGAGAACCGGCCATCCGGCCCGAGCGAGCCGTAGACCTCGTCGGTCGAGACGTGGAGGAAGCGGAAGCGATCCCGGGCGTCGCCTTCGAGGCTCTCCCAGTACGCGCCGGGCCTCGACGAGCAGCTCGAACGTGCCGACGACGTTCGTTTCGAGGAAGGCCCGCGGGCCGTCGATCGAGCGGTCCACGTGGCTCTCGGCGGCGAAGTGGACGACCGCCCCGGGCCGGTGCTCCGCGGAGCAGGCGGCGACCAGGGCGTTGTCGGCGATCTCGCCCCGCGCGAAGACGTGGTTGGGGTCGTCGAGGACCGGCCCGAGCGAGTCGAGGTTGCCGGCGTAAGTCAGCTTGTCGAGGTTGACCACGCGGGCGTCGCGGTCGCCAATGAGCTGGCGGACGAACTCACCGCCGATGAACCCGGCGCCTCCGGTGACAAGGATCGTGGCAGGCATGGTCGGGGGGTCTCGGTCGATCGAGGGGGCGTGATGGCAAAAGGGAGGTCCGGGGAGGACCGTGGCCGTCGGCCGACACAACGCCGCCGGTCGGTGGCCTCGGCCCAGGTCGGGAACGCTCGACGGGCCGATGGATGGATTCATTCTCCCCGCCGTCGCGCCGCGCCGCAACACGAATCGAAGATCGCGCCGCCCCCCTGCCCTACCCCGTTGCCGACGGGAAACGCGGACCCACCGCGATGCTCCCGGAACGCCCCGGCGATGCTCGCGGGATGCCTCCGTGACAGCCCGGCGACGCCAGGGGGACGCTCCGACGCCCTGGATCGGGCTCGTCGCAACTCCTTGCCATCCTTGAAGAATCCGGGCGTTCCTTGCCTATTTTGAAGGCTCTTCTCCCGATCGAGTGGGTAACTTTGGACCGCTTTTCAGATTTCTGGCAGCATGCACGTGAGGATTTTGAGGCGAAGGTACTCTTCGTCCCGAAGTCCGTAGGCCCGTCGCTGGATGACGCGGATCTTGTTGTTGATGCCCTCAACGAAGCCCAGAGGCACCTTGTTCTCCTCCTGGCAATACGACGCGATTCCGTCCCAGTGGTCCTCGACCATCCGGGCGAACTTCTCGTACGGCTTGAGGCGCTGCCATCTCAAGGCCGACTTCCATCGTTCGAAGAATCGCCGCGCCCACTCCTCCCGCTTGTAGTCCCACAGTTGGCTGAACATCTCCTTGAGCAGGTAGGCTTTGTTCAACCTCCGGTTGGCCTTGAACAGCGCCTTCAACGACAGACGCCCCTCCTGCGTCAGGTTGGCCCGGCGGGACAGCAGTGTGTACTTCTGGCCCTTGATGAACCGCCGGTCCTTGCCCGAGAGCCGGGCGTACTCACTCTTACGAACCTTGTCCAGGGCCTCGTTCAAGCGCTTGAGGATGTGAAACTTGTCGTAGAGGATGCCGGCTTGGGGCGCAGTTCCCCGCCTTCAGCGTAGAGTTGCGGAACGGCTTCCACATGTCCATCACGGCCAGGCGGATTCCCTTGCATTTCCGCGGTCCCAGCCACTCGTAGAAGAGATCCATGCTCTTCTCGGAGCGGTCCGCGCCTCCGAACCAGATCGGCCGGCCGCGGACCAGGTCGCTCACGACGATGCGGTAGTTGTGCCCCTTGCCGACAGAGAGTTCGTCGATACCGATCACCTTGGGGCCGGGCGCCCCGGCCCGTCGGAGTTGCTCGCGCATGTACTCCATTTCGAGCGACTTGACCGTCTTCCAATCGAGGCGCAGTTCGCGTGCCACATCCCGGACCGTCGCGGCCCGACAGCGACGGCCGACGTAGAAGGCGAACCGCTTGGTGTAGTAGAGGTTGGTGGCCAACCAGGGCAGTTTCTCTTGCTTCACGGCGCCGCAGTTCCGGCAATGCACGCGCCGGATCTCGATCTCCAGGTACACCCGGGTGTCGCCACAAGAGAGGTCGCGCACCCGACGGGTCTTGCGGTCGTAAAAGGTCCGCTGCCACTGTCCACACGATCCACAGGCCGTTTTTTTCCCCGGCGCAGGAGCCGCAAGATACGCGCCTTCGGATCGCCGAAGATGCCACGGACCGTGGGCTCCGGACGGAAACCGGTAAACCGATACGTATCATCGAGCCGGCGTGGTTTTCGCATCCGCGAATCATGCCCGATTCTTCGTCTCGGAGAGAAGAAGAAAACCCTGCAAAACAAGGGGTTTCGAGGTATTCAGACGCGTTTCTTACCCACTCGATCGGGAGAAGAGCCATTTTGAAGTTCATTCGGCGCCTGGGGACGCGCGTCCCTGCCGGGCTTCCGACCCTCAACTTCGGGCCACCGGCCCCGACCGCCCCCCTGCCCTCCCGTGTTGCTATTGCGACCGGAGAACACCATCTCGTCGCGCCCCGGCGACGCGTGCGGGACGCCACCGCGACGTCCCGGGAACGCTGCCGACGCTCCGATTGGCCGTGACATAACTTCTTGTCAATTCTGACACAAACCAGCCTTGCCCGCCTATTTTGAAGTTCGTTCGGCGCCCGGGGACGCGCCTTGTCGGCGGGCGTGTCTCGTTGCCGTCGATTCCGGATTGTCAAAGGGCGACGCGCGGCCGGACCGAAGTCGGCGCGGACCGCGAGCGCGGAAGAGTGATGTTATCTTCCGAATCCGGGGTTCGAATTATCACCCGTTTTCGGAATTCTGAAGCTCGCGGGAAACGGAACGCCCGGTTGGCGACCGACACCGCCACTCCCTTCGGTACAATGGACCCCGCGGGGCCGACGCCCCGGCCCGTTCCCAGGGAGACCCGCCATGCCCCCAGCCCAGACGACGACCCGACTCCCTCGCTCGGTCGATGAGCACGGCCGGGCTTGGCCCCTGACCCCGGAGGAGGCCAAGCTTCGGGCCGAGGCCGCCCTCCAGGCCCTCGACGACGTGATGCGGATGGGCGATGAGCAGGAGCAGCAAGCGACCCTCGACGCGCTGATGCAGGCCATCGACGAGGAACCGCTCTCCGATCGGAAACGGTTCCGCTGATGCGGCTCATCTTCCTCGACTCGGGGGTCTTGAGCCTGCTCTCCAGCCCGAGCGGCCGACCCCGGGCAATCGCCTGCCAGCAATGGGGCCGCGACCTGCTCGTCGCTGGCGTGCGCATCTTCATCCCCGAGATTGCCGATTACGAGGTCCGCCGCAAGCTGATCCACTCCGGGGCGACGGCCGGGCTCGCCCGTCTCGACCGTTTGAAAGTCGGGTTCGACTATGCCCCGATCACGACGGACGTGATGATCCGTGCCGCCGAGTTGTGGGCCGACGCCCGACGTCGCGGCCGTCCGATGGCCCCGCCCGAGGCCCTTGATGGGGATTGCCTCCTGGCCGCCC
The DNA here is from genome assembly GCA_963752755.1 of uncultured Planctomycetales bacterium. Classification (GTDB taxonomy): domain Bacteria; phylum Planctomycetota; class Planctomycetia; order Isosphaerales; family Isosphaeraceae; genus CAVVZJ01. Next base: position 43,657 of record CAVVZJ010000008.1, on the reverse strand, counting down.
AGGCGCTGCTCACGGCCGGACCGGGCGACGTCCTGAGCGTGGCGACGGACAACGTCGGCCACCTGGGGCTGTTCGTGGACGCGCGGCCCTGGGACCAGATCAGGCCGTGAGCCCCCCTGCCCCGCTGGAGACGCCAAGCCGCGGAGTGGGCCTGGACCGTGGGGAGCACGCCCCGGGGCACGCCGTCGCGGCCGCGACGCCTTCCCCGGCCACCCGCCGAGGGGGACCGGTCCGGGATCCTGGCCGCGGTCACGTCGCGATCCGGGCGGCCGACTCCGCCGCCGGCCGGCTGGGAACGGCACGCACCTTCGGTTACGCTGGAACGCGGGAGGACCCGCCATGCCGCTCCGCGACCATTTCCGCCCGCCGCTCGCCGACCGGAGGCCCTGGGACGCGGTCCACGGCGGTTGGCCCATGATGATCGTCGAGGGGCTCAACCGCCGGCTCCCGCCCCGCTACGTCGCCGAGCCACAGATCCACCTGGGCTCGGGGATCGAGATCGACGTGGCCGCTTATGAGGACGAGGCCGGGGATTCCCCGTCCTCCGGTGAGCGAGCCGACGGCGGCGGGGTCGCGACCTCGACCTGGGCCCCGCCGCGGCCGACCCTGGCCGTCGCGACCGACCTGCCGGACGTGGATGCGTACGAGGTCCGCGTCTTTGATACGCGGTCCCGCCGCCGACTGGTCGCCGCGGTCGAGCTTGTCAGCCCGGCCAACAAGGACCGGCCCGAGCATCAACGCGCCCTCGTCGCCAAGTGCGCCGCGTTGCTCCAGGAACACGTCTGCGTCGCGATCGTCGATGTCGTGACCACCCGCGCCGCGAATCTCTACGGCGACCTCCTGGAACTCTTCGGCCAGGCCGACGCCTCCCTCGCCGCCGGCTCATCCCCGCTCTACGCCGTCTCCTGCCGCTGGGCCCGCCGCGAGAACGCCTGGTTCCTCGAGACCTGGGCCCATCGCCTGACGCTCGGCCAGCCCTTGCCGACGCTGCCGCTCTGGCTCGCCGAGGACCTCGCGGTCCCGCTCGAGCTGGAGCCGAGCTACGAGGCGACCTGCCGCATCCTCCGGATCTCGTAGGAGGGCCGCCCGCCGCCACCCGCGCGACCTCTAGAACAGCCCATCATCCATGAGCACTCCACGCAGCTCCACAAGATCAGGAAGGTTGATCTGAAGCACTTCGACCGTCGTGCGGCCGATGGCGGTGCGGCCGATCAGGACGCCGCCCTGATAGCGGAAGTGATGGGACCATTTGTGCCGTCGCGGGTGGAAGAGCCGCGTCAGTTTGCCCGTCGCCGGGTCGATGCCGGTGAGGTTCGGCCCCTTGTGGCCGTTGCAGTAGGCGCAGGAAACGGCCAGGTTGCTGGCGGTCGTGTGCCCGCGATGCTGGCGGGCGATGATGTGGTCGATCTCGAAGGGGACGCCGGACGCCGCTTGCGGCAGGCGACAATATTCGCAACGGCCGCCCGCCCTTTGCCGCACCAGCCGTTCCAACGCGGCATCCATGCCGGGCGCCTCTCAGGCGTGAGGCTTCAAGGACCGGCGGGCCTTGGCGTGCATCAGGTCGAGGAACGAGCTGACCCGGAGATAGGTTTCCAACTCTTCCCGCTCGGCGGGCGTGAGGGCGTCGGCCTGGTTCCTGGTGAGCAACTCGTGGATGCGGTCGAGGTCGCGCTTCTCGAAACGGACCTTCAGCCATGCCTCCGCCGCCGCCGCCGGAAGGTCGTCCTCCTCCGGGCGGATCAGGCGGGCGAGGATCGCCGTCTCGCTGGGGGGCGAAACCCGGGTCTCGGCAGCCATAAATTCTGTCCTTGGAACGCTTTATTCTGTAATCACGGCCATCCTAGCAGAATCGTCCGGCCCTGCCAACCACGACTTGTGCCCCTCGAAGGAAGACCGTGGCACGCTCGAAGACTCGCTTTGCCCCGGCCACCCGTCGCCCGCCCGCAGGGGCCGGGCTCAGTTCCGGCCCGATTTTGTTCAATAGTTCACCATAGAGGGTCGAATAACCTTCGGCGGAGCTACGGCCTCGGGCTATAGAGGTGGGGTAGAGGGGAATCCATTCGATGACCGAGACGAGCAGCGTCCTCGACAGCAGTCTCCAGATCGCCGACCTGCAAGGCCTGGCGCGAGGAAACGCCAGCGGGTGGCACTGTTGGCCCTTCTTCTGGGTGCCACTGGCGGCTTGCCCGCCAGTGCTCCGGTCCGGGAAAAGCCACTGGCGGACAAGCCGCCAGTGGCACCCGGCGTTCATCGGGGGCTCCTGCTGCTCAACACGGTGGCGTGACCTAACCCGTAAGAGGACAGGAGTTTCCCGATTTCGTCAATAAGGTTGATGCGTATGGGGTCTCGAAGACGAGACCCCAGCCACCCGCCCGAGACGCCCATCAATATTTAATTTTAATATTGAATTAATATAAAAATTAATAGTTCTATATGTGATAGAATCTCGGAAATTCTCTTGAGCTCCCTCCCCGGCAAGTTCATACGATAGGGGTGCCCTGACGGCAAGCCGCCGGCCGCCGCGGGAACAGCACAGGAGATACACCAAAGCACAGGAGATACACCCTTGGATGGGCCTCGGGATCGAACCACCGGCCAGTGAGTCGGGCCCGCCCCGGTGAGGCGATCGAATCCGCTTTCGACCTCCCTCTGGGGATCCCGGGCACGATGGTGACCCGCGGGATCGGCGGCCACTCCTGCCCTCAGGCCCGAGGCGACATCCCGAGAAACCTCGGAGGAAATCTCGTGAGAAATCGCATTTTCAGACTCGGCGCCGTCGCCGCGGCCTTCATGCTGGGCACCGCCATGCCTTCGTCGGCTGTCATGGCCGATGGCTGGACTTCGAGCAAGATTCCCGCGCCGCCGAAGGACTCGAGAGTCAAGCGGGACCATCGCGGCTTGGCCGCGGGAGATTTCACGGTCATCCTCGCGAAGGGGGGGCCGACCGGCTACTACGTCTGGTGCCATCTCCACGCGCACCACAAGGGCCGCACCGGGAGTACCAGGTACTCGAATGTGACACCCATGGTGCTGGGAGACGGTGGATATCCCTACTTCGTCGGCCCCAAGACCACGCTCACCGTCGGTGGCGTGTTGGACAAGCCGGACAACAACAAGCACAAGTGGGGCACCTGGAAGCTCAACCGCGAACAGGCCTCGAACCTCGAGGACGCCATCAACAATCGGAGCGGCTACCAAGTCCATGCCGCCGCCGACCGCAACCGGACGACGATCCTCCAGCACGCTGGCGACGCGGTCGAGAAGGAGATCGGAAGATATATGGACGGAGATATTAGCAGGCAGGACCTCATCCGGCTCCTGATGGCCAAGGCGACCACGCCCGCCTGACGGGCGGCGGGCGGCCGGGGCCTCATCCCACCCGAGGCCCCGGCCCGTCGCGCGTGGCAGGAGGCGAATCACCCCACCGGCGGGTGGCACTGTTGGCCCTTCTTCTGGGTGCCACTGGCGGCTTGCCCCAATACTGTCCGGTAAATTGGGTAACCTCCATCCGGTCGAGAGCTGCTGATGGGCGGAGGTCGGATCGAGCACCTCATGCGCGCTTGGCCTCCGCCTTCTTCGCCTGCCGACGCCGTTGGCTTTCCCGGTCCAATGCGCAGCGCCGCTCGCGCTCCGCGAGAATCGGCAGGACCTCCGCGGCCGTCGCTCCCCCGCCGGCCACCTGGTGCAACAGGGCGAACGCGTACTGGCTCGGGCGGGCGTCCCAGCGCAACGCCAGCAGCAACGTCCCGATGACTGCCACGTACACCTCGAAGGCGATCGGCGGGTGGCACTGTTGGCCCTTCTTCTGGGTGCCACTGGCGGCTTGCCCGCCAGTGCTCCGGTCCGGGAAAAGCCACTGGCGGACAAGCCGCCAGTGGCACCCGGCGAGTCGCTGTGCAATGGGGGTGGCTGGGGAATCCGCACTAGGACGCTCCCTGCCACGGGTTGATGACGCCGGCGCCGGTGGCCTGGAAGTCCCGCGCGTTGCGGGTCATCACGCGGAGGCCGTGCCGGAGGGCCGTCGCCGCGATGAGCCCGTCGACCGCGGCGATGACGTTCCCCGTCTTCGAGGCCTTGGCCGTCAGCTCGCCCCAGATCCGACCGGTCTCCGCATCGATGGGGAGGATGCGTCCGGAGAACTGGCTTTCCAGGCTCGCGAGCCACGAGGCGAGCTCGGTCCGCTTCTTCCCGGCGGCGAGGAGGCCGATGCCCCTGGCGATCTCGCCCACGGTGAGGACGCTCAGGAAGAGCTGCTCATCGGGGATCGCCCGCACCGCCTCGACGACCGCTTCGTCGGGCTTCGGCTTGCGGACTTCGACAACCGTGCAGGTGTCGAGGAGCACGGTCACAGTTCGACGTCCCGCATCGGGCTCTGGTCGCGTTCGAGGTCGAGCCCTTCGAGCGAGGGGCCGCTCAGGAGGAAGTCCTTGAAGCTCGGCCGCTGCCCGGTCAGCTCGGCGTACCGCTCGGCCGAGAGGACCACCACGGCATCCTTCCGCCGGGTGATGGTCTGCGGCCCTTCGCTCAGGGCGCGGTTCACGACCTCGCTCAATCGATTCTTGGCCTCGGCGAGATTCCAGTTCATCGGGCACCTCCACGCTGTCTAGACTGTCTAGACACATTAACCGGGCGTGAGGTTTCTGGCAAGCGGGGCGAAGTCTCTCATTCGCCGTCGGTTCGTGCAGGATAACCCCTTTCATCCTTTCCAAAATGTCTCCCGACCCCGCCGCCCTCTTTGCCCCAGGTAATGGCCTTTACCTTCGGCTACGAGATCCATCATGCCGTCCATCGACCGCGGCCACCGGTCGGCGCATGCGGAGGCCCCGCGACGGGGCCGGGGGGCGGGCGTCGCGGGGCCGGTGAGGGAGTGGAGGAGACGGGGATGGCGGGTCAGCCGCGGAGGCGGCGGCCGAAGCCGAGGGCGAGCAGGGCGCTGGGGGTCGCCTGGGCCGGGAGGGTGGTCAGGCGGCTCTGGCGGATCGCGGCCAGGCGGAGGAGGACTTCCTGTCGCCAGGCGTTGCGGCCAAGGCCGAGGCCGGGGGCCGTCGTGGGGGCGGCCGTCGTGGTCGGGGCGACGGCGGCGACGGTGACGGTGGCGTTGTTGGCGGGGGAGGCGACGCTCGGGGCCACGGTGGCGACCGTGGCGGTGGCGACCGCGGTGGTGACGGTCTTGGTGGTGACGCGGCTGGTGCTGGCCGCGAGGATGTTGAACGAGGCGCGGCCGATGGGGCTGGTGCCGGCCGGCAGGCGGTACGGCTCCAGCGGGGCGCCGAGGGGGACGTCGCCGGGGGAGCCGAGCGCGCGGTTGATCGTGGTGTTGTTGCTCGACTGGCGGATGGTCCACTGCCCCGTGCTCGGGTTGAAGACGGTCGGGTCGGCCTTGCCGTCGTTGTCGTAGTCCTGGGGCACGGGGATACCGCCGGGGGAGCCGACGGTCTGGATCAAGGCGCCGCCGCCGCCGCTGAGCAGGGCGTAGAAGGTGGCGTTGGTGGGCCGATAGACGCCGACGTCGGTCTTGCCGTCGCCGTCGAAGTCGGCCGCGACGGGGACGTCCACGCCGGGCCAGCCGAACTGCTGGATGAGGACGCTGCCGCCGCTGAGCCGGCCGATGAACTGGGAGGTGTCGGGGCGGTAGATCAGCAGGTCGGTCTTGCCGTCGCCGTCGAAGTCGCCGAGCAACGGGCGGTCGCGGTTGGGCTGGCCGAACTGCTGGATCAGGACGCCGCCGCCGCTGAGCAGGACGTAGTAGGTGGCGTTGGTGGGCCGGAAGACGCCGATGTCGGTCTTGCCGTCGCCGTCGAAGTCGCCGGTGAGCGGCAGGTCCACGCCGGGCCAGCCGAACTGGAGGGTGAACCGGCCGAGCTGCGAGCGCTGGATGGTCCAGGTGTTGGTGCGGGCGTCCACGACGCCGTAGTCGGTCTTGCCGTCGCCGTCGAAGTCGCCCTGGAGCGGGATGGTCTTCGCGCCGGCGACACCGACGGAGCCGGTGGTGTTGCCGCCGCCGGTGATCCCGAGGCTGATCGCGCCGGTGTCGCGGTTGAAGCTGGCCAGGTCGGCGCGGCCGTCGGCGTTATAGTCGCCGGGGGTGGTGACGAGCCGGATGCCCAGGGGGCCATTCACGGCCTGACCGTGGACCAGGGCGCGGCTGGCCGGGCCGTAGTTGCCGGCGGCGTCCACCTCGCGGGCGACGACCGTGAGGGTGCCGTTCTGGAGCTGGTTCGGCGGCTGGAGGATGAAGTGGCCGCCGGCGTCGGCGGTGGTCTGGGCGAGCTCCTTGTCGGGGCTGGGAACGACGCCGACCGGCAGGAGCACGACGGTGACGCCCGGCGTGGCGCCGGTGCCGCTGATCTGGACCTGCCGGAGGCTGGTGACGTTGTCGCCCTTGGTGCCGGTGTCGTCGGCCGCCAGCAGGCCGATGACCGGCGAGTCGGACGGGCCGGCGGTGAGGATCTGGAAGTCCAGCGGGGCGCTGTCGGCGTAGTTGCCGGCGATGTCGATGGTCCGGGCCGCGATCCGGTATTTCTGGCCGGGCTGGTTGTCGTCCAGGGGCTGGGGGAACTGGAACGAGAAGGTGCCGTCGTTGGCGACGATGATCGGCGTGGCGCCGGCGCCGGGCGGGACCAAGGCGCCGGGCGTACCGGTGATCAGGCCGTTGACGTCCACGATTTGCACGGTGAGGCCGGCCCGGGCGTGGGCGCCCTGGAAGTGGGGCCGCGTGACGTTGGTGATGTTGTCGCCGGGCAGGCCCGAATCGTCGGTCAGGACCATCTGGAGCGTCGGCGTGGGCGGCGTGGCGCTCTGGACGGTGACGGCGATCGGGTCGCTGTCGGCGCTGTCGTTGCCGGCCAGGTCGGTGACGCGGACGTGGAAGGAGTAGGCGCGGTCGGTCAGCGGCGTGCTCGGCTGGACCGAGTAGGTGCCGTCGGGCTGGACGGTGCTGGTGCCATAGACGGTGTTGAACTGGTCCAGCAGGGTCACGACGTTCTGCTGGGTGGTGCTCGGGGCGTTGGGGTTGGCCAGGGTGTTGGGCTCGGCGTTGCCGCTGAAGAACGGCTGGCGGACGTTGGTGATGCCGTCGCCGACGAGGCCCGAGTCGCTGCCGCCGACCGGGTTGTTGGGGTCGAGCGTCGGCTGGTCGGGCTGGGCCGGGGCCTGGGTATCGACGCGGACGTTCAGCACCGGGCTGTCGGGGCTGGCGTTGCCGGCCTGGTCGGTGAGCTGGACCTTGTAGGCGTAGTCGCCGTCGGGGCTGATCGGGCCGGGGTCGGTGACGACGGCCGAGCCGGTGCCGGACGCGGGCTGGCCGACCGCGACGTTGTCGCGGTAGAGCGTGGCCTGAGTGTTCACCTCGCTGGCGCCGAAGGTGATGGTGAACAGCAGCTTGCCGGCGTTGGCCGCGGCGACGATATTGGGGTTGGTGATCTCGTCGGCATTGTTCGGGCCGGTGTCGCTGCCGTCCTGGAGGTCGGGCAACTGGGCCGGGTCGGGCGGGGTGGTGTCGAGTTCGATGGTCGTCAGCGTGCCGTCGCCGACGACGGCGATGTTGCCCTGGGTGCCCGAGGCGTTGGTCGCCTGCACGCCCAGGGTCTTCTTGCCGTCGAAGGTCATCAGGTCGGCGGGGACCGGGTTGCCGTCGCTGTCATAGACGGGGTTGCCGTCGGCATCGACCTTCTGGATCCGGATGCCGGCGTGGAGCGAGCCGTCGGGGTTGATCGTGAGGAACCGGCCGAACTCGTCGGTCTTGCCGACGCCGACGACCTGGCCGAAGGTGGGGCTGTCGGGCGTCTGGTCGATCAGGCGGATGGTCACGTCGTTGCCGAAGGCGGTCTGCTCGCTGTAGCCGACGACGTAGGGGGCGCGGTTGCGGGTGATGCCGTCGGTCTGGGAGAGGCCGGTGTCGCTCTCGGTGTCGGAGGCGAGGTGGAGGACCGGGGCCACGCCGGCCTGGTTGGGCAGGACCATCGGGGCCAACCGGATGGCGAACTGGCCGCGGCCGTAGGTGGTGGCGACCAGGACGTTGGCGCCGCCGGCCGTGTCGGGCCGGCCGGTCGTCGGGTCCACGTTGCCGAGCGAGAGGTCGAGGTCGGTGACGCGAACGTTCGGCAGGCCGCCGCCGGGCGTCGGGCTGTCGAGCAGGTTCGTGCTGGCGTCCTCGGGGAAGCGGTTCCAGGTCGTCCCCTTGTCGAACGAGCGATAGACGCCGCTGTCGCCGGAGACGTAGAGGACCGGGTGGGTCGGGCCGTTGGGATCGGCGAAGTCATCGGGGATGACGTAACGCCAGTCAACCTGCAAGGCGGTGAGGGTTTGCAGGAGGTTCTCGGTGCCGTTGTCGCCGCCATTGGCGAGCGGGCCGTGGGCGATCGAGAAGAGATTGCCGGTGATGTTCCGCCAGTCGGCGCCCCCCTTGGCGTCGGGATTGTAATAGACGCCCTGCTGGGTGACGGCGAAGGCGTCGTAGTTGCCTCGGGTCGGGTCGGGGATGATCGTCTGGATGGGTGAACCGTCGAGGCCGTTGGAGAGGGGCAGCCAACTGTTGCCGTTGCCGCCGCCGCCGGTGAAGGTGACGAAGATGTGGCCGCCCGCCGTGCCGGCGTAGAGGAAGTTGTCGAGGACCTTGCCGCCGGCCGGGCCGTTGGGGTCGGGGGCGCCGTAGGCGAGGGCCTGGGCGTTGGTGCTGTCGAGGGCGCCGGGGTTGCCGACCTCGGCCCAGACGAGGCCGCGGTCGTCGGTCTTGAAGACGCGGCCGGCGGCCGAACTGATGAGGATCTGATTACCCGAGAGCGGGTTGACGGCGAAGTTGAAGCCCTGGCGGTAGGGCCACTGCGAGTCCACCACGTTGCCCGGGTTGGAGGTCTGGTAGAGGCCGAAGGTGTAGGCGGTGCCGTTGACCTGGAAGGTATCGGTGCTGGGCCGGCCGTCGTTGGCGGGCCACTGGTTGTTGGCCGGCTGGTCGGCGTTGGTGACCTCGACGAGCGCCTCGCTGGGCCGCCAGTAATAGACGGTCCCGCCCTGCGGCTGGCCGCCGACGGTGTCGATCTCCTGCTGCACGGCCACGGCGCCGCGGGTGCTGTTGCGGTCGGGCACGGGGGAGAGGTCGAAGCCGCCCTGCCAGCTCAGGTTGCCGTAGCCGGCGCTGTTGGGGTCGAGCAGGCCGGGGTCGGACATCGGCGAGCCGATGTTCTCGGCCGAGCCGTAGAGGAAGCCCTGGAGCGCGGCGAGCTGGGCCGCGAGGAAGCTCGGCTGCGCGGCGCCGTAGTTCATCTGGGCGATCTGGAGGTTGCCGTTGCGCGAGCCTTGCACGACCGGGGTGTTGCCGGCATCGGTGTCGAGCGTCGGCTGGCCGCCGATCGAGCCGACGAGGGTGCCGTCGCCCTTGTCCACGGCGGTATAGACGCCCTGGTTGGTGCTGAAGATCATCCGGTTGGCGCCGGTCAAGGGGTCGCGGACCGTGAGGATCTGGTGGACGCCGCGGGCGGGCCGGCCCCAGGGATCGACCGGACTGTCGAAGGTCGGATCGTTGGCGGTGGCATAGATATCGGGCTTCAGCGCCTGGTCGAACTGGGTCCAGCGGACCTGGGCGCCGCTGTTGGAGAACTGGGCGGTGTTGGTGACCAGGATGGTGGCGTCGGCGACGAACGGGTTGTTCGGGTCGCGGATCAGGTTCAGGTACGGCTCGGAGATCGGGTCGTAGGGCGGCCGGCCGTTGGCCGGGGTGGCGCCGCGGGTGGGCACGACCAGGGAGACGGCGCTGCCGGTGATCGGGTCGGCCGTGACGAACGTCCGCCGCAGGCCGCCGTCGGGGTCGCGGTTGTCGAGGTAGAAGGCCTTCGAGTCGTGGACGCCGGTCGTGTCGATCCGGATCAGGCCGGTGTCCTGGAACTGGCTGTTGGCGCCGACGTAGATGACGTTGGGGTTGTTCGGATCGACGGCCAGCGAGATATCGAAGTCGCCGAGGTGCCAGGCGGTGCCGGCCGGGGTGGTGCGGCCGGTCGGGTCGATGTCGGGCAAGGTCGGGTCGTTCGCGGGCAGGCTCAGGTAGGGGACGTGGGCGGTGTCGAAAACCGCCGGCAGGTGGAGCTTGGTCCAGGTCTGGCCGAAGTCCTTGGTCAGATAGACGCCGACGAGGTTCTCGGTGCCGCCGAGCGGGTCGCTGGTCGGGCCGACGACGGCGGCGTAGAGCCAGCCGGCGTAGATGCCGTCCTTCAGGGGGTCGCCGGTCAGGGCCGGCTTGGCCAGGACGATCCGGCCGGGCTTGCCGTTGGGGGTGTCCACCTGGTTGACGGCGATCGGCTGGGGCTGGGCCAGGTCGGCGAGCTGGATCAAGGGGTCGCCGGTGGTGCCGGCCATCAGGTTGAAGTTCTGGCCGCGGTTGGGGCTGAAATAGACGCCGTCGCCGGCGAAGGCGGCGTAGAGGAAGCGGAGGTTGCCGGTGACGGCGTCGGCGCTGTGGGGGTCGAGGACGATGTCGGTGGCCTGGCCGGCGCCATCCGCTGCCAGGTCTGGCCGGAGTCGAGGCTCCGGTAGAAGCCCCCCTTGGTGACCGTGGGTGTGGAGAGCCCATTGCCGTCGATATCGACGACGGCGGCATAGACGATGACGTCGCCGCTGGGCGTGGGGGTCGGATCGACGACGACCTTGTAGAAGCTGACGCCGGCCTGGCCGGGCGCCGAGGCGAAGGCGTGGTCGCGCTGGGCGAACGGCAGGCTGTTGTCGGTGCTGTCGAGCAGCTCCCAGGTCTGGCCGCCGTCCATCGAGCGGAGGATGCCCAGGCCCCGGCTGGTCAGGCCGGCCAGGCTCGGGTCGCCGAGCGCGTCGGCGTCGCCGGTGGCGGCGTAGATGACCGACTGGCCGGGGTCGTCGTTGCGGCCGAAGACGGCGATCGAGCTGATGCTCATGCCGGCCAAGGCGCCGTTGTCGGTCAAGGGGACGTAGGTCGGGCCGGCCGGGTCGGTGGTGAGGAAGTTGGTCGTCTTCCAGATCCCGCCCGAGGCGCTGGCGATGTAGGCGGTGTTGCCCGAGGGGTCGGACGGGTCGAGGGCCGTGGCGTTGACGCGGCCGGCGACCTCGGCGTTGCCGCCGGGCGGCGCGGGCGTCCACGCCGGCCGGGCCGACGGCCGTCCAGGTCTGGCTGGACTGGGCCATCGTCGGGTCCATCGTGAAGATCCGGAAGGCGGCGTTGGCGCGGTCGGCCACCGGCTCGCCCAGGCCATCGGTGGGCAACGCTTGCTGGAGCTGGAGCGTCCAGTTGAGGACCTTGCCGACGGTGCCGGCGGCGTTGACGGTGATCTCCAGCCGCCAGTCACCGGCCGACTCCACGTCGTTGAGGTCGGCCAGGGGCTGCCGCGGGTTGAACCGGCCGTTGAACGGCGGGCCGCCGTTCTGGATCGGGGTCGTGGCCGAGTCGTCGAGCGTGGTGTTGGTGAAGTTGGCGAACGGCGCCGTGTTCTTCAGCGTGCTGAAGAGCGGGACCGGCGACTTCGTGGGGTCGGGGCTGTAGAGCCATGCCTCCAGGTCGGAGTCACGCGGGTACTGGATGTTGAGGGTGAGGTTGACGTCCTTGACCTGGAAGTTGTCCGGGACGTGCAGGGTCGCGGAGTAGGTGTCGCCCGCGGCACCGCCGCCGATGGTCGTGGCGTTGGACTGCGTATAGGTCCGCGTGACCAGCTCCTCGGGGCTGGAGGCCTCCTCGCGGAGCCGGGCCAGGCCGGCGTTCTGGTTGGAGTCGAGCAGGTCGTGACCGGCGGTCACGGCGCTCTGGACCTGTGGACCGATGGTGAAGGCGTAGGTGCCGCTGAGCGTCTCGGCCGGGAACGAAATCTGGTAGGTGCGGGGGTGGTCCGGGTCGGGGTCCGGGTTGTTCGGGTCGGCGATCGGCGCCGGGGTGACGGTGAACGGGCCGAAGAGCCGGGTCGTGAGGACGGTCTGGCCGGTGGCCGGGTCGAGCCGGTAGGCCAGCGGGCCGGTGGCGCTGAGGATGTCCGAGGCGTCGAAGGTGGTCGGGTCCATGTCGCGGCTGAAGACGACGTACACGGCCGAGACGCTCTGGTCGGTGACGCGGTTGTCCGCGGTCGTCGTCGGGACCGGCGGGGTGGCCGGGTTCCGGTCGTCGTCGGCCAGGACGAAGGTACGGACGACTTTCGGGCCGCCGATCATCAACGGCAGGGTCGTGTCGTCGCCGGTCGTCGGGACCTGGTACACGTCGTCGGCCTGGCCGGGCCGGCCGTCGCCGTTCTGGTCCATCGCGGTGCCGCCGAGCATGGCCCGGACGTCCGGGCCGATCGTGTAGGAATAGGTGCCGGTGTTCGTCTGGTCGGGGACCCGCACGAGGAACTGGGTCGCCCCGGTCGCGCTGGCATTGAGTGGCGTGACGGAGAGGACCGACACCGGGACGCCGGCCTGACTGCCGGACGTGGACGGGCTCCGGGAGGTGACCGTCACGTCGCCGATGCCGAAGGTGCTCGGGTCCACGCCGCGGTCGAAGGTCACGACGAAGCCGTCGAGGATCGGCACGCCCTGGGCGGTCGCCGGTCGTTGAAGGTGACGCCATCGACGGTGGTGGACTTCGACCGGCCCCATCGTGCTGGCAGATGACCCGAGGGCCGACGGCGCTGTCGGCGATGGCCAGGCGGATGTCGAGGAATCGGTCGTCGTCGTCACCCTGATCGCCGCCGTTGATGTTGCTGGACCAGGCCTGGTAGAGCCGGCCGTTGTAGTAGGCCAGGCCGGTGTGGTCGCCGAAGCCGCCGATGTCGGCGACGCCCGCGTAGGGCGTGGCCGCGGCGTTGTCGGGGATCGGGGCCAGGGTGACGTCCTGGCGGCTGGCGATGTCGTAGGCGCGCTGGGGAGCGTTGACGAAGTTCGACGGGCTGAACTGAGGCTCCTGGTCCGAAGCCGCCGGGCAGGGCCACGGCGACCGAGACGGCCGTCCGGGCCCGGGCCGCGTCGTAGCGGGTGTCGAGATAGCTCAGGGCGACCATGCCGGTCACCGGGTCCACGGCCAGTGCCGGCTCGAACTGCGGCTGACCGGTGATATAGGTCGGGAACTGGTTCGGGTCGCTGGTGCCCCCGGAGAAGCCGTCCTGGAACCCGTTGTCGTCGTTGGCGGGGCGCTTCATGGGGAAGAAGCCGGAGTCGGTGTAGTTCATCCGGTTCCAGGTGGCGCCGCCGTTGTCGGAGTAGAGGACGAAGATGTCGGTGTTGTCGGCCGGGTTGGGGGCCGCGATCATGGGGAAGCGGATGGCTGTCGTAGCGGTCCACGTAGGCGATGTAGAGCCGGCCGGCGTTCGGGCTGGCGGTGCCGCTCGTGTTATCGGAGGCGATCACCGGCGCCGGGCCGATGCCCTGCGGGTTGGAGGCGGTCACCAGCGGATACGGGCTGGTGGCGGCGCCCAGGACGGTGGTGCTATCGACCGTCTGCGCCCGCCGATCGCCGCGATCGTGCCGCCGGCCTGGGGGGCGTAACGATGCGACCCGGATCAGGTCCACCGGCGGCGAGTTGGTGCGGCCGCCGCCGAAGTCGTCGAAGACGACCGTCACTTGGCCCGCCTGGGTGCCGGAGCCGGAGTTGCCCTGGCTGACCGAGATCCGCGGCGCCGCGTCGTGCGAGAGCGAGACGTGACCCGAGCCGACGGTGTTCGGGCCGCCGAAGGTCAACGGATTGGCCCCGCCGCCACTCGCCGGGGAGGCCAGCAACTCGACCGTGTTGCGGTTCCACGGCGTCGGCGGGGTCGGCGGCGGCGGGACGTCGGTCCCCCAGGCCAGGTACACGTTGCCGGCGCCGGGGTTCGTCCGGACCTGGCCGGTGGTCGGGTCCACGAACGTCGCCCGGGTGCTGTCGGCGACGATCTGGGGCTTGCGGATCGACTTGTCGCTGAAGTTCTGGTCACTCTGGTTCCAGACCTGCACCGTCTGGGAGCTCACCAGCGACGGCGCGACGCCGTTGAAGTCGTAGCTGGCGGCGACGATGGCGCCATTGCTCAGGTCGGTCGAGTGTTCCGACTCGGCGATGTAGAGGTAGCCGTTGCCGTCGAAGGTCGCCGTGATGTCGCTGACGACCGGGAACGCCACCGGCAGGCTCGTGGGGAAGATCGAGAGCACGCCCTCCGGCTGCACGCTGAAGTTCCCCCAGTTCAGGCCGCCGTCGTTGGAGTAGGCGCCGCGGACCTGGTAGGGCGTCGTGGCGTCGTTCGGGTTATACACCTGCCAGACGGCGACGAGCCTTTGCGGGTTGGCCGGGCTGACGGCGACCGTCGGCTGGCTCTCGTACTCGTTGCCCGCCCGCGAGATGTCGCGCAGGGTATCGAGCCCGTCGACGGTGGCCGGGAACTGGGGGTCGAGCTGGATGGCCGGCAGGGTCGCCAGCAAGGTTCGCGGCTCCAGGGCCTCGACGCCCCGCCATCGGGCCTTCCGTCGCGCCCGCGTGCGGGCCACGATCTTCCGTGGCCGTCGGTCCCCCGTTCGTCGGTTGCGATCGGCCGGGGACGGAGCCTGGGAGGATGCCGGACTCATATCGGAGACCTCACGATCGTGGCGCCGTCAGCCGGCGTGACGAAGATCAGGGAATTGACGTATCGATTTCCGGAAAAAATGAAATTCGAGAATAGTAAAGAGCATGCAGGCTATGATTCGATTCGTCAAGGGTTGCCCAGACCTCCCGGTCGGTCCGGCACCCTCACAGCCCACACACTCCATGCGACCCGCCGACGTTGCGGGCCCCGCCCTTCCGGTCCGCCGTCCTTGCGGCCCGGGACAACCCAATCCTACCAACCAATCATGCAATGACGCATGCTAGACTTCGCGATCTCAGGTGTCAACAAAATTCTGGTGGGGTGAGTCGGGAAAACTCAAAAGCGCTGTCACCGGGGCCGTTGGGCGGGGGGCCGGACGGACGTTGACGGTCGAGGAAAGGAAAGTGTGTCGGCACCCCCCTGCCCTGTCCCGACCGGACCTCCGGAAACTCAGGGCGTCCGTCCGGCGACGTCCCCGGTGCGGGCCGACCCGTCGTTTGGCGGCTGGGTTCCAGGTTATCAGTGATCCCAGCGATCGGAAATCCCTTGCCATCATGAATCCTTGAAAACCTGGCTTCAAGCTCGCATTTTCAAAATGATTCCAGGGTCCCCAGCGATCAAGGTCTCCAGACAACCCGGTCAGCGAGGTTCCCGGTTTCCAAGGCCCCTGGAATCCCAGGGTCCCGGGGTATCGATTCTCCTTGGGAAATCGGTCCCTTGACCTCGCGCCCACGTGGCTTCCAGGGCACCTTGGAACCAAGTGACATGAGTAACCCTGGCCGTTGATTCAGCAAGTTCTCTGGGTTAACTGGATCGCGAGTTGCCCTGGTCCATGCGGGAACTGGGTTCCCTGGTCACTGGTTTCGCTTGATCTTTGATGGACCAAGGGAATGTGGGGACCTTGCTCATGAGTGGTCCTTGTTTCCGTGGTCTCCTGGGAACTCAGGAAACTGGTGGCCCTTGATTCCCATTTCGGGAATCGACCAAGGGATGATGAGTCCCCTGATCCCTTGATGCCAAGGGGGCTAATCTCCCTTGGTACCAAGTTGCCAGGGGACCCGGGAACCATCGGGACGACATAACCTTGTCACCTTGCTGTTGCTTCTCTCCAGGTCGCTTGAAAGCCGGGAGGCTTGAGGAGCTTGGATCTCGGGTAATCCAGGTTGATCGGCCCCCTTGGTTTCCAGGGGCCCAAGGCACCTGGTTTTTTCCTGGAAATGGGTACCCGGGAACCAGGGTTCCCTGGGATCTGGAAACCTGGCTGTCCTGGCCGCGAGGGACCGACTGACCCTGGCGGCAAGGCGCCTTGGTCGCGAGGTGACTGGGTTCCTGGAAACCTGGAAGAACAGGGGCCAGTGTTTCGAAAAATCTTGGAAACCAGGCGCCTCGGCGGCATGGCGCCTTGGGATCGAGGAAACGACTGGACGAGGGACCAAGTTCAGACCGATAGAGGTCTTGAAAATCCAAAAGGAAGGCCGACGCGGCGGCGACGGCGGAGCAGGGGGGATGGCGCCTCCGGGCCGGGGGCGTCGCGGGTCGCGGTGGGGGTCGGGTCCGGGGAGACGACCGATGCGTTGCGTGGCGGTGACGAATGCGAAGGGGGGGGTCGGCAAGAGCACGACCGCCATCAACCTCTCGGCGGCCCTGGCCGACCGGGGGCGGCGTGTCCTGCTGATCGACGCCGACCCGTCGGGCAACGCGACCCTCGGCTTCCTGCCGACGGGCGCGCCGGCGGAGGGCCTGGCCGACGTCTTGCTCGACGGCGTGCCGATTCCCGAACTGGCGCGGGCCGATCTCGTGCCGGGGCTCGACCTGGTCGCGCCCGGCCATCGGCTCAGCCAGTGCTCCGACCAGATGGGCGGCACCCAGGGACTCGGCCAGGGGCGCGAGTTCCGCGTCCGACGCGCCTTGCGGGGGGTGACGGATTATGACGTCGTCGTCTTCGACACCAGCCCGGTGCTCACGCCCTTGAACGTGGCGATCCTCTACGCCGTCGGCGAGATCCTGATCCCGATCGACCCTTGCATCGCGGCCCTGGCCGGCGTCCGCGCCCTGGAGGAACTGGTCCGCGACGTCGGGACGTTCCGCCAGGAGCTGACCGACGGCGGCAGCCTGGCGATCAACGGGGTCCTGATCACGCGGACGGACCGGACGCTCGTCTCGCGGCAGGTGGAGGCGGAGGTCCGCTCCTACTTCGGCGACCTGGTCTTCGAGCGCGCCGTGCCGACCTCGGTGCGGTTCCGCGAGGCGTACGCGCGGGGCGTCCCCCTGGTGCACTACGATCCCGAGTGCGCCGGGGCGAGGGCGTACCGCGCGGCGGCCGAGGCGTTCCTGGGGATCGCGGATCGCGGATCGCGGATCGCGGATTCGAAGAGGGATCAGCCGCCGACCGCCGCGATCCAACCGTCAACCGCGATGGGGCAGGAGGGTGAGTCCGGCCTCGGGGACGGGCCGGCTCTCGAACTTCTCCAGACGCAATCCGCGATCCGCGATCCGCGATCCGCGATGGGAGGTGAGCGATGAGCGCGCGACGCGGCGGCATTCCCGGTCCGGAGAGCCGGACCGGCCTGGTCCGGCCGGCGATGTCCGAGGCCGAGTTCGAGCGTCGGCTGGCCGCCGGCTCCGGGGCCCCGAGGCCCGGCCAGCAGGCCGAGGCGACCGACGAGTCCGAGGAGCCGAGCCCGTCGCCCGAGCCCGAGCCCGAGCCGGCGGGGCGGGGCGGGGGGTCGTCCTCGTCGAACTCGTCGAACTCGTCGAACTCGTCGAACTCGTCGAACTCGTCGAACTCGTCACGGTCACGGTCGCGGAGCCGGGGCTCGTCCAAGCCCCGTCGGGTGCAGCGGATGTTCGCGATCGAGGAGGACCTCGACAAGAAGCTCTGGCTCTACGCGATCCACGTCGGCAAGGACCGCTCCGACGTGATCAACGACCTGTTGCGCCCGGTCGTCGCCTCGATGGTCCTCTACGACTCCCGCGACCGCCGCAGTGCGAACCGAGCCTCCGATTCCGCTGGGGACGGGGAGGACGATCCCTCCTGATCCGTACGTTATCGAGGCCGCGAGGACAGGGACGGGCAGGGAGGTCAGTGGGGGCCGGCCGGTTCCCCTTGACCCGGCAGGGCCGCGGTCGATATCATTATGATATCAAACCGATCTTGCCGGAGAACACGGTCATGCCCGATGTCCTGGTCCGCGATCTGGCAGAAGAAGCGTGGCGAGACTCAAGGAACGGGCCCGGGGCCATGGACGCTCGCTCGGGGCCGAGTTGAAGCTGATCCTGGAGCAGGCGGCGCAGTCAGGTGGACCTGGGAACCGCCCGTGCCCTGGCCGAGCAGATGACCCGCCGCCTTGAAGGACGGCCCCATACCGAAGGCGTCGTGTTGCTCCGCGAGGACCGCGACCGATGAGCGCGGCGCCGACGCCCGCGGCGAGCAAGCTGGTGATCGATGCGGGCGTGGCGATCCAGTGGTACGTCCCCGAGCCCCACGAGGCCGAGGCGAAGCGGCTGCTGGACCCGGCCTACACGCTCCATGTCCCCGAGCTGTTCCTGCCCGAGTTCGGCAACATCGTCTGGAAGAAGGTCCGTCGGCTGAAGGCCCCCGAGCTCACGGAGGCGGAGGGCCGGAACCTCCTGCGGCTGGTGCTCGGCGTGCCCTTGATGGTCCACCCGATGGCCCCGCTGCTGGAAGCGGCGTATGACCTGGCCGTCGGCCCCGGACGGATGACCGTCGATGATTGCTGCTACCTGGCCCTGGCGCAGGCGCTCGGCTGCCGACTGGTTACGGCCGACCGGGCCTTCTATTCCGCCATGAACAGCGGCACGGACCTTACCTGCACTGGATCGCCGATCCCCTCTGACCGCCGCCCGGGCCGTGGGCGGAGCGACCTCCCGCACCGGTCGTCGCCTCGATGGTCCTGGACGACTCCCGCGACCGACGCTCGGGACGCTCCAGCGACGGCGACGCGGACGGGCAGGGGGGGGAGAGCTGATCGCGGAGTGACGCCCCGACAAACTACGGAACCGCGAAATTTCGACGCGTCTGCCTCCTCAGGAAAAGCGAGATCGCGGCGAGGACGAGGACCAGGAAGGCTCCCACGCCAGCGGCGACGAAGACGCGCGTTTCCCAAAATTCCAGAGGATAGAGGATTCTGAGGGAGGAGCCGGCTGGCATAACGGCGGTATAGTCCACGATCCGCGGGTGATAGGGCGGGTCGATCATCTCGACCATCGTCCCCGTGGTGCCGACGGGGACGAGCACAACGTAGTGACCGAGTTGCCTTCCAGGGACGTTGTAGTAGGCGATGACCGGCCGATCCAGGGGCAGATGGTCCCGGGACAGGCGTCCACCCCAGAGATCAAGGCCACAGCGACGCGATGCGTTCCGCAGTTCCAGCAGAGAGTAACCATCCTCGTGGCGCGGGGGCAGGGCCTCGTAGAGGTCTTTCAGTTCCACACGCCGTCCCGTCAGATCCAGGAGGATGTACAGGCTGCTGACCCCGCAATCCGGCGGCGCGAATCGCTCTTCGGAACGACCTGTCGCTGGCAGGATGAAACCGAGCACGGCCATAAGTGCAATCGATGTTGCCGATCCTTGCGACCGACCCACGCTCCGGATCATGAGGACCCCCTCACGCGAACGACGTACACGATGATCGCGGCGGAGGTGCCCCCAGAAACACCGAGAACGGCCCCCAGAAGGCCCAGTTGATCCATCCCCCTCGTGACCAGGACGCGGCGGCCAGCTCGGACTTCGCGGCTTCGGCCTTGCTCAGGGCTTCTTTCAAGCGGGTTTGTGCGTCGGCCATGCTCTTCGGCGGGGGCCGTCGGTCCTGGCCGAACTCGTAAACCACGCCCCGCAAGCGGTCGGAGATCGGCGTGCCCATCGGATACTTGATCGAGAACGCGGCATCGCTGATGCCCTGGTTGATCTTGGCCGATCCCCGTAAGACCCGGTAATGCTCCTCGCTCGTGACCTCATTCTCATAAATGTTCCTGGCCGTGCCCTTGGCGGGAAACCAGACCGGCTGGCCATCGATCTCGACCTGATCCAAAGTGATCTCGCTCGCCGTCGAGAGGAGCCGGCCTCGATTCCACCTCTCCTTCTTGAGAACATGGCCGTTTCGACCCATGTCGATCCAGAACCGATGCACGAGCCCCGTCTCGATGGGGTAGGGCGGCTTACCGAGCACGAACGCGTACCGTTCGCAGGGAACCCCGTCAACCTCTTCGGTTCCCTCGTACACGAGCCGCTTCTTGTCGTATTTCAGGAGCTCTCGCAGGTAGCGAACGAGTAAGATCCGGCCATACGAGCCGGTGTCGTCGAAGTCCGTGGCCGTCACATGCCGCGTGATGGCTCCCCCGGATGATCCATCCGCTCGGGAGAAGATCTGGGTCTCCGCCTCGTTCGAGAGGATGATCTGGGTGACCAACTGGCGCTGCGGACTGCTCTTGGTCGCTAAACCTTAAACAAGCGAGGTTTTGGCCCTGAACCCCGAGCGGGGCATGCTCGAACAGGGTATGGACGGAGAACCGTCGGGGCTCCGATGCCCCCGTCACTCGACAACCCTGTCCCCCCTCATCTTCACCCCGCCCTTCTGCCTGTCGGCTCTTGGCGCCTCGGTGGACCGGGACATCCGGACCCCGGCTTCGGGTGGTTCATCACTCAGCACCGCAACGCGTACACCGTCCGCAGGATCACGCCTTGCCACTCGTTCCACGACAACAACCGATACAGCAGTCGCCGGCCGCCCCGGACGATCTGGCAGGGCATCAGGATGATCGTGTTCACGAACCGCTTGAACTCCATCCGCAACAGGCCACGCTTCTGCTCGCGATGGGCCGCCTTGTGGCGCGGGTGTTCGGGCACCGACAGCGCGAACCACGCCTTCAGGTTCCACGCTAGCGCCGTCATCACCATGTACGCCCAGTTGCTCACCAGGTTGTCCACCGCCGCCCGCAGCGCGTGCACGCCCCCCTTCAGTTGCGCGATCAGGTTCTCCTGGTCGCACCGGTCGTTGGCCTTGAACACCAGGGCGCGGGGCGTCGCCCCGCGGTCGTTGGTTAGGTAGAACCGGTAATTGACCTCGTCGTGCAGCCGCAACTGGCCCTTCTCCACCTTGACCGTCTGACGGATGGTGATCAGGCGGTACGTCCGCCGGCAGGCCACCGGCCGGTAGGCGACCTCGGCCACTTCCTCCTTGATCCGGGTCAACGTCTTGTAGCCGTTCTCGCGGACGATCCGGTCCTTGACGTTCTCGGGCCGCTTGCGGGGCCTCCCCTGGGCCGTGTACTGCGGCTGTCGTTGCAATTCGACCCAGTCCGTCGCGGGCAAATCCTCGGCGATCGCCTTGAGGTTGGGCATGGCGTCGATGCCGAAGAGGAAGGTCACCGTTTCGGCGTCCCAGGCGTCGAGCCGGGTGGTCTGGGTGAAGTCGGTGTCGCCGCGGAGGTAGATCGTGCGGAAGCCGGCGCCGCGGCAGAGCAGGATCGCCAGGTCGAGTTGCTCGCCGGCTCCCTCGTGCGACGGGCGGTTGCCGGGGCGGTTGACGATGCTGAGCACCTCGCCGGTGTTGGCCAGCGTGATGAGCAGCGGGTGATAACCCCAGGTGCCGTCGTAGGCGATGTCGACGCCCTGCTTGCAGCCGGCGCCGGTGGCGACGAGGGTGCCGTCGGCGTCGATGACGGCCTCGTCGAAGAAGTCCGACGGCTGCCGTTTCCAGACCTTGACGCGGGTCTGATCGAAGACGTCCTGGAGGGCCTCGACGTCGTCGGGGGTGAAGCGCCGGCAGAAGTCGCCGGCGGTGGTGGGGTCGGGGATCCGGTCGGCGCCGAGGGCGTCGAGGAAGACGACGTCATTGCGCCGCAGTTCGATGTCGTCGAGACAGGTGCCGTTGCACAAGGCGTTGTAGGCGAGGTTGAGGACGTGGTCACTCTCGTGGTACGGGAGGTGGAACTTGAGCAGGTGGAGCCGTTCGTCGATCGCCTCGGCGAGCCCGAGTTTCCGCACGAGGAGTTGAATGGCGCCGATCCCACCGCAGGAGATGGCCTGTGTCTTGGTGGCGGCCTCGTAGCGGATGTTCGAGGCGGTGAAGACCGGCTCAGGCGAGGGTGCGGTGGCGGGTCGATCGAGCCGCTGGCGGATTTTCCGCTTGCCGGCGGCGTGGTGTCGGTGTGGAATCGTTTTCACTCGAAATCTCCTTGTGGGCTCGGTCAGGGGATCTGTGTAGGTCGATCCAATGTGCCGGAAACACCGGGAGATTTCGAGTTTCCACTCACCTTCCGCACGATTCAGGTCTGGGACCACGCTTGGTTAAGGGCTAAATGATCGTGGAAGATTCGATTAATGTATTTGTCTTTGGACTTGTACTTGAAGATCCCCGAGTAGCGCTCGAGACATCCCCGACTCGTTGCCGAGAACCGGCTCGTTCTCCAACCGCTCCCCCTCGTATTCGCAGTAGAAGTCTTGTAAGGGGGCCTGGAGCGCGTCGATCGCTCGGAGGAGCCGCGCCGCGTCGGTCGGCTGGTCGGAGTTCGAATCAGCGTTCAGACCAAACAATGCGAGCGGCAGGATGGCCATTCTGGTCAACATCATCGCGAGGGACCTCGCTCACCCGGGACCATTTCGATCCGTCGTCCGATGTCTCCTCTCGGCCGCTCCCGAGGGAGATGGCCGAGAGGAGTCGTGTCAATCACTGCGCCACCGCCTCATCCGGGTTCTGGCAGGAGAAACTCGACCAGTCACCCCCAACGCAGACTTGACCTTGACACTCCGCTGAGAAGGGTTTGGTCTTGGGACCGCAATCCTGCGGGTTGCCATCGGTGAAGTTTTTCGGGTCGCAGAACTGTTCCGCGAATGTGATCGTATTCGTCGCCTTGCATTTATCGCAGTCTGTTCCGTCGGCTCTCCCGAGGCAGGACCATGTCCCCGGTGCGCCGATGACAGCCTGATAATGGTTGCAGGGGTAACTGCATTTGCCTCGCTGCGCGTTACTGCCGCGGAAGCCGGCCATCTCGGCCTCCGTCAGGGGAATCCAGGCGCGGGGAGCCGGCATAGGCGAACCCGAGCGCCGGGACCGCGATGATCAGGATGGCGAACGCGATCACAGACGTTTTGTTTTGCGGCATCGTTGTCCTCCCTCTCTCGGTGTCATGGTCTCCAACCTGTGTCGAGGACCTCGTCATTCGACGAGTTCCCCCCCGTTCCGTGTGCCGAGCGCGCGCGAGACGCGCCGGGAAATCCCGTCGCGTACGAATCGCACCGATCCATCAGCCATGAGGGCGTTGACCCCTCCGCGGTGCCAGCTCCGCGCCGTGACGATGCCCCAGGCCTGGGGCACGCCGGGGATGGCGTCGGGGATCGGACCGTTTGGCTCCTGGGCGTGGCAGTAGGTGGTGGTCGCCCGCTTGGAGATCAACCAGGTGTAGCCGCCGTTGGTGAAGGACGGGAAGGCCGTGGCCGCCGCGACCCGGCACCAGGCCAGGGCGTAATCCGCGTCTCTCTCGAACGGTGAAGGTTTGATGGAAATGCCCAGATCGCCGAAGTCGCGTTCCGGTTTCGCGCTCCCCGGATCGATCTGCGCGTTGACTCCGGAGCCCCGCAGGCGTTCGCTGTACGCGACGGTATGCGACAGGCCGTCGGTGAACGAAGCGGCCCGGAGCGTCATGGGGAGATTGTAGAAGCCGTTGCCGCCATCGGGCGACTCGGCGGACGTGTTGGGGGCGGGCCCGACTCCGAAGTTGCCGCGGTAGTTGTTGCCGTGCGTCCTCAACCGCTCCGCGCCGTCGGAGGGGCACAGGTAGAAGGAAAGGGTCGTCTCGAAAGCCGTGCTGTTCTCAAGACGTGGGGTCGTCGGCCCCGGATGCGCCTCAACGCCGAAATTCAGGCTGGAATAGAGGGGCTGCCGGTCCATGTAAGGCAAGAGGCGCGCCAGGGCGGAATACCCTTCGTGAATCCCCGGCTGTGTCGATAGCACCCGGGGCAGCCGAAATTCGGTGGTCTCGTAGGGGAAGCTGTTGTGGTCCGCGTGGTAGTCTTGCAAGGCCAACCCGATTTGCTTGAGGTTGTTGGCGCACCGGGCCCTCCGCGCCGCCTCGCGGGCGGCCTGCACCGCCGGCAGGAGCAGCGCGGTCAGCAGGCCGAGCAGGGCAACGCAGACGAGCGATTCGATCAGGGTGAACCCCCTGGTCCGCTTACCATTCGTCCTCATGGCATCACCGTTTTTCTGGCGACGACGATCGGGACCTTCACGCTTCTCTGCGCGGCCAGGTCCGTCGTGATGGCGATCTCCCCCAGTCGCCGGGCATCGCCGATCGTCTTCGGGTCGATCGCCACATCGAGGACATGACGCGCCCCGCTCGACTCCCGCGGCGTCACGGTCACTCCCGGCAGGTCGCTCGTGATGCCCAAGACCTTGAAATCGCGTCCGTCCGTCTCGTTCAAGACCAGCGTTTTGGTGGCCGCCTCGTTGCCGTTGATGGTCAGAAGCGGCGGGCTGGCATGGATCAACGTGACCACATTCCATCGAAGCTGATGAGTCAACTTCGGTTCTCGACCGTCGCTGACGATCAGTTGGGTTCCATCAGCACCCGATTGATCGTTCGCGGTGAGCCTGACCGTGAATGGCCGAACCCGTTCCTTCAGTTCATCCGTGAGGGAGCGCTCACGGGGAGGCCCCTCCCACCGGACCAGCGCCGGCCGTCCGGGCACGGCAATACTCAGCTCCGCGCCACCGTGTTTCTCATCATTCCGAGGCACGCACTCGATTAATTGAAAATGCATCGTGACGTTCCGGCCGGGCGTGACCTCGGGGATGCCATGGTCCGTCGCCTCGATCCGTACGGGGGCGCGGACATCGGCAAGCGTCCGGAGCAGGATTACATCCGCCTCCGGCCGGTCCGTTTTTACGGACACCCAATGCCGCAACGGACCGATCCTTGAGGGTTTGACCGTGACCTTCACATCGAGGGCCTGGCCCGGCAATAATTCGGTTGTCCGGATCGGCTCGACATCGCCGCAACAGGCCATCCCGTTGATCACACTGACGATCCCGACCCGTTCCTCCGTCCGGTTACGGAGCGTGAACGTATGGCTGAGTTTTCGGTTGGGATCGCCGATCACGGGCCCGAAATCGAACCGGCGTTCCGTGTCGTTCCCAAAGACCGATGGCGTCGGATCGGTCCCAGCAACGCGTGAAGGTGTTTTCGTTTGCGGAGACACCACCGGCGCACAGCCAGTCTGTATCGTCAGCAAGCTCTGCACAAATACCCACAGCACCACGCTGGCGGATTTTGATCGATGGAGCAACATCATATCGGACCTCGGTAATAGTCAGGAAATAATCATACAAGATTGTAAAATAACCGTTATTATTTGATTTCTAAGCGATCCAATTCCACAGCCACCTGGATTAGATCGAGGGTGCAAGCGACGGTCAAGGAGAAAAACCCCAAAAAATATGGGGGGGGGCGAATGATTCCCGAAGTCCCGAATTTGAAAGATGATGCGGGCACGTTCTCAGGACTTTGAGCGGGCCCTGGAGAAGAGGCCGGTGGGGTCGGTCGGAGGGGCCTCGGGGATCGGCTCGCCGGCTTCGAGGAGGCGGGCCAGCTCGGCATGGCAGAGGGGTTCGAGCATGGCACGCCAGCGCTTCAGGCCGGGGTTGGCGGCCTTGACCTTCGCGGTGATCGCCTCGCGCTGGGACTCGTCGAGGGCGTCCCACTGCGCGCGAAGCTCGACCTCGCGGGCCTGGGCGGCCTCGGCTTCCTGGCGTTCCCGGGCGCGTCGGCGGCGCTCGGCCTCGACGGCCAGGCGCTCGGCCTCGGCGAGGCGCTCGGCCTCGGCGGGCGGGGTGTAGTCGTCGGGGACTTGATAGTCCTCGCGGATCGAGGCGACGAGGTAGCCGGCCGGGTTCCTGGCCACCCGCTTGTCGCCGTTCTTGATCAGCCAGTCGAAGACTTCGAGCTTGGCCCGGACCCGGCTCGGCGGTCGCGCGGCGACCAGCTCGGCGGCCGTCCTGGCGGCGACGCCGCGGTTGGCCAGGGCCTCGACCAACTCGGCGGCCTCGTCGGTGGCCGAGCCGGCGCGGGGCTCGCGGCCGTGGGGGCCGCGGATCAGGATGATCCGCCAGGAGCCCCGGCAGATCCAGGAGTAACGCTCGTCGGCCGAGAGCGGTTCGAGGAAGCCGTGACGCTCCAGCTCCTCCAGCGCCGGCTTGAGCCGCCGCTTCAGCTCGGTCGGGGCATACGAGCGGCTCAGGCCGACATGCTCGCAGGCCAACGTCCGGAGGTCGAATTCAAGCCGGTCGCGGCGATAGAAACGTTTATCCAGGAACCGGAAGAGGCGCTTGGTCGTCGGCAGGCGGAGCTTCAGGTAGAAGTCCAGGTCGAGCTGCTTGAGGTTGCCGCTCTGGAAGCTCCGGAAGATCACCTCGTTCCAGCGGAAGCTGGAGAGGGGCAGGGGCTCGCCGTCGTCGCCGGCCCGACGGCCGCCGGCCCGACGGCCGCCGCCGCCCTTGCCGCGGGAACGCCGACGCTCGCGGTCGTAGATCGTGACGTTGTCGATGATGTGGAAGTTCTCATCGACCCAGCTCTTGGCGCCGTTGTCCCACCAGGCGTTCTCATACATCAACACAACTCCGACCCAGCGGTTGAGCGCCTCCTCGATCCGCTGGTAGCTCGCCCCGCTCTGCGGCCAGCCCAAAAGCTCGATCAGCTCGTAGCGGGAGAAGGCGACCTTCTGCTCGGTGAAGTTGTTCCGTCGCTTGGTGAGCTGGATGAGTCCAACCATGACCTCATCGTCGAGCGCCGTGGGGAGACCATGCTTGGGAGTGCCCGTGATTGTCAATCGGCGGACGATCGGCGGCCCGTCGCGCTGTTCGAGCCGGTCCTCGAAGACGAGCGAGAGCTGGCCGTCGGGGACGCGGTCGGCCAGGGCGGCGATCGGGAACTCGGCGAGGTTCAGCTCGTCCTTGTACCCCGGCTCGTTGCCCGGGACGGCTTCCTCGTCGCGACCGGCCTCGGCGTCGGTGTCCGGCCCCGGACCGGCGACCGCCTCGAAGGGCAAGGCCGGTCCCTCGCCCCGTCGCCCCTCGCGTCGCTTCGCTTTCGCCATCCCGGATACCTCCATCCAGCCATCCAGACGCCCCCCGGCGGGGGGGTGGTCCGATTTTTTTGAGGGGCCTCGCGCGAAACAACAACAATCTTAAAGTCTAAAACAGAAGTCTAAAACAAAGTCTAGGCGCCGTAAGTCGGTAACTAGCCTCAACTTCCGAGAGCTAAGTATGTCCGGTTTATCGGTAGTGGTATGTCCGGTTTATCGTGAGTGCACGCCCTAAGTATGTCCGGTTTATCGGTAAAAGTATGTCCGGTTTATCGTGAGTGCGGCCTCTAACTATGTCCGGTCCATCGTTAATGGACGGATGTCAACTATGTCCGGTCTATCGCTAAATCGCTTTTGTGCATTAGGTGCATCGAGAAAGGGGAGGGGGGACGCCCCAAG
Source organism: uncultured Planctomycetales bacterium (assembly GCA_963752755.1). Lineage (GTDB taxonomy): Bacteria > Planctomycetota > Planctomycetia > Isosphaerales > Isosphaeraceae > CAVVZJ01. Next base: position 16,654 of record CAVVZJ010000008.1, on the reverse strand, counting down.
TATGTCCGGTTTGTCGGTATGACCTTCCGTGCGGGACCGGGGGTGGGATCGGGGCCCAAGTATGTCCGGTTGATCGGTAGTGGGCGCACGCTCAGATAAGGGGGGCGGAGCGGGAAGTATGTCCGGTTTGACGTGATGGACGCCGGTGCATGACGGTGGAAGTCTGTCCGGTTTGACGTGATGGACGGGAGGACAGGCGACCGCGGGGCCGGGGGGCCGGGCCGGCGAGGCGACGCGGGGGCGGAGGGGGGCCAAGTATGTCCGGTTGATCGGTAGCGGGGGCGGCCGGGGCGGTCGGGTCGGGGGGTGGTCGGGCCGTAAGTATGCCCGGTTGATCGGTAGTGGCGCGGCGCGTGCCGGGGGCCGGGGCGCGGGTCGGGATGGGTCGGGGTCGGCGTCGTCACGTTTAAGGGCCCTGGGAGGCCCGCCACGGCGTCGGGGCGGGCGGGGACGGGGAAACGGGCATCCGGGGCGGTCGGCCCGTCCTGGGCGATCCCGGGGCCTCGGGCGAGGGAGGTCCGCTCGGGGGTTTACTTGCCGCCGCGGCCGAGGCGGCCGAGCAGGTCGCGCCAGGAGTGCCGGTTTTCCTGGTCGATCTGGCTGACACGGTGGATGAGCCAGGCGGCGGTGGCCTCGGGGTCGTCGGCCGGGGCGGAGGGGGCGACCCGCAAGGGGGGGACCTTCGGCGGCTCGGGGCGGCTGGGGGCGGCGGTCGGGCCGAAGCGTCGGCGGACCTCGTCGCGGAGCGAGGAGAGTTCGTTGCGCAGGCCCTCGACCCGTTCCAGGTGCTTGTCCAGGGCGACGGCGTTGTCGCTCTGCAACTGGCGGAGGACCTGGACCACATCGCGCTGGAACTCGGTCTGGCGGCGGAGCATCTCCCCCTGGGTGGCCTGGAGCACGCCCATCATCCAGGCGAGGATTTGCCCCTGTTCCTCGAGGCCGGCCAGCTCGGGGGGCAGGGGGGAACAACCAACTCGGGCAGGAGCTCGGCGGCCGTGGCGGGGACCACGGCGGCGGGGACCACGGCGGCGGCGGGGGCTCGGGCCGGGGCCGGGAGCGTGGCCGAGGGGTCGAAGGGCTGGACCCGGCACTCGAACCGCGAGCCGCCGAGGGCGAGGATGTCGCCGTCGTGCAAGGCGGCCGCCTCGCGGAGGGGGCGGCCGTTGAGCCAGGTGACGCGGCCGAGCAGGTCCACGATGTAGGCCGCCCGCTCGGTCCGGACCAGCGCGCACTGGATCCGCGCCGCGGTCGGCTCCTCGACCTGCACGCCGCAGGCCGCCGAGCGGCCGAGGAAGACCAGCTCGGAGTTGAGCACCAGCGGGGCCACGGGGCTCCGGCCGGGGAAGAGCGTGACGCGGACCAGAGGGCGGCCGGCCGAGTCGGCCAGCGGGTCGGCGCCGCCCGGGTCGATCGGTTCGGAATCGTCGAGTTCCAGGCTCAGGAGCTCGATCCGGCGGCCGGCGACCTCCAGGGCGTCGCCGGGGGCGAGCCAGGCGGCGGCGCGGCCTTCGGGACCGATCCGGGAGCCGCCGCGGGTGGCCAGGTCCACGGCGAAGAGGCCGCGGCGGTCGAGGTGCAGATAGACATGGCGCGAGCTGACGTCGCGGTCGTCGATCGTCACGTCGGTGCCGGGAATCCGGCCGACCAGGGCGTAGGGGCGGCGGACCTCGACGTCCCGCCGCCAGTTCGAGCCGACGCCGTGGACCCGGAGCGCGAACCGCCCCGCGGCCCAGAGCGGGCTCGGGTTCGGCCGGGGACCGGGGGGCGTGGGGAGGCTCGCCATGCGTCTGGGGGCTTGGGGGCCAGGTTGAGGGGGCTGCGCGGGCCGGAAACGTTCCCGTCCCGTTCCGGCCGGGGTCGCGCCTTGTCGGGCCGGCCGCGTTCCATTTCCTCCAGTTTACCCGATCCGGGCGATCCCTTGGAGCGCGACTCTGCCGGCGAACCGCTTCATCATTTCGGAAAAAAGGTATGGAGAACGATTACTTGCGGAGCTATTCTATCGAGTCAACACACAAATCTCCTCCACATCGGCCCGGAGTGCCTCCCGTCATGGACATGACCGGCTCGTGTCCAGGGGGCGACAAATCTCGCACAACGCCCTTTGAGCACGGCAGGGAATCGGGAAAACTTCAATAAGTGTAAAAATAAATTTTGACCCAGGTTCCGCCGGGAGCCTCCACCCGCCGGCCGGCTCAACCCGCGTCTGAAGCCGACTTCAATGCCAACCCGCCGCGGACACCCTCCGGCGCGACAAAGCGACCGAATCGAGGTAGGAGATCCCCATGAACGCGGGCGATGACCACTCTAGCCTGACTCCGTGGCCACGCATCAGCGCGCTGTGCGACCGCTTCGAAGCCGCCTGGCGCGGCGGCCGGCGGCCGGACATCACGGCGGAACTGGAGCGGACGCCGGACTCGGAACGGCCGCGCTTGCTCCGCGAACTGATGGCCGTCGAAGTCGCGATGCGCCGGGAGACTCGGCGAGCATCCGACCCCGTCCGAGTACCACGCGCGATTCCCCGACCAAACCGCGGCGGTCGCGGCGGTCTTCGCCGACAGCGCCTCCACGCGCCAGGCGGCGAAGCCGACCCCAACCCGGTCGCAGGCCGGCGATCATCCCGCTTTCGGCACCTCCACGATCAGCCCGACCGAGAGCGCCACGGAGGATGGGTGGGAGGCATCCCGGGAAACCAACGGGCCGGTGCCGACATTCGTCCAGATCGATTCCGTCTCGACGGATCGGACGCGATCGCCGGATCGCGAATGGCCCACGATCGCCGGTTACGAGATCCTCGGCATGCTCGGGCGGGGGGGCATGGGACGGGTCTACAAGGCCCGACAGACCAATCTGCAGCGCCTCGTCGCGCTGAAGGTCATCCTGTCCGGGGACGCCGCCGACGCGGAGCAGGTGGCCCGGATCCGCGAGGAGGCCAAGGCCATCGCCCGTTTGCAGCATCCCAACATCGTGCAAATCCACGAGATCGGCGAGGAGGACGGCCATCCGTTCCTGGCCCTGGAGCTGGTCGAAGGCGGCAGCCTGGCGGAGCATCTGCGTGGCACGCCGATGACCGCGAAGCGGGCGGCGCAGCTCGTGGAAACCCTCGCCCGGGCCGTCCATGCCGCGCACCAGCAGGGCGTGATCCACCGCGATCTCAAGCCGGCGAACATCCTCCTGGCTCCCCCCGCCTTCGCCACCGACCCGGCGCACGGCATGGACGGTTGGGTGCTCAAGATCACGGACTTCGGCCTGGCCAAGCGACGCGACGAATCCGTCGGCCTGACCCTGAGCGGGGCCGTCATGGGGACGCCTCGCTACATGGCGCCGGAACAGGCCGCCGGCCGGAGCCGCGACATTGGCCCCGCCTCCGACATCTACGCCCTGGGGGTGATCCTCTATGAGTTGCTCACCGGCCGCACGCCGTTCCAGGGCACCACGATGGAGATCCTGGACCGGGTGCGGCATCAGGCGCCGACGCCGCCCCGGCGCCTGGAACCGGAGATCCCCGCGAACCTGGAGACGATCTGCCTGAAGTGCCTGGAGAAGGATCCCGGCAAACGCTACAGCAGTGCCTCGGCGCTGGCGGCGGACCTGAAGCGGTTCCTGGAGGACAAGCCGATCCTGGCCCGGCCGATCGGGATTCCGGGCCGGCTGGTCCTCTGGTCGCGGCGGAACCGGCTCCCGCTCGTCGGCACGATCATCCTGGCCGTCGCGGTCTGGCTGACCTGGGTCGGCGCCGCGAACTGGCAACGCTACCTGCGTGACGTCGAGGATCGCGAGCGCACCGCCAGGGAACGCGAATGGAAGGCCTATCAGGAAGAGCACAGCAAGGAACTGTTCGAGCGGCTCCTGACCGATGGCCCCAGCAACTGGCCCATGCCGGCCGAGGAGCAGCTCGTCTTCCAGAACGGGCTCCACGACCTGCAGGTGCGCAAGAACCGCGCGAGCCTCCGGGGAGACGAGGCGGAGCTCCAGGCCGTCGAGGCGCAGCTGCAGCGGGCCGAGCCGCTCCTGAAGCGCGTCCAGTCCGAGCTGACCAGGGGCGACCTGATGGCGCTGCAACTCCCGGCCGTCCAGGCGGCCCGGACGGCGGCGCAACGGGCGCAGAGCACGAACAATCTGAAGCAACTCTCGCTCGCTGCGCATAACTATAATAGTGCTTATAACCATTTTCCACAGCAAGCCATCTACAGCAAGGACGGCAAGCCCCTGTTGAGCTGGCGCGTGGCGTTGCTTCCTTACCTGGAGCAGATGCCGCTGTACAACCAGTTCAAGCTTGACGAGCCCTGGGACAGCCCGCACAACCGCGCCCTGCTGAAGTACATCCCCCTGGTGTACCTCCCCCCGGGGGACAAGCCCCGCGGCGAGCCGTACACGACCTTCTACCAGGTCTTCGTGGGCACCAACGGCCGGGTCGGCCCGATCTTCGAGCCCTCCCCCACCTTCCGGCCGGTTCTGGCGCAATGTACCGACGGGACGTCGGGCACCCTCCTCATCGTGGAGGCTGGCACGGCGGTGCCCTGGACCAAGCCCGAAGACCTCCCCTACGATCCCGACAAGCCGCTGCCGGCCCTCGGCGGCGTGTTCGAGGACGGTTGCGTCGCGGCGTTCGCGGATGGTTCCTGCCGATTCCTCACGCACGACGTGGACGAAGCCACAATCCGGGCCCTCATCACGCGCAACGGCGGCGAACCGGTGGAGTGGTTCAAGCTGCGGAAGTGACATGGAGGACGGGGCCTTCGAAGAGGGAGCCGACGTTCCGGCCGTTGAACGGGACAACGTTCGGAGTGATCCGCTGGCGGGCCGGTTGACCACCCGCCGTCATCGAGGATCGGGGGCCGGGGGCGGCCCGCGGGCGTCCCTGGCTGGAGGCGGGGCGTAGCACCACGACCAGAGACCGGGGGCCTTCTGGGCGTCGAGGGAGGACTCGATCAATCGGACGTCCGGCCGTTCGAGCACGGCCAGGCGCTCCAGTCGGATGAGGGAAGGCCGTCGGGAGAGACGGTCGAGGGGCCGCCAGCGGAGTTCCAGCGACGTGACCCGCTCGGTCGATCGCCAGCCGCGACGCGGGTGGAAGATCGAGAGGAACAGCGGGTCGCGGATCGTGCAGGCGCTGGCGAGGACGGCGTGCGGCCGGCCGTCTTCGGGGACCGGGAGGCGGAACGTCCGGCGGTGGCCGTCCGAGAGCGTGAAGGTCAGGTCCAGTTCGCCGGGCTTCACGCCGAGGGCCGGCAATCCGGTCGCGACGCGGAGTTGCAGGACGAGGAGGTCCGAGGCGCGGCAGGCGTTGGCCGGCAACGGGAGGTGCCAGGGCCGGCCGTCGTCCGGGCGGAGGACGCCCGCGATGACCGGGAGCGGGCGCTCGTTCCAGCGTCGCGGGGGGCCGGGTCGGCGACGAAGGACGAGGAAGGCGGGGTCGCGGGGGCCGGCTTGCTCGTAATGCTCCAGCAGGTGGCGGACGATCCGGGGGGTGCGCGAGAGGCTCTCGATGCCGACGATCGTGCCGCTGCCCGCGACGACCAGGGCCGGCTCGCCGGGGTTCGCCTCCAGGCGGTCGATCACCGCGCGCTCCAGGCCGTCGGTGAGGGCGGCGTAGGTCTGCACCGTCGCGCAGAGGTTGCGGCGGCCGGCGACGTCGGCGTAGATCGTCTCGAACGGCCAGACGTAGAGGGCGTTTCCCGGGCGCTGGCGCAGGGCGACGGCGGCCCGTCGGAGCTTGTCGTTGCGAAGGTCCAGCGTCGCGGGGGCCCATTCCAGGCGCGTCGGCGCGGTGAGGCGGTAAGCGGTCACGTCGGTCAAGGCGAGCGGCGAGGCCTCGGGCCCGAGCCAGGCGGCGGGCCACCAGGCGGTCAGGGCCAGGGCCGCGGCGGCTCGCGACCCCTGGCCCCGCAGGACGCCGGGGAGCCCGCAGGCGCCGACGAACAGGGCGGGCACGAGCGCCCGCTGGATGTGGACCCAGTCGGAGAGGACCAGGCCGGTGCTCAGCCAGAGCAGGCCGAACAGGGACATCCCGACGAGGCCCGCCCAGCGCGCGGCGGCCGTCGGATCGTCGTCGCGAGGGCGGCCGGCGCGGACCGCGGCGACGAGGCCGACCAGCACCAGGAAAAGGGCCCCCGCGATCATCGACGCCCCGGCGGCCCCGTCCTCGGGGAAGGACAGGGCCATCGCGTGGCGGAACCCGCGGACCATCGCCCAGGAGTCGCGCAGGTCACGCCGGCCGGCCGGCCAGGGCATCAGGAGCAGCACCGCCAGGGACGCCCCGGCGAGCGCCGACGCCCCGTAACGGAGTGACCGGCCCCGGAGGGCCGGCCTGGCCGGGAAGGTGGCGACGGCCGCCATCGCGGCCGCGAGCAAGGCGAGCGACGCCAGGGTCAGGAGGCCGAGGTCGAAGGCGTAGAGCGTCAAGGCCGGCGCCGCCAACGCCCAGGCCGCGGCCATCGCGGGGCGGAACGGCCGGGCCAGGCCGCGGGCACAGGCGCCGACGATCAGGAGGCTGGCCATCGGCTTGAGGCCGGCGAGGGCGTTGCTCGGGCGGATCAGCGGGCTCGCGCCCGCCAGCAGGCTGGGGGCCCAGAGCCACGACCAGGCGAGGAACAGGCCGCCCCGCCAGCCGAGCGGGGCGGCCGTCGCGGCCAAGGTCAGCCAGACGCCCCCGGTCACGAGCACCGCCTCCGGCACGCCGTGGAACCGCAGGACCGAGGCCAGATCGCCCGGCGGCACGACCAGGCCGAGGCCGTGCACCACTTGATAAAGCGGCCCGTAGGTGAAGACGAAGTCGCGGCCCGCCAGCTCGCCGCGGCCCAGGCTCAAGGGGAGGTCGTAGGACCACGAGCCGTCGAGGGTGTCGAAGTCCTCGCCGAGCCGCTGCCGCGCCGGGTAGCACGACGGCGGCAGGGCCAGCAGGAGCCCCGCGGCGAAGAGGCCCGCCGCCCCGAGCCGCCTGGCCAGGCGACCCCGCCGGTCGGGGCGCGGTCGGTTCGCGGACGCCAAGGCCGGGCCCTCCCCCAAAGGTCGTTGTCGCACCAAATGGTCATTGGTCATTGGTCATTGGTCATTGGTCATTGGTCATTGGTCATTGGTCATTGGTCATTGGTCATTGGTCATTGGTCATTGGTCATTGGTCATTGGTTATTGGTCATTGGTCATTGGTCATTGGTCATTGGTCATTGGTCATTGGTCATTGGTCTAGGAGTTACGCAGTTGGCGTCGGCAGGAGGAGTCGGCCCGACTTCAGTCGGGCCAGAAGTTCTGAGATCCCTTGGTTTTCCGGCCCGACTGAAGTCGGACCGACTCCTGCTGACTCCGGCCAAAGCTCGGGCGAAGGGGCCAACTGCGTAACTCCTATGGTCATTGGCCATTGGTGAAGATTCTTACTAATGACTAAGGACTAATGACTAAGGACTACCGGGCCAGCGACGGGCCCCGATCGCTCCCGCACCATCCTAGGGTGGCTCGGGTCGTTTGCCAAACGTCGCCGCCGGGCCGACGTTGCCGTCGAGGACCCGGAAACGCCGCGTCAGCGCGGCTCCTCCCGACTCACCCCGTCCGCTGGCGCTCGCCGCGGCTCTTCGAGCGACGTCCGCGCCCCGGTCCCGACGCCCTCCGTCAGTGTCGCCGCCACCGCCTCGACCCCATCGGGACGCGGCCGGGACGCCGGAGGCGCGCCAGGTTCGCTCGCCGAAGTGATTGCTGGTTCCGGATTTGAGACGCGATCTTTCCCATCTTGACGTTCGTTCGGCGCCGCGTCCGCGCGCGTCTCGGCGTCGCGGCGGGCGCGGTGGAAGTCGGCGAGGTGGCGGTGCAGCTCCAGGGCGTTGGCCGACTCGTAGCGACGGGCCAGGGCGGCCTCGGGGCTGGTGTCGAAGGTGCGGGCCAGGGCGACGGCCTGCTCCAAAGCGGGGGCGTCGGTCTCGTCATAGAGCACATCGCGGAGGTCGCGGAGCCGGCGCTGTTCCTGGCGGACGATCTCCAGCAGGGTCTGCCGCCCCTTCTCGCGGTCGCCGAGGTGGCGACGTTGTTCGGCGGCGCGGGCCTCGGGTTCGAGGGCGGCGGTGTCGAGCTTGAGGAAGGCCTCGACCTCGGTGGGATCAGGCGCCTTGTCGGCGGCCAGGCTGGCGCGGTAGAGCCGGCCCACGACGGGGTGGCCGGGCGGGATGCGCTTCGGCTCGTAGCCGAGCAGGCGCAACGCCTGGAAGAACTCGTCGCGGGACCAGTAGCCGTTGGGGATTTCCAGGTCGGCGGCCAGGTCATCAAAGCGGGCGATCAGCCAGTCACAGCCGAGGGCCGAGCCGGTCAGCTTGGAGTAGGCTTTTTCAGTCTGCTCCTCCAGCCGAGCGCCGAGCCGTCGCGCCCGAGCGCGTCGGCGTACGGAACCAGGCGCGTTCGGCCTTCGCGGTGTTCTCTTCGAGGGCCAGGTTTTCGCGCTCGACGCAACGATCCAGTCGGACGGAGGCGGTGGCGGCGCGGGACACGAGCCAGCGCTGGACGGGGTCGGTGGGCTTCATGGCGTCGGTCCATTCGGCGACGCGGTCGGTGATCTTCTCCCTTTGGTCGGGCGGCTCGACGACCTGGCAGCGGAGCCCATGCTTGACGGCGTTGGCCCGGCTTTTGGCCTTGCCGGCGACGGTCTTGGGCCCGGTGGCCCTGGGTCGCAGGAAGGGCGGGGTGGGGATGCCGACGGAAGCGAGGTACTTGGGGTCGAAGGGGTCGAAGTCCGGCGGCAGGGACGCATCGTCGTTGGGTTGCGGCGTCATGGCGGTGGCCCTCCACGTCAAGGGTGTCGGCTCGGCGTCGGCCTGGGGCGCGGCGGACATTGCCGCGCCCGATCATCCTTATTCTCGAAACGGGGGCCGGCGATTATCACCCTTTCTCGGATTTTTTTTCCGGCCTCGCCCCGTGACGGCCGCCCGTCCGCGCCGTGTTTGCCGCTCCGTGGGAAGTCGTCTAATCCCGGACAACTCTTGCCAGATCCTTTCCGATCCGGGATAATTATTGGGTCGATCGGGATTATACGTCTGAACAGCCGTGTTTTTCCACGACTTTTCGGACGCCTACACACAGGTTAGGCCGCAACCGCCCTTGCCGTAAGGGTTTACGAACGGATATCGTGTCGGCAGGGGTCCCAGGATGGTTGCGGCTCCTGGCGAGGCGTATCCAGGACGGATCGGCGCCTCACGGAACGCGACGCTTCCGCACTTGCGTCGCCTGGGTGGGGTCGCCCTCCCAGACCCCATCGACCTTTGGGAGCTAAGCGTGTCCCGGTAGCGGGCGATCGCGGCCTAACGTGGAGCTAAACTGCCCCGCGCCTGGGCCGACTCGGTGAGGTGCTCCGCCTCGCCGGGCGTCTGCTGAAGCTGACCATCCGCGCCGCGACGAGACCAGGGGAGACACGCCCACCGGGGCGCGGCTGGCAGCTTAGCTCCACGTTAGGCGGCGGAGGACACATGGCCGCGCGTATTCCTACGGCAGGTGAAATCAACGTCTTCGACTCGCTCGACGAGCGAACCGCGGTCCATAACTTCCTCGGCAAGAACTTGGAGCAGGCGAGGTCCCTATTCCGTGACAACTTCCTGTATTACCAGGAGGATCTCCTATTCATGGGACCAAAGGCGTTCGGCTTCTACGTTCCCGCTGCAATCGACTACCTCTGCAGCGCAGAGGCCGACGGCGACTGCGACGCAGCGAGTTCCTTCTGTGGTCTCATCGAGTTCCGCCTCGATCACGGCCCCGCCGATATTGTCGCCGCCGCCCCGATCATCCGAGAAGGTATCGCCGGCATACTGGAGAACTTCGAACGATACCAATGCGACGTCGATATCTACGGTGATGTTGCGGCGCGATACCGAGCGCTGCTATCAAGACTCACCGCCTAACCTCTCTATGGCCTCTTCCTGTCAAGAGCGCACCTTCGACGGTCCGTGACAGGGCGTCGGTCTCCTGACGGGGTTCTTGGGGTTGGCTCTCGCAGCCTCGGCGTGGGACACAGGCGGCGGGGGGCGGAAAAGGGGTCGGGGCGGAAAAGGGGGGGCGGAAACGGGGTCAGGAGCGAATGGCACGAGGATAACTCAAATGGCTCTTCTCCCGATCGAGTGGGTAACTTTGGACCGCTTTTCAGATTTCTGGCAGCATGCACGTGAGGATTTTGAGGCGAAGGTACTCTTCGTCCCGAAGTCCGTAGGCCCGTCGCTGGATGACGCGGATCTTGTTGTTGATGCCCTCAACGAAGCCCAGAGGGCACCTTGTTCTCCTCCTGGCAATACGACGCGATTCCGTCCCAGTGGTCCTCGACCATCCGGGCGAACTTCTCGTACGGCTTGAGGCGCTGCCATCTCAAGGCCGACTTCCATCGTTCGAAGAATCGCCGCGCCCACTCCTCCCGCTTGTAGTCCCACAGTTGGCTGAACATCTCCTTGAGCAGGTAGGCTTTGTTCAACCTCCGGTTGGCCTTGAACAGCGCCTTCAACGACAGACGCCCCTCCTGCGTCAGGTTGGCCCGGCGGGACAGCAGTGTGTACTTCTGGCCCTTGATGAACCGCCGGTCCTTGCCCGAGAGCCGGGCGTACTCACTCTTACGAACCTTGTCCAGGGCCTCGTTCAAGCGCTTGAGGATGTGAAACTTGTCGTAGAGGATGCCGGCTTGGGGCGCGTTCCCCGCCTTCAGCGTAGAGTTGCGGAACGGCTTCCACATGTCCATCACGGCCAGGCGGATTCCCTTGCATTTCCGCGGTCCCAGCCACTCGTAGAAGAGATCCATGCTCTTCTCGGAGCGGTCCGCGCCTCCGAACCAGATCGGCCGGCCGCGGACCAGGTCGCTCACGACGATGCGGTAGTTGTGCCCCTTGCCGACAGAGAGTTCGTCGATACCGATCACCTTGGGGCCGGGCGCCCGGCCCGTCGGAGTTGCTCGCGCATGTACTCCATTTCGAGCGACTTGACCGTCTTCCAATCGAGGCGCAGTTCGCGTGCCACATCCCGGACCGTCGCGGCCCGACAGCGACGGCCGACGTAGAAGGCGAACCGCTTGGTGTAGTAGAGGTTGGTGGCCAACCAGGGCAGTTTCTCTTGCTTCACGGCGCCGCAGCTCCGGCAATGCACGCGCCGGATCTCGATCTCCAGGTACACCCGGGTGTCGCCACAAGAGAGGTCGCGCACCCGACGGGTCTTGCGGTCGTAAAAGGTCCGCTGCCACTGTCCACACGATCCACAGGCCGTTTTTTTCCCCGGCGCAGGAGCCGCAAGATACGCGCCTTCGGATCGCCGAAGATGCCACGGACCGTGGGCTCCGGACGGAAACCGGTAAACCGATACGTATCATCGAGCCGGCGTGGTTTTCGCATCCGCGAATCATGCCCGATTCTTCGTCTCGGAGAGAAGAAGAAAACCCTGCAAAACAAGGGGTTTCGAGGTATTCAGACGCGTTTCTTACCCACTCGATCGGGAGAAGAGCCACTCAAATCTCCCTGGAGACAAAACTTGAGTCCGAGGCATTCCTAATTGATCCTATCCTTTACTATAGGGTATTATCCCTCGCCTGATCAACGCCTTCGCCTTCCTCCGCGGCATCCGAAGCAGGGGGTGCGGTTTCGGACGCCGCTTCACCGTACGCGGCTCGTAACGGTCCGGACGGTCCCCCACTCGCTTCCTCACGATCAGTTCCAGCAGCCGCGGCAGATCCGCCTGGATCCGCGCCGGGTCGTACAGGTGCGCTTCCTCGAACGAGCGCACCGTATGCACCGCCCCCGTGAAGCTCAGTTGCCGCGGCTTCAAGCCACCGGACCGGCTGGCTTCCGCCATGATCCCACGGATCAAGTTGTACGCCAGCAGGTGCATCGCTACCTCCTTGCGCACCATCGCCGGCGACTTGGTCCGCAGCACCTCCATCGCCATCTCCGATTTCAACGAACGCAAATCTAATTCCGCGTGCCACCTCTGGCGGAACAGCTCCCCCAGCTCCCGCGCCCGGTACTGCTTGGCATCCACCAGGGTGGTCACCACCACCAGGCTCCGCACCCGCTTCGTCCGGTCCTTGACCCGGACGCGCAGCTCACGCACCGTCAGCTCCGCCGGCATCGCCTCGTACTCGGCGCGACTCATCCACTCGGGCACCTGCGCCGGCTTCGGCCAGGTCACGAGGTGGTCCTCCCGGCCCAGCCGCCGCCCGCGGCGGAAGTCGGCCCTGCGGCATTGGTGGAGCCGCACCACCACGTCCACGTCGCGAGCCCGCCAGGCGGCGATCGCCCAGTACGAGCAGAAGAAGCGGTCGGCCAGCGCGATGTCGCCGGCGCGGAACTCATCGATGACCTGCCGGAGCAAGGCCAGCTCGCTGGTCTGCTTGCCCTGATACGGCCCGATCGCGGCCTCGAGCACCGTGCCCACGGCCAGGCTGAAGATGACCAGCAGCCGCGCGATCGGGAACCCGACCCCGGGCGCCTGGGACTTCGGTTGCGGATACGCCGCCTGGTTCTCCGGCGTATCGGGCATGGTCACGGTGGTGCCGTCGAGGATCTTGACCGCTCGGCCATGGAAGGTCCAAGCCGCCTCGGCCTTCTCCTGGATCGACCGCCCGGTGCGGCGGACCAGGCCCCAGGCGAGTCGCTCGGGGAGCCGTTGGCGGGCCTCGCAGTAGCTGGTCGTCTCGGGGGAGACGGCGGGGAGCCCCTGGTCGGAGCGGACCTTCTGGAACCGATCGACGGCCTCGTCGCAGGAGTGGTCGTCGGAGAGGACCTGGGAGAGGAACAGTCCCAGGGTGATCCAGGGGGTGTAGGTGCGAGTCCGCCAGGGATGGTCGAGCTGACGGCATAGGTCCCTGACGAGGGCGTGGGAGAGGAGGTCGAGGAAGGGAAGTCCCTGCTGCTGCTTGAGCTGACTTCGAACGGCGTCGAGTTGGTGGCCGATGGAGGGGGCGGTAGGATGGCTCACGGTGATCTCCTGGGCGTGGGGCGAGGTGGCCGGAATCAACCGCCAAGCTACCACCCCAGGAGGTCGCCTTCCTCAATAAACGAGGTAGAGGTCGAGGACTCGGAATCTTGCAAGTAGCTCAACGACAATGACTTAGGTTATCCTCGTGCCATTCGCTCCTGACCCCGTTTCCGCCCTGACCCCGTTTCCGCCCCATCCGGACGTTCAGCGAAGCCACCTGGCTTCCCGAAGTAGTGGGCGGCTTACAGGCTCTCCCCATGCCGGATCGCGTTGGACAGTTGCTTGACAAGCTCTGCGTGGATCTCGGGTTCTGCCTGCCGCCCGAGGATCGCCAGCGATTGATGGACGAGCCCCCATCGACGGTCGATTCGTTCACCGATGCTGTCTTCGTGGCCGAAGGCATGGACTCTCGCTTTTATCCCGACCTTCGCAAGCAAGTGAGGAAAAGTGTGGCCAGGCACTTCGAGAAAATGCGCCGCCGGTGATCCATAGCAGATGATTCGGGCGCTGGGGCCGGGAGCGGTGAGTCAGACAATAATTCGGGGGAGTCGCATGAAGGCGAAACCCACGGTGCTGGGGCTCATGGGTGTCGTCGCCTGCTTCGCCGTCGGACTGGCCGCCGTCCGCAGCAACGACGAGTACACGGCCGCCGCCGTCTTCGCCTTCACCTACTTGATCCTCTGCACGAGCACGCTGCTCGCGATCTACCGTCGCGGGGCCTGGGCCGGGTTCGCGGTCTTCGGATGGGCTCAATTCCTCATCTGCCAGCCGCACACGGCCCCGTCCCTCGGGCCCACCTCGCTCTCGCAGGGAATAACCTATCGAATCCTTACGGTTATTCATGGGACGGCAGCGCCCCGAGATCGAGCTTCCCAACCCTCCCAGGCCGATCCCCTCATACACGACCGTCATGGACCCGACGGGAGACGGGAAGCCCGTCTTGGTGGCCCAGTCCAACGAGTATGCGAGCATTCGCGGCTTCATCCCCATTCACGGTCTTCGTGCCAATCTCTGCCTGTCCAGCCTCCTTGTCGGCCTTTTGGGAGCCATCATCGGGGCTGTCATAGACTGTCGTTATCGCCGGGAATAGGGCAACTCGTTTGGCAAGGGTAAGTTATGAATGACCGCTTCCAGGTGGCCTGACGCGACACAAGGCCGGCGTGGTAGGATGGCGATATGGCGAAGACTCGGGTGTATGTGGAGACGACGATCCCCAGCTTCTACCACGACGACCGCACGACTCCGGACATCGTGGCTCGCCGGCAGTGGACGCGGGAGTGGTGGGACGCGGCCCGCGAACGCCATGAGCTGGTGACGAGCGAGGCCGTGGTGGACGAGCTGGCCCAGGGACGGTCGGATCGGGTCGCCGACCGATTGGCCCTCGTGGCCGACCTGCCCCGGCTGGAGGTGGTGCCGGAGATCGCCGAGATCGTCGAGGCCTACGTTCGCCACCGCCTCATGCCGGCCGACCCGGCGGGCGACGCGCTGCACCTGGCCATCGCCTCGTATCATAAGTGCGACTTCCTGGCGACCTGGAACTGCCGCCACCTGGCCAACGCCAACAAGTTCAGCCACCTGCGCCGCATCAACACGCTGCTGGGGCTGTTCGTGCCGGCCCTGGTCACGCCACTGGAACTGATCGGGGAGCCCTCCGATGAACACACCGACGCCTGATCCGGTCATCGACGAGATCCGCGAGGTCCGCTCACGGATCTCCGCCCGCTTCGGCCATGACCCGCGCCGACTGGTCGCCCATTATCTCAAGCGAGATCGATCGGCCTCGCCGCCTCCCGCTCCCGAACGATCCTCCGAGTCGGTTCCCGACACCAGGGAGATCGAGCCGACCGCACCGACCGGCGAATCCGCCCGCGGACGGAGATAGACGACTTCGAAAACTGACACCGATTTCCTCCCTGGTATGAGGGCCAGCGAGTTGGGCAGGGCGATGTGCTCTTGGCCCGCGTCGACGAGGTCTTCGCTCGCATCCGGCGCATGCCCGAACTGTACGGCAAGGCCTTTCAAGATCTTCGGATCGCTCGCGTGAGCCGGTTTCCCTATATCGTTGCCTACCGGATCGATGACGACCAGCTTACAGTGGTTGCGATCTACCATACGAGTCGTGCCCCGCGCGGCTGGCAGAGCAGGGCCTAAAGGGAAAATGAAAGGGAAAATGGGGACACAGTGAATTACTTGAATAAGGCGCTATGTCCCCCTTTTCCTTTCCGCTATGCGAGACTCTAGCTGGGATACCGGGTTCGGGGCCGAACCAGGCGAGGCGATCCGACGTAACTGCCTTGTAGAGAACGAACTACAAGGAGGACATCGCCTTGCCTGGACCCGGCGACTATCGCCCCGACCCCACCGAAGGCCTCACCCGCGTCCAAGACCTTCCCAAGCCCAAGCTCCTCCGTCGCAGTCGCCACTACCGCCGCCGTCCCTGCCCCCGATGCGGCTACACGCCTACCGCGACCGTCAGGTCACCCGGACGCTCCATGACCTGGGGGATCGCACCTCGGGGCGACCGTGCGACATCCGCCTGACCTATTCCCAGCACTACTGCTCCCGATGCCGCAAGGACTTCAACGCCGACATGACCGACCTGGCTGCCCCGGGCAGCCACTATACCCGGCGGGTCGTCGAGACGGCCGTCCGCCTGGTCGTCGAGGATGGCCTACCGTATCAGGGCGCCAGCTGGAGCCTCTGGCGGGATCATCGCACCGTCGTCCCCTGGGCTACGATCCAGAACTGGGTCGAGGCCGGGGGGAAAAAGGCACGGAGCCGGCTCGACACCGAGCACCTCGACTGGGCGTTGAAGGACTTCTCGGGCTTCCTCGCCGCCGACGAGTTGGACGACGGCCCGTTCTGCATCCTCTCGCTGGTCGATAACCGGACCTACAAGCGGATCGCCTATCAGGTCCTTTGCCATGCCCCGACGGCCAAGGATGTCGAGGCCTTCTTCCGCCGTTTCCAGGGGGCGTTGCAGGCGCGTGGGCTGTCGGTGCGCGGGATTACGACCGACGGCTCGGCGCTGTATCCCGAGCCGATCGCGACCGTCTTCGGCGACCTCCCCCATCAAGTTTGCACCTTCCATGTCCTGCGTGAGCTGGTCCAGGCGGCGCTCAGTGCCGTGGCCCAGGTCCGCAAGGACCTGACCGCCAGCAAGCCCAAGCTGCCGCGCGGCCGTCCCCCGAAGGCGACCCGAGCCGTGGCCCGGCGGAAGAAGCGGATCGAGCAGAAGGTCGGCGCGTTGTTCGAGCACCGCCACCTGTTCGTGAAGCGGGCCCTGAGCCGGGCCGAGCGGCGGACGCTGCGGCGGATCACACGGGGGCTGCCTCAGCTGCGCGTCCTCCGCGAGTTGATGGAGGAGGTCTACCGCCTGTTCGATCGGCGATGCCGGACCGAGACGACGCTGGCCAAGCTGGCGAAGTTACGGCGTCGGGTGCGTCGTTTCCGCCGGCTCGGATCGGTGCTGAAGAAGCTGTTCTCGGCGGACGTGGAGAAGGCGTTGACGTTCCTGGACGACCGGCTGCTGGGTGCGACGTCGAACGCGGTGGAGCGGGGGAACCGTCGCTACCGGAAGATGCAGCGGAGCGTCTACCGGGTCCGGACCAAGGCGGGGATCACCGGGCGGCTCGCGTTGGACCTGGAGCGTGAGCGCCGCGCCGGGATCGGACGGAGACGACCCGAACCCTGCATCGGGCGCGAGCCGCGTGACGGGCATGGACCCGGTAGCCATGCT
>CAVVZJ010000007.1:0-40498 GCA_963752755.1 uncultured Planctomycetales bacterium | reverse complement strand
GGGAGCGATCCGAACGAATCGGTGCCTTGGAGCGGGGTTTCTCTTCTCCCACACGCTCGTTGATAATCGTCGTTTCCCGACACACCTGTCGCAAGGGGAACGACCATGCCCAAGCGCAAACCCAGCCAACGGCGAAAGCCGGAGAAGACCCCACAGCAACCGCGAGATCGTCTCGCGGAGATCCGGGCCGAGATCCAGGACGTCCAGCAGCAGATCGAAACCCAACGCCGCGACGGGCACGTGATCCGCACCGCCGAAGACTTCAAGTCCTGGGAGCGCGCGATCGCGGCACTGACCCACCGACTGTCGGCCCTCCTGATGGCCGAGGCGACGCAAGCCGCCCTCGACGACGCGGAGAACCGGCGCCAGGCCCGCTCCTGGGCTCAAGGGGCGGGCCACACGATCAAGGATCAAGGCCGACGCGACGTCACGCTCCGGACGACGTGCGGCCTGGTCATCGTCCGGGCGACCTACTTCAGCCGCAACTGTGACCGCAGCAAGGCGGGCAAGGGGATGTACCCGATGCTCCTGCTCTGGGGTGTGCAGGACCGCTGCACGGCGGCCATCGTCTCGGAGATCAGCAAGTTGGTGGCGATGCTCGGTTCGTTGGAAGAGGTCGAGCAGGTGCTGTCCGACCGTGGGCAACCGCTGGACTTCAAGACCATTCGGGCGATCGCGTATCGCTTCGCCGCGCGTGCCCGGGCCGCCCAGCGTGCGGGGAACTTGAATTGGGGAGAGACCGTCGCGGGCCGTCGCGTGGTCGTCTCCACCGATGGCGGCCGGATTCGGATTCGCACGACCAAGCGCGGCCCCAAGACCGCCAAGGGACGCAACCGCTATCGCACGGACTGGCGCGAGCCGAAGTTGCTGATCATCTACGTGGTGGATGAGAAGGGGCAGATGGATCGGGAGTTCCTCGCGGTCATCGATGGGACCCTGGGCGGTCCGGACGCGATCTTCAAGTTGATGGAGTTCTATTTACGTGAATTGAAGATTGCCACGGCGGACAAGATCCTGTTCGTCGCCGATGGAGCGCGTTGGATCTGGAATCGGGTCGGGGCGCTGCTGCGGCGGTTGGGGGTCAAACCGGACCAGGTCAACGAGTTGGTGGACTTCTATCATGCGGTGGAGCATCTGGGCAAGATCGCGGCCTTGCAGCGGCGCTGGACGGCGGCGGAGCGTCAGGCGTGGATCGGTCGCCAGCGGCGACGCCTGCTGAAAGGAGGAGGTCGAGGAGGTGCAAGCGGCGATCGATGCCGTGTGTGGTTCCCGCCCCGGCAAGGCGTTGAGACGGGAGCGCGAATACTTCAAACGGAACGGCGGAAAAGGTCGGATGGACTACGCGCGGGTGGCGGCGTTGAAGTTGCCGATCGGCAGTGGTGCGATCGAGAGTGCGATTCGCCGGGTCGTGAACCTGCGGTTGAAGGGGCCGAGCATCTACTGGCACAAGACGAGTGCGGAGGCCGTTCTGCTGTTACGTTCGTACTACAAGGCGGGACGCTGGAACCATCTTGAGAGACAGGCACTTACGACGACAACAGGGATCGCCGCGTGAGCCGAAAGGAATGGATCGCTCCCGTTTGCCATGCGTGAGGGGGGGAAGTTCGTTCTTGAAGTGGATTCCTTCGATGGAAAGATGGAGCGTTCGATCTACCGTGTCCGCGAGGACGGTCGGAAGAAGTACAGGCTCTCCGAGGATCGAGCCGGCGCCATCATGGATGTTTTTGTTGATAACGCCCTCTCAACCGAGAAGCATTATCGGGGGATGATGTGCGACGCCCTCTGGGCGATCATGCCCGCTGGAAAATTCCTCGACCGGCATCTGGATGAAGGTGCGGAGCTCTTTCTCGACGGTACGGGCGAACAACGAGGCGACGTGATGATCCGCATTCGCGATGAAAAACGCGAGATTGAATGTAAGCTGGATCAAAATCATGATTGGCTTCCGCGGGAAGTCCGTGTGACTCAAAATGGTAAGACATCACTGGATCTGGCCATTACCAAGTTCGCGATGACTGATGGCCACTGGTTCCCAGCCGAAGGCTACTCGACCTTGAACTATACACACCAAGGACAGAATCACACAGAAACCAGAACATTTGTTATTCATGACGTGAGGATAAACTCGGTTGTGAGTGACGAGCGATTCGTGCTACCCGATCTCCCTCGGGGAACCACCATCAACGATCTCACGACCGGCAAGAGGAAGATTCTCGGTGGTGCTATTGCCTGGCGCGAACGGTTTGTTCATGATGACAACAAAGTCACCGATAATAAAGGTGGGTTTGAAATTGATGCCAGGAAAGCCACGCGAGGTGGCCTGGACTGGAAGCTTCTTTGGCCGTTCGCCGTGAGCCTTTTCGCGCTGGGCTTCGTGGTCTTGATCAAGGTTCGCCGCCGGTGAGGTCCTGGGCGTCACCGAATCGGCCGGATTTTTGATCTCCTTTTTCGTTCAGTCACAAAAAAGGGGCTCTTCTCCCGATCGAGTGGGTAAGAAACGCGTCTGAATACCTCGAAACCCCTTGTTTTGCAGGGTTTTCTTCTTCTCTCCGAGACGAAGAATCGGGCATGATTCGCGGATGCGAAAACCACGCCGGCTCGATGATACGTATCGGTTTACCGGTTTCCGTCCGGAGCCCACGGTCCGTGGCATCTTCGGCGATCCGAAGGCGCGTATCTTGCGGCTCCTGCGCCGGGGAAAAAAACGGCCTGTGGATCGTGTGGACAGTGGCAGCGGACCTTTTACGACCGCAAGACCCGTCGGGTGCGCGACCTCTCTTGTGGCGACACCCGGGTGTACCTGGAGATCGAGATCCGGCGCGTGCATTGCCGGAGCTGCGGCGCCGTGAAGCAAGAGAAACTGCCCTGGTTGGCCACCAACCTCTACTACACCAAGCGGTTCGCCTTCTACGTCGGCCGTCGCTGTCGGGCCGCGACGGTCCGGGATGTGGCACGCGAACTGCGCCTCGATTGGAAGACGGTCAAGTCGCTCGAAATGGAGTACATGCGCGAGCAACTCCGACGGGCCGGGGCGCCCGGCCCCAAGGTGATCGGTATCGACGAACTCTCTGTCGGCAAGGGGCACAACTACCGCATCGTCGTGAGCGACCTGGTCCGCGGCCGGCCGATCTGGTTCGGAGGCGCGGACCGCTCCGAGAAGAGCATGGATCTCTTCTACGAGTGGCTGGGACCGCGGAAATGCAAGGGAATCCGCCTGGCCGTGATGGACATGTGGAAGCCGTTCCGCAACTCTACGCTGAAGGCGGGGAACGCGCCCCAAGCCGGCATCCTCTACGACAAGTTTCACATCCTCAAGCGCTTGAACGAGGCCCTGGACAAGGTTCGTAAGGGGTTTGAAAGAAGGTAAGTCGCCCGTATCCTGGAGCCTCTACACCAGGAGGCCCAGGAGCTTACGGAGATGCGACCCGAACCCGAGATGATCCCCGTCCTGATCGATGCGGCCAAGGCCCTCAAGGGCAGCCAGAAGCGACTCTTCATGGCCAAGACGGTCCTGGCGATGGGCCGGGGCGGGCAACGCTGGGCCCTGGAGCACCTCGGCTGGTGCCGGGACACCATCCGCAAAGGCACGCACGAACTCCGCTCCGGCATGACCTGCGTCGATGCCTTCCACTGCCGTCGCCGCAAGCCCGCCGAGGAGCACCTCCCTCGGTTGCTCGACGACATCCGGGACATCGTCGATGGTCAGTGCCAGGCCGACCCCAAGTTCCAGACCAAGCGGCTCTTCATCCGCATCAGTGCCGCCGAGGTCCGCCGCCGCCTGATCACCAGGAAGGGCTACACCGACGAGCAGTTGCCCACCCAGCAGACGATCAACACGAAGCTCAACCTGCTGGGCTACCGCCTCACCAAGGTGGCCAAGTGCCGCCCCCAAAAAGGGCCCCGCAGACCGACGCCATCTTCGAGCAGTTGAGCCGGGTCAACCCGCAGGCCGACGAGGCCCCCGGCACGCTCCGGCTGTCGCTCGACGCCAAGGCGACGGTCAACGTCGGGCCGTTCTCCCGCAAGGGCAGGAGCCGCACCAAGACCGAGGCGGCGGACCACGACTTCAAGGCCGAGGCCACGCTGACCCCGTTCGGGATCTTCCTGCCCGAGCACGACGACCTGACGCTCTACATGGCCCGCTCGAAGGTCACCAGCGACTTCATCGTGGACCGGCTGGAGGACTGGTGGGAGTTCAACCGGGTCCGCTTCCCGGAGGTCACCAAGCTGGTGCTGAACCTGGACAACGGCCCGGAGAACCACAGCCGCCGGACGCAGTTCCTCAAGCGGATGGTCGAATTCGCCCGAGAGGCCCGGCTGGACATCGAGTTGGCCTACTACCCGCCGTACCACAGCAAGTACAACCCGATCGAGCGGTGCTTCGGCATCCTGGAGCTGCACTGGAACGGGTCGTTGTTGGACTCGGTGGAGGCGGTGCTGGGGTACGCCGAGACGATGAGCTGGAAGGGCGGGCACCCCGAGGTCGTGCTGGTCGAGACGGAGTACAGCACGGGGGTGAAGTTGAGCCGGGAGGAGATGGAGGCGTTGGAGTTGGAGGTCACCCGCCTGCCAACGCTGGAGAAGTGGTTCGTCTCGATCCCAGGGAGGCCGAAGAAGAGACGGGCGAGTTAGCTTCTTTCAAACCCCTAAGAGTGAGTACGCCCGGCTCTCGGGCAAGGACCGGCGGTTCATCAAGGGCCAGAAGTACACACTGCTGTCCCGCCGGGCCAACCTGACGCAGGAGGGGCGTCTGTCGTTGAAGGCGCTGTTCAAGGCCAACCGGAGGTTGAACAAAGCCTACCTGCTCAAGGAGATGTTCAGCCAACTGTGGGACTACAAGCGGGAGGAGTGGGCGCGGCGATTCTTCGAACGATGGAAGTCGGCCTTGAGATGGCAGCGCCTCAAGCCGTACGAGAAGTTCGCCCGGATGGTCGAGGACCACTGGGACGGAATCGCGTCGTATTGCCAGGAGGAGAACAAGGTGCCTCTGGGCTTCGTTGAGGGCATCAACAACAAGATCCGCGTCATCCAGCGACGGGCCTACGGACTTCGGGACGAAGAGTACCTTCGCCTCAAAATCCTCACGTGCATGCTGCCAGAAATCTGAAAAGCGGTCCAAAGTTACCCACTCGATCGGGAGAAGAGCCAAAAAAGGGAGGACAAGATGCGACGCATTTTCTCTTTGACTTCAGCTTGGTTCGCGATCTTCACTGTGTTTCAGGTCGCCATCTTGGCCATGGTGCTCGGACGACAGCCAGTCTCAGCCGACGGCGTTGTACCTTGGCCAGGTATTTGCGCACCCGTTGTCGGCTGCATCGGATGCACAAATTTTACGACATTTTCGGTTAATTGTGATGCAGCCCCAATTGATGATTGCTGCATTTTTACGTGGTTTTGTGGAAATCTCATCGACTCTGTAACTGGCGAAGCAACAGATCAGCCGTGCGGTGATATTTTTGCATGTAACAATTGCCATGCGGGATGACAAATGACAAATAATTTTTCATAATGATATAAATTCGGCGAATGAGGTTGAGCGGCTATGAAGACGAGTTCTACCGGCGTGTACGGATTCACGCTCATCGAGATTCTCGTGGTCGTTGCCATCGTCAGCCTCATCGTGGGCCTGTCGCTCCCGGCCGTTCAGGCTGCGCGCGAGGCGGCCCGGCGGCTCGAATGCAGCCACAACCTGCATCAGCTCGGTCTGGCTGTTAACGAGTATGTCGGCATCTTTGACGCGTATCCGTTGCCTATGGGGGCATCGGTTATATTGCGCAGCCCTCATCAGTTCTCGCTCTACACGCAAGTTCTCCCCCAGATTGGCCGGACCGTAGATTATAACGCGATCAATTTCGAGGTTCCTATCTGGGACTTCTACCTGTTCGACCAGGGCCGCGGGAACTATGAGGCAAACACGACCGTCATGGCGGCTTCTCTGACTGTTTTGCTCTGCCCCTCTGATGGCGGCTGGGGTGATCCCGGGTGGACGGGCCACTCGAATTACCGGGCGAACCTCGGCACAAGCTTGCACTATTCTCCGGGCGCAACACAGGCTGGGCCGTTTCTGGTCCACGGCATTTCCCGGCCGGCCTCGATTCTGGACGGGCTCAGCCAGACCATCGCCTTCTCCGAGAAGCTCCGAGGCGGAGTCGGAAGACTCGATTATCCACCCGCCCGGGCTTCGCTCTTTCCCCAACGTATGGTGCTCAATCCTGAGGAAACCATCCGCTCGTGCCGGTTTCAGGACTCGTTCCCCCCTGCCCGCTATGATAACGCCGTGGGTTTGATCTGGTTCGTCGGTTCCCTCACGCAGACGACCTACAACCACTTTCTGGGCCCGAATGCCTCAGCGCCGGACTGCATCATCGGTGGAGGGTATCCCATGGGCGGACAGGCCGCCAGGAGCCTTCATCCCGGCGGCGTGTCTTGCGGTTATCTGGATGGCTCCGTCCGGTTCACGCGCGACACGATTGCGATCCGCGCCTGGCAGGCCCAGGGCCAGCGCGCACTTATGGGTAATCCTGATAAGCTGTAACGCTTGCGCCCTGGCTGGTTTTTGTGTATACCCTCCCCGGTGTCGCTTCCACGAAGCTGTACTGGGGGGGAGTCATGGGGGATCTTCGACGTGTCGGTCTCGATGAGGTCGTCGTCCACTTCCAGGAACTGGAGGACCCGCGCTCGACGATCAACCAGCGGCATCCCCTGGCCAGTGTCCTGGTCATCGCGCTGTTGGCGGTGCTCGCCGGAGCGGGCGGCCCGACCGCGATCGCCCGTTGGGCCGCCCTGAAGGAAGAGTTCCTCCTGGGGGTCCTTCACCTGCCCCACGGCATTCCCCGCAAGGACGTCTTCCGCCGCGTCCTGATGGCGCTGAAGCCGGCCGCCTTCCAGACCTGCTTCGCCAACTGGCTCAAGTCGCTTCGTGCCGAGGCGGTCGCGCAGACCGGCGTGGAACAGCCCGTACTGGCGGTGGACGGCAAGACGGCACGGCGCAGTCATGACCGCAGCCACGGGCTGGGCGCATTGCACTGTGTGAGTGTGTGGGCCAGCGAATACGGGTTGTCGCTGGGCCAGGTCGCGTGTGCCGAGAAGTCGAACGAGATCACAGCGATCCCCGAACTGTTGCGGCTGGTGGACATCCACGGGGCGATCATCACGATCGACGCGATGGGGACGCAGAAGGCGATCGCCGAGCAGATCATCGCGGGAGGCGGTGATTATGTGCTGGCGTTGAAGGGGAACCAAGAGGCACTGCACCAAGCCGTCATCGCCTACATCGACGAACAACTTGAGGGGGACCTGGCCGCCGCACGAGAGCACGTGACCACGGAGACGGGGCACGGACGCGAGGAGGTGCGAACCTATCTTCAACTGCCGACCCCTAAGGACCTGCCCGGGTTCCTGCTCTGGAAGGGGCTGAAGTCGATCGGGTTGACGACGACGAGCATCCGGCGTGACGGGAAGGAGACGATCGAGGTCCGCTATTACCTCAGCAGCCTTGAGTCGGACGTGAAGCGGTTTGCCCGCGCGGTTCGCGGCCATTGGAGCATTGAGAACAGTTGTCATTGGACGTTGGACATGACGTTTGGCGAAGACCATTCGCGGACCCGCGAGCGGCACTTGCGAGAGAATTTGTCGTGGTTGAACCGGTTCGCGTTGTCGCTGTTGAAGCAGCACCCGGGCCGTCAGAGTCTGGTGATGAAACGCCGTAGCTGCGGCTGGAGCGACGCCTTCTTGATGGAAGTCGTTATGGGTTCAACATGTTAGTGTGCGCTGGCCCTGCTGGCAGGCCCTGGGCACGCGGGCGGGGGGCGAGCTCTTGGGGGAAGTGCCATGAAGATTGGCCGATTATCGACCGTCACCCTCTGCCTGGCCTCGATCGCCGTGTCGTCCGCATCTCTGGGATTGCTGCGGCTGAGGCGATCAATGCAGCCTCCGCGGTGTGCCATCCCGTCCAGGATCGTCCGCGTCTTTACCCCGGTCAGCGAGGGGAAGATCAAGGGACAGTTGAGGGTCTTCAATGATGGTGGTGGTCTCCTTCGGATTGAGAGCGTGAGAACTTCGTGCGGTTGCACCGTCGCTTCCGTTGAACCGCAGACGCTCGCGCCCGGTCAGGAAGCCTTGATCTCAGTTCGACTGGTGCACTTTCTCGGCCCTATGCCGCTGAGGCGAGGGCCGAGTATAAGGTCTCTCGAATTGGGACGGGTAGTTTTTCGAGATCCGCCCCATTCTCAAGCTGTGCAAAAACACCCTCCGACCAGATCCACCGCCGTACAACTGTCAGGGCGTCGGAGAACGTCACCCCCGTCTTGCCTGGCCACTCGATGCGCCCCATCCGGCGGTCCTCGGGCAAATTGTGGTAGAGCATCGCGACGATCGAGTACAGCCCGAACAGGCACGAGGTTTCACGCAGCACCGAGGCTCGGCACCACGGACGTACGCTCTCCACGTGGAGACACGAATGGGCTTCCTGGAAGGTGGTTTCAATGTTCCATCTCCCTGTGTAATAACGGATCATCTGCTCGGTGCTGAGTCGGATGTCCGTGGTGTAGAGGTATTCGTCGCGATGCGTACCTTCGCGGTCACGCACGAAGACCCAGAGGATGGGGACCAGGCCCTCACCCGATTTGTACCAGTGACCCCGGCCGCCGCGGGTCTCGACGCGGCGCGTGCCCCCGCCATACCAACCGACCGTGCGACGCTGGAATCGTCGGGCGGCCGAAACCGCCTCGCGTGGCTTGGGGAGCCGCTGTCCCTTGACTCGTGGGCGGCCGTTGCCGGTGTAAGGCGGAGGAGGCTCGAACAGGTTGGCCTCGGGATGGAGTTTGCTGACCAGGGCCAGCCGTCTGCGGTGGTGATGACAGAACCGAGCCACCTCATGAGTGCCATAGGCCGAGTCGCCCACCAACACGAATCGGCGGTCGGGGAACCACCGGAGCATCAGCCGGAGCAACCGGATCATGTGCTGGGCCGGCGTCCGGTGCCGACGGCGTTGGCGACGGTCGTTCTCCTCGGACTGATAGAGGGCGACCAGAACGGGCAACGCCCAGGGACGGTTGGCGAACGGGAAGCGGATGAGGACGGCGAGCACAACCCACTTGTGGCCGTACCTCCAGGCGGTAAAGGCATGCGAGGAACGAACCGGATCGCGATGCCGGGCCTTGCCATAGACATGAGGCCCGGGATGTCCGAAGACGGTGTCATCGCCGACCAGGACAACCGGGAGGTCCTCCGGGAGCAGGGTGAAGACCTGTCGGATCAGAGCGCAAGCCAGGCGGAGCAAGGACCAACGCGATTTGGAGAAGACGCGACGGTAGCTGGAACTATGTCCGGTCGCGAGCGTTCCGACGGTTCGGAGCAGGTTGGAGACCGTGCGAGGTCCGCGCGTGATGATGGCGGATCCGAGCAGGAGGAGAAATCGCTGAGAGGTGGGCTGCGAGAAGACGGGAGCGAAGGAAAGCAGTAACGGCAGGGCGTGATCCGGTAGAATCGACATGGCGTCCGTCCTCGGTCGGTTTCCTGAGAAGTCGGTTCAACTCCCCAGAGTACCGCCGAGGCGGACCCAACTCAGACTCAGAAAAAGTGCACCAGTCGAGCTCAGAGGCTATCCCGGAATTCGGGATGTTCGTAAACTCTTCATCACCAAGGAGATTCACAGGATACACCGACGACGGAGCATACCCCGATGCGTAAGCCCTACCCCTCCGACCTGACCGACCAGCAGTGGGCGATCATCGAGCCCCTGATCCCGGTCCACAACGTGGGTCGGCCCCGGATCAACGACATGCGGGAGGTGCTCAACGCCATCTTCTACCTGAATCGGTCCGGGTGCCAGTGGGACATGCTCCCCCACGACCTGGCGGCCAGGAGCACCGTCTACAACCACTTCGCCCAGTGGCGGGACGACGGCACCTGGCAACGGATCAGGGACGCCCTGCGGCAACAGGTCCGTGTCGCCGGCGGTCACGACCCCAGCCCGAGCGTGGCCAGCATCGACAGCCAGACGGTCAAGGCGACCGAGGTCGCCGACTGCCGGGGGTACGACGGGGGCAAGAAGATCACCGGGAGGAAGCGGCATATCCTCGTGGACAAGCTGGGGTTGCTGCTGGTCGTCGTGGTGTCGATGGCGTCGGCCGACGACGGCACCTTCGCCCCCAAGGTGCTCTCCCGGATGACCGCCGAGCACCGGACACGGCTGAGGAACATCTGGGCCGACGGGAAGTACCGCAACCACTCGCTCAACGCCTGGTTGATCGAGGCCAAAGCGGGGTACGAGATCGAGGTGGTCGGGCGTCCGAAGGGGAGTGTCGGGTTCGTGGAACAGCCACAGCGGTACGTGGTGGAGCGGACGTTCGCCTGGATCGGCCGATACCGGCGGCACAGCCGGGACTACGAGCGGTTCACGAGGTCGAGTGAGGCGATGGTCAAGGTCAGCTCGGTTCATCGCATGCTCAGGCTATTGAAAAAGGATGAATCGATGAAGCCCATCCCGTTCAAATACCGGGAATCACAGGGAATAATTACGGGATAGCCTCTCACTCATCGGGAATGGACCTCCAGTCGGTGAGAAGCGGGTGGACATCACGATCGCCACCAACGACCCAGAGCAACCGACGCAGAGGGCGGTCTTCGTCATGACGAGCACTCGCCCGATTCCCCATGTGTTTGATGCGCCCCAGACTCTCAACTGGAACCCCACCGGCCCTTCGGATTGTCTTCGGTTCATTGTAAGGACCTACGAGCAATCTGGCTCCAGAAAATGGTTTACCTCAGCGCGTTCCTCTGATACGTCGCTGACGATCTCGGGTGGTTTAGAAAGGGATGTCCCTCAATCCGACAAGGCCGTGATGAGGGAATATCACTATGTGATTCGGTCCTCGGGTCGCTGGCCGGTTTCCGAGAATCCGAGGGTGATCCAGCTTTTGAGCGCGGGGCCTTCCCACCCATCCCTGGAAATCCCTCTTGTTGTCGAGAACCGGCCTCCGGTTGCCGTCGTCCCCTCGATGCTGTTCGCCCATGTCTCGAAAGGTACGGCGAACGCGAAATTCCTCGTGAGCTTCGTCGCCAATGAACTCGCAGAGCCCCTTGAGATCCGTCCGGAGACGATGATGATGGGCCTTTCCTACCGAACCAAGCTCCGCGAACACGCCCGCCAGGTTCTTGAGGTTGGAATCAACTCAAGCGATTTCCCTGAAAATCGGGAGCCGCCATCATATCTTGAATTCAGGACCAACCACCCGCTCGCGCCGATGGTGAGAGTCCGGCTCCTGCTTCAATTCCGTGGACTCGTGCTCGGGGAATCGACCGATCGAAGTGCGATTCCTCCGGCGACGCCCTGATTCGGAGGGGATCTCATGATGGGACATGCTCTCTCTCAGCCAGCTCGCGGCCGCTGCTTGTTGCTGGGGTTGTCCGCTCTGGTGCTGGCGCTGGGGCTCGGGCCCTTGGCCGCGAGCCTCCACGCCCAGGAGGTCTCGGGGGCGGAGAAGCCAGAGAACCAGGCGGAAGGGGACAGGAAGCGGTTGCAAGGCGAGTGGCGGCCGGTGCGCGTCCGATTCGGCGGCCACGGAATCGGCAATGACGACCGCGACCTTTCCGCCGAGGAGGCGGAGCAGTTCAGCCTCAAATGGATCTTTGAGGGTGATATTGTCACCATCTATAAAGAGGGGAGTCCCTGGGGACCGCCGTTCAAGGTCGTCCTTGATCCCGAGAAGAACCCGAAACACATCGATCTGATCGGTGCGACCGGAAAGCTGAAGGGATATACCATCAAAGGTTTCTATAAACTCGAAGGCGACAAGCTCCAGGTCCGCTACCGTGCGCGAATTCGGGCCAAGAACTTTCGCTTTGATGACCCTCTGGCTCCCATCGATATGGATTGGATTCTGGAGCGTCGGAAGGAATGAATTCCCAGAAGCACGGGCGGCGGGTGGCCGGGGCGGGCTCATCGCGAGTCGGCCGGGTCGAGGACCGCGCGCCAGTAGGCGGGCACGGCGTCGAAGGCGGCCCGGTAGGTGACCTCCAGGGGCACGGGGACATAGGTCTCGGTCGTGAGGAACAGGGGCATCTCGGGCAGCGGCTCGCCGACGGCGGCCGGCTCCAGGAAGACCTCCGAGCAGGGGCCGGCCAGGTAGGCGACGCAGGTCAGCGGCTTGTCGGCGGGCAGGGCGAAATCCCCCTCGCGGCCCTCCTCCCAGATCACCCGGTGCAGGCCGTGGGGATCGCGGGCCGGGCGGAAACAGGTCCACGATCAAAAGGACACGAAAAAGTGGGCATAGCGAATTACTTGAATAAATCTCTATGTATTGGCATGTCCCCCTTTTCCCTCTTGTCGGGGTCACGACGGCCGTGTCAAGTGGCCGTGGCACGCCCTGTTCCCCGAGCCCGACACTCCGGCCGGGTCGGCCTCGGCGGGCAGGGCCAGCATGTTCAGGGAGAAGTCCGGGAACCGCGACGGGCGGAGCCCCCCTCGCTTGTCGGTGATCCGGTAGAGCCGGTAGTCCAGGGCGTCGAGCATCCGCTCGATCGATCGGGCGGCCTCGCGCTGCTCGTCGTCGCACATCGACGTCTCGAAGTAGAGGACCGGCCGTTGGCGCGCGATCATTTCGCGACCGCCGGCCAGGACCTTGTGGTCCATGCCGTCCACGTCGCTCTTGAGGAAGTGCACCGCCTCGATCCCTTGCTCGGAAAGGAAGGCGTCGAGGGTCGTCACCGGGACCTCGACCCCGCCCGGCCGCGACGGGTTGGACCAGTGGATGCTGGCGGTCTCCGGGTCATTCGGGGCCGGCTGCCAGAGCAATCGCCCCGGCTCGTCGGAGAGGCCGAGCCGGTGGGCCCGGACGCGGCCGGCAATCGTCGGGTTCGCCGCCAGGTTCCGCGTCAGACGCTCGAAGAACGGCGGCCCCGGCTCGAACGCCTCGACCCGGCCCTCGGGACCGACCCGCCGCGCCAGCGCCAGAGCGACCCCGCCGACGTTGGCCCCAACGTCGAGGACGCGTTGCCCGGGCCGGACAAACTTGCGGATGATCGCCTCCGTCTCCAGGTCGTAGCGCCGCGAGAGCATCCGCCGCTCGATGATCGAGTTGGTGTCGATCGCCACCGTGAACGACCCCATGAAGTCGTCGATCGTGAGCTCGCGGTGCCGCGTCCGGATGTAGAAGGCGACGTCGGGGCGGCCCCGGGCCAGGCGCACTGCCAGCGGGAAGGGCAGGCGGCCGTAGAGCGCCTTTATGATCAACTGGAGTTCCATCCCGAACACCCCAAAAAACCTTATCTTTTCACCTGCGAATCAAACCGGCTCGTTGTCCGTTCTCACGAGGGGCCGAGACCGCGTCAACGGGCCATCCGCTCGATCACGCCCGCGATCGCCGCGGCCATGTGGTCCCAGGTGTACGACCGCAGGGCTTCCGAGAACGCCGCCAGCTCCGGCCTCGGCCGGCCGACGCCTTCCCGCCAGCGTCGCAGCCGCGACGTCAGGTCGGCGACGTCGTCCGGGTCGGGGATCAGCCAGTCGGCCAGCGCGGCGGGGTAGCGGTCGGCGATCCCGGCGCTGGCGGTCACGAGGGCCGGCACGCCGCAGGCCAATGCTTCCTGCGTGACCATCGAGTAGCCCTCGTAGCGCGACGGCAGGATATGGCCGTCGCTGGCCCGCAGCAGGTCGGGCAAGTCGCGGACGAAGCCGAGGAACCGGACCCGGTCGGCCAGGCCCGCCGACGCCGCCCGCTCGGCCCAGGCCGGCACCTCGGCCCCGCGGCCGACAACCACGAGGTCGGCGTCCCAGGAAGACTCGCGGCAAAGCTCCGACCAGGCGGCGAAGAGCGTGTCGAGCCCCTTGCGGCGGTCGCCCAGAGCCCCGATGAACACGGCCGTCGGCCGTTCGGCGTCCCAGCCGAGCCGCCCCCGGATCGCGTGCCGCTCCGCGGGGTCGGCCGGTCGGAAGATCGTCGGGTCGATGCCGAGATGGACGACGTGGATCGTCTCCGGCGCCACGCCGAGGGTCGTCACGCTGTCGCGCTTCGTCCGCTCGCAGGTGGCGACCACGGCGCGGGCCTTGGGCACGATCGCCTTCTCCTCGGCGAGGAAGGTCCGACGCAGCAGGCGGTTCTTGAGCCGTCGCGGCCAGGAGCCGGCGGTCCTCCCCGGATCGACAGCGTGGACGTGGTGCATCCAGTTCACGTCGCCCCAGTCGCAGTTGCCGCCGTTGACCACCACCCGGCCGCCGCCCGCCGCGACCTGCTCGGCGAAGCGGCGGCCGACCCGGTGCAGCAGCGGATTGCCGAGGAAGTACGAGCCGAGCGGCTTGGGCGCCCGGTGGACCTCGACGTTCGGCCTCGCCGCCAGGTCGTCGGCGACGCGGTAGGCCGCCAGGTGGACCGTGTCGCCGCGGTCGGCCAGGTAACGGGCGAGCGCGTAGTTGGCGCGGTCCATGCCGCCCGTGCGGACGAAATCACCACTGACAATCGCGAATGTGCCCACGGTTCCCTTCTCTAGAGCAACGGCCCGGACGCCGTGACGGGGTCGCGGCCGGCCGGCCCCGGCGACGCCTGGCCGGCGGGCTCGGCCCCGGCGCGGCGGCCATCCTGCCAGCCGGCCCGCGTGTCGGACCAGATCATCCGCGCCAACGCCAGCTCGCGGCCGGCCTGGCCATGCCGACGGATCGCCAGCGGCAGCAGCAAGGGACCGGGCGCCTCGGTCGTCCCGACCAGGCTGACGTACAGCCGGCGGGCCCATCGCCGGAGGCCGCGGCTGTGCTTGCTCAGGACGAACGCGCGGTTGTAAGCCGCGTTGCCGAGCTTGACCCGCAGGTCGCCCCCGCGACCCGGCTGGTAGGCCGACTGCCGGGGCGTCAGGTGATGCTCGACCACGTTGCGGAAGTCGAACAGGACCCGGTAGCCCCGCGCCTGGACCTGCAAGCAGGCGTCGGCCTCGAAGAGCTGCCAGTAACGCCGGAGCCGCGCCTCGAACCGGTCGAAGGCGACGCGGCGGAGGCTCATGTTGTAGCCGACGAGGTGCTGGACCTCCCGGGGCGGCCGACCCCGCCAGGCTTCCGGCGGGTTGTGCATGTTGCCGTGAAACCGGCCGTACCAGGTGAGCCGGCCGACCGGCTCGCGGCCGTGGACCGGGTGGCGCAGGCCGTCGGGCTCGAAGTTGACCGCCGGCCCGCCGACCGCGCCGACGTCCGGGTCGTCGTAGTGGGCCCGGTGCCGCTCGACCCAGTCGGGCGGGGCGACCGCGTCGTCGTCGATCAGCAGGATCAAGGCCCCCTGGGCGTGCGCCAGGGCCAGGTTCTCGGCCGGCACGATCCCCGGCTCCGGGAGGTGAAGCAGCCGGATCGGGACCGGCAGCTCGTCGGCCAGCCGCGCGGCCCGGTCGCGCGTCGGCGTGTCGTCGCCTTGCCAGACGACGAGCACCTCGCCGGGCGGCACGGTCTGCCGGCTCAGAGCGCGCAGGCAGGCCGCGAGCGAGTCGGGGCGTCGGAAGCTGGGCACCAGGACGCTGGTCGTCACGTCGATTCCCCTCCGTTCCAGAACGGGGCGACGCCGGGCGCCGGCCAGAGCTGATGCGGCCAGGCATCCAGGGGCTCGGACGGGTCGAAGGGCCGCAGGGACGACTCCGGCTCCGGCAACCGGCCATAGGCGGCCTTGCGGAAGGTGGCCGCGTCGTGGTCGATCGTCCAGCCGCGGTAGCCGGCCTCGATGAAGCGGGCCACCAGGGCCGAGGGACTGGTGCCGTGCTCGACGATCGCGTCCGGGTGCAGCTCGATCAGGACGCGGCGGTAGCGGCCCGCCCGCAAGCCCGCCTCCATCCCGGCCAGGGCCAACGCCTCGGCCCCCTCGATGTCCATCTTGAGCAGATCGACCGCGCCGATGTGCAGCTCGTCGAGCAAGGCGTCGATGGGCCGGGCGGGAACCGGGAACCGGTCGTGGGCATCCGGCTCGGCATCGTCGCCGACCAGCCGGGAGGTCCCCCAGTTGACGTCGGCCATGCGGAAGCCGCGGAGCGTGAGCACGCCCGGCCGGTCGGCCGCCGCGGCCTGGACGGCCGTCGCGTGAGCGAGGCCGTTGAGCGCGAAGTTGCGGGCGAGGGTCGGGTACAACCGCGGGTCGGCCTCGACGGCGACGATCCGGCCCGAGGCGCCCAACCGGGCGGCCGCCACCAGGCTGAAATAGCCCCAGTGGGCCCCCACATCGACGAACACCCCGCCGGCCGCCAGCGAGCGCCTCGACCGCGCCGTCTCCTGCGGCTCGTAATGGCCGGTGAAGTACACCTCGCGAGCCAGGACGTTGCGGAGGTCGCACGCGAACCGGAGCCGCCGCGGCGAGCCCGGCAGCCGGGCCACGAACGCGGGCGCCGCGCCGGCAGAGCCAGTTCATCGTCCGGTAACGGGCCATCGGCAGGCGGCGGACCGCTCGGGCGGCCAGGGCCAACCACAAGGGCGGCCCGGCCTCGGTTTCCTCGACGGTGGCGCTCATGGGTGCGGTCCTCGGGTCATCGGCAAAGGGGACCCGGGGCGGCGGCCCCCGGCGTCGCGACGACGCGGCGCAGCAGGTCCCGCAAGCGGTCGAGGATCAAGGCCGGATCGCAGAGCATCCGGGCTCGCTCCGGACCGGTCGCGCCCAGGCGGGCCCGGGCCGACGGGTCGTCGATCAGGCGTCCCAGGGCCGCGGCCAGGGCCGCCGCGTCGCCCGGCTCGACCAGCACGCCGCAATCCTCGTTGACGATCTCGGCCGCCCCGCCCAGCCGCGTGCTGACCACCGGCAAGCCGGCATAGAGGGCCTCGACGAACGCGATCCCGAACGGCTCCGGCCCGAGATTCGGCTGGCAGTACAGGTCGGCCGCGGCCAGCAGCCGGGGCACGTCCGAACGCTGGCCCAGGAACCGGACCCGTTCGGCGATCCCGAGCCTCGCGGCCAGGCTCGTCAGCTCGTCGAGGTAAGCGCGCCTCGCGCGGCCGTTGCGCTCCGCCGGCGATCCAGGCGACCCAGCCGGGCCGGTCGCGGAGGCGGCCGAGGGCCTCCAGCAAGGGCTCGTGCCCTTTCCAGGCGCTCCAGCCGGCAGGCCATCACGACGACCGCGGCATCGTCGGGCGTGCCCAGGTCGCGACGGGTCTCGGCCCGGGACGCGGCCGGGTCGGCGGTCGGCGTCGGCGCGGCCACCGGGCAATAGAGCACCGCCAGGGCCGCGCCGGCGAAGACCCGGGGCGTGCTGGCGGCGTTCGATTGGCTGTTGACCAGCACCAGGTCGGGCCGGACTCGGGACGCCAGCCGCTCGATCCAGTGGCCCGTTCCGAGCGGGTCGTGCTGCCAGAAGACGACCGGCCGACCGGCGTCGCGGGCCACCGTCGCGAACAGGGCATGCGTCCAGCCGCCGTGGCAGACGACCACGTCGGGCCGGGTCTCGGCCAAGGCCGCGCGGAGCCGTCGGCGGGCGGCCAGGGTCGTCCAGGGTCGGCTGAACCGCGCCGGCGACAGCCGGACGACGGCCGCCCCGGCCTCGCGAAGCTCGGCCGCGAGCCGGCCCTCGAAGCAGACGGCGAACCGCTGCTCGAGGTCCGGCGCCCCGACGCCGGAGCGGGCGAGCGTGGCCAGCAACGTCTCGACCCCGCCGTACAGGTTGCCGGCGGCGCAGTGCAGGAGGCGCATCGGATCAGGTCCCGGGTCGGGGGCCACCGTCGCTTGGATCAAGTCAGCTCAGGTCCGGTCAGGCGCGGGACGGCGTGCCATCAGAAGGACGTTGTCACTGAAGGCCCGGCCCCGGAGCGGGCGCGGCCAGTGCCAGGCCGTGCCGGGGATGCGCCGCGGTCGGTGTAGCGGATCAGAGCCTCAACCAGCCCACACTCGCGGGCGATCCGCCGCAGGTCGATCTCCAGCAAGGCCGTCAGGTGCGCCGGGTATGAGCCGGGGCCTTCCTGAAAGGCGTTGAACTGGTTCTTCACCACCAGCGTCAACTTGCTCAGCAGGCTGAGCTGGTTGGGCGTGGTCACGAGGATCAGGCCGCCGGGCCGGGTCAGCCGCACCAACTCCCGGACCAGCGCGGGGATTCTCGACGTGCTCGATCACCTCGACGGCCGCCACCACGTCGGCCTGGCCGTCCGGGCAAGGGACGCCGCCGGCCTCCAGGTTCACCGGGCAGAACCGGCCGTCGTCGGGGAAGCCCTCGTAGCGGACCACATCAGCGCCGAGGTAGCGGTCGAACTGGTCGCGGACGTGGCTCCAGAGGTTCCCCGTGCCGCAGCCGACATCCAGGAGGGCCCCGCCGCCGGGGTGCCGTTCGCGGAGGGCGCGGGCCACCAGCCCGTAGATCGCGTCGCTGCTGGTCCCTCGCGAGGCGCGGGCCCGCTCCACCACGTCCGGTTCGCGGCCGGAACGGGCCGTGGCCGCCGCGGCGTGCGGGAGTTCCGGGTCCAGGGTCCGGGGGTTCGCAGTCATTGGAAACAGTTCCGTTGATCGGTTGGAGGACGGAGGATCAGAGCTTCAGCGCCAGGGCGGCCCGATCCCCGGGGAGCGACTCCGGTTGCCCGGCCAGGACCTGCCGGTAGACCGCCAGGCTCCGCCCGGCCATGACCCGATGGTCGAACTCCGCGACGGCCCGGCGGAGGCCGCCGGCGCGCCAGCCGGTCGCGCAGGCCCGGCTCCTCCAGCAGCCGGCTGGCGGCGGCGGCCAGGGCGTCGGGTCGTCGACCGGCACCGTCAGGCCGCTCACGCCGTGCGGGCTGACCCACGCCACGCCGCTGTGCGGGATCGCCGTGTTGATGACCGGGCAGCCGCTGGCCATCGCCTCGACCTGCACGATCCCGAACGCCTCGCTCCGCGCGTTCGACGGGAACCAGAACGCCTCGGCCGCGAGGTAGTACGGCACCACCTGCTGATACGGCATCGCCCCCAGGAACACGACCCGGTCGCGCACCCCCAGCCGCCGCGCCTCGGCCTCCAGCTCCGGCCGGTCGGGGCCGTCGCCGACGATCAGGAGCGTCCCGGCACCTGCGGCAAGGCGCGGATCGCGTTGAGGAACCCTTTGTAGTAGATCAACCGGCCGCATCCCAGCCAGATCGGGCCGGGGTGCCGCACGCGGATCGCCGTCGGCCTCGGCCCGGTCGGCCGCCGACGGGTCGCGGTACGGCGCCAGGTCGATGCCCATCGGCACGACCTCGATCCGGTCGGCATACGGCCGCAGGAACCGCGAGCCCGGCACGTAG
Source organism: uncultured Planctomycetales bacterium (assembly GCA_963752755.1). GTDB lineage: Bacteria > Planctomycetota > Planctomycetia > Isosphaerales > Isosphaeraceae > CAVVZJ01. The sequence goes on along the minus strand of CAVVZJ010000007.1, from coordinate 21,306 downwards.
GTCGGGCTGGTCGGCAGGATCGCCCGGACCCGGCGGTACGCCAGCCGTTCCAGCGGCCGGAACACGCCGCCGCGCAGCCGCTGCCTGATGACGTCGCTCTGATAGGTCACGACCAGCGGCACTCGCGGCCGCGCCGCCAGCACGGCCAGCATCATCGTCGGGTTGGGGACCTGCAGATGCAGGACGTCCGCCTTGACCCGCCGCAGGCCGCCGACCAGCTCGGGGCAGACGTCCAGCTTCGCGAACCCGCCGCCCGCGCCGAACCGCGTCACCTCGACCGGGCCGTCGTGCTCGACGGCCGTCGGCCCCGGCTGGTGGTTGATGCAGAAGACCCGCACGCCGCGCCCCGCTCGGCCTGCGCCCGGGCCAGCGTCCGGACGTGCGTCTCGATCCCGCCGGGCGCCGGGGGGTAATACTTGCCAAGGTGGCAGACACGCAGCGTCGGCATCCCCATGAGACCGGTCGTCGCCTCCGTCGGTCGTCGCAACTCCTTGCGGTACGGGCGATCGGCGCCGGCGCCACCGCGGGCCCGATTATGACCGATCTCCGCCTCCCCGGTAAAGTGTAGGTTGCCCGGAAGCCCCGGGGCCGATCGGCCCGTCAGGCGAACAGCCCGCGGTTCGCGCGGACCCAGCCCAGCAGCCGCGCCACCCCCTCGCGGATCGGCGTCGTCGGCCCCCAGCCCAGCAGCCGCTTCGCCTTGCCCACGTCCGCCACGAAGACCCGCTGGTCCCCCGGCCGCCAGTCGGCCCGCGGGCACGTCGAAATCCCGGCCGAACGCCTCCGCCAGGAACGCCACCAGCTCGTTGAGGCTCAGGATGTTGCCCGGCCCGCCACCGATGTTGAACGCCTGGCCCGACGACCGCGTCGATCCGCTCCAAGGCCCGCTCGTAGACAATCGATCAGGTCGTCGATCCAGAGCGCATCGCGAATCTGCTTGCCGTCGCCGTAGATCGTGAACGGCTGCCCCGTCGTCGCCGCCACGCAGAACCAGGCGATCCACCCTTGATCCTCGATGCCGAATTGTCGCGTGCCATAGATGCACGACTGACGGAACGTGACCGTCTTCATCCCGTAAATTCGCGAATAATCGATCACGTACTGATCTCCAGTTCCCTTCGAGCAGCCGTAGGGCGAGTGGAAATCCAGCGGCCGCGACTCGTCCATCCCCTGCGGGTCGTCGGCGTAGGCGTAGCGGCCGTCCTTCTCGACGATCCGCACGGACTCCATGCCGCCGTAAACCTTGTTGGTCGAGGCGTAGAGCACGGCCGGCCGGCCGGCGGCGGCGTTGCGGACGGCTTCCAGCACGTTGAACGTGCCCAGCGCGTTGACCTCGAAGTCGTGGCGGGGGTCCTGGACGCTGGTGGTCACGGCCACCTGCGCGGCCAGGTGCAGGACCGCGTCGGCGTCGGCGTGCTGGGCGAGGATGTCGCGGAGCGCGTCGGCGTCGCGGACGTCGGCCTGATAGAACTGCGAGACGCCTTGCCCGCGGAGCCAGCCGAGGTTGGCCTCGGCGCCGCGTCGGCTGAGGTTATCGACGAGGACGACCTCATCGCCGGCCTGGTGAAACCGGGAGGCGGCATGGCAGCCGATGAACCCGGCGGCCCCGGTGATGATCCATTTGCGCCGGTTCTGCGGTGTACTGGTCATGGGTCACTTCCGCTCGCTTCGCTCGCGGGTCACTGGTCACTTCCGCTCGCTAATGCTCGCGGGTCACTGGTCACTGGTCACTGGTTGTGGGGAGGAAGGAATGTCATCCGACCGACATCGCGGGTTTTCTACGGGACGGGACCAACAGCATGGCTTGCACGAGTCTTTGCCAGTGACCAGTGACCAGTGACCAGTGACCCCTCATAGAGGTCCGTCCACGGGCCAGCCAGGGCGCGACGGTCGAAGCGGGCCTCGGCGGCGCGGCGGCCGGCGTCGCCCAGGCGATCGGCGGAGGTCGGCGTCGGCGACCAGCCGGTCGATCGCGGCGGCCAGGGCGTCGGGGTCGTCCGGCGGCACGCCCAAGGCCTCGACGCCGTCCTCGAACAGCTCGGCCGAGCCGCCGTCGCGGACCGCCACGACCGCGCGGCCGCAGGCCATCCCCTCGACGATCACCCGGCCGAACGGCTCGGGCCGGGTGCTGGCGTGCACGACCACGTCGAGCGCCGGATCGCCGAGGCCGGGTCTCCTGGTACCCGGGGAAGCCGATCCGGCCGCCCAGGCCGAGCGTCTCGGCCCGCGACCGCAGCTCCTCGAGCATCCACTGCGAGCCGGCCGACCGGTAGATCGGCCCGCCGACGAGGTAGAACCGGCAAGGCCGGTCGGCCGGCACTCGCGACGCGGCTTCGAGGAAGACCTCGTGCCCCTTCCAGCGCGCGAACGTGGCGACCAGGCCGACGCGGACCGTCCCCGGCGCCGCGGGCGGCAGGCCGGCGGCGGCGTCGAGGGCCGTCGGATCGCCGGGCCCGGGGGCGAAGCGGTCGAGATCGACGGCGTTGTAAATCGTCCGCAACGGCGACCCGCGGGCCGAGAACCTTCGCGGCGTCCTCCGCGACCGAACGCGAAACGGCCACTCCCTCGATCGGCCGCCACGCCGCGAGCCGCAAGCAGCCGCGACATCACCGGCCGCGAGCCGAGGTAGTCGTGCAGGTGCCAGATCAAGGGGGTCCGCCTCGGCGATGCCCCGGCGGCCAGCACGCGGCGCCTTCATGCCGTTGGCGTGGACCCAGTCGGGCCTTCCCGGCGGATCAAACGCCGCAAACCAGCCACGTAGCCCCATCGCCGACGGCGACGCCAATGCCAGCCGGGCCGCCAACGCGACCCGCCCTACCCCGCCTCCCAGCACGGCGTCGCCCAGCCTCGCCACCGACTCCGGCAACGGCCTCACCACGCACGCCACCCCCAGCCGCTCCGCCTCCTCCCGCAACGGCCCCTCGCTCCCCAGCACCAGTTCCAGCCGCCAGTCCGGCCGCGCTCGCGCAGCGTGGCCAGCAAGTCCAGCAGGACCAGCTCCCCGCCGCCCAGGGTCGCGCTCGTGTCGGTAGATACAAAATATTCATGAAAACAGGCTGATTGAAACGATCTATTTCTTCACCGGCCGCGTCGCCCCCGCCGGCCGCCGGGAAGAAGAGCATGGGCTTGGCGGCGGCCTCCTCCTCGACGACCAGCCACGAGAGCAGCCTCATCTCGAGGAAGATCAAGGCCAGGGCCATCGGCATCATGGCCCAGCCGGCGGTGTCGTGGGCGAGCTGGTCCACGGTCGGGAACCAGAGGCGAACGGGCCAGAACATCGGGGCGTTCGGGCCGAAGGCGTAGTAGAGCACGGCCGTGGCGGCGATCCGCAGGATGTTGGCCACCAGCGCGATCGGCAAGGTGCTCAGCAGGAGGACCACCCGCTCCCAGACCGGGCGGTCGCGGGCGACGGTCAGGACCGTGGCGGTGATCAGCGTCACGAAGCTCAGCAGCATCGACAGGCCGTTGCAGGCGCGGGCCACCTCCAGGCGGTCGGCGCCGACGAAGATCACGTTGCCCTCGGCCAGCACGGGCAGGCCGATCAGTTGCAGGAGCCCCGTGCTGCCGATCGTGGCGAGCCGCTGCAACGGGTCGGCCAGGATGGCGTTGAGGCTCGGCGGCAGGGGCAGCATGAAGTACAGGAAGGCGATCGCCGGCGATGTCGCCCAGAGCAGGCGCCAGCCGCCCAGGGCCACGACCAGGCAGGCCACGACCAGGGGAATGGTTGCCTCTTCGAGCCACATGCTCGTTGCGGTCATACAGGACCACGCGAGCGGCCAGCAAGGCGACCAGGCCGCCCCAACCCGCCCAGGCCGGCCGCGCCGGGACCGGTCGAGCCCCTCGCGACGCATCCAGAGGATCGCCAGCGCGATCGGGATGACGAAGATAGCCGTGGGAGTAATTCGGGTTCGTCCCACTGGAGCATCAGCAGGCGGAAGCTCGGGGCATAGGCGGCGATCAGGGCCAGGCCGAGCACCCCGACGACGACCAAGGCCAGCCGCGGCGGGCCGGGCCGGGCGTTCGCGGCAGGCGGGCAAGGTTTCCGCGGACATGGCGGCGGGCTCCGTCATGGGCTGGAGAGTGGCGGGGTGGAGCGTGACGCGTGGAGAGGGAAGCGTGGCGGGTGCCGGGGGTGGGGAGCGGGTTCCCGTCGCGTCGCGAGCGGTCTTTGCCGCGACGGCCGGCGGAGGGTCAGGGGTCGGAGCCGCGGCCTCTTCCCTCCCCCCGTCACACTCCACCCTCCCCCCGTCAACTCAGGCCCCACCGTGGTCGGCGCCGCGGCCGGCGTAGGGGTTGTAGCTGGTAGCGCCGTAGCTGTTCTCCATCGTCCGGCACGCCGTTGACCACCGCGCCCGAGCACCGGGATGCCGACGCGGTCAGCCGGCGGTTGGCCCGCTCGACCAGGGGAAACCGGCTGGTGTCGTGGCGGACGGCCAGCACCGCCCCGTCGGTCCAGCGGCCGAGCAGCAGGGCATCCGGCACGGCCAGGACCGGCGGGGCGTCGACGATGACCACGTCGAAGGTCGCCCGGAGCTGGGCCATGAGCTGGCCGAGCCGGCTCGCCCTGCAGGAGCCGGCTGGGGTCGCGGCCCGGCGTGCCGGCCGGCAGCAGGTGGAACCCGCCGGCATCGCCGATGACCACCATCGCGCCTTCGGCTCGCGCCTCGCCGGCCAGGACGTCGGCCAGGCCGGGTCCCTCGGGGACCTCCAGCAGCTCGCCCAGCGGGGGCCGACGCAGGTCGGCGTCGACCAGCAGGGTCGGCAGCCCGGCGTTGGCGCAGCGGCCGGCGAGCTGCGCGGCCAGGGTCGTCTTCCCCTCGCCGCCGCAGGCGCTGGTGATCAGCACGCAGCGGCTGCCGGCTGCCGTCGGGACGGCTGGCACAGAGGGCGACCCGCAGGTGGTCGAGGCTCTGCACGAACTCCTCGACCTGACGGCGGTCTTCGCCGCGCGGCGGAGCGCCCCCGCCGGCCGTGCAAGGCCGGCAGCGGCGGGACGACGCCCAGGACGCCCAGCCGGACCCGGGCCGTCAGGTCGTCCGGGTCGGCCACCCGGCCGGCCCGCAGCTCCATCAGCGTGAACAGCGCCGAGCACCACCGCCAGCACGCCGACCGGCGCCGCGGCCATCAGCTTCAGCCGGTTGTCGTAGGTCGGCTGGCCCAGGCGGCCGGGCCTTGGCGGCCACGTTGATCGAGGCAGTTGCTGTACTGCTCGTACAGGAGCTGGGCGATATCTCCTCGACCTTCTCGAGGTTCGCCTGGTTTGCTCGCGGGCGTCGGTGAGGAACCGGATTTGAAGGGCCCGGTCGCCGGTCCGCTTGCTCTGACCTTCGAGCTTTTCGAGCCGCCCGTCCAGCATCTGGTCCTCGTTGCGGAGCCGGTTGGCCAGCAGCCCGTCTGCCGCAGGTCGTTCTCGATCTCCTGGACGAGCCCGTCGTCCTCCGCGACCGGCGCCCGGCGGACCTCGCGGCTCAGTTCCGGGTACAGTTCCTTCCAGAGCTGCTGATACTCGCTTTCGAGGCGGTCGAGTTCCTTCTGGAGCCGCTGGCGAGGATCGCGGGCCGGGTCCCCGGGCTTGACGGCCAGCCGCTGGGCCTCCTTGCGGCGGTCGCGCCCATCTGCCTCGACGCAGGGCCGCCACGGCCGGCTGGCGTCGGCAGGCCGCTCGGACCTGGCGCTCCAGCTCGTCGGGCGACGGGCTGCACCGATCGGCCGCTCGGACGCAGCCGGGCCAGCGTCAGCTTGGCCACCCGGATCTCGTCGGTCAGGTCGCCGAGCTGCTGGCTGTCGGCCGTGACCGAGCGTCACCTCGTTGACGCGCAGTCTCCTCGGCCGCTGACCGGACCCCCTGGCTTGGCGGCGTTCTTGTCGGTGCCTCGGCGGCCGGGGCGACTGCCCCCTGCCCGGCCAGCGCCAGCAGCCCGTCCTTCCGCCCCTGGACCTCGTCGCGGAACTTCGTGCCGCAGGTCCTCGAATCGCGCTTCAGCCCCTCGGTCATCTCCTCGCGCCGTCAGTTCCGGGCGGCCTTCAGGTAGGCCTCGACCACGGCGTTGACGATCGTCGGCCTCCTGCGGTCGGTCCGGGTATGCCATCGCTGACCCAGGCTCGGTGTCGGGGATGATCGTCGTACCAGCTCCGTTGCGCAGCTCGACCTCCGGGTCGAGCGACCGCTGAGATCCGCGGCAGCCCGGCGACCTTCTGGTCGTGCAGGGCGGCGCCGAGCACGTCGGGGCTGGTGATCAGCCGGACCTGGGTCTTGCATGTAGGTCGTCTCGCTGACGGCGAAGCTCTTCTCGGCCGAGCGGCGACGGCGGCGGTCGGCTCGACCTGCACCAGGCGAAGGCCTCGTAGGACGGCAGGACCCGGCGTGGACGAGCGGCCACCAGGCCCGCCGAGGCGACGACCCAGATCAGCAGGATCTGCCACCAGTGGCGGCGGACGGCCCGCAGCACCGTCCGGGGGTGATCATCCTGGCCGGCGGCGGTCGGCCGCGTCGGCAGCGGCTCCTCCCAGGCCGGGGCCGGACCGGACCGCGGCGGCAACGGCGCCGTCGGCAAGGGAGCGGGCGGCGGGTACGACGGGTTTTCCGGCGTGGGGTGGGGACGGTCCGGCGTGTCCATCGTTGGCTCGGCCCTCAAGTCGTGGACGGACGTCTGGGGCGTGCGGACGGGGCGGTTCCGGCGTTGGCGGCGGGGCCACGGTCGGGTCGGGTCGGGTCGGGACCTCAGGAGACCGGCCGAGCCGGGGCGGCGGCGGCCGCGTCTTCGGCCAGTCGCCGGTCGATCCAGGGCATCAGCTCGGCCAGGAACGCCTCGCAGGGGTTGCCCACCTCCCGCAACTCGTTGGCGCCGGCCTGACGCGACAGGTGGACCTTGAACATCCCCGGAATCCGCTCGATCCGCTTCATCACCACAAGCTGGGGCGTCCAGCGGTCCAGGTAGCGCCAGGTGTAGTACACCTCCTGCCGCTCGGCCTGCCCCCCCTCCCCCTTGGCGAAGAACAGTGAGGTGAACGGATACCGGCCCTGGCGGGCCGCGACGGTCCGCGATTCGGGACCGGCCAGCAGGCTGTAGCCGGCGTTCGGGTAGCACTTCTCGGGCGCGTGCAGGAAGACTTCCTCGGCCGGGCCGTACAGCAGGATCAGGCCGACCCGGGTGCCGGTCTTGGTGTTCGTGTAGGTCCGGAAGACGTAGTCCGTGCAGCCGGTATTCTGCGCGATCTGGGGGTCCAGCACCTCGTCGGTGCCCTCCCAGTCGCCCAGGGTCCTGGGCAGAGTCTTCAGCGGGAAGGGGCCGACGAGCCCCTGCGCATCATCTCATCCACGCCCCGCGACTGCCAGAAGCGGACGGCGGCCGAGCCGGCCAGCAGGCTCAGGGCGAGGGCCACGCGCCACCCGATCCCCGCCGGGCGGGTGGCCCGGCCTTCCTGGCCTGGGGGCGTCGCGGCGGACGGCGTGGGGGACGGATCGATCATCAGGCTCATTGGCGGCGTCGGCTCGCGGGCGTCTCGGGGTCCATTCCAGCGGTCGTTTGGTGCGACATCGCCCGTCACAGTGTAGCCGGGCCGGCCGGGCGCCGTAAAGGCCGGTCCCGGCCGTTCCACCCCGATGTTGCCCGGAGCGAACACGGCCGTCGGAAACGCCCCGATCGCGGCCCCGGCCCTTGAGCCCGGCGCCTCCTCGCCTAACATCGTTTGGGGACCACGCCGCCGATGCCGATGCCGCGCGCCGAGCCCAGGGCCGGACGCCGCCTCCCAGATGCCCGCGGCCGAGAGCCTCCCCACCCCGGCAAGGAGCCTGCCCCCGTGAGCACCCCGACGCCTCCCCCGGCCAGGAAGGCCGACCAGTCCCGTCGCCAACGCGTCTGGCGGCTGAACCGCCGGCGCCGCGGCCATCCTGGCCGCCTTGCTCGCGCTGAGCGTCGCGGCGTTGGCCCTGGCCCTGGTCCTGCGGCCCGACGGCAGCCGCACGCTGGTCGCCCAGGCCCGCCGGCAGGTCGAGGCCGGCCGGACCGACCTCGCTCTCAGCTACCTCAACGAGGCCCTCCGCCGCGAACCCCGCAACCTCGAGGCCCTCAACCTCAAGACCGAGCTGCTCGAACGCTCGGCCCGCAGCGCCGACGACCTGCTCAGCGCGATCAAGCTCGGCGAACTGTCGCTCCGCCTGGCCCCCGACGGCCCCCAGAGCCAGGCCCTCCGCCGTCGCCTGGTCGCCCTGCACCTGAAGGTCGCTCCCCTCCTGCCCGAGCCCGGCCCCCGCTACAACCTCGCCGACGACCTGGCCCGCCAGCTCATCGAGAAGGGCGCCCGGGATGCCGACGCCTACCGGCTCCGCGCCCGCGTGCAGGAGGGCCTGGCCCAGAGCACCCGGCGCGACGAGCCCCTCGACCGGGCCATCCAGCTCTACGAGAAGGCCCGCCAGCTCGACCCGGCCGAACTCACCGTCGCCGAGCGGCTGGCCGTGCTCTACCGCGACGAGAAGAACGCCCCCAAGCAAGGCCGCCAGGTCCTCGACGACCTGCTGGCCGCGGTGCCCGAATCGGCCCGGGCCGACGCCCAACTGGTCCGCAGCCGCTACCTCGCCGAGCTGGCCCACCAGGCCGAGGCCCGCGGCGACCGCGACGCCGCCGCCGACCTCGATCAGCAGGCCGACACCGCGATCGAGCAAGCCGTCACCCTGGCCCCCGACCGCCCGGACGTCCGCCTGCTCGCCGCCGACTACTACCTCCGCCGCGACCGCCCCGAGGTCGCCCGCCAGCACCTGCGGAGCCTGCCCGAGGACGCCCGCGACGACCCCCGCGCCGCGCCTGGAGGGGCTCTCCCACTTCCAGCAGAACCGGCCCGCCGAGGCCATCGAGGACTGGCGACGCGGTCTCGTGCTCTCCAACGGCACCGATAGCGACCTGACCTGGCGGCTGGCCTTCGTCCTGCTCCAGACCGGCCGGGTCGCCGAGGCCGAACCGTTGATCGAGCAGTTCCGCCGCCTCGACGGCCGCGAGGAGCCCGGCCCGCACTACCTCTTCCTCCAGGGTCTCCAGCGGCTCCGCCAGAACCAGCCCACCGAGGCGGTCCACAGGCTCCAGCAGGCCCGCCGCGGCGCCCCGGCGTCGCTGGTCGCCCAGATCGAGTTCACGATCGGCCAGGCCTTCGAGGCCGTCCGCGATGAGACCGAAGCCCTCGACAGCTACCAGCGCGCCATCAATGCCGACCCGACCTTGCCCGCCCCCCGCCTGGCCCGCATCCGGATGCTTCAGGGGCGTCGGCCGGCCGAGGCCCGGCAAGAGGCCCGCCAGGCCCTCGAACGCCTCGGCGACCAGCCGAGCCTGCTGATCACCCTGGCCCGCCTGGAGTTCCTCGACCAGGTCCGCTTGCCCCGCGACCGCCGCGACTGGACCGCGGTCCGCCAGCTCGTCGAACGCGCCAGCCAGCGCCGCCCCGGCCGCCCCCGGCCTCGTCCAGCTCCAGGCCGACCTGCTGGTCGCCCAGGGCCGCGACGACGACGCCCTCGCCTTGCTCGAACAGGCCAACCAGCACCAGAAGGCCGACGCCGACCTCTGGCTCGCCCGCGCCGAGCGATTGGCCCGCAAGGGCCAGGTCGAGCCGGCCCTGACCGTCCTCGAACAGGCGATGGCCCCCGAGGCCGCCGGCGACCGCGCGGCCTTGCGGATCGCCAGGGCCCGCCTCCTGACCCTCCGCGGCCGTGGCCAGGAGGCCCGCGAGCAACTCGTCCGCGACCTTGACCACCTCCCGCCCGACCAGCGCCCCGACGTCTGGAAGGCCCTCGGCGACCTCTACAACGCCCAGCACAACTCCGACGAGGCCCGACGCGCCTACGAGCAATGGGCCGACGCCCGGCCCGACGACCCCCTGCCCCTGCTCTTCCTCCTCGAAGTCGCCCTCGCCGAGAACGACCGCGAGGCCGCCGACCACGACATCGCTCGGCTCAAGCAGAAAAGCGGCGCAAGGGCCTCTACTGGAAGATCGCCCGCGTCCAGGAGCTGCTCCAGGCGACGCCCGGCGAGTCGGACCAGACCGCCACGCACCGGCTCGATGAGGCCGAGCCGCTCATCGACCAGATCGTGACCGAGGCCCGCCAGCAGCGCTTCGGCTACCTCCTCCGCGGCCGGCTCCTCGAGCTTCGCGGCCAGAAGGCCGAGGCCGCCGCGGCCTACGAGGACGCCCTCCGCCACGACGGCGGCCCGGTCGCCCTGCAGCGCCTCGTCCGGCTCTACACCGACCTGAACCGCCCGGCCGACCTAGCCGCCTCCGCCGCGAGCATGGCGCCGAGGTCCCCACCCTCGACCGCGCCCTGGCCGAGGCCGCCCTGCTCAAGGGGGACAACGCCCGCGCCGCCGACCTCGCCCGCCAGGTCCTCGAAGGCGACCCCGAGGGCCTCGACGCCCGCGTCTGGTACGCCCGCCTGCTCAACGCCGCCGGCCGCCCCGACGAGGCCGAGGCCACCCTCCGCCAGCTCGTCCAGAAGCAACCCGACCAGCTCGGCCCCCGACTCGCCCTCGTGATGTTCCTCGCCGGCCGCAGCCAGGCCGACGCCGCCTCGCGGGCCGTCGAGCAGCTCATCCCGAACGTCAATGGTCTGGAGCAGCCCGAGTTCATTTATGCCCAGTGCTGGCGGATCGCCGGCAACCCGGCCAGGCCGACGCCGCCTATCGCACCGCCCTGGCAGAAGTGGCCGACCGACCCCCAATCGTCCGCAACGTCGCCGACTACTTCGAGAAGACCCGCCGGATCCGCCGAGGCCGAGCAGATCCTCCGCGACGCCCGCCAGCGCGACCCCGCCCAGCGCTGGGTGGACCGCGCCCTGGCCCTGCTCCGCTCCGGCCATGCCGGCGACCTCGACGCCTGGCGCGAGGCCCTCGCCCTGGTCGAGCCCGACCCCTCCAAGGCCGACACCCCCGAGGACCGCCTGACCCGCGGCATCGTCCTGGCCCGCAGGCCCCGAGGAGACCCACCATCGCGAGGCCGAACAGATCCTCGCCCCCTTGCTCAAGGACCTCCCGGCGGACATCCCCTCGGCCGGCGTCGCCCGCTCGGTCCTGTGCAGCTCTACCTCCGCGGCGGCCGCTTCGCCGAGGCCGCCGACGTCGCCGCCATCGACGCCCGGGGGTCCGGCGCCACCCCCGCCGCCATCGACCGCCACGCCGAGCTGCTCCTGGCCGCCAGGAAGCTCGACGAGGCCGACCGCCAGATCAAACGCCTCGAAACCGCACGCCCCCGACGGCCTCAACACCGTCCTGCTCCGCGCCGATGGCTCCAGGCCCAGCGACCGCACGGCCGACGCCGTCGCCTTGATCCGCCAGACCTTCGACGACCGCGCAGTCGCAGAGCCCCGACGCCCAGGCCGACGGCCGACGCCTGGTGCCGCCCTCGACAAGATCGACCCCAAGGCCGCCGAGGACCTCGCCGGCCGGCTCGCCGCGACCTGGCCGACCACCGCCTGGATCCGCGCCACGATCGTGGCCCGCCAGGGCCGCGCCGAGGAGGCCCTCAAGCTCTACCGCGACGCCGCCTCCCAGGCCGAGCCCGCCGACCTCCGCGAGCTGGTCCGCAACGTCGTGGCCCTCATCACCAGCGGCCCCCCCAAGGAGCCTCGCCTCCTCGACCTGGCCGACACCGTCTTCGACGCCGCCCTCGCCCGCGAGCCCGAGGCCCCCGACCTGCTCGTCTCCCGCGGCTACCTCCGCCACGTCCAGGGCCGCTACGCCGACGAGGTCCAGCTCTACCAGCAGGCCCTCCAGAAGAAGCCCGCCGACCTGACCTTCCTCAACAACCTCGCCTGGACCCTCTGCGAAGGGCTCGACAAACCCCGGGAAGCCCTCACCTGGATCGACCGCGCCTTCGCCGAGTCGAAGCAGGTTTACCCCCAGTTCTACGACACCCGCGGCGTGATCTACACCCGCCTCGGCCAGCTCGACAAGGCGATCGCCGACCTCGAACTCGCCAGCCCAGGGCCGCCCGACCGGCTCCGTCCTCGCCCACCTCGCCCGCGCCTACCACCAGGCCCACCGCCCCGACGCCTTCCGCGACGCCCGCGACCGCGCCCGCCAGTCCGGCCTCAAGCCCGAAGACCTCGAACCCCGCGACCGCCGCGAGCTCACCCCCCTGCTCTTCGACGACGCGACCGCCCAGCGCCCCTGACCCATTCCCCGGCGGCTGGCCCCGGCCCTCGATGCAGGAGCCGCCGTCCTCCGAGGCTGATCACCGGCCAGGGATCGCGGACGCCGAGCACTCGGAGGGCGCCCGCTCCGGCCCCCGCACTCGCGCCGGATTCGGTCCGTCGCGACCGGGAGTGGCGGAATTCCGGGTGGATTGGCTTGATTCGAGGCCGAGTCACCGGATAAGTCAGAGCGGGCCGCATCTGAGATCGAAGCGATCAAAGCGGAGGCACTCATGCTCGACGAATCGTCGCGACGCTCATCGTTCCCGAGCCTGGAAGGGATGACCTACCTGAACACGGCCGCCGAGGGGATCCCGCCGCTCGACGGTCGGCGAAGCGCTCGGCCAGTATTTCCGGGACAAGCAACTCGGCATGGACGGCCGCGACCGCCACTTCGCGCAATGGGAGGCGGCCAAGGCGCTGGTCGCCGGCATGTTCGGCCTGACGCCCGTTGAGGTGGGGATCTGCTCGTGCATCGTCCGAGGCGTACAACCTGGCCGCCCTGGCGTTGCGGCTGAAGCCCGGAGACGAGGTGGTGATCAACGACCTCGACTTCCCGGCCGGGGCCACGCCCTGGCTCCAGGCCGACTGTCCGGCGACCGTCAAGCTCTGGCGGGCCCGCGAGGGTGCGCTCCGGGTCGAGGACCTGGTCGGCCTGCTGGGGCCCCGGACGCGGCTGGTGACCACCTCGCTGGTCAGCTTCTTCAACGGATTCCGCCTCGCCCTGCCCCCCGTGGTCGAGGCCGTGCGTTCCCGTTCGCCCGCGCTGCTGGCCGTGGACGTGACGCAGGCCCTGGGCCGGATCCCGCTCGACCTGGCGGCGCGGACCTCATCGTCAGCAGCACGCACAAATGGATCCTGGCCAGCCACGGCGGGGGCCTCGTCGGCGTCCCCGCGGCCCGCGCGACGCCTGGCGCGTCCCGGCCGGCGGCTGGTTCCACTTGCGGGACGCCTTCGGGCCGGGGCGGTTCGAGACGGCGGTGAGCCAGCCCGGCGCCGCCGGGTTCACCGTGGGCATGCCCAACTTCCCGGCGGTTTACGCCATCCGCGCCGGGCTCGACTACATCCGGCGGGTCGGCGTCGAGCGGATCGCCGAGGCGGGCCGGCCGCTGGTGGCCGCGTGTCTCGAGGGACTGGCCGCCCTGCCCGTGGAACTGCTGACCCCCAAGGACGAGGGCCACCTCGCCGGCATCCTCGCCTTCCGGCACCCGGCGGCCAACGAACTCCATCGTCGCCTCCGGGCCCAGGACATCCACATCATGGGACACGCCGGGCGGCTCCGGATCGCGATCCACGGCTATAACACGAGGGACGACATCGAGCGGCTGCTGGCGGCGTTGCGCCAGGCCCTCTCCGAGGTCGGCGCGGCCTGAACGGCTGTCGGTCGCGGGCCGGTGGGGCGTCGCGGGGCCTCATCCAGGGCCCTCCGGAGACGGACCGCCGCCACCGCCCGGCCCGACGACCCGGGACCGGCCCCGTCCGCGCCTCGGACGCCCGCCGTTCCCGTTGGGGATCGACGGGCTGAGGAAGGCCAAATCGGGGCGCTTTCGTGGCAAGGCCGCCAACATACGGCAAACTGATCGCCTCCACCGGCTGGAATCCGATGGGTTAGTTTTAAATATATATATAATCTTTCATTTTATTTACATCGTGGTGGCCCCGAAAATTGGTCCATCAAGAAAATTCTGATTGACCGGCTATTTAACCAGTGATAATTTTGGCGAGACCGCTGACGTTTGGATCTCATTCCGGCCATTGTGGCCGCTTGTACCCCCTCCCTCGAGGGTCGTCCCACCCCGAAGGTTTCACCTCGGGATGAGACGCGGGACCTGTATCCGCTGGATTCCAACCCGTGAGGACAAGCCTCTGGGGGCAACTCGGTTTTCGGCTGGTTTTTAGCCCTTTGCCGGATCGTTGTTTTTTTCGGACAGGCGGGCGCGAATTCTCGCCTAAAGGGATAAAGGACCCCGGCTAAAGTTGATGACCAACGGGCCCCACCACACCGCACACCGCACACCGCACCGGCCGTTCTCGCGGCTAAGGTGCCGGGAAGTAAATTTTAGCAAGACCGCTGACGTTTGGATCTCATTCCGGCCATTGTGGCCGCTTGTACCCCCTCCCTCGAGGGTCGTCCCACCCCGAAGGTTTCACCTCGGGATGAGACGCAGGACCTCTCTCCGCTGGATCCCAACCCGTGAGGACAAGCCCATGTCGACGTTCCCGAGGCTCTCGAGCCGGCCGAGCCGGCGCGGTTTCACTCTGATCGAACTCCTGGTCGTCATCGCCATCATCGGTGTCCTGATCGCGCTGTTGCTCCCCGCGGTGCAGGCCGCCCGCGAGGCCGCCCGGCGTGCCCAGTGCACCAACAACCTCAAGCAGATCGGCATCGGGCTCCACAACTACCTTGATTCCAACGGGTCGTTCCCGCTCGGCGGCGTCTCGACCTCATCGAGCAACTGGGGCCGAGAGAGCTGCCTGACGTGGCGGGCGCTGATCATGCCCCAGCTCGAGCAGAATACCGTGTACAACGCGCTCAACCTGGGGATCAACCCGAGCAGCCCGGCCAACGCCTACGACTTGGGGGCGGGGTACACGGCCTGGATCACGGTCTCCAACACCTGGCTCTGCCCCTCGGACGGCATGAATGGCAACGGCCTGCTGCCGCTGGGCTCGGCGGCGAACCCGACCGGCCAGTTCACCCAGGGGATCACGCCGATCAACCCGTCCACCGGCACGAACGCGACCGTCGTCTCGGTGGCGAATTATGCCGGCAGCTTCGGCGACAACTACGCCGGCGGACCGCTCAACGGCGGCCTCCCCTGGGAAACCCCGCCCAACCTCACGACCCTGGCGCCGGGCATGGTCCGCTTCGGCTGGCACGGCTACTGGGGAACGAGTCGCGGGCTGCCGGGCGGCTTCACCCTCGGGACCGGCCAGCTCCGGGGCTTCTTCGACTATGGCACCGCCCAGGTGGCCACGATCGCCAGCGTGACCGACGGCACCAGCAATTCCATCATGGTCGCTGAGGTGCTGCCCGAGAAGACGGCCAATAGCGCCTTCTTCGTGACCAATGGCGGCACCGCCGGCACGACCGTCCCCATCAACTGGAACACGAATACGTTCCCCGCCAGCGACCCCTCCTGCCTCCAGAAATGGGAGAACGCCAACGCCCCGCTGGGTTGCCGGTTCTCCGCGGCGGCCAAGGGGTTCAAGAGCCGACACCCCGGCGGCGCGAACTTCCTGTTCGCCGACGGCTCGGTCCATTTCCTCAAGATGAGCATCAGCATGTACGTCTATTGCTCGCTGGGCAGCCGCAACGGTGGCGAGGTGATCAGTTCCGACGCCTACTGATCGTTGCCCGAGGCGCCGAGCACGAACCGGCCCCGAGGCGTCCCTCGGGGCCTCGCGTCCGCGATCCGACGATGATTCTGGAGGAACACCATGATGCACGCCAAGAAGCGACCGCGAGGATGGGCGGCTTTCCCCGGCTTACTGGCCGTCTGGCTCGTCGCGGCGGGTTGCGGCGACGACGGACTGGGGAAGCGGTATCCCGTGAGCGGCAACGTCACCTACAAGGATAAGCCGGTCGCCTCGGGGTCGATCTCCTTCGTCCCGAAGACGCCCGAAGGGCGGGCCGCCAGCGGCGAGATCCACGACGGCAATTACACCCTCACGACGCAGAGCCCGGAAGACGGGGCCCTGCCCGGCAAGTACGGGGTCCGGATCATCGCCAAGGAAATCGATGATTCCCAGGTGCTCGCCAACGCCAAGGGCGGCGCCGCCAACCAGATGGACGTGATCAAGGCCAACAATGCGGCCAAGCGGCTGATCCCGGCGAAGTATGAACTCGCCGAAACCTCGGGGCTCGAGGCCGAGGTCGAGGAGCACTCCAACACGTTCGACTTCACCTTGACGGACTGAGGCCGGCACCCCCGAGGCCTCCCATCTCGATCCGTCCGGAGCCGGGACGCCGTGCGGTCCCGGGGATCGAGATGCGGAGGCTCCGACAAGCCGGTGGAACATCCATCGCGCCTGACAAACCGACGTCCGACTCCGGCCCGGCGGCCCCCCGCCCGGGATCGCGAGTGGTGGCCCGCCGGGTCTGGGAGGGTGTCCGAGAAGGTTGCCGAGAAGTCGGGGGCGTCGAGTCTTCGACGACGCACCCTCCGGCGAAGGAATCGGTGCGTCGTCGAAGACCTGACGCGGGTGGCCCTCAATCGGCTGTCGACATTGGGCCGACACCGGCTCGCCTTTCCGGTGCTCACCCACCCTCTCCCGCCCGCCGCGGGGATCGATGGCCTGCTCGGCCTGGACTTCCTGCGCGGGTCGGTGCGGAAACCGGACTTCCTCATCGGCCAGTGGACTTCCTGCGCGGGTCGGTGCGGAAACCGGACTTCCTCATCGGCCAGTTTACCCTGGCTTGACTGGCTGGGTGGCCCTCGGATCGGGTGCCACGAGTGGTCCGCCACCAGTGCTCTTCGGCCGGGACTCGGAGCACTGGTGGCGGACCACTCGTGGCACCCAGATATGCCTACTCACCAGTGCCACCCGCCGAGGTTAGGCCCTCGATCGCCAGAGTTTCGGGTTGCGCTTATTGTGGAACACGGCGATCACTGCTAATAGATCGCGCCTCAGCTTAGTGCCATTCGGGACATAGCACTTATTCTGAGTAATTCGCCATGTCCCCCTTTTCGCTCCCTTTTCGCTTGCGAGAGAGGGCACCTGCCCCTACCAGGTGTTGGGACTGGAGTCGCCCACTTTCGATTTCTGGGCCCTGCTTCAGTCCGACCCCGAGAGGTTGACGCAAGAACTGTCAACCTCTCGGAATGCGGAATGAGACAGTCCCTTGTGTGAAAATCATTCACTGGGGAAAGCATGTTCCGAACGCCACCAGCAGCTTGAGTGGGCCATCGAGCCGAATCTTCCGCCGCAGCAGTGCCCACACCACGTTTTTTTCCTTCCTCAGAAAGCCGATCCACGTTTGCGAGTCAGCGGTAACGTGCAGATCGGGCTGGCCAACATGCCCCTCTTTGACGCTGATCTTCTGTTCCTGAATCACGACAGTGGCCCGCCGCCGCTCATGGCCGGTGAAGGTGAAGTGGAAAGTGGCGTTCAATCCCACCGACTTCCCGGGCTGGAAGACGTGCGGCATTCCGTTCAGGAAAACCTCGATGGTGTTCGGCCGCAGGCTGTTGCCCACGTGCTTGATCTTTTTGTGGGGAAACCGTTTGGCGACATGATCCTCAGCGTCGGAATTTTTGGTGACGTAAATCGTCTCTTCCTTTTCTTGAAGGGGCCGCACGATTTCCTTGAGGTGTGCCTTCCGATCGGTGAGAAACGGTCCAATGACGTCTTCTCCCGCTGGGCAGACCGCCAGGCAGTACGCCGCTTTATAGTTCGCCCCGTAGGACAGACTCTGCCACATCGAAGCCGACTCCGCATCGCTGACCCGACCGCGGTAGTCGCGGGCGTTCTTGCTGTCGGCCACCTGCTCGACCCAATCCGTGAAGCCGCCCATGAACTCCCGATAGTTATGGGTGTAGCAGGCCGAGACGTTAAAATCCCCTTCCGGCGAGATCGCCCCCACAGGACATGCGGCCACGCACAGTTTGCATTCCAGACAAGGGTTGTAGTGGATCGGCTGGCTGGACTCGGAAACCTCGGCATCCAGCAAGATGGTCCCCAACAGGATGAAATTGCCGAACTTTTCATGGATCACGTTGCGGTGAATGCCCATCATTCCCAGCCCTGCCGCCACCGCGACCGGCTTGTGTGACACCACCCATACCTTGCCGGGGAACCGGTCCATCTCCATTGGGAAGCCCATCGCTGGGTTCATTGCCCGAATTCCCCGGTCTTCCAGAATCTGGACCACGCTCCGGGCAATGTCATTGACCTCATCGCCGCCGTGGTGGAATTCGGTGTTGGAGACTGAGCGAGCCGGGGCGCGAATGGCCTCCCGATTCATGCGAACCACGAAGCTGATCAGCGTCTTGGTGCAGGGCCAGCGCGCACTTATGGGTAATCCTGATAAGCTGTAACGCTTGCGCCCTGGCTGGTTTTTGTGTATACCCTCCCCGGTGTCGCTTCCACGAAGCTGTACTGGGGGGGAGTCATGGGGGATCTTCGACGTGTCGGTCTCGATGAGGTCGTCGTCCACTTCCAGGAACTGGAGGACCCGCGCTCGACGATCAACCAGCGGCATCCCCTGGCCAGTGTCCTGGTCATCGCGCTGTTGGCGGTGCTCGCCGGAGCGGGCGGCCCGACCGCGATCGCCCGTTGGGCCGCCCTGAAGGAAGAGTTCCTCCTGGGGGTCCTTCACCTGCCCCACGGCATTCCCCGCAAGGACGTCTTCCGCCGCGTCCTGATGGCGCTGAAGCCGGCCGCCTTCCAGACCTGCTTCGCCAACTGGCTCAAGTCGCTTCGTGCCGAGGCGGTCGCGCAGACCGGCGTGGAACAGCCCGTACTGGCGGTGGACGGCAAGACGGCACGGCGCAGTCATGACCGCAGCCACGGGCTGGGCGCATTGCACTGTGTGAGTGTGTGGGCCAGCGAATACGGGTTGTCGCTGGGCCAGGTCGCGTGTGCCGAGAAGTCGAACGAGATCACAGCGATCCCCGAACTGTTGCGGCTGGTGGACATCCACGGGGCGATCATCACGATCGACGCGATGGGGACGCAGAAGGCGATCGCCGAGCAGATCATCGCGGGAGGCGGTGATTATGTGCTGGCGTTGAAGGGGAACCAAGAGGCACTGCACCAAGCCGTCATCGCCTACATCGACGAACAACTTGAGGGGGACCTGGCCGCCGCACGAGAGCACGTGACCACGGAGACGGGGCACGGACGCGAGGAGGTGCGAACCTATCTTCAACTGCCGACCCCTAAGGACCTGCCCGGGTTCCTGCTCTGGAAGGGGCTGAAGTCGATCGGGTTGACGACGACGAGCATCCGGCGTGACGGGAAGGAGACGATCGAGGTCCGCTATTACCTCAGCAGCCTTGAGTCGGACGTGAAGCGGTTTGCCCGCGCGGTTCGCGGCCATTGGAGCATTGAGAACAGTTGTCATTGGACGTTGGACATGACGTTTGGCGAAGACCATTCGCGGACCCGCGAGCGGCACTTGCGAGAGAATTTGTCGTGGTTGAACCGGTTCGCGTTGTCGCTGTTGAAGCAGCACCCGGGCCGTCAGAGTCTGGTGATGAAACGCCGTAGCTGCGGCTGGAGCGACGCCTTCTTGATGGAAGTCGTTATGGGTTCAACATGTTAGTGTGCGCTGGCCCTGCGTCTTGGTGTGGGGGAACGCCTTGAAGATGTCCTGGCGCTGATCGTCCAGAGCGGGTCTGTCGATCTCGACAAACCCGACGTCATCGGCGCCAGCATCGAGGACCAGTTGCTTCAGCCATCCGGCATCCAGCGACTCCTTCTTGGATGGAACGGAAGGGACGCTCTTGAGGCGAGTCCGCCGCACGGTCGGATGATCTTCGAGCTTCATGGCCGCTCCTTGTTGTGTATACAACTATGCGGGTCAAAAAATCAGCTTGCGGCGGCCTCTTCGCTGACTCGTTGGATGGCTTGATTCAACTGCTCCACGAACCCATCCCCAAGAACCTTCTTGACCCGCTGTTGCGCCTCGCTCCAGGCCGGAACCGCCTTTTCCAGGAGCTTGCGTCCCCGCGGTGTCAGGCGAAAAGGCTGCGAGCGGCCGTCCTCGTCGGGCACCACTTCCAGCCAGCCACGAGCCTTCATTCGTTCGACGTTGCGGCTGAGGGTCGAAACGTCGAGATGGAGATGTTCGCAAACTTCAATGGGGCGAGCCGTTCCCATCTTGGCGGCGGCGACCAGAATGTTCATCTGGCTCACCTTCAGGTCGAGCGACCGCAGGGCGTCATCGTAGATGTTGGTGATGACGCGATTTAGCATGCGTAGCCGAACGGCAACGCACTCGCTGGCAACCTTGTCAATCATCGCTCGCATAGGCTCGGCTCCCACTTCATGCCTCCACACAGATTGTATATGCAACTATCGGTTTGTCAAGAGGGGGCTCGTGATCTTTCCAGAGGGAATCCGAATCCGGGCGAGGCCCGTGGAGGCTCGGCCACGGGCGGCCATGATTTTATGGCTCTTCTCCCGATCGAGTGGGTAACTTTGGACCGCTTTTCAGATTTCTGGCAGCATGCACGTGAGGATTTTGAGGCGAAGGTACTCTTCGTCCCGAAGTCCGTAGGCCCGTCGCTGGATGACGCGGATCTTGTTGTTGATGCCCTCAACGAAGCCCAGAGGCACCTTGTTCTCCTCCTGGCAATACGACGCGATTCCGTCCCAGTGGTCCTCGACCATCCGGGCGAACTTCTCGTACGGCTTGAGGCGCTGCCATCTCAAGGCCGACTTCCATCGTTCGAAGAATCGCCGCGCCCACTCCTCCCGCTTGTAGTCCCACAGTTGGCTGAACATCTCCTTGAGCAGGTAGGCTTTGTTCAACCTCCGGTTGGCCTTGAACAGCGCCTTCAACGACAGACGCCCCTCCTGCGTCAGGTTGGCCCGGCGGGACAGCAGTGTGTACTTCTGGCCCTTGATGAACCGCCGGTCCTTGCCCGAGAGCCGGGCGTACTCACTCTTACGAACCTTGTCCAGGGCCTCGTTCAAGCGCTTGAGGATGTGAAACTTGTCGTAGAGGATGCCGGCTTGGGGCGCGTTCCCCGCCTTCAGCGTAGAGTTGCGGAACGGCTTCCACATGTCCATCACGGCCAGGCGGATTCCCTTGCATTTCCGCGGTCCCAGCCACTCGTAGAAGAGATCCATGCTCTTCTCGGAGCGGTCCGCGCCTCCGAACCAGATCGGCCGGCCGCGGACCAGGTCGCTCACGACGATGCGGTAGTTGTGCCCCTTGCCGACAGAGAGTTCGTCGATACCGATCACCTTGGGGCCGGGCGCCCCGGCCCGTCGGAGTTGCTCGCGCATGTACTCCATTTCGAGCGACTTGACCGTCTTCCAATCGAGGCGCAGTTCGCGTGCCACATCCCGGACCGTCGCGGCCCGACAGCGACGGCCGACGTAGAAGGCGAACCGCTTGGTGTAGTAGAGGTTGGTGGCCAACCAGGGCAGTTTCTCTTGCTTCACGGCGCCGCAGCTCCGGC
>CAVVZJ010000006.1:0-203913 GCA_963752755.1 uncultured Planctomycetales bacterium | reverse complement strand
CCCGTCGTTGTCGATGATCGAGAATCCATCTCCGATGGCGGGGGCGAAGCCCAGGGAGATCGAGAGCGTCGCGTTGGAAAGGTTAACCGTGCCGGTCACGTCGAGCTGGTCGTACTGGGTGCCGGCGGTCGTCCCGTTCAGATCGACGCCGAAGACGGAGCCGTGCCGAAGGCCACGCTTCCCGTGCCCAGGATGCCCGTGCCTGTGCCGGTGCTCGCGGCCGTGCGCGACGGTCGATCCCGAGGGGGCGGAAACCGAGCCGCCCGACACGGTGCCGTTCCCCTGAAGGGTCTGGCCGCTCGCCAGATCGAAACGGCTGGAGTTCAGGCCGGCCACGTCGAGTGTCGCCCCCTGTGCCAGGGTAATCGAGGCCGAACTGGCGAGGTTGTTGTTGGAGGAGCCGGGGGCGAGGGCCAGCGTGCCCGCCACCACCGTCGTGCTGCCGGTGTAGGTCTCGTTATTCGAAAGGGTCAACGTCCCGCCGCCGGTCTTGACGAGGGAACCGGCGCCGGTCAGCGTGCTGTCGAACAGGGTGTCGGTGCCATCGCCCCCGACGGTCAGCGTGATCCCGGCCAGCTCCACAGTCGCGTCAGCGACGGTGTCGTCGAGCGAGCCGATCGAGCTGTCTCCCTCCTGGAACTGGAGGGTCAGTGCGGATTGATCGATGTCTGACCGCCTAGGTGCCGTAATTGCCCGAGTTCATGATGACGAGCCCGTTGACGAACGGCGCGGCGGCGATGGCCTGATCGATCGTGCCGAAGGCGTTCGTGCCGATGACCGCGTGCTGTTCGCCGGTCATCACGGGATCGGCGTCGGTGATGTATGTGCCGGGGGCCAGGGCTGCCCAGTCGTCGTCGGCCCAGATCGGCCCGGCGACGAGATCCGTGACCTCGCCGTCAACCGCCTCCCCGTAGGGGTCGAGCCCGCCCAGCGTGCTGATGCGGAAGCGGGCATAGTTCAATCCGATCACCGCGTCGGCCAGGACCGCGAAGGTGATGGTGTTCGTGCCGGTCGCCACGTCGACGCTGTCGGCGATCTTCTCGCCGGGGTCGTCCCAGTCACCGTCGCGGTTGAAGTCGATCCAGGCATCGACCTTGCCCGGCCCGCCCGAGACGACGATGGTGGCGGTCGAGTTCGCGCCCCGGGGTCAGGCCGCACCCGCCACGGTGATCCCGTCCTCGTCGTCCGACCCGGTGACGTTGTCCGTGTTCGCCAGGGGCGTCGGGGTCGTGTCCGCCTCGGTGTCGCGGAGCATCCCGAACTGGGGCCCGGTGGCGATGTGCGTCGCCCCGAAGCCGACCAGCGTGGAGCCGTAGCCGAACGCCGACGGGCCATCGCCGTAGTCGCGGAGGAGAGCGGCGGGGACCGAGGCGGCGAACCCGCTCGCGTCCACGTTTGTGCCGCCGGTGATGTCGTTGTTGCCGCCCGCCCCCGGGCCTCCCCCCGTCCCCCAGAGTTCCCCGTCGCGTCCAGGACGATCCGGGGGCGGTGTGGGCCCCGTCCGGGTCGTGTACGACAGGGCGGTCCCGTTGCCTTCGATGCGACTGTCGTTGACGAACCCGCCCACGTTGTACTGGACGATGACGAGGCCCGTGTCGTTGTTGACGAAGTTCGAGTCCGACACCTTGATCAGGTAGGACGGCGACGTGGCCCCGGTGTCGGGGTTGTACACCAGTCCGATCTGACGATTGGAGACCGTGACATTCTTGACCGTCCAGTCGCTCGACCCGTTGCGGGCGTTGATGCCGGTCCCGGAGGGCGTCGTGCCGAAGTACGAGAGGTCCAGGCCGTCGATGGTGACGTTGTCCACGTCCGATGCTGTGATTGCGTTGGTAATTGTCCGATTGAGCCCGTCCGTGTTCCGGATGACGAAATCGGCGCCGGCGACGTTGGTGTTGCCGATGACCAGCGAGGTGGGGCTCATGCTGGAAAGGCTGATCCCGACTGTGCTGTCGAAGAACAGGTTGCCCGAGCCGGAGAAGGGGGCACTGTCCGCATCGCCGCCATCCGTGAAGCTGCGGATGTCCAGGGCCGTGCCGTTGTTGGAGAGATTGTTGTCGAGCAGGGTCAGGTCCTGGCCGCGGTTGCCGAGGTAGATGCCGGTGAGGCGGTTGGTGGCGGTCACGTTCTGGATCGTCACATTGGCGCCGAGGTTCGAGTCGGCAAAGATGCCATCCCCCGATTGGACGGCCCCGCCGAATGACAGGTCGAGGCCGTCGATGGTAATGTTCGGTACGTTGCGCAGCCACAGCCCATAGTTGAGGGCCGACTGGAACCCATCGGTGGCGTTCTTCATGATCAGCCCCGTGCCGCTCGCGCCGACGAACATCCCGTTGATGTTGAATAGCTGGAACCCGATGTTGCTGTTCGCCACCACGTTGCCCGACCCCACCACGGGCACGGTGTCGGCGTCGCCGCCGTCGCTGAAGCTGTTGAGGTACAGCGCGGTGTTGTCGTTCGCGAGGTTGTTGTCGATCAGCGTCAGGTCCTGGCCGCCGGCCTGAAAATGGAAGCCGACGTCGCGGTTCGTGGCAGTGACGTTCTGGATCAGGACATTGCTGCCGAGGCTATTGTCCGAGTAGATGCCTTCGCCCGTCCTGGAGGACCCACTGTAGGCCAGGTCCAGACCGTCAATCGTCGAGTTCGTCATGGCGCGGATCCAGAGACAGGCTCGTCGTCTGCAAACCCGACGTGGAATTGCCGATGATGATCCCGGTGCCCGAGGTGCCGATGAACTGGCCGGTCAGGTTGGTGAGCACGAGCCCATTCGTGCTCCCGGTGAAGACGAGCCCCGAGGCGACCACGGGCACGGTGTCGGCGTCGCCGCCGTCGGAGAAATTGGTGAGCGTCATTGCCTGGTTATCGTTCGAGACGTCGATGCTGGACAGAGTCAGGTCCGTGCCGCCGTTGCCGAGGTTGAGGCCGTTGTCGCGATTGCCGGCGGCCATGTTCCGGATCGTGAGGTTCGCCCCCAGGTTCCCGTCGGAGTAGATGCCGCGGCCGAGGGCCCGCCGACACCGGTGTAGGTGAGGTCCAGGCCGTCGATCGTCGAGTTCGGTACGTTGCGGAGCCAGATCGCGTTCTGCGGGGCCGTCTTCAGACCGTCGGTGTTGGCGATGACGACGTTGTTGGTCGCGTCGGGGCCGAGCGTCAGGTTGCTCATGTTGAACAGCGTCAGGGCGGAGCTGTTGCCGTCGCCGGGGTTGCCGCTGTTCGTGAAGGTGACGCCGGAGACCAGGATCGGCGCGGAGTCGGCGTCAGGCCCGTCGGTGAACCCGTCGAGATACAAACCGTAATTGTCGTTCGAGACGTCGAGCGTGTCGATCGTCAGATCCTTGCCGCCGCCGTAGAGCTGCACACCATTGCTTCGGTTGCTGGCCGTGATGTTCTGAACGGCGAGGTTGTCCGTCGAGCTGTCGGCGACGATCCCCGCGCGGAGCGGCTTGGGCCACTCCAGGTGAGGTCCAGGCCGCTGATGGAGCTGTTGTCGAGGTTGCGGAGGTAGAAGACGTTCCCGACGACGGTTGTGAAACCGTCGGTCGCGTTGTCCACGACGATGTCGGTGCCGGACGTGCCGATCATCAGCCCGGTCATGTTCCAGAGCTGCATGCCACTCTGGCTGTTCGTCATCACGGTCCCTGTGGCCGTGAAGGGAGCCGTGTCGGCGTCGGCGCCGTCGGTGAAGCTGTCGACATACAGGGACCTGCTGTTGTTCGTCAGGCTGTTGTTGATCAGCGTCAGGTCGGTGCCGTTGCCGACGAACGTGAAGCCATTGACGCGATTGTCGGCCGAGACGTTCTGGACTGTCAGCGCGTCGATCCCGCCATCCGAATAAATGCCGTAACCGGAGCGCGAGGCGGGTCCACGAGAGGTCCACGTCGCGGATCGTGCTGCTGTCGAGGTTGCGGACCCAGAGGGCATAGTTGGTGGTCGTGTTCAGACCGTCGGCGGCGTTGTCGATGACGATGTCCGTACCCGAGGTGCCGATCGCCAGACCGGTCATGTTGAAGAGTTCCATGCCGATGGCGCTGCCCGTGAAGTCGTTGCCCGAGGCCGTTAACGGCGCGGTGTCGCCGTCGGCGCCGTCGATCGCACTATCGATGTACAGCGAGCGGGAATTATTCGTGAGGATGTTGTTCGTGAGGATCAGGTCGGTGCCGCCCGTGATGGTGATGCCGTTGGCGCGGTTGTCGGCCGTGACGTTGGTGATCGTCAGGTCATCGGAATTCGTGTCGGCCAGGATGCCGTTCCCCTGTCGGGCCACCGGCCCTGTCCAGGAGAGGTCGAGGCCGTCGATGGTCGAGCCATCGACGTTGGTCAGATAGAGCGCGGTGCCCACCTTGCCGAGCCCGCTCGCGCCGTCGAGGAGCACGATGTCCGCGGAGGCGGTGTCGCCGATCGTCACGCCGGACATGTTCCGGAGCCGGAGGGCGGAGCCGGAGCCGGAGAAGTCGTTCCCGCTGACCGCGCCGGCCACCAGGCCCGTCACCGAGTCGAGATAAAGCGCGGCTCCGCTGTTGTTGTAAACATTGTTGATTAGCGAGTTGCCCTGGATCGTCGGATTCGCCGACGCGGAGACGGAGATCCCATTCGCGCCGAGGCCGAAGGCGACGGTGATGGATTGCAGGACGACGTTGTCCGAGCCCGACTCGACCGACACGCCGGTTTCGTTCGTGTCAGTCGGGTCGGGGTTGGTCAGGTCGAGGTTCGTCAGCGTCGAATCGTCGGCGTTCGAGAGCCGCACAGCAATGCCGCTATAGCCCGTGATCCCGAGGCCCTGGATGGTCGCCGCCACGCCTGAGACGAAGAGGATCTGGTTTCCGCCCAGGCCGAAGCCGTTGATGGTGATTAGCGGAGTGCCGGCGTAGCCGGGCTGCGACGCCCCGTCGATCCTCAGGGAGTCGGTGATCGTCGGGAGGGCGCTGGTGAGTCTGAGGGTCTGCGCCCCCGTCCCGATGTCGAAGTTGATCGTGTCGGCCGGCCGTGGCGTTCGTGGCCAGGATCGCCTCGCGGAGCGAGATGGCGCCGTCCGCGCCCTGATCGGCCAGCAGGGCGGCGATGCTCGACGTGTCCCCGTCCGCGATGTCGTCGTTGGTGGTGACCTCGACGACGGTCGCCGGGGCCGACACGATCGTCGGGGGCGGGATCGTCGGCAGGGATGGGGCACCGGCGGGGGCCGTCGTGAGGAAGGGGGACGTATCGGCGTTGCCCGTGAAGCCGTTGTTCCCCCCCGCGCCGGGGCCCGACGCCGACCCCCAGTAATTGTTCGTCGCGTCGACCTGCACGCCGCCGGACTGGGCCGTGAGGCCGGTGGTGTTCCCCTCGATCCAGTTGTTGTTCACGAGCGTGGTGTTGCTCGCCGAGTTGACGAAGATGCCCGTGTTGTTATTGCTCACGGTCGAGAGGTTGATGTTGACCGAACTGCCGCCGTCGAATCGGATCCCATCGGTGCGATTCCCGACCGCGACCCCCGTGACCGTGACATTGTCGCTCTGGGTGTCCGAGTAGATCCCCCGGCCTGTGCGGCTGCCCGAGCCGGTCCAGGAGAGGTCAAGCCCACTGAGCGTGCCGTTGTCGAAGTTCCTCAGGTAGATGGCCGCCGTGCCGAACGTGCCGCCCCCCAGCGACGTCTGCAGCCCGTCGGCGGCATTGTCGATGATGATGCCGGTGCCGGACGTCCCGATGAACTGCCCGCTCATGCCGAAAAGCCGGTACGCTTCGTAACTGCCGGCCACAACGTTGCCGGAGGCGATCACGGGGACCGAGTTGGCGTCGCCGCCGTCGCTGAACCCGGAGAGATCGATCGCCTGACTGTCGTTTGACAGGTCGTTGTTGGTCAGGGTCAGGTCCTGGCCGCCGCCCACCAGGACGATGCCGCCTGCGCGGTTCGTCGCGGTGACGTTCTCGACCGTGAATCCCGACCCCATGTTCGAGTTGGAGTAGATGGCGTTGCCGGTCCGGAGCCCGGCGACATACGACAGATCCAGGCCGTCAATCGTCGAACTCGGCAAGCTGGCCAGGTTGAATGAGGAGCCCGTAACCGATCCGAACCCGGCTGTGGCGTTGTCGACGATCAGGCCGACGCCGGACGTGCCGACGTAAAGGGCCGTCATGTTGTAGAGCTGGAAGCCGGTGGAACTGCCGGTGACCACGTTGCCGGAGCCGACCACCGGGACCGAATCGGCGTCGCCCCCGTCGCTGAAGCCATTGAGATACAGCGCTGTGTTGTTGTTCGCCAGGTTGTTGTTGGTCAGGGTCAGGTCCTGGCCACCCGACTGCAACTGGAGCCCGGTGACGCGGTTGGTGGCGGTCACGTTCTGGACGGTGAAATTCGCGCCCAGCGAGCTGTCCGAGAGGATGCCGTAGCCGGTCCGGGCGCCCGATCCCGTCCAGCTCAGGTCCAGCCCGTCGATGGTCGAGTTCGGCAGGTTGCGCAGGTAGAGGGCGTAATTCGAGACCGAGCCGAAGCCAACGGCGGCGTTGTCGACGATCAGGCCGACGCCCGACGTGCCGACGTACAGGCCGGTCATGCTGAAGAGCCTGAACCCGTTGGTGCTGTCGCTGACCACGTTGCCGGAGCCGGTCACGGGGACCGAGTCGGCGTCGCCGCCGTCGGAGAGGCCGTTGAGGTATAGCGCGGTCGAGTTATCGGACAGGTCGTTGTTGACCAGGGAGAGGTCCTGGCCGCCGCCGTGGATGTCGATCCCGTAATTGCGGTTGGTGGCGGTGACGTTCTGGATCGTGACGTTCGCCCCCAGGTTCGAATCCGAGAGGATCCCCGTGCCGACCATCGACCCGGCCCCGGCCCACGAAAGGTCCAGCCCGTCCACGGTCGAATTCGGCATCGACCGAAGGATCAGCCCGGTACTCGTCGAATTCAGGCCGTCGGTCGGTGCGACGATGATGCCCGTGCCGGACGCGCCGACGAACTGACCCGTCATGTTCTGGAACACGAAGCCCGTGCCGTCGTTCGTCACCAGGTTCCCAGACGCCACGACCGGGACGCCGTCGGCGTCGGCGCCGTCGCTGAAGCCGTCCAGGAGCAGGCCGGTGTTGCTGCCCGTCAGGGTGTTGTCGGTGACCGTCAGGTCCTGGCCGCCGCCCGTCAGCTGGAGCGCGATGCTGTTGTTCATGAGGACGTTGTTCGCGAACGTCGCGTTGTTGCCGCCGAGGACCATGGAGATGCCGTTGGCGCGATTGCTCGCGGTCACGTTCTGGATCGTGACGTTGCTGCCCTGGTTGCCGTCGGCGAAGAGGCCGCTCCCCGTCCGGTTCGGCGAGCCGGTCCAGGAGAGGTCGAGCCCGTCGACCGTCACTCCCGAGAGGTTGCGGAAGTTAAGAGCGGTGTTCGACGTGTTCAGCCCGCTGGTCCCATTATCGACGACGACGGCCTCCGTGCCGGTCGTCCCGATGGTGATGCCCGACATGTTCCAGAGCCGGATACCCTCGTTGCCGCCCCCCACCTCGTTGCCCGAGACGAAGATGGGCGCCGAACCGGCGTCGGCGCCATCGCTCGCGCTATCGATGTACAGGGCGATGTTGTCGTTCGTCAGCGAGTTATTGATGATCGAGGGATCGGTGACGCCGGAGACCTGGATGCCCCGGTTGCGGTTGCTGGAGGTGACGTTCTGGATCACGAGGTTATCGGAGCCGGTACCCGCATTGATGCCGGTGCCGGTGCGGCCTGTCCCGGTGTAGGTCAGGTCGATCCCGTCGATGGTCACGCCGTCGGCGTTGGAGAGCTGGATGGCCGTCCCGGTGACCGTGCCAAGGCCGTCGGCGGCGTTGTCGATGACGACGTCCGTGCCCGACGTGCCGAAGGTCAGGCCGGCGTTGGCCCCCGTCAGGGTATTGATCCGGAACGCAAGGTTGCTGCTGGTGAAGACGTTGCCCGACGCGACGAGGGCGGCCGAGGCGGACAGCTTGCTCATGTTGAGCAGGTCGAGGGCCACACCGTCGTTCGCCAGGGTGTTATCGTTGACTGTCAGGTCCGTGCCGGCGCTGGCTTCGATGCCGGTGGCGCGGTTGGAGACGTCCGTGTTCCTGATCGTCAGGGCGTCGCAGCCGCCGTCGGCCCGGATGCCGTCGCCCGTGCGCGAGGCCGTCGCGTAGCCCAGGTCGACGCCGTCGATCGTGGCGTTGTCGACGTTATTCAGGTAGATGGCTCGCGCGCTGACGGAGCTCATCCCGCTCGTGCCGTCCTCGATGCGGATCTGCGCCCGGCGACGGAGGCGTCGCCGATGATCAGCCCCGACTGACCGTTGTCGATGCGCAGGCCGGCGGAGCTGCCGTCGAACGTGTTGCCGCTGATCGCGCCGACGGCGAGCCCCGTGACGTTGTTCAGGAAGAACGCCGGAGTATTCGTGCCGCTGCCGCTGTGGTTCAGGATGTTGTTCCGGATGACCGGGCCTGCCGAGGATGCGACCTGGATGCCGAGGTTGGTGCCCGATGCATCGATGTTCTGGATGGTGACATTGTCCGAGCCGTTGACGACGTTGATGCCGGTTTGACTGTAGTTGCCGGTTGAGTCGGACAGGTCGAGATCCTGGAGGACCGAATCGTCGGCGTTGTTCAGATTGACGGCCGTCCCCGTATAGCCGCTGATCTTGAGTGCCTTGAGGGTCACGGCGACGTTGGAGACGCTGAGGATGCTGCCGGCGAGCGAGTTGCCGTTGATGTTGATGAGAGGCGAGCCGGCGTAGTCGGGCTGCGTGGTGCCGTCGATCACGAGCGGATCCGTGATCTGCGGCAGGGAGGTGGCCAGGGTGATGGTCTGGAGCCCCGGCCCGGTGAGGGCGACCGTGTCGAAGGTGATGGTATCCGCCCCGGGTGCCCCGTTGGCGTCCAGGATGGCTTGCCGCAGCGAGCCGACGCCCGAATCCAGTGTGTTGACGACCGCGAAGGCCGCCGGCACCACCCGGTCCTCAAGGGTCTCGATGAGGAGGAGGCGTCGCCATTCGTCGCGCCGGCCCCTGCGCTCGGAGGCCCGATGATTCAAGGTGCGGCGAGGCTTCATGGCGCTGGATCTCCGGAGGAGGAACTCAAACGCGCCGGACCGATGCCCTCGTTCGCGGCCGCATTCGAAAGACCAAATAAAATATTAATCAATATCATAAGTTTTATTAGTCCAGCCGCCGCCCGGATGACGTCGTCGTCCATGCCGCCCGCCTCAGTGCCGGGCGCTCAACCGTGCTGACGTGAAACGCCCCTCAATCGGCGTGGCTTCTTGTTTCGCTCGGAATCGCCGCGAGGATTCGACGGTAGGTCCCGAGACCTCTCGCCGATCGACGGGTCGAAGCGCGGGCTGACGTTCGGGCAGCTTCACCCAGGTCCCGTTGCCCAGCACTTACGGAGAGAACCTTTGTGGCTGAACGGCATCGTCCGGTCGAGACCGCGAGTGTCGTTGATTCGTATGCTGAAGCCGTGCATGATCGTGCAGAATCCCTGGCCAATCGCCCGCACGGGCGATGGATTCATCCGACATCGATGGGCATAGGACACTGCCGAAGAAACCCATTCGTCGAATGAAATCACGGATCAGTTCCGGAACCAGGCAAGTGGTCGATCGGCTGTACGATTCGGAGCATGTGATCCTGGCGAAGTCGTCGTAAAGATTGGTGTCTCCTCGACGCAGCCGGTAGGATCGCTTCACCGGAGCGTCTTCCCTGGGAACATAGAACGTCTTATCTCGCCAGACAACTTTGCCGATTCTCGCTCACTGCGATGGGCTTTCAGGAGCGACTTCTAGCATTCCCGGCCTCCTGTCTAGTTTTACAGCAGCAGCAAATCCGCGGTGTTTCTGGTAACATCGAATCATAGGGAACTGAACACGCGAGGACCGGCCGGCCCGTCGCCCCAACACCTCATGTCGGGAGGGAGCCTCCATGACACCGGACGACGTGCGCGCCGCGGCCGAGCGACTGGTCGACTTCCACGAGCGGTTCGCCCCGCTCTTCGGTAAGGAGCAGGCTCAGGACCATGCCTATGACTACGTCAAGGGCCTGATGGTCTGCCCCGACCGCAAGAGCGTCGAGCCGATCGCCCTCCTGGTCGGCCACGGCGATGTCTCGGGCCTCCAGAAGTTCATCAACAGCGCCCCTGGCAGTACGACGACGTCCAGGCTGAACTCCAGGCCGTCTTCGACGGCGAGCTGGTCCCCTCGGCGGCCGGGTCGCCCGCCGGCGTCGTCGGTGTCATCGACGAGTCGGCCTTCGCCAAGCAGGGCGTACACTCCGCGGGCGTGGCCCGGCAGCACAACGGCCGGCTCGGCAAGGAAGACAACTGCCAGGTCGGCGTCTTCCTCGTCGGCGTTACCCCCGCGGGGGCCGCGCTGTTGGACCACCGGCTCTACCTGCCCAAGCCCTGGTGCGAGGACACGCCTGAGGCCCGGGCGCGGCGCGGCAAGGCGCACATCCCCGAGGACGTGACCTTCCGGCCCAAGGCCCGGATCGCTGCCGAACTGGTCCGCGGGGTCGTCGTGCTCGGTCAGACGCGACTGGACTGGGTGGTCGCCGACGAGGAGTACGGCAAGGCCGGGCACTTCCACGAGGCGATGGACGAGTTGGAGCAGCGGTACGTGGTCGAGGTGCCGGTGACGACGACCGTCTGGACCGAGGACCCGGCCGGGTGCGTGCCGGCGTACGGCGGCCGGGGCCAGCCGCCGAAGCGCCCGACACGGGAGGGTGTGAAGTCCGTGGCCGCGGTAGCCGCGGGGCTGCCCGCCGAAGCCTGGCAGACCCTGAAGGTGCGCGAAGGGGCGTGCGGGCCGCTGGTGTTCGAGTTCGCGGCGGTGCGGGTGTGGGCGATGCGCGACCAGAAGCCGGGGCCACCGGTGTGGCTGCTGATCCGCCGGTCGCTGGAGGCGATCCCCGAGGTCAAGTACTACATCTCCAACGGCGGGGCCGAGACGCCCTTGAAGGTCCTGGCGTTGGTCGCCTGCACGCGCCACCGAGTGGAGGAATACTTCGGCGAGGCCAAGACGTACCTGGGGATGGCGCAGTACGAGACGCGGGCGTACGTGGGGTGGCACCATCACATGGCGCTGGTGGCGGTGGCGCACCTGTTCGTGACGTTGACGCGTCTGCGTCTGAAAAAAAGTCGAAGGGCCTGACGCTGGACCGGGCGGTGCGGCTGTTGAGGTCGGCGTTCTCCGAGGCGGAACTGACCGTGGAGAAGGCGATCGCCCTGATGGACTACCACGAGGGGCGGAACAGGATCGCCAAGGCCTCACATGACAAGGCCTGGCACGCCAGGCACGAGGGCGTGAAATACCTGCTGCTGTAAAACTAGGCAGGGAAACGGCATCTTATCTCATGTCTTGAACAGGACTTTCTCCCGGTACTCCTCACTCAAGGCACCCTTCAGCCGCTTGGTCCCGATCCCACGTCGGCACCCGCTCTCACGCTTCAGTAAACCAAGGGCGAACCGCCGGATCACACTCACGTTCGCCGCCGCGTGGCCCGTTCGCACCCGAGACTCATCCTCCCGGAAGCTCACATCCAGTTGCCAATGCAGTTGATTCTCGATACTCCAATGGCCCCGCACGGCCTCGGCGAACTCCTTCGCCGACAACCCCCGGCTCAGGATGTAGTACCGCCCCTCCAGGCTGGTTCGCCCCCGGGAATCCGTTGGCTCCGAGAACGTCACGCCCACGGCACACAGGTCCTGCCACAGGCCCTCCGGATCGACCCCCTCCGGGGCTGGGAAGACCGCAGAGGTGCGGACCTCCCGACGACCGTGCCCCTTCTCGTCGGTCCGATGCTCATCGATCCGCTCGGCATCCTGCTCCAGGCCCTCGTCGATGGCCTCGCGGACCTGAGCCTAGAGCGTCGGCTGGTTCTCCTTGACGGCCAACACGTCGTCGCCGCCGCGTTCCCGAACCTTCGCAGCGATCGCCTTCTGGCAGCCCATGGCGTCGATCGTCACCACCGCTCCGGAGAGTTCCAGCAACCCCAGTAACTCGGGGATCGCCGTGATCTCGTTGGACTTCTCGTCCACGACCACCTGGCCCAGCGACAGCTTGTTCTCGGTCGCCCAGGCCGAGACCATGTGGATCGCCGCCTTGCCGTCCTGCCGGTTGTAGGAGCCCCCCAAGGTCTTGCCGTCGATGGCGACCAACCGCTTGGCGGTGACCTCCTGCACGGCCTGCATCCAACCCAACAGGGCCTTCTCGAAGGCCGCCGGGTCGAGCCGGGCCAGGACGCGGCGGATGGTGTCCTCGGAGGGGATGCCGGGGCTGAGGTCGAGGACGCGGGCCAGCCAGGTCCGGCGGTCGATGCCGAACTCGTGGATGGCGGCGAAGGAGTCGGCCCCGGAGAGGACGCCGCAGACGGCGATGAAGGCGATGTTGATCAGGGGGTGCTTGCGGGTCCGCTCGACGCGGGGATCGGTGAGGTCTCGGAAGTGGTCGTGGAAGGCGGCGGGTCCGTCGCTGGGCATGATCGCGTCCATCGGGGTCGGGAGATGACACTCGTGGTGAGCCCCCGTTGTACGCCGACGAACTTCCTCCAAGCTACGTCAGATCGCTATCTTGATGCGGCGGCCCTGCCTGTCTAGGCCGCCGCCGGTAGCCCGAGTCGAGTTCGTACAGGATCGCGTGCAAAATGATTCACCTCGTCGCGACATCGTTCCCTGCTGGTGTGGTCGAGGGTTCGAAAATACAGGATGTTCGCTGCGTCGGTCCGAAACGCCGAGGGAGTTCATCCGCGCCAACTCCGGCCGACCACTTCGAGGTGCGCAGAGACCCCGGCTTTGAACCGGACGACCAGTATCCGCATCCTTGGGACTCGCACAAGGAGTTCGCGGGGACATCGCCGCCGGGAGCGAGGTGGACGGAACCCAATCCCTCGTGCGGACCGCCGTGAATGTCTGGCCTTTCGGGGCGGCTCTCCCATACTCTGGAGCTTGGACCCGAAAACGGAGTATCCGATGAACCGATTGCTGGCCGCGATCCCGCTTGTATTCCCCATCTTCGTCGCCGCCCAGGACTCCGTCGGCCCCGTCAAGGACGACCCCACCCGGATCACGCCCGAAATGAAGGCCAAGACGGAGACCATCGCCCGGGCACTCGAGGGTCTCACGCCCGAAGGCTTCACGAAAAAGCGCCGTGTTGAACGCTACACCGAAGCCAACTTGTACGAGAAGATCAACGGCCGGTCCGAACTGTTCCACTCCTACGACGTGACCGGCATGGCCTTCGTCACCTTCTCCAAAGCGGACGACCCGTCCAAATTCATCGACATCTTCCTCTACGACATGACCACCCCCCTCGGCGCCTTCGGCGTCTATTCGGTCGAGCGATCGCCCGGCAGCAAGCCCATCGCAACCGGCGACGGCGGCCACCGCACCGGGGCCGATTTCTTCTTCAGGAAAGGCCAATACTATGCGTCGATCCTGACGTCGGGGCCGGACGGGCAGGTCCAGAAAGCGGCATCGGCCTTGGCCGATACGCTGGCGAATCGCCTGGAAGGCGAAGCGGCGGAGCTCTGGGGTCTCGCCATGCTCCCGGCGAAGAATCGGATCGACGATACGGTCCAATACCTCATGGTCGATGCCCTGGGGCTCGACTTCCTGACCAACGCGTTCACGGCCCGATACCGCGACGGCGAGGCCGAGTTCACCGCCTTCGTCGCGCGTTGCAAATCGGCCGATGACGCCGCAGGAGTCCTGGCCAAGTACAAGGCCCACCTCGAAGAATTCGGCGACATGGCCGAACCGGCCAAGATCGAGGGGACGTCGGTCCTATTCGCCGACATGGGCGGCGGCGACTTCGACGGCGCCTGTCGGGTCGGCAACGTCGTCGCCGGCGTCACGGCGGTCAGGGGCCGCGACGCGGCCGTCAAGGCCATGACCTTCCTGCTCAAAGGACTCAGGATCGCGAAATGACCTGGCGCGGCGTCGGTCGACAGGCCAAGAGGTTGGCCAATCCCCGCGGATCGGCGCCAACCTCCAGTTCCTCCGGCATCATCGGCAGACCGTTCGCCCGCATCGAAGCCATATCGGCCCGGTGAATGGTGCGCCCAGCGCCGCCGCCGGAGGGTATCCTCCGGCGGCTCGGCGGTCAAAGAACGGTCGGCGTCCATCAAGCCCTGACGAAGAGCTCCGCCGAGCGCTGAACGGCGGCGAGGTTCTCTTTGAAATGGGCGAAGTTCTGCATGTCGGAATTGACCACGTCGACGCCGTGGGCGAGGACAAATGCGTAGGACCGTTGCCAGGGCGAGAGCCCCGATTGCATGACCTTGTCGCTGTAGTGCCCGTCGAAGGCGTTCTCCACCCCCTCACCGCCGCGGGACGACAGGTAGCGGGCCGCCTTCATGCCGACGAGACCGATGCCGGCGTCCTGGGCACGCTGCAGCGTGGGCTGGAGGTCGACCATCGCCGGCGTGCCGGGAAGGAGACTCTTCGAATCCCAGTCGTACCAACCGGCGGGGGTGATGGCGATCATGGCGAGGTCGTACCAGTCCGTCTCAATGATGGCCTCGAGCACTTGCTGCGCCCGCTTGTGGGTACTCACGCCCCAGTGGCCCACCTTCCCGGCCCGTTTCGCCTTGAGGAAGGCCTCGTGCAGCTGCTCGCAACGGACGACCTCCGGTTCGCCGACGCCCATGAGGTAATAGGCGTCCACGTAGTCGGTGCCCAGATCGGCGAGGCTCGCATCGAGCAGCCTCGTCCAGTAGTCGGCCAGGAACTTGCCTTGCTCGGCGGTCAACGGCTTGCCCGGTTCGTAGCCGTCGATGGGGCGCAACGGCGCCTTGGACGTGACCCAGATCTTGCCGCGGTGCGCCGCGAGGAAGGGGGCGAAGGCGCGCTCGCTCCCCTTGTAAAAAGCGTCGGAGCCGAGATCGTAGAAGTTCACGCCCGCGTCGAACGCCGCGTTGAGCAACCGGACGGCCTTCCCGCCCATCAACGCCGCGCCGCCGCCGAAGACGAGGCGGCTGCACAGGAAATTCGTCCGGCCGAGCTTGCGGTAGGGCATGCCGCTCCGCTCGTTGCGGTGGATCAGGCCGTCGGCCGGCGCGTCCTGGGCCCGCGCCGACGGCGCGACGGCCACCGTGGCAGTGGCAGCGGCGGTGGTCCTGATGAATGCCCGGCGGTTCATCTCATACGGCGTGGTCATGACGCTACCCCCTGGAACTGGACGATTCCCGCCTTGTTGCCGCCTCTGACCACGCTAGAGCGGTTCACGGTTGGGTGGCCGATCCGGTAAGCTGAATGAGGAGAGTCGATTGCGAGGAGGTGCGCCATGAATCCCTATTCACTGGACCTCCGGGAACGCATCGCCGCGGCCCTCGACGCCTACGAGGGCACCCAGGCCGAGATCGCCCGACGCTTCCGCGTCAGCGTCTCCCTCCTCACCCGACTGCGGACGCGTCGCTGCCAGACCGGGTCGCTGGCCCCCGCGCCGCACGGCGGCGGCCACCCGCCGGCCCTCGATCCGACCGGCCAGGAGACCCTCCGCCGACTGGTCCGGGAGCACCCCGACGCCACGCTGGAGGAACGGGCCCGCCGCGTGGGCGTCCCCTGCGGCCGCATGGCCGTCTTCCGCGTCCTCCGCAAGCTGAAGATCACCCGCAAGAAGAAGTCGCTCCAGGCCGCCGAACGCGACACCCCGCGGGTCCGGCGGAAGCGGCGGGCGTACCGCCGGGCGATGGCCGCCGTGGCCCCCGAGCCCCAGGTCTTCGTCGACGAGACCGGGGCGAACACGGCGATGACCCGGACCGACGGGCGGGCGCCCGCGGGCCGCGGGTCCAGGGAGCTGTGCCCGGCCGTTGGACCTCGGTGACCCTGGTCGCAGGGCTGCGGCTCTCGGGGGTGGTGGCCCCCTTCGCCTTCGAGGGGGCGATGGAGGCCCCGACGTTTCGGGCCTACGTCGAGCAGGTCCTGGGACCGAAGTTGCGTCCGGGGGACGTGGTGATCTGGGACAACCTGAAGCCGCACGCGGACCGTCAGGCCCAGGCGAGTGGGACCGGGGCGTGGGCGTCGCTGGAGCCGTTGCCACCGTACAGCCCGGATCTGACGCCGATCGAGAAGCTGTGGTCGAAGGTCAAGGGCGTGTTGCGGTCGGTGGCGGGTCGGACGGCCGAGGCGGTGTACGGGGCGATGAGGACCGCCCTGGAAACGGTCAGCGATTCGGACATCCGGGGCTGGTTCGGATCGTGCGGCTTGTGCGCAACCCAATCGTGAACCGCTCTAGTTTTACAGCAGCAGGTATTTCACGCCCTCATGCCTGGCGTGCCAGGCCTTGTCATGTGAGGCCTTGGCGATCCTGTTCCGCCCCTCGTGGTAGTCCATCAGGGCGATCGCCTTCTCCACGGTCAGTTCCGCCTCGGAGAACGCCGACCTCAACAGCCGCACCGCCCGGTCCAGCGTCAGGCCCTTCGACTTTTTTTCAGACGCAGACGCGTCAACGTCACGAACAGGTGCGCCACCGCCACCAGCGCCATGTGATGGTGCCACCCCACGTACGCCCGCGTCTCGTACTGCGCCATCCCCAGGTACGTCTTGGCCTCGCCGAAGTATTCCTCCACTCGGTGGCGCGTGCAGGCGACCAACGCCAGGACCTTCAAGGGCGTCTCGGCCCCGCCGTTGGAGATGTAGTACTTGACCTCGGGGATCGCCTCCAGCGACCGGCGGATCAGCAGCCACACCGGTGGCCCCGGCTTCTGGTCGCGCATCGCCCACACCCGCACCGCCGCGAACTCGAACACCAGCGGCCCGCACGCCCCTTCGCGCACCTTCAGGGTCTGCCAGGCTTCGGCGGGCAGCCCCGCGGCTACCGCGGCCACGGACTTCACACCCTCCCGTGTCGGGCACTTCGGCGGCTGGCCCCGGCCGCCGTACGCCGGCACGCACCCGGCCGGGTCCTCGGTCCAGACGGTCGTCGTCACCGGCACCTCGACCACGTACCGCTGCTCCAACTCGTCCATCGCCTCGTGGAAGTGCCCGGCCTTGCCGTACTCCTCGTCGGCGACCACCCAGTCCAGTCGCGTCTGACCGAGCACGACGACCCCGCGGACCAGTTCGGCAGCGATCCGGGCCTTGGGCCGGAAGGTCACGTCCTCGGGGATGTGCGCCTTGCCGCGCCGCGCCGGGCCTCAGGCGTGTCCTCGCACCAGGGCTTGGGCAGGTAGAGCCGGTGGTCCAACAGCGCGGCCCCCGCGGGGGTAACGCCGACGAGGAAGACGCCGACCTGGCAGTTGTCTTCCTTGCCGAGCCGGCCGTTGTGCTGCCGGGCCACGCCCGCGGAGTGTACGCCCTGCTTGGCGAAGGCCGACTCGTCGATGACACCGACGACGCCGGCGGGCGACCCGGCCGCCGAGGGGACCAGCTCGCCGTCGAAGACGGCCTGGAGTTCAGCCTGGACGTCGTCGTACTGCCAGGGGCGCTGTTGATGAACTTCTGGAGGCCCGAGACATCGCCGTGGCCGACCAGGAGGGCGATCGGCTCGACGCTCTTGCGGTCGGGGCAGACCATCAGGCCCTTGACGTAGTCATAGGCATGGTCCTGAGCCTGCTCCTTACCGAAGAGCGGGGCGAACCGCTCGTGGAAGTCGACCAGTCGCTCGGCCGCGGCGCGCACGTCGTCCGGTGTCATGGAGGCTCCCTCCCGACATGAGGTGTTGGGGCGACGGGCCGGCCGGTCCTCGCGTGTTCAGTTCCCTATGATTCGATGTTACCAGAAACACCGCGGATTTGCTGCTGCTGTAAAACTAGTGTCCTGAGTCAGAAATCCGCCAATTAACCTTGCGCCCCGTCCAGTTTCCTTGTATGATCCTCGAAGGGAGACATATGATGAAAAAAGGTGGACGCCCCAAGGCCGAACTGGTCCTCACCGACGACGAGCGGCAGACCTTGGAAACCTGGGCCGCGCGGCCCAAGAGCACCCAGCGGCTCGCCACCCGGGCCCGAATCATCCTGGCTTGTGCTCAGGGACTCGACAACAAGGACGTCGCCGCTCGGCTCGGCGTCCATGTCATCACCGTGGGTAAGTGGCGAAGGCGTTTCCTCGAACTGCGTCTGGATGGCCTCGCCGACGGACCCCGACCCGACGCCCCTCGAAAGATCACCGACGCGATGGTCGAGCAGGTCGTCACCCAGACCCTGGAGACCAAGCCCAGGGCCGCCACCCAATGGAGCACCCGCGGCATGGCCCGCAAGCTGGGGATGTCTCAGAGCGCCATCGCCCGGATCTGGAAGGCCTTCGAGTTGAAGCCTCACAAGAGCGAGACCTTCAAGCTTTCCACCGATCCGTTCTTCGTCGAGAAGGTCCGCGAAATCGTTGGGCTGTCCATGAGCCCGCCGGAGAACGCCATCGTGCTGTCGGTCGACGAGAAGAGTCAGGTCCAGGCATTGGACCGCACCCAGCCCTTGCTGCCGATGACGCCGGGACAGGCCGAGCGTCGAACCCCTGACTCCGTCCGCAACGGCACAACCTCGCTGTTCGCCGCGCTGAATGTGGCCACGGGTGCGGTGATCGGCAAGTGCTATCGCCGCCACCGCCAGCAGGAGTTCCTCAAGTTCCTCAACGAGATCGATGCTCAGGTCGAGCGCGAGCCTGGCGTGGAGATCCACATCATTCTGGACAACTACGGCACGCATAAGACGGCGGCGGTGAAGCGGTGGTTGGCTCGGCATCCGGAGTATCACCTGCATTTCACACCGACGAGCGGATCGTGGCTGAACCAGGTGGAGCGGTTCTTCGCCGAGATCACCGAGAAGCAGATCCGACGCGGAGTCTTCCGGAGCGTGGCGGCTTTGGAGAAGGCGATCCTGGAGTATCTGGCCACGCATAACGAGAATCCCCGACCGTTCGTGTGGACGGCCAACGCGGATCTGATTCTGGAACGGGTCAAGAAGGTTTGTGAGCGAACTTCTGACTCAGGACACTAGCTGGACGGGCGCATCGAGTCAATCTTCGCGGCCTTTCGCCAGGGGATTGGTGATCAGGGCGAGCGTCCATGGGATAAACCCTCCCAGTTCCGGTTCACGGCGGGCTCGACCGCGGGCCAGGGCTCCCTGATCGCCCTGGATGCCCCCGGGACGGCCGACACGATCACGGATGCGTGCTTCGTGCTTGACCCGCCGATCTCCCCGGCGGTCGCGGCCCTCTCGGTGGTTCCTGAGCCCCCGACCGTGACGCTCCCGGGTATCGGGGCCATCAGCCCGATCGTCTGCGTCCGCAGTAGCAGCGGGCGGATACTTGGGTAGCGAATCGATATGATGACCGACCGTGCCAGTTCGTGCAGAAAGCGCGTCGCTGGACTCGTGAACACAGTTCCTTCTCGTCGGGCCTCCACCTCGCCTGCCGGCCGAGAGCCGCGTTGCACACTTCGGTCCGAAACGCCGTTGCCTCGAAATCCGCAACTATCTCGGCCGATCAGACCGTATCGATCCCCGAGAACGAAGCAGCCAACCCCTCGACTCGAGCGGGCACGTGGCCCCGTCACCGGGCCCTCTGAGGGGCGCTTCGGCTAGCTTTACCTCAACCGACGAACCTGGCATCATCACTCGTGCCATACATCGAGGCTCGATCCTCTCCGGGACTCGGCCGGATCGCCTGCATCGTCGCCGGACCCGGCCCCCGACAACGCCCAGGAGATGCTCATGCGCCGGTCTGCCCGCTCCACCGCTGTGGTGTTCATCGTCGGAGCCTCCGTGACGGTGGCGGCCGACGACGTAGTCCCGCCGGGGGCCGAACTGGAGTTGCTCTACACACGAACCGCCCCGATCCAGGGCGGCCTCACCGAAGGCGTCGCCGCCGCCCCGGACGGCTCGATGTACTTCTCGGAGATCCCCGTCGGCGAGGACAAGGGGATGATCCTGCGGTTCGACCCGGGCACGAGGACGACGACGGTCTTCGCCCCCGACAGCCACAAGTCGAACGGCCTGATGTTCGACGCCGAGGGGTTCCTCATCGCCTGCGAAGGCTCCGACGGCGGCGGCCGGTGCGTGGCGCGGTGGGACGTGAAGACCGGCGAGCGACGCGTCCTCGCCGACCGCTTCGAGGGCAAGCGATTCAACGCCTGCAACGACCTTTGCATCGACGAGAAGGGCCGCATCTACTTCACCGACCCGCGCTACCTGGGTGCCGAGCCTCGCGAGCTGAAGTACCGCGCCGTTTACCGGCTCGACACCGACGGGGCCGTCGTCGAGGTCACACATGATGTCGAGAAGCCCAACGGCATCGCGATCAGCCCCGACCAGAGGACGCTCTATGTCGCCGATCACAACAACGGCACCGACCGGATCGATCCCACCGCCCCGAAGCCCAAGCTCGGGGCAATGAAGGTCTACGCGTTCCCCCTCGGCCCGGACGGGCGGGTGGACGGCCCGCGGCGCACGCTCATCGACTTCGGCGACGAGGAGGGGAGCGACGGGATGACGGTCGATACCAAGGGCCGGATCTACCTCGCCTCCCGCCGGCCCAGCCGTCCCGGCATCCTCGTCATCGACCCGGCCGGCAAGGAGGTGGCGTTCATCAAGACCGGCGAGCCGCAGCCAGGCAGCCGGGAGCCGAGCGGCAACCCGAGCAACGTCGATTTCGGCATCGGCGCCGAGAGGAAGGTCCTCTACATCACCGTGGACAAGAGCCTCTACCGGATCCGGTTGAACGCGACCGGCTACCACATCCCCTGGGCCAGGTGAGTGACCCGCAGTCGGAGTTCGGGCATGGAATCCGTGAGGGTTCCGGTGGATTGGCCGCGACTTGAAGTCTGTGAGGCGGGGGGATGTTGCCCGAGGGCTGGCGCCTCGTCGAGGCCGCCGGAGTCGCGACCGACTCGAAGGACCGGGTGTTCGTCTTTAGCCTCCTGGCCGCCCCGCCGGAATGTCGGTAAACTGGCCCTGACCCGGAGCTCGGAAAGGAGGCATGACGACGCCATGAGCGTGTTTGACCGATTCAAGTTGACGGGAAAGCGCCTCTTCATCACCGGCGGCAGTCGCGGCCTGGGACGGGAGATGGCGGTCGCGATCGCCGACGCCGGGGCCGATGTGATCCTCGTCGGCCGCGATCAAGCCAGCCTGGACAAGACGGCCGGCGACATCCGCGCCCTGGGCCGGCAAGCCTGGACCATCGCGGCGGACGTGGGCAACCCCGCCGAATGCGAGCAGGCGTGCCGGTCGGCCCTGGAACATCTCGGCCCGATCGACATCCTCATCAACAACGTGGGTGGCCGGCGCGAGAACATCCCCACGGAATCCATGCCGCTCGACAAGTGGCGCGAGTTGATCGACCTGAATCTCACCAGCTGCATGGTCTGCACGAGGTGGCTCGGCGCCGCGATGATCGAGCGGGGCCGGGGGGGACGGATCATCAACATCGCGTCGATCAATGCCCTGGTCGCGGGGCGGGGCATCGCCGGCCGGCACTACGAGACGGCGAAGGGGGCGATGCTGCAGTTCACCCGAGCCGTCGCGGCCGACTGGGCAGTCCACAGGATCACCGTCAACGCCATCCTGCCGGGCGGCTTCATGACGGAGCCGAACGAGCACTGGTCCAGCATTCATCCGGAGGTGATCGAACGGTTCCGCGCCAACATCCCGCTGGGTGATTTCGGCCAGCCGGAGGATCTTGGGCCGCTCGCGGTGTACCTGGCCAGTGACGCCTCGCGCTACATGACCGGGGCGGCCCTGGTGATCGATGGCGGGTACA
The DNA here is from genome assembly GCA_963752755.1 of uncultured Planctomycetales bacterium. Classification (GTDB taxonomy): domain Bacteria; phylum Planctomycetota; class Planctomycetia; order Isosphaerales; family Isosphaeraceae; genus CAVVZJ01. The sequence continues at coordinate 182,265 of CAVVZJ010000006.1, read as the reverse complement.
CGTTGTGGTAGGGATTTGGTCCGTCGCTCACCTTGCGCGTCGGTCCGAAAGGCCGAGGTCGATTGAGCCGAGGTTGATTCGGACGACCACCCCGAATCGCGCTGCATGGCCCGGCGTCCCTCCGAGAAAGCGTTCGTTCGACCGCTGCGGAGGCTCTCTGCCCAACCGGGAGAATTTCAATAAATGAAACGTTGATGCAATTGCCGCGTAATCTACCTCAATTGATGATCTCGTAAGCGTCATGGCATGAGATCCGTCCGGGGCGATCGGGTTGTCGGGACATCAAGACCCATCTCTTCAGTCGACGGCGGTGCCGTTGAAGTAGGTGAGGCCCTTCTCCCAGACTGCGGTGCCGACCAGGCGGCCGAGCTCGCGGCCCTCCAGGTCGCCCTGCTCGAAGTGGATCCCGCCGTAGCGCCGAGACAGCCCCGCCTCGTCGGCCGCGGCGCTGAAGGTTGACCAGCGCAGCGTGATGTCTCTCGTCGGTGTTAGGCCGGGCTCGACCCGCGAAGAGCCGCGTGGGAAGATGACCTCGCCATGGAACCGGTCGCTGCCCGTGAACCGCCTCAGGACCTCGGCGGCGGCGGCGCTGAAGGTGCTGTGGCCCGAGGCGTATTCGGGGAACGGCGGCGTGATGAACGTCAGCGGCTGGTAGGGCAGCCAGGTCGAGCCGTCGATCCGGCGCGTCCCCCGGTAAGGTCCGGCCCAGGCCCGCACCGGCGTGCCGGCGAAGAGCACGTGGACCGCCGTGACGGGGCGGACGTAGTCATAGGCCCGCTTGCAATCCCAGGCGGCGATCCCTGCGTCCATCACGGCGTTGCTCACGAGGAAGAACAGCTTGACGTCGCGGTCCAGGTCATGATGATCCCGCCGCGAGACGAACTGGGCGAAGAGGCACCAGTGGCCGGGTGGCAGCTCGGAGTTCGGCCCGTCGGCCCAGTACTCGGCGATGACCTTCTGGGTGTCGGTCAGGGCGGCGCGATAGCGCAGGATCTGCCTGGCCTGCCGGGCATACTCCCGCGAGCCGAATGGCGCCGGCGGTGGGGGCCGGAACTGATCGCCCGACGCGAGCGCGAAAGGCGTGACGAGGCCCCAGTGCGGCCCGATGTAGCCGGGGACCGCGAAGCCGCCCTGGCCGTCGGAGAATCGCAGCGGCTGCCAGCGGTTCGGGTCGTTGATGTGGTCGGGTGTGTTGACGGGCTGGTAGCCGGTGTAATCGGAATACGCGCCCGGGTGGAGGTCGCCGAGCTGGTTCGAGCCGTCGCCGTGGCGGAACTCGGTCACGGCCTGGCGCAGGCCGTCCCAACCCGGGCTGGGATGCTGTCGTCGGTCGGGGCGTAGCCGAGTTCAGCGAGCTGGGCATCGGCGAGCCCCCGCAGGTTGGGGAACAGATCGACCAGGGCATAATAAGCGGCGAAGCTGATCGCCTTGGCCTTGTTCGCCCTGGACCGCTCGGCGCGGGCGGCGGAGGTCGTCGCCGAACCGCGTGCCGACCGCGACCGGATCATACGCGGCCCAGGCGTCGTACATGCAGGTGTGGACAATACCCAGGGCCCGGGCCACCATCGGTGGGCCGATCTTCGACTGGCGGACGCACTCCAGCGTGGTGTCGCTCCAGCGCACCACGACGGTGTCGGCCCGGCCGATGCCCGGAGCGCCGATGGTGATCGCCAGCGCCAGGAAACGTGCGGCGGATTCAGGCCAGATGCCCCTCATCGTAGAATCTCCCGATGGGACGAGGGCTCGCCCGGCCAGTTGGATGCCGGGCTGTGCACTTTCTTCATGACGCGGATGATGCGATTTCTCCGATTCCGCCCGGCGTGGGCGTCGATCGAGGCGGATCCCCCGCCGGATCAGTCGTGGATCCGGATCTGGATATGACCCCGGGTGATCCCCTCGTGGTCGAACCCGTCATCGACCCGGCCGTCGCCGTATTCGAGTCCCTCGCCCAACGCGGTCACGTAGTCCGTGTAGGCGAACCCGCCGACGCCCCGGCCGCCCTCGCGCAATTCGACCTGGAACCGGAACTGGTCCACGACCCCCTCGACGCCGTCGATGAAGAAGTAGCCGTCCCCCTCCAGCGCCACCCGGTCCGGGCCCCTGCGCGAGACATGGACCACGTCTGTCAGCACGCCGACGAGGAGGATGTCCCCATAGTCGTCGGGGCCCGGTCCCACGAAGCAGTCGCGGATCGCGCAGGTGAAGATGCCGTCGACCCGCCCGCGTCGGTCGATCCGCGCGTGGACGGTGAAGGTCGACGCTCCGAAGGGTGCGACGGTGTTGAACTGGTCGCACGGGTTCGGGTCGAGGAAATCGGCGGCGCCGACGCCATTGATCACGACCTCGGGCCGGTCGGCCCTGGCGGCCGACTGGCCGGCCAGGAAGACGGCGGAGATGAGGGCCGCCGTCCGGAGGGGGCAGGCTCGACTCATGATGAACTCTCCCTGATCTGCCTGGGGTGGTGAAGCGATCGGCCCCGGCGAGCAGAGGGATCGCCGGGACGGATGCGACACCCGACCCGGCCGGCGCGTCGGGCCGCCGAGCCGGGGATCGGGATGGCACTGGCCGCGACTCTCGCGGTCGCTCCCGCCCCTAATTGCAGGCCCGGCGCGCTGCGAGACGCGAAATCCCCATTTTTCGACGGAGGCGGGGAGCGGGATCTGATACACCGGGAAGGTCCGGTTACCGCCCATCCCCTGTCTCGGGCGGTCTCGGGCGCGCAATTACCCCTCCAGGGGACCGATCATGGACCAGGACTCGAGCGCGACCCATCACCTCCTCGGTCGAGTGGCCGAGGGGGACCGGGAGAGTCGGGGGCGCTGCTGGCCCGTCATGCGGCCCGCCTGCGCCGGATGGTCGGCCTCCGGCTCGACCCGAGGCTGCGCGGGCGGATCGACGACGACGACGTGGTGCAGGAGGTCTTCCTGGCCGCGTCCCGGGGGCTGGACGCCTATCTGGCGCGGCTGGCCGTGCCGTTCTTCCTGTGGCTTCGGGGCATCGCCGGGAACAAGCTGCTGGAGCTGCACCGCCACCACCTGGGCACCCCGATGCGCGACGCACGGCGCGAGGTCCGCCTGCACCTCGGCCCGATACCCGAGGCCAGCTCCGCGGCCCTCGCCGCCCAGCTGCTGGGGCGGCTCACCCGGCCGAGCGAGGCAGCCGTCCGCGCCGAGGCCAGGCTCCGGCTCCAGGAGGCCCTCAACGGCATGGACCCGATCGACCGGGAGGTGCTCGCGCTGCGCCACTTCGAGCACCTGACCAACGCCGAGGCCGCCCGGGTGCTGGGGATCACCTCGGCGGCGGCCGGCAAGCGCTACCTCCGCGCCCTGGAGCGGCTCCGCGAGGTCCTCGCGGGCCTGCCGGGCGGCCTGGAGTTGTGAGGACCTTGGTGCGACGCCCTGCGCGTCGGAGGGCCTGGAACATGAGCCAATCGGATTCGGGGACCGACCCGCTGGTCGAGCTGGCCGAGGAGTTCGCCGAGCGCTATCGCCGCGGCGAGCGTCCCAGCCCGGCCGAGTACGCCGACCGCTACCCCGAGCACGCCGAGCGGATCCTCCGCCTCTTCCCGGCCCTCGTCGCGATGGAGCGGCTCGACCCGTCCGAGCTGGCCGCGACGGGGCCGCACGCGGGGGAGGCGGCCGGCCGCGGCGAGCCGCCGGAGAGGCTCGGCGACTTCCGCATCCTCCGCGAGCTAGGCCGGGGTGGGATGGGCATCGTGTACGAGGCCGAGCAGGTCGCGCTCGGCCGCCGCGTCGCCCTCAAGGTCCTGCCGCGGCACGTCCTCGGCGACGGCAAGGCGACGGCGCGGTTCCTCCGCGAGGCGCGGGCGGCGGCCCGGCTGCACCACACCCACATCGTCCCGGTCTTCGAGGTGGGCCGGCAGGGCGACGACTGCTACTACGCGATGCAGTACATCCATGGCCAGGGGCTCGACCAGGTGATCGTCGAACTCCGCCGTCTGGCGCATCCCCCGTCGGAGGGCGAGGCGGGAGCGTCGGCGGGCGCCACAACGTCGGCCGGTCGGGACGAGGCCGGAGAGGCCGTGAGCCGGGTGGCGCGATCGCTCCTGTCCGACACGTTCGAGGCCGGCCGGGACGAGGGACCGGGCACGCCGGCGAGTTCCCCGCCGGGCGACGAGCGGGCCGGCGGCTCGGCCGTCCTGCCGGGCGGTGCGCCGCTGTCGGACTTCGAGCGGGGCCGGCGCCGGGCGTACTTCCGGGGCGTCGCCCGGATCGTCTCGCAGGCGGCCGGGGCGCTCGCCCACGCCCATGCCCGCCGGGTTGTCCATCGCGACGTCAAGCCCTCGAACATCCTGCTCGACACCGCCGGCATCGCCTGGCTCGCCGACTTCGGCCTGGCCAAGGCCGAAGAGGACGGGCTGACCGGGACCGGCGACGTCCCCGGGACCCTGCGCTACATGGCCCCGGAGCGGTTCCGCGGCGAGGGTGACGGCCGGGCCGACGTCTATGCGCTGGGCCTGACCCTCTACGAACTGCTGACCCTCCGACCGGCGTTCGACTCTCTTGACCGAATGCAGCTGATCGAGATGATCCGGGGCCGGGAGCCGCCGCGGCCCCGGGCGATCGACCCCCGTGTGCCGCGCGACCTGGAGACGATCGCCCTGAAGGCAATCGACAAGGACCCGGGTCGGCGCTACCAGACCGCCGACGAGATGGCCGAGGACCTGCGCCGGTTCCTCGACGGCGAGCCGATCCGGGCGCGGCGGGTCTCCGCCTGGGGTCGGGCCGCCCTCTGGGCGCGGCGACGGCCCGCCGAGGCGGCCCTCGTCGTGGTCGGCCTCCTGGCGGCCTTTGTAACCGTGGGCATGGCCGTGAGCCTCTGGTACGGCGACCGCCTCCGGGAATCGCTCTACCTCCAGAAGATCGCCACGGCCGGGCTCGCCTGGCGGGACGGCAACTTCGGCCATCTGGAGAAGCTGCTCGACTCCTGCCCGGACAGCTTTCATGACCTCTGGGAGTGGCGCTTCCTGAAGCGCCTGTGCCACCCCGAGAAGCTCCTGATGCCGGGGCATGGCGGGGGCGTCTACCACCTGGCCTACAGCCCCGACGGCACCCGCATCGCCGCCGCCTGCCTCGGCGGCACGGTCGAGCACTGGGACGCGACGTCCGGTCGCCGAATCTTCGCGCGCCCGGCCCACGCCCTCGACGGGCACGGCGACGCATATGGCGTCGCCTTCAGCCCCGACGGCCGTTGCTTCGTCACCACGGGCGCGGACGGCTCCGTCCTCCGCTGGGACGTGGCGACGGGACGGGCGACCCGGCTCGCGGGCCCCGCACCGCGCCCGATCTGGGACGTCGCATTCAGCCCCGACGGTTCCCGGTTCGCGACCGCCGAGTCGGGCGGGGTCGTGCGGCTCTGGGACGCGAAGTCCGGGCAAGGCCGGGCCCTCACCGGACCACCCGGTCGGACCGGCGACGTGCTCCAGGTCGCCTTCAGCCCCGACAACCGGACCCTGGCCTTCGGCGGTTTCGCCCAGCCCGTCACGCTCTGGGACCTGGCGGCCGGAGGGGGGAGGGGGAGACGCTCGGGACGCCCGGGGAGCCCACGGAAGCGACCTTCGGCCTGGCGTTCAGCCCGGGGGATGGCCGGCTCCTGGCCGAGACCGGCTCGAACGGGATGGCGCGGATCTGGGACGTCCGCGGTCGTCGGAAGGTCCGGGACATGCTGGGCCACACGGGGGACGTCTGCGGGGTTGCCTTCAGCCCGGACGGCGGGCGGATCGCCACCGCCAGCGGCGATCCCGGCGTCAAGATCTGGGACGCCGCGAGCGGGCAGGAACTGCACTCCCTGACGGGCCACGCGGGCACGGTCTTCGACGTGGAGTTCCGCTTCGATGGGGCTCGGCTCGCCACCGCGAGCCAGGACCGGACCGTGAGGCTCTGGGACCCCTCGATCGATCCGGGCGTCCGCGTCCTGCGGGGCCACGTCGGCGCGGTCAACGCCGTGGCGTTCCAACCGGGCGGCGCCCTCCTGGCGTCGGCCGGCGACGACGGGTCCGTGCGGCTCTGGGGCGCGGCGTCCGACCCGCCGCGAATCCTCTTGGGGCACGACGGGCCGGTGACCAGCCTGGCGTTCGATGACAGGGGCGGGCTCCTCGCCTCGGCCGACAAGGTGGGGGGCGTATGGCTCTGGGACCTGTCCGCCGCGCCGCCGACGGGCCGGCTGCTGGTCCAGCTCGACGGCGAGGTCCCGGGCCTGGCGTTCCATCCCGACGATCCCGACGGCCCGCTGCTCGCCATCGCCTGCAGCGACGGCTTCTTCCGATCCTATGAGGTCAGGACGGGGAGACTGAGAACCGTGAAGCCGGGACACCTCGGATCCGCGAGGGGCCTGGCGATCGGCGCGGGCGGCCGGGTCCTCGCCACGGGAGGCGAGGACCGGACAGTCATCCTCCGGGACGCATCGACCGGTCGGGTGCTCCGCCCCCCCCTCAAGGGCCACGCCTGCTGGGTGTACGCCGTGGCCTTCGCCCCCGACGGCCGGACCCTGACGTCGGGCGGCGGCCCGGGCCCGCGTCCCTCCGCGACGGACCGCCTGGCTTCGGTCAGCGGCGACGGCGAGATCCGGGTCTGGGACGTCGCGTCGGGGATGGAAGTCCTCGCGATCCCCGGCCACGGCAATTTCGTGCGAGGGGTGGCCTTCCACCCGGACGGGTCGCGGATCGCGACCGCCGGGATGGACCGCGTGGTGAAGCTCTGGGACGCGACGACGGGGGACGAAGTCTTGACCCTCCGGGGTCATACGGCGGGGGTGCTCAGCGTCGCGTTCAGCCCGGACGGGATTCGCCTCGCCTCGGCGGGGGCGGACGGGACCGTGCGGATCTGGGACGCGGGGCGTTAGCACCGGCGCACCCGGTCGAGCCGGGTACCGTGGGGCGGAAGGCCGGATGGGTGCCGGAGATGCTCCGATTTCAGAATGGTGTCGTGGCTGCGTCCATCGATCCCGATCGCGCGGTCGGCAGCCTCGGGAGCTGGAAGCCCGCACGATCGGCACCGTCAGTCCGAGGTCGTCGCACTACCATGACGGCGACCCTCATCGGTCCAATCTCATGGATGCACCTTATCGAATCGAACTCATTGTTGAGCATGGGACTTTGGGTGCTTCGGTCCGAAACGCCGAAGGCATCATGGTCCGAAGTGGCCTCAGCTGATTACACCGAAGCACGCTTCATGGTTCGGTGAGCTTCCGATCAACGATCGTTTGCACGCTTCGGAAGCGCTCTGCAGATCCGGGCGAATCTCGGCGAACGGAGTATTGACACGAGTGCTGCGTGCGCCGCCTGAGATAGCGCGAGACGGGGCCGGGCTTCAGTCCGTCGCCTGGGCTGTCTGCAATTCGGCCTCGGCTCGAGCCGCGGAGACGAGGCTTTCGGCGACAGCCAACGCGATCCGCATGCCGGCCTCGTGTCGGGACAGAGGATGCATGTGCTCCAATCCTTCGATTATCAAATGCGGGTGGTCTCCGCTGGAGTTGAACTCCTCCCGGAAATGGTGGAGCGAGTCGCAGGTCGTGTGATCGACGAGGGGGACGCGCGGGCTCAGGTGGAGGTAGACGAACCGGGCTTCGCGCGAGCAACGCCCCAGCTCCCGGATGATGTGGAACATATTAAAACAGACCAGGGGGCCATCCACGTCCAGGTGGTACTCCCCCTCGTCAAACCTCCGGCACGCCACGGGATTGCGGAAGAGGCTCAGGAACCGTGCGGGGAAGCTCGGTGGGGCGATGCCCATCGAGGCGTCTCGGAGTGTGTGCCAGAGTCCCACGTACCAGAGGCTCATCAGCAGTTCCAGGGCGATGCCGGCGGCGATGCCGATGAGCAGGTCGGTCGTCACGGTGACCACGACGGTGGTCGTGAAGACGAACAACTGCTCCATCCCGATGGACGCGACCTTCCGCCAGACCAGGGGTCGGCAGAGCTTGAAGCCGATGAAGACCAGGATGGACGCGAGCACCGTCATCGGGACCATGTTGATCAGGTCGCGGCCGAGGCAGAGGAACACCAGGAGGCAGGACGCGTTGAAGAAGTTGGCCCACTGGGTGCGGCCGCCGCCCATGATGTTCGCCGTGCTCTTGACGATCCCGGGGATGATCGTCAAACCCCCGCCGAGGCTCGAACACACGTTGCAGGCGCCCATCGAGAGCAGGGTCCGGTCCGGGTCGGACCGGCGGCGATAGGGGTCGATCTTGTCCACGGCGGCGATCGTGGCCAGGGACTCGGTGCCGTCGATCAGCAGCAGGGTGAAGATGATGTAGGCCAGCGGGGCCCACAGCCCGGCATTGCGGAGCACCGACGGGAAGTCGGGGAGGACCAGGCCATGCTTCAACGGGGCCTCGGGCACGTTGATCAGGTACTCTTGCCCCAGATGCAGGAATAGCGCATTGACCAGCGTGCCGAAGAGGAAGACCCACACCGGGGGCGGCATGATCTTGAGCAACCGTCCCGGGATCGCGGCCAGGAGGAAGAGGGCCGCCAGGCAGGCGAGGCCCAGGGCCACGACCTTCACATTCATCGTGGCGAGGTGGCGCGGGGCTTCTTCCAGGATGGACCAGAACTCATGGGCCTCGAACTTCACGCCCAGGAACAGCGGGATCTGCTTGGCGATGATCAGCAGGCCGATCGCGGTCAGCATCCCCTCGATCGCGGCGGCCGGGAAGATGGCGCTGAGGCGGGCCACCTTCAGTTTGGCCAGGACCACCTGCAGGAGTCCGGCCAGGCAGATGGCCACCAGGACCAGCGGATACCCCGCTGCGAGCAGCTCGGCCTGCCTGGCGGACCGGCCTAGCTGGACCTGCCCCAGCGTGATCATGCCGGCGAACAGCACCGGCGCCAGTCCCGCGGCCGGGCCGCTGATCGTCACGTACGAGCCGCCCAGGAACGGGAGGACGAAGCCGGCGATGATGGCCGAGACGATGCCGCAGACCGGCGGGGCGCCGGAGGTAATCGCGATCCCCATCGAGAACGGTAGGGAGATCATCGCGACCATGAACCCCGAGCGCAGGTCGTGGCGCCAGTGCTTCAGGCCCCGCAGGCCGTTCTGGGGTTTGTCGATCGAAGGCGTCGAATCGAAGCTCATGATACACGTCCTGGATCTGTCGGTGATCGGTGGAGGGAATGGGGGCGAGCCGGACCGGGGTCAGGTCGCAGAGATGACGGGCGCGACCCGCGCAAGCGGAGGGCGGGCAGTCATCGACCACTTTCAGGCATTCGCGGCAGCTCGACCCGCGCGAGCGGAGGGCGACGTTGGGGATTGTGCCGGGGGAGGAGGCGGACCGATCCGCCCTCAGGCGGAGGGAGGGGCCCGCTGTGGGCGGTGACGGCCGGCGCGGAGTGACGGGGCGGGGATCGGTCGGGGATGTGCAGGCGAGAGGGCGGCCCGGCCGCTTCGATCGCGCGGCCGGGAGGACAGGTCAATGTCTCTTCCTCGACGTCCTCTTCCGCCACCTCGTGCTGGCGGCGGTCCCCCGCGGCCGCGACGTCGCGGGGGGGGGACACGACGGCGCGGGGGGGGAAAGGATCTCGCGAGGGACCGCCGGAACCGTTCGGAAGCCGAGGGACGCCGGCCCTGGCTCGGCCGATGGGCCGCTGAAGTGGAGCGCCAGCAAGATCGGTACGAGCATGGCCATGGGCGTCGATGGGCCTCCGACGCTCCCTTCGCACGCACCGTACCGAGGCGGACGGGCACCCGATGATTCGGGCGTAACGTCAGGGGAAATGACGTGTTAGGCCGCCGAGCCGCGCCGGCCAGGGGGACGAACCGACGGATCGGATGCGGCAAAAGCTTACCCCATGCGGCCGGGTCTTGCCGCATCGCGCCCCGGCGCGGGGGCAGTTCATTGCCGCATCGTCCCTCGCGGAAGGGGCCGACCGCGCGGCTTCAGGGTCGATCGGTGCCTCACTCCGATGGGATGGTCCATTCTCGATGGCCAGCGACTCTCCCGATCGGCCATCGAGCATGCCGAGGCACCGAGCTTGAAATAGCGGGCAAACCTGCTGCGATCTTCCCCTACTGGATGAACGGCGCCATTTCGGTCATGATAGAGTTTGAGGGGTGAATGAGGTGCTGGAGATGGTCAGCTATGACGGCCGTCATGGGCCACGAGGACTACACCTGGCCACCGCGACTCGACCGGCCTTACGATTCGGAGGCGATGTTCCGCGTCAAGGAACATGAAGGCCACCCTCTGATCCCCACGACGGCGGCGATCGTCCTGGTCACGCTGCTCCTGGCCCTGATGCTCAGCGCGGCCGCCGTCTACCAGGTCCTCGAGGAGTATCGCCTGCTGGGCACCTGGCTGGCCCAGCCCGACCGGCGGCGCGAGGCGGAGATCCGGTCGCTTGCGGCGGGACATCGGCACCCGGATCATCATCCGATCGATCGCCCTGGTCGTCCTGCTGCTCTGCACGGTCGCGACGCTCCTGCTGCAACAGCGGCAACTGGCGGTCCGGCGGGCGTTGGACCAGGTGACGCTGCTCGCCGGCGACATCCTGGCCAGCGTCGACCAGGGCGTGATCACGACCGACCTCCGCAACCGGATCACCGGGATCAACCTGGCCGCGACCCAGATCCTGGGCGTGGACGTCGGATGCATCGGCGCGCCCGCTCGGAGGACCTCGGGACCGGCGGCGGGCCGCTGGTCGCGCTGGCCGACCTGGTCGCCGACCGGCAGGCGGCGGTCTGGGACGAGGATTTCGCTCGTGGAGCGCGACGGCCGCGATGCGCCGGATCCGGGCCGACGCCCACGTCCTGAAGGACCGGCAGGGGCGGGCCCTCGGCTGCGTCATGCTCCTGCGGGACGTGACCGATCGCCTCCTGATGGAGGAGCGGGTCCGGCGGATGGAGCGGTTCCTCAGCCTGGGCACCCTGGCCTCCGGCCTGCACCACGAGATCAAGAACCCGCTGACGGCGCTGAGCATCCACGTCCAGCTCCTGGAGAAGCGGCTGCGCGAGCCGGCCCGCCGCAGGCCGGTGGATGAGCTGCTCGGCGTGGTGAAGTCGGAGATCCTCCGGCTCAACGGCGTCCTGGAGAGCTTCCGCGACTTCGCCAGCCTCCAGCGCCTGAACCTGCAGCCGGCCGACCCCATCGCGCTCCTGGAGGAGCTCGCCCGCCTCATCCGCCCGCAGGCGGACCAGCAGCGCGTCGAGGTCGTGCTGCGGCCACGCCGGCAGGGGTCCGCCGCGCGTGCCGCTCGACGTCGAGAAGTTCAAGCAGGCGGTCCTGAACCTGATGATCAACGCCCTGGAGGCGATGCCCGAGCGGCGGCAGGCTCGTCGTGGAGGCGACGGCACCGGGACGGCGAGCTGCTCGTCGCGGTCTCCGACACCGGGCCCGGGATCCCCCCGGAGATCCAGCCGAGCCTGTTCAAGCCCTACTTCTCCACCAAGGCCCGGGGGACGGGCATGGGCCTGGCCCTGACCGAGAAGCTGGTCGGGCCAGCACGGCGGCCGGATCGACTTCCAGACGGGCCCCCGGGGCACGACCTTCCGCATCGCCATCCCCCTGGCGCCGCCCCTCGACGGCCCGAGGCCGAGCCGTGAGCGACCTCCCGTTCCGCATCCTGGTCGTGGACGACGAGCCGAACATCCGCTCCGGGCTGGCGCTGGCCCTGGAGGAGGAATCGTACGAGGTCGCGACGGCCGAGGACGCGGCCGAGGCCTGGGACCTGTTCCGCCGCCGGCCCCACCAGCTGGTGATCACCGACCTGAAGATGCCCGGCCCGCTCTCGGGGCTGGACCTGGTCCGGGAGATCAAGCACTCCTGGCCGGAGACCCTGATCCTGGTGATCACCGCCCACGGCACCATCGAGACGGCCGTCGAGGCGATGCGGCTGGGGGCGCACGACTACATCGCCAAGCCGGTCGACCTGGAGATGCTGGGGCTCCAGGTCCGCAGGGCCTTCGAGCACCATCGCCTGCGCGAGGAGGTCGGCCGGCTCCGCGCCCGGCTGGTCGGCCGCGGGCGAGTTCCCGGAGATCGTCGGCCAGAGCGCCGCGATCCGCGAGGTGTTCGCCTGCTTGCGGCAGGTCGCCGACACCGACCTGACCATCCTGATCCAGGGCGAGAGCGGCACGGGCAAGGAGCTGGTCGCGCGGGCCATCCACAACCTGAGCGGCCGCCGCGACGGGCCGTTCATCGCGACCAACGTCGGGGCCCTGCCCGAGACCCTCATCGAGAGCGAGGTCTTCGGCTACGAGAAGGGGGCGTTCAGCGGCTCGGTCCGCGAGAAGCCCGGCTGGTTCGAGATGGCCCAGGGCGGGACGCTGTTCCTCGACGAGGTCGGCGAGATGGCCGCCAAGACCCAGGTCGACCTGCTCCGCGTCCTCGAGCAGCGGGAGGTCCGCCGGCTCGGGGGCCGGGCGCTGATCCCGCTCGACGTCCGGCTGGTCGCGGCCACGCACCGGGACGTCGACGAGCTCCTGGCCGAGGGCAAGCTCCGCGAGGACCTTTACTACCGGCTCAACGTCGTCCCCCTGCGGATCCCCCCCCTGCGGGAGCGGCGCGACGACATCCCCGCGCTGGTCCAGCACTTCCTCGAGCCGGCCTGCGCACGGCAGCGCCGCGAGCCTAAGCAGGTCGCCGGCGCGGCGATGCGGGTCCTCTGCTGGACTACTCGTGGCCGGGCAACGTCCGCCAGCTGCGGAACTGCATCGATCGGCTCGTGGCCCTGGTCGAAGGCCCGGTCGATCCACGCCGACGACCTGCCCCGGGAGATGCGCACCCCGAGCGGACGCCCGGACGCCCTGAACCTCGACGCGGCCGTCCAGGAGGCGGAGAAGGCTGACCATCCTCGCGGCCCTGGCCCAGTGCGACAACCACCGCGAGCGCGCGGCCCAGCTCCTGGGCATCAGCCCCCGCACCCTGCGGTACAAGCTGAATCGCTACTCGCTCCAGTAGTCCGCGCCGCGACCGTCCCGGCAAGACCTCGCCGCCGCCGGCAAGTTTCCTGCCGCCCCGCGACCGGCCCGGCGCGACGCCGGCCGCGACCGATCTCCGAGCAGTATTCCATTGTGCCGCACGAACTTGGGCCGAGCCCGTCGCGTCCGGCACGATCTCCTGCTTAATCGCCACCGCGGGTTCGTACCGCGAGAGGCTTCGGATCGAGGTCACCGATGGACGCAGCCATGCGCCGTCGGCGCGTCGCCGAGTCTGGCCGAACTCTTCCCGCCCGAGGCCATCCGCGTCGGGATGGCCCCACGTTCCAAGACCGCCGTGATCGAGGAGCTTGTCCACCACGCCGTGATGCTCGGCTATCTCCGCCACCAGGAGGCGGAGAGTCTCATCGATCGGATCCTCCTGCGGGAGGACCTGGCCCCGACCGCGCTGGGCCACGGGCTGGCCGTGCCCCATTGCGAGTGGGAGTCGCTCGGTCGGCCCGTCGGAGTGGCCGGCTTCCTGTGCTGGGCGATCCCCTTCGACGCGAAAGGCGGCCAGCCCGTCGATCGGATCTTCCTCACCCTGGCCCCGGCCGACCACCCCGAGCTCTCCGTCGACGTCCTGGGACGGCTCACCGCCCTCAGCCGGGACGGGAGCCTCCGCCTGCTCCTCTCCGAGTGTCAGACGGCCGAACAGGTCTCCGCGTTCCTCGTCAAGATCGATCAGCCGGACATCGGCCGCCTCGACGACCTGGCCCACATGAGCCTGACCCGACTCGACCCCGATCGGCACGATCCCTGGCGCGAACTGGCCGACTACAGCCTGACGTCGGAGGCCCGCGATCCCCTGGGGAGGGACGTCTCCGACCGTCGATGGCTCTGACGCGAGAGGCGACGGCGCACCTCGGGAACGTTCCCAATCGCGCATGGTTTGCAACCTCGGATCAGGCATACCGCAGTTTGCCGTCGTCAGGCCGAGGCGTTCGCCGTACCATGACGGCAACACCCGACTGGTCCAATCCCAGGGACGCACCTCACCGACACAACTTCATTGATGAGCATAGGCCCTTGGGTGCTTCGGTCCGCCAAACCGAGATCTCGTCGAACCCTGTGGGATGGTTCGGATATCGAGCATTCGATGCGACTTACGACCGAAACTCTAACGCCGCTTCCAGCAGGTAGCCACCACCCCGGCGGTCGGTGCGGATCAAGCGATCGATGATGGTGATGCCATGGGCGTGCTTGATCCGAGATTTGAGTTTGTGACAAAACGTCGCCTCCTCCGTCTCGTCCCGCGAGCCGGTCGCGGCGCCGACGTGCCGCTTCAGCTCGGCGTACGGCACCACCTCGCCGGGGTAGTCAGCCAGCATCGCGATCAGGTGGAACTCCCGGCTGCCCGGCGGGATGCGGCCGAGCAACTCATCGCCCGCGTAGAGCGCCCCGGTCCGGCGGTCGAACCGGATCACGCCGCCCCGCCGCTCTGAGGTAAGCAGAGACGTCGCCACCAGCCGGTACTCCTCGACGCAGAGCACGTCGACGAGCGCCAGATAGCGTCCGGCGTACCCTTCGATCTCCGGCCGGCGAGGCTTGCCGTGGAGCACGATCACGCTCCGGTACGCGAGCAGGCGACGACGAGACGCATCCGGCAGGTTCTCGCCCCGGAGGTAGAAGCACTCGGTCGCCTGCGCCCCCTCCTCCAGGCTCCCCAGCCGCCAGAGCCCGTCGGCGAGCCGCACGACTCCGCCGCACAGCCCCCACACTCTCGCGAGGCAGCCGAGCAGCGGCTCCGGCTCCAAGCGGCGGATCTGGAGGGCGACGAGCGAAACCTCCTCCCCGCAGCAGTTGCAGTGGTGGCGACCGGCCAGGCGATACGGCGTGCCGGCCAGGCAGTGCTGGCAGCTCGGCACCGGGTTCATCCCCGGCTCGGCCGGCAGGAACCCCATCCGCTCGAAGAGGTCCAGCGACGGCGCCATCGGCCCGGCGAAGTCCTCCGCCGAGAGGAGGGCGGGCACCTCGGTGTCCAGCAGGCCGAGAACGACTTCAAGGCTGCGGCGCATGCTCGAGGCCCCAGGAACGCAAACTCCGACGCAGCGTCTCGGCGGCGGGCGTCGGGTTCAGGCTGCACCGGTCCGGCCACAGCCGCACGAACAGGTTCTTGCCCCGGCCCCGCACCTCCAGCCGCGCCTGCAACTCGGCGTACACGACGTGCAGGCGATCCCGCAACTCCTCGCGGGCGACGTGCTCCTCGACCATCTCGGCCACGGCGAACTGGGTGTCGGCGGCGTTCGTCTCCAAGCGGATTCTCCTGCGCCCCTTCGTCGGCGGGTAGGCCAGCTCCAGCGCCTTGAGCCGCACCATCGTGAAGCCCTCCGGCAGCGGCGGGTCGAACCGCGCCAGCAGCCGGTCCAGGTCGAAGCGGCCGCCGAGGCTCCGCTCGTCCACCGGCGTGCCGAGCACCGCCCGCGACAGCGACCGCAAGAGCGCGTGGACCTTGGAGCGTGCCCGCAGCCGGCCCTTCAGCAGCACGGCGCCGTCGACCGGGTAGTACGCCAGCAGCACCCGGTTGGCCGGCAGGACGCGGTGCGGGCGGTGGCGGCCCTCCTGGCTGAAGGCGTCGAGGAGCCGCAGCCGGTCGGAGACGAAGCCGACGAACAGGTGGCAGTCGGGTGCGACGAACCGGTAGCTCCGCGAGGCGCAGAACCGGCCGGTTCCTTCCGACACACGGAAGAACCGCCCCAGCGCCGCCTCGAAGGCGGCGCGGGCGACGGCGTGGTCGTCCAGCGCGACGCCGGGCAGGCCGGCGGCGTGGTGCCAGGCCTCGCTCTCGGCGATCTCCTCGTGGAAGAAGACCTCCTGGAAGACCTCGGGGCGATGCACGAGGAACCAGAGCGCCTGCGCCGCCTCACCGGGGATGAGGTCCGAGGGCAGGCCGTTGCCGGCGCAGGCGTCGATGAGGTGGTAGATGGCGTCGCGGTGGGCCAGGTCGTTGACCTGCGCCAGCTCCAGCTCGATCTCCGCGCGCCGCGGCTCGGGCAGCGCCGCCACGGCCGCGCGCCAGCGGGCGGCGAGGTCCACCGCGCCCGGCTCCTCCGCGGTCGCGTCGAAGGCGAGGCCCCGCGCGCGGCAGTAGTCGCGGAACGGTCCGGTGCCGGCGACGGCGCGGAGGAAGCGGTCGGGGTGGAAGAGGCGGCGGAACATGCAGGGTGGTGGTATCTTGAGTTGGTGCGAGAGTCGGGTGTCATCGACGCCCGGTTGTCGCATCGGAGAGGAGCCCGCAGTCGTTTCCGACTGCGGGCTCTGGTCATTGCGTGGCACCGAGGGGTGCACCGAAGAGATGACGGCTCGGTGCGGCTCAGAACGGCACGTCGTTCTCGGCCAGCCGCTCGGCGATCCACTGGAACGCCGCGGCGGCGACCTTCTCCACGATGGGCAGGTCGCGGTAGCCGAAGCTCGCGGTGGAGTGCCAGCACTGGTCGGAACCCATGTACAGGCGACTGATCGTCGTCTGGTAGCGGATGCCCTGCTCGGTCACTGGACCACACTACCCATCCAGACTCGGATTCTCACCAGAGTCCTCCGACCCCTATAGTGGCGGTGGGAGCCCTGCTGGAGTTGGCCCAGTGGTGGCGCTCGCATCCTCGATCCCTGACCGGAGCAGACTCATGGACAACACCTTCGCTCGAACTGCTCCCCCCCGCGCCCCGCGGACACGGGACGACTCCGGACCGATCGGCTCTGGGCGGCCCTGCCGCCCACGACCCGTCGGGAGATCCTCCGGACCCTGAGCCGGATCATCGCCCGGCACTGGGACGCGACCAGAACGCCACGAAGGGAGGGGCGGCATGATCCCTCCTGAGCCCGCCTCCGTCGGAGACCGAGCCCATCCCGACGTCGAGTCGTCCCGGTCGATACCCACGGCGCTCGGGCCCGTGCAGAAGATCCAGGCCCGTCACGTCGAGCGGCTGGCCATCGTCTACGTCCGGCAGTCCACCCTCCAGCAGGTCGCCTGCAATCGCGAGTCGACCGCCTTGCAGTATGACCTGGCCCGTTATGCATCCGCCTGGGGCTGGCCGCGGGACCGCATCCTGATCATCGACGAGGATCTCGGTCAGAGACTGTTCCAAAAGACTCAAGCGGCCGCTTTGGGCGGCCGCTTGTAGCGGAATTTCTTCCGCCATCGCGGCGGCCGGGCACGGCGGACCATCCGATGGATCGAGCTGAGCTTGACCATCGCCGCGCTCGTCTCCGGCAGCCGCTCGAAGTCCCGCACCAGCCGCCGCCACCGCAGCAGGCAGCCGAAGGTCTGCTCGACCACCCACCGCACCTTCAGCGGCTTGAACCCCCGCTCGCCCTCGGGCTTCGAGCTCACCTCCACGCGGAGCCGGTCCTGGCCCGACAGCCAGGCGTCGAGCCGGGAGTTGCGGTACTTCCGGTCCGCCCACACCACGGCCAGCCGGGGGAACGTCACGGCGGGCAGACCGGCCAGCAGCCGCGGCGCCGTCGCCCCGTCGTCGAGGTTCGCCGCGGTGACCACGACGATCAGCAGCAACCCCAGCGTGTCGGTGACGATATGTCGCTTGCGGCCCCGCACCATCTTGCCGCCATCGACGCCGACCTCGGCCCCGCCGTGCGCCGTCTTGGCCGACTGGCTATCGATGCAGGCGCCGCTGGGCGTCGGCGCGCGCCCGAGCTTCGTCCGCACCTCCCCCCGCAACGCGGCGACCAGGGCGTCCCAGGTGCCGTCGGCCTCGAACCGGCGGAAGAAGTTGTAGCAGGTCTTCCAGTGGGGCAGGTCGTGGGGCAACGCCCGCCAGGAACAGCCCTCGCGGTTGAGGTAGAGCAGGCCATTGATGACCTCGCGCATCTCGTACTTGCGGGGCCTGCCGCCGGGCTTGGCCTCGGGGATCAGGGAAGCGAGGAGGCGCCACTGGGCGTCGGTCAGGTCGCTGGGGTAGGCTTTGCGTTCCATCCCCCCAAACTACAGCCGACGCCCCTTTTGGAACAGACTCTCACAGCGCCCAGTCCGCCGAGGGACGCCCCGGCTTCCAGCGCCTGATGGCGGAGGTCGGCCTGGATCGCGTGGGCCTGGTCCTCGGCTGGGAGATGAGCCGGCTGGCACGCTCGTGCAAGGACTGGTACCACTTGCTGGAGCTGTGCGCCCTGTTCGAGACGCTCCTGGCCGATCAGGATGGGCTCTACGACCCGTCGGACTACAACGATCGGCTGCTCCTGGGGCTCAAGGGGACGATGAGCGAAGCTGAGCTTCATATCCTCAAGAGTCGGATGGATCAGGGCCGGCGAAACAAGGCCGGGCGCGGCGAGCTGTATGGCCACCCGCCGATCGGCTACGTCCGGCTCCCGACCGGCGAGTTCGCGCTGGATCCCGACGAGGAGGTCCGGGCGGTCGTCCGCTTGATCTTCGAGAAGTTCGACGAGCTCAAGACCACTCACAAGCTCCTGAGGTACCTCGTCGCGCACGGGATCCGACTCGGGGTCCGCCCCCACCAGGGCCCCAATCGGGGGAACCTGGAGTGGCGGCGGCCGAACCGCACGACGCTGACGAACATCCTGCGACACCCGCTCTACGCCGGGGCGTACACCTACGGGCGTTCTCGCGGGCGTGGGAGCCGTCGCCCCTCGGGCCGGTCCGCCTCCGAGGTTCCCGGGGTCCTGATCCGGGGCCACTGCCCGGCCTATATCAGCTGGGAGCAGTTCCAGAAGAACCGGGATCAACTCGCCGAGAACCGGGCTCGCATGGATTCGCGGGGTGCGCCCCGCGGCGGCGCGGCCCTGCTGCCGGGCGTGCTGTTCTGTGGTCGCTGCGGGTTGCGGATGATGGTGAACTACCGCGGGTCCAGGCAACGCCCTCACTACATCTGCTCCCAACGCTGGAGGGAGTACGGGGAGCCCATCTGTCAGGTGACGTCCGGTGCGGTACTCGACGAGTTCGTCGGGCGGCGGGTCCTGGAGGCGCTCGAGCCGGCGGCCCTGGAGGCGAGCCTGGCCGCGGCGGAGGACATCGAGGAGGAGCGGCGGCGGATCGACCAGCACTGGCGCCATCGGCGGGAGCGGGCCGCCTACGAGGCGGACCGGGCCGCTCGGCAGTATCACGCCGTGGAGCCGGAGAACCGCCTGGTGGGCCGGGAACTGGAGCGGCGCTGGGAGGCGGCCCTGCAGGAGCAACGTCGGGTCGAGGACGACTACGAGGCGTTCCTCCGCCGCCATCCGAGGCCGCTGACGGCGGAGGACCGCGCGGCCATCCGCGCCTGGGCGCCGACCTGACGGCCCTCTGGCAGGCGCCGAGCACGGAGGCCGCGGATCGCAAGGCGATCGTGCGGCATCTGGTCGAGCGTGTGGAGGTGGCCGTCCGGGGAGACAGCGAATATCTGGACCTGACAATCCACTGGGCCGGCGGGATGACGAGCCGACACGAGCTGATCCGCCCGGTCGCCCGATTCGAGCAACTTCGCGACCATGAACAGCTCCTGGGCCGCATGGTCGAGCTCCGCCGTTCGGGGCTGAGCACACCGCAGATCGCCGAGCGGCTCAACGCCGAGGGCTGGAACTCCTGCTCGGGCCGGGGCGGCTTCACTCGGGATGTCGTCGAGGCCCAGCTCCAGCGCCACGGCCTGGTGAAGCGGCGTCCCTCGAGTCCCGGGTCGGCCGCGGCGTTGGCGCCGGGGGAGTGGTGGGCTTCGGCGTTGGCACGGCATTTGGGGATGCACCCCGCCACGCTGAACACATGGATCCGACGCGGCTGGCTGGACGCCCGCCGCGAGGGGATCGGGCCTCGGGCCTGCTGGGTCGTGCGGGGCGGGCGGAGCGAGCAGGCGAGGTTGCGCCGCCTGCGCCGTTGGCTGCGCGAGCATCGGCGTCGTTCGCCGCCCGAGTCACTGACACGACCGTCCCACAGACGGGGATCGGGAGATTTTGGTGCCTACACGCAATGAAGTGAAAGAGCGATTCGATTTTATGAGGAGGGGCTGGCCCCTGGGGATGAATCATTGGGGAGGAGAGGAGCCCGGTGGGGCTCCTCTCGTCATTCGCGCTTCGAGGGGCATTATGGACAAGACATCTCGCTCGGATTCGCCCAGACGCAGGCGCGGATGAGCGAATAGCGGGCGACGAAGCACGGCATGTTGGGCTTCTCGCCCTCCGGAGCCGGATCATCGACCGGCAGCGGTGGTTCGACGGCGTCGCCGTTGGCCTCAGGCTTCTTGCGTGACATCGATCACCTCACAATCCACGTCGAGCATCCCCGGCGCGTTGGCACCCTTGGGGGCCAACAGCGCCTGGAGACTCATCGTGTCGCGGGCGTGCTGCTGGGCGTTGCTCTTCGCCCGATCGCTCATGACGAGCGTGAAGCAGTTGAACAACGACCAAAGAGTTCTTGATTCGAACTCCTCGAACGGCGGCTCCCGCCACGCCTCGATCAGCTTGTAGACGAGGCGGTGGGAGATCAGGCGACGCTCCAGGGCGCGGAGCATGAAGCTCTCGGCCTCGGTGTCGCCGATGTCGGCCAGCTGCATCCGGCGGACGCGGTGCTCCTCGGCGCGTTTGAAGACGTCGAGCCCGGAGACGCAGGCCGCGATGTCGTCGCGGAAGCGCAGCATGCCGCGCGAGGTGAGCTTGCGCTTGACCATCAACTCAGCAGAAAATGCCAAGTTGTCACACACGAACACGCGATGCCCGGCACAGAACCCCAACGGGAAGGTCTGATTGAGGCTGTTGCGGATGCCGACCGCCACGGTGACGCCGGAGACGACGGGGACCGTGAGGTCGAGGACGCCGAACAGTTTGGCGTCATCCTGCGACAATCCGTAGCGCCGCCGCTCGATGGTGAAGCCCTGTGCGGACAGGGCCTCGTCCACCGCGTCGACGAACGCGTGGTGGCCGACAGGGTGCCAGCGCCGCGAGGGTGCGGGCGTGGGGACGGTGGCGAGGTACTCCCTGGGGACCTCCCGGCCGCCCCTGTGCAGGCAGAGACGGGCTCCGCTCATGGTGAGGGTGCCTCCTCGGTGGGTGTGAATGACCCGTGTCGTCCGGGCACGGTGCCCGTACGAATCGCAAGTGTAGTAATGTTCACATGAAGGCGCAACCAGATCGAATTGACCTCACGACCATTCCGGCTCGCGATATCGCGCGGCACGAGGTCCCCGATGCCGGTGGCGAGTCAGGCGGCCAGGAGTTCTCGCATCTCCACTCGCCTTGCGATGGCGGGATCGTGCAGGTCCTCCACCTCCTGCTCGATCTCGTTGCCCCACTGCACCCAGCCGCGCCGCGGGTTGCGGGCGAACAGCTCCAGGTAGGGGCCGGGGCTGCACGACGCGATCAGGTCGTGGAACTCGTCGGGCTTGCGCGAGTGCTCGCGCTTGCGCGTCGAGAGCAGGTTCACCTGCCGCCGCCCGGCCGGGCCGGTGCGGAGGCCGCCGCGGGTGCCGAACAGGAGGATCTCGGTGACGTTGCGGAAGTAGAAGCCCACCCCACGGCCGTCCGGACCGCCGTCCTTGCGGACCTTGTACCAGACGAAGTTCGTCTTGTAGGTGAAGCCCCAGGCCTCCATCACCTCCAGCCCCTCGCGGAGCAGCGCGTTGGGCACCCAGAGGGAGAGGTGGCTCCGCGGGGCGGCGACGTCGCCGACGGGAATCTCCAGGATCTCCGGCAGGCTCAGGGTCGGGTAGCGGTTGAGCCGCCGGTGCTCGGGCGCCATCTTGCCGGTGCGGTTGAGGAACTGCCAGGGCGGGTCGGCGTAGATGGTTCCGAAGGGACCGGAGACGCGGGAGCGGAAGTCGAGGGCGGCGGGGTCGGGGCGGCGGGGAGGCATGGCCCGATCATGCCCGAGGATCGTAGAGTTGGCGAGTGATGCCGAAGGCGAGGATCGGGCAGCCACCCCCGCCGCCGCCCTCGATCTTCGGGAGCAATTTGCCCATGTGGGTGGTCGAGTTGCCGTAGGAACTTCCCTTGCCGATCTCGTCGAAGATGGCCTGGAGCTCGTCGCCGCGGGTGACGATGACGCCGACGCTCACGGCACGGAGGTCGAAGAGCAGGCGAAAGTTGTTGAGGTCGCGGTCGTAGAACGGATCCTTGTTGTTCCACTCGACCTCCAGGGCGACGTGGTTCTTGAAGCAATCGATCTTGTGGGTGGGCGAGTCGTAGCTGTGCCGGTCGATGATGATCTTGGTATCGAATTTCTTCTCGACCCAGCCGCGCTCGTAGAACCGGTGGTCGAGGGAGTCCGAGATCGGCGACTTGCGGCCGCCGGCCCGGGCGACGTCGGAGCGTCGGAGCCGGAAGTCGGAGAGGATCTCGATGATGTCGCGCGACTCTTCGGGGAAGTCGCGGGTGAGGATGGCCGAGGCATGACGCCACGCGTGGATTTCGAACTGGTTCCGGAGCGGCTCGGGGATGTTGTCCTCCAGCGGCGACATGGCATGAATTTACACCTTTTGGTCCATACCGCGCAATGTCGATCGACGAAGAACCGACCTTGGCGTGTATCGTTGCCGCGGCGGGTACGATTGACCGAGGTGTTGCTGCTTCAATGGGGCCACGGCCATCGGGCCGTGGAAGACTCGCTCTCGTGCCTTCGGTGCGGGCCGCCCCACGGTGCTTCAATGGGGCCACGGCCATCGGGCCGTGGAAGACAAGATCGTCGGCCCGGCAGGAATCCGGACACCGGAGGCTTCAATGGGGCCACGGCCATCGGGCCGTGGAAGACCCGGCCGGATGGCGAAAGCCGCGGCGGGGCCCGATCGCTTCAATGGGGCCACGGCCATCGGGCCGTGGAAGACGTGGTCGCTCGACAGCCCCGACAGCGTCCGCGGTGCTTCAATGGGGCCACGGCCATCGGGCCGTGGAAGACTTCCTCCCTTCTCAATAAGGATAAGGGCCGATTCTCGAGTCTTTAGCACGGCTACCGGGCTTGGAAACGAACAGGTCAGTGGTCGACCTCGTATTCTCCTGTAGGAACCACCTTACAGGAGCACTGCGCTTGCCTGGACCCGGAGAATACCTGCCCGATCCCACCGAGGGCATCACTCGCATCGAGGACTTGCCCCAGCCCAAACTCCGCAAACGCAGCCGCAACTATCGGCGGCGGCCTTGCCGACGATGTAGTCACAGCGCCTACCGGGACCGCGTCTTCCAACGGACCCTCCACGACCTCGTCTCCGGGCGACCCTGCGACCTCATCCTGACCTACTCCCAGCACTTCTGCTCGAAGTGCCGCAAGTCCTTCAACGCCGACTGCACCGACCTGGCCGCCCCCGGCCGTCACGACACCAAACGCGTCGTCGCCACGGCCCTCCGCCTCGTCGTCGAGGACGGACTGCCGTATCCGGCCGCCAGTT
Organism: uncultured Planctomycetales bacterium; assembly: GCA_963752755.1. Taxonomy (GTDB): domain Bacteria; phylum Planctomycetota; class Planctomycetia; order Isosphaerales; family Isosphaeraceae; genus CAVVZJ01. The sequence goes on along the minus strand of CAVVZJ010000006.1, from coordinate 159,023 downwards.
GGAGCCTCTGGCGGGATCATCGGGTCTTCGTCCCCTACGCCACGATCCAGAACTGGGTCGAGGCCGGGGGGAAAAAGGCGGCGCGGCGGATCGACTCCGAGCACCTCGACTGGACGCTGGCCGACTTCTCGGGCTACATCGCCGCCGACGAGCTGTCCGACGGCCCGTTCTGCATCCTCTCGATCGTCGATAACCGTACCTTCAAGCGGATCGCTTATCAGGTGCTCCGCCGCGATCCGAAGCAGGACGACATCACCGCCTTCTTCCGCCGCTTCCAGACCGCGTTGGAGTCGCGGGGCCTGGTCCTGCGCGGGATCACCACCGACGGCTCGTCGCTGTACCCGGCCCCGATCGCCGAGGTCTTCGGCGACGTCCCCCACCAACTCTGCACCTTCCCCGTCGTGCGCGAGTTGACCAGAGCGGTCCTCGGAGCGGTGGCCAAGGTTCGCAAGGAGTTGGCCACGCGGAAGCCCAGGTTGAAGCGAGGTCGCCCGGCCACCAAAGAGGCTCGGCGGGCGGCCCGGCAGAAGAAGCGGCTGGAGCAGAAGATCGGCGCGTTGTTCGAGCACCGCTACCGGTTCGTGCAGCGTCGGCTCACCCCGGCCGAGCGGCGGACGCTGCGGCGCATCAGCCGGGGCCTGCCCCGGCTGCGGACCTTGCGGACGTTGATGGAGGAGGTGTATCGGCTCTTCGACCGGCGGTGCCGGACCGACACGGCGCTGGCCAAGCTGGCGCGCTTGCGGGGCCGGGTCCGCCGATTCCGCCGGGTCGGGCAGGCGCTGAAGGCGCTGTTCTCACCGAACCTGGAGAAGGCGCTGACGTTCCTGGACGATCGGCTGCTGGGGGCAACCTCCAACGCGGTGGAGCGTGGTAACCGGCGGTATCGCAAGATGCAGAAGACGATCTACCGGGTGCGGACCGCGTCGGCGATCAACGGTCGGCTCGCGTTGGACCTGGAACGTGAGTCACGAGCCCGGGACCGGGAGGAGGCGACCCGGACCCTACACCAGGCGAGAGCGGCATGACGGACTTGAACCCGGTAGCCGTGCTAAAGACTCGAAAAATGTCGCCGGAGCCCGAAGTCCTCGCAGGCGCGGGCGACCTTGCGGAGGCGCTTGGGGTCGGCGATGTCGTAGGCGACGAGCCAGGTTTCCATCGGGGGTGGGCCCTCAGCGGACGGTGAAGCCTTTGTAGGTGGGGACGTCGCCGCGGACGAAGGCGGCGAGCATGCGGGCCTGGACTTCGAGCATCCGGCCGTAGGACATCTTGTAGCCGAAGGTCGGGTGGGTCACGACCGTCGCCTTGCGGGCCTCGTAGGCCTCGAAGAACCGCTTGCGGCCGTCGGCGGTGAGCTGGCAGGCGTCGCGCCAGGTGAGGAAGTCGCGGTCGGAGAGCAGGCCGTTGTTGATGAGGGTGAGGACGACGGAGTCGGCGATGATGGCGCGGAACTCCTCCATCAGGTCCAACGCCAGCGAGGGGCGGCCGTGGCGGCCGGCGTGGTAGAAGCCGCAGTAGGGGTCGAAGCCGACGGTGCAGGCGGCCGAGAAGCAGTCCTTGGCGAGGATGGCGTAGGAGAAAGATAAGAGGGCGTTGACGGGATCGCGCGGCGGGCGGCGGTTGCGGCTGCGGAAGTCGAAGGGGCGGCCGGGCCCCTGGTTCTTGAGCATCCGGCCGAACTGGCCGAAGTAGAGGGAGGCGGCCTGGCCCTCGAGGCCCAGCAGGGCGTCGAGCGAGGCAACGCGGTCGATGCGGGGCAGCAGGTCGGCCATGTCGCGGGCGGCGGGCTCGTCGCGGCCGCGGGAGGGCTCGGCGATCGGCGTCGGTGGGCTTCGTGCGGAGCGAGCGCATCAGGAGCGTGCGCTGGTTGGCGACCTTGGCGCGGACGACCTCGCGGGCCAGGGACAGGGCATGGGTCGGGTCGGCGAAGAGGCGGTACTGCGCGGCGCGGAGGCTGACGTTCTTGGCCGGGGCGGGCATCAGGGCGGCGATGAAACGGCCGTAGGAGGTCAGGTAGGCGACCGGCACGTCGAGGCCGGCCAGACACTCCAGGGCCTGGGTGGAGACCTGGACGTTGCCGAAGACGACGACCTGGCGGATCGAGGCGATCGGGACGCGGTTGATCTCCGCGCCGTGATGGCGGACGACCAGATGCTCGCTCCGCTTGCCGACGTGCGAGCCGGGCTCGTGCAGGTAGAGCACGGCGCCGTCGTCGTTCTGGGGCACGACGCGGGACACGCCGGCGGCCGGGGCGGATGGGGTCTCGGGGTGGCGGATGGCGTAGAGGGTCTCCTCGGGCAGGCAGACCGTCGCCAGCGAGCAGCCGTAGCAGCGGTGCCGGAGTTCGCTCGGGCAGGGGCTCGGGCGGGGTGTCGCGGGCGGAGAGGTCGCGGATCGTGGCGATGGCGGCGAGTGTTTTGGCGCGGAGAGACTCGTCGAGCGGGACGTCCACCCGCGACTTCGAGCCGATGTAGTAGAGGACGCCTCTCGGGACCGGCTCGCCGAACTCCTCTTCCAGCAGCAGGCCCTGGGCGCAGAGCTGGATGGCGTCGTTCTCCCAGACGGTCGGGCGGCCGTCGTCGCCGGTCGGCGCCGATGGATCGCTTGTACTCGATCGGCCGCGTGACGCCGCCACGCTCCTCCATCAGGTCGAGCTTGCCGGAGATGCCCAGCCGCTCGGAGCTGAGGGAGACGCTGCGGGTGTGCAGGGCGTCGCCCTCCTTGCGGGTGCGGTTCGCCAGGGCCGGGTCGTTGACCCGCCGATGCTGGAACAGGCCGTCCTCGACGTGCTCGTTGGTCGGCATCACCGACTCGACGTATTCGAGGTAGTAGAGCCGCGGGCAGTACGAGACCTGGTTGAGGGCACGGACGGGGATCAGGTCGGGGGTGACGGTGCTCATGGGCGTTCTCCGGGTTTCGCTGCTGCCGGGCTCCCTCCCGGACGATAGAATCGGGCCCTTCCCGTCCCGAGGATAGTCTCGCCATGGAAGTTGTCGCCGGCCTGAGCCTGAAGAACCTGCGGCCCCGCGTCTGGGACCGGCGGTCGCCGGAGTTTGTCCCCAAGCTTCAGGCGGTGATGCTCTCGTTCGATGAATTTCGCCGACTGCCGCACCTGCTCCGCTTCGCGATGACCGACGGCTTCCCGGCCGTGCTCGGGATCGGATGTCCGGGTCTATCTCGACAACGGGGCGTTCTCCTGCCTGGTGCGGGGGACTCGGCCGGCGGTGGCCGAGTTCCGGGCGTTCGTCCGGGCGACGTGCGCCGGCGTGGTATCCGGTACCGGCGGATTTCATCCCGCGGCCGACCGACTCGCGGCGTCGCCAGAAGGCGCTGGTCGATCGGACGATCCGGGTGCTGGAGGCCCACGCCGACGACGGCTATTGCCCCGTCATCCACGCCGGCCCCTGGCTGGAACGCTACCTGGAAGCTCTCCACCGTCTTGGCCGCACGGAGAAGCTGGCCATCGGCGGCCTGGTGCCGCACCTGCTCAACAGCGCCGGCGCGCAGCGGCGTGCGACGATCGGGGGCATCCGGCGGGTGCGGGACGAGTTCCCCGGCACGATCCACGCCTTCGGCATCGGCGGGATCGTCACCCTGCACCTGGCGGCGGCCCTGGGGATCGACTCGGCTCGACTCCTCGGGCTGGCGACAGCGGGCGGCGCGGGGCCTGGTCGTGCTCAAGGGTCGGGGCGAGCGGATGGCCGTGAAGCTGGGGTCGTGGAAGGGGCGCGCGATCGAGCCGGCCGAGTGGGAGGAGTTGGCCCGCTGCCGGTGCCCGTCGTGTCGCCGACGGGGGGTCGAGGGCCTGAAGGCGGTCGGCGTGGAAGGGTTCGCGCACCGGGCGGTGCACAACCTCTGGGCCGTGCTGGAGGAAGCCGGCGCTGATCGACCGGCACCTGGAGCGGGGCGACTTCCCCACCTGGTCGTCGCGGCGCATCGGCGGCAACCGCATGGCCGACCTCGTCGCATTGGCGCTGGAGAGCCGGCGATGAGCAACAGCGACGAGCCGCCGCCAGCCCTGCTGCTGATCGGCTGCTCGCAGCGCAAGGCGGTGGGCCTGCGGCGAGGTCGGGCCTGGGATCTCTACGACGGGCCATTATTCCAGGTCCTCAAGAAGGCGCTCCGCGGCCGTGAAGGCTGGGAGGCGGAAGTGACGGTGCTGGATCGTCTCGGCCAAGCATGGGATTCTCCGGGCGGATCGAGTGATCGCGACCTATGACGAGCGGCTCACGACGGCGATGGCTCGCCAGCGGGCCGGGCGGTTCGGACGGCAACTGCGGACGCTGATCGCCGGCCGCCGGTTCCGGGCGGTCCACGTCAACCTCGGGCAGCACTATCGGGCGGCCCTGCCGGACCTCGAGGCCCTGTTCGCGCCGACGCCCGTCGATCGGGCCTCGGGGGGGATCGGTCGGCGGAACGCCCAGACGCGACGATGGCTCCTGGAACAGCTCGACGGAGAAGCCCCCACGCCTAACGGTGGAACGGCCGGGCCACGGTCGTGCCCGTCGATGACCTCGAAGCGGTAGCCGTCGCGGAACGCCTCGGCGAACTCCTCCTGGTGCGAGACGAGGATGATCCGGGCCAGGCGGCCCCTCAGGGCGTTGAGTTGCTCGATCATCTCGTCGCGTCCCTGGCGGTCGAGGCTGCCGAAGCCCTCGTCGATGATGACCGACTCGATCGGCCGCTCCCGGCTGCCCCGGGCGTACTGGCCGATCGCCAGGGCCAGGCTGACGGCGACGCGGAACTTCTGGCTGCCGCTGATGTAGGCGACACCGAGACGGCTCGGTCGAGCCGTGGGTCCGCACGATCGCGTCCAGTTGCAGGGCGTGGTCCGGCTCGTCCTCGCCGGCCTCGAGCAGCCGCAGCTCCAGCTCGCCGCCGGAGACCTCGCGGAGGATCGGGTTGGCGAAGGCGACGATCCCTCGCTCGGCGTCGCGGATCAGGTCGCGCTGGAGGCCGCGCGGCCCCAGCAGCTCGGCGAGCGTCTCGGCGACGGCCAGGTCGCGCTCGGCGGCGAGGGTACGCTCCTGGAGGTCGAGGCGCTGCTCGCGGTCGCGCCGCAGCGTGTTCAGCGTCGTCCTGCCGGTCCTGGCGGACCTCGTCGGCCTCCCGGCGTGCCTTGTCGGCCTGAGCGATCCGGGGGGCGAACTCCGCGGGATCGCGGCGGGCCTCCTCGGGCAGGTCGGCGATCTGGCGATCGACCTCCTCCAGATCCGCCTCGGCGTGCTCGAGCTGGAGATGGGCCTGGGGCAATTCCTCCGCCTGCTCCTCCACCCCCCTGTCGCGGAGCGACCGTCGCTCTTCGTCCCAGGCGGCGACGTGGTCCTCGGAGGCCGCATCGAGTGCGTCTCGCCAGTCTTCGGAGGCCGCGGCGAGGGCCTGGGCCGCCTCGTCGCGGAGGGACTCGACGCGAGCCAGGGCGGCGGCGCAGCGTCTTCTCGGTCTCGGAGAGGCTCTCCTTCAGGCCCTCGGCGTGCCCATTCAGCCGGGTGAGGGTCTCCTCGGCCAGCAGCCTCTGGGTGGCGTGGCCCTCGAGGCAACGTTCGAGCGCCTGCTGCTCGGCCCGGAGGGCGGCGTGCTCGGTCTCGGCCTCCTCGTCGCCCGGCTCCAGGCCGACCGCGGCCAGGAGGCTCCTCGCCTGATCGAGGCGGGCCTGCTCCGACTCCATCGCCTCCAGCCGGGCCCGTTCCGCCTCCAGGCGGGGCTGGACCTCACGGATTTCTTCCGCGAGCCGACGCCCCTCGTCGAGGTCGCCCGCCTCGGGGAACGTCGTGGCGAGCCAGTCGTCCGGAGGCTCGTCGGCGACTCGGACCCGGAAGGGCTCGTCCAGGCGATCGTAGGCATCGCGGCAGGCCAGGGCGTGGCGTTCGGCATCCTGGCCGGCCTGGACAGACTCCCGATGGGCGGCGTCGACCGCCTTCTCGGCCTCGCGGAGGGAACGCTCCGTCTCATCACGAGCCTTCTCGGCCTCGGCCAGTCGTCGGCCGGCCTCGTCCAGGGCGCGATCGGTAGCCTGGGCCTGCTCGGCGGCACGATCGCACTCCTCGCGACGGCGGGCCGACTCGGCGGCGAAGTGCTCGGGCGTCAGGTCCTGGCCGCAGCGATCGCAGGTCGTCGAGCCGTCGAGCCCCTCGAACCGCGCGAGCCGCTCCTCGGCCGCTCGCGACAGCGTGGCCGCCTCGGTCGCCCGGTCGCGGGCGCTGGCCTCGACCTGCCGGGCGGCTGACTCCTCGGCGCGGCGTCCCGCCAGGGCGGCCTCGGCCTTCCTCGCCTCGGTGCTGCGGGCCTCGATCGCCCTCTGGGCGGCGTGCCGACGGTCACGGGCGGCGGCGAGCTGCCCGGCGTTCGCGGTCCAGCACCGTCGAGCGACGGCAGGGCGGCCTTCCAGCTCGATCGGACCGCTTGTGCCGCCTCCAGGTCTGCGACCCGAGCCGCCAGGTCATCGGGGTAGGCCGCCAGGGCCGCCTCGAGCCGGCGGACTTCCTCGCGACGGGCCTTCGCCTGCGACGCCCGGTGGATCGGGACCGCCAGCGCCGACCTGCCGCTCCAGGATCGTGCGTTGCCTCGGCCTCGTCGCGGCCGATCTCGTCATCGACCTCGCCTAGGTGCCCCCGAGTGTCCTCGGCTAAGCGTCGCGATCAGGTCCAGCTTGCGGGAGAGTTCCCGCCGCTCTTGCTCCGTGCTCCGGATTTCCGCCTCGTGCCGCGCGATCGCCTCGAGGCGGCCGATCGCCCGGCGGGCCTCGGGCACGAGGGCATCGAGCGACCGGAGCCGGCAGCAGTCGCGGTCGATCGCCTCGGAGTCGGCGATGAGCCGCCGGGCGTGCTCGCGTGTCTCCATCGCCCGCTGGCGACGACCGATCAGGTCGAGCCAGGTCGTGGCTTGTGCCCCCAGGTTGACGAGTCGCATCCACTCCGCCTCGGCCGCGACGCGGGCCTCCTCGGCCCCGGCCAACTGGCCCTCGGCTTGCTCGATGGCCTCGGGCTCGACCTCGGCCATCGTCTGGAGCTGGGCACGCAGAGCCTTCGGCCGGGCCTCCAGGTCCTTCCGCTTCTGCGTCCGCCCGCTTGTGGAGGTTGCGATAGCTCTCCAGGTCCACGATCCCCGCGACGATCTCGAAGCGGGTCCTCGGTTCGGCGCCGAGCATGTTGTCGGCCTTGCCCTGGAGGAGCAGGACCGAGGCCGTGAACGTCTCGTAGGTCAGCCCGACGTGCTGCTGGACCCAGCGCTGCAGGCCCGTCTCCCTCTGTGTCTCCGGCACCGCGGGCCATCGCTCGGAGCCGTCCGGCTGCAGCTCGCGACGATAGAGCCCCCGGTCGGCCTCTCCCCTCCGGGGAACGGTCCGCTTGATCCGGTAGCGATCGGGCCCCAGGTCGAACTCGAAGCAGACCGAGAGGGCGTCGGCCTCGGTGTTGATGAGTCCGATGGCGTCCTGCCTGCGGCTGCGGTGGGCTTTCTTGAACAGCGCGAACGTCATCGCGTCGAAGATCGCCGACTTGCCGCTGCCGTTGCGGCCGGCGAGGACCCACAGGTCGCAGCCGTCGAGGTCGATGACCTGCTCCTCCTTGTAGCAGAGGAAACCCCGGAGCGTGATGGAACGCGGGATCATCGCTGCACCTCCTCGATCAGTTCCACGGCCGCCGCCAGGACGGCCTGGGAATTCGGATCACGCTCGGGATCGAGCCGCCCCTTGAGGTAGTCCATCACCGTCTCGCGGAGCCCGCGGCGCGTCACGCCGGACGGGCCGACGCGGTCGGTCGCCTCTCGGCCCACCTCGATGACGTCCAGCTTGTAGCAGCCGCGGGAAGACCTCTTCGAGCCGGCGGCGAATCTCGTCGAGGTCATCGACGCCCGGCCGGTACGCCACCCGGCAGCGCACCAGCGCCCGGTCGGCGTCGGGATACCTCGCCGCCAGGAGCGGGAGATCCTCGGCCGGCTCGCCGATCGCCACGTCGAGCATCGGCGTCGCCTCCAGCGGCACCCAGGCCGGCTCGCCGAGGAGCCCCTCCGGTCCGACCTGGAACAGCACGACGCCGACCTCGTTGTCGCGCTCGTCGAAGTTCAGTCGCTCGATGCCGCCGCAGTAGCGCACATTCGGCCGGCCGCCCAGCGCCTGCGGCTTGTGGATGTCGCCCAGCGCGACGTAGGCCCAGCCGGCGCCGAGGTACTCGGGCGGGCAGACGATGTGATCGGCCTCGTCGGCGGCGGTGATCTCATATCCACCCGGCAGCGTCGCGCCCTGGAGGAATAGATGAGTCACGAGGACCGACTGGAGCGTGACGTCGAATCGCGAATCGGCCCGCATCCGGCGGAGTTGTTCCGTGAATTCCTGCCGGAGTCGGTGATTCCTCGCCGCGAGGCCACCGGAGACGTTCGCCGAAATCGCATCGTCAAGATAGCGACTCGCCAGTGGGTAGGGCATGAGGGCGAACTGCACGTCCTGGCCCGCACGGTCGGCGATCCGGTAAAGCCTCGGGACATTCGCCAGGTAGAATCGGCCGGGTTCCAGGCGAGAGCCATGGAGGTAATCCTTCGGATCGGCCAGTGCCAGGGCGTGCTGGAGCGTCGCGGGGAACGTCTCGCCGTCGTGGTTACCCGGCACCGCCAGAATCGTCCCGCCGCGACGGAGGAACGGGCCGACGGCATCCCGCAGGAGGTGGACCGCCGCGCGGACGTCGTCGGCGCGATGGATGTTGTCGAACAGGTCGCCCGCGATCAGTAGCACCTCCACGCCCTCGCGCTCGCAGACCTCGACGACCCGTCCGACCGCCCGGCGGAGGTCGTCGGAGCGATCGATCCGGCCGAGGCGCTTGCCCAGGTGCCAGTCGGCGGTATGCAGGATCTTCACGGCTCGCCTCCCGAATGGTTTCGAAGCTCGTTCACTCGTCGAACTCGTCGCGGACGTGCGTGCCGGCCGGTGCCGGCCGGGCTTCGTGGCGGTTCAGGGCCCAGGGGGGCATGGGGACGCGCACGAGCATCGGCTCGCGAAAGCTATCCTGGACGAGCAGCTTCTCATCGATCGCCAGGGCGGCGGCCTTGCGGCGGGCCGACTCGCCGAGCGACTTCCAGACGTCGCGGTTCATCTCCATCGAGCCGCTCCGGCCCAGCGCCCGGATGCCGGCATTCTCGATGACCCGCGTCGAGACCAGCGACGCCTGCTGTTGCGCACCCAGCAGGATGATCCCCTGCGACCGCATCTCGGCCGCGACCGTCTCGATCAGCCGGGTGATCGGGTCGCTGGCCCGGCTGGGGGCGAAGCGGTTCAACTCGTCGAGCATGACCAGGTACTTCAGTCCCGGGATCGCCCGGCCGCCGGTGCGCTCCTCGACCAACTGGCGGAAGATCGCCGCGACGACGAACCGCTGCAGGCCGGGCGTCGCGGCCAGAGCGTGCAGGTCGATGACCTTCGGGCCGAGAGTGTCCGACGCGCGGACGTCGAGCGGATGCCCGGCCACGTCGTCTCGGCGGAGGATGCCGTCGCCCTCATGGACCAGCTTCGCCAGCCGACGCTGAAATTTGCGAATCGTGCTGATGTGGTGCTTCTTCAGCGGCTTTGAGTCGTCATCGGCCAGGCCATCGACCCACGCGACCAACTGCTTGAACGTCTTCACCGTCCCGCCCTGGACGCCGAGCTCCCTCCTGATCCGATCATCCCGGCGATCCTCGCGCGTCAATCTCGCCTCCACGTCGAGGACCATGCCCTCGAAGTTGTCGTCGCCGATGTCGTCGTCGGCGAAGAGGTAGCGGAAGAGGCCGTCGCGGACCACGTCGCCCAGCGACCAGCAATAGGGTTTGACCTCGGGCCGGCCGGCATCGACGGGGTTGGGCGAGCCCCGGCGTTGCGGGGCGAAGAACGCGACCCCTTCGAATGGCCTGGGATCGGGTACGCCCAGGGCCACCCAATCGGCCAGGTGCCTGTCGGGGTTGAACTTGGTGCTGGCGCGGTCGATGTAGAACAGGTCGAAGTTCTTGACGTTGAGGATGATCGGCACGACGCGGAGGCGCTCCGGGTCGCTCGGCCGCTCGGCGGCCTGCCGGCGGGCCTTCCGCTCCAGCATCGCGATCAGGTGCAGCAGGAAGCTCGACTTCGTGCCCCGACCCGCGACGCCGTTGACGTTGATGTGGCCGCCGTTCTCCCCCAGCAGGTAGTCGAGGTCGATGCAGCCGGGACCAGCCAGTCGGCTGCCGCCGTTCTTGACCAGTCCGAGGGCCAGCCGCTTGTCGGGCTCGATCTCGTCGGCCGCGTAGGCGACCCGCGCCTCGGCCTCGCCACCGAGCACAACGTCGCACCCCTCCATCGGCGGGGCCAGGACGGCCGGCTCCGTGCGGAGGATCGTCGCGGCGGCGAACGTCACGCCCGGCACCTTGAACGGCGGCTCGAAGCCGACGTCGCCGTCGAAGCCGTCGCACGCCTCGGCGATGCTCCGCGCCCGGCTCTGACGGAAGACCTCGCGCACCAGGGCGTAGAACTTCACGTCCTGGCCGCCCAGGCGGCTCGTCGTGGTCACGATCTGCGTCCGCTCGACGACCGCGTCGCGGCGGACCCAGAAGTAGAACTCATCGCACGTCGATTCCTTGTTCGGCGGCGACGCGACCTTGCCCAGGACCTCGGGGGCCTCGGCCCCGTCGAGGTCCGGTCCTTCAAGAACACTCATCGACGGCCTCCACGGTCGAGCGGGTCAGAGCCCGGTGAGGTCGGTAGAACTGCTGCGCCAGATTCCCCGCGGGCGCGAACAAGGCCCGCAAGACCTCCTCGGCCCGGACGATCGGCGCCAAGGACACCGGCCCGCGCCGGTACGACCCCAGACGGCATCGCATCTGGATCAAGGCGTGCGAGAGTCGGTCGATGTGACCGAATTCCCTGCCGATCCGCTCGAAATACGCCTGGGCGATCTCCACCCGGACCACGCCCCAGTTCGGCAGGGCGCCGTGGCGGCCGTCGAGCTTCACGTACCAGGACACCACCGGCACGCTCTCGGACGGGATCAGGAACGCGGGCGTCCGCTGCCCCGGCTCCAGGTGGTAATAGACCCGCCAGCCGCGAGGATGGAGATACCCCTTCCGCTGCTGCTTGATGACGCCGACGATCGGGCAACGCTGGAGCCTCACATCGCTGTTGATCCTGCGGCTCCAGCCGGCCGTCCACGACCGTCGGCATCTCGGCGTGCTGGCAGAGGGCGACCTCCTCCAGCACCTCCATCTCGGCGTTCGAGCGGTTCTGGGCCTTCTTCCGCATCGTCTCGAAGTCGTAGCTGGCGGCCCAATCCTGGCCCTCGCCCCGCCAGAGTGAGGTCGGCAGCAACCGGAAGCCCGAGCCGGCCAGCGCGACGGCGAAGTCTTCCACCTCGTTCCAGGGGAACGGGTCGATCCCTATCGCGACGACCCGCTCGACCACCTGGAACGTTCGGCGCAGCTCGTTCCCGTCCCGCTCCAGGCAGACGCCGCCGATCTCGGCGAGCATCAAGGGGACCGGGTGCCCGTCGGCGTCCTGAAGCCAGGCGATCGTGTGGCCGACATGGCAGCCATCGACGAACCGCCGCGGCGCCTCGCCCCAATCGACGGCCGTCCCGTCCACCGCGATCGGACGCCACTCTCCCGCCGGGCACTCGTAATCGTGATCGACCTTCTCGGGCACTTCGCCTTCCTCGTCATCCGGCCCATCCAGCTCGGGCTGATCGGGGGACTCGCGGACGCGACGGCCGCCGTGCTCGCGGAGGAATTCCAGGCCCATCACACGGCCTCCATCGCGTCGCTGGCGGTGTCGGCGCTCGCTTTCAGCCAGGTCGGCCTGGCGATCAGGTCCAGCCCGTAGAGCCTCCAGCCGATCGCCTGGCGGCTCACGAGCAGCTCGCCCGCGAGGTGGTGGACCAGGAAGCGGGGGACCGGCCCGTACGCCGGGAGAGCTGGTCAGCCCGCTCGCGGCAGACCGCCTCGGGCATCAGTAGCTCAGCCGCAAACCGGTTCGCCTGCCGCTCCATCGCCTCCAGCTCGGACTCGCCGCCCTCCTCGATGGTCTGGTCCACCCGGACCAACTCCGCATCGGCCGGGTCGCGCCGGGCCAACTCGGGGGCGAGGTGGAGGCGGTAGTGGCCCAGCTCGTGAGCCGCCGTGAACCGCCGCCGCGGCAACCCGTCTCCGCGACGGACGAAGATGTAGCCCCGTCGCGCGTTGGCGTAAAGGAACCCGGCCAGCGCCGGGTCGGGCTGCGGGATCTCGGCCCAGCGCACGCCCCAACGGCCGAGCAGGGCCGAGACCGCCGCGTGGTTGAGGCCGGCGACCTCCTCGTTGACGACGGGGTAGGCCCCGATCATCGCGTCGAGCGGCACCGGGCCGCCCCCGACCGGCGGCCACGGCAAGCCGGCTTCCTCGTAGGTCTGTTGGACGGCCTCGGCGACCATCCGGCCCTCCTCGGCTCGATTCATGGCCGCCCTCCCGTCGGATCGTCCGGCGGCGTAGCACGCCGGGCCGCGGCGAGTCGGCCCTCCTGCTGGCACCGGGCCATGTCCATCAGCGACGCCACCTTGCGGAAGGCCCGGCGATAGGACGGCGACGCCACCACGCCGAGCCCCTGCAACCAGCGGTCGAATTGCGCCTGCCCCGCCAGGTCGGGGACCACCGTCGCATCGGCCAGCAGCCGCGCGTGGGCCGCCCGGTCAGCCGGGTTGAGCCGGCGGAACTCCGGCTCCGCCTCCAATCGACGCGCCACGTCGGCGGCGGTCAGCGGACCGGGCGACTCCTCGACCGGGAAGGCGGTCGGCATCGCCCGCCGGGCCAGCTCCAGGACGCGGGTAGCGTCGGTCGCGAAGTCGGTCCCAAGGCCCTCCTCGGCATGCAGGCCGTCGTTCAGTTCGTGAAGTAGAGCCTCCAGCTCGGGGTCGGCGGCCGCCTGATCCCAGAGCTCGACGATCGCCTCAAGGTCGCCCGCGTCGAGGGCGTCGAGGTAGCGGACCGCCATCCGCTCGCGCCAGAAGCGATCGGTGTGGGCGCTCATCGGGTCACCTCCGAGGCGTTCGGGGCGAGGAGGTCGCGGAGCGCCTGGACGGCCCCGGCGACGCGGACCCTCGCAGCCCCTTCGCTGGGCGTCCCGAGGGCGTCGGCGAGGTCCCGACCATCGAGACCTCTCCAGAAGCGGCATTCCAGGGCCTTGCGGGCCGACGGCGAGAGCCGCATCAGCATCGACTCCAGATCGATCCGATCCGCGGCCGGGCCGTCCGGCGGGTCGAGGATCCCGACCAGTCGCTCCCAGGTCGGGTCATCGATCTCGGCCCGGCGGGGGTGGGTCGCCGCGTCGCGGGCCTCGCCCCGCAGTACGTTCCGGGCAATCCCCACGAGCCAGCCCACCACGGACCGACCCGGCTGATACGACTCCGGGTGCGCCAGGGCCCGGCAGACCACCTCGCCCAGCACCTCGTTGACACGCTGGGCCCTCCGTTCCGGGGCGAGCCCGCGCTCGCTCGATCCCACGATCGCCGCGATGGCCGACCAGAGCTTCCCGAACTCGCTCTCGATGGCGTCCCGGATCCGCTCCGCCTTCTCGCGAGCCGCGAGTTCCGCGTTGAGGTCGGCCGGTTTGACGGTCATGCAGAAGCTCCGGTCCTGAACGACTTCGACTCCGTCCGTAAGTCTCTTGGGATTTCGAACCCCAATCGTTACATCCGGTGCCGAAAAACGACGAGGCGATCCGACGCGGTTTCCGCCTGATCCCTCCGTTCGATCCGAGAGTTCGCCCGCGGAACCGGGGCCAGGCCCGCGATTTCCGGGGTCGCCGAGACGTCAACTGGCGTTCGCTGTGTCGTCGACGGACGCATTCCTCGCCACATCCCGGCGTCGCGTCAATGCCTCGATCTGGCTGGATCATAGTTGATCGCAACCATGCAGTCCACTTCTGGCTCATCAGCCGTCTGATCTTGACCGGGATCCCCCGACTCCAGACCGGGGAGCCAGCGTTCCCGGGGAGCGAGCCCCCATCCGACTCGGTCCGGCCTGAGGGACCTGCACCGAGCTCAGCGAATCCGAGAAGAGAAAGAAGAGATCAGCACAGTCAGCCCCTGAAGCAGCCAAAGCCAACTCAATCAAGCCATCATCTCGCCGGACGATGTCGGCTTGAGACAACAGAGACCAGCCGCTCCGGAAACCCCGGCAGCAATCGTCGTTCGCCTTTAATTGCAACACCCTTTGTAGATTTGCAATTCGGTCGATATCAGTCCCGGCCCTCGGGACCGACTCCCTCGCCTCCGCGAGTCAACAACCCGCGCCGGTTCCCTGTCGGGATTCCGATCGACGGCGCCGGACGCTGGCCATCTCCCGATGTCTCCACCTCTGCGATCAGCGCCCGCCTGCTTCGGCCCCGCTTGCGCCCCGCCGCCTCCGGGTCCATGATCCGGCCGGTCATCCGACCGTCCCTTCACACACCCGGAGGTGTTTCATGACGCTCGACGTGGACCGCATCTACGAGTACGCGGGCTACTTCGGCCGCCCGGCCCGCTGCCGCCTGCGGCTCTACCGCGACCCCGACGGCCCGGCCGCCGTCCTCGTCCCCGAGCTGCCGGACAACCCCGGCACCTCGGTCACCAACCGCGCCGGCAAGCTGGCCGAGGCCGTCTGCTCGGAGTTCGGCCTCGACCCCGACACGCTGACCTGCATCGAGCACTACCCCAATCCCGACCGCTACCGGCGGGTCACGTTCCGGCCGATCTGCTGGGAGGCGGTAACTCGCGATCGGGTGGAAGCCCTGATCGGCCAGCCGCTCGATGGAGAGTCGGACTGAGGACGGGTATCGGAGAGGCTTCCGCCCCCGGCCACCCCGGAGCGGCCGGCGTCCGAGGATTTCCGATTCGATCCCGAGTATCGGGGACCGCCCGCGCGGGCTCGGTCCTGCGGATATCGGGAGGGGGGCATGGTCCCGCGGGATGACCACACTCCGTGCCCTGCCGTTCGCGACGGCATGGCGGAGCCGCCCCCTGCGGATAGGGGGCGTTTCGGTCTTGCGGGGGCGTGCGGCGATGGTAACAATTTGGTAACAGGATTGGCCGTGCGAGCCCAATCCGAGTCCCCCGCCGCCCGGCGATCGTTTTCCTTAACCCCTTGGATTGATGGAGATACCAACGCCAATCCGGCCCCGTCCCAATCCCAGTCTTCGGCAGACGCAGGCGACTTAAAACCGACCGCGAGTGCCACGCGAGCCGACGCATGCTATCAAGCCCCCGAGTCGTCAGTTTTCCCGTAAGTTGACCATTGCCTTCCTGACGACTTCTTGGAGAATCTGCACATCGCAAGTGCAGGAAACTGCGGGAAAGACGGTCATCACCGACTCCGGCGGTCGTCTGCGTCCGGTGGAACTCGCAGGCTCGAATCCCGCGGCGACCATTATCCCTAAAGTCTTTCAGTCGACGTGGTTCGGCATTCTCCGGTCCGACGACCCGGCGCAGTTGAAGCTCGCCCCCATGGATGCCAACGGAGGGAGCACCCCCACTCGTGAGGGGCAAGATCGTGGGGTGGAGGCACACGCCGCAACTCCGGTACTAGGGCCTTGAAGCCGCAACCCTCGCTCGATAGGATGGGGATGTCGGCAGTCGGACTTGTCAGAGAATCGGGCGGATTTCGTCAGAAAAGGGCCTGAATCATGGGGATCGACGGAGGGCCGGATTCGTCGCAAGTCGTGACCGCGTAAGACTTGGGGATGTAGCTCAATTGGTTAGAGCACCGGCCTGTCACGCCGGAGGTTGCGGGTTCGAGCCCCGTCATCCTCGCTTCTAAGTCCTTATCCCACAAGACTTTAGGATAAGGCGAGAGACTGAAGGAATTAAGAGCATTCTCTGAAAATTCAGAGAAGTGCAGGGCCGGAAAGCCGCGAGTGCTTGCAACGCAGGTGTTTAACTGCGGTGATGTTTTCAGAGAAGTGCCGAAGCCCCAGCCCTCAATGGCTGGGGTTTTCTGTTGCGCTCGCCTCGACTTCGACGGCCTGCTTGATCGCCAGCTCATCGGACTGGGTGATCGGCGATTTGCCGGTGAGCTTGCGCCAGAGCGTCGAGTAGTCCCAAGCAAGCAAACGGGCAAGCCTCGATTGCCCGCCCGTCCCGCGCTCGTCGTTGAGGGAGTCGCAGAGGGCCCGCAGGTCGGCGGGGGTCATCCGTCTACCGAAGGCAAAAACGCATTCAGAAGCCGGATGCTCTCTGCGGCGGAGACGTGCGTAATCCAATGGCCACCCATGCCAATCCAGAGATGCTTGTACTTCTCCCAATCGTCGATCAGCACGTCGCCGGGCTTTCCGTACAGGCATTTATCCCGCGACTTGCAGCCGATCATCCGGGCGTGCGGGCCGATATGCTTTAACGCCCAGGCCCTCTTGTTCTCCGTGGCCTCCAGCACGCTGGACGGCACGCCGGTCAAGATGATCGGATTATACGGCTCCAGGGCGGCCCAAAGCGGGGTATGACCGAAAGTCGACGGGCCGGCAAAAAGTCTGGCAAATCCCGCCGGGGGCGCTGATGCTCGTAGCATGCTCACTATTCGCGATCACCAGACCGGCGACCTCTTCGACCCCTGGGCTCACCTCGGCGAGAAACGCCGAAGGCTCCTCGACCGCTCCTGGGCCGCCGTCTTCCGCGAGCATCTCCTCAATCACCTCCCGGTCGCCGAGCTAGCCGCCCGCTTCTCCCGCGAGCTGGGACGCCCCACCAAGGACCTCCACGCCGTCGTCGGCGCCCTGATCCTCCAGCAGCTCCACGACACCACCGACGCCGAGACCGTCGAGGCGGTCGCCCTCAACCTCGCCTGGCAATACGCCCTCGACATCCGCGCCGATACCGATGCCTACCTGTGCGAGCGGACCCTGCGGAACTACCGCCAGCTCCTGATCGAGGGCGGTTTGGACCAGGTCCTCTTCCGCACGCTCACCGACCGACTCATCCAGGCCATCGGCGTCGACACGAGCAGGCAACGACGGGATTCGACCGCGATCCGGTCGGCGATGCGCGGCCTGACCCGGCTCGGCATCATCGTCGAGTCGGTCAGCAAGTTCCTCCGCGAACTCCGGCGCCTCCAGCCGGCCCTCTTCGGCCGGGTCGACCCCGAGACCGTCCGCAAGTACGTCGACCGCGAGGGGACCGGCTGCTTCGCCTCGACCAAGCCGAGCGAATCGAGGCGACGCCTGCCCGAGGCCGCCGCCGACCTGCTCGTGCTGGTGACCCAATTCCGCGACTCGGCGGCCTCCGGGCTGGAGAGCTACCGGATCCTGGCCCTGGTCCTGGCCGAGCAATGCGAGGTCGTCGCCGACCCCGAGTCCGGCCCCCGCGTCCGGGTCAAGGAGCCCGAAGAGATCGCCGGCGGCAACGTCCTCAGCCCGGCCGACCCCGACGCGACGTTCCACACGCACCGGGGCGTGGGCGACCTGGTCCAGGTCATGGAGACCTACAGCCCCGATCCGGCCCCCGAGTCGGAGGCTCGGGCGGGCGCCGAAGGAGCGCCGCCCGCCAAGCCGGACCTGATCACGCACGTGGCGGTCGGCCCGATGAACGTCCACGACGGCGGGGCGATCGACCCGGCCCTGACCGACACCGAAGCGCGCGGCATCAAGCCCCGGGTCATGCTCGGCGACTCGCACTACGGCTCCGAGGAGAACCTCAAGGAGGCGGCCTTGCGTGGGGTCGAGGTGATCGCCCCGGCGATGCCGCCGAAGGGGAGCCAGCAAGGCAAGATCACGCTGGAGGACTTCGACCTCGACGATCGCGGCCACGTGACCCGCTGCCCCGGCGGCCAGGCGCCGCTGTCGACCAGCGAGGGCGCCGACCGGATCCAGGCGTTGTTCGAGTCGTCGGCCTGCGCCGCGTGCCCCCTGCGGGCGTCGTGCCCGGCCTCGGCGGTGGGCCGCAAGGAGGAGCGCTTCCAGTACACACGCGACCGGGTCCGCAATCGCGAGCGCCGCTTGGGCGAGCGGACCAAGGGGTTCCGGGACCGGTACCGCTGGCGGTCGGGGATCGAGGGGACGATGTCGCGGCTGAAGTCCCAGATGCGACTGGCGTCGCTGCGAGTCCGAGGTCGGGCTTCGGTGGGCTACCGGACGTTCCTGCGGGCTTTGGGCCTGAACATCCACCGGGTAGCGGCCTATCGGGCCGCTGTCTGAGGCCGGATCGGCGGGATTTCGCCGTCCGGGAGCGGACCGGAGGACGCGAGCAGGCCATTTTGACCCGCCGGACAGCGACCCGGCCCATTTCCGCCCCGAGACGCAAAGGCGGCCGCTCCGACCGGGCATAATCCGGAGGGCGTTCCCTCGCCGCCTTTTTGCCGGCCCGTCGAGAATTCGTAAAGGCTCAGCCGAGTTCAGAGCATTTCGCTGGCAGAGGTGGTAGCTGGCCGGTTCGCAGGTGAATCGCGCACGGCCTCCAGGACTGCGGAGATGGGGTTGTGACCGCGCTGCTTGAGTGTGCGGAAGACACTCATGAGGACCGCCTGCGTCTCCGCACCGTCCTCGCTGCCATTGGCGTAACGGTTCTTGCGGATCAGGACCGCCGGGCGGATCTCCCGCTCGCCGTGATTGTTGTCCGAGGGCACCTCCGGATGGTCCAGGAACGTGAACAACTCCACTCGGTGACGCTTCAAGTCGCTTCACCAGCCGTCGCGCGTGCCGTTGCTCCCACGGCTGTGCCAGCAGTTCGTCCAATCGCTGCTGCAGGCGTCGCCGCCGCGACGCGAACCGCTCTGCCGGCCACTCGCGTCGCCGCTTGCTCAGCCGCAGCGCATCCCGGATCAGTCGCTTCAACGGCTTCCGGAACGCTGGCCAGTCCCCCTCGGGCTTGTGATAGTGCTGGGTCCGCTTCAGGTCGCGCAGCAGATGGGGCAGGCACTTCTGCTTCCGCGCGCAGACGACCGCGTTGTAGGCCGACCAGAAGTCGGTCACCAGGACCCCGGCGAACCCCTTCTTGAAGAATCGCTTCAGCGCCGGCGAGCCGCGACTGCGATCGATCATGTAGTAGGTCAGGTCCCCGGTGGTGAAACACCACAGCCAGTGCGACCGGCCGTCGACCCGCCAGCCGGTCTCGTCCGCGTGCAGCACCGCGCTGTCCAGCGCCTGGGACTGGATCTCCAGGTCCCAGGCCCGGAGGATCTCGCGGAGTCGTCGCCACATCTGCACCAGGCCGCCGGAGGAGAGCTTGAAGTGCAGGTGGAAGTTGAAGACGTCGACGATCTGCGACAGCGTGACGCCCAGCAGGTAGTGCAGCCAGGCCGACAGCGCCACCACCCGCAGCCCGATGGACGAGCCCGGCAAGGCATCGGTGACCACCGGCTCGACGGTATCGCGGCACTGCGGGCACCAGTACCGGTGGATGGTGTGCTCGGTGACCACCGGGGTGATGTCGGCGGGGATGTCCTCGATGACCCGCGTGCGCACGCCGCGACAGGGCCGCACCGGCCCGTGACATTGTGGGCAGGTCGTGAGCGTATGCTCCTCGCGACGGTCGATGTTCGGCGGCGCAGGGCGCCGATGGCCGGGATGCCCGGGCTTGGCCCCTTTCCCCTGGATCGCCCCTTGCTCGTCGGCTTGGCGTACGGTGGCGTCTGCCCCGAGGGCGCCGAGGGATCGCGTGCGGTCGGACTGGTGGAGGGCTTCTCAGCCAGTCGCTTCGCCAGGCTCAGCAGCGCGAAGACGACGGCCTCCTGACCCTGTTGGTAGATCAGTTCGGCTTGCTCGGCCGTCAACTGCGGCCCGAGCAGGGCCTGCAAGGCCGCCGAATCGAGCGTGTCCGTGTCCGTCCGTGCCATGCCTCCAGGAAAACGACGCGGTCAGCCGAGTGCAAGATCAACTGGATTCGGCTGAGGCTTTACGAGAATTCATTATCGCACCCACAGGGCACTGCCCACAGGTCACCGGGACCTGTAGTGCCTCAGCCGAAACTGGAACGCTCCGCCGGTTGGGTTAGTATGGACCCCATCGGAGGCACCTTCCATGAGTCAGACCCGCAGGCACTTCACTCCCGATCAGAAGGCCCAGATCGTTCGACGCCACCTCATCGGCAAGGAGCCGATCTCCGACCTGGCCGATGAATTCGGCCTCCAGCCCAGCCAAATCCACAACTGGATCAAGCTCGTCCTCGACCAGGCCGCCAAGGCGTTCCAGCACGGACCCGGACGGCCCCCGCGCGTCGAGCCGCTCAAGGACCGCAAGATCGAGCACCTCCAGTCCAAGCTCGTTCAGAAGAACGAGGTCATCGCGGAACTCATGGAGGAACATGTCAAACTAAAAAAAGAACTTGGGGAACCCGGAATGGAGCCTGGGTTCCCCATGACACCCGCGACCAGATCGTCGATTTCGTGAACCGCTGGACCGAACGCACCGAGTTGCCCGCCCGGCGGCTGCTGGGCTGGCTCGGCCTGGGCACCAGCAAGTTCCACGATTGGAAACATCGCTACGGCAAGGTCAACGAGCACAACGGCAAAGTGCCCCGCGACTGGTGGCTGCACGACTGGGAGAAGCAGGCCAGCCTCGACTACCACGAGCGGCATCCCCTGGAAGGCTATCGCCGGTTGACCTTCATGATGCTCGACGACGACGTGGTGGCGACCAGCCCGGCGAGCGTCTATCGGGTGCTCAAAGCCGCGGGCCGGCTCGACCGGCGGTCGTTCTCACCGTCGAAGAAGGGGACGGGCTTCGTGCAGCCACTGGCGGCCCACGAGCACTGGCATGGGGATGTTTCGTACATCAACGTCGGCGGCACCTTCGATTACCTCACCAGCGTGCTCGACGGCTTCAGCCGGGCGATCGTGCACTGGGAGATCCGCGAATCGATGACCGAACGCGACGTGGAGACGATCGTGCAGCGCGGCCTGGAACGCTACCCGGACAAGAAGCCGCGGATCATCAGCGACAACGGCCCGCAGTTCATCGCGCGGGACTTCAAGGAATTCATCCGCGTGGCGGGGATCACGCACGTGCGGACCAGTCCGTACGACCCCCAATCCAACGGCAAGCTGGAACGTTGGCACGGCCGCTTGAAGCGGGAATGCGTTCGTCCCGCGGCGCCCGGTTCGCGGGAGGAGGCCCGGCGTCTGATTTCGTCGTATGTTGATTACTATAACACCGTGCGTTTGCATAGCGCGTTGGGCTATGTGACGCCGATGGACAAGCTCGCCGGTCTGGACGCGACGATCTTCGCCGAGCGGGATCGCAAGCTGGAGGAGGCGCGGGAAACCCGCCGTCGCCTGCGTCGGGCGTCGCGGGAGGTTGCGTGAGCGTCGTGGTGCGACGACAATCGGGGATAGCCTGGGCGGAGGATAGGGCTCTGCTGGGGAGCACCCCGAGCGTCGCCCCAGGGGCCAAGACCGGAGCCGGGACCAGTCGGAAACGTCTGGTCCCGTGCTCGCTCCCGCCCTGGAAGGCTCCGGGATTGGCATCCAAGCGTCAAACCCTCGCGGCACGAGGCCGCGAAATCCGGGACAGGAGGTTCCGACCCCTCGCTTACACCAACCGGCAAGAATTCCAATTCACGCTGAACCAGCACAGGGAGACCACTTGCGTTCCGTATCGCAACTCCTTACTATGTTTCTGGGGTTCGACGTTCCCTCTTCGTATCATCAATTGTATTAGAAGGACCACTAGCGAAATCGAATCAGAGAACTGAGGCCGCAAACAGCAGATTCCTACTGATCGTCTTGTAAACGAGGTTAAACCTTGAGGTTCAAGCCTGCTTGAGCAAAGAAAAAACGGTCAGCTGAGGCTTGCGGCGAGCACGTCCAATGGTGAGGTGGAACTGCTCGTGCAACTCCTCCATGTCCCGATCGACGAGGCCCCTCATCTCCACGTGTTTGAGATGAGTCCAGCTTCCTTCGTCCCACGGGTTGAGATCGGGGTATAGCCCGGCCGGGTCTCCAACCGGACTGCGGCGTGCGTCTCCGAGAGGAACTGCGTGACCTCGGATCGGCGGTGGATCGGGGAGACATTCCAGATCAGCAGCAAGTCGCCTCCCGGCCACGCGTCCCAGAAACACGAGGAATTCGATGCTGTGCCACCCGTTCAGCGACTCCTACCTCGCCCGGCTATCGAGCTTACCCTCCGGCGTCATGCCGGCCATGCCCGATAGGTGATCGCGCGTCAGTCGCTCCCGAAGGACCGGGTTCGCCCTGCGGAAGCATAGTTATTGACCACTCTCGGCAGGAGGTAGAACTCGGATTCGTCCACAAAAACCAGCCCCCGGTGCTCTTTCTGAGCCGGCTTCAGTAGCTCGGGCCAGACTGCGGAACGCCAGCGTTCGATCGCACCTTCTTCCCGCTGGATGGCTTTCGGATCGGCGTTTGCGGTGATCAGTGCAACGGCTTGAGGAGGCGAGCAACGTGGCCCTTATGATAAGTGCCCCCGAATTCCTGTTCGATCACATTCGCGACCCGGGCGCAGGTTCAGACCTGACCTCGAAACCCGTATGTCTCCAGCCCGTACCCGAGGAATTCCGGAATCAAGGCCCGCTGCGCTGGGGAAAACTCTGCGGGATGTCCGGGAGCCGGATGATTCAAGAGGACCTCGATGCCACTATCACGAACGCGGGCCAACCGGCTCACAGTGACCTCAGAAACACCAAGGGCCTCAGCAATGTCACGTTGATACCAGATCCCTTGCTTCAACTGCACCGCCCGGAGCCTCCGCCATTCTCTCCAACAACGGGGCAAGATGTCGCTGGGTTTCATGCAGCGATTCTAGCGGAAAAAGCTTAACCTCCTTTGCGCTACACTCAGTAATCATTTGTAGTCTATGCGCCCGTAGCTCAGGTGGATAGAGCGGCGGTTTCCTAAACCGCAGGTCACAGGTTCGAATCCTGTCGGGCGTACTGACGACAGTTCGCGACAAGAGACGACAAACCCCGTGTCTGGCAAGAGTTTGCGTCGAGTCGGATCGTCCAAGGTCGGGACAGAATCACGCCAGCATCCGTCAGTTTCCGACCCGATCCGTCCCCAGAGTGCTACCCAAAATGCTACCCACTCGCGGCCCGATGACCCAGCCCTGGCCGCGATTATCGAGGCGTGGCACGACTTGCCCGAGGCGGTCCGAGCCGGGATCGTCGCGATGGTCAAGGCCGCCTCTTCCCCGAAAAGTTGACGGGGTCCTTTGACCGCATCGATGGTCGAGCCTTATCGGAATCCCACAGGCTCACCAGAGCCGCCAGTCACTCGGGGGAGACATTGACCTGATTCATCACGTTGACCTGGATCGCCGGCCCGAGCTTCCGCACCGCCGCCAGCGTCTTCAAGGCGGAGAGGAACCGCTTGTGCGACCGGTCGATGAGCTTTTGCTCGAAGTCGGCCAGCCGTAGGCTCCGCTCGCCAGCGGAGACGTACATCGCCTCGTAGCGATGGACCTGGAACCAACATAGAGCCGCCCGCTCGGCTAGGAGGCGTTCGATGGGCGAGGGGTCCGGCCCCTCCAACTCCGCCTGAACTTGGGCGAGTTTCCGGTTCATGGATTCGCTGGCGGCCAGATTCTTGCCGGCGGCCGTGCTGACGAGATGGCTGCGTAGCCAGGAGGCTGGAGAGCCGAACCGATCGACGACGGCCGGCCCGCGTTCGGAGTCGTCGAGCAATTCCCGGAGAATCGGGAGGCACCCCCGATCACCCTCCTGAGCCCGTTCGAGGACGGCTCGCGTCTCCTTCCCACGCTCGGGGACACGGATTGGCCCCTCATCCCCGGGGAGGATAGCGTGGTCGGTTGACTTCGCTTCGTTCATGATCCTTCTCCGCCTCCACTCGCCCCGATGGTGCTGGTGATACCCGGCCGCCGTCAACGTCTCTCGAGCCAGCGCCTCGACCCGATCGAAATAGGCGAGGAAATCCCGCTCCGCCGCTTCGAGCCGCTGGCGATCGCCTCGCCAGCGTTCGGCTTCCTCGGTCCGCCGTTGAGCGTCGCGGACGGAGCGTTGAGCGTGTCCTTCCGGCAAGGCTGCATGAATCCGTTTGGCTGATCCGCTACGCTGGCGGTCCTCGTACTGGAGGACCGCGATGGGCACGAAGAAGCGTGAGCAGCTACCGCCCGATCTGGTGCGTGGGCGGAGTCGGTTTCAGGCGTGGCGGACGCAGCGGAAGCCGGGCGCCCGGATCCCGCTGCCGCTTTGGGCGATGGCCGTCCGGCTGGCCAAGACCCATGGGATCAGTGGCACGTCCGCGGTGCTCGGCCTCGACTACTACAGCTTGAAGAAGCGGGCTGAGGCAGCCGCCGCCCCAACGCAGTCGAGCGGCACTGCCTTCGTCGAACTGCCCCCGCCGGTCCTGGTCGGCAAGCAGTGTCACTTCGAGCTGGACAACGGGGCCGGCGCCACCATGCGCGTGCAACTGGTCGGCTACGACGCGGCCGAGGTCGAGGCGCTGTCGCGCAGCTTCTGGAACGCTCCGTGATGCTCCAGATCACGCCCCAGATGAAGATCCTGGTCGCGGTCGAGCCGGCCGATTTTCGGCGGGGGATCGACGGCCTGGCGCGGCTCTGCCAGGAGACCCTCGAGCACGACCCGTTCGTCGGCGCGGTCTTCGTCTTCCGCAATCGCAAGGCGACGGCGCTGAAGCTGCTCATGTACGATGGCCAGGGGTTCTGGCTTTGCCACAAGCGGCTCTCCCAGGGCCGCTTCCCGTGGTGGCCCTCGGCCGCCGATGCGGAAGGGGGGCGCAGCGCCTGGCCGCGCATCAGCTGGCGGTCTTGCTTTCGGCCGGCAACCCGACGCGAACCGGCGCGGCGGCCGACTGGCGGCCGGTCGGTCCGCTGGCGTGACCCGGTCGTGATGCTCTCTTGCGGAATGGCGGCGGCCTTGCTCCACTGGAGCCCGGATGCGAGGCCACGCCGGTCGCGGGGAATCGGCCGGTGATGCCGGTCCTTTCTGCCGGTAGCCGGGATGCGAAACGCACCGGAGTTCGTCGAAGTGGACAGCACGCGCCTGGAGGAGGTGCTGCGCCGCGTCGAGCAGTCGCTCGACGAGAAGGACGCCGCGCTGGTCCGAGCGGTCTTCGAGTCGTACGCCTATGTGTCCGATCTGGTGGAAGACAAGAATACGTCGATCCGCCGGCTCCGCCAGCTGTTCTTCGGGTCGCGCACGGAGAAGACCGAAGCCGTGGTGGGGCAGAAGGCCAGGAAGCCCGCTGGCGCTTGCCGGCGGACGCCGTGGCGGAGACCGCCTTGGCTGGCGACGACGGGAACGCTGGCGAAGTGGACGCGGCGGCCTCCAAGGGTCACGGGCGCAACGGCGCCGAGGCTTACCGGGGTGCCAACCGGATCGACGTTCGGCACCCGTCACTCCGCGCGGGCGACGCGTGTCCAGCCTGCGGTCAGGGCACCGTCTACGAGAAGGCTCCGGGCGTGCTGGTGCGGATCACCGGGCAGCCCCCCCTGGCCGCGAAGGTCTACCAGTTGCAAAAGCTGCGCTGCCATCTGTGCGGCCAGATCTTCACCGCGGCGGCGCCCGAGGAGGCCGGCGATCAGAAGTACGAGGCCACGGCCGGGAGCATGATCGGACTGCTGAAATACGGCAGCGGACTCCCGTTCAACCGCCTCGATGGCCTGCAGGGGGATCTGGGCGTCCCGCTGCCGGCCTCGACCCAGTGGGACATCGTCCAGGCGATGGCGGTGAGCCTGGCTCCGGCGTTTGCGGAGTTGATCCGGCAGGCGGCGCAGGGGGAGGTTCTGTACAACGACGACACCACGGTCAAGATCCTGGAGCTGATGGGAGAACGCGCCCGGCAAGAGGCCCTGGCCGGCGCCGCGGGAGACGCCAGCGGCTCCGAGGAGCGCACCGGCCTGTACACCTCGGGCGTGGTTGCGCTGAGCGACGGCCGGAAGGTGGCGCTGTTCTTCAGCGGCCGCCGGCACGCGGGCGAGAATCTGGCCCTGGTCCTCAAGCATCGCGCCGCGCAGTTGCCGCCGCCGATCCAGATGTGCGATGCCCTTTCGCGCAACCTGCCGGGCGAGCTGCAGACGATCCTGGCGAACTGCCTGGCCCATGCCCGGCGGCGGTTCGTCGATGTCTACGATCGCTTTCCCGAGCCGTGCGGCCACCTCCTCGAAACGCTGGCGGTGGTCTATCGCAACGACGCCGCGGCGCGGCAGCGTGGACTCTCGCCCGAGGCCCGTCTGCAGTTTCATCAGGAAGCGAGCGGGCCGACAATGGAGGCGCTGCACGATTGGCTGACGGAGCAACTGGAGGAGAAGCGGGTCGAGCCCAATTCGGCCCTCGGCGACGCGATCGGCTACATGCTCAAACACTGGGAGGAGCTGACGCTGTTCCTGCGTCAGGCCGGTGCTCCGCTGGACAACAACGTGTGCGAGCGGGCCCTGAAGAAGGCGATTTTGCACCGCAAGAACGCGCTGTTCTACAGGACCCAGAACGGCGCGCGTGTCGGCGACCTGTACATGAGCCTGATCTACACCTGCCAGCTGAACCAGGCCAACCCGTTCGACTACCTGACCGAGTTGCAGCGGCACGCCGACGCGGTGGCAAACGATCCTCAGTTCTGGATGCCGTGGAACTACCGCGACGCGCCGGGCTGATCGTTGATGAATCGGGCTGTGCCGGACGAGTCGAGCCGCCATTGCCGAACGTAACGACACGCGGAATCGAGGCCATGCCGAAGCGCCCCTCCAAGCCCAGGAAAGCGGTCCCATCCCGGAAGCCACTCGGCCCTATGGCCACGCTACGCCAGGCGCTGGCCAGGCGAACCAAAGCGGAGCTGGTGGAAGTCCTGGTGGAACTGGCCCAGGCGGACCGGGGGATCCTCCGGCAGCTCACCGCTCGGTTTGAGGTGGCGACGACAGCCGACGAGTTGGTCACCGCGACGCGGCTGGCCATCGC
The DNA here is from genome assembly GCA_963752755.1 of uncultured Planctomycetales bacterium. Taxonomy (GTDB): domain Bacteria; phylum Planctomycetota; class Planctomycetia; order Isosphaerales; family Isosphaeraceae; genus CAVVZJ01. The sequence continues at coordinate 132,219 of CAVVZJ010000006.1, read as the reverse complement.
CGACGCGACTGACTTCGATGAGCGCCAGATCAACCGCAACTTCGACTACGACGACGATGCCTACGGCGAGGTGAAGAGGAACCTGGGCCGCCTGATCGATTCGGGCCAACTGCGGCTGGCCATGGAGCTCTCGTTGGAGTTGATGAAGGAAGGAAGCTATCAGGTCGAGATGAGCGACGAAGGCCTGATGACCGGGGACATTGAAGACTGCTTGAACGTGGTCCTCAAGGCTCTCGAAAAGAGCGACCTGCCTGCGGCCGAGGTGATCGCTTGGTGCTCGGCGATGCTCGAGAAGGACCGCGTAGGCTTCATCGCCTGTGAGGCCCTTGAATCGTTGCGAAAGCGCTTCCAGGAGACCGGAGCACGATAGCCGGCCGGCCGGTCAACGCCCGCCAACGGGGAGCGCTGCCTCCCGCTCTCGCCCAGAATTCACCGAAGGCCGCCGAGAATCCTGCCACGCCAGCATCCGATCTCCCAGGCCGTCAGCCGCGGGAATCACTTTTTACACGCCTGCCGGAAGGACACCGTTGAGCCGCCAGGGCGCCGACCTCACCGCCCCCGACGTACACCGACACGACCCGCCCGCCGCGGCGTTCCTTGCGGTAGAAGTAGGGCCGATCTCGCCGGAACTCGATGCCCATCGTTGTGCTACACCCGTGTGATTGCCCCGCTCGCCTCATTCGAAGTCTATCGAAATAAAGGGCGGAGGTCGAGCATCCAGGATGCCTAGCTCCTTCGCCCACGCCCCCGCGTCGGCTAGAATGAACGTCACATCTCTGGACGGAGGGGCCGCATCATGTGGCGATCGACCGGCGGGCACACGTTCTTCCACGCCCTCACGCGATACAAGATCGAGCAGACCGAGATGCGGGGGATGACCCCCGAGCAGTTCGACGCGCTGCGCGTCTTCGTGGCGAAGCAGGACGAGCGAACCGCCCACGACAGCGGGATGACACTGGGGCAGCTCCTGGGCCGGCACCGCGACGACGACGCCCTCGAGGTCGAGCATCCCGGCACCGGCCGCCGGCACGCCGTCCTCGACGTGGACAAGCAGCTCGAGGACGGCCGGATCACCTTCACGGTGGAATCGACGCCCTCGCCGGGATAGCAAGCTCCTGTCCATACGGCCTGGGCGCGCGTCGGACGCGCGTTCAACCCCCATGCGACCCGCTCGGCTCGTCCCGGCCGACGGCCATGACGATCGCCCGGATCAAGGCACGCCGGAGCTTGCGTTGCGCCCGAGCGGCCGGGAATTGATTCGTCAGATCGGCGTGCCCGACCACGAGCGGACCGAGGCGGGTGCCCAGGCCCTCGAGCGACTGGTCCGACTCGACGACGACCCCGTCGTTCGGACCGTAGGAGGTGGACAGATAGCGGGCCAGCGGCTTGCGCAGCAGGCGTTGCCGCGACGGCGGGCACACCGCCTCGACGAAGAACGTGCGAGGCCCGACGACGGGGATCGCGTCGGCGTTCGCCTCCAGCTCATGACGCCAGAATCCGCGGGCGGCGTCCAGGGTGAGTTCTTCCAGGCCGGCGTACCGGCCCCGGCGGAGCGCCGACCGCTCCAGGCCGACGGCCACTCTCGCCACGATCCGGGCGCGCGGGGACATCCGCCGATCCATCGGCTCGCCCTCACCGACGACGTAGTCGGCCAGGCCCGTGCCGCCGAACGGCCCCTGGACGAGGAACAGCGCGGCGACGCGGTCGCGGACGAACGCCGGCTCGTGCAGAGCGAAGGCCAGGGCATCGCAGGCGCCCCGGCTGTGTGCGACGACGACCAGCCGCTCGGGCCCGGCCGCCGCGGCGTCGAGGAACCCGGCGCGGATCGCGTCGAGGTTCTCGGCGAAGTCGGAGTGCGAGCTGGGTTGGATCACGTGGATCGCCGCGCGCGGGACGCCGAGGGCCTCCAGTTCGGCGACGTTCTGGGCGAAGTAGCCGGGCATCCGCTCGTTGTGCAGGCCGCCCACGAAGACGTAACGGAGCCCGCGGGCCCGCTCCCGGACCTCCTCGGAGATGCGGAGCCGACCCTCCACCGCCCGGTCGAACCAGCGCCGGAACTCGTCGGGGCCGACGGCGGGCGTCGGGTCCGGACCGGCGGCGAGCAGGGTGAGCGTCAGGATGCCGGCCGCGTGGATGCCCATGACAACCTCCCTGGAGTCGAGATCCCGAAACCGGACGCCCGGCCCCCCGATCCTCTACGGACGATGCTATCGAGGCGAGCCGACCGAGCACCACCCCCCCGCGCGAACGGCCTCACCCCCGGTGCAGCCGACGGGCGGCGTGGAGCACCTCGTCGAGCTTGGCGAGGAACCGCGACCGGTCCCCCTTGGCGAACGGGGCTGGGCCCCCGAAGAATTGGCCGGACTGGCGGAGCATGTCGAGCAGGGCGCGGGTCGCCAGCGCCTCGCCGATGGAGTCCTCGGTGAACATCTGGCCCTTCGGGCCGAGTACGAACGCCCCGGCCTTGAGGCAGCGGTCGGCCAGCGGGATGTCGGCCGTCACGACGATGTCGCCTCGGCCGACCCGCTCCGCGATCCAATCGTCGGCCGCGTCGAACCCGCCTCGCACGACCACGAGCCGGACCAGTTCCTCGCCTGGCACGCGGAGGATGGCGTTTGCGACGACGAAGACCTCGACGCCGTGACGGCGGGCGACCCGGTAGGTCTCCTCCTTGACCGGGCAGGCGTCGGCGTCGACGTAGATCCCCATCAGGGTCACCTCCCCAGCGGCCACAGGCCGAGATCCCAAGAGCGATGACCGACCCGGACGCAAACCTCGGGCCCGGTGCGGGGAAACGATCGGCCCGGCGTGCCCGCCCGAGTCGCGGAGGAGGGCATGCGGCCGTGGACGACGCAGACCGCCCGGCCGGTCACGGCCCGTCGTCGGCATTGCTGGCGGGTCGCCTTGCAGATCGCGCGGCATTGGGGCATCGTCGGGCGGCTCCATGAGGTATCCAGTTACCATGAGGTTGCTCCCGGCCACATGCCGGACGCCCTGTAGCGGACCTCCGTCGGGGGACGGTTTGTGCGGTGTCGGCCCTTTTTAGAGTGTCCGGTTAATGCAATAACCCGCCCGCCTCCGCCCTGGCTCTCGCCCGCCTGGCCTGCTCCGCCGATGAGCTTGAGCAGCTCGGCGCGGGCCTCCGCCTCGGCCCGCGGCCGGTCGTTCGCGATCGCCCAATTGAGCCGCTGGTGCCAGAACTGAAGCGGCCCGAGCCGCTCGAACCACCAGCGTTCCCGGGCCGCTTTGAATCGCTGCCAGCGCTCGGCGGATCGAGCGTTCTCGCGTTCCGAGGCGAGATCCACGCGGATGCGGCGTTGGAACTCGGCCACGCGATCGAAAACCCGGGCAAAGTCCCCGAGAGGCCCGTAACGCCCGCTCTCGCGTTCGGCCCGACCCCGGGCGAGCCAGCCTTGCAGCGTCCGGAGGCAGACCCCAGCAGCCCGAGCCGCCTCCTCCCGGGAGTCGCCCACCGCCATCCGGGCGATGATCTGCTCCCACTTGTCGAAGTCAAACTTGGTCGGTCTGGCCATCGTCCCCGCCTCCGGTCTGACATTCACCCCGCCAGTCCCGAAGGACCACGAGCCGGGCCGGGGGAGTCGGCCCCGTGTCCGGTTCGGGATTCCGAGCCGTCACCTTGCCTTCGAGCCGATCCCAGATCATCCGGATGGCCTGGAAGTCCCCGGCGATGGCCCGCTTGACCAACGCCTCGGCGACCCGATCGGCCGCTGTCTTCCCCTCGCCGGTGTCGCGTTCGAGTTGCCCCCGGATCAGGTCCGCGGCCTACTCGGCGTCGTCGGTCACATGACCGAGTAGTACGTCGAGCCGGGTCGTCAGGGACGGACGCCGCGGCCGTCCCCGAGGGTTGCCCGACTGGCCGGGTCGAAATTGCCTGGCCGGGTTGCCGGATTGCCCAGCTTGCCAGGGCATCGCCTCCCCCTCGGGCTCGTGCCCGCTCATTCCTGTTCCATTCCTGTTTTCGAGTCCGCCGCCGCTGGCTCGTCCAGCCCCTGAGCCCAAAACATCCGTCGGATCGTCTCGTCGAGCATCCCCGATGCTTGAGCCGCCCGGAGCGTCGAGTTCCACCACTTGCGGCCCCGTTTGCGTCCGACGTGATCGAACATCACCCGTCGCATCAGGTAGGGCGTCCAGAACGGCTCCGCGATCCTGCTGGCCAGCATGGAGCGGATGATGCCGTCGTAGGCCCGACTCTTCTGGCGGCTCCAGTAGGTCAGACGGAGGCATTCGCGGCACGAGTAGTAACCACTCCATGCCTGGTAGAGCCACATCCGGCGACGCCCGCAGTGGGGGCAGAGCCAGAACCAGCGAACGCCCCCGAACCGACACGCTGCGGCCACCATCGTGTACGGCCCCGATTGAACACGCTTGCCATCATCGCGTTTGGCTTCGATGTGGAGGCGGAGGCGTGTCCCGTCGGACGGGTCGAGGTCCACGGGCTTCGCGATGCGGTCGGCCCGGATGCCGTCGCTGCGCTCAACGATCGGCCTCCGACTCCATCCGTCTTGCCAGCGTCCCGAACCCAGACCGCCCATCGTCCGACCCTCCCCTTCGCCAATCCGAGGTCGAGCGGCTTGCTCGATCCGGCCGAGTTCCGATCCCGACATCCTCCGTTTTTCCGTAAACGCTTGAGCTCTGTTCAACGGCCCGACCAGCGATTCCGGCCGCATAAATTTATTATATCAGGGGTTAGAGAGATCCAGTCCAACTGAACCGGATGATCACAAACTCGCCCGAAATCCTGGCGGTCCCCATAACCGTCTGCTAATCTACCTGAATGCAAGCCTTCGATGACGAGGCCATGCGGTCGGCCCCGGTACACCACTCATGACCACCAACGAACAGAGCGCCCAAGAAGGGATCGACGCGGCCCTGGAGCAAGCCGGCTGGGCGGTCCAGGATGCCGACGCGGTCGATCTCGGGGCGTGTCGGGGAGTGGCAGTCCGCGAATTCCCGCTCAAGACGGGGCACGGCTTCGCCGACTACCTGCTCTTCGTCGATCGCAAGGCGGCCGGGGTGATCGAGGCGAAGAAGGTCGGAACGACCCTCACCGGCGTCGAGATCCAGGCCGAACGCTACAGCGAGGGCTTCCCCAACTCCTACCCGGCGCAGGTCCGGCCCATGCCGTTCCTCTACCAGAGCACGGGCGTCGGGACCGAGGGAGAGACCCGATTCACCAACCGCCTCGACCCCGAGCCGCGGAGCCGGCCGGTCTTCACCTTCCACCGGCCCGAGACGCTGGCCGCCTGGCTGGCCGCGACGCCTCGGGTCGTGCCCCACCTGGCCGGCTCGCCACCCCCGTCCGACGCCCCGCCCTCGACGCTCCGCGGCCGGCTCCGCACCCTGCCTCCGCTCGACCCCCGCGGGCTCTGGCCGGCCCAGGAGCGAGCCGTCCGCAACCTGGAGGAGTCGCTCGCCGCCGATCGGCAAAGGGCCCTGATCCAGATGGCCACCGGCAGCGGCAAGACGTTCACGGCCATCTCGTCGATTTACCGGCTGGTCAAGTTCGCCGACGCCCGCCGCGTGCTCTTCCTCGTCGATCGCGGCAACCTCGGCCGCCAGGCGTACAAGGAATTCCAGCAGTACGCCACCCCCGACGACGGCCGCAAGTTCACCGAGTTGTACAACGTCCAGCACCTCCGCTCCAACCGCCTCGACCCGGTCTCCCGCGTCTGCATCACGACCATCCAGCGCCTCTACTCGATGCTCCGCGGCGACCCCGACCTCGACCCCACCCTGGAGGAAGGCTCGCAGTTCGACACGATGGCCGACCTCGCCCGCGAACGGGTGCCCGTGGCGTACAATCCGGCCCTGCCCATCGAGACGTTCGATTGGATCTCAAGCCGGCCCGCGAGCCCACAGGGCCTTCCCCGCACCTGAGACGCATCTATGAACTGCTGAGCCAGTCCGCGGACACGGGCGATTCTCAACTCTCCGAGCGTCACGATCAGCACCAGCCATGAATGCCGTCTTCCTCGACACCGTGGGGATCCAGGCGCTCCTGGAACGATCGGACCAGTGGCACGAGGCGGCGACTCGGGTCTGGGCGACGCTGAGCCGGGCCGGGTGGCATGCCCACGACTTCGTGGGCATGTCGGACGCCCAACGAACTGCGAACACGCCCACGAAGTCGTGGGCATGCTACCCGGCCGTCAGCAGTTCATAGTGCGGCAGACCTACCTCCATCTGCGATCGTGATTGCTGGACGTTTTTCAGGCGGCTGCCCTAGAATCTCGGGAAATCGATCGCTTTACTCTTGCGAGCTATTATCTGCACGGGCAAGCTTAGGCGATATGACAATCGCTCGTCCGCATCATCGGTGCGTCAATAACATGGAAAATTAATTGGACGGCAGCAATACGAAGTTTTTCCGCAGCCTTGGATGGGTGGCTTTGGAGGCGTGTCGATCAGGGTTATGGCAGGTCCCTGACCCGCCACCTTGCGGCATGAACGCGAAGAACTCCGGTTACAGCAACACGCGCACTGCCGCATGATCCCCTCACTGCGGCCGTAACCCCGCCCAGGTGTTCTCCACGGGGCCGATTTACATTTCTGCAGGCAACGGCATGAATAGCAATACGACTGATTTGATTAAGATAGTGTTTTCCTTCCTCGGCGGCTTCGTTGGCGGCGTCGCCGGAATACTCCTGAAGGAATGGTTGGATCAGCGGCGAATGCGCGAAAAAGAGAAACAGTCCCGCTGGTTGCCCCTCGTCAAGGCGGCCGAAGAATTCCAAACGACGTTAACCGGGCTTGCCGAGACGTACAAAAAACAACCTCCGGCATCTCAATGGGATAATTATACCTGGAAAGACAACAAGGGAAGCATATGTCTCATGACATCACTGGGTGGCGATTTCGTCGAGTTGTACCTGCTCGACCGCAGCACGGGGCCCATCGAGGATTTGTCGAACCTCAAAGCGGACCCCGATGCGGCACGCAAGACAGCGCATCTGGTGCATAAAGTCAGAACTGCGCATCCACGAACTGAATGGCGCCACGATATCGCTCTACAGGACGGCCAGATATCTCGGATACGCACAGCGCGTGCGGAGAGAGTTGGAGCACGGCCAGTTGAAGCTTAGCAGAGCGAAGCGGAAGAAGGTGGTCTCGCTGCTCGTGGAGGTGCGCGATGAGCTGAACGGAAGATCGGGGGCAGGGATCATCGATGACCTGCAGGACCTGATCGGCGAGAGTGTCTGGGACCAGGAGGATTCCGTCATCAGCTATTACGAATTCCGCGAGAGGCTTCTCAAGTCGGAAGGATGGGAACAATATGTTGAATTATTTAGATTTTACGTACACTTTCATCTCAAAATGAACACGGAGGTCTTAAAGACGCGGGAAGCCCTTGGAAACCTGCTCGACTGCCTCAAGAGCGAGGCCGGAGGGCGGGGATAATGGCAGGGCCGGGTGGCATGCCCACGACTGCGTGGGCATGTCGGACGCCCACCGTGCTGCGAACATGCCCACGCAGTCGTGGGCATGCCACCCTATGCCGTCCACTGTGACAGGGGTGTGACATCGAGAAACGGCCAATTCTCTGGGGTTTTCGGGAATCTCCTGAACGATTCCGGCTTCCGAAAGTCCGAAACGCTCTCGGCGACCCAAAGTCTTTGTGCAGAGAGGATTACGGCGGATCACGGGTCATATCAGTGGACGGCGTAGCATGCCACCCGGCCGCCTCCGCCACGCCGACATCAAGGCCCTGGCCGAGGCGATCAAGGCCCCCCCGCTCGGCGCCACCCCCGAGGCCCTCTGCGCGCGCCTACGAGACCCTCGACGCCTCCCGCGTCCGCGGCGCCGGCTCTCGTCGGCTCCTGACCGACCTCGTCGCCCTCGTCCGCTTCGCCACCCATCAGGAGGGCGAGCTGGTCCCCTTCGCCGAGACGGTCGCCGCCCGCTTCGCCTCCTGGCTGGCCGATCAGGAGCGCCAGGGCCGCCGCTTCACCGACGAGCAGCGCGAATGGCTGGCCCTGATCCGCGACCACATCGCCGCCAACCTCGCCATCGAGCCGGACGACTTCGACACGGTGCCCTTCAACCTCCGGGGCGGGCTCGGTAAGGTGGACGACCTCTTCGGGGAGGAGCTGGGGCCGTTGCTGGACGAGTTGAACGGGGTGCTGGTGGTATGAGTCTCGGGAAGAAGAAAACTACGGACTCAAGGTCGGAAAAGACGAACCCCCGAGCGATCGTCCTCCCGAATTCGTGGGTTTGGGCGACTCCTGAAGAACTCGCCTCGCTGTGCTGGTTCAGCGTGAATTGGAATTCTTGCCGGTTGGTGTAAGCGAGGGGTCGGAACCTCCTGTCCCGGATTTCGCGGCCTCGTGCCGCGAGGGTTTGACGCTTGGATGCCAATCCCGGAGCCTTCCAGGGCGGGAGCGAGCACGGGACCAGACGTTTCCGACTGGTCCCGGCTCCGGTCTTGGCCCCTGGGGCGACGCTCGGGGTGCTCCCCAGCAGAGCCCTATCCTCCGCCCAGGCTATCCCCGATTGTCGTCGCACCACGACGCTCACGCAACCTCCCGCGACGCCCGACGCAGGCGACGGCGGGTTTCCCGCGCCTCCTCCAGCTTGCGATCCCGCTCGGCGAAGATCGTCGCGTCCAGACCGGCGAGCTTGTCCATCGGCGTCACATCAGGGCCGCCGCATCAAGATAGCGATCTGACGTAGCTTGGAGGAAGTTCGTCGGCGTACAACGGGGGCTCACCACGAGTGTCATCTCCCGACCCCGATGGACGCGATCATGCCCAGCGACGGACCCGCCGCCTTCCACGACCACTTCCGAGACCTCACCGATCCCCGCGTCGAGCGGACCCGCAAGCACCCCCTGATCAACATCGCCTTCATCGCCGTCTGCGGCGTCCTCTCCGGGGCCGACTCCTTCGCCGCCATCCACGAGTTCGGCATCGACCGCCGGACCTGGCTGGCCCGCGTCCTCGACCTCAGCCCCGGCATCCCCTCCGAGGACACCATCCGCCGCGTCCTGGCCCGGCTCGACCCGGCGGCCTTCGAGAAGGCCCTGTTGGGTTGGATGCAGGCCGTGCAGGAGGTCACCGCCAAGCGGTTGGTCGCCATCGACGGCAAGACCTTGGGGGGCTCCTACAACCGGCAGGACGGCAAGGCGGCGATCCACATGGTCTCGGCCTGGGCGACCGAGAACAAGCTGTCGCTGGGCCAGGTGGTCGTGGACGAGAAGTCCAACGAGATCACGGCGATCCCCGAGTTACTGGGGTTGCTGGAACTCTCCGGAGCGGTGGTGACGATCGACGCCATGGGCTGCCAGAAGGCGATCGCTGCGAAGGTTCGGGAACGCGGCGGCGACGACGTGTTGGCCGTCAAGGAGAACCAGCCGACGCTCTAGGCTCAGGTCCGCGAGGCCATCGACGAGGGCCTGGAGCAGGATGCCGAGCGGATCGATGAGCATCGGACCGACGAGAAGGGGCACGGTCGTCGGGAGGTCCGCACCTCTGCGGTCTTCCCAGCCCCGGAGGGGGTCGATCCGGAGGGCCTGTGGCAGGACCTGTGTGCCGTGGGCGTGACGTTCTCGGAGCCAACGGATTCCCGGGGGCGAACCAGCCTGGAGGGGCGGTACTACATCCTGAGCCGGGGGTTGTCGGCGAAGGAGTTCGCCGAGGCCGTGCGGGGCCATTGGAGTATCGAGAATCAACTGCATTGGCAACTGGATGTGAGCTTCCGGGAGGATGAGTCTCGGGTGCGAACGGGCCACGCGGCGGCGAACGTGAGTGTGATCCGGCGGTTCGCCCTTGGTTTACTGAAGCGTGAGAGCGGGTGCCGACGTGGGATCGGGACCAAGCGGCTGAAGGGTGCCTTGAGTGAGGAGTACCGGGAGAAAGTCCTGTTCAAGACATGAGATAAGATGCCGTTTCCCTGGGCGTCACATAGCCCAACGCGCTATGCAAACGCACGGTATTATAGTAATCAACATACGACGAAATCAGACGCCGGGCCTCCTCCCGCGAACCGGGCGCCGCGGGACGAACGCATTCCCGCTTCAAGCGGCCGTGCCAACGTTCCAGCTTGCCGTTGGATTGGGGGTCGTACGGACTGGTCCGCACGTGCGTGATCCCCGCCACGCGGATGAATTCCTTGAAGTCCCGCGCGATGAACTGCGGGCCGTTGTCGCTGATGATCCGCGGCTTCTTGTCCGGGTAGCGTTCCAGGCCGCGCTGCACGATCGTCTCCACGTCGCGTTCGGTCATCGATTCGCGGATCTCCCAGTGCACGATCGCCCGGCTGAAGCCGTCGAGCACGCTGGTGAGGTAATCGAAGGTGCCGCCGACGTTGATGTACGAAACATCCCCATGCCAGTGCTCGTGGGCCGCCAGTGGCTGCACGAAGCCCGTCCCCTTCTTCGACGGTGAGAACGACCGCCGGTCGAGCCGGCCCGCGGCTTTGAGCACCCGATAGACGCTCGCCGGGCTGGTCGCCACCACGTCGTCGTCGAGCATCATGAAGGTCAACCGGCGATAGCCTTCCAGGGGATGCCGCTCGTGGTAGTCGAGGCTGGCCTGCTTCTCCCAGTCGTGCAGCCACCAGTCGCGGGGCACTTTGCCGTTGTGCTCGTTGACCTTGCCGTAGCGATGTTTCCAATCGTGGAACTTGCTGGTGCCCAGGCCGAGCCAGCCCAGCAGCCGCCGGGCGGGCAACTCGGTGCGTTCGGTCCAGCGGTTCACGAAATCGACGATCTGGTCGCGGGTGTCATGGGGAACCCAGGCTCCATTCCGGGTTCCCCAAGTTCTTTTTTTAGTTTGACATGTTCCTCCATGAGTTCCGCGATGACCTCGTTCTTCTGAACGAGCTTGGACTGGAGGTGCTCGATCTTGCGGTCCTTGAGCGGCTCGACGCGCGGGGGCCGTCCGGGTCCGTGCTGGAACGCCTTGGCGGCCTGGTCGAGGACGAGCTTGATCCAGTTGTGGATTTGGCTGGGCTGGAGGCCGAATTCATCGGCCAGGTCGGAGATCGGCTCCTTGCCGATGAGGTGGCGTCGAACGATCTGGGCCTTCTGATCGGGAGTGAAGTGCCTGCGGGTCTGACTCATGGAAGGTGCCTCCGATGGGGTCCATACTAACCCAACCGGCGGAGCGTTCCAGTTTCGGCTGAGGCACTACACGTGGACATCACCGCGAGCATCCGCGAGGCGGTGCTCGCCAATTGAGGGGAGTAGGCCGATGGTCACGATCAAGCACTACGGTGAAGGTGTTTGCAAGTGGTGCAACAAGGAGAAGGAGGGCGTGGAGGTCGAGACGAATGATCGATCGTTCACCGGCTTTTTCTGCTTCCCCGATTTGAAGCGGAGGCTCCGGCTGAAGTGCGACGGCAACACGAACGGGAAGGTTATCGAGGCGAAGTAAGGACGACATCCGGCGAGGGAGGCGCCATCCTCTTTCCGGGGGGTGCCCATGACGGTGAAGGAGGCGGCCGAGCGGCTGGAGATCAGCGTCAGCCTCTGCTACGCGCTCCTGCAAAGCGGGAGGCTTCGCGGGGGCCGTCGCGGGATGGGTCGCGGCACCTGGCGGGTGGGCGAGGAGGCGATCCGGGACTACATCCGCGCGACGGAGTGGGTGCCGCCCGAGGTGCCGGCGCCGTTGCCCCGCGTGAGGCTCAAGCACCTGGATCTCTAGGGCACGGATGCCATACTTCCCCGTCGCCTTCTTCGCCTGCTCGCGGAGATAGGCCGGGTCCTGCGCCAGCCGTGCGTACACCTTCGCGAGCATCGCCGGGTTCGAGTGCCCGAGCAGGTGGGCGGCGGTGATCGGGTCCACGCCGCGCTTCAGGGCCTCGGTGGCGAAGCTCTTGCGGAACGCACCGAGGTGGAGCTTCTTGCCGCGCTCCCGCGCGAGCCGGTTGATCTCCTTCCGCCGCTCGACCAGGAGCCGCTTCTGCTCCGCGCGTGCCGCCGCGAGCTTCGAGGGATCCACCTTCGAACTCCGGAATCGCGGGAGCTTCGGGACGGCGCGGCCCTCCTCCAGGAGCGCCTGCCTGCCGAAGGCCACCTGCACGCGGATGAACGCGCAGTTGATCGCGTATCGCGTCTAGGGGTTGCCGTCGGCGTTGCGGAAGATGGCGCCCCTGGGGTGCTCCCCCGCCAGCTTCCTCGCCAGCTCCATCGCCGGGTCGGTGAGGTAGACCACCCTCGGCAGCTTCTTGCCCTTGGACTCCTTCACCGGGAAGACGATGCGGCCGTGCTCGAAGTCGAGGTGCCGGGCCTCGATCGCCACCAGCTCCCGCGGCCGCGCGCCCGTCTCCCACGCCATCACCAGCAGCTCGCGAAACGGGCTCCGGGTGACCGCGATGACACGCTCGTACTCCTCCTGGGTGATCACGAGGTCGCGGTCCTGCGGCTGCGGCTTCTCCACCTCCGGCAGCGGTGATCGCTCGATGTGCCCCTGCCGCTCCGCCCAGCGGAAGGCACGCTGCACCGCCCGGCAGAAGCCGTTCTTGGTGGTGTCGGACCAGCCGGAATGGTCGCAGATGCCGGTGACGTGGTGCGGACGGAGCTTCGCCGTCGGCAGCGCACGGTCGATGCCCCTGGCGAAGTTCGTCAGGTGCCGGCGGTACCATTCGTAGGTCCGCCCCGACTTGTGCCGCTGGACCCAATCGAGGAACAGGTCCACGACGACCACGGCCAGCGAGGTCTCGGCGGCGGGTTTCGGCGGCTCCTTGCCGGCCTCCGCCATGAGGGCATGGTACTTGCGCCACGCCTCCTTCTCGTCCCGGCCGAGGTTGATCTGCTTCTTCCCGATCTGGACGTACCAGAGCTTGCGGGACGGCCGGTAGAAGGGTTCGGGATGGTGCGGCATGACGAGCCCCCGATGGGAGTTCTCAGACCAAATTCTCTGACATCGTCAGGATTCGGCGAAGAGGCTCGTCGTAAACCGTTTAGCCGCAGGACTTGGGGAGACGTCAGAGATAGGCGAGCGCGGATGTGACAGGCCGGTGCTCTAACCAATTGAGCTACATCCCCTGGCGTGAGTAAGGAAGCAGGTCCGTCGGAACACCGAGGGAAAACCCGTCCGGTTGGAGGAATCGGGTCCGGAACCGGGTCGGCGATTGGGCAGCACTGCCACCGAACAGGAATGATTGTAGAGGCGACTCAGGTGGGTTCAAGGGTCCAGCGGGTGACTTGTCGGGTTCGGAATGCGATGGAGCGGAGAGGGGCCTGCTCAGGGTGTGGAAGGTGGAGTGCGCGATTGCCAGTGGTCGCGGGACCAGTCGAGCCAATCGCGAGGAGGGAAGCCGTAGGGACGGAACTTTTCGAGCTTGCCCTGTTCCTCGCTGGCGTAGAGGGCGCGGTTGGGTCCGAGGCGGTTGGCGATGGGAGTGTCGATCAGGTTGCTCGAATCGTTGGCGCTCATCTGGAAGAGGACGCGCATCTCGAATTCGCGGAGACCCTGGCGGTCGAGGACGCGGTTGACGTTGTTCAAGGTGTCGAACCAGGCGACGGCGTGCATGCCGAGGGCTGGTCCTTCGCGGACGAATTCGGAGAACTGCTGGGCGGGGCTGGCCTTCTTTTCCTCGTCGCGACGGCCGAACGAGTAGCCGAAGTCGTCGTCCGACTTGCGGAGGTCGCGGAAGCGGGACATGTCGTAGAGGAAGAGGAATACGGACGGGGCGCCGGAGACGCCTTCCTGGCGGCGGGCGAGGTCGGCGGCGAGTTCTTCGAGAATCGGGGTGGCGTCGTGGAGACCGCCGAAACGGATCGGGTGGGGAAGAACGGAGCCGAGTGACTCGAACGAGCCGGCGATCGGGTCGTCCTCGGGGGTACCGTCGAGGACGTAGAAGCGGGCGGCGTCGGGGGGGTACTGGGAGGCGAGGCCGAGGATCGCGGCGGCGAAGAGGCCGCGGGCGGCGTCGTTGTCCTGGCCGATGACGATGAGGTTGTTGCCTCCCTGGCGGCGGAAGACAGCGGCGGTCGGGTCCTTGATCGCGACGGCCTCGCCGAGCCAGGCGTGGGCGGCCTTGGGGGCTTCGGGCCAGTCGGGACGGGTGAGGAGGTCGCGGAGCAGGTGATTCTTGCGGAGGTCGGAGGGGATGTTGCCCTCGAAGACGATCTGTGGCCGGGGCATCTCCATGCCGCGCTGGCGGGCGAGTTCCTTGATCTGTTTCAGATAGAACTCCCGGCGCTCGTCGGGGAGCCAGACGACCTGGAAGATGTGGTTGCCCTCGATCATGCCGTTGGCGTCGTTGTAGATCGCCTCGCCGGGTCGGGTCAGCAGGCGGGCGGCGGCGTTGTCTTCGCTGAGGATCAGGTGGGCGTCGGCCTCGCTGCACTGAAGTGCGATCCGGACAGCCATCTGGCCAAGGGTGCTGCGGGCGAGCGAGTAGGCGCCGCTGAGGGTCTGCGAGCCGAGGTTGACGTGGACGCCGAAGGCCCGGCCCTGGCGGACGAGTCGGTCGAGCAAGAGCGCGGCCTCCTGGGCGGTCTTGTCGTCGTCGACGAAGAACTCCTGGAACTCATCGACGATGAGCAGGATTCGGGGCAAGGGGGGGGCGTCGGGGACGTTGCGGTAGCCGTTGAGATCCTGGACGTTGTGGTCGCGGAAGATGTCGCCGCGGCGCTTGAGTTCTTCATCGAGGCGCTGGAGGACGCTCAGGCCGAACTCGCGTTCGCTCTCGATGGCGATGACGCGGGCGTGGGGGAGTTCGTGCTGGGCGTAGGTCTTGAACTCGACGCCCTTCTTGAAGTCGATGAGGTAAAGCTCGACCTCGTCGGGGTCGTAGATGAGGGCGGCGTTGGTGATGAGGGCGTGGAGAAGCGAGGATTTACCGGATCCGGTCCGGCCGGCGATCAGGACGTGCTGGGAGGTGCCGCGGCCGAGCTTGAGGTTCTGGAGCTTGGTGGCACCGGATCGGCCGAGGGGGACATCGACGCCGGCGCGGGTGTCGCCCTCCCACCATTGCGCGCGGGGCGGGGCGACGGTCTCGAAGGGAACCTCGACGCGGTTGGCGTCGCGGGCGGCCTCGCCAACCTGATGGAGCAGGCGGGTGAACTGGTCGTCGGCGGGAGGCGTGTCAAGGGTGAGCGGGTAGGGGGCGAAGTCAGGATCCTTCCAGGTGAAGCGGCCCTTCTGCCAGCGAAGCGTGGCGGCGTGGGCTTCGAGGTCGTCGAGGCGGAAGTTGTTCGGAAGTTCCTGGTCGGTGTTGACAGCGATCAGGGTATAGACGCCGCAGCGGGCACCGCTGGTGGCGATGCTGTGGAGACGCTGGGCGGAGCCTTCGTGGAAGTTGGCCGGGAAGTCGGCGACGACGAGGATGCGGTAAGGCTCGGCGACCTCGCCGGCCTGGCGGTTGTATTCCTCCAGGGTCGGATACTCGTTGCGGAGGAAGTGCTGGATCACGTTCTCCATGTGAAGGCTGAGGTCGGCCAGGCGCTGCTCGATCTGCTGGGGCTCGGTCCAGATTCGGCTGTTGACGAGCAGTTCGGAGTAGTCGGCCAGGTGCATGAAGGCGGCGAAGTTGCGGCCGAGTCCGACGGGGTCGATGATGGTGAAGCGGACCTTGCCGGGCGGCAGGCTGGTGAGGAACCGCATCATCGCGCCCTGGAGCACGCGCATCGCCTCGTCGCGGCCGGAGCCATCCGTCTCGATCAGGAGCGAGCCCCGGTCGGGGAAGGTCAGCAAGGCGGGCATACGGATCTCGGACGGGGTCATCGCGCGGAGGCGGGCGTCGCGCGGGACGCCGTGGGGGATCGCCTCCGGACCGAACCGGACCTCGCCGAACCGGACTCCTGGCGGGACCTCGGCAGCGGGCGACCAGGCGACGCCGTCGCGGCCATCGAGGAGGAGGAAGCGTTTTGACGCCTCCTCGCGGATCTCGCCGAGGGCGGCCTGAATCGTTTCCATGCCGGCTTGCCAGCGGGCGAGGAGGGCGTCCCAGTCCTTGCGGTGACGCGCGGAGGCCTCCTCGCGGAGCCGGGCGTGCTCGTCGTGAAGCTGCTTCGCATCGGCAGCGTGGCGGGCCTGGGTTTCGGCATGCCGATGACTGCGGTTCTCCTCGGCCACGCGGAGCGCCAGCTCGCGGCGGGACTGCAACTCGCTGAGCTTCTGGCGGCTGGATTCGTCGATGGCCTGAAGGCCCGACTCGCGGCGCTGCTCGATCTCGGCCAGGCGGGCGGCCAGGGTCCGGTCGGCCCGAATGACCTCCTGATCGCGGCGCTCCTTGATCTCCTGGCGGCGCCGTTGTTGGTTTTCCTGGATCCAGTTCTGGGCGATTGGCACCAGGCGGGCGGCCTCGGCCAGCGTGGCGCGCAAGGCCGGTTGAAGTCCGACCAGTAGCGTTCGGGCCTTGCTGTGGAAGAACGACCGGAGCCCGAACCCGATCGCGGCGGCGGCGACCGTGGCGGCGATGAGGCCGATGGTCACATTCGTGAAGTAAATCGCGGGTCCGACCACGAGGAGCCACGGCACGACGAACAGCCAGGCCTCCTGGGCGCCGACGAACATGGCCGGGATCTTCAGCGACTCGATCGCCAGGAGTTGCTCATCAGCCTGGACGATCGCCTCGCGGAGAGCCGCTGCGGGGTCCTCGGGCGTCACGGGCTCCGGCGGGGCCGGTGCGTCGGCGGGGGCCCCGTACTTGCGGTAGTCGAGGAGGATCGACTCGGTATCCACCTGAAGCTGGGCCAGCGTCTGGGCGTCGGCGGCGAGCGCCTTCTGCTCCTCTTCGAAGCGCTCGACCTCACCGCGATCGGACGCCTCGAAGACGGTGTTCGCCTCCCAGCGAGCCTGGCCGTGGATCTTCTCCGCCTCCTCGTGGCCGTTGCGAGCCTGGAGCAGCAGCGACTTCCGGGTGGCCTTGTGGTGATTTTGGACGCGGGTCGTCTCCGCCTCGTCGGATTCGAGGACGCGGCGACGGGCCTCCTGGTATTCCTGCTCGGTGGCGCGAGTCTCGGCGACCTTCCGCTCCTCGATCTTTTTCGTCCCGTCGCGATAGGAGGTGTCGGCCGCCTCGACGCGAGCCTGGTAGCGGTTCTCGATCTCCGATTCCGTCCGCGCCCGCTCGGCGCTGAGCTGGATGAAGAGGCGGGGGATCTCGGGCGGCCGGCGAAACCAGGGCGTCTCGGCGGGTAGGAGGAGCTCTTCCTCGGACTCGGTCGCAGGGCGATCCGGGCCGGTCTCGATCGAGGTACTCGCGCGATGGGGTTGGGTCATGATTCAGGAACAATCCCGGTAGATCTTCGCGAAGAGGTCGGCGAGCTCGTCCATGGCTCGGGCCGTCTGCGTCGCTTGTGAGTCCATGGGGGCGAGGGTCCGATCCTCGAAGTCGCGGCGCACCTGATCGCGCCAGCCGCTCGCGGTGACGTCCCAGTGCGCCCGGATCGTCTTCAAGGCATGCTGGAGCTTGCCCGTCCCCGCTCCAAAGTACATCGGAATATCCCTCGAAAAAGGATCAGGGAGAATCGTCTCGCCGCTCGGATTCGGAAGTGGTGTCCTGGGTGGGTTCCGGAGGCTCGACGGTCGGCGACTCCTCGTCGGCCTTCGAGGGGGCGGACGCTGCCGAGGACGCGGCCCTTCGCTCTTCCCTCAGGGAACCGACGTAGTCGGTGGAGGGGGGGGCCGTTGCGGAGTATTCCTCCAGGGCGCCGATCATCCGGTCGAGCAGGGCGAGGGCGTTCTCGAGGTCGGCATCGACCATGTCGGCCAGGGGACGAGACTGGGACCGGTATTCCATGATCGCCTGCTGGAGCGGGGCGACCCAGCGGCGCACGCGCTCGAGCTTGTCCTCGGCCTCCTTGAGCCGGAGGGTGGCGGTGCGGAGGTTCTCGCGTTGTTCGGCGAAGTTGGCATCGTGGCCGAACATCTGGGAGGTCCGCTTGCGGAACAACTCGGACTTGGCCTGCGAGAGATCCTCACGGCGGCGGTGGATCTGGCCTTCCCAGTAAAGGCGACGGTCGTTGGTGAGCCAGTCCACCATCCGGCCGATCTCCATCTCGGTGGCGGCGAGCGCGTTCTTGGCGTCCTCGCCGAAGCGGCAGAGCTGGGCGCGGAACTCCCGGATCACCTCGATCGACTGGACATCGACGGGCAGGGCCATGCGTTCGCCCCCGTTTCTGGTTCGGATCGGGTTTCAGCCAGGACAGGATCAGCGCTGGCGGAGATACTCCTCGGCGCGATCGGCCTTGCGGAGCAGGAACGGAATATGCTGGTCGGTCGCCTCGATGAAGCGGGCGACGACCTGCATTGTCTGCTCGAACTCCTCGGAAAACTTGTCGTGCTCGCGGTCGCGCCAGGTCTGCGAGAGCCCCTGGAGCTGCGCGTGGAGAGCCTGCATGTTGGTCTGGAGGTCGTTGTTGAAGTGCTTCAAATTCAAGGCGAACCGGCGTAGCTCACCGGGATCGACATTGGCTTGAGGCATGGGAAGTGTCCTCGACGTGGCCGGTGGATGGGTCGCTTCGCCCCGACGCTCGAGAACCCGGCGAAGGCGCAAGGCCACAGAGTCCAGCCTAACCCGATGGCTGCATGGTGTAAAGGAGCCGACTCCACGGCGCGGCGAGATGGCCTTCCTCCCGATCCGAGATTGGCGATGTGCGGCAACGTGCGATCGCAGCACCGGAGAGCGAATCGCAACGACCTCGGCCGCTTTCTTTGACTGTATCCGGGCGATCGCGAGACCACTCGGAACGCCTGAGAGACGCGCCGAAGACGCGCCCAGGACGCCTCCGGGACGCGAGGAGGACGCCGGAGGGACGCGCCCTGGTGTCTCGGTGGCCGGTTTGTAAGTTGCAACACGACAAAGAATTAAACCGAAATCTTGCCTATCTTGAAGTTCGTTCGGCATTCGGGGCACGCCGTGTTGACAGCACGTCGCGTCGTCTGGGCGGGTTGGGGCACGTGCCGGATTGTCAGGGAGACAGCGTCAATTATAGCACAAGATTGGGAGGCTGGCGCGGGAGAATCGCCGCGTCGAACGAGGAAATCGTCGTGGGGATCAAGGCGTTCCGGAGAGTTGCTCAGACACGAACCCGCTGAGGTTGTCCGGTTTGGCCTTGTGGGACAGCCGCCCCCGGCTGTCGCCCAGGAGTCGGGCTCGAATCGGAATGCATCAGCGGGTTCGTGGATCAGACGGCGCGGCCGATTTCTTCGAGGGCCGTCGGGTTTTCGAGGCTCGACAGGTCGCCCGGGTCTTCCTGGAGGACGCAGGCCCGGATGGCACGACGGAGGACCTTGGCGCTGCGGGTCCGAGGAAGCTCGGAGACGAAGCGGATCTGGTCGGGGACGAACGACTTGCCCAGGGCCTCGGCAACGTCGGCACGCAGCTCGCCGGTCAGCGAGTCGGAGGGCGACTGGCCGGGTTGGAGCACGACGAACCCCCAGACCGCCTCGCCTTTCAACGCGTGGGGCACGCCAATCGCCGCGGCCTCGCCGACGGCGGGATGCGAAACCAGGACCGACTCGATCTCGGCCGGGCCGATGCGCTTGCCGGCGACGTTGAGGGTGTCGTCGCTGCGGCCGTGGAGGAACCAGAGGCCGTCCTCGTCGATGGTCGCCCAGTCGCCGTGGGTCCAGACGCCGGGGAAGCGGGTCCAGTAGGTGCTGACGTAGCGATCGGGGTCGTTCCAGAGGCCGCGGGTCATGCCGGGCCAGGGTTTGCGGCAGATCAGCTCGCCGACGCCGCCGCGGACGGGATGCCCCTCGGGATCGACGGCGTCGATGTCCATGCCGAGGGAGGGGCCGGCGAGGGTGCAGGGTTTCAAGGGGGTGATCGGGAAGCAGGAGAGGAGGCAGGCTCCGGCCTCGGTGCCGCCGGAGAAGTTGATGATCGGGCAACGGCCGCCGCCGGCGTGCTGGAAGTACCAGATCCAGGGGTCGTGGTTCCACGGCTCGCCGGTCGAGGCGAGGATGCGGAGGCGGGCGAGGTTGTGACGTGTGACGGGCTCCTCGCCGTGTCGCATCAGGGAGCGGATTAACGTCGGCGAGAGGCCGAGGATCGTGACCCCGTGGCGTTCGACGAGGTCCCAGACGCGATCGGGGCCGGGTATCTCCGGGGCGCCGTCGTAGAGGAAGATCGTGCCGCCCGCGGCCAGGCCGCCGACCACCTCCCAGGGGCCCATGATCCAGCCCATGTCAGTGTACCAGTAGAGCGTGTCGTCGGGCGTCATATCGACCTGATAGGCAACCTCCTGCGCGATCTTGACGAGGAATCCGCCGTGAACGTGGACGGACCCCTTGGGCTTGCCGGTCGTTCCCGACGTGTAGGCGATCAGGAACGGGTCCTCGGCGTCCATCGACTCGGCGGGGCAGTCGTCCGCTTCGCGGGCGGTGGTCTCGCGCCAGTCGAGATCGTGGGTGGGATCGAGCGGGGTTTTGCGATTGGGGCTGCGGAGGATGAGCCGATGCTCCAGGCTCGGGACATCGACGCACGCCTGGTCGGCGACGGCCTTCATGTCGATCCATTGATTCTTGCGGCGGAAGCCGTCGGCGGTGAGCAGGAGTCGGGCGGAGCCGTCGTTGAGACGGGTGGCGACCGCCTGGGCGCCGAAGCCGGAGAAGATCGGGATGGCGATGGCGCCGATTCGGGCGGTCGCAAGCAATGCGATCGGGGCCTCGGGGCGCATCGGCAGGAAGATGCCAACGCGGTCGCCTCGCCCGATGCCGAGTCGCTTCATCGCGTTGGCAAGCCGGCAGGTCTCGGCGCGAAGCTCGCCGTAAGTCAGGCGGCGGACGTCGCCCTCCTCATTCTCGGCGATCAGGGCGACGCGATCGCGACCCGCGCCGCCGGCGTGACGATCGACGCAGTTGTGGGCGACGTTGAGTTTGCCGCCGAGAAACCAGCGGGTCCAGGCGATGCCTCGCGAGTCGTCGAGGACGGTGTGGTACGGCTCGAAGAACTCCAGGCCGAGGTGGTCCACGACGGAGGACCAGAACCAGGTGAGGTCGCCGGTCGAGCGCCGGATCAACTCGGGGTAATCCGGAATGCCGTGGCGCTTCATGAAGCGGGCAACGTTGCTCCGCTGGAGGTGGACCTCTGAAGGGGTCCAGACGAAGGGGCCGGACATGGGAGGGGCCTTCCTCGATGTCGGAGGGATCGGGGCGGCGGACGTCGCACGCCCGAGGCTATTCCGGTCGAGTCATCGTGAAGAGGTCGGTGGCTCGACAGTACCAGTCGCCGCCGAGCCGGGCAATCGTCTGGTACTTGCGGGGGTCGATCCGGCCGAGGTCGTCGAGGAGGTCGTCGGCGACGTGGATCAGGAGAACTTCGCCGATGACGAGGTTCGCCGAGATGGGGCCATCGCCGATCGGGAGGACCTGGCGGAGCGTGCACTCCAGATGGACTGGTGATTGACCCACGCGTGGGGGTCGGACCTTCGAGGAAGGGACGAGCGTGAGCCCGGCCAGGTCGGCCTCGCTCTGGCCGGGAGGGAGTTCCTTCGAGGTGAGGTTGACCGCCTCGGCGAGTTCGGCGACGGCGGCGTTGAGGACGAATTCGCCACTCGACTGGACATTGCGGAGGGTGTCCTTCGGGGTGCCGTCGCGGCGGAGGGTCGGCGAGAAGACGACGACGGGGGGATTGGCGCCGAAGACGTTGAAGAAACTGAAAGGGGCGAGGTTGACACGGCCCTCGGCGTCGAGGGTCGTCACCCAGGCGATCGGGCGGGGGGTGACGATGCCAACCAGGGCGCGGTAAACGTCGAGCACGGGCGAGGAGGCGACGTCGATCTGCATGGGTCGGCCTACTCCATCCAGCTATAAGGATAGCGTTCGTCGTCGAGTTCGAGGGCCTGGCGGGTCGGATTGAGGGGTTTGACGGTATCGACCATCACGGCCAGCTCGTCGGTGCGCTGAACGTCCTTGCTGGCCGCGATCGTGCCGGGATGGGGGCCGTGGGGAAGGCCGCGGGGGTGCAGGGTGATCGACGACTCCTCGACGCCGCGTCGGCTGCCGAAACGGCCGCGGACGTAGTAGAGGACCTCATCGGCCTGCACGTTCGAATGAGCATACGGGACCTTGATCGCCTCCGGGTGGGTGTCGAGCAGTCGGGGTGCGAAGGTGCAGACGACGAAGCCGGGGGCCTCGAACGTCTGGTGGATCGGCGGCGGCTGGTGGACGGTGCCGGTGATCGGCTCGAAGTCTTCGGCGTTGAAGGTGTACGGATAGACGAGGCCGTCCCAGCCGACGACGTCGAAGGGGTGGTGGGCGAGGGTGTAGCGGGTGAGGCGCCGGCCATCCTTGACGAGGATGGTCGTGTCCTCGTCGCGGTCGATCGGGTCCAGTTTGATCGGGCCGTGGAGGTCGCGCTCGGCGAAGGGGGCGCCGAGGCGGAGCTGGCCGTCGGGGTTGAGGTAGCGGGGCGGGATCGCGATGTTGCCGCGGGCCTCGATCAGGAGGAGGTCGGCGGCGGCCGGGTCATCGAACTCGAAGAGATAGGTCGTGCAGCGCGGGATGACGACGTAGTCGAACGGGCGGAAGGGTAAGGGGCCGAACATCGTCCGGAGGGTGCCCGAGCCGCGGTGGATGAAGACGACCTCGTCGGCGTCGGCGTCGCGGAAAAGCTCGGATTGGGAGCGTTCGGGGCGGCAGCGGGAGATCGACGACGTCGTCGTTGACCAGCAAGGGAACGCGGCCGTCGATCGGGTCGCCGGAACGGGGGATGGAGCCGGTCTTGAGGTGATGGTGGCGGAGCGTCGGCAGCTCGACGACTTCGATCGGCGACGCTCCCGGCCGGCTCGACGTGGCGGACGCGGGTCGGCGGGCGGAGGTGGTAGGCGATGCTGTAGGCGCGGCCGAAGCCGGCGACGGTGATGACTTCCTCGTAATAGATCCCCTCGCCGAGGAAGCCGCCCTCGCGGCGGTGGGCGATGTGACGCTTGGGGGGGATCGAGCCGAGTCTGAGGTAGGGGGGCATGGCCGGACCCTCCGCTGATCGATCGGAGAACCGTGAGCCGGGTTCAAGGGTGCTCCACGACGCGGTTGCGGAGGGTGCCCGAGCCGCTCGACGGTCAGCTCGACCACGTCGCCCGGTTTGAGCCAGCCGCCGACGGCCTCGGGGGTCAGTTCGAGGATGCAGCCGGTGCCGACGGTGCCGGAGCCGAGGACGTCGCCGGGGCGGAGGTCGGCGTCGCGGCTGGCGTGGGCGAGGAGCTGGGGCCAGGTCCAGTACATGCGTGCCGGAGTTGCCGCGGGAGAGGACGTGGCCGTTGACGGAGGCGGTCATCTCCAGGTGGAGGCGGCCGTCGCGGTAGCGGTCGGCAAGCTCGTCGAAGGTGACGAGGTCGGGGCCGAGGGAGGTGGCGAAGTCCTTCCCCTTGCTGGGCCCGAGGCCGACGGACATCTCGGCGCGCTGGAGGTCGCGGGCGCTCCAGTCGTTCATGATGGTGAAGCCGGCGACCCAGTCGAGGGCACGGTCGTCGTCGGGCAGGTCGCGACCGGACTTGCCGATGACGCAGGCGAGCTCCAGCTCGTAATCCAGCGCCTCGCTGCCGCGGGGGGCGAAGACGGGGTCGTCGGGCCCGATGACGCCGGCGGGGTTGGAGAAGTAGAAGACCGGGATCTCATACCATTGCGGGTTCATGTCGAGCCCGCGGTGGCGTCGGCAGGTGGCGACGTGCTGCTCGAAGGCGTAGAAGTCGCGGAGGCTGGCGACGGCGGGCAGGGGGAGTCGCATCTCAGAGGGTCCCGCGGCGGGCCTGTTCGCGCTCGATCGCCTCGAAGAGGGCCTTGAAGTTCCCCTTGCCGAAGCTGCGGGCGCCGTGGCGCTGGATGATCTCGAAGAAGACGGTCGGGCGGTCCTCGACCGGCTTGGTGAAGATCTGGAGGAGATAGCCCTCGTCGTCGCGGTCGACGAGGATGCCGAGGTCGGCGAGGTCGCGGAGGTCCTCCGCGATCGGGCCGACGCGGTCGGGGAGCATCTCGTAGTAGCTGGGCGGGACCTTGAGGAACGAGACGTCGTTGGCCCGCATGGCGCGGACGGTGGCGATGATGTCGTCGGTGGCGAGGGCGATGTGCTGGACGCCCGGCCCGCCGTGGAAGCGGAGGTATTCCTCGATCTGCGAACGCCTCCGCCCCCGCGCCGGCTCGTTGATCGGGAGCTTGATGCGGGCCTGGCCGTCGGCGACGACGCTGGGACATCAGCGCGGAGTACTCGGTGCTGATGTCCTTGTCGTCGAACGAGGCCAGGAGCGAGAACCCGAGGACCCGCTCGTGGAAGCGGACCCAGTCCTCCATCCGGCCTTCCTCGACGTTGGCGACGATGTGGTCGATCGCCGTCAGGCCGACCGGGTGGAACGTGTTCGGGCTGTAACGGTCGGGCTCGATCGGTTCGAAGCCCGGGGCGAACACGCCGCCGTAGCGGCTCCGATCAACGAAGGCATAGCGCGGTGTCGCCGTAGGCCTGGATCTCGGCGGAGACGAAGGTTCCGTACCGGTCCTCCCGGGTGCTCGGCGGCGTTACGCCGGTTGCCCCGCGGGCGAGGGCGGCTTCATACGAGCCGGGTACGTTCGTCGACCTCGAAGGCGAGGGTGTGGACGCTGTCGCCGTGGGCGACCAGGCGGGCGTTGTCGGGATGCTCGGCGGTGAGCGGCGAGGTCAGGACGAAGGTGATCTCGCCCTGGCGGAGCACGTAGCCGGCCATGTCGCGGAGGCCGGTTTCGAGGCCGGCGTAGGCGACGACGTCGAAGCCGAAGGCGTTCCGGTAGAAGTAGGCGGACTGGCGGGCGTTGCCCACGCAGAAGTGGACGATGATCGATGCGACGAAGGGGGATGTCGGCAATACTCATCGGCCCCTCCTCGGCCAGCGGAATCCCGGGGACCAGAGGGCGAATCGGCCCAACACCCATTCTACTCCAGGTGGTGTCGTGAAGGGCGCGGATTCTGACGACTCGCGCCCGGCAATCGGAGGGCCGAAGGCCCTTCGCCGAAATGCCGAGGAGAACGATGGATCGGGAGTGAGAGGTGGACGGGTGGGAGCCTCTGATGGGGGGATCGTCCGAACTTTGTGCGACCGATGGCTTCCCTGATGACTTTGAGGTATTGTGGACTCCGCCGTTTGCTGGGCGGACTGCCGCAAGTTGCCAGTTCTCGCGTCTTCGCGACCACGTCGGGATTGGGCCATCAGCGGGAGACTCCTTGATTTTTCGAAGAGGTATTGACGAATAGGCTGCTTGACAGAGTCTGCGGAGTACTGGGTCTCTAGAATCTCCTATCCCAGCTCTGGGACTCCGGACCAGTGTTTTCGGACGACTCCCGCCTTCTGGAGATCAAGAACCATGGCGACCGAGGATCGGCCCCGGTTCAAGTGTGGCTCCTGTGGTCAGCGCTACGGCTGGACGCCAGAGCTGGCCGGGCG
This sequence comes from uncultured Planctomycetales bacterium, assembly GCA_963752755.1. Lineage (GTDB taxonomy): Bacteria > Planctomycetota > Planctomycetia > Isosphaerales > Isosphaeraceae > CAVVZJ01. The sequence goes on along the minus strand of CAVVZJ010000006.1, from coordinate 106,895 downwards.
GACGGTGCGTTGCCAGTGCGGGACGACGATCCGCATCCCAACCGAGGTCTCATCCCCAAAGCCCGTGATGCCTCCGCCCGTTGGCCCGACGCGCACCCCAGCCCCCGTCATTCCCCAGCCGCGTGACGAATTGGCCGCGGTCCTCGGCCTTGAAGAAGGGGACGGGGCCGAGTCGGTCGAAGGCGTCCGGTCCGCCGCCGGTCACGCGAAGCCGGTACGCACGAAGCCCGAAGAATGCGAAGAAAACGGCAGTTGCTGCGGCGGCGACAGTGAGCACGGAGTCGGGGGCAGCCGTGATACCTGGAAATGGTGGTACTATGTTGTTGCCGGGGTCCTGATCGGGGCGCTCAGCATTTACGACCTGATCAACGGTGGCGAGATCATCCGGCTCGGGCGGGGTCGGGGGGGGCCGGCGGGCGGACTGCTCTTGTCGGCCCTCTGCGTCACCGTGGGGATCTTTTCGCGGCCGAGGAAGAAGGCGTAACGTCGCCTCAGATGGCGCCGAGAAATTCATGCCGGACTATCTTCTCTATCGGGGTGACGTGTTGCTTGGCAGTCTGAACCGGACAGGTTCGGACATGCCGTGGGAGGAAGGGACGTTCGACCCGTACCCAGCATTCGAGGCCGTTCGCTCACTGTTCGACCGGGAGCGTGAGTTACTGGACGCTGATCGGATCGACGAGTGGAGAGCGGCCTGGGACGAGCTAGCCGCGGGGTTGAAGTTGGAGCCGCTTGACGGTCGCGGGTCGATCACCGAGTTCCTTCTACACATCGATTGCAACGGGAGACGAGCCTCCTGGCGGTATTGAGGGGAAGGCAACTCACCGCAGGCTCGGAGGGAGGAGCCGGAGGCCTGTTCCGCGCCCCACCTCGGCGTTCAACTCTCGCGGCGATGGACGTGGAACTCCGGAGGGCTCGACCCGTCGGTCACATTGCCCGACGGCCGGGGCGCGGGGACGCCTCGATCGGAGGAATCGCTGGGCTGGTTCTGCGCCTCCAGTTCGATCAGACGCGCCATCGGTGCAATGACGAGGACCTCGTCGCCCGGCCCGAAGACGATCGAGTGGCCGGGATTCACGTTGACGCCTGACGGGCCGTTGTGCATGACGATGTTGACCTGTTTATCCGCCTGGATCTCGCCGACGCGGCGGCCGACGAGCCCGCCACCGGGGCAGACGGTGAGGTCGATCAGGTAGAGGTGCTGGCCGGCGAGCTGGAAATCCTGATAGATCCGACGCCCGGTGGCCGCGGCGATGAACGCAGGCGCGGAGACCTGGGCCGTCGAGATCGCTGGCATGGCGAAGGCGCCGCGGACCTTCACGGCGAGCGACTCGTCGAAGAGGCGGAGCACGATCCGTGCCTCGGCGTTCAGGTCGCGGGCGGTCAGGCCGGCATCAAGGTTCGTGAGGTCGTCGCTGGTGGCGAGGATGATGGATCGTGCTCGGGCGACGCCGGCCTGTTCGAGGGTCTTGAGCGTCCGGCCGTCACCGCGGATGACCGGAACCTTCAGGTCAATGACCTCGTCGAGCAACGAGGAATCGGCGGTCTGACGTTCGACGGCGATCACCGGCTCGCGCAAGGCGAGAAGTCCCTTGATGATCTCGTAACCAACTTTGCCCACGCCCACGACCACGACGTGATGGCGATACAAGGAAGCGACCATGCGTTGCCACTCCGGAAGCCGCTGCTTCGAGCTGAACGTCAGGTAGGCGAGTCGGACCAGAGAGTCGGCCACGGCGCCGAATCCGACGACCGGAAGGAGAAAAAAGAGCGGCTGGAGGTACCACTCCTCGGGGAAGTTCAGATACGACTCCAGGAAGATCAGCATGAAGATCGCGTAGCAGGCCTCGCCGTAGCTCAGGACCCGCTGACGCTCCAGGTCGTGATAGGTCAGGTGAAGGACCAGCCCACCGACCAGGACGAGCGACCAGAAGACCCCGAGTGACCAGCGGAATTCCCAGAGCAGGTAGAGGCCGTAGCGGAAGTAGATCCTCAGCCGGCTCGGCTGCTTCATCTGTGGTACGAGCAGGCGCCTCCGACGCCCCGGCACCTCCAGGTGCCCATCAGGCCAGGCGGGCATCGAGCGTCTCCCGGAGACTGCGGTCGAGCAGATCCACCATCTCGTCGATCTGCTCCGCGCTGACGACCAGTGGCGGACCAAAGGCGATCCAGTGCGGGTCGAACCGGCAGAGCAGTCCAAGTTCGAGGGCACGACGGCCAACCTCGACACCGAAGGCGCCGGGCAACTGCGCCTTGGTCTGCCGGTCAGCGACGAACTCGATCGCCTGGAAGAGGCCCCGGCCGCGGATGTCGCCGATCACGGGATACTTCCCGGCCAGCCGCTCGAAGCCGGCGCGGAGGCGGGCCCCCTGAGCGCGGACGTTGACGAGCAGATCGCGTTCGAGGATCTCGCGGAGCACGGCGATCCCGACAGCGCAGGAGATCGGGTTGCCCTCGAAGGTGTGGCCCTCGACGAAGCCGGGGTTCTCCGCGATCGGTCCCCAGAACGCATCGGCGATCGGTCGCCGGCAGATCATCGCCGAGATCGGGGCATAGCCACCGCTGAGACCCTTGGCGACGCAGAGCACGTCCGGCACGACCCCGAACGTCTCGGCTGCAAACATTCGACCGGTCCGACCGATGCCGGTGATGATCTCATCGAAGATCAAGAGGACGTTGTGGCGGTCGCAGATCTCGCGTAAGATCGGCAGGTACTCATCAGGTGGGTCGATCACGCCTCCGGTGTGGCCGATCGGCTCGACGATCACGGCGGCGACAGTGTCGGGGTCTTCCATCGCGATCGTGTCGCCGATCAGGGTCGCGCAGGTGATCCCGCAATCGGGGTACGACTTGCCGAACGGGCAGCGGTAGCAGGTCGGCGGGAAGACGTGGAGGAACCCCGGAGCCATCGGCTCGTTGACCGTTTTGCGTGACTTCAGGCCGGAGGCCGAGAGGGCGCCGAGGGTCGAGCCGTGCCAGGATTGATAGCGGCTGATAATCTTGTATTTGCCGGCTGATCCTGTGAGTCGATGATACTGCCGCGCCAGCTTGATCGCTGCTTCCGTGACCTCCGAGCCACCGCACTGGAACTTGACCGCCGCCAAGTCGCCCGGGGCCAGCTCGGCGAGGAGGTTAGCGAGCTGCACGGCAACCGGGTTCGTGCCGTGCATCGGCGGCGAGAACGCCAGCCGATCGAGTTGCTCCCGGATCGCCTCGATCACCCGGCGGTTGTTGTGGCCGACCGAGACGACGTAGATGCCCGAGAGGGCGTCGAGGTAGCGGCGGCCCTGGACGTCCCAGTAATGGACGCCGTCGGCCCTCGCCATGATCAACGGATGCTTCGACCACTCGGCCATCTGGTCGCGGACGAAGATCTGCCGGAGGAACGCTTCCTCGCTCGTCTGCGACTCGGCGATCAGTTCGGGAAGGGCGGTTGTCTGGCTCATGAGCGGAGAGTTTCCGGGCAAAAGTCCGTGGCGATCAACGCATAGAGGCATGCGACGCGAACGAGATCGTCGATCGAAACCCACTCCTCGACCGTGTGCTGGCCGCCGGCCCTCGGGCCGTGGGTGATCGCCGGGACGTCGGCCAGGGCCCAGAACGAGTTGCCGTCGTCCACGAACGGCTTTGGGCCGATCGGGAGGGGCTGGCCGCAGATCGACGTATAAGCGGCCTGGAAGGTGGTGACGAACGGGTCGGACTCATCGAGTCGGAAGGCGTCACGGACCAGCTGATAGCGGATCGCCACCTCGACGCCCCGCTCGCGGGCGAGCCCGTCGATCATGGCCCGAAACTCTTCTTCCACGGCCTGCCGCGACGTTCCGGGAAGCCAGCGCCGCGTGCCTTCCATCCAGGCTTCTTGCGGGTACTGATTGAAGATCTCGCCACTGTGGAACTGGCCGACGAAGACGCTGGCCCGTCCAGCCGGGGAGGCGGGTCCCTGGGCGAGACGGTTGTCGAGTTGCTCGAACCGGGCGATCAGGTCCGCACCAACGGCGATCACGCTCGGCTCGTCGAGCGGTCGCATCACCTCGTGGACCGGTGGCCCTGGGCGTCGGATCGTGGCCTTCCAGCAAGCCTGACCCCGTCCGATGACGGGTAAGGTCGCGTGCAAGGGTTCCGGGAGCAGGACGGCATCACCCACGACGCCATCGCGGATCATCTGATCGAGTTGATGACCGTCGCCCCAGGGGGCCTCGTGAAGGTCATGGGCCGTCAGGAGCACGGAGCCGCCGGAGAGCAGACCCGCATCGCGGAGGGCCAGCAAGGCCTCGACGGCCGCGGCGGTCCCGGCCTTCATATCCGACGCGCCGCTGCCGCGGATCTGGCCGTCGATCACAGTCGGGGCGACGAATGGGAGATGCACCGTGTCGAGATGCCCGTTGAATTGCAGCGTCCGCCCAGGCTTCCCCGAGTCGAGTCGGGCGACGACGGCCGGTGCCGCCTCATGTCCGGCCTCGCGTCGCTCGACCGGGAATCCCTCGTCTTGCAGGAAGGATGCCAGGGCATCGCACACCGCGCCGGCGTGGCCGGTGGGACTGGGGACTTCGATGAGGCGGGTCGCGAGCCCGACCAGCCGATCCTTCCGGACAGCCGCACGGATGCTCGCGAGTCGGGATGGGATGGTGTCCATGACGCACCATCCTACTTTATGGGGGGTTCACACTCCATGACTCACTCAACTCGACCGGCCCGAACGCACCGCCGCGAAGGCCTTACGGACGAACCTCAGCGATGATGTTACCCGAGACAGCGGCCGAGTCCGGCGCGATCACCAGCGAGCCCTCAGTCCCGGTCGAGACGAGGTTGTCGTTGACGAGGTTCCGCGAACTCCGGCCGCCGAGACGGATCGCCTCACGCATGCCGGCCGGCTCGCGGCGGTCGAGGACGGTGCAGTTAGAGACGCGGCAATGCCGCACGTCCACCAGATCGAGGCCGCGGACGGCCGGGTTGAAGACCTGGCAGCCGACGACCGCGACCTCACTGGACTGGAAGACCTCGATTGCTCCGCCCGACTCCGGCGCGCCGGCCCGGGTGGCTTCGAGGATCAAGCCGGTCAGGGTGATGCCGGCGGAGCCGCGGACCGTGATCCCATCGACGCGGTCCCCCGCGTAGTCGGGGTTGTGGTCAAACGTGTTGCCGGAGACGACGACGTGACGGCAATGGTCCAGGACCAGCGAGCGTTCGAAGCCCGAGGCGAAGGAGTTGCCGGTGAGCGTCACGCCGCGGCAGGAGCGGAGGAGGACGTTCACAGCCTGGCTCTGGAGGATATTGCCCACGATCGTCCAGAGGCCGGCGCCGCGAGAGTCGGGGAGGTCGGGGCCTTCGATGCGGACGTTGGCGCCGGTCGGGCTCCGCTTGGCCTGGATCGTGTTCGAGGCGATGGTGACCTCGCGGACGGTTCCCTCGCGGGCGTCGATCCAGACGTCGGCTGAGTCGGGTTGGTCGGGATCGAAGTTGTATTCGATATCGCAGCCGGTGATTTGAAGGTTGCGGACCTCGCTCCCGATCACCTTGATGCCGGCGTGTCGGCAATAGCTGATGTGGCAGCCGACGATGATCGACTGGTGCAAGTTGACCCGGTCGAAGAAGACCCCGATGGCCGGTCCGACGCCGTCGTAGATATGAGAATCCGCCAGCAAAAGGTTCCGATTGCGACGGATCAGGTGGACGCCGACACGGCATCGACGGATCGAGACGCCGGTGATCGTCGCCTGCATCGTGCCTTCCAGCGCGATCCCCTCCGCCTCCTCGTGGGCGCCCACGATTTCCAGGCCAGAGACCGTCGGCATCCGCTCGTTTTCCCAGACACCCGGCCGGAAATCGCCGGGATCGGCGGTCTGGTCGTGGGTACCCGTGAAACGGATTGCTGCGCCCGGCCCTTCCATCACGAGCCGGGCCGTGCCGCCGTCTCCCGAGAAGCCCAGGCGACCGTGACGGGCCAGTTCGACGACGAGCGAGCGGCGGAGCCGGTAGGTCCCCCGGGGGAACTGGATCAGGCCCCCGCCGCGGTCGATCGCGTGCTGAATCGCCTCGGTGTCGTCCACCTGGCCGTCACCGACGGCTCCGAAATCCCGGACGTTGGTCATGTGTCTCGCTCCACGACTTCGCAATCAGGCGATCAGCGCCTCCACGAGGTTGCCATGGACGTCGGTCAAGCGGAAGTCGCGACCCTGGGAGCGGAAGGTCAGTCGCGTGTGGTCGAGCCCGAGGAGGTGGAGGATCGTGGCCTGGAGGTCGTGGATGTGAACGGGGGCCTCGGTGACGTGGAAGCCGAGGTCGTCGGTCGCTCCGAGAGTCTGGCCGGACTTGATGCCGCCACCGGCCAGCCACATGGTGAAGGCCTGTGGGTGGTGATCGCGTCCCATGCTTCGGCCGAGGTTGGCATTCGACTCGACCATCGGGGTGCGGCCGAACTCGCCGCCCCAGACGACCAGGGTCTCGTCGAGCAGACCCCGACGCTTCAAATCCTTCACCAGAGCCGCCGCAGCCTGATCGGTCTGGCCACACTGGGTCTTCAGGCCGCCGGCGACGTCCGAGTGGTGGTCCCATCCTTCGTGATACAGGTTCACGAACCGGACACCCCGCTCGATCAGGCGGCGGGCGAGCAGACAGTTATTCGCGAACGAGGGCTTGCCCGGTTTGACGCCGTAAAGCTCCAGCGTTTCCTCGGTCTCGCCGGAGAGGTCCATCAGTTCGGGGGCGCTGGTTTGCATCCGGTAGGCCATCTCGTACTGGGCGATCCGGGTGGCGATCTCGGGATCACCGACGTCGTCGAGGTGGCGCTCGTTCAAGGAGCGGATCAGGTCGAGCGAGTCGCGCTGGAGGCGGTCGTCGAACCCTTCAGGGCTGGACACGTCGAGGATCGGGTCGCCCTGCGAGCGGAAAACGACGCCCTGGTAGGCCGTCGGCAGGAAGCCGCTCGACCAGTTCGCCGCCCCGCCGCTGATGCCACTGCCGGACGAAAGCACGACGAAGCCGGGCAGGTCGGACGACTCGCTGCCCAGCCCATACGTCACCCAAGACCCCATGCTTGGACGACCTGGCAAGGGGGAGCCGGTGTTTAGGAAGATCTGAGCGGGGGCGTGGTTGAACTGATCAGTATGCAACGACTTGACGATCGCGATGTCGTCCACGACCTCGGCCAGGTGCGGCAGCATCTCCGAAAGCTCGGCGCCGCTCTGGCCGTACCTCGCGAACTTGTAGCGGGCCGACATCAGGCTCGCGTCGGGCCGGATGAAGGCGTATCGCTGGTCCTTCACGACCTCGGCCGGCACGGGCTTGCCGTCGAACTTCGCGAGCGTCGGCTTCTCGTCGAAAAGGTCGAGCTGGCTCGGGGCACCGGCCATGAACAGATAGATGACCCGCTTTGCCTTGGGCGCGAAGTGGGGCGGTCGCGGAGCCAGTGGGTTGTCGGCTCCCTGGGGCGTGGCGCGGAGGCGGGATTCGAGCAGCAAGGAGGCGAGGGCGATTTTGCCCAGGCCGACGCCGCAGTCGCGGAAGAAGTGCCGACGCGTGACCGCCTGGAGACGTTGCTGGTGGAGTTCCTGGTTCCGGTCGATCATCGAGGTCTTACTCCTTCGTGATGGTCTCGTCGAGGTTCAGGATCGCCCGGGACACCGAGGTCAAAGCAGCCAGCTCGGCAGCGTCGCAACCCTCTCCCGACTCCGTTGTCTTGACCCCGGCCACCTTCTTGGCATCGAGGTCACCGGACCGGAAGCGTGCGAGCTGATCTTCGTAGAAGGCGAGGACCGACGCGAGTTCGCCGAGGTGCGGTGGACGCGACAGGCAGAGGTCGAAGATTCGCCCGATCCGGGCTTCCGGGGAGGGGCTGGCCTCGTTGGCGACACGTCGGGCGAGCGCCTGCGCGGCTTCGGTGAAGACCGTGTCATTCAGGAGCGTGAGGGCCTGGAGCGGCGTGTTCGACCGCTCGCGGCGGGGACAGGTCGTCTCCGAGGTTGGGGCGTCGAACGTGATGTAGGAGGGGTAGGGGGCCGTTCGCTTGAGGTACGTGTAGAGACCGCGGCGGTAACGCGATGGTCCCTTGCTGGTCGGCCAGGAGGTCATGCCGTAGGCCAACGCCGTGGCACCGGCTGGCTGGGGCGGATAGACGCTCGAACCGCCGATCTCGCAGTCGAGCAGTCCGCTCACGGACAACGCGATGTCGCGGACGATCTCGGCATCGACCCGCAACCGAGGGCCGCGAGCCAGGAGGACGTTCCGCGGGTCGCGATCCAGCAACGAGGGTGTAACCCGCGAGGTCTGCCGGTACGTTGTACTCGTGGCGATCAGGCGGTGCATCGCTTTTGGGCTCCAGCCCCGTTGCATGAACTCGACGGCAAGCCAGTCGAGCAACTCCGGGTGAGTCGGCTTCTCGCCCCGCGACCCAAAGTCCTCGAGCGTCGCCACGATCCCCCGACCGAAGAAGCCTGCCCAGGCCCGATTCATCGCGACCCGAGCCGCCAGTGGGTTCTCCTCATCGACGAGCCAGCGCGCCAGCGCCAACCGGTTCCGCGGGCTCTCGTCCGGCAAGGACGGCAGCACGGACGGCACGCCGGGTTCGACAGGCTCCGTGGGCTTGAGGAACTCGCCGCGACGGTGGACGTGGGTCGTCCTCGCGTGTTCGGGAGAACGCTCCTGCATCACCATCGATGTCGGGAAGTCGGGGAGCGACTTCCGCAAGGCTGCGATCGCCTTGTGCTGCTCCGCGAGTTCCGGCGCGATCGAGAGGTAATATCTTTTGAGTATCCGTGCCTGCTCCGCGCTCCGCCGGTCCGACGGAACGAGAAGGATCTCCTCGATCCCGGCCGGTACACCCGAGGCCTTCACGGGGAGCGGGTCCGACGAGACGGAGACACGGAAATGCCCGAGCGTCATCTGGTGGATGCCGAACTGGTGCAACGTCAAGCGGAGGGTGCCCGGGCCACCGTCTCCGGCGCGCTCCGCCAGGGCAAAGACCGCCGCGTGCGGCTGACCGATCCGCCCTTTGACCGTCCAGCCGGTGTCCGGCTGGCCGTCGAGAGCGAGTTTGGCGGGATGGCCGCGCTCGGAGTAATCCTCGGAGGCGTCCTCGATCTTGAGTTTCCGGACCTCCTCGGGTCGATCCCGCGCGACAAATCCTGCCTCGATCTCGGTCAGGATGAAGTCGCCTACCGAGAACAACGGCGCCCGCCCCGGCCCTCCATCGGGAAGGCTCTCGTGGGGTAGGGCCTCGATCCGGATAGCCGTCAAACCCCGCGACTCGATCGGCAGTTCCAGCTCATAGACGTCGTTGTTCGGCTTGTCGCCCGTCGCGAGGACGGAGCGATCGTCGAGGACCGTCATGGTCGCATGTTTGCGCGAGGTGACTTTCGTGGGTGCGATCGGGTTCCAGTGGATCGGACGGATCGAGTCCTCCCAGGCGTCCTGTTTGCCTTCGAGGTGCTTCCGCCTCTGTTCGGCGATCGGGAGGGAAGAATCGATCTCCGGTCGGGGCGACCGTCCGGAGATACGGAAGTGCCGCAGGGTGTGGGTTCCGCCGTAGGATTGCTCGATCACGACGACGAGTCGTGTTCCTTCACTCGGCTCGATCGTCTCTTTGAGGCGGAAGACGGCCGATCGATCCTTCTTCAGGTCGCCGGAGCCGTCGTCGATGGCCCAGCCCGATTTCGGATCGTCGTCGAGGGCGCCGGCGGGATCGAAGTCCTTCTGGGAAAAGTCGGCGGTGGCCCCGGCGATGGGGACGGCAACGGGCTCACCCACGTCGTCCTTCGCGGCCTGGAGGACGCGGAAGGAAGTGACCACGAAGTTGCCGTGGGGCGTCCGACCAGGGCCGGCCGTGTCCTTGTCGGAAAGGGCTTCGAGACGGAGGGCGTCGATCGGTCGGCCGTTCAGATCAAAGGTCATCGTGTAACGATCGACTTCCGGCGCGTCGCCGCTCGCCAGGATCGCTTCGTCGGGCTGGGTTGCCAGAGTCGCGCCGGCCGAGGATGCGGCGAATACCGGCCTCAAGGGATTCCATTCGCCGGACTCCGACGGCAAGGGGAACTGGTTCTCCAGGTCGGCCTCCAGCGCCGCGATCTTCGAAAGGATCTCGGCGCGGCGGGAAGCGAGGATCGGGTCCGGAAGGTCGATCTCGGGCTCGTCGGCGTTGTTGAGGAAGGCGAAGAACTGGTAGTACTCGCGCTGGGTGATCGGGTCGAACTTGTGGGTGTGGCACTGCGCGCAGCCGATTGTGAGTCCGAGCCACACTGTGCCGGTGGTCGCGACGCGATCGACCATCGCAGCGAAGCGGAACTCCTCGACGTCGATGCCGCCCTCCTCGTTGATCATCGTGTTGCGGTGGAAGCCGGTGGCGACACGCTGGGCAATCGTCGGATTCGGCAGCAGGTCGCCGGCAAGCTGCTCGACGGTGAACCGATCGAAGGACATGTCGGTGTTGAGGGCGCGGATGACCCAGTCACGGTAAGGCCAGATCGAGCGGGGACGGTCCTTCTCGTAACCGTTTGTGTCGGCATAGCGGGCCAGGTCGAGCCATCGGCGGGCCCAGCGCTCGCCGTAGTGCGGGGAGTCGAGGAGGCGATCGACCAGGCGCTCGTAGGCGTCCGGGCGGTCGTCGGCGACGAACGCGGTGACCTCCTCCGGTGAGGGGGGTAAGCCGATCAGGTCGAGCGAGAGGCGACGGATCAGGGTTGCCCGATCCGCTTCGGGCGATGGCGACAACCCCTCCTTCTCCAGCCGGGCGAGGATGAAGTGATCGATCGGGTTCCGGGGCCAGTCCCGATTCTGAACCGGCGGCAGATCCGGCCGGACCGGCTTCTGGAAGGCCCAGTGGGAGGACGCCCCAGATTCCGACCCGACGATGAGTGGGCCGCCGTCCCAGCGGGCACCCTGGTCGATCCAGGCCCGCAGGAGACCAACCTCCTCCGGCGTGAGCCGATCTCCCTTCGGCGGCATGACCGAGACGGGGTCGAGCCCAGCGACCTTCTCAATCAGGATGCTCTCTTCACTCTTGCCGACCTCGACGACCGGACCCGAGTCACCGCCGGTGAGGAGCGGTTCGCGTTGATCGATGCGAAATCCACCCTTCCGCTTGTCGCCAGCGTGGCAGGCGAGGCAGCGACGGCTCAGGATCGGCCGAATGTCGCGGTCGAAGGCGACCGTCCGACCCGCGGCGGGTGGAAGTTCGTCCTGCGCCTCCGAGATCATCGGGGAGACGAGGAAGGCGAGGGCGATCGAGAGGGAGAATCGCGTTCGGTTGCTCATGACGCTCGCTTGCCTCGGCTGGTCGGCGACTCGGGAGCGGGGCCGAATGCGCCGCGTTTGCGGTAGGAGTGGTCCAGCCCTTGCGTGACAGGGCAAGGCAGGTTGATCTCCAATCTTACTCGATAAAGCCGATGCAGGCTACCCGCCAGGGAGGCTTCAGGCCGCCCAGGACGACAGCGGGCGAGTCAATCGGTTACGATGGACCAGGGCCCGAGAGGGTGACGACCACCGTTCCCGTCATTGAATCGCGATGCTTCCCGATGCGTATCCAGAGAATCGATCTGTTCGTCGTCGAACTTCCCCTGGTCCGCGTCTTCCGGACCAGTTCCAGCACCAAGAGGACGATCCGGCACATCCTCGTCCGTGTCGACGCCGGGGACGTAACCGGCTGGGGCGAGTGTGCCAGCCCGGCAGACCCATTCTACTGCCCGGAAACGACGGAGACGTGCTGGCACATCCTCAAGGAGTTCCTCGCCCCGGCCGTGCTCGGGAAGTCCTGTGATTCGATCGACGAGCTGGTCGACTTCTACCGACTCGTCAAGGGGAACAACTTTGCCAAGGCGGGGCTCGAAATGGCCTGCTGGGACGCCCTCGCCCGTGCCCAGGGCCGGTCGCTGGCGGCCATGCTGGGGGGGACGAGGGACGCGATCGCATCGGGGGTGAGCCTCGGGATTGAGCGGGACGTGGAGACGCTTTTCAACCTGATCGACCAGTATCTCGCGGAAGGGTATCGCCGGATCAAATTGAAGATTGCGCCGGGATTCGACGTGGACGTCGTTCGTCGCGTACGTGAGCGGTATCCCGAGGTTCCGCTCCAGGTCGATGCGAACTCGGCCTATTCCCTCGCCGATCTGGACCTGTTGATGCAGCTCGATGAGTTCAATCTCCTGCTGATCGAGCAACCTCTGGCGCACGACGACATCATCGATCATTCCCGGCTCCAGGCCGCGCTCCGGACGCCCGTCTGCCTGGACGAGAGCATCCACTCGGCCGAGGACGCCCGCAAGGCCATCGAGATCGGGGCCTGCCGGGTCATCAACATCAAGGTGAGCCGGGTGGGTGGATTGCGGGAGGCGAAGCGGGTGCATGACATCTGCCAGTCGGCGGGGGTTCCGGTCTGGTGCGGAGGGATGCACGAGTTCGGCATCGGACGAGCGGCCAACGTGGCGATCGCCAGCCTGCCGGGATTCTCCTTGCCGGGCGACGTCTCCGGATCGGACAAGTACTATCGCGAGGATCTCGTCGAGCCGCCGATTCGGGCAATCGAGGGGCTCGTGTGCGTACCGGGCGGGATCGGCCTCGGGCACGAGCCGATCTTGGAGCGGATCGAACGGCAGACGCTCCGGACGCTGAGTTTGACAGCTTGATGGGAGGGTGTGACGTCGATGATCGGCTCGGCCATGCTTGATGAATTAAGGTCGCGCACCGGCGAGATGCGGGCGGCTCTGACCACTCTGGTCGAGCACGAATCCCCGAGCCGCGACAAGTCGGCGCTCGACGGACTGGCGGACTTCATCGCCGAGCGGTTCCGGCGGATCGGCGGTGCGGTCGAGCGAGTCGCTAATCCGGTGGGGGGAAATCACCTGATCATCCGATTCGCGGGCTCGAGGGAAGCGAGGAAGCCGGGGCTCATCCTGGGGCACTTCGACACGGTCTGGCCGCGCGGGACGCTGGCTAGAATGCCCGTCCGGACCGACGGCGATCGGTTCTTCGGACCGGGCATCTTCGACATGAAGGCGAGCCTGGTGATGGCCGAGTATGCAATGAGGGCCCTGCAAAGCCAGGGGCGCAACTGCCGCGGCCCTGGGTCCTCCTGCTCACCTCGGACGAGGAGATCGGCAGTCCGACCTCGCGCCCGTTGATCGAGGAGCTGGCCCGGGGGTCGTCGTTCGCGCTGGTTCTTGAGCCGCCGCTGGGAGACGGAGTCCTGAAGACGGCCCGCAAGGGGGTGGGTGGCTTCACCCTGACCGTGACCGGCCGCGCGGCCCATGCGGGGATCGAGCCGGAGAAAGGGATCAGTGCGATCGTGGAGCTGGCCCATCAAATCCTCCGAATCCATGAACTCCACGCCCCGGAGGCGGGCACGACGGTCAACGTGGGCGTGATCCAGGGGGGGGCAACGCCGAACACGGTCGCCGCGGAAGCGTCGGCGAGGGTGGATGTGAGGGTTACTTCGATGGAGGAGGCGGGACGGGTCGAGGAGGCGTTGAGGGCGATCAAGGCGGGCGCGAACGGGGCGACGGTCCGCGTGGAAGGCGGTTTCAACCGACCTCCGATGGTGCGGTCGCCCGCGATCGCCGCCCTCTTCGAGCAGGCTCGGGAACTCGCCCGAGGGCTCGGGCTCGACCTCGCGGAAGGGTCCACCGGCGGCGGCAGTGACGGCAACTTCACGGCCGCTGCTGGCACGCCGACCCTCGATGGCCTCGGCCCCCTTGGGGCCGGTGCCCATGCCGAGAGTGAACACATTCTGGCCTCCTCACTCCCCGAGCGAGCCGCCTTGCTCGCGACGTTGCTTCTTGGACTCCGATCCACGGACCACGACCGATGACCGACGAGATCACGATCCGACCCGCCGACTCGATCGCCGACTACCATGCCTGCCAGGACGCCCAGCGCCGGGCCTGGGGGCTCGCCGATGAAGGCTACGTCGTGCCGATCGCCACGATGGTCGGGGCCCAGTTGCACGGCGGTTTGGTGCTCGGGGCGTTCCTCCCGGACGGCCGCGCGGTGGGCCTCTCGTTCGCGTTCCTGGGGCGGCTTGACGGCCGGATCTGCCTCTATTCGCAACTGACTGGGATTGTCCCAGGATACCAGGACCACGGACTCGGCACCCGCCTGAAGCTCGCCCAGCGCGACTTCGCGCTCGGACAAGGTCTGGAGCGGATCGTCTGGGCGTTCGACCCGCTCCAGGCCGGCAATGCCCGCTTCAACCTCGACAAGCTCGGGGCCACGTCGCGTCATTTTGTTGTCGATATGTACGGCACGAGAACCGACGCCCTGAACGTGGGCACGCCCACCGACCGGCTCATCGCCGAGTGGGCGACCAGCCCCCGTCCGCGACCGCCGGTCGATTCCGCCACGTTCGGACAGATCCCCCCCTTGATCGTGGCCGAGGCCTGGCGCGGCGGCCCGCGCGCCGTTCGGGAAGTTCGCGAACCGGAAGGGCAGCCGAGTCTCCGCCTGGAGATTCCGTCCGATATCGCCCGGCTCCGGGCGACCGATGCGGGCCTCGCGGCGTCCTGGCAAATGGCCGTGAGGCGGGCCTTCGTGGCGGCCTTCGCGGCAGGCTACCGGGCGGTCGGGTTCGCGAGGAGCACGGAGGGGGACCAGCCGAGGGCCGAGTACATGCTGGTTCGCGAGTAAGGGCCGGATCGCCAAGGTTGCAGGCTTGTTGGACTTTGGTATAACGTGGAAGAGACGTGACGATCCGGTCGCGACCGGGAATCCAGAGGTCCCGGCGCGGACCCTCCCTCGGGACGCGGGAAGGAGGGTGCCATGCGACATCCCCAGAATCCGACCAGACCCACGCCGTTCCAGCATCCCCGGTTCACCCGACGATTCGCGATCCAGGCCGGGGCGATCGGGCTCCTCGGACTCGCCGCCGATCAACTGGCGGTCCTCCGTTCGGCCCGAGCCGGCGCATCGTCCACGAGCCAGACGCCGGCCCGGTCGGTCCTCTACATCTTCCTCTCGGGCGGCCTGGCCCAGCACGATAGCTTCGACCTCAAGCCGGACGCGCCGGAGGAAATCCGGGGGGAGTTCCGGCCGATCGCGACGGCCACGCCGGGCATCGAGATCTGCGAGCACCTGCCGATGCTGGCCCGGAGGAGTCACCTCTGGGCCCTGGTCCGCTCGCTGACGCACCCGTCGAACGAGCATTCGGCCGGTCATCACATCATGTTGACGGGCCGCTCCGATCTGCCGGCCGGGTTCGACGCCAGCCGGCCCCGGCCGGGCGACTGGCCGGCGATCGCGTCCGTGGTGGGGTCGCTCTGCCGGTCGCGGAACAACTTGCCCCCGGCGATCGTCCTGCCCGAGCGGCTGGTCCACAACACCGGACGGGTCATCCCCGGCCAGTTCGCCGGGATCATGGGGCTGAGGCGGGACCCCTGGTTCATCGAGGCGTCGCCGTTCGACCCGAGGGCGTACGGCGCCTTCCCGGAGTATGAGTTTGACCACCAGGAGCGACCGCACCAGGCCTTGCGACAGCGGTTCGAGGCGCCCAGCCTCACCTTGCCCGAAGGGTTTGGGGCGGGCCGGCTGGCGGGTCGGCTCCGCTTGCTCGAAGCCATCGACGAACAGCGGTCGCTGCTGGAGCGGGCGGCGGAATCGGGCTCGTTCGAGACGCAAAGACACTCGGCGATCTCGCTGCTGACCGACCCGAAGGTGCGCAGGGCCTTCGACGTGGAGCAGGCGGAGCCGGGCTTGCTAGATCGGTACGGCCGGAACTCGTTCGGCTGGTCCCTGCTCATGGCACGCCGACTGGTCGAGGCGGACGTGCCCCTGGTGCAGGTGAACCTGGGCAACAACGAGACGTGGGATACCCACGGCAACGCCTTCCCCCACCTCAAGGACAAGCTCTTTCCCCCGACCGATCGCGCCTCTCGGCCTTGCTGGATGACCTGGACGCCTCGGGCCGGCTCGAATCGACCTTGATCGTCATGGCGGGCGAATTTGGCCGGACGCCGAAGATCAGCCTCCTGCCGCAGGCGTACAAGCTCCCGGGACGCGACCACTGGGGTAGCGTCCAGTCGATCCTCGTCGCTGGCGGCGGGACGCGAGGCGGCTGCGTCGTCGGGTCCTCGGACAGGATCGGCGGCCATCCCGCGACCGACCCCCAGACCCCCGAAAACCTGGCGGCCACGATCTACCGGGCGCTCGGTATCCCCGAGACGGCCGCCTGGTATGATGAGCTCGACCGACCGTTTCAGGTCTATCGCGGCGAGCCGATCGCCGGCCTGTCCTGATCAACCCCAGGCGAACCCGAGGTATCCCCGATGACCCAGGACGACGCCCAGAAGCAGGCTGTCGAGGCCATTCAGAAGGTCGGCGGCAAGGTGGACCGCGACGAGATGGCTGAGGGCAAGCCGATCGTCACCGTCTCCTTCGGCGTCACCGACGCCACCGACGCCGACCTCGCTACCCTCAAGGCGTTCGACAAGCTCAAGAAGGTCGTCCTCAATAACACCAAGGTCACGGACGCCGGCCTCGAACAGTTGGAGGGGATCGGGACCCTGGAGAAACTCTACCTCGTCGATACCCCGATCACCGACGCCGGCCTCGAACATCTTCAGAAGATCCCGAGCCTCAAGCTGTTAAGCCTCGTGGGAACGCAGGTGACCGACGCCGGCCTGGAGAAGATCCAGGCGATGGAGGGACTTCAGGAAGTTTTCCTCTACGGCACGAAAGTGAGCGACGACGGGGTCAAGAAGCTCAAGGAAGCCCGGCCGATGCTGAAGATCGACCGCTGAGACGCGCCGGTCGGGAAACGGCGTGAGGGGCGCAGCCGCGATGCGCGCGGGACGCCTCGGCGATGGCTCCTGATCGCCGGGGGGACGCTCCTCCGCCTGTTATCAGACGTTATGTAAGTCCCGACACCACTTGCTCAAGGCGGGCCTGGACCGCAAATCTTGACGTTCGTTCGGCGCCTCGGGACGCGACGCGCCGGCCGCATCTTGCGCGAATTCGTTCGCCGGATTGTCAAGGAGCCGTGCGCACACGAAGGCCCGATCGGCGCGGACCACGAACGCGAGCGTATCCAGGAATCTTCGAAATCTGGGGCCAGGTTTATCACCCTTTTTCCGGCTGCGTGACCGAAATGTGGTCGGTGGATTGGGTGAAGTTGCGCCGGCTGGCACGGTCAGACCGGCCAGCAAACTCGACGCATCTTCCCGCGCTGGCATCGGTCGTGCGTGCAGGGCGAGCGAACCGTCCGTCGAGGTTGTGAATCGGGAAGGTTCGACGGACGGCGGCCCTGACTGGATTCTCCGGGGCTCCGTCGTGTGACGGAAGGCCCTCGGTCGCGCGCAGATGGCCTGGCTTAGTCGAGGTCGGGACGTGGTGCGGGGCCCCGAATCTCCTCACCGAATTGTGGAGCCGACGGGCCAGCTGCACGACACGCACGATACCGAGGACTTCCGGCGCCATGGGCGAATTTGGGGCCGGGTGGGAACGCGATTTCCGAAAGATCGGAAAAATCGGAGTTCTGGGAAATCAGCGAAGACAGCTAGGATCAAGGGAACCTTGCGGACGGGCGATAGGACTCTTTACGGGCCGAGCGTCTGAGGGAACCGCGGCACCGGCGGGAGTTCGTCGCGCGTTGACTTGACCACGAGGAGAAACCATGAAACGAAACCGCGCCTGGCGGGCCGCCCTGCTGGCGGCTTGCCTCGGAGTCGGGCTGGGGGCGGCCCCGGCGACGCCGAGCTATCACAGCATCACCCGGATCATCGACAAGATCGAGAACGACTGGAAGGAACTGACGCCCGAGCAGAACCCGAACGGGGCCGGCTGGCACGCGTTCTTCGAGGTCGTGCGGTCGGAGCTACGGCGGTTCTCCGAGTCGGCCGACGCGGACCAGCGGGTCGCGGCCCTCGGGAAGCTCTACGAGCTGTCCAACTCGCTCCAGGCGCACCGTTGGGACCAGGCCCAGGCGATTCGCGCCGAGCTTCGCGACTGGCTGAGGCCGAGGGTCGCCCTTTCCTGGGCGGAATACCGGGTGCTGGAGGCGCTCCAGGCACTGCCCGAGTCTGAGTCGGAGAAGCAGGCGAAGTGGAAGTCGTACATCGAGGAAGTGCTCCGACCCTCCCTGCACGACTTCGAGGCCGCCGACACCGTGACGAACCGACTCCGGGCCCGCGAGCGTCTCAGCGCCGCCTTGACAGCGCTCCAGAAGAACAACCAGACGCGGCCCTGGTCACGCTCCTTGACGCTCCAGTCGGCCGTGGCGGACCTGTACAGTGTGCCAAACCTGGAAGTCACCCTCGATAGCTCAGCGGTCACCACGGCGGTCATGAAGACGGGGATCGTGGAACCCGGCTGGATTTACTTCAAGGACCAGTGGTCGTACGTCACGCCCGGCCCGATTACCGGCGTCGGCTTCGTGCCGACGGCCGACGGCATCCAGGTTTCGATCAGCCAGGCGATGACCAGCACGACCCCGATCCAGGGGTTCCAGCAGCAGGTGGCCCAGGACCAGCAGGGCCGTCGCGCGGCGAAGCTGTACCAGTTCAGCGCGACCTCGGAGAACAACGCCATCCTCACGATCACCGTCCTCTTCCGCCTGGCAACGGGCGTCCAGCTCGCGCCGGGATACCAGCACGGCATCAGCGCGACGATCGGCTCGACGCCTCAGCCGGGCAAGGGACTCACGCGGTTCATCGCGTCCCTGATCGGCCTGAACCAGCAACGGATCACGGACAAGGTGTACGAGGGGGCGATCCCCAAGATCCGCCAGCAGGTGGTCGAGGGGGCCAGCGAGCTGGCAGGGATCAAGGCGTCGCAGAAGGCCGCGCAGTTCAATACGCAGATCCGTCCCTTTATCGTCGATGCCGAGACGGCCGGCAGCGGCCAGTTCGGCGCGACGGATCTCCGGCTCCAGACCTTTGGCCAGTTTGCCCGGGTGGTCGGAAACGTGGTGACGCTCGGTGGCACCGACCAGCATCCCGCGGCCTTTCCCAAGCCGCGATCGCTGGGGATGTCCGCCCCGGGCGTGACCGTGGATGTCCACCTGCCTTCGGTCCTTTCGAACGTCGCACGAGGCGGCCTCAATGCACCGGCGGTCAAGGACGTGCAGAACGTGATGATCGTGACGAATTCCAGGGTCGATGATCCCGATCAGCCCGGTTTCTCGGCGACCCGCAACGCCGACTGGGAGACCTTCAGCGCCGCGGTTGACGAGGCCCGCGCCGCGGGCGACCCGAAAGTCCAGGCGATCCGGGTCTACAAGCCCACGGGCGAGATCGAGGCGGCGGCCGACGCCGAGGGACATCTAGTGGTGGTCGTTCCCGACTTCACCATCGAGTTTCCCGCCCCGCCCCAGGCCGCCCGTGGCGGCGCCCTCACGGGTCCCCCGGCGCGGATCTATCGGCTCAAGGCCGCACGGCCGGAGTTTACGATCGCGCTGGAGGTCCAGCCCGGGACGGGGAGCGAGCCGCCTCACATCGTTGGTAAGGTTGCCGGCTTCGACGGCGGGGGCAACGTCCAGGTCTTCGCCCTGAATGAGAGCGACGAGAACCCCGTCGCCCTGAACGCCCTGACCAGCCGGATCATTGGTGCGGCGTTCGGCACCAGGCTCGCCGGGACCCCGGTGGATGCACCACTCGACCGGTTGCCGACGTCCCAGATGGACATCGTCTCGGCGAGCAAGCTCGACCCGTCGGGTTGGATGCGCCTGGTCGTGCAGCCGAAGTGAGCCGCGCGCCCTCGGACCCTGGGCCTGGCCGGTCGGCTCGCTCGGGGACCGTGGGCCTCACGTTCACATCGCGAAGGCATCCAACCACGAGACTTGCACAAAAAAATTATTTCTTGATTTCTCTTTGTGTGATTCTCGTGGTTGGATGCCTTCGTTGCGATTCCTTTTCTCTCCCTCCGACAGTCGCCCCGGAACCGGAGTCCGCTGCCCGTGTCTCAAGCCGAATCGCCCTGCCTGGCCATCTTCGATCACGACGGCGTGCTCGTGGACTCGCTCGCCTTCCACCAGGCCGCCTGGCTGGAACTGGGCCGGCGGGCGAACCTGCCGTTGACGGAGGCGTTCATCCGGGAGACGTTCGGGATGACCAACCCGAGCATCTTCCGTCGCCTGCTCGGTGATGCCATCGACGACGCTGAGATCGCCCGCCTGGGCGACCTCAAGGAGGTCTGCTACCGCGACCGCGCCCAGGGCCGGATCGTCTTGATGCCGGGCGTTCGGGAACTGCTCGACGGCCTGACGGCGGCCGGGGTTCTCCTGGCGATCGGCTCCAGCGGGCCGAGGGCGAACCTGGAATTGACCGTCTCGTCGTGCGGCCTCGAAGGTCGGTTCGCGTCCATCGCGGCGCTGGAGGACATTCGCGCACGGCAAGCCCGATCCCGAGGTCTTCCAGATCGCGGCACGGAGAGCGGGCGTCGCACCGTCGCGGTCGGTCGTCTTCGAGGATGCTCCGATCGGGATCGAGGCGGCGAAGGCGGCCGGGATGGACGCGGTCGGGGTCGGGACAACGCACCCGCTGGAGTCATTGCTCCGGGCAGGTGCCGATGAGGCGGTGAAGAACCTCGTCGGATTCCCGGTCAGCAATCTCGTCGGGCGACTGCGAACGGGTCAGGTGGACGGAGGTCCAACGCGCGACGGAAGTCGCGCCCACGAACCTTCCCTCCCATCCCGAGAGGATCAACCTTGAACCTGGCCGCACGCCGGGTTGCGGCGGTTGCGACGGCTCGGGTATCGTGAACGTTGTCTTCGGACCGGGTCGATCCCATGGAGTCTGGTCGATCCTCGTCGCGGGGCTGCGACAACTTCTGTCCACGGAATGAGGCCACCGGCTCACGGATCGACGATGGAATTCCCGTACGATGTCTGCGTGGTGGGTGGCTGCGGTCATGTGGGCTTGCCGCTGGCGATCACGTTCGCCGGCCGCGGGCTCAAGGTCTGCGTCCACGACATCGACGAGCGAGCCGTCGCGACGGTCAATTCGGGGACGATGCCGTTCCTGGAGCCCGGGGCGGAGCCGGCCTTGCGGGCGGTCCTGGGGAGGTCGCTGGTCCTGGCGAACGACCCGACGCTCGTCTCACGGGCTCGCTTCGTGGTGGTCGTCGTCGGGACGCCGGTGGATGAGCACCTCAACCCGACCTTCCACACGATGCGGCGGTTCTTCCACGACCTCCTACCGTATCTCGTCGCCGGCCAGTGCCTGATCCTGCGGAGCACGGTCTATCCGGGGACGACCGAGAAGGTCCGTGAGATGATCGCGGACGCTGGTCAAGAGGTTCACGTCGCGTATTGTCCGGAGCGCGTCGCCGAGGGTCGGGCGATGGAGGAGCTGACGGAACTGCCGCAGATCGTCTCGGGATGCGACGCGAAGGCCGAGGCGCTGGCGGCGGAGCTGTTCGGGACGATCGCGCGGTCGCTGGTCCACCTCTCGCCGATCGAGGCCGAGCTGACTAAGATCTTCGCCAACGTCTGGCGCTACATCCAGTTCGCCACGGCCAATCAGTTCTTCATGATCGCGACCGATTACGGCCTCGATTTCTACCGGATTCACGACGCCCTGACCCGCGACTACCCCCGGATGCGCGGGCTGCCGAGGAGCGGGTTCGCGGCCGGGCCTTGCCTGTTCAAGGACACGATGCAACTGGCCGCCGCCACGAACCACGGCTTCGCGCTTGGGCATTCGGCCATGCTCATTAATGAAGGATTGCCGAACTTTTTGGTCCGCCAGCTCAAGGTCCGGTACGACCTGCACGAGATGCGCGTCGGGATTCTGGGCATGGCGTTCAAGGCGGATAGCGACGACCCGAGGGAGTCGCTCTCGTATAAATTGAGGAAGATCCTCGAATTCGAGTCGGCGGAGGTGCTCTGCACGGACGTCTATATCCGGGACCCGAAGTTTTACCCGGTGGACGCCGTGCTGGAGCGGGCTCAACTGTTGATCGTCGGGGCACCGCACCGGGAGTATCGGGACCTGGAGATCGCGGAATCGACCCCGGTCGTCGATGTCTGGAATTTCTACGGCAAGGGGGCGTTCCGACCGTGAAGATCCTCGTCACCGGCGCGGCCGGGTTCATTGCCGGCTATCTTGTCGAGGAGTTGCTCGCCGCCGGCCATGAGGTCGTGGGGCTCGATGACGATTCCAAGTATGGACCGGTCGAGCATGCGTATGATGAGCACCCGCGTTACCGGCGGGTCGTCGGCGACGCCAAGGACGTCGCCTTGCTTCGTGGCCTGATCGCCGACTGCGACCAGTTCGTCGCCGGCGCGGCGATCATCGGCGGGATCACACTCTTTCATGCGCGGGCCTATGACCTGATCGCGGAGAACGAGCGGATCACGGCCGCGGCGTTCGACGCGGCGATCGGGCGCATCGGGACGGGCGGTTGAAGAAGATCACGGTCATCTCGTCGTCGATGGTCTATGAGAGCACCGACATCTATCCGACGCCCGAGGGGGCGCAACGCTCCTGCCCGCCGCCGCGCTCGACATACGGGTTTCAGAAGCTGGCGACGGAATACTTTGCTCAGGGGGCGTGGGAGCAGTACCAGTTGCCATTCACGATCGTGAGGCCGTTCAACTGCATCGGGGTCGGCGAGAAGCGGGCACTCTCCGATCAGGAGATCCTCTCGGGAAACGTCCGGCTGGCGATGAGCCATGTCGTGCCCGACCTGGTGCAGAAGGTCTTGAAGGGCCAGGACCCCTTGCACATTCTGGGCGACGGGAGCCAGGTCCGGTGCTATACGTATGGTGGCGACCTGGCGCGCGGCATCCGGCTGGCGATCGAGTCGGAGGCCGCGACGAATGAGGATTTCAACCTGTCCACATTGAAGTCAACCACAGTGCGGGAGCTGGCGGCATTGATCTGGCGGAAGATCAAGGGAGACGTGCCGTTCCGGTTCGTGTCGGACGAGCCCCTGGCGTATGACGTGCGGTGCCGGGTGCCGTCGGTCGAGAAGGCGAGGCGTTTGCTGGGCTTCGAGGCGACGACCACGCTGTCCGAGGCACTCGACGAGATCATCCCTTGGGTGGAGCGGCAGATCGCCGCAGGGGGGATCTGACCCGATGGGCGGGCGGATCGAAGAGTCGTTGGAACGAATCTACGCCAACCGATTCCCGGATCGGGAGCGGGCCGCGAAGGCGCGATTGTGGCAGACACTTTGTGAGGCGTTTTTCTGCCGATATGTTCCGGCCGGGGCCACTGTTCTCGACATCGGGGCCGGCTACTGCGACTTCATCAACCACATCAAGGCGTCGCGTCGGATCGCCGTCGATCTGAACCCGGAGACGGCGCGGGCGGCGGCGGCGGGGGTCGCTGTGAGTACCTTGCCGCTCGAACGGCTCGACGAGGCGATGGAGGCGGACTCGGTCGATCTGGCGTTCGCGAGCAACGTCTTCGAGCACCTGCGCGGCCCGGACGTCTTGCTGGACGTGCTGGCGGCGGTCCGGCGGGTCCTGCGGCCGGGTGGGCGGCTGATGATCATGCAGCCGAACATCCGGGCGATCGGCGCCGCGTTCTGGGATTTCGTCGATCACACGCTCCCCTTGACCGAGAAGGGGATGACCGAGGCGCTGGAGGTCTCGGGCTTCGAGGTGGTGGAATGCCGGTCGAAATTCCTGCCGTACACGACGAAGAGCCGCTTACCGCAATGGCCAATGCTGGTCCGGCTTTACCTCGCCTTGCCGCCGGCGCAATGGCTGCTGGGAGGTCAGATGCTCGTCGTGGCCCGGAAGCCGGGGGGAGTGTCGGCGCCATGAGTGACGAGACCCCGATCGACTTCGTCATGCCCGTCTACAACGAAGGGGCCAATATCGGTCGCGCCCTGGCCGAGATCGCTGAGAAGGTGACGCCGCCGAAGCGGGTGCTGGTTGTCTATGACTTCGAGGGGGACGACACGTTACCCGTGGTGCGGGAACTGAGGCCGCGGTATCCCTGGGTCGAGCTGGTCCGCAATGACCTGGGCCGGGGTGTCCTCAACGCCATCCGCGCCGGGATCGCGGCGGCAAGCTCGGACGTGGTCATCATCACGATGGCCGACCTCTCGGACGACCTGCGGGTCGTGCCGAGGATGGTCGAGCTGATCCGTGAGCAGGGGTATGACATCGTCTGCGCCTCGCGCTACATGAAGGGCGGTCAACAGATCGGCGGCCCGAGGCTCAAGGGGTGGCTCTCGCGCACGGCCGGGATCTCGCTGCATTGGCTGGCGGGCTTGCCGACGCACGACGCGACGAACGCATTCCGCGCCTACCGGCGTTCGGTGCTGGAGGCGTTCCCGATCGAGAGCCGGGGCGGATTCGCATACTCACTCGAAATCACGGCCAAGGCGCACGCGGCCGGTCGGCGGATCGCAGAGGTGCCCTCGGTCTGGCGGGATCGGACGGCCGGGCAGTCGCGGTTCCAGCTCCGGGCCTGGCTGCCGCACTACCTGAGATGGTACTGGTTCGCCTTGACTCACCGGCCGCCTCGGGGGACCATCGCAGGAAGGCCGATCGACGCCGCGGAGACCCGGCCCGCGCGTTGAAGAGGGTCAGGGATGGCCAGCACCTCGGAGGATCGTGCCATGGAGAGCCGCGAACCCGACGCCACACAAAGCGCCGGTCCCGAGATCAGCGTCGTCGTGCCGCTGTATAATGAACAGGAAAACATCGGCCCACTTCATGAGCGTTTGACACTCGTTCTCGAAGCGATCGGGGCGAACCACGAGCTGCTGTTCGTTGATGACGGCAGCCGGGATGCGACCGGGCCTTTGATCGACCGGCTTGCGGAGGACGACCCACGGGTGGTGCCCATCTCTCTGAGCCGGAACTTCGGCCATCAGCCGGCCATCTCCGCCGGCATCGACCAGGCCCGGGGCCGCGCGGTGATCCTGATGGACGGCGATTTTCAGGACCCGCCGGAGATGCTGCCAAGAATGATCGAGCTGTGGCGCGGGGGAGCGGAGGTCGTCTATGCCGTGCGGCGAAACCGCAAGGAGCCACTACCCTTGAGGGCGGCCTATGCCGTCTTTTACCGGCTCCTGCGTTCGATCAGCGAGCTGGAGATCCCGCTCGACAGCGGCGATTTCTGCCTGATGGACCGGCAGGTTGTCGATGTGCTCCGGCACCTGCCCGAGCGTTTGCGGTTCGTCCGCGGCCTGCGCACGTTCGTCGGCTTCCGGCAGGTCCCGATCGAATATGACCGGCCCGCCCGCGCGGCGGGAAAACCGAAGTACACATTTCGTTCCTTGATGCGGCTGGCGATGGATGGCCTCCTGAGCTTCAGTGGCTACCCGCTCCAGCTCGTGACCTACCTCGGCATCTTCGCCGCCGCGGTGGCCGGCGCCCTGACGGCCTGGGCCTTCTGGGACGTCCTGACCAACCAGAAGACCCCCCGCGGCTGGGCGAGCCAGATCATCGTGATGTTGTTCATGTTCTCGATCCTGATGATCAACCAGGGAATCATGGGTGCGTACGTTCACCGAATTTACCTGGAAGTCAAGCAGCGACCAACCTACATCCTCCGGGTCGCCGGCCTTCCGTGACGTCTCCCGAGCCGGAGGAACCGGGGGCAGACCCGGTCGCTTCGGCGTATGAGCCGGTCCCATCGAGGCGACGATCATGAACCGGGTCGCGATCCTCGGCGGCGGAGGGATGGGCACGGCCCTGGCGTGCTTGCTGGCACGGGCGGTGCCCTCGGTTCGACTCTGGGTGCGCGACCCGTCGCGGGCGGCCGAGTTGCAGGAGACGCGGCAGAATGAGCGGCACCTGCCGGGCATCACCCTGGCCGATGCGATCCGGGTCACGGCCGACCCGCGGGAGGCGGCCCAGGGAGCGGAGCTGATCGTCGTCGCGATCCCCTCAGCCTTCCTCCGCCAGACGCTCGGCCGGCTGGCGGCGACCTTGCTAGCGGGGGTGCCGGTTTTAAGCGTGGTCAAGGGTATCGAGTTCGCGACGTTCCAGCTCCCGAGCCAGGTGATTGTCGATTGCCTGGGTCCGCGGGCGGTCTCGGTGCTCAGTGGGCCGAGCCATGCCGAGGAGATCGCGCGGGATTTGCCGGCGTCGGTCGTGGTCGCGGGCCTGGACGACGCCCTCAATCGGCGGATTCAGGAAGCACTCAACGGCGGGATGTTCCGCGTCTATACGAACCCCGATCGCCAGGGGGTCGAGCTGGCCGGAGCCTTGAAGAACATCCTCGGGGTCGCGGCCGGGATTTCCGACGGGCTCGGTTTCGGCGATAATGCCAAGGCGGCCTTGCTGACGCGCGGCCTGGTCGAGATCCGTCGGTTCGGGATCGAACTGGGGGCGGAGTCGTCCACCTTCTTCGGACTGGCCGGGGTCGGCGACGTGATCACGACCTGCTTCAGCCCCTACGGCCGCAACCGCTCGCTCGGGTTGAAGGTCGGCCACGGTGAATCGCTCGACGCGATCCAGGCCGCGACGAACAGCGTGGCTGAAGGGGTTTACACCACACGGAGCGTCCACGCCCTCGCCGGTCAGCGCGGGGTCGAGATGCCGATCACGGCCGAGGTTCACGCGATCCTCTTCGAAGGCAAGTCCCCCCTCGCCGCGCTCTCCGATCTGATGCTCCGACCGCCGAAAGACGAGCTGCCCTGATGGAACCGACCGCCCTTCCGCCAACCTGCGGCATCGCCTTCAAGGAATGGTCGGGCGTCTGCTCGGCCCTGGCCTCGGGCCGCCAGTCCTTGATCCTCCGCAAAGGGGGAATCGCGGAGGAGTCGGGGGCGTTCCGTCCTGAGCATCCGGTCTTCTGGCTCTTCCCGACGCATCTCCACGAGCAACAGCAGGGTCTGCGCGAGCCGGTGCCCGAGCTGCCGGCCGGGGAGGGCGTCGTGACCTTGCCGGCGCTGGTGGTCGTGTCGCGGGTCGAATGGCTCGACGACCCCGCCCGACTGGAGGCCCTTGTCGACCTGCACATCTGGAGCGACGAGACGATCAGCAAGCGGTTCGTTTACCGACGGCCGGGCCTCTGGGTCCTCGGTGCTGCGGGTCTATCGGCGCGAGGTGCCCTGGAAACTGTCCGCGAACCCGCGTTACGATGGGTGCAAATCGTGGGTCGAGCTGGATCGGGAAGTCTCCACCGAGGGACTCGCGCCGGTCCTCGACGGGGCCGAGCACGCTCGCAGAATGGCGGAATTGAGCCGGGCCCTGGCGCCGTCCGCTCCGCCTCGGAAGGGAGACGTCCAGACGCCCGATGGATGACGACGCCAGGCCGACCGAGGAGGAACTGGAATCCGAGAAGCACCCCGCGACGATCGCGCTGTGTCTGCTCTGGGCGGCCATCTACCTGGCGATGTGCTGGGATCAGGGCTCGATCCATGCGGGCGGCAGCCGCGTCCTTTCGGGCGGGATCGGGTTCGCCACGGCCCATCGCTTCGGGACGTTAACCCCATTCGAGGTGCTCCACGGCCAGTGGTGGCGGGCCTTGACCGCGACGTTCATCCACCTAAGCCTGTTCCACCTCGGGTTCAACCTGTTGATGTTCTACCAGCTCGGCCGGATGGTCGAGCCCTGGTATGGTCCCTGGCAGTTCCTGGCGACGTATGTCGTGATCGGGACCCTGGGGAACATCCTGGCCGCCGTCGGCCGGACCTCCCTGCCGTTCGTGAACCCCTCGCCCATGCAGGCGAGCGCGGGCGGCTCCGGGGTGATCTGCGGCCTGATCGCGCTGGTGGCGGTGGTCGGCTGGCGGTCCCGAACACGCGTGGGACGCTATTACTGTTCGCAGATGGTTGGCCTGCTGCTGTTCATTGCCTTGATCGGGATGGCGATCCCTCAGGTCGGTAACTTCGAGCATGCCGGCGGCGCGATCGCCGGGGCGCTGGTCGGGTTCGCGCATCGGAGGATGGTCCGACACGAAGGGTCGCGACGGGCCCTGGCGGCTGGCATCGTGAGTTCCCTGTTCGTGCTGGCCTGCGTGGTGACCCAGTCGCGGGTGGGCCTGGCCGAGCGGGAGACCGCAAACTGGCGGCAAAAGCTCCAGGATGTCGCGACGCTGCAACTCCGGATTCAGGAGCGCGAAAAGACCGCGCGGCTTCTGGTCCAGATCGGACAGGTCTATCGCGTCATGGCAGCGAAGGCCCATTCGCCGCTCGGCTTCGTCAAGCCGCCCGAGAACGCCCTGCGACGGGTCGTGCGCCAGCAGCTCGCGCTGTTCGAAAAGCGGCTGACCGACCTGACCGAGGACTCTGATTCGCCAGCCTTCCGGCGCTATCGCACACTCGTCTGGTGGGCCACCGTCCGCTGGCCCACCCGTCGCGAGGTCGCCGCGTTTCTTGCCGACGAGCGCGCGATTGCTTCGCAGCTCCAGCGCGACCAGACCCAGGAGACTGACCGCCTCCGTCGCCTCTCCGCCGAGATCCAGGCCCGAGCCGCGACCCCGGAGCGACAGGATCCGACCCCCGCCCGGACCATCGTCCTGAACCTCAGACCGGCCCGCTCGTCAAGGACCGACCCTCACCAAACCCGGGGCGACCGGCGCGGGCGTGCAGTGAAGCGACGAAATCGGCCATCGTGCGGATCGGTGCGGGGAACTCGGAGAAGTAGCAGCCGACGACCTCCTGATCGTGGCCGTCGCTCGATCCGGTCGCACCCAGACCGGTGTTGTCGGCCAGCACGCGCTCCGTCTTGCGGCGCGTCTCGGGGGTGATGTTGTTGCTGACCAGCTCCAGGGCGTCGAAGACCGGTCCATGCTCCTGGAGGATCGCATCGAACTCCTGGTCCCAGCGGAACGGATGCGCCGCCACGATCGCGGCCTCGTGCCGCTCGACGACCCGGACCAGCTCGGACAGACGGATACCCGGACCCACGTCGTCGAGGTCCGGTAGCCCGTAAACCAGGAAGTGCCCCTCCCGCGCCGAGACTTCAACGCCCGAGAGGACCACCAAACCGTTCGCCCGACCGCGGAGTTCTTCCAGCTCGTCGGGCTCCCACTGGTAATCGTGCTCGGTGATGACCACACCGTCGAGGCCAACCTCGCGGGCGCGGCGGATCAGGTCGTCGGGGTCAATCAGGCTGTCTGGAGAATAGCGGGACGTGTGGACGTGATGGTCAAACTTCGGCATCGTCGGTGGGTCCTTGGCGTCGCTCAACTCGGTAAGAACCCAGCCTAGCGGCCAGCCCGCCAGGGTGTCGAGGCCAGCCGGGAACAGGTCCGGAGAAGCCCCGCCGCCGGATCGCCGGGCGTAACCGGCAACGCAGGCAACCCATCCTCCGGCGAAGCCCGCTCAGGGACTTCCAACAACCGGCAGGGCCAGCGCGTCGAGGTCGGCCTGGAGGGCGACTCCGGCGCGGCCGAGGGCGGCCTGAGTGGCGGAGCCGATCGCCAGGGCGCGTTGCTTCATCTGGGGAGAGATGCCGAGACCCAGCGCGTCGGCGGCGTTGAAGACGGCCTGGACCTGGGGATCGGCGGCGATCGGGTTGGCGGCGTCGGGAGGAAGCTGGTCGGTACGAAGGGTTGCGGAACGGGTCGCCACCGGCCGCCAGTTCTCGGGGCCGAGGCGGGCCAGGAGCGTCGTCTCGACCTGGACGCCGGCCAGGTCGGGTGCGATCTCCAGGCGTGTGAGGATCGCCCCGACGCGACCCTCGGCCGCCAGAGCCCGCAGCTTCGGCTCCAGCGGGTCGGCCGCGGGACGACGACCCACGCCGGGACCACCAGGATTCCCGCCGAGGCCCAGGCCAGCCAGGTCGCCACCCAGGCCGAGGTCGGCCAGGTTACCGCCGAGAGCCGAGCCGAGCAGGCCGGAGAGAGCTCCGTTCAGGTCGATCGGCTGGCCGGACGCCCCCTCGGCCATCACGAAGTCGCCATGGCGGACGAACCGGGCCTCCGCGCCATCCTGAACGATCTCGGTCGCCGCCCGACGGGCGAGCCAGCGGGCGTCCGACTCGATCGGCGTCGGCAGCAGGTCGTTGATCGGGGCTGGGTCCTGGCCCGCGACATCAAAGTTCCGCCCTTCGAGGGCCCGCTTCAGGTCGTCCGGCTTCATCGACTCCACATCCGGGAAACCCGCCCGCCAGCCAAGCCGGAGCAGGCGGGCCAGCTCAGGCGGCCGTCGGCTGACGGACTTCACCTCGCGACGCGCCAGCGCGACCATCATCAATCGCGGCAGCTCGTCGTCTGGACCGAGGCGGCTCAGATGCGCGATCTCGTCGTCGAGCCAGCGGAGGATCGGGTCTTGACGGCTTTGATCGGCACTCAGGACGGCTCGTCGCTCGCGGGACCAGGCTTGCAGCCGGGCGAGCCGCTCGGCACGGGCCCGTTTCATCCAGGGAAGCTCGGCCGCCCGCCAGGTCTTCGCCTGCTCGGGAAGCTCCTGCTGGGCCCAGGCTCGGCGGATGATGAAGATCAGGAGTCCCTGGTCATCCGGGTTGTAAACCTGGCCGCGGAGGACCTTACCGTCGCGGAGTGTCACCAAATCCGCCGCCGAATCCGACATCGGGCTGAACATCAAGGCGGCCAGAATCGCGAGAATCGACATGAATCACCTCCCGGCGAGAAGGTGTATAGTGCTGGCGTTGAGATCATTGAGCGGGTACATCACCCGTTCTCCTTGCAATTTTACCGCCGAGAGGTTGGATGATGGCACGAATTCGCTGGATTCGCGAAGAAGACGCCTCCGGTGAGGCCGCGGCCGTCTATGCCGACTGGCTCGCGAAGAACCCAGGCCGCCCCCAGGTCCCCGACATCCTCAAGTGCTTCAGCCTCCGGCCCGACTTCCTCCGCGACGTGATCGCCTTCTCTGACCGCGTCCACTTCTCCGAAGGACACCTGACCCGTCGCCTCAAGGAGATGATCGCCACCTACGTCTCGGCCCTGAACCGTTGCCCCTACTGAATCGGGTCGCACGCCTTCTTCCTGCAGTTGCAGGATGCCGACCCGGACCTTCCCACCGCCCTCTCCCGCGCCGACCTCGACGCCGCTGGCCTGGACGCTCCCGAACGGGCCTTGATGGACTTTGTCCGCCTGGTCACCCAGCACGCCAACCGCACGACCGATGCCGAGGTCGAGCAACTCCGTTCTCTCGGCTGGACTGACCCTCAGATCGCCGAATGCGTCTACATCACCGCCTTGTTCGCCTTCTTCAACCGCGTGGCCGACGCCTTCGGCCTGGAGGACCCGCACGACTTTCTGTCGCCCCCGCCGCGCGGTGGCGAGCCAACCCGGGATGATTCGGGTGGAGAGCCAACTTGACCGACCTCGTCCCACTCGGCGACCGCGCCTTTCTCGCCCGCTTCCCCAACGAGGCCGACGCCCGAGCCTGGTCCGAAACCGCTCGCACGGCCCTCGCAGCCGAGCCGGGAGTGGAAGACGTCGTGCTGGCTTATGCCACCGCCGCGGTTTACGCCGATCCCGACCGCGTCGACCTCGCCGCCCTCGAATCCCGCCTCCGCACCCTCGTGCCCGTCGAGGCCTCGGTGGATGCGGGGACGTTGATTGAACTCCCGGTGCTCTATGAGGGTGAAGACCTGCCAGAAGTCGCGGAACGTCTCGGGCTTAGGGAAGACGCGGTGGTCGCGACGCATTCGGGGACGATCTACCACGTCTTCGCCGTCGGTTTCCAGCCGGGCTTTCCGTATGCCGGTTATCTGCCCGCCGCCCTGAGCGGCCTGGCCCGTCGCGAGTCACCCCGAGCGCGCGTGCTGGACGGTTCGGTGGCGATCGCCGGCCGGCAAACAGGCGTCTATCCCGTCGCGTCGCCCGGTGGCTGGCACCTGATCGGTCGGACGCCCCTCCAGATCGTCGATCTGCAGGACGAACACTTCCCGATCCGGGCCGGCGACCGGCTCCGCTTCATCCCGATGGATCGCGCCGAGTATTCAGCCCGCCTCGGCGAACGACTCGACCCTCGCGGCTCCTGTCCGACCGCCGGCCGTCCTCTCTCGTAGGTTCCCCGGCAAACACTCTCCTCGGTCTCCCGATTGGAGCCCGCCGAGTACCTTCCAGAAGAACCATCTCTTGTTGGCATCGCTTCATCGCAGGTACCCGATGAACCAATCCACCCATGAGACCGACGGCCCGGCCCCGCGACCCGCGATCGACCTCAATGCCGATCTCGGCGAGGGCTGCGGCTGGGATGAGCCCTTGCTGGAACGGGTCACGTCGGCGAGTATCTGCTGCGGTGCCCACGCGGGCGATCCGCCGACCATCGCCGCCACGCTTCGGTCGGCGGCCTCGCGCGGGGTGGTTGTCGGGCGCACCCGGGCTTTCCGGATCGCCAGGAGTTCGGACGTCGCGAGCGCGTGGTCCATCGTGGCGAGGTCGAGACCCTGATCTGCGAACAGGTCGCCACTCTGGCCAATCTCGCCTCGGAAGCGGGTGTCGCGATCCGGTTCCTCAAGCCACACGGCGCCCTCTACAATCAGGCTCAGCGCGACCCGGAGGTGGCCGCCGGCGTGGTCGCCGCGGCAAAGGAACTTGGACTACCCATCCTCGGCCAGCCCGGCGGCGCGGTCGAGTCCATGGCGCGGAACGAGGGAGTCCGGTTCGTGGCCGAAGGGTTCGCCGACCGACGCTACCAGCCCGATGGCCGGCTCGTTCCCCGGACCGAACCGGGCGCGGTGCTCGCCGATCCGGCCGAGATCGAGGCCCAGGTGCTCCGACTCGTCAGCCGAGGATTCGAAACCATCTGCCTCCACGGCGATCACCCCGATTCCGTCGCCCTCGCCGACCGCGTCCGCTCAGTTCTCGATCGCGAGGGAATCCCCCTCCGAAGCTTTGGCTAACGCGAACCCCATCGTGCCAACGTCCCGATCGTGTGCTATAATTAACGCTAGCTTCCTGGCAATCCGATGGACCTCCCGACTCCAATCTCCTCATCAGGCATCGCATCACTTTGCTGCGTCTCCGGCGCCGAACAAACTTCACAATAGGCAAGACAAAGTCCTAAATCAATGCCATTTCGTCAGTTGTAACCTGGGATTTCTATCGTGCGGCAGCGTCCCCCTCACGTCCTCACGCCGTTCCCAGGGCGTCCCGGCCGCGTCGCCGAGGCGTCCCTCGGACATCCTGAGTGCCTTTGGCTCGTCAAAGAAAGCATCTTTTCTGGCCTGCCGGGATGAATTTCCCGGAGCGTACCAGGAACCCGCATCCGCGATGCGCGATCCGCAATTCCTCGTGGAGGCCTTGTCGTGGGCTTGCTCGTCGTCAGACCCGGACTCGCGACGACGGTCCAGGACCTCGGGCGGCCGGGCTATCGGGCCTGGGGCGTTCCGGTGGCGGGGGCATTCGACCGGGCGGCCCTGGGTCTCGCCAACGTCTTGCTCGGCAATCCCCCCGGCGCGGCGGCACTCGAATTGACGCGGCTGGGCGGAACATTCGAGGCTCAGGTCCCGCTCGCCCTGGCCCTCGCCGGGGCTCCCATGACGGCCGAGATCCAGCGGTCAGACGGCTCGCGACGGGCGATCCACCTTCCCATGTCGTTCACCCTCGAACGCGCGGCCCGGCTCGTCCTCGGCGCCGCTGACCAGGGGGCCCGAACCTACCTCGCCGTTCTCGGCGGATTCGCAACGCCGAGCCTCCTGGGCAGCCGATCGAGTGAAATGCTCCTGCAAGCCGGGGAAACTTTGCCGGCCGCTGGCGGGCATTGCCCCGAACGCTGGCTCCAGCCGGACCTGAGGGACAACCCCGAACCCGTTACCCTGCGCATCCTCGATGCTCCCGACGCTCCTCCCACACGCCCTCTCGACTGGAACCGTCTGGCCTACCGTGTCGGCCCGCTCGCCGATCGGATGGGGCTCCGGCTCGACGGTCCCGAGTTGCCGGACGTGCCGGCGGACGCCGACCGCCCTTCCACGCCAGTGGCGCCCGGGGCGGTGCAGGTGGCCGGGGGGAAGCCGATCGTGCTGGGCGTGGCCGGGGGCACGATGGGCGGCTATCCCCATGTCGCCCAGGTGATCTCAGCCGACCTCGATCGCCTGGCGCAGCTCCGGCCGGGCGATGGCGTGACCTTTCGTCGGGTCGAGCTGGCCGAGGCTCGCCGGCTCGACCGCGAGCATCGTCACCAACGCGACGCGCTCTTCCTGCGGGTCGCAACGGCTGTCTCCGATCTTCGGAACTGACCTTGCCGGAACGTCGGGGATGGGGTACGGGATCAGATCGCCGAGAGACGGCATGTCGCCAACGCCCCGAGCCGCCGAGATTCTGTCCGGCCGCGGGGCTCTCGCCCTTCTCGCAAAGACCGATCGAGGGACGTCTGATGCCGTTGCGGAACGTGGGTCGATGGGCCGCGCCAGGGTTCGCCCTGAGTTTGCTGCTGCTGGGGGGATGCCGCTGGCTGCCCCTCCGTCGGCCCGCCGCCACACTCGACCCCCGCCAGGTCTCCGCCGCTCCCGACCTCGAGCTGGTTCGTCCCGCGCCCATATTGCCGGATGCCGGACCAACGACGACGGCCCGCGCCCACGTCCCTTTGCCGCCACTGCCGCTGCGGGCCGTCTCCGACGCCGAGGCACTCGCCGCGAATCCCGCCGCGCCCACGCCGAATCTCGACGCCGCCCTTGTCCGCGCCAGGGAAATCGAGGCGATCACCCTCAGCGAGTTCGACGAACCCGAACCCCAGCCCTTCCCGCCGCCCGGGGAACTGAACGTGCCCGAGGTCGCCGCCCAGGCTCCGAAGCCGGCGCCCAAGGTCCGGGACGAGGCGGTGAGGGTCACGGTGTACACCGCCGGCAGCACACCCCCCGAGCCCCCGGCCGCGGAGCCCGCGCCGGCCGCCACGCCCGAGGTCACCTGGCGAACGGGCCTGGATGCGCTCCTGGCACTGGCCCGGGACCACGCCCGTTTCGAGCCCGATCCGGCCGGGCTCTGGGCGGCCCGCGAGCAGGTCTTGAGACGGCTCGTCGAGACCGGCGACGGAGATCCCTCCACGATCGAGCCGGATCTGGTCCTCTGGCAGACGCTCCTCGCCACGCTCGCCAAGGCCGAATCCCGCGAGACCGCCGAACCTGTCTCCCCGACGCCCCCCGCACCCGAGGAACCGGAGCTGGCGATCGTCGGCCTCTGCGTTTGCCGCCGGGTGGATGGGTTCGGCCTGTACGAGCCGGCCGACCCGGCCCCTCTCAAGGCGGGACAGACGATCACGCTTTACTGGGAAGTCGAGGGGCTTCACGCCGAGTCCGATGGGACGTACTACCGCACCCGGCTGGCCTCCTCGGTCGCGATCCTGCCGGCCGAAGGCGGAAGCGACGACGCGAAGCCGCTCTGGACTCGCTCGCTCGGCACGGCCGACGACACCTGCCGTCGTCGGCGTCGCGACTACTTCGTCAACGGCCGCCTGACCCTGCCCGAGTCGCTCCCGCCCGGACCCTTCCGGCTCCGGTTGACCCTCGACGATCGGATCTCGGGACAGTCCACCTCGCAAATGCTGACGCTGACGACCCAGCCCTGATACACGAACCCGCTGATGCGATCCGATTCAAGCCCGACTCCTGTGGGCCAGCCGCCCCCAGCTGTCCCGACCGGACGACAGCCGGGGGCGGCTGTCTCACAATTCCCAGCCGGACAACATCAGCGGGTTCGTGTCTGAGAAGCGTGGCCTTCCCGCATCGATGTTGCGAAAGTGCACCAGAGGCTTGCATCAACGGACCGCACGGCGCAGAATCGCCTCATCCATTCTTGCAAGGCAACGCGCGGAGACCCGGCTCATGCGACTGACGCGGCATGGCGTCCGTTGGTTTGGTTTGCTCGTGGGACTGAGCCTCAGTCTCGGCGGCGTGGTCCTTTCGGCCCCACCCCCGCCCTTGCCCGCCGCGACACAGGCCGGCTATCTCGGAAACAAGAACTCCAAGGTTTACCATAAAGCCAGTTGCTCGGCCGCAAAACGCACCTCCGCCAAGAA
Source organism: uncultured Planctomycetales bacterium (assembly GCA_963752755.1). Taxonomy (GTDB): domain Bacteria; phylum Planctomycetota; class Planctomycetia; order Isosphaerales; family Isosphaeraceae; genus CAVVZJ01. The sequence continues at coordinate 71,138 of CAVVZJ010000006.1, read as the reverse complement.
CAAGGTCACTCTCGACAGCCCCGAGACCGCCGTGTCGCAGGGGTACAAGGCGTGCCGGATCTGCAAGCCGGGCGAGGACACCCCCACGACCGACCCGTTCGCGGCCGCGTCCCGCAGGTCGCCGTCGAGAAAGACGTCGGGTTCCCCGGCCGCTGAGCCCGAGGACGAGGACGAGGATGGCCAGCTCAAGTTCTCCAAGGACATCGCCCCGATCCTCGCCGGGAACTGCATGGGTTGTCACAGCGCCGAGCAGCACAAGGGCGAGTTCAATCTGAGCACGTTCCAGGACTTGATGAAGGGATCGCAGTCCGGTCCGGTGATCGTGCCGGGCAAGCCGGAGGAGAGTATTCTGGTCGATCTGGTCGTCACCCGCAAGATGCCCCGCGGTGGCGGCGACCGCCGCCTGGCTGACGAGGCAATCGCCAAGATCCACCGCTGGGTTCAGGAAGGCGCCTTGCTCGACTCCGGTGTCAGCCCAACTGCCAAGCTCGACAAGATTGCCCCCTCTCCCGAGCAGATGCGCCGGGACGAGCTGGCGAAACTCTCACCCGAGGAACGCGACAAGAAGCTTGCCGCTGTCGCCCAGGAACGCTGGACGCAGGCGGGCGGCCTGGATGAACCGCGTTTGACGACCGGCAAGAATTTCCTGATCTTCAGCAACCTCCCGGAAGACCGCGCCGAGGCCACGCTCAAGACCCTGGAAGAGCAGCGCATCCGCGTCGGAACACTCCTGGGCTCCGAGCTGGCCTCGGCGCTGACCGGTCCGGAGAAGGTGAGCGTCTATGTGTTCAACGAGGTGAACCCCTTCGCCGAGTTCGTCCGCAGCATCGAGCATCGGGAGGTCGAGGAGGGGTCGCACGCCGATGGCCGGCTGGATGTGGAAGCCCCGTACCTCGTGGCCGTCGATCCACTTCGTGGCGGCGAGGAGCCGAAGCCAGCCCGTCGCTCGTCGCGCAAGGACGACGAACCGACCGGTCCCGAGCGGTCGCTCACCGGCCTGCTCTCCGAGCAGCTCGGCATCGCCGCGACCCGCGCCGGCGGCAAGCCGCCCACCTGGCTGGCCCAGGGACTCGGTGTCTATCTGGCCTCGCAGGTCGAGCCCAGGAGCCCCTATTACAGCCAGCTTCGGTTGCAGACCGCCCAGCAATTCCAGCTCGGCTGGAACACCAAGGCCAACGAGGTCCTCGGTGACCAGTCCAGCCCCGAGGCGATTCGCGCCCTCGGCTTCAGCCTCTTCGAGTGGATGGGCGCGGGTTTTCGCCAGCAGTTGCCGACGTTCATCCGTGGCCTGGTGCAGCAGGGTGGCGGCCAGCTCGACAAGGTCATCCAGGATTGCTTCGGCCAGAAGGTCAGCCGTGAACAGTTCCTCGGCGTCTGGGGCCAGTGGGTCGCACTTCGTTACGGCAGCCTGTTGCGGAGGCGTTGAGGTGCCTGAATCGACTCCCGGAACCGCTCCCCAGACCGGCGATGCTTACTTCATCGCCGCGGGGACCGGCTCCCATCACGCGATCTTCCCGGGTGTCACGATCCAGACGGCGGCCGGCGATCGGCTCATGCTCTCGGTCGTGAACCTGGAGCCCGGCTCGGTGGTTCGAGAGCACAGCCACCCGCACGAGCAGATGGGGCTCCTGATCTCCGGACGCCTCGAGTTCACCATCGGCGGCGTCACCCGCGTCCTTGGGCCGGGCGACATGTGGCGCATTCCCGGCGGCGTCGCCCACAAGGTTGTCACCCTCGATGCTCCCGCTGTCGCCCTCGACGTCTTCCACCCCGTCCGCGACGATTACCGCTAGCGTCGAGCCGCTTCTGGCCAACCGTCGAGTCGGCCAGCCGGGGTGGTGGCCCTCCACCGATCTGGCACCGTCGCACCCGGCTGTGGCAGGCCTACTCGCCTGACCGGCAGCGAAAGTGGCCCTATCGCGAGTCTGGTGATCGTCGGCGGATCGTCCGCCGACCCCAGATGCTCAGTCCGAGACCGATCAGCACCAGCGACGATGGCTCGGGGACCGTGAGTGTTCCGCTGATGTAGGTATATCCATCACGGTCGATGACCCGGTAGCCGTCCGTCGTCTCAATGGCGATCCGGCCGGTGGCGATGAGGCTCAGTAAGGTACTCACCCAGTCCCCACCGCCCAATGGATCTTTCCAGCGGAAGACCCAGTCGGACGGCTTCGCCGCATCGGCCAGGTGCAGGTCCAGCAAGCTGTTGTCACTCAGCGCGAGGGCGTTAGGGTTCGAGCCATTGAGGGTCAAGCCGGTCGTCTCGCCGGCCTGCTGGAGCACGTTGAGAACCGCGTTGCCCGTGAGGCTGAGGACACTGCCGACCGTGTCGTCGCCGTGGTGGAGCGTCAGGGAGGCGTCGTGGCCGAGGGCGAGCGAACCGACTTTCAGCGCCCCGTCGTTGAGCAGGCTTGACGAGCCGGTTCCGTTGACGTCGATTGAGAGCCGGCTGGCGGTGATCGCGTGTCCCTGGGCATCGATCAAGCCGTCGTGATCGATGGAGAGGTCGCCGGAGAGGTTCAGGTCGGCCCCCAGGGTGAGTGAACTGGCGTCCACGGTCATGCTGCCGAAGAAGTTGCTGGTGTCCGCGGTCGTGAGCGACGAGCCACCGTAGAGGACAGCGTAGCCGAGCCGGTCGGAGGCCTTCAGTGAGAACGCCTGGCCGTGTCCCATGTAAAGGTAATCCGCCGACAGCGCACCATGGTTCTGAAAGCTCGTGGACGTGGAGCCGTAGAAACCGAGGAAGACATAACGGGCGTGGACGGCCTGGCCCTGGGCGTCCAGCGTGGCACCGTTGCGGAGGTCGAGACTGCTGGCAAGGTTCAGGTCAGCGCCCAGCCGGAGCGTGCCGGTGTCGAGGACGACGTTCTGGCCGAGGTTGCCGGCCGCCGCCGTCGTCACTGACGCGACGCCGGAGAGGTTCAGGGCGCCCGCACTGTCGGACGTGCCGAAGTCGAAGTGACCGCTAGAGACGTTCAGGCCGCCGACGTGGATCAGACCGCGTTGGCTCAGACTCCAGCCGTTCGGACCAAGCGCGAGGGAATCGGCCTGAATGGCATGGCCCTGGGCATCGATCGAGCCGCCGCCGGAAAGGCTGAGGCTGCCGGCGAGGTTCAGGTCGGCTCCGAGGGTCAGGGTACTGCCGCCAACCACCGAGACGCGATCGCTCAAATTGGCCGTATCGGCGGTCGCGAGAGTCGAGCCGCCGGCAAGATCGACGACCGTGACGCGATCCGACGCGCTCAGGGTCATCGCATTGGCGTTGTGGATCGAGAGGCCCTGAGCGGAGAAGCCCCCCGAGCCACGCGTCAGGGTGCCGGTCGTGCCCGGCTGGAAGCCCACGAACAGATAATCGCGGAGCGTGAGGCGGGAGTCGCCCAGATCGAGCGTCGCCTGCCCGTTGTTGTTGAAGCCTAGGTAGAGGTCATGAGCCGACTGGTCATGCCTTAAGCTCACGGTCACCACCTGGGAGGCGCCGCTCGGGTAATCGCTGCCGAGGTAGACATCATCGGCCGCCACGGGCGTGGTGCTCGTGGTCCAGATCGTGGGATCGTTCCAGCCGCCCGAGGTGAGGGCGCCAACGAGATCGCCGGCACGCGCGGATGCGCTGCCGAGATTGGTCAGCGTCGCGATCAGGATTAGACGCCCGAGCGTGGCCCTCATCTGGGGGGACTCCGTCGAGGGAATACTGGCGCTTCGACCCCCGAATGGAGGGCCGGACGCGCCGTGAAGTGGGCAAGGATGTTCGCAATAGGGCAACCTCGCTTGGTTGCTCCCTCAGGAGCATTTGAGTAAACAAATTTGCCCATAGGAAGTCAACGATGTTGTCGAGAATCCCCACTCCTTCAAACCCACGAACCTGATCTCGTCACCCGCGATTCCTACCAGCGAACAGAAGGCTCCAGGCAGGGAACGACGAGAATCTTGCCGTCGCCCATCCGGCCGGTCCGCGCCGGCCCGGCGATCGCCTTGATCGCGGCCGGGACGTCCTCGTCGCGGACGATGACGGTGATCTCGACCTTGGGGACAAAGGACGTGTTGTATTCGCTGCCCAGGTAGCGGTGGAGGCGGTTCTTCTGGCGACCGAAGCCCATGACCTCCCGGACCGTGCCGCCGAGCACCTTGATCGGCTCCAGCGCCGTCAGGACGGCCCGAGCCCGGAACGGCTTGACGACCGCGATCAACTGGACCATCGGCCCCTCCTTGACTCGTTCCGCTGCCCACGGCCCTTGACAAGCAGACACCCCGCGCCGACATTGAAGAGGCCGGTCCGGCCCCTGGTCTCGACGTCCCGAGGTGCCTCATGAAGCGGGTCTTGGCCCTGTGTCTTTCCGCGTCCTCCCTCCTCGCGCTGGGTTGCCTGGGGGCGAGCAGCTACGATTTGCGACTCGAAAAGACGCTGGAGAACATGAAGTATCAGCAGAAGCTGGACCAGTCTCTGAGCCCGGCCGTCCAGGGTCAACTCAAGGACCTCGGCGTTTACGTCCGGCCGCCGAAGGAGCTGGCCCCCGTGCCGGCGGTGCTGCCCGCGGCGCCGGGGGCCTTCGACGCGGTCGAGTCGTTCAGTGGCGCCCAGGGTGGCGTCCCGCTTCAACTGCACATCCTCGCCCGGCTCAAGCAGCCGCCGAAGGCCCAGGCGAAGCCAGGTCAGGCCGCTCCGCCACCTGCGGCCTCGCGGGCGAACTTCACGGGTGATGTTCAGGCCGTTCTCAACAGCCACTACGCCGGGGCCGTGCCGGTCGGCGGCAAGCTCGACACCGTCAATGAGCGTGGCCGTTCGTACCAGAAGCAAAAGTTCCCCTCGCCGACTGGGAGCACGGTCGACGTTTATTACCTGGAGGATGGCAACCACCAGGTCGCCCTCGTCTGGGACATCGCCCCCGCCGCGGCCAACTCGCCAGCGGTCGAGCCGGGCATCCGGTTGACGACCGGCTCGATGGCCGTCGGCCGCAAGGCTGCGAACCTCTTCTCCGGCGGCGACGAGGACACGCCCGCCGCCGGGGCCGGTGCCACGCGGGGCGTCACCTTCTGAACCCGAGGCCGTCTCCACGCCCACGCCAGCGCTTTCTGCCCACCGGACCCCGGTCCGAACGACGGCTCCACCCCGGCCATCGGCGAACTTCTCTCCGCGCCGACCGGTCGGCGTTGTAAACTGAAAGCTTCCCCCGACCGCCGACCCCGGGCCGACGTCGGAGCCTGACCGACGTCGCGATCGGCCCGCAGGGCGTGCGTCTTGAACCCAACGACTTCCGCCGAGCCCAGGCACGTCCCGATCGATTCCCGAGGTTCTCCCGATGCAGAAGCCGCGCCTGATGACTCCCGGGCCTGCCCCGGTCCCCGAAGACGTCCTGCTCGAACTGGCCCGGCCGGTCATCCACCACCGCTCGGCCGAGGCCAAGCAGGTCATCGTCGAGTGTGCCTCCGCCTTGAAGGAGGTCTTCCAGACGAAGAACGACGTCCTGATCCTCACTGCCTCCGGCACCGGCGCCATGGAGGCCGCCGCTGTCAACACCGTGCCCAGGGGCGGCAAGGCCATCGTCCTGAACGCCGGCCACTTCGCCCAACGCTGGGGGAACATTTGCAAGGCGTTCGGCATCAACGCCGTCATGCTCGACGTCGAGTGGGGTCAGCCGGTCGATCCCGAGCGGGTCGCCAGCGCCTTGAAGGAGCATCCCGACACGGCTTGCGTGATGGGAACTTTGAGCGAGACCTCGACCGGCACCGGCCACCCCGTCCAGGAGATCGGCCGGGCCGTGGCGGAGACGGACGCCGTGTTCGCCGTGGACGGGATCTCGGGCGTCGGCGCGATGGAATGCCGGACGGACGCGTGGGGCATCGACATCCTCTGCGTCGGCTCGCAAAAGGCGTTGATGTTGCCGCCGGGCCTGGCGTTCGTGTCGGTCAGCCCGAAGGCCTGGGCGAAGATCGACGCCTTCGACGCGCCGGCCTTCTACTTCAACCTCAAGGCCGCCCGCGCCAAGATGGCGGAGTTCGACACGCCCTACACCCCCGCCCATACCTTGATCCTCGCCTTGCGGGCCTCGCTCAGGCGTATCGAGGCCGAGGGAATGGAGAACGTCTGGGCTCGCCACCGACGGATGAGCGAGGCCTGCCAGGCGGGCGTCCAGGCTCTTGGTCTGGAGCTTTTCAGCGCCCGGCCCGCCGAGGGGTCTGACTGCCTTCCGCGTGCCCGAGGGCCTGAAGGACGGCGAGATCCGTTCGCGGCTCGCCCAGCAGTTCGGGATCACGTTCGTCGGCGGCCAGGGCAAGCTGAAGGGCAAGATCGTGCGGATTGGCCACATGGGTTACACCGACGAGTTGGACGTGATCGCTGGCCTGGCCGGCCTGGAGATGGTCCTGGCCGAACTGGGCTTCGAGGTCGAGCCGGGCCGGGGCGTCACCGCAGCGCAACAGGTCTTGATGGGTCAGCGAAGCGCGGCGGCCGTCGGCTGACGACGCCTGCCAGCGAGGCTTGTCCGGGCGTTTTTCCTTGGTGATGATGAGAGGAAATCGCCCGGACTTCTTGTCAGATTCCTCGGCGTGGGTCAGGAGCATGAGAATTTCAGGGGACGAGTTGGACCAACTTGAGCGAGGTTCTCCCGAGTCCATCTTCCTGAACTTCGCGAATTCGTTTTTCGGAGTGGTCGTCTCTTTTCTCGTTTGCCTCCTGACGACCCGGGTCGGATCGAATCGACACGTGTCTTCCTTGTCTTCGTCGTCGTGGCCACGGTCTCGGCCGTTCGCTGGGCGGTTCGCTTCGTACTCTGGTTCCGAAGCCGCCGGACGGTCGAAGACCTGGCCGCGAAGTTTCGAAGACGCGTGCCCCACGAAGGAGGGGTTACGGTGCCTCCGCCCGGCCTCGTCGTTCCCATCGATCGCGAGGAGGCCGGCCCGCAAGCTTTGCAAGAGTGATCTCTTCTGGAGTGAAAGACTGTGCCGCATCGCGTGCTGGTGACCGACAAGCTGGCCGAGGAGGGACTGGCTCTCCTGAAGGCCGAGGATGACATCGAGGTGGTCGTCGATCCGAAGCTGGCCAAGGACGTGGCTGCCTTGCGGGCGGCGCTGGCCGAGGCGGATGGGATCGTGATCCGCTCGGGAACGCAGTTGACGGCCGAGGTGCTCACCGACCAGCCGAGGCTGAAGGCGATTGTGCGAGCCGGCGTGGGCGTTGACAACATCGACGTGCCGGCCGCCACCCGGCAGGGCATCGTGGTGATGAACACGCCGGGCGGCAACACGGTCTCGACCGCCGAGCACACGATCGCGATGATCCTGGCTCTCTCCCGCAACGTCGCCCCGGCCAACGACAGCCTCAAGGCCGGCCGCTGGGACCGGAGCAAGTTCACCGGCACCCAGCTCGAAGGGAAGACGCTCGGCATCGTCGGTCTCGGTCGGGTCGGCCTGGCGGTTGCGAAGCGGGCGCAGGGGTTCGGCATGACGATCGTCGGCTTCGACCCCTTCCTCACGGCCGACCGCGCCCTGGAGCTGGGCATCGAGAGCGTGACGCAGCTCGATGATCTCTGGGGTCGCTGCGACTACATCACCTTGCATACGCCGTTGACCCCCGAGACCCGGAACGTCGTCAACGCCGAGGCGATGGCGAAGATGAGGCCGGGGGTGCGGATCGTCAACTGTGCCCGGGGCGGCCTGATCGACGAGGAGGCGTTGAAGGCGGCGCTCGACGAGGGACGGGTCGCCGGGGCGGCGATCGACGTCTTCGAACCGGAGCCGCCGCCGGCCGAGCATCCGCTGGTGTTGCATCCGAAAGTCCTGGTCACGCCGCACCTCGGAGCCTCGACCGAGGAGGCGCAGATCTCGGTGGCCGTCGAGGCGGCGAGGCTCCTGGGCGACTTCTTGAACAAGGGACAAGTCCGGTTCTCGGTGAACATGCCGACGCTCGACCGCGCCGAGCTGGAGGACCTGAAGCTCTATCTCGACCTCGCTCGTCGCCTCGGTTTGCTCCACGCCCAGATGGATCGCGGCACGCTCAAGAGTGCCAAGCTGACCTATCGCGGCGAGGTGGCCCACAAGAACACCCGGCTTCTGACGGCCAGCTTCGCGGCGGGCTTGATGGAGGCGGCGCTGGAGCAGCAGGTCAATCTGGTCAATGCCCTGGCCCTGGTGAAGGAGCGAGGCATCGCCCTGGATGAGGAAACGTCGGAGGAGCCGGGCGACTTCGGGACGATCGTGCAGAGCGAGGTGACGACCGACCGCAAGTCGTACCTGGCCGCGGGCACGCTCTTCGGCAAGGAGTTCCTCCGGCTCGTTCGGCTCGGGCCGTACCGGCTCGATGCGCACATGGACGGCACGCTCCTGGTGTTCACCCATCACGATCGACCGGGACTGATCGGGTTCATCGGAAAGACGTTCGGGGATCAGGGGGTGAACATCGCCCAGATGAACGTCGGCCGGCAGCAGCCGGGCGGGCGAGGCGATCGGGGTGGTCAACCTCGACAACGTGCCGCCGGAGGCGGCGGTGGAGGCGGTCCGCTCGCATCCCGACGTCCTGAGCGTCAGCCTGATCAAGCTGCCCGAGGTCGGCGCCAGGCCGCCCTGGCTGGCTCCTTGACTGGACCTGGAACCGCGTTTGCAAGAGCGTCCCGTCGAGAGAACCCCCGAGGAACCGGGGCCGCGCTCGCGGCTCCGGCTTCGGGGTTCGATTGTCGGGAGCGTTGTCATGCCGCAGGCGTCGAATGGCCGGTCTAGTTCGGAACATGAGGACCTCGGGAAGATCGAGCGGGAGTTGGAGCCGCAGACGCTCGCCTTGCAGTTCATCGCGGTCGTGCTGCTGGTGGGCGCGGCGTCGATGCTGGGGAGCATCCTCGTGCCGTTCGTGCTGGCCTTGATCCTGGCGATCGCGATGTCGCCGCTGGTCAGCAAGATGGAGAAGCACGGGGTGCCGACGACCGTCGGCAGCCTGGCCTGCATGCTGGGCCTGGCGACGGTTCTCGCCCTGACGCTCGGCCTGATGGTCTATCAGGCCGGGTCGGTGCTCCAGAATTCGGACAAGTACATCCAGCAGATGGCCCAGGTCGTCAGCCGTGTCTCGGGTCACACCGGCGGCGATCAGATCATGCAGTCGCTCGGGTTGCTCCAGGCCGAGAGCCCGCGGCAGACCGCGGCCAGCCGCGAGGCCGGGGCGACGGATGACGGTGGGGAGGGACCGGACCGGAACCCGTCCGCCTCGGAATCCTCGGGCGGCTCCTCGACGAATTCCTGGGCGAGCTTCCTCCGCCGCAACCTCCAGACGGTGGGCCAGTGGGTCGTGACCGGCCTGGGCGGCTTGCTCGGCTTCCTGGCGGGCCTGGTGGTCTTCCTGGCCTTCCTCTTCTACATGCTCCAGACCCGCGCCGACTGGACGGAGCGGCTGACGTTGGCCTTCGCCCGGCTGGGCTTGCGGCCTCGGATCGAGGACATGCGGCACTCGCAGAAGGAGATCGAGGTCTTCGTCGGCTTTGTGTCGCTGGTGGCGTTCTGTTATATGGTCGTCGGTTCGATCGCTTTCTGGTTGATCGGACTGCCGCAGCCGTTGCTCTGGGGCATCCTGACCGGTTTGCTGGAGTTCATCCCGTTCTTCGGGCCGACGATCGCAGGGGCCTTGATCACGCTGGTCGCCCTGACGCTCGGCTCGCTCTGGCAGCCGCTGGCGGTCCTTGGCTTCTTCGGGGGTTTGCACCTGATCGAGGGTTACATCATCACGCCGATGGTCTATGGCTCGGCCGTGAAGATCGACCCGGTGACAGTGCTCCTCGGGATCCTCTTCTTCGGCTGGGTCTGGGGACCGCTCGGGTCGATGCTGGCGATGCCGTCGATGATCCTGATCCGCGGCCTGATCGTCATGACCCCGGACACGCCGGCGCTCGACGTGCTGGCCGATGTCGAGCAGCGGAAGGAAGGCGACGATCGGGAGCGGGAGTCTTCGGGCGCCGCGACGTGACCCGCTTGCGTCCGGATTGTCAAAGAGCGTGAGTCCGTCGCGAGCGTCCGCCCGCGACCCGGCAGGGGGTCGCGGGCGGGGTTGGATTGGGACGGGGCGTCAGCCTCAGTCGAGGGCGACGGTGACGGTCTTGTGCTCGGTGTAGTTGTCGATGGCCTTCTCGCCCAGCTCGCGGCCGATGCCGCTGGACTTGAAGCCGCCGAAGGGGGCGGCGGCGTCGAAGACGTCGTAGCAGTTGACCCAGACGGTGCCGGCGCGGACGCGGTCGGCGATGGCGTGGGCCTTGCCGATGTCGCGGGTCCAGACGGCGGCGGCCAGGCCGTAGTCGGTCGTGTTGGCGCGCTGGATGACCTCGGAGATGTCCTTGAACTTGAGGACGGTGAGCACCGGGCCGAAGATCTCGTCGCAGGCGATCTTCATCGTCGTCCTGCACGTCGGCGAAGATCGTGGGCTTGATGAAGAAGCCCTTGTCGCCGAACCGCTCGCCGCCGGTGACGAGGCGGGCGCCTTGCTGGCGGCCGCGACTCGATGTAGGACAGGATCTTGTCGTACTGCGTCCTGTCCACCTGCGGGCCTTGCTCGGTGGCCGGGTCGAACGGGTCGCCGAGCTTGCGGGCCTGGCTGGCCTGGGAGAGACGGTCGATCATCTGGTCATAGACCTTCTCCTCGACGAACAGCCGGCTGCCGGCGCAGCAGCACTGGCCCTGGTTGAGGTACATGCCGAGCATCGCCCCATCGACGGCCTTATCCAGGTCGGCGTCGGCGAAGACGATGTTGGGGCTCTTGCCGCCGAGTTCGAGGGTGACGCGCTTGCAGCGTGCCGGCGGCGTTGCGCATGATGAGCTGGCCGATCTCGGTCGAGCCGGTGAAGGCGATCTTATCGACGCCTTTGTGCTTGACCAGAGCGTCGCCGGCCGTCTCGCCGAAGCCGGGGACGATGTTGATGACGCCTTCGGGGAAGCCGGCTTCGAGGGCCAGCTCGCCCATGCGGAGGCAACTGAGCGGGGTCTGCTCGGCGGGCTTCATGACGATGGTGCAGCCGGCGGCGAGGGCAGGGCCCCACTTCCAGGCGACCATCAGCATCGGGAAGTTCCAGGGGATGATCTGGCCGGCGACGCCGACCGGCTCGCGCTTGGTGTAGCAGAAGTAGTGGCCGCGGACCGGCACGGTCTGGCCGTGGATCTTGTCGGCCCAGCCGGCGTAGTAGCGGAGGCAGTCGATCACGAGCGGCAGGTCGCCGTGTCGGGCCTCGGAGATCGGCTTGCCGTTGTCGAGGGTTTCGAGGGCGGCGAGGTCGTCGATCTGGGACTCCATCAGGTCGGCGAGCTTGTTGAGGAGCCGGCCGCGGTCGCGGGCGTCCATCGTGCCGCCAGGGGCCGGTGTCGAACGCCTTGCGGGCGGCCTGGACGGCGAGGTCGATGTCGGCGGCGTCGCCCTCGGCGACCTCGGCGATGACCTCCTCGGTGGCGGGGTTGATCGTGGGGAAGGTCTTGCCGCTGACGCTGTCGCGCCACTGGCCGCCGATGAGCATCTTCGTCTGGTAGAGTCGCTTGGCCTTGGCGGGAGACTCGGTGGCGGTCGCCATGGTTGCACTCCTTTTGATCCGAGAGAGGCGGGGAGAGGACGGAGCCCGGACGGCCAGCCGCCGGCCGGGTCGCGTTCTGCGCTCATCTTAGGGTCGCATCCCCGCCCGCTCAAGCGGGGGGAAGGGGCGGAGGGGGCTCGAACGGGTTGTCTCGCGTGGTGAGTGTCCCGGGGGCGCTGGCTTCGTTTGGAAATCGGCAAGGTTGGACAGGGAAGGGCCGGGGACTCCGCACCGAGGGACCGGAGGAGTCTCGTGGGGAAGCGATCGGGACGTCTTCCGGGTTTTCCTCGGAATTCGCCTGGGTCCCCTGGAGGGAATCGAGGTCATCAGGGCGGGGAACGGGATGGACCAAAGGGGGCGAATGGGCGAGGTTTTCCGGGTTTTCCACGGTGTACTCCGAGGTCTCCTGAGGGGAATTGCCCTCGTCCGGGATCTCCGAGGACGACGCCGCGTCGCGTCGGCGGCGCTCGAGGAAGTGCAGGGCGCGGAAGAGGCCCATCTCGCTGGCGGTCTCGTAGCGGCGAATCGCGGCATCGTCCTCCAGGGCGGCGCGATCGCCAGCGGTGGCGCGGACGTCGGGGGAATCGAGGGCGGCGATGAGGCGGGCCTGCTCCTGCTTGAGCCAGGCGCGACGGCCGGCGATCAAGGCGGCGAGGGCCTCGCGGGCCCGCTGGCGACGCTCGACCTCCGCGGCCGACTCGCGGTTCGGGACCGGCAAGGGCGGCGCGGGGCTGAGGGCGAGCAGGGCGGGGGGGAGGGTCGAGGGGGCGGGCCGGTCGGACAGCTCGGGCGGCTGGGCCTCGCGGCCGAGGGCGGCGAGGTCGTCGGGGCGGGGGTCGCCGGGCTCGAACGGGCCGAGCAGGACGCAAAGCGTCCTCAACTCGTCGAACTCCAGCCAGCCGCGACGCTTCAAGGCCCGCGCCAGCCGTCCGAACTGCCGCCGCTCGGCCGCGACCCGTTCGAGGGCCCGGGCCTGCTCGGCCTCGAACTGCGTCCCGGCCCGCTCCACGCGCTCGACGACGCGGGCATTCTCGATCCGGGAGCCCCGGTCGAGCTGGACGGAGCGCACGACGGCCCGCGAGACGAGATACTCCTCGACCGCATCGCGCGGCTGGAGGCTGGCGGTCCAGGACCGGAGCCGTTCCCGGTAGGTCGTCTCGTCCTCGGCGAGCATCACGGCGCCCGAGCCGGCGAGGCCGTGCTTGAGGGCGTTGCGTCGGGAACGCTCCTTGCCGTCGACGGTCCGGGGACCGGTGGATCGCTGGGCGTTCTCGCGGTTGGCGCGCAGTCGGGCATCGCTGAGGGCCATCGTCGCCGTCTCCAAGAGTTTGCCACGTCACATCGTCGTTCTGGCATTCACGCCAGGCCGCACATCGCCCGGCGACCGGGCCCACGGGCCCGGTTGGCCATATTATACGAGGTGTCAAGCGACGCGGGTCAAGAAAAGGTGCCGAAGCCTGTTTTGATGTCGCCTGCCCCCGTCCGTGTCGGCGTGTCGTCGGCCCGGCCTGCGGGTCTCGGACCTGCGGACCCGGACAGGGCCACGAAGAGGAGACGTGGCCGATGCCAATCGTCCCTCCTGCTGATGCTCGGGGGGCGTCCGCTCGGCGCACCGCCGACGCTCTTCCTCGACACCGCCCTCCGATCCCGGCGATGGAACCGCGAGCTGTGGTATGGACGCCACCGACGCTGGTCGTGACAGGCCGAGGATCGGCCCGCGTCATCGAGCCGATCCGGAGCCGAGAAAAGTCGTCGCGTTCCTCGTTGCCCGCCCGGCGGAATCGAGTTAGGATCGGGTGGGGATATGACGTCCGCAACGGATTTTAGGTCCGCCTCGGACAGACGTAAAAGCGCCAAGAGTGAATATCCCCGACGCATCGACGGAATTCGCCACGAGATTGAAAAACTTACGTCGATTCCTCGGTGGAAAGTCTGGACTAGGGATCACCGCTCCCAGAACGACTCGGGCCGGCGCCCCGCATCTCCCCTTGACTCCGGCCGCGTAACAGCGGTCGACTGTGTCGCAAGTTACGGAGCGGCTGAACTTGTCGTGTTTGGTTGATCGGATCGGACGGACTATTCCTCGGGGCGTAACTCGCCGCCCGCTATGCTGCAACTGACCCGTACAGCCGGGTTTGCTCCTGCTCGATCCGGTACTCCAGGTACTCCCCCCACTGGTCGTTGAGGTACACTGCCCGGACGTGGAGCATCGCCTGGGCACCCTCGACGGTCCATCGCATGCCCGTCTGCTCCATCCGGTCCTTGACCAGGTGGCGGCACGCCCCCTCGGCCACCCCGCTACCGATCGGATACCCCGCCGCCAGGTACGCGTCGTACCGCATGTGGTCCCGGTTGTTCGCCAGGTACTCGACCGCCGACTCGACCACCTTCCGCTTCGACCCGCTCCGCTTCCCCCCGTTCAGCCGCCGCCGCAGCCCGGCGATGACATACCCGACCTGTCCCTGGAGCAGGTCCCGCAACCGCTCCTCGACATACTGCTTGGCCCCGTCACTGCCTTCGGTGTGGAAGCAGTGGGCCACCGCCCAGAGCCGCTCCAGGACGTGGAACAGGTCCAGGATGCCGACCGCCTCGGCGAAGTACTCCCGCTGCATCTCCCACAAGGCCCGCTCGCCGTCCAGCAGGCAGATCACCGGGCGGTCGTGCCCCGAGTTGCGGGCCGCCGCCTCGGACTCCATCAGGGCGAAGAGGCTGTCCTTGGCGTGGACCGTCTCGCCGCCGACCTGCCGGGTCATCTCGGCCCAGACGTGCTTGTGTTGAGGCTCCGGGCGCCCCCCGGCCCGCTCGTCCCGGAGCACCTCATCCAGGATGTCATCCGCCGACCTCACGAACGGCTCGATGGTGTCGACGGCCCCGACGCCGGCCCTCTGCTTCTTGTTGGCCTTCTCTCCCTTGGTGCGGCGGTGATGCGGCTTCGGGCCGTCCTGCGGCGGTCGTCGCAGCGGCACGCCCTTGCCGTCGGCGGTGACGACCAGCAGCGGCCCCTCCTCCTCGGGCGGCGGCCGCGACAGGGCATCCCGGAAGGCCGGGGCGTAGCCGGCCACCGCCCGGCTCATGGGCTCCAACGTCCGAGCCCCCAGCTTCAGGCCCAGGAGCATCTCCAGCGAGCGACCGGCCTCGGCGAACGACTCCTTGAGGCAGAGCCGCGGGCTCCAGTCCTCCAGGACGTAGGAGAAGTCGCCCTCGGGCAGCCCGAGCCGCTCGTCCAGCGGCGTCCGTTCGATCCGCTGGCCCTCTCGGGTGCCATGGACGACCCGGCTGATGGTCAACTCGCCGAAGACCGACACGTAGCGGCGGTCATGCGACTCGGGCAACCGCCGGACCCTGTGCCCGTCGGTAGTCTCGACCTCCGGCCCCTGGTCGCCATCGCCGTGGTGGGCGACGAAGGCCGTCAGCAGGTCGAAGCCCAGGGCGAGCAGGGACCGGATCCGGTCCCGTTCCACGAGGTCGATCCGCTGGCCGTCCTGGCTGGCCCGCCGCACGAGGTCCAGGAGGGACTCGAATCGCTGCTGGGCCTTGAGGGTCGCCTGCTCCGGGGTGATGATCATGGCGAGGTCTCCTGGGGCCGAGGCATCGGGGTGTTGCAGCCGATGTTCTGCCTCATGGGGACCTCGTTTTCCACTCCCTGTCGCCGCAACTCCTTGTCCGAGAAGAACTCCAAGGGGAGCGGGCAGCGAGTCACGCCCAATTGGAATTCTTGCCGGTTGGTGTAAGCGAGGGGTCGGAACCTCCTGTCCCGGATTTCGCGGCCTCGTGCCGCGAGGGTTTGACGCTTGGATGCCAATCCCGGAGCCTTCCAGGGCGGGAGCGAGCACGGGACCAGACGTTTCCGACTGGTCCCGGCTCCGGTCTTGGCCCCTGGGGCGACGCTCGGGTGTGTTGGTTCAGCGTGAAATGGAGAAACGGGTTCGCGCCGTAAGCTAGCCACCAAGATCAAGAAATTTGGTTGGATTTATCGCATTCGTGCCAATCCCGGAGCCGATGCAGGGGGGCATCCTGCCCCCCCCTTCCGGTCTCGGCCCCCAGGTCGGCGCTCGGGTCGCGTCCCCGCGTTGCCCAATCCTCCGCCTGGGCCATCCGAACTGTCGCCCAGATCACAACCCGGTGGCAATCGACGAGTCGGCGCTCTTCGCAGAACCGACGCTCCGACGCCGGGCCCGAGCCGCCGCCAACTTCCGCTGGCGACCAGCGAAGATCGCCTCCTGGCGGCCCTCCAACCGGTCCTTCGGCGTGATGTAACCAATCGCGCTGTGCAAGCGGACCTCGTTGTCGTGCGTCCCATACTCCGCCACGATCCGCCGCGCATCCTCCAGGCTCAACGGCGTCCTGACCCGGATGCACTCGCCCTTGAGTGTCTTGTGCCACCGCTCGATCTTCCCATTGCTCTGTGGGTAATACGGGGATGTCCTCACAGGAGTCATCCCGCAAATCCGGATGAACTCCTTGAAGTCGCGGGCGATGAACTGGGGGCCGTTGTCCGAGATGATCCGGGGGCGCACCTCGGGATACCGCTCGCGGGCCCGCTGGATGATCGTCTCGACGTCCGGTTCGGTCATCGACTCGCGGATCTCCCAGTGCACGATGAACCGGCTGCAGCCGTCGAGCAGGCTGCAGAGGTAGAAGAACGTCCCGGCGACGTTGATGTACGAGACATCGACATGCCAGTGCTCGTGGGGGTGCCGGGGCTGCTCGAACCCTTGACCCTTCTTCGAGGGTCGGCCGCCCCGCGGAGCGAGGCGGCCGGCGACTTTGAGGACCCGGTAAACGCTGGACGGGCTGACCGCCACGATGTCCGCATCGAGCATCATGTAGGTCAGTCGTCGATACCCCTCCAGGGGATAGCGGGCGTGGAAGTCGAGGATGGCCTGCTTCTCCCAGGTCTCCAGCCACCCATCGCGTGGAAGCCGAGCATTGTGCCGATGGGCGGTCCCGAGGCGGGCCTTCCACGAGAAGAACGTGCTGAGACCGACGCCGAGCCAGCGGACGAGCCGCGTCAGGGGCCATCCCGTCCGAGTCGCCCAGCGTTCGAGGAACGCGACGACCTGATCGCGTGTGGCCTGGGGAACCCAGGCTCCCTTCAGAGTTCCCCAAGCTCTTTTTTTAGCTGAATATGTTCCTCCATGAGTTCGGCGAGGACCTCGTTCTTGCGCCGGAGCTTCTCCTCCAGGAAGGCGATCCGTCGCTCCTTGAGGTCGGCTGCGGGCTTGGAACGGCGTTCGAAGACGGCGGCCCCGTTCTCGAAGAACTCCTTCTGCCAGCGGTAGAACATGGTGGGGTGGACGCCGTGCTGGTCGCAGAGGTCCGAGACCGGGGTCGGCTCCAGGAGGTGGAGCCGGAGGATCGCGAGCTTCTCCTGGGGGGTGAACCGTTTCCGCGTCTTCTTGGACATGGGGTAGCCTCCGCTCGAAAGTGTAGCTTATCCGAGCGCGGCGTTACTCCATTTCCGTCTGAAGCAAAACACCTGATACGGCTCACCGGGCTTGTGCGGGCTGATCTGAATCGTCACCTTGCGATTCAGCCGCTTGAGAAACGCCAGCAGCTTGTCGGTGGTGAAGCGGTTGAAGCGCCCGTTCATAAGGTGAGAAACCTCCGGCTGCTTGATCCCGAGCAGCTCGGCGATTTCCCGCTGCTTGAGGTTTTTCTCATTCATAAATATATATATACATGAAAGCCAATCTTCGCCAAGCAGATCGTCGGCGTCATCAAGGCCGAGGTCGGCAAAGACATTGCCGGAGCCTTCCTCGAATTCGATGTTCTGCGATTCATCATTCTTCATTTTCCGCTAGCTCCTTTGCCTCCGCGTAGCGTTGCTTGATAAGCTCCACCTCGTGCTTCGGCGTCTCGATACCCTTCTTCGACTTCTTCTGAAAGGCGTGCAGCACGTAAATCTTCTTGCCGAGCTGAACCGCCAGCACCGTGCGGTATGCCTCGCTGGCGTGTCGCAGGGCGATCTCGAATACACCGCTGCCCACCCCCTTGAACAGCTTGGCATCCTTCGGCGTCTGTTTTGCTTCAGACGGAAATGGAGTAACGCCGCGCTCGGATAAGCTACACTTTCGAGCGGAGGCTACCCCATGTCCAAGAAGACGCGGAAACGGTTCACCCCCCAGGAGAAGCTCGCGATCCTCCGGCTCCACCTCCTGGAGCCGACCCCGGTCTCGGACCTCTGCGACCAGCACGGCGTCCACCCCACCATGTTCTACCGCTGGCAGAAGGAGTTCTTCGAGAACGGGGCCGCCGTCTTCGAACGCCGTTCCAAGCCCGCAGCCGACCTCAAGGAGCGACGGATCGCCTTCCTGGAGGAGAAGCTCCGGCGCAAGAACGAGGTCCTCGCCGAACTCATGGAGGAACATATTCAGCTAAAAAAAGAGCTTGGGGAACTCTGAAGGGAGCCTGGGTTCCCCAGGCCACACGCGATCAGGTCGTCGCGTTCCTCGAACGCTGGGCGACTCGGACGGGATGGCCCCTGACGCGGCTCGTCCGCTGGCTCGGCGTCGGTCTCAGCACGTTCTTCTCGTGGAAGGCCCGCCTCGGGACCGCCCATCGGCACAATGCTCGGCTTCCACGCGATGGGTGGCTGGAGACCTGGGAGAAGCAGGCCATCCTCGACTTCCACGCCCGCTATCCCCTGGAGGGGTATCGACGACTGACCTACATGATGCTCGATGCGGACATCGTGGCGGTCAGCCCGTCCAGCGTTTACCGGGTCCTCAAAGTCGCCGGCCGCCTCGCTCCGCGGGGCGGCCGACCCTCGAAGAAGGGTCAAGGGTTCGAGCAGCCCCGGCACCCCCACGAGCACTGGCATGTCGATGTCTCGTACATCAACGTCGCCGGGACGTTCTTCTACCTCTGCAGCCTGCTCGACGGCTGCAGCCGGTTCATCGTGCACTGGGAGATCCGCGAGTCGATGACCGAACCGGACGTCGAGACGATCATCCAGCGGGCCCGCGAGCGGTATCCCGAGGCGCGCCCCCGGATCATCTCGGACAACGGCCCCCAGTTCATCGCCCGCGACTTCAAGGAGTTCATCCGGATTTGCGGGATGACTCCTGTGAGGACATCCCCGTATTACCCACAGAGCAATGGGAAGATCGAGCGGTGGCACAAGACACTCAAGGGCGAGTGCATCCGGGTCAGGACGCCGTTGAGCCTGGAGGACGCGCGGCGGATCGTGGCGGAGTATGGGACGCACGACAACGAGGTCCGCTTGCACAGCGCGATTGGTTACATCACGCCGAAGGACCGGTTGGAGGGCCGCCAGGAGGCGATCTTCGCTGGTCGCCAGCGGAAGTTGGCGGCGGCTCGGGCCCGGCGTCGGAGCGTCGGTTCTGCGAAGAGCGCCGACTCGTCGATTGCCACCGGGTTGTGATCTGGGCGACAGTTCGGATGGCCCAGGCGGAGGATTGGGCAACGCGGGGACGCGACCCGAGCACGACCTGGGGGCCGAGACCGGAAGGGGGGGGGCAGGATGCCCCCCTGCATCGGCTCCGGGATTGGCACGAATGCGATAAATCCAACCAAATTTCTTGATCTTGGTGGCTAGCTTACGGCGCGAACCCGTTTCTCCATTTCACGCTGAACCAACACACTCCGGATGCCGAGCCAACCACCGCTTCACCGCCGCCGTCTTATGCGTGCCGTAGTTGTCCAGAATGATGTGGATCTCCACGCCAGGCTCGCGCTCGACCTGAGCATCGATCTCGTTGAGGAACTTGAGGAACTCCTGCTGGCGGTGGCGGCGATAGCACTTGCCGATCACCGCACCCGTGGCCACATTCAGCGCGGCGAACAGCGAGGTTGTGCCGTTGCGGACGGAGTCAGGGGTTCGACGCTCGGCCTGTCCCGGCGTCATCGGCAGCAAGGGCTGGGTGCGGTCCAATGCCTGGACCTGACTCTTCTCGTCGACCGACAGCACGATGGCGTTCTCCGGCGGGCTCATGGACAGCCCAACGATTTCGCGGACCTTCTCGACGAAGAACGGATCGGTGGAAAGCTTGAAGGTCTCGCTCTTGTGAGGCTTCAACTCGAAGGCCTTCCAGATCCGGGCGATGGCGCTCTGAGACATCCCCAGCTTGCGGGCCATGCCGCGGGTGCTCCATTGGGTGGCGGCCCTGGGCTTGGTCTCCAGGGTCTGGGTGACGACCTGCTCGACCATCGCGTCGGTGATCTTTCGAGGGGCGTCGGGTCGGGGTCCGTCGGCGAGGCCATCCAGACGCAGTTCGAGGAAACGCCTTCGCCACTTACCCACGGTGATGACATGGACGCCGAGCCGAGCGGCGACGTCCTTGTTGTCGAGTCCCTGAGCACAAGCCAGGATGATTCGGGCCCGGGTGGCGAGCCGCTGGGTGCTCTTGGGCCGCGCGGCCCAGGTTTCCAAGGTCTGCCGCTCGTCGTCGGTGAGGACCAGTTCGGCCTTGGGGCGTCCACCTTTTTTCATCATATGTCTCCCTTCGAGGATCATACAAGGAAACTGGACGGGGCGCAAGGTTAATTGGCGGATTTCTGACTCAGGACATTAGGGGGCTCCGCGATCTCAGGGCGAATGAACTCATCGATCAACCGTGCTAGGCCCCCCCAGCCGTATGGACCGCGTCGGGCCAGTCGCGGCGGGATCTCCCCGCCAGAGTAGGAGTAGGCCGTTCCGACCGCGTCGGGTAAGGACTTCTCTACCGCCTCAAGGGCGCGGGCCAAGGCGTTCAGTTCTTCCGGATCGATCCATAGGCAGTTCGGGTCGATCTCTGGCTCTTTCGTCGAGAACCACTCATCCAGGTCATAACGGATTGGTTTCCAGACATGAGAAAACCCCCACCTCCAGATTAGTTCTTTGAACAGGTTTACAAACCAATGGAATTCGATTTGAGCGTCTTCCGACAGATCAAACCAATCCCGCCCCCAATCGGCTCGGCGGATCAAAGCGCAGAGACTTCTGGCTTTCGCTCTAACCTTGTAAGCTCCGAGTTTGAGAGGAAACCCCGGGGCCAAGGCAGGGAAATCGGCGGGGTCGCCTTGAGTCGGGCGAACGAACCGACGGACCGCCCCGAGGAAATCGGCCGCCTCTGTCGTAAAGTCCACCATCTCGGCCACGTCCGACCAAAGGGCCTCGACGTAGGCAAGATACCCCTCATTGGTTAACGGAGAATCATCCTCGATGGTGTCGGGGCTCGGGCTGGCCTCGGGGACAAGGGGGCCTTGACCATCCCCCTCAGGGTGATCATCAACCATCCGGTAGGTCCCTCTACTCTTTGATTCCGCCGGGCGGCCCGCGGCGGTAGAGGGTGCGCCTCGGGCCGGCCTGGCGGTTTCGGCCGGGAGCGACCCGGCCGGGTGTCCATTCCTACACTACAGGTTCATCGGTTGTGCGAAGCATAGACTTTATCTCCCTCATTCGTTGCCGTACATTTAGGGCGCACCGGGCCGTCCGGGACCGCCACGGGCCGCCCGTGTCCGCCCGTCGCGCCTTGCGGGCCGGCCGGCCGATCGGACACAATGGGAGTCAGGGGAGGCGGCCGCTCCGTGCCCGCGGCCGGCCCGCCGAGTCCGGGGCGATGCGCCCGGGAGCGTCGGGGGCCGCGGGCGGGAGGGCGGGCGCTTCATGGCGAGAACGGCAGGACCGAACCATGTCCCACGCGATCGCCCCGAGCCAGTCTCCATCGACGCCACCGCCGCCCGACTCGGCCGGGGCGTTGGAATCGCCGCACGATCATGATGCCATCCTGGCCATGTTCCTGGCCGGGGGCGCCGGCATGGCGCTGACCTCGACGACGGGATGGGCGCCGGATTGGGCGGGCTTCGTGATCGGGTTCGCGGGGGCCTTCGGCGGCGCCGACTTCTGGCGCTGCCGGCGCGGCTAACCGGCCCATCGGGGCCGGCCCCCGGGTCCGCCCGGACAGCCAGAACTGACGAGAGGAGTTCACCATGAATCAACCGACCGCGATCCTCCCCCGGCCCCCCGAGCCCTTGGCCGACGAACGGGGCCCGATCCCGGTGTTCGGCCCGGCGCGGACCGACGAACGGGGGCGGGTTGTCATGGAGGAAGCGGAGCGGGCGGCCCGCGCTGAGGCGGCGTTGCGATTCCTCCGGCTCCTGCCGTCGCTGCCCGATGATGACCCGCCGGACACCAATGAGCGGCTCATGAGGGCCATCGACGAAGACCGCCCGCCCGGGCGCAAGCTGTTCGATGGGATGTATTGATCAGTGGCTCGGATGGTCCTGCTCGACGCGAGCACCCTGGGGTTGGCCTGCTCCCGGCCCGGGACGCTTCCGGTCGATCAATGCCTTCTCTGGATCGCCCGGATGGTGGCGGCCGGGACCGAGGTGCTCATCCCGGCGATCGCTGATTACGAGGTCCGTCGCGAGCTGGTCCGCCTCGGGGCCTCGGCCAAGCTCCGCAACCTCGACGGTCTGAGGGCCCGCCTGACCTATCTCGGCGTCACGGCCGCGGCCTGGGACCGGGCCGCCGAGTTCTGGGTACTGGTCCGCGCCGCGGGATTGCCGACGTCCCATCCCCAGGCCCTCGACGCCGATGCCATCCAGGCCGGCCAGGCGGCCACGGCGGTCGGCCCGGGGGATGTCGTCATCATCGCCACCACCAACGTCCGCCACTTGGGCCGGTTCCCCGGGATCGACGCGCACCCGTGGACGACGATCCCGTGAGGAAGGCGCCGAGGGTGCGGATATGGCTATGTTCGCACTCTGGCGCCCCGATCGGCGGTCCGCCGGTCACTCCCCGGCCACCAGCGCGGCGATGTCCCCGGCGATGTCCCGGCGGGCGTCGTCGTAGATCAGCACGGTATCGAGCTTGGCGTGTCGGAAGAACTTCCGCACGTCGCGGACGTCCCGACCGGCGTCGAGGGCCGCGGTGATGGCTTGATGGCGCAGCCCGTGGGGCCTCGGAACGCGGGACAGGCCGGCGACGCGCCCCAGCTCGGCGACGGTCCGCCGGACCGCCTCCCCGGTCAGGCGGCCGGCGCCTCCGCGGCCGGCGGCGTCGAGGCGGACGAACAGCGGGGCCCTCGGGTCGGGGTGGGCGTCGAGCCAGCCGGCCAGGGCGCGGCGGGTCGGGCCGGGCAGGGTCAGGCGGACCGCCTCCGTCTTCCCCTTGCCGACCACCGCCACCGCGGCGGCGTCGAGGTCGAGGTCGGCCAGGTCGAGGGCCACCACCTCCCCGCGCCTCAGGGCCAGATCATGCAAGAGCCTCAAGAGGGCCAGATCGCGCCGGCCCCGGGGCTTCCCCGCGCCGGCCTCCGCGGCGGTCAGCATCCGGCGCCAGCCGTCGGAACCCGGCCCCCGGGTGTCGCGGTAGGGCTCGGGCTTGGGTCCGGGCACGTCGAGTCCCCAGGCGATCCGCCCGAGGCGGCGGGCGGACTTGCAGGCGGACCGGAGCGCCACCAGCCGGCGGGCCACCGTCCCGGCCGACAGTCCGCGGTCGGCCAGGTGGACGCGGTAGGCCAGGGCGCAGGCGTTGGCGTGTCCCGACCCCATGCCGGTCAGGGCCTCGACGGCGGCCTCGGGCGAACCCGCCCCGAGGAACCGGGCGAAGTCGCGGTAATCGGCCAGGTAGGTTCGGGCCGTCCGGGCGTTGATCGTTGCCAGGATGGCGCCGATCAGCCCCGGGTCGATCGTCGCGGGCGGCCTCGGGTCGGGGCCGATCAGGGCGGGCAGCTCGTCGCGCGGGGTCAGTTCTTCGCTGGTCATGTTGCGGCCTCGCAAAAGGGGAAGGGCCAACGTCGGCCCTCGGTTCATCATCGGGACGGCGGCGGAGGGGTCAAGGGGCGTCGGGGGAAGCGACTGGCCCGACCGGCGAAGGACTCCCCGGGAGGGCCGTTCAAGAGGGCGTGAGGGCGGGGCGGTCGGAGGGGAGGCCGGCCGGGCGTGGCGTCCCGGCGCGGCCCCTCGGGCGTGGTCACTCGGCCAGCCGGCGGACGCGGTAGCCCCCGGCCACCAGCGCGGCCCGGGTCGCGTCGTCGGCCCGATCAACCCAGGCGTGCGCCTCGGCCGCGGTCGCGAACGTCAGGGCCCGGAAGGGGGTGCCATGCTCGGGCCGGCGGCGGTCGGTACAGATCAGGCCGAAGCGGTCGGCCAGGGTCCATCGGGCGTCCGTCCACGTGGGCCAGGTGTCGGCCGCGCGGCCGGTCTTTCGGGGTGTCGTCGTCGCGGTGGTCATGGTGTCTCGCCTCCGTCGAGGGTCCGTCGTCGAGGGCGGGGGCCCAGCCCGTTCCCGGGCCCCCGGGGATCGTTGAGAGGTACGCGCCCGGCGGATCACGTAATTGACGCGTGTGATAGCCTCGGGGACGGCTACTTTTCCCGAGGAGGTATCTCTCGTGTCCGCTGCGCGTCCTATCGCCCAATCCCGCCGGGATTCGGCGGCCACTCGTCAACTTTGGGCGGACCGACTCAAGCGGTTCCGCACCGCTGACCTGACCGTCGCCGCGTTCTGCGCCGCCGAGGGCGTTTCGGTCCCGGCCTTCTACCAGTGGAGGCGGCGGCTCACTCGGAAGGCCCCGACTGCCGGCACCCCGACGGTCGTCCCCGTCCGCATCACCACTCCGGACCCGATCGCTTCGGGAGTCGAGGCCGTCCTCCCGTCCGGCACACTCGTCCGGTTCGCCCCGGCCTGCGACCCGGCGATGATCGCCGCCGTCCTCCGGCAACTCGGGGTGGCCGGATGCTGACCGTCCCCCCGGCCGTCAAGCTCTGGTACGCGCCCCAGCCGGTCGATTTCCGGCTCGGGTTCGACGGCCTGTTCGCCCTGGTCCGGACCCGGCTGGCGGCCGACCCCTTGAGCGGCCACCTGTTCATCTTCCGGAACCGGGCCGCGAACCGCGTCAAGGTCCTGTACTGGGGCGGTCACGGGCTGTGCCTCTGGTGCCAGCGACTCGAAGCCGGCCGCTATCACTTCCCCGACCCGACGGACGCCGCCACCGGCATCGAACTGAGCCCCGGCCAGTTCCAGATGATCCTCGACGGCATCGACCTGTCCCGGGTCCGACGCTTCAAGCGCTTTGCACCCGGCTGAGCGGGAAAGACTCGCTACCAGACCGTTCCGGCGGTGTTGGATCTGGCATGGATGCCGCTTCCCTGACCCCCGACGCACCACTACCCAACGATGTCGCCACGTTGCAGGAGATGGTGCGAGCATTGCTCGCGGAGGTCGCTCGGCTACGGGCCGAGAACGGCGAGCTGCAGGGAAAGCTGGATGCCGCCTTGAGACATCGGTTCGGCCGCCGGTCCGAGCGCCGCACGCCGAAGCCGGCTTCACCCGCCGATCCGCCCGCTCGTCGGCGCGACCCACACGGCCGTGCCGCGTTGTCCGAGCACCTGGCACGTCGTGAGGTTGTCCACGACCTGACCGAGGCCGAGCGGCTCTGTCCGGCCTGCGGCCGGCCTCGCGCCTACATCGGCACGCAGACCGCCGAGCAGCTCGATCTGGAGCCGGCCCGCTTCTTCGTGCTCCGCACGGTCAGAAAGAGCTATGCCTGTCGGCACTGCGATCCGACGGCCGTGCCGGCGGATCAACGCCTGCGGACTGCCGGTCCGGAGCAGGTCGGCCCGATCCCCAAGGGGTTGTGCGGTCCCGGGCTGTTGGCGCATGCGATCACGGCCAAGTTCGCCGACCATACCCCCTTGCATCGGCTCTCCGGGCAACTGTCCCGATCGGGTGTCACCATCGCGCGGTCCACCCTGGGTGACTGGCTGGCGCGGGCCGCCGACCTGCTCATGCCGCTGTATCGGCTGATGCACCGGCGTCTGTTGCTGTCGCGAGTGATCCACGGCGATGACACCTCGGTGAAATTGCGAGTGCCGGGGGCCGACCGCACCCGGAAGGCCCACCTTCGGGTCAGCATCGGGGATGCCGACTATCCTTATGTGGTGTTCGATTTCACGGCGGATTACACGGCGGAAGGCCCGGAGCACTTCCTGGGCGGCTACACAGGCTACCTCCAGGCGGATGCGTTAGCCCAGTACGAAGGACTCTATGATGAGGGCCGGGTAGGCGTCTCGAAAGTAGGTGGGAAATCCCGTACAACGGGGCCCGTCGATGCGTCGCTCGGAAACCCGCCCCTCGACGGACGACACGGAGGCCCCCGACCATGGCACGCCACCTGACCGCCGAGCAGCAGGCCGAGGCCGACCGGATCGAGCAGCGGCTGACGGAGCTGGTCCGCGGCGACCTCCGCGAGCTGGCCGAGCACCTGGCCTCCAAGCCCGACGGCCAACTCCTGGGCGCCACCGAGTACGAGGTCCGCGACCGCGTGCACCGCATCGGCGCCCGGGCCATCGAGGCCGCCCTGGCCGGGCGCAAAAGGGGGCTACCGCGGCTCCAGCATGAGCTGCCCGACTTGCCGCGAGCCGGCCAAGTTCGTCGCCTACCGGCCCCGGTCGGTCCTCAGCCTGCTCGGGCCGATCCGGCTGCGGCGGGCCTACTACCATTGCCCCGCCTGCCGCGCCGGCTCGGCCCCCGCCGACGCCGGCTGCGGCTCTCGGCCGAGGCCCTGACCCCGGCGGCCCGCGAGGCGATCTGCCTGGCCGGCGTGCTCTCCAGCTTCGCCGAGGCCGCCGAGACGACCCTGCCGAAGCTGGCCGGGCTGCGCCCGGCCGAGTCGACGGTCGAGCGGGCCACCGAGGCCGCCGGCCGGGACGTCGGCGACCGCCTGGCCGCCGGCGAGACCTTCGGCCCGCCGGGCCCGTGGGACTGGCACCGGGACGCCGAGGGCAAGACCTGCGCCTACGTGGCCATCGACGCCACCGGCGTCGGCCAGCAGGGCGACGGCGGCGCCAAGGCCGACGGGCGGATGGCCACCGTGGCGATGGTCTACAACCCGGTGCCCGAGGACCGCGACCGCCGGGCGCGGCCCGACGGCCCGCCGCCCCGCTTCCGGGCTCGGTATCTCGCCGGGCTGGGCGGGGCCGCGGCGCTGGGCGAGCCGCTGCGACGGCAGGCGGCCCAGGTCGGCATGGACCAGGCCGAGCGGTGGATCGGCCTGTCCGACGGCGGCGCCGGCCTGGAGGACTGGCTGCGGGTGAACTTCGGGCGGCTCGAGGCGGTGATCCTGGACTTCTACCACGCGGCCGAGTACCTCGGCGACCTGGCCCGGGCGCTGCACCCGGGCGATGAGGAGGCCCGCGAGGCCTGGCTGGAGGCCTGGTGCGGCCGGCTGAAGCACGAGGGCGGCGCCGCGGTGCTGGAGGACCTGCGGGGGCTGGAGGTCCGCGGCCGCGCGGCGCGGGAGGCGCTGGCGGAGGTGGTGCGGTACTTCGGCAACCAGGTGCACCGGATGGACTACCCGAGCTACGTGGCCAAGGGCTGGGCGATCGGCTCGGGCCCGATCGAGGCGGCCTGCAAGACGGTCGTCGGCCAGCGGATGAAGGGGGCCGGGATGCGCTGGGGGGCCGACGGGGCGGATGCGGTCTGCCACCTGAGGGCCTTGTTCAAGAGCGGGGACCGGCAGTGGGACGCCTACTGGTCCCCCTCGCCGAACTGATCCCTACCTACAAAGGTGACGCCTACCCATGAGGGCCGGGTCCAGCACGTCTGCTGCTGGGCGCACGTCCGCCGCAAGTTCCTCGCCGCTGCCGACGGCGGAGATGAGCGTGCCAACGGGGCACTGGAGCTGATCCGGAGGCTGTACGCCATCGAACGCGACTTGCCGCCGCTGCTGCCACCGGCGGACAACCCGGCGGCGACGGCACAGCGTCGGCAACGGGAAGAACAACGACGTCTGTCGCGGCAGCGGGAAGCCGAACCGATCTTGATCGAGCTGACGAATTGGCTGGACGAGTATCGACCGATGGCCTTGCCCAAATCGCTGTTGGGAGCCGCGATCAAGTATGCGTTGAACAATCAGGCGGCGTTGGGACGCTACCTGGAGCAGGGCTTCCTGGCGATCGACAACAACCTGAGCGAGCGGACGTTGCGGGCGGTCGCCCTGGGGCGGAACAACTGGGGCGTCCTCGGGAGCGAGGCGGGCGGCCGGACGGCGGCCGTGCTGTATTCCGTCGTCGGGACGTGCAAGCATCTGGGGCTCGACCCGCAGGCGTATCTCCGAGACGCCCTCCCGCGGTTGTTCGCGTTGGGTGAGATGCCGACGGCCGAGCGATTGCTGGATTGGCTGCCGGATCGGTGGCTACTGCGAAGGGGGCGGGACGCGCCGGTCCGGGATCTGGCCGCCGGGTAAGCGATCGCGGAACGACACGGTCGCGGGATCGGCGGGCTGCTCGCGGCGGACCAGCGGGAGAATTCAGAGTCGCGCGCCGTGGTCCTCGGAAGGATCACCCCACAGGTCGCCCATCAGCGGCTCCTGGCGGTGAACGCGGCGATGTCGGTCTCACCGGACAGCAGGAACTTCCAGAAGCCGAACCCCCGGTAGCGGAGCGTCTGATAGAGGCTCAACAGCACCAGGTAGTCCCGGAGCCCCTGCTCGCAGAAGGAGCCTGTCCCCCCCATCCCCTTCCGGCGGGACACGAACCGCTTGACCGCGTTCTCGGCGTTGTTGTTGTTCCAGGGTACTCCGTCGTGGTCCAGGAACGTGAATAACTTGTCCTGGTATTTCAGGAGCCGCTGGCGGTAGTGGCGGGCCAGCTCCGACCTGTAGCTCGCAGCCGCCTCGCGGGAATAAAACTCGTCCACGTCTCGCTTGTGCCTGCCGAGGTGGTGCTTCTTCAGGCCGTAGCGGTCGATCGTCGCGACCACGGCCTGCATCAGGGCCCCGAACCGGGCGGCCAGTTGCTTCAGCTCCTCGTCGAAGGGGTTCTTGGCGAGATCGTCGTTGAGGTCGCGGACCAGGTGG
Organism: uncultured Planctomycetales bacterium; assembly: GCA_963752755.1. GTDB lineage: Bacteria > Planctomycetota > Planctomycetia > Isosphaerales > Isosphaeraceae > CAVVZJ01. The sequence goes on along the minus strand of CAVVZJ010000006.1, from coordinate 42,811 downwards.
ACGATGCATTTCTGCTGCGGGCAATCCATCGTATCGTAAGCGGTGTAGAAGTCCGAGACGAGCACGCCCCGGAACCCCGACAGCGCACCCTGGACCGTTTCCCCATCGCGATTCGGAGAGTAGGCGTACACGGCGACCTCCGGGCTGGCGAAGGTCCACACGTAGCCCTTGCTGCTGCACCCCTTGACTCGCGCCCACGTCTCATCGGCGTGGACCACGGGGCCGGCTCGCAGTTCAGCCAGCAAGGACGCGTAGGTCTCGCGGTAGCGGTCGGCCGCCTGCCCCCGGAGTTTCGACACCCCGGCAGAGGTGATGCGAACCCCGAACATGTCGGCGAGGGCGTCGGCCGTGGCCTGGGTGGTCTGCCGCAGGGCGACGGCGGCGTACGCCACCCAGCCGCACAGAGCCCAGCCGTACTTGCGCGAGCGGATCGCGAGGAAGTCATTGGGCAGGCAGACATGCTCACACTTGCGGCAGCGACATCGCCTGGCCTTGTGCCGCGTCACCCACCGCCTCAACCCGCCCGGAGTCCGTTTCAGGTCGACCACCAGCCGCTGGTTGCTCTCCCGGCTGTCGAGGTCCTCCGAGCCGCACTGCGGGCAGCGGTCCGGTCGGACATACTCGACGACCCGATCGACCTTGAAGGCAGCCCGCGCCTCGCGCTTCTTGCGGCGGTTCGCCCGCCTGACCGCCGGGCTGGTCCGGAAGAGCACTCGGTCCCGCTGATAGTCGAAATAGGCGCACTTCGTGATCCGGGCGAATTCCGGGAGCACATAGTCGGGATCGCAATACTTGTGGCGGCGGGGGGCCTTGATGTCCTCGACCCCGGCGATACTGGGGCAGGAGCCACCATCAACCGGCACCGCATCGTGCGAGAGCGCGGAGGACCTCCACGATTCGTGCGAGGGCCGTGCAGTCCTCCTGGTTGTAGATGAGAAGCCGCTGCTTGTCGGCGTCCATCCCGGTGGCTTCCCATGCGGCCCGCCAGACGATCGACTGGAGCCCCAAAGCATCCGTGGCTGACCACCGGAAGCCCAGGCAGTCGGCCACGCTCTTGAGGTCGTTGGAGTAGACCGGGAAGTAGACCTGGGCGTGAATCGCGGAGAGGACGTTCACGGCGCGGGCCTTGATCCGGGCGATCAACCCGGGGTCGCCGCCGTGCCGTTGCTCCATCCGTTTCAGGAATCGAGCCTCGTAACTCCCGTAGTGGAAGAGGGCGAAGTCTTCGCCGACTCCCCGGATCGCTTGCAGAAAGGCCCCCCAAACGGCCGCCTCGTCTTCCTCCCGATCGGCCCAGAAGCTCACCCGCCGGGCTTCGGTGCCGTCGTCCCAGGACAACCCGATCAGGTAGTAGAAGTCCCGATCCGGGAGCCCCTCCACATCCAGGTAGATGCGGATCGGGGCGTCGGGCAGTTGCGGCCGCCGCGCGACATAGACCTTCTTCTCCCGGAGGGCCAGCGCCTGCAGAGAGAGTTCGTGCTTCCCGCCCTGCATGGCGGCCACGAGCCTCATCCGACCCGGGCGGAACGCATGGGAGTATTGGGTGACGGTGAAGATCCCCCGCCGGTTCAGCCCTGCGATCGCCTTCGGTGACAGCCCGCGGAGCAGGCTCAGGTCGTCCTTCTCGACGGCCGCCGCCCGGCACGATCGCAAAAACTCACACTCGGCGCAGTGCCGGTTCAGCAGCAGCGTCGGGGGGGAGTCGGACGTTTGGATCACCTGGATTTCACCGACCGCGTCGTGGACCTTCGCAACGAGCTTCGGCAGACTTACCTTCGACGGCTTGAACTGCCGTCCGTGGATGATCCTCCCGACAGCCGTCTGACCCGCCTGGAGGCGGGCCAGGACGGAGGCCGCGAACGCGAGCCGTATCCGGTCTTCGGCCGTGATCCGTTCATGTGGTGTGAACAGGATGGGGATATACGCGTCCCCCGAATCGGGCCGTGGACCGCCGGCCCGCTCCAGGCCGTCGAGGCGACAGGACTCGTCGGCGTCCTGGGCTGTTGCCTCCAGGATGAGGGGAACCCCGCTCCGAATCGCCTCCAGAAGAGAGGCTGGGTCCTGGATGACGGTAGACCCCTCGTGCAGCTGCAGGAGTTTCGACCGGACGGCGGCCCGATACTCGGCCGCGAGCCGCACCTGCAGTGACTCGTAGTCGGACCGCTCTCCGACGGCCCCGCGGAGTTTCAGGTAGGCCTTGTACCGGCACTTCAGATACGCCGCGACGATGTCGTCGGTCAAGGATGGTGGGGGGATCACCGGACGCTGCCTTCCCGCCGTGGGTGGAACGGATGGCCACCGCATGAGATGCCCCGACCCGAACAATTCTACGGCCCATGTGATGTCGAGCGTAGCGTGCGGATCCCGTCCAGTTCCGTTTGATGGACAGACTGACAGCGACGCCAGGTGATGGAGCCATGCCGAGGTACCACTGAGCAAAAAAATCCTCGGCGATATGTCCCCGAGACGATTCGTTGTGAGACCGCTGCCCAGTGGGCAGGGCGTTCGCTCCACCCGCCCAACCCGTGATCCGCCGGGCGCGTACGTTGAGAGGATCGCCAGGCCGGCCGACATCCGATCGACCGCCTCGGCCTCCCCGGCGAGCCGGTCCAGATCGGCGCCCGAGGGCAGGAGGTCGAAATCGGTCGCGTCGGCGTTCAGGTGGTAGGCGGCCCATTCCCGATCAGCCGCGGTGTAGGGCATGCACTTCTCGCAGGCCGGGCGGCCGAGGCCGAGGCCGAAGCGGCGGAGGCGGGCGGACTTGACGGGGCGGGTCGGGTCGAACAGAGTGGTCATGGCCGGGTGTCCTGTGCACCTTGCCAACCGGGCCGGGGGGAGGTTCCAGCTCTTCCCGGCCCTCTTTGCTGGTCTCGGGCCCGTTGCCCTCGACGTTTTTAGTCTATACGATGTAGTGCGAAAATACAAGACGCGTCGCACGACTTTTTCAGCGCGTTGCACGACATTCGCCCCGCCTCGACTCGATGACGCGCCGGCCCTCGACTATGCTTTGTCGTGCAATAAGACCGTCCGACACGGAGGCCGATCCGATGGCGAAATCGAGGGCGAAGGCGACGGGAAAGGCGGAGCCGAAGGGCGCGGGGCGTCCGCCCTCTCCCGAGGGTCCGAAGCCCAATGTCCTGTCGATCCGCGGTTCCACGGAGTGGCGGGACTGGCTCAACCGCCTGTCCGAGCATTGCCGCTTGAAGGCGGCCGACGTGATCGACCGAGCCTTGATCGTCTATGCCCAGAAAGAGGGGTTCGACGAACCTGCCCCGAGGCGTTGAGGATGGGATGGGAGCGAGGGCAAGTCTCCCAAAACCAAGGGCGGCAGAAGGTTAGAGGGTCACCCGCCCTTCTGCCCGGCCGAAGACGGCCGGCGGCCCCCTCCCGGGAGAGCGTTCCCGGGCGTTTCTGAGGGCGCCCGGCGTGTTAATTGCGTTGGAATCAAGATGCGGTGAGACAGGACGGACGCGAAGGCGATCGCGACGTTCGAAGTCGAGAGCATGGCCGAATATGTGAGGGACACGCTCCTTCCGATCCTGAGGCGACAGATAGATAACTGGACATGAGCGAAGTCGGTCAGGTGAGGGAAGCCCCCACCGGTCGGCGGGATCGCGTCGAGGCGGATTGCCGATCCGGCCTCCTCGCTCGCGTTCTCGCTCCGCTCCCGAGCCTGTTGTTCTGCGGCCCGGAACTCCTCGGCCTTGCTGAACCTGATCGCCGAAGTCCGGCCGTAGCCAAGGCGGATGATCTCCCGATTCACGAAGAGGCCGTCGGGCGATCGATAGATGTAGGCTCGCACCATGTCGGCTGGCCCGGCCTGGACTGGCGTCGGCTCCCGTTCCAGGCAAACCGTCTTACCCGAAAGGAGTTTGCGCAGGAAGTTTGTCGTCTCCTGCCCGGGTGCGGAAACCCCGATCAGTCTGGCGGAGAGCCGTCGGCCCTTCTGGGAGAGCATGATCGTTTCGCCGTCCTCGACTTGGACAACCTGGAAGGACTCAAGGCGGGACAGGTCGTACCGGCCACGAGCTTGGATCTCGCGAAGCTCTTCGCGGGCGAGTTGCGCTGAGGTGCTATCCGGGGCCCGCTTGACCGCTTCTTCGTAGTGTTCCGTGGCCCCCTTCACGTTGCCAACCAAATCGAGACTGCGGGCCATCCGGATCAATGTTCTCGATTGCTGATTGTAGGCGGTCCGGAAGCTCTTGCCGAAGCTTTCGGAGGATGGCTGAACATCACCGCTACTGACTAATAATGATTCGTCCGATGGCTGCTCCAACCTCGTTCGCGGAACCGTCACGAAGTGACCGGCAGCGAGAGACTCGCGGATGCTTTCCTCGGATTGCCGGCCCGGTTGCGGCCTAACCCGCGGGGGCGAGGCTCGTAAGGGAGGCGGGGACGGGTCGTCGCGCCGCTGGTCGGCGAACAGGGCCCGGTGAACCGCCCGGACCTGCCCGACGGCTTCGCGGCTGCTAGTTCCCTCTTCGACCATGGCGATCATGAAGAAGGACGCGATGTCGGCAAAGGGCTGTTTCTGTTTAGGGTAATCACGCCACTCTTGCGAGATCAGCACCATCGATGAGAGGAATTCTTCGAGAGACGGGGCCACGCCGCGACGCTCACGGATCTTGTTCAGGCAATCCACTAACGCCAGTACGATTTGTCCGTCATCTCGATCGAGGAAACCGCGATGGACATCCTCGAGGAGGCGCTGGAAACGATAGACTTCTGGTCCGTCCTGGTCCACGATGCGGCCCGCGTCCAGCGAGGCTAGAAGCCAGTCGGCCCGCTTGGCGGCGAGCAACAGCTCGATTTGGGGCTTCGTGAGCCGGTCGGGGAGAACCGAAGTTGGAGCCGTGGCGGGCATCGGAGCCGATGGGGGCAGCGGGTCGGCGGCGCGGTCAGGCGCCGGCCAGAACCGTGCCGCGAGGCCAATGAGAGGCAGTATCACGCCGAAGATGACCGATGCAAGCTTGACTACGCTCAGCCGTCGGGGCCGGATCGAGGGCACAGGCTCGGCAGGCTCGTTCGAACCAGTGCTATAACGCGATGGCGGGGGAGACGGCGGCGTCGGCAGGATCGGTGCCGGCTCCGGCGACTCTTCCGGGTCGCCAACCTCGATTCCGAGTTGGTCAAGGAAGTCCGGTATAGGCACCTGGACAATGTGACCACAGGCCGGGCACGGTAAGCTCTTGCCGGCCGCGGTGTCCTTGAGCGTCAGCGTCCGGCCACACTCGCACTTCACGCGGATCGGCATAGGTCTGTCCCTCGGCTTCGAGAAACCGGACGGTATTCAAGACCCTGACGGGGCCGGAAGGCACCAAAAGGCTGTGGAGGCGCGAATGCAAGCACTTATTCAGGGATATTGCTCCAAAGTCAGCGCGACCTTTCGCCACAGTTCCAATCTCTGCCCCTTCGTTCGATGGCTAGAGTGTCACGGCGTTTCGAGACTCCCCGAGGCGGCCCGGACCAACGCCACGATGCCGGCCCGGACCGCCACAGGCAGCATCGGCCAGGCGGCAACGACGGCGCCCAGTTCGGGGGTCATCTGACTTGTGTCGTGGGGCAAATGTGGTGCAGATTCCGGGGCCTCGGTTCGCAAGTCACAAATCTCCCTGGATTTGTGACCATCGTCAAACGGTCTTGAAAACCGTTGTGCTCGCAAGAGTACCGTGGGTTCGAATCCCACTCCCTCCGCTCTTATCAGTAGAATCGCTGCACAATCGAGAGGATTTTCGACGGAAGTCCAATTGTGACAAAGAGTTAGGTGTGATACTGTTGATTTTCCTAACTTCTTTGCTGGCAAGGACTTCTGCTATTGTGCGGCAACTCTAGTGTCCGACCCAACCCGCCCCTAGTGTCCTGAGTCAGAAGTCCTCTCGATAACCTTGCGCCCTGGCCGTCTGCCCGGTAGAGTCTCCTCAAAGGAGACTCTCACATGCCGCGACCGATGGCCGAGCTGACCCTCAGCGACGACGAGAAGCGGACCTTGAAGACCTGGGCCAGCCGACCCAAGAGCACCCAACGCCTGGCCACCCGCGCCCGGATCGTCCTGGCCTGCGCCGAGGGCGCCGACAACAAGGCCGTCGCCGCCCGCCTGGGCGTCTGCTCGGCCACCGTCGGCACCTGGCGGCGCCGGTTCGTCGAGCGGCGGCTGGAGTGTCTGGCCGACGAGCCCAGGCCGGGCGCCCCGCGGAAGATCTCCGACGCCGACGTCGAGCGGGTCGTCACGAAGACGCTGGAGACCAAGCCCAAGGCCGCCACGCACTGGAGTACCCGCGGCATGGCGAACGCCGAGGGGCTCTCGCAGTCCAGCGTCGGGCGGATCTGGCGGGCCTTCGGCCTGAAGCCGCACCGGACCGACTCGTTCAAGCTGTCGACCGACCCGTACTTCGTCGAGAAGGTCCGCGACGTCGTCGGCCTGTACATGAGCCCGCCGGAGCGGGCGATCGTCCTGTGCGTCGACGAGAAGAGCCAGGTCCAGGCCCTGGACCGCACCCAGCCACTGCTGCCGATGACCTCGGGCAAGGGCGAGCGGCCCACCCACGATTACGTCCGCAACGGCACCACCTCGCTGTTCGCGGCGCTGAACGTGGCCACCGGCGAGGTGATCGGCCAGTGCCATCGGCGGCATCGGCACCAGGAGTTCCTCAAGTTCCTCAACGAGCTGGATTCCCAGCTGACCCGCGAGCCGGGCGTGGAGATCCACCTGGTGCTGGATAACTACGGGACGCACAAGACGGCGGCGGTGAAGCGGTGGTTCCTCCGCCACCCCGAGTACCACCTGCACTTCACGCCGACCAGCTCCTCGTGGCTGAACCTGGTCGAGCGGTTCTTCGGCGAGATCACCGAGAAGCGGATCCGGCGGGGTGCCTTCCGGAGCGTGGGGCGCTTGAGGCGGCGATCCGGGAGTACCTGGAGCATCACAACGCCTCCCCCAAGCCATTCCGGTGGACCGCTGACGCCGACCTGATCCTCGACCGCGTCAAGAAGGTTATTGAACGGACTTCTGACTCAGGACACTAGTTTTACAGCAGCAGGTATTTCACGCCCTCGTGCCTGGCGTGCCAGGCCTTGTCATGTGAGGCCTTGGCGATCCTGTTCCGCCCCTCGTGGTAGTCCATCAGGGCGATCGCCTTCTCCACGGTCAGTTCCGCCTCGGAGAACGCCGACCTCAACAGCCGCACCGCCCGGTCCAGCGTCAGGCCCTTCGACTTTTTTTCAGACGCAGACGCGTCAACGTCACGAACAGGTGCGCCACCGCCACCAGCGCCATGTGATGGTGCCACCCCACGTACGCCCGCGTCTCGTACTGCGCCATCCCCAGGTACGTCTTGGCCTCGCCGAAGTATTCCTCCACTCGGTGGCGCGTGCAGGCGACCAACGCCAGGACCTTCAAGGGCGTCTCGGCCCCGCCGTTGGAGATGTAGTACTTGACCTCGGGGATCGCCTCCAGCGACCGGCGGATCAGCAGCCACACCGGTGGCCCCGGCTTCTGGTCGCGCATCGCCCACACCCGCACCGCCGCGAACTCGAACACCAGCGGCCCGCACGCCCCTTCGCGCACCTTCAGGGTCTGCCAGGCTTCGGCGGGCAGCCCCGCGGCTACCGCGGCCACGGACTTCACACCCTCCCGTGTCGGGCGCTTCGGCGGCTGGCCCCGGCCGCCGTACGCCGGCACGCACCCGGCCGGGTCCTCGGTCCAGACGGTCGTCGTCACCGGCACCTCGACCACGTACCGCTGCTCCAACTCGTCCATCGCCTCGTGGAAGTGCCCGGCCTTGCCGTACTCCTCGTCGGCGACCACCCAGTCCAGTCGCGTCTGACCGAGCACGACGACCCCGCGGACCAGTTCGGCAGCGATCCGGGCCTTGGGCCGGAAGGTCACGTCCTCGGGGATGTGCGCCTTGCCGCGCCGCGTCCGGGCCTCAGGCGTGTCCTCGCACCAGGGCTTGGGCAGGTAGAGCCGGTGGTCCAACAGCGCGGCCCCCGCGGGGGTAACGCCGACGAGGAAGACGCCGACCTGGCAGTTGTCTTCCTTGCCGAGCCGGCCGTTGTGCTGCCGGGCCACGCCCGCGGAGTGTACGCCCTGCTTGGCGAAGGCCGACTCGTCGATGACACCGACGACGCCGGCGGGCGACCCGGCCGCCGAGGGGACCAGCTCGCCGTCGAAGACGGCCTGGAGTTCAGCCTGGACGTCGTCGTACTGCCAGGGGGCGCTGTTGATGAACTTCTGGAGGCCCGAGACATCGCCGTGGCCGACCAGGAGGGCGATCGGCTCGACGCTCTTGCGGTCGGGGCAGACCATCAGGCCCTTGACGTAGTCATAGGCATGGTCCTGAGCCTGCTCCTTACCGAAGAGCGGGGCGAACCGCTCGTGGAAGTCGACCAGTCGCTCGGCCGCGGCGCGCACGTCGTCCGGTGTCATGGAGGCTCCCTCCCGACATGAGGTGTTGGGGCGACGGGCCGGCCGGTCCTCGCGTGTTCAGTTCCCTATGATTCGATGTTACCAGAAACACCGCGGATTTGCTGCTGCTGTAAAACTAGTGGGCCTGGAAGAAAGTAATGCAAGGAATTCAGAGTCCGTGTTTCTCAACCCACTTTCTCATCTTCTGGCTCGACCACGTCCATTCGAACGGATGGGCATACAGCCGATTATACTCCGGCCAAGCTCGTCCCATGAAATCGATGAATTCGGCCCGGCTCCGCCACGACCCCCGCTTCAGGGTGCGGTAACTGAAGGCCCCGAGCAACAACTTGGGTTTCGCGGGGGGCTCGTCCGCGGGTGCCGGTCTGGGAGTGATCTCGGGCCCGCCGGCCTCGGCGATCTCCTGCGCGAAGAGCCAGAGCTGGCCGGGGTCGAGCTTCTCGCTCTTCCGGCCGTAGAGCCGGCGGAGGATCTGTTCGAGCTGGTGCTGGAGGTGGGCGTTGAGGTGGGCCTGCTGGCGGAGCGTGGCGAGCAACTCGCGGATGAGCCGGTGGGCACTCTCGATGTCCTCGGGCAGCGGGGTGTCGGCATCGAGGGGTGTCAGACCGCCGTTACGGGCGGCGGCCGGCGTTGTGACAAGAGAATCCTCAATCGAACATGCGAAATTTATGGGATTTTCAGGCGGGCTGAGGCAGGGGCAGGGCGAACCGGGGCTGCCGCCGGGCGCCTCGGAGGTCGATCCCCTCGAGGATGGCGGCCATCTCGGCGGGGGTGACCTCGACGCGACCGTCGACCGCCTCGGGGAAGCGGAAGGTGCCCTTCTCCAGCCGCTTGTACCACAGGGCCAGGCCGTCACAATCCCAATAGAGGACCTTGATGCGATCGCGTCGGCGGTTGCGGAAGACGGAGAGGTGCCCCGAGAGCGGGTCCTGGTCGATCCGGTCGCGGACGAGCTGGGCGAGGCCGTCGAAGCCCTTGCGCATGTCGGCGGGCTCGACGGCCAGGAAGATCCGGAGGGTGGGGGGGAGGCTCAGCACGACCGGCCCTCGAGCACGGCGACGACCCGCCGCAAGGTCTCCGGGTCGAACCCCGGGGTGACCACGACCCGCCGACCCGCCCCCAGGACGATCGCGACGCCGGCGTCGTCCGACGCCTCGTGTGCCGCCGCCGCTTCGGTGACCTGCACTGGCAGGAATGGGATCGCGGTCGGCGTGGTGGGGGCCGAGTCAGCTCCCGGGCGTCCCGCGTCGGCGGCTCGGGCCTGGGCCGCCCGCCGTGCGTCGTCGACGGCGCGTTTGAGCGTGGGCTTGTAGACCCAATTCTGCATCGTGCCCCGGCGGATGCCCCGGCGCTCGCAAAAGGCGGAGAGGCTGAGCCCGCTCTGCCGCCACGGGTCGATCAGCCCCGCCCAATCTGCCGCGTCCTGCCGCCCCTCCGCCAGGGTCGGACCTCCACGATGGGAACAGATGCCGTTCCATCATCGGGAGCGACCGGACCGGCGAAAAAATGGGGTTCACCGGACGGACACGATCGGACTCGCTGAGCATTCGAACACAATCCTCCAAACTCCTCGGCCTCGGGGTTTGCCCCGCGTCGGGGCGGAGGATCGTCGATCACACGTCGTCGCCGCACCTTCCCAGGGTCGTCCTGGGGCGGCAAGGTATCCAATCCCGACCTCAGATCGTAGAATCCTGCGAGAGAGACTGTTGGCCGGGACAGTTCCACCGATCGATCCTCGACGCCGTGCGGGCTTGCCGCGTGTGCGTTGCCTGGCGCGAGAAGTCGACGCACATCAAGATTTACCGAGCACGGGTGGAGACGGAGGTATGAAGGATACGAACGGCGAGTGGTTCCTTGCGGGCCTGATCTTCCTCGTGCTGCTTGCCACGGAGATCCCAACCGCCCACGCGGCCGATGCGCCGGACCTGGAGCGGGTCGCGGCTGAGTATGCGAACTCGGCAAGACCGCTCGTGGCGAAATACTGCCTGGTGTGCCACTCGACCGAGGAGCAAGCAAGGAGACCTCGACCTGGAGCGGTTCGCCGCGCTGGGCGACGTGCGCAAGGCGACCGGCGTCTGGCTCAAGGTCGCCGAGATGCTCGACAACGGCGAGATGCCCCCGAAGGAGGCGCGGCGGATGCCCGCCGGGGATCGTCAGGCACTCCGTGCCTGGGTGGCCCGCTACCTCAAGGCCGAGGCCCTCGCCACCGCGGGGGACCCCGGGCCCGTCGTCCTGCGGCGGCTCAGCAACGCCCAGTACACCTACACCCTTCGCGACCTGACGGGCGTGCCCCTCGACCCGGCCCGCGAGTTCCCGGTCGACGGCGCGGCGGGCGAGGGGTTCACCAACACGGGCAACGCCCTGGTGATGTCGCCCGCCCTGCTCGCGAAGTACTTCGACGCCGCCAAGGGGGTCGCCGCCCACGCCGTGCCGCTGCCCGACGGCCTGCGGTTCTCCACCGGCACCACCCGCCGCGACTGGACGAACGAGATCGTCGATCAGATCCGCGCCTTCTACGCCGAGTTCACCGACTCGGGCGGCGGCACCCAGGTCAACCTCCAGGGGATCGTCTTCGACACCAACGCCGGGGGCCGCCTGCCGCTGGAACACTACCTGGCGGCGACGCTCGCCGAGCGCGAGGCCCTGGCGAGTGGGACGAAGACCATCGAGGCCGTGGCGCGCGAGCGGAAGCTGAGCCCGAAGTACCTCGGGCTTGCTCTGGGCGACCCTCAACGGGCCCGAGCCCTCGCCCCTGCTCGACGACGTGCGAGCGCGCTGGAAGGCGGCCGGGCCGGCCGACGCAACGGCGATCGCCGAGGAGATCGGCCGCTGGCAGTCGCGGCTCTGGAAGTTCAACAGCGTGGGCCACATCGGCAAGGTCGGCGGCCCGAAGTCGTGGATGGAGCCGGTCTCGCCCCTGCTCACGCGGCAGGAGTTCCGGCTGCCGATCCCCGCGCTCGAGGACGGGAAGGACGTGACGCTCTACCTCGTCGCGGACGACGCGGGCGACGGGTCGGAGCACGACGCGGTCGTCTGGGAACGCCCCCGGCTGGTCGCGCCCGGGATGCCCGACCTGCTGCTCCGCGACGTGCGCGCGGTCGTCGCAGGCGCTGGCCGAGCGTCGCGATCGCGTCTTCGCCGGCACCGCCAGGAGCCTGGCGGCGGCGGCCGAGGCGGCCGAGTCGCGGGGCGCGTTCGACCCGTCCGAGCTTGGCCCGCAAGCACGACGTGCCGCCCGATGTGCTCGCGGCCTGGTTCGACTACCTCGGCCTGGCACGAGGACGGCGGCGCCGTGACGATCACGTCGCACCTCCAGGGCCAGATCGTGAAGGGGTCGGGGTACGACTTCGTCAACGGCTGGGGCCCCGGCGCGACGCCGAACATGGTGGCCAACTCGTCCGACACGCACGTCCGCGTGCCCGGCAACCTCAAGCCGCACAGCGTGGCGATGCACCCGTCGCCCACCTTGCGCGTGGCCGCCGGCTGGCTGAGCCCGGTGTCGGGCGCGCTGCGGATCAGCGGGAAGGTGCAGCACGCCCACCCCGAGTGCGGCAACGGCGTGACCTGGTCGCTGGAGGTGCGCCGGGGCGCGACGCGGCAGCGGCTCGCGGCGGGCGTGGCGCAGGGGGGGAACGTGGTCCAGGTCGGGCCGTTCGAGGCCGTGCCGGTCCGGCCCGGCGACCTCGTCTCGCTCGTGATCGGCCCGCGCGACGGCAACCACTCCTGCGACCTCACGGCCGTCGACCTGACCCTGACCGGCGACGGCAAGACGTGGGACCTGGCCGCCGACGTCTCCCCCGACGTCCTGGCCGGCAACCCTCACGCCGACCGCCTCGGCAACCCGGACGTCTGGCACTTCTACACCGAGCCCGACCGCGGCGGCGATTCCGACGCGGTGATCCCCGACCGGCTCGGTGCTCGCGCGCTGGCAGTCGGCGACGACCCCCGAGCAGAAAGCAGGCCCTGGCCCGCGAGGTCCAGACGCTGCTGACCTCGGGCGCCCCCGCGGCGAAGGACAGCCCCGACGCCGCTCTACCGCCAGCTCGTCTCGCTCCGCGGTCCGCTGCTTCCGAGCCGCGCGCGGCGAGATCGGCAAGGCGGCCGCCGGGAGCGACGCCCGCCGGCCTCGGCCCGGCGACGTTCGGCCGCTTGCCGGGCGGCGAGGCGATCGACGACGCGAGCCTGGGCGTGCAGGCCCCGGCGGTCATCGAGGTGACGCTCCCGGCCGATCTCGTGGAAGGCTGCGAGTTCGTCACGACGGGCCGACTCGCACCGCCGTCGAGTCGAGGGGAGCGTGCAGCTCGCGGTCTCGACCGACGAAGCCGGGGCCCCGCCCGAAGCTCGACCCGTCGCGGCCCGTCGTCGTGGCCGATGCCGGACCGGCGCGGCGAGCGGTTCGAGGCGGCCTTCGACAGCTTCCGCCAGCTGTTCCCCCCGGCGCTCTGCTACGCGAAGATCGTGCCGGTCGACGAGGTCATCACGCTGACCCTCTTCTACCGCGAGGACGACCACCTCCGGCGGCTCATGCTCGACGACGCCCAGGCCGCCCAGCTCGACCGCCTCTGGGACGAGCTGCGGTTCGTCAGCCAGGACGCGCTCACGCTGGTCGATGCCTTCCAGCAACTCCTGGAATACGCCTCGCAGGACGCCGACCCGAAGGTGTTCGAGCCCCTCCGCCAGCCGATCCTGGACCGCGCGGCGGCGTTCCGCCAGGCGCTCGTCGACGCCGAGCCGAGCAGCTCGACGCCGTGATCGCGTTCGCCGCGAAGGCGTACCGCCGCCCGCTCCAGGCCGGCGAGGCCGACGAGCTGCGCGGACCTCTACCGCAAGCTTCGCGACGAAGGAGCTGCCGCACGATGACGCCTGGCGGCTCGTGCTGGCCCGGGTCCTGGTCGTCGCCGGCGTTCCTCTATCGGGTCGAGACGCCCGGGCCGGGAGCGGCGCCGTCGCCCGTGTCGCGACTGGGAGCTGGCCAGCCGCCTGAGCTACTTCCTCTGGTCGTCGGCCCCCGACCAGACCCTCCGCGATCTCGCCGCCTCCGGCCGCCTGCAGCGACCCCGACGTCCTCGCCGCCCAGGCCCGCCGGATGCTCCAGGACGACAAGGTCCGCCGCCTCGCCACGGAGTTCGCCTGCCAGTGGCTGCACGTCTACGACTTCGACGACCCTCGACGAGAAGAGCGAGCGGCACTTCCCCACGTTCGACGGCCTCCGCGGCGCGATGTACGAGGAGACGATCCGCTTCTTCACCGACCTCTTCCAGCGCGACCTGCCGGCCCTCGCGTTCCTCGACGCCGACTTACACGTTCCTCAACGGACCGCTCGCCGAGCACTACGGCATCCCCGGCGTGGCCGGCGACGACTGGCGACGGGTCGAGGGCGTCAAGGCGTTCGGCCGGGGCGGCATCCTCGGGCTCTCCACGCACCCTGGCGAAGCAATCGGGCGCGTCGCGCACCAGCCCGATCCTCCGGGGCAACTGGGTCTCCGAGGTCCTTCTCGGCGAGAAGCTGCCGAAGCCCCCGCCCGGCGTGCCGCCACTGCCCGACGACGAGGCCGCGACCGGCGGCCTGACCGTCCGCCAGCTCGTCGAGCGGCACAGCCGCGACCCGAACTGCGCGACCTGCCACGTCAGGATCGACCCGATCGGCTTCTCCCTCGAAGCCTACGACGCCATCGGCCGCACGTCGCGAGACGGACCTGGGCGACCGCCCCATCGACGTTCGACGCGACGATGCCGGACGGCACCGAATTCGCCGGCCTCGACGGCCTGCGCGATTACCTGCTGACGAACCGCCGCGAGGCCGTCGCCCGCCAGTTCTGCCGCAAGCTGCTGGGCTACGCCCTCGGTCGCGGCGTGCAGCTCTCCGACGACCCCTTGCTCGACGAGATGACCCGGCTGGTCGCCGACGGGGGCCGCATCGGCGAGGTGGTCGAGGCGATCGTGCGCAGCCGCAGTTCCGCGAGATCCGCGGCCGCGACGCGGTGGTCGCCGAGGCCCCCTGAATGTTAAAGTAAAGTTGAACGGCGGAGCCTTCACCAACCGACCGCCACCACCCAAACCCGCCGAGGCCGACGATGAACGCCAGCACCCACCGGTTCCCCCGCCGCACGTTCCTCCGCGGCGTCGGCGTGAGCATGGCCCTGCCCTGGCTGGAGTCGCTGAAGGTCTGGGGCGACGAGGCGAAGGGCACGGCGAGCGAGGCCCCGGTGCGGCTCGCCGTGCTGTTCTCGGGCAACGGGTTCCACTCCCGGGAATGGTGGGCCAAGGGCTCGGGCCGCGACATGGAGCTGGGCCAGGTGCTCGCCCCGCTCCACCCGCACCGCGAGAAGCTGCTGTTCATCCAGGGGCTGTACAACGCCGAGGCCCTGAAGGGCAACATCCACAGCTCGCAGACCGGCAACCTCCTCTCCGGCGCGCCGCTCGCCTCCGGCGGCGAGATCCGCTCGGGCACGAGCATCGACCAGCTCCTGGCGCAGACGCACGGGCGCTCGACCAAGGTGCCCAGCCTGGTGCTCGGCTGCGAGAAGTCGAACCCGTCGGTTCACAAGAACTACTCGATGCTTTACTCCTCGCACATCTCGTGGACCTCGCCCACCACGCCGACGCCGCTGGAGCTGTATCCCGCCCTGGCGTTCGACCGGCTCTTCAAGGACGAGGTCCGCAAGGGCGACGAGAGCGTGCTCGACGCCGTGCTCGACGACGCCAAGGACGTCCGCCGCGCCGTCAGCCTGGCCGACCAGCGGAAGCTCGACGAGTACCTCGACTCCGTCCGCGAGGTCGAGCAGCGGATCGAGCACGCCGGCCAGCGCGGCGAGCTCCAGGGCTGGCGGCCGACCCTCGACAAGCCGAACATCCCCCGCCCCGCCGACGGCATCCCGCAGGACATCGGCGAGCACATGCGGCTGATGTGCGACATCCTCGTCCTCGCCTTCCAGACCGACACGACCCGCGTCTGCACGCTCAAGCTCAACAACGACCACAGCTCGCTGCGGTTCCCGAACCTCGGGGTGGACTACATGATCCACCACCTGCTCTCGCACAGCGACACCGACGACTGGCTCAAGGTCAACCAGTTCTTCCTCCAGCAAGCTCGCCTACGTCGGCCGCGAAGCTCGACGCGATCCAGGAAGGCGAGCGGACGGCCCTCGACAACGCGATGATCCTCTACTGCTCGAGCATGCTGACCGGCAGCCACGACGCCACGAAGCTGCCCGTCGTGCTCCTCGGCGGCGGCGGCGGCAAGATCCAGGGCGGCCGCGTGCTCGACCACCGCAACGACCCGAACCGCAAGATGTGCAGCCTCTTCCTCTCCCTGCTCGACAAGGCCGACGTCCACCTCGAAGTCGTTCGGCGACTCGACGGAGCCGCTGTCGAGCCTCTGATCCGGATCGCGGGCTCCCGGCTCCTCCCGTGCTACGGAATCAAGGGGTTCGCCTCCCGTCTCTTGTCGTGGCACGGCCTGGCGTGCTGTGGGTGAGCCCTCCGTCCCTCTGGGATTCGTTCAGTCCGCTCCACCGGCCGGTGAGCCCCGGCGGCGAGGATCAACTCCCCCCGTGGCGTCGCGGGCCGGCCACCGTCGGGGGACTGGGAATCGTCAGGTGGCAGGAACCAGGACGAACAGGTCATCGTCCTTTTCTCCCGCCGGATCGTCCATCGGGAGATCGTGGTATCCGCCGTCGCACCAACCTGCGACCTGGTCGGCGTAATGCTGGCTCCCGGGGTGCCCCGACGCCCCGGCCAGACCCACGGCCCGGATCCCCCGCCTCGGGTCGGCAAGGTCGGCCACCATGCGATAGCTTGCGCCCATGAAGGCCGTGCGATCGGCATTGGGCGTACTGCTGCAGACCGTAGTGCCGTCCCCCCGAACCGGGTTGCCGCCGCGGTCGAGCAGCCGACCGAGATCGCCCCGACCGGAGAGAAAGTGCTTCAGCGAGAGGGTATGCAATCGGCCCCAGGACCAGGCGCTCGGGTCCGGTCCCAGGCGGGCCTCGATCTCGTCGAGTGCGGCCACCATCGCCGCCCTCGCTGCGGGGCGGAGGGCGTCGGGCTCGAACCAGCCGACCTCATCCGCCGTCAGGAGAGACGCCGCCAGTCCGCCCGCGCTGGCCGCCGCCAGACCGGCGATCTCAAAGGGCAGTTGTTCGACCGCCACCCGGTCGCACCAGCGGGCGAAGAAGACGTTGAACACGGCGGCGGGAACGGAGTCGACCTCGGCCCGGAAATCCCATCCGTTGAGGAGGGCGACGGCCCATCGGAGGCGTGGATCCTCGTCTTCGGCGAGCAACGTTACCAGGTGCGGGACACACTCGGCCGCCCGTCCGGAGTAGACGTCTTGCTGCAGACGGCGGCATTCCTCCTCCGACCACTGGGGCTGGGATTGCAGGCGTTCCCGGATTCGGCGGGCGCGGTGGCCGCTCGACCAGGTGCCTGAGAGCGGATAAGGAAAGTCATCCGGCGCCGTCCGGTTGTTGGCCGTGATGATCAAGCCGCACTCCGGGTCGGCCAGCCCCGGCATCGCCTCGAAGGGGATCTCTCCGTCCCACCGGTGCCGCGGGTCCGGACCTGACCGGTAACCGCGATCGGCGACGTGACGGATCGGGATGCGGCCGACGCACTGGTAGCCGATGTGACCCTCCTCGTCGGCGAAGACGAGGTTGAAGGTCGGGGCCCGCCACGGCCGCGTCGCCTCACGGAATTCCTCGGCGGACCGGGCCCGATTCATGGCGATCAAGGCCGTCAGCCAGCCAGCCGGCTCGAAACCCTGCCAACGCAGGGAGACCGGACCGCTGCCGCGTGCCGGCGCCGGGAGCAGGTCGTCCACGAGCGGACCATTCGCGGTCGAGCGGACCGTCCGGACGACCGGCGAGGAACCCCGGACCGGGATAACCTCCCGCCGCTCGTGAACCGGTTCCCAGCGGCCATTGTTCCGGAAATGGCCGGGGTGGTCCGGGTCGGCCTCCTCCCGATACAGGTCTCGGAGCGAGCAGAGGTTGTTGGTGACTCCCCAGGCGACCCGCTCATTGCGGCCGATCATGACGGCCGGCATGCCGACGTAGCTTGCCCCGATCACGTGCAACGACCCGCCCCGCAGGTGGATCTCGTGCCACATCGAGACGGTGCCGAACGGGACGTGCGGGTCGCTCGCGACCAGCGACTTGCCGGTCGTGGTCCGCTCACCCGAGAGGACCCAGTTATTACTACCCTGGCCCTGGTCCGGGTCGCTAACGGCCTGCCCGACGTCGCCCCGTCCCGGCGAGGCCGACGCGGGGTAGGAGCCGGGGGGCAGGATGCTCTCGTCGTCCGCCTCGCCCTGGAGGAAGGCCCGGTAGAGGGGCCCGTCACCGAGGGTCCGCCGGACCAGTTCCGGAGCCACGATCACTGGGAATCGGCCGGTCAGATACCAGCAAAACTCCGCCGCCACGGCCAGACTGTCCGTTGGCGACCAGGGCTCGGGCCGGTAATCGAGCAGGTCGAATTCGATCGGCGGCCGTTCCCGGGTGGCGTCGATCAAGGCGTTGACCCCCGCGGCGTAAGCCGAGAGGAGGTCGCGATCCCCCGTCGGCAGGCCGCTCCACTCCGCTTCGGCGACCCGGCCGAGATCGAGGGTCCGGTAAAGCCCATCGGAGTCGAGGCTCTCCGACCCGAGGATCTCCGCCAGCCGACCGCGGGCCCGGCGTCGCAGGAAATCGAGCTGGAAGAGGCGGTCCTGGGCGATCGCGTAGCCGAATCCGAAGAACAGATCGTGGTCATCACTGGCCTCAACGTGTGGAATGCCCCACCGATCCCGACGGATGCGCACGCGACCTCGGAGTCCTCGAATCGGGATCGCGCCGGTCATCGCGGGGACCCGAGACCGGCACTCCTCATGCCACCAGGCATCGAACCGATCCCGCGACCAGCCGGCCTCCTCGCACAGGGCCTCGATCGGCTCGCCGGCCCCGAGGCGGATCAGGATCTCCCGGTCGTCGAGTGACATGGCGTGATCTCCGGCTCAGGAGCCTCTCGGGGAAAGTTCGTCTCGCAACCGGCGGGCTAGTACGGCGGCGTTCCGGTCGTCCAGGTGGAGCGGATTGATCACCAGCTTCCCCTCGTGCAGGAGTCCGTGGCCCACCTGAACGGGAGGCTGACCCCGTCGGAGCGCCCGGCAGACCTCCAGGGCGTCGCGACCGACGACTTCCTCGTCGAGCCCGATCTCCAGAATCGGCAGGCTCTGGCCGTCGGAAGGGGACGTGACCCGGCAGGCGATCGGGAGGCCGACGAGGGCGGCGGCGATCTGATCGAGCCGGCGGTGGTGGGCCGGTAGCTCGGAGTCATACGCACCATTTGCGAAGAGCCGCAGGGCCGTCAGCAGCGCGGCGATCTGCTCCTTGGAAACCTTGAGTGCCCGGCCGATCCCGTGGCGGGGGAGGCCCGCGAGCCGTTTCCTGTCGATGAGGTTTTCCGGGGGGTCCCAGAGTTCCTCATGGTCGTCCATGTCGAGCATCTGGACCGCGGCGGCGCCGATCAGGTCGCGGCGGCCGCAGAGCAATCCGGTGGCCTGTGGCCCCCGGATCGCCTTTCCCCCGCTGAAGGCGACGAGGTCGGCGCCGGTCGCCAGGATCTCGCGAAGATTCGACCGAGGCGGCAGTTCCCCGGCGGCATCCACCAGCACCGGCAGGCCGTGGGCGTGGGCTCGCGCCACCACGTCGGCCAGCGGCGGACGTGAGTCTGGGCCGAGGACGTAGAGGATACCCGCGGTCAACGGCCCGAAGGCGGCCTCATACTCCCACGCCTCCACCCGGCGGACCCCTGCGCCGGCCGCGATCTCGTGGAAGCCGACCTCGACCAGCCGTGCCCCGGCCGCCCGCACGGCGTGATCGTAGCCGTTGCGGTGCTCACGCGCCGTGACGAACTCGTGGGGGAAGCCGTCGCTGTGAGGTAGGCGTTCCATGCGACCGGGGTCATAACCCGCCAGGATCGCCGCGGTCCCCAGCATCAGGGCAGCGGCCGCCCCGCTGGTCACGAGTCCAGCGTCGGACCCGGTGATTTCGGCGATCACACGCGACGCCGCCGCCTGGAGCTGGTCGAGCGGGACGCACTCGCTCGCGGCAGCGACGAACGCCGCGACAACCTCGGCCGGCATCGGGGCACCGCCCAGTCGGGTCACGGACCCGGAGGCGTTGATGATCGGCTCCAGGCCCCACTGTTCGTAGATGCTCATGCGACCCACCACCACGAGAAGGCTGACGGCGACCCGCGCGACGTCCGGCCGGGTCGGGTTTCGGAACCTAGCCTTACGCCAAGCGCTCGGGGGCGTCAAGCGACGACTGCATGTGACCGCCC
Organism: uncultured Planctomycetales bacterium; assembly: GCA_963752755.1. GTDB lineage: Bacteria > Planctomycetota > Planctomycetia > Isosphaerales > Isosphaeraceae > CAVVZJ01. The sequence goes on along the minus strand of CAVVZJ010000006.1, from coordinate 23,064 downwards.
GTTGACTTGGCCGCGGCCATCGCACAGACTCGTGGATACCGAAGCGACCCGTTGATGGCGTGGCAGGAGACCGCTCATGAGAGGAGTCGCCCCCGACGCAGCCGGCTGCGACGAGTTCCGGGCCACCTCACGGAGCCGTCGCGAGGCGCTCCGGGTTGGGGTGCTCGCCGGTCTCGGCCTCGCCCTGCCCGACCTGCTCCGCGCCCGGGACCGCGCCGGGCCATGGCTCCCGCGTCGCGACCGACCGACTCGACGTTCGGCCGCGCCCGCTCGGTCATCATGATCTACCTGCACGGCGGGCCCGCACAGCAGGAGACGTGGGATCCCAAACCGGACGGCCCGTCTCCCGAGCGCGGCATGTTCGGCGCGATCGCCACGAGTGTGCCCGGGGTCTCGTTCGGCGAATTGCTGCCTCGGTCGGCCCGGCTGATGCACCGAATGGCGGTGATCCGATCTCTGTCGCACCCGAACGCCAACCACGTCCAGGCGGCCCTGGCGGCGATGACCGGCCGCCATCATCCGCCGGGCACAGAGGCGCGGGGCGACTTTCCGCCGTCGCCCACCGACTTCCCCGCCCTCGGCGCGGCGATGGACCACCTGCGGCCTTCGGCCCAACTGCCCACCTGGGTCCAGATCGGCCCGACCATGACCCGGGCCAACGGCACGGTGCTTCACGGCCAGTCGCCCGGGTTCCTCGGCGCACGCGCACGGGCCGCTCGTGATCGACCAGGACCTCACGCCAGACGCGATCCGGGTCGAGGCGGTCGCCCCCGACCCGGCCAACACCTCCGCGCGGCTCGTCGGCCGGAGGACCCTGCTCGAACGGCTCGACGACCATCGCCGGCGCTGGACCGCGCCGCGGCAGTAACCACGCTCGATGCCTACCAGAATCGGGCCCTCGACCTGCTGACCACCCCGGCGATGGCCCGCGCCTTCGACCTCGCCACCGAGCGGGCCGCCGACCGCGACGCCTATGGCCGGAACTCGTTCGGCCAGGCGTGCCTGCTGGCCCGGCGGCTGGCCGAGGCCGGCGTGCCGATGTTGAGCGTCCACTACTGCCGACGGCCCCCGGGCTGGGACACCCACGGCCGCCACTTCCCGGCGATGAAGGACGGCCTTTGCCCGACCCTCGACCGCGCCCTCACCGCGCTGATGACCGACCTCGACCGTCGCGGCCTGCTGGAATCGACGCTCGTCTGGGTCAATTCCGAGTTCGGCCGGACCCCGCAGGTCAACCGGAGCGGCGGCCGAGACCACTGGCCCTGGGCCTATTCCCTGGCCCTGGCCGGCGGTGGGATCGCTGGCGGCGTCTGCCTCGGTGCCACCGACGCGATCGCCGCGCACCCCATCCATGACCCCTATGATCCGTCCGACCTGGTCGCCACGGTGTACCATCTCCTGGGCATCCCCGCCGACACGGTCGTCCACGACCCGTTCGGTCGTCCCTTCGCCCTGGTTAACGGCCGGAAGATCAACGAGTTGCTCGCCTAGGGTCCGCAACGACCGGAGGTCACCAATGATCCCAATCCACGGCCGTCCGTCCCGTTGCTGCGAGGGACTCTCGCGCCGCGAGTGGCTCCGGCTGGGTGGCCTGGGCGGTCTCGGGTTGGGCTTGGCCGACCTCCTCCGGGCCCGCGCCTCCGGCCAGGACGCCGGGCCAGAGGCCACCGGCTCTCGACCGCCGCGCGACTCAACCTTCGGCCGGGCCCGGTCGTGCATCCTGCTGTTCATGTTCGGCGGTCCGGCCCACCAGGACATCTGGGACCTCAAGCCCGACGCCCCCCGGGAAGTCCGCGGCGAGTTCCGGCCGATCGCCACCGCCGTCCCCGGCCTGTCCGTCGGCGAGCACATCCCCCGCCTCGCCACATTGGCCGATCGCTACACCTTGATCCGGTCGGTGACCCACCCCGACAACACGCACACGGTTGCGATGCACTACATGCTGACCGGGGTCCGACACGCCCGACCGGCCACGAACCCGCAGAATGCCCCCGACGATTTCCCTTGCTTCGGCGCCGTCGTGAACCACCTGGGCCCTGGAGGCCGCGGGGGCGGAAAGCGACCGCGGACGTCGATGCTCCCGTCGGCCGTCAGCCTGAACGCACCGGCCAACCAGGTGTCCGCGAACAATCATATCTTCCCGGGCTTCTTCGCCGGACAGCTCGGCGCGGGCTCCGATCCGATGTTCGTCAGCCAGAACGCCAACGTCCCGGACTTCCAGCCCTTGCCTCCCCTGGAAGGGGTCGATCGCCTGCCCGATCGCCTCCGGTTCCTCCGGGCTCTTGACGGGCAGTACCGCGATCTCGAACGTGTGGCCGCCGTCCGCGACCTTGAGTCGTACCAGGCCCGCGCCCTCGACCTGCTCACCTCCGCGACAGCCCGAGGGGCGTTCGATCTGGCCCGGGAGCCCGAGGCCGTGCGGGCTCGCTACGGAAGGACGCCCTTCGGACAGAGCTGCCTCCTCGCCCGCCGGCTCGTCGAGGCAGGCGTCACGCTCGTGACCGTCAACTGGGAGCGCGACGACGCCTACTGGGACACCCACGCAAAGAACTTCGAGAGCCTCAAGACCAGCCTCCTGCCCAACATGGATCAAGGGATGTCGGCCCTGCTGGAAGACCTCACCGATCGCGGCTTGCTCGACGAGACCCTGGTCGTTTGGCTCGCCGAGTTCGGCCGGACCCCGAAGATCAACGGCGCGGCGGGGCGCGACCACTGGGCGCCCTGCAACACCGTCCTCCTCGCTGGCGCCGGGGTCCCCGGAGGACACGTCGTCGGCGCCTCGGATCGCATCGCCGCCTACCCCGCCCGCGACCCGGTCACCCCCGAGGACCTCGCCGCGACCGTCTATCACCGGCTTGGGATCGATCCCGCGACCCCGCTGCGCGCAGCCGATGGCCGACCGCTCACGCTCTCCCACGGGCGCCCGGTCGACGCCCTCCTCTGATGCCTCAATCCGGGTCAGGCCCGACGGAACCCGGTCCGGCTCCTCCTCGCCTTGGCAACCGATCCAGCCGAGGCCGGGTTCCCCGGTCCAGGGTTTACGCGAAGGCCATCCTCCACCTTCCGTCGCCGCGTCGCCAGAGCACCCACCCTTCGCCCCGCCGCGAAATCCTCCGCGCTCGCGTCCTGCTCGTGTGCTATAATTGTCACTGGCTCTTTGACAATCCGGTGGACCTCCAGCTCCTCCCTCCCTCACCCGAGATCGCGACGCCCCGGCGCGTCCCTGGCGCCGAACGAACTTCAAAATAGGTAAGATCGATTCGCAAATCCTTCAAAACTCGCGATTTGTATTCAAGGTGTCCTCGCCAACCCAATCGTCCCCTCGGCGTCTTCGCAGCATCTTGAAGCCGTCCCGGCTGCGTCGCCGGCGCGTTGCACGTGAGTGCGGAGCTGTTCGAAGAACCGGTGAGCCGTCAAAAAAAGCGACTCCGGGGGACGTGTTGGGGCCCTGTCGCGAGATTCTGCGGTGTCGGGTCCGGGGTCGCTCCGCCCCGATTCGGAGGACCGCTGTCCCTCCGAACGCAGGCGATCGCTGAGGCGAGAATTGCGACCGCATCCCTTTTCCGGATTCTTGTATCCATCGCCCCTTGCCCTCCCTTATGTAGAGAGGAGACGAGAACCAGGAGACGACGAATGATGTCCAGGACGCCGCGGGAGACCGCCCTGAGGCAGTGGCATCGCCTCTTCGGCGAGGGGACCGTCTCCGGCCTGAGTGACGCCCAGCTTCTGGAGCGGTTCAAAGTCCGGCGGGACGATGCGGCCTTCGCGGCGCTGGTGAACCGTCATGGGCCGATGGTCCTGGCCGTCTGTCGCGGAATCCTGCGCGACCGGCACGATGCCGAGGATGCGTTCCAGGCCACCTTTCTCGTCCTGGCCCGCAAGGCAGACTCACTCTGGGTCGGCGAGTCGCTCGGCGGCTGGTTACACCGCGTCAGCCACCGGATCGCGACCGAGGCGTCACGCCGCTCGTCGAGGCGACGGACCTTCGAGCGGTCCGTCGCCCTGATCGACGCTGGCATTCCGGCCCACGAGGGCGATCACGACGACCTCCTGCCGGTCCTGCACGAGGAGATCGATCGCTTGCCGCCGAAGTACCGGGCGCCGGTGGTCCTCTGTCACCTGGAGGCGCTGACCCGGGAGGAGGCGGCGCACCGGCTTGGCTGGCCGCCGGGAACGGTCGCCGGTCGGCTGGCACGGGCTCGGGCCTTGCTCCGCGACCGGCTCACACGTCGCGGCCTGGCGCCGGTGGGTGGGGTGATCGCGGTCCTGGCCTGGTCGGGCGTGGCGCCGGCGGCGTTGCCGCGCCGCCTGGGCGAGTCGGCCGTCGAGTCGGCTCTGGCGTTTGTCGGGGAGGGGGCGGCCGGGGCGGTCCCGGCTTTTGTGGAGGATCTGGCGAAGGGGGTGCTCAAGGCCATGTTGCGGACAAAGCTCGCGATGCTGGTGGTGGTCCTGGTCGCGTCGGGTCTGCTCCTGGGTGCCGTCGCCGTCGCCGTGGCGCCGGCGCGACAGGAGCCGGTGGCGCCGGCGCGACAGGAGCCGGTGGCGCCGGCGCGACAGGAGCCGGTGGCGTCGGCAACCGTCGCGGGAACCATCCTCCAACCCAATGGTCAGCCGGCCGAGGGCGTCCAGGTTCTCTACTCCGAGCGTCGGCCCGGTCACAACTGGAGTCAGGTCATCGCCGAGGCGACGGCCGACGCCGAGGGGCGGTTCCATCTGGAGGTCCCGTTGGCCGAGGGGATTGGGCCGGTGGTCTCGGACGGGGTGCTCTGGGCCTACCGACCCGGTTCGCTCGTGGCCTCGTTGCCGGTCTTTCGCGGCACGTTGCCGCCCGGTCTGCCGGCACGGCTGGTTGTCAGCCCGGCGGCGCGGACGGCCTTCGAGGTGCACGACCCGAATGGTCGTCCTCTCGCCGGCGCCCGGATCGAGCCGCGGGTGCTCAACCGCCGGTTTGTCTCGGTGCCTGACGGCCTGGCCGAGCGGATCGCGGTCGAGACCGTCACCGACGCCCGTGGACGGGCGGTTCTCTCGGCCTTTCTACCGGAGGAGATCGGTACGGTGTTCGTCGCCGCCGAGGGCTTCGGCCGCCAGCAGTTCGGCTTCGGCCACCGCGACGTGAGTGCGGACACCAAGGTCATCACGCTCCTGCCTGCTGGCCGTCTCACCGGCCGTCTCACCGGCGAGCCCGAGGCGATCCGCGGCCGTCCGCTCAGCGTGGCGATCTGGAATCGGCAGAGCAACCCGCCCCCACCCCCGGCCACCGCCAACACCAGCGTCACGACCGACGCCGACGGCCGCTTCGTGGTCCCAGAAATCGCCGTCGGTCCGTTGCGGATTTCAATGGAGCCGGACATCACCTCGCCCTGGTACTTCGACAACCGTTCCGAGGGAGCCGACGAGACGCAACCCGTCATCGAGGCCGGACGGACTACCGAGGTCGTCTTGCCGATGAAGCGAGCCGTACGCGTGCATGGCCTCGTTCGCGAGAAGGGCACAGGCCGACCGATCGCCGGCGCCGGGATCATCCTGGGGTTCCGGGAGGGAAATGCGGTGATGACCGACGAACGCGGCCGTTTCGCGGGTTACGCTCCACCCGGTCAGGGTCGCCGCCTCACGGTCGCGACGGTCCCTGTCGGCTACGCGAGCCTGATGTACGGCCTGCCCGACACGACGATTCCCGAGGGCGCTGCCGAGTTCGAGTTGCCACCGATCGAGCTGAGCCGGGCAGGCTCGGTGCGGGGGGTCGTCGAGGATGAACAGGGCCGGCCGGTGGCCGGAGCCGAGGTGTCGGCGTCGTGGCCGGTGGACGAGGGGCCGCACCGCAACGGTCGCCGCGACACCACCGTCCGGAGCGATCCCGAAGGCCGGTTCGTGGTCGAGGGGGTGGTCGCGGGTGTCGAGGTCGAGCTTTCGGCCGAGCACCGGGGACTGCGGACAACCCAGCCCGTGGCCTCGCGGGTCGGTGCCTCCGAGCTGGCCCGGCTCCGGCTCGACGACTCCCGCACTACGGAACTGGCCGGTCGTGTTGTCGATACCGAGGGCCATCCCGTCGCCGGCGCCCAGGTCCACCTGCGAGCCCAGTCCCGCTATCCGACCGGTCAGATCCGTGGCGACGAACTGGTCGAGTTCGAATCCGGTCCGATCCTCGTCACGGATGACGAAGGCCGGTTCCGGACCCCGCGGCAGCTCGATGTACAGGGCGAATACGCCGCCTTCGCGTCCGCGGACCGCCTGCGACCGGACCGCACGCCCTGGACGTCCGGCGCGGCGCAGACGTTCCCCGACCTGACGCTCACACCCCGTCGGAGCCCGACGAGTCTTGCGGGCCGCGTCCTCGATCGCCAGGGTGAGCCGATTGCCGGCGTGGCCGTCTGGTCCTCCGAGGCCCGGGACATCCGCGTCATCAACGACGCGCAAGGCCGATTCCGCCTCGACCGGCTGCCCGGACAGCCAGGCTTCCTCTTCTTCCGCCGCGACGGCTTCCGCTTCACCGGTCGGGTCGCCGTTCCGGCCGGCGATCCGATCGAGATGCGGCTCACCCGCCTCGACGAGTCGCCGGGCCGCCGACTCGAAACGCTCCCCCCGCCCTTGCCCGATTCCGAGGCTCGCGCCCTCGCCGCCCGGGTGCTCGTCCCGCAGGTCGATCGGATCTTGAAGGAGGGGGACACGCGATTGAAAAGCTCGCTCCTGGGCGTCCTGGCCACCATCGACCCGGCGCGGACGCTGGAAGCCATCAATGCCGGCGTGTTCACGGGCGAGGTGGCGTTCCTCGCCGACAACATCCGCTCCCGGGTCGCTCTCCACCTCGTCCGCGACGATCCCGCCGAGGCGACCGCCGTCCTCGAGACGATCACCGAGCCGTTCCGTCGCGCCTACGCCTTCACCGAGGCCGCCGACGAATTGCCCGACTCCGACCGCGCCGGCAAGCTCCGCCTTATCGAACGCCTGCTGCTCGACGCCCGCGCCATCCCCGAACCCGCCAACCGCGTGATCGTGCTGGCCCGGATCGCCGAGCGCCTGATCGACCTCGGTGAGACCGATCGAGCGACCGCCTTGCTCCGCGAGGTTGAGCCGACCGCCCGCGAACTTCCGACCGAGGATCGGGGCGGCTACGCCCGAGGCGCCTTTGCCGAGGAATTGTCCCAGATCGACCCGGAGGCTGCGATCAAGCTGGCCGAGAGCGTCCGACGGGAGCAGAGCCCGTTCCCCGATCGCCACCTGATCAACGTCGCCCAGGAGCTGGCCAGCCGCGACCCGGTCGTGGCCGAACGGATTGTCCGGGGGATCAAGCCGTCGTTCCAGCTCAGCCGGTCGCTGCCCCGACTCGCCCACGCAATGGCCGCGAAGGATTCGGACCGGGCCCGCCGCCTGCTCGAACTCGTCGATGAACCTCACGACCCGTTCGCCCATGCCTATACCCTGGGCATGATTGCCCTGGTCCTGGCCGATTCGGACAAACCAGCCGCGACCGAGCGGCTCCGTGAGGCGTTCGATGACCTGGAGCGGCGTGCCCCGGAGGGACCGCAGGGACTCAACTCCCAGGACGCCGCCACCGTCGCCGCGACCCTGCTGCCGGTCGTCGAGCGGATCGACCCGTCGCTCGTGCCCGAGTTCTTCTGGCGGGCCGCCTCGTTCCGCGGTCTTGGCCGCGGCTCCGACTCCTTGGTGAACCGCGCCTCGCACGACGCGGCGCTCGCCCTCCTGCTAGCCCGTTTTGACCGGGATGCCGCGCGAGTCCTTTACGAACCCGTCGCCGGCCGTCTCGACCAGTTCATGACCCAGGAGTTCTCGATTCGTCCCGTCGCCTGGGCCGGTGCCGCCATCGACCCGATCGCGACCGCCGACCGCTTCGCGTCGCTGCCCGACGATTCCCGCCTCCAGACCGGCCCGTTCCTGGCGACGAAGACCGATGCCCTGCTCGCCCTCGCCTCCTGGCTCGCCACACCCGAAACCCGGCGCTGGGATCGCGTGACCCACGACGTGTTGCGCCTCTGGGTCGTCGGTGGCGAGGATCTCTATTGAACCCGGGGAGACGCCCGTCATGCCAACCCTGCTGCTCCTGCTCGGTCTCACCTCCGGTATCCCGACCGGGACCAACGACGCCTGCGACTGGCGCTTCGTCCTCCCCGAACCGGGCGACCCACACGAGCACCCGCCCTTCCGCGCGCTCGGTCTGGCTCCCCGACGGCCCGACGACCTGATTGAAACGGTCGCGTATCGCGGCCATCGCCGCCGCTATGGTCAGCTTCGCTTTGGAAGCCCCAGCTCGATCCGCGTCACCATCGTCCTCGACGAGGCGGCTCCCGGCGTGGCGGACCTCTACGTCGATGCCGACCGCAACCGCCGGATCGAGCCTCGGGACCGGGTCGCCGGGTCCGATCGGGTCTGGCGGCTTCCGCTCGACGTGGCGATCGTCGAGGGCGAGGCTATCCGCTTCGAGAGCCGGGCCGCTGTCCTCCGCCTCGGTGCCACCGGCAGCACCCTCGGCTTCGCCGCCGCGGGTTATCTCGAAGGAAGCGTGAGGCTGGGCGATCACGAGCGACGAGCCCGACGCCTGGATGGCGACGGCGACGGCCAGTTCACCGGCCCCCAGGACCGACTCTGGATCGACCGCGACGGTGACGGCCACTGGGATCCACTCGCCGAGCAGTTCCTCTTCCGGCCGATCCTGGAGCTGGCCGGAGTCCGCTTCGCCCTCCGCTCCGACCCGTTCGGCCACCGGCTCCTGCTGGAGCCACTGAAGGGGACCGGCTCGGTGCGGCTCTCGTTGGTTCACACCGAGGGCGCGGCCCGTGTCGTTTCACTCTCGGTCACACTCATCGGCCGGGACGGCTCGGCCTTCTCGCTGGATGGCGACGGTGTCGAGACGACGCTCCCCGCGGGTGATTACCGGCTCGGTGCCGTTCTTCTGACGCTGGAGGACCCCGCAGGCGGCCCGATCTGGCGCTTCGTCTTCTCCGACTCCAATCAGCGTGGCGAACCACCCTGGTACCCGGTCGCGAACGGAAGCACAGTCATGATCGACCCGATCGGGTCCCTCGCCTTCGCGACCGGTCTGGACGCCGAAACCGACCCACCGCGACCCGGCGATGCCTTGTCGTTCCGCCCGTCTCTGGTAACTTCCGGGGGTCTTTCAATCGTCACCTGTTACCGTGGTTCTCCGACCGCCCCCGCCGCCGACGATGGCCCGTCCGCCTCGATCGCTCTGGAGACGTCCGACGGTCGCGTGCTGGCCACGGCGCGCTCAGGCTTCCTCTGAGGCAGCTTCTGTCCGGCCTCGGTCCGAGTGCCACTCGCCCCGTCTTCGGGTTTCCTTCGTCTGATCGCCCGCTTCGACTCCGGCCCGCTTGCAGGTCTCCTGCGAACCACTACCGAATGGGATCTCACGCCGCGATGAGGTTCGGGCGACCTTAGTACTACTCCGTTACGATGCCTCGCCCGATATGCATGAGTGCGTGGTATTTCTTGCTGCAAATCCTTGATAACGCAGAAGTTTCGCCGGATCACATGGATGCAATCACCAGCATTTTTCGCTCCGATCGATGCCGTAACTTCTTTTTGTGAAAGAAGTTGCGGAGTATAACGGAGTAGTGTTAAGGCCTAGCTTTTTCCCCCGCGTTGAAGTAGCACGCGTCGGCCTCCACCGTCGCGTCGGGCAGGGGGGACGGGTCGAGCCCGGCGGTGGCATGCTCCTGGAGCTTGTGGCGGAGTTGGAGCAGCTTCCTCCGGTCGCAGTCCAACTCGCGGGCCAGCCGAGCCGTCGGAGCCCCCTGGGCGATCCCGCGAAGGATCAGGACCAGCGCCGCGGGGCTCCGGCTGGTCTTCTGGAGGGCCGTGCCGGTGAAGGCGTTGAACACCCGCCGGCAATCGCGACAGCGGTAGTCGATGATCGGCTCGCGGTGGCGGCGATGCACGCCGAACCGATCGCCACCGCTTCGGGGGCAGGCCAGGCCGTCGGGGTGGAGGGCCTCGACGATCCGCGCGTAGCAGGCGGCTTGGTCCATCAAGTCGGTCAACGGGAAGTCCAGCGCCGGTGCCTCTCGGTGTGCGTCACGACCCGCCATGAGGACAGCAATCCAAAGGGCGACCTGCAAGCACCGTCCACCATTCCGGGATCATGACCCAAGTTGGCATAGTGTTTGTTCACTATAGATTCGGCGAGAATTGACGCAAGTAGGCTATTGACTTTCTTTTCGGACTCGCGCTCACCCGGTTGGACTGGAAGTCCCTTCTCTGGTCGAAGGTGAAGGCTTGAATGCCCGGTTTACCCCATCCTTCCTGCTTTGTGGGAGAACTCGGAGGGAATGGGGCGGGCTCGCCTCTTGACAGTTGAGAACCGTTCGGGGCGTCGAATTCTCTACCTACTTTTGAGACGCCTACTTTGGACTGTCACCGATTCTTGGGTAGCTTGACACAACTTCTTGTGACGCCAGGCATTGCAAATCTCGTGGTCGTTTGACCACCTGTAGAGCAAGCTCTCTTCTCACAGGAACTTGCGGCGACTGGCCCGGCAATCGGTGACAGTCAAAACTACCCCCTGGCTTACCGAAAATCTGCTGAAAGCGTTGCCCGCACGAACCCGGTTCAGGTACAATGTGTCGGTGGTATGCGAATGGACGTTCGGAAATGACGGATTTCCAGGCTTCCAACCCCTTTCCAACGCAACTGAAGCCCAAGCCGAAGTGGCGGAATTGGCAGACGCGCTAGGTTCAGGTCCTAGTGGGCTAACCATGCCCGTGGAGGTTCAAGTCCTCTCTTCGGCACTATGCAGGGTAAGGGGTTGCGTCGAACAGACGCAACCCCTTATTCTTTGGTCTCAGAGGGTACTTGGCAACAATTTGGCAACAGCATTGCCGTGGCATTGGAGTCATCCAATGGCCAGCCTTCAGGAACGCTCGGGCACCTACCGCGTCATTTTCCGGTTCCACGGCAAGCAGCATTTCGTGATGATCGGCAAGGTCTCGCCGCAGGAGGCCGAGGCCAAAGCCGCCCAGGTCGAATACCTGCTGATGCGGCTCAAGCAGGGGCTGATCGAACTGCCGCCCGGCGTGGACATCGCCGAATTCGTCCAGCATGACGGCAAGCCGCCCGCACCCGCCACCCCGGCCAGTGCCAGCCGAAAGACGCTGACGCTCGACACGCTCCGCGACCGCTACCTTGCGACGCGGGCGACCGGACGCGAGAAAAGCACGCTCTACACCGACCGCATCCACTTCAAGCACCTGGTCGCCACCCTCGGCGAGAAATTCCCGCTCGAAGGATTGGGCCAGGCCGACTTGCAGCGGCACATCGAACGCCGGGCGAAGCTCGGCATTTCCGCGACCACGATCAGGAAAGAAGTCACGACGCTTCGCACCGCGTGGCATTGGGCAATCCATGCGGGCTTGCATTCGGGCGATTACCCGAACAAGGGGCTGGTCTATCCCAAGACCGATGAGCTTCCGCCCTACCAGACCCGCGAGGAAATCGAGCGGCAGGCGGCAGCGGCGGGCATGACGCAGGAACAGATTGACGAATTGTGGGACGCCCTCTATCTGCGACCCGGCGAAATCGCCGAATTGCTGGAGCACGTCCGCACCAACGCCCGGCACCCGTGGATTTACCCGCTCGCCTGCATGGCCGGGCATACCGGGGCCAGGCGAAGCGAGCTGATCCGCGATGCAGGTGGCCGACGTGGATTTCGCAGGCGGCAGCGTCATCATCCGCGAGAAGAAGCGGGTGAAGGGCAAACGCTCGACCCGCCGGGCACCGCTGACGCCGCTCCTGCGGGACGCCCTGACCGCCTGGCTTGCCGTCCATCCGGGCGGACCGACGCTCTTTTGCCAGGCGGGCGAGGTGGCCCACAGCAAGAAGCGGAGCCGCACGACCGGCCACCAGAACGGCAAGGGGAGGGCGACGACGCAAAAGGGCCGCATGGCGACCGTAAAGCCACGCGACGAGGCCCCCGGCCCGGAGCCGCTGACCGCCGGGGAATGCCACGACCATTTCAAGCGGACGCTGGCCGGGTCGAAATGGGAGGTGGTCCGCGGCCTGCACACGCTCCGGCATTCCGTCGCATCGTGCCTTGCCGCCGCTGGCGTCGATCAGCGGATCATCGACGACATGCTAGGCCACGTCTCCGAGGAGATGCGACGGCGATACCGCCACCTGACGCCGCAGGTGAAGAGTCAGGCGGTGCTGGCCGTGTTCGGCTGACGCCGCCGGTCCGGCAGCAATCCTTCCCGCTGGAAGCGAAGCAATTCATCGTGCGGGATGACCCACGACGCATGCTTGCCGCGACCGCTGGCCTTCTTCAGTGCCCGTATGCGGCCGAGGCGGCAGTATTCGCGGCAGGTGAAGGCTTCGCGTCCGACCAGCCGGGCGAATTCCTCCGGCGTGTAGAACTCCTTGACCGCCTGCCGCTCGACCAGTTGCTTCAGCATGGCCTCGATGCGGCTCAGGCGTTCTTCAATTGGGTCCATCGCTCCAGCTCCTCACGGCAGATGCGGTAGAACTCCCGGTCCGCGTCGGGCCATTCCTCCTCCCGAAGGCAGACCTGGATGACATGCCTGCAACGGCGGGCAATGCGAATCGCCGTTTCGTGCGTCTTCTGGTCGGTGGGCAAGTGTTCGGCCAGCATGGATTCGGCTCCATTTCGATCGGCGTCGGGAGCCTTACGGGGAGGGGGCAGGATCGCCCCCTCCCAGCCAGGCTCCAACCGGGGTGCCGCCTGATCACATCAGCGATCCCTGCCGTGATCGTGCTCGCGTCCCTGTTCCGGCCGGTAGGGCTGATTGTCCTTGGCGATTTCACTGGGGGAGGGGAGCTTCGGCCCGGCCGCTGGCTTGCCCACGGCCTTCGCCGGGGCAGGCTCTTGATCGGCGGCATCATCGGGCTTGCGTTCCTCCTGGTCCTCATACTTCACGCCTCGATCCTCCATGCGGCGTAGCCCGTAATCGTGCGTCCATTCGGCTTTCAGCTTCCGCCATTCCTCCTGCCCCCGACTTCGCGGGGGCATGCTCGGAAAACCGGGCATGTGCTCGCGGTCACTCATGGCAATGCTCCCTGGGGTTATCACGCCCTGCCGTGCCCGTGATCGTGCTCCTGCCCGTGCCCCTGCTCCGGCCGGTAGGGCTGATTGTCCTTGGCGATTTCGCTGGGGGAAGGGAGGCTTCCGGCCGGACGCGATCTCACCCTGCGTCGGGTTCAGGAACGTGCCCGGCTCTCCGCATGGATGGTGTCCGGGAACGCCCGCAGGGCCGCCGCCAGCTCCGTCGCCCCCTGCCGGAAGGCAGCGGCCAGCATGCCATCCTTGGTGATCGCGTGGGCAGACGCGGCGCGATCACGCCGCCCGGATTTGCTCATGTCGCTGCTGTTCTGCCGTGTTATTGCTCTGCCATTGGTTATCACTCCTCAAAGGACATGAAAGCATCCCACTCCTTCGAGTGGGAGCCGGAACCGAACTCCCGCCAGTCGAACCACGATTCCTGCCTGCCCTGACGCTCTGCGAACGACCGGACGGCAGGGCCGAAACCGGACTCCATCGCCGCGACTGCGGCAAACGCGATGCTGAGCACCAGCAGGCACAACGCCTTCCCCGTGGCTTGCCTGCCGAGGTCCGGCTCATAGCCCGTGCCCCCGCCACGAAAAGAAGGGTGGTTGTAATACTTGATGAGATGAGCGGCAATCACCGGCATGTTGCGGTGGAAGATCAGGGACACGTCTTCCGGTAAGGTGAGTCAGCTCTTCCGGCTTGAATCAGCCGACGCCCCGTTTCGGAAACGCTCGTATTCCAGCCGTCCGACCGGCTGCTCGAATGACGCCCTTGTTCGCCGCCGCTTTGCCAGGAAGTCCCGGCGTTTTTGCCGTGAGTGGTCACGGCAATCGTGGTGTCCCCGATCCGCTTGCTGATCGCTTCGGCGTTGTCCACAATCGTTGATGGCGAAGATATTGCTGTGTGTCGATGTTATCGAGTATCACCTTGGCCTTGTCGCCGTAGCATTCCTGAAGCTGATGCAGCGACTGGAAGATGAACCAGAGGCGTATGCCCATGCCACGCATCAGTGTAACGGCATTCTCAAGAATGCGAATTTTCCCAATATGGGCCGCTTCGTCGAGGAAGAACAGGACCGGGTTTTTCTCGGTCGGCGGCCCTTGCGTAATGGTCCGCAGGATGACGCCGATCCACATCCGCATGACCGGAGCCAGCGTTTCCAGCTTGTCCCCTTCCAGAATGAGATAAATCGTCGCCTGGCCGGTCCGCAGCCGACGTGGATGGAAACTGCTGGCCGCCATGTTCCGCTTCATGACCGGCGAGTCCAGGGCTTCCATGTGCCGCTGGACGTTGCTCAGGACGCTGCCCAGCTCCCGATCGACATGCCAGGTCATCATGCCGCCCAACCGCCGGATGACGCCGCCATGCGACTCGACCTGCTGCATGCACTCGATGGCCCTGGCATACTTGTGGCGGGAGGCAAGCAGCTCCCGGACGGTATCGAGATTCCGTTTTTCCGGGTTTTTCTCGCAGGCACAGACGTAAGCGATGAAGGCGGTTAGGACCGCTCGGGCGGAGTCGTTCCAGTACGGCTCCGGCTCCTTGCCCGTGTGCGTGCAATCAGCATGTCCGCCAGGTCGCGGCACTGGTCGAGGAAATCCGCTTTGCGTAGTCATCAATGAAATCCAATGGATTGAATCGGTCCGATCCCGGCCCGCACAGCCCGACCGGGATCGAGCCGGATGATGTGGTGGCCGAATTTCCGCCGCCGGTGCTCGGCCGTCAGCCGGAACAGTTCCCCCTTGGGATCGGTCACGACGCATGAATGCCGATATGACAGCAAATTGGGAATGAGCACGCTGACGCCTTTGCCCCGGCCGGTCGGGGCGAAGGTGGCCAAATGCGTGAATGATTGCAGGCGTATCATGCGGTCGCCAACCCACTTGGAACCGCCCAGGGCGTAGAGGAACAGGTAGGAGGCAATGTCCGCCGGGTTCCGGGCCGACCACAGGCCGCATAAGCCCTCCCAGAAAGACGGACGCGGCATGATTCCGGTCGTGCCCAGGATCAACCCGTTAGGCCCAAGCATCCGGTAGCGGATCAAATCGCCGAGGCCCGCCAGCCTGGCGGTCCCGTGCGACCAGCCCGCGCGGGCGACGCGGCGGAAACGGTTCCACACCAGGCCCCCGGCTAGCCAGCAAAACGACGAGCGGCACGTGCATGCCGATCATCGCCAGCCCGAATCCGAGGCAGGAGCAGGCCAGCATCAGGATGCCCCGCAGGGCACGCGGACGGATCACGGGCATGGGATACGCTCCGACGAGAAGGGACAGGCCCGGCCAGGATGCTGCCGCTCTGGCCGGGCGTGGCGATCAGTTGTTGAAGTAGGGATCTTGGTAGTTGGGATGCTTCCGCCGTTGGGCTTTGATCGTCGCCACGGCGGTGCCGATGCCCGCTGCCGCCGCCGCGAGATCGTCAAACAGGCCGAAAGGCCCGAGGACGACTTCCGGCAGGGCATCCACCGGGGAAATTGCGTAGAGCCGCACACAGGACGACGAAGCCCCAGGCGACGAAAGGCATGAGCATATCCCGCAGCTTGCATTGCGGCAGGGCCAGCAGCACCATGAAGGTGATGATGATCAGGCTGCCCGCGATGACCATCATCCGCAGCAGTTCCAGCATGGCTATCTCCTCTTGCCGCCCGGCGGCGGCAGAAAGTCGATGAATGGGCTGAAAACCAGGCTCACCAGGCAGGCGAGCACGGCGACGGCGGTTTTCATTTGGCATCCTCCGCCATGTAGCACAGCCCCAGCAGGATGATGGGGATGCCGACACCGAGGGCGGGGAGCAAGCACAGCCCCAGGATCACGAAAAGCGAACCGATAAATCTGCTCATTCTCTTGGCCTTTGGCATTGGGTAAGGGGTTGAGTCGTTGTCTCCAGCAGACCGCGCCCGCCGGCGGCACCGGCGGGGCGGGAGGAACACGGTCAGGAAGCCCGCAGCAGCCGGGCGAGGGCGGTCACCTCCTTTCCGTCGTCGCAGAGCTTCCGGGCCTGCTTGCGGAGCTGGTCGAGGGCGGTAAGCAGGTGATCCCAGGTCAGCGGTTCGCCGCTGGTCACGGTGACGGAAATGCCGCCGTCGAGCTTGCAGGAGAGCCGCCCGGCTTTGGGTGCCACGGCCTTCTTGCCGACCCTGGCCTGGACGGCTTCCGCCACGGCATGCCGGGGCAGGTGCTTGGCGACGACCGCCTGGGCCAGCTCCGCTGGCTTTGCTCATCCGGCAGGCGGGAGATTTCGTATCCGGTCGCCGGGGCGATCTGGCCGGGACCGGAGCCGATCAGCTCCTGAATATCCGGCGGCAGCGACAGCAAGGATTCGGCCTTGCTGATCGACGCGGCCGAAAAGCCGTATTCCTCGGCCAGGGCCTTGGACGTTGCAGCCCTTCAGGGCTTTGAGCTGTGCCAGGCCACGGGCCTCTTCCATCGGCTCCAGGTCATGGCGAACGTTGTTTTCGGTGAGGCGGTCCGCCAGCCGGTCGGCTTCGGACAGCTCACCGGCCACGGGAATGCACGGCACGGTTTCCAGACCCGCCAGCTTCGCCGCCCGGTAGCGGCTTTCGCCGGTCAGGATCAGCCACACCTGCCGTTGTTCGTCCCAGATCACCCGCAGCGGTTGCAGGACGCCACGGGCAGCGATGGACGCGGCCAGCCGCTGGATTTCGTCGTCGGGAAACGTCTTTCGCGGTTGCGACGGATCGGGCATCAATTCCGCAAGTGCAATCATCAGCACCTGCAGAGCATGAGTCACAGCGTTCAGAACCAAGGGCAACACTCCTTTCTGAAAGACCGGCTGGCCGCAATCCGCAGCCAGCCGGAATCCGGGAACAGGGAAACGGACGCCCGGCCGCGAGATACGGGCGGGCAAGGGGTATCAGGAAAACTCGTGGCGGCACTTCGGGTTGCTGCATGTCCATGTGTGAGAGGCGAGGTGAATCAGCTTTGACGCCGCCCACAGACCCGCGCACGACGATAAGCCCCACCGGATGCCCGGCCGCCGCCGCGTGCAACTGGTGGCCACCATGGTGAACGCAGGTATGGGTCTTGTGTCGCATCTCATGATCCTTATGGATCGCGTCCGCACCGCATTTTGGACACGTGTTGGTCATGCTCGAACCTCGGTTCTCTTGATGCCGATCGAACGAATCAGGCATGCAGCGACCGGCAGCCGCATGCCGATGGTTAAGACGAGCAAGGCGGTCAATCCGCCTCCGGCTCCAGGGACGGAACGCCGTCCACGTCATCGCTGGGTGCCCCGCCGAGCATCGCTTCCTCGACGAAGGCGACCTCGCTGAGCAGCGAACTACAGATGGCCTTGAAGAGGGGAGGGGTCAGGCCAGCGGCCAGGGCCGGGTAATAGACCTCGGCCGCTACCTCCCCATCCTCAACTGTGATCTGCCACCGGGCGAAGAGCGCGGCCTTATTGCGGGCCAGGAACATCGCCAGTGTGACGGGACTCATAGAGCGGGCGAGGAAACGTGCCCGGCAGGAGCAGAAGAACAGCACGAGGGCGTTTCCGGGCGTATGCACGATGTGCACGTCCCGGCTGGGTGTGGTCGCATCGCCGTTGAAGGCGATGGCGAATCCGTCGCCATGCCGCAGGTCCGCCTTCCAACCGTTTCCGTCGATAAGCCGCTCGATCAGGTGCTTGCCGGGGGCGGTCGCGGCACCGCCGCCCGATCGGCCAAACAATCCCATCTGAACCTCCCTTCCTGGTTGCTTCTTGACCACCGCCGAGTGAAGAATAGACGCCGATCCCTGGCATCTGGAGGGCACCTAACGGGGAATCTGCGGGGAATCTGGTCGTGGCCAAGAAACGCACCTACCCAGTCCTGGCGAACGAGGTCGACAGGCTCAGGCAATCACTCGGCCTGAGCCTGGAGCGGCTGGCACGTGACGCGGGGATCGACATCAAGACGCTGCGGCGGATTCTGAACGGCAAGCAGGCATATCTTGACACCATCCAGGCGATAGCAACGGTGCTGCGAACGACGCCGGATTCTCTGCGTGCCGATGCTTCGGCAGTAGAGCCAGAGCATCTCACCACATACACGCTCGACTTACATTTACAGGGCTACGTCAAGGACCCGCTGGCCGCATTATCAATCGTTTCCTTGACGCCGAAGATTATTGAGATGCTGCGAGAGCATGGGGTTGAAGTGACCGGCCACCAGGCAGCTCTCGGGATGCAGCAATATAGCGGCGATGCCTTCCACGAACTAAAACGTACCATTGCTCTGATTTATGGCGTCCTCGCCAACGGCGGGCCGTTCTGGGCATTTGTCGCTGTCAGAACCCATAAATACAAGCAATTTATTATCGATCAAAGCCAGGGAAAAATCGATTTGACGCAGTTCGAGTTTTACGGGGAATTGATTATTTGCGGTGAGGGACGTTATCCCGATGACGAGGTGATTAAAAAAGTTGCAGGGATGTACCAGACTGAATACGAGCAATTTGCGTTAAATGTGCAGGAAGACATCAAGGCTGCGATGCCTGTATTGCAGGCCGCATTGGAGTCGAACAATAAAGCTGAATAGCCACGGCCTTCCCAAGAGCACCCAGCAGGCCCTGCCTGCCTGAATCCTTTCCCGAGGCACCTGCTGGCCGTTTGACTGCATCCGCGAATCGTCGCGGCAATCCTAGCCCTGTCCCCCTTGCATCCGCCATTGCCGGAACAGATCAAGTACAGTGGAGGCAATGGCGGGAAGGGTTTAAGTCTACTTGACTTCCAATATATTAATGATTATCAGTAATATTAAATTAACTAATTTCCTAGACTGCGATGGACAATCAGGATGTTGCGATATTGACCAAGCTGAACGATCTTGCCGAGCGGCGTGGATTGAAGCCTTACGATTTTGTGGCCACTTGTAAGTACGAGGGAGACCTTGACGTTTTCGTTCTCAATTTCGAGATGCCCGCTCAAGGCAATGCTTTGCGAGAGGAGAGGTTCGACAAGATGCTGGCGGACCTTGGAATCGTTGTTGGCGATAGAGCTGCCTTGACAGGGGAACCGTCAGACATCATTGATGCCCTGGACAATGCAATAAAACTCTCACCCCGCAATCGGCGTTCTTTCTAGCCATCCGCCGCAGGCATCGGCCTTTGCGGGGTTTCGCTCCCGCTCTGCTCGCTTATGCGACCGCCTAACGGCTTCCATCCGATCCATGTCGCAGATCACTGCCGATGAGCACCAATCCGGATGCATGGCGAAATACCGCTTGCCCATACTGGCACAACGCATTAGAGGTTGCACAAACTATAAACATAATCGCTGCGTCGGATGTCACGACAAGGAACATCGCTCTTCCATTCCTCGACGGAGCATCCCCAGGACTCCGCCAATCACCCGACTCCTCAAAGCAGCACCGCAACGTCCAACCCAGGAGACGACCGCCATGCATTACAAGACCATCATCATGGAATTAATCAACGATCAACCGGAATTAGCGGTACAGCTTCGCGGCAAGAAGCAGATGTTGGCGACCATCGAAACCTACGCGATGGAACTGAAGAATCGGCACGACGCCTGGAAGGAAGAACTGGCACAGACGAGGCAGGGCAGCCACCCGAGCCAGATCGCGTCGGAAGCCCTGGAACTGGCGATCGAGGAGATACGCGACCGTTTAGCCTCCGCGTCAGCGACGGACGAGGACGACGCTCTTTCCCTCGAAGCGGCGATGGGCTACCTCCGCCGACACACGCCGCCCGCGTAAAGGCGTCACGCGGCCAGGCATACCTTCCCTTCATCGTCCCGGCCTGGCAGCGGGCATCGTCTGCCCCGCCCGAACCGGCAGAGCCACCAGGCACGGCCGCCGTTGCCGCTTCCCCGGCCGATCTCCTCTCTCCTTCGACACCCGCCACGCCTGGGCCTTCCTCCGCGACGCTACTGCCGCCGCCGGACCGGGCAATCACCGGCCTTACGTTGCGAAACGGCGGCGAGCCAGGGCGGCAAGCCGCCGGTCACGCCGATGCCGTTTCGGCCGCACCCGGCGATGGCCCGTCGCGGAAACCGCTTCCGGCTGAGGCG
This sequence comes from uncultured Planctomycetales bacterium, assembly GCA_963752755.1. Lineage (GTDB taxonomy): Bacteria > Planctomycetota > Planctomycetia > Isosphaerales > Isosphaeraceae > CAVVZJ01. The sequence continues at coordinate 3,005 of CAVVZJ010000006.1, read as the reverse complement.
TCAGTGGGTCGCTCCGGCGAAAGGCCCCGGTTGGCGGGGCCTTATACGCCAGGAGGAGATCCCGTCATGGAAGGAACCGACACGACCGCCGCACCGCCGCCCGTCGCCAGCGGCGAAAAGACCAAGGCCCGCGACATCATCGCCGCCATCCGCACGTTGCAGCAGGTCGAGCGGGAGCACCGTCCGGCCACGCCAGCCGAACGGCAGACCCTCGCCCGCTTCGGCGGCTTCGGGGCCGTCGCCTTGTCGCTCTTCCCCGACCCGGTCACCGGCCGCTACAAGGACGCTGGCTGGCAGGCCCTCGGCGAGAGCTGGAATCCCTGCTTACGCCTGAGGAATACGCCTGTGCCAAGCGCAACGACGTTCAACGCCTTCTACACCTCGCCGGTCGTGGTCGCGGCCATGAACCGGGCGATCCGGCGTCTGGGCGTGCCCGACCAGGCGACCATCCTGGAACCCGGCTGCGGCAGCGGCAACTTTCTCGCCCAGGCCGCCAGCGGCCACCATTTTATCGGCGTCGAGCTGGATTCGCTCTCCGGCCGCATCGCCCGCGTGCTGCATCCCGAGCACGACATCCGCATCGAGAGCTTCCGCGACACCAAACTTCCCGAAGGCCGCATCGACGCGGCGATCGGCAACCCGCCGTTCGCCGACGTGCGGCTGGACTACCACGGCCGGAAGCTACCGCTGCACGACTTCTTCATCGCCAAATCGCTCGACGCCCTGAAGCCGGGCGGCATCCTCGCCCTGGTCACCAGCCACTACACGCTCGATAAGCAGAACGCCGCCGCCCGCGAAGAACTGGCCGCCAAGGCAGACTTCCTGGGAGCGATCCGCCTGCCGTCGGACGCCTTCAAACGCGAGGGAACGAGCGTCGTCACCGACATCCTGTTTCTTCGCAAACGCGAAAACGGTCAAACACCCAACCACGTTGACAGCGAGTGGACGGCGACGGGCACCGTATCCATCGACGGTGCCGACGTCGCGATCAACCAGTATTTCCTGAACCATCCGGAGATGGTGCTGGGCACATGGAGCCGCAAGGACAGGCTGTATGGCGGAGACACCGGCTATAGCGTCGAGGGCCACGGCGACTTGGCCGCCCAGCTCGACGCCGCCATCCAGCGTCTGCCCGAGCGGGCAGCGTCGCCCGCCCTGCCGCCAAGCCGGAGTCCGTCCCGGCCTTCACGCCACCGCCGCCCGAACAACACCTCACCGAGGGCAGTTTCTTCATCCGCGACGACCGGAGTATCTGCCAGATCGAAAACGGCCAGGGCGTGCCAGTCGTCTATGGCGGCACCGCCCTCAAAGCCGACGGCACCATGACCGGCAAGCGGCTCGCCGCCCTGGTGGGCTTACGCGACGTCGCCCGCCGCGTGCTCCAGTCGCAGAACGAGGGATGGCCGGAAGCCAACCGGCAGGAGGCCCGCCGCGAGCTGAACCGGGCCTACGACCTGTTTGCCAGCCAGTACGGCCCGGTCAACAAAACCACCTTCAGCGAAACCAGCGACGGCACGGTGATCCGCCGCATGCCGAATCTGGCGAAATTCCGCGAAGATCCCGATGCCATGCTGGTGATGGCGTTGGAGGAATACGACGAGGTCACCGGCAGAGCGACCAAGGCACCGATCCTGCTGCGTGATGTCGTCGGCAAAAGCCCGCCCATCACCACCGTCGCCTCGGCCGAGGAAGCCCTGCTGGTTTCGCTCGACCGCACAGGCGGTATCGACCTCGCCTATATGTCGCAACTTTATCGTAAGCCCGAAGAAGCGATCATCGCGGAACTCGGTGACCTGATCTACCGCGACCCGGAAACCCTGACCTGGCAGACCGCCGACGAGTATCTGTCCGGCAACGTCCGCCAGAAACTGGCCCATGCCGAGGCCGCAGGCCCGGCCTACGCCAGAAACGCCGAAGCCCTCCGTAGCGTCCAGCCCGAAGACGTGCTGCCCGGCGACATCGATGCCAATCTCGGTGCCCCGTGGATACCTACGACCGACATCCAGGCATTCGCGGCCGAGCTGTTCGGCGTCACGCCGTCAGCGATCCCGATCGGCCACCTGAAGAAAGACGCGGTCTGGAGCGTAGATAGCGGCCACGCCGCCGAGGCGTCGGTGGCCGCCACCGCCGAATACGGCACAGCCAGGGCCAACGGCACCTGGCTGCTGGAACTTGCCCTGAACATGAAAACCCCGGTGATCTACGATACGATCCAGGGCGTTAATGGCGAGGAGCGGGTGGTCAACCAGGAGGCGACGCTCGCCGCCCGCGAGAAGCAGAAACTCATCAAGGAGAAATTCAAGTCCTGGGTATTTGCCGAACCCGAACGGGCGGACCGCCTCGTTCGTCTGTATAACGATACTTACAACAACCTGCGGCCACGCCTGTTTGATGGATCGCACCTCGACTTCCCCGGCATGAGCCAGGGCATCACGCTGAACCCGCACCAGAAGGACGCGGTATGGCGTGGCATGAGCAGCGGCAACACGTTGCTGGCCCATGCCGTCGGTGCGGGCAAGACCTTCACGATGGCCGCCACCGGCATGAAGCTGAAGGAAGCCGGGCTGGTGAAAAAGCCCATGTACGTCGTGCCCAACCACATGCTGGAGCAATTCGCCCGCGAATTCATGCAGCTCTACCCGAATGCGAAGCTGCTGGTGGCCGCCAAGGAGGATCTGGCACGCGACCGCCGCAAGCTACTGACCGCCAAGATCGCCAGCGGCGAATGGGACGGCATCATCGTGACCCACAGCAGCTTCGAGCGGATCGGCATGTCGAATGACTACCAGCAGCGTTTCCTCCGCGAGCAGATTTCCGAATACGACCAGTTGCTCCGCGACCATGCCGGAAGCAGCACGCCCCGCAACATCATCAAGACGATCGAAAAACAAAAGGCCCGCCGCGAGGAGCGGCTCAAGGACCTCGCCGCCGAGGATAAGAAAGACGACGGCCTGGTGTTCGACGAGTTAGGCGTCGATCACGTATTCATCGACGAGGCCCATTAT
>CAVVZJ010000005.1:0-180678 GCA_963752755.1 uncultured Planctomycetales bacterium | reverse complement strand
CACCGGCGGGCCGGGTCCGCTGCAGCGCAGAGGTTAGGCGGCTGTCACTGTGTCGACCGCAATCATACCGCCTCCGTGTCCTGTGCATCGCTGGAGTGGCGTATCCCCTCCCGCTCAAGGACTGCCCTCAGTTGTTCGGGATCAAGAGACTGTTCCAGACCAGTCCGCACCCCAGGCAGGCCCGGAACTGACCCTGCATCCTGGCGGCGGTCGATTGCCCAAAGCACCAGAGGAGATGCTGCAGCCAAGGGATCCCATCGGGCTGGAACGACCCTTGGCGTGTCATCTCATCGATGATGCCAGCGATCGTGCGATCCTTACCACATCGAGGGCAGAGATCGGGCTTCATCTCCTACCTCCGCCGCCTAACGAATAAGCTCAGCGGACCCGGCTGCCCGAGGAGCGCACGAATGACCGGAAGCCTTGCCGGCGGCCGGGGTCCGCTGCCGCGCCGGGTTAGGCGGCGGCCGACACCCGCGGCTCGGGCTTCGACGACTACGGTTGGGTGCGGCCGTCGCTTTTCATCAGCGCCGACAAGTCATCGGCTGAAACCTCGGACCAGACGAGGCCGCAGGAGATACAGGCGTGGAATGGTTGCTGTACCGTGACTCCGTGCTCGAAGAGCCTGGGGAGTAGGCGGAGGTCATCGGGACAGAAAGTCTGCGAGAAGCTGCGGCCGCCGTAGCCGAGCGACATCCCGCCCCTCAGATGATCTTCTTTGCCGCAACGGGGGCACTTGGAATCGCTCATCAAACCTCCGCCGCCTAACGCCCAAGCTCAGCGGACCGGCCCGCCGAGACCAGGCTCTGATACCAGAAAGCGCGGCGGCGGGCCGGGTCCGCTGCAGCGACGAGGTTAGGCGGCGTCAGCTTGCCTTGACGGCAGAGCCCGGCGGAATATGAACTGACCACCTTTCTCCGCACTCGCCATTTTCGGTCCCAGGCGGCGTCGCCAGCCCAGCGGAAAGCCCAGCTACCCGAGTGCCGACTTATCTTCACTCGCCGACATTCTCGACCATAGCGGTCTGATAGAAGTCCGGAACATCAAACTGGCGCGTTGCCGGCCGAGTGACACGGCAGCCGCCTGCTGCCCCGTGCTCGAAGTGCGGGGGCCACCAGCGGAGGGCGGCCGAAGGTACTCGAAGTCGACGCCGAGCGGGAATGGTGCCCTCGTGATTCGACCCACCTTAGCGTGCCGGCTCGCTGGTAAGGCTCGCTGCTGTTCCTCGTCGTAAGGCATCTCCACGCTCCGCCGCCTATCGACCAAGCTCAGCGGACCCGGCCGCCGAGAGGAGCTGGAACTGACCACGAAGCCGGCGGGGGGTCCGCTACACGCGAGTTAGCGCCGGCCCTCTCGATAGTGGCCGCCCTCGGCATGTCGCTGCACCAACAGCGAGGCACAGTGCCGGAACAGATCATATCGCGGCGAGTCGTTGCCGACCCGTAGAGGACCTTCTCGCGGGCCGATCGGATCGCCCAGCCGGTGATTCGCCTCCGCGATGCCCGCAGCGACCGACTCAGCGAGTGGGCCTCGGACGACTGCATGCTCGCAGCCGCTGACCGGTGGGAGCCGTTCCGAGCCACGGAAGCCTCGGGCACGCCGCCCACTCGACGCCGAGCCGGACGTGCGAGGGGCCGGTCATGTACAGACGAAGTACCGTGCGGCCATCGGCGGCGGAGCTGGCTAAGGCCGCCTAACGCATAAGCTCAGCGGACCGGCCCGCCGAGGGAAGCTGGATGTTCCGGGAAACGCCGCGGCGGGCCGGGTCCGCTGCAGCGCGAGGTTAGGCGTCACGGTTTATGCCCCAAAAGTGATAAGACCCGATCGCCGACGTTCTCAGGAACCTTGCCGATGAGCTTGGTAGTCTCGGTTTCGACGCGCCCGCCGAGGTCTCGGGAGCAATCGGGACAAATCAGTGGCTCGCTCTCTCTGCCTCCGGGGTAGGAGACCTCGTGGAACAGGAACGTCATGTCACAGTCGGGACAGAACGGCGTGACGTAGCATACCTCGGGCTCATGGTACATGCTTTGGCCTCCCACCACGCCGCCACGGTTTCATTACCCGTCGAGATCACCTTCCCCAGACCTGGAAACCCAGGATGACCACTTGAAGGAAGCCGACGACGACGAGCAGCAACGTCAACAGATTGAGTCGAGCGGCGGTCTTCCGCTGTTGCTCGGCAAGCGCTGCTTGTAGCCGCAGTTCGGCGTTGCGTCGCTCCTCGGGGTCGCCAAATCCGCTGCCCGGAGCGAACTCCTCAAGCATGGCCTGCAAATCGCCCTTTGCCATCGCATCCCTCCAGTGCATCACGACGCGGCCGGCGCAGGGCACCAGCTCAGAAGGGTATTCGCGATAGCCCCACGGGAATTGACGCCTAACGATCCGGCTCAGCGGCCCGGCGACAGCCGGGTCCGCTGCAGCCGGAGGTTAGGCCGGAAAACTGATCTGACACCGATTTCTCCTGATCTGACACCGATTTCTCTCGCACCAGTGCCACACGCCTCATTTCGCCGTGGATCGCTTCAGGACGCGCAGGAGTTGGCGAGAGCCCTCCTCGGCCTTGAAGTCGTTGGGCCTTTCTCGCCCGCCTTTGGTGCAGAGGACGAGGGCATCCCCTTCGATTTTGTAGATCCCCTTGTTGGTGAGGGGCCGATCCTCGCGATCTCTCGTCAAATCGATGGTCTTAGGTTCGCTCGCCAGATCGATCGCGGAAACCCTCTCCTCGACATCGCGATCGCCAATATGCCAAATAAACCTGTCGCCCTTGACTTCCAGACGCAGCTGCTCATTTTGAGCACTTTCCTTGCCGCCGTAAGCCCACGAGATCACATCCCATGTTCCTTCGAGTTGCTTGAGTTGAGGTGCGGGGTCGCCGACCTTGGCCGGTGGTTTGTCGACCTCGGGTTGAGACTTCGACTCGCGGTTGATCTTTGCGGCCTCATCTTCGATCGCTGACCTCAGACGTTCGATTTGGGCGGGCTCGATCCGGCGCGAGGTCTTTTCGATCATCGACAGGAAGTGATCAATCCCTCTCGGCTGGATGGGGTATCCGACGTTCCCCTCGGGGCCGTCGGAGGTGATGAGTGCCTTCCCCCGGCGATCGAGGATGAGATACCAGGGGATGCCGCCTGAGAACCCGCCGGGGCTGTATCGTTCGATGACTTCGGGCGCCCCCTTCATGCGATCAATGTCGATCTCGATGACGACGTAGTCGCGAGCGAGGATTTCCGAGACGTCTTCCCGCGAGAGGAGGGCCGTGAGCCGGACGCACCAACCGCAGCCCGGCCCACCGAAGTGGAGGAACACCGCCTTCTCCGCGGAAGCCGCCTGGGCGAGGGCCTCGTCCAAGACTCTACGCGCATCGGACGCTGCCGACCCCGCCTCGCGCTCTTGGCCGAAGGCAAAGCCGCCGATCGGCGAGAGGACGATCAACCCGATGAAACCTGCACCGAAACCGCTCCGGGCGATTCCCATGACTAACGTCCTCCAAGGCGAGAGAATGAGGCCTTCGATGACGCCAGACGCTCCCGCCGCCTAACGACCAAGCTCAGCGGACCGGCCCGCCGAGAGTAACCGTTGCATCACCGGAAGCCGCCGCGGCGGGTCGGGTCCGCTGCAGCGCGAGGTTAGGCGAGTTCGCTGCTCCATCGGGCGCGCCGGGCGCCGGCCGAGAGACAGAACGACGGACGCTGAGGCCGAGGCGGCGGAAGACCAAGCCTCCAACAGCCGCCATGAGGAATTGGGGGACTGACGTGAAGCCAGCGAAAAGCAGGAGGAAAAGATGCTCAGCCCACTCACCCTCAAACGGCTCGACCACTTCGGCAGAGGGAGTGACGACAGTCTCCACGAGCCAGCCATTGGCCAGCCACCAGATGAAGACGAAAGACAGGGCGGCGATCAGCCCGGAGATGAAGAAACCGAGTAGGAAGGGCTTCGCTTCACCGCAACGTCGGACGCGGACGCACATCACGGTTGACATGACTACGATCAGCGTCGATGTGGGCAATAACCCGAGGGCACACAAAGACATTATGATGTCCATGGCACCGGTGCCGGTCTCGACGAAGATGGTATCGAAGATTCGTCTGTAGGCCCACACGTCGATGGCAACGAGTGCGACCAACCCCATCAGCCCTGAGAGAGGAAGCTTCTTCGCGGGCATGGGTTCCCTCCCGAAACGCGGCCCTGGATACTCGACTTCGCCCCCCGCCGCCTAACGCCCAAGCTCAGCGGACCGGCCCGCCGAGGGTGACCGTCATGTTACCAGTAACCGACGCCGCGGGCCGGGTCCGCTGCAGCGCGAGGTTAGGCGGCCCATTTTGTACGAGAGTTCACCTCGGTAGAACGGGGCACATCCCAGCTTATGGAACCGGCTCGTATGCCCAAATGCAATAGATGACGGCCGCGTCCGCCATCAAGTGCAGCACGATTTCCGCCCGCCAGAACCTCTGCGACAGCTTAACCATGAGCTCGTCTTTGAATATATCGTGTCCCCACCTCTCCCTGAGAGATAGTGCTGTCTTGTCCAATGCATAGTAGGTGCGGGCCAGCGAACGATGCTGACTGCTCGCAAAGCCGATGAAAAAGGCCGAGACGACCGTTTGCTGAAGTAGGCTGCCAAGGCACCTTCGCGCTGAAGATCCAGCCGAATAACAACGCCAACAAAAACAACGTAAAAGTTCCAATAGAAGTTGAGCCAATCGTTCAGCTTGTATGCAGCATTAAGCATTTTGGTCAATGCTCGCTGCTTCTCGAGTGCTGTTTTGAGAATCGGGTGGCAGTGTTGTTTCCATATGAGCCCCGCCGCCTAACACCCAAGCTCAGCGGCCCCGCCCCGGTGAGCTACGATCATACGGTAAGCGGCCTGGCGGGGTCCGCTGCAGCGCAAGGTTAGGCGTCGTGTCCGTGGATGCCGAGACGCTGGAGAAATTGAGAGACATGGATGCCGAGTGGAGCAAGAATGCTCGCTCCGCCCTGGCCAACGCGAGGCTAGAGCCGGACGAGTTGGGAAGCCGTCTGATCGCCCACGGTGGCATGTGTTACTTCAACTGCTGGGCGGCCCTTCGCCGGGCATTCCCAGAGCTAGGCCCGCCTGCCATTCTAGCCACCGACGCAGCAAGCCGAACGTGAACGACTTCGACGACTCGACGACGGTCTTCTTGGCGATTCCAGAGGGTGTCATCGCTCGCGGCCTTGAGGAATTCCTGTCCTTCCCAGGAGAGGCGGGCAATATTGTAGGCTGCACCCCTGCCGGAGTGGCGGCGAACCTGGCCTACGATCAATCCGTGTTCGATGAGAAGTTCCAGATGCTCAATGATCGTGGGCTGATCGTAGTCTTCGATTTCGATACTCGTTAGCGGAATGAGTGGAGGTTGATCCTCGACGCGGCGTAGGACCGTCCTCACAAGGTCAAGGTCACGCTTCATCGCAAGCCCCCCCAACCGAAGACGCCTAACAACAATTCGGCCGCTGAACAGACGTGTTGCAACACGCCCATTTGTCCGTATAATCCCGAACAGTTCCGAATTTTACCGATTTGCAACGCATGTCGCAAGGATTGGGTCGGGATTATACGGATTTCGGCGCGAGGGGATAGACGGACATGTCCAGGCTGCTCGACCAGGTCCGCGAGGCGACCCGGCGCCTGCATTACAGTCTCCGGACCGAAGACGCCTACGTCCTCTGGATCAAGCGGTTCATCCTCCACCACGGCAAGCGGCACCCCTTGCAGATGGGCGAGCCGGAGGTCGTGGCGTTCCTCACGCACCTGGCGGTCCACGAGGACGTCGCCGCGTCGACCCAGAACCAGGCGCTCAGCGCCTTGCTGTTCCTTTACAAGATGGTGCTCGACCGGCCGCTGGAGTGGGTCAGCGACCAGGCGGTGCGGCGCGGTGCCCCGAGCGGTTGCCGGTCGTCTTCAGCCCCGACGAGGCCCGCGCGGTGCTCGCCGGACTCCGGGACGACGCCTGGCTGGCCGCCTCCTTGCTCTACGGCTCGGGCCTGCGGCTGCTGGAGTGCCTCCGGCTCCGGGTCAAGGACGTGGACTTCGCGCAGAACCACATCCTCGTACGCGACGGCAAGGGCCAGAAGGACCGCGCCACCGTCCTGCCGGCCGCGCTGGTCGAGCCGCTCCGCAGGCAGGTCGAGCACGTCGCGGCCGTCCACCGGCAAGACCTCCGCGAAGGGTTCGGCCGGGTCCATCTGCCGCACGCGCTGGCCACGAAGTATCCCGAGGCCGACCGCCGGCTCGGCTGGCAGTACCTCTTCCCCGCCCGCCGACGCGGCCCCGACCCCCGCTCCGGCCTCGTCCGGCGGCACCACCTGGCCGAGTCGGCGCTCCAGAAGGCGGTCAAGCGAGCCATCATCACCGCCGGGCTCGCCAAGCACGCCAGTTGCCACACCTTCCGCCACAGCTTCGCCACCCACCTGCTCGAAGCCGGCCACGACATCCGGACCGTCCAGGAACTGCTCGGCCACCGCGACGTCCGCACCACCATGATCTACACCCACGTCCTCCATGCCGGCCCCAGCGGCGTCCGCAGCCCGCTCGACCGGCTCTGAGCGGCGACTTGAGAAAAAATCCGAAAAAGGGTGATTGCCGCTCGCCCTTTTCTCGACAATCCAGGATAGGAACCTACGGGCGCGTCCACGTGTGCCGCGCCCCGGTCCGATCCGATCCGGTCCGGTCCGAGCCGCCTCCGATCGCCACCCTTGACGCCGAGGGCCCTTCCGATGACGCCCCATCCCGACGCCTCCGCGCCCGAACCCATTGACCCGCTCAGCCCCGAGGTTCTCGACGCCCTCGGTCTTCCGCGCCCCAACGCCCGCCCCACCGGCCCGAAGACCGTCGCCGGCAAGGCCCGCAGCCGGGCCAACGCGGTCAAGCACGGCCTCCGCTGTCAGGTCGTCGAGCCGCCCGACCAGCGTGCGAAGATCGCCGAACGGGTCGCCGAATGGACCCACGCCCTCCAGCCCAACGACACCGTTCAGCGCTGGCTGGTCGCCCGGGCCGCCACAGCGTCCGTCCGGCTGGATCGCTGCGTCGAACGAGAAAACCTCGCCCTGGAGCAGAACACGGCCCGAGCCGAGCGCGACTGGATGCGTCGCCGACGGGCGTGGGCGCGTCGGACCGGCGCCCGGCTGGAGGAGCCGGGCGGCCAGGCGTACGCCCGGCTGACCGGGTCGGCCTTCGGTTGCGACTGGCTCATCGCCCGCTTCGACGAGCTGGCGCCGACCTGCAGGTCCCCGGCGGCTACTGGTCGCGTCCGGAGTTGTTCCGCGCCCTCCGCTTGCTCGGGCTCGATCCGGCGCATCCCGCCCGGTCATCCCCTGGTCTCGCAGCTCTTCCGCGCCAGCCTCGCCGCCGACAAGGCTCCCGATCCGCAGGAAGTCGAACGCTTCCTCGGGCTGGACACCTCCGCACTCGAACCCGACGCCCGCGCCGCCGAGCAGCGCCGCCACCTGGGCAACCGCGAGCGGGGACGCCTCGCCTTGCTGGCGATCGTGCCGCCGGAGCAGCACCGCCTGCGCGACCTCCGTGAAGCCCTCTGGACCGAGATCGACGCCCCCGCCCTGGAACAGGCCTGCGCCCGCGCCCGCACCTTCGACGATTCTCCCGAGGCCGAACTGCGCCCGCCGCTACGAGTCGGCCCAGGCGCTGGAAGTGCATCGCCACCTCCAGGGCTTCCACCGCGCCCGTCGCGAGGCGGAGCAGCACGCCGAGGCGGCGCCGAACGAACGTCAAGATGGGAAGGATTGCGCCCCAACTCCTGAAGAGAAAGCAATTTCGGCGAGCGCCCCGGACCGTCCCGAGGCGTCCTCTGATCGTCCGGTGCGCTGGCCGGCACCCTCCGAAGGAAGCCGGTCGCCTGCGCCGAGCCACCCGGGACGTCAGGACGCACGCGGAGACGAGCGGACGAGGACCGGCACCTGACCCCGCGCTCGTCCCGCGGCGGCCGCACGCCCCTGGAAGAGATCCGTCATCCCGATCGCGACCGTCCCGGCGCCTCGGACTCGCAATCCCCGGGCGATTCTGCGAGAAAGGTACGTTGATCGCTACCAGGGCCCCCGCAAGGGAGGACGGGTCGTTGCAGGTCTGGAGTCAAGTCGTGGCGCTCTCGATCGGCGGGGCGATTGGGGTCAACGCCCGCTACTGGCTGGGAGTCTGGATCGAGACCCGCACGGGGCCGGGCTTCCCCTGGGCCACGTTTGCCATCAACGTCTCCGGCGCGTTCCTCATCGGCCTCCTGGCGGTCCTGCTCGGCCGCTTCTGGCCGTTCCACACCCACACCCGACTGCTCGCCATCAGCGGCCTCCTGGGCGGCTACACCACCTTCTCGACCTTCGCCTACGAATCCGCCCGGCTCTGGGAGCGCGGACAGGTCGGCCATTGCCTGGCGAACCTCCTCGGCAGCGTCGCGGCCGGCTTCCTGGCCGTCGTGCTCGGGATCGCCCTCGCCCAGCGCTTGCTCCCCCCCGAGATCAACCCCGCCCTCCCCAGGGTCGCGCCGGACGACTCGGCCGGGTCCGACCAGTAAGTGATTCTCCAAGTCTTCAAGGAACCCCCTCGCCATTTCCGGCCCGCGGGGACGATTTCCCTTCCACTCGGTCCCCGGGGTGTTGTAACTTTGTTGAAATGGTCGGAGGTCGTGGCGCCTCCGACGCCCGTGGCAGACGGCTCGGCCGTCCCGCCGGGAACCCTGGCTCCGGGACGCTGCCGTCGGGAGGACCGACGCCATGCGACCGCGCTTTTCGCTCCCGTCTCGCCCTGCTCGGACTCTTCCTGACGACGCCGACCCGCGGCGGCGACCCGGTCGATTACGTCCGCCAGGTCAAACCGCTTCTCCGGGCACGCTGCCTACGCCTGCCACGGCTCCTTGAAACGCAAGGCCGGACTGCGCCTCGACACCGCCGCCTCGATACTCCGTGGCGGCGACGGCGGCCCCGCCATCGAGCCCGGCGCAGGCCGACGCCAGTCTCCTGCTCGACCGCCTGACCGACCCCGACCCCGACTTCCGCATGCCTCCCGAGGGCTCGCCGCTGACCGACGCGCAGATCGCCCTCGTCCGCGACTGGATCGACCAGGGGGCGATCGCGCCTCCCGACGAGTCCCCCGAGCCCGACCCCCGCGACCACTGGGCCTTCCGCAAGGCCGTCCGCCCCGACCTGCCGACCGTCCGCGATCCGGACTGGAACCGCCACCCGATCGACGCCTTCCTCGCAGTCGAACACGACCGCCTCGGCCTGACTCCCTTGCCCCTGGCCGAGCCCCACGTCCTTCTGCGCCGCCTCTACCTCGACCTCATCGGCCTCCCCCCGACCCGCGCCGAACTTCACGCCTTCCTCGCCGACCCCTCCGAGGAGGCGTATCGCCGGACCGTCGATCGCCTCCTCGCCAGCCCTCAATACGGCGAGCGCTGGGCCCGCCACTGGATGGACGTCTGGCGCTACAGCGACTGGTACGGCCGCCGCGCCGTGCCCGACGTCACCAACTCCTACGCCATGATCTGGCGCTGGCGCGACTGGATCGTCCGCTCCCTGAACGCCGACAAGCCCTACTCCCGCATGGTCCTCGAAATGCTCGCCGCCGACGAGATCAACCCCAATGACCGCGACACCCTCGTCGCCACCGGCTTTCTCGTCCGCAACTTCTACCGATGGAACTACAACCTCTGGATGAAGGACAACGTCGAGCACACCGCCAAGGCCTTCCTCGGCCTCACGATCAACTGCGCCCACTGCCACGACCACAAGTACGACCCCATCAAGCACGAAGACTACTTCGCCTTCCGCGCCTTCTTCGAGCCCCTGGAGATTCGCCACGACCGCGTCCCCGGCGAGCCCGACCCCGGCCCCTACCCGAAATACGAGTACGGCAAGGCCTACAAGCCGATCACCTCCGGCCTGGTCCGCATCTTCGACGAGAAGCTCGACGCCGAGACCTACCTCTACACCCGCGGCGAGGCCCGCAACGTCGTCCCCGACCGCCCTCCGATCCCCCCCGGCGTCCCCGCCTTCCTCAGTGACGACGACTTCCACGTCGAGCCGATCGACCTCCCCCCCGAGGCGTCCTACCCCGGCCTTCAGGACTTCGTCCGCCGCGAGGAGATCGCCCAGCGCGAGGCCGCCCTCTCCGCTGCCGAGCAGGAGCTGAATCGGACCCGCGATCAGGTGGCCTCGGCGCGTCAAGGCTCTCACGCGGAGCCGTTTTGCGCTCGGCGTCAATCCGGTGTTCCTCGGCGCCCGACGCCGGCCTTTCGAGCGGTCGGCTCCGCCACCCGACGTCGTCCAGGCTCGCAACGCCGTCGAGGCCGCCCGACTCACGCTCCGGGTGGATCATTTGAACGTGGTAGCGGCCCGCTCCCACCTCGCCGCCGTCCGGGCCCGGATCCAGGCCGACGATGTGAAATTCGGCCGGGTCGAAGGCGACTTCCCGACCTGCAGCTACGCCGCCTCGCGGGCCGAGCGCCAGGCCGCGGCCGACCAGGCGGCCGTCGAGCTGGCCCGCGCGGATCGCACCCTCGCCGCCGCCCGCCGCAAGGCCCGCGACGACGCCAAGGCCCAGCCCGAGGTCGCGAAGGCCGAGCAGCAGAAATCCGAAACTCTCAAAGCCTTCGAAGCAGCCCATGCCGCCGTCGAAACCCAAATCGGCCGACTACACGCCCCTCAGCCCGTCCTACCCCACCCGCAGCACCGGCCGTCGCACTGCCCTCGCCCGCTGGATCGCCGACCGCGACAACCCGTTGACCGCCCGCGTCGCCGTCAACCACCTCTGGCGCTGGCACTTCGGCCGCGCCCTCGTCGCCTCCACCGCCGACTTCGGCCGCAACGGCAAGGACCCCACCCACCCCGCCTTGCTCGACTGGCTGGCCGTCGAGCTGATGGAGCCGTCCGACCCGGATGCCGCCCCTTGGTCGATGAAGCACCTCCACCGCCTGATCGTCACCAGCCGCGCCTATCGCCTCCGCTCCCACACGCCCGACCCCGTCGCACCCCGCCCGCGACCTCGACCCGGAAAACCGCCTCTACTGGCGCTTCGAGCCCTCCCGGATGGAGTCCGAGGTCCTCCGCGACAGCCTCCTCCATGTTGCCGGCGTCCTCGACCTCACCCTCGGCGGTCCCGACATCCCCTTCGATCAAGGTCTCACCAGCCACCGCCGCAGCCTCTACTACACCCACCACGGCGAGGCCACCATGCCCTTCCTCGCCCTCTTCGACGCCCCCGACCCCGGCGACTGCTACCGACGCACCACCTCCGTCGTCCCCCAGCAATCCCTCGCCCTGCCAACAGCGAGCTGGCCGTCGCCCTCGCCCGGACTCTGGCGAGACGCCTCTGGGAGGATGAGTCGGCCTCGCCCGATCGCGACTCCGCCTTCGTCGTCGCCGCCTTCGAGCAGGTCCTCTGCCGTCCCCCGACCGACCCGCGAACGCGCCCTCAGCGACGCCTTCCTCGCCCGCCAGGCCGACCTTGCTCCGCGCCGCGGAAGACCTCCTTCGATCCCGAGGAACGCGGCCCGCGAAGACCTCGTTCAAGCCCTCTTGAACCATAACGACTTCCTCACGATTCATTGAGAGCCGACCCGGAGGCCGCTCCCATGCCCCAACAACGCCGAACACCCCGCGTCGGTCCCCCCTGCGGCCGCATCCATCGCCGGGCGTTCCTGGCCGACGTCGGCTTCGGGTTCACCGGCCTGGCCCTCGGCGTCGATGCTCCAGCGCGACGGCCTCGCCCGCGCCGAGGCGATCGCCCCGCAGCGCCCCGCCCGACGGCCGTCCCCACTTCCCGCCCCGCTCGAAGAGCGTCATCTGGATCTTCCTCTCCGGCGGCGTCAGCCACCTGGAGACCTGGGACCCCAAGCCCGCCCTCAACACCCACGCCGGCAAGACCTACGAGCAGACTCCGTATCCGAACCCGTTCCAATCGCCCCTCTTCCGCGAGCGCTCCCGCGCCGTCGTCGGCGCCGACCGCACGCACGCCCAGATCTTCCCCCTCCAGGTCGGCTTCAAGAAGTACGGCGAGGCGGGGGTCGAGATCAGCGACTGGTGGCCGCACCTGGCCAGTTGCGTCGATGACATCGCCTTCGTCCGCTCGATGTACTCGACCGACAACGACCACGCCGCCGAGTTCCAGATGCACCACGGCCGGCACAAGCTCGACGAGAAGCAGCCCGTCATCGGCTCGTGGATCCACTACGGCCTCGGCACCCTGAACGAGAACCTTCCCCAGTTCGTCTTCCTCGGCAAGTACAAGGACCCCCGCGTCCGCGAGGACTTCGCTGCCGACTACCTCGGCCCCCAGCACTCCGGCGTCGAGCTCTCCCTCGATCCCGGCCAGCCGCTCCTCTTCGGTTCGCGGCCGAGCGACGTCCTCGCCGAGGAGCAGAAGAATCAATTCCAGTTCATCCACGAGCTGAACCAGCTCTCATCCGTCGAGTACCCCGACGACGACCAGCTTCGCGCCCGCATCCGCTCCTACGAGCTGGCCTTCCGGATGCAGGACTCCGTCCCCTCGGCCCTCGACCTGGCGTCCGAGTCGCCCGAGACGCAGGCCCTCTACGGCATCGATCAGGAGGCCACCGCCGTCTATGGCCGCCGCCTCCTCGCCGCCCGACGTCTCGCCGAGCGGGGCGTCCGCTTCAGCCTCGTCTATCTGAGCGACTACGGCGAGTGGGACTCCCACACCCAGCTCAAGGACCTCCACGCCCGCTCCTGCGCCCGTGTCGATCGGCCCATCGCCGGCCTGCTCAAGGACCTCAAACGCCGCGGCCTGACCGACGACGTCACCGTCGTCTGCTGCACCGAGTTCGGCCGCACGCCCGGCCTGGAGACCCGCGATACGATCGCCAAACCCACCGGCCGCGACCACCACCCCCACGCCTTCACCGTCTGGTTCGCCGGCGCCGGCATCAAACGAGGCACGGTCCACGGCGCCACCGACGAGCTGGGTTTCCACGTCATCGAGAACCCCCACTACGTTACCGATATCCACGCCACGCTCCTGCACCTGCTCGGCCTCGACCCCCGCCGCCTCGACGTCCCCGGCCGCAAGCGACTGGAGATCGACTACGGCCAACCCATCCACGAGATCCTCGCCTGAGAACCCGTCCATCGCCGCGTTTCGGCCCCGACGCCGGGGCCGGGGAGGTCCGATGTTCCAGATCCAGGGACGCCCGCACGCCGCCTGTGACGGCCTGACCCGTCGGACCTTGCTCGAGGCCGCCGGCGCCGGCCTCCTCGGCCTGACCTTGCCCCGCCTCCTCGCCGCCGAGGAGTCGCCCGGAACCCGCCCCCGCGCCCGTTCGGTTATCTTCCTCTTCCTCTTCGGCGGTCCTAGCCAGCTCGAAACCTTCGACCTCAAGCCCGACGCCCCCGAGAAGATCCGCGGCCCCTTCCGCCCGATCGCCTCACGTTCGCCCGGACTTCTCATCGGCGAATGCCTCCCGAACCTCGCCACCCTCTCCGACCGCTTCGCCGTCATCCGCTCGATGACCCACCCCTACAACGACCACAACGCCTGCCACTACCTCCAGACCGGTCAGCCCTGGAAAGGCACTTCGGGCGGCCTGCCGGTCGTCTCCCAGTCCGACTGGCCCTCGATCGGTTCCGTCGTCGAGTACCTTGACCAGCACGCCCCCGGCGCCTCGAACCGCCCACTCCCCAGCTACGCCGTCGTGCCCAACACGCTCGGCCGCTTGCAGGAAGCCAGCCAGTACCGCCGCCCCGGCGAGCATCCCGGCTGGCTCGGCCGCCGCTACAGCCCGCTCACGACCGCCGTGGACAAGAAGGACCTCCAGGACAACCCCTACTGGCGCCCCTGCGACGACGCCGAGCTGACCTTCCAGATCGACGGCCTCGCCTCCTCCTCCGGTCTGAATCTCGACCGCATGCACCACCGCCTCTCCCTCCTCGACCAGTTCGACGCCGCTCGCCGCGTCCTCGACCATTCCCGCCGCCTCGACGACTTCGACCGCTTCCAGCAACGCGCCCTCTCCCTCGTCACCTCCCCAGAAGCCCGCGAGGCGCTCGACGTCCGCCGTGAAGATCCCCGCACCCGCGACCGCTACGGTCGCCACCTCTTCGGACAGTCCGCCCTCGTCGCCCGCCGCCTCGTCGAAGCCGGCGCCCGTTTCGTCACCGTCCACTACGACTCCTGCGACGGCTATAGCTGGGACTCCCACGTCCACAGCGACGACGTCCGCGACCACCTCCTGCCCACCTTCGACCAGGGCTGCGCCGCCCTCATCGCCGACCTGGACGACCGCGGACTTCTTGACGAGACCCTCGTCCTCGCCGTCGGCGAGATGGGCCGCTCCCCGCAGGCGACGCCCCGCTGGGGTCGCAACCACTGGAGCTTCCTCTTCCCCGCATTGCTCGCCGGCGCCGGCATCCGCGGCGGGGCCGTCCTCGGCGCCTCCGACAAGGACGGCGCTTACCCGATCGACGACCCCGTCAGCCCCGAATCGCTGGCCGCGACCCTCTACCATGCCCTCGGCATTGACCCTGACCTCCGCCTCCCCGATCCCCAGAACCGGCCCGTCCCGATCGTCCAGGGCGGATCGCCGCTCCACGAACTGTTCGGATGACGCCCGAAGTTCAGAGACTCGGCAACCGAAGATCCAGGCAGAATCGCAATGACAACCAGGAATTCCAGATCATTCTTAAGATTATTCGGATGTCTCGACCGACCATTCTTCGGGAGGTCCGTCCTCGTCTGCGCGGCACTCCTGACTATTCTCCGACCCTCGGTCGTCCCGGCCGCCGAGCCGCCGAACATCGTTCTGATCGTGGCCGATGACCTGGGCTACGGCGAGCTCGGTTGCTACGGTCAGCGCAAGATCCAGACGCCCCGCATCGACCGCCTCGCCGCCGAGGGAATGCGTTTCACCCAGTTCTATGCCGGTTCTTGCGTCTGTGCCCCGTCACGCTCGACCCTGATGACCGGCCTCCATACCGGACACACCCCCGTCCGCGCCAACGGCGGCGGCCGGTCACTGGCCGATCGTGACGTGACCATCGCCGAAGTCCTCAAACAGGCCGGTTACGCCACCGGCGGCTTCGGCAAGTGGGGACTCGGCATCGAGGGCTCGCCCGGCCATCCCAACCGGCAAGGGTTCGACGAGTACTTCGGCTTCTATCACCAGGTCCACGCACACTTCCATTTCCCCTATTACGTCTGGCAGAACGAGACGAAGTACCCCCTGCCGAAGAACGAGGACCACCGCCGCGGCCAGTACGCCCCCGACGAGATCCAGGCCCAGGCGTTGAAATTCATCCGTCAGAATCAGGGCCGCCGCTTCTTCTGCTACATCCCTTGCACCTTGCCCCACGTCGAGCTGGTCGTCCCCGAGGACTCCGTCCGGCCCTACCGCGGCCAGTTTCCCGAGGAACCTTTGCCCGACCCGAGGCCCGGTTACATCGGCTCGGACGAGCCCTATGCCACCTTCGCCGGCATGGTCAGCCGGCTCGACCGCTACGTTGGCCAGGTCGTCGATTTGGTCGATGAACTGGGCCTGAGGGAAAACACGATCATCCTCTTCACCTCCGACAACGGCGGCCAGGGCGGCGCCTGGACCCGGATGACCGACTTCTTCGACGGCAACGCCCCCCTCCGCGGTTACAAGGGCCAGTTCTACGAGGGCGGCATCCGCGTCCCCCTGGTCGCCCGCTGGCCCGGCAAGATCGAACCCGGCGCCGTGTCGGATCAGGTCGGCGCCTTCTGGGACTTCCTGCCCACCTTCGCCGACCTGGCCGGCGTCGAACCGCCCGCGAACCACGACGGGATCTCGCTCGCCCCGACCCTCCTCGGTCAGGACAAGCTGCCCTCCCGCGACTGGTTCTACTGGGAATATCCCTTCCCGAACGGTCTCGTTCAGGCCGCCCGGCTCGGCGACTGGAAAGTCGTCCAGCCGCGCTCCGGGGCTCCCCAGGAACTCTACAACCTCGGCGAAGACCCTTCGGAAACCACCAACCTCGCCAGTCGTCGCCCCGAGATCCTCGCGAGAATGAAGGACCGCCTCGCCCAATCGCGAACCGAAGAGCGATCGTTCCCGCCGGAAGAACACACGCCGGGCGTCCTGGATTATGTCCGCTAAACGAGGGAGATTCTCGCGATGATGCCTCTGACGTTCCTCCCTCCCCGCTCGCCAGGCCCTCATTCCCGGGCGTCACGGTGCGAGATTCGCATGTATTTGAGGCGGATTGCTTCGGCGACCGATAAACTCGATACTGCGCGGAAAGCTCTCCGAACCTCGACCCGACCCTCACGCCTCCCCGCCCGCCTCGCGGAAGACGCCACCCACCCCCGACCCCGGACCGGCCTCGGGCACGCCGGACGGCGGCGATCGGAGCCCGCCATGAGCCACTCTCGCTGGACCATTCCCGCTGTCTTGCTCACGCTCCTCCTGGCCCCCATCCCGGCCGCTCGCGCTGCCGAACCTCCCGGGGCACCGTTGAACTTCGAGCGCGACGTGCGGCCGATCCTCAAGACCCACTGCTTCCGTTGCCACGGCGAGCAGACCAAAATTCGCGGCGATCTCGACCTCCGTCTCGTCCGCTCCATGGTCGCGGGCGGGATCTCCGGCGAGGCGATCGTACCCGGCCACCACGACGACTCCTACCTCTGGATGCGCCTCGAAGCCGACGAGATGCCCCCCGGCGACAAGAAGCTCTCCAGTGTCGAGAAGGCCGCCATCGCCTCCTGGATCGACCAGGGCGCCTCCACAATCCGGCCCGAACCGGAAACCCTCCCACCGGGAATGGTTTTGACCGAGGAGGAGAAATCTTTCTGGGCCTTCCAGCCGGTCCGACGCTCGGACTTGCCGGAAGTAGAAGACCGAACGCTCGTCCGCACCCCGATCGATACGTTTCTTCTCGCGAAGCTGGAGACGCAGAGCCTGAGCTTCTCGCCCGAGGCCGACCGGCGCACCTTGATCCGACGCGCCACCTTCGACCTCACCGGTCTGCCTCCGACTCCCACCGAGGTCGCGGCGTTCCTCAACGACGACTCGCCCGAGGCTTATGAGCACCTGATCGACCGCCTCCTCGAATCGCCCCACTACGGCGAGCGCTGGGGACGCCACTGGCTCGACGTGGCTGGCTATGCCGATAGCGATGGCTACACCGCCAGGGACAACGTGCGGAAGTATGCGTACAAGTATCGCGATTACCTCGTCCGCTCGCTCAACGCCGACCGCCCCTGGGATGAGTTGATCCGCGAGCAACTGGCCGGCGACGAGATGCTCGCCCCTCCCTACAAGAACCTCTCCGCCACCGACACCGACAGGCTCATCGCCACCGGCTTCCTCCGGATGGCCCCCGACGGCAGCGGCGACCCCGACGCCGAGCCCACCGCCGCCCGCAACGACACCGTCGCCGAAACGATCAAGATTGTCTCCACGTCGTTGCTCGGCCTGACCGTGGGCTGCGCCCAGTGCCACGCCCACCGCTACGACCCGATCTCCCACGAGGATTACTACCGCTTCCGCGCCCTCTTCGAACCCGCCTACGACGTCGAGCACTGGCGCCACCCCAGCGCCCGACTCGTCTCCCTCTGGACCGACGCCGAGTGGAAGAAGGCCGCCGAGGTCGATGCCGAGGTCGCCGCGATCAACAAGGAGCGATCCGCCGCCCTCGAAAAGCTGGTCCAGGAAGTTCTCGAACGCGAGCTGGCCGTGGCTCCCGAAGAGCTTCGCCCCAGGCTCTGCGAGGCTCGCGACACACCGGCCGGCAAGCGTTCCGACGAGCAGAAGCAGCTCCTCAAGACCTATCCCCGCGTGCTCGTCACCACCGGCAACGTCAGCCTCTACGACGCCAAGGCCCATCGCGACATCATCAGTGAATTCTCCAAGAAGACCGCCGCCGTGAAGGCGAAGCGTCCCCCCGACAACTACGTGCGGGCACTCACCGAGGTCCCCGGCCAGGTCCCGGTCACGCATCTCTTCGACCGCGGAGACTTCAACCAGCCTCGCCAGGCCGTCGAGCCGGCCGAACTGACCGTCCTCACCGCGACCACCGGCACGCCCGAGATCCCGACCAACGACCCCGACCTCACGACCACCGGACGCCGACTCGCCTACGCCCGCCACCTCACCAGCGGCGCGCATCCGCTCGTGGCCCGCGTCCTCATGAACCGCGTCTGGATGCACCACTTCGGCCGCGGGATCGTGGCCACCCCCGGCGACTTCGGCCGCCTCGGCGAGCGTCCCTCGCATCCCGAGCTTCTCGACTGGCTCGCCGACGACTTCATGCGCGGCGGCTGGACCCTCAAGAGAATCCACCGTCAGATCATGCTTTCGGCCGCTTATCGTCAGTCCTCGCGTCGGACGGCCGCCCTCGACGCCGTCGATCCCGACAACCGACTCCTCGGCCGGATGTCCGTCCGCCGGCTGGAAGCCGAGGCGGTCCGCGACGCGGTGCTCGCCGTGAGTGGCCTCCTGAACCCGAAGATGTCCGGCCCTCCAGTCCCCGTTGCTCCCGACGAGGTTGGCCAGATCATCGTCGGCGCCGACAACCGCGACTCCGCTGGCCGCCCCGTTGGGAAGCGTGCCTCAATCGGCCGCGAGCCATTCCGCCGGAGCCTCTATATCCAGGTCCGCCGGACGATGCCCCTGAGCGTGCTGGAAGCGTTTGACGCCCCCGTCATGTCCCCCAACTGCGAACGCCGCTCCGCCTCCACAGTCGCCCCCCAGGCGCTCATGCTCATGAATAATGAGGACATCATCGCCGCTTCCGAGGCGTTTGCCGATCGCCTCGCCTCCGAGGTTGGTGAAGACGCCGCCGATCAGGTCGAACTGGCCTGGCGTCTGGCGTTCTGCGTCGAGCCGAGCCCGGATCAGGTCGCGTCGGCCCTGACGTTCCTCGAACGTCAACGCACCGACTTCGCCGCCGCCCACGTTGAGGTCAAGAACGATTCCCCGGCTCCCGACCCCGACCGCCAGGCCCTCGCCAGTTTCGCTCAGGCACTGCTGAGTTCCAACGCCTTCCTCTACGTCGATTGAGAGCCATCTGCCGTCGATCATCGACCATCTGCCATCGATCATGATTTGAGAACGAGGGAGACGCCCCGATGCCTCACGACCCCTTCGGCCCCGCCACCCGCCGCCATTTCCTGGCCGCCCAGGGTTTGAGCCTCGGCTCGCTCGCCCTCGCCTGGCTCCTCCATCAGGATGGACTCCGCGCCGCCGAGGACAACACTGGCCCGCGACAGCCACTCCTCGAACGTCCCGTCTATGACCTCAAGCCCAAGGCCCCGCCCGCGCCGCCGAAGGCGAAGGCAATGATCACCCTGTTCATGCAAGGTGGCCCCAGCCATCACGACCTCTTCGACCCCAAGCCCGAGCTGGACCGCCTCGACGGCAAGACCTTCACCGGCGAGATCAAGTACGACAACGCCGGCCAGGCCAGCTCGAAGCTCCTCGCCTCCCCCTGGAAATTCCACAAGCGCGGCCAGTGCGGCATGGAATTGAGCGAGCTTCTGCCCGGACTCGCTGAGGTCGCCGACGACATCACTTTGATCCGTTCGATGCATACCGGCGTGAACAATCACGGCCAGTCGATCAACGCCTTGAACAACGGCCGCATCGCCTCTGGCCGCCCCGCGCTCGGGTCGTGGCTCACCTACGGTCTCGGCACCGAGAACCAGAACCTCCCCGCCTACTGCGTCCTCAGCGACCCCGGCGGTGTGCCGGTCCTCGGCGTCGAAAACTGGTCGAGCGGCTGGCTCCCTCCGCTCTATCAAGGAACAGTCATCCGTCCCCGCGAGCCCCGCATCCTCAACCTCGACCCGCCTCCACACCTGGAGGGCGCCCCCAGCGCCGCTACCTCGACTACCTCGACCAGCTCAACCGCCAGCACCTCGCCGCCCGCGCCGGCGAGCAGGATCTCTCCGCCCGGATCGCCAGCTACGAACTCGCCGCCCGGATGCAGACCGCGGCCAAGGAAGCCCTCGACATCTCCAGGGAGTCTCCCGAGACCCACAAACTCTACGGCCTCGACAACCCCGCCAGCCGCGAGTTCGGCACGCGGTGCCTGATCGCCCGACGCCTGGTCGAGCGCGGGGTCCGGTTCGTCCAGATCTGCACCGGTAACCAGAACTGGGATCATCATGGCAACATTCTCAAGAGTCTTCCTGCGATGTGCCAGCGGGTCGACCGTCCGTCCGCAGCCCTGGTGATCGACCTCAAGCGTCGCGGCCTGCTTGACGAGACGGTCGTCTCTTGGGGCGGCGAGATGGGCCGACTGCCCGTCATCCAGAACGAGAAGAACCCCGGTCGCGACCACAACACCTACGGCTTCAGCTACTGGATGGCCGGCGGCGGCCTCCGCGGTGGCCACGTTCACGGCGCCACCGACGAGCTTGGCATCAAGGCCGTCGAGAATGTCGTCAACCACTACGACTACCACGCGACTTTGCTCCAACTCTTCGGCCTCGACCCCAACCAACTCCTCTTCCGCCGCCCCAATGGCGACGGCTCCCTGCTCGACGGCCAGCCGGGTCGGGTCGTCTCCGAGATCCTCGCCTGAGACACGAACCTGCTGATGCTGTCCGGTTGGGACTTGTGGGACAGCCGCCCCCGGCTGTCGTCCGGTCCGGACCGCCGGGGACGGCTGTCCCCCAGGAGTCGGGCTCCAATCGGAAAGCAGCAGCGGATTCGTGTATGAGACCATTCCCGCCGAGTCTCTCTGGATGGATTCGGTGTGGCTGAGTTTGGGATTGGCGTCCCGATGCTGAGCCCTGTCGCCAGCGTCACTCTCTCGATCGTCCAGAGTCGCCGGCCCGCAATCGCCAGGGTGCCCCGAACCCGAGACGGAACACATGCGGGTCGCCGGCCAGCCTCCTCCTGGGAGTCGTCTCTTGCCGCAACCAGGCCCAACATGCTCACGAAATCGCGGTCGCTCGATCCGCGCATGGTCCTACTTCCAGCCTCCGGAGGGCGTTTTGTCCGGTTCAAATCTCTCCTCAGCCGCAAGTCGCCAACCGGATCGAAGGCGCGTCGCCTCGCGGCCGGGGATGGGGCCGTCTATACTGGACCGGTACGGGTTCGGGCGACTTCGACCACGCGCTGCTGGGCGGGGGAGAGCATGACGAGCGTGACGATCCGGGAAATCCTCGCCGGGAAGGTGGGGGTCGGGGCGAGGCTGACGGTCGAGGGCTGGGTGAAGACCCGGCGGGACTCGAAGGCCGGGCTGTCGTTCTTGCAGGTCAGCGATGGGTCGGGGTTTGATCCGATCCAGGTGGTGGCGGAGGCGGGGTTGGAGAACTATCAGGAGGAGATTGTTCACATCACCACAGGCGCGGCGGTGAGAGTGGAGGGAACGCTCGTCGAGTCGCAGGGCAAGGGTCAGAAGGTCGAGGTGAAGGCGGCGCGGGTTGAGGTCGTCGGTTGGGTGGAGAATCCGGAGACGTATCCGATCGCGGCGAAGCGGCATACGCTGGAATACCTGAGGACGGTAGCCCATCTCAGGCCGAGGACGAACACCTTCGGCGCCGTGGCCCGGGTGAGGGATACGCTGTCGATGGCGGTGCACCGGTACTTTCACGAGCGCGGGTTCTTCTGGGTCCACACGCCGATCATCACGACGAGCGACGCCGAAGGCGCGGGGGCGATGTTTCGAGTCTCGACGCTGGATCTGGCGAACTTGCCGAGGAACGAGCAAGGGCACGTCGATTTCTCGACCGACTTCTTCGGCAAGGCTGCGAGCCTGACCGTCTCGGGACAGCTCAACGTGGAGGCGTACTGCCTGGCGTTGAGCCGGGTTTATACGTTTGGCCCGACTTTTCGAGCCGAGAACTCCAACACGACCCGGCATCTGGCCGAGTTCTGGATGATCGAACCCGAGATCGCGTTTGCTAACCTGGCCGACGACGCGGATCTGGCCGAGGACTTCCTCAAGACCCTCTTCCGCGTCGTGCTGGAGGAGCGAGCCGACGATATGGCCTTCTTCGCACAGTTCGTGGACAAGCAGTGCATCGAGCGGCTGGAGAAGTTCGTGGGGTCGTCGTTCGAGCGGATGGACTACGGCGACGCCATCAAGGCCCTCGAAGCGGCGTCGGCCAAGGGGGTGAAGTTCGAGTTCCCCGTTTCCTGGGGAGCAGACCTGCAATCTGAGCACGAGCGTTATCTCACCGAGACGCTCGTCGGCCGCCCTGTGGTCGTGATGAACTACCCGAAAGACATTAAAGCATTTTACATGCGTATGAATGAAGATGGCCGCACGGTGGCAGCGATGGACGTTCTGGCCCCTGGGATTGGCGAGATCATCGGCGGTTCCCAGCGCGAGGAGCGGCTCGAGGTTCTCGATTCCCGCCTGGAGGAGATGGGGCTTTCGAAAGAGCAATACGCCTGGTATCGCGACCTGCGACGCTACGGCACCGTACCCCATGCCGGTTTCGGTCTCGGCTTCGAGCGGACCATGATCTACATTACCGGCATGGCCAATATCCGAGACGTGATCCCCTTCCCACGCACTCCTGGGAATGCGGACTATTAGGACGCGCCACGAAACAAACGTAGCAAACCAGGATGACTCCGCTATCCTGTAGCGCATGGCTACCGAACCTGAGATCAAGGCCCGGTTCGAGATGCTCGCTCCCTTCCTCAATGAGCGAACACGGTGGCTCGCCGCCGCCGAGGCCGCCTCGGTCGGGCGCGGTGGCGTCTCCCGGGTCGCCCGCGCCACCGGCATCTCCCGGCGCGATCACCTCGGGGCTGGCCGAGTTACAGGACCCGGACGCCTTGAGAAGCGACCGGATCCGCCGGGCCGGAGGCGGCCGCAAGCGGACCGTGGATACGGATGCGACGCTCCGTGGCGACCTGGAGCGACTCATCGACCCGGTCACGCGCGGCGACCCGGAATCACCCCTGCGGTGGACCTGCAAGAGCATCCGCAAGCTCGCCGAGGAACTGGGGCGGCTGGGGCACGCCACCCGCCATCGCATGGTCGCCGACCTCCTCGGCGCGTCGGGCTACAGCCTCCAGGCCAACCGCAAGGCGATCGAGGGCGGGAGCCACCCGGACCGCAACGCGCAGTTCGAGCACATCAACCGCAAGGTCCGGGCCGCCCTGAAGGCCGGCGAGCCGGTGATCTCGGTGGACGCCCAGAAGCAGAAGCTGGTCGGCGACTTCAAGAAGGCGGGCCGGGAGTGGCGACCCGAGGGTGAGCCGGAGCTGGTCCGCGTCGATGACTTCGTCATCCCCGGGCCGAGCCGAGTGACCCCCGACGGCGTCTCTGACATGGCCCGCAACGCGGGCGGGGTCAACGTGGGGACCGACCACGAGACGGCGATGTTCGCCGTGGAGAGCATCCGGCGGTGGTGGTACTCGATGGGTCGGACGCATTACCCCTGGGCCAAGAGGTTACGGAGCACCGCCGACGGCGGCGGGAGCAACGGGTCGCGCGTCTGGCTCTGGAAGCTGGAACTCCAACGCCTGGCCAGCGAGACGGGGTTGCGGATCGCGGTGTACCACTTCCCGCCCGGGACGAGCAAGTGGAACAAGATCGAGCACCGGCTCTTCTCGTTCAGCAGCCAGAACTGGCGCGGCCGGCCGCTGGTGAGCCATGAGGTGGTGGTCAACCTGATCGCGGCGACGACGACCGAGACGGGGTTGGAGCTGAAGTGCGAGTTGGATCGCAACTCGTACCCCTCGGGAGTCAAGGTGTCGAAGGAAGAGATGGAGAGGATCAGGCTGAGGAAGGACAAGTTCCACGGGGAGTGGAATTACACTATCCTCCCTCAACCACCCAAGTGAGACGGTTATTTCGTGGCGCGCCCTAATCAGTAGTTTCCCGGAGAAACAGCACTTTCGAACCTCCGGGGCTTAGAGCGTCTAACAAAACCTCCAGCGTTGCCGGTCTTCGGCATGCCGATCGCTCGTTGTCTCCTCGATCCGAGTGACCGGGAGATTTCGACCATGGCCAAGCCCATCCTGCCCGACGAACTCTGGGAAGTCGTCGGCCCGCTCTTGCCGCCCCGGCCGCCGCCGAGCCCCAAGGGGGGACGCCCCCCCGTCGGCAACCGCGACGCCCTGACGGGCATCCTCTTCGTCCTGAAAACTGGCATCCCCTGGGAGGACCTGCCGTGCGAGATGGGCTGCGGCTCGGGCATGACCTGCTGGCGACGCCTGCGCGACTGGCAGGCCGACGGCACCTGGGACCGGATCCACCGAGTCCTGCTGGCCCGGCTCCGCGGGGCCGACAAGATCGATGGGTCGCGGGCGCTGATCGATAGCTCCTCGGTCCGCGCGGCCTACGGCGGCGGGGCCACTGGCCCCAGCCCCGTGGATCGGGGCAAGCCGGGCAGCAAGCACCACGTCCTGACCGACGCCTCGGGCATCCCCATGGCCGTGAGCGGGACGGCGGCCAACCGTAATGACATCTCCGAGTTCGCGCCGCTGTTCCACAAGATCCCGGCGGTGTCGGGCAAGGTCGGCCGCCCGCGGAAGCGGCCCGACGCCCTCCAGGGGGACCTGGCGTACGACTCGGAGCCACACCGGCAGGGGCTGCGGGAATTGGGGATCGAGCCGATCTTGCCGGAGAAGGGCATCGACGACGAATCGGGCCTGGGGGAGACGCGGTGGCCCGTGGAGCGGACGCTGGCCTGGGTCCCAATAGTGTCCGGGATTCCTGTTTCGGAGGGGGTCCCCTTGTTGGGTCATCCGCAAGCACGACGAATTGAAGGGGCTGGTGGTCGTCTCCTGTCGTTTCGTGGGCGAGCGCGGCGCATGCAGCGGCGCGACCTCGGCCGCAGAGCGCGGACTGGCCTGGATCGCTCACTTCGGTCTTTCGGTACGCTTCCGCGCGACACGATCACGCTGCATCTTGCACTGTCGTTCCCGTTCCCGAAGGATCGGCATGACCTCCTCCAGCGTCGCCGATCCGTTCGCCACCATCCCCATCATGAGGAACAGATATTTGCTGGGACGATGGCCCATGTGAAGATACATCAGCGTCACGCCGATCACGGTCACGTAGAAGTTCAGCAGCACACCCTTGCGGTTGTGGCTGATCAGGTGGTCGAACCGGGCGTACGACTTCAACCAGCGGAAGAACAGCTCGATCTGCCAGCGATGCCGGTACAAGAGCCCGATGATCGACGCGTCGAGGTCGAGCAACGTCGTCAGCAGATAGACCGGATTCTCAGGGTCGTCCGCGGGGATGATCACCACCGTGCGCAGGACCAGATCCGGCGGTCTGCGATGGTCCGAGCCCACCAGGCGCACCAGGCGATCGCTCGTGACGCCCGCGCCCCGGGCTTCTGGAGTGAGTTTGCGCGTTTCGGCGGTTTCGAGTTTCGGGCATGCGGCCCCGGCTCGCGGATTCGCATCACGAAATCGGCCGTCTTGGGGGCATGCGCCGCGATCAGATCGAAGCTGAAGATGCCCCGATCGTAGAGATGAATGGCCCCGGCCGTGATCGTATCTTGAGCGGTCTTCGCCGCGCCCTCGCGGTCATTGGGGATGACCAGCAGTTCCGGCAGCCAGGTCTCGACGTCGAGATGAAAGTCGAGTCGTGCGCCGGTTTTACTCCCTCGACGGCGGATCGCCCAAACGACAGCGGCGGCCGCTTTGAGGAAGGTGCCGTCGACGGCCAGGACCCGGCGGTGCAGCGCGACCAGCGGCTCGGCGGCCTGGGCCGGCCCCGGTCTCAGCACTTCACGCCGGAGATGATCGAGGATCGGCTGCAGGAGGGTGGGGTCGGCCAGCTTGTTGAAGTCGGAGAAGGTGCTCTTACAGAGCTTTCTGATGGTGAGATGTCGCTGGGCCTGCCGGGTCTGGCTGAAGTCCTCGATGGTCCGCAAGGTCCTCAGCGCGGGGTTGAAGAAGGCCAAGAGGTAGGCGACAAAGACGTCATCCAGGAAGAGTTCTCGGTTGCCGTGAGGTGTCTCTGGGCGAAGCCCTTCGATGAGCCGTTCCAAAGAGCGGATATGTTTGGCTCCGACAACCTGTTCGGGCCAGATCGGCAAGTCGCGCAGCCGCGCCTCCTCCGACCCCATGTGTTCGGGTCGTTGAGACGGTGGCACCCCTCTCGGAGATCGCTTCTTCGCCGCCATGAAGAGACAGCTTGGCCAAACCTCTCAAAAAAGCGCAAGTGAAGATTCTGTGAAGACGGATTCCCGGACACTATTGCTGGGTCCACCAGAACCGTCGGCTGCGCGTCCGCTACGAGAAACGGCCGGATATCCATCAGGCGTTCCTGACCTTAGCATGCATCAAGATCTGTGCGAGTGCGCTATTCTCTGGGTTTTGTTAGACGCTCTTAGCATCACCGTGCTCCCCGTGGCGTCTGACGGCTCCCGGAGCCTGAGCCGTCCCACCATGGAGAGAATCACTCAGCCCGTTCGGCGACCGAACCGGAGACTCAACCGGACTCAGGCCACTTCTGGCTCATCTCCCAGCTACTCCGAGAGGTGACGCTGGATTTCCACGCGATGCCAGCGCAGCAACCGCGGAACATCGAGCACGCTCGGGCGTTCCTTCTTCCGGTTGCCGGGCGGCGGTGACCACCAGGCGGGACATCCGTGAGCCTCCAGCCGGAACTGGGCCAGCCGCAACCGGCTCAGCGTCACCCCCTGCGCCTGGCTCGTGCGCTCGATCGGGTTGCGGCTCCACGCCCGGCACTCCTCCCAACCCAGTCGCGGCTTCCGGTCCCGGAAGGCGTCCTCTTGCCGAAATCGAGCGGCGAACAACTCGACCATCGGCAAGCCGGTCCACTCCACCGCCGAACTGATCCGCGTGAACCGCTTCTTGTCGCCCTCGACCTTGGCGACGACCGCCTTGACCGGCACCTCGTGGCCCGACACCCGCCAGAGCCCGACGCCCTCCTTCCCGAGCCCCTTCCGCTGCCGACCGTAGATGTAAGCCTGCCCCTGCTGCCAAAGCTTCGCCCATCGCCCGCCCTGGCGTGGCGGCGGCCGTCGCTGGCCCCATTTCGGTTTCGGCCCTCGCGGACCCTGGGGGCGATCCTTCGGCGGCACGGCATGCCGTCGGGCGTCGTGCCGTCGCCGGGTGAGGAACTCGATCCGGGGGAAGCCCGCCTCGGGGCGGACCCGCGGTCGGACCACGCTCCGCAAGGCATAGCCCCTGTCGAAGACGCCCACAAGTGGAAATGGGCGCGTAAGAGTGACCCACCCTGGGCGCCTAGTTTTGACCCACCTCGGTCTCCAGGATCGCCGCCCCGGGCCAGGGCGGCCGCCATGCCTCACTCGGCCTTGCGTCCCTTCCTGGTCTTCATCGACTCGCGGAAGCGGTAGCTCTCGCCATTCATCTCGAAAATGTGGCAGTGGTGGCAGAACGCCGCGGTCATCCGCTCCCCCTGGAAGACTTGGCCCCACTCGCTGAACGGCAGGTTGCTCGTCACCAGGAGGCTCCCCCGCTCGTACCGGTCGGCGAACACCCGGAACAACAGCTCGACCCCGCCCCGGCTCATCGTTACGTACCCCAGCTCGTCGCAGATCAGCAGGTGCGCCCGGTCGAGCTGGCGCAGGAACCGGTCGAGCGTGTACTGCTTCTGCTCCGTCTCCAGCTGGCTGACCCGGCCGGCCGCCGTGAAGAACCGCACCCGCAGGCCCGCGCGACACGCGGCCAGGCCCCATCCGGTGGCGATGTGCGTCTTCCCGGTCCCGTGGCTGCCGATCAGGCAACAGTTGGACTTCTGTTCGATCCACTCGCAGTGCGCCAGCTCCAGCACCTTCGGCTTGGAGAGGTTCGGCAGGGCGCGGAAGTCGTACGTGTCGAAGTCCTTCTCGACTGGGAATCCCGCATTCTTGATCCGCGTGGCGACCGCGTTGGCGGCGCGGGCCTCCAGCTCGATCTCGGTGAGGCGCAGCAGGAGCTGGGCGAAGGTCTGGTTGGACGCGGCGGCATCGCGGGCCAGGCGTTCGAACTCCCGGCCCATCGTCGGCAGACGCAGCTGCCGGAAGTGGCTCTTGAGTAACTCGGTCGTGGCATCGGCCATCAGCGGACTCCTTTCCGATCGGCAGTGAAGGGGTTCGGTTCAGGTGAGGAACACGGTGACGGGGCCCCCGGCCGCGGGGACGCTCAGGAGCTGGTCGAAGCGGCCGAGATCGGGGGGCGGGACGTGGACCTGGGGGGCGGCCGATCCCTCGGGCGGTGACGGCGAGCGACCGGGTCCGCTGGACGACCGCCTCGGCACTGCAGACGTGCTCGTGTCCGCATTCTTCGATCGCACGGGTCACGCGTGCCAGGGTGTGCTCGCCCAGCAGTTGCAGGACCCGCACGAACCGCCGCGAGCCGGCCGCGCCGCTGTGGTGCGCCTCCAGCTCCGTGCGGAACGCGGCGAAGCACGCCGGCAGCTTCCAGTCGCGGAAGACCGGTGCATGGTCCAACGCCCCGGGCTTGCGGTCCAGCGCCGCGAGGTAGTGCGTCGGCTCCAGCACCATCGCCGGCTTGCCGATGCAACGCCCGTGCGAGTCGACGGCCTGGCCGTGCGCCACGATCACGACCCGGTCGACGGAGCCCTTGACGCAGACCGTCCCGAAGGCGTACTGCCGGGGCACGCTGTAGCGGTTGCCGTCAAAGGCAACGGTCTGATATTTGTCCACGTCGACCGCGGGGCGGACCACGCAGGGGTCGAACCGGTGCGGCGGCAGGGACGCCGCCGCGGCGCGGTCCTCGGCCAGGCGGTCGCCGATAACGAACGCCCCGGAGAGCGACTGGACGACCCGCTGACGTTCGGCCTCACAGCGTTGGCGGAACATCGGATTGAGTTCCGCGAGGTCGGCAACGCGCGGCACCGGGGTGGCGAACCGGCGTTGCACGGCCTTGACGGTCCTCTCGGCATCGGGCTTCTCGTTGCCCCGCGCCGGCATGCCGAACCGAGGGGCGAAGGCGTAGTGGCTGGCCAACGCCGCGTAGCGGGGGTTGAGCTGGCGTTGGCGACCCCGGAGGATCATCGCGGCGACCGTCCTGGGGTTGTCCCACCAGACCTCCCGGGGCACGGCGTCGAAGAACTCGAAGGCGGCGACCATCCCCTCGAGGATCGCCTCGGTCCGCTCGAAGGGCAGCGCCAGGACGAACGGGGCGTTGGAGTAGGCCCAGGCGGTCACGAGGCAGGGGACGAGCCGGCGGCCGTCGGGGAAATCGACGTGGATATGGCCGAAGTCGGCCTCGAGCCGCTGGCCCGGGAGATGGCCCAGGGGGATGAAGGTCTCCTGCTTATCACGGATTTTGGGGAGGGCACCGGATGTCCATGTCACCCCGTCCGATGGCGGCTATGCTGAGGGTCACGGATCTCCGCCTCGTGAGCCATCAGCAGGGACGACGCCATGCCGGCCGCCGACCCCACGTTCCCGCCCGTCCGGGGACAGAAGACCCTCTGGATCCCCTGCTCCCAGCAGCAGTATGAGCCGATCGCAGGCGATCCCGAGCGGTTCCGGGAGTCTCTGGACCAGCAGATCGAGGCTCATCCGGAGCTGTTCCCAGCCGAGATCCGGCGGGGCTACCGCATGAAGGATACCTACACCTCCCGCAAGACCGGCTGGAGGCTCCGGCGGATCGACCTCCGCAACAGCCAGAGCTCCCTGGTCCGTCCCTCGTTCCTGATGCCCTCCTTGACCGGGCGGACCGAGGACGTGCAGGCCCCCCTTTTCTCCGCAAGTTCGCCGGGCCCGACTGGGCCCTGACCGAGGTCTTCGGGCGGGACCCGAGGTCCTGGCCTCGCCTGGAACGCTCCCTGGGGCGATCCAGCCTGGTCGGGACCACCGTCAAGGCCCCCGAGCGGTGGCCCGGTCATCTGGTCGCCGACGAGAAGCACACGACCCTCGGCAGCGAGAAGGTCTAGCTGGCGGCCACCGCCGGCGGCGGGTGCTGCCTGGGCCTGGCGTTGGCCGAGAGGGCCGACCAGGACGAGTTGACGAGGGCCTACGGCGTGTTCCGGGATGCGGCCCGGGACCTGGACCCGGCGTACCGGCCCCGGACCGTCAACACCGACGGCTGGGCCGCCACGCAGGCGGCCTGGCCGGCGTTCTTCCAGGGGGTCACGATCATCCTCGGCTTCCTGCATGCGTTCCTGAAGATCCGGGAGCGGGCCCAGCCCTTGAAGGAGACCTTCGATGCGCTGCGGGAGCGGGTCTGGGAGGCGTATCACGCCCCGGATGCCCGCACCGTCTCGCAGCGGCTCCGCCGGCGGCGGGAGTGGGCCGTGAAGCATCTCGACAAGCCGATCGTGCGAGAAAAGGTCCGGTCGTTGTGCGAGAAGCGTGGGGCGTTTGTCGTGGCCTACGCCCATCCCGGCTGCCGTCGGACGAGTAAGCCGGTGGACCGGTTATTGCGACGGCTCGACTACCGCCTGTCCTGCACGCAGCACCGGCACGGCAAGACGGCGGCGGCTGAGCAGGGGTGGCGAGGTTGGGCGTTGCTCCACAACTTCGCCCCGATGTGCCCAGGGACGGTCCGGGAGACTCCCGAGTTGAGGAGCCCGGCGGAACGGCTCAATGGGAAGCGGTATCACCCCGAGTGGCTCCAGAACCTGCTGATCTCGGCCTCACTCGGAGGATACCGCAGGGCTCCCCGAAATCCGTGATAAGCAGAAGGTCCGCGGTGCCGGCGGCGGTGCTGGCGGACGTAGCGTCGGACCTGGCCGTAGCCGCTGCGGTAGCCAGGCTCGTCGCGGAGGCGGCGGAACAGTTGCGCCGCGGTGTGCCGCTGCTTGGGCGGGGCGTCCTCGTCGTCGCGGAGGATCTGGTCGATGATCGGCCGGACCGGGTCCAGGAGCGGTGCGGGCCGGTTGCGGGTCGCCGGGAGGGGGTCGGGTCCGGATTGCTTGAGGACCTTCCGGACGGTGTTGCGCGAGTGATCGAACTCGCAGGCGATCTGGCGGATGGACTTGCCGTCGCGTCGCGCCCTTCGAATGGCACCGTAATCGTCCACCGTAAGCACGTCCTTGACCCTCCGTGCGGGTGAGCCGTCCCGTGTCAGGACGTTCACCGTACCGGAGGCGGTTACGGTGGGTCAGTTTTAGGCGCCCATTTCGCCCGCGGGTGGGTCACTCTTTCGCGCCCATTTCCACCGGTGCCGCCCGCCGGTGATCCGGGCCTGCTCCCGGAGCCGTGCCACGCTACGCCGTCCACCGAAATGGGATTTCTGGCGGCGGAAGTTTCCTTGCCCGTTTGATTTCCGCCAGCGTCGCCGGTTTGATCTTGGGCGGCCCTGGCGGCGTCTCGCGTTTCTTGCGGGGGTAGTTCCGGGCCGCCTTGCTCGTGTGGCGGACGTAACGGTCCTTGATGGCCGCTCGCAGCATCCCCGTCAGGCTCCGGGGGCCACGCCGGGGCCGGCTCTCTCGCAGCACACCACGCACCGCGTCGCGCGCCCCGGCCACCGACATCGCCAGCGGATCGTGCCTCGCCTCGATCAGCCGCCGGACCGTCATCAATCCCAACACCCACAACCCCAGCAACGTCCATTGCGCCTCGGCCAGGCACGTCCCGGCACGCCGGCTCAGGAGCTTCCGACGCTGCATGGTCTGCTTGTACGAACGATAGAACACTTCTTCACCCCAACGCAGCCCGAACAGCGTCGCCGCCTCGTCGGCCGTCAGTCGCGTTGCGTCGAGCACGTCGGTCAGCAGGGAGACGTCCTGCTTGCCATGCCGCAGCACGATCAGCCGCAGCACCAGCGGCCGGCCGCGGCGGTGCTTCTGCGGCCAGAGGTAAACCAGGCCATCCCGCTCCTCGTGGTAGTAACCCAGGCCCTTCAGGAGCGTGATGTTGCCGCCGAGACGCAGGAGGAAGTGCGTGCCGTGGCGCAGCAATCGGAGACACAGCCCATAGCCGACGAACCCCGCGTCGGCGACCACCAGGGCCCCGGCGGGCCAGTCCGGCACCATCTGCCTGAGGTGGGTGCGTTCGCTGTCCGTGCCCGGCCCGACGCGGTAGTCCCAGGGCAGTCCGGTGCCCATGTGCCCGAGGGTCGTGAGGAACACTTGCGGCGTGGTCTTGTCCCGGCCGGCACAGCCCAGGTCCCGCTCGTTGGCGGCGGTATGAGGCGTCTCCAGGCGGGTCCCATCGACGGCCAGGGCCATCCAGCGACCGCGTCTCTGATACGGTCCGGCGATCCGGAGCATCGCGTGTTGGAACCGTCGCTTCAACGCCTGGGCCAAGGCGGATGTGGATCGCTCCAGGGCCTCGGCAAAGCCGGTGTAGGAGCGTCCGAGGGTCCAATGCCTGTGGGTCCGGCGGGCGGCGGTGCAGGCGTGCTCGAAACGGGCCGTGAGGGTCTGTCCCTCCTCCCAGGCCATGATCGCGGCGACCCAGGTGAGCCGCTGGGGCGTCCAGCAGGCGGCGGCCGGGGTGGGGATGTGGGGGAAAAAGGCGGGAGGCAGGAACTCCCGCATGGCCTGGTCGAGTTGCTCAGGATAGGATTGGGGCACCTTCGAGCCTCCGTGTGACGCGTTGGTCCTGTGGTAAGAACCGAAGCGTACCGGAGGTTCGAAGGTCTTCGCCAGTCAGAAGTTCGAGACGCCAGAGCCATCAGACGCTGGACGGCGTAGCGTGGCACCCGAAGTGATCTTCGAATGGGGCTACGAGGTCAGGCGAGCGACGCTGGAGTTCCTCCGGGCGGTCCTGGGTGTGAGACCAGCCACCACTTACCCGACATGAGCCAACCGGATTCACCTTCAATCAGGCGACTCGACTGAATCCTGGAGGGTGCGTGTGGTTGCGGTCGGGTGGGGCGAGCGGGGCAGAGTCAACCGGCGTGTTCAGCGGATCGGCAACGCCGCCGGGCCAATGGAGGCGACGTGGAGGTTGCGGAGGTCGGCGGCGATGGCGTCGATCCGGGCGTGCGGCACTCCGGAAGCCTGGAGCGTGACCTCGGCGTCGGTGAGGGCGAAACCGGCCTCGGCGGCGGGGAACTGGGGGGCATTGACGGCCAGAATCAGGTCGCGGGCAAGCTCGGCCGCATCGAAGCCGAGGGGACGGCGATGCGCCAGCGCGGCGACGAGGTCGTCGGCCAGAATGGCGAGTCGCTGTGACTCGAACCGGAACGGGACCGCGACGCTCGCCCCGAGATCACGGGCGAGGGCCTTTGCCTGCGGGCCGCCGGGAGTGGAACCGGGGCCGATCCCGAGGAGGTCGGCCGTGAGCCTCTGGAGAAGCCTCGTCTGAGCGGCCACCTGCGACGAGACCCGCGGTTGACGGGCGTCGTAGCGCGGATGGTACGGGCCGCGATAGGAACGCCGACGAGAGCCGTAGCCGTGGCGAGTGCCCGACACGTGGACGCGGAACGGGACGACCCCCCGCCTCGCCACGACGTTCGGCTGGTGCGGTCTGGCTGCCGGCGCGTGGGACTTCGGCGCCGTCCTCGGCTTCGCGACCCTGGCAGGCTTCGGGGCCAGTGCGCGATGCGGCGATGCCGGTCGGAAGGGTTTGCCGTACTGCGACTGCGCCGCGGCTCCGCCGGGCGCAAGGAGTCCGAGGATCAAGGCCAACGCCGCGAACAGTCGCGCCATGGTTGTCGCCTCCGCCTCTCTCATTCTAACGTCGACGGGTTGG
The DNA here is from genome assembly GCA_963752755.1 of uncultured Planctomycetales bacterium. Lineage (GTDB taxonomy): Bacteria > Planctomycetota > Planctomycetia > Isosphaerales > Isosphaeraceae > CAVVZJ01. The sequence continues at coordinate 147,173 of CAVVZJ010000005.1, read as the reverse complement.
CCGGGGCGACAGCGTACGACGGAATCAGGGGCGGCGGGGTGTCCGGCCCAGGCCTTCAGGAGCCCGAGGCGGAGTCACCGCCTTGGGCCGCAGCGCGACCGGGGCACGCCGGATCGCGGTACCGACGACGACCGCGGTGCAACCGCCGCGAGGGGAAGCCCCGGCCGGCGCGGATCAGGAGGCGAGGACCCGGCGGCGTCGGGCGAGGGCGAGGAAGCCGAGGCCGCCAATGCTGAGAAGGACGAGCGAACCGGGCTCGGGGACGGTCCCCTCGCGGAAGTAGAAGTCAAAGTTTGGCGAGCCCGAGCCACCGATGATCGCGTCACCATGAGTGTAAGTATTGCCGAAGTTACCAGCGATGCCGAAGTTGCCGTTGCTGCCCCCGATGGATCCGGTCTGGACGACCTGGAGGACATAGAGGGAGCCGGGAGTCAGGGAAACGGGGGTGGAGAAGAGCAGTCGCGTGATTGTGATACCACCGCCGGTGTTGGTGCCGTCGGGCACATGGATCGTGTCGCTGGTGCCGACGATTGTGCCGCCGATCGTGCCCATGCGGATGTTCACAAAGAAATCGGCACCGGGGCCGATGTCCGAACCGGCGTCATCGACGTGAAGGTCCACGAAGTCCAGCGAACCCAGGGTTGGGGTGAACTCCTGGCCGATCGGTAGATTGGTGCTGGAGTTGGTGTTGTAGAACTGGGTCACATTGGCGGTGTTTGACTGGTCGATGAAGTCGGCTCGGGCGGAGGCGGCGCTGGCGGCGACCAGAGCTATGCCTGTCACGACGGCCCTTCGCAGAAGGGAAGCGGTGTCCGGAGCAGAAGTGCGCGACATGGGGGATGCCTCAAAAAGAGGAGGCTCATGATGGATTCCGGGGTGGAGGCCCCCTGATGTTGGCCGTAAGTCGTTGCAGGAAAGGCGTTTAATCACCCACAAGGCAAGAGTCTTGCCCCCGAGCCGTAAATCGCGTCCTCAACAGAAGTTACGACGATATCGCCGAGCCACCACCCCGGAATCCATCATGAGCCAAAGAGGAAGTTCACGGGGCGGCCTCACGAGTCGCCCGGATGAATTGGGAGCGGGGATGAGTATAGGCCCTCATTCGCGGGACGCAAGAACCAGGCGCACATGCACGGGTCGATGTTGTCTTTGGGCAACATCAGGAGGCAGAATCGAGCTGGATCGAGCGGAGCAGAATGTGTTGCGGGAGGGTGCGCGAGGAGGGGTGGGGTGGGAAGCCTGGGGGTTCTGGACTTGCGGTTGTGAATCGTCGATCGGCCGGAAGCGGACAATTTGACGCTACAAAATAATAACAAGCACGAGCCTATTCGGGGAAGACGTCCCCGATGTCGGTGGTTCGCAGTGCGCGCCGGGGTCGAGACGGAATGGCTCCACGGTCGCCAGGATGAAGTGGAGACGATGAGATGACGGCAACGACCACACCGGGTCCGGAAGTGGTGCAGGAGAGACTTTCCGCGCGAGCGGCCATCGTGATGGCGATCGTGGTGGGGGTCTGTGCGGGCTATCTCGACCTGTTGATCGTGGTGGGGAAGAAATACTTCTGGAATGAGCCGAGGTACTTCTGGAGCGCGCGGGATTCGGCGTGGTCGGTGCCGGTGGCGCACGCGGTCTTGATACTGGTGCCGGGTCTGGTGGTGGCCATCGCCAACTCCTGAGGCGCGGGCTGGTGTCGCGGCGGATGGCGGCCTGGCTGTTCGCGACGCTGGCGATCTGGGGGGCTCTGCTCCGGCTGCCGATCTACGGAGTCTGTAGCCTGGCACTGGCCTTCGGATTGGGGCGATTGGTGGCGGTTGTCGTCGCGGTTGGGGAGCCCAGGGAAGGCGCGGGTTCTGGGCGATGATGGGAGTGTTCGGTCTGCTGGGGGTGCTGGCGGCGGCGTCGAGCGGTCGGCAGGCGATCGAGGAGGCGCCGAGCAGTGGCGCGATTGCCGGAGCCGGTATCGGGGCCCAAGAATGTCGTCCTGATCGTGTGGGACACCGTGCGGGATCGGAGCCTGGGGCTGTACGGCTATGAGCGTGACACCAGCCCCAACCTGGACAGTCTGGCGACTATGGGCGTCCGTTACAACAAGGCGCTGGCGCCGGCGCCGTGGACGTACCCGTCGCATGCGTGCTTTTTCACGGGACACTGGCCGTATCAACTGGATGCGCAGTGGAGCTATGTCCTCGATGCGCCGGTGCCGACGCTGGCGGAGTATCTGGCGTCACGGGGGTATCAGACGGCCGGATTCGCGGCGAACACGAACTGTTGCACCTATGAGTCGGGGTTGAACCGGGGCTTCCAGCATTACGAGGATTACCCGCTCTCGCCGACGCTTCTGCTGGCCCGGACGATCCCGGGGCGCTGGCTGCTGGACAGCGTCGTTTATCGCAACGACTATCAATGCGCGGAAGTGGATCCGGATGCAGTCGCGGGATGGGGTGGAGGTCAACGAGGCGTTTCTCGACTGGCTGGAGGACCGGCGGCCGGATCGACCCTTCTTCGCCTATCTGAATTACTTCGACGCGCACGACCCGTACCTGCCGCCGCAGGGCTTCCTGGGCCAGTTCGGGGCGTGGCCCGAGTCGCGAAAAGATTTTGACATGCTGCTGCGTATCGAAGGGAATGAGCACGACAAGATCGGTGTGCGGGAACTCTTGATGACCCGCGACCGCTACGACGACTGCATCGCCGCGCTCGACGACCAGCTTGGCCGGCTGATCGGGGAATTGACGCGTCGGAACCTGCTGAAGGACACGCTGGTGATCGTCACGTCGGACCACGGCGAGTCGTTCGGCGAGCACCGGCTGCTCGGGCACGCCACCAGCCTGTACTTGGAGCAGACGGAGGTGCCGCTGGTGATCCTGGCGCCGGGGACGCCGGCGGGCCGGGTGGTGCGGGAGCCGGTCAGCCTGCGCGACCTGCCGGCGACGGTCGTCGATCGGCTGGGGCTGGCGGAGGGCTCGCCGTTCCCGGGTCGATCGCTGGCTGCTTACTGGCGGCCGGACCCGGGGGCTTCGCCGCCGCAAACCACGCCCGCGTTCTCGGAGATCGCCAATGCGACGGCCTTCCAGAAGCAGCCGGAGAGCGGGCTGAGTCGGGTCGGGTTCCAGATGTCGTTATTCGCGATGGGGCGGCACTACGTCAGGGACGGCTCGGGAGAGGAGCACCTCTATGACCTGCGGACCGACCCGGCCGAGGATGAGGATCTGATCGGTCTGGCGGCAGGAGAGGCGGTGGTCGGGTTCTTCCGGCGGCAGCTCCTGGGCGTGCTGAACCGGGAGCACGGCACGGCGGTCGTCGAGAAGGCGTACCTGGAACCGTACCGCGAGTGGCTCCAGAAGCTCGTTCGCGAGAAGCCGGCCGCGCCGCGGGTGGCTCGGCGATCGGGCATTGAGAGGAGACGGTCGCCGATCGGGTTCGGGAAGCGCGAGGCTGGCGGTCGGGAACGTGATCGGCGAGCTTCGGATCACTCCAGGTAGCCGAGGTCGGCAAGACGTTGCTCGAGGATCGCCTGCTCCTCGGCGCTGAACTCAAACTGCGACGGGGGCTGGTGGGGGCCATTGAGCGGTTGCGAAGGGGCATCCTGGCGGCATCGGGGGGCGTGGGGGAGGCAGGGCAGGGGGGCGCCCTCGATGTCGCCAGGGGTCGGCAGGCCGAAGAACGCGAGCACGGTCGGGGCGATATCGACGAGGTTGGCGTGAAGGGTCCGGCCCGGGGCGATGGCGGGGCCGCAGAGTGAGACGATGCCCTCGGGGCGGTGAGTGCCGGGGAGGTTCGGGTCAGGCTCGACCCAGGCGCGGCTGGCGTTGAGCTTGGTGCGGACCCAGTAGGATTCCTCGGGCAAGGCGATCAGGTCGGGGTAGCCCTCGGCGTCGGGATCGACGCCATAGACGTCGGCCACGGAGATCACTTGAGGGAAGAGCGGCTGATGGGTTTCGGGGTGGCGGGCCGTGGCGAGGGTGACGGCGGTCTCGTTGCGGGCCTCGTCGATCTGGCGGGGTGTGACGAGCGGGGCGCTGGGATGTCGGGAGCGGGTGTTCAAGTAAACCATCGCCGCGGTGTCCTGGTGGGGGGCGAAGGCGAGGGTGTGCTTCCAGTTCAGGGGCATCTGGGCGGCGACGGACTGGGCGAAGGAGGCGGTGCGGGCCTCGGGATCGTCGCGTTTGAGCGCATTGAGGCGGAGGCGTTCCAGTCCGATCACGGCGCGACGGGTCAGGCGTCCGAGCGGGCCGTTGGCCCTGGCGATGCCGGCCGCGAGGAGGATGCGGTTGACCGAGATCCGCCCGAGGCAGGGGCCGAAGCCGTGATCACTGACGGCGAGGACGGCGGCGCCGCGGCGGTCGGCCAGCTCGCAGAGGGTGCCGATGGCGTCGTCGAGGCCGCGGATCACCCCGGCGGCGGCGGCGTTCCAGGCGGGGTCGTCGAGGCCGGTCGCATCGACGTTGAGGAACCGCCAGCAGCGGTGCTGGAAGGGGTCGAGGTTCTGGAACTGGACCATGAGGACGGACCAGTCGGGGACCTCGCGGTCGGCGAGCAGGCCGCCGAGGGCGCGGCCGCGGAAGGACTCGGCGGTGAGGCGGGCGTTCTCGGTCAGCTCGTCGAGGGTCTCGGGGACGCGCTTCCAGTAATAGCGGAGGGTGTAGGAGGGAACCTCGGCCTTGAGCTTGGCGGCGAACTCGGGGGAGCCGGAGAGGGCGGCGTCGAGGTGGGGGGCGTCCATGCCGGAGACGACCAGGCCGCGGACGCGGAGCGGCGGGTAGGTGCCGGGCAGGTTGAGGCTGACGACGGAGCGGCCCGATTCGGAGAGCCGATGCCAGAAGGTCGGGACGCGGCAGCGTCCGGAGTGGTTGACCTTCATCTGGCGGGTCGGGGCGTGGTAGTAGCGGTGGTCGAAGACGCCGTGGCGCGCGGGGCTGGCGCCGGTCATCATGGTGGTCCAGGCGGCGGTGGTGACGGGCGGGATCGTCGAGCGGAGGGTGCCGTGGGCCGAGCGGGCCAGCAGGGCGTCGAGATTCGGCAGCAACCCCCGCCGGCGCATCGGGTCGAGGACGGTCCACGTGGCGCCGTCGAGGCCGAGGATCAGGAGGCGGTCGGTGTTCGGGTTCATGGCGGGACCTCGGAGAATTGCGGGAGAGGCGAGTGATGATCGATGATTCATGGCCAATAATCGGCGGTCAATGAACAACGCGAAATGATAAAAATGCTATTTTTTATATATCCCGATATCTGGGGCTTAGGTGGCGTCCAAGAACGACTTCGGAGTTTCGCTCCCGTGTGGGACCGCCGCCCCCGGCCGTCCGCCGTCGAGACAGCCGGGGGCGGCGGTCCCACACGAAGTGGTTCCTGGAGGGTCCCTTAACGCAAAATGAAGTCGAGGAAGACCAGGAGGCGGAGGGGCGGCGAGTTCGTCGGCGCGGAGGCGGAGGCAGAGGGAGGAGGCGTAGAGGCCGAGGAGCTTGAGGACGAAGAGGATGCGGCCGTCGATGGGAAGTTCCAGGGGTTGCCACCAGAGCAGCAAGAGGCCGAAGATCATTGGGACGGCGAGCGGGTCGCGGCGGTCCCAGGTGGCGAGCAGGGCGAGGGGGAGGAAGACGAGGTTGTAGTCGATGGCGTAAGGCAGTGCGAAGGTGGCGGCGGCGGCCAGCCAGAGGAACGTGGGCCAGAGTAAGGGACCGGGGTCGCGGCCGAGACGGCGGAGGCGGTCGAGTCGCAGGCCGACGGCAACCAAGGGGGGCATGAGCAGAAGTGCGGAGGCGATGGGGCCGGGGAGCCGGGCGGGGTCGTTGCAGCGGGCGGCGCGGCAGAGGGAGGGCCAGAATTTGGCGATGGCGTGCTGGAGCGGGTGCAGATCGGCCTTCGGATGGGAAACCGCGGCGATCCGGGAGCCGTTGGCGATCGAGCGACGGACGCCGTCGAGGTCGTGCAGGCCGATCCCGCCGGCCACGATCACGAAGAGGGCGAGTGCGCGCCAGCGTCGCAACGCGATCAAGGCCACGATTGCGAGGCCCGGGTAGTACTTGATCCAGGCGGTAAGACCCAGGAGCGCGCCCGCGGCGGGGTCGGCCCAGGGGGAGCGGCGTCGGAGGAGCCAGGCCGCGAGTCCGAACAGCGGGATGACGAGGGGGTCGCACTGGCCCCGCTCCATCGCGACGACGACAGGCGTGCTGTAGAGCACGGCGACCAGTAGCCAGGGCCAGGGGACCGGGGCCAGGCCGAGGTTGCGTCTCGTGCGGTGGACAGCCCAGGTCGCGCTGACGAAGATCACGGCGAGAGCCAGGATCCAGACGACGCCGGCCGCGCGGATGCTGAAGAGGGTCACCCAGCGGAAGAGGCGCGGGATCATCGGAGGGTAGGGGAGGCTGGCACAGATCCAGTCGTCGAGCCGGTACGGATCGCCGCCTTCGGCGAAAATCCGGGCGGTGTGGTCGATGTGGACCACGAAATCACCAGCAATGAACGAGAGGACGGGAAACCAGAGACCCGGACCGGTCGCGAGATGGTCCCGTCGCAACGCCTGAACCCACCAGCCGGCCCAGAGAACCAGCAGGGCGAGTGCGGCGGCGGTCGTCGCGACGCGGAGCGGGTGGCGCGTGGCGCGTGTCGGGGCCGGGAACTCCGGAGGGAAGGGGCGGACGGTCCGCGTCGGACCCGGTTCCGTCATGGCTCGGTCCTCTCGCTGCTGACCCGCCGCGGTCCGACTCATACCGAATCGCCTGGATCAGAGGTCATTCGTAGGAGGGGCTTGGCCCACCGATCCCTCGGTTGCGGAAGGAGATCGATGGGCGGAGCCCACCCGGCACGGGATCGATGCTGCGACCGTTTCCGGATCAGCCGGCCATCGACAGGGCGGGGGTGCCGGGGGCGTCGATGGAGAAGTCGGCCTTGTAGTAGTCGGCGATCTGGTGGCGCTCGCCGCGGGAGCGGTAGATCAGGCTGAGGGTGCGGCGGAACTTCTCGGCGAGGGAGAGATCGGCCTGGGCGTGGCGGAGCCAGTCGTGATAGAGCAGGACGAGGCGATCGGCCCGCGCGGCGAAGTCGGCCGGGGCGGGCCCTTTGACGGCCAGCGACATGACCGTGTGCGGGAACTTCTCGTGCCCCTGGAAGCCGACCACGCGGCCGGCGTAAGGCTCCAGCATCCGTCGGAGACAGTTCGGCGTCATCCGCCAGTAATCATCGGGGAATCCATGAATCCGGAAGTTCAAGGGCGAGGTGAGCAGGAAGAGGCCGCCGGGCTGGAGGACGCGGAAGATCTCGTCGAAGGCGCGACGGACCTCGAAGACGTGCTCGAATGTCTCGATGCAGAGCGCGGTGCCGATGCTGGCGTCGGCGAGCGTGAGCTGGCTAACATCCTCGACGCGATCGACGCCGGGACCGGGCCGCATGTCGCAGCCGATGTAGGCCTTGCTGGGGAAGAGGCCGCGGAGATCGGCGTAGTCTTCCTGGCCCTCGACCTGGTACGAGCCAAACTCGTAGATCGGCCCGGGGCAGTCGAACGTCCGGGCCACCAACTCGCAGAACGCCTTGTTGTGGTCGCGCACGGCGCGGCTCCTCCTTGAGCGTCGTCGGCGGATTTCGGGTACGGATGACGAAGACACTAGGCGAAAACGTCCGAGGCGTCAATGCGAACCGAGGGAGTCGGGTTGCCGGGCGGGAGAGAGGGCGGTAAAGTCCGCCGCGATCGGAGCTGTCGATCGGAAACAGAGGAGTCAGCGAGGGCGCGGCATGGACGGAGCCAGATCGAGGCGGACCGTGCTCTTTGCGGCGGCGACACTGGCGATTGTTGCTCTGGTTCAGGAAGCGGTCTTCCGGCTCGTCTTCCCCTTGCCCGAGGTCCCGGGCTTCAACCGGGCGTATTACGCCGTGCAGGAGACGCCCGGATTACCGATCCGGCACGGACCGGTCGTCCCCTGGATGAACCGGACCATCCGGCACGAGAGCCAGCCCGACGGTTTTTCCTTTGAACATCATTACAATCTGTACGGATTCCGAGGTCCGAACTTTCCGATCCAGCCACCCGACGACCGGCCGCGGGTGCTGTTCGTGGGGGATAGCTTCGTGGAAGGTCTGGGTGCGGGCGAGGGACAGACGATCCCGGAGCAGTTCGGGCGCTTGCTGGTTGGGGAACGGCCGGTCGAGGCGATCAACCTGGGGATCTGCGGCATCGGGTTCCCGGAATATGGGAAGCTGGTGCGCGACGGTGTGGCGCTGCTGAAGCCGGAGGCGGTCTTCCTCGTCGTCTTTGCCAACGACCTGCCAAGCGCCCCGCTGGGGCTGGAAGCGGAGGGGGGGGCGCGTTCCCTAGTGCGTCGGAGCGACTGGGTGCCTCGGGTCGTGCCGCTGGTGGGTCGAGCGGTCCGCCGTGAGCCAATCCCGAGCCGGTTCCGCAAGCCGGCGAAGCCGGCGTATCCGCCGGTGCCGGGGCCGTTGAACGTGCTGACGCATCTGACCCCGCCACCGGAGACCGCGCCAGCCTTGTTGGAGGCGATGCGGGCGGGGCGGGCCAACCCGTGCCTGCCCTGGTATCCGGCCGTGATGGATGCCTTCCTCCGCCACGACCTCGACGCGGGCGGCGGGGCAGGGGAGGCGTTGCGTCGGATCGCAGCCGACTGCCGCGCGGCGGACGTGCGGCTCGTCGTGGCCTATGTGCCCTATTCGGTGATCGCGAATCCGGCCTATCGCACGTCGCAGGACCGGCTGAACCCGCACGGGGTCGGATCGACGGTCCCTCTGGAAAGTCCGGAATACCTGAAGCAGCAGCGCCATCTCGCCGCGGTCACGCAACGGTTGCGCCTGCCGCTGATCGACCTGACAGGGCCTTTTCAGGAGGCGGAGCGTGCGGGTCGTCGGCTCTACTGGCCGATCGACGGGCATTGCAATGCGACGGGCTACCGGCTCATCGCGGAGTGGTGTGCCGCATTCTGGCGCGACGGTCGCGTGCCGGAGCCGGTCACGACCGAACGCTATCAGGCGATCGCCCGGGGGACGGTGGAAGGGCGCTGGCGTTGACGTTACCGACCGGCGACACGTTCCGGTTTTTGCAGGCGGGAGGACCGGGGCGCCGACGGAATTGACGGTCTAGAGGGCGAACGCTTAGGATACTCGGGACCGTAACCCGGTCCGACTTGTGAACCCTGAAATGATCTCGGCGGACGTCAAGACGATCAGTCCGGACCAACTCACGAAGTTCAGGCGACACCTCGCGACACGCGTGGACATTCCTAGCGTTGATGTCAACGACAACGTTCCCCGGGGTGTCTTCCTCGCGTAAGCCCTGCCGCCGCCAGGACGGCGCGGGACCTGCGATGGCCTGTCCAGCACGATCCATGAACCTGGCGAAACCCGATCGCTCGTAGCAGGATAATCCATGGCCACGACTCCCTTCGAAAAGGCCGAACGGCTCCGGAAGCTGCCCCCGTATCTGTTCGCCGAGATCGACAAGAAGAAGAAGGCCGCCATCGCCGCCGGTCACGATGTGATCAACCTCGGTGTCGGCGACCCCGATCGTCCCACGCCGGAGCCGATCATCCGGAGCCTGCAGGAGCATGTCGAAAACCCGGCCTTCCACCAGTATGCCCTCGACCAGGGGGCGCCGAACTCCGCCAGACTATCGCCGAGTTCTGCCGCAGCCGATACGGCCTCAACCTCGACGTCAACGCCGAAATTCTGCCGTTGATTGGCTCGAAGGAAGGCATCGCGCACTTCCCGATGGCGGTGCTGAACCCGGGCGACGTCAGTCTCGTGCCGGACCCGTGCTATCCGGTCTATCGCTCCAGCTCTATGTTTGCCGGCGGCGAGGTTTACTCGATGCCGCTCCAGCCCGAGCTGGGCTTTCGCCCCGACCTCTCGGCGATCCCGGACACGATCTGGGGCCGGGCCCGCTTGCTCTTCCTGAACTACCCCAACAACCCGACCGGCGGCAACGCGGACCTGGCCTTCTTCGAGGAGGTCGTCGAGCGGGCGCGTCGGCACAACGTCGTCGTGGCCCAGGACGCCGCCTACAACGAGATGTACTTCGACGAGCCCCCCCCCAGCCTGCTTCAGGTGCCCGGCGCGAAGGAGGTGGCCGTCGAGTTCCATAGCCTCTCGAAGACGTTCAACATGACGGGCTGGCGTGTCGGCTTCGCGATCGGCGGCGCACCGTTGATCGCAGCGCTCGGTCAGATCAAGGCCAACACCGACTCCGGGATCTTCACCGCCATCCAGTGGGCCGCCCGGACCGCACTGGAGCAGTACCAAACGCTCACGCCCCCGATCCGCAAGCTTTACCGCGAACGCCGCGACGCCTTCCTCGGGGCCCTGCGGCAGATCGGCTGGGACGTGCCGACCCCGCAGGCGACCTTCTACGTCTGGATTCCGTGTCCGGCCGGCCTCACGTCGATGGAGGTGAGCGGCCGATTGCTGGAGGAATGCCACGTCGTCACCACCCCCGGTATCGGCTTCGGACCGTCGGCCGACGGCTACATCCGCGCCGCCCTGACGGTCGAGACGCCTCGCTTGCTGGAGGCCGTGGAACGGATCGGCCGGCTCAAGTTCTGACCCCGACTCGACCCGGACCGAGTTTCCCGCGATGGGCACCCCGGCGCTGATTGGCCTGGGCAGCAACCTCGACGACCGCCGCGCTCATCTGGACGCGGCGGTCGCCGCCCTGGCCGGGACGCCGGGAGTCGCCGTCCGAGCGGTCAGTCGCTTCTACGAGACGGACCCCGTCGGCGGTCCCTCCGGCCAGGGGGCCTTTCTCAACGCCGCGGCCCGGCTGGAAACCTCGCTCGACCCCTTCGCCCTGCTCGAACGACTCCAGCAGATCGAGCGCGATGAGGGACGGGTCCGCGGGGTCCGCTGGAGCGCCCGGACGCTCGACCTCGATCTGCTCCTGTTCGGCGACCAGATCCTCGGCCGCGAACCTCAGACTGGCCTTTCCGTCGATCCGTCTCCTCTCGTGGTGCCTCATCGACTCTTCGCCCTGCGGCGGTTCGTGCTCGTCCCGGCCGCCGAGGTGGCCCCTGACCTCCGCGACCCCGTGACCCGTCAGACGGTCCGCGACCGGCTCGCCGCCCTCGACCGCCGCCCGTCTTACCTTGCGCTGTTCCCCTCGTCGAGCGGCTCCGATCGCGACATCCGCCTCCTCGGTGCCGTGGCCGCCGGGTTAACTTCCGCCTGGCTCGGAACGGCGGCGAGCAAGCAGGCTAGACACCTCGGCGTTGAGTTCCCGCCGCCAACGCCCGCCGTCCGCATCCTCGCCGATGCTCTGGCCTCCGACATCGACCACGGCCTCAACGCCCTGGCGGGTCCATCCGACGGCTGGCTCCTGACCGATTTCTGGTTCGACGCCTTCCCGATGCTCTCTCCCTTGACCGACGCTGACCGCGACCACATCCTCCACCTCCGGAATGAACGGCCGGGACCGACCTTCGTCGTCCTCCTCCCGTCCGATCAGGACGACGCGACCGATTCGATCTCGAAGTTCGAATCGCTCCGGTCCCGCAACCCGATTGATGACCGGCCTCCCGTCCTTGTGCTGGGAACGGCCGATCTCCCCTCGATGGTCGCCGAGATTCTCGACGCCTGCCGGGCTTGCCGCGTCCCGGTCCGTCCGATTTTCCCGGGAAACGCCGGATGACAGACCGTGCCGCCATCCTATAATGACTTCGCGCTTGATCGAAGGCGGCTGACGGAAATGAGGTTGCGACGATGGCCAAGAAGCAAGATGGTAAGAGTCCAGACCCAGGCGCCGGAGGCGGTCTCCGCGTCGTCGCGCGCAACCGCCGCGCTCGCCACGAGTACGACCTTCTGGAGAAGCTCGAGGCGGGGATTGTCCTGTCCGGCACGGAGGTCAAGAGCCTCCGCAACGGCAAGGCCAGCCTCGAGGAGTCATACGCCGGTCTCGACCGCGGTGAGGTCTGGCTGTACGGCTGCGATATCCCCGAATATCTCGAAGCCAACCGGATGAACCACAAGCCCAAGCGTCCCCGAAAGCTCCTCCTCCACCGCCGCGAGATCGAGCGAATTGCCGCCAAGGCCACCGAGAAAGGTCTGACCCTTGTCCCCCTCCAGATCTACTTCAAGGACGGCCTGGCCAAGGTGGAATTGAGCGTTGCCCGAGGCCGCAAGACCTTCGACAAACGTGAGGCCCTGAAGAAGCAGGACGCCAAGCGCGAGATGGACCGCGTGCTCCGGCGCAACCGGTGAGCCTCCCGCCCCCAGGGGCTCCCCGCTCGTGGCAACTCCGCAAATCCGACGAATCCCCTTGACCATCCCCTCCAAAGACAAATAATAACGCTGGCTGGGTTAACACCCCAGCCGCTCTTTGACAAGACGGGGGCGAACCAGGATCGACCGGAGCTCTGAAGTGATCGGTTGCGTGCCGAGGTTGGTCAGCAGGCCTCGTTAAAAGCCGACCAAAACCATAACTGCCAACGACACCGTTGGTCTCCGTCTCGCCGCCTGATAAGCGGCCACGGCCCCGCGACGCGTCTTTGCCCACGAGACTCGTCCGGGGACGCCAAAGTGGGCTCGCCCGTGCCTAACCTCCAGTTGCAGCCCGGGTTAAATTCATGACCGGATAAGCCCGAATGGACCCCGCCGATCGGGGACTCAGGGTCGACAATTCAAGGATCGGATACGCACGTAGACGCCATCACGGATGGTTCTCGGGACGCGGGTGCAATTCCCGCCGCCTCCACTATCAAGGCCCCTTTGAGGAAACTCTAAGGGGCCTTTTTCGTTGACTTTATGTCGATTTTCCGCTTCTCCGAGGCACCCTGGAAACGGCCTTGGGTGCTATTTTTCGGGATTTCTGGGTGCTATAGCTTGGCCGTTGGGGTGCTCCGAGGGTAGCATGGGGGCGAAAGCACCCAAGCCTCCATACCCCATCGTGAGCTTTGCCCGTGCCCCGACAAAAAGACACCGCTGAGTGGAAAACCGACTCCAGGGGCCGCTATCGGCGGATGGTCGGCTGGAAGGAGGAGGGCGGCAAGCGGGTCCAGCAGCCGTTCTACTTCGGCACCGACCTGGACCAGGCGAAGGCCCGCTATCTGCGGGTGAAGGAACTCTGGGCGCACCTCGAACGGACCCACGAGCAGTCTTTGCTGGAGCTGAACTCCAGATTCGAGCTGCCGGAGCGGACCGAGTGTCGCTGGACGACGGAATCGCTCTGGATCGCCCGAGAGCTGGCGGCGGGACGGGTCCAGGTCTCCGTGCCCCCTCCCGACGGGCTCCACCCGCCGTCCTACGTTTCCAGGATCGACGGCCGGGCCAAGTCCTACCCGATGGTCTACTTCGTGCCCGAAGACCCCCAGGCGTACCGGGAGGGCGAGGGCTTCTGGAAGGTCGCCATCGAGCACCAGCAGAAGAAGCTCCCGCTCCCGCTGACGAACGTCGTCCCTCGGGCATCCCGGACGCTCCACGAGGCCCTCGACGCCTACATCGAGCACGTCAAGAAGTCGGCCCTGGAGCCGACGCCCCAAGGCCCGCAGCTCACCTCCTTCGGCCACCTGAAGGTCGAGCAGGCTCGCCGCATCAAGGCCCGTCAGGCCGACCGTCCGCTCTCGACGCTCGACCTCCAGGGCTGCCAGGAACTCCTCGATTACTGGCGGATGCGCCCGCTGACGGAGGCGACCCCGAAGCGGCCCAGCAGGCCGATGGAGGCGAGGTATTGCGAGAACCACATCTCCGAGTTGAGCCGGTTCTTCAAGTGGCTCCACAAGAGCAAGGGCTTCGACTGGCGTAAGCCCGAGGACTTCGACGACCTCGAAACCAAGGTCAAGGATCTGCCCGAGGAGCGGACGGACATCCGTTTCCTGAACGTCGAGGTCTTCCGCATCGAGGAGCTGGCCGTCCTCTACAAGTACGCCACCCCGCTCGAACGGCTCCTGATCCTGCTGGGGTTGAACTGCGGCTTCAAGGGGGCCGAGCAGGGCACCCTCCGTTTCGAGCACCTCTTCCTGGACCGCCCCCATCCCCACGCCGGAACGATCCGGGAACGGACCGGGTTCGACCTCCAGCCCGACGAGCGTTTCGTGCTCTACTCCCGGAACAAGTCCAAGGTCTACGGGGAGTTCCTGCTCTGGCCCCAGACCATCGACGGGCTCCGGTGGGCCGTGGCCCGGCAGCGGCGGGTCTGCGAGCGGAAGGGGGTCGAGTCCTCCCAGCTGCTCATCACGGATCGGGGCGTCCCGTTCTACCGCCGCACCACGAGCGGCAAGAACGTGAGCCAGATCTTCATCAACAAGTGGGCGGGGTTGATGAAGCGGGTCCGCAAGGACTACCCGGACTTCCCCCGCTACAGTTTCACGAGCCTCCGGGACACGGCGGCCGACCGGATTCGCCATATCGCCGGGGGCGAGGTCGCCGCCGTCTTCCTCATGCACGGCAAGCCCGTCAAGAAGGACGACCTCCTCGACCTCTACACGAATCGCCCGTTCGGCGAGGTCTTCCGGGCTCTCCGTCAGCTCGGGGAGGAACTCAGGCCCGTCTTCGAGGCCGCCCCGGACGATCCCTGGGAGGCCCCCATGCAGCAGTACACCTCCCTGGGGATTCGGGAGCGGATCTTGGAGCTTCACCGCCAGGGGGTGAAGGCCCCGGAGATCGCCAGGCAGCTGGGCAAGTCACCGATGACCGTCTATCGGCTGATCGAAAGCTCCAATGGTCATGCAGCGAAGGACGGCCGATCCTCCTGAACAGCCCCTACCGTGGTTCGCCGTCGATCACAGCGAACCACGGTCCCCTGCGGCGTATCCTGTAGGGAATCGGAGATGACGCCGGGGGCGCACGACATGAGCACGCTGCAACGCCTGACCGACCGGGGCCTGATCAAGCCGCCGAGGTGGCTGCCGGGCAACGTCCAGTACGAGACGATCATGGGCTCGGTGGCGTATGGCGTCTCCTCGGACACCAGCGACGTGGACGTGTACGGCTGGGCGATCCCGCCGAAGGACGACATCTTCCCCCACCTCCGGGGCGAGATCCCCGGCTTCGGGAAGCAGGGGAAACGGTTCGAGCAGTTTCAGGAGCACCACATCGAGGACCGGGACGCCCTGGCTGGGCACGGCCGCTCCTACGACCTGACGATCTTCGGCATCGTGAAGTTCTTCGCCCTGGCGATGGAGAACAACCCGAACGTCATCGACAGCCTGTTCACGCCGACGACCTGCGTCCTGCACGTCACGAAAGCCGGAAACCTCGTCCGGGAGAACCGGAAGCTCTTCCTGCACAAGGGGGCCTGGCCCAAGTTCAAGGGGTACGCCTACAGCCAGCTGCACAAGCTGGCGATCAAGCAGCCGCAGGGCAAGCGGGCCGAGCTGGTCGCCGAGCACGGCTACGACACGAAGTTCGGCTACCACGTCGTCCGCCTCATCTCGGAGGTGGAGCAGATCTTGATGGAGGGCGACATCGACCTCCAGCGGAACAACGAGCAGCTGAAGGCCATCCGCCGGGGCGAGTGGACCGAGGAGCGTCTCCGGCGGTGGTTCGCCGACAAGGAGTCGCAGCTGGAGCGGGCCTTCGCCGAGAGCACGCTGCGGGCCACGCCGGACGAGCCGAAGATCAAGGCGTTGCTCCTGGCCGCCCTGGAGGACCACTACGGCAGCCTGGAGGGGTGCGTCGTGGACCCCGACCGGGCGGTCGTGGCCCTGCGAAACGTCCAGGCCGAGCTGGAGCGGGTGAGGGATCTGCTATGAGCGACATCGTGACGGCGGAGGCACTGGATCGGCTCCGGCGGGAGGCGACCCGCCACCCTTATCCGCTGATCTTCGCCACGGTCAGCGGGGCGCACCTCTACGGCTTCCCGTCGCCCGACTCGGACTACGACCTGCGGGGCTGCCACCTCCTGCCGCTGCGGGAGATCGTCGGCCTGGACACGGGCCGGGAGACGGTGGAGACCTCGGCGGAAGATGGCGGCTTCGAGCTGGATCTGGTGACGCACGACGCCCGCAAGTTCTTCGGCCTCTTGCTGAAGAAGAACGGTTACGTGCTGGAGCAGCTGGACTCGCCCCTGGTCGTCCACACCACGCCCGAGCACGAGGAGCTGAAGGCCATCGCCCGTGGCTGCGTGACCCGATTCCACGCCCACCACTACTTCGGTTTCGCCGAGACGCAGTGGCGGCTCTTCGACAAGGAGCGGCCCCGGCGAGTCAAGCCACTGCTCTACGTCTACCGGGTGCTGCTGACGGGCATCCACCTGATGCGGACGGGCGAGGTGGAGGCGAACCTCGTGCGGCTCAACGAGCAGGCCCGGCTCGGCCACGTCGATGACCTGATCGGGCGGAAGTTGGCGGGGCCGGAGAAGTCGGCGCTGGACGATGCGGACGTGTCGTTCCACCGGCGGGAGTACGAGCGGCTGGTGGCCGAGCTGGAGGAAGCCCAGCGGGCCAGCACGCTGCCCGAGGCCCCGTCGGCACGACCGGCGCTGGACGACCTGCTCGTCAGGATGCGGCTGGGACCGCTCGGCGGGACTCCGACGTGATCGGGCGGTCCAGGCTGGATCGGCAGTGTCGTGAGGCTATCGTAGGGCGAAGACCCCGACCCGCTCCTTGAGGAGACGCCGATGGGCCTCGTCCGATCCGCCCCCGTCGCCCTCGTCCTGGCCCTGGCAATGGCAGCCCTGGCCCAGGTCGAGCTGAAGACCTCCGAGGCCCCCACCGACCCGTCCAGAACGCTCCGGGTCGCCGCCATCCAGTTCCGCTCCTGCCGTGACCTTGACCGGAACGTCGCCGGCATCACGACCCATATCCGCCACCTCGCCGAGCAAGGCGTCCGGGTCGCCGTCTTCCCCGAGTGCGCCCTGACCGGCTACTTCGAGGACGTGGTGACGGCGACCACAGCCGACCGGCTGGCCGAGGCCGAGCGCCGGGTCGCCGACGCCTGCCGGGAAGCCGGGATCTACGCCGTCCTCGGCACGCCGCATCGGGACGGCGAGGCGCTCTACAACTCGGCGACGGTCATCGATCCGTCGGGCCGGGTCGTCGAGCGCTACCACAAGCTCCAGCTCGCCGAGTCCTGGCCGACGCCGGGCGACCACCTGTCCGTCTTCCCGGTCGATGGCGTGGCTTGCTCGATCGTCATCTGCCACGACGAGCGCTACCCCGAGCTGGTCCGGCTGCCGGTGCTGGCCGGGGCCAGGGTGGTCTTCTACCTTTCGCACGAGTCGGGCATCCGGCAGGAGCACAAGCTCGGACCCTACCGGGCACAGATCCAGGCCCGTGCCGTCGAGAACACGGTGTACGTGGTCCAGGCCAACGCCCCGGCTAATGACGATCTGAGTGGCTCGCACGGGCAGAGCCGGGTGATCGCCCCGGACGGCAACATCGTCGAGGAGGCGTCGATGTTCGGGAAGGAGGTCGTCGTGGCCGACCTGGAACCGAGCCGGGCGACGGCGGCCAACGCCCTCAAGAGCCTGAGCCGGGGGCCGCTGACGGGCTGGTGGGAGGAGGGGCTCAAGCGGGTCCGGGTCGTCGAGGAGGGGCCTCCGACTCCCAGCGGGGCACGACGATAATCTGACCGACCCCACTCGCTGAGCGGAGATTGGCACCACCGGGCACGCCGTCCGTCGCCCGATGGAGGCGGCGATCCGAGCAACCCCGCCGGTGTCTTTCACCATGCAAACCGTCCCAAACCCTGCTGAGGGGCAGCAGAGCTTCCTTCCCACGCCCAGGCAGATCATCGAGCACCTCGACCGCACGGTCGTCGGCCAGGATCGGGCCAAGCGGACGCTGGCTGTAGCCATCAGCAACCACTACGTCCGGCTCCTGGACGCCATGGAGAGGAACTCCGAGGCTCCAATCATCACGGACGCTTCCCTGCGTCACATCAACATCGAGAAGTCCAACATCTTGCTCATCGGCCCCAGCGGCAGCGGCAAGACCCTGCTGGCGAAGGCGCTGGCCGAGTACCTGGGCGTGCCGTTCGCCATCGCCGATGCCACGACCCTGACCGAAGCGGGCTACGTCGGCGAGGACGTGGAAAGCGTCCTTCACAAACTCCTGGTCGCCGCCAACATGGACGTGCAGACCTCCCAGAGCGGCATTGTCTACATCGACGAGATCGACAAGCTCGGAGGTGGTCATGTTCACGGCACGAAGGACATGAGGCTAGGTGTCCAGCACGCCCTGCTCAAGATGATCGAGGGGACCATAGCCAACGTCCCGCCGAGCGGCGGTTACAAGACGGTCGGGGAGCAGTGCATCCCATTTGACACCAGTCAGGTGCTCTTCATCTGTGGCGGGGCCTTCGTCGGTCTGGAGGACATCATCGCCCGTCGGCTTGGGCGGGGAGCGTCCTTCGGATTCGACCAGCCGGACTCGTCTCGTTACCACGAGGCGAACAAACCGCTCCACCACGTCCTGCCGGAGGACGTGGAGGAGTTCGGGCTGATCCCTGAGCTGCTCGGTCGCCTGCCGATGATCGCCACACTGGAAAATCTCGGTGTGGAAGAGCTCGTGCGGATTCTTCAGGAGCCGAAGAATTCGATCCTTGGGCAGTACCGGAAGTTGCTCAAGTACCGCCACGCCAACCTGTCCTTCACCGATGGGGCCATCCGGGAGATCGCAACGGTCGCCCACGAACTTGGAACAGGGGCTCGGGGACTGAGGGCGGTCGTCGAGCGAGTCGTGGAGCCGATCCTCTTCGACCCAAAGCCGTGGGCGACGTACCGGATCACCGAGGCGACGGTGCGAGGCGGCGAGCCCGAGTGCGAGCCCTTCGGCCTGCCCAGGATCGCCCCACTGCATCATCGAGTCGCAAGGCGACCAATGGGAGGAGGCAACTCATGAGGCGTGAATCCAGTGGCAAGACACCGATCCCGGTCCTGGCGTGGCGATTCTCCCTGTTCATCGTCACGCCGATCTACCTGTTCGCCTTGTGGATCTTCCACCCCATGCTGAACACCTACGGGTTCCTCGGCAAGGTGTGGTGGCTGTTCGTGTGGTGGTTGTCCTGCAACATCGGAGGGTTCTCCATGAGCGTCGGCCTGGGCTGGCCGCTGATGCGGGCCGTCACGAACCTGATGTTCCGGTGCCGCAGGGAGTACTGGGACTGGCGTCGGACGGGCGGCGATCCCTTCTGGGACGTGCTGCCCTGGCCGATCAACACCGACCCGCACAGGGTCCGCATGGCGATCACCGTCCCGCCCGATTACGATGTTTGCCCGCTGGACGGCTACCCGCTCGGCCGGCGGTTCGGCAATCAGTGCCGGGCGTGCGGGCGGTTTTATGACCAGGGCTACCCGTGACTCTCGGAGTCATCGAGGGTGACAACTTCGACCTCTTCCCGGCGTGCGATTCGAGGAACTCGGTCCTGGCGGGGCTGGCCCCTCCATTCATCAGGATGGCAACGCTCCCCGCCGTCGATCATGGCTTGACGGCGAAGCCCTTCACGCTGGCGGCGTAGTCGTTCACGTCGTACCGCCGCAGCAGGTCGGCCAGGCGGGCGTGCAGCGCCTCGTCCACGACTGCCGCCGGCCCCGGCGTGCAGCAACCCTCCTCGACAACGCTCAGGCCGCTTGAGGAGGCCGGGGGCGGGCAGCACGCCGCCTGGTTCTCCACCTTGGCGTAGGCGTTCAGGTCGGCCCCGCTGTCGATGACCTCGACGTGGGCGAACCCCGCCTCGGCCAGGCCCTTGCGGTAGTCCTCGATCGGGATCGCCCCGGCGATGCAGCCGACGTAGGCCATCAGATCGTCACCGAGTTCTGGCGGCAACTCTCGCTTCAGGGCGATGTCGCTGACGGCCAGCCGCCCACCCGGCTTCAGCACCCTGGCGATCTCCCGGAAGACGGCGGGCTTGTCGGGCGCCAGATTGATCACGCAGTTGGAGATCACGCAGTCCACCGAGGCGTCCGGCAGCGGCAGCCGGTCGATCGTCGCCAGGTGGAACTCGACGTTGGTCAGGCCCGCCTTCTCGGCGTTGCGGCGGGCCAGGTCGATCATCTCGGGCGTCATGTCGATGCCGATGGCCTTGCCCGTCGGCCCGACCTTGCGGGCCGCCAGGAGCACGTCCAGGCCGCCGCCGCTGCCCAGGTCCACGACGGTCTCGCCCTCCCGCAGGTTGGCGGTCGCCGTGGGGTTGCCGCAGGAGAGTCCCATGTTGGCCTCGGCGGGGATCGAGGCCAGTTCCTCGGGGCGTGTAGCCGAACGCCTCGGCCACCGCCTTCACGCCCTGCTGCTCGCTCGACAGGCCGCTGGCGGCGACCGAGCCGTACTTGCCCTTCACCGCCTGTTTGATCGTCTCGGACATGTTCATTCTCCGTTTTGGGTCATCGGGCCTGTTGCCCGAGGCGGTTTCGCACCTGCATCATCACGCGACAGCATCAGCCGGCCGATGTCGTCCCGACGCTCGGCATACTTGGCGGCTTCGAACGTGCTGCCGTCGTAGATCTTCGGGTCGAGGTAGGGCATCGAGATCCGCACCGAGGCCCCCTTGACGAACGGGCACGCGGCGTCGGCCTCGCCGCAGACCATCAGGGCGGCGAAGCCCTCCTGCGGGTTGCTCGGGTCGGCGTAGGTCTTGGAGAACTCGGTCGCCTCCAGGCCCTCGCCCCAGCGGACCACGTAGATCGGGTTGGCGGTCTCCGGCTCGCCTCGGGGGGCCTCTTCACCGGTGGGCTCGACCTCGACGCCGATCTCCTTGAGGGCGGCGATCGTCCGGGGGTTGAAGGCGGACGGGGCGGTCCCGCCGCTGTGGAATCGGATCTCGGGCAGGCCGTAGTAGGCGGCGGCGATGTTGCCCATCGTCGCCCCCAGGATGCTCCGGCGGCTGTTGCCCGTGCAGATGGCGGTGACGTGGAGCGGCTGCCCCGGCTTGTAGTTCTCGACGATCCAGTCCACGAGCTTCTCGCCCGCCTCCCGGTGGGGCTCGTCGATCATGTCGAACGAGGTCGTGAGCAAGTCCGCATGAGCGGCGACCTCCGGGGTCGAGCCGCTTGCGGGACTCGGGCCGGTCGGACTCGACGAGGGAGCGGATCTCGGACGGGTCGAGGCGACCGTCGTCACCGGCGAGCTTGTCGAACACGGAGGGGTCCATGAGTTCCTTGACTCCAGTTGCCGTCAGGATGCCATCCTTGCCGAGTGCCTTGGACAGTCGGCCCTTGGTCGTCTGGTCGTTCTGCGGGGCGACCGCCTCGGCGGTCCCGTATCGCTGGACCAGCCACAGGGATCGGACGAGCGGCCCCACGTCGTCTCCTGCCGGGCAGGTCGTGGCGGGGACCAGGAGCAGGACGGGGGCCAGGGTGCGGACCAGGCAGAGTCGCATCAAGGGACTCCTCATGGGACGGATGGGGATGGTTCTTCGACGGGTTTGGTCGTGAAGTATCTACGTTGGAAGAAGAGCGCCACGTTGACCAGGCCGATCATCACCGGGACTTCGACGAGCGGGCCGATCACGGCGGCGAAGGCGGCACCCGATTTGATCCCGAAGACGGCGACGGCCACGGCGATGGCCAGCTCGAAATTGTTGCTCGCCGCCGTGAACGACAGCGTGGCCGTCTTCGAGTAGTCCGCCCCGAGCCGGCGCCCCATCCAGAACGAGACGAGGAACATCACGACGAAGTAGATCAGCAGCGGCACGGCGATGCGGAGCACGTCCAGGGGGATGCGGACGATGTTCTCGCCCTGCAAGGAGAACATCACGACGATGGTGAACAGCAGCGCCACCAGCGTCAGCGGGCTGATGGCGGGGATGAACCGCCGCTCGTACCACTCCCGGCCCTTCGACCGAATCGCCACGAACCGGGTCAGCATCCCCGCCAGGAAGGGGATGCCGAGGTAGATGAACACGCTCCGGGCGATCTCGCCGATGGTGATGCCCGAGAGGTCCACCGACCCGAAGTCGTAGCCCAGCAAGGGCGGCAGCACCTTCACGAAAACGTAAGCGTAGGCGGAGTAGGCGAGCACCTGGAAGACGCTGTTGAAGGCGACCAGCCCGGCGGCGTACTCGGTGTCGCCACGGGCCAGCTCGTTCCAGACGATGACCATGGCGATGCAGCGGGCCAGGCCGATGAGGATCAGCCCGAGGGCGTACTCGGGCCGATCGGCGAGGAAGGCCAGGGCCAGGCCGAACATCAGGAGCGGGCCGATGACCCAGTTCTGCACCAGCGACAGAGCCAGGATCTTCGTGTTGCGGAAGACCCGGCCCAGCTCCTCGTACCGCACCTTGGCCAGCGGCGGGTACATCATCAGGATCAGCCCGACGGCGATCGGGATCGAGGTCGTGCCCACGGACAGGCTTGTGATGGACCGGACGACAGAGGGGGCGACGTTGCCCAGGAGGACGCCCAGCGCCATCGCCAGGAAGATCCAGAGCGTCAGGTAGCGGTCCAGGAACGACAACCGCCTCGTGGTGCGGGGGTGGCAGGTGATCGCCTCGGTGCTCACGGGAGGGCCTCCTCGTGCCCGGCCCTTTATATGGGTCCAGGCGAATGTATCGAAGTAAAAAAAGCGGGCTACGGCCCCCCGCAGCAGCCCAGGAGCCCGTCGAGCCGCCTGCGGTCCTCGGCGAAGACCTCGGGGTCGCCCAGGCAGTTCCCGAGGCAGCCGATCAGGATGCGGTGCAGGCCCGTCTGGGGCCGGGACAGGCGGTAGTGGACCCAGAGCCCCTCCTTGCGGCCAACGACCAGGCCGTGCTTGCGGAGGTAGGCCAGGTGCCGGGAGACGGTCGGCTGGGGCAGCTCCAGGGCGCCGTGCAGGTGGCAGACGCAGACCTCCTCGTGCTCCCCGGCCAGCAGGCTCAGCAGCCGCAGGCGCACCGGGTCGGCGAACGCCGCCAGGGTGCGGGTGGACTCGTCGAGGCCGGGGGTGGTGGCACGCTCGTTCTTCATTCGCCTGATCGAATATAGTGCGGGCATCCGGCAACGTCAAGGGCCGGAGGCGACGTTGGGAGGGACCGAACCCTCGACGAGGAGGCCCCGTCGTGGCCGCCGGTCCTCATCCTGGGCTCCAGCCGTCTCCCATGCACGGCGAAATCCGACTCCTCCGCCCTACATAGGGCGTGGAAACATCAAAGATCTGCCATATTCTCAACCTCGGGGCCGGGGTCCAGTCCACCGCCCTCTACCTGATGTTCCTGAACGGTGAGCTGGACGAGACGTTCGACTACGCCGTCTTCGCCGATACGCAGGAGGAGCCCGAGAGTGTCTATCGCCACCTGGAGTGGCTCCGCTCGCTGGCCGGGCCGCCGATCCTCACGGCCACGGCGGGGAAACTGGGCGACGACCTGATCCACGGCAAGAACTCTACCGGCCAGCGGTTCGCCTCGATCCCGGCCTTCACCTCGGCCACGCCGGGCGTCACCGGCGGCATGCTGCGGCGGCAATGCACCGCCGAGTACAAGATCAACGTCGTTGAGCAGATCATCCGTCGCCAGGTCATCGGCCTGGAGTATCGGCAGCGAATGCCGAAGGGCGTCAAGATCTACCAATACTTCGGGCTGTCCTATGACGAGCCCCGCAGGGTCTCGAAGGTGAGGAACCGCTTCGTCGGCCACCCGTGGGCCGAGGGCCGCTTTCCCCTCTTCGACCTGGAGATGACCAGGAGCGATTGCGTGGCTTACCTGAAGGAGCAGGCGATCCCGCACGAGGTGCCGAGGTCGGCCTGCGTGTTCTGCCCCTACCGCTCGAACGCCGAGTGGCGTCACCTGCGGGACACCGACCCGTCGGGCTGGGCCAGGGCTGTCGAGGTGAACGAGGCGCTGCGCAGGCCCGGCACGGTGGCGAACCGGAACCTGGAGCAGGCGATCTACCTTCACCGCTCCTGCCTGCCGCTGGCCGAGGTGGACCTCGGCGAGCGGGACGTGACGGGCGGGGTCGCCGGGGGCGAGTGCGAGGGGATGTGCGGGCTCTGAAGCCGGACCGGGATTCGGGCGCTCGCCGATCCTTAGGGCCCGGGCAAAAATAAAGTCGTCAACTTTTCCTTTACCGCAGGGCCGGGATTGCTATGCTGTCGAGTCATGCAGGATGCAACTGTCATAGAACGGATCCGCCTCAAGTATCCCGCGCTGGACGCCGTGCTCGATGAGCGCTCGAGACGACAGTGGGCGGCGGCGGAAGCGCGGGACTACGGGTACGGAGGCGTGACGGCGGTCGCTACGGCCACGGGACTGGCGCGGGACACCATCCAGGCCGGGCTTCGAGAGCTGGAGTACCGCGGGAGCCACCCGGACGAACCCGTAACCGAGAGCTTGCGACGTGGTGGGGCGGGGCGCAGGCGCCTGACGGAATCGGACCCGACGTTGGTCGCCACCTTGGAGGGGCTGCTGGAGCCGCGGACGCGGGGCGATCCGATGTCGCCCTTGCGTTGGACGTGCAAGAGCACGCGGCGGTTGGCGACGGAGTTGACCGGGCAGGGACACCGGGCCGGCTATCGCACGGTGGCGTGGCTGCTCCACGAGGCCGGCTAGAGCCTGCAAGCCAACCGTAAGACGCGCGAGGGCAACCAACACCCCGACCGTAACGCCCAGTTCGAGTTCATCAACGCGCAGGCGGCGCGGTTCCAGAAGCGGCATCAGCCGGTGATCTCGGTGGACACGAAGAAGAAGGAGTTGGTGGGGGATTTCAAGAACGGCGGCCGTGAGTGGTGCCCCGAGGGCCAACCGGAGCCGGTGCGCGTCCACGACTTTCAGGACAAGGAACTGGGCAAGGCGATCCCCTACGGCGTCTACGACGTGACCAACAACCAGGGCTGGGTCAGCGTGGGGATCGACCATGACACCGCCTACTTCGCGGCCGCGAGCATTCGCCGGTGGTGGCAAGAGATGGGGACCTCCCGCTTTCCCCACGCCACCGAGTTGTTCATCACCGCGGACGGCGGGGGGAGCAACGGGTACCGCACCCGCTTGTGGAAGGTCGCGTTGCAGGGTCTGGCCGACGCGATCGGCATGAAGCTGACGGTGAGCCACTTCCCGCCGGGCACGAGCCAGTGGAACAAGGTGGAGCACCGGCGGTTCAGCTTCATCACCCAGAACTGGCGCGGCAAGCCGTTGGTGAGTGTCCAGGTGATCGTCAACTTGATCGCCGCCACGCGAACCAAGAAGGGGCTCATCGTGAGAGCCGCGCTCGACGAAGGCAAGTACGAGACCGGCATCACTGTCACGGACGAGCACCTGGCCAAGGTGAACCTCAAGCCGGCTCAGTTCCACGGCGAATGGAACTACACCATCACTCCCCACTGCACAAAAAGTTGACGACTTTATTTTTGCCCGGACACTAAGCGAGGCCGCTCGGGACGCCCCGACCTGTGGGCCGGTGAACCGGCTGGGATGAAATCCTGTCCGTTGCATGGGATCTGCGAATCCAGTGGGAGTGGCCGCCTCGATCGGCGGACCGGCGGAGGGGGACAGATCGTGGAGGCCGTCGTCTTCGTCGGGCTGCAAGGGGCGGGCAAGTCGTCGTTCTACCGGGCACGCTTCGCCGACACCCACCTGCGTCTCAGCCTCGACATGCTCAAGACCCGCCACCGGGAGCGGCGGCTGCTCCGGGCCTGCGTCGAGACCGGCCTGCGTTTCGTGGTGGACAACACCAACCCCACTCGGGCCGAGCGGCGGGTCTACATCGAGGTCGCCAGGGAGGCGGGGTTCCGGGTCGTCGGCTACTATTTCCGCTCCCGTGTCCAGGACTGCCTGCGGCGGAACGAGGGGCGGCCCGAGGGGCAGCGGGTGCCGGCGGAGGGAATCCTCGGGACTGCGGGCCGGATGAAACTCCCCTCGCCCGACGAGGGGTTCGACGAGCTGAACTACGTCTGGATCGACGAGGGCGGCGGCTTCGTGGTCGAGGGGTGGCGGGATGAGGACCGATGAGCTGGAGGGCCGGATACGGGCGTTCGAGGCGGCGATGGACCCGTGCGTCCTGCCGGGCGTCTGGATGGTCGCCCGGCTCGACGGGCGCAACTTCACCCGGCTGACCAAGGAGGTCCACCCGTTCGAGGCCCCCTTCGACCGGCGGTTCCACGAGTACATGGTCCAGACGGCCGAGGGCCTGATGGACGGCTGCGGGCTCAAGGCGGCCTACGCCTTCACGCAGAGCGACGGTGCGACACGAGGTCGCTGAACTGAAGTGAACGGTTTTCCGTTCTAAACCAGTGTCAGGTTTATCCCTCCTCCCCGTATGCGTTGCTGGTGACGGTGGCGTGTAAAGCCGGGGCGAAAATGACCAACGACAAGTAACCGAGTTGACGGCAAAAGTTGGGTCAGAGGGAAGACTGCTACGGTGAACGAAAGTGAAGTCCTACTTGAAGCGTCGTAATGAGTGGGCTCGGTAAGCAACTGATACCGAGTTTTCAGGCTCAATGTGAGACGGAGGCGTTCGTCTGCAACCTCCTATGACACCTCCGAGCCTCGGCGTATAGGGACCACCTACGGCAGTCGCATCTTCAGTCAGCGGAACGTGGTAAGCCTGATGGGGTCTGCGGCAACGCAGTAAGTTGATCGTAAGTGACACTGAACTCCCCAGCAGGTAGAGGATGTCGGAAAAAGCGAAGGCCAGCAACCGAAAGGTAAGAGGAAATGTACTGGAAACTGATCAAAGCTCTGGAACTGGGACCGGATGAACTCTACCCAGAAGACCTGACGGCGTTGGAGGAAATCCTTCTCCGTCACCTGGGGACGATGCAACCCGGCCAGTACAAGTCCATTGACCAGGGTTTCCGACTTCTCGCCTTGGTCGAAAAGTTGACCAAGAAGAAGAGTGCCTAACTCGCTGGATAGGGCAATACCCGACCCGAAAGGGTGCTGACTTCCGACTGACAGTTGGACGGAAGATTCTCTTGAAGACGGCGTTTATCATGAGCGAAAAGCAAAGCGTAAGCCCAGAACGGACATCGACCGACTGGAACCAGATCGACTGGTCCCACGTCATCGATTACGTTCGCCGTCTTCGCCAGGAGGTTTTCCGAGCCGCCAGAGAGGGAAACCTCAAGAGGGTGCGTAGCCTCCAGAACGTGATGATGCGAAGCCACGAATGCCGCTGTCTGGCGGTGCGACGGGTGACGCAGATCAACAAAGGGAGGCAGAGCGCCGGGGGTTGACAAACTTCTTGTCAAGACCCCCGAAGCCAGAGGGGCACTCGTGGATCAGTTGACTCAATATCAACTGACGAAACAGTGTCCCACCAAGAGGGTGTACATCCCGAAAGCCAATGGCAAGCAACGTCCGTTGGGTATCCCAGACATCACGAACCGTGCCGTTCAGGCAATGGTGAAGGAGGCTCTAGAGCCCTTCTGGGAGGCGAAGTTTGAGGACTCGTCCTTTGGCTTCCGCCCCAAGCGAAGCTGCCATGATGCCATCGTTCGCATCTTCAAGATCGTCAGCCAGAAAGGGGCGAGGTCTTGGGTGCTCGACGCCGACATCAAGGGGGCGTTCGACAACATCGACCATGATAAGTTGATGGAGATCATCGGCAACTTCCCCGCAAGGGAACTGGTTCGCCAATGGTTGAAGTCAGGTTATATGGATGGTGGGGTCTTCTACGACACGGAGACGGGCACACCGCAAGGTGGCGTGATCTCTCCCCTGTTGGCGAACATCGCCTTGCACGGTATGGAGGAGGTTCTCGGCATCAAGTATCGCCGTGTTCGACGTGGCGAGAAGATGACTTACGAACTTCACCCGAACTCCCCGGCATTGGTGAGGTATGCGGACGACTTCGTGATCTTTTGTGAGAGCAGGGAGGAAGCCGAAGAAGTAAGAGCGAAGTTGATCGTCTGGTTGAAGGAACGTGGTCTGGAACTCTCCGAGGAAAAGACCCGCATCACCAACATTGACGAAGGCTTCGACTTCCTCGGTTTCAACGTCCGACGCTATCAGACCGCAACTTCCCGCAAGGGAACCAAGGTCTACATCAAGCCGAGCAAGAAATCCGTTCAGGCGATCAAGACGAAGTTGAAGGCCATCTTCCGGGAGAGCGTGGGCTACACGATGGAGAACCTCATCTCCAAGATAAACCCCGTTTTCAAGGGATGGGCCAATTACTTCAAAATCGGGGTTTCCTCCCGAACCTTCGACTCCTTGGACAACTACCTGATGGTCCTTCAACACAGTTGGACCCGCAGGAAGCATACGAGGAAGAGTTGGAAATGGAGGAAACGGTACTGGGGGAACTACCGGAAGGGAGCCATGTGGTGTTTCGGCAAGTCCGAACTCTACATGATGAAATTCTCGTGGGTTCCCATCGAACGACATAATGCCGTCCTGCGGTTCGCCTGCTGGGACGACCCGGACCTCGAAGATTACTGGAAGGACCGGGATATTCAACAGTGCCTCTCGAAGCTGTCCGCAGCCAAGAAGGCATTGGCGAAGAAGCAGAATTTCGTTTGCCCTCACTGTGGAGACAGCCTCAACAACGGCGAGGAACTGCACGAACACCATGTTCAGCCTCGCTCGAAGGGTGGCGGCGACCACAATGGCAACCTCAAAGTTCTTCACCTGTACTGCCATCAGGCACAACACGGGAGGAAGGGCTGATGGTGGACATTGCCAACTGTTCGAGCCGTGTGCTGGGAAACTGGCACGCACGGTTCCGAGGGGGGAGCGGGCAGCGATGTTCCGCTCCTACCCGACAGATCTCGCTGCTGTTCGGGCCGGACGAGAGGGGATTCGGCCGGAGGCTCCGCAAGCTCCTCTCGGTCCTCTCCGGCGAGGCCAGCGCTCGGTTCTCGCTGCTGCTGGGTGCGCCGGCGGTATTCGACTGCCGGGTCTCGCCGCTGCCCACGGAGGAGGCGGTCGTCGATTACTTCCGCTGGCGGGCCGAGGACGCCCGCCGCAATGCCCTGAACGCCCACTGCTACTGGCTCCTCCGGCGGCAGGGTCGGCGGGCGGCCGAGGCCGATGTCGAACTGCGGGGCGCTTCCAATTCGAGTAAGCACGACCTACTCCATCGGAACGGCATCAATTTCAACGAGTTGCCGGCGTGGCAGAGGCGGGGCTCAGGGCTGTACTGGGAGGAGTACGACCGGCCCGGAACGAACCCCGTCACCGGCGATCCGACGACGGCCCGACGGAGGCGCATCCGTCAAGACCTCGACCTGCCGATACGTGACGACTACTCGGGGTTCCTCCGGGGCCTGATCCGGTCATCTGCCGGGGGTTGAACCTCAAGCCGGGGCAGGGTGTCGGATCACGGGGATGGTGCGTGAGGACTTCCGTCTGCCGCCCCCCTCGGGGATGATGGGAGGCTCACGGACAACGGATATCGGACCGCCCATGCTGCTGACGATCACGACCACGCACCGTCCCGCCACCGACCTCGGCTACCTGCTGCACAAGCATCCGGGCCGGTTCCAGAGCTACGACCTGAGCTTCGGCCGGGCGCACGCCTTCTACCCGGAGGCCGCCGAGGACCGCTGCGCCGCCTGCCTGCTGCTCGACGTGGACCCGGTGGGCATGGTGCGGGGCAAGGGCGAGGCCGAGGGGCTGCTCGACCAGTACGTCAACGACCGCCCCTACGTCGCCGGCTCGTTCCTCAGCGTGGCGATCTCGCAGGTCTACGGCTCGGCCCTCCAGGGCCGGTGCAAGGACCGGCCCGAACTCGTGTCCACGCCCATCCCGCTGGAGGCCCGGCTCGACGTGCTGCCGGTGCGGGGCGGCGAGCGGTTCCTCCGGGCCGTCTTCGAGCCGCTGGGCTACTCGGTCGAGGCGACCCGCCACCCGCTCGACGAGCACTTTCCCGTGTGGGGCGAGAGCCCGTACTTCTCCGTGACCGTCACGAAGGGGACGACGCTCTCGGAGCTGCTGACGCACCTCTACGTCCTGGTGCCCGTCTTCGACAATCAGAAGCACTACTTCGTCGGCGACGACGAGATGGAGAAGCTGCTCGCCAAGGGCGGCGGCTGGCTGGCGGGCCACCCGGAGAAGGAGGAGATTGCCCGGCGTTACCTCAAGTTCCGGCCCAGCCTCTACCGGCAGGCCCTCGCCCGGCTCGTGCGGGAGGAGCAGCCGACCGCCGCCGAGGAGGCCGAGCGGCCCGGCGACCGGGCCGAGGACGCCCTGGAGCGGCCCCTGAGCCTGCACGAGCAGCGGCTCGGGGCGGTGCTGGCGGCCCTGCGGGCGAGCGGGGCCGTGCGAGTGCTCGACCTCGGCTGTGGCGAGGGCCGGCTGCTGCGGGAACTGCTCAAGGACAAGCAGTTCGAGGAGGTCGTCGGCATGGACGTGTCGATCCGCTCGCTGGAAACGGCCCGTGACCGGCTCAAGCTCGACCGGATGCCCGAGCGGCAGGCGGCCCGGATCAAGCTGCTGCACGGGTCGCTGATCTACCGGGACCGGCGCTTGGAGGGGTTCGACGCCGCCGCCGTGGTGGAGGTGGTCGAGCACCTCCACCCGCCCCGGCTGGCCGCCTTCGAGCGGGCGGTCTTCGAGTTCGCCCGGCCGGGGACGGTCGTGCTGACGACCCCCAACCGGGAATACAACGTGACGTGGGAGAACGTCGGGGCCGAGCGGCTGCGCCACCCCGACCACCGGTTCGAGTGGACCCGGCGGGAGTTCCAGGACTGGGCCGAGGGGGTCGCAGTGCGGTTCGGCTACTCCGTCCGGTTCCTGCCGGTCGGGCCGGTGGACGAGGCCCTGGGGCCGCCGACCCAGATGGCGGTGTTCACCCGCACGGGATGAGGGGGCGGCGTCATGGCCAGCGAAGCACGCCTGCGGCTCGACGAGGTGGAGCGGAAGGTCTGCGACATCGCCTCCGAGCAGCTGGGCATCCGGCGGGACCGGATCTCTCCGGGGGACCGGATCGTCGAAGACCTGAACTGCGACAGCCTCGATCTGGTCGAGCTACTCCTGGAGGTCGAGGAGGCGTTCGGCGTCACGCTGCCCGACCAGGCCCCGAACCCCGTCTACAAGGCGGTCTTCACCCGCCAGCCTTTCCGGCTCGCCGACCTGGCGGAACTTGTTTACCTCCGGCAGGGGACGGGCGCTCCCGACCGGAGGGGGTGGCGTCGGGCGGAGGAGGCTCCTCCACCAACGACATCCGTCCCGTTCACCCAACTCGGCGGCTTCTGGGAGAGAAAGAAGGGCGACGGCCGTCCGCTGTTCGGGCCGCTGGAGGACACCGGTCCGGTGGCACAATTTCGCAGGCGGTCGGACGGCATGCGGTGCCTGAGAATCCCCTCGGCGTCCGTCGAGATCGGCAACAGCTCGCCCGACGCCCCCGCCGACGAGCGGCCCCGGCACATGGTCGAGATCGATTCCTTCCTGATCGACGCCGAGCCGGTGTCCACCACGGCGTACTGCCGGTTCCTCAACTCGATCGGCGAGGTCGCCCACGCCGTCAGGGCCGCCGCATCAAGATAGCGATCTGACGTAGCTTGGAGGAAGTTCGTCGGCGTACAACGGGGGCTCACCACGAGTGTCATCTCCCGACCCCGATGGACGCGATCATGCCCAGCGACGGACCCGCCGCCTTCCACGACCACTTCCGAGACCTCACCGATCCCCGCGTCGAGCGGACCCGCAAGCACCCCCTGATCAACATCGCCTTCATCGCCGTCTGCGGCGTCCTCTCCGGGGCCGACTCCTTCGCCGCCATCCACGAGTTCGGCATCGACCGCCGGACCTGGCTGGCCCGCGTCCTCGACCTCAGCCCCGGCATCCCCTCCGAGGACACCATCCGCCGCGTCCTGGCCCGGCTCGACCCGGCGGCCTTCGAGAAGGCCCTGTTGGGTTGGATGCAGGCCGTGCAGGAGGTCACCGCCAAGCGGTTGGTCGCCATCGACGGCAAGACCTTGGGGGGCTCCTACAACCGGCAGGACGGCAAGGCGGCGATCCACATGGTCTCGGCCTGGGCGACCGAGAACAAGCTGTCGCTGGGCCAGGTGGTCGTGGACGAGAAGTCCAACGAGATCACGGCGATCCCCGAGTTACTGGGGTTGCTGGAACTCTCCGGAGCGGTGGTGACGATCGACGCCATGGGCTGCCAGAAGGCGATCGCTGCGAAGGTTCGGGAACGCGGCGGCGACGACGTGTTGGCCGTCAAGGAGAACCAGCCGACGCTCTAGGCTCAGGTCCGCGAGGCCATCGACGAGGGCCTGGAGCAGGATGCCGAGCGGATCGATGAGCATCGGACCGACGAGAAGGGGCACGGTCGTCGGGAGGTCCGCACCTCTGCGGTCTTCCCAGCCCCGGAGGGGGTCGATCCGGAGGGCCTGTGGCAGGACCTGTGTGCCGTGGGCGTGACGTTCTCGGAGCCAACGGATTCCCGGGGGCGAACCAGCCTGGAGGGGCGGTACTACATCCTGAGCCGGGGGTTGTCGGCGAAGGAGTTCGCCGAGGCCGTGCGGGGCCATTGGAGTATCGAGAATCAACTGCATTGGCAACTGGATGTGAGCTTCCGGGAGGATGAGTCTCGGGTGCGAACGGGCCACGCGGCGGCGAACGTGAGTGTGATCCGGCGGTTCGCCCTTGGTTTACTGAAGCGTGAGAGCGGGTGCCGACGTGGGATCGGGACCAAGCGGCTGAAGGGTGCCTTGAGTGAGGAGTACCGGGAGAAAGTCCTGTTCAAGACATGAGATAAGATGCCGTTTCCCTGCGTCCGGGCGTCCAAGTGGACCCGATCGCCGGGCCGGAACGAACCGTCGAGAGCGGGATCTTCGTCGGGCGTGAGGGCCTCGGCTTCGACGACCTCATGGGCCAGGTCGGCGAACTCGATTAACTCCGAGGAGAATGGGGAAGGTTCGATCTCGATCCCCAGCTTGGACTCGGCGATCTCGATGTTCTCGTCGAAGTCGTCCTCCAGCCCGACGCCGTGGCCCCGGCAGCCCATGAGGACGTAGTAGAGGGCATCGGCCCGGTCGTCCTCGGGAATCTCCATGAGGCTGAACAGCTCGCCGACGCTCCGTCCCCAGCACCGGGTCAGCCTGGCGACGTGGGGTCGGACGAGTCCGAGCAACTTGCCCGTGTCCTGCACGGGGCAGACCTCGGCGATCTCCGTCCCGGCGGCGAAGGCGAAGCCCGCCCCCTCCCTTGCGTCGGCCCACTCCGAGGCGAAGAGGCCCTGGGCGGCCTCGGCCAACACGTCGTCATCAAGCTCGGCCATCGTGGTCGTCATCAGCGGCTCGGCTCCGGCGGGAGGTGGTTCGTCACGACCGGACCGCCGGTGTCGGCACGCTGCAAGGGCGAGGGATGGCGATCCCGGCCCCCGACGATGGCTTCCGGGTCTTGCGGCGTCAGTCGTAGGAGGTCATGAAGGCGTCGATCCGCTCGTCCCCCATGCCAAGCCGAACCAGGCCACGCCGGACCCTCCTCCGCCGCTCGGCGTGGAGTTGGCGCAACCAGCCGACGACATCGTGGGGGGCCTCCTCAGCCCGGCCCTTCCGGGCCTCGTGGAGCAGGTAGGTGCCGTCCACGCTGTCCACGCCGAAGTCCAGGGCGATCAGGAGGCGGCGCAGGCCGTTGACCCGGCCCATGTGGGTCCACTTGCCCCTCCGCCTCGCCTCCCGGCAGGCATCCCGGACGATCGGCCCCTCCTTGAAGGCGTCCCGCCCGCCGATAAAGAGGCAGTCGAACTCGTCCCATGGGACGCTGCCCATCGTCATGCCCTCCTGGACACACAGGGCCGCCGGGCAGCCCATGCGGCGAATCCGCCGCAGCCAGGGGCGGGAGAGCCGCAGGGTCTCGGACCAGTCGAACGGCTCGTCGGGGGCGGTGGCGAAGAGCAGGTGGTCGCCCGCCCGGTCCAGGCCCTCCCCGATCAGCCGGTCGTACTCAGCTGGCCTGAAGAGGCGGCGTCCGGCCTCGGTGAATCGCCCGTTGTCGATCGCCACCCAGGTGTAGAGCCCGGCCCTATCCAGATAGCCCTCCCGGTACGTCTTCGGCTGGACGATCATCCCAATTGGGAGAACGTCGCCGTTGTAGTGCTTCCAGCGGTCGGTGTGGTCGTCGATGTAGCCCGTCAGGTAGATCGGCATTGCGGGAGCCTCCTTGCCCCCACCGCCGGTGTCGGCGAGGTCGCCGTTATGCCCACAGCCGTCGGTCATGCTGATCAGGTCAGGCCGGGCGGCTCCTGCTGGAAGTACCAGGCCATGCGGCGGCCTTCGCCCACGTCCTCGACCTCTCTGAGTCGGTAGTAGACGCCGGTGACCGTCTCGAAGTCGGCGGGCGGCTCCTCGCCGTCGTCGAGGTCCAGGGCCACCAGCACCAGACCGTCGGCGGGGGTGGTTCAAGGCTTCGGGCGTCCGGGCGTGCGGCGTCAGGTAGAGCGACCCGCCGGGGATGGCGGGAAAGTTCGTGTGAAAAAGTGGGATTGGTTCGTCGGGTAGCTGGCCTTCGGCGAGCACCAGGCCCGCCGTGAAGGTGTGGCCGGACTCGTCGCAGAGGCAGACGGGTCTCCGCCTCTGCTCGGGCGTCATGGAGGCGATGTGGCGGGCCAGTTCCATCCAGGTCAGGCTCGTCCGGGTCGTCGCGGGGTCGGTCGCTCTCGCTGCGGCGTCCATCGTGTCCTCCGCCGGGTGAGTGTCGTTCGCACCCACCCCGGCGGTGTCATTCGCCGTCAGTCTTCGAGCCGCTCGTAGCCGAGGGCCTCGAAGGCGGCCCGCAGGTCGTCCCCCTCGGGGTAGCCGCCCTGGTCGTCCCGGTTCTCCACGGCCCGCTGGCGGTGGTCCCATAGCCAGGAGTACACGTCCCCCTCCCAGCCATCGGGCAGGTCGTATTCGTGCTTCAGCCGCCAGGCGGCGTCGGCGATGTTCTCCATTGTGGCCTCATACTCCCGCTCGCCGTAGTCGCTCTCGTCGAGGATCGGGTAGTCGGCCAGCCGCTCGGCGAGGTCGTGGTAGGTCTGGAAAGCGTCGGTGATCTCGCCGTCACCGGAAGACCCGGACGCTGAAGCCGTCCACGTGGCCGACCGCCCAGTGGCCGTGGGACTCCATCACCACGTCGGGGTCGTCGCCGTCCGTGAAGGGCTCCATCGCCTTGGCGATGGCGTCGGCGTTGGACAGGTCGAGCAGCCCGCTGTCCCGGTTGTGCGTGTAGATGATCGCCCACGAATCGGGGTCGTCGAGGTCGTGGCTGCGGTCCCACACGAAGCAGCCGAACCGCTGCCAGTTGCCCGCCGCCTGCGTTGCGGCATCCTCCAGGGTCATCTCGCCGATCGTCGTCATGCCGGCCTCCGTCGGTAGGGGTGTGGTGTGTCACACCCATCCCGGCGGTGTCGTTGGGCGGCGTTCGTCCCGCCGCCCTTCGATCGGGTCACCCGACCAGGAACGGCCTCCGGTTCAGCCACCTCGGCGGCCTGGGGGCGGCTGAAGGCGAGCAGGTAGTCGGCGGCCTTCGACGCCTGGGCCGAGGCCGTGAAGATGAAGCGGGGGTCGTCCCTCATCGCCTTCAGCCAGTTCGCCAAGTAAGCCACGTGATTGGTCAGGTTCTCGGAGGCCGGCACGCCCAGCTCACGGGCCAGGTAGCACGCCCCGATCTCGGCGACCAACTCACCGAGGGCGTAGGTGTTCTCCGCCTCCTTGCGGGACCAGTCCAGGCGGGTCGGATGCTCGGTGGCGTGGACGAGTTCGTGGAAGACCGTCTCGTAGTACTCGTCCGGCTCGGTGAACGACGCCTTGGGCGGCACCTGGACGTGATCTCCACTCGGCGAATAGAACGCTCGCTCGCCACCGTGGCGGACCGTGATGCCGGTGGCAGCGATGGCCGTCTCGGCGGGCTCGTAGTCGATGACCGAACCGTCGGTGTCGTTTTCTCTTGGTCCGGCCCGGAGGTGGTCGAGGTGGCCGCCCTCGACCTGATCGACGTTGAAGACCGTGTAGCTCCGCATGACGAAGTAGCGGTCGGCCTTCTCGTCGCCCTCGTCGTCACGCTCGGTCTTCATGACGGGCGTCCAGAAGACGATGGTCGTGCCCCACCGGCCCGAAGGGACGTGAGAGGGGCGGGGCATGACCTTGCCGCCCAGCTGCTTCCACTGGTTGAACGTCGCCCACCACTTCGAGGTCAGCCAGTGCCGGGCCGCCGCCATGTCGAGGAGGATCGGGTTGATGCCCCGGTACGGCTTCTTGCTGACGACGTTGGCGGGTGAGCCGGCGTTGGGGCCGACCCGCCAGGGCCGCCGCCAGGGCGGGACGCCGCCGGACTCCAGGGCGGCGACGATCTGCTCGGTGATGGACGCTCGAAGCTGCTGCTGGCTGGCCATGACTCGCCTCCGGGTCGGGGTTGGTTATCAACGACCGGCCCGGCGGTGTCGGGGGACCAAGGCGAGCGCCCAGGGCAGGATTGTGGGCGGCTATTAACGAATGGAGGGAACGGCCCGGACCCGAGGGGGCAGTTCCGTCGGTGATCTTGCGATCGATGAGGCCGGGGGCGAGGGGGCTCGGGATTGATAACTGGGGCCAAGGCGAACTGACACCGGCGGTGTGGTTATTATCGGGCGGTCCCGGCCCCTTCGAGGTTGAGGTCCGATGTCCGATCCACGTCCGAGGCCGCTGGTGGGCGGTTTTTACTGGTTTCCGAGGCCAGCGGCGGGTGGGCTGAGCTGGGACGTGCTGACCTGTCACGACCTGGGCTTCGATGCCGAGGTCGGCCACGTCGATCTCTGGCCCGCCGTGGTCGATCGCCTGGCCGCAGCGTGGGGGCGGGATGCCGGCGGGCTCCGTCGGCGTCTGGTCGGCCGCTACACGGGCCTGCCCAGGGGGCGGGTCACCCGGCCTGGGCGCACAGTGCTGGTCCTGCACGGCGACGACGCCCCGGTCGCCGACTGGCGGGAGATGCTGATCAATGGCTTCCGGCTCGGGGGCCGTGACCATCGGTTCCTGTTCGACGAGCACGAGCGGATGCTGCCGGGCGACCCCGAGCGGGTCGATGAGGCCCTCGGCTTCCGCCACGGTTGACCCGGAGCGGCGGATCGAGGCGGGGCATCGACCGACCGTTACCGTGCTGCGGTCGCCCGCACTTCCTCCCTTCCCGTGGCGCTCGAGTGCTCAGCCTTCGCACGGGCGACCACGAAATCGACGAGTTCCCGGCTCTGGAACCAGCCGGGCCACATGTCATGCCCCCGCCCCTCGATCACGAGGAGCCTCATGTCGCCGCCGAACTTGCGGTAGCGGCGGGCGAGTTCGGCGGAGTTCGCCTCCAGGGGCACCACCTTGTCCTGATCCCCGTGGATGTGGAGCACGGGGACGCCCGCCCTGGCCAGCGGCTCGACTCGATCGACCGGATTGTGTTGCACCAGGGCTTCGGTCAGTCCCTCCGGGGTCATCAGGTAGGCGGGGGCCGCCTTGTCGATGCCGGGGTAGCTGCGGAGGTCGCAGACCGGATAGATCCCGGCGATGCCGCCCACCGACTCGGGGTGCTCGACCGCCCAGTTGTAGAGCATCAGCCCGCCCCGGCTCCTCGCCAGCAGGCACGGCTGCTTCGAGAAGTGACGCTTCTCGACGAGTTCCTCGTAGAGCGACTGGTATAGCGCCCGTCCGTCAGGGCTGCCGAAGGACTCCCCGACATCGATCCCGGCGACGGCGATCCCGGCGTCCAGGAACTTGCGGAACATCCAGGTCTCCTCGGTCCCCGGCAGGCCGGGGAGCGTCGGGGCATACCAGACCCAGGGCATCCCGGCGACTCGGAAGCCGGGCTCGGGCAGGATGACGAACGCCGCATGGCCCCCGACCGTGAACACCTCGCCGGGCAACGGCAGCGTCTTTGCAGGCCGCCGGTCGTCGGGGGGATCGTC
Organism: uncultured Planctomycetales bacterium; assembly: GCA_963752755.1. GTDB lineage: Bacteria > Planctomycetota > Planctomycetia > Isosphaerales > Isosphaeraceae > CAVVZJ01. Next base: position 109,552 of record CAVVZJ010000005.1, on the reverse strand, counting down.
GGGTTGCCCGGCCAGGACCGGGGCGGCGAGGAGGAGCGTCAGGATGATCAGGGGACCGAGGACGGCGGGGAGGCGAGGCATGGTGTCCACTCCGACTGGGTTGCGGCATCCGCCCAGCATCGCCACGGGGCCGTCCGATCTCAAGGATCGAGGAGGGCTGTACGTCGAATCGGGAGCGAGAACGGTGCACAATGGGCCGGAGAGGTCTCCACGGGATCACGACGCCGGCGGGGGTCGCCATGACTCCACGAGCCCCGTTGCCGAGGCCCTTCCGGTCGCACCTCCCGCTGCCGTGACCACACACGAGGCGCTGGCCAACCACCCGATCCCCACGGAAGACAAGGCGATCGGGTCGATCGGGGCGATTTTTCCACGGGTGACGGAGCCCCACTCAATTGAGCGAGGAACCCCGCATGCGACTCCAGATGACTTTGCCCTTCACCGTTTCCCTGACCCTGGTGCTTCCCGCCCTGGTCGCACGGGGCGGGGAGCCCCCCGAACCAACCCAGGTGAAGGTGGCGGCGGTCCAGATGCTCGGCTACGACAAGACCGACCTGCCCCGGCCCGGATTCGACCCGAGCGAGGCCGTGGCCCGGTACGTCGAGAAGGCGGCCGGGGACGGGGCACAGTTCGTCGTCTTCCCGGAGTATCTGCTGGGCCGGATCTCCGTCCCCGGCCCGCAGACGGAGCGGATCGCCAAGGCGGCGGCGGCAGGCAAGATCTACGTGGTCGTCGGCTGCTGGGAGGTCTTCGACGACGGGACGTTCGCCAACACGGCCCTCCTCTTCGACCGCTCGGGGAAGATCGCCGGCAAGTACCGCAAGGTCCACGCCGCCGTGGACCATTCCGAGGGCCAGCCGCCCTGGTCGAGGCCCCCGCAGGGCAAGGGCGACGAGTGGTTCCTGACGAACGACCCCGAGTGGAAGATGCAACGGGGGCGGGACTTCCCGGTCTTCGACTCGGACTTCGGCCGGGTCGGCATCCTGACCTGCTACGACGGCTGGTTCCCGGAGTCGGCCCGCATCCTCTCGCTCAGGGGGGCCGAGATCCTAGTCTGGGTCAACGGCCGGAAGGGGACGGTGGAGGACTTCCTCGTGAAGTCGGCGATGTTCCAGGACGAGGTGGCGATGGTCGCCACGAACCAGGCGTATGGGTCGGGGACGACCATCGGCCAGTGGCCCGCCCAGATCCTCGCCGCCTGCACGGAGCCGAAGGAGGGCTACATCACCGCCACGATCGACCTGGGGAGGATTCGGAAGGCACGGCAGAACAGCCGGAACCTCCGGCAGAGGCGGCCGGAGGCTTACGGGGAGATCGTGAAGCCGATCGGCACAAATGATCCGCCCGGTCCAGGAAAGCCCTGAGCAGGATGACGGCAGGAACGGCCCGTCTGGGGCTGGATATCGGGCTTACCACCCCGTGATCCCGACTGATGCGGCGTGCGGCTGGAGGGCAAGCGTGACGGTCCCGTTCCACGACGACTTGGAAGCCACGCCGATCGACGGGCTCACCTGCCTGATCGAGGTCGAGCGGGTCTACGGCCTCGACTGGGATCGGTTCGACGAGGAGCACTGGCGGGAACTCGCCCGCATCTACGAGGGCCTGCCGGGGGCGGTGCGACACCTCGACGTGCCGTGGTGGTTTGGCGACGACGAGGACTTGCCGCCGTACCTGCGGGCGGCCGTGGAACTCCCAGAGGCCGACTGGTGGGCCTGGGACGAGCGCTTCCGCACCGAGGCCGCCGGGCTGCCGTGCCGGGCGGGCGGGTCGCCGAGTCGAACCCTGGATCGCCCCGGAGCCCCGTGACATGAGGCCGATCGCTTTCTCCTGCGAGGTGTCTCTCGGCATGCCGCCCGAGCGGATCGCCCAGCAGATCCTCGACCTCGATCGGTGGCCCGGCTTCGGGGGGTATGGACCCCTGCCGGGGATCAGGTCGGCGGAGTTCGAGGCCCGCACGCCCGAGGTGGTCGGCACCCGCATCCGGGTGGCCAACACGGACGGGTCGAGCCACGTGGAGCAGGTGGTCGAGTGGGCACCGGCTCGGCGGCTGCGCCTTCGGATGGGGGAGTTCTCCGCACCGCTGTCCCGCCTCGCCACCGCTTTCGACGAGACCTGGGAGTTCGAGCGGAGGGACGTGGTGACGAGGGTCGTCCGCAGATTCGAGCTGCACCCGAAGGGTACGGCCACCCGGCCGATGCTCTGGCTGATCTCCCTGCTGCTCAGGAAGGCCGTCGCCCGCCACCTGCGCCAGATGCGGGAGGGGCCGACACGGGCAGTCTCGTGAAGGGTTGCCCGACCGATCTCCGGGGATCGTCTTGACCCATCGCCCCCTCACAGAAATGCCGATTCGACGACCCCGGGAGGAGCCCCTTCTCGATGAAAACCGGACGACCGACGACACTCGACGTGCTCTCAGGGATGAGCCCCGGCCGGGTGAGGCGCAATCTGTCGGCCTTCTCCGCTCGCTATGTCCTGGATTGGGAGAACTGGCTCCAAGTGTCCCCCTCAGAACGGGCCTCGCTCTTCGCCGCCATCCTGCGGAGCTGGCAGGCGACCCGCCCGTACTCCATGCGTCGGTGCCGGGCCGAGGCGACCCACGATCGTCCCCACATCGAGGAGCTGCTCGACGAGGCCGATCGACATCTGGTCGTGCTGGGAGGATTGACGGTGGCCGACCTGGACCAGGCCGGTCCCGAGCAGGTCGCCGCACTCCACTGCCTGTGGTCCACCTTCCTGCGCCTGCCCCAGACGGGAACGGCATCGTGCGTGGGTATCACCAAGGCGGTCATGCTCGTGACGGGAGGGCGTATCGGCCCGGCCTTCGATTCGACCGTCCGTAAGCAGCTTGGGTTGCGGGGCCGCTTGAAGTCATCGGAAGGATGGGTCGAGATGCTCCGGCTCGTCGGCCGGGACATCCGGCGGTTTGAAGAACGCCATGGGGCTCTGGCCCAGGCAGTCCCCGACCGGTTCGCCCGTTATGGGGTCGGGCGACTCTACGACATGCTGCTCGGCCCAGGTGTGCCGGTTGATGGCCCTGCCGGGGATGATCCCAGTCCGGTCCCATCGATCCCCGTCAAAGTGAACCTCGCAGAGAAACTCGCCCGCTTCGACGACCACTGGAACCCCCGGATCGTCGGCGAGCTGAACGGCCAGCACGTCAAGCTCGTCAAGCTGCTGGGCGAGTTCGTCTGGCACAAGCACGACCAGGAGGACGAGTTATTCCTCGTCGTGAAGGGGCGGTTCCGCATGGAGTTCCGGGACCGGCACGTCTGGCTGGAGGCGGGCGAGTTCCTCATCGTCCCGAGGGGCGTCGAGCACCGCCCCGTCGCCGAGGAAGAGGCCCACGTGCTGCTGTTCGAGCCCGCCGGGACGCTGAACACCGGCGACGTGCGGGACGAGCGGACGGTGGAGAGACCCGAGCGGATCTGACGCCCATCCGGGAGCCCCTGCTGATGATACGCCGACGGGTCGGCATCCTGGTCTTCCCGGACGTGGAAGTCCTCGACTTCTGCGGCCCGTTCGAGGTCTTCTCGGCCGCCCGGCTCGACGAGGCCCGCAGGCGGGACGAGCCCTCGCCCTACGAGGTCGTGCTGGTCGCCGAGGCGACCGACATCCTGGTCGCCACGGGCGGGCTGAAGGCCGTGCCCGACCACGACCTCGACGGCTGCCCGCCGCTGGACGTGCTGGTCGTCCCCGGCGGCTGGGGCACCCGCCGGGAGATGGCGAACGACCGCCTGATTGCCTGGATCGCCGGGCGGTCGAGCCGGGTCACGACCCTGGCCTCGGTCTGCACGGGGTCGCTGCTCCTGGGCCGGGCCGGGCTGCTCGACGGCCGAAGGGCGACGACGCATTGGCGGGTGTTGGACGAGATGCGGGCGTGGTTCCCGGCCGTCACGGTCGTCGGCGAGGAGCACGTCGTCGAGGACGGCGACGTGTTCACCTCGGCCGGCATCTCGGCGGGGATCGACATGGCCCTTCGGGTGGTCGCCCGTCATTACGGCGAGGCGGTCGCCAGGGCGACGGCCCGGCACATGGAATACCCCTTCCCGGAGGACAATCGGAGGCGGATCTGAGCGGCGTCGGCCCGGTGGCCCCACCCTCAGAGCAGCTTCAGGTGCCCGGTGATCGGGTCGATTCGCTCGGGGAAGTCGGGGCCGACGGCGCAGCAGGTCGGCGTCGGCACGCCGTGGAACTCGGTCCTCCCGGCATCGACGCAGAGGTGGACCAGCACGCCCGCCTCACGGGCCTTCTCCACGATCGCCAGCAGTTCCTCCTCCGAGTCCACCCGGACCGCAGACCTTGGTGAAGGCCCCGTCGAGCCAGCGGCGTTCGGCCTCGGTGAAACTGAAGCCGGGCTGGCGGATGCGGAGTGCCAGCCAGATCATCGAGGCGTGCGCCCCTGGGCGATCTCCTTGCCCCGCCGCATGCCCAGGTCACGCCGCATCACGATCACCTGCTTCGGTGCGTCTTGTCCGGTCGCTTCCATCGCCGCCCCCGCCTCCTCAACTGTCGGACCTCGGGCTCATTGACACACCCGGAGACGTGCAGGCTCGTCGTTCAGAACCCATACCCCATCCCGACCCAGTAATGCCAGTCCTCGACGGCCTGGCTGGTCTCCTCGTCGGCGTGGACGACCTCCAATTGCGACAGGGGCACGGCCAGCTTTCGCTTATTCTCCCAGGGGATCTCCACGTACATGTCCCGCAGGCACTCACTCTCGGGGGACAGGCCGACGACCTCCACCTCGTCGCCGGCCTGCAACGGCGAGGTTGCCCGCTCGATGACGCAGCGGGCCGTGATAGGCACGTGGAGCCGGTCCTCCAGGTAGTTGTACCAGCCCATCACCCGCTCTTCCTCGTCGTAGCAGTCCACGACGATCTCCATCTCGATCCGCTCCTCACGGGCCTCGTCACGCTCCGGCTTGCCCTGGGGCATCTTGCGGGCCTTGGCCATGGACGACCCCCTCGGCAGGTTGGTGCCGCCTCCCGCCGCCCCTTCCGTTCAGCGGTCCACGACCCGACGGAACTTGCGGAGCAGGAGCACGAGCAGTAACGCTTGATATCCCAGTCCGACCAGCAGGAAGCCCAGATACGCCGCCCCGCCGGGTCGCTGGACCCAGAACGCCTTGACCGGCCAGTAGGTCGGGATGGCTCCGATCGCCCACTGCCAGGGCTCGGGCACGAAGTAGGCCAGCACCGGCGGCAGGAACAGCAGGCCCGAGACCTTCATCAGGGCGAACCCCTCCACCTTGTTGCCGGCGAACGAGGCCACGAACAGGGCGAAGATCGGGGCCAGCGGCGCAGCACCCAGCGCCATCAGGATCAACGGGCCGACTCCGACCCGCACCAGCCCGGCGATGGGGAAGACCGCCAGGGTCATCGGCACGCTCAGCAGCATCGGCATCGCCACCCGGTACGCCAGGTAGCCGCCCAGGGTCAGCGGCGTGACCCGCAGCGCCGTCAGCGTGCCGTCGTCCTTCTGGTCCAGCAGCAGGAAGCCGACGACCATGCCGGTCAGGATCGGCAGCAGCTCGACCAGGAAGCTCATCAGCAGGACGTAGTACGCCGTGAGGTCGAAGCCGTACTGATCGACCAGGCGACCGGCCAGGGCCGGGACGCCCCAGCGCAGCAGCAGGGCCAGCAGCACGGGGTAGGCGACCAGCCACCGCAGCAGCGGGTCACGCACGACCCCCTTGGCGTCGATCGGCCCCAGCGCCTTCACCGCCCGGATGGCCTTCATGTCAGCGGACCCCCTCCCTGGCGACGACGAAGCGGCCGAAGGCCCGCACGGCCGAGCAGCCCCATCGGCGCGACCCAGAGGCCCGCCGTACAGCACCCCGTAGGCGACCTCCCAGGCCGCCACGGGGCGGAACGCCGCCTCCAGGAGCACCAGCGGGGCCTGCACCGGATGCAGGTACACCAGCAGCGTCTCCCAGACGCCGAAGTAGTCCAGCAGCGGCAGCGACAGGACCGAGGTGTAGAGCATCGACGGGAAGAGGTACTCGTTGATCGAGTCGTAGCGGGCCACGACCAGGAAGCCGTAGAGGCAATACAGGGCCGCCGTCATGCCGACCCCGGCGGCGAAGCGCCACGGGGCGGAAGCCCGCCCCGTGGGCCAGCAGCACGATCGCCAGGGCTTCGGCCAGCGACAGCAGGCCCAGCGTGATGACCTTCGAGGCGAGGTACTCGCCCCGCCGCAGCGGCGTGACGACCAGCGCCTCCAGCGACCCCTCGCCCTTCTCCAGCAGGACCAGGCCGCCGATGAAGTAGAAGGTGTTGACCTGCATGTTGGCCAGGACCAGCATCGGCATCAGCCAGCCGACGTAGGGGGCGGGCACCAGGCGGAGCAGCAGGACGAGGGCGGCGGCGACGAAGCCGGCGGCGGCGTAGAAGCCGTTGCGGTACTGGAGCCGGGCATCGCAGGCGACGGCGGCGGCGAGGCGGCTCATGACGAGAGCCCCCGCCCGGTGACCCGCAGGAACACGTCCTCCAGCGTGGCCTCCTGCGAGTGCATGCCTCCGCACCCCGCCGGAGCGGAGGATGGCCAGGAACTCCGGGTCGTCGCCCAGGCCGTCCAGGGCGAACTCCCGGCGCTCGACCTGGCCGTCGACGCTCGTACTCGACGGCGACCGCCCGCCGCCCGTGCCGCAGCCGCAGCTCCCTCGGTGCGTCGAGAGCGGCGATCCGCCCGTCCACCAGGAAGGCCACCCGGTCGCACAGCTCGTCGGCGAGCGTCATGTCGTGCGTGGTCAGGAAGATCGTCCGGCCCGGCCGCCTTCTGCTCCAGGGCCAGGTCCTTGATCCGGCGGGCATTCGTCGGGTCCAGCCCGGCGGTCGGCTCGTCCCAGAACAGCAGCTCGGGGCCGTGCAGGAGCGAGCGGGCGACGTTGAGCCGGCCCTTCATCCCCTTGGAGAACTGCGAGACCCGCAGCCGGTCGTCGTCCCCCAGGCCGACGGCGGCGAGGAGTTCCCGAGGCGGTCGGGTCGGGCCGGCGTAGAGGGCGGCGAAGTAGGCGAGGTTCTCGGCGGCGGTGAGCTTGAGGAAGTGGTTGGGTGCCTCGAACGAGACGCCGATCCGCTCGTAGTAGTCGGCCCCCCAGTCGGCCGGGGGCCTGCCGAGGACCGATCGACCGAGCCGTGGTAGCCCCGGAGCAGGCCGATGAGGATCTTCTGGGTGGTGGACTTGCCGGCCCCGCTGGGGCCGAGGAAGCCGAAGATCTCGCCCCGCTCGACGGCGAAGCCGACGGCCTTCACCGCCGGCTCGGCGGCCCTGGGGTAGGTGAACGACAGGTCGGCGACCTCGATGATCCTCATGGGCACCGCCCGACGATTGCGATCCCGAGCATCCTCACCGCAGCACCAGCGACGTGATCGTCGCCCGGCACGGCTTGCCGCCCTTGTCCGGCTTGATCACCAACCGCAGGTGCGTGACGCCCTCGGCCGGGACCGCCCAGTCCTCCCGCTCGTCGGTCGTGCCCGGCGGGCTGAAGTTGTACTCCTGGCGGAGCACGTCCCGGTAGGTCCGCCCGCCGTCGGTGGAGACGGCCAGCCAGAGTTCCTGGGTGCGTGCGACTTCCAGTTCCTCGACCTCCAGGGCGACACGATGGATCGCCTGCGGGGTGTCGAAGGCCAGGATCACAATTTGCTCGCCGGGCTCCCCGGCCACCCAGCGGCTCCCGCCCGGCCCCCGATCGCCGTCGAAGGCGTGGTCGATCGGATGATCGGGGGCCTCGGAGGTCACCTGCACGACGGCCGAGGCGGCGATGTCGATCCCGTCCGGCGTGGGGGCGGGGGCCGACGACCGGATGATCTGCTTGCGGAGCATGGTCCCCTCCTCTCCTGGCGATCTCTGGGCCTCTACGGTTTGGCCTCGTCGCCGGTGCGGACGATCGTCGCCAGCCACGCCCTCGGCCCGCCGGGGCTGAACTGCGGCATCGCCGGACCGCTCGCCACCTCGAACCGAGCCTCCCGGATCTGGCGCACCACCCAGCCGTCCCGGAAGGCGTCGTGGACCTCCCCCTGCGTGACCCGCCTCGGCCCCTCGCCGGGCGGCTCCCGGTCGCTGAAGCACAGCACGTGGCACGTGCCGCCGGGCCGCACCGTCGCCCCGAGGCTGCGGACGTAGGCGGTCCGCTGCTCGTCGTCGAAGGTATGGAACAGGCCGCTGTCGATCACCGTGTCGAACGGCCGTCCGAGTCGGCCCAGGTCCAGGGCGTCGGCGACCTCGAAGCGGACCCCCAGGCCCTGCTCCTGGGCCTTGCCCCTGGCCCGCTCGACGGCGACCGGCACGACATCGATGCCCGTGACCTCGTGGCCACGGGAGGCCAGGAACAGGGCGTTCTCCCCCGTGCCGCAGCCGGCGTCGAGGACCGACCCGACGATCTCGCCCGCCTCCTCCAACTCGACGAAGGCCGGCTGGGGGCCGGGGATGTCCCACGGCGGCTGGCCCTGATACATCGCCTCGAAGCGCTCTCGGCTCATCGACGGCCCCTCCCCGACGGACTCCTGAAGGGAGCAGGATAACGGCTCGGATGACGGCCGGCGATAGGCCCGGCGACATCTCTGCGTCCCGGCACAGGAGCGAGTGCAAAAGTTGGACGGTCGGGGACGGACCCGGAGACCCCGCCAGCGGCCGAGATCGAGGGCTGCGGAGGGCGGGGCCGAAGGTAGGGCGACGGGCGGGCGGCACAGGGCGACGAGGAACTTCTCTCTTCCCGCCGGTCAAGGCCACTTCGAGCCTGGCCTTCGCCGGGTGAGCGTCGGCGAGCGAAGAGTGAGCCGGCCGTCACCAACATTTATCCCGGTGCCCTGGCGGACCGATCGGCCCTGCGCCCGACAGCGGCGGCGGATTCCGCTTGCCTCCGGCGGGATCGCCTGTACACTGCGGCGGGAGTGGAGGATCAGCCATGCCGATCCGGTTCGTCTCCGGCGACCTGTTCGACAACGCCCACGGCGTCCGGGCGTTCGCCCACGGCTGCAACTGCCAGGGGTCGATGGGGGCGGGGGTCGCCAAGGGCCTCCGGGCTCGCTACCCGGAGATGTACGAGGAGTATCGCAGCCGGTGCAAGGCCGAGCCCCGGCGGTTCAACCTGGGCGACTGCTGGCTCTGGAAGGCGGACGACCGGCCCTGGGTGTTCAACCTCGGCACCCAGGAGGGCTACTGGCGGGCGAGGGCCAGCTACGAGGCGATCGAGGCGTCCCTGCGGCGGATGCGGGAGCTGGCGGACGCCGAGGGCGTCACGAGCATCGCCATCCCCCGGATCGGCGTGGGCTACGGCGGACTGTCGTGGAAGAAGGTGCGGGCGATCGTCGAGGCGGTGTTCGGCGACTGGGCGGGGACTCTCGTGGTCTACGAGGAGTTCGTGGCGGGCGGGTCGGCCGACGCCCCCGAATCCCCGTCCGGGCCGCCGCCCGCTCGAACCTCGGGTCCAGGCGAGGTGTCCGATTCTGGGCGGAGCCGGGAGGTCCGAACGGGGCGACCTCGGTCGAAGTCGGTTGCCGACGTGGACGTGGGCGGTGGCGGGATGGGCGTGATCCACTTCTACGGCGTGAACGCCGGGTACGGCGGCTTCTCGAACTTCTCGCCGCACCCCGTCGTGCTCAAGGGCAAGACGTGGCCGACGAGCGAACACTACTTCCAGGCGCAGAAGTTCGCCGGCACCCCCGACGAGGAGGAGGTCCGGCTGGCGAACTCGCCGATGATCGCCGCCCGGATGGGCCGCAGCCGCAAGAGGCCGCTCCGCCCGGACTGGGAGTCGGCCAAGGACCGGATCATGCACGAGGCGGTCCTCGCCAAGTTCACACAGCACGCCGACCTGCGGGAGACCCTGCTGGGCACCGGCGACTCGATGCTCGTCGAGCACACGGAGAATGACACCTACTGGGGCGACGGAGGGGACGGTAGCGGCAGGAACATGCTGGGCCAGATCCTCATGCGGGTGCGTGACGAGTTGCGGTCGTCAGAGCCGAATCCATGAGCCCGGTCATCCGTCCCGAGATGCCCACGGACGATGACGCCATCCGGGAGGTGAACCGGCTCGCCTTCGGCGGGGAGGACGAGGCCCGCCTGGTCGCTGACTTGCGGGATGGGGGCTACGTCCGGGCATCCCTGGTCGCCGAGGAGGGCGGCCGGGTCGTCGGCCACATCCTCTTCGGCGACCTACCGATCGTGACGGCGATCGGCACCGTCGAGGCCCTCGCCCTGGCCCCGCTGGCGGTGCTCCCGTCCCACCAGCGGCGGGGGATCGGCTCGCTGCTGGTCCGGGAGGGGCTGCGGGCGTGCAGGGACGCCGGGCATCGGATCGTCGTGGTCCTCGGGCACCCCGAGCTCTACCGCCGGTTCGGGTTCTCGGCGGAGCTGGCCGGGCGGCTGAGATCGCCGTTCTCGTGTCCGGCGTTCATGGCGGCCGAGCTGGTGCCGGGTGCCCTGGAGGGCGTCGAGGGCAAGGTCCGCTACCCGCCGCCGTTCGGGTTGGCTTGAGGGACGGCAGGCCGAGCCGGTGTCATCCCTTGCGGCGTGACGGCGGACGCTTCTTCGCTCCCCCGATGGCACCCTTCAGACGCTCCTCGAACTGCTCGCCGGTGATCTTGGCACCCCAGGTGGTCGGGATCTTCACCAGTCGCTTCACCTCGTCGTAGCCCAGGCCCGACTCCACCAGTTTCTTCATCGTCGGCAGGAACACGGCGTCGAAGAACTCACCCATCTTGTCGGCGACCTGATGGTTGAACGACTCGGCGGTGATCGTGGTCTTCTTCTTCTCGGCGGCGTCCTTGTCGGCCTGGTAGTCATCGTGGGGAGAGCCGCCCGTGTGCCCCATGCGGGCCTTGGCCCCCATGACGGCCGCCACCATGCCCCGCTCCCTGGCCTCGTCGTCGTCCAGGCCGTTGAGTAGCCCCTTGGCGCAGGTGTACGTGGCCAGGATGTCGAACTTGCCGATCGACACATCATCGGCCGGTTTCTTCTTCGCCATCATCGCCTCTCGTGAGGACTTCGGTCGCTCGCCACCCCTCCCGTTCTCGTCCGATCGAAGGTCGGCCCAACACGGATTGTTCTTGCGGCGTCGGACGGATGATTCACGAATCAATCTCGCCTACTTGGGGGAGGGCGGTGCGGTCCGCTCCAGGACTTCCAGCCGTTTCGAGGCACCGGGGCCGTCGGCGGAGAGGAGCGAGGCGACCGCATCGTCGAGGGCCTGACGCTGCGGGGACGACGGGTCGATCTTCTTGCGGAGCCCGTAGACCCGCAGGGGGAGCCGGAGGTCGGCCGCTCGATAGGGGAAGGGCTCGCCGGGGTACTTGCCTCGGGCTTCCTGGACCGCCTCCAGGTAGCGGTAGCCGTACTCACGGGACGGCTCGACGCAGGTGCCCTCGCCGAAGTCGTTCCAGGTGGCGACCTGGACCACGGGGCTACCCGACGCCAGGGCTCGTTCGAGGATGCGTCGGAAGGTCTCGCCGTTGCGGGCATCGAAGAAGCCGTGAGACGGCTGGACGCCCGCTTCCTTGTAGATGTCGTGGAAGCCGGGGAAGGCGCAGGCGACCTTCAGGCCCTCCTGCTCGGCGAAGCGGTCGAGATAAGCGTCCAGTTCCTTCTGGTCCAGCACGCCGTCCTTCGACGCCCACATCGGGGGCCAGGCGAAGCTCCCGATCGCCGGGGGCCGACGCTCATGCAACGTGAGGAATGCCGGTGCCGGTCGCATCCCCGTAAGGATGGCCTCCCATTGCGGCGACTTCAGATAGTCCGGCCCGAAGACCATCAGGAGCGGCTTACCCTCCAGCCTCACGTAGGCGGGCTCTCGGAACCAAATCTCCTCGCAGAACGTCAGATGGGCCTTGCCGTGCTCGACGGCCTGGGCGGGCGTCCATCGGTTCCGCTCGGCCATCGCCTTGAGGGCACGGTCCTCGTAGCAGACGGCCAACTTGAGCCCTCGTCTCTTGAGCGAGTCGAACAGGGCCGTCGTGCGGCGGTGGATCGAGGCGTAGTCGTTGAAGTCCTCGCTGCCGTACCAGTCGGCGACCACGCCGTCGATCCCGGCGACCTTCATCAGGAGGGTGTGGTACTCCAGCACGTCGGGGTCGGCCGAATCGTAGGGTCCGATCAAGGGATAGTAGTGTGAGGCGATCTCCCGCCGGCCCTGCGGGTCCGACCGCTCCGGGTCGAAGTGGCCCATGGTCCAGTGCCAGCCCCAGGTCTCGCTGACCGGCTTCGCCTCGAACCAGGGCATGTAGTGCGCCAGGATCAAGGGCCTCGGCTTCGGGGGCTCCCCGGCCCAGACCACGGGGGTCGAGATGCCGAGGAGAGTGATCAGGAGCACCGTGATCCCGATTCGGAGTGCCATCAGGGCTCCTACACGAGGCGCCCAGATCCATGGAACCTGCTCTTGGTGGGCATCATCCTAATCGGACGCCTCGACGCTCGTCTACGACGGGGGCGTCCGAGCGATGGAGCCGTCTCCTCGATGACGGCGGTGACGGCGAGTCGACCCCCGATGGGCCTTCCACCTCGCCGGCCACCCAGCCTCGCTTAGTCATCGTGTGCGACGTGCGGGCCTCCAGCCGAGGGCGGGATGCACGGTCGCACAACTCGGCCCGCCGTCCCTCCCCGTGCCCGGCACCCTGCCTTCGAGGACCAGCTCCGGGTCGGCCGCCACCCCTTCGATCATCTCCCATGTGATGCCGCCCAGCGGCACCTTGATCCTCCGCTCCCACCCGCTGTCCACCTGGCCCGCCGACTTGCCGATGTCGATGTAGAGGAAGCGACCCGCCGGAGGCCCCTGGGTCAGGGGGCCGAGGAAGTTCGGCGGGCCGTCGCCACGATCGCCCTTCGCCGTCACCATGCCGTCGAAGCGGAGGTCATCCCCCTGCGACCGCTGCGTCCGGACCGTCCTGTAGTCGGACTCCTTGCCCAGTTGCAGGCCGAAATCCACGCCAGCGGGCGGGCTCTCCAGGACGATTCGGAGCCTCACCTCTATGTTCATTTGCGCCTTCTCCCTTGGGATCGGCCATCCCGATTCTCCGATCTCACCGCCCCGGCTCGCCGCCCCCACCTCGGGAGCTTTCCACCCGACGCAGGTCACTGCCCTGATCCTTGCCGAGATCCGCCCGGTTGAACTCGGCGGAGCCGTCCAGCTTCACCTCCCAGCTGCGGCACACGTCGTGGCGCACCCGGCCCTCACCGACCCGGCAGTCCAGCACGTGCCCGCCGACCTTGCGGTCGTTCGAGAGGAAATGCCAGTGGTAGCCGGGGACGTTGAGGCCCCCGACCCAGGCCGGGCAGCGGATGCCCACCAGAGTGCCGCCCAGGTCGGTGTGCGTCCAGACCGACTGGCCCTGGGCGACCTCGGCCAGGGGCCTGTACGGCGGCTCCTGGCGGTGGACGCTGCGGAGCGTCATCGAGGCGAACCTCCCATCGACCCGGATGGCGACGAAGTTGTTCTTCTGCGGCAGGGCCTCGTCGAGGCGGGCGTCCAGGTCCGTGAGGCTGGCGACCTCCGGGCAGGGGAACTCGCCGTCGGGGTCGAACGGGGTGACGACCGCAAACGGGGTGGAGCGGCCGGGTCCGACCTCGGCGACCACGCCGTCGCCCCGGACCTGATACGCCCTGCCGTCGAGGACGACCAGCTCGCCGTCCAGGTGGTCGAGGGTGCCGACGCCGAAGTCGCCGTGGCGGAGCAGCTCGGGGATCGGCATCACGCCGTCGTAGCGGCCCACCATCAGGGCGTAGATGACCGAGACCTGGGTGATCCGGTCGGGGTCGGGGGCGGCGACCGGCACGGACGGCGTGCAGGCGTGCAGCGACAGCAGGCCGAGGCAGACGGGGATGAGGAGCCTGGTCGTCATGCTGGCGGCGAGCCGTGGGAGGAGATCGATACAGACGAGGCGGCTCACGTGACGCCCCCATGAGGGCACTGTAGGCCGCCCCGACCGATCGGCTCTCGGCGACCTGCTGAGCCGGCTCGAACAGCGAGCACCGGCCGCACCAAGTCTCCACCGTCCCGCTGGCGTTCTGGGGTCAGAGTCCGGCCTGCCGAAGACGTGACAGCCGCTTGGGGCGACGGCGGATTCCGGTCCAAATCCGAGCGGGGGCCGGCGTCCGGGCGACCCGACGGTTGACGGCGAACGCTGCTCCCGGCCGTTGGCGGCCCTCCTCAACTGCACGAGACCCGCCGCCTGGCGACCTCGATGTACTTCGCCTCCCGTTCAATCCCGATCACCTTCGACGCCCCGTGGTCCAGGCCCGCCATCAGCATCGTGCCGCTGCCGCAGAACGGGTCCAGCAGGACGCCGCCCTCCGGCAGGAGGTAGCGGCACCACCAGGCCGCCACGTCGTAGGGGGTCGGGGCCGGGTGGCCTTCCGTCCCGCCGGGCTGGCCCCCGGTCGGGGCGGGGATCAGGTTGAACGGTGTCGTCCCGCCCCGCTCGGCGGCGGCCCCGGCGATTGTCCCGTTGCGGAAGCTCCGGCCGTTGCGCCCCTCCCGCAGGGCGAGGTCGGACCGCCGCCGGGCCGAGGTCGCCTCCGAGGGGGTCCAGAGCACGCCGTCCTGGTTCCTGTAGCAATCGGGCGGCCCCAGCCAGACGCACAGCTTGACCGACTGCCGGAGCAGGCCGACCCTGCGGTCGGTCCCGGCCAGCGGCATGGCGTCGATCGCCCACCAGTAGGCGTCCTGCACGAGGTTCCACTCCCGCCCGGCCCAGGCGACGAACTCCCAGGGCCAGAGCCGCATCCGCCCGAGCCGCTCGAAGTTCGGCTGGATGATGAAGACGGCCGACCCGGTGGGCTTGAGGAGGCGGCGGCACTCGGCCAGGACGCCCCGCATCAGGTCGTGCCACTGCGGCTCCGTGAGGCGGCCGTAATCCCGCCGCACCTCCGGGTAGATCGGGTCGGCGACGACCGCATCGACGCTCCCGGAGGGGATGGCCTTCAACGCCTCCCGGCAGTCGCCGTGGATCAGGGTCGTGGCGGCGATCCGGGCGTTGCGCTCGGACTTCGTGCGGTGGACGGTCGGCGTGGGCTTGGGGTCGTACTTGATCCGCCGATCGGCCGGGTCGGGGGCGGCATCCGTATCCTGCCCCCGACGATCATCGACATTGCAGCCCTCGTGATCGACCGGGCGGGCGGAGGGGCGGGACTTCCCGTCGGCCCCGACCGTCCGCTCCAACTGGATAATCTGACCAGTTCCTTCGAGGTCCGCCCGCACCGCCGCAACGGTCGCATGGTGGACGCCCAGCTGCCTGCCGATCAGCCGGTTCGACCGCTCGGGCGTCTCCCGCAGCTGGTCGGCGACGATCGCCCGCTTGCCCGCCTGGTCGAGTTGCCTCCGGGCCAGGTTCAGGGCTCGGGCCAGCGTCCGCTTCTCCGGGTAGGTCAGCCCCGGCTTGACGACCTCGGGGCAGTCGTAGCCGAGTTCGTCGGCGATGCGTTTGCGATGATCGCCGTCGATGATGAGGCGGACCGGGCCGTCGCCATCGACCAGGATCGGCACCAGGACGCCGTTGAGGGCGATGTTGTCTCGCAGGGCGGAGTATTGCTCCGGGAGGTGCGGGGGAAGTCCCAACACCGGCTCGTATCGAGGACGCACCGAGGCGTCGGCGGGGCGGGGCATTTTCTTCGTGCGGGGGGCGGTCGCCATCCGATGTTCCGGTTCGCTCGCAGGTTGTGGGATTCGTGCTCACCTCCAAGCCTAGCCCGGCGGTGGTCCCGACGCCAGATCCTCCCGCAGGTCACCGACCTACCGGGGTTAGACTCCGCCTGGCGTTGAGGGAGGCGGGAAGGTGCGAGTGCGAGGAGCTGGTCTGGTACAAGCCCGACGCCCCGCCGCTGGGGAGCCTGCACCGGCCCCGTCGGATATGGGAGAGCGTCCTCTGGTACGGCCGGTCGCCCGACCCCTACTGCGACCTCAAGGCGTGCGGCCGGGAGTCGGCGAGGCTGGGCTTCGAGGGGTCGCTGCGGTTCGGGGTGGGAGGGCCGAGCCCGCTCAACGGCGGCCAGGGCGTCGGCAGCGCCAGCGGCGTGACCCGGATCGACGACGTGCTGGTCGCCTCCGTCGGTGGCAACGAGCCCGGCGTGGACCACCCGGCGGTCTTCCCGCTCGCCCTGGCCGATCAGCTGGTCAGGACGTTCAGCACGGAGGGGGACTTGGTGCTCGACCCGTTCTGCGGCAGCGGTCAGACGCTCTTGGCCGCCAGAGGGTGCGGGCGGCGCTATCTGGGCATCGAACGGGAGGAGCGGTACGTGCGGATCGCATCGGAGCGGCTGGGGCGGTGATGTTGTCTATGGCAGTCGAGGCAATGAGGCTTTCCAAGCACGTTTGCCGGTGGTGTTGGTCGGAGGGCTTGCCGCCTACCGAAATCTCCACCACGCTTGCAACTCGGGCAGAGTCTGGTAAGGTTGACCAACGATCGTCGCCGCTCGTGGAGGCCGGTCAGTGGCCAAGCTGCGGGATTTCTTGCGGATCTCCGAGGCCGCCGAGTACCTCGGGGTCTCCCCGAACACCCTCCGCAACTGGGAGCGGGCGGGGAAGATCCTGGCGGAGCGGCACCCGGTCAACCGCTACCGGCTGTTCCGCCAGCAAGACCTCGATACCCTCCTGAGTCAGGTCGATCGGGCCGCCCCCAGGGATCAGGTCCAATAGGTCATCTTTGCGAACCGGGCGGTGCCGGGCCGAGGTCGTGCATGGAATCCCCCCGCTGGAACATCATCACCCCCTCGAAGTTCGAGTGGGAACGGCGGGGACTCGACTTCGTCCGCAAGGCGTTGCCGGACCACGACCCGTACCGGGCCTGGTCCAACTTCGAGTTCCAGGCCGACGACGGGGCGATCTACGAGGTCGATCTGCTGGTCCTCACCAAGCAGGGCTTCTGGCTGGTCGAGTGCAAGGCGTGGGAGGGCCGGATCACCGGGGATGCGGGCTCGTGGACCCGCACGACCGGCGGCAGGGCGAGGTCCGAGGACAACCCCGTCATCCTGGCCAACCGCAAGGCGAAGGCCCTCTCGTCCCTGCTCAAGGCCCAGGCCGCCGTCGAGAAGGTCAAGGTTCCCTGGCTCGACGCCCTGGTCTTCCTCTCGGCCGACGAGGTGCAGCTCGACCTCACCGGCCCGGCCCGCAACCGGGTCGCCCTGAAGGACCGGCCCGCCGAGGGGGATCGGCCCGAGCGCAAGGGCATCATGGCCGCCCTCCTGAACCGGGACTGTCCGGGGATCGATCCGGACCCCCGCTCGGCCATCGACACGAAGGTCGCCAAGGCGTTGTCCCGAGCGATGGAGCAGGCGGGCATCCGCCCGTCTCAGCGGGCTCGCCGGGTGGGCGACTACGTCCTCACGGAGCTGATCGCCGACGGGGCGGGCTACCAGGACTGGCTCGCCAGGCACACTTCGTTCGACGACGTGCATTGCCGGGTCCGCCAGTACACCGTCGCCCAGGCGTCCTCGGAGGAGGACCGTCAGCGGCTCCGGCGGGCGGCGGCCCGTGAGTTCCAGATCATCCAGACGCTCGACCACCCCGGCATCCTGCCCGTGCTCGACTACAAGGAGCACGAGAACGGCCCGGCCCTCTTCTTCCGCTACCTCGACCCCCACGCCGTCCGCTTCGACCAGTACCTGGCGACGACGGGCCACCGGCTCACCGCCGACGGGCGACTCGGCCTGCTCCGCCAGGTCGCCGACGCCGTCCGGTACGCCCACCGCAAGCGGGTGGTCCACCGGGCTCTGAGCCCCCAGAGCATCCTGGTCACCGACGCCGCCTCGCCGATCCCCAGGCTCCAGATCTACAACTGGCAGGTCGGCGTCCGGGAGTCGGCCTCCACGTCGGGCCGGGCGACCGTCGTCGAGGATCTGGTCGAGTCGCAAGCCTTCGTCTACATGTCGCCGGAGGCCATGGCGGACGACCGCAAGGTCACCGAGGCGTCCGACGTGTTCTCGCTGGGGGCCATCGCCTTCCACCTCTTCGCCTCCCGGCCCCCCGCCACCGGCCCGACCGACCTGGCGAGGATCTTGCGGGAGCAGAAGGGGCTGAGCCTCTCCTCGGTCCTGGACGGCGCAGGCCCGAAGCTGGAGGAGCTGATCCGGTGGAGCACCCACCCCGACGTGCTCACCCGGATCGGCTCCGTCGAGGACTTCCTGACGCTGCTCGACGATGTCGAGGACGAGTTGACCGCACCGGCCGAGGCGGTCGTCGTCGATCCCTTGCAGGCCAGGCGGGGCGACCGGCTCGAACACGGCTTCGTTGTTGAGCGTGTCCTCGGCCAGGGGGCGACCGCCACCGCCCTGCTCGTGAAGAAGGACGAGAAGGAGTACGTCCTCAAGGTGGCGATGTCCGACGAGCAGGACGCCCGGCTGCACGAGGAGGCCGAGGCCCTGCGGTCGCTCCACAGCGAGTTCATCGTCGCCATCGAGGACGAGCTGGTCATCGGCGGCCGGTCCGTACTCGTCCTCCAGAAGGCGGGCGACCGGACGCTGGCAGCGCTGCTGCGGGCCGAGGGCGTGCCGGGCCTGGAGATGCTCGCCCGCTACGGCGACGACCTCCTCTCGGCCGTCTCCTCGCTGGAGCGTCACGGGGTCGCCCACCGGGACGTCAAGCCGGACAACGTCGGCATCCGCACGCTGACGAAGGGGCGGAACCAGCTCATCCTGTTCGACTTCTCCCTCGCCAACGCCCCGCTGGACAACATCCGGGTGGGGACGCCCGGCTACACCGACCCGTTCCTCGCCCAACGCAAGCCCCGGCGGTGGGATCTCCATGCGGAGCGGTACTCGGCGGCGGCGACCCTCTACGAGATGGCGCTCGGGGCCGGAGTATTGCCACAGTGGGGGGACGGCAAGTCCGACCCGGCGATGACCGACGCCGAGCTGGCGATCGACGCCGAGAAGTTCGACGCCGGGGTCCGGGAGGGGCTGGTCCGGTTCTTCCGCAAGGCGCTCGACCGTGACCCGGAGGCACGCTTCCACAACGCCGACGAGATGCGGTGGGCCTGGCAGCAGGTCTTCCAGGAGGCGGAGGGGCGGACGATCACGACCCCCGGCGGCGAGGAGGTCGATCTCCGGGTCTCGCTGGAGCAGGCCGACCTGACGACGCCCGTCGCCGCCCTGGGCCTGAGCACCCGGGCCCTGAACGCCCTGGAGCGGGCCGACATCCTCACCGTCCGCAACCTGCTGGAGTACCCCACCGGCGACATCCACCTGATGCGGGGGGTCGGCTACCGGACCCGTCGGGAGATCATCGACTACGTGACCCAGCTCCGGGGGCGGTTCCCCGGCGTCGATCCGGCCCGGACGAAGGACGAGCCCTCGCCGGACGAGCCCTCGGGACCGCCGACCCTGGAGCGGCTGGAGCACCGGGTCGTCGGGGTCAAGATCCCGAAGAAGGACGCCGAGTGGCGCATCCGCACCGCCCTTCTGGGGGTCGAGGCGAACGGGTTCAAATCGCCGGACCACTGGCCCAGCCAGTCCGACATCGCCGACTCGCTGGACATCAGCCGAGCCCGAGTGGGCCAGGTTGTGACGGCCGACCGTGCCCGCTGGGCCAAGGACTCGGCGATCACGGCGTTCCGCCACGAACTCTGCGAGCAGGTCCAGCGGCTGGGCGGGGTGGTCACGATCGCCGAGTTGATCGACCTGACGATCCTGCTGAGGCCCGCCGCAGGGGCGTCGGAATCGGCCCACCAGCAGCAGATGGCGTCGGCGGTGGCCAGGGCGGCGGTTGAGACGGAGACCTCGATGGCGGTGCCCCGGTTCCAGGTTCGCCGGGTCGCCGGGAAGGTGGTCGTGGCCTGCTCGGCGGAGCTGGCGGCGTTCGCCGAGGAGCTGGGCCGGAAGGCGGACCGGCTGGCGGAGTCCGACCCGCTGCCACCGCCCCTGCGGGTCTTTCAGGAACTCTACGAGGTGAGCCAGCCGCAGCAGCCCCTCGGCTGTCAGCCGTTCGGCAACGAGCGTCTGCTGAAGCTCGCCGCCGCCATGGGCAGGGCCGCCGCCGTCTCGCCCCGCCAGGAACTCTACCCCCGTGGGATGGCGGCCGAGCGAGCCCTGCGGTTGGGCCTCGGGGCGTTGTCCGGCCTGGGCCTGGGCGACGGCGAGGACGGCTTCACCATCGAGCAGATCCGGGACCGGCTGAGGAGCCGCTACCCCGAGGCCGAGCCGCTGCCGGGACGCCCCGACCTCGACGCCCTGTTGCACCGGGTCGGCCTGGAGGTCCGCTGGGACGACGAGAGGAAGGTCTATCGCCGCCGGGACGCCACCATCAACGTCACCTCGGGCTCGTCGATCCCCGGCCGACGGACCACGGCGACCTCGACCCGCAAGGTGGAGGTCACGCCCGACCTGGCCGAGGCCCGGCAGTTCGAGGAGCGGCTGCGGCACGCCCACGCCGACGGCGGGTTCCTGGTGCTGACCGTCCGGCCCAGCCGGATGCGGCGGTGCGAGGACGAGCTCCTGCGGCGGTTCGAGCTGGAGCGGGTCTCGTTCGACGACCTGTTCTTCGAGGCACTTCGCCGGGAAGCCGAGGCGCTGGAGATCGACTGGAAGGTCGTCGAGCAGGCCGACGGGGCGGACCGCTCCAGCCCCGACTGGGGCAACCTGATGCACCTCGTCGCTCGGGTGGCCCCGAAGATCGCCGCCGAGCTGTGCGACCGCAGGGAGCACCTGCTGATGGTGCATCCGGGCCTGATCGCCCGGTACGACCAGATGGCGGTCCTGGAGACGCTGCGGGACCGGGTGGGCCACGACGTGCCGTGCCCCGGCCTCTGGGTGCTGGTGGCGGCGGACGGGCAGCACGACCTGCCGGTGCTCGACAACGCCGAGATCCCCCTGATCACGCCGGGACAGCGGGCCAGGGTCTCGGAAGCCTGGATCGAGAACGTGCATCGGGGAGGGAGGCAAACTGCGGGCTCTGTGTAAAACAGGGAGAGCCTTGCCGGAGGTCGGGACTCAGGGAAAAAATCTCGACTCACGGTCGGGGGTTGGGGATGACGGAATCTCGCTCCCGGCCCTGAGGTCGGCGGCGAGGACCGGGAGTCATCGTCTTTTCTGGCGACCCCTGGAGGTTTGAGACGGGCCGGGAACGCCGGGACGACGCGCCGGGGACGGCATGGGGACGCAGCCGGGGCGGGGAGGGGACGCCGGGGGGACGCTTTCCGTCCCGGAGAACGGCAAATCACAAGTCGTGTCATGGCTGGAACTTGGGAGAGCCATTTTACCTATTTTGAAGTTCGTTCGGCGCCCCGGACGCGCCGCGTCGTCGCGACGGATGGGCCGGAGGGATCGGCAGGTGGGAGGAGCGAGTTGTCAAAGAGCCAGGGATAAGTCTAGCACACAAATCGAAGCGGTGTCGGGAATCGCCTCGCCATCGCGAGGAGGGAACCTCTGGGGGGCGCGGGAAAGAAGGTGATCTGGGAGACTCTTCCCCATCTGGTGAGTGGTACAAACGGGGAAAGGAGCGAAGGGAGGTGTTGTTGGTGGAGAGGTTCCGACCTGGATCGGTCGGGTCAACTGGGAGGGTCACGATGAGGAGGCGGCTCAAGGAGTCGGGGGAAGCGAGGCTCTGCCGGGAGAAGGCACGAGTTCGGGGAATTCGGGGGAGGGGCCGTCGAGGTTGGCGAGCGTCCGGGGTCGGGATGGGTCGAAGGACCGTTGCCCGGCGCCTCACTCTCGGGTTATACATGGTTGGATGATGAACACTGCATCGCTGCTGCCGGAATTGCGGGGACAGGTCGAGCGGCTGGCCGAGGATCTCCTCGCCCGAGCGACGGGGGACGCCAGATCGACGCCGGGCTGAGGGAGGCGTTCGCGCGGATCGAGAAGGGCGGGCGGACGGCCCAGGCGTATGAGGTCTGGCGGGAGGACTACCTGGAGCAGGTGGCGGTGGCGTGGGTGCTGGCCGGCGTCTTCGTCCGGTTCCTGGAGGACAACCGGCTGATCGACGAGTGCTGGCTGGCGGGCGAGGGCGAGCGGCGGTCGCGGGCCGAGGACGCGCACGAGCTGTTCTTCCGCCAGCATCCCCACGACACCGATCGGGAGTACTTCCAGCACGTCTTCCACGAGGTCGGCAAGATCCCCGCCGCCCGGGACCTGTTCGCCGAGGGGAAGACGCCGCTCTGGGCGGTCGGGCCGTCGGGCGATGCGGCGATGAGGCTGCTGGCGTTCTGGCGGGAGATCGACCCGGAGGCGGGCCACCTCAGGCGGACCTTCGAGGTCGAGGACGGCGACACCCGCTTCCTCGGCGACCTCTACCAGGACCTCTCCGAGCGAGCCCGGAAGAAGTACGCCCTGCTGCAAACGCCCGTGTTCGTCGAGGAGTTCCTCCTCGACCGGACGCTCGACCCGGCCATCGAGGAGTTCGGGCTCGACACGGTGCGGATGATCGACCCGACGTGCGGCTCGGGCCACTTCCTGCTCGGCGGGTTCGCACGGCTGTTCGAGCGCTGGATGAAGCGGGAGGACAACGCCATCGTCGCCGCCCAGAAGGCCCTCGACGGCGTCTGGGGCGTGGACATCAACCCGTTCGCCGTGGCGATCGCCCGGTTCCGGCTGATCGTGGCGGCGCTCCGGGCGTGCGGAATCCGGCGGTTGAAGGACGCCCCCGGCTGGACGATCCACCTGGCCACCGGCGATAGCCTGCTGTTCGGCAGCCGCTGGAACCGCCGTGGCGACCGGGTCTCGGAGCAGACGTGGTTCGCCACCGACGAGGGGAGCTGGGCTCCCGAGATTTACGCCTGCGAGGACCGGGAGGCCCTCCAGGAGGTGCTGGGGCAGCCCTATCATGCGGTGGTCGGGAACCCGCCGTACATCACGGTCAAGGACTCCAGCCTGAATGCGGCGTACAGGAACCGTTACCCCGAGGTCTGCCACCGCCAGTATTCCGTGGCCGTGCCGTTCACGGAACGATTCTTCGACCTGGCCCTCGCTCCCGAGAACGGACGATGCGGCCACGTCGGCATGATCACGGCCAACTCGTTCATGAAGCGGGAGTTCGGCAAGAAGCTGATCGAGGAGTTCTTCCCCCGGATCGACCTGACGCACGTCGTGGACACGTCCGGGGCCTACATCCCCGGCCACGGCACGCCCACGGTGATCCTCTTCGGTAGGAACCGGAGTCCGAATGGTGATGATGTGCGGGCGGTCCTCGGCATCAAGGGGGAACCCAGCACGCCAGACGATCCGTCGCAAGGGCTGGTCTGGCAGTCGATCGTTCGCCAGATCGACCGGGCGGGGGCCGAGGATGAGTTCACCTCGACGGCGGACGTCCAAGGAAAACCTTTGCGTCTCATCCGTGGAGTATCGGGGGTGGTGGAGCCTCAGACCTGAAAGAGCAGCTAGATTCGACTGGCGAAGTCACACTGAAACACATCATCGATGAGATTGGGTTTGGAGCGGTCACCAGGGAAGACGATGTTTATCTCGTTTCGAGGGAAGTAGCACAACGGCACGCAATCCCAGAAGATCAAACGAGACCGCTTGTCTCTGGAGAAGAGATACGGGACTGGTTTCTCGACAATCCCACAGTGGCTTTGTTTCCCTACGATCCAGCGACATTTGCAGCGGTTTCCACATCTCAGGTCGACCGATTTTTATGGCCATGGAAGCGGCAGTTGAGCATTCGGATTGCCTATGGACTGTCGCAGATTGAGCGGGGATTGGAATGGTTCGAATACTCTATGCTATTTGCAAATCGGTTTCGAACTCCTCTCTCCATCGCCTTCGCCTTCGTCGCCACGCACAACCACTTCGTGCTCGACCGGGGCGGCAAGGTGTTCAAGCAGTCGGCCCCGATCATCAAGCTTCCCGCCGACGCCACCGAGGATGACCATCTCGCCCTGCTCGGCCTGCTCAACAGTTCCACGGCGTGCTTCTGGATGAAGCAAAACTTCCAGACAAAGGGTAGTAGTGGGATAGGACGTGGGATCTACGATGAGCGTTGGGAGTCGTTCTACGAACACACTGGCACCGGTCTGGAACGGTTTCCGATCCCAGAATCCAAGCCACTCTCGCTCGCCCGCCAGCTTGACCGTCTGGGCCAGGACTACAGCGCCTCGCTCCCCGATGCGATCGTGCGGCAGGCAACTCCGACGGTTGCTGGAGAGACAGCCGAGGGCGGCTGTCCCACATCGACCTCCGGTGGTGTGGCACAGCCGCCCTCGGCTGTGCCCGGCCTGGAGGAGGCCAGAACCACGGCGGCCCGCCTCCGGGGCCGCATGATCGCCCTGCAAGAAGAACTCGATTGGGAGTGTTACCGTCTGTATGGGCTGCTGGATGAGGACCTGACGGTTGCGGGAGGGACAGCCGAGGGCGGCTGTCCCACATCGACCTCCGGTGGTGTGGCACAGCCGCCCTCGGCTGTGCCCATCCCCCCCTCCGAACGGCCCAGGTCCAGGCCCAGCCAACCGGAGTATCGCCGGAACCTGCCCCACTTCCAGGCCGAGGGCCGTACCCTGGAGGTCACCTTTTGCACCTGGCATCGCTGGGTTCTGCCCGAGTCCGTCCGTGACCGAGTGCTCCAGCATTGCCTGCACGACAACGGCATCAAACTGCACATGCATGCGGCTGTGGTGATGCCAGACCACGTGCATTTACTCTTCACGCCTCGGCCCGACCCTGAAGGAAACCCTTATGGGCTGGCCGAGATCCTGGGCGGAATCAAGGGGGCCTCCGCACACTCGGTCAACAGGATGCTGGGTCGAAAGGGACACGTCTGGCAGGATGAGTCGTTCGACCACATTCTTCGTTCGGATGAGCGGGTCGAGGCCAAGGCGGAATACCTCTGCCAGAATCCGGTCAGGAAGGGGCTGTCCATCACCCCCGATGACTATCCGTGGCTTTGGAGAGAGGGGATCGAAGGGAATCCCGAGAGGTCTCTTGTGGGGCAGCCGTCCCTTGTGGGGCAGCCGCCCTCGGCTGCCGCGATTCAAAAGGAGACAGCCGGGGGCGGCTGTCCCACATTGAAGTTGGGGGAAAGGGCGTCCCTTGTGGGGCAGCCGCCCTCGGCTGCCGCGATTCAAAAGGAGACAGCCGGGGGCGGCTGTCCCACATTGAAGTTGGGGGAAAGGGCGTTCGAGATCGTCATGGCCCGCCAGATGGCGAAGGGCGAGCTGGAAACCACCTGGTTCGAGCGGCACGGCTCGACGCCCATCACCGAACTGCCCGCCCACTGGCCCGACGCCTATCGGCAACGGGTCGAGCGGCGGATCACGCTCATCGAGACGAACAGGGAGATCGGGCTCATCGAGCGCCCGGAATACAAGCGCCGGTGGAACGATGAGCCCTGGCAGGACCAGCAGCGGCGAGCCCTGAAGACCTGGCTCCTCGACCGCCTCGAAAGCCCCCGCTACTGGCCCGACGCCCGCCAGCACGAACCGGCCCTCCAGTCCACCGCCCAGCTTGCCGACACGGCCAGCGCCGACCCCGACTTCCTCCAGGTCGCCGCCCTCTACCGGGGCCGCCCCGACTTCGACGTGGCCGCCCTGGTCCTCGAACTGGTCGAGGGCGAGTCGGTCCCCTTCCTGCCCGTCCTGCGCTACAAGCCCTCGGGCCTCCGCAAGCGGGAGGTCTGGGAACGCACCTGGGACCTCCAGCGCCAGCAGGACGCCGGCCAGGACGTGGGCGACATCCCGGTGCCGCCCAAGTACACCTCCGCCGACTTCCTCAAACAGGACTTCTGGCGGCTCCGGGGCAAGCTCGACGTGCCGAAGGAGCGGTGGATCAGCTACCCCCACCTCCCGACCGAGAGCGACCCCAGCCCGGTCGTCGGCTGGGCCGGCTGGGACCACCTCCAGCAAGCCGCCGCCCTCGTCTCCTATTACGACGCCCGCAAGCGAGAGGGCTGGGACGCCCGCCGCCTCGCCCCCATCCTGGCCGGTCTCGATCAGCTCCTGCCCTGGATTCACCAGTGGCACCCCGAGATCGACCCCGAGTTCGGCGACACGGCGGGCCAGTCCTACCAGGCCCTCCTCGAAAACGACGCCCACGAGCTGGGCCTGACCCTGGACGACATCCGCCACTGGCAGCCGCCCGAGAAGGCCCGGAAGACTCGCACGCCCCGCAAGAAGAAGGGCCAGGCGGAGGACGACGCATGACCCAGCAGGACTCGCAACCACGGACCACACGATCGGGAGGCGGACGATGACCAGGACCATCCACGGCCGGGTCCACGGCCGGACCATCGAGCTGGACGAAGACCCCGGCGTGGCCGAGGGCCAGGAGGTCGAGGTGCAGGTGAGGGTAATCCCTCCGGCTCGGCAGCCGGGCGAGGGGTTCCTCCGCACCGAGGGAGCCCTGGCCGACTTCCCGGAATGGGATGACGTCATGGAGGAAATTTACCAGGCCCGGAAGCAGGAACGGCGGCCCCAGGCCCCCGACCTTGGCGACGCATGACCTTCCTCCTGGACACCGACACCTGCTCGGCCCACATGCGGCGTCCGGCGCAACTGGCCCATCGCTTCATCCAGCACATCGGCGGTCTCGCCATCTCCAGCGTGTCGCTGGCGGAGCTGTATGCCGGGGCCTACAAGCTCCCCCAGGCGAATTGGCTCCTGGCCCTGATCGCCGACCTGCTGCAAGAGGTCCAGGTGATCGACTTCGATGCGGGGTGCGCCCATACCTTCGGCCAGGTTCGGGGTACTCTGTTGCAACAGGGGATTTCCGTCCCCACCGCCGACCTCATGATTGCCTCGGCCGCCCTCGTCCACAACCTGACTCTCGTGACCCACAACACGAAGGACTACCAGAACATCCCCGGCCTGCGGCTCGACGACTGGCTCAAACCCTGAAGCGGTGCGACGATGGACAAGCTCATCAGCGAACTTCTGATCCTCCCCGAGCGGGTCCGCAAGGGCGACTTCGTCCTCAACCTCTCGAAGGGCGTCACCGAGCCCGAGAAGACGCTCGACCAGTACGTCGTCACCCCGCAGCTCCTGGAGTCGTTCGACGACGCCCTCGGCTTCATCCGTCAGGCCGTCGATGCGACCAACAGCAAGGCGTGCTACCTGCACGGCAGCTTCGGCTCCGGCAAGTCGCACTTCATGGCCGTCCTGCACCTGATCTTGCAGCACAACCCCGCCGTGCGGGCCAGGGACGACCTGGCGAAGGTCTGCGGCAAGCACGGCTGGGTCGAGGACAAGAAGTTCCTCCTCGTGCCGTACCACATGATCGGCTCCCGCAACATGGAGTCGGCCATCCTGGGCGGCTACGTCGATCACGTCCTGGAGCACCACCCCGACGCCCCGCTGCCGGGCGTCTACCTGGCCGACGAGATCTTCAAGAACGCCGTCCAGCACCGCCAGCGGCTCGGCGACGAGAAGTTCTTCGAGGACCTGAACCGGGGCAACCAGGCGTCCGGCGGCTCGGGCTGGGGCAAGCTCGCCACGGGCTGGAACGCCGCCCGGTTCGAGGCCGCCCTGGAGGCCCCGCCCGCCAGCGAGGACCGGACCCGGCTGGTCGGCGACCTCGTGCAGCACATCTTCCCCGCCTTCAAGGGGATCGCCCAGGGCAAGGACGAAGCCTACGTCGATCTCGACGTGGGCCTGAGCGTCATCAGCGCCCACGCCAAGATCCCTCGGCTACGACGCCCTGATCCTGTTCCTCGACGAGCTGATCCTCTGGCTGGCCACCCACTCGGCCGACCTCGGGTTCGTCCAGACCGAGGGGAACAAGCTGGCCAAGCTGGTCGAGTCCCGCAAGTCCGACCGCCCGGTGCCGATCATCAGCTTCGTCGCCCGCCAGCGTGACCTGCGTGACCTGATCGGCGAGAACGTCACCGGCGTCGAGTCGCTGAACTTCTCCGACGTGCTCTCGCACTGGGAGGGCCGGTTCCACACGATCACGCTGGAGGACCGCAACCTCCCGGTCATCGCCCAGAAGCGGGTCTTGCAGCCCAAGAACGACGCCTGCCGGGCGGAGCTGGAGGAGGCGTTCGAGAAGACCGCCCAGGTGCGGCAGGAGATCCTGGAGATCCTGCTGACCCGGGAGGCCGACCGGGCGATGTTCAAGCTCGTGTACCCGTTCAGCCCGGCCCTGATCCAGGCCCTGGTGGCGGTCTCCAGCGCCCTCCAGCGGGAGCGGACGGCCCTGAAGATCATGCTCCAGCTGCTGGTCAACCGCCGGGACACCCTGCGGCTGGGCGACGTGATCCCGCTGGGCGACCTCTGGGACGTGGTGGCCCACGGCGACGAGGCGTTCACCGACGTGATGCGGGTGAACTTCGAGAACGCCAAGAAGCTCTACCAGAACAAGCTCCGCCCGATGCTGGAGCAGCAGCACCAGCTCGACCTGGAGGTGGACCGGGAGCGGGCCGCCGAGAGCGACGAGATCGCCGCCCGGCTGAAGCTCTTCGAGAACGACGACCGGCTGGTCAAGAGCCTGCTGCTGTCGGCCCTGGTCCACGGGGTCGAGGCGCTCAAGAACATGACCTGCATGCGGCTGGCCGCCCTGAACCACGGGTCGATCCGGTCCCGCATTCCGGGCCGGGAGCATCAGGTCGTCGCCCAGAAGCTCCGCACCTGGGCCGGGATGGTCGGCGAGATCCGGGTGGGCGAGGAGCCGACCAACCCGACCGTCTCGCTCCAGCTCTCGGGCGTCGATACCGAGGGGATCATCGAGGCGGCACGGGTCTACGACAACCCCGGCAACCGCCAGTACCGGCTCCGGCAGATGCTCTTCAAGTCGCTCGGCGTTCCCGAGCAGGACGAGATGTTCATCTCGCACACCTTCTGGTGGCGGGGCAGCAAGCGGTCGTGCGACGTGCTGTTCACCAACGTCCGGGCCCTGCCCGACGAGTCGCTCCGCTCCGGCGACGACTGGAAGCTCGTCATCGACTTCCCGTTCGACGCCGAGGGCCACTCGCCGATCGAGGACCTGGACCGGATCAACAAGTTCCGGGAGAAGAACGAGCGGCACCGCACCCTCGTCTGGCTCCCGTCGTTCTTCTCGCCCCGCACCCAGGCCGAGCTGGGCAAGCTGGTCATCATCGACCGCCTGCTGCTGGGCAACAACCTCGACCAGTACGCCCAGCACCTCTCGCTCCAGGACCGCCAGACCGCCCGGCTGCTGCTCCAGAACCAGCAGAGCGCCCTGTCGCAGCGGCTGCTCCAGGCGGTCGAGGCCGCCTACGCCATCCGCTCCGAGCCGACGCCGGGCACGCTCGACGCCGCCTACGACATGTCCGAGTCGCACTTCCAGTCGCTGTTACCCGACCCTGGTGCTCCAGCGGCCGGTGGGGGCGAACCTCGGCGAGGCCCTGGAGCACCTGCTCGACCAGGCGCTGTCGCACCAGTACCCCAAGCACCCGAAGTTCGGGCAGGAGATCAAGCCCGGCAAGGATCTGAGGCAGGTGCTGGAGGTCTGCCAGGAGGCGGCCCGCACGCCCGACGGCCGGGTCTATCGTCGAGGACAAGGCGGTCCGCCAGAAGCTCCGGAACGTCTGCAATCCGCTCGAACTGGGCCAGATGTCCGAGACGCACTTCGTCCTGGGCAACATCTGGAAGAACCACTTCAACCGCCTGCTGGCGGCCTCCGAGCAGCCGCATCCCACCGGCGGCCGACCTGCGGCGCTGGACGGACCAGCCGGACGAGCGGGGTCTGCCTCGGGAGATCCAGAACCTGCTGATCCTGGTCTACGCCGACCAGACCAACCGCTCGTTCGTGCGGTACGGCGGCAACTACACGCCGACGCTGGACGACCTGCCCGAACGAGCTGGAGCTTCAGGAGCAGTCCCTCCCCGACCTGAAGGACTGGGAGGAGGCGGTGGACCGGGCGGCCGACATCTTCGGCCACGCCGTCTCCAAGCTGCTGAACGCCTCGAACCTGGCGACCCTGGCGTCGAAGGTGGGCGAGAGCGTCAAGGAGTTCCAGGCCCGACTGCGACGGCCTGCCCGACCGGCTCCAACTCGTGCTGCGAGACCTGGGCGTGCCCGAGGAGGAGGCCGCCAGGTCGGACCGGGTCAGGACGGCGAAGGCGGTCAAGGCGCTGCTCGCCTCCTGCGACGGCAAGGAGCCGACGAAGCTGGTCGGGGCACTCGCCGAGGCGAAGCTGGAGACGAACGCCACGACGATGGGCCGCAGCCTGAAGTCGGCGAAGGGCGTGCTGGACTGCCTGCGGACCACCCGCTGGGATCTCTTCTCGGCGGTCTCCGCCATCGACGGCGATCGGGCCGGGGATGCGTCCCAGCTCGTCCGGGATGTCGTCACCTGGCTCAAGACCGACGAGCACGCCCTGGCGGGCGGACTGGCCTCCAAGCTCTCCGAGGCCGAGGGCCGGGCGATCAAGCTGCTCACGCCGCCGAAGCCGCCCAAGCCCGAACCGGTCAAGCCCGATCCTCCGAAGCCCGGCCCCGACGGAAGGACGCCTGGATGGCAGGTCGGTTCGGATCGCAAGGAACGGCTCACTCCGACAGGACTGGGGCAAGACCGCCGAGGAACTCTCACGGAAGCTGGAGGGCAACCCCCGCTACCGGCTCACGATCGCATGGACGATCGAGGAGGAGCCGCAATGAGCGTCGGAGCCCTCAGCCCGCAGCAGCTGCGGTCGATCGTCGAGGAGAAGTGGGAGCGGGACGAGGACGCCCTCGCCGTCGGCCTGCACGTCGCCGCCGCCTGGACCGGGCCGGACGAGGTGGAGTTCGAGTTCGGCAAGGCCCGGGTCGTCCGGGCCGACACGGTCTTCGGCGTCCGGCAGGCGTTGCGGGACGCCGAGAGGGCGAGGGGCCGGATCATCCTGCTGACCAGGTTGCAGCAGGCCGACCTCGGCCACGATGTCGTCGCCCGCCTGGCCCGCAGCCGGCTCTTCGCCATCGACCACTGGGCCACCCTCTGCTCCCTGTTCCGGGCCAAGGAACTCGACCGCTCGATCTGCGACCCGGCCATCGCCCAGGCCCTGATCGAATACGCCCCGCCCGACGGCTACCCGCCCGTCTCGGCGGGCGTCCTCGACGGCGGCACGGTCTGGCGTGCCCTCGGCCGCCACGTCTTCGACATGGGCGAGAGCGAGCCCGACCTCGTGTCCCTGCTGCTCTGGGCGACGACGAAGTCCGGCCCGGCCCGCTACCTGGCCGCCCCGCCGGAGCTGCGGGCCAGCCTGCGGCACCGCCTGGTGGCCAACCTCGGGGATGCCGCCGACTCCATCCTCCGGTTCATCGAGAGCGGGGCCGGGGCCGACGCCCTCGCCCTGGCCGTCGCCTGCCAGGTCGTCTACGGCGAGGAGAAGGAGCACACCGCTCGAAGCCTCCGCCGCCCGGATGGAGCAGTACCACGGCAACAGGCCGATCCCCACGCCGATCGGGCGGTGCCTGGGTCGGATCGCCACCGACGCCATCGCCGATCTGGACCGCCGGGACGACGCCCACGCCGCCCACCGGCACCTCCAGCGGGCCGACGAGCTGCTCCGGCAGTTCCGCTGCGAGGACCACGCCCACCGCAGCCGCCTGACCCCCCTCGGCTACGAGCAGCGGCTGGCCCGGTTCGGGGCGCAGGTCGAGGCGGCCATCGCCACGCCCGGCGAGGATGCGATCCGGGAGTGCGAGCGGCTCCAGGCCGAGGTCGTGGACCACCGGGTCGCCCGGCTGGGCCGGCGGCGGGACCAGATCGCCCGGACGGAGATGGCCCTGCGGCTCGTCCGCTGGCTCGCCCAGCCCCTGCCGGCTCCGGGCTCGTTCCCCGAGTTCGCCGACGCCTACCGCCGGGAACTGGCGTTCGTGGACTGGGCCAGGGAGTCCGTCGGCCGGGGCGACGAGAGTCGCCGGCCTCTCCGGGGCGTATCAGGCTCTGGACCGGGCGGTCCTGGAACGCCGGGAGGGGTTCAACCGGTCGTTCGCCCTGTCGCTGGCGGACTGGACCGCCGTGGGCTCGGACTCCACGGGCGTCTGGGGCGTCGAGGACGTGCTCTCCCAGGTGGTCGCCAGGGTCGTGGAGGCCGGGAACCGGGTGCTCCTGATCGTCCTCGACGGCATGAGCTGGGCGGTCTGCCACGAGCTGCTCGACGACATCCGGCACGAGCACTGGTCGCTGGCGACCCTCGATGAGTCCTCCGCCCCGCCCCGCCCCGTCGTCGCCGCCGTCCCCAGCGTGACGAGCCTCTCACGGGCCAGCCTCCTGTCGGGGACGCTCACCAGCGGCGATGCGGCGGCCGAGAAGCGGAACTTCGAGTCGCAACCCGCACCTGAAGGCGTGCTGCGACAAGAAGCATCCCCCGGTCCTCTTCCACAAGAAGGAGGTCACCGAGGGGGCACGGGGGGCGGTGGGCGACGAGCTGTCGCAAGGCGATCCTGTCCCCGACCCGCCGGGTCGTCGGGCGTGGTCCTCAACGCCATCGACGACCGGCTCGCCGGTGCCCAGCAGATCCGGGACGACTGGACGATCGACCGCATCAGCCCCCTCGGCTCGCTCCTGAAGCTGGCCCGTGACTCGGGCCGGGTCGTCGTCCTCGCCAGCGACCACGGCCACGTCTGGCACCGCCCGGACGCCCGCAGCGTTCCCATGGAGACCGGCGGGCGGTGGCGTCCGACAGGGCGAAACCCCGGCCGAGGACGAGATTCGCCCTCTCCGGCCGCCGGGTCCAGGACGGGGCGAGCGGCTCCTCGATCATCGTCCCCTGGTCGGAGCGGGTCCATTACGGACGCCCGCAGAACGGGTATCACGGCGGGGCGACCCCGCAGGAGATGGTCTGCCCGCTGGTGCTCCTGACCGACCAGAGCAGTGCCTACTCGGGGCTGTTCGCCTCCGAGCATCCCACGCCGGACTGGTGGTCGTCGGCCCCGGTGAAGGTCGTCGCCCCGCCCGAGGGGCGTCCTTCGCCGCCCTCAACCACGCCGAGGCGACCGCCGACCCTGTTCGACCACCTGCCGGACGAGCCCGACGAGACGCAGCAGCCGACGAGGGAGTCCGGGGAGTGGATCGGGCGGCTGTTCGCCTCGCCGGTGTACAAGGCCCAGAAGGAGCTGGTCCGCCGCCACGCCCCGGAGGACGAGGTCGTGCGGCGCAGCCTGGCCGCCCTGGAGGCCGGCGGCGGCCTCATGACCCCCGCCGCCTTCCTCAGTCGCCGCCGACATCCCCGCCGCCCGGCTGGACGGGCTCGTCGCCCGCATCCAGCGGCTGCTCAACGTGGACGGCTACGAGATCCTCACGCTCAACCGCAGCGAGAACAAGATCGAACTCAACCTGGCCAGGCTCCGACGCCAGTTCGACCTGGATTGACCCATGGACATCAGCCGGGAACGCCGCCGGGACATCATCAACGCCCTCCGCAAGGGGACCGTCCCGCAGCGGGGCCTCGACTTCCTCGCCGTCGGCCTGGGCCGGTTCGAGCCGGTCGTCGCCGGGGAACTGGCGGACGTGGCCGGGGGCGGCTCGGCGTTCAAGGCGGTGCGGGGCGACTACGGCTGCGGCAAGACGTTCTTCGGCCGCTGGGTCCAGGAGATCGCCAAGCGGAAGGGCTTCGCCGTCGCCGAGGTCCAGATCTCCGAGACCGAGACGCCGCTGCACCGCCTGGAGACCGTCTACCGCCGGGCGATGGAGGGGCTTGTCCACCGCCGACTGCTTCCTCGGGGCCTTCCGCTCGGTGCTCGACGGCTGGTTCTACGGCCTGGAGGAGGATGTCCTGGCCGAGGGCGGGATCGATGCCGGCGACGAGGCGGCCCTGGCCCGACGATCCGACGAGCTGCTGGAACAGCGGCTCGTGGAGATCACCCGAGCCACGCCCCAGTTCGCCGCCGCCCTGCGGGCGTACCGGTCGGCCCAGCGTCGGGGCGACCACGCCACCGCCGAGGGGCTGGCCGGGCTGGCTCGCCGGGCAGCCGCATGTCGCCGCCTCGATCAAGCGGGTCGCCGGGATCAAGGGGGACGTGGACCACTTCGCCGCCCTGAGCTTCCTGCGGGGCCTGCTCGCTGATCCTCAAGGACTCGGGCTTCTCCGGGCTGGTGCTCGTCCTCGACGAGATCGAGACGCTCCAGCGGGTCCGGGGCGACGTGCGGGAGAAGGGCCTCAACGCCCTGCGCCAGCTGATCGACGACATCGACTCCGGGCGGTTCCCGAACCTCTACCTGCATCACGACCGGCACGCCGGCCTTCTTCGACGGGCCGCAGGGGGTCCGGCGGCTGGAGCCGCTGGCCCAGCGGCTGCACGTGGACTTCCAGACCGACGCCCGGTTCGACAACCCCCGTGCGGTGCAGCTCCGGCTCGCCCCCTTCGACCACGACCGCCTGGTGGAGGTGGGGACCAAGGTCCGTGACCTCTACATGTCCGACTGCTCCGCCCCGGAGCGGGTCCGGCGGCTGGCCACCGACGACCTGGTGGCGGACCTGGCCCGGTCGGTGGCCGGTCAGCTCGGGGGCAAGGTCGGGATCGCACCCCGGCTTGTTCCTCAAGAAGCTCGTCGCCGACGTGCTGGACCGGATCGACCAGTTCGAGGACTTCGACCCGACGCAGCACTACCGGCTGACGCTGAGCACCGCGAGCTGACCGCCATCGAGCGGGAGGCCCAGGCGACCGGCGTGGACGACATCGAGCTGGACCTGTGAGCGCCTTCGACCGCCTGCACCCGGCCCTCCAGCACCACGTCGTCAACTCCCTCGGCTGGCGGGAGCTGCGGCCGGTGCAGGAGCTGGCCATCGACGCCTTCCTCGACGGGGCCAACCTCGTCGTCCTGGCCCCGACGGCGGGCGGCAAGACCGAGGCGGCGTTCTTCCCCGTGATCTCCCGGATGCTGGCCGAGCCGTGGGACGGGCCTGAGCGTCCTCTACGTCAGCCCGATCCGTGCCCTGCTGAACAACCAGCAGGAGCGGCTGGAGCGGTACTTCGGCCTGGTCGGCAGGCGGGCCGCACGCTGGCACGGCGACACGCCCCAGTCCGAGAAGCGGCGGATCGTCGCCGATCCGCCCGACTGCCTCCTGACCACGCCCGAGTCGCTGGAAGTCATGCTGGTCTCCGGCCGGATCGACCACCGCCGGTTCTTCCGGTCCGTCCGGGCGGTCGTCATCGACGAGCTGCACGCGTTTGCGGGCGACGACCGGGGCTGGCACCTGCTGTCGGTCCTGTCCCGCATCGGGCGGCTCTCGGGCCGGGACATCCAGCGGGTCGGCCTGTCGGCGACGGTGGGCAACCCGGCCGAGATGCTGGAGTGGCTGTCCTCGGGGTCGGAGCGGAGCCGCAAGGTCATCCAGCCGCCTCCCGGCGACCGCAAGGAGCCCGAGGTCCAGGTCGATTACGTGGGCTCGCTGGCCAATGCGGCCAGGGTCATCGGGGGGCTGCACCGGGGCGAGAAGCGGCTGGTCTTCTGCGACAGCCGGTCCAGGGTCGAGCAGCTGGCCCTGCTGCTGCGTGAGCAGGAGATCGAGACGTTCGTCTCCCACAGCTCCCTCGGGGCCGAGGAGCGACGGCTGGCCGAGCAGGCGTTCGCCGAGCGGCAGGACTGCGTGATCGTGGCGACCAGCTCGCTGGAGCTGGGGATCGACGTGGGCGACCTCGACCGGGTGATCCAGATCGACGCCCCGGCGACGGTCTCCTCGTTCCTCCAGCGGATGGGCCGGACGGGGAGGCGGGCGGGGAACGCCACGAACTGCCTGTTCCTGGCGACGACCGACGAGGCGCTGCTCCGGGCCGCCGCCCTGGTCCGGCTCTGGCGGCGGGGCTACGTGGAGCCCGTGCAGGCCCCGCCCGAGCCGTACCACATCCTGGCCCAGCAGCTCATGGCCCTCTGCCTCCAGGAGCGGGGGATCGGCCGTTCGGAATGGTTCGGCTGGCTCGATGCGGTCCCCGCCTTCTCGCAGATGGACCGGGCCGTCGTCACGACGCTCGTGGACTTCATGATCGCCTCCCAGATCCTCTGGAGCGACGGGGGCATCCTGGCCTTCGCCCCCGAGGGGGAGGCGAAGTACGGGCGGCAAGAACTTCATGGACCTGCTCTCGGTCTTCACGTCGCCGCCGCTCTTCCGGGTGACCTGGGGCCGCAAGGAGCTGGGCTTCGTCCACGAATCGACCTTCTTCAAGCGGGACGGCGGTCCTCAGCGTCCTCCTGCTCGCCGGTCGCTGCTGGCAGGCGACCCACCTGGACTGGCGGCGTCGGGTCGCCCACGTGGAGCCGACCGAGCAGATCGGGAAGTCCCGCTGGCTGGGCGAGGGGCAGTTCCTGGGCTACCGGGCCTGCCAGGCGATCCGGGAGACCCTGGCAGGTGACGAATGCGAGCCGCACTGGTCCCGACGGGCCGCCGCCCGGATCGGAGAGCTGAGGGAGGACTTCGCCTGGGTCCGCTCCGACTCGACCGCCCTGGTCCGTCACCCGGACGGAGAGGTACGCTGGTGGACGTTCGGCGGAGGGGTGGCTAACACGATCCTCGCCCACCAGCTGGGCGATTCGGCGAGGCGAAGGCGGACAACGTGTCGATCACGATCGAGGGCGACCCGCACCTCGACGAGGTGCGAGGGCATCTCGGTTCGCTCTCGGCCCACGAGATCTCGGCGGTGCCCGACCCGAGGGCCATCGAGAACCTCAAGTTCTCGGAGGCCCTGCCTCCGGCCCTGGCGGAGCAGGTCTACTTGGCCCGTTTCAGCGACGAGGAGGGCGTTTATAGTGTCCTGGCGGAACCCCTACGATCGGTCTCCGAAGGCTGAGGAACCTCCAGGATGCTGTCCCAAACCTCAAATCCTGCCGTCTTCAACCAATATGTCGCCACCGAGCGGTGCGGTCGCTGGCCGAGCCGCTCCAGGTCGGCATGGACAACGGGGCACGACGGGCCTTGGTCCCTCTGGAGAACAAGCGGAACTTCCTCGAAGTCGCCGGGGAGATCGTGGAGCGGGTCGATCCGGTGTTCTTCTCGGACCCGATGACGCCGGCGATGAAGGCTTTGGGAATGAACTGAACGTCAGCACGATGGGGGATGGCTGGTGGGCATCGAAGAACTCCAGAAGCGTATCGGTCGATTTCGGAAGGAGTATCTCGACACAGCCGCCGGCCGTGAACATCTCCGACACCAGGCGGAGGAGCCGAAAGAAGTCTTGGCGGCCTTCGAGAAGTTGCGTGGCAAGCGAGAGGCGGGCGAGGACATCATCGAGGAGACGCTCCGGCGGCTCCTCCCCCACAGCGACACGAGCGGTAACCGGGAGCGGGGCGTGCGGATCAGCACGTGGCCCTGCATCACCAAGGATGTGAAGTCATGGTTCGAGGGGGCGGGCTGGAAGGCACCTTCCGAGTGGCCCGAGGTGGCCAACTGGCTCCTCGACATCGCCGAAGCCGGGAGGGTCGAGGACTGGGACCGGTGGAGGGAACTGGCCCGGCACCCCGCACAGAAGGGCTTCGCCTGCGGCTTCATCACGCCGATCGTCCATTGCCTGAACGCCGAGTTGCCGGTGATCAACTCGAAGGTCGTGAAGACCTACGCAGCGGTCGCACCAGCCCTGGGGATGACCGATGAGATCACGCCGGCCTTGGGGGCATTCCCGGAGAGCCGGGACCGCCTCATGGGACTGGTGAGCCGGCTCGGTGCCCTGGGGTTGAACGGCCTCGACGAGTGGGACGTATTTTGCCACTGGAGCGTGTCCAAACGGCTCGGCGGCAAGGCTGAAGAGGCCGGCGTCCCCGTCCCCGATGTCACGAAGGCCGTACCAACGCCATCGGCCAGCCCTCCCCCGGACATCTGCGAAGTGTTGCAGGAGGCGCAGCACGACACCCAGAACCCCGACCGGTTCGAGGCGGCCGTCGGCCTGGCGTTCGTCGAACTCGGGTTCGAGACGGAACATATCGGGGGCTCGGGGGAGACGGATGTCGTCGCCCGAGCCGACCTCGGCGACGAGGGCTTCTTGGCCGTCGTCGATGCGAAGACTAGCCAGCCGGGTGTTCTGAAGAACAGCATCAACTACGAGCCGATCAAGGGCCATCAGGAGCAGCACGAGGCGGACTTCGCCCTCGTCGTCGCCCCCGCCTTCTCGCAGGGCAATACCGTCCAGCACGCCGTGAACCGGTCCGTGGGCCTGCTGACGACCGACCGGCTGATCGAGTTGGTAGGGCTGAGTCGGTCCCACGCCCTCTCGCTCTACGATCTGAAGGAGATTCTGTGCCAGGTCGGGCTGATCCAGCCGTCACTGGAACAATGGCGACGGAGCCGGGAGGATTACGCAGGGGCGGCGAGGGCCGTCCTCAAAGTCTTCGAGTCCCACCAGCGGGGGGAGGAGTCGTCGGGCGGGCTGACCGAGGAGTCGGTGTTCTGGCTGTTGAAGGGCGGGGGCAGCAAGTTCCCGAGGAACCAGATCGGCCAAGTGATGCGATTTCTCTCCAACCCGATTCTCGGCGTGCTGGAGGAGCGGGGAGGCGGGTACGTCCTGACCATCCCGGCGACGGCGGCTTACCGCCGCCTTTCAAGCTTCGCCGGGATGATGACCGGGATTTGAGAAGACGGAGCATCGGTCTCAGATGGACGACAAAACCTACACCCCCGGCCCGACTCCGAACACCCTCCGGGCCGCCGACGGCTCGGTCCTCAAGGCACCGGTAGGTTGGACCCTCCTGCCACCGGGGGACGCCGGGCTCACCCGCAGGGTCAAGGCCGCCGGGGAGTACTGGGTGGTCCAGGAGAAAGTGGGCCGGAAGATCTTCTCCAGGGGCATCTGGGCGGCATCGGCGACCATCGACCGGATCAGGGCCGAACTCAACGCCGAGCGGTCCACCGAGGGCTATGCCAAGAAGAAAGAGGCCGCCTCCCGGCGGCGTGGGGCGGCCCAGGCCGGTTACGTCGAGGACTTCCACGGGGCGGTGGTTAAGTACCTCGCTTTCAAACCCGCCCACGCCGACCTGGCCGACCGCCTCGCACGGACCGTCACCGAGCATGCCACGCCGGTCGGCAGCGGCACGGTGGCCCGCACGGAACGCATCCCGATCGACGGGCGGGCCGAGGCCGCCGTTATCGCCTGGATGCGGCACCACACGACCGGCTACGACAACATGACGATACCCAGGGTCAAATGGAAGCGGCGTGAGGTCCGGCGGATGCTCGCCCGGCGGTCCCAGGAGTTGCTCGGGCGGTATCGCCGGGGCGAGGCGGTCGGGGATGGATGTCCGCTGAAACAGGCGATGGCGTCGAGGCCGGAAGCCGGATGATGCGGCGGGGGACGGAGATGGCGTGCGATCCCTTCGAGCAGCAGGTCACTAGCGAAGGAGAGTGAGGAAGCTATGGATAACCTCTCGTCGGAGTTCCTCTCCGCATTCAACTCCATTGAAGATTGGATGCGCCACAAACTCGAAGTCAACGAGGACGACGGCTTCGCCACCCTTCTGCGACGGCTGGAACGAGCCGATCCACAGGTCAGCCGCCATGCCGCCGAACTGAAGAGACTGGCTCGGCTTCGGAACCTGATCGCACACAACCACAGCCGGGACAGGCCCCTTGCCGTGCCTACCCCGACCTCCATCGAGCGGGCCGTGGCCATCGCCACACTGTTGCAGTCGCCGCCGCTCCTCCTGACGCTCGCCGCCAAGCCGGTCGATCGATGCACGCCCACCGACCCGCTCGGCGGATGCGTAAAGAAGATGCACGCCGGGGTGTTCTCCCAACTCCCGGTGTACGACGGAAGCCGTTACTTCGGGCTCCTGACGGCGGAAACCATCGCCCGATGGCTGGCGAAGTTCTTCATAGGTGACGGGACCGGGATAGTGGACGAACAGGCCGTGGAGGAGGTCATGCGCCACCAGGAAGATGGGGACAACGTGCGGTTTCTGCCGAGGCAGGCGACAGTCGCCTCCGGGATCGACGCCTTCGACGAGTTCCTCAGCCGGGGCAAGCGTTTGGAAGCGATTCTGATCACCAATTCGGGACGCCCCACCGAGTCGCCGCTCGGTATCGTGACGGTTCACGACATGCCGAAGCTGAATCGGGCGATTACGCCCTGACTTGCCCGCCCCATCCGCCGACCTCGCCGACCAGGCCGATCAGGTGCGTGTATTCATGGCCGAGAAGGACGAGCCGCTGAAGTTCTGGCACACGCTCGACGACCCGATCCGGGGCCAGGTCGCAGCCGGGTACGCCCTCGCAGGATTTTGAGAGGACATCAGACCTGGGACCGTCCTGGCTGAGCACATCCCCTGGTTCATCGCCACGAAGGCGTCGAAGCCGGGGACATGAGATGGGACTGACCAACGACATCATCGACCGGCTCAGGGGGTTCGGCGACATCGAGGCCAGGGCGCTGTTCGGGGAGCACGGCGTCTACCGGGGCGACACGATCTTCGGCCTCGCCTTCCGGGGTCGGCTCTACCTCAAGGTAGGCGAGGGCTCCAAGGGCGGCTACCTGGCCAAGGGCATGGCCCTTCCGCCCCAACGAGCGGCAGACCCTGAAGTCCTACTACGAAATGCCGTCCGAGGTGTCCGCCGACCCCGAGGCCCTGCTATCCTGGGCCAGGGAGTCGATCCGGGCGGGGATGGACTCGCAGAACCCGGTGCGGTGAGGGTGAAGCGGTCTGCCAATTTCCGAAGGCTTGATCGTCGCACCGGAGATCAAACTTGATGATCCGCAGGCCCTCCGGCATCGTCACTGCGGAACTCGGCCTCGACCCGACCGACGTGGGTGAAGGCGGCCGTCACCCGGTCGCCCGGCCCGACGGACACCAGCCCAACAGGCGAGCCGGGGATGACCAGTTGTCCGGCCCGCAACGCCTCGCCCCGGCGGACGAGGTGGTTGACCAGCCACCGAAGCGACCGCAGCGGCCCGCCCATGATCTCGGCACCGATGCCCGAGGCCACCAGCTCGCCATTCACCCAGAAGCCCACCCCTTCCATCTCCCAGTCGAGGCCCTGGGGCCTGATCTTCTGGTCGCCGACGACCAGGGCGGCGTGGATGCCGTTGGAGGCGATGAGTTCCTGCGAAGTCGGCTCGCCCATCCAGAAGTGGTAGTTGTGGACCTCGATGCCCGGCGACACGCAGTCGATGGCCTCGACGAGCGGCTCCTCGTCGCCCACCTCCTCGGTCAGGTCTCGGCCGATGGTCAGCACGAACTCCGGCTCGACGGCGGGCCGGTGGTAGGCGTGCCAGTCGAGGGCCGTGTCGCCGTGGTGGACGTGCGGGGCCATCAGCCGGCCGCAGATCGGCTCGGCGAGGCCGAACTGCCGTCGGATGGTCCGGCTGGTGCAGCCGACCTTGTAGCCGACGGGCCGCTCGCCCTCGGCGACTCGTGCGGCGATAACCCGCCGCTGGACCTCGTAGGCGTCGTCAAGCGACAGCGAGCCGACGGGGACATCGCATCGCCCGTCGTACCCGTCTCCCTCGAAGATGCCCAGGAAGATGTCGGCGAGTTGTTGGAGATGGTCCATGCCCGTGGTGGCGTCCAACGTGATCCAGGTCTCGCCGTCGTCCCGGCCCCTCGGAACCCCGCATGGCGACGGGCTTCTGGCGGTACGCTATTATCGGAGAAAGAGGCGGTCGAGCAAGCCGATGGGGCCAATCCGGGGTCCGAGGCCCTGCTATCCTGGGCCAGGGAGGCGATCTGGGCGGGCCAGGCTTCCCAGGGCTGAGGGTAGTTCCGCCCTCGACTTGCTCGTCCCCTGCGATCCATGCTGGGCCTCGACGATCCCGAAACCTATCCTGGAGAGCCCCCATGGCCCGGAAGAAATCCCGCACGCCCGACGACGTAAACCCGCCGGGCACGACCGACGCCGCCGGCATGCTGGCGACCTTCGCAGCGGGCGTCCTCGGGCAGCCGGCGAGCCGAGCCCATGAGGTCACCCTCAAGCTCGGCCACTCCGAGCGGGCTGTCATCGCCGGGGTTCCCGGCCTGGACGTGGGCTTGAAGAAGCGGCTGGACATCCCCACGACCGGCGTCAAGTCGTTCCCGTTCACAATGGACGAGCTGGCCCGCATCTGCCTGGCCCTGTCCGAGGCCCTGCTCGACGCCGAGGGCCGGGACGCCGTGAAACTGCTGAAGGTGACCGGCAAGGTCACCGACCTGCTGAACCAGGCGATCGCCGAGGTGGAGCGGGCCGGGAAGCCCCGGCGGGCCGCCCCGAAGGCCGGGAAGCCAACGGCGAAGAAGGCGAAGGGGGCCACGGGGACGATCTACCAGCTGAAGGTCACCCTCAAGGACATCAAGCCGCCGGTCTGGCGGCGGCTGCTGGTCCCCGACTGCTCGCTGGCGAAGTTGCACGAGGTCATCCAGGTGGCGATGGGCTGGGAGAACTACCACCTCTACGACTTCGAGGCCGGCGGCGAACGTTACACCGACCCCAGGGGCATGGCCGATCTCGACATGGAGGACGCCAGCAGGGCGAAGCTCGGCCAGATCGCCCCGGAGGCGAAGGCGAAGCTCCGCTACACCTACGACTTCGGCGACAACTGGCAGCACGAGGTGCTCGTCGAGAAGGTGTTGTCGCCGGAGGAGGGAACGACGTACCCGGTGTGCATCGACGGCAAGCGGGCCTGCCCGCCGGAGGACGTGGGCGGGCCGTGGGGCTACATGGAGTTCGCCGAGGCGATCCGAGACCCCGAGCACGAGCAGCACGAGGAGTTCCGGGAGTGGCGGGGCGAGTTCAATCCCGAGGCGTTCGACCTCGACGAGGTGAACAAGCGACTCAAGCGGCTGCGGTAGCCGGACGGGTGCCGCCACCCGTCATCACACCAGGGGAGCCACCCCTCGGCCCCGAGCGACGGGATGCGTCCTGGCGGGCTTCCGGGTCATCGGCGATCGGCGGGCGGCGAGTCCGGGAGGCGGTGAGCCCTCATGCGGGAGACGCCGATCCCCGTGACCGCCAACCCCGGCAGCCCGACGAGGAGGAAGATGATGGTCCCCAGCATGCCCCACGCCTCCTCGGCGTCCGGGCCGAAGAAGAACGGCATGTACGCCCAGGGGAAGCCACCGATCAGGAGCATGATCAGCCCCAACCACAACGGCCAGTGGGCCGAAGAGCCAGAGATTTCGGCCTTCGCAGGCCCCGTCCTCCGCCGAGCCGCCAGTTCGAGCACCGACAGGACCGCCCCCGAGGCGAGCAGGACCGGCCCGAGCAGCACGATCGACCCACGAAGCCAATACGGCCCGACCCGCTGGTCCCTCGGGAGCCACAGGTTGTACGTGGCGACCGAGCCGGCGAGGAGCAGGGACAGGGCGACCATCGTCCTTCGACTCGGGACCAGCCTCACGCCGATCCTCCTTCGCTCGCCGTTGCACGGGCTTGATGACGGGCCGATCTTAGTACTACTCCGTTACGATCTCCTGCCGGATTTGCATTGATGCGTGACATCGGATTCCGCAACTCTCTGACCTCTCTTGATTTGCGTCGGGTTACATGGACGCAATTGCCAAGAATCGATCATTCGAGCGATGCCGTAAACCATTGTCTTGCAATAAGTTGTACGACGTAACGGAGTAGTATTAGAGGCTATCCGGTAATCCTCAGAGTTTGTAAACTCTTACCAAGTCAGGAGGTCCGCGAGTTACACCAACGATGGAGCACACCCCGATGCGAAAGCCCTATCCCTCCGACCTCACCGACGAGCAGTGGCAGATCATCGAGCCGCTGATCCCCGTCAGCCGCGTGGGACGACCCCGGGAGGTCGAGATCCGGGAGGTGCTCAACGCCATCTTCTACCTCAACCGCAGCGGCTGCCAGTGGGACATGCTGCCCCATGACCTGCCGGCCCGGAGCACCGTCCACGACTACTTCCAGCAGTGGCGGGCCGACGGCACCTGGCAGCGGATCAACGATGCCCTGCGACAAGAGGTGCGTCAGGCCGCCGGGCGTGATCCGAACCCCAGTGCCGGGAGCATCGACAGCCAGACCGTCAAGGGGACGGAGATCGGGGGCGTGCGGGGGTACGACGGCGGCCAGAAGATCCGGGGGACGAAGCGTCACATCATCGTGGACACGTTGGGTTTGCTGCTGGTCGTGATGGTCACGGCGGCCTCGGCCGACGACGGCACGGCGGCCCCGGAGGTCTTGGGCCGACTGACCACCGAGCACCGCACTCGGTTGGCGAAGTTGTGGGCCGACCAGAAGTACCACAATCATGCGCTGGAGTCCTGGTTGAAGAAGACGGGAGCCGGCTACGTGATTGAGGTGGTGGAGCGACCTGTCGGTGCGCAGGGGTTCGTGCTGTTGCACCGTCGCTGGGTGGTGGAGCGGAGCTTCGCCTGGCTGGGGCGGTATCGCCGACACAGCCGGGACTACGAAAGGTCGCCCGAATCGAGCGCGGCAATGATCCAGGTCAGTTCGATTCATCGAATGCTTAGAATTTTGAAACCTGATCAAACGAAGAAGCCGGTTCCCTTCAAGTATCCCAGGGAAAAACGGAAATCAATTACCGGATAGCCTCTGAGAGCCTCTCGGCAAGCTGATAGACCTCCAACTGTTCAAACGGCCTCGGCGCCATGATCAATCCAAGGAAGGGACCAAGGACCAAGGACTATTCCAGGATGATCGCTGCACCCTCGTCGATCAGCTTTTGCAGCGAGTCATGGAGTTTCTGCGACACTTCTTCCAGGTCGTCCTGCGACTCGATGGGCCGGTCGTACAGGCCGGAGACCCGGCCGCGACGGATCGGCCTCTCGGTGGTCTCCTGGTGCGACCGGTCCTGGACGAGCTTCACCGCCGCCGACTTCAGGCCCTCGACCGCCGCCAGGTCGGACTCCATCTCCGAGAGCGTGGACCGGCCCAGCGCCTCGCCGCCGGAGACCGCATTCCGGTCCTCGACCGAGCCGAGTCGGGCGGTCAAGGGGGCGAGGATCGCCTCGGCGGCGGCGTCCTCCGGGAGCTTCGCCCACTCCGGGCGGTTCTTGATGTCCTCGATCGCCCGGCGATACGCCTCGGCCCGC
Source organism: uncultured Planctomycetales bacterium (assembly GCA_963752755.1). Lineage (GTDB taxonomy): Bacteria > Planctomycetota > Planctomycetia > Isosphaerales > Isosphaeraceae > CAVVZJ01. The sequence goes on along the minus strand of CAVVZJ010000005.1, from coordinate 64,800 downwards.
CGGTCGAACAGGTCCAGGTACGCCAAGCAGTAGGCGTCCGCGATGGCCTTCGTGTGCCGGGCCGCGTCTCCCAGCCGGTCGATGACCTCCTCGGAGGCGAGGATCGCCTTCAACTCCCCGACGGACTCCTCAAGACCGGCGTCCGCGACGTGGTGGGCCAGCCTCGGCCAGACCTGGGACACCGCCGCCCGGGCCTGCTTCAGCCGCTCCAGCGCGGCGTCGTCGAGGGCCTCCCGCAGGTGCCGCACCCGCTTGCGGATCTCCTGGAAGATCGGCCCGGTCTCGGTCAGGATGCGCACGCAGTCGTCCGAGGCCGACGATTGGATTCCCTGGAGGGTCTGCTGGAAGTCGGTCAGGAGGTCCCGGATCGGCAACGCATGGGCCTCGGCCACGGCCTTCAGCGGGTGGAGCCGCTCCAGTTCCTCGGACGCCACCTTCTTGAAGGCGCCGGTGATCGCCCCCTCCTCGACATCGACCTCCTCGCCGGTCAGGTCCTCAAGCTGCTCCACGGCCCGCGTCAGCGTCTTCAGGCCCACGGTCTGCCGGGGCGAGAACAACGACGAGCGGAAGGCCGGGACCTTGGTGAACGGCACCCGGGCCTGCGGGTCCTGGTAGCTGTGGAACCGGTTGCCCTGGTAGGTCACCTCCACCTGACCGGCCCGGAACAGCAGCGCCAGGATCAGCCGGAGCATGTCCGGCTCCCAGCCGTACGGGCTGCCGCCGAACCGCCGCTCCAGCGTTTTGCCCATGCGGGTCTCGTTGTTGCCGTAGTCGCTCTCGCTGGCCAGGTAGTCGAGCACCTTGCGGGCCACGTCGGCAGCCGGGTTGGGCACCAGCTTCGGTCCCTCCTTGACGACCAGGCCGAGCCCGCCCTCGCCCGCGTAGAAGACCTGCGGCAACGCCTTCAGGTCCACCGTCTTGAGGACCAGTTCGGCCTCGTCCCCCTTGAGCGGTCGGCTGCCCATCTCCAGCTTCGGGTAGAGGACCGGCACGGCCCTGCCGCAGAGGGCCTTGAGCGCCTCCCCCAGGCTCTTGCCCAGGGCCGAGCCGTCCCACGCCTTGCCCTGGAACAGCCCCGTGCCCCGCTCCAGCGCCTCTTGCAGCCTGTCCCGAAGCCGCGACTGGACGTTGAGGGCCGCGTTCTTCTCGTCCTGGAGGCAGGTGGCCTCGTCGGGGCTGATCTTGTTCAGCGCCCGAAGCTGGTTGTACTTCTCGACCATCTTGCGGGAGGCGTGCCATTCTACGCCCTTAACCTTTTTCCATGAGCATGCTTGATCTGCTCGGCACGCTCGATCTCAAGGGCCGTCGCGGCCCGGATTTCGGGGGCGCCGATGGCCTGCTCCCGCTTCTTCCGTGGGTACTCCCGGCTCGCCTTGCTCGACCGACTGGATCCGTCGACCACCGCCGAGCCGAGCCGCTCCCACAGCGACACGCCCGGGCCGGGGGCCTCGCGATACTCCCGCATCGCCTGGCGGTAGGCCCGCAGCAGCCCCGCCACGCTGACCGCCGACGCCGGCACCGCGTCGTACGCCAGCTCCCCCTGGCCGTGCAGCCCCAGCGACCCCAGGCCCACCAGCGACCAGGTCGCCTCCAACTCGGCGTGGTCCCCCCGGTGGCTCCGCAGCTTGCGCCGGCCGAAGGTCTGCTGGAAGTGGCGGTAGAACAGCTCCACACCCCAGCGGAGCCGATACAGCTCAACGACCCCCCGGCCCGGCAGCGTCGCCTCGTCGAGCACCGAGGTGAGCCGGGACACCGGGTGCCGGGGGCCCTGCGCCACCACCAGCCGGAGGACCAGCGGCGGCCGGCTTCGGGCCGCCGGCTCGTCGGGCCAGAGGTAGACCAGCCCGTCGCGCTCGCGGGCGTAGCCCAGGGTCGGGCGTGCAGTTGGGCAGGCCGTCGGCGTCCAGCCCGTCGCGCTCGCGGGCGTAGCCCAGGCCCTTGAGCCGCCGGACGTTGGCGCCGCCGCGCACCAGCAGGTGCCGGCCGCCGCCGCGGATCGCCTCCCAGGTCTGGTAGCCGACGAAGCCGGCGTCGGCGACCACCAGCGCCCCGGCCGGGAGCCCGGCGAGCATCTGCCGGAGGGGGTCCCGCTCGCTGCTGTCGGTCGGCCCGGTCCGCCAGTCCCAGGGCAGCCCGGTGCCGAGGTGGAACGTCGTCGTCAGCCACAGCTGCGGGCACTCGGCCTTCTTGCGGCGGGCGGCCTCGGCCACATGATCCTTCGACTTCGACTTCGACTTCGACTGCCGCTCCAGCGAGGCCGAGAACCGGCCCTCGTTGGAGGCCGTCCGTGGCAGTTGCAGCCGGCTGCCGTCGACGCCGAAGGCCGCGAAGCCGGCCACCTCGAACCGCTCGGCGAGGTCCACCCGCATCCGGCGGCGCAGGGCGACGACCAGGGCCGCGACCAGCGCCGTGGTCCAGGCCCGCAGCAGCTTGGTGAACGCCTGGTAGGACGCCGCCGTCAGCGCGTCGAGGCCCAGCGATACGAGGGCGATCTGGCGGGCGGCGGCGAAGCGCCCGAGGAGCGTGGCCTCGTCGGACCAGGCCCAGAGCAGCGCCGTGCAGGCCAGGCCGCGCGGGCACCAGGTGCAGGGGCCGCGGAACCGGACGGCGGCGAAGTCGGCCTCGGCGGTGAACCAGTCGAGGACGACCCGGAGGTCTTGATGGTGGGCGGCCGGTGCGGTAGCACGGGGGTGGTCTCGGTGCGGCATGTCCGACTCCGTCGGGGCGAGCGGCTCCCGGTCCCTGTGTGGCAACAGAGAGGGTGGCCGCAAGCCGGTGCCGCATCAAGACCTTATCGCATACTCCCCGTCCAAGGTTAACGGCGTAGGGTGGCACCCGGATCGTCGGCCTACTTCCGACCCGCCTACGGGCTACGAATCACCTCCGTCACACCCGGCGGCGCGGCGAATCTGGCCGGGCTGGAGGTCGGGGATACGATCCTCACGGCGAACAATGTTCCGACCGGCTCGATCGTCGACCTGCACCGGGCCATCGCCGACTCGCAGGGCCTCCTTCGGATGACGATTCTCGACGTCCGGTCGGGTAACACCCTCTCGGTCAACGCGAATCCGACGCCCGTCGGCGGCCCTGCCTACGCCGCGCCGGCGGCCCCGGCCTCGAACGGCCCCTGAGCCGATTCCCCGCGACCGCGATCCTGTGGCCCTCCCCGACCGACGCCCATCGGGGGGGTCGCTGGCGTTCGGGCGGCACGGCGTTCCCGCCGCCGGCCCCCTCCGGTATGATCGCCGGGGATTTCCGGTCCCGAGGAACGACCATGACCGCGGACCTCTCGCGACAACACAGCTACGTCGGCGACCTCTTCCCCACGCCCCGGTCTCGCGAGGACTGGGATCGCTACCGGCTCACCGACGAGCAGGTCGCCTTCTATGAAAAGAACGGTTATCTGTCCGGCATCCGCATCCTCGACGACGCCCAGGTCGAGGCCCTCCGCGCCGAGCTGGCCGAGTGGTTCAACCCCGACCACCCCGGCCGCGAACTCTGGTACGAGTACCACACCAACGAATCGACCGACCCAAACACCGTCCTCTTCCACGCCCTCGGCGCCTGGCGGATTAAGGCCGGCTTCCACGACCTGCTCTGGAACCCGGCGTTCACCGTGCCCGCCAGTCAGCTTCTCGGCGGCGCCGTGCGGTTCTGGCACGACCAGCTTTTCTGCAAGCCGGCCCGTTCCGGCGGGGTCGTCGCCTGGCATCAGGACTATTCCTACTGGTCCCGCACCGTGCCGATGGGCCACCTCACCTGCTGGATCGCACTCGATGACAGCACCCGGGAGAATGGCTGTCTCCAGTACGTGCCCGGCAGCCACGCCTGGAGCCTCCTTCCGATCACCGGACTCGCCGGCCGGATGGACGCGATCCGCAAAGTCCTCGACGACGAACAGTGGGAGCAGTTCCAGCACCCGGTGGCGATCGAGCTGCCCAGGGGTTACGCCGCGTTTCACCACCCCTTGATGGTCCACGGCTCCTTCGGCAACGAGTCCGACCGACCCCGCCGCGCGGCGGTGCTCAACGTGTTCAAGGACGGCACGAAATCGGACTCCGACGAGCCGATCCTCGATGGGGTGCCCGCCATCCCCAACGGCCAGCCGATGACCGGCCAGTTCTTCCCGATCCTTCTCGACCCGGCGAAGTTGACGGTTCCAGCATGAGCGAGAGCGCATCACCCGGGCTCGGTCATCGGCCCTTCGCCAACCCTGCCTGGTCCCCAATCGCTCTTGGCACAATTCTGAAGAAATGACAGAATTCTCCCAGCAGGAGGGTGCCTGCCCTGACCACCTGGAGGGAACACACGTGATCGAATCGAAGAGTGCCCCGGCCGCCGCGAACGACGAGGCCGTCGCCGCGCCCCGGGCCAAGGACGAAGTCGCCAACACGCGATGGCATGCCCGATTTGACCTGGAACGCTACCGCGCGGAGACGGAGCGGCTCCGCGTCCTCGCCGATTTCCTGGCCCGCCCCGTGCATGCCCACGGCGGGACGGAACCCGACCCGGACATCATCACCGCCTACAACCTCGCTGTCGAGGCGGCCTTGCAGGGCATCCGCCAGGCGGCCTCGGGCGGCTGAGAGGGCGCGAGGTTTTTTCGCGGCAGGGTGGTGATCGTCGCATCGGGCGGTGCTAAACTGTCCAGGTCCGCGGCCGTTGTCGGCGCGCGGGAGGGACAACGGCGTTCAGCCCTTCGGCGATCACCCCATGCTCGCGAAGTTCGCTTCGTACACGCTCATCGGGATCGAGGCGGCCCCGGTCGAGGTGGAGGTCGATGTCTCGTCGGCCGCCGTGCCGAAGACGGTGCTCGTCGGCCTGGCCGAGGCCGCGGTCAAGGAGAGCACGCACCGCGTCGAACGGGCGCTGGTCAACTCGGGCTATCGACGTCCCGCCGACCGCGTCGTCATCAACCTCGCCCCGGCGGATTTGCGCAAGGACGCGGGCGGTTTCGACCTGCCGATCGCCCTTGGCATGCTCGCGGGTAGCGGCCAACTTGCCATCGAGCGACGCGGCAACTTCGCCGTGGTCGGCGAACTGGCGCTGACCGGCGAGACCCGGCCCATCAAGGGGGCCCTGGCGATGGCCCTAACCGCGTCGCAGGAGGGTCGCGACGGCCTGCTCATCCCCTCAGCCAACGCCTCCGAAGCCGCGGTTGTCGAGGGAGTGGCCATCTATCCGATCGGTAGCCTCGCCGAAGCGGTCGGCTTCTTCTCCGGACAGCTCGACCTGGAACCGACGGCGATCGATGTGGATGACGTCTTCCGCAAGCTCTGTCACCTGGAAGAAGACTTCTCCGACGTCAAGGGGCAGGACTACGCCAAGCGCGCCCTGGTGATCGCCGCCAGCGGCGGGCATAACGTCCTGATGATCGGACCACCCGGCACGGGCAAGACGTTGCTCGCCCGGCGATTGCCGACGATCATGCCGCCGTTGACGCCCTCGGAGAGCCTGGAGACGACCCGGATCTACAGCGCCATGGGCTTGCTCCGTCCCGGCCAACCGTTAATGGCCATCCGCCCGTTCCGCTCGCCGCATCACTCGGTCAGCGACGCCGGCCTTGTCGGCGGCGGCACGATCCCGCAGCCGGGCGAGATCAGCCTTGCTCACAAGGGCGTTCTTTTCCTGGATGAGTTGCCGGAATTCAACCGGAAGACGCTCGAAGTTTTGCGTCAACCGCTGGAGGAGGGGCGGGTCACGATCAGCCGGGCCTTGCGAAGCACCACCTTCCCGGCCGACTTCGTGCTGGTCGCCGCGATGAATCCCTGCCCCTGCGGCTACCGGAGTGACCCGCGGCGGGCCTGCACCTGCTCACCGCAGCAAGTCGAGAAATATCTGGGGCGGATCAGCGGGCCGTTGCTCGATCGGATCGACCTGCACGTCGAGGTGCCGGCCGTACCGTTCACCCAGCTCGCCGAGGCGCCCCCGGGGCCGACGTCGGCCGACATCCTGACCGACGTGCTCCGAGCCCGGGCCCGCCAGGCCGAGCGGTTCGGTTCCAAGGGGCCGCAGGTCAACGGACGGATGACACCCCGCCAGGTCCGCCGCTTCTGCGCCTTGAAGCCGGAGGCTGCCAGCCTGCTCAAAGGTGCGATGGAAGAACTCGGCCTTTCGGCCAGGGCTCATGACAAGGTACTCCGCGTCGCGCGCACGATCGCCGACCTCGAAGGCGCCGACGACATCCAGCCGCAGAATGTCGCCGAGGCCGTCGGCTACCGCTCGCTCGATCGGAGCGTCTGGGCCTGAGCTGTCCCCAGGTTCCGCAAACCCCGAACGAATTCGGCGGCGCGGGGCCTTGTGCCGGGGGTAGAATAGGGGAGACGATGCCATCCCGATCGGATGCTCGCGACGCCATCCGTTTCGTTCCGAGCGGAAGGGACGCGGTTTCTCGATCTGGAGAGTGGCCAATACCCCGCCGTGGGGTATGATGAGAGTTCAGCGGTAGACCCCAAATCCGGTCCCCGTGCGTGCGGTCCATCCAAACCGGAGCGGCGAGGGGGCGGCTTCGAGGGAGTTCCCGAGATGAGTCTGGCGATAATCGTGCTGGCAACCCTGGTTGGGCTCCAACAAGGCGACGACCCCCGAAGCCTCGTCGCGAAGCTGGGAGCGCCCCGCTACGCCGAACGCGAGGCCGCGGCCGAGGCTCTCCGTGGGCTGGGGCGTGAGGCTCTCGACGCACTCCGAGACGCCCGCGACAATCCGGACCCCGAGGTCCAGGCTCGCGCCCAGGCCCTCGTCGAGGAGATCGAGGTCAGCCTGATGGTCCAGCCGACCCGCGTCCGGCTCGACTTCCGCAACCGACCGATCGCGGAGGTGGCTCGCAATCTGGGTGACCAGGCGGGCGTCACCCTGAACCTGATCCCCGACAACAACCCGGCCTGGAATACCCGCCGGATCACCCTCGTCGAGTCGCAGCCGGTGCCGTTCTGGAAGGCTCTCGACGACCTGGCAAGGCTGGCGCAGCTTCAGGTCTCGCCGGGGGTACAGATCATGGGGATGAACGGGCAAGGGAGTCGCCAGGCGATCGTCAACCTCATGGCCAGCTCGACCCCGCCCGGCCCGTCCGACATCGCCGGCCCCTTCCGCGTGGCGATCAACAAGCTCGACTATCACCGTTCGCGCAACTTCGTCAATGTCGGCGGTCCGGCCGTCGCCGGCATGATCATCCAGAACGGCGTCGTCATCCCCCAGCCGGTCGCGCCTCCGATCGAGCCGCCTCAAGACCAGGGACATGCCCCCGTTCCGGGTGTGGCCACAGAGTCGTTCCTCATGGAACTTCAGCTTATGGCCGAGCCTCGGATGACGATTGCCCAGGAGGGACAACCCCGGATCACCGAGGTCGTCGATGAGAAGGGGCATTCCCTGGCAACCCCCAGTCAGCCCAATCAGTTCCACCACGTTGCCGCCTACAACGGTCTGAACACGATCGGCGGTACGAGCCTCCAGCTCCATATCCCTCTCGAGATGCCCGCCTCGCCTGGCGCGTCGATCAAGCGGCTCAAAGGGACGATCCCGGTCGTGGTGATGGCTCGCAAGGAAGAACCGCTGATCGTCTCGCTGAACGAGCGGAACAAGATCTTCAAGAACAGTCAGGTTTCGATCCAGGTCCACGACGTCAAGCAAGACCCCAACCAGCACTTCACCAGGATCGAGTTGACAGTCAAGCTCTCGGAGCAGGACCCTCAGCAGCCCTTCCGGCCGGGTTTCGGGGCCGAATCGATGCTCTTCCGCAATCACCCGGGAAACCCGCAGAACCCGGTGGAGATCGTCGATGCGCAGGGCCGCGCCTATCCCCAGTGGTTCCCCGCCGAGACCCAGCCGGGTCGAGACGGCACCCGGCTCTCGCTCCATTTGATGCCGACGAACCCGAATATCCTCGGTCCCCCGACCGAGATCCGACTCTACGAGCTGGCACGGGCCTCGACCGAGGTCGCCTTCGAACTGACCGATATCCCCATGCCCTGATCGCCGGTCAAGGGCCGCCGTCCGCCAATGTTTCGCGACCAGCCGCGGGACTCCAGGCCGCGGGAGTGGACCTCAACCGTGCGGAAGACCAAGAGCCTCCTGCTGATCCTCCTGACCTCCCTCGCTGCGGCGGACCCTGGTCCCGACGCCCGCCAACTCGTGGAGCGCCTCGGTGCTCCTCGCTACGTCGATCGCGAGGCCGCGGCTGAGGCGTTGAAGGCCCTCGGTCGCGAGGCCTTGCCCGTCCTCCGCTCGGCCCGCAACACCCGCGACCCGGAAATCCGGCGCGTGCCGAGGCGATCGAGACGGAGATCGAAGTGAGCCTCATGCTCCAGCCGACCCGGGTCCGGCTCGACTTTGACGGTCGCACTGTGCGGGAGGTCGTCGAGGAACTCTCCCGTCGCGGGGTGACGGCGATCTTCCTGGAAGAGACAACCCGCCATTCCCTGGGCGATCGGAGGCTGACGCTCCAGGCGCCCGAGCCGCTGCCACTCTGGGAAGCCATCGATCGTCTCAGCCGCAAGGCAGGTCTTCACGTCGGCTTTGGTCTCCAGGAGAGCGCGATCGGTCATCCGAGCCAGGGGGTGATCCTGTTCGACGCACGCGGTCGACGCCTCGCGCCGGTCTTCAACTCGGGGCCGTTCCGGATCAAGATCGTTGGGTCGCACTATCAGCGGGATCAGACGTTCGAGCCCGAGCCGGGTGATCCGGATTTCCCGCAAGCTGCCGAGTTGTGCCAGCTCCAGCTTCAGGTGATGGCCGAACCGCGACTGCGGATCGCTCAGCATGGGGCGATTCGGCTGACCGAGGCGTCGGACGAGCGCGGCCAGTCGCTCCTGACTCCGGCCCTGCCATCGGAGATGACGCTCGACGCCCCGAACTTCTTCGCCGCCAACTCGGGGGCCTCAGTCCAGTATCTTCTGGCACTCAGACACCCCTCTGAGCCGGGACAGCGGATTGTCCGACTCCGGGGCGTGCTACCGTTGTTGCTGGCCTCGCGGAAGCCCGACCCAATGGAGGTCCCGCTCGCGGAGGCGATCGGCCGTTCCTTCGTGGGCGATGACCTCGCGGTGGTGATCCACGGGCTACACTCGGATCCGAACGACCCACAGTGGACCCTGGAGCTGACCGTCCGACCGCCGACCTCACAGGAGTCGGCGTCCCGGCATCCACGACCGACCGCCAGATCGCTCGCGCTAAGTCCCGATTTCCTGGAGCATCAGGTCGAGGTTCTCGACAGGGGTGGCAAACCCTTTGTAATCTTTCCTTTGGAGATGCGGCCGCTGGGTGACGCTTACCACCTGACGCTCCTTCTGGCCCCCGCCGACGGTGCCACCGCACCGGCCAAGCTCCGCATCTACGGCCTGACGCGGACGACCATCAACCTTGCATTTGAGTTTATCGACGTTCCCATGCCTTGATCCGAGCCGCCACGGCTCGGGGGAGGAGGCCCGATGACACCGGCGTTCCTGGCGATCGTGCTGGGCCTCGGCCCGGCCGCCGGGCTGGCCCCGCAGGATCTCGTCGCGCGGCTAGGCTCCCCGCGCTTCTCCGAGCGGGAGTCGGCCAGCGAATCCCTCCGCCACATGGGCCGTGCCGCCCTTCCGATCCTCCTCTCGGCCGCGACATTCCTGACCCCGAGGTCCAGAACCGGGCGGTCGTCCTGATCGACGAGCTGGAGCGCCGCTTGCTACTCCAACCGACTCTCGTACAACTGGAACCCGGAGAAGACCGTCCGCTCGGGCGGCTGGTCCGCGAGCTGGTCGACCAGACCGGCTTCGAGCTGGAGATGTCCCCCGGCCGCGATCCCCACTGGCCTGGCCGGACCATCGCCGTGAAGGATGAGCCGCCCTTGCCATTCTGGAAGGCGATCGATCGGCTCAGCCTGGACGTCGAGACGTCCGATCGCGACGAACTACGCCGCTTCGGAATTCGGCCCGTCCCGGTGATCCGCCTGATGCCCCGGGACGTTGAGCCGCAACCCACCTGGCACGAGGGGCCGTTCCGGATCGTGGTCCGAAGCGGTGGCCTGCGAGTTGTTCACGATCCGACCCCGGCACGGGCCGGCTTCGCGCGAATCGCGCCCCGACGGCCAAGACCCGCGATGCCGATCCTTCAGATGGAGTTGCAGGCCGAGCCTCGCCTGACAATCCGCTCCGCTGGCCCGATCACCTTGCTTGAGGCAACCGCCCCCGACGGCCGTTCACTCCTGCCGGCCGACCCCGAACGTCGCACTCAACCGGTCAACGACAATCTCGGCCGGCCCGGGTCGATCGTCTCGCTCGCCGTCCTGCTGGACGCCCCTGAGGAGCCCGTCACCCGTCTCGCCCGGCTTCGTGCGAGCCTACCGTTGGAGGTCGAGGCGAGGCGGCTCGAGCCCCTGGAGTTCGCGCTCGAAGAAGGCGAGACCCCGAACGCCCGACCGGTCTGGTGTGGTGATCTTTCACTCTCCGTTCAACGGATGACGAGACACCCGGGGCGCGGGGTCGCGGTCATCGAGGTTCTCGTCGTTCCCAAGGGCTGGAACGAGCTACGGGTCATGCGGAACATGCGACGTCGCCGGTTCGAATTGATCGCCCAGGACTTCGAACGCATTCGTAAGAGCCTGGAGGTCGTGGGCCCCGACGGCCATCCGATCGAGAACCTCGTCGGCCCCGACGGCCGATTTGCGCCCGATGGAATCCGGTTGAGCCTCGAAGTGCCGCTTGATCAGACGCCGACGAAGCTGCATTACTATGGCACGATCCAGGAGGAGACGGAGCTGACCTTCGAGCTGAACGACATCCCGATCCCGTCGCTGGACTGAGCACCGTACCGTCCTCAGATGGTGAGCACGAGGTTGTCCCGATGGATCACCTCGTCGTAAAGCGTGCCCATGACCTGGCGGACCTGCTCGTTGCGGAGACCACGGATCTGGCGGGCTTCCCTGGTGGCGTAGTTGGTCAGACCGCGGGCGAACTCGCGTCCATCGGGACCCCGGATGCCGACCACATCACCCCGACCGAATTCGCCGATCACATCGAGGATGCCGATGGCCAGGAGGCTGCTAGTGCCCGACTCCAGCGCCTGGCGGGCTCCGGCGTCCACGACGAAGAAACCCCGCGGCCGGGCAGTGAGACCGATCCAGCGTTTGCGGGCGGCCTGGTTCTGTCCGTGGGCCAGGAACAAAGTGCCGACCGGCTCACCGGCCAGGATTCGGGTCAAGGGGTGCTCGGTGCGTCCCGAGGTGATGATGACTGAGCCACCGGCCTGCGTGGCCTGACGGGCTGCCAGCAGCTTGCTCCGCATGCCTCCGGTTCCAAGGGCACTGGTGCTCTCGCCGGCCAGGCCCAGGGTCACTTGGTCAAGCTTCGGGACAAGCGGGATCACCTCGCCACCACCCTCCCGGCCCGGGTCAGACCGGTAGAGCCCGTCCACGACACTCAGGATCACCATCAAGGGGGCCTGGAGCAAGTTGGCGACCATGGCGGCCAGGCGATCATTGTCACCAAACTTGATTTCATCAACACTAATAGTGTCGTTTTCGTTGATGATCGGTACCGCGTTCAACTCGAAAAGCGCCAGGAGGGTGTTCCGCATGTTGAGGTAGCGGAGTCGGGCATCGAAGTCCTCGTGAGTTAGAAGAAGTTGGGCGGCGTGCAAGCCGTGGCGTCGAAATTCTTCGTCGTAGGCGCGGATCAGGTAAGCCTGGCCGACGGCGGCGGCGGCCTGAAGCCGGGGCAGTTCGGCCGGCCGCCGCGAGAGCCCGAGGCGGCCGATGCCGGCGCCAACGGCTCCAGAGCTGACCAGGGCGACCCGACGGCCAGTCGCCACCACAGCACTGATCTCGGCGGCCAGATGGCCGACCCGAGCCAGGTCGAGCGTGCCATCGGTGGCGGCGAGCACGCTCGTCCCGACCTTCACAACCCAGGTCTGGGCTGAGTGCACCAGGTCTTCGCGGACCAGGTCCCGGGTCATTGGCTGGCTCCCGGACCGGCGACTGTCCGGCCCCCTGCCGGCGGATGAGGCGGGTCCGCCCCGGCCGCGGCTCTTCTCGGAAACGGGAATCCACATCAAGACATGCGACGGCTTCCGGGGCATCCACGTCCCGCCGTCAAGGTTGTCGGTCGCTCTCGACGATATTATAATGGAAAGCCTCCCTTAGCCTAGCCGAACCGAATCGACGCGATCCGGGCCTTGAGCACCAAGGGCGCATCCTCTCCCACTTCCCGCGACCGCGTCCGCCGAGCGCGGGCCGGGAGCCACCCCCGGGGTCTTCTCGCTCATGGGTGAACTCCAGCACGAATGCGGCGTGGCGGCTGTCTTCCACGCCGCGGGCCGGCCGGTCTCGATGCTGGCACCAACCCCGGGCGACGTCCACAGCGTTGCCCGGATGATCCCCCGTATGCTGCTCGACATGCAGAACCGCGGCCAGCTCGCCGCCGGAATGTCGAGCTACAACCCGCAACGCCAATCCTTGATCGAGACCCACAAGGAGCTAGGCACGGTCGCCGAGGCGTTTCGGCTCAATCATCGGGCCAAGTTCGAGTCGATCATGGCCAAGCACGACGGACCGGCCGCCATCGGACACGTCCGCTACGCCACCTGTGGCGCCGACGACAAGAGCTACGCCCAGCCCTTCGAGCGGTCCCATGGCCGGCGGGCCAAGTGGTTTGCTTTCGCCTTCAACGGCCAGATCGCCAACTACAACACCCTCAAGGATGACCTGCTCCGCCAGGGCGACTACCACCTGAAACGTGATACGGACACCGAGATCATCATGCACTCAATCAGCTACGAGTTGCAGGATGAAGAGGGGTCCGAAACCGACTGGGTCCGCGTCTTCGGCCGGCTGTCGCAGCGGTTCGACGGGGCGTACAACATCGTGCTCCTGACGGCCAAGGGGGAACTGATCGTCGCCCGTGACCCCGTCGGCCTCCGGCCGCTCTGCATCGCTCAGGATGCGGAGGAGTACGAGGATGAGCAGGGCAAGACCCGCGAACGCCCCGGCCCCCTGTTTGCAGCGGCCAGCGAAAGCGTTCCGTTGTCGAACCTCGGCTTCAAGGAGATCCGTTCGCTCGAACCCGGCACATTGGCGATCGTCAGCGAGTCGGGTGTGCGGATCGAGCGATTCGCCGCTCGTCGCAAGCCGGCCCATTGCTTCTTCGAGTGGATCTACTTCGCCAACGTGGCCAGTACTCTCGACGATTGCTCGGTCTATCTGAGCCGGGCCAATCTGGGCAAGGAACTGGCAACGTTGGAGGACGTGCCGTTGGACGAGGATACGATCGTCGTTCCCGTGCCCGATACCGCCAAGGCCGCCGCCGACGCCATGGCCTATGCCCTTCAGTTGCCTTCGGTCGAGGGCTTGATGCGCAATCGTTACGTCGGCCGGACGTTCATCGAAGGCTCGGCCGACCGGGTGACGAAGGTCCGGGTCAAGTACACGCCATTGCCGGAAGTCCTGCATGGCAAGCGGGTTTTGCTGGTCGAGGACAGCATCGTGCGATCGACCACGATGCGGGCTCTGGTCAAGGAGATCCGCGAACGAGGCGGGGCGAGAGAGATCCACCTCCGGGTGGCTTGCCCCCCGATCATCGCGCCGTGCTTCTACGGGATCGACATGTCCACCCGCGACGAGTTGGTCGCCCCCCAGTTCTCCGACCTGCCTGGTGGCTTTCTCTCGGCCGACGCCCAGCAGAAACTCGCCGATGAGTTGGGGGCCAACAGCCTCCGCTACCTGCCGGTCGAGTCGCTGGCCCGTTCGATCGGACTCTCCGAGGAGCGGCTCTGTCGCGCCTGTGTGACCGGCTCCTACCCCACTCTCTACGGGCAAGAACTTTTTCGGCTCGATGGTGAGGCCAACGGCTGCCATGCCAACGGTTCCGGCGGCATCCGAACCTATGAGCGCCGACCGGTTCCCAGCGCCTCCGGCGAGCCTTGATCCCACTGGCTCCGTCGCTATTCTGAGCGAGCGCTGGTCATTCCACCGCATCACTCCACCTACCGTCGAACCGGACTCAAGAGTATCGAGAGCCAAGGCCCCGAAGAAGTTCGGATTGATAACTTCCGTTTCCACCTCACAACCCAGGGCAGACCGAGCCCCACCAACGCAAGGGCGCGGATGGGGCTCGGGCGTCGAGAGGCGTGTGATGGACAGAGCCGCAGGACTCAGAAGGGGTTGTTGTCACCCTGGTCTGGAGACGGGCTTTCGGTCTCGGGGGTCCCCTGATTGGGCTTGGGCCTCACGATGCCGCGAGGGTTGAGCAACCCCTCGACGGCGCCTCGGTCGATCGCCTCGACACGGCCGGGGAGGCGTTGGCCGAAGCTGTAGCCCAGCATGGCCTTGAGGCGTTCCAGGGAAATCGGACGGACGCCAGCCAGGCGAGCTTCCTGAAGGACGTCAGAGCGACGCTTGTAGAACGCGGCTTCCTCCTCGGCGGTGGCACCGGATGGGAGGATGGCGTTGGTGCCGCGGACCGGCGGTTGATCGTCGAGAATATACCAGGAGGTCATCGGGGTAATCTCGCCGGTTTCCTTGCCCTGGCCGGGTGGGGGCAGGTCGAAACTCACCTCGCCACCGGAGGCACGGATGAGTCGCTTGAGATCCTCCCGGTCGTCCCGGCCATCGCGGTCAAGGTCGATCCAGCCGATCAGAGCATAGCTCTGAGGATGCTCGCCGAAGGAGGGCGAATAAACCTGATCACCGGGTCGGATCGGATCGACGGCACGCAACTGCTTGACGATCCGTCCGGTCGAACCCTTCTCATCGACCTTGATCAGCTCGATAGTGGCTTTGGGCTCGTCGGTGGGCAGACCTGGAGCATCTTTGTCGAAGATCGAAAAGATCAACTGCTCGTGTGCTCCCTGACGGGTGCTGAGGGTGGTAAGAACTTCCTCGCGGTTGTAATCGACGAAGGTGACACGGCCATCTGCGACGTCGAGAACCGTCTCTTTCTTCTCCAGGTCCTCGCGCATCTGGCGGAACATCGCCATCTGCTTCTCCCAGCGGTTCTGCCAGTCGGCCTGAACCTGGGCGAGTTGTTCCTTGAGGCTGTTGTTCTCGGTCGCGAGCTGCTGGTTGCGAGACTGGAGCTCGTCGAGACGGGTCAACAGGCCCTCACGCTGCTCGTTATGGCTGTTCTGCTCACTGACAAGGTCTGCCTGGAACCCTTCCTTGGCGTCCACCTCGACCTGGACCTTCTGCTGGGCGATCTGGTTGGCAGCCTCCAGCTCCTTGCGGGTAGCAGCGTAATCGGCGGTGACGTAGGCCAGGAGCTGGGACTCGTTGGTCATCAGCTCGATCAGGCGGTTAATGGCGGAGGCCTGGGTGCGATTCGGCTCGTTCTGAAAGTTCTCGGCGGCCGAGTTGGCCGTCTCGTAGATCTTCTGAACCTCGGGGCCGATATTGGCGCCGGAGGCCTGGCGGACCTGGTTGAAGATGTCGTCCATCTTGCCGCGAATCGAGCCGACGGCCTTGTTCTGCTCGTCGCGCTCCGACTTGATCTTGGCGGCGACGGCCGTGTCATCGACCTTGGGATAGCCGGCCAGCTCCTTCAGCTCCTCGAATTGGCGCTGAAGGGTGCCTTGGGCCTGCTTGGCCTGACTGGCGTCCTTGGTGGCCTGGTCCATCTTCTCGTAGTAAAACGAGGAGTTGGAGAAGCCGAAGTAGGTGGCAACGGCCAGGACCACCGAGAGCGTGACGAACACGGCCACGGCGATCTTCAGGCCTTGATTGTCTTGGGCCGCTGGTGGCATGGGTGAAGGCTCCTGACGGCGACGCGCGCCTCCGCCCGTGTTGATGAGTGTGGAGCCGGAGACGCCGGACCGATTTGCTGATAGTATGTCACATGGAAGACGGGTACGCGCCGGGCCCGTCGAGAAAGACGGGGCAAGAGGCCAACAAACTCGCGGCGTTGCGAACTGGTCGGATGGACCTCAATTCGATTGTACGGCCGGGTTTGTTCGGGGGTCAATTCTTTCCAATCCCCGACGGTCATGAGGGATGGAGCGGGGACGGCTGTCGGGAGACCAGGCATTGTCGGGCCTGCCGCTTCCTCGGAGGAGGATCTCCGAGGTCCCTGCTGACTCACCTTTAGACGGATGAAGGTCGCCATGAGTTCCCGGCCAACCCTCTATATCCTGGATGCCTACTCGCTGATCTTCCAGGTCTTCCACGCCATCCCGTTGATGACCGGACCCTCGGGTCAGCCGACCAACGCGGTCTTCGGGATCTTCCGCGATCTTCTCAACCTGACACGACAGCGCCAGCCGGACTACCTCGCCGCCGCCTTCGATGGCGGCGGGCCGGTCTTCCGCTCGGAAATCTTCGCCGCATACAAAGCCCAGCGCAAGGAAATGCCCGAGGATCTGGTGCCGCAGATTCCGGTGATCCGACGACTATTCGAGGCGTTTCGCGTGCCGGTCTTGCTGGTCGAAGGCTTCGAGGCTGACGACGTGATCGCCACCCTCGCACGTCGGGGTGTCCAAAAAGGTCTGGACGTCACTCTCTGCACGGCCGACAAGGATGCCCGCCAACTCCTCGACGACCAGACGCACATCCTCAATCTCCGCAAGAATCAAGTTCTCGATGTCGCCGCCCTGAAAGCCGATTGGGGCGTCCGTCCCGAGCAGGTGGTCGATCTGCTCGCCTTGACGGGGGATGCCGTCGATAACGTCCCGGGCATCCCCGGCATCGGGATCAAGACCGGCGCGAAGCTCCTCGAACAGTACGAAACGCTCGACGCCATCCTCGAAGCGGCCGAGGAGGGCAAGGTGCCGGGCAAGAAGGGGGAAGCGTTGAGAAGCCACGCCGAGGTCGCCCGGCAGGGCCGCACGCTAATCGCCCTCCGCGAAGACGTGCCGCTGGATGTGGACTGGTCCGACCTGAAATACGATGGCTACGACGCCAACGTTCTCAAGCAACTCTGCAACGATTGCGGATTCCACCGCTTCCTCGACGAGATCGCCGACCCGGAAAAGCCCGAGGTCGCGTGGTCTCACGACGGGTACCGCATCGTCGAGACACCGGAGAAACTGGAGACGTTTCTGGGGGAACTCCGCCAGCAGAAGAAGTTCAGCTTCGACACCGAGACGACTGCGCTCGACCCGCTCCGCGCTGAACTGGTGGGCTATTCGTTCTCGTGGTCGGAGGGGGAGGCCTACTACCTGCCGGTACGCGGGCCGATGTTCGACCGCGTGCTCGACCCCGCCAAAACGCTCGAAGCCCTGCGTCCGATCCTGACCGACCCCGATCGGGAGATCGTCGGGCAAAACCTCAAGTACGACATGCTGGTGCTCCGCGGCGCGGGCGTGGAACTGCGGGGTTTCGTCACCGACACGATGGTCCTCAGCTACCTGCTGGAGAGCGGCGAGCGGAATCACAACCTGGACGAGCTATCGCGTCGCTTGCTCGATCATACGATGATCCCGATCGCGTCGCTGATCGGCAAGGGAAAGAAGCAGGCAACGATGGATACCGTCGAGGTGGCTAGGGTCGGTGTCTATGCTTGTGAGGACGCCGACGCCGCCTGGAGGTTGGAGGAGATCCTGGCCCCGAGGGTCCGGGACGAAGGGCTCTGGAACCTCTACGCCGATCTCGAACGCCCCTTGATCGCGGTACTGGCGGGGATGGAAGCCATCGGGGTGAAGGTGGACGTGCCGCGATTGCGGTCACTCTCGGTGGAGTTCGCGACACGGATGGAGGGTATCCGGACCGAGATCTTCCAGGAAGCGGGACGCGAGTTCAACATCGGCTCGGCCGTGCAACTGAGGCAGGTGCTCTTCGACGAGTTGAAGCTTCCCGTGGTGAAGAAGACCGCCAAGGGCGAGGCCAGCACCGACGCCGAAGTGCTCGAAGAACTGGCGCCTCGCCACCCCCTGCCCCGTCTGATCGTCGCGTATCGTCAGCTTGACAAGCTCAAAGGGACCTATCTCGATGCCTTGCCGGAGTTGGTCCACCCGGACGGCCGCATTCATGCCTCGTTCAATCAGGTGGTGACCGCCACCGGCCGCCTCAGCTCCAGCGACCCGAATTTGCAGAATATCCCCGTGCGGACCGAGGACGGCCGGCAGATTCGCCAGGCCTTCATACCGGGTCAGCCGGGCTGGTCGCTGCTCACAGCCGATTACTCGCAGATCGAGCTTCGCATCCTCGCCCACTACTCAAAAGACCCCGCGCTGGTGGAGGCCTTCGCTGAGAACAAGGATATCCACAGCGTCGTGGCCTCGGAGATCTTCGGCATCCCCGAGTCGCAGGTGACGAAGAACCAGCGACGGATGGCCAAGACGGTCAACTTCGGGGTGATCTACGGTCTGAGTCCCTACGGTCTCGCTACCCGTCTTGGGATCAAGCAAGAAGAGGCCGCAGCCTTTATCGACGCCTACTTCCGCGAATATGCCGGAGTCGATCAATTCATTACAAGGACTCTTGAATCGGCGCTGGCCGAAGGCCGGGTCGTGACAATCCTCGGCCGCCGCCGCGCGATCAGCGGGATCAAGACCACGACCGGACGCAACCGCAACCTCGCCGAACGCACGGCTGTGAACACGGTGATTCAAGGGTCAGCGGCCGACCTCATCAAGCGAGCCATGCTCCAGATCGACGAGCGGTTGCGTCAGGGGTCTTTCCAGGCGAGGATGCTCTTGCAGATCCACGATGAACTGGTCTTCGAGGCACCCGACAGTGAGCTCGATCGACTGGCGGAAGTCGTCGAGGAATCGATGGTCACGGCGCTGAAACTCGAGGTTCCTCTGAAGGTGGATCTCGGCGCAGGGCCCAACTGGCTCGACGTCCACACCATCGGCAAAGGCTGATCTTAATCGAGGCGCCCGACCAGTCGAGGCGGCCGGGTCGGACCGAAAGCGACGTTCGACTCGGAGTCGAGGAGCAACTCGTCGCCGTTGAACTTCATTCGAAGCGTGATGACAAACGGGGTCTCGTAGAAACAGACCTTCGCCGTGAAGGTGTCGTCCCCGGTCCACGCGCCGCTGGCGGCTGCTGGCCTCTCGGGAAACCCACCGAGGGCCAGTCGCCCCTTCTTCCAGCAACCCCGTCCGCAGAGAATCTTCTGATCGTTCCCATCGACTCGCATGACCAGAAAAACCCCGTCTCCCTCGCCGTTCGCTTGAAGTGTGAGGGATTCGAGCTTCCGCTCGTTGGCCGGGAACACGTACGTCTTGCCCGACACCCGTTCGACCGTGCCAGTCGATCCCGTGGCCGCCTGAGGAGGCAGTGTGAGACCGGCGAGTCGCCGTTCGAGCCGAGCACGGGTTTCGTCGTCTTCGGCCAGAGGCGACGCCTCCATCGCCGGTAAGAGTTTCTCCCAGACAAGGTCGAGGACCGCCTGCATGTTCTTCACACCGCTGGTGATGGCGATCACAGCGTCCCTCTCGGGCAGCACGATGCAGAACTGACCGAACGCCCCGTCGCCGCGGTAGGCGCCGTGACGGCTGCGCCAGAACTGGTAGCCGTAGCCCTGATCCCAGTCGCTTCTGGGATTGCTGCCGTTGGCGGTCTGGAGACTCGTGGCGGCCTTCACCCAAGATTTTGGCACCAGTTGCTTGTCCTGCCACGTCCCCTTCTGGAGATAGAGCTGGCCGAACTTCGCGATGTCCTCGGTGCGGACGCTCAGGCCGTAGCCGCCGAGCGTCACCCCTTGCGGGCTAGAACCCCAGGTCGGCTCTTCGATACCCAGCGGATCAAAGAGGCGCTGCCGGAGATAGTCGAGGACGGTCTCGCCCGTCACCTTCTGAACGATGGCCGAGAGCATATACGTCGCCGACGTGTTGTAGAGGAAATGCGTTCCGGGCTTGAACGGCACGGGCTTCGCCAGGAAGGCTCTGGCCCAGTTTTCCTCGCCCCGGAGCGAGGGCTCGGCCTGGTGCCCAGTGGACATCCGGAGCAGGTCGTGGACGCGCATGCTTCTGAGTGTGGAACTCGGTTCCGCGGGGGCTTCGTCGGGGAAGAACTTCAGGACTTCATCATCGACGCTCAGCTTCCCTTCGGCGACGGCCAGGCCAACAGCGGTGGAGGTGAAGCTCTTGCTGAGCGAGTACAGCTCATGGGGCGTGTCGGCCGAATAGGGCGACCACCAACCCTCGGCGACGACTTGACCATGGCGGATCACCATGACGCTGTGTAGAGCGTCGATCTTCTGCTCGGCCGCGTCGAGAAACGACAGGATCGCACCGGACGAGACTCCCTGCGCCTCGGGACTGCTTCGAGGCAAGGTCGGAGGTGGCTCGGCCGCGAGGCTTCGTGTTCCGCACCAAGCGATCATGCCAACGAGAATGAGCGTTTTCATGATTGGTACCCCGACTCGATCCGTTACGGCAATAGGCGGTTTATTGGACGGTGACGCGGCGCCCGGGTCAAGAGGGGTAGCAGCAGAAGATCGAGCTTCCGTCGGAATTGCTCAATCCGCCACCCATTTTATCCCAGTATTATACAAAACAAACTCAACCAATGTCACGAGCTCAGAAACGACGGTAGTGTCTCAGTTTGAAATCCAGATTTTTTTGGCCTACCCTTTGCTGGACGGGCGATCAGTCGATCAGGTTGACGATATCCTCGATCGACCAGAGCCGACGATCGACCCCCGCCGCCATCGCCGGGGTGATCCGAAGCGTCTGATGCCGTCGGACGAAGTTGTAATGCATGTAGTGAAGGGCGACGGCCGCTTCGAGGTTCGCCAGCTTCTTGCTGAAAGCGTTCGTGAGCCGGGTGAACCGCCTCATCCGCATCCGCATGGTGAGGTTCTGCCGTTCGACGTAGCTGGTCGAGATGTGGTCTTCATCCGGGTTGCCGACGATCGGTGTCTTGACCGCCCCGGTGCATTCGCCCGGGCTGTACCGGGCCTCGGGGCTCCGCCCTCCTTCATTGCCGTACAGCTTCACCAGCATGGCATAGTCGATCTCCCCGCCGAAGGCCCCTTCCACAGCCTCTAGGTAGGGCTTGTGCCCGTCCGTGGTCAACTGGACGCGATGCGACAGCCGGGAAGCCAGGTCCGCGATGAAGTGGGCCGCGTGCATCGCGTCGCGAGCCCCGACGAGCCAGCACGGCACCAACTTCGTGTCGGCGCAGATCGCCGTCCACGTCCATACGTCGCCGTAACCCAACTGGCCCTGCTTGTCGGGCGGGACGTTCTTCTGCTTCGCGTAGCAGAATGACCATATCTCGTCGCATTGTAGGCGACGGCACGGCAGGTTGCGGAGCGTCTCATGCTGGTAGCGGGCACACGCCTCGCCCGCGTCCACCAGCAACCTCGTAACAGTGTTGATCGAACAACCGACCATCCGCGTCGTCGAGCGGAGGCTATTGCCTTCGACCAGGGCCGAGAGGATCGCGACACGCTTGGCGGTGGGTAGCACGTTCATACTGAATATTATGCTTGAGCGTAGAGGCTAATGCAAGATCAGTTTCACCCTTTCATTGAAAGATTGTATTGCCTACTGACGAGCCTTGCGATAGTATTTCTAGAGGAGCAGGGGATACGCCCTTATCGGAGAGGTTTAATATTGGACATTCATCCTCCGAATCCGCCCGGAGATCGCATCAAGGAGGAGTTGCAGGATCGTGGGTGGTCTCAGTCAGACCTGGCGATCATCCTGAAGCGACCGATTCAGGTGGTCAACGAGATCATCTCTGGCAAGCGAGGCATCACACCGGAGACCGCGATCCAGTTAGGGGCCGCATTCGGGACCGACCCGGATGTGTGGCTTCGATTAGAGAGCCAATACCGTCTGTTCTTCGTGGAGGTCCCGATCGAGGATGTCTCACGTCGCGCGAGATTGTTCTCCCTTGCACCGCTCAAAGAACTTCAGAGACGGGGGTGGATCAGTTCAGGCGACGATCTTAGTCTTATCGAAAGAGACTTACTCGATTTGTTCGAGATCGAGGACTTGAGCCAAGAGCCCTCGCTCCAGGCGATGATGCGCAAGTCCATGCCGAACGCGGAACTGACTCCCGGCCAGCGAGCCTGGTGTTTTCGCGTCAGGAAGATCGCCCGGTCATGCTTGGTCGCCGAGTATCGCGACGATCGACTCCCTTTGTGTGTCGCGGAGCTTCGGAAAGCCGCCGCTTACTCCCAAGAAACCCGGAAGGTGCCACTGATCCTCGCAAAGTACGGAATTCGGTTTGTTGTGGTGGAGCCATTGTCCTCGGGGGCCAAGATCGATGGCATGGCGACGTGGCTGCCCGATGGCTGGCCAGCCATCGGGCTCTCAATCCGATTCGATCGAGTCGATGCGTTCTGGCATACTCTCTTTCATGAGCTATCGCATATTCGTCATCGTGACGCTATTTCGGTCGATATGGATATCGCCGACCCAAGCTCCCCGGCATTGGAGGTACGATCCCCGGTCGAGCGACGTGCGGATGCGGAAGCCGCCGACGCGCTCATCCCAGCAAAAGAACTGGAATCCTTTATCAAGCGCGTCGGTCCGCTCTACTCCAAGGAACGGATCAACCAACTCGCAAACCGCCTGAAGATTCACCCCGGAGTGATCGTCGGTCAGCTTCAACATCGTAGCGAGATCGGTTATTCGGCCAACCGCGAGATGCTCGTCAAGGTCAGGCACAACGTCGTCCCAGTCGCCATCACCGATGGCTGGGGTAACTCCATCGACCCGAGGGTTCTTTAAATGAGAGCCAAAAAAAAGAGTGGCCGCCATCTATCCCATGAAACTCGCGTGTATCTCCATGCCCTGGACGAATATATTACCGAGACGGGCATCAGCGACGTTGACATGGTGACGGCGGCGAGATGGGCGATTAGCAAGGGGCATATCAAGCCCGAGCCGCAGGACGAGGTTCGACGAGTTGCACGCCGGATGGCGCGGGCTGCCCGCGAGGATTACATCGACGACGAGAACGGTGAGCCCGTCCGTGTTCGGTACCCTTACCCGATCCAGAACAAGGATGGTGAGGGGCAGTTGGTCTTCCGGTGGTTCAAACTCGAAGATGCGACCCCGGAGAAGATGCGACTGGCCGCACAGCATAAACGAAGGGGAATCGCGGCGGCGGTCTTCCAGGCAGAGCGTGACGTGGCCTACTACAACAAGCATTACAACCCGGGTGAGCCGATCGAGATCGACTGGAATCTCAACGCGGACGTTGCAGAACGCCAACAATCGGGCGAGTACGACGATATGCCGCCCGAAGACTACGAAATCTAATCGGTCTTCTTGCCCCACCGCGCCGCCGCTGCCCTCTTGGCGATCTCGGCACGCTGTTCCGACGTGAGTCTTGCCGCCCTTGCTTTCCCACCCTTGAGTCCCCCGCGCCGCCCGAGTGCCGCCGCCGCCCGGCGGATGGCCTCGGAGGGCGTTTCCATTTCCGGGGCCGTCTCGATAGCCTGGTCGGGCTCCGGGGGTGTCTCGGCCGTCGCCTCATCGACGATGGCCTTGGCCAGTTGGTTGATATCGCGGGGCCGCTTGGGCTTGCTTGATCGGTTTGGCATGGTGGAATTGTAACAGGCCCGCCCGACCGGCGAAGATGTTAAACAAAAATCCGACATTCAAACTGAGACACTGCCCAGCAGCACGGGGATGGCGGTGCTCTCGTTGGACTTCTCGTCCACGGCCACCTGGCCCAGCAGCAGGTGATTGGCCGTGGCCCAGGCATGGACCATGTGCAGGGCCGACTTGCCCTTGGAGCGTAAAACAAAACCCCCGATCGAGGCCCGAATCCAGCGAGATTCCCGCTCCTTTGGGAGGTTTTGTTTTACGCTCTTGGCCCGGTCGAACGAACGACGGAGGGTCTTGCCGTCGATGGCGATGACCTGGCGCTCGGTCGCCTTGTGCAACGCCTCGATCCAACCCAGGAAGCCCCTCTGGAACTCCTCGGGGTCGAGCCGCTCGAAGAGGCGGCGGAAGGTGTCATGCGAGGGGATGCCGTTGGGCAGCGGCAGGAAGGTCTTGAGCCAGTCCTGCTTGACGTTGCCGAAGTCCTCGATGTCGTCCCAGGAGTCGGCCCCGGCGACGACGGCGCAGATGGCGATGGCGATGATGTCGAGGAGATCGTGGAGGCGGGAGCGGTCGATGCGGGGGTCGGTCAACTCGGCGAAGTGGTGGGCGATGGAGAGTTCCCGGTCGGCAGTCATGGTGCTCCTCCTCGGTGCGACGGGATCGAGGAGGATTACCAGAAGTTGGGGTCGTCCACCACCTTCCGCCGTCACATCAGAGCACTCTCAGGGTGCTCCGACCCTGCCCGATGTACCGACCGGCCCTCGCCGGTCGTCTTCGTGCCTGACCCTGTGGTTTGACGGCGAGAGCGTGGTTGGCAACAAACGTCCCCTGAGCGGGATGTTGGAAATGCCGGTCTCGTTCTCGGCCTGCTCGCATGAGGCAACCATTATGGCAGCCACCGACATTTCGATCGACCGACGCCGCTTCCTGGGCACGGGGGTCGGTCTCTTCTCCGTCCTGACCGCCGGTGGCTCCGTCAGCCCGCCGACCTCAGAGGGCGACGATGACGAACGTGGTGGAGGCGGCCTGGTCGCCAGCATCGATCGGGAGGTCGTCTTCCCCGGACGCCGGGGCGGGACGACGTGGTTCCACCCCCGGCCCTGCATGGTCCCCGCCGAAGCTGGCCCCATCGCCCTGATGACCCTCCAGTCCATCGGCGGCTCGGACGTGTTCGGGCCGGTCCACTGGACGACCTCCGGGGACCTGGGCCGCACCTGGACCCCGCCGGAGCCGATCCCAGGGCTGGGACGCCGCGACCTGGGCGGCGGCTGGGAGGAGGGCGTCTGCGATGTGGTGCCGCAGTACCACCCGCCGACGGGCACCGTGCTGGCCGTCGGGCACAACGTTTACTACGAGCATGGCGTGCTGGCCCGGCCCCAGCGACGGCGCTGGCCCGTCTACGTCGTCCGATTCCCGGACGGTCGCTGGTCGGAGCCCCGGCGGCTGGAGTGGGACGACACTCGGGGCTCGTCGATCTACACCTGCGGCTGCTCGCAGCGGGTGGCCCTGGACGACGGCGACGTGCTCGTCCCGCTGTCCTTCGCCCCCGAGGGCCGCGCCCACCGCTCGGTCACGACCGTCCGCTGCTCGTTCGATGGCCGCGACCTCCGCATCCGCGAGGCGGGTTCCGAACTGGTCAACACGACCGGTCGGGGGCTGCTGGAGCCGTCGTTGGCCCGCCTGGATGACCGCATCTTCATGACCATCCGGGCCGAGGACGGGCACGGATATGTCGCCGTCTCCACGGACGGGCTGGACTGGGAGCCGCAGCGGCCCTGGCCCTGGGACGACGGCGAGCCGCTGGCGATGAGCACCACCCAGCAGCACTGGCTACCCCACTCCGACGGCCTCTTCCTGGTCTACACCCGCAAGGCCGAGGAGAACGTCCGCGTCATGCGCTGGCGGGCACCGCTGTATGTCGCCGAGGTGGACCGGGAAACGCTGCGGCTGATCCGGGCCAGCGAGCGGGTGGTCCTGCCGCTGATCGGCGACGGGATCGCCGACCCGACGCATGTGGCCCGCATGGGCAACTTCCACACGGTCGCCGCCGCGCCCGGCGAGTTCTGGGTGACGGTGGGCGAGACCCTGCCGGAGGACGGCTGGCGGGGCGACACGCTCCTGGCCCGCGTCCGATGGGGTCGCCCGAACCGCCTGGCGCCGGCCTGAATCCTCCGGCGGGAAACACCGCAACGCTCGCGAGGCTCGGCGGCCTCATCGGAACACCGCCTCGACCCGACCGACACTAGCGAACCGGGCGATCACCCGGTCCCCTGCCTCGACGGGGATCAGGCCCACCGGGGAGCCGGGGATCACCACCTGACCGGCCCGCAATGCCTCTCCACGACGGACGAGGTGGTTGACCAGCCACCGCAGCGACACCAACGGACCGCCCATGATCTCGGCCCCGATGCCCGAGGCCACCAGTTCCGCGCCCTTCCAGACGCCGACGCCCTCCATCTCCCAGTCCAGGCCCCGAGGCGAGACCCTCGGGGAGCCGACGACCAGGGCGGCGTGGATGCCGTTGGAGGCGACGAGTTCCTGGGAAGTCGGTTCGCCCAGCCAGAACCGGTAGTTGTGGACCTCGATGCCGGGCGTCACCGAGTCGATGGCCGCTATCAGCGCCTCGTCGTCGCCCACCTCGTCGGTCAGGTCCCTGCCCATGGTGAGCGCGAACTCCGGCTCGACGGCGGGGCGGTGGAAGGCACCTGCGTCCAGGGCCGTGTCGCCGTGGTGGACGTGGGGCTCCAGCAGCCGCCCGCAGATCGGCTCGGCGAGGCCGAACTGGCAGCGGATGGCCCGGCTGGTGCAGCCGACCTTGTAGCCCACGATCCGCTCCCCGTGGGCGACCCGGGCGGCGAGGACCCGGCGCTGGACCTCGTAGGCGTCGTCGATCGAGAGCGAGCCGATGGGGGCTGGGCAAGCCTCGTCGCAGCGGTGCTCCTCGAAGATGCGGAGGAAGAGGTCGGCGAACTGGTCGAGGAGGTGCATGGCGGCCCCGCGTGCCGGTGGAGCAGGAGACACCGAGCGTAACCGACACGGCCCCGGGACACGAGCCTGACGAATCGGTTGCGAACCCGCCTCATGCCACCATGCGTCGGGCTTGATCGCTCCTTCGGCAGACGGAATAACAGAGTCGGCATTGCCGATTCTCTGTGCTGAGCGTGCGGTCGGAGTCCTGCCGAGGAGGTGAGGTTGATGGCCGAGCCGAGGGTCTACGAGCACGCCTTCCGGGTGTCTCCCGGGGACATCGACCGGATGGGCCACATCAACAACGTGGTCTACCTCCGCTACGCCCAGGACGCCGCCGTGGCCCACTGGCTCGCCGCCGCCCCGCCGGAGTACGCCGAGTCGCTGCTCTGGGTCGTCCGGCGGCACGAGATCGACTACGAGACCGCGCCAAACCGGGTGCTAGGCAGCCGCGTCCTGGGATGACTCGTTGACTGCCTTCAGGCCCGGATACCAACGTTCGAAGTCGGTCCGCAGGTCGTCGTTCAGCACCCGCGTGCGGACTTGCAGCAGCAAGTGGGCACCCCGCTGGGTCCACCGCATCTGCTGCTTCTTGACCATCCGCTTGCTCACCACCTGGTTGACCGTCGATTCGGCGATCGACGACGCGATCGCCTCGCCATGGCGATACCGGTCCCCGTAGTTGGGGATGAAGGCCCCGTTGACCTCGATGTAGTGGCGGAACTCGCTCACGGCCTTGAGCAGTTTCTTCGCCCGTTCGGAGCGCTCGACCGGCGTGTCGAGGTCGCGCTCCAAATCCTCGAGGATCTGCAGGGCCCGGTAGACGTTGCCGTGCCAGAGGTGCCACTTCAGGCTCTCGAGTTGCTTCTGCAGGGCGGGCACGTCCAGCCGTTCCAACGCCTCCTCGTCGTCATCGCTACCCGGCGATTCCACGGGGACCCTCTCCAGGGCCAATCCCTTGGCCATCTGGCCCATCACCGTCAGCCGCATCATGACGTGGAACCAGTCCAGCCAGTGCTCCGATTCCGGGCAAAGGTACCAAGGCAGCTCACGCACGGTGTTGCCCCCATCGGTCAGGAACGTCACCCGCTGATTCATCTGCAGGCCCTGGGACCTCAACGTCTCGAACAGCCGTCGCTTCGGCTTGACGTCGTAGGTGGCCACGAACGCGAAGCACTTCGCCGCCCCCTCATCCGGCTGGCTCTTGCCGGCGATCACCTCGAACCAGCCTTCGGTCCGGGGCGGGGGGTGGCAGGCGTGGACGTAACCGCCGTCCAGGCCGACGGTCAGCGGCGCCTCGGGGCGAGGGAGTTGATCCCAGTCGCGTTGGCAGCCTTCGATGAACGTGAACTGCTCGTCGCCCAGCTCACCCTCGGCCCGCTCGGCGACACGCTGAACCTGGCGTCGTACCGAAGTCTGGGCCAATTGCTCGCCCAGGGGCAGGACCTCGGCGAGCAGCTCCACCGTCAGCCCGTACGACATCAACGCCGCGAACTTGCTCTCCAGGTACGCCAGCTCGGGGGCCGTCCGCTCGGGGAGCCGTTCGGCCAGCGGGCTGAGGCTGGCGCGGGACGCCGCCTCCTGGCAGGGGCAGGCGTAGAACCGAGGGCTGTCCAGTCGCAGCTTGCCGAAGAGGGTCCGGTACACGACCGGATGCCGGCCGTTGCGGCGCCGACGCCGGCCGCAGTCGGGGCAGCACACCTGATCGGCCTCAAACACGGCGACCTGCGCGGCGACGATCGTCTCCTGCACCTCGCGGAGCAGGTCCTTGGCCTCGGCCAGCATCAGGCCGAGGTTCTCCGGCTGCAAGCCGTCACGCTCCAGCGTGGCGACCTCGTGGACGACGGGGACCGCGTCGGGCTCGGACTCGACGATGACCTGGATGCGCACTGCGCATGGCCCTGGCTCCCCGGGTAGGATGGTGAGGGCGCAGAAGGGGCGTACTGCGCCGATTCTGCCGCCGGGACGGGCCCGATGGACACGAAAAACCGCAGACAACCGGGGAAACGGCGCGGTCAAAAACCTACTGAGCGTTGCATTGAGAAGTAAACTTTTCCAGCTCTTACAATAGGGCATGGGCTCCTCAGGCACTCGACCTCATGACTGGAGGGAGTGGCGGCGAATGAGGGCACTGGATCTCGCGCGACAGGGCGGGAAGCAGCGCGACATCGCGGTCGCCCTCGACGCCTCGAAGGGCGCCGTCAGTCGTTGGCTCGCCGCCGCCCGACGCGGCGGGCCCGAGGCGCCCCGCTCCCACCCGGCCCCCGGCGTCGTCGCCAAGCTCACCCCGGAGCAACTCCGGCTGATCCCCGATTTCCTCTGGCACGGCCCCGAGCCCTACGGCTTCCGAGGGGACGTCTGGACCGGTGATCGAGTCGCCGGGGTCCTCCTCGAAGAGTTCGGGGTCTCGTACAGCAGGAGCCAGGTGTCGCGGCTCTTGAAGCGCCTGGGATGGACCCCGCCGGTCCCCATCACTCGGGCGATCCAGCGGGACGAGGAGGCGATCGAGCGCTGGCGGGTCGAGTCGTGGCCCGCGCTGAAGGAGAAGGCCTGCCGCCAGCGCCGGGACCTTGTTTGCGTGGACGAGTCGGGGTTCTACCTGCTGCCGGGGGTCGTCCAGACCTACGCCCCGAAGGCCCAGACTCCGATCATGGACGAGTGGCAAACGCGCGACCACCTGTCGGTCCTGGGCGGCGTGACCCCGCAGGGTAAGGTGTATTCGCTGGTGCGGCCGAAGTCGCTGAACGGGTTGCACAGCATCGAGTTCCTCGTTCCCCTGGGCCGCCTGGTAGGGGACCGGCTGTTGGTCATCTGGGACGGGTCTCCGATCCACCGGCGGGCCGCGGTCCAGGAGTTCGTGGCTGAGGCCCGCGGCAAGATCCACTTGGAGCCGTTGCCGGCGTACGCGCCGGACCTGAACCCCGTGGAATGGTTGTGGAAGCACCTGAAGAAGGTCGCGCTGCGCAACCTGGCTTGCCTGGACTTGGACCAACTGCACAGGGAACTCCATCTGGCCCTCGGTCGCGTGCGGCAGAGACGGGCTCTCGTCCGGTCCTTCTTCGAGGGTGCCGAGTTGGAGCCGTGAAGTTTACTTCTCTATGCAACGCTCAGAGGCTATCCGGTAATTGATTTCCGTTTTTCCCTGGGATACTTGAAGGGAACCGGCTTCTTCGTTTGATCAGGTTTCAAAATTCTAAGCATTCGATGAATCGAACTGACCTGGATCATTGCCGCGCTCGATTCGGGCGACCTTTCGTAGTCCCGGCTGTGTCGGCGATACCGCCCCAGCCAGGCGAAGCTCCGCTCCACCACCCAGCGACGGTGCAACAGCACGAACCCCTGCGCACCGACAGGTCGCTCCACCACCTCAATCACGTAGCCGGCTCCCGTCTTCTTCAACCAGGACTCCAGCGCATGATTGTGGTACTTCTGGTCGGCCCACAACTTCGCCAACCGAGTGCGGTGCTCGGTGGTCAGTCGGCCCAAGACCTCCGGGGCCGCCGTGCCGTCGTCGGCCGAGGCCGCCGTGACCATCACGACCAGCAGCAAACCCAACGTGTCCACGATGATGTGACGCTTCGTCCCCCGGATCTTCTGGCCGCCGTCGTACCCCCGCACGCCCCCGATCTCCGTCCCCTTGACGGTCTGGCTGTCGATGCTCCCGGCACTGGGGTTCGGATCACGCCCGGCGGCCTGACGCACCTCTTGTCGCAGGGCATCGTTGATCCGCTGCCAGGTGCCGTCGGCCCGCCACTGCTGGAAGTAGTCGTGGACGGTGCTCCGGGCCGGCAGGTCATGGGGCAGCATGTCCCACTGGCAGCCGCTGCGGTTGAGGTAGAAGATGGCGTTGAGCACCTCCCGGATCTCGACCTCCCGGGGTCGTCCCACGCGGCTGACGGGGATCAGCGGCTCGATGATCTGCCACTGCTCGTCGGTGAGGTCGGAGGGATAGGGCTTTCGCATCGGGGTGTGCTCCATCGTTGGTGTAACTCGCGGACCTCCTGACTTGGTAAGAGTTTACAAACTCTGAGGATTACCGGATAGCCTCTAATACTACTCCGTTACGTCGTACAACTTATTGCAAGACAATGGTTTACGGCATCGCTCGAATGATCGATTCTTGGCAATTGCGTCCATGTAACCCGACGCAAATCAAGAGAGGTCAGAGAGTTGCGGAATCCGATGTCACGCATCAATGCAAATCCGGCAGGAGATCGTAACGGAGTAGTACTAAGACGGCGTACAAGATGTTGCAGGAGTTCGCGCCGCTGCGGAAGCAGTTCTGGGGGCGGCACCTGTGGGCCCGCGGGTACTTCTGTTGCAGCAGCGGGAACGTGACGGACCAGGTGATCGCGGAGTACATCGCCAACCAGGGGCAAGGGCCGGAGGACTTTCGCGTGGAGCATGGGGACTTAATAGCTCCCCACCAAGGGGAAAGTAACCTCGCCCCTATAATCAGGTAGCGGGCTACCCTGACAAATCACCACGGACGAACACCACCCGACTCCGATGCTCACCCTGACGACCACACAGCGCGACGAACTACTCCAGACTTAGGGCCCGGGCAAAAATAAAGTCGTCAACTTTTCCTTTACCGCAGGGCCGTGATTGCTATGCTGTCGAGTCATGCAGGATGCAACTGTCATAGAACGGATCCGCCTCAAGTATCCCGCGCTGGACGCCGTGCTCGATGAGCGCTCGAGACGACAGTGGGCGGCGGCGGAAGCGCGGGACTACGGGTACGGAGGCGTGACGGCGGTCGCTACGGCCACGGGACTGGCGCGGGACACCATCCAGGCCGGGCTTCGAGAGCTGGAGTACCGCGGGAGCCACCCGGACGAACCCGTAACCGAGAGCTTGCGACGTGGTGGGGCGGGGCGCAGCGCCTGACGGAATCGGACCCGACGTTGGTCGCCACCTTGGAGGGGCTGCTGGAGCCGCGGACGCGGGGCGATCCGATGTCGCCCTTGCGTTGGACGTGCAAGAGCACGCGGCGGTTGGCGACGGAGTTGACCGGGCAGGGACACCGGGCCGGCTATCGCACGGTGGCGTGGCTGCTCCACGAGGCCGGCTAGAGCCTGCAAGCCAACCGTAAGACGCGCGAGGGCAACCAACACCCCGACCGTAACGCCCAGTTCGAGTTCATCAACGCGCAGGCGGCGCGGTTCCAGAAGCGGCATCAGCCGGTGATCTCGGTGGACACGAAGAAGAAGGAGTTGGTGGGGGATTTCAAGAACGGCGGCCGTGAGTGGTGCCCCGAGGGCCAACCGGAGCCGGTGCGCGTCCACGACTTTCAGGACAAGGAACTGGGCAAGGCGATCCCCTACGGCGTCTACGACGTGACCAACAACCAGGGCTGGGTCAGCGTGGGGATCGACCATGACACCGCCTACTTCGCGGCCGCGAGCATTCGCCGGTGGTGGCAAGAGATGGGGACCTCCCGCTTTCCCCACGCCACCGAGTTGTTCATCACCGCGGACGGCGGGGGGAGCAACGGGTACCGCACCCGCTTGTGGAAGGTCGCGTTGCAGGGTCTGGCCGACGCGATCGGCATGAAGCTGACGGTGAGCCACTTCCCGCCGGGCACGAGCCAGTGGAACAAGGTGGAGCACCGGCGGTTCAGCTTCATCACCCAGAACTGGCGCGGCAAGCCGTTGGTGAGTGTCCAGGTGATCGTCAACTTGATCGCCGCCACGCGAACCAAGAAGGGGCTCATCGTGAGAGCCGCGCTCGACGAAGGCAAGTACGAGACCGGCATCACTGTCACGGACGAGCACCTGGCCAAGGTGAACCTCAAGCCGGCTCAGTTCCACGGCGAATGGAACTACACCATCACTCCCCACTGCACAAAAAGTTGACGACTTTATTTTTGCCCGGACACTAAGCTGAATGAGGAGAGTCGACTGCGAGGAGGTGCGCCATGAATCCCTATTCACTGGACCTCCGGGAACGCATCGCCGCGGCCCTCGACGCCTACGAGGGCACCCAGGCCGAGATCGCCCGACGCTTCCGCGTCAGCGTCTCCTTCCTCACCCGACTGCGGACGCGTCGCTGCCAGACCGGGTCGCTGGCCCCCGCGCCGCACGGCGGCGGCCACCCGCCGGCCCTCGATCCGACCGGCCAGGAGACCCTCCGCCGACTGGTCCGGGAGCACCCCGACGCCACGCTGGAGGAACGGGCCCGCCGCGTGGGCGTCCCCTGCGGCCGCATGGCCGTCTTCCGCGTCCTCCGCAAGCTGAAGATCACCCGCAAGAAGAAGTCGCTCCAGGCCGCCGAACGCGACACCCCGCGGGTCCGGCGGAAGCGGCGGGCGTACCGCCGGGCGATGGCCGCCGTGGCCCCCGAGCACCAGGTCTTCGTCGACGAAACCGGGGCGAACACGGCGATGACCCGGACCGACGGGCGGGCGCCCCGCGGGCCGCGGGTCCAGGGAGCTGTGCCCGGCCGTTGGACCTCGGTGACCCTGGTCGCAGGGCTGCGGCTCTCGGGGGTGGTGGCCCCCTTCGCCTTCGAGGGGGCGATGGATGCCCCGACGTTTCGGGCCAGGGAAACGGCATCTTATCTCATGTCTTGAACAGGACTTTCTCCCGGTACTCCTCACTCAAGGCACCCTTCAGCCGCTTGGTCCCGATCCCACGTCGGCACCCGCTCTCACGCTTCAGTAAACCAAGGGCGAACCGCCGGATCACACTCACGTTCGCCGCCGCGTGGCCCGTTCGCACCCGAGACTCATCCTCCCGGAAGCTCACATCCAGTTGCCAATGCAGTTGATTCTCGATACTCCAATGGCCCCGCACGGCCTCGGCGAACTCCTTCGCCGACAACCCCCGGCTCAGGATGTAGTACCGCCCCTCCAGGCTGGTTCGCCCCCGGGAATCCGTTGGCTCCGAGAACGTCACGCCCACGGCACACAGGTCCTGCCACAGGCCCTCCGGATCGACCCCCTCCGGGGCTGGGAAGACCGCAGAGGTGCGGACCTCCCGACGACCGTGCCCCTTCTCGTCGGTCCGATACTCATCGATCCGCTCGGCATCCTGCTCCAGGCCCTCGTCGATGGCCTCGCGGACCTGAGCCTAGAGCGTCGGCTGGTTCTCCTTGACGGCCAACACGTCGTCGCCGCCGCGTTCCCGAACCTTCGCAGCGATCGCCTTCTGGCAGCCCATGGCGTCGATCGTCACCACCGCTCCGGAGAGTTCCAGCAACCCCAGTAACTCGGGGATCGCCGTGATCTCGTTGGACTTCTCGTCCACGACCACC
Organism: uncultured Planctomycetales bacterium; assembly: GCA_963752755.1. GTDB lineage: Bacteria > Planctomycetota > Planctomycetia > Isosphaerales > Isosphaeraceae > CAVVZJ01. Next base: position 31,161 of record CAVVZJ010000005.1, on the reverse strand, counting down.
TGGCCCAGCGACAGCTTGTTCTCGGTCGCCCAGGCCGAGACCATGTGGATCGCCGCCTTGCCGTCCTGCCGGTTGTAGGAGCCCCCCAAGGTCTTGCCGTCGATGGCGACCAACCGCTTGGCGGTGACCTCCTGCACGGCCTGCATCCAACCCAACAGGGCCTTCTCGAAGGCCGCCGGGTCGAGCCGGGCCAGGACGCGGCGGATGGTGTCCTCGGAGGGGATGCCGGGGCTGAGGTCGAGGACGCGGGCCAGCCAGGTCCGGCGGTCGATGCCGAACTCGTGGATGGCGGCGAAGGAGTCGGCCCCGGAGAGGACGCCGCAGACGGCGATGAAGGCGATGTTGATCAGGGGGTGCTTGCGGGTCCGCTCGACGCGGGGATCGGTGAGGTCTCGGAAGTGGTCGTGGAAGGCGGCGGGTCCGTCGCTGGGCATGATCGCGTCCATCGGGGTCGGGAGATGACACTCGTGGTGAGCCCCCGTTGTACGCCGACGAACTTCCTCCAAGCTACGTCAGATCGCTATCTTGATGCGGCGGCCCTGCGTTTCGGGCCTACGTCGAGCAGGTCCTGGGACCGAAGTTGCGTCCGGGGGACGTGGTGATCTGGGACAACCTGAAGCCGCACGCGGACCGTCAGGCCCAGGCGAGTGGGACCGGGGCGTGGGCGTCGCTGGAGCCGTTGCCACCGTACAGCCCGGATCTGACGCCGATCGAGAAGCTGTGGTCGAAGGTCAAGGGCGTGTTGCGGTCGGTGGCGGGTCGGACGGCCGAGGCGGTGTACGGGGCGATGAGGACCGCCCTGGAAACGGTCAGCGATTCGGACATCCGGGGCTGGTTCGGATCGTGCGGCTTGTGCGCAACCCAATCGTGAACCGCTCTAATCACCGACCGAAGTGGACAGTCAGCACGCCGGCATCACCAACCGGCACTCGACGGTGCGCGGCCGGTCACGTTTTGCCGTGACCGGCCTCCCGTCGATCGGCCCCCGACCTCCCTCGTGGATTGCGTCGAGTTCCAGCAGAGCGACAGGGATACCTGTGTGCCAGACAACCGATTTCGAGCCCCAGTTTCTAGACGAGAACGCCCTCCGAGCCCCACCATGCTGCGACGAGGTTCGGTTGCGGGACCGGATGGAGATGATCCTCAGCTACGACGGCCTGGGCCTGCCCGCGTTCCCGGCCAATCCTCAGTCCAAGCGCCCTCTCCTCAAGGGCTGGCAACAGCGGGCGACGGATGACGCCCACGGCTTGTACCGCCTCGCCGCCAACTTCCCCCGCGCCGGCGTCGGCCTCATCATGGGCGGCGAGATTCGGCCGGGGGAGTACGTCTTCGCACTCGACGTGGACCCGCGCAAGGGGGGCGATCGCTCGCTCCGACGCCTGTTGAGGCGCCTCGGGCTCCACATTCCGTCCATCACCGCAACCGCCCTGACCGGCGGCGGCGGGACGCACTACCTCCTGACAGCCCCCTTCCCGGTCAAGAGCCTCACGGACGCCTTCGGCAGCGAGTTCCCCGGCCTCGACACGAAGGGGGTCGGCGGCTACATCGTCGCCGCGCCGTCGGTCCACCCCAAGACCGGAAAGGAGTACCGCTGGTTGCGGCATCCGAGGGCGGGGATTTCGAGGGCACCGAGGCGCCTCTTAGGGGTTTGAAAGAAGGTAATTCTCCCGTATCTTGTCGCCTCTTCACCAGGAGGGCCAGGAGGTTACGGAGATGCGACCCGAACCTGAGATGATCCCCGTCCTGATCGATGCCGCCGAGGCCCTCACGGGCAGCCCGAAGCGGCTCTTCATGGCCAAGACCGTCCAGGCCATGGGCCGGGGCGGGCCACGCTGGGCCGAGGTGCATCTCGGCTGGTGCCGGGACACCCTCCGCAAGGGCACGCACGAACTCCGCACCGGCCTGACCTGCGTCGATGCCTTCCCCTGCCGCCGTCGCAAGCCCGCCGAGGAGCACTGGCCCCGACTGCTGGAGGATATCCGCAGCATCGCCGACGGCCAAAGCCAGGCCGATCCCAAGTTCCAGACCAAGAGGCTCTTCACCCGCATCAGTGCCGCCGAGGTCCGCCGCCAGTTGATCGCCACCAAGGGCGATACCGACGCCGAGTTGCCCACCCCGCAGACGATCAACACCAAGCTCAACATGCTCGGCTATCGCCTCTCCAAGGTGGCCAAGTGCCGCCCCCAAAAAGAGTCCCGCAGACCGATGCCATCTTCGAGCAACTGAAGGTGGTCAACCCCGAGGCGGACCGGGCCAGGGACACCCTGCGGGTCTCGATCGACGCCAAGGCGACGGTGAATGTCGGCCCGTTCTCACGCCGGGGCCGGAGCCGGACCGGCACGAAGGCGGTGGATCACGACTTCAAGCCCGAGGCGACCCTGACCCCCTTCGGCATCTTCCGGCCCGAGCCCGACGACCTCTGGCTGTCCATGGCCCGGTCGAAGGTCACCAGCGACTTCATCGCCGATCGCCTGGAGCCGTGGTGGGAGGGCGTCCGGCTGCGGTTCCTGCACGTCAAGACGCTGGTGATCAACCTGGACAACGGCCCGGAGAACCACAGCCGGCGGAGCCCGTTCCTCAAGCGGATCGGGGGCTTCGCCCGCAAGTACCGCCTGGCGGTGCAGTTGGCGGACGACCCGCCGTATCACAGCGAGGACAACCCGATCGAGCGGTGCTTTGGCATCCTGGAGATGCACGGGAACGGCTCGCTGCTGGACTCGGTGGAGGCGGTGTTGGGCTTCGCCCGGTCGATGACCTGGAAAGGGAAGCACCCGGTGGTCAGCGTGGTGGAGACGACCTACGCCACGGGGGTGAAGCTGACGCCGGGGGCGATGGAGGCCTTGGAGGCCGAGGTGATCCGCCTGCCCTCGCTTGAGAAGTGGTTCGTGAAGATCCCCCGCAAGCGAGGCAGGCCACGGAAGACATAGCTTCTTTCAGGTGCCTTAAAGGTGTTGCCCGGACGCCCCGACCGCGTGCGCATCGTCAAATCCGCCCCGCCGGACGTCTTGTCGGTCGAACCGGGCTCGGTCATGGCGGGGCAGGCCCCACCGTCGCCCAGCCCCACGCTGGGTGCCTCGTTGCATGAGGCTGAGGTCCGGCAGGTGGTCCTCCCGATTGCGGACCACGATAGCCGAGGACGGACGGGGGACGTGGAATCCTTGACGTCCGATGCCCTGGTCCGATTCCCGATCCGGGCCGTGGGCCAGCGCTGGACGATGATGCGCGCCCTCGTATGCCGGCTGATCGGGCAGGGCTACTCGGACCCGATGATTCGCGAGGTCGTCGGACATTGGTACAACCATTACCAGGAACTCGGGCGGGTGAGGACATCCAGGCCGGAATCCGACCGCGAGATGGAAGCGGTGATCCGGGGGACGAGGGCCAACCCGAAGTTCTCACGATCGACCAGCGGGGCCGATCACCGAGCCCGATGTCGGGCGATCTCGCTGAACGAGGGTCTGATCCGCTTCCTCCGTTCCGGCGCGTTCCTCGCCCTGGACGAGCGCCGCTCGCCACCCGAAGGGGGAGCGGAGTCAAATGGCTCCGCCCCTGGAACCACATGCATGCTTGGATATAACCAAGACCTCCCCTCGCACCCCCCGCAGGCTCCTATTAAGAGGGTCACACTTCCGAGTCTTCGGCGAAGAGGAAGGCGACTCAGGGATCGCGAATTCGCCTTCGTGGAGGCCATCCTGATCCTCGCCGAGTACAAGCGCCAGACCGGCGAGTACGGCCGGGATGGCGTGATCCGGATGACCGACCAGCAGATCACGGACATCGCCGCCGAGCGCCACCCCGAGGTCAGATGGGTCTCGAACCAGCAGATCGAGCGTGAGAAGCGGAAGTTCATCGGGCGTCTCGGCGACGGCAAGCCGGCGACGAAGTTCGAGTTGCTGCGCGAAGTCCGGAAAGGGTGTCGGGGGTCGATCAGGGCCGGCGCACACTAACATGTTAATGCGGTAATGACATCCATGAGGAACCCCTCGCTCCATCCGCAGCTTCGGCGCTTCCTGACGAGGCTCATGCGACGGTCGGGGTGTGGCTTGAGGATCGAGAGGGTGAAGCGGTCGAGCCAGGGGATGTTCGCCCCGAGCCCCCGCTCGCGGATCCGCGATTCGTCCTCGCGGAACGTCACCTCGAGGGTCCAGTGGCCCGCGTTCTCCACCGACCAGGGGCCGCGCACCGCCCGGGCGAACCGGTCCAAGTCCACCGGCAGGCGGCTGAGATCGTAGCGGACCGCGAGGCTCTGCTCCCCGCCCGCCCGCCGCCGCGACGTCACCACGCCGACCGACTTCCGCCGCTTCCATTCGGCCGGACCCGGCCGGCCCTTGGGAACCGGCAGCGGCAGGGAGGTCCGCTGTTCCTGGCGGCCGGGACCGCGATCGGTCGTCGTGAGTTCCTGGGCCGTCCCGATGGCGCCGATGTGCTCGATGACCGCCGCGTGCAACGACTCGGGATTCCGCTTCAGGGCCAGGACGGAGTCGGCCTGGCCGCCGATGACCGCCGCGGCGATCGCCTTCTGGGCCCCCATGGCGTCGCTCGTGACGATGCCGGCCCGGACGTCGCTGCTCTTCCGCCGCTCGGGGATCGCGGTGATCTCGTGGGACTTCTCGGCACCGACCTCCTGTCCCCGGGCCAACCCGGACTCGCCGGCCCAGGCGGTGACGACGTGCAGGACGCCGCGGTCGTTCTTCGCGTCGTGGCTGCGGCGGGCCGTCTGGCCGTCGAGGGCGATGACCGGGCGATCGACGCCCGTCTCGGCGATGGCCTCGTCGCGGAGGCGGGCGATCCAGGCGTGGAAGGCGGCCGCGACGGCCCCGGGCTTGAGCCGCATCAGGACGCGACGGACGACGTCCTGGCCGGGGATGCCGTGGGGCCGGTCGAGCCGGCCGGTGAGGAGTTCGGCCTGGCCCTCGGCCCAGCGGGCGATGGCGGTGGGCCCGGCGGCGCCGGCGAGGACCGCCAGGACGGCGAGGACCAGGACGCCGGGCCGGGGGTGCCGCCGGTTGCGGGGGGAGCGTGGGTCCTCCAGGGCGGAGAAGGACTCCCCGATCTCGTCCCGCCTGCTGCGGGGGCTCGCCATCGCCGACCTCCGACCCCCGGGTCGGGTTCACGACCCGGTGGTCGGTAGACCCGGTCCGACGAGCGGGCGCAAGACCGCAGAGTTTGCCAAATCGTCATAAAAGTGCGCGCCGGCCCTGATCATGGGACGCATCTTCAAGAAGCCGATCACTCGACCTCTTCCTGACGGCGCGGAGATTGTCACACGCCAGGGAGGGCGCGTTGCCACCTGGCGGGATTCGAGGGGCAAGCTGCGGACGGCCCCCATCACCGTCGGGCGGGACGGGTCCCTGCGCATCCGCGACAGGTCGAAGACCTACTTCGCCCGATACCGCGACGGCAACGGCGACCTCGTGGAGGTCTCGACGCAATGCAGGGACGAGACGGCCGCTCGCCAAGTCCTCGCCAACCTGGAGCGGCGAGCCGAGCGCGTGCGTGCCGGGTTGATGACGGCGACGGAGGAGCGGATCGCCGACCATCTCGCGACACCAATCACCCAGCATGTCGCCGCCTACGTCGAGTCCATGCGGCTCCGGGGTATCGTGCCCATGCACCGCGAAAATGTGCGGCGACAACTCGAACGAATCCTCGCGGACTGCCACTTCGTCCGGCTCTCCGACCTGAACCGAGCGAGCCTGGAACGCTGGATGGGCCAGGAGGCGGATCGGGGAAGATCGGCCCGATCCCGCAACGCCCATCGTGCCGCCATCCTGGCCTTCGCCAACTGGTGCGTCTCCAACGGGAGGCTCGCCTCGAATCCCCTCCTCGGCATCGCCAAGGCGAACGAGGCGGCTGACCCCCGCCGTCGTCGGAGGGCGATGACCGAGGAGGAACTTAGTACTACTCCGTTACGTCGTACAACTTATTGCAAGACAATGGTTTACGGCATCGCTCGAATGATCGATTCTTGGCAATTGCGTCCATGTAACCCGACGCAAATCAAGAGAGGTCAGAGAGTTGCGGAATCCGATGTCACGCATCAATGCAAATCCGGCAGGAGATCGTAACGGAGTAGTATTAGACGGCTCCTCGACGTCGCTCGCCGTCGTCCCCTGCGCGATGCCCAGACCATCCGCCGAGGCAAACGGAAGGGGGAGGTTGTCGCCAACGTCCGTCCCGAGACGAGGGGCGCAACTCGAAGCCGTCGGCCGCGAGCGAGCCCTCATCTACAAGACGCTCGTCCTCACCGGGCTCCGGAAGGGCGAGTTGGCGAGCCTGACCGTCGCCCAGATGAAGCTCGACGCCCCGGTTCCGTATGTCGAGTTGGACGCCGAGGACGAGAAGAATCGCGAGGGCAACCGCGTCGTGGTACGACCCGACCTCGCCGCCAACCTCCGCGCCTGGCTGGCCGAGAAGCTCGCCCCCCTTCAGGCAGACGCCCAGCAGCGGGACGAGCCTCCCCCCGCGCCTGCCCGCCGACACCCCCGTCTTCAACGTGCCGGCCGGGCTGGTACGAATCTTCGACCACGACTTGAAGGCGGCGGGCATCCCGAAGCGCGACGAACGGGGTCGGACACTCGATCTCCACGCCCTGCGGACGACCTTCAACACCTTGATGCAGCAGAAGGGCGTCCCGTTGCGGACGGCCCAAGCCGCCATGCGGCACTCCGACCCGAACCTGACGGCGAACGTCTATACCGACGAGAAGCTCCTGGACGTCTCGGGTGCGCTCGGGTCTTGCCCAGCCTCCCCCTGGACTGTCGACACGGCTCCGCGCGAGGACAGGCCTCTGAGGATGTTGCACCTCGCCGGCCCTTGTTCCGTTGCCCCAAATGTTGCCCCACAGGGTGACTTTCTGTGGCCTCGGGTGGCATCAGGTGGAAAAACGAACAGCCACATCCCCGGCACGCCCGAAGACGCCCGTCTCGCCGTAAGTGCTTTGGCTGTCAACGAAAAAGGGCCGGCTGACATTTCCTGTCAACCGGCCCTCTCAGTCGGGGCGATCGGATTTGAACCGACGACCTCTAGCACCCCAAGCTAGCGCGCTAGCCAGACTGCGCTACGCCCCGGTTTTGTAGACAAAGCTACGGAGGTGGAGTTATTGTAAGAGACCTTTCCATCCTGTCAATCCGGACCTGGAGATTCTGCCGTGCATTTTGGTGATCGGCTGTGCAACCTGGTGCGGCGTCGCGGGAATCCGATCGTGGTCGGAATCGATCCAAGGCCGGAACAGTTGCCAATGCGGATTCGGAGGATGTGTGGCATGAGCCGAGCCGATGTGGCCCGGGCGCTGGGACTCTTCAGCGGCGAATTGCTGGAGGTCGTGGGGTCGCTCGTGCCGGTGGTCAAGTTTCAGGCGGCGTTTTATGAGCGGTACGGGCCGGAGGGATACGCAGCGCTGTCTACCGCGGCGAAGAAGGCGCAGGAGATGGGCTTGATCGTGATCCTGGACGCGAAGCGCAATGATATCGGATCGACGGCCGAGGCCTACGCCCAGGCCTATCTGGGGGGAGACACCCCTGACGGGCAGGGGGGCGAGGGGCGGGAGTCGGCGTGGGGAGCCGATAGCTTGACGATCAATGCCTATCTGGGGCGGGATGGAGTCGAACCGTTCCTCCGGGTGGCGCGGGAGCATGGTCGAGGGGTGTTCGTGCTGGTCCGCACGAGCAATCCGTCGGCGGGGGAGTTTCAGGATCTGATTGCGGCCGGCCGGCCGTTGTATCGGCACGTCGCCGAGCGCGTGGTGGAATGGGCGGCGCCGGATCGGGGGGAATCCGGGTACAGTCTGACGGGTGCTGTGGTCGGGGCCACGTATCCGGAGCAGCTTGCAGAACTTCGCGAGGCGATGCCGGGAGTAATCTTTCTCGTACCGGGCTACGGCGCCCAGGGCGGCACCGCGACGGATGTTGCCCCCGCCTTCGATGAACAGGGGCTGGGAGCCGTCGTTAACAGTTCACGGGGTATCACGTTCGCTTTCGAGAAACCCGAATACCGCGATCGCTTCGGTGGCGACTGGCAACGCGCGGTCGAGGAGGCCATCCGATCCATGGCGGAGGACCTGGCTGCGAACACGACCGCCGGTCGACTGCGGGGTTGAGCGGGCTCTCAGGCGCCGAACTTCTGGAGGCGGCCGGCGTGGGCCATTGCCAGCGGCATGATCTCCTTGGCGCGGATCTGCCCCAGACCACCCTGGAGGCAGGGCCGCTCGCCAAACTGCGTGACTAGGTCCGGCCGGACGGTCGCCGGGGCCCAGAGCAGGAGCGGGACGGGGTGCCAGCTATGGGATTTCAGGCGGCTCGGCGTGGAGTGGTCGCCGGTGACGAGGAGCACGTCGGGTTGGAGGGCGAGGATCTTCGGGACCTCGGCGTCGAGCGCCTCGATCATCTCGACCTTCCGGGCGAAGTTGCCGTCCTCGCCGGTGCTATCGGTGTACTTGTAATGGAGGAAAAAGAAGTCGTACTTGTCCCAGTGAGACTTGAGAACCTCCATCTGGTCAGCGATCGTCTTGCCGGGCTCGACCACGTCCATGCCGACCAGCCTCGCCAGGCCGCGATACATCGGATAGACGGCGATCGCGACCGGCTTCAACCCATAGACATCCTCCATGGTGGCGATGTCGGGGAAGCGGGCGAAGCCACGCATCATCAAGAAGTTTGCCGGATGCTCGTCCTTGAGGATCGCGCGGGCCTGGTGGAGAAAGTCGGCCGCGACGCGGGCTGTCTTCTCCGAGGCCGAATCGACGCCCTTGGGTTCGAGTGGAGGAAGGCCGGTCTGAAGAGGGTCGGTGTCGTTGACGTCGTCGCCCAGGCCGTCGCCGCGGAAGCGAACGACGAGGCGGTATTCGCGAACCGGCTCGATGAGTGTCTCGACGCCCTCGACCTTCACGTGCTGGCGCAGTTTCTCGACGAGCTTTACGCAGGTCTCGGTCGGAATCCGGCCGGCCCGGCGGTCGGTGACGCGGCCCTCGGCGTCGATCGTGCAGAAGTTGCCGCGGATCGCCACGTCCTTCGGGCCGACCTCCACGCCCACGCCGAGGGCTTCGAGCACGCCGCGGCCGATGTCATGCTCCAGCGGATCGAACCCAAAGAGGCCCAGGTGCCCCGGACCCGAGCCGGGCGTGATCCCGGGAGCGACGGGCAGACTCAGACCGACCGTGCCTTCCGCCGCCAGGCGGTCGAGGTTGGGTGTCCGGGCCGATTCCAGCTCCGTCGGGCCGCCCGGCTGGATCGGGAGGCCGCCCAGCCCGTCGGCGACGAGCATCACGATCTTGGTGGAGTTCGCCTCGCGGAGCTGTCGCATCAGGTCGTGAGTCGAGAGAGCCATGAGTCGGGGCCTCGGTCGGATGCTCGATCTTGCGTTCGGGCGGGTATTGTCACGACCCACCGGCGGGATTGTCAACCGCGTGGCGTGCCGGCGGCAATGGCCCAGCTTCTCTCAACCCTGCCGTTCACCAGAATGGGCCCATCCAGAGACGTCGCATGACTGGCAACGAGATGCCGCGGCGCTGCGCCGCAGGTCGGACGTCGAGCCGCCAGGACTTGTCGGCGAGGCGCGGGGGGAGGGCCGTCGGACCGTCTGTGGGCGGATGGGTCGCGGCCGACGCCTGGATGCCCTGGCCCAGGAATCGGAGGTATCCGAGGATCGCTCGGAACATGGTCAATGCCCCTCCCGTAGGACGTGCCAAGGCCGGCTCCCCGCGTGAGGGATGTCGCGGGTGGACTCCGAATCGGGGGCTCTGATGGGGACCGTGGCGGTTCACAAGACCCGTGGTCAGAGTCCCGGCACGATGGCATGCGTCCGTGTTGTCGCTTCCGGTTGAACCGTTGGACCCGCCGTCCGGGTGGCAGCCGGTCGCCAAAGATTTCCTGCCGCAAGGGGCATACCAAAGGCAGACTCATCGGGTCGCGTCTTCGTCGAGGGCAAGTCAGATTCGAGCAAGTCAAGAATTTTCAATGAAAATCAGATCGTATTATTTGCCGTCGATCCGTTTCCGGGCTTCGGCAGCTTCCTTGCCGGGGATCTCGGCGAGCCAGTTCCAGAGTCGTCGGGCGCGGTCGGCCGGGGCGTGCGCGGCGACCTCGCGGAGTGCGGTCGTCGTGAATGTCCCCGGTAATTCGGCGGCGACCTGGCGTGCATGGGCGACCTCGGCGGCGTTCAGCAGCGTGCCGGTGGTTCCCGAGGCGAGCAGGTTGGTGCGATCCTGGCGATGCGACAGGCCGAGCGCGTGGCCGAGTTCGTGAGCCGTCACCCGCGGCAAGGGTTCGTCCAGACCACCCTCGACGGCACGGAGCCAGGCGGTCTCCTGCACAATCGCCAGGTCTTCACCCAGGTAGACTCCGTTGACGGGCAGGGCGTGGAGGTAATAGACGTGGAGGCCGTCAAAGCGGCGACTCGAGCCGTCGGGGATCAACAGGCGGAAAAGGCCCAGTGGTGTGCGGGAACCGCCTTGCCCGGCCGCGTCGTCGTACAGGCTGCGGGCCAGCTTGAACCGGGCGACCCGTGCGGCCGGCTCACGAACGATCGAGTCGAGGCCGAAGTGAACCCCCGCCTTCGACCAGATCCCGTTGACCTTACCAATAATGCGGCGCACATCGGCGTCCGTCAGCTTGCAATCGGCGTCGGGGAGTTGGTTCGAGGTCAGCACATGGACTCGCAGGGGGATGACGAGGAACGACTCATAAGCGGGCGGCTCGGTGACGTCGGACGATCGATCGTCCGCGCGGGCGGACGCGGCCGTCAGCATTGTGGCGATTCCGAGGAGAATCGGCAGTTGGTGAAGCGAGCACACAGCGGTCATTGAGAGTCTGTTCCAAAAGGGGCGTCGGCTGTAGTTTGGGGGGATGGAACGCAAAGCCTACCCCAGCGACCTGACCGACGCCCAGTGGCGCCTCCTCGCTTCCCTGATCCCCGAGGCCAAGCCCGGCGGCAGGCCCCGCAAGTACGAGATGCGCGAGGTCATCAATGGCCTGCTCTACCTCAACCGCGAGGGCTGTTCCTGGCGGGCGTTGCCCCACGACCTGCCCCACTGGAAGACCTGCTACAACTTCTTCCGCCGGTTCGAGGCCGACGGCACCTGGGACGCCCTGGTCGCCGCGTTGCGGGGGGAGGTGCGGACGAAGCTCGGGCGCGCGCCGACGCCCAGCGGCGCCTGCATCGATAGCCAGTCGGCCAAGACGGCGCACGGCGGGGCCGAGGTCGGCGTCGATGGCGGCAAGATGGTGCGGGGCCGCAAGCGACATATCGTCACCGACACGCTGGGGTTGCTGCTGATCGTCGTGGTCACCGCGGCGAACCTCGACGACGGGGCGACGGCGCCGCGGCTGCTGGCCGGTCTGCCCGCCGTGACGTTCCCCCGGCTGGCCGTGGTGTGGGCGGACCGGAAGTACCGCAACTCCCGGCTCGACGCCTGGCTGTCGGGCCAGGACCGGCTCCGCGTGGAGGTGAGCTCGAAGCCCGAGGGCGAGCGGGGGTTCAAGCCGCTGAAGGTGCGGTGGGTGGTCGAGCAGACCTTCGGCTGCCTGCTGCGGTGGCGGCGGCTGGTGCGGGACTTCGAGCGGCTGCCGGAGACGAGCGCGGCGATGGTCAAGCTCAGCTCGATCCATCGGATGGTCCGCCGTGCCCGGCCGCCGCGATGGCGGAAGAAATTCCGCTACAAGCGGCCGCCCAAAGCGGCCGCTTGAGTCTTTTGGAACAGTCTCTGACTCCGGAGGTGAAGGCAGGTCAAGGTGGTCCGGCCGGCGCGGGACGATCTTCTCGAAGGGCTGGTTGAGGATCGGATAGTGCGGCCAGTCACGGTAGTCGAAGTGCCACCACTCGACGTCGTTGACGGTGAAGCCCTCGTCCTCCATCGTGCGAAGGAGCAACTCGCGGTGCCAGCGCTGGCGGTCGGTGCCGCCGGGGTAGTCGGGATTGGAACGGGGAGAGAACTCGTCGTAGCCGCCGACCATCGCGACCGGCTCGCCCGTCTTGAGGTGGTAGAGCGAAAGATCGACCGCACAGCCTCGGTTGTGCCGCGAGCCCTGTGACGGATCAGCGACGAAGTTCCGATCCGGGCCCGAGGTTGCGTCCCAGAACATCTTGGTGACGAACCAGGGGCGGTAAGCATCGTGAATCAAGAGGCCATAGCCGCGATCACTCAGCCTGTGGTGGGCACGCAACAGAGCCTCCGCGGCCGGACGTTGAAGGAAAGCGCGGGCGTCGCGGTAAAACGGCGTGCCGAGAAAGTTCCTGGTTCCGGCGTAGCGGATGTCGAGCTGGATCGTCGGGTCGAGGGAGATCAATTCCACGAGTTCGGGCCGGCGGAAGTCGCCCGTTTCCTGGGGCGGTTCGGTGGACAGGGCCCGGGCGCGGAGGTCGGCGACGGGCTGGACGGGCCGGATCTGGAAGGGCTTGCCGTCCTCCACGCCTGGCCCGATCGAGCGGCGCTGGAAGGTGACACTCGCGGCCACAACCTGCGTCGCCCGGCCCCTGGCGTCGCGGGTGAAGACGAGGCGTTCCCCGTCGTAGAGGCCGTGCGCGGGGAAGGCGAATTCCTCCGCGGAGCGTTCGTCGAGCGGGTAGTAGAAGAACCATTCAATCAAGGCGTAAAGGCAACCATTCTTTTCGAGGATATAAAGGGTGTTGTGATCCCAGCCGTATTCCCCGATCAGACCCCGCCAGCGATCGGGCGGGGGATGCGGCAGGCCCGTCTCGGCGACCCGGGCAAACCGTAAGGAGCCGATCTTGATCGTCTCGCCTTCGAGAACGAGTTTCGGCCCCCGGGCCAGCACGTCATCGACCATCAGTGATTCGCCGAGCGTTCGCAAGCGGGTCCGGTAGCCGCCCAGGATCGGGAGGAAATCGAGCTGGCCGCCGTGCTCGACCAGTTCGAAGCCGATGGCGTCCTTCAGGTACTTGCCCCGGAGCCGTCGGGCGAGTTCGGGGGGCACAGGCACCGTCGTCGGTGGCAGTTCCGGCAAGGGCTCGCCGCGACGAGCGGCTCGCATCAGCCGCAGAGCTGTCTCCGCGATCTCGCGGGTGACGGCGTTGGCGCAGTCCTTCGTTGCGACGACGGCGACGCCGAGCTTCTCATCCGGCAAGGCGGCCAGTTCCGTGGCGAAACCGTACACGGCTCCGCTGTGGCCGACCCGCCGCTGGCCGTCGAGGCTGCCCAGCGCGAAGCCGAGCCCGAAGGGAGCCTGACCCGTCGGACCGGCGAACTGCGGTTTCCACATCGCCTCGAGCGTTTTCCGATTCACTACCCGATCGCCTGGTCCCTGGCCTCCCGCAAAAAGCAGGCCGAGAAACCGCCCGAGGTCGTGAACCGTACTGTAGAGGTTGCCCGCCGGCGCGGTGCCGAGGGGGAACGTCGGGGCGTCGAAGGTCCGACCGTCGCGGGTCCACATGACCGCCTTCGCCAGGTCCCCTTCCTGTCCGGGGCCAGGTGGAAGCGGCTCTGCTCGAGGCCCGCCGGCCTCAGAACGGCCTGCTCGATCGCTGTCTCGAACGTCTGTCCGGACTTCGCCGCCACGACCTGGCCAACGACGGCGATCCCCGCGTTGGAATACTTGGTGTGCTTCTCCGGCTCATAGACGAGCCGCGTGGTGTTGAGACTCCGGACCGTTGCGGCGAGCGTCGGATGGGTCGGGTCGAAGTAGTGACCGACCGGCGGCTCGCGGACGAGCCCGGAGCGGTGGGACATCAACTGACGCAAGGTGATCGGCCTGTCGAACGGATTCGTCGGCGCAAAGTCTGGTAGGTACTTCTGCACGGGTGCATCGAGGTCGATCTCTCCCTGCTCGACGAGTCGCATCAAGGCGAGGTCGGTAAACAGCTTCGAGACCGAGCCGACACGAACGATCGTCTCGGCCGTCGCCGGCCGCTTCGTATCGGGATCGGCCCAGCCAAAACCTCGGGCCCAGACGATCCGCTGATCATCCACCAGCGCAATCATCACGGCCGGCAGACCCTTATCCGCTCGCTCTCGCTCGATCCAGGGGCCGAGTACCTCTGCAACGGCTCCGTAGGGCCCTTCGGCCGGGACCTCGTCCTGCCCCCGTGCGAGGAAGGGAACCAGGGCGAACCAGACCAGTAACGCGGACGCCGCCTGTCGGGGCAGGTGGACGTTCATGGAAGACCTCCGGGGGGCGAAGGACATGCGGGGGAAGGCCCCTGGAAACTGCGGCGCACGACTTGCTCTGTTGTGCCGGATGTGGAAACCAGCAGTCTGAGAGGGTGTGCGAGAAGCGGTGTCCGACAATTGTCGCTCGGTCCACCGTCCGGGATCGAAGCCGGGGCGCCGAGCCTATCCTGCAAGCGTCAGGCAGAGCTTTTCGCACACCCCTTGAGTTTAGAAGAGTTCGGAAGGAGATTCCATGTTCTTCCCAGCGACAAACCGCAAGATGACGGCTTATCTGCTCGGGTTTTGCCTCGCAACCGCCAGCCTCGCCGGCTGCAACGACACCAAGGAAGACCGGGCCGCCGAGGCGGCGAAGGAAGCTCTCGGGGTGCAGGATTCGAAGGCCCAGACCAAGCCGAGGGAAGTGATCTACCAGGATGTCGAGCGGGTCATCGACCCGGCGACGAACAAGGTCCTCAGCGAGAAGGAGACCGATACCCCGGTCACGATTCAGGTCGAGGTCAACAAGGACGTCCAGGCCGACGTTGGCGAGGCCCATGCCCAGGCCGAGGCCAAGCAGAAGTGATTCCAGGTCGCCGGGAACCGTGAGCTTCACCCGGACTCTCTCCCGCGAAGGCCATCGATCCGGTTATCTCCGACTTCTCCAGTCCGCCGCGCATGGAAACACGCCGCATCCCCGACTCCACGAGCCTGGGATGCGGCGTTCCACGTTCAATCGAGGCGACCGCATTACCGCTGCCGCGATCGCTTGAAGAATCGAGCCAGGATACCGCGACGCGGCGGAGCGGGTTGTTGCCGATGGACGTCGGCCGGTCCGGGGCCGGGAATCGGCTCCAGCTCCGGACCGGGAATCCCGGAGACCGGTCCGGGCAGAGCGTTGGCCGGCAGGGAGATCGGCCCGTCGACACCGACGGCCGCGTCAGGAGGCGCCAGCGGCGGGGCATTCGGTAGCAACTCGCCGGACAGCCCGCCCAGGTCCGGAGACGGGGCCAGGGGCGAGATGATCGTCGGCGCCACGCCCGTCGCCGCCGCCGGCGCGGCCGGAGCCAGGGCGCCGGAGGTCTCCAGGGCAGGGGCCTCGGGAGCCGGCCCGGAGTCGGCCTCGCCCGGCACCGGAGCGAGTCCGGCATCGGCGCGGGGCAAGTTCAGGTCACCAGCCCCACCGGCCGGAGGCGGGGAGAGATCCGGCGAGCCTGGCTCTGCGCCGCTGGCCGGGCCGGGTTCGCCATCCGGCGCCGGGGCATTGCCGGCAGGAGGCTGGAGATCCATGCGGAACGGGTCCGTATCCGGCGGCAAGGGAGGCAGGTTCGGCTGCTCGCCGGGAGCCGCCCCACCCTCGCGACGCTGACCGGGCATCCCGAACGGGTCGAATCCTCCCTCGCCCGGCATGAGTTCCTCGCCACCCTCGCCCGGCTGTTGCAAGGGAACATCCCGCAGCGACTGCTCCCAGTTCGGCGCCTCCGGACTCGGGCAGCCCCAGCCGGGCGGGAACCGCCGCCAGCAGGTCGGGTAATACCCGAAATACTGCTCGCGGATGATCCGGTAACGCGGGTCCTCCCCAACGCAGCAAGGCCGTTGCCGTTGAATGTAGATATCCGGAAACAACTGCGCCGCGCGGCTGCCGGGGCCATCAGGACCACCGCCAGGGCCAGAGCCCGGGTCGGGAACCGCCTGTTCCTCCTCATGCTCGTCCTCGCTTCCACGATTCGCTTCGCAAGCTCAGGAGCCGGCCGCCCGGTCGCGACGCGCGTCGCTCCGAGCCCCGGACGCGACCCGACCCTCGGGTCTCTCACCGTTCTCCCTCGATCGGGCGCCAGGCCAACCCTTCTGTAGTGAATCTGGGAAAGACGGAGAATGCCGGTAGTTTGCAAGATATAGGTTCTGACGAGCTTGCCGATAGCACGCTGGCGGTTGGCACCGTCCGGGAATTTGGTGAATCGGAGCGCCGGGACCGGTCGATGCCGAGGCAGTGGCGGACTCTCGCCGGCGCCGGAGGCCCGGGGACGCTCCGCTCCCGATCCCAACGCAGACAGGAGGTATGCAATGAAGCCGAATCTGACCAGGTGGAGCATGGTGGCGGTGGTCTGGCTGTCGGTGGCGCCGGGCGGGGCCTCGGCTCAGGCGACGTCGCCCATCCCGGCAGCGGGCGGCTACGCCAACCCGATCCCGGCGGGTGCGAGTGCGTACACGACGGCCTACGCCAATCCGTACACCAGTCCGGCTTTCAACCCTTACCTGAACCCGTACATGACGGCCGTGCCGATCAGTCCCGACCTGGGTCTTCTCTACATGCTCGGCGCCCAGAACGCCCGGGGCGGGCTCGGTTCGGGGCGGATCAGCGGCGTCCGTTCGGCGGAGGAGGGAACGGATCGGCACCAGCCCTATTCCGTGCCGCCGACGATGGGCCGGGCTTCCCGGCCGCTCTCGACCGGCGCCGCACGGATGCCGTACACGCTGGCGCATCCGACGGCGGGTGCCGAGCGCTACTTCCAGCGGGTGCCCGACCGGGGAGCCTCGGCGGCCAATTACTACGGCCGGAGCGTGCGACGGATTCCCCAGCCGTGATCGTCGCCGGGCCGGGCCGGTGACGGTAGCGGTTGTAACGGGCGTGCGGCCCGTGACGGCAAGGGCAGTCGTTTCCCCTTGAGCACTCGGATCGCCCTGCCGATTCTAAAGCCTGTCAAGGCCGAGTCCGCAACGAATTCTTCCGCGGCCGGCCCGACCGGGAATTCCCGCCGCTTCCAGCCTTCCTCGACCGGCCGCGGCGCCCGGTCTCCTGCGAGGATGAACGGATATCAGGAGGCACGGACGACCCCACCTACCGGCGGGGCTCCTTGCCGGTCCCGGCTGGTCCGGGTAGGAGAGACGCATGGAGCGCACGAGGGTCGATCTCCGCCGGGTCGGCCGATTGCTGGTGCCGCTGGCCCTCATCGCCGCCTGCGGTTGCCAGACGGTCCGGACCCCCGAGGAACAGATCGCCAGGACACCGATCCCTCGGGAACTGAACAAGATGTCGATGCCCGAGTACGTCGTGGCGCCGCCCGACCTGCTCATCGTCGATGTGCTGGAGGCCCTCCCCGGCCGGCCGATCACCGGCGAACGCCTCGTCCGGCCCGACGGCACGATCACCCTGGGCTTCTACGGCGACGTGTACGTCAACGGCCTGACGATCCGCGAGGTCAAAGAAAAAATTATCATCCACCTGCGCAAGTATCTCTCCGATGAGGCTCTGGGCCTGCTCGGCGTCGGGCCCGAGGGACGGTCCATCACGATCAAGCCGGCCGAGTCGGACCGGGTCTTCGTGGACGTGGCCGCCTACAACAGCCAGGTGTATTACGTCCAGGGTGACGTCGCCGCGCCAGGCCGCTTGCCGATCACCGGCAATGAGACCGTGCTCGACGCCATCAACTACGCCGGTGGCCTGACCCCCACGGCCTCCTTCCCGAACGTCCGCCTGGTCCGCCCATCCCCGCCCGGGTCCGCCGAGCCTCAGATCTTGCCGATCAACCTGGCCGCCATCATTCAGGAAGGCGACCCGACGACCAACTACCAGCTCATGCCGGGTGATCGCATCTTCGTCTATCGCGACCCGATCGTCCGGGCCACGATCTTCCTCGATCGCCTGGCGGCTCCCTTCAACACCGTCATCTCCTCGATCCTGCAATACTCCTTCATGGCACGTAACCTGAAGTCCATCAACATCCCGATCAACGGTGGCGTCAACACTGGTACGACCAGCAGCGGCCGAACCTTCGCTACGGTCCCCTTGAACACGCCGGCTCGCTGATCCTGGCGACCGGGTTTCGGAATGACCCTCGGCGATCGAACCTCGAAGGCCCGCGACTCTTCCCGAGTCGCGGGCCTTTTCTCGACGTCAAACCAGTGCAAGGCCGGAGCCCCGTTGCTTCGCGGCGGCCCGTTCGCGACAATCCCGCCTTGAGTTTGAAGGAAACTCTCTCCCCGCAGCTTCGCCACGGAACCGTATGGCTTACTGGTTGTTCAAGTCCGAGCCCGATGCCTTCAGCTTCGCCGACCTGATGGCCGCGCCCGATGGCACGACCGGCTGGGATGGCGTGCGCAACTATCAGGCCCGCAACTTCCTTCGCGATCAGATTCAGGTCGGCGACGGCGTCCTCTTCTATCACTCCAACGCCGATCCGCCGGCCATCGTCGGTCTTGCCAGGGTCGTCCGCGACGGCCACCCCGACCCGACCGCGTTCGACCCCTCCTCGAAGAATTACGACCCGAAGAGCGACCCGGCGCAGCCGACCTGGTTCCAGGTCTCGATCCGGGCCGTCCGCCCGATCGATCCGCCCCTGGAACTGCCGCGGCTCCGGACCGTCCCGGCGCTGGAGGGCATGGAGTTGCTCCGCAAGGGAAGCCGCCTCTCCGTGCAGCCCGTGAGCCCCCGGGAGTGGCAGGCGATCGTCGCCCTCGTCGGGGAGCCGCAAGGCCAGCGTCGCTAGCCGGTCCGCCTTCGTCCCGCCCAATTCCAGCCGATAACCCTGGGAGTGCTCCCCACCATGTCCCGCATCGAACACTTCGCCCTCTTCGCCGACGACCTCGAAACCCTGCGGACCTTCTATGCCGAGACGATGGGCCTCCGCGTCGTGCTGGACAACAGCCGCGCCCCGATTCCGGGCTACTTCCTCGCGGACGACGGCGGCTCGGTCCTGGAAATCATCGCGCGACCGGCCGGGATCGCGGACGTGAACACCCGCTTCGTTTGCCACGTCGCCTTCCTCGTGGACGATTTCGCCACCGCCCGCGCCGCGCTCGAACGCCAGGGAGCCCAGTTTGAGACCGATACGAAGGTCGTCACCGACGACTTTCGGACTGCCTTCTTTCAGGACCCAGGCGGCAATCGCTGCCAGATCGTCTGGCGCTCGCGTCCGCTCGTTTCCTAGCTTTTTCGAACGCTCTTGAGGGCGCCGGACAGAGACCGCGCGGGCTTGCTTGACGGTCCCGGCCGTTGCGGCTACCATGTCCCCGGCCCCAGACGGTTTACACTTCGGCAGTTGGGGCGACGAGGCAGGCCGGGCCGGGATGGGCCGGCGGGTCGTGACCGTGAGGATGGGACAGGAGCAGATGGGTCCATTCGACGACTTCCCCGAGATCGTCACGACGTCGGAACCTCTGGCCCCGCTGACCTGGTTTCGACTCGGCGGCCCGGCCGAGTTCTTCGCTCGTCCCCAGGACCTGGAACAGCTCCGCGGCCTGCTGGCCCGTTGCCGCGAGTCGGGCCTGGCGTTCCGCTTGCTGAGTGGCGGCTCGAACGTGCTGGTCCGGGATGAGGGCGTTGCCGGCCTGGTCGTCCATCTGGAGAGCCCCGCCTTCTCCGACGTCACCATCGAGGATGCGTGCATCGACTGTGGCGCCGCGGTCCCCTTAACGGCCCTGATCTCCCAGACGGCCCGCGCCGGTCTCGCCGGTCTGGAGGTGCTCACCGGCATCCCCGGCACGATCGGCGGCGCCTTGCGGGGCAACGCCGGAGGTCGGCAGGGCGCCATCGGGCAATTTGTCCGTCGGGTCACGGTCCTGGATGGCTCGGGCGCGGTCGTCCATCGCGAACACGACGACCTGAGTTTTGGCTATCGCTGGTCCAACCTGGATGACCCGGTGATCCTGGCGGCCCGCTTCGCCTTGGATCGGGAAGACCCGGAATCGGTCGTCAAACGCATGCGGCGGATCTGGATCGTCAAGAAGGAGAACCAGCCGTATGGGCACCAGTCATCGGGTTGCATCTTCAAGGATCCGGCGCCGGATGTCTCGGCCCGCATGCTCATCGAACAGGCCGGCTTGAAGGGCGAGCGCGTCGGCGGCGCGGAGATCTCCGACCGGCACGGCAACTTCATCGTCGCTCAGCCGGGAGCCACGGCGGCCGACGTGCTGAGCCTGATCGAACGTGTCCGCCAGCGCGTCCACGAGCAGTTTGGCTTCGACCTGGATTTGCAAATCCAGGTTTGGTAAGGTGTTCCGATCCTCGACTTGACGCGCCGGACAGAGTCGCGAGAATCGGGCGACGGACATCGCGGCCCCTCGTCGCGCCGGTGGGGCGGGGCGATCGAGGCCGTTCGACCGCCGCCATGGCGAGGGGACGGAGCCGGTGAGGGAACCGCGCGAGCCGGTCGATCCCGTCACGTCGGACCCTCCCGGGGGTGGCCCGGCCACCGGACCGGGTCCGTGGCAGAGGTTCCTCGCCCTGGGGGCTCCCGAGGCGGGATCTCCCGATCCCGACAGCCGGTCCGACCCCAGGCGCCGCGCCACGGTCGTCGAGGCGCTGGCCGTCCTGCTCGGGATCGCCTTGATCGTCGCGTACGGTCTGGCGCAGGCCGCGATCGGCTGGCTCGGCGATCGCCCGACCTACCGTCTGCCCTTCGACCAGATCACCCTGGAGCCCCCGCCGCCGTCGTACATCAAGCTTGGACGCACCGGTTTGCTCCGGCAGATCCGCGAGAAGGCTCAGGCGCCGGAAAGCCTCTCGATCCTCAACCTCGATCCGGCCGACCTGGCGAAGTGGTTTGCCTTGCATTCGCCCTGGGTCGAGGAGGTGGTGCGGATCGAGCGATCGTATCCGAACCAGTTGGTGGTCCACCTCCGCTATCGGGAACCGGTCGCCCTGGTGCCCCTGCCTTTCCCTGCGCGTCGAGCGGAAGCGCAGCCAGCCCGATCGGGAATCTTCCTCGACCGGCACGCGGTGGTCCTGCCCAACCTGGAGATCGCCACCGAGGCCGCGCGGCCGCTCTTGCAGATCGAGGGCCTCTCAGGCCCGTTGCGAACCAAGGAGGGCGTCTGCGTCGTGCCGACGGGAACCGGCGAGGCCGAGCACTGGCCGATCGCCGCCTGTCGGCTGGCGGCCTTCCTCAAGGCGCGCATGACCGAGGAGGAGAGCCTCGCCCCCGGGAACCGTCCCGACGTGATCTACGTCAAGGAGCACGTCGGCGAATTCTGGGTCCGCACCGAATCTCGGTTCTGGGTGCTCTGGGGCGAGGCACCGGGCGAGGAACACGCCGGCCGGCCGAAGGCCTCGGAGAAGTGGAAGCAATTGCTCTCCTGGTTCGTCCGGTCCGGCCACGAGCCCCGCGGCGAGTACGACTACCTCGAATTCAGCCCCGACGGTCCCCGGCCCCGGCCGGGACAGGCCCCGGAAGCGGAAACGGCGGCGAGGTCGGGAGGATCGGGCCGTCGGCTGTCCCGTTAAGGAAGGACGGACCCTCCGCGCGCCGCTCGCCATGCGATTTGCGGCGCACGGTTCCGAGCACGGGAGCCAGGAGAACTCCGCGTCCACGAGCGGCAAGAGCTGGGAGAACTGGGTCATGGCGAGCCGACTGGGGCCGAGGTGGCTGAATCAGGTGTCGCGAGCGACACCCACGCACAAGGGACGCTTCAGCCGGTTTGCATTGCTGGCGCACCAGGTCAATGCGCTGGAGCCGACCCTGGAGCGGGAGAGCGACGCCGAGTTGCGGGAGCGGAGCCGACAGCTCCGCCTGAAGGCCCGCCAGGGCGACTCGCTCAACGGACTGCTCGTCGAGGCGTTCGCCTTGACCCGCGAGGCCGCCAAGCGCTCGATCAAGCAACGTCATTACGACGTGCAACTCGTCGGCGGCGCGGCGATCCATTTCCGCTCGATCTCGGAGATGGAAACCGGCGAAGGCAAGACGCTCGTCTGCACCCTGCCGGCGTTCCTCAACGCTTTGAACGGCAAAGGGGTCCACGTCGTCACCGTCAACGACTACCTGGCCCAGCGCGACGCCGAGTGGATGGGCGAGATCTACCGCTTCCTCGGCCTGACCGTCGGCTGTATCCAGACCGGCCAGCCGGACCCGTCGCGTCGCGAGGCGTACGCCTGCGACATCACCTATGGCACCGCCAAGGAACTCGGCTTCGACTACCTCCGCGACGAGCTGAAGCGCTACCAGCTCGGCGGCGACGGCCAGCGCAAGAGCTTCGAGCAGGCTTTCCTCGGCCGCGGCGAGAACCCCGCCAGCGCCATGCCCGTGCAGCGGGGACACCATTACTGCATCGTGGACGAGGCCGACAGCATCCTGATCGACGAGGCCCGGACCCCCCTCATCATCGGCGCCAACAACCAGCCGACCCAGGAGGAAGCCGACGCCTATCTCGGTGCCGACGAGATCGCCGCCACGCTCGTCCGCATCAAGGACTTCAAGTACGACCCCTCCGAGAAGAAGGCCGAGCTGACCGCCGCCGGCCGCCGCAAGGTCCAAATGAAGGCCGGCGCCTCGTCGTTCCGGACCCTCACGGTCGATCAGCTCTACGAGTATGTCGAGCGTGCCCTCCGCGGTCAGATCGGCTACCTGAGAGATCGTGACTACGTCGTTCACGACGACGAGGTCGTGATCGTCGATGAATTCACGGGCCGGATGATGCCCGGTCGCCAGTGGCAGGACGGTCTTCACCAGGCCATCCAGGCCAAGGAACGGCTGGAGATCACCCTGGAGACGATCACCGCGGCCCGGATCACGGTTCAGGACTTCTTCAAGCTCTACAAGAAGCTCGCCGGTATGACCGGCACCGCCTGGGGCGATGCCCACGAGCTGCGGAAAATCTACAGCGTCCACGTCTTCCGCGTTCCGACGAACCGCCCGAGCCGCCGTGTCTGGGAGCCCGACCGGGTCTTCTCGACCGAGGAGGAGAAGTTCCGCGCCGTGGCCGACCGGATCATCGAGCTGAACCAGAAGGGCGTCCCCGTGCTGATCGGCACCCGTTCGATCGAGCGGTCCGAGCGCCTCAGTAGCCTCCTGAACGAGGCCGGCATCGAGCACCAGATCCTCAACGCCAAGAACCACGCGATCGAGGCCCAGATCGTTTCCCTGGCCGGTCAGCCGGGCCGGGTGACGGTCGCCACGAACATGGCCGGCCGCGGTACCGACATCAAGATCACGCCGGAGGTGGCGGGGCAGGGGGGCCTGCATGTCATCGGCACCGAGCGCCACGAGTCGCTGCGGATCGACCGCCAGCTCGTCGGCCGCTGTGCCCGCCAGGGCGACCCAGGCCACGCTCAGTTCTTCGTCTCCCTCGAAGACGAGATCATCGAGGCCTTCGGCGAGAAGCCGGCCGCCCGCCTCCGTGCCCGACACAAAGGCCGTGGCGAGCTGACCAGCCCCGCCTGGCGACGCCTCTTCGTCCGCGCCCAGCGCCGCAAGGAACGCCAGCACCGCAAGGACCGCCGCCTGCTCATGCACTACGAGAAGCAACGCGCCGAGATGCGGACCAACATGGGCCTCAACTCCGTGCTTGGCTGACGCTCGCGGGACGGCTGGCCAGTCGGCAGGTCGTCCCGGTGTTCCTCCCGGCCATCGCGACGAGCAGGACCCCCAGAGTCACGTAGGCCATGCCGAGGAACCCGGCGTCGTACCAGCCGGCGAAGCGCCGCAAGGGCGCCGGATGGGTCGGCAGGATCAGCAAGGCACCCAGTGCGGCAGCCAGCATCGCCATCATCACGCTCGACCAGCCGTCGCGCCGTGCCCTCGCCTCGTTTGCCAGCCAGGTCAGCGGCGGCAGCAGGAGGACGAGGTCGTAATGACGGTGGTACGCGAAGACGGCCCCGAAATACAGGCCGAGGGCCCCGAGCGTCCGGTCGTCCAGCCGCCTCAGGACTCGCAGGGTCCAGACGATCAGGGCCAGCGCCACGAGACTGATTGCCGAGCCGGACCCCGCGGTGTCGGGAAGGAGTCGCGCCGCGATCGTGGGCAGGTCGATCGTGCCGGCGACCTCCTGCGACCGCGCGTTCGCCAGCCATTCGCCGAAGAGCCGCACCGGGCTCACTCCGAGCCAGGCCGAGGCCGCCAGCGTCAACGCGATCTGAATCCCCGACGCCACGCCAAGCGTGATCCAGGCCCGTCGTACGGCCCAGAGGCCCAGCAACGGCAGGACCATCGTCGGCTTGATGCAGCGCCACGCCGATCAAGAGTCCCGCGACGACCGGCCGTCCCGTCTCCGAGGCCCGGATCGCGCCCAGGGCCAGGGCCGTCGGGATCAGGTGGAACTGCCCCAGGGCCAGCCCCGCCCTCACCGGCTTGCTCGCGGCCATCGCCAGTCCGATCGCCACCTGCGACCAGACGGGCCAGTCGCGGGCAAAGATCCGGACGCACAGGAACGCCATCGCCGCCAGGGCGACGAGGTTCAGGATCAACCAGAAGACCGCCACCGCCTCCCCCGACCAGGGTCCGATCAGCACGGCGAAGACTGGCACGGCCGAAGGCGGATAGGTCAGGTCGGGATCGCGGTACGGGTCCTGACCCGCGACGAACAGAGCCACTTCCTCGACCCTTCGTCCGAGGTCGGCCCCATCGCTCAGGGCGTGCGACGCACCCCAGGCGAGCCCCCAGGCCGCGAGGACCGAGAGCGGAATCAGGATCAAAGCCGGGAAGAAGGCGGGACGTCCCATGTCGGCCTTCGCGCGGTGGGAGATCGGGAACCCGCGATCCGATGCGGTGAGCGGTAGTTTAAGCCATCCGGACACGGGGGGAAAGGCCGGTTGCGAACGGCTTCGAAATCTCCCAGCGACAGGACCACCCCGGCCGGGTCGCACTGCGAGGCATGGCCCCGGCCCGTCTCAGCGCGTCGGCAATCCTCCCGACCGACCCGCCGACAACTCGGCCATCGTGATCGACCGATGCTCGCGATTCGATCGATAGATCGCTTCGAAGATCGCCACGACCTCGCGCCCGTCCTCGCCCGTGACCAGCGGCGGGCGACCGTCGAGCCGCGCCGGAGGAAGTCCCGAACTTGCAAGCTGTGGTAATGCGTCACCGGGTCGTTGCGAGCGAATTCCTCGCGATCCTCAGCCTGAAATTCGGCCAGTCGATGCTCCTCGCCGGGGATCGTCCAGAGGTCGTTGAGCGGCGGCTCGGCGATCGCCGACAGACCGGCCACGAACGTGGCGCCTCGGTCCGTCTCCACACCGATCGACGCCCCGCTCCGGCCGTGGATGTGCACCTTGCTGTCAATCCCCGGCCGCTGGGAGACGCTCACGACGATCGAGCCCAGCCCCCCGCCCTGGAAACGGACGCAGGCCACCGCCGTATCCTCGACCTCGATGGTCGGGTGGTTGAGGTTAGCCCACGAACCGCTGATCTCCTCGATCGGACCCATGAACCAGCGCAGCAGGTCGAGGTGGTGCGGGGCCTGGTTGACCAGCACGCCACCGCCCTCGGTCTCCCAGCGGCCTCGCCAGGGGTCGGAGCGGTAATAGGCTTCATCACGCCAGTTGAACATCAACGCCAGACCCAGCGCCGGCGTCCGATCCGGCCGTCATCGAGGGCGGCACGCATCCGCTGGACCGGCCTGCAAAACCGGCGCTGGCTAACCACTCCGAGCGTGATCCCGGCCGATCGAGCCGCGGCCAGCATCGCGTCGCAGTCGTCCAGCCGCGCGGCCATCGGCTTCTCGACCAGGACGTGCCGACCCGCCTCCGCCGCCCGGATCGCTGCCTCGGCATGCAACGGGTGGGGCGTGGCAATGACCACCGCCTCGGCGCCCGAGTCAGCCAGCAGGGCATCGAGGTTGTCGAAGGCCCGGACACCGAATCGGCCTGCCAGACTCTCCGCCCGCGCCCCGTCCGCGTCGCAGGCCGCGACGAAGCAAGACTCGGGTAATCCGGCCAACACCGCGGCATGGATCGCCCCGACCTTCCCGCAACCCACCAGCGCCGTGCGGATCGACTCCATCGGTTCACCCCGGGAAGTATCGGGCTCCCATCTGTCGGAGGAAGGCGAGCGACTCGGCCATCTCGTCCATGCCATTCATTCCGTCCTCGATGCTGACCCAGCCTCGATAGCCGTGCTCGGCGAGGATGCGGAAGATCGCATCATAGTCGTTCAGACCCCGGCCGGTGACCCCATGTTGCAGGTCCGGCGAATAGCCGAGTGTGCCATCCGACTGCCGCAGGTCCTCCAGCGTCGTGCCGCCCGCCAGGTAGCGGTCGCTGGCGTGCATGCTGACGACACGATCCGCCACCGCCTCTAGCAAGGCGACCGGCTCATCCCCCGCGACGATTGCGTTGGACGGGTCATACTGAACGCCGAAGTGCTCGCGGTCGGGGATCGCCGCCACGAGGTCGAGGAACACGTCCCGCTTCTGGGCGAACTCCGGGTATCGCCAGGCGCCGTCCTTGTAGTGATTCTCCAGGCCCAGGACCACATCCTGTTCACGGGCCACGGGCAGGACCTGTTCGATGCCCGCGACGGCCCATTCCAGCCCCTGCTCCCGGCTCACCCCGGGATGCCGCTGTCCCGAGAGCACCCGGCAGACGGTGCCGGGACCACCGAGCCGTCGGGCGACCTGAACCATCGCCGCCTCGTGCTCCACGGCGCGGCGGCGGGCGTCCGGGTCCGGGTTCGTGAAGTCGGGCGAGCAGCAGAGCATCGGCATGGCGAAGCCGGCGTCACGGATGGCCTCGCCCACCTGATCGAGATAGGGCGCGTCCAGGCTGGTGAAAAAGCCCTCGTACATCTCCAGCCCATCGGCGTCAAGCGACCCGGCCATCGCGATCCAGTCGAGGACCGACATCGTCCTCCGGATCGCGATCTCGTCGAGGTAGCACTTCGGGAATGCGGAGATCTTCAACGGCACGGAAGTCGTCTCCCCGGGTCTCGTCAACACGCCGCGAGAGGTTCGGGCAGGTCCCAGGATACGCTCGAATCGGAATCACGGGAACACGCACCCGAATGCCGTCGGCCGTGAACACCTTCGAGACGTTCGATCTCCCGGCGCCGCCGGCCCGCGTGACAGTCGCCTCTGGCGGCAACCGCGAGCCGCCGGGGCCTGCGTCGCCTCACCCTCCGATGTCGAGCCAGTCCGTGAGGCTCTGAGCCCGGGTCGCCGGCGCACCGAAGCCGTTGACAGGCGATCGCCGGCGGACCGCGGACCGATGGCGTTCCCGAACGTGACGCTTCACCTTCCGGGCTTCCCCTTTCGAGGAAACCACGCCCCAACCATCCTCCGTTTCGTGTGCTATAATTAACCTTATCCTCTGGCTGTCCGGGGAGTGTCTCGCCCTCTCCCGACTAGGGAGAAGTAGCAGCCGAAAACGCGTCCTGGCGCCGAACGAACTTCAAAATAGGTAAAATGGCTCCCCGAATTATATGGCCAAAAAGAACTTGTGGCCGATCATTTGGCCTGCAGCGATGCGTCCCTCCTGCGTCTTTCCGTCGTCCCGACCGCGTCTCGGGCGCGTCGCCGGACCGTCCCCAGACGTCCTGAACGGCGTGCGCCCAGTCAAAAAAAGCGATTCGTCTCGGGGCGAAGCCGGGAACAGGGAGGCGAGATTCCGGGTGCTGCGAGATCCCCCAGCGTTCCAAACCAACCGGATCGGAACCGGAACACCTCCGCCACCGATCGCCCAAGTGGACAGGCGGACGGCATCCTGTTAGAGTTCAGTCCAGGAGGAGTGTTGAATCTTCGTAAAACATCGCGGGCCACCAAGGCTGGCGATTGCCACCAGGGAGCTTGCTGATGAGGACAACGGACGGGGTTTGCCTCGGGTTCAAGCGTCAGCGCCCGAGCCGTCGGGAGTCGCTTCGGGCCGGAGCCTTGACCCTCGCGGGTCTGGGCCTTCCGGGCCTGTTCCGAGCGCGTGCTGAAGGGGCGGGAGTTGAAGGCCCCGCCCCGACCGGGTTTGGTCGGGCCCGGTCCTGCATCCTGATCTTTCAGTGGGGCGGGCCCAGCCAGCTCGACACCTGGGACCCCAAACCGGACGCTCCGGAGGCGATCCGCGGCTCCTTCCACCCGATCGCCACGCGGACGCCTGGGCTCTTCATCTCCGAGCACTTCCCGAGGCTGGCGCAGCGGACGGACCAGCTCGCCGTGATCCGTTCCATGAGTCACACCGACCCGGCCCATCTCTCGACGGCTCATCGAGTTCTGACCGGCCACCTGGCCCCGACGCCGAACTCCGACGCCGCCGGGCCGTCGCCCCGCGACTCGCCCCACCTGGGGGCGATCGTGGCGAAGGTGCGGCCGACTCGCGGCGTCCTGCCGTCGAGCGTGACGATGCCCTGGACGGTGGCCCACCCCGCCGCTCCCGGCGGCCGGGCGCCCGGCCAGAACGCCGGCTGGCTCGGACGGACCTTCGACCCCTTCCGAGTCGCTGGCGACCCCAACGCCCCAGACTTCCACGTCGCCGGCCTCGGCCTGCCCGAGGGCGTTTCGCCGGAGCGCCTTCTCGACCGCCGCTCGCCGCTCGACCAGGCCACGTCCGCCGCGTCGTCGGCAACCTCCTGGGAGAAGTTCCAGGCTCGCGCCTTCGACACCCTCGCCGCCGCCGAGGCCCGCGGCGCCTTCCAGATCGAGCGCGAGGACCCGCGTCTGCGCGACGAGTACGGTCGCCACATCCACGGTCAATGCCTGCTTCTGGCCCGCCGGCTGGTCGAGGCGGGCGTCGGCCTGGTGACTGTAAACTGGCACGACGACGGCCAGAACTTCTGGGAAGTAAATTCGCCCCTTTCCTTAATCCCAAGCTCCTCCTCGACTTCAGCCATAACATTCTGGAAGCATAAGGACTTAGGGTATCGCATAGTGTACAAGTGTATTTCAGCCCGTACCACTTCATCTCAGGGGTTTTGGTACTCTTTTTGGTACTCATCGGCGGGCGCTAATCGGATGGCTTGGTACTCCCGCTCTAGAGCTGCGTAAACTCAAGGCACTTCTAGAGATATCCGGCCGTCTTCGGCTTGAGGAACGTCGCCTCAACCTGGGCCTCAGTCCACTACTGCAACGCCTCGTCTCGGTCGCCACGTTTGGTGGTGGCTTCGCCGGCCCTGGTCATTGCCACCAAGGCGCGGCCCCAAAAGAACACAAGCCCCATTCCTGGGGCCTGGCCGTGGTTACTCGTTATCGCCACCGAAGAATTCCTCGGCGGTCAGGTTGTGCCCCATGAGATTACCGAACATCTTGGCCAGGATCTCCGGGGTGAGGGCCGGCATGTCGTCATCATCGTCCTCGGGCTCCGGGTCGGGCTCGACCAGCCGGAGCTTCGGCTTGGCCGGCTTGGGCTCCGGCTTGGGCGCAGGCTCGGGGGTCCGGTCATAAGCCACCGGGGTCCGGTCATTGTCGGGCGAGGTCCGGTCACAAGGCGCGGGCTCGGCGTCCACCAGATCCGGTTCGAGGGCTGCCTCCTCAGCGGAGGATAGCGGCTCGGGGTCGGCTGGAGTGAAGACCGGGTTGGCGGCGTGCATCGCGTCAGACTCGTCGATCTCCTCTTGGGTGGGAGCCGGCTCGGATAGGGCCTCGGCCCAGTCGTCCGCCTCCTGTCGGGACTGGTTGTCGAGCAAGGTCTGGGCGACAAGCTGGGCCTCATCGGGCAGGGCGTCGAGCGGGCTGGGCTCGGGCGTCGGTGGAGACAGGGACCGGAGACCCTCGGTCGGCTTCTTGAGCCGCTTCGGCCCGCTCTTGACCTTCGACCACGAGCGCTGCATGTCGGCGTCGTCGATCTGCTCGGAGAGGTTCTTGGCCAGGGCCATCTGGAGGTTGTCCTCGCCGGCCATCGCCGCCAACCCATCGGCTGAGAACTCACCTTCGAGGGCCTGGGCCGCCGCCATCTTCTTGGACATCAGGTTCATCGCCCGATGCTGCATGGTGTTGCGGTAGTAGAGGTAGTAAACCTTGCAGTCCTTGGGCTGACCGATCCGCCACGACCGGCGGGCGGCCTGCCGCAGATCGAAGAGGTTGTAGTACTACTCCGTTACGTCGTACAACTTATTGCAAGACAATGGTTTACGGCATCGCTCGAATGATCGATTCTTGGCAATTGCGTCCATGTAACCCGACGCAAATCAAGAGAGGTCAGAGAGTTGCGGAATCCGATGTCACGCATCAATGCAAATCCGGCAGGAGATCGTAACGGAGTAGTAGTAGCCGGTCTCATAGAAGATGATCGTGCTGTAGTTGTGGCCCCCTTGTGCCTTGCTGAACAGGTCCAAGCCGGTGCTGACGAGCTTGGGATGGGAGATCATCACGTCGAACTCGCGGCCGTGCTGGGTGATCCAGTCCTCCCGCTCCTTCGGGTCCACGTCGCCGGAGCGGAGCACGGTGTCCTTCCGGCAGGCGTGTAAAAAGTGATTCCCGCGGCTGACGGCCTGGGAGATCGGATGCTGGCGTGGCAGGATTCTCGGCGGCCTTCGGTGAATTCTGGGCGAGAGCGGGAGGCAGCGCTCCCCGTTGGCGGGCGTTGACCGGCCGGCCGGCTATCGTGCTCCGGTCTCCTGGAAGCGCTTTCGCAACGATTCAAGGGCCTCACAGGCGATGAAGCCTACGCGGTCCTTCTCGAGCATCGCCGAGCACCAAGCGATCACCTCGGCCGCAGGCAGGTCGCTCTTTTCGAGAGCCTTGAGGACCACGTTCAAGCAGTCTTCAATGTCCCCGGTCATCAGGCCTTCGTCGCTCATCTCGACCTGATAGCTTCCTTCCTTCATCAACTCCAACGAGAGCTCCATGGCCAGCCGCAGTTGGCCCGAATCGATCAGGCGGCCCAGGTTCCTCTTCACCTCGCCGTAGGCATCGTCGTCGTAGTCGAAGTTGCGGTTGATCTGGCGCTCATCGAAGTCAGTCGCGTCGGCGATGGCCAGCCGCGTCGCGGTGACCAACTCGTCGGCTGTCGTCGCCACCTCAAACCGAGCGGTGAGCTGCCGGAGGATCCCCCGGTCCGCCTGGGCCAGTTCCACCAGGACTTCCACCAGCTCCGCTTTGGTTCGCCTGGCCAGCGCCTGGCGTAGCGTGGCCATAGGGCCGAGTGGCTTCCGGGATGGGACCGCTTTCCTGGGCTTGGAGGGGCGCTTCGGCATGGCCTCGATTCCGCGTGTCGTTACGTTCGGCAATGGCGGCTCGACTCGTCCGGCACAGCCCGATTCATCAACGATCAGCCCGGCGCGTCGCGGTAGTTCCACGGCATCCAGAACTGAGGATCGTTTGCCACCGCGTCGGCGTGCCGCTGCAACTCGGTCAGGTAGTCGAACGGGTTGGCCTGGTTCAGCTGGCAGGTGTAGATCAGGCTCATGTAGAACAGGAACCGGCCCAGATGC